>NZ_CP028053.1:0-4370279 GCF_043545505.1 Pantoea sp. SGAir0183
GTGTCACTTACGCTTTGGCAACAGTGTCTTGCCCGTTTGCAGGATGAGCTTCCTGCCACCGAATTCAGCATGTGGATCCGTCCACTACAGGCTGAATTAAACGACAATACGCTTGCCTTGTATGCTCCTAACCGCTTCGTACTCGACTGGGTTCGGGATAAATACCTAAACAGCATTAACGCATTGCTGAACGAATTCTGCGGTGCCAATGTCCCGCTGTTGCGTTTTGAGGTGGGCACGCGTCCGGTTCAACACGCCGCAGCGGTCAGCCAGCCCGCGATGGCCAGCGTCAGTGCGCCGGCAGAGCCTGTGCCAAGCCGTCCGGCACCGACACAGATTTTACGTCCGAGCTGGGACAACGTGCCTGCTCCTGCGGATGTGACCTATCGGTCCAATGTTAACAATCGCCATAACTTCGATAACTTTGTTGAAGGTAAATCTAACCAACTGGCGCGCGCGGCGGCACGCCAGGTGGCCGATAACCCTGGCGGTGCCTACAATCCGTTGTTCCTTTATGGCGGTACTGGCCTCGGCAAAACTCACCTGCTGCACGCCGTGGGTAATGGCATCATTGCGCGTAAGCCAAATGCGAAAGTGGTTTACATGCATTCCGAGCGCTTTGTGCAGGACATGGTAAAAGCGCTGCAAAATAACGCGATTGAAGAGTTTAAGCGTTACTACCGCTCGGTTGATGCGCTGTTGATCGATGACATTCAGTTTTTTGCCAATAAAGAGCGTTCGCAGGAAGAATTTTTTCACACCTTCAATGCCCTGCTGGAAGGCAATCAACAGATCATTTTGACGTCGGATCGTTACCCCAAAGAGATCAACGGGGTTGAAGATCGACTGAAGTCACGGTTTGGCTGGGGCCTGACCGTGGCGATCGAACCGCCTGAACTGGAAACCCGCGTTGCGATCCTGATGAAAAAGGCGGACGAAAACGACATTCGTTTGCCGGGCGAAGTGGCCTTCTTTATTGCCAAGCGTTTACGTTCGAACGTGCGTGAGCTGGAAGGGGCACTGAACCGGGTGATTGCGAACGCTAACTTTACCGGTCGGGCGATTACGATCGATTTCGTTCGCGAAGCATTGCGGGATCTGCTGGCCCTGCAGGAAAAACTGGTCACTATTGATAATATTCAGAAGACCGTTGCGGAGTACTACAAAATTAAAGTCGCGGATTTGCTCTCTAAGCGCCGTTCGCGCTCAGTCGCGCGTCCGCGTCAAATGGCGATGGCGATGGCGAAAGAGCTGACCAACCACAGTTTGCCGGAAATTGGCGATGCTTTTGGCGGTCGCGACCATACCACGGTGCTTCATGCCTGCCGCAAGATTGAGCAGTTGCGTGAAGAAAGCCACGACATCAAAGAAGATTTCTCTAATCTCATCAGAACATTATCTTCGTGACGCTATGAAATTTATTGTTGAACGTGAACAGTTGCTAAAGCCGCTGCAGCAAGTCAGCGGCCCCCTTGGTGGTCGTCCGACGCTGCCGATCCTTGGCAACCTGCTGATGCAGGTGAATGACGGATCGCTGTTGCTGACCGGCACCGATTTGGAAATGGAAATGGTGGCGCGCGTGGCGCTTACTCAGGCGCACGAGCCTGGCGCAACCACCGTGCCGGCACGCAAATTTCTCGATATTTGTCGCGGCCTGCCGGAAGGCGCAGAGATCAACGTCACACTGGAAGGCGAACGGATGTTGGTGCGCTCTGGCCGCAGCCGTTTCTCGCTTTCGACCTTGCCCGCCAGCGACTTCCCCAACCTGGATGACTGGCAGAGCGAGGTGGAATTCACGCTGCCGCAGGCAACGCTGAAACGGCTTATTGAAGCCACGCAGTTTTCCATGGCGCATCAGGACGTGCGTTACTACCTGAACGGCATGATGTTTGAGACCGAAGGCGAAGAACTGCGTACGGTCGCCACCGATGGTCACCGTCTGGCCGTCTGTTCCATGCCCGTTGGCCAGGCGCTGCCCAGCCATTCGGTCATCGTGCCGCGTAAAGGGGTTATCGAGCTGTTGCGTCTGCTGGATGGCGGCGATACGCCGCTTCAGGTACAGATTGGCAGCAGTAATATCCGTGCACATGTGGGCGACTATATCTTCACCTCTAAGCTGGTGGATGGTCGCTTCCCGGATTATCGTCGTGTGTTGCCCAAGAATCCGGATAAGGTGCTGGAAGCCGGTTGCGATCTGCTGAAACAGGCGTTTGCCCGTGCTGCGATTCTGTCGAATGAGAAATTCCGTGGTGTTCGTCTGCATATCACCGAAAATCAGCTAAAAATTACCGCGAATAACCCTGAACAGGAAGAAGCGGAAGAGATGCTGGATGTCAGCTATAACGGCAGCGAGCTGGAAATTGGGTTCAACGTGAGTTACGTGCTGGACGTGCTGAATGCGCTGAAGTGCGAGAACGTCCGTTTGCTGCTGACGGATTCTGTGTCGAGTGTGCAGATTGAAGATGTCGTCAGCCCGGCGGCGGCCTATGTCGTCATGCCTATGCGCCTGTAGGCCATCGTACGCTGGCCTGCTCGCCATTCGGGTTTCGGACGGTATTGTCCGTGACCCGAGCGGCTTGTTTTTCAAAGGCACAATCCCTTTCATCCTGACTTTTGCCCTTCACGCTGGATTGATTCATGGCTTTAACCCGCCTGCTAATAAAAGATTTTCGCAATATTGAACAGGCTGACCTGGCGTTAGCGCCGGGATTTAATTTTCTGGTGGGCGCGAACGGTAGCGGCAAAACCAGCGTGCTTGAGGCGATCTATACGCTGGGCCACGGACGTGCGTTTCGCAGTTTGCAGGCGGGACGGGTAATTCGGCACGATCAGGCCGCCTTTGTGCTGCATGGCCGGCTGGAAGGCCAGGAGCGCGAGTTCTCCGTCGGGCTCAGTAAAAATCGCGCCGGGGAGAGCAAAGTCCGCATTGACGGCAGCGACGGACATAAAGTGGCCGAGTTGGCGCAGTTACTGCCGATGCAGTTGATCACGCCAGAGGGTTTTACCCTACTTAATGGCGGTCCTAAATATCGCAGAGCCTATGTAGACTGGGGCTGCTTTCACAATACGCCGGGTTTTTTTAATGCCTGGAGCAACCTGCGGCGCCTGCTCAAACAGCGCAATGCGGCATTGCGTCAGGTCACGCGCTACAGTCAGGTTCGTCCCTGGGATCAAGAACTGGTGCCGCTGGCCGAACAGATTAGCCAGTGGCGCGCCGAGTACAGTGACGCGATCTCAGCCGAGATCGTCACCACCTGCGGGCAGTTTTTACCCGAATTTGATCTGCGTTTTTCGTTCCAGCGCGGCTGGGACAAAGAGAGCGATTATGCCGAACTGCTTGAACGCAACTTTGAACGCGATCGGGCCTTAACCTACACCGCCAACGGCCCGCATAAAGCGGACTTTCGTATTCGTGCCGAAGGTACGCCGGTGGAAGATTTACTCTCACGCGGGCAGCTTAAACTGCTGATGTGTGCATTGCGTCTGGCGCAGGGCGAGTTCCTGACTAACCAGAGCGGACGCCGTTGTGTTTACCTCATTGATGACTTTGCCTCTGAACTGGACGACAGTCGCCGCCGCCTGCTGGCGGAACGACTGAAGGCGACGCAGGCTCAGGTCTTTGTCAGCGCCATCTCGTCCGAGCATGTAATCGACATGACTGACGAAAAGGGCAAGATGTTCCGCGTGGAACAGGGTAAAATAGCGGTTCAACCTAAAGATTAAATGAGCGAGAAACGTTGATGTCGAATTCTTATGACTCTTCAAGTATCAAAGTTCTGAAAGGGCTTGATGCGGTACGCAAACGCCCGGGCATGTACATCGGCGATACCGATGACGGAACCGGTCTGCATCACATGGTATTCGAGGTCGTGGATAACGCAATCGACGAAGCGCTCGCCGGTCACTGTAAAGATATCGTTGTCACCATCCATGCGGACAACTCGGTTTCCGTACAGGATGACGGACGCGGTATTCCAACCGGTATCCACGAAGAAGAAGGCGTGTCCGCGGCAGAAGTGATCATGACGGTGCTGCACGCTGGCGGTAAGTTCGACGATAACTCGTATAAAGTCTCAGGCGGCCTGCACGGCGTGGGCGTGTCTGTGGTTAACGCCCTGTCACAGAAGCTGGAGCTGACCATTCGTCGCGAAGGTAAAGTGCACCAGCAGATTTATCTGCATGGCGTGCCCGAAGCGCCGCTGGCGGTGACAGGCGATACCGACGCGACCGGTACCCGTATCCGTTTCTGGCCAAGCCATGACACGTTCACCAACGTGACCGACTTCGAATACGACATCCTGGCGAAGCGCCTGCGTGAGCTCTCTTTCCTGAACTCCGGTGTTTCCATTCGTCTGGAAGACAAACGTGACGGCAAAAACGACCATTTCCACTACGAAGGCGGGATCAAAGCGTTTGTTGAGTACCTGAACAAGAACAAAACGCCTATCCATCCGACCGTATTCTATTTCTCGACCGAAAAAGACGGCATTGGCGTGGAAGTAGCTCTGCAGTGGAACGACGGCTTCCAGGAAAACATCTACTGCTTCACTAACAACATTCCTCAGCGCGACGGTGGTACGCACCTTGCCGGTTTCCGCGCCGCGATGACGCGTACCCTGAATGCCTACATGGATAAAGAGGGATACAGCAAGAAGGCCAAAGTCAGCGCCACCGGTGATGACGCGCGTGAGGGCCTGATTGCCGTGGTGTCGGTGAAAGTGCCGGATCCAAAATTCTCTTCACAGACCAAAGACAAGCTGGTGTCTTCTGAAGTGAAATCGGCCGTTGAGCAGCAGATGAATGAACTGCTGGCGGAATATCTGCTGGAAAATCCGGGCGATGCAAAAATCGTTGTCGGCAAAATCATTGATGCCGCCCGCGCCCGTGAAGCCGCGCGCCGTGCCCGTGAAATGACCCGCCGCAAAGGTGCGCTGGATCTGGCTGGCCTGCCGGGCAAGCTGGCGGATTGTCAGGAGCGCGATCCGGCTCTGTCTGAAATCTACCTGGTGGAGGGTGACTCCGCGGGCGGTTCTGCCAAGCAAGGCCGTAACCGTAAAAACCAGGCTATTCTGCCGCTGAAAGGGAAAATTCTGAACGTTGAGAAGGCGCGTTTCGATAAGATGCTGGCGTCTCAGGAAGTGGCTACGCTGATTACCGCGCTGGGCTGCGGCATTGGCCGCGACGAATATAACCCGGATAAACTGCGCTATCACAGCATCATCATCATGACCGATGCGGACGTCGACGGCTCGCACATTCGTACACTGCTGTTGACCTTTTTCTATCGTCAGATGCCAGAAATTATTGAGCGTGGTCACGTCTACATTGCTCAGCCGCCGCTGTATAAAGTGAAAAAAGGCAAGCAGGAACAGTATATTAAAGACGATGAGGCGATGGATCAGTATCAGATCGCTATCGCCCTCGACGGAACGACGCTGCACACCAATGCCAGCGCACCGGCATTAGGTGGTGAGCCGCTTGAATCTCTGGTCGCGGACTTTAACAGCACGCAGAAGATGATCAAACGTATGGAGCGCCGTTTTCCGCTGGCGATGTTACGTGCGCTGGTCTATCACGACACGCTGAGCGATCTGAGTAATGAAGCGGCCGTTAACGCCTGGATTAACGGACTGGTGAGCTATCTGACTGAACGTGAAGCGCACGGCAGCACCTATGTGGCACACGTACGTGAAAATCGTGAGCTGAATCAGTTTGAGCCTGTTTTACGCGTACGGACCCATGGCGTGGACACGGATTATCCTCTGGACAGCGAGTTTATTATGGGGCCGGAATATCGCAAAATTTGCGCCCTGGGTGGCAAACTGCGCGGCCTGCTGGAAGAGGATGCTTACATCGAGCGCGGTGAGCGCCGTCAACCGGTATCCAGCTTCGAACAGGCGATTGAGTGGCTGGTGAAAGAATCCCGTCGTGGTCTGTCTGTACAGCGCTATAAAGGTCTGGGTGAGATGAACCCGGATCAGTTGTGGGAAACGACAATGGACCCAGACAGCCGTCGCATGCTGCGTGTCACCATTAAAGATGCGATCGCCGCCGACCAGCTGTTTACAACCCTGATGGGGGATGCCGTTGAACCACGCCGCGCCTTCATCGAAGAGAATGCGCTGAAAGCCGCTAACATCGATATCTAATCGCGCCAAAAGATGTAAAACCCTTCCTCGTGAAGGGTTTTTTTTTGCCAGATCATCGTGGAGCGAAACGTAACACGTTATGGTTCACGCGTGCTGAAAAGCGCCGATAAACTGGTCAATGTGAGCTGAATCGCGCTAGCATTGCTGCAAACCCGACACAATGAGGATGCTATGGCTATTAAACTGATCGCAATTGATATGGATGGCACGCTGCTGAATCCGCAGCACGAGATCACCGCAGGCGTAAAATCGGCACTGAACCGCGCCCGGGAAAAAGGGGTTTCCATCGTGTTGGCGACCGGCCGGCCTTATGTTGGTATTGAACGTTATTTAATGGAACTTGATCTCCATACGCCAGGTCAGTACTGCATCAGTAATAATGGCGCGCTTGTTCATCGGGCTGAAGATGGTGAAGTCGTCGCCGATGTGACGCTGGGCTTTGACGATTACATGTATGTTGAGAAGCTGGCCAGAGAACTGGGCGTGCATTTTCAGGCGTTTGATAAATCACACCTGTATACGCCAAATAAAGATATCAGCGAATTTACAATTCATGAAGCCAGCCTGACCGGCATCCCGGTACGTTATCGGGCCGTTGAAGAAATGGATCCGGCAACGCGTTTTCCAAAACTCATGATGATTGATAAACCCGCTCTGCTTGATGCGGCCATCGCCAGACTGCCTGAGCATGCGCACCAGACGTATACCATTTTGAAAAGCGCGCCCTACTATCTGGAAATTCTCGACCGTCGGGTAAACAAAGGTTATGGCGTAAAAATGCTGGCGGAGAAACTGGGTTTGCAAGCGGAAGAGGTCATGGCGATAGGCGATCAGGAAAATGATCTGGCGATGATTGAATACGCAGGGACCGGCGTCGCGATGGGCAATGCGATTGATTCTGTGAAAAAAATAGCCCAGTTTGTGACCAAAACCAATATGGAAGATGGGGTTGCGCACGCCATTGAAAAATGGGTGCTTTAATCGGTTTCTTTTATGGGTAAAACCGCGCAGACAGGTCAGTCATCTGCACGGTTTTACCCATAACATCACTGCAACTGTCAAATAACGCGCCTGCTCACGAGTGCTTTCATGCCTGAAAAACAGATTACTTTTGCTCCTCGTCATCATCAACTGACCAACATCAACGTCTGGACGCCCGACAGCCAGTGGCTGGCCTTTGATGTGCGGCCTTCCGGCGCGTCGTTCACCGGTAAGACAATTGAACGCGTTAATGTGAATACCGGCGAAGTGGAAGTGCTGTATGAGGCAACGGCGGGCGCCCATGTTGGCGTGGTGACGGTTTGTCCCACCTTACCCGAGCGCTATGTCTGTATTCATGGGCCAGAGCATCCTGACGACAACTGGCATTATGACTTTCATCATCGCCGCGGCGTGATCATTGAAGCGGGTCAGGCCGCCAGTCTGGATGCATGCGATATCACGCCGCCCTTTACGCCAGGTGCTTTGCGCGGCGGTTCTCACGTCCATGTTTTTAGTCCGGATGGCTCGCGCCTCAGCTTCACCTATAACGATCACGTGATGCACGAGCTGGATATCAGTCTTGATCTGCGCAATGTCGGCATTGCCGTCCCGTTAAAAGCAGTGAAACCAGAAAAACAGCATCCGCGCGAATATGATGGCAGCCATTTTTGTGTAGTAGTCAGTGAAACGACAGCGCACCCACAGCCGGGCAGCGATCAAATCAATCGGGCCTATGAAGAGTGCTGGATTGGTCATCAGGGCTATGAAAAGCCGGACGGCAGCCGTCAACGCTGGGCCATCGCCTTTATTGGCGACACGCTTTCCGCGGCAGGAGACAAGCATCCCGAGGTATTTGTCGTCGATTTGCCAGAGGCACTGGAAGCCTATGCCAAACCCGGCCGCTCACCGCTGGAAGGGGACAGCCACCATCTACCTGCGCCACCAGCGGGGGTTCAACAGCGACGGTTAACCTATAGCAAGGGACTGGCGCAGCAACCTCGCCACTGGTTACGTAGCTCACCCGATGGCAGCGCTATCGCCTTTTTGATGGCGGACAGCCAGCAGGTGATTCAATTATGGTGGGTATCGCCTAACGGCGGTGAACCGCGTCAGATAACGCGGCTGAACCACAGCATTCAGTCTGCATTTAGCTGGCATCCTCGTGGTGAAGCCATTGCCTTTATTTGCGACAACAGCGTGATGCTGTGTCACTGGCAAACGGGAGAGTGCGAACGCTTAACCGCCCGCACCGGGTCGGCACCGTCCGGGGATGCGGTGGTCTGGTCACCGGATGGAAAAAAGATCGCTTTTATGCGGGAAAAAGAGGGCTGGCAGCACCTGTTTACTGTGACGGTTGCATAGCGGGCATGGGCTGAGCATGCGCCAGATTCTCCTCGGTGTGGGCCAGCTTTTCACTCTGAAGCACGCGGGCGCGCGGCGAATCCAGGGCTTTATCCTTGTCGCTGCGATAGTAATCCCAGGGCAGTAACAGCGTATCCATGACGGCAGAAAAAGGCAGATCAACCAGCGCCAGGGGCTTTAGCGCCCAGCTGGCCTGACTGTCCGTCAGAATGTCGGCACTGGCACGTGTGCCCGGATAGTAGCCCTGACTTGCACCGGTATGCGTCATGACGCTGGAACATCCACCGGAAGCGACTGCGCAACACATCACGCCAGCCAACGGTAACCTTTTCATCATTTTCATATGTCGTCCCTTCGATTCTGGCACCTGATTGCGTGAGCGCACCAGCGTACCCTCTCAGTCATGAAGTCCGTTCTGGTCCGGCAATTTACCCTTGAGTGTATGCCATTTCGCCAGTTTGGCGAAAAAAATCACGCATCGGGTCTTGAAAGACTGGCGTCTGCACCCATTTTCTAAACAAGGTCGTTAAGGCTGCCGCCGAAAGGGGCAATGCGGTCCTGCACAACCTGTCCAATAGTGGAAGGTTGCCAAAACTTGCTGACATTCAGGAGTCTTTTTATGCGTAACTTTGATCTGTCTCCCCTTTATCGCTCTGCCATCGGATTTGATCGCCTGTTCAACCTGCTTGAGTCCAATCAAAATCAGAGCAACGGTGGTTATCCCCCTTACAATGTTGAACTGGTTGATGAGAACCATTACCGCATCACTATCGCGGTAGCCGGTTTTGCTCAGAGTGAACTGGATATTACGGCCCACGACAACGTGCTCATCGTGCGTGGTGCGCATCCGGAAGAGCAGACAGAACGTAAATATCTCTATCAGGGCATCGCCGAGCGTAATTTCGAGCGTAAATTCCAGCTGGCTGACCATATCGTCGTGCGCGACGCGCGCCTGGAAAATGGTCTGCTGAGCATCGATCTTGAGCGTTTGATTCCTGAAGAAGCGAAACCACGCCGGATTGAAATTTTAAAATAAAGCGGCCGTGACGGCTGAGTAAACATGAGAACGGTCACAGCATACAGGTTGTGGCCGTTTTTTTATGACCGCGACAAGCAGATTGATGCGGATGCGGCGAAGCGATCGGTGATGGCCTGATGGTAAGAAAACGAAAAGCATCAGGTCGCGTTGACAAACGCAGGCTTCACCTGTCCCGCGCCTTCTTTTGCAGGTTCAGATCAATGCTGAATCTGTGCCAGATCTGCTTCACTCAACCCGGTCATTTTCATCACGGTTGTTCTGTCCAGGCCATGCTGAAGCATAGTGCGCGCAACCTCGCGTTTACCTTCATTGCGGCCTTCACGTAAACCGGTCTGAATTCCCTGCTTAATTCCCTTATCAAAGCCCTTCTGCATACCTTTTTGTTCAAGCTGCTGTGCAATGGTCATAAGCGTGTCTCCGTGTTGCGGCACCCGCAGGGCCAGTTCCTGAATAAAAGCCTCGACGTCTGGGGTTTCACCCGCCTGCACAATGTAGTGCACCAACGATACAATCTGTGATGACGAAAGATAACCGGACAGCAGCACAGGGACAAGTCTGTCCATCAGATTTGCGAGATCGCGCTGATGGATGTGCTTTTGCAGCAGCGTCAGTGCCGCCATGCTGCGATGTTCCACAATCTCATCGTCAGGCATTACCGTAATATCAACCAGAGGGAAGCAAGTACTGTAGAGCCTGCGAGCCAGTGCCGGATGCGTAAAATCATCCAGCCAGCAGGTGGAATAAGGATAGGGTCTGCGTTTACCCATATAAAACAGCACCGGTATCACCAGCGGCAGCGTTTTATAGCCGGCATCCAGGTGGCGCTTCATGGCCGCGACCGCGTAGCGAAGAAGCCTGAACGCCATATGCCTGTCAGGTGAAGACTGATGTTCGATCAGGACGTACATATAGCCCTCACCCGCTGTCGTTTTGAGACTATACAGCACATCACTGAAATACTGCCGGAGATCGGCTTCAACAAAGGAACCGGACGCCAGTTTTAACGTCCGTAAGTCGCAAATCGCGCGCAGATCTGCGGGAAGATGAATTTCCATGAAATCGCGGGCAATGTCAGGTTGGGTGAGAAACTGACGAAAGGTTGCATCATGTGGTGTTGGCGTTGCGTTTTTCTTCTTCATCATTGCTGGCCCGGTTATAAAGCACACGGGCGAAAGTCGTGATGAGTGAAAAGAGATGTCTGGCCGCCCTGGCAATGCGGATACTTCCATGCATCCGCATTGCTGTCCAGGCGGAGGTTTTATTCTGCGAGCGGGCTGCCAAAGCCAGCCCGAAAACGCGCGCATGCACAGGCATTTACGAAAAGGTAGTCACGTCGGGCACGTCAGTTTGACGAGTGGTAAGCGCTAATGTTGCGGCTGCCTGAGCCAGCGCTGACCAATCACGCCACCAAACATATTGACCAGCAGCCCGACAATGATGATTACAGCACCCACAATCTGCTGGCGTGATAAGGTTTCCCCCAGCACCAGGGCTGCCGAAACAATCCCAACAACAGGCACCAGCAGGGAAAGCGGTGCCACACGCCAGGTTTCATAACGGCTAAGCAACGTACTCCAGATGCCGTAACCCATAATGGTCGCCACAAAGGCCAGGTAAATCAGCGCCATCACCGTCTGTAGATCAATGTGCGTCAGACTGGTAATGATTGCCGACCGGCCTTCAAACAGCAGCGAACAGGCAAAGAAAGGAACGACGGGCACCAGCGCGCTCCAGACCACCAGCGACATAACCGGTACGGGATAATGCCGGGTGATGATTTTATTGGTGATATTCCCCAGTCCCCAGGAAAACGCCGCCGCCAGCATAAGCATCATAGTGGTCAGTGTTATGCCGGCGGCGCTCTGGCCAGCCATGCCGGAGGTGGCTAATAAAAAAATGCCTGAGGTGGCAATCAGCATGCCCGCAATGTGATTCCAGCGCAGCTTTTCGGCCAGAAACAGCGCCCCAAGCAGCAGCGTAAAGAACGCCTGCGCCTGTAATATCAGCGAAGCAAGGCCTGCAGGCATACCCAGTTTGATGGCCAAAAACAGAAACGCAAACTGCCCAAAACTGATGGTCATGCCGTAAAGTAAAAGCCACTTTACTGGCACAGCAGGACGGCGCACCAGTAAAAGGGCAGGAAAGGCAACCAGTGCAAAACGCAATCCCGCCAGCAAAAAGGGAGGCATGTTATGCAGACCCAGTTTTATGACAACAAAGTTCACGCCCCACGCAATCACTACACACAGGGCTAACAGCCAGTCTTTTCCCGACACCGCACTCTCCTTTTGCCCGCGCTGGCCCGCACGGCCATATGCGCATCACGTCTGTTAATAATGCAAAATGCCTTTGCGATCGGGTTAAGGCAGCGTTGCGCTTCATCAAGGCCGGCCGGATAGAGACGACGCCTTGTTGCCCGATCGGGTCTGTAGATTTAACTGTCGCGCCAGGCGAGCTCCACTTCTTCAGCCAGAATCTGTATGGCGCGCTCAATGTTTTCCGCATCCGGTACATAATTCATGCGCATGCACTGGTGCGTGTGCGGCCAGTCATGCTCCAGACCCGGAAAGAAAAAGTGGCCCGGCACCATCAGCACGCCCCGAGCTTTAAGCCGCTGGTACAGCAACTCCGTACTGATCGGTAAATCCCGGAACCACAGCCAGAGAAAAATTGCCCCCTCCGGTTTATGGATCAGACAGCGCTCCGCCGATAAGTAGCGGCGAATAAGGGTGATCGTTTGCATCACCTTGTGCTGATAAAAAGGTTTAATCACTTCTTCAGACAAGCGCAGCAGATCGCCACGTTGAATCATTTCGCTGGCAATGGCCGGGCCAATACTGCCCGGTGCCAGGCTGATGATGCCGTTCATGTTACCGATCGCGGTAATCGTGCTCTCATCGGCGATGATAATCCCGCAACGTGCGCCTGGCAGACCGAGTTTGGATAAACTCATGCAGAGAATGATATTGGGGTTCCACAGCGGCCGCACATCACTAAAAATAATGCCGGGAAATGGCACACCATAAGAATTGTCGATAAGTAACGGCACCTCATGCTGCTGCGCCAGCGCATCCAGTTGCAGAAGTTCGTCATCCGTAATGACATTGCCGGTTGGATTGGTCGGGCGCGATACGCAAATCAGCCCCACATCGTCATTCATGGGGAGATGTTCAAAATCGACGTGATACTTGAACTGCCCTTCCGGTAATAACTCTATGTTGGGCCTGGCAGAAATAAAGAGGTCTTCATCCAGGCCCGCATCAGCGTAACCCAGGTACTCTGGAGCCAGAGGAAACAGCACCCGTTTTTTACTGCCGTCACTGCGCCGCCCCGCGAACAGGTTGAAGAGATAAAAAAATGCGCTCTGACTGCCGTTAGTCAGCGCGATATTTTGCGCAGTGACAGACCAACCGCACTGCTCACGTAGCATTGCCGCCAGGGCATCCAGCAGCACGGCTTTACCGCGTGGACCATCGTAATTGCATAAGGCCTCACTCAGTTTGCCCTCGTCGTGCATCTGCTGCAGCAACTGCTGAAAATAATCGTTCATTGCCGGGATCTGTGCGGGGTTGCCGCCGCCAAGCATGATCGTGCCGGGCGTACGCAGGCCTGCGCCCATGTCTTCCATCAGACGTGAGATGCCGGAATGTTGAGTAAACTTGTCGCCGAACTGAGAAAAAGCCATAGCGGTTAAAAATTTGTAATAAAGAATGGGATAACCACCATAACGCCCGCTCCCGGCGGGCGCAATGGGCAGCCGCAGGATTACTTCAGCACCTGAGGATTCACGCAGTTCTTTTCAACCTTGCCGCTCAGGGCGGCAATGAGATTTTCTACCGCGTCCTGCATCATCCCATAGCGGGTTTCGTGGGTTGCAGAGCCAATGTGCGGCAACGTAACAACATTCGGTAACGACAGCAGCGGCGAGTCAGTCGGCAGCGGCTCTTTTTCGAAAACATCCAGCCCGGCGGCGTGGATCGTGCCCTCTTGTAGCGCGGTAATCAGGGCATTTTCATCTACCACTGGCCCACGGCCCGCGTTGATCAGCACCGCACTGGGCTTCATCATCGCCAGCTGTTCTGCGCCAATTAAATGATGCGTTTCTTCGGTAAGCGGCAGGCTGATGCAAACGAAATCGCTTTCTTTGAGCAGCGTTTCCAGCTCACACCGGCGGGCTGCAAACTGCGATTCGGCCTGGTCGTGCTGACGGCGCGCATTGTAGAGAATGTTCATGCCGAATCCGAAGTGCGCACGCTGGGCCAGCGCCATACCGATGCGTCCCATACCAAGAATTCCCATCGTCTTATGGTGCACATCCATGCCAAACCGGTCCGGACCAATACTTTTTTGCCAGTTGCCAGCTTTCACCCAGGCATCCAGCTCCGGTATACGTCTTGCCGTACTGAGAACCAGCACCATGATGGTGTCGGCCACCGTTTCCGTCAGTACCGTTGGCGTGTGCATCAGCACTACCCCTCGCTGATTCAGGGCATCCACATCAAAGTTGTCATAGCCGACAGAAACGCTGGAACAGGCGCGCAGTGCGGGCATTTTGGCCAGCAACTCGCCGTTGACTTTTCCGCCCGATCCCAGCATTCCTTCGGCCTGTTGCAGTGCCTGCGCATGTTGCTGCTGGCTTTCGGATGATAAATCGTTGATTTCGGTGATCGTGGCATAGTCTGCGAGACGCGCACGGAGATCGTCAGGCAATTTTTTATAAAGAATGACGGCGGGTTTCATCAGATAGCTTCCTGTAAATAAATGACGGGCAACACAAAGGTCGCCCGGAGAAGATGCTAACGCTTACGCTTTCAGGCCGGTTTCGCGCCTTGTAGCGGAGGCGCCTTATTTTGTGCGGGTTTGACGATAAGCGTCAGGACCACGGACAGCAGTAGTGCGCCACCCATAAAAATATAGGAGGCCGAAGGACTGCCGGTTGCCCCGTTCAGATAACCCACAATCCAGGAGCCGATAAACGAGCCCAACGCCCCCATACTGTTGATAAGCGCCATTGCGCCGCCGGAAACATTGCGGGGCAGCATTTCCGGAATAATGGCAAAGAACGGGCCATAAGGCGCGTACATCGCGGCACCGGCGACGACTAACAATGTATAAGACAGCCAAAAATTGCCCGAACCTACCATGTACGAACCGAGGAAGGCGAAGGCACCCACCAGCAACAGTGGCCAGACAAACAGTTTACGGTTTTGCGTTTTGTCCGATGCCCAGGACACCACCACCATCGCAATCGTGGCTGCCAGATAAGGCACAGCCGATAACCAGCCCGCTTCCACCATGCCCATTTGTGTACCGTTGCGCAAAATTGAAGGCAGCCACAGGACAAAACCGTAAACGCCAATACTCCAGGCAAAGTACTGCATACAGAGAATGATCACGTTACGATTGCGAAAGGCTTCGCCGTAGTTGCGCACTGCTTTGATGCTTTCTTGCTCTTTTTGCAGCGCGGCCTGTAGCGCGGCTTTTTCTGCATCGCTCATCCAGCGCGCTTGCGCAGGCTTATCCTGTACCATAAACCACCAGGCAATGGCCCAGATCACCGCAGGAATGCCTTCGAAGATAAACATTTCCCGCCAGCCAAACGCTTCTATCAGATACCCTGAAACCACGGACATCCACAGGACCGTGACGGGATTACCGAGAATTAAAAAGGTGTTTGCCCGCGAGCGCTCAGATTTTGTAAACCAGTTACTGATGTAAATCAGCATAGCAGGCATTACCGCAGCCTCGACAACCCCCAGCACAAAGCGAATCGCCGCCAGCACAGGGATGTTGCTGACAACGCCGGTGAGTGAAGCACAGCCGCCCCACAACAGCAGGCACCAGAAGATCAGTTTTTTTACACTGCGGCGCTCCGCATAGATCGCCCCAGGGATTTGAAAAAAGAAATACCCCAGAAAGAACAACGCACCCAGCAGGGAAGACATTCCTTTGGTAATGCCCAGATCGTCATTGATGCCAGCGGCGGATGCGAAGCTAAAATTTGCCCGATCCAGATAGGCAAGACTGTAGGTGATAAACACGATGGGCATAATGAACCACCAGCGTTTAGGCGCGATAATCTGCGTTTTCATCGGGAACTCCTCTGTTTCTGTTTGCGGGCCGGGCTACACATCACCTAACTGCTGACGCGTCGGCAAACCTTCGCTGTCACCACTCACCTGAATCGCCAGTGAACCAATTTTGTTCCCCCGGCGAATCGCCTCTATCAGTGGTTTCCCTTCCAGCAATGCACTTATGACTCCCACGGCAAACCCATCTCCGGCCCCGACCGTGTCCACAACCTGATCAACTTTGATTGCCGCCACCTGGCCCTGCTCACCCCCGGCTGTCTTATACCAGGCGCCCTCGCCGCCGGTTTTAATCACCACCGCTTTTACCCCTTTATCGAGATAAAAATCGGCAATATCCTGCGGTTGGCGATAGCCGGTTAAGATGTAACCCTCTTTTTCACCGGGCAGTACCCAGTCTGCGTATTCCGCTAACAGATTGAGCTGCTTACGCATTTCCTCTTCGCTGCGCCACAGCACCGGACGCAGATTAGGATCAAAGGAAATTGTTTTACCCCGCGCCCGCATCTCTTTCGCAGCATGCCTGGTCAGCTCAAGCGAACTGTCTGATATTGCTGCCGCCACGCCGCTCAGATGCAAATGGCGTGCAGAGCCAAAATAATCGTGGTCAAAATCCTCGGGTGACAGATGACTGGCAGCGGAGCCTTTGCGGAAATATTCCACGAGCGGATCGGAACCATCATCCACTTTAGATTTAAGCTGAAAGCCCGTGGGATAGCGCGGATCGACGGTCACCTGACGATGGTCGATATTTTCTTTATCCAGCACCTGACAAATAAAACGACCAAACGCGTCCTGTCCAATACGGCTCACCCAGCCTACTTTCAGCCCGAGGCGTGCCAGACCGATGGCGACATTCAGTTCTGCACCTGCGGCGCGTTTGATAAATGTTTCTACTGCAGCCAAATCACCCGTTTCGCGGGCGACAAACATGGCCATGGCTTCGCCGATCGTGATGACATCAAGCGTACCGTTAGGATGAGTCGTCATTTTTACTCCTCAGACATTACGCAGCAGCGTCACATAATGGCGCGTAACCGCAATCAGATTGTCGCCTTCCAGCGGAAATTCAATACCGCGAGGGGCTCTCGCCGGTAGCCGATGCAACAGGTCTTGCCAGCCCGGTCCGGCATCGTCGAGCGCAATAGCGCGATAGCTTTTCCCCTGCGGCACCGCTGATTTGACGTGCACGTAACCCACCTGGTCGGTCAGCAGGACTGCGGCCTGCTCCGGGTTTTCGCCTGTCCAGTGCCAGTTCCCCATATCGAAAGTCATGCCAATCGGCAATGCCGCCTCACGGGCAGCGTTAAAAAAGCGCAGCATCGGTTGCAGTTTGCCGTGCACTGTCTGGTCATTTTCCACGGTCAGCGGCACGCCATATTCCGCAATCAGCATGCGCAGTGTTTCGCTGTACAGAGCCCCCGTAAAATTGCCCAGCGCCACCTTTAGTCTCTGCGCGTTTAGTTGACGAGCTTCGGTAAAATAACGCGTCAGCAAAGGGTTCAGCTTGCCGTCCTCACTGAACAAGGTATCGGGTACAGAATAGCTGGCGCGCAGCCGGTGCTGATCAATGGCCAGCGCCAGCGCGGGCAGGTCATCGAAAGTCGTGTCATCGAACAATTCGCGACGGATTTCCACACCGTCCGCACCAGCCTTCTGAATGATCGGTAAGAGCGCCCTTTGTCCGCCCAGCGCAGCAATCTGTTGATATCCATAAGCCGCCGTGACGACGATAATTTCGGGCTCCATTGCGGACTCCTGAGGGGGAAAATCGGTATTAACGTTATAAAAACGTTAAATGGAACCGGTTCCAAAGCAAAGTAGCAAAATGCGGAATTATGATCGTGCTCACGAAGCGAGCACGTAAGTGAAGGGAACAATCTGAAAATTAGCGAAGACGCTGGCTTGATCCCCGGACAATCAGTTCACCCGAAAAAACCTGCTCACAGGGAGGATGATCGTGGCCTTCGATACGCGAAATCAGGCGCTCCAGCGCATGGTAGCCAATCTGCCAGGTGGGCTGTTTAAGCGTGGTAATCCCGACACCTGCCAGCGCCGCCCACTCCAGCTCATCAAACCCCAATAGACCCATATCGCTTCCCCAGTGCAAATTTAGACGCTGAAGGGAACGGGCCACCTGTAAGGTCAGCGCACCGTTTGCCACCATAACTGCGCAACGCCTGTCTGCATGACGCTGACAGAAGTCATGCAAGACGGTATCCATCACATCGGGCTGATGCAGCGAGACTTCTGCATTTTCATGGAGGATGGCCGGATGCGCAGCCAGACGCTGGCGAAACGCCTGCAGGCGCTCACGACGGGTATTCACGCTGCCTAAGGGTTCACTCAAAAACAGCAGCGCCTCATAACCGTTATCAATTAAGTGATCGGTGGCCGTTTCTGCCGCTTCAGCATTATTCAGGCCCACCACATCACAGGGAAAATCGGGGATTTTTCGGTCAATCAGCACCATCGGCAGCAAAGATTGCTGCAGCCGGCTCAGTACCTTTTCATGCATACCTACCGCGTTAACGACAATGCCTTCAACCTGATAGCTACTCAGCAACTGCAAATAATGCTGTTCAAGATCGACTTCATTGTTGGTGTTACACATAAGCAATGTAAAGCCGCAGGCACGACAGGCCGCTTCAATGCCGCACATAACGTCCACGGAATAGGGATTGGTGATATCGGCAATGATTAACCCGATTAGCCGGGTTCGCCCCCGTTTAAGCCCGCGCGCCATCTGGCTTGGCCGATAGTTAAGATCGCTAATTGCCTGTTCAATGCGCGCTTTTAAGTCGGGAGAAAGCACATGCTGTTCGCCGTTAAGATAACGCGAGACGCTGGTTTTCCCGGTTTTTGCCGCGCGGGCAACATCGCTAATAGTGGCGCGAGAAGGCCTGATTTTCATAGAATATTCCGCAAATTACGCATGCCGCGAGACTACCACAGGCGTCCGGCATGGCAAACACGTTAGCGCTGTGCGGGCAGTTGCAGACTGGGTTGCCACAAGACCTGTAGCCGGGCCAGCGGTGCGCCGTCCAGTAACTGCATCACCATGGTCGCAAGCTGTTCGCCTCTTTCCTGCTCACTGGCCTGACGAATCGCAATAACCGGAAAATCAATGATGGCGTCAACCGGGAGTCCATCCCAGGCCATCAAAGTGATGGCATCCTTACCCTGCAGTCGTCCTGCCTGCTGAAGCGCCATTAACGCGCCTTCGGCCAGCGTACTGCTATCAGTAATAATGGCCTGAGGTTGTAGTCCTTCAGCCAGCCAGGCGGAGACTTGTTGATACCCTGCGCGGCGCGAGGGAGCAACCGCCGCAGTGGCATAAGGTGGTACGGAATCCAGGGCGTTCAGGTAGCTCTGACGGCGATCGCGAACAAACGTACAGCGTTCGTTTCCCCCGAGAAAGGCGATGCGCTGCATGCCCTGGGTCAGGCAGTGTTTTACCGCCAGCGCGGAACCTGCGGCGTTATCGACATCAAACCAGGCATGATTTTGCTGTGCATCAGTGCGCCCCAGCGAGAGAAAATTAAAGCCCTTCTGCTGTAGGCAGCGCAGGCGTTCGTCCTGCGGCAAGGTGTGCGTGATGATTAGCGCATCGACCACGCGACTGCGTAGCATACGCATCAGTGAACGCTGTCCGTCACAGGGTTTATCCGTCAGCAACAGCAGGTCGATATCATAGTGGGAAAGACGCTGGTCCAGCACCAGTAATATCTTATTGAAATGGATATCGCTGAGGGGCGGGGCGCTCATCGGGTAGACGACGCCGACCGCGTTAGCGCGTCCGGTTTTTAAACGCCGGGCAGCTACATTAGGACGGTAGCCACGTCGCCGGGCTTCTTCTTCCACGCGCTGACGTGTGTGTTTTGCTACATCCTCATACCCATTCAGGGCGCGACTCACGGTGGTTACTGAGAGCCCCAGGACTGACGCAATGGCTTTAAGTGACATGATGCGTTATCCATTGTTCAATTTGAACCATGCTGGCATAAAGCGTTAACTGGCACTGTGTACAGGCACCAACTGGAAACCTTACCGAGTTTATTGTCTAAAAATTGTCGAATAACTGACAGTAGCATGTCTTTCGCCCCCAGTGACAGGGGGCGAAATGATCAATTTAACGGGCTCAGCGTAATTTCAACCCGGCGGTTTTGGGCTTTGCCTGCTTCAGTACTGTTGGTCGCAATGGGGCTGTCGGGGCCGACACCCTGCGTATGCAGACGGTCAGCCGCCACGCCCTGTACGATCAAGGCGCTGGCCACGCTTTCTGCGCGCTGCTGTGACAGGCGCATATTCAATGCGCGCGAACCCGTACTATCCGTATGCCCCACCACGTTTACGGCCGTTTTCGGATACTCTTTTAGTACCATTGCGACGCCGGTCAGGGTATTGGCACCGGCTGGCTTCAGACTGCTGCTGCTGGAATCGAAGGTCACATTGTTTGGCATATTCAACACAATATTGTCGCCCTGTCGCGTCACACTGACGCCCGTACCCTTCATTTTATCGCGCAGTTTGGCTTCCTGAACATCCATGTAATACCCCACACCGCCGCCTAAGGCTGCGCCGCTGGCGGCACCGATGAGTGCCCCTTTACCCCGATCTTTCTTCGAGGATGAAAGCACGCCCACACCGGCGCCGACTAATGCACCAAGACCTGCCCCCACGCCGGATTTTCCGGCCTGCGACTCGCCGGTATAGGGATTCGTGGTACAACCGGATATCACCAGGCTACCGCTGATTAATAACGAGATGGCAATCAATTTTTTCTGCATTATGTGTCCCTTGGGTTTCTCTAATCGGGGCGCCCCGGCCCCTTACTGGCCCTGATTATGCCGCGTAAAAGTGAGGGAAATCCTGAGACAATGTCTTATTTTGTAAAGGAGCGGTGTTAAATGTTATCAGGATGGCAAAAGCAGTTGGTTTGGTGATCGTTAATCAGGCCGCAGGCTTGCATAAAGGAGTAACAAATTGTCGGACCGATGAATTTGAAACCACGCGTCTTTAATGCTTTAGAGAGTGCTATAGCCTGCGGAGAGGTGGTCGGGCTCTGTTTGTAATCCGCATAGTGGTGAACAATTGGCTGGTTATCGACGAACTGCCAGACGAAATGGGCAAAATCTTCCCCTTCCGCCTCCATCGCCAGCATCGCTCTGGCGTTGGCAATAATCGCCGCAATTTTACCCGGGTGACGGATGATGCCGCTGTTTTGCATAAGTTGGACAACGTCCTGATCGTTCATCAATGCCACCGCCTGCGGATCAAACTGGTGAAAGGCCGCGCGGTAATTCTCGCGCTTTTTCAGCACCGTAATCCAGGATAACCCGGCCTGTTGACCTTCCAGACACAGCATTTCAAACAGCGCCAGTTTATCTCTCTGCGCACGGCCCCACTCATTGTCATGGTAAGCCAGATAGAGGGGATCCTGCGTAACCCAGCCGCATCGTTGCATCATGGTATTCCTTTATAAAGCGCCAGTTTGTTGACCGATGGTAGAGGGAAACCGCCACCATTTGAACCCGCCACATGACAAAATGCGAGGCGGCTTCCATAGTCACCACCAAATCCGTAAAGCATTGAAAGCGAAGGCAGCCCCACGCCAGGCGAATACAATGATAACGATAGTCATTTTCAGGTCATTCCATGCGTAACGAAGTCATTCTTATCGGCCGTGAAATCACGGTATTCCTTTTTGCCTCCCTGTTTATCACCTTCATGCTTGTCCCCCTCTATATGGATGTGGTGTGGATGGATAACGCGCTGCACGAAGCCTCTTTTACTGAAACCACACAGGAACTGTTGTTAGTTAGTCTCGCCGGCGCATTTTATATTGCCGCACGACACCGTCCCGACCAGTGCGGTGGATTAACCTTAATAGCCGGTTTTTACAGCTGTATGCTTATCCGCGAGCTGGATTTCTTCTTCGATCTTGTTCGTCACGGCAGTTGGGTGTGGTTTGCACTGGCGACCGCACTGGCGAGTTTCGCCGTCGCCATGCGTACTCCCAGGCAGACGCTCCGTACGCTGGCGAACCTGCTGCACCATAACCGTTGGCCCGTGATGGCGACCGGACTGATGATTGTGCTGGTTTTCTCACGTCTGTTTGGCATGAACACCCTCTGGCAACACCTGATGCCCGATCATTACAACCGCGGGGTAAAAAACATGGCCGAAGAAGGGGTAGAGCTGCTGGGATACAGGCCGGTCTGCGCTATCTGTGGCAAACCCGGCCGTGAACGCGCAAGTCTCTGTCCGCCCCACGGTTGCATAACAGGCGCTCGCCGGGGAGATCGCCGGCAACGCTTTTTCAGCGATCCCGCGCCTTAAAAAAGGTACAATATGCCCTTCTGCACCGCGACAGGTGATCCGGTGTTGGGTGTAAGTTAACCGCAGGTCTTTTCATGTCAGTCAAAATCTTAACGTCAACGCTAATCGGTCTGGAGGCTTTCCGTCAGGACCCGCAGAGCGCCTTACAGCAGGCTGAAGACGGCATGCTGGCGGTGCTGGATAATTACACGCCAGTGATGTATGCCCTCACTCCCGCGCGTCTTGCACAGTTATTAGCCCTTGAAGCCGCCGCTCAGCAACCCAGTGATGTGGCGCTGGATGACAGTCTGTATGACGATGTTTCTGCTACGCTGCATAAACCCGTCGGCAAGTTTGCCATGTATGACGGCTGGCAGCCTGACGCCGACTTTACCCGCCAGGCAGCAATCTGGGGCGTCGCGCTCAGCGAGCCGGTGACGGCGGCAGAGCTGGCCGCCTTTGTGGCTTACTGGCAGGCCGAAGGCCGCCTTTTTCATCATGTACAGTGGCAACAGAAGCTGGCGCGTAGCCTGCAGATGAACCGCGCCGCCAATGGCGGACAGCCGCGTCGCGATATTACGCAGATCAGCAGTACTGACTACGATATTCCCGATGGTTTCCGAGGTGAGTAATGAAAACGCCCAACGATCTGTTTAACCGTCTGAAAAGAATGATGCCAGCAGGAACCCGTCCCAAATTCACTAATGGTGAAGAGTTGCTGGCCTGGAACCAGGAACAGGGGCGGTTGCGTTCAGAAGCGATTGTGCGAGAAAACCGCGCGATGAAAATGCAGCGTATCATGGGGCGTTCTGGGATTCGTGATCTGCATATTAACTGCTCATTCGACAACTACCGCGTCGAGAATGAAGGTCAGCGCAAAGCCCTGGAGCAGGCGCGCCAGTATGCTGCTAATTTTGAAGGAAACATTGCCAGTTTTGTCTTTGCAGGTCGGCCGGGCACAGGGAAAAATCATCTGGCTGCCGCCATCGGTAACGATCTGATTTTGCGTGGCAAGAGCGTGCTTATCGTGACTGTCGCGGATCTGATGTCCAGCATGAAAGGAACGTTCAGCGGCAGCAGTGATATCACCGAAGAGCGACTGATTCAGGATCTGAGCAGCGTGGATTTGCTGGTCATTGATGAGATTGGTATGCAGAGTGAATCGCGCTACGAAAAAGTGATTATTAACCAGATTGTTGACCGCCGCTCGTCATCTAAACGTCCGACGGGGATGCTCACCAATCTCGATCCCACCGGCATGAACGCCCTGTTAGGTGAACGCGTGATGGATCGTATGCGTTTAGGTAACAGCCTGTGGGTGCGCTTCGACTGGGAAAGCTATCGCAGCCGCGTCCGGGGTGACGAATACTGATGTTGCTGCCCGCTGAAGCGGGCGGTAGGGTTACTCCCCAGTTGCATGATCGTGTGGCCTGGCCCCCATTTCTGACGTAATCCCCTTATTCAGAGGACATTGCTATTTGGCAGCCCTCTCTGCCCAATGCTAAGTTTTCATTAGACATCAAACTAATAAGACTTCGTTGGCGGTGGGCGTTCCCTCGCCGCTGTGCACCTCTGGGGTAAGCCGTCATGAGAGCAACTGGCAAAGGGCCTGCATTGATGCGGCTGAATAATCAAAAGCGCGTAATGGCTCAACTGCGTCAGCTGCGCATCACATCGCGCCAGGATCTGGCGCAGGTACTGGCGCTCAGCAAAAATACCGTTTCGCAGATTATTGATGATCTGCTGGAAAACGGTTGGGTTCAGGAACTAGGTAAAGCCAGCGTTTCTTCGGCTGGCCGTCCTAAAATTCACATTACCCTGCGCCCGGAAAAGCTGGTCAGTGCCGGTATCATGGTGGAAAAAAACCTGATTCACTGGCAGATCTGCGATTACTTTTCACAACCGCTTGCCGAACAGACAATACGGACGGACACCAGTAAACCTGGCCCGATCCTGGCTGAAATCGGCGCCTTGTGCGAAAAACTGATGGAAGCCTGGCCAGGGCTGCTGGGAATTGGGCTGGGGTTTCCCGGTGTCGTCGATTCACGGCGAGGCTGGATGCATTTATCGACCCACCTGGGCTGGCAGAATGTTGACCTGGCCAGTGATCTGCGCAAACAGATCGCCTTGCCGATTCGGATTATGAATAACGTCAGGGCCGCTGCGCTGCTGTCTGTGCAACAGCTCAATCTGCCCGCCGAAAGCGGGCATTTTTATTTGCGCATTGCGGAAGGCATTGGCGGCGCGCTGGTGCAGCATGGCGTGGTTTTCACCGGCAACAGCTGGACCGCTGGTGAAGCAGGACATCTTACCGTCCAGCCAAATGGCCCTCGCTGTAGCTGTAATCGACAGGGTTGTCTGGAGGCGATGATCAGCAAACCTGCCATTAACCAACAGCTTGCCCAGCGTCAGCCGGGATTAACCTGGCACAGTCGTGACAGCGCACCGAATGTCGTAAATGAAGTGATGCAGCTGGCAGGCAACTATCTGGGCATCGCGCTCAGCCAAATCATGTTATTACTGAATCCTGCCACGATCATCATTGACTGTCCCTGGAGCATCAGCCCGACCTTTTGCCAGGCCGTGCTCAATCAGACGCAGGCCAACAAACTGGCGTTTATTGCGGCCCATACGCAGGTACATTTTCTGCAATCGCATCTGGCCCCGGCAACCGGGCTGGCGCTGGCCATTATCGAACAGATGGAGCAGCGTCTCGAGTAACAGGCCACTGAGCGTGGCCCGGTGGCTTAGCGCTGGCGAAAATCGGGAATAACCAGATCGCCACGCATTACTGAGGAATGTAACACGCTCTGCGTCTGTTGATTCAGTGCCTTCACAATACGCGCGGCCATGGCATCCATTGAATATGAGATAGCCGGAATCGTCGGGATACCGGGCAGATCCAGCGTGCCGGCCAGACTAAAGACCATAATGTCTTTTGGCACCTGCTTATTGAACGCCTGCAACTGAGGAATCACTTTTTGTGCCTGCTGTTCATCGGCCACCAGCAATGCATTGAAATTGAGCGTGGAGGCATTGTTCAGAAGTTCCTGCAACGCCACTGAAGAAGATGGCGTGTCCATAAAGACCAGATTACGGTTAAAAGGCAGGAAATTTTTTTCCAGGGCATGTTTATAGCCCAGCAGAACCTGATCGGCAAAGCCCATGCCCTCGGGATGAATCAGAGCAATTTGACGACGATTTTGACTGATAAGATAGTTACAGGCCGTTTCCGCTGCAAAAGCATGATCACGCTGGATACTGTTCACTTCTTCGCCGGATTCCAGACAATCCACCAGCATCACGTTTGGCTGACGCAGGTTTAACGGAAAGCGCGCGCCGATAATTAAGACGTCATCACATAACCCACAGGTCAACTCACTGAGGCAGGTCATCACGTCCGCTTTCGTGTTGGCGAAACGAAGTAACAGGTGTTTTTGATGCTGACTGAAATGTTTCTCCAGCGCATAAAGGTAACCCGTCGTCTGATTGATATTTTCCTGCGCACAAATAACACCGATACAGCCCGTAGACTGACTCAGTAGTGACTGGGCGATGACATTTGGACGATAATTCAGTTCATCCACCGCTTTTAACACCGCAGCCCGACTGGCCTCTTTCACCCCACGTGACCCACTCAACACGCGCGATACGGTGGCTTTTGACACGCCAGCCAGTCGCGATACATCGTTGATAGTAGACATCATTTTCCCCTAACAGAACCAAACGGCTCCCTGAAAACTGACCGAAACGGCGGCTTAATTTTTCGCCACAGGCAGTATAGCGTTTTCATTTTTTCATGGAAACCGATTTTCCGTTTCTACTCAATAATGATTTTTACCGCTTAATTTAGTGATCTGAATCGTAATTAAACACCCGTTATCAGCCAGAGCATGATGCCTGTCACACTTCCTTTTGCGACAAATGGAAACCGGTTTCCATATCGTATCAAATCATCTCCGTAACAAGTTTTACACGTAAAGGAGCGTTCTCATGATCAGGATTATGTTGTGCTGTTCGGCAGGTATGTCCACCAGCATGCTGGTGCGCAAAATGGTAGAGGTGGCGGATCAGCGTGGCCTCGCTGTGCAGATTGATGCCTGGGGCATTGCCGAGTTTGATACGCAGTTTCCAACGTATCAGGTTGTGCTACTCGGCCCGCAAGTGAAGTACATGTTAAACACGCTTTCAGAAAAAGCTGCCACCCACGGTATTCCTGTCCGGGCTATTGATATGACGGACTACGGTATGCAACGCGGTGACAACGTGCTGGATTACGCTCTGTCGCTTATTGAAGCGACACACTAAAAGGTGTCATTTATGGGTTCGTTATATCAGTCAATGGTGACGGTGATTGAACAGGCTATTACGCCCCTCGCCGGAAAATTGGGTCAGCAAAAGTACGTTATCGCTATTCGTGATGGTTTTACGGCGGCCCTGCCGTTTATGATTATTGGCTCGTTCATGCTGGTGTTTATTTTCCCGCCCTTTTCAGCGGATACCACCAACAGCTTTGCCCGGGCCTGGCTCGACTTTTCGGTCACTTATCGCCAGCAACTGATGCTGCCGTTTAATCTCAGCATGGGCGTCATGACCTTCTTTATCTCAGTCGGCATCGGTGCCAGTCTGGGCCGACAGTTCAACCTTGATCCCATCATGTCAGGTTTACTGGCTTTTATGGCCTTTTTACTGGTGGCAGCGCCCTATGCTGATGAAAAGATCTCTACGCAGTACCTGTCCGGTCAGGGAATTTTTACGGCCCTGATTACCGCGATTTATGCCACCCGTGTTTATGCCTGGCTCAAACAGCATAACGTCACGATTCGCCTGCCCAAAGAAGTCCCCACTGGCGTCGCCCGTTCTTTTGAGATTTTAATTCCGGTATTGGTGATCATTGGCACCCTGCATCCGCTTAATCTGTTTATTGAAGCCAAAACGGGCATGATTATTCCTCAGGCGATTATGCATCTGCTGGAACCGCTGGTATCCGCCTCGGATTCCCTGCCAGCCATCTTGCTGTCGGTGCTGCTGTGCCAGATTTTTTGGTTCGCCGGTATTCATGGCGCACTCATCGTCACTGGCATCATGAATCCCTTCTGGATGGCTAATCTCTCCGCCAATCAGGCCGCTCTGGCAGCCGGTGCGGCGCTGCCCCATGTCTATCTGCAGGGCTTTTGGGATCACTATCTGCTTATCGGCGGCGTCGGTTCCACTTTGCCGCTGGCCTTTTTACTGCTGCGCAGCCGGGTGCTGCATCTGCGTACCATCGGCAAAATGGGCGTGGTTCCCAGCTTCTTTAATATCAATGAGCCGATCTTATTTGGTGCGCCCATCATCATGAATCCCCTGCTGTTTATTCCCTTCGTCTGCGTCCCGATGATTAATGCCGTTCTGGCCTATACCGCCACAAAACTGGGCTGGGTTGCGCAGGTCGTTTCGCTGACGCCCTGGACGACGCCCGCGCCGATTGGTGCTTCCTGGGCGGCCAACTGGGCGCTTAGTCCACTGGTCATGTGCCTGATCTGCATGGTGATGTCGGCACTGATGTACTTACCTTTTCTGCGCGCTTACGAACGCAGCCTGATCAAAGCAGAAGAGAAAAAAATTCAGGATACCGTGCCCGCAGGCAATACCGTGCACGGTCATCCCCAGGCTTAAGGAGTCAGTCACATGCACTACCGTTTTCCCGACAATTTCTGGTGGGGCAGCGCCAGTTCGGCGTTGCAAACCGAAGGCTGTAGCCTTCAGGGCGGTAAAAGCGCCACCACCTGGGATCACTGGTTCGCACACCAGCCGCATCGTTTCCATCACGGTATTGGTCCGGCCGATACCTCCGGCTTTTATCAACACTGGCGGCAGGATATCGCGCTGCTAAAAGCGTTAAAGCACAACAGCTTTCGCACCTCGCTGAGCTGGGCGCGGCTCATGCCGGACGGAGCGGATGAGATCAATCCCGAGGCCGTCGATTTCTATCACAGGGTCATTGATGAATTACTGGCGCAGGGGATTACGCCGTTTATCACGCTGTTTCATTTCGATATGCCGCTGGCCCTGCAGGAGAAAGGGGGCTGGGAAAACCGCGAAGTGGTACAGGCGTTTGGCCGCTACGCGCAGCGCTGTTTCGCGCTGTTCGGTCACAAAGTGAAGCACTGGTTTACTTTTAATGAGCCCATTGTGCCGGTTGAAGGCGGCTATCTGTATGATTTTCATTATCCCAACGTGGTGGATTTTAAACGCGCCGCTACCGTGGCCTTTCATACCGTACTGGCACATTCCCTGGCGGTACGAGCCTGGCGTAACGGCGGCTATGATGGCGAAATAGGCGTGGTACTGAATCTCACACCGTCCTATCCGCGCTCAACGAATCCGGCAGATGTCAACGCAGCACAGCATGCCGACCTGCTGTTTAACCGCAGCTTTCTCGATCCGGTTCTCAAGGGCGAATATCCGTCTGCGCTGCTGGACTTATTAAAACAGCATGACCAGTTGCCACACTGCCTGCCTGGCGACAGCGCCTTGCTTGCCGACGGCATCATCGACCTGCTGGGTGTCAATTATTATCAACCGCGCCGGGTGAAGTGCCGGGACAGCGCCGTCAACCCTGACGCACCGTTTATGCCGGAGGCATTATTCGATCATTACGACATGCCTGGCCGACAAATGAACCCATACCGCGGATGGGAAATCTATGCGCCGGGTATTTACGATATTCTGATCAACCTGCGCGATAATTACGGCAACCCTCGCTGCTTTATTTCTGAAAATGGAATGGGCGTCGAAAATGAACAGCGTTTTATTCAAGACGGTAAAGTTCAGGATGATTACCGTATCGAATTTGTTTCCGAACATCTTAAATGGCTGCATAAAGGCATTCGCGAGGGCTGTCATTGTCTGGGTTATCATATGTGGACCTTTATCGACAACTGGTCCTGGCTGAATGGCTATAAAAATCGCTATGGCTTAGTGCAGCTCGATCTGGAAACACAACAACGTACGATAAAAAAGAGCGGGAATTGGTTTGCTAACGTTGCCGAAAATAACGGTTTTGACTGAGAGCGATAATAATGATTGAACTTGAAGACGCTGTAATGACGATTATCGTCAATTCAGGACACGCCCGCAGCCTGTGCTTTGAAGCCCTGCAGGCGGCGCGGCAAGGCGAGTTTGAGGAGGCCCATGCGCGCCTCAAAGAGGCCGACGACTATTCCCGCAAGGCCCATCAGATGCAAACCCGGTTAATTGAACAGGATGCTGGCGAGGCCCGACAGCCGATGACGTTAATTATGGTCCATGCTCAGGATCATTTAATGACGTCGCTATTAGCCCGTGAATTATCAGAAGAAATAATTCATCTCTATCAACGGTAATTTGATCGCTTAATACAGGAGAACGCCTGACAAAAAACATCCCTCTGGAAAGAAAACATACTCTACAAATCAACTTGTTTTGGTGACAGTCAATAAGCCGAAACGGGCGGGTTATTATCTGAAAACAACAGCACGCGTCTTTCGGGTTAATTCGTGTTAACCCGAAGGATGAGGTGTAAACGAGATAACCATGAACATGATAAAAACATTTTCACTTCCTCTGGCGGTGAGCGCCGCGCTGTGCCCGATTGCCGGCCTCGCACAGGAATTCACGCAGGAACAAATCGACGCTATCGTCGCCAAAGCCGTCGATAAAGCTTTAGCAGAGCGTCAGGCTAAGATGGATGCCGCCGTCGCGAAAAAAACGGATGTGATAACAGAACCGCAGAGTCCTGCACAGTCACCGGATATGGCCATTCCTTTTGGCGTGAAGTTTAGCGGCTACGCCCGTTATGGCGCGCATTACCAAAGTGGTGACCAAAAGTATGTCAATGTTGATGGCTCTTACAATGGCGCCTCCGGTATTGGTCGCCTGGGGAACGAAGGTAACGGCGGCGAATTCCAGCTCTCTAAAGCGTTTAAAAGCACGAACGGTGCCATCTGGGACGTGAACGTGATGATCGATCACTGGGGCGATGAAGTGAACCTGAAAAAAGCTTACGCTGGCGTGACCAATGTGCTGGCCTCGAATCCTAATGCCTATCTTTGGGCCGGACGGGACTTTCATCAGCGCCCGCAACAGAACATCAATGACTATTTCTGGATGAATCACGATGGTCAGGGCGCGGGCGTAAAAGACTTTGACGTAGGCGGGATAAAATTTGACCTTGCTGCCGTCGCGGCGGTGGAATCCTGTAATCCTGAAGTGCTTAGCGATGAATCCAATCCATCACGCATTACCTGTACGGGCGGATCGGGAACCGGCGATAAAGGAAACTATGCCGCCACATCTAAAATCCACGGCATGAAACTGGGGCCGCTGGATCTGGAGATGTATGCCAATTACGGTTTCGACTCTAAGGCCGTGGAAAGCGAGGATCGCCTCAACGCCTGGCAGGGTGCGTTTGTCGTAAGCCACACCACCGATCATGGCGTCAATAAAGTGATTGCACGCTACTCAGACAATGCGGATAACAGCGTTTACAGCAAAACCCATGGCCTCAGCACGCTTTACACCAGCTTTGAAGGTAAGCACCTGTTTACTCAGCAGGCGCAGGTGGAGTATCTGCTGGCCTATCACGATTATGACAACAGTCGACTGAAAAGCGACAACCGGAAAAACTACGCTGCCATTGTGCGCCCGATGTATTTCTGGAATGACGTGCACTCCACCTGGCTCGAAGCCGGTTATCAACGGGTCAACTATGATGCAGGCGGTAGCAACAACGGCTGGAAGCTGACGCTGTCGCAAAATATCGCTATCGCGATGGGCCCGGAGTTCCGTCCCATGCTGCGCTTCTATGTGACGGGCGGCAAGGTCGATGATGCGCGCACCGCACGCGTGAATGGCCGGGAAAACGATATTCTGGACGACTTCAATCTGGGTGCGATGTGGGAAGCCTGGTTTTAAGACGAAACACGGGTCGTCTACGGCCAGTGTGAGGCGGTGTTCGGATTTACCTGCAACGATAAGCAACCCTCGCCCCTCGGGCATTTCTGCCGTATGCCCGATTGGGTGGTAAGCTGTACGAAGGGCGCGCTACACCGCCTTGCCGTGTCAACGCGACATTCACCTCAGCGACCTGATAAGGAAAAGCACCATGTCGGCAATCGGTAATACATTTCATCACATCGGTATTGTGGTTCAGGATATTGAAGCCAGTGAAGCCTGGTATAGCCAGATGCTGGGATTTACGCGTCTGTATGATTATGGCTGGCCGGGCGTACAGGTTGTTTTTATTGCGCGGGGCAATGTGAAACTGGAGCTGTTTCAACATGCGCAGGCTACCCCGATGGATCCACAGCGGCAACGCGCAGAAACCAATCTGAAAATCGGCGGTATCAACCATTTCGCGCTTCAGGTCGACGATCTCGATGAGGCGGTTGCGGAACTGCAGGCAAAAGGTGTCGAGCTCGTTTCCCCGCCCCGTGCCGTACCCAACGGCGATGGCGATCGTTTCGCTTTCATTCATGATAACGAGAAGATGCTCGTCGAGCTTTTTCAGCCCGGCCGCTAACCCGCCTCCTGTCTGGAATGATTTCACTCGCGACGGGGCGAACGCGCGCGTCGCCTGATAGAACCTGACAAAGGCTTTACGCTACCCCTTTTCCTTTAAATACCCATATGAACCCTGTCACAAAACGCGCATTCGGTTTTTTGGGCTGGTTAAACGTCCACCCGCCCGGCAAACTTGTTAAAGCCTTGTTGCACATAGCCCAATGTAATTGTTAACGGCCATTAATGCGCATAGCGCATCAGTCGATGAGTTTATTGCGCTTATTTACTTTATTTTCCTGATCCAGTCTTCAGCAACAGGCGCAGCAAAAAGCGTCAATGATAAACTGGAGATACCGATGCATTCCTCGACTTCACCTATGACCACTCGCGCCAGAATCGGCGCAATCTTGCGCGTTACCTCGGGCAACTTTCTGGAACAGTTTGACTTCTTTCTGTTTGGTTTTTATGCCACCTACATCGCGCATACTTTCTTTCCGGCGAGCAGTGAGTTCGCCTCACTGATGATGACCTTTGCCGTCTTCGGCGCAGGTTTCCTGATGCGCCCGATCGGCGCCGTGGTGCTGGGCGCTTATATTGATAAAGTCGGCAGACGCAAAGGATTGATCGTAACCCTGTCCATTATGGCTACGGGCACCTTTCTGATCGTATTAATCCCGTCTTATCAGAGCATTGGCCTTTGGGCCCCGATGCTGGTGCTTATCGGTCGCCTGTTGCAGGGCTTCTCTGCCGGTGCCGAACTGGGCGGCGTGTCGGTTTACCTGGCCGAAATCGCTACGCCAGGCCGTAAAGGCTTCTATACCAGTTGGCAGTCGGGCAGCCAGCAGGTCGCCATTATGGTTGCCGCTGCCATGGGCTTTGCCCTGAATGCCGCCCTGGAAGAGAGCGCGATTCGTGAATGGGGCTGGCGTATTCCGTTCCTGTTTGGCTGCCTGATTGTGCCTTTCATTTTCTTTCTGCGTCGTAAGCTGGAAGAAACGCAGGAATTTAATGCTCGCCGTAAGCATCTGGCGATGCGCGAGGTCTTTAAAACCCTGTTAGCTAACTGGCAGGTAGTGGTTGCGGGCATGTTGATGGTGGCGATGACCACAACAGCGTTCTATCTGATTACCGTTTATGCCCCCACCTTCGGCAAGAAGGTGCTGATGCTCAGTGCGTCTGACAGCCTGCTGGTTACGCTGCTGGTGGCCATTTCCAATTTCCTCTGGCTGCCGGTCGGGGGTGCCCTGTCGGACCGCTTTGGACGTAAGCCGGTTCTGATTGCCATGACGTTGCTGGCCCTGGCAACGGCTTATCCGGCCCTGACGCTGCTGGCCGAAGCACCGAGTTTTACGATGATGCTGACCGTACTGCTGTGGCTGTCATTTATCTACGGCCTGTATAACGGTGCGATGATTCCTGCCCTGACCGAGATTATGCCAACCGAAGTTCGGGTGGCGGGCTTTTCACTCGCTTACAGCCTCGCAACGGCTGTCTTTGGCGGATTTACCCCGGTGATTTCAACCGCATTGATAGAGTACACCGGCGATAAAGCGTCACCCGGTTACTGGATGAGCTTTGCTGCCGTCTGTGCCCTACTGGCGACGCTGTATCTTTACCGCCGCAGCGCTGTCAATTTACAACCCGCCGTTAAACATTAAGTCAGGGACTCCATTATGAAACGACTATACCGATCACTCCTTGCCACCCTCGTGCTTTCAACCGTCAGCACGACGGTACTGGCAAAGGACGTGACCGTGATGATCTCTGGTGGCTTTAAAGCCGCCCTGGAGAAACTCACGCCTCAGTTTGAAGCCCAAAGCGGTGACAAAATTATCCTGGTATCCGGCCCTTCAATGGGTAAAACCCCGCAGGCAATCCCTAACCGCCTGGCACGTGGTGAAAAGGCCGATGCGGTAATTATGGTGGGCAATGCGCTGACTCAGCTGGAAAAAGACAAGTGGATAAAACCCGGCTCACGCGTGGAGCTGGCTGACTCGCCGATTGGTATTGTCGTGAAGCAAGGCGACGCTAAGCCCGCAATTAAGACGGATGATGAATTACGTCAAACCTTACTGAGCGCGAAGTCTATTGCGTATTCCGATAGCGCCAGCGGTCAGTATGTCAGCAGCGAGTTGTTTAAGAAGTTAGGCATTGAAGACAAAGTCAAAGACAAAGCACATCAGGTCGAACGTATTCCTGTCGCCTCGGAAGTGGCAAAAGGCCACTATGCACTGGGACTACAGCAGGTCAGCGAACTGCTGCCCGTCAAGGGCGTGACTTTTGTTGGCGAGTTGCCTGACGATGTCCAGTACATTACCCGCTTTGCGGGCGCTGTCCCGGCGAAAGCCGCGCATCCGGAAGCAGGTAAAGCGCTACTTGATTTCCTGGCCTCAGCCCAGGCGCAGGCGGTCGTTCACGCAACCGGTATGCACTCGGTGAAAACGCAGCAGCCTGTTACGCAGCGTGATACTGTTCAGTAATGAGCTTTTCCAGTTCTGCTGCAATATACGACTGAATACGTCCGCTGCGTCTGAGCAGCCCTACAGTACGTTTCACCACCGGATCGGTGAGGGGTAACTGCACCAGCACCGAATGACCGGATGACGGCATTGACATGGCGGGCACGGCAGCAATGCCGATTCCCGCTTCAACCATACCGAGCATCGTGGTCACATGTCGGGTCTCACAGATACTGGGACGCGCCGGAACAACATGACCCAGGGCAGAATCCAGCAGGTTGCGATTACCCGACGTCTTATCCAGCCCCACATAATCCTGCTGATAAAATTCCTGCCATGTCAGCCCTTTACGGCTGGCAAGCGGATGGTCGTGTCGGCAGGCGACAACATACACATCCTCAACCAGGGGTAAAAATTCGGTGCCAGGTGGTGGATTGCCGGAGAAGCAAATGCCAAAATCTGCCTGACCACTGGTTACCGCCTCGATCACGTTGCCTGCGCTGCTATCAATGATTTTGACGCGTACGCGAGGATAGCGGGCCTGAAAGCGGCGAATGACATCCGGCATAAAATAGTAGGCCGCAGAGGGCACCGTCGCCACCGTCACCAGTCCGGTCCGATCCTGGCTGACTTTACTGATATCGGCCATAACCTCTTCAAAATTAGCGAGCAGCTGCTCCGAACGTGCGGCAAATGTCTGACCATAAAGCGTAAGCGTAACCCGGCGCGTGGTTCTGTCGAACAGCTTAATCCCCAGTGCCGTTTCCAGCTTTTCAATCCTGCGGCTCAGGGCCGACTGGGACAGGCAAATGGACTCCGCTGCAATGCGGAAATTGCCATATTCGACCAGGGCGCGAAACGCGTACAGATCGTTAAGATCGAAATTAACCGGCATGGCGACAGACATTCCCGTGATGTTGAAAAGGCTGGAACCATAGTGCCTTATCGCTTAACAGCAAACAAAGTGAAATATGCGCGAAACGGCGGGTGTTAAGCGGGGAAACCGGTCACCCGTAAAGGCAGGCGACCGGAAAAAATACTCAGACAGGATGTGGCGTGGATGAACGGGAAACGTTTCTGACCGCTTCCTCGACGCGCTCAGAATTGCTCTGAATACTGGCGATTACCTCACCCGCCTGACGCATAAGATTGACTCCACGCGCCGTGTTTTTCAGGTTATTTTCGATGTCTTCCAGCACCTTTTTCGCCAGCTGATTATTACTGGACACCACGCGTCCTATTTCTTCTGTCGCTTCGTTAATACGTGCCGCCAGCGTGCGTACCTCGGCGGCTACGATGGCAAAACTGCGCCCCGACGTGCCAGCGCGGGCAGCCTCAATGGCTGCATTCAGCGCAATAAAGCGCGTCTGCTCGGCGATATTGCGAATGGAATGCACCATATCGGCAATCCGGTCAGACTGGCCGTTCAGGCCAAAGACATCCGCCGAAACGCTGTTCATCTCATTGGCGATTTCCGCCATCGTTCTGACGCTGTCTTCGATGACATCGGCACCCGTTACCGAGCTTTCACGTGTCTGTTGCGCCATCTTCCATGCGTGCTGAGCGGCTTCGTTTTCCTGCTGGTTTTGCAACACCTGCTCCGTCACATCCGTCGCGAATTTCACGATCTTATATAACCGGCCTTCGGTATCAAAAACCGGGTTATAGGTTGCACGCAGCCAGATGGTTTTACCCTGGCGGTTAAGGCGCGGATACTGGCCGGAAAAAAATTCGCCCTGGTTCAGGCGTTGCCAGAACTGCTGATATTCCTGGCTGTTACGCAGTTCCTCAGAGCAAAACATACGGTGATGCCGCCCGAGGATCTCATCGGCTTTGTAGCCGGTCGCTTTCAGGAAGTTTTCATTCACCTCCAGTACTTCCCCGGCCTTATTAAATGCAATGACGGCCATTGAGCGGCTGATCGCCTGTACCATGGCATCCTGCTGCTGCGCTTCGCTGATACGCTCGGAAATATCAGCCGCCAGCTTGATGACCTTAATGACCCGACCCTGCCGATCTTTTACTGGCACATAGCTGGCTTCCAGCCAGACGGGATGATTATCTTTGCCTAAACGCAGGTATTTACCGCTGAAGCTCTTGCCGCTGGCCAGCCGTAGCCAGAACTGGCGATACTCGGCTGAGTTGACCAGCGAGGGCGAGCAAAACATGCTGTGATGACGACCCACGATTTCTTTTATCTCATAGCCCATCTTGTTGAGAAAAAGATCATTTGCCCGAAGGATCGTGCCTTCTGGCGTAAACTCGATGATCGGAATGGCATCATTCAGTGCTTTGAGCGAATCGGCGGCGTGTTTATGCTGGTGTTTTGAGAAAAGGGAAAATAATTTTTTTAGAATTGTCATTTTTATACTGCCATGTTGAGTGGTCTGGAGAGTTTATCGGCAGAAGAAAGAGCAGGCTTGAGACAATGGAGAATAAACAGGCAACAGATTGTGACCGGGCTAATAACGTTAATTAAAGGATGAATACAGCGCCCTTTATTTTTGGCCGCGTTAAAACGTAATGACTGACATTAAGTGAAAATTATTTGCACACCAGGTTTACGTCACTGTCGACATAAACCGTCCTTTTAACGCTCTGCAGCGACCAAAAAAAAGCTGCCATCAGGCAGCTCTTTGCGCTTCTTTCAACACGACGCGGTTATTTATACAGCTCGGCGGTCATGTGGACACGGTCGTTCGTGTTGGCTTCGATGATTCTGTACTGCGCACCCTGCTGTTCAGCCTGGGCTGCAATTTTCGCTTCGGTACCATCAAGGGTTGAACCAGTTGCGGTGACAGTTTGCGCAAAAGCAGAGGCTGACATCAGTGAAAGCGCAGCAACGGCAGCAAGGGAAAGTGTTTTCATGGTTTTCATAATCCGGTTCCTTATCGTGTAAGCGGGAAAGCAGTGTGCTTTCGATGGGAGTAATGATAACCATAGTTATTAATGCAAATTTAACAATAAGTGCCGCAATTGTGATCATACTATCTATCACGCTGATAGCTAAAACCTCATGCCGACGTTGCGGAATTGACATATAACGTTTTGGTAAGGGTGACTGAGGCAGGAGAAGCAGAAGCTCAGCGCGATCTGCAGCTATATTTCACGTTTTGCTATGCCAGGGATTAAGGATATCTCACTTGTCTGGCAGATCTTATCTGCGCACTAAGAGCGGTTAACTGCGAAGCTTGTGCGCTTTTAAACGCACACATCTGGATGACTGCTGCCAGACGACAAACAGGATAATGCTTTATTGCTGCTTGCGCGCGTTAGTACGTAGCGCGACCTTTTCCCCTGTTGGTTTCTTATGTGTCAACCCGTGGCTTAGATTCCAGAGAGCGGATGGGTTTGTTTGTCACGGCTTTCGGCTTTCGGCTTTCGGCTTTCGGCTTTCGGCTTTCGGCTTTCGGCTTTCGGCTTTCGGCTTTCGGCTTTCGGCTTTCCAGGTAAGCAAAGCGCACTAAAATTTGCCAGTAATCCTGAAAAATCATGCCTTTTCGCCCTCCTCCGCTCTTTTCTTTAACTACCTGTTTTTCCTGTGGCAAAAGCGACTGGAATATTACGCGTTAATGTGCGTCTTTTCATCGCGGTGATATAGTCTGCTGAGAGGCTTTATCAGCGCCATCTGCGCGCTGATATTTTGTGGAGGAGAGCTTTAATGGCGCTGTACGCTCTGGACTGGTTTAGTCGCAATGGTATGGAGTGCTCGCGCGTTAAAGCGCATAACGCAACCTTTCCAAAACACACGCACGATGAATATGTGCTTAGCGCCAACCTGTCGGGCATTGAGGAAATCACACTTAATGGCCAGACACAGCAGGTCAATGCGGGTCAGATCACCCTGTATAATCCGGCCAGCATCCAGTCTTCACGTTTCGATCAGCACGGCGCTGAATTCCTCAGCATCCATATTCCGCAGACGCTATTAAAAACATTCAATCTCAGCCAAAATCTCAGCAGTCACCGTGAGGCACCCGTTTTAGCTGAAGGCGTTTTCACGCATCAGGCGTTATTTAACGCTATATGTCGCTATGCCCAACTGACACAACACCATGACAGCGAAGAGGAAGAGCAGGCACTTTTGCTGTTGTGCGCAGAATTGTTCTCTGAGAAAGTCACGCGAGATGCCGTGGTCGATAAAGACCTGGACCGCATCATTGCTTTTATGCGTCAGCATGTGAACATGAAGCTTACGCTGAATGCATTGGTGCAGGTAGCGGGAATAAGCAAATACGCGCTGGTGAGGCGTTTTACTGCTTATACCGGGCTTCCACCTTTGCAGTATCACATGCAGCTTCGCCTGTGTGCAGCGCGGGCGCTTCTGCGACAGAATCAGCATCCTCTGGACGCCGCGCATCGCCTGGGATTTTACGATCAAAGCCATTTTATCAATGCGTTTCGCAAAGTAATGGGCACCACGCCCAAACACTATGCTTCACAAGTAGGTTCAGGAAAGCAAAAATTCTTTATAACCTGAAACGATGACGTAAAAAGCAAAACAGGCAAAGATAAGGGCAGAAAGCATGTAGGAATATCTCAACAACTTTTGTCCTAATAGCCTGCCGCCCACGCTGCCAACCAGACAGAGCACACCCGTCCATATCACCCCGGCCAGAAAAAAACCGCTCAGAAATAGCGTGGTTCCAGTAAGGTTTTGCTCCCCGAAACGGGAAATGAGCGCGCCACCCACCGTCGCAAACCACAGAATGGCGGTGGGCGAGGACAGGGCCAGTACAATTCCGCGACGAAACTCACGGAACAGCGATTGCCTGACAGTCACCTGTGATGTGTCGATATCGTTAACTGTACTGAAGGCAGCCATCAGCATTTTAACGGTGAACCCTGTCAGCAGAAGCCCTCCACCCGCCCAGATTATCCATCGCACTATCTCGAATTGCAGCAACACCGCCATGCCCGCCAGCGCCAGCACGGCATAAAAAAGATCGCCTATACAGGTGCCGATGCCCAGCGAAAATCCCTGAAAATATCCCCGCTGCATTGCCAGCGTAATCATAGCGATGTTGGCAATGCCGATATCCAGACACAGTGACAGACTTAAGAAAAACCCCGTCGAAAAGGACATCATCGCACTACACTCCTGCACGAAAGAACCTCGCGCTGTGCCACCTGATATGAGCCTGTAAATTCTGTAAAAAGAGCCCATTCCGGAGAGCGAAGCGTAAACTGAAGCGGCGTCATTGAGTTCCCTGCCTGAACGTGAGTGATACCTTATTTCATTCTTTTACTCAGCTCAGGTATTGGAAAAAATTGCAGCGAAGGGATGAAGGGAGAGTCAGCCGACGGGGAAAGGGAATAAAGCGGGCGGTACGACATGATCCGCCCGGGGAACCTGGAGCAGAATAATCAGGCGGTGGTGTTAATGTTCCGCCCTACAGCCGGGTTCGCGGGAAGGGCAGTAACGCCTTCCACCAGTGTAGTGATGGTATCTGCCTGTTGGTTCAGGGTTTTCTTTAACAGCGTCGCATTGGCTTCACCACGTGCCTGCCATTGATCTAACCCTGCAGACAGCGTTGTGAGTTGCTGAATATCCATGCAGTTGCTCCTTATGTTGACTGAGCCCCAAACGGGGGTCACATAATACTGGCGACGGATTTCGCCAGTGGCGCATAAAGTATCGGCACATATACGCAAAACTTAAGCATGATTAACAGTACCGTGAAGCACACTGCTTATCGTGAAACAAACCGCGGCACAAAACTCACCGGAAAATTCAGCGAATTCGCGATAAAACACGCATCGTGAGCATCGTGGTGCAGCGCTTCTGCGCGCGCAGCGTCCGCCGGATCGCGCAATGTGACCAACGGCTTCAGCGTGATTTGCTTGAAATGCCCCCGCTCACCCTCGACCATTGTGCCCTCCGCCGCATCCTCATAAGCCTCGACGATGATACCGGCATCAGCGCACAGATGCAGATACCATAATTTATGGCAGGCGGACGCCGAGGCCAGTAACAGTTCTTCGGGATTCCAGCGCGTGGCATCGCCCCGAAAGGCCGGATCGGCACTCAGTGCGATGGTCGCTTTCCCCTCAGCGGCAAGCTCACCATTGCGGTCGTACGCAGTGTAGGAATCTGTACCGCTGCCACGGTTACCGGTCCAGCGAATGTGAATATGGTAATGATGTTCCCGATTAGCCATCTTGCATCCTTTAAAGGCTGAAGGTGATTCTGGAGACAGTATCCATCGTGATTTCAGGCCTGTAGCCCAGCGGATTGATGCTCAGAGCCTGATGTTATAACGGACAATATCATCCACCTGTGCCAGCTTATCGTACAATCTGCGGGCAGGATTGTTTTCATTTGTCACCCAATATACTTTCGCCCAACCCAGTTCACGGGCTTCATCGCAGACTGCCACGATTAGGGCTTTTCCCGCACCTACGCCGCGCTTGTTTTCCTTAACAAAGAGATCTTCCAGATAGCATACGGGCCGAGTGACCCAGGTCCCCTCGTGTATCACACATATCGCGAAACCGATCACGCTGCCGTTTTGTTCGGCGAGTCGACACATGAGCGCGGAGTCAGGTGAATGGATTCTCTGCCAGGTAGACAGCGTGACGCTCTCATCCAGGTGATGACCATAAAACAGCAGGTAATCTTTCCAGAGCCCCAGCCAGGCTGCGTAATCATCCGGCAGGGCATTACGAACGTTAAGCATTGACGTTCCTTTTAGTCGATGGGCCAGATAACTCGCCGCTGTAATGCCATGACGACGCTACACATCGCGGATACGAAAACAGCGACTGACGGCTTGTTGGAGCCTGCTCAATCAGTAAAGCAGCTGTCTCCCTCAGAAGCTATCTTAATGCGATGGAGTCTGTAAAATCGTGGCTGATGACCATAATAACGATGACAGCGCAGGCGCATTCAGCCAGGGTATTACGAATGGCTGTGGAATTTTGCGATTCCTACTTAAGCGAGGCAGCGGCCCAGCCCTTTCTCAAAGAAAACCATAATATAAAGAAGTATATTTTCGACAGTCTGTCAGAAAAGCACTGAACTACACAGTCCCTCAAAAAAAGGGTGACCATGGATCATGGTGATTGTTAAACAGAGTCACAGCAAGCTCTGCCACACTGTTTAACAGAACATAACCTCAGAAAATTTTGAATAATTAATTATATAAATCAAAAAATTAAATCTTTTATAGCTACTTTAATATGCCTTACGGTGTTACTCAGTTGAATATATTCATTCTGACATTCTCGTCTTGTCTTTCAGAGAAAATATAAGTGGAAAGCCAGCCCAGGACATTCGGACCGGCTTCCTTATAGATGATGGCGACAGGTCATCGGTTCATTCATGTACTCACAGAAATGCCAACATCGCCTTCTTACGCCACTTCTCCATTTTCCTGCCTGTACTCTTTCGGTGTCGTCGCATAGCTCTTCTTGAACACCGAATAGAAATACTGCAATGAGGGATAACCACACATCTGCGAGATCTCATTGATACTGAGTGACGAGCCCGCCAGCAGTTCCTTTGCCTTTTCCAGCTTTTCTCGATGGATCATGGCGTGAATCGTATCGCCGGTTTCGTCGCGGAAACGCTTCTCCAGGTTAGAACGCGACAGGCCAATGGCATCCAGTACCTGCTCCACCTTAATGCCCTTACAGGCGTTAAAACGGATAAAATGCATCGCCTGAATCACTGCCGGGTCGTGCAGCGAGCGGAAATCGGTTGAGCGGCGGGCAATCACTTTCACTGGCGGTACCAGAATGCGCTGGAGCGGCAGAACCTGCTTATCCAGCAGGCGGTGTAACAGCTTAGCGGCCTGATAACCCATCTGTCGTGAACCCTGAACTACCGAGGAAAGCGCGACGCGAGAGAGATAACGGGTCAGTTCTTCGTTGTCGATGCCAATTACGCACAGCTTCTCAGGCACCGGAATCTTCAGGTGCTCGCAGGCCTGCAGCAGATGACGCGCACGTGCATCAGTGACAGCAATAATGCCGGTATGCGGGGGAAGGGTTTGCAGCCAGTCGGCCAGGCGGTTTTGCGCGTGCTGCCAGTTCTCAGAGGCGGTTTCCATGCCCTGATAAACCACGCCCATATAGCGCTCACGCATGACGCGTTGGCGAAACGCCAGTTCGCGCTCCTGTGCCCAGCGTTTACCACTGGAAGCCGGCAAACCGTAAAATGCAAAACGGTTGATACCGCGCGCTTTCAGGTGCAGGAAGGCACTTTCCACCAGCGCGCTGTTGTCGGTGGCAATGTAGTGTACCGGCGGGTAATCCTCTTCACGATGATAGGAGCCACCCACACCGACGACCGGCACCGCCACGTCTGCCAGCGAACGCTGAATGGCGCTGTCGTCATAATCCGCAATCACGCCGTCGCCCAGCCACTCATGGATATTGTCAATGCGGCAGCGGAAATCCTCCTCAATGAAAATATCCCAGTTTGTCTGTGAAGCCTGTAAATACTCGCCAACGCCTTCAACCACCTGACGATCGTAAACCTTGTTGGCGTTAAACAGCAGGGTAATGCGGTATCGTTTCTCATGCATAGTGGCAGCGTCCCGTTAACTCCCAGCGCATTGCATAGCACAGCTGGATGCATCACAGAAATGGTTTGCGCCACAGTGTGATCGTTCACACGATTACATACGGCGGCGCGTTGCGGTGTCCATCCAGACCGCCAGCAGCAAAATCGCCCCTTTTACGATGTACTGCCAGAAGGTCGGCACATCCATCATGCTCATGCCGTTATCCAGCGAGGCCATGATAAACGCGCCCATCACCGCCCCGGCGACGGATCCGACCCCGCCAGCCAGGCTGGTGCCGCCGATAACACAGGCTGCAATCGCATCCAGTTCGGCGATGTTCCCGGCAGAAGGCGATCCCGCGCCCAGACGTGAGCTGAGGATCAGCCCCGCGATCGCCACCATCAGGCCATTGATGGCAAACACCGCCAGCTTGGTGCGCGCCACATTGATACCGGAAAGCCGGGCGGCATCAATATTGCCGCCGATGGCGTAAATGCGGCGGCCAAAAGCCGTGCGGGTGGCCATAAACATTCCCGCCAGCAGCAGCAATGCCAGCAGCAGTACCGGAGTAGGTACGCCACGGTAATCATTCAGCAGCCAGATCGCCCCCAGCACCAGCACGGCGGTGATCGCCTGGCGTGCCACGGTGCTTGTCGCCGCCGGTTGAGCCAGCCCCAACTGCTGACGACGCAGCCGTAAGCGCCACTGCCACAAAATAAACAGTGCCAGGCCGATAAAGCCAAAACCAAAACCGAAGCCGCCTGGCAAATAGCTTTGCCCAATCTGGGACATCGCCGGACTGGTCGGGGCAACGGTAGTTCCGTCGGTGATACCGACCAGGATGCCGCGAAACGCCAGCATACCGGCCAGCGTTACGATAAACGAAGGCACCTTGCGGTAGGCCACCCACCAGCCATTCCAGGTGCCCAGCAGCAGGCCAAGCACCAGCGTGACCACAATGGTCAGTGGCAGCGGCCAGCCCAGCCAGACGTCAAAGATCGCCGCCGCGCCGCCCAGCAGCCCCATCATAGAGCCAACTGAGAGGTCGATCTCAGCGGAGATAATAACAAACACCATGCCCACCGCCAGGATGCCGGTTATCGCTGTCTGGCGCAGCAGGTTAGAGACGTTGCGCGGGCTGAGCCAGGCACCGTCAGTAGTCCAGGTAAAAAACAGGGCAATCAACACAATCGCCCCCAGCATGACCAGCACCTGCAAATTACGCAGGCCGAGCTTGCTGGAGACGGGCTTGTTGGCCGGCGTCGATACGGCGGGCTTGGTTTCGCTGTTAAGCATAATGTTCACTCCGCAGAGCGGCTTCCATCACCTGCTCCTGAGTCAGATTGTCGTTAATCAGATCGGCTTTGATTTGCCCTTCATGCATCACCAGAATGCGGTCGCTGAGGCCCAGCACTTCGGGCAACTCAGACGAGATCACAATGACGGAGATGCCCTGCTGTACCAGCGCATTGATTAGCACATAAATTTCCTGCCGCGCACCCACATCAATACCGCGCGTGGGCTCATCCAGAATCAGAATTTTTGGATTGAGCAGCAGGCATTTCGCCAGAATCGCTTTTTGCTGGTTGCCGCCGCTGAGGCGGCCAATCGGCAGTTCAGGTGACGAGGTTTTGACCCGCAAGCGGGCGATAGCGGCATTAATGGCGTGCAGCTCGCTGGCTTCGTCAATTGTGGACAGGCGCTGGCTGAACTGATCCAGCGCCGCCAGAGTGATGTTTTTGCCCACGCCCATCAGCGGCACAATGCCGTCTTTTTTACGATCCTCCGGTACCATGGCAATGCCGTGCGCGATTGCCTCCTGACAGTCGCGGATAGTCACTTTGTTGCCGTTAATCCGGATCTCACCCTGCCAGCGACCAGGCCAGACGCCAAACAGACACTGAACGGTTTCCGTTCGGCCAGCACCGACTAATCCGGCGATACCAAGGATCTCTCCCTTACGCAGGGTAAAGGACAGGTTATTCACGCGCTTGATGTGGCGGTTGACCGGGTGCCAGGCCGTCAGGTTGCTGACCTGCAGCACCGTGTCGCCAATCTCGTGAGGTGAATGTGGATAGAGCGCCGTGAGTTCACGTCCGACCATCATGGTGATGATATCGTCCTCACTCAGGCCCGCCGCCGGACGAGTGGCAATATGCTGACCATCGCGAATCACGCAGATGGTGTCCGAAATCGCCCGCACCTCGTTCAGTTTGTGCGAGATATAAATACAGGCGATACCGTGCTCGCGCAGGTTGTGGATGATACTGAGCAGTACCGTGGTTTCCTGCTCGGTCAGCGAGGACGTCGGCTCATCGAGGATAAGCAGCCGCACCTGTTTGTTGAGCGCCCGCGCAATCTCCACCAGCTGCTGTTGCCCCAGGCCCAGCTCACCCACGCGCGTGTCGGGCGAGACGTTAAGTTTGACCCGTTCCAGCAACTGCTGGCAGCGCAGCGTCATGGTTTCATCGTCCACCATGCCAAAGCGCCCCAGCTCTGCGCCCAGGAAGATGTTCTCCATCACGGTCAGTTGCCGTACCAGCGCCAGCTCCTGATGGATAATGACAATTCCTTTGCGTTCGGTATCGCGAATAGTCTGTGCCTGGATCGGGTCCCCGGAAAACTGAATCTGCCCCTCAAACTCCCCGTGCGGATACAGTCCGCACAGGATTTTCATCAGGGTCGATTTGCCAGAGCCGTTTTCACCACACAACGACAGCACTTCACCGGCATCCAGTTGCAGGCTGACGTTGTCCAGCGCCTTCACCGCGCCGAAACGCTTGGTGATATTTTTCATTTCCAGCAACATCGGTCTTCTCCTTCGCAGGATGGCGATCAGAGTTCACTCTTCTTATGGAAACCGTCTTTCACCACGGTACTGTCGATATTGTCTTTGTTGACCTCGATGGGCGTCAGCAGGCGCGACGGCACGTCTTTCAGGCCGTTGTTGAGTTTGGCATTGCTGGCAGGCGTCTGACCGTTGCCCAGCTCGACGGCGACATTAGCTGCTTCAGTCGCCAGTTCTTTGATCGGTTTGTACACCGTCATGGTTTGCGTGCCATTCATGATGCGTTTGATGGCGGCAAGATCGGCATCCTGCCCGGAGATGGCGACCTTACCGGCCAGCCCCTGCGCGCTGAGCGCCTGGATCGCTCCCCCCGCGGTAGCATCGTTTGAGGCCACAACGGCATCGATGTGGTTTTTATTGGCGGTCAGGGCGTTTTCCATGATTTTCAGTGCATTTTCCGGCAGCCAGGCATCAACCCACTGGTCACCGACAACTTTTATGCTGCCATTATCAATAGAGGGTTTTAACACCTTCATCTGCCCTTCGCGGAACAGGCGGGCGTTATTATCGACAGGCGATCCGCCCATCAGGAAGTAATTGCCTTTGGGTACTTTTTTCACCAGGCTTTCAGCCTGCATTTCGCCGACTTTTTCATTATCAAACGAAATATAGAAATCGATATCGGCATTATTAATCATGCGATCATAGGCCAGAACTTTAATGCCTTCGCGTTTCGCTTCTGCCACGACGTTACTTAATACCTGACCGTTGTAGGGAATAATAACCAGCACATCCACGCCGCGGTTGATCATATTTTCGATTTGCGACATTTGCGTTTCTTCGTTGCCATTGGCAGACTGCACGAAGACTTTCGCGCCCTTTGCTTCCGCCTGTTTAACGAAGATATCGCGGTCTTTTTGCCAGCGTTCCAGACGTAAATCGTCAATGGCCATGCCGATTTTGACTTCTTTTGCCAGACTGGCCTGACTGAACAGCGTAAGCGCCGCAAGCGCAGCGAGTAATGCGGGTTTCATTTTCATCATGGTCATCCTGTAGGGAACGGTTATTGTCGTTGTAAGGCTATGAACCAGGCGGATGAATTGTTCACCTTATTTTTACCTGCCAGCAATTACTGATTTTTATCCGGCTATTACGTTTTTTGGTTTATTTCTGAATTTTTGAGCGCGATCCAAATTTTAACATTTTCAGACTCGCCGTTACCGCAAACTGCACAGCATGAGGTCATCTCATCGTCATATTTTTTTGCGAGCAAGCGCACAATAAATAATTCTCTTACTGCCTGTGTGAAATATCGTAATTGAGTGGTCAGAAAGCGGATACGCACAATATGGCTTCTGGGTAACCCATTCGGGACCACTGTTAAGGAGCAAACCATGCACGCTTATTTTGACCAGTTTGATCGCGTTCGCTACGAAGGCGCAAAAACCAGTAATCCTCTGGCCTTCCGCCACTACAACCCTGACGAAGTCATCCTGGGGAAAACCATGGCTGAGCATCTGCGCTTCGCCGCCTGTTACTGGCACACCTTCTGCTGGAATGGCGCGGACATGTTTGGTGTCGGCGCTTTTGATCGTCCATGGCAAAAAGCGGGCGATGCGCTGGCGCTGGCCAAACTGAAAGCGGACGTTGCCTTTGAGTTTTTCCACAAGCTGAACGTGCCTTACTACTGCTTCCACGATGTGGACGTCTCACCTGAAGGTGACTCCTTAAAAAGCTATCGCGAAAACCTGGCGGTAATGACCGATACGTTGCAGGCGAAACAGCAGGAAACGGGCTTAAAACTGCTCTGGGGCACCGCTAACTGCTTTACGCATCCGCGTTACGGTGCGGGTGCCGCCACCAATCCGGATCCGGAAGTGTTTTCCTGGGCCGCCAGTCAGGTGTGCAGTGCAATGAAAGCGACCCAAACGCTGGGGGGCGAAAACTACGTACTGTGGGGCGGACGCGAAGGCTATGAAACGCTGTTAAATACCGACCTGCGCCAGGAGCGCGAGCAGATTGGCCGCTTTATGCAGATGGTCGTTGAACATAAGCACAAAATCGGCTTCCAGGGCACGCTCCTGATTGAACCCAAACCGCAAGAGCCGACCAAACATCAGTACGATTATGACGTCGCGACGGTTTATGGCTTCCTGAAGCAGTTTGCCCTGGAAAAAGAGATTAAGGTAAACGTGGAAGCCAACCATGCCACGCTGGCGGGTCACTCATTCCATCACGAAATAGCGACGGCAATTGCGCTGGGTGTATTTGGTTCGGTCGATGCCAATAGGGGTGATGCCCAGTGTGGCTGGGACACCGATCAGTTCCCGGTCAGCGTGGAAGAGAACGCGCTGGTGATGTATGAAATTATCAAAGCAGGCGGCTTTACCACAGGCGGCTTAAACTTTGATGCCAAAGTACGTCGGCAGAGCACCGACAAGTACGATCTGTTCTATGGACACATCGGAGCCATGGACACGATGGCGCTGGCGTTGAAAGTGGCGGCGCGTATGCTGTCTGACGGTGAGCTTGATCAGCGCGTGGCACAGCGCTACAGCGGCTGGAACGGGGAGTTTGGTCAGCAGATTTTGAAAGGTGAGTTTTCACTGGAAACGCTCGCGGCCCATGCGCACCAGCAGCAGTTCAATCCGCAACATCGCAGCGGTCGCCAGGAACAACTGGAAAACCTGGTGAATCATTACCTCTATGACTTCTAATCCGTAAGGAGCGCGACATGGTAATCGGGATCGATATCGGCACATCCGGCGTAAAAGTCGTGTTGCTGGATGTGCAAGGGCAGGTGGCGGCGGTGGAAACGGCCCCACTAACGGTTTCCCGCCCGCATCCGTTATGGAGCGAGCAAGATCCCGAAAGCTGGTGGCAGGCCACGGATAAGGCAATGCAGGCACTGGCACAGCGTCACGACCTGAGCACGGTGAAAGCTGTGGGCCTGACAGGACAGATGCACGGCGCGACCTTGCTGGACGCGCAGCATCGGGTGCTGCGTCCCGCCATTCTCTGGAACGACGGACGCAGCGGCGATCAGTGCCGTGAACTGGAGCAGCGGGTACCTGACTCACGGCGCATCACCGGTAACCTGATGATGCCAGGCTTTACCGCGCCCAAACTATTATGGGTGCAACAGCACGAACCAGACATTTTTGCCCGGATTGCCAGGGTGCTGCTGCCTAAAGATTACCTGCGCTGGCGCCTGAGCGGCGAGTTTGCCAGCGACATGTCTGATGCAGCCGGAACCATGTGGCTGGATGTGGAAAAGCGTGACTGGAGTGAGCAGATGCTCGCGGCCTGCGGGCTGGATCACAGCCAGATGCCAGCCCTGTTCGAAGGCAACCAGATTACCGGTACTTTATCAGCCGCGATCGCGCAGCGCTGGTCGCTGCCGCAGGTGCCGATCGTGGCGGGCGGTGGCGATAACGCGGCAGGCGCGGTCGGCGTCGGCATGGTCGCGCCGGGGCAAGGGATGTTGTCACTCGGTACCTCCGGCGTGTACTTCGTGGTCAGCGAAGGCTATCTCAGCAATCCCGAGCAGGCGGTACACAGCTTTTGTCATGCGCTGCCGCAGCGCTGGCACCTGATGTCTGTAATGCTGAGCGCCGCTTCCTGCCTGGACTGGGCAGCGTCACTGACGGGCTGCGATGATGTCCCGCACCTGTTAGCCGAAGCGGAACGTGCAAAAGACGATGCGCCCGCCTTGTGGTTTTTGCCTTATCTTTCCGGTGAACGCACACCGCATAATAATCCGCATGCCTGCGGCAGCTTCTTTGGGTTTACCCACCAGCATGGGCGACCCGAGCTGGCGCGCGCCGTGCTGGAAGGCGTCGGTTTTGCGCTGGCAGACGGCATGGATGTGGTTCACGACTGCGGCGTAACACCCGAAAGCATCATGCTGATTGGCGGTGGAGCACGAAGTCGCTACTGGCGGCAGATGCTGGCAGATATCAGCGGACAAACACTGGACTACTGCGAAGGTGGCGATGTCGGCCCGGCGCTGGGTGCCGCCCGACTGGCGCAGATGGCAATAGATAACAACCTGACCATTCCGGCCCTGAAGCAGGTGCAGCGCCATGAGCCAGATCCGGCTCGTCATGCACATTATCAGCCGAGACGTGAGACGTTCAGTCGGTTGTATCAGCAGTTGCTGCCGCTGATGAATCAGTAATTCAGAAAAAAGGGGCAACAGGGTTGCCCCTTTTTCTTTTAACCAATCGCCCCCAGCACATCGTCCTGGCTTTGCTTTTTCGGCAGCAGGAACAGCGTTGCTGCAATATCCAGCAGGTAGATCAGGGCCAGTAGCGTGATAGCAGCTACGAAGGAGAATTTACCCGCCAGCAGCCCGATTACCAACGGACCCAATCCACCGACGCCGCGCCCCAGATTAAACAATACGTTCTGCGCGGTCGCACGAACCTGCGGCGGAAAGGTATCTGAGATCAATGCGCCATAGCCGCCAATCATACCGTTGACGAACAGGCCCATCAGCGCACCGGTAAACAACATCACGGTCGGATCGCGCAGTTGCGCATAAACCACAACCATCACGACCGCACCGAACTGGTAAAGCAGGAAGATTTTCCAGCGCGCAAAGCGATCGGCCAGCACGCCAAACAGCCAGATGCCAAAGGTCATGCCCACCACGGTTACTGCCGTCCAGACGCCGGATTTGGTCAGACTGAAACCGAAGTTAGAGGACAAGTAGCTGGGCATCCAGATCATCAGGCCGTAATAACCGAAGTTCTGAACGGAACAGAGAATAAAGATCCCCAGGCTGGCTTTGCTGGTGGCGCGGTCTTTAAACAGCAGTTTCAGTCGGGCGGGAAAGGACAGCGAGGGAACATGTTTAATTTGACGGGTGAAGCTCTCAGGTTCGCCCATGCTGCGGCGAATAACAAATGACACCAGCGCGGGCAGTAATCCCACCAGGAACATGCCGCGCCAGCCAATCACACTCAGTAAAGGCGGGGTGATAAATGCCGCCAGCAGTACGCCGAGTTGCCAGCCGATGCCGACCCAGGCCGAGGCGCGGTTGCGCTTTTCTGCCGGCCAGGCTTCTGCAATCAGCGCCATGCCGATGCCAAACTCACCGCCCAGTCCCATGCCCGCCAGCGTACGGTACGCCAGCAGATCCCAGTAACCCTGCGCCACTGAACACAATCCGGTAAAGACAGAGAACATCAGTATCGTGATGGTTAACACACGAATGCGCCCATAGCGATCGCTGAGGTGGCCAAACACAATGCCGCCGATGACCGCGCCGATCAGCGTCCAGGTCACCAGTGAACCAGCCTGTGACGGATCCAGTGCCAGCGACAGGCTGATAGCGGGCAGCATAAACCCGAGAATCAGCAGATCGAATCCGTCCATGGCATAACCGCTGACGGCAGCCAGCATCGCTTTCGCAGGCGTAATGCTCTGCTTAACAGGGGAAGAAGAGGACATGAGTGCGCACCCGTTGGTTAAAAAACTGGCGCAAGTATAAAGAGCGAAGAGGATGGGGTCTATGCAGAATAGCCGGAGCCGTGCGCCTTATGGCGCACGGTTGCGCGAGATCAAGACGGTTTGTTGCTACCGTCGTCGTCACCGGATAACAGCGCGTCCAGCCTGTCGCCGCCCACGTGACGGAAATCCTGACCTTTCACGAAGTAGAAAATGATTTCGCAGATATTCTGGCAGCGGTCACCGATACGTTCGATGGCGCGGGCGCAAAACAGCGCCGTCAGAACGCTGGGAATCGTCCGCGGATCTTCCATCATGTAGGTCATCAGCTGACGCACAATGCCTTCGTACTCTTTATCCACTTTCTTGTCTTCGCGGTAGATCTGCACGGCTTCGTTAAGGTCCATGCGCGCAAAGGCATCCAGCACATCATGCAGCATCTGCACAGTATGACGGCCCAGCGATTCCAGGCTGACCAGCAGCGGCAGATGTTGCTGGCCAAACTTCTCCAGCGCAGTGCGGCTGATTTTCTCGGCAACATCGCCGATGCGTTCCAGTTCGGAGATGGTTTTGATAATCGCCATGACCAGACGTAAATCGATAGCGGTCGGCTGACGTTTGGCGATGATGCGCACACAGGCTTCATCAATCTCCACTTCCATCATGTTGACCTTCTGGTCGCCATCAATGACGCGCTGGGCCAGTTCGCCGTCCAGATTATGCATGGCGGTAATGGCATCGGTCAGCTGCTGCTCAACCATGCCGCCCATGATCATCACCTGCGTGCGGATGTGCTCCAGCTCAGCGTTAAACTGACCGGAGATGTGTTTATTCAGATTTAAACTGTCCATGGCGATCTCCTGTCTAATCAGCCGTAGCGACCTGTAATGTAGTCTTCCGTTTGTTTCTGTGCCGGCTTGGTGAACAGCGTGTCGGTGTCGCTGAATTCAATCAGTTCGCCCAGATACATAAACGCCGTGTGGTCGGAACAACGTGCCGCCTGCTGCATGTTGTGTGTCACGATCACGACGGTGTAATCCTGCTTCAGTTCAGTAATGAGTTCTTCGATACGGCCGGTAGAAATGGGATCCAGCGCTGAACAGGGCTCATCCAGCAGCAGGACTTCCGGACGAATGGCGATACCGCGCGCAATACACAGACGCTGCTGCTGGCCGCCTGACAGACTGTAGCCACTCTGATGCAGCTTGTCTTTGGTTTCAGTCCACAGGGCCGCCTTGGTAAGCGCCCACTGCACACGCTCGTCCATATCGGCGCGAGACAGCTTTTCAAACAAGCGCACGCCAAAGGCGATATTGTCATAAATCGACATCGGGAAAGGCGTTGGCTTCTGGAACACCATGCCAACCCGGGCGCGCAGCAGGGCGATATCCTGGTTGGACGCCAGAATGTTGTCGCCGTCCAGCAGAATATCCCCTTCCGCGCGCTGCTCGGGATAGAGCGAATACATTTTATTGAAGGTTCGCAGCAAAGTGGATTTACCACAGCCTGAAGGGCCGATAAAGGCCGTCACCTGATTCTTCGCAATATCCAGGTTGATGTTTTTCAGAGCGTGAAACTTGCCGTAATAAAAATTCAGATTACGGACCTGAATCTTACCCGCTGATGCAGTCGCAGTACTCATTGCTTTTCTCTCTTATACGACACCGCACAGGGCCGTGTCAGTCGTTAACCGTGTTTACCCTTGGCGAATACCACGCGTGCTACGATATTTAACAGCAACACACAGAGGGTAATAATCAGTACGCCCGCCCAGGCCAGACTTTGCCACTCGGCGAACGGACTCATCGCAAATTTAAAGATGGTGACCGGAAGGTTTGCCAGCGGCTGCATCATGTCGGTGCTCCAGAACTGGTTCGACAGCGCAGTAAACAGCAGCGGCGCGGTTTCGCCCGCGATGCGCGCTACCGCCAGCAGCACACCCGTAATAATCCCGGATACGGACGCTTTCAGCGTAATGGCGGAAATCATCTTCCATTTCGGCGTACCCAGCGCATAGGCTGCTTCGCGCATGCTGTCAGGTACCAGTCGTAACATGTTTTCCGTCGTGCGAATCACTATTGGAATCTGTAACAACGCCAGCGCTATCACACCTGCCCAGCCTGAGAAGTGGTGCATCTGCGCCACGACAATGGTGTAGACAAACAGGCCCACAACAATCGATGGGGCAGACAGCAGGATGTCGTTAATGAAACGAATCACTTCCGCCAGTAAAGACTTACGACCATATTCTGCCAGATACACACCCGCCAGAATGCCCAGTGGCGTGCCAATGAATGTCGACCATAAAATCAGTAAACCGCTACCTACCAGCGCATTGGCTAATCCGCCTCCCGCCGTGTTTGGCGGCGGTGTGGACTCGGTAAACAGCGACCATGAAAGCCCGTCAATGCCGCGGCTCACGGTGGTAAACAAAATCCAGACCAGCCAGAATAAGCCAAATGCCATCGTCAGCAAGGACAGCGTTAAGGCGATTTTGTTCTTGGTGCTACGCCACGACTGCATTTTGCGACGTGACGCTTCCAGTTCGGCCCGAGCCTGTACTTCCATTGTTGTCATGATCGCGCTCCTTCACTTTTTGCCAGACGCATAATCATTAACTTGGAAATCGCCAGCACAATAAAGGTGATAACAAACAGAATCAGGCCCAGTTCCATCAGTGCCGCTACGTGAACACCCGATTCGGCTTCAGCAAACTCATTCGCCAGTGCCGAGGTGATACTGTTACCTGGCATAAACAGTGAGGCACTGTCGAGCTGGTAGGTGTTACCGATAATAAAGGTGACCGCCATGGTTTCGCCCAGCGCACGTCCCAGGCCCAGCATGATGCCGCCGATGACGCCGTTTTTAGTAAACGGCAACACGATGCGCCAGATCACTTCCCACGTGGTGCAGCCAATCCCATAGGCTGACTCTTTCATCATCACCGGCGTCTGCTCAAACACGTCGCGCATGACTGAAGCAATATAGGGAATGATCATGATGGCCAGAATCACACCTGCGGCCAGAATACCGATACCAAACGCCGGACCGGAGAACAGAGCGCCAATAATCGGAATGCCCGAGAGGACATCACCAACGGGCGTCTGGAAATATTCTGCGAACAGCGGAGCAAAGATAAATAAGCCCCACATACCATAAACAATACTCGGAATCGCAGCGAGCAGCTCAATTGCGGTTCCCAGTGGACGTCGTAACCAGCCTGGTGAGAGTTCGGTCAGAAAAAGAGCAATACCGAAACTGACCGGTACCGCAATAATCAACGCAATGATTGAGGTGACAAGTGTGCCGTAAATCGGCACCAGTGCACCGAATTGTTCGTTAGGGGCGTCCCAGGTTTTGGTCCACAAAAACGCGAAACCAAATTTCTGTATGCTTGGCCAGGAAGAGAAGATCAGGGAGACGATAATGCCGCCCATAAGCAACAGAACAATCAGCGCAGAGAGTTTTACCAGCGCGCCAAAAATTCGGTCACCTTGCTTACCTGGGGCTTTGAATGCCGACTTCGTTGCAGCCATAGAAGTCTTCGTCCTCAGAAGTTATCAGGGCGGCAGACGCCGCCCTTGAAGGCTGACCAGCACGCAGGCTGGTCAGGGTCATTCACTTACTTATAAAGCGCTTTACCAGAACTGTCTTTGATATTGGCTTTCCAGGCAGCACGGATCTGCTGAACCACGCTCTCCGGCAGGGTGGCATAATCCAGCGCATTGGCCGTTTTACCGCCATCTTTGTAGGCCCAGTCAAAGAACTTCAGGACTTCGGCACCTTTCGCCGCATTAGTCTGATCTTTGTAAATCAGGATAAAGGTGGTTGAGGTGATCGGCCATGCATCATTGCCTTTCTGGAAGGTCAGATCCTGAGCAAACGATTTGCTCCAGTCTGCGCCTTTCGCGGCATTAGAGAAGCTGGTTTCGCTTGGCGCAACCGCTTTGCCGTCCGCATCCATCAGTTTGGTATAGGTCAGGTTATTCTGTTTGGCATACGCGTACTCAACGTAACCAATAGAACCTGGCAGACGCTGTACAAAGGCTGCTACGCCATCGTTACCTTTACCGCCCAGACCGGTTGGCCAGTTAACGGTGTTGCCTTTACCAATTTTGCTGTTCCACTCTTCGTTCACTTTCGCCAGGTAGCTGGTGAAAACGAAAGAGGTACCTGAACCATCCGCGCGACGCACCACGTTGATGTTGGTATCGGGCAGTTTCACGCCTGGGTTCAGTTTAACAATCGCAGGATCGTTCCACTTTTTGATGTTACCCAGATAGATGTCGCCAACGGTTTTACCGTCCAGCGTCAGCTGACCAGATTTGATGCCTGGCAGGTTAACCGCCAGCACCACGCCACCGATTACGGTAGGGAACTGGAACAGACCATATTTCTGCAGATCTTCGTCTTTCATAGGCGCATCGGAGGCACCGAAATCAACGGTTTTGGCGATAATTTGTTTTACACCGCCAGATGAACCAATGCCCTGATAGTTGATTTTGCTACCGGTGGCTTGCTGATACTCTGCTGCCCACTTGGCATAAACCGGCGCCGGGAATGTACCGCCAGCACCGGTCAGATCGGTGGCTGCAAATGCAGAAACCGCACTAACGGCAAGAGAGGCGGCGAGGATTCGGGCTACGGTGCTACGCATCAGTGTCATGTTCCCTCCAGGGGAGAAAAGTCAGGCTAAGTGCCTTTTTAGTAAGAGTCAGTGATTGCTGCAGGAGGGAAAATAGGACAGTTTAGTGACAGAAAAATGTAGTTAATATTACAGTTATATGACAGGCACAATTATTGCTCATTTCATAAGACTCCTCTCGAAAAGGACATGTTCGATGAGATTTATGAAGAAGCTTCTGGTGTGCAATGTCGTCCTGCTCTGTACGCTGGCAGGCTTACAGGCTTACAGGCTTACAGGCTTACAGGCTTACAGGCTTACAGGCTTACAGGCTTACAGGCTTACAGGCTTACAGGCTTACAGGCGGATGATACGACACCCACGATTCATTTAGATAAATTTTATACCGCAGCTAATAACAGAGGCGCTCTGGCTATATTGGGTTATTACGGCGCCGTTAAACAATCATCCGTCGATGTTGAAGGTGTTATTGCAATGAAAGATAAGATTAAAGACTTAACAAAAACGCTATAAAATCAGGCAAGTAACCTCAGTCAACTCGCCAAAAGCTAAGCAAAAATGATGATACGATAAATAACCTGCAGCGTTCACTCGATGAGGCTAACCGCAAAATCAGCGATCAACAGCGTGCACTGGAGCAATGCAGTAACAAGATCAAATAAATGAAACGCGTGAATCCCGTCGGGGATTCACGCATAAGATGCATTACTCGACCGTTACCGATTTCGCCAGGTTACGCGGCTGATCCACATCGGTGCCTTTGATCAGGGCCACATGATAGGAGAGCAGCTGGAGCGGCACGGTATAGAAGATAGGCGCAATGGCCTCTTCGACGTGCGGCAGAGGAATGATTTTCATTCCTTCGCTGTCACTGAAACCGGCATCCTGATCGGCAAACACGTACAGCAGACCGCCACGCGCGCGCACTTCTTCGATATTCGATTTCAGCTTCTCTAACAGTTCATTGTTCGGCGCCACCACAATGACCGGCATATCGGCATCGATCAACGCCAGCGGACCGTGCTTGAGTTCACCTGCCGCATAGGCTTCCGCATGAATATACGAGATCTCCTTCAGCTTGAGCGCCCCTTCCATCGCGATAGGGTACTGATCACCACGGCCAAGGAACAGGGCATGGTGCTTATCAGAGAAATCTTCGGCCAGGTTTTCAATCAGCTTATCCTGCGCCAGCATTTGCTCAATGCGGCTTGGCAGAGCCTGCAGACCATGCACAATCTCGTGCTCTTTTTCTGCGGACATGCCGTTCAGGCGACCGAGTTTTGCCACCAGCATCAGCAGTACGGTCAGTTGAGTGGTAAAGGCCTTTGTAGAGGCTACACCAATCTCCGTACCCGCTTTGGTCATTAGCGCCAGATCGGATTCACGTACCAGCGACGAACCCGCGACGTTACAGATAGCCAGCGATCCCAGGTACCCCAGCTCTTTCGACAGGCGCAGCGCGGCCAGCGTATCCGCCGTTTCCCCCGACTGAGACAGGGTAATCAGCAGGCTGTTTTTACGTACCGCCGATTTACGGTAGCGGAATTCGGACGCAATCTCGACATCACAAGGGAGGTTTGCCAGCGCCTCGAACCAGTAACGCGAGACCATGCCAGAGTTGTAAGAAGTGCCACAGGCGATGATCTGGATGTGCTCAACCTTGCTGAGCAGCGCTTCTGCATTTGGCCCCAGTTCGCTGAGATCGACTGCACCGTGATTAAAACGCCCCGTTAAGGTGTTTTTAATCGCATTTGGCTGCTCATAGATCTCTTTTTGCATGTAATGGCGATAGATACCTTTATCGCCGGCATCGTACTGTACGCTGGATTCGATCTCATTGCGGCGCACGGTATTACCCGCACGATCGACGATCGTAACATCGCGACGGCTGATTTCAGCGATATCGCCCTCTTCCAGATAAATAAAGCGGCGAGTGACCGGCAACAGTGCCAGTTGGTCAGAAGCAATGAAGTTTTCACCCACACCACGACCGATCACCAGTGGGCTGCCTGAACGGGCAGCCACCAGACACGATGGATCGCGACTGTCCATGATCACCATGCCATAGGCACCGCGTAGTTGGGGAATCACACGCTGCAGGACTTCACGCAGCGAACCGCCCTTTTTCTGCTCCAGATGAACCAGATGCGCTACCACTTCGGTATCGGTTTCTGAGCTGAAATGGTAACCCTGCGCAATCAGCGCTTCACGAAGCGGCTCATGGTTTTCGATAATACCGTTGTGCACTATAACGATATGCTCAGAAACGTGCGGATGCGCATTGGCCTCTGAGGGTTCGCCATGGGTTGCCCAGCGCGTATGCGCGATACCGGTTCCGCCGATCAGTGGCTGTTCTTCCGCCGCCGCGGCCAGCATCTGTACTTTGCCCAGGCGACGCAGACGGGTGATATGGCCTTGCTGATCGACGACGGCCAGACCGGCTGAGTCATAACCGCGGTATTCCAGGCGGCGTAAACCTTCTAACAAAATTTCTGCGATATCACGTTGTGCTACTGCACCAACAATTCCACACATAAGTTATTTCCTGACTTCATGGCTGTTTGCCATTACGTTGTCATATGACCTGATTGTCCGGCATTGCCGGTTCCCCGAGCCTTGTAGAGAGTGGGGATTATAGTTTTGGTACTGCAAGCGGCCCGTTTAGCCCGGGCCGTAAAAATTATTTTTTCTTCTGTGGGCGCTGCCAGCCGGCTTTGTGATTCTGCTCTTTACGGTTATAGACCAGATCGGCAGTGGAAATGTCTTTCATCACCGTTGTTCCGGCGGCAATCGTTGCGCCTGCCGCCACACTCACCGGTGCGACCAGCTGCGTATCCGAACCAACAAATACATTGTCACCAATAACGGTTTTGAATTTGTTTGCGCCATCGTAATTGCAGGTAATCGTCCCTGCACCGATATTCACATTGGCACCGATCTCCGCATCACCCAGATAAGACAAGTGACCTGCTTTAGAGCCTTTCCCGAGTCGGGCTTTTTTCATTTCAACGAAATTGCCGACGTGGGCGGCCTGGGCCAGTTCACTGCCGGGACGTAAACGCGCGAACGGGCCGACCGTACAGTCAGTGGCCAGATTCGCATCCTCGATCACCGAATAGGGGCTAATCTCGCAATCATCGCCGATGACGCTGTTTTTAATGACGCAGCCCGCACCAATATTGACCCGGTTGCCCAGCGTTACCTGGCCTTCAATAATGACGTTGACGTCGATCTCAACGTCCCGACCATGCTGCAGCGTGCCGCGCAGGTCGAAGCGTGCCGGATCGCGTAGCATAACGCCCGCAAGCAGCAGTTTTTCTGCCTGCTCCTGCTGGTAAGTGCGCTCGAGAGTTGCCAGTTGCAGACGGTTGTTTACGCCATCAGTTTCGCTATTGCGTGCCGGGTGTACCGCATTGATGACCCGACCTTCCTGATGCGCCAGGGCAATGATGTCGGTGATGTAATATTCACCCTGAGCATTATTATTGGTAAGTTTTGCCAGCCAGCGTTTTAGATCACCACCGTTAGCGATCAGGATGCCAGTATTGATTTCATTAATGGCCAGTTGCGCAGGGCTGGCATCTTTCTGCTCAATAATGCCGACGATGGTGCCATTTTCACGCACGATGCGGCCGTAGCCCGTAGGGTTATCCAGTACGACGGTTAACAGTCCAATCCCGCCTTCCGGCTTCGCGTCGCGCAGACGTTGTAATGTCTCTTCAGAAATCAGCGGAACATCACCATAAAGCATCATGATGTCTTCGTCGTCTGCAAAGTGCGGAGCTGCCTGCTGCATGGCATGCCCGGTACCGAGTTGTTCTGCCTGCAACACCCAGTTAACGGCACTGTCGGTTAACGTGGCTTTGAGCTGGTCACCGCCGTGTCCGTAAACCAGATGAACCTGTTGCGCACCCAGCCCTTTAGCGGCATCAATGACGTGCTGAACCATCGGTTTACCTGCCAGCGTATGCAAGACTTTTGGCAGATCGGAATACATACGTGTGCCCTTGCCAGCCGCAAGAATCACCACACTCATCGCACTGTTAGACATATCTATCCTGACTGATTTTTGACTGAGGAACGTTAAACGATTTAGCACTGAGATTACTACATTTTTCTCGTTCCGAAATTAGCTATTATCCCGCTATCCGGGCTTCAGATAAAAAAAATGCCAGCCCGATGGGCTGGCATTTCATGACGCATAAAGCCGGATTACATCGCTTTTTTGGTCAGCTCGATCACGCGCAGTTTGGCAATGGCTTTCGCCAGTTCCGCAGAAGCCTGAGCATAGTCCACGTCGCCGTGGCTGCTGTTCATATGCTCTTCTGCTTTACGTTTTGCTTCCAGGGCACGCGCTTCGTCCAGATCGGTACCGCGAATAGCGGTATCGGCCAGAACGGTAGTGCTGCCAGGCTGCACTTCCAGCACGCCGCCAGAGAGGTAAATAAACTCCTCTTCGCCGTGCTGTTTCACGATACGGATCATTCCAGGCTTAATGGCAGTCAGCAGCGGGGCGTGGCCAGGGAAAATCCCCAGTTCACCTTCGCTACCTGACACCTGAATTTTCTGTACCAGACCAGAGAACAGTTGGCTCTCTGCACTGACAACATCCAGGTGATAAGTCATAGCCATAATTTTCCTCCTGGGAAACCGTTATTACAGTTTCTTCGCTTTTTCGACCGCTTCTTCGATGGCACCAACCATGTAGAAGGCCTGCTCTGGCAGGTGGTCAAATTCACCTTCCATGATGCCTTTAAAGCCACGGATGGTGTCTTTCAGCGTCACGTATTTACCTGGAGAACCGGTGAACACTTCTGCTACGAAGAACGGCTGAGACAGGAAGCGCTGAATCTTACGCGCACGTGCCACCAGCAGTTTGTCTTCTTCAGACAGTTCGTCCATACCCAGGATGGCGATAATGTCTTTCAGTTCCTGATAACGCTGCAGCAGTGACTGTACGCCACGTGCAACATCGTAGTGCTCCTGACCCACAACCAGTGGATCCAGCTGACGGCTGGTTGAGTCCAGCGGATCAACGGCTGGGTAGATACCCAGAGAGGCGATCTGACGGCTCAGGGTGACTGTTGAGTCTAAGTGAGCAAAGGTGGTTGCCGGTGACGGGTCAGTCAGGTCATCCGCAGGGACGTAAACGGCCTGTACGGAGGTGATTGAACCGGTTTTGGTGGAGGTAATACGCTCCTGCAACACACCCATCTCTTCTGCCAGCGTTGGCTGATAACCTACCGCAGATGGCATACGACCCAGCAGTGCAGAGACTTCTGTACCGGCCAGGGTATAACGGTAGATGTTGTCGATGAACAGCAGAACGTCACGGCCTTCATCACGGAATTTCTCCGCCATAGTCAGACCGGTCAGTGCAACGCGCAGACGGTTACCCGGCGGCTCGTTCATCTGGCCATACACCAGCGCAACTTTGTCGATAACGTTGGAGTCAGTCATTTCGTGGTAGAAGTCGTTACCCTCACGAGTACGCTCACCTACGCCGGCAAATACCGAGTAACCTGAGTGCTCAGCCGCAATGTTACGGATCAGCTCCATCATGTTTACGGTTTTACCCACACCCGCACCACCGAACAGACCGACTTTACCGCCCTTCGCGAACGGACACATCAGGTCGATAACCTTGATGCCGGTTTCCAGCAGTTCCTGCGAGTTAGACTGCTCTTCATAAGAAGGCGCAGGGCGGTGAATAGAGGAAACCTCTACTGCACTGCCATCTTCTTCTTTCAGGTCGCCTTTCATGTCGATAGGCTCGCCCAGCACGTTCATGATACGGCCGAGGGTTGCTTTACCAACCGGTACCTGGATCGGTTTTTTCAGGTCGGCAACTTCCAGACCGCGCTTCAGGCCGTCAGAAGTACCCATGGCGATAGTACGCACTACGCCACCACCCAGCTGCTGCTGAACTTCCAGCACCAGACGAGCATCACCATTCTTAACCTCAAGAGCGCTGTACACTTGCGGTACTGCATCCTGAGGGAATTCGACGTCAACTACGGCGCCGATAATCTGGACAATCTTTCCAGCTGCCATCTTGAATCCTCTACCTAATTCCAAACCTGGTTAAACCGCGGAGGCTCCCGAGACGATCTCGGTAAGTTCCTGGGTGATGCTGGCCTGACGAGCTTTGTTGTAAACCAACTGCAGCTCTTTGATCAGATTTCCGCCGTTATCGGTTGCAGCTTTCATTGCCACCATACGTGCGGCCTGCTCACTGGCCAGGTTTTCCACCACACCCTGATAAACCTGCGATTCGACATAGCGACGCAGCAGCGTATCCAGCAGCGCTTTCGGATCGGGCTCGTACAGGTAATCCCAGGTCTTCGCCTTCATCTCTTCTTCACCTTCCGCTGGCGGTAACGGCAGCAGTTGGGTAATGGTCGGAGTCTGAGACATGGTGTTGTTGAACTTGTTGTTAACAATGTACAGCTTGTCGATACGGCCTTCATCGTAGGCCTGCAACATCACTTTTACCGGGCCAATAAGATCAGACAGCGCAGGCTTATCGCCCATGCCAGTGACCTGTGCCACTACATTGCCACCAACAGCGCCGAAGAATGACACGCCTTTCGATCCCACAATGGCCAGATCGCTCTGTACGCCTTTGTCGGACCAGGCCTTCATCTCTGCCAGCAATTTTTTGAACAGGTTAACGTTCAAACCACCACAAAGCCCGCGGTCAGTCGAAACGACCAGGTAGCCGACGCGCTTAACGTCGCGCTCATCCAGGTAAGGGTGCTTGTATTCCAGATTGCCTAACGCAAGGTGACCAATCACTTTGCGCATGGTATCTGCATACGGACGGCTGGCCGCCATGCGTTCCTGCGTTTTACGCATTTTGGAGGCGGCGACCATTTCCATCGCTTTGGTGATCTTCTGCGTATTTTTTACGCTTCCAATCTTGGTACGTATTTCTTTTGCGCCGGCCATTAGCTTCTCCTCAAAGCCTTGCGGCCTGCCTTTTCAGACAAGCCGCCAGACATTACCAGGACTGGGTTGCTTTAAACGTCTCAAGGAGGCCTTTCAGCTTCTCTTCGATGTCGTTATTGAAGTTACCAGACTGGTTGATTTCAGCCATCAGATCGGCGTGATCGCGATCTGCGAACGCCAGCAGAGCCGCTTCGAAGCTACCAATTTTTGCCAGCTCAACGTCGTTCAGATAGCCGCGTTCCGCTGCGAAAAGAACCAGACCCTGTTGCGCGACAGACATCGGCGCATACTGTTTCTGCTTCAGCAGCTCGGTCACTTTCTGACCATGGCTCAGCTGTTTACGGGTTGCATCGTCCAGATCAGACGCAAACTGGGAGAATGCAGCCAGTTCACGGTACTGTGCCAGCGCGGTACGAATACCACCGGACAGTTTCTTGATGATCTTGGTCTGAGCAGCACCACCTACACGGGATACAGAGATACCCGGGTTAACAGCCGGACGGATACCGGAGTTGAACAGGTTAGATTCCAGGAAGATCTGACCATCAGTAATCGAGATTACGTTGGTCGGAACGAACGCAGAAACGTCACCCGCCTGAGTTTCGATGATAGGCAGTGCGGTCAGAGAACCGGTCTGGCCTTTTACTTCACCATTGGTGAAGCGCTCAACGTAGTCAGCGCTAACGCGTGATGCACGCTCCAGCAGGCGAGAGTGGAGATAGAACACGTCGCCCGGGAATGCTTCACGACCTGGTGGACGGCGCAGCAGCAGAGAAATCTGACGGTATGCAACAGCCTGCTTAGACAGGTCATCGTATACGATCAGCGCATCTTCACCGCGGTCACGGAAGTATTCGCCCATGGCGCAACCCGCATACGGAGCCAGGTACTGCAGTGCAGCAGACTCAGATGCAGAAGCCACAACAACGATGGTGTTAGACAGCGCACCGTGTTCTTCCAGTTTACGTACCACGTTAGAAATGGTTGACGCTTTCTGACCAATCGCAACGTAGACACACTTGATGCCTGAATCACGCTGGTTGATGATGGCGTCGATTGCCATCGCGGTTTTACCGGTCTGACGGTCACCGATGATCAGCTCACGCTGGCCACGGCCGATTGGAATCATCGCATCGACAGATTTGTAACCCGTCTGAACAGGCTGGTCTACGGACTGACGATCGATAACACCGGGTGCAATCACTTCGACTGGCGAGAAGCCGTCGTTGTCGATTGCGCCTTTACCGTCGATAGGTGCACCCAGGGTGTTCACCACGCGGCCCAGCAGGCCACGGCCAACCGGTACTTCCAGAATACGGCCAGTACACTTGACCTTCATGCCTTCGGCCAGGTCAGCATACGGACCCATCACCACGGCACCTACAGAGTCACGCTCGAGGTTCAGGGCGATAGCGTAACGGTTTCCCGGCAGGGAAATCATCTCACCCTGCATTACATCGGCCAGGCCGTGTACGCGGATGATACCGTCACTTACAGAAACAATAGTACCTTCATTGTGAGCTTCGCTCACGACATTGAACTGAGCAATGCGCTGCTTGATCAGTTCGCTGATTTCGGTGGAATTCAGTTGCATATGCTCCAGTCCCCTTAAGACTGCAAGACGTCTGCCAGACGGTCAAGACGGCCGCGTACGCTGCCATCAATCACCAGATCACCCGAACGGATGATCACGCCTGCCATCACAGACTTATCAATTTTGCAATTCAGCTTAACTTTGCGTGACAGACGTTTTTCCATCGCGGCGCTGATTTTAGTCAGCTGGTCGTCACTCAGCGTGCTGGCAGAAATGACATCCACTTCGGCCGTCGCTTCATACGCGTCCCGAAGTTGAATGAATTGCGCCAGTACAGCTGGAAGCGCTGTCAAACGTCCGTTTTCCGCCATCACCTTAATCAGGTTCTGCGCGGGTTCATCCAGTTGATCACCACAGACTGCGTTAAACGAGGCAGCCAACGCTTCAGGTGCTAACGCACCGGAAAGCAGGTCAGCCATCTGTTCATTGGCAGCCACTTCTGCGGCAAACGCCAGCATCTTTTGCCAGCGTTCAATACTTTGATGCTCAACAGCAAAGTCAAAAGCTGCTTTGGCGTAGGGGCGAGCTACAGTAATCAGATCAGACATCAGCCCCTCCCTCCTTACAGTTCAGCGACCAGTTTATCAACGATGTCGCTGTTAGCAGCTTCATCCACGGAACGTTCGATGATCTTCTCGGCGCCAGCCATTGCCAGCAACGCGACTTGCTTACGCAGTTCTTCACGTGCACGTTTACGCTCGGCGTCAATTTCAGCCTGCGCTTGTGCCACGATGCGAGTACGTTCGTTATCAGCTTCAGTCTTGGCTTCGTCCAGAATCTGCGTGCGACGCTTGTTCGCCTGCTCGATAATGACCTGAGCTTCCTCTTTCGCTTTTTTCAGCTGGTCGGTCGCATTAGCCTGCGCGAGATCCAAATCTTTCTTCGCGCGTTCAGCAGAAGCAAGGCCTTCAGCAATTTCTTTCTGGCGCTTTTCGATGGCAGCCATAATCGGCGGCCATACGTACTTCATGCAGAACGCGACAAACAGGATGAACGCGATGGCCTGGCCGAGGATTGTTGCATTAATGTTCACAGCACAATGCCTCTAATTAAGTAGTAAACTTTTCTGCCGCTATCAGTGATAAACGGCAGAATCCGTTCACGCCTGCGCCGGGCGCAGAGTGAACACAGGGCTTTAGGCGACAGCAAACATCACGTAGAGGCCCAGACCAACAGCGATCATTGGGATTGCATCCACCAGACCCATTACAACAAAGAACTGCGTGCGCAGCAGAGGAATCAGGTCAGGCTGACGAGCAGCGCCTTCCAGGAATTTTCCTCCGAGGATGCCGATACCGATCGCAGCACCGATTGCCGCCAGTCCCATCATCACAGCGGCAGCCATGTACAGCAGATCCATATTCAGGTTTTCCATGACAGTCTCCAGTTTGTTTCAGTTAAACGCGTATTGTTGAGAAAAAAATCAATGTTCTTCAGATGCCATCGACAGATAGACAATCGTGAGGACCATGAAGATGAAAGCCTGTAGCGAAATGATCAGGATGTGGAAAATGGCCCACGGCACATTCAGAACCCACTGTGACCACCACGGCAACAGACCGGCAATAAGGATAAAGATCAGTTCACCCGCATACATGTTACCGAACAGTCGCAGACCGAGAGAAACCGGTTTGGACAGCAGGCTAACACCTTCCAGAATCAGGTTGATGGGGATAAAGATCGGGTGATTAAAAGGCTGCAGCGTCAGCTCTTTCGTGAAGCCGCCAATGCCTTTCATTTTGATGCTGTAGAACAGAATCAAAATAAAGACGCCCAACGCCATAGATAACGTGATGTTCACGTCTGCGGACGGCACAACGCGAAGCGCTGGCAGGCCTAACCAATGCTCACCGATATACGGCAGCAGATCGATTGGCAGCAGATCCATGAAGTTCATCAGGAAGACCCAGACAAAAATTGTCAGAGCCAGCGGGGCGATAAGTTTACTTTTACCGTGATACATGTCGCGCACGTTGCTATCAACGAAACCGACAACCAGCTCGATAGCCGCCTGCATTTTCCCTGGCACACCGCTGGTGACGCTTTTCGCCACGCTACGGAACAACACCAGGAAGATAACTCCCAGCACCAGAGAGAAAAACATGGAATCGATATTTAATACCCAGAACGTCGCGGGAGCGTCGTGAGCATTCACTAACTCGAAGGTACGCAGGTCCAACTGAAGATGAGTCAGGTGGTGACCAATGTACTCTTGCGGAGTAGAGATTTCTCCTGCAGCCATGATGCCTCTTACCCTTTGTTGTTAATTACCGCCGGTGCCAACATCTGTACGACCAGCACCGATAACCAGGCTACTCCGACCGGCCAAAAGACCGCATCGAATATACCCAACGCCACAATGAGCAAAATAATGGTCGCGAACACTTTGGCTATTTCACCCAAAGCAAAGCTCCATGCGACGCGCCCCGATGCCGGGGTTTGCCCTTGCAGGCGCCAGGCTATAAACAAGAACAACACGTTCGGCAGCCAGGCTGCCACGCCGCCAGCAAGTGCAGAGGCGCCCCAGGTCATATCTTTCAGGGCAAAAAAGAGAACACCGACGATGACAATGGTCACTAACTGAATCATCAGCACCGTTCGGGCGTATTTTACACTGTAAAGAGACACTGACATGACGCTGATACTCTCCTGCCCCTTTAGGGGTATGTCGCGTGTCGTATAAGACTGCCTTTGTGCATTTGAGTCAAGTAGCAAAAGCCGTGCAAATTATACGGGCCGCACCTGTGATTTCAATCGTTAAGTAACGAAAAGGTGAACAATTATCTAAATTTCTTTCCGAAGGACTATTTTTCCAAAGATAGAGAGCAGGTCGTTACGAATTACACGCCGAAAAGTTCGGTCGTCATGCTGTTTTAAAGCGTGCTTTAGATCACATAATAAGCATTCGCACCGTAGCAGGTTTTATCGTCCTGTAATTACCTGAGCTAAGAATCAATAAATAAACCCTTTATGGACAGTCACTTAAAAAGAATTACCGCCTCATTTTTTCGTAATGGCGATAAAAAGGGTCTATTGACATCGAAGACGGGTTCAGAATCGTAAAATGCTTATTCCCCGTGACCACATTTCATTGCCGTTTAACCGGAGAATGGGTGATTCACACCTGGAAAATTCCAGGAATGCGTGATTATTTTGATAAAAAGTTGTGAATTAAAAGTTAAATGTGAAAAAGTTTTTCAGATAATTTCCGGGTGGGTATTTAACATTGCGAGGTGAAATAACCGATGAGACAAATGTCGCCCTACCGCATCTTTGGTAACACGTGCACCGTGCCTCGTCGTCGCGCACGGTGCAGACTTCAGCTATTCACGTCCGATAATGACCAGGTGACGTTCACCCTCAAGCTGAGGAACCCGCAATGCAACCACGCCATCAAGCGCATAGCCCGCAGGCAGGTTGGCAATTTCATCATCAGGCCGTACGCCTTTAAGAGCATAAAAGTGGCCGTCTTCCGCCGGTAAGTGGTGGCACCAGCTCACCATATCGTCCAGGGAGGCAAAAGCACGGCTGATGACGCCGTCAAATGGCGGCTCTGCAGGAAAGTCCTCTACCCTGCTCTGCACTGGCGTGATATTGGTCAAACCGAGTTCATGCTGGACCTGCCGTAAAAAACGCACACGCTTACCGAGGCTGTCCAGTAAAGTGAAATGCGCATCAGGCATGACGATGGACAGAGGAATACCAGGTAAGCCCGGCCCTGTCCCGACATCGATAAAGCGGGCACCTTTAAGATGCGGCGCAACCACAATGCTGTCCAGAATATGGCGCACCAGCATCTGCTGGGGATCCCGTACGGACGTCAGATTGTAGGCTTTATTCCATTTATCCAGCAGCCCGACGTAGGCTACCAGTTGCTGTTTTTGTTGATCGGTAAGAGAAATGTTTGCCGCTTGCAGCAGCGAAGTGAGTTTGTTGATCACAGCATCAGTCCAGTCAGCGGGGGCGGGTAAGCCCGCCCCGGTTCAGATCAGGCGCTTTTGCGCAACAGACCTTGTTTTTTCAGGTAAATAAGTAAAATCGAGATTGCCGCAGGCGTAATGCCTGAAATGCGTGACGCCTGACCAATTGACGTGGGTTTATGATCGTTCAGCTTGGCGATAACTTCATTGGACAGACCGCTGACCTGACGATAATCCAGCGTCGCAGGCAGTAGTGTATTTTCGTTACGCAGCTGACGTTCAATCTCTTCCTGCTGGCGCGCAATATAACCTTCGTATTTCACCTGGATTTCGACCTGCTCAGCAGCCTGCTCATCGGTTAACGCCGGGCCAAATGCTTCCAGCGTCATCAGTTTCAGGTAGGTCATTTCAGGACGACGGAGCAAATCTTCACCGCTGGCTTCTTTCGTCAACGGTGCGCTGGTTACGGTATTCACGTCGGCGATGTTTGCGGATTTAGGATGGACCCAAATATCACGCAGTCGCTGACGCTCCTGCTCGATCGCTTCCAGCTTCTGGTTAAAGCGCGCCCAGCGCGCATCGTCCACCAGACCGAGTTCGCGACCCGTTTCCGTCAGACGCAAATCGGCGTTGTCTTCACGCAGCATCAAACGGTATTCAGCACGCGAGGTAAACATGCGATACGGTTCTTTGGTGCCGAGCGTACAAAGATCGTCCACCAGCACGCCCAGATAGGCCTGGTCACGACGCGGCGCCCAGCTTTCCTTATCAGCAGACTGTCTTGCCGCATTCAGGCCTGCCAGCAAGCCCTGGGCCGCCGCTTCTTCGTAACCGGTGGTGCCGTTGATCTGGCCAGCAAAGAACAGACCGGCAATAAATTTGCTTTCCAGCGTGGGTTTCAGATCACGTGGGTCAAAAAAATCATACTCAATGGCATAGCCCGGGCGCACGATTTTTGCATTTTCCATACCCTGCATAGAACGTACGATCTGCATCTGCACATCGAATGGCAGGCTGGTGGAGATACCGTTCGGGTAGATCTCGTTACTGGTCAGCCCTTCAGGCTCAAGGAAAATCTGATGCGAATTGCGATCGGCAAAGCGCATGACTTTGTCTTCAATCGAAGGGCAATAGCGTGGGCCGATCCCTTCGATGATCCCGGCATACATCGGGCTACGATCGAGGTTATTGCGGATCACATCATGCGTTTTTTCATTGGTATAGGTGATCCAGCACGGAACCTGCTGAGGATGCTGTGACGCGCTTCCCATGAACGAAAACACAGGCATGGGGTTGTCGCCATGCTGCGGCGATAACACGCTGAAGTCGATGCTACGTGCGTCAATACGCGGCGGTGTGCCGGTTTTCAGACGATTAACACGTAAGGGTAACGCCCGCAGACGTTTCGCCAGCGGGATAGAAGGGGGATCACCCGCGCGTCCACCGCTGTAGTTATCCAGCCCGATATGAATTTTCCCGTCAAGGAACGTGCCCACGGTTAACACAACGGTTTTGGCACGGAACTTCAGGCCCATTTGCGTCACAGCACCGACGACACGATCGTTTTCAACGATGAGATCATCGACGGCCTGCTGGAAGATCATCAGGTTGGGCTGATTCTCCAGTGCTGTACGCACAGCCTGACGGTAAAGCACGCGGTCGGCCTGCGCACGCGTTGCCCGAACAGCAGGGCCTTTACTGGCGTTTAGTATCCTAAACTGAATGCCGGCCTGGTCGATCGCGCTGGCCATCAAACCGCCTAAGGCATCCACTTCCTTTACCAAATGTCCTTTGCCGATACCACCGATCGCCGGATTGCAGGACATTTGTCCCAGCGTATCAATGTTATGGGTCAGTAACAGGGTTTGCTGACCCATTCGGGCTGCTGCCATGGCAGCTTCCGTGCCCGCATGACCACCACCAATAACGATGACGTCAAAAGGATCTTGATAAAACATGAAGTGGTACCTCGTTGATGAATAGTCAGAGATCGTTCTCTCTGGGCGGTGGATTCTACTGAAATTATGGCTGAGGCGAAAGCAGCGGGATCGTCAGGTTTAAAAGATAAGATCTTTATTCTTTATATGATCTCTCTGTTAGATCTCTTATTAGGATCGCCATGCCTTGTGGATATCTGCGGAAACCTCAAAGGAAACAAGTTGGTAGCGAGGATCGATACCTGTGAATGATCGGTGATCCCGATCCGTATAAGCTGGGATCAAAACAGGTCCTTATCCACAGCTCAGAAAGTAAACTACGGTTGTTCTTTGGATAACTACCGGTTATACGCAGAAAAGCAGGGTAGTTATCCACAAAACAAACAGCAGGATCCGACGAAAAACAATATTATCTGCTGGGGATCGTCATTATTTCACGATCCCACACCCGCTCAGATCGCGGATTTCCAGGTCATCACCCATTCTTCAGCCGGATCTTCAGGGATCTCATGTTCGAGAATGTCGATTTCCAGTCGTTCACCGATACGCTGCGCGCCGCAGGCAATCAGCAGAGCATCAATATTGCGGATGGCGCCACAAAACAGATCGTACTCATGATTGCCAATGCCAACAGCCCCAAAACGGACGGCAGACAGATCGGGACGGCTTTCATTAATAGCATCATAAAAAGGTTGCAGATTGTCAGGTAACTCACCGGCGCCGTGGGTTGAACTTACCACCAGCCAGATGCCTTCCTGCGGCACCTCTCCCAGCTCAGGGCCATGCAGCATCTGCGTAGAGAAGCCCGCTTCCTGCAGTTTTTCTTCGAGATGTTCGGCAACATATTCGGCGCTGCCTAAGGTGCTGCCACTGATTAACGTAATGTCGGCCATCGTGCTCTCCTGAGGTGAAGCCGGTATTGTACGCTGTGATCAAGCAGTGATCCACCTGTGGAAAACAAGGTTATTAGGTTAGATAAACCCGATACAGCCGTTGTCAGACGGCTGATCGTCAAAGGATAAGATTGTGCACAAGCCGGTGGAAAGATCAGGGCTTGATGGTTCGCATAATTGGATTTTGCAGTGAGATCAGTGTCTCAGTGGACTGGATTTCGTCGATGGTCTGGATCTTATTGATTAACACCTGCTGCAGGGCATCGATAGAACGACACATGACTTTAATGAAAATACTGTAGTGCCCGGTGGTGTACCAGGCTTCCACGACCTCATCCAGGGCTTCAAGCTTGCTGAGGGCTGCCGGGTAATCACGGGCGCTTTTCAGGATAATGCCGATAAAACAGCAGACATCAAAACCCAGCTGACGCGGGTCGATCTCGACCCGCGTGCCCAGAATGATGCCCGCCTGCTTCATCTTTTCGACGCGTACATGAATCGTTCCCGGACTGACATTGAACTGTTTGGCCAGCTCGGCGTAGGCGGTTCGCGCATTTTCCAGCAGGGCATTCAGAATGCCCCGGTCCAGATTATCCAGCTGCAGATGGTCAGGCATTGTCATCCTCGTTATCGTTTTTCTTCAATGAACTGAGGAGAATGTGCAGCAAAATAACGGCCCTGGCAACCAACGGACAGCGGCACGTGCCGCTGCCCACGGGTTAACGCTTACGCCAGAGCGTGACCTGGGCAAGCGTGTGCTGGAACTTACGGGCGGTTTCACGAATCACAAACGGCACGTCCTGTGGCGAACCGATTTGCTCAAAGTCTGCCGCCAGCAGGCGTTGTAGCGCCTGTAAGGTCGTCAGCGCTTCGCCATTTTCCCTTACCCCGCCCAACCAGTTTTCCTTCGGCGTAAACTCTTCAAGCCAGGTGTATGGCGATGACAGAACCAGAAGGCCACCCGAGCGGATCATGGGGGTGACATCATGAAGGAACCGGGCCGGCTGGCGCAGGCGATCAATCAGATTTGATGCCAGGACCAGATCGTAACGTGTAGGCTGGGGTTTCATATTACAGGCATCACCCTGGATAAACTGAATACGCTTTGCCTGTTCGCTGGTAACAGAAAAGTCCTTAAGCCTTACCTGACGATACTCAACCAACTCGCCTTCTTCCGGCACGACATAACGGAAATCCTCACCCGTGGTCAGCTGTAACGCGACATCAATAAAGCGTGCCGAGTAATCCATGCCGGTCACATGCGCAAAGTGACGAGCCAGCTCAAAGCTCGCGCGGCCCGTCGCGCAGCCGATATCCAGTGCCTCTCCGCGGTTCTTACAGTGCGGCAGCGCCAGTGTGACCAGCGCTTCTGCATAGTTATCAACGCCGAAATACCGTGGGCCGTATTGGAAATCGAGATATTGTGAAACCATGCTGTCGGTTTCATAAGGGTTCAGCGCCATGGTTTCCTGATGGGAAGAAACGACATAGCGGAAGCCGGCATGCTGGAAAAAGTGGCGACGGAAGGCATAACGTGACGATTTAATGGCTTCATTGCCAGTCGATATCCAACTGCCACCTTTAATAAGTGAATGCTTACCATCAAAGGTAGGTGTCGAGAAATCATCGTAAAGGGGATGAACTTTGAAGCCCTCAAAGCCATTGGTTGGCGTAGTCGTCCACTGCCAGACGTTCCCCACGATGTCAAAGAACTCACCCTGTGGGAAGCGATCAACAGGACAGGATGAAGCCCAGTAGGCCAGGTTTATGTTGCCCGGCGCCTGATCCCAGTCTGGCTGGTCGCCTTCAACCTGTTCACGCAACTGGTACCATTCTGCTTCGCAAGGCAACTGCACAGATTTTCCGGTTTCCTCGGCTTTCCAGCGGCAAAACGCGGCCGCTTCCAACTGATTCACCTCAGCAGGCCAGTCCCATGGCATTGCCACTTCTTCGCACATCAAACGCAGTTTTAGCTGATCGGGCATCGCGGCGTTGCCGACCCAGAAGGTCGGCATTGTCGCCCTGGCAAACTTACGCCAGCCCAGCCCTTCTTCATCCCACCAGCGATCGTTCTGGTAACCGCCCGCTTCGATAAAGGTATAAAACTCGGCATTACTGACCAGCATTTTGCTGGCTTTAAACGGTTTCAGCTCTGTCTGCTGCGTGCCGTATTCATTGTCCCAGCCGTAGGTGTCATCGGTTTTACCCAGCGTAATCAGTCCGCCTGGCTGAGAAACCAGGCTGTTTGTCGGGACGGACTGGCGATCGTGACGCGCTTCGCTGCAGACCGGCCATTGTGGTTGCGGTTTTACCCATTCAACCGGTAACTGCCGAATCAGTACGCTGGATGTTTCAAGATGAATACGTTCATGCTCAATGCCCATCAAAATAACCCAGGCCGGACTGTCCCAGCTAACAGGCAATTCCAGCGGCATCGTTTCAATAAACTGCGTCACCAGTGCTTTCACACTGCCGCGATAATCGCGTACAGCTTCCACTGAAGGCCAGTCATAGTGACTGTCATTAAGATCATCCCAGCTCATTTCATCGACGCCTATTGCCAGCATCGCTTCGATGCGATCGTCAATACGTGAGTCGATGTAGCGGCCTGCCATGAGCTTGTTTATATAAAAGGTGGCGGTGTGGCCGAAATAGAAGATCAGCGGATGACGCAGCGGTATCGCTTTTGTAAACCAGGCGCGTTGATCGTTGAGGCAGGTAAACAGATCCTCGTACAGCGCCCAGGTCTGGTTGAAATAAGCCAGGAGCTCGGCACGTTTTTGTTCGACGTTTTGGCCAGAGAGCAGCGGTGTTCGGGTTGGGGCTGGCAAATCATGATGGTGTTGAACAGCGTTCACAGGACACTCCAGATTGCTGAATAAGTAATTGCAGATATTTACTATAAAGCAAAATGGGATTTCTGCCGTAGGGCTTAACGGCGCCAGTGACGCAATAAACGGCTTTTTATGCCGGTATCAAAACGCCAGATATGGTCAAAGATACGCATGATGCCGGGTTTTCCGTGCGCAGACATGGCGACAGCGTGAAAGCGTTGCTGCTGCTGTTGCTGGCGATGTTTAACGCTGCGCACAACCTCATCTGGCAGGCGTTGCGCGATAAAATCAGACACGATGACGGCATCCGCATCCTGCCATTGCGGCCCTTCCATGCGGGCAATGACGGCGGAAAGGCAGGCTGCCAGGTCGGTGCCACCGCGAAAACGCTGGCTGAGAAAACGAATGGCCTGCTCCAGTCCGTCATCGCCCGTTAATTCGTAACCAATTACGTCATGCGCGAATAACATGATGTAACAGCGCCGCCGATCGGCCAGCGCAATCTTGAGAAGGGCCAGGCAAAAGGCTTTTGCACATCGCTCATTGAAACCGCCCATCGAGCCGGACGTATCGACACAAACGATAAAGGGGCCACGTGGCTGTTCTTCATGCTGCTGGTGGCTGACCGGACGCTGAGTGATCTTTTCGTGCCAGGCGTCACCCTGAAGTTTGTAAGTAAGTAATCGCTTCTCTACCAGGCGGCGGTAAAACTCAAGTTCCAGTTCACTGACGCTTAATGCCGCAAGCTCAGGCGGTAATAAACGCAGCACATCATCGCTCTGATGAATGCCGCTGACTTCTTCCGGCACGGCATCCGGTTCGCGTACCAGATGATGGAATGTTTCCAGCGGGGCATCCTGTGAAGGCACCGACTTTGCTTCCCGGCTGCGGCCCAGTTGCTGAGCCAGCTTCATTAATTCAGGCTGCTGCGCAAGAAAATCCCCATATTGCAGCATCAACTGGTAATCGCCGTGCTGGAGCGGGGCTTTGCCCATATCCCACAAGCGTCCGGCTGCGGCTTCGTCATCATCCGCCAGTACCGGCGCCAGCTGCCCGCTCAGTGCCATACGTTGCTGCAACTCTGCCATCAGACGTTCACGCTGCTGCTCAAGGAGTTGTTCATTCAGCGTGAGCGTTTGCAGTGTGAGGCTGAGCCGCCAGCGTTGCAGGAATAAGGTATGTTGTGCGGTGCTGAGATTACCGGGATCGTTATGCAGCAGCAGCCGTCGAGCTTCCTCTAAGAAAGGGGATGTCAGGCGTTCGAGGTGAGCAAGCGTTTCATCAAGCTGCTGGCTAAATTCACGATCGCTGAGTAACTGAATACGCTGAAACAGCTGAAATTCTTCCGCCAGCATGTCGGGAACGGGCGTGGCTTTGAGTTCGGCGTCAATCTCGGCTTTCCAGCGAGGGACGTCACGTAGCAGCGCCTTCTTCATACCGGGGAATTTTTCAAAGAAAAGCGCCAGCTGTGGAGACGCGAGTAAGGCCAGAATAAGCTCTTCAATCAGGTCCGTTTCGCCGATTGACAGCAATGTACTCAGCGTCTCCAGTGAGATCATTTACGCGCCTGTTTGAGCTGTTCCGCCACATCCTGCAGGCTGGTTTCGACGCGTGCCAGCCAGTCATCGCTGATAAACAGGCAACGTTGCTGCTGGCTGAAAAGGTGACGCTGTTGACGCAACTGGCCGTCAAGTTCATCCAGCGCGTCGCTGATTTCCTGCGGCAAGGCATCGGCGCTGCTGGCACCCGGCAATGTCAGCCTGGCGGTTTGCAAACTGACGTCGCGTATCGCCAGGCAGTGCTGCGCATCCACCAGCAAATCCAGCGTCTGCGCAAAACCGATGCCATTTAATTTACCGCGCACATCACCACCTTTTTGCAGCCAGTGATCCAGCGCTTCGCGCTCGATCACCAAATGCGTCACCTGCATGTCGTGCAGCACAAGGGGTTTCTGCAACATCAGGGTTAACTGTGCCTCGGTAAAGCTTTCGGGCAAATCGTAATGGGGTTTACGGCTAAACATACCGCTGTGTTTTTCCAGCGTAATTGCAGCAGCGACGCTTTGCTGCTGTTGCAACGCCAGCCGACGCGCTTTGAGCTGCTGGAGTTTCAGCAGGATCGTTTGCTGTTGCCAGGCGTGCTGCGTCATCAACTGATCGATTTCACTGTCCAGAATTTTCATCGATGCGACGTCGTGCCACAGGCAGTCCTTAAGCAGGATCAGATCGAGGGGCGCTATCGCATTGCGGCCACTGTAAAAAGCGCTGGCCTGCAACAGGTGAATGGCTTTTTTCCAGCGGCGATCGGAAATGTAGGGTGCCTCTGGTAGCTTCTCCAGGTGCTGACGTAGCTGGTAAATCAGTTCAAAGACATTATCCGGCAACGCAACCTGACTGATGCCTTGCTGCCATTGCACATATTCTTCGTCACTGATGCGCAGCGACTCGGCTACCGGATTGTCATTTTCATCCTGCTGGTGGGTCAGCATGCTGCGGAAGTTTTGTTTTTCATGCACGTTGTCCAGCCACAGGCGGATCAACATACGGTCATACAGGGCTTCCAGTCCGCTGTCGGCTTCCGGTAACTCATTCGAGGCGGTGACCAGCAGGCGCATCGGAATTTTTTCTTCGCTATCGCCATTGCGAAAGCGGCGTTCGTTGATGGCGGTGAGCAGCGTATTCAGGATGGCCGGGCCGGCTTTCCAGATCTCATCCAGAAAAACGATTTCAGCGTCCGGTAAATAACCTTTGGTCAGCCTCTGATAGCGGCCTTCATCTTTCAATGCCTGGATGGAAAGGGGACCAAAGACTTCTTCCGGTGTGGAGAAGCGGGTCATCAAATATTCAAAGGCACGGGCATGTTGAAAGGCGCATTTCAGTCGGCGGGCAATCAGGCTTTTTGCAATACCTGGCGGGCCAAGTAAAAAAACGCTTTCGCCGCTAAGTGCGGCCAGCAGGCAAAGGCGAATGGCATGATGTCGCTCATACAAACCTTTTTCTAACGCATTGCTGAGCCGAGAAATTCTTTCTGCCAAAAGATGGGGTTGAGCCATAATCACATCTATGTCCTTACGATCGTCGAGCCGCAGCGTTTTAGCGAACGCAATACTCTATAGGGTATGATGCGCGAAAGCGTTAATCGATGTCAGCTTTTTTGTTTCATAAGGTTCGATAGCGCGGCTTTTAATGTTAATAAGAACGCAAGAAATCAGGGGATGACCGCCTGTAACCCTGACGGCGGAGTATAAATTTTCGTGAATACGTGCATACTGTGCGCTTTTTGATGGCTTGAGCGCCTCTCAGAATCTAACAAAAGATCATTTTATGAGCTCTGATAATAAGCACTCACTAGGCGGATTAACGCTGGCGGCTATTGGGGTCGTCTATGGCGATATCGGTACCAGCCCGCTTTATACCTTACGCGAATGTCTTTCGGGACAGTTTGGTTTTGGCGTTGAACGGGATGCCGTCTTTGGCTTTCTTTCGCTGATTTTCTGGCTGCTGGTGCTGGTGGTCTCGTTGAAATACATCAGCTACGTTATGCGTGCTGATAATGCCGGAGAAGGCGGTATTCTGACGCTGATGTCGTTGGCGGGCCGACATACGGGCGGGCGCATAACGGCAACGCTGGTAATTATGGGACTGATTGGCGGCAGCTTCTTCTATGGCGAAGTGGTGATTACGCCAGCCGTCTCCGTCCTGTCAGCGATTGAAGGGCTGGAAATCGCCGCGCCCAACCTGGACAGCTATATTGTTCCGCTGGCAATCACCGTGCTTACGCTGCTGTTTATTATCCAGAAACACGGTACAGGGATTGTCGGTAAACTGTTTGCGCCGGTCATGCTGCTGTGGTTTATCGTGCTGGCAATACTGGGCGCACGAAGCATTGCCAACAATCCTGAGGTACTCCAGGCGCTGAATCCTTACTGGGCGCTGCACTTCTTTGTGGAATATAAATCGGTGTCCTTCTTTGCGCTTGGCGCCGTTGTGCTGGCGATTACGGGCGTTGAAGCGCTGTATGCAGACATGGGGCACTTCGGTAAGTTTCCTATTCGTCTGGCGTGGTTTGTGGTGGTGCTGCCGTCGCTGGTGCTCAACTATTTTGGTCAGGGTGCGCTGTTGCTGAAACACCCGGAAGCGATCAAAAACCCGTTTTTCCTGCTGGCACCCGACTGGGCGCTTGTCCCCATGTTGATTCTGGCAACGTTAGCCACCGTCATCGCCTCGCAGGCGGTTATTTCCGGCGTATTCTCGTTAACCCGACAGGCCGTGCGTCTCGGCTATCTGCCGCCCATGCGCATTGTTCATACCTCAGAAAAAGAGTCAGGCCAGATCTATATCCCAATCATTAACTGGCTGCTCTATTTCTCTGTGGTGATTGTGATTATTGGTTTTGAGCATTCGAGTAATCTTGCTGCGGCGTACGGGATTGCGGTCACGGGCACAATGGTGCTGACCTCTGTGCTTTGCGCGACCGTCGCGATAATGAACTGGCACTGGAATCGCTATCTGGTTGGACTGATTTTGATTGCCATGCTGTGCATTGACGTATCCCTGTTCTCGGCCAACCTGATCAAGATTTTCTCCGGTGGCTGGCTGCCGCTGACTCTGGCATTGATGATGTTTATCGTGATGACGACATGGAAGAGTGAACGCTTCCGTTTGCTGCGTCGTATGCATGAACACGGCAACTCTCTGGAGGCAATGATTGCTTCTCTGGAAAAATCGCCGCCTGTGCGCGTGCCCGGAACGGCGGTTTATATGTCACGCGCACTAAATGTGATCCCTTTTGCCATGCTGCATAACCTTAAGCACAATAAGGTGCTGCACGAACGCGTGGTGTTATTAACACTGCGCACAGAAGACGCGCCCTATGTGCATAACGTCAGACGCGTGACTATCGAACAGTTGTCGCCGACCTTCTGGCGTGTGGTAGCCAGTTACGGCTGGCGTGAAACGCCAAACGTAGAGGAGATTTTCCATCGTTGTGGGCTGGAGGGACTGAACTGCCGCATGATGGAGACCTCATTCTTTATGTCTCATGAGTCGCTGATTATCGGCAAACGGCCATGGTATCTGCGACTGCGCGGCAAGCTGTTCATGACGCTACAGCGCAATGCGCTACGTGCGCCCGATCAGTTTGAGATTCCGCCCAACCGGGTGATTGAACTGGGTACCCAGGTCGAGATTTAACAGCGTGCGCCTGCCTGTCAGGCGCTTTTTTTACCAGCTCAGGCTGACGCACAGCCCGCCTTCCGGAAGCTGACTGAAGTGCAGCGTCATGCCATGTAACTGGGCAATATTGCGCACAATGGATAAACCTAATCCACTGCCGCTTTTCTCCTGCCCTGGCGGACGCCAGAAACGCTCACCCAGTCGTTGTAGCGCATCGGGTGATAAACGGTTGCCGTTATCTTCCACTCGCAATCTTCCTGACTGAAGAATCAGATCCACGTTGCTGCCTGGCGGTGTATAACGAATGGCGTTATCAAGCAGATTCCTTATCAGCAAAGACAGCAGCAAGGGATGTCCCGAAATGACCGGATCGGCTTCAGCATTGAAGCGCAACCGGATATCACTTTTCTCTGCCAGCGGCAGCTGTGAGGTCAGGGTTTCCTGCGCCACTTTCTTCAGCATGACGGGCTGGAACGCGTTACGGGCATCCTCTGCTTCAATACGCGACAGCGTCAGTAACTGATCCACCAGACGTGTCGCCCGGACAATGCCCGCATCCAACTGCTGAAGTGCATGCGTGCGCATTGCCTCGTCATCGGCGGCCAGTTGGATGACCTCGCTTTGTACCTGCAGGGCCGCCAGCGGACTGCGTAATTCGTGCGCCGCATCGGACGTGAAGCGGCGTTCCCGCTGCACCATCGTATGAATTCGACCAAACAGTCCATTCAGCGCGTCAATGACCGGGCGCACCTCTTTCGGCACGCGGTCAGCCTGTAAAGGCGCATCATCATCAGGTGCGCGTTGAGCCAGTTGCTGGCTGAGCTTTTTTAGCGGGCGGAGTTCATACCAGACCAGGCCCGTTAACATCAGCAGCATAAAGGGGAGTGAAATCAGCCAGGGCAGCGTGCTGGTCTTCACGATATCGTTGGCCATGTCATCCCGGTATTCCCATTCCTGACCCACTACTACGCGGTAGCGTTGATCGGGCGTGGTCAGCCAGACTAACCGCCAGGGATCGTCATCGTCCCTGAGCTGACCATTCAGAAAGCCCTGATGATCGGCATTAAAGAGAAGATCTTTGCCGTTATCGCCATCGTTGAGGACCGGTTTCCCATCACGCGTAAAGACGGCAAAGGCCAGCGCATCATCATCCTGTTCGCCCCGGTTATGGGGCAGTATTTTTTTACTCCTGGGAAGCGAGGTTTCGTTCACTGAGGTGAAATTCAGCGTCAGCAGGCGCTTTGCAAGTAACAGTTGCTGCGTATCAAACAGCTCATTGATCGTTTCGCGCGTCTGGTAGCGAGCGCTCAGCGTGGCCGCTCCCCAGCAGATGCCGAGTATCAACATCAGGCCAATGCCCAGACGCAGGAATAAGCTCATCGATCGCATTCGCTTTCCCCCAGCGTATAGCCCACGCCGTGAATCGTGCGAATAAAGCGTTGGCCTAATTTCCTGCGCAGATGATGAATATGCACCTCAACCGCATTACTCGAAACCTCGGTATCCCAGGTGTAAAGTTTTTCTTCTAACTGGCTGCGCGTCAGCACGCGCCCCGGGTTACGCATAAACAGTTCCAGCAGCGCCATCTCGCGGCTTTTTAGTTCAACGCTGGCCCCGTTTTGTACCACGCTGAGGTTACCGGGGATCAATACGACATCGCCGTGACGCAGTTCGGGTTGCAGTTGCCCGTGGCGTCGTCGAATCAGTGCCTGTAAACGCGCGGCGACTTCGGTCAGCGCAAAGGGTTTGCACAGATAATCGTCCGCGCCCATCTGTAATCCTTCAACCCGTTGGTCGAGTGCATCGCGCGCCGTCAGAATGAGTACCGGGACATCGTACCCCTGCTGACGCCACTGGCGCAGAATGTCCAGCCCGTCACGCTCCGGCAGGGACAGATCAAGCACAACCGCATCCCACGGGGCGGCATTCAGGGCCTGAAATCCGGCCTCGCCTGAGACAAACCAGTCGACGCTAAACCCCAGTTTGCTGAGTCCAGCCTTAATGCCGTCGCCGATCAGGCGATCGTCCTCAATCAGTAAAATGCGCATCGTCTCTCCCTTTTAATAAGCGATTTATACGAAGCGAAATGGCGGTTGTACAGCGAGTCTGGCTAAAAAAAGAGGATATTTTCCCCTTAAGATCCTGTTAAGAACTGTGTGGTTTACTGCTGTCACTGAAAGAACGGATTCACAGACAAGAGGTGACGAAATGAAAAAGTATGCTGCACTTATCGCTGTAACACTGTTAGCGTCTGCGCCTGTACTGGCGGCACAACAAGGCGGTTTTGTTGACCCGAATGCGCCTGCACCGGCAGCACACACGCAGCAGGGTGGTTTTCACGCCGATCACACCAGCGTCGTGACGGTGAAGCAGGCTGAAGCGATGAAAGATGACAGCTGGATTACCGTAAGGGGTCAGCTTGAAAAACAAACGGGTAACGAAGATTATTTGTTCCGCGATGAAAGCGGCACAATGACGGTCGAGATCGACCATAAGCGCTGGAATGGCGTCACGGTTTCACCGAAAGATCGGGTTGAGCTGACAGGTGAACTGGATAAAGATTTCAACAGCATTGAACTGGATGTGAAACAGGTTAAGAAGCTCCCTTAATCACCCGTGACCGGACCGTATTGACGGTCCGGTTTTCCTTTCAGAACAGTACCTAACTCAAATTCTCTCCGGCAATATCGAAACGTTTCGATAGCGATCACAAATTTCTTCTCCAGTGGTTGAATTGTAACCTTCTTTTTATACACTCCAGAAAGCGAAACGTTTCGCTCTGGAGTGGAAAAATGAAAAAAGGTCGCCTGTTAAACGCTGAACTCTCTTACGTTATCGCCCGCCTGGGCCATACAGATACGTTAACGATCGCTGATGCGGGGTTGCCCATTCCGGCAGAAACGCAGCGTATCGATCTGGCACTGATACCGGGTACGCCAGGCTTCATGCAGGTGGTGGAAGCGGTAACGCATGAGATGCAGGTGGAAAGCGCCTTTATCGCGGAAGAAATTAAGCAACACAATCCGCAGCTCCATAGCGAACTGATCGCCGTGCTCGACGCATTGCAACAGCACCAGGGAAATCGCATTACCATCCGCTACATCAGTCATGAACAGTTTAAACAACAAACACAACGTAGCCAGGCGGTCATTCGCAGCGGAGAGTGCTCTCCGTATGCGAATGTCATCCTGAGTGCCGGTGTGACCTTCTGAGGCCGTTATGCAACCGTTACTGCAGCTCAAAGGCATCGAAAAAGCGTTTCCGGGCGTGAAAGCATTAAATGGCGCGTCGCTGTCCGTCTGGGCAGGACGCGTTATGGCATTAGTCGGTGAGAATGGCGCCGGCAAGTCCACCATGATGAAGGTGCTGACCGGGATTTATACCCGTGATGCCGGATCACTGCAGTGGCTGGGCGAAGAAACCACCTTCAGTGGACCGAAAGCCTCGCAGGAAGCCGGTATCGGCATTATCCATCAGGAGCTCAACCTGATCCCGCAGTTGACTGTGGCAGAAAACATCTTTCTTGGGCGTGAATTCGTTAATGGTTTTGGTCGCATTAACTGGAAGCGGATGTATGCCGAGGCGGATGCGCTCCTGAAACGCCTGAATCTGCGTTTTAGCAGTCACAAGCTGGTGGGCGATTTATCCATCGGCGATCAACAAATGGTCGAAATTGCCAAGGTTCTGAGCTTTGAATCGAAAGTCATCATTATGGATGAGCCCACGGATGCGCTGACGGATACCGAAACATTGTCCTTGTTCCGGGTGATCAATGAACTGAAGGCGCAAGGATGCGGCATCGTTTATATCTCTCATCGTATGAAAGAAATTTTTGAGATTTGTGATGACGTGACGGTCTTCCGTGACGGGCAATTTATTGCAGAGCGTCCGGTCGCCGAGATGAGCGAAGAGAGCCTGATCGAAATGATGGTGGGGCGCAAATTAGAAGATCAGTATCCCCATCTGGATGAGGCGCCCGGCGAAATTCGTCTTAAGGTTCAGAACCTCAGCGGCCCTGGCGTGGATGACGTCAGCTTTACCTTACGTAAAGGCGAAATTCTCGGCGTATCGGGCCTGATGGGCGCAGGCCGGACAGAGTTAATGAAAATTTTGTATGGTGCCTTGCCCCGTACCGGGGGGCAGGTCTGGCTGAGTGGACGTGAAGTCGTGATCCGTTCTCCTCAGGATGGCCTGGCTAACGGCATCGTTTATATCTCCGAAGATCGCAAGCGCGATGGCCTGGTGTTAGGCATGTCAGTCAAAGAAAACATGTCGCTTACCGCCTTACGCTATTTCAGTCACCCGGCTGGCAGACTGCGCCATGCGGAAGAGCAGCTCGCTGTAAAAGATTTCATTCGCTTATTTAACGTGAAAACGCCGTCGATGGAGCAGCCGATTGGCCTGTTATCGGGCGGGAATCAGCAGAAGGTGGCGATAGCCCGTGGATTGATGACGCGCCCAAACGTGTTGATTCTTGACGAACCGACGCGCGGCGTGGACGTCGGGGCAAAAAAAGAGATCTATCAGCTGATTAATCAGTTCAAAGCTGAAGGGCTGAGCATCATCCTGGTGTCGTCAGAAATGCCAGAGGTGCTGGGCATGAGTGACCGCATTGTCGTGATGCATGAAGGCCGTTTAAGCGGCGAATTTAGCCGTGAAGAAGCTACCCAGGAAAGCCTGATGGCAGCAGCCGTCGGTAAGCAACACAGTGAGGATTTAGTTGTATGACCACCCAAACCGTTCCATCTAACCGTCGCTGGTTCAGCAAAGCCTGGCTACTTGAGCAAAAATCGCTGATTGCGCTGATTGTGTTGATTGCTGTTGTGGCGAGCCAGAGCCCGAATTTCTTTACTGTGGCCAACCTGTTCAACATTCTTCAGCAGACGTCGGTCAATGCCATCATGGCCGTGGGAATGACCCTGGTCATTTTAACGTCCGGCATCGATCTTTCCGTCGGCTCGCTGCTGGCGCTGACGGGCGCGGTGGCCGCCTCGCTGGTGGGCATGGAGGTGAATGCCTTTGTTGCTGTTGCAGCCTCCCTGGTGCTGGGCGCGGCGATTGGTGCGGTCACGGGAACCATCGTGGCGCGGGGCAAGGTGCAGGCGTTTATCGCTACGCTGGTCATGATGTTACTGCTGCGCGGCGTCACCATGGTTTATACCAACGGCAGTCCGGTCAATACCGGTTTTAACGATAATGCCGATCTGTTTGGCTGGATTGGTATTGGTCGTCCGCTGGGTATTCCAACCCCGGTCTGGCTGATGGCGCTGGTGTTTGTCGCCGCCTGGTACATGCTGCATCACACGCGCCTAGGTCGCTATATTTATGCGTTGGGCGGTAATGAGGCGGCCACGCGTCTCTCCGGCATCAACGTTAACCGTGTGAAAGTTATTGTTTACTCACTGTCTGGCATGCTGGCCGCGCTGGCGGGATCGATTGAAGTGGCGCGTCTGTCTTCTGCCCAGCCAACAGCGGGTACAGGCTATGAACTGGACGCTATCGCGGCTGTCGTGCTGGGCGGAACGAGTCTGGCAGGCGGTAAAGGCCGCGTCGTTGGCACCTTAATTGGCGCATTAATCCTTGGCTTTTTAAACAATGGATTAAATCTGATGGGTGTATCTTCCTACTACCAGATGATCGTCAAAGCAGTCGTTATTCTGCTGGCGGTGCTGGTGGATAATAAAAGCAGCAAATAACTCAGACTCTTATACAGGATAAAATGATGAAAAAGTTAACTGCACTCGCTGTCATTCTTGGCGCAACCCTCAGCGCCAGCGCAATGGCGAAAGATACCATTGCCCTTGTTATCTCTACGCTGAATAACCCGTTCTTTGTGTCCCTGAAAGACGGCGCGCAAAAAGAAGCGGATAAACTGGGTTACAACCTGGTCGTGCTGGATTCACAGAACAACCCTGCGAAAGAACTGGCTAACGTGCAGGATCTGACGGTTCGCGGCACCAAAGCACTGCTGATCAACCCAACCGATTCTGACTCTGTAGGCAATGCCATCAAGCTGGCTAACCAGGCAAAAATCCCTGTTATCACGCTGGATCGCGTGGCGGCTCAGGGTACCGTGGTAAGCCATGTTGCATCTGATAACCGCTTCGGCGGAAAAATGGCAGGTGACTTTATTGCCCGTAAACTGGGTGATGGCGCGAAAATCATCGAATTAGAAGGGATCGCGGGAACTTCAGCAGCCCGTGAACGTGGCGAAGGCTTCCAGAAAGCCGTTGATGCACACAAGTTCAAAGTTCTGGCCAGCCAGCCTGCTGACTTTGACCGTACTAAAGGCCTGAACGTGATGCAGAACCTGTTGCAGGCGCATCCAGATGTGCAGGCGGTATTTGCCCAGAACGACGAAATGGCACTGGGTGCCCTGCGTGCACTGCAGACTGCTGGCAAGACCGATGTGCTGGTGGTGGGCTTTGACGGCACGCCAGATGGTGTGAAAGCCGTTGAAGGCGGTAAGCTGGCGGCGACCGTTGCTCAGATGCCAGAGAAAATTGGCATGATCGGCGTTCAGACTGCTGATAAAGTGCTGAAAGGCGAAAAAGTGCAGGCAGTTTATCCAGTTGATTTGAAACTGGTTACTAAATAAATCAAAGAAAAGCAGGGCACTGCGCCACCCATCGGTGGCGCACTTATTTCGGACTCTCCCAATGAGCAAACACGCAAAACTGGCCGTTCTCGGCAGCATCAATGCTGACCATATCCTTAATCTGGCACACTTTCCCCGTCCCGGCGAAACGGTGATCGGGCAAAAATATCAGATTGCGTTTGGTGGTAAAGGCGCCAATCAGGCGGTTGCGGCCGGCCGTGCGGGCGCTGATATTGCCTTTATTGCTTGTGTCGGTGCCGATGACATTGGTGAACGTGTCTGTCAGCAACTCGCGCAGGATAAGATTGATACCCAGCCGGTAGAGGTCATTGAGGGTGAATCGACGGGCGTTGCGATGATCTTCGTCAATGGCGAAGGCGAAAATAATATAGGCATCTATTCCGGTGCTAATGCCGCGTTAACGCCAGCCTACGTCGCGCGTCACCAGCAGGTTATCGCCGGGGCTGACGCATTACTGATGCAGCTTGAATCACCACTGGACAGCGTTGTAGCGGCGGCAACCCTTGCCCGACAGCATCAGACGCAGGTCATTTTGAATCCTGCGCCAGCAACGGCTCTGCCGGACAGTCTGTTAGCGCTGGTTGACGTGATTACGCCAAACGAGACTGAGGCTGAAATCCTGACAGGAATTGCCGTCAGAAATGATGAGGACGCTGCGCGTGCGGCGGCTGCGTTACATAATAAAGGCATCCCCACTGTCTTGATCACCCTGGGACGCCGTGGCGTCTGGCTGAGTGAAAAGGGCCAGGGGCAACGTGTTGCGGGTTTTGACGTGAAAGCCGTAGATACGATTGCGGCGGGTGATACGTTTAACGGCGCGTTTATCACAGCACGTCTTGAAGGCAAGGCCATGCTGGATGCCGTTCGCTTTGCGCACGCTGCTGCGGCAATTGCGGTAACCCGTTCGGGAGCACAGCCCTCTGTACCCTGGCGTGCCGAGATCGACGACTTTTTACAGCAACAGGGTTAAGCGCTTGGCTACGATGAAAGATGTCGCCCGGCTGGCGGGCGTCTCCACCTCAACGGTTTCACACGTCATCAACAAGAATCGTTTTGTGAGCGATGGTGTACGTGAAAAAATCGAACAGGCAATTCGCGATCTGAACTATGCGCCGTCGGCACTGGCTCGTAGCCTCAAGCTTAACCAAACCCATACGATCGGCATGCTACTGACCGCCAGCAGTAACCCCTTTTATGCCGAAGTGGTACGTGGTGTTGAAGACAGCTGTTATGAGCGTGGATACAGCCTGATTCTGTGCAATACCGCCGGGGACGAAGACCGGATGAATCGTAGCCTGGAAACCTTGCTGCAAAAGCGGGTCGATGGTTTGCTGATTATGTGCACGGAAAGCCATTTACCGTCGGCGGACATCCTGAATCGTTATCCTTCTATTCCTATGGTGATGATGGACTGGGCGCCTTTCGAAGGGCGGGGCGATATCATTCAGGATAACGCGCTGTTGGGGGGGGAACTGGCGACACAGCATCTGATTGACAGCGGATATTCGCGTATCGCCTGTATTTCCGGGCCGCTTGATAAAACCCCGGCGCGCATGCGCCTTGAAGGTTTTCATCAGGCAATGCAGAAAAACGGTCTGGAGGTCCCGCCAGACTATGTCGTGAGCGGTGACTTTGAGTTTGCGGGCGGTTATAACGCCATGTTCGAACTGTTGGCGCTGGATACCCCACCGCATGCCGTTTTTACCAGCAACGACGCGATGGCGGTTGGGGTTTACCATGCACTGCATCAGGCCGGCTTGCAGATTCCTCAGGATATGGCGGTGATGGGATATGATGACGTGGAACTGGCGCGCTATATGTCGCCACCGCTGAGCACCATTCATCAACCGAAAGATGAGCTGGGTGAACTGGCTATTGATACGTTGATTTATCGTCTGAGTAATCCCGACGTCAGCCAGCAGACGCTGGTACTGACGCCGGAACTGGTTCCGCGGGGATCGGTTTAAGCTTTCTTCTTTTTATCGCGATTTTTAATCAGGTTGCGTCCGTCGCCATTGCGCAGCATCGTAAACGTCAGCGCTGACAGGACGGTGACGATGCCCATCGTCAGGAAGGTAGAATGGAACTGTTCTACTGTCGTGCTATCAAATTCCTGATAAAAGCGCAGGACGGCTGCACTGACGGCCACCCCAAAGCTGATCGCGAGCTGCTGTGTCACCGCGAGTACACTGTTGCCGCCACTGGCATTGTCGTCATCCAAATCAGCCAGGGTAATGGTGTTCATTGCCGTAAACTGGGTGGACATCGCCATACCTAACAGGAAGAGCGGAATTAATAAGAACGCAATATCCTCAGAAGGTGACTGCAGCGAGAAGCTGGCGATCATCACGCCAATGATCATCGTAATACTGACTAACAGGCGGCGATAGCCAAACCAGCGCAGTAATTGCGTCACGCTTTGTTTAGCCAGAATGGAGCCAATGGCTGTGGGGGCCATCATGCAGCCAGCCAGAATCGCAGAATAGCCAAATCCTACCTGAAGCATCAGCGGCATCAAAAACGGCACGCAGCCAGTGCCCAGCCGCGAAGCGATGTTACCAATGATGCCTACCGAGAATGTGCGTGTCTTAAACATGGGCAGATTGATCAACGGCGAGGGATGACGCCGGGCATGGGCTATATAGAGGAGCAACAAGACAACGCCGCCAGTCAGAACGCCTGCCGCAAGCCAGGGTGAGACAATACGCTCACCAAACAGCTCTATGCCGGTAGAGATCATCACTAATCCAATGCCGAACAATAAAAATCCCAGAAAGTCGAAGCGGCGCTTTGGTGTCGTGAAGTCAGGCATGAATTTACGTGCATAGACGATGCCGAGCAGACCTATCGGAATGTTTATCAGGAAGATCCAGTGCCAGGTGGCATAGGTCACCATGATTCCCCCCAGCAACGGCCCCAGTATCGGTCCGACTAATCCCGGCATGGTGACAAAGTTGAGAATAGGTAAGAGTTCACTACGGGGATAGGCACGCAGAAGTGCCAGCCGCGCGACGGGCATCATCATCGCGCCACCCACGCCCTGAATAACGCGCGATGTGACCAGTATTGATAAGGAAGGCGATAAGGCACAGGCAAGTGAACCCAGCGTAAACAGCGAAACGGCAATAATAAAGATCTTGCGTGTGCCAAAGCGGTCTGCAAGCCATCCACTAACCGGAATAAGCATGGCAACAGTTAAGGTGTAGCTGATAACGGCGGACTGCATGGCTAGCGGGGAACGTTCAAGGCTGGTAGCGATCGCGGGCAGCGCGGTATTGAGTATCGTGGCATCCAGTGACTGCATAAAGAAGGCCATAGCGGCAATCCATGGCAGACCGGCCATACTGCGCGCGGATTTAATCATTGAGCGTCCTTCGTAATGTCTTCGGCAAAGAATATAAAAAAGAATAGCATTGGCAGAAATGCACAATACGCCTCTTTCAACCGATATGTGGTGATTTCCGTGCGTTATTTACGCAGGATGTGTTGCTTTTTACCCCGTTCGTTTAAAAATGAATCGCTCAGTCATTTTTTTATAATTAATGCTTGTCACCCAGAAAGAACGCCCTATAATGCGCCTCCACTGACACGGCACAACGGCTTACGGAATGCGGTGTTCAGCAGAGAACTCCCCGGAGTTTTCGCCGGAGAAAAACTTCTCAAAAAGAGGTTGACTCTGAAGGAGGAAAGCGTAATATACGCCACCTCGCAACAGACGGTTAACCCGCTGGTTGCACTGCTCTTTAACAATTTATCAGACAATCTGTGTGGGCACTCGCAGGATTGATATCCGCGTCTCCGGACGTAAAAAATATCAAGTCTTAAGAGTGAACACGTATTGAAATTCATTACGACGTTTTCCTTGAGCATCGCTGCACTGGTTGCAGCAAATCAAACTTTAAATTGAAGAGTTTGATCATGGCTCAGATTGAACGCTGGCGGCAGGCCTAACACATGCAAGTCGGACGGTAGCACAGAGGAGCTTGCTCCTCGGGTGACGAGTGGCGGACGGGTGAGTAATGTCTGGGAAACTGCCCGATGGAGGGGGATAACTACTGGAAACGGTAGCTAATACCGCATAACGTCGCAAGACCAAAGTGGGGGACCTCCGGGCCTCACACCATCGGATGTGCCCAGATGGGATTAGCTTGTAGGCGGGGTAACGGCCCACCTAGGCGACGATCCCTAGCTGGTCTGAGAGGATGACCAGCCACACTGGAACTGAGACACGGTCCAGACTCCTACGGGAGGCAGCAGTGGGGAATATTGCACAATGGGCGCAAGCCTGATGCAGCCATGCCGCGTGTATGAAGAAGGCCTTCGGGTTGTAAAGTACTTTCAGCGGGGAGGAAGGTGGTGAGGTTAATAACCTCATCAATTGACGTTACCCGCAGAAGAAGCACCGGCTAACTCCGTGCCAGCAGCCGCGGTAATACGGAGGGTGCAAGCGTTAATCGGAATTACTGGGCGTAAAGCGCACGCAGGCGGTCTGTTAAGTCAGATGTGAAATCCCCGGGCTTAACCTGGGAACTGCATTTGAAACTGGCAGGCTTGAGTCTCGTAGAGGGGGTAGAATTCCAGGTGTAGCGGTGAAATGCGTAGAGATCTGGAGGAATACCGGTGGCGAAGGCGGCCCCCTGGACGAAGACTGACGCTCAGGTGCGAAAGCGTGGGGAGCAAACAGGATTAGATACCCTGGTAGTCCACGCCGTAAACGATGTCGACTTGGAGGTTGTTCCCTTGAGGAGTGGCTTCCGGAGCTAACGCGTTAAGTCGACCGCCTGGGGAGTACGGCCGCAAGGTTAAAACTCAAATGAATTGACGGGGGCCCGCACAAGCGGTGGAGCATGTGGTTTAATTCGATGCAACGCGAAGAACCTTACCTACTCTTGACATCCAGCGAACTTGGCAGAGATGCCTTGGTGCCTTCGGGAACGCTGAGACAGGTGCTGCATGGCTGTCGTCAGCTCGTGTTGTGAAATGTTGGGTTAAGTCCCGCAACGAGCGCAACCCTTATCCTTTGTTGCCAGCGATTCGGTCGGGAACTCAAAGGAGACTGCCGGTGATAAACCGGAGGAAGGTGGGGATGACGTCAAGTCATCATGGCCCTTACGAGTAGGGCTACACACGTGCTACAATGGCGCATACAAAGAGAAGCGACCTCGCGAGAGCAAGCGGACCTCATAAAGTGCGTCGTAGTCCGGATCGGAGTCTGCAACTCGACTCCGTGAAGTCGGAATCGCTAGTAATCGTGGATCAGAATGCCACGGTGAATACGTTCCCGGGCCTTGTACACACCGCCCGTCACACCATGGGAGTGGGTTGCAAAAGAAGTAGGTAGCTTAACCTTCGGAGGGCGCTTACCACTTTGTGATTCATGACTGGGGTGAAGTCGTAACAAGGTAACCGTAGGGGAACCTGCGGTTGGATCACCTCCTTACCTGAAGATACCTTCGTGCGCAGTGCTCACACAGATTGTCTGATAGAAAGCTGAAGAAGCAAGACGGCTGCGAAGCCGAGACACACGTACGTGTCCCCTTCGTCTAGCGGTTAGGACTCCGCCCTTTCACGGCGGCAACAGGGGTTCGAATCCCCTAGGGGACGCCACTTGCTTGGTGACAGGTGAAAGGTGTCTCCACAAAGTATCTCAAAACTGGCCTCAGGGTCACGTTTGAGATATTTGCTCTTTAACAATCCGGAACAAGCTGAAAATTTGAAACGACGCACGTCGTGTTCCTCCGTAATAAGGAACACAGCACGATGCGTTCGGGTCTCTCAAAAGCTCATAACACGCAAGCGCAAAACGCCTGTGGGTTGTGAGGTTAAGCGACCAAGCGTACACGGTGGATGCCCTGGCAGTCAGAGGCGATGAAGGGCGTGCTAATCTGCGATAAGCGCCGGTAAGGTGATATGAACCGCTACAACCGGCGATACCCGAATGGGGAAACCCAGTGTGACTCGTCACACTATCATGCAGTGAATCCATAGCGGCATGAGGCGAACCGGGGGAACTGAAACATCTAAGTACCCCGAGGAAAAGAAATCAACCGAGATTCCCCCAGTAGCGGCGAGCGAACGGGGAGGAGCCCAGAACCTGCATCAGCTTGTGCATCAGTGGAAGCGTCTGGAAAGTCGCAGGGTACAGGGTGATACTCCCGTACACAAAGGTGCACAGGCTGTGAGTTCGATGAGTAAGGCGGGACACGTGGTATCCTGTCTGAATATGGGGGGACCATCCTCCAAGGCTAAATACTCCTGACTGACCGATAGTGAACCAGTACCGTGAGGGAAAGGCGAAAAGAACCCCGGCGAGGGGAGTGAAACAGAACCTGAAACCGTGTACGTACAAGCAGTGGGAGCACCTTCGTGGTGTGACTGCGTACCTTTTGTATAATGGGTCAGCGACTTATATTCTGTAGCAAGGTTAACCGTATAGGGGAGCCGCAGGGAAACCGAGTCTTAACTGGGCGTTAAGTTGCAGGGTATAGACCCGAAACCCGGTGATCTAGCCATGGGCAGGTTGAAGGTTGGGTAACACTAACTGGAGGACCGAACCGACTAATGTTGAAAAATTAGCGGATGACCTGTGGCTGGGGGTGAAAGGCCAATCAAACCGGGAGATAGCTGGTTCTCCCCGAAAGCTATTTAGGTAGCGCCTCGTGAACTCATCTCCGGGGGTAGAGCACTGTTTCGGCTAGGGGGCCATCCCGGCTTACCAACCCGATGCAAACTGCGAATACCGGAGAATGTTATCACGGGAGACACACGGCGGGTGCTAACGTCCGTCGTGAAGAGGGAAACAACCCAGACCGCCAGCTAAGGTCCCAAAGTCATGGTTAAGTGGGAAACGATGTGGGAAGGCACAGACAGCCAGGATGTTGGCTTAGAAGCAGCCATCATTTAAAGAAAGCGTAATAGCTCACTGGTCGAGTCGGCCTGCGCGGAAGATGTAACGGGGCTAAACCATGCACCGAAGCTGCGGCAGCGACACTATGTGTTGCTGGGTAGGGGAGCGTTCTGTAAGCCGTCGAAGGTGTGCTGTGAGGCATGCTGGAGGTATCAGAAGTGCGAATGCTGACATAAGTAACGATAAACAAGGTGAAAAACCTTGTCGCCGGAAGACCAAGGGTTCCTGTTCAACGTTAATCGGAGCAGGGTGAGTCGACCCCTAAGGCGAGGCCGAAAGGCGTAGTCGATGGGAAACAGGTTAATATTCCTGTACTTGGTGTTACTGCGAAGGGGGACGGAGAAGGCTATATCGGCCGGGCGACGGTTGTCCCGGTTTAAGCGTGTAGGTGTGTGCGCCAGGCAAATCCGGTGCACTTTACACTGAGGCGTGACGACGAGGCACCACGGTGCTGAAGTGATAAATGCCCTGCTTCCAGGAAAAGCCTCTAAGCATCAGGTAACACGAAATCGTACCCCAAACCGACACAGGTGGTCAGGTAGAGAATACCCAGGCGCTTGAGAGAACTCGGGTGAAGGAACTAGGCAAAATGGTGCCGTAACTTCGGGAGAAGGCACGCTGGCGCGTAGGTGAAGGGACTTGCTCCCGGAGCCGAGGCCAGTCGAAGATACCAGCTGGCTGCAACTGTTTATTAAAAACACAGCACTGTGCAAACACGAAAGTGGACGTATACGGTGTGACGCCTGCCCGGTGCCGGAAGGTTAATTGATGGGGTTATCCGCAAGGAGAAGCTCTTGATCGAAGCCCCGGTAAACGGCGGCCGTAACTATAACGGTCCTAAGGTAGCGAAATTCCTTGTCGGGTAAGTTCCGACCTGCACGAATGGCGTAATGATGGCCAGGCTGTCTCCACCCGAGACTCAGTGAAATTGAAATCGCTGTGAAGATGCAGTGTACCCGCGGCAAGACGGAAAGACCCCGTGAACCTTTACTACAGCTTGACACTGAACACTGAGCCTTGATGTGTAGGATAGGTGGGAGGCTTTGAAGCGTGGACGCCAGTCTGCGTGGAGCCGTCCTTGAAATACCACCCTTTAATGTTTGGTGTTCTAACGTGGGCCCGTGATCCGGGCTGCGGACAGTGTCTGGTGGGTAGTTTGACTGGGGCGGTCTCCTCCCAAAGCGTAACGGAGGAGCACGAAGGTTGGCTAATCCTGGTCGGACATCAGGAGGTTAGTGCAATGGCATAAGCCAGCTTGACTGCGAGAGTGACGGCTCGAGCAGGTGCGAAAGCAGGTCATAGTGATCCGGTGGTTCTGAATGGAAGGGCCATCGCTCAACGGATAAAAGGTACTCCGGGGATAACAGGCTGATACCGCCCAAGAGTTCATATCGACGGCGGTGTTTGGCACCTCGATGTCGGCTCATCACATCCTGGGGCTGAAGTAGGTCCCAAGGGTACGGCTGTTCGCCGTTTAAAGTGGTACGCGAGCTGGGTTTAGAACGTCGTGAGACAGTTCGGTCCCTATCTGCCGTGGGCGCTGGAGAATTGAGGGGGTTGCTCCTAGTACGAGAGGACCGGAGTGAACGCACCGCTGGTGTCCGGGTTGTCACGCCAGTGGCACTGCCCGGTAGCTAAGTGCGGAAAAGATAAGTGCTGAAAGCATCTAAGCACGAAACTTGCCCCGAGATGAGTTCTCCCTGAGGCTTCGGGCCTCCTGAAGGGACGTTGAAGACGACGACGTTGATAGGCCGGGTGTGTAAGCGCAGCGATGCGTTGAGCTTACCGGTACTAATGACCCGTGAGGCTTAACCTTACAACGCCAGAGGCGTTTTGGGTTGAGAGACAGAAAGAATTTTCAGCCTTGTTTACCGGATAACGCCGTGCGGCCCGAGAGGGCGGTGCGGCAGACAGAATCTGCCTGGCGGCTGTAGCGCGGTGGTCCCACCTGACCCCATGCCGAACTCAGAAGTGAAACGCCGTAGCGCCGATGGTAGTGTGGGGTCTCCCCATGCGAGAGTAGGGAACTGCCAGGCATCAATCAGGTGAAGAAGCCCCGTACGGAAGTACGGGGCTTTTTTACGTCCGGCGTCCGGGGAGGGCGGGGGCTGCCGGGCCTCTGCGGGCTTCAGGGCAGATCTCTGTTGCTGCCCTGACCGTTTACCTTGCCTCTGCATGTATGCGGAACCGTCATACCATTCATCTTCCGACGCCGCCCTCGTACAACCCCATAACGACGTCTCAGCCGATACCTGTCAGAGATAACGCGCCCTGTATCTCGTTCCCTTAACTGGCCTTTTCCAGCCATGTCATGATAAACGCAGCAACCTCTCCGGGCTGGTTGATATCCACAGTGGGCACATCCGGCTTCCGCGAAAGGTCGTCAGTGACAACCGCCACGACATGCTCATCCAGCAGATCGACCAACTCCCCTTTAACACCCGATCGCCAAAGCACCATTTTGGGCACGGGTTCATCTTTGAAGCCTTCCACTAGCACCAAATCCAGTTGCGTACTATCCATTCGTGAGGCTAACATCCTTAGACTAACGGACTGCTCTGGCGTTTCACACATCATCGCCCAGCGCCGATCGCTGGCGACAATAACCTGATCGGCACCGGCTTTTCGCAGCCGATAGCTGTCCTTACCTGGCGTATCAACATCCATCTGATGATGCGTATGTTTGATCAGTCCTGCTCGTATTCCCTGCGCTTTCAACAGCGGTATAACCTGCTCAAGCAGCGTGGTTTTACCGGTTCCGCTCCAGGCGACAATTGCTAATAACGGGACGGGCATGATGATTTCTCCCGATTAACCAGATCGTCAGGCGTATTAATATTGCGGAAAGCTGATTCCGCATCACTGAACAGTACGGGATGTCCACCCTGTTCACGCATAAATTGCATAAGCCTGCGTTCACCACGTAACAGGCCCGCTTCAAGATCGCCAATCAGCGCCCGATTCATCAGCGCCAGAGTCGGATGATCACGTTCGGATGACTGCACCCAGACAACAGGTGCGCTGTTACGCTGCTGCCAAAGACGCGCAACAAAATCGCCGGGAATATCAGGTGTATCGCACGCGCAAAACGCAACCCACTCAGTAGGACTGTTTCGCAAACCGCTCAGCATACCTGCCAGTGGTCCGGGATAGTCCTGCATGGTGTCAGCCACGACCTGACAACCACTTATCTGATAACGATCAATGTTACGGTTGGCGCTTATTAACACAATGTCTACCTGCGGCTTTAACCGCTGAAGAACATGCTGATAAAGTGGTTTACCTTGCAGCATTATTAACCCTTTATCCTGTCCTCCCATACGGCGACCTTGTCCACCTGCAAGGATTACCCCGGTAATTGCTGTCATTTTCGTCTCCTGACTCAAATCTGGACGATACTCACATTGCGGCAGCGGACCACCTGCATAAAGGAATCATCATGAAAACGCATCGGCTGAGTGAACTGCTCGAACTCCTGCAACCAGCCTGGGAAAAAGAACCTGATCTTAACCTGCTGGCATTTTTACAAAAACTGGCTCAGGCGTCCGGTTTCGTTGGCCCATTAAGTGAATTAAGCGATGACATATTGATTTATCATCTAAAAATGCGTGATTCTGCCAGCCATGATCAGATTCCCGGACTGAAAAAAGATTATGAAGTTGATTTTAAAACGGCGCTGCTGCGTGCACGTGGAGTCATTAAAAATGATGAGTAGTGTTATCCTTAGCCGTTCACAGTAAAGATAAGCACAGGGATAACCATGAGTGATGCCGCCTTTAATTTTCAAACGCTCAATCCAGATGTCCTGCTTGATGCGCTTTGGGAAACAGGTATTCGGGTAGACTCCGGTCTTACGGCCCTGAACAGCTACGAAAACCGCGTTTATCAGTTTAGCGATGATAACAGGCAGCGCTATGTGGCCAAGTTTTACCGACCACAGCGTTGGTCTGCTGAGCAGATTACTGAGGAGCATCAGTTCTCTCACGATTTACTCGGCGATGAAGTGCCCATTGCTGCGCCCCTGGTTCTTAAGGGTAATACGTTGCAACAGCATGCGGGTTTTTACTTTGCGGTTTTCCCCAGCCTCGGGGGCCGACAATATGAAACCGATAACGACGATCAGATGGAATGGGTTGGGCGCTTCCTGGGCCGCATGCATCAAACTGGCCGAAAAAATCTGTTCCGGCATCGCCCCTCAATGGGGCTTGATGAATATCTGGATCAGCCCCGGGATGTGCTGGCAAACACTGAACTTGTGCCCGCGTCGCTGCGCAGTGCATTGTCAGAGGCCGTCGATAAGCTGGGTATGGCACTTCGTCAATGCTGGCATGACAACTGGCAGCCGTTACGATTACATGGTGATTGCCACCCAGGCAATATCCTGTGGCGGGACGGCCCCCTGTTTGTCGATCTCGACGATGCCCGCAATGGCCCGGCCGTTCAGGATCTGTGGATGTTGATCAGCGGCGATAAGCAGGAGCAGCGGATCCAGTGGGATATTCTGCTGGAAGCCTATAGTGAATTCAGTGATTTCGATATTAACGAATTGTCACTGATTGAACCTTTACGTGCGATGCGCATGATTTATTATCTGGCCTGGGTTGTTCGCCGCTGGCAGGACCCCGCCTTTCCGCGCGCGTTTCCCTGGATGACCGATGAGGATTTTTGGCGCAGGCAAATTTTGCAGTTTATCGAGCAGGAAAAGGTGTTGCGGGAACCCCCGTTGCAGCTGACCCCGCAATTTTAATGACAAGTCAGGAGAGTTTTCCCCAATGAAGAAAATATTTTTTGCACTGATGGGTTTGGTGCTGGCCTTCAGCGCATCTGCTGCACAATTCTCTGAAGGTAAACAATATGTCAGCCTGCCTAAGCCGGTTGCCGGTGAACCGCAGGTCATGGAGTTTTTCTCTTTTTTCTGTCCTCACTGCTACCAGTTTGAAGAAATCTATCATGTCAGTGATGCGGTGAAAAAGAACCTGCCAGCGGATACCAAAATGGTTAAATACCATGTTGATTTCCTGGGCGGCGAGCTGGGGCCGGTTGTCACGCACGCATGGGCTGTGGCCATGGCGCTGGGGGTTGAAGATAAAGTCACGGCACCTATTTTCGACGGTATTCAGAAAACCCAGACCATTACCGATCCCGCCAGTCTGAAAGACGTTTTCATCAAAGCCGCAGGCATTACCTCTGAGCAATATGATTCGGCCTGGAACAGCTTTGCAGTAAAAGCGCTGGTTGCCCAGCAGCAAAAAGCGGCCGCTGATGTGGATCTGCGCGGTGTTCCCGCTATCTTTATTAACGGCAAATACATGGTTAATAATGGTGGACTGGATACGAGCTCAATGGAAAACTTCGTGGCGGATTATGCCAACGTTGTTAAATTCCTGGTCGAAAAGAAATAAGCGTTTTTGCTATCATCTTCCGCAAAACGCCAGCATTCGCTGGCGTTTTCTTTTGCCATCACTCACCTTATCTCTGCTGGACTGGAGAAGCACAGTTTTTCTATCCACACAAGCAGACATGCCGTCAAAAATCACGATCACATCACGGTTTTGTTTTAAGTTACTAATTTTAAACAAGTATCATTGCTGGCCGGGATCGCTATGATATAAATAAATGATTGATATGATTTTTACGCACAAAGTTATCCACAGGAAGATCGTTACGATCCAAAAGGCTACAGCACCAAAAAAACAACTTCCCGTTTGTCTTGATTAACCCTTTTCGCCAAGGTGTGGCATCCTTATAGACCAATCCATGGCAACGAAGAATACACAGACATATGGCGCAAATAGCAGAAAACCCCCTGATTTTGGTTGATGGCTCATCCTATCTTTATCGCGCGTACCACGCTTTCCCGCCGCTGACGAACAGTGCAGGAGAGCCTACCGGTGCTATGTATGGCGTGCTGAACATGCTTAAAAGCCTGTTGGTTCAATACAGCCCTACACATGTTGCTGTGGTGTTTGATGCTAAAGGCAAAACCTTCAGGGATGAGCTGTTTGAACATTACAAATCTCATCGCCCGCCCATGCCCGACGATCTGCGGTCACAGATTGAGCCGTTACACGAAATGGTGCGTGCGATGGGATTGCCTCTGCTGGCCGTCAGCGGTGTCGAAGCGGATGATGTGATTGGTACGCTGGCGTTAGAAGCGGAAAAAAAGGGTTACTCTGTCCTTATCAGTACGGGCGACAAAGATATGGCGCAGCTGGTGACGCCAGCGATAACGTTAATCAATACGATGACTAACACCATTCTTGGGCCGGAAGAAGTTGAGCAAAAGTATGGTGTGCCACCCGCCTTGATCATCGATTTTCTGGCGATGATGGGCGACAGCTCAGATAACATTCCAGGCGTACCAGGCGTGGGTGAAAAAACGGCTCAGGCCCTGCTACAGGGACTGGGAGGGATGCAGTCGATCTACGATAATCTCGATAAAGTTGCCGATCTTTCATTCCGTGGTGCCAAAACTATGGCCACAAAGCTGGAACAAAACCGCGAGGTGGCGTTTCTCTCCTATCAACTTGCGACCATTAAAACGGATGTAGCACTGGATCAGCCTTGTGAGGCGCTCACCGTCGGTGAACCGGATATTCAGGCCTTGCAGGCGCTGTTTAGCCGTTACGAGTTCAGGCGCTGGTTGACCGACCTGCAAGAGGGAAAATGGCTGCAGGGTAAGAAAAGCAACCGACAGGCCCAACAGGTTCTTGTCGATGAGCCTGTAAAGGCGGAAGCCACAAGCGTCTTGTCTGCCGAGGGTTATGTCACCATCCTGGATCAGCAAACGCTGGACAACTGGGTTGAGAAGCTGAAAAAAAGCGACGTTTTCGCGTTTGACCTTGAAACCGATGCGCTGGACACGTTAACAGCCAATATTGTGGGTCTCAGTTTCGCCATCGCGCCAGGCGAAGCGGCTTATCTTCCTGTCGCGCATGATTATCTTGATGCGCCCGAACAGCTTGATCGCGATGCGGTGCTCGCACAGCTCAAACCGCTGCTGGAAGATCCTGATGTCAGCAAAGTGGGGCAAAACCTCAAGTACGATCGCGGTGTCCTTAAGAACTACGATATTGAGTTAGCAGGCATTAAATATGACACCATGCTTGAGTCGTACATCCTGAACAGTGTGGTGGGCAAACATGATATGGACAGCCTGTCGGCACGCTGGTTGAATCATAAAACGGTCACCTTCGAAGAGATCGCCGGTAAGGGTAAAAATCAGCTTACGTTTAATCAGATAGCCCTTGAGCAGGCTGCGCATTATGCAGCAGAAGATGCTGACGTCACGTTGCAGCTGCACCTGAAGATGTGGCCTGAGCTTGAAAAAGAAGCCGGCCCGAAAAAGGTGTTCGAACAGATCGAGATGCCGTTGCTCAGGGTCATTTCGCGCATTGAGCGTAATGGTGTGTTGATCGATCAGGCCATCTTAGCGCAGCACTCAAAAGAGCTGACAGCGCGCCTGGCTGAACTGGAACGTGAAGCGCATGAACTGGCGGGCGAGCCGTTTAATCTCTCTTCCACGAAGCAGCTGCAGGTCATCCTGTTTGAAAAGCAGGGCATCAAGCCCACCAAGAAAACGCCGGGTGGTGCGCCGTCGACCAGCGAAGAAGTGCTGGCAGAGCTGGCGCTGGACTATCCATTACCGAAAGTCATTCTGGAGCACCGTGGGCTGTCAAAACTCAAGTCCACGTACACCGATAAGCTGCCGTTGATGATCAATCCTGTAACCGGCCGCGTGCATACGTCTTACCATCAGGCCGTCACCGCGACCGGACGTTTATCATCTACCGATCCTAATCTGCAAAACATCCCGGTGCGGAATGACGAAGGACGGCGCATTCGCCAGGCCTTTGTAGCAGGCAAAGGCAACCGCATCGTCGCGGCGGACTACTCGCAGATTGAACTGCGTATCATGGCCCATCTGTCGCAGGATAAAGGCCTGCTGGACGCGTTCTCGCAGGGAGAAGATATCCACCGGGCTACCGCAGCGGAAGTGTTTGGCGTACCGCTCAGTAAGGTGACGGGTGAACAACGTCGCAGCGCGAAGGCCATCAACTTTGGTCTCATCTACGGTATGAGTGCATTTGGCTTATCCCGCCAGCTGAATATCGGTGCAGGTGAGGCGAAGAAATATATGGATCTGTACTTCGAGCGCTATCCAGGCGTCCTGCGCTACATGGAAAATACGCGTCAGCTCGCCGCGAGTAACGGTTATGTCGAAACGCTGGACGGGCGTCGCCTGTGGTTGCCTGACATCAAGTCCAGCAATGCGATACGACGTAAAGCGGCAGAACGCGCCGCAATCAACGCCCCTATGCAAGGAACGGCGGCCGATATCATTAAACGCGCGATGATCGCGGTTGATAACTGGTTACAGGAACAGCGAAGCGACGCAGTGAAGATGATTATGCAGGTGCACGATGAACTGGTGTTCGAAATCAAAGAGGAGGCCGTTGAAGCGGCCAGTAAGCAGATTCGTACGCTAATGGAAGGCAGTATGGCGCTGGATGTGCCCTTACTGGTTGAAGTTGGGGTAGGGGATAACTGGGAGCAGGCACACTAGGTAAGCAACCGGCGCTGACGTGATGCGTTAGCGCCCGGTGAGAAACGTGGCCCGTTCAACCATTCAGGTTTTCTCAGCATCATGAAGGAATGACTGACTCTGCCTCCACCATTTTTTTGATAATTTAACTACATGTCATCTTCATTTTTGTGACGAGCATAGTAAAAAAAGTGGCGGAAAATGAATGGGAGTAACAAAAAAACCTTTGTTGCTCACAAAAAATCAGGTAAAGTTCGAGGCGTAGGGTACAGAGGTAAGATGTTCTATCTTTCAGACCTTTTACTTCACGTAATCGGATTTGGCTGAATTTAGCCGCCCCAGTCATTCTGTGACTGGGGCGTTTTTTATTGGGCTTTTTGCCCGGCCTTACGCGTCACTGTCCTGATCGTTCACTGCGGGTTCCAGTTCACTAAACCAGCTATTCAGCTTGTGGCGCACTTTATCAACGCCAATCTTTTTCAGCGATGAGAACACCTCCACCTGCACATCTCCCATGAAAGCCAGCGAGGCTTCCTTCACCATATTAAGCTGGGCCTTACGTGCGCCAGATGCGAGCTTGTCGGCTTTCGTCAGCAGCAGCAAAACAGGAATACCGCTGTCAACGGCCCACTGAATCATTTGCTGATCCAAATCTTTAAGAGGGTGACGAATATCCATCAGTACTACCAGGCCTTTTAATGCCTGGCGTTTTTGCAGATATTCTCCCAGTGCCCGCTGCCACTTGAGTTTCATCTCTTCCGGCACTTCGGCATAGCCATAACCGGGTAGATCGACGAGGCGCTTACCTTCGGCCACCTCAAACAGGTTAATCAACTGCGTACGACCGGGCGTTTTACTGGTACGCGCCAGGCTTTTTTGGTTGGTTAACGTGTTTAAAGCGCTGGATTTCCCCGCATTAGAACGGCCAGCGAACGCCACTTCAATGCCGGTATCAGAAGGTAAATGGCGGATATCAGGCGCGCTAAGGATGAAGCGGGTGACATGGTAATTCAGTTCAGACAAGGTAGTACTCCAGAAACGCATAAGGGCAATGGCGCTGATTATACGCATTATGGCGGGAAAGTGCTCAATACCATTGTTCAGGGCTCCCTGTAAGACATTTGCCATAAATCTTGCAGGTTATGTCGCTTTTTAATTAAAAAATTAAAAAAATAAATGATTAAAATTCAGTGCATTATACTAAAGTACAGGTTTTTCGCTCAAACACCATACAAGTATTACTTGAGCCTTTTACCAATTGGTCTACATTATTCAGCAGTGCAGGACAGCATTCATCAGGATGATGCGCTCAGGAACGTTGGGATAACGAAGAGCGACAGGAAAGGAAATGGTCAGGGATTGCGGACCAGAAAAGGAAAAGGATGAGCTCCGGAGTTGAGCAGGCGCAGGATTAACCGGGATGTTGTGAGCCGAAACGGATTTGAAACATGATTCCTTCTGCCGAAGGTATGAAATAAGGCGACAGCTTGAGCTGTCGCCTTTTTTCTTTGTCTGGTTTCTGCTAGATTTCGCCGCAATTCTATACTGAATAAAAAACACCGGAACCCAAGATTATGAAGCAACCTGCAAGCGCGGCGAAGGGCAAGCCTGTCGCCAAAGCAAAACGTAAATCGCGTGAAGAGATCAATAACGAAGCGCGCGATCGTAAACGCGATAAAAAGCATCGTGGCCATGCGTCAGGCAGCCGTGCTAACCCGCAAGCGCAGAGCAGCAACGGTAAGCAAGCGGCCCCGGCAAAAGATCCTCGTATCGGCAGTAAAAAGCCGGTGTCGTTAATCGTTGCCGACAACGCTGCACCCGCAAAAACCAAAAAAGTGACGGCAAAACCGGCGAAGCAGAAAGTGGTGCTGACACCGGAAGAAGAGCTGGCGCAGTTAGAGAACAGCGAGCGTCTTGATGCGCTACTGGACCGCCTTGAGAAAGGCGAAACGCTTTCATCTGAGGATCAGGGCTGGCTTGATGTCACGCTGGATCGCATTGATGAACTGATGGAACAGCTCGGTATCGCGATGGACGAGGAAGACGATCCGGAGGCGGAAGAAGATATGTACCGCCTGCTTAAAGGGAATTAAGCCGTCTTTGATCGGCATGCGTAAATGCGCATGCCTGGTTTAACAGGTAAACGACAATGTTTTGGCCTGGATCAATTTTCGTGCTTTTGATGACATGTTATCTCCTGTGGTTATTGTTTAAACTACAACGACTGTCGCGTCTGAAGCAGCGTTTACGGCGGGTTTCCTCCCGCACTCCTCTCTTTCCTTCTGCATCGCGGCCTTTCCCACAGCGAGGTAAACGGAAGGAGTCAGCATGTCAGCGACACAAATCGACTGGAACCAGGCATTAATTGAAAAATACAATGCGGCGGGTCCGCGCTATACCTCTTATCCCACCGCGCTAGCGTTCAGCGAGACCTTTACAGACGCTGATTTTCAACGTGCCACTGAACGTTATCCGCAACGCGCGCTGTCGCTCTATGTTCATATCCCGTTCTGTCATCGCCTGTGCTATTTCTGTGGCTGCAATAAGGTTGTCACGCGTCACTTACATAAAGCCGACCGCTATCTGAACGCGCTGGAACAGGAGATTGTCGCCCGCGCGCCACTGTTTCGTGATCGTCGCGTCACTCAACTGCACTGGGGCGGCGGCACGCCGACATTTTTGAATAAGCAGCAGGTTAGCCGGCTGGTGGCGCTGCTGAAACAGCATTTCACCTTCGAGGATGACGCGGAGATGTCGATCGAGGTCGGTCCGCGTGAAATTGAACTGGAGATGATCGATCATCTCCGGACGTGCGGTTTTAATCGCCTGAGCATGGGCGTACAGGACTTTAACAAGGCGGTGCAGGAACGAGTTAACCGGGTGCAGGATGAGGACGTGATTTTTGCCCTGATGGCACGGGCACGTGAGCAGGGGTTTCGTTCAACCAGCATCGACCTGATTTACGGTCTGCCGCTGCAAACGCCGGAAAGCTTTGCCTTTACGCTGCAGCGGGTTATCGCGCTGGATCCCGATCGACTGAGCGTTTTTAACTATGCGCATCTTCCGTCACTCTTTGCCGCACAGCGAAAAATTAAAGAAAATGAACTGCCCTCGGCGCAACAGAAGCTGGCCATCCTGCAGCAGAGCATTACAACGCTGACCCGGCATGGCTACCAGTTCATCGGTATGGACCACTTTGCTAAACCGCAGGACGAGCTGGCGGTGGCACAGCGCGAGGGGAACCTGCACCGCAATTTTCAGGGTTATACCACCCAGGGCGACTGCGATTTACTCGGTCTGGGCGTCTCCGCCATTAGCATGATCGGCGACCGCTACGCGCAAAACCAGAAAAGCCTCAATGACTGGTACAGCCAGGTTGAAAAACAGGGCCATGCCTTGTGGCGGGGATTCACGCTCAGTCAGGACGATTGCCTGCGCCGCGATGTGATCAAAACGCTTATCTGCAACTTTGCGCTCGATTTCAGCGCGACAGAAACGCAGTGGAATATTACCTTCGACAGCTATTTTGCCGAAGAGCTGGCGCGGTTAAAACCGCTGATTGCGGATGGGCTGGTGGTGCAAAACGCGACAGGCCTGAAGGTGACAGGAACAGGACGACTGCTGATTCGCCATATTTGTATGTGTTTTGATGCTTACCTGCGACAAAAGACGCAACCACAGCCCTATTCGCGTGTGATTTAACCGCCGGAACAGCACAGGCTGTTCCGGCGGAATGGCTTATTCCATGCCCAGCTCTTTCAGCTTACGCGTCAGCGTATTCCTTCCCCAACCCAGCAAACGCGCGGCTTCCTGTTTGTGACCCTGCGTGTGGCGCAGTGCAGTCGTCAGAAGCGTGCGTTCCATTTCCGGCTGTGCTTCTGACAGCAGATTTTGATGACCGGAACGCAAGGCACGATCGGCCCATTGTGCCAGCAGGGTTGCCCAGCTGTCGGGAAGCGACTGCGTGGGGCTTTCCGGCGTACTGGATTCGAATAACTCCGGTGGTAAATCCTGAATCAGCACTTCCTGACCGGCGGCCATCACCGTTAACCAACGGCAGGTATTCTCCAGCTGACGCACGTTACCCGACCAGTGCAAACGGGTCAGCGCGGTCTCGGTCTCCGCATGCAGGATCTTGGCTTCCACACCAAGCTCGCGTGCGGCCACCTGCAGGAAATAACGGGCCAGACGGGGAATATCTTCACGACGCTCACGCAGCGGCGGCAAATGCACGCGGATGACATTCAGGCGGTGAAACAAGTCTTCACGGAACTTGCCTTCCTGTACCCGCAGTTCAAGGTTCTGGTGCGTAGCGGCAATGATGCGCACGTCCACTTTGACCGGTGCATAGCCACCGACGCGGTAAAACTGCCCGTCTGCCAGTACGCGCAGCAGGCGCGTCTGAACATCCAGCGGCATATCACCAATTTCATCTAAAAACAGCGTCCCGCCGTCGGCCTGTTCAAAGCGTCCCTGACGAATCTGATTCGCACCGGTAAAGGCCCCTTTTTCATGGCCAAACAGTTCCGACTCAATTAAATCCTTAGGGATCGCCGCCATGTTGAGGGCAATAAACGGCGCTTTACTGCGAGGACTGTGGCGGTGCAGTGCGTGCGCTACCAGCTCTTTACCTGTACCCGATTCCCCGTTGATCAGCACGCTAATCGACGAACGGGAGAGACGGCCGATAATACGGAATACGTCCTGCATGGCGGGCGCTTCACCGATAATATCGGTGGTGGGGCCGCTTACCGGTTGATTACGTGGCTGCTGTTGCTCCTGATAGTGACTGATGGCACGTTCAACCAGCGCGACCGCTTCGTCGATATCGAACGGTTTGGGCAGGTAATCGAACGCGCCTTGCTGATAGGCGCTTACCGCGGCATCCAGGTCGGAATGCGCTGTCATGATGATAACCGGAAGCATGGGATGGCGCTGTTTGATTTGTTTTAGCAGAGCCAGCCCGTCCATACCCGGCATACGGATATCAGACAATAAAACGTCCGGGGTTTTTGTTGCGAGTGCATTGAGCACGTCGTTCGCGCTGTCAAAAGTGGCACAGCTTAAACCGGCTCCAGTGAGCGCGCGTTCAAGCACCCAGCGGATGGAGCTATCGTCATCGACGATCCAGACTATCCCTCGTTGCATAGAAACCTCACTGGCGAATAGGCAGGTAAACCGAAAACTCGGTATGACCCGGCCAACTGTTGAACTCAATTTTTCCCGAATGCTGATCAATCAGGCTACGGGCAATAGAAAGGCCTAAGCCGGTACCGCCTTCCCGTCCGCTTACCATTGGATAGAACAGCGTATCCTGTAGCTGGGCTGGAATACCGGGGCCGTCATCTTCGATATCAATGCGGGCAACCAGACGATAACGTGTGCCATGCAGTGTTAACTGGAAGGCTGTACGGGTTCGAATCACGATTGTGCCGCCGTCTTCGCCTAACGCCTGCAGCGCATTGCGCACGACGTTCAGCAATACCTGCTCAATCTGATCGGGATCGTGCGGTAATTCCGGCAGGCTGGGATCGTAATCGCGAACCAGCGATACATTTTCTGGCAACTCCATCGAAACCAGGTTAACGACACGTTCCGCTACCTGATGAATACTCTGGGTAATATGCATACCGGGCTGTTGCGGCCCCAGTAAGCGATCAACCAGATTTCGCAGGCGGTCTGCCTGTTCAATAATGACTTTGGTATATTCATTCAGGGCAGGGTCCGGCAGGGCGCGTGACAAAAGCTGCGCCGCGCCGCGCAATCCACCTAGCGGGTTTTTAATCTCATGGGCCAGCCCGCGGACCAGATCGCGTGCGGCCACCTGCTGAGCATGCTGCAGCTGTTCCTGACTCAGGCGACGCTGATTATCCATCGGTGCCATTTCCAGCAGAATCAACCCATCAGGCAGGCGCTGTGCCGTGAGCGACATAATGTGCGCCCGGCCATCCACGACCAGAGTAACTTCGCTGTCAGTAAAGCCCTGGCCCGCCTCAAGACTCTCGCGCATGACCTCGACATTCAGCGAAAAGTAGCCGGTTAATTCAGGTAACGGCGTGCCGAACAATTTACGTGAGCTTTGCGCCAGTAATTGCTGTGCCGCCGGGTTGGCATAATGGATCGCCAAATCGGTATCCACCAACAAAATACTGTTGATTAAGGTATTGAGAATCTGCCCGGCGTCGGGCAGGGAGGCAGTTGCCATACAGCGTTCCTCTGCACTAATTTAGTGCATTGTAGTCTTTAAGCCGGAATTAAAGCGAATGAACGATGAATTCGCGGAGAAAAAAGCCCATCCGAAGATGGGCTAAAGTTTCCACGGCAACAAAAAAACGTTTCAGGTTAAGCGTGCCGCAATTGCAATCTTTCAATGCGGCACCCATTTTGCTGACTCTGAAATTAGACGCTGTAGTACAGTTCGAACTCAACCGGATGTGGCGTCATGCGCACACGGTCGTTCTCTGATTTACGCAGCTCGATGTAAGCATCGATCGCGTCGTCAGTGAAGACGCCGCCACGGGTCAGGAACTCGCGGTCTTCGTTCAGTGCATTCAGCGCTTCTTCCAGTGAACCTGCAACTTTTGGAATCTCAGCTTCTTCTTCCGGTGGCAGGTCATACAGGTTTTTATCCATCGCATCACCAGGATGGATTTTGTTGATGATGCCATCCAGGCCAGCCATCAGCAGTGCAGTAAACGCCAGGTACGGGTTAGCCGCTGGGTCCGGGAAGCGCGCTTCAATACGACGTGCTTTCGGGCTGGCAACAACCGGGATACGGATTGATGCAGAACGGTTACGGGCAGAGTAAGCCAGCATAACCGGTGCTTCATAACCCGGAACCAGACGCTTGTAAGAGTTGGTGGTTGGGTTGGCCAGGGCGTTGATTGCTTTTGCGTGCTTGATGATACCGCCGATGTAGAACAGCGCGGTTTCAGACAGGCCGCCGTATTTGTCACCAGAGAACAGGTTTTGTCCGCCTTTAGACAGAGACATGTGGCAGTGCATACCTGAACCGTTGTCACCAAACATTGGCTTCGGCATAAAGGTTGCCGTTTTGCCGTAAGCATGCGCCACGTTGTGCACAACATATTTGTAGATCTGAATTTCGTCAGCTTTTTTGGTCATGGTATTGAAGCGGGTTGCCACTTCGTTCTGGCCCGCTGTCGCAACTTCGTGGTGATGAGCTTCAACAACCAGACCCATTTGCTCCATTGTCAGACACATAGCAGAACGGATGTCCTGTGATGAATCGACCGGTGGAACCGGGAAGTAGCCGCCTTTCAGACCTGGACGGTGACCTTTGTTACCGCCTTCGTATTCTTTGCCGGTGTTCCAGGCCGCTTCGATATCATCGATAGCGACGTGTGAACCAGAGGTTGACGAACCGAAACGGATATCGTCGAACAGGAAGAATTCTGGCTCGGGTCCAAACAGAACGGTATCAGCGATGCCTGAAGAACGCAGATAGTCTTCAGCGCGCTTTGCGATAGAGCGTGGATCGCGGTCATAGCCTTGCATGGTGCCAGGCTCAAGGATGTCACAGCGAATGATCAGTGTTGAATCTTCAAAGAACGGATCCATAACTGCCGTGGTTGCATCCGGCATCAGTACCATGTCTGATTCGTTAATGCCTTTCCAGCCGCCGATGGAAGAGCCATCGAACATTTTGCCTTCTTCGAAGAAGTCAGCGTTAACCTGGTGAGCCGGAATAGTAACGTGCTGTTCTTTACCTTTGGTATCGGTAAAACGCAGGTCAACAAACTTAACTTCGTGCTCGTTCATCATCGAGAGAACGTGTTCAGCGGACATACTCAACTCTCCTGGAAATGGTCATTGTCTACATGGTGAGAACCGGGTGAGGAAATGTGCGACATGTGTCAGCCATACCTCAGTCTGATCCCGACCAGCTCTGCAACCGTTGTCTTACGTCGTTTTCATCTGGATAATACAAAGCGAATTCTGTGCCAACTTTATTTCTTTGCACAAAATCGCGCTGTCATGCACCTTTTTGTCATAAAAGACGTGCACCATGATAGTTGCACTGCACTTTTTATGTGCATTGGCGTTGAAAATGAGCACCATTGTGGTGCAAAACATCATTGCAGTGCAATTTTTGCACGGCTATTAGTGCGATTTTGCGACAATGCAATAAACTTTCAGTGAAAAGTGTGATCGTGTTCAGTCTCCCGCTTAATCCGTGTACAATACCGCGTTATTTCTAATGCCTGAGGCAAAAAAGCTGTGATCGAAAATTTGCGTAACATCGCCATCATCGCGCACGTTGACCATGGAAAGACCACCCTGGTTGATAAACTGCTGCAACAGTCTGGTACTTTTGATGCCCGTACTGAAGCCACCGAGCGCGTGATGGACTCCAATGATTTGGAGAAAGAGCGTGGGATTACCATCCTCGCAAAAAATACCGCCATTAAATGGAACGACTACCGTATCAACATCGTTGATACCCCAGGACACGCCGACTTCGGTGGTGAAGTTGAACGCGTAATGTCTATGGTGGATTCGGTACTGTTGGTTGTAGATGCGATGGATGGCCCTATGCCGCAAACCCGCTTCGTTACCAAAAAAGCGTTCGCGCATGGTTTGAAGCCGATTGTGGTTATCAACAAAGTTGACCGCCCTGGCGCACGTCCTGACTGGGTTGTTGATCAGGTGTTTGACCTGTTCGTTAACCTGGATGCAACGGACGAGCAGCTCGATTTCCCTATCATTTTCGCCTCTGCGCTGAATGGTATTGCCGGTCTGGATCACACCGACATGGCTGACGATATGACCCCGCTGTATCAGGCAATCGTTGACCACGTTTCACCTCCACAGGTTGAAGTCGAAGCGCCGCTGCAGATGCAAATCTCTCAGCTGGACTACAACAACTATCTGGGTGTGATCGGTATCGGCCGCATCAAGCGCGGTAAAGTGAAGCCTAACCAGCAAGTCACCATCGTAGACAGCGAAGGCAAAACCCGTAACGGTAAAGTGGGTAAAGTGCTGACTCACCTGGGGCTGGAGCGTATTGACAGCGACCTGGCAGAAGCGGGCGACATCATTGCGATCACCGGTCTGGGTGAACTGAACATTTCTGACACCATTTGCGATCCGCAGAATGTGCAGGCGCTGCCAGCCCTGAGCGTGGATGAGCCAACGGTAACCATGTTCTTCAACGTCAACACCTCACCGTTCTGCGGTAAAGAAGGTAAGTACGTGACCTCACGTCAGATCCTTGAGCGTCTGAACAAAGAACTGGTTCACAACGTGGCACTGCGTGTGGAAGAGACCGAAGATGCTGACGCGTTCCGCGTATCGGGCCGTGGTGAGCTGCATCTGTCTGTACTGATCGAGAACATGCGTCGTGAAGGTTTCGAACTGGCGGTATCCCGTCCGAAAGTTATCTTCCGCGAATTCGAAGGCCGTAAACAAGAGCCATTCGAGAACGTGACGCTGGATATCGAAGAAACGCATCAGGGTTCCGTTATGCAGGCCATGGGCGAGCGTAAAGGCGACCTGAAAAATATGGATCCAGATGGCAAAGGCCGCGTACGTCTTGACTACGTCATCCCAAGCCGTGGTCTGATCGGTTTCCGTAACGAATTTATGACCATGACATCAGGTACAGGTCTGCTGTACTCCACCTTCAGCCACTACGACGATATTCGTCCGGGCGAAGTGGGTCAGCGTCAGAACGGCGTTCTGATCTCTAACGGCCAGGGTAAAGCGGTAGCGTTCGCCCTGTTCGGTCTGCAGGATCGCGGTAAGCTGTTCCTGGGCCATGGCGCGGAAGTTTATGAAGGCCAGATCATCGGTATTCACAGCCGTTCTAACGACCTGACCGTGAACTGCCTGACCGGTAAGAAGCTGACTAACATGCGTGCCTCCGGTACTGACGAAGCCACCACACTGGTTCCACCGCAGAAAATGACGCTGGAACAGGCGATCGAGTTCATTGATGATGACGAACTGGTCGAAGTTACGCCTCTGTCAGTGCGTATCCGTAAACGTCACCTGACTGAGAACGACCGTAAGCGTGCTTCACGCGGCGGTAAAGACGCCTAATCGCGTAGTAATACAGCCCCGTTTTAACGGGGCTTTTTTTTGTCCGGGGTTTTTACCAGCTCAGTTAAATCCAGTCTAAACCAGCCTGTAACTTCTTCTTTGTCCCCTTCCCACTTTGTCCTGTCGTACCTTAATTTAAAGTGTGTAATTTTCTCGTCCGGGCCGCCTGTTCAGGCCGCACTTTTACCGCTAGAGTGAATGATCCAGGGAACCAAAGGAGGCACCATGCTGTATATCTTTGATTTGGGCAATGTGATTATCGATATCGACTTTAACCGCGTGTTGGGCGTCTGGAGTGACCTCAGCCGCGTACCGCTGGCATCGCTTCAAAGTCATTTTCAAATGGATGCGGCTTTTGAGCAGCATGAGCGCGGTGAAATCAGCGATGAAGCCTTTGCAGAAGCCTTATGTGAAAAACTGGAGATTGCGCTGAGCTATGAACAGTTTGCTGCGGGCTGGCAGGCTATCTTTGTGGGGGTGCGTCCGGATACGCTGGCGCTGATGAATCAGCTACGCCAGGCGGGACATCGGGTGGTGATATTGTCGAACACCAATGCACTGCATTGCACCTTCTGGCCGACCCAGTATCCTGATGTGCAGCAGGCGGCTGACAAGATTTATCTGTCCCAGGAACTGGGCATGCGTAAACCTGAAGCCCGCATTTATCAGCACGTACTGGATGCGGAAGGATTCAGTGCCGATCAGGCCGTCTTCTTCGACGACAATGCCGCCAATATTGAAGGTGCGCGCGCATTAGGCATTACCAGCGTGCTGGTGACCGACAGTAAAACCGTGCCCGACTGGTTCGCGGGTCAGCCTTAAGCCATGAAGTTACATCGTTTTCGCCCCAGGTTTCATGCCTTCTGGCTGTGGCTTAAGCTGCTCTGGAAGCGTATTGATAATGATGCCATGACGACACAGGCGGGCAACCTGGCCTTTGTGTCGCTACTGGCGCTGGTGCCGCTGATCGCCGTAGTTTTTGCGCTGTTTGCCGCGTTTCCTGTGTTTTCTGATATCAGCGTCCAGCTTAAAAACTTTATTTTTGCCAACTTTATGCCTGCTGCGGGGAACACGTTGCAGCGTTACCTTGAGCAGTTTGTGGCTAACGTGCACCGCATGACCGCCGTGGGCGCCGTGGGGCTGATTGTCACGGCGCTGCTGTTGATGCATTCTGTCGATTCGGCTCTGAATGCTATCTGGCGCAGTCATAAAAAGCGCCCGCTGGTCTATTCCTTTGCCGTCTACTGGATGATATTGACGCTTGGGCCGTTGCTGGCTGGTGCCAGTTTAGCCATCAGCTCTTACCTGCTGTCGCTGAAATGGATAAACGTGACGGGGGTGACCAGCCTGGTCGATCAGACGCTGCGTTTCTTTCCCTTGCTTCTGTCGTGGCTGTCATTTTGGTTGCTGTACAGTATTGTCCCAACGCAGCGGGTGCCTTCTCGCGATGCGCTGACGGGGGCGCTGGTCGCCGGGTTGCTGTTTGAACTGGGGAAAAAGGGGTTTGCGCTGTATGTTACGATGTTCCCGACGTATCAGTTAATCTATGGCGTGCTGGCGGTGATCCCCATTCTTTTCCTGTGGGTGTACTGGACCTGGTGCATCGTTTTGCTCGGTGCCGAAATTACGGTTACCTTAGATGACTATCGCCAGTTCAAACGGCAGGAAAGAGAAAAAGAACGAGAGGACGGATGATTGCTTTAATTCAACGCGTTCAGCGTGCCAGCGTCAGCATTGATCATGCGGTCGTGGGTGAGATCGGGCAGGGATTATTGATTCTGTTAAGCGTTGAAAAAGGTGATGACGAAAAGCGCGCTGAACGACTGGCGGAGCGCGTACTGGGCTACCGTATTTTTAGCGATGAACAGGGCAAAATGAACCTGAACGTCAAACAGGCTGGCGGAAGCGTGCTGGTGGTATCACAGTTCACCCTGGCTGCCGATACGCAAAAGGGCATGCGGCCCTCTTTTTCCGGTGGCGCCGCGCCGCAGGAAGCGGAGCGGTTATATGAGTATTTCAGCGCGTGTTGTCGCCGTCATGATGTCACGACCGCCAATGGCCGTTTTGCTGCCGACATGCAGGTTGCTCTGGTCAACGACGGTCCGGTGACGTTCTGGTTACAGGTATGACGCCTCATTTCGCACGGCTTAGCCTCGGCAACCCCGCATCAGAACGAGAGAACCATTTTATGTATCATCTTCGTGTGCCACAAACGGCGGAAGAGCTGGATATGTATTATCAGTTCCGCTGGGAAATGTTACGAAAGCCGCTGCATCAGCCTCAGGGTTCTGAACGCGATGCCTGGGATGCATTAGCGCATCATCAAATGGTGGTGGATGAACAGGGCAAGCCGGTTGCAGTAGGACGGCTCTATATCAATGCTGATAACGAAGCGGCTATCCGTTTTTTGGCCGTTCATCCCACCGTACAGGGCAAAGGCCTCGGCACGCTGGTGGCGATGACGCTGGAGTCCGTTGCGCGTCAGGAAGGTGTGAAGCGCGTGACCTGTAGCGCACGAGAAGATGCGGTGGCGTTCTTCGCTAAACTTGGCTACCTGAATCAGGGCGAGATTACCGCACCGCAGACGACGCCGGTGCGACACTTTCTGATGATCAAGCCGGTCGTCACACTGGACGATATTCTGCACCGTGCGGACTGGTGCGGGCAGTTACAACAGGCCTGGTATGAGCACATTCCTCTGAGTGAAAAAATGGGCGTGCGCATCCTGCAATATACCGGGCAGAAGTTTATTACCACCATGCCGGAAACCGGCAACCAAAATCCGCACCATACGTTGTTTGCCGGAAGCCTGTTTTCACTGGCTACGCTCACCGGCTGGGGGCTGATCTGGCTGTTACTGCGGGAGCGCCATCTGGGCGGCACCATTATTCTGGCCGACGCGCACATACGCTACAGTCGTCCGATTACCGGTAAACCCGGTGCTATTGCCGATCTTGGCTCACTGAGTGGCGATCTTGATCGCCTGGCGCGCGGACGCAAAGCCCGTGTTCAGCTTGAAGTGCAGCTGTTTGGCGATGATGAGTGTGGCGCGGTATTTGAAGCGGTTTACATCGTGTTGCCGGTGGATCCCGAAGGACCACTGGAAGAGGGCGGCTCCGGCGCGCGTATCAATTAAATCACAGGGCCGCTATTGCGGCCCTGTGTGCGTTAGCGGACCTGTCCGGCCTGCATGCTCTGCTGTAGCTGCTGGCTGTCTGTGGTTACGGACAGTGTCGCGTTAACCGACGGGGCCAGCGGCTGATTCGCTTTCAGTGAGGCGTTCAGGCGCAGCTGCAAATTGCTGTCACCCTGCAAGGGAAGCGCCGGCCAGCCCCAGTTTTGCAGAACATTAACGGGCACGCCGCGTCCCGTCAGGTTCAGGCTGACAGGTCGATCAGCCTGCTGCCCTATGGTCGCCGTGCCTTCCAGCAACCCTTTACCACTAAACGCACTGAGCTCTGTCACCTTAATTTGTTGTTCATCAGCCTCCAGTGCGACAGAAGGATGACGTAAATCGGTACGATTGAAGGTCGACTCCGCCGCGTTCAGACTCAGCTTACCTGACCAGATTCCCCATTGATGCTGACGGGCCAACTGCAGATTTTCGCCGCTGCCATCCAGTGAAGTGAGCTGGAAAGGGAAGGCCGGATTAATATCGATCAGTAAATTGCGGTTCGAGGTAAAGCGCGTCACGGTTACGGCATCCAGCCAGTCAGGCAGGGCATCCTGCCATAACGCCCGCCAGTTCTGAGGCAAGGTATATTCCAGCCCGGCCACCGCCAGATTATTCAGCGTTAACCGTTTATCCTGACTTGACCAGTTGCCGTCAGCCCGGATAACGCCATTGGCCCAGCGCGAGCTGAACTGCGTCAGGGCAATCCCCTGAGGCGAGAAATCCATGTTGATGATGGGATCGTTAAGTTCGAAGCGCCCGTTAATAAAGTTACCGGCATTCATGGCCAGCGATCCGTCCTGGCTCTGCCAGTCCCGGCCCTTCCAGCTCAGATTTTTCAGCGTCAGATCGAGATCGGTCACCGCCCAGTCAGGGCCCTGGAGCCGGGCATCGGTAATATCAACCCGGTTGAGCGTAACTGAGGGTACTTCTTCAAACGGTTTCAGGAAATCGACAAGCGTATGCGCCGTTTGCAGACGGATATCGTTCAGACGCAGTTGATTAATCTTCCAGTTACCCTGCGCGTCGCGCTCACCGTTACCGGTTATTGAACCGCGTGCTAAGTCCGCCCCAATGTTGCTAAATACCATGCGGCCCTGGGACACATTACCCTGAATCAGCACGTTTTCACCGTCAACGCTGTTGAGCGTCATCCTGGCCGCGCTCATCTGGAACTGCGCATCACGACCCAGCAAATCACCGGCCTGCGGATGCCAGGGCACAATGCCGCCATTCACCTGCTGTGCCGCCAGCGGTAGCGCTGAGGCAGGGCTGTCGATGCGCATGTTGTTTAACTGCAGGCGGTTTGCCTGCATGGGCAGTGCGCTTTTGTTCGCCAGGTTAGCAAGGTTTACCTCGCCGTCGCGTAATTCTATGCTGGCAAAATGAAACGGATCGCTGAACTGTAACAGGGCGATGCCAAGGTCGACGCGTTTGGCCACCAGTACGGCAGGCTGGCCGTCATGACCAAAGCTGAAGTCATCCAGAATAATGTGCGTAGGTGAAGAAAAATTGTGCTCAATTTTGCTCAGCGACAGATGCCATTCTGTTTTATCACTCACCCAACGGCTAAACCAGCCCGCGCCCCACTGAGTTTGCAGCAGAACATAGACGACGATCAGCGCAAACAGCAGCAGTAACAATAAGGTGAGGAAAAACTTTCCTATAAATTTCATCGTATCCTTCCCGGGTTCAGTCCGCTGAAAGGTTGTTATGCCTGAATTATCGTTATAGCTCAACCGCCTGGATGTAAATCAGCCGAAATAGCAGGCGGGTTGCCGCCTGCCTTGAACGTTACTTTTCGGGTGGGAAGATAAGATTCAGCACAATCGCGGTAATCCCACCCGCAGCGATACCGGAAGAGAGTAACGTTTTCAGCCAGTCGGGTGCAAATTGCAGAATCAGGGGCTGCTGGGAAACACCGAGTCCTGCCGCCAGCGACAGCGCGATAATCATGATAGCCCGGCGATTCAGCGGCTCCCGGGAAACGATACGGACACCGGATGCGGCGATTGTGCCAAACATCACAATCGTAGCGCCGCCCAGCACGGGCTCAGGAATGTGCTGTACCAGTCCGCTCACTGCCGGGAACAGTCCCAGCAGGATCAGCATCAGCGCGACAACAAATCCCACGTAGCGGCTGGCAACGCCTGTCAGCTGAATCACGCCATTATTCTGGCCAAAGCAGGAGTTAGGAAAGGTATTAAACAGGGCAGATACAAAAGAGTTCAGGCCGTTTGCCAGCACACCGCCTTTCAGGCGCTTCATGTATAACGGGCCGCTGACCGGCTGTTCAGAGACATCCGAAGTGGCGGTGATGTCCCCAATGGTTTCCAGCGAGGTCACCATAAAGACCAGCATCAGCGGGATCAACAGATTCCAGTCAAATCCCAGGCCGTAATAGAGCGGAGTGGGGAACGCCACGATCGGCTGTCCGGCAGGCGTGCTGATGGTGGGTAGCATGCCCATTGCCCAGGCCAGCAGGTAGCCCACCGCCATCGCAATCACCAGCGACGCAACGCGCAGATAGGGGTTTTTCTGGCGATTCAGCAGGATAATCACCACCAGCACGGCACCGGCTAACAGCAGATTTTTCGGCGCGCCGAAGCTGTGATCGTTCATCGCAGCAAACCCGCCGCCGATGGAGGTAAGGCCGACCTGAATCAGGGATAAGCCGATAATCATCACTACAATACCTGAGACTAACGGCGTGATGATGCGGCGTGCCAGATGCAGCACGCGCGACAGCACCATTTCCGTACAGGAGGCTACCATCAATGTACCAAACAGCGCCGCCATCATTGTGGGTACGTCCGCGCCACCATTTTTCAGCGCCATTCCCCCCATAATCAGCGGCGTGACAAAGTTAAAGCTGGTGCCCTGAATGGAGAGTAACCCTGAACCGATCGGTCCCCAGGTTTTGATTTGCAGTACCGATGCCACACCGGACGCGAACAGGGACATGCTGATAATGTGCTGTGTATCCTGCGCCGGTAAACCGAGCGCCTGGCAGATGAGCAGCGCGGGCGTGATCACCGCAACAAACATCGCCAGAAGGTGTTGTCCGGCTGCAAACAAGGTTTGCGTTAGCGGCGGACGATCTTCCAGGCGATAGATCAGTTCACTTTTACTGGCGGTGGTGGGGGCTGGTTGCTGTGTGGTCGACATCGTCATGGTTCCCAAAAAAAGTGAGGCGATTGTAATCGTCCCCGGATCAAAAGCAAACGTTTGCTCACGGTTGCAAAAAAAGGTCAGGCGTTGCTGTAGCGGCCGGTTTCGGGCAGCCAACGCTCAATCAGCGCCTGCGCCTGCTCAGGATAATGTTCGTGAATATGACGAGCGACGCGCTGGACTTCAGGGATCATGGCCTGATCGCGCAGCAGATCGGCAACTTTAAACTCCGCATTACCGGTCTGGCGCGTTCCCAGTAGCTCCCCCGGACCGCGAATCTCTAAATCATGCTGAGCAATCACGAAACCGTCATTGCTGTCACGCAACACCTGCAAACGCTTCTGGGCCGTCTTGCTCAGCGGCGCTTTGTACAGCAGAACACAATGAGAGGCGACCGCGCCACGTCCTACGCGGCCACGTAGCTGGTGCAGTTGCGCCAGGCCAAGTCGCTCCGGATTTTCAATAATCATCAGGCTGGCGTTCGGCACGTCCACACCGACTTCAATGACGGTTGTGGCAACTAACAGCTGGATTTCGTTGGCTTTGAAAGCCTGCATGACCGCCAGCTTCTCCGCTGGCTTCATACGGCCATGAACCAGCCCGACCTGCAAATCAGGCAGCGCCACTTTGAGTTCTTCCCATGTGGCTTCCGCAGCCTGAGCTTCCAGCAGGTCTGACTCTTCAATTAACGTACAGACCCAGTAAGCCTGACGGCCCTCGTGACAGGCCTTTTGCACACGCTCAATGATCTCATTACGACGACTGTCAGGGATCGCTACGGTGGTCACTGGTGTTCTGCCTGGCGGCAGCTCATCAATGGTTGAGGTATCAAGATCGGCGTAGGCGGTCATGGCCAGCGTGCGCGGGATCGGCGTCGCTGTCATGATGAGCTGGTGGGGATGAAAACCCTGCTCTTCTCCTTTTTCCCATAATGCCAGTCGCTGATGCACGCCAAAGCGGTGTTGCTCATCAATGATGACCAACGCCAGCCCGTTAAACTTCACCTGCTCCTGGAACAGGGCATGCGTGCCGACCACCATCGCAACCTGCCCGCTGGCAATCGCCTCTTGCTGGGCCTGTCGCGCTTTGCCCTTTTGTTTGCCCGCCAGCCAGCCGACCTCAAGGCCAAGCGGTGCCAGCCACTGGCGAAAATTATTGGCGTGTTGTTCAGCCAGTAACTCTGTAGGTGCCATCAGGGCCACCTGCTTACCGTGGGCGATAACGTTCAGCGCGGCGAGCGCGGCAACCAGGGTTTTACCTGAACCGACGTCTCCCTGTACCAGGCGCAGCATGGGGAAGTCATTCGCTAAGTCTTTTTCGATCTCTGCGACAACGCGTTTTTGGGCTGCCGTGGGGGAAAACGGCAGGGCGGCCAGTAACCGGTCACTCAATGTATGCCGGGCAGGCATCGGCAGGGCGTAATGGCGCTGTGCGCCGGCCCTGACGGCCAGCATACTGAGGTTATGCGCCAGCAGTTCTTCCAGAATCAGCCTGCGCTGTGCGGGATGCTGCCCACTCTCGAGTTCGCTGAGTTTGAGGTCCGGCGGCGGGCGGTGCAGCGTGCGAAGGGCTTCAGGCAGGCTTAACAGCCCGCCGCTTAACGCCTGCGGCAAAAGTTCTGTGATGGCACAGCTATCCAGCAGGGTTAAGGCCTGATCGGTCAGGCTGCGCAGGGTCGCCTGACGAATGCCCTCGGTCGTGGAATAGACGGGCGTCAACGTTTCTTCCAGCGTGACATGGCTGTGCTCGCCCTGTACGCGGTATTCCGGATGGATGATTTCTGCGCCGCGCTGACCGCGTTTGATTTCGCCGTAAGCGGTGACGCGTCGGCCCGGTGCGAGGCTGTTTTTCATGCCGGCATTGAAGTTGAAAAAGCGCAGCGTTAAAACGCCACTGCCATCCCCGATCTGACAGACCATCATGCGCCGACGGCCAAAGGTGATATCGGTATGCAGGACTTCGCCTTCCACTGTCGCCCAAATGCCGGGCAACAGGTCGTTAATGGCATATAACTGCGTACGATCTTCATAACGCAGAGGAAGGTGAAGCAGTAAATCCTGAATGGTGTGCAGGCCGATTTTAGCCAGCTTTGCTGCCTGACTGGCGCCGACGCCGGTCAGGGTACTGAGCGGGATGGCATCCAGCAGACGGCCTTTCATTTCTGACGTCTGCCCGTTGACTGCATGGCGGCCCACCAACTCTCATCGGCTTCAATGTCACCCTGCGCGTTAATATGGGGATAAGGCATCCGCTTATGTTTTGCCACGCGCGCCAGAACGGGATAGCCGCCCTCAAACAGCAGACGCTGTTGCTCTTTCTCTGCCAGGAGGCTGGACTGACGACGGTACATGTCAGCATTCTGCCGCTGGCGCTGGGCTTCATACAGAATCAGGGCAGAGGCAACGGAAACGTTAAGCGACTGTACCATACCCACCATCGGGATAATGATATGGTGGTCGGCCAGCGCCAGGGCTTCATCGGTAATGCCCGTTTTTTCCTGACCCATCAAAATGCAGGTAGGTTTGGTGTAGTCAATCTCACGAAAATCCACAGCATCCGCCGACAGGTTCGTCGCCAGTATCTGCATGTCTTGCGTTTTGAGGTGGCTAATCGCGTCGCTGATTGAGCGGTGCGTTACTACGTTTACCCAACTGTTGCTGCCAGCCGAGGCTGAGGCCTGCGTTCGCATGCGTTGGCCTGGCCATACGGCATGGACTTCATGGATACCGACAGCATCCGCGGTGCGAATGACAGCAGAAACATTGTGCGGCTTATGTACCTGCTCCATGCAGACGGTAAGGTCGTGCTGGCGCAAGGCCAGCATTTCCTGAATTCGGGCAAAACGTTGAGGATTCATGCACTAGTTACGGTTGCGGTGAACTTTAATCACATCCGGCATCACACGGATTTTACGCATGATATTGGCCAGGTGGACGCGATCGCGTGCGGTCAGACGAATAAAAGCACTGTAAACACGGCCATCACGTTCTTCCGTATTCAGGCTCTGAATATTGGAGCCCGCCGTATTGATGGCGGCCGTCAGGTTGGCCAGTGCGCCCTGGTGGTTAAACATATCCACCTTTATCTCTGCGACAAACTCCTGCTCTGTAACTTTATCCCACTCCACAGGCATGAATTTTTCGGGCTCTTTTTGGTAGCCACGAATATTGCGACAGGACTCATGGTGAACGACCAGGCCCTTGCCCGGGCTGACGTGGGCAACGATAGGATCGCCTGGAATGGGGCGGCAGCATTTTGCAAAGGTAATGAGGACGCCGTCTGCCCCTTTAATCGGCAGCTTGCCTTGTTTTTTGTTGTTGTTGAGCGCGCTGGTGTCGGTCTGCAACAGGTTCTTGGCGACGACCACGCTCATGGCATTACCCAGGCCGATTTCGGCTAACAGATCGTCCAGTGAGGTCAGCTTCATCCGATCAAGCTCCTGCTTGATGTTTTCGGCTGGCACCTCCGCCAGTTTACGACTGCCACCCAACGCATGGCTGAGCAGGCGACGCCCCAGATTCACCGAGTCTTCGCGCTTCAGGTTTTTCAGCAACTGACGAATCTTCGCGCGGGCTTTGGAACTGACGACAAAGTTGAGCCAGGCCGCGTTAGGACGCGCACCAGGCGCTGTGATGATCTCGATGGTCTGGCCGCTGGTAAGCGGCTGTGACAGCGGATAAGGCTGGCGATCAACGCGCGCGCCAACGCAGGCATGACCGATATCGGTATGGACCGCGTAGGCAAAATCGACAGGCGTTGCCCCGGTAGGCAGCTCGACGATGCGGCCTTCCGGTGTAAAGACATAGATTTCATCCGGGAAGAGATCGGATTTGACGCTTTCGATGAATTCAAATGAGCTACCGGCACTTTGTTGCAGCTCCAGCAGGCTTTGCAGCCAGCGTTGCGCACGCACCTGCGCGGTTGTGCCGCTTTCACCGGCCTGTTTATAGGCCCAGTGTGCCGCCACCCCCATTTCGGCCATCTGATCCATATCTTCGGTACGGATTTGCACCTCAACCGGCACGCCATGCGGCCCGATCATAGAGGTATGCAGCGATTGATAGCCGTTAGCCTTGGGGATAGCAATGTAATCTTTGACCCGGCCCGGACGCGGCTTATATAAGCTGTGCATCTGGCCCAGTACGCGATAACAGGTATCCAGATCTTTCACGATGACGCGAAAGGCATAGATATCCATGATCGAGTGAAAACGCTGCTCTTTCAGCGTCATTTTGCGGTAAATCGAGTAAAGGTGCTTTTCGCGACCACTTACCCGGCAGGGAATACCGGCTTCCTGCAAACGACCGTCGATTTCAGAGAGGATTTTTTGAATCATCTCTTTACGGTTGCCGCGGGCCGCTTTCACGACCTCTTTAATTACCCGAAAACGGTTCGGATAGAGCGCTTCAAAACCCAGCTCTTCCAGTTCCGTTTTAAGGTGATGAATACCCAGGCGGTGCGCCAGTGGGCTGTATATTTCCAGCGTTTCCAGCGCGATGCGACGACGTTTATCAGGGCGTAAGGACCCGAGCGTACGCATGTTGTGGGTGCGGTCAGCCAGCTTGATGAGAATAACGCGGATGTCCTGCACCATCGCCATAATCATCTTGCGGAAGTTTTCTGCCTGTGCCTCTTTCTTATCACGGAATTTCAGCTTATCCAGCTTCGAAACGCCTTCAACCAGTTCAGCTACGCTTTTGCCAAACAGTTGTTCCATATCCTGATAGGTCGCTGGCGTATCTTCAATGACGTCGTGCAAAAGCGCGGCCATGAGGGTTTCATGGTCGAGCTTCATTTCCGCCAGAATGCACGCCACCGCAACAGGATGGGTAATGTAAGGCTCACCGCTGGAGCGTGTCTGTCCCTCGTGGGCATCACGTGATACGAGATAGGCTTGCTTGAGGCGCTTGATCTGGTCCTCAGGCAAGTATTGTTCAATCAGTTGATTGAGACTTTCAAACAGATACAAGGTTGACCTGCAGTTCGCGGTTAACGACGACCTTCAGCGATAGCGGTAACGGCCTGTAACTCAGCGGCTTCCTGCTCTTGCTGCTCCTGACGATCACGCACATCTAAAATCTGATTGGTGACCAGACCTTCTTCGATTTCGCGCAATGCGATAACGGTCGGTTTATCGTTCTCTTCCGGAACCAGCGGATCTTTGCCGCCTACCTGCATCTGACGTGCACGACGTGCAGCGACCAACACCAGGTCAAAACGATTACCAACTTTTTCTACTGCGTCCTGAACGGTTACGCGTGCCATAGGTGTGCTACTCCACAGATGAAGAAATGACTCGGCATCATACTGAAACTGGGTTCAGACTGCCAACAGTTTGCTGATTAAAGCATCATGGCGCGCTTTCTGGCGGGCCATGCGCAGACGTTCTGCACGAATAATGGTCTTCAGATCGGATAACGCCAGATCAAAATCATCATTCACAATTAAATAATCGTATTCGCCATAGTGGCTCATTTCGGCCACGGCTTGTGCCATACGACGGGCAATCACCTCTTCGCTGTCCTGACCGCGGCCGCGCAGGCGACGATCCAGCTCTTCTTTAGAAGGAGGCAGGACAAATATACTGCGCGCGTCGGGCATTTTAGCGCGAATTTGCTGTGCGCCCTGCCAGTCTATATCAAGGAAAACATCGACGCCGGTTGCCAGCACCTGTTCGATCGCCTTACGCGACGTGCCGTAGTAGTTATCGAAAACTTTAGCGTGTTCAAGGAAAGCATCTTCCGCAATCATTTTTTCAAACTCATGCTTTTGCACAAAGAAGTAATGCTCACCGTGCGCTTCACCGGGGCGCATGCCGCGAGTGGTGTGCGAAACAGACACTTGCGTATCGTACAGCGGCTGCGTTTTTAACAGTGCCTGAATAAGGCTGGATTTTCCTGCGCCGCTAGGAGCAGAAACAATATAGAGCGTACCTTGGGCCATGATGTTCTTGAATTGATTAATTGCGGAGTCGATTTCCTGCAAAGTATACACGGCTTCCCCGCGCCACGCAGCGTTTGCACCGCCCTCATCACGAAAAGTTTATGCGGGGTGCGCCGCAACCACTGTTTCGCAGGCTGTAAATAGGTATTCATTTTCCAGGAGGCGTTCCAGAACCGGGAAGCGGGGCTGGCTGAACCGGCTGTTTTGGCGGTTGAATATCCTAAACATCAGGAGGTCAGGGATGAAAGGATGCTTAGCCGCCGGGCTGCTCATAACAGCCAGCACATTTTCCGCGTTTGGGGCGCTGTGCCCGACCTGGACGCCGGGTCGCGCGGCAAAGGAGATTGACCATTTACAACAACAGCTCCGGCAGTGGGACGCGGCGTATTATCAGCAAGGCCATTCACCCGTGGCCGATGCCGACTACGATAGCCTGCAGACGCGGCTCAATCACTGGCAACGTTGCTTCAGTACGGGTGAGAAAGAGGATGTACCGGTATTGCCCAACGATGGCACGCGCTGGCATCCCGTTGCGCATACTGGTGTTAAAAAGGTTCGTGATAAGCGTGCTTTAGGCTATTGGATGCAGCCACGCCGGGATCTCTGGGTGCAGCCCAAAGTCGATGGCGTGGCCGTTTCGCTGGTCTATCGGCACGGGAAACTGGTGTCATTCATCAGTCGTGGCGACGGTTTACACGGTAAGGAGTGGGTCGAAAAAGCCAGGCTGATCCCTGCTATTCCGCTGGAGATTGACAGCGATGAAGAAAGCGTGGTTTTACAGGGCGAACTCTTTTTGCAGATGACCGGTCATCACCAGGCGCTTGACGGCGGGAAGAATGCCAGGGCTCTGGTCGCAGGCGCAATGTTGCGTAGTGACGCCACACCGCTTTTGACACAACTGGGCATTTTTATCTGGGGATGGCCTGACGGACCAGACGCCATGAAGGAAAGACTGACGCGTTTATCGGATTGGGGGTTTAGCCTTGCGCGTCACTGGAGTCAGCCTGTTCAAAATGAAGAAGACGCGGCTGAATGGCGCGAGCGCTGGTTCCACGCGCCACTGCCTTTTGTAACCGATGGCATTGTTGTGCATCAGACGGCCCGGCCTGCAGGCAAACACTGGCAGCCCGGTGAAGGCGAGTGGGCTGTCGCCTGGAAATACCCGCCTCCCGATGTCAGCACTGAGGTCCGTTCCGTTGATTTTTCGATCGGGCGAACGGGGAAAATCGCGGTCGTACTCAACCTGCAACCCGTTCAACTGGATGACAAAATCGTCCGGCGAGTCAGCATCGGCTCACTAAAACGCTGGCGAGAGCGGGACATCATTGCGGGCGACCAGGTGACGGTCAGCCTTGCCGGACAAGGCATTCCACGTCTGGATCGCGTTATCTGGCGCGTCGCGCAACGTGACTATCCTGAGCCGCCTCAGACGGATCGTTTCACGTCGCTGAGTTGTTATGTTTTGGCACCGCAGTGCCATCGTCAGTTACTGGCGCGCCTCAGTTGGTTGAGTCAAAAATCGGTGCTAAATATTGCGGGTGTGCAACGTAGCACCTGGCAACGGTTACTGGAAACGGGCTTGATTACACATCTTTTTGCGTGGCTGGCCTTAACCCCCGAACAGATCGCGACAGCAGCGAGTATTTCACCCGAAAGAGCGCAGCAAATCTGGCATCAATTCAGTTTGACCCGTCAACAGCCTTTGCGCCGCTGGGTTAGCGCGTTAGGTGTGGCGTTGCCGCAAAAGGCGCTACTGTCATTGGCCGACGGCGACTGGGAGAGTGTTCTTGCCCGTGATAAACAGGCCTGGCAATCTCTGCCGGGCGTTGGTGCACGCCGGGCAGAGCAGATTACGTCGCAGTTTCAGGATGCCGGGCTCAGAGCGTTAATCCACTTTTTGCAGCAGCAGGGCATTCCTTCTTCATCAGTGATCAGGATGAGGGTAATTGAAGATGGGCAGCCCGAGACGGAATCTCAGCGCCAGCAGACGCGCAAAGAAGCCGAAGAGTAAGGTGATAATCACCACTGCTTCATGCGGCAGCGGCGTTTTCAGGAGCAGGATATACATCCAGCCTGCTGCAAAAGCGATGCCGGCGTACAGCTCTTTTTGGAATACCAGTGGGATGCGGTTACAAAACATATCGCGTAAAACGCCGCCAAAGACGCCCGTGATCACGGCGCTGATTGCGGCGATGATCATGGCGTGGCCTGAGTCCAGTGCCACCTGCGCGCCAATAATCGAAAATACCACCAGGCCCAGCGCATCCAATACCAGAAACACCTTGCGCAGGTGCGTCATTAGCGGTGCCAAAAAAGTCGTTACTACAGCAGCAGCGGCCACGATCATGATGTACTCAGGATGTTTAACCCAGCCAAGCGGATAGTGCCCCAGCAATATATCGCGCACGGAGCCTCCGCCTATCGCGGTAACGGAAGCAATGATAATGACACCGAACAGATCCATTTTACGGCGACCTGCGGCAAGCGCACCTGTCATCGTCTCGGCGGTGATCCCAATAATATAAAGAACAGTAAGTAACATAGCAGGCTCCAGGAAGACGGCGGCAAGGCTACGCCACTGACAAAAACGGCGCGACTGAGTTTTTCTGTTGTTAAGAGTTAAAGTATTAGTAAAAATTATGCGGGCAAGAGTAATGCCTCTATTATCAAAAGGCTGTATCGGTTTTTACACGGAGACGAATTAAAAAACGTCGTGATGCGAATTTTTCGCCGATATGACGCCAGCCTGTTTACAACGTTGAACCCTTGCCCGTCGGCGACATTATGTGGTGACAGACAGAGAAAGCAAACCACGCAAAGCAGAGCATGGGGACCTGTCCGTGGGCTAAATGCAGGGGGAGTAAGGTGAGAATAAGGATAAAGAGGACAACAACGCACACTGAAGGTGTGTGAAATGAAAAGTGGTGGGTTTTATTAAGGGAAACGTACCGGTTAACAGCACGTTTTCCTGCTTTCACCGTCGGGCTGCTTCCAGCCAGTAGCGGTTTGTCAGTGCTTCATATGAAGCTGAAAGAACGCTTTCAGGTTGAAGTCATAGTCGGGTCGAAACCATTTACGACCATAAAAGCAATACGTCAGCATTCTCACTGATGCCATTGCCAGATAGCCCCATAAAGCACATAAAACGGAAGGCGCCAGCCATAGGGTCAATAGTGTAATGATCAGGCCGACAAATACAGAGGCGATCTCGCAAAAAGCGATATCAGAGAATTGCTTTTCACGCTGCATCAGGGCGCGATAAGACTGGCCCTGAGGAATAATAATAAAGATGACCGATGCGATTTCAACAACCCTGGCCACCTCGGGTAGCCCAAACATATGTTCAAGCATAAGACCGCAAGTAAAAAGGGCAGAAAAAATGACCAGGCCCATGAATATATTGCCCCAGTAAAGCACGGACAGCGTTTTTACTGGCAGCGGTGCATATCGAATCAACGTATTGGAAAAACCACGATCGGCCAGTGTGTCAATAACCATCAAGCCTGTAATGACGACCGCCAGCAGATTATAGGTATCGGCCTGCAGGACTTTTCCCAATACTGAAAGTTGTAACACACCCATACTCAGCATTTTGACCGATGAAAGAAAAGGCCACTTGACGTTTTCCAGATTTATTTTTCGTGTTGTCATTTTTTTCTCGCCGGGCAGAGTAGTAGGGCGCTGCGCCGATGAGTATTCATCAGGACCGCGCTGGCATTACTATAATTTAATAAAGTAAATTTTTATCTTTATAATGAGCTGTGTGTTAAAGCATACTGCTAATAATAAACGTTCCCCTGGTGATGAATTTCCCCTGTTGTCATTATTATTATCCGTTCATTTTTAATTGCTTAAATTTCCGGCGGAAATAATGTTCGCCGGAAATGTCATGCTGTTATGTTTTCAATAGCTTTGCTGTGTGCAGATGATTTATAGCGCGTTTTATGAAAGTTAACATCATAAGGAAAATCTGATATGTGATTTGACTAAGGAAATAATATTCATCATTTACAGCATTATTTGCACAGGCCTTATCACAGCGTTCTCTTTCTTTCTTTTTTCGTTAAGTCTGGAAACTGAAGCAATACATGAAAAAAATAAAAAAACGTTAAATAAGCCGTACATACACGGGTTCGCCCGTCATTCTCCAGGATTTTTCCCATACAGCATGCTTAAGCAAGGGCAGATAATAACCGAAGGGTAAGCATTCAGCCCCGATATACTGCTAATGCATGTTGACTGCGAAAATATTTGTAATGCGTACGATTTATGGCTCAGTCTGGATCTGAGTTCGGGCTAAGAAGGCGAACAGAGCCCGTGGCAGGGAGGCAGGATTATCGCGGTAATAGTGAAAACAGGCCGTCAGAAGGAAGCCTCCAAATTAACAGAGAGGTCTGTCACACGAAAAAGCAGGCCGAAACCTGCTTTATGTCTGTCTATACGTAAAGAGAGGCTTCGCCAGGTGGACGCGTTTTGAAGCGGCGATGTAGCCAGAGGTATTGCTCAGGCGCTCGCATGATTTGGTTCTCAATCACTTTATTCATATAAGCCGCGGCTGCAGCTTCATCCGCATGCGGGTAATTTTCCAGAATCGGTTCAATAATCAGCTTATAGCCATCATTGCCAGGATTACGAATCAGCATAATTGGAACCATAGCGGGCTTAGCCAACCGGGACAACACATAGGTACCGTTGGTCGTCGCGGCTTTTTCTACAGCAAACAAGGGGGCAAACGTACTGCCTTTGGGACCGTAATCCTGGTCTGGCGCAAACCAGACAGATTCACCTTGTTTCAGCGCCTGCACCATCCCTCTCAGATCGCGACGGTCTATCATCGCTTTATTCGAACGCATACGGCCTCTGGTCTGTACGTACTCCATCGCGTGGTTATTATGGGGACGGTACATTGCCATCATCGGCTGACACAACCCGCTGATGCGACCACCCAGCTCCAGTGACATGAAATGGATGCCGATGAGCATTACGCCACGACGCTCATTCTGGGCTGAGTAGAGGTTTGACAGGCCCGAGACGTTGAACAGACGTTTAACGGCATGGTCTGGCCAGAACCAGGCGATACCCGTTTCCATCAGTGCCATGCCGAGAGAGGCAAAATTTCCCGCAATCATGATTTCTTTATCTTCGTCACTGATATCCGGAAAGCAGAGTTCAATATTACGGCGCGTAATGCGCTCTCTGCGCTGAAGAAAATGGCGGGAAAGCCGGCCGGCACCTGCGCCAAGTCGCATCAGCACAGGATAGGGGAGTTGAACCAACAGCCAAAGAATGCCAAGACCAAACCACGTAAACCAATAGCGGGGATGTAAAAGGGAACGACTAAACTGCCTGGTGTTTTTCATTATGAACCTTAAGGAAGTAATGGATGTAGCGCAAAAAGACCCATTCCTTAAGTTCTCAAGCGGTACAGCTGTACTGACTACGACCCACACTTTATCAAAAAGTGCCTTGAATCACAGAGGACGTCACTTATCGACAGGATTAAAAAAGGGGTTAAATAACGCTAAAAACAGCAAAAAAAGAAATGCGATAAAAATAATATCATTATAATACAATGATTTGTTTTAATTTTGTAAGCGAGGCGGGTTTTTGAAAGAGCCTGAAAATTAGGACGGTTCTGTACTGGCACAGCGCATTCTTTTCGAAAACTTTACATTTCAGGGTGGCAAAAACGTAAAAAATGGCTACGCACATCCCCGCGCGACACGTTATGCGTAGTTAACAACCGAAAAGGTGTACATAAAACATCTCAAAAACTGAGGACATGAGCGACATCTGTCTTCACAGGCTATATACGATCTGTACTCAACGTTACATCATAGCCTGAAATAAAAGAGGGCATAAAAGAAGCGCTAGTTGTAATCAACTGTCATCAGACGAAAATGACTGTATTTTTTTAACTTCACCTTACCCAGGTTAAGCGGTAAGGATTGCTGACTTTCGTTCATACGAAGTAGGGTGGATTCTTTTCTTCCTCCTCTTGTGCAGCTTTGTTTAATTTGAGAATTAACAATAAGGGTATTACATCCGGTTTCTACAATCGCACCCTTAAAAGTGATTTGACCACCTACAGCAAAAGATAAGGGTGATAACAACATTAAAAAAAGGGCATAAGTTAACTTTTTCATGGCTTCAGACTCTTGTTGATTTTCACAAAGAAAAGAACGGCATTAAAAAGAAAAACTTTAGGTGATAAATTTTTTTATTTTATAAAAATTATTTTTTGAACATTTATTGTGAAGGATTTGACGTTTTTCAATGTATGTTAATGCCGGTAACTGGAAATGGCAGGAGGATTATGGTTTACAGTTTTGTTAACAAATTGGCTTTTAACCACAATTGTTTGTTTCTTTAACAAATGTGTTTAAAAATTGCAGTGTAGGTCACAAATAAGGGGGTAAATCAGGTGCCTGTCAAACTGATATCGGATGAGGCGCGAGACACGTATAACTGCGTTGAAAACAGGAATCGTAGCAGGCATGGCTTCACTGCTTGTACATCCGTTTCTTTTTTACTTTTCGTTATCGTCTGGTTTGCTGCGTATTAGATTTTGGTATCCTTCCAGATAATCATCTGTTGATGAGCGTATTTTCTTCGTAAGACTTCCCAAAAAACGAGTCATTAAGAAAGCCGGTTGCTGTTTCACCTGCCTTATCAGGCGTCCGGAATCGATTAATGTTGAATAGATTCCGAAAGGGCATAGCGTACGTTGTGAAAAGAGAAAAGTGCAGGGAGATCTTTAAAAAGTCCGTTTTTACACGGACTTAATAATTAAATGAAGGCGACAAACAGCAGGAAGCTTAATGTGTGGCTATTCGATATTCTGAATCTGCTCTCGCATCTGTTCAATCAACACTTTTAGCTCAATCGCTGAATTCGTAATTTCTGCATTAATGGATTTTGAAGCCAGTGTGTTTGACTCGCGGTTGAACTCCTGCATCATAAAGTCAAGACGACGGCCTACCGCCTCTTTTTTCTTCAGAATGTTATAGGTCTCTTTAACGTGCGCATCCAGACGATCCAGCTCTTCTGCGACATCGACACGTTGTGCCATCATCACCAATTCCTGCTCAAGGCGATTATTTTCAAGCTGCACCTCAGCATCTTCCAGTTTGGCGATCAGGCGCTCCCGCTGCCACTTAATCACATCGGGCAGTTGAGCGCGAACTTTGCTGACCTCATGCGTTACCGCTTCCAGCCGCTGCTCGATCAGTGCCTTCAGAGCGCTGCCTTCGCTTTCACGTGCGGCGATGAAATCATCCAGCGCGCCATCCAGCGCCTGAATTAGTTGAGTATTAATTGCATCCAAATCCTGTTCAGGTGCTGCCATGACGCCCGGCCAGCGCAGAATATCCAGCGGATTGATAACGCCTTCATCGGTCTGCAGTTTGACCCAGTTAGCCGCCTGAACCAGTTGTTTGGCCAGTGACTCATTGAGCATCAGTTCGCCCTGCGCGCCAGGATCGGCCTCGAAGCGCAGATTACATTCGATTTTTCCACGCGTCAGTCGCTGGCGAATGCGCTCCCTGATCATCGGTTCCAGTCCGCGAAACTGTTCAGGCAGACGAATATAGGTTTCAAGATAACGTTGATTGACAGAACGCAACTCCCAGGCGGCGCTGCCCCAGTCGCCCTTAATTTCACGGCGGGCATAGGCGGTCATACTGCGGATCATAAGCGTTACTCTTTTTTTAAATAAGGTTGAGGCCAGTATAACGAGGCAAGGCTGACCAGAACAGGTGTAAGCGTGTACAGGATGCGATAACAAAATGTTTCCGCTTTTCTCAACAGCCACTTATGCTAATTACTGGTTTACTCGTTGAGGCCCTCTTTTTATGTCGCGCGTATCGTCTCTTCCACTCATACTCAGCCTGCTGCTTGTGGGCTGTCAGTCGCCGTCTCCATCATCACCATCATATCCGCCTTCTACCCGACCCGTTCCGGTGTGCGCCGGCGGTGAGGTCATGATGCAAACCACATTGTGGTTTGGTCTCAGTAAGCCGCAGGGCGGCAATGTGAGCGCACTGGACTGGATGAATTTTGTCGATAAAGAGGTAACACCGCGCTTCAGGTCTGGCTTGTCTGTTTATGATGCGCAGGGCCAATGGCTGGGCGAAAACGGTCAGTTAGCACGTGAGAAAAGCAAGGCGTTAGTGCTTATCTATCAGTTCGACAGTGACAGCAACAGTCGTGTTGAAGCGCTGCGTGCCCGCTATAAAAAACAGTTTGGTCAGGAATCGGTTATGCGCGTGGATACGCCAGCCTGCATTAGTTTTTAGGGACAAACGGCGGCCAGTGCCGCCGTTGAGTCCATCAGATAAACAGTCCGGCAAATGCAGCGGAAAGCAGGCTGACCAGGGTGGAACCATAGACCAGTTTCCAGCCAAACCTTGAGACGACATTGCCTTGTTGTTCGTTCAGGCCTTTTATCGCGCCCGCAACAATTCCAATAGAAGCAAAGTTCGCGAAGGAAACCAGGAAAACAGACAGGATGCCCAATCCGCGTGGCGTCATGCCTGCCGCTATCTTTTTCAGTTCAATCATGGCGACGAATTCATTCGCCACCAGCTTCGTGGCCATAATACTGCCAGCCTGTAATGCATCGGTAGCGGGAATGCCAATCAGCCAGGCAAAAGGATAAAAAACATAGCCAAGAAGCTGCTGGAAACTGTACCCAAACAGGGTGGCAAACAGGGCGTTGATAGCCGCGATTAAGGCAATAAAACCAATCAGCATGGCCAGAATAATCATCGCGACTTTGAAACCAGCGAGGATGTATTCCCCCAGCATTTCAAAGAAACTCTGATCTTCGTGTAATTTATCCAGCGGAATAGCCTGCTCATTACTGCCTTTGCCGGGGTTAATAATCGACAGGATGATAAACGTGCTGAACATGTTAAGCAGGAGAGCCGCAACGACATATTTGGCCTCGATCATCGACATATACGCTCCAACAATCGACAGCGAAACGGTAGACATCGCGGTTGCCGCCATGGTGTAAAGTCGGCGTGGTGGGATATCGGCCAAAATACCTTTATAGGCAATGAAGTTCTCTGACTGGCCCAGTACCAGCGTGCTTACCGCATTAAAGGACTCCAGTTTTCCCATGCCGTTAACTTTTGATAACAGCGTGCCAACAACCCGAATCAGTAACGGCAGGATGCGCCAGTGTTGCAAAATACCAATCAGTGCGGAAATAAAAATAATAGGGCAGAGCACGCCAAGGAAGATAAAGGCCAGTCCCTGCTGACTCATGCCACCAAACACAAATTCCGTGCCCTGTGCAGCAAAACGCAGCAGCGTTTCAAAGAAATGCCCCACCGCGCCTACCAGCGCCAGTCCACTGGCTGAGTGAAGAAAGAACCAGCCCAGTGCGGCTTCTACAACAATCAGTTGAATGATAAAGCGCAGGCGAATGCGTTTTCGGTCATGACTGACCAGTAGCGTAAGGGCAAAAATTACCACCAGCGCCAGCAGGAAATGAAGAAGAGCGGTCATAGTTTAGTCAGTTAGCGGATATGCAGGAAAAGGTAAGGCATTTAGCCATACTCCGGCATGAATTTCATCCCAGGCTGCACTGACCACTGCAAGAGACAGCAGGCCAGGAAGTCCGTATAATACGCAGCCAATCATTAGCAAGCCGGAGATAACCATGCGTCCAGCAGGCCGTAGCGCACATCAGGTGCGTCCAGTCACATTGACCCGCAATTACACTAAACACGCAGAGGGCTCCGTTCTGGTGGAATTCGGTGAAACCAAAGTGCTCTGCACTGCAACGGTGGATGAAGGAGTTCCGCGCTTTCTCAAAGGGCAGGGCCAGGGCTGGGTCACTGCCGAATATGGCATGTTGCCGCGTTCCACTCACAGTCGTATGGCGCGTGAAGCCGCGAAAGGCAAACAGGGTGGTCGCACGCTTGAAATTCAGCGTCTGATCGCCCGTTCACTGCGTGCTGCGGTCGATCTCACCATGCTTGGTGAATACACGATTACGCTCGATTGTGACGTCATTCAGGCCGATGGCGGTACACGTACGGCTTCCATTACTGGCGCCTGTGTAGCCCTGGCAGATGCGCTTAATTCCCTGGTCGCGAGTGGTAAGCTGAAAGCGAATCCGATGAAAGGCATGGTTGCCGCCGTGTCAGTGGGGATTGTCAATGGTGAAGCGTTGTGTGACCTTGAATACATTGAGGACTCTGCCGCTGAAACGGATATGAATGTCGTCATGATGGAAGATGGCCGCATGATTGAGGTGCAGGGCACCGCTGAAGGTGAACCCTTTAGCCACGAAGAACTGCTGGCATTACTGGCGTTAGCGCGTGGCGGTATTGAAGAATTGATTCAGGCGCAGAAAGCGGCGCTGGAAAATTAAGGTAACAGGCGACCACAGAGTCGCCTTTTTTTTATCTGAGGAGTAAGACATGAAAGCCTGGCAGCGGCAGTTTATTGAATTTGCACTGAATAAGCAGGTGCTCAAATTTGGTGAGTTCACATTAAAGTCGGGTCGTAAAAGCCCCTATTTTTTTAATGCCGGTTTATTTAACACGGGCCGGGATTTAGCGCTGCTGGGACGGTTTTATGCGCAGGCGTTAGTCGACAGCGGAATCGATTTTGATTTGTTATTTGGTCCGGCCTACAAAGGCATCCCTATCGCCACCACCACAGCCGTTGCGTTAGCCGATCATCACGATCGTGACGTACCTTACTGCTTCAATCGTAAAGAAGCGAAAGATCATGGTGAGGGCGGTTTGCTGGTGGGAAGCCCGCTGCAGGGTAAAGTGATGCTGGTCGATGATGTCATCACGGCCGGCACGGCGATTCGCGAATCCATGGATATTATCAATGCACATGATGCCAGCCTGGCGGGCGTGCTGATTTCACTGGACCGTCAGGAACGCGGCCGGGGTGAACTCTCCGCTATTCAGGAAGTGGAACGGGATTATTCCTGCAAAGTTACCGCGATAATTACGCTTAACGACCTGGTTGATTACCTGGCTGAAAAAACGCACATGGCCGATCATTTAGCGCAGGTTCGGGCGTACCAAAAGGCGTACGGCGTCTGATAACTGGCGGGCATTGCGCCCGCCTTTGTATTACACCAGTTGTGCCGCAATCAGCGGCCAGCGGGTGTCAAAGTCGGCCGTTGGGCTAAACCGGAACTCGGAACGGACGTACCGCGATAACAGCCCTTCACACAGGGCCAGCAGCTGGCTGGCCAGTAAGGTTTCATCCGTTTGAAAGCCTTCACCTTCGCGCATTTTGCGTTCGCGCATCACCTGGCGTAGCTGCACTTCAATGCGCTCAAACAGCTGATTAATGCGCCCCTGCAGACGGTCCTGTTCAAACATTAACGCGTGACCTGTCAAAATCCGCGTCAGCCCCGGATTACGCTCACCAAATCCCAGAATCAGTTGCACAATAAGACGCAGGCGCGCCATTGTTTCTTTTTCATCTTTCAGGATCAGATTGATGCGGGTAATCAGACTGTCTTCAATAAATTCGATCAGGCTGTCAAACATCCGCGTTTTACTGGGAAAGTGACGATAAAGCGCCGCCTCCGATACACCGACGTTAGCCGCCAGTTTTGCAGTAGTAATGCGTTGGCTGCCATCACTTGACTCAAGCATCTGCGCCAGCGCCTGCAAAATCTCCTCGCGGCGATTCCGCTTTACGACTTTTTTCTCTGCCATGCCCTTAAAAACCCCTGAATTTCACCATATACAGGCAACACCTACGCATCTGCCACAAGAGAAAGCCATGGGGCGATGAGAAATAATAAGATTGGCGTAAGTGAAAATCGGTCGTGCTGGTTACTGACGGCCTGAGTGACCGAAGCCACCTTCACCGCGCAAGCTGGCGTCAAACTCGTCTACCAGATTGAATTCGGCCTGGACGACAGGGACAAAAACCAGCTGGGCCATGCGGTCGCCCGGCTGAAGCGTAAAGCTTTCCTGCCCGCGATTCCATACCGATACCATAAGTTGTCCCTGATAGTCGGCATCAATCAGACCAACCAGATTGCCCAGGACAATACCATGTTTGTGGCCCAGGCCAGAGCGCGGGAGAATCACGGCGGCAAGGTTCGGATCGGCGATGTGAATAGCCAGACCGGTAGGAATTAATGTGGTTGTGCCGGGTGCGATTTCCATCACATCATCAATACAGGCACGAAGGTCTAACCCAGCGGAACCCGGTGTCGCATAGGTCGGCAAGGGAAACGCTTTGCCGACGCGCGCATCAAGAATTTTAACGTCTATTTTTTTCATCATAACGGCTGACAATCTCGTCTATTAAAAGTTGACCAAGGAGCGACTTATCGCTGAGCGGTAAGGTTTTTTCTCCTTCCTGCCAAAAAAGGTGAAGAGCATTGGTGTCGCTATTGAACCCGTGGCCTGCTTTTGACACATCGTTAGCACAAATCAGGTCCAGGTTTTTACGCGCGCGTTTTTTTCGGGCGTATTCTTCCACATTCTGGGTTTCAGCCGCAAATCCAACCACAAATGGCCGGCTCTGCGTTAAGGCCGCCACCCCCGCGACAATATCGGGATTTTTAATGAGCTGCAGGCTGACTTTCTCATCGTCATCCTGTTTCTTTATTTTTTCATCCGCGATCTCAATTGCCCGGTAGTCTGCCACGGCTGCGCTTGCAATGAAAATATGTTGTGCGTTTATCTCCCCCATTACCGCCGCCTGCATTTCCAGGGCCGAGGTCACATCCACTCGTTTAACGCCGGCGGGCGTTGGCAGGGCAACCGGACCGCTTACCAGCGTAACGCGGGCGCCGCGCTTTGCCGCCGCCGCCGCAATCGCAAACCCCATTTTTCCCGAACTGTGGTTGCTGATATAACGCACGGGGTCGATCGCTTCCCGGGTGGGGCCCGCGGTAATCATAATATTGAGATGTTGCAGGTCGTTGACGGGCGCGGCCCACTGAACGGCCTGGTCAACGATAGCTAAAGGGTCAAGCATGCGACCGGGGCCAATATCCCCGCAGGCCTGGCTGCCGCTGTCTGGCCCCCAAATTAACAGGCCGCGCGCCTGAAGCCTGACCAGGTTTTCCTGCGTTACGGCAGCGCGATACATCTGCTGATTCATCGCCGGCACAATCGCGACAGGCGCTGCTGTTGCCAGCACGGCAGTGGTGACTAAATCATTGGCCATCCCTGCCGTAATGCGTGCAATAAGGTCGGCCGTGGCCGGGGCCAGCACGATCAGGTCAGCCCATTTGGCCAGCTCAATGTGTCCCATTGCGGCTTCAGCTGCCGGGTCAAGCAGATCATCAAAAACAGGATAACCGGAGACGGCCTGCAGGCTGAGTTGTGTGATAAAAGCCTTTGCGCCGTCGGTCATCATCACGCGGACATCGGCACCGCGATCGCGCAGACGACGGACCAGCTCGGGGGTTTTATAGGCAGCAATTCCACCACTGACGCCCAGAAGAACTTTTTTACCGGCTAATCCCATCATGCTGTTGACCTCATTTTCGATTGCCGTCGCAGGGACGGTGTAATGGCCGAATTTTATCACAAAACGTGGCATGCACCTTTTCAATGGCTGCGTTTGCGAGACATGCCGGAGAATCACAATCACGCGCTGGTGGCGGATAGGTTCGCACGCGATGATACAGGGGGCGACAGGGAGAGCAGCAATGAAAAATTTGCCACCACGAGAAAAACTTCAGCAATGGGGTGCGGATGCGTTAAGTGACGTAGAGCTGTTAGCGATTTTCTTACGAACAGGTTCAAAAGGCGTTCCTGTCATGATGCTGGCGCAGCAGATGCTGCAGGAGCTGGGGTCGCTTTATAATATCGTTAATGCGACGGCTGCAGACTTTAAGGGCATTAAAGGCGCTGGCGAAATCAAGTTGATTCAGATGCGCGCAGTGGCAGAACTAGCCAAACGGTTTTTCGCCAGCCAGCTGGCGCGTGAGAGCACAATTGACAGTCCCGCAGCGACGCGTCAGTACCTGCAGACATTATTGGCCAGGCAGGAGCGTGAGGTGTTTGTCGTGCTGTTTTTGGATAATCAACATCGGGTATTAATGGCCAGAGAAATGTTTTCCGGATCGATCAACAGCGTCGAAGTCCATCCTCGTGAAATTGTGCGTGAGGCCCTAAAAATCAACGCGGCTGCGCTCATCGTGGCGCATAACCATCCGTCAGGAATTGCTGAACCCAGCCAGGCTGACCGCAACATTACACTAAAAATCTGCGAAGCTTGTCGCTTATTGAATATCCGGTTGCTTGATCATCTGGTGATTGGACACGGTCAATCTGTCTCATTTGTCGAACGCGGATGGCTCTGAGCCTGGAAATCTGATCCAGGTGGCGGCTTTTTACACGATCATTCGGGATCTTTATTTGTTCGGGACTTGAGCACTTGGGCCGAGCGGCGTATACTACGCCACCTTTGAGAATCTCGGGTTTGGCGGTTAGGCCAGCTTAGCGGGTTCCATGGAACTCGCCTGGCGGGCTGCAAGCCTGACGAGGCGGCCAAAACCTAATTTTTAAAGCTCGAGCTGATTTGATTTTTGGAGAATAGACATGTCACGAGTCTGCCAGGTAACTGGAAAGCGTCCGGTGACCGGTAACAACCGTTCCCACGCAATGAACGCGACGAAACGCCGTTTCCTTCCGAACCTGCACTCACACCGTTTTTGGGTTGAGAGCGAGAAGCGCTTCGTTACTCTGCGTGTATCTGTAAAAGGTATGCGTATTATTGATAAAAAGGGCATTGATACGGTGTTAGCCGACATGCGTGCCCGTGGTGAGAAGTACTAAGAGTACTAAGGAACTGAATCATGGCTAAAGGTATTCGTGAGAAGATCAAGCTGGTTTCCTCTGCTGGTACAGGTCACTTCTATACCACCACGAAGAACAAACGTACTAAACCAGAAAAACTTGAACTGAAAAAGTTCGATCCGGTTGTACGTCAGCATGTGATCTACAAAGAAGCCAAAATTAAATAATTTTGGTGTTCTACTAAAAACCCGGCTCCGGCCGGGTTTTTTGTTTGTGTAATGCGCAGGGGAGAGGTTATGCCAGAGTTGCCAGAGGTAGAAACCAGCCGACGCGGCATTGAGCCACATCTGGTTGGTCAAACAATTCTTCACGCCGTCGTTCGCAACGCACGTTTGCGTTGGCCGGTATCCAATGAAATCCTCGCATTAAGCGATCAGCCAGTACTGAGTGTTCAGCGGCGCGCTAAATACCTTTTGCTTGAGCTGCCACACGGCTGGATCATTATTCATCTTGGTATGTCTGGAAGTCTGCGCGTTCTGCCCGAAGAATTGCCTGCCGCCAAACACGATCATGTTGACCTGGTGATGAGCAACGGGAAGGTCCTGCGCTACACCGATCCCCGACGTTTTGGTGCCTGGTTGTGGAGCAGCGATCTGGATGGAAGCAGCGTGCTGGCCCATTTAGGTCCAGAACCACTGAGTGAAATGTTCAGTGGCGACTATCTGTTTGAAAAATCCCGCGGTAAGCGAACGGTGATCAAGCAGTGGTTAATGGACAATAAAGTCGTGGTGGGCGTGGGCAATATCTATGCGAGCGAGTCACTGTTTACAGCAGGGATCCTGCCTGATCGAGCAGCGATGAGCCTGTCCCACGATGAAGCGGCGTTTTTGGCTAACACCATTAAAGCGGTACTGCTCCGCTCTATCGAGCAGGGCGGAACGACATTGCGCGACTTTTTACAAAGTGATGGCAAGCCAGGCTATTTTGCTCAGGAGTTGCAGGTTTACGGACGGGCTGGCGAACCCTGCAGGGCGTGCGGCACGCCGATTGTAAGTGGGAAGCACGGGCAGCGCAGTACCTACTGGTGCCCCAACTGCCAGCATTAAGGCAGCTTTGCGAGTAAGGCCTGATGGACAGGTGCGGACAGGAAGGCAGAGACATCGCCACCATGCCGCGCCACTTCTTTGACCAGTGACGATGAGATAAAAGAAAAGCCTTCTGAAGGCATTAAAAATACGCTTTCCAGCGTTGGCAACAGGTGTCGGTTCATACGCGCGAGCTGCATTTCATATTCAAAATCGGACACGGCACGTAATCCACGAACCAGCACATTTGCCTGCTGCGCCCGGGCGAAGTTTGCCATCAGATCGCTAAAACCGACCACGTCGACATTGGGTAGATGTGCAGTGGCCTGTTGCGCCAGCGCCACTCTTTCGTCCAGCGTAAACAGCGGTTTTTTACTCGGGCTGGCGGCAATCGCCACAACAAGCCGATCAAACATCTGTGCTGCACGAGTGACGATATCAATATGGCCCAGGGTAATGGGATCGAAGGTGCCAGGATAAATCGCTTTTGTCGTCATGTGCGCCCTTCCGCCGAAGTCTTATTTAGCGCCCAAAGCGCTGCATATTTATTGAATGTGTACTGGGCATTAACGACTGCCAGTAGCCAGCCCTGTTTGCCATCAAGGAATCCGGCACGCAGCAGCAGCGTTTTTACAAAGGCACCCGCTGTATGACTGAAGACAGAAAACAGGCTGCACGTTTTTCCACGCTGGAATCTTTCCTGCGCCCAGGCTTCAGCATAAGCCAGTTGTTTTCGCTGGAAAACCATCAGGTCACGGCAGGTCAGATGCTGTAAATCGCCTTTCAGTACCTTAACGGGCGCACCTTCGGTTTTGAGTGACTCATGGACCTGATTATCGTTATAACCCAGTGTACGCGGATACAGACGCATCACTCTGTCAGGATACCAGCCGCTGTGACGCATAAAACGGCCCAGGAACAGGTTGCTACGACTGAGGCTGTAAACGGTTGGCCCCGGCGGCGCTTCCAGAACCTGTTCAATCGCCTGACGCAATTCTGGCGTCACGCGCTCGTCGGCATCGATCATCAAAATCATATCGCCACTGGCAAAACTTTGCGCCCGCTGGCGTTGTTTTCCATAACCCTGCCATTCCGTTTCCTGAAAAACCAGTGCGCCGGCCTGTTGAGCCAGCGAGAGGGTGTCATCGGTACTTCCGGAATCCAGCACGATAATTTCATCGGCCCAGCTGACTGACGCAAGACAGTCAGGCAGCAAGGCGGCTTCATTTTTGGCAATCATCACCACTGAAAGGCGTTGGCGCGTAGCGGTCATCAATGAGCCCGTGGCGGTAAATGAGGTTCAAGTAACTGTAGCAGGCGCTGCAGCGCACCCTGATTTTGGTGCAGCACCTCGACGGCGTGGCGACCGTAATAACGACGATAGTCGTCATCCTGTAGCAAATTCGTCACTTCTTTTTCCAGCGACGCCGCGTCAGTCACAGTGATTAACCCCTGTGCCTCCTGCAGTTTGCTGCAAATATCTTTGAAGTTCCAGGTATGCGGGCCCATCAGTACCGGGATAGCATGGGCTGCCGGTTCCAGCGGATTATGACCGCCACGCTCAACCAGGCTGCCTCCTACGAAAGCCAGGTCGGCTATACCGTAGAGCAGCATCAGTTCGCCCATTGAGTCACCAATGACAACCTGTGTTGAACTGGATGGAATCTCTCCGCTACTGCGTAAGGTAAAGCTGAAGTGACGTTTTTGAGTGAGTTCGCGCGCATCGTTGAAGCGCTCAGGATGACGTGGTACCAAAATCAGCAGCAGATCGGGAAAGGTCTCCAGTAAACGGCGGTGCGTATCCAACAGAATCGCTTCTTCACCTTCATGTGTACTGGTCGCGATCCAGACCGGACGGCGCGGAGCCCATTGGCGACGCAGCGTGACGGCGCGTGCCGCCAGCTCGGGAGTAACTGAAATATCGAATTTCAGGCTGCCGGTGATCGACAGGTGAGAGCGTTTCAGCCCAAGCTGGATAAAACGCTCACCATCCTCGGCATTTTGCGCAGCGATCAGCGTGATGCTCTGCAGGAGATTGCGCATAAACTTGCCCAGCTTGCGATAGCCTTTGGCTGAGCGTTCTGACAGGCGAGCATTGGCGATCACCAGCGGAATATGGCGCTGATGCAGAATACGGATGATATTAGGCCACAGCTCCGTTTCCATAATGATGACCAAACGTGGATTCACCGTATCAAGAAAACGATTAATGGCGCCGGGTAAGTCGTAAGGCAAATAGACATGGTGTACATCTTTGCCAAAAGCAGACTGCGCGCGCTCCGAACCGGTTGGCGTCATGGTGGTCACGGTAATGGGCAGGGTAGGATAGCGATGACGCAACGCGCGTACCAACGGCACCGCCGCCAGCGTTTCCCCCACAGAAACCGAATGCAGGACAATGCCGTCCGGCTTCACTTTTCCTGCGCAGTAGCCATAACGCTCTGCCCAGCGTTTGCGATAGGCCGGGGCTTTACGACCGCGCAGCCACAGGCGCAGCCAGATGAGTGGCTGAATGAAATAGAGCAATGCGGTGTAAATGGTCGTCATAGTTACCGTTATGACACGTTGGCGTCAAAAAAGCAGTTTAAAGTCAGATTACTGCATATTATCAGAAACAGCATAATCACTCATCTCACATCATGATTGGGTACGTAGCACCTGCTCATAGAGGGAGGTAAGGGAATGTGCCAGGTGCTGTGGGCTGTATGGCTCAACCCTGCGCCGCGCCGCTTCTCCCATTCGCGCGTCGACGGTCAGACTGGACAGGGCGTGTATCGCCTGGTTCAGGCCTTTAATATCCAGCGCATCGCGAACAAATCCTTCCTGGCCTTCTCGAATAAATTCAGCGCCGCCACAGCCGGTGCTGGTAATGACCGGTAAACCACAGGCCATCGCCTCCAGTACGACGTTGGGGAAGGGATCATATAAGGTCGGCAGCAGCAAACCATCGGCAGCATGATAGAAAGGCTGTACGTCCTGCTGCACGCCGACAAAACGCAAGCGGTCAAGGCAGTTCAGTTGATTAGCCAGCTGCTGATAACGTTTTACCTGTTTGTCCTGGCCTACCACAATCAGATAACGATGACTGTTGGCCAGCGCTTCAATGGCCGCTTTCAGGCCTTTGCGTTCAAAACCCGATCCCACGTAAATCAGCACTGTCGCGTTGGTGGGCAGATTCAGTTGGGTCCGCATGGCATGGCGCGTGGCCTCGGTCGCAGGCTGAAAGCGCGTGGCATCAATCGCATTGTAGATAACGTGTATTTTGTCTGCCTGCAGCGTAAAACAGCGCAAAATGTCTTGTTTTACCATCTCAGAATTGCAGATCACCGCTTTCAGTGAGGGAGACTGGAACATTTCCGCTTCCGCCCGCAAAACGTAACGATGGTAAGGACTCAGGCTGGCACTCAGGCGCTGTAGTGGTGACACAATGCGGGCACGTTGCTCAAGCCAGATACGATGAACGCCATCGCCAGCCCGAAAAATATCACAGCCTGCGATGCGCTCATGGCTTTGTACGATATCAAACTTCTCCCGCTCCCAGCAGGCCCGCGCAGCCTGTGCAAATCCTCGCTCGCGTGAAACCCGCCCCAGTTTGCCTGGATTACAGATGTGCAGATGCCAGTCTGGGTTGGGTTTGCCCTGCCAGCTGCGGGTAATGATATTGAGATCCAGCTGCTCACTTCCCAGCGCTTCCAGCGCGCGTGAGATAAACCGTTCTGCGCCGCCATCAGGACGATATTTTTGCCGGACAATGGCCAGACGTAACTTACGCATTCAGATAGCTCCTTGCGGCATTCACGACATCCTCAACCGGGATGGCCGATAAATAACGCTGATCGGTCCGGGTATCAATAGAATCCGGATGGGGCAGAGATCCATAGTCGCCCGCCCAGATCACCCGATTGTTATCTCCCCACGGACGCCAGTGCTGTAGCTTGGTCGGTCCGAAAAGGGCGATGCAGGGTGTATCCAGCGCCGCCGCCATATGCATGGGCGCGGAGTCGACACCGATAAAGAGTTGCGCGCCCGCGATAAGCGCCGCCAACTGAGGTAAAGAGAGTTGACCCGCAAGCGAGATAACGTGAGGGGAATGGCATTGTGCCAGAATACGGTCGACCATCTCCCGTTCATTTGCATCGGGGCCTGCCGTCAATATCACTTTGCGATCGGCTTGGGCTAACTGATCGATGGTGGCTGCGACCTTGTCCTCTTCCCAGCATTTAAACTGCCAGCGTGAAGTGGGCTGTAAAACAATATAGCCCCCGGCAACCTGCTGCTGAAGGAGCTTGTCCTGCACTTTTTGCGCATCGTCGGGGCTGAAATGCATTGAGGCACCGATGCCTTCCGCTGGAATAGTCAATGGAGAAAGTGCGGACAGATTTTGTTCCACTGTATGTAATTGCTCATGATTTTCAGTGGTAACCAAATGCGTGTGGCACCAGCGCCAGATGGCCTTGTCACGTTTTGTGAAGGCAAAGCCAATACGTACTGGTGCACCAGATAAACCGGTGATAATGGCGCTGCGCCATTGATCGGCAAGGTTAATTACCAGCTCATACTGACAGTTGCGGACGGCAGCGACCAGCGCCATTTCATGGCGGAATTTTCGCCAGCCACCTTCCTTTTTCCAGCCGCGGTCAATGACATGCAGATGGCGGATGACAGGATGTGCTTCCAGCATAGGACGGGTTTCTTTATAGAGCAGAACATCAATCACGGCCTGTGGGTAATGCCGATGCAAAGCATTGATGACAGGCGTGGTCAGCAGCATGTCGCCATGATGACGCAGTTTGATTATCAGTATTTTTTTCGGTGCAAACTGGACTGGAATCGGGCTTGTCATACTCAAATGCTCTCAAAATTCAGTGAGCTGATTGTAGGGCAAACCCTTTAGGGGTTAAAGCAAGTGACGGCGCTTATTTTCTGCGCCAGTAATAAATCCGTCCCAGCCACAGCAGCAGGTGATACCACTGCTTAATACCACGTGCATTGCGCAACATACGTTTGTGCGTCCCGGTGGCAAACACATCTGCAATCATTGCCTGACGCGCAGCCTCATCGGGCTCACGTCGAATACTGTGACAAACGCTCAGGGCTTCGTGCGTTACCTGATAATGGAACGTCGGGTATATGTTAACTTTATCGCGGTAGCGCGTATTAATCTCTTCCAGCATTCTGGCAATTTTCAGGTAATGGCGCTGATACTCGACATTGGCCTGTCCGGTGCGCTTGCGGTTACTGATTGAAGCGTCATGAACGTAATAGCGGTAAAGAGGTTTGTCCGTATAGCGGACGCGCTTCACGTTCAGCATAAATTCTGTGGTCCATGGAATGTCCTGATGATGCAGGCCTGGTTCGAATAAGAGTTTTGCCTGTTCAATGAGCGCCCGACGGTAGATACCCATCCATACAACATGCTTATAGCGCCGGGTTTTCAGCGCCATATTAAGCCATTCAGGCCCATTCAGCACGGGGGTACTGGTAAGACGATTTTCCGGTATCAAAGATTTAGTACAACCATCTGCTTTAGAAAACCATTCGGCATTGCATTGTGCAGCATCAAGATTATCCGCTTCTGCCATGTTTACCAGCGTCAGGTACATATCGGGTTTCATCGTATCATCGGCGTCCGGAAAGGTGACATATTTACCGCGAGCAATAGCCAGACCAGCATTGCGCGCGCGCGAAACGCCGCCATTCGATTGATGAATCACAGTGATACAGGGATGCTTTTTTGCCCAGTCATCTGCCCGCTCGCCAGAACCGTCTGTGGAGCCGTCATCAACGATGATGATTTCAATAGACGTCAGCGTCTGTGCCAGCAGTGACTGGATAAAGGTTTCAAACATTGCGCCAGCGTTAAACATTGGCGTGATAACAGAGAGTAGGGGCGGATTTATCGACACGGCATCAAGTAGTTAGGTTCAGGTTAAGTATAAAGAATGGATTATTACGTATACATTCAGAACTTTTTTTACATTAAAGGTCAAAGTATCGCGTAGCGTAAATTTATTTTTTTACAAGTGCATTCCAAAAAAATACTAATTTTGTTAATTATTTCTAAACCAGGTAAAACATGAAGAATATTCTCGTTATCAGACGCGATAATATTGGCGACATGGTGTGTACTACTCCGTTGCTGCAAGGCATCAAAACCGCTTTCCCTGACGTAAAACTTACCCTTTTAGTTAACAATGTTGCCAGAGATGTCGTAATCAACAATCCCCATGTTGACGCGCTCCATGTTTATAAAAAATCTAAGCATCGCCTCAGGCATGAAAGTGCAATGAGCGTTTACTGGCAGCGGCTTAAAATTTTTATAACGCTACGCCGAACGCACTTCGATGCCGTTGTTCTGGCTAATCCGATGCCTTGTAGGTATAGCTTACGTCTGGCGAGACTGGCGGGCGCAAAAAACATTATTGGTGTAGAAACCCTGGCGCGTGATGATGTTAAAAATGCGTTGATCTCTCGCGGCGATCATCAGGTGGAACACACCTTCAGTTACCTTTCAGCGCTGACCTCGGTTCATTTGCCCGTTCCGGATGTCCAGGTTTATCTGACCGAAAATGAGAAAGCGATAGCCACTCAACGCGTCTCTGCGCTCTTTCCTGATAGTTCATGTCTTTGTGGTATACACATCAGTAGTCGAAGCCCTAAGCGCCGCTGGCCAATCGAAAGTTACGCGCGCTTTATTAGTAAACTGTTACTCAGAAAAGAGGCTCAGGTACTTCTTTTCTGGTCACCGCAGGGAACACTGGGTCCCGATGATCCAGGTGACGATGCTCGTGTGACTGCTCTCTTATCTCAATTTTCCGCCGATCGCGTTGCTGCTTATCCTACTGCATCGATACGCGAACTTATGGCCGGCTTTCATTGCTGTAAACAGATCATGTGTAGTGATGGTGGGCAGATGCATATTGCGGCAGCTTTACATAAAAAACAGGTCGTGTTTTTTGGTGATACCAACGCGACGCATTGGCACCCCTGGTCGGGTGAATATGAAATTTTACAGACGACTTCGGGCGAGTGCATGGATATCAGCGTTGACCAGGCCTGGCTGGCCTGGCAGCGGCTTGAGTCCAGATAACTAAACAGTGCTGGAAAGCGGTTCTAAGGACATTAAGATTTAAACCCTTCGGGGTTACTTAATTGCCAACGCCATGCATCGCGTACCATATCGTCAAGGTTGCGCTTCGCCTGCCAGCCAAGCTGTTGTTTCGCCAGCGAGGGATCTGACCAGCATTCACCAATATCACCGTCGCGTCGTGGTACTATCTCGTGTGGTACAGGTCGACCAATAACATTTTCAAAGGCGTGCAGCATATCCTTAACGGAATAGCCGACACCAGTGCCGAGATTGTATATTCTGACGCCACGATGACGGTTAATCGCTTCAAGCGCTTTGAGATGGCCCTCAGCAACATCCATGACGTGAATGTAGTCCCGGATACCCGTACCGTCTTTAGTGGGATAGTCACTGCCGTAGATCAACAATTTTTCCAGCTTACCAACGGCGACCTGAGTAAGATAAGGCACGAGATTCGCCGGAACACCATTGGGATTCTCGCCAATCATCCCGGATGGATGTGCCCCCACAGGATTGAAATAACGCAGAATGATGACAGAAAAATCGGGACAGGCTCGCGAATAATCCTGCAATATCTGTTCAATCATTAACTTAGTGGTGCCATAGGGATTAGTTGTCCCACCGATCCGAGCATCTTCACGCAGAGGCGTACATTCTGGCTGCCCATAGACGGTTGCAGAGGAGCTAAAGAGTAATTTATCGACGCCCGCCCGACGCATTTCCGCCAGCAAGACCATCGTACTTTTCAAATTATTGTCATAGTATTCTAATGGCTTGCACACTGATTCGCCGACAGATTTTAACGCAGCAAAATGAATGACCGAAGAGATAGCATGACGGGAAAAAATAGCCCTCACCTGCTCACCATCTCGAACATCGGCCTGATAAAAAGCGACTGATTTACCACTCAACATTTCTACGCGTTTGATCGCTTCTGAAGACGCATTACAAAGATTGTCTATGACGACAACTTCGTGACCTTCCTCCAAAAGAGTTAGCACAGTATGTGAACCGATATAACCGGCGCCGCCGGTAACCAGGATAGCCATATCGTTCCTTGTTATTTCGAGCCGCTATCTTTTTCGGCCATCAGGCTGAGATAACGTTCTATGATGAGATTGATGTCGAATTTAGCATACATTGCAGGTGTAATGTCAGGCGGTGACTGCCAGCCATGGCGAATCTTCGTGGCCAGTGAAGGCGCATCCAGTGTTGACTGATAGTCTGCCAGTTCGTCCACCATAATTTCTTTCACACCACCAGGACAGGCGGTGCTGACTATCGGTGTGCCACAAACCAGTGATTCGATTAATACTGTAGGTAAGCCCTCACTGTCAGAGCTCAGCACAAACAAACGCGCATCCTTTAACACTGGCAAGGGATTGCCGATAAAACCACCCATTATCACCTTATCCTGAAGGTTAAGTCTGACGATAAGTGCATTAAGTTGTTCAGTAACCGTTTTTTCTCCCTGACCAAGGATAATGAGTTTGGAGGGAATGTCAGCCATGGCAAATGCTTCAAGAAGACGATCCTGGCGCTTAACCTGATGAAGACGGCCTATGTGCAGGATATAGTTTTCATCGGCAAAGGGATTATGTTCATTTGAACGCTGCCTGATTTTATCAAAATCAAAAGGATTATAAATGGTCAACTTTTTGGCAGGCTGAACGCCCACATTATCGACAATGTCTTCGCCGACCGCGTCGGAAACCGTGACAATATTGCGCTGGTAATAAGTCTGTTGAATTTTGTATTTTTTCAGACGGCGTGAAAACCCATTTTTATTGCCAAGGTATGAGCGGGAAAAAATACCGTGTATACAGTGCCAGACATTACATTCTTTTAAAAGGCGCGACCTAACTACGATACGATCGGTCTTATGCAAGCTCGAAATTACTAAAGCCGGTAACCCTTTTTCAGCAAAGATCGGCTGAAGTTTTTCGTCGAGTTGGCGTGCCCGGCGTGAGAGTTCCGTCAATTTGCGAAACGGACCTGTGCCAGTGTCCTGACAAACCTGGTAATCCACATTGTCAGGAATGGTGTAGTCCAGCCTCTTACTAAGCGACATCAGTGTGACTTGATAACCGCGATGTGCTATGCCCTCTGCCAGGGTCAAGGTAACGTTTTCAGCGCCACCACCCGGTAAGCCATCAATGATAAAAAGGATATGCCTGGTCATGATAATGCCTGCCCGAGTCGTAAAAATGTCGTTAAAATTTTAATCCAGTAGCTATATCATTGCTATCATTGATTTTTTTATAAATCACGATGACTAAATGAATTTGCGCAGATGAGGTCTGGTGCGTAACATAGTTATTCATTTTTTTGGGATTAGAGCCATTATGTCAAGACCTGCATTTCTCATCACTATCGATACGGAAGGCGATAATCTCTGGGAGAATCATGACAGCATTACTACAAGAAACGTGGTTTTCCTGCCGCGATTTCAATCGTTGTGCGAGAAATATGGCTTTAAACCCACCTGGTTGACGAATTATGAAATGGCAGTTGATCCGGCCTACGTGGAATTTGCAAAGGACGTGATTGCGCGTTGCCAGGGTGAAGTTGGGATGCATCTCCATGCGTGGAACAGTCCCCCTTTGTATGATCTCACGGGCGATGACTGGCGACATAAACCTTACCTTATTGAATACCCTCACACGGTCATCAGACAGAAAATTGAATACATGACTCAACTTCTGGAGGACACCTTTCAGACAAAGATGCTCAGTCATCGCGCAGGTCGGTGGGCATTTAATGAATATTATGCCAGTTTATTAATTGAACACGGTTATAAGATTGATTGCTCAGTGACGCCTCGCGTGGACTGGCGGCGGTCAATGGGAAACCCTGCAGGCAAAGGCGGCAGTAACTATACAGATTTTCCCCGTCGCGCTTATTTTATCGACACTGATGACATTGCAAAGCGTGGCCAATCTACGCTGCTCGAAGTACCTATGAGCATCCAGTATAAATACTCGCCTTTAATTAATCATATCAAACTTGGCGTGAAACGGCTTCGCGGTAAGCATCCAACCCCCTCTGTTAACTGGTTAAGGCCAGTTGGAGGCAATCTGGAACAGATGAAAAAAGTCGTCAATCAGTCTGTTGCCGAAGGTGCAGATTATGTGGAGTTCATGCTTCACTCTTCAGAGTTTATGCCCGGTGGTAGCCCAACATTTAAAAATGAAAAAGATATCGAACAACTTTACGCAGATTTAGAACAATTATTTAGCTGGTTACAGCCTCTGACGACAGGTATGACGTTGGCGAATTATTATGCAAAGTTTAAAGGTGAATAATGCGTAAGCGCTGGAAGTTTGAATTAATAAATCTTTATTTACGTATAGTTACTCGACGTAACGGTATGGTCGACTCCAGAGCTGAATTTTTATCTGATAATCAGCAAAACGACTTCAAACATATTGTCATTTATTCTACAACAGCGCTGGGGGATTTCATGCTGAATACACCAGCGATCCATGCCTTACGCCAGCGGTTTCCTGATGCCTGGATAACACTTGTTGCACATCCAAAATTTGCTGACTTTTTGGCGGAAGGAGACGACTGGAATGATGTGGTCTTCTGGAACAGCAAAGTTAAACAGTTGCCAACTCTTGTAAAAGCGCTTCAGAAAAAGGGGCGTCCAGAACTTGCTGTCATTCTACATTCACATGCGCCATATGATTATACGAGCGCTATTTTAGCCGGTGCAAAATATATCTTTCGTGATAATTACCTGGACGGTGCTTCTCTTATCGATCGCTGGTTGACGAATTACACGGTTGGTTATAAAGGCCATCTCATACAGCGGAAGCTGGAGCTTATCGCACCGCTTGGATGTGATACCTCCGCCGTTGAAATGAGATTGCCTCATCCGCCGCAGGAACGTACAACCAGGCCTGACAGAAAAAAACTGGGTTTCCAGCTAGGCGCTTCTTCTCCTGAACGCTGCTGGCCTATTGACTATTTTTCTGCAGTAGCTGAACACGCTCTCACCAGTAATGAAGCACTGGATATTGTGTTAATAGGCGGGCCGGGGGAGATCATATTGGGCCAGCAGTTTCTGGCGCAGCTCAATACACAATTTCACCATCGCGTTATTAATACCATTGGTAAAACATCTCTGCCACAGCTTGTTGAAACTATTAATCAGTTTGATGCTTTACTTACCGGAGATACAGGGCCTTTTCACGTCGCAATCGCACTCAAAGTGCCCACGCTCAGTTTATTTGCAACAGCGCAACCTGTATTTAGTGGACCTTATCAAGACCTGAGCATTCATCGTGCCATCCTTGGCGTCAGATCTGCCTTAAAAGCCGAGACATTAGGTAACGGTGCAATGAAAGCGATTTCTGTAGAGCAGGTTATAAATACCTTCGAAAAGCATTTCGATATTTTTAAGCCTTTATGACACAGCATTGGCCGCAGTAAACCGTAGGGAATAATGTTATGAAGGTGATTCATCTTATTAATCTGGATAAAATGGGCGGCGCGGAAAAGGTTTTTTTGCAATTTATTAGCGAAAGCAGCTGTCAAAATAAAATATTTTGCATAAGCCGTCACGTCGATCCCAGCATCAAGGCTGCGTTGGGTGGTCATCAGATTCATTATGTAAACCAGATAGTGCGGTTTGCAAAGACAAAACTTCCTCCTTTCCTCAGGCCAGTTTTCCTGAAAAGGCGTATTGAAAGGGAGGGCGCGGATGTCGTGGTTGTCTGGGATCTGGTGCCTCGCTTACCGGGGAAGCCGCGTAATGTTAAGATGGTTTATTATGATCATGGTTCGTCATGGGTATTTAGTCATAATCAGCGTACACGTGCGTTTATCAATCTAATTGATGCAGCTATCGCGCCCAGCGAAGCATCGAAATCGATGATGCAAAAGCGGCTGGCAATAAATGTACCTGTAAAAACTATTCCTAACACTTTACCTGCCGTAAAAATTGATTTGGGCGTCAAAGCAGCACCGTCAAAGGATGCGTTAGTTTTGGGGACTGCATCCAGACTGGCCGGTGTAAAAGGGATAGCTATATCAATACTGACGACAGCAGAGTTAGTTAATCGTGGTATTAAGGTCCATCTTTTTATTGCTGGAAAAGGGCCAGAAGAAATGCATTTAAAGGCCTTGGTTAAAGAGAAAGGCCTTGAAAAACAAGTATCTTTTCTTGGCTATCAGGAAAATCTAAGCGAGTTTTATAATTCCATTCACTTTTATATGAGTCTGTCTGTTGCAGAAAGCTTTGGCTTGTCCTGTCTTGATGCGCAGTTACATAATGTCCCCTGTATCTATTCTGTTGTTGATGGACAACCAGAAGTAAATATACATGGCGTTACAGGAATAGGGATTTATCCGACGCTCAGTATCGAAGACTATATTGTTCAGACAGGCTATCCTGCCGAAGTGGAACGACAGTATGTATATAATCCGGTAACGAAGGAAATTACTGCACCGAGGGTTGTCTCGTACCTTGAATGTGCAGATGAAATTGAAAGAATCCTGCAGGATGGAAGCTACCAACGGTTTATCCAGGGAATCAGGAAAAAAAATGCGAACCTGCCTGCGAAAAACGCTATGATTAAAAATGTCGATGATTTTTTAACCCAGGTAAAAACGAAATGACAATAAAGTTTAGAGTGCCTGCCATTGTTCTCGCACTAAGTTGTGTCTCATTTTCGACTGCATTAAATGCATCAACACTCTGTCGGAATGCGCTTTTTCTGGCATTTATATTGTCATTGATTGATCTTTTTAGAAAAAGACAGGGTCTTAAAAGAGATAAGTTCTTTATTTTTTCACTGTCAAGTATTCTTCTTGCATCAGGCATGGTTTTTCATGCTAAATTTTTTCCTTCAACTACCAATTTTTCGGTTGATGAAAACTATTATTTTGTCGCATTGCGTATATTAATGGCGAGTTTCATCGTTTATTATCTTACGCAACTGAAACAAAGTATGACGAAAAATGAGATAAATTTTTCTAAGCTACTGGTTTTGATTGGTTTTTTATATGTTTCCGTGCAGGCTGTGCTTATCCATCACCAACATCCTGATGCGCGACTTGAGATCAAAACGGTTGCAACAACTGTAGCCTATGTTTACGCTGTTCAGGTATTTGCTGCTCTCTATATTGCTTCGACTTATAGAAATAGATTTTCCTTTATTTTGACTGCGTTGATAACCCTTTCTGGTTTCTATGTTTTACTGCTTACTGAAACACGTTCAGTAATCTTAACCTATCCAATAATTATTTTCTTATACCTTATTCAGGCAAAATTAATAAATTTAAAAACAATATTTTTTATGTTTGTGACAGTGGCAGCGGTAGCAATTGTTAATTATAAACCTTTTTATAATGCCTTTGAGCGCATCGTTTCGACATCTGGGGAAATAAAAGACTATAAAAATAATAATGGGAACACCTCATTGGGTGCAAGGTTCAGCCTTTGGAAAGCAGGCATATATGCTTTTAAATTAAATCCGCTAGGTCAAAGTGCAGATCAGCGTTATATTGAAATTAAAAGTTATATTGATGAGTATGAATATAAAAACCCTGAAGCATTACGTGCGATAGACTTCCATATGCATAATGATTTTATAGATAGTCTCAGCTTGAGAGGCATATGGGGAGCACTGCTTTTAGCTTTTTTCTTCTCGTCATTAGCCTTTATCTTTCTTAAGAATAATGAGAGCCATGCTGGCGTTATTTTGCTTTTAATGCCTAACGCTATCTATGGCCTGACTGATACTCTATTTATCGATTTACGTTGCGCAACCGTGCTTATGCTGGGCGTGCCTGTCTATTTGCTAATAAAAAGACAGGCTTAGGAGTTAAAATGAGCAGATTGATTCTGCTCATTTTATTTTTTGATTAACGGAGTAAGCGCGTCTGACACCATCTGTGCGGTAATATTGTCAAGGTTATTATCCGTAGATTTAAGTACAAATTGGTTTTTGCCATACCCACCAATGAGTCCCGGATCCGTCGGACCATAAAGAGTGATGTTAGGGCGATTCAGCGCTGCAGTAAGATGGCTTAAACCAGTGTCGACTGAGATTACCGCTCTTGCGCCTGCCAGCTCATAAGCGACATTTTCCAGCGTTAGTTTAGGCAATACCTCTACATGCTCTAAACCTTCAGCCAGCCGGATCGCACGCTGATGCTCATGCTCAGCGCCCCAGGGCAGTTTTACGCGCAAACCTGTCGGCTGGAGCCGTTCAATTAACTCGCGCCAGTGGGATTCTGGCCAGTGCTTGTTATCACGAGTCGTGGCATGCAGGAAGACCAGATAAGCGTTTTCACCCTGTAATGCCACATTGGGGAAATGGCCAGCAATAGCATAGTCTCCCTGCGTTTGCGGCTTCTCATAACCCAGGCTTTTCGCGAACAGTTCCCGGGTCCTCTCCACTGCGTGTTGCTTCTTACTGACCTCGTGCTTTTTGTCGTACCACCAACTGGCAAAGGGTTCACGCGCACTGCGGCTGTCCAGACCGTGCTTGACACCTTTAGCCAGACGCGTCACGAGTGCGGCACTCTTAATCAGCCCCTGAGCATCAATCACCACATCATAGTGGCGAGACTGTAAATCGCGTTTAAATCGAACACGTTCTTCACGCTGTTCGCTGCCGAACCAGTGCTTACGCCAGCGACGGATTGCAACGGGCAGAACCTTATCAACGGCGGGATGCCATGCAGGAATCTGGGCAAAATTTTCTTCTACCACCCAATCAAAACGAATACCGGGAAGAGCATGCATAGCATCAGTCAGGGCAGGTAACGTATGGAGCACATCCCCCATTGACGAGGTTTTAACAATCAGGACGTGCATGAACTCTCCTGGGCTTCACGCAACAAACTGCGTAATGTTTCATGGACTTGTGAAGGCTGGATGTCAATCAGGCTTTGATGGTAGCCCTGCTCAGCATCCCCTTTACGGACGCGATGGTAACCGCTGATTAAACGGATGATACGCGCCTGATCCGACAGCGGCGGGGTGAAGTCCGGGCTACTGGGACCATATAAAGCCACCAGTGGGCGGTTCAACGCGGCGGCAATATGCATAAGACCAGAGTCATTGCTCACTACCGCCCGGCACTGGGCCAGCAGAATGACAGCCTGTTCCAGCTGGGTTTGACCTGCCAGATTGCGGCAATGCTCACGACCTGTCTCGGGCAGCGACGCGATGATTTCTTCGCCAGTGGGGCCATCTTTTACTGAACCGAACAGCAGGATCTGAAACCCTTCGCGAATTAACTGTTCTGCCAGTGCGGCGTAGTGAAAATGCGGCCAGCGTTTTGCCGGACCAAATTCGGCCCCGGGGCAAAAGCCAATAGCCGGGCGCTCAGAGGAAAGTTGAAACTGCGCAGCCATTACGCTTTTTTCCGCTTCGCTGACCTGTAACTGCGGTTTCAGCAAGGGTTGTGGCAGTTGACGGGCTGAACGGAAAGGCGTGTCATAGGCCAGCGCAACATAACGCTCTACCATTAAAGGAAACGCGGCCTTATCCAGTACCCGCACATCATTCAACAGACCATAGCGCATTTCTCCGCGCCAGCCGACGCGGCGAGGAATACCCGCAAAAAAGGGCACCAATGCCGATTTGAATGAGTTGGGCAATACGTAAGCGCGATCATAACCCTGATCGCGCAGTGATTTACCCAAACGGCGGCGCTCGCCTATCGCCAGCGCACCATGGCCGAGTGGCATGGCCAGCGCCTGATTCACTTCAGGCATTCGGGAAAGTAAAGGACGGCACCATTCAGGTGCCATCACATCAATCACCGCATCAGGATGTTCGGCCTTGAGCGTACGATAGAGACTTTGCGACATCATCATATCGCCGACCCACGACGGGCCGATCACCAGAATTTTCATTACCGGTATCCGTTCCTTAGACGTTGCGGTTTAACCAGGCCATATATTCAGACACGCCCTGTGCCACTGTTTTAAAAGGCTTGTCGTAGCCTGCCTCACGCAGTTTCGTCAGATCAGCCTGGGTATAAGCCTGATAACGGCCTTTCAGTTTTTCCGGGAAAGGAATGTATTCAATTTCACCTTTCTGATGGAAATTAAGCACGGCGTCCGCAACTTCCTGGAACGATTCGGCGCGGCCTGTGCCGCAGTTATAAATCCCGGAAATGCCGTTCTCCCAGCACCACAGATTGACTGACACAACATCATCAACATGAATAAAATCGCGTTTAAAGCTGTCGCTGCCCTCGAACAGTTTTGGATTTTCGTCATTACTGATCTGCGTATTCAGATGGAAGGCAACGCTCGCCATACTGCCTTTATGGCCTTCGCGCGGTCCGTAAACGTTGAAGTAACGGAAACCACAGACTGGCGACGTTGCTTCTGGCAGAATCTGGCGTACATAGTGGTCAAACAGCATTTTTGAGTAGCCGTAAACGTTTAGCGGCTGCTCGTACTGACGCTCTTCGATGAAATTCTCATTGCGTCCACCATAGGTGGCTGCCGAAGAGGCATACAGAAAGGGGATTTCACGCTCAAGGCAAAAGTGCAGCAGGTCTTTTGAGTACTGATAGTTATTATCCATCATGTACTTACCATCCCACTCCGTTGTGGCTGAGCAGGCACCTTCATGGAACACCGCTTCAATCGGACCCAGATCTTCACCCGACATGATGTAGGTTAAGAACTCTTCTTTATCCATGTAATCTGTGATGTCCAGATCGGCAAGATTCACGAACTTGGTGCCATCTTTCAGATTATCTACGACCAGAATATCTGTATGGCCACGATCGTTCAGCGTCTTAACGATATTGCTGCCGATCATACCTGCGCCACCGGTTACGATAATCATATTGCTACCTTTAACGTTTTGTGGTGAAACGGGACGTCTCACGCGTAATGTCACCATCATAACATTTCATCCCGCCACAGACAGCCAGATGACTCCGTAAGGTCAGGGCCCAAAATGCCTGTGACGTGAACTGTGCTACATAATTCACATTATTTTGGTCGATTAGGCGTTAAAAGGCGATATGTTCAGTCGTATTTGCCTCTTCCTACCTTTTCAGGAGTGTAATAATGTCAGCGCATTTTTATCAGCATATTCGTCAGCAACTGGCTATCGCCCAGCAAGAAGGGCTGTTCAAAAAAGAACGTATTATCACTTCCGCGCAGCAGGCTGAAATCGACGTTGGGCATCATCACGCTGTCATTAATTTCTGTGCAAATAATTACCTTGGGCTGGCTAACCATCCTGCTTTGATTCAGGCCGCGAAAGAGGGAATGGATTCGCACGGTTTTGGGATGGCATCGGTGCGCTTTATCTGTGGCACGCAGGATAAGCACAAACAACTGGAAAGAAAACTGGCTGATTTTCTGGGTATGGAAGACGCCATACTTTACTCCTCCTGCTTCGATGCGAATGGCGGATTATTTGAAACACTGCTGGGGGCTGAGGATGCCATCATTTCTGACGCACTTAATCACGCGTCGATTATTGATGGTGTGCGTCTGTGTAAAGCACAACGCTACCGTTACGCCAATAATGACATGACCGAGTTACGTGCCCGCCTGCAGGAAGCCAAAGATAACGGCGCAGAGACCATCATGATTGCAACCGATGGCGTCTTCTCTATGGATGGCGTAATTGCCAATCTGAAAGGCATTTGCGATTTGGCAGACGAATACTCAGCCCTGGTCATGGTCGATGATTCCCATGCGGTGGGTTTTCTGGGAAAGGCAGGGCGGGGAACGCATGAGTATTGTGATGTCATGGGGCGGGTAGACATCATTACCGGCACCCTAGGTAAGGCGCTGGGGGGGGCCTCCGGTGGCTATACGGCAGCCAAAGCCGAGGTTATAGAATGGCTACGTCAGCGTTCAAGACCTTATCTGTTCTCTAATTCACTGGCACCCGCAATCGTGGCTGCCTCATTGCGCGTTCTGGATCTGTTAAGCGAAGGCGACGGACTGCGTCAGCGCCTCTGGGAAAACGCACGCCTGTTCCGCGAAAAAATGACGGCAGCGGGCTTTACGCTGGCGGGGGCCGATCACGCCATCATTCCGGTCATGCTGGGCGAAGCCAGCGTAGCGCAGGCGTTTGCACATCTGCTTCAGCAGGAGGGGATTTATGTGACCGGATTTTTCTATCCGGTAGTGCCAAAAGGTCAGGCACGTATTCGCACACAAATTTCAGCCGCGCACAGCCAGCAGCAGCTCGATACCGCTGTGGCCGCTTTCACGCGGATTGGTAAGCAACTTGGCGTGATCGCCTGAGGACAGACCATGAAAGCACTTGCGAAACTGAAAAAAGAGCAGGGTATCTGGATGGTTAACGATGCGCCCATTCCGGAGCCTGGCCACAACGATTTGCTGATCAAAATCCGCAAAACCGCGATCTGCGGCACCGATGTACATATTTACAACTGGGACGACTGGTCCCGTAAAACGATCCCCGTGCCCATGATTGTTGGCCATGAATATGTAGGCGAAGTGGTGGCTGTGGGGCAGGAAGTGAAAGGGTTTCAGATTGGCGATCGCGTTTCGGGTGAAGGTCACATTACCTGCGGGCACTGCCGTAACTGCCGGGCAGGGCGGACACATTTATGCCGCAATACGCAAGGTGTAGGTGTCAACCGGCAGGGATGCTTTGCTGAATATCTGGTGATCCCTGCCTTTAATGCCTTCAAAATTCCCGACAATATTTCAGACGAACTGGCGTCGATTTTTGACCCGTTTGGCAACGCAGTTCATACCGCTTTGTCCTTCGATCTGGTGGGAGAAGACGTTCTGATCTCTGGGGCAGGGCCGATTGGAATCATGGCGGCGGCGGTATGTCGTCATGTGGGTGCACGAAATGTCGTCATCACAGACATTAATGATTATCGCCTTGAACTGGCCCGTAAAATGGGCGTGACCTGTGCGGTCAACGTGGCGAAACAGGACTTGCGTGAGGTCATGCATACGCTCGATATGCGAGAGGGCTTTGACGTGGGCTTAGAAATGTCGGGCGCACCGCCTGCTTTTCGGACCCTGCTTGACGTCATGAATCACGGCGGTCGTATTGCCTTACTGGGCATTCCGCCCGGTGAAATGGCCATCGACTGGAATCAGGTGATTTTTAAAGGGCTGTTTATTAAGGGCATTTACGGGCGGGAGATGTTTGAAACCTGGTACAAGATGGCCGCACTGATACAGTCAGGTCTGGATCTCTCCCCGATCATTACACATCGCTACGATATAGATGACTTTCAGCGAGGTTTTGATGATATGCGGTCGGGGCAATCAGGAAAGGTGATTCTGAGCTGGACGTAATGTTGCCCTTTGTTTTTTAACGTTGACGCTCAGCATCGGGTTTAAGGCCGATGCTGAGTATGTCAAAAAAGCGCATTAATACGGCGATACAGCGGGCTCTCAGCGATGCTCTCACCAATCACGCCCAGTGCACGCGTAGCAGGCACAGGTGACAGTGGTTGCTTCACTTTACATTCGCCTGGCGCCTGGAAGCCTTGCGCAGGTTTATTGCGCGGCAGGGTTTTTGCCGGCGAAGCACTGCCGTTACGCAGCGGCTCATTTAATAACTGACCCGGTGTCACCAGCGTAATATCCGCAGGCAAAGTGGGCAGCATTTGTTGCAACACGCGCACAGTGTTCGGGTGCGGGTGACCAATCGCAATCGCATAGCCATCCCGCTCGGCCAGTTTCACTGCCCGACTAAATTGCTGACGGATGGTGTTGATGTCCTGGCTGTCGTCCAGAAAGACCCTGCGCTTTAGCACTCTGACATGCGTGCCTTGGGCGGCGGGTACAGACTGGCTGTTGCCAATCGTCATGCTGTCAAGGAAGTACAGATTGTACTGGTTAAGAGCCTGCATGACTTTTTGCATACCCGGCAGACTGGACGTCATTTTGCTGCCCATATGGTTATTCAGCCCCACCGCATAAGGCACGTTATTTACTGCACTCCGGATGATGCGGTCAATCTCGGCGCTGCTCATCTCGGGCGTTAACGTGTTTTTTTCAAGGGGTTGCTTACTGAGAGGGGCCATGGGCAGATGGATCAGGACTTCGTGTCCGCCCTGATGCGCTTTGATTGCCATTTGACGTGCATAGGGCGCATCGGGGAGGACGGCAACCGATATCGCCTGCGGCATCTGCAACACTTTATTCTCTTCTGTAGGCCGGTAGCCGACATCATCAATAACAATGGCGAGTTTACCGGCCTGGGCTGCGAAGCTGAGCAGCAATCCACTCAGCAGCGCAACCAGGGTCTTTCGCTGACGTAACACTTATTTTCCTAACCACGGAAGTGGATTAACCGCTTTACCCTGACGCCGGATTTCAAAGTAGAGCGAAGGTGTACCACGGCCACCGCTGGTGCCGACCAGGGCAATAGGCTGACCTGCTTTTACCTGAGCGCCGACGCTGACCAGTGCGCTTTGGTTGTAACCATAGAGGCTCATATCCCCTTTGCCATGTTCAATCACGACGACGAGGCCATAACCCTGTAACCAGTCAGCCATTAACACGCGACCATCGGCAATGGCTTTAACTTCTGTGCCCTCAGGCGCGTTAATGACCAGCCCTTTCCAGCGTAATTCGCCCTGAAGCTCCTCACCGAAGCGATGCTCAATCCGTCCTCTTACTGGCCAGATGTCCTGACCATTTGGCCGCCCAAGCCCGCCTGTGCGCGCCATCAGTTCGCGTTCACTCTGGGTTGGCTGATAGCTGGAGCCTTTCGCTTTTGCCTGCACCTGACGCTGGCGGACTTTTTCAGCCTCACGCGCTTCCCGTGCGGCGCGTTCACGTGCTTCTCGCTCGGCACGGGCAATTTTGTCTTGCAGGCGGCTTTCGTTCTGCCGCATCTCGACCAAATCAGCCTGATCTTTCTGCAGCGCACTTTCCAGAGAGGTTAGCGTTTTTTTGCGGGCGGCACTGGCTTGCTGAAGTTTGTCCTGCTGTGCTTGCTGCTGAGTTAACAACGATTTTTGCTGCTGCTGTTTTTGTTCCAGCGATGCGCGCTGTTGAGCCAGTTCCTTGCGGGTAGTTTGCAGGGCGGTGATATTTTCCTGACGTGCCGTGTTCAGGTAACCAAAGTAGGCCAGGATGCGCTCGCTGCGCTGACTTTCTTCGCCACCTAACAGCAGTTGCAGGCCCTTGTGCTGGCCCTGACGAAAAGCGGCATCCAGTTGCTCTGCCAGCAGTTTTTCCTGCTGAGCCTGTTGTTTCTCAAGGTGGGCAACGGAGGCGGTGACCTGCGCGATGTCATTGTTTAAGGCGGACAGACTATTGCGCGTTTCACGCAACTGCCGGCTGGCCTGCGCAATGATTTTTTCCTGACTTTGCAGCTGATTAAGCAACTGGCTGCGCTGGGCTTTTTGCGCCTTAACGCTTTTTTCTTTTTCAGCAATTTCCTGCTGAATGGATTTCAGTTGCGCTTTGTTATCATCAGCGGCCAGCCCGGGTAAGGGCAATGACAACAGGCCCGCATAAAGCAGGCTAAAAGACAGAACGGACAAGCGTGTAAACAGCGGCACGGTAACGCCGTTGTGACGGGTCCATGTTGGCAGAGCAGTTGTCTTTCCCTTCATAGGTCGATGATTATTCCACGATGAACAGTTGCTTACCAGCATTGCCGACCGGCTTTTGCTTCCCTAAATGTGACCATTTTCAACAGTACAAGGCATAAGCGTCACGACATTTTTGCCATTCGGTGAATTTTTTTGGAAAATGACGCACAAATTATCACTCTGCCCGCTTAGCGTCTGTACATGCGAAGTGGCGCAGGTATACTCAGAAGCCTTGTTTTAGCTTATTAGCCCGGTCTGGAGTCGTTACCCCTCATGCAAGAAATTATGCAGTTTGCAAGCAATCACCCCATCCTGAGTCTGGCATGGGTCGTTTTACTTATACTGGTGATTGTGACCACCGTTAAAGGGATGTTCTCTAAAGTAAAAACGATCAGTCGAGGCGAAGCAACCCGACTTATTAACAAAGAGGATGCGGTGGTGGTAGACGTGCGTTCGCGCGACGATTACCGCAAGGGGCATATTTCGGGCGCGGTCAACGTCGCTGCAGCTGATATCAAGAAAGGCAGTTTTGGCGAGCTGGAAAAGCATAAAACACAGCCCATAATTGTGGTATGCGCTACCGGGCAGAGCGCGGCCGATCCTGCTGCACATCTGAGCGCGGCAGGTTTCAATCAAGTGAGCGTGCTCAAAGACGGTATTAGCGGTTGGAGCGGCGAAAATCTGCCGTTAGTTCGCGGTAAATAACCATCCTGAGGTCCCTATGGCAAACGTTGAGATTTATACCAAACCAACCTGTCCGTATTGTCATCGCGCAAAAGCGCTGCTGAATGAGAAAGGCGCGGCGTTCCAGGAGATCCCCATTGATGGGGACATGGCAAAACGTGAAGAGATGATTAAGCGCAGCGGCCGCACGACAGTGCCTCAGATCTTTATTGATGGCCAGCATATTGGTGGCTGCGACGATTTGATGGCACTTAACGATCGTCAGGGTTTAGATCCGTTACTTCAGGCGTAGTTTTACGCCAGACATTTTAACTTACAGGACTTAGTCACATGTCAGAACATAACACTAACGAAATGCAATTCCAGATTCAGCGCGTTTACACGAAGGATATTTCTTTTGAAGCGCCCAATGCGCCGCAGGTGTTTCAGAAAGAGTGGGAGCCAGACGTTAAGCTGGATCTGGATACTGCCTCTTCGCAGCTGGCTGATGAAGTGTATGAAGTGGTGCTGCGTGTGACCGTTACGGCAACCGTTGGCGAAGATACCGCTTTCCTGTGTGAAGTTCAGCAGGCAGGTATTTTCACCATCGGTGGCATTGAAGGTACCCAGATGGCGCATTGCCTTGGCGCTTACTGCCCAAATATCCTGTTCCCTTATGCCCGCGAATGCATCACCAGCCTGGTTTCACGTGGTACCTTCCCGCAGCTTAACCTTGCGCCAGTGAACTTTGATGCGCTGTTTATGAATTATCTGCAGCAGCAGCAAGGCGAAGAAGCGCAACATCAGGATGCCTGATGACCACTCACGCTTCGATTAGCGTCATCGGTGCCGGTTCATACGGCACCGCTTTGGCGATTACGCTGGCCCGCAATGGCCACCCGGTGCTGCTGTGGGGGCACAATCCTGCCCATATGGCACAACTTCAGTCCGACCGCTGCAACCGTGCTTTCCTGCCAGATGTAACGTTTCCCGATAATCTGACTGTTGAACCTGACCTGAATACCGTTATAGCCGCCAGCCGCGATTTGTTGGTTGTTGTACCGAGTCATGTTTTCGGCGATGTGCTGACGCAGATAAAGCCCGGTTTACGTGATGACTCACGCATCGTCTGGGCAACGAAAGGACTGGAGAAGGAAACGGGTCGTCTGCTGCAGGATGTTGCCCGCGACATTTTGGGCGAAACGATTCCACTGGCCGTCATCTCCGGCCCCACTTTTGCAAAAGAACTGGCAGCGGGTTTACCGACAGCGATTGCGCTGGCGGCTACTGACGCGCAGTTCGCAGAGGATTTACAACAGCGACTGCACTGCGGCAAAAGCTTTCGTGTCTATAACAATCCCGATTTTATTGGGGTTCAACTGGGCGGCGCGGTGAAAAACGTCATTGCTATCGGTGCTGGCATGTCTGATGGCATCGGCTTTGGCGCGAATGCACGCACAGCGTTAATTACGCGCGGGCTGGCCGAGATGAGTCGTCTGGGTGCGGCATTAGGCGCAGATGCCACAACATTTATGGGCATGGCCGGTTTGGGCGATCTGGTGCTGACCTGTACTGATAACCAATCGCGCAATCGCCGTTTTGGCATGATGCTCGGGCAGGGTGAAGATGTCGATAGCGCACAACGCATTATCGGACAAGTTGTAGAAGGCTACAGAAATACCAAAGAAGTCAAAGCGCTGGCTGCACGCACAGGGGTTGAAATGCCTATCACCGAACAGATTTATCAGGTGCTCTATTGCGGAAAACCGGCACGAGATGCAGCATTAAGCCTGCTGGGGCGTTCACGGAAGGACGAAAACAGCACAAACTAAAGCAGGAAGCCAAGCGTCATCACCTGTAGCGCCGGTCAAGGCGCTTTTTTTATCGGGAGAAAACAGCATGTCGTCTGATGAGTTAGAACTGGTCTGGAACAACATTAAGGCAGAAGCACGCGCGCTGGCAGACTGCGAGCCAATGCTGGCCAGCTTTTATCATGCGACATTGCTTAAGCATGAGAATCTGGGCAGCGCCCTGAGCTATATGCTGGCCAATAAGCTGGCGAATCCAATCATGCCTGCTATTGCGATTCGTGAAGTTGTCGAAGAGGCCTACCGAAAAGATCCCTCAATGATTGCTTCCGCTGCCTGCGATATTCAGGCCGTACGCCAGCGCGATCCTGCGGTTGATAAATATTCGACGCCGCTGCTGTATCTGAAAGGTTTTCATGCGCTTCAGGCCCATCGTATCGGGCACTGGCTTTGGAATGAAGGCCGACGCGCCTTAGCCGTTTACCTGCAAAATGAAGTGTCCGTTTCCTTTGCTGTGGACATTCATCCGGCCGCAAAAATTGGACACGGGATCATGCTGGATCACGCTACGGGTATTGTGATCGGTGAAACGGCCGTCGTGGAAAACGATGTCTCCATCCTGCAGTCGGTGACGCTCGGCGGGACCGGTAAAACCAGCGGCGACCGTCATCCGAAAATTCGCGAAGGCGTCATGATTGGCGCAGGTGCAAAAATTCTGGGCAATATTGAAGTTGGTCGCGGTGCCAAGATTGGTGCTGGCTCTGTTGTGCTGCAACCCATTCCACCTCACACCACCGCCGCTGGCGTGCCTGCGCGCATCGTTGGCAAGCCCGGCAGTGAAAAGCCGTCCATGGATATGGACCAGCATTTCAGCGGCAATGGCGCAGGCTTTCAGTTTGGTGACGGAATTTAGGACTTAATCAACGCGCCAGCGTAGTCGAGTTGGCGCCAGGCTTCGTATACCACCACGGATACCGCATTTGATAAATTCATACTGCGGCTTTCCGCCCGCATGGGAATCCGTATTTTTTGCTCTGCAGGCAGCGTCTGTAGCACCTCTGCGGGCAAGCCCCGACTCTCTGGACCAAACAGCAGATAATCTCCCTGCTGCCAGGCGACGGCACTGTGCGCGGGCGTCCCCTTCGTTGTCAACGCAAACAGCCGCGCAGGTTGCTCGGTCATCATGAACGCCTGAAAATCAGCATGGAACTTAATGGCGGTGAACTCGTGGTAATCCAGTCCCGCGCGACGAAGGCGCTTGTCGTCCCAGGCAAAACCCAGCGGTTCGATAAGGTGAAGCTGGAAGCCGGTATTGGCGCACAGGCGAATAATATTACCTGTATTGGGTGGAATTTCTGGTTCAAAGAGTACGATGTTAAGCATAAGGCCCCCGGTAACGAGGGCCGAAGCATAGCAAATTATTGTCTGCCAGAGGAGTAAAGTGGCAGCCAGATTGTCAGACGCAGACCACCCAGTGGGCTGTCATCTGCTTTTACCCAGCCACGATGCTGCTGAATGGCCGTTTCCACAATGGCCAGCCCCAGGCCGGTGCCGCCGGACTCTCGGTCGCGCGCCTCGTCAGTGCGGTAAAACGGTCGGAATATCTGCTCACGATCTTCCGGGCTCACGCCGGGACCATCGTCGTCAACGTGAACGGTAATGCCTGAAATATCAACGGAAAAACTGACGCTGATATGGGTATGAGAGTAGCGCAACGCATTCCGCACGATATTCTCCAGCGCACTTTCAAGCGCATGGGGGTTACCATACAAAGGCCATGGCCCCGGAGGATAAGGGATCTCCAGTGTCTTACCCATTTGTTCCGCTTCAAATCGGGCGTCTTCCAGCACGCCGTTCCACAGCTGATTTGCCTTCATGGCCTCGCTGACCAGCGCGTTCTTATGCTGGGTCCTCGACAGCACCAGTAGGTCATTAATCATGCCATCGAGGCGTTGTGCTTCCGTCTCTATACGTTCCAGCTCTTTGCCTTCACCATGACGGCGGCGCAGCAGGGCGGTCGCCAGCTGTAATCGCGTTAGCGGCGTGCGTAATTCGTGGCTGATATCAGACAGTAAGCGCTGCTGACCGTTCATCATCCGTTCCAGCGCACTGACCATCTGGTTAAAGCTGGAACCTGCCGCCAGAAATTCCTGTGGGCCTGATTCCAGTTCAGGATGCTGGCGCAGATTACCGCTGGCAACTTCGTCCGCGGCATATTTAAGTTTCCGTGCAGGACGCGCCAGGCTCCATGCCAGCCACAACAGAAGCGGTGAGCTAATCAGCATGGTAACAATGAGCAGCAGCAAAGGGCGATCAAACAACAGATTAATAAAATCCAGCTGAGAGCTGCTGGCGGGGCGGATCAGATACAGCTGATAGTTATCCTCTCCATCCCGGACGGCGAAAGGACCTACCATCTCTACCCGGCCATATTTCTTCTTCTGTGGGTGATCGGCGTTATCTGACTGACCGATGAAGTTACGAATGACCTGCATTTCATTATGCTGTGCGCCGATGACCCGGCCTTCGCTGGTGACCAGGAGTAAACGTTGGCCGGGTGGAGCCCACTTCTCAATAGCGCGAAATAAGCGCCGCCACCACATCAAATCATTAGGCGGATCGCGTGACAGCTCGGCTTCAACGTGCTGCTCGATCATCGTGCCCTGGCGCTGCTCGCTTTCCAGCAGCGCCGTCATCTGGCGTGAATCAAGCTTAGGTACCATGAGCACCAGCATCAATACCAGTGCCAGCGTCAGCCAGAAAATAGCAAAGATGCGGGTAGTCAAACTGCCTATCATGATGCCGAAACCATCAAATAACCGCGGCCACGTAAGGTCTTGAACCACGGATGCCCATCGCGACGTTCAGGGAGTTTACGGCGCAGGTTCGAGATGTGCATATCGATGGCACGGTCAAAAGGCGTCAGGCGTTTGCCCAGCACCTCCTGGCTAAGATGCTCGCGCGAGACAACCTGACCTAAATGCTGAGCCAAAAGGTACAACAGGGTGAATTCTGTACCGGTGAGATCCAGCGTTTCGTTATCGAAACTGGCTTCCTGACGGCCCGGGTTCAGGCGCAGGCAGTCCACTTCCAGCGTAGGTGAGCTGTTATCGTGCTGCTGCTGTTGTTCGCTCCAGTTCGAACGGCGCAGGATAGCGCGTATGCGCGCAACCAGCTCCCGATCGTTAAAGGGCTTAGGCAGATAGTCATCGGCGCCCAGCTCAAGGCCCAGCACACGATCAAGCTCGCTTCCGCGGGCGGTAAGCATAATCACAGGTGTTTGATACTGCTGGCGTAATTCTTTCAGAGTGTCGATACCGTTTTTCTTGGGCATCATGACATCCAGTAAAAGCAAATCAATTGAGTTATCGAGCAGATTCAGTGCTTGCTCACCATCGCTGGCAACCACCACTTCAAACCCTTCCATTTCTAATAGTTCTTTTAAAAGCGAAGTCAATTCGCGGTCATCATCTACCAACAGGATTTTATTCATTTTTGTAGCCCTCCGCAGGCAAAATAGCGTGTTCCTATGATACCAATCCATCGCTTTACGTACTTTTACACCCCCTGACGGATGTTTGCAGCTATCGCCGTACACTGGCTACCGTTGAATCGCAAAACAGAACGAACTGGAGTAAACGATGCGCAAATTAACCGCCGTCGTTCTTGCCTCAGCGATGGTTCTCAGTCACGCCAGCGCAGGAGCAGCAGAGTCGATGGTGCTTGACGAGGTGCATCACGGCGGATTTACGACAGGCAGTATGACGCAAAATTCGCAAAGTCACATGTTCGACGGCATTGAGTTGACGGAACATCAACGACAACAAATGCGTGACCTTATGCAGCAAGCCCGACATGACCGTCCGGCAACGAATATTGATGATATCGCAGCCATGCACGATTTGGTGACGGCAGATAAATTTAACGAAGCGGCCATACGTGATAAGGCAGAGGCCCTCGCCAAAGTTCAGGTTGAACAGCAAGTTGAGATGGCGAGAGTGCGTAATCAGATGTACCACCTGTTAACGCCTGAGCAGCAGGCCGCGTTACAGAAGAATTATGAGCAGCGCCTGAATGCCATGCGTAAGCTCTCAAGTTTGCAGCCAGCTTCGACGCTGCAACCCGTAAGTCGTACCAGTAGTAACCAGTAGTAAATAGTATCCCTGTTTTCCTTGCCATAGACACATCCCTGTCTTCCCCCTCATGATGAGGGGGTTTTTTTTATCTGTTTTTCGCCATTATTTACTGTAGTTTTACAGTGCGCGAAAAAATGATCTGGACGATTGAATGGCAACGTTTTTTTATTTTTCTTACGCACGCTTTCCTGTCTGTTATTATTGTCTTGCCGATCTGTTTTACAGGTCGTGAGTTATTTCCAATCGATTGATAAATATAAAGATTACATTAATTTATTTATGCATTTTCCTTGCTTTTCAAGGGGCTGTAAATATCCCGCTCCGCTTGCACCTTATCCGGCCTCGCCTACACTTATATTGTCTCAGCAAGGAAGCCGATGCACTTCTGAAATTAACGGAGAGCAGCAACCACATCATGTAGTCCGAATTAATCTATTAATGGAGTAAATTATGGCAGAGCATCGTGGTGGTTCAGGTAATTTCGCAGACAACCCGCAAAAAGCCTCTGAAGCCGGTAAAAAAGGCGGAAAGAGCAGCGGCAACGGCGGCGGCGGTAATTTCAAAAATAACCCCGAAAAAGCCTCCGAAGCGGGCAAGAAAGGCGGCAAAAAATAATTTTGCTGAGCACTGAACCAAATCTGCACGTTGATTTGGCGCTTACTTAGGTAAGCAATCCTTCGCCCCATCGTTACCCGATGGGGCGAAGTCGTATTATCTCTTCCCATCTTATCCCTCATCACTCTGTCCGAACGGTATCAGTCGGGCGCATCGCCTGCGTCAGTGTTAAACTTAGCCCTTCTCTGCTGTTATTTTATCTCTTCAGTCATGATGTTCATGGAGTGTGGCATGCAGGCTTCGTATGGAAAGTGGGTTAAATCTGCGGCGATTGCGGCGACGCTGCTGGCGACAACCTTGTTAATTATCAAGATTTTTGCCTGGTGGTATACCGGATCGGTTAGCCTGCTGGCTGCCATGGTTGATTCGCTGGTGGACATTGCCGCTTCCCTGACAAACCTGCTGGTGGTGCGCTATTCCCTTCAGCCCGCTGACGCCGATCACACCTTTGGCCACGGTAAAGCGGAATCGCTGGCCGCCCTGGCGCAAAGCATGTTCATTTCAGGTTCGGCACTTTTCCTCTTTCTGACGGGTATTCAGCATCTCGCTTCCCCGAATGAACTACGATCGCCCGGTATGGGCATTATCGTGACGGTGCTGGCTCTCATTTCGACATTACTGCTGGTGGCTTTCCAGCGCTGGGTCGTACGAAAAACACGCAGTCAGGCGATTCGCGCCGATATGCTGCATTATCAATCCGATGTTTTCATGAACGGGGCAATTTTGGTCGCGCTGGTGTTAACCAGCTACGGATTCGCTCGCGCCGATGCACTGTTTGCGCTGGGCATTGGCGTGTATATTCTCGTCAGCGCACTTCGGATGGGCTATGAAGCCGTTCAGTCCCTGTTGGACAGAGCCTTACCCGATGAAGAACGACAACATATTATTGCGATTTCATCAAACTGGCCCGGTGTGCAAGGCGTTCATGATGTGCGGACGCGTCAGTCTGGCCCGACGAAATTTATTCAGCTTCACGTAGAGCTGGAAGATCAATTACCGTTAGTGCAGGCACACCGAATCGCCGATCAGGTTGAAAAAGCATTACGCGAAGCCTTTCCCGGGTCGGACGTCATTATTCATCAGGATCCCTGTTCTGTGGTACCGTCAGAGAAACAGGATGCATTCAATTTCTGACGCACAGGAAAGACGTTAGAAAGATGAAAATGACATGCAGCTAACATTGCTAAAAAAATTAGTGAAAAGTTGTCTGACCTGAATCAATTCAGCATCAGGCCTTTGATATACTATCTGCCATCATATGTCGCGCTTACCACATCAGTGTTCATCAGCGTTGCACAGGCCGGATTAACCCTTAGTTTTGAACAATCCAGAGGTTGTCATGATCAAAAAAATTGGTGTACTGACCAGCGGCGGTGACGCCCCAGGCATGAACGCAGCCATTCGCGGTGTAGTTCGCTCCGCATTAAGCGAAGGGCTGGAAGTTTTTGGTATCTATGACGGCTATCAGGGTTTATATGAAGATCGCATGATCAACCTCGACCGCTACAGTGTGTCAGATATGATCAATCGCGGCGGCACGTTCCTGGGTTCTGCACGTTTTCCTGAGTTTCGTAATGATGATGTCCGCCAGGTAGCAATCGAGAACCTGAAAAAGCGGGGCATTGATGCCTTAGTGGTGATCGGTGGCGACGGTTCGTATATGGGGGCCAAGCGGCTCACCGAAATGGGCTTTCCGTGTATCGGTCTGCCAGGCACGATTGACAACGACGTGGCCGGGACAGATTACACCATCGGCTACTTTACGGCGCTGGAAACGGTCGTCGAAGCCATTGACCGCCTGCGTGATACGTCGTCATCGCATCAGCGCATCTCGATTGTTGAAGTCATGGGCCGTTACTGTGGCGACCTGACGCTGGCTGCGGCTATTGCCGGGGGATGTGAATTTATCGTGTTACCTGAGATTCCTTACACTCGTGAGGAACTGGTGGCAGAGATTAAAGCCGGTATTGCGAAAGGTAAAAAGCACGCGATCGTAGCTATTACGGAGCACATCTGTGATATCGACGACCTGGCGCGTTTCATCGAAACAGAAACCAAACGCGAAACGCGCGCCACGGTACTTGGTCATATCCAGCGCGGCGGCGCGCCCTGCGCTTATGACCGCATTCTTGCGTCGCGCATGGGTGCCTATTCGATTGAGTTGCTGATGCAGGGCTACGGTGGCCGGTGTGTAGGTATCCAGAATGACAAGATGGTCCATCACGATATCATTGATGCCATTGAAAATATGAAACGTCCATTTAAGCGTGACTGGATGGATACGGCTAAGCAGCTGTACTAAGTATTACCGGGCATGCTTAACGGCATGCCCTTATGCCTTCCTCATATTCCCCAAAGTTATAACCGCTTATTTTTAATTCTTTTAGCTATAATCACGTTTATGTCACGCTTGTCTCATCATGAATGGGGAGAGTGCGCAATGAATAAATGGGCCGTGGGTTTAGGGTTGTTACTGGCATCTGGCAGTGTTCTGGCGAAGGATATTCAGCTGCTAAACGTTTCTTATGATCCTACCCGGGAACTCTACGAGCAGTACAACAAGGCCTTTAGCGCGCACTACAAACAGGAAACGGGCGACAACGTGCTCATCCGCCAGTCGCACGGCGGTTCAGGTAAACAGGCGACTTCTGTCATCAACGGTATTCGTGCTGATGTGGTGACGCTGGCGCTGCAGTCGGACGTTGATGCAATTGCTGATCGCGGTCGTATTGATAAAGACTGGATTAAACGTCTGCCCGACAACTCCGCGCCTTATACCTCCACGATTGTCTTTTTGGTGCGTAAAGGCAATCCTAAAGGCATCCATGACTGGAGCGATCTTATCAAGCCCGGCGTTTCGGTGATTACCCCAAATCCTAAAACGTCAGGCGGCGCTCGCTGGAATTATCTGGCTGCCTGGGGCTGGGCACTGGATCATAACAACGGCGATCAGGCAAAAGCACAGCGTTACGTGAAAGATCTGTTTAAGCATGTTGAAGTGCAGGATTCCGGTGCGCGCGGCGCAACCAATACCTTTGTAGAGCGCGGTATTGGTGATGTCCTGATCGCCTGGGAAAACGAAGCCTACCTGGCGGTCAATAAACTGGGTAAAGACAAATTTGAAATTGTGACGCCAAGTGAATCGATTCTCGCGGAGCCAACTGTGTCCGTCGTGGATAAGGTGGTCGATGAGAAGGGAACGCGTCAGGTGGCGGAAGCCTATCTGAAATATCTCTACTCGACGGAAGGGCAGACGATTGCGGCTGAAAACTATTATCGTCCGCGCAATGAAGAGGTCGCGAAGAAGTTCGCCAGTACGTTTGCGCCGGTAAAACTGTTTACCATCGACGATAAGTTTGGCGGCTGGGCGAAGGCGCAAAAAACGCACTTCGCTGATGGCGGCACCTATGATCAGATCATGAAGCCGTAATCCTTACCGGTTATTCTTGAAGCCAGCGGAAACGCTGGTTTTTTTATGCGTGACATTTACGCGCTGTCAGGTGAGGATGCGAATGAAAACAGTCAGGGGAAGATAACAATGCAGGCAAATCGTCGGGCCTTCATCATCATTGCGCTTCTGCTGGTATTGATTGGCGCAGGGATCCTGGTTGCGGCTACGCATGTTAAAACGAATGCGGATGCGCTTTGGCAAATCGTCAGTGAAAAGTGTCTGCCCGATCAGCTCACGCATGGTCAACCCGCGCCGTGTCAGCACGTTGATCTGCAGCACCGCTACGCGCTGTTGAAAGACCGAAACGGCCCCCTTCAGTATCTGCTCATCCCCATTGATAAAATCACCGGAATCGAAAGCCCACAGTTGCTCCGTTCAGACACGCCGAATTATTTTGACCTGGCCTGGCAGGACAGAGGCGTCGTGGCGCAAAAATATGGCAAGCCTATCAACGACAGTGTGCTGTCACTGGCCATCAATTCCCAGTACGGCCGTACCCAGAATCAGCTTCATATTCATCTTTCATGCCTTCGGCCTGATGTGAGAAAGCAACTGGATGCGCTGACACCCACGTTCACACCGGAATGGAAAGCCGTCACCTTTCTCAGTCATCCTTATCACGTGCGTACGCTGAGTGAAGCCGAGCTGGCAGAGCAAAGCGTATTTATCCGTCTGGCCGCTGAGATACCGCATGCACGCGATGAGATGGGCCGCTACGGCCTCGCGTTAGCGCGCTTGTCTGATGGGCGGTTGATACTGATGGCAGTGGAGCGCAACTGGCTGTTGTTAAATAAAGGTTCCGCTGAGGAAGTGCAGGATCACGACTGCGCGTTACTGCAACCCATAAAAAAAGCGGCCTGATTTGGCCGCTCAGAATGGACTAAGCGCCAGGTCAGCCTTGTTTGGCTGCCGCGGCTGCTTTAACGATGACCGCAAATGCATCGGCTTTCAGTGACGCACCGCCAACCAGGGCACCGTCAATGTCCGGCTGCGTAAACAGCTCGGCTGCATTTTTATCGTTGACTGAACCACCGTACTGAATAATCACTTGCTCAGCGACAGCAGCATCTTTTTTCGCGATATGGTCACGAATGAATTTGTGAACGGCCTGCGCCTGCGCTGGGGTGGCTGATTTACCCGTGCCAATCGCCCAGACGGGTTCGTAAGCGATAACCGCATCTTTAAATGCTTCGGCACCCTGAGTGGTCAGTACAGCATCAAGCTGACGTGCACACACTTCTTCGGTTTTGCCTGCTTCATTTTCGGCTTCGGTTTCGCCGATGCACAGAACCGGCACCAGACCCGCTGCTTTTAAGACGGCAAATTTTTTCGCAATGAATTCATCGCTTTCTTTATGGTAAGTGCGGCGTTCTGAGTGACCAATGATGATGTACTTCGCGCCAATATCTTTCAGCATCTCAGCGGAAATCTCGCCGGTAAATGCGCCAGACAGGTTTACATCAACGTTTTGAGCACCCAGTGCAATATGGCTACCGGAGACAGCATGTTTAGCCTGATCAAGATAGAGCGCAGGGGGGGCAATAGCAACGCCACAGCCTTCCACGCCCGACAGTTCTTTGCGCAGACCGTCGATCAGTTCGGCTGTCATATGCTTGCTGCCATTCAACTTCCAGTTACCCATAACCAGTGGATGTCGCATTCTATCCTCCGCATAACGCGATACATGAAATGGCGCTGCCCTGGGGCAACGTTGTCTGCCAGACAGTATAGAGATCAAATAATGCCATGGCTTTGCTTTTCGTCATTTTTGCCCCGTCCATCAGGGCGTAGCCAGCGCCAGTTTTACCGGCTCAATGGCAAAGGTGAGTCCTTTATCCCCGTTATCTGAAACCACGAAACGCAGTGCGCCTTCAACGTGCTCATAGTATCGTGAGCCTTTACCGGCTTTAAGCAGCGTTTCCAGCTTTTTTCGCCCTTCTTCCTGCGTGAGTCCCGGCACAAAAAAACGTAACATGGCGGTCATATAATCAAGCGCCTTAGCCTGCGAGGCACTCTGGTCAGGCCCCGGAATCGGCAGCCACGTGATCTGCAATGTTTTGATTTTGCCCGTGCCCGGCTCAAGCGCCGTAGAAGAATAAAGGGTTTCATTAATTTTGGTGGCGGCGCGTGTCAGATCGCTCTTTTCATCGCGCGTATCAATGGCACTGTATTCCCTGAGCGGCAATTGGGGATTGGCCAGGTTGTATTTTTCACGAAACTGGCCAATGGTCATGTCCAGCGTGGGTGCGCCCGGTAACAGATAGGGTGCGGTTGGCATGTGTTCAGCCTTGTCGAGGGGTTGCGGATCGGCGGCAAATACCGGAACCGTCAGCGCGACGCTCAGCAACAGTACGCCTGGCAAATTCTTCATTTTGTCGGCTCTGACCAATAAACTCGATGCCAAATTAGAACGGTTTTTATCTTCAAGGTCAAAAGTGTGCAGCGTAAAATTTTGTCTAAGGAAAGTGCATGATAATCCAGCAATGGTTTTTCTCTTTTCGCGGGCGCGTAGGGCGTCGGGATTTTTGGCTCTGGCAGGCAATCTGGGTACTGCTAACCAGCCTGCTGTTTTTCCTGGCAGGTAACGATCTGCTGGACACTCAGATGGCTGCGTTTGGCATCGTCTGCTTATTGTGGCCTGCCAGCGCGATTGTGGTTAAACGCCTGCACGATCGCGATCGCCGGGGCTACTGGGCTCTGCTGCTGATTGCCGCCTGGCTACTGATGGCAGGCAACTGGAGCATGACGGGAGAAGTGTTACAGTGGCTCATCGGGCGCGTACTGCCCTTTATTATCCTGGCCGGATTGATTCTGGATCTGGGGGTGTTTCGTGGCACCGTCGGCGACAACCGCTTTGGTGCCGCGCCGGTGCCCTTGCGTCTGAAACGCGCGCCTTACCAGTAGTTTTCGCTGGTGATATGGCCGGGTTTGCGCTTAAGGTGCTTGCGCATACCGCGCGTCTCTTTCAGTAACTGCTGCGTATCACGTACCATCTGTGGATTACCACAAACCATGACATGGCTGGTCTCTGCGTCAATGGCTAACCCTGCTGCCTGCTCCAGCTTGCCATTCTCAATCAGGGCCGGAATGCGTCCCGTCAGCGACCCCAGACTTTCCTCACGGCTGACAACCGTGATGATCTGCAACTTACCGTTATAGATTTGCTGGAGTTGCTGCATCAGCGGTAAAAAGCTCAGGTCGGCGGCATAACGGGCGGCATGGACCAGGACGATATTATCGAAGCGATCCAGGCCTTCGCCCTGTTGCAGGATCGACAGGTAAGGGCCCACGGCGGTACCGGTCGCCAGCATCCATAATGTTTGACACTCAGGGACTTCATCCAGAATAAAAAAGCCCGCCGCATCTTTGGTGATCATCACCTGATCACCGGGGCGCAGCGCCTGCAGATGCGGGCTTAATTTGCCGTCGGGTACGGTGACTAAGTAGAACTCAAGCAGGTCGTCATTGGGTGCATTGACGTAAGAGTAAGCTCGCTGCACACGTTCGCCCTCAATTTCGAGTGCCAGTTTTGCGTACTGTCCGGCATGGAAGGGGGCAATCGGTGCCTTAACCCGCAGGCTAAACAGCGCATCGGTCCAGTTTTTCACTTCCTTCACTTGCGCATTGATCCACTCGGCCATAGTGACTCCTTAAGCGTTGATAGTCAGGCGGATAAACATCTTCGCTACTGCTCTGACAGATTACCAGTCGGTAACGGGGCAAAGGCTCTAATCGACAAACTGTAATATTAAGTTTACATCCTGGTTGCATTTATTGACGTGAATGGCGCACCCACTTTGTGTGAATCACTCGCTTTGTCACGTAATCCTGATATTTTCCTGCCACAACCTGTTTCAGCCGTTAGTTGTGCTGTTTAAACGTTCCTTTTCATACAGAATTTTTGTTCAATGATGATGAAGAAGATAGAAAATCGCCCGTTGTTGATCATGCTCATCGCATTGGTCGCAGTAGGGCAGATGGCTCAGACCATTTATGTGCCGGCAATGGCGGCAATGGCGGACGCACTGCAGGTGCGTAACGGCATGATGCAACATGTCATGGCGGCCTATTTAATGACCTATGGTGGATCGCAGCTGATCTATGGCCCGTTGTCTGACAGCGTAGGACGCCGTCCGGTGATCCTGGCGGGCATGGCGATCTTTATGATCGGATCAATGATCGCCTTACTGGCTTCATCACTGGATATGCTGGTCATTGGCAGTGCGATTCAGGGCGCGGGCACTGGCGTGGCCGGGGTGATGGCGCGGACCATGCCGCGCGACCTCTATAATGGCCATGCGTTACGTCAGGCGAACAGCTGGCTCAACATGGGCGTGCTTGCCAGCCCGTTAGTCGCGCCAGTGATTGGCGCAGCGTTGACACAACTGTTTGGCTGGCATGCCTGTTTCGCTTTTTTACTGCTGTTATGCATGATCGTGACGGTGACTATGGCGTGCTGGTTGCCGGAAACACGCCCGGTCAGCGCCGAAGTAACGCCGTTCCTTAAACGTTACATTCGTCTGTTACGCGATGCGAATTTTGTCCGCTATCTGGTACTGCTGATTGGTGCGCTGTCAGGCATTGCCGTCTTTGAGGCCAGCTGTGGTGTGCTGCTGGGCGGCGTACTGGGTCTGAACAGTTTTACCGTCAGTATCTTGTTCATTCTGCCCATCCCGGCCGCCTTCTTTGGGGCATGGTTTGCCGGGCGTGAGCAGCGTTCCTGGCACAGCCTGATGTGGTTTGGCGTCAACAGTTGCCTGCTGGCAGCAGTGCTGATGTGGGTGCCTGCCTGGTTTGGCATCATGACTATCTGGACGTTATTGATACCGGCATCGCTGTTCTTCTTTGGCGCGGGGATGCTGTTTCCCCTGGCGACATCGGGTGCCATGGAACCCTATGCCTGGCTGGCAGGAAGCGCGGGTGCATTGATTGGTGGTATGCAGAACCTGGGGTCCGGGCTGGTCGCTTCTTTGTCGGCGTTGATGCCACAGCGCGATCAGTTCAGTCTTGGCATGCTGATGTTCGTCACGGCGCTGGTGATGCTGCTCTGCTGGCTACCGCTTTCGCGCCAGCCAGCAGGTGACAATCAGGCGGTTACAGGATAAAAGGGTGCAGAGCTGGATCTTTACGGTCGAGATAATGTACAGACTGAATGCGGCGAATCGTGCGCGATTTGCCGCGTATTAACAGCGTTTCGCTGGTGGCCATATTGCCCTGACGAGTAATACCTTTCAGCAGGTCGCCGCTGGTGATGCCGGTGGCCGCAAAAACGGCATTATCATTGCGCGCCATCGTCTGAAGTGGCAGGACCTTTCCGGCTTCGATTCCCATACCAGCACACCGTTTCAGTTCATATTCGCCAATGCGGCGGTTTTCCTCCGTGTCACCTTTCACATGGTGACGTGCCAGTAATCTGCCTTGCATATCACCATCCAGCGCACGGATAACGGCGGCTGAAACCACGCCTTCAGGTGCGCCGCCAATCCCGTACATCACGTCAATTTCACTGTCCGGCATACAGGTCAGTATGGATGCCGCAACGTCGCCATCGGGAAAGGCAAAAATGCGTACGCCCAGCGCTTTAAGCTGCTGAATGACAGCGTCATGGCGCGGCTTGGCCAGGATCGATACGGTGAGCTGTGACAACGGTTTATTCATAGCGATCGCGATATTACGCAGGTTAAGCTCAAGCGGTTGGTTCAGATTTATATGGCCGCGCGCCGCCGGACCCACGATCAGCTTCTCCATATACATGTCAGGCGCATGAAGAAAGGTGCCTTTATCGCCTACGGCCATGACGGCAAGCGCATTGGCTTGTCCCATCGCCGTCATGCGTGTGCCTTCAATGGGATCGACCGCAATATCTACTGCGTCACCCTGACCGGTTCCCACTTTCTCGCCGATATAAAGCATCGGGGCTTCGTCGATTTCCCCTTCGCCAATCACAATCTGGCCGTCGATCTGGATGGTATTTAAGACGTGACGCATGGCATGGACCGCCGCACCGTCGGCCGCGTTTTTGTCGCCGCGTCCTAACCATTTATAGCCTGCCAGCGCGGCAGCTTCGGTTACGCGGGAAAATTCAATGGCAAGTTCTCGTTTCATTGTAGGCACCTGACAAAAAACAGGCAGGCAGTGTAGCGGAGGGAGAAGGCGGGGAAAAGGCCCGTGACAGCCGAGGTCACGGGCATAGGGCAGATTACTCTTTTTCTTCCCACGCTTGCGCGCGCGCAACGGCTTTTTTCCAGCCGGCGTAGCGGAAGTTACGCTCTGTGGTTTCAAGAGTTGGACGGAATTCGCGCTCAACGACAGCTTTAGCACGAACTTCATCCAGGTCTTTCCAGAAGCCAACGGCCAGACCTGCCAGATAGGCGGCACCCAGCGCTGTGACTTCGCGCACTTCTGGACGCTCAACGCGCGTACCCAGAATGTCAGACTGGAACTGCATCAGGAAGTTATTGGCAACGGCACCACCGTCGACACGGAGTGACTGAAGACGTGTGTTAGCATCGTTTTGCATGGCTTCAAGGACGTCACGCGTCTGGTAAGCGATGGACTCCAGTGTTGCACGGATGATGTGGTTTGCATTCGCACCACGTGTCAGGCCGAACAGCGCACCACGCGCATAGGGATCCCAGTAAGGTGCGCCCAGACCGGTAAAGGCTGGCACCATATATACGCCGTTGGAATCTTTCACTTTCATCGCGAAATATTCAGAGTCAGCTGCATCGCTAATCAACTTCATCTCATCGCGTAACCACTGAATGGCTGCACCACCGATAAAGACGGCACCTTCCAGCGCGTAGTTCACTTCTCCACGCGGGCCACAGGCAATAGTCGTCAGCAGACCGTGCGTTGAGGTCACCGCTTCGGTACCGGTGTTCATCAGCATAAAGCAGCCAGTGCCGTAGGTGTTTTTCGCCATTCCCGGCTGCACGCACATTTGACCATAAAGCGCAGCCTGCTGGTCACCTGCAATACCGGCGATAGGAATACGCGTACCGCCTTTACCACCGATGTTGGTCTGTCCGTATACTTCAGACGAAGATTTCACTTCTGGTAACATTTCACGCGGGATATCAAGGACATCCAACAGGCGTTGATCCCATTCAAGTGTGTGGATGTTGAACAACATGGTACGTGAGGCATTCGTGTAATCGGAGATATGCACACGTCCCTGAGTCATTTTCCAGACCAGCCAGGTATCCACAGTACCGAACAGCAATTCGCCACGTTTTGCACGCTCACGCGCACCTTCAACGTTATCAAGAATCCATTTTACTTTGGTGCCGGAGAAGTAGGGGTTAATCACCAGACCCGTGGTGTGCTGAATGTATTCTTCCAGCCCTTCACTCTTCAGCTTGTGACAGTAGTCAGCGGTACGGGGATCCTGCCAGACAATGGCATTATAAACTGGCTTGCCCGTTTCTTTATCCCAGACGATGGTCGTTTCACGCTGGTTCGTAATGCCGATAGCGGCGATTTCATCAGAACGAATATCAGCATGGGCCAGCACTTCTACGAGCGTTGAACTCTGGGACGCCCAAATATCCATAGGGTCATGTTCTACCCAGCCTGCTTTGGGATAGATTTGAGTAAATTCGCGTTGCGATACCGCCACAATGTTAGCGTCATGATCCAGCACAACAGCGCGTGAACTGGTTGTGCCCTGATCCAGAGCGACGATGTATTTTTTATCGGTGGTAGTCATAAATTCATTCCTGATGATAAAAGTGGAACTTACGCTTTACGTTCATGCGCGGACGCAATCGGTTTGTCAGTGGTGGGTGAGGCAATCACCGCGCCGGGTAAATGGCGACCAATGAGGGCGCGATAACCAAAGGCACCCAGGCAAGCACCGACCAGTGGACCAAAAATTGGCACAAGGAAATAAGGGATCTGATGGCCGCCAGTAAAGGCAACGGAGCCCCAGCCAGCCAGCCATTCGAAAACTTTAGGTCCGAAATCACGAGCCGGGTTCAGTGCAAAGCCGGTCAGTGGACCCATTGAACCGCCAATCACTGCTACCAGCAGGCCAATCAACAGGGGTGCCATTGGACCACGTGGAACGCCGTTGCCGTCATCCGTCAACGCCATAATCACAGACATCAATACCGCGGTGATGACCATTTCTACCAGGAACGCTTGGCCCACGGAAATCTGTGGATTGGGATAGGTAGAGAAAATGCCGGCCAGACTCAGGCTTTCAACTGAACCGCGCACCATGTTATGACTTTGTTCGAAATTGATAAACAAGCTGTAGTAAAGACCATATACCAGCGCTGCGCCACAGAATGCGCCTGCGACCTGAGACAGGATATAAGGCACGACTTTGCGGCCTTCAAAATTAGCGAAAAGACAGAGTGCAATCGTAACGGCTGGATTGAGGTGGGCGCCTGATACGCCAGCACTGAGGTAGACCGCCATTGAAACGGCTAAGCCCCAGATGATACAGATTTCCCATTGGCCAAAAGAGGCACCAGCCAGCTTAAGCGCGGCAACACAACCCGCGCCGAAAAACAGGATCAAACCGGTACCCAGAAATTCGGCAATACACTGACCTTTGAGTGTGGTTGTAGTCTGACTCATGATAGTTGTTCCTGAAGCGAGGTTAAATTTTATCAGTTTTTGTTCTCAGTCCGTGAGTCACCCATCTTCGTTGTAGGGCTGATGTTAATTTATCGTTAACGAGCATAAACGAGAAATAGCGAAATCAATTTTTGTGTGGCGCGTCAAAAAAATGCGCGTTTTCGCGTGTTTTAGTTTTCTTTAAGCGCCATTAAGTGCCTTTCTGCGGGCTTTCTTCAGGCTCTGACAGTAATGTGCGCCGCAAAAAGTGGTTTTTAGGGATAGGCTGAAAAGTGGTACTGACGGTGGACTGCAGGCCTGCGTTGCTGGACTTGCGGGATGAGGCTACATACAATCGGGACAACGTTGCTGGTAAACGCCTTGTGTGCGAAAGCTGGCATCATCAACGCCTTGCAGGATTTTAGGAGAGGTCAGAAAGATGTCATTTGAAGTGTTTGAGAAACTGGAAGCGAAAGTACAGCAGGCGATTGATACTATCACCTTGCTGCAAATGGAAATTGAAGAGCTGAAAGAGCAGAACAACAACCTGCGCAATGAGGCGCAGAACGCAGCCGGCAACCACGAAGCTCTGATGCGTGAAAATCAGCATTTGAAAGAGGAGCAGCATGTCTGGCAAGAACGTCTGCGTGCCTTGTTGGGAAAAATGGAAGAGGTTTAAGCCTCTGCTGATACGAAAACGGGTGCCATTGGCACCCGTTTTCGTTTGCAGATATTATTCAATATCAAGCGGGTCTTCCGACAAAATCATCCCGGTGTTGTCCGCATAAAGGTGATCGCCTGAGAAAAAAGTGACGCCACCAAAATTCACGCGCACATCGCTTTCACCAATCCCTTCGCCCGCTGCGCCCACCGGAATGGCTGCAATGGCCTGGATACCAATTTCCAGCTCTTCCAGTTCGTCAACCTGACGAACTGAGCCGTAAACGACGATGCCTTCCCACTCATTCTGTGCTGCCAGACGCGCAAGTTGTGCATCCACTAACGCACGCCGCACTGAGCCTCCACCATCAATTAACAGTACGCGACCCCGGCCATTTTCTTCCAACAGATCGTAAAGCAGGCCGTTATCTTCAAAGCATTTCACTGTGGTTATCTGACCGCCGAATGAGGTCCGCCCACCGAAATTTGAGAAAAGCGGTTCAACAACATTCACTTCTTCGTGGTAGATGTCGCAGAGTTCAGAAGTATCGTATTTCATAAGGGTTTCGTCTGTTTGCCACAGGAGCGCTAAGTATATCGCTTTATGCTAATTGTTGGCAAAATCATCAACCGTAAAAAAACGGTCCTGCATCAATCGCATGCAGAAAAAAGCCCAGACGTAATGTCTGGGCTTTGATACAACGCATGGACGCGGAGAGTTACAGAATAAAGCGGCTTAAATCTTCATCTGCAACCAGTTCATCCAGATGCTTGCCGACGTAATCAGCATCGATGGTTACGGACTCACCGCTGCGATCGCTGGCATCGTAAGAAATATCTTCCATCAGGCGCTCCAGTACGGTATGGAGACGACGCGCACCGATGTTCTCGGTCGTTTCGTTGACCTGCCAGGCCGCTTCCGCGATGCGTCGAATACCATCGTCGGTGAAGTGAATGTTCACGCCTTCGGTATTCATCAGCGCTTTGTACTGTACGGTGACGGAGGCATTCGGTTCAGTCAGAATGCGTTCGAAATCATTGACCGTCAGCGCCTGCAGTTCAACGCGAATCGGTAAACGGCCCTGCAGCTCAGGAATCAAATCAGACGGGCTGGCCACCTGGAATGCGCCCGAGGCGATAAACAGTATATGGTCAGTTTTAACCATGCCATGTTTTGTCGACACGGTACAGCCCTCTACCAGTGGCAGCAGGTCGCGCTGGACACCTTCGCGCGAAACATCGGGGCCACCGGCGTTTTGGCCGCCGCGTTTACAGATCTTATCGATCTCATCGATGAAGACGATGCCGTGCTGTTCAACCGCGTCGATAGCATCCTGTTTCAGTTCTTCCGGGTTAACCAGCTTGGCCGCTTCCTCTTCAATCAGCAGCTTCATCGCTTCTTTGATTTTGAGTTTGCGTGGCTTTTGCTTTTGACCACCCAGATTCTGGAACATGGACTGTAGCTGGCTGGTCATCTCTTCCATGCCCGGCGGTGCCATGATTTCTACACCCGGCCCTGTTACGGCTAAGTCGATCTCAATTTCTTTATCATCAAGCTGGCCTTCACGCAGCTTCTTACGGAAAGACTGACGCGCAGATGAGGGCTCACTGGTGTGTTCAGCCTGTCCCCAGTTATTTTTTGCCGGCGGGATGAGGACATCCAGGATGCGCTCTTCCGCCATTTCTTCTGCGCGGTATTTGTTCTTCTCAATGGCCTGGCTACGCACCATTTTAATCGCGGAGTCCGTCAGGTCGCGAATGATGGAGTCGACTTCTTTACCGACATAACCCACTTCGGTGAACTTGGTAGCTTCCACCTTGATGAAGGGGGCATTAGCCAGTTTTGCCAGTCGGCGAGCAATTTCCGTTTTACCCACACCGGTCGGGCCGATCATGAGAATGTTTTTCGGTGTCACTTCGTGACGCAACTCTTCATCAAGCTGCATACGGCGCCAGCGATTACGCAGCGCGATGGCCACGGCGCGCTTGGCGCTGTCCTGACCAATGATAAAGCGGTTCAGTTCGCTGACGATTTCGCGTGGAGTCATTTCAGACATGGTTAAATCCTTACGACTTAGACGTTAATTCTTCAAAATTAACGTTGTGGTTAGTGTAGATGCAAATATCGCCAGCGATATTCAGCGATTTCTCAACGATGTCACGTGCGCCCAGCTCTGTATTCTCCAGGAGTGCGCGCGCCGCCGCCTGGGCGAAGGGACCGCCTGAACCGATGGCAATAAGATCGTTTTCAGGCTGAATGACGTCACCATTACCACTGATAATCAGCGAGGCGGATTCATCGGCCACCGCCAGTAGCGCTTCAAGACGGCGCAACATCCGATCGGTGCGCCAGTCTTTCGCCAGCTCAACGGCCGCTTTCACCAGATGGCCCTGATGCATTTCAAGTTTACGTTCGAAGAGTTCAAACAGGGTAAAGGCATCGGCGGTACCGCCAGCGAAGCCAGCAATGACTTTATCGTTGTAAAGACGACGCACTTTTTTAACGTTGCCTTTCATTACGGTATTACCGAGCGTAGCCTGGCCATCACCGCCAATCACTACCTGGCCGTTGCGTCGAACACTTACTATTGTTGTCACGGGCAGACCCCTTTTACTGTCGGAAAAAAGCTCCGCGCACAAGGCGCGGAGGATCATGCAGACAGATATGGGGCGGGTTTGACGGGTTTCAACCCCCAATGGCGAGCGGAATGCAGCCGGAATGGCCTGACGCACGCAGACGTTTCAGCGTACTGTCGGCACTGGCCCGATCTTTAAAGGGCCCGACCACCACACGGTTCCAGCCGCCACCGGAGGTGAGGCGACTTTCAAAACCTTCGAACGCCAGGGCAGCACGCACGGATTCAGCCTGTTCTGTTCCCTTGAACGAACCGCACTGCACCATCCAGCGTTGCGATGCCGCTTTTTCAGCAGGTTTCGTTTTCGCCGTATCCTGTGTCTTAGGCTGGGCGGTAGGTTCGCGTGTCACCGGCGCAGGTTGTGACTGCTGCTGGGTATTCTGCTGTTGCTGGCGCTGCGTATGTTGTTCCTGAATCTGCTGGCGCGGCTGTTGTACCTGCTGCTGACGTTGCTGCACCTGCTGTTGCTGACGCTGGAATTGTTGCACCTGTTGTTGATGCTGGTATTGCTGAACCTGTTGTTGATGTTGCAGCGTTTGCTGCCGCTGTGCCGGGGTTTGCTCGTTCCACGGGACTTCGTTCAACTGGGTAGGCTGCTGGCGCATATCTGCCTGCATTTGTTCCAGCAACTGACGTTGCTCATCCGTCAACTGGGTATGTGACTGGACTTCGCCACCCGAGGTTGGTTCGCTGGGCGTTGGAACGGTAACCTGACGATTTTCAAGCTCTTTTATGTATTTCCAGCGTTCTTCAGGCTTGGGCGGCAAGCCATTACCGTTGGCTTTATGATCCGTAATGACCGGCACATCTTCCTTCTTATGATGCGCAAGGAACCATAAACCACCGGCAAAGGTCACTAATACAGCCACCGCCAGTACAATCATAAGTTTAGAGGTGCCTGAACCGCTTTTCGTTTTTTTACCACGGCTGGGGCTTTTCTTGCGACGCGTCCCTGTTGAACGCCCGCGGCCTACATAATCTTTTTGTGCCACTCTCGTCCTGATACCCTTCAAAATATGATGCCATGTGGGCGAATCCGTTGTTACCACACGCCCGGCAAGGAGCCCGCCATGTTACTTAAGGGCTGGAACTTTGACCAGCAATGATAGCCCTAAGAATCTCCTGAAAATAGCGGAACATTTTCTGTATCAACGCCCCATTTTTGCCAATGTTGTGCTACCGCGTATCACTAATTCTGCGTCGAGTAACTTTGACCCGCTCCGCGTGCCTTTCCCCTGAAGTTCGTTCAGCAGTAGCAGCACCGCTTCGCGGCCAATGTCAAAACAGGGTTGTTTCACCGTGGTCAGCGGCGGTTCGCAGTAGCGCGACAGCTCGATGTCATCGAATCCCACCACGGACAGGTCTTCCGGCACACGTAAGCCCAGTTTTTTTGCCTGACTGATGGCACCGATGGCCATGATATCGCTGTGACAAAACAGGGCCTGCGGGGGCTCGGCTAAGGTCATGAGCTGATTGATCGCGGCCACACCTGATTCGAAAGTGAAATCTCCCCGAACAATACAGGTCGGATCGACGCTAATCCCGCTGCGTCGTAACGCCTGTACGTAGCCCTGCAGACGATACTGACACAGGGCGACATCTTCCGGACCGGCCAGGCAGGCGATGCGTTTATGGCCTAACTCCAGCAGATGGTTAACGGCAACAAATGAGGCGGTAAGATTGTCGATATTCACCGTCGGCAACGACATCTCGGGATCGAACTCAATCGCCATCACCATGGGCGGAAGATTACGTTGTTCGTCCGGGCTGACGTCAAAAGGTAACTGCGCGCCCAGCAGCACCATGCCATCAATCTGACGTGTCAGTATCAGGTTGAGAAATGTCCACGCCTGCGGTTTCTGATGCGCACAATCGCCGATAAGCACGAGATAACCGGCTTCTGAGGCGGCGACTTCAACGCCGCGAATAATGTCGCTGAAAAAGGGATCGCAGATATTGGGGACGATCAACAAAATCGTTTGTGTGTCGTTGCGCCGGGAATGTCGTGTCATGCTTTGCGACGCATAGCCTACGGCCGCGACGGCCTGTTCCACCTTTTGACGGGTGGCCGAAGAGACTTTTTCGGGATTCATCAGCGCACGCGACACGGTAGCAGTGGAGACGCCGGCTTTTTCTGCGACGTCTTTCATGGTGGCGGCGGCCGGCGGTTGATTCTGATCCAACACATGCTCCTGATGCGTAATCGCGCATTCAACGTTCGTATCGACGGGTATAAAAATAAGCCGGGCACTATTGTTATCGATTGGCCAACAAGGCTGTTACTTAATTTGCATAAAAGTTGTGACTTATGCGACGTATTTCGATCCCGCTCGCAACCTGGCCGGTCTTAACTTTCGGTAGGATCGACATCCAGCGTCCACTTCACCTTTCGTGAGGCGGGCAAGGTTGTGACCAGCGGCAACGAACTGCTCAGCAACTGTTGCAGGCGTTTACGCGAGGGATGCTGAACCAGTAACTGCCAGCGCCAGCGGCCACTGCGTTTGGGCTGCAAGGCAGGTAACGGGCCCATAAACCACATTGACGCATCGTTATGCGGGCTGGCTTCCAGCATATTGCGTAGCTGTTGCAGAAATTCTGCAGCCTGATGATTATCCATGTCTTCTGCCCGGAATAAGGCATGGTGCGTCCAGGGAGGTAAAAAGACCGACTGGCGCTCCAGCAACGTTTGTTGTGCGAAAGCGAAGTAGCCCTGATGCAGCAGCGTTTGCAGCAGGGGATGATCAGGATGATGGGTTTGCAGTAAAACCTCACCTTGCTTACCGGCACGTCCGGCACGTCCTGCCACCTGGGTATACAGTTGAGCAAAGCGCTCCGCAGCACGGAAATCGGCTGAGAACAAGGCACCGTCTACATCCAGCAGCGACACTAAGGTGACATCCGGGAAATGATGACCTTTTGCCAGCATCTGCGTGCCAACCAGAATACGCGCGCCCCCGCGATGAACGTCGGCGAGGTGCTGTTCAAGAGCGCCTTTTCGGCTGGTGGTATCACGGTCAATGCGTGAGACAGGGACGCCGGGAAAAAGGGTGCCGAGCTGTTGCTCCAGCTGTTCCGTGCCCACACCGACCGGCAGTAAATGTGTTGAACCACATTGCGGGCACTGATGCGGCAACGGTCGTTGACTGTCACAGTGGTGGCAACGCAACTGGCGGTGATGCTGATGCAGCGTGTAATAACGGTCGCAGCGCTGGCATTCGGCGATCCAGCCGCAATCGTGACAGAGCAGAGCCGGCGAAAAACCGCGGCGGTTCAGAAACAGCAGAACCTGGTTATCGGCTTTCAGGTGCTGACGCATTTTGAAGATCAGGGCGGGTGCCAGGCCACCAGTAAGTTGTGCCCCTTTCAGGTCGATCAACTGCTGCAGTGCCGGTTTAGCATTGCCGGCACGCTTCATCAGATCAAGCTGGCGATATTTACCGTTACGCACGTTATGCAGGGTTTCCAGTGCCGGCGTTGCGGATCCCATGACAACAGGAATGTCTTCTTCATGCGCGCGGAAGACAGCCAGATCCCGTGCCTGATAGCGCCAGCCTTCCTGTTGCTTATAGGAACTGTCGTGCTCTTCATCAATAATGATCACGCCCGGTCGCGCCATGGGGGTAAAGAGCGCGGAACGCGTACCAATAATGATGGCGTTTTCCCCCCGTCGCGCCCGCAGCCACACGGACAGACGCTCGCTGTCATTAAGTCCCGAATGCAGGACATCCACCGGCGCGTCAAAACGTTCACGGAAACGGGCAATGGTTTGTGGCGTCAGGCCAATTTCCGGTACCAGCACCAGTGCCTGTTTCCCCCGCGCCAGCACATTTTCCAGTACGCTGAGATACACCTCGGTTTTACCGGAACCTGTAATTCCTGCCAGCAGCCAGGCGGCATAGTGCTCATCTTCTCCCCGAATGGCGCCCACCGCAGTCGCCTGATCGGTGTTCAGGCGCAGACGCTCACCCTTTACCGCAAACGCGGTTCGCCAGTCATGCATTTGCGGCTGGTGCTCGTGCAATTCGCAAAGCCCTTTCGCGCGCAACGCCTGCATAGCCGCCTCGGTCAGGTCATGTTCACTGACTTCATGACGATAGAGCGGTTGCTGGCGCAGCACCGCCAGGCCTTGTTGTTGTCTGGGCGCGCGTTTAAGACTTTCCGGGGACGTCGCGCGGCCCTGTTCCGTGATTTCCCAACGCCACAGGGGATCATCCTGAGCCGGTTTACCTTGTCTGAGGAGTACCGGAATGGCATGGCTGAGCACCTCACCCAGCGGAGAGTGATAATAGTCGGCTGCCCAGTGAAGAATGCGCCACAGAGAGGACGGAAACAGGGATTCCCTGTCCAGGACGGTAAGCACCTGTTTAAGCTGTGAGGTCGCCAAATCGCTGCTGTCAGAGAACGCCACCACAATGCCGATCATTTTCCGGTTACCAAACGGCACGATCACGCGACCGCCAGTCACCGGCTGCACACCCTCAGGCGGCAGATAGTCAAAAAGGCGGGGAAGGGGAACGGGCAGGGCAACCTGAACAACGGGCATAACTTTCTCTTTCCGGTTCATCTGACAGGGCGATTAGTGTACACGCTGGCGCACAGGACGGATATCTCAGGCGACATTTGCAGCAGCAAACATTAGCCTGTATAATATGCCGCCTTCGGTAGGAAAGACCTTACCGGAGTACACCATTAATGTTCAATCGCGTGTGGTGCTGCGCAGGTTTCGTCCTGGCGCGGAGAGCGACACGGCCTTCTATGAGGTTTCCCATGAAACAAGGTATTCACCCTAAATACGAAGCAGTTACCATCAACTGTACTTGCGGTAACGTGATTCACACTCGCTCTACGCTGACTCACGAACTGAACCTGGACGTTTGTGGTAAGTGCCACCCGTTCTACACCGGTAAGCAGCGTGAAGTTGCCACTGGTGGCCGCGTTGACCGCTTCAACAAGCGTTTCAGCGTGCCAGGCACCAAAAAATAAGAAACGGCATTCGAACATTTGTTCGGCGGCAAGAAAAACCCAGCTCAGGCTGGGTTTTTTATGTCTGGCTGACTCAGTATTCCCAGGTGTCCGGGTCAATGCCCATCTCGCGCATAATTTTCTTCGCTTCTTCCGGGATTTCGTCGTTACGTTCTTTACGCAAATCGACATCATTTGGTAACGGTTGTCCGGTAAAAGCATGCAAGAAGGCTTCGCACAGGAGCTCACTGTTGGTCGCATGGCGCAGGTTATTCACCTGACGACGTGTCCGTTCGTCAGTCAAAATCTTTAACACGCTCAACGGAATAGAAACCGTGATTTTTTTAACCTGTTCGCTCTTCTTGCCGTGCTCAGCGTACGGGCTGATATATTCGCCGTTCCATTCAGCCATGGGATACCTTAATCAATAAAAGTTAAAAGTTACGAAATCAGCCGATTATGCCTGATTTTCTTCTACCGGACCCCTTCTCTGGCGGGTTTCTTCGTCCAACACAGGAAGAAAATGGGTTGAACGCCAGCATGGGCGCATAATTTTAGCGGTTATTGCGGCCATGCTCAATCTATACGCAAAGACATTTGGATGTCCAGATGTATTGACGTCTAAATGTAAGCTGATATCCTGTGGTCAGTTTATTTCTCACTTCAGGAACAGTTAGCCCTATGACGCGTAAACAGGCAACCATCGCAGTGCGCAGCGGTTTGAATGACGACGAGCAATATGGCTGCGTTGTCCCGCCCATCCACCTTTCCAGCACCTATAACTTCCATGATTTCAATGAGCCGCGAGCCCACGATTATTCTCGTCGTGGTAATCCTACGCGCGACGTTGTGCAACGCGCGCTGGCAGAGCTGGAAGGCGGGGCGGGCGCGGTATTGACTAATACCGGCATGTCCGCCATTCATCTGGTCACAACGGTTTTCCTGAAGCCTGGCGATTTGCTGGTGGCACCGCACGACTGCTATGGCGGCAGCTACCGTCTGTTCGATAGTTTAAGCAAGCGCGGTGCTTATCGGGTGAAGTTTGTCGATCAAGGCGACAGTGCCGCGCTACAGGCTGCGCTGGACGAGAAACCTCAGCTCGTATTAGTAGAAAGCCCCAGTAACCCGCTGCTGCGTGTCGTCGATATCGCGGCCATCTGCGACGCCGCGCGCAAAGTAGGCGCAGTAAGCGTTGTGGACAACACCTTTATGAGTCCGACGCTGCAAAACCCGCTGGCGCTGGGCGCAGATCTGGTTATTCACTCCTGTACCAAATATTTAAACGGGCACTCCGATGTCGTGGCTGGCGCTGTTATTGCCAAAGATCCTCAGGTCGCGACCGATCTGGCGTGGTGGGCGAATAATATTGGCGTGACCGGTTCCGCTTTTGACAGCTACCTGCTGTTACGTGGTATGCGTACGCTGGGGCCGCGTATGGCCGCTGCTCAGCGTAATGCGTTAGAAATTATTGCTTATCTGAAGCAGCAGCCCCTGGTGAAAAAGTTGTATCATCCTTCTCTGCCAGAAAATGCCGGGCATGAAGTCGCTGCGCGTCAGCAGCGTGGGTTTGGCGCCATGCTCAGTTTCGAACTGGATGGCGATGAAGCGCGCTTGCGTCGTTTCCTGAAAGCGCTTGAACTGTTTACGCTGGCTGAATCACTGGGTGGCGTTGAGAGCTTAATCTCGCATACCGCGACCATGACGCACGCTGGCATGTCTGCAGAAGCCCGTGCCGCAGCAGGTATTTCTGAAACATTGCTCCGTATTTCTGTGGGGATTGAAGACCACGAAGATTTAATTGCCGATTTGGATAATGCATTCCGGATCGCAGCAGAGGATTAACCATGACGATTTCAGCAGGCGCAGGAACGCCAAACAACAGACAGCTCCACAAGTTTGGTGGCAGCAGCCTTGCCGATGCACGCTGCTACCAACGTGTTGCCAGCATCATGGCGGATTACAGCCAGCCAGGCGACATGATGGTGGTCTCAGCCGCAGGTTCAACGACCAATCAGCTGATTAGCTGGCTGAAACTGAGCCAGAGTGACCGCTTGTCCGCGCATCAGGTGCAGCAGACATTACGTCGTTATCAGAGTGAGCTCATCAGTGCCCTGTTGCCTGCCGAAATCGCCGAACCTTTATTATCGGCCTTTATTCGCGATCTTGAGAAGCTTGCCGGATTACTCGATGGTACCGTTACCGACGCGGTCTATGCGGAAGTCGTGGGCCATGGTGAAGTCTGGTCGGCACGTTTAATGTCCGCCGTGCTGAATCAACACGATCTGCAGGCCTGCTGGCTGGACGCGCGCGATTTTCTGCGTGCAGAACGCGCCGCGCAGCCTCAGGTTGATGAAGGAAAATCCTGGCCGTTGTTACAAACGCTGCTGGCCCAGCATCCCCATAAACGTATCGTGGTGACGGGCTTTATCTGCGCCAACGATGCGGGTGAAACCGTGTTGCTGGGGCGTAATGGCTCTGATTACTCCGCCACACAAATTGGTGCGCTGGCCGGTGTGGGACGCGTCACTATCTGGAGTGATGTGGCGGGTGTTTACAGTGCCGATCCACGTAAAGTTTCTGATGCCTGTCTGCTGCCGCTGCTGCGTCTTGATGAGGCCAGTGAACTGGCGCGCCTCGCCGCACCGGTGCTGCATACCCGCACCTTACAGCCCGTTTCCGGCAGCGACATCGATTTGCAGTTGCGCTGTAGCTATCAGCCAGAACAGGGCTCAACCCGTATTGAGCGCGTCCTCGCTTCCGGAACGGGCGCACGCATTGTGACCAGTCACGATGATGTGTGTCTGGTCGAAATCCAGCTTCCCGGGCAGCACGATTTTACGCTCTTGCGCAAAGAGATCGATCAGTTGCTCACGCGTGCGCAGATGCGCCCACTGGCAATGGGCGTTCATCCTGATCGTCAGCTGCTGCAACTCTGTTATACCTCTGAAGTGGTTAACAGCGCCTTCACGTTGTTGCAGGACGCAGGCTTACCCGGGCATTTACAGTTACGTGATGGCTTAGCGCTGGTGGCGCTGGTCGGAGCAGGCGTGACTCGTAATCCGTTGCATACGCACCGTTTCTGGCAGCAGTTGAAAGATCAGCCGGTTGAGTTTGTTTGTCAGTCGCCAGAACATATCAGCGTGGTGGCGGTCCTGCGCGTGGGGCCGACGCAGCATTTAATTCAGGGCTTACACAGCTCCCTGTTTCGTGCCGAAAAGCGAATTGGCCTGATGCTGTTTGGCAAAGGCAATATCGGCTCACGCTGGCTGGAACTGTTTGCGCGTGAGCAGGAAACCTTATCAGCACGAACCGGTTTTGAATTTGTGCTGGCGGGTGTGGTCGACAGTCAACGCAGCCTGTTGAACTATGACGGGCTTGATGCCAGTCGCGCGCTGGCCTTCTTTGACGATGAAGCGGAAACACGTGATGAAGAATCGCTGTTTCTGTGGATGCGGGCGCATCCTTACGATGATCTTGTGGTGCTGGACGTCACCGCCAGTAAACCACTGGCACAGCAGTATCTGGATTTTGCCAGTCATGGCTTCCACGTGATTAGCGCTAATAAGATTGCGGGCGCGTCCGACACGCAAACCTGGCGTGAGATTCGCGATGCCTTCGAAAAAACCGGGCGTCACTGGTTATATAACGCCACCGTAGGCGCAGGTTTACCCATCAACTATACGGTGCGGGATCTGCGTGAAAGTGGCGATACCATTCTGTCGATTAGCGGTATTTTCTCTGGCACATTGTCTTGGCTTTTCCTGCAGTTTGACGGGACGGTGCCCTTTACCGAACTGGTGGATCAGGCATGGCAGCAGGGCTTAACCGAGCCGGATCCGCGTGTTGATCTGTCTGGCGAGGATGTGATGCGTAAGCTGGTCATTTTGGCCCGTGAAGCGGGCTATAACATTGAACCCGATCAGGTACGCGTCGAGTCACTGGTGCCCCAGAACTGTGATGAATCCGTCGACCATTTCTTCGAGAACGGTGACGAACTTAACGAGCAGATGCTGCAACGGTTTGAAGCCGCCCAGGAAATGGGGCTGGTCCTGCGTTATGTGGCACGGTTTGATGCCAATGGCAAAGCACGTGTGGGTGTGGAAGCCGTTCGTCCTGAGCATCCTCTGGCAGCCTTACTGCCCTGCGATAATGTGTTTGCCATCGACAGCCGCTGGTATCGCGATAATCCTCTGGTGATTCGCGGACCTGGCGCGGGTCGTGACGTCACGGCAGGCGCGATACAGTCTGATATCAATCGCCTCGCGCAACTCCTCTAAACAGGTTTCAACACAGGTGCTCCGGCACCTGTTTTTTTGCCCTGTTTCTGCTCGCCGATGTCATAACGTGCGGTAACGTTTGCCTGCCTGTGGCGCCATTTTGACTGGCGCTGAGGGGAGCATCGGTCACGTTGAATGTCTGAACGTCTCACTATGTTGAGGGGGAAGCGTTGGGTGGTGGTGGCAGGATGCGTTTTTTTGCCGGTCAGCGCTAAACGGACAGATTACTCTTCATTCTTCCCGCCCCGGATCAGCGAAATGGCAGAGAAGCTATGGCATGCCATTGGTCACCTGAGCCTGCTACGAACAGGGTGAATATTCTGTCACGCGAAAGGGTAAAAGACCGGTATTTCTACAATCTGAAATGTGCGATACCTTTTGCCCCCGCGTCAGTTGGGCGACCTGTAATGGCGATATGAGGATGACGTTAACTGATACGAAACAGGGCGGTATCAACCGCCCTGTTTCTGTGAGTTAACCTGTATTACGCATCCCTGCAGCGACACCGGCAATCGTCACCATCAGCGCCTGTTCGACACGCGCATCCGGTTCTTCACCACGGGCTTCCTGTGCACGTGAACGGTGAAGCAGCTCTGCCTGGAGTACGTTCAGGGGATCGGTATAAACGTTACGCAGGGCAATCGATTCGGCAATCCACGGCTGGTCCGCCATCAGATGGGAATCGTTGGCGATGGTCAGCACCGCTTTAATATCGGCATCCAGCTGGTCACGCAGCTGTTTACCTAATGGCCATAACGATTTATCAACCAGCCGCTGATCGTAATACTCCGCCAGCCACAGGTCTGCTTTCGAAAACACCATTTCCAGCATACCAAGGCGGGTTGAGAAAAAGGGCCAGTCGCGGCACATGGCCTCAAGCTGATCCTGATGGCCTGCCAGCATCGCCTGCTGCAGGGCGGCGCCCGCGCCCAGCCAGGCGGGTAACATCAGGCGGTTTTGCGTCCAGGCAAAAATCCAGGGAATGGCGCGCAGGGATTCCACACCGCCCGTCGGACGACGCTTCGCCGGACGAGAGCCCAGGGGCAGCTTGCCCAGTTCCTGCTCAGGGGTTGCGGAACGGAAGTAAGGCACAAAATCCTTATTCTCACGCACATAACCCCGGTACATGGCGCAGGAGTCGGCAGAAAGCTGGTTCATGATATTACGCCATTCCGGTTTGGGTTCCGGCGGCGGCATCAGGTTGGCTTCCAGAATCGCGCCGGTATAAAGCGACAGGCTGGCGATAGTGACTTCCGGCAAGCCGTACTTGAAGCGAATCATTTCGCCCTGTTCCGTCACGCGCAGGCCGCCTTTGAGGCTGCCTGGCGGCTGGGACAGCAGTGCGGCATGCGCGGGTGCACCACCGCGGCCGATGGTGCCGCCGCGTCCGTGGAATAGCGTGAGGGAAACGCCCGCCTTTTCGCAGGTTTTAATCAGTGCATCCTGTGCCTGGTATTGTGCCCAGCTGGCGGCCATCACGCCGGCATCTTTCGCCGAGTCGGAATAGCCAATCATGACCATTTGTTTGCCCTGAATAAAACCACGGTACCAGTCGATGTTAAGCAGTTTGCTCATCACATCATTGGCATTGTTCAGGTCATCCAGGGTTTCAAACAGGGGAGCAACCGGCATAGCGAACGGAATGCCAGCCTCTTTCAGTAACAGATGGACGGCAAGGACATCAGACGGCGTTTTCGCCATCGAAATGACATAGGCTGCGATAGAGCCCTGGGGCGCTTCTGCCACTACTTTGCAGGTTTCCAGCACTTCGCGGGTTTCGTCACTCGGTTCCCAACTGCGTGGAAGTAAAGGGCGCTTGGAGTTCAGCTCACGGATAAGAAAAGCCTGCTTGTCGGCTTCCGACCAGCTTTCATAATCGCCCAGGCCCAGATAGCGGGTAATTTCAGCGATAGCTTCAGTGTGACGGGTGCTTTCCTGACGGACGTCGATGCGAACCAGCGGCACGCCAAAGCATTTCACACGGCGCAGCGTATCCAGTAACTGACCGTTGGCAATAATGCCCATGCCGCACTGCTGCAGGGACTGATAGATAGCGAAAAGCGGATCCCACAACTGCGCGTTGGAGACCAGCAGGTCTGCCGGGCGGGGCAAGCGCTCGCCTTTCAGGCGGCGCTCCAGGTAAGCCTGGGTAGACATTAGCTGACTGCGCAGACGCTTTAAGATCACGCGATACGGCTCCAGCGCCTCAGGATCGCCACTCAGCTCGGCAACTTCCTGACTGCATTCGGACATCGACAGTTCCGAAATCAACACGCCAATATCGCGCAGAAACAGATCGGTGGCTTTCCAGCGGCTGAGCTGCATAACATGGCGGGTAATGGCGGCGGTGACGTTCGGGTTACCGTCACGGTCTCCGCCCATCCAGGAGGTGAACTGCACCGGCACAAAATCAACCGGTAACTTAATGCCAAACGTCTCTTCTACCTGCTCATTCAGCTCACGCAAAAATGCAGGTACACCTTCCCACAGGCTGTTTTCAACGACGGCGAATCCCCACTTGGCTTCATCAACCGGCGTTGGACGGTATTTACGGATCTCATCCGTATGCCAGGCCTGCGCGACCAGTTGGCGCAGGCGGCGCATAATCTGGTTGCGTTCGTATTCAGAGATATCGCTGTGGTCGAGTTGTTCAAGACAGCTGTTGACCTCGCCCAGTTTGTGAATCAGCGTGCGGCGTGTAATTTCAGTAGGGTGCGCGGTTAAAACCAGTTCCAGGGAAAGTGATTCAATGGCTTTATGAATCGCACTTTCACTGAGATTATTTTGCTTGAGGGTTTCAAATGTTTTTTTCAATAGTTCAGGGTGGTTTGCGCCATCGCCGCTGCGGGAAATCGTTTGATACTGCTCAGCCACGTTAGTGAGGTTGAGGAACTGACTAAAGGCACGCGCCACGGGCAATAACTCGTCATTTGACAGGTTTTGCAGCGTATTCAGCAATTCCTTACGATGAGTGTCATTTCCTGCACGGGATGACTTAGAAAGCTTACGGATGGTTTCCACCTGGCCCAGGATATTCTCTCCCAGCGCATCCTTAATCGTATCCCCGAGCAGTTTGCCGAGCATACTGACATTACTTCGCATTGCGGAATATTGTTCGTTCATGTGACCCTGACACCCTTATCGTCTTGATAAACCTCTATACCCGGCCTTTTCAGGCAGCAGAAAAGCCAGCAACGTCGTCCTCCCGGCTCTGACCGGGGTTCTTCAGTTGCTGCCCGTCGCAAGCTGAATAAAGTGGGATGATTGCCCAGTGGGTATAACATCGTCTTTTATCTAGCCACGTAATCAGGCGTTCGTCAAATGACTTAAAGTGAGGGAAACGTGCAGCTAACTGACGGAAATTCATGGAATTTGATAGCGGCGAAGCGGGATAAGTTATTCTTATTATCAAATCCCACAGATTGGCAGGGCATTTTGCTGTTAATACAGTGAAATGCCCCGTTTGATGATAATTAGTGACAGAAATGCTGCACAACCTGAGCGATTAAGGCGCGCGTAGGCTGAATAAATGCGGTATCGATAAATTCGTCCGGCTGATGCGCCTGGTTGATAGAACCCGGGCCCAGCACCAGCGTTGGACAAAGTTGCTGGATAAACGGGGCTTCAGTGCAATAATTCACCACTTCTGTCGGTGTACCCAGCAGTTTTTCCACCACCTTGACCAGCTCATGGTCAACCGGACATTCATAGCCCGGAATCGGCGGATGCAATTCTTCGATGGTAATCCGTCCCGGCCAGCGTTCGCTCACCGGCGCCAGTGCCTCATTCAGCAGCGCGTCAAGATCGCTCAGCGTCAGCCCCGGCAAAGGGCGGATGTCCATGTGCAATTCGCAGCAGGCGCAGATACGGTTTGCTGCATCACCGCCATGAATATGACCAAAGTTCATTGTGGGATAAGGAATCGCAAAACCATCATGGTTGTAACGGGCTTTCAGCGTATTGCGCAGTTGCATGAGTTCGGTAATCGACTCATGCATCAGCTCAATGGCGTTGACGCCGCGACCCGGATCGCTGGAATGGCCGGATTGACCCTGAATACGAATCGCATTTGAGATATGTCCTTTGTGCGCACGGACAGGTTTCAGCGACGTCGGTTCGCCAATAATGGCGCAGTCAGGGCGAAGCTGTGTGGATGCGGCAAAATATGACGCGCCCGCCATGGTGGTTTCTTCATCAGCGGTGGCCAGAATATAAAGCGGCTTACTCAGGGCTGTCACATCCACATCACGGAGCGTGTCCAGAATAAACGCGAAGAAGCCTTTCATATCGGCGGTACCCAGACCGTACAACTTGTTGTCGTGCTCGGTCAGGGTAAAGGGATCGCGAGTCCAGCGACCATCATCAAACGGAACGGTATCGGTGTGCCCGGCAAGCAGCAGACCGCCCGCACCGCTTCCGGTGCGCGCCAGCATATTAAATTTATGCCGCGTGCCCGGCACGGGTTGGACTTCCACGGTAAAACCCAGGTCACGGAACCAGCCAGCCAGTAAATTGATTAAAGTTTCATTGCTCTGATCGAGAGCGGCATCGGTTGCGCTGATAGACGGTGTTGCGATCAACTGGCGGTAGAGTTCGATAAAAGGCGGTAATTTTGTCTTCACTGTTGACGGTCCTTGAGTTAGGATGTATCAATATTCATGCATTAATAGTGAATAAAAATACATTAACGTCGTGTGCATGTGAACCTTAAATCGCTGCAAACGACATCGTGGGCAACGGGGCAAGGCCGCGACCCGGAACGTGTGACTGTAATAAAGGTATACAGCCTGATGTTGAATACGCTGATCGTTGGTGCCAGTGGTTACGCTGGCGTAGAGCTTGCCACCTTCCTTAATCGCCATCCACATATCAACATAACCGCTTTGGCGGTGTCTGCGCAAAGTCCCGATGCGGGTAAGCGCTTGTCCGATCTTCATCCACAGCTGAAAGGCGTGGTGGATCTGCCGCTGCAGCCACTGAGCCGCGCCGACGAATGGGCAGATAAAGTTGATGTGGTGTTTCTGGCGACGGCCCACGAAGTCAGTCACGACCTGGCGCCTGAATTTCTGAAAGCTGGCTGCGTCGTGTTTGATCTGTCCGGCGCTTTCCGCGTCAACGACGGCAAGTTTTACACGCAGTTTTATGGCTTCACGCACCAGCATGGGGACTGGCTGGATAAAGCCGTTTACGGTCTGGCGGAGTTCCAGCAGGAAAAAATCAAAGAAGCACAGCTGATTGCCGTCCCTGGCTGCTATCCCACCGCCTCTCAGTTGGCACTCAAGCCGTTGGTGGATGCCGGTTTACTGAATGAGGCGCAGTGGCCGGTCATCAATGCCACCAGTGGCGTCAGTGGAGCAGGGCGCAAAGCGAATGTTGGTACCAGCTTCTGTGAAGTCAGTCTGCAGCCTTACGGTATTTTTAATCATCGTCATCATCCTGAAATTGTGGCGCACCTGGGCACACCGGTAATTTTTACGCCGCACCTGGGCAGTTTCCCGCGTGGCATCCTGGCCACGATCACCTGCCGTCTTAATGCCGGCGTCAGCCGTGATGATGTCGCTGAGGTCTTTCACAATGCCTACCATGATAAGCCGCTGGTACGCGTTTACGAGCAAGGCGTACCGGCATTGAAAGCCGTGGTCGGTCTGCCTTACTGCGATATTGGCTTTGCCGTACAGGGCGAACACCTGATTGTGGTGGCTGCTGAAGATAACCTGCTTAAAGGGGCAGCCTCTCAGGCAGTACAGTGTCTTAATATTCGTTTCGGTTTCCCTGAAACGCAGTCACTGATTTAACGGACGACTAAACCATGACTAATCCATTAATTATCAAGCTGGGCGGTGTGCTGTTAGACAGCGAAGAAGCACTGGCCCGTTTATTTGACGCGTTGCTGGCCTACCGTTCTGCTCATCAGCGCCCCCTGATTATCGTTCACGGTGGCGGTTGCCTGGTCGATGAACTGATGAAAAAACTGGCGCTGCCGGTGCAAAAGAAGAACGGTTTGCGTGTTACGCCTGCCGATCAGATTGACATCATCACCGGCGCACTGGCTGGTACCGCCAATAAAACGCTGTTGGCCTGGGCGAAAAAATACGGCATTCAGGCCGTCGGTCTGTGCCTGGGCGATGCGGGCCTGGTCAATGTCACCCAGTTAGATGAAGCGCTGGGCCATGTGGGCAACGCAACGCCGGGCAATCCTGCATTAATTAACACGCTGCTGGGTGCAGGTTACATGCCCGTTGTCAGTTCAATCGGCATCACCGACAGCGGTGAGCTTATGAACGTCAATGCCGATCAGGCTGCCACAGCGCTGGCCTCAACGCTGGGTGCTGACTTAGTCTTGTTATCGGACGTCAGCGGCATTCTTGATGGCAAAGGTCAGCGCATCGAAGAAATGACGGCAGATAAAGCAGAACAGCTGATCGCTCAGGGCATCATCACCGATGGCATGATTGTCAAAGTGAACGCTGCGCTGGATGCGGCACGCACGCTGGGCCGTCCGGTCGATATTGCCAGCTGGCGTCATGCCGAGCAGTTACCTACCCTTTTTAACGGCGTGTCCATTGGCACCCGGATTCTCGCTTAACGACTCAGATTCAAGGATTACGAAATGCAAACGCAAAACATCAAAAAAATCGTACTGGCTTACTCCGGTGGTCTGGATACTTCGGCCATTATTCCCTGGCTGAAAGAAAACTATGGCGGCTGTGAAGTGGTCGCGTTCGTGGCGGATATCGGTCAGGAACGTAGCGATCTGGAAGGCGTTGAGAAGAAAGCGCTGCAGTCAGGTGCATCAGAATGTCACGTTGTCGATCTGCGTGAAGAGTTTATCAGTGACTACGTTTATCCGGTGCTGCAGACCGGGGCCCTGTATGAAGGGACGTATCTGCTGGGTACCTCAATGGCGCGTCCTATCATCGCGAAAGCCCAGGTTGAGCTGGCGCTGAAAGTGGGTGCTGATGCGCTGTGCCACGGTGCCACGGGTAAAGGTAATGACCAGGTGCGTTTCGAAACCACTTACACCGCACTGGCGCCGCAGCTGAAAGTGGTGGCGCCATGGCGCGAGTGGGATCTGCGTTCGCGTGAAGCGCTGCTGGATTATCTGAAAGCGCGCAACATCCCTACCACCGCGTCGCTGGAAAAAATCTACAGCCGTGATGAAAACGCCTGGCACATTTCTACCGAAGGCGGCGTGCTGGAAAGCCCGTCTAACGCACCTAACAAAGATTGCTGGGTCTGGACTGTCGATCCGCTGGAAGCGCCCGATCAGCCAGAAGACGTGACAGTAACCGTTGAAAAAGGCCGCGTGGTGGCGGTGAACGGTGAAAGACTGAGCCCGTTCCAGTGTCTGGAAAAACTGAATGTGCTGGGTGCAAAACATGGCGTGGGCCGTATCGATATCGTTGAAAACCGTCTGGTAGGCATTAAATCACGCGGCTGTTACGAAACCCCTGGCGGCACCATTATGGTTAACGCGCTGCGTGCGGTAGAGCAACTGGTTATGGATCGCGACAGCTTCAAATGGCGTGAGCAGTTGGGCCATGAAATGTCTTATGTGGTTTACGATGGTCGCTGGTTTGCACCGCTGCGTAAGTCTATCCAGGCGGCGGCAGAGTCGCTGGCGGAAGAGGTTAACGGCGAAGTGGTTCTGCAACTCTACAAAGGTCAGGCCACGGCGACGCAGAAGCGTTCAGCTAACAGCCTGTATTCCGAAGAGTTCGCGACCTTCGGCGAAGACGAAGTTTACGATCATCGTCATGCAGGCGGCTTTATTCGTCTGTTCTCACTCTCTTCACGTATCCGTGCGTTGAACGAGCAGAAAAAGTAATCGCAGGCGGGGATCGCCTCGCCTCTCAGTATGACATCAGGGGCGGCTTTCAGGCCGCCCCTGGTTTAACGACTTGAAGGAGATTCACATGGCACTTTGGGGTGGACGCTTTACCCAGGCAGCAGATCAACGTTTCAAACAGTTCAACGACTCGCTGCGTTTTGATTACCGCCTGGCAGAGCAGGACATCATTGGCTCAGTGGCCTGGTCCAAAGCGCTGGTGACGGTAAATGTCCTGAGCAGTGATGAGCAGCAGCAGCTTGAAGCCGCACTGAACGCACTGCTGGAGGAGGTTCGTGCCAATCCTGAGCAAATCCTGCAAAGCGATGCCGAAGATATTCACAGCTGGGTTGAAGGCCAGTTGATTGAGAAAGTCGGTGCGCTGGGCAAAAAACTGCACACCGGCCGTAGCCGCAATGATCAGGTGGCGACCGACCTGAAACTCTGGTGTAAAGAGCAGGTTGCCGCACTGCTGGATGCCACACGTGAGCTGCAGCAGGCGCTGGTGGCGACTGCCGAAGCCAATCAGGACGCGGTGATGCCGGGCTATACACATTTACAGCGTGCACAGCCGGTGACGTTTGCACACTGGTGCCTCGCTTACGTTGAAATGCTGGCGCGCGATGAAAGCCGTTTGCAGGATACGTTAAAGCGTCTTGATGTCAGCCCGTTAGGTTGTGGTGCACTGGCCGGAACGGCTTACGCTATTGACCGTGAGCAACTGGCAGGCTGGTTAGGCTTCGCGTCTGCAACGCGTAACAGCCTGGATACCGTATCCGACCGTGATCATGTGCTGGAGCTGCTTTCCGATGCGTCAATCGGCATGGTGCACCTTTCACGTTTTGCGGAAGACATGATTTTCTTCAATACAGGCGAAGCCGGCTTTATCGAACTCTCGGATAAAGTCACCTCAGGTTCGTCCCTGATGCCACAGAAGAAAAATCCGGATGCACTGGAGCTGATCCGTGGAAAATGCGGGCGGGTTCAGGGCGCGTTAACCGGCATGATGATGACGCTGAAAGGCCTGCCGCTTGCCTATAACAAAGACATGCAGGAAGACAAAGAAGGGCTGTTTGATGCGCTGGATACCTGGCTGGACTGCCTGCATATGTCCGTGCTGGTGCTGGAAGGTTTGCAGGTAAAACGTCCTCGCTGCCAGGAAGCGGCCGAACAGGGTTACGCAAACTCAACTGAACTGGCCGATTATCTCGTGGCAAAAGGCGTTCCCTTCCGTGAAGCGCACCATATCGTGGGAGAAACGGTCGTTGCAGCGATCGCGCAAGGTGTGGCACTGGAAGCCTTGTCGTTATCTCAGCTTAAGCAGTTCAGTGCTGTTATCGAAGACGATGTCTATCCGGTGCTGGCCCTGTCATCCTGCCTGGATAAGCGCAATGCGCAGGGAGGCGTTTCACCGTCTCAGGTTGCCCGTGCCATTGCGGATGCCAAAGCGCGCTTAGCCTGAGTCGCAGATAAAAAAAGAGCGGGCATACCATGCCCGCCAACCTCTAGCTTCAGAAACTACTTTTATTTTAGGCACATCATCAGACCATCGGTGCTCCCGACCGATGTTCAGATTCGTTACGCTTGTCGTCTGGCCTTCGCCTGTTCAGTTTTTTGTTTTATCAGCGTTGCCAGAAGATTTGCGTCAGCTAAAAACAGCGGATAACGCTGTCTTTATGATTCAGAAAACATTTCCCTGGGTGGCGATGAGTCTGAATTTGATGTGGGCATTATTCCCATCCGCTCTTGATAGGGCCAATCGTTGGTTGCTATTCTATCTATCGCCACGAGCTATCGTGGAATGGAGGGTAATAATGAATATCCGTGATCTTGAATATCTGGTTTCGCTTGCTGAACATCGTCACTTCCGACGTGCGGCGGATGCCTGTCATGTCAGTCAGCCGACCTTAAGCGGGCAGATTCGCAAATTAGAAGATGAGTTAGGTGTCATGCTGCTGGAACGTACCAGCCGCAAAGTACTGTTTACGCAGGCCGGTTTGCTGCTGGTCGACCAGGCGCGTACTGTCCTTCGTGAAGTCAAAGTGCTGAAAGAGATGGCCAGTCAGCAGGGCGAAGCGATGTCAGGACCACTGCATATTGGGCTGATTCCTACCACCGGTCCGTATTTACTGCCGCAAATTATTCCTATGCTGCATCAGACTTTTCCAAAGCTGGAAATGTACCTGCATGAAGCACAGACCCAGCAATTGCTGGCTCAGCTCGACAGCGGCAAACTGGACTGCGCGATTCTGGCGCTGGTCAAAGAAAGCGAAGCCTTTATTGAAGTCCCGCTGTTCGATGAACCGATGAAGCTGGCGGTTTATGAGGATCATCCGTGGCGCGAACGCGATCGTGTGCCAATGTCCGATCTGGCTGGTGAAAAACTGCTGATGCTGGAAGACGGCCACTGCCTGCGCGATCAGGCCATGGGTTTTTGTTTTGAAGCGGGTGCAGACGAAGATACCCATTTCCGTGCGACAAGCCTGGAAACGTTGCGCAATATGGTCGCGGCAGGAAGCGGTATTACGTTACTGCCTGCTCTGGCTGTCCCGCCACAGCGTGTGCGTGATGGGGTTTGTTATCTGCCCTGTTATAAGCCGGTACCACAGCGTACGATTGCGCTGGTTTACCGTCCCGGCTCACCTCTGCGCAGCCGTTATGAACAACTGGCAGAGGCAATCCGCACACATATGCAAGGCTATTTCGATACCACGTTAAAACAGGCGGTTTAAACCGTTTAGCGCGGCGACGCGATACGCTTCTGCCATGGTCGGGTAGTTAAAGGTGGTATTCACAAAGTACTCAATTGTGTTGCCACCATTTTTTTGCTCCATGATCGCCTGACCGATATGGATAATCTCCGCAGCACGTTCCCCAAAGCAGTGAATGCCCAGAATCTCTTTGGTTTCACGGTGGAACAGGATCTTCAGACTACCGACGTTCATCCCCACAATCTGCGCACGCGCCAGATGTTTAAACTGCGCACGTCCCACTTCGTAAGGCACTTTCATCGCCGTGAGCTGCTGTTCGGTTTTGCCTACAGAGCTGATTTCCGGAATGGTATAAATCCCGGTCGGAATGTCTTCGATCAGGTGCGCTGAGGCTTCGCCTTTAATGATGGCCTGTGCGGCAATACGGCCCTGATCGTAAGCAGCGGAGGCCAGGCTGGGGTAACCAATGACGTCGCCCACTGCATAAATGTGCGGCTGCGCTGTCTGATACATGCTGTTCACTTTCAACAGCCCACGGCCATCCGCTTCCAGACCGACATTTTCCAGCGACAGTGAATCGGTGTTACCTGTACGGCCGTTCGCATACAGCAGGCAGTCCGCTTTGACTTTCTTGCCGGATTTCAGGTGCATGATAACGCCGTCATCCACGCCTTCAATCTTCTCAAACTCTTCGTTGTGACGAATCACCACGCCGCTGTTCCAGAAGTGATAAGACAGCGAGTCAGACATCTCCTGATCAAGGAACGCCAGCAGGCGGTCACGGGTGTTGATCAGGTCAACCTTGACATTGAGCCCACGGAAAATGGAAGCATATTCACAGCCAATCACGCCCGCGCCATAAATGATGACGTGGCCGGGTTCATGATGCAGGTTGAGAATAGAATCGGAATCGTAAATACGTGGATGGGTAAAGTCGACATCATGCGGATGATAAGGGCGCGAACCACAGGCAATAATAAATTTCCCGGCGGTCAGCTGTTCGCGCGTGCCATCATGATGTTCCACTTCAACCGTGTTGGCATCCACGAAATGCGCATCGCCCTGAAACAGCTCACAGCGATTGCGCTCGTAAAAACCCTGACGCATTGCGGTTTGTTGGCTGATCACGCTTTCCGTGTGATTGAGAATATCGGCAAACGATGAGCGGAGAAGGCGGGTATGGTCACTGTAGAGGGGATTCTGATTGAACTCGATGATGCGGCTCACAGCATGACGAAGGGCTTTCGAGGGGATCGTACCCCAGTGTGTACAGCCGCCGCCTATGTTGTGATAGCGTTCGATAACCGCGATTCGGGCGCCTTGCTTCACTAGCCCCATCGCCGCACCTTCACCGCCTGGTCCTGATCCAATCACAATGACATCGTAATCGTAAGACTTTTGCATACCGGTACGTCCTATTATTTATACATTTTTACAACGAGATTCTAACATCTCGCCGCGCACTTCTGAATTCTAACAGCGATTTTCATCACGTTTTGGCTTTCAGTGAGGTTTAACACGTCGTCACAAAGTTTGCCGGACTGTACGCTGAATATTTTGTTATAGTGCTGTTTCAGAACCTCACAAGGCAGAGAGAATGGGCGTCAGAGCGCAACAAAAAGAACGTACACGACGTACACTGATTGAAGCTGCCTTCAGTCAGCTCAGCGCCGAACGCAGTTTTGCCAGTCTGAGTTTACGTGAGGTTGCCCGCGAGGCGGGCATCGCGCCAACCTCTTTTTATCGGCACTTTAAAGATGTCGATGAGCTGGGTTTAACCATGGTGGATGAAAGCGGGCTGATGCTGCGGCAGTTGATGCGACAGGCACGTCAACGTATTGCGAAAGGCGGCAGCATCATTAAAACCTCTATCGCCACCTTTATGGAGTTCATCGAAAATAACCCTAATGCGTTTCGGCTGCTGTTACGCGAACGTTCGGGGACGTCTGCGGCTTTCCGTGCGGCGGTTGCGCGTGAAATCCAACATTTTATTGCTGAACTGGCTGATTATCTTGAGGTCGAAAACCGCATGCCGCGCAGCTTCACCGAAGCGCAGGCTGAAGCGATGGTGACTATTGTCTTCAGTGCCGGTGCCGAGGCGCTGGATATTGATATAGCGCAGCGTCGTAAGCTGGAAGATCGTCTGGTATTGCAGTTACGTATGATCGCGAAGGGCGCGTATTACTGGTATCGCCGGGAACAAGAACGCCTGGCGGTAACCCTGGATAAACCTGAAGAGCTATGAATAAGGACCCTGCCATGACCCACCCAAGCTCCCGTGATAAAGGCACGATGTTACTGGCTTTTATTACCGGCCTTGCTATGAACGGCTCGTTCTCTGTGCTGTTTAGTGCTTTCGTTCCTTTTTCTATTTTCCCGTTGATTGCGTTGGGGCTGGCGGCATGGTGCCTGCATCAACGCTACCTGAATAAAAGTATGCCCGATGGGGTTCCGGGGCTGGCTGCGGCCTTCTTCCTGCTGGGAATCCTGGTGTACAGCGCATTAGTGCGTGCCGAATATCCGGATATCGGATCTAACTTTATCCCCACGATTCTTATGGTCGGGCTGGTGTTCTGGATTGCCCTGCGTTACAAGCGCAATCGCAACCGGTAATCACAAAAACGGGAACCCCTGGGTTCCCGTTTTTTTACGCTTTGCGCGTCAGTAGCACACCGCATTCCACATGATGGGTATACGGGAACTGGTCAAACAGGGCCAGTCGCGTGACATCATGGGTTTGCGCCAGCTCCAGCAGATTGTCACACAGGGTTTGCGGGTTGCAGGAAATATACAGGATCGTGCGATAAGCCTGCACCATCCTGACGGTTTCCTCATCCAGCCCACTGCGCGGCGGATCCACAAAGATCGTCTCGCAGTCATAACTCTTCAGGTCGATCCCCTCCAGCCGGTTAAAGCTGCGCACGCCGTTCATTGCCTGGGTAAACTCTTCGGCCGCCATGCGAATAATCTGGACATTATCAATCTGGTTGGCGGCAATGTTGTACTGGGCCGACGCGACGGATGGCTTGGCAATTTCCGTGGCCAGCACGCGGCGGAAATTTCTGGCCAGCGCCAGCGAGAAGTTGCCATTACCACAGTAGAGTTCCAGTAAATCGCCACGGGAACCCGTTGTCACATCCAGCGCCCATTCCAGCATATGAATGTTCATCGCCGCGTTGGGTTGCGTGAAGCTGTTCTCCACCTGTCGATAAATCATCTCTTTACCGGCGACCGGCAAACGCTCTTCCACGTAATCCCGATCAAGGCAAATTTTGGTCTTAGTGGAGCGACCAATCAGCTGCACATCGACGCCTTCCGCCCGCAACTGATCGCGTAACGTTGTGGCGGCCTGCTGCCATTCCTCATCCAGCTTGCGGTGATAGAGCAGGGAGATGACGATTTGGTTGCTTAGCGTCGACAGATAATCAATCTGGAACAGCTTATGGCGCAGGATGCGATTATCGCGAATGACCGCCATCATTTTCGGCATCATCTGGTTAATCAGGGCACTGGCCGCCGGGAACTGGTCAACGCGAATGCGCTGTTTCGTCTCCTGATCGAAAATGATGTGATAAATGTCGTCGCCATCATGCCAGATGCGGAATTCTGCACGCATGCGATAGTGGCTGACCGGTGAACGGAACACCTCCACGGCGGGGGCAGCGAAAGGCGTCATCATCGTTTCTAACCGACTGACTTTTTCCGCCAGCTGCGCGTCATACTGTTCAACAGGGAGATGTTCGGGTGTCATGTTTAATCCTGGTTAATAGCCTGCTTGCCGGGCGATTGTAGGGATTCACCTGCTGATGTCCAGTCCTGCGCGCGCGAGCAGAGCGTCGGGGTGTGCAGATCTGGACTTGCCCGTGCGCGCTTCGTAGACTGCGGGCACCGGCCTCAACCTTGAGTTAACAGGGAATCCAGTGTGAATCTGGAGCTGACGCGCAGCGGTAAGGAATGTCAGGGTGATTGCAATTGCAGACACTGTCCTGCGGGATGGGAAGTCATCACCTGCTATGATTCCCAGCCCGAAGACCTGCCGGTGTGACGTCGCCACGCGTACAGTCATCGCGTGCTATCGACTGTATGCCTGCGGCATCCTTTTTTCTTTTGGATGCGATAAAAATGAGTAAAACAACAACCCCGCTGTTTGCCTTCAGTGCAACGGCGATTTTCCTCTGGGCGCAAAATGGCTTTGCACAGAGAAGTGATGATGCGCTCATCGTGACGGCTAATCGTTTTCAACAGCCGGTTTCGTCGGTACTGGCTTCAACCTCGGTGGTGACACGGGATGAGATTGACCTGTGGCAGGCAAAAAATCTGGTAGACGTGCTTCGTCGCCTGCCCGGCGTGGATATTGCGCAGAACGGTGGGATTGGGCAAAGCGCGTCAATGTTTGTGCGAGGCGCTGAAGCGCGCCAGACGTTGATTCTTGTGGATGGCGTGCCCTTTGCCAGACCGGGCATCACCGGTGCAGCGGACTTCAATCTGATTCCGATCTCCCTTATACAACGCGTTGAATTCATTCGCGGGCCGCGCTCCTCCGTCTATGGCGCTGATGCCATTGGCGGAGTGGTAAACGTGATTACTCAAAATCCACAAAATCACAATGTGCTTTCTGCAGGCATGGGGTCAAAGGGATATCAGGAATACAGCGGGGGCGTAAACCAGAATGTGACCGACCAAACCCGCCTTACCGTCGCCGGTTCTTATCAGGCAACCAATGGCTATAACATCCAGCCTGATTCGACGTCTCCAGCCGATCGCGATCGTGATGGCTGGCGCAACAAAGCGTTCTGGGCAGGGGGTGAGCATAAGTTCAATGACATGTTTTCTGGTTTCTTTCGTGGTTATGGTTATGCGGCGAATACTGACTACGATGCTGGCTTCCCGGGCGGATCGGATGAGCAGCAGATTTATAACCACGCCTTTGATACCGGCCTGCGCTTTACTAAAGGTGATTATTCTTCTCAACTGGTCGCCAGCTACCAAAAGTACAAAATATATAATTATGTTGGCGCTGAGGGACGTTACGCAGACTCCAATACGCTGGATGATATGGATCAGCGCAACCTTCAATGGGGAAACGCCTTCGCAGTCGGTTATGGCACGGTGAGTACCGGGATTGACTGGCAGCGGCAAGCGTTGAGCTCAGTAGGCCAACTCTTTTCTGGACAGCCCAGAGAAACGGACCGCTATAAGCAGGATAATACCGGGGCATATCTGACGACGCAGCAGCAATTGGGCACTGTTACGCTTGAAGGTGCTGTCCGGGGGGACGATAACCAGGATTATGGTCGTCATGGTACCTGGCAAACGGCGGCTGGATGGGAGTTTGTGCCGGGTTATAAGGCATCGCTCTCCTATGGCACCGGTTTCCAGGCACCGACGCTGGGGCAGCTTTATGGCCAAAAGCATTTTGGCATTAGCGCCAATCCCGATTTGCAGCCTGAGAAATCAAAACAATGGGAAGCTGCGCTCGAAGGGTTAAGTGGCCCCGTTAACTGGCGGCTGGCGGCCTACCGTAATCACGTCACGAACCTGATTGACTATGCGTCCGATCCGGTGACATTCCAGGGCGGCTATTTCAATCAGAAAGCGGTGACAATGAAAGGTATTGAAGCCACCGCGGACTTTGATACGTCCTTCCTGCATCATCAAATCACCTTAGGCTATCTTGATGCCCGACGCGATTCGGATGATGAAGTCCTGGCTCGCCGGTCTCGTCAACAGATGAAATATCAGTTGGGTGTAACGGTTTATGAGGCTGATATAGATGTTATTTACCAGTATTTTGGCAAGCGTTATGACAATAACACGAGCCAGTACACGAGTGAGCAGCGCCGTTTGCCGGCCTACAGCACCGTTGATCTCGCCGTATCGTATCCTGTCACATCACATCTGACCGTTCGTGGTAGAATTGCCAACCTGTTCGATAAAGATTACGAGACAGCGTATGGCTACCAGACTCCAGGAAGAGAGTATTACCTCAACGGAAGCTACAGCTTCTGACCTGCGCCCGACTGTGCTGGTGTTTGATTCCGGCGTAGGCGGGCTTTCTGTCTATGATGAGGTTCGGCAACTCCTGCCGAACCTGCATTATCTTTATGCGTTCGATAACGCCGGTTTTCCTTATGGTGAGAAAACCGAGACCTTTATTGTCGAGCGTGTTGTTGCGATGGTTGATGCCATTACTCGCCGTCATCCCATTTCTCTCGTCATTATTGCCTGTAATACCGCCAGCACCGTCACTTTGCCTGCATTACGTGAGCGATTTGCCTTTCCGGTTGTCGGCGTTGTACCGGCAATCAAACCGGCTGCACGCCTTACACGTAACGGTGTGGTCGGGCTGCTGGCGACGCGCGCAACGGTCCGGCGTTCGTACACGCATGATCTGGTGTCGCAGTTTGCTAAAACCTGCAAGATTGAAATGCTGGGCTCAGCCGAGCTGGTGGAGTTAGCCGAAGCCAAGCTTCATGGCGATAAGGTTTCACTGGATGACGTCAGGCGCATTGTGCAACCCTGGTTACGTATGACGGAGCCACCGGATACTGTCGTATTAGGCTGCACGCATTTTCCTTTACTTCGCGATGAGCTTCAGCATGTCCTGCCTGAAGGTACGCGTTTGATTGACTCCGGTGCCGCAATAGCCAGACGTACTGCCTGGCTACTGGACAATGAAGCACCCGAAGTCCGCTCGCCGGATCAAAACATGGCGTTTTGCACTGAGCTGGATGAAGAGGCGGCGCAATTATCGCCGGTTTTACAGCGTTATGGCTTCCCGTTGCTTGAAAAACTGGCGCTTTAGCGGGTTTTCGCTGAAAAAAACAGCACTCGGAAAATTAATTGAAATTAGCCCTTGTCAGCTTCGAAGAACTCCCTATAATGCGCCTCCACTGACACGGCACAACGGAATACGAAGCGCCGGGTTGAGTAAGGTTCAGAATGATTCGAACCGATGAGTTTAGCAAAAATAAGTGCTTGACTCATAAAGCGGAAAGCGTAATATATGCAGCCCGCGCCACAGAGAAGTGTGGCACTGCTCTTTAACAATTTATCAGACAATCTGTGTGGGCACTCGCAGGATTGATATCCGCGTCTCCGGACGTAAAAAATATCAAGTCTTAAGAGTGAACACGTATTGAAATTCATTACGACGTTTTCCTTGAGCATCGCTGCACTGGTTGCAGCAAATCAAACTTTAAATTGAAGAGTTTGATCATGGCTCAGATTGAACGCTGGCGGCAGGCCTAACACATGCAAGTCGGACGGTAGCACAGAGGAGCTTGCTCCTCGGGTGACGAGTGGCGGACGGGTGAGTAATGTCTGGGAAACTGCCCGATGGAGGGGGATAACTACTGGAAACGGTAGCTAATACCGCATAACGTCGCAAGACCAAAGTGGGGGACCTCCGGGCCTCACACCATCGGATGTGCCCAGATGGGATTAGCTTGTAGGCGGGGTAACGGCCCACCTAGGCGACGATCCCTAGCTGGTCTGAGAGGATGACCAGCCACACTGGAACTGAGACACGGTCCAGACTCCTACGGGAGGCAGCAGTGGGGAATATTGCACAATGGGCGCAAGCCTGATGCAGCCATGCCGCGTGTATGAAGAAGGCCTTCGGGTTGTAAAGTACTTTCAGCGGGGAGGAAGGTGGTGAGGTTAATAACCTCATCAATTGACGTTACCCGCAGAAGAAGCACCGGCTAACTCCGTGCCAGCAGCCGCGGTAATACGGAGGGTGCAAGCGTTAATCGGAATTACTGGGCGTAAAGCGCACGCAGGCGGTCTGTTAAGTCAGATGTGAAATCCCCGGGCTTAACCTGGGAACTGCATTTGAAACTGGCAGGCTTGAGTCTCGTAGAGGGGGGTAGAATTCCAGGTGTAGCGGTGAAATGCGTAGAGATCTGGAGGAATACCGGTGGCGAAGGCGGCCCCCTGGACGAAGACTGACGCTCAGGTGCGAAAGCGTGGGGAGCAAACAGGATTAGATACCCTGGTAGTCCACGCCGTAAACGATGTCGACTTGGAGGTTGTTCCCTTGAGGAGTGGCTTCCGGAGCTAACGCGTTAAGTCGACCGCCTGGGGAGTACGGCCGCAAGGTTAAAACTCAAATGAATTGACGGGGGCCCGCACAAGCGGTGGAGCATGTGGTTTAATTCGATGCAACGCGAAGAACCTTACCTACTCTTGACATCCAGCGAACTTGGCAGAGATGCCTTGGTGCCTTCGGGAACGCTGAGACAGGTGCTGCATGGCTGTCGTCAGCTCGTGTTGTGAAATGTTGGGTTAAGTCCCGCAACGAGCGCAACCCTTATCCTTTGTTGCCAGCGATTCGGTCGGGAACTCAAAGGAGACTGCCGGTGATAAACCGGAGGAAGGTGGGGATGACGTCAAGTCATCATGGCCCTTACGAGTAGGGCTACACACGTGCTACAATGGCGCATACAAAGAGAAGCGACCTCGCGAGAGCAAGCGGACCTCATAAAGTGCGTCGTAGTCCGGATCGGAGTCTGCAACTCGACTCCGTGAAGTCGGAATCGCTAGTAATCGTGGATCAGAATGCCACGGTGAATACGTTCCCGGGCCTTGTACACACCGCCCGTCACACCATGGGAGTGGGTTGCAAAAGAAGTAGGTAGCTTAACCTTCGGGAGGGCGCTTACCACTTTGTGATTCATGACTGGGGTGAAGTCGTAACAAGGTAACCGTAGGGGAACCTGCGGTTGGATCACCTCCTTACCTGAAGATACCTTCGTGCGAAGTGCTCACACAGATTGTCTGATAGAAAGTCACGAGCAGAAAAAACCTCTACAGGCTTGTAGCTCAGGTGGTTAGAGCGCACCCCTGATAAGGGTGAGGTCGGTGGTTCAAGTCCACTCAGGCCTACCAACTTCGCACTCATGCTGCGTTATGTCTCCGGCTCGCATAGTTCACTATGCTTCGCGGAAACACGCCTTGCCTGAGCACGAAGTGCATTTCTCATGAAGTGCACGCAGTTGAGTGGTGGTAGTGGTCTCTGCAGTAACTGTATGGGGCTATAGCTCAGCTGGGAGAGCGCCTGCCTTGCACGCAGGAGGTCAGCGGTTCGATCCCGCTTAGCTCCACCATACTTGCTGTTTTTTCTGACAATACTTCAGAGCGTACCGGCGACGGTGTGCTGCGAAGTATTATGCTCTTTAACAATCCGGAACAAGCTGAAAATTTGAAACGACGCACGTCGTGTTCCTCCGTAATAAGGAACACAGCACGATGCGTTCGGGTCTCTCAAAAGCTCATAACACGCAAGCGCAAAACGCCTGTGGGTTGTGAGGTTAAGCGACCAAGCGTACACGGTGGATGCCCTGGCAGTCAGAGGCGATGAAGGGCGTGCTAATCTGCGATAAGCGCCGGTAAGGTGATATGAACCGCTACAACCGGCGATACCCGAATGGGGAAACCCAGTGTGACTCGTCACACTATCATGCAGTGAATCCATAGCGGCATGAGGCGAACCGGGGGAACTGAAACATCTAAGTACCCCGAGGAAAAGAAATCAACCGAGATTCCCCCAGTAGCGGCGAGCGAACGGGGAGGAGCCCAGAACCTGCATCAGCTTGTGCATCAGTGGAAGCGTCTGGAAAGTCGCAGGGTACAGGGTGATACTCCCGTACACAAAGGTGCACAGGCTGTGAGTTCGATGAGTAAGGCGGGACACGTGGTATCCTGTCTGAATATGGGGGGACCATCCTCCAAGGCTAAATACTCCTGACTGACCGATAGTGAACCAGTACCGTGAGGGAAAGGCGAAAAGAACCCCGGCGAGGGGAGTGAAACAGAACCTGAAACCGTGTACGTACAAGCAGTGGGAGCACCTTCGTGGTGTGACTGCGTACCTTTTGTATAATGGGTCAGCGACTTATATTCTGTAGCAAGGTTAACCGTATAGGGGAGCCGCAGGGAAACCGAGTCTTAACTGGGCGTTAAGTTGCAGGGTATAGACCCGAAACCCGGTGATCTAGCCATGGGCAGGTTGAAGGTTGGGTAACACTAACTGGAGGACCGAACCGACTAATGTTGAAAAATTAGCGGATGACCTGTGGCTGGGGGTGAAAGGCCAATCAAACCGGGAGATAGCTGGTTCTCCCGAAAGCTATTTAGGTAGCGCCTCGTGAATTCATCTCCGGGGGTAGAGCACTGTTTCGGCTAGGGGGCCATCCCGGCTTACCAACCCGATGCAAACTGCGAATACCGGAGAATGTTATCACGGGAGACACACGGCGGGTGCTAACGTCCGTCGTGAAGAGGGAAACAACCCAGACCGCCAGCTAAGGTCCCAAAGTCATGGTTAAGTGGGAAACGATGTGGGAAGGCACAGACAGCCAGGATGTTGGCTTAGAAGCAGCCATCATTTAAAGAAAGCGTAATAGCTCACTGGTCGAGTCGGCCTGCGCGGAAGATGTAACGGGGCTAAACCATGCACCGAAGCTGCGGCAGCGACGCGCAAGCGTTGCTGGGTAGGGGAGCGTTCTGTAAGCCGTCGAAGGTGTGCTGTGAGGCATGCTGGAGGTATCAGAAGTGCGAATGCTGACATAAGTAACGATAAACAAGGTGAAAAACCTTGTCGCCGGAAGACCAAGGGTTCCTGTTCAACGTTAATCGGAGCAGGGTGAGTCGACCCCTAAGGCGAGGCCGAAAGGCGTAGTCGATGGGAAACAGGTTAATATTCCTGTACTTGGTGTTACTGCGAAGGGGGGACGGAGAAGGCTATATCGGCCGGGCGACGGTTGTCCCGGTTTAAGCGTGTAGGTGTGTGTGCCAGGCAAATCCGGTGCACTTTACACTGAGGCGTGACGACGAGGCACTACGGTGCTGAAGTGATAAATGCCCTGCTTCCAGGAAAAGCCTCTAAGCATCAGGTAACACGAAATCGTACCCCAAACCGACACAGGTGGTCAGGTAGAGAATACCCAGGCGCTTGAGAGAACTCGGGTGAAGGAACTAGGCAAAATGGTGCCGTAACTTCGGGAGAAGGCACGCTGGCGCGTAGGTGAGGGGACTTGCTCCCGGAGCCGAGGCCAGTCGAAGATACCAGCTGGCTGCAACTGTTTATTAAAAACACAGCACTGTGCAAACACGAAAGTGGACGTATACGGTGTGACGCCTGCCCGGTGCCGGAAGGTTAATTGATGGGGTTATCCGTAAGGAGAAGCTCTTGATCGAAGCCCCGGTAAACGGCGGCCGTAACTATAACGGTCCTAAGGTAGCGAAATTCCTTGTCGGGTAAGTTCCGACCTGCACGAATGGCGTAATGATGGCCAGGCTGTCTCCACCCGAGACTCAGTGAAATTGAAATCGCTGTGAAGATGCAGTGTACCCGCGGCAAGACGGAAAGACCCCGTGAACCTTTACTACAGCTTGACACTGAACACTGAGCCTTGATGTGTAGGATAGGTGGGAGGCTTTGAAGCGTGGACGCCAGTCTGCGTGGAGCCGTCCTTGAAATACCACCCTTTAATGTTTGGTGTTCTAACGTGGGCCCGTAATCCGGGCTGCGGACAGTGTCTGGTGGGTAGTTTGACTGGGGCGGTCTCCTCCCAAAGCGTAACGGAGGAGCACGAAGGTTGGCTAATCCTGGTCGGACATCAGGAGGTTAGTGCAATGGCATAAGCCAGCTTGACTGCGAGAGTGACGGCTCGAGCAGGTGCGAAAGCAGGTCATAGTGATCCGGTGGTTCTGAATGGAAGGGCCATCGCTCAACGGATAAAAGGTACTCCGGGGATAACAGGCTGATACCGCCCAAGAGTTCATATCGACGGCGGTGTTTGGCACCTCGATGTCGGCTCATCACATCCTGGGGCTGAAGTAGGTCCCAAGGGTACGGCTGTTCGCCGTTTAAAGTGGTACGCGAGCTGGGTTTAGAACGTCGTGAGACAGTTCGGTCCCTATCTGCCGTGGGCGCTGGAGAATTGAGGGGGGTTGCTCCTAGTACGAGAGGACCGGAGTGAACGCACCGCTGGTGTCCGGGTTGTCACGCCAGTGGCACTGCCCGGTAGCTAAGTGCGGAAAAGATAAGTGCTGAAAGCATCTAAGCACGAAACTTGCCCCGAGATGAGTTCTCCCTGAGGCTCCGAGCCTCCTGAAGGGACGTTGAAGACGACGACGTTGATAGGCCGGGTGTGTAAGCGCAGCGATGCGTTGAGCTTACCGGTACTAATGACCCGTGAGGCTTAACCTTACAACGCCAGAGGCGTTTTGGTTGAGAGACAGAAAGAATTTTCAGCCTTGTTTACCGGATAACGCCGTGCGGCCCGAGAGGGCGGTGCGGCAGACAGAATCTGCCTGGCGGCTGTAGCGCGGTGGTCCCACCTGACCCCATGCCGAACTCAGAAGTGAAACGCCGTAGCGCCGATGGTAGTGTGGGGTCTCCCCATGCGAGAGTAGGGAACTGCCAGGCATTAAATTAAGACCAGCACGCTGGTCATGACCTTACCGGTGACGCGGAAGGGCGAAACACCTGACAGCAGAACGTTTTTCTGCGATCAGTACAGAATCGGTGGAGCGGTAGTTCAGTTGGTTAGAATACCTGCCTGTCACGCAGGGGGTCGCGGGTTCGAGCCCCGTCCGTTCCGCCACCCTTTTTAGGGGCGTAGTTCAATTGGTAGAGCACCGGTCTCCAAAACCGGGTGTTGGGGGTTCGAGTCCCTCCGCCCCTGCCAGAAAAAGAAAAATCCTTTGCGTATGCGAAGGATTTTTTTTGCCTTAAGAAAAGCAAAACAGAAAACCAGCCAGCAAAGACTGGCTTAATCCTCGCTTTCTTCCCTCTCTTTAATTCGGCACGACTGGAAACTTCAGCAACTGACGGATATACGTCTGCTGATCACTGTTTTGCAGCCATACCGCATACAAAGGCCGCACCGCCACAGACGTATCGGGCATCACTATCAGGTCGCTGTACAAGCTTTGCCAGAACTCGGGCAGAAACGCGCAGGCTCCTGTCGTGTGCAACAATTCACGCGTCACCTGTGCTGATGTCGTTGTTAATACCGGAACATCGTCCCCGCCGGAAAGATAACTTTGGTGCTGATGAAAGTCCGCGCCCCATTCCAGCTTAATATAGTCATATTTCTCACGCTTTTCGGTCTGCCGGGAACGAAACAGTGCCAGCGAGATATGACCTATCTGCTGGCTGGTCAATTCATCCATCTTTGGTGCTTCCGTCGTAATCAATAAATCCAGTTGGCGTTCATGCAACTGTTTAACTAACAAATGACGCTGCGCCACACGCGCTTCCAGGTGCAGACTTTCCCTGTTTTCGTAGAGTGTCTGAAGCCATGGCGTCAGATAGGCTTCCCAAAGTGAGGCGCTGGCACCAATGGACAGCTCATGATGCTGCTGCGTGTGCGACACTTCTTTCTTCGCCATAAGCCAGGTATTCATCAGACTTTCCGCGTAAGGCAAAAGACGCTCACCTGCCGAGGTCAAACGGATGTTGTTGCGGTGTCGGGTAAAAAGATTCACTCCCAGTTGGTTTTCTAACTGGCGGATGCGAAAACTGACAGCAGACTGCGTTAAGTAAAGTGCTTCTGCAGCACGCCCGAAATGGCGAGTTCTGCTCACTTCCAGGAAAGTTTTCAGTAATTCCGTATCCACAGCCTTCTCCCAAAATTTGTTTGTCGTATAGATTTAAATGTTTTGTTTTACACTCTGTCAAGCGTATCTAATACTCCGCGCCATAAATAGCACGGCCATAAGAGAAACAGGAGCGTGTAACATGGCGGAAAGCTTCTCAACGGAAAATCGTTTCTTTGATAACAAACATTACCCACGCGGATTTTCGCGTCATGGGGACTTTACGATTAAAGAAGCACAGCTACTTGAACGCCACGGCGTCGCGTTTAATGAGCTGGATCTTGCCAAACGTGAACCAGCGACAGAAGAAGAGCGTTTGTTCATCGAGGTATGTCGTGGTGTCCGTGAGCCGCAGACGGAAGCAGAACGTGTCTGGTCCAAATACATGACCCGTATCAAGCGTCCTAAGCGTTTTCACACGCTGTCAGGCGGTAAGCCACAAATGGATACCGTTGAAGACTACACAGAAAGCGACGATTAATGAAAAGGGGCGAAAGCCCCTTTTTACTGCAGGTTGTTATGAAGATAGGTCATGAGGCGGTCAATGCTTCGGTAACTGACGGCTTCCTGCAAATGATAACGGCTGATCGTCTCTTCACCGGCCAAATCGGCCACCGTGCGCGCCACTTTCAGGATCCGCTGCCACGCCCGTACTGATAAGCCCAACTGATTTAAAACAGACTCCAGCCACTTCGCATCCGCTGAACAAAGCGCACACCACCGTAACACCTCCGCATTAGCTAAATGAGCGTTGATTTTTCCTGAACGCGCAATCTGTCTTTGCCGGGCAACAAGCACGCGCTCGCGTACCGCCACAGAACTTTCTCCCGTCTGCTGTTGCTGGCCTAACAGTCCCGGCGGTAGCAATGGCACCTCCAGCGACAGATCAAAGCGATCAAGGAAGGGGCCGGAAAGTTTGCTGAGATAGCGTAAAATCTGCTGCGGTGAGGTGCGGTTATGCTGTCCCTGATAGTGTCCTGTCGGACTGGGATTCATCGCAGCGACTAACTGAAAACGTGCAGGGTAAACCACCTTAGCCCTGGCTCGCGAAATCGCGACTTCACCGGACTCAATGGGTTCGCGCAATGCATCCAGAACGCTGCGCTGGAATTCAGGCAATTCATCTAAGAAAAGCACTCCATTATGGGCCAGCGAGATCTCGCCGGGACGGGGCAATGCGCCGCCGCCAATGAGCGCATACAGTGAAGCACTATGATGAGGGGCCCTGAACGGCCTTTTACGCCATGAATGATGCACAGGGCCCGCATTACTCAGGCTGGCTATCGCTGCGCATTCTAAGGCCTCCTGATCGCTTAATGGCGGCATGATGCCGGGTAAACGAGTGGCAAGCATGGTTTTGCCTGTGCCTGGCGGTCCGATCAGCATCAGGTTATGTCCACCGGCCGCCGTGATCTCCAGGGCACGGCGTCCTTGTTCCTGCCCGACAATATCGCGAAGATCGTCTGTGATTTCGTCGGTGTTATCGGCGTGGGCGGTGGCAATCGTGAGTTCACCCCTGTTGTGTAAGAAAGCACAAACGTCTATCAAATGCGCGGCTACCAGCGTTGAGCCTTTACGGATTAAACCCACATCAGTCTGGTTTTCTGCTGAGAGAATCAACTGCCTGCCAGCTTTAATCGCCGCAAGGGCAGCCGGAATGGCGGCCTGTACACCACACAGAGCGCCGTTTAGCGCCAGCTCGCCCAGAAACTCATATCCGCCCAGCTTCTCTGCAGGGAGCTGTTCAGACGCGACCAGAATGGCGACAGCCATGGGCAAATCGTAGCGCCCGCCTTCCTTAGGCAGATCGGCCGGGCCCAGATTGATGGTGATTCGCCGGGCAGGGAAATCAAAGCCGCTGTTAATGATGGCGCTACGGACACGTTCGCGTGCCTCCTTGACGGTAGTTTCCGGTAAGCCCACCAACGTCAGGGCAGGCAATCCGTTGCTGATATGGACTTCAATAGTCACCAGCGGCGCATCAACCCCGATGGCTGCACGTGTCAGAACTTTTGACAAAGACATGGCCGCTCCCAAATGCGGCAAGTCTGCCCTGGCGCTTCAATGACGGCGAGGGCCAAAAGGACAAAATGTAAGCTGCGCCGTGATTTTTTTGCGCACTATACATCCGCACGCTTTTTTTGTGGAACCGGACTTTGAACGCGGTATAACCGCATCGGCATGGTTTTTTTGTCAAAGTCGGGGCTCAATAAAATAATCTTTTAATTACAAATTGATAACGAAAGAACGCAATGGGCCGCAATAAAAAACCTGATAAAAAATATTGTAATTAGCCTACTAACTATGATAACTCTGTAGGCATTACTTCGAACGAGTTAAAGAATCGAATACGTTATGAAAGCCCTTCTACTAGTGATTAGCCTTGTCGTGATTAGCGTGGTGGTGATTATTAACCCACTGTGCGGGGCAACGCTTGGAGCAAGAAAGGCTTAAAAATCAAGCCAGAACTCTAAAAAACCCCCCGCACCGAAAGGTCCGGGGGGTTTTTTTTGACCTGGCAAAATTCAGTAAATCTGCAAGGAACAAACAATGAACAGTAGCATAAAATTCTGTTGTTCCCCTCAGGCGACAGGAGAATAACGATGACAGGTGCACAATGGGTAGTTCAGGCTTTACGCGCACAAGGCGTTGATACCGTATTTGGTTACCCTGGCGGCGCCATCATGCCAGTGTACGATGCGCTATACGACGGCGGCGTCGAACACCTGTTGTGCCGTCACGAGCAGGGCGCGGTGATGGCCGCAATCGGCTATGCCCGTTCAACCGGTAAAACCGGTGTCTGCATTGCCACTTCGGGCCCCGGTGCAACAAATCTGATCACCGGCCTGGCTGATGCCATGATGGACTCCGTGCCGGTTGTCGCGTTGACCGGTCAGGTCGCTTCTGCCTTCATCGGTACGGATGCCTTTCAGGAAATCGATGTTCTCGGTCTGTCGTTAGCCTGCACCAAACACAGCTTCATGGTTGAATCGCTGGATGATTTGCCTTCCGTGATGGCCGAGGCGTTCGCCATTGCGCAGTCGGGTCGCCCCGGGCCGGTATTAGTCGATATCCCAAAGGATATTCAGCTGGCAAAAGGGGAACCTTCACCGCAGTTGATGCCGGTGGAAGAAGCGATGTCGATGCCGCATCAGGCAATTATTGACGCGCGGGCAATGATGGCGCAGGCCAAAAAACCTATGCTGTATGTCGGCGGTGGCGTCGGCATGGCGCAAGCGGTGCCGGCACTGCGCGCGTTGATGCAGGAAACCGGCATTCCCGCTGTTGCCACGCTGAAGGGCCTGGGAAGTGTGGATGCCGACAGCGAATGTTATCTGGGCATGCTGGGCATGCACGGCACTAAGGCCGCTAATCTGGCCGTCCAGTCCTGCGACCTGTTAATCGCGGTGGGTGCCCGTTTTGACGACCGCGTCACCGGTAAACTGGACACCTTCGCCCCGCTGGCCAGCGTGATCCATCTGGATGTGGACCCTGCAGAACTGAACAAGCTGCGCCGTGCACATGTGTCGCTGCAAGGCGATCTCAACCATGTCCTGCCGGCCCTGAGCCAGCCTTTACAGATTCAGGCGTGGCGCGACGAAGTCATGGCGCTGAAAGCACAGCATGCGTGGCGCTACGATCATCCCGGTGAAGCCATCTATGCGCCGTTATTACTGAAACAACTGTCCGATCGCAAACCGGCAAACACTGTTGTTACCACCGACGTAGGTCAGCATCAGATGTGGGCGGCCCAGCATATAGCCTGTGACGCGCCTGAAGATTTCATCACCTCCAGTGGCTTAGGCACAATGGGCTTTGGCCTGCCTGCGGCAATCGGCGCACAGGTTGCGCGCCCTCACGATACCGTCATCTGTGTCTCGGGCGACGGCTCTATCATGATGAATATTCAGGAACTGGGCACCATTAAGCGTGGCAAACTGCCTGTGAAAATTCTGCTGCTGGATAACCAGCGTCTGGGCATGGTTCGCCAGTGGCAGCAGCTGTTTTTTGACGGTCGCTACAGTGAAACCATCCTGACCGACAACCCCGACTTCCTCACGCTGGCCAGCGCATTTGATATCCCGGGCCAGCGAATCACCCGTAAAGATCAGGTCGACGCCGCAATCGATGCTCTGCTGAACAGTGAAGGTCCTTATTTCCTGCACGTGTCAATTGATGAGCATGAAAACGTCTGGCCATTGGTACCGCCCGGTGCCAGCAACGCCAACATGATGGAGAAAACCGTATGAACCAGCATCAATTGTCTATCGAAGCGCGCTTTCGACCTGAAATATTGGAACGCATTTTACGTGTAGTACGCCATCGTGGCTTTCAGGTGTGTTCAATGAACATGGCGACTGTGGCTAACGCCGAAAACATTAATATCGAAATGACCGTTGCCAGCCAGCGCTCTGTCGATTTACTGTCTTCCCAGTTAAGCAAACTGATGGATGTCGCCTGCGTCCAGATTCAACAACAGACATCACAACAAATCCGCGCGTAGTCGCGAAAGGAAATAATAATGAGCACCAAGAAAGCAGATTTCATTTGGTTCAACGGCGAAATGGTTAAGTGGGAAGAGGCGAAAGTCAGCGTGATGTCTCACGCTCTGCATTACGGCACCTCGGTATTTGAAGGCGTGCGCTGCTACGACTCACACAAAGGCCCGGTCGTCTTCCGTCACCGCGAGCACATGCAGCGTCTGCACGATTCCGCCAAAATTTACCGTTTCCCGATCAAGCACAGCGTTGATGAACTGATGGAAGCCTGCCGTGAAGTGATTCGCGTGAACAACCTGAAAAGCGCCTACATCCGTCCGCTGGCTTTCGTGGGCGATGTCGGTCTGGGCGTGAACCCGCCGGATGGCTTCACCACGGATGTGATTGTTGCAGCGTTCCCGTGGGGCGCTTACCTGGGCGCTGAAGCGCTGGAAAACGGCATTGATGCCATGGTGTCTTCATGGAACCGCGTTGCGCCAAACACATTGCCAACTGCAGCAAAAGCGGGCGGCAACTATCTGTCTTCCCTGCTGGTGGGCAGTGAGGCGCGCCGCCATGGCTATCAGGAAGGCATTGCGCTGGATACCAATGGCCTGATTTCAGAAGGCGCAGGCGAAAATCTGTTTGAAGTGAAAGATGGCGTGCTGTTTACCCCGCCGTTTACCTCCTCTGCACTGCCGGGCATCACCCGCGATGCCATCATCACGCTGGCGCGTAATATGGGCATCGAAGTGCGTGAACAGGCACTGTCTCGTGAATCTCTGTACCTGGCTGACGAAGTCTTTATGTCCGGCACGGCGGCAGAAATCACCCCGGTACGCAGCGTGGATCGCATTCAGGTTGGCGAAGGCAAATGTGGGCCCGTCACCAAACGCATTCAGCAGGCATTCTTTGGCCTGTTTACCGGCGAGACCGAAGACAAATGGGGCTGGCTGGACCCGGTTAACGCATAACCAGACCTTGCGCGGATGTCGCTGGATGTCCGCGATCTTATTTTGACTGGAGTAAAGAGCATGCCTAAGTACCGTTCCGCTACCACCACCCACGGCCGCAACATGGCTGGTGCCCGTGCCCTCTGGCGCGCAACAGGAATGACCGACGATGATTTCGGCAAACCGATTATCGCCGTCGTTAACTCATTCACCCAGTTTGTGCCGGGCCACGTACACCTGCGTGACCTGGGTAAGCTGGTTGCCGAGCAAATCGAAGCGGCAGGTGGCGTGGCCAAAGAGTTCAACACGATCGCGGTGGACGACGGTATTGCCATGGGCCATGGCGGCATGCTGTATTCTCTGCCTTCACGTGAGCTGATTGCCGACTCTGTCGAGTACATGGTGAACGCGCACTGTGCTGATGCCATGGTCTGCATTTCAAACTGCGACAAAATCACCCCCGGCATGTTGATGGCCGCGCTGCGCCTGAATATTCCGGTGATCTTTGTTTCCGGCGGCCCAATGGAAGCCGGTAAAACCAAACTGTCCGATCAGATCATCAAGCTGGATCTGGTGGATGCCATGATCCAGGGGGCTAACCCGAACGTCAGCGATGCTGACAGTGAGCAGATTGAACGCTCCGCCTGTCCAACCTGCGGCTCCTGTTCGGGCATGTTCACCGCAAACTCAATGAACTGCCTGACCGAAGCCCTCGGCCTGTCACAACCGGGTAACGGTTCACTGTTGGCCACCCATGCCGACCGTAAAGCGCTGTTCATTAACGCCGGTAAGCGCATCGTCAGCCTGACCAAACGCTATTACGAGCAGGATGATGTGAATATGCTGCCGCGCAACATCGCCACCAAAGCCGCGTTTGAAAATGCCATGACGCTGGATATCGCTATGGGCGGCTCTACAAATACCGTTCTGCACCTGCTGGCTGCCGCGCAGGAAGGTGAGGTGGACTTTAACATCTCTGATATCGATCGCCTGTCACGCAAAGTTCCTCAGTTGTGCAAAGTGGCACCGAGCACGCCGAAATATCACATGGAAGATGTGCACCGTGCGGGTGGCGTCATCGGTATTCTCGGCGAGCTGGATCGTGCCGGGCTGATTGACACCAGCGCCCGTAACATTCTGCAGCAGAGCCTGCGTGAAACGCTCGATCAGTACGACATCATGCTGACTCAGGATCAGGCGGTGAAGGACATGTTCCGTGCGGGTCCAGCCGGTATTCGAACGACTCAGGCGTTTTCGCAAAGTTGCCGTTGGGACACGCTGGATGATGACCGCGCTGAAGGCTGTATCCGTACGCGCGAACATGCCTATTCCCAGGATGGTGGTCTGGCCGTGCTCTACGGCAACATTGCCGAAGATGGCTGTATCGTAAAAACCGCGGGCGTCGATAAAGAGATTCTGACGTTCAGCGGCCCGGCCAAAGTTTATGAAAGCCAGGATGACGCAGTGGAAGCTATCCTCGGTGGCAAAGTGGTAGCGGGTGACGTGGTTGTGATCCGTTACGAAGGGCCAAAAGGTGGGCCGGGCATGCAGGAAATGCTGTATCCCACCACTTACCTGAAGTCGATGGGGCTGGGTAAAAGTTGTGCCCTGATCACCGACGGTCGCTTCTCTGGCGGCACCTCTGGCCTGTCAATTGGTCACGCCTCACCTGAAGCCGCTAACGGCGGCACCATCGCGCTGGTGAAAGATGGCGATATCATCGATATCGATATCCCAAACCGCGGTATCAGACTGGCCGTACCGGATAATGAACTGCATGCCCGCCGTGAAGAGCAGGAAGCCCGTGGCGACGCAGCTTACACGCCGATGAACCGTCAGCGCGACGTGTCGTTTGCCCTGCGCGCCTATGCATCGCTCGCGACCAGCGCCGATAAAGGTGCTGTGCGCGATAAGAGTAAGCTGGGAGGCTAAGATGGCTGAGGCTCAACCGCTACCCGAGGCGCCCTGCGGTGCCGAGTATCTGCGTGCGGTGTTACGTTCACCGGTATACGAAGTGGCACAGGTTACCCCACTGCAGAAGATGGAAAAAATCTCTGCACGTCTGGGCAATACCATTCTGGTGAAGCGAGAAGATCGCCAGCCAGTGCACAGTTTTAAACTGCGCGGTGCCTACGCGATGATTGCCGGCCTTGATGAAGAGCAGAAAGCACGCGGTGTTGTCACCGCGTCGGCCGGTAACCACGCCCAGGGCGTTGCGTTATCGGCGACGAAGCTGGGCATCAAGTCGCTGATCGTCATGCCGCTGGCGACAGCGGACATCAAGGTGGATGCGGTGCGTGCATTTGGCGGTGAAGCCTTCCTGTATGGTGCCAACTTTGACGAGGCGAAAGCCAAAGCCATTGAACTGGCGACGCAGCAGGGTTACACCTTTGTGCCACCGTTTGACCATCCGGCGGTCATCGCCGGACAAGGCACGCTGGCGATGGAACTGCTGCAGCAGGACGCACATCTCGATCGGGTTTTTGTTCCGGTGGGCGGCGGCGGTCTGGCCGCGGGCGTGGCGGTGCTCATCAAGCAGCTGATGCCGCAAATCAAAGTGATCGCTGTCGAGTCAGAAGACTCGGCCTGCCTGAAAGCGGCGCTGGAGGCTGGTGAGCCGGTGGATTTACCGCGCGTGGGCTTGTTCGCCGAAGGTGTGGCCGTGAAGCGCATCGGTAACGAAACTTTCCGCCTGTGCCAGGAATATCTCGACGACATCGTCACCGTGGACAGCGATGCGATCTGCGCGGCAATGAAAGATCTGTTTGAAGATGTGCGCGCCGTGGCAGAACCGTCAGGCGCGCTGGCGCTGGCGGGCATGAAGAAATACGTCCAGCAGCACGATATTCAGGGCGAACGTCTGGCGCACGTGTTGTCGGGGGCTAACGTTAACTTCCATGGTTTGCGCTACGTTTCTGAACGTTGTGAGCTGGGTGAACAACGCGAAGCTCTGCTGGCGGTCACGATCCCGGAACAGCAGGGCAGCTTCCTGAAGTTTTGTCAGACGTTGGGTGGTCGCTCAATTACCGAGTTTAACTATCGCTATGCCGACACCGACAAAGCCTGCATTTTTGTGGGCGTGCGGCTGACGCGCGGGATGGATGAGCGCGCAGAGATCATCAGCCAGTTAACGGAAAACGGCTATCAGGTGGTGGATCTGTCTGACGATGAGATGGCGAAGCTGCACGTGCGTTACATGGTGGGCGGACGGCCTTCCAAGCCGCTGCGTGAGCGCCTGTTCAGCTTTGAGTTTCCGGAAGCGCCCGGCGCATTGCTTAAGTTTCTGCAAACGCTGGGCACGCACTGGAATATCTCACTGTTCCATTACCGTAGCCACGGCACGGACTACGGCCGGGTCCTCACGGCCTTCGAGCTTGGCAACGACGAACCGCGTTTTGAAGAGCACCTTGCCGACCTGGGTTACGATTTCCACGACGAAACGCATAACCCGGCATTCCGCTTCTTCCTGGCAGGCCAGTAACTAGAGCTGGTGCCAGAATGCACTGATAAGCGGCTCTCCGAGCCGCTTTTTTTGTACACAAACACCCAGCTCCAGCGGTGCGACGGACGCCACGCTTTCCAGCGGCAGCACACGGTTTCGTACCGGCTCAGGGCTGTTCTCCAGCACCACATCCGGCAGCAGCGCAATCCCACAGCCCAGCGCTACCATCGACACGATTGCTTCATGACCGGCAACGGTCGCATAAATCAATGGGTTAACGATGCGATGACGGCGGAACCATAGCTCGATCGCCCGCCGGACCGGTCCCTGCTCGGGCAGGATAAACGGAATCTGTGACCAGTCCGGTGCCTCTTCTGTCGCCTGACTGCGCACCGGACAGGGCAGTGCAGGTGCAATCAGCCCCAGCGGCAACAGCCCCAGCGTGGTGAAATCAATGCTGGCAGGCAGCGATTCAGGTCGACCGGCAATCGCCAGATCGGCATTACCCGACTGGACCATTTCAATCGCATCGGCCGCATCGCCGGTAGTCAGTTTGATTTCCACCTGAGGATGCTCGGCGCGGAAACGATCCAGAATGGGCGGCAGATGGCTGTACGCGGCGGTCACCGAGCAAAACAGGCGCAGTTCACCACTGAGTGACGGACCGTTGAGATCCATGGCATGGCGCAATTGCTGATACTGCAGTAAGGTTTGTTGTGCAAATAACTTCAGTCTTTCGCCCGCTTCGGTGAGCGTGACGGTGCGGTTATCACGCAGAAACAACGCGTGGCCGACATCTTCTTCCAGCCGCTGAATCTGGCGTGACAGCGTGGACGGACTGACGTGCATGGCCCGTGCGGTGCGGCCAAAATGGCAGCTTTCTGCCAGATGTAAAAACAATTTGAGATCGCGTAAATCCATACAGGTTCCACCTCAGGAATGCATTGCGATTATTGCAATGTAATGTTGTTAATATATCAATTTAAGCAACAGAAATCCTGTCATATGATGGGGTCATTCGCGGCGCTGAATCTCACGCCGTCAACAGACAAAAGCAAACACAACATTTAACCGGAGTACCCATGGCTAATTACTTCAACACACTGAATCTGCGCAACCAGTTAGCGCAACTGGGCAAATGTCGTTTTATGGGGCGTGACGAGTTCGCGGATGGCGCCAGCTTCCTGAAAGGCAAAAAGATTGTGATTGTGGGCTGTGGTGCGCAGGGCCTGAACCAGGGCCTGAACATGCGCGATTCCGGTCTGGATGTTTCTTATGCCCTGCGTGCAGAAGCCATCGCCGAAAAACGTGCCTCGTATCGCAAAGCCACCGACAACGGTTTCAAAGTGGGCACTTACGAAGAACTGATTCCTCAGGCGGACCTGGTGGTTAACCTGACGCCAGACAAACAGCACTCCGCCGTGGTTCAGGCTGTACAGCCACTGATGAAAGACGGTGCCGCGCTGGGCTATTCACACGGCTTCAACATTGTCGAAGTGGGCGAAACCATCCGTAAAGATATCACCGTCGTTATGGTGGCGCCGAAGTGTCCGGGCACCGAAGTCCGTGAAGAATACAAGCGTGGCTTCGGGGTACCGACGCTGATCGCGGTTCACCCGGAAAACGATCCGAAAGGTGAAGGTATGGCTATCGCCAAAGCCTGGGCTTCTGCCACCGGTGGTGACCGCGCTGGCGTGCTGGAATCCTCTTTCGTTGCGGAAGTGAAATCTGACCTGATGGGTGAGCAGACCATTCTGTGCGGTATGCTGCAGGCCGGTTCTCTGCTGTGCTTCGATAAGCTGGTGGCTGAAGGTCACGATGCGGCGTACACTGAGAAACTGATTCAGTTTGGCTGGGAAACCATCACCGAATCCCTGAAATTTGGCGGCATTACGCTGATGATGGATCGCCTGTCTAATCCGGCGAAACTGCGTGCTTACGCACTGTCTGAGCAGCTGAAAACCATCATGGCTCCCCTGTTCCAGAAGCACATGGATGACATCATCTCAGGCGATTTCTCTGCTGGCATGATGGCGGACTGGGCGAATGACGATAAGAAGCTGCTGACCTGGCGCGAAGAGACCGGTAAAACCGCGTTCGAAACCGCCCCTCAGTTCGACGGCAAAATCGAAGAGCAAGAATACTACGACAAAGGCGTTGTCATGGTTGCCATGGTCAAAGCGGGCGTTGAGCTGGCATTTGAAACCATGGTAGATGCTGGCATCATCGAAGAGTCGGCTTACTACGAGTCACTGCACGAGCTGCCGCTGATCGCGAACACCATTGCCCGTAAACGCCTGTATGAAATGAACGTGGTTATTTCTGATACCGCTGAGTACGGTAACTACCTGTTCTCTTTTGCGGCGGTGCCGCTGCTGAAAGAGTTTATGGCCTCACTGCAGCCGGGCGATCTGGGTAAAGCTATTGACGGCACGCAGGTGGATAACGCCCAACTGCGCGACGTTAATGAAGCCATTCGTCAGCATCCTATCGAGCAGGTTGGCCGCAAACTGCGTGGTTACATGACCGATATGAAACGCATCGCGGTTGCAGGCTAAGTCGCACCGCCACCGTTTTCAGCAAATGTAAGACAAAAAGGCGCAGCCATCTGGCTGCGCCTTTTTGTTTTAGCATGCGCCTGGCGACACGATAACAGGCGGTAAAAGGCTCCTGTAACCAACATACTGACACCCGGCAAGAATAAGGAACATGCCAGCCGTAAGGTTGCCAGCAAAATACTCGTGATGATGTCTGAGGGCATAGCATACGGCGACAGAAGCGACAGCCGTGCGCTGCGGGTCGGGTCGGCATTCAGTCAGTCCCCGCCTTTTCCCCAAATGCGCTTCGGGAAGAGTCTGGCTGCGCAATGTGTGTAGATTTATCGCAAACGGCTATCTGCTTAATGGTCCACTGCGTCGTGTTTTGCAGGACTGGCACAGTGAAAACACAACACCGATGACGCCCTGGGCCATCACCTTACCCAACCGTCTGCTGCCGCTAAAAACCCGGGTTTTTATCGATGATTTTATGGCCTGGCTTAAGTCGAAATAGCGCGCTTTCGCCGCGAAAACGCATAAAAAACCCGGCCTGAGCCGGGTTTTTTTATGAGCGTGACCTGAGATCACACTTCATACAGCGTTTGATGCCGGGTTTCTTTACAGGCAATCAGGGCGATCAGCGTCAGGAAGGCCATAGAGGCCAGGTACAATCCGACGGCATATAAGCCGTAGTGCACGTTCAGCCAGGTTGCGATATATGGCGCAACGGAGGCCCCCAGAATCGACGACAGGTTGTATGAGAACGACGCGCCGGTATAGCGCACTTCTGTCGGGAACAGCTCGGGCAGCAGCGCACCCATCGGGCCAAATGTCAGGCCCATAATGCTTAATCCCAGCAGCAGGAAGGCCATCACCAGCGCCTGAGAGCCGGAACCCAACATCACAGGGAACAGGAATGAGAAACCAATAATCATCAGCGTAATGGTGATCATGGTTTTCCGGCGACCAAAGCGGTCAGCCAGCAGGCCCGCGATGGGGACCATCACGCCGAAGCCAATGACCGCCATCATCAACATCCACAGCATGCTGTTACGTGAGATGCCCAGCCCCGCAGGCGCGGCGGCGGTGCCGTAACTCATTGAGTAAACTGTCATGATGTAAAACAGCGTGTAGGTGGCGAGCATGATGAAGGTGCCCAGAATGGTCGCCGTCAGATGTTTGCTCAGAAGTGAGGCAATCGGCACGCGCACCTGCTTCTTCTCTTTCTGCACTTTGGCAAAGACCGGACTTTCATGTAGCGACACGCGCACATACAGGCCAATCAGGACCAGCACGGCAGACAGTACAAAAGGCACGCGCCAGCCCCACTGCATAAACTGCTCGTCGGTCAGCAACCAGGAGAGCAGCAGGAAGGTGCCGTTGGCAAAAAAGAATCCAATGGGCGCACCCAACTGCGGGAAGGAACCGTACAGCGCACGCTTTTTGGCTGGCGCATTTTCCGTGGCCAGCAGGGCCGCACCGCCCCATTCGCCGCCGAGTCCCAGGCCCTGACCAAAGCGGGCCAGTGCTAACAGCAGCGGGGCCAGAACGCCAATGCTCTGATAGCTGGGTAACAAACCGATGACCACGGTAGAGATCCCCATGGTCAGCAGCGAGGCTACCAGGGTGGCTTTACGACCGACACGGTCACCGAAGTGACCAAACAGCGCTGAGCCGATAGGGCGGGCAACGAACGCAATCGCGAAGGTCGCCAGTGACTGTAGCGTGGCGACAGTGGCATCACCCTGAGGAAAAAAGATATGCGGAAAGACAATGACCGCGGCGGTGGCATAAATATAGAAATCGAAAAATTCGATGGCGGTGCCGACCAGTGAAGCAATAACGACTTTACTGCGTGAGTTCACTGGCGTTGGCTCATGTTGTTTATCAAGAGTTTCTGAGATGGAGGCTTGCATAAATGTTTCTTATTTTTAAATACCGTTAAGGAATCTTACGCACCTGTATAGCGGCATTCAATGGCTGGAAACCGCGTCAGCCGCGGCTTTCTCTGCCTAAAAGTAGAAAATCTTTGCCTGATGTGAAATGTCGGAGAATGGCAGCGTTAACAGAGATAAACATGGCGAGATACTCTGTGAAAGCGCTGAAGAAAAGTGACCCCCTGGTTATTCATGCTGTAAAGTGGCTGATAAATAACCGGGGGCAGGGATTTTTCGCTGGTTACTGCTGTTCGTGGGTGGCCATTGCGCCTTTTTCAGGCATGCGTGGATCGTCTTTGTATTTGGCGGTGGCAATCCAGGCCGCGCAGAACAATGTCAGGCGGGCAAAGAAATAGAAGAACGCCATCAGCCCCAACACCGAGCCAAAAGCCGCACCCGAGGGCGAGCTGGCGAGTTTCGGCAGCGTCAACGTCATCACAAACTTAATGACTTCAAACCCGATGGCCGCCAGTAAGGTGCCACGCAGCAGGGCTTTTTTGCGCGGTTTATGGCGAGGCAGAATCCAGAAAATCCACAGAAACAGCAGATAATTTGCCAGTACAGAGATGGACGTCGCGATGATCGTCAGTGCCGGGCGCAACCATTCAATGCCATCCAGCCCTAACGCATTAACGATAGTCGCCTGGGCGGAACCGGCGACGGAGGTCAGTGACAAAGTAATCACCAGCGCCAGCATCAGGCCGGTCAGAGACAAGAAGTCGCGAATATAGCGTTTCCAGATCTTCTCTTTATCGTCGGGTTGACGTTCCCAGACGTCGCGTGACTGCGCGCGAATAGCCTCGCGTAAATTCCCCATCCAGTTGAGACCGGAATACAACGCCAGCAACAAACCGGTGATGCCCACGGTTGCGCGTTGCTGAATGGCCGTGTTCACGGTGTTTTTTAACGTGGTCGCCAGCGACGGATCGCTGATGCTACTGACGATTTTGTTGATGATATCGGTCAGGAGGTCCGGATTCGAGGCCAGCACGAAACCCACGGCAGCAAAAGACACCATTAAAATGGGGATGAGCGACAGAAACGAAAAATAGGTAATGGCGGCACCAAACTGGCTGCCGAGGCGATCGTTAAACCGATCCAGCGCGCGAATAAAGTGCGCTACCGCCGGTATCGCCTGGAACCAGGCGGCGAAGCGTGATACGCGCACGATGGAACGATCGACGGACTTGTTGCCGGTTTTAATATCGATCAGCGGTTTGGCGTCTTTTACGTTGTCCTGCTCGTCTGTCATAGACATTCACTTTCCTGTTGAACCTTAAAATCACATTATAGCCTGTCAGGTGACATACTCCTGGAGCACCTGACTTAACCACTCCATAAACACCCGAACCCGACGCGCGACATTCCGGCGATGGGGATAGAGCAAGTGAATGGGCATCGGTTTGGCCGGGAACGCATGGAGCACCTCGACCAGTTGACCGCTTTCCAGATATTTTTGGATGCCCACCGTCGGCACCTGAATAATGCCCAGGCCCGCAAGGCAGGCGGCGCGGTAGGTTTCGGTGCTGTTCACCGTCACGACGCCGCCCGTGTGCACATAGTGGCACTGCTTACCATCGAAGTATTCGAAGCCCTGCGCCGCCTGACCTAACGGCTGGCTGTAATGCACCATTGCATGCTGCGACAGCTCCTCAAGCCGAATCGGCCTGCCAAAACGCGCAAGATAGTCAGGACTGGCACAGTTAATCAAGGTGTGCGTGCCTATACGGCGGGCGATCAGTCCCGAATCCTTTAGCTCGCCAACGCGAATCACACAGTCAAAACCTTCGCGAATGACGTCAACCTGGCGATCGTTGCTGCTGAGTTCAATTTCCACGCCAGGATAGTGCTGAAGGAATTCAGGCAGACGCGGAAGAATAAGATCGCTCGCCATTGCCACGGACATGTCGACCCGCAGTTTGCCACTTAACGTCGCGGGATCGTGCTGAAACAGGCTGTCCATATCGCCAATCATCGCCAGCAAATCAAGACAGCGATCATAGTACACCAGGCCATCCTGAGTGAGCTGCACGCGGCGGGTAGTACGATGCAGCAGCCGTGTGCCCATCAGATTCTCCAGCGCCTGAATTTGCCGTGATACGCTGCCTTTTGGTAACCCAAGGCTGTCAGCCGCCGCCGTAAAACTGCCCATCTCTGCAACTCTGACGAACACCTGCATTGCATGAATTTTATCCATATGGCCTGCCGATTGTTGTTTTAAGTGGAACAGTGCTGCGCATTCTTAAGCGTTTATAGAACAATTTTTAACGAATATCCTGAATCTGTGTTCAATTTTGCAACAGGAAATCAACATGAATCGTAAAATCGTCTTGATTACGGGCGCAAATCGCGGTTTAGGCAAGAATGCAGCGCTAAAACTGGCGGCAAAAGGCCGGGATATCATCCTGACGTACCGCAATCATCAAAACGAAGCACAGGACGTCGTCAACGCTGTTGAGCGCGCAGGCGGCCGCGCCATAGCGCTACAGCTGGATGTGGGTGATGTTAGCCAGTTCGACCGCTTCATTTCTGATGTCAAAAACACCTTACAGCAGCGCTGGCAGCGTGAGACGTTTGATTATTTAGTGAACAATGCCGGGCATGGTCACTACAAACCTTTTGCCGAGACGACGGAAGCGGAATTTGATGCGCTGATGAATGTGCATTTCAAAGGGCCGTACTTCCTGACGCAGAAACTGCTGCCTGTTATCAGCGACGGCGGGCGCATTCTGAATATCTCCAGTGGATTAACGCGCCTGACCTATCCTGGCTCGGGCACCTATGCGGCGATGAAAGGGGCGATGGAAGTGCTGACCCGTTACCAGGCCAAAGAGCTGGGGGAACGTCGAATCCGCGTTAATATCCTGGCGCCGGGCGCGATTGAAACGGATTTTGGCGGCGGACGGGTGCGTGACGATAAAGCCGTGAATGAAAGCATCGCTGCGTTGACCGCTCTGGGGCGGGTCGGATTACCTGATGATATTGGCGACGCCATTTGCGCCATTCTGAGCGAGGAAACCGGCTGGATCACCGCGCAACGCATCGAAGCATCGGGCGGGCAGGGACTGTAACAGTAAGGGCGACTCCGTCGCCCTGTCGTGTCTCAGGGCGTAACGTCAATTGTGCCCTCAACGATCGTCACTGTTTTTCCGCCAATCCAGATGGTTTCGCCCTCATAAGCCACGTTCACCCGGCCCTGACGTCTGACCTGCGTGCCCTGACGAACGCGGTAATTGTGCGGTTTACCCTGAGCCGCGAAGTAGCGCGCCAGGCAGGCATTTGCGCTGCCGGTAATCGGATCTTCTGTCAGGCTGCCGTGCTCAACCAGTAATCCCCGCACTTCATACTGTTCTGTTTCTCCCGAGGGCAGCGGGCCAAAGGGCATTACACCATCCACGCTGGCGTGGGTAATTAACCGCTCAAGATCGTTGACGTCGGGTATGACGGCGCGCACCGCCTCGGCACTGACCATCGGGATAAGCAACCAGCGAATGCCCATATCCGCCACGGTGACAGGCTGTGAATGATCCAGCGCGTCGCTGTTTAATGCTGTGCTGATCAGGGCATCGTGGTAGGGCGTCAGGGTGGCGCTAGGCGCGGCAAAAGCCAGCGTACCATCGGATGCGATTGTCACCACCACATTGCCGACGCCGCACTGCTGCACCATCCTGCCTGGTGTTTTGGTTTTCCAGCCCGCCTCAAGCAGGGCATGGGCGGTACCCAGCGTGGGATGACCTGCAAACGGTAGCTCGCCCTGTACGGTGAAGATACGCACGCGATAGTCAGCCTGGCTGTCTTCTGGCGGCAGGACAAAGGTCGTCTCGGATAAGTTGGTCCAGCGCGCAATCGCCGCCATCTGGCTGTCGTCGAGGCCCTGCGCATCCATGATGACGGCCAGCGGATTGCCGTTGAACGCAATCGAGGTGAAAACGTCCACTTGTTTAAACGCAACCTTCATTGTCACTCCTTTTCATTGAGATAAAGCGGTTTTTTCATGCCCGGGCAATTGCTTATGTCAGTTAACAGGGCTATGAATAAGTTAAGCAACCGGATGGAGCCTGCTATGTTAAAAATTCTTGGACGCGCCTCCTCAATCAATGTGCGCAAAGTATTATGGCTGTGTGACGAGCTGGACCTGCTTTACGAACGCGAAGAGTGGGGCGAAGGTTTCAAATCCACTCACTCGCCAGAATTTATGGCGCTTAATCCCAATGCCATGATCCCGGTATTACTCGACGACGACTTTGTCATGTGGGAATCCAACGCTATTTTGCGCTATCTGGCCACGGCCTATGGCGGCGAGTGGCTTTACCCGGAAAATCCGCGCGCGCGCGCGCCGGTGGATCAGTGGATGGACTGGCAATCAACCGAACTTAACACCTCGTGGCGCTATGCCTTTATGTCGCTGGTGCGCCATTCGCCCGCGCATCAGGATCCCCGCCTGTTAGCTGCGGCCTGCAAAGGCTGGTCCCATACCATGGGGATTCTCAACCAGCAGCTGGAGCACACCGGTCGCTATGTCGCCGGACGCAACTTCACGCTGGCGGATATCCCGATTGGCCTTGCCGTGAACCGCTGGTTTGAAACCCCGCTGGATCATCCCGACCTGCCGGCTGTCCGGACCTATTACGAACGTCTGACTGAACGCCATGGTTATACCATCTGGGGACGGAACGGAACGCCCTGAGCCCGACCCGGCGGCAGGCCCGCAAGTTCACAGGCGATGGCACCGACGCGGGCGATAGCGCGAATGTAGCGATCGGTAAACGGATAGCAGCACGAGAGGCGCAGTGCATGGTTATAGCGCTCACTCAGCGAATACAGCGCGCCGGGCGTCACGCAGATCTGCTCTTTCAGCAGACGAGAGAACATCTCGGTCGTGTTCACGTTGCCCGGCAGTTCCACCCAAAAAACAAAGCCGCCGCGCGGCAACGTGGCCTGCGTGCCCTGGGGAAAATGCTGGGCAATTAACCCTCGCGCCTCATCCAGATTGCTGGCATAACAGCGCCGCAGGCTACGCAGATGATGGTCATAACCGCCATTGGCAAGAAACTCTGCCAGCGTCTCTGACAGCAGAGCGGACTCCGCCATCGATGACACGGCTTTAAGCCGTGCGATAGCATCGTGGAAGCGTCCGGCCGCAATCCAGCCGACACGGAAATCCGGCGCAACGGTTTTGGTAAAGCTGGTGCAGTATAAAACCCAGCCCTGCTCGTCAAAGGCCTTCACGGCAGGGGAAAGCGGCCAGTCAAACTGCAATTCATCGTAAAGGCCGTCTTCGATGAGCGGAACTTTGTAAGTATTTACCAACCTTGCGAGCCTTTTCTTGTCGGGCAGGCTCATACAGTAACCCAGCGGATTTTGCGCCGTGGGCATCGCCACAATCGCCTGAAGTCGCTCTTCCTGCAGCAGCATTTCCAGCGCATCCAGCGACAAACCACGCTGCGGATCGGTGGGGATTTCCAGCGCTTTGAGGCCGAGTGAAGCCAGCAAAGGGAACAAAAAAAAGTAGGTAGGTGATTCCAGCCCTACGCAGTCGCCGGGCTGCGTCACCGCGCGCAATGCCAGCTGCAACGCCTCCATACAACCATGGGTGAGGGTGATATCATCGGCGGTGAGTGACTGACCCGCATGTAATGCGCGTCGCGCAATCTCCTCCCGTAAGCGCTCACTACCGGGCGGAAGCGCATAGCGACCGATAAGGTTGGGATTGCGTCGTAGCAATGAGGCGGTGATGCGGGCTAACCGGGCCGAGGGGAACAGTTCGCTGTCCTGCGGACAGGCCAGCGAGATATTGATGTAATCAGGATGATTCTGCGCGGCGAACACTTTATCGATCAAATCCAGCTTTTCGTTGCTGGGATCGCGTATCACACGAGCAGCGTGCTGAGTATGCCGGGTGACCACAGGCAGGACGCCGCGCACGTAATAGCCTGATTGCGGTCGTGCCTCAATCAGGCCACGGTTCTCCAGCAGCTGCCAGGCATTCAGCACGGTGTTCACGCTCACCTGGTGCGACTGGGCGACGCGACGGATAGCCGGTAAGCGCTTACCAGGCTTGAGAGTACCCTGATGAATGGCCTCTGCGAAGCTATCGGCCAGTTGCTGGTAAAGCGTTTGTTCAGGCTGAATTTCAAGGGACACAATTGCCTCCTGGCACGACAGGTACAGTTTGACATCATCGTGATTGTACCCATCAAAATAGCCATTTCCTGTCCCTGTTACCATCACTTTTCGCAACGTAGCATGGTGCTCTGTCTCCCTGTCAGGAATACCATGATGCTTGATCCCTCTTTTTTCAGTTATGTCACCGTGATGTCGATTACGCCGGGTCCTAACAACCTGTTGCTTGCCACTTCCGGCGTGAATTTTGGTATGCGCCGGACGCTGCCGATGGTGTTTGGCATTTTACTTGGATGCGGCCTGCAAACGGTTATTGCGGGCATGACACTGGAGCTGTTGCTGCACTGGATGGCATCCATCCGCTTGCCGCTTACGCTGGTGGGATGTAGCTATCTGCTGTGGCTGTCCTGGAAAATATTTCGTGCGGCTGCACCTGAGGCCCGGCACAAGCCTCAGCCGATGACGTTTCTCGGCGGTGCCTGCTTTCAGGCGGTGAATCCTAAAGCCTGGTTAATGGCCAGCAACGTGGCGCTGTTGTACAGCGCCAACAGTCACGTCCTGATCGTGATGGCGAGTTTTATGCTGCTCAATCTGCCCTGCATATTATTGTGGGCGGCGTTAGGTGACCGCCTGCGCGGTCACCTGCAAATCGCCTGGAAACGCCAGCTGTTCAACAGCCTGATGGCGCTGTCACTGGTGGTAACGACGATCTGGATGCTGGCCGATGCCCTGAAAGCGGTTTAGTCCGGTGCGCCGGGGGCGCTGGCGGAGGGCCACTTCCAGTTCTGCACCTCCGGCACATCTTCGCCATAGACCCGTACATAGCGATGATGCTCTGCCAGGCGCTGCTGCAGATCGTCAGGCAGTTCAGGATGGCGATCGGCAAGCCCCGGGATATGCCTGATGGCCGCCAGCGCCAGATGATAGCGATCCAGCTCGTTCAGCACCGTCATGTCGAAAGGCGTGGTGGTTGTGCCCTCTTCATTAAAGCCATGCACATGGAAATTACAATGGTTATTGCGTTGATAGGTCAGCCGGTGGATCAGACTGGGGTAACCATGGAAGGCAAAAATCACCGGCTTGTCTGCGGTAAACAGCGCATCAAACGCCTCTTCTGACTTGCCGTGAGGATGCTGTTTCTGCGTTTGCAGCGCCAGCAGGTCTACCACGTTAACCACCCGAATGCGCAGGTCCGGCAGATAACTTCGCAGCAGATCGACGGCCGCCAGGGTTTCCATGGTGGGCACATCACCCGCGCAGGCCATCACCACATCCGGCTCTGCGTCCTGCGGGGTTGTGCCGGCCCAGTGCCATTCACCCATTCCGGCCTCGCAATGGGCGATGGCGCTGTCCATGTCCAGCCACTGCGGCGCAGGCTGTTTGCCGGCCACAATCACGTTGATGCGGTCCCATGTTCGCAGACAGTGGTCGCCCACCCATAACAACGTATTTGCATCGGGCGGCAGGTAAATACGCACAATGTCGGCTTTTTTATTGGCAACGTGATCGATAAAGCCCGGATCCTGATGACTGTAACCGTTATGATCCTGACGCCAGACGTGAGAAGACAGCAGATAGTTAAGCGAGGAGATGGGCTGACGCCAGCCCAGCTTACGCGTCACCTTTAACCATTTGGCATGCTGATTGAACATCGAGTCAATGATGTGAATAAAGGCTTCGTAGCAGTTAAATAATCCGTGCCTGCCGGTAAGCAGATATCCTTCCAGCCAGCCCTGACACTGATGTTCACTGAGAATTTCCATTACCCGACCATCGGGGGCCAACTGCTCATCATAAGGCTCAATAGCTTCAAGCCAGGTGCGGCTGGTGGTGTCAAATACCGGCGTCAGGCGGTTAGAGGCGGTTTCATCCGGACCAAACACGCGGAAATTGTCCCGATTGCGTTGGAGCAGGGCGTTAAGATAACGGCCAAACTGTTCAGTTGCCTGTCCGGCCTGCGAGCCGGGCTGCTGTGTATCGAAAGCAAATTCGCGAATATCAGGCGTAACTAATTCACGGCGCAGTAAACCACCGTTGGCAAACGGGGACGCGCCCATACGTTTGTCGCCCTGTGGGGCCAGCGCCTGCAGTTCCGGCTTAAGCCGCCCCTGTTCATCAAACAGATCGTCAGGCTGATAGCTGCGCAGCCAGTTCTCCAGAATGTTACGGTGGTCTTCGTTTTCGCGGCAGGCCGCTACGGGCACCTGGTGCGCCCGCCAGAAACCTTCCACTTTCTTGCCATCTACCGTTTTCGGCCCGGTCCAGCCTTTAGGGCTGCGCAGGATAATCATCGGCCAGCGGGGAATGGACTTCATTGGTGAGCCCTGCCGGGCGGCCTGTTGAAAGCCGGCAATCTCTGAAAAAGCGCGATCCAGCGTGTCGGCCATCAACGGATGCATCTCTTCAGGTTCATGACCGCAGACAAACAGCGGTTCATAGCCGTAACCGCGAAACAGCTGACGCAGATCGTCGTCACTGGCGCGGCCCAGAATCGTTGGATTCGCAATCTTATAACCATTCAGATGCAGAATGGGCAGCACGGCACCGTCGCGCTGGGGATTAAGAAACTTAATCCCGTGCCAGCTGGAGGCCAGCGGCCCGGTTTCGGCTTCGCCGTCGCCAATGATGCAGGACGCGATCAGATCGGGGTTATCAAAGACAGCGCCAAAGGCATGAGAAAGTGAGTAGCCTAACTCTCCACCTTCATTGATCGAGCCCGGGGTTTCGGGTGCCGCATGACTGGGAATACCGCCCGGAAAAGAAAACTGTTTGAACAGCTTCTGCATGCCGTCGGCATCCTGACGGATATGCGGATAGATTTCGCTATAGCTCCCCTCAAGCCAGGTATTCGCAACCATGCCAGGCCCGCCATGGCCGGGACCACAGACATAAATAAGGTTGAGGTCGCGCTGACGAATAATCCGGTTCAGATGGGCATAGATAAAATTCAGTCCGGGCGTGGTGCCCCAGTGGCCCAGTAAGCGCGGTTTAATATGCTCTGGCTTCAATGGCTCGCGTAACAGCGGATTGTCCATCAAATAAATCTGCCCGACAGACAGATAGTTAGCGGCGCGCCAGTAGCGATCAAGTAACGTGAGTTCGTGTGCCGTGTTCGGTTGAGCCATGCCATTTTCTCCTGCATTACGTCAGACGATGCACTAACCCTAATAGAGAATGGGGGAGTCAACCAGGCAAGCGGCAAACAAAAAGGCCTCGCAAGCGAGGCCTCAGACAGGTAGAAGACGGTTATTTACCGACGACGTAGGCAGTTTCACGGCCTTCGTCATTCGCGGCCACCGGCGTTACAGGCGTATACGGCAGTTGCAGGACGCGGCTGGTTTCAGCCAGCACTTTTTCAGTCAGGGCGACGTCACCGTTAAGTTTGCGGCCCCAGGACGGCACAACGGCACGAATTTTATTTTGCCATTCCGGTGACGCCATCTGCTCTGGACAGACCTTGTGCAGCAGTTCCAGCATGATCGGTGCCGCTGTTGAGGCGCCCGGCGAAGCACCCAGCAGTGCCGAAATCGAGCCATCTTCCGACGACACCACTTCTGTGCCCAGACGCAATACTGCGCCTTCTTTTTCATCTTTCTTGATGATTTGCACGCGCTGACCTGCGGTCACCAGACGCCAGTCTTCCTGCTTCGCCTGCGGAACATAGGCGCGCAGCGCGTCCATCCGGTCACGGTCGCTTTGCAGAACCTGATCCATCAGGTACTTCACCAGATCAAAGCTTTTCAGTCCGACTTTGATCATCGGCATAAGGTTAGTACTGTTCAGCGAGGCAAACATGTCCAGCAGCGAACCCTGCTTCAGGAACTTGGTCGAGAAGGTCGCGAACGGCCCAAACAGCAGAACCTGTTTGCCGTTCAGAACGCGCGTGTCCACATGCGGCACGGACATTGGCGGCGCACCGACGCTCGCTTTACCATAGACCTTCGCCATATGCTGTTTCACAACATCGGGATTTTCGGTCACCAGGAAAGAGCCGCCGACCGGGAAGCCCGCATAGCCATTGGCTTCGGGAACGCCAGCCTTCTGCAGCAACGGCAACGCCGCACCGCCTGCGCCAATGAAAATCTTACCGGCGGTTAACGTACGACGTGAACCGTCTGTCAGGCTGACAAGGGTAACCTGCCAGCGACCATCGTTCAGGCGTGTAATGTCGCGAACTTCCTGGCTCATGCGCAAACGGAAACTGGCTTTTTTCTCCAGTGAGGCAATCAACTGACGCGTCACTTCACCGAAATCGACGTCGGTGCCCATATCGGTCCAGGTCGCGGCCACTTTTTGACTGGCGGGACGGCCTTTCATCACCAACGGAATCCACTTCGCAATTTGCTGTGGATCTTCAGAGTAAGCCATGCCACGGAACAAAGTGCTTTTCTGTAATGCGTTAAAGCGTTTGCGCAGGAAGTTAACGTTGTCATCGCCCCAGACAAAGCTCATATGCGGTGTGCTGTGGATAAAGCTTTTTGGCGTATGCAGATTGCCTTTCTGGACATGATAGGCCCAGAACTGGCGAGAAATCTGGAAGGCTTCGTTAATCGCAATGGCTTTCGCGATATCGATACTGCCGTCAGCTCTCTGCGGCGTATAGTTCAGCTCGGCCAGCGCGGCATGGCCTGTACCGGCATTGTTCCAGCCATTAGAGGACTCTTCCGCCACATGCGGCAGCCGTTCCACCATTTCAATGGACCAGTCTGGCTCAAGATCCTGCAGCCAGGTGCCTAAGGTGGCGCTCATGACGCCAGCGCCAATGAGTAGCACATCGACGTCTTTACGCTCCTGCGCCCCGGTGGTGTCCTTTCCGCTAACACTCATTGTGAGCGCAAGATTTACAGCTGATTTGCACATGAGGCGACATCTCCTCTTCTGTTGACCTGAAGCTCAACAGTGTTGCAGGTGAAATAGTCACGCTTCTGTCGAGCGCGTTGCGCTATTTCCGGGTTAAGACTCAGGTATAGGTTAAAGCGACGATAACGAGTTAACTGAACGTTATGCTTTGTTGCCCAAATATAACATTCTCGCGTTCGAATTAAACATTTGTTTATTTTTTAAATGCAGAAATGATTCAGCATAAGAAAGAATCATAATAACAGGCGCGCCATAAGCCTTTTTTGCAGCTAACTCAACGGGTTAAGTAAAAGAGGATGTTGCGGGATTGCCCCATAATGGTGCGGTATGAAAATGTCACTTAGCGAAAGGAATAATATAACCTAATGAAAAAAAGGGATTATTGAAATTTATTCTTTGCGTTGAATTTTTAATCGATAAGGCGGCGAAGGCTATCTTGTAAAACAAATGTTACATTTTTGTGACCTCATAGCCAGCCAGGTGACTGACCGACGGCAAGGAAGCGCGCCGCATCGTTGACGCTTTGCATGATCAAAGGTTCTCCACCGCCAGCCTCTCAGTAATTCAGTCTTTTAAAAAAAGAGGGGCAGCAGGCAGATGTCGCCCTGACGGCGTGATTACGCCCGAAACCAGCGGCGCCAGATAAAGCGAATAACAAAAAACTCCAGCGCGCCCAGAAGTAAAAACCACAGGCAAAAGACCACGGTATAAAGCTGATTAAGGTCCTGCAGATGGAACATCTGTTGCAGGTGCTGCGCGACGGCCAGGCTAAACGCGGGAGCGGGAAGCAGAAGGGCAGAGAGAAAGCCCAACAGTAAAATGCCGCCGGGAATGATCAGGGATTCGAAGGGGTTAGTCATGGACAAAAATTCCGTATTTACCAGCCCGCCATTTTCCGGCATTCCGCGGGAAGGTTCAATGACGGACTGTTCAGGGCAGGAAGTCACGCTGTGCATTGCAAAGAAAAGGCTTAAATGACATTAACTTAGAGACATTCATAGCGATTGTTATGAGTTATAGCCTTTGCTATACTTAAATCCCTGATTTTATTGTCTTTTTATAACGATTATTGCGTGATAGACTGCGCGCACTTTTTAATAACCGAGCCATATGTGTGATGAATTCAGCCCGAAATGCTGGCTTTTCATCCCAAGTGAACAAATCATGACCTTTATCGCCACCCTGATTCTTGCTTTTGGAATGTCGATGGACGCATTTGCTGCTGCGCTGGGCAAAGGTGCGACCTTGCATCGCCCGGGCCTGAAAGAAGCCGTGCGCACCGGTCTGATTTTCGGTTGTATCGAAGCCCTGACGCCGCTGATTGGCTGGGCATTGGGTCTTGCTGCCAGCCAGTATGTTGCCGCGTGGGATCACTGGATAGCCTTTTTCCTGCTGGCGTTCCTGGGTGCCCGAATGATGATGGAAGGCTTCCGTAAAACGGCGTCTGAACCGTGCGAAGCGCCGCAAAGCCATGGTTTTATGGTCCTGGCGGCGACCGCCGTTGCCACCAGCCTGGATGCGCTGGCGGTTGGCGTGGGGCTGGCCTTCCTTCAGGTTAATATCGTCACCACGGCTCTGACAATCGGTGCCGCCACTACCGTTATGGCTACCACTGGCGTGCTGGTCGGCCGCTTCATTGGGCCTGTGTTAGGTAAATGGGCCGAAGTGCTGGGCGGACTGGTCCTCATCGCCATTGGCTCCACCATCCTCACCGAGCATCTCGGACTGTTTCAGTAACGCCCGCAAAATCGTATTTTGTGATCTGGTTCAAAATTTATTGCTGATTAAAACAGCAGGAGCTATACTTTTCCTGTATTTATTCAACAAATTTTTAACTGGATGCTGTATGAAACGTTTTTTTAAGTACGTGTTTCACGCGTATGTGGAAACCTTTAAACACGTACCACCCGGTGCGCTGAACTAAGCGCCACGTTTTACCCTCGATAGTCGCGGTCAGGGAATGACCGGTGATTATCACCTCATTTTGCCGTTCTTCTCGCCTGACTCCGCCTCTCTGTTCAGCCCGCACTGGCCTTGCATTCCGCCTGACATACTGTGATACAACTGGACATCCACTGTGCCAATCGCAGTACGATTTCCGTCATGTTTTTTGCTACTCTGCGCGCCGATTTATTCTCAACACGGGTGGATCGCCCGACATAATAAAAGAGGCAGCAATGCAGTTATGCAGTTTTTATCTTCCCGCTCAGGGGAAAAAAAGCGTGGGTATCGTACGGGAACAGGGCGTGATCGATGTCGGGATGCGCCTGGGCAAAGCCTGCCCGGATTTAAAAACCTTTTTGACACGTTCTTCTCTGGCCGATCTTGCCGCCTTTCAGAACATGCCCGTCGATCACGCGTTTTCCGCCGTGCAGTTTCTTCCCGTTATTGAGCAGCCTGGAAAAATTTTCTGCGTAGGAATGAACTACGCAGATAAACGCCAGGAGTTTGCCGCAACGCTGGACGCGCCAACCTTATTTATCCGTTTTGCTGATTCACTGACCGGCCATGAGCAACCGCTGCAAAAACCGCTGACTACCCAGGAATTCGATTACGAGGGTGAGCTGGCGGTGATTATTGGTAAACCGGCGCATCGGGTTAAGGCCGCCGACGCGCTGGACGTCATTGCGGGTTACAGCTGCTTTATGGATGCCACCGTGCGCGACATGCAGTTTACCTGGTTTACCGCCGGGAAAAACTGGCCGCAGACCGGAGGATTTGGCCCCTGGATGACGACTGCGGACGAGATTCCTGATCCCCAACAGTTATCGATTAAAACCCGACTGAACGGTCGTGAAGTGCAAAACGATACCACCGCCAGCATGGTGCATCCGGTCGCCAGCATTATCGAATATATCTCTGCCTTCAGTCCGCTATCACCCGGCGATGTCATTATCACCGGCTCCCCCGGCGGCGTAGGGAAAAAACGGACGCCGCCCCTGTTCATGTTCCGTGGCGACGTGGTGGAAGTCGAGATAGAAAAAATCGGTTGCCTGCGTAACCCTGTCGCCTGACGCAGTGTATTCACTGCCTCTCTGCCGATCCCGTCCTACACTCAATAAGTACCCAGGAACAGGAGCAGCTGATGAGGCGTACCATCCGGTGTAAAAGGCGACAGGGCATAGCCGTGGCCGCAGGGGTTGGTTTAGGTATAGGTGCAGTGCTGTGGGGCGCGAAGCGCTGGCAGCAAATGAAACAAACGCCGCCTGTTTCACCGCGTAGTCACCATGCGGGGCTGGCGGGTTACTATCAACAGATCGGTGACTGGCGCATGTTCACCCGCGTGACGCCCGACGCGCCTCATGGTTTACCTGTCGTTCTGCTTCACGGTCTGGCGATGTCAGGCCGTTCGATGGAGGCGCTGGCCCTCGCGCTGGGTCGGGACTATCACGTGCTGGTCCCCGACCTGCCCGGCTTTGGCGGTAGCGCGTTGCCCGCATCGGCACCGGTGCTTTCCGTCAGTGAACTGGCCGATATCCTGTGGCAGTGGCTCCAGCACAATGGTTTCCGGCGGGCAATCTGGGTCGGCAGCGCCTTTGGCTGTCAGGTGCTGGCGGCGCTGGCGGATAATCACCCGGACGCTGTGGCCGGACTGGTGCTACAGGGGCCCACAGCCGATCGCCATGCGCGAAGCCTGTTGCGCCAGCTCTGGCGCGGCTGGCGCAACAGCCGACTGGAAGCCCACCGTTCACCTGACCCGCTGGCCCGCATCGACTGGGCGAAAGCCGGTCTCCCCCGTGTATTTGGCACGCTGCGCGCCATGCTTAACGATCCGATTGAATACCATCTGACGTATCTGACGGCCCCCACATTGTTGCTCCGGGGTTCGCGGGACCCGGTTTGTCCGGCGCGCTGGCTGGATGAGCTGGCGGGGCTGTTGCCTCAGTGTGAAAAAATCACCCTGCGCGGCGGTACCCACCGGCTGCACTATGTCTATCCATGGAGCTTCTGCCATGCGATCCGACCCTTTTTGGCCCGTATTCAGCAGGAGAACGCCGATGAGTAAACCGCCGAAGGGCATCGCCCGCTTTGATTCCGCAGCAACCATGTTGCTGGCTCTGACAAGTGCACTGCGCGATGAGCCCCTGACCCGTTCGTCATCGATGCTGGACCGGTTACTGCCTTCACTGGATCGACTACCGAGCCGGTTACGTGAATGGGGCCATGCGATAAGTGGCCAGGCGGACGGAATCAGCCCGAAACAGGCGGGTGAGCTGGATGTGGAAGGCATCGCCGAATGGATGGTGAGTGCCTACCCGCAGCGCGAGTATCCGGCGGCATTTATCGGCGCATCGAACGGTGCGCTGGTCCATCTGGCGGCGGCGATGGGAACGCCCTGGCTACCGCAAACGTTTCTGTGCCCGGTGCGCGTGGAACCCAGCGATCCGGACGATGCCCAGGCCGGCTTTGAGCAAGGCAAAGCGGTGGCCGCGGCGCTGCTGGCGACCTGGCCAAGGCTGGCGGTCCATCACAGGCAGGATCCGAGTCAGGACCGGCTGCTGCTCGAAAATATGCAGGCTTTCCGGCTTAAATTACGCGATATGCCACTCGCCTTTAATGAATTTCTGCTGGGAGGATTGCCCGCAGGCGCGACCCTGTTTATCAATCACTGCACGCGCCAGTGGCCGGTCACCCGCACCAGCGACCGTTCGTTTTTCCAGTTTGGCGCACCCGGTGGGGCAACGGAAAGCGAGTATTTGCAGGGCGGCCCCCGCGTTGCGGAATATCTGGCGCGGGCAGGGGTTGATCGGGCGCGCTGGACGCCGCCTGCCATCACCGATCATGTCCCTGAAGCCGAATGGGGGCTGGACGGTTACCTGATCTCTCCTCTGAAAAAACTGGCAGAAGCTCAACGCTGGACGCTGATGGAAATTCGTTATGAGCAACCGGAGGCGCTGAGTTTTGTGGTGGCGGAAATCTACCGTGACTGGTATCTGGCGGCAGGCGTGCTGCCCACCCGGCTTACGGTAGACAGCTTTATATTGCTGGATCCCTGGTGCAGTATGCAGCAACAGGCGATTCCCTTCTGGCTGATGTTCCCCTCTGCCGCCTCGGCAGATGCGCTGCAGCGTTTTCTGGAAAAACAGCCGCCGTTCCGCTACATCGATATGCTGTTGTACTCACAAGGGGCCGACAGCATCGGGCTGGCCGACATCGCCCGCTGGCAGCAGTTGCTTACCTTCGCCAAAGACGAAGGCGCGCTGGTCGGTGTGGATGAAACGCGTTTTCCTCATGATGTCACCAGTGTTTCGCAGTTTGACGCGGCGCTCCGTGAGCGGGCACCGCTGCTGCCTGCGCCGCCGCCGCTCACTGTCGGGACAGCGATCGCCGGTATTCAGCGTTACGGCGCCCGTCATGGCGTGAGCATCAGGGCGCTAACCTGAGTCAGGCCCCGTCGGTGATGGGCTTGCGAACCAGCACCAGATAGGCCAGTGCGCCCATCAGGGTTACGCAGGCACAAATCATCAGCGCCAGGCTGAAGGACTTCGTGGTGTCCAGTATCCAGCCGGTAATCACCGGAGCAAAGGACGCGAAGATAAAGCTGGCGAAGTTTTGAATGCTGCCTACGGAGGCTGTCATGCGCGCGGTCACGTTAGCGTGGATCAGGCCCCAGCATGAGGTCCCCGCAAAGTGAATACAAAACAGGGCCATGCCAATCAGGGTGACGGCGCTGGTGGTCTCAGTGGCGCGCGTGACGAAGGCGGTAAAACCCGCAGACAGAACCATGCCGCTGACAATGCACACCTTACGGGTTTTAACCGCATCCCAGCCGCGTTTCACTAACGCATCCACCACATAGCCGTTGAGCAACATGCCGGCTGCGCCAAACAGGAAAGGAATCGCCGCCAGTAAGCCTGTGCTCTTAAGATCAAGGTGATAGGTCGACTGCAGATAACCCGGCAGCCAGGCAATATACAGCCAGGCGGTGTAGTTAATGCCGCTGAAGCCAATCATCATGCCCCACATGGTGCGCTGCTTAAACAGGCCGCGCCATTCACGAAAGCTGATCGGCGCTTTACGCGATGCCACGCTGCCCGCCTGCAGATAATGGATCTCTTCCGCACTTAAGGTGTTGTTATCACGGTCGCGATAAGTCATGTACCAGCCGATCGCGAGGAAAATCCCTAAAATACTGATAGTCACAAACATGCCGCGCCAGCCCAGCAGCAGCATCATGGCCGCCAGGATCGGCGGCGCCACCGATAATCCGATCATCGAGGCGGCGTTAAACATCCCCATCGGCATCCCGCGATCTTTAATATTGAACCAGTCATTGATGACCTTTACGCCGCATGGATTCATGGGCGCTTCACCCATCCCGAGGCCAATGCGCACCAACACGAACTGAGTAAAGTTATGCACCAGTCCGGACGCGGCCTGGAAAAGTGACCAGATGAACATGCCCACGCCCAGCATAATACGTGGGCCTTTGCGGTCCAGCAGGGCGCCAGCGGGCAGTTGTGCCAGCCCGTAAGCCAGCGAAAATGCCGAGAGCAGCACGCCAATTTCCGTCGCGCTCAGCCCCATCTCCTCACGAATCGTCATATTGGCCACCGACAGCGAGCTGCGATCAAGGTAGTTAATGATGGCGGCAAGCAGCAGCAACAGCATGGCGGTAATCTGGACTTTACGGATGCGCGGCGAGCGCACGATATCACTGCGCAACGGCACAAACGCCTCATCAGGTGCAGCGGCGGCGGGCGAGGTTGAACGATCAATAACCGATCTGTTTTCCATGGCAATCTCCCTGAGCAGGCGATTTATCATTATTGTGAGCATTAAGGATGCCCGACGGCACAGGGCCGCCGGCGCGTTGCGATGAAGAGTAAGGGCGATAAAGCAGAGATGTTGTAAAGTTGTTTCAAAATCGTGCGAGAGCTAATGCTTTGCGGTTTTTAATCGGTTTTTAATTGTACTGATTAATGCTGCGGATCATGGATCGCTTGGCTGTGGCCAGATGACTGTGCAGGGCGCAAAGCGCATCCACATCCCGGCGACCGATTAACGCAGACAAAATCGCCATATGCTCCTCCAGGGCAACGATGTTGCGCTGCTTCAGATCGCTTTCATCCCACTGATAGTGCGAATGGAAAATAACGGAAATAATCTCCAGCGACTGATTAAAGAACGGGTTATTGGCGGCAGACAGAATCAGCGAGTGCAACTGCTTATCCAGCGCCGCAAAATGGCGATAGTTGCTGGCAATGGTCTCACGCATCGATCGGTGCCGATCCAGTAGATCGCGCGCCTGAATCCAGCGTTCATCGTCCATGGGCAAATTTAAAAAACGCGTCAGGGCATGGGTTTCCAGCATTTCACGTAGCTCAAACAGCTTTTCCGCATACGTCTGCGAAAACTTTTTCATCTGCCAGTGGCCGCGTTTGACCGGTTCCAGCAGGTTGTAGCGCATAAAATGCAGTAAGAATTCGCGCACGGCCACCGGGCTGACATTGGCCTGCTTTGCCAGTTGCAGCTCGCTGAAGGTATCGCCGGGCTGCAACTGTCGCTGATTGATCAGATCGAAAAAACGCTTTTCAACCAGACTGGCCTGTTGATCAATCGGCGGCATCACCGCGTTCAGGCTGTCCTGCGCCTCCGGCGCGCGCACAATAACCCAGCTGTCTTTGACTTTTTCCAGTACGCCTCGCTCATGCAGATAACTCAGCACATGACGCACGGTCGTGCGGCTGACCGTGAACATTTCGGCCAGGGCGGCCTGCGGTGGCAGCGGCGACTGAACGTGGCCCTGGGCGATGCTTTCCAGCATATGGTTGATGACGTTATGGCGTAAATTTTGGCTGCGGCTCATGCGGGGGCTCCGGTTTTTTATGCATTAAAAACCATTGAAGGCCCAAAAAAGCCGTTCTGGTTCACAAAGTGAGAAGAGGGGAATACGGTGCCGCAGCCAGATTCGCCATAACTGCGCTTTTGATAACCGGAGAGGGGCCATGACCACTATGAAAGCCTTAGTCATCGCAGAACCGCGTTCGCTGGTCTGGGCTAAACGCCCTCAACCCCGGCCTGCCGCGACTGAAGCGCTGCTTAAAATCGTCAGCGCAGGCATTTGCGGCACCGACATTCATGCCTGGGCAGGAAACCAACCCTTTTTTAGCTATCCGCGTGTCCTCGGCCATGAACTCTGTGCGGAGGTGGTGGAGACAGGGGCTGCCGTTCACGATTTAGCCGCAGGACAGCGGGTGGCACTGATTCCCTATCTCTCCTGTTTTGAATGCGATGCCTGCCGCAGCGGTAAAACCAACTGCTGCGAAAACATTTCGGTGATGGGTGTCCATCAGGATGGCGGCTTTAGCGACTATCTTTGCGTACCGGCAGCTAACCTGCTGGTGGTGGACGATCTTGCGCCAGAAGCCGCAGCGCTCATTGAGCCTTTTGCCATCAGCGCCCACGCGGTGCGGCGAGCGGCGGTGGCGCAGGGCGAGCAGGTGCTGGTCGTGGGGGCGGGGCCGATCGGCCTGGGGGCTGCCGCCATTGCCGCTGCTAACGGCGCGCAGGTGGTGGTCGCGGATACCAGTGATTACCGCCGTCAGCACGTCAGCCAGCAGTTGGGCCTCTGTGCGCTCAATCCGGCTGATGCGGCGTTTATAATCTCACTGCGAAACGAATTTGATGGCAGGCTGCCGTTGAAGGTGCTTGATGCCACAGGCAATCCTGCGGCGATGAACGCGGCCGTGAGCCTGATTCGCCATGGCGGAACAATCGTGTACGTCGGTCTGCATAAAGGGGATTTGGTGATTCCTGACAGTGAGTTTCACAAGAAGGAGAGCACGATCATGGGTAGCCGTAACGCCACCCGTGAGGATTTTGATCGGGTGCGTGAACTCATGGCGGCCGGGACGTTACGTGCCGATATGATGCTCAACCGGCGTTTCGCGTTTTCGACACTGGCAGAACACTTTGAGGCGCAGGTCATCAACAATCGAGCGTTAATTAAGGGCGTTATCGATTTTGATCGCTGAAGCCGGAGACAACGGGGTGCGCTGTCTCCGCACGCGCTACGCCGTTCCGGAGAGCGACTGGAAAAAGTGGCGACGCACGGCGTCGGCATCCACGCCCAATGCGATGCGTTGTCGGGGCAAATCGCGAAAAGGGTTGTGACGGGAAGCCAGCGTGCTGATCTGGCGCACCGTCTGACCACAGGCGATGCCTTCGGTAATCACCCGCAGTGGGCTTTCCACCAGCGTAAATGCCTCGGGCAAACACAGCCAGGATATCGTCAGCGTGTCATGCAACGCCATTCCCGCAAATCCTTCCTTCTCAAGACTGTACGCCAGATAAGGGCGGCAGATCGCCCGCAGGATCGGCTGTTGCAGTTGATCCACCTCATCGCTATTGATCAACACTTTATGGGTAACATCCAGCGGGATCAGCATAACCGGCAAGGCCGAGGACAGGACCTGATCCGCAGCATGAGGATCTTTCCAGATATTAAATTCACTGAACGGTGTCACATTCCCGCTGTGGCCATCGGTACCAAAGGCGCCGCCCATGATGACCAGTTCTTTGACCAGCGGGATAATATCCGGTGCCTGATTGATGGCGCTGGCGATATTGGTAAGGGGACCGATTGCCACCAGTGTAATGACGCCGGGATTAGCACGAACGCTGTCGATAATAAACTGCACGGCACCGGGCGCGTCGTCGCTAAACGGATTATCAAACGCATCCCCTAAACCGTCTTCACCATGCAGCCTGGCAGGTGCGCTCGGTTCCCGTGCCAGCGGACGGGCGCAGCCGCGGTACACCGGCACGTCAATCGCCATTTTCTGGCAAAAGAGCCGCGCATTTTTCACCGCCTGGCCCACGGCAACGTTGCCGAATACCGTGGTAATGCCCAGCAGATGTTGCGTCCGCGCGGCATAGGCCAGCGCAAAGGCATCATCCACGCCGATATCAGTATCAAAAATGACAGTGCGCACAGGATTCTCCAGAAAGCGTGAGCGCCTCACCCGGGGCGACAATCATTGTGCGGGCGCGGCAAGCGTAAAAGCCGTCATTTATTTAAGCGGAAAACGGAAAAAGGGGAAACCTGAATTCTCCCCCCTTTTAAGGCTACCCGCGTCGGGTTTTTAACGCTGCATGTCAGCCGCACATCACGGGCGCGCGCGTTCACATGGTCTGAGTTGCCAGTCAGAAAAAGGCATCGTATGATTGCCTGCGCAAGGTGATGGCGTTCCACCTTCCCCAACCGCCAGCAGGTTTCCCCTGCGGCTGATGACGCCTGACACTATCCTTTATCCTTTCGTGGGAGCGGGAGCGTCAGGTGCCGGTATTTGCTGACCCTCCACCGTCTTCTGCACAATGCCTGTTAACGGGAGTATAAGATGTTAAAACCGCTATTCGCTGTGATCGTGGGCGGCAGCGTAGGTTGTGTACTGCGTTGGTGGTTCGGTATGCGTTTCAATGCGTTTTTCCCCAATCTTCCACCGGGTACGTTGCTGGTGAATCTGATTGGCGGCTTTGTGATCGGGGCGGCCATGGCCTGGTTTATCAAAAATCCCCAGCTCGATCCCGCCTGGCGGTTACTGATCATTACAGGCTTATGTGGCGGTCTCACCACGTTTTCCACGTTTACCGCAGAGTTAATGACCCTGTTGCAGTCCGGAAAATATCTCTGGGCCATGAGCAGCGCGCTGGTGCATGTCATTGGCTCGTTGCTGATGAGTTTTGCCGGTTTCGCGCTGATTAACCTGTTGGGTTAACGCCGCCGCGAAACCGGATGCAGTCAGTCCTGCAGACACTGAGCGATGAAGCTGGCGGCGTGCAGGGCGCCCTCGGCTGAAATCGTGTGGCCAGTCTGTGGCTCAATCAATGCCTCGACCGGAACCGCCGCAGCTTTCAGGCGGGCCGCGGCTGACTCGCTTTCGCTGACGGGGATCACCGCATCAGCCCGGCCATGGATCAGCAGGGCTGGCGTATGCGCGAGAGGTGTCAGTGGGCCGTCAAAGGCCAGTCGGCCGGAAAATGCCACCACGCCCGCCAGGGGATAACGGCCAGAGGCCAGTAGATCTAGCGCCATGATCGAGCCCTGAGAAAAGCCCACCAGGATGACCTTCTCCCAGCATTCTGCCATATCATGCTGCGCCATCAGGTCACGCAGAACGCGGTCAAACGCCTCACGGGCTTCGCGAACCCGCCCTGGACGGTTTTCCGGCGTAATGCCCGCCAGACTGAACCACTGATAGCCCATGCCCTGTTCAAAAGCATAAGGCGCATCCGGTGAGGCAAAGACCACATCGGGTAACAAGCTTGCCCAATAGTCGCCGACAGGTGCCAGATCGTCGCCGTTACTGCCTACGCCGTGCAGAAAAATCACCAGTGCTTTTGCCATGCCGGTTCCTGTAAAAGTTGTGTTGTCTGACAGGTATTTGAACAGTTACACCGGTTAACGTCAAAATCAAACTGACCGCCGGGAAGGCCGCCTGTCGTTCAGGGGAAGGCAAACATTACGTGCCGTCTCCCTTTCCCTGTAACGTAAAACCTGCTTGACTGAAACGTCACCGCTTGCCGTCTGGAGTTATGCATGTCGTTGTTTACCCTGAGCACGTTATCCGACATTCCCGCCGCTGAATGGGATGCGCTGCTGCCTGATGATCAGCCTTTTTTGCGCCATGCCTTTTTGCTGAGCCTTGAAGACAGCGGCAGCGTCAGGCCGGAACGGGGCTGGCAGCCAGCCCATCTGGTCTGGCGTGAGCAGGGTGAACTCTGCGCCGCGCTACCCGGCTACCAAAAAAGCCATTCACAGGGTGAATACGTGTTCGATCACGCCTGGGCCGATGCCTGTCAGCGAGCCGGTATCGCTTACTATCCGAAATGGCTCGGTGCCATTCCCTTCAGCCCGGTAACGGGCGCGCGCGTGCTGGGCAAATCCGATGCCGCTATCCGTCTGCTGTCGAGGCTGCCAGACTGGCTGGAGCGCCAGGCGTTGAGTGGCGCGCATATCAATTTCACCGACTCTCACGCTAACGCGCTGCTGGCGGAACAACCCGACTGGCTGGCGCGGCTGGGCTGCCAGTATCACTGGCACAATCGCGGCTATCGCGACTTCCAGGACTTTCTGGATACGTTGATGTCACGCAAGCGCAAACAGCTGCGCAAGGAACGGGAGCAGGTCGCCCTGAACGGCTTTGAATTTGACTGGTATCGCGGCGATCAACTGCGTGAAGATCAATGGGATTTTGTGTACACCTGCTATGCTAACACGTACTCGGTGCGTGGTCAGCGTCCTTATCTGACGCGTGCCTTTTTTAGCTTACTGGCCGCGCGTCTGCCGGAAAACATTCGCGTCGTCATTGCCCGTTTGCAGCAGCAGCCCGCAGCGATGGCTTTTTACCTTAAAGACGGGGAAAGCCTGTATGGCCGCTACTGGGGCTGCCTGGCGGAATTTAACCAGCTTCACTTCGAAACCTGTTTTTATCAGGGGATGGATTTCGCCATCGCCGAAGGCCTGCAACGCTTCGATGCGGGCGCGCAGGGCGAACACAAGCTGGTGCGTGGTTTCGAACCGCAGATTACCCACTCCTGGCACTACCTGTGTCACCCCGGCCTGCGCGCCGCCGTTGACGATTTTTTGCAGCAGGAGCGGCAGGGCGTTCACCTGTGGGCCGAGGAAGCCCGGGACGCCTTGCCCTACCGACGCGGCGACTAGTCCGCCCCGACAAACCCGCCGGTCTGGTGTTGCCAGAGCCGGGCATACAGGCCATTTTGTGCCAGCAGTTCCTGGTGGCTACCGATTTCGACAATCTGGCCGTGTTCCAGCACCACCAGCCGGTCCATTTTTGCAATCGTGGACAGACGGTGAGCGATGGCAATCACCGTTTTCCCCTGCATCAACGACTCCAGGCTTTCCTGAATCGCCGCTTCCACCTCTGAATCAAGGGCGGAAGTGGCTTCATCCATGATCAGAACCGGCGCGTTTTTCAGCAACACGCGCGCAATGGCTATACGCTGACGCTGCCCGCCAGACAGTTTTACGCCGCGCTCACCGACATGCGCATCCAGCCCTGTCCGGCCCTGGGAATCCGACAGCAGCGGGATAAATTCGTCGGCGCGGGCGCGACGGATAGCCAGTTGCAGTTCTTCCTCGCTGGCATGGGGCCGGCCATAGAGCAGATTTTCGCGGATAGAGCGGTGCAGCAGCGAGGTATCCTGGGTGATCATGCCAATCTGGCTGCGCAGGCTTTCCTGCGTCACCTCGGCAATACACTGACCGTCAATCAGGATGCGCCCGCCGTTCAGGTCGTAAAGACGCAACAGCAGATTGACCAGCGTTGATTTTCCGGCACCGGAAGGTCCAATCAGGCCAATCTTTTCTCCCGGTTTAATGGTCAGGTTCAGGCCATTAATCACCTGCCGCTCGCCACCATAGTTAAAACGGATGTTGTCGAAGCGAATCTCCCCCTGCGTCACCCTGAGCTGTTTTGCCTGGGGCGCATCCTGCACGCTAAGCGGTTGGGAAATGGTGTTCAGTCCGTCCTGCACCATGCCGATATTTTCAAAAATGCCGTTCACCACCCACATCACCCAACCGGACATATTAACAAGACGGATAACCAGGCCGGTCGCCAGGGCAATGGCACCGACGCTAATCAGCGATGCGCTCCACAGCCACAGCGCCAGGCCGGACGTGGCAACAATCAGAACGCCGTTGAGCGTCGACAGCGTCAAATCCATGCTGGTTACCATGCGGTTAGCCTGCTGCGTTTTGTCTGTCTGCTCCTGAATCGCCTCACGTGCGTACTGCCGCTCCAGGTCGCTATGGGCGAACAGCTTGATGGTAGCTATATTGGTGTAACCATCCACAATCGTGCCCATGAGTTTCGAGCGCGCTTCTGAGGACACCACGGAACGGGCCTTTACGCGCGGCACAAAATAGCGCAGCGCCGCGCTGTAAAGCACAATCCAGATAATGAGCGGAATCATCAAACGCCAGTCCGCTTCGGCGAACAGCACCAGCGCCGTCGCGGCGTAGATCAGCACATGCCAGATGGCATCGACCAACTGCACCGCAGAATCGCGGAGCGAGTTACCGGTTTGCAAAATGCGTTGCGCAATCCGGCCCGCAAAATCGTTCTGGAAAAAATTCATGCTCTGACGCAGAACGTAGTTGTGGTGCTGCCAGCGAATCATGCTGGTCATGCCGGGATTAATGCTCTGGTGAACCAGCATATCGTGCAGCGCAATAAACACCGGCCGCAGTATCAGGGCGACGCAGCCCATCCAGAGTAAGGTTGGCCAGTTATCGTGGAACAGCGTAGCCGGGGTGGAATGGTTAACCAGATCAATGATGCGGCTCAGATAACTGAACAGCGCCACCTCAATGAGCGCGCCCACCAGCCCCACCACCAGCAGTGCTGCGAAGCTCGGCCACACCTGGCGCAGGTAGTAAAAATAAAAAGGCCAGACCCGTGAGGGCGGCATATCGGTGGGGGCATCCTGAAAAATATTGATAAAACGTTCGAAACGACGATACAACATACAGTTACTCTTTCCGTTCGATAAGAATTACAGCTTAGTGCATGTGTACGTCCGATTAAAAAAAGGATTCTCTATGGATATCACTCTGCGCGGCCGTGAACCACATGATGCAGCGGCTTACCAACGTCTTTACGGCCATCCGGCGGTTTTCCCCTGGACGCTGCAATTGCCGTTTCCCAGCGTCGCCACCTGGGAAAAGAAATTCGCAAAAATGGATGCCGAGGGCTTCATCAATTTTGTTGCCGAAGTAGACGGCGAAATGGTTGGTGAGCTGACCTTGTTTACAAATCATAATCCGCGTACGCGTCACTGCATCAGCTTCGGCATCGGTGTCAATCCGGCGTTCTCAGGGCGCGGCATTGGCGAGCTGTTGATCCGCACGGCAATGGATTATGCACGTAACTGGCTGGGCATCACCCGCATGGAGCTTGAGGTGTTTCATGACAATCATCGGGCGCTGGCGCTGTATGAAAGGCTGGGTTTTGAGCGCGAAGGGGTGCGTCGTCAGGCATCCTTACGTGAAGGTAAACTTCATGATGTGGTGATGATGGCCAAACTGCTCAACGTGGCGTAACGACCGCGCATTGCCCGTTTTGCGCGCGGCGTTAAGGTCAAAAGTCGCGCAACATGTTTAAACGTTGTTCTGTGCCACAGTTCGCACAAAATGCCCTGCATAAAACCCATCGCCTGCCGATATGACGGTATCACCCACTGATGCTCTGGAGGGCGATTGTGATAAAACTAATAACGATCGACGAACTGAAAACGGGCATGTTCGTCCACAAACTTGAGGTCTGGTGGTTTAAAGACAAACGTATTCGTAATCAGATGCTGATCACCGATCCGCAGCAGGTTGCGATGTTCCGGCGTGAAGGTATTCAGCGGTTATGGATTGATGAAGAGAAATCGATTTCATCACCACCTCCTGAGCCAGTCCATACCGCACCCTGCCAGCAGGCTCCCTTTACGCAGGAACGTGAACAGGCACAGCAGCTGTTTGAACAAGGCAAAATCAAGGTCCTGGCGCTGTTTAACGAAGCGCGAATGGGTTGCGGCCTCGATCTGAGCAGTATGATTGATATTGTGGATAAAATAGCCGGTTCGATTGAGCGCGAGCCCAGCGCACTTCTGCGCGTGGCACAACTGAAAGATCACGATAATTACACCTACCTGCACTCCATGGCGGTCTGCGGCTTGATGATCGCCCTGGGTAAAAAGCTCGGCCTGGATGCGCATCAACTTCAGCGCGTTGGCATGGGAGGGTTGTTACATGACATTGGCAAAGCGGCCGTACCGCTCAGTATCCTGAATAAACCGGATAAGCTGAGCGACGACGAGTTTGCCATCATGTGCGAGCATCCGATAGCGGGTGCACAGATGCTGATGGAAGCGAACGCAGGGGATGACCTGGTCGATATTGCCCTGCATCATCATGAAAAATATGACGGCAGCGGTTATCCCTACCGTCATAAAGGCCATGAGATTAGCGTCTATTCCCGTATGGCCACCATTTGTGATGTGTACGATGCCCTGACCTCAACGCGTCCTTACCGCGAGGGCTGGACACCCGCACAGGCTTTACAGTCGATGCTAGCCTGGCGCGGGCATTTTGACACAACGCTGCTGCATGCGTTCGTTACGACAATCGGTCTGTATCCGGTGGGGTCGCTGGTGCGGCTGGCATCGGGACGTATTGCACTGGTGGTCAAGGCGGGCGAACAATCGCTTCAGAAGCCGCGCGTACATGTTTTCTGGTCGTTGCACGCTAAGCGCCCCGTCAGACCAGAAGTGGTCGATCTGGGGGACAGTTTTTGCACGGACAGCATTGTCTGCTCGGAGAGTCTCGCGGCCTGGCCAACGATCGACCTCAACCGGGTCTGGTTGCTGGACGTTGCCTGAGCCAACGTCGCCATTTTTATACCTTTTTTACAGCGTGCCAGTGCTTTTTAACCCTTTCTTTATGTGACTCAGCGCAAGCTATTCAGCAAATCCAAACCTCTGGAGGTTGCTGTGAGTGCAGGCGTGATAACCGGCATTGTGCTGGTCGTGTTGTTGCTGGGCTATTTAGTGTATGCCCTGTTGAATGCGGAGGCCTTCTGATGGCGGCCAATGCATTTTTACTGATCGCGGTGTATCTGCTGGTGCTGATGGTGTTGGCACAGCCGCTGGGACGTGGTCTGGCAGCGCTGGTGGCGGACAAACCCCTTTTTACCCGTGCCGAAGCGCTGTTTTGGCGCGTCGCCGGGGTACAGCAAGGCGATATGCGCTGGCCGCAATACCTGCTGGCCATTGTGCTGTTCAACCTGTTCGGCCTGATCCTCCTGCTGGCTATACTGCTGCTTCAGGACAAGCTCCCGCTCAATCCACAACATTTTCCGGCCTTGAGCTGGGATCTGGCGCTTAACACCGCGATTAGCTTCGTCACTAACACCAACTGGCAAGCTTATTCAGGCGAAAGCACCCTGAGCTATTTCAGCCAGATGGTGGGCCTGACCGTGCAGAACTTTTTCTCTGCCGCGACCGGTATCGCTGTCGCCTTTGCCCTGATTCGGGGCTTTGCGAATCGCTCGATTGCAACCCTGGGTAACGCCTGGCGCGATCTGACGCGCGTGACGCTTTACGTGTTATTGCCCGTCAGTCTGCTGATGGCGCTGTTTTTTGTCAGCCAGGGCAGCATTCAGAACGTCCTGCCTTATCAGACGATTACCGGCCTGGATGGGGCGCAGCAAACGCTGGCAATGGGCCCGGTGGCCTCGCAGGAAGCCATCAAAATGCTGGGCACCAACGGCGGCGGCTTTTTTAACGCGAACTCTGCTCACCCGTTTGAAAACCCCACCGCGCTGACCAACTTCGTGCAGATGCTCAGTATCTTCCTGATACCGGCCGCGCTGTGCTTTGCCTTTGGCGAATGTGTGAAAGACCGTCGTCAGGGCAACATGCTGCTGTGGTCAATGACGCTGATGTTTGTTGTGGCGGCGGCCTTCGTGATGTGGGCGGAAGTGAACGGGAATCCGCACTTCCTGACGCTGGGCGCGGACAGCGCCATCAATATGGAAGGAAAAGAAACGCGCTTTGGCATTCTCAATTCCAGCCTGTTTGCGGTTATCACGACCGCCGCGTCCTGTGGTGCGGTGAATGCGATGCATGACTCGTTCACGGCCCTGGGCGGCATGGTACCTATGTTGCTGATGCAACTGGGCGAAGTGATCTTCGGCGGTGTCGGTGCGGGCCTGTATGGGATGTTGCTGTTCGTGTTGCTGGCGGTGTTTATCGCCGGACTGATGATTGGCCGTACTCCCGAGTTTCTCGGCAAAAAAATTGAAGTCTGGGAAATGAAAATGACCGCCCTTGCCATTCTGGTGACGCCCGCGCTGGTGCTGATCGGTACAGCCATCGCCATGATGACCGACGCTGGCCGGGCCGGTATGGCTAACCCAGGCACCCACGGCTTCAGTGAAGTGTTATACGCCGTATCGTCGGCCGCCAACAACAACGGCAGTGCCTTTGCCGGTCTGAGCGCGAACACGCCGTTCTGGAACGTTTTGCTGGCCATCTGCATGTTCCTGGGGCGCTTTGGCATCATCCTGCCGGTAATGGCGATTGCCGGTTCTATGGCCGGTAAAAAAATTCAGCCGGTCGGTAACGGGACGCTGCCAACGCATGGTCCGCTGTTTATCGCGTTGTTGGTGGGCACCGTCCTGCTGGTGGGCGCACTGACCTTTATCCCCGCTCTGGCTCTGGGTCCGGTAGCCGAGCATCTGCAACTTATTCAGGGACATTAATCATGAGTCGTCAACAACAGGTGTTTGACGCAGCGCTCTTGCGCACTTCAGCAATCGATGCCGTGAAAAAACTCGACCCACGCGTTCAGTTTCGTAATCCGGTGATGTTTGTCGTCTACCTGGGCAGTCTCCTGACCACGGTACTGGCGGTGCTGATGTCTACTGGCTATCAGACCGGCAGCGCCAGTTTTACCGGCGCGGTGTCTGTCTGGCTGTGGTTTACCGTGCTGTTTGCGAACATGGCAGAAGCGCTGGCCGAAGGGCGCAGTAAAGCCCAGGCGAACAGCCTGAAAGGCGTCAAAAAAACCAGCTTTGCGAAAAAACTGTCGGCTGCGCATTACGGTGCAAAATGGCAGCAGATTGCGGCCGATGAGCTGCGCAAAGGGGATGCGGTATTAGTGGAAGCGGGCGACGTTATCCCGTGCGATGGTGAGGTGGTCGAAGGGGGCGCATCGGTTGATGAAAGTGCCATCACCGGGGAATCCGCACCGGTGATTCGTGAATCGGGCGGTGACTTTGCCTCGGTAACCGGCGGGACGCGTATTCTGTCCGACTGGCTGGTCATCACCTGTAGTGCAAACCCCGGCGAAACCTTCCTGGATCGCATGATCGCGATGGTGGAAGGCGCACAGCGCCGTAAAACGCCCAATGAAATCGCCCTGACGATTCTGCTGGTGTCCCTGACGATTGTGTTTCTGTTAGCTACCGTCACGCTGTGGCCGTTCTCCGCCTGGGGCGGTACGCCGGTGACCATCACCGTGCTGGTTGCGTTACTGGTGTGCCTGATCCCTACCACGATTGGTGGTTTACTCTCCGCCATCGGCGTCGCGGGGATGAGCCGAATGCTGGGGGCAAACGTGATTGCCACCAGTGGTCGTGCTGTCGAAGCGGCCGGGGATGTGGACGTGCTGATGCTGGACAAAACCGGCACCATCACACTGGGTAACCGCCAGGCGACCCAGTTTTTACCGGCCCCCGGCGTCACAGAAGAACAGCTTGCCGATGCCGCCCAGTTGGCCTCGCTGGCGGATGAAACGCCGGAAGGTCGCAGTATCGTGGTCCTGGCGAAGCAAAAATTTAATCTGCGTGAGCGGGACCTGAGCAGCATGGGAGCCAGTTTTATTCCCTTCTCAGCCCAGACGCGCATGAGCGGTGTGAACGTGCAGAACCGCCTGATTCGTAAAGGGGCGGTCGATGCGGTGCGCCGTCATATTGAAGCCAGTCACGGTGCGTTCCCGGCAGAAGTAAACGCCCGGGTGGAAGAGGTTGCCCGTGCGGGCGGCACCCCGCTGGTGGTCGCTGAAGGCCCGAAAGTGCTGGGCGTGGTCGCGCTGAAAGATATCGTCAAGGGCGGGATCAAAGAGCGCTTTGCCGAACTGCGCAAAATGGGCATTAAAACCGTGATGATTACCGGTGATAACCCGCTGACCGCCGCCGCGATTGCAGCCGAAGCGGGCGTGGATGACTTTTTGTCGGAAGCGACACCCGAAGCCAAACTGGCGCTGATCCGTCAGTATCAGGCCGAAGGCCGCCTGGTGGCGATGACCGGCGACGGCACCAACGATGCGCCTGCGCTGGCGCAGGCCGATGTCGCGGTCGCGATGAACTCGGGGACGCAGGCCGCAAAAGAGGCAGGCAACATGGTCGATCTGGATTCCAACCCGACCAAGCTGCTGGAAGTGGTCCATATCGGTAAACAGATGTTGATGACGCGCGGATCGTTAACCACGTTCAGTATCGCCAACGACGTAGCCAAATACTTCGCCATTATTCCGGCGGCGTTTGCGGCTACGTATCCTCAGCTCAATATGCTCAACGTGATGGAGCTGCACTCACCGTCCTCCGCGATTCTGTCGGCAGTGATTTTTAATGCCCTGGTAATCGTCTTCCTGATTCCGCTGGCCTTAAAAGGCGTGAGCTACCGGCCATTAAGCGCCGCATCACTGCTGCGCCGTAATTTGCTGATTTATGGATTAGGTGGACTGCTGGTGCCGTTTATCGGTATCAAAGCGATCGATATGTTGCTTGTGCTGTTTGGTATGGCCTGAGGAGAATAAAATGAGTCAGTTACGTCCGGCAATTTTTCTGCTGCTGCTGCTAACGGTTGTATGTGGCGTAGTTTATCCTTTGCTCACGACCGGGTTGGCGCAGTGGCTGTTTCCCTGGCAGGCTAACGGATCGCTGTTAAAGGTAGAAGGTGAAGAACGGGGCTCTGTACTTATTGGGCAGGCTTTTAGCCAGCCTGGCGAGTTTTGGGGCCGTCCTTCTGCCACCGGCGACAAACCGTATAATCCCCTGGCATCCAGTGGCAGTAACCTGGCCGCGAGTAATCCGGCACTCGACAAAGCGGTGGCTGAACGCGTTGCCGCGTTACGTGCAGCCAATCCGCAGGCCAATGGGCCGGTGCCGGTGGATCTGGTGACCAGTTCAGCCAGTGGGCTTGATCCAGAGATTTCGCCACAGGCAGCGCTGTGGCAGGCACCGCGCGTGGCGGCGGCCCGTCAGTTGCCGCTGGCGAAAGTGGATGCGCTGGTGGACAGCCTGACCCAACGTCCGCTGCTCCCATTTATCGGCGAACCCACGGTGAATGTGCTGCAACTCAATCTGGCGCTGAACGATCTTAAATAAGTAAAAGGACGCTATGAATCACGAACCGCTGCGCCCCGATCCGGATGCGCTGTTACAGGCCAACAGTGACAGCCATCGCGGTAAGCTCAAGATCTATTTTGGTGCCTGTGCGGGGGTAGGGAAAACCTACGCCATGCTGCAGGAGGCGCAGCGGCTCCGTGCCCAGGGACTCGACGTGCTGGTCGGCGTGGTGGAAACCCACGAGCGGCCGGAAACGGCCCAGCTTCTTAACGGACTGGTGGTGCTGCCGCGTCGCGCTACCGGCCGATCCCGCCATGCTGAATTCGATCTGGATGCCGCGCTGGCACGTCATCCGGCGGTCATCCTGATGGATGAACTGGCTCATACCAACGTGAAAGGCTCGCGACATCCCAAACGCTGGCAGGATATTGAAGAACTCCTGGATGCGGGCATCGATGTGCTGACCACAGTGAACGTTCAGCACCTGGAAAGCCTGAATGATGTGGTCGGCGGCGTTACCGGCATTCAGGTGCGTGAAACCGTACCAGACCCGTTTTTTGACAGCGCCGATGAAGTGGTGCTGGTGGATCTGCCGCCTGACGATCTCCGGCAACGCCTGAAAGAGGGCAAGGTCTACATTGGCGATCGCGCCGAGCGGGCCATCGAAAATTTCTTCCGCAAAGGCAACCTGTTTGCGCTTCGTGAGCTGGCACTGCGCCGCACGGCCGATCGGGTAGACGACCAGATGCGCGCCTGGCGCGACAGCCAGGGACGGGACAAGGTCTGGCACACGCGCGACGCGATTTTGCTCTGTATCGGAGACGATACGGGCAGCGAGAAACTGGTTCGTACGGCGGCACGGCTGGCCGCCCGGCTCGGCAGCGAATGGCATGCTGTCTATGTTGAAACGCCGCGCCTCAACCGCTTACCGGAGGCCCGTCGCCGCGCCATTTTGCGGACGCTCAAACTGGCGCAGGAGATGGGCGCGGAAACGGCAACGCTCTCCGATCCCGACGACGCTCAGGCGGTGCTGCGCTACGCGCGGGAACACGATCTGGGCAAGATTGTGACCGGACGGCGTCCCGTGCGACGCTGGCGACGCGACAGTTTTGCTGAGCGGCTGGGGCAACTGGGCCCGGATCTGGATTTGCTGGTAGTGGCACTCAATGAGCCCATGCAGGATGCGCCGCATCCTTTAGCCAGCGACCGGGTTAACAGCGACAAATGGCGCATGCAGTTGCGCGGCGTCATGATGGCGCTGGTGCTGTGTATTCTGGTCACCGCCGCCGGACAATCGGTGCTGATCAGCTTTGATCCGGCCAACTGCGTGATGATCTACCTGCTGGCGGTGGTGATCGTGGCCCTGCGTTATGGCCGATGGCCATCCGTGATCGCCACGGTCATCAACATTATTGCCTTTGATCTGTTTTTTGTGGCACCGAAAGGCACGATTGCCGTCTCCGATTTACAGTACCTGGTGACCTTTGGCGTGATGCTGGCGGTCGGCGTGATCGTGGGTAACCTGACGGCGGGCGTGCGCTACCAGGCACGCGTCGCGCGTTATCGCGAACAGCGCACCCGGCAACTGTATGAAATGGCTAAATCGTTGGGCAGCGGTCTGACACCCGAGGATATCGCGGCCACCAGTCAGCGCGTGCTCGACGCCACATTGCAGGCCCGATCTCTGCTGCTGCTGCCGGATGAGCAGGGCGAGCTGCAAACCCTGGGCAACGCGCTGCCGGGAAATGAACCGGACTGGGCTATCGCCAAATGGAGCTACAGCAAAGGTCAGCCAGCCGGCGCAGGCACAGACACGTTACCGGCCGTGCCCTACCAGATTCTGCCGCTGAAGGTAGGAGAATCCTGTCGCGGGCTGTTGGTCGTCGAGCCAGAAAACGTGCGCCAGCTGATGATTCCCGAACAGCAGCGGCTGTTAGAAACCTTCACCGTCCTGATTGCGAACGCGCTGGAACGTCTGGCGCTGTCGCAGAGTGAAGCGGCTTCGCGGCTGGCCGCCGAGCGTGAACAGTTACGCAATGCCCTGTTGTCGGCGCTGTCTCACGATTTACGCACGCCCTTAACCGTGCTGTTTGGTCAGGCGGAAATGCTGATGCTCGACCTGGCCAGTGATAATTCAAAGTATGTGCCCCAGGCCAGCCAGATTCGCGAACAGACCCTGAGCACGATTCGTCTGGTCAGCAATATGCTGGATATGGCGCGTATTCAGTCCGGCGGTCTGAATTTACGGGAAGAGTGGCTGGCTCTCGAAGAGGTGATCGGCGGGGCGCTCAGTAGCATGGCACCGTCGCTGAAAGGAAAGGCGGTCGAACTCGATCTGCCTGCGGATATCGTCCTGATTAAGGGAGACAGCACCTTGCTGGAGCGGGTGTTTACCAACCTGATCGAAAACAGCCTCAAATACGCCGGTAACTGCGCGCCGCGCGGGATCCGCGCCTGGTGTGATCATGCCCGCCTGGAAATTGCCGTCTGGGATGGCGGTCCGGGCATCGCGGAACAGGACATGACCCGTATTTTTGATAAGTTTTCGCGTGGCGACAAAGAGTCGGCCGTGCCTGGCGTCGGACTGGGACTGGCCATTTGTAAAACCATCATTGAGAGTCACGGCGGTCAGATCTGGGCGGAAAATCGCCCGGAAGGTGGGGCCTGTTTCCGCCTTTCTTTACCCTTGCCGCCCGCACCTGAAATTTCTCCTGAAGGGCTGAAATAACTTCACAGATGATCGGTTATAATGCGCGACTTTACTGCTTATGACTGGGAAATTATGGAACGTTTTACCGAAAACCTGATGTATGCATCGCGCTGGCTGTTGGCTCCCGTTTACATTGGACTTTCGCTGGGATTACTGGCACTGACCATCAAATTTTTCCAGGAAATTGTTCACCTGTTGCCCAACATTTTTAGCATTGCAGAAAACGATCTGATCCTGCTGTTGCTGTCACTGGTGGACATGACGCTGGTCGGCGGGCTGCTCGTGATGGTGATGCTGTCTGGCTATGAAAACTTTGTCTCCAAACTCGATATTGATGAGGGTAAAGAGAAGCTGAGCTGGCTGGGTAAGATGGATTCCGGCTCGCTGAAAAACAAAGTGGCGGCGTCGATTGTGGCTATCTCCTCCATCCACCTGCTGCGGGTGTTTATGGACGCGCGCAATGTCGAAAACGATAAGCTGATGTGGTACGTGATCATCCATCTGACCTTCGTTTTGTCGGCCTTCGTGATGGGCTGGCTGGACAGCATGTCGCGGGCAGAGAAGAAAAACGTGTAACCGACGGCACGCGTTATCCGCGCCGGCGACTGACGTCGCTTTTCCCGCGAGATGCCGGCGTCAGCCTGACGCCGGCCGTGCCCCCGCCAGATGAGGCAACACCGCCTTGATCATGGCAAAAAACGCAGTCAGCCGGGCAGGATAATAGCTCGCCCAGGGATAGGTCAGCCATACCGGTAACGCCGGAGCCTGCCATTCCGGCATGAGCTGGACCAGCCTGCCCTCTGCTAAATCCTCTTGTATCACCCACGACGACACGATGGCGGCCCCCAGGCCCGCCAGCGCGGCTTTGCGTACCGCATAGAGGCTGTCGCTGCTTAAAACAGGGGCGATCGGCAGATTCACCGGTTCACCTTTGTCCTGATGCTGTAACGCGATTTCGTTACGGTAGAAGCTGGTTAACGCGAGCCAGGGCAACGCGCCCAGCTGTTCGACCCGGGTGATCGGTGCATGCTGCCGGAGCAGTTCAGGGGCCGCGACAACAATGCGCGGCACTTCGGCCAGCAGTACCGCCACGACCGAAGGATCGGTAGGCGCGCCGACCTGAATGGCGCAGTCAACGTTCTCGGCCACAAAATCGGGTGTTCTGTCGTTCAGCATCCACTCTATGCGTAAACGGGGATAGCGGCGCATAAAGTCCACCAGCGGGGCGACCAGTTGATCCTGACCAAATGCATGTGGCGCGCGTACCCGCAGTGTCCCGACGGGATCGCTGCCTGCGCCGGTTAAATCGTCTTCCAGCGCATGCCAGGTGGCGAGCAGTTGCCGTGCCTGTGCATAACAGCGTTCGCCATCATCGGTGAGCTTGAGCGCGTGCGTCGTGCGCAATATCAGCTTCACGCCGAGCCCGTGCTCAAGCGCCTGCAACCGACGGCTGATAGTGGGCTGCGTTGAGCCAAGTTGCACTGCGGCGGCAGACAAACTGCCGCTTTCGACAATGCGAATAAAGGTATGCATCAATGCGATACGATCGTTATTGCTGAAATTGATCATGCGCCCCACGTATAACCGTTTTGTTTTTTATCAGTCTACCGCGTATGCCAAAAACAGGCTTTACTTGCCACACGCTTTTTTCGAGGATTTCACTATGACAGTGGTACTCAACCTGAACCGGCATTCAACTGAGCGCCTGCCTGCGCCCCTTGTTTTTACGTTAGCAACCGGTGCGGGTCTGAGCGTGGCATCGATTTACTACAGTCAGCCCATGCTCGACATCATCAGCAAGCAGTTCCAGATAAGCGTTGGCAGCGTCGGTATGGTGCCCATGTTAACCCAGGCGGGTTATGCGCTGGGGATCCTGCTGCTGGCCCCGCTCGGCGATCGTCACGATCGTCGCACCATTATTTTAATCAAAGGGTTACTGCTAGTCATGGCGCTTCTGCTGTGCGGCTTTTCCGGCGGCATCAGCGCACTGCTTATCGCCAGTTTTATCACCGGCCTGACGGCGACCGTGGCGCAGGACATTGTTCCGGCGTCGGCCGCGCTCGCCCCGGTGGCCAGCCGGGGTAAAACGGTTGGCACGGTGATGACGGGTTTACTGGTCGGCATTTTATTATCCCGTGTCGTTAGCGGTGTGGTGGCGGAGTATTTTGGCTGGCGCACCATGTACATGATTGCGGCTGTGGCCGTGTTGCTGATCAGCCTGACGCTGTGGCGCGTACTGCCGCGCTTTACGCCGGGTACGTCGGTAAGCTATCCCCGCCTGCTGTTGTCACTGGTGCACTTATGGCGTGCGCATCAAACCCTGCGGCGTGCGGCGCTGGCACAGGGACTGCTCTCCGTGAGTTTTAGTGCGTTCTGGTCAACGCTGGCGATCATGCTTAGCGACCGCTTCCATTTTGACAGTGCCATTGCCGGTGCTTTTGGTCTGGCAGGGGCGGCAGGCGCGCTGGCGGCGCCGCTGGCCGGGAACGTGGCGGATCGTATTGGCCCGGCGCGCGTCACCCAGTTTGGTGCCGGTCTGGTGACGCTCTCTTTCGCGCTGATGTTTTTACTGCCTTTCCTGCCGCTGTCTGCTCAACTGGCCGTCATTATTATCAGCACAATAGGTTTTGACTTAGGCGTGCAGGCCACGCTGGTGGCCCATCAGACATTGATTTACGGTCTGGTTCCCGAGGCGCGTAGCCGGCTAAATGCCCTGCTGTTTACCGTGGTGTTTATCGGTATGGCCAGTGGGGCGGCACTGGGTAGCCTGGCGTTGGCGCACTGGGGCTGGAATGGCGTTGTCGTGTTATCCACCGTTGCCGCCGCTGTCAGCCTGTTAATCCGCCTCGCCAGTCGTCACCTCAGGGACTGATTCTTCCGCCCGCCAGCAAATGTGCCAGGCTTAGTCATAAACTCAATTAAAACGGTGCGTTATGAACTTCATTGCCTGGACAGCTGCGACGGGCTGTCTGCTGTTATTAATGTCGCTGGCATCAGGGTGGATCCACCGCGGCCCCGTGACCTCTTTTGGTCTTTTTTTATTAACCGGGATCGCCTGTGGGCCGTGGGGATTTGATGTGATTGAAATCGATATCCTCCGCCATGCTGAACTGGTCGCGCATATTACCGAGATAACGATGGCCGCGTCGCTGTTCATCACCGGGCTCAAGCTGCGTCTGCCGCTGAAAGCCAGGCAATGGCGCGCGGGCAGCCTGCTGGCGTTTCCGGCCATGTTGTTGACGGTCGCCGCAATGACGCTGCTGTCTCACTGGCTGGTGGGGCTGTCGTGGCCGATTGCGCTGGCCTTTGGTGCCATTGTTGCGCCCACCGATCCTGTGCTGGCCAGCCTGATTTCCGTCAGCGATGCGCAGGACGATGATGCCCTGCGCGTTGCGATATCCAGTGAGGCGGGCATGAATGATGGTTCGGCGCTGCCGTTACTCATTCTGGCCCTGTTGCTGTTTAACGGTGAAAGTCTGGGCACGGGCATGCTGGCACGCTGGGCAGCCATTGATGTGGTGTGGGCCATTGGCGGCGGCATTCTGCTGGGGTTTGGTCTGGGGCGGTTAGTCGGCCTGCTGGCCGCACGGCTTCGTCATGCGCATGGTGATGTCGCACCCAATGACTTTCTGGCGCTGGCGCTCATTGCGTTGAGCTATGCCCTTGCTGAATCGCTGGGCGCGTCGGGCTTTCTGGCTACCTTTGCGGCAGGCCTGGGATTACGTCGGGCTGAACTGGGTGTGTTCAAACGTTATCAGCCTGATGATATGCCGGATGACGATCGGGTGCTGCCTGCGGAAGCACTGGTCAATCCCAACCAGCGTTTACAGCAACACGGTAGCGGTATGGTGAAATCGGTCGGTTTAGTGGTAGGCGACGCGCTGTCTTTTGGCGATACTATTGAGCGTTTACTGGCGGCCACAATGATGGTGGTCCTCGGCGTGACGCTGGCCCATCACTGGAACATGCAGGGCGTGATGCTCGGCCTGTTGCTGTTTGTGGTCGTCCGGCCACTCGCCGTATGGCTGGTCACGCTGCGCTGCGGCGTATCGCTTCCTCACCGTTTGCTCATCGGCTGGCTGGGGATTCGCGGTATAGGTAGTCTTAATTATATTGCGTTTGCCTGGGTCCATGGTATGGGCGGCTCGCAGGCAACGATGATGGTTGATATGGCGCTGACGCTGGTGGTATGCAGCATCGTGGTGCACGGCGTGTCGGTAACGCCGCTGCTAAACTGGCGCCAGGCCCGACTGGATGCAAAGCAGCGCCAGTCATGAAAGTGGGTTAACTGATAACAGGAGAAGACGATGAAGATATCTCAGATACTGTTGCTGAGCGTACTGGCCTCTGGCAGTGCGCTGGCGGCAGACGACACGGAACAAAGTGCTTACGCCAGCCAGCTGTGTCACATCGTGAGCAGTGAAAAAAGCGTATCGACAGCCGATCAGTATGTCGAAAAAATGAAATCCAGCGTCGCAGGATCGCAGTCCTCTTCCGCCTTCAATAAACCTGAATTTGACGAGGAACTGGCGAATGAAGTCGCCAGCGCATGGCTGCAGCTGGGTGACGAAGAGCGCGCTAAACTGCGTAAAAATACGCAGCAGTGTGAGCAAACGGTGATGACGCAGTTCCAGCAGGAAGATTAACCGCAGTTAAATCGTCAATAAACGCGCTAAAATGGCGCGTTTTTTAATGGATTTTCATGCCCGATTGCGTACATAATCGCCAGCGTCTTCACCAAACGTGCGATACATAATAAAAACGCAGCGGACCGACAGGGCCGTCTGACCTTTCTGGCATAGATTTAACAGGCATCATGATTACGCGTCGACGCTTTATTTTCGGCACAGGAGCGCTTGCGCTTTCACTGGCTACCAGCAAACTGTTTGCCCGCGATGATATTATTCCCCTCTGGCCGGACGAACCGCCCGGCGGTGGCGGCCCTGGCGGAAAATTACGTGTTGATGCATGGGGCTCCTGGTCGAATATCGTCAGCCCGGCGATTCAGCGTTTCAGACCTGAAAACCCCAACGGTGAAGCGGTGCTCATCGCGGCAGGCGGCGGCTACCGCTGGATCGGTATGGGACGTGAAGCCTGGCCCGTTGCACACTGGTTAAATGCCAACGGCTATACCGCCTATGTTCTCAGCTACCGTTTGCCGCGTGAAAAGTGGCAGGCCGGGAATCTGGCGCCTTTACAGGATGCCCAGCGCGCGCTGCGTCTGCTTCGCTCATTCGAACGAAAAGTGCATGTATTAGGATTTTCGGCCGGTGGGCATTTGCTGGGGATGGCGGCGGCGCGTCCGGACTTTCAGTCCTATCCCCCCATTGACAGAGTGGATCAGGAAATCCCCAAAGCGGACAGTGTCGGGCTGATTTATCCGGTCATTACCCTGGAAGCCCCTTATCAACATACCAATACACATCTGATGATGGTCGGTAATGATGCCAGCCCACAGGAAGAAGCCAGTTGGTCTGTGCAAAATTACGTCACGCACGCTTATCCGCCAACCTTCCTGGCGCAGGCTGGTGACGACCACACTTCAAAACCCTTTAACACGCAGTTAATGCGCGATACCTGTCGCCGCAATCGCGTGCCGGTTCAGTTGATTCAGCTTTCCAGCGGCGGGCATGGTTTTGGCCTGGGTAAAGCGGGCACGCCGGCTGCGCTGTGGGATCAGGCCTATGTGAAATGGCTGGAAAACCTTGATCAGAACCCCTCGCCGTTGACGCATCGGTCTGCCACTGTCCTTTAGTTATTCTGGCAACGCCAGTCATAAAAAAAGCCGGCAGTTGCCGGCCTCGCTAAAACAGCGATTCTCAGGATTGAAGCGACACAGGGCAAAGCATGTGATAAAGCACGGTCACTGCGATTAAAACTGATAGGTCAGGCCCATCCCGACGCTGTCTTTCGTAGTGATACCAGTAGCACGAGTAAAGTCATTATCTTTCAACAGGTTAATGCGGTAATCCACATAGGTCAGCATGTTCTTGTTGAAGTAGTAATAGGTGCCCACCGCAATATACTTCTGCATGGTCTGACTTCCACCGGCAAAGTTGCCTGCGCCTTGCAGGTTTTCCCCACGCTGCGTGACAAAACCAATGGAAGGGCGTAAGCCGTTGAGGAACTGATATTGCGCAATGGCTTCGAAGTTATGCGTCTTGTCAGCAATCTGCGACAGCTGGCCGTACGGGGTCACATCGTTGGCCTCACCGTACATCGCGGCAAGGTAGATTTGGTTCGCATCGTATTTGGCCGAGGTCACCCATGCCGTCGCATCGTCACCCTGACCGTCCGCTTGCTGTGTCAGCGTACGATTGGCTTTCATACCGGCCGCAGCAATGCTCAAACCATCGGTAATGCTGTAGGTCAGACCGGCACCGTAGCCGTCGCCGTTTGCCAGCTTAGCGGTTGAGCGGTCGTTTTTCCCCTGATACTGAAGAATGACCTTCAGGCCGTTCCAGTCTGGCGAGTGCCAGGTGGCCAGGCCGGTTGAGCGTTTTGACAGGAAGTTGTCGTTGGTGGTCATGGTGCCGGAACCGTAAATCGGTGCCATATCGGTGTAAGCCGATGCGGTATACAGCACGCCAAAGCTGCGGCCGTAATCGAATGAGCCAAAGTCAGCCAGTTTCAGACCTGCAAAACCCAGACGCGTCGCATTCCCGGTTTGTGCGTCAGTGCCGCCTTCACTGTGGTTCAGCTGGAAGTTATATTCCCATTGACCATAGCCTGTCAGCTGATCGTTAATTTGGGTTTCACCTTTAAAACCCAGGCGCGCATAAGAGTTATCACCATCTTCGGCGGTATTGTCCGAAAAGACATGACGCGCATCGACTTTACCGTACAGATCAAGTTTATTACCGTTTTTATTATAAATTTCAGCGGAGCATGCAGAAAATGAGATCAGCAAACACAGTGCATGCGGCGCGCATATTTTTATTTTACGTTGCATATCATCTACCCTTTAATGTTGGTGAAGCATGAGGTTTATTTCCGCACAAGGCGGCATTGTTCAAAAATGTCAGTTTCGTTATGACGAAATAATTAAAAGCGTTACGTGGCTACATCATGTGGCCGTATTTTTATGGTTTTCCCTGGTGTTGATTATCAGGGCGCATAACGCCTTGATAATGTATTTATTATTAAATGGCTAAATCAGGTATATCGCTCAATATCGTTTGCGCGCCACTGTGTAAATATTTACGGGCGACAGCAGGGTCATTAATTGTGGCAATCGCAAATTCAATACCGGAATCGGCCAGGCGTTTCAGGTCGTCATCCGTCGCAAAGTCCGCCAGGAAGTGCAGGATCTGACAGCCGGTTCTGGCCAGTAATGCCACAGGATCGCTGGGAGGAACGCACACGGCCAGTCCACGCGGGACGTCAGGCATGATCCTTTCCGCAACCTTCAGCGAGAGCTCAGAAAAGCTGCTGATAAAGAGCTTCTTTTCATCCGCAGGCCACAGCGATTTCAGCTGCGTAATGGCAATTTCCGCAGTTTCAATTTCCTGACCTGACGTTGGTTTGATCTCCAGCTGAAGGCCAATACCTTTATCCAGCACAAATCCCACGGTTTCAGCCAGTGTAGGGACTTTAACGCCTTTGAACAGGTGGCCATAACAGACGCCCGCATCCAGCGACCGGATTTGGTCCAGGGTTAAATTGGCGACATAGCCGGTGCCATTTGTTGTCCGATCCACCGCGTCATCGTGAATGATGACCGGGTGCCTGTCTTTGGTCAGTTTGACATCCACCTCTATCCACGTCGCGCCATGCTCAACGGCCGCCTGAAAAGAAGGCAGTGTATTTTCTGGTGCCAGCAGAGGCGCACCACGATGTGCAATCAGGCGGGAATTCACTACGCGTACAGGGTGTTTTTTTGTCGGCATGCTCAGCGTTACCTTCTGTTGTCGGGTTAGCACAGGCTTACTTAAGTAAGACCTGGTTAGAAAATTCGGTTCTGACTTCGTCGCCCAGCGGTTTAGGCATGAACTGGGTGCCATGAACACGTTCTTTGCTGTTGATCAGACCAGCATCGCGATTCACTTCTTTATTTTGTGGCGTAATGCCATAAACCTGTTGAAACAGCCTTTGTGTCGTAGGCAGCGTCAGCCAGTGGATAAACAGCAATGCTGCCGCTTTGTGTGGCGCATTCTTGGGAATCGCCACCATATTTCCGCCGCCGGGCATGCCGAAATCGGGGATATAGAGTCGGATGGTTTTGGGGACTTCGCCGTGGTTTTCTAAGCCCACCAGATAGTCTTCCCAGGCGGGGACCAGCAGAAACTCACCGCTCACCAGTCGCGTTACGCTGTCGGCGTTAGAGGCGGTAATAATGTAATCAGGACGCAGTTGTTTGAACCAGTTCCAGGCCGGTTGTAAGGCCGTCAGGCTTTTTACATCCGCATCGCCTTTGGTGAAATCAAAGCCAGGCACCAGCGTACGCGTGACAGATTCAATAAACGCCGGACCGGAACCGCCGTTTTCCACGTTAAAGCCAAACTCCTGAGGATGAGTCTGCAGGAAGGTGGTGAGCTGCGGCAGGGTACGGGGCAACTCGCTTTCTTTCATGCGGCGCGAATCGTAGGCCAGGCCCGTCTGATTGCCCCAAAATGCCACGCCATAACCTTTACTGTCCGTACCCTCAATGGTGTAGTTCAGGGTTTTGCCTTCCGGCAGCAGTGTATTAATCGGGCCAAAAAACGTTTGCTGAGGCGATACCGTACCGAATGCGCCTCCGCCAATCGAAAACACATCAATATCGCCTGTTTCCCGTCCCCGGTCAGCCATGAGTTTATTAATATTGCCTTGCAGCGGACCTTCAGAGATCGTAACAGCAATACCGTACTGTTTTTCAAACAGGCTGACCTGCTCTTTAAGACGATCCTGGTAATACCATTGGTACCAGGTTAATTTCCCTTCTTTTTTAGCCTCGTCAACAATGTGTTGCCAGTCCATTTGTGTAATATCCTGAGCCTGAGTACAAAAAGCCCACGCAAGTAATAATAAGGTGGCAGATCGTCTGAACATGATTTTCCCCAGTTAAGCGAGTTAATAACCGTCAGCCTTTTCCAGCAAAAGCGGCGACGGGATTCTTTGTCAGTAATTTTTCAGCTATCAGCATTAAAATGACATTCGGCACGACCAGCATTAAAGAAATAACAGCGGCATTAGGTCTGATAAAGTTGTAACCCAGATAAGAATAAAGAATTGTCGGTACGGTAATAAAATCCGGCGAGCCGACAATAAAGCTAATGGCGAACTCTTCGATGGATAACGTAAAGACAATAATTAAGGCCGCAAATATGCCGGGTCTGATAGTTGGCAGGCAGGCAACTAAAAAACGATTTACTACAGACGCGCCCATGTCGCGGGCGGCATCCAGGGTGTCCTGACGTATTTGAGAAAAGGAAAGGGTCAGAATCCTCACGGCATAGGGCATTAAGATGATGGTATGTCCCAGTAAAATGCCGACAAACCGACTGTGGATGCCCACTACGTTCAACAGCATGGAAAAAAACAGCGCAATCACAAAGCCGGGCACGATGAGCGGAAGCAAAACCGCATTCTGTAGCAGGGATTTACCCGTAAACGACATCCGGCCAAACGCCCAGCCCGCTGGCAGGGCCAGTAGCAACGTGAGCACAGAGACGGTTGCCGCCAGTAAATAGCTGTTCTTCAGCGCCTGCGGCAGGGCCGTGGTCGTCCAGACTTCGACCCAGCGGCCCAGGGAAAGCACGGGCGGCAGGGCATCCGGCCAGGCCCAGGGATGCGTTTTATCCACCAGAGACCACAGCACGGTCAGAATAAAGGGGATCACCAGCCACAACATGAACAGTGCGGTAATCAGGATCATCATCATGATACGCAGGGGCGACATGCTTTTTCTGGCTCTCATCATTTATGTTCTCCCACTTTTTGCAGCCACTTCGCCACACCGGCCAGCACCACCGCACCGACAAACGCCGCCAGCATTAATATCACCGCCACCACGGCCGCAAGGTTCCAGCCCTGGGCGCTGATTTCCGGAAAGCGCAGCATGTATTGCGACAGGGAGAAAACGCTGGTGGGGCCAGCCACGACCTGGAATGAAAAGTCGCCCAATGCGCCAATGAAGATCAGGATCAGCGAGACCTGAACGGCTTTGATGGATAAGGGCAGAATGATCTGTAAAAGGCGGGCGGTTTTGCCTGCGCCCAGATCGCGGGCCGCATCAACGATTTCGTCCCCGATAGCGCGCAGGCTGCCGGTGATGATCAACAGGGCATAGGGAAGCTGTTTCCAGACCTGCAGGATAATGACACCAATGCCCCAGCGATCATTCTGCATACGGATGGGTTGCGAGATGATGCCCAGTTTGAGCAGGCCGAGGTTAATAAAGCCCTGCCAGGAAATCAGGTTGATGAACAGCAGGGCGGCGACCAGCCCGTGTACCATCAACGGGGCTTTCAGTAAGCCGCTCATCAGCACAGAGCCGGGAAAGGGCTTTCTCAGCCACAGCGCCAGCGGCAGGGCCAGCGCCACAGACAGGACGGCACTGACCACGCCAATTTTCAGGGAATAGCCGGTGGCGCGCCACAGCTGACTGTCGTTCAGGATGGTTTCCCAGTACTGCAGCGTAAAATGCGCAGGCGCGCCAAAGTTGAACAGTCCGACAGATTGCGCGATGGCCATAACGACGATCAGAATCAGGGTGAGCACGACGGGAGCGACCGCAGGCAGCACCAGTAACCAGGCGACTATGTTTCGGTTGTGCACTTTCATGACCAGCTTTCCTGCAAAAAGCGAATCCTGTCAGGCGCAATGGAAAAATTAACGCTATCTCCTTCCCGAATGTGATTTTTACCCACTAACTGAATATGCCACTGGTATTCCGGCTCTTCATGGTCCTTTGGGTGAACCTGTAGCTCGGACAGGTTGCCCAGAAAGCTCACGGCACCTATTTCGAAAGCACGGGTATTCATACCGGTTTCCTGTTCGCTCAGCAGAGCATCTTCCGGACGCCAGAAGGTGTATACCTTGTCGGAAAGGGGCGGAACAGGGCTGTGAATGTTCATTTCACCCAGCACGCAGGAAACACGATACATTCCGGTGTGACTGTCACCGTCGATGACATGTGCTTTCATCACATTCGCCTGGCCAACAAAGCCCGCAACAAACCGGTTAACCGGCGAGTAATAAATATCTTCAGGGGTGCCGGTTTGCTCAATGCGTCCGGCGTTCATAACCACGACGACGTCAGACATGGACAGGGCTTCTGCACGGTCATGGGTCACATAGATAGCGGTAAACCCGTGTGAACGCTGCAGCTGGCGGATTTCGAGGCGGACTCTGTCGCGTAATGTGGCGTCGAGATTCGACAGCGGTTCGTCGAACAACACGATTTCGGGCCGCACAGCCAGCGCTCTGGCCAGCGCGACACGCTGCTGCTGACCGCCCGATAACTGCGCAGGCAGCTTCGGTAAGTGGGCGTTTAACGAGACCTGAGCGGCGGTTTGCGTGACGCGATCCTGTCTCTCCGCTTTGGCCATTTTCCTCTGCTTCAGCCCAAACCCAATGTTTTCGGCCACAGACAGGTGAGGGAACAGCGCATAGGACTGAAAGCACATGGCCGTATCGCGGTGCTCAGGTTTAACCTGATGCATGTCCTGCTGGTGAATCAGGACTTCCCCGCTGTCCAGGCTGTAAAAGCCCGCAATCACTTTGAGCAGCGTGGTTTTGCCACATCCAGACGGACCCAGCAGGGAAACGAACTGTCCTTTTTCGGCCTTCAGTGAAATGCCGTCCAGCGCGACAAAGTCGTCGAATCTGAGCATGGCATTATTGATTTCAAGCGTATTCACGTATGGCTGCCCCGTCATTGAAGAAATGTGTGCATCTTAATTAATGCGATGCGCATAATAATTTGATGCGGCGAAATTAGGCAATTTCAGGCAGGTTAAGAATTTATTAATTTTATAAAACCCATATTTTACATGATAATACTGAGGTGATTTGATTTCGTACATTTACTCTGCTAACTATTATCATGCATAGTGAATAATATTGAAGGCAGAACGTTTGTCGGTCATATGAAGAAAAAAGCGGGGAGGACAGCGCCGAAACGCTGTCCTGAAAAGACGGCAGGAAGAGAGCGCGGACTGACGGATATTCAGGCGGGGGTAAAGCGGGGGTGCGGAATAAACTGGGCGGAAAGGCGATTGAGTGCCGCGGTGCCAACACTCACATGTGTTGAACTTTTTTCCTGGCTCCCGGCCAGATGAGCATCAAGCCCTGCGGCTTTGCATAGGGCATAGCCCGCGGAAACATCCCACATACTGCTGAAGCACTCCTGATAGCCATCGACATAGCCCAGCACACTAAAGCTTAAACCGATGGTGGCACAGCGGTAGCGCACCACATTCCAGCCAGTATCCCGGTACGCTTTTTCAATGCAGAGCTGGTGGGTGAAGTCCCATGAAGGACTGTCGCCAATGGCAACGGTTTTGAGTCCCTGGGCGATTTCGGGTCGCGTAAAAGGCTGGCCGTTAAAATAAATGCCGGCCTCCTTGCCCCCGCTCAGCATGATGTTTAACACCGGATGAACAATCACCCCGATGACCGGTTCGCCGTCGATGACATAACCGACAGAAATGCCCCATAACGACGAGCCACGGAGAAAGTTACTGGTGCCATCAATCGGATCGACCGACCAGTAACGGTCACTGAGTTCGCCGCCTTGCTCTTCGCCAATGACGCGTTCATTGGGGAAATATTGCGCCAGACGTTGACGAATCAGCTTCTCAACCTCCTGATCTGCTTCACTGAACACATCCTGGGGCCTTTTTTCGCAGATTTCTAATTCACTGAGCTGCCTGAAATAATCCAGCGCCAGCTGTGATGCCTCTTGAGCAATACGTTCAATCACCTTTACGCGCGTATCCATTCTTAATCCGTTCATTTTGTGGAAGGTCCTGAGCTCGTTCGTTTACCTTGTGCTGCACAATGACTCAGCAACGGGAAACGCTGATTTAATATAATGCTTTACGCATGAAATTAGAGTGTCGGCCTGTTTTGTGTCAGTATTATGATGATTTGGTGATGCGATTTTTTTTAGGAATATCGTCCTGAATCAGCATGTTCACACAGCACGTAAAGGTCAGGCGCATGACTATTCGGAATGCATAAAAGCGTGCTAGGGTATAACAGAACCTGTCATTAAAACGGTGAGGATAACGTGGTGGTTCATGGATATTCAGGTCGTGATGAAGTCGAACTTAATCGCAGTGAAAAACTTATTCTTGAGCTTGTTCGCCGCAATCACGGCATTTCCCGCTCCTCGCTGGTTTCACAAACGATTCTGAATCAGTCATCGGTTCACCGTATTGTTGATACACTGACCGAAAACGGTTTTCTCAGCCTGGGGGAATCGCCCTCACAGGGAAGGGGTAAGCCCAGCCCGTCGTTATCCCTGAATCCGGACGCACGTTACAGTTACGGTATTTCCATTAACTCTGACAGCGTGGCGGCAAGCCTGATTAATTTCCGCGGCGATATTATCGAATACTGCGTGCTGGACACGCTGCCCGGCAATCCTGCCCGAACGCTGCTGGATCTCAAACGCCATTATCTGGATACCTTAAAACATATTGGTATTTCGTCAGAAAAAGTGTGTGGCGTCGGATACAGCATGGCGGGCTTTCTGTATGACTCCCGGAAATATTTTAATCCGCCAGAACCGCTGAAAAACTGGATGGGCATTGATCTGCGCCGTGAAATTATGACGCTGTTTGACCGGCCCGTCTGGATTGAAAATAACGCCACGACGGCCGCGCATGCAGAAGCTTTTTTGGGCGCGGGCCTGCACTACGAGACCTTCGGCTACCTCTCTTTTAATTACGGCTTTGGTGGCGGCATTGTCATTAACGGCAAACCGTTTCAGGGTGCTTTTGGCAATGCGGGCGAGATCAGCCGGATTTTTTCGCCGGAAGAGGGCAAACTGCGTCCTGCGCTGGGGATCTTAATTGATCGACTGCGCAACGGCGGTATTGAAATTCACAACATTCGCGATCTGAATAATAAATTCGATCCGGACTGGCCCATTGCCCGGCAATGGGTCAACGAAGTCACGCCCAATTTACATCGGGCCATGGATGCCCTGAATGCCGTTATCGATCCCGGTGCCATTATTTTAGGCGGCGAATTGCCCCGTAAGCTGGGCGAAATGTTTTTAGCCATGCCCCGGGTCAGTTCGGGCAAACGCTGGAATATTTCGGCGGAGTATCCGGATATTCTGCTGAGCACTATTGAGGGCGACAGCTCGGCACTCGGTGCGGCGTTGACGCCGCTGCGGGAGACCTATTTCAACTGATAAATCGCTCACTGGCGCGAAGGCCAGCGAGCGGTGGTCTCTCTGCTGTCTGTCGGCAGCAGAGAGGAACGGGTTAGCGCATGGTGACAAACTCTTCCGCCGCCGTCGGGTGAATCGCCACGGTATTATCAAAGTCTTTTTTGGTCGCGCCCATTTTTAACGCAACCGCAAAGCCCTGCAGCATTTCGTCCATACCACTGCCAATGCCATGAATGCCGACGATTTTTTCCTCCGGACCGACGCAGACGAGTTTCATGCGGCACGGCTGGCGATGCTGCGTGACGGCGGTGTACATCGCGGTAAAGGCGGACTTGTAGACTTTCACCTGGTCATCACCGTACTGTTCGCGCGCCTGCGGCTCTGTCAGGCCCACCGTGCCGATGGGGGGATGGCTGAACACCACAGTCGGGATATTGCGGTAGTCCAGATGCTCATCCGGTTTGTTATTGAACAAACGCTCTGACAGGCGACGGCCCGCCGCGACGGCGACCGGCGTCAGTTCGACGGCACCGGTGTTATCGCCGACGGCATAAACGCCAGGCACGTTGGTGTTCTGGAATTTATCGACCTTGATGTAGCCTTTCTCGTCCAGCGCCACACCCGCTGCCTGAATATTCAGGCCGTCGGTTTCAGGAACGCGTCCAATCGCCCAGACCAGGCAATCAACCGTGTATTCACTGCCATCTTCCAGCTGCAGCGTCAGGCTGCCATCGGCATTTTTTACTACCGCTTTTGGCGTCGCCTGCGTATGCAGCGTTGGGCCTTCCGCATTCATCACCTCAACCAGCGTATCCGTAATTAGCGGATCAAAATTGCGTAGTGGCGCATGTTTGCGAACAAACAGATGGGTTTCTGAACCTAATGCGTTTACCACGCCCGCCAGCTCAACGGCGATATAGCCCGCGCCGACCACGGCGGTACGTTTTGGCAGGGCATCCAGCTCAAAGAAGCCGTCAGAATCAATCCCGTATTCCGCGCCGGGAATGTCGGGATGACTTGGGCGTCCGCCCGTAGCAATCAAAATATGATCGGCGGTGATCGTTTCGCCATTCACCTCAACGGTATGGGCATCAATAAAACGGGCAAAACCGTGGATCACATCGACCTTATTTTTCCCCAGAACATTGTCGTATGATTGGTGAATACGATCGATATAGGCGCTACGGTTTTTCACCAGCGTGCCCCAGTCAAAGCGATTAACGGTGGTATCAAAACCATAATCCGGCCCGTAAAGATGAATGGCCTCGGCAATTTGTGCGGCGTGCCACATTACTTTTTTCGGCACGCAGCCGACGTTGACACAGGTTCCGCCCAGCGCTTTGGCTTCAATCAGGGCGCACGTCTGGCCATAGCTTGCTGCACGGTTAATTGAAGCGATACCGCCGCTGCCGCCGCCGATGGCGAGATAGTCATAATGTCGGGTCATGGAAGTCTCATCCGGTTACTGGGAAAGTGATAGAGAGTGTAACGCCGCAGGGTACGGCGTCGCAAAAATTGCGCCTATGATTGTAACAGGCCTTATCGTTTCATTATTTACAGGGAAGCATAGCATGTACCTGACTTTTCTTGGCACCGGCGGGGGCGCGCCGAGTCTGCAACGCAATGTCACTGCCATCGCGTTTACCCGCGACAAAAGCGGCGCCACCTGGCTGTTTGACTGCGGTGAGGGCACACAACTCCAGTTTATGCGCTCAGACCTGAAGCCTGGCAAACTCGATAAAATCTTTATCACCCATCTTCATGGCGACCATATTTTTGGGCTGCCGGGCCTGCTTACCAGTCGCTCGATGGCGGGGTTAACCACGCCAATGACGGTTTACGGTCCAGCAGGGCTGAAAGCTTTCGTTGAAACGGCACTGTCGCTGTCCAGCTCGTATACCGATTACCCGCTGGAGATCGTTGAGATCGCCGCGGGTGAGGTACTGGATGATGGCGAATTTCGCGTGACCGCCTGGCCGATGAATCACACCATTGCCTGCTTTGGCTATCGCATTGAGCAGCATGACAAACCCGGTTTTCTGGATGCGCCTCGCCTGAAAGCAGAGGGCGTACCGCGCGGTCCCTGGTATCAGCAGTTAAAGCAGGGCGACACGATTACGCTGGAAGACGGGCGTACCGTTAACGGCGCTGAGTATCTTGGGCCGCCAGTGAAAGGCAAAACGCTGGCCATTTTTGGAGATACTGCGCCCACTGACGTCGCGCTACAGCTGGCGGCGGACGTTGATGTGATGGTGCATGAAACCACGCTGGAAGAGGCGCTGGCTGAAAAAGCCAACGGGCGCGGTCACTCTACCACCTTACAGGCTGCGACGGTGGCAAAGCAGGCCGGAGCAAAGCGCCTGATTGCCACCCATTTTAGTTCGCGTTATCTCGCCCGGGACATGGCGCGCCTGCTGGCAGAATGCCAGCGCATTTTCCCTGACACCGAGATGGCGCACGACCTGGCGGTCTTCACGCTGTAGGGATCAGTGCGCCAGCGCAGGGTAAGTAAAGAACAGCAGGTGGACCATGTTGAGTGCAAAATGGAACGCGGTCGCCAGCCACAGGCGGCCGCTCCAGTGCCAGACCAGACCATAAATCAGTCCGGCCAGCGCGGCAAAGATCATCAGCAGCACGCCGCCAGATGCATGGGCCAGACCAAACAGCAGTGCCGTTATCAGCAGGGCGATCACGCCGCCCCATTTCTGGCGCAGGCGCTGCTGGAGATAACCCCGGAAAAACGCCTCTTCGGCCAGTGAGACAAAAAACAGATTGGCCAGCGCAAACGCCCCCAGCCAGTCCGGAAGGTGCGTTTCGACGGCAAGGCCGCCCAGCAACACGGCGCTGCCCAACAGCAGCGGCACGGCGGCGACAGGCGCGAGCCACCAGGCCGGCGAGCGCGGCGGATGCGCCTCTGCGTTGAACAGCGTCGGCAGACAGGCCAGCAGCAGAAAAGGAATCAGCGCTTTATCGAAATTAAAGGAAAATGAGAAAGGTACGCTGCGGGCACCGACCTTAACCGCCTCGACCTGCGGGGGATTATTGAATCCCGGAATAAGGTGCAGCATCAGCGCCAGCGCAATCAACACCAGAAGGGCTTCGCTGACGATCTGCCATCGCCGACTCCGGCGATCGTAGATACGAAACGCGACCAGGGCAGCGACAGCCGCAAACACAAAGGTAACGGGCCAGTCGAGGACGTTTTGATAAACGCCCAGCGCCGTTGCCAGCGCGAGCAATAACAGAGAAAGGCGTTTCGCCGGTTGCAGGGCGGCCAGCGCGCCCGCCAGGATGATCCACATAAAAATGACCTACGTTCAACGCCGCCGTGCTGTGCGCGGCGACGTTAAGCTGGGAAAGGAATTATTCAGGTACGATTTGGTTAACGCTGAAATGGCCTGTGCCGGTTGGCACCAGTTTCTGATGCAGCCACGGCAGCAGCGTGTTCATCTGATCGGCCAGCTTCCACGGGGGATTGATGACAATCATGCCGGACGCGGTCATGCCACGCTGATCGCTATCGGGGCGCACGGCCAGCTCAATCTGCAGGATATTACGGATGCCCGTGGCCTCCAGCTCGCGCAGCATATGTTTGATTTGCTGACGCAAGACGACCGGGTACCACAGCGCATAAATACCGGTACCGAAACGTTTGTGACCTTCCTGAATGCCTTTTACAACGGCCTGGTAATCACTTTTCATTTCGTAAGGCGGATCAATCAGTATCAGTCCACGACGTGACAGCGGTGGCAGCTTCGCTTTTAGCTGCTGATAGCCATCGGCCCTTTCAACGCGCGCGCGACTGTCTTTGCTGAACTCGGTACGCAGCAGCGGATAATCGCTGGAATGCAGCTCGGTCAGCTGAATCTTATCTTCAGGGCGCAGCAGATGGCGGGCGATTAGCGGAGAGCCAGGATAGTAGCGCAGCGTGCCGTTACGGTTCAGGGCATGAATCGCATCGAAATAGGGTTGCAGCAGGGCGGGCGCGTCCGGTTGTTGCCAGATGCGTCCGATGCCTTCCAGATATTCACCCGTGCGCTCTGCGTGCTCGCCGCTGAGTTGATAACGTCCTGCACCGGCGTGCGTATCCAGATAGAGAAATGGTTTTTCTTTCTCTTTTAACGCAGTGATGATGAGGCTCTGTACGGTGTGCTTAAGCACGTCGGCATGGTTGCCAGCGTGAAAACTGTGGCGATAACTCAACATAAAAAAGGGTATGTCCGCGGTTGAAGCTAAAAATAATCAAGTTGGCCCGATTATAACGACAGATAAGAATAATTGCTGGCATTTCGCGCACGGCAGCGGGCCTCTGGCCCTGGATTACAGGGTAAACCTTCTGCGCCATCGGTGTGTTAGCCTGTTTTATCCTCTGCTATGGTTAATCCAAACGCCGGCGGAAGGCCAGCCTGGCGCTATTCTGCTATTCATGACCGGTTACACCATTGATTTTCAGCATTCCAGACCGCATGTTAATAAGATTGCGTTGCGCGATTCATCGCGCCCCACACATTGTTAAAGGACTGCGCTATGACTAATCCGTTACTCACCTCGTTCACGCTTCCCCCGTTTTCGGCGATCAAGCCTGAGCACGTGGTGCCTGCCGTGACCGACGTTTTAAATGAATGCCGGGCGATGGTGGAAAAAGTGGTAGCGCACGGCGCACCTTACACCTGGGATAATCTTGTCCAGCCGCTGGCAGAAGCCGACGATCGCCTGAGCCGTATTTTTTCGCCGGTCAGCCATCTGAACTCGGTTAAAAACAGCCCGGAACTGCGTGAAGCCTACGAGCAAACGCTGCCGCTGCTGTCTGAGTACAGTACCTGGGTTGGTCAGCACGAAGGGCTCTATCAGGCTTACCGGGATTTAAAGGAAAGCAGTCATTACCGCACGCTGGATCAGGCGCAGCAGAAAGCCGTCGATAACGCCCTGCGTGACTTTGAACTGTCCGGGATTGGTCTGGAAAAAGACAAGCAGCAGCGCTATGGCGAAATTGCCGCGCGTTTGTCTGAGCTGGGCTCTGCCTACAGTAACAACGTGCTGGATGCCACGATGGGCTGGAGCAAGCTGATCACTGACGAAAGCGAACTGTCGGGCATGCCGGAGAGCGCACTGGCCGCAGCGAAAGCGCAGGCTGAAGCCAAAGGTCAGGAAGGCTGGTTGCTGACGCTGGATATTCCCAGCTACCTGCCGGTGATGACCTACTGTGATAACGCCGCGTTGCGTGAAGAAATGTACCGTGCTTATTCCACCCGCGCCTCCGATCAAGGCCCTAATGCGGGCAAATGGGATAACGGCCCGATTATGGCCGAGGAGCTGGCTCTGCGCCACGAACTGGCTCAACTGCTGGGTTTCGACTCCTTCGCGGATAAATCGCTGGCAACCAAAATGGCGCAAAGCCCTGCTCAGGTGATCGATTTCCTGAACGATCTGGCCGACCGCGCACGTCCACAGGGCGAGAAAGAGCTGGCGCAGTTGCGTGCTTTCGCGAAGAAAGAGTACGGCGTGGAGACCATGAATCCCTGGGATCTGACCTACTATGGCGAAAAACAGAAACAGCACCTCTACACCATTAGTGATGAGCAACTGCGTCCTTACTTCCCGGAATCCCGTGCGGTGTCTGGCCTGTTTGAAGTCGTCAAACGCATCTATGGCATCACCGCCAAAGAGCGGACGGATGTGGATGTTTATCATCCGGATGTGCGTTTCTTCGATCTGTTTGATGAAAGTGGCGAGCTGCGCGGCAGCTTCTACCTTGACCTGTATGCGCGTGAGCATAAGCGTGGCGGCGCGTGGATGGATGACTGCGTTGGGCAGATGCGTAAAGCCGATGGCAGCCTGCAAAAACCGGTCGCTTACCTGACCTGTAACTTTAACCGTCCCGTCAGTGGTAAACCGGCGCTGTTCACGCACGACGAAGTGATCACCCTGTTCCATGAGTTTGGTCACGGCCTGCACCACATGCTGACCCGCGTTGAGGCGGCTGGCGTGTCAGGCATTAACGGTGTGCCATGGGATGCGGTGGAACTGCCAAGTCAGTTCATGGAGAACTGGTGCTGGGAGCCAGAGGCGCTGGCGTTTATTTCCGGGCACTACGAAACCGGCGAGCCACTGCCTGAAGACCTGCTGAATAAGATGCTGGCAGCGAAAAATTACCAGGCGGCGTTGTTCATCCTGCGCCAGCTGGAGTTCGGTCTGTTCGATTTCCGTCTGCATACTGAATTCAACCCAGAAAAAGGCGCACAGATCCTGGAGACGCTGCGCGAAGTGAAAAGCAAAGTCGCCGTGGTCCCCAGCCCGGAATGGGGCCGCTTCCCGCATGCATTCAGCCATATCTTCGCGGGCGGTTACGCAGCGGGTTATTACAGCTATCTGTGGGCCGATGTACTGGCGGCGGATGCGTATTCACGTTTTGAAGAAGAGGGCATTTTTAACCGCGAAACCGGTCAGTCCTTCCTCGACAACATTCTGACGCGCGGCGGTTCGGAAGAACCGATGGAGCTGTTTAAACGCTTCCGTGGCCGTGAGCCTCAGCTGGATGCCATGCTGGAACACTACGGTATTCAGGGATAAGCCGTACGTGAAAATTTGTTTGTTTGATGAAACAGGCGCCGGTGACGGCGCCTTATCTGTTTTGGCCGAACGCTGGCAACTGACGCATTGTGACGATGCGGTGCTGGCGCTGGTAAAGACCGCAACGCATCTTGAACTGCGTAAGCGGGATGAGCCTAAACTGGGCGGCATCTTCGTGGATTTTGTTTCCGGTGCCATGGCGCATCGCCGGCGTTTTGGCGGTGGCCGTGGCGAAGCGGTAGCAAAAGCGGTCGGCATTAAAGGCAGTTACCTGCCCGATGTGGTGGATGCGACCGCCGGGTTAGGGCGCGATGCGTTTGTGCTGGCGGCCTTAGGCTGTCGGGTGCGCATGCTGGAACGGCATCCCGTGGTGGCGGCACTGCTGGAAGACGGGCTGGCGCGTGGCTATCAGGATGCGGAAATTGGTGGCTGGCTGCGTGAGCGTCTTTCACTGATTCATGCCTCCAGTATTCAGGCACTCACCGATATTGCGCCACCGCCAGATGTGGTTTATCTCGATCCTATGTATCCCCATCGACAAAAAAGCGCCATGGTGAAAAAAGAGATGCGGGTGTTTCAGTCATTAGTCGGCGCGGATGAGGATGCGGATGCCTTGCTGGAACCGGCCCGCCGTCTGGCAAAGAAGCGTATCGTGGTGAAACGTCCTGATTATGCGCCACCGCTGGCCGGTGTCGTTACGCAGTCTGCGGTGGTCACGAAAAGCCACCGCTTCGATATCTATCCGCCGCTCGCGGAGTAGTCATGTCAAGCCGGTCGGCGACGACGTTCCTTCACGTCAACCGCCCCGGCTTTTTTCGTGCGGGTTATTCGTCATCCTCGTCGCGCAGTGGCACGATCAACATGTCGATATGCACGGTGTTGATCAACTGACGCGCTGATGACATCAGCTTGCTCCAGAAGTCCTGATGATGACCGCACACCACCATGTCCACGTCGTATTTTTTAATCGCATCGACCAGCACCTGGCCCAGATCGCCACTGCCGCTCAGGGTTTCGGTGATGGGATAGCCCGCTGCATCTGACAGATTTTTCAGCGCCAGATGGGTTTCTTCAGAAATCCGCTTTTGCATATCGCCCAGGTTGACGTCAATCAGGCCGGTGTACAGATCAGAGTAATTCACATCGACATGAATCAGCGAAATTTTGGCGTCGTAAGGGCGCGCGAGCGAGACAGCTTTATCCACTAATAACTGACTTTCTGGCGAAAGATCGACTGCAATCAGGATATGTTTATAAGCCATGATATAACTCCTTCCACGAGATTCAGAATGGCAGCGGTTTCCAGACGCGTCACAGCTGCGAAATCCATTGCGCGAACGGGCGATGAGCGCCACCAAATTGGGTAACCTGCAATACAGGCAATGCTGTTGTTATACCTGAAAGTATAGCCCTGTGTGTTAACAAATGCTTCTGAAGCCGTCTGGCTTGTGAATAAGATCAATGATGAACGATTTTTACTCGTATAAAACGAAAATCCTCGCTGGTAAAAAATTGAACATTTCTCCTAAACTAAAAAAAGCAGCCTTGATCACATGGCTGTTACTTTTCTGATGATTCAAAAATAAAACTACAAATCGCTTAACGAGGTTGTTGGCAAATTCTGCAGGGACTGTTCAGCATGGTGCGCGTTTTGCACTGTTCTGCGGTGCCGGTAAGGAGGGTGACATGATCAGCACTATCGCGCTTTTTTGGGCTCTTTGTGTGGTATGCCTTGTAAATATGGCGCGCTATTTCTCTTCGTTGCGTGCGCTGCTGGTGGTTCTGCGGGGTTGCGATCCCCTCTTATACCAATATGTTGACGGCGCGGGTTTTTTCACCTCCCATGGTCAGCCTGGCAAGCAGGTGCGGCTGGTCCGCTATATCTGGGCAAGGCGCTATCTTGATCATCATGATGACGAATTTATTCGCCGGTGTGAGCGGGTAAGAGGCTTGTTTTTGTTGACCAGTTCGCTGTGCGGATTAGTCATTATCAGTTTGATCGCCCTGGCTATCTGGCATTAAAAAGGGCGACCGAAGTCGCCCTGATGTGCTGCTTACTCAGATGAGCTTCAGCGCTATCCAGTAGAGTGAACCTGATAACAAAATACAGACCGGCAGGGTGAAAACCCAGGCCATGGCGATGTTTTTGATCGTTTTACTCTGCAGTCCGCCACCGTCGACCAGCATGGTGCCGGCCACGGAAGACGAGAGGATGTGGGTCGTGGAAACCGGCATGCCGGTGTAGCTGGCAATCCCTATGGACACTGCGGCAGTAACCTGCGCCGACATGCCCTGCGCATACGTCATGCCTTTTTTACCGATTTTCTCACCGATGGTGGTGGCCACACGGCGCCAGCCAATCATCGTGCCGATTCCCAATGCCAGTGCGACCGCCATGATAATCCACACCGGCGCGTACTCAATGGTGTTCAGCAGGTCGCCTTTGAGCTTGCCCAGGAAGCGTTTATCCTCTGGCGAGGTTTCCGGCAGCTTCGCCGCTTTATCGGCCGTATCGGAAATACACAACAAGAGGCGACGCATCTGGCTGCGTTGCTCAACCGACAAGTCGTTGTAGTTTTGCAGATTGTTCAGAAGCACCTGCGCACGCTGCACGGCCTGAAGCGCACGCGCACTGTCGCAGTGAAACTCTTTGGGACTGGTGGGTTCGACTTCTTCCGGCGTGGGCAGCTTAGGCGGTGCCATCTGGATAATATGGGTCAGTGATTCGCTGTGCTGCTGGTAATACTGTTCCAGGTGATTCACAGCATCGCGCGTTCGCGTGATGTCGTAACCCGACGCGTTCATATTGACCACAAAGCCCGCTGGCGCAACGCCAATCAGGACCAGCATAATCAGACCAATGCCTTTTTGCCCGTCGTTAGCACCATGTGAATAACTGACGCCAATGGCGGAGATAATCAGGGCGGTACGGGTCCAGAAAGGCGGTTTTTTCTTGCCGTCAATCTTCTCACGGTCAGCGGGCGTCATATGAATCCGTGCACGCTTTTTAGTGTTGCTCCAGTAACGGCGCAGAAGGAAAATCAGGCTGCCCGCAATCACCAGACCGACAATGGGGGAGAGAATGAGCGACAGGAAGATATTCAGCACTTTCGGAATGTTAAGCGCATCCACCACCGATGTCCCGCTCATTAACGCATTGGTCAGGCCAATACCGATAATCGCGCCGATCAGGGTGTGAGAACTGGAGGCCGGAAGCCCTAAATACCACGTTCCCAGGTTCCAGATAATCGCGGCCAGCAGCATGGAGAAGACCATAGCAAGACCGTGAGCGGAGCCAACATTGAGCAGCAGATCGGTCGGGAGCATATGCACGATGGCGTAAGCCACGCTTAATCCGCCGAGCAGCACGCCAAAGAAATTGAATACCCCAGCCATTAACACAGCAAGCTGAGCACGCATAGCGCGTGTATAGATGACCGTCGCAACCGCGTTGGCCGTATCATGGAAGCCGTTAATTGCTTCGTAAAACAATACAAACAGCAGAGCAAGAACCAGTAACAGGCCGGTGCTAAGATCGAGACCAGCAAACAGATGTAGCATAGACGTTACGCCATTTTGGAGGACATGAACGCGGCGCATTATCCGCGACAATATGTGGTCTGGGAAAGGAAAATATAGACCTGAACCGGCTTAAAAGTGTCAATTTTGGAAGCTTAAAGGCGTAAATTCCTTAAAAATTATAAAGTTACATTATGACATAATTGCGGCAATTTTTTGACACTGGCATCAACGCAGGCAGATCACTACAATCTGCCCCTCTTTTATCAGGTGGACAATGGCAGTGGAACAGTTTGACGTTATCGTGATTGGAGCAGGGGCCGCGGGGCTTTTTTGTGCCGCGCAGGCTGGACAGCGCGGTCGCCGCGTATTACTGCTGGATAACGGCAAAAAGCCGGGCCGCAAGATTTTAATGTCAGGCGGCGGGCGCTGTAATTTCACCAATCTCTATACCGAACCGGCCGCCTACCTGTCGAACAATCCCCATTTCTGTAAGTCAGCGCTGGCGCGTTATACCCAATGGGATTTTATCGATCTGGTGAATCGTCACGGCATTGCCTGGCACGAGAAAACGCTGGGGCAACTGTTTTGCGATGAGTCTGCGCAGCAGATGGTCGATCTCCTGCTCGCCGAGTGTGAAAAGGGGCGCGTGACCCTGCGTTTGCGCAGCGAAATCCTGAGTGTAACCCTCGATGAAGCGGGCTACGTCCTGCAGCTCAACGGCAGCAGTGTACAGGCAGAGAAGCTGGTCATCGCCAGCGGCGGGCTTTCCATGCCGGGCCTGGGCGCGTCACCGTTTGGCTATAAAGTGGCCGAGCAGTTTGGGTTAACGGTGTTGCCAACCCGTGCCGCCCTGGTGCCCTTTACGCTGCATAAACCCCTGCTTGAACAACTGCAGACACTGTCCGGTGTGGCGCTGGACACGACCATCGAAGCGAAAGACGGCACCGTCTTCAAAGAGGCGATGCTGTTTACCCATCGTGGCCTGTCCGGCCCGGCGGTCTTGCAGATTTCCAGCTACTGGCAGCCGGGTGAGTTTATCTCGGTCAATCTCTCGCCTGCCACGCCGCTGGATGCGTTCCTCACGATTCAGCGTGACGCGCACCCGAATCTGAGTCTGAAAAACAGTCTGGCGAAAATTCTGCCTAAGCGCCTGGTCGAAATTTTACAGGAAATGCAGGTGGTGCCGGATGTCACGCTGAAGCAGCTGAACAGCAAGCAGCAGTCAGCGCTGGTGCAGACGTTGCACAACTGGCAGGTGCAGCCCAACGGCACGGAGGGTTACCGTACCGCTGAAGTCACGCTGGGCGGTGTGGATACGACTCAGCTGTCCTCTAAAACAATGGAAGCACGTGACGTGCCGGGACTCTATTTTATCGGTGAGGTCGTTGACGTGACCGGCTGGCTGGGAGGCTATAATTTCCAGTGGGCCTGGAGCTCGGCCTGGGCTTGCGCGCAGGCCGTGTAACGAGCTTCGCCATCAGTGACGCGCTCAGGCATAGCGCGAAACCGCATAGTCTGCGTGCGCAATCTCGGGCTGTTTGCTTGAAATGACATCACTTAACAGCTGGCCGGATCCGCAGGCCATCGTCCAGCCCAGCGTGCCATGTCCGGTGTTCAGCCACAGGTTGGTGAAATGTGTATGACCGACAATCGGCGTGCCGTCAGGCGTCATCGGACGTAATCCGGTCCAGAAGGTCGCCTGCTCAACGCGGCCGCCACGGGGATAAAGGTCGTTTACCACCATCTCAAGCGTTTGCCGTCTCGCGGGCAGCAGGGTTTTGCTGTATCCCACGATTTCCGCCATACCGCCGACGCGGATGCGATTATCAAAACGCGTGATGGCAATTTTATAGGTTTCATCCAGTACCGTGGAAACCGGGGCACCGGCCTCATCGGCGAGGGGAATCGTCAGGGAATAGCCTTTCAGCGGATACACCGGAATGTACATCAGTGGTCGAAGCAACTGGGTAGAGTAAGCGCCAAATGCCATAACGTACCCGTCTGCCGTCAGCGTCTGATCGCCACAGACAATCCCCCTGATCCTGTCACCTTCGCTCAGTAGCGCATCCACCTGCGTGTTAAAGCGGAACGTGACGCCGGCATCGCGCGCCAGGGCGGCAAGTCGCTGGGTAAACAGCTGGCAATCGCCAGTCTCATCGTTAGGCAACCGTAAACCTCCCGTCAACTTGTGCTTTACGTCAGCCAGTGCAGGTTCGACGGTCGCCAGCTGGTCGGCTTCAAGCAGTTGATACGGCACGCCAGCCTCCTGCAGCACGGCAATATCACGCGCTGCGTTTTCAAACTGCTGTTCTGTGCGAAACAGCTGCAGGGTGCCGCCCTGGCGTCCTTCATATTCAATTCCTGTGCTGGCCCGCAGCGCACTGATGCAGTCACGGCTGTACTCTGCCAGTCTGACCATCCTGGCTTTATTGACGGCATAGCTGTGAGGATTGCAGTTTTTCAGCATCTGCATCATCCAGGCCAGCTGGAAGCGAGATCCATCCGGCCGTACCGAAAGGGGCGCATGGCGCTGCACCATCCACTTCACCGCTTTAAGCGGCACGCCTGGTGCGGCCCAGGGCGCGGCGTAGCCAGGCGAGATCTGACCGGCGTTGGCGGCGCTGGTACCTAATGCCGGGCCCGCTTCGCGTTCGATCACGGTGACCTGATGCCCTGCCTGCTGCAGATACCAGGCGGTGGTGACGCCCACCACGCCGCTGCCAAGCACAATGATTTTCATCGCAATGTCTTCCTGAAAGAGTGATCGTTAAAAGGTGGTCGCGTTGCGCCACCCGCTTGATGTGTTGTGAATCAGGCATGCATAAGGTTATGGGCCAGCCAGCACCTGACCGCCCGCCCGTCATCCTGAACGCGCAAAGGCTGAGGCGTGGCACAGCCACTTGTTGCCAGCGGACAGCGATCGCGAAAGAAACAGCCGGTTGGCAGGTGGCGGTTACCCGGTAGTTCGGTGTTGACGGGAGCCCCCTCCAGCGGCGCGCCAATGCGTGGCACAGAGTCCATCAGCAATTGCGTATAGGGATGCTGAGGCGAATCGAGAACGTGCTGAGCCGCGCCCAGTTCGACAATCTGGCCCAGATACATGACCGCAACGCGATCGCTCATGTGACGGACGACCGAGACGTTGTGAGAGATCAGGATATACGTCAGATTGTACTGCTGTTGCAGTTCCACCAGCAGGTTCAGAATCTGCGCCTGGACAGAAATATCCAGTGCCGAGGTAGGTTCATCCAGCACAATGATGTCGGGTTGGGAGGACAGTGCCCGGGCGATGGCAATGCGTTGACGCTGACCGCCGGAAAACGCATGTGGTGGACGGTCCAGGTATTCCGGGCGAATCCCCACCTGACGGGCCAGGGAGTCAGCCAGGGCGCGTCGCGTTTTTTCTGACGCGCGTGACTGAATCCAGACCGGTTCGGTCATGATACGCCAGACCGGCAGGCGGGGATCCAGTGACGAGAGCGGATCCTGAAAGACCATTTGCATGCGACGTTCCCGGCCTCCGCCAGCGGCGGTGGCCAGGTCAAGCTGACCCGTTGTCGGACTCAGCATGCCCATCAACAGTTTCGCCAGGGTGCTTTTGCCGCAACCGGATTCACCGACAATGCCCAGCGTTTCGCCCTGTCTGACCTGGATATCCAGGCCATTCAGTGCATGAACCCGTTCCGTCACTTTGCCACGCCAGTTCTTCTTCGCAGGAAAGGCAACGTGTACGTTTTGTAGCGTGAGCAGAGCATCAGACATGGCGCGTCTCCTGTTGTGGATACCAGCAGGCCACCTGCTGGGCAGCGTTGCCCGTTGCCTGTAAACGTGGTGCGCGGGTGCAGCGTTCGCCTGCCGCGAAGCAGCGCTCGCGAAACGCACAGCCCGAGGGCAGGCAGGTCAGGTTGGGGACGGTGCCGGAAATGGACGCCAACGGGGCGCGCGGTTCGCTGGCATCGGGCGAGCAGGCAAGCAGGCCAATGGAATAGGGATGGCTCGGTGAATGCAGGACGGTTTCCGTCATGCCGCTTTCAATGACTGCGCCGGCGTACATGACGTAAATCCGGTCGCACAACTGCGAAACCACCGCCATATCGTGGCTGATAAACAGCACCGCCGTGCCCGTTGCCTCCGCTTTTTGTTTTAACAGGCGCAGTACCTGACGCTGTACGGTGACATCCAGCGCGGTCGTGGGTTCATCGGCAATCAGCAGATCGGGTTCACAGGAAAAGGCCAGGGCGATCATGACGCGCTGACGCATACCGCCAGAAAGCTCGAAGGGATAGCGCGCCATCACGTTCTTTGCGTCCGCGATTTGCATATCGCCCAACAGCGCAAGCGCCCGTGCGTTGGCCTCACGGGCTGACACGGGACGATGTTGTCGAATGACATCCACCATCTGCTTGCCGATGCGGCGAGTGGGATTCAGGGCGGTCATGGGTTCCTGAAAGATCATGGCAACGCGATTGCCGCGCATTTTACGCATCGCGGCCTCACTGGCGGTCAGGACATTCTGTCCCGCCAGTTCCAGTTTGCCGCTTTTGATCTGATAGCTGTGTTCGGGAATCAGCCGCATCGCCAGCATGGCGGTGACCGATTTCCCCGAACCGGATTCCCCGACTACGCCGACAATTTCACCACGGTTAATGTGCATGGACACATTGTTCAGCACATTCACCTCGCCCTGATAGACCGGGAAACTGAGGCGTAAATCCTCAATCGTCAGGATTCTCTCTTGCATCAGTGACGTCCTCCTGCTTTCGGATCCAGCAGATCCTGAATCCCATCGCCAAACAAATTGAATCCAACGGCGGTGATTAAGATCGCCGCGCCGGGGAAGGTGCAGTACCACCACTGGTCCAGCACGTAGTTGCGCCCGTTCGCTACCATCGCGCCCCATTCAGCGGTCGGTTGCTGCGCGCCTAAGCCAATGAAGCCCAGCGTCGCGGCCATCAGAATGGCGCTGCCGATATCCAGCGAGGCCTGTACCACCAGCGGCGGTAGTGCATTACGCAGGATATGCCAGCTAATCAGATGCCAGCGCGAGGCACCAAAGGTTTTAGCGGCTTCGACAAAGGTATGCTGTCTGACAATCAACGTCTGACCGCGTGCCAGCCGGACGTAAAAAGGAATACGCACAATGGCGATGGCGAGCATGGCGTTAAACAGGCTCGGTCCCAGCGCCGCGGCCAGCGCCATGGTCAGCACCAGCGAAGGGATAGACAGCATGATGTCCATCAGGCGCATAATGAGCGCATCGCTGCGACCGCCCAGAACACCGGACAGACAGCCCAGTAATGAACCGCTGATGCCCGCCAGCAACACCACGGCCAGTCCGGCCGCGACAGACTGCTGGCTGCCGACCAGCACGCGACTAAACAGATCCCGGCCGACTTCATCGGTGCCAAACCAGTGCGCAGCACTGGGCGGCTGAAGACGGTCGGTCAAACTGATGGCATTCGGATCGTGGGGCACCAGCCAGGGCGAGAACACCATCAATCCCAGCATCAGGACAATAATGGCGGCCCCCAGCAGGGTCAGTGGACTTTTACGCACCATCCAGAGCCGACGCTTCCAGACGAGAAGCGTGGGTTTCGCCTGACGTACAGCAGGCTGTTCTTGCGTCATCATCATGCGTTACGCTCCCCGACCCATGCGCGGGTCAATCCACAGATAAAGAAGATCCACAAACAGGTTGACCAGCACGTACGCAAAGGACACGACGATGGCAAAACCCATCACGGCGGGAAAATCGAGTGCCTGAATCGAGGACACCACGTACGCGCCCATACCGGGCCAGGCAAAAACGGTCTCGGTCAGGACGGCACCATACAGCAGGTCACCCAGGGCCAGCCCCAGCACGGTCACAGAGGGGATCAGGGCGTTGGGCAGGGCATAGCGCACGACGATAGTAAACTTAGGCAGTCCGCTCGCCAGCGCGGTGCGAATATAGTCTTCGCTTAACTGTTCCAGCATGGCCGAGCGAATCTGACGCGCCACGATGCCCAGATGGACAAAGGCCAGCGTGGTGGCAGGCAAAATCAGATGCTGCAGGGCGTTCATAAAGACCTCAGTATTGCCCTCCAGCAAGGCATCAACCAGGTAGAAACCGGTGATGCGTGTGGGTGGATCAAGCCAGTCATCCAGGCGTCCGCCGCCGGGCAGCAGGTTCAACTTGCCATAAAACAGGACGATGGCACCCAGTCCCAGCCAGAACGCCGGGGTCGAAATACCGGTCAGCGCCAGCAGACGCACCAGATGATCAAGCCAGCGGTTGCGATAAACGGCAGAAAGCACGCCCAGCGGCACGCCGACCAGCAGCGCGATCAACAGCGCACAAAAGGCCAGCTCCAGCGTGGCGGGAAAGAATGCCCGCAAATCATCTAACACCGGGCGGCCTGTGCGGATCGAGGTGCCCAGATCGCCGTGCAAAAGTTGCTGTACATAACGGATAAATTGTTGCCACAGCGGTAAGTCCAGCCCTAACTGCTGGCGGATGTGTTGGACAATTTCATCACTGGCACGATCGCCGGCCAGCAGCCTGGCCGGATCCCCGGGAATAAGATGCGAAATAATAAACGTAATGACGCAGACGCCAGCGACGACCAACAGCAGTCCCCAGCTACGCTGTCTTAACAGACTCCAGTAACTCATCATGTCTTCCTCAGCAGGGCCAGGCAGGCCCTGCGTGAACGGGCGTGAAGGTTGTTATTCTTTATGCATGGTGGCGAGGTTAAAGATTTGCTCCAGCATCGGATTAAACACGTAGCCTTTAACCGACTTATTCATCGCAACCTGATAATTTTTCTGGAATAAATACACGTAAGCCGCATCGTTAATCACGATCTGCTCGGCCTGCTGGTAATCGCGGGTCCGTTCAGCCTGATTAGTCGTGGAAACCGCTTTCTTCAGCAGCGCATCGACCGCTGGGTTGGAATAAAAAGATCGGTTGCCGGGCAGACCTTTTTTGTCTGATTCAAACCAGTAGTTCATGAACATGTAGGGATCGGCAAAATCCGGGCTCCAGTTGCCAATGGCAATGTCATAGTCCGCTTTACCGATACGCTCGCGCATGGTGGCGTTGGCCAGTTTTTCCAGCTTAACGTTGATGCCCAGCGTCTTCAGATTGGCCTGCATGGAAAGGGCAATCGGCTCCCAGTTTGGATCGTTGTCCGAATAGAGAAAGGACAAGGTCTGCGGTTTGCTGGGCAGTTTAGCCAGTTCAGCCCTGGCTTTATCCATGTTAAAGCTGTACTGCATGGCCTGAGGATCATAGCCCCACATGCCTTCCGGAATCGGGCCGCGCATCTGTTTACCGTTGCCGCCCAGGATGCCCTGCACCATGCCCTGGTAGTCGGTAGCCCAGGAGATCGCTCTGCGTAAATCAGGCTGATTCAGCGGTGCTTTGCTGTTGTTCAGATAGAGGTAGGTCACACGCAGGGCAGGATAATCCATGACGGTGACGTCACCTTGCTTCTTCAGCGCGGCGAACTGGTCTACCGGTAACGCATCGGCAATATCGACATCGCCTTTTGCCAACTGCAAACGACGGGCTGAGCTTTCGCTGATAATTTTCACGGAAACGCGCTTAAAGGCCGGTTTAGGCCCCGTAAAGTGCGGGTTAGGCACCAGCACCAGCTGCTGACCTTTCTGCCAGCGTTGCAGCATATAGGCACCGGATCCTGCGGTATGCTCGGCCAGATAGCCGCGCGCATCATCGGCGGCGTTCGCTTTCAGCACGGCAGGGTTAATAATGGACGCGCCGTCATTCGCGAGCGTATAAAGAAACGGTGCGAACGGGGTGTTCAGCGTGAAACGCACGGTATGCGGATCGACTACCTCGACTTTCATGTCGGCTGGAAAGGCTTCCGACGGGCCTTGTTTGATACGCATCAGACGCTCAAAAGAGAGCTTAACCGCCTCAGCATTCACGGGTGAGCCATCGGCAAACGCGGCATCCGGACGTAGCGTAAACGTCCAGACCTTGCCATCGTCACTACTCTGCCAGCTTTGAGCCAGATCGCCCTCGATCTCCGTGGTGCCTTTACCGTCTTCTGTTTTGTATTTGATCAGGCGCTGGTAGGCAGGATACGTAACGGTCCAGTCATTGTTATCAATCGTCACCGCCGGATCCAGCGTCTGCGGATCGGCCGCTTTCCCGATCACCAGCATGTCTTTCGGTACCGCAGCCAGCACGGATGTCGTCGTGGCCGCGAGGGTAATAGCAAGTAACAAAGGGCGAAAATAACGGGGTGCTGTGTGCGTCATTGTCATGGTAAAACTCCGTCAGTCTGGGCTGGGGATATGCAGGTGAAAACATCGTTAATCAGCGGATAACGGGCCGCTTCCGGTAACTCGAAATGCCACCATTCGGTCGCAATGCCAGTAAAGCCACCGCCAAACATCACGGCATTAAGCAGTAGCCTGTTGCGCTGAGCAGCCAGCGGCACGTCGGGATGATAGGGGTGCGACAGCGCCTGCATTTCATCAAACCCGGTTCCCATATCCAGAATGTGCCCGTCAGCATCGATTAGCGTGACATCAATCGCGGTGCCACGGCTGTGATTCGAGCCTTGCGATAAAGGCACGACGTAATTCTGATCAGGACAGGCGTGCCAAAGCAGCTCCTGCGCTTTTTGTGGGCGATAGGCGTCCAGCACCAGCAGCGTAAAACCCGCCACGCTGGCAATAGCAATACTTTTCTCCAGCGCGACGGCGGCATCGGGATGCAGCAGGCAGCGGGCTACGCTGTAGATGGGCTGGCCCGTGATGTTATCGGCGGTGGCATATTTCAGATCGATAGTCAGCGCCGGAAAGGCCACTGCGATATCGACCAGCTCTGTTTCCTGCATCATTCTGTAATCCCTGTTTTATCAATGTTCAAACTGACCAAATTCCTGCTGCAACAGTCGGTTTTGTGCCAGGCGCTGAGAAAGCGCGGGGCCAAGGCGTTCGACGACTGCAGACAGCAGAAGGTTGAAAAGGCAACTGATGGGGGCCAGCGAATCCCAAAAATTGGCGGTGTCCGTTTTTACCTGGAGTAAATCCACCGGATAATCCCGGGCCCACGGACACCAGATATCGGTAACCAGCGCCATCGACACGCCACGTGCGGTGGCGACCCGACAAAACTGTCTTGCTACGGTGGAATAGGCTCGCGTATCCGTAAGAATGACGTAAGGCTTTGACGACTCGGAGTTCAGCGACTCCAGCCAACTGCCCGAGCTGCCATCGGCATAGGTCACGCGCGGTCGCAGATATTCCAGATGACTGAAGAAGGTGTTCGCGATGCCCCGGGTGGACTGAATCCCCAACACGATGACGGTTTCGGCCTCGGCTATTTGCTGGCTGATATGGCGAAAGGTCTCCGTCTGCGCCAGTTGGTAGACATAGCGGATAGCCTCTAACTCCATTTGTAGTGACTGGCTGGCCGGATCCGGCAGCGTGCGTTGCTGCTCCCATGAATCAAGGCGGTCAATCACGCCCCATTGCTTGTACGGCGTATTGGGCACATCGCGCAGCAGGTTTTTCACATCATCAAGATTTTTAAATCCCAGCTTGCGCAAATAACGCCCGACAGTAATTCCGCTGGTGCCGGTCGCCTGGGCAATGCTGTCCGCCGTTTCAAAGGGGATTTGTTCGGAATGGCTGAGCAGCCACGAACTTATCCGTTTTTCGCTGGGCGTTTGCTGACTAATGGCAGCCTCGATTTTTTTCAGCAGTTCGGTGTGAGCGCTCATGTCGTCCTCAATGTTACCTGGCTGTCATTGCTCGCAATGTTGTTATTTAAGTAACAAGCACAATGCATGCCAGTTTGCCCTGGCCTGTTAAAAAACAGCCACGTCAGGTGATTATGTGCAACAGAATGGTGGAGTTGATAGCCTGCCGATAAATTAAGCGCAATCGAGGTGCAACGTAATTGAAACTTGCATCACACTAGTGCAACAAAATAACCCGGTAATGTGATCCAGACCGAAGAAACGATGTTCCTCTTTCCGCGTACGAGCGAGTGGCCGATCCTTTACGTCGGGGCCGGCAACAAGGTGCGTACGATGCACGGCGCTGTCGACCGCCGCGATGAGCTGCCCTCAGGCGACAAAAGCGGTTTGTGCACTGTCGTTTTATGGCGTGCATCGGGCAGACCGGATTGCGTTAAGAAGGGCATCATCGTCAGGGATGAATGAATTCGTTTCGCCATCTTTTATAAAGGGGGAGAGCAGAACGCGAAAAAATCAGCAACATTTACCGCTTCGTTAATCAGGCTTTTAAGAATGTTTACCGGCAATAAAATGGCAGCAAAGCCAATTCGGTCACATACTTGTGTTTTTTAACTCAGTAAGTGACCTGTCATGATCAGCTTTGTTCGTTCCTTGTTCGCCAGCCCGGATAAATTCCTCCAGATAATGAGCCGCCAGGACATAAACGACTCCATTGCCGATGGTGAGCGCATTATTATCGATGAAAACGGTAACGCCGCGGTCAATATCCTCAGTGAGGAAGTAAAGGAGGATTTCAACCGGCACGTCAATAGCTTAAAAGGAGTCTGAGGTGGGTACCGCGATTTTTATGGTATTGATGGTAAGTGGTTACTGGTACACCAGTCGGGATCTTTCCAGCCGTTTCAAAATGCGCCGTACCTCAGGCTGGGATGTCTATTTTCTGGTGGCGTTATACGGTTGTATATTCGTGCTTCAGGGGGTTTTTGCCACCGCATTTATTTGGTTTGTCTTATTTATTATTTCCTCCGTTTCTAACGCGCTTTATATTTTCCCCGGCGATCATCTTCAGCTGCAAATGAAGTTTATGAACTGGAGCTTTTTAGGTATTCAGGCACCGGTAGTCATTATGCTGACCTTCGCCATTCTGTTTTGCCTTTATCGCTCGAACTGGGCGGGCAGCGCACGGCTTAATGTCTCTGGCCGAAAAGACCTCTATCAAAAACTCTCCCGTTCTAACGGCGTCGAGCAGATGCTTTTCCAGTGCATGGAGGAGGGGGAGCTGGCATGGATCACGCTAAAATCGCGACGCATCTACATAGGCATGGTGCATGCGGCAACTTTTGAATATGAAAGCACCGCCAATATCGTGCTCATTCCGATGCTGAGCGGTTATCGCGACAGCCATACATTAAAGCTGGCGGTCGAACATAATTACAGTAGCTGGTACGCCGAGCACGGCATCACGCTGGATTCAGAACCCAAAAATGCCATGGCGTTTCGCAAAGTGATCATGCTGGACCAGATCGAGAGCTTCTCATTGTTCGATCCCGCCAGCGCGACAGCCCTGGCGATGGGAGAAGATCATCCGCAGAGTGTGGAAAAGAGCCGGGATGGCAACAAATCTTCGCCGCCTGATCAGCAGATTGAGTAACCCAGGCAGGGCGTATCAGGACACACAGCAGGGTCGGAGCGGCGGTATCCGCACAAAACAGCCTGTATGATGCAGTGCGTGCGCTAACCCGCCTCTACTCTGCTTACTGACTTCATCAACGAGGACAATCCTATGGCTCATCAGGGGAAAATCTTAGTTATCGGCGCGTCACGCGGCATCGGACTCGCCGTGGTTAACGCGTTTGTAGCCCATCACTGGCAGGTGACGGCCACTTACCGCAGTGCTATTCCGCCACAAGGCGAGCACCCTGAGGTTGACTGGCATCAAGTGGATATAACGGATACCGACGCGGTTAAACACGTTGCGGTCCAGCTGAGTGGAGAGCCTTATGACGCCATTTTGATTAATGCAGGCGTTTACGGGCCAGCGCATCAAAAGTTGGCCGAGACGGATGACAGCGAACTGATGCAGCTGTTCCTGACCAATGCCGTCGCGCCGGTACGTTGCGCTGAGATTTTGCTGCCGTTGCTGAATCAGCAAAAGGGCGTGATTGCGTTAACGTCTTCGCAGCTTGCCAGCCTGAATGAGAACCGCAGCGCGGACGCTCCTCTGTATTCGGCCAGTAAAGCGGCGCTCAATATGTTGACCCGTTCCCTTGCCAGAGGGGTAGAAGCGCAGAATGGCACGCTGTTAACGCTGCATCCCGGCTGGGTGAAAACGGATATGGGCGGCGATAAGGCCCCCCTTACGGCTGAAAAAAGCGCGGAAGGGATCTTCACGCAGTTGACGATGTTTCAGGGGCGCGGTGGTCACCACTATGTGGACTACGCGGGAAAAACGCTGCAATGGTAATGGCGTAAAGGAATTCGCCCTCAGGCCTTCACGACAGGCAGGGGCGATCCGATACACTGAAGTTTTGCAACAGACCTGTCCCGGCATTACACTGCCTTTTTTATTTCATTGATTGAAGGTGCTTATGTCTCAGCCCTATCAGCGTCAACCGCTACCGTTGCCCGGTGGACACAAAAAAGTGCTTCTGCACTCCTGCTGTGCGCCCTGTTCAGGGGAAGTCATGGAAGCCATGCTGGCCTCCGGCATTGAATACACGATCTATTTCTATAACCCGAATATTCATCCGCTTAAAGAGTACGAACTGCGTAAAGAGGAGAATATCCGCTTTGCTGAAAAGTTTAATGTGCCTTTTGTCGATGCAGATTACGATCGTGATGACTGGTTTAAACGAGCCAAAGGCATGGAATGGGAGCCTGAGCGTGGTGAGCGATGCACCATGTGCTTCGATATGCGTTTTGAGCGTACGGCGCTCTATGCGCATGAAAATGGTTTTCCTGTTATCACCAGTTGTCTGGGGATTTCCCGATGGAAGAACATGCAGCAAATTAATGACTGCGGTGTCCGTGCGGCGGCAAAGTATCCCGATTTGACCTACTGGGAATTTAACTGGCGCAAAGGCGGCGGCTCGGCGCGTATGATCGAAATCAGTAAGCGCGAAAGCTTTTATCAGCAAGAGTACTGCGGATGTATTTACTCATTACGCGATACCAATCGTCATCGTGTTGCCAACGGGCGAGAGCGAATTCAGATTGGCGTGCAATATTATAAGCCGGACGAGTAACGCCTGTATTTAAAAAAAGCGGACTAAATCGTCGCTGCTCCGGGTGTCATTTATTCCGCTGTAAACCGGCTTTTTTGCCTTTTTCGGCGTCCGTATGCAGAGACTACAGGGATGCGCACCGGTGGACGTGGCGCTGTCCGTTCCCCCTTTCATTTGTCTTTTGCGGCAAACGCTGGGCGTACAGCCCATCATCTGTTTAAACGAGCGCGTAAAAGATTGTTGGCTTTCAAAATGGTATTTAACGGCCAGGTTGATAATAGGTGTACGGCTGTTTTTGAGATCGTTAATACAGGATATTAATTTCTTCTTGCGAATATAGCGTGCAAGCGTTTCATCGTTATAGCGGGAAAATAACTTCTGCAGATACCATTTTGAATAGCCCGCCTTTTCCGCAATATCATCAATGCTTAATCGCTGATCGAGATTTTCATTAATCCATTCAGTAACAGAAATAATTACGCTCTCATTGTATTTGTTCTCATTCATAACACCCCCTTAAATAATGAAGATGATTTTAAATTAACATATGTTTCTCAAAATAGGCGTTACGTAAAGATTCTCAAGGAAGTGCATGGTTATTTCCAGGGATGTGAAATAACATGATGAGCAATTATATTTATGCGTGATATGTATATTATTTGTTGCAAAGGTGGGAGGGGTGACTTTGTGGTAATATTACATCACGTTACCATGCCGCAAGTAAAATTTCACCCTGAGCAAAGTTAAAACAGACCTCTCTGCGACACGTTGTCGCATCGCAGAGAACGACTGCCTACAGCAGATTTTGCTCCGCCAGGTCGAGCGCAAAATAACTGAAGATCAGATCGGCACCCGCACGTTTAATGGCCCCCAGGCTCTCAAGCACCACGTTACGTTCATCAATCGCGCCGGCCTGCGCGGCAAATTTAATCATCGCATATTCACCGCTGACCTGATAAGCCGCCAGGGGAAGCTCAGTGCGTTCACGAATGTCGCGCAGGATGTCCAGATAGGCGCCAGCCGGTTTCACCATCAGCGAATCGGCACCTTCGGCGGCATCAATCAGTGATTCGCGAATGGCCTCGCGGCGATTCATGGGGTTCATCTGATACGTTTTGCGATCGCCTTTCAGCGCGGTTCCGGCGGCTTCACGGAACGGGCCGTAGAAGGATGACGCAAATTTGGTGGAATAAGACATAATCGCCGTTTGCGTAAAGCCCGCAGCATCCAGTGCCTGGCGGATAGCCTGCACCTGACCATCCATCGCGGCCGAGGGCGCGATAAAGTCAGCGCCTGCCGCTGCCGCGACAACGGCCTGCTTACCCAGGTTGATAAGGGTTGCGTCGTTATCCACGCCGTGATCGCACAGCACGCCGCAGTGGCCGTGGCTGGTGTATTCACAGAAGCAGGTATCCGACATCACAATCATTTCAGGCACGGTATCTTTGCAAATGCGCGACATCCGTGCGACCAGGCCGTTTTCATTCCAGGCATCGCTGCCGGTCGCGTCGGTATGATGAGAAATCCCAAAGGTCATCACGGAGCGGATGCCTGCCCTGGCGATACGTTCAATCTCGTGGGCCAGACGTTTTTCCGGGATACGCCTTACGCCTGGCATAGCCTGAATGTCTTTATAGTCATCAACGCCTTCCTCAACAAAAATGGGTAAAGCCAGGTCGTTGATACTGAGGGTGGACTCCTGAAACATTGCACGCATGGATGCGCTGGCGCGCAATCTTCTGGGACGTTGGGTAAGGGAAAAATCAGACATAGTTACTCACGTAGCTAATTCAAATAAGACGGACAGTCTACTCCGATTAAGAGCAGGCGATGAAGGTTTGTGTGCGGTGCGCTGAGAGAATAAAACGTCTCCCGCCACAAGGCGGGAGACGGGAGAGCTTACTCGTTAATGTCCGGGTGCTGCTGCACCAGATTTTTACGTTTCGCTTCGAGACGGGCAATTTCTGCGTCGATATCTTCGATTTTCTGTTCGATGTTATCGTGGTGTTCCTGAAGGATTTCGCGCGCCTCTTCTAAATCTGATGCGGCAGGCGTCGCCCCTTTCAGCGGCTTATTCGCGGTCTCTTTCATGTAAAGACCGGTAATCAGACCGACCACCGCCACGACCATCAGATAGTACGCGGGCATGTAGAGGTTGTTGGTCGCTTCGACCAGCCAGGCCGCGGCCGTTGGCGTCAGACCGGCAATCAATACCGAAATATTGAAGGCGCTGGCTAAGGCGCTATAACGAATATGCGTAGGGAACATTGCGGGCAGAGACGATGCCATCACACCCGTAAAGGCATTCAGGATTACCGCCAGTAGCAGCAGTCCGGCAAAAATCATTCCCAGCACGCCGCTGTTGATCATCATAAAGGCGGGAATAGCAAAAACCATCAACGCAATACTGCCCAGAATCACAAACGGACGGCGGCCAAAACGGTCGCTCAGCATGCCCATTACCGGCTGCACAAACAGCATCCCCATCATGATGGCGATGATGATCAGCACGCCATGATCTTCTGAGTAATGCAGGTTGTGTGACAGATAACTTGGCATGTAGGTGAGCAGCATGTAGTAGGTCACGTTGGTCGCAATGACCAGGCCAATACAGGCTAACAGGCTGCGCCAGTGTTTGGTGGCGATCTCTTTGAAAGAGACTTTCGGACCATCACGCAGGCCTTCGCGATCCCCCTGTTCCAGCTTATCAACGTGCTGCTGGAATGCTGGCGTTTCTTCCAGCGCATGACGCAGATATAAACCAATAATGCCCAACGGCAAGGCCAGGAAGAAAGGAAGACGCCAGCCCCACTCAAGGAAGTTCTCTTCGCCAATAATGGTCGAGATCAGGACGACAACGCCCGCACCCAGTACAAAACCGGCAATAGAACCGAAGTCGAGCCAGCTTCCCATAAAGCCACGTTTGCGGTCCGGTGAATACTCCGCCACGAAAATCGATGCGCCGGTATATTCCCCGCCCACGGAAAAGCCCTGCGCCATTTTGGCCAACAGCAGCAAAATCGGTGCCCAGATGCCGATGGAGGCGTAAGAGGGAATCAGACCAATACAGAACGTACTGACCGACATAATGACAATGGTAATGGACAGTATTTTCTGACGACCATATTTATCACCCAGCATGCCGAAGAACAGGCCACCTAAAGGACGAATCAGAAAAGGAACAGAGAACGTTGCCAGGGCGGCAATCATTTGAATGCCCGGTGAGGCATCCGGAAAAAAGACTTTACCTAAGGCATAAGCCACAAAGCCATAAACACCAAAATCAAACCACTCCATGGCGTTACCCAACGACGCGGCGGTAATGGCTTTTCGTAAACGGGCATCATCAATGATGGTCACATCATCGATCCCAATCGGTTTTACACGCTTCCTACGCAATTTCATAGAATTACCCTGTAATGGAATATGAAAGTCCTCAACGGCGCGAACCGACCACAGCGTTCAGACCGCTGCGTTGAGGAAATTTAAGCATAGCCGTAAAACAGCATTATCTGTCGACGTATAAATACAACGAAAACTGCCGTGATTCATTTCATCGACCGCAGAGTATAACGTTTTTGTGTGATATTTGTCATGTTTGGCCTGAAAGTGACCAACTCTGCCTTGTGTTTACACCAGTCTTGCTGGCTAAAAAAAGAAGCAGGCGAACGCGTTTGCCTGGTAACGATACGTGCCGATCGCAAGTGAAAACGCGCTCTGACGCATTACAGGTTAAAATTACTTATGATTTTTCGTATCGATCGTTGAGGCTTGCCTAATCAATTCCCTTCAGTAATACTCATCCCCCTTGATTTGGATAGAAATTGTCAAGGAGGATATCGCCATGAGCCAAAATCCCTGGGTGGCGCTCATCGATAGTGTGGAAAAAAAATTAATCTATCCTGCCACCATGTTGTCCGCTGACCGGCAGCGCGGCGAGAGGACACAGATGGACTCTGCGCCGGGTTGGTTTCGCTGTCGGGGGAAACGCTGGATAAACCGACTGACGAAGCTGAGCGAAACGCTTATCACGTCGACGACAACGGGGAAGCAGTGCTCGGCATATGAAGAATGCCAGCAGTTACTCCAGCAGTCGGTGCCAACGCTACAGCGGCTAAGTCAGCGAACCCGTCGGCCCTGTGAAGGCCTGTCTGTCTGCCAGCAGGAAGAAACGGTAGCCGTCGCATTGCGCGCGGCACGTAAACGGCGCTAAATCCCTACAAAATCATCTCGTGCTGTTGTCATCCGATGGTGACCTGATGTGCTCTAGAGCGCTTCAGGAGGCACTGGCAAATGACCATATTTTTCCATCCATGCAATGAAGGCGCTGTTTTCCATAGGGCGGGCATAAAAATAGCCTTGCACGAAGGTCACGCCGTGCTGTTGCAGGTAGTGGAATTGCAGTGCAGTTTCAACACCTTCACCTAATACCTGTAGCTTAAGCTTGTGGCTCAGGCTGATAATGGCGTCCAGAACAGGCGTTTCGCCATCCAGTGATTCAATGGCATTAATAAAGCCCCGATCGATTTTGAGATAGTCCAGCGCGAAAGTTTGCAGATAACTGAGCGAGCAATGGCCGGTTCCGAAGTCATCAATCGCGACTTTCATCCCCGCCGCACGCAATCTTTCCAGTTTGTCCGCCACCACGTTACCTTCCTTAATCAGGCTTCGTTCGGTCAGCTCCAGAGTAAGGTTGAATTCCGTTACTGCCATCTTTTCCGCGAAGCTCAGCATCTCATCGACGAAGTCTGGATGCTGAAGATGGTCGGCGGCCACGTTAATTGCCAGATGAAAACCGGGATTCGTTTTCCACTGCCGTGCGTCTTCAACGATTAAATCCATTAAATGGCGGGTAACGGGAATGATCATTCCCTCGGCTTCCGCCGCGCTGATGAAGGTATCGGGACGCACGCTGTCACCATTGGGCAGCGTCCAGCGCAAAAGGGCTTCTGCGCCGGTGCAGCGTTTAAGTGCATAGCTGTAGGTGGGCTGATAGTGCACGCTGAACTGCCCGGAACGAATGGCGCGACGAATGTCATCTGCCCATGAAAATCGCCGGCGTAGCCATGATGCCGTGAGAATCATCAACAAAACGGAAAACACGGAAGCAAAAGGCATAATCAGGAGCAACAACTGTTTCAGTGCTTTTATGCGTTCTGTGCCCGGTGCCAGTAGCGTTACGCTGATGGGATAGCGCGATGACGTGGCGCGATAAAGTTGAGGAGAAGGCCCGGTATCCCCGGTAAAGTCATGTTCACCTGACACAATTGACGCACCATCACTGAAGCGCATCGTGATCTGATAATCGTGCGTGCTCCCTAACGCACTCATAAAATCGATGAGATATTGCCCTTCCACCATTACCCAGACGGCTCTGCCTGCGGTAAGGTTACGCACAAAGATGACGGCGGGCCGGTCGGGTACGCTGTAGGAGCCGCGCAGAGACAAACTCCACCCGTCTTTGCGCGCCACCGGCGGCGTTACGCCAATCATCGCTTTCAGGGTTGAGGGTTTATTACCGTAAGCCGAAGAGCAGGTGATCACATCGTTTTCCAGCGTGCCCAGGCCACGAAAATAGGGATAAAGCGTGCCGTTAAGCCGCAATGCATGCTCAATTTGCTCGCAGGGCTGCTCCTCGTACTGCCGAAGCCAGGCAATCATGCTCCAGGCGTTGTCGCTGATTTTTTCTGCCTGAGACAGTAAAGTCGCTGCCGTGTTGATCTGTTGCTCGCGCACAGTTTGACGCGCATCAATGGCACAAAAAAACAGTCCCAGAAGGAGTGGCAGGACGCCAGCAAAGACGATAAGTAGCCTGGTATGGGCCGGTTTTTCTTTAATCAGCGGCACCGTATAACCTCTGAATTGTAATCATGTTTTTGAGCGGTGCTAAGGGTTTATTCAGCATAGCACGCCAGTTCACACCACGGGTGAACGGTCGGATATCCTTTGCCTCCGATAATCGTCATTATCGGCCTCGTCCATAATTTATTGACAGAAAATTCATGCCCGGATTGGGTGAAAGACGGCATATGACAGAGTGTACTGATGAAAGTGAATACTCACATTTTCTGCCAGGTGTTCCTGTGGCCGGCAGGCAAGCCGTGCGCGCGGGGCAAAAGAATGTCCCCGCGCGGTGGAGAAAGCAAAAGGGCATTGACGCCGCAGGCACGGACCACATGCGCCGGGTCAACCGAACACGATGGCTTCTGGTCTGGCACGTCCCTCCAGCGGCACCGTGGTGGGCTAATCCTGGAAGTAGATTTGCTTCAGCGCGACTTCTACGCCACGCAGCTCGGCCAGCCCCTTGAGCCTGCCTATTGCTGAATAGCCCGGATTGGTGCGCTTGTGCAAATCGTCCAGCATCTGATGACCGTGATCGGGACGCATAGGAATAGCGCGTAGATTGCCTGCACGACGACGGCGCTGCTCCTCAGCCAGAATGACTTTGATGACGCCAACCATATCAACGTCTCCCGCCAGATGAGCGGCTTCGTGGAAGCTGTTGGGGTTTGCTTCGCGTTTTGTGGCGCGTAAATGCACGAAGTTAATACGATCGGCAAAGGTTTCGGCCATCGTAACCAGTGGGTTATCCTCGCGAACGCCGTACGATCCTGTACAGAAGCAGAATCCGTTATGCAGGCTGTCGACAGTCTCTTTCAGCCACTGCATATCCTCCTGGGTGGAGACAATGCGCGGCAGGCCAAGAATAGGACGCGGCGGATCGTCGGGATGTACCGCCAGTTTGATGCCCACCTCTTCTGCCACTGGCACAATAGCCCGCAGGAAGGTGGCCATATGCTCGCGCAGTCTGGCTTTATCAATGCCATCATATTGGGCCAGTTGGGCCTGGAACTGTTCAAGCGTGTAGCCTTCTTCCGCACCGGGTAAACCCGCAATGATGTTGCGCACCAGCGTGGCTTTCTCTTCTTCGTTCATCGCGGCAAAACAGGCAGCAGCGGCCTGCTGCTCGGCGGGGCTGTATTCTTTTTCCGCACCGGGACGTTTTAACAGGTACAGTTCAAACGCAGCAAACGCATCGGCGTCAAACCGCAACGCTTTCGCCCCATCCGGCAAGGTCCAGGCCAGATCGGTACGCGTCCAGTCAAGCACCGGCATAAAGTTGTAGCACACGGTATCGATCCCGCAGGCGGCCAGATTACGAATCGACTGCTGATAGTTGGCGATATAGCGCGAATAATCGCCCCGTTGCGTTTTAATGGATTCGTGAACGGGAATGCTTTCAACAACAGACCAGGTGAGTCCTTTTTCCGCCAGTAGCGCCTGACGCGCTTTGATTTCGGCTACGGGCCACACGTCGCCGTTTGGGATGTGATGAAGTGCCGTAACAATACCGGTTGCACCTGCCTGGCGAGCATCGTCCAGTGAAACAGGATCGTTGGGGCCGTACCAGCGCCATGTATGTTCCATTATTACTCCTTGATGAACGGGTGGCCCAGTGGTCAGGCCGCTGGACCAAGAGTAAATTAGCGCGTAAATTAAGGCCGTGATCCGGATCGCAGCATAGTAAATACGTCCGGCTGGATTCTGCAAAGACGGCCATAACAGGAGAAGGTGATGGTGCTACCGGTGCTGAAAACTGAACGACTTTATCGACAGATCGCCAATGCCATTATCGCGGGCATTCAGCGTGGGGATTTCGTACCCGGCGGTGCGTTGCCACCGGAGCGAGAGCTGGCAAAGCAGTTGGGCGTCAGTCGCTCGTCCGTGCGTGAAGCGCTGATTGCGCTTGAAATGACGGGCTACGTCACTATCCAGACCGGAACGGGCGTATTTGTCGCCCAAACCCTGCCTCAGCCCTCAGCGGTCAAAGACACCGAACATTTCAGCCTGCAGGATCTTTTACAGGCGCGCGAAGCCTATGAAAGTCTGCTGGCAGGAATGGCGGCGCGTAACGGCAGTGAGGCGCAACGTGAGCGGCTCATGGCGATGAGCATCAGTCTCCAGCAATTTAATGAAAACGATGCGGCGTTTATAGAACAGGATAAAGCCTTTCATCTTTTGATTAGCGAGATGAGCGGTAACGATCTGCTGCGGGAGATGATGGAAAACCTGTGGAACAAACGCGACAGCGCGCATTTTCGTCGGCTGGAACGCCATTATGCCGACAATACCTTTGCTGACGAAATGAACGCCGACCATCAGTGCATTGCAGAGGCCATTGTCGGGGGAGATGAGCAGGCTGCACAGGCTGCGATGAGAGCGCATCTGCAGCATGTGCAGCAGCGTTTACTTGGTTAGCAGCCGGGCAGGTTTAGGGCGTCCGGTGCCCAGCATGATTGCCAGCCGGCTTCCACCTGGCGTGGTTTCCATCAAAATTTTTGTAATGCTGGTCAGCGGTACGGAGAGCAGCATACCGACCGGACCCAACAGCCAGCCCCAGAAGATCAAGGACAGAAAGACCACCAGTGTCGACAATCCCAGTCCGCGCCCCATGATGCGCGGCTCTAACATATTGCCAAACACCATATGAATGGCGGTAAACAGCGCCGCCACCATCGCCGCGTCAAACACACTGTTCAGCAACAGTGCCTGCAGGAAAGGGGGAATACCGGCGATAATCGGCCCGATATTGGGAATAAAATTCAGGATAAAGGCTACCACGCCCCACAGTAATGCAAATTTCACATCCAGCAGGTACAGCGTCAGCCAGACCGAGATACCGGTAATCAGGCTGATCAGCGTTTTTAATGCCAGGTAATGCGTCACGCCTTTAAGCGCTTTGTGTAAACCCGCAATACGAATTTTGGGGTTCACAAACGAGTTGCGCATTTTGTAAGGCAGGTGGTGCACTTCAAACAGCATAAAGACGACGGTAAGGATCAACAGGACAGTATTGGTCATTGCGCCGGAAAAACCACTCAGCGCCACGCTGGCCAGATTCATCAATGTGTTGGGATCGAAGCGCTGAACCAGCGCATCGGTAGAGACATTCAGATGAATGCTGGCCGCCAGATGCTGAACGACCAGCATTTTCTTTTCCATGATGGTGCGCAGTTGAGGATAGAGATCGTAAAACTCACTTATGGAGCTGGCCAGTACGGCCCCCAGCAGCAAAATCACAACAAAAATGACCGTGATCACCAGCGTAATCGCCATCCCGCGCCGCAGTCCGCGCCGCATCAGTATCGTGACTAAGGGATTCAACACAATGGCAAAAAACGCCGCCAAGAGTAACGGCACCAGAATATCGGAAGCGGCTCTTATCCCGGCAAGGATAATCACTAACATCGCCAGTTTGATTAAGATATTTTGTCCAATTCTTTCCTGCTGCAACCCGTTCATTCGTTCTCTCTACGCATAAATAACTGATTGAAGTGTAGTTGAAGGAAAAATCAGAAGCGGATTCGTTGAGGAAAAGGGTAAGCGAGGCGAGACGGTGAGGGAAACAGGACGCGAAAGGGTGTTAAGCGTCCTGATGGCGCGGCGGACAATGGCGACTGTCACGGCGATATGCTGTCAACAGCGATGCCGCCGCAATGAAACGACGCAGGCGGCCGCCTGCCGCCGCCTTACACTGAGGGCGCAGATTCCTCTTTCGTGGCGTCCTGTGGCACCGGCTCCTGCCCGCCGGGAATCAGAATATTCAGCACGATGGCAACAATCCCGCCGCTGGTGGCGGCTGAACCAAACAGGTTCGCAAACAGGGGCGGCAGATGGGAAAGGGCAGCAGGCACGGACTCAATCCCTAAGCCGAAGCTGAAGGCCAGGCCGACAATCAGCATCTCTCTGCGCGTCAGCGCGGTCTGGCTGAGAATACGAATGCCGGCCGTTACCACGCAGCCAAACATCACCATGGTCGCGCCACCCAGGACGGGCGTGGGAATCTGACGCAACGCTTCGCTAAACGGCGGAAACAGAGCCAGTAAAATCAGCATCACACCGATATAGCGGCCAACAAAACGGCTTGCCACACCGGTCATCTGTATGACGCCGTTGTTTTGCGCAAAGGTGGTATTTGGAAAGGCACTCACCATGGCGGCAATCATACAACTCAGTCCGTCAGCCAGAATGCCGCCTTTCAGGCGCGCACTGAACGCTTTATCCGTAATCGACTTACCGGAGATCAGGTGGTTTGCGGTAAGATCGCCTACCGCCTCAATGATGCAGACCAGTGAAACCAGCACCACAGGCACAAAAAGGCTGCTGTTGAAGTGAAAGCCAAACGGAAACAGCGCGGGCAGGCGAAACAGGCTGTCCCCCAAACCATGCACCTGAAATTTGCCGCTCAGTGCCGCCGCGATGCAGCCGGTGAGAATGCCGACCACGATGGATGACAGACGCAGCCAGCGGTTCCCCGAACAGCTCAGCAGCACGATCACGCCAAGCGTCAACGCCCCCAGGGCGAGGTTGCTAAGGCTGGCAAAATCCTGTGCATTCTGACCGCCGCACCAGTTAATCACGCTGACCTTAATCAGGCTGATACCGATTAACGCAATCACGCTTCCCGTCACGACCGGCGTAAAGACCCGTTTTAAGGTATCAATAAAGCGGCTGACGATAACCGGAACCAGCGCGGCCACGGCGTTGACGCCAAACAGCATCGCCATAATGTCCTCAGGGCTGCCGCCCTGGGCTTTGACCCACAGGCCACCTGAAATGGCGACGCCGAGAAAAGCAAAGCTGGTGCCCTGCATGCATATCATGCCCGCGCCCACGCCCCACACGCGATTTGACTGCAGAAAGGTGCCGATGCCCGAAGCAAGGAGCGACATACTAATTAAATACGGAAGCCAGGCTTCCAGACCAAGCGCGGTGCCAATCAGCAAAGGCGGCGTGATAATCCCGACCAGACCTGCCAGTACATGCTGCGATGCGCTAAAAAAAGCCTGCACAGGCGGAATTCGCTGATCAAGGCCGTACAGTAAGCCACTGTTTTTTTCGTCAGACACGGTTATCTCATCTCAGTGCGGGGAAGTCACCGGATGTTGCATAAAGCAGGCCAGGTTTATCTGATAAACGTTTCACTGCTATCAATGCCTTTAAAATCATAGCGATAATGTTGTGATGAAGCGCGTCGCTCGCCCGGGAAAAGTGAAACACATGATTCCTGATGGGGCAGTGAAGAAATTATTGGTTCATAAAATGACGATTAACGCCCTTTTTTGCACTGTGTTAGTGCGTAGTGATGTTTTTTCACCAGACAACTGTCCTCATGGCCAGCAGCCATTTTTCTGGCCGACTCTCAGCAAAAAGAAAATGTATATTTCATATTTAAAATTGATGAAACATATCCGGGCTGCTTAATGCCGTCAGGCCGAAAACCTTTCATCCCGCAAAGGCGTTAAACCGCCCTGAAGCGACAATGTCATGGGACCCCGATTACACCGTCAGCGATGACGAGCCAGAATGGCCGCCGCGAAGACGTCAATCCTTTATGAAAAGAGAAATGCGATCTGTGCCGCTAAAAAGTAATTTTCCAAAAATATCTATTTGAAAAATTTATTCCATTGTAATAGTTTTCCAGCATGCTTTTGGCTTTTCCTGCCCAGCCAGCATGCCACTTCTGTGCTCTGCCCGCTGGAACCGTACATACCAAAGAGGCAACATCATGACTATCGTAGGAAACTTTATTGGCGGTCAAACCACATTCAGCGCCAGCAACGAAACCATTCCTGTGTTCGATCCGGCAACCGGCAAGGTTATCCGTGAGCTCACGCAAAGCAGCGCAGATGAAGTGGCTCAGGCGATTGATGTGGCACATGCGGCCTTTCCTGCCTGGTCAAAAACCTCCCCGCTGCGCCGCGCACGCATCATGTTCAATTTTAAAGCTCTGATGGAGCAGCACCGCGATGAACTGGCGGCGCTGATTGTGTCTGAGCATGGCAAAGTCTGGTCAGATGCGCTGGGTGAGCTGACGCGCGGTATCGAAGTCATCGAATTTGCCTGTGGTATTCCGCACCTGCTTAAAGGCGAGTATTCCCCGAATGTAGGCGGTGGCGTAGACAGTTACTCGCTGATGCAGCCGGTGGGCGTCGTGGCAGGGATTACGCCCTTCAACTTTCCGGCAATGGTGCCGTTGTGGATGTTCCCGATTGCGTTGGCCTGCGGTAACACCTTTATTCTCAAGCCGCCTGCGCTGGATCCGTCAGCGTCGGTGCGCATGGCCGAGCTGTTGAAGGAGGCGGGCCTGCCGGATGGCGTGTTTAATGTCGTGCACAGTTCCAATGACAATGCAGAACAGCTTTATAAAGATCCGCGTATTGCCGCCGTCAGCTTCGTTGGCTCATCCGGTGTGGCCGAGCATATTTACAAAACGGCCAGTGCGCACGGTAAGCGCGTTCAGGCTTTTGGCGCGGCAAAAAATCACGCCATCGTTATGCCAGACGCCGATTTGGACGCCACGGTAAACGCGATTATGGGCGGTGCGTTTGGCTCGGCGGGCGAGCGTTGCATGGCGCTGCCGGTTGTCGTTGCAGTGGGCAACGATACCGCCGATAAGCTCATTTCGCGCCTGACACCGCTGATCAACGCATTACGGGTTGGGCCGGGAATCCAGCAAGGCAGCGATGAAAATGAAATGGGGCCTGTGGTTTCTGCGGCACACCAGAAAAAGGTGCTGGGCTATATCGATCTGGGCGAGCAGGAAGGGGCGAAGCTGGTCGTTGATGGCCGCAACCACAAAGTCGCCGGTTTCGAAGAGGGCTACTACGTCGGCGGTACGCTGTTCGATAACGTTACCGCCGAGATGACCATCTGGCGTGAGGAAATTTTTGGTCCGGTGCTGAGCATTATGCGCGCGCCGGATTACGACAGTGCCCTGAAGCTGGTTAACAGCCACGAATTTGGTAACGGCAGCGCCATCTTTACCAGCAATGGCCATACCGCGCGGGAGTTTGTGCAGGATGTTGAGGCCGGAATGGTCGGCGTCAATGTGCCGGTGCCGGTGCCGATGGCCTTCCACAGTTTTGGGGGCTGGAAACGGTCAGTCTTTGGTGCGTTAAACGTGCACGGGCCAGACGGCGTGCGTTTTTACACCCGCATGAAAACCGCCACCGTGCGTTGGCCAGGCGGTCAGCAAACGGTGTCCGAATTCAGCATGCCAACGTTAGGCTAAATCACCTGCACCACTGACGCTGCGTTCGACACACAGGGGCGCGGGTTGTCAGGTGAAGGACCGCAAAACAGGAGGAGGCGAATGGCCTTACTTTCGAAGGTAAAACAGCCCGACAATAGCGGCTGCATTCAGCAGGTGACGCCAGCGCGCGCCGGTTGGCGTTATGTCGGTTTTTCATCCTATCTGCTGAAAAAAGGGCAAACGCTCGACCTGAAAAGTGGCGACAGCGAACTTTGCCTGGTGCTGGTCGCGGGGCTGGCTTCCGTCACCACGCGCCACGCACGTTTCCCGAATATCGGCAAACGTCTGTCACCGTTTGAGCGCACGCCGCCTTATTCTGTGTATGTTCCTCATGATGATGACGTCAGGGTACAGGCTGAAAGCGATCTTGAGCTGGCGGTCTGCCAGGCACCCGGGCAGGGCGGCAAGCTGCCCGCTCGCCTGATTGCGCCGGAGGATGTTGGCGTTGAACGGCGGGGCAAAGGGCAAAATCAGCGCCTGGTGCATAATATTCTGCCGGACTCTCAACCGGCAGAGAGCCTGCTGGTCGTGGAAGTGTATACCGATGAGGGCAATACCAGCTCTTACCCGAGCCACAAACACGATCAGGAAAACAGCGAACACGAAACCTATCTGGAAGAAACCTATTACCACCGTTTTCAACCCGAGCAGGGGTTTGCCATGCAGCGCGTTTATACTGACGACCGTTCGCTGGATGAGTGCATGGCAGTGTATAACCGTGATGTGGTCATGGTGCCGCGCGGCTATCATCCTGTGGCGACGCTGGCAGGCTACGACAATTACTACCTTAACGTCATGGCGGGGCCGGTACGTTTGTGGAAGTTCAGTTGGGAGCACGATCACGCCTGGGTTAACAGCGACAGTTATCCGCGACGTTAATCCGTGGCGAGAACTGACAAGGCAGCGCTATTCGCTGCCTTTTTTATTGCGTGATGATACCTGTAAGTTGACCAGAGAACGGTGTTCGGCGACAGGCTCTGTCTGTTACCTGACGAGGCCGTCTCTGATTGACCGGCGCAGGCTACGCCGCCCTGTCAGGTGGCGCGATCGTCAGGATGCGGGGGGCGTCCGGGCATTGTTCAGTGCCAGGGAAACCGCCAGCGTCTGAGCCAGACAGAGTGACGACACCTGAGAGCGGAAACCGTCAACCTGGGCTTCCCGTACCACAAAGCAAACGTCGCTGAACGCGGCCAGAGGGCTCACCTGGCTGTCCGTAATCGCAATCAGGCGGGCACCGAGCCTGGCACCCAGCTCAACCACTTCTACCGCTTCGCGAGCGTAAGGCGAACAGCTGATAGCAATCACCACGTCTTTCGGATTCACCAGCGTCAGCTGTTCAGTGAACATGCCGCCTAACCCGTCAATCAGAAAGGCGCGGCGCTCCAGATGGCGCAGGGCATAAACCAGATAGGAGGCGACACTGAACGAGCGACGCAGGCCGATAACATAGACGTTCTCGGCATCATTGAGTAACTGCACCGTTTTGTTCAACTGCTCCGGGCTCACCTGCATCGCCAGTTGCTGCAACGCCTGGCTGTTTACCATGGTGAAGACATTCAGAATTTCCGCCGGGCTTTCAGGCGCGTTCGCTGCGTCGTCTGCGGCGGTCTGGCGGAACAGGCGTGCCCGTTCGGTGTAGTTAACCGTCTCTTCCATCAGATGCTGACGAAAAATTTGTTTCATTTCGTTGAAGCCGCTAAAACCAAAGGCGTTGGCAAAGCGAATCAGGGTCGAAGGCGGCACATCGGCCTGCTGAGCAATAGACGCGACGGTATCAAAGGCGATGCTGTTACTGTTATCAAGAATATAACGAGCCACCTGCTTCAGACGCTTACTCAGCGTTTCATAACGGCGACGAATCTCGTCCTGCAGCAGTGAAAGTTGGGAAGGGTTATTGCTCATTACGTCGGCTCATGTGCGGAAAGCGTGGCTGGATAAGAATCGCTATGATACCAGATGGATGGAAAATTTCATTTGTTTGTTTTTCAGGCATAATTTATTTCATTGGTTTATGAAATGACTCACAGATTCGTCGTCAAACGGTGCGATCGGGCTGAAAAAAGGCTGCCCTGGGGCAGCCTTATGCATATCGTCCTGCGTCAGGGTGAATTTACAGCCCGGTGTGCTCGCGAATATATTTTCGTGCCTTCACCGCATACTCAAATGGATTCGCCAGCGCGGGATCCTGCTCTGCCTCCACCACCATCCAGCCTTGATAGCCGTAATCATCAAGGATTTTAAACACGGGTTTAAAGTCGATCACGCCATCGCCCGGCACGGTAAAAGTGCCTTTTTTTACGCCGTCCAGGAAAGACAGATGCTGATCTCTGACTTCAGCGACGATGTCATCCCGCACATCTTTGAGGTGCACGTGGAAAATACGTGGCAAGTGGTTTTCCAGTACCGCCAGCATGGCCTGCTGTGAGCCTTCGGAATAGTAGATATGGCCGGTGTCGTAAAGTAAGCCGACAGTATCGTTCGTCATGGCCATAAAACGGTCAATTTCTGCTGGCGTCTGGATAGCGGTGCCCATGTGATGGTGCAGGCAGACGCGCATGCCTTTACGGGCGGCGATCGCGGCCAGTTCATTGTAGCCTTCCGCCGTGCGCTGCCATTCATCGTCGTTAAACACGGGCTTATCGTCCAGCACCGCCAGCGTCGTGCCTTGTATGCTCTTGCTTTGTTCAGAGCACCCAATCACCCGGGCGCCCATCTCGAAGAGGAAATTCATGTGCTCGGTGAATCCCTCAATCGTTTTCGCTTTGTCGCCCTGTGCAAAGAAGGTGCTGAACCAGGCGTTACAGATCTCAATACCGCGAATCTCCAGCATCGGTTTCAGAACCGTAGGATCGCGTGGGTATTTACTGCCGACTTCACTGCCGGTGAACCCGGCCAGCGCCATTTCACTGACCGTTTGCTGGAAGGTGTTTTCGCTGCCCAGTTCGGGCATATCATCATTCGTCCAGCCAATGGGCGCGATCGCCAGCTTAACCTTTTGATTGTTCATCAGTTACCTGCCTGAAGGCGAGAGGAGTCAGTTATAAAATGCCGGACGGGCGGGCATTTCAATGGGTTCGATCGCGCCGCTCTTCTGCGCTTTGATACAGGCGTCAGCAGCGACCGAGGCGGCAAAACCATCCCATGCGGAAGGACCGGTTAACTGGCCCGCTTTTACGTCGTTGATAAAGGCCTGTAGCTCAACGTCGTATGCCTCAATAAAGCGATCTTTCCAGTCGACCAGAATGGTATTGGACAGTTTGGCGTCTTTACGTAACTGTACCGATGACGGCTCGGGCAGTCTGGCGATACCTTCCTCGCCCACGACTTCGCACTGAATATCGTAGCCGTAGGTACAGTTCACAAAGATCTCCACATCAATGCGAATCCCTTTTTGCGTCTCAAACAGAACGATTTGCGGGTCTTTCAGGTGTGGACGGGCTTTAGAACTGACGCGCGGGAACACCACCTGCACGGTTTTATAGTCGTCGCGGGTCAGCCAGCGCAGGACATCCAGCTCGTGGATCAGCGTATTGGTAATCGCCATTTCGGTGTTGTAGTTTTCCGGCACCGTCGGGTTGCGGTGCGCGCAATGCAGCATCAGCGGCTCACCGATATCACCATCGGTAATCACCTTTTTCAATGCCCGATAACCGGCATCGTAGGGGCGCATAAAGCCGACCTGTACGAGACGTTTGCCGTGTTTGATCTCGGCGTCCACGATACGACGACAGCCTTCAGCGCTCATCGCCAGCGGCTTCTCACAGAAGACCGGTTTGCCCGCCTCAATGGCAGCCAGCGTGAACGCTTCATGGGTCGGGTCCCAGGAGGTGACGAGCACGGCATCCACGTTGGGTGACTGAATGACTGCGAAGCCATCCTCGCATACGTCTGCATCACTGTTCAGACGTTGCAGCGCGGCTTTGGCGCCTTCCGCATTGATATCGGATACCGCAACCACTTTTGCCCCTTGTAAGACATTGTTGCAGCGCCGAATGTGCTCCTGACCAATCGCACCAGTTCCAATCACACCAAGTTTCAATGTCATAATTACACCTGTAGGGTTAAATCGGAGAGTAGAAACATGGGCCGTCAGACGGCCCGGAAATCAGTATTTACGGGCCTGAGCCAGATGCGTATTCAGCGTGTTCGCCACCTGTTGCGCGCGCGTCGAGTGGGCGGTTTGTGCCACACCAACGTGCCACCAGCTGAAGTAGTTGTGAATCATGGTCTTGGGCAGCACTTTGATATCAATCAGCGTGGAAACGCGCTGCGTTTTTGCGTCTTCCAGCGCGGCGGTAAGCTGCTCCAGCGTACTGACGCGATAGGTTTTGCAGCCATAACCGGCGGCAATGGCAGCAAAATCCACCGGAACCAGTCCGCCGTCGAGCTTGCCACCGTCCGGATTACGGAAACGGAACTCGGTAACAAAGCTGTCCATGCCGTGCCCCATTTGCAGGTTGTTAATGCAGCCATTGCTCATGTTATCCAGCAGGACCACATTGATTTTCGCCCCTTCCTGAAGGGAGGTCACCAGCTCGGAATGCAGCATCATGAACGAGCCATCGCCTACCAGGGCATAAACCTCTCGCTCAGGCTGCGCCAGTTTGACGCCCAGTGCCGCATTCACTTCGTACCCCATGCAGGAGTAACCATATTCAAGGTGATAGCCGTTATAACCCCGCGTACGCCAGGCGCGTTGCAGGTCGCCGGGCAGGCTGCCCGCAGCGCCCACGATCACGGCATCGGCAGGCAGGTGCTGATTCAGCGTGCCCACTACGCTGCTTTGTGTCAGCAGAGACTGCGTAAGGCGGTTAAATTCGGCATAGACGGCTTTTCGGTCAAGGTGATCGGTAATCTCAGGCTCAAAGGCGGTATCGTTGGGCGTGATGTGATAAACGCGCAGTGTCTCGTCTTCCAGCTGCTGCCGGGCCAGGGCAATCTGATCGCCCCAGTCGTTGGCATAGTGCTGTGAAACCAGTCCATGGCTGAGCGCCAGCAGTGCTTCACGTGCGTCGGCCAGCAACTGCACGCCATCGAGCTTATAACTGTCAAAGTTGCTGACGTTGACATTCAGAAAGCTCACATCAGGATGCTGGAAGATCCATTTCGACGAGGTGGTGAAATCGGTGTAGCGCGTTCCAATGCCTATCACCAGATCGGCCTCTTTTGCCAGCAGGTTGGCCGCCAGACAGCCGGTTTCACCCACGCCGCCGACGTTGAGAGGATGATCAGATAATAAGGTACCTTTTCCCGCCTGGGTTTCAGCAAACGGAATCTGATAGCGTTCGGCAAATGCACGTAGTGCCTCGCCTGCGCCGGAATATTTCACGCCCCCGCCGCAGATAATTAATGGCTTACGTTTACGGATGATGAGCTTCAGCGCATCTTCGAGCTGGGCAACGGTGGGTTGACGCCGATCCAGACGATGAACGCGTTTCTGGAAGAAATAATCCGGATAATCCCAGGCTTCACCCTGAACATCCTGCGGTAAAGAGAGCGTGACGGCACCCGTTTCAGCCGGATCGGTCAGGACGCGCATGGCGTTAATACAGGCGCTCATCAGTTGCTCCGGACGGCTGACGCGGTCCCAGTATTTACTGACGGCACGAAAGGCGTCGTTGGTGCTGATACTCAGATCCCAGGGCTGCTCAATCTGCTGCAGGACTGGATCGGGCTGGCGGGTGGCAAAGACGTCGCCAGGCAGGAGCAGAAGAGGAATTCGGTTTGCGGTGGCAGTGGCGGCGGCCGTCAGCATATTGGCGGCGCCGGGCCCTACGGACGACGTACAGGCGATAATCTGGCGGCGCAAAGACTGTTTGGCAAAGCCCGTTGCGGCGTGGGCCATCCCTTGTTCATTACGCCCCTGATAGACCACCAGATCGCCGCTGTCCTGCTCCAGCGCTTGTCCCAGTCCCAACACATTGCCATGACCGAAAATGGCGAAAATGCCTTTTACAAACTTTGTCTCTGTGCCGTCTACGTCAATGTATTGATTATCGAGAAACTTAACTAATGCCTGTGCGGTAGTCAGTTTGATGGTGGCCATAAACCTTCCTCAACGTGCTGGCAGTAGCAGAGTCCGGCACCGCGCTTAAAAGGCGTGACGTAACGGAAAAGGCTACCTGAAGAACTGAAATGTCAGAGGATTATAAACAAATGCATTTTTCATAAAATACGATTACAGAAGAAATATTTCATTTTGCGAGGGGGATCAAATTTACCCTTGCTGACAGGGCAGCGGGAAGCTATGCCATAAGCGTAACTGGAATGTTTAGTGAGAGTTACAAAGTTTTCGAGATTTCATTTCATCACGCAGAAAGATGCTGCAAAACGGGCAGGAGCGTCATGGCCCTGTCGCACCGGGCCCACGAGGTCCCGTCCGGCAACGCCTGACTGACGTGTCGGGCATAACAGATTTTTAACTGCTTCACATAATCGCAGTGTAAGTTTCATTTTGAATTGAGTTTGGAATATTTGTTCCTCATACTGCGTTTATCGTTAACCAGACACCTTCAGACCCCACGCACAACCTGTCCGCAGTGTCTGCTCATCACAGAAGGAAACCAGAAGCATGCAGAGAGAACAGAAGCGTCTTGATGTGATTTGTATCGGACGCATTGCCGTCGACTTCTATGGTCAGCAAATTGGCGCGCGGCTGGAAGACACCACGTCTTTCGCGAAATATCTGGGCGGGTCATCAGGCAATGTCGCATACGGTACGGCGATTCAGGGGCTGAAATCCGCCATGCTGGCTCGTGTAGGCGATGAACATAATGGCCGTTTTCTGCGGGAAAGTTTGCAGCGGGTCGGCTGCAATACAGAAGCACTTATCACGGACAAAAAGCGGCTGACCGCTCTGGTCATCCTGGGCATTAAAGATGAAGACACTTTTCCGCTGATTTTTTACCGCGACAACTGCGCCGATATGGCCCTGGTGCCAGACGACATTAATGAAGACTTTATCGCTTCTTCTCGCTCGGTTGCGGTAACCGGCACGCATTTGTCGCACCCGCAGACGCGAGCGGCCGTGCTGAAAGCGCTGGAGTATGCCCGTAAGCATGGTCTGCGTACCGCGCTGGACATCGACTATCGCCCGGTATTGTGGGGCCTGACTTCACTGGGGGACGGGGAAACCCGGTTTATTGCCTCCTCTGAAGTCACCGCGCAACTGCAGCAGGTTATGCATTATTTCGATCTCATTGTCGGCACGGAAGAAGAGTTTCATATCGCAGGCGGCAGCACCGATACGCTGACCGCGCTGAAAAACGTGCGCACGGTGAGCAACGCAACGCTGGTCTGTAAGCGAGGAGCAATGGGATGCGTGGTATTTGAAGGCGCGATTCCAGACAACTGGGCAGCGGTGAAACTGCACAGCGGCGTGCGTGTCGAGGTCCTGAATGTGCTGGGTGCAGGGGACGCGTTTATGTCCGGTCTGCTGCGCGGCTGGTTAAATGATGAAGGATGGGAACAGGCCTGCCGCTACGCAAACGCCTGTGGCGCGTTGGTGGTTTCGCGACACGGGTGCGCCCCTGCGATGCCCACCCGACAGGAGCTGGATGACTTTTTAAGCCGCGAACAGGACGTGAAACGCCCCGATCTGGATAGCCGTCTGACCCATCTGCACCGCGTCACGTCGCGTCAACACGCCTGGCCGGAACTGAATATTTTCGCTTTTGATCACCGCAAACAGCTGGTAGAGATGGCTACGGAGGCTGGCGCGGACGTTTCGCGCATTCCGCAGTTGAAACTTTTGCTATTGCAGGCTGCGGAGCAGGCCGTGCAGCAAGCCGGCATTGAAAGTAAAAGCGGCATTCTGGCGGACACGACCTTCGGTCAGAAAACGCTGAATGCGATTACGGGTAAGAACCGATGGATTGGCCGACCCATTGAACTACCGGGGTCGCGTCCGTTACGCCTGGAACATGGCAGCATTGGTTCCCAGTTGATCGGCTGGCCAGCGGAGCATGTGGTGAAATGCCTGGTGTTTTATCATCCTCACGACAGTGCCGAACTGCGCGAGGAGCAGGACGCGCTGTTGCTGGAAGTGTGGAAAAGCTGTAACCAGAGCGGTCATGAGTTACTGCTGGAAGTGATCCTGCCTGACAGCCAGCCAGACCACAATGAAGCGCATTTTCTTAAGATGCTGAACCACTTTTATGCGCTTGGCATCAAGCCTGACTGGTGGAAGCTCCCACCCCTGTCTCCGGCAAGCTGGCGTGACATAGGTGCCTTGATCGAACAGCAGGATCCTTACTGTCGTGGCATTTTATTACTGGGACTTGATGCGCCAGAAGCCACGCTTAAAGCGGGGTTTGCCGCGGCGGCGCAGGCCCCGTGGGTAAAAGGGTTTGCGGTGGGGCGCACAATCTTTGCACAGCCCTCGCGCCAGTGGTTGCAGGGTGAAATACGTGACGACGCACTGGTGGCGGCGGTAAAAGAGAACTACCTGCGCCTGATTGATTACTGGCGTCAGGCGCGCGAACAGCGTGTCTAAAGCAGAAGGGATGAGTGATAACTGAGCCATGCGGCAGAATGATCATTGCATGGCTCAGTATTAACGCGCGGTGGTGTGGTGTGCCCTTGCCGTTATTTCAGGGTAATGCTTTTCACCACGGTTTCAGCATCGCTTTGGGCCTGCTGTTGATTGTCCCCGGGCAGCGTAATCTGCATCGTCATCAGCTTACCATCGACTTTGGCCAGAACAACCGAGGACCAGGAGGTCTGGTTGTTTGCTGAGATGACGGTATCCAGCTGCTGTGCCGGCTCACCGCCCAGCGTGACCGCTTTATTGGAGACAACCTGAAGCTGGGGATCGCGATTACGCTGCTGTTGTTCCATGCGTTGCGCTAACACATCCAGGGCCTCATTCGTCGGCTCACCGGCAATGACGATAATCGCCCGCGCACCGCTTTCATCAGCATAAACGTGCATGTTGGTACTCTGAGAACCCAGTTTACCGCTCTTATCTGACAGGCCAGGTGGCAGGGTAAATCGTAATTTACCGTCCATCAGCGCCACGGTTTGTGCAGACTGACTGGCAGATGCGCCATTATCGTTTGCTGCTTCATCTTTCTTTTGATCGCAGGCGGCAAGGCCGAGTACCAGCAAACCAATTCCCGCATATTTCACTAAATTACGCATCAGAATCCCTTTTTAACATTCCACGAAGGCGTTTATACAACAGGAATCAGGTTGCAAACGCAACCTGAGTATTGTCAGGAGATTTTAGCGGATTGTCAGGAAAGGCTGTATTGCCGGTTAGCCGAAATGTATCTGCGGCTGGGCCTGGCGTTCGGCCAGGCGTTTGAGCGCAGCGTTGAGTAAAACACCATAGGCAGGCAAAAAGAAAATCATACAAATCAGCACTTTGAAACTGTAATCGACCAGAGCGATTTCTACCCAGTGCTGTGCCATAAACGGATCGGAGCTTTTGTAGAAGGCAATGAAAAAGAAGGCCAGCGTATCGCTGATGTTGCCTAAAAACATGGCACAGCCTGGCGCCACCCACCACTGCGGCAAGCGACGCAGGCGGTTGAAAACGTGCACATCCAGAATCTGGCCCAATGCGTAAGCCATAAAGCTGGCGCAGGCGATACGGGCGACAAACAGGTTTACCTGTTGCAGCGCCTGCCAGCCTTGCCATTCGCCCTGGTAAAACAGGCTGGAAATCGCGTAAGAGATAAACAGGGCCGGCACCATCACCGCCAGAATAATGCGGCGTGCAAGCGGCGCACCAAAGATGCGCACGGTCAGATCAGTGGCCAGGAAAATAAACGGAAAGCTAAAGGCGCCCCAGGTGGTATGAAAACCGAAAAGGGAAACAGGCAACTGCACCAGATAATTGCTGGAAGTGATCACCAGCAGATGAAACAGGGACAACCAGACGAGCGCATGAGCGCGCTGACGCGGGGTAAATGCGAGCATAGTAAGCCTTTTTAGTGGTGGGGTGAGGGAACCCAGTGCAGGCAACTGAACATTCAGTGCGCTGCAGTTGTATGAACAAAAAACGGCCGCATCTTACCCTGTTGTGCTATTAATGCAATGGCTAATTTTAACGCAATCGTTACCGCCTTGCGTCAAAGGGCGGACGCGCTAGAATAAGCGCCCGTTAACTGAAATCGAGACCGTCATGAGTGATGCATTTTCTTCCGCCGACCATCAACTGGATGCTCAGGGCCTGCGTTGTCCCGAGCCGGTCATGATGGTACGTAAAACGGTGCGCGGCATGCAGGACGGTGAAACGCTGCTGATTATCGCGGACGATCCGGCAACCACGCGGGATATCCCCGGTTTTTGCCGGTTTATGGAGCATCAGCTACTGGCCGAACAAACCGACACGCTGCCTTACCAGTTTTTGATTCAGAAAGGGATGGGAGAATAACGGCGGCAGTGAGCCGCCGTCAGGTTATGCATCCCGCGTGCGCAACAGCCGCAACGCGTTTGCCGTGACCAGTGCGGTGGCACCGGAATCAGCCAGCACCGCCAGCCACAATCCCGTTAACCCCGCCAGCGTCGTCACCAGGAACAGCGCCTTCAGCCCCAGCGCAATACCAATATTCTGACGGATAATCGCCCGGGTGCGGCGCGCCAGAGCAATCATCGGGGCCAGGTTGCTGAGCTGATTGCGCGTCAGGGCGGCATCCGCCGTTTCCAGCGCGACATCCGTCCCACTGCCCATCGCAATACCCAGCGTGGCGGCCTTCATGGCTGGCGCATCGTTGATACCGTCGCCCACCATCGCCACCACCTGCTGCTCACTGAGCTGACGAACCGCCTCCACCTTACCGGCTGGCAACAGGCTGGCATGCCAGGCGATGCCTAAAGGTTGGGCGACGACAGCGGCCGCCCGCGGGTTATCACCTGTCAGCATTAGGCTGTTGATGCCAAGCGCTTTTAAGGCCTGCAAGGCGGCGGGGGTTTCGCTGCGCAGCTTGTCCCGTAAGGCCAGCGCCCCCAGCACCTCGCCATTACGCAGCACCATCACAAGGGTTTCGCCCTGGGCTTCCTGCTCATGCACGATTGCCTGGTGCGCCGGGCTCAGGCTGCTGACGTACGACGGTGCCAGCAACGTTATGCGCTGGCCGTCCACTTCAGCCTGAATACCGCTTCCCGCCAGTGCCTGCTGTTGAGTGGCAGACGGAAGCGGCAGTGCCCTGGACTGTGCGGCTGCCACAATCGCCGTTGCCAGTGGATGGGTAGAACCTTGTTCCACCGCGGCACCTAATTGCAGAATCGCGTCTTCGTTAGCCTCGCCGAACGGCAAAATTCGCGTCAACTGCGGCCGGCCTTCTGTCAGCGTACCCGTTTTATCGAACGCGATCGTCTGCACTGTGCTCAGCCGTTCCAGGGCCGCGCCTCCTTTAATCAGCGCACCACGGCGGGCGGCGGCGGCCAGTCCGGACGTGATGGCGGCGGGCGTGGAGATCACCAGCGCACAGGGACAGCCGATCAACAGCAGCGTCAGGCCTTTATAAACCCAGGGCAGCCAGGCACCCGCGCCAAACAGGGGCGGCAGCACCATCACCAGCAGGGCCAGCAGCATGATGGCTGGCGTGTAAATCCGGCTAAAGTTATCGATAAAACGTTCTACCGGAGCACGATGACTTTCGGCTTCCTCAATCAACTGCAAAATGCGGTCAATGGCACTTTCGCCAGGCCTGGAAACCACCTCAAGTTCCACCAGACGATCAACGCTGGTCGCACCCGCCAGTATTTTTTCGCCACGCTGACGCAGCACCGGTAACGACTCGCCCGTCAGCGCGCTCTCATCGAAACTGGCGCTTTCCGCCAGTAAGCAGCCGTCGACCGGCAAACGGCCACCGGCCGCGATTACGATCCGGTCGCCAGGCTGCAACGCGGACAGGGGCACCTCACTACGGGTGCCATTTTGCAGGCGCACAGCGAACTCGGGACGCAGCGCCATCAGCTGGCTTACCCCACTGCGCGCGCGGGTTGCGGCATAGGCTTCCAGTTTTTCGCCCAACAGGAACAGCAGCAGAACCATGGCGGCTTCCGCATGCGCACCAATTAATAACGCACCTGCCGACGCCAGGGTCATCAGAGTTTCAATGGTAAAGGCAGAGCCGGTTCGCAGACGTTGCCACGACTTACGCGCGACCGGCACCAGCCCGACCAGCGTCGTCAGAATAAATAACCGGTCGCCCCAAACGGCACTCACCTGACTGAGCGCAGCGCTGGCTACCATGAGCGCAGCAAGCAGTAAAAGCGGGAAACGGGCACGCCAGGGCGATGGCGCAGGCGCAGAAACAGAGGTTGAGGAGAGATGAAAACCTGCTTTTACCACCGCGTCTTCTATTGCAGACTGAACCGGGGCACGGGCATTAACGACAAGTTTTTCACTGGAAAAGACGACGCGGACCTGCAGGACGTCAGAAAGTTGGCGAACGGCGGTTTCGATTGCGCGGGCACAACTGGGGCAGTCCATACCGCTAACCTGCCAGCTGAACTGAAAAGCATCAGAGGATCGTCGTCGGTCACCTTCGTCACTGGCTTCGCCGGCAGACGCGGCAGAGCAGCTACAGTCGCCGCCGCAGCTGGCGCGCTCTGTCGTTTCAGGAGAGGCCGCAGTAATGGATAAGGTGCCCGGACGAACAGGGCGAATGGCACAAAGTGGTTTTGCGGCTCGATGAGTATTGCGTGGCTTACCGCAGCCACAAGCATGATGTTGATGCATATAACCTCCGGAAGACGTGGGCGACGTGCCCACGGCTTATCTTACACCCAGAGGTTTAACCCAACGCCAGCATTATTGTGTCTTTTTTCAGTAGATCCACAGGGAGCGGACGATCATAAAGTGACCGGCAAAGTAGCAGGCCGCGACAATCGCGCTGTCGGCGCTGAAACGGCGGCGATAATGACTGATAAACCACACGATATTGGCCAGCAGCAGCAGGGCAGAGCCAACCAGAATTGAGAAGCTGTAATCGCTGGGGCGGAAGACATATTGTTCAGTAGCCATCCAGTTCATGACCAGCGTCATGCCGATCAGCGTACAGACGGGCCAGCGCAGCGTTTCCAGCTTACTCCACAGCACACCAATCACAACCACCCCGATGATCAGAAACGTTAGTGGGATGGGCCAGTAAAATGTCATCGTCATATTGGCCGCAAAACACAGCGTGTACAGCAGATGCGACAGGAAAAACGCGCCCAGCGCGTAAAGCATTTGTTGCCGCGGGAGCAGCGTCAGCGTGTCGCCGATGAGCGTGGCGACTAACCCAGCCACAATCAGGTAATCAGATGTATTGCGTGTGGGGGCCTGCCAGGCCAGACCGACTAACAGGAGCAACGTAACAGGTTTAAATAACCAGCGTTGCCATTGCGGGCCCCGGTAAGAGGCATCAACGTACAGCCAGCCGGAGAAAAGTACAGCGAGAAAGGACCAGAGCATTGCTTCTCCTTTTTACCAAAATGGTGACAGTTCCTGAAACACTCCTGTCAGTCTAGGTTATGCCAGCGCGATGTGACAATCGGTCAACTCTGGTTGTATGCTTTATCGCGCAATGCAAGACGATCTGAGACCGGATAAACGCTGAGGAAAGATGAAACCACCGCTACTTTTTATTATCGTCGTGGCCATTATTGCCGTACTCGCGACACGCCAGTTCATCAAACAGCGGCGCGAGGCAGCCGTCAACGATGCCTCGCCGGTACGCACCGTCGCGGTTGAGGTCAAGACCAAACGTGAGTTTTCGGTATCCAGTCGCCGCTCACGTGAGCGCGAAGTGATCGCCGGAGACGAAATGCGCTATGAGGCCTGGTTTCATCCGCTCAATGGCGAAAGCGATATTAAGATGCGCGTTAATGAAAGCGACTACCACCTGATGGACAAGGGCACGAAAGGCGAGCTGACACTTCAGGGCACGCGTTTTATCCGCTTCACGCCTGCCGGAAACTGACGGCGAGCGTGACGCCCGCCGTTATCCTTTATTTACGTGGGAAATTTTTTTTCTGCCACGCAACCAGTTCGAACACGCCAAACAAAAAGACTTTGATCTGGGTAGCGCGATCGAGCGGTGGTGCATCTTTGCCCTGCGTCGTGCGCAGCAGGACTAACTGCAGGCCGTGCATCAGGATCATAAATATCAAGGCCACATTGATGAACCAGGTCAGGGGCTTCGGATACGGATGGATCAGGTTAAACAGTAAAAAACCCCATACGCACAGCATCAGCAGGCGTCCTAAATTAAGTAACATCATGCGTCTCCTGTTGGCGCTGATATAAACGATAGGCCACCTGGCCCGCAATTTTTTCGCGATGTAAATCCCAGTGAACCGGCACCGGCGGTGGGCCGTTTTCCACTTCGCTTTCAACGTAGACGAGTGCATCCGCTGTCAGCCAGTTATTTTTTTCCAGCAGTTGCAGGGTTTGCTCCAGCAAACCCTGCCGAAACGGAGGATCGACAAACACGATACCAAAGGGATGGCCATCCTGCGCCAGCCAGCTCAGGGTGTTGGTTTGTACGACGTTGCCGTTTGAGGCCTGCAATGTCTGAAGGTTTTTGCTCAGCTGTTGCGCCACCGGGCGCTCCAGCTCAAGCAGCGTCGCCGACGCGGCATAGCGTGAGAGCGCTTCCAGCCCCAGTGCGCCACTTCCGGCAAAGCAATCCAGGCAGTCAGCCTGCTGCAGGTGGGGTGCCAGCCAGTTAAACAGGGTTTCTCGCACCCTGTCGGTGGTGGGACGAAGACCCGCGCTGTCTGGCACCGGTAATTTGCGGCCGCGCCACTGTCCGCCAATAATGCGGATTTGGCCCGCACCACCTGTTTTACGGGGAGGTTTTATCATCTTGCTCACAAATCGTCATAATTTGTTGCGTAGTTTAACGGGCGAAACGATGAGAAGAAACGTTAAAAAAGGGTGCTGTGGTGAGCCGCCAGGAAAGTGTTAGACTACGACGCTGCTGATGTTATGCATAATTCTGCGGTTTAACGCCACTTTGGCGTTTATCACCAATACTGTTTTTAACCCTGGGAACATTGTGCTACCGGGATGAAGCCATCGAGGAGTGTGGTTACACAATGGCAAAAGAGAAGAAACGAGGCTTTTTTTCCTGGCTGGGATTTGGCAAAGAAGAAGAGAAACAACCCTTAACGGATGCGCAGACGGCACAACCGGAAGCCCAGCAGCCAGAACAGGAAGCCCCGGCACGCAGTCAGGCGGAAACCGCTGAACAGGAACGCGGTGCCGCACCTGAAAACCGTGTTGAACAGCAACAGGAAAGTGATGCAGCTACGTCTGAAGACGTACCGGTTACCGGCCGTGTAGCCGGGCCTGAAACGGCGGTTGATCCGCATACCGGTATGATCACGCCCGTTGAGCCTGCCGATGACGTCAACGATGAGGAACTGACCGCGCTGCCGTCAGCGGAGGTTGAGCTTGCCTCATCTGCGCCTGAACAGGCACCTGTGGCGGACGATGCGCCGCTGAGCGACGATGAGCTGGCCGCGCTGGCGCTGGCGGATGCCGACGTGACAGATATCGCGCCGCACGACGCTGCCATCGCTGAAACTGAACAGGCGGACGATGCGCCGCTGAGCGACGATGAACTGGCCGCGCTGGCGCTGGCGGATGCCGACGTGACAGATATCGCGCCGCACGACGCTGCCATCGCTGAAACTGAACAGGCGGACGATGCGCCGCTGAGCGACGAAGAACTGGCTGCACTGGCGCTGGGAGACGCGGATGTCGTTAACGTTGAAACTGTCGGGTACGATGCCGGGGCGACAGTGCCAGACGACACGGTCAGCGATCTTCCGTTAGCCGCCGCACCGCTGGTAGCGCACGAGCAGGAACAGGAGCGCCCCACCAAAGAGGGATTCTTTGCCCGCCTGAAGCGCAGCCTGGTGAAGACCCGCCAGAACCTGGGCTCGGGTTTTATCAGCCTGTTCCGTGGTAAGAAAATCGATGATGACCTGTTCGAAGAACTGGAAGAACAACTGCTGATTGCCGACGTGGGCGTGGAAACGACGCGGCGCATTATTACCAGCCTGACGCAGCATGCTGACCGTAAGCAACTGCGCGATGCGGAAGCGCTTTATGGCCTGCTGAAAAGCGAAATGGCGGCGATCCTGGCGAAAGTCGATGAACCGCTGAATGTCGAAGGTAAAACCCCGTTTGTCATCTTAATGGTCGGCGTGAACGGCGTGGGTAAAACCACCACCATCGGCAAGCTGGCACGTCAGTATCAGGCAGAAGGTAAATCTGTGATGCTGGCGGCGGGCGATACGTTCCGTGCGGCCGCTGTTGAACAGCTTCAGGTCTGGGGCCAGCGCAACAACATTCCCGTTGTCGCGCAGCATACCGGCGCGGATTCTGCCTCGGTGATTTTCGATGCCATCCAGGCGGCCAAATCACGTGGCGTTGACGTGTTGATCGCGGATACCGCAGGGCGCTTGCAAAATAAATCGCACCTGATGGAAGAGCTGAAGAAAATTACCCGTGTGATGAAGAAGCTGGATGAGCAGGCGCCACATGAAGTCATGCTGACCCTGGATGCCAGTACCGGGCAAAATGCCATCAGCCAGGCCAAACTGTTCCATGAAGCGGTAGGGCTGAGCGGCATTACACTGACTAAACTGGATGGGACAGCCAAAGGTGGCGTGATTTTCTCGGTCGCCGATCAGTTTGGCATCCCCATCCGTTATATCGGTGTCGGAGAAGGCATCGACGATTTACGGCCCTTCAGGGCCGAGGATTTTATTGAGGCACTGTTTGCCCGAGAGGACTAATTAGGATGATTCGCTTTGAAGAGGTCAGTAAGGCATATCTCGGCGGACGTCAGGCGCTGCAGGGCGTAGATTTTAATCTGCGTCCTGGCGAAATGGCGTTTTTGACCGGCCACTCCGGGGCAGGTAAGAGTACGTTGCTGAAGCTGATTTGTGGCATTGAGCGCCCCAGCGCCGGGCAAATCTGGTTTAGCGGACACGATATTTCGCGCCTACGTAACAGCGAAGTGCCGTTCCTGCGTCGTCAGATCGGGATGATCTTTCAGGATCACCATCTGCTGATGGATCGTAGCGTTTATGACAATGTGGCCATCCCGTTGATCATCTCCGGTGCCAGCGGCGAGGATATCCGTCGTCGTGTTTCGGCGGCGCTCGATAAAGTGGGCCTGCTCGACAAAGCGAAAAGTTTTCCTATTCAGCTCTCTGGCGGTGAACAGCAACGTGTCGGTATTGCCCGTGCCGTCGTGAATAAGCCCGCCGTTCTGCTGGCTGACGAACCAACGGGTAACCTGGATGAGGCGCTGTCAGAAGACATCCTGCGGCTGTTTGAAGAGTTTAACCGCGTAGGTGTGACCGTTTTGATGGCAACGCATGATGTTGCCCTTATTGGTCGCCGCAATTATCGGGTAATGACGCTGAATAAAGGACGCCTGCACGGAGGCCACGATGGTCAATAAACGCAACAAACGCGCGGCAGCCCCGAAGGCGAAGCAACCGTCAAAGAGTAAAGCGTTACGCGGTGGCTGGCAGGAACAGTGGCGCTACGCGCTACGCGGTACGCTGTCAGATATGTGGCGTCAGCCGCTGGCGACGTTGCTGACAGTGATGGTGATTGCGATTTCCCTGACGCTGCCCAGCGTCTGCTATATGGTGTGGAAAAACGTCAGTCAGGCGGCTTCGCAGTGGTATCCCGCGCCGCAGCTGACGGTGTATCTCTCAAAAACGCTGGATGATACGGCTGCTGAGAATGTGACCGCGCAACTGAAACAGGTTGAGGGCGTGGATCACGTTAACTATCTGACGCGTGAAGAAGCCCTGAATGAATTCCGCAACTGGTCAGGCTTCGGCGGCGCGATGGACATGCTGGAACAGAATCCGCTGCCTGCTGTCGTTATCATTACGCCAAAGCTCAACTTCCAGAATTCGGACACCATGCAAACGTTACGCGACAGAGTGGCGAAAGTGCAGGGCGTCGATGAGGTACGGATGGATGACAGCTGGTTTGCCCGTCTGGCGGCGCTGACCGGCCTGGTCGGTCAAATTGCGTCGATGATCGGTATCCTGATGATCGTGGCGGTCTTCCTCGTGATTGGTAACAGCGTCAGGCTGAGTATTTTTGCCCGCCGCGATACGATCAACGTTCAGAAGCTGATCGGGGCAACGGATGGATTTATCCTGCGGCCGTTCCTGTATGGTGGCGCGTTACTGGGGTTTAGTGGCGCGGTACTTTCCCTGATCCTGTCTGAAGTGCTGGTGCTGCGCCTGCAGTCTGTTGTGGCTCAGGTGGCGTCGGTATTTGGCACCACCTTCTCTCTGGAAGGGTTTTCCTGGGATGAGGCGTTACTGCTGTTGCTCATCGCCGCCATTATCGGCTGGATTGCCGCCTGGCTGGCAACCGTACAACATTTACGTCGATTTACGCCCCAGTAAAGCGCTGCAACATTTTTTTGTTATAATCATCCTCTGCTGCCGACAGTGGGCGCAGAGGATGTTGCCCTGCTGTCATCTGTGTGTAAAATATTCACTGCTATAATTGAACTTGTGGATAACTTTGTTTTCTAAGTAGCACAGATTGCTTTTGGTTTTCCTGCGACGTTGACATAATGTGACGTGCGCTTATGGAAAGATGCGGCAATTCCACTGATTTTGTGAGGGTTTGAATGACCAAAGAAATGCAAACTTTAGCTATTGCTCCTCTGGGCAACCTGGAATCTTACGTTCGGGCTGCCAACACCTGGCCGATGCTGTCGGCAGAAGAGGAAAAAGCGTTGGCTGAACGGCTGCATTACCAGGGCGATCTGGATGCGGCAAAGACGCTGATCCTGTCTCACCTACGCTTTGTTGTTCATATCGCTCGTAACTATTCTGGCTATGGCCTGCCTCAGGCTGACCTGATCCAGGAAGGTAACATTGGCTTGATGAAAGCCGTTCGTCGCTTCAATCCTGAAGTGGGTGTTCGTCTGGTGTCCTTTGCCGTTCACTGGATCAAAGCAGAAATTCACGAGTATGTGCTGCGTAACTGGCGCATCGTGAAAGTGGCGACCACTAAGGCACAGCGCAAGCTGTTCTTTAACCTGCGTAAAACCAAGCAGCGTCTGGGCTGGTTTAACCAGGATGAAGTCGAGATGGTGGCGCGTGAGCTGGGCGTGAGCAGCAAAGATGTGCGAGAAATGGAATCGCGCATGGCGGCTCAGGATATGACCTTCGATATGTCCGCTGACGATGAAAGCGGCGAAGGAAAATCCATGGCGCCGGTGCTGTATCTCCAGGATAAAACCTCTGACTTTGCGGACGGCATCGAAGAGGATAACTGGGAATCGCATGCAGCCGATAAGCTGACTTATGCAATGGAAGGGCTGGACGAGCGCAGCCAGCATATTATCCGTGCCCGCTGGCTGGACGAAGACAACAAAACCACCCTGCAGGAACTGGCCGATCAATACGGTGTTTCTGCTGAGCGCGTCCGACAGCTTGAGAAGAACGCGATGAAAAAACTCCGAATGGCTATCGAAGCCTGACGAGACAGGGCGACCTCAGGTCGCCCTTTTTATTGCCCGCGATTTATTTTACCCAGCCATCAACCTGCGCACGAAATCCACAGGCCTGCATAAACGCCGCCCGAACGCGTTGATCTTCGCTACCGTCATCAGCAATCCACCAGTCCTCCAGCGATGGGTTCTGCTTCATCGTGTCTTCCAGCAAATATTGCCCGACACCGCGACGTCGCGTGACATCTCTGACGGTCAGATGATGCACTTTACCGTGGATACCGGCTATCTCTAACTGTAACGCCGCCAGCAAACGGTCGTTGAAGCGTGCGACATAAAGGCGGTGATTTTCATTTAACGCGTTTTCCAGCGTGGCCAAATCCCTCTCAGGCCAGATTTTCCCCAGATCGATCCGATCCTGCTGCGTTAGAGAGGTCAACCGCAAAATAGTAAGCTTCATAACAAACACCTGTCCGTGTAAAAGCCGAAAGTGTAGTCAATTCCCGTAATCAGAACCCCGGCACATTTTACGCAATAAAACAGGTCAAAACAGCGACAGAGTGCCAGGATAATAGTTATAAACAGGTAGTCAGCATTTAAAGCCAGCATAACGCGCTGGCCTGGTGAACAAAAGCCGCGCATTGCATCCAGTTGATTATGCTGCTTTTGGCCGCGAATCATGAATATGTCAGTTGCTTTACAGAATAAACTTCCTGTTTAATAGACTGAAATATAAAGCCTTATTATTAATAAAAGCCAGAAAAGCGTGCTAACTCCTTATTGTTAAATCAGTTTTCCCCTTTATCTGGCCAAAATAAAACCACTCACAACAAACACGACATAACTGATGGGGTAGTTCGCATGAAAATGACAGGTCGCGCGTTACTGGCAGGATGCATTGCATTGGCGATGAGCCATGCGGCAATGGCGAAAGACATTAAGATCGCTATCGTAGGTGCCGCTACTGGCCCGGTCGCGCAATATGGTGATATGGAATTTACCGGCGCCGCACAGGCGATTAAAGACATCAATGCCAAAGGTGGCGTAAACGGCGACAAACTGGTCGGTGTCGAATATGACGATGCCTGTGACCCGAAACAGGCGGTTGCGGTGGCTAACAAGGTCATCAATGACGGTATTAAATATGTTATCGGTCACCTGTGCTCCTCCTCTACGCAGCCTGCATCAGATATCTATAACGATGAAGGCGTGCTGATGATTACGCCTGCGGCTACCGCGCCAGAACTGACTGCACGCGGCTATGCCGACGTGATGCGTACGACCGGTCTGGATTCTGATCAGGGTCCAACTGCGGCGAACTACATTCTGGATGTCATCAAGCCAAAACGCATTGCTGTGGTGCACGACAAGCAGCAATACGGCCAGGGTCTGGCAGAATCGGTACAGAAAACCCTGAAAGCTAAAGGCGGCAACGTGGTGATGTTTGAAGGGATCACCGCGGGCGATAAAGATTTCTCAACGCTGATTGCGCGACTGAAGAAAGAAAACGTCGACTTTGTTTATTACGGTGGTTATTACCCGGAGCTGGGCCAGATTCTGCGTCAGGCAAAAGCGGCAGGACTGAAAGCAGGCTTTATGGGGCCAGAAGGTGTGGGCAACGCCTCGCTGTCTAACATTGCGGGCGACGCCTCAGAAGGGCTCTACGTAACCCTGCCAAAACGTTACGACCAGCTGCCTCAGAACAAGGCCATCGTGGACGCCATCAAAGCGAATAGCGCGTCTAACCGTAAAGATCCTACCGGCCCGTTTGTCTGGACAACCTATGCGGCTATCCAGTCTCTGGTGACCGGCATGGAGCGCAGTAAGAGCGATGAGCCGGATGCGATTGCGAAGAACCTGAAAACCGGCGCACCGGTTCCGACAGTGATGGGCGACCTGAGCTGGGATCAGAAAGGCGATTTGAAAGGCTTCGAGTTTGGCGTCTTCAAATGGCACAAAGACGGTTCGTCTACCGCAGTTAAATAAGGCACTGATTCTTCCCCGTCGTACGACAGCTGGGAAGCAGGAGAAGGCGTGACTGACGCGCCATCGCCTGACTAACCCTCTTCTGGCAGCAGGAGAGGGGTTTTCTGGTTTCTGAGCAGGTCCTCACTATGTCCGAGCAGTTTCTCTATTTTATTCAGCAGATGTTCAACGGGGTGACTCTGGGGAGCACCTACGCGCTGATCGCCATCGGTTACACCATGGTTTACGGCATTATCGGCATGATCAACTTCGCCCATGGCGAAGTCTATATGATCGGCAGCTATGTCTCTTTTATGGTTATTGCAGCCCTGATGATGATGGGTATTGATACCGGCTGGCTCATGATTGCCGCCGGTTTTGTTATGGCCGTTATCATCTCCAGTGCCTATGGCTGGAGCATCGAACGGGTGGCTTATCGTCCCGTACGGGCATCCAAGCGTCTGATTGCGTTGATTTCCGCCATCGGAATGTCCATCTTTCTGCAAAACTACGTCAGCCTGACGCAGGGTTCACGTGACCTTGCCCTGCCGAGCTTAATCACCGGCCAGTGGACGCTGGGCGAAAGCAACGGCTTTGCCGCCACGCTGTCGACGATGCAGATCGTGATTTGGGTGGTCACGTTCCTGGCAATGCTGGCCCTGACCCTGTTTATCCGTTATTCCCGCATGGGACGCGCCTGCCGCGCCTGTGCGGAAGACCTCAAAATGGCCAGCCTGCTGGGCATTAATACTGACCGGGTGATCTCGCTGACCTTTGTGATTGGTGCGGCGATGGCGGCGGTTGCGGGCGTGCTGTTGGGACAGTTTTATGGCTCGATTAACCCGTTTATCGGCTTTATGGCGGGGATGAAAGCCTTTACTGCGGCGGTCCTGGGCGGCATCGGCAGTATTCCCGGCGCGATGATTGGCGGGCTGGTGCTGGGCATTGCCGAAGCGCTGACCTCGGCTTATCTCTCCACCGAATACAAAGATGTGGTGTCGTTTGCCTTACTGATTGTGGTGCTGCTGGTCATGCCTACCGGTATTCTGGGCCGCCCGGAGGTGGAGAAAGTATGAAACGCCTTGGTCTGGTCAATGCGATTGTTTCAGCGGTCATGCTGCTGGTGCTGGCGGCCTTCTTTATGGGAATGCGCCTCGATCTGAATGGTACGCAGCTACAGATAGTGAATGCCGGCAGCGTGCGCTGGAACTGGATATTCATCGGTTGTGCCGTTGTGTTTTTGTTTCAACTGCTACGTCCGCTGTTTCAGGGCAAGCTGATACGTAGCGGTGGTGGCCTGGTGTTGCCGGGCTTCGACGGCTCAACGCCAAAGCAAAAAGCCATTATGGGCTTGATGATCGCCGCGGCGGTTATCTGGCCGTTCCTGGTTACACGCGGCAGCGTCGATATTGCCACCCTGACACTGATCTACATCATGCTGGGTCTGGGACTGAACGTGGTCGTAGGGCTGTCGGGTCTGCTGGTGCTGGGCTACGGTGGTTTCTATGCCATTGGCGCGTATACCTTCGCGCTGCTTAATCATTACTATGGTTTTGGTTTCTGGCAAAGCCTGCCGCTGGCGGGCCTGGTTGCGGGCGCATTTGGCCTGATGCTCGGCTTCCCGGTGCTGCGCTTGCGCGGTGACTATCTGGCTATTGTCACGCTCGGCTTCGGCGAAATCGTCCGTATTCTGCTGCTCAATAACACGGCAATCACCGGCGGTCCAAATGGAATTGCTCAGATTCCTAAGCCCACCTTTTTTGGCCTGGAGTTTGGCCGTCGCGTCAGCGAGGGGGGATGGGGCACGTTTCACGATGTCTTTGGCATGAAGTACGATCCTAACGACCGGGTGATATTCCTCTATCTGGTGGCATTGTTGCTGGTGGTGCTGACGCTGTTTGTGATCAACCGCCTGCTGCGCATGCCGCTGGGTCGGGCATGGGAAGCGTTACGTGAAGATGAGATCGCCTGTCGTTCGCTGGGCTTGAGCCCGACCCGCATTAAGCTGACCGCGTTTACTATCAGCGCCGTCTTTGCTGGCTTCGCGGGAACGCTGTTTGCCGCTCGCCAGGGCTTTGTCAGTCCGGAGTCCTTTACCTTTGTCGAGTCCGCTTTTGTTCTGGCTATCGTGGTGTTGGGCGGAATGGGCTCGCAGTTTGCCGTTATTCTGGCCGCCATTTTGCTGGTGGTTTCGCGTGAGCTGATGCGCGACCTCAACGAATACAGCATGCTGGTATTGGGGGCGCTGATGGTGCTGATGATGATTTGGCGTCCGCAAGGCTTACTGCCGATGAAACGACCGCACCTGAAACTGCGTCAGGGTAAACAAGGAGAACAGGCATGAGTCAGCCTTTATTAGCCGTTGAAGGCCTGATGATGCGCTTCGGCGGTCTGTTAGCCGTGAACAACGTTAAACTGGAATTGCGCCCCCAGGAAATTGTGTCGCTTATTGGTCCAAACGGTGCGGGTAAAACCACCGTGTTTAACTGCCTGACCGGCTTTTATAAGCCAACGGGCGGCAGTATCACCTTACGCGACAAGAACCTGACTGGCCTGCCCGGACAGAAGATCGCCCGTATGGGGATCGTGCGTACCTTCCAGCACGTCCGTTTATTCCGCGAAATGACGGTGATTGAAAACCTGTTAGTCGCCCAGCACCAGCACCTGAAAAGTGGCGTGTTTGCGGGGCTACTGAAAACCCCGGCTTTTCGCCGCAGTGAAGGCGAGGCGCTGGATCGCGCTGCCACCTGGCTTGAGCGGGTTGGCTTACTCGATATGGCGAATCGCCAGGCCGGTAACCTGGCTTACGGTCAGCAGCGCCGACTGGAGATCGCCCGCTGCATGGTGACGCGGCCGGAGATTTTAATGCTGGATGAACCGGCAGCCGGACTTAACCCGAAAGAGACGCATGAGCTGGATGCGCTGATCGCCGAGTTACGAGGCGAGCATAAGGTATCCGTTTTGTTGATTGAGCACGATATGAAGCTGGTAATGGGCATTTCTGACCGTATTTATGTGGTGAATCAGGGCACGCCACTGGCGAACGGCACGCCGGAAGAGATTCGTAATAATCCGGATGTGATCCGTGCCTATTTAGGAGAGGCGTAATATGGCCATGTTAACCATTGATAACGTCAGTGCGCACTATGGCAAAATTCAGGCGCTGCATAATGTCAGTTTGCATATCGATCAGGGCGAAATCGTCACCCTGATCGGCGCAAACGGTGCAGGCAAAACCACTTTGCTGGGCACATTATGCGGCGAGCCGCGCGCCACCAGCGGTACGATCACGTTTGACGGCAAAACCATTACCGACTGGCAAACGGCGCGCATTATGCGTGAGGCTATTGCCATCGTGCCCGAAGGTCGCCGCGTGTTCTCACGCATGACGGTGGAAGAGAACCTGGCCATGGGCGGTTTTTTTGCCAGTCGCCCGGAGTATCTGGCGCGCATCGATCGCGTTTACACTCTGTTCCCACGTCTGGCAGAGCGTAAGGTGCAGCGTGCGGGCACCATGTCGGGCGGTGAACAGCAAATGCTCGCCATCGGCCGCGCGTTAATGAGCCAGCCGCGCCTGTTGTTACTCGATGAGCCTTCTCTGGGTCTGGCGCCGATTATTATCCAGCAGATTTTTGACACGATTGAGCAACTGCGCAGCGAAGGTATGACGATTTTCCTGGTTGAACAGAACGCGAACCAGGCGCTGAAGCTGGCCGATCGGGGCTACGTACTGGAAAATGGTCATGTCGTGCTGGAGGACAGCGGTGCGGCACTGCTGTCGAATGAAGCCGTGCGCAGCGCCTATCTGGGCGCCTAGGTTTCCCCGCCATCATCTATGCCGGGTGACTGCAGGCTCTGTGCCGGGCTGTCACCCGGCGAATTTTCCTTCCCTTACGGCACATACTTATCCCTGCTTCAGCAGCGCGGTTCAGCCCGGTGCTTTCCGGTCCATTAAACGCGCTTATCACTGTCATATCCTGACATTCTGTCGTCATTTTTCCGTCATCTGACTGTTATTTTTCCGTCATTTCCACATGTCATGTTACTTCGCGAGCAAAAAATGCGTGATAGCGCGCGTACCTACCTGAACAGGAAAATCCTATGTCCGTTGTTACTTTTCGTCGTAGCCTGATGAGCGCCCTGCTCGGTCTGGCGATCAGTGGTAATGCACTGGCCGTCACTGAGATCCCTTTCTGGCACTCAATGGAAGGCGAGTTAGGCAAAGAAGTTGACTCACTGGCACAACGTTTTAACCAGGAACACCCTGACTACAAAATCGTCCCTGTGTACAAAGGGAACTACGAACAAAGTCTGGCGGCAGGTATCGCCGCGGTCCGCACCGGAAAAGCGCCCGCGCTGTTACAGGTTTACGAAGTGGGCACCGCCACCATGATGGCCTCTAAAGCCATTGTGCCTGTTTATCAGGTCTTTAAAGACGCGGGCATTTCAATGGACGAGAAGCAGTTTGTTCCTGCGGTCGCGGCTTACTACAGCAATTCAAAAGGCCAGCTGATCTCGCAACCGTTCAACAGCTCCACGCCTGTGCTGTACTACAACAAAGATGCGTTTAAAAAAGCCGGTTTAAACCCGGATCAGCCACCCAAAACCTGGCAGGAACTGGCAAAAGATGCCGATGCACTGCGTAAATCAGGCATGAGCTGTGGCTATGCCAGCGGCTGGCAGGGGTGGATTCAGATTGAGAACTTCAGCGCCTGGAACGGTTTGCCGGTGGCCACAAAAAATAACGGATTCGACGGCACCGATGCGGTACTGGAATTCAATAAACCGGCGCAGGTTCGCCATATCCAGTTGCTGGAAGACATGAACAAGAAAGGTGATTTCACCTATTTTGGTCGTAAAGATGAATCCACCGCGAAGTTCTATAACGGTGACTGTGGCATGACCACGGCCTCGTCAGGTTCACTGGCCGATATCCGCCATTACGCCAAATTCCATTACGGCGTCGGCATGATGCCTTACGATGCGGATATTCCGAATGCCCCGCAGAACGCGATTATCGGCGGTGCCAGCCTGTGGGTGATGAAAGGCAAAGATGCCAATACCTACAAAGGCGCGGCGGAATTTATGAAGTTCCTTACCGAGCCAAAAATTGCCGCGGAATGGCACCAGAAAACGGGCTACCTGCCTATTACTACCGCCGCGTATGAGCTGACGAAGAAAGAAGGCTTCTACGAGAAAAACCCAGGTGCGGATATTGCGATTCGCCAGATGATGAACAAGCCGCCGTTGCCTTACACCAAAGGCATGCGTCTGGGGAATATGCCGCAGATTCGTACCATTCTGGATGAAGAGTTAGAAAGCGTCTGGACCGGCAAGCAGACACCGCAGGCTGCGTTAGATAACGCCGTGAAGCGGGGTAATGAGCTGCTGCGTCGTTTCGAGCAACAGAATAAATAATCCGTTCTGCAGGCCAGCTCCGGCTGGCCTTTTTTCACCCAAGTCAGAGAACGTTATGTCTCCATCTCGCCCGGTGTTTCGTAATCGCCTGTTACCCTATTTGCTGGTGCTGCCGCAACTCCTGATCACCGCTATTTTCTTTGTCTGGCCAGCGGGTGAAGCGTTGTGGTATTCACTGCAAAACCTGGATCCTTTCGGCATCTCCAGCACCTTTGTGGGTCTGGCGAACTTTGAACGGCTCTTTTCCGACGGGCTTTATCTGGACACCTTCTGGACCACCATCAAGTTCAGCAGCATGGTCGCCTTTTTTGGCATGGTGTCCTCATTGCTCCTGGCGGCGCTGGTGGACTACGTCGTACGCCTGCGCAAGCTCTATCAGATGTTGCTGCTGTTGCCTTATGCGGTGGCACCGGTGATCGCGGCCGTATTGTGGATGTTCCTGTTCAGTCCCGGACTGGGGTTGCTGAGCTACCTGCTTAACCACATGGGCTATAACTGGAACTTCGCACAGAACAGCGGCCAGGCCATGTTCCTGGTGGTGCTGGCTTCAGTGTGGCAGCAGATGAGCTACAACTTCCTGTTCTTTTTTGCCGCGTTACAGTCGATACCAAAGTCGCTGGTCGAAGCCGCCGCCATTGATGGGGCAGGGCCGGTGCGTCGGTTCTTCTCTATTTCGCTTCCGTTGATTACCCCGGTGAGTTTTTTCCTGCTGGTGGTCAACCTGATTTATGCCTTCTTCGATACGTTCCCGGTCATTGATGCCGCGACAGGCGGTGGCCCGGTCCAGGCGACGACGACGCTCATCTATAAGATTTATCGTGAAGGCTTTACCGGTCTGGATCTCTCCTCATCTGCTGCGCAGTCCGTGGTGTTGATGCTGTTGGTTATCGCGCTGACCGTCATTCAGTTCCGCTTCGTCGAGCGTAAGGTGCAATATCAATGATTGAAAATCGTCGCGGGCTGGACATTTTCAGCCATGTCGTCCTGGTGCTGGGTATCCTGACCATCCTGTTTCCACTCTATGTGGCTTTTGTGGCCGCCACGCTGGATAACGACGCCGTCTATAACGTCCCGATGACGCTGATTCCCGGTACTCACCTGTGGGAAAACATTTCGCATATCTGGACGCAGGGCGTGAACGGCAACGGTCCGGCCTTTAGCCTGATGCTGATGAACAGCGTTATCATGGCGCTGGGCATCACCGTCGGTAAGATTCTGGTGTCGATTCTGTCCGCTTTTGCCCTGGTGTGGTTTCGCTTCCCCCTGCGCTCACTGTTCTTCTGGATGATCTTTATCACCCTGATGCTGCCGGTCGAAGTGCGCATTTTCCCAACGGTGCAGGTGATTGCCGATCTCAATATGCTGGACAGCTACAGCGGCCTGACACTGCCCTTGATGGCCTCCGCGACGGCCACTTTCCTGTTCCGGCAGTTCTTTATGTCGTTGCCGGATGAGCTTATTGAAGCCGCGCGCATTGACGGTGCCAGCGCGATGCGTTTTTTCTGGGACATCGTGCTGCCCTTGTCAAAAACCAATCTGGCGGCGCTGTTCGTTATCACGTTTATCTATGGCTGGAACCAGTACCTCTGGCCATTATTAATCATTGATAACGCCAGCCTGGGCACGGCCGTGGCGGGGATCAAAAGCATGATTTCTACCAGCGGTTCGCCAACGCAGTGGAACGAAGTCATGGCCGCAATGTTATTAACCCTGATTCCACCCGTGGTGGTGGTGTTTGTTATGCAGCGCGCCTTCGTGCGTGGTCTGGTTGAGAGTGAGAAATAGTGATGGCAGGCGTAACCCTTCAGGCGGTGACCAAATCTTACGACGGTAAAAATCAAATCATCCAGCCGCTCAACGTCACGATCAATGACGGCGAGTTTATGGTGATGGTAGGCCCTTCGGGTTGTGGCAAATCCACGCTGTTGCGCATGGTGGCCGGACTGGAGCGCGTCACGTCCGGCGATATTTATATCGCCGATAAACGCGTCACGCATGAGGAGCCCAAGGATCGCGGCATTGCCATGGTGTTCCAGAACTACGCACTTTATCCCCATATGTCCGTCGAAGAAAATATGGCTTACGGCCTCAGAATTCGTGGGATGAGTAAAGAGCATATTCGCCAACGCGTGCTGGATGCGGCACGGAGCCTGGAGCTGGATCATCTGTTAACGCGCCGTCCACGTGAGTTATCCGGTGGACAGCGCCAGCGCGTGGCCATGGGGCGTGCCATCGTGCGTGAACCCGCCGTATTTTTGTTCGACGAGCCGCTCTCTAACCTGGATGCGCGCCTGCGCGTACAAATGCGCCTTGAGCTTCAGCAACTGCATCGCCGTCTGCAAACGACCAGCTTATATGTGACGCACGATCAGGTTGAAGCGATGACGCTGGCCCAGCGCGTGATGGTGATGAACAAAGGCGTGCTGGAACAGATTGGCACGCCGGTCGATGTTTACGAGCGCCCGGCCAGCCTGTTTGTGGCCTCCTTTATGGGTTCCCCCGCGATGAGTCTGATACAGGGCAATTTCAGCGAAGATGGCGCGCGCTTTGTGGTTGATGCGTCCCACGCTATTCCGGTGGGCGAGGGCAAAGCCAAATGGGCCAATCGCCCCGTGGTGCTTGGTATCCGGCCCGAACATGTTCAACTCAGTAGCCAGCAGCAGGGCGGCATTCCCTTCCGTGTTGAGACGCTTGAGATGCTGGGTGCCGACAATCTGGCACACGGTCGCATCGGTGAGGCACGTTTAGTGGTACGCTTACCCCATAGCGAGCGCCCGGAAGCAGGCAGCACCCTGTGGCTGCATCTGCCTGTTGAGGCGTTACATTTCTTCGATTCAAGTCACGGGAAGCGTCTGGAATGAGTGAAAAGCAATGGCCCTATCCGCGCATTGTCGCCCATCGTGGTGGTGGCAAGCTGGCACCTGAAAATACCCTTGCTGCAATTGACGTTGGCGTAAAATACGGACATCTGATGATTGAGTTTGATGCCAAACTCTCGGCAGATGCGCACATTTTTCTGCTGCATGACGATACGTTAGATCGCACCAGCGACGGCTGGGGCATTGCGGGCGAGCTCCCGTGGGACAAGCTGTCGCAGCTTGATGCGGGCGGTTGGTTCAGCGCGGCCTTTCAGGGCGAAAAGCTGGCCCGACTGGATGAGGTCGCGGCACGCTGCCGTCAGCATGGTTTGATGGCCAATATCGAAATTAAACCGACCACAGGGACCGACGCCGAAACCGGACGCGCCATTGCGCAGGCCGCTGCCACGCTGTGGCAGGGGCAACCTCTTCCTCTGCTCTCCTCGTTCTCCTTTGTGGCACTGGAAGCGGCCATGCAGGCCGAACCACAACTACCGCGCGGCCTGTTGTCTCATCACTGGGATAACGCATGGCAGGAGAAGACGCGGGCGCTGGACTGCACTTCAATTCACCTGAATCACAAGGTCCTCACTGAAGCCAGAGTCGCTGAGCTGAAAGAGGCCGATCTGCGTATTTTGGTGTATACCGTGAACAGCCCGGAACGGGCAAGGACATTACTGAAATGGGGCGTCGATGCCATCTGTACCGACAGCATCGACAGCATTGGCCCCGATTTTCACTAGTTCATATTCTGTTGGTTCTGCTGCTGGCCCGGCTGCGATTTGATCACGCGCTGCTGGGCACTATCCCGCTGCTCCTGCAACTTCCGCTGTACGTCCTGATTCTGACGCTGCTGGTCCTGCTGTAACTTCGTCTGCTGTTGCTGCGACTGGTTAAGCATCTGGGTCTGCATGCGTTGCTGGCTGGGATTATAGCCAGGCTTGTTGGGATCATTCGTGCTGTTCAGCATGTTCGCCATGCCGGTTAACGGCAGCAGGGCGGCGAAAACCATAAGCCACTTTTTCATTTTAATCCTCCAGTAAACGACCGGTGCTGTGTGTGCATGCCTGAAGCAGGTCATGTGGTCGTTAGCGTAAGTTTATGCGCTGGTTCAGATTACTGCTCCAGGAGTGCACTGAATTTGTGTTAATCCTTGATATTCGGCTTTGTTTGTAGTCAGTTACATAAAGGATAAAGAAATGTAAATAACCGTGAAGGTGGGAACGGAATGATGATGCAAGCCAGGTTACGCCAGCTGAGCTGGTCATTACTAATGAGTTTTACTGTTGTTACGGGGGCAAATGCCGCCCCGGTTCAGGCGCCGCCCGTCTCCTATGGCGTGGACAGTGATACGTTTCATCCGGTCAAAGCCCATAACGGCATGGTGGCGTCAGTCGATGCGCTGGCCACCAATGTGGGCGTGGATATCCTGCGTCAGGGCGGTAACGCGGTCGATGCCGCTGTGGCGGTTGGCTTCGCGCTGGCAGTGACGCATCCGCAGGCGGGCAACCTGGGCGGCGGTGGATTTATGCTGTTGCGAACGGCATCAGGACAGACCGCGGCGATCGATTTTCGTGAAATGGCCCCGGCGACGGCCACGCGCGATATGTTCCTGGACAAGCAAGGCAACGCCGACAGTAAGCTTTCTCTAACGTCACCGCTGGCTTCAGGCACGCCTGGCACCGTGGCTGGCTTTGCGCTGGCGGTGAACAAATACGGTACGCTGCCGCTGAATAAACTGCTGGCACCTGCCATCAAACTGGCGCGCGACGGGTTTATCGTGAATGATGCGCTGGCGGACGATCTTAACACCTATGGCAAGGAAGTCCTGCTCGCCCATCCCAACAGTAAAGCTATTTTCTTCAAACCGGATGGCACGCCCTGGCTGAAAGGCGAACGTCTGGTACAAAAGAATCTGGCTCACAGCCTGCAGTTGATCGCACAACAAGGCCCGGATGCGTTTTATAAAGGCAAGATTGCCGATCAGATTGCGGCCGAGATGGCGCAGCATGGCGGCCTGATAACGAAAGCCGATCTCGCGGCCTATCATGCGGTGGAGCGTAAGCCGATCAGCGGCACTTACCGGGGCTATGAGGTCTTCTCGATGCCACCACCCTCATCGGGCGGTATTCATATCGTGCAGATCCTGAATATCCTGGAAAATTTCGATCTGGGAAAAATGGGTTTTGGCAGCGCCGACGCCATGCAGGTCATGGCTGAAGCAGAGAAGTATGCCTATGCGGATCGCTCGGAGTATCTTGGCGATCCAGACTTCGTCAAAGTCCCGTGGCAGGCGCTGACCAGCAAAGCCTATGCCAAATCGCTGGCACAGCAAATCGATCTGGCGAAGGCACGGCCATCCAGTGATATTAAGCCCGGTAAACTGGCCCCTTACGAAAGTAATCAAACCACTCACTTCTCTGTGGTGGACAAAAGCGGCAATGCGGTTGCGGTCACCTACACCTTAAACACTAACTTCGGCAGTGGCATCGTAGCGGGTAACAGCGGCATTCTGATGAACAACCAGATGGATGATTTCTCGGCCAAACCGGGCACGCCGAATGTATATGGGCTGGTGGGCGGGGAAGCCAACGCGGTGCAGGCTGGAAAACGTCCGTTATCCTCAATGTCACCGACTATCGTTGCGAAGGACGGAAAAACCTGGCTGGTTACCGGTAGCCCGGGCGGCAGTCGCATTATCACCACGGTATTACAAATGGTCGTGAACAGCATTGATTACGGCATGAACGTGGCAGAGGCGACCAATGCGCCGCGTTTCCATCATCAGTGGCTGCCCGATCAGTTACGGGTTGAGAAGGGCTTCAGCCCGGATACGTTGCGCTTACTCGAAGCGAAAGGGCAACACGTTAAAGTGCAACCGGCCATGGGCAGTACACAAAGTATTATGATTGGTCCTGACGGTACGCTGTACGGAGCGTCTGATCCCCGCACGGTGGGCGATCTGAGTGCCGGTTATTAATATCGGTGGGCAGCCTTCTGGCTGCCCGTTTCGTTATGCTTTGATACGCGCCATAAAATGCGCATCTGTCATGTTCCCCTCGCGTATCGCATAGCCCTGCGCGGTGCCTTCAATTCGGAAACCGAACTGCTGGTACAGCGCGATTGCTTTGTGATTGTCAGCAAAGACAGTCAGTTCAATGCGCGTCACCTGAAGCCAGTTGTCGCAAAGATCGACCATTGCCGCCATCAAAGCTTTGCCCACCCCGCGTCGATGAAACGCCGGATCAACGCCCATCCCTATGCTGGCGCAGTGTCGCCGCCGTGCTGTCGTAACGCCTTCAAGCGTGAGTTGCCCGACCACCTGCTCATCAATACAGGCTACCAACATATGCACACCGGCGCGTGGACTGGCCAGTTTTTGCTCCCATAGTGAGGGCGAGGGATAGGGCAGGTGCAGGGTTGCGGCCTGGGTTTCAGGCTGGCTGTAAAGACGAGTTAACGCGGGGGCATCAGCCGGGACAGCATGGCGAATCATCACTGAAGGCATGGCGGTTATCCTTATGAGTGCGTGGTAAACCCTTTAAACATCAGGGGATTTACGTCAGGCGTCAACAGAAATAATACACAAAAGCGCTTTACAGACGAGAATGATAATGATTATTATTGTCATGCCTTCTGGATGTTGTCGAGACGTCAGAAAGCACGACATTGCTCACATTGCTTCCAGTATTATTTAGCCAGCCGGGTGCTGGCTTTTTTTTTGCACGCCCGCCCTGCTTTCCTTCAGTTCCGTTCAACAACCCCTTGCCAGTGGTTCATAATTTTTGAACAGAGAGGTGAAGTTTTTCAACTATCAATCTTTCTCACCTGATACCAAACTATAAAAAACAGTGAGGAGATTTGAACATGATCTATTTACGTAAAGCTGAAGAACGTGGCCACGCTAATCATGGCTGGCTGGACAGCTGGCACACCTTCTCGTTTGCCAACTATTACGATGCAAATTTTATGGGCTTCTCAGCCCTGCGGGTGATTAATGAAGATGTGATCGATCCCGGCCAGGGATTTGGTACGCATCCGCATAAAGACATGGAAATTTTGACCTATGTCCTGTCGGGTACCGTGGAACACCAGGACAGCATGGGCAACAAGGAACAGATTCCCGCGGGTGAGTTCCAGATCATGAGTGCAGGTACCGGCGTACGTCATTCAGAATACAACGCCAGCAAAACAGAACCGCTGCATCTTTACCAAATCTGGATCATTCCAGAGCGCACGGGGATTGAGCCGCGTTACGATCAGCGTCGCTTTCCGGATGTGCAGGGTCGCCAGTTTATCCTCACCCCGGATGCCCGTGACGGTTCGCTCAAAGTCTGGCAGGACATGACGCTATCGCGCTGGGTATTTGCGGCAGGCGAAAGCGACAGCGTGACCATTGAGCCGGGACGCCGTATCTGGATTCAGGTTGTCAAAGGCGACGTGAAGGTGAACGGGCAATCCGCGTCAAACAGTGATGCCTTTGCCGTTTGGGACGAAACTGGCCTGACGCTTGAAGCCGACAGCGCGGCCGAAGTGTTGTTGTTTGACCTGCCGCCGGTCTGAGCCTGAAGGGGGCGAGCCTGTCTCGCCCCATTAGCAATCTGCCTGTAAAAAAGTGGTAGACTCGTCGTCATGTGCTTTCAGCGAGATCCAGGCGCTTACGATGAAGAAGAAAAGACCGGTTTTACAGGACGTTGCCGATCGTATCGGTATCACCAAAATGACTGTCAGTCGTTATCTGCGCAATCCTGAGCAGGTGTCGGCTGCGCTGGGGGAGAAGATCGCCGTTGCGCTGGATGAGTTGGGTTACATCCCCAATCGCGCCCCCGATATGCTGTCCAACGCGACCAGCCGCGCCATCGGCGTGTTGCTGCCCTCGCTGACCAATCAGGTGTTCGCCGATGTTCTGCGGGGAATCGAAGCGGTGACGGATGAAGCCGGTTACCAGACGCTGGTGGCACACTTTGGTTATAACCCGGAAAAAGAGGAGCGCCAGCTGCGGTCGCTGCTTGGCTGGAACATCGATGGCGTGATTCTGACCGAACGCACACATACAGCAGGGACGTTACGCATGCTGGAGGTGGCCGGTATTCCGGTGATTGAAATGATGGACAGCGTTACGCCCTGTCTGGATATGGCGGTAGGCTTTGACAACGTCGAAGCCGCCCGGCAAATGACGCTGGCGATTCTGAAAAAAGGACACCGTCATACCGTTTATCTGGGGGCGCGCCTGGATGAACGCACGCTGCAAAAGCAGCGGGGTTATGAAAGTGCCATGCGCGAAGCCGGATTAACGCCGCGCAGTGTCATGATGGAAGAAGCCTCCTCTTTCAGTGCCGGTGGCGAATTGCTCCGCGAAGCGCAGCGACGCTATCCTCAGACGGACAGCCTGTTCTGTACCAACGACGATTTGGCGGTGGGCGCGATGTTTGAGTGCCAGCGTCAGGGACTTCAGGTGCCTTCCCAAATGGCTATTGCCGGTTTTCACGGTCATGATATCAGTCAGGTGGTGACGCCTGCGCTGGCGACGGTTCTGACGCCGCGAGACCAAATAGGTCGTGAATCGGCCGCGTTGTTGCTGGCGCGCATTGCCGGCGAAAACCGGGTCAGCCAGCCGCTGGATATGGGATTTGCTATTGTGGAAGGCGGCAGTATCTGATTCGCGCAAATTTATGAGTCAGCTCACACTTTAAGGCTTCAGTCAGTAAAAAGGTTGCCAGAGTGTAATGTCACCAGGAGAATGATAAGCATCATTGTTATCGGTAACATGGCACATTGACTTGCCGGAGTAGAAAATGACGACGCAATCCACGCCACATCACGTTTTTATTTTGATGGGTGTTTCAGGCAGCGGCAAATCCGTTGTGGCAAACCGGGTCTCCCACCAGTTGAACACCGCTTTTCTCGATGGCGATTTTCTTCATCCCCGCGCCAATATCTTAAAGATGGCAGAAGGCCATCCGCTGGACGATAACGACCGTTTGCCATGGTTACAGGCATTGAATGACGCGGCGTTCGCCATGCAACGTACGCAGGCGATCTCCATCATCGTCTGCTCAGCGTTGAAAAAGCATTACCGCGATATGCTTCGACAGGGCAACGACAACCTGCGTTTTGTCTACCTGAAAGGGGATTTCGACACCATCGAATCGCGTCTGAAAGCGCGCAAAGGGCACTTCTTTAAGCCGCAAATGCTGGTAACACAATTTGCGACGCTGGAAGAGCCGGGTGCGGATGAAACGGATGTGCTGGCTGTCGATATCACGCACTCCCTGGACGAGGTTGTAGCGGCAACGGTTGCAACCATTAAGGATGCAATCAATCAAGGCTAGACCATGAATACCGCGACACTTATTTTGACTGCAGCAGGCTCTGTCCTGCTGCTGCTTTTTCTGGTGATGAAAGCCCGGATGCATGCTTTTCTTGCCCTGATGTTGGTTTCTGTGGGCGCGGGTCTGTTGTCGGGCATGCCGCTGGATAAAATCGCGGAAACGATGCAGAAAGGCATGGGCGGCACGCTCGGTTTCTTAGCCATCGTCGTGGCGCTGGGTGCCATGTTTGGCAAGATCCTGCACGAAACCGGGGCGGTGGATCAGATTGCGATTCGCATGCTGAAAACCTTTGGCGAGAGCCGGGCGCATTTTGCCATGGGCATTGCCGGCTTAATCTGCGCGTTGCCGCTGTTCTTTGAGGTGGCCGTAGTGCTGCTGATTAGCATCGCATTCGCTGTCGCCAGGCGGACAGGGGATAACCTGGTCAGGCTGGTTATTCCCTTGTTTGCCGGTGTGGCGGCGGCGGCGGCCTTTTTGCTGCCGGGCCCTGCGCCCATGCTGTTAGCTTCGCAAATGCATGCGGATTTCGGCTGGATGATTTTGCTTGGGCTGTGTGCCGCTCTGCCGGGCATGCTGATTGCCGGGCCGTTGTTTGGCAATTTTATCGCGAAGCGCGTAACGTTCAGCGCACCACCGGAAGATCATCAGCCCGACGTTGATGCCGGCAAGCTGCCCTCTTTTGGCTTTAGCCTGGCGCTTATCCTGTTTCCACTTGTGCTGGTGGGACTGAAAACCATTGGTGCACGCTTTACCGCTGAGGGTTCTACACTTTACGAGTGGCTGGAATTCATCGGGCATCCCTTCATCGCGATTCTGCTGGCCTGTCTGGTCGCTATCTATGGCCTGGCGTACCGTCAGGGCATGGATAAAGAAAAAGTGATGCAGATTTGTGGCAGTGCGCTGCAGCCTGCGGGGATTATTTTGCTGGTAATAGGAGCGGGCGGCGTCTTTAAACAGGTGCTGGTTGATTCTGGCGTAGGGCCGGTACTGGGCAATGCCTTGACCGGTGCCGGGCTGCCGGTTGCCCTGGCCTGTTTTATTCTGTCCGGTGCGGTCCGGGTGATTCAGGGGTCGGCGACGGTGGCCTGCCTGACGACGGTGGGCTTGATCATGCCGGTGATAGAACCGTTGCATTACTCCGGCGCACAGCTGGCAGCCTTGTCCATCTGCATCGGCGGCGGTTCCATTATTATCAGCCATGTTAATGATGCGGGCTTCTGGTTGTTTGGCCGCTTCACCGGCGCGACCGAAGGTGAAACGCTCAAGACATGGACGCTGATGGAAACCATTTTAGGCACCGTGGGCGCGGTGGTCGGGATGATCGCCTTTACCCTGCTCACCTGAGCGATTTAACCCGGGCAACGCTGCCCGGGTTAACGCCGACAGCTATAGCTTCAGATACACACGAATCCCGTCTAAAAACATCTGCGTCGCCAGCATAATCAGGATCAATCCCATCAGGCGCTCCAGTGCGTTAACGCCTTTGTCCCCCAGCAGACGCAGAAACAGGCCCGATAACAGCAGGATCATCACCGTTACGCCCCAGGCGATGAGTAAGGCTCCAACCAGATGCGACATCTGGTTTGGATACTGGTGGGATAACAGCATCAGTGTCGCCAGCAGTGAAGGCCCCGCCACCAGTGGGATGGCCAGCGGCACCAGAAAGGGTTCTTCGCCCGCCGGTAACCCGGTACTGCTGCTTTCCGGTGAGGGGAAAATCATCTTAATAGCGATTAAAAACAGGATAACGCCACCGGAAATGGAGACAGTTTCGGTACGCAGATTAAGGAAGGCCAGAATGCGTTCGCCCGTGAATAAAAACAACAACATGATGATAAGGGCAATCAGCATTTCGCGAATAAGCACGACGCGCCGACGTTTGGGTTCCAGATGCTTTAAAACCGACATAAAAATCGGCAAATTGCCCAACGGATCCATTATTAACAACAATAATATTGTTGCTGAGATCATTTCAGTCATTCGTTTAACATCTTCTCGTTATAGATAAAGCCGGGTTATTAGCAGGGCTGCTGAAAAAGTTGGCCCGATTACATTAATTCACTTGCCAGAAAATCTGCATTTTGTAGAGTTAATCATCACAGGCAACGTTGATTATTACGCAGAGTGGCGTGAAAGTACCACGACACTTTTCCCTTCGATGAGAAAGTCAGGTGTTTATCACCCTGAAACGGATATGACATGAAGAATGTAGGTTTAGTGGGTTGGCGCGGTATGGTGGGTTCAGTGCTGATGTCCCGCATGAGTGAAGAACGTGATTTTGATGTAATCAATCCGGTCTTTTTCTCCACTTCACAACATGGTGAAGCGGCCCCGACGTTTGCGGGCAAACAGCAGGGAACATTGCAGGACGCCTTTGATATTGACGCGTTGAAGGCGCTGGATATCATCATTACTTGCCAGGGCGGCGACTATACCTCTGAGGTGTATCCGAAATTGCGTGCCAGTGGCTGGAATGGCTACTGGATTGATGCGGCGTCCACGCTGCGCATGAAAGACGATGCCATTATTATCCTGGATCCGGTTAACCATCAGGTTATTCGTCAGGGCATCGACAGCGGCATCAAAACTTTTGTTGGCGGCAACTGTACGGTGAGTCTGATGTTGATGTCACTGGGCGGCCTGTTCGCACATGATTTGGTTGAATGGGTCTCCGTGGCTACGTATCAGGCTGCGTCCGGGGGCGGTGCCCGTCACATGCGCGAGCTGCTCACACAGATGGGCATGCTGCACGATCACGTGGCGACCTCGTTGCAAAATCCTGCCTCTGCCATTCTGGATATCGAACGTAGCGTGACGGATTTCACGCGCTCTGGCACGTTGCCGACGGATAATTTCGGCGTGCCGTTAGCGGGCAGCCTGATTCCGTGGATCGACAAGCAGCTTGATAATGGCCAAAGCCGCGAAGAGTGGAAAGGACAGGCTGAGACTAACAAGATTCTGGCGACCCCGCGCGTCATTCCTGTCGATGGACTTTGCGTCCGTGTCGGTGCGCTGCGCTGTCACAGTCAGGCCTTCACGCTGAAACTTAAAAAGGATCTGCCGCTGGCCGAGATTGAGCAACTGCTGGCGTCCCATAATGAATGGGTAAAAGTCGTGCCTAACGATCGTGAAATCACTATGCGTGAACTGACGCCTGCGGCGGTAACGGGGACGCTGAACACGCCGGTCGGCCGTCTGCGCAAACTGAATATGGGACCAGAATACCTCTCGGCCTTTACCGTGGGCGATCAGCTACTGTGGGGTGCGGCTGAGCCGTTGCGCCGCATGTTACGTCTGTTGATCGACTAAATCTGAAAGACGAAAAAGACCGGGTTTTTCCGGTCTTTTTTCTACAAATCCCTGCAAACTGTTCTACCGTTACGATCACTAAGTGATCCGCTTCCCCTTTTTGCCTGTCCAGAAATAAATTTTTGCTGATCTGCTCTGTCAACGCTCGCCGCCAAGCTATGATTTAACAAGGGCGTGTAACAGACGGGCTGTTTTAATGTATTCACTAACTGGTTGTTGTGGCTGGTAAAGACAGACTTTTTTCGGTGCAAGCTGGCCGCGTTTTTTTTCAAAAGGCGCGTGGTTCCGTTCCGGCGTGTGAGCAGCATCCTGTCACACTGTTAACGCACACTCGGCAGTTGTCCGTTTTATGTCATGTTAAAGCGGCCAGGGAAATGTCGCCGTGGCTCACGGCTCACGGCGCGTAAGACAGGTGGCGAGTCCGGCAGGCCGTTGACCGCCTTTCGTCCATACGGCACGCAGGCATGATGATCGCGCCAAAAAAAGATACTGCATTTGAGTGAAGATTATGAGACATAAATTCGTTATGTATTAATATATTTTACTGTTTTTCATCATTGTGCAAGGGCGCTCACATACCGGCTCCGCGGTTGAAGTCGACGGTATACAGGAAAATCGTCCGAATGGCGCAGGATTGCATCAGGAACCGGACGGTAGGGAAAAGTCAAAATTATCTAATGTCTCGGAGTGCCGGATAGTCGTCTGGTGATACTGCGGGATTGGCATCAAGCAGACAGGCTTAATGCTTACTGGTTGTGATTTAAGGAGGCGCGTGGTGACAAGCGTTTTTTGCTGGCGCCCACGCCGCTGTACTCATGGCTCAATGAAGAGCAGCGCAAGAGATATGCGATAGCGCGTGCATCGTGGTCTTTTAGCCTGCCAACTATCACAGGAAGAAAGTCATGTCAGAGCTACCCGATCGCCAGGCGATCAATGCCCTTTTTGCGGGTAACTATTCCGACCCCTTTTCGCTGCTGGGGATGCATAAAACGGAAAACGGTCTTGAAGTGCGGGCGTTGCTCCCCGAGGCCCTTGAAGTCTGGGTTATCGAAACCTCCACAGGACGTAAGCTTGCTCAACTGAAATGCGATGACGCGCGCGGGTTTTTCAGCGGCGTTATTCCTCGTCGTAAGAATCCCTTTCGCTATCAACTGGCTGTGAACTGGCATGGTCAGCAAAACCTCATCGATGATGCTTACCGCTTTGGTCCTCTGTTGCAGGAGATGGATTTGTGGCTGCTGGCGGAAGGGACTCACCTTCGGCCTTATGAAACCCTGGGCGCGCACGGTGATGTGATTGATGGCGTCATCGGCACGCGTTTCTGCGTCTGGGCTCCTAATGCGCGTCGTGTCTCCGTTGTCGGTGATTTCAACTTTTGGGATGGCCGTCGCCATCCGATGCGTTTGCGCCAGGAAATGGGGGTCTGGGAGCTGTTTGTTCCTGGGGCCATTAACGGGCAGCTCTATAAATTTGAAATCATCGATGCGCAGGGTCAGTTGCGAATCAAAGCCGATCCCTATGCCTTTGAGGCGCAAATGCGGCCACAAACGGCCTCGATGATTTGTGGCCTGCCAGAAAAAGTCGAGATGTCAGAGGCCCGTAAAGCGGCCAATGGCTTCGACAAGCCTGTTTCTATTTACGAAGTTCACCTGGGATCGTGGCGCCGCCATACCGACAACAACTTCTGGCTCAGCTACAAAGAGCTGGCTGAGCAGCTGGTGCCTTACGTGAAAGAGATGGGGTTTACCCATATCGAATTGCTGCCCATCAATGAGCATCCTTTTGACGGCAGTTGGGGCTATCAGCCGCTGGGCATGTATGCGCCCACGCGCCGTTTTGGCACCCGGGATGATTTCCGTCACTTTATCGAGACGGCCCATGCAGCGGGACTCAACGTTCTGCTGGACTGGGTGCCAGGCCATTTCCCCAGCGATGACTTTGGCCTGGCGAAATACGATGGCACAGAACTGTACGAACACAGCGATCCGCGTGAAGGCTACCATCAGGACTGGAACACACTGATTTACAACTTTGGTCGCCGCGAAGTCAGTAACTATCTGTCAGGCAACGCGCTTTACTGGCTGGAACGTTTTGGTATTGATGGTCTGCGCGTGGATGCCGTTGCTTCAATGATCTATCGCGATTACAGCCGCGCCGAGGGCGAATGGATCCCCAATCAATATGGCGGTCGGGAAAATCTCGAAGCGATTAACTTCCTGCGCTACACCAACCGCACGCTGGGGCATGTTGCGCCCGGTACGGTGACGATGGCCGAAGAGTCTACCGATTATCCCGGCGTTTCACGTCCTCCTGAAAGCGGCGGCCTGGGATTCTGGTACAAATGGAATCTGGGCTGGATGCATGACACGCTCGACTACATGAAGCTCGATCCCGTTCATCGCCGTTACCATCACAACCTGATGAGCTTCGGCATCATGTACAACTACAGCGAAAACTTTGTCCTGCCGTTGTCCCACGACGAGGTAGTGCACGGTAAACGCTCTATCCTGGATCGCATGCCCGGCGACGCCTGGCAAAAATTTGCCAACCTCCGCGCCTACTACGGCTGGATGTGGGCGTTCCCGGGTAAAAAACTGCTGTTTATGGGCAACGAATTCGCACAGGGCAAAGAGTGGAACCATGATGTCAGCCTGGACTGGCATTTGCTGGAAGGGGAAGACAACTGGCACCACGGTGTGCAGCGTCTGGTGCGCGATTTGAACCATACCTACCAATATTACACCCCGCTTCATCAGCTTGATTTCGATCCGGCCGGATTCGAGTGGCTGGTGGTGGATGACGCCGAACATTCAGTTTTTGCCTTTGTGCGTCGCGATCGTGAAGGCAATGAAATCATTGTCGTCAGCAACTTTACGCCTGTACCGCGGCCGGGCTATCGCTTTGGCGTCAATCAGGCGGGCAGCTGGCGCGAAGTCATCAATACCGATCAGCATGACTATCACGGCAGCGACGTACGTAATCATCGTGTCCATACCGATCAGCAGGAAAGCCACGGTCGTCCCCAGTCACTGAGCCTGAACTTACCGCCGCTGGCGACGGTATGGTTGGTGCGGGAGGGAGAATGATTGTGCGTGCCGGACATCCCCACCCGCTGGGTGCCAGCTATGACGGGAAGGGCGTAAACTTTACGCTGTTTTCCCATCATGCTGAGCGCGTTGAACTCTGCCTGTTCGACGAGAACGGGCTTGAGCAGCGCGTTGAACTCCCTGCGCGTAGCGGCGATATCTGGCACGGTTATCTTCCGGGCGTCCAGCCCGGACAGCGCTATGGTTACCGGGTTTATGGCCCCTGGGCACCGCAGGCGGGGCATGTTTTCAATCCCGCCAGGCTGCTGGTCGATCCCTGTGCCAAAGCAGTGCTGGGCGACATCCCCGACGATCCGCGTTTCCACTGTGGCTACAGGGAGCCCGACACACGCGATAACGCGGCGCTGGCACCCAAATCTGTCGTGGTGATGGAGGATTTCGACTGGCAGGGAGATCAGGCACCGCGCACGCCATGGGGCAGCAGCGTGATTTATGAAGCCCATGTTCGCGGTTTGACCCAGCTGCATCCCGGTATTCCTGAGGCACTGCGTGGCACTTATGCCGCACTGGCGCATCCTGTGATGATCGATTACCTGCTCCAACTGGGCATTACGGCTATCGAGTTACTGCCTGTGGCCCACTTTGCCAGCGAGCCGCGCCTGTTGCGTCTGGGCTTAACCAACTACTGGGGCTATAACCCTTTTGCCCTCTGGGCGGTCGATCCCCGTTATGCTTCCGGCCAGGATGGGCTGTCTCCGCTGCAGGAGTTTCAGCAGACGGTGAAGCGCCTGCATGCTGCGGGCATCGAAGTGATCCTGGACGTGGTGTTTAACCATACGGCAGAACTGGATGAGACCGGGCCGACAATATCCTTTCGCGGCATCGACAATGCCAGCTATTACTGGCTCGACGACCGGGGCGGTTATCACAACTGGACTGGTTGCGGTAACACACTCAAACTGAGCCATCCTCAGGTCATGAACTGGATACTGGAGGCGTTGCGCTACTGGGTGCGCGTCTGCCACGTGGATGGCTTTCGCTTTGATCTGGCACCGGTTCTGGGGCGTGAGCCTGACTACCATCGCGACGCCGCGCTGTTCGAGGCCATACGCGCCTGCCCGATCCTGTCAACGGTCAAACTGATTGCCGAGCCCTGGGATATTGGCCCCAATGGTTATCAGGTAGGGAATTTCCCCGCACAGTTTGCTGAATGGAACGATCAGTTTCGTGATACGGCCCGCCGGACGTGGCTGCATGGGGATGTGACGATGGGGGATTTTGTCCGCCGGTTTGCCGCCTCAAGCGATCTTTTTCAGCACAATGGCCGCAAGCCCCATGCCAGCCTGAATATGATCACCGCGCATGATGGTTTCACGCTGCGCGATCTGGTGAGCTTCAGTCAAAAACATAATGAAGCCAACGGCGAACAAAACCGTGACGGACACGGTAACAATTACAGCCATAACCATGGTACAGAAGGATTGGTGGTTAGTGCGGATGTGGCCCAGCGCCGCAGGTGCAGCACGGAAGCGCTGCTGACGACGTTGTTGCTTGCTCAGGGCACACCGATGCTGCTGGCCGGGGACGAGCGTGGTCAAACCCAGCACGGCAACAATAACGCCTACTGCCAGGACAACCCACTGACCTGGCTCAAGTGGGACGATGAAGAAAAAGGCCTTGTCGACTTTACCGCATCGCTGATTCACCTGCGTAAGCGCATTCGGGCACTCACTGCGGATAGCTGGTGGCAGAACGAGGATGGCAATGTCGAGTGGCTGGATGACCAGGGTAAACCTGTGGATGAAGGCGGCTGGAAGCAGGGCATGCGCAGGTTGCAAATTCTGCTCTCTGGTTGCTGGTTAATAACAATAAATGCGACAGATACGCAATGTGATATCGCCTTACCAGACGGAGAATGGCACGTCCTTCCTCCTTTTACCGGGGAATGTAACCCCATCCGATTAACTGTCTGGCATGGTCCCGCACACGCTGTGTGTGTGTTCCAAAAGCAATGATAAGGAGTCAGACATGGTTAAATTAGAAAGAGCAGAACATCTTATGCTGGCGCGCCAGCTCCCTACACAAACCATCGCCCTTGTACTCGCTGGAGGACGCGGGACGCGCCTGGTGGATCTGACCGCCAAACGCGCCAAGCCCGCCGTTCATTTTGGCGGCAAATTCCGCATTATCGATTTTGCGCTCTCCAACTGTGTTAACTCCGGCATTCGCCGTATCGGCGTCATTACGCAGTATCAATCTCATACGTTAACTCAACATATTCAGCGTGGTTGGTCTATCTTCAACGAAGAGATGAATGAATTTGTTGATCTGCTTCCGGCTCAGCAGCGGTTTTCCACCGAGCACTGGTATCGCGGCACAGCGGATGCGGTGACCCAGAACCTCGACGTTATCCGGCGTTACAACGCGCAGTATGTGGTTATCCTGGCAGGCGATCACATCTACAAAATGGATTACTCCAGAATGCTGCTGGATCACGTGCTGAACGATGCCCGCTGCACGATCGCGTGTCTGCCGGTGCCCGTCGCAGAGGCGACCGCGTTTGGTGTGATGGCGGTTGACGAAAACAATAAAGTAATCGATTTCGTGGAGAAGCCGCCGAAGCCGCCAACCATGCCGGGCGATGACACAAAATCGCTCGCCAGCATGGGGATTTACGTTTTCGACGCCGAGTATCTCTATGGTTTGCTGGAGGACGATCTGCATCAGGCCGGTTCAAGCCACGATTTCGGCAAAGATATTTTGCCGAAGGTCGTAGAAAGTGGTGAGGGCTACGCCCATTCATTTGCGATCTCTTGTGTGCAAAACGATCACGAGGCTCCGCCTTACTGGCGGGATGTCGGTACGCTGGAGGCTTACTGGCGTGCGAACCTCGATTTGGCCTCGGTCACACCGGAACTGGATATGTACGACAGCAGCTGGCCGATTCGTACCCATATGGAACCCTTACCCCCGGCGAAGTTTGTCCAGGACCGTTCCGGTAGCCATGGTATGACAATGAATTCCCTGGTCTCTGGCGGCTGCATTATTTCGGGCTCGGTGGTCGTGAATTCGGTTATGTTTTCCCGCGTGCGGGTGAACTCATTTTGCAACATTGATTCAACGGTACTGCTGCCTGATGTGGTGGTTGGCCGATCCTGTCGTCTGCGCCGCTGCGTCATTGACCGCGCCTGTGTGTTGCCAGAAGGGATGGTGATTGGTGAAAACCCTGATGAAGACAGCCGCCGCTTTTTCCGTTCAGAAGAAGGCATTGTACTGGTGACCCGCGCCATGCTGGCCAAACTCAGTAGTGCGGGACAATAAACGACAAGCGGCACACAACCCATCGGCACGAGGATCGTGCCTGGTAACTTAATGAGGTCGAGGATGCAGGTTTTACATGTCTGTTCAGAACTTTTCCCGCTGTTGAAAACGGGCGGGCTGGCTGATGTAGTCGGGGCATTACCTCAGGCACAAATTGCGGGTGGAACAGATACGCGAGTGTTACTTCCCGCGTTTCCTGCATTACGTAAAGGAATACCGGATACGCAGTTGGTGGCGGAGTTGCAGACGTTTGCCGGGCCCGTTCGCTTACTGTTTGGGCAGTTTGATGGGGTAGGCATTTACCTTATTGATGCCCCTGATCTCTATGATCGTCCGGGTAGTCCTTATCATGATGAATCGCAGTTTGCCTACGTCGACAACTATTTACGCTTTGCTTTACTGGGGTGGATGGGCTGTGAGTTAGGCTGCGGTCTGGACAGCTACTGGCGGCCCGATATCGTTCACGCACACGACTGGCATGCAGGGCTGACCTGTGCCTATCTTGAAGCGCGTGGACGGCCTGCAAAATCCGTTTTCACCGTGCATAACCTGGCCTATCAGGGACTGTTTTCCGCGCATCATCTGGATCAGATTCAACTGCCACAATCCTTTTTTAATATGTACGGCCTGGAGTTTTTTGGACAGATCTCGTATCTGAAAGCGGGCCTGTTTTACGCAGATCATGTGACGGCCGTAAGCCCAACCTATGCGCATGAAATCACCACGCCCGAATACGGTTACGGCATGGAAACCCTGCTGGCCCAACGGATGCGCGAAGGGCGTTTAAGCGGTGTGTTAAATGGTGTCGATCCGGCAATCTGGGATCCCTCCCATGATCTGCTGCTGAGCTCACGCTATAACCGCGATACGCTGGAAGCCAAAGCGGAAAACAAGCGTCAGCTGCAGGTGGCGATGGGACTGAAGGTGGACGACAAAGCCCCCGTCTTTGCCGTGATCAGCCGCCTGACCCGGCAGAAAGGGCTGGATCTGGTACTGGAAGCGCTGCCCGGTTTGCTGGCTCAGGGCGGACAACTGGTGCTGTTAGGGCAGGGTGATGCCGAACTGCAACAGGGTTTTCTGGCCGCTGCGGCGGAACATCCCGGCAGTGTTGGCGTACAGATTGGCTACCACGAAGCGTTTTCGCATCGCATTGTTGGCGGCGCGGATGTCATCATGGTGCCAAGCCGCTTCGAGCCTTGTGGTCTGACACAGCTCTACGGACTGAAATATGGCACCCTGCCATTAGTGCGTCGCACGGGCGGCCTGGCCGATACGGTAAACGACAGTTCGCTGGAAAACCTGGCGGATGGTATTGCCAGTGGATTCAGTTTTGAAGACAGTAATGCCTGGTCTTTATTAAGGGCCATTCGTCGCGCGTTTGTGTTGTGGTCTCGCCCTTCACTGTGGCGTTATGTGCAGCGTCAGGCGATGGGGATGGATTTTAGCTGGCAGGTCGCCGCTCAAGCCTACCGCGATCTTTATCAACGTTTGTTGTAACGGATTGGGAAACTGAAAATGAATACACCATTCACTTACGCTTCACCTACGTTGACGGTTGATGCTTTAAAGCACTCAATTGCATACAAACTGATGTTCACCATTGGTAAAGACCCTTCCATTGCGAATAAACACGAATGGCTGAACGCCGCACTGCTGGCCGTGCGCGATCGTATGGTTGAGCGCTGGCTGCGTTCTAACCGCGCGCAACTTTCTCAGGATGTGCGGCAGGTTTATTACCTGTCGATGGAATTTCTGATGGGGCGCACGTTGGGTAATGCTCTGCTGGCGATGGGGATCTACGACGATCTCAATCTGGCGCTCGACGAAATGGGCCTCGATCTGGCCGAGTTGATGGAAGAAGAGAACGATCCCGGTCTGGGTAACGGTGGCCTGGGTCGCCTCGCGGCCTGCTTCCTGGACTCGCTGGCAACGCTCGGTATGCCGGGCCGCGGCTACGGCATTCGCTACGATTACGGCATGTTCAAACAGAATATTGTGGATGGCGAGCAGAAAGAGTCACCGGATTACTGGCTTGAATACGGCAACCCGTGGGAGTTCCAGCGTTTCAACACCCGTTATAAAGTTCGCTTCGGTGGCCGTGTTCAGCACGAAGGGGCCAAGGTTCGCTGGCTGGAAACCGAAGAGATTCTGGCTATGGCCTACGATCAAATCATCCCGGGCTACGATACGGATTCTACTAACACGTTACGTTTGTGGGGCGCGCAGGCCAGTAACGAAATCAACCTGGGTAAATTCAATCAGGGTGACTATTTTGCGGCTGTGGAAGACAAGAACCACTCAGAAAACGTGTCCCGCGTGCTTTACCCCGACGACTCAACCTATTCCGGTCGGGAACTGCGTTTGCGCCAGGAATATTTCCTCGTGTCGGCTACCGTGCAGGACATTCTGAATCGTCACTGGACGATGCACCGGACCTGGGGCAACCTGGCGGACAAAATTGCCATTCACCTCAATGACACCCATCCGGTGCTGGCGATTCCCGAGCTGATGCGGTTGTTGATTGATGAGCATAAATTTACCTGGGATGATGCGTTCGATGTGTGCTGCCAGGTGTTTTCGTATACCAACCACACCTTGATGAGCGAAGCGCTGGAAACCTGGCCGGTAGATATGATTGGCAAGATCCTGCCGCGCCACCTCAGCATCATTTTTGAAATCAACGACTTTTTCCTTAAAACGATTCAGGAATATTATCCTGACGACTGGGATCTGCTGTCGCGCATTTCTATCATTGATGAGAACGACGGGCGCCGGGTGCGCATGGCCTGGCTGGCCGTGGTCGTCAGTCACAAGGTCAATGGCGTTTCAGAGCTGCACTCGAACCTGATGGTTCAGTCCCTGTTTGCCGATTTCTCCCGCCTGTTCCCCGGCCGTTTCTGCAACAAAACCAATGGCGTTACGCCGCGCCGCTGGCTGGCGCTGGCAAACCCACCTCTGTCTGAATTACTGGATGAGCAGATTGGTCGTAACTGGCGGACAGATTTAAGCCAGCTCAGCGAGCTGAAAGCCTGTATCGATTACCCGGCCTTTATTGAGAAAGTGGCGGATGCCAAGCTGGAAAACAAAAAACGGCTCGCCGTCTGGGTAGCGAAAAACCTCGATGTGGTGATCGATCCTAACGCGTTGTTCGACGTTCAGATCAAGCGTATTCATGAGTATAAGCGCCAGTTACTTAACGTTCTGCACGTGATTACCCGTTACAACCGCATCAAGGCCGATCCCGATGCCGAGTGGGTGCCGCGCGTGAATATTTTTGCGGGTAAAGCGGCTTCGGCGTACTACGTTGCCAAGCACATTATCCATTTGATTAACGATGTGGCGAAGGTGATTAACAATGATCCTCAGGTTAAAAATAAGCTGAAGGTCGTCTTTATCCCTAACTACAGCGTGAGTCTGGCGCAGATTATTATTCCGGCGGCCGATCTCTCTGAGCAAATCTCGACAGCAGGTACCGAAGCCTCGGGCACCAGTAACATGAAATTTGCCCTCAACGGTGCGCTGACCATTGGCACGCTGGACGGTGCCAACGTCGAAATGCTGGAGCATGTGGGCAAAGAAAACTTCTTTATTTTTGGTAACACCACTCCGCAGGTCGAAGCCTTGCGTCAGGCAGGCTACAACCCGCGTAAGTACTATGAAGAAGATGCCGAACTGCACCAGGTGCTCACCCAGCTCGCCTCGGGTGTCTTTAGCCCGCAGGATCCGGGCCGCTACCGTAACCTGTTCGATTTGCTGGTGAACTTTGGCGATCACTACCAGTTGCTGGCGGATTACCGCAGTTATGTGGATACGCAGGATAAGGTCGATGAACTGTATCGTCAGCCAGACGAATGGCAGCGCCGCGCCGCCATGAACATCGCCGGCATGGGCTATTTCTCGTCTGACCGCACGATTCAGGAGTATGCGGATGAGATCTGGAATATTTCGCCGGTGAGGCTGTAGTCTGGCGGTAAAGTTGATATTGAGGGGGGCTGGTGACAGCCCCTTTTTTATTGGGGGCGTTGTTCGTGGGGTGAGGGTTTACGGTTGTGCGCCGGGAATATTTTGCCCGCGGGGCGGGGGGAGATTACGGTTGTGTGTCGGGAATATTTTGCCCGTGGGGCGGGGGAGATTACGGTCGTGCGCCGGGAATATTTTGCCCGCCGGGCGGGGGAGATTACAGTCGTACGCCGGGAATATTTTGCGCGCCGGGCGGGGGAGATTACGGTCCTGCACCGGGAATTTTCCGCCCGCCAGGCGACAGGGAGTTTCAGCCTGTCCGTGCAGGCGGCCGGGTTAAGGGGCTCGCGCCAGCCCCTTAACAATCCCGGCGGCCGGCAGCCGTCGCTGTTCCTTCGTCTCTCACTCCGGCCTGACGGACCGTCCGGATGCGCCGTCCCTGGCGCAGCCGTCCTCTGCGCGGCATCCTGCCGCTCCGTCCTGGCCTCCGTTCCCTCCTCAGCGCGCCGGATGCCGGCAGAAAAACCCCGCCTGTCAGTCCTGGTTTCTTTTAAAAGCGGGTGTTGTCTGTAGTGAATGTGTGCAGTGGGATTCAAAAAAGTTTTTATAAACAGGCATTGATTCAAAACCAGCAGACTGTAGGACTTTCCGGTCACCTACAGCGACACCGGAAGTGGCTTTAACACAGAGACAGTGAAGCGGGGGTTTGGGGCGGCCTTCCCACCCGCTGAGCGGATGAGGGATTTCCGGATGAGCCGACAGGACGTCGGCGAGAGCCGTGCCGCGCCACGGATGGCGCGTCCTGGCGGTCCGCAGAAATCCTGAAGCAGCGAAGGCACCGCGAAGCGGCGGGTGGGCAGGACGGGAGCCCGGGGTCAAGGGGCCGCGGCGGCTGGCGGCCCCTTGTCGGTCGCCCGCACCGGGCAGACTGAAACTCCCGGCCGTCTGGCGAGCGAAACCCTCTCAGCGCTTCATCAGCCGCTTTCCCACCACCGCCCAGCCGCGCAGGCAAAAAAAAACGGCACAACAGGCCGTAACCTGTTGTGCCGCACGCTCAACGCTGACGCGCTGTTACGAGGCCAGCGACAGCGTCGGCTTGGCCTTCTCCGCCAGCCACTCAGCGATACGGGCCTGCTGGGCTTCGTTGAGCCACATACCTTGCTTGGTGCGGCGCCAGATAGCGTCGTCGACTTCACGCACCCATTCATGCTGAACAAGGTAACGCAGTTCGGCCTCATAAAACTCGTGGCCAAAGTTCTCACCCAGATCTTCCAGCGACGTTGCATCGTTGAGCAGCAGTTCCGTGTTGCTGCCGTAAGTGCGGGAATAGTGGCGCGCCATGTTTTCAGTAATAAACGGATGACGGCGGCGCAGGCTGGCAGCGTAGTCATCACTGGTGCCAGAGATATTACCGCCGGGCAATACGCAGTTCTTCGTCCAGGCCGGGCCAGCCTTGGGATAATACTTCGCCAGTTTCTCCATCGCATGCTCAGCCAGCTTGCGATAGGTCGTTAATTTACCGCCAAAGACCGACAGTAATGGCGTTTTACCGTTTTCATCACGGACGTCCAGCGTGTAGTCACGGGTGATGGCCTGCGGCGAATCCGATTCATCATCACACAGCGGGCGCACGCCGGAATAGGTCCAGACGATATCGTCAGGCGTTAACTGCTTTTTAAAGTGGCCGTTGTACACTTTCAGGATGTAGTCGATTTCGTTGTCGTCAATAGCGACATTTTTCGGATCGCCTTTGTATTCCACGTCGGTTGTGCCGATGATGGAAAACTCGTCCATCCACGGAATGACAAACACAATACGGTTATCTTCGTTTTGCAGGATATAAGCCTGCTTCTCGTTGTGAACGCGTGGCACCACGATATGGCTGCCTTTAATCAGGCGGATACCGTAAGGCGACTTCAGCGCCAGTCCGTCGTCAAAGAATTGCTTAACCCAGGGGCCGGCTGCGTTGACCAGACCTTTGGCCTGCCAGGTCAAGGTTTTGCCGCTGTCAATGTCTTCTGCTTCGACCATCCACAGGCCATTTTCACGCCACGCGCGGGTAACGCGGGTACGGGTGCGCACTTCACCGCCATGCTTAACCACTTCCTGCGCATTGAGGACGACCATACGGGCATCATCGACCCAGCAGTCGGAATACTCGAAACCACGTTTAATTTCAGGCTTCAGCGCCGAATCCGGCCCAAAGGTCAGGCTTTTACTGCCCGGCAGGCTGGTGCGTTTGCCCAGGTGGTCATACATGAACAGACCGGTGCGAATCATCCAGGCCGGGCGCAGATGCGGACGGTGCGGCAGGCGGAAACGCATCGGGAACGCGATATGCGGTGCCATTTTTAGCAGCACTTCGCGCTCAGCCAGCGCTTCACTTACCAGACGAAACTCATAATGTTCAAGGTAGCGCAGGCCACCATGAATCAGTTTTGAACTGGCGGAAGAGGTCGCGCAAGCCAGGTCCCGCGCCTCTAGCATTAACACCGACAGTCCGCGTCCTGCAGCGTCTGCTGCGATGCCAGCACCGTTGATGCCGCCGCCGATAACGATCAGGTCTTTGGTTTCCACGTTGTCTCCTCCGATGTTCGGAATAGTTCACTTATGTTCGTTTTCGAGCATAATCATAATCGCAAACCAACATTGATGCCAGTATTTAACCGCTTAAAAACAATTTTGCGTGATATGGATAACATTATGTGTGCGGAAAGGTGAGTAGCCACAATTATTTTCAGGTTATTGCCGAGGATTATCGGGTTACACTAGCTGTCATTTTGATGATGAAACATGATGAGAGACACCATGGAAACCTACCAATGTATCGATGTTCACCAGGCGCAGGCGCATCTTGAGCAGGGCGCAGTGCTGGTGGATATTCGCGATGCGCAAAGTTTTGCACTCGGCCATGCCCGCGGCGCCTTGCATTTGTCGAACAGCAACCTCAATGATTTCATCAGCACCACTGACATGAGCCTGCCTGTACTGGTGATGTGCTATCACGGCAACAGCAGTAAGGGCGCGGCGGACTATCTGCATGGTCAGGGATTTGCCACGGCTTACAGTATAGATGGCGGATTTGACGCCTGGCGCGCCGCCTTTCCTCAACAGGTTGCCAGCGGCGCTGAATAAATAAGCGGGCGTAACACGGAGAGTGAGTAATGCGCATTACCCAATTTAATCAGCCGCGCATGGCGCAGGCTTTTGTTGACTACATGGCGACGCGTGGCGTGAAATTGCGTATTGAGCATGAAAGTCACTATGTCATTGTGCTGGATGATGAAAGTCAGCTTTCAATGGTCGAAAACGAACTTCAGGCGTTCGTGCGCGATCCCAATCATCCGCGCTACCAGGCAGCGAGCTGGCAAAGTGGTAAAACCGACAGCGGCCTGCGCTATGAGCGCAGCAACATCTGGGCAAACATACGTGAGCGGGCCGGACCATTGACGACCGTCGTGATGCTGGCCTGTATCGCCGTCTTTATTCTGATGCAGGTGCTGGGCGATCGCACCGTAATGTACTGGTTAGCCTGGCCCGATGCCGATCAGCACTTTGAGGTCTGGCGCTGGTTTAGTCATGCGTTGCTGCATTTTTCGCTGCTGCATATCCTGTTTAACCTGATGTGGTGGTGGTATCTCGGTGGAGCGGTTGAAAAACGGTTAGGCAGCGGCAAACTTTTTGTCATTTTACTGATCTCCGCCCTGCTCAGTGGCTGGCTGCAGGCAAAGTTCAGCGGCATCTGGTTTGGTGGTCTGTCCGGCGTGGTCTATGCATTAATGGGATATTGCTGGCTGCGTGGCGAACGCGATCCTGACAGTGGTATCTGTCTGGAGCGCGGGTTAATCGGATTTGCCCTCGTCTGGCTGGTGGTCGGCTGGTTTGGGGCCTTTGGTCTGGCCATCGCCAATGCCGCGCACGTGGGTGGGCTACTGGTTGGCCTGGCGATGGCATTTGTTGATACGCGCAAGAAAAAACGCTAGTCACAACGAAGAAGAATAAGCCCGAAACAGGAGAGGAATGTGAAGCAGACGCAACGTCATGACGCCATTATTGATCTGGTTCGGCGTCAGGGATATGTCAGTACTGAGGAGCTGGTCGACCATTTTGAAGTCAGCCCACAAACGATTCGTCGTGATTTAAACGACCTTGCCGATCAAAATAAAATTCAACGGCACCACGGTGGGGCGGCTTTGCCCTCCAGCTCGGAGAACACCGCCTGGCAGGACCGTAAAATGATGTGGTCGGCCGAAAAAGCGCGCATTGCCCAGCGCGTTGCCAGCCAGATTCCCGACGGCGCAACGCTGTTTATTGATATCGGCACCACGCCGGAAGCGGTGGCGCATGCGCTGCTGGGCCACAGCGATCTGCGCGTGGTGACGAACAACCTGAACGTAGCCATGTTGTTGATGGGCAAGCCGGACTTCAGAGTCATTATTGCGGGTGGCGAAGTACGTACCCGTGATGGCGCGGTCATGGGCGAAGCGACGCTGGACTTTATTTCACAGTTTCGCCTTGATTACGGCATCCTCGGGATTAGCGGCATTGATATGGACGGATCACTGCTGGAGTTCGACTACCACGAGGTGCGCACCAAGCGCGCCATCATCGAGAACTCACGCTGTGTCATGCTGGTTGTGGATCACTCGAAATTTGGACGTAATGCCATGGTCAACCTGGGCAATATGAGCCAGCTTGATTATCTTTATACCGATAAAATGCCGCCCGCCAGCGTCATGAAGGTGATTGAACAGCACGACGTTCACCTCGAACTTTGCTAATTCCTGCCCGCCAGTGAGTAAACTGGCGTTTTTTACCTCAGTCTGTCGCTTTTTCCCGCACTCACGTATTTAATTAAAACGGTCGCTGGCCATGTTGCCGGCCCATGCGCATGCCATGTTTACCTTACCCATATGGATACAAAGGGAGTGATATGCCACAGCAGAAATTCAATAAATCCCGCTTTCAGGCTGCATTAACCCGCCAATGGCAACATCTTGGCTACACCTCCGCCAGGCAAATGACGCCGCATCAGTGGTGGCAGGCACTCAGTGCCGCATTGAATGATGTGATCAGTGTGCAGCCCACCGCCCGATCCCTCTCGCCACAACGTCATGTGAACTATCTGTCGATGGAATTTCTGCTGGGACGTCTTACGGGCAATAACCTGCTTAATCTGGGCTGGTTTGATGAGGTAAAAGCCCTGCTGGCTGAACATCAGGTTGAGCTGAGCGAACTGCTGGAAGAAGAAGTCGATCCAGCCTTAGGTAACGGCGGCCTGGGAAGGCTGGCGGCCTGTTACATGGACGCCATGGCGACGGCAGGCCAGCCTGCAACCGGACATGGGCTTAATTATCAATATGGTCTGTTCCGCCAGCGCTTCGCAGAGGGCAAACAGGTTGAAGAACCGGATGACTGGGAGCGCGACACCTATCCCTGGTTTCGCCATAACGCAGCGCTGGATGTGCGTGTCGGGCTGGGTGGAAAAGTGATCAAGCGCGATGAAGGTCGCCTGGAATGGGTACCTGCCCTTTATCTTCGCGGGGAAGCCTGGGATCTGCCGATTACGGGATACCGTAACGGGGTGACGCTGCCGTTACGGCTGTGGAAAGCCACCAGCGAACATCCTTTTGACCTGACGCTGTTTAACGATGGTAAGTTTTTACAGGCTGAACAGCAGGGGATTGATGCCGCCAGCCTGACCAAAGTGCTTTATCCCAACGATAATCACCCACAGGGAAAACGCCTGCGCCTGATGCAGCAATATTTTCAGTGTGCCTGCGCAGTGGCGGATATTTTGCGACGTCATCATCAGGCAGGGCGCAGTATCCATGCCCTGCCAGACCATGAAGTGATCCAGCTAAACGATACGCATCCCACCATCGCTATACCGGAAATGCTGCGTGTATTACTGGATGCGCATCAGCTGAGTTGGGATGAGGCCTGGCATATCACCAGCCGCGTGTTTGCCTATACCAATCACACCTTAATGCCTGAAGCGCTGGAACGCTGGGATGAAAAGCTGATGCGCAGTGTGCTGCCGCGTCATATGGTCATTATCAAAGAGATCAATCGCCGCCTGAAACAGCAGGTTAAACAGCGCTGGCCAGGTGATAAATCGATATGGAAGAAGCTGGCAGTGGTGGCCGATGGTCAGGTGCGCATGGCAAACCTGTGCGTGGTGAGCGGTTTTGCAGTGAATGGCGTGGCGGCCCTGCATTCCGGCCTGGTCGTGACCGATCTTTTCCCCGAGTACCATCAGCTTTGGCCGCAAAAATTCCACAATGTCACGAACGGCATCACGCCGCGCCGCTGGATTAAGCAGTGTAATCCCGCCCTGTCGAGCCTGATTGACGACACGCTTCAATGCGAATGGGTCAATAATCTGACGGCCTTACAGGGGCTGGAGCCCTGTGCGGATGATCCTGCCTTCCGTGAGCGCTTCCGTGCGGTTAAGCGCCATAACAAAGCGCGTCTGGCTACCTACATTGCGCAGCGCACCGGCATCCTTGTTAATCCAGAAGCGATCTTTGATGTGCAGATCAAGCGGCTGCATGAGTATAAGCGTCAGCATTTAGGCCTGTTGCATATTCTGCACTGCTATAAACGCGTTCGCGATAATCCCGATGATGCCAGCATGATTCCCCGCGTGTTTCTCTTTGGTGCCAAAGCCGCACCGGGTTATTACCTGGCAAAAAACATTATCTATGCCATCAACAAGGTGGCAGACGTGGTGAATAACGACCCGCTTGTTGGCGACAAACTCAAAGTCGTCTTTATGCCGGATTACCGCATTACGGCAGCCGAATACCTGATCCCTGCTGCCGATCTGTCGGAGCAGATCTCCACAGCGGGCTACGAAGCCTCAGGCACAGGCAACATGAAGCTGGCATTAAATGGCGCACTCACTATTGGCACGCTGGATGGGGCGAATGTAGAAATCGCCGAACAGGTCGGCGAAGAAAACATCTTTATTTTCGGCCATACCGTGGATGAGGTTAAGGCGCTTAAAGCGGCAGGTTACAAGCCGCAAAAGATCCGCAAGCATAACAAAGAGCTGGATGAATTACTGACGTCTCTGAAAAAAGGGAAGTTCAGTAATGGCGATAAGCATGCATTCGACCTAATGTTGGAGAGTCTGACAAAAAATGGCGATCCCTGGCTGGTGCTGGCGGATTATCAGGCTTACGTCGATGCGCAAAAACGCGTTGAGGCGTTATGGCGCGATCAGGAAGCCTGGACGCGCGCCGCCATTCTCAATACGGCACGAGCCGGGTTTTTTAGTTCGGATCGTTCGATTCGGGACTACCAACAGCGCATCTGGCAGGCGCAACGCTAAGGAATTGCGATGACATCCTCTTCACTTGATAAAGCCGCACTGGCGGCAGGAATAGCGCTGACGTACTTCAATGCGAACGGTGAACCGGAAGCGATCAGCGATGAGACAAAGCGTGCCTTGCTCGCCGTGATGGAAAACCCGCAGAAAGCCAGCAAATCACCGCTGCCGCCTGTTGTGGTCTTCAGCGGTAATCGCCAACGCGTGCTGGCGCCACAGATTGACGGTCGCATAAGCTGGCAGTTGCAGACAGAGAAAGGCAAAACTTTTAGCGGAACACTCGAAGGTGGTGCGCCCTTTACGCTGCCTTCTCCTCTGGGGCAGGGTTATCACCAGCTTACCTTGAGCAAGGGTAAACGTACGTGGCAGACGAGAGTGATCGTTGCGCCGCGCCGCTGTTATCTGCCACCGGCCTTGCGTGCCGGAGAGAAACGTTGGGGCGCGCTGGTTCAGCTTTATACCGTGCGTTCAGCGAAAAACTGGGGCATTGGTGATTTTGGCGATCTGGAATATTTGCTGGAGCAGCTTGCCGCGCGCGGTGGTGATTTTGTCGGCCTGAATCCCCTGCACGCGCTCTATCCGGCCAGCCCCGCTTTTGCCAGCCCTTACAGTCCGTCGTCCCGTCGCTGGTTAAACATTATCTATATCGATGTGGCACAGGTAGAGGATTTCCAGCAGAGCCGCGCGGCGCAAAAGTGGTGGAAAAGCGCGAAAACCCAAAAAGCACTCAGCAAGGCCCGGGAAAGTGAGTGGGTGGATTACGATGCAGTGATGGCGCTGAAGCTGACGGCGTTGCGCCATAGCTGGACTCAGTTCCAGGCTCGGGGTGCGGAAGATGAGCAGAAACAACGCTTTGCCGAATTTATCCAGCAAGGGGGCAACAGTTTGCGCTATCAGGCCGTTTATGACGGTCTGCAGGCAGACATGCAGCGTGAAGGCTCCGCGCTGACAGGCTGGCCTGCCTGGTCCGAAAGCTGGCGTGACTGCCGCTCCGCGGAGGTGCAGAACTGGTGCGAACAGCACGGCGAGGAGATTGCTTTCTGGCAGTGGTTGCAGTGGCTGGCGCAGCAGCAGTTTTCGCAGTGCTGGGCGCGCAGTCAGGCGCTGGGTATGAGTGTCGGCCTGTACCGCGATCTGGCCGTCGGCGTAGCAGAAGGCAGCGCTGAAACCTGGCACGATCCAGAGCTCTACCGGCTGAAAGCGTCCATCGGCGCGCCGCCCGATCGGCTTGGTCCGCTGGGCCAAAACTGGGGGCTGCCGCCGATGGATCCCCATGTTCTGCAGGCCAGAGGTTATCAACCCTTTATCGACATCCTGCGTGCGAATATGCGTGACTGCGGCGCGCTACGTATCGACCACGTAATGGCGCTTCTGCGCCTCTGGTGGGTACCGGCGGGTGAAACGGCGGATAAAGGGGCATATGTGGCTTATCCGGTTCACGATCTGTTAGGTATTCTGGCGCTGGAAAGCCACCGACAGGGCTGTATGGTGATCGGTGAGGATTTAGGTACCGTGCCTGAAGAGATTGTCAGTCTGCTGCGCGACAGTGGCGTCTTTTCGTGGAAAGTGTTGTGGTTTGAACAGGGCAGGCAGGGCCAGTATCGCGCGCCCCGGGTCTATCCACGGCAGTCAATCGCCAGCGCCAGCACGCACGATCTGCCCACATTGACAGGGTTCTGGAGTGGCGGCGATTTGCAGCTTGGCGAGGAGCTTGGGCTTTATCCCGATAAAAAAACTGTCCTCAACCTGCAGCAGCAGCGACTGAAGCAAAAGCAGGCACTGCTCGATGCACTACATAAAGCGGGCGCGGTGCCGGCACGGAGCGCAAAACAGGCGGCGTCGCTGGCGATGACGCCCGGTCTGAATCAGTCTGTGCACCGTTTTCTGGCGGACACCAACAGTGCACTGCTTGGGTTGCAGCCTGAGGACTGGCTGGGCATGACCACGCCGGTTAACGTGCCGGGCACCGTCGATCAATATCCCAACTGGCGCCGCAAGCTGGTGCAGCCACTGGAAAGCATCTTTGCCGATGATGACGTCAATGAGCTACTGAAAACCGTGACTAAACGGCGAAAGGCGGGATAACGGGAACGCGCGACAGCCGGGCTGTCGCGCGTAAACATCAGTAGAACGAGTGCTCGCCACGCTGGTGCTCAGTAATATCGCGCACGCCTTTCAACTGCGGGAAGGCTGCCAGCAACTCTTTCTCAATGCCATCCTTCAGGGTAACGTCGATCATCGAACAGCCGTTACAGCCGCCACCAAACTGCAGGATAGCAAAACCGTCGTCGGTGATTTCCATCAGCGAAACGCGTCCGCCATGTCCGGCCAGCTGTGGGTTAATCTGCGCCTGTAACAGGTACTCCACGCGCTCAACCAGTGGCGCATCGTCTGAGACTTTACGCATCTTAGCGTTAGGCGCCTTCAGCGTCAGCTGTGAGCCCAGGTTATCGGTGACGAAGTCAATTTCAGCGTCTTCCAGATAGGGCGCGCTCAGTTCATCAACATACGCGGACAGTTTTTCAAACTTAAGTTCAGTATCCGTGGCTTCAACCGCATCGGGTGGGCAGTATGACACGCCGCATTCGGCCGTTGGCGTACCCGGGTTAATCACGAATACGCGAATCTGGGTGCCATCTTCTTGTTTAGACAGCAGTTTTGAAAAATGCTCTTGGGCAGAATCAGTAATTCGGATCATGTCAGTTGCTCAATAGTTGACTAATTTAGTTGGTTATAATACGCCCATCATTCGGGCTCTACAAGGTACGGCACAGGCACCAGATGTGCACGCTGGCTGCGCCTTGCGCCCGGAGCAGCTGGCTGATTTCTTTGACCGTACTGCCGGTGGTGACCACATCATCGATCAGGGCGATATGGCGTCCGGTGACATCGGCTTCAAGATGAAACGCTCCTCGCAAGTTGCGACGACGCTGGCGGGCGCTTAAGTGATGCTGAACGGCACCTGCGCGCCGTCGGTATAACGCCGGACTGAATGCACAGCCCAGCCAGTGAGCCAGGGGTGCGGCCAGCAGGGCCGTTTGATTGTAGCCGCGCCACCAGCAGCGTCGTGAATGCAGCGGAACACACATCAGCAGATCGGGACGGCTCGTCCGTTTGCTACGGTACGCATTCAACCAGCTTAACAAAAGCAAACGCGCCAGCATCACCCTTAGTGCGGTCGTCCCGGAGAATTTTAACTGGTTTACCCATGTGCTGAGCGGGGGCTGCCAGGCGCTGACGCAGACTAACGTCTGCCAGGGCGGCGGGTGACGCAGGCAGCGCCCGCAGGCCAGGTTGCCAGAAGCGGCAGGCAGACCGCACACCGGGCATAACGGGGGCAGGCGGGGCAACTGGCGCAGACAGACACAGCAAATGCCGTACCGGGCAAGACGTAGCGGCAACTGGCATAGCCAACACAGGGCGGGCATTGGTAGCATAGTGGCCTCCTTATTAATGAATGATGGAAGCATAACGGATGAGCTCACTTTACTGGCATACCTGCGGCGAAGGAGATAACGATCTTGTGCTGCTGCACGGTTGGGGACTGAATGCGGAAGTGTGGCAAAACATCGTGCCGCGACTCAGCACGCATTTCCGTCTGCACTTAGTGGATTTACCCGGTTATGGCCGCAGCCAGGGATTCCCGGCGATGTCGCTGGAAGCGATGGCACAGGTGCTTGAGCCGCATCTGCCCTCGCGCGCCACTGTACTGGGCTGGTCTCTGGGCGGGCTGGTTGCCACGCAGCTGGCGTTGAGCATCCCCGAACGATTACGTGCCCTGATTACCGTCGCCTCGTCACCTTGCTTTACCGCCCGCGATGACTGGCCTGGGATTGCCCCTTTAACCTTACATAACTTTCAGCAGCAGCTGAGTCAGGACTTTCAGCGTACCGTTGAGCGTTTTCTGGCTCTGCAAACCATGGGCTCGGAAAGCGCCCGCGCCGATGCACGCCAGCTGAAAGACATTGTGCTGTCACAGCCGATGCCCGACGTAGCGGTGCTGAATGGTGGCCTGCAGATTCTGAGCGAATGCGATTTACGTGACAGGCTTGCCACGCTTTCACTGCCTTTTCTGCGCATCTATGGCGCGCTGGATGGTCTGGTGCCACGTCGCATTGCGCAACAGCTTGACCAACAGTTACCGGCATCGCCTTCTGTTGTGACAGACAAAGCCGCACATGCGCCGTTTATTTCTCATCCTGACGCCTTCTGCCAGCATATTATTTCATTTATCAGCGGATTAGACAGTTAACCCAGACCGTAACTGGCAAATTTCTGTGTAGCGGCAATACTTGATGAGTGAGCAAGGCCGCTGCACTTCTATGCGATTAGTCAGGGAAATGACTATGCCGTTCGATATAGCCTTAAGCGATTTGCGGCTGCTTACATCTCAACAATGGATCATGAATGAGGGTAGACAAATGAAGGTTATGAAATGGGTAGTTGCATCAGTGATGATGGGCGCAGTGTCATTTTCTGCACTGGCGGCGAAAGAAGTCACCAAAGAAGAAGTGCAGAAGATGAATCTGACCAAAATTGGTACCGTAAACACCACGGCAGAAACCACCTCGCCAATGGATGCCAAGAAGAAGCTGTCAAAAGCAGCGGATGAGAAGGGCGGCAAGTACTTCCTGGTGATCGCGGGCCGTGAGCACGGTAAGTTCAGTGCAACTGCGGAAGTGTACAAGTAATTAGCGTAGCCACATGAATTGCCAGGCATCCAGCACCACGGGCTGGGTGCCATCCACCTTCTCACCTCTGATCACATCCTGAAAAAGGCGCGCTTCGGGTAACAGCGCTTTAACCTGTCTGCCACTGAGATTAAATACACACAGTAACGCATCGCCGCGGACGGGCTCATCACGCTTCATTATTAACAGCGCATTATCACTTTGAAAGAGCTGCATCGGATTATCGGGATGGAAAGCGGCCAGACGGCGACGCTGCTGAATCAGTTTACTCAAATGCGTATAAACCTGATGGCGTAAACCGTTCCTGTTTGCCAGCGCGTCTTCAATCTCCGGCATCGCATATTTTTGCCGGTTGATCGCCCGGTTATGGCCGGCTTCGCGTACGCCCTCATAATCGTTACGTGCACCCAGTATGCTCTGGATATAAATGGCGGGTACGCCCGGAAACGCCAGTAAGATAGCGTGTGCTAACATAAAGCGTTTGAGCCGCGTTTCATCGTCATCGCCTTCACGGTTGAGCGCGTCGAAATAGGTCACGTTGATTTCATAGGGGCTGGTTGTGCCATCAGGATTATTTTTGTACGAGATCAGCGCACCTTCCAGCGCCAGATCGCGCACCAGGGCGGTAATTTCCACTTCAGATAAAATACCGCGTGCCGGATTCAGGCCAATACCATCGTGCGATGCCAGGAAATTGAAAAAAGTGGTATTGCCATTGCCTGTCGTAAGGGTACTGGCCCATTGGCATAACGCACGCGCCGAGCCGGTGTGGATGGCGTGCAGCACCAGCGGCGGCAGCGAGAACTGATACACCATCTGGGCTTCATCATAACCCTTGCCGAAATAGCTGATGTTGTCTTTATGCGGCACATTGGTTTCAGTAATGATCACGGTGCCCGGTGCAACCTCGTCGGCGATGGCGCGAAACAGTTTGACCAGCAGATGCGTTTTTTCGAGGTGAATGCACGTGGTGCCGGGTGTTTTCCACATATAGCCCACTGCATCCAGCCGTACGTAATCGGCTCCACGTTTCAGGTAGTCGAGCAGGACCTCAACCATGCGCAGCAGCACGTCAGGGCTGGCAAAGTTCAGGTCAATTTGATCGTCGCTGAAGGTGGTCCAGACAAAACGAATGTCACCGTTTGCCAGCGTGAACGGGGTGAGCAAGGGCGACGTCCGTGGCCGCGTTACCGCACTCAGATCGGTAGTGGGCGGCAGGCTTATAAAAAAATCATCCCAGCCCGGGTCCTGTGCAAGATAATGCTTAAACCATGCGCTGTGCGCCGACATATGGTTACAGACAAAATCGAACATCAGTCGTGTTTCCTGATGCAGCAGGGCAATGTCATGCCAGTCGCCACATAACGGATTGACCTGATGGTAATCGATGACGGAAAAACCGTCGTCGGACGAATAAGGATAGAACGGCAGAAGGTGCACCAGTGGAAAGGTCGACTGCAAATGCTGCTGATAAAAGCGTGAGAAAGTGCGGAGCGTAGGCGTATTCGGTTCGCGAAACTGATCGGCATAGGTAATCAGTACGACATCCTGTTCGTCCCAGTGCGCTTTACGTGGCAATTTTGTGGTATCGCGAGCGTCTGCAATCAGGACGAGCAGGCGTTCACGTAAAGCCTGTGGAAAGGCATCGGCATAAATCGCATCGAGTAAAGCAGTGATTTTTTCCATTTTAAGGGGCTGCCACAGCGGGTGTCGTTATTATCACGGGCGTCTTTTTAGCGTAGCGTCAGGGTGAGGATTTTCAACTTAATCGCACGCGCAGCCAGCGAAAGGGCGCAACGGCTTGCTGGCAGGCAAAGCCTGGCGGAGGGCTAAGAACAGCGTAAAGGGGAAGAGAGGGTGAAGCGTCGCCTCCTTCCGCACCGGGAAAGAGGCGACGTAAACGCCGTTAACTAGCGCTTCTTACCGAAGGCCGCAGCCAGGGCATCACCCATGGCGCTGTTACCTGCTGGCTGACTGGTGGGACGCGCCCGGCCTTTGTTCGCTGCGGGACGTCTTTCCTCACGTGCCGTGCTGCTCTTACCACTGCGGGCATGGCCTTCACCCGGCTGCTCGTCAAGACGCATAGTAAGCGCGATACGTTTACGCTGCAGATCCACTTCCATGACTTTGACCTTGACGATGTCGCCCGCCTTCACGACCTGATGCGGATCGTCCACAAACTTATCGGACAGGGAAGAAATATGGACCAGCCCGTCCTGATGAACGCCAATATCCACGAAAGCACCGAAGTTAGTGACGTTAGTGACCGCACCTTCCAGCACCATGCCCGGCATCAGGTCGTTCAGGGTTTCCACGCCTTCCGCGAACTGCGCGGTTTTAAACTCAGGACGGGGATCGCGGCCGGGTTTTTCCAGCTCTTTCATGATGTCAGTCACGGTCGGCAAGCCGAAACGCGCATCGGTAAAGTCCACAGCGTTCAGATTCCGCAGGCTGGCCGGATTGCCCATCAAATCGGTCAGGGCCTGTTCCGTGGCCGCCAGAATGCGCTCGACGACCGGATAGGCTTCGGGGTGAACCGTAGACGCATCCAGCGGGTTATCGCCGTGATTGATACGCAGGAAGCCTGCGCATTGCTCAAAGGCTTTCGGCCCCAGGCGGCTCACCTTGAGTAACTGCTGACGATTCTGAAAACGCCCGTTTTCGTCACGCCAGCCGACGATATTTTGCGCCATCATGCGCGTCAGACCTGCTACGCGCGTCAGCAGCGGTACGGAAGCGGTGTTCAGATCAACGCCGACGGCATTCACGCAGTCTTCCACGACCGCATCCAGCTTTTTCGCCAGCTGACTCTGGCTGACGTCATGCTGATACTGGCCTACACCAATGGATTTCGGGTCGATTTTCACCAGCTCGGCAAGAGGATCCTGTAAGCGGCGGGCAATGGAAACCGCCCCGCGCAGGGAGACATCCAAATCCGGGAACTCCTGCGCCGCTAACTCTGACGCGGAGTAGACCGATGCGCCCGCTTCGCTGACGATCACTTTTTGCGCCGTGACCTGCGGGAACTGCTTTTGCAGATCAAGGAAGAAACGTTCGGTTTCACGTGAGGCGGTACCGTTTCCGATCGCCACCAGTTCGACCTGGTGCTTCACGCACAGCGCCGCCACGGCCGCCGCCGCTTTCGCGGCCTGGCCGGTATGGGGATAAACGGTATCGGTGGCGACCAGCTTGCCGGTGGCGTCAACGACGGCAACTTTCACGCCGGTACGCAGGCCCGGATCCAGGCCCATAGTGGCACGCATGCCCGCAGGTGCCGCCATCAACAGATCGTGCAGGTTGCGTGCAAAGACGTTGATGGCCTCATCTTCGGCCCGCTCGCGAACCGTGCCCATCAGCTCAGTTTCCAGATGCAACATCACCTTGATGCGCCAGGTCCAGCTGACCACAGCCTTGCGCCAGCTGTCGGCGGGCGCGTTATTCAGTCTCAGGTTCAGGTGTTCGGCAATCAGGGTTTCGCCATGACTTTCGCACGGTGGCTCATCAAACTGCGGATCGGCATTCAGCGACAGTTGCAGCACGCCTTCATTACGTCCGCGCAGCATCGCCAGTGCACGGTGAGACGGTACGGTATGCAGCGGCTCATGGTGGTCGAAATAGTCGCGGAATTTCGCGCCCGCTTCCTCTTTACCTTCCACCACTTTCGATACCAGATGGGCATTCTTCCACAAATAGTGGCGTACTTTAGCCAGCAGCGCGGCATCTTCAGCAAAGCGCTCCATCAGAATATAGCGCGCGCCATCAAGGGCTGCGCGCACATCGGCGACACCGTTATCGGCATTCACATAACCGGCAGCCAGCTGCTCCGGATCGTGCGAGGGATCCTGCCACAATGTCTCGGCCAACGGCTCCAGACCGGCTTCGATGGCGATTTGCCCACGGGTGCGGCGTTTGGGTTTGTAGGGCAGGTAAAGATCTTCGAGTTCTGTTTTGCTGAGCGTTGCATTGATGGCCTGAGCCAGGTCGTCGGTGAGTTTTCCCTGTTCCTCAATGGATTTCAGGATGGCCTGCCTGCGTTCAGCGAGTTCACGCAGGTAGCCGAGGCGGGTTTCCAGCTGGCGGAGTTGCGTATCATCCAGACCGCCCGTCACCTCTTTACGATAACGTGCAATGAATGGCACGGTATTCCCTTCATCCAACAGGCGGACGGCGGCGTCAACTTGCTCGGGGCGCGCCTGGAGCTCACTTGCAATTAGCTGGCTAAGAACATTCATCATCGGACTATTATGCTTTCTGGGTTGAGAAATAGCCGATAGTTATACGGATTGATGGGCGAAAATGCCAGAGAATGGGCCTGCTTTCAGCGATATTCTGAATCAGGCTTCAATATAGCTAATTTCATTAACATACCAGGCGGCCGGCCCGGCTGGCGTCTCAACAATGGCCATATCACCGACCGCTTTTTTTAACAGCGCGCGGGCCATCGGCGAGTCAATCGAGATGTAATCCTTACGGCCAAAAATTTCATCGTAGCCCACGATACGAAAGCGTTTCACTTCACCGTCGTCATTCTCGACTTCCACCCAGGCACCAAAAAATACTTTGCCGTCCTGTTGGGGCGAATAATCCACAATACGCAGTTGCTCAAGACTTTTGCTGAGATAGCGGACGCGGCGGTCAATCTCGCGCAAACGCTTCTTATTGTACTGGTAATCGGCATTTTCACTCCGATCGCCCAGGCTGGCAGCCCAGGTCACTTTTTTGGTGACCTCGGGTCGCTCTTCCCGCCACAGATAATCAAGTTCAGCTTTTAAGGTGTTAAAACCTTCACGGGTAATCAGTCGCGTTCTCATGTACTGCAGCCGGTCAAATCAAAAGAGCTTCAGTGTAAAGCAAATCCGGTGTGGCGAAAAAGGGGGCGAGAAAAGGGTTTTTAACAGGCTAAAAACCCTTTTACTGCGCTTCACGCTCAGGGAAGCACAATGAGGCGAGGAGGCTGACTTATTTACCCGCTTTGGTCGACGTCGTGGTTGAGGTGCTGCTGCTGTTACCATCACCGCCGCCACCGCCTGCGGTCGCCAGCGCTACGCCCAACAGCGCGCCAATGGCACCAATACCGATGGCATTGGAGTTGCCCTGAGCGGTTGTGGTGGCCTGTGCACCGGCGGCTTCACCGGCTGCAGGGGCGGCATAACTTTGGCTGATGCTGGACAAGGCCAGTACGCTCAGCAGTAAGATCGTTTTTTTCATGTTTTCCCCGTAAAGCGACAGATTGGCGTTGCTTTAGTCTGGGTGATATCAGGCAGTACGCAAAGTGAGCTTTACTGATTGATTTATTGGACTTTATCTGCAAGTGGACTCATTAAAAGCGGATCTCATACTAATCCGAGAACGGTCGCGTATTATCCTGTTTTTTTGCGGAAGAATATGCTGTTATCAGAGTCATAAACCGCAGCTTGCCGGAGAAGTGGGCAATAACAGATTCGATTTAAGTCAAATTTTCTGGCAACCCGTTGTTTTTGTTAACGCGATTATTACTGGTACGGTGTTAAAACCAGTAAATAGCGGAATTTTAGCCAATATTTCAGATTTGCCGTATTCTGTCCCTCGGAGGACGAAACGGAACGGCTTCTCCATCAGCAGAACATGAATTTAAATATAAGCTGCTGTTTAATATGCTTTGTAACAATTTTGACTAGAATATAAACCATTAAACACTGTCGCTGGGCCACATGTTTTTTTAACAATATTGGCTCAGGCAATCGCGCCTTTGGGAGTTAAAAATGCAAGAAAACTACAAGATCCTGGTCGTCGATGACGATATGCGTTTACGCGCTCTGCTTGAACGCTACCTTACCGAACAAGGCTTTCAGGTGCGCAGTGTCGCCAACGCCGAGCAGATGGATCGTCTGTTAACCCGCGAATCCTTCCATTTGATGGTGCTGGATCTGATGCTGCCTGGCGAAGATGGGCTGTCGATTTGCCGCCGTCTGCGTAGCCAGAGCAACCCCATGCCTATCATCATGGTCACAGCTAAGGGTGAAGAAGTGGACCGTATCGTGGGGCTGGAAATCGGTGCGGACGACTATATTCCCAAGCCATTCAACCCGCGTGAACTGCTGGCGCGCATTCGTGCCGTGCTGCGTCGTCAGGCCAATGAGCTGCCCGGTGCGCCTTCGCAGGAAGAAGCGGTCATCGCGTTTGGTAAGTTCAAGCTCAATCTGGGCACGCGGGAAATGTTCCGTGAAGATGAACCTATGCCGTTAACCAGCGGCGAATTCGCCGTGCTTAAGGCGCTGGTGAGTCACCCACGTGAGCCGCTGTCGCGCGATAAACTGATGAACCTGGCCCGCGGTCGTGAATACAGTGCTATGGAGCGTTCCATTGACGTTCAGATCTCTCGCCTGCGCCGCATGGTGGAAGAAGATCCGGCTCACCCACGCTACATCCAGACCGTTTGGGGCCTGGGTTACGTCTTTGTGCCGGACGGCAGTAAAGCATGAGGCGGTTGCGCTTCTCGCCACGAAGTTCGTTTGCCCGCACCCTGCTGTTGATCGTTACCTTGCTGTTTGTCAGCCTGGTAACGACCTACCTGGTGGTGCTGAACTTCGCCATTCTTCCCAGCCTGCAACAGTTCAATAAGGTTCTGGCGTATGAAGTCCGTATGCTGATGACGGACCGTTTACAACTGGAAGATGGCACGCAGCTGGAAGTGCCACCCGCGTTTCGCCGCGAAATCTATCGTGAACTGGGTATTTCGCTCTATACCAATGCGGCAGCAGAGGAGAGCGGACTGCGCTGGGCACAGCATTATAAGTTCCTCAGCGATCAGATGGGGCAGCAGCTTGGTGGCCCGACCGATGTGCGCGTCGAGGTTAATAAAAACTCCCCGGTTGTCTGGTTAAAGACCTGGCTGTCGCCCGATATCTGGGTGCGCGTGCCGCTGACTGAAATTCACCAGGGTGATTTCTCGCCGCTGTTCCGCTATACCCTGGCGATAATGTTGCTGGCGATCGGCGGGGCCTGGCTATTTATCCGCATACAAAACCGCCCGTTGGTGGACCTGGAACACGCCGCACTGCAGGTCGGCAAAGGCATTATCCCGCCGCCACTGCGTGAGTATGGCGCGTCAGAAGTGCGCTCGGTCACGCGCGCGTTCAACCAGATGGCGGCAGGCGTTAAACAGCTCGCTGACGACAGAACGTTGCTCATGGCGGGCGTCAGCCACGATTTACGTACGCCGTTAACCCGTATTCGCCTCGCCACAGAGATGATGAACGAGCAGGATGGCTATCTGGCCGAATCGATCAATAAAGATATCGAAGAGTGCAATGCCATCATCGAGCAGTTCATTGACTACCTGCGCACCGGTCAGGAAATGCAGACCGAACTGGCCGACCTGAACAGCGTTTTAGGTGAAGTGGTGGCCGCAGAAAGCGGTTACGAGCGTGAAATCGAAAATGCGGTGATGGCGGAAGAGTTGATGCTGGAGATTAATCCCCTTTCCATTAAACGTGCGCTGGCTAACCTGGTGGTGAACGCAGCACGTTATGGAAATGGCTGGATCAAGGTCAGCAGCGGTCGGGAACTGCATCGCGCCTGGTTCCAGGTTGAAGACGATGGCCCGGGTATTAAACCCGATCAACTGGCCCATTTGTTCCAGCCCTTTGTGCGCGGTGACAGTGCGCGTAGCACCAGCGGTACCGGTCTGGGACTGGCTATCGTGCAGCGTATTATCGATGCACATCAGGGTTCGCTGGAAATTGGCGACAGTGAGCGGGGAGGATTACGCATCCGTGCCTGGCTGCCGTTAGCAGAAACCCCGGAAGCGGTTCAAAACAGCGGCAATCTTTCGCTGAGCTAAAACAACGGCGCGGCGGTTCAGGCCGCGCCGTGGCGATTAGCGCTGTGGACCGGCTTTAACCAACGCGGCACCTGCCGCATTATCGGTATACTTCTCAAAGTTAGTGATAAAACGCTGGGCCAAATCATCCGCCGCAGCGTGCCACTTCGCTTCACTTTCCCAGCTACGACGTGGATCCAGGGTGTCTTCATCCAGATCGCCCAGGGTTTTAGGGACCTGAAGGTTGAATACCGGCAGCGTTTCCGTTGGCGCATCATCCAGTTCACCGGCCAGAATCGCGTTGATAATGGCGCGGGTATTTTTCAGCGAAATGCGTTTTCCACTGCCGTTCCAGCCGGTGTTAACCAGATAAGCCTGCGCACCGGCCGCTTCCATGCGCTTCACCAGCACTTCTGCATACTGCGTGGGGTGCAGTGTCAGGAAGGCGGCACCAAAGCAGGCTGAGAATGTTGGCGTGGGGGCGGTCACACCACGTTCCGTGCCGGCAAGCTTGGCGGTGAATCCCGACAGGAAATGGTACTGCGTCTGCTCTGGCGTTAAACGGGAGACCGGAGGCAGTACGCCAAAGGCATCGGCGGTCAGGAAAATCACCTTCTTCGCATGACCTGCTTTGGAAACCGGCTGCACGATATTATCGATGTGATGAATCGGATAGGAGACGCGGGTGTTTTCGGTTTTGCTGTCATCCGCAAAATCGATACTGCCGTCTTCACGCACCACAACGTTTTCCAGCAGCGCATTGCGGCGAATGGCGCGGTAGATTTCGGGCTCGGCCTGCTCAGAAAGATTAATCGTTTTGGCGTAGCAGCCACCTTCAAAGTTAAACACGCCGTCATCGTCCCAGCCGTGTTCATCATCGCCAATAAGCTGGCGATCCGGATCGGTAGACAATGTGGTTTTACCCGTGCCGGACAGACCAAAGAACACCGCCACGTCACCGGCTTTACCCACGTTGGCCGAGCAGTGCATTGACGCAATGCCTTTCAGTGGGAGCAGGTAGTTCATGATTGCGAACAGCCCTTTTTTCATCTCCCCGCCATACCAGGTGCCGCCAATCAGCTGCATCCTTTCCGTCAGGTTAAAGGCCACGAAGTTCTCAGAATGCAGTCCCTGCGCCTGCCAGTCCGGATTGGTGCATTTTGCGCCGTTCATGACCACAAAATCCGGCGTGAAGTTATCCAGTTCGGCAGCGCTGGGCTGGATAAACATGTTTTTCACAAAGTGTGCCTGCCAGGCCACTTCGGTAATAAAGCGTACGCTCAGGCGTGAGTCAGGATTGGCACCGCAGAAGGCATCCACAATAAACAGACGCTTACCTGAAAGCTGCTGCGTCACGCATTTTTTCAGCGCTTGCCAGGTTTCCTGCGACAGAGGCTGGTTATCGTTTTTTCCGGTGCCTTGATCGTTCCACCACAACGTATCGCGCGTGGTGTCATCCCGGACGATGTACTTATCCTTAGGCGAGCGCCCGGTAAACACCCCGGTATCGACTGCGATTGCGCCGCTTTGCGTCAGGGTGCCACGCTCAAAACCTTCGAGCTCCGGGCGCATCTCTTCCTGAAATAACGTGTCGTAATCAGGGTTGTGAACCACCTCAGTGGTATCGGTGATGCCCAGATCGGCAAGGGCTTTCGAGGTCAGGCCGTTAACGCGCATTTTACTGCTCCTTAAATCGGTGTCTGTTCTGTACGGGCAAAAAGAGTTTGGGATCGTGTCGGTCAAAGGCCGCCCGGTCAGGCGAGGAGACAGATCGCGCGCAGTGTACTCTACTGAGTCTGAGGGGGAAGGTATGTTCTTTTAAAAATGCGACTCAGGGCGCGTTAAGGTCGTGTTTCGAACGTTTTTAAGATGTTAAGAAAGTAAAAAAAGATAATTTATCAAGTAAATTAAGGGCATAGCAAAGCAGAGGTGAGGGCGGCAGAACCGCCCTGGTCGGATCAGTGAAGACGGTTGCTGTTTTCCACGGAGTTGCTGCGGATACCGGCAATATCGACAGCATCGAAAACATAATGCGATCCGCAATAGTCGCAATGCATATCGATTTTGCCGTCTTCGGCAATAATCTCATCGACTTCTTCCTGCGGCAGCGTTTTCAGGACCTCGCCGCAACGTTCGCGCGAGCAGGTACATTTGTAGATCACCGGCTGGGGATCGTAAACGGTCACTTCTTCCTGATGGTACAGTCGCCAGAGCACATCAGTTGCCGGCAGGTCGATCAATTCTTCTGTTTTAATCGTCTCTGTCAACGTAGCGAGATGGTCGAAATCCTCTTTATCCGTGTCCTGCGCGGGCAGAACCTGTAACAGAATCCCGGCGGCGCCTGCATCGCTGGTGCGGATAAACAGTCGGGTTGGCAGCTGTTCTGAACGCATGAAGTAATCTTCCAGGCATTCGCTCAGCGTGTCACCTTCCAGACCGACCACGCCCTGATAGCGCTCACCTTTTTCTGGCGTAATCGTAATCACCAGATAGCCGTTGCCCACCATGCTCTTAAGCGTGCTGTCGTCAGGGATCTCGCCTTTCATTCGCGCGACACCGCGTAATTCCTGCTGATTATTCCCATTGATCACGGCCAGCGTCAGCGGACCATCGCCCTGCAACTGCACGGTGATCTCACCATCAAATTTCAGCGTCGCGGTAAGCAGGCTGGTTGCCACCAGTAACTCACCCAGCAGGGTTTGCACAGCGGGTGGATAATCGTGGTTTTTAATGGTTTCACGCCAGGTGTTTGAAACGTTGACCAGTTCGCCACGAACAGCAGCATTTTCAAACAGATAACGGCGCAGTTGATCGTTTACAGACATAATTTTTCTCTCTTTGGGCGGGCGGTGAGCGGCATCAAGGCCTGTCTTACTCATCACCCGATAACTTAAATTTCATCAAATCGCGGCGCTCTTTTTTGTCAGGCCGGCGATCGGGATGGGGCATAGTCAGCGCATTCATTTTGCGCGCCAGCGCCATTTTTTCGCGCTTCTCAATGCTGGCGTCCGTTTCACGATAAAGCTGCTGCGCTTCACTGGCCGGGCGCCGCTGTTCGCTGATCCCGGTAATTACGACGGTACGTTCATCATTGCCCTGGCGCAGTGTTAGCTCCGCATCACGTTCAACCAGCTTACTTGGTTTGCTGCGCTGACCATTGTAATGAACCTTACCGCCTTCAATCATCTCGCGCGCAATGGAACGGGTTTTATAGAACCGCGCCGCCCAAAGCCATTTATCAAGACGAACACCGTCTTCAGATTTTTCTTTCATAGCTGCTCCCAGGCCTGGATCACTGTGCGGTAATGGCTTATTGCATAGTGACGCTGAAAGGGTTGTTCGGGACGACCGGAATCAGGATTACGGATGCCTAAACACCAGCCGATTCCCCAGGATTTAGCGACATCAAGAAGGATTTCGTTGTCATCAATGAACAATGTTCGTGATGCATCAAAGCCCGTGTGTTGCGCGACCGCCTGCCACAAACGTTGATCTTCTTTCGGATAGCCAAAGGTATGGGTGGAAAGTAATAAATCAAGGTGTGGTGCTAAACCTGTTTGTCGTCGTTTAACGTCCAGATTCCAGGGATGCGCATTGGTCAGCAGAATAGTGCGCTTACCTGCGCGCCGCAGCATCTGCAGAAAAGGCAGCGTATCGGGCCGTAAGCGGACGCGATGACGGTGTGCCCAGAGCATCGCGTGGATATCCAGTTGCAGGGCCTCTGACCAGTAGTCCAGACAATACCAGTTTAGCGTATGGGACACGGCCTGATATTTTTCTTCCATCAGCTGCCGCGCGTGTTTGACAGGGATGCCCCGATGCGCGCTCAGCGCATCCGGCACCTGTTCCCGCCAAAAGACGCGGTCAAACGCCAGATCCAGTAACGTGCCGTCCATATCCAACAGCACGGTATCAATATCAGAACCGTTACACATCATGGCGGATTTACCCATTGCCTTTTCGCGCAACAGGGTAGCACAGTTGCAGGCCGGTCAGAATACGGAGCGCACGCCCTGTATAGTGCTGAGGGAAGGGTTAAAGCACGTGTCGTAGTATTGCTGAATCGCGAGCATACGCTGACGATTCAGATGCATACGACGCAGCGCCAGCAGGCCGTTAGTGAGGCCACAGGCCAGGAGCACGATTAACAGCAAGGCGGCACCGAGATAGCGCCATTTTGCCATTGCATCAGGTTCATTATGCAGGGCGATATGGCGCGTGCCGTTGGCATCTGTGTAGATGTTCGTGATGATGCCCGTCGCGCTGAACGGCGTGTGCAACAGCAGTGAGGACAGACGTTGCAGCTCCTGCCATTGTGAGGCCGCATCCAGATCAAACAAGGGAACCGCGGGCTGAGGCTGGTTGACTAACTGATGCCCTTCGTCGCTGACAATCACAAACCCGCCCGGCGGTGGGCTGTTGAGATTTTCTGTGGCACGACGCGTTTCACGATAAAAGAAGGTCGACGTCGCGGTGTGCACCAGATTTTCCAGCGCTTCCGCGCTGACAGGGCGCAGCAGGACATTCATCCCGTTAAGTTGACCGGAATCGGCGCGGCTGACTAATGTGTCCCAGTCTTTGGCATTGCCCAAATTCACCAACGCGTTTTTAAGCCGAACACAGTCCTGTGCCTGGCTGCACAGCGCCTGCGTTTTCAACACCAGATCGGAAAAGTCATCCAGCAAAATCATGCCTGATTTCTGAATCGCAGACGCTAACTGCGGATTCAGTTTGGGGTCCGTATTGGTTTCGGGATGCAGCTGTTTTGTGGTGGTTTCCAGAAGCGCGGAGGCTTTCTCAATAATATCTGAGTGAGGCAGTGGCAGAGGCGTAGCGTTATTCCAGTAGATCTGCGAGCAGTCGAACGGCATGTAGATATAAGTGCGATTGCTTTGATAATTGCCCGGCACGGCACACATGCCGGTCCCGGTAACCTTCAGGCTGTCACCCACTTTCAAATCTTCACGACTCAGTTGATTAACGCTACTGACATCAAGGCTGTCAGTACCTTTTACCCATGCAAGGCTGAGCTTGATGGGCATACTGAGCGGTATCCAGGTGAGTAAGAAGGCCAGAACAATAAAGGCACCGCAGGCCAGAACGACATTTTTCCGCCAGCGCTGAAGCGGAAAGTTTTTTACCTCGTCCTGCAAAGAAAGAAAACGGCCCTGACGCACCACCTGACGGTTAAGATAAATTTCGACGTCTGTAACCTGCCCCAGGTCGTGTGCGACGTAAGGCTGCCAGTGCGCAGGATAAATCAGGTCGATAATTCCCAGCGTGATGTTGCTCTGCTCTTGATTGGACTCGCCAAATAAGCCCCAGCGTTTTGGCGCGCCGCGCAGGCAGTGGATCTCACGCAGACCATTTTCACCGGGAATCCGGTACATTAACCACAGACTTGCGGCGACCATCGCGCTGGCAATCACCACCAGCCAGATCATCAGACTTGTGGGTAATAACAAACCAATAAAAAACATCATCAACGCAAACGAGATGATAACGGCCTCGCGCGTGCCATCCGGGCGGGACAGTCGATACTCTTCCAGTGTTTCTTTGCGCACCCGAACTAACTCAACGTTTTCGCTTTCGGCCTTACGGATAGAGGCATTTGTGGATGCCGGACGTATCAGATTAGGCAGTGACTGCTGATCAATCGCGTAATCCACCAGCGAGTGGCCGTTTAACGAAATGATGAGTGGGATCGATTGCGTACGGATCAACTCAACGTAATTTTCATCGGTGATGTACTGTTCCCACAGCGGCGGCAAATGGACTTCAACTTCATCCAGATAGTAGCGCCACTTATGCGGATCGTCGGTGGAAAGCCCATAGCGGGTAATCGCGCGGGTAACCGGATAAACATTGTTGCTCTGGGCGGTCAGCACCAGCTTTTCGTGCCGACGACGGGATTCACCAGGGCTGAGAATACGGGGTTGTTTTTCCAGGGCGGCAAGATACTGCTCTACGGCTCTGCGCTCTCTTTCAGTCAGTTTACGGCAGGGCGGGCTGATGAATGGCAATGGTTTCGCCAACGGCGGCCTGCGCCGCATAGCGTACCAAAATCCAATACCTGCCAGAATTGAACAGGTTAGCACTAAGGCCAATATAATAATTATTGTGCTCATGCTTTGCTCAATTCAGCCAAAATACTGCCTTCACTTTAGACTTACGTCCCCAGACGCGCCCCTGATTTCAGGCGATTGATGGGAGGTTAAACAACTCTGACAAGTTTAACAACAAACAAAATTGTACTGTAAATCATTTGATTAGGCGTTATTACAGCACACACTGCCAGAATAGTAACTATCATGCACATAGTATTGTATCGGCATTGTCTGAATTTTGAAGGCAGATATTGACTAACGCAAATTTTTTGTGCCCGAAATAGAGCCGTTATTGCATAGAGAAAACGTGGGCTGCGTAACCGGATGACGTCATTGAGTCGCACAATGCTCCACGGTTAGGTATGCTAATTCGCTACGGAGTGCTGGCGCAGCAAGTTTGAGGCTGATATGAAAAAGTCGTTAAAAAAACCTGACATCCTCAATGTAGAAACCGTAGCACGTTCACGGTTGTTTACTGTCGAAGCGGTCGACCTGGCCTTCAGCAATGGCGCCCGGCGCATTTATGAACGCATGAAACCGTCGGAACGCGAGGCAGTCATGATTGTGCCCATTATTGATGATCATCTGATTCTGATCGAAGAGTATGCCGTGGGCCTGGAAAGCTATGAACTGGGCTTTCCAAAAGGCTTAATCGATCCGGGTGAAACGGTCAATCAGGCGGCCGACCGTGAACTGAAAGAGGAAGCGGGATTCGGGGCTGGCCAGTTGACTTTGCTGGGTAAACTGACGATGGCACCGTCCTATTTTTCCAGCAAGATGAACATTGTGGTTGCAGAAGGGCTTTACCAGGAGAAGCTGGAAGGGGATGAGCCTGAGCCGCTGGTGGTCCACCGTTGGCCGTTAAGCAACATGCTGGCGTTACTGCAGGAGCCTGATTTCCGCGAAGCGCGCAACGTCAGTGCGTTGTTTATGGTGCGTGAGTGGCTGGTGAAGCAGGGCCGTCTGCATTACTGATTGAGCACCAGATTTCCGGGCGGTATAAAACGGAGAGGCGGCCAGGCCGCCTCTCACGTTTATCAGAACAGTTCGTGACTTTCGCCATTGTCCATGATGGTCGTACCTGCATCATGAACCGAATATTCAGTTGGCTGTGTTCCGTTGATAAAGTACTCCTGACGTGTGTTTCCTCCGCCATTGGCCAGCTTGCCCGTACTGCGGTCAATGGTCACGGTAACAATGCCCTCAGGCGGCGTTAACGGCTGAACAGGAACACCTTCAAGGGCCACCTTCATAAAGTCATCCCATGCAGGCTGTGCACTCTTCGCCCCGCCTTCATAGCCCGAAATCTGATCGGGAATGGCACCAGAAAGCGTACTGCGACCCAGATCGCGACGCGCATCATCGAAGCCGATCCACACCGAGGTCACTACGCCCGGGCCGTAACCCGAGAACCAGGCATCTTTGGAGCTGTTAGTCGTCCCTGTTTTCCCGCCGATATCATTACGTTTCAGGTCGCGTCCGGCACGCCAGCCGGTGCCCATCCAACCTGGCTCACCAAAAATATTACTGTTCAGCGCGCTTTTGATCAGGAAGGACAGCGGTGTGTTAATCACGTGCGGCGCATACTGCTGCTCGCCACCCTGCTGAGGCTGGGCGGGCACTTGCTCCAGCTCAGGCTGCGGCACGGCTTGATTTTGCTGTGGGGCGGACGGGGCAACGTTCTCAACGCTTTCCGCATTCAGCGCCAGCGCTTTTTTGGTTTCACCGTAGATCACCGGTAAGTTGCACTGCGGACAGGCAATTCTGGGTTTCTCTTCGAAAACGGTCTGTCCCTGTTCATTTTCGATCTTACTGATGAAATAAGGATCGATCAGGAAGCCGCCGTTAGCCATGACCGAATAGCCCCGCACGACCTGCAGCGGTGTGAACGACGCTGCACCCAGGGCCAGCGATTCGGTATGCACAATATTCTGTGCCGGGAAGCCAAAACGCTGGAGATACTCTGCGGCGTAATCCACGCCCATTGCACGCATGGCACGAACCATAACAACGTTTTTAGACTGCCCCAGCCCCTGACGCAGACGAATCGGACCATCGTAAGTGGGCGGAGAGTTCTTTGGACGCCAGTCCGCACCGGCACCGGCATCCCAGCGAGAAATCGGTACGTCGTTCAGAATGGAGGCCAGCGTTAACCCGCGATCCATCGCCGCGGTATACAGGAACGGCTTGATGTTTGAACCCACCTGGCGCAGCGCCTGAGTCGCGCGGTTAAACATGCTCTGGTTGAAGTCAAAGCCCCCGACCAGTGCGCGAACCGCACCGTTATTAGGGTCCAGTGAAACCAGGGCCGAGTTCACATCCGGTACCTGGCCCAGCCACCATGTATCGCCGACCTGGCGTACCCAGATCTGCTGGCCCGGCTGAAGCACCTGTGCAATGCTTTTTGGTGTCGGTCCCTGCACTGTGTCCGATTTAAAGGCACGCGCCCAGCGCACGCCCGCCATCGTCAGTGACACATTGCTGCCATCCTTCATCATGACGGTGGCTTCGTCACTCTGGACATGCGTTACGACGGCCGGATGAAGCGGCCCGTACAGAGGCAGATTTTTTAATGCTTTAACAATCTGCGTTTGCCCCCAGGCTGGCTCGCCGACTTTCCACAGCACGCTGGTAGGGCCACGATAGCCGTGACGCATATCGTAGGCGATGACGTTGTTCTGCACGGCTTCCTGCGCGGATTCCTGCAGACGGCGCGTCACGGTGGTGTAAACCTTGTAACCATCGGTATACGCATTATCGCCATAGCGTTTCACCATTTCCTGGCGCACCATCTCGGTCAGATAGGGCGCGGAGAAGACGATTTTCGGGCCATGATAGCTGGCGACCAGCGGCGCATTACGTGCTTCATCATATTGCTGCTGGGTGATGTATTTCTGGTCCAGCATACGAGCCAACACCACATTGCGCCGGGCGACAGCACGACTGTGGGAATACAGCGGGTTAAAGGTTGACGGGGCTTTCGGCAGCCCGGCGATGGTCGCCATTTCACTCAACGACAGCTCGCCAACGGGTTTGCCAAAATACACCTGCGAGGCTGCGCCAACGCCATAAGCCCGGTAGCCGAGATAGATTTTATTCAGGTAAAGCTCAAGAATTTCGTCTTTATTCAGCAACTGCTCAATGCGAATCGCCAGAAAGGCTTCCTTTACCTTACGCATCAGGGAGCGTTCCGGACTGAGGAAAAAGTTACGCGCCAGTTGCTGTGTGATGGTACTGGCCCCCTGGGACGCATGGCCTGAAACCAGCGCAACGCTGGCGGCACGGAAAATCCCGATGGGATCCACACCGTGATGCTCATAGAAGCGGCTGTCTTCCGTCGCAATAAACGCATGGACCATGTCAGGTGGAACCTGCTGCAGGCTAAGCGGAATACGGCGCATTTCACCATACTGGGCGATAAGATCGCCGTCGGCGCTGTAAACCTGCATAGGGGTTTGCAAACGCACATCTTTCAGTGTGTTAACGTCGGGTAACTGGGGCTCTATATATTTGTACAAACCATAAATCGAGCCAGCTCCCAGCAAGATGCAACACACTGCAAGGATTAATAAATACTTTACGAACTTCACCTGAGATTTCCCATCTGTTGTCGTTTGGGCAGTTTATAAGCAACCGCGCAGTAGTATAAAGGCAAGCCAGACGCTTTGATATGTCCATTTTTCCGGACGATAAGGAGATCGCGCGCATGGCTTTTCACACCTGGCAAATTGGACTGGATATTCAGAACCGGCAGTGCTGTGCCCTTGCCATCCTGCGTCGTCGCCGGGGTTGGCAATTATGCCACTGGTGGCAGCAACGGCTGCCGCAAGATACGTTAAGAAACGGTGTGCTGCAATCTTCCCCTGCATTGCTGTCTGTATTAAGCCAGTGGCGTAAGGTGTTACCACGGCGCTATACGTTACGGGTCTGTCTTCCCGCGCACCTGGCACTACAGCAACCGCTTTCTCTGCCTGATCCGCCCTTAAAAGAACCCGCACTGGGCCGCTTTGTCCGGGCATCCGCTCAGCGTCTTTTCCCGGTGGACCCCAGTGAACTGGCCCTGGATTACCGTGTCGATACCAACCTGGAACGGCTAAGCGTCACGGCTGCACGGCGGGATGTCGTTACGCAGTGGCGGACACCGCTGGAGCAGGCCGGCCTTAAATGCTCTGTGTTTGAACTGGCGACGAACGCACTCAACATCGTCGCAGAACAGGCGCAACTGGCTGCGGGAAGTGTAGTGGTTTTACGTCAGGATGCACGTTACCTGTGGAGCGATGGCGTCAACGCCGCACTTTTTGCCGGAGAGGGCGATTTTGACGCGCTACGTGAGCAGGCTTTTCCCCACGCGACGTCGCTTTATTATTGTGATGCCGATAACGCATTGCCGCCGGCTGACACGGTGCCGTTCTCTCCCCTGCAAACATTTCGCTATCAGCAGCCACCTTTGCCCGCGTATCCGGGGGCCTTCGTCCTGGCCGCCGGGCTGGCGTTGCGGAAAGAGGATTGCTGATGGTCGCTGTGAACCTTCTTCCCTGGCGGCACTGGCGCTGGCAGCGTCAACGGCGTCAGAGCTTACGTATGCTGGCTGTCACGTCAGGACTGGTCGTGCTGCTGGTGGCAGGGCAGTGCTGGCGGGATCATAAGGCGCTCAGACGGGTTCAGCGTCAGCATGTCGGCCTCAGTCATGCCCTTAAGGCCGCTGAACAGCAGGTGGTGCAGCAACAGCGACTGCTGAAACAACTGGATGAGGCGCAGCAGCGCCGCCACTGGCTGCACCAGCAGAGCAGGCAGTTTCAGGTCTGGCAGCAACTCTGGCTTGCGTTGCCTGCTTTGCTGCCCGACGGGCTGTGGTTAACGCGACTGGATAAACGGGAAACGTCGTTACAACTGGAGGGCAAAGCGCAGCATATGCAGGAGATTCGCGCCTTTCGCCAGCGCTTAAGCGATGTGGCGCTGTTTTCACAGATCAAACAAGGCAATGTGCAACGCCAGCCTGAAGGGGAGTATCGCTTCGTCTTGCATATTCGCCTTAAGGAGGCGACTAGTGAGTAGCCTTACCGGGCACTGGATGCGGTTAGCTCCACCGCTGCGTTATGGCAGCCTGTTAGCGGGCGCGGTCTGCCTGCTGTGTGTGGCCTGGTGGACCGTGCTACAGCCGCAAAAACGGGTGCTGGCTGATGCCAGGCATCAATGCGTGCAGCAGCAGGTGCGCCTGCAACAGCTGCAGCGACAGTTGGCTCACTATCCCGCCCTTGCTGTTTTACAGGCACAACTTCAGCAGATTCAGATGGAAAAGTCAGCCGCGTCATCGACGCTGGAGGCGATCATCGCAGAGCGGGGTGCAGCGCTTGAGCAGTGGCTGCCCGATGAACAGCCTCGAGCCCTCACTTTCCATCTGCAATGGGCCCAGTTTCCGCCGTTGTTTTCTGCGCTTTCAACGTCTGCAACGGCGTTTCCTGATCGCTTTCAGTTAACCGCTCATTCTGACTATCTGGTGGCGCAACTCTGGCTGGACGCTGATGAAACCCCTTAGTGTTGTTCTGCTGTTACTCAGCTGTGGTGCTGGCGTTGCGCAGGCACGGGATCCGTTTCGTCCCCTTCCTGGCGCGGCCTGCCTGGCGGAGGTTGAACCTCTCAGCGAATGGCGTTTGCAGGGCATCATTGGTCGTGCTCCCCGGTTTCAGGGCTGGCTACTGACGCCACAGGGCAAATCCGTCCACGTCTTGAGCGACCAGCCTTTTCCGTTGTTCCCCTGGCAAACCCTCCGGTTTACTTCCCGTTCGCTTCAGCTATTTATTCCGGGCAGTTGCCCGGCCCAACGTTTCACGTTTCATCTCAAAGGACGCCTGCATGATAAGGATAGCGATTCTGACCCTCCTGCTGTTTTGCCAGATCCCCGCTCACGCCAGCCCCGATGAGGGCCTGAGCCTCGCGTTTGATGATGCGCCGATTGAGCGCATTTTACAGGCGCTGGCTGATTACCAGCAGATCAACCTGATGATCTCCCCTGAGGTTAACGGAACGCTGTCACTGCGGCTGGACAACGTCTCCTGGCAACAGGCACTGTCGCTGGTCGCGCGGATGGCGCAACTGACTGTGCTGGAAGAAGATAACGTTCTGCTGGTTTATCCCGAGCGTTGGCAGCAGCAGCGGCGCGAAGCAGAAAAGGTGCAACAGGCGGAAGCGCGTCAGCAGCGTCCTTTAATGCAGCGCAGGATCAACCTGCTCTATGCCAGTGCCAGTGAGGTGCACCGCAGCCTGCAAGGGGAACGCCAGTCGCTTATGACATCGCGCGGGAGCGCCTCTGTGGACACGCGCACCAACAGCCTGTTGCTGCGCGACATTGAACCGGCGCTGCAAGACACGGAGCGCTGGATTCAGGCGCTGGATGTGCCGCTGGAGCAGGTTGAGCTGGCGGCCCATATCGTGACGATTAGTGAAGAGAATCTGCATGAGCTGGGCGTCAACTGGCGACTGTCTGAGGATAGTGAAAGCCTCAGCCGGGCTTTACATCACCCGCTTCTGGCTATTCCCCTGGGGCTGACCTCGCCCGCTGTTTCGCTGGGTGTCACGTTGTCGCGGACAGGCGGCAGAGTGCTGGATCTGGAGCTCAGTGCGCTGGAGCAGGAAAACCAGGTTGAAATCATCGCCAGCCCACGGCTTTTTACGTCGCATCAGCAAACCGCGTCGATTAAACAGGGCACCGAAATCCCTTATGAAGTCTCAGCCGGTAACAGCGGCGCAACCAGTATCGAATTTAAAGAAGCGGTGCTGGGCATGGAAGTCACGCCCACCGTTTTAGGCAATGGCCGCATTCAGTTGAAAATACGTATCAGCCAGAACGTGCCGGGGCGCGTGGTTCAGACCAGCGCCTCGCAGGTGCTGTCGATTGATAAGCAGGAAATGGAAACGCAGGTGACGGTTAACGACGGGCAAACACTGGCCCTGGGCGGTATTTTCCATCAGCAGCGCACTCAGGGGCAAACGCAGGTGCCGTTACTTGGCCGTCTGCCTGTCGTGGGGGGATTATTCCGCCAGCAGGCTGAAGAACATAAAAAACGCGAGCTGGTGATCTTCATGACGCCGCGATTGGTCAGGGAAGCAGCGCTTATGGCACGATAAAACGGAAAATGTGCCCTTAAAGTTTAACTGCGTTGACGCAGGACAGGAATTAGCTTACAAGGTTTAGCGATTTTTAACACGTTGTAAGCGTCTGAGTTGGAAGAACCCGGCAAGCAGATGAGCGAATTCCTCTGTACGCAGTCATGTCACAACGCTTTACTGACGCCTTACAGTTTCGCGAACAACAGGCCAATTCAGAAATGGATGTGCTGTAAGCAATATAATCGGTTGCCAAACAGCCTTGAGTGTTGAGATAATTTTTCGTCTGACTCTTGCTAACGCTCATGAGGTCTCAGTTCCTGTCCCGCCAGTAAAATGCTGAAAGCGGGGTATCATTAACGAATTCTTAGTAATACCGACAAAATGGCAGAGAAACGCAATATCTTTCTGGTTGGGCCGATGGGTGCCGGCAAAAGCACTATTGGCCGTCAGTTGGCTCAGCAACTCAATATGGAGTTCTTCGATTCCGATCAGGAAATTGAGCGACGCACCGGAGCGGATGTGGGCTGGGTTTTTGACGTTGAAGGCGAAGCTGGCTTCCGCGATCGTGAAGAAAAAATCATCAATGAACTGACCGAGAAGCAGGGCATCGTCCTGGCGACCGGCGGTGGCTCCGTAAAATCCCGGGAAACACGTAATCGTCTCTCCGCCCGCGGCGTCGTGGTTTATCTTGAAACCACTATTGAGAAACAACTGGCACGTACGCAGCGTGACAAAAAACGCCCCTTACTGCAGGTCGAGTCGCCACCGCGTGAAGTACTTGAAGCGCTGGCCGCTGAACGCAACCCGCTGTATGAAGAGATCGCCGATGTTACCATCCGCACTGACGATCAAAGTGCAAAAGTGGTGGCGAATCAGATTATCCACATGTTGGAAAAAAGTTGATCCAACGTTTGAAAGCTCTTTGACAGGTATCGAGCATCATGGAGAAGATCACCGTTTCATTGGGGGAACGCAGTTACCCCATCACTATCGCCGCCGGACTGTTTAATGATCCGGCTTCTTTTTGGCCGTTAAAAGCGGGTGATAATGCCATGCTGGTCACGAACGAGACGCTGGCACCGCTTTACCTGGATAAGGTCACGGCGCGGCTAAAGGCGGCGGGAGTGAAGACGGATCAGGTGATTTTGCCCGACGGTGAGCAGCACAAAACGCTGGCGGTGATGGATCAGGTTTTTACCGCCCTCCTGCAAAAGCCCCACGGGCGCGATACCACGCTGGTGGCGCTGGGTGGGGGCGTGATTGGCGATCTTACCGGTTTTGCTGCGGCAAGCTATCAACGTGGTGTGCGGTTCATTCAGGTGCCGACCACGCTGCTGTCTCAGGTTGACTCGTCGGTTGGCGGAAAAACGGCGGTTAACCATCCTCTTGGCAAAAACATGATAGGTGCGTTTTACCAGCCCGCTTCGGTCGTGATTGATACGGAATGTCTCCGGTCACTGCCTCCGCGTGAGCTGGCGTCCGGTCTGGCTGAAGTGATTAAATACGGCATCATTCTGGACGGTGAATTCTTTCACTGGCTTGAGCAAAATCTTGACCGCCTTCTGGCGCTGGATGAAGCCGCGCTGGCCTGGTGCATCCGTCGTTGCTGTGAGCTGAAAGCCGAGGTTGTCGCCGCGGATGAGCGTGAAAACGGTCAGCGCGCATTACTGAATCTGGGTCATACTTTTGGCCATGCCATTGAAGCGCATATGGGCTATGGCAACTGGTTGCATGGTGAAGCGATTGCCGCTGGTATGGTGATGGCGGCGCGAACCGCGCAACGTCTTGGTCAGTTCAGCGAACAGGATTGCCAACGCGTTATTGCGTTACTACAGCGCGCCGGTTTGCCGGTACACGGACCGGTTGAGATGCAGGCTGAAGACTATTTGCCCCATATGATGCGCGATAAAAAAGTGCTGGCGGGCGAATTACGTCTGATACTGCCTTTGGCGATAGGCCGCGCTGAAGTGCGTGGTGGCGTGGCTCATGATATGGTGATGGCGGCAATTAATGACTGCCAGAAATCTTGATATTCAGCAGGTAAGTGGTGACGCGACGCGCGGGTGCGCAGTGCGAACGGCCGCTTTACGGAGGAGGCAAAATGGATGAGTTCAAACCGGATGATGAGTTAAAACCTGACGCCAGTGACCGTCGTCCCTCGCGCCCACGTAAATCGTCCTCTGCGACGAAAGCTCCGGTCTCGCGCCAGCACGTCATGATGGGCGTCGGTATCCTTGTGTTGCTGCTGCTCGTGCTGGGCATTGGCTCAGCGCTCAACGGCGCTGACGACAGCAAATCCGCGTCGTTCTCTACTGACAAAGGCACCGCCACCAGCGGGGCCGCAGGATCGGGCAACGGAAAAAATATTGATCTCAGCGGCTCCACCGCCATGAGCGGCGGTCAGAACGCCACGGGAACAGCACAGCCTTCCACCGGCACTCCGAATGCAGCAGGAGCGGAACCGGCAGCGGGGGCGACAAATGCGCCACGTGATATTTCCATGCCACCGGTTGCATCCACACCCACGCAGGCAGCCCCGGTTGAAACCCCGGCTAATCAGCAACGCATTACATTACCCGGCGACCTGAACAGCGCATTGACCAACCAGCAACAGCAGGTGGATGGCGCCGCACAGGGTGCAGAAGGCAGCAGTTCTCTGCCGACCGCACCCGCTACGGTGAGCGGGAAAGCAGGTGCAGCGGCGAGTCTTCCCGCTACAGGTCGTCAAAACGCCGCGCAGGCACCCGTCACGCCGCGTCATACGCGTGAGCCTGCCAGAACGGCGTCTAAACCCGCAGCCAGCGAGCATAAAACCCACACAACGCCAGCGCACTCATCCGTGAATAACGCGCCGGCAAAAGCGGCGGGCAGTAGCGCTACGGCCAGCAAATCAGTACCGGGCGGCAACTACACGTTGCAGTTGAGCGGCGCATCTAAAGCGGAAAGCCTGAATGCCTGGGCGAAGAAGCAAAACCTGAGTGCGTACCATGTGTATAAAACCACGCGCAATGGTCAACCCTGGTATGTGCTGGTCAGTGGTTCTTACGCCACGCCGGCCGACGCAAAGCGTGCCGTTGCGACATTGCCTGCAGAGGTACGTGCACAGAATCCCTGGGTGAAACCGGTCAGTCAGGTCAGGAAAGAAGCCAGTCAATAAGTGATGTGGGGCCTGCCCATGCGGGCCCTGTTTTAAGCGCAGATCTGCTGTCGGTTCAACCACAGCCTCACAATAAGATGTAATTACCACGACAGCATGAAAAAAAATCGCGCTTTTTTGAAATGGGCGGGGGGAAAATTTCCCTTAGTCGAAGAGATCCACCGTCATTTGCCGCAAGGTGATTGCCTGATCGAACCCTTCGTTGGCGCGGGCTCCGTGTTTCTTAACACCGATTTTGATCGCTATCATCTGGCCGACATCAACAACGATCTCATCAATCTCTACAATATTGTCAAAACGCGCACGGCGGATTTTATTCGCGATGCGCGTTTACTGTTTACCAGCGAAACAAACAGCGAAATCCGTTATTACCAACTGCGCACGGAGTTTAACCTCAGTCATGACGCTTATCAGCGTGCGCTGCTGTTCCTCTATCTGAATCGCCACTGCTACAACGGCCTGTGCCGCTACAATCTGCGTGGTGAGTTCAATGTGCCGTTTGGGCGCTATCGTAAACCTTACTTCCCGGAAGCCGAGCTGCTCTGGTTTGCCGAACGGGCGCAAAAGGCGACGTTTGTCTGTGAATCCTACGATGTTACCCTGAACAATGCCCAAAAAGGCTCTGTGGTATATTGTGATCCGCCGTACGCGCCGCTGTCCGCAACGGCTAACTTCACGGCTTACCACACCAACAGTTTTAGCCTGCATGAGCAGCAGCATCTGGCGCAACTGGCCGCAAAGCTGGCGTCTGAGAGTCAAATTCCGGTCCTGATTTCTAACCATGATACGGAACTGACGCGTTGCTGGTATCAGGATGCCGTGTTACATGTGGTCAAAGTCCGGCGTTCTATTAGCCGAAGCATAACCGGTCGCACCAAGGTCGACGAACTGCTGGCACTCTATAGCTAGTCTGTTTCGTCCGCGACCAGGGTACTACGCCAGCCATCATGCTGGCGCACAACAGTGGAGAATCGGATGAAACAATATTTGCTGGCCCCTTCCATCCTTTCGGCAGACTTTGCTCGCCTGGGTGAAGACACCGCGAAGGCACTGGCGGCCGGAGGCGACGTGGTTCACTTCGACGTAATGGACAACCACTACGTGCCGAATCTGACAATGGGACCGATGGTGTTGAAAGCGCTGCGTGACTATGGCATCACAGCCCCGATCGATGTGCATCTCATGGTGAAGCCAGTGGACGCGTTAATCCCCGAGTTTGCCAAGGCTGGCGCGACCTACATCACGTTCCACCCCGAAGCGAGCGAGCACGTTGACCGCACGCTGCAGTTAATCAAAGAGCACGGTTGCAAAGCAGGCCTGGTCTTTAATCCTGCCACTCCGCTCAGCTACCTCGACTATGTAATGGATAAACTGGACATCATTTTGCTGATGTCGGTGAACCCCGGCTTTGGTGGTCAGTCATTTATCCCCGGCACGCTCGACAAGCTTCGTGAAGCGCGCAAGCGGATTGATCAGAGCGGCTACAGCATTCGCCTTGAAGTCGACGGTGGTGTGAAGATTGATAACATTGCGCAAATCGCGGCAGCGGGTGCAGATATGTTCGTTGCCGGTTCGGCCATCTTTGGCCATCCGGATTACAAGAAAGTGATCGACGATATGCGGAACGAGCTGGAGAAAGCGAATGGCTCATTTCACTGATATTCGTGGGCTGGCCTTTGACCTGGATGGTACGCTGGTCGACAGCGCGCCGGGGCTGGCGGATGCGATCGATTTGACGCTGGCAGACCTGGCGTTGCCTGCTGCTGGCGTGGCGCGCGTGTCAACGTGGATTGGGAATGGTGCCGACGTTATGATGTGCCGTGCGCTGACCTGGGCACTCGGGCGCGAGCCACACCCGGACGAGCAGCGTGATGCGCGTGTGCTGTTTGACAAACATTACGCCAGCACGGTGGAGGCGGGCAGTACCCTGTTTCCTCAGGTCAAAGAGACGCTGACACGGTTACAGGCCACAGGCATGCCGATGGCGATTGTGACCAATAAGCCGACGCCGTTTGTCGCGCCGCTGCTGCAATCGCTGGGAATCGACCAGGCGTTTTCGTTGATTATTGGTGGCGATGATGTGGTGGTTAAAAAACCGCATCCTGCCGCGATTTTTCTGGTGTTGGGTAAATGGGGGCTGCTGCCCTCACAACTGCTGTTTGTCGGGGATTCACGCAATGATATTCTGGCCGCGCAGTCTGCCGGCGTACCCAATGTCGGCATGACGTTTGGCTATAACTATGGTGAACCTATTGCCAGCAGCCAGCCCAATCTGACCCTTGACTCTTTTGACGAACTTTTGCCCGCTATCGGGCTGTAATTTATCAGGACATAAGCATGAGCAAACCCATCGTTTTCAGCGGCGCACAGCCGTCCGGCGAACTGACCATTGGCAACTATATGGGTGCGCTGCGTCAGTGGGTGCAGATGCAGGACGATTTCCACTGCATTTACTGTATCGTCGATCTGCACGCCATCACCGTGCGCCAGGATCCGGTTGCACTGCGTAAAGCCACCTTAGATACGCTGGCGCTCTATCTGGCCTGCGGCATCGATCCCGAGAAGAGCACCATCTTTGTTCAGTCGCATGTGCCGGAACACACGCAGCTCAGCTGGATTCTGAACTGCTACACCTATTTCGGTGAGCTGAGCCGCATGACCCAGTTCAAAGACAAATCCTCACGCTATGAAGAAAACATCAACGCGGGTTTGTTCAGTTATCCGGTGCTGATGGCTGCCGACATTCTGCTTTACCAGACCGCGCAGGTACCGGTGGGTGAAGATCAGAAACAGCATCTTGAGCTGAGCCGTGATATTGCGAGCCGGTTTAATGCGTTGTATGGCGATATCTTTAAGGTGCCGGAGCCGTTCATTCCAAAATCAGGCGCACGCGTGATGTCGCTGCTGGAACCGACGAAAAAGATGTCTAAGTCGGATGATAACCGCAACAATGTGATCGGCCTGCTTGAAGATCCCAAATCGGTGGTTAAAAAGATTAAGCGTGCGATGACCGACTCTGAAGAGCCGCCGGTTATCCGTTATGACATTAAAGAGAAAGCGGGCGTCTCGAATCTGCTGGACATCCTGTCAGGCGTAACCGGTACGCCGGTGACCGCGCTGGAGCAGGCGTTCGAAGGCAAAATGTACGGGCACCTGAAAGGCGCGGTCGCAGAAGCCGTATCGGGCATGCTGACAGACCTGCAGGAACGTTATCATCGCTTCCGCAACGACGAGGCGTTGCTGGAAAAGGTGATGCGTGACGGTGCACAGAAAGCCCGTGCCCAGGCGCAGGAAACCCTGAAAAAAGTCTATGAAGCGGTCGGATTTGTTTCTCAACCCTGATCGGTAACGTTGTAAGTCAAACGGCGAGCGAAGGCTCGCCGTTTTGATTTTCCCCCCGGCGTAATGGGCGGCGCAGGCTGACCACACTGCCGACAAAGGAAAATGACGGCCAGGTACCACGCGCAAACGGAGCGGAACGTGTGCCAACCCTTCTTGCGTTTCGCTTTCGGTAATCATGTCATCTTATTCGTCCCCGACCTTTTGCTCCCGCGCCTGACCTGTCCGCAGAGGCAGGGCGCCGGTTCGGCCTCGTACGCGCTAAGTGATTTAAATAACGAATAAAGTCATCTGGAGCAGGGCAGAGAGATCGTGTTAGCTTTACTTCGCAGCGCTTAACGCATGAGGAGCCCGGAATGACAACAGCACCACTTCGCTGGATAAACAATCTGCGTTTGCCCACCCGGGAAGGGCTGTGGCAGATAGAGATCGTGGAAGGAAAAATCGCCCGCATCACGGCGCAGCCTCAGCAGCTGTCAGCCGAGGGCGCAGCACTCGATGCGGAAGGCGGCCTGGCGTACGCGCCTTTTATTGAGCCTCATATTCACCTGGATACCACCCAAACGGCGGGTGAACCGGCCTGGAATCAGTCCGGCACGCTGTTTGAAGGTATTGAGCGCTGGGCAGAGCGGAAAGCCTTATTAAGTCATGAGGATGTAAAACGGCGCGCGATGCAAACGCTGAAATGGCAGATCGCGAATGGCATACAGTTTGTGCGCACGCATGTGGATGTGTCCGATCCGACGTTAACCGCCCTCAAGGCTATGCTGGAACTGAAAGCGGAGATGGCGCCCTGGATCACGATTCAAATCGTGGCGTTCCCGCAGGAAGGCATTCTGTCTTACCCTAATGGCGAAGCGCTACTTGAAGAAGCGCTGCGACTCGGCGCGGATGTCGTCGGCGCGATTCCCCATTTTGAGTTCACGCGGGAGTACGGCGTGGAATCCCTGCATAAAGCGTTCGCGCTGGCCAACCGTTACGACAGGCTGGTGGACGTGCACTGTGACGAAATTGACGATGAGCAGTCACGCTTCGTCGAAACCGTTGCCGCGCTGGCACACCGTGACGGGATGGGTGCGCGCGTCACGGCAAGCCATACCACAGCGATGCACTCGTATAACGGGGCTTATACTTCTCGTCTGTTTCGCTTACTGAAGCTCTCCGGCATCAACTTTGTTGCCAATCCCCTGGTGAATATTCACCTACAGGGTCGCTTTGACAGCTATCCCAAACGCCGCGGCATTACCCGGGTGAAAGAGCTGCTGGAGGCGGAGATTAACGTCTGTTTTGGCCATGACGACGTGTTCGATCCCTGGTATCCGCTGGGTACAGGCAATATGCTTCAGGTGCTGCATATGGGATTACATGTGTGTCAGCTGATGGGGTACGAGCAAATTAATGCCGGGCTCGATCTGATTACACGCAACAGTGCCAACACGCTGAATTTAGCAGAGTACGGTATTCAGCGTGGTCATGACGCCAGTTTTATCATTCTGCCCGCAGAAAACGGTTTTGATGCGGTCAGGCGGCAGGTGCCGGTGCGTTATTCGCTTCGGCGTGGAAAGGTCATCGCGGCGACGCAGCCCGCAGAGAGCAAAATCTGTCTGGAAATGTGGGAAGCGGTGACCTTCAGGCGTTGAAGCAAAGGGCGGCGCGTTGCCGCCGCCCTGAGAGGATTAATGCGTGATATGACCGTGCGAGCGGTGTTTGGTCACCAGGCCCAGCAACGCACACATGATAAACACCACGGCGTACAGGCCATTTGCCGTTAGCAGCGCGCTGTGCACGCCGCTGTTTTTCACAATGGGTGACGTAACGACGAAGGTCAGCATGGTACCCACGGTGCCACAGGTCAGAATAAAGTTAACCAGCTTGGGAGACGCGACTTTGGTTTGTAGAGAGCCGAGCGTAATGATGGTGGTATAGATCGCGCTTGAGCTGAAGCCCAGCGTCAGAATAATCCACCGCAACATGCTTGCATCCTGGCTGCTTACGAACCAGTACATCAGCACCGTGGCCAGTCCTGCCAGTACCATCAGAATACGTTGCAGATCGAAGAAGCGCAGCAGGAAGCTGAATACCCACATGCCGACCATATAAGCGGTCCAGAAGCTTCCTACCAGTTGACCGGCATCATCAATATTCATGCCCATCACTTTGGTGGCATATTCAGGCACCCAGGAAATAAAGCCGAGCTGGCCAAGAATGTAGCATAAGGCGGCAATCGCCAGTAACAGTACGCCCAGTCCCCATTTTTCTTTTTCAACCGTTGGGCTGTTCTCTGGCTTACGCAGAACCGGAAACTCCACGAATAACGTCATGATAAAAATACCGACGTAAATGACGCCAATGCAGACGTAAACCCAGTACCACGGCAGATGACGTGCCAGTAAAATGCCGGCCAGAATCGGGAAAATGGTGCCAGCCATACTAAAGAAGGAGTCCGTGAACAGCAGGCGTGAACCCCGTTGGCGGCCTTCGTACATGTGGGTAATCAGGAACGTCCCAATCGACATGGTGATACCACTGACGACGCCCAGTACGAACATGCACAGCGAAAATACCGACAGATCCCGGCTGGTCATCAGTCCGATAACGGCTAATACCATCAGCACAAAGCCAAAAATCAACTGGCGTTTGAGCGGCACAATGACCATCAACCAGGCATTAAGGAAAACGGCAGCCAGGATGCCACTGTTCAGGAAAGTGAAGGTGTTACCCATACTGTCGATGGGAATCTGGAAATCTTTCGCGATATCACCCATTACCATACCGGTGACAATCACCAGGGCACCGGTGAGCGCATAGGAAAGAAAGCTAATCCAGGTAAGGCCGATACGATTACGATTTGTCATGTTCTGAACCTGTTGGGAAGCGGGAGCGCTGAAGCGGCAGAAATTGTAAACGGAACCGTGATCTTAATAAACTAAGAGTGAAAACTGTTGTCATTCATTTCATCAATACTGTGATTTTAATCACGAAGCGGAAGCAATCTTTTTCAGGCGTTTTTGGGTGCGTTTAGCGTAAATATAGGTAAAACGCTGGCTCTTGTATTACATGCTCTTTACAATCAATATCGTTTTTGAGCTAGCTCTCCAAAGTAAGGAATTACTCATGTTTAAACGTACTTTGACAGCGGCAGTTGCCCTGTTAGCGCTCTCTTCTGTTTCTGCCTCAGCTTTAGCGGCCAAAGGTGATACGCATGTCCTGCTGACCACTTCTGCCGGTAACATCGAACTCGAACTGAATAATCAAAAAGCACCGATCTCCGTTAAAAACTTCGTTGATTACGTTAACAGTGGTTTTTACAACAACACGATTTTTCACCGCGTTATCCCGGGTTTTATGATTCAGGGCGGTGGCTTTACCAATGAAATGCAGCAAAAACAAACCAATGCGCCGATCAAAAATGAAGCGGATAATGGTCTGCGCAACCTGCGCGGCACCATCTCCATGGCGCGCACCTCCGACAAAGACAGCGCCACCAGCCAGTTCTTTCTGAACGTCGCTGACAACGCCTTTTTGGATCATGGTCAGCGCGATTTTGGCTACGCCGTCTTTGGTAAGATCGTGAAGGGCCAGGACGTCGTGGACAAAATCTCTCAGGTGCCAACCAAAGATGTCGGGCCTTACCAGAATGTTCCCGTCAAGCCGGTGGTCATTTTGTCGGCAAAAGTCCTGCCCTGATTGTCTTGATTGCCATCCCGTTTCCGGCAAAGGGAAAATTTGCTCTTATACTTAGGGCAAACCTGAGCAGGAGGCGGTATGGCAAATACACTTACAGACAAACAGAAGGCAGCGCTCTGGCGACAGCGGCGGAATGCCAGCTATCGGGCAAGCTGTCGGCTTGAAGGCTTTACCCTGACGGAACCGGAGGTTAAGGGTGAAGAGGCGGAAGCCCGTCTGACCTCTTTAAGGAGGCAATATGGCTGCTAATACTGCCGTCACGCAGGATCCCTACCTGTGGCAAAACGACACGGTCCTCAAAAACCGTCTCGATATTCATGATGAAGCACAGTTACGTAAAGCAGAACTGAGCTTTAGCGCCGCCCGGCTTGCCACACTTGAACTGGGCCCACCCAAAATCGGCCTGCCTTACCTGTGTCACATTCACCGTACGCTGTTTCAGGATGTCTACAGTTGGGCTGGCGAACTCCGCACGCTGGACATCTGGCGCGACGAAACCCCTTTTTGTCACTTCGAATATATCGAAAAAGAGGGTAATGCACTCATGGCCGCGCTAGAAGAAGAGAACGGCCTGGCCGATCTGCCTTTAGCTGAGTTTGCGAAACGCGTCGCCTGGTATTATTGCGAAATCAATATGCTTCATCCTTTTCGCGAAGGTAATGGCCGGGCGCAGCGTATTTTCTTTGAGCAACTGGCCCTGCATGCAGGTTACCTGCTGGAATGGGAAAAACTGAATCCGGAAGAGTGGGTCAGCGCCAGTCAGGCCGGTGCGGCAGGGGATTTACAACCGCTGGAAGACGTCTTTGCCAGCATCGTCAGCGAAGCGCATCCTGTCTGAACCCCGTTCCCGCCAGGGAGGCGAGCGCGTCTCCCTGCGCCTGGTAGTCTGTTTTCCTCACATCACACTCACGTCACACCGAATGATAAGATACGGCTCTGGTCCTCATTCCGGATGCCGGGCCTTGTACGTATCCTTCTGATCTGCCTGAAATCATAACCATGCTGCTGCTTATTGATAATTACGATTCTTTCACCTGGAACCTGTACCAGTATTTTTGCCAACTGGGCGCGAACGTTCAGGTGGTAAGAAATGATGCCATCACTCTGGATGAAATGACGGCGTTGCCGTTAACCCACCTGGTGATTTCACCCGGCCCCTGTACGCCCGATCAGAGCGGGATCTCATTACAGGCCATTCGCCACTTCGCCGGTCGCCTGCCGGTGCTGGGCGTTTGTCTGGGGCATCAGGCCATCGCCCAGGTGTTTGGTGCGCAGGTCGTGCGTGCGCGCGAAGTCATGCACGGTAAGACGTCTGCTGTTCAGCATAACGGCTGTGGTGTATTTCGCGGTCTGAATCAACCGCTGACCGTAACGCGTTATCACTCGCTGATTGTGAAAGCCGATACGCTGCCTGATGAATTTGACGTCACCGCATGGAGTTTACGTGACGGTCAGCCCGACGAAATTATGGGCATCCGCCATAAAACGCTGGCACTGGAAGGCGTGCAGTTTCATCCTGAAAGTATCCTCAGCGAACAGGGACATCAATTGCTCGCTAATTTCCTGCAACAGTAAAGTTGTGTTTGCCTTTAAGTGATTTTTTATGCATATTTCATGATTATTATTTCATCACGAATCAACTCATCAGTTTGCGAGGTTGTCAATGGCAGCGGAAAACATTGCGGTAACACGGGAAACGTTCGATCAGGTTATTTTGCCTGTTTATGCACCTGCGCAGTTTGTACCGGTAAAAGGCAAAGGAAGCCGGGTGTGGGATCAGCAGGGTAAAGAGTATATCGACTTCTCGGGTGGGATTGCCGTCACCGCGCTGGGCCATTGTCACCCGGCGCTGATTGAAACCCTGAAGAAACAGGGCGAAACCCTGTGGCACACCAGCAATGTGTTCACCAATGAACCGGCTTTGCGCCTGGCCAGCAAACTGATTAACGCCACCTTCGCGGACAGAGTGTTTTTTGCCAACTCCGGCGCAGAAGCCAACGAGGCCGCGTTTAAGCTGGCGCGTTATTATGCCTGTAAACGTCATAGCCCGTTTAAAAGCAAAATTATTGCCTTCCATAATGCCTTTCATGGCCGGACGCTGTTTACGGTCACGGTAGGCGGCCAGCCAAAATATTCCGACGGTTTTGGCCCGAAACCCGCTGACATTGTGCATGTGCCATTCAACGATTTGGCGGCAGTGAAAGCCGTTATCGACGACCACACCTGTGCGATTGTCGTTGAGCCCATTCAGGGTGAAGGTGGCGTCATGCCGGCCACGCCAGAATTTATGCAGGGGCTGCGTGAGCTCTGCGATAAACATCAGGCGTTGCTGGTGCTGGATGAAGTTCAGAGCGGTATGGGGCGCAGCGGTAAGCTGTTTGCTTATGAGCACTACGGCGTCACGCCAGACATTCTGACTTCGGCGAAAGCGCTGGGCGGTGGTTTTCCTGTCAGCGCGATGCTGACCACTGAGGAGGTGGCGTCAACGATGGCTCCTGGCGTGCATGGCACCACCTATGGTGGCAATCCGCTGGCCTGTGCGATTGCTGAAACCGCGCTGGATCTGATCAATACGCCAGACGTGCTGAACGGCGTGGAATCCCGTCGTCAGCAGTTTGTCGAGGCACTCAAGGCGATTGATGCCCGTTACGATCTGTTTAGCGATATTCGCGGCAAAGGCTTACTGGTAGGCGCGGCCCTGAAGCCGCAACATGCCGGAAAATCACGCGATATCCTCAATGCCGCCGCGGCTGAAGGCGTTATGGTGCTGGTGGCTGGTACGGATGTGATGCGTTTTGCCCCTTCACTGATTATTGAACCCGCCGATATTGAAGAAGGCATGGCGCGCTTTGCCAAAGCGGCCGGGAAAGTCCTGGCTGCCTGAGTTATTTTCGACCCAGACTACGAATCAGCCAGCGACCATGATGCGGTCGCTGGTTCCACGCCAGCGATGAGATCGTGTGCATCACCTTAAGATGATCCAGAATGCGCCTGATGTGCTGCTCCAGTACTGTGACCGGTCCCTCGTTGATATCTTCAATCCCCTGTAAAAGATCGGTTTGCGAACTTTCGCCATCATATTCAAGCCGCTGCTGGCAACGCTGCAGCGCAATTTCACACCATTGCAGATAGTGCTCCGCCAGCGTAGGCGGCAGCATGGTATGTTCGCGTGCCAGAATCGTCATGGCGTTGATGTGCTCAACGATAAACTGGCTGTGCGTGACCCATAAACGCATATCCTGTAAATAGCGTGCGTTAAACCCCGGCTCCTGCATCGCCTGATTTAGTGAGTTAAAGACTGCATTGTGGGCCTGATTAACGTTAACGCGCTGATAGGCGAGTACCTCGGGAGACTGTTCCGGACCAAGCAACATGCGTAACGCGTCCTGGAAAGCCTCAAGCACATCATGTGCGTTCTGTCGTAGCAGGGCACTTTGCCATTGCGGCCAAAGCCATAACGTTCCGCCAAACGCAATCAGGCAGCCCATCAGGGTATCCAGCAGGCGCGGCAGTAAGAATTGTGCGCCGTTAAGTGACAGAAGTTGCAGGGTATATACCGCGGTGACCGTGAACCCCACCATCGACCAGCCGTAAAACTGGCGGGTAAAGCGATAGCTGATAAAGGTAATCACCAGCATGATGCTCAACACCAGCGGTTCAGGGACATCCAGCCGCAGCGAGGCTGCCGCAATCACCAGCCCGGCAAAGGTGCCCAGCGCACGGTGCTGAATACGCACCCGTGTAGCGCTGTAGTTACTCTGGCTGACAAACATAATGGTCATCAGAATCCAGTAGGGTTTGGGAATCGAAAAGAACAGCGCCAGCCCGCTACCCAGCATCAGCATCACAGAAAAACGTCCGGCCGTGCGCAGGGCAGAAGAGCGCAGCGAGAGATAGCTTCTGAGTGCGGGCAGAAGCGGTAAACGGCGCTGGCGATCCGCCATCAAATCACGCTGATAAAGGGGCTTTTGTGTACGCAGTACCCGTGCGATGCGGCTGAAGTGATAAAGGCAAAAATTTCCTACCGGATTGTCCGGGTGCTGACGGGCGATTTTTTCCAGTGCCCCCAGCTGCTTGTCCATATCAAAGCGACTGGACAGTTGGTGGTACAGGATGTTGTCTGCCAGCTCACGTAAACGGGCGGAAATGGTTTTCGCATTCCAGCGAATCACGGCCTCAGCATGGCTTTGTTCTACCAGTTTTTGCACTTCTTCTGGCTGATGCAGGCTGACAGAAATGTGTTCCTGTAAATCCAGTGCGACCTGAAAAGCGCGGGTCAGTCGCTTATGACTGTGATCGCGGCTGGCGGACAGCATATGCATCTGCTGATAACAGGTGTTGATGAGGTCGATTGCTTTTTGTTGCCGCGCCAGCAACGGTGGTAGCGCCTTCTCCGGATCGGTAAGTTGCGTCAACAAGGTGTACTTGGCGTCACAATAGTTCGCCAGTTCGCGGTAAATCAGACTCAGGCTTTCACGCATTGGCTGCTCTTTCCACAGCCAAAACCAGAACCAGTTAAACAGGCCATACCACAGCGTACCGCCGATGTAGAGCAGGGGCGGTACGTAAATGGGCATGCGGCCAATCAGGCTGGTGGTAAATATCGCTGCGATCAGTGTGGCAGGGAGTAACCGTGCGTGCAGTGGGCTGATTTCACCTGTCACGCCCAGCAGCAAAGGCAGAGCGAAAAGAATAAGCGGTAAGGGCACGTCTTTAAACAGAAGCCACTGCATCAGTAAGCTACCCAGGGCAAACAGGCTGCCGCCGACAATCAGGCGTTTAAAGAAGCGTTTGTGGGGTGTATCCAGACCGGCAATATTGCAGCAGGCAGGCACCAATGAGAACAGCAATCCTTTTTGCAGATCGCCAAACAGCCAGCCGAGCGCGACGGGGAGACACAACACCAGTGTCTGGCGCAGGGCATAGTTAACTTCAGGGTGATAAATTATTCTTCGCCACATCGGCTCAACGCAAATAATTCACGGCATAACGTTGCCATTATGCCGTGAAGAATAAAGCTTAGCGCGTGCCGTAAACAACAATTGTTTTGCCGTGTGCGGAGATCAGATTCTGGTCTTCCAGCATCTTCAAAATACGTCCCACGGTTTCACGTGAACATCCCACGATTTGGCCAATTTCCTGACGCGTAATTTTAATTTGCATGCCGTCAGGATGCGTCATGGCATCCGGCTGTTTCGCCAGGTTGAGCAACGTCTGCGCAATGCGACCGGTGACATCAAGGAACGCGAGGTTGCCCACTTTTTCCGATGTGACCTGCAGACGGCGCGCCATTTGCGAGGAGAGGCGCATGAGGATGTCCGGATTCACCTGAATCAGCTGACGGAATTTTTTGTAGGAAATCTCTGCCACTTCGCACGCGGTTTTCGCACGTACCCAGGCGCTGCGCTCCTGACCTTCTTCGAACAGGCCAAGCTCACCAATAAAGTCGCCCTGATTCAGATAGGACAGAATCATCTCCTTGCCTTCTTCATCCTTAATCAGTACCGCAACGGAACCTTTAACGATGTAGTAAAGCGTTTCCGCCTTTTCACCTTGATGAATGAGCGTACTTTTGGATGGATACTTGTGAATATGGCAATGGGACAGGAACCATTCAAGTGTAGGGTCTGTTTGCGGTTTGCCGAGAACCATTCGCTATTATCCTCTGTTGTAATCGTGCCCAAAATACAGGGCTCTGTTTCCCTGCCAGGCGATGTAAGCGTTAAGCGTCTTTCCATTCAGGAAATTATTCGGGCTGCATTCGGCGCAGTGCGCATCATTCTTCCCGGCTTCGTCTTCGGATGACGAAAAATATTTTCAGCTCTGTTTGTAGCACAGCTTACGTCGACTGTCTTGTGTTGTCTCGCTTCAGCAAGATGGCGTTTTCTCTGGATTGCTGTTTCCCAGGCAAAAGCGTACGCTGAGCCAAAACAGGGTATTCTGAGGTCAAAATTATGCAGGCACGCGTCAAATGGGTTGAAGGGTTAACATTCCTGGGGGAATCATCGTCCGGCCATCAGGTACTGATGGATGGCAATTCTGGCGATAAAGCGCCGAGCCCTATGGAGATGGTGCTGATGGCGGCAGGGGGATGCAGCGCCATTGACGTTGTGTCAATTTTGCAAAAAGGCCGCAACGATGTGGTTGATTGCGAAGTGAAACTATTGTCTGAACGTCGGGAAGAAGCCCCCCGCATCTTTACCCATATCAATCTGCATTTTATCGTCAGCGGCAACGCACTTTCGGATAAAGCCGTGGCACGCGCTGTCGATCTGTCAGCGGAAAAATATTGCTCTGTCGCCATCATGTTAGGCAAAGGCGTCAACATTACCCACAGCTACGAAGTGATCGCGCTGTAATCTCACAGAGGCCAGGCTGGCCTCTGTGGTTATTCAATCCGTTTCCCTTCCATGAGCCGTTTTACTAACGGCGCCATAATTAACTCCATCGCCAGTCCCATTTTGCCGCCGGGTACCACCAGCGTGTTGATATTGGAAATAAACGATCCCTGCAGCATGGCCAGCAGATAGGGAAAATCAATGTCTTCCAGCCCCTGAAAGTGGATAACCACAAAGCTTTCATCCAGCGAAGGGATGGTGCGCGCGGCAAAGGGATTAGAGGTATCCACCGTGGGGACGCGCTGAAAGTTAATATGGGTTCGTGAAAACTGCGGCGTAATGAAATTGATGTAATCTTCCATGGAACGCACTACCGAATCCATCACCGCTTCGCGTGAATGGCCACGCTCGCTGGTATCGCGCACCAGTTTCTGAATCCACTCCAGGTTGACGATGGGCACGACGCCGACCAGCAAATCGACTTTTTCCGCCACATTGTGTTGTGCAGTCACCACGCCGCCGTGCAAGCCTTCATAAAACAGCACATCCATATCCGGAGGTAACGGTTGCCAGGGCGTGAAGGTGCCGGGAACCTGGTTCCAGGGAACGGCTTCATCATAGGTGTGCAGATACTTACGCGACTGGCCCTTACCGTGTTCGCCGTATTCGATGAACGTTTGCTCCAGCAGGCCAAAATCATTCGCCTCCGGGCCAAAGTAGCTGATATGTCGCCCCAGATCGCGCGCTTTTCGGATAGCCATGTCCATTTCGGGTCGGGTAAAGCGGTGAAAACTGTCCCCTTCCAGTTCGGCAGCGTGCAAACCGAGTTGCTGAAAAATTTTACGGAACGCCAGGCTGGTGGTGGTGGTTCCCGCACCGCTGGAGCCCGTTACCGCGATAATCGGATGGCGTGCAGACATAGTTGAAGTCCCTGTGACGTCGGGCGATGAGCATTGTTAGCACGATTTTCCGTTCGTTGCATCAGCCACGAAACTCGCTTTTGCGCATGATGTTGACCGACTCGTGCAGTTCCGACCATACCAGAACGACCTCGCCGTGCTCCAGCTGACGACGCACATCGGCGACTTTTTCCGTCAGGCTGAGCTCCTGCTCGCCGTAATCCGTGCCTTCACGCAAAACAAACGCTTCGATAAGATTTTCAAGGGTTTCGGGAGAAACCTGTTCCCAGGGAATAATCACAGAGTCAGTTATCCAGATAAGAGGAAATCCACTGTGGCACGCGCTGCTCCAGCCACAACCGAGGCTGACGCAGGGTGCCACTGACGAAACCAACATGCCCACCCTGCTGTGTCAGCTGATAGGTAATAGTGGCAGATAATTGCGCAGGCTGCGGGATCACCTCATCGCTCATGAACGGGTCATCTTTTGCATGGATGATGAGCAGCGGTTTTGTCACGAACTTAAGGCGCGGCATAGCGCTGGCGCGACGGTAATAATCCGTGGCGTCGGCAAAACCATGCGCCCGGGCCGTGATCGCGTCGTCAAAGTCCCGCAGACGGCGCAGGGCGTTAAGCTGAATGAGGTTCACCGGCAACGTGTCGGGCCAGGCCCGCAGTTTACGCTGGGCATTCTTTTTTAACTGGCTTAACAGGTAACGCTGATAAACCTGTGAAAAGCCGCGCTCCAGTCGGGCGCTGCAGGGTTCCAGCATCAGGGGCGCAGACACAATCACGCCCGCGTCAATCAGGGCTTCATCACCTTGCTGGCCTAACAGGCAACCGAGCATATTCCCGCCCAGCGAGAAGCCGACAGCAGTTGTGGGCACCCGGCCCCAGCGCGTCGTCAGCCAGTGCAGGAAAAAACGCGCATCCTCGGTTTCACCGGAGTGGTATATCCGGTTCAGACGGTTCGGCTCACCGCTGCAGCCGCGAAAATGCATTACTACCGCCAGCCAGCCACGCTGTTTGCACTGCAGCATCAGGCCATGAATATAGGGACTGTGGAAACTTCCTTCCAGGCCATGAAACAGCACCACGCGCGGTTTATGCCGGGCAAACTGAGGATCTTCACTCCAGGCCAAATCAACAAAGTCACCGTCAGGTAAATCCAGCCGCTGCCAGTGTGGCGTTAACCTTTTCGTCCGCCGTATCAGCCGCGGCAGAATGGTTTGCAGGTGCGGGTTGCCCAGACCGGGCAGGGGAATGAACGCCGCGTCGTCAGGGCCCGAAAATTTCATGTTGTAAAGGCTTGTCTGTTCCATATCACACTGTTAGCTTCGATAAGTTTTCACTAAGGGAGGAGAACCCGGGTTAATGGAACTCAGTCTGTTTTTATCATTATTAGGCTTTCTTTGGGTCGCGGCGATTACACCCGGACCTAATAATATGTTACTCACCGCCTCGGGGGCCAATTTTGGTTTTTTGCGCACCCTCCCGTTGATGATCGGCATTATGATCGGCATGCAGCTAATGCTGCTGCTGGTAGCGTTTGGCGTGGGTGGATTGATACTGCTTTATCCCTCCCTGCATCTCATCCTGAAAATTGCCGGTAGCCTTTACCTGCTGTGGCTGGCCTGGAAGATTGCCACCGCAGCCTATGAGAAGCTGGAAACCGATGCGGCACCTGTCGCACCTATGCCGTTCTGGCAGGGAGGCTTATTACAACTGATCAACCCCAAAGCCTGGCTCATGGCGCTGGGTGCCGTCGCCAGTTTTAGTCTGGCCGGTGCGGGCTATCGCCATTCTGTCCTGTTAATCAGTCTTGGCATGGTTATGGTCAATCTGGTTGCAGGCGTTATCTGGATGGGCTTTGGTGCGATGATCGGCCGTATTTTACGTAGTCCCCGCGCCTGGAAACGCTTTAACCTGAGCATGGGGCTGTTAACGGCGGCCTGCGTATTGCTGATCTGGCACTGAGCTTAGCTGGATGCGCGCTCCAGGCGCGTCCAGGGCAACACTTCGCGAACAACCGGCGCGTGCGGCTGGCGAATTTTTTTCAGCAACAGCTGCACGCTGCGCGCGCCCAGTTGATACATGGGCTGTTCAATGGTGGTTAACGGTGGATTCAGGCTGCTGGTAAAGGGAATGCCGTCAAACCCCACGACGGCAAGGTCTTCCGGGACACGCAGGCCCGCCTCCAGCGCTGCATGCACCACGCCAACCGCCAGCACATCAGACACGGCAAATACCGCATCCGGCGGCTCCGCTAAACGCAACAATTCCTGCAATGCCCGACTGCCTTCTTCGCAGGTAATGCCTTCGGTATAGACGACATTCGTCCAGTCTGACCCCGATTGCGCAACGCCTTCTCGATAGCCTTGTTCGCGATATTGAGAATAGAGATAACGCATATCGCCATTCACCAGTGCAATGCGCTTACGGCCCCGGCCGGCCAGATAATGGACGGTATCACGTGCGGCGTCCAGATGATCGATGGAGACGGACGAGGCCGCAATCTCGGGATCAAACTCACAACACTGAATCCAGGGCGCATCACCGATAATATCGATCAGGCTTTGCAGCCCGGCGGCGGCATCCATCGTAATCACGCCGTCCACCACCTTGCCGGTCAGTAAGGTCAGGTAGGCCGACTCACGTTTAAACTGTGAGGCCGAATTGCACAGCAGAATATGGTAGCCGTGCATTTCTGCTTCAGCTTCGATGCCCTGAACAACTCGGGAGCAAAAAGGGTTCGTGATATCGGAGATCAGGACCAGCAGCATATGACTCTGCGAGGTTCGCAACTGACGCGCCAGCAGGTTTGGCTGATAGCCGCTTGTGGCAATGGCATCCAGCACTTTCTGTCGCGTATCTGCTTTTACCCCAGGATGCGCGTTAAGCACGCGGGATACCGTGGCTTTAGACACGCCAGCTAACAGGGCAACTTTGTCGATCGACATCGAACTCGCAAGCCTCACCGGGGAGCAAATAATAGCGCATATCAATAGCACAACCAGGATGTGAGCGCCTGACAAATTTATGGCTTTTTGTCTGAAATTTAATTTGCGTATAACGGCAATCTATTGCAGATGATGATCTAAGAATTTCTTTCTATTAGGGATAACTTTTAATTCCTTTATGAAATTACTTCTGCCAGCAACACTGCCCACATCATAAAAATGATGGGGAAAAATCATGCAAAAAGGGCGACTCACGATTCTGGCGGCGGTCCTGTCAGTGCTGGCGTTTCAGGCCAACGCGGTCAACGTAACGGTGGCTTATCAGACCTCCGCTGAACCCGCTAAGGTGGCGCAGGCGGATAATACGTTTGCCAAAGAGAGCGGTGCGACGGTCGAATGGCGCAAATTCGATAGCGGATCAGGCGTGCTTCGTGCGCTGGCATCAGGCGATGTCCAGATTGGCAATATTGGTTCCAGCCCACTGGCCGTTGCGGCAACGCAGCAACTCCCCATCGAAGCCTTTTTACTGGCTTCTCAGTTAGGCAATTCTGAAGCGCTGGTCGTGAAGAAAACAATCACCCGTCCCCAGGACCTGATCGGCAAGCGGATCGCCGTGCCCTTTATTTCGACCACCCATTACAGTTTGTTAGCGGCATTAAAACACTGGGGGATTAAGCCGTCTCAGGTTCAACTGGTCAATCTGCAACCGCCTGCGATTGTGGCGGCCTGGCAACGCGGGGACATTGACGGTGCTTACGTTTGGGCACCTGCGGTGAATGAACTGGAGAAAGATGGCACCGTTTTAACGGATTCGTCGCAGGTCGGGCGCTGGGGCGCACCGACACTTGATGTCTGGGTGGTACGCAAAGACTTCGCGCAGCAGCATCCGGATATCGTGACCGCCTTTGCCCGTAGCGCTATTGAGGCGCAGAAAGCCTACCTGGACCATCCCGAACAGTGGCTTAAACAGCCTGATAACCTCAGTAAACTTTCGCGCTTAAGCGGCGTGCCCGAGCAACAAATTCCTGGACTGGTTAAGGGCAACACCTATCTGACCGCCGCTCAGCAGGTGGCGCAACTGCAGCAGCCGGTGAACAAAGCCATCGTGGACACGGCGCAATTCCTGAAAGAACAGGGCAAGGTGCCGCAGGCCGGTAATGATTACAGCGCCTTTGTCACGAGTCGTTTTGTTGCGCCCCTGGTCAAGCCCTGAGGACATCGTCATGTTGCGAATAGCCCATCTGAACGCGAGCTATGGCGGACAGCCGGTATTACAGGACATCTCACTGCGCGTGGAGGATAACGCGCTGGTCGTTGTGCTGGGACCGTCAGGCTGTGGCAAAACCACGTTGCTGAATCTGATCGCCGGTTTTTTACCGGTCGAGTCCGGCAGTATTTCTCTGGACGGCAAGGCGATTCAGGGGCCAGGCGCCGATCGCGGCGTGGTGTTTCAGCATGAAGGCCTGCTGCCCTGGCGGAATGTGCTGGATAACGTCGCTTTCGGATTACAGATTGCCGGTATGGCGCGCCAGCCGCGTGAAGCCCTTGCACGGCAGATGATAAAAAATGTTGGGCTGGAAGGCGCTGAAAAGCGGCATATCTGGCAGTTATCTGGCGGACAGCGTCAACGCGTTGGCATCGCCCGCGCGCTGGCTGCCGATCCCCGCCTGTTACTGCTCGATGAACCGTTTGGCGCACTTGATGCGTTTACCCGTGAACAAATGCAGACCTTGCTGTTAAGGCTGTGGCAGGAGAGCGGTAAACAGATCCTGCTGATTACGCATGACATTGAAGAAGCCATTTTTCTGGCGAGCGAGCTGGTGCTGCTCTCTCCGGGGCCCGGTCGGGTACAGGAAACGCTGACGCTGAATTTTGGCCAGCGTTTCGTGGACGGCGAACCCTGCCGCAGCATCAAGTCTGATCCCGATTTCATCGCCCAACGGGAATATGTGCTGAACCGGGTATTTGCACAACGGGAGGCATTTGCATGAGTGCGATCATTAACGATGTGCCGACCCGCGCCCGGCGTCGTCGCCTGCGCTGGCCTTTCTCCCTGACGGCCACGCTGAGCACAGTGAGCCTGCTTGTGCTGTTGTTCATCTGGTGGAGCGTGACCACACTGGGGCTCATTGCGCCGCTGTTTCTGCCGTCGCCGCAGCAGGTGCTGAGTAAGTTACTGAGCGTTGCCGGTCCGCAGGGGTTTATGGACGCGACGTTGTGGCAGCACCTGTCAGCCAGCCTGACGCGCATGCTGATTGCGCTCAGCGCGGCGGCATTAACAGCCATTCCGGTGGGCATTGCGATGGGCGTCAGCCCGGTTTTACGTGCCCTGATCGATCCCCTGATTGAGCTCTATCGGCCCGTGCCACCGCTGGCGTATTTACCGTTGATGGTCATTTGGTTCGGTATTGGTGAAACATCGAAAATACTGCTGATCACGCTGGCGATTTTTGCCCCGATAGTGCTGTCGACTGTGGCCGGTGTTCGCAACGCACAGCAGGTTCGTCTGCGCGCCGCGGCATCGTTGGGGGCGAATCGCTGGCAACGGCTGCGCTGGGTCATCCTGCCGGGTGCCTTGCCAGAGATACTGACCGGCTTACGCATTGGATTAGGTGTGGGCTGGTCAACGCTGGTGGCCGCCGAGCTCATTGCTGCCACGCGTGGGCTGGGCTTTATGGTGCAGTCGGCAGGGGAATTTCTGGCAACGGATGTGGTGCTGGCAGGGATCGCGGTGATTGCCATTGTGGCATGTAGTTTAGAACTGGGTCTGCGTGCGCTACAGCGCCGTCTGACGCCCTGGAACGGAGAGCAAAAATGAACGAAAAGTTAGCGATTACGCCTCTGGGCCCCTTTATCGGCGCGCAGGTCGGCAACCTTGATGTCTCGCGTCCACTCAGTGACGCGCAGTTTGAGCAGCTCTATCACGCCTTGCTGCGTCATCAGGTACTGTTTTTACGTGATCAGGTGATCACGCCCGAGCAGCATCGTGCGCTGGCCATTCGCTTTGGCGATCTTCATATCCATCCGGTTTATCCGCATGCGCCGGGCGTGGAAGAGATCATTGTCCTGGATACGCATCAGGATAATCCTCCGGATAATGATAACTGGCACACCGATGTGACGTTCATTCAGACGCCTCCGGCTGTGGCGCTGCTGGCGTCCAAAGTCTTGCCGGAGGCGGGTGGGGATACGTTATGGACCAGCGGTATTGCGGCGTATGAGGCGCTGTCTGCTCCCTTCAAAACCTTGCTGTCTGAACTCTATGCGGAGCACGATTTTACAAAGTCGTTTCCGGAATATAAACACCGTAAGACAGAAGAGGAACACCAGCGCTGGCAGCAGGCTGCGGCGAAAAACCCACCTGTGCAGCATCCTGTTATCCGGACGCATCCGGTTAGTGGGAAAAAAGCGTTGTTCGTCAATGAGGGTTTTACAACCCGAATTCTGACGCTGAGTCAGAAAGAGAGCGATGCATTACTGGGCTTTTTGTTTGCGCATAGCACGAAACCGGAGTTTCAGGTGCGCTGGCGCTGGCAGCCTAATGACCTGGCGATTTGGGACAATCGCGTCACTCAGCACTACGCCAATGCCGATTACTATCCGGCCCGAAGAGTGATGCAGCGCGCCACGGTATTAGGCGATAAGCCTTACTGAACCGTACCGCGAGTACACCGGTACGGTTGTGACGAAAGGTGATGCCGCCTCTGTCAGGAGGCGAGCATCGCTTCCAGTTTTTCCTGCGCGTCCAGCCAGGCCATTTCCACCTCTTCCAGCGCCGATTTACTCTCAGCCTGTTTTTGCAGGGCAGCCGTTAAATCAGCCTTGCGGCTGTGTTCGTACAGCGCGCTGTCTGCCAGCAGGTGTTCGGCGTCGGCCAGTTGGGCTTGCCACTTCGCCATCTGTTTTTCTAACTTCTCGATTTCTTTGCGCAAGGGCTGGGTCTGCGTTCGCAGCTCGGCTTCACGACGCTTTTGATCCTTACGGGCCTGAGCACTGTTACCATTGTCCTGTTTAGGCGCGGCCTCATTTTGCGTTTGCTGTTTTTGCAGGTCGCTCAGCCACTGCTGATAATCTTCCAGATCGCCCGGGAACACATCAACGCTGCCATCATGCACCAGATAGAGGTCATCGGTGGTGGCACGTAACAGATGGCGATCGTGCGATACGACAACCAGTGCGCCTTCAAAATCAATCAACGCCTCAGTCAATGCCTGACGCATGTCCAAATCGAGGTGGTTGGTGGGTTCATCCAGTAACAGCAGGTTGGGGCGCTGCCAGACAATCAGCGCCAGCACCAGCCGCGCTTTTTCGCCGCCAGAGAAGCGTTCGGTTACCTCTGTGACTTTATCGCCCTGAAAGCCAAAGCCGCCCAGATAATCCCGTAACTGCTGCTCGAGCACTTTCGGCGCAAGCCGTGAAAGATGTTGTAAAGGCGACTCATCGGCGCGCAGGAACTCCAGCTGATGCTGAGCGAAGTAACCCAGCTTGATCCCTTTCGCCAGGCCAATTTCGCCCGCTTTGGCGGCGAGTTCGCCCGCCAGCAGCTTAATCAGCGTTGACTTGCCGGCACCGTTGCGACCCAGCAGGCCAATGCGCGATCCCGGCACCAGGTTAAGTTTAATGGCGTTCAGAATAATGCGATCGCCATAGCCCGCGGTGACTTTATCCATTTTCAGCAGCGGATTCGGCAGGCTTTCGGGTGCGCGGAAGCTGAAGCTAAACGGATTATCCACATGGGCTGGCGCAATCAGCTCCATCCGTTCCAGCATCTTAATACGGCTTTGCGCCTGTTTGGCTTTGGTGGCCTGTGCACGGAAACGATCGATATATTTTTGCAGGTGCGCCACTTTTTCCTGTTGACTCTGGTATAACGCCTGCTGCTGGGCCAGTTTCGCGCCGCGCTGGCGTTCGAAGGAACTGTAGTTACCGGTGTACTCGGTCATCGTCTGCTGTTCGATGTGGATAATTTTGTCCACCACCGGATCGAGAAAATCGCGATCGTGCGAGATCAGAATCAGCGTACCCTCATAGCTTTTTAGCCAGCGTTCCAGCCAGATCACGGCGTCCAGATCGAGGTGGTTCGTCGGTTCATCGAGTAACAACAGGTCCGATCGACACAGCAGTGCCTGGGCCAGGTTAAGACGCATGCGCCAGCCCCCCGAAAAATCACTGACCGGGCGCTGAAGCTGTTCCTGACTGAATCCGAGCCCGTGCAGCAGGCTTGAGGCGCGCGACTGAATCGTCCAGGCCTGAATGGTATCGAGCTTACCGTGAATCAGGGCGATGGCATTTCCGTCATTTCTGATGTTGGCCTCTGCCAGTTCTGCTTCAAGATGGCGGTATTCACGGTCGCCATCGATGACATAGTCAAGGGCGGCCTGGCTGAGGGCAGGCGTTTCCTGATTCACCCAGGCAAGCGACCAGTTACCGGGAAAGGTAAACGATCCCGCATCGCTGGTGATCTCACCTTTCAGCAACGACAGCAGGGTGGATTTTCCACAGCCGTTTTTACCCACCAGCCCGACTTTTTGGCCGGGATTGATGGTGGCGGTAGCGTTGTCGAGCAGGACGCGAACACCGCGGCGAATTTGTAGGGCAGAAAAGACAATCATAAGCGCCGTATCGTCAGAATATGTTAATTTACGTGCAACATAATTGGGTTTTTGTTGCGTTGTGCATGGTAGCGGAAATCCGCACCAATGACGACGCTTTGGAGGGAAAGGATGTCGCAGCCACCTAAGATTTTGCTGCTTTTTGCTCATCCGGAAGCGCAGGATTCCATCGCAAATCGTATTTTGCTGGACGCGGCCAGGCCCCTTGAGCATGTTACCGTTCATGACCTCTATGCCGCCTATCCGGATTTTTTTATCGATATCCACCATGAGCAACAGCTACTGCGTGAGCATGATGTGATTATTTTTCAACATCCTCTCTATACCTACAGCTGCCCGGCGTTACTTAAAGAGTGGTTAGATCGCGTGTTGTCCCGGGGTTTTGCTAACGGCATAGACGGAAACGCATTAGAAGGAAAGTACTGGCGCAGTATCGTCACAACCGGCGAACCTGAAACGGCCTTTCAGCAGCACGGACTGAACCGCTATTCCATGAATGACATTTTGCGACCTTTTGAGCTGACCGCACAGATGTGCCGTATGCACTGGATGTCGCCGATGATTATTTACTGGGCGCGCCGTCAGCAACCTGATTTACTCAAAAAATATGCCCGTGCCTATAGCGACTGGCTGGCAGCACCGCTGCCGAATGGAGGGTTATAAATGGAAGGACAAACGCTGCTGACCGCAGGAGTCATCTATCTCTTTGCGGCGGTGCTGATTGTACCGGTAGCGGCTCGCCTGGGGATTGGCGCAGTATTGGGGTACTTACTGGCCGGTATTGCCATTGGTCCGTGGGGACTGGGATTTATTAGTGACGTCGACGAGATTCTGCACTTTTCTGAACTGGGCGTTGTCTTTCTGATGTTTATCATCGGGTTGGAACTGAACCCGGCAAAGTTGTGGGCGCTGCGCCGTTCTATCTTTGGTATCGGTGCCGCGCAGGTCATTTTCTCCGCCGCCATTCTTGGCGCATTGCTGTGGCTGACAAACTTTGACTGGCGCGCGGCGGTAATCGGCGGGATCGGTCTGGCCATGTCATCAACGGCGATGGCCTTGCAGCTGATGCGGGACAAGGGCATGAACCGCAGCGAAGCGGGCCAGCTAGGGTTTTCGGTGCTGCTGTTTCAGGATCTGGCTGTTATTCCGGCGTTGGCACTGATTCCGCTTCTGGCCGGGAATGACAGCGGCAGCGTCGACTGGATGAAAGTGGGCATGAAGGTCCTGGCGTTTGCCGGCATGCTCGTCGGGGGCCGCTATTTACTGCGCCCCATTTTTCGCTACATCGCGGCCTCAGGCGTGCGTGAAGTATTTACCGCCGCCTCGCTGCTGCTGGTATTGGGCTCCGCGTTGTTTATGGATGCGCTGGGGTTATCCATGGCGTTAGGCACCTTTATCGCCGGGATTCTGCTGGCGGAAAGTGAATACCGTCATGAGCTGGAAGTGGCGATCGAGCCGTTCAAAGGCTTACTGCTGGGGCTGTTTTTTATCTCGGTGGGCATGGCGCTGAACCTCGGGGTGCTTTATACCCACATTATCGCCATTTTACTGGGCGTACTGACGCTGGTGTCGGTCAAGTTACTGGTGCTGTATGTGCTGGCTCGAATCTATGGCTTACGCAGCTCTGAACGTCAGCAGTTTGCCGGCGTGTTGAGTCAGGGCGGCGAGTTTGCTTTTGTACTGTTCTCGGCGGCCTCGTCAGCCAGACTGTTCTCGGGCGACCAACTGCCGCTGCTGCTGGTTACCGTGACGCTGTCCATGATGACCACGCCGCTGCTTATGCAGGCAATTGATCGGCTGTTGGCGCGTCGCTTTAATGAAAGCGATGAAGACACTGAAAAACCCTTCGTTGAGGACGATCAGCCGCAGGTCATTGTGGTGGGCTTCGGACGTTTTGGTCAGGTAGTGGGCCGTTTGCTGATGGCAAACAATAAGCGCATCACCGTACTGGAGCGTGATATTAGTGCGGTCAACCTGATGCGCAAGTACGGCTACAAGGTTTACTATGGTGATGCAACGGAGCTGGAACTGCTGCGAGCGGCGGGTGCGGCTGATGCGCAGTCAATCGTAATTACCTGCAGCAATCCGGAAGATGCGATGACGATTGTGCATCTCTGCCAGCAACATTTTCCGCATTTGCAGATTATGGCGCGTGCCCGTGGTCGTGTGGAAGCCCACGAACTGCTGCAGGCGGGCGTGACGCAGTTCTCACGCGAAACTTTTTCCAGTGCGCTGGAACTGGGGCGTAAAACGCTTATGTCGCTGGGAATGCATCCTCATCAGGCTCATCGGGCACAGCAACACTTCCGCCGGCTGGATATGCGTATGTTGCGGGAGCTGATGCCTGTCCACTCTGATATGGCGCAGATTTCCCGTGTCCGCGAGGCGCGACGTGAACTGGAAGACATTTTTCAGCGTGAAATGCAGCATGAACGACGTCAGTTCCATGACTGGGATGACGATCAGTAATCAAAAGACACAGGTAGAACAGCATGCGTAAACGCTTTATTGCTGGTGCGGTATGTCCGCATTGTCAGGAAAAAGACACGCTGGCCATGTGGCGTGAAAACAATGTCGATGTCGTCGAGTGTGTGAAGTGCGGCCATCAAATGCGGGAAGCCGATAAACAGGCACGCGATCAGGTTCGCAGTAACGAGCAAGTGATCGGAATTTTCCATCCCGAGTAGCGAAATGGCCCAGCTTTTTTTAAGCTTAAGCACACAGCGGGATTGAATTCCGTTACAATTGACGCCATTAACGCTGAAGTCGCAAGAGAAAAAGAGTGCCTCTTGTACTCAGCCCCGAACCTTTCTGGTTGGTGTTATTGCACGCAAGAATAGACCAATGAGACGGGATCTTAGTTCTCAACGGTTAGGAGATATCATGAAAGTAGCAAAAGACCTGGTGGTAAGCCTGGCCTATCAGGTACGTACAGAAGACGGTGTGTTGGTTGACGAGTCACCGGTGAGTGCACCGTTAGACTATCTGCACGGTCATGGTTCCCTGATTTCTGGTCTGGAAAATGCGCTGGAAAACCACGTCGCGGGCGATAAGTTTGACGTGCATATCCCGGCAAATGACGCGTACGGTCAGTACGATGACAACCTGGTACAGCGCGTACCAAAAGACGTCTTTATGGGCGTTGACGAATTACAGGTTGGCATGCGTTTCCTGGCGGAAACCGATCAGGGTCCGGTGCCGGTTGAAATCACCGAAGTGGAAGACGACCATGTTGTGGTTGACGGTAACCACATGCTGGCGGGTCAGAACCTGAACTTTAACGTTGAGGTGGTTGCGATTCGTGAAGCCACACCGGAAGAGCTGGCACACGGCCATGTTCACGGTGCAGATGGTCATCACCACGATCACGACCATGACCATGACCATGACCATGACCACGGTAAAGGTGGTTGCGGAACGGGCGGTTGTGGCTGCAGCCACTAAGTCCGACGCGGTAGTGCAGGGCCACCTTCGGGTGGCCTTACTTTTTGCGGCATTTTATTGTCAGCAGGCCTCGGCAGAACGGGCCTGCCGACAGTCAGCCTGGCCTGTCACGGATTGATCAGTAATGCGGCGGCGGGGTTTCTTCTGAAGCATCGGCAATCATCGACGGCGCGCTGGCTTTAAACTTCTCAAGTAACAGGCGCATATGTTCGCGCATCTTACTCATTTCAAGTTCATGCTGAACGACGGTATTGTTCAGTTGATCGATAGTGATCTCCTGAAAGGCCAGCTTACTTTCAAGCGCTTCAATACGTTGTTCCCACTCTGACTGTTGCATGATCTTTTCTCCTGTTAAGGGGCTACTCAGCGCATGATTCTAAAGGCTGGCGTTGCAGAATTGCCCTATTTATTCGCTTTTATTTGGTGTTTAGCTTGAAAAAGGGTCAGATGACATCATCTCTGGTGAAACTTCCTGATGCAAAAAAGGTCGGAAGTAGACCAGATAATTACGTTGTGGGAGTGTTCGTCACTGCCACGTAAAGTTATAGTGTGGGCCCTCAGTCCGCAATGATTCCCGAGGTGAGAGGCTTCGGTTTTGGAGAAAGGATGAAATCACTGTTTAAAGTCACATTGTTAGCTACCACCATGGCCGTCGCGCTGAATGCTCCGCTGGCAATGGCTGCAGAAACAGCAGCAGCTCCGGCCGCTGCCGATGCTCCACAGTCTGCTCCTCAGGCTCCAAAAAATGCCGCCTTCAAAAATGAAGATCAGCAATCTGCATACGCTTTGGGTGCGTCACTGGGCCGTTATATGGACAACTCCCTGAAAGAACAGGAGAAGTTGGGCATCAAGCTGGACAAGCAGCAACTGATTGCCGGTGTTCAGGACGCGTTTGGCGGCAAGAGCAAACTGTCTGACGAAGAAATCGAGCAAACCCTGCAGGCGTTCGAAGCCCGCGTGAAAGGCGCGGCGTCAGCCAAGATGGAAAAAGACGCAAAAGAAAATGCCGAGAAGGGTGAAGCTTACAGCGCTAAGTTTGCTAAAGAGAGCGGCGTGAAGAAGACCGAAAGTGGTCTGCTGTATAAGGTTGAGAAAGAAGGGACCGGTGAGGCACCAAAAGACAGCGATACAGTCGTTGTAAACTACAAAGGTACGCTGATCGACGGCACCGAGTTTGATAACTCTTACACGCGCGGTGAGCCCCTGTCTTTCCGTCTTGACGGCGTGATTCCAGGCTGGACTGAAGGCCTGAAGCACGTTAAGAAAGGCGGTAAGATCAAGCTGGTTATCCCACCAAACCTGGCGTACGGTAAAAACGGTGTTCCGGGCATCCCGGCTAACTCCACGCTGGTGTTTGACGTTGAGCTGCTTGATATCAAACCGGCACCAAAAGCGGATGAAAAAACGCAGGCACCTGCTGCTGACGCGAAGAAATCCCAGTAATCTGTCTGCCGCCACCTTCGGGTGGCGGTTTCTCTTTATGACAAACCTCTGGCATAACCCCGCGACATTTGCCAGACTATCGCCTGCATAACTATCCCAATATTGAGTCTGCCCGTAGCCGCTGTGACAGGCTCCAGCCATGTAGGGTGATGTCTTCAATGTCTAATCCATTCAATCCCGGTGAACTGAGCGACTTCGATCTTCTGGAGCAGCATCCGTTCGAGCAAACTGATTACGATATTTTAAAATCGTATGAGGCCGTTGTAGATGGTCTTGCCATGTTGATCGGCTCGCATTGTGAAATCGTCCTTCACTCACTGGAAGATTTAAACTGTTCGGCCGTACGTATTGCTAACGGCGAGCATACAGGGCGTAAAGTGGGCTCGCCCATCACGGATTTAGCCTTGCGCATGCTGCATGATATGCAGGGTGCAGACAGCAACGTCTCCCGCGCTTACTTTACCCGCGCGAAAAGTGGTGTGCTGATGAAGTCCGTCACAATTGCGATTCGTAATCGCCAGCAGCGGGTGATTGGCTTGCTGTGTATCAACATGAACCTCGACGTTCCGTTTTCACAGATCATGTCGACGTTTCTGCCGCCAGAGATGCAGCAGGTCGATTCCAATGTGAACTTTGCCAGTTCGGTCGATGACCTGGTCATGCAGACGCTGGAATTTACGATTGAAGAAGTGAGCGCCGACCGTAACGTCTCGAATAATGCCAAGAACCGTCAGATCGTATTGAATCTGTATGAAAAAGGGATTTTCGATATCAAAGACGCCATAAATCAGGTCGCCGAGCGCTTAAATATTTCCAAACATACCGTGTACCTGTACATCCGCCAGTTTAAAAACGGTGACTTTCAGGGGCAGGATCGTTAATGCGCTATGCGCTTCTTGTCACCGGTCCGGCCTATGGTACGCAGCAGGCGACCAGCGCCCTGCTGTTTGCCAACGCGCTGCTGGCAGCGGGACACCAGCTGGAAAGCGTCTTTTTTTATCGGGAAGGCGTGCTGAACGCCAATCAGCTTAGCGCGCCCGCCAGTGACGAATTCGATCTTGTTCGTGCCTGGCAGTCGCTTCATCAGGCGCATGGGGTGGCGCTGAACATTTGCGTGGCGGCCGCACTCCGGCGCGGCGTAACGGATGCGCAGGAAGCCTCACGGCTTGCGCTGCCGGGCGTGAATCTTCAGCCCGGTTTTACCCTGGCCGGCTTAGGCGCGCTGGCGGAAGCGGCGCTGCGTTGCGAGCGGATGGTGCAGTTCTGATGAAGCGTGTCGCGTTTGTATTCACCCGAGCCCCACATGGCAGCAGTGCGGGACGTGAAGGGTTAGATGCGGTGCTGGCCACCGGCGCGTTGAGTGACGATATCGGCCTTTTTTTTATTGGAGATGGCGTTCTGCAGCTTAACAGTGAGCAACAGCCGGAAAATATTCACAGCCGGCATTATGCCGCTACCTTCGGCGTGCTGGCGCTGTATGATATCGACCAGTGTTATCTGTGCAGGGCGTCGCTGCAGTCGCGCGGTTTAGCGGAAAATGCGCCACGCATTCTGGATGCCGAAATTTTAGATGCGTCGGCCCTGCGGCAAAAACTCGCAGGCTATGACCGTATTTTGACTTTTTAAGAGCACCTAATGCTGCATACGTTATTTCACTCACCGACTTACAGCGACATCGAAAGCCTGACCCGACTGCTTATGCCGGAAGATGACCTGCTCTTGCTGCAGGATGGCGTACTGGCGGCGATTGAGGGCAGCAGAGCGCTGGAACAGTTTCGCGCCTCAGGGGCGAAGCTCTGGGCACTGGAAGATGACCTGAATGCCCGGGGGCTGAGCACGCAAATTTCCCCTGTTGTGCAGTCTGTGGACTATACTTTTTTCGTTGCGCTAACGGTAAAACATCAACAACAAATGGCCTGGTAATGCATTGGCCCCCTGGTTATTTCTTGACACCTTTTTGACACAGCCCTAAAATTCTGCCTCCTCGTAATTCTACGAGGTGATTTATTACGTGTTTACGAAGCAAAAAGCTAAATCCCAGGAGCTATTTAATGGCAACAGTTAACCAGCTGGTTCGCAAACCACGCGTCCGCAAAGTTGCAAAGAGCAACGTGCCGGCGCTGGAAGCTTGCCCGCAGAAACGTGGCGTTTGTACCCGTGTGTACACCACCACTCCTAAAAAACCAAACTCAGCACTGCGTAAAGTTTGCCGTGTGCGTTTGACTAACGGTTTTGAAGTCACCTCCTACATCGGTGGTGAAGGTCACAACCTGCAGGAACACTCCGTGATCCTGATCCGTGGCGGTCGTGTTAAAGACCTGCCAGGTGTGCGTTACCACACCGTTCGTGGCGCGCTGGACTGCTCAGGTGTTAAAGACCGTAAGCAGTCACGCTCCAAGTACGGCGTGAAGAAGCCAAAGGCTTAATGGTTCTCCGTTAAGTAAGGCCAAACGTTTTAACTTAAATGTCAAACTAAACTCGTAGAGTTTTGGACAATCCTGAATTAACAACGGAGTATTTCCATGCCACGTCGTCGCGTCATTGGTCAGCGTAAAATTCTGCCGGATCCTAAGTTCGGATCAGAGCTGCTGGCTAAATTTGTAAATATCCTGATGGTAGATGGTAAAAAATCTACTGCTGAATCTATCGTCTATACCGCACTTGAGACCCTGGCTCAACGTGCTGGTAAAGATGGCCTGGAAGCTTTTGAGGTTGCTCTCGAAAACGTGCGTCCGACTGTCGAAGTTAAGTCACGTCGCGTTGGTGGTTCAACCTATCAGGTTCCAGTTGAAGTCCGTCCGGTTCGTCGTAATGCCCTGGCAATGCGTTGGATCGTAGAAGCTGCTCGTAAACGCGGTGATAAATCTATGGCTTTACGCCTGGCGAACGAACTTTCTGACGCTGCAGAAAACAAAGGTACTGCAGTTAAGAAACGTGAAGACGTTCACCGTATGGCTGAAGCCAACAAGGCGTTCGCTCACTACCGCTGGTAACAGCTGCGTAGTTGTTGTTAAACCAGCGGGCGCTCAAACAGCCAACCCGCTGGGGTCGACTAACTTTGAACGTCCTAAAAACCGAGGAATAAAATGGCTCGTACAACACCCATTGCGCGCTACCGTAATATCGGTATCAGCGCACACATCGACGCCGGTAAAACCACTACTACCGAGCGTATCCTGTTCTACACCGGTGTTAACCACAAAATCGGTGAAGTGCATGATGGCGCAGCGACCATGGACTGGATGGCACAGGAGCAGGAACGTGGTATTACCATCACGTCTGCTGCAACGACCGCGTTCTGGTCAGGTATGGCTAAGCAGTTTGAGCCACACCGCATCAACATCATCGACACCCCGGGACACGTTGACTTCACCATCGAAGTAGAACGTTCCATGCGTGTGCTCGATGGCGCAGTAATGGTTTACTGTGCTGTAGGTGGTGTTCAGCCACAGTCTGAGACCGTATGGCGTCAGGCTAACAAATATAAAGTTCCACGCATTGCGTTCGTTAACAAAATGGACCGCATGGGTGCAAACTTCCTGAAAGTAGTTGGTCAGATCGAATCTCGTCTGGGCGCGACTCCGGTTCCGCTGCAGATCGCTATCGGCGCTGAAGAAAACTTCACCGGCGTTGTTGACCTGATCAAAATGAAAGCCATCAACTGGAACGACCAGGATGCGGGCGTGACCTTCGATTACGAAGAGATCCCAGCTAACCTGCAAGAACTGGCTGAAGAATGGCGCGGCAAGCTGATCGAAGCTGCAGCAGAAGCCTCTGAAGAGCTGATGGAGAAATTCTTCAGCGGTGAAGAGCTGACTGAAGAAGAGATCAAAAAAGCGCTGCGTCAGCGCGTGCTGAAAAACGAAATCATCCTGGTGACCTGTGGTTCTGCATTTAAGAACAAAGGTGTTCAGGCAATGCTGGATGCGGTTGTTGAGTATCTGCCAGCCCCGACCGACGTACCGGCAATCAACGGTATGCTGGACGATGGTAAAGATACCCCAGCTGAGCGTCACGCAAGTGATGAAGAGCCGTTCTCTGCTCTGGCGTTTAAGATCGCAACTGACCCATTCGTGGGTAACCTGACGTTCTTCCGCGTTTACTCTGGTGTAGTTAACTCAGGCGATACCGTTCTGAACTCCGTGAAATCTGCACGTGAGCGTTTCGGTCGTATCGTTCAGATGCACGCTAACAAACGTGAAGAAATCAGCGAAGTTCGCGCAGGTGACATCGCCGCTGCGATCGGCCTGAAAGACGTTATCACTGGTGATACCCTGTGTGATCCAAACGCGCCAATCATTCTGGAGCGTATGGAATTCCCTGAGCCGGTAATTTCTATCGCCGTTGAGCCGAAAACCAAAGCTGACCAGGAAAAAATGGGTCTGGCTCTGGGTCGTCTGGCGAAAGAAGACCCGTCATTCCGCGTATGGACTGACGAAGAGTCTAACCAGACTATCATCGCTGGTATGGGTGAACTTCACCTCGATATCATCGTTGACCGTATGAAGCGTGAATTCAACGTTGAAGCGAACGTGGGTAAACCACAGGTTGCTTACCGTGAAGCTATCCGCTCTAAAGTTACCGGTATCGAAGGTAAACACGCCAAGCAGTCTGGTGGTCGTGGTCAGTACGGTCATGTTGTTATCGACATGTACCCGCTGGAGCCAGGTTCGAACCCGAAAGGTTACGAATTTGTCAACGATATCAAAGGTGGTGTAATTCCTGGCGAATTCATTCCAGCCGTTGATAAAGGTATCCAGGAGCAGTTGAAATCAGGCCCACTGGCAGGTTATCCGGTTGTGGATCTGGGTGTTCGTCTGCACTTCGGTTCTTACCATGACGTTGACTCCTCTGAACTGGCGTTTAAACTGGCCGCGTCTATTGCCTTTAAAGATGGCTTTAAGAAAGCGCAGCCTGTTCTGCTTGAGCCTATCATGAAGGTTGAAGTTGAAACCCCAGAAGAGAACACCGGTGACGTAATCGGTGACCTTAGCCGTCGTCGTGGTATGCTCAAAGGGCAGGAATCTAACGCTACTGGCGTTCAGATCCACGCTGAAGTTCCACTGTCTGAAATGTTCGGATATGCAACTCAGCTGCGCTCTCTGACCAAAGGTCGTGCTTCGTACTCCATGGAGTTCCTGAAGTATGACGACGCACCGAACAACGTTGCGCAGGCCGTTATTGAAGCTCGTAGCAAATAAGCTACGGTTTAAATTTGAACTGATGCCTTCATCCCGGGTGATGAAGGCATAACGTAAGGAATATCGCCATGGCGAAAGAGCAATTTCAACGTAACAAACTGCACGTAAACGTGGGCACCATCGGTCACGTTGACCACGGTAAAACCACCCTGACTGCAGCAATCACCACCGTTCTGGCTAAAACCAACGGCGGCCAGGCGCGTGCGTTCGACCAGATCGACAGCACCCCTGAAGAAAAAGCACGTGGTATCACCATCAACACTGCACACGTTGAGTATGAAACCCCGTCTCGCCACTATGCACACGTTGACTGCCCGGGCCACGCCGACTATGTGAAAAACATGATCACCGGTGCTGCGCAGATGGACGGCGCGATCCTGGTTGTTGCTGCGACTGACGGCCCAATGCCGCAGACCCGTGAGCACATCCTGCTGGGTCGTCAGGTAGGCGTTCCTTACATCATCGTGTTCCTGAACAAGTGTGACATGGTTGATGACGAAGAGCTGCTGGAACTGGTTGAGATGGAAGTCCGTGACCTGCTGTCACAGTACGACTTCCCGGGCGACGACACCCCAATCGTTCGCGGTTCAGCACTGAAAGCGCTGGAAGGCAACCCAGAGTGGGAAGAGAAGATCGTTGAGCTGGCTAACCACCTGGACAACTACATCCCGGATCCGGTTCGTGCTATCGACATGCCGTTCCTGCTGCCAATCGAAGACGTATTCTCAATCTCTGGCCGTGGTACTGTAGTAACCGGTCGTGTTGAGCGCGGTGTTGTTAAAGTCGGCGACGAAGTTGAAATCGTGGGTATCAAAGATACGGCGAAATCAACCTGTACCGGTGTTGAAATGTTCCGCAAACTGCTGGACCAGGGTCAGGCAGGCGAAAACTGTGGTGTTCTGCTGCGCGGTATCAAGCGTGAAGACATCCAGCGTGGTCAGGTTCTGGCGAAGCCAGGCACCATCAAGCCACACACCAAGTTTGAGTCAGAAGTTTACGTTCTGTCTAAAGACGAAGGTGGCCGCCATACTCCGTTCTTCAAGGGCTACCGTCCACAGTTCTACTTCCGTACCACTGACGTGACCGGTTCAGTAGAGCTGCCAGAAGGCGTTGAAATGGTTATGCCAGGCGACAACATCAAAATGGTTGTTACCCTGATCCACCCAATCGCAATGGACGAAGGTCTGCGCTTCGCAATCCGCGAAGGTGGCCGTACCGTTGGTGCGGGCGTTGTTGCTAAAGTTATCGCTTAATTGTGATCTCTGATGTGGCCACATGAGTGGCTACTGCAAAATAAAAAGAGCACTTCGGTGCTCTTTTTTTATGCCTGTCATTTAATCACGCAGGCTTTCTCCTCACAAAAGGTAGGTTTGAAATAAAAACGATTCGCATTTACACTGTGCGCACGAAATAGACCGGGTGATGAATAAATGTACGTCTGTCTGTGTAATGCCATCAGTGACAAAACTCTCCGTGAAGTCGTGCGCCGTTATCAGCCCAAATCTATCCAGCAGTTGCGCCAAATCGTGCCCGTGGGAAAGCAATGTGGAAAATGTATTCGGGATGCCCGCGCGATTATGGATGAAGAGATGCAGCACGCTCCGCAATATAAAGAAATCGCGTAAACGCACACACACCACCGGCTTGATAATACCCACAATTTTCATCGCGTTTTTTTGACTTCTTTTTAACCGCATCTACGCTCAAATAAACATGAGCGGAGGAAGCGAAATGAAGGGCGATGCGAAAATCATAAGTCATCTCAATAAATTGTTGGGGAATGAACTGGTTGCAATAAACCAGTACTTCTTACATGCACGGATGTTCAAAAACTGGGGACTGATGCGTCTTAACGACGTTGAGTACCATGAGTCCATAGATGAAATGAAGCATGCGGATAAATACATCGAACGTATTCTGTTTCTTGAAGGCATTCCTAATCTGCAGGATCTGGGACGACTCAGGATTGGAGAAGATGTCGGGGAGATGTTGCAGTCCGATCTCAATCTTGAACTCGAAGGCGCAAAAGACCTGCGAGAAGCCATCGCCTATGCGGATAAAGTTCATGATTACGTAAGCCGCGATATGATGATCGCCATCCTCGAAGATGAGGAGCACCATATCGACTGGATTGAAACCGAGCTTGATCTCATTAGTAAGATGGGCATTCAGAATTACCTGCAGGCGCAAATCAAAGAAGAGTAAGGCTTTGACTAACGATAACTCCCCAGCCCGCGACGGCCAGGAAAGGGCCAAAGGGAAGCGGGCTGTTCAGGTACCATGCCCGGTTCCTTATCCGCAGCGCGCCGAAAGCGATCAAGGCTGTCGTACAGGCGGTCAGGGCAATGAAGGGCAGGGCCTGCCAACCACACCATGCGCCCAGTGCGGCAAACAGTTTAATATCCCCACAACCTAATCCCTTCCGCCGTGTAACCTGTTGAAAAATTCCGGCAAGCAACCAAAGTGAACCATAGCCAAACATGACGCCACCGATGGCCGAACTGACCGTGAGTGGCTGAAAGAACATGAAACGTGAAAGACCCAGCCACAGGAGCGCGTGGGTGAGAACATCTGGCAGCAGGAAGTGGCGCTGGTCGATGGCCGCAAGGACGAGGAGCAAACAGGAAGCCAGAAGCGGAAACAGCGCATGAATGAGATTGTCGTGAAACAGATAAGCCAGCAACAGGCAGAGCAGGGCGCCTGTCAGCTCAAACAGCACGGGCAGCAAACCGACCGGATGCGAACAAAATCGACAGTGCCCCCGCAACCACAGCCAGCTTATCAGCGGAACGCTGTCGTGCCACAGGATCGTGCGGCGACAGTAACTACAGTGGGAAGGCGGCGTCCACAATGACTGCAGCCAGCGACGTGGTGAAGCGGACGTATTAAAACGTTGACAGGCCAGGGCGAGAAAGCTGCCAAGCGCGCCGCCTGACAGGGAGACAGCAACGATGATGATCAACACGATGACCTCCGGTTAACCTGATGTGATGACTGAGTCTGTCTGAACGCGTCCTCTGCGTCGCGGATAAGAAAAAGAGAATGGAAAACCGCGCCCAGAAAAAAAAGGGCGAAGACATCCGTCCTGCAGGGCTTCTGTGCAGACGTACACAAAAGCGTTAAACACAGTTTTCTGTGGCAAATGTGCATCGTGGGTTGCTTCCTGAGCAAATCTACGTATAATGCGCGGGCCTGCCGATATTGGCAGGCGCGATTCGAGCTGAATCGCAGACGGCAGTTTGTTGGGCCGTCTGACAATACTCCCAACTGTGGAGTTATATGCTGAACGATTACACTCTCCCATCAATCGTAATGGGTTCGAGTAGTAATTTTTTTCGTCTATAAAATGTTTGGAGCCTTGGTCTCATGTCGAACCAAAGAATCCGTATCCGTCTTAAAGCGTTTGATCATCGTCTGATCGATCAATCAACCGCGGAAATCGTCGAGACTGCCAAGCGCACTGGTGCGCAGGTACGTGGTCCGATCCCGCTGCCGACCCGCAAAGAGCGCTTTACCGTTCTGATCTCTCCGCACGTTAACAAAGATGCGCGTGACCAGTACGAAATTCGCACTCACAAGCGTCTGGTAGACATCGTTGAGCCAACTGAAAAAACCGTTGATGCTCTGATGCGTCTGGACCTGGCTGCCGGTGTTGACGTGCAGATCAGCCTGGGTTAATCAGGTCATCGAGCGATTGAGAGGTTGAAACAATGATTGGTTTAGTCGGTAAAAAAGTGGGTATGACCCGCATCTTCACTGAAGATGGCGTATCTATCCCAGTAACCGTAATCGAAGTTGAAGCGAACCGCGTTACTCAGGTCAAAGGCCTGGAGAACGATGGTTACCAGGCAATTCAGGTTACCACCGGTGCTAAAAAAGCAAACCGTGTGACCAAACCTGAAGCTGGTCATTTTGCTAAAGCTGGCGTAGAAGCTGGCCGTGGCCTGTGGGAATTCCGCACCGCTGAAGGTGATGAGTATTCTGTAGGTCAGAGCATCAGCGTTGAAATTTTCGCTGACGTTAAAAAAGTAGACGTAACTGGCACCTCTAAAGGTAAAGGTTTCGCAGGTACCGTTAAGCGCTGGAACTTCCGTACCCAGGACGCAACCCACGGTAACTCCTTGTCTCACCGTGTTCCGGGTTCTATCGGTCAGAACCAGACTCCGGGCAAAGTGTTCAAAGGCAAGAAAATGGCAGGTCAGCTGGGTAATGAGCGCGTAACTGTTCAGAGCCTGGACGTAGTACGTGTTGACGCTGAGCGCAACCTGCTGCTGGTTAAAGGTGCAGTTCCCGGTGCTACCGGTAGCGACCTGATCGTTAAACCAGCTGTGAAGGCGTAAGGGGATAGCAATGGAATTAGTATTGAAAGACGCGCAGAGCGCGCTGACTGTTTCCGAAACTACCTTCGGTCGTGATTTCAACGAAGCGCTGGTTCACCAGGTTGTTGTTGCTTACGCATCAGGCGCCCGCCAGGGTACTCGCGCGCAGAAAACTCGCGCTGAAGTAACCGGTTCAGGCAAAAAGCCTTGGCGTCAGAAAGGCACCGGCCGTGCGCGTTCAGGTTCTGTAAAGAGCCCGATCTGGCGTTCAGGTGGCGTGACCTTTGCTGCTAAGCCACAAGACCACAGTCAAAAAGTTAACAAAAAGATGTACCGCGGCGCGCTGAAAAGCATCCTGTCCGAACTGGTACGTCAAGATCGTCTGATCGTTGTCGAGCAGTTCTCTGTTGAAGCACCGAAAACCAAGTTGCTGGCACAGAAGCTGAAAGACATGGCGCTGGAAGACGTGCTGATCATCACCGGCGAACTGGATGAGAATCTGTTCCTGGCTGCGCGTAACCTGTACAAGGTTGACGTGCGTGATGCAGCGGGTATCGACCCAGTTAGCCTGATCGCCTTCGACAAAGTCGTTATGACTGCTGATGCAGTTAAGCAAGTTGAGGAGATGCTGGCATGATCCGTGAAGAACGTCTGCTGAAAGTACTGCGCGCGCCGCACGTATCTGAAAAGGCATCTAGCGCGATGGAAAAAACCAACACCATCGTACTCAAAGTAGCTAAAGACGCGACTAAAGCAGAGATCGTTGCTGCTGTTGAGAAACTGTTCGAAGTAGAAGTTAAAGACGTTAACACCCTGGTAGTTAAAGGTAAGGTTAAGCGTCACGGACAGCGTATCGGTCGTCGTAGCGACTGGAAAAAAGCTTACGTCACCCTGAAGGAAGGCCAGAATCTGGACTTCGTCGGCGGCGCTGAGTAAGTCGGAGGAGAAAGACAATGGCAGTTGTTAAATGTAAACCGACATCTCCGGGTCGTCGCCACGTCGTTAAAGTGGTGAACCCAGAGTTGCACAAGGGCAAGCCGTTTGCTCCATTGCTGGAAAAAAACAGCAAATCCGGTGGCCGCAACAACAACGGTCGCATCACTACCCGTCACATCGGTGGTGGTCATAAGCAGGCTTACCGTCTGGTTGACTTCAAACGCAACAAAGATGGTATCCCGGCAACCGTTGAACGTCTTGAGTACGATCCGAACCGCTCTGCGAACATCGCACTGGTTCTGTACAAAGACGGCGAACGCCGTTACATCCTGGCCCCTAAAGGCCTGAAAGCCGGCGACCAGATTCAGTCTGGCGTTGATGCTGCGATCAAAGCAGGTAACACACTGCCGATGCGTAACATCCCGGTGGGTTCTACCGTTCACAACGTAGAAATGAAACCAGGCAAAGGCGGTCAGATTGCTCGCTCAGCCGGTGCTTACGTGCAGATCGTTGCGCGTGAAGGTTCCTACGTTACCCTGCGTCTGCGTTCAGGTGAAATGCGTAAAGTCGAAGCTGACTGCCGCGCTACACTGGGCGAAGTCGGTAACGCTGAGCATATGCTGCGCGTTCTGGGTAAAGCTGGTGCAACCCGTTGGCGTGGTGTTCGTCCGACCGTTCGTGGTACCGCGATGAACCCAGTAGATCACCCGCACGGTGGTGGTGAAGGTCGTAACTTTGGTAAGCACCCGGTAACTCCGTGGGGCGTTCAGACCAAAGGTAAGAAGACCCGTAGCAACAAGCGTACCGATAAATTTATCGTACGTCGCCGTAGCAAATAATATTAGAGGATAAGCCATGCCACGTTCTCTCAAGAAAGGTCCTTTTATTGACCTGCACTTGCTGAAGAAGGTAGAGAAAGCGGTGGAAAGCGGTGACAAGAAGCCTTTGCGCACTTGGTCCCGTCGTTCAACGATCTTTCCTAACATGATCGGTTTGACCATCGCTGTCCATAATGGTCGTCAGCACGTTCCTGTCTTTGTTTCCGACGAAATGGTTGGTCACAAACTGGGTGAATTCGCGCCGACACGTACTTATCGCGGTCACGCGGCTGATAAAAAAGCCAAGAAGAAATAAGTAGGAGGAAGAGATGGAAACTTTAGCTCAACATCGCCACGCTCGTTCTTCTGCTCAGAAGGTTCGCCTTGTTGCTGACCTGATCCGCGGTAAGAAAGTGTCGCAGGCACTGGACATTTTGACCTACACCAACAAGAAAGCGGCTGTACTGGTCAAGAAAGTTCTGGAATCTGCCATTGCTAACGCTGAACACAACGATGGCGCTGATATCGACGATCTGAAAGTCGCGAAAATTTTCGTCGACGAAGGCCCAAGCATGAAGCGCATTATGCCGCGTGCAAAAGGTCGTGCAGATCGCATCCTGAAGCGCACCAGCCACATTACTGTGGTTGTGTCCGATCGCTGAGACTCTGGAGACTAGCAATGGGTCAGAAAGTACATCCTAATGGTATTCGCCTGGGTATTGTAAAACCATGGAACTCTACCTGGTTTGCGAACACCAAAGAATTCGCTGACAACCTGGACAGCGACTTTAAAGTACGTCAGTACCTGACTAAGGAACTGGCTAAGGCGTCTGTATCTCGTATCGTTATCGAGCGTCCAGCTAAGAGCATCCGTGTGACCATTCACACCGCTCGTCCTGGCATCGTGATCGGTAAGAAAGGTGAAGACGTAGAAAAACTGCGCACGGTCGTCGCGAAAATCGCTGGCGTTCCTGCACAGATCAATATCGCCGAAGTCCGTAAACCGGAACTGGACGCAAAACTGGTTGCTGACAGCATCACTTCACAGCTGGAGCGTCGTGTGATGTTCCGTCGTGCTATGAAGCGTGCGGTTCAGAACGCCATGCGTCTGGGCGCGAAGGGTATCAAAGTTGAAGTTAGCGGCCGTCTGGGCGGCGCCGAGATCGCACGTACCGAATGGTACCGTGAAGGTCGCGTGCCGTTGCACACTCTGCGTGCTGACATTGACTACAACACCTCTGAAGCGCACACCACTTATGGTGTAATCGGCGTTAAGGTATGGATCTTCAAAGGCGAGATCCTGGGTGGTATGGCTGCTGTTGAACAACCGGAACCGGCTGCTCAACCTAAAAAGCAGCAGCGTAAAGGCCGTAAGTAAGGAGAGTCGCTATGTTACAACCAAAGCGTACGAAATTCCGTAAAGTGCACAAAGGCCGCAACCGCGGTCTGGCGCAGGGTACGGATGTTAGCTTCGGGACTTTCGGTCTGAAAGCTGTTGGCCGTGGTCGTCTGACTGCCCGTCAGATCGAAGCAGCACGTCGTGCTATGACCCGTGCAGTTAAGCGTCAAGGTAAGATCTGGATCCGTGTATTCCCGGACAAACCGATCACCGAGAAGCCGCTGGAAGTGCGTATGGGTAAAGGTAAGGGTAACGTTGAGTATTGGGTTGCCCTGATCCAGCCTGGTAAAGTCCTGTATGAAATGGACGGCGTACCAGAAGAGCTGGCCCGTGAAGCATTCAAGCTGGCAGCAGCAAAACTGCCTATCAAAACCACCTTTGTAACTAAGACGGTGATGTAATGAAAGCAACAGAGCTGCGTGAAAAAAGCGTTGAAGAGCTGAACACTGAGCTGCTTAATCTGCTGCGTGAGCAATTTAACCTGCGCATGCAGGCAGCATCTGGCCAACTGCAGCAGTCTCATCTGCTGAAGCAGGTTCGCCGTGATGTTGCACGCGTTAAGACTTTACTGACTGAGAAGGCGGGTTCGTAATGACCGATAAAATCCGTACTCTGCAGGGTCGTGTTGTTAGTGACAAAATGCAGAAATCTGCTGTTGTTGCTATCGAGCGTTTCGTGAAGCATCCAATCTATGGAAAATTCATTAAGCGTACGACTAAGCTGCACATCCATGACGAGAACAACGAATGTGGAATCGGCGACGTGGTAGAAATCCGCGAATGCCGTCCACTGTCTAAGACTAAGTCCTGGACACTGGTTCGCGTTGTAGAGAAAGCAATTCTGTAATAGAATTTGCCCTCTTTAAAAATCTAATGAACGGCTCGAAAGAGCCGTTCATTTTTTCTACCCATCTGCGAGAACCGGTGTTATAATGCCGCGCCCTCAATTATGGGGCTTTCAATCGACCTGAGGTCTAGGTCCCGAAGTAGTAGTTGACATTAGCGGAGCACTGAAATGATCCAAGAACAGACTATGCTGAACGTCGCCGACAACTCCGGTGCACGTCGCGTAATGTGTATCAAGGTTCTGGGTGGCTCGCACCGTCGCTACGCAGGCGTCGGCGACATCATTAAAGTTACCATCAAGGAAGCAATTCCACGTGGTAAAGTTAAAAAAGGTGATGTCCTGAAGGCGGTAGTGGTGCGCACCAGGAAGGGTGTTCGTCGCCCGGACGGTTCTGTCATTCGCTTCGATGGTAATGCATGCGTTATTTTAAACAATAACAGCGAGCAGCCTATCGGTACGCGTATTTTTGGGCCGGTAACTCGTGAACTTCGTACTGAAAAGTTCATGAAAATTATCTCTCTGGCACCAGAAGTACTCTAAGGAGCGAACAATGGCAGCTAAAATCCGTCGTAACGACGAAGTTATCGTGTTAACCGGTAAAGATAAAGGTAAGCGCGGTAAAGTTAAGAACGTCCTGTCTTCTGGCAAGGTCATCGTTGAAGGTATCAACCTGGTTAAGAAACATCAGAAGCCTGTTCCGGCTCTGAACCAACCAGGCGGCATCGTTGAAAAAGAAGCTGCAATTCAGGTTTCTAACGTTGCTCTCTTCAATGCGGCAACCGGTAAGGCTGACCGTGTAGGCTTTAGATTCGAAGACGGTAAAAAAGTCCGTTTCTTCAAATCTAATAGCGAAACTATCAAGTAATTTGGAGTAGTACGATGGCGAAACTGCATGATTACTACAAAGACGAGGTAGTCCAGAAACTCATGTCTGAGTTCGGCTACAATTCTGTCATGCAAGTCCCTCGGGTCGAGAAGATCACCCTGAACATGGGTGTTGGTGAAGCGATCGCTGACAAGAAACTGCTGGATAACGCAGCAGCTGACCTGGCAGCAATCTCCGGTCAAAAACCGTTGATCACCAAAGCACGCAAATCAGTTGCAGGCTTCAAAATCCGTCAGGGCTATCCGATCGGCTGTAAAGTAACTCTGCGTGGCGAACGCATGTGGGAGTTCTTTGAGCGTCTGATCACCATTGCTGTACCGCGTATCCGTGACTTCCGTGGCCTGTCCGCTAAGTCATTCGATGGTCGTGGCAACTACAGCATGGGTGTACGTGAGCAGATCATCTTCCCAGAAATCGACTACGACAAAGTCGATCGCGTTCGTGGTTTGGATATTACCATTACCACTACTGCGAAATCTGATGATGAAGGCCGTGCTCTGCTGGCTGCCTTTGACTTCCCGTTCCGTAAGTAAGGTAGGGTTACTTAATGGCTAAGCAATCTATGAAAGCACGCGAAGTTAAGCGTGTGAAATTAGCAGACAAATTCTTCGCAAAACGCGCTGAACTGAAAGCGATCATTTCTGATGTGAACGCTTCCGACGAAGACCGTTGGGATGCCGTTCTCAAGCTGCAGAGTCTGCCGCGTGATTCCAGCCCTTCACGTCAGCGTAACCGCTGCCGTCAAACAGGTCGTCCGCACGGTTTCCTGCGGAAGTTTGGGTTGAGCCGTATCAAGGTCCGTGAAGCCGCAATGCGCGGTGAAATCCCGGGTCTGAAAAAGGCTAGCTGGTAATTGTCACCAATTGAATCACGGGAGTAACACAGATGAGCATGCAAGATCCGATCGCGGATATGCTGACCCGTATCCGTAACGGTCAGGCCGCGAACAAAGTTGCGGTCACCATGCCCTCCTCCAAGCTGAAATTGGCAATTGCCAACGTGCTGAAGGAAGAAGGCTTTATTGAAGATTTTAAAATCGAAGGCGACACCAAGCTGGAACTGGAACTGACTCTTAAGTATTTCCAGGGTAAAGCGGTTGTAGAAAGCATTCAGCGAGTAAGCCGTCCCGGCCTGCGCATCTATAAGAAAAAAGATGAGCTGCCAAAGGTAATGGCTGGTATGGGTATCGCTGTCATTTCTACATCGAAAGGTGTTATGACTGATCGTGCAGCGCGCCAGGCTGGTCTTGGTGGCGAAATTATCTGCTACGTAGCGTAATCGGAGGATACTATGTCTCGTGTTGCTAAAGCACCTGTCGTTGTTCCTGCCGGCGTAGAGGTAAAACTCAACGGTCAGGTAATTTCGATTAAAGGTAAAAACGGCGAGCTGACTCGTACTATCAATGATGCTGTTGAAGTTAAGCATGCTGACAACACCCTGACTTTCGCTCCGCGCGAAGGTTATGTTGACGGCTGGGCGCAGGCGGGTACTTCTCGCGCGCTGCTGAACGCAATGGTTATCGGTGTTACCGAAGGCTTCACTAAGAAGCTGCAGCTGGTTGGTGTTGGTTATCGTGCTGCCGTTAAAGGCAACGTAGTTAACCTGTCTCTGGGCTTTTCTCATCCAGTTGATCACCAGCTGCCCGCGGGTATCACTGCAGAGTGTCCGACTCAGACTGAAATCGTGCTGAAAGGCGCTGATAAGCAGGTGATCGGCCAGGTTGCAGCTGACTTGCGCGCCTACCGTCGTCCTGAGCCTTATAAAGGCAAGGGTGTCCGTTACGCCGACGAAGTCGTGCGTACCAAAGAGGCTAAGAAGAAGTAAGGTAACACTATGGATAAGAAATCTGCTCGTATCCGTCGTGCGACCCGTGCACGTCGCAAGCTCAAAGAGCTGGGTGCTACTCGCCTGGTGGTACATCGTACCCCGCGTCACATTTACGCACAGGTAATCGCCCCGAACGGTTCCGAAGTTCTGGTTGCTGCTTCTACTGTAGAAAAAGCTATCACTGAACAACTGAAGTATACCGGTAATAAAGAAGCCGCAGCTGCTGTAGGAAAAGCTATTGCAGAACGCGCAATCGAAAAAGGCATCACTGGTGTTTCTTTCGACCGTTCCGGTTTCCAATATCATGGTCGCGTCCAGGCACTGGCAGATGCTGCCCGTGAAGCTGGCCTTCAGTTCTAAGGTAGAGGTCTAAGATGGCACACATCGAGAAACAAGCTGGCGAACTGCAGGAAAAACTGATCGCGGTAAACCGTGTATCTAAAACTGTAAAAGGTGGTCGTATTTTCTCCTTCACCGCACTGACTGTAGTGGGTGATGGTAACGGCCGCGTTGGTTTTGGTTACGGTAAAGCGCGTGAAGTTCCAGCAGCGATCCAGAAAGCGATGGAGAAAGCCCGTCGCAACATGGTTAATGTCGCGCTGATCAACGGCACCCTGCAGCACCCTGTTAAAGGTGCGCACACTGGGTCCCGTGTGTTCATGCAGCCGGCTTCAGAAGGTACCGGTATCATCGCCGGTGGTGCAATGCGCGCCGTTCTGGAAGTCGCTGGAGTACATAACGTTCTGGCAAAAGCCTATGGTTCTACTAACCCGATTAACGTGGTTCGTGCAACTATCGACGGCCTGGGCAATATGAAGTCTCCGGAAATGGTCGCTGCTAAGCGTGGTAAATCCGTTGAAGAAATTCTGGGGTAATCACGATGGCAAAGACTATTAAAATCACTCAAACCCGTAGTTCAATCGGCCGCTTGCCTAAGCATAAAGCCACTCTGGTTGGCCTGGGTCTGCGTCGTATTGGTCATACCGTAGAGCGTGAAGACACGCCAGCTGTACGCGGCATGGTCAACGCGGTTTCCTACATGGTTAAAGTGGAGGAGTAAGAGATGCGTTTAAATACTCTGTCTCCGGCCGAAGGGTCTAAGCACGCTACCAAGCGTCTGGGTCGTGGTATCGGTTCTGGCCTCGGAAAAACCGGTGGTCGTGGTCACAAAGGTCAGAACTCACGTTCTGGCGGTGGCGTACGTCGCGGTTTCGAAGGTGGTCAGATGCCTCTGTACCGTCGTCTGCCGAAGTTCGGTTTCACCTCTCGCAAAGCAATGATCACCACAGAGATTCGTCTGTCTGATCTGGCGAAAGTTGAAGGCGGTATCGTCGACCTGAACGCGCTGAAAGCAGCCAACATTGTCGGTGTCCAGATTGAGTTCGTTAAAGTCATTCTGTCTGGTGAAGTTTCTGCACCGGTAACGGTTCGCGGCCTGCGTGTCACCAAAGGTGCTCGTGCTGCAATCGAAGCTGCTGGCGGTAAAATCGAGGAATAAGTAGCAGATGGCTAAACAACCGGGATTAGATTTTCAAAGTGCCAAAGGTGGCTTTGGTGAACTGAAACGCAGACTGCTGTTTGTTATCGGTGCACTGATTGTCTTCCGCATTGGCTCTTTCATTCCAATCCCTGGTATTGATGCCACTGTACTTGCCAAACTGCTTGAGCAACAGCGTGGCACCATCATTGAAATGTTTAACATGTTCTCTGGTGGTGCTCTCAGCCGTGCTTCTATTTTTGCTCTGGGTATCATGCCGTATATTTCGGCATCTATTATTATCCAGCTGTTAACGGTGGTTCATCCTGCCTTAGCAGAAATCAAGAAAGAAGGGGAGGCTGGCCGTCGTAAGATTAGCCAGTACACCCGTTACGGTACGTTGGTATTGGCCATATTCCAGTCGATCGGTATTGCTACCGGTTTGCCGAATATGCCTGGTATGCAAGGCCTGGTAATGAATCCAGGCTTTGCATTCTATTTTACCGCTGTTGTAAGTCTGGTTACCGGGACAATGTTCCTGATGTGGCTGGGCGAACAGATTACTGAACGTGGTATCGGTAACGGTATCTCGATCATTATCTTCGCGGGTATTGTTGCGGGACTTCCGCCGGCCATTGGCCATACCATCGAGCAAGCGCGGCAAGGTGACCTGCACTTCCTTCTGTTGCTGTTGGTTGCAGTTCTCGTATTTGCAGTGACCTTCTTTGTTATTTTCGTTGAGCGTGGTCAACGCCGCATCGTGGTGAACTATGCGAAACGTCAACAAGGTCGTCGCGTTTACGCTGCACAGAGCACACATTTACCGTTGAAAGTGAATATGGCAGGGGTTATCCCGGCAATCTTCGCTTCCAGCATTATTCTGTTCCCGGCAACGATTGCATCGTGGTTCGGGGGCGGTACCGGTTGGAACTGGCTGACAACAATTTCGATGTATTTGCAGCCAGGACAGCCGCTTTATGTGCTACTCTATGCGACTGCTATCATCTTCTTCTGTTTCTTCTACACGGCGTTGGTTTTCAACCCGCGTGAAACAGCAGATAACCTGAAGAAGTCTGGTGCATTCGTACCGGGAATTCGTCCGGGAGAGCAAACGGCGAGATATATCGATAAAGTAATGACACGGTTAACCTTAATCGGTGCCCTCTACATTACCTTTATTTGCCTTATCCCGGAGTTCATGCGTGATGCGATGAAAGTTCCTTTCTACTTTGGCGGTACATCGCTGCTTATCGTAGTGGTCGTCATCATGGACTTTATGGCTCAAGTGCAAACTCTGATGATGTCAAGTCAATACGAGTCTGCATTGAAGAAAGCTAACCTGAAGGGCTATGGCCGTTAATTCAGGTGGTTGAGAAGTTACGGAGAGTAAAAATGAAAGTTCGTGCTTCCGTCAAGAAATTATGTCGTAACTGCAAAATCATTCGTCGCGACGGTGTCGTTCGTGTGATCTGCAGCGCCGAGCCAAAGCATAAACAGCGCCAAGGCTGATTTTCACATATTTTTCTTGCAAAGTCGGGTTGAGCTGGCTAGATTAGCCAGCCAATCTTTTGTATGTCTGTACGTTTCCATTTGAGTATCCTGAAAACGGGCTTTTCAGCATGGTGCGTACATATTAAATAGTAGGAGTGCATAGTGGCCCGTATAGCAGGCATTAACATTCCTGATCAGAAACATACCGTTATCGCATTAACTTCGATCTTCGGTATTGGTAAAACTCGTTCTAAAGCCATTTGCGCTTCAACGGGTATTGCTGAAAATGTTAAGATCAGTGAGCTGTCTGAAGAACAAATTGATCAGCTGCGTGATGCAGTTGCTAAATTCGTTGTTGAAGGTGATCTGCGCCGTGAAATCACCCTGAGCATCAAGCGTCTGATGGACCTTGGTTGCTACCGTGGTTTGCGCCATCGTCGTGGTCTTCCGGTTCGCGGTCAGCGCACCAAGACCAACGCACGTACCCGTAAGGGTCCGCGTAAACCGATCAAGAAATAATCGGGGTGAGTAAATAATGGCAAAGGCACCAGTTCGTGCACGTAAGCGTGTAAGAAAACAAGTCTCAGATGGCGTGGCTCATGTCCATGCGTCTTTTAACAACACCATCGTTACCATTACTGATCGTCAGGGTAACGCACTGGGTTGGGCAACCGCCGGTGGTTCCGGTTTCCGCGGTTCACGTAAATCTACGCCGTTTGCTGCTCAGGTCGCTGCAGAGCGCTGTGCAGAAGCTGTAAAAGATTACGGTATTAAGAACCTGGAAGTTATGGTTAAGGGTCCGGGTCCAGGCCGCGAATCAACGATTCGTGCTCTGAACGCCGCTGGTTTCCGCATCACGAACATTACTGATGTGACTCCGATCCCTCACAACGGTTGTCGTCCGCCGAAAAAACGTCGCGTATAACGTCCGTTTTTTAGGTTAGTTGGAGAAAGAAAATGGCAAGATATTTGGGTCCTAAGCTCAAGCTGAGCCGTCGTGAGGGCACTGACTTATTCCTTAAGTCTGGCGTTCGCGCGATTGATTCCAAGTGTAAGATTGAACAAGCCCCTGGTCAGCACGGTGCGCGCAAGCCACGTCTGTCTGACTACGGCGGTCAGTTACGTGAAAAGCAAAAAGTTCGTCGTATCTACGGTGTGCTTGAGCGTCAGTTCCGTAACTATTACAAAGAAGCAGCACGTCTGAAAGGCAACACCGGTGCAAACCTGTTGGCTCTGCTGGAAGGCCGTCTGGACAACGTCGTTTATCGTATGGGCTTTGGTGCCACGCGTGCGGAAGCACGTCAGCTGGTCAGCCATAAGTCTGTTCTGGTAAATGGTCGCGTTGTTAACATCGCTTCTTATCAGGTATCTCCGAATGATGTCGTTAGCATCCGTGAGAAAGCCAAAAAGCAATCTCGCGTGAAGGCCGCTCTGGAGCTGGCTGAGCAGCGTGAAAAGCCAACCTGGCTGGAAGTTGATGCAGCTAAGATGGAAGGTGTGTTCAAACGTATTCCTGAACGTACTGATCTGTCTGCGGACATTAACGAACACCTGATCGTCGAGCTTTACTCTAAGTAAAGCTTAGTACCAAAGAGAGGACACAATGCAGGGTTCTGTGACAGAGTTTCTAAAACCGCGCCTGGTAGATATCGAGCAAGTGAGTTCGACGCACGCCAAGGTGACCCTTGAGCCTTTAGAGCGTGGCTTTGGCCATACTCTTGGTAACGCGCTGCGCCGTATTCTGCTTTCATCAATGCCGGGTTGCGCGGTGACCGAGGTTGAAATTGATGGTGTACTGCATGAGTACAGCACCAAAGAGGGTGTACAGGAAGATATCCTGGAAATCCTGCTCAACCTTAAAGGTTTGGCGGTAAGAGTTCAGGGCAAAGATGAAGTTATTCTTACCTTGAATAAATCTGGCATTGGCCCTGTGACTGCAGCCGACATTACCCATGATGGTGATGTCGAAATCGTCAAGCCGCAGCATGTGATCTGCCATCTGACCGATGACAACGCATCTATTAGCATGCGTATCAAAGTTCAGCGTGGTCGTGGTTATGTGCCGGCTTCTGCCCGAATTCATTCGGAAGAAGATGAGCGCCCAATCGGCCGTCTGCTGGTCGACGCTTGCTACAGCCCTGTAGACCGTATCGCCTACAATGTTGAAGCAGCGCGTGTAGAGCAGCGCACCGACCTGGACAAGCTGGTCATCGAAATGGAAACCAACGGCACAATCGATCCTGAAGAGGCGATTCGTCGTGCGGCGACCATCCTGGCAGAACAACTGGAAGCTTTCGTTGACTTACGTGATGTACGTCAGCCGGAAGTGAAAGAAGAGAAACCAGAATTCGATCCGATCCTGCTGCGCCCTGTTGACGATCTGGAATTGACTGTCCGCTCTGCTAACTGCCTTAAGGCAGAAGCTATCCACTACATCGGTGATCTGGTACAGCGTACTGAGGTTGAGCTGCTTAAAACGCCTAACCTTGGTAAAAAATCTCTTACCGAGATTAAAGATGTGCTGGCCTCACGTGGTCTGTCTCTGGGCATGCGCCTGGAAAACTGGCCACCGGCAAGCATTGCTGATGAATAACCCGATCACAGGTTAAGGTTTCACTGAGAAGGATAAGGTCATGCGCCATCGTAAGAGTGGTCGTCAACTGAACCGCAACAGCAGCCATCGTCAGGCTATGTTCCGTAACATGGCTGGCTCTCTGGTTCGTCACGAGATCATCAAGACGACTCTGCCGAAAGCCAAAGAGTTGCGCCGCGTAGTTGAGCCGCTGATTACTCTTGCCAAGACCGACAACGTAGCTAATCGTCGTCTGGCATTCGCCCGTACTCGTGATAACGAGATCGTGGCAAAACTGTTTAATGAGTTAGGCCCGCGTTTCGCGAGCCGTGCAGGTGGTTACACTCGCATTCTGAAGTGTGGCTTCCGCGCTGGTGACAACGCTCCGATGGCATACATCGAGCTGGTTGATCGTCCAGAAGCTCAAGCAGAAGCTGCAGCAGAGTAATCTGTTGCAACGTGAAAAACCCGCTTCGGCGGGTTTTTTATTGCCTGTCATTCTGCGTCTGCTACGCTTGTGGTGTCATGAAGGAGGTGAACAATGTGGTTAATTGATCAGCTTGCAGAACAGCATATTAAAGCCGCGCAGGAGAAAGGTGAGCTGAGTGATCTGCCGGGCGAAGGCGCACCGCTGAATCTCGAAGACGACAGTCAGGTTCCACCTGATCTACGAGCAGGATACCGACTGTTAAAAAATGCAGGTTTTCTTCCCCCCGAACTTGAGCTGCGCCGCGAAGCACTTCAGGTCAGCGATCTTTTACAGCATTTAGATCCTGACGATCCAGAGGCGCTGATCCAGACACAACGATTACGGCAACTGAAGATAAGGCTGAGCCAGGCCGGTATGCGCACTGATTTTCTTGAGGGGGAATATGGTCGTGCGATTAAGACCAAACTCGTGCCCGATTAAGGTGTATTTTTTGTCGCTGTTGTGCGCGTATAATGAGTTTGCTTCATCTTTTCACCGCATTATTCCATTACTCAACCGGAGAAGTTATGTCCAGATACCGTCATACGAAAGGACAAATACAGGATAACGCCTTACAGGCATTGTTACACGACCCGCTGTTCAGGCAACGTGTTGAAGAAAAACAAAAAGGCAAAGGCAGTTACCGGCGTAAAGAAAAACATGGGAAAGGCTGGGAGGCCAGTGATAAGCAAGCCGTTTATCACTGGCCTTCTGCTTTACAGACACAAAAAAGCCGCTTCAGAGCGGCTTTTTATTTTAGATTTTCGTATTCTGTTGTTTGAGTAAATCGCGGATTTCTGTCAGAAGCAGTTCTTCATTTGTAGGTTTAGGTGCCGGTTTTTCCACTTCTTTCTTCTTATACAGTTTGTTCATCAGCTTAATCGCCATAAAGATAGCAAAAGCAACAATGATGAAATCAAATACGGTTTGCAGGAAAATACCATATTCCATAACCACAGCCGGTGTGTTGCCGACGGCAGGTTTAAGCACCCAGCTAAACGATTTGAAATCAACGCCGCCAATCAGCAAGCCCAGCGGTGGCATAATGATGTTCGCGACCAGTGATGAAACAATCTTACCGAATGCCGCACCGATAATCACACCGACGGCCAGATCAACCACGTTGCCGCGCATCGCAAAATCACGAAACTCTTTGAATAAACTCATACTTCTCTCCTTGCCTTAGCCAATGCCATAAAGTTTAACAAAGCTCACAATATTTGCCATTAACCACAGACAATAAGCCACTGACATGTCAGTGCTGGCTTTTTATGTGTTATAGGAAAAACGGACTGGGCTGGAACAGGCGCTCGACGTCCGGCACAAACTTTTTATCGGTTAAAAACATCACAACGTGATCGCCCTGTTCAATACGCAGATTGTCATTCGCTATCATCACATCGTCGCCGCGCACCACAGCACCAATCAGTGTGCCTGGTGGCAGCTTGATATCATCAACTGACCGTCCCACCACGCGCGATGTGGTTTCGTCGCCATGCGCGATGGCTTCGATGGCTTCAGCAATGCCTCGACGTAATGACGAGACACCCACAATATCGGCTTTGCGCACATGTCCCAGTAAGGCCGAGATGGTCGCCTGCTGGGGAGAAATGGCGATATCAATGACGCTGCCCTGGACCAGATCGACATAAGCACGGCGTTGAATCAGCACCATAACTTTCTTGGCGCCCATTTTTTTGGCCAGCATGGCAGACATGATATTGGCTTCGTCATCGTTGGTGACGGCGATAAACAAATCCACCTGCTCAATATGCTCTTCCGCCAGTAGTTCCTGATCGGAGGCATCACCGTAAAAGACCACCGTGTCGTGCAACTGTTCAGCCAGTTCGGCCGCGCGCTGGGGATTGCGCTCAATAAGTTTCACGCTGTAGTTTTTCTCGAGCTTTTGCGCCAGGCCAAAGCCAATGTTGCCGCCGCCTACTAACATGATGCGTTTATAAGGCTTTTCCAGGCGCTGCATTTCACTCATTACCGCACGAATATGCTGGCTGGCGGCAATGAAGAAAACTTCATCACCGGCTTCGATAATGGTGGAGCCCTGTGGCCGGATAGGGCGGTCCTGACGAAAAATCGCCGCTACGCGCGTATCGATATGGGGCATGTGATCGCGCAGGATCGACAATTGATTGCCCACCAGGGGGCCACCGTAATAGGCTTTCACGACTGCGAGGCTCACTTTGCCTTCAGCAAAATTAACTACCTGCAACGCGCCCGGATATTGAATCAGGCGGTAAATATTGTCGATAACCAGTTGCTCAGGCGAAATCAGATGGTCGATAGGCACTGCTTCGGGGATAAAAAGCTTATCCGCATCGCGCAGATAGTCAGCCGCACGTATACGGGCGATACGATTTGGCGTGTTGAAGAGCGAATACGCGATTTGACAGGCTATCATGTTGGTTTCGTCAGAGCTGGTAACGGCGACCAGCATATCGGCGTCTTCCGCGCCCGCCTCACGGAGAACCCGTGGGTGGGAACCATGACCCTGCACAACACGTAAATCAAATTTATCCTGTAACTGACGTAAACGTGCTGAATCTGTATCAACAACTGTTATATCGTTGTTTTCGCCAACCAGATTTTCGGCCAGTGTGCCTCCAACCTGGCCAGCACCAAGAATGATGATTTTCATCGCTTTTCAAAGCCTTTTCATTATGCGTTAGCGTCTTTAATCAGCTTAGCGTAGAAAAATCCGTCTCCGCCTTCAGCGTCAGGGAACACCTGCCAGCCCGTTTCGGGCGCGCCTGAAAGGGAGACAGCCTGTGCATCCGCATGTCGCTGTAAGAAACCGCTGATTTGCTCATGGTTCTCTTCCGGTAGGACAGAGCAGGTCGCGTAGATCATCGTACCGCCCGCTTTTAGAAGCGTCCAGGTGGCCTCCAGAATGTCACGCTGCAAAGCGGCCAGTTCGCTGATATCGCGATCGCGGCGTAACCATTTGATATCCGGATGGCGGCGAATCACGCCTGTGGCTGAGCAGGGCGCATCCAGCAGGATACGATCAAACTGCCGTTGGTCACACCATTGCTGCGGAGTACGGCCATCACCTTGTTTGACCTCGGCGGTCATTCCCAGCCGTGTCAGGTTTTCGGTTACGCGCTTCAGTCGTTGTGCGTCCACATCCACAGCGAGGACCTGCGCGTCAGGGGCTATTTCTAAAATATGCGTCGTTTTGCCGCCTGGCGCTGCACACAGATCGAGAATATGTTCGCCATTTTTAGGCGCAAGCAGAAGCGCACAGCGTTGTGCTGAGAGATCCTGCACCGTAACCCAGCCCTGGTCGAAACCGGGTAACTGGTGAACCGGCGCTGGCGAGGCCAGGCGTAATGCTTCCGGCACATCCTCTGCGGTCATCGCCTCTCTTTCACTGGCGGTCAGCAGAGCAAGCCAACTGTCACGGGTATGGTGCTGACGGTTAACCCGCAGCCACATCGGTGGGCGTTGGTTATTCGCGTCAACAATCTGTTGCCAGCGATCTGGCCAGGCAAGCTGCAGTCGGTTCAGTAGCCATCCGGGATGAAGATGGCGCTGTGGACCTTCCTGGATGCTGGCAAGGAGTTCCTCCTGACGGCGCTGGAACTGACGTAACACACCGTTGATCAATCCTTTCAGATTGGCACGTTTAAGCACTTCAGCACCAGCAACGGTCTCGGCTAATGCCGCATGTGCCGGGACGCGCGTGTAGAGCAACTGGTACAGGCCCACCATGATCAGAAAATGCAGCGTACGCTGTTTGCCGGTCAGAGGGCGCTCCATCAATTTCCCGATAAGCGCTTCCAGCTGCGGTAACGTTCGTAACACACCAAAGCAGATCTCTTGCACCAGAGCGGCGTCTTTATCGGCGACTTTTTTCTGTGCGGCAGGCAGCACAGTATTGAGTGACTCGCCCTTATCGACAACACGTTCAATCAGTTGTGCAGACAGGCTACGAAGGTTGGATGATTTAGTCATAAGATAGTGCCATCAAACAAAAGGCCCGGATTTACCGGGCCTGAATGTCAGTCCAGAAGAGAGCCAGGTTCAAACCATTCCCGGCGCGAGTTGAGCAGATCCTGTGCCGACATCGGTTTTTTACCGGCGGGTTGCAACTGAAGTAAATTGAGTACGCCGTCGGCGGTGACAATGTGAATGCCCTGTTTGTCAGCCTTAACGATCTCGCCTGGTCGTTTATTGACATGAGGTAAAACACCGGCTTGCCATACTTTTACTGGCTGATCATTTACCATAAAAAAGCTAACCGGCCAGGGATTAAAGGCGCGAATGCAGCGTTCAAGCTGTTCCGCGGGCAACTGCCAGTCAAGACGTGCTTCCTCTTTGCTGAGCTTCTCAGCATAATTTGCCAGGGTTTCATCCTGTTTCACCGGCTGGGCGTTGCCCTCACGCAATTGCGACAAGGTTGTCAGTAGCCCTTCTGGTCCGAGGCTGGCCAGCTTGTCGTATAATGAAGCACTGGTGTCTTCAGCAGTAATAGGGCAGGCCAGTTTTACCAGCATATCACCGGTATCCAGCCCGACATCCATTTGCATGATGGTGACACCGGTTTCCTGATCACCTGCCCAAAGCGCGCGCTGAATAGGCGCCGCGCCGCGCCAGCGTGGCAGCAACGAACCATGTACGTTGATGCAGCCCAGACGTGGCATCTCTAGCACGGCTTTCGGCAGGATAAGGCCATAAGCCACCACGACCATGACATCGGCCTGCAAATCGGCAACCAGCTGTTGGTTTTCCGCAGGGCGCAACGATTTGGGCTGAAAAACCGGAATGTCGTGGGCAAGAGCCAGCGCTTTTACCGGGCTCGCGGTCAACTTATTGCCGCGCCCGGCAGGGCGGTCTGGTTGGGTAAAAACGCCAACGACCTTATGCTCAGATGCGAGCAACGCGTCAAGGTGACGCGCCGCGAAGTCTGGTGTGCCAGCAAAGATTATATTAAGCGGGGCAGACACGTTTATCCCTTTTTCAGATCTCAAGAGGCCTGGGCGTTTTGCCGCGCCAGTTTTTCTAACTTTGTCTTGATTCGCTGACGCTTTAAAGGCGACAGATAATCGATAAACAGTTTGCCATCCAGATGATCAATTTCATGCTGAATACAGATAGCCAGCAGGTCACCGGTTTCCAGTTCAAACGGCTTACCTTCGCGATCTAACGCTCGCACTTTTACCCGCTCTGCACGAGGCACAAAGGCGCGTTGCTCAGGAATGGACAGGCAACCTTCTTCGATACCTGTTTCACCACTTTTTTCCAGAAGCTCGGGATTGATCAATACCAGTCGCTCGTCCCGGTTCTCAGAGACATCAATCACAATGATGCGCTGATGAATATCCACCTGCGTAGCGGCAAGGCCGATACCTTCTTCGGAATACATGGTTTCGAACATATCATCAACGATACGCTGAACTTCTGCGTTAACTTCTTTGACTGGCGCGGCGATCTTGCGCAGGCGCTCGTCAGGAAAATGTAACACCTGTAAAACTGACATAAATATCCAGATCTATATTCTAAAAGGAAAAGATTACTGCCTCATATTGTAGACTTTTTAGTACCTGATTGACAGCATTCTGCGGAGGGATGCGACGGTTATCAGGAGGCCGTGACGATGGAAAAAAGGGCGCGATTACTGCGGCTGGCCGCGATACCCGGCCTGACGGGCCGACGCTGGCTGAACGCGGCGCAGCAACTGTGCGCAGGTCAGGATATTGATGTGATATTAAGCCAAAAGGGCTTCGAGACAGCGCAACATCATTATGCCCATCAGAAAACCACGGACTGGCTGGCAACCGTTAACACTTGGCTGGCACAGTGTTCAACGCATCACCTGATTACGGCGCTGGATGCGCATTACCCCGCTCAACTCCTTGAAACGGCCTGTTTCCCTCCGCTCTTATATGTAAACGGTGATCCAACCGTATTATCTTCACCTCAACTGGCGGTGGTAGGCAGCCGTCTGTGTTCGCCCTCAGGCCGTTACTGGTGCGACTGGTTCACCCAACAACTGGCATTGAGCGGTTTGACCATAACCAGTGGGCTGGCTATCGGGATTGATGGCGTGGCACACCGTGCCGCATTAAATGTGCAGGGTAAAACCGTGGCCGTACTGGGGAGTGGACTGGCCCATCTGTATCCCAAAAAACACACTGCGCTGGCGCAGGAGATTGTTATGCAGGGAGGCGCCGTGATCTCGGAGTTTCCGCTTACTGCCGCGCCACTGGCGCATCAGTTTCCGCGCAGAAACCGTATTATCAGTGGGTTAAGTCAGGGTGTTCTCGTCATTGAAGCGTCATTAAAAAGTGGTTCATTAGTCACAGCCCGTTATGCATTAGAGCAGAATCGCAATGTTTATGCCTTACCGGGTGCGCTGGGTAACAGCGGCAGTGAGGGGACAAACTGGCTGATCCAACAAGGTGCCATGTTGGTGGCACATCCTAATAACATTGTCGAAGATTTACGCGCTATGCTTAACTGGTTACCTGTTAACCCGTCAGATGAAATTTATTCTGATGCCAGTGACGATGCTCCATTGCCATTTGCCGAGCTGTTGGCTAACGTAGGTGATGAGGTTACACCTGTTGACGTTGTCGCTGAACGTGCCGGCCAACCTGTGCCAGTTATTACAGCTCAATTGCTGGAACTGGAGTTAGCAGGATGGATCGCAGCTGTACCCGGCGGCTATGTCCGATTGAGGAGGGCATGCCATGTTCGACGTACTCATGTACTTGTTTGAGACCTATATCCACAACGAAACAGAAATGGGTGTTGATCAGGACAGATTGACAGATGACTTGACGGATGCCGGTTTCCACCGCGAAGATATTTATAATGCGTTGAACTGGTTAGAGAAATTGGCGGACTATCAGGAAGGACTGGTCGCACCAATTTTGCTGGCAAATGATCCGCTCTCTATGCGCATCTATACCGATGAAGAGAGCAAGCGTTTAGATGCCGAAAGCCGCGGTTTCCTGCTGTTCCTGGAGCAAATCCAGGTACTGAGTCTGGAAACACGAGAAATGGTCATTGAACGTGTCATGGCGCTTGATACGCTGGATTTCGATCTTGAGGATCTTAAATGGGTGGTGCTGATGGTGCTGTTTAACATCCCTGGATGTGAAAACGCGTATCAGCAGATGGAAGAACTGCTATTCGACGTCAACGAAGGTATGCTGCATTAAATTTTTACTAATGCATGACTGTTATGAGTAAAACCGCACTCTTTACTGTGCGTAAACAGGATCCCTGCCCCGCATGCGGGGCAGAACTTGTTATACGTTCAGGAAAGCATGGCCCATTTTTGGGCTGTGCAAATTACCCTGCCTGTGACTATATCAAGCCTTTGGGAAACCAGGCTGATGGGCATGTCGTCAAAGTTCTGGAAGGCCACGTTTGCCCACAATGCGGGGCAGATAAAGTATTGCGCCAGGGCCGGTTTGGCATGTTTATTGGCTGTAGCGACTATCCCGCGTGTGATTACACCGAAACCATCGATAAACCGGATGAAACCACGATCGACTGTCCGCAGTGCCAGCAGGGTAAGCTGGTACAACGCCGCTCGCGTTTTGGTAAAACGTTTCATGCCTGCGAACGCTATCCAGCCTGTCAGTTTGCCGTGAACCTGACGCCAGTGGCGGGGCGCTGTCCGCATTGTGAATTTCCGCTTTTAGTCGAGAAAAAGACGGCGCAGGGCATCCGGCTTTTCTGCGCCAGTAAAAGTTGTGGCAAAGCTATTATTCAAGAGACATAAGACATAACCATGTTAAATCAACCCGTTGCCGGCTCATTGCAGGATTGTGTAAGCCATCTTAACCAGCATGCTGTGATTGCCTATCCCACCGAAGCGGTATTCGGCTTAGGCTGTGATCCCGATAATGAATCTGCGGTCATGGCACTGCTGGCATTAAAAAAACGGCCAGTAGAGAAAGGCTTGATCCTGATAGCTGCCGACTATGATCAGCTTAAACCTTACGTATCAGATGAGGCCTTAACCACGGAGCAGCGTGAACGTATGTTTGCCTGTTGGCCAGGCCCGGTCACCTTTGTCGTGCCTGCTTCTCCGGTTACCCCGCGCTGGTTAACCGGGCAATTTGATTCACTGGCCATCCGCGTTAGCGATCATCCGGATGTTCAGGCGCTGTGCCGGGCGTTTGGAAAACCTTTGGTATCGACCAGCGCTAATCTTTCCGGTCAGCCACCGTGCCGTTCAGTCGAAGAGGTCAAATTGCAGTTTGGCACCGCGTTTCCTGTATTGAATGGAAAGACAGGAGGAAGGCTCAATCCTTCTGAGATTCGCGATGTCATCAGCGGCAATTTGATACGCCAGGGTTAATATATGGCAAATTTTGCAGTTTTTGGTCATCCCATTAGTCACAGCAAATCGCCGCACATTCATCAGGCGTTTGCGCGACAGACAGGAATCTCTCTTCAGTATGATCGTATTGATGCGCCTGTTGATGCTTTTCCTGAGACTCTCCGCACTTTTTTCCACGACGGCGGGGCGGGTGCGAACATTACGCTGCCTTTTAAACAGCAGGCGTGGGCATTTGCCGACCAGTTGACCGAGCGCGCTGCGCTGTCAGGGGCTGTGAACACGCTAAAGCTGTGTGATGATGGCCAAATTCTTGGCGACAATACGGATGGTATTGGGCTGCTCAGCGATCTTCAGCGCCTTGGGATGATTAAGCCCGACAGCCATCTTCTGCTGGTGGGGGCAGGTGGGGCCGCTCGGGGCGTCATTCTCCCTCTGCTTTCAATGGGAGCAACGATCACGGTCGTGAACCGAACGGCGTTGAATGCGCAGACTCTGGCCGCAGAGTTTGCCCATCGCGGAGCGATTAATGCGTGCTCGTTTGACGCGCTTGTGGATAGACATTTCGACCTTGTCATTAATGCCACATCAAGTGGTATTCAGGGAGAAGTACCGCCGTTGCCGCCTTCATTAGTTCATGCTGAGCTACGTTGCTACGATATGTTCTATCAGAGTGGTTTAACGCCTTTCCTGCGCTGGTGTCAGCAGCACGGTTCATCTCATCTTGCTGACGGGCTGGGGATGCTGGTGGGTCAGGCCGCGCATGCCTTTCATCTATGGCACGGGGTGATGCCCGAAATCGCACCGGTCATCGCCTCATTAAAAGCCGGGATGCAGTCATGAACCAGGCGATACAGTTTCCTGATCGGGAAAGCCTGAATACAGAATTAAGGGCCGTTTGTTTCCCTGTTCTGGTAAACGGGATGGGCTTAACCTGCGCTATCAGTGTTGAGGCGCTTAATGAACAGTTCGGTGAGGGAGAAGCGATGACGCTGTTTCGCCATCATCGCTGGGATTTGGAAGATCAGGCCGAAGACTGCATTCGAAACGATCAGGTCGATAATGAAGGATGGGTCTGGCTGTCTCCGGCCAGATAGTCGTTCTTCCAGTTAACATAGTTGCTGGCTGAGTAAAGTAGACCTTCAATTTCTTTTTCATTCAGCGGCCGGATTTGTTTGACCGGGCTCCCGACATACAGATAGCCACTTTCCAGTCGTTTGCCGGGGGGAACCAGGCTCCCGGCACCAATCATAACGTCGTCTTCAACAATGACGCCATCCAGTACGATTGAGCCCATTCCAACCAGTACGCGATTGCCTATCGTGCAGCCATGCAGCATCGCTTTATGCCCAACCGTTACGTCTTCCCCAATTATCAGAGGAAAACCGGCGGGGTTGGCCTCTGATTTATGCGTGACATGCAGGACGCTGCCATCCTGAATATTGGTTCGGGCACCAATATGCACCTGGTTCACATCGCCACGAATAGCGACTAAAGGCCAGATACCTACATCATCTTCCATAATGACGTCACCCGCTACCACGCTGGTGGGATCAACCATGACGCGCAGACCCAATTTTGGGAAAAGATGTTTGTAAGGGCGTAACGCTACAGTCATTTTGTTCTCCTTTTACTGAGTTTACTGGCAGCCTGATGCGATTCTGACCAACTGGCAAGGGGATTTTGTGCCGGATCGTTGGTGATCTAATCAATATGAATGTTTTCTCGGCAGTCAGTAAAAAGATCCAAAAAAAGGGTTGTGCAATTCATTCGGATCCCTATAATGCGCCTCCATCGACACGGCACAACGGCTTACGGAAGGCGGTGTTGAGAGGGTCAGGCAACTGAGCCGCCGGAGAAAAACTTCTGAAAAAGAAGTTGACTCTGAAGGAGGAAAGCGTAATATACGCCACCTCGCAACAGACGGTTAACCCGCTGGTTGCACTGCTCTTTAACAATTTATCAGACAATCTGTGTGGGCACTCGCAGGATTGATATCCGCGTCTCCGGACGCAAAAAATATCAAGTCTTAAGAGTGAACACGTATTGAAATTCATTACGACGTTTTCCTTGAGCATCGCTGCACTGGTTGCAGCAAATCAAACTTTAAATTGAAGAGTTTGATCATGGCTCAGATTGAACGCTGGCGGCAGGCCTAACACATGCAAGTCGGACGGTAGCACAGAGGAGCTTGCTCCTCGGGTGACGAGTGGCGGACGGGTGAGTAATGTCTGGGAAACTGCCCGATGGAGGGGGATAACTACTGGAAACGGTAGCTAATACCGCATAACGTCGCAAGACCAAAGTGGGGGACCTCCGGGCCTCACACCATCGGATGTGCCCAGATGGGATTAGCTTGTAGGCGGGGTAACGGCCCACCTAGGCGACGATCCCTAGCTGGTCTGAGAGGATGACCAGCCACACTGGAACTGAGACACGGTCCAGACTCCTACGGGAGGCAGCAGTGGGGAATATTGCACAATGGGCGCAAGCCTGATGCAGCCATGCCGCGTGTATGAAGAAGGCCTTCGGGTTGTAAAGTACTTTCAGCGGGGAGGAAGGTGTTGAGGTTAATAACCTCAGCAATTGACGTTACCCGCAGAAGAAGCACCGGCTAACTCCGTGCCAGCAGCCGCGGTAATACGGAGGGTGCAAGCGTTAATCGGAATTACTGGGCGTAAAGCGCACGCAGGCGGTCTGTTAAGTCAGATGTGAAATCCCCGGGCTTAACCTGGGAACTGCATTTGAAACTGGCAGGCTTGAGTCTCGTAGAGGGGGGTAGAATTCCAGGTGTAGCGGTGAAATGCGTAGAGATCTGGAGGAATACCGGTGGCGAAGGCGGCCCCCTGGACGAAGACTGACGCTCAGGTGCGAAAGCGTGGGGAGCAAACAGGATTAGATACCCTGGTAGTCCACGCCGTAAACGATGTCGACTTGGAGGTTGTTCCCTTGAGGAGTGGCTTCCGGAGCTAACGCGTTAAGTCGACCGCCTGGGGAGTACGGCCGCAAGGTTAAAACTCAAATGAATTGACGGGGGCCCGCACAAGCGGTGGAGCATGTGGTTTAATTCGATGCAACGCGAAGAACCTTACCTACTCTTGACATCCAGCGAACTTTCCAGAGATGGATTGGTGCCTTCGGGAACGCTGAGACAGGTGCTGCATGGCTGTCGTCAGCTCGTGTTGTGAAATGTTGGGTTAAGTCCCGCAACGAGCGCAACCCTTATCCTTTGTTGCCAGCGATTCGGTCGGGAACTCAAAGGAGACTGCCGGTGATAAACCGGAGGAAGGTGGGGATGACGTCAAGTCATCATGGCCCTTACGAGTAGGGCTACACACGTGCTACAATGGCGCATACAAAGAGAAGCGACCTCGCGAGAGCAAGCGGACCTCATAAAGTGCGTCGTAGTCCGGATCGGAGTCTGCAACTCGACTCCGTGAAGTCGGAATCGCTAGTAATCGTGGATCAGAATGCCACGGTGAATACGTTCCCGGGCCTTGTACACACCGCCCGTCACACCATGGGAGTGGGTTGCAAAAGAAGTAGGTAGCTTAACCTTCGGGAGGGCGCTTACCACTTTGTGATTCATGACTGGGGTGAAGTCGTAACAAGGTAACCGTAGGGGAACCTGCGGTTGGATCACCTCCTTACCTGAAGATACCTTCGTGCGCAGTGCTCACACAGATTGTCTGATAGAAAAGTAATGAGCAAAGCGTCTACGCGTTGGGGTGCGGTAACAATAACTATTGTCGCCTGATTATCTAATCTCACCTTCACGTGAAATAACCCGTGTCTGTTGCACAAGGATTTCACGTCCCCTTCGTCTAGAGGCCCAGGACATCGCCCTTTCACGGCGGTAACAGGGGTTCGAATCCCCTAGGGGACGCCACTTGCTTGGTGACAGGTGAAAGGTGTTGCCGATATATCTTAAAGACGACTTGCGAGTCGTGTTTAAGATATTGCTCTTTAACAATCCGGAACAAGCTGAAAATTTGAAACGACGCACGTCGTGTTCCTCCGTAATAAGGAACACAGCACGATGCGTTCGGGTCTCTCAAAAGCTCATAACACGCAAGCGCAAAACGCCTGTGGGTTGTGAGGTTAAGCGACCAAGCGTACACGGTGGATGCCCTGGCAGTCAGAGGCGATGAAGGGCGTGCTAATCTGCGATAAGCGCCGGTAAGGTGATATGAACCGCTACAACCGGCGATACCCGAATGGGGAAACCCAGTGTGACTCGTCACACTATCATGCAGTGAATCCATAGCGGCATGAGGCGAACCGGGGGAACTGAAACATCTAAGTACCCCGAGGAAAAGAAATCAACCGAGATTCCCCCAGTAGCGGCGAGCGAACGGGGAGGAGCCCAGAACCTGCATCAGCTTGTGCATCAGTGGAAGCGTCTGGAAAGTCGCAGGGTACAGGGTGATACTCCCGTACACAAAGGTGCACAGGCTGTGAGTTCGATGAGTAAGGCGGGACACGTGGTATCCTGTCTGAATATGGGGGGACCATCCTCCAAGGCTAAATACTCCTGACTGACCGATAGTGAACCAGTACCGTGAGGGAAAGGCGAAAAGAACCCCGGCGAGGGGAGTGAAACAGAACCTGAAACCGTGTACGTACAAGCAGTGGGAGCACCTTCGTGGTGTGACTGCGTACCTTTTGTATAATGGGTCAGCGACTTATATTCTGTAGCAAGGTTAACCGTATAGGGGAGCCGCAGGGAAACCGAGTCTTAACTGGGCGTTAAGTTGCAGGGTATAGACCCGAAACCCGGTGATCTAGCCATGGGCAGGTTGAAGGTTGGGTAACACTAACTGGAGGACCGAACCGACTAATGTTGAAAAATTAGCGGATGACCTGTGGCTGGGGGTGAAAGGCCAATCAAACCGGGAGATAGCTGGTTCTCCCCGAAAGCTATTTAGGTAGCGCCTCGTGAACTCATCTCCGGGGTAGAGCACTGTTTCGGCTAGGGGGCCATCCCGGCTTACCAACCCGATGCAAACTGCGAATACCGGAGAATGTTATCACGGGAGACACACGGCGGGTGCTAACGTCCGTCGTGAAGAGGGAAACAACCCAGACCGCCAGCTAAGGTCCCAAAGTCATGGTTAAGTGGGAAACGATGTGGGAAGGCACAGACAGCCAGGATGTTGGCTTAGAAGCAGCCATCATTTAAAGAAAGCGTAATAGCTCACTGGTCGAGTCGGCCTGCGCGGAAGATGTAACGGGGCTAAACCATGCACCGAAGCTGCGGCAGCGACGCGTAAGCGTTGCTGGGTAGGGGAGCGTTCTGTAAGCCGCTGAAGGTGTGCTGTGAGGCATGCTGGAGGTATCAGAAGTGCGAATGCTGACATAAGTAACGATAAACAAGGTGAAAAACCTTGTCGCCGGAAGACCAAGGGTTCCTGTTCAACGTTAATCGGAGCAGGGTGAGTCGACCCCTAAGGCGAGGCCGAAAGGCGTAGTCGATGGGAAACAGGTTAATATTCCTGTACTTGGTGTTACTGCGAAGGGGGGACGGAGAAGGCTATATCGGCCGGGCGACGGTTGTCCCGGTTTAAGCGTGTAGGTGTGTGCGCCAGGCAAATCCGGTGCACTTTACACTGAGGCGTGACGACGAGGCACTACGGTGCTGAAGTGATAAATGCCCTGCTTCCAGGAAAAGCCTCTAAGCATCAGGTAACACGAAATCGTACCCCAAACCGACACAGGTGGTCAGGTAGAGAATACCCAGGCGCTTGAGAGAACTCGGGTGAAGGAACTAGGCAAAATGGTGCCGTAACTTCGGGAGAAGGCACGCTGGCGCGTAGGTGAGGGGACTTGCTCCCGGAGCCGAGGCCAGTCGAAGATACCAGCTGGCTGCAACTGTTTATTAAAAACACAGCACTGTGCAAACACGAAAGTGGACGTATACGGTGTGACGCCTGCCCGGTGCCGGAAGGTTAATTGATGGGGTTATCCGCAAGGAGAAGCTCTTGATCGAAGCCCCGGTAAACGGCGGCCGTAACTATAACGGTCCTAAGGTAGCGAAATTCCTTGTCGGGTAAGTTCCGACCTGCACGAATGGCGTAATGATGGCCAGGCTGTCTCCACCCGAGACTCAGTGAAATTGAAATCGCTGTGAAGATGCAGTGTACCCGCGGCAAGACGGAAAGACCCCGTGAACCTTTACTACAGCTTGACACTGAACACTGAGCCTTGATGTGTAGGATAGGTGGGAGGCTTTGAAGCGTGGACGCCAGTCTGCGTGGAGCCGTCCTTGAAATACCACCCTTTAATGTTTGGTGTTCTAACGTGGGCCCGTGATCCGGGCTGCGGACAGTGTCTGGTGGGTAGTTTGACTGGGGCGGTCTCCTCCCAAAGCGTAACGGAGGAGCACGAAGGTTGGCTAATCCTGGTCGGACATCAGGAGGTTAGTGCAATGGCATAAGCCAGCTTGACTGCGAGAGTGACGGCTCGAGCAGGTGCGAAAGCAGGTCATAGTGATCCGGTGGTTCTGAATGGAAGGGCCATCGCTCAACGGATAAAAGGTACTCCGGGGATAACAGGCTGATACCGCCCAAGAGTTCATATCGACGGCGGTGTTTGGCACCTCGATGTCGGCTCATCACATCCTGGGGCTGAAGTAGGTCCCAAGGGTACGGCTGTTCGCCGTTTAAAGTGGTACGCGAGCTGGGTTTAGAACGTCGTGAGACAGTTCGGTCCCTATCTGCCGTGGGCGCTGGAGAATTGAGGGGGGTTGCTCCTAGTACGAGAGGACCGGAGTGAACGCACCGCTGGTGTCCGGGTTGTCACGCCAGTGGCATTGCCCGGTAGCTAAGTGCGGAAAAGATAAGTGCTGAAAGCATCTAAGCACGAAACTTGCCCCGAGATGAGTTCTCCCTGAGGCTTCGGGCCTCCTGAAGGGACGTTGAAGACGACGACGTTGATAGGCCGGGTGTGTAAGCGCAGCGATGCGTTGAGCTTACCGGTACTAATGACCCGTGAGGCTTAACCTTACAACGCCAGAGGCGTTTTGGTTGAGAGACAGAAAGAATTTTCAGCCTTGTTTACCGGATAACGCCGTGCGGCCCGAGAGGGCGGTGCGGCAGACAGAATCTGCCTGGCGGCTGTAGCGCGGTGGTCCCACCTGACCCCATGCCGAACTCAGAAGTGAAACGCCGTAGCGCCGATGGTAGTGTGGGGTCTCCCCATGCGAGAGTAGGGAACTGCCAGGCATCAAATTGAACGACCCGAGCATCAGCATAATAATGCCGGGAATACCTGTTGCGTGCTGATATGGCTCAGTTGGTAGAGCGCACCCTTGGTAAGGGTGAGGTCCCCAGTTCGACTCTGGGTATCAGCACCAGTTATATATGGCTAGAGTTCGGCGAATAAAGAATTTGCCTGGCGGCTGTAGCGCGGTGGTCCCACCTGACCCCATGCCGAACTCAGAAGTGAAACGCCGTAGCGCCGATGGTAGTGTGGGGTCTCCCCATGCGAGAGTAGGGAACTGCCAGGCATCAATAAAGTAAAAAAGCCCCGTACGAAAGTACGGGGCTTTTTTACGTCGGTTATCCGCCTGAAACCGAAAGGGACGAGCCGCACCTCAGCGGAAGCCGCGCTACCGCCGGCCCCACAGCCGTGAAACTCGCCTCATTGGTGGGCTGGCTGACTTCCGCAACGTCGATTTCTACCTGTCGCCAGCAGGCTCGTCCACATAAAGTGCATCACGGGCCAGCTCAGGCAGACGCGTATCAGGGTTTAAGCGGAAAGATCTGTGGATCACTCTATAAGCCGTCAGTAAACCCGCCTGAATCACCCATATCCGATCAATGTACAGGCGAGCACTGGCTGGGCCAGCTCACCCTTGCTGAATACAGCACGATTCAGGCATGCACCGTCGACGACAGCGTTTCCTCAGTTGTTAAAAAGCGGAGTTTTATAAAGGATGACGGTGGATTTACAACGTGGTGCATCATCCGGACAGGAAAGGTCAGAACCGTACCTCTGTCAGAGACGGAGGTACGGTCAGAAACGAGAGCGGTCAGTGAATAACCTGGGACAGGAAAGCGCGGGTACGTTCTGACTTCGGATTTGCAAAAAACTCCTGCGGTGGCGCAACCTCCACGATCTCGCCGCGATCCATAAAGATCACCCGATCGGCAACGGTACGTGCAAAGCCCATCTCATGCGTGACACACAGCATCGTCATGCCATCTTCTGCAAGCCCAATCATGGTATCCAGCACCTCTTTCACCATTTCCGGATCCAGGGCAGAGGTGGGCTCATCAAACAGCATAATTTTAGGTTTCATGCACAATGAACGCGCAATCGCGACACGCTGCTGTTGGCCGCCTGAAAGCTGACCAGGAAACTTATGCGCGTGTTCAGCAATGCGTACGCGCTGCAGATAGTGCATCGCAAGCTCCTCCGCTTCTTTTTTGGCAATCTTACGCACCCACATCGGCGCTAGCGTACAGTTCTGCAAAACCGTAAGGTGAGGAAAAAGATTAAAGTGCTGAAAGACCATACCGACTTCAGTACGAACGCGCTCTATATTCCGTACGTCATCATTCAGATGAATACCATCGACCACAATCCGCCCCTTCTGATGTTCCTCCAGATGGTTGATACAACGAATCGTCGTCGACTTTCCTGACCCTGACGGACCGCATAGCACGATACGTTCGCGCGGTTTCACCTGCAGATTAATGTCTTTCAGCACATGAAACTGGCCGTACCATTTGTTCACATTTTCAAGCGAAATCATCGCATTGGTTGAATCAGTTATTATTTGTGTCATAGAAACCTCAGTGCGATTTACGCCCGGTGTGAAAACGTTTTTCCAGATACTGGCTGTAACGTGACATGCTAAAACAGAAAATCCAGTAGACCAGCGCCGCAAAGACATAGCCCTCTGTGGACATGCCCAGCCAGGCCGGATCGACCGTAGCCTGTTGAACGCTGCTAAACAGATCGAACAAACCGATGATGATAACCAGGCTGGTATCTTTGAATAACGCAATAATGGTATTCACCAGGCCCGGAATGGTGAGTTTTAACGCCTGAGGGAGGATCACCAGCATCTGGGTCTTCCAGTATCCCAGGGCAAGGGATTCAGCGGCTTCATACTGTCCTTTTGGTAATGCCTGCAGCCCACCGCGAACTACCTCGGCCACATACGCCGACTGGAACAGAATCACGCCGACTAAGGCACGTACCAGTTTGTCGATAGTGGTTCCCTCTGCCATAAACAGCGGCAGCATGACCGATGACATGAACAGCACGGTGATCAGCGGAACGCCACGCCAGAACTCAATAAAGATGACAGAAAGCGTACGGACAACAGGCATTTTAGAGCGGCGCCCTAACGCCAGCAAAATGCCTAAAGGTAAGGCGCCCGCAATGCCCACCGAGGCGATGATCAGGGTCAGCGTTAAGCCGCCCCACTGGCGCGTTTCCACGCGATCCAGTCCCAAAAATCCACCGTACAGTAAAAACCAGACGATCAGCGGATAGCATACCGCCCAGACGGCGATATAGCGTCCACGAAAGGGCAACCGTTTCAGGAACATGGGCACAATCGACACTAAGCCAATCACCAGCGCAAGATTAATGCGCCAGCGCAGCTCATGAGGATAGAGCCCATACATAAACTGACCAAAACGGGCATGAATAAAGACCCAGCATGCGCCTTCTTTTGTGCAGTCTGCGCGCGTAGTGCCAAACCAGTTGGCATCAAAGATCAGCCAGTTCAGCGCCGGGGGGATCAGGTGCCAGATCAGCCAGATACATAACAACGTCAGTAAGGTGTTAAACCATCCTGAAAACAGGTTCTTGCGGGCCCATAGCCAGCCCCGGCTCAGCGGCGAGGAGGCTACGGGCGTCGTTTCATGTGCAGTGACAGACATAGTCATCCCGTGTTCTTAACGCTCAACCAGCGCGATTTTGCGGTTATAAATATTCATCAACAGTGAAATCAGCAGGCTGATAATCAGGTAGACGCTCATCGTAATCGCAATGGTTTCAATAGCCTGACCGGTCTGATTCAGTACCGTACCGGCAAACAGCGACACCATGTCCGGGTAACCTATCGCGGCAGCCAGAGAGGAGTTTTTGACGATATTGAGATACTGGCTGGTCAGGGGCGGAATAATCACTCGCATGGCCTGAGGAATGATGACCTGACGCAGCGTGACGGGATTCGGTAACCCCAGTGAACGCGCCGCTTCATGCTGTCCGTAAGGCACAGCCTGAATACCTGAGCGAATCACCTCGGCAATGAAAGATGACGTGTAGATCGACAGGGCCAGCGTGAGCGCTGCCAGCTCAGGTATCATGACGAAGCCGCCCCGGAAGTTAAACCCACGCAACTCCGGGATATCCCAGTGCATGGCGGCACCAAAACCTGCATGCGCAACCAGCGGGAACAGGATCAGCATTGCAACAGCTGCGGGCCAGGAGCGACGTAACTGACCTGTTTTAAGCTGATGCTGTCGGTTAAAACGGTATAAACCGTAACTCGCCACCACAGCCAGTGCTAAAGCGATAACGAAAGGCCAGGTACCAGGCGCATAGGTCGGCCAGGGAATATACAGGCCACGATTACTCACGAAGGCGAGATCAAAGGCATTCAGCGCCTGACGCGGGCCGGGCAGGTTACGCAACACCGCGAAATACCAAAAGAAAATCTGCAATAACGGCGGGATATTGCGGAAGATTTCAATGTAGATATTCGCGATTTTACGTAATAACCAGTTCTCTGAGAGACGCGCCAGACCAATAAAGAAGCCCAGTATGGAAGCAAATACAATACAAAGTGCGGAAACCAGCAGGGTATTTGTCAGGCCAACCAGAAATACCCGCGCGTAGGTATCCCCTTCGGAATAATCAATAAGATGCTGAACGATGCCGAAACCCGCATTACGTTCTAAAAAACCAAACCCGGAAGTGATACCGCGATTAGCGAGATTGATGACGGTGTTGTGGACGAGATAACCCACCACAGACAGTACGATAACGATCGCCACGATCTGGTAAAGCCAGGCGCGAACCGTGGGATTACCGAACGAAAAATCCCTTTTCACGGTTGGGCGTTGTGACATGTTGAAACCTCAATAACGAAAGCCTTGCTGGGGCACCGCAGAAAACGGTGCCCGACGGGGAGGTAGACTTAACGAACCGGTGGTGCGTACTGAATACCACCCTGGTTCCAGAGCGCATTCTGGCCACGAGCGATTTTCAGCGGGCTGTCTTTACCGACGTTGCGATCAAAACTTTCCTGATAGTTACCGACCTGCTTGATGATGTTGTACGCCCATTTGTTATCGAGCTTCAGATCCTTGCCATAGTCACCCTCGGCACCTAACAGGTGGGCCATATCGGGCGTCGCTGGCTTCGCGGCTTTCTCATCCACGTTTTTAGAGGTGATGCCCATTTCTTCGGCGTTCAGCATGGCAAACAGTGACCATTTCACGATGGTGAACCAGTCATCATCACCACGACGAACAACAGGACCCAACGGTTCTTTAGAGATGACTTCCGGCAGAACGATAAAGTCGTCTGGTTTACCTAATTTGATACGCAGTGCATAAAGTTGTGACTGATCGGAAGCCAGCGTATCGCAACGGCCGCTATCCAGTGCTTTTGCCGATTCGTCGGAGCGGTCAAATGTCACCGGGGTGTACTGCATCTTGTTCGCTTTGAAATAATCCGCAACGTTCAGTTCAGTGTCAGTACCGGCCTGAATACAGACGGTGGCACCATCCAGCTCTTTCGCACTTTTCAGGCCCGCTTTTTTGTGTGTCAGGAAACCAATGCCGTCATAGTAGTTAACACCGGTAAACATGAAGCCCATGCCGCCATCACGTGATGAGGTCCAGGTAGTGTTACGAGAAAGCACGTCCACTTCGCCAGACTGTAATGCGGTGAAGCGCTCTTTTGCGGTCAGCGGGGTATATTTTACTTTTGTTGCATCACCAAATACGGCTGCTGCCGCGGCACGACAGATATCCACATCAAGACCGGTAAATTTACCGCTGGCGTCTGCATAAGAGAAACCTGGCAGGCCATCGCTGATACCACATTGAACGAATCCTTTCTTTTTAATCGCATCCAGCGTGGCGCCTGCGTGGGCTTGCTGAGCAACGGCGAGCAGCGAAGCCGCAGCAACCAGAGTAGAGAGCATCATCTTTTTCATAAAGCATCCTGTGTGGCATGTCGTGTTGTGTTGTTATGTAGTGCGCACTTTGGTGTGCGTTTCCTGTCTGTGGCGATCAGCCATCCACGACTTTGCAAAGCCAGTGCCAGGTTTGCAGAATTCTGAATTCACCTGAAATATCGGGTAATAATCTGAATTATCCGGAAGGCTGCAATAATATGGCGCACCAAAAGGATGCATTTCGAGTCGGGTAGATCACATTTAGTGCAATTTGTTTCACTATTTAGCAACAGTGTGAGCCTGTTTGCATGTGGCTGATGTAAGCAGACATGAGATTGCTTAAAAAGGTAGCCGTGCTCACAAAAGGCCGACAGGGCTGGGCTGAAGGGCATGGTGGTACAAAAGACAAAGGCCGCGAAGAAGAGAAAATGTGAAAGGTAAGTCTGTTAAAGTCACGCTGGCGACTGCAACTACAGTTACCATATGTGATGCAACTGTTTCAGCGTTTTTAAAAAAATTTGCGTAGTAACGCACAAATAAAAACGCCAGCCCGAAGGCTGGCGAGATTAACGGTGTGAACCTGAATCAGTTCATGCCGTATTTTTTCAGTTTCTTACGCAGCGTACCGCGGTTGATACCCATCATCAGGGCAGCACGGGTCTGGTTGCCACGGGTATACTGCATCACCATGTCCAACAGAGGCTGCTCGACTTCAGCCAAAACCAGCTCATACAGGTCACTCACATCCTGACCATTCAGTTGAGCAAAATAGTTCTTCAGTGCCTGTTTAACCGAATCACGCAAAGGTTTTTGAGTTACCTGATCCTGTGAGTTAACGGTAGAAACGGTCAGTACGTCAGAATTTACGCGTTGTTCGAACATAGTTCTTTCAGCTCTTTATTTCGTTACGCAAGATTTTCGAAGTATGCCTCCAACGCCTCCAGCTGTTCGCTGGCATCCTCAATGGCGTTGAATGTGCGCCGAAACTGGTCATTTGGGGCATGTTCCTGGAGATACCAGGACACGTGCTTCCGCGCTATACGGTATCCCTTGCCTGGACCGTAAAAGTCGTGCAGCTCACGTATATGCGAAACAAGCAAACGCTTGACCTCTGCCAGTGGCAGCGGGGCAAGCAGCTCCCCAGTGTCCAGATAATGCTGGATTTCCCGGAAGATCCACGGTCTTCCCTGAGCAGCACGTCCTATCATCAAAGCGTCGGCTCCGGTGTAGTCGAGCACTGCTCTGGCTTTATGCGGGTCAGTTATGTCTCCGTTCGCGATAATCGGAATAGAGACACTCTGCTTAACTGTCCGAATGCTGTCGTATTCAGCGTCTCCGTTGAACAGGCAGGCACGAGTGCGGCCATGTATCGTCAAAGCCTGAATGCCACAACGCTCAGCCAATTGGGCAATCGCGACACAGTTTCTGTTTTCTGGATCCCAACCGGTACGGATTTTCAATGTGACCGGTACATCAACCGCATTTACCACGGCAGAGAGAATAGACTCGACCACGGCAGGATATTGCAGTAAGGCCGACCCCGCCATTTTGCGGTTCACCTTTTTGGCTGGGCAACCCATATTAATATCAATCACCTGTGCACCAGCATCGACATTAATACGTGCAGCCTGAGCCATCTCACTGGGATCACAGCCTGCAATCTGGACGGCACGAATGCCGGGTTCATCACTGTGCACCATGCGTAAACGAGATTTGTCACTGGCCCACACTTCGGGATTGGATGACAACATCTCAGAAACCGCCATTCCTGCACCCATCTCATGACAAAGCGTTCTGAAAGGCCTGTCTGTAATACCGGCCATCGGTGCCGCAATCAGTCGATTTCTCAGCTGGAGGTTTCCAATGCGCATGAAGTCGTAATGCCATACTGTGTCTGCAAGGCGGCGTATATTACGCATTTTTTTCTTAAGATGAAAGGCCAAACTTTGAACAATTCGCAAGAAAACTGCTTTTAGTCTGCTCTGACAAGGGTGTTATGGATAAATGACATTAAAAATCATGGTGTTATCCAGTTATGTTTATTTTGTGAACAAAGGTTTTTCCGACGAAGATTCGGCATTCGCCAGATAAAAAACGTCACATACCGTGATTAACGACACAACACGCCGTACAGACGGTTGACAAAAGCATAGCGATTGAGCGTGAAAGGCAGCGACGACCAGACAGGTTCGCTTTCATCTGTATGAGGAGAAGGTATACAGCCCTGCGACGTTCGCAGGGCTGAGTCTGACGCTCGCATCGTTTACGACGCTAAGCGTTTTTTACACCCGTAATCCGGCACCATTCTTCCTTAACGGCGACAGGGTCCAGCGCAAAGTGCATGGCATAAGCTTCACAGACACTCTCGGCCTGGCTTTCCAGCACGCCTGATAATCCCAGATGCCCGCCTGGTTTAGGCAGCACCCGGATAAGCGGCGCTAACTCACGCAGCGGTCCGGCAAGAATGTTTGCCACTACCACATCAGCCTGCAGGTTTTCCGGTTGCTGATGCGGCAGATAAAGAGACAGACGGTCCGCCACCCCATTGCGCTCGGCATTGTCGCGGCTGGCCTGAATCGCCTGAGGATCGATATCAATCCCAATGGCCTGCGCTGCACCCAGCTTTAAGGCGGCGATCGCCAGGATCCCAGAGCCGCAGCCAAAATCGATCACCGTTTTACCGTTCAGATCCAGACCGTCGAGCCACGTCAGACAGAGCGATGTGGTGGGATGTGTGCCGGTTCCGAAAGCCAGCCCGGGATCCAGCATGACATTGACGGCATTCGGATCGGGCACATCGCGCCAGCTCGGGCAGATCCACAAGCGCTCACCAAAGCGCATAGGATGGAAGTTCTCCATCCACTCGCGTTCCCAGTCTTTGTCTTCGATCTGCTCGATCTTGTGGCGAAAATTCTCTCCCAGCAGTGGATGCTGTGAAAGTTCGGCAATGACGCCTTCCATGTCGCTTTCGGCATCGAACAACCCGATAACATCGGTATCGCCCCATAAACGGGTTTCCCCGGGCAGAGGTTCGTAGACGGGCGTGTCATGGGTATCCTGAAAGGTCACTGACACGGCACCGGTTTCCATCAGTGCATCGCTCAGCGCCTCTGCGTTGGCACCAGAACTGTTAATTTTGATTTGAATCCACGGCATAACATCTCTCTTAATTCAGTGTTGTGGTGCGTTAACCACGGCGGGTAAACGCCCAAACAGATTGCCGACCAGGAACGCCAGCAGACTTAACAATAAGGAAGGCACGATGGGATGAAATCCCCACAGTTGCAGGCCCAGGGTTGCCAGAATGGCATAACAGCCTCCGCCGACCACCATCCCGCTGAGCGCGCCTGCGGCATTGGCGCGTTCCCAATATAACCCCAGAACCAGCGGCCACAGGAATACTGCCTCCAGCCCACCAAACGCCAGCAGGTTAAGCCAGATAATCATGTCGGGCGGATGCCAGGCCACGAACAACAAAACGACACCCAGGGCAAATGTCACCGTGCCCGATAACATCCGCAGTCGTGGCTCATTGTCCAGTTGCTGAGGTGCGAGGCGTAAATACAGATCTTTTACCAGCGTAGCGGAAGCCTGCAACAGCTGCGCATTGATGGTCGACATGATCGCCGCCATCGGCGCCGCTAAAAACAGCCCAGCGGCCAGCGGCGGCAGGACGGTAATCATCAGCGTCGGGATAACCCGATCCGGCACGGTCAGATCGGGCAATATGGCGCGGCCCAGCGCGCCTGCCAGATGCATTCCCAGCATCAGTACCACCACCACGATAGTGCCGAGAACAATCGCCCGGTGAACGGCTTTACTGTCCTTGTAGGAAATACAGCGGACAGCGGTATGGGGCAGACCGATAACGCCAAAACAGACCAGAACGATAAATGAGCTCAGGAACGTCGGCGTAATGATATCGCCCGGCCCCTCAGGAGACAGCAGTTTGGGATCAATCGCATGCAGTTTTTCTACAGCAGTGTGGATCCCTCCGGCATGGTGAATAATTGCAAACAGCAGCAAAAAGGTGCCAATCAGCATCACAATGCCCTGCATGGCATCGTTAAGCACGCTGGCCCGGAAGCCACCAAATGCCGTATAAAGCGCGATAGTCCCACCGAAGATCAGTAATCCCGTGTCGTAGGGGATACCGGCTGCGGTTTCCAGCAGGCGTGCGCCACCGATAAACTGCACGGCCATCGCGCCCACAAAGGCAACGAGTAAACTCAGGCTGGCCAGGACCACCAATAGTGTGCTGCCATAGCGCGCATAGAGCATATCGTTAAGCGTGACCGCATTATGCTTACGCGCCAGAATGGCAAATTTCTTCCCCAGTACACCTAGTGAAAGCCAGACAGCAGGAACCTGAACCATGGCCAGCAGCACCCAGCCCAGACCATATTTATACGCTGCGCCTGGGCCACCGATAAAGGAGCTGGCGCTGATATAGGTGGTGGTGATGGTCATAGCCAGCACAAATCCGCCCATCGAACGGCTACCCAGAAAATACTCGGTCAGGAAATTTCCTTTGCGCTGTTTACGCATCGCAAAGACGGACAGACCGGCAATAACGACCAGATAAGCCAACAGTGGCAGGATGATTTCAGTGTTCATCTTCCTCCTCAAGAGACATCTCACGGAAGCGTGTACGGACCATTAGCCAGCACAGAAAAATGAACAGCAGAGGCGCAAAAATGCAGGAGAGCTCAAACCAGCGTGGCAAACCGGTTATGCCAACCGCATCGCCGCCCGACCAGGCGGAAATGCCCCAGACAGCCAGCCAGGCCAGCGTGAGACAGAGCGACCAGCGAGCCTCTTTGTGAGCCTGTAAAAAACGCGCGTCCATGATGTGACCTTAACGCCAGCGGGAAAAGAAAAAGGCCGGAATATCCGGCCTCAGACTAACTCAGCATTGCGATTACTTCTCGTGCAGGCCGAGTTTTTTCTCCAGATAGTGGATATTGGTGCCACCGTGCTGGAAGTTTTCATCGGACATGATTTTCATCTGCAGTTCGATGTTGGTTTTGATGCCGTCGATAATCAGCTCCGCCAGCGCGTTTTTCATACGGGCAATGGCGATATCACGGGTTTCACCGTAGGTGATGAGCTTTCCGATCATGGAATCATAATACGGCGGCACGCTGTAACCCGCATAAATATGGGATTCCCAACGCACACCAAAACCACCCGGTGCATGGAAACGGGTAATCTTACCAGGGCTTGGCAGGAAGGTGACCGGATCCTCGGCGTTGATACGGCATTCAACCGCATGACCGCGAATAATCACATCTTCTTGCTTGATTGACAGCGGCTGGCCAGCAGCAATACGCAGCTGCTCTTTAATCAGGTCGACGCCGGTGATCATTTCGGTGACCGGATGTTCAACCTGAATACGGGTGTTCATTTCAATGAAATAGAACTCGCCATTCTCGTACAGGAACTCAAACGTCCCTGCGCCGCGATAGCCGATATCGATACAGGCTTTAGTACAACGCTCACCGATGAATGAACGCAGCTCTGGCGTAATGCCCGGTGCTGGCGCTTCTTCCACGACTTTCTGGTGGCGGCGCTGCATAGAACAGTCACGCTCGCCCAGATAGATGGCGTTGCCCTGGCCATCAGCCAGAACCTGGATTTCGATGTGACGTGGATTTTCCAGATACTTCTCCATGTACACCATGTCGTTGTTGAAAGCCGCTTTGGCTTCCGCTTTCGTCATGTTGATGGATTGTTCCAGATCTTTGTCACTGCGCACAACGCGCATACCACGACCGCCGCCGCCGCCGGAGGCTTTAATAATGACCGGATAGCCGATGCGCTTGGCGAAGGCACGGTTTTTTTCCATGTCATCGGTCAGTGAGCCATCGGAGCCAGGTACGGTCGGCACGCCAGCTTTCTTCATCGCCGTGATGGCCGACACTTTATCGCCCATCAGGCGGATGGTGTCAGCTTTTGGACCCACAAAGATAAAGCCAGAGCGCTCAACCTGCTCAGCAAAATCCGCGTTCTCAGACAGGAAGCCGTAGCCAGGGTGAATCGCCACCGCGCCGGTGATTTCTGCAGCAGAGATCAACGCCGGGATGTTGAGATAACTTTTGACCGACTGTGCCGGGCCGATGCAAACCGTTTCGTCTGCCAGCAGCACGTGTTTCAGGTCACGGTCCGCGCTTGAGTGAACAGCGACAGTCTTAATGCCCAGTTCTTTACAGGCACGCAGAATGCGCAGTGCAATCTCACCGCGGTTAGCAATAACAATTTTATCCAGCATGGTTCGCCCCGTTATTCGATGACAACAAGTGGCTCGTCAAATTCTACCGGTTGACCACTTTCGACCAGAATGGCTTTAACAACGCCAGATTTGTCGGCTTCGATCTGGTTCATCATTTTCATGGCTTCAACGATGCACAGCGTGTCACCGGCATTGACTTTCTGGCCCACTTCCACAAACGCTTTCGCATCCGGGCTTGGTGTGCGGTAGAAGGTACCGACCATCGGTGAACGTACGATGTGACCACTGATTTCTGCTGGTGCAGCTTCTGCGACAGCGGCAACAGGTGCCACGGCGCTCGCCAGCGCCGGTTGCTGAGCAACAGGCGCAGCATAAGCCTGCTGCATCATCGGATAACCAGTGTTTGCAGGTGCACGACTGATACGAACAGACTCTTCACCTTCGGAAATCTCCAGCTCAGAAATGCCAGATTCTTCAACCAGTTCGATCAGTTTTTTAATTTTACGAATATCCATGAATGGGGTTCCGTACTCAGTTTGATTAATTAGTATGAGACAGGCGCTTTACTGCCGTTTGTAATGCCCACGAGTAGCCATCGGCGCCAAGCCCACAAATAACGCCCGCAGAGACATCAGAAAAATAGGAATGTTGGCGGAAGGGCTCGCGGCTGTGCACATTTGACAAATGAACTTCGATAAAGGGAATGTCCACTGCTAACAGCGCATCACGAAGTGCGACGCTGGTGTGCGTAAACGCGGCAGGATTGATGATGATATAATCCACGTTGCCTTTTGCCTCATGAATGCGATCAATGAGCTGATATTCAGCATTGGACTGCAAATGGCTTAACGCTACATTCAACTGGTCTGCCTGCTGCACCAGACGAGAAACGATCTGATCCAGCGTGACGTCCCCGTATTTTTCAGGCTCGCGCGTTCCCAACAGATTAAGGTTGGGACCGTTCAAAAGCAGAATATGTAATTTATCGGCCATCTTGCTGCCATCTCCCGCAATCATTGAGGCATCGCGTAAAATACCTTGCCGCTTTCCATTTGTCACCCGTCACGGTGAAAAAGAAGCGTCAAATCGCAATAAAGCCGGCCATTATATCCGTTTCGTGGCATTTCGCAGCAAAATACTGGTCTTATCTGCGAAGTTGATCGGATGCGGTCCGGAGACCGCATTTTTGCAGACGATAGCGGGGAAAAGAGCGGTTAACGCGGCCACCACTTAATGAACTTTTTGTAGCGCCACGCTAACAGGACCAGGGCTAAAAGCGCATAAATAATGGGTTGCGGCGAAAGGATTTTGACTGACCAGAGATAATGGACAGGTGCCAGGATCGCGACCAGATAGATCAGGTTATGCAATGTTTGCCACCGTTTGCCAAGTTTACGCTGCATGCGCTGGAAAGACGTGACGGCCAGCGCCAACAAGATAAACCAGGAGAGGATCCCCAGCGTCAGATAGGGCCGGGAAATCAGCTCACTGCCCAGCAGGCCGATGTTATTTATTCCCAGCTCCAACAGGTAGTAGCTGGTCAAATGCAAACTGGCCCAGAAAAATGTCCAGATCCCCAGCAGGCGTCGGGTCCGAATAAGCAGGGGTTGTTTTATCAGGCGCGTTAAGGGCGACACCAGCAACGTAGCCAGCAGCAGTTTCAATGCCATTCGGCCGGTAAAATGCTGGATATCCTTTGCCGGATCGGCGCTCAGTCCACCGTGCATCGCGGCCATGATCAAATAAACCAACGGCAGGAACGCAGCCAGATGCAACAGGACTTTAAGCCAGCCGATCTGCTTTATTGTCAGGCGCACTCAATAATTCTCCCGCAAATCCATGCCGCGATAGAGCGAGGCAACCTGATCGGCATAACCGTTGAAGAGTAACGTGGGCTGACGATCCACATTAAAGCTACTGCCCGGACCAATAAAACGTTCGGTCGCCTGTGACCAGCGTGGATGGTTCACATGGGGATTCACGTTGGCATAGAAACCATACTCATTGTCGGCAATCTGATTCCATGTCGTTGGCGGTTGATCGTGAGTGAGCGTAATTTTCACAATGGACTTGATGCCCTTAAAGCCATATTTCCACGGAACCGTCAGGCGAATCGGCGCACCATTCTGCGGCGGCAGCGCTTTACCGTATACGCCCGTTGTCAGAATCGTAAGCGGATGCATCGCTTCATCCAGGCGCAAACCTTCTACATAAGGGTAATTGAGCCCGCCGCCAATAAACCGGTCTTTTTGCCCTGGCATCTGATCGGGCGCGTACAGCGTCTGGAAGGCGACGAAGCGGGCTTTGCTGGTGGGTTCTGCCAGCTTCAGCAGTTTATTTAGTTCAAATCCGATCCAGGGAACGACCATCGACCAGGCTTCAACACAGCGCATGCGATAGATTCGTTGCTCCATCGCGAAGCGCTTAAAAATATCATCCATGTCCAGCGTCACGGGCTTAGCCACTTCGCCCTCAATCGTCAGTTTCCAGGGATCGGTTTTTAGGGTACTGGCGTTCGCCGCAGGATCGGCTTTATCCAGACCAAATTCGTAGAAATTGTTGTATCCGGAAACTTTATCGGCGGGCGTTAAGGGCAGGTTAGCCTGGTACTGGGCGGGTTTGGTAAAGTCAAGCGGACGGCCTGCGGGGGCAGCAGGGCGGTCGTTGCCTTTGAACCAGCTCAGGATATCAGCATTCGCCATGCCGGGAAGGCCCATGGCTGCGGCACCCAGCCCCAGCGTCTGAAGCACCCGACGACGGTTCATATTAAAGATGCTTTCTGGCGTTACATCTGCTTCGGTCAGGCTTTTAGTCGGCTTCATCATTTTTCTCCAGGCGCGATAGTCTCAACCAGCATGATGACTATTACTTATGCTGGCGAATTTCGCTGCAAAAATGTGAAATTTCCTGGCTTCGCTCTCAAATGGGAATCCACTGAAAAATGTAGAATCAGGCGCTGTGAGATCTTCTCAGCGGTATACTTCGCCTTCACGCACAACGCCACTGTTGCCAGACGACATTTGTGTTATTTTGCACAAATTTCTTCCGGCTGCCGTGCAGCGCCAGCGTGATCCGGCGACAACCGAAGTGAAACAGGCACAGGGATGCGATTAACGACCAAACTTTCTGCATTTATTACACTGATTAGCGTACTGGCAATGGTTTTAATGCTGGTGGGTTGTGCTTTTAGTGTTTTCTGGCTCACGCATCAGCGCGTCGAAAGTCGCGTACAGGTGCTGGCGACCGAAGTTGATAACGTCTTGCTGAGCCAGCCTCCCGATGCGCTCAAGGCCTGGCTGGCCCCGATGTTGCCTGTTATCAACGCGAAGCAACTTTCTCTCTATAATGGTCGCCAACCTGTTTTTACGCTGTCCCGCCATGAAAATCAGATGCTCGAGCACGAAAAAAACCGCTATATCCATTTTGACATTGCGCTAATGCACCAACCGGGAATGCGGCTCCAGTTGACGATTCTCGATCCTGCACAAACCTGGCTACGCTCGATTCCTGCAACTTATACCCTTGTCGCCCTCGTGCTGGTTGTACTGATTATGGCGGTGATGCTGTCCATCATCCATCGCTGGCTGGTGCGTCAATGGCGCGGGATGGAACACCTGGAAAGTCGTTCGGCATCGATTCTTGCTGGCGAGCGTACCTTCTTCCGCCAAAAGGAGCGTGATGAGTGGCCGCCCAAAGCCAGTCGGGCGATCGATCAGCTTCTGTCAGATTTACAGGAAGCCGGCGAGCAGCGCGTTCGCATTGATACGTTAATTCGTACCTTTGCTGCGCAGGATGGCCGAACCGGGCTGAATAACCGGCTTTTCTTCGATAATCAGTTGGCCACCTTGCTGGAGGACCAGGAAGATGTCGGGACACACGGCGTGGTCATGATGATCCGCTTTCCTGAGCTCGACACGCACGATCACTCGCTTGGACCGGTGCTGGTTGAAGAGTACCTGTTTAACGTCGTCAATATGCTGTCCACTTTTGTCATGCGTTATCCCGGCGCGCTTCTTGCGCGTTATTTTCGCAGTGATTTTGCGGTATTGCTGCCGCACCGCAGCCTGAAAGAGGCCAACAGCATCGCTGACCAGTTAATTAATGCCGTTGATGCGTTACCTCCTATGCGCATGGTGAACCGTGACGACTTTATTCACATTGGTATCAGCGCCTGGCACAGTGGCCAGACGGTGCCGCAGGTAATGGAAAATGTGGAGATGGCGACGCGACGGGCAACGCTGTCCGGTGGCAATAACTGGTCAAACGGCGCGGGCAATCCGCAGGATGCCGGGCGCGGCAGTGTTCGCTGGCGCACTTTGCTGGAAAATACACTCAGTCGCGGTGGGCCGCGGCTCTATCAAAAACCTGCCGTGGACCGTGAGGGCAAGGTTCGTCATCGTGTCATACTCAGCCGCATCTTTGATGGTGATAAAGAAGTGCTGTCGGCTGAATACATGCCACTGGTGCAGCAGCTTGGGATGGTAGAGAGCTGGGACCGGCAGATGGTGTTGCGCATTGCCGCTTTGTCAGAGCTGTGGCCTGAAGAAACACTGGTTATCCCGGTCAGTATCGACTCTCTGTTAAAGCGTCCCTTTGTCGTCTGGTTGCAGCGAATGTTGCTGGCCTGCCCAAAAAGTCAGCGAAAACGATTTTTATTTGAACTTGCGGAAGGGGATGTTTGTCAACACATCAGCCGTTTGATTCCGGTGTTGCATTCGCTCCAGGCATTTGGCTGCCGGATTGCCATCAGTCAGGCAGGACTGACGGTAGTCAGTAGCGCCTATATCAGGCAACTGCCGGTCGCGTTAATCAAGCTGGATGCCGGCCTGGTGCGCAACATTGAGCGCCGTACTGAAAATCAGCTGTTTGTGCGGAGCCTGCTGGACGTCTGCAAGCCGACCGGTACCCGGCTTTATGCGGCAGGCGTTCGCACAAAAGCGGAGTGGCAAACTCTGGTCGAATTAGGGGTTGAAGGCGGGCAGGGCGACCTGTTTTCACCTTCTCAGCCGGTCAACAGTAATGTGAAAAAGTACTCGCAACGTTACCAGATTTAATCGTTTGCCTGAATTCGCCGGTTTTACGCCAGCTTTTAGTGAATACAGGACAACAAACAGGCAGAATAGAGCGCCTGAAATGTTAGATTTTATGTCGGAGTAAAGTTAAGAAAATTCTTTAACAAGCAGCTCTGATAGCGTGATATCGCTGTTCCGCTCGTGTGCGAAACAGCTGTAAATGATTTAATGCGAATGTCGCCTAATTTTTCACCGAAGCAGAACGTTTTTGCGCCTTGTGGCAGCTTCGTGTGGTTGGTAAAGTAAGCGGATTTTATTTTCCGCCTCCAGCTTGCAGGATTATCCCTTAGTATGTTTAAAAAATTTCGTGGCATGTTTTCCAATGACTTGTCCATTGACCTGGGTACCGCGAACACCCTGATTTATGTAAAAGGACAAGGCATCGTGCTGAACGAGCCTTCCGTAGTGGCTATTCGCCAGGATCGTGCCGGCTCACCTAAAAGTGTAGCGGCCGTTGGTCATGACGCCAAACAGATGCTAGGCCGTACACCGGGCAATATTGCAGCCATTCGTCCTATGAAAGATGGCGTTATCGCCGACTTCTTCGTGACCGAGAAAATGCTGCAGCACTTCATTAAGCAGGTTCACAGCAACAGCTTTATGCGCCCAAGTCCGCGCGTGCTGGTATGTGTGCCTGTCGGTGCCACGCAGGTTGAGCGCCGCGCAATCCGCGAATCTGCCCAGGGGGCGGGTGCACGTGAAGTGTTCCTGATTGAAGAACCTATGGCGGCCGCCATTGGCGCTGGCTTACCGGTTTCTGAAGCGACCGGGTCAATGGTAGTCGATATTGGTGGCGGTACCACTGAAGTTGCCGTCATTTCTTTGAACGGCGTAGTTTACTCTTCTTCCGTGCGTATCGGTGGTGACCGCTTCGATGAAGCCATCATTAATTATGTGCGCCGTAATTACGGTTCACTGATTGGTGAAGCCACAGCGGAACGTATCAAGCATGAGATCGGCTCTGCTTACCCGGGTGACGAAGTGCGTGAGATCGAAGTGCGTGGTCGTAACCTGGCAGAAGGTGTGCCACGCGGCTTTACCCTTAACTCAAATGAAATCCTTGAAGCCCTGCAAGAGCCGCTTACCGGAATTGTGAGTGCAGTAATGGTCGCGCTGGAACAGTGTCCGCCAGAACTCGCCTCTGACATTTCCGAGCGTGGCATGGTCCTGACAGGCGGTGGTGCGCTGCTGAGAAATCTGGATCGTCTGCTGATGGAAGAAACAGGCATTCCTGTTGTCGTCGCGGAAGATCCGCTGACCTGCGTTGCGCGCGGCGGCGGTAAAGCCCTGGAAATGATCGACATGCATGGCGGCGATTTATTCAGCGAAGAATAATGGCCTCAACCGGCTGAGACCGTCGTAACAGTGCGCAGGGAGTAGCGTGTAAACCGGCGCTGCGTGCATCGGTATGATGTGTCCAGCCCAGGAAAGTGCGGTACGTCCGTACTTTCTTACCTTGTAGTCGAGGAACACGCAGATTATATGAAGCCGATTTTTAGCAGAGGCCCTTCTCTGCAATTGCGTCTCTTTCTGGCGGTGATTGTGGCGATTGCCATCATCATCGCAGATAGTCGCGTGAGTTCATTTACGCAAATACGCAACTATCTGGACACATCGGTCAGTCCGTTTTACTTCCTGGCCAACGGCCCGCGTCAACTTCTGGATGGCGTGTCAGATACGCTGGCTTCACGCCAGCAGCTTGAGCTGGAAAATAAAGCGTTACGTCGGGAGCTGTTTCTGAAAAACAGCGACCTGCTCATGCTGGGGCAATACAAGCAGGAGAATGCACGCCTGCGCGAATTGCTGGGTTCACCTCTGCGTCAGGACGAGCATAAGATGGTGACCCAGGTGATCTCCACCGGTACCGATCCCTATACCGATCAGGTCGTGATTGATAAAGGCAGCGCCAATGGCGTATATGAAGGTCAGCCGGTCATCAGTGATAAAGGTGTTGTGGGCCAGGTCATCGCTGTCGGTCAGTTTACCAGCCGCGTTCTGCTCATTTGTGATGCATCACATGCGCTACCCATTCAGGTACTGCGTAATGATATTCGTGTCATTGCGGCGGGCAATGGCTGTACGGAAGATTTACAACTCGAACATCTGCCAGGCAATACCGATATTCGCGTGGGCGATGTGTTAGTCACCTCAGGCTTAGGTGGCCGCTTCCCTGAAGGCTATCCTGTCGGTGTCGTGTCCTCGGTAAAAGTGGATACGCAACGCGCTTATACCGTGATTCAGGCACATCCTACTGCGGGTCTGCAACGTCTGCGCTATTTGCTGCTGCTTTGGGGAGCCGATCATAATGGTGATATGCCTATGGCGCCTGATGAAGTGCATCGGGTCGCGAACGAGCGCCTGATGCAAATGATGCCGCAGGTGCTGCCGCCTGCCGGCGAAATGGGGCCGCCTGCGCCCACTACACAGACTACCACACCCGCTTCGGGCAGCAGCGAAAGTCGTTCGCAGGATGCCGCTTCCCGCTCACGCGGAGGCCAGAATTGAGTCGATATCGCAGCCAGGGACGATGGGTGATCTGGCTGTCCTTTCTGATGGCGTTTATTCTGCAAATCATGCCATGGCCGGAACAGATCTATATGTTCCGGCCATCGTGGCTATTGTTAATTCTGGTGTATTGGGTGCTGGCGCTGCCGCATCGCGTGAATGTGGGCAGCGGTTTTCTGCTGGGGGCGATTATGGATTTAATCGCCGGTTCGACGTTGGGCGTTCGCGCACTGGCGCTCAGCATTATCGCCTATCTGGTTGCGTTTAAATTCCAGTTATTCCGTAACTTAGCATTGTGGCAGCAGGCGTTAATGGTTATGGTGCTGTCATTAGCAATGGATGTGATCGTCTTCTGGGCAGAGTTTCTGGTGATCAACGTCTCATTCCGCCCTGAAATTTTCTGGAGCAGTGTTGTCGACGGGATTCTCTGGCCGTGGCTATTCTTATTGATGAGAAAGATCCGCCGTCAGTTCGCTGTTCAATAAGGAAATTTATGGTAACCCTGTATCTGGCCTCCGCGTCTCCCCGCCGACGTGAACTGCTGAGCAAGCTTGGCATCACCTTCGAGCGTCTTGTCACTGATGTTGAAGAGCAACGTCAACCCGGTGAAACGGCAGAGGGCTATGTTCGACGCCTGGCGCATGACAAAGCTAAAGCGGGCGTCACGCTTGCCCGGCAAGACTTACCGGTGCTGGGTGCCGACACCATCGTGGTGCTCAATGGCGAGGTGCTGGAAAAGCCCCACGATGCCGACCATGCCAGCGCAATGCTCAGTAAACTCTCGGGAAAAACGCATCAGGTCATGACGGCTATCGCGCTGGCCGATCGTCAGCAGGTGCTGGACTGTCTGGTGGTCACCGAGGTGACGTTTCGTAACTTAACCGCACACGACATCAATGAGTACATCGCCACAGGTGAACCTATGGATAAAGCAGGCGCTTACGGTATTCAGGGAAAGGGCGGAAACTTTGTTCGTAAAATCAATGGAAGTTATCACGCAGTCGTCGGATTACCGTTGGTTGAGACCGCGGAACTGATCGACCAGTTCCAGTCACTGCGTGCCGTAAGGGGTTAACATGACGGCAGAACTACTGGTTAACGTTACGCCTGCTGAAACGCGCGTCGCCTACATTGATGGCGGTATCCTGCAGGAAATTCACATTGAGCGCGAAGCCCGGCGGGGCATCGTCGGTAATATTTACAAAGGGCGCGTCAGCCGGGTTTTGCCTGGCATGCAGGCGGCATTTGTGGATATCGGGCTTGATAAAGCGGCCTTCCTGCATGCGTCCGACATCATGCCGCATACAGAATGCGTTGCGGGCGATGAAAAGAAAAATTTCGTGGTACGTGATATCGCGGAGCTGGTGCGTCAGGGACAGGATCTCGTGGTGCAGGTGGTGAAAGATCCCCTCGGCACCAAAGGCGCGCGGCTGACCACAGATATCACGTTGCCCTCGCGCTACCTGGTGTTTATGCCCGGCGCTTCACACGTTGGCGTTTCACAACGCATTGCCAGTGAAAAAGAGCGTGAACGGCTTAAAGCCGTCGTGGCCGACTACTGTGACGACCTGGGCGGTTTCATCATCCGCACCGCCGCGGAAGGCATTGGCGAAGAAGAGCTGGCGCAGGATGCTGCGTTTCTGAAACGGCTCTGGACCAAAGTCAGCGAGCGGAAAAAGCGCAATCAAACCCGTTGTTTACTCTATGGTGAGCTGGCGCTGGCGCAGCGTATTCTGCGCGATTTTGCGGGCGCAGCGCTGGATCGCATTCGTGTCGATTCGCGCCTGACCTGCGATCTCCTTAAGGAATTCACCAGCGAATACATCCCGGAGATGTCCAGCAAGCTCGAGCTTTACAATGGCAAACAGCCCATCTTTGATCTGTTTGATGTTGAGAACGAGATTCAGCGCTCACTGGAACGTAAAGTTGAACTGAAATCTGGCGGATACCTCATCATCGACCAAACTGAAGCGATGACGACAATCGACATCAACACCGGTGCCTTTGTCGGACACCGAAACCTTGATGAAACTATTTTTAACACCAATGTGGAAGCGACACAGGCGATCGCCCGCCAACTGAGGCTACGTAACCTTGGCGGCATCATCATTATCGACTTCATTGATATGAGTAATGAAGATCATCGCCGTCGCGTGCTGCATTCGCTGGAAACCGCACTCAGTAAAGACAGAGTGAAGACGGGCATCAGCGGGTTTTCCGCCTTAGGGCTGGTGGAAATGACGCGCAAGCGTACGCGCGAAAGTATCGAACACGTGCTGTGTGAGGATTGCCCGGTGTGTAAAGGGCGCGGCACACTGAAGACCGTCGAAACGGTGTGCTACGAAATTATGCGTGAAATTGTTCGTGTTCATCATGCTTATGATTCTGACCGTTTCCTGGTCTACGTGTCGCCGACGGTGGGCGAAGCGTTGAAAACGGATGAGTCCCATGCGCTGGCGGAAGTGGAGCTGTTTGTCGGCAAGCAGGTAAAGGTGCATGTTGAAGCGCTCTATACTCAGGAACAGTTCGATGTGGTCATGATGTAGTGCTGGCCGGTCAGGCTCACGATGTCTGGCCGCACATTTTAGGGTAAAATGTGGCCCCATACCGCTTATGTCATAAGACGCCGGGTATGAGCAGCAACCATCCGTCGTTAACGGTAGACAAGGAGAGGTGTGAGTGAGGCAGTTGCCAAGAGTGATGTTACTGCTGCTCGCGACAGTCATTGTGATTGTGGCGCTGCTGGTCAGTGCGCTGCGTCTGGCGATGCCGCACCTCGATAACTATCGTAGTCAGGTCTTAGAGTTTGTTTCTGACGTCAGCGGTGCCAATGTTAACGCCAGCCAGCTGAAGGGCAAGTGGGAAAATTTTGGGCCCACGCTGCAAATCCGTGACCTGAACGTGGACATGAAACAAACGGGGACGCTCTCGATCGCGCGTATTACCGTTGCGCTGGACGTCTGGCAGTCATTGCTCCACTGGCGCTGGCAGTTCCGCGATCTGACGTTCTGGCAGTTGCACTTTAACAGCACTCAGCCTCTCCTGACCAGTGACAACGAGAAGCACAGCTTCAGGCTCACCCAGATCAACGATCTGTTTTTACGCCAGTTCGATCACTTCGATCTGCGCGACAGCACGATTGGTTTTATCACGCCATCCGGTCAGCATGCTGAACTGGCTATTCCTAAACTCACCTGGCTGAACGAACATACGCGACATCGCGCAGAAGGTGAGGTCAGCCTGTCGAGTTTTACCGGACAGCACGGTGTTGTGCAGGTTCGTCTCGACCTGAACGATAACGAAGGCTTACTCAACGACGGTCGCATCTGGATGCAGGCTGATGACGTGGATATGCGCCCCTGGCTGGGCCGCTGGGTACGGGATAACACCCGTCTGGACAGCGCCCGGTTTAGCCTGGCAGCCTGGGTCACTCTGCGTGATGGTGATATCTACGCTGGCGACCTGTTGTTAAGTCAAGGCGGCGCAAGCTGGCAGGGCGAGAGCGGTCCCCATACTCTCAACGTTGATGGTCTGACGGCGCACCTTTCGCGTTATAAAAATGGCTGGGTGGTAACGGTGCCGCAAACCAAACTCAGCACAGACGGTAACGCGTGGCCTGCTGGTCATTTTTCGCTGTTCTGGCAACCGCAGGACGAGCAAATGCTGGGCAGCAACAGCGAGGCCGAAGTCCGCGTTCGTGCGACGCAGTTAGCATTAGATCGCATCGCGCCGCTGGTGCCGCTTTTTGCGCCTCTCTCCCCTGCGCTGTTTGATAACTGGCGTGCATTGCGACCGCGGGGCACGATTGATGGGCTTGCGTTAGATATTCCCTTAGCACAACCCGAGCAGACCCGCTTTCAGGTAAAGTGGCGTGATTTTAGCTGGCAGTACTGGAAGCTGGTTCCCGGCATCAGCCATCTTAATGGTGAGGCGACAGGCAGCCTGAACGATGGGCAAGCCGCAATTGCGATGGGGCAGGCTACGGTGCCTTATGGTGATATGTTCCAGGCACCGCTGGAGATCAAACAGATCACCGGCAACCTTAACTGGACGCAGGATAAGCAGGGGCTGACGCTGGCGGGTCACGACCTTGACATTCAGGCCCGTTCCCTTTGGGCGCACGGCGATTTCCGCTATCAGCAAAACAGTGATGCGCAACCTCAACTGAATATTCTGGCCGGCATTAACGTCACGAACGCTGGTGATGCGTGGCGCTATTTTCCGACACCGATAATGGGCCACTCGCTGACACACTATTTAAGCGGTGCGATTAAAGGCGGCAAGGTCAGTAATGCCACGCTGCTGTTTAACGGTAATCCAGCGCTTTTTCCCTTCCAGCACAACGACGGGATGTTCCAGGTTTGGGTGCCGTTACGCCAGGCAACCTATGCGTTCCAGCCGGGCTGGCCCGATCTCAGCAATCTTGATATCGATCTTAACTTCCTGAATGACGGCCTGTGGATGAATGCGCCACTGGCGAAACTGGGTGAAGTCGATGCCCGCAATGTCAGCGCCGTCATCCCGGATTACCTGAAGGAAAAGCTGATTATCAATGGCGATATCAGCGGTGACGGGCAGCAAATCGGTGAGTACTTCCAGCACACGCCGCTCAAATCGTCGCTGGGAGCGGCACTGGAACAGCTCCAGGTCAAAGGCCTGACCAAAGGTCATCTCAAGCTGGATATTCCATTGAATGGCAAAGATGTTCACGCCAGCGGGGATGTGCAGATGAATAACAACAGCCTGCATATCAAACCCCTGAATACCACAATGACCCATTTGACGGGGCAGTTCCGCTATAACAACGGCAATCTCGAAAGCGATACGCTGCAGGCCAACTGGTTTGGACAGCCGATCGATGTCAGCTTCACGACGCAGGAGAATCCTGACGATTTTGGCGTGAACGTCAAATTACAGGCGGACTGGCAACTGGCAAAAATCAATGATATACCCCGACAGATTAGCAGCCAACTGGCCGGTCATCTTCCGTGGCAAGGTGAGGTAAACGTCACCTTGCCTCACAAGGGCGGTGCGCATTATGCCGTGCAACTCAAAGGAGACGGTAAGGAAGTAAGTAGTCGCTTACCTCCGCCACTCGACAAAAAGGCTGGCGAGAGCCTGCCGGTTACCGTTAATGCAAACGGCGACTTAACGCATTTCGATCTAAGCGGCAGCGTTGACGAGCGGCACCGGTTTAACAGCCGCTGGCTGCTGGAGCCCACGCTGCGCGTTGAGCGAGGCATCTGGCTTAACGACACCAAAACCACACCGGCGCTGCCGGATCGTTCAGGCATGGTGCTGAATTTGCCTGCGCTCGATGGCGAAGCCTGGGCGGCACTCCTGATGGTAGGCGAAGGCGGAGCGGCCAGCCCGACGGGTGAGCATAAGGTGGGCGGGGCAACGCTGCCAGGCAATATTATCTTACGTAGCCCCGCTGTCAGTCTGGCAGGGCAAGAGTGGCATGACGTGGATACCACCGTCACCCAGGTGATGGGCGGTAAAACCCAGGTGAAGGTTAATGCCAAAGAGTTACGTGGCCAGCTTACGACCTCGCCGTCAGCAGCGTGGCAGGTTGCTCTGGATTATCTTTATTACAATCCCGACTGGCAGGGCGCTGACGGAAAAAATACCGCGGCTTCGCCACTGGGGCAAAAAAGCGATCAGATTGACTTTAGCAAGTGGCCTGCGGTGCAGTTTCAGTGTGCAGAATGCTGGCTGATGGGACAAAAATACGGGCGCGTTTCCGCCGGGCTGCAACCTAAAGGAAGTACGTTAGCACTTACTAATGGCTTGGTGGATACAGGCAGTTCGCGTCTGAATATTCAGGGCGAATGGGTTAACCGGCCCAACGACCAGCGTACCTCGCTGAAAGGCACCTTGCAGGGCAGCAATATCAATAACGCAACCAACTGGTTCGGCGTAAATACGCCATTACGCGATGCACCTTTCAAAATTAACTATGACCTGCACTGGCGCGCTGCACCCTGGCAGCCATCAGCGGAAACGCTGAGCGGCACACTGAAAACACACTTTGGTAAAGGCCAGATAACGGATGTGGATACCGGTGCGGCGGGGCAGATTTTGCGCCTGCTCAGTTTTGATGCACTGCTACGTAAACTGCGTTTCGACTTCAGTGATACTTTTAAACAGGGTTTCTATTTCGATTCAATCAATGGTACCGCCTGGATTGAAGATGGCGTCATCCGTACTGATAACCTGTCAGTCGATGGGCTGGAGGCGGATATCGCCATGCAGGGCAATATGGATCTTGTGAAGCGACGGATTGATATGGAAGCCATAGTTACCCCGGAAATTTCCGCCTCCGTTGGTGTCGCCACCGCGTTCGCGATTAACCCAGTCGTCGGGGCCGCGGTATTTGCGGCCAGTAAAGTTCTGGGGCCGCTCTGGAGTAAAATTTCTGTGCTGCGCTATCACATCAGCGGCCCGCTCGATAAGCCCAAAATTGACGAGGTTATGCGTAAGCCACGCGAAACCTATAACAAGTGATATTTGACGGCGTAACATAATTGCCTCAGGCTATGAATATCCGAGCACATATTGAGTGAGAAACGATGACTCTGAATCTGGTAAGTGAGCAGTTGCTAACTGCTAACAACATTAATCAGCAGGACCTTTTTTCCCTGTTAGGGCAGCTTTCAGAACGTCGTCTGGACTATGCCGATCTTTATTTTCAGTCCAGCTTCCATGAATCCTGGGTTCTGGAAGATAAAATCATTAAAGATGGTTCCTACCATATCGATCAGGGCGTGGGTGTCCGCGCCGTCAGCGGCGAAAAAACCGGCTTCGCCTATGCCGATCAGATCACAATGAATGCCCTGCGTCTGTCATCAGAAGCGGCCCGCAGCATCGTACGCGAGCAGGGGAATGGCAAGGCGCACACGCTGTCAGCCGTCGTCAACCGCGCGCTCTATGCGCCTGTCGATCCGCTTGGCAGCCTCAGCCGTGAAGACAAAATCGCCCTGTTACATCGTGTTGACCAGGTTGCGCGGGCTGCGGACCCACGGGTTCAGGAAGTGAATGCCAGCCTGACCGGCGTATATGAGCAGGTCCTGGTGGCGGCAACCGATGGTACCCTGGCCGCCGATGTGCGTCCGCTGGTGCGTCTGTCCATCAGCGTTCAGGTGGAAGATCAGGGCAAACGCGAACGGGGTACCAGCGGTGGCGGTGCGCGTACTGGTTACGCGTTTTTCCTCGCTGATGAAAATGGCGATGTGCGCGCTGATGCCTGGGCACGCGAAGCGGTACGCATGGCACTGGTCAATCTTTCCGCAGTGGCTGCGCCTGCAGGCGCTTTACCGGTGGTGCTGGGGGCGGGCTGGCCAGGCGTGCTGCTGCATGAAGCCGTGGGTCATGGTCTGGAAGGCGACTTCAATCGCCGTGGAACCTCCGTTTTTAGCGGTAAGATGGGCCAACTGGTGGCGTCTGACCTCTGTACGGTGGTTGATGATGGCACGATCGAGGGATTACGCGGTTCACTGGCTATTGACGATGAAGGCGTACCCGGACAGTACAACGTACTGATTGAAAATGGCGTATTGAAAGGCTACATGCAGGACAAGCTGAATGCCCGGCTGATGGGCGTGAATCCTACCGGAAACGGTCGTCGCGAATCTTATGCGCACCTGCCAATGCCTCGTATGACCAACACCTACATGCTGGCGGGTAAATCGACGCCGCAGGACATTATTGAAAGTGTGGAATACGGGTTGTATGCGCCTAATTTTGGTGGCGGCCAGGTCGATATTACGTCGGGTAAATTTGTGTTCTCCACGTCCGAAGCCTATCTGATTGAGAAAGGCAAAGTCACCAAACCGGTAAAAGGGGCGACATTGATCGGCTCCGGTATTGAGGCAATGCAGCAAATCTCTATGGTTGGCAACGATCTGGCGCTCGATAAAGGCGTTGGCGTGTGCGGTAAAGAAGGCCAGAGTCTGCCGGTTGGCGTGGGCCAGCCTACGCTCAAGCTGGACAAGCTGACTATCGGCGGCACCGCCTGATTAGCCTGACAAACCCGCCTGCTGGCGGGTTTTTAGTGCGCTACTATTACATCCTGAAGGCGCCACATTCAGTAAACGCTGGCGCGATTTTCCTGTCTCTGCCGTAAATGATGCCTGTTTAAAGTCCTGCTCCGCACCTTTGTGATGCCCTGTTCTGCACCTTGCTAAAGGCGACGCGCTATGTCTTGCGGTGCTGCTTGTACTGCTCGGCAACCTGTTCAAAGTAGTGCGTCAGGTAGTCGATACAGACCTGAACTTTCAGCGGCAGCTTGTCTTTTTCGGTGTATAACGCATAAACCGGACGCGGGTCGGATTGATAGTGTGGGAATAAAATATCGATCTCTCCGCTCTTGATCTCATCTGCCACCCACATCATCGGGACATAGGCGATGCCGTTGCCTGCCTTAAGCCAGCGAATTAACGTCTGGGAGTCATTGGTGACGAAACGCCCCTGAGGTGACAAACGAGTCACAAGGCCTTCGGGTGCAATCAATTCAAAATTGTTGTCGGGGCGAACGCTGTATTCCAGCCAGGCGAATTTTGTAATGTCTGCCGGTTTTTCGGGTGTTCCATGCTGCGCCAGGTAGGATTTAGCGGCACACACCACCATGGGCATTGCGCCCAGCCTGCGTGAAAACAGACTGGAATCTTTCAATGCGCCCACCCGAATAACCACGTCCAGGCCATCGGCGATTAAATCGGGGGCAGGAATGCCGGTGACAAGATTGACACTCAGGCCGGGATAGTCACGCAACATATCACTGGTCATGCCGGCCAGGACGTTCTGCGCCATCGTGGAGGAACTGCCAATCCGTAACACCCCGACAGGCGTATTATTAAACGCATATAACTGCTCATGTACCTGGCTGGCTTCAGCCAGCATGCGGCGGCAACCCTGATAGTAAATTTTCCCCGCTTCGGTCAGGCCAATGCTGCGTGTGCTGCGATTGAGTAACTTAACCTGAAGGGCATCTTCCAGCCTGGCGATTATCTGGCTGATGGATGACACGCTGAGATGAAGCTGTCGTGCGGCCGCCGTGAAAGAACCTAATTCAACCACTTTGGCAAATATCGACATACCTTTAAGTCGTTCCATTGTTTACTCTGGCTAAAAAGTGATTTAGATCACATTCAGTAGAAAACGTATAGTTAAGCGCGTTACTATAAGCGTACCGGGGTATCACCTGGCGACGCTTCATTACCTGAAAACACCCGATGATACGCTATTATTAAGCCAGCCGTAGTTCAGATGTGGCTTAGGGCGCAGGCTTTTGCGTCGATCAAGGCGGTGGACTATCCCGGCCGTGTCGAACTAAGGATTTTTAATGAGTGTACTTCCGGTCTTTGTCATGTTTGGGCTCTCTTTTCCGCCCATTTTTACCGAACTCATCGTTTCACTTATGCTGTTTTGGCTGGTGAAACGCGTGCTGACGCCCAGTGGTATTTACGATCTTGTCTGGCACCCGGCACTCTTCAATACAGCTCTCTACTGCTGTGTATTTTATTTAGTATCCCGTTTATTCGTTTGAGGTTTACGTGAACACGCTTATAAGAAAAATCGCGCGTTACGCGATCACCATCCTGCTGGTCATCATCGCCGTTATCATCATATTCCGTGCCTGGGTGTTCTACACCGAATCGCCCTGGACGCGTGATGCCAGATTTGCAGCCGACGTGGTGGCCATTTCTCCTGATGTCACTGGGTTAATTACGGATGTGCCGGTTCATGACAACCAGCTCGTTAAAAAAGGCGATACACTCTTTGTTGTCGATCGTCCCCGCTATCAAAAGGCGCTGGATGAAGCCCAGGCGGACGTAGAATATTACCAGGCGCTGGTGAATGAAAAACGCCGCGAGGCCGGACGTCGTAACCAACTCGGCACCTCTGCGATGTCGCGTGAAGCCATCGAGCAATCCAATAACGATTTGCAAACCACAGAACACCAGCTGGCGAAATCTGTTGCGACCCGCGATCTGGCGAAAATTGATCTGGAACGGACCACGATTAAGGCACCGTCAGACGGCTGGGTGACGAACCTGAATGTTTACCAGGGTGAATTCATTACGCGCGGCTCGGTTGCGGTCGCCCTGGTGCAGCAGCACTCCTTTTATGTGCTGGCCTATCTGGAAGAGACCAAACTGCACGGCGTCAGACCGGGCTTTCGGGCAGAGATCACGCCATTGGGCAGCAACATCACCTTACGTGGCACCGTGGACAGCATTGCGGCAGGCGTAACCAACAGCAGTAGCAGTGTTGACAGCAAGGGGATGGCAACCGTTCAGTCTAATCTGGAATGGGTTCGCCTGGCTCAGCGCGTACCGGTCCGCATCCGACTTGATCAGCAGCCCGGTAATCAGTTCCCTGCCGGCACGACGGCGACCGTGGTGATTACTGGCGCGGAGGATCGTCCGCATCAGGCGGTTTCACCCATGATGTCCTTCTTTAACCGCCTGCGTGAGTTTGGTTAAGAGGGCGATATGATCGAATTTCTGCGTTTCCCGATAAAGCTGACCTTTGCGCTGGTGGCAGCGTTGATGATCGGCTTTCATCTCAACCTTGAAACACCGCGCTGGGCCGTGATGACCGCCGGGATTGTTGCAGGGGGAACGGCGTTTGCGGCAGGAGGCGATCCCTACTCTGGCGCATTACGCTATCGCGGTCTTCTGCGTATTATCGGTACTTTAATTGGCTGTGTTGCCGCTCTGGTTATCATGATTGCCACTGTGCGAGCGCCAGTGGTCATGCTGTTGCTGTGCTGTATCTGGGCCGGTTTTTGCGTATGGCTTTCGTCGCTGATTAAAGTCGAAAATTCCTATGCGCTCGGTCTCGCGGGCTATACCGCATTAATTATCGTGGTCACGGCAAACGCCAGCGGCGGCCTTACGCTGGTTCCGCAATATGCGGTGGAACGCTGTAGCGAAATTATCCTGGGCATCCTTTGCGCCATTCTGGCAGATATGATTTTTTCCCCGCGCTCCATTAAAAAAGTGATTGATGCCGAGGTGACGTCGCTGCTGGTGGCCCATTACCGGTTGCTGCAACTGTGTGTGGCGCATCAGGACAAAGAGGAAGTCGATAAAGCCTGGAGTGCGCTGGTACGACGCACAACGGCGCTGAGCAGTATGCGTAGCCAGTTAATGATGGAGTCGTCACGCTGGCAAAATACCAGCCGCCGTCTGCAGATGCTAAACACGCTATCGCTGACGCTGATTACACAGGCGGCGGAAACGTTTTTGATTCAGAACTCACGTCCTGAGTACATTCCCACGCAGTATCGCGTGCTGACGGAAAAAGAGGCCACGACGCCAGAAGATGTGCATAAACGTCTGAAAACGATGCGGCGACTCATGGCTGCCAGCAGTAAAACCGTGCCGGAAACGTTGGGGAGTTGGATGAGTGCCGCAACGGAATACCAGCTGTTGATTCATGGTGTGAAGAGTAATAGTCGTATTACCGATCTGGAAGCGCGCATTCTCCAGCGAGAAGTCGTGATTCAGGCGCGTTCGGCAGAAACCCACCATGCGATGATAAATGGTATTCGTACGTTTGTGGCGACGGCACTGGGCTCATTATTCTGGCTCTATACCGGCTGGACTTCAGGTAGTGGCTGTATGGTCATGCTTGGCGTGATTACCGCCCTGGCGATGCGCATGCCTAATCCGCTCATGATGGCGAAAGACTTCGTTTATGGCATGACGGTCGCGATACCGCTGGGGGCGCTTTATTTTATGTACATCTTGCCCAATACGCAGCAAAGCGCTCTGCTGCTGTGCATTGCCATCGGTTTACTGGGCTTTATTTCAGGCATTCTCATTCAACGCCGCCAGATTGGTACGCTGGGCGCGATGGCCGGTACGATTAACGTCCTGGTGCTGGATAATCCGATGCAGTTCAACTTTACGGTTTTTATCGATAACGCACTGGGGCAGTGGATCGGGAGTTTTCTTGCCTTAATGGTGATTCTGCTGATCCGTGATAAATCGAAAGCGCGAACAGGACGTAAATTGCTTAACCGCTTTATGTATGCTGCGGTGTCGGCAATGACAACCAATAAGGCGCGCCGGCGTGAAAACCATTTGCCAGCATTGTACCAGCAGCTCTTCTTATTGCTTAACCTGTTTCCCGGTGACATCGACAAATACCGCATCGCCCTGACGTTAATCATTGGACATCAACGATTGCGTGCGGCAGACGTGCCGATTAATGCGGAGCTTTCCGCCTTCCACCGCCAGTTACGGCACACGGCCGATCGTATCATTGCCGTCCGTAGTGATGAGAAACGCCGTTATTATTTCCAACGCTTGCTGCGCGAGCTGGATGTCTATCAGGAAAAGCTGGCCCTTTATGATGCACCGGACAGTGTTACCGAGCCGGTGAAACGGCTGTCTGAGATGCTTTCAAAGTATCAAAATACGCTCGTCCAAATCTGAATTTGGGCCGTCAGCCATGCTGGCGGCCCTTTCACTTTCCTTCCTTCCCCGACCTGTCATTTTTGCCATCTATACTTTCCTGAAGTAAAAACAAACTGACAGGAGTAACGCAGATGCCTTCTTCACTGCAAGACAGCGAACTGTTCCAGACCGGCTATTTAGTCAACGGGCAGTGGCTGAGGACGACGTCGACTTTTGACGTAACCAATCCTGCAACGGGGGACGTTGTTGCTCAGGTGGCGAAAGCCGGTAAAAAGGAAACCGAAGACGCGATTAAGGCTGCACAAGACGCCTTTCCCGCCTGGCGGGCGCAGACGGCTAAAGCGCGTTCAGCGCTGCTTTACCGCTGGTATACGTTAATCATTGAAAACAAACGCTGGCTTGCTGAGCTCATGACAACGGAGCAGGGCAAACCGCTTAAAGAAGCGGAAGGCGAGGTTGAGTACGCCGCAAGTTTCATCCAGTGGTTTGCCGAGCAGGCCAAACGAGCCAACGGTGAAATCATTCCGCCTGCTAAAGCGGGGTCGCGTATCCTGGCCACGCGGGAACCCGTTGGTGTTGTAGCGGCGATCACCCCGTGGAACTTCCCGATGGCCATGTTGACCCGTAAGTTAGGTCCGGCGTTGGCAGCTGGATGTACAGGGATCATCAAGCCTGCCAACAATACGCCGCTTTCTGCGTTTGCCTTGCTGGCTTTGGCAAAGAAAGCCGGTATCCCGGACGGCGTGCTTAACGGCGTGGCAGGAGATACGCATGCTATCAGCGATGCGATTATGGCGAGCAACGCCGTACGTAAAATCTCGTTCACCGGTTCGACGGCGGTGGGCAAAACGTTGATGCGCAATGCGGCCGAGACCATGAAAAAAGTGTCGATGGAGTTGGGGGGCAACGCGCCCTATATCGTGTTTGAGGATGCGGATATCGATGCTGCCGTTCAGGGCGCTATTGCCAATAAATTCCGTAACGCGGGCCAGGTGTGCGTCAGCGTAAACCGTTTTTTTGTTCATAATGCGATCTATGAGCGTTTCACAACGCAACTGGCAGATGAGGTCAATAAACTCAAAGTGGGTAACGGTATGGACAGCGGCGTCATTGTCGGACCGTTAATTGAGCGTTCGGCGTTAGAAAAAGTGGAAGAACATGTTAACGATGCGGTTGCCCAGGGCGGCAAGGTGCTCGCGGGCGGTAAGCGACATGCGCTGGGCGGCAATTTCTGGCAGCCTACGGTCATCGTCGATGCGCATGAAGGCATGAAGCTGGCTCAGGAAGAAACATTTGGCCCGGTTGCGGCGTGCTTCCGGTTTGAGGATGAAGACGAGGTTATTCGTCGGGCGAACCAAACCGAATACGGGCTGGCGGCGTATTTCTATACGCAGAATCTGCAACGCGTCTTCCGCGTTTCCTCGGCGCTGGAAAGTGGGATGATAGGCATCAATGAGTGTGCCGTCTCGACAGAGCTGGCCCCCTTCGGCGGTGTGAAAGCGTCGGGACTGGGCCGGGAAGGATCGGTACTGGGAATGGAAGAGTACCTTGAGGTCAAAGCGCTGCACCTTGGCGGTTTAAGTTAAACGGCTATCTGGGCGGCACCGGGCCGCCCAGCGACGAATAACAGGAGTCACCTGTATGAGAGTCGAGCGTTTTGATTTTAATGAGATTGTCGATCAGGCCCATTTCTTCCGGCAATTCTGTGAACGCTTTTCCCTGAAAGCGCGCTATATCTGCGATTTGGATGGATTGTGGGACGTGATTGTCTGCAGAGGGCTACCTTTGCCCATCAAAATAGAGTTTGTGAACCTGGGGCAGGGACAGAAGCGGCGCTACGGTGCCTTGATTCTGCTGTTCGACGAGGCGGAGGAGGAACTGGAAGGGCAACTGCAGTTTAACGTGCTCTCATCTTCAACACGCTAAGGTCGGCTGTGATCATCAGGCTTAATGCCTTGTCCGCGTAAGTAAACATTATTTCTCGAGCATCCTCGCAACGTTAACGCTTACTGACGCCTCGCTTTTTCTGGTCGTGATACTCTGCCCGCCAATCATCAGGACAGGTCACATGAAAAGTAAAAGAGGCACGCCCACGCCACATGATGCGACTTTCCGGCAATTTTTGTCCCAGCCTACGATTGCCCGTGATTTTATGGAACTGCACCTTCCCGCAGCGCTGCTCGCCCTGTGCGATCTGAATACATTAAAACTGGAATCGGGTGCTTTTGTGGAGGAGGATCTGCGGCAATATTTCAGCGATGTGCTGTATAGCATGAAAACTACAAGCAGAGAGGATGGCTACATCCATGTCTTAATCGAACACCAGTCATCACCGGATAAGCATATGGCGTTCAGACTGATGCGCTATGCCATTGCGGCAATGCAGCGGCATCTTGACGCAGGGAACAAACGGCTACCGTTAGTCATCCCGGTTCTGTTCTATAGCGGCAAACGTAGCCCGTATCCTTACAGTACCCGCTGGCTTGATGAGTTTGCAATGCCCGTGCTCGCCAGTGAACTGTATGGCAACGCTTTTCCGCTGGTGGACGTGACGGTTATTCCGGATGAGGACATTATCGGTCACCGCAGCATGGCGGCTTTAACATTGCTGCAAAAGCATATACATCAAAGAGAGTTGACAGAACTCATCGATAAGCTGGCCCCCGTCTTACTGGCTGGATATCTCTCTTCATCGCAAGTGATATCGTTGGTACACTATCTCTTGCAGGCAGGTGAAACAGCCGACGCCGACATTTTCGTCAGGACGCTGGCACAGCGAGTACCGCAACATGAGGATGCATTGATGACTATTGCACAGCAGCTTGAGCAGAAAGGCATTGAAAAGGGCATTCAGCAAGGTTTAAAAGAAGGAATTCAGCTCGGTGAGCAACGTGGTCTGGAGAAAGGACGCAGCGAGGGAGAGCGTGCGGCCGCGCTGAAGATCGCACGCACGATGCTGCAAAATGGTTTGCATCCCCGTGTTGTCGCCGAGATGACAGCACTCTCTGATGACGACTTAGCGCAACTCTGTCATTAAATACGTCACCCATTTCGCGTCAGAGCACCTCATGCGAAAGCCAGTTCCTTTCTTTTAACGCGCCTGAGTGTTGTGCCGCTGGCGCGATCGTTAGCCGATGTCCGTTTTCCTGCGCCTTACGGCTGTCAGGTTCTGCCTCGCCGTTTCAGACAGAAAAAAGCCCCGGCGATCGGGGCTAAAGGGTTCGTCATGAACAGACGAGGAACTATTTATAAAGCTGTGCGGTGAGGTGATAGCTGTCACCGGTATTTGCTTCAATGATTTTGTAAGCGCTTGCGCCTTGCTCATCAGCTTTTTGAGACAGCTGAGCACGATAATCAATCGGAGAGCCTGCTACACCGCTGATGCTTACGGTTCCGGCAGGTTGTAAGTTCTGTGCTTGTTCGGCGGTCACCAGCTGTGCAGCGGAAGCGCCGAATGTCATAGCAGAAAGAAGACTTACTGTTGCGATGGTTGCTTTGATGTTCATGTTTATTTCCTCATAACTGTCAACAACCTACGGAGTCAAAACACAGAGCGGGTTGTCGATTAATTTCAGATACGGCACGATTGCCGTCGATGCATTACTTATAAAGTTCAGCGGTAACGTGGAACGTATCGTCGCGATTATTTTCAATGACGCGATAGTGACCCGCACCCTGGGCATCTGCCTTTTGAGACAGAACCTGGCGAACATTCGTCTGATCGCCGTCGATGCCGCTGACGGTGATGGTTTGATTCAGGGGCTGCAGGTTCATCTCCTCCGCCTGTTGATTTGTTACCGGGCTGGCGGCATGGGCACCAAAGGACAGGAGCGAAGCCAAACTCAGGGCGGCAAAGGTTAATGTGGTTTTCATTACTCTTCTCCAGCAATGTTAATTAACCAGTGAGCATGTGGTCTCATCTGGTTACCTGTCAGTTCAAACGCTTTTATTTGTACAACTCAGCGGTGGCGTGATAGTTGCCATCGTTGTAAGCCTCGATAACACGAAAAGCTTTAGCGCCGTGTTGATCCGCTTTCTCACTCAGTTGCTGTCTGATATCTGATGGCGCACCGGCGACACCACTAACGCTCACAGTGCCGACAGAGTGCAGATTCTGAGCATCCGCAGCAGAAACATATTCAGCTGCAGATGCACCAAATGACAGGGCAGAGAGAATGCTTAAAGCAGCGATGGTAGTTTTAATTTTCATGAAAGATGTCCTCGTCGTGGCTGTTCTTCTTTTTTATTAGTGTGATTCACATCACGAAAGTAAGTATAGGACTAATAACGGCAGAAATTAATATCTGCCTAATAATGTTTTGTAGTCATACTTTAACCTTATGGGATTTTTTTATAACTAAACGTTATTAAAAGCGGTTAAAAAACGGCCTTTGACAGGTAATTACTTATAAAAACAGTAAGATGCGCAACTTTAACTTTTGGTGCGGAAATTTATGGTCGATCAGGCTGCTTGTGAACATAAACTCAAAGGATAGCACCATCGATGCGGTGTAGAGCAGTATAAAATAGCGTGTAAAAGTAGTCAGGATAAAGGGTATGACCAATAGTACAAGGTAAATTGCGGCAATGAGATAGGCTCAACTCGTTGATAATAGAGCGTTTAAACAGAAGAGAACACAAGGAGGGACGCGCTGCAGATCAACCGGCAGATGCGCTGCCGGTCAGAGATAAAGGCTAAAGTTCTTGTTCAAACAATACCAGAATAGCATCGTGCAGTTGCCTGACAGTAAAGGCGCGTGCTGGCGTGATAAAAATGGTGTCGTCTCCTGCAATCGTGCCCAGGATGCCTTCGGACTTACCTAATGAGTCAAGTAAACGTGCAATTAACTGTGCGGCACCCGGGCTGGTATGAATCACGACCAGAGCATCGTTATAGTCAATATCAAGCACCAGATTTTTCAGAGGACTGGTGGTAGTCGGCACGCCCAGTTCCGCAGGTAAACAGTAAACCATTTCCATTTTGGCATTGCGGGTGCGCACCGCGCCAAATTTCGTCAGCATACGAGAAACTTTTGACTGATTAATGTTCTCGAAGCCGTCTTCCTGAAGCGCCTGAACAATCTCGCCCTGAGAGCTGAATTTTTCTTCTTTTAATAATGCCTTGAAGGCTTTAATCAGATCGTCTTGTTTCGATGGGTTTCGCATAATTTACCAGTATACGTAAGACAAACCGCGAACCAGGCCGCAGCAAAGACATTATTATGCATATAAATGAATTTTTATGCAATCGGTTGTTAATTGTACTGCGAGGTCATCATCGCGGGCGGCGATAATAGCAAAGAATCTCCTCAGACCAAAACCCAGCTCACAGCCTGAAAAGGCAAAGGTTGCAAAGGTGTTATATTATTGATGAGGTAAGAAAATAAAAATGTACATTGCCGATCTCTTTCTGCGGATAATACGGTTGCCAGTTCACGGGTATAATGTTTACAGCCTGTTAGTGAGAATGATGCCTTCATCATTTGTTACTAAAGTAAACCTGAACCGGGAATTGCCTGACTCGCGTGAGTAACCTGGCGAGTAAGGGACAGGAAGATGATGTGTCATTTTTTATCCGGCGCTTCTGTATTGAAGCAGGTAGAGCAGGCACCGGACAAACGTCATCCACTGAGCCGTTGGTTACGCTCTGATACAGATGGAATATCGGATCTTCTCTGCCCCACCTTAATAAGGAGTTATGAATGAAAGTTGCCGTTCTCGGTGCCGCGGGTGGCATAGGCCAGGCGCTCGCACTTCTACTCAAAACCCAGCTTCCAGCAGGTTCAGAACTGTCTCTTTACGATATCGCGCCTGTCACGCCGGGCGTGGCAGTAGATCTCAGCCATATTCCTACCGCAGTAAAGGTGCAGGGGTTTAGCGGTGAGGATGCGAAACCAGCCCTGAAAGGGGCCGACGTTGTGCTTATTTCCGCGGGTGTGGCACGCAAACCGGGCATGGATCGTGCGGATCTCTTTAATGTTAACGCCGGCATCGTCAGCAACCTGATCGAGCAGGTGGCGACTACCGCCCCTAAGGCGCTGATTGGTGTCATTACCAACCCTGTTAATACGACCGTGGCGATTGCGGCGGAAGTGCTCAAAAAACACGGCGTCTACGATAAGAATCGTCTGTTCGGTGTCACTACGCTGGACATCATCCGTGCAAACACCTTCGTTGCGGAGCTTAAAGGTAAACAACCTGGCGAAGTTGAAGTGCCTGTCGTCGGTGGGCATTCCGGTGTGACCATCCTGCCATTGTTGTCTCAGGTGCCGGGCGTCAGCTTCAGTGAGCAGGAAGTGGCTGACCTGACCAAACGTATCCAGAATGCGGGTACTGAGGTCGTTGAGGCCAAGGCTGGTGGCGGCTCTGCTACATTGTCTATGGGCCAGGCAGCTGCCCGTTTTGGATTATCGCTGGTGCGCGCATTGAATGGCGAAGCGAACGTAGTGGAATGTGCTTATGTTGAAGGTGAAGGAAAGTATGCCCGCTTCTTCTCCCAAGCGCTGCTGCTGGGCAAGAATGGCGTTGCTGAGCGCAAGCCCATCGGCGCATTAAGTCCGTTTGAACAGCAGGCACTGGAAGGCATGCTTGAAACGCTGAAAAAAGATATCGCGCAGGGCGAAGCCTTTGTGAAGCAATAAAGCGTTTCAGACAACATAACGCCCGGTTCGACCGGGCGTTTTTTATTGCGTTCTGATAACCAACCTGAACAAGATTACGCGCTGTCTCGCTGCGCACCAATCCGCTCTTAACCGGCCCGTTACGGCAATTTTTATTCTCAGAGCCCACCTGAACGGAACGTTCGGGTGGTCGATGCGCTATTACCTGTCGGCGTTTTTCGGCTCAGCGCTTCTACGCGCATCTGGAACGGCGGGAACGGCATTTCAATGCCATGCTCTGCAAAGCCATGTAAAATCAGCTGATGCAGTTCATGGCGAAGCGGCATTCGGTGGCCCATTTCCGCCGCATGCACGCGCAGTTCAAACAACTGAATTCCCTGCTGTAAATCCACCAGGAACACTTCAGGTGGCGGTGTATCCAGCACATAGCTGCAGCGCTCTGCCGCCTGTTTAAGTAGGGTAGTGACTTCTTCACTGCTAACGGTTGCGGGGGCAGGGATGGTCAGCACCACACGCGTGACGGAATCGGAAAGCGACCAGTTAACAAACTGCTCAGTAATGAACGCCTTATTGGGCACGATAATCTCTTTGCGATCCCAGTCAGTGATCGTGGTTGCGCGGGTATTGATGCGCGTAATGCTGCCGGTAAGGTCGCGGATGGTCACGGTATCACCGATACGAATCGGTTTTTCAAACAGGATAATCAGGCCGGAAATAAAGTTCGCGAAAATCTCCTGCAGACCAAATCCCAGCCCGACGCCCAGACCGGTAACCAGCCATTGTAGTTTTGACCACTCAATGCCGATGAGTGAGAAGCCCAGCAAGCCACCGATCAGCAACAGCACATATTTTGTCAGCGTGGTGATGGCATAACCGGTGCCCGGTGACAAATCAAGATGCTGCAGTAACGCAAGCTCAAGCAGAGCCGGCATATTGCGCACCAGTTGTGTGGTAATCACGAATACCAGAATGGCAATCAGGACGGCACCCAGCGTAATAGGTTGAATGCTTTCGACGCCCTGAACGGAGGTATTCACGTCCCACAGACGAATATTTTCAAGGAAACCAAATGCAGAGTGGATTTCTGACCACAGGACGATGACCGATACCAGTGCGATAAGTGTCAAAATGGAGCGTACCAGACGCAGCGACTGGGCACTGATGGCGTCCAGGTCGATAACAGGCTCTTCAATTTCAATTACGTCCGTATTTTGTGCGGCCTGATCTTTCTCCTCTTCGTTGCGCGCACGGTTGGCGAGCATATCGGCACGGCGTTGGCGTGCGCGATCAAAGCCCAGCCTACGTCGCTGAATCAGCATCCAGCGGCGAATGATGTGGTAAATCACCAGCAGGAAAAACCAGATCGCCACAGAGGTTTCCAGACGGGCGAGCAGCGCCTGCGCGGTTTCAAGATAGCCCGTCATTGACGCAAGGGCGGCTACCAGTGGAATAGCGATCATTAGATTCCACAGCAGGCGGTTAATCATATTCTCGCCGCTGCCCTCTTTATCGAGATAAAGCGGTATGCCTGCACGCTTCAGGCTTACCGTTACAATACTGAGCGCGCCACAGATCAAAATAAAGCACAGCCGCCCCAGGGTGGCGGAGAACAGGCGATCGTTAAGGTTATCGAAGGTAATTAGCAACATGATCAGCGGCACGATCAGGCCAATACTCAACGAGTAATAGCGCATCGCGCGTGCAACACGCACCTGAGGCCAGCGGAAATGCACGATGAACAGGCCGTTCGGGCGTGCAAACTGTGCGCTGACCATAAAGATCCACAGCAAAGGTAAGGTGGCGGTGATGCCGTCGCCTATCGCCACGGCGACAGGATAGGGCCAGGCATTTTGCAGGCCGTATCCCAGCGTAGCCCAGAGTACCGGCAGCGGCAGCGCCACCAGAATCGACCAGAACACGGTACGGATTGTCAGGCGAAAACGATCCTGCGTCACCTTACCGACTTTGCTGGCTGAGCGTTCAAGGAAAGCATTGAAGTGACGGCGGGTACTGAGACTGAAGCCGACCAGCAGCACCGCACCGAGAATGGGTAATACCGTGCTGCGGCTGGTAAACATCATGGCCAGCGCTTTACCGAGCTGCCCCAGTGTGTCCAGCGTCAGCAGGTGAGACAGGCCGTTAGCCACATCAAGGGGATAACTCAACGAAATCGGGCTGACATCCGCCGTCCAGAACAGGTAGCGGTGCGTCGCGTCTTTAACTTCGGTTAACGCATCCTGTAGCTGCGTGTTCGCCACTTTCAGCTTGGTGATTTCCAGAATCAGCGTATCGCAGCCCGAAATCAACGAGTTAAGCAGTTCGCGTTGCGTTTTAAGCTGCGCATCCAGAATCCGCTTTTGTTCGCTGGTAAAAGGCTGTCCGTCGGGCTGATGGGCCTTACGCAATACGTTTTGCTGTTCGAGCAAATCTTCATAATGCAGTCGCTGAACACGGAGCTGAGCCATCTCATTGTCGATCTGCTGAGACTTCGGCATGTCAGGTAATCGTGCGACCTGCGCGCGAAGGGCATCACCGAGAAGACTGGATGCACCCAGCCATTGAGATTGTTCCCGTAACGTGGATAGTGCCTGGCGGACCTGAATGATTTGATTGGTAGCGAGGCGTTGTTGTGAGGCCACCAGGTCCATTCGCTGCGCCTGCTGATTCAGTGCGCCAGATAACTCGCGGTTAACGTGAAATTGTTTACTGATCGCTGGCGGCAGATCACCGCTGTTTTCCGCCAGCTGTTCTGTCCGGGCCAGTGCAGTTTCTGCCTCGCGCTGACGTTGCTCATTAAGTTGATTACGCAGCGCCTGGAGATAATTATCGAGCTGGGTGACCTTACGCTGGTGGACTTCGGCGCGCATGCGCGCCAGTTCCTGACGGTTATTTGCCGACAGCTGCGCCAGCTCAAACTCATCCACCCGGGCCTTATTCGCGGCATTTTCTGCCTGACGGGCCATCAGTTGTGCCTGGCCGGCTGGCGTGGCAGGGCTGCCCGCGCTCTGCAGACGTCGCTCGCTCTCCGTCAGCGCCCGACGTGCTTCCGTTTGCTGCTGCGGCAGTTGTGACAGGGAATCGCTGATCTCGCGGGCCCGATCCTGCTCCTGTTGAGCCTGGCGTCCTTCCTCAATCAGCTGACTGCTGATTTGCAGAATCTCTTGTTCCAGCTCGGCACTGCTCATTGTGCTGCGTACCGTCTTCACACTGTCGTTGAGTGAGGCGATTTGCTGTCTCAGCTCGCGTGCCAGACGCGGAAAATCATCAATGACCTGTTGATACTGCTGCGCGCGCTCAACGGCATCATCACGTTCAGAAAGGGCCGCCAGTGCAGCTTCAAGCGACTGAATCTGATCGGTTTGCGAAGTGGCGTTTTTAGCGGACTTGACTTCTTCCAGCTGTTGTCTGAGCTGGCTGGCATCTGGCAGGCTGGCGGCAAACGTAGTACTGCTGAGCCCCAGGCTCAGCAGCAAACAGAGGAACGCGCGTACGAACACAGGGCTTACTCTTATTCGACAGCGTCAGACGGTGCGGTGGCCAGAGGCAGGGCGACCGCCATAGGTTGTCCCATCCGGACTTTGCTTTCGGCCTCAAGGCTTTCTGCCAGCCTGACACGGCCAGGCGCAAACAGGTTAATCACGGTCGAGCCCAGCTTGAAGCGGCCCATTTCCTGGCCTTTAAGCAGAACAACGGCACCATCGTGGTCGGCGGCCGGATAGTGCCAGCGTTTGATAATGCCTTCGCGTGGTGGCGTGACCGTGCCAGCCCAAACGGTTTCAATGCTCCCGACGATAGTCGCGCCCACCAGGATCTGTACCATCGGTCCCATATCGGTCTCGAAGTAACAAATGACCCGTTCGTTACGGGCAAACAGGTTAGGGATGTTGCGTGCGGTCAGAGGATTCACTGAGTAAAGATCGCCTGGCACGTAAATCATTTCACGCAGGATGCCGTTGCACGGCATATGGACGCGGTGATAATCACGCGGTGCCAGATACGTCGTGATAAATTCACCCTCACGAAACAACGCGGCCAGTTGCTCGTTCCCTGCCAGCAGCGCGTCGATCGTATAGTAGTGGCCTTTTGCCTGGAAAATCTGGTCGCCTTCAATATGCCCAAGTTGACTGATGGCACCGTCCGCAGGCAGCGCAATCAGGCTCGCATCCGGATCCACAGGGCGCGCCTCATCCTTTAACGGGCGGACGAAGAAATCGTTGAAGGTGCGGTAACTGGCGGTATCCGGTTTACGTGCTTCAGTCATATCGACTTTATAAAACCAGACGAAGCCGTCAATCACCAGCTTAGTCAGCCAGCCGCCGCGACGGCTTGCGCCCCAGCCAGCAAGTTCAGTCAGCCATTTTTTGGGGAGAATGTGGTTCAAGCCAAGTTTAAAACGATCAAACACCCTAGCCTCCTGGCTATCTTTTATAACATTGACAAAATGGGGGCGGATTGTAGCAGCGCCCCGGTCAGATGGCGACTACGCTGTTACTGGCCTTAATCTTCACTCTCAGCAAAGTTTTTCCGGACTTTCACCTGCGCCATACTGTCCAGAATGCGGTGATAGTTGTCAAAGCGGGATGCGTCGATTTTTCCTTGCTCAACGGCTTCACGGATGGCACAGCCAGGGTCCGAGCCATGTTTGCAGTCACGGAACTTGCATTCGCCTAAAAACTCACGGAATTCGACAAATCCCCGGGTGATTTGTTCCGGCTCCAGATGCCATAAACCGAACTCACGAACGCCGGGCGAATCGATCACATCGCCGCCGTCGGGGAAATGATAAAGCCGGGATGCTGTCGTCGTATGCTGACCCAGACCCGACACGTCGGACACGTCATTGGTCAGAATGGCCGTATCTTCCTGTTGATCAAAACCGAGCAGGGCATTCAACAGGCTCGACTTGCCGACGCCGGACTGTCCCGCAAAGATACTTATCCGGTCAATCAATGCCGCCTGCAATTCACTCAGACCGGCTTTCTCATGGCTGGAGACCATTAAGACCCGATAACCAATCTTGCGATAGATCGCCATTTGCTCATCGACAAACGCGCGGGCTTTATCATCCAGCAGGTCGATTTTATTGAGCACCAGCAGCGGCTCGATATCCAGCGTTTCACTGGCGACCAGATAGCGGTCAATTATGTTCAGGGAGAGCTCGGGCAAAATGGCCGACACGATAATAATCTGATCGATGTTCGCGGCAATAGGTTTAACGCCGTCGTAAAAATCAGGACGTGTCAGTACGCTGGTGCGCTCATGCACCGCTTCAACAATGCCTTTGCCGCCGTTGAGGGCAGGGCGCCAGACCACACGATCGCCCGTCACCAGTGAACGAATCGTCCTGCGAATATTGCAGCGATGCGTAATGCCCGCACTGTCTTCGACATCGGCATGCATGCCAAATCGGCTGACCACAATGCCCTCAGCATCTTCACCAAATAAATTATCGTCCGCTTCCGGGCGCGTTTTGCGCTGATTTAAACGACGATCGTGGTTAGCGCTTACGCGGCGTTGTTGACCTTTCGACAGTTTATTTTTACTCACTCACCCTCACCGGTTTAGCTGGATTTCGCCACAGGGGCAAAACGTCTATGATACACCTTATTGATGACGAATGACGACTCAGCAACCACAGGTAATAGCATGGCCACTGGAAACGAAAATAATTTAATCTGGATTGATTTGGAAATGACCGGGCTCGATCCGGAACGCGATCGTATCATTGAGATTGCCACTCTGGTGACTGATGCCAATCTGAATATTCTGGCGGAGGGGCCGGTGATGGCGGTTCATCAGTCTGATGAACAACTGAGCCTGATGGATGACTGGAACGTCCGTACTCATACTAACAGTGGACTGGTTGCGCGCGTTAAGGCCAGCCAGACAGATGACCGTGCTGCTGAAAAGGCAACGATCGAATTTCTGAAACAGTGGGTGCCAGCCAATACCTCGCCGATCTGCGGCAACAGTATCGGCCAGGATCGCCGTTTTTTGTTTAAGTACATGCCGGAGCTGGAAGCCTACTTCCATTATCGCTATCTGGATGTCAGCACACTGAAAGAACTGGCTCGCCGCTGGAAGCCAGACATCCTGCCAGGCTTCAAAAAGACGGGTTCGCACCAGGCACTGGACGATATTCGTGAGTCTGTTGCCGAGCTTGCTTATTACCGTCAACACTTTTTGCAGCTTTAACCAGCAAAGGGTGCACAGGAAATCGCCATGTTGCTGCAATAATCAGCAAACGCGTTAAAAGCGCAAAATTTTGTTGTCAGCATCTTGCAGCAGCAGCGATTTCTCGTATAATGCGCACCCCGTACCGGTGAAGAATTTATGACGGTACAAGGCGCGGGAATAGCTCAGTTGGTAGAGCACGACCTTGCCAAGGTCGGGGTCGCGAGTTCGAGTCTCGTTTCCCGCTCCAAAATGTGTTTTGCAGTGCCCTTCTATGCGGGAATAGCTCAGTTGGTAGAGCACGACCTTGCCAAGGTCGGGGTCGCGAGTTCGAGTCTCGTTTCCCGCTCCAAAATGTGTTTTGCAGTGCCCTTCTATGCGGGAATAGCTCAGTTGGTAGAGCACGACCTTGCCAAGGTCGGGGTCGCGAGTTCGAGTCTCGTTTCCCGCTCCAGATTTATCGTCACGTTTTTGTTAACAGCCTGTCAGGCTGGCAGCAGTATCAACGACAATTCAGTCCAGTTATCCACAGCCGTTATCGCGTTGTCTGTGCCGTTTTCGCCCTTCTGAAATTTTGTTTTAAACAGAGTTATCCACAGGTTTGTGAATTAAGCCAGACGGTAGACGCATTTGCAAAATAACACAAATTTTATTTAAATTGCTGATTTTTAATGAAATAATAATATTTCATTATGTTATTCTTTTCTGTCAGTTGTGTTATTACGATTGAATGACAACGCGTTTTTATTTTTATTCACAGGATGTGGAAATCCGCGCCTTCTGGACAGTTGCGCAATCAGGCATCACGTGGTAATCCCTTTTCAATGATTCTCACCAGCCGTTTTTGCTGCGCGGGTTGAACATCGATCGCCAGCGCTTTTCGCTTATGTAACTGCTGCGTGATGGCCCACTCAATATGTTCGTCCAGCAGATCGCTTTCGCCACGTCGTTGCTTAAGGACGCTAAGGATCTCTGTATGCCAGGGGGCATTGCCCAGCGCGACGGCAATATTACGGGACCAGCGCTGATAACCAATGCGCCGAATAGGGGACCCTTCAGTAATGCGCAGGAATTTAGCTTCATCCCACTGAAACAGCGCGGTTAACTCTGGGGCATGCAGCGCGGCGCGGGGCGAAAAATCGGCTTCGTCAGTCAACTGCCCATAGCGATTCCAAGGGCAAATCAACTGGCAGTCGTCACAGCCATAAATCCGGTTTCCCATGAGCGGCCGAAACTCCTCCGGTATAGCTCCTTCGAGTTCGATCGTCAGGTAGGAAATGCAACGTCGCGCATCGACGGTATAGGGCTCAACAATCGCGCCCGTCGGGCAAATGGTCATGCAGGCAACGCAGCGCCCACACTGTTCTTCCTGCGGTGTATCGATGGGAAGGGGCAGATCGATCAGCAGTTCACCCAGAAAAAACCACGAACCGGCTTCACGATTCAGAATCAGTGAATGTTTACCGGTCCAGCCCAGTCCGGCTTTCGCCGCCAGCGGGCGTTCAAGCAGCGGCGCAGAATCCACAAACGGGCGAAACTGGCTTTCGCCACAGTGCATCTGGATCATTTCTCCAAGCTTTTTCAGGCGATTGCGCAATACTTTGTGGTAATCGCGGCCCAGCGCGTAACGGCTGACATAACCCAACTGTGGGTTTTTCAGCGTGCTGGCAAACGCGGCTTTCGCGGGCAAGTAGTTCATGCGAACGCTGATCACCCTCAGCGTGCCGGGTAGCAGTTCATGCGGACGTGCGCGCATCATTCCATGGCGGGCCATCCATTCCATTTCGCCATGGTACTGCTTATCCAGCCAGGCTTGCAGGCGCGGTTCTTCTGCGCTGAGATCGGTATCGGTAATACCGACCTGCTGAAAGCCCAGATCGCGTCCCCACTGCTTAATGTGTTGAGCGAGTTGATCAAGATCCAGAGGGTATGACATGACTAACCAGAATCCGAAGAGAAACCGCGGCAGTTTACCACACTCTGTCTGGCCTGCGCAGGCGCTGAAACAACTTGAGCGCGAGGGGGCAGATGCGCTGGGCATTACGCTCTACGAGCTGATGTTACGTGCAGGTCAGGCGGTATATGAACATATTATGGCGCACTGGCCAGAAGCTCAGCACTGGCTGGTGTTGTGCGGTCACGGCAACAACGGAGGCGATGGCTACGTTGTTGCCCGGTTGGCTCAGGCTGCAGGTAAACAGGTGACGTTGCTGGCGTGCGATGGCAGTAAACCTTTACCCGACGAAGCGCGTACTGCGCGAGACGGATGGCTTGAATCGGGCGGCGAAATTCACGCGCCCGACGCCGCCTGGCCTGAAAACGTCGACGTGATCGTAGACGCGTTGTTAGGCACTGGCGTTTCACGGGCGCCGGTTGAGCCTTTATCCACCCTGATTGCACAGATCAATGAGCATAGCGCGCCGGTCGTGGCCATCGATATGCCATCCGGCCTGTCGGCAGAAAACGGCACGACGCCGGGTGAGGCGACAGAAGCCACGCATACGGTGAGCGTGATCGCGTTAAAACCCGGACAGCTCACCGGTAAAGCACGGGATTGTGTCGGACAACTTTATTTCGCCGGTCTGGGTTTACACGACTTTCTGGCAGCACAGCAGCCCCCCATGGCCCGATACGATGCACACAGTTTACGCCAGTGGCTTAAGCCGCGTAAGGCGACCTCCCATAAAGGTGATCAGGGCCGCCTGCTGATTATTGGTGGGGACAGTGGAACCGCGGGCGCTATTCGGATGTCTGCGGAAGCAGCGCTACGCACCGGTAGCGGCTTGGTGCGAGTACTTACTCACAAGGATAATATTGCGCCCATTCTTACCGCGCGCCCGGAAGTGATGGTGGACGAGCTGTCGGATACGCGCCTGGATGACGGCATCGCCTGGGCGGATGTCATTGCGATTGGACCGGGGCTGGGACAGCGTGAATGGGGCCAGAATGCACTGGAGAAGGTTAAAAGCGCTGAAAAGCCGATGCTTTGGGATGCTGATGCGCTTAACTTGCTGGCAATAAAGGCAGAGAAACGTCAGAATCGCATTATAACGCCGCATCCAGGCGAAGCGGCTCGCTTGCTGGGTGTTAAAACCAGCGAAATTGAAAGTGACCGCTTACATGCTGCACAGGAACTGGTGAAACGCTATGGTGGTGTCGTGGTCTTAAAAGGCGCCGGCACCATTATTGCCAGTGAAAGTGGTCAGATGGCTTTTGCCGATGTGGGTAATGCAGGAATGGCATCGGGTGGTATGGGTGATGTGCTCACCGGTATTATTGCCTCGTTGATGGGACAAAAATTGGCGCTGTTTGATGCTGCCTGCGCAGGTTGTGTCGCTCACGGTGCTGCCGCTGATAAGCGAGCGGCACTATGGGGCACGCGCGGTATGCTGGCATCAGACTTATTTGATCTGCTGTGGCAGTTTGTTAATCCAGAGATGAATCAAGAAGCATGAAGAGCTGTGTTATACCTTTGCCCACTGAGGCGGCAACACTCGACCTGGGTGCTCAACTGGCGCATGCCTGTGGCAAGGCGGCGGTTATCTATCTTTACGGCGACCTCGGTGCGGGAAAAACCACATTCAGCCGCGGTTTCTTACAGGCATCCGGCCACGTGGGCAATGTGAAAAGTCCGACCTATACGCTGGTTGAGCCGTATGTTCTGGACGGGCGGGCTGTCTATCATTTTGATCTTTATCGCCTTGCCGATCCGGAAGAACTTGAGTTCATGGGGATTCGTGACTACTTCACCAATGACGCGATTTGTCTGGTGGAGTGGCCGCAACAGGGGGCCGGTATTTTGCCTCCCCCGGATATCGCCTTAACGCTGCGTTATGTCAATGAGGCACGCGAGGCCGAACTGGTGGCACATTCCGAACAGGGACAGCGCTGGGTGACGCAGATCGAACAAGGCAGGGCACCGGCATGATGTCATGGATGAAAACAGTTATCGTGGCAGGATTGCTACTGGTTGCGGGTCCGCTATTTGCCGCTAATTTATCGGACATTCAGGTATCAAATGGCGGGAACCAGGCGACAGTAACGCTCAGCTTTTCTGGCCAGCCGGTTTATGCCTATTTTCCCCTACATAATCCCGACCGCGTTGTTCTGGATATCCGTCAAAGTGGCGTGATTAAAGGGCTACCCTTAACGTTTAGCGGCGATAACATCGTAAAGCGCATTCGTACCAGCACGCCAAAAGATAAACAAAGTATCCGGCTGGTTTTTGAGCTAACGCAGTCGGGAAAAACCCGCGCAGTGACACAGCGCAATGGCAGCAATTACAGCGTTGTCTTTACTATTCAGGGTAAGCATCCCGCCGTTACGCGCAGCGCAACTGCTGCCGTGGCAGAATCCCAGCCCACCCGAACGCGACAACGCAATGCCAGCAATCCGTTCAATGCGAATCCGGTCACTACGGTAACCAATACCAACAGCACGGCCGTACCGGGTGGCACGTCCAGCCGCAACGATACGGTGATTGTCGCCATTGATGCGGGACATGGCGGTCAGGATCCCGGCGCAATTGGGCAGCACGGCCTGAAAGAGAAAAACGTCACTATTGCGATTGCGCGTAAATTGAAAGTGCTTTTAAACAATGATCCGATGTTTAAAGGTGTATTGACGCGTGATGGCGACTACTTTATTTCAGTGATGGGCCGGTCAGACGTGGCGCGTAAAGCGAATGCCAACGTGCTGGTCTCTATCCATGCGGATGCTGCCCCCAGCCATGCGGCCACAGGTGCCTCGGTCTGGGTCTTGTCTAACCGTCGTGCAAACAGTGAGATGGCGAACTGGCTGGAGCAAAAAGAGAAACAGTCTGAACTCCTGGGCGGGGCTGGCGATTTACTGGCCAACAGCCAGGCCGATCCTTATCTGAGCCAGGCGGTGCTTGATCTCCAGTTTGGTCACTCGCAGCGCGTCGGATATGACATTGCGGTGAAAGTCATCCAACAGTTGCGCGGTGTGACGTCGTTACACAAACGTTTACCGGAGCATGCCAGCCTTGGCGTGTTGCGTTCGCCGGATATTCCGTCGCTTCTGGTGGAAACCGGATTTATCAGTAATGCCTCGGAGGAGCGACTGCTCGGCAGTAGCGCACACCAGGATAAGATTGCACAGTCAATATATAAAGGACTGCGCGCTTATTTCCTGGCGCACCCGCTACAATCGGTCCCAAAGGAGGAAAACCGGCCGCTGGGCTCGTCGCCAGCGGTCAGCGTAGCCAGTAATCCGGCTACCGGTGAGACGCAGTATACGGGCGCTGTGCAACGGCATACCGTGACACGTGGAGAGACGCTGTCCGGTATTGCAGCAAAATATGGCGTAAGTATGGCAACGTTACGGCAGATGAATACCCTGAAGCGCGATGTCGTCTGGGTGGGACAGCGACTGAAAGTGCCTGCCAGCGCGGTAGCCAGCAGGACAACGCCAGCTGCAACGACTCCCCGTCGCCCGATCCGACATAAGGTGGTTCGTGGTGATTCACTGAGCAGCATCGCCGCCCATTACGGTGTCAGCCCGAAATCGATCCTTCAGGCGAATAACCTGAAATCAACCAACGTGATGTTGGGTCAAAACCTGAAAATCCCTGCATCCTGATTGTGGGCCCGGCCAGCAGGCCGGGCAACCAGCTACAAGGATATCCCGCATGCCAATACAAATTTTACCGCCGCAACTCGCTAACCAGATTGCCGCCGGAGAAGTGGTTGAGCGTCCCGCATCGGTTGTGAAGGAACTGGTGGAAAACAGCCTTGATGCGGGGGCAACGCGAATAGATGTGGATATCGAAAAGGGCGGTGCAAAACTCATCCGCATCCGCGATAACGGCTGTGGTATCGCAAAAGATGAACTCGCGATGGCGCTGGCTCGCCATGCAACCAGCAAAATTGCATCACTGGACGATCTGGAAGCCATTATGAGCCTGGGGTTCCGTGGGGAAGCGCTGGCCAGTATCAGCTCGGTTTCCCGCCTGACGCTGACGTCGCGCACGGCCGAACAAAGCGAAGCCTGGCAGGCGTACGCGGAAGGCCGTGATATGCAGGTGACCCTCAAGCCTGCCGCGCATCCCTGTGGATCGACGCTGGAAGTCCTTGACCTTTTTTACAATACGCCAGCGCGCCGCAAGTTTATGCGTACTGAGAAAACCGAGTTTGGTCATATTGATGAAGTCATCCGTCGCATTGCGCTGGCGCGGTTTGACGTGGCGATTTCTCTGAACCATAACGGCAAGCTGATGCGTCAGTACCGGGCGGTTAACGATGAGCGCCAGCGTGAACGTCGCCTTGGCGCGATTTGTGGCACGACCTTCATGCAGCACGCACTGCGGATTGACTGGCAGCATGACGATTTAGCTCTGCGCGGCTGGGTTGCCGATCCCGCCGGCTCTCGTCAGATCAGCGACATCCAGTACTGTTATGTTAATGGCCGCATGATGCGTGACAAGCTCATTAACCATGCCATCCGGCAGGCGTTTCAGAGCCAGTTGCAGGACGATCAACAGCCCGCCTATGTGCTTTATCTGACGATCGATCCTCACCAGGTCGACGTCAACGTCCACCCGGCAAAACATGAGGTGCGTTTTCATCAGTCACGTCTGGTGCATGATTTTATCTACCAGGGTGTCATGAGCGTCTTGCAGGAAAGTGCGGCGTCCGTTCTGCCAGCCGTACAGGCGGAGGAGCCTGCACCACGCTGGCAACAGGAAAACCGCCAGGCCGCAGGCGGCAATCATTTCAGCCAGCCTGCGGCAACGCCGCGTAACAGTGGTGGCACAACCGGTGGGGCGGGTTGGCAAAGTAAAGAGCCGGGTTATCGCCCGCGTGAAGGCAAGGTTTATCAGCAGTTGCTGGATACCGCAGCCCCTCCTGCCACTGCGGCAAAAGCGCCGGTCTCGCCGCCACGTGAGGCGACGATTACGCCAGCGCCTGTGAAAGCGCATCTGCACAGTTTTGGTCGCGTACTGACGGTGCTGGCGGATCAGTATGCCGTGCTGGAGCAGGACCAGACTTTACTGCTATTAGCCCTGCCCGTGGCGGCGCGGTGGTTAAAACAGGCCCAGTTAGAGCCTCAGGAAGGCGGATTAAAAGCACAACCGCTTTTGATTCCTGTGCGGTTAAAAATCGCCTCGGCAGAGCGCAAGGCGGCACAGGACAATCTCAGTCTGCTTAACCAGATGGGCATTGATTTGCATCCGGAGGGCGACCACATTATCTTGCGCGCCGTGCCTTTACCGTTACGAACACAAAATTTACAAATCTTGATTCCTGAACTGTTAGGCTATCTCGCCCGACAGCAAGAGAACTCTGCGACGCAGCTGGCCCAGTGGCTGGCGCGACGAGAGGATGCAGAGCCTCAGAACTGGAATCACTCCCAGGCGATTACGCTGTTGACGGAGCTGGAAAGGCTTTGTCCACAGCTGCTGAAATCGCCACCTTCAGGCTTGTTGCAAGCCATCGAGATTGAGAGCGCGATAAACGCGTTGAAGCATGAGTGAATTAAACCAGGCTGGCCGGCCAAAGGCGATTTTTTTGATGGGGCCGACAGCGTCAGGCAAAACCGCATTAGCGATTGAGCTGCGTAAACAGTTGCCGGTGGAACTGATCAGCGTAGATTCTGCTCTGATTTATCGAGAGATGAACATCGGTACGGCGAAGCCTTCTGCGGAGGAGCTGGCGCTGGCACCCCATCGTTTGCTGGACATTCGCGATCCTGCTGAGGCCTATTCGGCAGCGGAGTTTCGGCGAGACGCGTTAGCAGAAATGGCGGATATCGTTCAGCATGGACGAATTCCGTTGCTTGTTGGTGGAACTATGCTCTACTTCAAGGCGTTACTTGAAGGATTGTCGCCGCTGCCCTCGGCCGATCCGGATGTCCGCCAAAAAATAGAGCAAATGGCGAGTGAAAAAGGCTGGGAAGCTTTACATCGTCAACTTTGCGAAATTGATCCGGTCGCAGGCAGTCGTATTCATCCGAATGATCCGCAGAGACTTTCGCGAGCACTGGAAGTTTTTTTTATTTCGGGTAAAACTTTAACGGAACTGACTAAAATTTCCGGCGAAGCGCTCCCTTACGATGTTCACCAGTTTGCTATCGCCCCCGCGAGCCGCGAGCTGTTGCATCAACGCATCGCGTTGCGTTTCGACCAGATGTTGGCGTCAGGATTTGAAGCGGAGTCTCGGGCCCTGTTTGCACGAGGTGATTTGCATACGGATATGCCTTCCATTCGTTGTGTCGGCTATCGCCAGATGTGGTCTTATTTAGCGGGCGAGATCGACTACGACGAAATGGTTTATCGGGGAGTTTGCGCAACCCGGCAACTCGCTAAACGGCAGATGACCTGGTTACGTGGCTGGGAGAACATTCACTGGTTAGACAGTGATGAACCTCACTTAGCGCGTGATACAGTACTTCAGGTTGTTAGTGCGAAGCATGGGTGATTGTGTACAATTGGCAAGTTACGTGCGCAAATTTTTACGCAGTTTTTTTCAGAACCACTGTGTTCTACAAGCAACAAACAACAAGCATATAAGGAAAAGATAGAATGGCTAAGGGGCAATCATTACAAGACCCGTTTCTGAACGCACTGCGTCGTGAACGTGTTCCGGTTTCGATCTATTTGGTCAACGGTATCAAGCTGCAAGGTCAGATTGAATCCTTTGATCAGTTCGTTATTTTGTTGAAAAACACGGTAAGTCAGATGGTGTATAAGCATGCCATCTCTACTGTTGTGCCTTCACGTCCGGTTTCTCACCATAGCAACAATACCGGCGGTGGCAGCAACAACAATTACCATCACGGCGGCAGCAATACGTCTGCTCAGTCGCAGCCACAACAAGACGGTGATAACGCAGAGTAAGGCGGCACCGTTTAACCAGGACTGGAAAGCCTCAGGTTTTCCGTCCTGGTCTTTTTATATAAGCGAGGTTATAGCTTGTTTGACCGTTATGATGCCGGTGAGCAGGCCGTACTGGTACACATCTGGTTCTCCCAAGACAAAGAGCTCGAAGATTTACAGGAATTCGAAACCCTGGTTTCTTCTGCTGGCGTTGAAGCACTGCAGGTTGTCACCGGCAGTCGTAAAGCGCCACATCCCAAGTATTTTGTCGGTGAAGGAAAAGCCGTTGAAATTGCCGATGCGGTAAAAACAAGTGGAGCATCGGTCGTCCTTTTCGATCATGCCTTAACGCCCGCTCAGGAACGTAATCTTGAGCGCCTGTGCGAGTGCCGTGTTATCGACCGCACTGGCCTGATTCTTGATATTTTTGCCCAACGTGCACGTACCCATGAGGGGAAATTGCAGGTTGAGCTGGCGCAGTTGCGTCACCTGGCAACACGCCTGGTGAGAGGCTGGACGCACCTTGAACGCCAGAAAGGCGGTATCGGCCTGCGTGGCCCGGGTGAAACGCAGTTAGAAACCGACCGCCGTTTATTGCGTGGCCGTATCAGCCAGATTTTGTCACGTCTGGAACGCGTTGAAAAACAGCGCGAGCAGGGACGACAGGCGCGCGCTAAAGCCGATGTGCCGACTGTCTCGCTGGTGGGTTACACCAACGCCGGCAAGTCTACCCTTTTTAACGCCATCACCTCTGCCAACGTTTATGCCGCGGATCAGCTGTTTGCCACGCTGGATCCCACGCTGCGTCGCCTGAATGTTGCCGATGTCGGTGAAGTTGTGCTGGCCGATACCGTCGGCTTCATCCGCCATCTGCCGCATGATTTAGTGGCCGCATTTAAAGCTACCTTGCAGGAAACCCGCCAGGCCACGTTGCTGATGCATGTGATCGATTCAGCCGACGTGCGGGTCAATGAAAACATAGATGCTGTCAATGAGGTGCTTGAAGAAATCGAAGCCGATGAAATTCCCGCGTTACTGATCATGAATAAGATCGATATGCTGGACGGTTTTGAACCGCGCATTGACCGTGACGAAAATAACCTGCCGGTGCGAGTATGGCTCTCTGCGCAGACGGGGGCGGGGATTCCGCTGTTATGGCAGGCGCTGTCCGAGCGTCTGTCGGGTGAGATAGCCCAGTACGATTTACGTTTGCCACCGGATGCGGGGCGCTTACGCAGCCGTTTCTATCAGTTGCAGGCGATTGAAAAAGAGTGGAACGAAGAGGACGGCAGTGTGGGGTTGCATGTGCGAATGCCGATTGTTGACTGGCACCGCTTATGCAAGCAGGAGCCGTCGCTGACCAGTTATATTGTTTGAGATTGCCAAACCGAACTTACCCTGACGATTTTATGTTGTTGCGCGGCGTTAGTTGACATATTTCCCGACGGCCACTCTCTTCATCGGGTCGGCGAGTCGGGAACACAGACGCAGCCAGTGCCGCCACAACGGAAAATCACAAGGGTAAGCCGCTAAAACTATAAATGGAGTAATGACATGGCGTGGAATCAGCCCGGAAATAACGGACAGGACCGCGACCCGTGGGGAAGCAGCAATAATCAAGGCGGCAACTCTGGGGGGAATAAGGGAGGTAAGGAATCTGGGCCTCCTGATCTGGATGATATCTTCCGCAAGCTGAGTAAAAAGCTTGGCGGATTCGGCGGCGGCAATAAAGGTGACAATGGTCAGCGCAGTTCCGGCGGTAGCGGCAAACTTTTTGGCATTGTCGCTGTTGCGGCAGTGGTGATCTGGGCAGCAAGCGGATTTTATACGATCAAAGAAGCGGAACGCGGTGTTGTCACGCGCTTTGGTAAGTTCAGCCACATCGTTGAGCCAGGCCTGAACTGGAAGCCCACCTTTATCGATCAGGTCCGCGCCGTGAATGTCGAAGCCGTGCGTGAACTGGCGGCATCGGGTGTCATGCTGACTTCTGATGAAAACGTCGTGCGCGTGGAGATGAACGTGCAGTACCGCGTAACCGATCCGGAACGCTATTTGTTCTCTGTTACCAGCCCGGACGACAGCCTGCGTCAGGCAACGGACAGTGCGCTGCGCGGCGTAATTGGTCGCTCTACCATGGATCGTATTCTGACAGAAGGTCGTACGGTCGTGCGTAGCGAAACGCAGCGCGAAATCGACGAAACCATTCGCCCGTACCATATGGGCATCACGGTGCTTGACGTTAACTTCCAGGCGGCGCGTCCTCCTGAAGAGGTGAAGTCAGCGTTTGATGATGCGATTGCCGCGCGTGAAAACCGTGAGCAGTATGTGCGTGAAGCGGAAGCCTATGCGAACGAAGTTCAGCCGCGGGCTAACGGTCGTGCGCAGCGTGTGCTGGAAGAAGCACGTGCTTATAAAGAGCGCACGGTGCTGGAAGCACAGGGTGAAGTGGCGCGTTTTGCCAAGCTTTTACCAGAATACAAAGCCGCGCCGGAAATTACCAAAGAGCGTCTGTACATTGAGACCATGGAGCGTGTTCTGAGTCATACACGTAAAGTGCTGGTGAACGATCGTGGTAACAACCTGATGGTTCTGCCTCTCGATCAACTGATGCGTGGTGATCAGTCTTCCTCTGCGAAGAACGGGCAAAAGAGCAGCGCAGCATTGCCGTCACTTTCCGATCGGAGTGCAAGCCGCACGGACACGTCGTCATACAGTCCAGACAGCATCATGGATCAGCGTCGAGCCAACGCTCTGCGCAACGATACCCAGCGCGAAGGGAGAGAGTAATCAATGCGTAAGCCAGTCATAGTTGTCATTATTATCGCGTTGGTCGCCATTTATGCGTCGCTCTTCGTGGTACAGGAAGGTGAGCGCGGTATTGTTCTGCGCTTTGGTAAAGTCCTGCGCGACAGCGAAAACAAGCCTCAGGTTTTTGCACCGGGTCTGCATTTCAAGATTCCGTTTATCGAAACGGTTAAAATGCTGGATGCGCGTATCCAGACCATGGATAACCAGGCCGATCGCTTCGTGACCAAAGAGAAGAAAGATCTGATTGTCGACTCTTACATTAAGTGGCGCATCAGCGATTTCAGTCGCTACTACCTGGCAACCGGTGGCGGGGATGTGTCTCAGGCCGAAGTGCTGCTGAAGCGTAAATTCAGTGACCGTTTACGTTCAGAAATGGGCCGTCTCGACGTGAAAGACATCGTGACCGATTCTCGTGGTCGTTTGACCACGGATGTCCGTGATGCGCTGAATACCGGTACGGCAGGCGGTGACGATGACGTGTCTACGCCAGCCGCAGATGATGCTATCGCCAGCGCAGCGGCACGGGTTGAACGGGAAACCAACAGCAGTGAACCTGCGCCAAATCCAAACAGTATGGCGGCGTTAGGGATTCAGGTTGTTGACGTGCGGATCAAGCAGATCAATCTGCCGACGGAAGTCTCAGATGCGATCTTTAACCGTATGCGCGCCGAGCGTGAAGCGGTTGCGCGTAGCCAGCGTTCACAAGGCCAGGAAGAGGCGGAAAAACTGCGTGCTCAGGCTGACTATCAGGTTACCCGTACGCTGGCAGAAGCCCAGCGTGAAGCCCTGATTACCCGCGGTGATGGCGATGCAGAAGCGGCAAAACTGTTTGCGAATGCTTTCAGTCAGGATCCGGATTTCTACGCCTTTATCCGCAGCCTGCGTGCTTATGAAAACAGCTTCAACGAAAATCAGGACGTGATGGTGTTGAGCCCGGATAGTGACTTCTTCCGCTATATGAAGGCACCGTCTAACGCCACGCGCTAAGAACTGATATAACTGACAGGCCGACAATGTTGTCGGCCTTTTTTTTGGATGCGGAATGAACGTAAATATCTGGATGGCACTGGCATTGGTTTTAGTGCTCGAGGGACTGGGGCCGATGTTTATGCCACGGCTGTGGCGGCGCGTAGTGTTGAGCATGACCCAGTTGCCCGATCGGCTTTTACACCGTTTTGGTGGGGGATTAGTGGTCGCCGGCGTGGTGATTTACTGCATGCTGCGGCTGCATGGCGAAGCCTGATAAGATGGCGCTCGCCGTCTGTGTGGTATCTGAAGTCGTGTTTACCCCCTGGATGTAGTAGTGATCAAAACGCAGGCAAAAAAGCGCGCAATCGTGTGCTAAAAGTGCTGAAAACCATAAAATCAGATGGTAGAATCCTTTTTTAAGCAATCGGTGATTTTGAGAAATGGGTAAGAACGTCGTCGTACTGGGCACCCAATGGGGTGACGAAGGTAAAGGTAAGATTGTAGACCTTCTGACTGAGCGCGCTAACTACGTGGTGCGTTATCAAGGCGGCCACAATGCGGGCCATACACTTGTCATCAACGGTGAAAAAACCGTTCTCCACTTAATCCCTTCTGGCATCCTGCGTGATAACGTTACCAGCATCATTGGTAATGGCGTGGTTCTCTCTCCTGAAGCATTGATGAAAGAGATGAAAGGCCTGGAAGAGCGTGGGATTCCCGTACGCGAACGTCTGCTGATTTCTGAAGCCTGTCCGCTGATCCTGCAATACCATGTCGCCATGGACATGGCGCGCGAAAAAGCGCGCGGTGCAAAAGCGATCGGGACGACGGGCCGTGGCATCGGACCGGCTTACGAAGACAAAGTTGCCCGTCGTGCACTGCGCGTCAGCGACCTGTTCAACAAAGAAACCTTTGCTGCCAAGCTGAAAGAAGTGATGGATCTCTATAACTTCCAGCTGGTGAATTATTACAAAGAAGAAGCCGTCGACTACGATAAAGTGCTGAACGATGTCATGGCGGTTGCCGACATCCTGACCGGCATGGTGGTCGATGTGTCTGAACTGCTGGATACGGCGCGTAAGCGTGGCGATCTGATTATGTTTGAAGGCGCGCAGGGAACACTGCTGGATATCGATCACGGTACCTATCCCTATGTGACCTCGTCCAACACCACCGCCGGTGGCGTGGCGACAGGCTCAGGTATCGGCCCGCGTTTTGTCGATTACGTACTGGGTATTGTTAAAGCCTACTCAACGCGTGTGGGTGCGGGTCCGTTCCCTACCGAGCTGTTCGATGAAACCGGTGAGTTCCTTTGCAAGCAAGGTAACGAATTTGGTGCCACTACAGGCCGCCGTCGTCGTACGGGCTGGCTGGATGCCGTTGCGGTCCGCCGTGCGGTGCAGATCAACTCACTGTCTGGTTTCTGTATGACCAAGCTGGACGTACTGGATGGTCTGAAAGAAGTAAAAATTTGCGTGGCTTATCGCATGCCTGACGGCAGTGAAGTCACCACTACGCCGCTGGCTGCTGAGAACTGGGAAGGCATTGAGCCGATCTATGAAACTCTGCCGGGCTGGAGCGAAACCACTTTTGGCGTTAAAACGCTGGAAGGCCTGCCTCAGGCGGCGCGCAACTACATCAAACGTGTAGAAGAAGTGACCGGTGTTCCGATTGATATTATTTCAACCGGCCCTGATCGTAGCGAGACAATGATTCTGCGTGACCCATTCAGCGCGTAATCATCATCTGGCCGGACAATGTCCGGCCTTTGTTTTTTATGTGATTTAATGCCACTAAAACTCCCTTCGCTTGTCCAACTCTACACTGGCTGAAAAAAATACACAGCCGCCAACACTCTGGTTTATCATCGTAGCGAAATACGTCAGAACCAGTTCAATATTGAAATAAACAACAGGACGGGCGAGCATACAGGTGCCACCGAATGATTGACTGAGGTCACTGTGCAGCTAACTAGTTTTACCGACTACGGCCTGAGGGCGTTGATTTATATGGCCACGCTGCCGGAAGGCAGACTAACCAGTATTACAGAGGTCACCGATACGTATGGCGTGTCGCGTAATCATATGGTCAAAATTATCAATCAACTTAGTCGTGCTGGGTTTGTTGCGGCCATACGTGGCAAAAATGGGGGCATTCGTCTGGGAATGCCTCCGGGAAATATCATCATTGGTGATGTGGTTCGCAAAATGGAACCTTTGCAGTTGGTTGACTGCGCCCGGTGCGCTATCACGCCTGCCTGTCGCCTTAAGCAGGCCTTACATGATGCCGTACAGTTATTTTTAAAAGAACTGGACGGCTATACGCTGGCAGATTTAGTGGAAGGTAATACGCCTTTATATGAAATTGTATTGTCTGAACCGCCGGTGGCAATGAATACTCAATGACATCGGAGGAACCGTAATGTCAAAAGATCCTTTTCTGGACAGAGAAGCTGAAAAGTACGAAAACCCTATTCCAAGCCGTGAATTTATTCTGGCTTTATTAGAAAAACGCGAAAAACCTGCCAGCCGCGAAGAGCTGGCACAAGAAATGAATTTGCAGGAAGAAGAACACCTCGAAGCCTTACGCCGTCGTTTACGTGCAATGGAACGTGATGGCCAGTTAGTTTTCACCCGCCGCCAGTGTTATGCCCTGCCTGAACGTCTTGATCTGCTGCGTGGAAAGGTCATTGGTCATCGCGATGGCTATGGCTTTTTACGCGTTGAAGGGCAAAAAGACGATCTGTATCTTTCTGCCGAACAGATGAAATTTTGTATGCATGGCGATGTCATCCTGGCGCAACCGCTGGGGGCCGATCGAAAAGGTCGCCGCGAAGCGCGTGTCGTTCGGGTTCAGGAACCGCGCAATAATCAAATCGTCGGCCGTTATTTCACTGATGCCGGCGTTGGCTTTGTTGTGCCCGACGACAGTCGTCTGAGCTTCGATATTCTGATCGGGCCTGAAGAAACCATGAATGCCCGCATGGGGTCCGTCGTGGTCGTTGAGCTTTTACAACGTCCAACCCGCCGTTCGAAGGCAATCGGTAAAATCGCCGAGATTCTGGGCGATGATATGGGCACCAGCCTGGCCGTGGATATGGCGCTGCGCACCCATGAAATTCCGCACAGCTGGCCGCCAGAGGTTGAAGCTCAGGTGAGCAAGCTGAGTGAAGAGGTGCCGGAGTCGGCGAAAAAAGGCCGTGTCGATCTGCGCCAGTTGCCGTTAGTCACTATCGACGGTGAGGATGCCCGCGATTTTGATGACGCGGTTTACTGCGAGAAAAAGCGTGGAGGTGGCTGGCGTCTGTGGGTGGCCATTGCGGACGTCAGTTACTATGTTCGCCCCGGCACACCGCTGGATAACGAAGCGCAGCAGCGCGGGACATCGGTATATTTCCCTTCGCAGGTAGTGCCAATGCTGCCGGAAGTGCTGTCGAACGGCTTGTGCTCGCTGAATCCTCAGGTCGACCGCCTGTGTATGGTGTGCGAAATGACCGTATCGGCAAAAGGTAAACTCACCGGCTTTAAACACTATGAAGCGGTGATGAACTCTCATGCGCGTCTGACCTACACCAAAGTGTGGAATATTCTGCAAGGCAACCCGGAGCTGTGTGAGCAGTACGCGCCGCTGGTCAAAGACCTGCAGGAACTGCACAACATGTACCAGGTGCTGGAAACCGCCCGCGAAGAACGAGGTGGTATCTCCTTTGAGACAGAAGAAGCGAAGTTCATTTTCAACGCTGAACGCCGCATCGAACGCGTTGAACGCACCTCGCGCAATGACGCCCACAAGCTGATTGAAGAGTGCATGATTCTGGCAAACATTGCCTCTGCCCGCTTCGTGGAGAAGAATCAGGAGCCTGCGCTGTTCCGCGATCACGATCGCCCCAGCGACGACAGCATCAAAAGTTTCCGCACCGTATTAAATGAACTTGGCCTGAGTTTGCCAGGAGGCAATAAACCGCAGCCTGTCGACTACGCCGCGTTGCTGGAGCAGGTTGCCGATCGTCCGGATGCGGAAATGCTGCAAACCATGCTGCTGCGCTCCATGAAACAGGCGGTGTACGACCCGGAAAACCGTGGGCACTTTGGCCTGGCGCTGGCGTCATATGCTCACTTCACTTCACCCATCCGCCGTTATCCGGATTTACTCCTGCACCGCGCCATCAAGTATTTGCTGGCTAAAGAGCAGGGCGACGTGAAAGGCCTGACGACACCAACGGGCGGTTATCACTACGATATGCAGCAGATGCTGCAACTGGGCCAGCACTGTTCCATGACCGAGCGTCGTGCCGACGAAGCCACCCGCGATGTCGCCGACTGGCTGAAATGTGACTTTATGCAGGATCAGGTCGGTAATGTCTTCAATGGTGTCATCTCCAGCGTTACCGGCTTTGGCTTCTTTGTCCGTCTCAGCGATCTGTTTATCGACGGCCTGGTGCATGTGTCGACACTGGACAATGATTACTACCGCTTTGATCCGGTGGGGCAGCGGTTGATCGGTGAATCCGGTGGACGCACGTATCGCTTAGGTGATGCGGTTGAAGTACGTGTTGAAGCGGTCCATATGGACGAGCGCAAGATTGACTTTGCGTTGATCTCCAGCAAGCGTCAGGTGCGCGGCGAAGGGAAAACCGAACGTGACAAGGCGAAGCGGGACGGTAAAGCACCAACCAAACGCCGTCGCCAGGCCAGCCGTAAAACCAACTTTGAACCGGATTCCGCTTTCCGCAAGAGTGGCAGCAAGCCTGCTGCGGCAAAGACTGAGAAAAAAAGTAAAAAAGTTTCGGAGAAAACCCGTAAAATCGCCGCCGCCACTAAGGCGAAGCGCGCCGCGAAGAAGGCGAAGCCTGCCTGATGCGCCCAGGCCTCTGCGTTCGCGCAGGGGCTGTTATCCATTTATTTCCAACCACTGAGCAGATTGATGAGCGAAATTATTTTTGGTATCCATGCCGTGCAGGCGTTGCTGGAACGTGACCCACAACGTTTCCAGGAAGTCTTTATTCTCAAAGGCCGCGACGATCGTCGCCTGCAACCGCTGGTGACCGCGCTGGAAGCTCAAGGGATCGTCATTCAGCTGGCCGACCGCAAATGGCTGGACAGCCAGGTCGAAGGCGGCGTACATCAGGGCATCGTGGCACGTGTTAAGCCGGGTCGGCAGTATCAGGAGGGCGATCTGCCGGATCTGCTGCAGAGCCTGGAGAAACCCTTCCTGCTGGTGCTGGACGGCGTCACCGATCCGCATAACCTGGGTGCCTGCCTGCGCAGTGCCGACGCGGCGGGGGTACATGCCGTTATCGTGCCGAAAGATCGCTCTGCGCCCCTGAACGCAACCGCTAAAAAAGTGGCCAGCGGTGCAGCGGAAAACATCCCGTTAATCAGGGTCACGAATCTGGCGCGTACCTTACGTCTGCTACAGGAATATCACATCTGGGTTGTGGGTACCGCTGGTGAAGCCGACCACACCGTTTATCAAAGTAAGATGACAGGCCCGATGGCGCTGGTCATGGGCGCGGAAGGCGAAGGCATGCGCCGCCTGACACGTGAGCACTGTGACGAACTGATCAGCATTCCAATGGCAGGAAGCGTTTCCTCGCTCAATGTTTCAGTCGCAACGGGCGTCTGTTTGTTTGAGGCGGTGCGTCAGCGCAACGCGTGATCGCCGCCGCAAATTAGGTTTTCTGTCCGGTCATAATGGCCACTCACCTTACATACTGAGTGAGTGATATCGCGAGGAGCCGTTATGACCTGGACAACTCACACCGTGTTTAATCAACCTTCTCCTCTCAGTAACAGCAACCTGTTTCTGTCTGACGTGCCGTTATGTGACGCGCTGTTGCGTGAAGGCGGCGGATGGGACAGCGACTGGCTGGCATCGGTAGGCAGTCAACTGGGCAGTGCAGAGTCGCTGGAGCTGGGGCGGCTTGCGAATACCTGTCCTCCTGAACTTCACCGCTATGATGCGCGCGGCATAAGAGTGGATGACGTGCGCTTTCATCCTGCCTGGCATCTGCTGATGCAGGGCGTGTGCAGCAGCCGTCTGCATAATCTCAGCTGGCAGCCTGATGTACAGCCAAACGCCAGCGTGGCGCGCGCGGCCCGGTTTATTTTGCATGCCCAGGTTGAGGCCGGCACGCTTTGCCCGGTGACGATGACGCACGCCGCGATTCCCTTGCTGCAACGCTATCTGCCCACCGCGTTTCGGGGCTGGCTTGAGCCATTACTCAGCGATCGTTACGACACACATGCGATGCCGGGCGATCAGAAGCGTGGACTGTTGATCGGCATGGGGATGACTGAAAAGCAGGGCGGCAGCGATGTGCTGACGAATACCACGCGCGCAGAGCCGCTGCAGGGACGGGGAAGTGGCGAAGCGTATCGCCTCATCGGCCATAAATGGTTTTTCTCTGTACCGCAAAGCGATGCCCACGTCATCCTGGCGCAAACGCAGCAGGGACTCAGCTGTTTCTTTCTGCCTCGCCTGCTGCCGGACGGGTCACATAACGCCATTTTCATTGAGCGCTTAAAAGACAAACTCGGTAACCGCGCCAATGCCAGTAGTGAAGTGGAGTTCAAAGACGCAACCGGCTGGCTGCTGGGTGAAGAGGGCGAAGGCGTGCGCCTGATCCTGAAAATGGCCGGCATGACGCGCTTTGACTGTGCGCTGGGCAGCCACGGACAAATGCGCCGGGCCTTCTCCGTCGCCCTTTACCATGCCCACCAGCGCCAGGTGATGGGGAAAAATCTGGTGGATCAGCCCCTGATGCGTCAGGTGTTAGCGCGTCAGGCGCTACAACTGGAAGGGCAAACGGCCTTACTGATGCGGCTGGCGCGTGCCTGGTCGCAGGCGGATGACGCGAATCAGGCGGCGTTTGCCCGGCTGTTAACCCCCGCGGTGAAGTTTGTGATTTGCAAAGCGGGCATGCCGTTTGTAGCGGAATCCATGGAAATGCTGGGAGGGAATGGCTACTGCGAGGAAAGCGAACTGCCCCGGCTTTACCGTGATATGCCCGTTAACAGCATCTGGGAAGGCTCAGGCAATGTGATGTGTCTGGACGTTCTGCGTGTGATAAGCAAAAAGAGCGGCATCGTGGAAGCGTTAATTCGGGAATGTGATGAGGTAAAGGGCGTTAACCGCCACTTCGACAGACGCTGGCGTCAACTGAAGCTGCGCCTGGGCAAACACGATGAAGCCCAGGCGCGGACGTTAACACAGGACATCCTGCAGTTGGCCACAGCGGTTCAGCTGTTACGCCACGCTGAACCGCGACTGGCGGATGCCTGGTGCGGCCAGTGGCTGGATACGCGGGGCGACCCCACTATCGATGCGGCGCTGGCCGATCGCCTACTGGCGCGCGCCAGTGGCCGGTGAGGCACCGTAGAGGATCGCGGTGGTATACCAGATGCCAGGCGTTATCGTTTCGTCGACCATCAGAATCTGATAATAAACGGCGCCTGCCTGATTCGCGCGCGCAGCAATCGCCCGCTCCGCGTCATCTGGTGAGCCTCTCACGCTGGCGCTAATCGTACCGAGCTTCGGTAAACCATAGCTTTGCGCGCGGGTAATCGACTGCGCCTGAGCCGTTGGCGCGGGCGGGGCTTTCGGCGTCTCCTGAAACGCCGCGCAGCTACTCAACAACAGACTCAACGTCAGTAACGCAACATAACGCATAGCTAATCCTTGAAAGTCACCTTAACAGGATAAGTGTAAGCCACCGCCCCACGATCATCACGACTTAATCGAGAAAACGCTGACAAGCTGCGTCAGGTGGTGGCCTTTATCACTCAGGCTCTGGGCTGTCTGTTCTGCCTGCGTAACCAGTTCACTGTTCTGATGCGTGGCCTGGCTAATCTGATTCATCGCCAGGTTAACCTGGCCAATGCCGGCCGTTTGCTGTTGTGCGGCGACGTTAATTTCACCCATTAACGCCTGAACCTGCTCAATATGCGTCACAATTTCGCTCATCGCATCGCGGGTTTGTTCCGACAATGCATGGCCTTCAGCAACATGACGTATTGAGGTCGCAATCAACGTATCAATTTCTTTTGCTGCCTGGGCGGAACGCTGTGCCAGCGCCCGTACTTCGGCGGCAACGACGGCGAAGCCGCGCCCGTGCTCACCCGCCCGGGCGGCTTCCACCGCGGCGTTCAGCGCCAGAATATTGGTCTGGAAGGCAATGGACTCAATAACGTGCGTAATGTCAGCGATGCTCTGCGACGAAACGTTGATGGCGGACATGGTGTTGACCGAACGGGTGACCGTCTGGTTGCCGTTATCCACAATACTGCTGGCCTCGGCTACCAGCGACATGGCCTGACGCAGGCTGTCGGCGGTATGCTCAACGGTCGCACCAAACTGTTCCATGCTGGCCGATGTCTCTTCAACGCTGCTTGCCTGGCGCCCAATTTGCTCACTGATGTTGTGACTGCTGGCGGCAATGGTATCCGTGCCATCGCTGATTTCCTGCGCGGCACGGCGAACCTGCGCGACTATTTTCTCCAGCCCTTCGCCAATCCCGTTAATGGCATTAATCAGCTGACCCACTTCATCGTGGCGCGTCGTAGCCAGATGAACCAGTAAGTTACCGGCCGCGTATTGCTCAGCCAAATGGATGACCTGCTGTAACGGACGCGTAATGGCACGACGGCTGTACCAGACAAAACACGGCGCAAACAGCAAGACCAGAATCAGGCCGGTTATGAGGAACATATTGCGGCTGTGAATCACCGGTGCCAGCAGGCTGTCGCGGTTGACCTCACCGACCACAATCCAGTTCCAGCCAGGCAACTGTTGCCAGGCCAGCATTTTGGTTTCCCCATCAATATCGGCTTGCTGTACGCCCTCAGGCTGCGTCAGCATCGCGTTCAGCACGCCCTCCTGCCAGTCGGGACGTTTACCTTCAGCCTGTTTATCAAACAGGTACTGCCCCTGCATAGCACCTGGCGTGCCGTTTAACACGTAGAAATGCCCACTGTCGCCCAGACGACGTGCCAGCACTTTTTCGCGCATCAGGCCGTACTGTTTATCGATCTGTACGCCAACAAAAATAATGGCAATCACGGTACCGCTGTCGTCTTTAACGGGCTGATACTGCGTGATATAACGGTGACCAAACAGGGTGGCCAGTCCACGGTAGATCTCGCCTTGCGTCACTTTTTTCCAGGCCCCACTGGTCCGATCAAGCTGGGTGCCAATGGCCCGGCTGCCATCTTCTTTTTTCAGCGAGGTGGAAACACGAATGAAATTATCACCATCACGCACAAAGATTGTGGCGACGGCCGACGTACGATCCGTAAAATCATCTACGGCAATTTGATCGAGGTTCAGCGTTTTGAGCCCGGCGCGCAGAGTCGGTGTTGAAAACTCGCCCACCTGAATACGTGAAGTTTCATCGCGGCTGAAACGCTTAGGCAAAAAGCTGACAAACAGTTGAGTATAATTGCCCACTTCCTGCGTCAGCGTCGCGTTAAACATGGACGCCATTTCAGTAATGCCCTGCACCTGATTGACCATGTCATCCATGGCGAGACTTTCTAACTGGCGTGAAGCATTTTGACTTTGAATCAGCGTCAAAACTAACAATAAAACGCCTACACTTAATGAAGTTATGGCGCACAGCTTCACTCCAAGGCTTGTTCTGCTGAGAGAGAAACGTTTCATAAAGTACCTTTATTTTTTGTCAAATATGCACTAACAACGGCAGCGCGGCGCAAATGTTTAGTTAAGAAATTATTGCCTTTATGATGTTGTGAAGCGCGGAATTACATTAACCCCCTAATATGTCGTCTCAATTTGTCGTCGGACAGGAGAAAAAATGATAGAGCTCACCACGGAAAGGTTTGCAGGAATCGAGTGCCTGCATGCTGCGCCTGCGGGTCAGCGTCGCCAGCGCTTACCCACCCTCGTTTTCTATCACGGGTTTACCTCATCCAAAGAGGTGTACGCTTACTTTGCCGTTGCGCTGGCGCAGGCAGGCTTCCGTGCCGTTATGCCCGATGCCGACATGCACGGTGCGCGTTATAACGGTGATGCCGAGACACGGTTGCGCCATTTCTGGGACATCCTCAAACAGAACATTGATGAATTTCCGGCTATCGAGGCCGCCTTACGTGCCGACGATCTGATTGCCGATGCGCGCTTTGCCGTTGCTGGCGCCTCAATGGGAGGCATGACGGCGCTGGGGATTATGGCGCGCTACGCACACATTCACAGCGTCGCCTGCATGATGGGATCGGGCTACTTTATGCAGCTCAGTCATACGTTGTTTCCGCCCGTGGTGGTAACGAACGAAGAACAGAAAGCCCAGTTCACAGCACGTATGGCGTCGCTGGCGGACTATGATCCTTCAGCCCGGCTGCAGAACCTGGCGAACCGGCCACTTTTGTTATGGCACGGTGATGCCGATGAAGTGGTGCCTTTTGCTGAAACTCAGCGCCTGGATCGGGCATTACGCGAAAAGGGGCTTGATGCCCATCTGACCACGCTGTCCGAAACGCATATTGGACACAAAATTACGCCGTCAGGTCTGACCGCGCTGGTCAGCTTTTTTAAGCGTCAACTCTGATCCGTTAACGAAACCGCCCTCTTGCTTTGGCCCGTGCTTGCTTTTCACACATAAGCGCGGGAGCGGGGCGGTCTCCCGCCGATTTAAATGAAATCCCCGCTTGAGTTTGTCCGTACACGCCAGTATGATTACGAGTCAATTTTTCAGCTGCATTCAGAGGTGTGTGTCATTTCGGTGATTCACAACCTATAACGTTCCTTGCTTCCGTGGGCCGCAGCTGACCCTGACAGGAGGCTGAATAATCCGTAAGGAGCAATTTCGATGCGTCATTACGAAATCGTATTTATGGTTCATCCTGACCAGAGCGAACAGGTTCCTGGCATGATCGAGCGTTACACTGGTGCTATCACTGGTGCAGAAGGCACGATCCACCGTCTGGAAGACTGGGGCCGCCGTCAGCTGGCTTACCCAATCAACAAACTGCACAAAGCACACTATGTTCTGATGAACGTAGAAGCGCCGCAGGAAGTGATTGACGAGCTGGAAACGAACTTCCGCTTCAACGACGCCGTTATCCGCAGCATGGTTATGCGCGTTAAAAACGCGGTAACTGAAGCATCACCGATGGTTAAAGCGAAAGACGAGCGTCGTGAGCGCCGCGAAGATTTTGCTAACGAATCCGCTGATGACTCAGATGCTGGGGATTCTGAAGAGTAATCCATCGTGACGGTTAATCGGCTGCGCCTGTCTGGCACCGTGTGTAAGACGCCAGTTCGAAAAATTAGCCCGTCAGGAATTCCGCACTGTCAGTTCGTGCTTGAGCACAACTCGGTGCAGATGGAAGCCGGATTTCACCGGCAAGCCTGGTGTCGAATGCCTGTTATTCTTAGCGGCAGCGCCCATCAGGTGATTACTCAACATATAACGGTCGGCACGCAACTCATTCTCGAAGGCTTTATTAGCTGCCATCAGGCGCGAAATGGTCAGAGTAAAATGGTGTTACATGCCGAGCAGATTGAATTGATAGATTCTGGAGACTAGCCAAATGGCACGTTATTTCCGTCGTCGCAAGTTCTGCCGTTTCACCGCGGAAGGCGTTCAAGAGATCGATTATAAAGATATCGCAACGCTGAAAAACTACATCACTGAAAGCGGCAAGATTGTACCAAGCCGTATCACTGGTACTCGCGCAAAATACCAGCGTCAGCTGGCTCGTGCTATCAAGCGCGCGCGTTACCTGTCTCTGCTGCCGTACACTGATCGTCATCAGTAATCGGCAACTGTCCATTAACGACTTTAAGAGGATAAGGTAATGCAAGTTATTCTGCTTGATAAAGTAGCAAACCTGGGCAGCCTGGGTGATCAGGTTAACGTTAAAGCGGGCTACGCTCGTAACTTCCTGGTTCCACAGGGTAAAGCTGTTCCTGCTACCAAGAAAAACGTTGAATTCTTCGAAGCACGCCGTGCAGAACTGGAAGCCAAACTGGCTGACGTTCTGGCAGCATCTAACGCGCGCGCAGAAAAAATCAACGCACTGGGCACTGTTACCATCACGTCTAAAGCAGGCGATGAAGGTAAACTGTTCGGTTCCATCGGTACCCGCGACATCGCTGACGCTGTTACTGCAGCTGGCGTTGACGTTGCTAAGAGCGAAGTTCGTTTACCGAACGGCGTTCTGCGCACCACCGGTGAGCACGAAGTGGACTTCCAGGTTCACAGCGAAGTATTCGCGAAACTGATCGTGAACGTGGTTGCAGGTTAATTTTTATTAGCCTGCCGCACCTGAACGCCGACACTTGTGTCGGCGTTTTTGTTTTCAGTCGTTAATACCCTTTCTTTTTCTGCCCGGCCACATCCCTCTTCACTCGGCACCCGCATCTTCACCATCACATAAAGGTGTACCGGACAGCCCGGTCCTCATGCGATCAACGCGCTGTTTGCCGATTAAAAGGTGACGATGATATGTGCGGCTAAACCCTCAGCGCATCAGGGTGACGACGCGACATCAGCGACCACGCTCCGTCATCTGTGCTGAAGCGGCTATCCGCTTGCGTTGCGGTTGGTCTGCCCGGAAACCGGGCGGGCAAATAAAATGACGGCCATGAAGGGCGCAACCGGTGACGGACCGCCACCGGGGAGGACTTATTCTACACGTAAAAAGCTGCCGTCCGGCTGGCGGGTAAACAGGACAGGACCGTTAGCGCCTTCCAGCGTTAAGCCTGTAACGACGCCATTCGCATCCCGACGGATCTTCACCTGCTGCCCCTGCTTCAGCGTACTGAGCGGCTGATCGTTGCCCTCAACGCGTGCCATGGCAAACACATCATTGACCGGCAGATTATTGTCGCGGAACAGCTGTGCCAGCGTTTGTCCGGCGGCAATCTGATAGCTGTGCCAGTCACCCTGCGTGTCCGCCTTCGGTTCGGATTGTGCAGAGGAGCGAGACGGTTTGTTATCGTAGATATCCGCCTGCATCGGCACGTCTTTTTCGGCCGAAGGTGTCACAGGCCGTTCGACCGGATACTGCGGCGTACTGGAGGGCCAGAGAAAGGCCAGCAGCAGTATGATGACGGCAATGACGATCCCCCGACGGTGGAAAGCCGGGAGCGGGTCCATCCAGCGAATATCGTCTGTAAAATGCCAGAGGCGATACAGCCAGCTGGGCAGGCGAGACGGGACGTCTGAAGTCATATCGGGTTCCTCCGCTCCGGCACCTTGCGACCGCGTTCGTTGCGGCAGTAAGTTCTGTAACCGGGTTAAAATACGCAGTGCATGCGTCCTGCGGCGACGAGGGGCTATCTGGCCCATATTCTCTCTCTTTCTTATAGTGCCACTGACAAGGGGGAACTTGTCACTTATACAGTATGGGCAATGTGGACGCGAAGTGCCTGCCAGCATTGGTAAATTTGACCTGCGTATTGTTTCTCTTTCGCCGACAAAAGTCATCTGTAGCGCTGCGGATTTTACGCCAGCGGCCTGCGCTGTTATGCTGCCCGTCTTACTATATCCGAGAGTGAAAGGAACGAAGATGACTACCCCTTCTTTCGACAGCGTCGAAGCACAAGCAAGTTACGGTATTGGTTTACAGGTTGGCCAGCAGCTGCTGGAATCTGGTCTGCAGGGGCTGCAGCCAGAAGCACTGCTCGCGGGCCTGCGCGACGCGCTGGAAGGGAACTCACCTGCGGTGCCTGTCGATGTGGTACATCGCGCCCTGCGTGAAGTACATGAGCGTGCGGAAAGCGTGCGTCGTGAGCGCGTGGAAGCCATGGCCGCAGAAGGCCAGGCTTTCCTGCAGGACCATGCTCAGCGTGAAGGCGTCAGCAGCACCGAGTCAGGTTTACAGTTCAGCGTGATTACGCAGGGCGAGGGCCCGATACCTTCGCGCCAGGACCGCGTACGCGTGCATTACACCGGTAAACTGATCGACGGCACGGTGTTTGACAGCTCTGTTGCACGTGGCGAGCCGGCGGAATTCCCGGTCACCGGCGTGATTGCGGGCTGGATCGAAGCGCTGACGCTGATGCCGGTTGGCTCAAAGTGGGAACTGGTGATTCCCCACAACCTCGCCTACGGCGAGCGTGGAGCGGGCGCGTCCATCCCACCATTCAGCACCCTGATTTTTGAAGTTGAGCTGCTGGAAATCCTGTAAGGATAAAGGGCGGTGCGATGCCGCCCTTACCCCTCTACTGCTGTAAGTTTACCTGCCAGAGAGCGAATCCCGTCTCGTCATTCCCTGTCGCCTTCATGGGATATTGCGCATGCTGCTGAATAAAGTGTGTGGCTTTATCGCCGGGTGCGGTTTCAAAGCGAATATCAAGAGGCTGCGCGGCAGATATTGCAGCCAGTCGCCAGTTATTATCCGCCTGTGGGCGCACTTCACCGTGCTTTTTGGTTTCGGCACTGATATACGCCGCCAGAATCGCGCGGTTTTCATCAGGCGAGGCAAAGGCAATGTATTTGTCGCCCGTTCCGGCAAACTTGCCCGCGTAGGCCCGGTAGTTATTGGTTGCCACCAGGAAGGTCGCCTTAAGATCGATGGGTTTTCCCTGCCAGCGAAGATCTTTAATGCGTGACGCGTTCGGATGGATCAGGTTGCACTCTTCGTCGTAACGGGCGGGTTGTGTAACATCAATCTGATAGCTCACGCCGTCAATCACATCGAAGTTATAGGTGCGGAAATTCCAGTTGATCAGCGGCTGCGTGCGGCGACTGGTCGGATCGATTTGGTTAAACTGACCCGCAGAGCACTCCAGCCAGTCTTTCACCTGCTCGCCGCTGACTTTCATCACCACCAGCGTATTCGGATACAGATAGAGATCGGCTGCGTTGCGGAAGGTCAGGTTGCCTTTCTCAACTTCCACATAGCTGGCAGGATCGTTTTTACGTCCCCCGGCTTTAAACGGCGCGGCGGCAGACAGTACCGGCAAGTGCGCCAGATCGGGATCGCCCTGGATAAAATGCTCGACATAGGCGCGCTGGGCGTTATTCACAATTTGCACGGTAGGATCGTCCTGCACCAGCGACAGATAGCTGTACATCACATCCGCAGATTTTCCGATAGGCTGGGCGACAAAGGTGCGGGTAGCATCATGATCGTCTTTCAGAACCTTAACCAGTGCAGGATCTTCAGCAGCCAGCGCAGTTTTATGCGCGATATCGTAGATCGGACGCGCCTGCGCGGTACCGCTTGTCACCTGCCAGTGATCGCCTTCCTTGCTCAGCACCAGATCCACCACACCAAGATGATCGCCCCACATGCCGGGCATGACCGCAGGCACACCGTTTAATGTTCCTTTCTCAATGTCTGCACCTTTGATCCCCGCAAACTCTTTCCCCGGGAATACGGCATGCGCATGACCAAACATAATGGCACTGATGCCCGGAACTTCGCTGAGGTAATAAACCGAGTTTTCTGCCATCGCCTGATACGGCTCGCTGCTTAACCCTGAATGGGCTAATACGACAACCACGTCCGCTCCTTTAGCGCGCATTTCGGGCACGTAGCGCCGGGCGGTTTCTGTAATATCGTCCACCCGCACTTTGCCCTGCAGGTTGCCTTTATCCCACACCATAATCTGCGGCGGGACAAAGCCGATATAGCCGATGTTCACCGTCTGCGGGTTGCCGTCGCGATCGGTCACTGTGGTGGGTTTAATCAGATAAGGCGTAAACAGCGGCTTACCGCTCTTCAGATCGATAACGTTGGCATTGACGTAAGGAAAATGCGCGCCCGCCAGGGCTTTTTGCAGATAGGGCAGACCATAATTGAATTCATGATTGCCCAGCGTGCCCGCGCTGTAATCCAGCGTATTCATCGCCTTATAGACGGGATGGACTTCACCCTGTTTGAGCCCTTTCGCAGCCATATAGTCGCCTAACGGGCTACCCTGGATCAGATCGCCATTGTCCACCAGCACGCTGTTCGTGACTTCCTGACGCGCGGCATGGATCAGGGACGCAGTGCGCACCAGACCATATTTTTCTGTGGGCGTATCTTTGTAATAGTCGAAGTCCATCATATTGCTGTGCAGATCGGTCGTTTCCAGCACGCGTAAATCCACGGTGGCTCCCTGTGCTGCAACTGAAACGCTCAGTGCCAGTAACATCATTCCCGCCTTAACCATGTTCACTCCCAACGTTAAAAGATCAAGGCTACAAAAGTAATGTAAAAGGCTGATGAAAGGGCAGATTAAAACGTGATGCAAATAACGTTTTGAGCCTGACTGGTGCTGCTTCAGTCACATCAGTGCAGAGGTCAGCGTGAAAAGAGGTCTTTGCCATTGTGGGCTATTGTGTTGATATAGCTGAAAAAGGATTCAAAATGTTTACCTGAAACCAGGGGCGAGCATGAAGCTGCTAAAATGTACCCCAACAGGCATAACAGTTAACGCGTAGCATTCGCATACATGAGGTGACAAATGTTAGAGCAAATAAGCCAACTGGCGCGTGAGGCAGGCGACGCGATTATGCAGGTCTATAACGGTTCGGTTCCCGCTGATGTTTCGCATAAAGCAGACGATTCGCCCGTCACAGCAGCCGATCTGGCCGCGCATGATGTGATTGTGAAGGGCCTGAAACGGCTGACACCGGATATTCCGGTGTTGTCAGAGGAAGATCCGCCCGGTTGGGAAGTCCGTCAGCACTGGCAGCGCTACTGGCTGGTGGATCCGCTTGACGGCACCAAAGAGTTTATCAAACGCAATGGTGAGTTTACGGTCAATATTGCGCTGATCGAGCAGGGCAAACCGATCATGGGCGTGGTGTACGCGCCTGCGCTGGGCGTGATGTACTCGGCAGCAGAAGGTAAAGCCTGGAAGGAAGAGGGCGGAGAAAAGCAGCCGATTCACGTTCTGGATGCACGTCCACCGCTGGTGGTGGTGAGTCGTTCCCACAACGATGATGATGAGATGAAAGAGTACCTGAAGCAGCTAGGGGAACATCAGACGGTGGCAACCGGCTCATCGTTAAAGTTTTGCCTGGTCGCTGAAGGTAAGGCCCAGCTTTATCCCCGCTTTGGACCCACCAATATCTGGGATACCGGCGCGGGTCATGCCGTTGCTGTCGCGGCAGGTGCCCACGTGCACGACTGGCAGGGAAGAACGCTGGATTATGCGCCGCGTGAATCTTTCCTGAATCCGGGCTTCCGTGTATCGCTGTTCTGACGTCATACGGGAGGCACTCGCCTCCCGACTTCACCTGTCAGGGTGCTTTTAACAGCGTTTTTAACAACGTAATGACTTCTTTGACTTCCTGCTGCGTCAGTGCCCCGTCTTTGACATATTTCACCTGACCGTTTTTATCCAGCACCACAATGGCCGATCCGCCTTGCTGCAACTGCCAGGCGTGCTGCACATTGCCCTTGCTGTCGACGATAAACTGCGACCACGGATACTGCTTTTTATTACTCTGAATGCTGCTGCGAACAAACAGGCTGGTGCCGGGAATGGCATCATCGGTGTTCACGATAGTCGTGGTCTGATAGCGATCGTGCGGCAGTTTCGCTGACTTGATGGCCTCAACCAACGCTGCATTCATCTCTTTAGCCGATGAGCGGCCTGCAATGTGCTGTATGACACGTACTTTTCCGTTCAGTTGCGCGCTGTTCCAGTCTTTATAGCTGAATTTTTCCTGCGCCAGGATCAACTCGCCTTTGTCATTGACGCCCACGGGCGGCACGCGTTTTCCCGTCTCAAGATTATGGGCCAACGCACTTACAGGAAGCAGCAGTGACAAGGCCAGTGCGGCCAGAGTGATACGCCTCATTATTTTCTCCAGTGATCAGACCAGTTAGTCATCCAACTGTAATAGTAAGCAGGGATGATGCGGCTGTCTCAAAAAGCTGTCAGCTTTGTTATCAACCACACAATTCTGTAACGAACGAAGGTTTATACTGAATAGTGAAAAGTAAATAACAGAGTATTCTGTAATGTTCTGTCAGCACGGTAAAAAAAGTTATTTCTGGTCGTGCGAAGTAAGCAGAGTGTTCTATAGTTTATCTCGCATTCGCGTTTCATGGACCCGTACCGAATTTGGCAACGGTGAAGCGTGCTTAAAAATTAAGGAGTTAAGAAGTATGAAAATCTTCCAGCGCTATAATCCGCTACAGATAGCAAAATATGTTAAAACGCTGTTTAAAGGAAGGTTGTACATCAAGGATGTGGGCGCGTTTGAGTTTGATAAAGGTAAAGTCCTGATCCCCCGGGTCAAAGACAAACAGCACCTGAGCGTGATGTCAGAAATTAACCGCCAGGTCGTTCGTCTCAAGCTAGAGTTTAACTAAAAAAACAGGGCGCCGATGGCGCCCTGAGTGTTTCTATTCTTCGCTTTTCGTCACGTTCAGCATCGGCGGTCGTTCATCAATCCGTGTCACCAGCAGCTGATCAATGCGGTAACTGTCGATATCGACCACTTCAAACTTGTAGCCCGCAAATTTCACAAAGTCGGTACGTTTCGGGATTTTACGCAGCATATACATCATAAAGCCGCCAATCGTTTCGTAGTTACCCGACTGCGGAAAATCATCGATATCCAGCACGCGCATAACATCATCAATCGGCGTCCCGCCTTCCACCAGCCAGGAGTTTTCATCGCGCGCAACAATCTGTTCTTCCATGCCCTGACCCACCAGGTCGCCCATCAGCGTCGTCATCACATCATTCAGCGTAATGATACCGACCACCAGCGCATATTCGTTCATGATGACCGCGAAGTCGTCGCCCGCCGTTTTAAAGCTTTCCAGCGCCTCAGACAACGTCAGGGTATCCGGAACAATCAGCGCGGAACGAATCTGCACGCCGCTGTTCAGCGCCATGCTCTGATTGCCCAGCACGCGCAGCAGCAGCTCTTTCGAATCGACATAGCCAACGATGTGGTCGATATCCCCATTACAGACCAGGAATTTCGAGTGAGGATGTTCAGCGATTTTTGTTTTCAGGCTGACTTCGTCTTCGTGCAGATCAAACCAGACGATATTTTCACGTGACGTCATGGAGGAGGGCACGGTGCGTGATTCCAGCTCAAACACGTTCTCAATCAGTTCGTGTTCCTGCTTACGCAGCACGCCAGCCAGCGCACCGGCTTCCACAACCGCGTAAATATCGTCGGACGTGATATCGTCTTTGCGTACCATCGGCAGCTTAAAGACGCGAAAAAAGACGTTGGCCAGGCCGTTAAACAGCCAGACCAGCGGCCGCATAACCAGTAAACAAAAGCGCATGGGATTGATAATCCGCAGGGCAATGGTTTCTGGCGCGATCATGCCTACCCGTTTTGGGGTTAAGTCGGCGAACAGAATAAACAGGCTGGTGACGATGGTGAATGAGCAGATAAAACTGAGCTGTTCGGCCAGTTCGTGAGACATAAAGCGATTGAAGAGGGCGGAAAATGCCGGGGAAAAGGCCGCATCACCGACGATACCACCCAAAATAGCGACGGCGTTCAGGCCAATTTGCACCACGGTGAAGAACATGCCGGGCGTTTCCTGCATCTTCAATACCCGCTGAGCGTTAACGTTGCCTTCGTCAGCCAGCAGTTTCAGCTTAATCTTGCGGGCGGCAGCCAGCGAGATTTCGGAGAGAGAAAAAAAAGCACTGATTACGATCAGTAGCAGAATGACAAGTAAGCTATCAAGCATAAGTAATCCAAAGAGTTATCCACTTGTCATTTTTGGCCTGGGCAGCGTGCGGTTGAGGCGCTTATTCCCTGTACGTACGACGCAGAGGAGCTATCCGTGCCAAAAATGTCTGCGCCCGTTCGACAAGGTTGTAAGGGGAAAGGGGCAGAAATGAAGACAGGCGGGATGCCTGCGGTGGGTGATTATAGCAGCAGCGAGGAGGCCGCCGCCAGAGGGCAAACAGTGGCTTATAATGAGGTTTTCAGCTCAGGATGCATGTGTAATGCAGGAGAGCGGTCTACTGGCGTGCGGCCTGTCTGGACAACAAGGTCGTTGTATCGTGCGTCCGTTTTACCGACAATAATGCGCAATTTGACTTAGAACGCGTTACAGACTGCCCTTTGGCAAAAAGTGCGGCTATGATGAGTAAGTTGCCGTTGCGATTGTGACGGCAACAAGGATTAACACGCGCCCTGCGGAATGGGGCGGGCATGAGAGACAGGAGTACAGGTGCCACGATTTTATGTTTATTGCATGGCGGGCTTATTGCTCGTCGCGCCCGCCTTTGGGGCGGCACCGGTTCGACTACAGCTTGAAGGGCTGACCGGCGAACTGCAAAAAAACGTCAGGGCACGCCTGTCGACCATCAGCAGCGACGAAGTCACCAACGATGGCCGTTTCCGCGCGCGCGTATCGGCCGCTATCAAAGAAGGGCTTCGCGCGCTCGGCTACTATGAGCCTGATATCGACTTTGAATCACGCCCTGCCCCTGCGCAAGGTGGCCGTCCGGTGCTCATCGCGCGCGTGACGCCTGGCCAGCCGGTAAAGATTGCCGGTAGTACGATCATTGTCACCGGTCAGGCGAAAAACGATGCGGACTATAAAAACTGGATCGCCCAGGGCCGCCCTAAAGTTGGCACAATCCTTAATCATGGTCAGTACGATAAATTCAAAAGTGGCTTTACCAACCTGGCGCTGCGCAACGGCTATTTCGATGGCGAATTTGAAAAAAGTCAGTTAGGCGTTTCCGTGGCGCGCCACGAAGCCTTTTGGGATATCGACTACAATAGCGGACCGCGTTACCGCTTCGGCGATGTCACCTTCCAGGGCTCACAGATCCGTGACGCCTATTTGCAAAATCTGGTGCCGTTTAAAAAGGGCGACTATTACAGTTCCCGTGATTTGGCTGAACTGAATCGCCGCCTGTCGGCGACGGGGTGGTTCCAGTCGGTGGTCGTCGCGCCGGAATTTAAAGAGGGACGCAAAACCAAAGTCCTGCCGTTAAATGCGGCCGTTTCCCCTCGGGCAAAAAATATTGTTGAAGCCGGTGTCGGGTATTCGACGGATGTCGGGCCGCGCCTGAAAGGCACCTGGAGAAAGCCCTGGGTTAACGACCGTGGCCACAGCATGATGGCCAGTGCCTATATTTCTGCGCCTGAGCAGCAGGTGGATCTCAGCTACAAAGTTCCGTTACTCAAAAGCCCGCTGGAGCAGTACTACACTTTTTCAGGCGGGCTCAAACGCACCGATCTGAACGACACCAAAGCGGATACCAGCACGCTGGCAGTATCGCGTAACTGGGACAGCAGCAGTGGCTGGCAAAGGGCCGTCAATCTGCGCTGGAGCCTTGACCACTTTACCCAAGGGAATGTCACCAATACCACGATGTTGCTTTATCCCGGCGTCAGTCTGAACCGCACGCGCTCACGCGGTGGCCTGATGCCGACCTGGGGCGACTCGCAGCGTTATTCTGTCGATGTGTCCGATACCACCTGGGGATCGGATGTCGATTTCCTGATCCTGCAGGCGCAAAACGTCTGGATTCGTACGCTGGGCGAAAAGAACCGCTTTATTGCACGCGGCACGGTGGGATGGATTGAAACCAACGACTTCGATAAGGTGCCGCCGGATCTGCGCTTCTTCGCCGGGGGGGACCGCAGTATTCGCGGCTATAAGTACAAAAACGTCTCGCCGCGTGACAGTGATGGCAAACTGACCGGAGCCTCAAAAATGGCCACCGGTTCACTGGAATACCAGTACAACGTCAGCGGAAAATGGTGGGGCGCGGTGTTTGTTGACGCCGGTGAGGCCGTCAATGACATCAGCCAAAGCGATATTAAAACCGGTGCCGGTATCGGCGTGCGCTGGGCATCGCCTGTGGGGCCCATTAAGTTTGATATTGCGCGTCCCATTGGCGACAGGGAGGAGCACGGTTTGCAATTTTACGTAGGATTGGGGCCTGAACTATGAAGCGCTGGAAAAAGGTCCTGACTGGCTTTCTGATTTTTTTGGTCTTGTTGTTGGCTGGCGTGACATTTTTGATTGGTACGACGCCGGGCCTGCATTTAGTGTTAAACGGCGCGTCGCGCTGGGTACCGGGATTATCCATCAACAAAGTGGATGGCGGCTGGCGTAATCTTACGATCAGCGGTCTGCGTTACGACATGCCGGGCGTCAGCGTTAACGCGGGCAATATCCATCTGGCATTAAATCTCAATTGCCTGCTGCACTCGTCGGTCTGCGTCGATGACCTGACGCTAAAAGATATCAGTGTGGTCGTTGACAGTAAAAAGATGACGCCGTCGGCGGCGGCACCCGAAGACGATAACAGCGCGACCAATCTCAGTACGCCGTACCCCATCAGCCTGCGCCACGTCGGGCTGCATAACATCAGTGTGAAAGTCGATGATACCGCGATTTCGCTGGTGGATTTTTCCACCGGCTTACACTGGCAGGCGCGGGCGTTAACGCTGAATCCTACCCACATTCAAAGCCTGTTAATTGCGCTGCCTAAAGCGGCAGCGGTCGCGAAGGAACAGGTGGTCGATCCGAAAGTACAGCAGCCGCAGCCAAACGAGAAGCCGCTGGGCGAAACGCTGCAGGCGATGTTTGCCAAACCCCTGCTACCGACACTGCCGGACTTCCAGTTACCGCTGGATATCGATGTTCAGGACATCGTGGGCGAACAACTGCGCATTACCGGCGATACCGATATCGTTGTGAATCAGCTGCGTGTGAAGGCCAAAACGCTTGACCGCCATATACAACTGCAAACGCTGGACGTGGACTCAAACCTCGGCAGGCTCAACGGCAGCGGCCAGGCCACGCTCGCAGACAACTGGCCCGTTGATTTTGCCCTGAATGGCGATGTGAATGTTGATCCGGTTAAAGGGGAAAAGCTGAGTCTGACCTTACAGGGCGCGATGCGTGACGAGCTGAAGCTGGCGCTCAACCTCTCTGGCCCGGTCAGGGCGCAGCTGGATGCCCGCGCTCAGCCTGCTGTTGCCGGTCTTCCGCTGGCATTAACCCTGACCAGTCCGCAACTGCGCTGGCCGCTCACCGGAGCGGTTCAGTACCAGGCGGACAATCTCGACTATCAGTTCAAAGGCAAGGCGACCGACTACGTGATGTCGCTGCGCACGGCGGTGAAAGGCGAAGCGGTGCCGCCTGCCACGATTACGCTGGACGGTAAAGGGAATAGTGAACAGTTCAGCTTGGACAAGCTGCGTGTGGCAGCGTTACAGGGCACTATCGATCTGACGGCGCTGGTGGACTGGAGCAAAGCCATCAGCTGGCGCAGTGAACTGACGCTGGCGGGCATCAATACCGCCCGCCAGTATCCGGACTGGCCAGCCAGACTGGAGGGTAAAATCACTACGCGCGGCAGCCTGTATGGCGGCAGCTGGCAGCTGAGTGTGCCGCAACTGATGTTGAAGGGTAACGTCAAACAGAACGCGGTCAGTGCGGACGGAACATTACGGGGCAACAGCTACAACCAGTGGGATATTCCGGGTATTAAGATTGCGCTGGGCCGCAATCATCTGGATATCAAAGGCAGTCTGGGCGAAACGCTGAACCTGGATGCCAACGTGGATGCCCCCCATCTTGATAACGCATTGCCGGGGCTGGGCGGTGTGGTCAAAGGGGATATCAAAGCCCGCGGATCGCTGAAAGCCCCTCAGCTGCTGGCGGATCTGACGGCCACTGGCTTACGTTGGCAGCAACTGCTGGTCCGGCGCGTAACGCTGAAAAGCGATGTACGCTCCAGCGACCAGATCGCCGGTAAGCTGCAGTTGCGCGTTGAACAACTGAAGCAGGATGCGCTTAACATTAATCTGTTGACGCTCAATGCTGATGGCGACGAAAAGCAGCATCAGCTTAAACTTAACGTGCAGGGCGAGCCGGTATCGGGTCAGCTCGCGCTGAACGGTAGCTTTGACCGCCAGACGGAGACATGGAAAGGCAGCCTGAACAATACGCGTTTTAATACGCCCGCCGGGGAATGGCGTCTGACGCGCGCTATGGCGATCGACTATGTTAATCAGAAGCAGACTGCGTCAATCGGCCCGCACTGCTGGCAAAACCCCAACGCGCAGCTTTGTGTGCCAGAACCGATTGAAGCCGGCCCCAGCGGTCACGCTCATGTGGTATTAAACCGCTTCGATCTGGCGATGCTAAAACCCTTCCTGACTGACCAGACCCAACTGAGCGGCGTGTTCAGCGGTGATGCCCGCGTTAACTGGACGGCGGATGGCAAACTGCCCGTCGGGACGCTGGCGCTGAAGAGTAATAATGTGAAAGTCGCGCAGGATGTGCAGGGCAATACGCTGCCCATCGCGTTTAACACAATTAATGTCAATGCGGCACTGCGGGACGGACGTGCACAGCTCGACTGGCTGATTCGCCTCGTCAATAACGGCCAACTGGATGGCAATGTGCAGATTACCGATCCGCAACAGCGCCGTGAGCTGGGTGGCAATGTGAATATCCGCAATATCTCGCTGGCGATGATCAATCCCGCCTTAATGCAGGGCGAGAGCATCAAAGGCCTGCTGAACAGCGATCTGCGCCTGGGCGGCACAGTGCAGCAGCCGCAGCTTTTTGGGCAACTGGGTCTGAAAGATGTGAATGTGAAAGGCAACTTCATGCCGGTGGATCTGACCAGTGCCAGTCTGAACATGGTGTTTAACGGCATGAGTTCGACGCTGAATGGCCTGCTACAGACCGCACAGGGCAATATCAACCTGAGCGGCGATGCGGACTGGAGCCAACTGGATAACTGGCGTGCGCGCGTAGCCGCCAAAGGCAGCCGGGTCCGTGTCACGGTGCCGCCAATGGTGCGCATGGATGTGTCGCCGGATGTGGTATTTGAAGCCACGCCAGCCGCCTTTAATCTTGACGGGCGCGTCGATATTCCCTGGGCACGTATCACGGTACAGGAGGTTCCTGAGAGCGCAGTCGGCGTATCGTCTGATGAAGTTATGCTGGATAAAAACCTTAAACCGATTGCGCCTAAAACGGCCTCAATACCGATTAACAGTAACCTGACCATTCATGTTGGAAACGACGTGCGTCTGTCGGCCTTTGGACTGAAAGCCCGTCTGAATGGCGATCTGAAAATGGTCCAGGATAAATCAGGACTGGGACTCAACGGACAGATCAATATTCCATCCGGCCGTTTCCATGCTTACGGTCAGGACTTGATCGTGCGTAAAGGCGAGCTGCAGTTTGCGGGCCCGCCAGACCAGCCTTATCTCAACCTGGAAGCGATTCGTAATCCGGATGCGACCGAGGATGGCGTAACGGCAGGATTGCGCGTTACGGGGCTGGCGGATGAACCGAAAGTGGAAGTGTTCTCCGATCCGGCGATGTCACAGCAGGAGGCCCTTTCTTACCTGTTACGCGGTCAGGGACTGAATAGCGACGGCGACAGTAACGCGTTAACGTCAGCGTTAGTCGGCTTAGGGGTTGCACAAAGTGGGCAGGTTGTGGGTAAAATCGGCGAGACATTCGGTGTCAGTAATCTTGCCCTTGATACGACCGGCGTTGGCGACAGTCAGCAGGTACAGGTCAGTGGCTATGTGTTGCCGGGTCTACAAGTAAAATACGGGGTTGGCATCTTTGATTCACTGGCAACGTTAACCTTACGTTACCGACTGATGCCCAAACTCTATTTGGAAGCCGTGTCCGGTGTGGATCAGGCTCTTGATTTGCTCTATCAGTTTGAGTTTTAGTAATGCGAATAATTGTCTATGGCAGTTTACGGCGCAAACAGGGAAACAGTCACTGGATGACACATGCGCAATGGTTGGGTGATCACCAGATTGAGGGTTATGAACTCTACAGTCTGGGTCACTATCCTGGCGTGATCACGGGCGAAGGAACGGTATATTGCGAAGTCTACCGAATTGATGCCTCTATTCTCGCCGAGTTAGATGCGCTTCGGACCAAAGGTGGTGAGTACAAACGCCATCTGATTCAGACGCCGTTTGGTAGTGCGTGGCTTTATGTCTATCAGCGTTCGGTCGCGGGTCGCCAGCGTATCCAGAGTGGAGACTGGCTGAAGCGTGATGAGGCGTCGGAAGTCTGAATAAAAACACCGTCCAGTTGGACGGTGTTTTTTAACGGTTTACCTCAGGTAAACCTGCGTTAGCCGGGCAGAATTACTTCTTCGCCGCACGCTCAAAAGACGAGACGATCTCGGCTTTGGCTGCTTCGGCGTTATCCCAGCCGTCAACCTTAACCCATTTGCCTTTTTCCAGATCTTTGTAGTGCTCAAAGAAGTGGGTGATCTGCGCACGCAGCAGTTCTGGCAGGTCGTTCACATCTTTGATGTGATCGTACTCTTTAGTGAGTTTGGTGTGCGGGACAGCAACCAGTTTGGCATCTTCGCCAGACTCGTCGGTCATTTTTAACACGCCAACCGGACGGCAGCGGATCACTGAGCCGGGCTCCAGTGGGTACGGTGTTGGAACCAGTACGTCTACCGGGTCACCATCCAGCGACAGCGTATTGTTGATGTAACCATAGTTGCATGGATAGAACATTGCCGTAGACATAAAGCGATCCACAAACAGGGCTCCAGAATCTTTATCAACTTCATATTTGATCGGATCGGCATTCGCCGGGATCTCAATAATTACGTAGATATCTTCTGGCAGGTCTTTACCTGCTGGCACCTGGTTCAAACTCATCGGGTATTCCTTCAGTCGTCGTATGTTGAGTGTCGGCTATTATAGCCAACTGACTGTGAAAGTACGCCCCCTTTTTGGCGTTTCAGAATGCTCCTCAACGCTATTTGGCCGTGACAAACAGGGATACAATGCCCGCAGCAATCAGTGGCCCTACCGGAACGCCACGGAAAAACGCCACGCCGATTACTGTTCCTATCAGCAATCCGCCAATGACGGAAGGCTGTACACTCATAAAACTCACGCCGCGCCCGCCCAACCAGGCCACGAAAATGCCTACCAAAATCGCGACAATCGACTGCCAGTTGGCAAAGGATTTCAGCAGGGATGACGCAGGCAGCGAACCACTGGCCAGCGGGGCCATTACGGCTACGGTAAGGATAATAATGCCCACTGTAATGCCCTGTTTTTCCACATAAGGAAAGAATTGCGACAGCGGTGTCATTTTGATGATCAGCAGGATCAGAATGGACAGGGTCACGGCGGTGTTATGGACGAAGTAACTCAGTACAGCAAGGCAGATCAAGATCAGCGTGGAGGCGTAAGCAACCATAGTTTTTCCCTGAAAATGAATGAAGACAGTTATGACTGACTTTAAAGGGTTACATTAATCAACAATCGTCGGGGTTCGCGCAACTGCCAGTGGCTAAAGATTGCAGCTGTAGAGTTTGATTGCGGACCAGCGCGGTGCTCTGGGTGGCCAGCGCAACGGGGCCGAGAGTGCCCTGCGTGTTGAGTTGGCTGCGGCTCACCGCTAACCAGGCTTCCCGGTAACGCAGCCAGGCGCGCTGGGCGATACGCAGTTTCTCTCTGGGTTCTCCGCTTAATTTTTTCATCAATGCACTGTACTGCGCGTTCATTTCCGCGTCCCATTGCTGGGTTGCCGTATCCTGACATTGCATCAAGGCCAGCGTGGTATCGGCTTGATTAAGGCATTGATTTAACGTGACATCAATGGTGGACTGCTCAGCCACTGCAAGCTTACAACTCAAGAGCGCTATCAACATTACCCTTTTTTTCATCGATTTCCCCTTTGTTTCCTTAACAAAATACCTTCAATTTCATTAACAGGTTAGCGGCAAGCACGGGATTAATCATTCACAGGCGTTAAAGTTTGCGAATCCCGATGCCGATACTTTCTCCGTTTAAGGGTTGTCGAAATTATTTCGCCTTTTACTATTCATACGGAAACGATCAAGATGAAACAGTTATCACTACGCACGGGGTTGCTGGCGTTGCTGGCATTCATGACACTGCTGTTGTTGGCGGTGAGTGTGATGGGCATTGTGGCAATCAACAAGGGCAACCGCTCGCTGGATGTAATTAACCGCATTCAGGGGATTGAGTTAAACAGTCTGTATCGCAGTAACGCCGATTTAATGCGTGCGCGTGCCAGTGCCGCGCTTGCAGTACGCAAGATTGAGATTGGTTTACTGGATGAGGGCGCGCAGGTCACCAAAACGGCGCAGGCCGATGTCGAGTCCTCTCAGCGCAATTTAAAACGTTTTGTGGATGCCGGAACCGTGACGGCGGAAGGCAAAATCATGGCTGATGCCATTGCATCAAGCTATAAGGATTACCTTGATCAGGGCATCCTGCCGATGATGAAGGCGCTCGACAAGCAGTATAACGATGAATATTACCAACTGCTGGAAGGTAAACTGGAGCCTTTATCCGCGAAGTACACCAAAGCGGTTGAGACCTTTGGCGCGAAAGCCGACGAAATTACCCAGGCACAGTTAGTTGAAGCTCAGCGCAATGAAATCATGATGAAAGTGCTGATCGCCGTGGCGGTGGGGCTCTCCGTGCTGCTGCTGGTACTGGCCTGGGTGCTGCTGCGCCGCATGTTACTGACGCCGTTGAACAAGGCGATTATTCACCTTGAGCAGGTGGCGGCGGGCGATCTGTCTCAACCGTTGCCGCTGGCGGGCAACAACGAACTGGGTCGTCTTAACAATGCGCTGGCGGGCATGCAGCAGGCTCTGCGTGACTCGGTGAATAAGGTGCGTGAGGCCGGGCTGAAAATCGACAGCGGCAGCCGCGAGCTGGCGGCGGGCAACGTTCACCTTTCTCAACGTACCGAAGAATCCGCCGCGTCGCTGGAGCAAACGGCGGCCAGTATGGAACAGTTGACCGCAACGGTTCGTCTGAACGCCAGTAACGCGCAGCAGGCTCACCAGTTGGCGAATGCCGTTTCTGACAGTGCCGATCGCGGGGCGGAAGTGGTGAACTACGTGATGGAAAAAATGCGTGAGATCACCGAGAGCGCCAATCGCATCGGCGATATTCTGAGCGTGATCGACGGCATTGCCTTCCAGACCAACATTCTGGCGTTAAACGCCGCCGTGGAAGCGGCACGTGCCGGTGAACAGGGGCGCGGTTTCGCCGTCGTCGCGAATGAGGTGCGCACCCTGGCGCAGCGCAGTGCCAGCGCGGCGAAAGAGATTCGCACGCTGATCAGCGATTCACAGACGCGGGTGAAAGAGGGCAGTGAAATGGCCACGCGTGCAGGCGAAACCATGGATGACATCGCGGGTGAAGTCATGCGCGTGACGGCACTGATGAAAGAGATTTCGATGGCTTCAGAAGAGCAAAGTCGGGGCATCGATCAGGTCAACCATGCGGTGACGCAGATGGATGAAGCGGCGCAGCAGAACGCAGCGCTGGTGGAGCAGGCCACCGCCGCCACGCATTCACTGGAGGCGCAGTCAGAGCAGTTGCAGGCTGCTATGGCGCTGTTCCGGCTTCAGCAGGCATAAGACAAAATAAGGGCGCGACACCCGCGCCCTTTATGTTTAGCCCTGACGACACTCCGGGAACTCTGCCAGGAAGCGCTCTACGTCATCCACCATGGCGGTGTTGCCACAGTAGAACGGGCAGCGCTGATGCAGCGTTACGGGGGGAATATCCAGAATACGGTTTTGCCCGTCGCTGGCTTTACCGCCCGCCTGCTCGGCCAGGAAGGCCATGGGGTTGCACTCATACAGCAGGCGCAGTTTACCCTTCGGATGGCTGGCCGTGCTGGGGTAAAGGTAGATACCGCCTTTCAGCAGGTTACGATGGAAATCCGCCACCAGTGAACCGATGTAGCGTGAGGTGTAAGGACGGTGCGTTGCCACATCCTCTTCCTGACAAAATTTCAGGTATTTTTTCACGCCCTGCGGGAAACGAATGTAGTTACCTTCGTTAATGGAATAGGTGTAGCCCACTTCCGGATACGTCATCCGTTCGTGACTGAGGCAGAACACGCCCAGTGACGGATCGTAGGTAAACGCGTGTACACCACAACCGGTGGTGTAAACCATCATGGTAGACGAACCGTAAACCACATAACCGGCCGCGACCTGTTTGTTGCCCGGCTGCATGAAGTCCGCTTCGACGACCGGTGTGCCGGGTTCACTGACGCGACGATAGATTGAGAAAATGGTGCCGACAGAGACGTTAACGTCGATGTTTGATGATCCATCCAGCGGATCCATCAAGACCACGTACTTGCCGTTTTCCTCGCCCTCAAAGATGACAAACTCGTCCTCTTCTTCAGAAGCGATACCGGCAACGATACCGCGCGCTTTCAGTGCGGCTTTGAGTTTTTCGTTGGCGAACAGATCCAGTTTCATCTGCTGTTCACCCTGAACATTCTCGACGCCGCTGGCCCCCAGGATATCCACTAAACCGGCTTTGTTAATATCGCGGTGGATAATTTTGGCACCCAGCTTAATCGCTGAGATAAGCGCCGTCAGTTCACCTGTAGCGTGCGGAAAGTCGTGTTGCTTCTCGACGATAAATTCGCCCAACGTTTTCATAACACATTCCCTGAATCATCGATGGAGTGGCAGCGGCATACTTCACTGCCGACGGATGCGTACGCAGTTTAGCCGATTGAACTTCAAAAACCATAGTCCTAATCCGTTTCTTCCGCTCGCAACCGAGGTTACACTGTGCGCCGAACTTTTGAGTTATGGACGTTTTTATGCGCATTCACATCCTCGGGATATGTGGCACGTTTATGGGCGGGCTGGCGATGCTGGCACGCTCCCTTGGCCATCAGGTGACAGGCTCAGATGCCAATGTTTATCCGCCGATGAGCACCCTGCTGGAACAGCAAGGTATTGAATTAACAGAGGGTTATGACGCCAGTCAGCTTGATCCTCAACCAGACCTGGTCATCATCGGCAATGCCATGACGCGCGGTAATCCCTGTGTGGAAGCGGTTCTGGAACGCAACATTCCCTACCTTTCAGGTCCCCAATGGCTGCATGATTTCGTGCTGCGTGACCGGTGGGTGCTGGCCGTGGCCGGCACGCACGGTAAAACCACGACGGCAGGCATGGCAGCGTGGATTCTGGAGGCGTGTGGTCTGGAACCGGGCTTTATTATCGGCGGTGTACCCGGCAACTTCGATGTTTCAGCAAAATTAGGAAAAAGCCCATTCTTTGTGATTGAGGCTGACGAATATGACTGCGCGTTTTTCGATAAGCGCTCTAAATTCGTTCATTACTGCCCACGTACGCTGATTCTGAATAACCTGGAATTCGATCATGCGGATATTTTTGATGATCTGCGGGCGATCCAGAAACAGTTCCATCACCTGGTGCGCATCGTGCCGGGCCAGGGGAAGATCCTGCTGCCGGAGCACGATCATAACCTGAAGCAGGTAATGGCGATGGGCTGCTGGAGCGAGCAGGAACATGTCGGCGACGGCGGTCACTGGCAGGCGAAAAAACTGACGCCTGACGCCTCACACTGGGAAGTCTGGCTGGACGGCAACAAAGTGGGTGAAGTGAACTGGGCACTGGTCGGCGAACACAACATGCACAATGGTTTAATGGCCATTGCGGCAGCCCGTCATGTTGGCGTGAAACCCGAGGATGCCAGCCAGGCACTGGACAGCTTTATCAATGCCCGTCGTCGTCTGGAACTGCGCGGCGAGGTCAACGGCATCAAGATCTATGATGATTTTGCCCATCATCCGACCGCGATTCTTGCCACGCTGAGCGCGCTGCGCAGCAAAGTGGGCGGGACGGCGCGTATCCTGGCCGTGCTCGAACCGCGTTCAAACACCATGAAAATGGGCGTGAATAAAAATGAACTTGCCCCGTCACTGGCGCGTGCCGACGAAGTGTTTCTGTTCCAGCCGAGCCATATTCCCTGGCAGGTCGCGGATGTCGCAGAAGCCTGCATGCAGCCTGCGCACTGCAGCGCGGATATTGATGCGCTGGTAGAAACGATCGCCAAAACGGCGCAGCCGGGCGATTCCATCCTGGTAATGAGCAACGGGGGCTTTGGTGGGATTCATCAGAAGCTGCTGGATCGTCTGGCTCGTTAACCGGTAGCCGATCCTTTTCTCCCCGAACGAGGGGAGAGAAAACCCTGCGGCTGGGCACTGCTCAGCCGCACATCACCGCCAGGGTCAGACGGCTTCTGCTAATTCGCGCAGGTACTGAAAAATCTGACGGGCAGATTTTGGCGGTTTGTTACCCGCTTTTTCCTTCTGTGCATTACGAATCATGCTACGCAGTTGCTGACGATCGGCCTGAGGATAAAGGGCAAGCACGTCGGTCATCGCCTCATCGCCTTCTTCAATCAGGCGATCGCGCAGCATTTCCAGCTTGTGAAACAGCGCAACCTGCTGGTTATGGCGGTTTTTAAGCTTATCCAGTGCGGTACGAATCGGTTCAACGTCGATGCTGCGCAGCAGCTTACCAATTAACTGTAACTGACGGCGGCGGCCTTCTTTCTTAATACGCTGCGCCAGTTCAATCTCGGTACGCAAACGCTCATCCAGCGGAATTTTATCCAGCGAGTTTTTCCCCAGGTCGACCAGTTCGGCCCCCAGGCGTTTCAGCTCTTCAGCATCGCGTTTGATTTCGCTCTTACTAACCCAAATAATCTCTTCATCTTCTTCTTCGTGATTATCGGGCACATCATCGAGCCACTCTTCAGGCTGCTTAGTCATATCTGGCTCCAAAAAAAAGAGGCTAATCCTACCAGTTTATCGGGTGACTGCGAAATTGTTCTCTGACTCTGATAGACTCAAATTATTCAACCATAAGATTAGACGGCAGGTCGATGAACGTATCAACTCAAGTTGCAGAACAGCGAAAAGCACTGGAACAGGCAATTGCACAGGCGCTTGAACTGGCAAAAGCAAGTACGGATGGCGCGGAAGTCGCGGTGAGCAAGACCACCGGTATTGGTGTCAGTACCCGTTACGGCGAAGTGGAAAACGTCGAATTCAACAGTGATGGCGCACTGGGCATCACTGTTTACCACCAAAACCGCAAAGGCAGTGCGTCATCGACCGATCTCACCCCGGATGCCATTAAACGAACCGTGCAGGCGGCGATTGATATTGCACGCTATACCTCGCCGGATCCCTTTGCCGGCCCGGCGGATGCCGAACTGCTGGCTTATGACGCACCGGATCTGGATCTCTACCATCCGTGGGAGATCGATGCCGATTATGCTATCCAGCTGGCGGCACAGGCAGAGCAGGCGGCATTGCAGGCAGACAAACGCATCACCAATACTGAAGGCGGTAGTTTTAACAGTCATGTCGGTATCAAAGTCTTTGGTAACAGCCACGGCATGCTGCAAAGCTACTGTTCCAGCCGTCATTCGCTGTCCAGCTGCGTCATTGCTGAGCAGGACGGCAATATGGAGCGTGATTATGCGTACACCATTGGCCGCGCCATTGAGGACTTAAAGAGCGCGGACTGGGTTGGGGCAGAGTGCGCTCGCCGGACGCTGTCGCGCCTGGCACCGCGTAAGCTCGATACCATGAAAGCGCCGGTCATTTTTGCGCCGGAAGTCGCGACCGGCCTGTTCGGCCATCTGGTCGGCGCTATCAGCGGCAGCAGCGTCTATCGTAAATCCACATTCTTACTGGATGCGATGGGCAAACAGATTCTGCCTGAATGGCTGACCATTCAGGAGCAGCCGCATCTGTTAAAAGGCCTGGCCTCCACGCCGTTTGACAGCGAAGGCGTACGTACACAGGCCCGCGACATCATTAAAGATGGCGTGCTGCAAACCTGGCTGATGACCAGCTATTCTGCGCGCAAGCTGGGCCTGACCAGCACCGGTCACGCGGGCGGCATTCATAACTGGCGCATCGCCGGTCAGGGTCACAGCTTCAACGACATGCTGAAGCAGATGGGCACCGGGCTGGTCGTGACCGAACTGATGGGACAGGGCGTCAGCGCCATCACGGGCGATTATTCGCGTGGCGCAGCCGGTTTCTGGGTGGAGAATGGCGAGATTCAGTATCCGGTAAGTGAAATTACGATTGCAGGTAACTTAGGCGATATGTGGCGGAACATTGTTACCGTAGGCGATGACATTGAAACCCGCAGCAATATTCAGTGTGGTTCTGTTTTGTTACCCGAAATGTATATTGCCGGACAGTAAAATCTCTTTTAAGTTGTGTAGGCGATAGCAAGCGGAGGGCATCGACCCTCCGCTTTTTTATAAGCAGCGTTTTCACAATAAAAAGGAAGCTGAGCATGCGTAAAGCGTTTATGTCGTTGTTAGCTGTTGCCTTGTTATCTGTTAATGTCACCGCCGGTGCGGCTTCTCTTGAGCACGATATGAAAGAGATGGCGGGTATTTACAAGTCGCTGGATGGGGCGAAAAGCGCCGATCAGCTGCACAAAATGTTAAGTGATTTGCGCGCCAAAGCCGAAGATGCCAAAAAAGGCACCCCGGACAAACTGGAAGGCAAAGCACCGGACAGCCCGGAAATGAAAGACTTTCACAAAGGCATGGATGATTTGATTGCCCAGATTGATAAAGCCGATGCACTGGCTAAGCAGGGCAAGCTGGATGAAGCCAAAGCAGAAGCGCAAAAACTGGCTGCTATCCGTAACGAAAACCACAAGAAGTTCCGCTAAACCCACGCTAACCCCGGCACTGCCGGGGTTAATTATTCCGCCCCCTCATCGCCACCCGGCTTAGCCAGGATCACTTCAACCTGATGGGTTTTCAGCAGGTTTTGCAGCGCCGTACCCGGCAGTTTATCGGTGAACAGGGCTGTCGCCTGCGCCACGCTGCCCATCTCCACCGCGGCCGAGGCCTGGAATTTAGTATGATCGGCGGCGAGCAATATATGACGCGAATGCGCCATCATCGTTTGTGCAACGTTGGCCTCATTGACGTCAAATTCCAGCAGCGCACCGTCACTCTCAATGGCGCCCATGCTGGTGACGAGATAATCCGCCCGGAAACTGGCCACAAAGGCCGTGGTCACCGGACCAATAATGCCACCATTGTGTGGGCGCAACGTGCCGCCGGGCACCATGACTTCAAACTGGGGGCATTTATACAGAATATGTGCCACCCGCAGGCTGTTGGTGATAACCCGCAGATGCTTATGGTTCATCAGGGCGCGGGCCACATGCTCCACGGTAGTGCCAATCGTAATAAACACCGTGGAACCATCAGGAATGTAGTCAGCGATGGCGTCAGCGATAGATCGTTTTTCATCGGTTTGTGAGACTTCGCGCTGTTCAAAGGCGGTATTGACCACGCTGGATGCGCGGCCTGCGCCGCCATGATGACGGGTAATCAATCCCTGTTCGCTGAGTTTGCGAATGTCGCGGCGTACCGTTTGCGTCGACACATCCAGTAGCACCGCAAGTTCATCAATATTCATGTAGCCACGTTCGGCGATCAGGCTGAGTAAACGATCGTGGCGAGGATTACCGGTTACGTCCGTAAGGATCATGAGCTGCTCTCTGAAGACCACTTTGGCTGTCAGTTTAACCATTAACTGACATAAAAGAACAGGTTTGCTCATAATCGGGAATACCGGCCCGGCCACCCGGGCGCGTACATTTTAAGGCCGCGACAGCGCTGGCAAAGCGCACCGCTTCCGCCACGGCGGGCTTTTGGGCCAGCCTGAATGCCAGTGCGCCATGAAACACATCGCCGGCACCGGTCGTGTCGACCACCCTGACATGAAAAGCTGGCTGATGCTGTAATGTGCCCGCATCAAGCCAGAGGCAACCCTGAACGCCTTGTGTCACATAGACATGGCCTTTTGTGAGCATTTGTGCTTTTTTCAGCGCACTGGCGTCACTTTCCATACCGGTCAGACGCTGCAAACCGGGTGCGGAAAACGCCGCGTGGTCGCTCAGCGTTACCAGTTCAGCAATGTTTTGTGGCGTCACATCGCCATCCAGAATGGTGGGAACGCCGGACCTGCGTGCCAGCGTAAAGGCGCATTTTGCGCCCTGATGCCAGCGGACATCCGCCAGCACGGCATCCCACTGAGAAAAATCGATTTCCGTTAGCCAGTCGGCCTCGTCGGGTAAATCCGGGCTGGGATAGTTGGCGATGATACGTTCGCCTTCAGCATCCACAAGAATGGCAGATTGCGAGGAGCGGGCAGCGTTAAAAATCTTTGTATAACGTGTATTTACGCCGTAACTGTTTAACTCGGACAGCAGCCTTTTCCCGGTGTCATCGTCCCCGACCCGGCCAATAAAATCTACCTGCGCACCCAACTTTGCAGCCGCGACGGCTGCCGTGGCCGCCGGGCCACCGCCGACTTCCCGATAGTTGCTGGCGACATATTTTCCGCCCTGATGCGGTAACGTTTCCAGGTACCAGATGCGATCCAGTACGGTAATCCCTACACAAGCTATGCGCGTCATCACTCTTCCTCAGACATTTTCTCGTGCTGTCATTTTAATTTCATCAAATGTTTTAAAAGTGACACCTGTCAATTTTTTGACCATAAATTACAAATATGATCCGAAAAAGACAGTAAGAATCATATATCGGACAAAATGTGACATTAATCGGGTTTGGGAGAGCGGTATGGCGGAAGTAGCGTTTATTGGACTGGGGCAAATGGGGGCGCCGATGGCGAGCAATCTGCTTAAGCAGGGCTATCAGCTCAGGGTGTTTGACGTCAATCCCGAGGCGGTTGCCAGGTTAGTGGAAAAAGGCGCACAGGCTGCCCGTTCTCCAGCCGAGGCCGCCGAAGGGGCTGAATTCGTTATCACCATGCTGCCCAATGGCGATTTGGTGCGCGCTGTCCTGTCAGGTGATCAGGGCGTCTGTACCACGCTGTCGCCTTCGGCACTGGTGATCGATATGTCGACAATCCATCCGCTACAGACCGACCAGATGATTAACGAGATGCGGGCGAGCGGCTTCAGCATGATGGACGTGCCGGTTGGGCGTACATCCGATCATGCTATCGCCGGCACGCTGTTGCTGCTGGCAGGCGGAACACTGCAACAGATTGAGCGGGCAAAACCGCTGCTGTTGGCCATGGGAAATGAGGTGGTGGTGGCTGGCGGACCGGGCATGGGGATTCGCGTCAAGCTGATTAATAACTACATGAGTATCGCCCTGAATGCGCTCTCTGCAGAGGCGGCGGTGCTGTGTGAAGGGCTGGGGCTGCCGCTGGACGTTGCGCTACAGGTCATGAACGGCACGCCAGCAGGGAAGGGGCACTTCACCACGACCTGGCCAAATAAGGTGCTGAAAGGCGACCTGTCACCGGCCTTTATGATCGATCTGGCTCATAAAGACCTGGGCATCGCGCTGGATGTGGCTAACCAGCTGCATGTGCCCATGCCGCTCGGGGCCGCCTCACGTGAGGTTTACAGCCAGGCGCGCGCCGCCGGACGCGGACGTCAGGACTGGACCGCCCTTCTCGAACACGTGCGCGCCAGCGCAGGCCTCTCACCTTCGACAACCCCTTGTGACGCTTAATCAGAGGAAAGCACATGACTCATTACACCCTTAAAGACATCGCCCGGCCATCAGGTGGTTTCGCCATGCTGGCTGTGGATCAGCGTGAAGCGATGCGGCTGATGTTTGCCGCCGCGGATGCGCCACAGCCGGTCAGCGATCGGGTTCTGACCGAATTCAAAGTGAATGCCGCCAGCGTGTTATCGCCTTATGCCTCCGCCATCCTGGTGGATCAGCAATTTTGCTTTCAGCAGATTGTGGAGCAGCGGGCTGTGTCGCCCGGTTGCGGCATCATTGTCGCGGCGGATGCGTTTATCCCGGGCAACGGCATGCCGGTTGACAGTGTGGAGATTGATCACCGCGTCGATCCTCAGGCCGTCAAGCGTGACGGGGCAAAGGCGCTCAAGCTGCTGGTGCTGTGGCGCAGCGATGAAGACGCACAGCAGCGGCTCGATATGGTGAATACCTTCACTGCGCGCTGTCACCGCCATGGTCTGCTCAGCATTATCGAACCCGTTGTCAGACCGCCGCGCCGGGGCGATCGCTTCGATCGCGAGCAGGCGATCCTCGCTGCAGCGAAGGAACTGGGTAACAGCGGAGCGGATCTTTATAAGGTGGAAATGCCGCTGTACGGCAAAGGTTCACAAGCCGACCTGCTGACGGCCGCGCAGAAACTTAACGATTTGATCATGATGCCGTGGGTCATCCTCTCCTCTGGCATCGACGAAAAATTATTCCCACGAGCCGTCAGAGTCGCCATGCAGGCGGGTGCCTCCGGATTCCTGGCGGGCCGCGCAGTCTGGTCTTCGGTTATTGGTTTGCCCGATACCGACCTGATGCTGCGGGATATCTCTGTTCCCAGACTGCAACGGCTGGGCGAGATCGTAGATGAAATGATGGCGAAACGTTAATAGGGAGAAGCAGATGAAATGGTTTAACACCTTAAGCCACAATCGCTGGCTCGAACAGGAAACCGATCGGATTTTCAGTTTTGGCAAGCATGCGGCGGTGCCAACCGGATTTGGCTGGCTGGGTAATAACGGTCAGGTCAAACCCGATAAGGGAACGCACCTGTGGATTACCGCCCGCATGTTGCACGTCTATGCGGTGGCGGCCTCAATGGGGCGGCCCGGGGCTTATCAACTGGTTGAACATGGTATCAATGCGTTAAACGGTGCGCTTCGCGATAAAAAATATGGCGGCTGGTACGCCTGCGTCAACGATGAAGGCGTTCTCGATGCCTCCAAGCAGGGCTACCAGCATTTTTTTGTATTGCTGGGCGCCGCCAGCGCCGTTACCACCGGTCATCCGGCGGCACGTCCATTGCTGGATGAGGCGATCAAGGTCATTGAACGTTACTTCTGGAGTGAAGACGAGCAGATGTGCCTGGAATCCTGGGACGAGGCATTCAGCAAGACCGAAGACTACCGGGGAGGGAACGCCAATATGCACGCCGTTGAAGCGTTCCTGATCGTGTATGACGTCACGCACGATAAGAAATGGCTGGATCGCGCGCTGCGCGTCACGTCCGTAATCATCCATGATGTCGCGCGTCAAAATAATTACCGCGTGAATGAACACTTTGACACGCACTGGACGCCACTGCGCGATTACAACAAAGACAACCCTGCCCACCGCTTCCGTGCTTATGGTGGCACGCCCGGCCACTGGATTGAGTGGGGGCGACTGATGCTGCATCTGCACGCCGCGCTTGAAGCGCGCTTTGAAACCCCACCGGCCTGGTTAGTGGAAGATGCCAAAGGGTTATTTCACGCCACCCTGCGTGATGCCTGGGCGCCCGATGGTGCAGACGGTTTCGTTTATACCGTGGACTGGGACGGCAAGCCCGTGGTGCGCGAGCGGGTACGCTGGCCTATCGTCGAAGCGATGGGAACCGCCTATGCGCTGTATACCGTCACCGGTGAGGCGCAATACGAAGCCTGGTATCAGAAGTGGTGGGACTACTGCATGACCTACCTGATGGACTTCGAAAACGGTTCCTGGTGGCAGGAACTGGATTGCGAAAACAAGGTGACGACCAAAGTCTGGGACGGCAAACAGGATATCTACCACCTGCTGCATTGCCTGGTCATCCCACGCCTTCCGCTGGCACCGGGCCTGGCTCCCGCTGTCGCCGCCGGATTACTGGACTGTAACGCAAAATAATTCCAAAACAGACGGGAGTACCAGCTATGCACAGCAGCGGAAAAACCCTTGTACTGCGTGCCGGAGACTATCAGGCCACCCTTGTCACCGTGGGCGCGGGTCTGGCTGAACTGACATACGCAGGTCAGCATCTGGTGCTCCCCCATCCCCCTGAAACCCTGCCGCTGGCGCACATGGGGAAAGTCCTGATTCCCTGGCCCAATCGCGTCGCGAAGGGCACCTGGTACCATAACGGTAAATGGCTTCATTTACCGATCAATGATCACGAAGGGGGAACCGCCATTCACGGTTTGCTGGCGTGGCGTGACTGGCAGATTACGGAACATACCGACAGCACAGCGAGGCTGACAATCTTTTTACCGCCCAGCTACGGGTATCCGTTTGCCCTGGTTTCAACGGTGACGTACCGGCTGGATGCCATGCAGGGCCTGCTGGTGACGCTCGACAGTCAAAATACAGGACGTGAACCTGCTCCTTATGGCGCAGGTGCGCACCCGTATCTGACCTGCAACAGAATGCCGCTGGACGAGTGCCTGCTCACGTTGCCTGCCGCGATAGCGCAAGGCGATTTCCTTTCCCCACGTCTGCTCGGCGCAACGCAAATTGATGACAGCCTTCGCACAGGCACGGACGGCCAGCAGTGGGAAGTGCGCCTGACCAGCCGGAAGCCGTCCCTTTCTGTTTACTTACGTAGCGATCAGCCCTGGCTGCAAATTTACACCGGCGAAAAACTGGGCCGCACCGGGCTGGCAACCGAGCCCATGAGTTGCCCGCCTGATGCGTTTAACTCCGGCGTTGATCTGGTCTGGCTCGCACCGCAGGCGACGCATCGGCTGGCCTTCACCCTTGGCTGCGATCGCCCCGGATAAAGATCACCTTACCGCCTTACCCTACAACTAAGAGGCCAGTATGCACTTACAACATCTTGAAACGGCAGGGGTAAAACTCACTGCCACTGATAACGGCTTTTCACTGGTTTATCACGGCCGCGTTATTCTGAGCCACAGCCCGGAAGCGCCCTGTCTGTGGATGGGGCACGGTCGGGCCGACATTAAAATGTTTCGTGGCAACTTCAGTATCAAAGATCGGCTGAATGAAAAGCTGGCCCTGACTGAGGCCACCATGACGTCGCAGGCCGACTGTTGGCACATTCGTTTCTCGCGCGGCAACGTCATCAGCGCCACGCTGACGGTTGGGCTGGATGCCGGCGGGCGTTTACTGCTCACGCTAAATAATGACGCCGACAGTCATAACCGCATCTGGCTACGGCTGGCAGCGCAGCAGGCGGATCACATCTACGGCTGCGGCGAACAGTTTTCCTGTTTTGACCTGCGCGGGAAACCGTTCCCGCTCTGGACCAGTGAGCAGGGCGTCGGACGGAATAAAAACAGTTATGTTACCTGGCAGGCGGACTGTGCGGAGAATGCCGGCGGCGATTATTACTGGACGTTTTTCCCTCAGCCCACCTTCGTCAGCAGCCAGAAGTATTACTGCCATGTGGACAACAGCGGCTACATGAATTTTGACTTCAGCGCACCCGATTATCACGAACTGGCGTTCTGGGAAAACCGCGCGACGTTACGCTTTGAATGCGCCGACAGCTATATTGCGCTGCTGGAAAAACTGAGCGCCTTGCTGGGCCGCCAGCCTGAATTGCCTGACTGGGTTTACGATGGCGTGATTCTGGGCATTCAGGGCGGCACCGACGTGTGTCAGCAGAAGTTAGACAAGATGCGTCAGGCGGGTGTGAAGGTTAACGGTATCTGGGCTCAGGACTGGTCCGGTATTCGCATGACGTCGTTTGGCAAACGTGTCATGTGGAACTGGCAGTGGGACAGCGAACTCTATCCGCAACTGGATACACGCATTCAGCAATGGAAAGCCGAAGGCGTCCAGTTTCTCTCTTATATCAATCCTTATGTCGCCAGCGATCGCCCTCTGTGCGACGAGGCCGCCCGGCACGGCTATCTCACCAAAACGGCTTCCGGTCAGGACTACCATGTTGAATTTGGTGAGTTCTATGCGGGCGTTGTCGATCTGACTCATCCTGATGCTTATAACTGGTTCAAAGAGGTTATCAAACAAAATCTGATCGGCCTGGGCTGTGGCGGCTGGATGGCGGATTTTGGCGAATATCTCCCAACCGATACGGTTCTGCATAACGGTGTCCATGCCGAGATTATGCATAATGCCTGGCCTGCGCTGTGGGCAAAATGTAACTACGACGCGCTGGCAGAAACCGGCAAGCTCGGCGAAACGCTCTATTTTATGCGCGCGGGTTATACCGGCAGTCAGAAATACGCCGTGATGATGTGGGCCGGGGATCAAAACGTTGACTGGAGTCTGGACGATGGCCTCGCGTCGGTAGTTCCTGCCGCCTTGTCGCTGGCAATGAGTGGGCACGGTTTGCATCACAGTGACATTGGTGGCTATACCACGCTCTACGGCATGAAACGGAGCAAAGAACTGCTGCTGCGTTGGTGTGATTTCAACACCTTTACGCCCATGATGCGCACCCATGAAGGTAACCGTCCCGGCGATAACTGGCAGTTTGACAGCGATGACGAAACCATGGCGCATTTTGCCCGTATGTCGACGATCTTTACTTCCTTAAAGCCTTACATCAGGCAGGCGGTGGCGCAGAATGCCCGCAGTGGTCTGCCTGTTATGCGGCCGCTTTTTCTGCACTATGAAGCGGATGCCCGCACCTACTCGCTGAAATACCAGTACCTGTTTGGTCGTGATTTGCTGGTCGCGCCAGTGTATGAAGAGGGCCGCCACGACTGGACGCTCTATCTGCCGGAGGATCGCTGGATAAACCTCTGGACCGGTGAAGCGGCCAGCGGTGGCGAGATCACGGTGGACGCACCGCTTGGTCAGCCGCCCGTCTTTTACCGGGCTGAAAGTGAATGGCAGGCGTTATTTGCCTCATTACGGCTGATCGACAGTGCCGGTTCGACGCGATAAAGGAGAAAGGGTATGGATTTCTTCACGCTTTTTACTCCCGACGGGCTTGAGCTGAGTATTGAGGTTGTCTGCATCATCATCGCCATCATGTTCCTGTATACCTTCATCGGTATCTGCGCAGGCTTTGGTGGCGCACTGGTGACGATGCCGCTGATCACCTTGTTGCTGCCGGTCAAAATGGCGGCACCTATGTCGGTCATTGTCGGGACAGCCACTGCGTTATATGCCACCTGGTTGTCACGTAACGAAACCCACTGGCGATCTGCGCTGGTGCTTATCCTGTTCTCCTTTGCCGGCATTCCCCTGGGGATTTATGCGCTCGCCAGTTTCCCGGACAACATCATGAAAACCGGGCTGGGCACTTTCCTGATCCTGTACGCGTTTTACAGCCTGTTTGTTCCTCGTCTGCCCGTCTGTGACAAAAACTGGCTAGTGGTGCCGACGGGCATCATCGCCGGCGCTCTGGGGTCGGCTTTTGCGACCAACGGCCCGCCGGTAGTGATTTATGGCATGTTGAGAAATCTGGCTCCGGCGGCGTTTCGTGGCACGCTCAATGCGTTTTTTACCGCCAGTAACATCGCCATTATTGGCGGCCTGACGACCAGCGGCATCTTAACGCTGTCAACCGTCAAGCTGGTGCTGTTCTGCGTGCCCACCATGATCCTGGGCTCGCTGGTGGGCCAGTATGTTCACCAACGCATCTCTGTCAGCACTTTCCGGCTGATGGTGCTCCTGCTGCTGATCGCATCCGGCGCCATGCTGATCAAGGGGGCGTTGGCGATTCCGGCATGGTCGGTACTGGTGCCGGTGTTTGGCCTGCTGGCGATTATGCAGTGGGTATTGGGCAAAAAAGTTGCGGCGATACGCGCGGAAACACAGCAGCAAGCGGAAACACAGCAGCAAAACGCTTCCCCTTCATCCTGAGCAAGGTTACCCGCCAGGCGGGCGGGTAAACCGGAGAACCATCATGAATCAGCAAACTGTATCTTCTGCCGGCGAGCCTGCGACGCTGCGGTTGCCGTTCCGGGAAAAAGTGGCCTATGGCATGGGCGATCTGGGTTCTAACATCCTGTTAGATATCGGGACGCTTTACTTACTGAAGTTCTATACCGATGTGCTGGAGCTGCCGGGAACGTACGGCGGAATTATCTTTCTGGTCGCCAAATTCTTCACGGCGTTTACCGATATGGGCACGGGCATCATGCTGGATTCGCGGCGCAGGATTGGCCCGAAAGGGAAGTTCCGGCCGTTTGTCTTGTACGCCGCGTTTCCGGTCACGCTTTTGGCTGTCGCCAACTTTATCGGTACGCCGTTTGAAATCACCGGTAAAGCGGTCGTCGCCACGGTGTTGTTTATGTTGTATGGCCTGTTCTTCAGCATGATGAACTGTTCGTATGGGGCGATGGTGCCCGCCATCACCAAAAATCCTGATGAGCGCGCCTCCCTGGCCGCCTGGCGGCAGGGCGGTGCAACGCTGGGGTTACTGATTTGTACTGTGGGTTTTGTGCCGGTGATGAACCTGGCAGAAGGCAGCGCGCAGTTCCGCTATATCGCTGCAGCCACACTTTTCTCGGCATTTGGTTTGTTCTTTATGTGGTGGTGCTATGCCGGTGTAAAGGAGCGCTATGTCGAACAGCCGTCTGCCCACCCCACGCAAAACCCGGGCCTGTTAGCCTCCTTCCGCGCTATCGCGGGTAACCGTCCGCTGTTTATTCTCTGTATTGCCAACCTGTGCACACTGGGGGCGTTCAACGTCAAGCTGGCGATTCAGGTCTATTACACCCAGTACGTTCTGAACGATCCCATCCTGCTGTCATGGATGGGCTTCTTTAGCATGGGCTGCATTTTTATCGGTGTCTTTATGATGCCCGGCGCCGTCAGGCGCTTTGGTAAGAAAAAAGTGTATATCGGCGGTTTGCTGATTTGGGTCGTGGGCGATCTGCTCAACTATTGCTATGGGGGCGGTTCCGTCAGTTTCATCGTGTTTTCCTGTCTGGCTTTTTTTGGATCTGCCTTTGTGAACAGTCTTAACTGGGCTTTAGTCTCTGATACGGTCGAATACGGGGAATGGCGGACGGGCGTGCGTTCTGAAGGCACGGTTTATACCGGTTTCACCTTTTTCCGTAAGGTCTCACAGGCACTGGCGGGCTTTTTCCCCGGCTGGATGCTGACCCAGATTGGCTACGTGCCTAACGTTGTCCAGCGCGCCGGTACGGTCGAGGGCCTGAAGCAACTGATGTTTATTTATCCCGGTGCGTTAGCCGTGGTCACGATTGTGGCCATGGGGTGTTTCTACAACCTCAATGAAAAGATGTATGTCCGCATCATTGACGAGATTGACGCCCGTAAGCGTCAGCACTGATTTGGCTCTGTGATAAGGATCCGTTATGAACACAGGTTCTGATCCCTTAACGCTGAAACTGCCTCTGCGTGAGAAGTTTGCTTACGGCATCGGTGATTTCGGCTCCAACCTGATGCTGGCTATCGGGACGCTTTACTTACTTAAGTTTTACACCGATGAACTGGGGATGCCGGCCTGGTATGGCGGCATGATTTTCCTCGTCGCCAAATTCTTTACGGCCCTTACCGATATGTTTACGGGCATCGTGCTGGATTCACGGCGGACAATTGGCACAAAAGGAAAATTCAGGCCGTTTATCCTGTATTTTTCGCTGCCGGTCGCGCTGGTGGCGGCGGCGCAGTTTGTGGCGCATGACCTCAGCCTGACATGTAAAACGGCTGTCGCCACCGCGCTGTTTATGCTGTTTGGCCTGTTTTACAGTCTGATGAACTGTTCCTACGGGGCAATGGTGCCTGCCATCACCAGGAATCCCACCGAGCGCGCTCATCTTGCCGCCTGGCGGCAGGGCGGGGCCACGTTAGGATTGCTGGTTTGTACCGTAGGCTTTATGCCCATCCAGTCGCTGTTTGTGGGCAAAAGTGCGCTGGGTTATCAGGTGGCGGCTGCCGTCTTTGTCACTGGCGGATTGCTGTGCATGGGGCTTTGCTACAGCGGCGTGAAAGAACGCTATGTCGAGGTCACGCCCGCCCATCACAAACCTGGCGTTGCAACCGCCTTTCGCGCCATCTTTCACAATCCGCCCTTGCGGACGCTGTGCCTGGCGAACCTGTGTACCCTGGCGGCATTCAACATCAAGCTGGCGATTCAGGTTTATTACACCCAGTACGTGCTGAACGATGTCAGTCTGCTCTCCTGGATGGGTTTCTTCAGCATGGGCTGTATTCTGGCCGGTGTGCTGCTGGTGCCCGCTGCGGTGAAACGTTGGGGTAAAAAGCAGGTGTATCTCGGTGGTTTAGTATTCTGGGCTGTCGGCGATCTGTGCAATTTTCTCTGGGGCAGCACATCGCTAATGTTCGTCCTGTTCTCCTGTATGGCGTTCTTCGGCACAGCGTTTGTGAACAGCCTTAACTGGGCGCTGGTGCCGGATACCGTCGAGTACGGTGAATGGAAAACCGGTATCCGCGCAGAGGGCGCCTGCTATACCGGCTACACCTTCTTCCGTAAAATCTCTGCCGCCATGGCGGGGTTTTTGCCGGGCCTGATGCTGACACAAATAGGCTATGTGCCGAATGCCCTTCAATCGGATGCCACGCTGGCGGGGCTGCGGCAGTTGATCTTTATCTGGCCCTGTACGCTGGCCATCGCGGCGGCACTGATTATGGGATGGGGTTACAGGCTCAATGAAGCGCGTTTCGCGCGCATTGTCGCGGCCATTAACCAGCGTAAACGGCACGCTCTTGCCCCTGCTGCTATCCCAACGCGCAACGAGGCCTGCGTTCAGGTGACGGGTGCGGAAAAGCCATAAGTTTCTCTGTTAAGACGTGATGGCAGGTAACTGTTTGTCGGTTTTGTGACAGCGGTACAGTACCGGCCATCGCGCATTATGTGTTCACAGGCGCATCACTGCGCACAGGTAAGACAGCCTAACCTGTTGTTTTATATAACCTGACTCTCCATTCTCCCCCTGTTCACTCCCCACTTTGCGGCACCGATCACGCTCAGGTGCAGGATTTCCACTTCGAAACGGAAAAAGTCGTTCTCCACAGCCGCGCGGACTCTGTTTAGTTTGTGATCACGCTGAATGCGTAACGGGATGCAGACGATGAGCACGTGTAATGGAGCGGTAGCGATGAACGCGTCACAAGACGAGCAGCAAACGATTCAGGCCCTGGCGGATCGCGTAATGACCCAGATCGGCGCGCTGTTTGCCGAGCGGTCCATTAAGCCGAATGCGGTACAGCTGCAAATGCTGGCTTCGCATGTCCGCGCAATGGCATTGCGATCGGTAACCGGTGAAGGGCTGCCGGAGGTGGAGGCGGATCTGTTCGATGAGATCTCGCCAGCGTCAATGGCACTGGCGCAGCAGGTCGTGGATCTGTTTGGCAATTTACCGCCGGAAGAAGCCTGGCTGCTCTCCGTCCACTTTGAAGTGGCTAAGAACGACTGATTTTCACCACCATGAGAGGTACAGACATATGGTAACCGTAGTAATAGGCGATCGATTAGGTAAAGGACAGAAAGTGGCGGCCGGCGTTGAGAAAGCGGGCGGGCGTGCTGTTGTCGTGCCCGGCGTGGCAGCTGACATGAAGTTGGGCGATGTGATGAAGGCTGAGAATGCCGATTTTGGCATTTCTTTTTGTGGCAGCGGCGGTGCGGGGGCGATTACGGCACAAAACAAGTATGGCTACAAAGCCAAACACGGCATGCGCTCAGTGGATGAAGGTGTGACAGCCATCAACGAAGGCGCCACCGTGCTGGGCTTCGGGTTTATGGATAAAGAAGAGCTGGGTGAACGTCTGGTTCAGGCCTGGCACAAAAAACACGGTGGATAAGGAATGAAAGAGACCTTTACAACCTCGGTAGCCGTAAGCGGCAAAGGCGATACCAAAGCGAAAGCGTTCTCTGATGCGCTCAGCCGGGTGCAGCACGAAGTCCTGCGCAACGCCAACAAGATTTTGCTGCGCATCGAACCCCAGGACGTAAAGGTGGTGCGCGCGCAGGAGCGCGTCAGAACCGAAAAATTTCTTTTCTTTTTCCTGGCACGCGAGCGCAGGCACTTCAGTGTCGATCTGGAGGTCACCATCAACGTGACCTGTCTGGACGGCGATAAAGTTGCGTTCACCCGCGTGTAAGTCAGCCTCAAACAACATAAATAAGGAAAGAGGATGTTTCTCATCATTTTGCTCAAGTCGTTAATCATCGGCGGCCTTGTGGGCGTCGGTGTGGGTGCTGGCGCTGCCCGCATGTTCCACGCGCCGACGACACAAGGTATGGGCGCGTTTCGCACACTGGGTGAACTCAACTCCTGTGAAGGCGATCCCGCTTCTCACTTCTCTTTTGGGTTGGGTTTCTTTTTCAATGCCTGGGCTTCCTCCGTTGCGGCGGGTGCATTCACCCAGGATGTGGATCACCGCATCATCCCCAACTGGGGCGCGGCGGCCATCATGGTCAAAAACCGCAACGTCGCGCAAACGCTGCACGATCCAAAAAAGATGGCTATCGCCTGCGGCATCATCGGCATGGTGGTGGTCGCGTTTTTGAATTCGACGGCCTCTGCCGTTCCGGCGGCCCTGCAGGTTACGGCGGTCAAAGTGCTGGTCCCTGCGGCGAATCTGCTGGTGAACACGGTCATGCCCGTCATCTTCTGGCTGGCCGCAATCGATGCCGGTAAGAAATCGGGCTTCTGGGCCACCATTTTTGGCGGTCTGGCGCAGCTGATTATGGGCAATGCAGTACCGGGCCTGGTGCTGGGTATTTTGATTGGCAAAGGGGTTGAAGAGAGCGGCTGGCACAAAGTGACCAAAGTCATGATGACCGCCATCGTTGCCCTGTTTGTCCTCAGCGCCTTCTTCCGCGGTTTCGATATGAAGATGCTGCAATCCTTCCAGCTCGGCATTCCTGGCTGGCTCGACAGTATTCATAACAGCCTGAGCGGCAAATAACGGAGCGTCTGCAATGGAAGAATCAAACAAAGGTTTCTGGTATGCCGACTGGTCATTCCCGATTTTTGTCGGTTTGCTCTCCTCCGGCGTGTTTGCCGGGACCCATATGTACTACCTGTACGGCATTGGGGCGTTTAACGAAGTCGCTTTCGTGTCCATGCTCCGGGCCGGAATCGATACCGGCGTCTATGGGGCGGTGGCTGCCTTCGGAGCCAGCTTCCTGTTCGCCCGCATCATTGAAGGATCGCTGGTCGGGATTCTGGACATCGGTGGTGCGATACAGACCGGTGTCGGTCTGGGCGTGCCGGCGCTGCTGCTCGGAGCGGGTTTTGTTTTCCCCGTCGCCAACTTTGCGGCTTCGCTGGTCACCGGCCTGATTCTCGGTGTGGCAATCGGTTACGTCATTATCCTGGCGCGTAAGTTCACCATCAATCAGAGCAACAGCACGTACGGTGCGGACGTCATGATGGGGGCGGGCAATGCATCAGGCCGTTTCCTGGGACCCTTGATCATTCTGGCCGCGATGGGTGCCTCAATTCCTATCGGCCTCGGATCCTTGCTGGGCGCGCTGGTGTTCTATCTGTGGAATAAACCGATCACGGGCGGTGCGATCCTGGGTGCCATGATCCTGGGCGCGATCTTTCCTGTGGCGATCTGACCCTGTTATCTCCCGATCGGTTCAGGCCGATCGGGGCAGTTAAGGAGGTTCCTGTGTACGATCTGATTCTGCGGCGTGCGCGTTTGCCCGATGAAACCCTGATCGATATTGCGATACGTGACGGCAAGATTGCCGCCACAGGTGAAATCAGCGGCCACGCAACCGTCGAGAAAACGCTGGCAGAAGGCTGTTATCTCAGTGCGGGCTGGATTGATTCGCATGTGCACTGCTATGAAAAATCCCCCGTCTACCACGATCATCCCGATCGGGTTGGCGTGGAAAGCGGCGTCACCTGCGTGGTGGATGCAGGCAGTACTGGCGCGAATGACATTGACGATTTCTGGCAGCGCACCCGAGCGGTGAGCACGCAGGTTTACGCGCTGCTGAATATCGCACGCACTGGCATCATTACCCAAAATGAACTGGCGGACATGACGCAGATTGATCGCCAGGCCATTGCCGACGCGGTAAAACGTCACCCCGACTTTATTGTGGGGCTTAAAGCCCGTATGAGCAGCAGCGTAGTGGGCGAAAACGGCATTAAGCCGCTGGTCCTCGCGAAAGCTATTCAGCAGGAAAACGGCCATCTGCCGCTGATGGTGCATATCGGTAACAACCCACCCAACCTTGATGAGATCGCGGAACTGCTGACCTCGGGTGACATCATCACTCACTGCTATAACGGCAAACCCAATCGCATCCTGACACCCGACGGCGAACTGCGTGCCGCCGTCAAACATGCGCTGGCACGCGACGTACGGCTTGATGTCGGCCACGGCAGCGCCAGCTTTAGTTTCGAGGTCGCGCGTGCGGCCATCGCACAGGGCATTTTGCCTGACACCATCAGTTCGGATATTTACTGCCGTAACCGCCTCAATGGACCGGTTTATACCCTGGCCCATGTGATGTCGAAGTTTTTCAATGTCGGCATGACCCTGCCACAGATTATCGCCTGTGTGACTCACCAGGCAGCCAGCGGCCTGTGTTTACGCCACAAAGGCCGTATTGAGCCCGGCTACGATGCCGACTTTACGCTGTTTACCGTCGCGCAAGAGCCGGTGTCCTTTGTAGATGCGGAAGGGCTGGCGGAACAGGGCGATCGTCACCTGATCCCCCTTGCCGCCATTGTCGCCGGCGAGTGCTGGATTACTGAACAAGGAAAAAAATACCATGTCTTCTCTGTATGAAAAATATGGCCTGAAGCAGGTCATCAACGCCTCCGGTCGTATGACCATACTGGGCGTTTCAACGCCATCGGATGAGGTGATCGATACGGTTAAGTACGGTCTGGCGCACTACTTTGAAGTAAAGGATCTGGTCGATAAAACCGGCGCGTATATTGCTAACCTGCTGAAAGTGGAAAATGCGCTGGTGGTCTCCTGCGCCTCGGCAGGGATAGCCCAGAGCGTGGCCGCCGTCATTGTGAAAGATGATGACTGGCTGCTGGATAATTTACACAGTGCACCGCTGACCGTGCCGCGCGACATCGTGGTGCCAAAAGGGCATAACGTGAACTACGGTGCGCCGGTGGGCAGCATGATCGCGCTGGGTGGGGGCCGGACGGTTGAAGCGGGTTACAGTAATGAATGCTCGGCTCAGCAGCTTTCCGCCGCGGTGACCGATCAGACGGCCGCCATTCTCTACGTGAAGTCACATCACTGCGTACAAAAGAGCCACCTGAGCGTTGCACAGGCCGCAGAAGTCGCACGTAAGCATGGTGTGCCACTGATTGTGGATGCCGCCGCCGAAGAGGACTTGCTGTGTTACTACCAGGCCGGTGCCGATCTGGTGATCTACAGCGGCGCCAAAGCGATTGAAGGCCCAACCAGCGGCCTGGTTATCGGTAAGCACCAGCTTGTTGAGTGGGTAAAGCGCCAGAGCAACGGCATTGGCCGCACCATGAAAGTGGGCAAAGAGGGGATTCTGGGGCTGACGCAGGCCATTGAGTCCTATCTGACTCAGCCGAAAGTGACCGGCGCACAGATGGTAGAAAAAATGACGCCCTTTATTAACAACCTCAATGGGCTGGACGGCGTAACTGCGCGCGTCGTCTGGGATGCGGCCGGACGCGATATTGCACGCGCCGAAATACACTTTGATGAAGCCAAAATTGCGCGTCAAACCGGCGATCTGGTTCAGGCATTGAAAAACGGTGATATCGCCATTTACTTCCGTGGCTACAAAGCGAATGAAGGCATTATCGAAGCCGACGTGCGTAGCGTCAGCGCTGAGCAGCTGCATATCATTTTTACCCGTATTCAGGCGCTGATAACCGGAGAACACTAATGACGCTTACCCCTGATTTTTATCAAGACCGGCTGTGCCTCAACGTGCTGGCCGGCTCAAAAGAAAATGCGCGCGCTATCTGGCAGGCGGCAGAAGGGCACGTTCTGGTCGGTGTGCTATCGAAGAATTACGCCAGTCATGACGCCGCAATCGCGGATATGCGCGACTATGCTGCGCTGATCAATAATGCGCTCTCGATTGGCCTGGGCGCGGGCGATCCCCGGCAGTCACGCATGGTCAGCGAGCTGGCCGCTGAGCTACAGCCTCAGCATGTTAATCAGGTCTTTACCGGCGTTGGCACCAGCAGAGCGCTGCTTGGCCAGTCGCAAACGGTGGTGAACGGCTTGCTCTCGCCGACGGGGACGCCAGGAAAAGTAAAAATTTCGACCGGTCCGCTCAGCTCACAGCGCAACGACGGCATCGTGCCCATCGACACCGCCATCGCCATGCTGATCGATATGGGCGGCAGCTCGGTAAAATATTTCCCCATGGGCGGTCTGGACAGGGTGGAAGAATACCGCGCCGTGGCGGAGGCCTGTGCACAGCAGGATTTTTGGCTGGAGCCGACAGGCGGGATCGATCTGGCAAATTTTAGCGAGATCGTAAAAATTGCGCTGGATGCGGGCGTCAGCAAGGTGATCCCGCATATTTACAGTTCGATCATTGATCAGGCCAGCGGTGAAACCCGCGTGGATGACGTCAAACAGCTTCTGGCAATGAGCAAGTCCTTGCTGGCCTGACGTAGGTTGTGCGCTGGCGCAGAAAACTGTGGCCGGCGCGCCCTTTCCTGGACGTACAGCCGCGTTTCCTGCACTCTGTTAATGTTGCTCTTTTCTTCATTCAGTCAGGTAAACCGACGTGAGATTTCCTAATCAGCGCCTTGCGCAACTGTTTGACGCTTTGAAAAACGAAACCTTGCCTCAGGACGAGCTGGCCCGGCGCTTTGCCGTGTCAACGCGTACCGTACGCACGGATATCACCGCCCTGAATGCCTTACTGGAACAGCACGGCGCGCAGTTTGTGTTGAATCGCGGGGCCGGCTATCAGCTTAAAATTGCCGACGCGCAGCGTTTTACTATTCTCCAGCAGCAAACGCGTGCCCCTCTCCGGGTGCCGCGTACCTCTCAGGAGCGGATCCGCTATCTGCTGGTGCGCTTCCTGACCGCCGCCTATTCGCTGAAACTGGAAGCGCTGGCAGAAGAATGGTTTGTCAGCCGCGCGACCTTGCAGAATGACATGGCCGACGTACGTGAATGGCTCGGACGCTACCAACTCAGCATTGAAAGCAAACCGCACCACGGCATGAAACTGTTTGGCAGCGAGGTGGCGATCCGCACCTGCTTAACCGATCTGTTGATCGAGATCGATCAGTCGCAGCCAGACAGCCCGCTGATCACGCCGGAATCCCTGGAAGGTGGCCTGCTGGAAAGTCTGGAACCGTGCCTGCAACGCTGTTTTGCCCAGCACCATATCCGTCTCAGTGACGAAGGTGAACGCTATTTACAGTTTTACTGTGCGGTGGCGGTCCGGCGCATCAGCGAAGGTTATCCGGTTAACGATCCCGCGGACACGGAACAGATGGACGATGCGATACGCGACGCGGCACAAACCCTGATTCACTCGCTACTGCCGCTTATCGGCAAGCCCGTTTCGCCGGCGGAGGAGAGCTGGCTACAGGTTAATATCGCTGCCCGGCGCATTCAGGACAGCGCGCCCAGCACGATCAATGCGGATGACGCGGATGCGCTGGTCGACTATCTGCTCAGCTTTATTAACACACACTACTATTACGATCTGCAGAACGATCCTCAGTTGCGTGCCGATCTGCTCACCCATATTAAAACCATGATCACGCGGGTGCGTTATCAGATCCATATTCCCAATCCCCTGTTAAGTAATATCAAGCAGCACTATCCGATGGCCTATGACGTAACGCTGGCGGCGGTTTCCAGTTGGGGCAAATATTCGCCTTACGTCATCAGTGAGAATGAAATTGGCTTCCTGGTGCTGCATATTGGCGTCGGGCTGGAGCGCCATTACAACGTGGGCTATCAACGTCGCCCTCAGGTGCTGCTGGTGTGCGACAGCGGGAATTCCACGCTGCGCATGATTGAAGCGATGCTGCTGCGAAACTATCCCCAGTTGCAGGTAACCCAGTGCCTGTCTCAGCGCGAATACGAAGCACGTCAACGTATTGAAGAAGACTTTGTCATCTCTACCGCGCGGGTCAGCGAAAAAGAAAAACCGGTGGTGGTGGTGGCGCCGTTCCCGACCGAATTCCAGCTGGAGCAGATTGGTAAGCTGGTGCTGGTGGATCGTACCCGCCCCTATATGTTGGAGAAATTTTTTGATGCCCGGCATTTTCGGATTGTTGATGCGCCCATGAGCCAGTCGGATCTGTTCCGGTTATTATGCGATCAGCTTGAGAATGAAGGGGTGGTGGATGAGGCTTTCTTTGCATCCGTGGAGGAACGCGAAGCCATTGTCAGTACCATGCTGGGCGAGGGCATTGCGCTACCGCACTCGCTGGGGCTCATGGCCCGGGAAACGGTCGTCTACACCGTGCTGGCTCCACAGGGTATTCCGTGGGGCGACGATACGGCTTACGTGATTTTTCTGCTGGCAATCAGTAAAAGCGAGTATGAAGAAGCCATGGCAATTTATGACCTTTTCGTCACGTTTATGCGTGAGCGGGCGATGACGCGCCTGCGCGACAGCACTGACTTCAGCAGTTTTAAAACCGTGGCGCTGGACTGCCTGAGTCGGCTGTAAGTGGGGGCAAGGTGGGCTGGATAGCGTCCAGCCCGTTATCAGTGTTTCTTTGCTAACAGGCGGGGGATTTCGCGCAGGCACCAGGCTTTCGCTTCGCCCATACTGTCACGACGCCAGGCCATGATGATGTCCACCTCGCGAGAATATTCCGGGCTGACGACCCGTAACCGCCCCTCCGCGATATCCTGCTCTACCATGTTATAGGGCATGGTCGCCACGCCTAAACCGGCCAGAAGCGCACGCCGCTTATCGTCCATCGTACTGACGGTCAGGCGTTGCTGTTTATCCAGCAGCTGTACGGTCAACACCGGCCTTTCGCGTGCGGTATCGGCCACGGCAATCCCCCGATATTTTACCCGGGTGACCTCTGAAAGCGGCTCGGGTTCGTTATGAATAGGATGGTCAGGGCTGGCGACATAAACGCTGACGATGCTGTAGAGTTTGCGGGTATTGATCTCAGTTGAGGCGCGAAAGTGCATATCCGGTGCGATAACGATATCTGCCCGCCCCTGTTCCAGCCTTTCCCAGGCACCTGCCAGCACTTCTGTCATAATGGATATCTGGGTGTTAGCCTTGTCAGCCAGCTTTGTAACCAGCGGGAACAGCGCATCGGTAGGGACAAGGGCTTCGGTCACGATGGTCAACTGCGTTTCCCAACCGCGCGCCAGCGCTTCGGCATCGGTCGTGAGTTTGTCAGCGGCTTCCAGCAACACCCGACCGCGCTCAAGCAGCATGCGTCCGACATTCGTAAACTTTGTGCGATGGCCAGAGCGGTCAAACAGCACCACATCCAGCTCCTCTTCCAGTTTCTGCATGGTGTAACTGAGTGCCGAGGGCACGCGCCCTAACTCATCGGCGGCGGCGGCAAAACTGCCCCGGCGATCGATAGCATCCATCACACGTAAAGCTTCAAGGGTTAACGCACGGTCTTTTGCCATCCTGGTTCTCTGTCAGGAAATTTGAATATGCCCGGCAGATTAACTGGCTAACAATCCGGCGTCCAGACTTTTACCATAAGGGAATCATACCCGTCGTCGATTCTTGCCGACGGATGCAGGAGGTAAACAATGATAACCACACGCAGTGCATCCGATTGTGGTCAGGCTGATTATGGCTGGCTACAGGCACGCTATAGTTTCTCTTTTGGCCACTATTTCGATCCCAAATTAATGGGTTATGCCGCTTTACGTGTTTTGAACCAGGAAGTGCTGGCACCCGGCGCGGCGTTTCAGCCGCGCACCTATCCTCAGGTGGACGTGTTGAATATTGTCCTGCAGGGTGAAGCGGAGTACCGCGACAGCGAAGGCAATCACATTACCGTCGGTGAAGGTGAGGCACTGCTGCTCTCTGCCCAGCCGGGCGTGAGCTACAGTGAACTGAATCCCAGTAAAGAGCGCTCACTGACCCGCATGCAGCTCTGGCTGGCGGCCTGCCCGGAACGGGAAAACGCACGTATGCAGAAAATCAGCCTGACCGCAGGAACGTGTTCGCAACTGGTGGCTTCGCCGGATGGCCGCGACAACAGCTTGCAACTGCGTCAGCAGGTCTGGATCCACCAGCTTGAGCTGGCGGCTGGCGAGCAGCATCTGGTGCCGCTGCATGGCGCGCGCGCCTATCTGCAGTCGATCCATGGTTCGCTTGAAGCCTCTGCAGGTGCATCGCATCAGGAAACGCTCGGCTGTGGTGATGGCGCGTTTTTGCAGGAAGAGCAGCAACTGTGGCTGGCTGCCCTCACACCGACGCGGGCGCTGGTAATCGATATCCCTGTCTGACGCGCTTCTGCTGGCGTGGCGTTGTGGCGGTATCACAACAGTGGATATCCTCGCAAAGACGGATAGCCGACAGCGAAGGGCGAAGTGGTGTGCATCAGCCTGGTCATGGGATCAGACGCCAGAAACGAGAAAAGCCGTCCCTGAAAGGGGACGGCTTTTTTATTCACGCGATTCAGGCAGGCAAGACCACCCTGACCTCCGCGTTATTTCACCATGGTAAAGGCCGTGGTGACGTGTTTCACCCCGCTTACCCGGCTGGCAATATCCGCAGCGGCTTTCGCTTCTTCCGGCGTGACCAGACCCAACAGGAACACCTCACCGTTTTCAGTGGTCACCTTCACGCTTGATGATTTCACCTGATCGCTGCCCAGCAGCTGCGAGCGGATCTTCGTGGTGATCCAGGTGTCAGCGGAGGACGTACCCAGACTGACTTTCGGCCCAATCCGAATCTCGTTATAGACTTCGGTGGCACCGTCAACGCCCATGGCGATCTGTTTCGCGCGGTTAGCGACTTCCTGATTCGGTGCCTGGCCGGTCAACAGAACCTTGCCCTGGTAGGCGGTGGCAATGACGCGGGCATCGGTTTTGATTTGCTGATCTTTAGCCAGCGCATTGCTGACGCGTAACTCCAGCGTGCCATCATCAACCTGCGTGCCCACAGAGCGGGGATCGGTGGCGGTTTTGGTCGCGACAGCGGCACTACCGGCCACCACCGCGACGCAGCCTTGCAGCAGCATGGCGGTTAAAACAATGGCTACAGCGTTCAATGCTTTCATGGGTGCTCCTTCCGTCATTCCTGGTGGGGAAACAAGGTGTTATCAATCAGATCGCACAAACAGTTGAGTGTTAACATATGCATCTCCTGAATGCGAGCACTGCGATGTGAAGGAATACGAATTTCCACATCCTGCGGTCCCAGCAATCCGGCTAATTCTCCCCCATCATAACCGGTAAGCGCAACGATCGTCATATCGCGCGTAACGGCGGCCTCGACAGCCTTGACGATGTCACGCGTATTGCCGCGGGTCGAGATGGCGAGCAGCACATCACCGTTTTGCCCGAGCGCGCGCACCTGCTTGGCATAAATCTCATCATGCAGGCGGTCATTACTGATCGCAGTCAGCATGACGTTATCCGCACTTAAAGCCAGCGCAGGCAGGCTGGGGCGTTCGGTTTCAAAACGATTGATCATGCTGGCGGCAAAATGCTGTGCGTTGGCGGATGATGCGCCGTTACCGCAACTCAGTATCTTGTTACCGTTGAGAAGGGACTGCACCATGGTCATTGCTGCACGTGAGATGGCATCAGGTAATGCCTCAGCCGCAGCGATTTGAGTTTGGATACTTTCAGTAAAACACGCTTTAATTCTTTCCTGCACACGACCACCTGGTTCTAAACGTCTGCATTAAAGGCATTGGGCAACCATTCGAGCGCCGGGCCTGTAATGGCGATGATGTCGAAACGGCAATTCACTGTTTCAAAACTGCCGCCGCGTTGCGCCAGCCAGAGAGAGGCAGCACGCAGCAGCTTGTGTTGTTTCTGTCGGGTAATGCTGGCCAGACTGCCGCCGAATCGTGCGTTACGGCGGTAACGCACTTCGACAAACACCCAGCATTGGTTGTCTCGCATTATCAGGTCAAGTTCACCTGCGCGATAGTACACATTGCTGGCGACCCATGTTAACCCCGCCCGCTCAAGATAGCGGCGGGCGCGTTGTTCATATTCGGCACCTGTACGGCGGCGGTTTAGCTGGCCGGTACGATATTGCCCTGACGATACTGGTTCCATGTCAACTTCCTGTTGATCACGCAATCAGGCGTCGCGCTGAGCTTGCCGGTATTGCCATCAAGAGAGAAGCCAGGCACCTGACGCATCTGATTGAAGTGGTTAGCCAGCGTCCAGGCATCCATCCCCATGGCATACAGGCGCACCAGTGAATAATCGTTGTTAAACGACCGGGCGGCCTGCTGCATCAGGCCTGGATTGGCGCCGGACAGCAGAGGGATATCGCTGTACTGCAGGCCTTCCATTTCCAGACGGAAATCCGGGCCTGCGCCAGCCTGAGCACTACGGGAACTGGCGTAGAGCGCGACGTTACTGCGGCTGCCGGTGCGCATGCTGATCATCGGTTTAATCAGCTGCAGTTCATCCTGCGTCGACACGATATAGGCCGCATCTACCGCACCCGACTCGCTGGCTGCCGGTGCGCTGGTTTGAGGGGCCGGTATAGTCAGCCCTGCAACGGACACGTTCTGCGGTTGGGACGCAGAAGGGATAACCACCGGCGTCCCGCTCATGCTGATTCCTGCACCGCTGTTGATGCCCTGCTTAAGCTCTGAAACCGAACCGAAACGCTGCTGGAGCACGGTGCCACCGCCCAGTGACTGCCACTCTTTCGCAAAGGCCGTTGCGACGCGATCGCCCAGGCCATTACGCGGGAGCAACAGCAGCGGCTGGCGCTTACCCTGATCCCAGATATGGTGAGCCGCATCGCGCGCTTCATCTTCTGGCGACAGCGCAAAGTAGCAGATATTGGGATGGTTCTGGATGTGTTCCGGCTCATTCAGGGCCAGAACGTTCAACGGTGTCTGGCTGTTGGCGACGGTTTCGACGTTGTTTTTCAACAGCGGGCCGACGACCAGTGTCGCGCCATCCTGTTGCGCCTGCTGCATCACCTGGGCGATGGGCTGGCTGCTGGTGTCATAGACTTTAACCTGCGCATTACTGGCCGGTTGCGCCGACGGCTGTTGCTGCTGTTGAGGCTGCTGGGCGGTCGTGGCAGGTTGCTGCGCCGTGCCCGTCTGCGTTGTTGCCGTAGGCGCGGCTGAGGGGCTGACAACCGTGTTGGCATCAGCAGGCTGCTGCTGATTCATCGCGATGGGATCCTGTGCGCTGCCCGGCGTTGCCTGAGGTGCCGCCGGGATAACACCGTTCTTCGCGTCGTTGAAGCCTTTCTGGATGGCGCTGGCAAACATCTGAGCCTGACCGTTGAGTGGCAGCAGCAGCGCGATGGTGCTGGTGGACGCTTTGGTGAAGTTCTGCACCTGGCTCAGCTGCGTCGGCAAGGTTTTGGACGCGGGATTGTCGGGATAGCGCGTCTGCCAGTCTTTAATGGCCGACTTAAGCATGTTGGCATCCTGCGCATTGGCGTGCCAGGCGGTCAGCAGATCCAGCCAGCCCTGCAGGATGTTTTCATCGGCATTGATGACCAGCGCGTTCATGTCTTGCTGTGACAGTTGCGTCAGTGCCTGCCAGGTTGCATCAATGTTCTTCTGACGTGCGTCACCCTTCAGCAACGGTTCCTGGGCAATGTAGGCACGGAGCAGGGCCAGAGAGGTTTTCCCCTGTGCGCTGGCGATCTGCAAATCGTAGTAGCGCGCCAGTTGATCCTGAGACAGTTCACTGGTTTTCACCTGGCTCAACAGTTGCTGCGCGTCAGCCACTTTTTGCTGTCCAATCAGCGACTGGGCTTTCAGCAAGCGTAATTCCTGTTGCTGTGTTGAGGACAGTTGATTAGGCAGTTCGCCAATCGCCTGGTCGGCCTGAGGATATTTTCCCTCTTTTAACAAGGCGCGGATTGCGAGTAATTGCCAGTCGGTCTTGCTATCATCGCTGCTTTGCTGCACCTGTTGCAGATAGTAAGCAGAATTATTGGTGGCTGGCCCCTGAATGTCTACGGACTGGCTTTTGGGACCCTGGCCACTACACGCGGCTAAAATCAGACCAGCAAGAAGGACAGGCACAAAGCGTCCTGCTTTATGACGAACGATTTTTGAAGGAAGCATACTGTATCCAGTGATGTTTTTTTCAAGATGCTCAATATTAAATCGGCAATTCGGATGAAACAATGAAACAACTCGATCGGGCAGACATTTCCGCCAGCACGCTTTACATCGTGCCAACCCCAATAGGTAATTTGGCTGACATTACCCAGCGGGCGCTAGCGGTACTTTCCAGCGTCGATCTGGTCGCAGCGGAAGATACACGTCATACCGGACTGTTGCTACAACATTTCGCCATCAATGCGCGACTCTTCGCACTTCATGACCACAACGAACAGCAGAAAGCAGACATCCTGCTCGCCAGGCTGCAACAGGGAGAAAGCATAGCTCTGGTTTCTGATGCTGGCACGCCGTTGATCAACGATCCCGGTTACCACCTGGTTCGCCGCTGCCGGGAGGCCGGTATTCGCATCGTTCCTTTACCGGGTGCCTGTGCAGCGATTACAGCATTAAGCGCAGCGGGATTGCCGTCTGATCGTTTCTGTTACGAAGGGTTTCTGCCAGCCAAAACCAAGGCACGCTGTGATGCGCTGCGGGCCCTTGCCGACGAGCCACGCACCTTAATTTTTTATGAGTCGACTCACCGTCTGTTAGACAGCCTGCAGGACATGGTGACCGAGCTGGGTGCCGATCGTTATGTCGTGCTGGCGCGTGAGCTGACTAAAACCTGGGAAAATCTCAATGGTGCGCCCGTGGCGGAACTGCTGTCCTGGGTCAAAGAGGATGAAAATCGCCGCAAAGGTGAGATGGTGCTGATTGTGGAAGGCCACCAGCCTGATGAAGAGGCTTTGCCAGCGGAGGCCTTGCGCACACTGGCCCTGTTACAGCAGGAATTGCCTCTAAAGAAAGCGGCCGCCCTGACAGCGGAGATTCATGGGGTGAAAAAGAACGCCCTCTATAAATATGCGCTGGATCAGCAGGCGTAAGCCGCCTGTTTTGCCTGCGTGACAGCGCCGGCTAAACGCTCTATAATGCGCGCCGAAGCTGACCAGACAGTCGCCGCTTTGTCGTCGTCCCTCTCTGAGGGAGACGGGCAAAGGGGAGGAAAGTCCGGGCTCCATAGGGCAGGGTGCCAGGTAACGCCTGGGGGGGAAACCCACGACCAGTGCAACAGAGAGCAAACCGCCGATGGCCCAGCAATGGGATCAGGTAAGGGTGAAAGGGTGCGGTAAGAGCGCACCGCGCGGCTGGTAACAGTCCGTGGCACGGTAAACTCCACCCGGAGCAAGGCCAAATAGGGGTTCACATGGTACGGCCCGTACTGAACCCGGGTAGGCTGCTTGAGCCAGTAAGCGATTACTGGCCTAGATGAATGACTGTCCACGACAGAACCCGGCTTATCGGTCAGTTTCGACTTATTCATGCAAACCCCGCGCAAGCGGGGTTTTTGCTTTATGGCGCAGCTATGCAGGCTTTGCTGTCTCCATCAGGCACAGGGGAAAGACGCGCACGACGTTGCCACGGGAGCCACTGTTCGGCGCGAGTCACACAGGATGGTTTGACGATGCCGTGGTAAAAAAATGCGGCAGGGCGGTTCTGTACGGGCGTCCGGGCTATACCCTTCGATCGGGGAAATAAGCGGCCGGTTGCCAGAGGGTGTGTTTCTCAGGCAAATCCCATGCAATTTCTCGCCAATGCCCTATACGCTCATCCGATGTGTTACATGATGGCTTGCCATCTGTTTGGGAGGCAACGATTTCTCTCGTCTATAGTTGAAGGCAGCTCGCCAGACGTCACTGATTTTATGTTTTGCCCCATTGGGCACGCATTCATTGAATGAAGATTAAAAAAACAGGTGGATCATGGTTACAAGAAGGGATTTATTAACGTATTCCGGGGCGTTTGCTGCCTTATCTGCTTTAGGCATTTCTCCCGGCGCGATGGCAGCAGGTGTGCTCAAACTGGGTAACAGCGAAACATTTAATTTTCAGACATTGATTGCCCGGGCTAAAGCGCTGGCAGCCAAACCTTACGAAAAACCCACCGAATTCGATCCGTCATTGTTGTCCAACATCACCTATGACGCCTACATGAAGACCGTGTACAAACCGGAATATGCCCTGTTCAAAAATGCCGGGCGTTTTCCTGTCACCTTTTTCATGGTTAACGGCCTGCACCGCATGCCGGTGAAAATGCACGTAGTGGAAAATAACGCCGCGCGCGAAATCATTCAAAATATTGATTACTTCACCACGACGGATAAAAGCGTCAGGTTGCCGACGCTGGAAGGAAACGTATTTTCGGGTTTCAGAGTGCTGGCAAGCCAGGACGCGTTAAAAACCAATCCCCAAAATGACTGGATTTCCTTCATGGGGGCGTCCTATTTCCGCGCTATTGGTGAATTAGGGCAGTTTGGTTTGTCCGCTCGCGGTATTGCCCTGAATACCGTCCAGCCCGGTGTGGATGAAGAGTTTCCTGATTTCACGGATTTCTGGTTCGAAGCGCCGAAAGATGACAGCAAAAACCTCACGGTCTATGCCCTGCTCAACGGGCCGAGCATAACGGGTGCCTACAAGTTTATCCTGCATCGTGGCAAAGGCGTGGTGCAGGACGTGGAATGCACGCTTTTCCTGCGTAAGGATATTCAGCGTTTCGGCATCGCGCCTCTGACGTCCATGTACTGGTTCTCAAAAACGGTCAAGGGGGCTGCGACAGACTGGCGTCCCGAAGTGCATGACTCCGATGGTCTGGCAATGTGGACCGGCAGCGGTGAACATCTCTGGCGACCGCTGAACAATCCGTTGCGTGTGGTCACCTCAAGCTTCCACGACGAGAATCCGCGAGGCTTTGGATTACTGCAGAAAGACAGGAATTTCGACAGCTACCTGGATGCTGCGCACTACGAGCGTCGCCCGGACCTGTGGGTCGAACCGCTAGGGAAATGGGGCAAAGGATCGGTACAACTGGTGGAAATACCGACCGATGACGAAATCTACGACAATATCGTCGCCATGTGGGTGCCGGATGCGCCAGCCAAAGCGGGTGATGAACATCATTTCCATTACCGGCTGCACTGGCTGTCCGATGAACCTTATCCCTCAACGTTGGCGCGCTGTGGTGCAACCCGACTGGGACGCGGCGGCGTGCCGGGATCTGACCGTCCGCATGACAGTCGTAAATTCACCGTTGAATTCCACGGTGGCAACCTGAATCACCTGCCGTCAGGCGTTGCGCCGGAAGCCGTGCTGTCAGCCTCGCGCGGGACGTTTGAGAACGTGCTGGTCTCTAAGCTGCCTGATGACTCCGGCAACTGGCTGGCGCAGTTTGATTTGGTGGCGGGGGACGGTGACCCGGTGGAGCTGAAGCTTTATCTGAAAGCGCAGGAAAACGTGGTATCTGAAACCTGGTGTTATCAGTACCATCCGTTTAACTCCCCCGCGAAGCCCTGGCCGGTCGCCTGCGACAAGAAGTAATATCCTCATCACGCCCACTCACCCGGTGGGCGTTTTTTTCGCGCACTCATCCCCTGTTTTTATCCCTGCTGGCAAGAAAATGCCCAGTATTGCCGGGCAGGGCGCCATCGGTCTGGCGATGCCTGACGAACTTTTCGGTGTCGGTTTCGCCATGGGCGGAGGGCCGGTAGGGTGGCTGCCCTGAGATCAAGGAATCCAGCGTTTACCGTTAACGGTGCGCAATCTGTTGATCCTGACGGTATGGCAGCCTCCATTTTTGCTGGTACCATGACGCCCCATTGTTGTACTCGGGTACCCTTGCGGATGGCCGCGATGTCGCCTGTTCGGGTGAACTCACCTTCGCGGTTATGAACGAACAGGTCGATCAGAAGGGGTGACTAAGTGAAGGCGACATTCGTAAGTGTTTGATTGAAAAGACTCAGCGAAACCAGATGGTTACGGAAAGCGTCAGTGCGTTAGCCTGCGCTGCGTCGCTCAGCGGCAACGTGGACCATGACATTCAGGGGCGGAAAACCGTTTACACGCTCTCTGGCGGCAATATTGATTTGTCCCGGGTTTCGGGTCTCGCTGACGCATAAAGGATAAGTTATGAGTAATTCTGAAAATATTCTCAACCGGGAAAAAGCGTCGATCTGGCGTCAGTCCGATACCACATGGACACTGGGACTTTTTGGTACCGCCATTGGGGCAGGGGTCCTTTTCTTTCCTATCAGAGCGGGCTATGGCGGCCTGATCCCCATTCTGATTATGTTAGTGCTGGCGTATCCGATTGCCTTTTTCTGCCACAGGGCACTGGCTCGCCTGTGCCTGTCCGGCAGTAACGTATCGGGCAATATTACCGACACCGTAGAAGAACACTTCGGTAAAACCGGCGGCGTGGTCATCACCTTCCTCTACTTTTTTGCCATTTGCCCGCTGTTATGGATTTATGGCGTCACCATCACCAACACGTTTATGGCGTTCTGGCAATATCAGCTACTGTTGCCCGCACTTAATCGTGGCGTCGTCGCGCTGTGTCTGCTGCTGCTGATGGCGTTTGTGATTGGGTTTGGTAAAGATTTGATGGTCAAAGTGATGAGCTGGCTGGTGTTTCCGTTTATTGCCAGTCTGGTGCTGATTTCACTGTCGCTCATCCCGTACTGGAATCGCGCCGTTATCGATCAGGTTCACCTGAACGATCTGGCCTTTACCGGGCATGATGGCATTCTCGTCACGGTATGGCTTGGCATTTCTATCATGGTGTTCTCGTTTAACTTCTCGCCCATTGTGTCTTCTTTCGTGGTGTCGAAACGGGAGGAGTACGAGCCGGAAATGGGCCGGACCTACACAGAAAACAAGTGCAGTCAGATTATCTCCCGCGCCAGCATCCTGATGGTGGCAGTGGTCATGTTCTTTGCCTTTAGCTGTCTGTTTACCTTGTCGCCGCAGGACATGGCGGATGCCAGGGCACAAAATATTCCTGTGCTGTCTTATCTGGCGAATCACTTCTCCAGTATGGCGGGTGAAAAGTCTACCTTTTCCACGGTGCTGGAATACAGCGCGTCGGTCATCGCCCTGGTCGCGATTTTTAAATCCTTCTTTGGCCACTATCTGGGCACGCTGGAAGGGCTGAATGGGTTAATCATCAAGTTCCGCTACCACGGTGATAAAGACGCCGTGTCCCATCGTAAGCTGAACACCGTAAGTATGGTCTTTATTATGGGGTCCACCTGGCTGGTGGCGTATCTCAATCCCAATATTCTTGACCTGATCGAGGCGATGGGTGCGCCCATTATCGCCTCGCTGCTGTGCCTGTTACCGATGTTTGCTATCCGCAAGGTTCCGGCGCTGGCGAAATATAAAGGCCGTGCTGACAACGTTTTCGTGAGCGCGATTGGCGTGCTGACGATTTTGAATATTGCGTATAAGTTTTTCTGACGGGCCGCGCAGCCGTTTTGACCTGACATGTCCCCCATGTCAGGTCTGCGTCATCCTGTTAACCGCGACCGTGAGGTTCATCCCAGTTGAACGCCGGGCCGACAGAGATTACGCCGTGCGGGTTGATGGTTTTATGGCTGCAGTAGTAGTGATGGCGAATATGGGCCAGATTCACGGTCTCAGCAATGCCAGGCATCTGGTAAATATCCCGCAGGAAACCGCTCAGATTCAGGTAGTCACTGATACGGTGACGGTCACATTTAAAGTGGGTGACGTAGACCGGATCGAAGCGCACCAGCGTAGTCCATAAACGTAAATCCGCCTCGGTCAACGTGTCGCCGGTCAGATAACGGTGCTGGCCCAGGATCTGTTCCAGACGGGACAGCGACTGAAAGAGTGCCGTAACCGCTTCATCATAAGCCGCCTGTGACGTGGCAAACCCCGCCTTATACACGCCATTATTGACCGTGTCGTAAATCCAGCCGTTGAGGTCATCAATCTTGTCGCGCAGTGCCGGCGGATAATAGTCGCCCGCACGTGCGCCCACGCCGTCGAAGGCGCTGTTAAACATGCGAATGATATCGGCAGATTCATTACTGACGATGGTATTCTGCTGCTTATCCCATAACACGGGCACGGTCACCCGACCGGTGTAGTCCTTATCCGCGTGCAGATAGAGCTGATAAAGAAATTCATTTTGATGCAGCTTGTCACCGGTTGCCGCCGGGAAGCTGTCATCGAAGGTCCAGCCATTTTCCAGCATCAGCGGATGCACGACTGACACATCGATCATGTTCTCCAGCCCTTTTAACTGACGCATCAGCAAGGTACGGTGTGCCCAGGGACAGGCAAGCGATACATAAAGATGATAGCGATCGCGCTCTGCCGCAAACCCGGCGTTGCCACTCGGGCCGGCGCTGCCATCCGGCGTGACCCAACTGCGCCATGCGGATTCCGAGCGCTTAAAACGCCCGCCGGTTGATTTTGTGTCATACCAGGTGTCATGCCAGACACCATCAATTAACTGGCCCATCTTGTCTCCACTCTCTGTCGTGCAATGAAATGTTCTCGTCTGATTAACCATAGGTGGTGATGCGCGACTGCGACAGCGTTGTGCGCGCATGGCGTCAGACATTTTGTGCCATCGTCTCAACGGCCTCTCACTGAGAGAAGGGTTGATGACGTAAACCGGTAACGATTCCTTTATGATGTCGGACATTCTGCCTGCCCCAGGCATCTCATTCCACCAGCCTGTCCGTGCGGAGAGGCGGAGAAAAAGGAAAGTGCAATGAAAGCCGTCGTCTTTGGATACCATGAAATGGCCTGTACCGGATTACAGGCGCTGCTGGATGCCGGATTCAGTATCAGTGCGTTGTTTACCCATGCCGATCCCGGCAACGCCAGACCATTTTATGGTTCCGTTGCTGAGCTGGCGCGTCGTCACGCTATTCCGGTATTTATCACCGAGGAGGTGAATACCGCCGAGTGGCAGGCCCGTATCGCCAGTTTCGACGCGGACTACCTGTTCTGCTTCTCCTACCGTCAGGTACTGAGCGAGGCCATTCTGTCTTCGGTAACAAAAGGCGCCTATAACGTTCATGCCGCGCTGCTGCCAGCCTACCGTGGCCGCGCCCATCTCAACTGGGTCATTATCAAGGGCGAAACCCGTACAGGCGTTACGCTGCACCGCATGATTAAACGGCCAGATGCCGGTCCCATACTGGCGCAGCAGGCGGTGGATATTCTGCCGGAAGATAATGCTCTGGCCTTGCATACGCGCTTAGTGGCAACGACGGGCAAGATGTTGCCGGGCTGGCTTAAGGCGCTGGTGGCGGGCGAGCTGACAGAAACACCGCAGGATGAACGGGCCGCCAGCTGCTGGGGCAGCCGCAAACCCGAGGACGGCGAGATCCACTGGCAGGACAGTGCCGTCAATATCCACAATCTGATTCGGGCGCTGGACTTTCCCTGGCCGGGGGCGTTCAGCTTTACCCGCACGCAAAGGTTTACCGTCTGGCAAACCCGGGTGATGAACGGCGATAACAGCGGGCGTGCGGGTGAGGTTGTATCACTATCGCCCCTGATCATTCGCTGTGGACAAGGGCAACTCGAAATCCTGCAAGGGCAGGGCCCGGACGGTGAATCTGTTTCAGGCCGGGTTCTGGCCAGTCAGCTTGGGCTGGTGGTGGGCCAGCCCGTGAATGCCTGATGGGGCTCGTGGACGGCCTTATGCGGCTAGCCCAGTACCTGACCCGTAAGGTAGCCGACGGTCGCCGAAAAGCTCATTGCCAGCAGGCTCCAGAAGCAGATGCGCATGATACTTTTGCGTACGGGCGCATCGCCCGCTTTAGCTGCCAGGGCACCCAGTAGTGCCAGCGCCAGCAGGGCCGACAATGCAATCGCGGGCAGGGCGAAGGGCCCGGTAATGAGCAGGGCGACAGCAAACGGCAGCACGCTGCCGGAGGCAAAGCTGATAGCGGAAAACAGCGCGGCCTGAAGAGGTTTCGCGCTGCTGAAGTCGGTAATGCCCAGCTCGTCCCGGGCATGTGCGGCCAGGGCATCATGGGCCATCAGTTGCTCTGCTACCTGATGAGCCAGGTCAGCAGACAGCCCGCGCGCCTGGTAAATCGCCGTCAGTTCAACGGTTTCCGCCGCAAAGTCAGCCTCCAGCTCGGCTTTTTCTTGCTGCAGAGAGGCCTGTTCGCTATCTGACTGTGAAGACACGGAGACATATTCTCCCGTGGCCATCGACATCGCGCCGCCGACGATTCCCGCCAGCCCGGCGAGCAACACCGTGTGGGGGGCACTACTGGCTGACACCACGCCTGCCAGCAGGCTCGCGGTTGAGACAATCCCGTCATTAGCCCCCAGAACGGCCGCGCGCAGCCAGCCTGCGTGTTCTATTTTATGCGTTTCACTGTGTTGCATTCGTTATCCCTGTGATCAGCGACCCGACGGGTACGCTTATTTTCATCGTGCGAAAGCAGAATATGCAGCACGCCCATTGCACCGTGGCTGTAGAAATAGATTTCGACAAACGTGGTCAGGAACCTGTGCCAGTGCAGCACTGCATGCGTCAGACCCGGCGACGCGAACGATGTGCTGTTAAGTAAAAACCATAGCGCGCCTGAGCAGGCCACCACAAGCAACGCGCTAACGCCCAGCCCCTGTACGGTGGCAGCGATGCCGCCACTGTGCGCGTCGGGTAATTTCATGCGCGCCAGACAGGCGAGATCGTCCCGAATACCGCGGAAATCCAGCGTCAGCCACGAAAAGTACCAGTGTAAGCCGCGCTGCATGCGCATCCAGATCAGCATAGCGAATCCGGCGACAATCAGTAACAGGCCAGACAGGATATGAAACCAGGTGATCACCGTTTCCAGACTGTGCCCGCCCAGCGCTTCACGTTCGGTGAAACCGGAATTGATGATCTGGGAAAGGATGAGGACGGCAACGAAGAGATGGAGCCGTCGAAAAAAAGGCGCATCGTGATGAGGGAGCCACTGCCTGTAAGACATGTTCATAGTAATCCTGAAATGAAAAGAACAGGACACTATATTTTCATGCGTAGATTAGGCTTACCTTAAGCGTTTCTCCGCGGTACCGGAGAAGCGGCGAGACGGCAGGCAGCAAAAAAGCAAAACGCACCGGAAAAAGCAGCCGGTGCGTTCAGCTAAAGCGGGATTGCTGGCGGTGAATTAGCGCGCCAGAACACCCTGTGGCTTTTTACTGATCAGGCGATCGATGCTGTACGCGCCCGGTCCAACCAGACCTAACACCAGGAAACCGCCAGCGATAGACAGGTTTTTCATAAACATCAGCTGGTTCACGCCTTCGGCAAAGTTACTGTGAAACAGGAAGGCGGTCAGAATCGTGAAGCCCGCGGTGAACAGCGCGGTGAAACGGGTCAGGAAGCCAAACATGATCGCCAGACCGCCGCCAAACTCCAGCAGGATAACCAGTGGCAACATGAAGCCGGGGACGCCCATCGCTTCCATGTAGTGCTGTGTACCTGCATAACCGGTAATTTTGCCCCAGCCTGCGGTGATAAACAGAATGGTCATCAGGATACGGGCGGCCAACAAACCACTGTCTTCGAATTTTTTCATCATCTACTCCAACGCTATAAGTTTGCAAGGCAGGAATGCCCGCAGTGAATATTCCCGTTGGCCGCCTGATAGCAAACCGCTGGGCTGATAGCTGGAGATGATAGTCGCGAGGCGTGACAGTTGTAAGCGATATAAACTGTCGATGTTATTCAGTAAATCTGACAAAAAAAAGCCAGTCACAATGGACTGGCCTGGTGATGTCAGCGCGGGGGGAAGGTTGACTTAACCATGCGCCAGGTGCTCCACAGGCCAAAGCCGCGCTTGGCCCAGCGTAACGGGCGGTTGGGACTGCGGATGGAGTAAATCGCTAACGCGCTGCTGCCAATGGCCAGATAGCGTTTAAGGCTCAAAAAGGTAAACCAGCCACGGTCGTAAGGTGCCGTGATTTCGAGCCAGCCACGCCGCGCCGCGCTGAGATCAAGGCGCTGTTGCTGAACCTGTTTAAGCAACTCTTCTATACGCGCTTCACGTTCGCGGCGGCTCATTAGCGGTTATCCTCAAGCAAATCACGATCGTTGGCCAGCTCTTTACGCGTATGACGCAGCAGCGTCGACTGGCGTGATTTACGCAGTGTCCAGAGCCCAAAAATCAACGCCAGCAGGAACAGTACGCCGGTGGTGATGGCTATCGCCATAAGACGGTACTGCGCATCGACTGCCCAGATAATCAGCACCATCAGGCTCATCAGGCCAAAAGCAGTAAAAAGCATCGTCAGGCCAAGCATCAACAACATCTGTATCAGATTGGCCTTTTCTTCTTCCAGCTCTGCCACTGCCAGACGAACGCGTGTTTCGACCATACTGACCAGCGTCGTAACGATACGCTGACCAATCGTGATCACCCCTTTAGCTGGTCCGTGGTTCTGCTGTGAATCGGTCATGGTTAACGACGCGAGATCAGCATACCGATAGCGACACCGATCGCCGCGCCAATACCGACACCATGCCACGGGTTATCACGTACATAACCGTCTGCTTTTTGTGCCGCTTCGCGCGTAGTGGCTGCCAGGCGCTCGCCGGATTCGCCTAAACGCTCGCGGGAGCTGTCCAGCGCCACGCGCGCTTTATGACGCAGTTTATCCAGTTCACTTTTCGATTTTTCTGTGCCGCTGCTCAGCACTTCTTCCAGCGTATCCGCCAGGTTTTTCAGCTCAGCACGCAAATGTTCCGATGATGTGTCTTTAGACATAAAATACTCCTTTAACATCAGTAGAGTGAATCCGATTAATAGGGCTCCGCCTGTAACTTCTTAAGCTCCTGGCGTGCTTCTTCCAGCTTATGTTCGCGTTTTGCTATCTTGTCCTTATCATGACCTTCATCGCGCTCTTCCTTGAGTTCGCGTTCACGCTCAGCCACTTTCTGTTTCTGCGCGTTGATTTTTTCCAGATGTGAAGCTTTCAGCTTTTTGTCCGTGCAGCCCGCGCGCACCTCAGTAAGGGCGCGCTCAAGGCCGTTTACCCGGCGCTGATTGTTATGCTTCTTCGCCATCTCAATTTCGTGCTGTATGTCCTGTTCTTTTTGCTGGCACAGCGATTCCGCCGCCATCAATGAACCTGAAAGCGAAAACAACACGATGCCCAGCAGTAATTTATTTTTCATTAGGCGTAGTACCTTCCATTGTTGCCTGATTTACATCAACGCGGCGCAACCGCTTCACGGTGTGCGTTGAAACCCGCCTTAGTTTAAGCATAGACATCAGGTGGAAAAAGTCCAAAGATCACCGATATACGGGGAAACGTTCAGCGCGCAGTCGATAAACGCTGAACGTATAAAGAAACGCGCATCAGGCGAGAGAGAGGTGAGGCGATTGATCGTGTTGCGCGACGATAAAGCCCTCAGGCAGCAAGCGACGCAACACTTTTTGCGCGGCCAGGCTCTGCTCTTCATTGTCGAAATGAATAACCAGCGCATCACCTGCGGGTGTGATGCTTTTGATGCGAATACCTTGCGCGCTCAACTGTTGGTATAAATAAAAGCCGTCCGGCATCGGGGCACCCGCATGCGAAACGCGAATCTGTACCACATTTTCATGGCGCATCAGACCGGGTACCAGGCTTATCGCAATCAGCGCGAATGCACCGCCAATCAACCAGGGCCGCCAGTGTTTAGGTATGGCCTGTAATGTTTTCATAAGCCGGTCCCCCGCTGATTTGCACGGCGCTTGCGCCAGAGAACAACCAGCGAACCGATTAATCCCACCACCAGTAACACCAGCGGCAGCATCATCAGAAAGAACATCAGCTCATCTTCATAACGCCGAAAAATAGGGGTTTTACCCAGCGCGAAGCCCAGAACGGTCAGAATCACCACCCACAGGAAGCCACTCATCCAGTTAAAAAACTGGAAACGGGCATTACTTAAACCGGACAGCCCGGCAATCGTGGGCAGTAAGGTGCGGACAAAGGCGATAAAACGGCCAACCAGTAAGGCGGATAATCCGTGGCGATGAAACAGATTATGGGCCCGCTGATGATAGCGGACGGGAAGGTGTGATAACCAGTTTTGTACGGTGGGCGTATTGCCGAGCCATCGGCCCTGAATATAGCTGACCCAGCAGCCAAGGCTGGCACCTGTTGTTAAGACCAGGATCGTCAGCGGGAAGCTCATTGTCCCCTTGGCAATCAGCACGCCAACCAGAATCAGCAGACTGTCCCCGGGAAGGAAAGCGGCAGGCAGTAAACCGTTTTCCAGAAAAAGAATCATGAATAAAACGCCGTAAATCGCCCACACCAGTGTTGGATCAGAAAGCGTTTCATAATCCTGTTGCCATAAGGCATGCAGCAGCGCTTGCAAAATTTCCATCAATCATTCCCGAACATCATCGTTGAACATGTCCCACTGGGACTAAAGCGCAGACTGACAGTTAGTTATAAATTCTGGGGTGACCGTCTGAGCATGCGTGTCTGGATCCTTCCAGAACTGATTGTTAAATCAGCGATTTGATAAGCCCTTAACGCAAAAGGTAAGAAAAGGGTGATAACTGTAACAAAAATCCAGCTTCGGAGACAGAACTACTCCTAAACGAACAGGAGTTTTACCCTCTCCATTACGATGTAAAAAGGAGTTTTACATGTTCTGACACTATTGCAGATTAACTGACTGTTTTTAGGTCAGATTAGCGCTGAATCGTATCGGCATCAGGTAAGACAACCGGATTTTCGCTGAACATGTAGCGGTCGACATTAAATTCAAAATCGTCGGCGGTGGCATTAAATAACATCTGCTTAGTATTTTCGAGATGTTGCCACATTGCCAGCTTACTGGCGGCAGGATCTTTGCGGATGAGTGCTTTAAGAATCTGATCGTGATCGTCACACCAGCTGAGAATACTGCGCTGATCGATATGCTCGTGCAGTTTGAGCCAGTAGGGATTGTGTAACCGGTGCAGCCACATTTTTTCGACAATGGCCGCGAGGGCACTGTTCTGTGTGGACTGCGCAATACGAACATGGAAGTGCATATCCCATTCTGAGTCCCTGAAATGGTCCTCCTGACGGGCTTTCTCCTGAATCGCCATCAGGTCGACAATATCCTGACGCGTTACCTGCGTGGCGGCGAATTCGGCGACATTACTTTCAATCAGCTGACGCGCCTGAAGGAGTTCAAAGGGACCAAAGGTGGCGAACTCCAACTGACTGCTGGACTCAGCCACACGGGTTTGCTGCTGGCTGGCTATCACATGAATACCCGAGCCTTTGCGTACCTCAACATAGCCTTCTACTTCCAGCATGATGATGGCTTCGCGGACCACTGTGCGACTGACCTGCATTTCTTCGGCAATCAGACGCTCTGCGGGCAGCTTGTCTCCCACCTGATAAACGCCATTTTCAATGCGCCGTTTTAATTCGCTGGCCAGTTGTTGATAAAGTCGACGCGATTCGGTGAGGTCCATAGCACGATCCAAAGTAACAAGCAGATAAGTTGTTATACCACTTTGCTGTAACTGAAGAAAAGGGCTGGCGCAGGCCAGCCCGGGAGATTAGCTGCGAACGGGCGCAGCCTGAGAAGGCGAATGCGGCGTCTGCAGTTCCGACACCGGTTGATTTTTCAGGACGGTCCAGATGACGATGGCGCCCAGCAAATCAAACACGGCCAGCGCAGCGAACAGGGGACTGAAACCTAACGTATCTGCCAGCGCGCCAACCACCAGCGCAAACAGCGTGCTGGCTGTCCAGGCCGCCATACCGGTTAAACCATTGGCGGTGGCCACTTCATTACGGCCAAAAACGTCAGACGAGAGCGTAATCAACGCGCCAGAGAGCGCCTGATGGGCAAAGCCGCCAACACATAACAACGCGATGGCAACGTACGGGCTGGTGAACAAACCAATGGTGCCCGGGCCTATCATCAATATCGCGCCCATTGTGACCACCATTTTGCGCGACACGATCAGGTTTACACCAAACCAGCGTTGAAACAGCGGAGGCAGGTAGCCACCCAGGATACAGCCAAAGTCAGCAAACAGCATGGGCATCCAGGCAAACAGCGCGATCTCTTTCAGGTTGAAACCGTAAACCTTAAACATAAACAGCGGGATCCAGGCGTTAAAGGTGCCCCACGCAGGTTCGGCCAGGAAACGCGGCAGCGCAATGCCCCAGAACTGGCGGTTACGCAGGATCTGCAGTGCCGACATTTTGGTCGTGTTACCTGTCTGATGCTGCAATTCCTGACCTGAAATGATGTAGTTACGTTCTTCGTCGCTCAGCTTGTTTTGCTGCTTAGGATGCTTGTAGAACACCAGCCAGCACAGCGCCCAAATCATGCTCAGTACGCCTGCGATGATAAACGCCATTTGCCAGCTGTGCGCCACAATAGCCCACACGACCAGCGGCGGCGCGACCATGGCACCAATGGATGAGCCCACATTGAAGTAGCCCACTGCGACGGAGCGCTCTTTTGCCGGGAACCATTCGCTACTGGCTTTGAGCCCGGCGGGGATCATGGCTGCCTCGGCGGCACCGACAGCGCCGCGCGCCAGGGCCAGTCCGCCCCAGCTGCCTGCCAGCGCGGTCGCGGCGCAGAATGTGGCCCACAGTACGGCAAAGACCGCATAACCGACTTTGGTGCCTAGCAGGTCGAGCACATAACCCGCAACGGGCTGCATCACGGTATAGCAGGCGGAGTACGCCGCCACAATGTACGAGTATTGCTGGGTGGTGATGTGCAGCTCGGTCTGTAAGGTTGGCGCTGCTACGGCAATAGTGTTACGCGTCAGATAACCCAGTACCGTCCCCAGCGTCACCAGGCCAATCATATACCAGCGTAATCCTTTGATCTTACGCATTCTGTACCTCTTCCAGTTGTGTATGCGGTCAAACCGCTGTTGTTATCTGGAGCGGGACATCTCGTGATACAGCTCTGCTCACGCCCGCCGGCCCTGCCTGAGCGACCGTTATCTGCCTTGCCTTATGTCAGAAGTTTGTTACCTTGCGGTAAAGCGAGAGCCTAACTTGTTATACAACTTTAAAAGTTGAAAGCCATCACAAAAACCCGTAATCGCATGTGGGATACTGCAAACAGATGAGAACACAGCCAGTTAGCGCGCTGCCGGCGGCAAAAAGGTCGCTTTTCGGGGGAAAAATCTCGCTTAAATGTGACCTGAGTCGTAAAAAAAACGGCAGTCAGTGAAAATTGGTATGATAACTTTGAGCCATTCAGGGTGTATCCCATAAGGAAGCTTTTTATGTCGCGTTTTATGACCGAGGATTTTTTGCTGGACACAGAGTTTGCTCGTCGTCTTTACCACGACTACGCCAAAGACCAGCCTGTCTACGACTATCACTGCCATTTACCGCCGCAACAGATCGCTGAAAACTACCGTTTTGCCAATCTCTACGATATCTGGCTGAAAGGGGATCACTATAAATGGCGCGCGATGCGGGCAAACGGCGTGGCTGAGGCGCTGTGCACCGGTGATGCCAGCGATCGCGAGAAATTTAATGCCTGGGCACGGACCGTACCGCACACCATCGGCAACCCGCTTTACCACTGGACGCACCTGGAGCTGCGCCGCCCGTTCGGGATTACCGGCGTCCTGTTGTCAGAAAAAACGGCGGATGAGATCTGGCAGCGCTGTAACGATCTGCTGGCTCAGGACGCTTTCACCGCGCGCGGTATCATGCAGCAGATGAATGTGAAAATGGTCGGCACCACCGACGATCCGCTGGACGATCTGGTGCACCATCGTGCGATCGCCGAAGACGGCAGTTTCAACGTTAAGGTGCTGCCAAGCTGGCGTCCGGATAAAGCGTTCAACATCGAAGCGGACACCTTTTTGCCGTGGATTGAAAAGCTGGAAAGCCTTACCGATGTCAGCGTGCAACGCTTCGATGATTTGCGTCAGGCGCTCAGCAAACGGCTGGACCACTTTGCCGCACACGGCTGTAAGATTTCCGATCATGCGCTGGATGTCGTGTGTTATGCCGAGGCCGATGAAACGACGCTGGACAGGATTCTGGCGCACCGTCGCAGTGGTGCCAAACCCGATGCACAGGCGATTGCCCAGTTCAAAACGGCGGTGCTGGTCTGGCTGGGCGGCGAGTACGCCCGACGCGGATGGGTGCAGCAATACCACATTGGTGCGTTACGCAATACTAATCAGCGCCAGTTCCAACTGTTAGGCGCGGACGTCGGTTTTGACTCCATTAACGATCAGCCTGTGGCAGAACCGCTGGCTCGTTTGCTGGGTGCGCAAAACCTCAATAATGCGCTGCCTAAAACGGTCCTTTATTGCCTGAATCCGCGTGACAACGAAGTGCTGGCAACTATGGCCGGCAACTTCCAGGGAGAAGGCCAGGCCGGGAAAATGCAGTTTGGCTCCGCCTGGTGGTTTAACGATCAACTGGATGGCATGCAACGTCAGATGACGCAGCTTGCCCAAATCGGTCTGCTGAGCCGTTTCGTGGGCATGTTAACCGACAGCCGAAGCTTCCTCTCGTATACCCGCCACGAGTATTTCCGTCGTCTGCTGTGCCAGATGATTGGTCGTTGGGTGGATCACGGCGAAGCCCCGGCCGATGAAGCCTTGTTAGGACAGATGGTGCAAAACATCTGCTTTAACAATGCGCGCGACTATTTTGGCATTGAGCTGGGAGCCTGATGATGACGCGGCTGAACCGCCACGACTTTCCCGGCGCGGTCTATCACGATCGCGTGATTCAGTTTGGTGAAGGCAATTTTCTGCGTGCTTTTATCGACTGGCAACTGGACTGGCTCAATGAGCATCAGGGAACGGATGCCGGTGTGGTGGTGGTCAGGCCGCGCAATCGCGCAGTCAGCGACACGTTAAATCAGCAGGACGGCCTTTATACGACCCTGGTTCGTGGCCTGAACGCGCAGGGTGAGTCGGTGAGCGAAAGCCGCCTGATCCGCAGTGTGAACCGTGAAATCCAGCCTTACACGCAGTTCGATGCGTTTATGGCGCTGGCGCGCCAGCCCGACATGCGCTTTGTTTTCTCGAATACCACCGAAGCGGGCATCGCGTTTAGCGAAACGGATCGGCTGACCGATTCGCCCGCCGCCAGCTTTCCCGGCAAACTGACGCAGCTGCTTTGGGCGCGTTATCAGCACGTTGCCGGTGACGAAAGCAAAGGCTGGCTTATCGTGCCGTGCGAGTTGGTCGATCATAATGGCGATATGCTGCGCGCGCTGGTGCTGCGCTATGCCGAACACTGGCAGTTACCGGACGCCTTTACACGCTGGGTAATGACAAGCTGTGCGTTCTATAACACGCTGGTGGATCGCATCGTCACCGGGTTTCCGGCCGACAGCGCTGCGCTTGAGGCACAACTGGGTTATCAGGATCACTTCCTGGTAGCGGGCGAGGTCTATTATCAGTTCGTTCTGCAAGGCCCCGCCGCGCTGTTTGACGAACTCAGGCTGACGGCGCTGGCACCCAACGTGCGCCGGGTTGAGGATATCGCCCCGTATAAAGCCCAAAAAGTGGCCATTCTGAATGGCGCGCACACCGCAATGGTGCCGGTGGCGTTTCTGGCGGGCCTGGAGAGCGTGGGCGAGGCGATGGAGGATACACAGGTCGCTGGGTATATTGACGATCTCCTGCGCAAAGAGATCATCCCTACGCTCGATCTGCCCGCTGATGAGCTTAACGCCTTCGCCGACGCGGTACTGCGCCGCTTTCGTAACCCCTTTATCCACCATGCGCTGCTGTCTATCGCTCTTAATGGCATGACCAAATTTCGCACACGTTTGCTGCAGCCATTACTGACTGCCCATCAGCAAACCGGTCAGTGGCCAACAAACCTGACGTTTGCGCTTGCCGCCCTGATCGCGTTTTACCGGGGCGAACAGGCAGACAAGCGCTGGACTTTGCAGGACGAGCCGTACTGGTTGCAGCGTTATGCAGAGAGCTGGGCTGCCGTCAGCGCACAACGTCTTTCTCCCGCGGCGTTGGTTCAGCAGGTTTTAGGTGAGGCATCGCACTGGGGACAGGATTTAACTCAGCTACCCGGCCTGACCGAAACGGTCAGCCACCATCTGCAACGCATTCTCGCGCATGGAATACGCGACGCGCTGAGCCACCGGAGATCATGATGCAAGACGCCATAAAAATTCATCCGCAGGACAATGTCGCCGTGGCGTTGCAGGATATCGACATCGGGACGTCAATTGCGCTGGCGGATCACCCCGTGACGTTACGACAGGCCGTGGAGCGGGGGCATAAGTTTGCCTTACGCTCGCTGGAGAAAGGCGAAACGGTCGTGAAATACGGGTTGCCCATCGCGCACACCACGCAGGCTATTGGGGCCGGAGAACGGGTGCATTCGCACAATGCACGTACCAATCTTAGCGATCTCGACCAGTACGACTACCAGCCAGAGCCGCCAGCCTTAACGCCTCAACCTGGCGATCGCGACGTGCAGCTCTACCGCCGCGCCAACGGTGAGGCAGGCATTCGCAACGAGCTGTGGATCTTACCGACCGTCGGCTGTGTTAACGGAATTGCCCGGCAAATTCTGCAGCGTTTCCTGAAAGAAACCCAGGACGCGGCCGGAACCGACGGGGCGTTTCTTTTCAGCCACACATTTGGCTGTTCACAGTTGGGTCAGGACCATGAGAACACCCGCACCATGTTGCAAAACATGGTGCGTCATCCAAACGCGGGCGCGGTGCTGGTGATTGGCCTGGGCTGTGAGAATAATCAGGTCGATGCCTTTCGTGAAACATTAGGGGCGTTTGAAAGCGACCGCGTTGCGTTTATGGTCTGCCAGCAGCATGACGATGAAATAGAAGCCGGGCTGGAACGCCTGCACGCACTGTACGAAAAAATGCGTCACGATCGCCGTACACCGGGCAAACTCAGCGAGCTGAAATTTGGTCTGGAATGTGGCGGCTCTGATGGCTTCTCAGGCATTACCGCCAATCCGCTGCTGGGGCGTTTTTCTGATCAGATGATCGCCAACGGCGGCACCACGGTGCTGACCGAAGTCCCCGAAATGTTTGGTGCCGAGCGCATTCTGATGGGGCGCTGTCGCGACCGCGCGACCTTCGATAAAACCGTGGCAATGATCAACGATTTCAAACAGTACTTTATCGATCACCATCAACCTATTTATGAAAATCCGTCTCCGGGCAATAAAGCCGGCGGCATCACTACGCTGGAAGAGAAGTCGCTCGGTTGCACACAAAAAGCGGGGCAAAGTCAGGTGGTGGACGTACTGAAGTACGGTGAACGCCTGACGGTACCCGGCCTTAATCTGTTAAGCGCACCGGGCAATGATGCAGTGGCGACCAGTGCCCTGGCGGGCGCAGGCTGTCATATGGTGCTGTTCAGCACCGGACGCGGAACCCCTTACGGCGGATTCGTACCGACCGTTAAGCTGGCCACCAATACGCCGCTGGCTGAAAAGAAACCGCACTGGATTGATTTTAATGCCGGAAGGCTGGTTGAGGGCATGAGCATGGAGGCGCTGCTGGCGGATTTCGTGGACACGATTGTGGCCATTGCCAACGGGCAACGCACCCGTAACGAACAAAATGATTTTCGTGAGCTCGCGATTTTCAAGAGCGGTGTGACGCTGTAAATCACAAGGGCGGCACCCATGCCGCCCTTGTTCCGTGCTTTTCCTTGCCGTGCCGTTACGGCTTATTCAGCTTCTTTTTGTCATTCTGACGGTTAACCCAGGCGTTGATCAGCAGCGTCGATGCCAGAATCGTTCCGACGATGCCCAGCGATATCGCTACCGGAATGTGGTAGATATCGACAATCAACATTTTTATACCGATAAAGACCAGCACGACAGCCAGACCATATTTCAGCATCGAGAAACGTTCCGCCACGTTAGACAGCAGGAAGTACATGGCGCGCAGACCCAGAATCGCAAACAGGTTTGAGGTCAGAACGATAAAGGGATCGGTGGTGACGGCAAAGATGGCCGGAATGCTGTCGACGGCAAAAATGACATCGCTCAGTTCGACCATGATCAGTACCAAAAGCAGCGGCGTCGCAAACAGCACGCCGTTTTTCCGCGTAAAGAATTTTTCCCCGTCCAGCGTATCGGTCATGCGCAGATGTTTACGCAGCCAGCGCACAACCGGTTTGTCACCTACGGCTGCATCGTTCTCTTTCGCCATCGCCATTTTGATACCGGTAAACAGCAGGAAGGCACCGAAGACATAGAGGATCCAGCTAAACTGCGTTACCAGCCAGCTACCCGCAAAAATCATGATAGTGCGCAAAACGATAGCGCCCAGTACACCGTAAATCAGGACGCGGCGTTGCAGGTTGGCCGGAACAGAGAAGTAGCTGAACAGCATCAGCCAGACAAAGACGTTGTCTACCGCCAGCGATTTTTCCAGCACGTAACCGGTCAGGAAAGCCAGCGTCTGACTGGTAGCCACGTCACGCCCGGCGGTACCGTCCAGATACCACCAGAACGCCGCACTGAACAGGAGCGAGACGGAGACCCAAATCAGCGACCAAACGGCAGCCTGTTTGAAGGACATGGTTTGCGAACCGCGACGGCCCTGCAGGAACAGGTCAATCGCCAGCATGATAAGTACTACAACCGCAAAACTGCCCCAGAGGAGTGGCGTACCTACAGTTTGCATAATCGTATCCTGTCTGAAATAAAAAAACGGCTGAGGTCAGAAGACGTCAGCCGCTTATTCTGTGTAAGCAAACCTCGCCTTCCGGCAAGGTCTCACTTACAACTCAGGAATGGATTCTGGGTTGCCTGATGACCGGATGCGTACGCAACGTAGTGACGATCAATCAGCTTACAAGTTACTCCCCTTTGCAAGTCGATAAATTACGTGGCTGGCCGTCAGGAATCAATCGTCTGCCCGTCATATTTTGAAATATTTACACTCAGGCACTGTCGGCCGGAAAGACCACGCCGGTCTGACGTCGGATCTCGGTCAGTAATTTTGCAACGCTACGGGAAATGTCCAGCGCCGGATGGCTGACATGGCGCTGTTCTACCAGTCGTACAAAGGTTTCTGCTTCATACAGCAGGGTATTGATGTGTTGAGGCTGGCTCCAATCCTGTTTCTCCCCGACACGCGGAATAAAGGTCACAGATGGACACTCAGAAATACGTGTCACCACCAGCGATCCCGCTTCCCCCTGGATTTCACTGGCCAGTACCGAGTCGCTGACTTTTGAGTGCACTATCGTGACATCAAACTCACCATAATTCAGATTCACGGTGCCGTGGCCGTCCACGCCACTTTCCAGCAGGGTGGCCGAGGCAAGCACCTGCCGGGGCTCGCCCCACAGCGTGACGGCGACCGCCAGGCAATAGTAGCCGATATCCATGATGGATCCGTTGGACCAGCGAGGATCGAAGGTGTTGGGATGTTCGCCGTTCAGGTAACGCGGATAACGGGACGAGTACTGACAATAGTTCAGCAGCGCTTTGCGCACTGTGCCAAGCGCAGGCAGTCCTTGTTGGAGTTGAATAAAGTTGGGTAAGCTGGCGGTCTTGAAGGCTTCGAACAGCACCACCTGATACTGGCGGGCGCAGGCGATCATGGCTTCGACCTCGTGCAGATTCGAGGCCAGCGGTTTCTCACAAATGACGTGCTTGCCCTGCGACATAAACAGCATGGCCTGCTGACAATGCAGGGCGTTGGGACTGGCGATATAGACGGCATCGATGTCAGGACAGGCGGCCATGGCCGCCAGCGACGTAAAGCGCTGGTCGCAGGGATAGTCATGACAGAATGCCGCCGCCTGCTCCCGGGTACGTGAATAGACGGCACACAGCCTCATCTTGCCGGTTTCGTGTGCCGCCTCGATGAACTGACGCGTTATCCAGTTCGTTCCCACAATGGCAAAGCGAATCACAGTGATCTCCTGCGCAGGTAAAAGTGCAGAGTAGCATCTGGCATCCGGCAGGCAACATCAGACGTTGATCCTGAGATCGCCATTCCAATACTATGTCCGAATACCGCACGTTAAGCACAAGACGGGGAGCGCAGGTGAAAGGAAGCAAACACGCATTAAACTGGACCACATTACTGATTGCCGTGCCGGTGGGCTGTGCCGCCTCGTTAGTTACTTTGCTGTTCCGCGAAACGATTGAGTTCATCAATTATCTGCTGTTTGGCCGCAGCAACGACATCACCGAATCCATCCATCTCTGGCCCATGCTGTTCTGGCCCGTTCTGGTCGGCGTGGGCGGTCTGCTGGCCGGTTTCTTCCTGCGCTACGCGGTCGCGATAGAGCGGCAGCAAACCGTCAAGACCGACTATCTCGAAGTCATTAATGCCCGCCTTGACGCCGTGCCGACGAAAACCTCCCTTTTCCGGGCGCTGTCTTCGGTTGCCAGTATTGGCAGCGGCGCGTCAATCGGTAAAGAAGGCCCGATGGTTCAACTGGCCGCGCTCTGTGGCAGCATGATCGGCCGCCTGTTGCCGCCTGGCGTGCAGTTAAAAAACAGCGACGTCGTCGCCATGGCCGCCGCAGCTGGTCTTTCCTCGGTCTACCATGCGCCGCTGGCATCGGCCATTTTCGTGGCAGAGATCGCGTTTGGTATCTCCGCCCTGCAACGCCTGATTCCGCTGGTGGTCTCCTCCGCTGTTGCGGTCATGACCATGTGGGCGCTGGGCTTTCGTAATGCGCTTTATCCGCTGGCCGAGGTGAGTTTCACGATGGATGTCAGCAGCCTGCTGATTACCGTCCTGATTGGCTTACTGTCCGGGCTGGCCGGTTTGCTCCTGATTCGCCTGATCGCCCGTGCTAAAACGCTGTTCAGTCGGGTTCGGTCCTTACCGCTACGTCTTGGGACGGGTGGCTTTGCCGTGGGCCTGCTGGCGCTGGTCTCGACCGATATCCTCGGGAACGGCTATGAAGTCATTGTAAAGGTGATGGCAGGGCATTATGTGTTATCAGGTTTACTGCTGCTGCTGGTCTTAAAAACGCTCGCGACCAGCCTCTCGGTAGGCTCCAATGCGGTGGGCGGGTTGTTTACACCGTCCTTGCTGATCGGGGCGCTGCTGGGTATGGTCATCGCGTTATGTGGGGTTGCCCTGCATCTTCCCCTGAATAATGTCCTGCTGTTCGCCGCTGTTGGCATGGCGGCCGTCCTGGCGGCCGTCAGTCAGGCGCCGTTAATGGCCATGTTAATGGTGCTGGAAATGACGCTCAACAGCAGCCTGCTGTTTCCGGTGATGATAGCGTCCGTTCTGGCGACAATGGTGGTCTACCGCCTGCAAATGGCCAGTACCTATCCCGTCGTGACGCACCATTTCAACCGTTCTGAAGCCAAATATGACTTCGATAATATGCGCATCAGCGAACTGATCATTCCGGGGGCGGCCCTGCAACCTGAGGCCTCGGTTGGGGAAGCACTGGCGGTGAGTTCGCTTAAGCGTGAGCGCTATGTGTACGTCATCAATGCGCAGGGCGCGTTTCTGGGCGTGGTTTCCATTCACGAAATATCCCGCCGGGTGCTGGCGCAGGAGATTAATCTGGACTCGCCGGTGCAGTGCGTGATGGATGAGGATTTCCCGGTGGCCTATCAAAAACAAAGCCTGCGGGAAGGATGGGAAGCTTTTGCAGCCGTCACGCTGGAACGTCTGCCTGTCCTGAATAATCCCCAGGAGCGCCGTTTTTTAGGCGCGCTGACCAAAACCAGCCTGATTCAGAAAGCGCAGGAGTTTCTCTAAGCCGCATTGCCCTGCAAAGCCTGTTCTGTCATCCACAGGCGGGCGTCGAATTCGAGCTGGTGATAGTCCGGTTCCATATGGCAGCACAGCTGATAAAACGCCTTGTCGTGATTTTTCTCTTTCAGGTGCGCCAGCTCATGTACCACGATCATGCGTAAAAAAGGCTCAGGCGCCTGGCGGAAAAACGTGGAAATACGAATCTCCGCTTTGGCCTTCAGGTTGCCGCCCTGCACACGGGAAATGGCCGTGTGCAGGCCCAGCGCGTGCTTCATCACCTTGATTTTGTTATCCCAAATCACCTTATTGATGGGCGGCGCGTTGCGCATGAAGCGGTTTTTCAGTGCCAGCGTAAAGTCATACAGCGCCTTATCACTCATCACATCGTGTCTGTCGGGATAGCGCTGTTGCAGCACCGGGCCCAGACGCTGGCGATCGATGAGCGTTTGCACCTGTTCAAGGATGGACTCAGGATAACCCTGAAGATAGATCAGTGAGGACATTAGAGATTCCCGGCGAAAGACAGTATACTGCGCCCCCTTTTTGGGGCGAAAATCAACCAAAGTGTACCACGCCGGAGAATTCATGAGCCAACTTGAACTGAACGATCGCACACTGATCCTGCACCGTTTCCCGCGGATGCGTGACGAAAGTCCGTTACAAGCCTGGGATGCCGCTGATGAATATCTCCTGCAGCAAAGCCTGCCGCCTGGTCCAGCGTTAATCTTTAACGACAGCTTTGGGGCGTTAACCTGCGCACTGAACACCCGTCCGCTGTGGCATATCAGTGACTCCTGGCTGAGTCAGCAGGCCACGCGTCAGAACCTGCGCCTGAATGCGCTGGACGACAGCGATGTCCAGTTCCTTGACAGCCTGGCACCGTTGCCGGCCGCACCGGCACTGGTCTTGATCAAAATTCCTAAAACCCTGGCGTTGCTGGAGCAGCAACTGCGCGCAGTGCGTCAGGTTATCACGCCAGAGACCGTGATAATGGCGGCGGGGCGTGCGAAAGAGATTCATACCTCCACTCTGCAATTGTTTGAGCAAATCATTGGTGAGACCAAAACCTCACTGGCCGTCAAAAAAGCGCGCGTGATTTACAGCCAGTTCACCCAGCCTGCGCTGCGCGAAAAATCGCCTACCCAGGTCTGGTCGCTGGACGGTACGCCTTATCAGATCCATAACCACGCCAACGTCTTTTCCCGCTCTTCACTGGATATTGGCGCGCGCTTGTTCATGCAGCACCTGCCGGAAAATATTGAAGGCGAGATTGTCGATCTGGGCTGTGGCAACGGCGTGATTGGCTTGATGGCGCTGGCACAAAATCCCGAGGCGGAGGTGCATTTTCTTGATGAGTCATACATGGCGGTGGCGTCCAGCCGGTTAAACGTAGAGATCAACCGCCCGGACGATCTGTCACGCTGTCAGTTCCGGGTCAATAATGTCCTGAGCGGTTATCCTTCCGATACGCTGCATGCGGTCTTGTGTAATCCGCCGTTCCACCAGCAGCACGCGGTGACCGATCACCTGGCCTGGCAGATGTTCCGTGACGCAAAGCGCTGCCTGCAATACGGCGGGGAGCTGCGCATTGTCGGCAACCGTCACCTGGATTATCACCACAAGCTGAAGAAGCTCTTTGGCAACTGCACCCTGGTTGCCTCCAACAAAAAATTTGTGGTGCTGCGTGCAGTGAAAATGCGTTAACTACAGCGTTAACGCCAGCGCGGTGGCCTGGGCTATCGCCCGACGGGCATCCAGCTCCTGCGCGACGTCGGCCCCGCCAATCACCTGCACGGGTTTACCGTTTGCCCGCAGCGCCGCTTCCAGCTCGCGTTGCGGCTCCTGACCGGCACAAATAATCACGTTGTCGACCGGCAGGAGCAGGCGCTCGCCGTCGCGCCGGATATGCAGCCCTTCATCATCAATCGCCAGATACTCAATCCCGCCCCACATTTCAACTCCCCGTGACTGGAGACTGCTGCGATGGATCCAGCCGGTCGTTTTCGCCAGCGTGGCACCGGGCTTGCCGGGCTTGCGCTGAAGCAGCCAGATTTGACGCGGTGAAGGCTGTGGCGCGGGCGCAATCACGCCGCCGCGCTGCGTCAGGCTCTGATCGATGCCCCATTCGCGATAAAAATCCCCGGTGGTTTCGTTTGCGGGCGGTTCAGACAGATATTCAGCCGTATCAAACCCGATCCCGCCCGCGCCAATAATCGCCACGCGTGCACCAACCGGACGCTTATCCGCCAGCACGGCCAGATAGCTCAGGACTTTGGGATGATCAATACCGGGGATATCTGGCGTACGCGGTTTAATGCCGGTCGCCAGGATGACTTCATCGGCGTCTGCCAGCAGGGGAGCGGTGACCCGACAGCCTGTTTTGATTACCACGCCCGCCGCCGGCAAACGATGGCGAAAATAGCGCAGGGTTTCGCGGAATTCCTCTTTCCCTGGGATCTGTCGGGCGATATTGAACTGTCCGCCGATCTCATCGGCCGCCTCATAAAGGGTGACCTGGTGGCCGCGTTCAGCCGCCTGTAAGGCAAACGCCATACCTGCCGGACCGGCCCCTACAACCGCCAGCCGTTTGGGCATGTGCGCCGGTGTCACCGGCATGAGGGATTCGTGGCAGGCACGCGGGTTGACCAGACAGGCGGTGACGTGACCGGCAAAGATCTGATCCAGACAGGCCTGATTACAGGCGATACAGGTGTTGATACTGTCGTCATCCCCCCGTTGCGCCTTGCTGACAAACGCGGCATCGGCCAGGAACGGTCGCGCCATGGAAACCATGTCCGCACAGCCATCCTGCAAAAGCTGTTCTGCCACCTGTGGATGGTTGATTCGATTCGTTGCCACCACGGGCACGGCAACGTGTTGGCGCAAGCGGCGCGTGACCCACGCGAAGGCGGCGCGGGGCACGCAGGTCGCAATGGTCGGAATGCGAGCTTCGTGCCAGCCAATACCGGTGTTAAACAGCGTCACGCCACAGCGTTCCAGCGCTGTTGCCAGTCGTAGCGTTTCGTCCAGCGTACTGCCTTGCTCAATTAGGTCCAGCATCGACAAGCGGAAGATAATGATAAAACGGTCGCCGGTGGCCTGACGGACCGCGCGGGTGACCGCTAAAGCAAACTGCATGCGCCCGGTAAAATCGCCGCCCCAGCGGTCCTGACGCTGGTTGGTGTGCGGTACCAGAAACTGATTAATCAGGTACCCTTCGGAGCCCATGATTTCTACGCCGTCGTAACCCGCTTTTTGCGCCAGACGGGCACAGTGCGCGAAATCGGCAATGGTCTGCTCAACCTCGGCGTCGCTCAGTTCCCGCGGCGTAAAACGGTTAATGGGGGCCTGTATTGCAGAGGGCGCAACCAGATCGCGCTGAAAACTGTAACGGCCGGTATGCAAAATCTGCAGCGCGATTTTTCCCCCGTGCTGATGCACGGCGGCGGTGATTTGCCGGTGCCAGTCACACTGTGAATCCTGGTTCAGCACCGCACCGTGTGCGGCGGTCACGCCCTGCGGATTGGGCGACACGCCGCCCGTCACGATTAGCGCCACGCCTTCCCGTGCCCGTTCGCCATAGAATGCCGCCAGCCTGGCCGCGCCATCTTCACGCTCTTCCAGACCGGTGTGCATAGATCCCATCAAAAAGCGGTTTCTGAGCTGAGTAAACCCCAGATCAAGGGGCGTAAACAACGCCGGGTAGGATGAGGACAGCACAGTCATAATCACTCACAGATAAAGTGGTCGGATGAGTTAGCTTTAACCATTTTTCTGTTAAAAAAAAGTGAAATGGCATCAGGCTGTGAGAAACATCATAAAAGCGGCCTTACTCGCCACATAAATGGCCAGGCCGGGGAAATGCAGGGGAAGGCCGGCGGATGTGCGCGCAACCTCAGCGGCGGCGAATCCAGGAATAGCGAGAACGATAGCCACTGCCGTGATGCGTGTTGAAACGGTAGCTGGAGCCCGCCTCGGTAGTGCAATAGGTGCACTGGTGGACAGGGTCAATGTTTTCTGCCGGAATGCCTGCTTTTATCAGCATTTGCGTCGCCAGATACGGTAGATCAAACCAGACACCGCCACGGGTAGCAACGGCCTGGGGGCGCTGAGCGCCGGGATTGTGGGGCTGCACCGCATAATAGCGCAGGGGCAATGGCATGTCGGGCATCTGTTCAATCTCTGCCAGACGCTGACGATCCAGCTCAAAACAGCAGGGAGCCAGCGCCGGGCCAATCGCCACCGTCAGGCTCGCTGGCGTGGCACCGCGTTCGCAAAGATGCGCTACCGCCCGATACAGCACGCCAGCCAGGGTCCCCTGCAGACCCGCATGAACAGCGGCAACCTGTTTCTGCTGGCTGTCGGCAAACAGCACCGGTAAACAGTCGGCAGTGTAAACCGCGACGGGGCGGTGGCCGGTGGCGATCACGCCATCTGCATCACCACTTTTGGGTGGAATAGTGTGAGTGTCGGTTAACACGACGGCGCTGTGACGCTGATGGGCATAGGCGGCATCATCAGGGGGCGGTTCGCCTGCGGGCTGAAACGCATAATCGACCCAGTCAAGTGCATCAAGCAACGGCGAACGCGGTGTAGCGGACATCCTCATCTCCTGTTGAAACAGCGTGTAATGTTGCTGCCCTCAGCTTACGTTAACTGCTACATTTTTGAAGCGTTACCCACTTAAATCTTTCAAACCTTAGGATAAAACGATGAAACATTCAGTGAATTTCGCGCTGTCGGCGGTGGTTGCGCTGGCACTGGCAGGTTGCGCGCAACCTGCCCGACAGCAGGCACAGCAGCAACTGGGGCAACAATCGGTCCTGGCCCTGAACTGGTTCCAGCAGTCCGGCGAATATCAGGCGCTCTGCTGGCAGGCATTCAACAGCGCCCGTCTGGCCTTTGATCAATCGGCTTCGCTGGCGGGCAAGCCTAAAGCGGTCATTGTCGATTTAGATGAAACTATGCTGGACAACAGTGCCTATAGCGCGTGGCAGGTAAAGAATGGCCAGCCTTTCAGCGACAAAACCTGGTCAGCCTGGACACAGGCGCGGCAAGCAAAAGCGGTTCCCGGCGCGGTGGAATTCGCCCGCTACGTCAACAGCCATGGCGGCACCGTTTTTTACGTCTCCAATCGCGATCAAAAAGACTATGCCGCCACGGTGGCCAACCTGCAGCAGCTTGGCTTCAGCGGAGTCAGTGAGAAAACGGTCAGTCTGAAAACCGACTCCTCAAACAAGCAGGCGCGTTTCGATGCCATTAAAAATGCGGGCTACAATGTCGTTTTATATATCGGTGACAACCTGAATGATTTTGGCGGCGCAACCTGGCATCAGGGTAACGCGCAGCGTCGGGCATTTGTCGACAATAATCACGCGCTTTTCGGTACGCAATTTATTGTTTTACCCAATCCATTGTATGGCGACTGGGAAAGCGGCATGGCGGAAAATTACAATAAGCTGACACCACAACAACAGCTTTCCGTTCGTGAGGCGCGCCTCAACGCCTGGAACGGTAAATAAAATGTCAATATGAAGCGCCTGCACTGGGCGGGCGCCTTCACGTTGACTCAAATATTTACTTACATCCGTCACTATTTTCACGCAAATTAAATTAACTATCTCTCGCTTTAATTTACCCCTTCATTAAGACGGATTCACTGCCTGCATTAAATAAAGGCGGTTAATCGTGCTATTCATAAATTCTGCATTTAAGACTAATCCTGGTCTGTGGCGTCGCTGTTATTTTAATTACTTAGTTCGCTATGAAAGTTTTGTATTTATTTGTCAATCTATAAATCATGACTTGAATTTTATGTGTCTGATTTTAAATGAATAAAATTAAAATAACTGCAAAATTTGGTGGTATAACCTCTTAATCTTATTTACGTTTTGATGACGTTAGTTGAATAAAGTCTTACACAGGCAGGCAGTATTTTGGCGCGTGTAATATTCCAGGTGCATTGAAAATGATAAGCGGCTATAACCTTTTAATGTGATGGAGTTCAGGTTTCATTAGCCCCTCGGCCAAATAAGGTGAGCGGGTTCACTCCGTGGTTCGCCTGGAAATGATATTCCCGGTAGTTAAGAGAAGATGATTGTGACGACACTTAAACCCTTATTAGCGAAAAATCGCAGTTGGGCCTTACAGCGCCGCCAACGTAACCCCGCCTATTTTGAAAAATCGCTCTATCAGCAAAAACCGCATTCATTATGGATTGGCTGCTCAGACAGTCGGGTACCGGCGGAGGTGTTAACGGGTTCCCATCCTGGCGAGCTGTTTGTTCATCGTAATATCGCCAATATGGTCGTGGCGGAAGACGACAATCTGCTGAGTGTTCTGCAATATGCCGTCTTCTTTCTTGGCGTGAAGCGCATTGTATTAAGCGGTCACTATGGTTGCGGCGGCGTTCAGGCGGCTCTGAATCTGCCTGGCAGTCCGTTAGCGACGGAGGATTCTGCACTGGCGCGTCGTATTACCTGTTTGCGCGACGGCCTGGCAAGCCATCTTGGCGACCCGACGGCGCAGGAAACAGAGGGTGAGAAACTGAACCGTCTGGTGGAGGCAAACGTGCGGGTGCAGTTTGCCAGGCTGGTGGCTTCCGACCCTGTCCGTCAGGCCTGGCAATCTGGTCAGGAACTGGATGTGTTTGGCTGTGTTTACGACCTGCAATCGGGTCATCTTAAAGAGTTGATTCAGCAATCTGCAGAGGAGTCTTCACCATGAATCTGGATACGTTACGCCGCGATGTGCCGGCAGGGCTGGTTGTGTTTCTGGTCGCACTCCCGCTCTGCCTCGGTATTGCTCAGGCCAGCGGTTTACCGCCTTTTGCCGGCTTACTGACCGGTGTGATTGGCGGGATAATCGTGACATCACTCAGTCCGTCACGCTTCGCCGTCAGCGGTCCTGCGGCAGGACTGGTCACTATCGTGGTCGCCTCGATGGCCACGCTGGGAAGTTTTTCCGCGTTTCTCACTGCGCTGATCATCGCCGGGCTTTTACAGTGCCTGTTTGGTCTGCTGCGCGCTGGCCGTTTTATTGCACTCGTGCCCGGTAGCGTGATTAAAGGTATGCTGGCGGCGATTGGCCTGCTGCTGATCATGCAGCAAATACCGGTGGCGCTAGGAGCCGGCGGCAGCGTAAAACTGGTGTCGCTGGTAAACGGTGAAATGACCTTTTCGCTCTCGGCGCTGTTGGTGTCGTTGGTGGGCTTGTTCATTTTGTTTGCGTGGACAACCGGCCCCATCAAGCGCATCAAGGCGATAGCCTGGATCCCGGGTCCGCTCTTTGCGGTTCTGTTTGGCTGTGGGGTGACAGTATTGGGGGCGCGACTGTTCCCGTCACTCACCGACGCCTTACCGCGTATTTCACTGCCCGCTTTTGACAGCGTTTCGGCGATGATAGCCGAACTTGAAACGCCGGACTGGATGGCCTGGCAAAATCCGCAGGTGTGGGTTGTCGCGGTGACGCTGGCGCTGGTGGCCAGTCTGGAAACGCTCCTGAGCCAGGAAGCCCTGAAAAAGCTACGTCCGCAAAATCCTGCGCCATCGCCCAACAGAGAAATGTTTGCTCAGGGCATTGGTAACATAACCGCGGGCTTCTTGGGTGCAATGCCCATCACGGCGGTTATTGTTCGCAGCTCAGCAAACGTCAACGCAGGCGCACAAACCAAACTGTCCATTTTGCTTCATGGTGTGATGTTGCTGATTTGCGGTATGTGGTTTAGTGAGATGCTGAATGCCATTCCACTTGCCAGTCTGGCTGCGGTCCTGCTCTATACCGGTTATAAGCTGGCTGCACCGCGACTGTTTATCGAACAGTTTCGTATGGGCGCACAGCAGTACGTCCCGTTCCTGGCGACGATTATCGGAATTATCACGTTGGGAATGCTGGTGGGAATCGGCATAGGTATTGCCACTCAAATTATCTACAGCATCTACAAGAGTCATCGCAACGCCTTGCAGCTTACGCGCTATGACGACCACTATGTGCTGCGTTTTCAGCAAAATTTGACGTTTTTGCACAACCCTAAACTTCAGGGCCTGCTGGAAAAAATTCCCGAAAATAGCGTGGTAATTGTTGATAACGATAATGCAGAATATATCGATCCGGATGTAAAAGCCGTGTTGAAAGATTTTGGTGAAAATGCTGATAAACGAAACATACGCCTGAGTCAGTGGCCGGTGGCGGTGAAATAACCAGACATCGGTATTCTGGAATTTACAGCAGAAAAATCGGATATCTCGGATATCCGATTTTTTTATTTGTAAGACATAATAGGCAGGGATGTCTGCCAGCCCATTCGTTACCGGTAACCTGTTTCAATACCCTGACGTTCGCCTGTTTACTGTTGTTTTTCTCTGAATGGCGCAGACACGAATCAGGCTTTAATGATGATAACGCCACATACTTTGTGGGCGGCGAGATAGTGAGCCTCTTTGTGACAAGGTCCGGACGTATGCGCGCTAAGCTGTTTGAAGAGCATAATGCTAAAAAGAGTGCCTTCTGGCTGTTTATGATTACGCTGATGTTTTGTTTCGTTGGCGGTCATCTGCGCATTCCCCACGATTTATCCCTGTTCTGGCCGGTAAACGTGTTTATTGCCGGTATGATGCTGCGTTATCCCTTCCTTCACCGAACCCGTTTTTATCTTATTTGCTTTAGTGCGATGGTATTTAACGATACGGTCTTTTCGGGCTGGACGTTACCGGCATTTACACTCAATGTCGCCAATATTCTGTTTATCCTGATATGCGTACTAGTGATGGGAAAACAGTATCAGCATGATTCCAGCAGTGAACGCATCTCAAATGCCTTACGGATCTTCCCCGCCTGCCTGCTGGCGGCGTTCGGTTGCGCCACCTGGGGCGCACTGGCACAGGTAGGCAGTGTCAATGCCGCGTTCGCCGATGCCTGGATGAACTGGTTCAGCGAACAGTTTTCGACCGGCTTAATGCTGTTGCCGTTTCTGTTGACCCCAAACTGGCGCGTGATGTTCTCAGGGCTACGGGTAAAGGTGGGGACGATTCTGCCGCTTATCGCCGTGGGGCTGTCCTTAACGACGGGGGCCTTAATGGGCGGCGCAGGCAGCCTGACGCTGCCGGTGCCGGCGTTAATCTGGTGCGCCATTGTCTTACCCATCCCGCTCACCAGCCTGGTGACACTGATAACCGGCATCAGCCAGATCATTTTGGTTTCCCATGGCGTCATGCATATCCAGGGCGATTCAAGCCTGCTGCCCATCAGTCATCTGACGTCAGCGCGACTGGGCGTGGCTACGCTTGCCATCAGTCCTCTGATTGTGGCGGTCAGCGTGGATGCTATCCGTCAGCTCAATGAGCGGCTGGCTCTGCGCGCCGATTACGATTTTCTTACCCAGTTATTATCGCGATCCGGCCTGTATGAAAGACTGCGTAACGAGCCCAGCTATGCGCAACGTCAGGTCGGCGTGATCCTGCTGGATGTGGATTACTTTAAATCAGTCAACGACAATTTCGGCCATGATGCGGGCGACAGCGTGCTGGAAGAGATTGCCCGCCGCATTTCGCCGCTGGTTGGCAGCAAAGGGCACATTTGCCGTTTTGGCGGAGAAGAATTTGTGGTGGTGCAGTTCGATCTGTCTCCAGAGAAAATCTATTCGCTGGCGGAGGGGATTCGGCAGAGCATTGTCCGCGAGAAATTTGTGCTGCAGGGCAATGCCGTCACGGTCACGGTGAGCCTGGGCCTGGCAAACGGCGAAGCCCAACCGGGTACGGCCTGGGCTGAGACGATTAACAACCTGATCTCCGCAGCCGACAAAAATCTCTATATTTCCAAGCGAAATGGCCGCAATCAGACATCGCCGGGCAAAGCCCATAATGAAATGACCAGCGACGTTGCCTGAGCAGGTCGCTGGACGCACATTAATGAATACTGGTTTTTAGCAGGGCGCTCTGTTGATGGCGTGCAATAGCGAGTTCAATCAGTCGGGTAATCAGGTCCTGATAGCTCAGGCCCGCCGCCTGCCACAGTTTGGGATACATGCTGATATTGGTGAAACCGGGTAGTGTATTCACTTCGTTGATCACGATTTCGCCTTCCTCGGTATAAAACACGTCGACACGCGCCATGCCAAAGCATTCCAGTGTGGTAAATGCCTTAATCGCTACCTGGCGAATCGCCGCATCGACGTCCGGTGGGATGGCGGCAGGAATCACCGTTTGTGCGCCGGTTTCGCTGATGTACTTTGTGTCGTAGGAATAGAAGCCTTCTTTCACCACCACTTCGCCACACGGGCTGGCCTGTGGCTCTTCGTTACCCAGCACCGCACATTCGATCTCCCGGCCTTTAATGGCTTTTTCAATCAGGGCCTTACGATCGAACGTAAACGCCATTTCCAGCGCGGGCAGGAGCGCTGCGGCATGGGTCACTTTACTTACGCCCACCGAGGAGCCCTGATTGGCAGGCTTAACAAACAGCGGCAGGCCGAAGCGGGCGATGACGGCTTCGGTGTCCAGTTGATTCAGCTGTGAAGACGTGACGCTCAGCCAGGGGGCAACCTGCAAGCCGGCATCGCGTAACAGACGCTTGGTGAAATCCTTGTCCATGCTGACCGCCGACCCCAGCACATCCGACCCGACAAAGGGCAGCGACGCCATGCGCAGTAACCCCTGCAACGCGCCATCTTCGCCTTGCGTACCGTGAACCACCGGAAAAATGACATCCAGCTGTGACAGGGAATGCGCATCGTCACGGGCAATGAGTGGCTGCTCAGGTTCGCCGGGAATCAGGGCAATCTGTTTTGCCGTGCGATTGAGGGCAATCAGTGACGGATTTTCTGCATTCAGCAGGAAGCTGGAGGCGTGATTGAGGTGCCATTGCCCTTGTTTGTCGATACCCAATAGCACGACCTCAAACCGGGTCTTATCAATGGCATCAACGATATTTTTTGCTGACTGCAACGACACTTCATGTTCTGAAGATTTCCCGCCAAAGACGATGCCAACCCGCTGTTTTTTCATCAAAGGTATCCACATAAACGCAAATCACTACCATAGCATGCGCATTGTCATAAAAAACAGCCGGATGAACGAGAGCGCCTTCTGTTGTGCGTCGTGATCAGCACGCCGGGCAAGGTCGGAGAGAAAAGAGGAGACACGCGATTCAGAACGCTTGCGACGCTTCATTACTTCGCAAGGAGTAGCGCCTGAATTTCTTTCAGCGTACTCCTCAACACGGGGTTAACGAACTGACGTATATTTAAGAAAGAATCTACCATCGAATAACTGGATTATTTTGTTTAAGGCAAAATAATTAACTACTCTTATAGCGGTATTGCGTGCGGGGCCACTATGATTGATGCCAGCTCAGATGACGCCTCAACACGGTGAGAATCTGCACACAGGTAAAAAAGTGTCGCTTGCTGCCTGCGGATGAATACTTCCACTCATTCAGTACTGTAGAGAACAAAAGTGACGTTTATTCTGCCCTTTGTCTGGCTGATTAGCGTTTACTATCTGCATAATTTATTCTCAGCACATTCCGTTATGTATCGCAGAAAAATCCATCTTCGAACGTTACTCACCGCGTTATCGATAGGAAGTGTCATTGTGACTTCCGGCTTGCTGCTGGGCGCGCTGTTTCTTTTTCAAAAAAGTAATATTGAAGAGTCGCTGCTGGACAGCAATATTGCCTATGCCCGTAAGCTGGCCGACACCACCGATCATTATCTTGCCATTGCCCAACGTGAACTGGCCTGGAGCGCCGGTCAGATCGCTGACCTGAATAACGTTCAGCTGTTACATCGCGAAACTACGCGCCTGTTACAACAGTCAGGTTTTTTCAACTCGGTAGTCGTGCTGGATAACCATTCCATTATCGCCTCCATCTCGCCTGAAAGCCTGTCTCTACTGGGTGTTAAGGTGGACACCGCTGAAACGGAACAGGCGAATAAGCTACAAAAACCGTTTATTTCTTCGCCTTTTATCTCACCCTCGGGCAACTATGTGGTCTTTATCTCGCATCCCCTTTTTGCGCATGACGGTCATTATCTCGGCTTTATTGGGGGAACGATTTACCTGAAAAAACAGAGTATGTTGAGTGACATCCTGAGCCAGCATTATTACGGTGATGGCACATCGGTCAGTATTGTCAGTGATGATGGCACGATTATTTTCAGTCAGGATCCGACGCGTGTCGGGACGCGCATGGCGTTAAGTCAGCCGTTACAGAAACGCCTGGCGGCCACGATGAGCGGCCAGTTTATGATTCATGACGCGGGCAAAAAGTACCTTATCGGTTACGCCAGCCTGCAAAAAACGGACTGGAATATCTTTATGTCCGGTACCTCAGAAACGGTAAATGGCCTGATGACGCGTACGGCCAGAAATGCCTTCTGGTTTATTCTGATCATCATCGTCCTGACTGCAACCTGCATGGCCTTTCTGGCGTCCCGCATCTCTTATCCGCTGGAAAAACTGGCAGGCATGGTGCGTGACGGGGGCAGTGAGGCCAGCCCGGATCCGCTGTCATCCGTTAACACCTGGTACAACGAAGCTGACAGATTAAGAGAAGCGGTTCAGCATCACCGGCGTGCGGTCGCCGGGCATGTTGCGGACCTGAACGATAAAGCCATGACCGATCCGCTGACCGGATTAAATAACCGTCGCGGTTTCTATGCACAGGCGGCTCAGCACCGCGAGGAGCCTGTGCAGAGTGCGATTGCCATTGATATCGATCACTTTAAAATCATCAACGATCGCTATGGACACGATGCTGGCGACAAAGTCCTGGTGAGCCTGGCGGGTTTATTAAGAAAGCGCTGCCGTACGCTGGATGTAATCAGCCGGTTCGGCGGCGAAGAGTTTGTGCTGCTGCTGCCGGGCACCTCTATGGGCGACGCGGCCGCAATGGCAGAACGCATCCGTGAGGCCGTCAGTCATACGGTGTTTCCGTTTATCAACAGCATGACGGTTTCCCTCGGCGTCGCTACCTTAAACGGTTTGGGCGACGACGCCTCACTACTCAGGCGGGCAGATGAAGCGTTGTATGCGGCAAAAGACGAAGGCCGTAACTGCGTCATGGTGAACCATGAGGGGAACATTTCTCGCTATCCTGCCAGGTAACGCCGTGGGCGTGAACCCAACGGCGTCTTAACACATTTCGCGGAGTTTCCAGTGCAGCCAGTGGTCCAGTTCGCTGTCTGCCAGGGGACGGGAATAGAAAAAACCCTGGGCCTGATCGCAGCCATATTCCGTTAACGCTTCCACGGTATCGACACATTCCACGCCTTCGGCCAGTACCACATAATCCAGCTCTTTCAGCATGGTAATAATATTACGGGCAATAATGCGTGAGGCCATATCGGATGAAAGCTCACTAATTAGCGAACGGTCCAGCTTGATCACATCCAGCGGCATCCGGCGCAGATAACTGATATTGCTGTAGCCGGTACCAAAATCATCAAGAGAAATGCCAAAGCCGCGTAGTTTCAGCATCTCAAGCCCCCGCATGGACGAGGGGCTCTCAACAATGCGCTCCGTTTCCAGACACTCGATTCCCAGCAGGGAGGTAGGGAGTTTTGCTTTAAGCATTTTCTCTTCCAGGCTATCCGCAAAACCGTCAAGCGAGAAATCGCGCTCACTCACATTAATCGTAACAGGCAACTGAATACAGCTGTTGCGCAGGCGCTTCAGGCGGGCGATAACGTTGTCAATCACCCATGATGTCAGGGCAGTAAGGGTTTCGGTCTGCTCGGCAAGCGGGATGAAAGTGGCCGGTGAGAGTTCGCCTCGTTCAGGATGATGCCATCGAATCAGGGCTTCAAGCCCGATGGGTTTACCGCTTTGCAGGCAAATTTTAGGCTGATAAACCAGATAAAGGCCCACATCTTCGCGCAGCGCGCGCGCCAGATCGTTGATTAACGTGAAATCCTGCGTACGTCTGATATCCGTGGCTTCACTAAAGCGTAAAGAGGGTAAACCGCGCCCAATGGCCTCGTGCAAGGCGCTGACCGCCTGGCGCAGGGTTTCATGGGGCGGGAAAATACCGGAGACGAAATCGACCTCGCCGGTGTGGGTGCTGAGCCCCACTGACAGGCCTTCACCCAGGTCGGCGCTGATGCCTTCCATCTGACAGGCGACCCAGTGCGCACTGATGCGGCTGTCCGCACGCGTCAGCACCGCAAAACGCCCGGTGGCAACAGTATAAATAATGTCACTGGCCGCAGGACGCAGCCGAAGGGGCAAAAGGGTAGCGACATCCTTGAGCAGGCTTTCAACGGGCCCCATACCCATCGACCGGGCCAGTTCATAGGCGCGCGGCATATCAATACAGTCAATCAGGACCAGGCGGCGTAAGGTTGTATCGCCTGCTGCCGATAAATAATGCATGTCACGAATCAGGCGCTGGCGGTTGGGCAGCCCGGTCACCGGATCGACAAAGCCCGCAGAATGCCAGGCCTCCAGAAACGACATCACTAATGATGACAGTAACTGAAGCGTCGTAATTTGTGAGGCGCTGAAGGGGTGCGGTTGAACATCCGTGACGCACAGCGTACCCAGGTTTATGCCATCACGGTTTTTCAGTGGGACGCCCGCATAAAACCGAATAAAGGGCGCCCCAACGATCAGGGGATGGTCCGCAAAGCGGCTGTCGAGATAGGTATCAGGCACGACGACGGCGGTATCACCATCTACCGCATAGCGACAAAGTGAATCCTCCCGGGATGAACGTTCCAGCTTAAAATTGTGTGAGGCGCGCACATACTGAAACTCATCATCAATGATAGAAATAAAACTGCCGGGAATGTTCAGTGCCTGACTGGCCAGTCTGACAAATTTTCTCAGTATGTCATCCCGACTTTCATCAGGATGACGAAGTGCCTCAAGGGCACGGATGCGGCGTTCAGGATCGCCGTCGAGACTCATAAGCATGTGTGTCCTCCGCTCCGTACTGATAACGGCGCGAAATTAAAAAGAAAAAGTGTCGGATAGAAGCACCGCAACGCTGGCCAAAGGGCGCGAAAGGAAAAACAGGAAATAATTTTATTTTCACTAAATAATAGGCGTGTTCTGGGTTTATGTCTCTTTTTATTTTCTTTAATAAATTTCTTAGTTATGAACGATGCACACATTTAATCAATTTTTACGTTTTATTTTTTCATTAACACTGCCACAATTATTTTTATAAAGAGTAGCGCGCTATTGTTTTGCCCGCAACTATTAGGCATGAATATTTTTATTGACGTTTTTACACAGCCACACCGGGGAAATACTATGAATATTCTAAAAAATTTTACGATAAGACGTGTCGTCTTATGGATACTCATTATCGCCGTGATCGTCATTGCGCTTGCGGGTGCCTATGGTTCGGTGATTCTCAAAGACATTAATCGGGAAGTTACGCGCAGTAACAGCCTGACAGAGCAGCTTATTTTCCTTAATCGTGCCAGTTTGCAGATGCAGGAGAATGCGACAGCGAATCGTGCTGCGCTGGCGGCAGACGTGCCTGCGGGTGATGAGTGGCAGCGCTACCGTGCCGCGCTGACCAGCGCGCCACAGGATTATCCTGCGGCTGCGCAGGAAAGACTCCGTGCTCTGACGCAGCAGATTTCCAGCAATAACGCGCCGCTGAGCGTAGAGCATCAGAGACTGGTAGAACTGTTTTTGATTACGTTGGCTGCGGTCACGGGGCTGCTTTTCTTTTGTGACCGCTATCTGGTTGTCCATCTTGTTCGCCCCGTAGCAAAACTGCGTGACCACTTCCGCATCATTGCTGACGGCGATCTGACCCAGGAACCCGAAGATCTTGGTCGGAATTGTGTTGGGCAAATGGTGCCGTTACTTAAAGAAATGCAACAAAGTTTGCTGAAGACCGTTCTGGCGATTCGCGACAATGCATCCGTGTTACGGGATGAGGCCAGCGATATCGCTAAAGGCAATGCCGATCTGTCGAACAGGACGGCAACTCAGGCAGCCGCGCTGGAAGAAACGGCGGCCAGCATGGAGCAGTTAACCGCGACCGTGCGCTATAACGCAGAAAACAGCCGTGAAGCGCGCGCGCTGTCTGGCATCACTGCGCAAACCACTCAGCAGGGCGAACAACTGGTGAAAACGGTGGTTGGCGCGATGGAAGGCCTGTCTGTGGGCGCAGAAAAAATACGTCAGTTTACGGCTACCATTAATGGTATTGCGTTCCAGACCAATATTCTGGCGCTCAATGCCGCCGTCGAGGCGGCGCGCGCCGGAGAGCAGGGGCGCGGTTTTGCCGTAGTGGCCAGCGAAGTACGCTCTCTGGCGCAACGCAGTGCCGAAGCGGCGAAAGAGATTGAAGGATTAATTGCGGATACGGTCGCCGGTATCAGTCAAGGACGTGATGCGGCCAACACGGCGGGCAGCACGATGGAAGAGGTGTTACGTAACGTCGGCAGCGTGAACGACCTGATTGGTCAGATTGCTCTGGCTTCCGAAGAACAGAGTAAAGGTATTTCTCAGGTCACACTCGCCGTAGCGGAAATTGACCGGGTTACGCAGCAAAACAGCAGTCTGGTGCAGACTATCTCCGCCTCTGCGGAAAGCATGAGCAGCCAGACTGAGACACTGACCAGCGTCATTACACGGTTTACACTGCCCGTGACAACCTCGTCTGTTGTCCGTTCAGCCAGCCATAAGGCCACGCAACCTCTTCGTCCTTCGGTCTCTGTGGCGACAAAAGATGATGCGGCCTGGATTGCGTTTGGAAAATAAAGATATATAAGCCAGCCGGTGGTCTGTTTTTCAATGGAAAATAACCACTGTGGTTTTCATGCCCCCGCCTTATGGCGGGGGAATTTATTGTTGAACGCCCTGTTTTAAATTTATATTTCCTTACATCTTGCGTTACGAAATAAACTCAAATTATTGGTTTTTTAAAATTCATGCCGTTTCGCTTAAGGGAAAGTGATATAAGTTGATCAAAGCATAGATTCGGACCCATAAAATTCCTGCCAGAACGGCCTTCCCTCGATTGACATTTCCCCCGTTAAGATTAAGTATTCTTATGAAATGTGTGCTGCGGCGGTGGCTCATGACCGTGTGAGAGAACCGATACGGGCTGCGCTAAGGCACTGTTACCCTAAGTCAACAACAGGGAGCCTGGTTTGGGAAATTCAATCGTCCGACGGCCCGTGCCCGTCCAGAATAACGTCCGAGAGTTGCGTATTGCGGCAGGTCTGTCACAGGAGGGCGCAGCCGAACGCTTTGATCTCAGCTTACGCGCCTGGCAGACAAAAGAAGCCACGGCGAAAGTCGCGTTACTGAGTCAGGGCGAGTATGAATTGCTGCTGCTGTTGGCAGGCAAGCATCCCTATTATGAACTGGTGCCACAGTCCAAAAAATAGCGATTTTTACCGTTTTACACAGATAAGCAGCCTCAGACTATGAAGTTCATCTCTGAGAGGACGATAACAGTAAAAACGGGGTCGAAGTTAAAGGCGATCCCGTGATCAGAGCAGATGACTGAGATTGGGATTTTTGCTGTACAGGCGGGCCTTTGTTGCGGTTTCAGGTTGGCAGATAACGTTTACCTGGTTCTGTCTGATTGCAGGCGTCCTCTTTTTACTGTGAGATGCCCGGCCACAGTATACGACCTCAGGAGGACATACTCTGAAGCACTCAAACGAAAACGGCGCTGAAGAAGCGCGCTTGCGTGCACTGGCCCAGTATAACCTGATGGACACGCCGCCGAATGAAGCGTTCGATCGCCTGACGATTCTGGCCGCGCGACTGTTTAGCGTGCCGGTGGCGTTTGTGTCACTGATCGATGAGAAACGCCAGTTTTTCAAGTCTCGCTATGGTCTGCAGATTACTGAAACCTCGCGGAGCGTGGCGTTCTGCCATCATACGCTTGAGAGTGACTCGATTCTTTGTGTACCTGACGCACTCAACGATCCCCGCTTCTGTAACAGCCCGCTGGTGCTGGGTTATCCCTATATTCGATTCTATGCTGGCGTCCCGCTGATTACGCCCGACGGGCACAGGATTGGGACATTATGTCTGACCGATAATCATCCCCGCCCTGCAATGAGCCCAACGGATCGTCAGAACCTGACCGATCTGGCTGCGCTGGTGATGGACCGCATGGAGGTTCATCGTATGGAAGTGCTGCGCCACGCCAGTCAGCAGCGGCTTGAAGCCATATCGGTCACCTCGCCTGATGCCATTATTTGTACCGATCTGAATCGCGGGATTACATTCTGGAACCCTGCCGCGACCAACATGTTTGGCTATGACGCCAGCGAAATGATGGGAAAATATGTCGCCGGACTGATCCCGGAACGCTGCCAGACCGACTACCGCAACGAACTTGATCGGCTTGAGCATGACGATGACGCGATCGCAGTCCCTCGTACTCTGCAGATTTGGGGGAAACGCTGCAACGGTGAAGAGTTTCCGGCAGAAGTTTCTTTCTCGGGCTGGCGCGAAGGGGAGGAACGCTATGTCGGCATGATTATCCGCGATGTTACGCTGCGTTATGAAAGCGAGGCGCGACTGTGTGAGCTGGCGTCACTGGATATGCTGACGCGTCTTGCCAGCCGCAGTGCGTTTATGACCCAACTCAGTAAGCTGACGGAATCCGGCGTACCTTATACCTTGCTGATGACGGATTTAGACAGTTTTAAAGAGGTGAACGATACACTAGGCCATGCCGCAGGCGATGCCTTGCTGTGCCATGTGGCTGAGCAGATTCGCGCGGTTTGTACCCATGCGATTGCGGCAGCCCGACTTGGCGGCGATGAGTTTATCGTCCTGCTACCCAATGGTTGCGATGAGGCCATGGGGATAGCGCACATACTCACTGCGGCCATCCAGATGCCATTTGATTACATGGGATCGGTGCTGACGGTGGGAGCCAGCACAGGTGTGGCCTGTTTTCCCTTACATGGCACCGACACGTCATCGGTCATGTCAGCCGCCGATTTAGCGCTGTACCGCGCCAAAGCGCGCGGGAAAGGCCAGTCTGTTCTCTTTCAGCCTGAATTCCGTGAGGCGGAACAGGGGCGACGCCGTTTTGAGCGTGAACTGGAAGCTGCGGTACGTCAGCATCAGTTCGTTCTGCATTACCAGCCGCGTTTTAATGGGGCCGATGGGACATTGATCGGCTGCGAAGCACTGGTGCGCTGGATGCATCCCGCGCGTGGCATCCTTTTTCCCGCTGAGTTTATTGATATGCTGATTAAAAGTCCGCTGTCAGTCAAACTTGGGGAGTGGATCATTCAGTCCGCTGTCAGTCAAATTAAGCAGTGGCGGCGTCAACACGCGGCCTTGCGTGTCAGTATTAATCTGTTCCCACGTCAGTTGCTGGAAACGGGTCTGGCCGATGTTATCCGTCACTGTGCCGGGGAAGATGCAGGCTTTGTCGAACTGGAAATCGATGAACCGCTGCTTACCGACGCCGATGAGACAAAATTACAGGTTCTGGATGCGGTTAAAAATACGGGGGCGTTATTTATCATCGACCATTTTGGTCGCAGCCTGGCCTCGCTCAGCCTGTTGCAGCATCGCTGTGTTGCCGGTCTCAAGATAGATAAATCGCTGACGGGCCAACTTGAGCAGAGTAACAAAGCCCGACTGCTGTTTAACGCGATTGCTTCGTTAGGCAAAAATATGGGCATCACGGTCGCGGCTGAAGGTATTGAGAACCGTGCACAGCATGAATTCATTTGTGCTGCGGCGTGTGACATTTTACAGGGCAAACAGATGGGGGCACCCGTCAGCGCGCCTCGCTTCGAAAAGCTTTATGTTACGCCGCTCAATTGCCCCCAACCCTGATTTGCTGTTCTTCCGGCGTTAACGTTTAGGGTCCTGAGCGTTAACGAAGATGACGCTGTCCTGACCGATGTGGCAGAAAAAACGGCACCGCGAGGGTGCCGAAGTGAGCAACGTTTGTCAGGACAATCATTGTGATAATCAACTCACACTAAGATTATCGGCCCTGTGCCAGGAAGATTGAGCGAACCGATGACACGTTTGTGAAAACGTGACGCGACGCAGGTTTTAAGCGGTCTGAGGGCATTTATCCGCAAAAAAAGAGAGAGGCATTTCAGGTATAGAGAAAATTTGTTTGATCCCGGGTGGCGACAATCCAAAGCGTGAACTAGTGTAATAACGCTGTTTGGAAGTCATTTAGGATTTCCCTGAGAACTCCGGCCCGGACCTTTAACGAGGTTCGGGCATTTTTTTGCACTTTAAACAGCGCCTTGCCTCTCTGTTACACGTTCAACGCGTCAGGGAAGGCCGTAAATCTGCCTGCAGGCCAGCGCTGACGGAAGCCCGTTTTCTGTGCATAACGACAGAAGACAGAGTAAGAGAAGGAAGGGCATTAACGTCAGCGTGGTAATGGTGAGTCGAGAGGCAGGTAAGCAGGCGCGTGTAACGTTTATTGCCTGAAGAGCAGCGTCAGAAGTTCACGATAATGTGACGCATCGTCCTCATTCGTTGCCGTTTCAAGACAACCAATCAGCTTCAGACAGATGATGCGTCGACTCACAGGCTTATTTTCGCGAAGAATTTCGACTGCGATCCTGCCAAGTGTTTCAAGTTGATATGGGTGATCAATCTGGCTGAAATAATGGGCCAGATTGCTGGTTTTTCCTGAGGGCGGCAAACCGTCCTGGCGCATAGTGTTCCTTGAAGCTGAGTAGGGATATTTGTGCGCAAGTTAACCGATCCTGGGGGCCGCTGTACAGCAGTATTACCGATTGCTGGCGAAAGAAAGGTTGCCAGCCGTCTGGCTTAGATCTGGCAGGGTAAAGCGGCGATATGTAAGGCGGGCACTGGCGCTTCAGAGCTGGCTGACAGCGGCGACTGACTTCCCATTGTGCGTGAATATTTCAGTCTGTGATAAGAGCATAAACGCCGCTAAATGAACAGGCACAGGCATGGCGCACGTTAATAATAACGTTTTAGTGCGAAGCATTACCGAAGAGAATAACATTATCATTAGCAGGGTTTTATTCATGGGGCGTAAACAGTCGCCAGGAAGTATAACCATCAGCGCCACAACAAAAAATATTAATACTGCTCTTACAAAAAGCTGAACGATAATATCTCGACGTTGACGGATATCTGTCTTTACGTGCCTTTGAAAATACACGCATAACGCCGGGCCAGGCCTGGCAAGGCCTGCAGGTGTTGTCAGACGTACTATAGATATATTCAGAATAGTCTTTATCAGACAGCATTCAGGCCAGGAATTTAATAAATTTATTGCAATTCATTAAGTTAAAACAGGCATTTCAAAAGTATCATTTTTATCACTTCAGGCTACTATTCTTTCGGCAGAAAAAGGCTTTTGTCATCTGTTTGATTATTACTAGAATGTGAAAAACAATAGTGATTAATTGCCCGATTGAGGAGCGTAAAGTGTTATTTCACGACGATGAGAAAAGTCATGTCATTCTTGGCGAAGCGGTGGTCAATCTTGCCCTTGGTGAGAAAGAAATTAGTATTGATACACTCATTGCGGAGCTCAATATGATGGCCGAGTCAGAAACCTGTGATAACAGATTAGCCGACATTTTTTCGGCGCGACGCTGGCTAAAGCAGTTCAGACCTTCACCCGTCAGGAGGGATTCCGGCCTGCGCTGGTTAATGACAGCCAGTCAGGAAGGAAAAACAGATGAAAATGTTATTCGTCTTAATCCGGAAGAGGATGACGACCGTACATAGCCAAACGTTGGCAAGTTAGTCAAGAAAAGGTAATCAATGACCTCTCTGCCTCTGCTTTACCGCCTCGCCTCTGCCCTGTGGTGTAATCACAACGCTGTAAGACGGTTAGCGATCTGATACTTACGCAAGTGACTGTTAAGTATGATATAGCACTTTATGCACAATAACCCTGCCAGCCAGTTAAGAGAATTCCTGTACAATTTTCCAGATGTTGTATAAGTTTAGTGAACATTGCGTTGACTAACGTTTATACTATTTCTCATTTGGGAGATTCATGATGCGTCAGAACGAAAATACGTCCAATACGGTTCACGATATTGCCCGTTACTTTGGCAACGACACGCTCCCTTACGAAAAAGCGACGCTGGGTCAGGTCATCGTGGAGATCCTTCATGCAGGCAAAAGCCTTAACCGTAAGGCCATTTGTAGCGCGCTGATTCGTAGACTGAGTCAGTCGGCCAGTCCGCTTGAAGAGCAACATTATCAGAAACTGATTAGTATGCTTTTTGACCGCTGAACGCTGCGACTCACACGTGCATTCACGTCCCGCAGCAGTAATCTGATTGGTCAAATAAGCAGGTCATCAGAGGCCTGAGCATTTGAGGCTGGTTTGCCCGGTTACAGGGGCACAATGTCATCAGGAATGCGGGTATGCAAAAAGATAAACAAGAGAAACTTATTGAAATTGTCATGGGCGAGGCGATTACCGCGTTGCTTGACAGCAATGACACCATCAGTGGTGCGACACTGGCAAACAGACTTAAGATCATGCTCCGGGATGAAACTCACGACGAGCGGCACGAGGCTATTGAAATGGCGCTCACGGAAGTTCGCAACGAGTTTGCCTCCGCACGTGACCCGATTGATGCCACCGTACTGGCATTTGGTCAGAGCATTCCGGACAACAGTCGTAAGCACTAAGTCCGGGCGGCCTTCAGGGCGATGCATGCAGGGTAAAAACGCAGCGGTTGCTGGTATGCACGCAGGATTGCAGCACTGAACAGTCAGTATGACGTCACTTACCTTCACAGATACAGATTAAGAAGATCATCATGCCGAATATTATCGACATTGAGCAAAACACGACAGAAGCAGAAATACTGCATCTCTTTCGCCGTGCGGGTGACACACTTCAGGCTGAAAATGCAGTGCTGGATGCGGTGATTCGTGACATCGTCATTCAGGGACAAAAGGTGACCAGTAAGGCCATCATCATACGTCTGATTGCCGAACTGGAATGCACGGAAGATAGCACCGAGTTGGCCGTGTTACGCCATTGCCTGGAAATTGTTGTGGGGCGAACATCCTCCAGGGACGATGCGTAAGATACAGCCTGCGCGGTCTCGCTGAATCTGTCATGGAATAAAAGCGCATCGCCCTGTACTGATAAAGCGGTATCGGTGCCACCGCTAGTCCGGTGCTTCATCATCTTAATGAAACTGTCGGGAAAGCAGGCGTATCGCTTCCTGACACGCTTTCTTTTCAAGCTGCTCTGTGCTCTGTTCACTGTAATTATGCAGTGAACTGACAATATCCTGAAGATGGAGCTCGCCATCGGGTTTAAGCAAACGCGCAACTATCGTACCAATAATGGAATAGATGTCTTGCATGGCGGTGTCATCACTCATTCGACCTCCGTCAGCGAAAACGTGCCTTTATTAATCAGCGCGTCGGTTATGTGAATACCTTTCAAGGCGCTTACTCGTGCAAAGCGTTTTTCAGAAAGTAGGGTGAGCCGCTGCCTGGCAGCGACTTAATGAAGGTGATGGATACTGAGATCACCGAGTTCTGTCGTTTGCGATTCAGCCGGACGAGAAATCATCTCCGCACGGATTTCTTCAATGGCCCGCAATGCTGCGCGAATGCGTACCTCATCACTTTCGGTATCCAGAAGCTGTTGCAGCCGCTCAAGGAGAAGGCGCCAGGAAATTGCCGCATCCTCATTCAGTAGCTGCGTCACCATCTCTCCGATGATGATGTCCGTCATTTTTTCGTCAAAAACGTTATTCATATACTCCCCGGAAGGCGGTTCTGAGACCGAAAGATTAGCACAGGTTTTTCCAGTGGGGGTTTGCTCAGCATCAAAATGAGACTGCACGGATGTGCAGGCGGCACTGCAATGGCACCGAAAACCTTTACTGGCTTTTTTTTGCGGGCAACAGAATAAGTTTCTTTGAGCAATCATTCAATTGTACATTGACGTATTTTTCATCTTTGCCAAAGAAAGAGCCCGGGCAGTGCCGGGCTCTGGCGGTCATGCTGCTGCATCGCCGGTTAACTGAGCAGGCGGTCAGGCTGTACGAAACACAGAAACCATGTCGCGCAAATCACTGGCCCGTTTTGCCAGTTCATCTGCGGATGACGCCGACTGCTCAACCAGTACTGCATTTTGCTGTGTCACCTGATCCATCTGGTTAACGGCAATATTAATCTGGCTTACGCCGCTGCTCTGCTCTTCAGACGATGATGAGATATCGCGAATCAGCTGAGAGGTTTGCTCTATGGCCTCTACGCTCTGCTTAACTTTGCTGCCCGCATCCTGCGCCAGCGTTAAGCCTTCATTCGACTGAACGACAGATTGCTCTATGAGACCTTTAATCTCTTTCGCGGCACCGGCTGAGCGCTGCGCCAGTGCGCGCACTTCGGCCGCTACTACGGCAAATCCTTTACCCAGTTCGCCGGCGCGAGCCGCTTCAACGGCGGCGTTAAGCGCCAGTATATTGGTCTGAAAGGCGATGCTGTCAATGACGGCGGTGATTTCCTCAATCTGGCTTGAGCTGCCACGAATCTTCTGCATTGTCGCCATGACAGCGTTCATCGCATCACCACTCATTAAGGCCGCATTAGTCGCCGATACGGCCATATCGGAGGCGTAACGTGTGTTATCGGCATTCTGTTTAATAATGGACGACAGTTGCTCCATACTGGCGGCGGTTTCAGCCAGCGAGGCGGCCTGTTCCTCCGTACGCGATGAGAGGTCGTTATTACCCATCGCAATTTCTTCCGACGAGTTGGCAATGGTTGACGCGTTATTTTTGATACTGGTCACTAACAGCGAAAGACGTAGCTGCATCTGCGCCAGGGCATTCAGCAGTTCGGCGATCTCATTATTGCCCGATACCGTTATTACGGTGGTTAGATCACCCGCTGCAACTTTACTGGCCACTGCCACCGCCTCTTTTACAGGGCGCGTGACCGAACGACTAATCATAAACGCCACAAAGACTGCAATGAGTGCTAACACCAGTAATGCGGCCAGCAGGATATACTGCGAATGACGACGTTGATCGATTTGATCGTTGAGCGTGATTGCCAGTTGCTGGCTGAGTTTGGTGCCAAGATCGTTATAGGCGTTAATCGCCTGGGTAAAGTCTTTTACGTAGTCCAGAGGCGTAATCTGCACGGTTTTCGTGATAAAGACGTTTTCCGCCATCTTAAGCACGCTGGCCGAACGTTGATAGGCGTCCTGCGCCTGCGCGGCAAAGTCAGTTTTCAGTCCTGGCTCTACGGTAAAGGCTTTATTCAGTACATTACTGAATTTCTCCAGTGCATTTCGGCCGCCTTCAAGTTGATATTCCATGGCGCCACGATAGGATTCGTCAGCTTTATCCCCCGCCGCAATGATGGACGTACCACTTGCCCGGATGCGCCCGAGCGTTTCGGTCAGCTCTGGCAGGCGGCCATAAATACTCATAATAAGTTGATAAGTATTCAGGTCGGCATCTAAAGAGAGACTATACAAATCAAGAATGTCTTGATTCGTGTCCAGCAGGTTTTGAATGAGTTGGGCATGATGCGTCAGGCTGCTCGACAGCGTTAACTTCCCCGTTAACACGTCCTGTTGTAGCTGTGACCATGCGGTCTGAACGTTTAAAAAACGCTGAGTGGGTTGTGCGCTGGCATCATATTGACGCAATTCAGAGGCTATTTTTTCATACATTGCATCGATCTGAGAAGCCAGCGCTACGCGTGGTGCGTTATCCAGCTTATTTTGGGAAATAGCGATGGCGCTTTCCGCACGATGGCGCTGTATCAGGTTAAGTAATGTCAGGATATCTTTTTCGATCGGTACGCCCTGTAACTCTTGTGTTTTTACGTTAATCGCTTCATTACCCGTCTGAATAAATAGATAGGTAGGTAATATAAATAAAACCAGAGCAAAAATACCGAGGATAAGAAATTTTGTCGGCAGGCCGAGTTTGTCGAGAATCTTTTTCATTACTTACGGTCCAGGTGGAGTGGTGTCTTTTGATAAAATCATCAAAATATAATTATGTTATGTTTTTACTGTAATAGAATGGAAATTTTTCGCTTATTATCAACGATCTGTTTGATTTAACGGCAGGGCGAGACCCATTTTTCACAGTGAAAGACAGTATAGAGTGCATTCTTCTGTTTATCATGTTAAAGATTCACTAAATTTTCTTTTCAGTGTGGCTAAGCCAAATTATTTTTCTTTTTTAATTTTCATCTAATCATAAATAGGTATGTATGGGATGCTTGTTATAAAAAAGCAGCCTCGCTCGCAAAGAATGAAAAAAAAATTAAAGTTATCCTGAGGGGTGACGATAATGGCGATCCTTATTTTTTAGTCAACAATAAAGTCTTACAGGGCTTTTACCGGGTAATATTCTGGTCAGATAATTAAAGCCATATGACTTATGATGAGTATCGCCACGTGCTCAATACCGGTTAAACATACATTCCGCTTACTCCCGCAAGACGTTTTCGAAGCTGAGGATTGTGTTGCAATCTCTGTGCCGCGTTTTGTGTCGCTGCGTGCGTCATCGCCTGCGTGTTTTCCTGCGCTTAAGTATTGTTTACAGTGAAGAAGTGGTACACGGTAAGGCACGCTCTGACGCCGCAGCGGCAAACGGCGAGTCTTCCCTGTTAACCACGATTGAATATTTTTTCTTATCGCCCGAAAGTAACCAATACAATGTTTTATTCTCTTTTTCTAAATGAAATTCTTCTCTTTTAGTTTAAGATTTAATATTCGTCAAATTAATTTTGTTTTTATTTAAAAGCTATAATTATCAATCATTTATTATTTTTTTTGTTGAGGTTGTGTTAATTTTTACTGTGGATTTTTCTTTTTTAACCGATATCTGTTTTTCACCATAAGCAGGGAGTCCATAATGAAAATTTCAACGCGCCTGACGATGAGTTTTGGCCTTTTAATTACGCTGTTTATTATCTGCACCTCAGTGGCCTATACCGGTATGAATAATGCCCGTAACGGCATGGATGAAGCCGTAAATGTCAAAATGAAGAAATACCGTGTGGGGATGGACATGTACGGTGGGTTACGTGACATGGCCGTCATTGTGCGTAACCTTGCCCTGATTAAGGATCCCGACCAAATGCAGCGAGAGTGGCAACGTATTGTCACGCAAAAAGCGAGCTATAAAGAGAACCGTGAGCGTCTGGCTGCAATGGTTGCCAGGGATTCAACGCCAAAGGCCAGAGAGGCCTTTGATAAGATAGTAAGTAGCGAGGGCCCGGTACTGGCGGCGCTGGAACATGCCGGCCAGCTTGGCTTACAAAATAAGCAGCAGGACGCGACGTCTTATCTGATAAAAACGGTTCGGCCATTGCAGGGGCAATTACTTGAGTCGCTGAAAGAGATGACCAGCCTGCAAATGGAAGACAGTGAAAAGTCCGTTGAAATCACCAGTCAAAATGTGCGCCGGGCCACGCTGATTCTGTTGATTCTTGCCTCCCTGTCGGTGGTCGTTTCCGTCGCAGCGGGGTATATGATTATACGCGTGCTGATGCGTCAGCTCGGTGGTGAACCTGCTCAGGCGCAGGCATTATCTGCGGCGATTGCCGGCGGCAATTTAACCGCACCGGTCACCTTGCGTGCCAACGATTCAACCAGTCTGCTTGCTTCTCTGGCGAATATGCAGTCCAGTTTGCGGCGTCTGGTTAGCCAAATCAAAGAGACCGCCGGCTCCGTCGCTTCGGCATCCGATGAAATTGCTCAGGGCAATACTGAGCTGTCATCACGTACAGAACAGCAGGCTGCGGCCCTACAGGAAACGGCGGCCAGTATGGAGCAGCTCACCGCCACGGTGAAGAGCAATACGGCCAGTGCACAACACACGGCTACCGTTGCCCGCGAGGCTGCAACCCTGGCGCGCAGCGGCGAGTCCGAAGTCCAGCGCATGTCTCATACCATGAATGACATCGCCCTGAGCGCGACAAAAGTACGCGACATCACAGGCGTAATTGAGAGCATTGCGTTTCAGACCAATATTCTGGCGTTAAATGCGGCGGTTGAGGCAGCGCGGGCGGGAGAGGGTGGGCGCGGTTTTGCCGTCGTCGCTGGCGAGGTCAGAATCCTGGCACAGCGTAGCGCCACTGCCGCAAAAGAGATCAAGGAACTGATTGAACATGCGGTGGAACAGGTGGATAGCGGCGTTCATGTCGCCGCCGGAACCGGAGAAAGTATTCTGAAGGTCGTTGGCATGGTCAATGCACTGGCGGGCGCAATGGATGAAATATCAATGGCTTCGTCAGAGCAGATGCAGGGGATCTCGCAGGTCAGCGTTGCCGTCAGTCAGATGGATGGGGTCACCCAGAATAACGCGGCGCTGGTTGAAGAATCCTCATCCGCCTCGCACTCCCTGTCAGAGCAGGCGCACACCTTACGCGGCATGGTTGAAGCATTTCAGGTTTGATCGCTTAACAGGGGCGGTAACGCCCCTTTTTTATATCACAGAGTCTGGCTTGCCCAGCCTCACGACAGGACATCCCCGCGTCGCCAGGCAATCGGGCCTGTCACTGAATGGTCAGTACAACCCGGCCAATCAGTTTGATGTCATCAATCCCACAATCAAAGGCCACGCCAATCCCGCTGACGTGGACTTTCCTGACCGGAATACGCGTCAGCGTTCTGACGCTGGCTGTGCCTTCAATTTCGACCAACCAGACGCCGTCATGCATATCTTCGAAGTCAGTATCGATGATGTATTGCGTGGTTTCGGCCAACAGTAAAAAAGCGTTGCGCGGTTCCTGCTTCAGGGGCGCATATAAGGCTTTATCCAGCATCACATAACCCGCATCCTCGATTTTTCCGCTGATTAGTCTTTTTCTAACCAGTGTCGGTGTGTCAGGTTTGCTTTCTGAGAACTTACTTCCTTTACCCGTAATCAACCATTGCAAGTCCGCCCCCGTTTCCATAACGCACTGCAAAACGATATCTGACGGAAAAACATCACGTTTATAGCGTGCAGACAGGCTGCTTGCGGCAATTCCAAGGTGATCTGCAAGCTGCATTTTCATGGTAAAGCCATAGGCATCGACAACGCGATCCAGAGCTTCAGCGCTCGAGTTCGGAAATTTGAAATTAGTATAAACGCTCATTTTCATTGACACTTAGATTTAGACTAAGTATCCTCCGGTTTTAGTTAGCTTTTGATTGATGCAGCAGCAGGCGGCTTTATCAGATAACGAAAGATTTTGCCTGATGAGGCCCATTTTTACAATCGTCATGCCGGAACCTTATCGCGTCGCTCACCTGTCTGCGTGTAACGGTCAGCACCGGTGAGATAAGGCAACAAGGGCGATTGTGTCGGTAAGCGCCGCGATTGCACGCAAGATGTGAGTGAAAGTGGTTTAACGCCTTGTCGTGCTGACACCGAGGCCAGTTGTCTTACCGTTTCGCTTAATGCTTAACAAAAGCCAGCGATGAGACAGGCGCGAATCCGTCATCAGGTACAGACACCATGATGTCAGTGACGGTGGCGACTGGTCAGTCAAACCCGATGCAAACTTTATCGGAGGAAAACAATGAGCCGCACCGTCCAGATAAAAAGCCCGCTATCCGCTTCGCATGCCGAAGCGCGTTTTGACAACGGCAGCAGCGAAAAGATGACCTTTGATGAATTTCGTCAGCGCTGGCGCTTGCTGCGCGACCGCAACCGTAACCCTGCGCTGCGGTACTTCAATCATCAAAATAACGATTTCAAATTCTGTGTTTTAACGCTGGTCAATCGTGACTGGCCCGGCAGTTTCAGGCAGGAAGATATTGGCAAACCTTTCGAGTGTTTCGATCAGTTACGTCGTGAACGCATCATCATGGCGATGAACAAGCTGGCGCGCTGGGGAAAGATATTGCCGCGACAGTTCTCAACGGCGGACTGCTTTTTGCCTGAATAAACCACCTAATCGTAACGCAATGACGTAAACCCGTCGGGCATGACTTTGCCCAAAATCTGGAGAGAAATGATGAACAGCGAAACCCATTCACTGAATGACGCCACAACCTTTACCCTCAATAAACTGCTTGATAACGAAAGAAAAGCCTGCGCACTGGCGGTCGCCAGACGGCTGAATGTTATGGCGGCGCATATTACGCGTCAGACATTAAAAGGCATTGAGGCTGCGGAACTGCTGCGCAACGAAGCTGAACGTTATGAAAACGAATCAGGAGCGCTGCGCTGATGACCGATACCATTGATGTCGCGCAGCAGCGCAGCGAAGAAATCCTGGCGCGCAATATTGCCCAGGTCACGCAACGGCCCGTGGCAATCAGCGCTTCGTTTTGTGAAGAGTGTGATGCACCGATTCCCGAGGCGCGCCGTCGCGCCGTTCAGGGCGTCACCCGCTGCCTGTCCTGTCAGGAAGTCAGCGAATTGCGCACACGTCTTCACCACGGACAGGCGCGATGATGACTTTTGCTTACCCCTGGAATGCACCCCTGCTGGCGATTGCCAGCCCATATCCCACTTATGACCAGCAGCAACACCGCGATCGCCTGATTGCGGCGTGGCTGCATGGGCAGAAAACCCTTAACGCCCAGGCCAGGATGGTGCAACTGGACGTCCGGCGTCGCATGGCGTTACTTGAAAAGCAACAGGGCACAGCCCGGGCTAATGCGTACTTAGCAAAAACCTTTGTTGAGCGTACATTACCGCGTGTTGAGTCAGTCAACCAGCGCTACCAGTTGCATGCCATGCGTCCCGGCATCGTGGCGCAGCTATCCCGAACGCTGTCGTGCCCGCAAGGTGCAGCCAGAGCGGCCGGCACATTGTGGGAACTGATGAAGCGGTTTAACCGCCTGCCGGATATGTCCCGTGCTGATGTTGACTTACTCGCGGGCGATATTGCCAGCTTTATTCATGCAGAACTGGTGCAGTTGCATGCCAGCAACAGTGACAGGACGGATTACCGTTATGTCCATCACCTCTACACAACCGCAGCTATCATCACCCGTGAGCTGGGACAAACGCCACCGCTCTGGGAAACGGTCAGTACTCGCTTCTTCTGTCCCGACGATGTTACCGCCGCCATCCTGCGTATGCAGGCAGAGAAATGGTGGAAAGGACAGTTGCGTCGTCTCAGCGCCTTCTGGCGAGAACATCTGCATATTGCCTTAGCCAACGTCAGCAAAAAGCGGTCACCTTATGCCAGCCCGATGGCGGTCGCGGAATGGCGGGAACAACGTCGACGCACTCGTGACTTCCTGCAGAGTATGGATCTGGAAGATGAGGAGGGAAACCGCATCAGCCTGATCGAAAAATATGACGGCAGTGTGGCCAATCCAGCCATTCGTCGTGCGGAACTCATGACACGCATTCGTGGCTTTGAAACCCTTTGTCAAAATATGGGCTTCCGGGCGGAGTTTTATACTTTAACCGCCCCTCTCGCTATCACGCCACCTTGCAAACGGGCCACCGCAATGCGAAATGGAACGGGGCCAGCCCGGCGGACACGCAGCGCTATCTTTGCACGCTCTGGCAGCGAGTCCGTGCCAAACTGCATCGAAATAACATCAGTATTTTTGGTCTGCGCGTTGCTGAGCCCCATCACGATGGTACACCGCACTGGCACATGCTGATGTTTATGCGCCCTGAGGACGTCAGTCGGGTAAGTGAGATCCTGCGTGATTATGCCTGCCAGCAGGACAGCGATGAGCTGAACAGCGCCCGCGCACGCAAAGCGCGTTTTCATGCGGAAGCCATTGACCCAGCAAAAGGCAGCGCGACAGGCTATATCGCTAAATACGTAGCAAAAAACATTGATGGCTATGCGCTCGAAGGCGAGCGGGATCATGAAAGCGGAAAGCCGCTGAAGGAAACGGCGATGGCCGTCTCGGCCTGGGCGGCCCGCTGGCGTATCCGCCAGTTTCAGTTTATTGGCGGTGCACCCGTCACGGTTTATCGCGAACTGCGCCGCCTGGCTGATCTGCAAAGCGCTCATGGTCCGGGCGAGGCGTTTGCTGCCGTACATGCTGCGGCTGATGCCGGTCAATGGGCAGCGTACACCGATGCCCAGGGCGGCCCCTTCGTTAAACGTGACGCACTTACCGTGCGTGTCTGGTATCAGCCCGATGAAAATTGTAATGCCTTTGGCGAGGAAACGCAGTCGATTAAAGGTGTTTATGCCACGGCGACAGGGCCCGGCGCGCCCGTGTTGACCCGGCTGAAAACATGGAAAGTTGTGCCTAAACGCGCTGAAGAAGAGAACGGCCAGAAACCGCAGCCGGCGTTGCGGTCTTGGAGTTCTGTTAATAACTGTACGTCTCAGACATATCTTCTTTCTGATAGCGGGACATTATCTGCGGAGGCGCGGAATAAAGTCGGGTTCGGGAACGGTACAGGTCAGAAGCCTTTTCAGTGCCCACACACAACCCAGTCTGTCGCATTCTCCGGCACGGTTTTTAAGCCGGACAGCCGGACAGCGTTGACGGTGCCGCCGCGTTATCGTGACAGGCAGGCCTGGCCTGATCCGGACGAAAACAGGTGGGTTAAAAGGCCAGATTTTTAAACTATAAACAGTAAAAATCTATTGATTTTTCTTACGCTTCTGCAGGTCAGTGCCGCAGGTTTGTCTTAAGGGAAGGTTAATAAAAGTTGATGCCTATCAACATGATATAATTTTTTACCAACTATCTTAAAACGCTTCCACAGTTAATCAATGCTATGATACTGTATGTATGTACAGTGTTTATTTTGGGGGAGGGAATTGTGGGAAATGAATTACATGAGCGAGTTATGCTTGAGCGCGTTGAGCTTATCGCCAGGCTCACCAGTGAAGGGGCCTGCGGCGAACGAGACAGGGAAATTGCGTTAAATTTGATTGCTGAACTCGCAGCTAACTACACCCTTTCCGATAACCGATTTTCCGTTGTCTTTTCGGCTACGCCTTTAAAAAAACCATGATGCCGGCGTTCTCACTGTAACGTCAGCGGGTTGTCTGTCGCCTGAGCCCACCCAAAGGATGATGTGGGCTCAGGCGCGGGCAGCGGTCCGGGCAAACAGACCTTCACTTCGATCGGTCTTTAGCGTTCCTTTCTGTCATGTCAGGCCACAAAAAACGCCAGGTAGTTGTCACGTTCCTTTCCCGTTTCACTGCTTCATCCGGCCGCAGACGCTCATCGTTAATCACGCATTTTTCTTTCCCGTTTCGCTGCCTCTTCCGCCTGCGGATCATCACGGCTAAAACACGCACCTTCCTTTCCCGTTTTATTGCCTCTTCCGGTCGTTGAACCTCATCGTTAAAACGCGCGCTTTTCTTCCTTCCTGCCGTTTTTTTAGCCGGATTCATCCCATTTTTACTGCCTTTGCCCGCTCACTGTTGAGCGGGCGCTCCCGCGTTGAGCAATGCGCTGCTGAAGCAGACACTACTCCTGTCGCGCGCTGGCAACGCAGGCCGCGCTGAGCACATGTCCCCTGTTTACCGCATGGCCTGAGCTTTATGAAACCTGCTTTTGCGACAGGAGATATGGCCTGGCGATGCGGTGCCGGTAATGCAGGCTACCGCTGACAACATTTCGCCCAGCCAACCATGGTTTTTATGCTCATAAGGGGCCAATCAATGCTGATTTATGCACGACAGGAAGAAACGGTTGATGAGATTTGCTGGCGTTATTACGGACGCACGCAGCAGGCGGTTGAACAGGTTTATGCCGCCAATCCTGGCCTGGCAGAAAAAGGCCCAACCTTACCGCACGGATGCAAAGTGGTCTTACCGGATCTGCCCCAGGCGGCTACTGGTGAGACGCTCAATCTGTGGGATTAGTGCCAATGGAAAAAATCAGTTCTCTGATTAATTACCTCATCGGGATTGTCCTGATGTGGTTTGGACGTCACACACCACAGGATATCGCTTTTATGGTGGGCTCTGGCGTTGCTGTGTTAACGATGTGCATCAATGTCGCAACCTTTTTTATCAACTGGTATTACCGCCGCAAAACCTACGAGCTGCAGCAGCGCAACGTTAAGGGGCTGAATTTTGAGCCAGACCGCTAAGCGATGTGCCGTCGCCGCCGTGCTGGCCATGGCCGCACTGCTACCGCAAATCAAGATGCTAAAAACCTCCGAAGCCGGACTCAGGCTGATTGCTGATGCCGAAGGGTGCCGCACGTCACCTTATCAGTGCAGCGCCGGCGTCTGGACTAATGGCATTGGCCATACGCAGGGTGTTACGCCTGCCAGCGTGGTGAACGAGCGCCAGGCGGCAGTCAACCTGGTTTATGACGTCATGCGCGTTGAGCGCGGCATTGATCAGTGCATGACACGTGACATGCCATCCGAGGTCTACGACGCGGTGGTGTCCTTTGGCTTTAACGTCGGCGTACATGCCGCCTGTAACTCCTCGCTGGCGGGCTTCATTAACCGTGGCCGCTGGCGCGATGCCTGCCTGCAGCTCAGACGCTGGGTCTATGTCAAAGGGACGTATAACGCCGGGCTGGATAACCGTCGCCAGCGTGAAATGGCCTGGTGCCTGAAGGGGGCAGGATGATGCGACTGATGGTGATTGCGATCGTGACGTTACTTGCGGCACTGGGGGCCGGCGGCTGGCGTCTCAGCGTCATCGAGGCGCGGCTGGACAAGGCACAGCACAAGGCCGCGGCGCTGGCCGCCGACCTGAGCAACCGGGAGAAGGCCATCGATCAACTCAACCGGGATAGTCAGGCCAGCCGAAAACGTGAGGCCGAACTGCGGCTACAGCAAAACCAGGCCAGCGCTCAGGCGCTGAACCGCGAAACGACAATCAGAAGAGAAACCGATGCGAATCCCGCTTTACGTGCCTGGAGTGCGACTGCTTTGCCTGCTGACGTTATCCGGCTGCACAGCCGTCCCGCCTTCAGCAATGCCCGAGATTATCTGGACTGGCTGTCCACGCGTGACCAGTTGCCCCATCCCGGAGAACCGCCTGCAAACGCAGGGTGATTTGGCGGCAGATAACCGCCAGTTAGAGGCTGCGCTCGCATCGTGCGGGTTGCAGGTAGAGATGATTAAAGCGTGCCAGGAGCAGCATGATGTTGAAAGCAACCCAACTCCGTCAGGTGCTGATAAACAGCGTTCCGCTGCTACAGCAAAATCCTGACAACCTGACCATCGATATTCAGTCCGGCAGTCTGGTCTCCACCCTCGCCAGCTCGCTGTCGTTTGAATACCACTTTCAGCTGGCTGTCGTCATTACTCAGTATGCCGACGATATTGATCTGATCATGGTGCCCGTGCTGGCCTGGCTGCGGGAAAACCAGCCCGACATCATGGTGTCGGAGGAAAAACGCCGCACCGGCTTTACCTTCACGCTCGATGCCACGGGCGAGGGGAAGCACACCGTGACGGTCACGCTCCAGCTGACCGAACGTGTCTGGGTTGAGCAGCAGGAAGGTGGATTACACATCACGCATCTGCCGGAACCTGCGCTGCCAGAAAACGATGCGCGGCCCTGGCAGTTGTATATCAAAGGCAAGCTGGTCAGCGAATGGAAGGCATAGCCACTGCCGCTTTTGCTGAGGCGCTGTTTAGTCATTTCTGAGTAAACGGCATTCGATTGCTGCTTTTCTCCTGCAACGTGAAACTACTGCCATGAACGAGCAAATATTAGAAATCAAGCGCTTGCTGCGCAACATGGTCCGCATCGGTACTGTCTCCGACGTCAATCTGGAGGCGGGCACCTGCCGTGTAAAGACCGGTGATAACACCACTGACTGGCTGCACTGGCTGACAGCCCGGGCGGGACGCACCCGTACCTGGAATGCCCCTTCGGTTGGCGAGCAGGTGTTGATCATGAGCCTGGGCGGCGAGCTGAACAGCGGCTTTGTTTTGCCCGGTGTGTTTTCGGATGCCAGTCCGGCGCCATCGGCCTCTGCGGATGCGCTGCACTGCTCCTTTCCCGATGGGGCGGTAATTGAATATGAGCCCCAGACCGGCGCGCTGAAAGCGGAGGGGATCCAGACTGCCACTCTCAAGGCGACCGTTAAAATCCTGCTGGATACGCCCGAGGTGGAGTGCACAACGTTACTCAAAACCGCCACGCTGGAAGTCACCCAGGGCGGCACCATGAAGGGCGACGTATCGCACAGCGGCGGCAGTTTCGCCTCCAATGGCAAAGTGCTGCATACGCACCAACATCCGGGCGACAGCGGTGGGACAACAGGAGCGCCATTATGACAACAGCACGCTACAGCGGTATGAGCCGCGAAACGGGTACGACGCTGGAAGAGCTGGATCACATCCGACAATCCGTGCGCGACATTTTAACCACGCCACTCGGGTCGCGGGTGATGCGCCGTGATTATGGCTCGCTACTGTCGGCGCTGATTGACCAGCCGCAAAACGACACGCTGCGTCTGCAAATCATGTCGGCCTGTTATATGGCGCTGCTGCAGTGGGAGCCGCGCATCAGCCTGACCGGCATCAATTTTGAGTCTGCGTTTGACGGCGGGATGGTGGTGGAAATCACCGGCAACCGTGCGGATACCGCGCAGGATTTTTCGTTAACCGTCCCTGTGAGTTGAATCATGCCTACTATCGACCTGAGCCAGCTGCCTGCGCCAAATGTGGTGGAAACGCTGGACTATGAAACGCTGCTTGCGGAACGCAAGGCGACATTGATTTCGCTCTATCCTGCTGACCAGCAGGCGTCGGTTGCCCGCGTACTGGCGCTGGAGTCGGATCCGCTGGTGAAGCTCCTGCAGGAGAACGCGTACCGGGAAGTTATCCTGCGCCAGCGCGTTAACGAGGCGGCAAAGGCGGTGATGGTTGCCTGGGCCAACGGCAGCGATCTGGATCAACTGGGCGCAAATAACGGCGTGACGCGGCTGGTACTGACTGCTGCAGATCCCACCGCCACGCCGCCTGTTGAAGCCGTAATGGAGCGCGACGAAGATTTTCGCGCCCGCATTGCTGCCGCCTTTGAGGGGCTGAGTGTGGCAGGGCCATCGGGTGCCTATGAGTTTCATGCGCGCAGTGCCGACGGACGCGTCGCCGATGCTTCCGCCATCAGTCCGTCTCCTGCCAGCGTCACCATTACCGTGCTGTCACGCGAAGGCAACGGCGTGGCGGATAACGATCTGCTGGCAATCGTGGATGCCGCCCTGAACGATGAAGATGTACGACCGGTCGCCGACCGCGTCACTGTTCAGTCGGCTCAGATTGTGGATTATCGCGTCGAGGCCACGCTGTACCTCTATCCCGGCCCCGAAGCCGAACCTATTCGCGCTGCCTCAGAAGCAAAACTGCAGGCGTTCGTGAACACCCAGGCACGTTTGGGCCGCGATATCCGTAAGTCTGCGCTTTACGCCGCCCTGCACGTCGAAGGCGTACAGCGTGTCGAACTGGCGCAGCCGACTGCGGATGTGGTGCTGGATAAAACCCAGGCGGCGTTCTGCACCGGTTATCAGATCACGGTAGGAGGTTCTGATGAGTAAACGCCTGCTGCCCACCGGATCTTCGGCACTGGAAGTGGCGGCGGCGGAAGCCTGCGCAACGCTGGAGGCCATCCCTGCGCCGATGCGCATGTTGTGGAATGCTCAGACCTGCCCGGTCGAGCTGCTGCCTTATCTGGCCTGGGCCTGGTCGGTTGACCGTTGGGATTCAGGCTGGAGCGAAAGCACCAAGCGCAGCGTGGTTGCCGCATCGGAATACATCCATAAGCACAAGGGAACGATTGGATCGCTGCGCCGTGTGGTGGAGCCGCTTGGCTATCTAATCCGCATCAAGGAATGGTGGAACACCAACGAAGCGCCGGGCACATTCCGCCTGGACGTGGGCGTGCTGGAAACCGGTATCACTGAGGCCATGTACAACGAGCTGGAGCGATTAATTGCCGATGCCAAGCCGGTCAGCCGTCATCTGACGGGGTTATCCATCAATCTGGACAGCACCGGCACCGTTCCTGTTGCGGCCGCCAGTTACAGTGGCGATGAGCTTACCGTTTATCCCTATACACCTGAAGTTATCACCGCAGGCGGTTCCGGTTACACCGGCGCAGCGGTCCATCTTATTGACCTGACGGAAGTGAGAGCATGACAACGAAATATTTTGCCATACTGACCAATCAGGGCGCGGCTAAGCTGGCCAATGCCGCGGCCCTGGGTACCCAACTGCAAATCACCCAAATGGCGGTGGGGGATGGCGGCGGCACCTTGCCCACGCCCGATCCTGCACAGACCAAACTGGTCGGCGAAAAGCGACGCGCCGCACTGAATTCACTGAAGGTGGATGCGGCGAACACCAGCCAGATCATTGCTGAGCAGATTATCCCTGAAGGTGAAGGCGGCTTCTGGATCCGCGAAATTGGCCTGTATGACGCCGATGGCGTTATGGTTGCGGTGGCAAACTGCGCGGAGACTTACAAGCCACAACTTCAGGAAGGCAGCGGCCGTACCCAGACCGTGCGCATGATTCTGATCGTGAACAGCACCAGTGCCGTCACATTAAAGATTGATCCTTCGGTGGTGCTGGCCACGCGCCAGTATGTGGATGACAAAGTCATCGAAGTGAAAGCCTATACCGACGACGTGATGAAGAAGCATGTCGATGCGGCAAACCCTCATAGCCAGTATCTGCAAACGGCTAAAGCGCTGGCAGAGATTAAAGATGCGGGGCTGGTGGCGGAGGTTCTCAAAAACCTCGGTTTTGTAGAAGCGGTTCAAAATGAAATTTCGCGCTCCCGAGGCGTTAAACAATTCACGAGTAACGGCAAGTTCCAGGTCCCGGATGGCGTAAGCACTGTCTACTTATCCGGATGTGCTGCTGGAGGCGGCGGGGGCGGGGGCGGTTGCCGTACAAACACCAGTGAATTTGGCGGCGGTGGCGGTGGCGGTGGCGCTGGACAGTCAGTTATTAAGCGCGCCATAACAGTTAAGCCTGGAGAAATGATCGATGTAGTCATCGGGGCTGGTGGTGCCGGTGGAACCACGTCAGTAAACTCCGATGGCAAAGCTGGAGGAGTTGGTGGCAATACTGTTTTTGGCAATTATTTGACCCTCATCGCCGGTCAGGGTGGAGACCCTGGTGGTGGTGGTTCAGCGCAGTATGGTGGGGCTGGTGGGGGAGGATATCCTCGTGGAAGCACTGGAAATGATGGAGCAGGAACAACGGGCTCGACGATTGGAACAGGTTGCGGCGGCGCAGGCGCGTCATGTCCATTCGGTGGAGGCGGTGGCTCCGTTCGCTCATCTTCCGCAGGTAGTGCTGGAGGCCAAAATGGTTACGTTGGTGATGGTTATGGTGCTGGCGGTGCAGGTGGTTCAACAGGAATAAATGGTAAAGGGGCTATGGGGCAGCCAGGTTTAGTCATAGTCGAATGGTAACTGGGAAAAAATTTTTTCTCACCAAAATTTAATAACCCTGAAGAAATAATCCGGCCAGAAATAATTAAAAATATTCAATCTTTCCATGGTTAATTTTTAATTTATATTTTTTTGAGGGTTATTTTTAAAAATATACTTCAGCATAAGTTTATTAACGCAATCCATAACAGTTGAAGCCATAACCTGGAATCATTTACTAATCATTTTATAAGCATCTTTTTGATGTTTATGGGATTTAAAGTAAGACCCGCTGTCGCGGGTCTTTTTTCGAAGTGATGTTCATTTCCTGGGTGGCACGAACATACCTTTTACATACTCCCAACCTTCTTCAGGCTTAATTTCACACTCTGTGATATCAACCCACTGGATAGAAGGATGGAACAATTCCGTTATATCATCTTCCGTTGAAAATAGTTCTCTTACTGTACTTTTTTCAATTCGCGCATAGTTTTTCATGCATATTCCTCAATGATAATAATGCCATCGCCACCGCTCCCTCCATTTTGAGCAGAAGAATTACTAACAGAAAATGCACCACCGCCGCCTGATCCAAACGCGCCAGGATCACCAGACAAAGATGAGCCTGCAGCAATAGGATTTCCCCCTCCACAGAAAAACGATGCGCCACCACCTCCACTCTCATAGCCCGAGCTTAAGGTAATTGCTGGGGTTCCTGCAGAGCCTCTGACATTCATGTGATTACTACCATAGCCAATACCACTGCCGCCGTTAGAAAGTAAGCGATTCTCTCCGTAGTTAAATGCCGTACCACTTGCCGCTCGAGCACCGCTTGATGCAGAGAGGTATCTACCAAAACTGCTGCTTTGCCCTGATTGCGGCTCGTTACCACCGACTCCACCAGAACCACCCTTTCCGACGGTTAGCAATATGGGAAACTCAAGCTCATCGACTGAATGCCAGGAGATAGCGGTACCACCCGCCCCTCCACCTGAGCCAACCGCTCCCTGATTTGCTCCAACTGCAGAAGTCCCACCGCCACCGCCGCCGCCTCCTGTAACGATTATTTTTAGTAGTCTCGCGGTCGGTTTTGCATAAGTCGTATTTTGACTGAAAATATTTACCTTCAATAATCGGCCAAAAAGCTTTTCGTCTAAACCGAGGTTTGTATCCTCTTTTTATTATTGGCACAAAGCCCGGAAAAACTTTAAAACCTCGGTTTAGGCGAAGGCTCTGCTTTGCCGGTTGGCGTGCCGGTTCCCTGGCCTTCGGAAAATCCGCCAACTGGGTGGCTAAAGTGTAATGGTGCCGCTTTCAGCGCTGCCACCTATCCGCTTCTGGCTAGAGCCTATCCATCGCTTAAATTACCGGATTTGCGTGGGAATTTATACGTGGCTGGGATGATGGGCGTAACATTGATAACGGAAGAACAGTGCTTTCTGCACAGGATGATGCGTTTCGCTCACATAACCACCGTTTTGTTAACGAATATGGTACTCCAACACCCAATATTGTTGCCTATACAGATCAAAATAGTGAGTCTGTTGATGTCACAAACCAACCGGGCAATCGTTGTCACACTTATATTTTTATGGAAAACACGGGTGGATCAGAGACACGACCACGCAACATTGCATTTAATTATATTTTGAGGGCTGCATAATGTTAAGAGCTCAATTGGATAAAAATCTCATAGCTATTAACTATGGGGAAATTAGTGTTTATAATTATGATGGTGTTTCTCGTGAATATCTTTCAACTATCACTGAAACTCTTGCTAAAGGAGTAGGACTTCCTGCTAATTCATGTGTCGATGCTCCCTTAGAAAAAAAAGAGGGCATGAAGGTTTGCAGAACTAAAGACCTTTCTGCATGGGAATATATTAGTGATCATCGCGGTGAAACTGTCTACAACACTGAGACAGGAGAATCATTTATTATAACTGAACTGGGTGATTACCCAACCAATACAACTTCAAAAGTTCCAGCTTCAGAGTACTGTAAATGGGATGGTGAAAACTGGGTTGAGGATTTTTCGCTTAAACATGAAGCCGATAAAAAAATTGCAGAAAAACATCGAGAAGATATTTTAAATAGTATCGATAAGACAATCTCCGATTGGAAGATTGAACTTTTGCTTGGTGACATTAGCGATAATGACAAAGCAAAACTATCAGCGTGGATGGCATACAAGTCTGCAGTGAAAGCCGTCGATGTATCGACGGCACCTGAAGTTAACTGGCCGCAAAAACCGGAATAATTAAAGTGTTCCTCAAGAATGACAGATAGCGAGGCTCGCTATCTGTTAACTCAGCTTGGTTATGAGAATTTTTCACTCTTTGGACAGGGAAACAATAGAAACCCACTTGTCTTTTAGGCCATTTGAAACTGTAGAAATACAACAATTATTTTCTATTGAAATATTATTTGAGTAGATTAATTCCAGAACCAAGTCAACGTCATCTTAAAAAAATGAATAATTTATCTTTTCAATAGTGAGCTTAACCATGGCTTGTTTTATACTAAAAAAGCCAGCCACTTTATTCCGCAGAAAGATGTTCAACTAAAAAAATCCCTGCAAATTACAGATACATAAATATCCTTGCATCTGTAATTATTTCGATATCAATTTCGAGCTGGTACGGATAAATTTTAATATTCCAGGGTCGTCGATACATCGACGGCTTTTACTGGATTATCATATGCTAGACAAGATAATATTTTCGACTTTATATTGCCGCTAATATCACAAAAGAAAGTTGCAATCTTTCGGTGCAATATAATATTTTAGTATCATTCAATAACACATCATCAATGCTTGTCGACATTTGTCATACAGACTTCATACTTTTTGCCAGCCCTTACCCAGCTTTCATTATCTCCTAAACAGAACTCTAAAACAGGATGTATATAAGTCATTACTTAGCTCTCACTATATAATTGAATGCTAAGTTGCGTGGCCTGGTAGTTATACCTTTGGATATTCCAGATTTTATAGAGGTAATAATGGTTGAACTCATACCATTGTCTGAAATCGCGCCTTCATAATTATTCGGGTTAGTTCCATCTGGCATTTTAAAGTCAGATTGCTGCATATCAAATAATGAGTCTTCATTTTTGAATCCTAGCCCGACTACACCATTAGCGCCCGTTGCGTCCTGATTATAATAATCGAGCATCGCTGTTCTGAGGGTCGTAGACTGCTGCGATGTTAAGATCCCTCTTCCATTATCGATACCACGACCACCATCCCAGCCACGAATAAACTCTCCACGTAAATCCGGTAATTTAAGTGATGGATAGGCTTTCGCCAGAAGCGGGTAATCAGCTGCGCTAAAAGTATCACCATTACAGGTCAACCAGCCTGATGGTGGTATTTCAGACGGCCATGGAACCGGCACACCAACCGGCAAAGCAGAGCCTTCGCCCAAACCGAGGTTTTCGCGAAACAAACCCCTGGCCCCTGTAACCTACGCAATGGCAAACTCCCCACCTTTTACCAGAGGAAAAACGATGCTGATTGGCTATGTCAGGGTGTCAACAAATGACCAAAACACCGATTTACAACGGAATGCCTTGCAGAGTGCAAATTGTGAACAGATTTTTGAGGATAAAATCAGCGGTAAGACCAGCGAACGGCCAGGCCTAAAGCGGGCGCTCAGGACGTTAAAAGAGGGCGATACTCTGGTGGTGTGGAAGCTGGATCGGCTTGGCCGCAGCATGCGTCATCTGGTCATGCTCACTGAGGAGCTGCGTGAACGTGGAGTCAATTTCCGTAGCCTGACAGACAGCATCGACACCAGCACGCCGATGGGACGTTTTTTCTTTCATGTGATGGGCGCCCTGGCGGAAATGGAGCGTGAATTGATCGTTGAACGCACGCGAGCGGGCCTCACCGCTGCGCGAGAAAAAGGACGCATTGGTGGGCGGCGGCGCATTATGACGCCGGACGTCGTGGAGCGGGCAAAAAGAATGCTGACGAACGGCGCCACACGTTACCAGGTGGCACTGGTGCTGGATATCTCTGTCAAAACCCTGTATCGCTATCTTCCAGTCAACGCCGCTAAACCCACCGATCATAGTAGTAACTAACAGGAATAAACGATGTCATTTGCCGTGCGTTTTTACGATCGTGCCGACCGGGCTGATATTCGCAAAATCCATATGGACGCTCATCTGCAGTGGCTGGAAAGCGTCAGGTCAGGCGTACTGATTGCGGGCTCCCTCAGAGAGCATGCCACGGCCCATCCCGATGGTGCGTTATGGATTGTGGAAGCCGCATCCAAAGAAGCTGTTGAAACCCTCCTGAAGCAGGACCCGTTCTGGCAAGAGGGCTGCGTCAAAACGTGGATATCCGGCTCTGGAGTAAGGCTTTTGACAGCCCCGTTACCCTGTAAATTATCGCCACTGTTTAGCCACGCGCCAGCAAACTGCAATCGCATGCATCCTTTCTGCTGACCTGACACTCTGAGCACACCCTCAACACGGAGTGCTACAGATGTCTGATTTTCATCACGGTGTCCGCGTCGTCGAAATTAATGACGGCACACGCACCATCTCGACTGTTTCAACCGCCATTGTTGGCATGATCTGCACCGCAGAAGATGCTGATGCAACGGCGTTCCCTCTTAACACACCTGTTCTGCTGACCAACGTGCAGGCAGCCATCGGCAAAGCCGGTACCCAGGGCACCCTGGCGGCCGCGCTGCAGGCGATTGCTGACCAGGCGAAGCCAGTGACTGTCGTGGTTCGCGTAGCAGAAGGCGCGAGTCAGGCGGAAACCACCTCTAACCTGATTGGCTCGACAGACGCGAACGGTAAATACACCGGCATGAAGGCGCTGCTCAGCGCGCAAACTCAGCTGGGTGTTAAGCCACGTATTCTGGGCGTGCCAGGGCTGGATTCGCTGGAAGTGGCGACCGCGCTGGCCAGCATTGCACAGCAGCTGCGTGGCTTTGCTTACGTGTCCGCCTGGAACAGCAAAACCATCTCTGATGCCATGAAGTACCGCGAAAACTTCAGCCAGCGTGAGCTGATGGTCATCTGGCCAGACTTTATTGCCTGGAATACCGCGACCAGCAAATCTGAAATGGCTTATGCCACCGCACGTGCGCTGGGCCTGCGCGCCAAAATTGACAACGATACGGGCTGGCATAAAACCCTGTCCAACGTGGGCGTCAATGGCGTAACCGGCATCTCTGCAGACGTTTTCTGGGATCTGCAACAGACTGGCACCGATGCCGATCTGCTGAATGAGAAGTGCGTCACCACGCTGATCCGTAAAGACGGCTTCCGTTTCTGGGGCAACCGTACCTGTAGCGACGATCCGCTTTTCGCGTTTGAGAACTACACCCGTTCAGCGCAGGTGCTGGCCGATATCATGGCGGAAGCGCACATGTGGGCCAACGATAAACCGCTGACGCCAGTACTGGTACGCGAAATCATCGCCGGCATCAATGCGAAGTTCCGTGAACTGGTCAGCGCTGGTTATCTGCTGGGTGCGAACTGCTGGTACGACGAAAGCGCGAACGATAAAGAGAGCCTGAAGGCGGGCAAACTGTTTATCGATTACGACTACACGCCGGTGCCCCCGCTGGAAGATCTGACGCTGCGTCAGCGCATCACTGATACCTATCTGGCGAACTTCGCCGCATCCGTAAACAGCTAAGGAGCCGGATAAATGGCACTGCCACGTAAACTCAAGGGGTTAAACCTCTTCAATGATTCAAACAGCTATCAGGGCATTGTAACCGCCGTTACGTTGCCGAAGCTGTCACGCAAGCTGGATACCTATCGCGCAGGCGGCATGAACGGCGCCGCGTTTATCGATAACGGCCTGGACGATGCGGCGCTCGATATGGAGTGGACGCTGGGCGGTATGGATGAGCTGGTACTCAGCCAGTGGGGCGCAACGGCCAACGTTCCGTTACGTTTTACCGGTTCTTATCAGCGCGATGACACCGGCGAAGAGATTGCCGTTGAAATCGAAGTGCGCGGTAAGCACCAGGCGTTTGACTTCGGTGAAGCCAAGCAGGGTGAAAACGCCGAAACCAAAGTCACCAGCAAAAATACCTATTTCAAACTGACCTGGAATGGCAAAGAGCTGATTGAAATCGACACCGTCAACATGGTGGAGAAGGTCAACGGCGTCGATCGTCTGGAACAGCGCCGTAAAAATCTCGGCCTGGTGTAATAACAAAGGCCAGCGCGTTCTGCGCTGGTCCCTCTTGATTGAGATGGAGAAAAAATGGAACAGCTGGATAAGCCGGAACAGAAAGACAACCTGGTGGTGCTGGAAAGCCCGATTTCACGCGGTGATGTAGTGATCGCCCAGATCGAGCTGGTCAAACCGAACGCCGGCGCACTGCGCGGTGTACGACTGGCCGAGCTGGCCTCGTCCGATGTGGATGCGCTGTTGATGGTGCTGCCCCGTATCACGATGCCTTCGCTGACCAAAGCGGAATGCAATGCGCTGGACCCGGTTGACCTGATTGCCCTGGGCGGCAAGGTGATTGGTTTTTTGTCAGCGAAATCGGCCACGTAAGCTGGCCCCGCGATATGACGGTCAATGATCTGATGGCCGATATTGCCAGCGTTTTTCACTGGCCCCCCTCAGAAATGTATCCCATGTCGCTGGAAGAGTTACTCGACTGGCGGCATAGAGTGATGATCCGCAGTGGAGTAACCTCAGATGAGTAACACGCTCAAGCTGCAAGTGCTGCTGGAAGCGGTTGATCGGGCGACGCGCCCGTTCAGTGCCGTGCGTAAAGAAACAGAAAAACTGTCTGCGGATATCCAGGAAACGCAGGACCACCTGGATGCGCTCAACGCTAAATCCGCGCAGATTGAAGGGTTCCGTGCGACGCGCAAAGAACTGACGCTGACCCAACAAAATCTCAAAAATACCCGGGCAGAAGCGGCAGCACTCGCCATTCAACTTAAAAACACCCAAAACCCCACCGCGGAACAAACGCAGGCGCTGGATAAGCTGCGTCAGTCGGCTAACGCGCTGCAGCAAAAAAATATTCAGCTGCGTCAGTCGGTACAGGAGCAACGCCAGGCGCTGAATGACGCCGGGATTTCCACGCGCCGGTTGAGCAGTGAGCGCCGGAAGCTGAATCAACAAGCCGAGCAGACGACATCCACCCTCAATGCGCAGGGTCAGTCCATGGATCGGCTGAATCAACGTCAGGACAAGCTCAACCGCATACGCGATCGCTACCGTGCCGGCATGGCGCTGGCAGATAACGTGCAAAGTGCCAGTTCGAAGGCCAAAGACTTTGTTGAAAAGGGCCGAAAAGTCATTGATTACCTGTCACCTGCAAATGAGGTTGTGCAAGCCCGCGCGGCGATTACGCAATCGGGTGGCTCATCGGGAGAGGCAAAAGCTGCAGCACCGGCAGTGGCTAACCTTGCAAACGCGACGCAACGTAGCATGCAAGAAAGCGCGTCTTTGGTGCTCAATATTAAAAACGCGTTCGGCATTGCAGATGACCAGGTTGGTCAGTTAGGCGACGTGCTCTCATCGACCTTTGCCAATAAAACCACCGATTTTACCGCGCTTAAGACGGCGATGGTCGCTGTAGGGCCAGCCGCGAAGGACGCCGGTGTAAGCGTCGGTCAGACCGCGGCCATGATGGGCGTGCTGGCGGAAAACGGCATGACGGGCAGCCAGGCCGGTGCTGGCGTCAGCGCCATGTTGACACATGTTCAGGCACCGGACGCCAGCGCAGACAGCGCACTGAAAGCGTTGAATGTGCAAACCGCTGACGAACAGGGCAACAACCAGCCCATTTTCGCGGTGCTCGGTCAGGTACAGGCGGCGTTTGAGAAAAATAAACTCGACGCAGCCCAACAAGCCGCTTATCTGCAGGCCATTTTTGGTGAACAGGGCGCGGCCCCTGCCGCAGTGCTGATGAAGGGCGCAGCCAGTGGCCGACTGGATCAGCTGTCTCAGGCGCCCGCTGCCCAGCCGCCAGCCGCAGACGCGTCGGTTGATACCAGCCTGCAGGCTATCACTCAGGATGGCTTGTCCGTACAGTCCGTACTGACCGGCGTCATGAATATCAATCCTCAGCTCTCGGACAGCCTGCTGACGCTGGCGGCCGGTGGGCTGACGTTGGTGGATTCCCTGGCCAGCGTGGGGAACATTGCCTGGCCCGTCATTAGCGGGCTGAGTACTATCATGGCGGGTGTGGAGCTGCTGGGCAGCGCGTTTGCCATCATCGGTGGCGCGATTACGGCCACGCTGGGGGCGATTACGCTACCGGTGGTCTTGCTTGGCGCGGCTATCGCGGCGGGTGCCATGTTGGTTTACCAGTACTGGGAACCGATTAGCGCTTTTATCAGCGGCGTTGCTGAAGGTTTCAGCGCGGCGATGGGGCCGATAAGCGACGCGTTCGCGCCGCTGAAGCCGGTATTTGACTGGTTCAGTAACAAAGTGTCTGAGCTGGGCGCATGGTTCTCGACGCTGCTGGAACCCGTGAAGTTTTCTCAGCAGGAGCTGGCTTCAGCAGGGGAGATGGGACAGCGCTTCGGCAACATGCTGGCGACAGCGCTGAAATTGCCTGGTGAAGCCCTTAACCAACTGCGGGGCGGCATTGACTGGGTGCTGGGCAAACTTGGCATCATCGATGAGAAATCTGACAAGGTGAAAGACAAGCTGCCACCGCCCAAAATGCGCGAGCAGGACGACGAGGATGAGGATAACGCGGATGCCCGTCCGGCCGCATCGCGCGCCAGCCTTAACAGCACGCTCAATCAGCCTTTGCCTTCGGTTAACAATTCAAACGTGGATAACCGTCAGCACACCGTAACCAACAACATCTATGCGACAGGCGACCCCCAGGCGATCGGACAGGCCGTTGCACAGTATTCCACGGCATCGCCGTGGTCCACGGCTGATAGCAGCTATAACTCCATGTTTAGCCGGGATTAATTCACCATGATGATGATATTAGGCATGATGCCGTTTGTACGGCAAACCCTTCCCTTCGACAATCTGAAGCATGACGTGGGCTATCGCTGGGCAAAGAACAGTCGCGTGGGGCGACGTGAGTCGACCCAGTTTTTGGGTGCCGGTGACGATAAAATCACCCTGTCTGGCGAGCTCCGGCCTGAAATCACCGGCGGCAATGTCACGCTGCTGGCACTGAAGGCGATGGCCGATGAAGGCCTGGCGTGGCCGCTGATTGGCGGCAATGGCATTATTTACGGCATGTTTGTCGTAACAGATTTCTCGGCCACGCATACCGAATTCTACAGCGACGGCAGCGCGCGCAAGATAGGCTTTACCCTCAACCTGTTGCGGGTTGACGATTCGCTGACCAGCATGTTCGGCGACTTAAAAAGGCAGGCGGAAGAACTGCAAAACCGGGCCAGTGACGCAGCGCAACGGGTGGGTTCTGTCATCAACAGCGTTACCTCTGCGCTGAGCGGAGGGCGCTGAGATGAGCGATATCGCCCCGATTCCGGTGCCTCTGCGCGTTGCGCCGACGCCGGACTTCAATATCAAAATTGAGACGAAGGATAAAACGGAAGATATTCGCCCACGGCTGATTTCTCTGAAGTTAACGGATAACCGTGGCTTGCAGGCCGATCAACTGGAGCTGACACTGGACGACAGCGACGGCCAGTTGGTCATGCCGCCTTTTGGCGCAAAAGTCGCCCTGGAGATTGGCTGGAAAGGACAGCCGCTTGCAAATAAAGGCATCTACCTCATTGATGAAGTCACCTACCAGGGCGCGCCGGACACGATAACGGTGGTCGCCCGAAGCGCCGATTTTAGCGGTTCGCTCGATGTTAAAATCACTGATTCATATCCAGACATGACGGTTGGCGAGGTCGTGGAAAAAATCGCGAAACGTAATAACCTCAAGTGGAAAGTTTCGCAGGAGATAGCTAAGAAAAAGATTAAGCACCTCGATCAAACACAGGAAACGGACGGCACATTTATTACTCGTCTGGCTATGCTGGTTGGCGCGGTGGCGACAATTAAAAAAGAAATGCTGCAGTTCTTTGCCCCCGGGCAGGGCGTGACCGTGAGCGGAAAGCCGATTTCACTCCTGAATCTGAACCGACAGGATGGCGATAAGTATGAGTACAAATTGTTTAAGCGCGACGATTACAGTGGCGTAGAAGCAAAATGGTACGATCAGAAAAAGGCGCAGCAGAAAGGGGTAACCGTCAACACGATACCGCCAGCAACACCGGCGGTGAACCCTGTCCATCCCGCAGCCAAAAATATCCCCACAATCGGGCAACAAGACCCGGGAAAAACCTATGTTTTTGGCAGCAATAAGAAGCTGTATGTACTGAATACGCACTTCAGTAGCCAGGAGGAAGCAGAGGAGGCGGCTAAGGCAAAGTGGCAGGAACTGCAACGCAACCGGGCTACGCTGAAGATCCTACTGGCGCTGGGTGCTGCGGAGTTGATTCCTGAAACGCCGGTCAAAGCTCATGGTTTTAAATCGGTCATCGATAATCAAAAATGGCTGATTACCAATATCGTGCATACCCTCGATAAAAGTGGCTTTACCACCCAGTTGAACCTGGAGCTGATGACTGAAAACGTGGATTACATCTTAGTTGAAAAGCAAGTTGGTTAGATTAAATCTAATTATTGTTGCTTTTTGTTTAGTCTTTGGCTAATGTGATTGTATGCCAGAGAGGAGAACAACTATGATGCATTGCCCAAAATGTCAGACCGCCGCCCATACGAAAAGCAGCCGTTATGTTTCGAAAGAGACGAAAGAACGTTATCACCAGTGCCAGAATATTAACTGCAGTTGTACCTTTAAAACCCTGGAGAGCGTATCCGGGATTATCGTCGAACCGGCACAGATTAATACCGTGCCGGTGATGGCGAAAGGCAGCAATAATCCGTCACCGCAGCTGCTGTAAGCCCAACCCGCGAAAGCGGGTTTTTTTATGGCTGCGGCCTGGATGGGATCGCTGGGAGATCAGGCTGAAGGCCAGCGAGCCGTTGACGTTTAAGGGCGCGACAGCGGCCTCTGGGAGTGCTGTTAATAACTGTACGGTGGTGAGGGCCGGGGCCCTTGGGGACACTGGCAATTACTGTACGGAATAAAAAGATTTTACTGATATGAGTCAGGCAAAACAGGCTTCCGGTGAAGAGAGAAAAAGCGTGGCGATTTTCGGCAGAAGAAAACGCAGGGGTGATAAAGTATTTTGGTACTAAGAGTAAGTCCGCGCTGGGATTTGAATTCGGTATGCGAATTCCCTTCTTCCAAAGGGAAGAAGGGAAAGGGCCGGAATTAATGAACGCTATCTGTAAGTTTGCTATCGATCATCACCAGCCCCGACGCTGTTTGCACAAAACGCGGCGCGGTTAAGTCATCAGTCATGATGTTAATCATCTGGAATAACAAGCCGGTGATGTGTTTCTGCAAGTCTGTAGAAGCCGGCTGATTCAGCAACACTAACGTCAATGCGCTGCAATATTGCCGCATCTCTTCCGAATCTATCGAACAACCGCTGCGACAGGCTTTGTCATTACCTTTCTCCAGCGTGAGGCGTTTAATCAGGTGTTCTGGCAGTGGCTTGTCTAACAGAACTTTCAAGACTTCCAGTGCAGCGAGCAGACGGCCGCATAGTGCCATACGAGCGGTGATATCGTGACATTCCACCAGGGCATCGACATAGTGGCTACATGCCTCCAGCACCTGAAAGAGATCGTGCGTCGTGCCGAGCGGTGTTTTCAAAAGGGTTGATACTGCCGGTTCGATAACTGGTTGAATGTCCACGATTTCATAATGAGTGGTTGTGTTACTATTGGTATTAGCCATAGCGTTGTTTCCTTTAGAGTGAACGTTGTGGTCAGACGCTCCGGTATGTGTTGCATCACTGCCGGGGCGTTGCTCTCATAAAAGGCCTCATGTTAGTGTGGTCTTTTAAAGGATTAAAATGAGGGAATAGGTCAGTACATGTCAATTATAATGCGTGAAAAAAAACCAAAAGGTGGAGGCAAGTCCCCACAATTTCAAATGCGCATTGATCCCGCCTTAAAAAAACAGCTCGATGCGGTTGCAACTGAAGAAGGAATTAGTCTGGCAAGCTGGCTGAAGAATCTGGCGAGAGAGGCGTTAAAGGCAAGGGGAATTGAGCCGGAGGGGTGAGTTTGTACGTGAAATATTGAGTTAATTATATGTGTGGTAAATGAAAAAAGCTAAATTTCGCTATTGTGAAGTTTTTAATTTGGCCATTACAAGTTTGATAAAATAGCTGAGGCTTTGATGGAGTTGTGAGTAAATGAAGCTTTTTATTGTATGGTTACTGCAATCTTTTTTCTATCTTGTACCGATTATAGTCAGTGTTGTTGGTGCTTATTTTATTGTGCGATTCGTTCCATTTTACCCAATGGGGTTTGTGGTTGTCTGGGTCGGTATCGTTGCTTATCTTTATGTAAGATACAGTAAGTGGGTTTAACCTCAACCGTATAATCTTTTTCATGGCGATTTTCAAAACACCATGAAGTTTCAATATTTATCTGTAATATGATGTTCAGTGAATCGGGACTTACCCATATTGACTTGCTCAAAGTAAATAATCAGGATGTAAGGTCCTTATAAATGAATGAGCAATCTAAGTTGTACGCTTACAAGATTGGCTATGAGATAACATTCAAATAAAATAATATTGCCAGAAAGAAGAGCAGACTACGATAATGGACGAGACAGAAAAAGCAGTACTCGATCTTGTTGAGACTTACAATGGTCGAAGCATATTTACCTTTAAGCGGTATCCGCTCAAACATAATACCGATCTTAATGAAGATTTTCGAATGGACCCGTTAGATGCCTATGATTTACTAGAGGAATTCACAGAGAAATTTTCGATTAATTTAGATGAAATCAATTTCACTCGCTATTTTCCTGAAGATAATGGCAAAGCAGAAAAGGCGTTGACCATTCAATTACTGATTGACTCGGCCCGAGCAGGTCACTGGACGGATGAAGAAAAATCAAAAACAGAAAATACCTTACCCTCAAACTCAGACAGGAAAATAATGAAAAAGGGAAAAAATAAGACGATTTATATTTTAGCAGTCATTATATGTTTTCTGATTCTTCCGGAAATAATGGTTCGTACACTAACCCCAGAACAACTCGTCAGACTCAGCGATTTCACAAGCCTGGGCGGGATTTTTAGCCATCTCCTTTCGTTAATGTTTTTTCTCGGTATAACATCGATTTTGCTGGGCATTGTCGCTATCTGTCTGGCAAAAAAAATCTACCGATATTTTGTCAGGTTAAAAAAATAGCATACCTGCTGTACGCTCTGTATGCGTTACCAACGCACTGAGAGCAAAATTTTGCCAAAGCTGAAAACGTTGAGCGAAAGCAATCCAGGAAAGCGTATAGGATCTGCGGACCTGTTTTACAGTGGCTGGTCCGCGCAAACTCATGGGGGAAATGTGAGTAGGTCAAAGTGTGCCATTCTTAGCGTAATGTGAGGTGTAATACGTTATTCCGCCCTTGCAGGATGCGGACGAGTTGGGCATCGCCATGGAGAGCGAGAAAGCGCTACTGGAGCAATGGAGAACCTACCGCGTGGAGACCTTAACGGCACCGGATATTAGTTGGCCGGGAAAGCCTAAACAGAAACATCCCCGTTACAGCGGGGACTATCAGGAAAATTTTAGAGGCGTGAAGGCTTAATTTTGCCATTCAATCATCTCATCCAGCCGTTTTAAAATATCTGGGAAGTAGCTCTCATTGATGCCGAAATCACCTTTCACCTGAGCGCTGTCAGCATGCGCTTCAGGACGAAGGTCATATTCAATAATTACACCCTCTTCGCCGGTTACTTTCCTGATGATCATATTCAGTTGATGGCACTGGCTTTGAAACACGAAAGGCTTTATCTCTCTTTGAGCAATTAAAGCATTATGGTGCGCTGCAAATTGCTCACGTAGTTCCAGTAGCTCACCTACCGTAAATTCAGTTTGAAACTGTGCTTTCAGGCCAGGAACAGAAAATTCAACAAAAGATTTTATCCAGTCCCAGCGATGATGTTCAGGGTCAATGTCGTTATCGACCACTCTTTCAAAAGGAGAAACCGTAAACGTAAATTTCTCATCTTTAATATCAAACATTGATGCGTTCCTGTCGGTTATTAAAAATACATAAAGTGGGTGATTGTCCAGTCGGACTCTCTTACCACAACTTCGAGTGTGTATTTTTTATACTCAGTAGTGGCCTTCTTACGATAAAGCTTGTACATCTCAATTTCGTATCTGTACAGGCCTTTAACTTTCCGGGGATCGGCCGTTCGCTTACCAAAACGAATAGCTTTTTCCTGAATATGTAAAGGAACATACCGACCCGTTTCATACATGTGCTTAGCAGCCGTTTCGGTCATTTTCAGGTTGCGTACAGATAAGCCGAGTTTAAACCGGGCGCGCAAAAATGAAATCGTTCCCTGGCCAAGCTTTGCTGTAATCGCTGTTCGCGTACCCGCTTCAAATAAAGCACGGCCAGTGCGGAGAATGCGGAAAACACCAAAAGCAATTAGTGCAATATCAGTGGGATCGAACAACGGCGTTTCAAGCGGAGCCTCTTCAAGCCGGACAAAATGGCCCTGTGCATCATAAATTTGCCAGAGGCCGGGAGCCTGAGCCACGGTGTAGCCGATACACATACCGCTTGTTTCATCAAGCACCGGCTGAGCATTGCGTGGTAGATGTTGTGGCCGAAGCTCAAAAAATTCTCCGGGGGCAATCTTGACTCAAAAGTGTAATACCGTCCAGGTTCCTGTCTTTCTGCTCTTCCTGAGATCATTCTCGTTCCCTCTTTTTGATGATGGCTGTTCATAGTGCCACAGGAAGGCAAAGCGATCATTCCCGAGTAAATGCCCGATCATTCTTCAACAAACCCTAATTGTATAAACGGCATTGCCTGACCTGACACTCTGAGCACATCCATTTTACGGGGGCATCAGATGTCTGATTACTGTCATGGTATCTGCATCGTCGAAATCATGGATGGCACTCGCAACATTTCCATCATCTCTACCGCGATTATTGAGCTGGTCTGTACCGCCTGGGACGCCGACACTACCGCTGAATACGCCGGTATTGTTTGCTAACGTGTAGGGTGGTATCGCCAAAGCCGGGGCAAAATGCACGTTAGCAGGCGATTTTCGACCAGGCCAAATCGGTTAATGTCTTGGTGCGCGTTGCCGTGGGTGCGACCGAAGCGGAAACCATCTCAAGCATCATCGGTACCACTTACGAAAACGGCCAGTACACTGTAATGAAAGTCCGGTTAAGCGCAGAATCAGCTCGGCGTGCCGGGCCTTAACTCGCTGGAAATGGCGATCGCGCTCGCCAGGATCGCGTAGCAGGTGCACCTTCAAAACGTACGAAAGCATAGCGGGGATGATCGTCTCGCCGGGCCAGACTAATAAGGTGCCGATTTTTACGCATAACGACAGAAGGTAATCGTTACTTCACTGAAAGCTCGCGAAAGTATGCTTTTTGTATCTGCGTTCAAAAAGAACGAATAAAGTCATGCGATACTTTTGTGACACTGGCCTATAGAAACAAAAAAGCCACTCGGCTAAAAGTGGCTTAATATCCTGATTCAACAGGTGAAATCTGGTGGCCCCTGCTGGGTTTGAACCAGCGACCAAGAGATTATGAGTCCCAATTCAAAGTGAGTTAAATCAGTAAGTTGCTGATTATTATTATTTATTTGGGCCGAATAGTGATGAAAAGTGGCATATAGCGTTGCGCTCTGCTGCCACTTTGCTGCCATTTTTTTCGAATTTTTATAACTTTTCTTTACTTTAGTTAGAAAACTGAGATAGTGAAAGTCACCAAATAAAATTTTCTTTAACTCAATAGACATCATTGCAAACGCCGGTTAGGCTCCATGTTATTTTTTTAAATTTATCTTATGTGCTGTTTTTTAATAAAAAAAAGATTGTCAATTGTTTTCATGATTAATTATATCTATTTAAAATTTTTTTTAATATAAATATTCCATTGCATTTAAAAATTGAGGGTAAAATGGTTACTTTTATAACGTCAATTACAACGAAAGTTATTTCTGGTCTTTTGGTTAAAGCAGGTGTTGCTTCAATTTCTTCTGCTATTAGTACTATTAAAAGTAAGAAAAATGTCTACGAGTTGTATAACTCGCTATGTGAGCCTAGTGGTAATCATGATTATGCTAAAAATGTCATTAATAAGGTTTTTACTTTTAGGACTATTATTTATGGTGACAGGGATGTGTTTTTGGATCAAATTTACCATCCATTAAAACTTACATCTCCTGAAGATGAGGTTGTTGTTGTGGATGATAATTTTACTCTACCCGAACATACATCATCTTGTCTGGTTGGTTATGCTGGGCAAGGTAAGACTATCACTATGAAAAAAATGTTTTTGGAGGACTTAAACAAAAATGTCTTCTTTCCTTTGTTTATTTCTCTTAGAGCAATCGATTTTTCAAGCCAGGTTTCAGTTCCTGAAGTCCTTCTGCAGCACTTCAAAGCTCATGGAGTAAAAACAGATGTCGACAGTGTTATAGGTTTACTTAAACAACTGAATAATATAAGGGTGTATTTTGATGGTTTTGATGAGATTCATCATGACGAAAGAGATAATGCTTTGGCGCTATTGGATGAATGTATCTCATTATGGAAAATGAATGTTATTTGTTCTTCAAGGCCAGATACTCAAGTATGTAAAAAACCAGGCTTTCTGGTTTACAATGTTCAATTCCTTAATGCTAGTGATGTTGAGGAGATTATCAACATTAATGTTATAAATGTTGAAACTAAAAGTACACTTTTAACCATTCTACATGGAAAGGACTTTTTATTAGATTCGATAAAATCCCCTATACTTGTTGATATTTTTATAGTGACAAGTATAGGGCTTGGAAAAAACCTGAAAATATTGTAAGTTACTATGAGTCTTTATTTTCATCTTTGGTGTATAAACATGACTTTAATAAAATATTCACACGCGCCAGAAAAAGTGATCTAACTGACACGCAAATGGAGCAATGTTTATCATATTTCGCTTTCATTGCCCAATTAAAGCAACAAACAAATTTTGCATATTCAGATATGGTTGAGGCTTTTATTGATGCAAAAGATATTATTGGCAAGGGAAATGATGATGAGAAAGCTATAATTGAAGATGTTATTGAGATTACCAATTTAATTACAAGGGATGGGTATGATAATTATACCTTTATCCATAAGTCGATACAGGATTTTTATGCAGCTAAATTTATAAGCACTAGTGCAGAAGAAAATCAGATTGATTTTTTTCATGAAATTAAACAATTGAGGCCGGATGTGAATTTTTGCTATATGTTAAAAAGTTTAATTCCTTCTGCATATTACCCTCATTTTATTAAATTGAAAATCGATGATTTGGGCTTTAAGGAAGATAATATAAAATACCCTGTCACAGAAAACGTGATTAAGTACCTTGAAGATGCTGAAATACTTTTCGACAAAGAAAATGAACATGGAGATGGGGGTGATACTTTCAAAATTGTTGGGATTGTAAATTCCATTTCAAAAGATGATTTTCCTTTTTCAATTATTGATGATCTAAAAGAGTATATGTTTTTGCGGCAGGTTGAATGTGATCCCATTACGTCTATATTTAGTTATTGGAGTGTTAATAAACTTAATGATATTAAGTACTCGAGTTTGGTTGAGGGTAAAGTAAGGCAGTCAAAAGATTACTCTGCTTCATTTGAAATGACTGGAAAGGAATTTATATCTATTTTTCCTGATTTTGTTGAGTTCATTAAATTATTTGTAAAAGATGTAAGTGGAATGATAGATAGTATATTTGAGGAATATAATGCTGCTATTGAGAAAGTAAACTCCAAAAATGTTACAACACAGAGAGTGATTAAAGCCTTAATGAAAAAAAATAGTAAATAGGCTTTTTTTTTTGGTTTGTAAAGTGGCGCAAGTCATATGGTTTGCGCTACTCCCTAAATGTATGTTTTTTTTCATTAAATAATTATTTATATAATTAACCAGTTATCTGATTATTTAGTTTCTTGCCAAATTATATTAGATTAAGAGGGTTCAACAGCTTTGCTTCTGACAAGTGATTGGGTTTGAAATGCGCATACCTCATGGTCACTTTGATATCGGTGTGTCCCAGTATTCATTGAAGTACAAGGATGTTGCCGCCTTTCATCATGAAATGAGAAGCGAAAGTATGTCGTAAAACATGTGTTAGTTGCCCAGAGGGTGTTTCTATACCTGCACGTTGCATAGCTTTTCTAAATGCTGAATAGCATGGTTTGAATAGCAACTGAGCTTTTCTGCTTGATGGCAGTTCAGCTTTCAATTTTTCACTTATTGGCACCGCTCTATTTTTCTTGCCTTTTGTTTTCACATAGATGATTTGACCATCGCGGATTTGGTTCCCCTTTAGTCCCTCGGCCTCACTCCATCGTGCGCCAGTAGCAAGGCAGATTTTCACAATGGCTTTCAGATCTTTCAATCGGCTGTTCTCACACTCTGTGAGGAGAGTTTTAATTTCCTCAATGGTGAGATATGCCATCTCCAATTCACTAATTTTAAACTCGTGTACTTTCTCAAACGAATTAGGCGCTGTCCATTCATCTAATCGGCGTAGTTCTTTAAATATAGCCCTGAAATACTCGAACTCTAAATTTACCGTGCGATGTGTTATCGTCTTCACTCTACTGGATTGAGTTACCTTCCTGTTTATGATTTTTAAATTTTTTTGTCAGGTAGATAATTACGGTTTTAAGGTCGCTTTTATTTGAAATTTAACCTTCAGCTTAAAGCCAAAATTACAGTGGGTGATATTCTATATCGCTGGTTTTTAGATTCAACTTGCGGAATGCCCACGAGCACAGCATTAACCTGGCTGGCCCTTTTTATCATTTTCATTGATTTTCGTGGTGGCATACATTACCAACACATAAGCCCCGATTCCGCAGATAAATACAGCGAGAGGCCCTACAATCCGCATGCTGCCTTCATTTGTGAAACCTGTATAGAACATCCCAAATACAGTTGCTGTCAAAACCAAAGTTCCCAATATCTCGGAAATAAATTTGAATGACAGTTTAAAGATTCTCGATAGCACGTAATAACTCCTCAATCCTGTTGGGCTCTTTACGCAAAATTTTCCCCATTTCAATCAGGTGCTTAAGAGGCTCTTCAAAAAGGAAGTAGAGCATATCGTAATTATGGATACGCAGCTTCTGCCACAGCGCCGGGTTTTCCATGCTTAATCGCCGAGAGGCATCACATGCTCGCGCTATCACACCCTGAGTTACAATACCGCCTAACATCACGCCTGTTACACCTCTGATTGCGAGACGGGTAATCAGACCGGTTATCATTCCACCCATAACTTTTGTGCCGAGGAAGGTCGAGATACTCACCTGCAATGCAGTGCGTGATGCAAACTGCGTAGCGCTGCCAATAACGGCCTCATGAACTTTCATTAGTACAGGAGCGGGCAATCGGTTTAAAACATCGTCAATGATGATTTTAGCGACTTTGGCGATTGTGTTCCGGTCTTTGATAATTTGCTCTATTGCTTGAAAAACTCGCTTGTCATCATCAAAGTTACGCCGCTGTGTCCGGTAGCCCCCATCCGACAGATTCAGGTCCTGGAATGTTCTTTCCAGTCCTAAATAGAAGTCTCTAGGGATTGATATAACACCATCACCTACGGCTTTTGCTATCTGAGCAACATCCATTAATTAGCCCTCCTACTGCTTTCGCAAAAGCATAACGCAATTGAACTCCTGTGTGTAGTAATAAGGTTCTTTTTGAGTCTCTTCGCACACAACTGCCATTATGGCCTATTCAGGATACTGAGTTGGTAACAGCTTTACTCGGTCTCCTTAATAGAAAAGTTTGATTGAGCTATATGCCTTACGATCAAATCATCACTTCTTAAACCTGTCATATGAGACGCTGTTAACTCAATGTTTTAAATAAATTAGCCAAAATTCGGACCAACTCCATCAAAAACAGAGCGTTGCGGACAGTGCGCATCTGTAGGTAGGTATGATCTGGTTGATACAAACAGGTCTTTTGAAGATTAAATTTAACGGAAACAATGCACTGCACAATGTTATCAAATTAAGCGGTTTTTCTATGACCGTATACTGACGCCATTAAAATAAAACGCCATTTTATCGCCACTCAAAAAGCACAAACAAAAAAGCCACCCTTGCGAGGTGGCTTAACTGCATGATTTTAATCACTAAATCTGGTGGCCCCTGCTGGGTTTGAACCAGCGACCAAGCGATTATGAGTCGCCTGCTCTAACCACTGAGCTAAGGGGCCAATGGAGCGGGGATTATAAAGTATCTGTTCGGGGCAATCCAGCGTTGTTCGGCTGGTTGCTGAAATAAGCAGCAATGTTTTACTTGCTGATAACTATGATAAAACCGCCAAAAACGCTACGCTGATACGCAGCGTCGTCGCATGTGCGGTGAAGCGCGATTGTCTTATTGGGCTTAACAGTAGGAAAGACAGCCGCGATCACGACATTGCTCCGCAAATAAGCGTTAACCACTGGCAAGATTATGACGAATACGGATTCTTTGCGTGAGCGGCCAGGACGCAGCGCAAAGCCAGGAGGCCTCATGAGCGAACACAACATCACCGATATCATTGCACCGGACCTGAACGTCCTCTTCTGCGGCATCAATCCCGGTCAGTCGACCGCGCACACCGGCTATCATTTTGCCCATCCCGGCAATCGCTTCTGGAAGGTGATTCACCTGGCAGGGTTTACGGTGCAGCAACTGAAGCCGGAAGAAGAGCAGCGCTTACTGGAGACCGGCTGTGGTATTACGATGCTGGTCGAGCGCCCGACCATCCAGGCAAATGAACTGGCCAGTGATGAGCTACGTGATGGCGGTCAGCGGCTGATGGACAAGGTTCTATGCTATCAGCCTGCCGCGCTGGCTATCCTGGGCAAAGATGCCTTTAAACGCGCGTTTCGTCAGAGCAAAGTGCAATGGGGCGAGCAGCCGATCTACATGGGGAAAACCCAAATGTGGGTGTTGCCGAATCCCAGCGGATTAAACCGGGCCTCACTGGAAGAGATGGTGGCGCTATATCGCCAGATGTACGAGGCGTTACAGCAGCGGCGTTAATGGTGGCGGTTTGCGGGAAAAGGGCAGGGCAGCAGACATAAAAAACCCCGGCGAACCGGGGTTTTAACGGACTTAGTCGTCGAGGAAGCTACGCAGCACTTCCGAGCGGCTCGGGTGGCGCAGTTTACGCAGGGCTTTCGCTTCAATCTGACGAATACGCTCACGGGTAACGTCAAACTGTTTGCCCACTTCTTCTAACGTGTGGTCGGTGTTCATATCGATACCGAAACGCATGCGCAGCACTTTGGCTTCACGCGCGGTCAGGCCAGCCAGCACGTCGTGGGTCGCAGAACGCAGGCTCTCAGAGGTCGCAGAGTCCAGCGGCAGCTCCAGCGTGGTGTCTTCGATAAAATCACCCAGATGTGAATCTTCATCATCACCAATCGGCGTCTCCATAGAGATAGGCTCTTTGGCAATCTTCAGCACCTTGCGAATCTTATCTTCTGGCATCAGCATACGCTCAGCCAGTTCTTCTGGCGTCGGCTCACGGCCCATCTCCTGCAGCATCTGGCGCGAAATACGGTTGAGTTTGTTGATGGTCTCAATCATATGCACCGGAATACGGATGGTACGCGCCTGGTCAGCGATAGAACGGGTAATCGCCTGACGAATCCACCATGTGGCGTAGGTCGAGAACTTGTAGCCGCGACGGTATTCAAACTTATCAACCGCTTTCATCAGACCGATGTTCCCTTCCTGAATCAGATCCAGGAACTGCAGACCACGGTTGGTGTATTTCTTGGCGATTGAAATCACCAGACGCAGGTTAGCTTCAACCATCTCTTTCTTCGCGCGGCGGGCTTTCGCTTCACCGATCGACATACGACGGTTGATGTCTTTCACCTGCTCGATGGTCAGGCCGGTTTCTTCTTCAATCTGTGCCAGCTTCTGCAGCGAACGCATCACGTCATCCTGCACGTCCAGCAGTTTTTCAGACCATGGCTTGTTCATCGCCAGTGCGGCTTTGAACCAGCTCTCGTTGGTCTCGTTACCGGTGAACAGCGTAATGAAGTTTTTCTTCGGCATTTTGCACACTTCAATACACAGCTTCATGATCAAACGCTCCTGGGTACGGACACGTTCCATCATTTCGCGCATGTTGTTCACCAGATAGTCGAACTGCTTCGGTACCAGGCGGAACTGTTTGAAGACGTCAGACAGGTTCTGGATCTCAGCGACAGAGGCCGCATGACTGCGTCCTTTGCTCTTGATCACATCGCGCGTTGTTTCGTATTGCGTACGCAGGTCAGAGAACTTCTCGCGCGCCAGTTCCGGGTCGATAGAGTTATCGTCGTCAGAGCTGTCGTCGTCGCTCTCTTCGTCGTCATCGTCGTCGTCATTACGATCTTCTTCGGACAACTCAGAACCGACGTGGGTGGCGGTCGGTGCCAGGTCTTCTTCTGCGTTAGGATCGACAAAGCCAGTGATAAGGTCTGACAGTCGCGACTCACCGGCTTCAACACGATCGTACTGATCCAGCAGGTAGGTAATGGCTTCCGGATATTCAGCAACGGAACACTGAACCTGGTTGATACCGTCTTCAATACGCTTCGCGATGTCGATTTCGCCTTCGCGGGTCAGCAGTTCAACGGTACCCATTTCACGCATGTACATGCGAACCGGGTCGGTGGTGCGGCCAATTTCAGATTCAACGCTGGATAATACCTGAGCGGCAGCTTCCGCGGCATCTTCGTCAGTATCGGAGCTGTTTTCATTCAGCATCAGATCGTCGGCGTCCGGGGCTTCTTCAACCACCTGGATGCCCATGTCGTTAATCATCTGGATGATGTCTTCGATCTGATCGGAGTCGACGATATCTTCCGGCAGATGGTCATTGACCTCAGCATAGGTCAGATAGCCTTGCTCCTTACCACGGGTGACAAGAAGCTTGAGCTGTGACTGCGGGTTTTGCTCCATAAGACGGTATCCACACTTCTGTTAATTAGATTGGTGTCGGTCGGCAGCGAGCCAACAATAACATTGAAGGCATTTCGTTCTCGCCGCTGCCTTCGTCGCGGCCTGGGCTTTGCCCATTAGTAATCGGCACTTAAGCCGCAAATTTTATGTCGGGCCTGGCTTACTCGCCATTTTTGCCTCTGACAGTGCTCGTCATCCTCACGTACATCAGTACGCTCCGGTGACTGCGCGCTTTCAGCGACAAAACCTGCTTCGCCCTGAATAACTAAACCTGCCGCTCCGGTTACGGGCAGCAGCAGGTAGGGTAACCTGTTACTTTTTCGCGAAGGCCTGGCTCAGTGTCCAGAGCTCGCGACGTTCATCGGTGCTGAGTCCATGGGTGCGTTCTCGCGCAATCAGGAACTCCAGTCGTTCTTCCAGAGCCGCGTCATAAATACTGGCCAGGGAATCCTGGAACACCGCTTCGCTCTCTTCATCCACTATCATGTGGTTCCACACGGCCAGTGTTTCAAGCGTTTGGCTAAAATTTGTTCCGCGATATAACTCTAGTAGCTGACCGGTGGTCAATCCAGGATTCTCGTTACAGCGCTTCACTAATTCAATAAATAGCGGTAAACCGGCTATTTTTGACTCGGCCAGCCCATCCAGTGCAGGGACCAGACTTGCCAGTTGTGGATTCTGAATCAGCAACGCCACCAGTACGCGCATTGTGGTGCGTTTCAGCGGCGGAGCAACCGGTGCGCTTGCGCCCTGTGCCTGTTTAGGCATCAGCTTTTCAAGCTGCGCATCATCCAGAATACCGAGTTTGTTTCCCAGCTCCTGACGCAGATAAATGCGTAACGTTTCACCGGGAATCTGCGTGATCAGTGGCAATGCCAGTGTACTTAAACGCGCTTTGCCGTCACGAGAGCTTAAATCGACCTGCGGCAACAGGCTGTCGAACAAAAACGAAGAGAGCGGCATAGCCTGCTCCATCCTCGCTTCGAATGCGGCTTTACCTTCTTTGCGAACCAACGTATCCGGGTCTTCGCCGTCAGGTAAAAACATAAAGCGTAGTTGACGACCGTCATTCATGTAAGGCAATGCGGTTTCAAGCGCTCGCCAGGCGGCTTCACGTCCGGCGCGATCGCCGTCGTAACAGCAAATCACGTTATCCGTACTGCGAAACAGCAACTGAATATGTTCAGCCGTGGTCGATGTACCCAGTGAGGCAACCGCGTAGTCCACGCCGTATTGCGCCAGGGCAACGACATCCATATAGCCTTCCACCACTAACAGGCGTTTCGGTTCAGGATGATTTTTTAAGGCTTCATACAGGCCATACAGCTGACGACCTTTATGAAAAACAGGCGTTTCGGGCGAGTTCAGATACTTCGGCGTATCATTACCCAGCACGCGGCCGCCAAAGCCGATAACGCGGCCTCGCTTATCGCGGATGGGAAACATCACGCGCTCGCGAAAGCGATCGTAAACCCGGCCTTTATCATTATTGACCAGCATGCCCGCTTCCATTAATGACTCGCGATCTTCCGGCTGCTTACCAAAGCGTTTGAGAACATTGTCCCAACCGGCGGGGGCATAACCTATCGCGAAATGATTAATGATATCGGCGCTCAGGCCGCGATGTTGAAGATAATCGCGCGCTGACTGGGCACTGGATTGCTGCAAACTCTGCTGATAAAAACCGTTAAGGTTGTCCATCAGTTGGTACAGGCTCTGGCGCTGATGGCGTTCCATCGGGCTGGGCCCGTTACCCGCTTCGTAAGGGACATCTAACCCGTGAGAAGTGGCTAACTCTTCGATACTTTCAACAAACTCCAGACGATCGTAGTTCATCAGAAAGTCGATGGCATTACCGTGCGCACCACAACCAAAACAGTGATAAAACTGTTTTTCGCCATTTACGGTAAAAGAGGGGGTTTTCTCATTATGAAAAGGACAGCACGCATGATAATTCTTTCCCTGCTTTTTCAGCTTTACGCGAGCATCGATCAACTCCACGATGTCCGTGCGGGCAAGTAAGTCATTGATAAATACGCGTGGAATTCGTCCTGCCATAAGCCCCGTTTTTTCAGCTCATAAACGACAACAAGCCGCGCTTCCTTTCGGAAAGCACGGCCTTTTACTTGACTCGGTCTGCGTTTATCACGCTGTGGAGGCGAACCTCCGGGATATTAGTACAGACGAGTGCGGCGTGCGTTTTCGCGAGCCAGTTTTTTGGCATGACGCTTAACTGCAGATGCTTTAGCGCGCTTACGCTCGGTCGTTGGTTTTTCATAAAACTCACGACGACGAACTTCAGCCAGAACGCCTGCTTTCTCGCAAGAACGCTTAAAGCGACGCAGTGCTACGTCGAACGGCTCGTTTTCACGTACTTTAATTACCGGCATGTAACTCTCACCTCAATAAAATTCGGTTTTTCTGCTGACTGCGGCGCCAGCACATTTCAAAATGGTGCAGCATTTTACTCCAACTCGCGTCGGCTTGTAAAGCACCATGGATAATTAAGAACCAACAGGAGCGTGTGCCTGTGCGGCTGCCGGTTTTTTCCAGGGGCGGGAGTATAGCGCACTCTTTAGGCAGCAGAAAATGACTTTTTGCGTGGATTGAGTCCTCTTTTTGCACAGTGGCTATGCTAAACTGCGCGCCGCAAGAATGAGGTGAAGCAATGCGAATTCTGGGTATTGAAACATCGTGCGATGAAACCGGCATCGCAATCTATGATGACGAGGCTGGCTTAGTCGCGAACCAGCTCTACAGCCAGGTAAAACTGCATGCCGATTACGGCGGCGTGGTACCGGAACTGGCTTCGCGCGATCACGTACGTAAAACGGTGCCCCTGATTCAGGCGGCGCTGAAACAGGCGGGTTTAGCGCCGCAGCAGATTGATGCGGTGGCCTATACGGCGGGCCCGGGCCTGGTCGGCGCGCTGCTGGTGGGCGCGACGATTGGGCGCGCGCTGGCCTTTGCGTGGAAGGTGCCTGCGGTACCCGTGCATCATATGGAAGGCCATCTGCTGGCGCCGATGCTGGAAGACAATCCACCCGCCTTCCCGTTTGTGGCCTTGCTGGTTTCTGGCGGCCACACGCAGCTGATCAGCGTTACCGGCATTGGTGAATATGTACTGCTGGGCGAGTCAATTGACGATGCCGCAGGCGAAGCCTTCGATAAAACCGCCAAATTGCTGGGGCTGGATTATCCCGGCGGTCCCATGCTGTCGAAAATGGCGCAGCAGGGCACGGCTGGACGCTTCACGTTCCCGCGTCCGATGACCGATCGTCCGGGGCTGGATTTCAGTTTCTCGGGCCTGAAGACCTTTGCGGCGAATACCATTCGTGGCCATGACGATGATGCGCAAACCCGTGCCGACATCGCCCGTGCGTTTGAAGATGCGGTGGTGGATACGTTGGCCATCAAATGCAAACGCGCCCTGGATGAAACCGGTTTTAAGCGGCTGGTGATTGCGGGCGGCGTGAGTGCCAACCGTACGCTGCGCGAGCAAATGGCGGTCATGATGCAGAAGCGCGGTGGTGAGGTGTTTTATGCCCGTCCTGAATTTTGCACCGATAACGGTGCCATGATTGCCTACGCGGGCATGGTGCGTCTGAAAGGCGGTACGCGGGGAGAGCTGGGCGTAAGCGTCAGGCCGCGCTGGCCGCTGGCCGAACTGCCTGCCATCTGACAGAAAAAAGCCGGTCAACCGGCTTTTTTTACGCTTACTGTTTCTTTTTGCGCTTCCAGATTTTACTTTCCTGACGACGCCACAGACGTTGGATGTTGTCATGATGCCGCAGCAAAATCAGGCAGGAGAGCATGGAAACCGGGAACGTAAACTGCGGTTTAAACCACCAGACATAGAACGGCGCAATCAGGGCGCTGACAATCGCCCCAAGCGATGAGTAGCCGCTGAGCAGCACGGTCAACAGCCAGGTGCCGGTCATTAGTCCGGTCAAATCCCAGCCGATAGGCGCGATAGCACCAAACGCGGTCGCCACGCCTTTCCCACCCCTGAAGCGGAAAAACACCGGATAAATATGGCCCAGACAGGCGGCAATGGCGGTTAAGCCCAGATAGAGCGGGGGCACGTGAAGCAGGTACGCCAGCCAGACAGGCACCATACCTTTCAGAATATCGAATACCAGCACCGTTGCTGCCGCCGCTTTGCCGCCAAGGCGCAGCACATTGGTGGCACCCGGGTTGCCTGAACCGTGGGTGCGGGGATCGGGTAGCCCGGCGAGTTTGCATACCAGAATCGCACTGGAGATGGACCCACACAGATACGCGAAAATAATCATACCAAGCGCGAAAGCACTCATAACACCGTCCCGTTTCCTTTGGGGTCGTTTTGATCACGTCAACTATGGATAATACGCACAATCTGCCGGAAGTGGTATCCGGCCTGGCCAAAAACAGAGAGCACCGTCATGGATATCGTCTTTATAGAACAACTCACCGTCTTCACTACAATTGGCGTTTACGACTGGGAGCAGGGGATTCAGCAGAAGCTGGTGATCGATATCGAAATGGCGTGGGATAACCGCCAGGCGGCCGCCAGTGACGATGTTAAGGATTGTCTGAGCTACGCCGACGTCTCTGAGGCGATTCTGACACATCTGACGGGCGGACGTTTTGCACTGGTCGAACGCGTTGCCGAAGAAATTGCGGATCTGTTGATGAACCGTTTCAATTCGCCCGGTGTGCGTATAAAGGTAGCAAAACCGGGCGCTGTAGCGCAGGCCGCGCAGGTTGGCGTGCGAATTGAGCGCGGGACTATTCCTAAATAATGATGATGTGATTGCCATCACAATGAAACCAAACCAAATTATGGTCTGTCTCAGCAGGTGCCGTTTCGTTATAACAAACTCAATGGCAAGCGAGCTTAATGTTATATTCAGGCTGGACAGATAAGATTCAAGGCGATAGCGCGACTGCTAGCGCCTTTTTCATGGTTTTAAAACGGACAGAGGAAATACATTGATGGCAGATATTCATCAGCTGTGGGTAGCTGCAATCCTGGGCGTGGTAGAAGGGCTGACCGAGTTTTTACCGGTCTCTTCCACCGGGCACATGATTATAGTGGGGCATTTGCTTGGCTTTGAGGGTGACAAAGCCGAAACCTTTGAAGTCGTGATTCAGCTAGGCTCCATTCTGGCGGTAGTCGTGATGTTTTGGCGGCGTTTGTTTGGCCTGATCGGCATCCACTTTGGCGAAGTCAAACACGAAGGGACAGGAACCGGTCGCTTAACGCTGATTCATATCCTGCTGGGCATGATTCCTGCTGTCGTGATAGGGCTGGTCTTACACGATCAAATTAAAACGCTGTTTAATCCGATAAATGTTATGTATGCGCTGGTGGTCGGCGGTTTGCTGCTGTTAGCGGCGGAATTCCTGAAGCCAAAACAGCCAAAATCCGTTGGCGTGGATGACATTACCTATCGTCAGGCGTTTATGATCGGCTGCTTCCAGTGTCTGGCGCTGTGGCCGGGCTTTTCGCGTTCAGGTGCCACGATTTCAGGCGGGATGCTGATGGGCGTGAGTCGCTATGCGGCGTCCGAGTTCTCCTTTATCCTCGCCGTACCGATGATGATGGGGGCGACCGGGCTGGATCTGTATAAGAGCCTGGGCTTCCTGAGCATGGCCGACTTCCCGATGTTTGCGGTGGGTTTTATCACTGCCTTTATCGTCGCGATGATTGCGATCAAAGTGTTCCTGGAGCTGATCAAACGCATCTCTTTCGTATCGTTTGCGGTCTACCGCTTTATCGTAGCGGCTGCGGTTTACATGCTGTTCACGTAAACCCAACGCGGCCAGGTCACTGGCCGCGTTAACCTCTGCCTTCGGCAACGGCGTCGATGCGGCGCCGCGTCAGCTCTTCCCGCACCGCACTCCCTTTAAAGCCCGCCTCAACCACCGCTTTCGATGACACGGCCTGCGCCCGCGCAAATGCGCGCCGCAGATAGTCACCCTGTGGATACGGCATGCTGGCGAGCCCACCGCGCCCACGTGCATCGGCTTCGCTACACAGCGCCAGTTGATGCACGCGTTCAGGCTTACGCCAGGCGTCGAGACGGTCAAATAACGCCACAATCGCCTCAGAAGGCAACTGCTCAATAGTGTGCATCGTGTCGTGGAATTCGGTTACCAGCAGGGCTAAATCGCGAATGGCATTCGGCACGCGCAAACGCTCACAGAGTGCGGCAACCAGTGGCACACCGGCAGGGCCATGACCGCGATGGCTGGGCCACTTTTCAACGGGGGTTAATGCTTTGCCTACATCGTGAAACAGCGTGGCAAAACGTACATCAATGGCCTCACTTAAGGCAGCGGACAGCGTCAATGCCATCAGCGTATGCACGCCCGTGTCAATTTCAGGATGCCATCTGGCGGGGGCGGGGATGCCATAAAGGTTATCGATTTCCGGGAACAGCACCTTCAGGGCACCGCAGTCACGCAGCACCTGAAAATAGACCTGAGGATTATGCGAGGACAGCGCTTTTTCGGTCTCTTTCCACACGCGCTCAGCGGTAAGATCGGCCAGCTCGCCGCTCTCGACCATTTGCCGCATTAGCGCCTGGGTTTCATCGGCAATGCGAAAGTTAAGGTGGGCAAAGCGCGCAGCAAATCGCGCCACGCGCAGCACGCGCAGCGGATCTTCACTAAAGGCTTCTGAAACGTGGCGCAGCAGTCGGTCAGCAATATCCTGTTGCCCCTGGTAGGGATCATAGAGCGTGCCGTTTTCATCGCGGGCGATGGCGTTGATCGTCAGATCGCGGCGTTGTAAATCCTGCTCCAGGGTGACGTCCGGGGCCGACCAGGTGGTAAAACCGGTATAGCCTTTGCCGTTTTTGCGTTCGGTGCGCGCCAGTGCATATTCTTCGCGGCTGTCAGGATGCAGAAACACCGGAAAATCGCGGCCCACCTGATGATAGCCCTGTTCCAGCATGCTTTCTGGCGTTGCGCCCACGACCACCCAGTCTTTGTCTTTAACCGGCAATTTCAACAACGCATCACGTACCGCACCGCCAACAAGAAACGTCTTCACGCACCACTCCAGAGATAAATAAGCGACCTGCGCGTCTGCGGGCGTCCTGCACCTGAATTCAGACGGGCACAACCCTTATTGTTACACAAATTCGACATATTGCAGACAGGCCAAAAGGGGCATCTTGCGATCCCCTTTTGCAGCGAGCGGTGGAAAAGGTTAGTTCATCCAGCGATCGTTTTTCTTGCGACGCGGCACCATATGCGGCAGCAACAGACCCAGCAGCAGGCCCACGCCGAGCACGCCGCCACCGTACATAAACCACTGCATGATGATCGTGCGCTGTTTGTCATCCAGCTGAACGTTAGCGGCATTGACCTTCTTCTGGGCCACGATCAGTTCGTTCTTCAGCTTCTGATTTTGCTCTTTCAGCCCATTGATGACGCTGTCGCTGCTGGCCACTTTATTCTGCATCTCGGCCGTGCGCTGGTTCCAGCTGTTGTCAATGTTCGCTAACTTAGCTGTCAGGTCTTTAACCTGTTGTTCTAACTGAGGCACCCGGGTGCGCAGGCTGGGATTTTCACTCAACTGCGACAGGGGAATCCAGACGGTGCGGCCTTCCGCATCGCGCACCTGGCCATATTTGGTGGCGTCATTGGTTTGTAGCAGTTCGACCTGTTCACCCGCGTTCAGCTTACCGAGCAGGCGAAACTGGTCGCCGGGGCCGCTGCGAACCCAGGTGGATAATTCGTCAGAAACATAGCGTTTTTGATCGGCATGAGCAGGTGTAAGGGCGCTGAGGGCCAGCAAAGTGATTCCAGCAAGTGTGATTTTTTTCATTCGATTTCGTTTTGTTTAAAAATAAAGATAATTTACCGGCACAGTCTGTAGAGGCTTCGCATAAATCTGAATGAGAACTATCCTGGTCTCATAACAGTGCGAAAAGGCGAGCGAAAGCAGAAAGAAACCAGAGACAGCAAGGCTTCTGTGCATTACTCTTCGCCTGAAAACCCGCATCTTCGGCTCAGTGGATGCAGCAGAAGATAACCTTAAACGGGCAGGGAATATATCCTCAAGTGCCAGCGACGTAGTGAATAAAAAAATATGACCATCGAGATTGAGCTTAAGTTCATTGCAAAACCCAACGCTGCCGGGAAACTGGCAGAGAAGCTGGCGGCTTTTCCGCATCAGCATCAGGCAGCGCGCCAGCTGACCAATATCTATTTTGAAACCGACGATAACCAGTTACGTCGGTGGAACATGGGCTTACGTATTCGCGGCGTGGACCAGCGTTACGAAATGACGCTGAAAACGGCCGGCAGTACGCTGGGCGGTTTACATCAGCGCGGCGAATACAACGTTGACCTGACGGAACCTACGCTGGATATCAGCCGTCTGCCCGCCGACATCTGGCCAGAGGGAACGGATATCGCGGCCTTGCAGCAGCGCCTGAACCCGCTGTTCAGCACGCATTTTGACCGTGAAATCTGGCTGGTGACGGCAGGTAAGAGCGAAGTGGAAATCGCGTTCGATAAAGGCGAGGTCGCGGCCGGTGAGCATCAGGAAGCGCTGTCAGAAGTCGAACTGGAGTTAAAAAGCGGTGAGCGCAGCGATATGCTGGCGTTTGCGCAGCAGCTGATTGCCGTGGGCGACCTGCGTATGGGCAGCCTGAGCAAAGCGGCACGCGGCTATCAGCTGGCGAAAGGTAACCTTCCACGTGAATTACGTGCTTTTCCGCTTTTGAAAGCCGGACCGAAGGCGACGGTGGAAGCTGGCATGGTGGCGGCAATGGCCGCTGGCCTGGAGCACTGGCAATATCATGAAGAAGTGTGGTTACGGGGCAATAAGCGCGCGCGGGAATCAGTACGTGAAGCGCTGGACGTGCTGCGCCAGGCCTTTGCGCTCTTTGGTGCGTTAGTGCCGCGTAAGGCCAGTAGCGATCTGCGTCAGAAGCTGACGACGCTGGAAGAAACGCTGCTGAATGAAGACGTGGATGCAGACAGCTTCTGCTTCTCTACTCGCTCCGTAGAAACTCAGTTAGCACTTACTCACTGGCTGGCTGAGGCACAATGGACGCCGTGGATTGATCAGAAGGGGCAAGCCAAGCTGCAAGGTTCCTTCAAGCGCTTCGGCGATATCATGCTGGGCCGCATTAATGCCGATCTGAAAGAAACCTTTGCCACTATTCATCAGGCGAATGAATATCAGGACAAAGCCACGCGTCTCGATCGACAATTACTGGCCGTTCATTTGCTGGCGGGCGCTTACTCGCCGGACGCGGTAGAGCGCTGGCTGGCCCCGTGGCAGCAGCTACAGCGCGCCATACACGAAAAGCAGCACGTCAGCTTAGACGGCTTAACCGCGCAGGCAATGAAACAACCGCCGTTCTGGTTAACCAGCGGCTCGCCGCGCTGAATCTAACAGCACGCTATCAGGGAGAGAACATGTTGCCAGCCTTACCTACCGTATTGCGTACTCAGGCCGAGCGGGCGGTCGAACAGTCAGGTCTTACCGGTTCTGCTCTTACGGAAGAGCAACTTGCCGGTCTGGCCTTCAGCGATTTCGTGCTCGACAACCTGCAGCAGAACCCGGACTGGTGGCAGGCGATCGCTGACCGCTCGCCTCAGCCTGAAGAGTGGCGGCACTATGCGCAGTGGCTGAGTGGTGACATGGCGGCGGCAGACAGCGAAGCCAGTCTGATGCGCGTGCTGCGCCTGTTTCGGCGTCGGATGCTGGTGCGCATTGCCTGGATGCAGTGCCTGCATCACGCCAGCACAGAACAGACGTTGCAACAGCTGAGTGTACTGGCGGAGGTCCTGATCAGTGCGGCGCGTGACTGGGTTTATCAGGACTGCTGTCGTGAGTTTGGCACGCCGTGTAATGCCGCGGGTGAGCCTCAGCCGCTGCTGATCCTGGGCATGGGAAAACTGGGCGGCGGCGAGCTGAATTTCTCCTCTGATATCGATTTAATTTTTGTCTGGCCCGAGAACGGCAGTACCCGTGGCGGTCGACGTGAACTCGACAATGCGCAATTTTTTACCCGTATGGGGCAGCGCCTGATCAAGGTGCTCGATCAGCCCACCGCGGACGGGTTTGTTTACCGGGTGGATATGCGTTTACGGCCCTTTGGCGACAGTGGGCCGCTGGTGATGAGCTTTGCCGCTCTGGAAGATTATTACCAGGAGCAGGGGCGCGACTGGGAACGCTATGCCATGGTGAAAGCCCGGCTGATGGGCGATGATCAGGATCGCTGGAGCCAGGAGTTGCAGCAGATGCTGCGGCCGTTTGTCTATCGCCGCTACATTGATTTCAGCGTGATTCAGTCGTTACGTAACATGAAGGCGATGATCTCACGTGAAGTGCGCCGCCGTGGCCTGAAAAATAACATTAAGCTGGGGGCGGGCGGCATCCGCGAAACGGAATTTATCGTCCAGGTCTTTCAACTGATTCGCGGTGGACGTGAGCGCTCGCTTCAGCTCAGAGCTTTGCTGCCCACGCTTTCCGCCATTGAATCCCTGGGCTTACTGCCACCGGAGCAGGTTGCTGCACTGCGCGAGGCCTACCTGTTTTTGCGGCGGCTGGAAAACCTGCTGCAAAGCCTGGCCGATGAACAAACGCAAACGCTGCCGGAAGATGCCCTGCACCGCGCCCGACTGGCCTGGGCGATGCAGTGTCAGGACTGGTCAGAACTTAGCGCAAAACTGGATACGCACATGGCCGCCGTGCGGGCAATCTTTGACGAGCTGATCGGTGAAGATTCGCCGGATGTTGGCGATCAACCGGAGCTGGCCGATTTTAATATGCTCTGGCAGGACAGTCTGGAAGACAGCGAGCTGGCCCCGCTGGTTCCTCAACTGGACGCGGAACACTGTCAGGCGCTCAATCAGTCACTGGAAGCGTTTCGTCAGGATATCAGCCGCCGTTCCATTGGTCCGCGCGGCCGTCAGGCACTGGATCAGCTGATGCCGCGCCTGCTGAGCGAAGTCTGTCTGCGCAGCGATGCGGCCGTCACCTTTAGCCGGCTGGCACCGCTGCTGCTCAGCGTGCTGACGCGCAGTACCTATCTGGAGCTGCTGACGGAATATCACGGAGCCCTGCGGCACCTGATCCGTCTGTGTGCAGCCTCGCCGATGGTGGCAAGCCAGCTGGCGCATTATCCGCTGCTGCTGGATGAGCTTCTCGATCCCGCCACGCTGTATCAGCCCACCGCGACGGATGCCTATCGTGATGAACTGCGCCAGTACCTGATGCGCATTCCCGCCGATGATGAAGAGCAACAGCTTGAAGCGTTACGCCAGTTTAAACAGGCGCAGATGTTACGTATCGCGGCAGCCGACATTGCAGGGACGTTGCCGGTGATGAAAGTGAGCGATCACTTAACCTGGCTGGCCGAAGCCATCATTGAATCGGTGGTGCAACAGGCCTGGAATATGATGGTGCAACGTTACGGTCGGCCTTCGCATCTGGTGCAGGAGCACGAGCGGGGCTTTACCGTGCTGGGCTATGGCAAGCTGGGTGGATGGGAGCTGGGTTACAGCTCCGATCTTGATCTGGTTTTTCTGCACGACTGCCCGCTGGACGCGGTGACCCAGGGCGAACGCAGCATTGACGGCCGACAGTTTTATCTGCGGCTGGCCCAGCGCATCATGCACCTGTTTAGCACCCGCACCTCATCCGGGATTTTGTACGAAGTGGATGCGCGCCTGCGTCCTTCCGGTGCGGCGGGCATGCTGGTCAGCACGTTCGACGCTTTTGATGACTATCAACGTAACGAAGCCTGGACATGGGAACATCAGGCGCTGGTGCGTGCCCGGGTTGTCTTCGGTGAGCCCGCCCTGAGCGAACGTTTCAACGCCATTCGCCGGGCGATTCTCTGCCTGCCCCGTGAACCGGCGGCGTTGCAAACCGAGGTCAGGGAGATGCGTGATAAAATGCGCGCGCATCTGAGCAATAAGCATAAAGGGCGCTGGGAGATCAAAACCGACGAAGGCGGCATTACCGATATCGAGTTTATTGCCCAATATCTCGTACTGCGCTATGCCGCAGCAGACCCTGCCTTAACGCGCTGGTCGGACAATGTGCGGATCTTTGAACTGATGGCAAACCATCAAAAAATGGCAGACGACGAAGCGGCGGCGTTAACCCATGCCTATGTCACGCTGCGCGATGCCTTGCACCATCTGGCGCTGCAGGCGCTGCCGGGACACGTCGAACCGGATGCCTTTGCGCAGGAAAGAGCGTCGGTCAACGCCAGCTGGCAGCGGTGGTTGCAGTCAGCAGAATCTCTCACGGCGTGATGCTGATAGCAACTGTGCTATCATCCGCGCACTATTTTGAATGCAGTCTGGAGTGTCTGGAATGAAAGTTACTCTGCCCGCGTTCGGCCAGGCTTCGGTACTGGTCGTTGGCGATGTCATGTTGGATCGTTACTGGTATGGCCCTACCAGCCGTATTTCCCCTGAAGCCCCGGTGCCGGTGGTGAAAGTGGAGACCGTTGAAGAACGCCCTGGCGGCGCCGCTAACGTGGCGATGAATATTGCTGCGCTGGGTGCCGGTTCTCGGTTGATCGGGCTGACCGGTGAGGACGATGCGGCTCAGGTCCTGAGTAAAACGCTGAAGGACGTTCGTGTTGACTGCGATTTTGTCACGTTAAAAAGCCATCCGACGATCACCAAACTGCGTGTGCTGTCCCGCAACCAGCAGCTTATCCGCCTGGATTTTGAAGAAGGTTTTGAGCAGGTTGATGCCGCACCGATGCACGAAAAAATGCGCCAGTCGCTGGCCAGCAGTGGCGCGGTGGTGCTGTCGGATTACGGCAAAGGGGCGCTCGACAGCGTTCAGCAGATGATCACTCTGGCGCGTGAAGCCAGTGTGCCCGTCCTGATCGATCCGAAAGGCACCGATTTTGCCCGCTATCGCGGCGCGACGCTGCTGACGCCCAACCTGTCGGAATTTGAAGCTGTTGTCGGTAAATGCAGGACGGAGCAGGAAATTGTTGAACGCGGCATGAAACTGATTGCCGATTGCGACCTTTCCGCGCTGCTGGTCACGCGTTCTGAGAATGGCATGTCGCTGCTACAGCCGGGGAAAGCGCCGCTGCACTTGCCCACGCAGGCACAGGAAGTGTTTGACGTTACCGGCGCCGGGGATACGGTGATTGGTGTGCTTGCTGCTGCTCTGGCGGCGGGGGATTCGCTGGAAGAAGCCTGTTTCCTGGCCAACGCGGCAGCCGGTGTGGTGGTGGGTAAACTGGGAACCTCAACCGTCAGCATCGTGGAGCTCGAAAACGCCATTCATGCCCGTCCGGAGCGCGGTTTTGGCATCATGACCGAAGCGGAACTGAAAGAGGCCGTCGCTATGGCCCGTCAGCGCGGCGAAAAAGTGGTCATGACCAATGGCGTCTTCGACATCCTGCATGCCGGTCATGTTTCCTACCTCGCAAACGCCCGTAAACTGGGCGATCGCCTGATTGTGGCGGTAAACAGCGATGCGTCGACGAAACGTCTTAAAGGCGACAGCCGTCCGGTGAATCCGCAGGAAAACCGGATGATCGTGCTGGGTGCACTGGAAGCCGTAGACTGGGTCGTGCTGTTTGAAGAAGATACGCCGCAGCGTTTGATCGCCAGCATATTACCGGATTTACTGGTGAAAGGCGGGGATTACAAGCCGGAAGACATTGCAGGCAGTAAGGAAGTCTGGGCGAATGGCGGTGACGTGCGGGTGCTGAACTTTGAAGATGGCATTTCAACCACCAATATCATTAAAACCATTCGCGGCAACTGAGTCGTGATGGCGGGAGCGCAGGCTCCCGCCAGCCAGCATCACTCGCCGGATTTATCCGCAGGGTTCGCCGCCGGGACAATCGCCGGTGCCGGGCCTGGCGTGGTGGGCACCGCGGGTGCAGACGATGCGGTCCCGGTTCCTTTGCTTTCCAGCTGGGCCAGACGTTGTTCCAGCGCCGCCAGTTTTTCCCGCGTACGCAGTAAAACCTGAGTCTGTACATCAAACTCTTCACGGTTGACCAGATCCATGCGGGTCAGCTGGGCCTGCAGAGTCTGCCGTATTTTCTTTTCAACATCATCGCCAAATTCACGAACTCCCTTCGGCAGCGCGTCATGAACCTGACGGGCAATTTGTTCAATTTTTTTCGTGTCGATCATGATGATTTCCTGGTTACGGGTTGCTGTGGCAGCATTTTACCAACGCTAGAGTCACTTAAGTGTAATGCCTGAATTGAAAAGGTTAAACCTGAAATCCATAGCGCAAAAAAAGCTAAAGCAATAATGGCTTTGTGGATTGCTGCCCTGACGGGGAAACGTTATAGTTAAAACGCTTATTCTCAGGGCGGGGCGAAATTCCCCACCGGCGGTAAATCAGCCCAGGCTGAAAGCCCGCGAGCGCTTCGCTGTAATGGTGAAGGTCAGCAGATCCGGTGTAATTCCGGGGCCGACGGTTAAAGTCCGGATGGGAGAGGGTAACGACATCTGTCAGGCATTATGTCTGTTTTGCGTCATTGCTACGTCTTTACGACGTCACTCCTAAGCTTGCCCTGATTCTGGTAACCCAACACATTTATAAGGTTTTATTACCATGAATCAGACTCTACTTTCTGAATTTGGCACGCCGAAACAGCGTGTAGAACGTGCTATTGCAGCCTTACGCGAAGGCCGTGGTGTTATGGTTCTCGACGATGAGAATCGCGAAAACGAAGGTGACATGATTTTCGCCGCGGAAACCATGACCGTGGAGCAGATGGCGTTAACCATTCGTCACGGCAGCGGTATCGTTTGTCTGTGCCTGACTGAAGAGCGTCGCCAGCAACTGGCGCTGCCGATGATGGTGGAAAACAACACCAGCGCCTACGGCACCGGTTTCACCGTGACGATTGAAGCGGCAAAAGGCGTAACCACCGGCGTATCTGCTCAGGATCGTATTACCACTATCCGTGCCGCGATTGCCGATGACGCAAAACCTGAAGATTTAAACCGTCCGGGTCACGTCTTCCCGCTGCGTGCCCATGATGGCGGCGTTCTGACGCGCGGTGGCCACACCGAAGCCACTATCGATCTGGTGACGCTGGCAGGCTTCAAGCCCGCAGGCGTTCTGTGTGAACTGACCAACGACGACGGTTCCATGGCGCATGCGCCGGAAGTGATCGCGTTCGCGAAACAACACGCCATGCCCGTCGTCACCATCGAAGATTTGGTAGCCTACCGTCGCGAACACGAAACGCGTCAGGCCAGCTAGTTTTCGTCTTAATCAGGCCAGTTCTCTGGCCTGATCGTCTCGCCTTGTCCTGTCTGTGCGCTTCCTCAGTCCCTGCCATTTTTATTCAAAATTTCTGACAGAGAACATCATGCTTATCCGCGTGATCACGCCGGTAAAAAGCGTATCGTGGTGTTCACAGAATGAACACATCAAGGATCACTATGAGTCAGGTTCGCATGCCGGCGCTGTTTTTGGGACACGGCAGCCCAATGAATGCCTTAGAAGAAAACCGCTATACCGCAGCCTGGCGTAAAGCCGGTGAAACCCTGCCACGGCCACGTGCGATTCTGGCGGTTTCGGCTCACTGGTACACACAGGGAACTGCCGTAACGGCGATGGACAATCCACGCACTATTCACGATTTTGGCGGCTTTCCTCAGGCGCTTTTTGATACCCGTTATTCCGCGCCGGGCTCACCCGCACTGGCGGAAGAGATTGCGGAACAGTTATCCCCGGTGCCGGTTCATCTGGATCACGCATGGGGATTGGATCATGGCTCGTGGGGCGTGCTGATTAAGATGTATCCCGACGCAGATATCCCGGTCGTCCAGCTCAGTATCGACAGCGGCAAGCCCGCCGCCTGGCATTTCGGGATGGGAAGAAAGCTGTCTGCGCTGCGCGATCGCGGCGTGATGATCGTCGCCAGCGGTAACGTGGTGCACAACCTGCGTAAAGTTCTCTGGGGCGGTGGCGAAGCTTACAGTTGGGCGACGGGGTTCAATAACTTCGTGCGGGACAATCTGGCGGTGCAGGCCGAGGCGGATGCACATCCGTTGGTGAGTTTTATGCAGCATCCGGATGCGGCCTTATCCAACCCGACGCCGGAACATTTCCTGCCATTGCTGTATGTGCTGGGCTCCCGTCACGCAGATGAGCCTGTGACCGTTCCGGTGGAAGGTATGGAGATGGGCGCAATCAGTATGTTGTCAGTACAGGTCGGTTAACGCGTAAGACAGGCCAGCGAACTGGCCTGGAGCTAAAAGGCTATTCAATAAAGGCGTGCGGATAGAAACGCGACAGATCCTGCGTGATCAACTCCCGATCTTCCCGCAGGCCAATCCCGGCCGGTTGATCGTCGATGAGCCAACTGCCAATCAGCGTATAACTGTCACCAAATTTTGGCAGCGGATGGAACTGCTGCACAATCATGCCTTCTTCGCCGTATGGACCATCCACCCGGGCGATCTCTTTGCCGTTTTCCACGATACGAATGTTAGCGCCTTCGCGGGAGAACAGCGGTTTGACCACATACTTGTCCATAGGCGGCACGTCGTCTTCAGCAAACCAGGCAGGCAGCAGGTTGGGATGATTGGGAAACATCTGCCACAGCATTGGCAATAACGCTTTGTTTGACAGAATGCTTTTCCAGGCGGGTTCAAGCCACCGCACGCCCGCATCCGCCAGCTTGGTCGAAAACATTTCGCGCAGCATAAATTCCCATGGGTAAAGCTTAAACAGATTACTGATCACCTGATCGTGCGGGTCAGTAAACTGGCCTTTCTCACCCAGCCCTATCTCATCAATATAGAGAAATTCGCTGGGTAAGCCGGCTTCCGTGGCGCAGTCCTGCAGGTATTGCACCGTGCCGCGATCTTCCTCGGTATCCCGGCAGCAGGCAAAGTGCAGCCAGTTAAAGCCGTGCTGCTGATGCAGCACCGTGAAGCGATCGATAAGCTTTTCCTGCAGGCTGTTAAACTGGTCGCTGCCAGACGGCAACTGGCCCGCATTCAGCTGGTCTTCCAGCCACAGCCACTGGAAAAACGCCGCTTCATACAGCGAGGTCGGTGTATCGGCGTTGTTTTCCAGCAGTTTGGCATCGCCTCGGCCATCCCACGCCAGATCGAGACGGGAATAAAGTGAAGGCTGACGCTGATTCCACGAGTCACGCACGAAATCCCAGGTATGTTTTGGAATACGGAAGCGGGTAAGCAGGGCTTCACTGTTTACCACTTTTTCCACCACCTGCAGACACATCTGATGAAGTTCGGCGGTCACCTCCTCCAGATAGTCGATTTGCGCCAGGGTAAACTGATAGTAAGCATCTTCGCACCAGTAGGGCTCACCGTGCATGGTGTGAAAACGAAAACCAAACTCTGTGGCTTTTTCCCGCCAGCCCGGACGCTCAGAAATCGCGATACGTTGCATAAACGGTATTAGCCTCCCAGCGAACGGCTGGAGGTGCCGGAAGCACTGCTGCGCTGCATCGCGTTTTGTTTCGCGACCGTTTCGCCAAAACCACCACGTGTGATGGTTGAGGTGGTGGTCGGTTTCGGCGCCAGGGCAGTTTTGGGCACGTTCATGGTCTTACCTGGGGTGGCATTACCGTAGTTACGGCCAGAGGCATCCACGAACTGACCGTTTGCCGGGCTGTTGGGGGTTTTCGGTGAGAACAACGGTTGCTGGGCAAAGCCCGCGCCACCGCCCATCATGCGCCCCATCATGTAGCCTGCCATTAACGGCATCCAGAAGCTGCCACTTTGCTGCGCTTCGGCATTCGTACTGCCTGTGCCCGCCTGTGCCGGTGCCTGCTGGCACTGGTTTTCACCAAATTCGGCGACACAGTCTTCACGTGTCGCATATTTTGGCGCGGTGCGTTCAGCTTCCTTTTTAGCGTTGTTAAACGCGGTGGTGCACTGCGCACTTTGTCCCGGATTGGCTTTTGAACAGTCGTCCGCGTTTTGATAAAGGGTGACGGTTTCGTCGTTTTGCTCACAACCTGCCAGCATAAATACCGCTGAAACAGCGATAGCAACAGGCGTTAAGTGTCTTGCTTGCCAGCTCTTACGAAAGGCGGCATAGCGGATCGTTTTAGTCCGTTTCATTATAAATATCCTGTGCCCAAAGGTAGTGCATAGAATAGGGGATGAGTGGTGAGAAATGAAGCTAACGGCCAGGCAGGACGGGGATCTTTACGTAGTTATACGTTTTGCAGAGAGGCGGGCCGCAAAGCAGCCCGCAACAGGCTTAGTGACTGAACGGATTACGGCTGCTCTTATGTGCGGCCTTATGTACGGGGGCCGGTGCTGGTGCCGTTTCGGAAGTGGAGATGTGATCTTCACCCAGCACCTGCTGTACATTTTGTGGCTGAACCGTTTCCGGCGAGGTTGAGATTTCTTTACCTAACTGACTGTTAAGCACACCCAAACTCTGCTCGTTCAGCGTGCCCAGGGCATAGCTGATATTCAACTGGTTAATCAGATAGCTGTAACGCGCATCCGACAACTGCTGCTTAGCGTTATAAAGCGTTGATGTCGCATTCAGCACGTCAACGATGGTACGGGTTCCCACCTGGTAACCGGCTTCCATCGCGTCTAATGAACTTTGCGCGGACACCACGGCTTGTTTGTAAGCGGCAATGCTACTTGCTGACGCATTGACGTTGTTGTAAGACGAGCGCACGGTCTGCACGGCTGAACGGTGCGCGGCTTCCAACTGCTCACTGGCGCTGACAAAGTTGTATTGCGCCTGTTTCACCTGCGAGGTCACGCTGCCACCGCTGTAAAGCGGCAGGGTAAAGCTCAGGCCCACTTTGTTGTTGCCGGTGATGGAATCTGTCGAGCTGGCATTTTGCTCAGCACGGCTTCCGCCGTATTTGCTGTTGGACAGGCCAGTCGAGGCGGTCAGATCCAGCGTCGGTAAATGGCCCGCCTCCGCTGAACGGATTTGCTCACGGGCTAAGTCCTGGTTCAGACGGGCAGAAAGCAGGTTCAGGTTGCGGCTTTCAGCCTGCTTAAGCAGCGAGTTAACCGCTTCAGGTTTAGTGGTTTTGAAGCGATCAATATCCAGCGACGCCAGCGCCAGGTAATCCATACCGGTAATCTGACGCAGAGACTCCACTGCGTTGTCCAGGTCATTACGCGCGGTCACTTCATTCGCCAGGACACTGTCGTACTGCGCGCGGGCGTTCTGCACGTCGGTAATGGCGACCAGGCCCACGTTAAAGCGCTGGGTCGTTTGATCCAGTTCGCGATAAATCGACATCTTCTGCGCTTCGACGTAAGAAAGCGTATCAATGGCTTTCAGCACATTGAAGTAGGCCGTCGCGGTGTTCAGAATCAGATCCTGCTGGGCGACCTGGTAGGTCACATCCTGAATACCGGCTGCTTTTTCCTGCAGCGTCAGCGCACGCCATTTTGACATATCGAAAATGGTTTGCGTCAATTGCAGCGAGCCACTGGTGGTATTGGAGTGAATACCGCTACTATCACGGTAGCCGTTTGCGTAGGTATAGTCTGCACCCAAACCCAGTTGGGGTAATAAAGGACTGCGCGCTTCGTTAATTTTCTCGAACGCCGCATCACGCGTCGCCGCAGAGCTACGCAGATCAGGGTTGCTTAAACGCGCTTGCTGGTAAACCTGAAGCAGGTTTTCCGCCTGGCTGGCGAAGCTGAAACCGCCCAGGCTCAGCCCAATAAAAAATGGGAGCAGTTTTTTCATTTGCATTCCTTTTGTTGCAGCAAATCGCAGTGACTGTGCCGCCTGTAAGCCAAAAATTATCGCAGATTCTAGCAGAGGGCAACTGTGAGATAAGGTGGCTGAACGTGCCATATTTGTGTGTTTCAGGTAAATAACTCAGTAATAACCCTTTGGATGGCATCTGGGCTTGTGTTTTATCTGTGTTATCCCAATCTGCATAAGGAACTTAATGATGAAGGACAATAAAACATCACCTGTGACTTTCACAAAAAATGATGTAGAAATTATTGCACGAGAAACCGCGTACGAGGGTTTTTTTTCCATTGTGCGTTATCGCTTTCGTCATCGGTTGTTTAATGGCCAAATGAGCCGGGAAGTGACGCGTGAAGTTTTTGAGCGCGGTCATGCCGCTGTGCTGCTACCTTATGATCCCGTCCGTGATGAAGTGGTGCTGATTGAACAGATCCGCATCCCGGCTTTCGATTGCAGTCCCACGCCCTGGCTGCTGGAAATGGTGGCAGGCATTATTGAACCGGGTGAAACCCCGGAGCAGGTGGTGCGCCGTGAAGCCGTCGAAGAAGCGGATCTGACGGTTGGCCGGGTCAAACCGGTGCTGAACTACCTGGCCAGCCCCGGCGGCACCAGCGAACGGTTATCGGTAATGGTCGGAGAAGTGGATGCCAGCCAGGCAAAAGGATGCCATGGTCTGGAGGAAGAGAATGAGGATATTCTTGTCCATGTGGTCAGTCGTGAACAGGCTTACCACTGGGTGGAACAGGGGATTATTGATAACGCGGCATCTGTCATCACCTTGCAATGGCTGGCACTGCACCATAAAAAACTTCGAGAAGAGTGGACGCAAAAATGAAACAGCGCTATATCCCTGATTTCCCCGAGATGATGAGGCTGTGCGAAACCAATTTCGCTCAGTTACGTCGTCTGCTACCACGTGATGACGCAGCAGGCGCATCGGTGATCTATCAGGTGAGTGGCGCCCGCTACCAGGTAACCGTTGAAGAATCAACGCGTTATACTACCCTGGTCGATATCCGTCAGACGGCCCCAGCCGTAAGTTACTGGAGCCTGCCGTCAATGTCTGTCAGGCTGTATCATGACGCGATGGTGGCTGAAGTGTGTTCGACACAGCAGATCTATCGGTTCAAAGCACGTTATGATTATCCGAATAAAAAAATGAATCAGCGTGATGAGAAGCATCAAATCAATCAGTTTCTTGCTGACTGGTTACGTTATTGCCTGACGCACGGCGCGATGGCAGTACCGGTTTGCTGATGCGTATAATGCACTGAATGGCGTAGAGACGAAGGAAACGCTTTGGATAGCCTGCTAACTCTTCCTGCGACAACAGAATCTGAGGTTCGGATTCTGCAAGTAACGGACACGCATTTGTTCGCAGGAAAACACGAATCCCTGCTGGGGGTGAATACCTGGGCCAGTTATGACGCGGTACTGGATGCGATCATCGCGCAGCAGCGTGATTATGATCTTATCGTTGCCACCGGCGATCTCTCTCAGGATCACTCAGTCGAAGCCTATCAGCATTTTGTTGAGGGCATTTCGCGCCTGCCTAAACCTTGCGTCTGGCTGCCGGGGAATCATGATTTTCAACCTGCGATGGTCGATACGCTGGCAGAGGCCGGCATTAACGCACACAAGCATGTGCTGTTAGGCGATCACTGGCAGGTTGTTCTGCTGGACAGCCAGGTCTTCGGCCTGCCCCATGGCATGTTAAGTGACTACCAGCTTGAGTGGCTGAATACCACGCTTGCCCGTTATCCGCAGCGCCATACGCTGGTGCTGTTGCACCATCATCCTTTAGCGTCGGGCTGCACCTGGCTTGATCAACACAGCCTGCGCAATCCGCATCAGTTAGACGCCGTGTTGCAGCACTATCCGCTGGCAAAAACGCTGGTCTGCGGCCATATTCATCAGGAAATGGATGTACCCTGGCAGGGCCGCCGTGTGCTGGCAACGCCGTCGACCTGCGTGCAGTTCAAACCGCACTGTACCAGCTTTACCATCGATACCGTTGCGCCTGGCTGGCGCTGGTTTACGCTGCACAATGACGGTCAGCTTGAGACCGAAGTCAACCGACTCACCACACAGGCTTTTCGCCCCGATCTGGATGCTGAAGGATATTAACGGATGAAGGCGCTGCTTTATCTGCACGGCTTTAACAGCTCACCGCGTTCAGCAAAAGCGACGTTGTTTAAACAGTGGCTGAGCCAGCATCATCCCGATATCGAGATGATTGTGCCGCAGTTGCCCACGTTTCCTGCGGATGCGGCAGCTATGCTGGAAGATATTGTGCTCAGCCACAGCGGACGACAGCTGGGCCTCGTCGGTTCTTCGCTGGGCGGCTACTACGCCACCTGGCTGTCACAATGTTTTATGCTGCCGGCGGTGGTGGTCAATCCCGCCGTTCGCCCGTTTGAGTTGCTGGTGGATTTTTTGGGTGAAAATCAGAATCCCTACACCGGTCAGCAATATGTGTTAGAGTCTCGCCACATTTACGATCTGAAAGTGATGCAGATTGATCCGCTGGAAGCGCCTGATTTATTGTGGTTGCTGCAACAAACCGGCGATGAAGTGCTCGACTACCGCCAGGCACTCGACTATTACAGCGCGTGCCGTCATACGGTTGAAGAGGGCGGAAATCATGCATTTACTGGATTCGAGCGCCATTTCCCGCAAATTCTGGACTTTCTGGGCCTGAATCACGCTTGAGCAACGTGGAAATCGCAACCATTTTCTTCATCTAATCAGACAGTTACCATGAGTCAATCAAGCTATAATGCGGGTGACATTGAGGTCCTGACTGGCCTTGAGCCGGTTCGCCGTCGCCCGGGAATGTATACCGATACGACGCGCCCTAACCACCTGGGTCAGGAAGTCATTGATAACAGCGTCGATGAGGCACTGGCGGGCCATGCCAAACGGGTAGAGGTGATTTTGCATGCCGATCAGTCGCTGGAAGTCATCGACGACGGGCGCGGCATGCCGGTGGACATCCACCCGGAAGAAGGCGTTCCGGCTGTTGAACTCATTTTGTGCCGGCTGCACGCGGGCGGTAAATTTTCCAATAAAAACTACCAGTTTTCCGGTGGCCTGCACGGCGTCGGGATTTCGGTGGTTAATGCCCTGTCCAAACGCGTTGAAGTGAATGTGCGCCGTAACGGCGAGATCTACACTATCGCCTTTGAAAATGGTGAAAAGGTGCAGGATCTGACCGTCACCGGCACGGTTGCCAAACGCAACACCGGCACCAGCGTCCATTTCTGGCCGGACGAACACTTCTTTGACAGCCCGCGTTTCTCGGTTTCCCGCTTATCTCACCTGCTGAAAGCGAAAGCCGTGTTGTGTCCGGGTGTCGAAATCGTCTTTAAAGACAAGCTCAACAATACCGAGCAGCGCTGGTGTTACGAAGATGGCCTGACAGATTATCTGTGTGAAGCCGTAAACGGCCTGCCGACGCTGCCGGAAAAACCGTTTGTGGGTGCCTTTGCAGGCGATATCGAAGCGGTGGACTGGGCGTTACTGTGGCTACCGGAAGGCGGTGAGCTGTTGACCGAAAGCTATGTGAACCTGATCCCGACCATGCAGGGTGGGACACACGTTAATGGTCTGCGCCAGGGCCTGCTGGACGCCATGCGTGAGTTTTGCGAATACCGCAATATCCTGCCGCGTGGCGTGAAGCTGTCCGCCGAGGATATCTGGGATCGCTGTGCCTATGTGCTGTCGGTCAAAATGCAGGATCCGCAGTTTGCCGGTCAAACCAAAGAGCGCTTATCTTCACGCCAGTGCGCCGCCTTCGTGTCAGCCGTGGTCAAAGATGCCTTCAGCCTGTGGCTGAATCAGAACGTGCAGGCGGCAGAACAGCTGGCAGAGCTGGCGATTTCCAGCGCCCAGCGCCGAATGCGCGCGGCGAAGAAGGTCGTGCGTAAAAAGCTGACCAGCGGCCCGGCGTTGCCTGGAAAACTGGCAGACTGTACAGCACAGGATCTGAATAAAACCGAACTGTTCCTGGTGGAAGGGGATTCGGCGGGCGGTTCAGCCAAGCAGGCACGCGACCGCGAATACCAGGCGATCATGCCGCTTAAAGGCAAGATCCTGAACACCTGGGAAGTCTCGTCGGATGAAGTGCTGGCTTCACAGGAGGTGCACGATATCTCTGTGGCGATCGGTATCGATCCCGACAGCGAAGATCTGACGCAGCTGCGCTACGGTAAGATCTGTATTCTCGCCGATGCCGACTCAGATGGGCTGCACATTGCCACGCTGCTCTGCGCGCTGTTCGTGAAGCACTTCCGCACGCTGGTGAAAAACGGCCACGTTTATGTAGCGATGCCGCCGCTTTATCGTATCGATCTGGGCAAAGAAGTCTATTACGCGCTGGATGAAGACGAGAAAGAGGGCGTACTGGAGCAGTTAAAGCGTAAGAAGGGCAAACCGAACGTTCAGCGCTTTAAAGGGCTGGGTGAAATGAACCCGCTTCAGTTACGTGAAACCACGCTCGATCCGAATACCCGCCGTCTGGTTCAGCTTACCGTCAGTGACGACGATATTGAGCAGACGCTGCGGACGATGGACATGCTGCTGGCGAAGAAGCGTTCTGAAGATCGCCGCAACTGGTTACAGGAAAAAGGCGACAAGGCCGATATCGAAGTCTGAGTCGGTTACCCGCTGCAAAAAGCCCCGGCCTGTACCGGGGCTTTTTCGTGTCAGCGTTGCAGAAATTACTGGCCGGGTTCCAGCACCAGAATTTTTACGTCTGTCACGTATTCTTTAATGGCAGCGCGATGGGCTTCCATATGCGGCATTTGCTGATGCTGGTCGAGATGACGCAGGGTTTCCCACTGCTCCAGCATGAAAATCGAATCGGGTGAGTTGTGTTTCCACGGCACCTGCGCCTGATGATCGACCAGCGCGCTGTACTGATGGCAGCCTTCTTCTTCCAGCACGGTCGGGATCACCTGATGAAACGCCTCCAGTACTTTCTGACGGTAGCCTGGCTTCACACAAATTTCAGCAACGACGGTTAACATTCACGTTTCCTCTTTCGGGGGGAAAGTCTATTTAAGCAAAAATTTCGCTGAGATGCGCCCGATAACGAGCAATATCCCGCGGCACATCAGGCTGCTTGATCACGTCGTTACAGATGAACGTCGGTAAGGCTTCCATTCCAAGGAACTGATTAGCCTTGTGAAAATGCAGGTACAGGCCATCCACGCCGACGCCTTCGAAGAATTGCTCAGGATCGGTAAAGGCTTCCAGCGGAGCGTTCCAGGTCAGAGAAAGCATATATTTTTTGCCCTGAAGCAGACCGCCAGAACCGTATTTTTTCTCGCTGTCTGAACGTGTGCGACCATCGCTGGCATACAGCTTGCCGTGGCCTTCCGTAAAGACTTCGTCAATATAACGTTTCACGGTCCAGGGTTCGCCCATCCACCAGCCTGGCATCTGATAAATCACGACATCGCTGTCGAGATATTTTTGGATCTCATCTGCCACAACATAGTCACTGTCGGCGACGGTAACGGTCACCTCATGACCCAGATCGCGCAACTGGCTGGCGGCCACGTCGGTCAGCGTATGATTCAGTTCACCTTTAGAATGGGCGAAAGTTTTACCACCATCGATAATTAAAATGTTGCTCATTAAGCGTGTCTCCCGTATGCGTTTATGGGGAGTAGCTTAGGCCGCGACGCGCGGGAGAAAAATGCGAGAATGATCACAACACTTTTGCGATTAGCGCAATAACCCGTAAGGTTATGTCACCATAACGGCGCAAACTCACCTCCGAAAAAAAGAATGATGAAGAAAACACTCATAATGACTTTACTGCTGGTGGCTGGCGGTGCTCAGGCCCAGTCGCGTCTGGACAGCGTGCTCAACACCAAAACCCTGAAAGTCTGTACGACCGGGGACTACAAGCCCTACAGCTTTCTGAAACCCGATGGCCACTATGAAGGGCTGGATATCAGCATGGCGGAGTCGCTGGCGGCGTCACTGGGAGCGAAAGTGCAATGGGTACCTACCACCTGGAAAACCCTGATGCAGGACTTTTTAGCGAAACAGTGTGATATTGCACTGGGTGGCGTATCGGTTACGCTGAAGCGCCAGCAAACCGCCTGGTTTGCTCAGCCGCTTGGCGTGGACGGCAAAATTCCGCTGGTGCGCTGCGCGGATAAAACGAAGTATCAGACGATTGACCAGCTAAATAGACCCGGCGTCCGGTTAATCGAACCCGCGGGCGGGACGAACGAAGCCTTTGTGCACAGTTATCTTCCTCAGGCGGCGTTAACGCTGTTTCACGATAACGTCACCATTTTCCAGCAGTTAGTGGATAACAAAGCCGATGTGATGATTACCGATGCCTCAGAGGCGCTGTATCAGCAAAAACGCTTTCCTTCCCTGTGCGCACTCAACCCGGATAAACCGCTTCAGTATGGCGAGAAGGCCTATATGCTTCCGCGTGATGATATGAGCTGGAAACAGTATGTCGATCAGTGGCTACACCTGAGCACGGCCACGGGAGAATATGCGAAGATTGCCCAGCAGTGGATGGGCGTGATGAAGTAATCATGTTTTGTGCGCTCAGTTTTTTTGCAGCGCTGTACACGCCATCCGACAGGGTTTATGAGCGGGCGTCCTCACGTCGCTGTCGCGGTTGCCTTCACGTCGCGCTTCAGCCTGACGGACTGACGGAGACGATACAGCCTGTACCGACTCCGTTTTTTGCCCGCGTCCTGCGGGCTAATCCTGGCTTTATCGCTCTGTTCAGCGCTGCGGATTGCCTGCTCCGACTTTCTGTCAGATGGCTTTGAAACGCCACGGTGCGGTTGTCTGAATCAAAAAGCGAAGATGCTTAATACAACGACGCTTTACCCAGCCCACCAAACAAATTCATCTTGTAGCGAATGACCGCTTTTGCCGCCTCAATCGCTTCGGGATAAATTACGTTCGGATCCCACCAGGTTTCACGGGTTAACACTTCACGCACCTTCTGGAAATAGGCATATTTCATGTCGCTGGAGATGTTGATTTTACCCACGCCCAGCGTCACCGCCTCGGCCACTTCGGCATCGGGATTCGCCGAGCCGCCATGCAGCACCAGCGGAATGGAAACGCGCTGTGAAATGTCGCGCAGGATATGCATTTGCAATTCCGGTTTCATATCTTTGGGATAGATACCATGCGCGGTGCCGATGGCGACCGCTAAGGTATCCACGCCGGTTCGCTGCACAAAGTCTTCGGCCTGAGCCGGGTCGGTATAGATCACTTTGCTCACGCCGCCTTCCACGGTCGTCCCGGTATCGCCAATCGTCCCCAGTTCGCCCTCAACCGACACGCCCACCGCATGGGCCAGCTTCACCACCTCTTTCGTCAGCGCCACGTTTTCTTCGTAAGGCAGCAGGGAACCGTCAATCATCACCGACGTGAAACCGCACTGAATAGCGCGCAGCACATGGGCCACCGATGCACCGTGATCCAGGTGCAGCGTAAACGGCACGCTGCTTTTCAGTGTGCGCTCCCGCACATAGCCAAAAAATGCATCGGTGACGAATTCCAGTTCACTGGGATGAATCGAGATAATGGCCGGGGTTTGAGTGGCTTCGGCTTCTTCCACGACCGCGCGGATAAAACAGCTGTCAGCGACATTGAAGGCGCCAATCGCAAAGCGATGTTGACGGGTGGGTCTTAACATCTCTTTCATAGAAATCAACATGTTAAATCTTCCTCAGCTTGTTTTATGACAAAGGGTTGCCCTGCGCTGACGTTCAGTGACGCGCACCGGGTTACAGCAGAAAGCCATCAGGCCTGGCGGGCGGAGCCAGACCAGCTCAGATAGTCACTGACGACTTCACAACAGGCGGACTCCATCAGGGCGAGTAAGTCCGGCAGTTCGGTGGTGGGAGGGTGTTTAAGCGCCTGGTGCAGCGCCTGTTTACCGGCTTCAAATACCGCCGCGCCAACGTTAATCTTGGCGACGCCGTGCTGACTTACGCGCCGAATATCGTCCGCTGGCGTGCCACTGCCGCCGTGAAGCGCCAGCGGGCGCGATGAGGCCGCGTGCAGGTCTGCCAGACGCTGGAAATCGATTGTCGGCTGCACCCCAGCGGGATAAAGCCCATGCGCGGTGCCAACCGAAACCGCGAGCAGATCGATATGGGTCTGCTCAAGAAACGGCAGGACATCCGCCACCTGGGTCATTTTGACCGCCGCGTCGGCCAGCGCGTAGGTGGGCGCATCGGCGATATGGCCCAGTTCACCTTCGACGCAAACCCCGGCGGTGTGGGCCATGTCGACCACGCGGGCCGTCTGACGAATGTTTTCGGCCAGCGGCTCCGCCGAAGCATCGATCATCAGCCCGGTAAAGCCTGCGCGAAAGGCCTGGCCAATCAGCGGAAAGGCCTTGCCATGATCGAGCGCCAGCGCGATTGGTACGCTGGCCTCTGCCGCCAGCGCCTGCACCAGCGGCACCGCGATGGCTGGCGGAAAATGACGGCTATGGCCTTGATACACATTCAGTATCAGGGGCGCACGCTGCTGCTCCGCCGCCTTAACCGCCGCCCGGGCACTTTCCAGGTTGAAGCAGTTGATGGCCAGAACGGCATATTTTTTCTGCGCAGCCTGGCTTATCAGGTCGTTCATTGCCGCGTACATACTCACTCCTTATTCCAGTGTGAATTTAATGTCGTCGTCGCGAACGGTGTGATCTTCCACGTCGTCAAACTCTTCGTCGGCTTCAGTGACGGGCTTTTTCAGCAGCGAAAGCATGACGCCACAGATCGTGGTGCCGATACCAAGCGCCAGGCAGAACAACCCGGGTTTGGTGAACAGCGGTACGACGAACATGCCGCCGTGAGGCACCGGCGCTTCCACGCCCCAGACCATGATCAGGCCACCGGCAACGGCTGAGGCAACCACACAACTCCCGACGACCCGGAACAAATCGCGTGCGGCAATGGGGATCACACCTTCGGTGATCATGCAGATCCCCATCGGGAAGGCCGCTTTCAGGGCTTCTTTTTCCGCGCGGGTGTACTTATGGCGCGTGAGCAGCCAGGAGAGCGTGATGCCAAAGGGCGGGATCATCGAACCGGCAAATTTGACCGCTTCCGGCCCGTAAATGCCGTCCACCAGCATGCCATCCGCAAACAGCGACATGGTTTTATTGACCGGCCCGCCGAAGTCAAAGGTCGCCATCGCCCCCAGAATCGCCCCCATGATGAACTTAGAGCCCCCCTGCATTGATTCCAGCAGGGCGATCAGCGCCTTTTGCAGCCAGACAATGGGCTGACCGATAAACGTCATCATGAGCAGCCCGGCAATGATGGTGCTCAGTACGGGCAAGACCATGATCGGCATCAGCCCCTGCATCGACTGTGGCAACCGGATACTGCGCCGCAGCAAAATCACCGTGTAACCCACCAGGAAGCCACCCAGGATGCCGCCGATAAAGCCGGTGCCAATCTGTCCGCAGATAAACCCGACGATCAAACCCGGCGCGAAGCCCGGCCTGTCGGCAATCGAGTAAGCGATAGCCGCACTGATCAACGGGACGATTAAGCCCATGCCCCAGCCACCGATCTGGTTCAGCATCCAGGCGATCGTACCGGGATGTTTACCCACATCGGGCCCGCCAATCACCTGACCCAGCGCAATGCAGATCCCGGCGGCGACAATCAGCGGGATCATCCAGGAGATCCCGGTTAACAGATGGCCTTTGATCGCTTGCCCGTACTGGCTTTTGTTAGCGTTCATTGTGGATCTCCTCAGGCACGCGCCAGTGAATCCGCCACTTTTTCCAGAAACTTGATGGGCGACTTGATCACCACTTCGGTTTTCACCCGCACGATCGGTTTGCCACGAAAACGTTCCTCGCCGGTGATCTTCACGTCCACCGCCAGGATCACCACGTCGGCTGCCGCTATCGTTTCGGCATCCAGGGCGTTTTCTGTCCCGATGGTGCCCTGCGTTTCCACATGGATGATGTGGCCAAGGGCGTGAGCGCCTTTGATCATTTTTTCACGCGCAATGTAGGTATGCGCGATGCCCGCCGTACAGGCGGCAACACAGACAATGTTCATGATTACCTCGGACTCCAGGGTTAACAGAGGTCGGTTTCGGCGTACTGACTAAACAGCCGAATGATTTCGCTGGGATCGTTTTCCACCAGCAGTTGCGCAATCACCTCATCATCGGCCAGCGCACTGGCCACCTGTGACAGCAGGCGAATATGGGTCGTGTTTTGATCTTCCAGCCGCACGGCAAACAGGATGATGCAGCGCACCTTGCTGCCATCCAGCGTCTCCCAGGGGATATCCTGCTGGCTGCGCCCGATGGCCAGCGTGGTTTGCTTAACGGCAGAGGACTTACCGTGAGGAATGGCGATATGATTCTCAAACCCGGTCGATCCCTCCGCCTCGCGTAGCCAGACATCGCGGATAAAGGCCTCTTTATCGCTAATGGCACCGTCACTGAACAGCAACTCCGTCAGTTCGATAATGGCCGCTTCTTTGCTGCTGGCCTGCAGATTGAGATTGACGCGGCGTGGCGTGAGAATGCGAGAAATATCCATTAATCAGACCTCATTCAGTTAATGTTCTGCCAGCGCGCGCGTTGCGGCCTGTGGCAGTTGGCGACCAATCATGGCGTCCGTCACCCGGCGAATATCGTCGTCGTTAAAAAACGCAGTAACATACACGGTGGGCAAGGTGCTGATATCGAGATGAATGGTGGAGATGACCAGATCCACCGGCTCCTGCTGACAAAAGTCGTCCAGCGTGCTGGCCGAAATAACGCCCACGATAATCCAGTCCGGAAAGGCGCGCAGGATGCGACTTTTCAGCAAATGCGACGTGCCGACGCCGCTGGAACACACCAGCAAAATACGTTTATGGGCGATTTGCCGTTCAAGCGCGGCCTGAAAATGCACGCACAGATAACCGATCTCATCGTCAGCGATTGGCCCATAATGAAACCGCTCGGCCGTTACCTGCATGGCGCGTTGGGTCAGCGTGAAAATATCCTGTAATTCCGCTTTTATGTCATCGAGTAAGGGATTGCGAATCGTAATATGATATTTAAGCCGGTTAAGTAGCGGCTTAATATGGAATAGCAAACCTTCAAATAATAAAGAATCGGTCGACAGATCCTTTTGGATGAATGCGGAAAAGCAATGAATTAATTCGAGCGTAATATTGCGCGATGCTGCATTTGAAAAAGGAGAGTGCGATAGCATGTGGCTGCCGCGTTCTTCGACTACAATGCCCGATGAAATAATATATTGATAAATAAATCCCACTTCATCTGCGGGCGCGGATTGCCCCAGCCGCTGTTCAATCTGTACTACCATCTGGCGGGCAATCTTCAGAATGCGGTTGTCCATTTCTGACGCGCTCAGAGCCAGCGGCAGGGACAAGGCTTTGCCCTGCGCCATACGGTGAATCATGATCAGAATATGGGTGGACAGATTGAGGTAATACGCATCGCTCAAAGGGTAGCCAAGCTGCTGCTCCATTTGCTGCAGTAAGCGCTGCACAAAGGCCACGTCCTCTTCGCCAAAATAGTGGATCAGCGCCTGATAACTGCCGGGGTCGAGCCGCGGCAGGGCCATATTGCTGCCCGTTTTATGCTGCATAACGTCGTTAATCAGCAAAACCATGGCCTGGCGCAGTGCTTGCTCGCTGCCTGCCACATGCGTGCCGCTCTGACTACGGACCAGCTCCAGCGCCAGCGGCTGCAACCACTCTTCAATCACCTTGAGGTCATTAACAATCGAAGCGTGACTGATGAAATAACGTTCAGATAACTTACTGATCGAGGTTTCACGTGGCGCGTCTCGTAGCAGCTGGGACAGGATTTTTACCCGCCGCGCATTGTTGCTTAAGCCCGCAGACCAGTTATCGTCGCTGGCAACATGCTGCTGCAAGCGCAGCCGCTGTTCATGATCGTGTGTTTCCAGCGCCACACAGCGGCCAGGCAGCTTCACCAGTTGCGCCTGCCAGCCATGCAGCCAGGGTTCCAGACTTTGTAAATCGCGATAAATACTTTTTTCAGAAACGGTTAACTGTTGGGCTAATTGCGCTAACGCCAGCGGCGTGCCCGCCTGTAACAGTAATTTCAGTAATCGGTGTTGTCGTGAAGTCAGATTTTGCATTCAGTCACCCGTCTATTATTTCGTTAGCGGTGCTTAAGTGGCAATTCGTTAAATCCAACCAGGGCATAAAATAAAACCGGTATATGTCGCTGAAATTGAATTTAGGTGGTGAAAGAAAAAGCAACAATACTAAATGTTGTCCCGGGGACGGGACAGGATTAATACGCTATAAATAAGCTGATAATTAATTGCGAGGAAGGTCACAAACTATTAAAAATAAGCGCACGGGGATTTTTACCGGTGCGGTTTTTTCGGCGGCCGGAAAACAGGGAAAAAAGAGTGACCAGCCCGCTCCAGGACTGTGACTAATACCCACGAATAAGGTACTATCCTCGCCAAACAACCGCCGGGTGATCCGCCGTTGCGGGTCACGATGTGAGGATGAGGACTTAATGAGCGAATTGACGCAGGATGGTGCAGAGCGTCTTGCCCTGCATACGTTTACTGAGAATGCGTACTTAAACTACTCCATGTACGTCATCATGGACCGTGCGTTGCCTTACATTGGCGACGGCCTGAAACCCGTCCAGCGCCGCATTGTATATGCCATGTCGGAGCTGGGGCTTAACGCCACCGCCAAATTTAAAAAATCGGCCCGTACCGTGGGTGACGTGCTGGGTAAATACCATCCTCATGGTGACAGCGCCTGTTACGAAGCCATGGTGTTGATGGCACAGCCGTTCTCCTACCGTTATCCGCTGGTCGATGGCCAGGGAAACTGGGGGGCACCTGACGATCCTAAATCTTTCGCCGCCATGCGTTATACCGAGTCTCGCCTGTCGAAGTATGCCGAAGTGCTGCTGGGTGAGCTGGGGCAGGGCACGGCAGACTGGGTGCCAAACTTTGACGGCACGATGCAGGAGCCGAAGATGTTGCCGGCGCGCCTGCCAAACATTCTGCTGAACGGCACCACGGGGATCGCGGTGGGCATGGCAACCGATATTCCGCCGCATAACCTGCGCGAAGTGGCGCAGGCCGCTATCGCCCTGATTGACGATCCGAAAACCAGCCTGGATGCGCTGCTGGAGATTGTGCAAGGGCCGGATTTCCCGACCGAAGCCGAAATCATTACGCCACGCGACGAGATTCGCAAAATCTATCAGAACGGGCGCGGCTCGATTCGCCAGCGTGCGGTGTGGAAAAAAGAGGACGGCGAGGTGGTGATCACCGCGCTGCCGCACCAGGTGTCCGGTGCCCGGGTACTGGAGCAGATTGCCAGCCAGATGCGCAATAAAAAGCTGCCAATGGTCGAGGATTTACGTGATGAGTCCGATCACGAAAACCCGACTCGCCTGGTGATTGTGCCCCGGTCAAACCGTGTCGATCTGGATCAGGTTATGAACCACCTGTTCGCCACGACCGATCTGGAAAAAAGCTACCGTATCAACCTGAATATGATCGGACTGGATAACCGTCCGGCCGTGAAAAACCTGCTGGAAATCCTGTCTGAATGGCTGGTGTTCCGTCGCGATACTGTTCGTCGCCGTCTGAATCATCGTTTAGAACGCGTGCTGCGCCGTCTGCATATCCTGGACGGTTTGCTGGTGGCCTTCCTTAATATTGATGAAGTCATTCACATCATCCGTACCGAGGACGAACCAAAGCCAGTGCTGATGTCGCGCTTTGAGATCAGTGAAACCCAGGCCGAAGCGATTCTTGAACTCAAGCTGCGCCATTTGGCGAAGCTGGAAGAGATGAAGATTCGCGGTGAGCAAAGCGAACTGGAAAAAGAGCGCGATCAGCTGCAGGCGACGCTGGCCTCTGAACGCAAAATGAATACGCTGCTGAAAAAAGAGCTGCAGGCAGACAGCAACAGTTTTGGTGATGATCGCCGTTCGCCTCTGCGTGAACGTGAGGAAGCCAAAGCGCTCAGCGAAACCGAGCTGGTTCCGTCTGAGCCGGTTACGATTGTTCTGTCGCAGATGGGCTGGGTGCGCAGCGCCAAAGGACATGATATCGACCCGGCGGGCCTGAGCTATAAAGCCGGTGATAGCTTCCTGGCGGCGGCACGCGGCAAGAGTAATCAGCCTGTGGCCTTTATCGATTCCACTGGCCGCAGCTATACGCTGGACCCCACCTCGCTGCCGTCGGCACGCGGGCAGGGCGAGCCACTGACCGGTAAACTGACGCCACCACCGGGTGCGGTTGTTGAACAGGTATTGATGGAGCCGGAAGAGCAGCGCCTGCTAATGGCTTCGGATGCCGGATATGGCTTTATCTGCACCTTCAACGATCTGATTTCGCGCAACCGTGCGGGCAAAGCGCTGCTGACCCTGCCGGAGAATGCGCGCGTCATGACGCCGATGGCTGTGCATCATGAAGACGACATGCTGTTAGCGATCACCCAGGCGGGCAGGATGTTGATGTTCCCGGTCGGCGAGTTGCCGCAAATGTCGAAAGGCAAGGGCAACAAGATTATCTCGATTCCGTCGGCAGATGCCGCGGCGGGCACGGATAAACTGGCCTGGCTCATGATTCTGCCACCAGGCAGCGCGATTACGCTGCACGTCGGTAAACGCAAGCTGTTGCTGCGCAGTGAAGAGTTGCAGAAATTCCGTGCCGATCGGGGTCGCCGTGGCACGCTGTTACCGCGCGGTCTGCAAAAAATTGATCGGGTCGAACTGGATGCCCCGGCACGTCCTGACAGCGCTGACAGCGACGCGTAATTCATCCGGCTGGTTCATCGCCAGCCGTGTTACATTGAGGAAGCTATGTTACTGATATTACGCACGATTATTGTGGTAATTTATTCGATTCTGGTCTGTGTATTTGGCTGCATCTGGTGTCTGTTCTCGCCGCGCAATCCGCGTCACGTCGCCACCTTTGGTCATCTGTTTGGCAAATTATCGACGCTGTTTGGTCTGAAGGTTGAACTTCGTCGCCCAGAGGGCGCGGATAATTACGGTAATGCGATTTATATCGCTAATCACCAGAACAACTACGATATGGTGACGGCCGCTAAAATTGTGCAGCCCACCACCGTGACCGTGGGGAAAAAAAGCCTGCTGTGGATACCGTTCTTTGGCCAGCTTTACTGGCTGACCGGTAATCTGCTGATTGACCGTGACAACCGGGCCAAAGCTCACGGCACCATTGGCGAGCTGGTCGAGCAGTTCAATAAAAAACGGATTTCGTTCTGGATGTTTCCTGAAGGTACGCGCAGTCGCGGGCGGGGATTATTACCGTTTAAAACCGGTGCGTTTCACGCTGCGGTGGCGGCCGGCGTCCCGATCATCCCGATTGTGGTGTCCAATACGCATAATAAAATTAACCTCAACCGCCTGAAAAACGGCCTGGTGATTGTGGAAATGCTGCCGCCGGTAGACGTCAAACAATTTGAGTCGTCGTCTGTGCGCAAACTGGCTACCCACTGTCGTGAACTGATGGCGGCGAAGCTGGAAGAGCTTAACGCCGAAGTCGAAGAACGCGAAAAAAACGGTAAAATCTAACCGACAAATCCGTTGTCGGACTATTCTGCATGGATGCCCCACGGCGAGTGACGTCCTGCGTCGCTCGCCGTGAAAGCAGCACAGCAATGACAGCAATAAAAACAGGGTTGGCGTTTCAGCGCCACGCGTAAAAGGTCTGAAATTTCATGTCTTTCAGCAGACGTCAGTTTATCCAGCTTTCTGCCGGTGTGGCGCTCAGTGCCACGGTAATGCCGCATGCGGCACGTGCCGCTTCCTTGCGTGGTGACACGCCGCTTCCCGTTCCGCCGTTGATCGAATCCCGCCGGGGTCAGCCGCTGTTTCTGACCTTACAGCGCAGCCACTGGTCGTTTAACGGTGACAATAACAAGGTGCCGGTCTGGGGCATCAATGGCATGTACCTTGGGCCAACTGTCCGTGTTTACAGCGGCGATGATGTCAAACTGATCTACAGTAACCGCCTCAATGAACCGGTTTCGATGACCGTCAGCGGCCTGCAGGTGCCAGGGGCACTGATGGGCGGCGCGCCGCGGATGATGTCAGCGGGCGTCGACTGGGCACCGGTGTTACCGATTCGTCAGAACGCCGCCACCTGCTGGTATCACGCCAACACGCCAAACCGCATGGCACCGCACGTCTATAACGGCCTGGCGGGCATGTGGCTGATCGAGGACGACCTCAGTAAGCAGCTTCCGTTGCCAAAACACTATGGCGTGGATGACTTTCCGCTGATCATTCAGGACAAGCGGCTGGATAATTTTGCGACACCGGTTTATGACCCACCCGCTGACGGCGGTTTCCTGGGCGATACGCTGCTGGTTAATGGCGTACGCAATCCGTTTATTGAGGTATCACGCGGCTGGGTGCGCCTGCGGTTGCTCAATGCCTCCAATGCCCGACGTTACGAACTCAGCATCAGTGATAACCGACCGTTTACGGTCATCGCCAGCGATCAGGGTTTTTTACCGTCGCCGGTAGCGGTACAGCGGTTAACGCTGGCTCCCGGTGAGCGGCGCGAAGTTCTGGTGGATATGTCACAAGGGGATGAGGTCTCCATTACGGCGGGCACCGCGGCTGGCATCATGGATCGCCTGCGCGGTTTCTTCGAGCCTTCGACGATTTTGACCTCAACGCTGGTGCTCACGCTTCGCCCCACTGGCCTGCTGCCGCTGGTGACGGATAATCTGCCAATGCGTTTACTGGCCGATCAGATTCTGGACGGCGCTTCGGTGCGTACCCGGGAGTTTCGTATCGGCGACAGTATGCCCGGCATCAACGGTGCCGTGTGGGATATGAACCGCATTGATACCACCGCGCAGCAGGGCACATTTGAGCGCTGGATTATCCGTGCCGATCGTCCGCAATCGTTGCATATTCAGGGCGTAATGTTCCTCATTAAGAGCGTGAACGGTGCGCAGTCGATGGGGGAAGACCGGGGCTGGAAAGACACCGTCTGGGTGGACGGCGAGGTCGAACTGCTGGTCAACTTTACCCAAAGCTCTTCAGACCATTTCCCGTTTGTCTATTACAGTCAGACGCTGGAGCTGGCGGATCGGGGAACGGCAGGTCAGCTGCTGGTGCAGCCCGCCACGGCATAACGGAGCAGACTGTGCCGGGCAGGGCTTTCAGCTTTTGCGTTTGGCTAGCGCAGAAGCTGCAACATCAGTTGGGGCATCTGATTTGCCTGGGCCAGCATGGCGGTACCGGCCTGCTGTAAAATCTGCGCCTGTGACATCGCCGATACCTCCGCAGCGTAGTCTACGTCCTCTATCCTGCTACGGGCAGAGGTAAGGTTTGTGACCATATTGTTCAGGTTGGCGATAACCGACTGAAAGCGGTTCTCATAGGCACCCAGCATACTACGCTGACTATCAACGGATTTAATCGCCCGATCGAGATCGGCCAAAGGCGTACCGTCTGTCGCGGTTCCACTTGCTCCGCCGGTAACATCCCCTTTTAAAACGTCAAAGCCTTCTGCCGCAACCGTACGGGCCACGCCATTTACGGTATCTCCTGAGGTCATTTGCCGGATATTAAGTGTTGAGCCGGTGGTACCCGCTTTCAGAAGGTTATAGCTGTCGCTGGCATCCAGATCGATCGTGATCGTTTCGCCGTCTTCCGCACCGACCTGAAAGCGATACGCAGCCGAGCCCGATCCGGTATTCAGCATACTAATGCCGTTAAAATTCGTTTGTGCGGTAATACGGTTAATCTCCTCCATTCGCTGATTCACTTCTGTCTGAATAGAGTCGATATCCGCAGCGGAGTTGCTGCCATTTTGCGCCTGCACCGTCAGGTCACGTATGCGTTGCAGATTGTCGTTAATCGTGGAGAGCGCCCCTTCAGCGGTTTGTGATAGCGAAATCGCATCATTGGCATTCCTGCCCGCTACCGTCATGCCGTCGATGTTTGAGGTCAAACGATTAGCAATCGCCATTCCCGCCGCATCATCTTTCGCACTGTTAATGCGCAAACCTGAAGACAGGCGCTCAATGGCGGTCGATAAAGCATTTTGAGAGTTATACAGATCGTTTTGAACGATCAACGACACGATATTGGTATTGATAACCGACATGATACGCTCCCTGGTTAAGTCGCTTAACGTTCTGAAAACCGTGAAATGACGTTCAATGGTGGTAGCCGGGATCACGCGACAGGTGTGGCAGAAAACAGTATTACCTGCACAACGACGTTTTCACAAAAGCGGAGCGGCTTCGGTGTGTTGCAAAATTTTACCTGTTATAACAAGGTAAGGTGAGGTGATTATAATTTTAAGTTTTTGATTTAAAAGACAAAATACAGGGGCGGATTAAGGTGTCAGCGTTCAGCGCAAAAAATTTGATTTAACAGAGCGGAAAGACCGGGGGATTTCGGTCAGGGACGGGTTTTTTTGCCCGGCGCCGCGCACTGCCCAGAAAGGCGTTGCGTAATTATTATGCGTTTTGTCATACATTTTAAGGACGTTTAACATTTTGCGTGGGCGCTAACCGTAAAAAAGCCCCTCCCGGAGGAGAGGCCTGCCCGAGGCGTGCATCGGGTCCGATGCGCCCGTATTAGCCGTTAAACGTATCCGGGTCAGGACCTAAACGCTTACCGGTATCAAGCTGGGCAATCTCACTCATTTCTGCCTTATCCAGGCGGAAATCGAACACATTGAAGTTTTCTTCGATGCGTGCCGGCGTGACGGATTTCGGGATAACCACCAGCCCGCTGTCCAGATGCCAGCGGATAACGATTTGCGCCGGCGTCTTACCGTATTTTTTGGCCAGAGACTTGATGATTTCCTGATCGAATACGCCTTCGCCGCCCTGAGCCAGGGGACTCCAGGACTCGGTCTGAATCTGGTGCATGGCGTTCCAGGCATGCAGCGTGCGCTGTTGCAGCATCGGATGCAGCTCGATCTGGTTGATCACCGGGGTTACACCGGTTTCTTCCAGCAGACGTTTCAGGTGCGGCTGGTTGAAGTTACAGACGCCGATGCTTTTGACCAGGCCTTGTTGCTGCATCGCAATCATGTTCTTCCAGGCGTCAACGTACTGATCTTTCTCCGGGCACGGCCAGTGCATCAGATACAGATCTACCTGCTCCAGCTTCAGTTTTTGCAGACTGGTTTCCAGTGCCTGCTGGACATTTTGCTGGTCAGCATTCCACAGTTTAGTGGTGATAAAAATATCCTCACGCGCGACATCGGTTTCCTGTAACGCCTGACCAATCGCTTCTTCATTTTTGTACGCGGCGGCGGTATCAATTGAACGATAGCCAACGTCCAGCGCTTTCAGCACGGCGTTGCGCGCATCTTCCATGCTGGCTTGCCACACGCCAAGTCCGAGCTGTGGCATCATGTTACCGTCGTGCAGTTTGATAATAGGTTGGTCTGCCATATCCTGCTCCTTACATTTGCAGTAAACCAGTGAGTCTTCGCTGTGCTTAAGTCTAGCTAACAATTTTCAGGCTGCCTGCGAACAGGCGAGGATAACCCTGCCTGATCCTGTAAACTTCTTGCCTGATTCTCCATTTTGCTGGCGATTTAACCAGGCGCGCGGCAAACTGCGCTTTTAATTTTCAGGAGTGATGATGCCCCACGACTTACTGTGTCAGCGGCTGGCTCAACAGGTGGTCACGCTGATGACGAACGGACGCGAACAGCTGTGTCCGGTGGAAAATGTCTCACTGATTTATGCGGGGCAGCACCGACCGCGTGAGCCCATCATGTATCAGCCCGGCATTGTCATTTTGTTTCAAGGCAGCAAAACCGGTTATCTGGGCAGTACGGTTTTTCAATACGACGCCACAAAATACCTGATGCTCACCGTGCCGCTCCCGGTCGAATGTGAAACCTGGGCGTCACCCGAGCAGCCTCTGGCCGGGATGTGCCTGCGCGTGGATACGGCCAGCCTGCAGGATTTGCTCATGGACATCGGTGATGACGAAGGGTTTCAGCCTCAGCCGTTGACCTCGGGCATTCACTCTGCCTTTCTCACGGAGCCAATGCTGTGTGCGGCAGAACGCCTGCTGGATGTGATGACCCAGCCTCGTGATGCAAGGGTGCTGGGGCCACAGATTGTGCGGGAAATTCTTTACTATGTGCTGACCGGCCCGATTGGGGGGGCACTGCTGTCACTGGTGAGTCGTCAGACGCAGTTCAGCCAGATTGCCCGGGCACTGCGCCGTATAGAGAATCACTATGCCGACAACCTCAGCGTGGACACGCTGGCGGCAGAGGTGAATATGAGTGTCTCAGCGTTTCATCATAATTTCAAAGCGGTGACGCAGACGTCGCCGCTGCAGTATCTCAAGCGGTATCGCCTGCATCAGGCGCGTTTACTGATGCTGCAGGACGGCCTGAAAGCCAGCGTCGCGGCGGTGCGCGTCGGTTATGAGAGTCCGTCGCAGTTTTCGCGGGAGTTTAAGCGCTACTTTGGCGTGACGCCGGGTGAGGAAGTGAATCGGGTGCGTCAGACGGTGGCCGAACCGCCCGCCTGACGCACGCGTGATCAGGCTCTTTGACGACGTTTTTTCCAGATAACCACGATGCTGCCAACCAGCCCGACGACCAGCAGCACCATCGGTAATACCATCAGGACAGCCATCACCTGATCTTCGTGCCGTTTGATAAACGGCACCTGGCTGATGCCGTAACCCAGCGTCACCACAATGCCCACCCACAGCAGACCGCTCAGCCAGTTAAACAGCTGAAAACGGCTGTTCTTCAGGCCGGAAATGCCCGCCATTGTTGGCAAAATGGTACGAATAAAGGCCAGAAAACGTCCCACCAGCAGCGCCATCAGGCCATGACGATTAAACATATTCCATGCGCGTTGGTGATATTGTGCCGGAAGCTGCATCAGCCAGCTCTTAACCAGTCGGGTATTACCCAGCCAGCGGCCTTGCAGGTAACTGAGCCAGCAGCCCAGACTGGCGGCGGTGGTCAGGATCAAAAGCGTGGGGAAAAAATCCATCACGCCTTTGGCTACCATCGCGCCAGCCAGCAGCAGCAGACTGTCGCCGGGCAGAAAAGAGGCGGGCAGTAAACCATTTTCCAGGAATAGCGTCATAAACATCACGCTGTAGACGATCCATACCACTTCCGGATTGGCCAGCGCGGCGAAGTCTTGATGCCAAAGCGCGTGCACAATCTCATGTAAAACACCCATTAGCTATCCCATTACGTCACAATCATGCTGAATTATAGTGTTCAGATCGGCCTGACCTCTTGGTTGTCGCCTGCCCCAGAGTGGGCGACAACCTTAACCTGCGGGGGTTCTTCTGCTCGCTGAACACTTTTATATTAAGAGAATTTTAACATCTATCTGGCTGTGGCCTGTCGATATATCACACGGGTCTGTATCTGGTTTATATCAGGTTTACTCTTTTAGCGCGTCAGGCGTGTAAAACCCGCTTCAAGATCAACCAGTAAATCATCCACATGTTCCAGACCGATGTGCAGCCGTACCAGCGTACCGCTGAAATCAACGCCGCCCGCCGGGCGAATAGCCGCCAGCTCTTCGGGTTGACTGGCTAAAATCAGCGACTCATAACCGCCCCATGAGTACGCCATGCTAAAGTGCTGAAAATGATCAAGATACATCGCTAACTGCTCGCGGCTCAGTTTTTCCTTCAGCACAAACGAAAATAATCCGCTGCTGCCGCTGAAGTCGCGTTGCCAGAAGGCGTGACCGGGGCATGCGGGCAGCGCCGGATGATTCACTCTGGCGACCTCCGGGCGGGCGGCCAGCCATTCTGCGACCTGAAGTGCACTTTCTTCATGCTGCCGCAGACGTACGCCCAGCGTACGTAATCCCCGGCTGGCCATGTAGGCGGTATCGGCATCCACCATCTGCCCCATCAGGTAGCTGTTCTCGCGCAGTTGCTCCCAGCAGCGGGCATTGGCGACGGCGGTCCCAATCATGGCATCGCTGTGACCAATCAGGTATTTGGTGCCAGCCTGAATCGAAATATCCACGCCCAGCGCAAGAGGACGAAACAGCACGCCCGCCGCCCAGGTGTTGTCAATCATAATAATCGCGTCCGGTGCTTTTGCGCGCACCGCCGCCACAATGGCGGGGACGTCCTGCACTTCCATCGTGATGGAGGCGGGCGACTCCAGGAACACCACGCGCGTGTTGGGCTGAATCAGGGTGGCGATCGCATCGCCGATGCCGTGATCAAACCAGGTGGTGGAGACCTGAAGTTTAGCAAGGATTTTGGTGCAGAAATCCTGGGTTGGTTCATACACCGCGCCGCTCATCAGCACATGATCGCCTGCTTCAACAAACGCCAGAATAGCGTTAGAGACCGCTGCGGCGCCGCAAGGATACAGCACACAGCCCGCGCCGCCTTCCAGCTCTGTCATGGCGTCCTGCAAGGCAAAGTGGGTCAGCGTGCCACGACGACCATAAAACAGTTCGCCCTTTGCCCGCCCTGCGGTCGCGCGTTTTTTTTCCGCAACGGTATCGAAAACCAGCGACGAGGCTCGCTGAATGACCGCATTCACCGAACCCTGGGTGTAACGTTTATCGCGTCCTGCGCTGACGAGTGTGGTATCAATTTTTTTTGTGGTCATGAACTCCCTGCCTTGCCGCTTGCACCTGAGCCTTCACGTTAGCACGAATTCGGCGATGACGTTGAGGGGCAACACAGATTATTCGCGCAGCAACAGGGAGATTTCCCGTGCGGCCTCCTGCAGTAGCGGCAAATGGTGTTGACGCAGCGTATCCGCAGAAACCTGTCCGGCATGGACGCCGACGTTCAGAGCGGCCACGATGCGTCCGTCCGCGCCACAAAGCGGCACGGCAAGCGAACGCAGACCGATTTCCAGTTCCTGATCGTTAATGGCGTAACCCTGCTGCCGGACGCGGGCCAGTTCTTCACGCAGCGCGCTGCTGCTGACCAGCGTGTGGCTGGTATAACGCAGCTGGGTCAGCCGCGCCAGATAGTCGTTCAATGGCTCAGCGGCAAGCCCGCTCAGCAGCACTCTGCCCATGGAGGTGGTACTGGCGGGCAGACGACTGCCGATATGCAGGTCGATCGTCATGATGCGCGACGCGGACGCGCGGGCGATATAGAGAATGTCATCTCCGTCCAGCACCGCCATTGAGCAGGACTCGTTCAGCGTCTGGCTCAGCTGGCGTAAAACCGGCTGTGAGGCGCTGGCGAGCGGCGTGGCGCCCAGCCAGTTATGACCCAGAGTGAGCACGCGCGGACGCAGTTCAAAGTTTTTACCATCTTCGGCGTAGACAAAACCCAGCTTACTCAGGGTGTACAGACAGCGCCGCACGGCTGCGCGCGGAATACCGGTGCGCTGACTGATTTGCGACACGGACATCACGCGTCGCTGTGGGGTGAATGCCTGCAAGACCTCCAGCCCACGCGCCAGTGAAGCCATAAAGTTCGGATCCCCTTTCCAGGGATCGCTGCTGCCGCGCAGCGTCTGATCGTCATCCATCATGCTTTTCTCCCGAGATTAACAGGATCGTCCTGCAACTGTGCGAACGATCACATTGTGCCATTTGGTTTTGCCAGTGACCGATAATCGCACACTATTTCGATAATCGGTATTGTTTGCACTCACAGAGCGATCTACTTTTTGGCTATTCACTACTAACCGGCTGATGCCGGGCTAAAGGAACAGCTAATGATCAATAAAAGTGTGGCAACACTGGCAGAGGCCGTGGCGGTCATCCCGGACGGGGCCAGCATCATGATTGGCGGATTTGGACCTGCCGGTCAGCCGCTGGAACTGATCGATGCGTTGATCGAAAGCGGCGCTCGCGGGCTGACGGTGATCAGCAATAACGCTGGCAACGGTGACAGCGGCCTGGCCGCGCTGCTTAAGGCAGGCCGCGTTGATAAAATGATTTGTTCATTTCCGCGCCAGGTTGACTCCTGGGTGTTCGATGAGCGCTATCGTCGTGGAGAGATTGAACTGGAGCTGGTGCCGCAGGGCAACCTTGCCGCCAGGATGCAGGCCGCAGGCAGCGGTTTAGGCGGCATTTTCACCCCCACCGCCTTTGGCACGCCGCTGGCGGAAGGCAAGGAAACGCGGGAAATCGATGGCCGCCATTACGTGTTCGAAAAACCGCTCAAAGCCGATTTCGCGCTTATCAAAGCCCATCAGGGCGACCGCTGGGGCAACCTGGTGTACCGCAAAGCGGCGCGGAATTTTGGCCCCGTGATGGCGATGGCCGCCACCACGACCATTGCCCAGGTAGCAGAGCTGGTGCCGCTGGGCCAGCTCGATCCTGAAAACGTCGTCACGCCGGGCATTTTTGTCCAGCGCCTGGTGTGCGTTCCCCATCCCGTTACCCTGACCGTTTCAGCCTGAGGAGTCGGCAATGCAAAAACTCACCCGTGACCAACTGGCACAGCGCGTGGCGCGCGATATTCCGGAAGGGGCTTACGTTAACCTGGGGATTGGCCTGCCGACCCGCATTGCGAACTATCTGCCTGCGGACAAAGAAATCTTTCTGCACAGCGAAAACGGACTGCTCGGCATGGGGCCAGCGCCTGCGCCGGAAGACGCCGATCCGGAGCTGATCAATGCCGGAAAAGAGCTGGTAACCCTGCTGCCGGGCGGCTGCTTTTTCCATCATGGCGACTCCTTTGCCATGATGCGTGGCGGGCATCTGGATATCTGCGTCATGGGCGCGTACCAGGTATCCGTTAGCGGCGATCTGGCGAACTGGAGTACCGGTGCGCAGGATGCAATTCCTGCTGTCGGCGGCGCCATGGATCTCGCCATTGGCGCGCGCAAGGTTTACGTGATGATGGACTACCTGACGAAAAAAGGGGAATGCAAGCTGGTGAAGCAGTGCAGCTATCCGCTCACCGGGCTGGGGTGCGTCAGCCGGATCTATACGGATATGGCCGTGATTGATATTACGCCGGACGGTCCGCTGGTGGTCGAGTGCTGCCCCGGACTGAGTTTCGAGGCGCTCCAGGCGGTCACGCCGGTGCGTTTACTGCAACCTGAACTGGCGACCACCGCCTGAGGAATCGCGAATGCAACAGGCTTTTATTTGTGATGCGCTCCGCACTCCATTTGGCCGTTATGGCGGCGCGCTCGCGGGAATTCGGGCAGACGATTTGGCGGCCTTACCGCTGGCGGCGCTGCTTGCCCGTCAGCCTGCTTCTGTCGCGCAGGCGATCGATGATGTGATCTATGGCTGCGCCAATCAGGCAGGCGAAGACAATCGTAACGTGGCGCGTATGGCCCTGTTACTGGCCGGGCTGCCGTCCAGCGTGCCCGGCACGACGATCAATCGTCTTTGCGGTTCTGGGCTGGATGCCATCGGCATGGCGGCCAGGGCAATAAAATGCGGCGAAGCCGAGGTCATGATCGCAGGCGGCGTAGAGAGTATGTCGCGCGCGCCCTTCGTGACCGGAAAAGCAGAAAGCGCGTTTAGTCGCAGCCTGAAAATGGAAGACACCACCATGGGATGGCGTTTCATCAACCCGCAGATGCGCGCCCGCTTTGGCGTTGAAACCATGCCGGAAACGGCGGAAAACGTGGCACGCGATTTTGCTATCAGCCGCGCCGATCAGGATGCCTTTGCGTTACGCAGCCAGCTTCGTACCGCGCGTGCGCAGGAGATGGGACTGTTCAGTGACGAGCTGATGACCGTCACTCTCCCGCAGCGCAAAGGGGAAGCTATCACTGTTGCCTGCGATGAGCATCCGCGCAGTACCTCCCTGGCGGCGCTGGCGGGATTAAAAGGCGTCGTGACGCCGGACGGCAGCGTGACGGCAGGCAACGCCTCGGGCATCAATGACGGGGCCTGCGCCTTATTACTCGCCAGTGAAAACGCGGTTGCCGCCCACGGCCTCACGCCGCTGGTGCGTGTGGTCGCGATGGCTGCCTGCGGCGTTGAACCGCGTATCATGGGTTATGGTCCCGTACCTGCGGTACGCAAAGTGCTGGCCCAGAGTGGCCTGACGCTGGCACAAATGGACGTAATCGAATTAAATGAAGCGTTTGCTGCCCAGGCGCTGGCCGTGACGCGGGCGCTCGGGCTGGCCGACGATGCCGCGCAGGTGAACCCTAACGGCGGCGCAATAGCGCTGGGCCATCCGCTCGGCGCATCCGGTGGCAGGCTGACCATGACCGCGGCCTATCACCTGCGGCGCACCGGAGGACGTTACGCACTCTGCACCATGTGCGTCGGTGTCGGGCAGGGAATCGCACTTATTCTGGAACGGGTATAATCAATGTCTCTTTACCGCGCCATGTTTATGGCTTCTCCTCTCAGTGAGGGCTTCAGCGATACGGCGCTGCTGCAGGGGATGCTTGATTTTGAAGCTGGCCTGGCACAGGCGCTTGCCAGTGCGGGGCTGATGGACCGCGAATCTGCGCAGATCATTCAGGACTGCTGCCGTGCCGACGCGATCGATGCCGCTGCGCTGACCCAGGCCGCAGGGCTGGCCGGCAACCTGGCGATTCCCCTCGTCAAACAATTGACCGCTTTGGTGGCTGCCCGATCGCCCGAGGCGGCGCGCTATGTCCACTGGGGCGCAACCAGCCAGGACGCAATCGACAGCGGACTGATGCTGCAACTGCGCGCGGCGCTCAGCGGTACGGCTACGCTGCTGGATCGGCTGATTGCCGTGCTGAGCGCGCAGTGCGAACGGCACAGCAAAACGCTGATGGTCGGACGCACGTGGTTGCAACATGCCTTGCCCGTTACCCTTGGGCTGAAGCTGGCAGGCACGCTGGACGCCCTGGTACGCGATCGACAACGCCTCAGGGCGATGCAGACGCGGGTACTGGCGCTGCAGTTTGGCGGGGCGGCAGGCACGCTGGCCTCGCTGGGCGATAAAGGCGAGCAGGTCGAGCAGGCACTGTCCGAGGCGCTGAATTTGCCGCGTAGCGCCACGCCCTGGCATGCTCAGCGCGACAGGCTTACCGAGCTGGCAGGCTGGTATGCCGGCCTGACCGGGACGCTGGGCAAGCTGGCGCGGGATATGTCGCTGCTGATGCAGAGCGAGGTAGGGGAGATCAGCGAACCTCAGGCGGCAGGGCGGGGCGGCTCCTCAACCATGCCGCATAAACGTAACCCGGTACTGTGCGCCGCCATTCTCAGCGCGGCCAATCGGGTACCGGCGCTGATGTCCGGTCTGTATGCCGGGATGGTGCAGGAACACGAGCGTGCGCTGGGTGGCTGGCAGGCCGAGTGGCAGAGCCTGCCGCAGCTGATTGTACTGAGCGGCGCGGCGCTGGCCCACAGCACGGAACTGATCGACGGGCTGGAGGTGCATGAAGATGCCATGCAACGTAACCTTGGCCTGACGCAGGGATTAATTATGGCGGAAGCGGTCACGCTGGCGCTGGCGAACGAGATGGGACGCCAGCAGGCGCACCATCATATTGAGCAGTGCTGCCGCCGGGCGCTGGACACACAGCAGAGTTTGTTGTCCGTACTGAGCGCGGATGAAACGGTCAGAACGCGCCTGAGTCATTCAACGCTGGAGGCACTGCTCGACCCGGCCAATGCCACGGGCAGTGCGGCGCGCTTTATTCAACAGGTTTTAGCGGCGGCGAGGGAATCATGACACTTCATTACATCCTTGAGGGACCAGACGATGCTCCGGTGGTGTTATTCAGCAACTCCTTAGGAACGGAGGCAGACATGTGGCAGCCCCAGCGCGATGCGCTGATCGGTCATTATCGCATTCTGCGTTACGATGTCCCGGGGCACGGTGCCTCGGCACCGAACGGACAAACCAGTTCGCTGGAACAGCTGGGGAGGGCGGTGCTGTCGCTGCTGGATAAGCTGGCTATCGACAGGGTGCATTTTTGCGGCATTTCGATGGGCGGGCTGACCGGGCTCTGGCTGGCCCGTTTCCATCCTCATCGCCTGATCACGCTCACGGTCGCCAACAGCGCCGCGAAGATCGGTGAGTCTGCGGCCTGGCAGCAGCGCGCAGCGCAGGTGCGTCAGTACGGTATGGCGGCGATTGCTGACGGGGCCACCGCACGCTGGTTTACGCCGGTGTTCAGCGAACGGGCACCCGCCACCGTGCAGGCGTTGCTCACGCAACTGCGTGCCTGTGATGCAGAAAGTTATGCGGACTGCTGCGATGCGCTGGCTGCCGCAGATTTACGTCACGAACTGGCGGCCATTCATCTTCCTGTGCTGGTCATTGCGGGGCGGGACGATGCCGTGACGACGGTGGCCGACGCAGAAGCCATGGTGGCGCACATCCACGGCGCGCAGCTGGTGGTGTTGCCTGCGTCGCATCTTTCCAGTGTGGAGGTGTGGCTGGCGTTTAATCGTGCCCTGCAGCCGTTTATTGACGCGCAACTGACGCAGCAGCAGCGTTATCAGCAGGGAATGACGCTGCGCCGCGCGGTACTCGGTGACGCGCATGTGGAGCGCACTTTGGAGAATCTGTCCCCTCTGAACGACGAATTTCAACACTTCATCAGTCGTTACGCCTGGGGAGAGATCTGGACCCGGCCCGGATTGTCGCGCCACACGCGCAGCCTGATCACCATCGGTATGCTGATTGCGCTTAACCGTGAAGCCGAACTGAAAATGCATCTGCGGGCCGCATTCAATAACGGGGTCAGTCGGGATGAGATCAAAGAGGTACTGATGCATGCCGCGCTGTATTGTGGCCTGCCTGCGGCGAACGCGGCGTTCCACCTGGCGCAAAGCATTTTCGACGAGCGGGATAGTGCCCGTTAAATCGCGGCGTCAGACCGGGACATCCAGCACCCGCTGACGCAATGCCGCCACCAGATGTTGTTGTTCAGGGGGCGGTGTATGCTGCTGACGGGTCAGGATGCCCACCGCTTCGGCCATGCCCTGGTTCGGCAGCGGCAGAGCCCGAAGCTGATTACTCGTTAAGTCGTCGCGCACCGCGCCGTAGGGCACCAGCCAGACGTAACCGTGGTTTTGCGTCAGCCGCCGCGCCAGCGTCGTTGACAGGGTTTCTACCGCGCCTTCGGGCAGGGTCAGCCCATGGCTGGTCATCAGCGATTCCGCATTTTGACGCGGTACGGTGCCGCGTGGCGAAAGGATCAACGGCCAACTGAGCGCTTCTGCCAGGGTCACGCCCGCATGCAGCAAGGGGTGGTGCGGGGCCACGACCAGACGCAGTGTTTCCAGATACAACAGTTCAAAGTTCAGACCGTCCATCAGAACCGGTTCCGCCATCCGTCCGATTCCCAGCGTCATTTGCCCCGACTTTATCGCCATCAGCAGCGCGTCGTTCGAAAGCGTAGTGACCTGTATACGCCAGCCCGGATAGTGCTGCTGCAGGCTGGCCAGCACCGGCGCAACCACGCTGCCGATGGCGGTCGGCAAGGCACCGATATGCAGAGGCGCGAGATGTGGCGCGCTGTCCGGACGCATGACCTGATCGACCAGCGTAAGTGCATCCAGGATGCGAATGGCGTCATGCAGAAAGCGCGTCCCGCTGGCGGTCAGCGCTGTTCCCTGGCGGCTGCGCACCAGCAGTTGTTCACCGGTCAGGTATTCCAGTTCGCTGAGGGTTTTCGATAAGGCGGGCTGAGTAATACCCAGTTGGCGGGCGGCACGGCCCAGCGTCCCTTGCTGCGCGGTGGCAACAAAAGCGTGAAGATGACGCAGGCGCACGCGCTGACTGAACCGGGAAACACTATCCATGGCTCATGGTAAGAATTTGCCGCCGCAGCGGCAAGGACAATGTAGCGAGATTGTTAAGCGTCAGACATCAAAAAATACGGTTTCGTTTTCGCCCTGCAGAACGATATCGAAACGGTAAACCGTTTCGCTGCCGCGTTGTTCACGGTGTGCCAGCAGGGTGTTGCGCCGCTTCTCCCACTCAATCAGATTCAGCACCGGATCCCGGGCATTTGCCGCCTGTTCATCGGCAAAATAGAGGCGGGTGTTCAGGCCGATATTGATACCTCGTGCCACAATCCATAAGTTGAGGTGCGGCGCCATGGGACGTCCGTCGCGGCCGGTCACGCTGCCGGGCTTGATGGTTTCAAAACGCCAGATGCCGCTGTCAAAATCGGAGCAGGTGCGCCCCCAGCCGCGAAACGCCGGATCCAGCGGCTTGTCGTGCTGCTGGTCAGCGGGATGCTGGTAGCGCCCGGCGGCATTGGCCTGCCACACTTCAATCAGCACATCGCGCACCGGCGTGCCAGAACCATCGTAAACACAGCCTTCAACGGTAATGCGCTCACCGCGCGTTTCCGGCTGCGTGAGCACCTCGCTGAAATTATGTTCAAAGATATCAAAGCCTGCGGCATGCGGTGCCAGGCCAATGTGCACGTAAGGGCCGGCAGTTTGTGAGGCCGTTTCAGGCAGATAGTTTTTCATGATGCGGCTCCCTGAGTGCGGTTTTCGAACCAGGTTGCGCGGTGACCCCGCAATACCAGATCAAAGCGATAGGCCAGACAGTCCAGGGGAATCGCCGAATGCGTATCCAGCTCTGCAATCAGGGTGCGGACGGCTTCTTCGCTGCCTACCGACTGCAGGATAGGACAGCGTCCTACCAGCGGATCGCCCTCAAAATACATCTGCGTAATCAAGCGCTGAGCAAAGGCTTCGCCAGAAAGGGAAAAATGAATATGGGCTGGACGCCAGTCGCTGACCTGGTTACGCCAGGGATAGGGGCCGGGCTTAATGGTCCGAAAGCAGTAGTAGCCATTGTCGTCGGTCAGCATGCGACCACAGCCGCCAAAATTCGGATCGATGGGGGCCAGATACTGATCTTTTTTATGACGATAGCGACCGCCAGCATTGGCCTGCCATACCTCAACCAGGGCATTCCGCACCGGCTGACCAAACGCATCGCGCACGTAACCATGCACAATGATGCGCTCGCCAATCGGCAGGCCGTCCTTCGCATAATTAAGAATCAGATCGCTGTCCCGGGGGCCCAGCTCCTGACGGGTGAACACCGGTGCGGTGATTTCCGATAAGGAATTTTGCAGCGAAATCAGCGCATTGCGCGGCGAGCGCAGTATGCTGGTTTTGTACAACGGCGCAAGCGCCGGCGGGTGATGGCGGTAATCACGGTGTACCAGTTCACGGGCGGGCCAGTCATTTTTCATCCAGGCATCCTTATTGTTTTGTTTTTCGCGTACAGAGGAACGAGTGTAGGAAGCGTAACTTGTAAAAGAAAAGTGAAAAAACGTAGCTGTACTCATAACCAAAAATCATGACCTGTCACATTGACGAAATGTTCCATCTGGTTCATAACAATTGCCAATCTCCGTTAGCAGAACGCCTCGCTGCTGACTGGCTGCTTTAAGGTCACCCTGTGACCGTTTATCAGGAGGCAATAATGAAACGTTCTGTCGCAACGGTCTCGGTATCGGGCACGCTGCCGGAAAAGCTGCGCGCAATCGCCGCCGCCGGCTTTGATGGTGTCGAAATTTTCGATAACGATTTAGTCTATTATCCCGGCTCACCCGTGGAGATTCGCCAGTTGTGCGAAGAGCTGGGCCTGGAAATTTTACTGTTCCAGCCCTTCCGTGACTTCGAAGGCGGCCCGCGTGACAGGCTGGCACAAAATCTGGCCCGTGCGGCGCGCAAGTTTGAGGTGATGACGCAACTGGGCTGTCAGCGGATGCTGGTATGCAGTAATGTGTCACCCGACTGCAGCGATGATTTCAACACCCAGGTCAGCGATCTGCGTGCGCTGGCGGAGCTGGCCGCGCAGTACGGTATTACCCTCGGTTATGAGGCGCTGGCCTGGGGCCGACATGTCAGCCTGTGGCGTGATGCCTGGGCCCGCGTGGAAGCGGTGGACCATCCCTCCTTTGGCATTGTGCTCGACAGTTTTCATATTTTATCTCGCGGCGACAGCCTTGACGGCCTGGACATCGTGCCGCCCGAAAAAATAGTGTTCGTGCAACTGGCAGATGCGCCGCTGCTGAAAATGGACGTGCTTTCCTGGAGCCGTCACTTCCGCTGCTTCCCCGGCCAGGGGGAACTGAATCTGACGCAGTTTATGACGCAGCTGTCAGCACATGGCTATCGCGATGCCTGGTCGCTGGAGATTTTTAACGACGGATTCCGCGCTTCACCGGTAGTGCCGACGGCGCAGGACGGCTACCGATCGCTGTTGTGGCTGGAGGAGCAAACCCGCGACTGGCTGGTCAGACAACCGCTGCTGCCCAGCGCGCTGGCTTCACTGGCGGGAGAAGAATTATTTCACTCAGCGCCTCAGCCGCCGCTGCTGGCACTGGAGTTTATTGAATTTGCCGTCAGCCATAACGATGCGCTGGCGTTAGGGCAGTGGCTCACGCAGCTTGGCCTGGTGCACGCGGGCGAGCACCGTTCGAAACAGGTTTCGCTTTATCGCAACGGCAAGGTCAACGTCATTCTGAATGCGCAGCCCGACAGCCAGGCCAGCGGTTACTACCATCAGCATGGTATTTCCCTCTGTGCAGTGGCCTGGCGCGTACGCGGCGTGGAGAACCTGATTCAGCGGGCGCAGGATTATGGCTACGCTATCTGGCAGGGCGAAACCGGCCCAAATGAACGTCAGATACCGGCTTTATGCGCGCCGGATGGCAGCCTGATTTATCTGGTGGAAGACGAGCCCGCCGGTCAGGACGGTTACCACAGTGATTTCAATTTAACGCATCGCAGCGCGCCTCAGCCTGCGATGCAGACCCTGGATCATCTGGCGATCGCGTTGCCGGATGAAGCGCGCGACAACTGGATTATGTTCCTGCGCAGCGTACCGGGCTTTGTTCAGGATACCGAATGGGAACTGCCTGATCCGCTTGGGCTGGTGCGCAGCCGCGTTTTACGCAGCCCGAATGATGCTATCCGTCTGCCGTTGAATATGTCAGTCAGCCGGGAAACGCAGATCGCCCGTGCGTTGACGACCTACCAGGGGGCGGGATTACAGCACGTGGCGTTTGGTTGCGACGATCTGTTCAGCGCAGTAAAAGCCGCTCGCGAACGCGGCCTGAAAACCTTGCGCATCCCCGCTAACTATTATCAGGATCTGCTGGCGCGCTTTGACCTCGACCCGGATTTTCTGGCGCAGTTACAGCGCTTTGACGTGATGTATGATAGCGATGAACAGGGCGGAGAGCTGCTTCACGTCTATACGGAACCCTATGAAAAAGGGCGCTTTTTCTTTGAACTACTGGAGCGGCGGCGTCGCTATCACGGCTTCGGTGCGGCAAACGCGCCGGTACGGCTGACCGCCATGCGGTAATACACAGGGGCCAGGCTGACTGGCCCCGTTACCCCAATCCCGCGTTTTCTCTCTTTCCCTTTGCTGGCATCACGCCGATCACGCTCACAATCCTCACCGGACAGTCCAGACAGACTTTCCAGAAAATTCCTTATTTTTAACAAGCCATTAACGCATTTCAGCTGCCCGCACGGGCGCAGGTTGCGCGATAAACGCACAAAATTTCGATTATCGCCATTTCTTGCCCTGCAGCGCCTGCATATAGTAACTGCACATTACTTATTTCACCGGAGAGTCACCGTGGCGGAAAGCAAAGCAATTGATGTTCGGGCGTTAATCGACAGCCGCCCGCTGGGAATGTGGCAAAAGATGGTGGTGCTGTTCGGCTTCTGCATCATCGCGCTTGATGGGTTCGATATCGCCATCATGGGGTTTATTGCCCCTGAATTAAAAGCAGACTGGGGGATCACGAATCGCGAACTGGGGCTGATTATCAGCGCGGCGCTGGTGGGACTGGCGCTGGGGGCGATGCTCTCGGGTCCGCTGTCCGATAAGCTGGGCCGAAAAGTGGTCATCATTAACAGCGTGTTCTTTTTTGGCGCGTGGACGCTGATCACCGCCTTCTCGCAAAATATGGAACAGATGGTCCTGTTTCGCTTTCTCACCGGCCTGGGTTTAGGCGCGGCGATGCCGAATGTGGGGACGCTGGTGGCAGAGTTTGCCCCGGCCAGACGGCGCGCCTTTCTTATCACCGTCGTTTTTTGTGGCTTTACTTTTGGCGCGGCACTGGGCGGTTTCGCCGCCTCCTGGCTGATGCCGCACTTTGGCTGGCATGCTGTGCTGTTGCTGGGCGGCATCCTGCCGATCCTGTTTGTGCCGTTACTGCTTTGGGCGCTGCCGGAGTCGGTCTGCTTTCTGGTGGTCAGGCGCGCGGCCAGCCAAAAAATTCACCGTATCCTGGCGAAACTGGCCCCGGATCTGGATCTGCAACAGTGTACGCTGGCGTTGCCCCCGGTCAGTCGGGCTCACGCGCAACCTGTTAAAGTCGTCCTCAATGACACCTACCGCTTCGGCAGCCTGATGCTGTGGGGCGCCTATTTCACCGCACTGTTTCTGTTTTACACCCTGGGCAGCTGGCTGCCGATGCTGATTAAAGACAACGGTTTTAGCGTGGTTCAGGCAGCGGTTATTACGGCCCTGTTCCAGGCTGGCGGCACATGCGGTTCTCTGTTTTCCGGCTGGCTGATGGATCGTATTGAATCGCATCGTGCCTTATCGCTGATTTACGGTGCGGGTGGACTGTTTACTGTTTGTATGGGGCTGTCGATGACGCATCCGGTGTTGCTTGGCGGCTGCGCACTGATGATAGGCTTTTGCATTGGTGGCGCGAACACCGGAATGAATGCCCTGTCGGCCAGCTTTTATCCCACCGAGGCGCGGGCAACCGGTTCCAGCTGGATGCACGGCGTCGGGCGCGTTGGCGCAATCCTGAGTGCGCTGGCGGGCGCGGAAATGCTGGCGCTGGGATGGGGCGTTACCACGATTTTCGCGGTATTAGCGATTCCGGCCTTGCTGACGGTGGCAATGATTGCGGCGAAAGGACGCTATCAGCAGCGCCAGCGCGCGGACAGCGGCACCGTCTCCCGCTGGGGCGTCAGCCCGGGGGATATCCATTAACCTGCCCAGCCGCCGTCAATGCAGACAGGGCAGTAAGCCCGCGTCCATGTCCCGTTGCGGCACAAACAGATTTTGCTGTGCCGCGTTGTCTGCCTGACTCAGGCAGGGCGGCAGCGGTTGCGCAGGGCGCTGACGCAGTAAGGTATCAGGCTGGAACAGGGGGGAGGTTGACGTACTTACCGGTGTTGGCGCTTCCCCGCTGTCTGCACGGAATGGCGGCCGGACGGACTTTTTACCGGCGTGATGCGCATAGTGAAAACGCTTCAGTTTGCCCGGCGGTGCCGCATTGCGTGAAGCATGAATAAAGCGAATGAGCGCGACCGTGCGGAGCTGACGACTGAAACACTTCACCATACCGGATGAGGGCTTGCCCGATTCATAGCAGCGCCTGAAGAAGTGTAACGTAATCAAGGTGTTCGTCGCGGCATAGCACGCCCCTGAACAGGGTGAAACCATGCCCGATCCCGGCAACAGCAGTGAGATAAGCAGGAAGACGCGCGACAGCCAGAGAGAGGCTGGGCGTCCCGGCATTTGTGGCGAGTCCTCAGCGCCTGGTACAGATACCAAAGAGGACCGGCGCGCGCCGGCACTCAGTGACGCATCTTCCGCATGGGCCCGGACGGATTGCCGATCAGCGTGGCGATTGCAGGCAGCGATCCTGTTATGTGAAGCACAGCGGCCCTGCTGCTTTATTCGACGAAAAAACGTCATCAGGCTGGCGATAAAGAGGTTACTCATCGGCTGTTTTCATTATGTTTGCGCAACGGCCACTTACAACAGGCAAACCCTGACTGGCGGCCTCAATGTTTTACGTGCTGGCTTATCTGACAATGAAAATTCAGATTGATGCTGGACCGGATAAAATTATTTTTCTCGCGCCATTATGACGCCCGATGGCTTATTAAACGCCACAAAACACTTTCCCTGCGTCTGCGGTTAGCGTGCTCAGCAGGGCGGGCTGCGGATCAACTCACTCTCCATGCGCATCAGCCATCGACCAGGCAGTTTCTGACCGCCCTCATCGCTACGTTGCATACTGTCCGGATACAGGCAACACGGTGCAACAGATACGGCTACGCGTTATCCCTTCTTCCAGCGATGTCCAGCTATTTGATTGTAAATACTAATGAGAACCACTATCAATTCGATTGATTTTTGCTATCATTTGCCCTTATTCCGCATCCTGTATATGAAGTTGGAGAAGCAGCGTGGTAGCCAGTGATTTAATGCAAGCGGACCTTTCCGTGTGGGGCATGTATCAGCATGCCGATATTGTGGTGAAGGTTGTCATGATCGGTCTGTTACTGGCCTCAGTCGTGACCTGGGCCATTTTCTTCGGGAAGTACGCTGAGCTGAGCGCCGCCAGACGTCGCCTGAAGCGTGAACAGCTGGCATTAGGCGAAGCCCGCAGTCTCAATGATGCCGCGCGCGCGGCCCAGAGCTTCCATGCGGCCAGCCACAGCGCGGTGCTGTTACATGATGCGCAAAACGAGCTGGACCTGTCCGCAGGCGTGGAAGAAACCGGCGGCATTAAAGAACGCACTGCGTTTCGTCTTGAGCGTCGGGTTGCGGCATTCTGCCGTCATGCGGGGCGCGGGAATGGCTTCCTGGCCACGATTGGCTCGGTGGCGCCCTTCGTCGGCCTGTTTGGTACCGTCTGGGGCATCATGAACAGCTTTATCGGTATTGCCAAAACCCAGACGACTAACCTGGCGGTCGTGGCACCGGGTATCGCCGAAGCGCTGCTGGCGACGGCCATTGGTTTAGTCGCGGCGATTCCGGCGGTTGTGATTTATAACGTGTTTGCCCGTATGATCGCTAATTACAAAGCCTCCTTAGGCGACGTTGCCGCGCAGGTCATGCTGCTGCAAAGTCGCGATATCGACCTGGGAAACCTGGCTCAGCCTGAGGTCAGCCGTCCTGCCGCCGCGCAAAAACTGCGTCTGGGGTAAGCGTTATGGCAATGCGATTTAACGACAGCTCAGAAACCGATGGTGAAATGCATGAAATCAACGTCACGCCGTTTATCGACGTGATGCTGGTACTGCTGATTATCTTTATGGTGGCTGCGCCCCTGGCAACGGTGGATGTGCGTGTGAATCTGCCCGCGTCCACCAGTGCGCCGCAACCGCGTCCGGAAAAACCGGTCTATCTCTCGATTAAAGCCGATAAGCAGCTTTACGTAGGTAACGATCAGGTGAACAAGGACGCGCTTATCAACGTGTTGATGCAGCAGACGCAAGGCAACAAAGATACCACCATTTTCTTCCAGGCCGACAAATCGGTCGATTATGAAACCCTGATGAGCGTGATGGATGAACTGCGCACGGCGGGTTATCTCAAGATCGGCCTGATGGGGATGGAGACGGTAAAAAAATAACGCGTCGTTGATGTGCGCAGGCTAAACCCGTCCTGCACAGCCTTGCATTGAGTGCGTTTCGCCTGTTTCTCCTTCATCCGTTTATCCCTTGTTTTGTAAGACAGCGCGTTCAGCCCGACGCGCTTTTTTTATGCCTGAATTTTTGCCACATCTTGTCTGGCAAATCCTGCGCCGAGCAGGCAGTTACGCTACTGTAACCCTTCTGTTAATTTCTTGTTACTTAAACCAGAGAGTTTGTAAAGTGCAATGGTGATGGAGGTCACATTAATCTCACCTCTGGCAGGCTAAAAGGGATAAAAAACCAAGGAAGCAGTTATGAGCCAAAGTGAAACTTTACAAAAGCCGCCAAAAGGTGCGGCCAGAACCATTTTCAATGTTACCAGCGGTAATTTCCTTGAAATGTACGATTTTATGGTGTTTGGCTACTACGCCACGGCCATTTCCAAAACCTTTTTCCCCGGAGACGATCCCTTCTCCTCGTTAATGCTGACACTGATGACCTTCGGTGCCGGCTTTCTGATGCGTCCTCTGGGGGCGATTATTCTGGGAGCGTACATTGACCATCATGGCCGTCGTAAAGGACTGCTGTTAACGCTTGGGCTGATGGCGTTAGGCACGCTGACTATCGCACTGGTCCCGGGTTATGCCACCCTGGGTGCCGCCGCACCGATACTCATTTTACTTGGTCGCTTATTGCAGGGTTTTTCTGCCGGGGTAGAACTGGGCGGCGTTTCGGTTTATCTGGCCGAAGTGGCACCGAAAGGGCGTAAAGGGTTCTTTGTCAGCTGGCAGTCCGGTAGCCAGCAAATCGCGGTGATCTTCGCGGCTCTGCTGGGGCTGGGGCTGAATCATCTGCTCTCACATGATGAGGTGACCGAATGGGGCTGGCGTATTCCGTTTGTCGTGGGCTGCCTGATCGTCCCTTTCCTGTTCTATATTCGTCGCATGCTGGAAGAGACCGAAGCCTTTAGTCAGCGTAAACACCATCCATCAATGACCGACATTATGCGTTCCGTCGCCAGCAATTGGGCACTGGTGCTGGCCGGTATGCTGATGGTGGTGACCACCACGGTGATGTTTTACATGATCACCGCGTTCACGCCAACCTTCGGCAAGACCGTATTAATGATGAGTGACAAACAGGCCTTTATGGTGACGCTGTTTGTGGGGATTTCCAACCTGTTCTGGCTCCCGGTGATGGGCGCGCTGTCTGACCGCGTAGGTCGTCGTCCGCTGCTGCTGACGTTTACGGTATTGATGATTGCCACCGCCTGGCCTGTGCTGCACTGGATGGTTGGCGCGCCGAGCTTCGGCCACCTGCTGGCGGCGGAGCTCTGGCTCTCCTTCCTGTACGCCAGCTACAACGGCGCGATGGTGGTTTATCTGGCAGAAATTATGCCCGCTGAGGTGCGTGCCGCCGGTTTCTCGCTGGCTTACAGCCTGGCCACGGCGCTGTTCGGTGGCTTCACGCCCGCCGTTTCCAGCTATCTGATCCACGCCAGCGGCGATAAGGCGATGCCCGGCGCGTGGCTGACCTTTGCGGCCATTTGTGGATTAATCGGGACATTACTGATTGGCCGCATGGTGAAACAGTATCGCGCCCGGCATAGCGGAACCCCCGTCAGCGCGCCGCTCTAAAACGCGATATCCACCACGACGCTGTCGGTATAATTCCCTGCAGGCGGCGTATTTTGGGTGGTGAGGACACGCGCAGTGTAGTTGTAGCTGCGCGTCAGCCCATCGGTACTGACGGTATCCGCCGCCGTGCTGCTTACCCGTTCCGTGCCACTCGGTCCCCAGCGATTACTGGTCGTTCCTTTATAAATCTCGTAACTCAGTTGGTTCGTCCCACTCGCCATATTACGTACGCTGCTTACCGCGTTATTGCCGTTGCTTAACCCCACTGTATAGGTGCTTCCTTTACTGCACAGGACATTGATGGTTTGTGACACGCTGCCAAAACTGGCGACCAGCGGTGCGCTGCCAAAGCTGATATTGGGCGCAGTGATGGCGGTACAGTCGTTGCTGAGCACCACGGTAACAGTAATGGGAATGACGCCGCTGCCGGTTTGCGGTGTGAGACACAGGCCAACAGCCGAAACGCTGGTACAGATGTTGTAGGTGACCGTCATATTCAGCGTCACCGTGTAGGTCCCGGCGGCCACGGTTTGCCCGGTGAGGGTGCGCAAATAGACCGGAATGGCAAAGTTGAGACTACCCAGCAATCCCGCCAGGTTGATTAAGGTGGCGGAGTTGTAGACAAACGCAGGTCCGCCAATGGTGAGCTCACTGGCACAGGCGCTGTCGGTACATAACCGCACCGGAATGTTGTCGCTGCCGGTATCGCCGCTCCGTTTGAGGATGCCGCGCGTCCCATTGGCGTTGCTGGCGCTGGTCAGCTGAAAGGTGATCTGGTTATTGCTCAGCAGCGACAGCGCGCTGCCGGCCCCGCAGTTGACGTCAGCATTGGTCGAGGTGCTACTGACCGTGGTGTTAGCCACAAAGGTGGTCACACTGCCAAAGCTGGCGCTGGAGGCGGGCAGGGCACAGGCGGCGTAACTCAGCGAGGGTAACAGCAGCAGGCAAAGCAGCAACATTAGCGTTTTCATGGGGTGATTCCGGCAGTGGCGTTATCGGGATTAGGCACGGATGCGCCTCTGGGGAGCGGCGGCAACGGGCAGGTAAGCGGGCCATACGTTTTGAGTGCCTGCGGCTGACCGCCAGGCAACGTCAGGATCGTTTCGCAGGCGCGGCCATCAGGGGCGATCACGCGGATGGGATTGGTGGCACCCAGTTCTTCCATCCAGACAATACCGTCCCAACCCACATAGCCCGTAGCCCGTCCCGGCCGAATCACCTGGCTGGACACGGGCAGCGGCTTATCCTGACCGTCATGCAGTATCACGCTGGCGGCGCGCAACCGCTCGACCGGGAAGTTCAGCAAAAACCCACTTTGCCGTTTAACGGCAAAGCGCTGCTCGACGTTGGGCACCGTCATATCGGCGGGCAGATCGAGCGTATCGATGTCGTATTTAGCGGGATAGTAGCTGCTGATCGACGGCACCAGCAGATAGCCCTGGCGGTCGGTGCGTCCCATCGACTGATTTTCATAGCGCACATTCACGTCAGGGTAATGGGTTTTCACCACCACAAACGCATCGTTAATGGTGTTAGCGGCAAACACCTGGCTGTCCATTAACACCACCGAGCCGGACACATCGGCCCACTGGGTGAGGTTGTCGTCATCGCCGTAGAAGCCGGCAGAGGTATCGATCTTGTTATTGCGGTAACGCAGACTGCCCTGGCGATAGTCGCCACTGTTGCCGCCCTGGTTCGCCCAGGAGGCATCCCAGGCGAATCCGCCATCGCTGGGCATGGCGCGGGATAAATACGCCCGCTGGCTTTGTTGACCCTGTTGATCGCGTTCGACGCTCAGGGAAGCATTACTGTTTTCACCAAACGGAATCACCAGCGAGACTGCGCCGCTCCATTCTCCCTGCTCTCTGTCGCGGCTGGCGGAGACATACAGGCTGGCATTGCCCCACAAATTTTTACTCCAGGAGAGGTTCCACAGGCGGGTACGCTGGTTATCGCCGCTGGCAATGTCGATCCAGGCCGCGCCCAGACTGCCATAGCGATTGAGCGACACGCTGGCGGTGTACTGCGCTGTGCGCCGTGCCAGGCTGTAGCGGTTATCTGCATAGAGGGCGTTGCTCTGGCTACTCACCAACGCCAGGTTGCCAAAGCCCGCGCTGCGCACCGTATGCTGAGTGCCCAGGCTGAAACGGCTGGTGTTGTATTGATAACCCCAGCTGTACTGATTGCCCGACTCGCTGTCCAGGTGGCTCTGTGCGGCGGCGCCGTTGATCACGCCCCAACTGCCGACTTTAAACAGGGCACCTGCGCCGCCCATGGCCAAATCGCGGCTCCCTTCACCATGGCTTTCCAGTGTGAGCCAGTCTGTCAGGCCATAGCGCCACGAGCCGCTCATCGCGGCCGCACCGTAATCGGCGTTTTTGATGCCGTAATTTTGCCGAAGCGCACCGGCTGAAAAGGCGTAGTCAGACAGGCCTGGCTTGAGCAAGTTACTGGACACATAGAACGGCAGCGTCGTGACGACCTGACGACCCACCGCATCCGTTGTTGTAATCACGGCGTCACCGGCACCGTTAACGAAAGGCACGTTAGTGAGCGACCAGGGGCCAGGCTGGACATTTGCCTGAGTAGAGCGGTAGCCATTGACAAACAGATCCACCGTTGACGGCACCGCCGCCTGGCCAAAAAAGGCAGGCAAGGGATAGGTGATCAGATCCGGCCGCACGCTAAAGTCGCGGGCAATCTGGATGCCGCCAAGCCGCACGCTGCTGCTCCATGACAGCGCATCGGTAGTCAGGTCCCCCACCCGCCAGCTCAGGATGGCGTTTTCATCTTCATTGCTCCACCAGGTGTCGTAGCGAATGTAGCCGTCATTCTGGTAGCGATTCTGTCCTTCCATCTGCTGCTGTAAAACGCCATTGCTGGAGAAGTGCCCGGCGGGACCAAACACGCGCAGCTCATTAAAGGCGGCCAGACGCGTGCCTGCCACATCGGTGCGCGTGGCATAGAGATCGTAATTGAACAGCGCCCCGGTACTCACGCGTCCGGGGAAGCGCGACCCGTTCCTTTCCTCACCAATGGTCTGTTCAGGCAGCCAGCCTGGCGGCACGGTCAGCAACAGGCGCTGACGGCGATCGTCGTACTCCACGTTGACCCCGGCAAGCTGATTCACATCGACCTGCTGTTGCCCCTGAATCTTCTCCGCCGGGATCCCCGCGCGTTGTAAGTCGCCTGCCCGCACCAGGAAGTGGCCGTTTTGTTGCTCCACGGGCACAATATCGCCACGTGACAGCTGATTCACCACCAACTCCAGCATATAGCGCTGGCCCGTGGCCCCGTTGTCAACGGGCGGCGGCGGCGGAAGCGACGTAAACGTTTCTGCCCACACAAACGTGGGCACCAGACAACACAGACTCGCAATGGCGAGCGCAACGGGATGCGGGGAATACGGCTTCATTGCGATTTACTGCGCCGCGGCGCTGCGCCACTGTCCGGTGTTGGTCTCTGCGCGCAGTTCACCGCTGACGGCGGATCTGAGCGGAAAGCGCTGTGTGCTGTTCGCCAGCACATAACCATAGAGGCCGTTGCCGAGCCGCTGGCCACCAATGGTGACATTGCTGAGTCGGGCATGGCCGTTACCGCGATTCGTCAGTTCCAGGTAGCGCTTACCGCCCGCATTCACCTGACGCCAGCTCAGGGCGGGTTTTGCATTGTCGCGCACCAGACCGTTGCCATAGACAAAGAGCGGCACCGAATAGCGCATCTGAAAATTGAGCCCGGCCTGATTATCGCCAACGGCACGTGGCGTGGGGATTTCATCCAGCACAACGCGATAGGCCATCTCCTGTCCTGCGGCAGGTGGGATCTGTTTAATCAGACGGACCAGTTGCTTTTGCCCCGGTTCAATGCGCACTAACGGGGGACTGGCAACAATCTGCTGCTGGGTCTGATACTGCTCCTGGTTGTTCGTTTGCTGCCAGGCAAAAATGCGCACCTGCATCAGCGTGGTAGTATTGCCTCGGTTTTCCAGCCACAGTTCACTGGCCTTATCTTCCGGATCGATGGCCGGATCGATGGGCCAAATCATTACGGAATTTGCACCCTGAGCCTGAGGCAACACCAGAAAAGCGAACAGAAAAAACAGGGCACGCAGGGATGGCATGGTAAAGCTCCTTTTTCATCACCAGGTCAGCGTGACGCTGAGGGTGTCAGAATAAACCCCGGCGCTTGTCGGACCGGGTAATTGCAGCAAGCCGTAAATAGGTAACGTAATGTTGTTCGCGTTGCTGTAACTCAATGGCACGGCTGTGTTCACCGGAATCGGCGTGGTGTGTGCAGCATTGCTGTAGAGGTAATAAGGAATCGTGTTGGTATTGTTCGCCAGCTTCAGGTTACGGGCCGTGGTGTAATTGCTGCCGCCGTTGATGGTCATGCTCAGCGTCGTACCCGGCGTGCAGGCCAGGTTAATCGTGGAACTTTGTACATAGCTGGCGCTGACGCTGCTACTGGCCAGCCCCGACTGGGTGCCAAAATTGAGCGTGCCGAAGATCCCCGTATTGGTGCCGGAGATCACGCAACCTGCCACGATTGACGCTGAAACCTGGAATGTTGTGGAGCTGGTCGTAATGCTCCACCCATTCATACACACGATCAGCAGCAACCCGCCAGCGGTGAACGAAACAGGTGACCGTCTTACCGTCATCTGCATCTACGCCAACACAGGCACTTAATAGTTCACGGCAACGTTAATCGTGTCGGTATAAGTCCCGGCCGGGATCACCGGATTAAATCCGCCGCCTACCACACGTCCATAGATCGCGTAATTGGTGCCGAGGGTCGGATCGGTCGTCCCGCTGGGCGCAATATTCGTGTTGTTGGCGATGGCGGTCGTGAAGGACGCATCGCTGTAGAGGGTATAAGCGATGCCTTGAGTATTATCGGCGCCCAGCACCAGATAGCGTGGCGCAGAAGAAACGGTACCGTAGACGGTTCCCGGTGCTGCGTTACTGCTGGTCACCTGAACGTTAAACGTTTGGCCGGTCGTACAGCGCACATAAATGCCGTTACCCGCCGCGCCGACCAGCGTAGCGTTCAACGTACCAAAGGTGGCTGCGCTGCTACCGAAGTTCAACGAACCGAAATTGACGCCAGAGGTGGCCGACTGGCCGTTCACCAGACATCCCGTGGTTAATGTTAGCGTAGCGTTAATTGCACCCGTGGTAGTGGCAGCAAACGTCGCGGACGGCAGGGTGGTAGCAACACCGGCAGCTAACAGAAAAAGCTTGAATTTCATAACCATTCCTTACTGATTATTTAGGGTCAGTGCTTTTTCACCTGATGGTATAATGCAAAAACCTCGAAAAAATAACATTAAATCGCCAGATAACAGCAACCTGCCGTCACTCTCTCCAGTGCCCCAGAAAAAAGGGGTGCTGATTTATATTAGTTTTTTTTACTATACATCAGCGCAGGCAAAGTGGCGAAACTCATCGATAAATTTTTTATTATTTTGTTACATTGCCTGCCGCAACGGCGAATCGACAGGCGATCACGGGCTGAAGACGCAGAGCCGCAGAACTGTTTTGCCTGGCTGTGGTGTCGCTGTTATGTCTCCGTCAGTTTGGTATGAGAAAGAAGCGCATGCGGGATGTGAGGCTGAAAAGCGGCAGATGCGCTATCTTTGAATAGCTGCTGTCTGCCCGTGCGGTAAAGGTCGTCAGTGCAGGCATAACGTTGTGGTCAGGCAGCAAAACGGCGGCTCATATGCCAGCTAAAAGAGTTGATTGAGCCGGACGCTTGCAGGTATCGGAAAGCGCTATTAAAAAAGCCTAATTTAGTCGTTTCCCGCGCCGATAAAAGGGTAACAAGGCGAAAATTCCTTTCCATCATCTCTTTAACAGCGGCGTGTTCGGCGCTATTCGGAAATCACTATGTTAGTGGCCTCATACAACTCATTCATTGTCGTCATTTCGGTCTTAGTGGCGATGCTGGCTTCATTCACAGCGCTGGATATGGCGGGACGTGTTGCGACCTCAACCGGTAAAGTGGCCCTGGCGTGGCTCTTTGGCGGTGGCTTTGCCATGGGGATAGGGATTTGGGCCATGCACTTCATTGGCATGCTGTCCATGGACCTGAACATGATGATGAGTTACGACGCCTCGCTGACGGCGCTGTCCGCCGGCATTGCGGTGTGCGCATCCATCTTCGCCTTGTGGCTGGTTTGCCAGGGCAACCTGCCGCTGTTCCGCTTGCTGGGCGGCGCGATTGTCCTGGGCTGCGGCATTGTCGCGATGCACTACACCGGCATGGCCGCGCTGATGCTTTCACCGGGTATTCGCTGGAACTGGGGCTGGGTCGCGGCTTCAGTCATTGTTGCCCTTGTGGCCTCGGTGGCCGCACTGTGGCTGGCTTTTAAACTGCGCGAAGGCCCACAGGGGCGAATTGCCGCCTTGCGGCTGTGTGCCTCTATCGTAATGGGGGCCGCGATTGCCGGCATGCACTATACCGGCATGATGGCGGCGGAGTTCCCGATGGGGAGCCACACGATGTCATCCGGCGTCAACAGCAACTGGCTGGCGATTGTCGTCACGGTAGTAACCCTCGCCATACTGGGGATTACGCTGCTGGTTTCCATGCTGGATGCCCGTATGCAGGCGCGCACCTCGATCCTGGCCAGCTCGCTGGCTGAAGCCAACCGTGAGCTGGCACAACTGGCGCTGCACGACAACCTGACCCGGTTGCCAAACCGTATTCTGCTCGAAGACCGCCTTGAGCAGGCCATCAATAAAGCGAATCGTGAAAGCACGCAGTTTGCGCTGATGTTTATGGACCTTGATGGCTTCAAGGCCGTAAACGATGCCTTTGGTCACCACATCGGTGACAGCCTGTTGATCAGCGTCACCAAAAGAATGAGTGACCAGATGAAAGGCTACTACACGCTGGCACGTCTGGGCGGCGACGAGTTTGTACTGCTGATTGAAATTACCGAGCCGAATGATGCGGCGGCGGTCGCCGATCAGCTGGTTAAGGCCGTTGACCGCCCGTTCCCCATTTCGCGTTACGATCTGGTGGTCTCACTGAGCATTGGCATTGTTGTCTATCCCGGTGATGGCGAGGATGAGCGCGAGCTGATGTTTAATGCCGATGCCGCGATGTACCACACCAAAAACAATGGCCGAAACGGTTACACCTTTTTCCAGCCTTCTATGAATCTGCTGGCACAGAGCCAGTTACAGTTGAACAACGACCTCTGGCATGCGCTGGACAATGATGAACTGCGCCTGTTTTATCAACCCAAGTACTGCGCACCACACGGCCCGATTCTGGGCTTCGAAGCGTTGCTGCGCTGGCAGCATCCCCAGCATGGCCTGCTGTCGCCGGATCGCTTTCTGCCGATAGCGGAAAAAACTGGTATGATTGTGAATATTGGGGGATGGGTCATTAACGAAGCCTGTCGCCAGCTGCATCAGTGGCACCTGCAGGGCCATCAGACGTGGTCAGTCGCGGTCAACCTGTCGGCGCTGCAGTTTGAGCAAAGCAATCTGATCGACACCGTTAAGCTGGCACTGGCGACACACCAGATTCCGGCGGAGCTGTTGACGCTGGAGGTGACCGAAACCACCGCCATGCGTAATCCCGATGAAAGCGTGCGGATTCTGACCGAACTGACGCAGTTGGGCGTGAAAGCCTCGATTGATGATTTTGGTACCGGCTATTCCAGCCTGTTGTATCTTAAACGCCTGCCTGCAAGTGAGTTGAAAATTGACCGCGCCTTCGTCAACGAACTGGAGCATCATTCTGAAGATGCCACCATTGTGTCGGCCATTGTGGCACTGGCGCAGTCATTGCAGTTAAAGGTCGTGGCAGAGGGCGTGGAAACGTCGGAACAGCAAGCGTTTCTGACCCAGCTTGGCTGTAATACGCTGCAGGGCTATTTGCTCGGTAAACCGCTGCCACCCGATCGGATCGATGAGCTGAAGGAGTTTGTCGGCCCGCACGCTACTGAGCCTGCCGCACTGGAAGTGTAAGGCCCGCCAGGGATTTTTGTTAGCGCTGATCAACATGCTAAAGTGGCGCCTCTGCATCAGGAGCGACAGGCCGTGGCGAAATATCAGCGATTAATGGATGACATTCAGCAGCAAATAGAAGCCGGTATCTGGCCGCCAGGTACCCGGCTCCCGTCGCTGCGCCAGCAGGTCGCGCGTCAGGGGCTGAGCCTGATGACGGTGCTGCACGCCTACGAACTGCTGGAAAGTCAGGGCTGGATCGTTTCGCGTCCGCAGTCAGGTTATTACGTCGCGCCCCGTGCCCTTGCCGCCGCGCCGCTCAGCGTTGCCATCAGCGAACGGGTCGATATTAATGACTTCGTGTTCGATGTGTTACAGGCCTCGCGCGATCCCGCCATTGTGCCGTTTGGCTCGGCTTTTCCCGATCCGGCGCTGTTCCCGCAACGTCCGCTGATGCGTTCGCTGGCAAATGTCTCGCATCAGCTCACGCCCACGGATGCGCTGCATAACCTGCCGCCGGGCAACGCGACATTGCGCCAGCTCCTGGCTCAGCGCTATGCCCGCCAGGGCATCACCTTGTCGCCCGACGAAATCGTGATAACCAGCGGCGCACTGGAAGCCCTGAACCTCAGCCTGCAATCGCTCACCGAACCGGGTGACTATGTGGTGATCGAACAGCCCAGTTTTTATGGTGCCCTGCAGGCCATTGAGCGCCTTAAGCTCAAGGCGCTGGCGATCCCGAGCGATACCCAGCACGGCATCGACCTGCAACAGCTTGAAGACGCGCTTCAGCGCTGGCCGGTTAAAGCCTGTTGGTTAATGACCACGCTGCAAAATCCCCTCGGCGTGACCTTAACGCCGGCGCGTAAAGCGCAACTGGTTGCCCTGCTGGAACGCTATCAGGTGCCATTGATTGAAGATGATGTCTACGCAGAGCTATGGGACGACAACAGCACACCGCCGTTGCCCGCTAAAGCCTGGGACAGCCAGGGGAATGTGCTGCACTGTGGTTCCTTTTCGAAATCGCTGGTGGCGGGGTTCCGTGTCGGTTGGGTCGCGGCCGGGCGGCATGCGCAGCGAATTCAGCGCCTGCAACTGATGAGCACACTCTCGACCAGCGCGCCGATGCAGTTGGCGTTAGCCGATTTCCTGGCGACCCGACGTTACGATAATCACCTGAAACGGCTGCGGCAAAGTCTGGCTAAGCGTCAGCAACTGGCGCGCCAGGCCCTGATAAAGGTGCTGCCTGCGCAGTCAACGGTCAGTGACGCGGCGGGGGGCTATTTTTTATGGGTGACGTTGCCAGACAGTATTAATACCACACAGCTGTATCAGCGTGCGCTGGCAGAAGGGATCAGTATTGCACCGGGACAGATGTTTGCCGCAGGCGAACAGTTCAGTCACTGTTTTCGGCTTAACACCGCCTGGCCGTGGGATACGCGGGCCGAGGCGGCGGTGGTCACGCTGGGCAGGTTAATGGCAGAGATGGCGCAGGATTAAACCTGAGCGGCCTGACGATGTCCCCAGGTCAGGTAATACACATCGTAAAAGTCCACTTCACCTTTCTGCTTCAGCAAACGGGTAATGCCGCTTTTCACACGCTCTGGCGCATCCGGCAGTGACAGGATGCGGGAGACCGCCTGTTCAGGGACGGGCTCCACGTAATACCATTCGCCGTTGTAGCAAACCCGCAGATCCAGAGCATCAATATCCTCAAAACGGTATTTAGGATTGATGTCCAGCAACATCAGAAAGCTCATCACCAGCACAAATGCTGTTGCAAACCAGAACGCGGGCCAGCCCAGCATATCCGTGGAAAAAATCAGCGCGACGCACAGGCCATAGCACAGGTACATCACTGCCCACAGTCCGGGATGGGTTTTTAAAAACGAGAAGCTGAAACGCGGCAAATTATCGCGGCGTCCTTCACGGTTTAGCGTATTAATTTCGTCGATTAAGATCTGTTTAATGGCGTCCATCGTTCCCCTCACTTTCAACTGATAGCGATTAGAACAGATAACAGTCAACTTGTTCAGACACAGATTACGCCCGTTTTTCTATAACAGTTGCGCCAATGCCTCCTTGCGCGCCGCAATCCGGCGTAGGGCGTGCGGAGCCAACTGACTAAAATAGTCGACAGCCGGTCCCATCAGCGCTTCGTCAGGATTAAAGGCCGGATGATGAAGCCCCGATTCACTGGCACTGCCAATACTGACAAATGCCCCCGGCACCTGCTGCAGGTAAAAGGCAAAATCCTCACCTCCCATCAGCGGTACTTCAGCCCGTTCGGCGCGATAACCGCTTTGGGCAGCCTGTTCCAGGGCAAAGTCGGCCCATTCCGGGGTATTCAGCAGCGCAGGCGGTCCCGTTATCCACGCCAGTTCAGCGTGCGCGCCAAAGCCCGACGCGATGCCCTGAATCAGCGCGGTCATGCGTTCAGGCATGTGCTCACGTATGGTCGCATTGTGCGTACGTACCGTACCTTCCAGTTCCACCTGCTCTGGCAGCACATTCCAGGTATTGCCGGCGGTAAAGCGGGTGACGCTTAATATCACCGTGTCCAGCGCGCTAAAGACGCGAGCCGGTAGCGTTTGCAGTGCCGAAACGATATGACTGGCGATCACGATGGCATCAATGCCTTCCTGCGGCCGGGCGGCATGCGCACCTTTACCCAGCACCCGAATGGTGAAGCGGTCAACATTGGCGTAAAACGCGCCGGGGCGGGTGCGCAGCGTACCCAGCGGCAAATCCGGCGCGTTATGCAGACCAAAAATAGCCTGTACGCCCGTCAGTGCACCGGCATCAATCAGCTGTCTGGCACCGTCGAACGTTTCTTCTGCGGGTTGAAAAAGAATTCGTACCCGGCCAGGCAGGGCGGCTTCCTGCTGTTTCAGCTGATGCGCAACGCCAAGCATGACTGACGTATGAATATCATGTCCGCAGGCGTGCATGACGCCGGGCCGCTGAGATTTCCAGGGCACGTTCACCGCCTCGTCAATGGGAAGGGCGTCAATGTCGGCGCGAAAAGCAATCAGCGGCTCGCCCTGACCAATCTCCACCACCACACCTGTCGTTAACGGCAGGGGCAACAGACGAATATCCGCCTGCTGTAACCAACGGGTAAGACGTTCCGTGGTCGCAAACTCCTGATGAGAGAGCTCGGGATGCTGATGCAGTTCACGCCGCCACTGCACCAGTTTTTCCGTTAAAGAAGTCATGATTCTCCTGATAACACAGACTGAGACCCGGTCAGCAAAAGGGGCCGCGTTGTCTTTAAATATGATTGGGCTGCCAGCGATAATCCGGTAATACCGTAAGGGCACTGTCGTTCCGCGATAATGGCGTTTGGATAAAGGCTTGCTGCACGTTGTTCTTTTCACTCGCTTCAGGGGCAGGAATATTATTCAGGCATGAACCGCTGTCAGAATACGTCTGATTAGATGCGCGGTCTGGCAGGGCAGGCGGGATAGCCGACAGTCTTTTTTTTGAAAACCCACCCGGCTTCAGAACATTTTCCCGTATCAGGCCAATGATGTTATTCATCCTTATCTTCCTCTTGAAACGCGTTGTTTTTACAATGGTTTCATCATTAAACGTTCTGTCTGACAGATAAAATAAGGAATAGCGCAAAGCTTAGTGAAAATACGCAAATGCCTGAGATATGTTGCCGGGTTTATTTCCACAGGTCGTCTAAACAGGGAGGCGGAAATAACGTTATTCTCTGCTTTTTTTTATTCTTTTAAATTCTATTGCCGTTTTTTAACTTCATATTATCATAATTGTTGTTTTACGAAATATAACGTTCTCGCCACACTAGCTTTCAAAGGAAATAAGCGAGGGCAGGTGAATGGCATATCAGTTAAGTCTGTTAGATAAAGCGCCCGTGGCGGAAGGGGAATCGCCCGGCGCGGCCCTGCAACGTACGCTGCGGCTGGCGCAACAGGCCGAGAAATGGGGCTATCACCGCTTCTGGCTGGCTGAGCATCACAACATTGAACAGCTGGCGAGTCCGTCACCCGAAGTGTTAATCGCCTGGATTGCGGCACAAACGACGCGCATCCGGCTGGGATCGGGTGGCGTGATGCTGCAGCACTACAGCCCTTACAAAGTGGCAGAAAATTTCAATGTACTGGCCTCGCTGGCCCCCGGACGTATCGATCTGGGTATTGGTAAAGCACCGGGCGGCCTGCCGCTTTCCACCCGGGCGCTGCAGCGCGGTGTGCATCAGGATGAAAAAGGCAGCTTTGCGGAACAGCTGCGCCAGTTAGCACACTGGCTGGCACCCGGCGCGGCGCAAGAGAATAAGGACGAAACGTTACGCGCCACGCCGATACCGGCGCGCCCGGCGCAGCGTTTTTTGTTGGGTGGCAGTGAACAGAGCGCACAGCTGGCGGCAGAGCTGGGCTGGCAGTTTGTCTTTGCCGCTCACATCAATGGCGATCGCCCGTTACTTGAGCGTGCACTGAAGACCTATTCACATCTGACCCGCGGCAAGCGGGCACTGGTGGCGGTACAGGTTGTGGTGGCGGATTCTCCCGCCCAGGCCGATCTGCTGGTCGCGGGGCTCAAACAGTTCCATGTCCAGGTTAAAGACGGGCCGGGCGTCAATGTTGCCAGTCTGGAACAGGCCGAACGTTATGTCCGTCAGGGTGGATTCACGGACTACCTGATTGAGCCGCGCACGCCCTCGCTGCTGAAAGGCACGGCCTCACAGGTTCACGCGCAGCTTGAAGCGCTGCATCAGAACTTCAGCATTGATGAATTCGTTATCGACACGCCGGTTGCCGATGCGCGCGCCCGATACCGGTCTCTGGAATTACTGGCAACCCATCAATGGGTCGCTGCCTGAATCGCCGAGGTCATGATGAGTCTGAACGAAGCACAGCTAATTGAATGGCGACGTGAACTGCATACCTGGCCCGAACTTTCCGGTCAGGAATTTGCCACCACCGCGCGCCTTCGCCAGTGGCTCCAGGCCGCCGGGGTTCGCTTACTGGATTACCCACTGGCAACCGGCGTGGTGGCAGAAATCGGCCAGGGTGAAAATCTGATCGCACTGCGTGCCGATATTGACGCGTTGCCAATCCATGAAGCCAGCGGCGTCAGTTTTCATTCCCGTCAGCCCGGCGTCATGCATGCCTGCGGTCACGATCTCCATACTGCCGTCATGCTGGGCGCTGCCCTTGAGCTACAGACAAGGGCGCATCAACTACCAGGACGGGTACGTATTTTATTTCAGCCCGCCGAAGAGATCGCACGCGGTGCCAGACAGTTTATTGAGGCCGGCGTGCTGGAGGGCGTTCAGGCAATTTTTGGCATGCATAACGAGCCGGGCCTGCCGAGCGGCACCTTTGCCACGCGCAGCGGTGCGTTTTATGCCAATGCAGACAAGTTCGTCATTCAGGTTACCGGCAAAGGCGCGCATGCGGCGCATCCTGAGCAGGGCGTGGATGCCATTGTGGTGGCCAGCCAGATTATTCAGGCTCTTCAGACGCTGACCAGTCGCAGCTTCAATACGCTCGACAGCCTGGTGCTCAGCGTGACCCGCATTGATGGCGGCAAAACCTGGAATGTATTGCCGGGTTCTGTGGAATTTGGCGGCACTGCCCGCACCCACGACCTGCAACGCCGTGCCGAACTGGAAGACCGTGTGCGCACGCTGGTGGAGCACATCGCCCGGGCCAGCGGCGCGCAGGCCAGTCTGAGCTGGCACGCCGGACCGCCTGTGCTGATCAATGATGCGCAGTGGGCGCAGTTTACCAGCGAAGTAGCGCACGATGTCGGCTATCGGGTACAGACGGCTGACCTGCATCTGGGGGGAGAAGACTTTGCCTTCTACCTGCAGCAGGTGCCCGGTGCCTTTGTCAGCATCGGCAGCGGCAGCGACTTTGGTCTGCACCATGCCGGTTTTACACCCGATGAAGCGTCGATCGCGCCCGCTGCCCACTACTTTGCTCAACTCGCGCAGCAGGCCCTGCGCCATCTTCATGACCGATGTCGTGAACCCGCCCTGAATTAAGTTCCACTTCCTGACGACCTGTGCGGCTTGTCGCGGACAACCGCCTGGCATTGTGACGTAGAAAAAAGAGAGTAATCATGAGCACAAGACAGCTTCGACTGGGTACCCTGTTGCACGGTGCCTCGGGTAACATGTCCGCCTGGCGCCACCCGGCCGCTCAGGCGGATGCCAGCATCAGCTTCGACTATGCCAAAAAAATCGCGCGTAAAGCCGAGCAGGGCAAACTGGACTTTCTGTTTGTCGCCGATGGTCTGTTTATCAATGAAAAATCGATTCCTCACTTCCTGAACCGTTTTGAACCTTTAACGCTACTCTCGGCGCTGGCCGGCGTTACGAAACATTTAGGGCTGGTGGGCACGGTCTCCACTTCCTATAGCGAACCTTTTACCGTGGCGCGCCAGTTCGCCAGCCTGGATCATCTGAGCGGTGGCCGCGCGGGCTGGAACGTCGTCACCTCGCCACTCGAAGGGTCGGCAAAAAACTTTTCCCGCCAGCAGCACCCGGAACACGCTTTGCGTTACCGCATTGCCGACGAATACCTTCAGGTAGTGAAAGGGCTGTGGGATTCATGGGAAGAGGATGCCTTCGTTCGCAACAAAGAGAGTGGCCAGTTCTTCGATCCCGCCAAACTACACACACTGCATCATCACGGCGATTTCTTTCAGGTACAGGGGCCGCTCAATATTTCACGCACGCCGCAGGGACGGCCTGTCATTTTCCAGGCCGGCGCGTCTGACGACGGTAAAAAGCTGGCGGCGCGACATGCCGATGCCATCTTTACGCACCAGCCGACGCGGGAAGAAGCCCAGGCCTTTTACCGGGATGTGAAGCAGCTGCTGGTGAAAAACGGACGGCAACCGGACGATTTGCATATCTTTCAGGGCGTCAGCGTCATTGTGGGTCGCGATGCAGAGGATGTGGAGCAGCAGTATCAAACTACCGCTGCGCTGGTCTCGATTGATGATGCCCTGAATTATCTCGGCCGCTTCTTCGATCATCATGACTTCTCCCAGTATCCGCTCGATGCGCCGTTCCCCGACGTTGGCGACATTGGCCAGAACAGTTTCCGCAGCACCACCGACGAAATTAAACGCAAAGCCCGTGAACAGGGACATTCACTGCGCCAGGCGGCACTGGAAGCCGCCACGCCACGGCCGCTGTTTCATGGCACACCAGCGCAGGTTGCCGACGGCCTGCAGGCATGGTTTGAGAGCGGGGCTGCAGACGGTTTCATCATCAATGGCGGTACGCCGGATACGTTTGAGCGCTTTGTTGATGAAGTGGTGCCTGTTTTGCAGGCGCGTGGCCTGACAAGACGTGAGTATCCGGGGCGCACACTGCGTGACAGCTTCGCCTTGCCCAAGCCGGTCAATCAGTTCACTTTGCAATAAGGACCTTTGCTATGCAGAAAAAAATGCTGATGGCGCTGATGCTGCTGACGGCCAGCGCTACCAGCCATGCCGAAAGCACCAGCGTCGCGGTAAATGGGCAGCGCGTCAGTCTTGAAGCCAATAAAACGCCTGTCCATACCGTAAAGAATGCGCAGGCCATCGCACAGTTGCCCGCCGGTTACCACTTTGCTGTGCCGGGTTCGTTCACGGTGGCGGTGGCGGCGCTGAACTCGCCGCCGCTCACCGTTTTCTCGGACGACAATACCACGCTGTTGGGGAGCGAAGTCGATATCGCGCGACTGGTCGCAGACAGCCTGGGGTTAAAGCTCAACGTGGTGCCCACCTCGTGGGAGGACTGGCCGCTGGGCGTGGCGTCCGGAAAATATGATGCCGCCATTACCAACATCACCGTGACGAAGGCGCGCAAAGCGAAATTCAATTTTGCTACCTACCGCAAAGATTCGCTGGGGTTCTACGTAAAAACCAGCAGCCCGATTAAATCACTCACTCAAGCCGACGATATCGCCGGGCTGCGCATCATTGTCGGTTCCGGGACCAATCAGGAGGCCATTTTACTGGCCTGGGACAAACAAAATCAGGCCAAAGGGCTTAAACCGTTTACACCCATTTATACCAAAGACGATGCGGCACAGACGCTGGCGCTGCAGGCCGGACGTGCAGATGCCTATTTTGGCCCTAACGTGATTGGCGCCTGGAAAGCCGCGCTCAACGGTAAGACTCGTCTGGTCGGCAGTGTGGATGGCGGCTGGCCCAAAGCGGCGCATATCGCCGTGACGGTGAAGAAAGGCAGCGGCTTAGCGCAACCTGTCAGTACGGCGCTGAACGGCGTCATTCAAAATGGCGCTTACCAGAAGGTACTGGATCGCTGGGGCGAAGGCGTTGAACGCATTGACCATTCCGAAATTAATCCACCCGGTCTGGGTGACTGAGGAGCACACGATGAGTCAACAGCAATTCCGTGAACTGTCACCTGATGCACCAGAGTTAGTGCCCATTCTCACCGGCTTATTTGGTGAATATGCGGCCCGCTATGGCGATTACTTCAGCCGCCACAAGGAGCAGGAAAAAACCGAATGGTATCTGCCGCCGCACGGCTTATTCATCGTGCTGGAGCGCGACAAGGAGATTATCGCGATGGGGGCGTACAAACCTTACGACGCGCAGACGGCAGAGCTGAAGCGAATCTGGACGCGTGGCGATCTCCGGCGACAGGGGTTAGCCCTGGTGGTGCTGAAAGAGCTGGAGCGACGGGCCCTGCGCGCCGGTTATCAACGGCTGTTTCTGACTACCGGTTTCCGGCAGCCCGAGGCCGTTCGCTTATATACCGGCCACGGCTATGAGCCGCAGTTCGATCTGAGTGGCGATCTGGAGCGTTACGGGCAGCCACCGCACGATGGCCGCTTACGGTTTATCAAAGTGATCGGCGTGCACAGCGTTGCGCAGGCAAGTTAAGGAGTCAGTATGAACCCTCATCAACATTTACATGTCGTGCCTGCCCGTTATCCTGCCCGCACGCTGGGCGCGGTGGTCGCGCTGTTTATCCTGGCAGGCGTGGTGCAGTCGGTCGCGTTTAATCCACGCTGGGAATGGGGCGTGTTTGCCCGCTGGTTCTTTGATCCCGTCATTCTGCATGGTCTGGGGCAAACGCTGCTGCTAACGCTGTTGGGCACGGTATTCAGCCTGCTTTTAGGCGGTCTACTGGCGCTGGCGCGGCTGTCGTCGTCCTGGCTGCTAAGCAGCCTGGCGTGGGGATACATCTGGCTGTTTCGATCGCTGCCGCTTATCGTGGTGCTGATCATTCTCTATAACTTCTCTTATCTCTACGACACGTTGTCCATTGGCGTGCCTTTTACCACGCTGTCCTGGGGCCATTTTCAGACGATTAACGTGCTGGGGCAGTTTCCGGCGGCCGTCATTGGCCTGACCCTGGTCCAGGCAGCCTACAGTGCAGAGATCATCCGGGGTGGTTTTCTGGGCGTTGATCAGGGTCAGGTGGAAGCGGCTTCCGCACTCGGGCTGTCTGCCACGCGGCGCACCTTCCGCATTATTCTGCCCCAGGCCCTACGCGCCATTATTCCCACGGCCTTTAACGAAATTATCAGCCTCGCGAAGGGCACGGCAATGGTCTATGTGCTGGCGATGCCGGAACTGTTTTACACCATTCAGATGATCTACAACCGCAACCAGGAGGTGATCCCCTTACTCATGGTCGGTGCGGCCTGGTATCTGATTATCACCACCGTTCTGTCACTGATTCAGCACAGCGTCGAACGCTGGCTGGCGCGTAGCGTCAGCCGTGAACCCCAACCGTCGCGCTGGCGACAATGGCGCAGCCGCGTCACACCGCTCAATCCTGTTGAGGAGATCAGCCATGTCCGAAGCCATTGATTACCGCGTAGCGCATCGTACCGGGGCCATCAGCATTACCGGGGTCAGCAAACGTTTCGGCAAGCTCAAGGCGCTGGACGACGTCTCGCTGGAACTTGAACCCGGTTCTGTGACGGTGATTCTGGGGCCATCCGGTTCAGGAAAGTCGACCCTGCTGCGCACCATCAACCATCTGGAACGCGTGGACGAAGGCTTTATTCAGATCGACGGTGAGTACATCGGTTATCAGCGTCGGGGAAATACACTCTATGAACTGAAGGCGCGAGCGATACTGCGCCAGCGCGTCAACGTTGGCTATGTTTTTCAGAACTTCAATTTGTTTCCTCATCTCACGGTGCTGGAAAATTTAATCGAAGCGCCGATAGCGCACCGGCAGCTCTCAAAACGTGAGGCGATCATCCGGGCTGGCGAGCTACTGGAGACGGTCGGCCTGCGCCATAAAGCGGATGCCTGGCCGCGTCATCTGTCGGGCGGTCAGCAACAACGCATTGCGATTGCCCGGGCCCTGATGCTGCAACCCCGTGTCATGTTGTTTGATGAGCCGACTTCCGCGCTGGATCCTGAACTGGTAGGCGAGGTGCTGGATGTGATTAAAAAACTGGCCCGCTCCGGCACCACCCTGGTTATCGTGACGCACGAGGTTGGCTTTGCCCGTGAAGTTGCCGACAACGTGGTGTTTATGGTGGACGGAAAAATTGTTGAGCAGGGCAGCAGTGCCCAGGTGCTAAACCATCCACGTCATGAACGCACCCGCCGCTTTCTGGCACGCGTACTATAAGGAGCCGATATGAAATACGCGTCTCTCACGCTGTTAGCGGTGTTGGTGAGCGGTACGGTATGCGCTGAAGAAAGACGGGATGCCACCCAGAATGAACAGCCCATTCATGCGCCCGTGAACCCGGAAGCGGTGAGAAAAATCCCGGCGAATTTTCCGTTTGTGGAGCCGGGCACCTTGACCGTCGCCACCTCGGCTATCCACTCACCGCCGCTGGCGCTGCTGGCGTCGGATAACGTGACGCGCATTGGCAGCGATCCGGACATTGCTCGCCTGCTGGCAGACAGCCTGGGACTCAAACTGAAACTGGTACCGGCCTCCTGGGAGGACTGGCCCCTGGGCATTCGCGCAGGCCGCTATGATGTAGCCATGTTTAACATCGCAGTAACCGAAGAGCGAAAGCAGAAATTTGATTTCGCGACCTATCGTGCCGATAACCATGCCTTTTCGGTCAAAGCTGACAGTCCCCTCCGCGCGATCACCTCACCGGCGGACGTGACAGGCAAACGTATCATCGTGGCCTCGGGGACCAATCAGGAACGCATACTGCTGAACTGGGACGCACAGAATCGGGCGAAGGGCTTACCGCCGGTTACGCCGATTTATCTGACCGATGATGCTTCAGCCACGCTGTATCTGCTATCTGGGCGGGCCGATGTGATGTTTGGTCCACATTCTGTAGCGGCCTGGAAAGTCGCCTCACGGGGCCAGACGAAACTGGTGGGCCAGGGGCCGTTTCGCGCCTGGGTTGCCGTCACCACGAAAAAGGGCAATGGCCTGGCGGCGGCGCTGCAAACTGCACTCGATGGCACGATTGCAGGCGGACAATATCAGCAGGTTTTGCAACGCTGGGGTGAGCAGGATGAGGCGATCACCCATTCCACGATTAACCCACCCGGTATTGTGTACTGATTCAGGGCCTGCAGGCGGATTTTCCCCCACAGGCCCTGACAGTCCAGCGCCAGCACGGGCGAATAATCCCGTCTCATCTGACAGAAGAAGGCTGCGCGGTCAGCCTGTTTTCGCTCATCCCTTCCTGATATAAACAGGCTGCATGGCCGGTTGCCCTTGCAGGTTTTCCCGGCCTGCTCAGCGACGGGCGCATTGTGTTGCGCGTTTTACAGATTAATCCTACCACGATACAAAGCCTTACCGACTTAAGGTGGAATTGTTAACAATTAATTTGGCTTTGGTTAGCGAGTTTGGATGATTGTGTAAATTGTGATGCATGGCGCACATTACATCACCTGCGACCTTTGTCACACTATAGAAAAAAGGAGACATTGTATGACTGCCCAAACTTCCAGTCTGATGTTGCTGATGTCTTTCGCCGCAGGGACATTTTCAGCCGGTGCATCGAATAACCCGCAACATTTGATGTTCGCCAGCCCGTCTGCTGGCGTGCCCAATAATCCGTTGCCGCTCATCATCTGGCCGCGCGTTGTGCCTGAAGAGGAAGAGGACATCGCGCGCTGGTTTGAGACGACGTTTGAAAAAAATGGCTGGCCTTCGGACTGGCGCGATCAGATCTTCCCCTACATGCACTATCATCCCAACACGCATGAGCTGCTGGGTGTGGCGGAAGGCTGGGCTGAAGTGCTGTTTGGTGGGGACAGCGGCCGTATGATTACCCTGCGGGCGGGCGATGCCGTCCTGATTCCTGCGGGCGTTGGGCACCGTCAGGTGTCGGCCAGCGAAGACTTCGTGGCCGTGGGCGCGTATCCCGAGGGCCTGAAGCCCGAGATTCTGCGCGACGAAATCGGCCTGCTCAAACTGTCGCAGGAAAAAGTGAAAAAAGTGCCCCTGCCAACACGCGATCCCTTCACAGGCAAAGCCGGGGCGATGACGGAGATCTGGAATCCCGTTGCCACCATCATGCACCAGCAGTAAGGCAGGGACCCGCTGCACGGTTGCGCTGCCGTTTTTTACGCCGCGCAACCGCCCCTTGTTTCTCCCGGCAAGGGCAAGTGACTGCCACGTCATAGCCGACTTTTCCCCCTTTACGCCGCGTTTCGCTCTGGCGAAATTGTCTTTATTAACCTGCTATTTTTAGTAAATAAAATCCATGTTTCCATGCGTTCTCAGCAGACTGTGCTGACAATTTTGCCCTTCGATTTGTCCCGATTCATAAAAGTGCAAACATCGCGACTTACTTTCGCTGTATCTCTGGGACAGGCACGAAAGGTTAACTATGTTTTCAGTCGATCAGGTTATTGAGAGTTTCTGGCCTAACCAGCGTCCTGCCAACTGGCAGAAACGGATGCTGAAGTGGGTGTTGCGTGAAGATGAATTCCAGCGCTTTGCCGCGCGCTATCCGCACCTGAAAGGGCTGGATATGGTGGAGCAGGTACTGGAACACCTTGATGTACGCTGCGAACTCAGCGAGCGCGATCTGGAACAAATTCCGCCGCGCGGCCCGGTCGTGGTGGTGGCGAACCATCCGCTGGGCACGATTGATGGCATGGCACTCCTGCATGCGATCTCCCAGGTGCGCCGTGATGTCAAAATCGTGGCAAACCGGTTGATTATGTTACTGGAGCCGCTCAACAGCCTGATGTTGCCTGTCGACAACATCGGTAACCGTACCAGCCGCCAGCAGCTGCAACATATGCAGCAGCACCTCAATAATCAGGGCGTACTGATTATTTTCCCTGCCGGGGAAGTTTCCCGTCTCACCAGCGCGGGCGTTCGCGACCGTGAATGGCATCACAGCTTCCTGCGCCTTGCCGCGAAAGCCCGCGCACCGCTGGTACCGGTGCACGTTGAAGGGCGTAACAGCTCCCTGTTTTACACCACCGCCAAAGTCGCCCCACCGGTGGCGATGCTGATGCTGGTGCGTGAAATGTTTAAGCAGCGCGGCATGCGCATCAAACTGCGCATTGGAGCACAGATTCCGTTCGCGCACTGGCACGATGGTCACACGCCAGGCAAAGAGCTGGCAAAACGTGTGCGTAAACATGTCTATCGCCTGGGGCAGGGGAAAAAGGGGCTGTTCCAGACCGAATCCGCTATCGCCCTGGCGGAAGACCGCGCTGAACTGAAGAAAGCGCTACTGCAAAGCGAGCTGCTGGGAACGACCACCGACGGTAAGCAGATCTATCTGTGGCGACGCAACGGCGCAACCTGGGTGCCAATCCTGCGCGAGCTGGGCCGGTTGCGTGAAATTGCGTTTCGCGCCGTGGGCGAGGGCAGCGGACGTCGTCGTGACCTGGACAGCTACGATGATGACTATTATCACCTGATTCTGTGGGATGACGCCGAACTGGAAATCGTCGGGGCCTACCGGTTTATTCCGGGTGGCGAACAGCTGGAACGGCGCGGAATGGAAGGCCTCTACAGCCACAGCCTGTTCCATTACGATGAACGAATGATCCCGATCCTGCGCCAGGGCATCGAGCTGGGCCGCAGCTTTATTCAGCCAGCCTATTGGGGCAAACGTGGACTGGATTACCTCTGGCTCGGCATTGGTGCCTATGTCGCCAAATATCCCGAAGTACGCTATCTGTTCGGGCCGGTCTCGATTTCAGGCACCATGCCGCTGGCGGCGCGTGATTTGCTGGTGGCGTTCTACCGCATCTACTTCCCCACAGATTTTCCGCTGGCTACCTCACGCTGCCCGTATCCGGCCTCGCTGCCTGACGTGCTGGCACAGTTCAGCGGTAATGATTACAAAGAGGATCTGCAGCGGCTGAAACAACTGCTCAGTAACCTTGGCGCCGCGATTCCGACCCTGTACAAACAGTACTGCGAAGTGTACGAGCCTGGCGGCGTGCAGTTTATTGATTTCGGTAGCGATCCCGATTTTAACAACTGTATCGATGGGCTGGTGCTGGCGGATCTCACCAAAATCAAGCCGTCGCGCTATGAACGTTACGTGGCAGTGCATCTGCCGAAGTAGCGGGATGTCACGGTGCTGTCATCAACGTGTCGTAACGTTTAACGCAGGACGTTTATGGCAAAGGCACAGTAGATATGGCCGCACTCTCTCTCACCGGGCTGCATAAGGCCTTCGCGGCGCAGCCGGTTATCCATGACGTAACGCTGAAGATCCAGCAGGGCGAATTTGTCGCCGTGCTGGGTCCGTCCGGCTGCGGCAAGACAACCTTGCTACGCCTGATCGCCGGATTCGAAACCCTGGATCGCGGCGAGATTCGGGTGGACGACACCGTGTTTGCTGCTCCGGATTTTCACCTGCCTCCGGAACGTCGCGATCTTGGCGTGGTGTTTCAAAACTACGCGCTGTGGCCGCACATGACGGTGGCCGAAAACGTGGGCTACAGCCTGAAAGTCACTGGCGTAAACCGAACTGAACGGGCGGATCGCATCCGGCAGGCCTTGACGCTGGTCGATCTGCTGGCGTTTGCCGATCGGCACCCGGCCGATCTCTCCGGAGGCCAGCGTCAGCGCGTGGCGCTGGCGCGTTGTCTGGTGGCCAGGCCACGGCTGGTGCTGCTTGATGAACCCCTGGCTAACCTTGACGTACATCTGCGTGCGGCGATGGAAGACGAATTTCGCCGTTTTCATCGTCACAGCGGCGCGACGCTGATTTACATCACCCACGATCAGCGTGAGGCCATGGCACTGGCCGATCGTATTGTGGTGATGGAGGGTGGTCAGGTGATGCAGTTTGCCTCGCCACAAACCTTGTGGCGCGAACCGGCCAACGAGATGGTTGCCACCTTTATCGATGAAGGACGTGTGCTACCGGTACAGGATATTGAACCCCTGGGGCAGGGCGTGTCATCGGTCATGCTCTGCGGTACGCGACTACGGCTGCGTTGTGCCACGCAGCAGACAGCCTTACCTTATGGCAAAGCCAGTTTCCATCGCGCCAGTTTCCGCCTGGCCCAGGGCGAAACCGGGCATTTTGCCGCGCAGATCACACGTCTGGTCTACCGTGGCGGTCATTACGACGTCCATCTGTCCCCCTCGGCAGCGCTTGATGTGTCTTTCACCCTGGCCCTCGACGACGTTTCTGCGCTTACGGTTGACGATACCGTCGGCATTATCGTGACTGACGGCTGGATTCTCCCCGCATAAAGGACTTCAGACAGTATGAAAAAGGCTATTTTCACTTCGGTGACCTCGCTGCTGTTTACCGTATTGCTGGCAGGCTCAGCGCTGGTGCAGGCGGCAGACCAGCCCACCGGTAAACTGGTGGTGTACACCTCACAGGCACCGGAAATTGCACAGCAAACGATGGATGCGTTCAAAGCGGCCTATCCCGATATTCAGGTAGAGTGGACGCGCAACGGCACCACGCAGTTAATGAACGTGCTGCATACGGAAATGATGAGCGGCAGAGTCAAGCCTGATGTGCTGCTGGTCGCGGATGCCATTAATCTCGGCGCGCTGAAGAAAGAGCAGCAGCTCTATGCCTATCAGGACGCACCCGTTGGACACCTGAAGCCGTCCTTCTACGATCGTGACAAGACCTTTTTTGGCACCAAGATCATTGCCACGGTCATTGCCTACAACACGCAACGGGCCAAACCGGTCAACAGCTGGAACGCATTGCTCAACGCCGATAACAAAGGGCAAATCGCGATGCCGAGTCCGCTCTATTCCGGGGCGGCCTTGTACAAACTGCATACCGACATCGCCACGCCTGACATCGGCTGGAACTTCTATAAACAGCTGGCGGCGCTGGGCATCGCGCCGCAGGGAGGCAACGGGCCAGCACTGAAAGCCGTGGCGAGCGGGATGGATAAATATGGCGTGATCACCGATGCCGATATTATCCGGGCGAAAAAGCAAGGATCGCCGATCGATCTGGTGTATCCCAAAGAGGGCGTGTCTTACGTCACCGAACCGGTTGCCATTATGAAATCCGTCCACAACCTGCCCGCTGCGAAAGCCTTTGTGAATTTTTTACTGTCAGAGCAGGGCCAGAAACTGGTGGCCGATCAGGGCAACCGGCCGGTTGACGATCGCGTAGCCGCGCCGGAAGGCTTTGTTCCGGTTGCGCAGATTAAACTGCTGACGCCGGACGTGGAAAAGGCGGTTGCGGATGATGCGCAGGTGCGGGCGCAGTTTACCGCACTGTTCGGAGGCTGAGCATGAGCGTGCTGAGTCACGACAGTCAGCCTCGCTGCGGGCATCTTACACGCGGGCGTTTTCGCGCCGAGCCGTGGGTGCTGGGCGTGCTGGTGTTGATGATTGGGCTGCTGTCGGTGGCGCCTTTTGCCCGGCTTATCTGGACGGCGGTAGCGCCGCAGGGCGTCCCCGATCTGACGCGGCTTGCGCAGTTGCTGGTCAGTCGGCGGGTCCTCAGTGCAACGCTCAATACCTTGAGTATCGGGCTTTGTGCCACACTGTTGTCGCTGCTGCTGGGCACGCTCGCTGCCTGGCTGGTCGCGCTCAGCGATATGCGCGCCAAAGCAGCCTGGGTTTTTGCGTTTATTCTGCCCTTGATGATTCCGCCCCAGGTGACCGCGCTGGCCTGGCTGCAGGCGCTGGCACCGGGTAGCCTGCTGGCCTCACTGTTTCAGTTACTGGGTTTACCCTGGTTCGCGCCAGGCGATCAGCCGCTCTTTTCATGGGGCGGCATCGTACTGCTGCTGGGCCTGCACAGCGCGCCGCTGGTGTTTCTGACGGTACGGGCCGGTCTGCGGCGTTTACCCGCCGAACTGGAGGAAGCGGCGCGTATCAGTGGCGCGTCACATGGGCAGATTCTTCGCACCATCATTTTGCCGCTGGCGCGTCCGGCCCTGTTTGCCGGCGCCGCGCTGGCCTTTGTCGCGGCCGTCGGCAATTTTGGTATTCAGGCCATGCTGGGCATTCCGGCGCGCCTGCCGACGCTTATCACCCTGGTCTATCAGCAGCTTAACGCGACAGGTCCGGGTGCGTTGCCGGACACGGCTGTCTATTCGTTGCTGATGGCGCTGATTAGCCTGTCGGGCATGTTGCTGAGCGGCTGGCTGGGCGGACGGCGCGATGTCCGCGTCAGTGGATCCCCGCAGGCGTGGCGACAACCGCTACAGGGCGCACGTTTGCCGACAGAAATTCTGGCCTGGCTGTGGATGGTCGCAACGCTTATCCTGCCCGTCAGTGCGTTGCTGACCAGCGCGTTGACGCGGGGTTTTGGACAGGCTCTGACGTGGCAAACCCTGACGCTGGAAAACTTTTTTCAGGCGCTGTGGGGCTATCCCGCCATCCGCCATGCTTTTGCAACCAGCCTGCGGCTGACCGGGCTGGCGACGCTGATCCTGACCGCCATGGCGCTGTTTCTGGCTTTTTTTCTGAGCTGGCAGCGTACCCGACTGGTTCGCTGCCTGTGGTTCGCCAGCGAGCTGACCTATGCGCTGCCCGGTATTGTCACCGGCGTGGCGGCAATCCTGTTTTTTCTGCCGCCGCTTCCGCTGCTGGACGTGTCGATTTATGGCACGGTCTGGATCATTCTGGCCGCCTATCTGTCCAACTTTCTGGCGCTGGTGTTGCGGCCTGTGCTGGCTGGCTTCGCGCAAATCGAACCTGCGCTTGATGAAGCCGCCCGTCTGTGTGGCGCAGGACTGATGCGCCGTATGCGCGATATCTTACTGCCGCTGGCCGCACCTTCCGCACTGGCAGGCGGTCTGTTGGTGTTTCTTACCGCGTTAAACGAAATTCAGGTATCGGTTCTGCTGGTGACATCGGAAACGCAAACCCTCGGTCCCACGATTATCTTTCTTGATGAAGGCGGATCTGCCCCGCTGGCGGCGGCGGTGGGTTGCCTGATGATACTGGTGGTTCTGACCTTAATGCTGCTGGCGACGCGTTTAACGCGTCGTCTGCCACAGGGTACATTGCCATGGCAAGCCTGACCGTTGTAAGCGGGGTGGGCGGCAAATTGCCCGCGGCGTTCCTGCTGGAGATTCAGGGCTATCGTCTGCTGTGGGACTTGGGTGCCGGGCCGGAGCCGGGCGTCAGACCCGATCTGGCCGCCATCGGTCAGGTTGATGCGATCTGCCTGACCCATTCTCATCGCGATCATACCGGGGCGCTGGACAGCTGGCAGCAACTGGGCTCGCCACCGGTTTACGCGACGGACATCACCTGGCAGCAGTTGGGCGACGGTCCGGTGCCTGCGCGCTGCCGACATGCGCTGCCTTTACAGGGCCAGTGCGCCGTAGGGCCACTGAATCTGTTTACCGGCCGGAGCGGACATTCACCGGGATCCGTGTGGCTTCATCTGCCTGTCGCTGGCGGCATCACCTATATGGGTGACTGGAGCCGCGAGTCATTATTGTTACCGTTTGACCGCCCACCACGGGCGCGCTGGCTGATTACCGATGCGTCCTACGGCGACCGTCATCAGCGTCTGCATCAACAGGTCGACGCGCTGGTGCTGGCGGCCCGACACGGGGCGGTGGTCACGGCACCGTTACATGGCAGAGGGCCAGAGATGGCCCTGCGACTGCGCAGCCAGGGATTACCGGTCAGGCTGTGTCCGCAGGTGCGCGAGGAAGTCTCCCAGTTGCTGGCGCAAAAAACGTTACCGGCCGCCACGGCGCTGGCGTTACTGCCGCTGCTGCGTGAGCCGACACCGGCACGCTGGCAACCTGACAGCGTAATCGTGGCTGCCGATGCGGTCGCCGACAGCGGTCTGGCGGCCACGCTGAGCCACTGCCCTGAGTTTACCCTGATTTTTAGTAGCCACGTCGCCCGCGGGACACGAGCCTTTGAGATGCTGCAAAACGGGCTGGCGCAGTGGCTGCCCTGGAACGTTCATCCGCCGCTGGACGATCAACTGGCCCTGATAAAACACTGCGGAGCCGAGCAGGTGATCCCCGCCTTCGTCGCACCCGAACAGTGTCAGCAGTTGATGGCCCGTGCGGGTAGTGCGCTGTGCTGGCAGCGTCACTTCACGCTGTCATCCCGCTGGGAGAGTTTTGTCTGACGCTTTAGCAAACGGCTTCAACTGTAAAGCCCGTACTGCTGGACCGGCGCATGGCCCGGATTATCCCGGATACGGCGTACCGAATCGCGCACCACCAGTTTGCCGTTCAGCAGCAGGTTACCCGGAGGAAGATCCGGATCTAACCGGAGCGACTGAAGAATTCTCACCGCGGCTTCGCCCAGCTCATCGCGTGGCACCTGTACCGAGGTTAAGGGGATCTCCTGAACGGTCGCCAGGTTAAAACCATCCATGCTCATCACCGACACATCCTCCGGCACCCGCAGGCCCGCCTGCTGTAACGCCTGAACCGCCCCGGCGGCAATATAATCGCCGCTGGCCAGAATGGCCGTGGGCCGCTGCGCCTGAGGGCAATGGCGCAGGTAGTCGCTCAGCCGGTCGCGGGCGTCATTGCTGCTAAAGCTGTTCAGCGTTAGCAGATGCTGACGACTGTCGAAGCGCAGATTCATGGCATGCCAGGCATCACGGACGCCCTGTAGCCGCTGCTCCATCGTGTAGCGCCGCAGGCAGTGCAGCGACAGGATTTGCCGGTGGCCCTGTTCAAACAGATAGCGTGCTGAGAACTCGCCAATCAGATGATGATCGGGGGAGACCGACGGCAGGCGCATCCGGCGGTCGCGGGCATTAATCAGCACGCAGGGCTTGTGCATTTCAGCGGCCAGCTGATGGATATGTTCATCATCAATACCAATCACCAGCGCAGCTTCGGTCTGCTGCATCTTATCGATAAACAGTGCCGCATCGCTGTCGACTTCTTCCAGCGGGCAGTAGCGCACCCGGACATCGTGTGGTTTCACGGCTTCGCTGATCCCCTGGATCACCTTGTAATAGAAAATATCCGTACGGATATCGAAGGCACGCGGCGGCGCAAACACGATCAGGTCATTAAGCAGCAGCCGGCCATGGTGCAGGTTGTCCAGCACACCTTGCTGTTGGGCAATACGCAGTACCTTGTCGCGCGTGGCAGGGCGAATGTTGGCTTTGCCGGCCAGAACGCGTGAAACCGTGCTCACCGACACACCGCTCAGGGCGGCAATTTCGCTCACTTTTAAGCTTTGTTTCATTCTGTGATCGCCCTCAAGTCTGCAAATAAAAAATTTTTCATAAAGTGCTGAATCGTGTCCTTTCTGGTGTGAACGGACATTTTTGTTGTGCTGCAAGCTTGCCATGAAAAGAGTTGCAAAAAATTGGCTGTACCCACGTTTTGCGCTTTTTTAAGGTCGGGGCAGAGAGAAGTTTGTTCACGGCAACGTGATAATCACTGGCTACAGGAGCGTCATCATGAGTCTCGACTCAACCTCTGCCCGCAGCGCATCGCGCCCGCTGCGGATCATAAAAAATCTGCGCTGGTGGATGCTGGGCATGTTTCTGCTTGGCGTGACGGTGAACTACATCACCCGAAACTCCCTGGGCATTCTGGCCCCTGAACTGAAAAACACCCTGAATATGAGCACCGAGCAATATTCCTGGGTCGTTGCCGCCTTCCAGCTGGCCTACACGTTGTTTCAGCCCGTGTGCGGTTGGTTAATCGATGTCATCGGTCTGAAGATGGGCTTTCTGATTTGCGCCGTCATCTGGTCGATCACCTGCCTGCTGCACGCCGGGGCGGGAAGCTGGCTACATCTGGCGCTGCTGCGCTTTGTGATGGGTGCCTCCGAAGCGGCGGCGACGCCGGCCAACGCCAAGGCCATCGGCGAATGGTTTCCGAAAAAGGAACGTCCGGTTGCGGCAGGCTGGGCGGGCGTGGGGTTCTCTATTGGCGCGATGCTGGCACCGCCCATCATCTATGTCGCCCATATCTCCTTTGGCTGGCAGGGCGCGTTCCTGCTGACCGGCGGCCTTGGCCTTATCTGGGTCGCGCTCTGGTGGTGGGGTTATCACTCACCGGAACGCCATCCTCGTTTGTCGGATGAAGAGCGGGATTTTATTACGCAGGACAAGGAAGTCATCGGTGAAAAGTTACCGTTCTTTACCGCGCTGAAAGTCATCGGCAAAGAAAAGAAATTCTATGGCATTGCCATTCCGGCCTTTTTAGCCGAACCCGCCTGGGCCGTGCTGAGCTTTTGGGTGCCGCTCTACCTCGCCAATCAACGCGGCATGGATCTGAAACAGATCGTGATGTTTGCCTGGCTGCCCTTCCTGGCGGCAGATATTGGCAGCGTAGCCAGTGGTTATCTGACCAAAATCTATGTGCGCTGGTTTGGCTGCACCCGGGTGAACTCGATCGTCGCCAGTTCGATCACCGGTGCGGTGCTGATGATCTCGCTGGCGTTAATGACGCTGGTTAAAGATCCCTACCTGGCCATCGCGCTGATCTCCATTGGTGGCTTCGGTCATCAGGTGATCTCCTGCATGTTGAGTGCGCTGGTGGTAGAGCGTTTTGATCGCCGCCAGATGGCGACAGTCAACGGCATGCGCGGATCCTGCGCCTGGATCGCCAGCTTTATCTTCTCGCTGATTATCGGCGTCACCGCCGACACGATTGGCTTCAATCCCCTGTTTATTGCCATGGGTTTCTTTGACCTGATTGGCGCGGTTTTCCTGGTGATGTTTATCGCCGAACGCCGCCAGAATATTGCTAAAAATTGAGGATAACCTGATGAAAACGCTTAAGACATGGACGCTCCATCAGCAGGCAGCGCATTTCGTCGAACTGAAAACCGAGCAGCGTCACTTTTTACGTATTTACGTATTGGAAAGCGGGCTGATGCGCGTGTTATTAAAACGCGACGGGGAGCTGGCATTAAACCGGACCTGGAGCATTGCGCCTCAGGATGACGTGCCCTGGCAGGGGCGCGATCGGGAATCGCTGGAAGGCTTTTCGTTGCCCGCATTCACCTTTGAACAGGGGGCGCAGTTTGTTCGCCTGGCCACCGACCGGCTGCGCGTGACGGTGCATTCGCCGTTGTACCTTAGCTGGGAGCATTTCGATGGTACCGAGTGGCAGCCGCTGGCGGCCGATCGTCATACCGGGGCTTATCTGCTGAACATGCATGGCGATGGCGTTGAACATTACCAGCGCCGTCAGCCGCAGGATCGGGTGTATGGCCTGGGCGAAAAGAGCGGGGATCTTAACCGGGTTAATCGCCGCTATGAGATGCGTAATCTGGATGCGATGGGCTATAACGCGGCCAGTACCGATCCGCTCTATAAACATATTCCCTTCACGCTGACCCAGCGCGACGGCGTCAGTTTTGGGCTGTTTTACGATAATCTTTCCAGTAGCTGGCTCGATCTGGGCAATGAGCTGGATAATTACCATCTGCCTTATCGCCGCTATCGTGCAGAGGCGGGCGATTTGGATTACTACATGATGCTGGGGCCGACGCTGCTGGATGTGACCAAGGCGTTTGTGCGCCTGACGGGCCGAACGCTCTTTCAGCCGAAATGGAGCCTGGGCTACAGCGGATCCACCATGCACTACACCGATGCGCCGGATGCGCAACATCAGCTGCTCTCCTTCATCCAGCTGTGCCGTGAGCATGAGATCCCCTGTGATTCGTTCCAGCTGTCATCCGGTTATACCTCGATTAATAACAAGCGCTATGTCTTTAACTGGAACTACGACAAAGTGCCCAATCCCGAGGCGATGACCGCCGCGTTCCATGATGCCGGGATGAAGCTGGCAGCCAATATCAAACCCTGTCTGTTACAGGATCATCCGCGCTATGACGAGGTGGCGGCTCAGGGGCTGTTTATCCGCGATTCTGAGCAGGATCAGCCAGAACGCTCCGTGTTCTGGGACGACGAAGGTTCGCATCTGGATTTCACCCATCCCAAAACGGTGGCGTGGTGGCAGGAAAACGTCACGGAGCAGTTGCTGAAAAAAGGCATCGACGCGACCTGGAACGACAACAATGAATATGAAGTCTGGGACGGCGAAGCGCGCTGTCATGGCTTCGGCCAGCCGATTGCCATTAAGCATATTCGTCCGGTCATGCCGTTGCTGATGATGCGCGCCTCGCTGGAAGCCCAACAGCGTTTTGCCCCGGAAAAACGCCCGTACCTGATTTCCCGTTCGGGTTGTGCCGGTATGCAACGCTATGTGCAGACCTGGAGCGGGGATAACCGGACCAACTGGCAGACCCTGCGCTACAACATCCGCATGGGACTGGGGATGAGCCTGTCAGGATTGTTTAACGTGGGGCACGATGTCGGCGGCTTTGCCGGAGATAAACCGGATCCGGAGCTGTTTGTGCGCTGGGTTCAGAATGGTGTTATGCATCCGCGTTTTACCATTCACTCATGGAATGACGATCACACCGTGAATGAGCCGTGGATGTATCCGGAAGCCACGCCAATGATCCGTGAGGCGATTCGCCTGCGTTACCGGCTGATGCCGTATCTGTATACGCTGGCATGGCAGGCCAGCGCGCACGATGAACCGATGCTGCGTCCGACTTTCCTGGACCATGAGAACGATGCACGGACCTATGATGAGTGCGATGACTTTATGCTGGGACGCGACCTGCTGGTCGCCAGCGTTGTGGAGCAGGACGCGCGTACCCGATCCGTATATCTGCCCGAGAATCCACACGGCTGGTATGACTGGCATAACGGCAACTGGCTGGCGGGCGGACAAACAGTTACGCTGGATGCACCGCTGGATCGCCTGCCGCTGCTGGTGCGCGCAGGTGCCGCGCTTCCGCTTGGCCAGTGTGAAACCACCACCAGTGCGCAACGTGACAACGTGCGTGAACTGCAGGTATGGCCTGCGCCGGGCAACGCCACAACCCACGGTGAGCTGTTTGACGATGACGGCGAATCGCACGGCTGGCGCCAGGGCAATGCACTCTGGCTGAGCTGGACGTTAACCAGTAGCGCGTCGCGGCTGGATCTGACGGTCGGGAAGCGCGGGGATTATCTGCCAGCATGGCGGAAAATGACGGTTATCTTACCGCCGGGTGAGAAACGTACGTTGTGGATCAACGGTGAAATGACGTCATGCTATCGGCTGGCATAAGCCGTAACGTGTCAGACCGGTAGGGTTCGTTACGATAACCACCGGCCCACCTGCGTGGGCCGGTTTGTATTCAGGCTGAGTGCGTTTCAGTGCTCATGCGTCCCAGGTCTTTATCTACCAGGAACAGGCCATTGCCGCCTTCGCCGACCATCGCCAGTTTGTCCAGTACGGTTTTAAACAGCTTCTCTTCTTCATGCTGTTCCGCAACGTACCATTGCAGGAAGTTGAAGGTCGAATAGTCCTGGGTGGTCATTGCCACATGGGCCAGCTCGTTAATCTTACTGGTGATCAGCTTTTCATGATCCAGCGCCTGAATCAGCACTTCGTTCAGTGAATTGTAGGCAACAGGCGGGGCTGCGATGGTACCCAGCACCGGCATCGCACCGGTATCGCTCAGGTAGTTAAACAGGCGCTGCATGTGTTCCATTTCTTCACGTGAGTGCATTTTCAGGAAGGACGCTGCGCCCTCATAGCCTTTATCGCTGCACCACGCACTCATCTGTAAATAGAGATTCGCGGAGAAAAATTCCAGGTTCAGCTGGTCGTTTAAACGCCCAGTCATTTCAGCAGTCAGCATGGCCGCGTCCTTATTTCATTGTAAATAGACAGGTGATAAGTGATGAATTATGCATCAGGCTTATAAGAAATGTGAAGCGTTTTGTTAAAAAAATACCATTTTATCTGATTGATTTAAAAAGAATTATTTCAACTCTTGAATGCGAGCGATTATCATTGTGGTCTGCTTTTCTGCCTGTATCTGAGCCAGGTTGTGCCGGACGCGCGGGCGTGAAGGCGGTTTATCTAGTCGGCCCGGATCCGTCAGTGGACCGCGTTCTGCGGCGTTCTGCTACTGTCCGGCAACCGCTTTTTCCCGTCCCGGTGATAAGGTAAGGCCATAATCGCGTCAGGAAGCATGAACAGCATTACACTGGTGTGCCTGGCCGGGGTTTACTATGCGGAGCGGGGCCTGTGTCTTCGCACGAAAGAGGATGGCGTAAAAATGCAATCTTTGGAAAGCAACACTGAATACTATGATGCGTGTTTTACCACCTGCGATCTCAGCGAACGGGTGCTCACGCAGGCGCATTTTGAAGACTGTGAATTTACGCACGTTAACTTTACCTCGGCGCGCTTTTCAGCCTGTAAATTCATTAACTGCGTCTTTACGCACTGTAACCTCAGTCTGGTCGATCCGTCCGGCACCCGCTTCTTTGGCGTTCACTTTAACGACTGCAAGCTGACCGGCATGGACTGGACGAAAGCCTGGTGGCCTGATTTTTACCTGGACCATGAATTGCACTTTTCAACGTGTATCCTGACCAGCGGATCGTTTTTTGGTCTGCGGCTACACGGCGTGAAAATGGAAGGATGCAAACTGATCGAGGTGGATTTCAGAGAGTGCGATTTAACGGGTGCCACGCTGACCGAATGTGACATGACGGGCAGCCTGTTTCATCACACCGTGCTGCGCGGGGCCGATCTGACGGAATCCTGGCATTACGCCATCAACATCTTTAACAACACAGTCGAAAAAGCCCGCTTTTCGCGGCTGGAGGCGGTTTGCCTGCTGGAAAGTCTGGGCATTGAGCTGGTGGATTAACCCGCTGGCGAGGCGGCGGGATGAATAACGTAAAGACGGGAGAAAACCCGGCGTCATTTCCCCCGCGTTGGCTTCACCAGCAGCCATCTGCTGCACGGTGACCCGCTGTTTGCCGGTGGCGCGACTTTCTCTTCCGTCCGCTGTAGGCCAATAGCGCAAAATATTGTATGCTATGCCGCCTTAAAGTTGACCAGGTAACCGGAATCACGCCAATGTAACTTTGCGCTCATCACGCGACGACAGAAAGTCGCATCTGGCACCGTTTACTCGCCGGTAAAATTCTGCCGGCCACCGTGATTTATCTGCCGCGCCTGAGAGTGCGTGGCTACGTTGAGAAGAATTCACTCATGTCTAATCCCTTTTTAGAAGAGGTGGCACGCCGCCGCACCTTCGCGATTATCTCGCACCCGGATGCCGGTAAAACCACCATCACCGAAAAAGTTCTGCTGTTCGGACAGGCTATCCAGACCGCCGGTACGGTAAAAGGCCGTGGCTCTAACCAGCACGCAAAATCCGACTGGATGGAGATGGAAAAGCAGCGTGGTATTTCGATTACTACCTCCGTTATGCAGTTTCCCTATCGTGACAGCCTGGTAAACCTGCTGGATACACCGGGGCACGAAGACTTCTCCGAGGATACCTATCGTACGCTGACGGCGGTCGACTGCTGCCTGATGGTGATCGATGCGGCGAAAGGCGTCGAGGATCGTACCCGTAAGCTGATGGAAGTAACCCGTCTGCGCGATACGCCGATCCTGACCTTTATGAACAAACTTGACCGTGATATCCGCGATCCGATGGAGTTGCTGGATGAAGTGGAAAGTGAGCTAAAAATTGCCTGCGCGCCCATCACCTGGCCGATTGGCTGCGGCAAGCTGTTTAAAGGCGTTTACCATCTCTACAAGGACGAAACCTACCTGTATCAGACCGGTAAAGGTCACACGATTCAGGAAGTCCGCATCGTTAAGGGCCTGAACAACCCTGACCTCGATGCGGCCGTCGGGGAAGAGCTGGCCTCGCAGCTGCGTGACGAGCTGGAGCTGGTGCAGGGCGCATCACACGAGTTTGAACTGGACGCGTTTCTCAGCGGTCAGCTGTCGCCGGTGTTCTTCGGAACCGCACTGGGTAACTTCGGCGTAGATCATATGCTGGATGGCCTGGTGGCGTGGGCGCCGCGCCCTATGCCGCGCCAGACCGATACCCGCACCGTTGAAGCCAAAGAAGAGAAATTCACGGGCTTCGTGTTTAAAATTCAGGCCAACATGGACCCGAAACACCGTGACCGCGTGGCCTTTATGCGCGTCGTGTCGGGGCGTTATGAAAAAGGCATGAAGCTGCGTCAGGTCCGTACCGGCAAAGATGTAGTGATTTCGGATGCGTTGACCTTTATGGCGGGCGACCGTTCGCATGTGGAAGAAGCCTATCCGGGCGACATTATCGGCCTGCATAACCACGGCACCATTCAGATCGGCGACACCTTTACGCAGGGTGAAAACATGAAGTTTACCGGGATTCCGAACTTCGCCCCCGAACTGTTCCGCCGTATCCGCCTGCGCGATCCGCTTAAGCAGAAACAGCTGCTGAAAGGATTAGTCCAGCTGTCGGAAGAGGGGGCAGTGCAGGTGTTCCGCCCGGTGCATAACAACGACCTGATTGTCGGTGCGGTCGGTGTGCTGCAGTTTGACGTGGTGGTGGCGCGCCTGAAGAGCGAATACAACGTCGAAGCCATCTATGAGGCGATTAACGTGTCGACGGCGCGCTGGGTTGAATGCAAAGACGCCAAAAAATTTGAAGATTTCCAGCGTAAAAACGAGGTCAACCTCGCGCTGGATGGCGGTGATAATCTGACCTATATCGCCCCAACAATGGTGAACCTGAACATCACTCAGGAGCGGTATCCTGACGTCATTTTCCGCAAAACCCGCGAGCACTAATCGCGTTTTCCGGGCCATTCTCCCTGGGAATGGCCCGGTTTCCCACGATACAGAACCCTCCTAAAACACGCTTTTTCCTCGCTTTTGACGCACGATCAACCAGTTACCCGAGCAAAGTGCCAAATCCCGACTATCCTTATTTCATCGGACGGTTAAAGAGACTTATTTCTCCATGCGTCCTGTGCCGCAGTAGCGTTGTTTGCTGCTCTTGCGCCCACAGTCTGGGGCGAATTAACAGATAGAAGGATGATATCGATGCACACAACTAAGCTTACTAAAACATTAATGGCTGCAATGGTAGGTACCGCACTGTTAAGCGGAAACGTCTTTGCAGAAGAGTCCGCGTCTCAGAAAGCGTCACAAACCGCTGACAGCGCGGGCGCGAAAATCGACAGCTCAATGAAGAAAGTCGGTGGCTTTATGGACGACAGCGCGGTGACCGCGAAAGCGAAAGCGGCGCTGGTGGATGACGACTCGATTAAGAGCACCGATATTTCGGTCAAAACCCACAACGGCGTGGTGACGCTGAGCGGTTTCGTGACTTCACAAGATCAGGCGGAAAAAGCCGTGGCCGTGGTGAAGAAAGTCGAAGGCGTGAAATCCGTTAGTGACAAGCTGCACGTAAAAGACGTGAAAAAGCAGTCCATGAAAGGTTATGCCGGTGACGCTGCCACAACCAGCGAAATTAAAGCTAAGCTATTAGCAGATGACAAGGTTCCTTCACGTAACGTGAAAGTTGAAACCACCGACGGTGTGGTACAGCTCTCAGGTGAAGTGGCGAACCAGGCGCAGTCCGATCGTGCCGAGAGCATCGCGAAAGCTATCGAAGGCGTAAAAAGTGTTAAAAACGACCTGAAGGTCAAGTCTTAACATGACTCCGTGCGGCCTCTGTCCGGGCCGCACTAATAAGAATACCCATCCTGGGATGAAACAAGCAGTTCAATATTAAAAATGGTTAAGGAGAGGCTTATGTTTCGTTGGGGCATTATTTTTCTGGTGATTGCACTGATCGCCGCTGCATTAGGTTTTGGTGGCCTGGCCGGTACCGCAGCATGGGCAGCGAAAGTCGTGTTCGTGGTGGGTATTATTCTGTTCCTCATCAGCTTGTTTACTGGCCGTAAAAAGCTATAGCGATGACCCAGACAGGTTAACGCTGGCATAGTCAGCGTTAAACGGAGACCAGTTATTTGTCGCGAAAGGTAGTGTGAAGCAAAGGATGCTTCATATTCGCAACGAAGTGTTAAAAAGCGCAACGCTAATAGCACAATTAATGGACACTCTGGCTGGTTCTCCGTGCTAGTATCGACCCACAATTAACTCCCTGCATTCTCTTAATTCGTATTTCGGGATCCCACTCTGAGGTCGGTACATTGGGTATACGTATTCCCGTGACGCTCGGGGCCATTGAACCCCTTGCGCTCACACCGTTTAAAGCCAACAAGATTGCCTTAGTGTGCGAGGGCGGCGGCCAGCGCGGCATTTTCACAGCAGGCGTTCTGGATGAGTTCCAGCGGGCAAAATTCAATCCCTTTCAGTTGCTGTTAGGCTCTTCTGCTGGTGCGCAGAACCTTTCCGCTTATGTCTGCGGCCAGCCGGGCTATGCACGTCGGGTAATTACCCGCTATACCACCAGTAAGCTGTTCTTTGACCCCGTGCGTTTCCTGCGCGGCGGTAATCTTATCGATCTCGACTGGTTAATTGATATCACCCGCAGCGAATTTCCGCTGGCCATGACCAGCGCCGAAACCTTGTTTGCTTCGGGGCGGCAATTTTACATGTGCGCCTGTCGCAGTGATGATTATGCCCCCAGTTACTTTGCCCCCACAGCCAGTAACTGGCTGGATATTATTAAGGCTTCCAGCGCCATTCCGGGCTTTTACCGTCTGGGCGTGGATTTGGAAGGCATAAGCTATCTGGATGGCGGCGTCAGCGATGCGATTCCCGTGCGCGAAGCGGCAAAACGCGGGGCCGATACCATTGTGGTCATCCGTACCGTGCCGTCGCAGATGTTCGATGTGCCCCGTTGGGTGACCCGTATGGAACGCTGGTTCAGCGGCGGGGCGCTGCAGCCAATGATCAAGATTCTGCACCATCACGAGCAGACCTATCGCGAAACCCAGCAGTTTATTGAAAAGCCGCCGGGCGATTTACGTATCATCGAAATCTTCCCGCCGCGCGTGTTAGCCAGTAACGCACTGGGCAGTCGTATTGCCGCGTTGAATCAGGATTACCATCTGGGGCGCCGCTGTGGTCGCTACTTTATTGCCACGCTGGGGCAATGGCTGAGCGATGCCGAGCCCCACACAGGGCTGGATATTGTGGTCCCTTCTGCGCCGGTGGCAAATGAGCCGGGGGATATCGCTCCGGTCATCCCGCTGACCGGCAACGATGGCACTTATGGCGAGGGTCCGCTGACATGAGGTTTGTTGATACCCACTGTCACTTTGATTTTCCGCCGTTTGTGGACGCGGCCGACGTCAGTCTGCGCCAGGCTGCGGACGCGGGCGTAGAAAAAATTATTGTGCCATCGGTCGAGGCAGGGCGCTTTGACCTTGTTTGCCAGTTAGCCCGGCAGCACCGCGCGTTATATGCCGCACTCGGCCTGCATCCGATTGTGACGGAGCAGCACGATGAGCAGCACCTCGCTCAGCTTGAAAGCCTGTTACAACAGCGGCCCCCAAAGCTGGTGGCCCTCGGTGAGATCGGCCTGGATCTGTATCGGGACGATCCGCAGTTTGATAAGCAAACCTGTTTCCTGGATGCGCAACTGAAGCTGGCGAAACGTTACGATCTGCCGGTGATCCTGCATTCGCGCCGCACGCACGATCAGCTGGCACTGCATCTGCGTCGTCAGGCTGTGCCACGGCGCGGCGTCGTACACGGTTTTGCCGGTAGCCTGCAGCAGGCGCAGGCGTTTATTAAGCTCGGCTATGCGATTGGCGTAGGCGGCACGATTACGTATCCCCGAGCCAGTAAAACCCGGCAGACGATTGCCCGTTTACCGCTCTCGTCGCTGCTGCTGGAAACCGATGCGCCTGATATGCCGCTGAACGGCTACCAGGGCCAGCCAAACCGGCCCGAGCGCGCCGTTTTAGTCTGGCAGGTGTTGTGTGAACTGCGTGACGAGCCGCCCGCCGAAATCGCCGACGCGTTATGGCACAACAGTCATGCGCTGTTTTCGCTCACATAATTCCCGCCGTCACATCATGTCCTGGTGAAATGTTATAATAGTAACATCCCTGTCGCTGTCTTATACTGGCTGCCTTGCGCCATACTTTGCAGATAATCTAAATTTCGCTGAGTATTTGCAGACGTTTCATACTTTTATGTGATTTGGTGCACAAAAAATGGCCGTTATCATTGTTAATATTATCACATTCAAGGGTGGGCGAACGTTTACCCGATGTTCTGGAGATCACCATGACCGATATTAAACAGCAGGCCCTGCGCGCCCTGAAACTGATGGATTTAACCACGCTGAACGAGGATGACACCGACGAGAAAGTGATCGCGCTCTGTCATCAGGCGAAATCTCCGGTGGGTAACACCGCTGCCATCTGTATTTATCCGCGTTTCATTCCCGTGGCGCGTAAAACGCTGCGTGAGCAGGGCACGCCTAACGTGCGCATTGCCACCGTAACCAACTTCCCGCATGGCAATGACGATATTGAGATTGCGCTGGCCGAAACCCGTGCCGCCATCGCTTACGGCGCTGATGAAGTGGATGTGGTTTTCCCTTATCGCGCGCTGATGGCAGGCAATGCGCAGGTCGGCTTTGATCTGGTCAAGGCCTGCAAAGCCGCCTGTGCGGAAGCCGGCGTTTTACTGAAGGTTATTATCGAAACCGGCGAACTGAAGCAGGAAGCGCTGATTCGTCAGGCCTCTGAAATTGCGATTGATGCCGGGGCTGACTTTATCAAAACCTCAACCGGTAAAGTGCCGGTCAACGCCACGCCGGAAGTGGCGCAGATCATGATGAGCGTCATTCGCGACAAAGGTGTGAAAGCGCAGGTTGGCTTCAAACCGGCAGGCGGCGTTCGCACCGCTGAAGATGCCGCTGTCTATCTGCAACTGGCGGATGACACGCTGGGTGCCGACTGGGCCGATGCCCGCCATTTCCGTTTTGGTGCCTCCAGCCTGCTGGCAAATCTGCTCAACACGCTTGGGCACAGCAGCGACACCAGCAAGTCGGGTTACTGATTCATCCGGGCGGCTCACGGCCGCCTCTTCTCCTCTTTCCCTGACGTAAGGGGGCGACATTGTACCTCGCACAAGAAATCATTCGAAAAAAACGTGACGGCCAGGCGCTGACTGAAGACGAAATTCGTTTCTTCATCAACGGGGTGCGCGATAACAGCGTGTCCGAAGGGCAAATTGCCGCACTGGCAATGACCATCTATTTCCACGATATGTCACTGCCGGAGCGCGTTGCGCTGACCATGGCGATGCGGGATTCCGGCACCGTCCTGAACTGGGCTTCACTGAATCTGAACGGGCCGGTGGTCGACAAGCACTCCACGGGCGGCGTGGGCGATGTGACCTCGCTGATGCTCGGACCCATGGTGGCGGCCTGTGGCGGCTATATCCCGATGATCTCCGGACGCGGACTGGGCCATACCGGCGGTACGCTGGATAAGCTGGAGGCGATTCCCGGTTTTGACATTTTCCCCAGCGATGACCATTTCCGCCAGACCATCAAGCAGGTTGGTGTGGCCATCATCGGGCAAACTAACTCGCTGGCACCGGCGGATAAACGTTTTTACGCGACCCGCGATATCACCGCCACCGTGGATTCCATTCCGCTGATTACCGCTTCGATCCTGGCAAAAAAACTGGCCGAAGGCCTGGATGCGCTGGTGATGGATGTCAAAGTCGGCTCCGGCGCCTTTATGCCGACCTGGGAAGCCTCTGAGAGTCTGGCGCAGGCCATTGTGGGCGTGGCGAATGGCGCGGGCTGCCGTACCACGGCGCTGCTAACAGATATGAATCAGGTCCTGGCTTCTTCGGCGGGCAATGCCCTGGAAGTGCGCGAAGCCGTGCGCTTCCTGACGGGTGAGCAGCGCAATCCGCGCCTGCTGGACGTGACGCTGGCCCTGTGCAGCGAAATGCTGATTTCCGGCAAACTGGCGGCTAACGAAACCGACGCCCGTGAACAACTTCTCGCCGTGCTGGATAACGGCAAAGCCGCAGAGGTATTTGCCCGCATGGTGGCAGCACAACGTGGCCCAACCGATTTCGTTGAGCGCTACGACAGCTACCTCACAGCCCCTGTGATGAGCAAAGCGGTTTATGCCGATGGCGCAGGTTACGTCACGCAGATGGATACCCGCGCGTTAGGCATGGCGGTGGTTGCGATGGGCGGTGGACGTCAGCGCGCCAGCGACGCCATTGATTACAGCGTGGGCTTAAGCGACATGATCACGCTGGGCGAGCGGGTGGACGCTTCACGCCCGCTGGCGGTTATTCATGCCAGCAGCGAAGCGCACTGGCAGCAGGCCGCCGCCGCTGTCAAAGCGGCCATCACTCTGGGGGACAGCGCCCCGGCGACCACACCGGTGGTTTATCGCCGTGTGACTGAAGCGGGATAACGCGGATAACAGACTGTATACCGGAGACGATTCGGGTATACTGATCTGATCGCTTTTTTTTGACTTGTCGCGCGCGTTAGCGCAGGAGACTGGCATGAAACGTGCTTTTATTATGGTGCTGGATTCCTTTGGAATCGGCGCCAGCAAAGATGCCGACAAATTCGGCGATGCAGGTTCCGATACGTTAGGTCATATCGCAGAAGCCTGTTTTAACGGTAAAGCGGATCAGGGCCGTAAAGGACCGCTGCACTTACCGAATATGACCGCGTTAGGTCTGGGCAAAGCGGCCGAGCTTTCTACCGGGCGTTTCCCGCCGGGACTGGACCCTGACGCTGAGATAAAAGGCGCTTACGCTTACGCCAGCGAACGCTCATCCGGTAAAGATACGCCGTCAGGCCACTGGGAAATCGCCGGTGTGCCTGTTCTGTTCGACTGGGGCTACTTCAGCGATAAAGAGAACAGCTTTCCGCAGGAGCTGCTGGATAAACTGGTTGAGCGGGCCGAGTTGCCGGGTTATCTCGGTAACTGTCACTCATCCGGTACGGTTATTCTCGACCAGTTGGGTGAAGAACACATGGCTTCGGGCAAGCCGATTTTTTACACCTCGGCGGATTCCGTGTTTCAGATTGCCTGCCATGAAGAAACCTTCGGCTTAGATCGCCTGTATGCGCTGTGTGAAATTGCGCGCGAGGAGCTGACGGAAGGCGGTTATAACATTGGCCGCGTGATTGCCCGCCCGTTCGTGGGTGACAAAGCCGGCAGCTTTGAGCGCACCGGTAACCGTCACGATCTGGCCGTGGAGCCACCATCGCCTACCATGCTGAAGAAGCTGGTGGATGAGAAGGGCGGTCATGTGATTTCGGTAGGTAAAATTGCCGACATCTACGCGGAGCAGGGCATCACCAAAAAAGTCAAAGCCACCGGACTGGATGCGCTGTTTGATGCCACCATCCAGGAAATGAAAACCGCGCCGGATCAGGCGATTGTGTTTACCAACTTCGTAGACTTCGACTCTACCTGGGGCCATCGTCGCGATGTAGCAGGCTATGCAGGCGGGCTGGAGCTGTTCGATCGCCGCTTGCCAGAGTTGATGGAGCTGGTCAAAGAGGATGATATTTTGATCCTCACCGCCGACCACGGTTGCGATCCGACCTGGCAAGGCACGGAACATACGCGCGAGCATATTCCGATCTTAATTTACGGCCCGAAGGTCGAGCCGGGATCGCTGGGTTACCGCGATACCTTCGCGGATATCGGCCAGACGATTGCACACTATTTTGACCTGTCCCCCATGGACTACGGCAAGAACATGCTGTAAAAACAGCGAAATTTTAAAAAGGATAGAGAATCATGGCAACTCCTCACATTAACGCAGAAATGGGTGATTTCGCTGACGTCGTACTGATGCCTGGCGATCCGCTGCGTGCGAAACACATCGCAGAAACCTTTCTGGACGATGCCGTTGAGGTCAACAACGTGCGCGGCATGCTGGGTTACACCGGCACCTATAAAGGCCGCAAAATCTCTGTTATGGGCCACGGCATGGGCATTCCGTCCTGCTCCATCTATGCGAAAGAACTGATCACCGAGTTCGGTGTGAAGAAAATCATCCGCGTGGGCTCCTGCGGTGCGGTGCGTCCCGATGTGAAACTGCGTGACATCGTGATCGGCATGGGGGCATCCACCGATTCCAAAGTGAACCGTATGCGCTTCAAAGACCATGACTTTGCCGCTATCGCGGACTTCGACATGGTGCGCAACGCGGTGGATGCGGCCAAAAACCTGGGCGTCGAGGCGCGCGTCGGTAACATCTTCTCGGCCGATCTGTTCTATACGCCCGATCCGCAGATGTTCGACGTGATGGAGAAGTACGGCATTCTGGGTGTGGAAATGGAAGCCGCAGGCATCTACGGCGTAGCCGCTGAATTTGGCGCGAAAGCGCTGACCATCTGTACCGTGTCTGACCATATCCGTACCCACGAGCAGACCACGGCCGCAGAACGCCAGACCACCTTTAATGACATGATTAAAATCGCGCTGGAGTCGGTGCTGCTGGGTGATTAATCCCCACGGTGGCTGATCGGCCCCTTTATCCGGCTGCGCATCTGCGGCCGGATGATCCTCTCCCGTTTTCCATTTCGCAACATTCTCACTAAATGACACACTTTTCATCAGGCTTGTGCATCTTCGCGCTGGCACGACGGGCTGATGTCACTATCATGAAGCCGAACAATTAATAACAACACGCCATACAGAAAATACCTGCCTGATGAATTTCCGTGATTTCGACGCTGAAGAGAAGTTGTTTGTCCGCCGTGCCGCTATGGCGTTTGTACTGGTTTGCCTGTGCTTTAGCATCCTGGGTTTTAACCTGTATCGCCTGCAGGTCCGCGACCACAGCTATTATCAGACGCGCTCGAACGAGAATGACATCAAAATGATCCCCATTGCGCCCACGCGCGGACTGATCTTTGACCGCAACGGGATCCCGCTGGTGCGCAACGTGACCTGGTATGACATCACGGTTACCCCGTACAAAGTGGAGGACATGAAGGCGCTGTTGCAAGAACTGACGCCACTGGTTGATCTGACCCCGGAAGATATCGAGCGCTTTCAGCACGATCTGCATCAGACCAGCCGCTATAAGCCCGTCATTCTCAAAGAGGAACTCACAGACGAAGAGGTGGCGCGTTTTTCGGTTAACCAGTTCCGTTTTACCGGCGTCAGCATCGATACCTATCAGGACCGGGAATATCCCTATGGGGCCGATCTCGCGCATGTGATCGGCTATGTTTCCAAAATCAACGATAACGACTACAAGCGGCTGAACGCAGAGGGCATCGCTGAAAACTATGCTGCCGACCATAACATCGGTAAGCAGGGGATTGAGGGCTATTACGAATCCCTGCTGCACGGCAAACCCGGCTATCAGGAAGTGGAAGTGGATAACCACGGGCGCATTGTCCGGGTGCTGAAAGAAGTGCCGCCGGTGGCGGGAAAAAACATTACGCTGACGCTGGATCTGCACCTGCAGCAGTACGCGGAAAGCCTGCTGGTCGGGCAGCGCGCCGCGTTGCTGGTCGAAGATCCCCATGACGGCTCAGTGCTGGCGATGGTTTCCAGCCCCAGCTACGATCCCAATCCGTTCGTAAAGGGCATCAGCTATCAGGCGTACAAAAAGCTGCTGCAGGATAAAAATTTACCGCTGATCAACCGTGTCACGCAGGGCCTGTATCCGCCGGCCTCAACGGTAAAACCCTATATGGCGATGTCGGCGCTGCTCACGCACGTCATTACGCCACAGACCACCTTTTTTGGCGGGCCCACCTGGACATTACCCGGTACTGACCGCCGCTATCGCGACTGGAAAAAAAGCGGTCACGGTACGCTGGATGTCACTAAAGCGATCGAAGAGTCGGCGGATACCTTCTTCTATCAGGTGGCGTTTATGATGGGCATCGATCGTATTCACACCATGCTCAGTAAATTTGGCTACGGTCAGTCCACCGGCATCGATCTGAATGAAGAGTACAACGGACTGCTGCCCAGCCGTGACTGGAAGATGAAAGTGCATAAGAAACCCTGGTATCAGGGCGATACGGTGTCAGTCGGCATTGGTCAGGGCTACTGGATTGCCACGCCGATTCAGATGGTAAAGGCGCTGGTGGCGCTGATTAACAATGGCAGAGTCATTGCCCCGCACCTGCTGGAGAAATCGCAGCTTGGCAACCACGTGCAGCTTTACCAGCCGAAACTGCCGCAGGCGCAGATTGGCGATCCGCATTCCCCTTACTGGTCGCTGGTGCGTCACGCGATGTTTGGCATGGCTAACGCGCCGAACGGCACAGGCTACAAGTATTTCCATACCGCGCCTTATGGCATTGCGGCCAAGAGTGGAACGTCGCAGGTATTCAGCCTGAAACAAAATCAGACCTACAATGCCAAAATGATCCCGGTGCGGCTGCGCGATCATACGTTTTATACCGCCTTCGCCCCCTTTAACGATCCTAAGGTGGCTGTGGCGTTGATCCTGGAAAATGGGGGCAGCGAAGGCGTGCTGGCCGCGCCGGTAATGCGGCAGCTTCTCGATCATATTTTCCTGCCGCCCACCACGCCACCGCCCGTTGAGGTTGCCCAGCGTCCGGCCCGCTAGCGGAAAAATACCCGGTTACGTCCGTGCTTTTTAGCATCATAGAGTGCGGCGTCGGCATGCGTATAAAGCGCTTCGAAGTGGGAGCCCGCCGCGCCCCAACTCACGCCCAGGCTGGCGGTGACCAGCCGCTCGGGCAACGCATCCAGGGGAGATGCGTTCAGTGAGGCGAGAATCGCCCCGGCGACAATCACCGCTTCCCCAAGGAACGTATCCGGCAGCATAATCGTGAACTCTTCCCCCCCAATGCGCCCGATGCTGGCAATGTCCGGTGTGTTGCGCTGGATACGTTGCACCAGCTCGCAGATCACTTTGTCCCCGGTGGGATGGCCATATTCGTCGTTAATCCGTTTAAAAAAATCGATATCAAGAATGATCAGAGCGGCGGGGGTTCGCGTCAGTGTGTCGCTGATGCGCTGAATAATGGCGCTGCGGTTCCAGACATTCGTCAGCGGATCGTGAGTGGCTTTGTACTCCAGCTCTCTCGTCAGCTCAATAAGCTGCTCATTCACCCGGTTTAACTCACGCTCGGCCCGATCGCTGCGCGAGATCAGCCGGTAAGTTTCGCGCATCAGCCGCTGATAGTGGTTATTAAGATCGGACAGCGCCTGGCGGTACTCTTCGGCGTGCAGACAGCTCTGCGCCGCCACATGGCTGGCATGGTTCAGCGCCTGGGTTTCTTCCAGAAACAGCTCATTAAGGTGCGTCATTGGCGCTGTTCCGCATGTAATGTGACGGTCAGGGCGGTGAAATCCAGCGACAGCTCCTCGCCAAACTCTTCTGACACGTCATCTTCAGCGTCATAGAACCAGTTCAGCACAATCTCACAGCCGTTCTGCGCCAGCCTGTTGAACTGATCGAACAGCCCGAACAGCATTTTGGTGCTGGAGCTGTTGAAATAGCTCAGGTCGATATTGACTTCAGTCAGCTGGCTGGCCTGCGGTTGCCAGGATTCCAGTGCACTTTGCAGCGGGCGATAAAAGGCGGCCGCATTTTCCGGCCAGGATTCGCCCCGCAGGGAAAATCGCTGGGCCGCAAAATCAAATTCCACGGCGGGCGTGCATTCGGTGGCGGTGAGATGAATGGTTTGCATAGAGGATTCTTTAGTCATGGCAGATTGTCGCCTTTAGCCAAAAGGCAGAGAGCTCGCTGGCTTCCAGTGGCTGGAAGCAGTATTCCAGCGGTTCACTGACGTCGCGGGCAAGGGTAAGTAAGCCGATATTGGCGCCTTTGCTCCAGACAGGACTCTCTGCGCGTAACCGACTGCGGTAGGCTTGTTTAATTTCGTCTGCGTTCATGACCCGTAACGAGTCCAGATCGCCACGCAGTTGAACGCTGGCATCGCTGCCTACCAGATTGGCACTTTCCAGATAGTAGCGCCCACCATCATAGCGCAGGCTCAGCGATCCAAAACGATAGAGCTGATCGTTGTGGCTCAGCGCCCGGCTGTCCTGCGAGTAGCGCAGGATGTTTTGCGCGATCTCGACAAAGCTGGAGAACAGCCGTCGTCGCACTTTCTGTGACTGCTCGTGGTTCTCCAGAAACAGTTTGACCACCTCACCCATTGCCGTGATGTTTTGCGGCGAAAAAAAGCCGGTGTACTGGAGCGCGATAAGACCAGATTGCGATTCGGTGTTGAACGGCAGACCACGGAGTGATTCGTTTTTCATTTTCTTCCCGGTGCAATCAATAGCGAAAGCCAAACCAGGTGACGTCGTCGCGTCGCGCCTGATTACCTTGCCAGCTTAAATAGTCTTGCTGAAACGCCAGCGATAACTCCGCCATAGGCAAATGCTGATAGCGCATCAGCAGTGACTGAATGCGCTTATTGCCAAACATAATATTGCGCTCGCCACCCGGCTGATCGGTGACGCCATCCGTCAGCACAAACAGCATATCGCCGCGATTAAATGCCAGGCTCTGTTCCGGCCAGTCATAATCCTCCGGCGTATCGGTATACCCCACGCCGACGCGATCCTGGCTGAGCGCGATGATTTCGTTACTGATGTTGCTGAGCATAAATGCCTGGGTTCGGGCGCTGGCCCAACGCAGCTGATGCAGTTCGGTATCGACAGACAGCACGATGGCATCGCAGCCATCGTTAGAGAGTGACGTTTGCTGAGACGCATTTAACTGTCCCAGGGTTTGTTTAATATGGTGGTTAAGCGCATGCAGAATGCGGGCAGGCGCCTGCAGATCGGCCTCGCGTAGCGCATTTTCCAGCGCAGACTGCAAAATTACCGTCATAAAGGCACCAGGAATGCCGTGGCCCGTACAGTCGGCAATGACCGCCAGCCAGCCGTTATCATGACGGTGAAAGGCGTAATAATCGCCACCCACGCCGTCCCTGGGCTGCCAGTATAGACACCAGTCGTCGAGCAGGGTCGCGATTAGCTGGTTGGATCGGTCCAGCATTGCATCCTGAATCACCCGCGCGTAATCGATGCTTTGTAAAATCTGCTGATGCTGGCGCGCCTGTAAGTCGGAGACGCGGCGGATCAGATCGATCCCTAAACCAATGCCAATATAGTGCCCGTTCTCCGTCAGGATAAAGCCATCAGCGACGGACTTATCGCCATTGGCCACCACCTGCTGCGCCACGCTTTCCAGCGTGTTTTCTACGTCGATCACCAGCGGGAACTTATCCATAAAGGCAATGCAGCTCTTACGGTCATACAGTTCGGGAAAGAAGGGCCGCGCCATCTGCGACAAAAAGATGTGGCGGTTAATCATGCCAAACGGTTTGCCGTTTTCTACCACGGGCAAACCGATGAGATCTTTATGCTCGGCAAACAGCGCCATCACCGCACGGTTATCCGTCTCCGGACTGACAAAAGGGACCTCAATGCATAACACCCGCGCGTCGTAACGACTTGAGGCGGAAACCACAGTATTCACAGAGGCGGGTAACTGCATGATGCGGCTCTTGATTGTCCAGGAATAATCTTAAGAGTAATGAGCGCAGATGACGGATTTATGGCAAAAAAACAGTTAGTAAAAAGAGCGCCGATAAATCGTGGATAAAGCAAAATAGCAGCGAAAAACCGCCAGCCAGGCGGCGTTAGACAGCGTGAAAATCCGGCACCCGAGTTATGCGCCACCGGGACCGGCGGTCAATGTTGCTGCGGTTGATGGAAAAGGCGGCAGTTGATTTCATTTTTGTGAAAAGCGTTTGACGCTGGGGCCTGCATAGGGTTTAATGCGCCCCGTTGCCCGAATAGCTCAGTCGGTAGAGCAGGGGATTGAAAATCCCCGTGTCCCTGGTTCGATTCCGGGTTCGGGCACCAAAATTTGAAACCCTCGCTTCGGCGGGGGTTTTTGCGTTTGGGGGCAAGGCTGTAGTTATCGGGACGGCTAAACGTGCAAAACAGCCTCTTCGTGGCGAGGGACAAGGCGTATGTCGTTTGCCAGCCTGTTACGGCATCTGCCCATAAAAAGGCTGACTGAGCGGTGATAGCACCTCGATCTTCCCTATGTCATGCGCTTCGCCGAAAAGTATGCAGTCCGGTAGCAGAGCAGAAAGACCTCTTTTTACCGGAAGCCTGTTATCATCAGCTTAACGGGATCACGTCGCTGACGCCTGCCAGACGCAAGGAATGACATCCAGTTTACTGCTACGGCCTGCTGCCCCATTCGAATTGCGTAAATCAGGCTGTCCAGCCTGGCCCAGGCTAATAATAAACCCCGGCCGGTACCGGGGCGAAGCGAGAGGCTACACGGCTGGCATGATCGGCTGAAGATTCAGATAGGGCAACGCATAGTCAGGTAACAGGTCGATGATCGCTGGCAGGGGGATTTCTGCGATGACGCCTGCTACCACCACCCGTTTTCCACTGTCGGCAAAGCGGTTTTCCGCGCAAAGAAAAGCGTCAGGGAACAGGGTGACGCCAGGGCCAGGCGAGCCAATGAGTTGAGAATCTTCGCTGCGATTAATAAACAGATTAGAGAACACCAGATACTTTGAAACGGTGATGTGTTTCTCTGGCGTATCATAAATGTTACTCCAGTAGCTAATCATTCCATCGTTCAAATAATTATTGAATATAAAGGTATCCTGCATGATGCGCCATTGAACGGCTAAATCGTCGTAGGGACGTGCATCAAATGAGATACTTTTTAGATAGTTACCGGCAAATACGAGGCCTCGGGCATTACGGAATTTCAACTGACCGGACGCATCAGCAGGCCAGCCTGAAAAATAGTTCTCAACAACTTCAACCTGGTCGTAGGCTTTAATATAAACAGCATGATCCCGGACAATATCATTTTCACCGCTGGCCGGATTATACAAGCGGGGAGTCGTGCTACCTGAAAAGAAATTTTTACGGAAAACCCCTTTTTTCAAATTGCTGGTCGAGTACCACCCGGCAACAAAGTGCCCCTGCTCATCATCAAATGTCATTATCCCCCGTGTGCGTAATGCGATAAGCGTCAGCAGCATCGCTTTTGTGGTTGCATCAATCCACGCTTCCGCAACAGAAATGTCCGTTATTGAACCCAGAAAATTTTGCTCGATTATCAGGCCGGGCGAATTGCCATAGGTATTTATCGCCACGCCGGGATAACCCCGGCCACGCATAAAAACATTGCCCTTAATCAGGTAAGCCTTTGTTGAGCAGGTTAACTGGGCCACGTTAGTATCGCTCACCGTATTAATAAAAACATTATAGTTAACATTAATGCCGGTTTTTCTTCCGTAAAAATACAGCGTCGCATTCTCAAAGATAATATTCTCTATTGTCAGGTTAGCGACGGTATTGCCATATTGACCGTCACCAAACATGACGGCGCGTTTGTTGTTGATACCGCGAAATAGCGTGCCGGTAACATCACCTTTCAGTGAGTTAAACGATTTGAGCTGGATATCCTGCGAGAAAAGGTAGACGCCTGCGGGGAAATAAATGCCTTTTTTCTGTTGCGTGCTGATATTTAATAGCGCAATGAGTTTTTCAGAGAGATCTTCGGATGTATCAGGGTAAATACCCATGTCGGGCGCAAAAATATAGTCATATAACGTATCCATTTTCACCTCATTTTTAACGTAAAACCTACTTGATCTGCATGGTGTGTCTGTCCGTATTTAATGTAAATTACGCAGTGTTTCTACTGCATCTTCAGCAAGGGAGGGCCGAATAATGGCAGGTTTGCATGATTGCACGTAATAAAAAACGGGTTTCTGCCTGGGTAGGCAACATTAAGCGTAAGAACATTGAGCGAGATCAAAATGGTTAACAGAGCCGGGATGAGTTAAACAGAATACGGGATAGATTTTACAGTTAAAGCCGATCTGAAATGATTCACAGATCCCTGCCAAATCGCGCAACAGGAAAAAGGCGAACGGGTCGCTGACAAACAGCATATTCAGGCGGAGGAAAGATGGCTCACTGGCCAGGCGAAAAGTCATGGTCTGATAGTTTTAATGCTGCTAAAAAATACTTCCGATATGGGCTGTTCTTAATAATGCTGTAATAACCTTTGCTCGTATTGGTGAACGCATCCTTATTGTTCTGCCGTTCCATCACTGGAATAAAAACGGTGCGTGTTAATTGTTAGTGGGTTCTCCGTAAGTCTTGCTGCTGGAACGCAGCAGAATATGATGGTTCACAGAGCTTCTTTATCGTGACTGGGTCATTATTTTTCATTATCGTCAGCTTGCCAGACGGCATAAAGACGATGCCTCATGTGAGTAAGTTAATCTTGTTTACAGTATTAATGCGTCTTTTCTACCGTTCCGTTTTCGGGGTGGCAGACCACACATTGAGCCATTACCGGGTTTTATGAAGACTGTTACATTCTAAAGTGGGTGGGGATGAATATTGTTGACAGCAATCGGGGGGGTTCTTAGCAAGGTATAAAGAAAGGAAAAATCAGTCAGCTTTCTCAGCCCGACTGATGCTGGGGTTATTGAAGCAAATGAAGCGTTAACAGCCAAACTTCTGCCACCTTGTAAAATCCGTCAGGTGCACAACCCTGTGCACCTGTTCTCCTACTTCACGCGCTTCTGGCTGCGCAGCAGTGCCAGGCCGCTCAGCACCGACATGGCCATCAGGTAATAGCCGGGTGCCAGGCTGGTGCCGGTGGCCGTGATTAACAGCGAACAGATCAGCGGTGCAAATCCGCCAAATACGGTCACTGCGATGTTATAGCTGATCGCCATGCCGCTGGCGCGGGTGCCCATCGGAAACAGATCGGCCATGACCGACGGCACGGTTGAGAAGTAGATCGATTTCAGCAACGCCATCCAGCAGACCAGCGCGACAAGCGTGATGGGCGTGGTGTGACTGACGACCAGCTTAAAGGCGGGATAGATGGTGACGATCAGTAAAATCAGCGAGCCCCACATCAACGGAACCCGGCCGATGCGTTCTGCCCACAGACCCATAACCGGCGTCACCACAGTCAGGATCACACCCGCCATTAACGTCGCGGTAAAGGCCACAAAGCCGGGCAGGTGCAGATTGCGCGTGGCATAGGTCGGTACATAGTTGAGCATGTAGTTAACCGCCGTGGAGATGACCATCAGGCCAATCGCCAGCAACATCAGCTCTTTCTGGCGGCCAAACAGGCGTTTAAGTGGGGCAACATCAGGTTGATGTGTGGCAAAGCTGGCAGGTTCATGCACATGGCGGCGGATATAAATCCCCAACGGGCCAATCAGCAGACCAAAGGCAAAGGGAATGCGCCAGCCCCACTCCTGAATCTCGCTTTCCGTCAGGATTTTCGTTAATCCCAGACCAAACGCGGATGCCATCAGCGTACTGGCCCCCTGAGTGGCAAACTGCCAGCTGGCGATAAAGGCTTTGCGCTCGGGAAAATGCTCCACCAGGAACGCCGTCGAGCTGCCAAATTCGCCGCCGGCAGAAAAACCCTGAACCAGCCGCGCCAGCAGGATAAGTACAGGGGCCATCAACCCAATACTGTCGTAACCCGGCATAAACGTAATCACGGCACCGCCCAGCATCATCAGATTGATGGAGAGCAGTAGCGCCTTTTTGCGGCCATGGCGGTCAGCATAGTTGCCCAGCACAATCGCGCCCAGCGGCCGGATCAGGAAAGACACACCGAAACTGCCGAACGTAAGCAATATCGACACGGACGGATCGCGGGTCGGGAAAAACGCATGGGCGATATAGCTGGCAAAGAAGCCGTAAACCGCAATATCAAACCACTCCAGCGCATTACCGATGCAGGTGGCAAACAGGGTTTTGTGCAGGCTGGGTTTATTCGCGTGCAGAGATGCGGTGGTATTAAGTGTGCTCATGCGGCACCTCCGGCATGGTGACGATGCTTCGCGACCAGTTCGCGGCCTTGTTCGCCCAAATCCCACAGCAGTCGGGTCATGATCTGCAGGCCTTCGCGCGCAATTGACTTCAGCATATGCTCGTTCACGCCGTGCTGACCGCAGGCGGGATAAGAGTGCGGCACCCACAACGTGGGCAGGCCGAGAATGTCGGAGAACACCTCATTAGGCAGTGAACCGCCCAGGTTCGGCAGCAGTGCCGGCGTTTTGCCGCTGGTTTCGGCCATGCTGGCCAGCACCCAGTCGACTAACGGATCGGTGGGATCCAGCCGCGTGGCAGGCGATCCGCGCATAAACTCGACGTTCACGTTGTCAAAGCCGTGCTGTGAAAGGTGTTTCCTGACGTGCTGCGCCAGATTTTCCCAGTCGGTGCCGACCACAAACCGCAGCTGACATACCGCGGTCGCCTCGCCCGGTATGGCGTTCATGGGGCGGGCAGGATTGCCGGTGAGAAAAGACAGCACCTCCAGCGTGTTCCAGCCATACAGGCGTTCTGTGGGGGTAAGTGCCGGTTCGCCCCAGTCCCTGTCAATCTCGGGATCGCCAGGCATGCCGCCGACGTGAATCTGACGGAGAATATCGCGCACCTGCTGAGTGAGTGAACTGGGTTTCAGCGCCGCAACCTGAAGCACGCCCTGAGCATTTACGAGCGAGGCAATGGCATTGGCCAGTTGCGTGCCGGGGTTACTCAACAGGCCACCCCAGTTGCCGGAGTGATAGGCGTTGTCGCGAGCCGTGATGGTAAGACGAAAATTGACGGCGCCGCGCGAGCCCAGGAACAGGGTCGGCTGCACCGCGTTCAGACGTGGACCGTCTGAGGCGATAAACAGATCGGCTTTCAGCAAATCACCGTGCTGCTGGCACAGCTGTGCGAGGCCCGGCGAGCTGATCTCTTCGCCCATCTCGAACAGCAGCTTGCAGTTGAAACCCAGCCTGCCGCCGCGCGCCTGAAACACCTGTTCCAGCGCGGCCAGGTTGACGCAGTGCTGACCTTTGTTATCCGCACTGCCGCGGGCGTACCAGCGGTCACCCTCTTCAACAAGCTCCCAGGGCGTTAACCCTGCGCGCCAGTTTTCGTCATCGCCAAACACCACATCGCCATGACCGTAGCTCAGCAGGGTGGGTAGGGCGGGATCTTCAATGCGTACCGCCACCAGAAAGGGACGATGGGCTGCTTCGGTGTTCTCAATAAAGTGCAGAGTAAAGCCCAGCGCGCGCAGCTGCGGCCCAATCTCATCGTGTAAATAGTGATGCAACTCGCCGTCGCGATCCTGGCGCTGGCTCTCGGTGCGCTGCGCCACGCGACGCGCCAGAATGCGTTGAAATTCCCCACTGTCGAACCAGGCGGTGGCCTGTTGTATGGCGTTTTGCGCTGTCATGTTTGCGTATCTTTTATGCGTATTATGTTGTCCCATCATTTCCGAAACGCTGCTTTGCCACAATTATCAATTTATCGAGTAAGATTTGCTTTTAAAGCAAAGCTAACCTGCCCGTTTTCGAGGCATGCACCAGCATGAGGCGCGCATGATCAGTAATGAAATCCGCTATTTCCTCGCCGTGGCGAATACGGGCTCGTTAAGTGCGGCGAGCGAACAGTTGTTTATTGCGGTGTCGGCTATCAGCCGTCAGATTCAGCGGCTGGAGACCCAAGTGGGCGTTCCGCTGTTTGAACGTCATGCACGCGGGATGGTGCTGAATGAAGCCGGGGAAATTTTTGCCCATCATGTGCGCAAGAACATGCTGGATATGGACTATGCGCTGGCCGAGATCAAAGGGCTGAAAGCCGTGCGGCGCACGCTGATTCGGCTGGCCTGTACCGACGGGCTGGCCTTTACGTTGCTGCCGCGCATGATTGCCGACTTTCGCGAGACGAATCCCGGCATCCTCTTTGACATTAATGTCGCCAGCCCGCAGGGCGTGTCCGAACGAATACGCAGCGGCGAGTGCGACCTGGCGCTGCAGTTCAGTCTTCATGCCGAAACGGGCGTGGAAATTATCGGCTCCTGGCCTGCGCCGGTGTTGTTAGTGATGCATCAGAGCCACCCACTCGCCAGCGCGCCGCAGGTGACATTGCGTGATATCAGTCCCTATCCGCTGGCACTGCCCCAGCAGAATACCACCGTGCGTCAGCTGTTTGAGCTGGCGAGCCATATGAGTGGCAACCTGATTGAGCCGGTGGTGACCTGCGATAATTTCTCTACCTTATTCCAGTTTCTGCTGCGTACGCCGTTGGCGATGACCATCTGTAGTGCCTTCAGCGTGCTACAGGAAGCCGAAGCGCATGGACTGGTGATGCGATCTGTCAACATCGATCAACTGAGCCAGCGCAATCTGCAACTGCAGGTGCCTTCTGGTCGGCCCCGCAGCGCTGCGCTGGAGATGTTTTTAGCGTTTGCGCGGCAGCAACTGAACACGCTGGACGAGTCGTTGACCATATAACCCCACCGTCAGCCCGATAATAATCAACAGCAGAGCAAGCATTTTTTGCGGTGAGATGTGCTCGCCGAATATCATCATGGAACCTAAAATCCCGAAGACCGGCACCAGTAGTGAAAGCGGTGCTACTGTGGAAACAGGATACTGCTTGAGTAACGAATTCCATATCCAGTAGCCGAAAAGGGTATTGGGATAGACCTGGAATAAAACAGACAGCAACGCGCGGTTGTCCATGTGGCTAAACATCTCTGTAAAGCCGTTGCTGCCGTTAACCAGCCAGTCCAGCCCAAAAAGCGGTAGTGGCGAAAACGCGCTCGACCATACCAGAAAGGCGAATACCTGTTTTGTGCCTGCCTTTTTAATAATGATGTTAGCGATGCTCCAGGCAAGCGCACCGGCCATGACCAGCAACATGCCGCTCAGTGTAACCGAGCCATCCGTTACAAACACAATGCTTAGTAAACCCGCACAGGCGATAACAAAACCGGTGATTTGATAGCGACTGAGGCGCTCCCGAAATATCAGGCTGCCCAGCAATAAGGTAAAAAAAGCGCTGAACTGCAGTACAAGCGATGCTATCCCGGCAGACAAGCCTGTTTTGATTCCCAGATTGACCAGCCCCCACAGACCGATGCCAAAAATCAGGCCATAACCGATGAGGTAACGCCACGGCACATCGGGCTTTTTGATGAAAAACAGCGCAGGCAGGGCACTCAGCGTGAAGCGAATGGCTGCCAGTGTGAAGGGATCGATAGTGTGCAGGCCAAGTTTAATGACGGAAAAGTTTACGCCCCAGATTGCGGTAACCAGGATGGCGAGCAGAAGATGCGGGTATTTCATGATTGACGGGATCCTGACCAGATAAGAAAAGCACACACGCTGACCGAGGCACCGGCAAGGCAGACGGCCTGCCATCCCCAGTAGGCGTACAGTTGCGTTGCAATGAGGGCTCCTGCTGCGCTGCCCACCGAATAAAAACACATGTAAGCACCGACCAGACGGCTTGCTGCTGCGGGTCTGGCGGCAATGATGAGGCTCTGATTGGTGACATGAACGGCCTGCACCGCAAAGTCCAGCGCGATGATGCCTGCCACCAGCCAGCACAAAGAGGTTTCGACATACGCGACGGGCAGCCATGAGAACGTCAATAGCGCCAGCGCTAGCCCTGTTGTGCGTTGGGCAAATCCTCTGTCAGCCCACTTGCCCGCGCGTGATGCCGCGAGCACGCCAGCAATTCCGGCTAAGCCAAACATCCCTGTCTGGGTATGTGGCAGGGAAAGTGCCGTAAGTGGCATTACCATGGTTGTCCATAGCATGCTGAAAGCCGCGAAGATCAGCAGCGCAATCATTCCACGTTTTCGCAGTTGAGGTTCCGTAATAAACAACTGAAAAACCGACTTCAGCAGGGAAAGGTAACTGGGCTTACAGGGCAGTGGCGGGGGCGATGGCATCACTTTCCAGACGAAACAGGCAATCAGCAACATCAGGCAGGCAGAGGTAAGATAAACGGCCCGCCAGCCGGCGATATCGGCAATGGCGCCTGAGATAAAACGGGATAACAGGATGCCTGTAACAATTCCGCTGGTCAGGGTGCCAATCGCCTGGCCTCGTTTCTGTGGCGTCGCCAGTCTCGCTGCCCACGCCACGATAAGCTGCACCACCACGGCCATCAGGCCAATCATCAGCACGGCGCAGAGCAGAATCGTGACACTGCGTGATAACCCCGCCACGACTAACGCCACGACGGACAATAGCAACTGCGTCATCACTATGCGTTTAGGGTTCATCCAGTCCCCGAGCGGCACCAGAAACAGCAGGCCGATGGCATAGCCCGCCTGTGTGGCAGTGACAACGCTGCCGATCATAGCGGGTGAGACTTTCAGGCTTGTCGCCATCGAATGGAGTAACGGTTGCGCAGAATACACATTGGCTACCGCCAGTGCACAGGTCAATGAAAATAGCATCGTCATTCCTGAACTCAGCGCAGTGACACTGGGCGATGCAGTTTTAGTCTCGTCATCGCGGCACGTACTTGCCTTATCTGCCATAAGATGCCTTTATTCTGGTTTTTTTTTAAAACTAGATTGCTTATAGAAGTAACAAGAGTGGTTTTTTTTTGCAACTATTAAATGTGGGAATTAAGCTTGCATCAGTAGACAGACTGAGAGGGAGAACACCGATGGCAAAACAGGAATCGCTCAGAACCAGCGAATGTCCCGTTGCGCGGACGCTAGAATCGATTGGTGAGCGCTGGTGCATGATGATTATCCGCGAGGCATTTGATGATGTGCGGAGATTCAGCGAGTTTCAAAAAAACCTGGGGCTTGCCAAAAACATACTGGCCTCACGTCTGAAACATCTGGTCGATATCGGCGTGTTCGACATAGTGCCAGCATCGGATGGCAGCGCCTACAGGGAATACGTCCTGACGGAAAAGGGGCGTTCCGTTTTCCCCATTGTTGTAGCGATGCGGCAATGGGGAGAGCGTTATATGTTTGACCAAGGAGAAACCTATTCTGTCCTGCTTGATAACGAACAGGGTAAGCCGGTTCAGCTTTTGGATGTGCGTTCCTCCCAGGGAAACAAACTGCAACCGGGTGACTGCCACCGCAGGCGCGTCGTTTCTGATAAAACCGCCAGGTGAATTGCTGAAATACCCGCAGGAAAATGATGTGAAGCGCCTGAAGGTTATGGCGCAGCCTTCGATGGCTGACCGCCCGCTCATCAGTGGACTACGCCGCTCCGTGGTCACCATGACATCACTCGTTAGGTAGTGTAAAGGACGTAAAAGGCTGTAAAAACGCGCGTTTTTAGCCTGTGACGCGCTTATCATTCCTGCCATACGTCACTGTCACTCAGTCGGAAGTTTGCCGATAAAACAGAAAACAGAAAACAGTGCACATACTGACCTGAACATTCATCTGCAAAGGAGAACCACCATGGATTCTTTCTTTCCTGAGGATGTCATTGATACCCTCAGTAAAACGTTCTGGCAGCGCGTCAGTGCGATGAAAGGGCTTATCGAACGTCACCAGAGTTTTCGTCTGCTGTGGTTCGGCGAGGCGCTGAAACGTAACCACAACTGGACCGATATCAGCGCGGAACAGGCCGTCAACCGCGTGATTAGCGAAAGTCAGGGATTGCCGTTGGCGGAGGTCAGAAAAATGACCATCGCCCAAAAGTGGGTTGCACTGTCAACGGTGAGAAAGACGCTCTATTCACAACCGGATGGTAAAACGTTTCAGTGGCTGGTGGAGAAGAAGCTGGACGAGCTGGATAATCCCGGCCAGTTTTCAGCGTAACGCCATATTGCGTTCAGCGGCGTAATAAAAAACCTGTCCACGCTGTTCGCGTTAATATCAACTGGCTGGGGTTGCCCCCGGCTCTGTGATGAACAGCGAAACCTTACCGCTTTTGTGGCAGTAAACCGCGCTTATTCATTCGCGATCGGCGTCGAATTTTCCTCGATTTTGGTGTCGCCCTGAATCGCCTTAATCCGCTTCTCTACCGCATTTACCTGATCGCTGTTGTGCAACAGCGTGTAGGTCAGATCAAAGGTTGCACTCGCGCCCGGTGCCAGCTGTTTCACGCGCTTCTGCTCCCGTTCAATCGTGACCGGATAGGCATAGTTGGTGCCGGGCTCAATCCCGGTGACATAGCCTTGTTTAAGCGTGTCGGTATTTTTCCACAAGGTCAGCAGCGGTAACTGCTGAGTATCAAACTGAATGGACGCGCCTTTGTTGCCCGCTCTATTAACCACGGCGGCGACCGTCTGATGATTCTTGTCGGACAGCGGTTTGATGTTAAACACCATTTCATCGAAGTCTTTGGTTGGGCCTTGATAGGTCTGCCAGTTTTTCAGCCCCGCTTTGGCATAGTCATTGAACGGGCTGATGCCCGACATCGGGGCCATAAAGCGGGCACCTTCCTCCAGAATGGGCGTACTGAAGTTGCTGTGATAGATGATCTCGTAATCGTGCGGGTAATCGGAATGGTTGGTCAGCACGTCGTGCAGGCTGAACTGGTTGCTGCCCGGCACATAACGCAATTCCGTCCACGTCTGCAAATCGGCTTTCTTAAACGTGCTCTCTTTGATCAAACCGCGAATACGGATTTCATGCGGGGCCGCATCCGCCACCTCGACTTCAAGCTGCGAGACCGGCGTGTTTCCGGCTTTGCCATGCAGCGTGTAGATACGGCCTTTGTCGTTCACCGGATGGCCGGTCCATTCGTAGCCACAACGCACCATCATTTCGTTGAATCCTTCCAGCCAGCCCAGGCCATTGCGGCTTTCAAGATTGATGAACGCCGGGTTTACCACCTCTTTAACGGGCGAATCCCAGCCCAGGCGGGTGCCGAATCCCTCTACGCGGAGCAGGTTCATACCGCGTGTCGGAATAAGCGTAATAGTCAGGCCATCCTGACTGCGGATGACCAGAAGCTTACTGCCTTCCTGCTTGCCGCCATGCAACACTTTCTGCTCAATGCTGAACAGTTTGCCCTGAATGTTCAGCTCGCTGCTGTTTATCTGCCAGTTTCCTTTGTCGGTGCCTTGTTCAGCACTCGTCAGCACCCAGGTTTTTGCAGATACCGAACCCGAAATCATTACGGCCAGCACCGTCAGTGCGAGTTTCGTCTTCATCGTTTACCTCTCTGGCTGAATCGTTTTTTCATTAGTGAGAGGAATTTACTGATTTGGGCTACGCGGAAACGTGATTTCTCTCACCTGCTGGAAAATCAGGCAGGATTAAGCGTGTTAGTGGGATGTTGCTCACATTTAAAATGCTTATTAATGCTGTTATGTCATCTTTTTATCGGCATAAACGCGAAAGCTGTAAACGTTTCAGCCACCACCGGTAAACCGTGGCTGGCGCGTAAAGTCAGGAATCAAAACAAAGGCGCGAAGCAGGGGCGTCGCGCTGCACAGTGAGGCGGATCAGGTCAGATAAAACTGTCGCTTGAAGGCAAACATATCATTCAGCAGGCAGTACTCGGGATTACCGAGCGTAATAACTGGCGCGCGCTGCGCGATCATCGTTTTCCAGTTCGCCAGTGAACGTCGCCAGGCGGCGTCTTCGTCGTCGGTCAACGGCGCAACCTGATATCCCAGCGTGATATGAAACTGGTAGCGATCGTGGTCTGGTTCGCGAATGCCGGTGACCTCGGACAGCCGATCGCGTAAACGGCGCAACCGCGTCTCTGTCTCCGCATCCGCCGTTAGCAGGCGCAGCGTTAACGGGGTTTCACGCGCAGACGGCGCCTCCGGATTGACGCGCATGCGGTAAGGCGAGGCATCCTCACCCAGTTTATATGTCCGCAGGCGTTCAGCCAGAATCCGGTCACACTCGTCCATGGGCATGTCCAGCGGCAGCCCGGCAGGCCATAAGGGATAGCGTCTTGCCTTGTCGTTGGCTCCGCCGAAAACAGTCATGTGATAACTGGAGGGCGGCAGTGCGGTAACCTTCCTTGACCAGCTTTCGCCGGGTAATTCACGATAGACATCAAGCAAGGCATCGAAAGGTTCTGAGCCGTCACCTTGCTGCGGCAGATGGCAGATAATCGTGTTTCCTTTAAAGGGAAGAACGCGGCCATCTGCGTCAAACTTACGACCCACGTCGTTGGGGCGGTGTTCCGCACCGATGGCGAGGGAAGCGGCCAGACCGCCCAGGGTGGCAATCGTACTTTTCAACAGCCTTCTCCGTGTTGTCATCGAATAACCTCTGCATTTAGCCGGTTCCGACAAGGTCGGTAACGGGACCGTTTCCCCGCGCAACGCCACCCGTATCTGCGCGTGCTGTATTCATGAGAAGCTGTTCTCATGCCTGACCGGGCTTAACAGGCAGGGGGGCTGTGATAAGGGGACAATAACGCGCATGCGCAGAAACAAAGAACCCGACGTCATCCTGCACGGTGATCCGCTCAGGGCGCTTCTCAACCGGGGAGCTTAGTGAAGATCTGTGACTAAAAAATGACTGAAGATGTACAACGAGCGAAAGAGGAATATCTGTTATGACTAAGCGGGCCGCAATGGCGCTTGCAGCACGCTTCATAACGCCCGATGCAGCGTCGTCGTGGCTTGTTCATCTGCGCGCTTTTTTCTGCTCGTCTGAGAAAGAAAAAGCCAGCGTATGCGCCGCTGGCATGACGTTTTCATGCTTACACGTTGAGCCGGTGGATGACCGTCACGAATTCGTTCACCCCGCGATTGATCTCCTGGAAACTGCGCGAGAGGTTGCTGATCTTATCGTTTTCAGTCGTAAGAAAGCGTCTGATTTCATCAAGCTGCCGGGACATGTTTTCAATGAGCGCGGTATTTTCTTCCACAACTTTCGTGATTTTAAGCGTCGCCTGCGACGTCGAAGCCGCCAGTCGCCGGACCTCCTCGGCCACCACGGCAAACCCACGTCCCGCTTCGCCTGCCCGCGCGGCCTCAATCGCCGCGTTTAACGCCAGAATATTGGTTTGTCCGGCGATGGTGTTGATCGTCGAAACAATTTCTTTTATGTCCATGGAAGAATGATTGAGTCTGTCGCCAATGTCTGCTGCCGCACCCACCTGTAACGACATGGATTCCGCATTGCGGATGGTCTCACCCAGGACATCATTGGCATTAAAGGTGATTTGCGACGTCTCTTCCGACGTTGTGACGGCAATGTCAGCGATCCGTTTGGCATTCTCTACACGGTCGGTGATATCAGACGCCAGTTTAATAACCTTATAAACATGCCCGGAGGCATCTTTGACAGGGTTATAGCTGGCCTCCAGCCAGACGCGTTTTCCAGACGCTGTCACACGTTCAAAACGCCCTGTGAAAGCACGCCCCTGCTGAATCTTTTGCCAAAAATCAGGCTGCTCCTTATAAAATTCATCAAAGCAAAATATGCGATGATGTTTACCTTGAATGGCCTCAAGCTGATAGCCCATTAATTTCAGAAAATTGTTATTGGCGTCAATGACCTCACCCTGCGGTGTAAACTCAATCATGGCCATGGAGTTATTCAACGCGGTAATGATGGCTTCTTTATGCTTTAACGCTTCATGTTTATGCGTAATGTCGTTGGCAATTTTTATGATTTTTTTCACCGCACCGTGACGATCTTTCACAGGGAAATAGGTGGCGCTCAAATACAGCCGGCTGTGATTTTTGCGAAACCGCTCAAAGATACCGCTGAACGAGTGACCTGAGCCGAGTGTTTGCCAAAAGTGGGTATAGTCGCTGGAGTGCACAAATTCATCATCGCAGAACAGGCGATGATGCTGACCGGCGATCTCATTTAGCGTGTAGCCTGTCAGTTCGAGGAAAGGCGTGTTTGCCGTAATGATGCGACCGTCGGGCGTAAATTCAATCCAGCCGATGTTGGCTTTGATCGCCTGTGTATTGGTCTGGTCGTCCGCTAACCCCAGTGAAGCTTTACCAGGCATAAAACGTGTCAGGGCTAACATACTTCTCTCCATCTGATTCAGTGAAAGGGGCGTAAAGCGTCGGGCCTCGTGGCGGAGAGTTTGCTGTCTGATGGAAAGTAAAGCGTCCGGCCCGGGTCATTTAACTTATCGGCACAGGACGGTTCATATTTAGAAATGTATTAAAAAAATTGATGCTTATCACAGTGACTGTTAGTGCACACAGATAACGAGCTACGTCTTCTGACAGACTGCCTGTAACAGTGAAAAGATGGCGAAAGCAGAAAAACAGCAGCCATGTGGCGGATTGCTTCCCGCTGCCAGACAGGACGGCAGATAAAAAAGCAGGATGAGCGGGGGCTTTTCCGGGCAGATGTCAGCGGCAACCGCTACAGCCCGGATAAGATTGTCAACCAGAGTTTGTCAAACGAGGTAAAAGAAGACATCAGGAGGGGTTATACAGTCAACATAAAGTGTTTAGGGCTTGTTGCAGTGTAGGGACGTTTTTATGACAGGAAAGCGCGAATCAGTGAGAGCGAAGCCGATGGCAATGGCGTCGCCAGGCGTTTTCATGCACACCCGAGAACGCGCCTGCGATGGCGATGAGCCGGATTTTCTGTCGGGCAGGCATGTCGCCGCTGTGATACCCAGGCGCTGCATCACCACACGGCGGCGTCGACAGGCTGTCGGCAGGAGAAAAGGCTGGCGCGTCAAACAATGACGCGCCCGTGTGTGGGGCATAACCTGACAATAAAACCCTATGCAGTGCCATGAATCGCATCAATGCTGCCTGTGTCCTCAAACCTTCAGTCGATGAATCACCGTTACGAATTCGTTCACGCCGCTGAAAATTTCCTGAATGTTGTCAGACAGATGCGTGATTTTGTCGTTTTCTGTGGTAAGAAAGCTGTTAATGCCGTCGAGTTGCTGGTGCATATCGCCAATCAGGCTGGCATTTTCTTCGACCACCTTGCTGATTTTCTGCGTCGCCTGTGAGGTAGAAGCAGCAAGACGTCTGACTTCTTCTGCCACCACGGCAAAACCGCGTCCTGCTTCGCCTGCCCGTGCGGCTTCAATCGCGGCATTGAGCGCCAGAATATTGGTTTGTCCGGCAATGTTATTGATGGTTGAGACAATCTCTTTGATGTCTTTGGCTGAGTAATTCAGTTTGTCGCTGATTCCGGCTGCCGCAGCGACCTGCGAGGCCATCGATTCGGCGTTACGCACCGTCTGACTGAGAACATCATTGGCATTCACGGTGATGTGTGACGTTTTTTCAGACGTGGTCATGGCGATATCCGCCACGTCCTGCGCCGTGACGACACGTTCGGTAATATCCGACGCCAGCTTAATCACTTTATAAACGTGTCCTGAGGCATCTTTCACCGGGTTGTAGTTGGCCTCAAGCCAGACGCGTTTTCCTGATGCTGTTACCCGTTCGAAGCGCCCGGTAAACGCGCGCCCCTGTTGAATTCTGTGCCAGAAGTCCGGGTTTTCTTTATAGAACGCGTCAAAACAGAACAGACGGTGATGTTTGCCCTGAATAGCGGCCAGATCGTACTCCATCAGCGTAAGGAAGTTTTTATTGGCATTAATGACCTCGCCCTGTGGGGTAAATTCAATCATGGCCATGGTGTTGTTCAGCGCCGTAATAATCGCTTCTTTATGCGTGAGTTCTTCATGCCGATCGGTAATGTCGTTAGCGATTTTGATAATTTTTTTGACCGTGCCGTGTTTATCTTTCACGGGGAAATAGTTAGCGCTTAAGTAGAGCAGGCTGTTGTCTTTGCGGTAGCGTTCGAAAATGCCGCTGAAGGACTGGCCAGAAGCCAGGGTTTCCCAGAACCGGGCGTATTCACGGGAGCGGACGAAATCAGGCTTGCAGAACAGTCGATGGTGCTGACCGGTGATCTCACTGAGCTGGTAGCCTGTTACGGCAAGGAAGGCTGGGTTGGCTGTAAGGATGATGCCCTCGGGCGTAAATTCAATCCAGCCGCTACAGGCCTGAATAGCTTGAATATTATTTTGATCGTCTGAGGCGCGAAATGAGTTTTTTCCGCGAAGTAAACGCATAAGGGAAAACATAGATCTCTCCAGAAAGAGCCGCAAAAAGGTCAAAAGTGTTGACCGCGTAGTGGAGAGACAGCAACCCGTTTAAGGGAGGTCGATCAGCTCGGGTCCAGTACTGTTATCGGCATCGCACATGTCATATTTAGGTCATATTGCAGTCGGCAAGTGATGTGCATCACACTATGCAGGTCAGGCGGGCAGGGACATCATCACAGGCGAGGTGTTTGCGATAACGTCCCGAATTCAACACGATAACAATGTTGTCATCGCGCGTCGTGCCGTCAGGTGGAAAGCAGCAGCGTTAGTCCTGAGCGTCAGGTATCGCACTACGCAAGAATGCCGGAATAGCGGGACGTCCTTTTTCCAGACAGGTGCCGGTGAAAACCGCTTCAGCATAGACGACATCGTTAACCAAAATTTGCTGAACGAAATTAACACGGTTGCGCTTTTCGTTTGCCGCGAGTGCGCAGGTCACCTGCATCTCATCGCCTTTTTTCAGGCTCTTTTTAAAGCGAAGCGTATATTCAAGCAGCATATGGATACGGCCTTCGGCAAACTCCGCTTCCAGATCTACGCCAAGATGCTCTTTCATAAACGCGTGGCGTGTCCATTCCATATAGAAGGGATAGTAAAGTCCGTCTACAACGCCCTGAAAATCGATATGCTTTTCGTCAACCTGATACGTTTTGCTAAACATAGTATGGCCACTGGTAAGTGAGGGAAGGCCCACTTTAGTCGGCATGGCTGTTTTTTTAAACGGCTTTTTTCAGGCGACAGAGGAAGGTGAGTGATTCGCGCTAACAGTAAAATCGGCACGCGCCAGAATCATCCAGACACGTGCCGGGTGGGCTTTACGTCATGCCGCAGCTAAACACCGAGGCTGCTTAGCGCAGCACAGCGGCTGGCGGGTGTCGGTCAATACGGAAAATGGACACGGCATTACGTAGCAGGGTCGTTTGTTCCACCATGCCCTGGGCCGCAGAGGAGACCTGCTGCACCAGCGCGGCATTCTGCTGGGTGACCCGGTCCATTTGGCTGACGGCAATGCTGACCTGCCCGATACCGTTGCTTTGCTCATCCGACGCAATGGTGATTTCGCCCATAATGGTCGTCACGCCCTGTACGGATTTCACGATCTCCTCCATCGTGTTACCTGCCTGTTTCGCCAGGCCCGAACCTTTCGCCACGTGTTCAACCGACTGGGTGATCAAATCTTTGATTTCTTTAGCTGCGGTAGAGCTGCGTAAGGCGAGCGAACGGACTTCCCCGGCGACCACCGCAAATCCGCGTCCGCCTTCGCCAGCCCGTGCGGCTTCAACGGCGGCGTTCAGGGCCAGAATATTCGTCTGGAATGCAATCCCTTCAATGACAGAGATAATCTCGGCCACTTTGCCTGAGCTTTCTGAAATAGAGCGCATCGTTTCGACAACCTGTTTCACCACATCTCCTCCCTGTAGGGCAACGTGCGAAGTGGTATCCGCCTGAGAATTTGCCTGACGGGCGTTATCGGTATTTTGACGGACGGTAGCGGTCAGCTCCTCCATACTGGCGGCCGTTTGTTCCAGCGCGGCAGCCTGCTCTTCAGTGCGCTGAGCCAGGTCAATATTGCCTTGGGCGATTTCGCTCGCTGAGTTATTGATCAGTTCCGCAGAGGACTGAATGCCACTCACAATGGTGACCAACTGTTGGCGCATGGCTTCCAGCGAGGCCATCAGGCTGCCCTGGCCTTTAAGCGGCACAGCAATATCTACCGTCAGGTTACCCTGGGCAATCATGCCAGCAATATCGGCAGCCGCTTTGGGTTCGCCGCCCAGTGCGCGAACGATACTGCGTGTAATGATGGTGCCCAGCACCAACGAGAGCAGGATGGTGGTTAACCCGGCCAGACTGAGCGTCATTTTCGTGGCAAAGGCCAGGCTGTTGACTTCGTCAGAACGCGTAGCCAGCAGCGACGATTCTGCGTTGTTGAAACCGGCGGCGACGGTGCGGTAGCGATCCATAAAGGCTTTATCACGCCCTTCCTGAAAAAAATGCGTCAGGGCATCGAGCGGTTGCTGTCCTCCATTAACCTGACGACGCAATGCGATTAGCTGATCGTCAATGGCCTGGACGCTGTTGTGCAGGTCAAGTAATGACGTCAGTCTTTGCTGTTGACTGGCATTATCTGCCGTCATGGTGCGGAGCTGATTATATTTCTGGTCGAACGCCGTTTTGCCTGCGTTGAACGGTGCCAGGAAGGCTTCATTACCGGAGATGACAAATCCCCGCACGCCCGTTTCCATATTAACCATGTCAGTTAACATGCTGTCGCTCAGACTCATCACCTTATAACTGTGAATATTCCAGCTATTGGCCTGCCGTAGCTTGAGAAAGTTAATAATCGACAAGCTGCTGCCTATTAATGACACAAGAACGATGATGCCGAACGCGAACGCGATTTTGCGGCCTGTTGTGATTTTCATGTTTATTCCCCGTTTAGTAATTTTTTTATTTTTGTAATAACAACCCTTGCTTTTCGAGTATCGGCAACAAAGGAAGGCAGTTTATGAAAGCGAAGCCGTTTTTTAAAAAAAAAGTTTAAAAACTATCCTTAAGTTTAGTAAAAAGTTAATTTCCTGAGTTATCTATAGTATTCGATAGAAAGGACGAGATTAGCGTAAGGGGTATAAATAAACTGAAAATAGAAGTGATAATGAAAAGGAGGTACTGGAGATTTGTGTTAAGTGAGCGTAGTTGCTGGGATGGGGAGAAAAAATGGATGATCATCAGGCCGTATCATTGTGCGCTTGATATCTGAACGGATTAAATAAGGTTGCCGCTTTCATCTCACCTTATCGATGAAATGAAAGCGGCCTTGTTGTTTAACATCGTCATCGTGTATTTAATGTCACGCTTATTGATAATTACGATCCTTTATTACTCTGTGATGCACTGGCACCGGTCTGTGAATGATGCAGGGTCGGGCTCACAGGCAGTTCAGAATAAGTTTGCGTATCGTAAATCACGCCTTCTTCTGCGGATTTCAGCAGCATGCCTGCCTGGTAGTATTTATCCTGTTTCATTAAAGCAAGGGCATTTGAAACATCATTTTCTGTTTGTTGTAGCGGCATCAGTTCCTGCGTTTCAGTGACGGCTACGCCAGCCAGCTTCAGCGCATCAAGCGCACCTTGCTTATCACCTGCTTTAATATGCTGATTGGCTTTATCGATCGCGTCATTTTTCTGTTTTGATAGCTGGTAATCTTCCGACACGGATACATCGGAGCCGATGCGAATATAATTATCTCCCGTCATCGGGGCTTTTTTGTCATAGCGAATATACTTTGTCCAGTCCACACTATTATCTTTCAAATAAGTGTCAGCCTGAGTCGCCAGCGCTTTTGCTTGTTGAGTTTGGCCATTAAATAACGCGTTGCGTGAAAGCTGAATATCATTCATGGCCTGCGCGGCCTGGGCCGAAATGACTTCATTATTTAATGTATGGCTGTCTTTAAAGGACTCAGCGGCCGCAGCGCCACCAGTAAACACTAATACGGCTACAATCATTGAGCTAATAATCATCTTTTTCATGATATTTATCCTCTGTATTTATGCATCCGAAAGGTGCTAACGTCATTGATTACATCTGTAGTGTTCATTTACCAGGACTGTCTTTTTCGAAAAAGCAATAACACTGCGTTGTCAGACAAATGCAACGTCGCTGTTTTTGCTGTTTGGGAAACAGTTATCCAGAATGGCATTCTTCACGCAAAAATAATGAGGTGAAACGGCGTTGAAAACATAATCCGCCTGCGAAATGTCCGGGCTGTTTATTGAGAAAAACATATCGCCAACAAACAGGGCGTCGGTCAGATGTGAATCCTGGCGTGAATAATCACTTTTACACAGGTTACCGTGGTAAGAAAGCAGAAGGGGCAGAGCCATGATGTTATCTCCTTGATGTCGTCTTGACGTCTTTACTTAACACCCGGAGGATATTTAATTGTAATTATGAGTTTGCAGAAAAATGTCACTGTTACAATTGCATGGTTTTTTTATCATTTTAATTCAATGGCTTGCGAATCAGTGTTTGTTACATCTTACCGCTTCTTTAAAAAACCTGAGTTTTCTATAGAAGAAAGCGTACAGGCTGACAGTCGGGTCATAAAAGAAGCCACATCAGCCGCGCCGTCGTTGATCACTCTCTGTGCAAGATAATCATTCAGCGCGCTGTCACTGAGCGTCTGCCGTATGCTGGTTCTGATGCGGCTAAGCGTGGTTAATTCTGAACGGGTTGACTTTATCCCTGTCTCATCGTGTTTTGAACATGTTGCTTTACAGTGCGCATGGCAATGGCAAAATAGCCTTTTCCCTTTCCCGCTATCGATATGTCTGAAGATGCCCTGCGGCAGCAAATTGCGAATTTAAAAAAACACAATGCGCGATTAAGGCGTATTGCGCATGATGCCCGCGATAAATTGGGTGCTGCGCTGGACGGCACGGGCCTGTGCTTGTGGAAACTGGATATTCCCACGGGCAAGTTGGTTATTTTTAACCGCCGCTGGGGATCCATGCTGGGTTTTCAGCCTAAAGAAACGGATGCCCATTTTGATGTCTGGAAATCCTGCCTGCATCCTGAGGATGCCGCAGATGTTCTGAAGGCGTTCTATGATCATATCGAGGGCAAAGCACCCTTCTATGAAGCCTTACATCGGATGATTGGTAAAACAGGAAAAATTACGTGGGTGCTGGACCGGGGCCGCGTCAGTGAATGGGACGAGCAGGGCAGACCGATCAAAGTGACGGGCACGCACATTGATATGACCAAAGAGAAACAGTACGAAGCGCAACTGGCTTCACTGGCCATGCACGATCCCCTGACGCAATTAACCAACCGGCATGCGTTGATCAATCATTTTCGCGATATGAAGAAAAAGGCATTATGTATTGCCTTTATTGATTTAGATAATTTTAAGCATGTCAACGACACGTTAGGGCATCGCAGTGGCGACGAAGTCCTGATTCAACTTAGTCTGCGCTTTATCGCAGCCTGCCCACCAGGTGTCATTATTGGGCGACTGGGCGGCGATGAGTTTGTTTTACTGATTCCGCTCGCGTTAACCCATCCACTCACGAAGAGGCTCACGCACGCCTGTCTTAATGCTGCCTTGCAACCTTTTGAGCTGGCCAACGGTACTGCCGTCATTGGCGCATCCATTGGGGTTGTTCAGGTTGAGGAGCCAGAAAACTTTGACGGTGCGCTTGCCCGTGCTGATGAGGCGATGTACCGCATCAAAAAAAACGGTAAACGCGGTGTAGCGTTGTAAAAACGCGTTTTTTCTGCTTCTGGTTTGACCATCGGTTTCCCTCTGCCATGCTTGACAGGTAGTGCCGCGCGCCGGAACGTCGCTGAGCTTCTCAGACGATGGCCGGAAGCGTCATCACCTTCATCCATAGCGAGGCGTTTATGAGTCTGTTTAAAAGCAAAGATGGATTTAACCTCTACTACAAAGACTGGGGCAAAGGGCAGCCGGTACTGTTTAGCCATGGCTGGCCGCTGGACGCGGATATGTGGGATAGCCAGCTCAACTTCCTTGCCGAACGCGGCTATCGGGTTATTGCTTTTGACCGGCGCGGTTTTGGACGTTCCGACCAGCCATGGGAAGGATACGACTACGATACGTTTGCTGACGACATTCATAGCCTGATCACACATTTACAGATCAAGGATGTCACGCTGGTCGGGTTCTCAATGGGCGGCGGCGACGTATCGCGTTATATTGGAAAATATGGCACGGGCAACGTTAAAGGGCTGGTTCTGTTAGGCGCAGTCACGCCCGTGTTTGGTAAGAAAGACGATCATCCCGAAGGCGTAGAGAAATCGGTTTTCGACGATATCAAACAGGGACTGCTTAACGACAGAGCGCAGTTTATTAAGGATTTTGCCGCCCCCTTTTATGGCACCAATGCTGGCCAGTCAGTATCCGAGGGCGTATTGACGCAGACGTTAAACATGGCCCTGCTGGCATCGCTCAAGGGAACGCTGGACTGTGTTACCGCTTTTTCTGAAACCGACTTCCGCGCGGATCTCGCTCGCGTTGATGTGCCCACCTTAATCATTCATGGCAGCCATGATCAGATCGTCCCGTTCGAGGCGACCGGAAAGCTGGCCCATGAACTGATTACGGGTTCAGAGCTCAAGATCTACGATCAGGGGCCTCATGGATTCGCTGTCACGCATCAGGCTCAGCTCAACAACGATTTACTCGCCTTCCTGCAAAACAGCAGGGCAGAATAGTCCGAAAAAAACGCCCGTCAGGGCGTTTTTATTTTTATTGCCGCTTCGCTTACCTGAAATGTGATGAGCGGTATTTCTTCCGCTTGTGAGAAGTGCCATTTTACTAATTGTCGCCTGCCTGGTCATTTTATGATCTTTTCTTTCTCTTCATTCTAATAAACGAGACGTTTACCGCTTCGCTTATTTTTGCATGTTGCAAACCCTGCCGTAATGAATTCGATTTTATCGCGCTTAGTTAAATAGATCATTTATTGATCATATTGACGATGGGCAATGCCACCTGGCCGTCCATGTGCTGCGATTGAAAATAAAATCAGTGTGGACTTTTTAATGAATAGATCGATTAATAGAGCCTTAGAGGAGCGTTTTCATTAAAGTTTTCGCCAGAAGCGTTAAACTAGAGTTTCCTCGAAAAATAGTTTCATCACTAAAGAATTAACTGGATGTACAAATAAGGTATATGTATCTGCCTTTGTGAGTGTCGTGGCCGTCATGCTTGATTAGGTGATTTTTACAGCTGCATTTGTTTGTGCACCCTTTAGTTGATGCAACTTCCACTTTGCTATTTCAATAATTAAACTTGCGGAGAACACAGAATGACTCAATATCGTGGTGGGGCCGGTAATTTCGCTGCAGACAAAGAGAGAGCAGCAGAAGCAGGCCGTAAAGGCGGACAAAACAGCGGTGGGAATTTCAAAAACGATCCCCAGCGAGCTATTGAGGCGGGGCGTAAGGGAGGTAAGGTTAGTCGAAGGAGTTAATTCAATATTAACAAGGGGTTAGCTATTTAAACTGAAACCTTCAGTGAAGCTGACTTCTACTCAATATATAAACTTCGCTGTTTAATCCATGAAATAAACCACCTCTGGTTTAGGATTTGGTCAATCTTGCCGGAAAGGATATTCCTTTCCGGTTTTTTTTATTGCTGCTTTTCCGGTCAACGCACGGCTGTCTGAACGAAAAAATGAAATCCGGGTTCACCAGGTGAAGCGCCTCTATTTTAACTGAAGGTTAACTTGTACGGTTTTTGCTAATTCTGTACAGGTTTGTCTTAATTGAGGTGAGGCGGAGCATTTATCAAAATAACTCATTTTGAGTAAAGTACTGGTAATTAATGGAAAAAGGCATTTTCAATGCTACTTTAAAATCTGAATTAAACGGAGCCGAATGCATTCTTCGTTAAATAGTCTAAGGTTAGTGAGTACATTGTCACTGGCGCTGCATTAAAAAATAGTGGCGTAGCCGTTCAATTAATGAGGCTCTTTTATGACTGTCAAAACGTTAAACGATCTCTTTATCCATGACTTGTCCGATGTTTACAGTGCGGAAAAACAAATCGCGAGAGCACTGCCCAAAATGGCGCGTGCGGCAAGTGATGAAAATCTTATCGCTGCGTTTAATCAGCATCTCGAAGAGACACGCGGGCAAATCGAACGTCTGGACGAATTAGTCGACGTTACGCCTGAAGTGAAAATCAAGCGAATGAAATGCCATGCCCTGGAAGGCCTGGTAGAAGAAGCCCAGGAAATTATTGAGTCTGTTGAAAAGGGTGAAGTACGCGATCAGGGATTGATCGGGGCGGCGCAGAAGGTCGAGCATTATGAAATTGCGACCTACGGTACGCTGCACGCGCTGGCCTCAAAGCTGGGCTATACCAAAGCCGCGAAGCTGCTGGCCCAAACCCTTGCGGAGGAAAAGCAGACGGATGAAAAACTGACCAGCGTTGCACAGACCATCAGTTCGGCTGAAGGAGTTGCGAAATGACGGCCATTGAAAACTATCATGACTGGTTGCGTGACGCGCATGCCATGGAGAAGCAGGCCGAGAGCATGTTGAGCAAAATGGCGGGTCGTCTGGAGCATTATCCCGCTCTGGAGCAGCGCCTTGCCCAGCATCTGGATGAAACTAAGCATCAGCTTACTCTGCTTGAACAACTGTTGGATCGCCACGGCATTGACCATTCCATTATGAAAGACGTGATGGGCAAAATGGCCGCCACAGGACAGGCGATTGGCGGCATGTTTACTTCTGACGAAGTCGTCAAAGGCGCGATGAGCGGCTATGTGTTCGAAAACGCGGAAATCGCCAGCTACACCAGCCTGATCGCGGCTGCCGAGCAGGTCGGCGACAGTGATGGCGTCAGAGTCCTGACCGAAATTCGCGATCAGGAAATTGCGATGGCCGAATGGCTGTTCACGCATCTGCCGGAAGTCACTCAGCAGTTCCTGCAGCGCTCTGCGGCGCCAGGCGTTGAAGCGAAAAAGTAAGTTCTCTACAGAGAAATCGCCAGAAAAAAGCCGGGAACGTTTCCCGGCTTTTTTGTGCCTGCGACACAAATTAATCCATCATCATATGGCCATACATCGCCATCAGCCGACGGGTTACGCCGTTTGTCCAGCCAAAGCCGTCCTGCAGAGGATATTCACCGCCGCCACCGGGACGCGCGCGGTCACCGCTGATATCGTACTTCTCGACCAGTTTATGGTGTAACTGGTAGAAGTTATTCACGGTTGTCAGCCAGTTCACGGCGATTTCGCTCGCCAGGGTTTCTTCGCCGTAGTTATTCAGGCCCACCACCGCCATCCACTGCATAGGCGCCCAGCCGTTAGGTTTATCCCACTGTTCGCCGCTTTCCACCATAGAGGTCAGCAGCCCGCCATTGCTGAGCAGCAGATGGCGCAGCGCGATAGCCTGTAAATGCGCCTGATAAGGCGTTGCCAGTCCGACGAAGAGCGGCACTACCGCAGCGGCGGTGAACGCGCCAAAGCGGGCGCGGCGCCAGTCATAATCACGGAAAACGCCTGCGGTACTGTCCCACAGGTAACGGGTAATGGCACGTTTGCGGGCGTCCGCCTTATTCTGCCAGGCCAGCGCAGTCAGCTCTTCGCCTTTAACGTGAGACAACGTCGCAATCATCAGCTCAAGCTTGTACAAAAACGCATTGAGATCGATCGGGATAAACTGCGTTGTACGGATGCTCGACAGACGTTTTGGATTACGCAGCCAGCGTGATGAATAGTCCCAGCCTGACGCGGCACCCGCGCGCAGATCGCGGTAAACTTCGCTTGCCGGACGCTTAGAATGACGCGCTGTTTCGATGTCCTCGATCCAGGATTCATCACGTGGTGTGTCGCGGTCGTCCCAGTAACGATTCAGAAGCGAGCCGTTCGGCATCCGGACCACATGGCGATAAGCTTGGTTGGGCATCAGTGAGCCGGCGCCATCCATCCAGAACTGATACTCTTTCATCAGCTGATCCAGATAGCGCTGTGAGCCTTGCACGCCGTCCTCTTCGAACAGTTCCACCATCAGCGCAAACACAGGTGGCTGTGAGCGGCTCAGATAATAAGTGCGGTTCCCGTTCGGAATGTGCCCGTAGTTATCAATCAGCCAGGCAAAGTTGTCGGCCATATGACGTAACAAATCGTCACGCCCTGATTCCGCCAGGCCGAGCATCGTAAAGTACGAGTCCCAGTAATAAGTTTCGCCAAAACGACCACCGGGCACGACATAAGGTTTAGGCAACGGCAGCAACGACGAATGCGGCATATGCTGCTGCGGCATCTTGGTAAGAACCGGCCACAGATCGTCGATGTGCTCGTTAAGCGTTTTGTCAGGGTTCGAAACGTAGAAGCTTTCGTTGATGCCTGGCATGTAGAAATGGTCGGCAACGAAACGCGCCAGATCGAAGTCCTTGCTGCGCTTCTGACGGCGGTAACGCATCAGCACATCAAGCGGATCGTATTTGGGCGAGCAGTCGGGGAACGTTTTGCTGTCCTCGAAGATGCCCGACATCTGAACGGCCTCGAAAAGCTCAAGATAGCGATCGGCAGGCGTCAACGCATCCGGCGCAGGCAGACCTTCGATCAGCTCTGGCTCGGGTTCAGAATCCTGCATGCGCTCCAGCTTCAGTTCATGGGGATCGTATTGATACTCAACTTCCGCCCCGGCACGATTCTCTTCGAATGCATTGAGTTGCTGGCGATAAGTATTAATAACGGCCTCCTGAGCGAACGGGGTTGCACAAAAAGGAAATTATAGACCTCTCGCAGGCAGGAACAACAATGCAGATTGTCTATGAACGTAATAAAAATTGTCTATTAATCGTATAGATTGAATAAAACACAGACAATTCAACCGAATATCTCGACTTATGACGTAAATGCATTTCAGATGAATCTCTTACGGCAGGCTTAATAAAATTTTGCCTGGGCCAAAAGGGGCTGTTTTTTCCCTGTGCGGCAGGAAAATGAAGCAAAAGTGGCATGATGTAAGAAAATACCCTCTGAGGTGCCCTGTTAAGGAGAATGATCGTGCGTTCCTTTACTCTGCGACGACTCACCGGCAGCGACAGTGTAGGCTATCGCGCCATTCGGCTGGACGGATTACAACGCCATCCTGAGGCGTTTGGCGCGGATTATGCGCGTGAGCGCTCAGAACCTGACGCGTTTTTTGCGGCTCTGCTGCAAAACAATACTGTGCTGGCCGGATTCGATCCCCAGGGCGAGATCGTGGGCGTGACGGGTTTACGCTTCCATCCCGGCCAGAAACAGCGGCACGTCGCCACGATTTGGGGAATGTATGTGCTGCCTGAGTGGCGGGGAAGCGGCCTGGCGAAGACGCTGCTCATGACCGCAATCGCGCAAGCCCGTGAATGCATCAGCATCCGGCTTGCCGTGAGCGCCACCAATGCAGCAGCAACGGCCCTGTACCGGTCTGCGGGATTTACGACCTACGGAACAGACGTCGCGGCGCTGTATGTCGACGGTGTGTTCCACGATACCGTGCTGATGCGGCTGGACTTAACGGCTATCGGCTGAGGCGCACTGCCAGCATGCCCGCGCGTGGTATAAGGCGAAAAGGAGGCTGTCAGACGAGGCGGAGGTTAAATATGCGCGACAGCCCAGTTTGGCCGCGTGCGGTGACGCCAAGCTCCCGATAGCCGGGCGTCTGCTGTAGCCAGGCTTTTTGTATCATGAAGCGCAGCAAGGCTGCACCGGCCTCGCCACCAAGATGAAAGCGCCTCTCACTCCAGTCCAGGCAGGGGCAACAGGGCTTTCGTCGCGACGGCGAAGTCAGCTCGATGCCTGTTGCGGCAAAATGCGCCTTGCCCTCCATTGTGAGCGCCGTGCCATCCGGCATCAGCCAGCCCGCTGACTGCATAGCATCATAGATACCGACGGCAATCTCACCGGCCAGATGGTCATAACAGGTGCGGGCTCGCCGGAGCCGGTCTGGCGTGGTTGTTTTCAGGACTGAACCGGGCCGGGTCGAAATGCCCATCAGGTTTTCCAGCAGGCCCGCCACCTCATGGCTGGCCAGACGGTAATAACGATGCCGTCCCTGTACCACGCAGGTTAGCAACCCTGTCTCCGTCAGCTTATTCAGATGGCCGCTGGTAGTGGAGGGCGCAACGTCAGCGACCACGCTCAGCTCGGTCGCCGTCCAGGCCCGGCCATCCATCAGGGCACAGAGGATGTGCATGCGCGAGGTATCCGCCAGCGCAGTGGCCACCGTCGCCATGCTGAAGGTCAGAGAAGAGTGTGTGCTGTCATCACACCGGGCCGCCATGCGTGTCATTCTGCTCATCCTTTCCACTGGCGGGTCAGTGCTTCGGCCCGCCTGTCATCATCGGTAATCAGCACCAGCCAGTTGCTGTGATCGCTGTACTGCGCGCGAATATTAATGCCATTTTGCGCCAGGCACTGCGCAATTTCACCCAGTTCACCTGGCCGCTGCTGAGGGAGTTTTCGGCGCAGTGGCCTTCGGACGTCCCTGACATCGAAACCGGCATCTACTAACACCTGCCGGGCGCGCGGGCCATCCTCCACCAGAAAATGAGCGTGACTTTCCTTGCCCGTTGAAAAGACGCCGCCGCCTTCCAGGCCGATGCCATGCTGCCCAAGCAGTGTTCCAAACGCGGCCAGCGACCCCGGTTCGTTCCTGAAGACCACATAAAGATTAAACATGCCGGGTGTTCTCCTCTGGACCAGCATAATCACGCATAACCTTCGCAACGCGCAGGCGGTAATGGCTGAAAATTGTGTTCTGGCCTTCCCGCTGTGCCGACTGATGCAGGCTGTTTTCCCGCCAGTGACGCACCGCCCGTTCATCTTCCCACCACGACAGGGACAATATCTTGCCAGGCTCGCTCAAACTCTGAAAGCGCTCAATCGCGATAAATCCCGGTATCCTGTCCAGTTCGGGCCGAAGTTCGGCCGCCAGTTCAATGTAACGCTGTTGCGCTGCCGGTAAGGCCTCTGCTTCAAAAAGTACGGCAATCATTTCTCTCTCCCTTAAGTCAGCCTGCAGACAGCGTACCCGATGCAAAAGCGGTTACTTCGGTGTGCACCGAATCGTGGCTGATGGAGCAACAGAAAGGGGAGAAAGGGAGTGAGAGAGGATAATCGCTGCGGTTAACCGGCAGGGCTTAACCGCAGCGTAAGCGTGAGTGCGTTATCCCTTTGTCAGCGCCGCGCGGATCACCTCGGCATAAGGCGTGGTGGGGCGACCAAGCAGTTGGCTCAGTGTGCGGGACGCATCGAACAGACCGCCCTGAGCGGCACCCGCATCGGAATCTGCCAGAAGCTCTGCCAGCGGGGCCGGCAAGCCTGCGCTTTTCAGTGCGGCGGCAAAATCTGTCTGTGGCAGATTGACGTATTCCACCTTTTCGCCGCTCTGCGCGGCGATTTCAGCCGCAAACTCCGCCAGCGTATAGCTGTCATCGCCGGCCAGCTCGTACACCTTGCCCGCCTGGTCGTCACGCACCATAACTTCCGCTGCCGCGTCGGCATAATCCCGACGCGCCGCAGAAGCGATACGGCCCTGTTCTGCCGCGCCGAGAAACGCATGGTGCGCCAGGGCAGGGGCGATGCTCGCCGCGTAGTTTTCGGTGTACCAGCCGTTGCGAAGCAGGGCATAAGGGACGCCAGACGCTGCCAGCAGGGCTTCTGTAGCCCGATGTTCAGCGCCCAGCGACAGCGGAGACTTATCGGCATGGAGGAGGCTGGTATAGGCGATAAATTTCACGCCTGCGGCTTTAGCGGCATCAATGACTGCACGGTGCTGCGCTTCACGCTGGCCCACTTCACTGCCGGAAATCAGCAGGAGTTTGTCGACCCCTTGCAGGGCGGCCGTTAAGGTTTCTGGGCGGTTGTAATCCGCCTCACGTACGTGAACACCACGGGCGGCGATGTCACTCGCTTTCGCCGGCGTGCGTACGGCGGCAACCAGCGTATCTGCGGCTACTTTTTTCAGTAATGCGTCGATAACTAAACGGCCCAGTTGGCCTGTTGCTCCAGTCACTGCGATCATCACATAGCTCCTTTAAGAGGACAGTTGGTCAACAGCAGCCTATGCGATATGCTAACTTTTAGTAAGTACTTACAGAATTGTTAGGATGAAGGGTTTTGTTTAAATGACTGATAAATTAAGCGAAAAATTTATGCGCGGCGAATTGCTGAATGTTAACTGCCCGTCGCGCGATGTGTTAAAGCGCATTACCAGTCGCTGGAGCGTATTAATTTTACTGGCGCTGAAAAATGACACGCTGCGTTTTAGCGAACTCCGGCGTGCAGTCGGCGGCGTCAGCGAACGTATGCTGTCGCAGAGCCTGCGCTATATGGAGGAAGACGGCTTTGTTGAGCGCATCGCCTACGATGTTGTGCCGCCGCATGTTGAATACCGACTGACACCGCTGGGTCTGGAAGTAGGGGAGCAGGTGGTAGGACTGGCCGACTGGCTGGAGATGAATGTAGAACGCATCCTCGCCCACCGGGAGAAACAGTCCGCCGACGCGTAAGACCGTTCATAAGACGGGACCGAAGCACGCAGAGAAACACTCCCCTCGGCCACCGTAAAAAAATGCCTGTCCGACATAACAGATTCATTCTGCGTCGGGCGGTCTTAATTACTCACAGCATTTCTTTAACATCCTTTTTACCAGGCGACTTTTTCCTGAGGTTTCTGGCTGCGTTAATTATTGCGCGCGATAAAGATGTGATGAGTTATTTACATATTGCATATGATTTTTAACATGCCTGACCGGTTGAGCTTCGTTTTCCTGCCCGGAAATAGCGAAGCCAGAGTGCGAAAAACCGGACGTATTCTAAAAAAAAGCATCATAAAGCGCAGATAAGATAAATATCCTGCTAACAATATAATAAAACACGTGATTCCCGTGTCAGAACGGTACTTTTCTCTGTTTAACGAAGCGCGGAAATGGCGAATGACGCTTAAAAACAGCGAGTTGCGTTATTTTTTAGCGGTAATCTCGTTTGGCCGTTACGGCTCCGTGCAGGGTCTGTTTTAATAACAATAATGTCACATTGCCCCTTTGAAATTAACGTTTTGCTTATCCCTCCTAAATAAGAAAACTTTCAACAAAAAAATGATCTTAATCAAAAAATACTGTTATAGTTTTTACTTATCTGATTGTCTCTGTTTTACCAGGACGAAGCATCTTACATTCGTCATGGCATTTTTCCATGCAATGGAATGACATGCTTTGTGTATAAGTCGTTAATTATAAGTAACTATATGTGGTGCTCTATGTGGCAAAGAGGTAAGCAATGTTTGGATTAGATGCCTTTCATCTCGCCAGGATCCAGTTCGGTTTTACTGTTTCCTTCCATATTATCTTTCCAGCCATCACCATCGGTCTGGCCAGCTTTCTTGCTGTGCTGGAGGGAATGTGGCTCAAAACACGTAATCAAACCTACCGCGATCTCTATCATTTCTGGTCGAAAATTTTTGCGGTGAATTTCGGCATGGGCGTGGTTTCCGGGCTGGTCATGGCGTATCAGTTTGGGACCAACTGGAGTGGTTTCTCCCAGTTTGCCGGCAGTATCACGGGTCCCTTGTTGACCTATGAAGTGTTAACGGCTTTCTTCCTTGAAGCGGGCTTTTTAGGTGTAATGTTATTTGGCTGGAACCGCGTCGGCCCGGGGCTGCACTACTTTGCGACCTGCATGGTGGCACTGGGAACGTTGATTTCCACCTTCTGGATCCTGTCATCTAACAGCTGGATGCAAACACCGCAGGGCTATCTCATTCAGAATGGCATCGTGGTGCCAGAAAACTGGTTTAAAATTGTCTTTAACCCGTCCTTTCCTTATCGCCTGTTACATATGTCCGTGGCGGCATTTTTGGCCAGTGCGTTCTTTGTCGGATCGTCGGCGGCCTGGCATCTGCTTAAAGGAAATGACAATCCTGCCATCCGTAAAATGTTCTCAATGGCGTTGTGGATGGCGCTGATTGTCGCCCCTGTGCAGGCCATGATTGGTGACGCGCATGGACTGAACACGCTGGAGCATCAACCTGCAAAAATTGCGGCCATTGAAGGCCACTGGGAAAACCCACCCGGTGAAGCCACGCCATTAATACTGTTTGGTTTACCGGATATGGAAGAGGAACGTACTAAATATGCGCTCGAAATCCCGTATCTGGGCAGCCTTATCCTGACGCACAGTCTGGATAAACAGGTCCCGGCGCTGAAATCTTTCCCGAAAGAGGACCGTCCTAACTCCACCATCATTTTCTGGTCATTCCGCGTCATGGTGGCAATGGGACTGTTAATGATCACCCTTGGCGTAGTCAGCCTGTGGCTGCGTTACAAAGGACGCCTGTACCAGTCGCGTCCGTTCCTGTGGTTTGCTTTGCTCATGGGACCCTCCGGCCTGATCGCGATTTTAGCAGGCTGGTTTACTACCGAAATCGGTCGTCAGCCTTGGGTAGTTTATGGCGTTCAGCGAACGATTGATGCGGTATCTCCCCATGGCGAAATGCACATGAGTATCAGCCTGCTCGCCTTTATTCTGGTTTACTCCTCCGTCTTCGGTGTGGGTTATCACTATATGATGCGCTTGATTAAAAAAGGGCCGGTCACCGGCGAAGGCGATACCGTGGAAACAGGTGGCCCCGGACAAATCAAAACGCCAGCGCGCCCGCTCTCTGCGGCCACTCACCATCATGAGGAGCGTTGAGATGATTGATTTTTCTGTTATCTGGTTCGCGATTATCGTTTTTGCTGTCCTGATGTATATCGTCATGGACGGTTTCGACCTGGGTATCGGCCTGCTGTTTCCTTTTAACAAAGACGCAGGCGAGCGCGACATGATGGTCAACACCGTTGCGCCTGTCTGGGACGGCAACGAAACCTGGTTAGTGCTGGGCGGCGCAGGACTGTATGGCGCTTTCCCGCTGGCCTATGCGGTAATAGCCGATGCGCTTTCCGTGCCGTTAACCGCCATGCTGATTGGGCTGATTTTCCGTGGCGTCGCCTTTGAGTTCCGCTTCAAGGCTGTCGAGCACCATCGGGCCTTCTGGGACAAGTCGTTTATTGCCGGTTCACTCCTCGCAACCTTTAGCCAGGGCGTTGCCGTCGGCGCGATGCTGGATGGCATTCCTGTCGAAGGCCGCAGCTTTGCAGGCTCGACGATGGACTGGCTGGCCCCGTTCCCGCTGTTCTGCGGCGTCGGGCTGGTGGTGGCATATGCGCTGCTGGGCTGCACCTGGCTTATCATGAAAACCGAACATGAACTGCACCGTAAAATGTCAGCCCTGGCGACACCGCTGTTGATTGCGCTGTTGTTAATTATTGGCATCATCAGTATCTGGACACCGTTCACGCATCAGAACATTGCACATCGCTGGTTCACCACGCCAAATCTGTTCTTATTCCTGCCGGTGCCTGTACTGGTGCTGCTGTGTGCATGGGGACTGCGCCGCGCAATCAAGCGCGAGGCGCATTATTCGCCTTTCCTGCTGACGCTGGCCCTGATTTTCCTGGGCTTCTCGGGTCTGGGTATCAGTATCTGGCCGAATATTATTCCGCCCTCGGTATCCATCTGGGACGCCGCGTCCCCGCCGCAGAGCCAGGCCTTTATGCTGGTAGGTAGCTTACTGATCATTCCAATGATTCTGGGATATACCTTCTGGAGCTACTACGTGTTCCGTGGAAAAATCAAAGCAGACGAAGGATACCATTGATATGCAGACCCAGGTCAGCAGCAAAGAACGTCAGAATGAAACCCGGTCACCGTGGTGGAAACGCGTGCTGTGGCTGGTGGTCATCTACAGTGCCAGCGTGCTGGCACTCGGTGTGGTCGCGACGCTGTTCAGAATGATGATGACCGCCGCAGGCATGCGTAGCCACTGAGTCCTCCGAACGAGGCAGTGCATTCCTGACTGCCTCCGTTGTTCCCCTCGTCCTTCCATAAGCCAGCCTGTGCGCTGGCTTTTTTAAAGTAGTAACCCAGGCAATTAATGCGCTTTTTGCCGCTATCCGGCCCTGGCTGGCCCATGAGCCATGACATCCTGCAACGCTTTTTGTTACTATTTTGTTACAAATCTTTCCCTCTTTTTTCTTTTCACGTTTTTAAAATGCTAAGTCAAACCATAAAAAAACAGCATATAAATGATTTAGTCGACTGGATTGAAGCCAACCTGACCAACGACATTTCCATCGATCTGATTACGCTCAAATCGGGCTATTCCAAATGGCATATGCAACGTTTGTTCAAAGAGATGACCGGACAAACGCTGGCGGCCTATACGCGCAAGCGCCGCTTAACCCTTGCCGCTATGGCGTTACGACTGACGCGCATGCCGTTAATTGATATCGCCGTCCGTTTCGGGTTTGAAAATCAGCAAAACTTTAACCGCGTGTTTAAAAATCACTTCTCTGTTACGCCGGGCGGTTTTCGCCGTCTTAACGTGCTGCCTGTCCGGTATTTTCACGGCCGTATTGCCCAGCGCGAGCCGGTCATGCCGGTATCGCTTTACCGGCGCGAAGAGGAGTTGCTCCTGCAGGGCGATACGCTGGAATGGGAATGCCCGTATGGCGACTATATTCGCGACCGGCATCAGCGTATGGCCGGCCTGGTACGCCATTTTGTCCGTACGCAGCAGGGCGACGCGCAAGGATGGCTGGGATTTCAGTATGGCCCCGGCAACGGGTCCGTCGATCAACAGCACATCAGCCTGTTTCGTGGCGTCGCGCTGGCAAACACGGATGCCGGGCCAGGCGATCTTCAATGCCGCACGGTGCCTGCGGGGCTTTACGCCCGCCTGGCATGGCGTGGCTCACCGGAAGAACTGACGCGTTTCATCGCGGATATTTACTACCTTTATCTGCCGCAGCTGAATGTGGCCTGCCGGCCGGGAATGGATTTGCTCTGTCTGGATTTAACCCGATGCACAGCCGACAACATTGAAGGGGTGTTCTCTATTCCTGTCACGCAGGGATAATGCACATTATGTGCGTCATTGTGTGATAAAGCGCACGATTTTATAAGCAGGCTGGCAGGCAAGGCGTAAAATCCTTACCGAAACGCTGAGTGCAGCTACGCATACTGTATCTCCTTCTCAGCGCTGGATATTCACCTGCTTTTTACGCCTGAACAGGCAAAATACCATGACCAAAATAACGCAAATAGCCGCCTTTTTTCTGACTGTCGCGCTGTGTGCCGCTCCCGGCCTGGCGACTGCACAACTCACCGATCCCGGCAATGTTCGCACAGGATTACATCCCGGCAGTCAGGCCGGCCACAGCGAGATACTCGGTGACAGCTCGCTGCCGCAAAACAGCGGACAAAATCAGGCGCAGTAACCGCCCGATGACCGACAGTCCTCCTTTAAAAGGCGCGTAAGCGCCTTTTTGCTTTTCAGCGATAAAAGGCCGACGGATGTGCCTGCACGTACTGCCGGACCGCATTTTTAGTCATTGTTCTTAAAATATATCATAGCTATTCTCTCCGACTGACATGAGAATGATTGTTGTTTACTAAGGTTGCGTGCAACCCTGTTTTTCGGAGAGCCACTGTGCCTGTATCTTATTCCCGCCGTTTACCTGAACGTATCCGTAACGCGCTCCGCTTTCGCTGTATTCACGTTGCCACCAAAACCAAAGTGGCTGACCGGTTTTGGCGCATCGTGTTTACGGGCGACGACCTGAAAGGATTTAATTCGCCCGGTTTTGATGATCACATCAAAGTCTTTTTCCCACCCACCGCTGACACGACGCTGCAACTGCCGACGATGGACGATGACGGCATTCACTGGAAAGAGGGCTTGCGGCCGGCTGCGCGTGACTACACACCGTTTGACTTTGATGGTGAATCTTCGCTGACAATCGATTTTTACCTGCATGAAAGCGGTGTCGCCAGCGACTGGGCCGCGCAGGCACAGACCGGCGACAGCCTGATTATCGGTGGACCTCGCGGTTCTCTGCTGGTCCCAACGGATTATGCTTTCCAGCTTTATGTCTGTGATGAAACCGGTCTGCCTGCGTTTCAGCGCCGCAGCCGCAGCATTGAAGCCGAAACCCTGCACCTGTTTGCCTTCACCGATGAAAAAACGGGGCGTGACTACTTAGCGGACACCGGCAAGGCAAATGTGGCCTGGCTCGGTAGCCAGCAGATGACGCAGGCGGCTTTGCCAGCCCTGACGGCGGCGCTGGATAAGATAGCGATACCGTCGCATGACGCTTTTATCTGGCTAACGGGAGAAGGGCGCGTTGTTAAACAGCTCGCTGACTACTTCACAACGCAACGCGGCGTGGATGCTGATCTTGTGCGTGCGGTTGCTTACTGGCATCACAAGTGAGTGACCTGCCGTTGATTGAATTTTACCTGGTGGCCCTCTACCATCAGGCTCTTTCTCCTTAAACAGGCAGAGGCGACAGATGGATTCGGCCCATTCAGAACAGGATAACCGCCGCCAGTCTGCGCGGCCTTGCGCAGCGCGGCGGAAGCGCCGGGAAAAGATGCTTGATGCGGGTGAAATGCGCCTGTTGATGCTGCACTTTATCGCTCAGCGCGCTTCGCACGGTTACGAGCTGATTAAATGCGTTGAAGAACTGTCGAAAGGGGAATATTCCCCCAGCCCGGGTATCATTTATCCCAACCTGACCTTGCTTGAGGAAATGGAGGCCATTCAGATTGTCGATCCTCAGGCGGCGAGAAAGGCTTATGTAGTGACCGCAACGGGTCAGGCGATGTTAGAGGCCGAAGCCCAGCGATTGTCGCGTTTGATTACGCGCCTTTCCTCGCTGGCTGTATTAGTCAACAACCGCAGTATTCCCGACATAGAACAGGCCATCTTTCAGTTTAAAAACGCTTTAAATGGCCGTCTGGCACAGCAGGACATCACGGACGAAACACGGCATAAGATTGTGGCTGCGCTGAACGCAGCCGCTGAGCAAATCAGCCGCAGTTAACGCCGGATCGTGCCCGTCAGCTTCCGTCAGTTTTGTTTTTGTCGATGTGTCCCAGTGAACGTTCCGGAAAGCAGATATCTCTGACACGCTGCTTGAGCACCTGAGCATCGGGAAAGCCGCCGTCACGTTTACGTTCCCACACCAGATGGTCATCTACCGTGACTTCAAATATGCCGCCGCTGCCGGGGCGAAGCGTGACGCTGGCCAGGTCCTGAGCAAAAGTGTGCAGCAATTCCTGTGCCATCCAGGCTGAGCGCAGCAGCCAGTTACACTGAGTACAGTAGTAGATCACAACGACAGGTTTTTGCATATTCTTTTCTCCTTTTCCTGAATAAGGGCTGTCAGCGATGTTACGCAATGGCAGACAGGCTACATGAAACATCTACAGGCTGACCGGGACAAACCGGTTCGCGTTGCCAGCCGAAACGGCAGAGAACGATGGGCGACGTGTTAGCCGAAACGGCACAAGCCATTTTCCCGTTTACGCTGATAAAACATCAGATTAGCCGCATCAGATTACTGAGTTTCAGCCATACTTTACCTGTGACAGAAAACAAAGGAAAACTCATGACCATGAAACTCAGTCAGGCTGCTGAACAACTGGGTCAGCAGCTTTTATCCTCTGGTTTGCGTCTGGCAACCGCAGAGTCCTGCACGGCGGGATTGATCAGTATTACGCTGGCGGCGGTCGAAAACAGCGGTGATTTTTTTACCAGCGGCTTCGTCACCTACAGCGAAAGCGCCAAAGTGCGTCTGCTTGGCGTTAACCCGCAAACGCTGGAAAATCACACTGCAGTCAGCAGAGAAACCGTGTGTGAAATGGCGCTGGGGGCGCGTGAACGGTCCGGCGAACCGGTGAGTCTGGCGATAAGCGGCTATGCCGGACCGGACGGCGGCGAAGATGGTACGCCTGCAGGCACTATCTGGGTAGGATGGACATTGCCTGATGGCAAAGTCGTGGCCCGTTGTCAGCACTTTTCTGGCGACCCCAAAGCCGTCATGGAGCAGGGCGCGAGCTGGGCACTGCAGGGGCTAAGCGCGTTACTAATGCAGCAGAATGCGCCGCCCCATAAAGACCGTTAGCGGCAGTCCACCACCAGGCGGCCGCGAACCTTGCCTTCAAGCAGATCCCGCGCGCCCTGACTGGCTTCGCTCAGTGGGATGACCGTGATCATCTGAGACAGTTGCGCATCATTCATCAACTGTCCGAGCCGTTGCCAGGCCTGCTGGCGAAGCGGTTTAGGGCACATCACGCTGTCCACGCCCGCCAACGTCACGCCGCGTAAAATAAAAGGCGCGACGCTGGTGGGCAGATCCAGCCCCTGAGCCATGCCACAGGCGGCGACAACGCCATCGCGCTGCGTACCCGCCAGAACGTTACTCAGCGTATGGCTGCCCACGCTGTCGACAGCCGCGGCCCAGCGCTCTTTGCCCAAAGGTTTGCCCGGCTGAGACAGTTCAGCGCGATCCATGATCCTTTTCGCGCCCAGCGTGTTGATCAGCCAGTTTTCATCGCTGGCGCGGCCGCTGGAGGCGATCACCTCGTAGCCGAGTTTTGCCAGCAGGCTGACGCTAAAGCTGCCCACGCCACCGCTGGCACCGGTGACCAGCACGGGGCCGCGATCGGGCGTAACGCCCTGTTTTTCTAAAGCCAGCACGCACAGCATGGCGGTAAAACCGGCGGTGCCAATGGCCATCGTATTCAGTGGCGATAAGCCGTCTGGCACGGGCACTAACCAGTCGCCTGCGACACAGGCTTTTTGCGCCAGGCCGCCCCAGTGTTTTTCTCCCACGCCCCAGCCGGTCAAAATAGCGGTGTCGTCCTGCTTCCAGTCGGGATGCTGGCTGGCGACTACGCGACCGACGAAATCAATCCCCGGCACCATGGGAAATTCACGGACAATCGGGCCTTTATTACAGATGGCCAGCGCATCTTTGTAGTTCAGGGTGGAATAGTGCACGTCGAGCGTGACATCCTGGTGAGGCAATTGTGTTTCGGAGAGTTCTTTTAACTCGGTACGGTAACCTTGTTCGTCATTTTCAATGACCAGTGCCTTAAACATACAGCCTCCGTCAGGCGTAAGAATCATCAGGCAAGTTTACGCCCGACAGCCTGAGAGGGCCAGGTACTGGCCCGACAAGTACCCCGCTCTGAGGCATTATTAAACATCCCGGTGGCGGGGCGGCAATGTCCGGACATGGCATAATTTTGCATTGATTACAGAGGTTTAGTCGCTTAAAGATATTGCAACTGAATGATATGTATTGTTTTTTATTTTAAAGTTATTGACCTGATATTTAACGTTGTCGGGTTGTCCCTGTCAGTAAAAAATGACATTATTGCCGCCACATTTTTCCCCGCCGCCATCCCAGACAGAGGACGCTACCATGTCCGGATCAATGCGTTTTTGCACTTGTTCCCACTCGCCAGACCTGGCGCGTGACCTGTTTTCCGCCGTCATACCGGTTACACAAATTTCCGTCACTATGCGGTGACGCCAGCCTGGTCGTTGCTGTTGGACATGAGTAAGGACTACTCTTTACTGATGTCTATCGGTTTGACCCGTCAGATATCATTCGCCGGGGAAATTTCCCTATTGCCGTGCCTCAGGCACCCACTCCCTGACTGTTAGGGATTTGTGTTATGACACCACTTAAAATTGCTGCCAGCGCTGCCGTTGCGCCAAGTCTGTCCCTGAATACTGCGCGCGACGTGGTCACGCTGGATAATACTGATTTTACCGATGTGGCGGCTGTGGTCGTCTCGCTTGCGGATACACGCAGTGGCGTGCTGGCCTTATTGCGGCATACCGGTTTTAACTTACCGGTGTTTGTTGCCAATGCCTTCGAAGAAGAGGTCATGCATCTGCCCGGCGTGACGGGTGAGTTGAACGGTGAACCGCAGGACTGGGCGGCACTGGAAACGGCGGCGCAGGCGTATGAAGCTGAGTTGCTGCCCCCGTTCTTTGAAACGCTGACCCGCTATGTCGATATGCAAAACAGTACATTTGCCTGCCCCGGTCATCAGGGCGGTGCCTTTTTTAAAAAGCATCCGGCAGGTAAGCAATTTTATGATTTTTATGGCGAAAACGTTTTTCGCTCAGACATGTGTAACGCTGACGTTAAGCTGGGCGATCTGCTGATCCATGAGGGATCGGCCAAGCATGCACAGAAGTTTGCTGCCAAAGTTTTTAATGCCGATAAAACCTACTTTGTGTTGAACGGCACCTCAAGCGCCAACAAAGTGGTCACGAATGCCTTGCTGACGCGCGGCGATTTAGTGCTGTTTGACCGCAACAACCACAAGTCCAACCACCATGGGGCGCTGATTCAGGCTGGCGCAACGCCCGTTTATCTCGAAGCGGCCCGTAATCCGTTTGGCTTCATTGGCGGCATTGACGCGCACTGTTTTGATGAGGATTATCTGCGTGCTCAGATCGCCAACGTGGCCCCTGAGCGTGCACAGGAAGCACGTCCTTTCCGCCTGGCGATTATCCAGTTAGGCACCTATGACGGCACGGTGTACAACGCGCGTCAGGTGGTGGATCGCATAGGTCATCTGTGTGACTACATCCTGTTTGACTCCGCCTGGCTGGGCTACGAACAGTTTATTCCGCTGATGGAAGGCTGCTCACCGCTGACGCTGTCGTTAAACGAAAACGATCCCGGCATTTTCGTGACGCAGTCGGTACACAAGCAGCTTGCGGGCTTTTCACAGACCTCGCAGATTCATAAAAAAGACAACCATATCCGCGGTCAGAAGCGTTTCTGCCCGCATAAGCGATTGAATAACGCCTTTATGCTGCACGCCTCTACCAGCCCGTTTTATCCGCTGTTTGCCGCACTGGATATTAACGCCAAAATGCACCAGGGCGAGGCGGGACGTCGCATGTGGGACGAGTGCGTCATGCTGGGCATTGAGGCGCGCAAGGCAATCTTTGAGCGCTGCGATATGATCCTGCCTTTTGTTCCTGAAACGGTGAACGGCAAACGCTGGCAGGATGCGCCCACAGAGGAGATCGCGCGGAATCTGCACTATTTCAGCTTCGAACCCAACGCCAAATGGCACGGTTTTGCAGGATACGATCGCGATCAGTACCGCGTCGATCCCTGCAAACTGCTGCTGACCACGCCGGGCATTGACGCGGCAAGCGGCGAATATGCTGACTTTGGGATTCCGGCGACGATCCTCGCCAACTACCTGCGTGAAAACGGCATCGTGCCGGAAAAATGTGACCTTAACTCCATCCTGTTTCTGCTTACGCCAGCGGAAAGCCCGGAGAAAATGGCCAACCTGGTCGCCATGCTGGCGCAGTTTGAGCAGCATGTAAAAGACGACACGTTGCTGGCTGAAGTCCTGCCCACGCTTTACCGTAAGAACGCCAAACGCTACGCCGGTTACACGTTGCGCCGCCTGTGCCAGGAGATGCATGACCTGTACGTGAGCTTCAATGTGAAAGATCTGCAACGTCTCATGTTCCGTGAGCAGGGCTTACCTCAGGTCAAAGTGAATCCACAGGACGCACATCAGGCTTATATTCGCGGTGATGTGGAGCTGGTGCCGATTGCGTCAGCAGAAGGGCGCATCGCCGCGGAAGGCGCGCTGCCTTACCCGCCTGGCGTACTCTGTGTCGTTCCCGGTGAAGCCTGGGGTGGGGCGGTACAGCGTTATTTTCTTGCGCTGGAAGCAGGCATCAACCAGCTTCCGGGTTTTTCACCCGAGCTACAGGGCGTTTACACCGAGGAAGATGCCGAGGGACGTAAGTACCTGGTGGCGAACATGATGCAGGGGTAAGTGCTGGGTGGCTGTTTGCACAGCCTGGCTGGAATCAGGGGCCATGGCTGGCCCTGAGAAGGTTTGAGTCGCTGGCAGCTTATGAAACGCTGAGAGGGTTTCGCCCGCCAGGCGGCCTGGAGTTTCAGTCTGCCCGGTGCGGGCGACCGACAAGGGGCCGCCAGCCGCCGCGGCCCCTTGACCCCGTGCTCCCGTCCTGCCCGCCCGCCGCTTCGCGGTGCCTTCGCTGCTTCAGGATTTCTGCGGACCGCCAGGACGCGCCATCCGTGGCGCGGCCCGGCTCTCGCCGACGTCCTGTCGGCTCATCCGGAAATCCCTCATCCGCTCAGCGGGTGGGAAGGCCGCCCCAGGCTACCGCTTTAACATTTGCGCCTGTTCAGGCATTTTTATTGCTTTGGATACGGATAATGAGTTGCAGTGATGCTTGCGCGACTAGGCTTTGAGAAGGTTTGAGTCGCTGACAGCTTATGAAACGCTGAGAGGGTTTCGCTCGCCAGGCGGCCTGGAGTTTCAGTCTGCCCGGTGCGGGCGACCGACAAGGGGCCGCCAGCCGCCGCGGCCCCTTGACCCCGGGCTCCCGTCCTGCCCACCCGCCGCTGCGCGGTGCCTTCGCTGCTTCAGGATTTCTGCGGACCGCCAGGACGCGCCATCCGTGGCGCGGCCCGGCTCTCGCCGACGTCCTGTCGGCTCATCCGGAAATCCCTCATCCGCTCAGCGGGTAGGAAGGCCGCCCCAAACCCCCGCTTCACTATCTCTGTGTTAAAGCCACTTCCGGTGCCGCTGTAAGTAATCGCAAAACCTGCTCTTGTGGGTTCTGAAGCACTCCCCGTTTATCAAGTCTGCTCTTTTTAAGCCTCACTGAACACATTCAAACAGACAACACCTGCTTTTAAAAGAAACCAGGACTGGCAGGCGGGGGGGGGTTCTGCCGGCATCCGGCGCGCTGAGGAGAGAACGGAGGCCAGGGCGGCGCGGCAGGGATGCCGCGACGAGGACGGCTGCGCCAGGGAGGGCGCATCCGGACGGCCCGTGAGGCCGGAGTGAGAGACGAAGGAACAGCGACGGCTGACGGCCGCCGGGATTGTTAAGGGGCTGGCGCGAGCCCCTTAACACGTCCGCCTGCACGGGCAGGCTGAAACTCCCGGTCGCCTGGCGGGCGGAATCCGCTCAGAGCAACCCGCAGCGCCTGTCACCACGTAGGCAGCAGCCCCGCCAAATCAATACCTGTGATAACTCCGCTGCGCCGAACTCACCTTATACAAATACCGCCGCGATTCCGCCGACGGATGCTGCTTCGACAGCGTCTGATAAACCTGACCCGGCGACATACTGTTAATAATGGTAAAGGCACGATCTTTATCGCTGGAGAACACGCGCAGTACACTACCGGCGCCGCCGTTATAGGCGGTGATAACCGCATAGCGGCGTGAAACCGGATCCTGAATACCGGCCAGATAGTTGCTCTGCAGCAACGACAGATAGGCAGTACCGGCATCGATGTTGTTCTCGGGATCCAGCAGATAGCTGCGGCTCGGTTTGCCCCATTTGCCCTTCATGCGGAATACATCCACACCGGCGGTATGCTGCACTACCTGCATCAGGCCGAGCGCATCAGAATGGCTGACTGCGTAGGGGTTAAAGCTGGATTCGGTCTGCATAATAGCCAGAATCAGAGACGCATCTACACCGTACTCTTCGGCGGCTTTACGCACCATAGGCAGATATTTATGCGCACGCTTATCCAGATGGTTTGGCACCATCGGAATCGTGACCGAGTAGATTACATGCAGGCCGGACGTACGGCGTTGCAGTTTATTGGCAATCAAGTAGTCAGCAAAGGCCTGAGCACGTCCCTGCCAGCGAATCGCCTGACCGGTGTTATCCAGCACCTGTCCGTACAACAACGGCTCTTTACTGATCTGAATGTCGTTAGCATCAGAGTAGAGATCGACATTTCCCGGATCGTCGCCGATCAGTAACGTAGTCACGATCGCCTGACGCAGACTGGCGGCAGGATCGGTACCGGAAATGGTCTCAATGGTGATGTTCCCGCTTTCAAAGTTGATGTGGCTGCGGGTGTAATAATTGTCGGTGTATTTAACGTAGTCTTTCGGTCCGGCGATCAGGACCTCATTGATACCCCAGATGTTCTCAATGTTATGGGCGAATTGCCCCATCAGAATGTCAAATCCGTTGGTATCTTTGACCCATTCCTCTGAATATTCCGGATGTTTTTTACCGGAGCAGGACACCAAAAGGGGGGCAATCACCAGCAGGGCTATCAGCTTTTTATTCATCTAAAATACGTGCCTGACCTGGAAAACGGCCTCAACACGGAGGCCAATAAAGTTATGCTTCGGGTGGCGTGTAGCCTTCAATATGAACGTCTTTACCTTCGAACAGGAAATTGATCATTTCCTTTTCCAGCACTTTGCGATCGTCGGGATTCATCATATTGAGTTTTTTCTCGTTGATCAGCATCGTCTGCTTAGCCATCCATTGCTGCCAGGCTTCTTTCGAGATTTCATTGTAAATGCGTTTTCCCAGATCGCCAGGGTAGAGCTGAAAATCCTGCCCTTCAGCGTCGCGTTGTAAAAAAGTACAAAAAATGGTGCGGCTCATTACTCTTCCTCATTAATCTCACCGTCGCCCACAGGCAACGGCTGGGGATGGCGCAGTTCGTGTAAAAGACGCTCTACAGGTGCGGCTAATCCCACAGATGGCGGCAGCGTTAAGTTATACCAGAGACCGCCAGCTTCATCCATTAATGCCCCGGCAGAAGGCCATGACAGCCACATGGGAACGATATCCAGATGAAAATGGCTGAAGGTGTGACGAAATGCCGTAAGCTGCTGCGGTTTGGCATGGATGCCGCGCGTCGACAGCCAGGCGTTCAGATCGTCTTCGCTGGTGAACTGCGGGAAGCAGAATAAACCGCCCCATAAACCCACCGGCGGACGCTGTTCAAGCCAGACATTGTCGCCGTTTTGCATCATCAAAAACCAGCCGCTGCGTTCAGGCAACGTCTGCTTAGGTTTTTTGCCCGGATAGTTTGCCCAACTGTTCGTCGCGCGGGCTTCGCAACCATCGCTCAGCGGGCAGATTTCACATTTCGGGCGCGAGCGGGTGCAAACCATGGCGCCCAGATCCATCATAGCCTGGTTAAACTGACTGACGCCCTCGGCTGGCGTCACGTCTTCACTAATTTGCCACAGCCGTTTTTCAACATCTTTCCTGCCCGGCCAGCCAGCCACTGCGTAACAGCGAGCCAAAACCCGTTTCACGTTACCGTCCAGAATCGGGAAGTGCAGGCCCAGCGATAGCGATAAGATCGCACCCGCTGTCGAGCGGCCTACGCCGGGCAGCGCGGCGATGTCATCGTAGTTGCGCGGGAATTCGCCGCCGTGCACCTCAACCACCTGTTTGGCGGCTTTGTGCAGGTTACGCGCACGCGCGTAGTAACCCAGACCGGTCCAGAGATGCAGCACTTCGTCTAGGGGCGCGGCGGCCAGATCGCTGACGGTCGGAAACCGCGCCATAAAGCGCTCAAAATAGGGGATAACGGTGGCGACCTGGGTTTGCTGTAACATCACTTCAGACAGCCACACCTTATAAGGTGTTTTCTCTAACTGCCACGGCAGGGTTTTGCGGCCAAAGCGTTGATACCAGTCCAGCACCTGTTGCGCGAACTGCGGGGCTTGCATCATAAAGGGGATATTTCCGTGATTACGCGACATTCAGGCGGGAATTCCAGCATAAGCGCCACTGAGAGTAAACCTGAAGATTGCAAAGGCCTGTTTCTTTCTGGTGGCCACTAACGCCCGGTTGTCAGATAAGGCCGGTTACACACAAGAAGGCGATGGAAATGTTGCTGATAAAACACGGGTTGTTTCTCGTTTTCGGGCATAGCCGGAAGTCAGACTTAAAACAGAAGCCCCAGGTCGGGGCTTCGCGTTTAAATTTTTATCTCTTTGGTTGCTGCGATCGGCACCGCTTCCTTTTCCGGTGGCTTACGGTATTTATCCAGCAGGCGGATGTGAATTTTCCGTAGCATGTCGCCGTTCAGTGTATAGAAACGGAAATAGAGCAGCAGCGTCAGGGCAAAAAAGACAGCGGGCAGCACGATCATAATAAACTGCATGCCAGCAAGGGTTTCCTGCGACTGGTTGACGTTGGGCAGATAGCCAATCATGCCCAGCACGACAGCGATAAAGAAAGCCGCCAGCGCAGAGCCGCCTTTAACGACCATGGTTTGCACCGAATAGGCAATGCTTTCACAGCGCACATGCAGTTTGTATTCGCCGTAATCTACGGTATCCGCCACCATAATTACCTGAAGCACCCAGAAAAGCGCCGTTCCGGTATTTAATAAAATCCCGGCAATAACGATTAAGGATGTCGCGTGACTGCCTGCTAATGCCATAGCGAACAGCACACCGCCGCTCAGAATCGGCAGGGCAGACGCCGCCGCCCATAGTATCCGGCGTGACAGCAGATTCACTAATTTGGGGAACAGAACCAGTGTTGCCAGGTTCGCCGCGCCAGCATAGGAGAGGTAGTAAGGGAAGAGACTGGCATCGCCGATCACATAGGTAAAATAGTAAATCGCAAAACCGGTAATGATATTCGCCGCAATGTTATAGGCCAGCGCCATACCGAGCAGGCAGGCAAGCTGATCGTTGCGGTAGATAAGGCCGACGATCGCGCTCAGTCCCATCCGACCGCCGTCCTGGGTCTGCGCGCCGTCTGATGAATAAACCTCATGAACATTACGCAGCGTGATGAGGGTTGCCGCGATGAAAAACACGATCAGGAGCAGGGTAAACATCTGAAAGCCAAAGCCGCGATCGTCGCCCCCGATATAACTGACAAACGGTAGCGCAATGCCGGCCGTGACAAAGGAGGCGAGGCTGGCAAAAAAGCGTGGCCAGGGCACCAGCTCTTCGCGCTCACGTTTGTCCAGCGTAATAGTCGGTACCAGTGACCAGAACGGAATATCCATTATGGTATAGGTCATTCCCCACAGAATGTAGGTGACCCAGACAAAAACCAGCTGTGTCGTCCCTTCAAACAGGTGAGCGCTGAATAACGCGAACAGCACCAGCGAGTTTGTCAGCGTGCCAGTTAAAATCCAGGGTTTAAATTTCCCCCAGCGAGAACGTGTAATGGTAACGATCCATCCCATAATGGGATCGTTAATCGCATCCCAGATCCGGGCGACTAAAAACAACGTGCCGACCATGCCAACCGATAAGCCCACCACGTCGGTGTAGTAATACATCAGGTAGAGGTAAACAATGCCAATCGCGAAGTCTTTTCCAAACGCACCACATCCGTAACTGAGTTTTGTCGTTATCGAAATGCTCATCGGTTGCCGGGTCGCTGTTGCCAGCGCCCGCTCACTGTTATGACGTAGAATCGCGACCGGACCATAGCATCCGGCGACAAAGAATTAACGATGAAGCCAGGCGGGCAACCAACTGCCGTGCTCAGTGATGAGTTCGTCCACCAGTGCATAGATCTCATCAAGGCTTAATACCGCTGCCGTATGCGGATCCAGCATGGCGGCGTGATAAACCCGATCGCGGTTTTCAGTCAGAATGGCTTCGGTCAGCAGCGTCTGCACATTGATATTGGTTTGCATCATGGCGGCCAGATGTGACGGAATCGTGCCGACTTTGGTGGGCTGAATCCCATTGGCATCGACCAGACAAGCGACTTCCACGCAGCATCCCTGCGGCAGATTATCAATCAGACTATCATTACGCACATTGCCATAAATGACCGCCGGTTCGCCGGTCCAGATAGCGTTCATAATCGTGCTGGCGTATTCACGCGAGGGTTTGCTTTCAATACGTTCGGCGCGACGGTAACGTGCCAGTTCTGCCCGCCATTCCGCCAGTTGTTCTTCACAACGTTTGGGATATTCATCCAGCGGAATCTGATACCGTTCAATAAGATCTCCGCGGCCTGGTTTGATAAACCACGGCGTATATTCTGCGAAGTGCTCTGAGGATTCGGTGACGAAATGGCCCAGCTTTTTGAACATTTCATAGCGCACAATGTTGGGACAGCGCGTATTGCCGTGCAGGTTGGGCTTCGGCACCTGGCCAGCGTTCCAGGCCGCCAGCAGGTCAGGATAGAGATCAACGTAACTGCCGTCAGCGGTTTTACGCTCCAGCGTCAGATAAAACGCCATATGATTAATCCCGGCGCAGCGGTAACGCAGATCGGCAGGATTTAAATTCAGATCGTTGGCCAGTTCCTCCGCCGTTCCCTGTACCGAGTGGCACAGCCCAACCTGTTTGATATGGGGATAGCGCGCATACATTGCCCAGGTGTTCATCGCCATGGGGTTGACGTAATTAAGCAGGGTGGCATGCGGGCAGACTTCCGTCATGTCTTCGCAAATCTGCCACAGGTGCGGGATGGTGCGCAGGGCGCGCATAATGCCGCCGGGGCCCAGCGTATCGGCTATGGTCTGCTCCAGACCATAGCGTTTACAGACCTCAAAATCGGTGACGGTACAGGGCTGATAGCCGCCTATCTGAAAGGCGACCACGACAAAATCCGCATCCGCTAAGGCCGCTTTCTGCTCGCTGTGGCAGGTAATCTGGCCAGCCGCGCCTGCGGAATCCATAAGTTTACTGACGACGGTATAGGATTCTTCAAGCCGGGTTGCATCAATATCCATCAGGGCAATATGGGCCGATTTTAGCGCATCGCGATGGAAAACATCGCCAAGGATATTCTTGACGAAGATAGTGGAACCCGCGCCAATAAAGGTAATTTTGGGTGCAGACATCAGAACGCTCCATGACAGGGTGGGATAATCTCATGGTGGCACGCTGTGCGGGCGAAAACTTCCGTCTTATCGGATGAGCATTCCCAAAAACTCAGATCAGATGCTGGCAACGAACAGATCTGAGTTTTTGGGATAAATTAACGTAAAAAGAAGAGTATCTGGTCTGAAAGAGCGCTTAGTATAGGGAATCCACTGCTGTTTTTGGCCGTCTCCGCGGGCACGCTGGGCGGGGTTCTGATAATTCAGGAGAGAATCATGACGACATTACAGCCCGTTGCTACGCTGCCGCCCGATCCGCATATGTGCAGCAGTGACGAAAAGCAAACCCGCAGCCCGCTGTCGCTCTATTCCGAATATCAACGTATGGATATCGAACTGCGTCGGCCGCTGGCGATGAGCAGCTGTCACTGGCATGGGCAGGTTGAGGTCAATGTGCCGTTCGACGGGGACGTGGAATATTTAATCAATAATGAAGTCGTACAGATTAAGCAGGGCTATATCACGCTGTTTTGGGCCTGTACACCGCACCAGCTTACCCGGCCCGGTAACTGCCAGAACATGGCTATCCTTAATCTGCCGATGCATCTGTTTCTGTCATGGCCGCTCGACCGGGAACTCATCAATCATGTCACACATGGCATGGTGATTAAGTCTGTGGCAAAACAGCAGCTCAGCGCCTTTGAAGTGCAGCGCTGGCAGCAGGAACTGAACAGCCCGGATGAACAGATTCGCCAGCTTGCTGTGGATGAAATTGGCCTGATGCTTAAACGCTTTAGTCTGTCAGGGTGGCAGCCTGTGCTGGTGAACAAAACGTCGCGGACACACAAAAACAGCGTGTCGCGCCATGCGCAGTTTTATGTCAGCCAGATGCTGAGCTATATTGCCGACAATTATGACCAGGCTCTGACAATCAATGACGTCGCAGAGCACGTCAAGCTTAATGCAAACTATGCCATGGGCATCTTTCAACGCGTCATGCAGCTTACGCTAAAACAGTACATTACCGCGATGCGCATTAACCATGTCCGGGCGCTGCTGAGCGATACCGATATTACCGTGCTGGATGTGGCGCTGACGGCCGGCTTCCGTTCCAGTAGTCGCTTTTACAGCACCTTTGCCAGGTATGTCGGCATGTCGCCACAACAGTACCGCAAGCTCAGTCAGCAACGGCGGCAGACCATGACGTTATAATTCTGTTTCCGGCCAGCAGCCTCCCAGGCAATTTTCTTGCATTACTCTACACTCAGGCAGGAAAACGCATGTCAAAACACGCCGGGTGCGCGCGGAAAGTGGCAAAGGCTTGCTTCTGCTTTTGAACTTTGCATAATGCCCGTTTCCCTGAACAGGCTAACCAGCAGGCTTCAACATGATTAATGACGTCATCACCCCAGAATATGATGAAAATGGACGCCCGTTGCGTCGGATTCGTAGTTTTGTGCGCCGCCAGGGCCGCTTAACCAAAGGCCAGCAGCAGGCGCTGGACAACTACTGGCCGGAAATGGGTGTTGAATATCAGCCAGAGCCCATTGATTTGCCCGCGCTGTTTGGGCGCGATGCGCCTGTCACGCTGGAGATCGGCTTTGGTATGGGCGCGTCGCTGGTCACCATGGCGCAAAATAATCCGCATCAAAACTTCCTTGGCATCGAAGTGCATGCGCCCGGCGTGGGAGCCTGCCTGGCGTCGGCGAAAGAGGCCAATGTCAGCAATCTGCGGGTGATGTGTCATGATGCGGTGGAAGTGCTGGAGAAAATGATCCCGGATAATTCACTGCGCATGGTTCAGCTGTTCTTTCCCGATCCGTGGCATAAAGCCCGTCACAACAAACGCCGTATCGTGCAGGTGCCGTTTGCCGAGCTTGTGATGCGTAAACTGAAACTGGGCGGTGTGTTCCATATGGCGACCGACTGGGAAGCCTATGCCGGGCATATGCTTGAGGTGATGAGCAGCATCGCGGGTTATCGAAACCTGTCTGAAGACAATACGTATGTGCCGCGTCCTGAGACGCGTCCACTGACCAAATTTGAGCAGCGCGGGCAGCGTTTGGGCCATGGCGTTTGGGATTTAATGTTTGAGAGGGTGAAATAATGGCCACACAACGCAGCCGTCGTTTACGTAAAAAATTGCATATTGATGAGTTTCAGGAGCTGGGCTTTTCCGTAGCCTGGCGCTTCCCGGACGGCACCTCTGAAGAGGTTATCGACGATACGCTGAATCAGTTTATTAACGAAGCGATCGATCCCAATGGCCTGGGAAGGGCTAATCTGCCTGCAGCAAACCGGTAAATGTACCGAGGAACATCGCGAGCTGGTACGTAAATGGCTGGAAGATCGCCAGTTACTGGATGTAAAGGTGACCGAACTCTTTGACGTCTGGTGGGACTAAGTTACCAGCGATGTCGCTTTCACACCCAGACAGGGAGAACGTATGATTCGTAACGTGCTGGTCGCTGGCCTCTTGCTGGCGGCAACGCAGGCCCAGGCGGCCTGGGAATGCAGCGTTAAACCACAGGATGATGTGGTCATTAGCCCACAAAACGTGCAGGTTGTTGGCGCAAACGGCAATCTTGTGATTTCGCCGCAGGGCGATGTGCAGTTCAACGGGCAAAAAATCACGATGAACGCCGCCAGTCGTCAGCAGGCCATTAATTACCAAAATGCGTTACGTCGCGATCTGCCGTGGATCGATAACGGTGCCACCTCCCGTCTGGAGAAAGGTCGGCTGGCGCTGGATAAGATCATCACTGAGCAGGTAGGGGAATCAAGCCGCTTGCACAGCCGACTGGCCACGCTGAATGCCCAGTTAAAAACCCAGATGAACCGCATTATTGAACATCGCAGTGACGGACTGACCTTCCATCATCAGGCGATCGATCAGGTTCGTGCCGATGGGCAGCAACTGGTGAATCAGGCGATGGGCGGTATCCTGCAGGACAGCATTAATGAGATGGGGACGAAAGCCATGACCAACGGTGGCGGCAGCGGGCTGCAGGGGTTGATGGGTAACCTTGGTGGTCTGCAGAACGCCATTCAGAGCGAATGGAATAATCAGGAAACGGACTTCCAGCAGTTTGGTAAAGACGTCTGTAACCGGGTTATCTCGCTGGAAAAAGACCGTAAAACGCTGGTTAAATCATTTAACTAACCCGTTTTATGTCCTGCCCTGTCAAGAAGGGGCTGAATCATCAGCCCCGTTTAGGTCTCAGTCGCTGTTAGCTTCTTTGGTCACGGTCTTGTTACCGGCGACATAGTTATAGATCACCAGCAGCGCAAAGATGCCCGTAATAATCATGGTAATGGTGCCTTTATCGAGGAACCTCGCCATATTACCCAGCAGAATCCCTGTCACGCCAAAGTCCGTATCTGAGAATGTGGTATTCGTCAGACCAATCGCACCCAGCACAGGCAGTAACGCAACCGGCAGGAAGGTAATCAGAATACCGTGTGCAAAGGCGCCAATCATTGCACCCCGCTTGCCGCCCGTCGCATTGCCAAAGACGCCCGCCGTCGCCCCGCAGAAAAAGTGCGGCACCACGCCGGGCAAAATCAGCACCCAGTGCAACTGCCCAAGGATAAACAACCCGACGAGTCCACCGATAAAGCTGGAAATAAAGCCGACCAGAACGGCATTGGGCGCATAGGGAAACACGATAGGGCAGTCCAGAGCAGGACGCGCGCTGGGCACCAGCTTCTCTGAAAACCCCGTAAAGGCCGGTACAATCTCCGCCAGAATTAAGCGCACGCCCTGCAGGATAATAAAGACCCCGGCAGCAAAGGTAATGGCCTGCACAAACGAATACACCAGATAGTTTTGACCATGACTGAACTGACTTTCAACATACTCTCTGCCCGCCGAGACGGACAAAATAAAATAGATGATCATCATGGTCAGAGAGATGGAGATGGTACTGTCGCGCAAAAAGCTCAGGTTTTTGGGCATGTTCATCTCTTCGGTGGACTTTGAACCTTTGCCCACTATAGAGCCTATCCAGCCTGACAGGACATAACCCACCGTGCCGGTATGAGCCAGCGCAACCTGATCGTGACCGATAATTTTACGCATATAGGGCTGAGCCAGGGCCGGGAAAAAGGCCATCAGCATGCCCAGCGTCAGCGAACCGGTATAAATCAGTTGCACACCTTCAAAACCGGCAACGGACAGAATAATGGCAATCATACAGGCCATATAGAAGGTGACGTGGCCAGAGAGATAGATATATTTCAGGCGGGTAAAGCGGGCGACGGTAATGTTTGCCACCATGCCGAACGCCATAATCAGCGTGGTAGGCGCGCCGTATTTCGCCAGCGCGATGGATACCATCGCTTCGTTATTAGGAATAATGCCCTGAACGTTGAATGCGTGCTTAAAAATATCGCCGAGCGGCGTCAGCGAGCCCACCAGAACGGTGGCACCGCCTGCCAGCACTAAAAAGCCCAGAATCGTTTTTACCGTTCCCTTTATCACATCCGGCAACGGCTTGCGCTGCGCGATCAGGCCGAACATCGCGACTAACCCGACCAGAATCGAAGGGACTTTCAGCACATCGACAACTACCAGTAAAAGGTTTTGTATAAACATAATAACCTCAGCGGTAAGTGTTCTTATCAAAGGGGATAACGGTGTTATTTATTGAAGTAGTCGCGAATTTTCTGCTCAACTTCTTTCAGGTCGATGATGTTGTTGATGATAATGACTTTTTCCGGGGGCAGATTAGCGCTGTAGGCAATGTCTTTTGCCATCACGAATACATCTGCGACGTCCGGCGTCACCGAGCCGAGGTCGGCATGTTCGACCTCCGCCGTCATATCAATCGCTTTAAGCACTTTTTTGATGTTCATTTCCATCATGAAGCTGCTTCCCAGGCCTGAACCACACACTGCCATAATTTTCATAACTACCTCTTCTTATTTGAAATTGTTAACTGATAAGGTCGTCTGCCAGCAGAACCGTGCACAGTTCCTGCTGGCTTTGTGCGTGATAAACGCGTTGCATGATGTCCTCGTCTGTCAGCACTTCAGCCAGCTGCGAAATCATCTCGATATGGCTGTTGCTGTCAGGGGCCGAGAACATAAAAAGGATGTCGACAGGATCGTTTTCATCAGCATCAAAGTTGACAGGGGTTGCCAGTTTCACGACGGACAAGCCCAGTTTCTTCGCGCCCTGTTCAGGACGCGCATGTGGCATCGCGATTCGGGGGGCGATCACGAAGTAGGGGCCGGTCTCTTCTTTGAGCCGGACGATGGTGTCAATGTAATCCTGCGAAATAGCGCCTTCACGGCAGAGAGGATTACCGGTGACCTGAATCGCCTCTTTCCAGTCGGAAACGCGCTCAATGTATTGAATTTTTTCAGCATTCAGCCATTGGGTAAGATTTGCCATACGGTGTCCTGGATAAAAAAGTTGGGCCAGCAGGCAGGCTGCTTGTCATTGCAAGATGTACAGTCAGCTTTTTGCCTTTTTCAGGCGGTCAACCTGTTTGTTTTTCCTGATTCTCTTCCACACACGTCAGGGTAGATAAAAAGTCAAAACCAGTTATTTGATTAGTAATGACTTTTATTGCTAAAGCAGGCGTCAGTTCTGACAATTGCCTGTTGCACAAATTTATTTATACGTATAGACATGTTTAACGTGTCTAGTCATCTTGATGATGCACCTAGACCTGTACAGATACAATATGCAAGAATCAATTCCGGCTGGACAGGCGACACTGGAGTGCAAAATCGTTAGCTGGATCACACTGGTTCCTGTCTCACTCATACGCAGTGACGGAAATCAGGCATACAGGCGATGCGGCGGCGCACCGCAGGCACGGGCTTACTATTCGGGAACAGCGTGATGTTCGATGGCATAACAGAGAAACAAAAAGAGGTTGTCGACTATATTCTGACCAAGATCATGCAGGACGGACTGCTGCCGGGCGACAAGCTGGATACCGAAATTGCGATAGCAAAGAACATCGGTATCACCCGGGCGACGGTACGGGAAGCAACCCGTATTCTGATTGAGCAGCAGCGTATTTATCGCGTGAAGGGGTCGGGACTGTTTGTCGGTTCTATCGGCAAGAGCAATCACGCCGGCCGGTTCCATGCGCTTTCGCCCTTTGATTATCAGGCTCATAAAAAAGGCCATAAAGCGGTCAGGAAGGTGCTCACTGCCAGCATCATCAAGGTGCCCGGACCGGAGATGGCGCAGGCGTTACGTATCAGAAACAGCGATCAGATATACAAAATTCTTCGACTGATGTGCTTTGACGATATTCCCGTGGCGCTGGAATATATCCACCTGCCTGTCAGCCTGTTCAGCAGCATGGAGTTTGGCCGGCTGGAAATCTCGAAATACTCTTACATTGAACAAATCACCGGCAAAAAGATTCAGCGCCGCGACCAGCAGCTTAATGCGATTAACGTGACCGACAGTGAGCAGCTCAGACTGCTGAATTTTAGTGCGAATGAGGCGGCGTTGGAGATTAATGAGACGGTTTATCTGGATGATGGCATGCCCTGCGAGGTGAACATTGCCATCATCAATACCCGGTTGTTGCAACTGAGACAGAATACTGAGCGCGGATAAGGATTCGGCCTCCTTCATACAGCCGCAGTTTGCACGCCGAACCCGAAGCGCGTTACTCGTCGGCCAGGAACAGTTCCAGTAGCGAGTTCAGAAACAGTTTGCCCTTCTCGGTAATTTGCCAGATGTCCGCTGTTTCAGTGATGTAACCTGCGGCAATAGCCTGATCGAGCTGTGGACGAATCAGCGCTTCATTCAGCCCGGTATAGCGGCTGAAGTCCGCGCGTGGCGCAGGCTCCAGCAACCGGAAACGGTTCATAAAGAACTCGAACGGCTTGTCACTGTCTGCTACCTCGTACTGTTTATCGAGATAGTTGCCCTTCATAAAACCCCGCGGATGGCGCACTTTGACCGTGCGAACAATACGGCCATCGGGTTGGGTCAGCTTGCCATGGGCACCACAGCCAATCCCAAGATAATCGCCAAAACGCCAGTAATTCAGGTTGTGCTCACAGCGGTATCCCGGTTTGGCATAGGCCGATGTTTCATATTGCTCATAACCGGCAGCGGTCAGCAGCTGATGTCCCTGCTCAAAGATGTCCCACAACGCATCGTCGTCGGGCAATTTAGGCGGACGTGAGCCAAACAACGTATTCGGTTCGATGGTCAGCTGATACCAGGACAAATGCGGAGGATTAAGCGCGATCGCCTGACGCAAATCGTCCAGCGCTTCCGTCAGTGACTGGTCGGGCAAACCGTGCATCAGATCGAGGTTAAAGCTGCGCAGGTTCAGGCCCTGCGCCAGCGCCGCGGCGCGCTTCGCTTCCTCGGGACCATGGATGCGACCGAGACGTTCCAGCTTCTGCGGGCTAAAGCTTTGTACCCCAATGGAGATGCGGTTAATCCCGGCGCGCTGATAGGCGCTGAAACGGTCGGCTTCGACCGTGCCTGGATTCGCCTCCATCGTAATCTCCGCCCCTTCTGCAAGCGTCAGGCGCGCGCGTACGCCATCCATCAGCATCTGCATCGCGCTACTGCTTAACAGGCTTGGCGTTCCGCCACCGATAAATATCGTGCGCACGTCACGTCCGTGAATCAGCGGCAGATCGTTTTCAAGATCGCGCAGCAGGTGCTGCACATACTCAATGTGCGGCACCTCATCTTTTAACGCGTGAGAATTAAAATCGCAGTAAGGGCATTTCTGGACGCACCAGGGAATATGGATATATAAACTCAGCGGGGGTAAATCAGGCATTACGCATCGCTTCCAGTAACAGCGTCAATGCTTTACCTCGATGAGAGACTTTTCCTTTCTCTGCTTTTGTCAGCTCGGCGGCGGTTTTACCCAATGCCGGAATGTAGAACACCGGGTCGTAGCCGAAGCCGCCTTCACCGGCTGGGGTGCGGGTGATTTCGCCGTCCCAGGCGCCGTGAAACACCAGCGGCGTGGGATCGGCAGCGTGACGTAAATACACCAGCACGCAGTGGAACTGGGCCTGACGCTGTCCGTCCGGGGTGCTTTCCAGCGCCTGAAGCAGCTTTTCCAGGTTCTGTTGGTCACTGGCGTCGTCACCGGCATAGCGGGCCGAATAAATGCCCGGTGCGCCGCCCAGCGCGTTGACGGCCAGCCCGGAGTCATCTGCGATAGCGGGCAGCCCGGTCACCTGCGCGGCATGGCGCGCTTTCAGGATGGCGTTTTCAATAAAGGTCAGGCCGGTCTCCTCGGCGGATTCAACGCCGAGGTCGGTTTGCGCCACGATATCCAGACCAAAGGCGGAGAGCAGATCCGCCAGTTCACGGACTTTGCCGGGATTACCGGTGGCAAGAACAACTTTTTGCATAACAGTTCCAGTTTGGTTCATTTACAGCAAATACCAGAGACCCGGGAACAGGTCCATGCCGAGGAAATTCAGGGCATACAGCACCAGAATGACGATCATGGCGGAGAAGTCGATGCCGCCCATCGCGGGCAGAATGCGGCGAATCGGCGCCATTAACGGCTCGGTCAGCTGAATCAGCACATAGTCCATCGGACCGCGGCCCTGGCTGATCCAGCTCATCAGGGAACGGATAATAATGACCCAGAACACCAGATAACCGGCGGATTTCAGTAGCGACAGCAGGCCGACCAGCAAGTTAGCGGGATCGACAGAGAACACGCCGACCTGAATCAGCAGCAGAAGCGGATATTTCAGCGTAGTGAGCACAAACGCCAGCAGCAGAGAAGCCGTATCAATCGGACCCAACGCAGGCAGAATGCGACGCAACGGTTTCACAATCGGCTGAGTGATCTTCACGACAAACTGGGCAAGCGGATTATAAAAATCGCAACGTGACCACTGCATCCAGATGCGCAGCAACAGCACCATGACGTAGAGATCGATTAGCGTTTTTACCAAAAACGTCATTGTTAACATGAAGTTCCTCAATTATTGTTGTGAAGGCTGTGTGTAATCACGTGCGCCAAATATTGCGGTGCCAATGCGCACCAGGGTGCTGCCTGCGGCAATCGCCGCCTCCATATCATCACTCATTCCCATCGACAGCGTATCAACATCACTATAGTGCTGTTTTAACTGGTGAAATGCATCAGCCATTTGCTGGCATACCGCCAGCTGTTTCTGATAATCCTGTTCGGGTGCCGGAATCGCCATCAGCCCGCGCAAACGCAAACGCGGCATCGCGGCAATAGCCTGCGCCAGTTCGTCGACGGCCTCCAGCATGATGCCAGATTTGCTGTTTTCGTCACTGATATTTACCTGAATCAGCACATTGAGCGGTGCCAGATGTTCAGGCCGCTGATCGTTAAGCCGCTGTGCAATCTTCAGACGATCAAGGGTGTGGCACCAGGCAAAGTGTTCTGCCACCAGTCGGCTTTTATTGGACTGCAGCGGGCCAATGAAGTGCCATATCAGATTGGGATGTGAGGTCAGCGCCTGAACCTTTTCAACCCCTTCCTGAACGTAATTTTCCCCGAACGCGAGCTGACCCGCCGCCGCCGCTTCTTCGACTGCGCTCGCAGGTTTCGTTTTGCTCACTGCAAGTAGCGTAATTTCTTCGGGAGCCCGGCCGCAACGCGTTGCAGCAGCGGCGATTCGCTGGCGGACTTGCTGTAGGTTGTGCTGGATTGAAGTCATAGTCGGGAGAACACAATGAATCTGGATGAAATCGTGGCGCTTAGTGTAAAGCATAACGCTGCCGATCTGCACCTTTGTAGCGGACATTTGCCGTACTGGCGGCGTCAGGGCAGGCTGGAGCCGCTGCCCGATCGGTCTGCGCTGTCACCTGACTGGATGGCGCAGTTTACGTCGGTGTGGCTGGACAGCGAACAGCAGCAGCAACTTAAGCGGGAAGGGCAACTGGATTTCGCGTTGACCCTGGCGGCGGGACAGCGCCTGCGCGCCAACCTGTTTATGCAGCGTAACGGGCTGTCTCTGGCGCTACGCACCATCGCCAGCGAATGCCCGACGCTGACCGATCTGCGCGTACCGGAAGGGGTGCAGGCGTTACTAAAGAAACGGGACGGACTGATATTAATCACCGGGGCGACGGGCAGCGGTAAGTCGACCACCCTCGCGGCAATGGTGGATGCGATTAACCGGCAGCAGGCCCGCCATATCCTGACCCTGGAGGACCCGATTGAGTTTATCCATCGCAGTCAGCAATCCCTGATTCAACAGCGTGAAGTCGGTGTGCATTGCCGGAGTTTCAGCCAGGGCCTGAAAGCCGCACTCAGGGAAGATCCTGACGTTATTATGCTGGGGGAACTGCGCGACAGCGATACCATTCGTCAGGCGCTCACGGCCGCAGAAACCGGCCATCTGGTGCTGGCCACGCTGCACACGCGCGGTGCGGTGCAGGCGGTAGACAGGCTGGTGGATGTGTTTCCTGCGGAAGAAAAAAATCTGGTGCGCACTCAACTGGCAAGCAGCCTCAACGCAGTGATCGCGCAGCAACTGGTGCCAGCCTGTGATGAGAAGAGGACCGGGCTGTTTGAAGTATTGATGGCGACCAGTGCCGTGGTCAATCTGATTCGGGAAGGCAAAATGCATCAGATTCCGGCGCTTCTGCAAACCGGCGCTCGGGCCGGGATGCAGACGTTCGAACAGAGCCGCGCAGCCCGTCAGGCTGAAGGGGTCATTCGCTAGTGAGTGTCGAACCAGTCCTGCAGGATAATGGCCGCTGACTGTGAATCGACCGACCCTTTGTTCAGCGCACGGTAACCGCCACGCTCAAACAGGCCCGCACGAGCTTCAACGGTACTGAGGCGTTCGTCCTGCAGCTCCACGCGAATGCCGAAACGCCCGTGTAAGCGGTTGGCAAACTTGCGCGCACGCGCGGTCAGTGGCTGTTCGCTGCCGTCCATATTAAGCGGCAATCCCACCACCACAAAATCAGGCTGCCACTCTTTCAGCAACTTTTCGATTTGCAGCCAGTCAGGCGTACCGTCCTGTGCTTTGAGGGCACTTAACGGACGGGCGCTGCCCGTCAGCTGCTGCCCGACGGCAACGCCAATGCTTTTGGTGCCGAAGTCGAAGCCTAACAAGGTTTGGTGTGTCATCAGGCGTGACCTGCATCGCTGGCCATATTGTGAATATCCACCCCGATGCTTCGTGCCGCTTCGCGCCAGCGCTCAGCGATGGGCGTCTGAAACAGAATATTGCTGTTTGCGGGGGTGGTCAGCCAGGCGTTTTCCATCAGCTCATTTTCAAGCTGATCTTTTTCCCAGGCACAATAGCCCAGCGCCACCAGAACATGATCGGGCTGATCGGCGGTACCTATGGCTTCCAGGACATCGCGTGATGTCGTGATCACCGTGTTGTCTGAGACACGGATACTGGAGGTAAACGTGCGCTGGGCAGAGTGCAGGATAAATCCGCGATCTTCTGCCAGCGGGCCGCCGCTGAATACCGGCTTATCCAGGTTGATTGCCGGATCGCGGTTTTCCTCGGCAATCTTGAGCTTTTTCAAAATGCCTTCAACCGTCAGGTTTTCCATAGGCTTGTTAATAATCAGCCCCATTGCCCCTTCTTCGTTGTGCTCGCAAATGTAGACCACAGAACGTTTGAAAAAGGGATCCTGCAACGCTGGCATGGCAATCAAAAAGTGATGCTGTAAATTCATTCTCACATGCTTTACCAAAGATAACCGGTGCGTAAAGTCAGCACCGGTGTTGGGTTGATCACGGAGCATGGTCCCAGCGTTATGCTGAGCCCAGACGCTTCTCAATGGCATCCATCAGCATACCGGTGATGGACACAGGGAAAGCGGCCTCGATTTCACGAATGCATGTTGGGCTGGTCACGTTAACTTCTGTCAGTCTATCACCAATAATATCGAGTCCGACAAAAATCAAGCCTTTGGCTTTAAGCGTGGGGCCGACTTTGCGGGCGATCGCCCAGTCACTTTCGCTCAGCGGGCGCGCTTCACCGCGTCCACCGGCGGCCAGGTTACCACGGGTTTCACCGCCTTGGGGGATACGCGCCAGGCAATAGGGAACGGGTTCGCCATCGACGACCAGTACGCGTTTGTCGCCCTCTTTGATCGCTGGCAGATAATTTTGCGCCATGCAGTAGCGGCTTTCATGCTCTGTCAGCGTTTCGGCGATTACGCCAAAGTTTGGGTCATCCTGCTTCACGCGAAAGATGGATGCGCCACCCATGCCGTCCAGCGGCTTCATAATCACATCGCCATGCTCCTGCCAGAATGCACGGAGTTGCTGCTTCGAACGGGTCACCAGCGTATCCGGCGTAAATTCGGCAAACCAGGCGGTATAGAGTTTTTCATTGCAGTCGCGCAGGCTTTGCGGCTTGTTAACGATCAGCGTGCCCTGTTCTTCGGCACGTTCCAGAATGTAGGTGCAGTAGATGAATTCGGTATCGAACGGTGGGTCTTTGCGCATCAGGACGACATCAAGATCGGCCAGTTTGATCTGCTGTTCGCTGCCAAACTGGTACCAGCTCGCGGCATTCTGTTCCACGCTGAGCAGGCGCGTGCGGGCAAAGGCCACGCCGCCGCGCAGGGAGAGATCGTTCATCTCCATATAGTGAATTTCGTAGCCCCGGCGCTGGGCTTCCAGCAGCATTGCAAAGCTGGAGTCTTTCTTAATGTTGATGGATGCGATCGGGTCCATCACGATGCCAAGCTTAATCATTATTCTCTCCTGAAGGAGGCGGCACTAACCGTCTCGTTCCGTTCGGGCAAAAGGGGCTGATCTTTCAGGCTGGCGGTGAGGCTGCATGACCTGAACGTGCTAAAAGTATCGCTTAACCCAGGTCGCCAAACCTCACCTGAAGTGCCGTAATGGCCGTCAGCGCGGTGGTTTCGGTGCGTAAAACGCGTGGGCCAAGCAAAATATCCGTAAATCCATGCTGTGCCGTCATGGCAATTTCTTCAGCGGACAGCCCACCTTCCGGGCCAATCAGCAACCTGACGCGCTCGACCGGTTGGGGCAAGGTGTTAATACTGTGGCTGGCGCGCGGATGCAGATTCAGTTTTAACCCACTTTCCGCTTCACTGCACCAGGCTTCCAGCGTCATCGCCGGACGGATTTCCGGTACCCGGTTACGGCCACACTGTTCACAGGCGGCAATCGCAATCTTTTGCCATTGCTGAATTTTTTTCGCCAGACGTTCGGCGTCCAGTTTGACACCACAGCGCTCAGAAAACAGCGGCGTGATGACATTAACGCCCAGTTCGATTGATTTCTGGATGGTAAATTCCATTTTTTCGCCACGCGACATCACCTGGCCGAGATGGAGATAAAGGGGCGATTCACGATCGTCAGTCTGACTCGTTGTGATGGATACTTTTACACGTTTTTTATCAACTTGCGTGATTTCTGCCGCGAAAGTCAGATTACTGCCATCAAACAGTTCCAGATGCTGTCCGCTGGTCATGCGTAATACGCGACCAACATGGTTAGAGGCATCGTCATCCAGTGTAATCTCACTGCCAACATGCAGCGGCTGTGAGTGAAAAATGCGAGGTATGCGCATAAAGTACCTGAGAGCAAAACGCCGCGCGATCCACGCGGCGAGGCCGTAAAGACAGTTAGTTTAGGGCAGGGATTTTAACGCTTGCAAGCTTCGAGCACATAAGGATTATGATTCCCCTGTACCCGTGCGATACGTTGGTCTCGCTCGCATTCCCACTGGCTGACCGGATAGAGCTTGTTCCAGGCCGTAAATAGCTGGGTTTGCTGGCGCGACAAGCGCAGATGATATTGATCGCGCATATAGAAGTAGGTGCGCGCGATGGCACCGCGGGCCCGTTCTGGTGGCTCTGCCTGTTTGTTTTTAAAATCAATGTGCATGCTGCACTGACCATATTGCTTCTCTGTCCCGTTCCACTGGCTGTAAGCAAAGTTACCCCGGTCGCCGTTTACTTCACCTATTGCCGGTTGCAGATTGTGCAGATCGGTCTCCATATGGCGATAGTCGGCATCTTTACTGCAGTTTTTGCGTCCACCATTCTGCCAGCACTGACGTTGATGACCGAACTCCCAGGCAGGCATCACGTGCTCCCACTCGATGCGCGCGGCACGGTTGGCATTTTTACGCGGTTGATAACCGCAGCTGCTCAGATCAGGTTCGCCCTTTTTACCGTGCCAGGTCATTTTGCAGCCGCAATAAAAACTGCCCGGTGCATCGGCGTTAATCTCGGCCGCATAAGCTTTTGCCTGCTGAAAATTATTCTGATGGTAATTATTCAGGTTAAGCGCGGTAGCATGAAAGGAGGCCAGCAGCAGCGCGGCGGTCATGATTATTTTGCGAGACATATTCCAGTTATCACCTTGATCCTAAAAAGGGCGGCAGGGTACCAGAATGCGGGGGCAGGCGGAATGAGAATCCGGTCAGGATGGAAGGAAAAGGCCGGCTTTTAATACGTTGCCGCAATGGACACAGCGGTATTCGCTTTCGCCGCGAATCACGCGATTATGACGCCGTACGGTAAGGTGGTGCTGCTGACACTGACAGCGGTAGGCAAAGGTGCGACTACGGACGGACGCGACTTCAAAACGGTGGGTACGCTGGGCCGGAACACCGAGGACGGTTTCCATCATCCACTTCCACTCTTTCCCGTGCGGTGCCACGCGACCAAAGGTCTTCCACACCAGCAAATGGGCCAGTTCGTGAGGAACGACTTCATCAATAAACGCCTGTTGGTTCTCCAGCAGCAGCACAGGATTGAGGCGAATCTCCCATTTTTCCAGCCAGGCGGTACCGGCGGCGGTGCCCCGTTGCTGATAAACCAGCGTGGGCTCAGGGTAGGTGCGTTCAAGCATGCGATTAGCGCGCTCAAGAGCATCACGCAGGGCGCGCATAACGGCTTGTTGCAGGGCAATCGGAAGACGAGGTGTTTTCATGGCGCTCAGCATAAGCGCCGCAGAGGCGGAACTCAATATGAATGCGCGGGGCAAAGATGGCGATGCCCGTCTGTCACGACGGACATCGCCACGGCTTAATGGAACTGCGCGACGGTTTGTGCCAGCTGGCGGGCCTGATCCTCAAGCGAACTGGAGGCCGCCGACATCTGCTGAACCAGTGCCGCATTTTGCTGAGTCGTGCCGTCCATTTCATTAACGGCAATGGTGACCTGAGCGATACCGCGCGCCTGTTCATCGGATGCGGCAACAATTTCACCGATGATGCGCTGCACGGATGAAACGGCATTTGTCATTTCATGCATGGTTTTGCCCGCATCATTGACCAGCACAACGCCATTCTCGACGCGCAGCGCTGACTCTTCAATCAGGGCGGCGATGTCCTTTACGGCACTGGTGGTGCGCTGCGCCAGGTTACGCACTTCTGAGGCCACCACGGCAAATCCGCGTCCCTGTTCCCCTGCACGTGCCGCTTCAACGGCGGCGTTAAGCGCCAGAATATTGGTCTGGAAAGCAATGCTGTTAATCAGCGTGGTGATATCACCAATTTTCTGCGAGCTTTCATCGATCTTCGCCATGGTTGTCACGACCTGATCCACCAGCGTTTCGCCACGGTTAGCGATACGGGTGGCAGTTTCCGTCAGGCCTGTCGCCTGTTGTGCGTTGTCAGCGTTCATACGAATGGCCGCGCTAATCTGTTCCATGCTGGCCGCAGTTTCCTCCAGGGCGGCAGCCTGCTCCTTGTATGTCGTTATTTGGTTAGAATCAGGTTGGTCTGGTTTGGCACAGCGTATGCAGCCCGATTGCTCCAGGGGTTTAAAGCCCGTAACTGAGCTGTAAGCGCATACGCTGCGCCACTCATCTGAAGCCCGAACAGTTGTCCGTACTCCATAACGTATCTACAAGGAAGGGTAATCATGGGTCTGCCAAATCAGCTCTGCATCGGTATTGACGTTTCTAAAGCGACGCTGGACGTTGCCGGTCATCACGACATGGCTCAGTTCACGGTGAGTAACGATCCTGAAGGTATCGAGGCACTCATTAAGGTCCTGGCTAATCAGCCCGTTGCGATGCTTTTGCTGGAAGCAACCGGTGGCCTGGAAATGGCCGTTGTCTGCTCTCTTCAGACTGAAGGTTTTGATGTTGCTGTAGTTAACCCCCGGCAGGCCCGCGATTTTGCGCGCGCCATGGGGTATCTGGCTAAGACAGACCGTATTGACGCCCGGGTGCTGGCTCAGATGGCAGAGGTCGTTAACCGCCATCCTGAAAAGAGCCGGTTCATAAAGAAAATGCCCGATGCGGAGCGCCAGATCCTCACAGCGATGGTGGTACGCCGACGCCAGCTGATAGCCATGAGCGTTGCGGAACGTAACCGCCTGCATCCGGCTCATCCTCAGAACAGGAGAAGTATCAGTATTATTTTGCAGGCGCTTGAAGACGAGCTGGCCCGCATTGATGCTGAAATGGACAGGCATATCAGCCTGCATTTTAAAGATCCTGCAGACAGGCTCTGCGCCATTCAGGGTGTCGGAAAAGTGACGGTTGCCGCGCTTCTCGCCGAAGTTCCGGAACTGGGGCATCTCAACCGCAGGGAAATCAGTGCGCTGGTCGGTGTGGCGCCCGTAAACCGTGACTCGGGTACGATGCGGGGACGACGAACCATTTCGGGAGGGCGCGCTGGCGTGAGAACCGCACTCTACATGTCGGCACTGGTCGCTACCCGCCATAATCCGGTTATAAAAGCGTTTTACACCCGCCTTGTCGGCGCAGGGAAAGCAAAAAAAGTGGCTATCGTTGCCTGCATGCGCAAACTGCTCACTATCCTGAATGCCATGTTCCGGAAGAGTGAAAAATGGGACGAGTCGTACCATTTCGTTACCTCTTAGTATGTTGTTCAAGACAGTTGCTCAGTTCGGGAGGACAGGTTCAGGTTGGCGCTGGCGATTTCGCCCGCGCCCTGCTGGACAGAGAGGCTGGCATCTTTGATTTGGCCGACCATCGTCCTAAGCTGTGACTGCATGGTATTCAACGCGTAGAACAGACTACGGCTATCGTCGGGCGCAACGCCAATGCTGTTGTTTAACCGCCCCTCAGCCACAGCCAGCGCGATACGCGCAGCCTCTGCCGGTTCACCACCCAGCGGGCGCATCACTTTGCGACTGAACAGCAGCCCCAGCACGGCACCCACCGACAGGATGCTGATGATCATCAGCCCGATTGCCCAGTACAGCTGGCGGTCAGCGGCCGCCATCACCTGACTGACGGGCGCCACGATCCCGACATACCAGGGTTTATCACTCTTCCCAACGCGCACGGGATACCACGTATACATGGCCTGTTCTTTGAGCACCGGATCGTATTGCTCCGTCACGTTGGTACTGGTGCTGTTTACGTTCCCCGGCCATTTCTTGCCCGCTTCACTTGTATCGGGGGAGGAAATCACGTTACCGCTGTTCGAAATCAGCAGCGCGTAACCGGTGCCTTGCCAGGGTTTGATCTGGTTGATTTTTTTCTGGATAGACGACAGCAGAATATCCGAGCTGACGACCAGTTTTAGCTTATCGTTCACCATGACAGGCGTGGCGACTGAGGTTAACCACTCGGGTTTCGCGCCATCATAGGCGAAGCTGTAGGGTTCAATCAGCGTGTCTTTAAGCGTTTCTTTCGGCAGCAGATAGTAATTGCCCGCACCGGGTTGTAAAAAATCCAGCGCCGGATTCATTTTAAAATGCCCGTCTTTATCCCGATCAATATACCAGGCATAGCGCCCCTCGGGTGGCATTCCCTGCTGGCCGGCGAAAGCTCTGTCACGACCGTCGAAGGCGTTGGGTTCGAACACCACGGTCATCGATACAAAGTCAGGATTTTTCTGCAGGGCATATTCCATGAGCTTATGGGCAACGTTGCGATCGGTCACGCCGGCCGCTGGCAGCGCGGCAAGGCTTTGCCCCAGGTTTTGTGCCGCGTCCAGTGCATGTGTCAGTTCCTGTTGAATTTGTCCGGCATGGCTGGCAGCAATTTGTTGCAGGTAGTCAGCGGCCAGAGATTTTTGCGCTTTTGAAGACTGCCAGCTGAGCAATCCGATGGTCGCTGCAAAGCCCACGACAATCGTCATTCCCCCTGCCAGCAGCATCTGAGCCCGGGTGCTCATTGTCTTTTTAACGCTGGGGTTGTTCATTGGATTTCCTGATGAAAATAAAGTCTGAAAACGGGTTTTTATAAGGGAAACGTCAGGTCATTTATCGGCGTATATTTTTTCGACTTTAACGAAAGAAAAGCGAAGCGGGGCGGCGCAAGCCAGGCGTGGCAGGGTTTGAGCGTGAATACGCTGAGCTGTTGGCGTGGGTAAAGGGTTAAAAAAAGCCAGTCAGTTTACACTGACTGGCTTTCACGGACGCGGGCGCGAAGGAATTTACTGGCCGATATCGCGCAGTTTTTTACCCGCCATCAGGTTACGTTCAATATGTTCCAGCGACACGTTTTTGGTCTCCGGAATGAGCATAACGGTGAGCACAATAAAGAACACGTTCAGCAGCGCGTAAACCCAGAAGGTCGGTGCATTACCCAGCGTGTTCAGCATGGTCAGGAAGGTTGCGCCAACGATCATATTGGCAATCCAGTTGGTGGTGGTTGAAACCGTGATACCAAAATCACGCCCTTTAAGCGGCTGAATTTCGGAACACAGTACCCAAATCAACGGACCGGCTGACATGGCGAAGCCCACGATAAACATCAGCAGCATACCAATGGCGAAGTACTGCGCGCCTGGTGTATGGATGCCCATGTGCAGCATAGTGCCCAGGATGCCCATACCGGCAGCCATGACCAGGAAGCCCAGAATCAGTGTAGGCTTACGGCCCCAGCGATCCACCAGGCCAATGGCGATGAAGGTGGCCAGTACGTTAACCAGACCGACAATAACCGTTCCCCACATCTGCTGAGTCGTATTCGCAAAACCGGCGATCTCAAAGATTTTCGGCGCGTAATACATGATGACGTTCATCCCGGTGAACTGCTGCATCACCTGAAGCAGAATGCCGAGGAAGACCGCGCGGCGGAAGTTGGCGTTATTGGTAAACAGGCCCCAGCCAGACTGCTTCACTTTCAGGCTTTCGCGGATCTCATCCAGTTCGCGTTTTGCCTGTTCACTGGTGTCACGCAGACGATCCAGAACACGCTGTGCGTCGCGGAAGTTGCCTTTCGCCGCCAGCCAGCGCGGGCTGTTCGGCAGGAAGAACACACCAATCAGCAGCAGAATGGCAGGGATCGTGATCACGCCCAGCATCCAGCGCCAGTTTCCGGTAAAGCTAAATGCGGTATCGGAGAGATACGCACCCAGAATACCGATGGTAATCATCAGCTGGTACAGCGAGATCATGCTGCCGCGGATTTTCTCTGGTGCGATTTCAGAAAGGTAAAGTGGCGCGGTATACGAGGCGACACCCACGGCGAGACCTAACAGGACGCGCGCGCAGATCAACATTTCCGGATTAGGTGCCATCGCTGACCAGAGTGATCCAATGACAAACAGAATCGCACCGGCCATCAGGCTTTTTTTACGGCCCAGACGTGATGACATCCAGCCGCTGCCGATAGCACCAATGGCTGCACCAAACATCATGGAGCTGACAATCCACTCCTGTTGGTGGGCAGTAACATTAAAGTCCTTAGCGATAAAGGGCAGGGCACCTGCGATAACGCCGATATCCAGCCCAAAGAGCAGGCCTGCGAGCGCTGCCAGAAAGCAGACAAATAAGGTCATTGCCTTATTTGAGGTTCTGCTTTTATGTGAGTTGCCAGGCATGGTTGCCTCCAAATTATCCATCATTGTTGTTATCGATGTTAAAAAACCTTATCTGGGTTAAAAGTGAGCCCGATCACATTGATGTAATCGCTTACACATGCTGAAACCCTGAAATCCAGCATTTACAACCCAGAAAGGTCAAGTAACCAGTGAGGTATAGTACCCTCGAAGTTTCTGACAATGTCCTGATTAACGCCTATCAGATGACGCTGAAAATAACGCATTTTTAAAAGAATAACTACGGCGATAAATTCCTAAATAGCCGATATTTAAAGCGTTTCAAATTGTAATCGTTAACACAAGGGCAGGGTACAAACTGAAAGAAAGTGTAGTTGAGTTAAAAAAATGTGCCGCAGGAAAAAAGCGGAGGACGAATGCGGGATAAAGCCCATTAAAAAGCCCCGCCATCGGGCAGGGCTTTCAGGTGCACTTACTCACCAATGCTTACAGGCCAGCGGCCTCGCGCAGCTGTGCCGCTTTGTCGGTTTTTTCCCATGGGAAATGTTCGCGGCCAAAGTGGCCGTAAGCAGCCGTTTCTTTATAGATTGGGTGCAGCAGATCCAGCATCTGAATCAGACCGTATGGACGCAGGTCAAAGAATTCACGGACCAGCAGCGTCAGCTGTTCAGTAGAGACTTTCTCGGTACCAAAGGTTTCCACCATGATAGATGTCGGCTCTGCCACGCCGATGGCGTAGGAAACCTGAATCTCACACCGATCGGCCAGGCCAGCTGCCACGATATTTTTGGCAACATAGCGCGCAGCGTACGCCGCGGAGCGGTCAACTTTTGAGGGATCTTTACCTGAGAATGCGCCGCCACCGTGACGCGCCATCCCGCCGTAGGTATCGACAATGATTTTACGACCGGTCAGGCCACAGTCACCCATTGGACCGCCGATAACAAAACGGCCGGTTGGGTTGATGTGGTATTTGGTGGACGCGTTCAGCCACTCAGAAGGCAGTACCGGCTTGATGATTTCTTCCATCACCGCTTCCTGCAGATCATGCTGGCTGATGGCTTCGCTGTGCTGAGTCGAGAGCACGACCGCGTCGATGCCTACAATCTTGCCATTGTCATACTGGAAAGTGACCTGGCTTTTCGCATCCGGGCGCAGCCATGGCAGCGTGCCATTTTTGCGGACTTCAGCCTGACGCTGAACCAGACGATGCGCATAGGTTACCGGGGCGGGCATCAGCACGTCGGTTTCGTTGGTTGCGTAGCCGAACATCAGGCCCTGATCGCCTGCACCCTGTTCCAGCGGATCGCTGCGGTCAACGCCCTGGTTGATGTCCTGAGATTGTTTACCGATGGCGCTTAACACGGCGCAGGAATTGGCATCAAAGCCCATATCGGAATGAACATAGCCGATTTCACGTACGGTATTACGGGTGATTTCTTCGATATCAACCCAGGCGCTGGTCGTGATTTCGCCGCCGACCAGAACCATACCGGTCTTCACGTACGTTTCGCAGGCCACGCGCGCTTTAGGATCCTGCTCCAGGATCGCATCAAGCACCGCATCGGAAATCTGGTCAGCGATTTTATCAGGATGTCCTTCTGATACGGACTCGGATGTAAAAAGATGTTTAGCCATTATGTTCTTTACCTTACCAATGGTTTGAGTTCGACTGCGTAGCGCAAGTGAGTGTTAGCTGACTTAACGCCCCTTAAGGCAAAGCCGCGAGCAGTCAGGTAGTGTCAGCACGCCAGGCCAACACCGCCTGGATATTAACCTGTTTAGATGGAAAACCATCTGGACGTCTATTTTAGGTTACGAGATGAGCGAATTACCAGCCCTTTTTTCTGATGCACTGCCGGCCTGGTGCTGAGTAGTGAATAATGCTGCGGGCAGGGCCAGCATTAAGCGAATAATCTCTTTGCATTTTTCAGGCGCAAATTGTATAAAACGCCGCTGCGTTTGCAGCAGAAAAAGGATGACGCGCTATCGCGTCGCGCCCGTCAGACCACTGTCTGGCTTTCACCCTGATGGTTTGCCACATGACGGCGTCATGTGCGGAGGTGATACACGTCATGAGCCTTATCTTCTCCTTCACGGCTTCTTTGCGTGCTGGCTTTGCGTCAGCGTTATCCTGTTTCCCGTCTTTATTTCTTTCCTGCCACCCTTTTATTCGCTTCGGTAATTATCCCGACACAAGCGCTGGCTAACCTCTGACACGTCATCGTGGGCAAGTGGCCCGACCGACGTGGTGTGAATTATTCGCGGCCCTTTTTTCCCCTGTCGTGGCGGAGTGTTTTACACTTAGGTCATGCAAGGGGATTATCTGGGCGCGTGACGCTGACAGAGCATGACGTAATATGTGGCAACGAATTTCCCTACATCCGGCTGTTGAGTCGGATTACAGTATTATCTTTCAACGGAAAATTGAGGTTCGTGATGTCTGACGGCATGAAGAATATCAAGGGTTCGTCAGCTGGCGAACAAGGTGCTCTCCGCTCTATGCAGGAGGTGGCGATGAACGATCAGGACGCCAGCCTGATGCTGCGGACCTATAACATTGCCTGGTGGGGCAATAACTATTATGACGTGAATGAACTGGGTCATATTAGTGTCTGTCCCGACCCGGATCGCCCGGACGTGCGCGTTGATCTGGCAAAACTGGTGAAAGAACGTGAGGCGCAAGGCCAGCGTCTGCCGGCGTTGTTCTGTTTTCCGCAGATCCTTCAGCACCGCCTGCGCTCAATCAACGCCGCGTTCAAACGCGCGCGTGAATCCTATGGCTATACCGGTGACTACTTCCTGGTTTATCCCATCAAGGTTAACCAGCACAAACGCGTGATTGAATCGCTGGTGAACTCCGGTGAGCCGTTGGGCCTTGAAGCCGGATCAAAAGCGGAACTGATGGCGGTGCTGGCGCATGCCGGCCACACCCGCTCAGTGATTGTCTGTAACGGTTATAAAGATCGTGAATACATTCGTCTGGCGCTGATCGGCGAAAAAATGGGGCACAAGGTTTATCTGGTTCTGGAGAAGATGACCGAAGTGCGCCTGGTGCTGGAAGAAGCGGAACGCCTGAATGTGGTGCCGCGCCTCGGCATTCGTGCGCGTCTGGCGTCGCAAGGTTCCGGTAAATGGCAGTCGAGCGGTGGCGAGAAATCCAAATTTGGCCTGTCTGCCACGCAGGTGCTGAAGCTGGTTGAAATCATGCGCGAAGCCGGACGCATTGACAGCCTGCAACTGCTGCACTTCCACCTTGGCTCTCAGATGGCGAATATTCGCGATATCGCCACCGGCGTGCGCGAGTCGGCACGTTTTTACGTGGAGCTGGCGAAGCTGGGCGTCAACATTAAGTGCTTCGACGTCGGCGGCGGCCTGGGCGTGGATTATGAAGGGACGCGTTCACAGTCTGACTGCTCGGTAAACTACGGGCTGAATGAATACGCTAATAATGTTATCTGGGCCATCGGTGCCGCCTGCGACGAACACGGACTTGAACATCCTACCGTCATCACCGAGTCCGGTCGCGCCGTAACGGCGCACCATACGGTGCTGGTCTCTAACATCATTGGTGTTGAGCGGAACGAATTCAGCAAACCTGAAGCGCCCGATATCGATGATGCGCCACGTCCTATCCTGAGCATGTGGGAAACCTGGCAGGAGATGCACGAGCCGAATACGCGCCGCTCTCTGCGTGAATGGCTGCACGACAGCCAGATGGACCTGTTTGATATTCACACCGGCTATTCGTCAGGCATTTACAGCCTTAAGCAGCGCGCCTGGGCTGAACAGCTGTACCTGAGCATTTGCCATTATATTCAGCAGCATCTGGATCCCAGCAACCGCGCACATCGCCCGATTATTGATGAGCTGCAGGAGCGCATGGCGGATAAGATCTATGTGAACTTCTCGCTGTTCCAGTCGATGCCGGACGCGTGGGGCATCGATCAGCTGTTCCCGGTGCTGCCACTGGAAGGCCTGAATAAAAAGCCCGAACGTCGGGCCGTGCTGCTGGATATTACCTGTGACTCCGATGGCACCATCGATCATTACGTGGATGGCGACGGCATCGCGACGACCATGCCGATGCCGGAATATGATGTTGAGAACCCACCGATGCTGGGCTTCTTTATGGTCGGCGCGTACCAGGAAATTCTGGGCAACATGCACAACCTGTTTGGTGATACCGAAGCGGTGGATGTCTTCGCATTCCAGGATGGCGAAGTGGAAGTACAGCTTTCCGATGAAGGCGATACCGTGGCCGACATGTTGCAGTATGTGCAGCTGGACCCCAATGAGCTGATGATGCTGTTCCGTAAACAGATTCAGACTTCTGAACTGGACGAAGACCTGCGTGAGCAGTTCCTGCAGGAGTTTGAAAGCGGTCTGTATGGCTACACGTATTTAGAAGACGAATAACGCCCTGCGAAGCGCTTGCAGCCGGGCGGGACATTGTTGATAATCGGCGGCAACACATCCCTTCCTCGTCGGGCCTAACGACGCGGAGGGGATTTTTTTTATCTCAACCTGAAAGGTGTGCGGGCACGGCCCGGTTCAGACATTAACAGAGGACGACTTATGTACAATACCCTCGGTAATCAGTACGACAATTCACTGGTTTCTAACGCCTTTGGTTTTATGCGTTTTCCAGTCAATTTTCAGCCTTACGACAGCGACGCAGAGTGGGTGATCACCGGCGTTCCGTTTGATGCAGCAACCTCTGGCCGTCCAGGCAGCCGTCTTGGCCCTGGTGCCATCCGTCAGATTTCAACGAATCTGGCCTGGGAAGGCTGTCGCTGGCCGTGGGATTTTGACCTGCGTCAGCGCCTGAATGTCGTCGACTGTGGCGATCTGGTTTATGCCTTTGGCGACTCTCAGGACCTGTCTGACAAGTTGCAGGCTCACGCAGAGAAGCTGCTGGCTAACGGTAAACGTATGATGACGTTTGGCGGCGATCACTACGTCACGCTGCCGCTACTGCGTGCCCACGCGAAGCACTTCGGTAAAATGGCGCTGGTGCACTTCGACGCGCATACCGATACCTATTCTAACGGCCCCACGTTTGACCATGGCACCATGTTCTTTACGGCGCCAAAAGAGGGCCTGATCGATCCGCAGCACTCCGTCCAGATCGGTATCCGTACCGAGTTCGATAAGAGCCTGGGCTTTAACGTGCTGGATGCGGCGCAGGTTAACGACCGCAGCGTGGACGATATCCTGGCGGAAATTAAGCGCACCGTTGGCGATCTGCCGGTTTACCTTACCTTTGACATTGACTGCCTGGACCCTGCGCATGCGCCGGGTACCGGTACGCCAGTGATCGGTGGCTTAACGACCGATAAAGCGACCAAGTTGATTCGGGGTTTGCAGGGCATGAATATTGTCGGGATGGATCTGGTGGAAGTGGCCCCGGGCTATGATCACGCCGATCTGACCGCGCTGGCTGCCGCAACGCTGGCACTGGATATGTTACACGTTCAGGCCGCCAACAAAGGCTAATGCCACAGCGGGATAACGCAGCGTTATCCCGCTGATTCAGGCTTACTTGCTGTCTGCCGCGATACGATCGCGAATGTGTTGTGCGCGGGCTTCAGAATCAGGGTGCGAATCGAACATAGAGCTCTGGCGACCCTGTTCCAGTTTCGCCAGTTTTTCAAAGCTGGTCGCTAATCCGACAGGGTCAATTCCCCGTTTTTTAAGCAGATCGTAAGAGTAGTCATCCGCCTGCGTTTCCTGAGTCTGGGAGAACTGCGCATTCACCAGTTTTTCGCCCATATCGCCCAGTTGTGACTGCGACAGCGAGCCAATGATGCCTCCTACGGACGCGGCAGCGGTGCGCGCGGCGGTCGTGGTAAAGGCAACCTGCATCGCTTTACGTGTATGGCCCAGCGCGACGTGACCCATTTCGTGCCCCAGCACCGCCTCCACTTCATTGTCGTTCATCATGTCCATCAGGCCGCTGTAAACGCGAATACAGCCGTTGGCCATCGCCCAGGCATTCACATCTTTGGTCTGGTAGACCTTATAGTTAGCCGGCGTACCGTTAATGTTGTCGCCCAGTGCGGCCGCGATTTTATTCAGACGTTGCTGGTATTCGCTGTTCGCCGGCGCGACCTGATTGTCTTTGTCCATCTGGGCACAGGATTGATCGCTCAACTGCTTCACCTGGGCATCGCTTAATGTGTACGCCTGGAAAGCCTGTGCACCTGACTGCAGCAGGCCGTTGTTATTCATCCCCTCGCAGCCACTTAACAGCGCGATCATCCCCAAAGCCAGTACCGTTTTCTGAATTTTCATTCCATCTTCCCAATAGTAACAAGATAAAAAACAATCACCTGACGCGGTGGCTGGTGATCGAACTTACTGGTTATAGTCGGCGGTAAACCGTTTTGCTAGCAGACATTACCGGAAAAGCCAAACGCGCCGGGCATATTTCGCGTTTTACGACATTACTTTTAGGCCGTTTTTCATGTACATTGTTGTGAAAGTTTCCCCTCGCTTTGCCCGATAACTGATTAATTACAAAAGGTTAAGGCGCAAATCGTTAATCCGAAATGGAGTAGAAGATGCCCTCTCGTAAAGATCTTGCCAATGCCATTCGCGCGTTAAGTATGGATGCAGTGCAAAAAGCTAAATCGGGACATCCGGGTGCCCCTATGGGCATGGCGGATATCGCCGAAGTGTTATGGCGTGGCTACCTGAATCATAATCCAACTAACCCATTGTGGGCTGACCGCGACCGTTTTGTGCTGTCGAATGGTCACGGTTCGATGCTGATCTACAGCCTGCTGCATCTGACCGGTTACGATTTGCCCATCAGCGAACTGGAAAACTTCCGTCAACTGCACTCTAAAACCCCGGGTCACCCTGAGTACGGCTACACCGTTGGTGTGGAAACCACCACCGGTCCGCTGGGCCAGGGCATTGCCAATGCCGTGGGTTTTGCCATCGCTGAGCGCACATTAGCGGCGCAGTTCAACCGTCCGGGTCATGACATCGTAGACCATAACACCTGGGTGTTTATGGGCGATGGTTGCATGATGGAAGGCATCTCACACGAAGTCTGCTCACTGGCCGGTACGCTGAAGCTCGGTAAGCTGGTGGCCTTCTATGACGATAACGGTATTTCAATCGATGGCCATATCGACGGCTGGTTTACCGATGACACCGCTAAGCGTTTTGAAGCCTATGGCTGGCATGTGGTGCGCGGTGTGGATGGGCATAACGCGGATGCGATCGCGAAAGCCATCGAAGAAGCGAAAGCCGTAACCGATAAGCCTTCACTGCTGATGTGCAAAACCGTGATTGGTTTTGGTTCACCAAACAAAGCGGGCACCCATGATTCACATGGCGCGCCACTGGGTGACGACGAAGTGGCCTTGACCCGTAAGCAACTGGGTTGGGAGTATCCGCCATTTGTTATCCCGTCTGAGATTTATGCCGAGTGGGATGCTAAAGAAGCGGGCCAGGCGAAAGAAGCCGCGTGGAATGAAAAATTTGCCGCTTACGCCAAAGCCTTCCCGGAACTGGCTGCCGAATTCAAACGTCGCATGAGCAACGAACTGCCAGCTAACTGGCAGCAAGAGTCGCAAAAATTCATTGAGCAGTTACAGGCGAACCCGGCGAAAATTGCCAGCCGTAAAGCCTCGCAGAATGCGATTGAAGCGTTTGGTAAGATCCTGCCGGAATATCTGGGCGGTTCAGCGGATCTGGCACCCAGTAACCTGACTATCTGGTCGGGATCTAAGCCAATCAATGAAGATGCTGCGGGTAACTACATCCATTATGGTGTGCGTGAGTTTGGTATGACCGCGATTGCTAACGGTCTGGCCCTGCACGGCGGTTTCCTGCCGTATACCGCAACCTTCCTGATGTTCGTGGAATATGCGCGTAACGCGGCACGTATGGCTGCGCTGATGAAGATCCGTCAGATCATGGTGTATACCCATGATTCAATCGGTCTGGGTGAAGATGGCCCGACGCACCAGCCTGTTGAGCAGATGGCAAGCCTGCGCACGACGCCGAACATGAGCCTGTGGCGTCCGTGTGACCAGGTTGAATCTGCCGTGGCGTGGAAATATGCCATTGAGCGTAAAGACGGTCCAAGCGCCCTGATCTTCTCGCGTCAAAACCTGGCACAGCAGGAGCGTACACCCGAGCAACTGGCCAACGTGGCCCGCGGTGGTTATGTCCTCAAAGACAGCGCAGGCACGCCAGAACTGATTCTGATTGCCACCGGTTCCGAAGTGGAACTGGCCGTCGCGGCTTACCAGAAACTTACTGAAGAAGGTCGCAAGGTGCGCGTGGTGTCTATGCCATCGACCGATGCTTTCGATAAACAGTCCGAAGAATACCGTGAATCTGTTCTGCCAAAAGCCGTTGCGGCGCGCGTCGCTATTGAGGCTGGTATCGCCGATTACTGGTTTAAATACACCGGGCTGAACGGGGCTATTGTTGGGATGACCACCTTTGGTGAGTCGGCTCCTGCTGAGAAGCTGTTCGAAGTGTTCGGTTTCACGCTCGACAACGTTGTCGCAAAAGCAAAAGCGTTGCTGGCGTAATGCCACAATCCTGACGCGTGCCTGCGCGTCAGGATAGCAATAAAAAGGGGGCGCTTTCTGCCCCCTGACTGACGCAATTATTCCTGGAGTAATCGCTCATTTTTGCTCAATTATGTGATGCAGATCCAAAAATTCGCAGCTCGCTTGATCGCAGTCATTCCTGTTATTCCTCACTTCTATTATTCTCGCTGAACCGTTTCAGTTATGGCGCGTTCACCCTGCATCGGGTAAGAATCTCCTGTACAAAACGTGGTGAAACGCTCAGGCTATCTGCACCTTTTTTTCAGTCTGGTTTGGCAGGAGAAAGATGACCATTCGGGTTGCAATAAACGGCTTTGGTCGCATTGGACGCAACGTGTTGCGTGCACTGTATGAAACGGGACGCCGTGCTGAAATCACCGTGGTGGCGATTAATGAGCTGGCGGAAGCCGCAGGCATGGCGCACTTATTAAAATACGACACCAGTCATGGCCGTTTTGCACTGGATGTTCGCCAGGAGCGGGACCTGCTGTGGGTGGGAGAAGATACCATTCGTATTCTGCACCACGCCGGACTGGACGCGCTGCCCTGGCGCGAACTCAATGTCGATGTGGTACTGGACTGTACCGGCGTTTATGGTTCCCGCCAGGATGGTGAAGCTCATCTGCGCGCTGGCGCTAAAAAAGTCCTGTTTTCCCATCCGGGTGGTCACGATCTTGATGCTACCGTCGTGTACGGTGTTAACGAGCAGGAACTGAAACAAACGGACTGTATTGTCTCGAATGCCTCCTGCACCACCAACTGCATTATTCCCGTGATTAAGCTGCTGGATGATGCGTTTGGGATTGAGTCGGGCACGGTGACGACGATCCATTCGGCGATGCACGATCAACAGGTGATCGATGCTTATCACAGCGATCTGCGCCGCACGCGTGCAGCCAGTCAGTCTATTATTCCGGTGGACACGCGCCTGGCGGCAGGCATTACGCGTATTTTTCCGAAATTTAACGATCGCTTTGAAGCCATTGCAGTGCGTGTGCCGACGATCAACGTGACCGCCATTGATCTCAGCGTTTCTGTGCGTCAGCCGGTTAAGGCCTGTGAGGTTAACGCCTTGTTGCTGAGCGCGGCAGAAGGGGCGTTTCGTGGTATAGTTGACTATACGGAGTTGCCGTTAGTCTCAATAGATTTCAACCATGATCCGCACAGTGCCATTGTGGACGGTACACAAACGCGGGTCAGCGGTCAGCATCTGATCAAAACCCTGGTCTGGTGCGACAACGAATGGGGCTTTGCTAACCGAATGATCGACACGACGTTAGCGATGGCCGCAAGCGGTTTCAGGTAAGACGCGGTTTGCGTCTGGCAAAACTTATGAGAATCAACGAGAGGGTTCACCATGTCCGTAATTAAGATGACCGATCTGGATCTTGCTGGCAAACGCGTTCTAATCCGCGCCGATCTCAACGTGCCGGTAAAAGAAGGGAAAGTGACGTCAGATGCACGTATCCGTGCGTCTCTGCCTACTATCGAAGCAGCCCTGAAGCAGGGCGCTAAAGTGATGGTTACCTCTCACCTGGGTCGTCCAACCGAAGGTGAATACAACGACGAATTCTCACTGCTGCCTGTAGTGAACTACCTGAAAGAAAAACTGAACGGCACCCCGGTAACGCTGGCGAAAGACTACCTTGACGGCGTCGATATCGGCGCGGGCGAGCTGGTTGTGCTGGAAAACGTTCGCTTTAACAAAGGCGAAAAGAAAGACGACGAGGCGCTGGCAAAAAAATACGCAGCACTGTGTGACGTGTTCGTGATGGATGCTTTTGGCACCGCGCACCGCGCCCAGGCCTCTACACACGGCGTGGGTAAATTTGCGCCTGTCGCCTGTGCGGGCCCGCTGCTGTCGGCTGAGCTGGACGCGCTGGGTAAAGTGATGAAAAACCCTGAGCGTCCGCTGGTGGCCGTCGTCGGTGGTTCTAAAGTCTCAACCAAATTTGATGTGCTGCAGTCGCTGGTCAAGATTGCGGACACCGTGATTGTCGGCGGTGGCATTGCGAACACCTTCGTCGCTATCGATAACAAAGTGGGTAAATCGCTGTATGAGCCAGACTTTGTTGAAGCGGCAAAAGGTCTGCGCGATCAGTATGGTATTCCTGTCCCAACCGACTCACGCGTTGGCACGGAATTCTCTGAAACTGCCCCGGCAACCGTGAAAAAGGTTTCGGAAGTGGCAGATAACGAAGAGATTATGGACTTCGGCGACGAAACCGCTCAGGCCATGGCAACCATCCTCAAGAATGCGAAAACCATTCTGTGGAATGGCCCGGTTGGTGTGTTTGAGTTCCCGAACTTCCGTAAAGGCACCGAGATTGTCGCTAACGCGATTGCAGACAGTGACGCGTTCTCTGTTGCAGGTGGCGGTGATACGCTGGCTGCTATCGATCTGTTTGGCATTGAAGACAAAATCTCCTATATCTCGACGGGCGGCGGCGCGTTCCTTGAGTTCGTTGAAGGCAAAAAACTGCCTGCCGTTGCCATGCTGGAAGAGCGTGCGAAGCAGTAATCCTTTGGGGGCAGTGCCTGGCGGCACTGCCTGAAAACTCGCCCGATACCGGGCGTTTAAATCGCTGTCCCCATGTTGGGGATAACCGGTCACGAAACAGGACACAATCATGTCTAAAATTTTTGATTTCGTAAAACCCGGCGTTGTCACTGGTGACGACGTTCAGAAGATCTTCAAAGTAGCGAAAGAGAATAAATTCGCTCTGCCAGCGGTTAACTGCGTCGGTACTGACTCAATTAACGCTGTGCTGGAAGCCGCCGCGAAAGTTAAAGCCCCGGTTATCGTACAGTTCTCTAACGGCGGTGCTGCGTTCATCGCCGGTAAAGGTTTTAAAACCGACAAGCCACAGGGCGCCGCCATTTTCGGTGCGATCTCTGGCGCACAGCACGTGCATCTGATGGCTGAACAGTATGGCGTGCCGGTTATCCTGCACACCGACCACTGTGCCAAAAAACTGCTGCCGTGGATCGACGGTCTGCTTGACGCAGGCGAAGAGCACTTCAAAAAAACCGGCAAGCCGCTGTTCTCTTCTCATATGATCGACCTGTCTGAAGAGTCACTGGAAGAAAACATCGAAATCAGCAGCAAATACCTGGCGCGCATGGCGAAAATCGACATGACCCTGGAAATCGAACTGGGCTGCACCGGCGGTGAAGAAGATGGCGTGGACAACAGCCACATGGACGCTTCCGCCCTGTACACCCAGCCAGAAGACGTGAACTACGCGTACGAAAAACTGAATGCGATCAGCCCGCGTTTCACCATTGCGGCATCCTTCGGTAACGTCCACGGCGTTTACAAACCCGGTAACGTGAAACTGACCCCAACCATCCTGCGTGACTCCCAGAAATTTGTCTGTGAAAAACATGGCCTGCCGCACAATGCGCTGGATTTCGTGTTCCACGGTGGTTCAGGTTCTTCTGCTGCAGAAATCGAAGAGTCTATCAGCTACGGCGTGATCAAGATGAACATCGATACCGATACTCAATGGGCGACCTGGGACGGTATTCTGCAGTACTACAAAAAGAACGAAGGCTATCTGCAGGCGCAGCTGGGTAACCCAGAAGGCGCTGATAAGCCGAACAAGAAATACTACGATCCACGCGTCTGGCTGCGCGCTGCGCAGGCATCCATGGTGGTGCGTCTGGAGCAGGCGTTCAAAGAACTCAACGCCGTTGACGTTCTGTAAGTAGCGTTGCTCAGCGCTGAGGTCTTCAGGACGTCAGCGTGACTGACTCTGTCCCGATCAGCCGATCGGGACTTTTTTTATCCCGCCTTTGCACACCTTTCTCTTTGCGCTTTTGATAAGTCGACGTCCGGTTACAGCGGCATCGCTCACCACCTTTTATGCTCAAAAACTTCTCAACAGGGAAGGGCGAAGCGAGGGGAGTCAAACGCATTGTGGCGACGATTCAGGCTGCCCGTCCTCATTATGGTGCCATGTAATTTGGCACCAGGCTAAATAATTGATTACCCTTAATCCCTGGGTGTCGGATTACATCTGGCAGTTTTTGTTTTTCCCCTCGGGGATTCATCAACAGGGCTTACAAATGGAAGACTTGAATGTTGTGGATGGTATCAACAGTGCCGGTGGCTGGTTAGTACACAACCAGGCGCTGATTCTGAGTTATGCCGTGAATATCGTTGCGGCTGTTGCCATCATTATTGTCGGGATGGTCATCGCCAGAGTGATTTCAAACGCCGTTAATCGTCTGCTCATCGCGCGTCATATTGACGCCACCGTGGCAGACTTTCTTTCCGCGCTGGTTCGTTATGGCGTCATTGCGTTTACGGTGATTGCTGCGCTGGGACGCGTTGGCGTGCAAACCGCGTCGGTCATTGCCGTGCTGGGTGCGGCGGGTCTGGCCGTCGGCCTTGCGCTACAGGGCTCATTGTCCAATCTGGCAGCCGGTGTACTGCTGGTCACGTTCCGTCCTTTCCGTACCGGTGAGTTTGTTGATCTGGGCGGCGTGATGGGCACCGTACTGAATGTGCAGATTTTCTCGACCACACTGCGGTCGGCGGATGGCAAGATTGTGGTGGTTCCCAATGGCAAAATCATCAGCGGGAATATCATCAACTTCTCGCGTGAACCCGTGCGCCGTAATGAATTCATCGTCGGCGTGGCCTATGAAGCCGATGTGGATGAGGTGATTGCCCTGCTGCGTGAAGTGGTGGAAGCCGATCAGCGTGTCTTAAAAGATCGTGGCATCCAGATTGGCCTGAATGAATTGGGCGCTTCATCGCTGAATTTCGTTGTGCGTTGCTGGAGCAACAGTAGCGATCTGCAGGACGTTTACTGGGATCTGCTCAAGAACTTCAAACGTGCGCTGGATAACAAAGGCATTGGTATTCCTTACCCACAGATGGATGTCCATCTGCATCAGGTGAACAAACCTGAAGCGGAAACTGCGGTCACCCGTTAAGCCGATGGGCGGCAGCCGCCGCCCATTAAAATGGCTAATGACGTATTAATTTTTTCCATTTCCGCTAATCATATAGGCTTCCCTATAATGCCTGACATCTGACTGATGTAAGGATATTTCCCGTGTTATCGATTTATTTTCAAGGGCTTGCTCTTGGGGCCGCGCTCATTCTGCCGCTGGGGCCGCAAAATGCCTTCGTACTTAATCAGGGCGTGAAACGGCACTATCATCTGATGACCGCCACGCTCTGCTCGCTGAGCGATGTTGTGCTGATCTGCGCAGGGATTTTCGGGGGAAGTGCGCTCCTGCAGCAGTCGCCACTGCTGCTGACCGTGATTACCTGGGCAGGTGTGGCCTTTTTGCTCTGGTATGGCTGGGGCGCATTACGGACCGCTTTTCGCCGCGAGCTGGCGCTGGCGTCAGGCCTGGATATCCGGCAGAGCCGAGGCCGGATCATTGCCACCCTGCTGGCAGTCACCTGGCTCAATCCCCACGTTTATCTCGATACCTTTGTTGTGCTTGGCAGCCTGGGAAGCCAGTTTTCTGATACCCTCGCGCGTCAGTGGTTCGCCCTGGGGACCGTCAGTGCCTCTGTGTTGTGGTTTTTTGGCTTAGCCCTGTTGGCGGCCTGGCTTGCACCGTTACTGCAGACAACGCGCGCGCAACGCCTCATCAACCTGCTGGTCGGCGCGGTCATGTGGTTTATCGCGTTTCAACTCGCACAGCAGGCTATCACAGGATTTTGAGCAAAAGGTAAACGAAAACGAGTTATCCAGACCCGTTTTCCGAACTTTTGTCATTACCTTCACTCCAAGCAAGGCGTAATATGATGCGCGTGCCGGCTTCGGACCCGAAGCCACCGAACTGACCTTTCAAGGAGGACTTTCATGAAACTGAAAGCATTGGCGCTTGTCGCGATGATGAGCGCAGGGGCATTGCCTTTAAGCGCACAGGCTGATGAACTGCCAAACGGACCGCATGTTGTGACGTCAGGCAAAGCGACGGTTGATGCCCGCCCGGATATCGCGACGCTGTCAATTGTGGTGAATGTCTCATCGAAAGATGCCGCAGAGGCAAAGAAACAGGTCGACAGTCGTGTTGCGCAGTATTTTGATTTCCTGCAGAAAAACGGCATCGAGAAAAAGGATATTGAAGCGGCCAACCTGACCACGCAGCCAGAATACGATTATACCAAAGACGGTAAATCGCAGTTGAAAGGTTACCGTGCGGTACGTCAGGTTCAGGTGACCGTCCGCCAGCTGGACAAGCTGAATGAGCTGCTTGACGGCGCGCTGAAATCGGGCCTGAACGAAGTTCGCAGCGTCGAGTTAGGCGTCGCCAATCCTGAGCGCTACAAGCAGCAGGCGCTGAAAGCCGCCATCAAAAATGCGACTCAGCAAGCCACAGAACTGGCAGAAGGCTTTAACGCCAAACTGGGGCCAATCTACAGCATTCGCTATCAGGTCGCTAACTACCAGCCTATGCCGATGAATCGCATGTTTAAAGCCTCCGCGGCAGCGGCCGATACTTCCGCGCAGGAAACCTACGACCAGCAAAGCATTAACTTCGATGACCAGGTTGATGTGGTTTTTGAGATGAAACCGAATACGGCACAGTAAGCCTATCGACGCTGTCGTGAAGCCATCAGCGGCCGTGTTTACCAGGCGCGCTTTGCGCCGCTGATGTGGTGCCTTTCCATCGCTCAGCAACCTGACGGACTGTCGCAGTCGGCCTGTTCCTTTGCCGGCGGCGCTTTTCCCCCGCATTCCTGCGGGGGCAATCCCTGGTTGATTCCCGCTTTTCAGCGCCCGGTATCACCTGCTGAAATCACGCCCCTGATGGCCATGGAGCCGTGCTGCTTTTAGCAGGGTACACTCTCACTGCAACGCCTGACGCTTGCTGTGGCACAGGGGATTATTCTCTTTAGTTCAGCAGAAGCCCGGACAGGCTGTCCGGTTCCGGGCGGTTTGTCAGGAGAATAAGCAGACCGGGAATGCTGCCCGGTAGCGGCAGAGAGTCGCGTTTGACACGCACCGTCCCCCAGTTTATCCGGCCTTCACTTTCGCCTTTGGCCGCTATTCCATCGTGTCCTGACGCAGAACCCGATGACCATGCGCAATCAGCGCATCGGTTACCCGACGCATCAATCGGCTTTCCGGTGCAAAACGGTGCCAGTACAACATCCGGCGCTGATACAGCCCCGGTGTCAGATCGATCAGCTCACCGCTCGCCAGTTCGCGCTCAATCTGCAGATGCGGGATCATACAGCAGGTTGAGCCCTGACGGGCCATCTGCACAAAGGCTTCAGAAGAGTTAACGATATGGCAGGGCACGCTGCCCGGCGAAAGATCGAAGTTCTGCTGTAAAAAGGCCTGATGCATATCATCCAGATGGTCAAATGCGACGGCAGGCGCTTTCAGCAACGCGGAACGGGTGACGCCGTTGGGAAAAAAGCGCTCGGCAAAGTCACGGGAAGCCACAAACAGGTAATCCAGGGCGCCCAGTTGATCAACCAGACAACTGGGTAAAGGCTGGGGCTGGATACTGACTGCGCCGACCACTTCGCCACGTCTCAGACGTTCCTGCGTACGGGTTTCATCTTCAACCTGGAGGTTAAGGCGCACCGGCGAATCGGCCAGCACGTCTTTTAATGCAGGCAACAGCCAGGTGGCCAGACTGTCGGCGTTCACCGCCAGGGAGAGCAGTAACGGCGTCGTACCGCTGATTTCGTCCCCCAGCCACTCTTCCTCCAGCAGTTCAACCTGGTGCAACAGCGCAAGCAGCTTTTGCCCCTGCTCAGTGGGACGAGGGGGCACGGTGCGAACCAACAGCGGCTGACCAAACAGGTTTTCCAGCTGTTTGATGCGTTGCGATACGGCCGACTGGGTGATGCACAGTTTTTGCGCAGCACGTTCAAAGCCACGTTCACGTATCACTGCGTCCAGCGCCTGAAGCGTTCTGTAGTCCGGGCGTTTCATTATTCTTTTCTCTCCTTCAGGGTGGACGTTACGATGCCACAAATGTGCCTGAGCAAAAGTCTGGGGTATTTTTGTGGGCTGGCTTCCAAAGCATTAAATCCGCACAATGCATCCGAGCATTTTCAGCAAACCTTGCTTTATACTACGCGCATTTTCTTATCGCACAGGTTCTAAACATACCATGACGCAGGATGAACTGAAAAAAGCTGTTGGTTGGGCTGCACTTGATTATGTCCAGCCAGGTACGATCGTCGGCGTGGGAACAGGCTCTACCGCTGCCCATTTTATTGATGCGCTCGGCAGCATCAAACACCAGATTGAAGGTGCCGTGTCCAGCTCTGAAGCCTCCACGCAAAAGCTCAAAAGCCTCGGTATTCAGGTGTTTGATTTGAATGAAATCGATGACCTGGCCATCTATGTTGATGGTGCCGACGAAATTAATCCCCAGATGCAGATGATCAAAGGCGGCGGTGCCGCGCTGACCCGCGAAAAAATCGTCGCGGCCGTGGCTAAAAAGTTTATCTGTATTGCCGATGCATCGAAAGAAGTCGATGTGCTGGGGCGTTTTCCGTTGCCCGTTGAAGTGATTCCTATGGCACGCAGCTACGTCGCGCGTGAACTGGTCAGGCTGGGCGGTTTGCCTGAGTATCGCCAGAATGTCGTCACTGACAACGGTAATATCATCCTGGACGTGCATAATCTGCGTATTCTGGATCCCATTGAGCTGGAAAAAACCATTAACGCGTTACCGGGCGTCGTCACCGTCGGGCTTTTCGCTACCCGGGGTGCCGATGTGGCGTTGATTGGCGGACCGGATGGGGTCAAAACGCTGAAAAAATAACGCGACGGGCGCATAATTTGCGCCCGCGTTTTTTTAATTAAAAAAAAACTTTTCTCGCCAGGCTGAAATTTGGTGACTTATGTCACATAAGCGTCATCAACAGCGGGTTCATTCTCCCCGATGCGGCCAACCCACGATTTTGTCCGGCAAAGTTTGGCTTCTGAATCCAGCCAGCCAGCCGGTCAGGCAATCGTTTGTATTGCTGCTGGCGTTTTTTTTGATATTTTGACTGCTGGCTGACTGCGTTCAGTCCTCGTTGAATTCTGAATAGGGTTGGGAAATGGCAAAGGTTTCACTGGAAAAAGACAAGATTAAGTTCCTGCTGGTGGAAGGTGTCCACCAGAGCGCGCTGGACAATCTTCGTGCTGCAGGTTACACCAATATTGAATTCCACAAAGGCGCACTGGATAGCGAGTCATTAAAGGCTTCCATCCGTGACGCGCACTTTATCGGTATCCGTTCCCGTTCCCAACTGACTGAAGAGATTTTTGCCGCAGCAGAAAAACTGGTCGCTGTGGGCTGTTTCTGTATCGGTACCAACCAGGTTGATTTAAATGCGGCGGCAAAGCGCGGTATTCCCGTTTTTAACGCCCCGTTCTCTAACACGCGCTCGGTCGCCGAACTGGTGATTGGCGAAATGCTGCTGATGCTGCGTGGCGTGCCAGAAGCGAACGCCAAAGCCCATCGCGGTGTCTGGAATAAGATTGCTAAAGGCTCATTCGAAGCGCGCGGTAAGAAGCTGGGCATTATCGGCTATGGTCACATTGGTATGCAGTTAGGCGTGCTGGCCGAGGGCCTGGGCATGCACGTGTATTTTTATGATATTGAAAATAAACTGCCGCTGGGTAATGCCTCGCAGGTGCGAAGCCTGACGCAGTTGCTGAATATGAGCGATGTCGTCAGTCTGCATGTGCCTGAAACTGCCTCGACACAAAATATGATCTCTGCTGACGAGCTGGCGCAGATGAAACCTGGCGCGCTGTTAATCAACGCCTCACGCGGCACCGTCGTGGATATTCCGGCACTGTGTGACGCGCTGGCCAGCAAGCAGGTCGGGGGCGCGGCCATTGACGTGTTCCCGGTTGAGCCAGCCACAAACAGCGATCCGTTTGTCTCGCCACTGAGTGAGTTCGATAATGTCATTCTGACGCCACACATCGGGGGTTCCACCGAAGAAGCGCAGGAAAACATTGGTATCGAAGTGGCAGGCAAACTGGCGAAATATTCCGATAACGGTTCAACGCTGTCTGCAGTGAACTTCCCTGAAGTGTCCTTGCCGATGCACGGCGTCAGCGCAAGCCGTCTGCTGCACATTCATGAAAACCGTCCGGGTGTGCTGACCGCAATTAACCAGATTTTTGCCGAACAGGGCATCAATATCGCCGCGCAGTACCTGCAAACCTCACCCATGATGGGGTATGTGGTGATTGATATCGATGCCGAGCACGAACTGGCAGAGAAAGCGCTGCAGCTGATGAAGGCTATCCCTGGCACTATCCGCGCCCGTCTCCTCTACTGATTTATCAAAATAATAAACCCAGGCGCACAACAGTGCCTGGGTTTATTCTTCCCACAACCACAACGTTGACGGCGTCAGCACGGCGGGCAAAGGAATATCCCAGGCCGCCACAGGCAGCGAATCGACCAACTGGCAGTCGTGCGCGATGCCAACCGGCAAAAAAGCGTGCTGTTTCCAGTTTTGTAACGTGCGGTCGTAAAAGCCGCCCCCCATGCCCAGACGCTGACCACTGCGATCAAAGGCCACCAGCGGCACCATCATCACATCCAGTTCGTCCAGCGTAACCATATGCCGGATATCGAGTGGCGGTTCAGGAATACGTAGCTTGTTCGGGCTCAGCGGCGTTTCTGGCGTATAGCGCAGAAAAAGCAGATGACCGGCAGAGAAGGGATGAAGCACAGGAAGATAAACGCGTTTGTTCTGCTGCCATAATTTTGCGATAAGCGGACGCGTATTAATTTCCCCATCGACGGATAAGAACAGCGCGACGTTTTGGGCGTCGGAGACAGGCGCAAAGTTAATCGCGTGTTCCGCAAGCTGTTCGGCGGCAGTATGTTGCTGTTCCGGGGTTAAGGCGCGACGTAAATGACGAACATGATGACGAATGTCCTGTCGCTGAAGTAAAGAGGGTTCTGACATGGTGTCCCCCAGAAGAAGTCGCCTGAGCGACGCACTATATCATGTCTGGTGGGGGATAATGCAGTACAACCAGAAAGGAGATCTCCGAGATGCCGCCGTAGGCTGTAACCCTTGAACCCTTGGTTCAAGGTGAACATGCCGTCGCAACCATCAGGCTTCTCGGACGGACCGAGCATGCTCACAGGTTGCGGAGCGTCACATTCTGTTGGTATGAAATATCGGCTCAGGGGACTGGCCCACTTGCAAACATCTCAGAGAAAATTGACTTCACCGTCAGTGTAGCACAGTGACCATGAAGTATTATTCGAACTTCGCATCCTGACGATCAGTTATGCGACCTTGCTCAACTAATGCCTGCTCTATCGTCTGCTGTAACATACGGATTCGTTGTTCCATATTAGCAGCATAGTCGCGCGTCTTGTTTTTTTCTTGTGCCAGTTCATGGCAAATGTTTAACGCGGCAATGAACACCAGTTGCTCTGTATTGGTGACTCTAGTGCGAACTTTTAAATCTTGCAACCGTTGATTGAGATCTTCCGCCGCCGCGTTCAGCGCATCTTGCTGTTCAGGCGGACAATTTACTCTCAAAGAACGACCAAAAATTTGTAAATCTACCGGTTGTGCAGACATGCCACCTTCCTGACTGATTACCTGGCTCGCCATTCCCTTAGCCTTCAATGGCCTGGGAGGCGGGCAACTATATAGACCTGAGAAATAAGATACAACCCCTTTTCTGGAAACCTTGAGGCAGCTAGTGGTAGCATACCACGAACTCTTACAGCCAACGACGATGAAAAATGATGTCTTCACAGAACGCAACCCCTGATTACAATGCGCTGGCGGCGGCGCTCTCACAGCACGGCGTCGGAATGACACCTGCCGAAATGCACGGATTACTCAGCGGTATTCTGTGTGGCGGTAATCAGGATACCAGCTGGAAAACGCTGGTCCACGATCTCGCGAATGAAGGCATGGCTTTTTCGCACACGCTGGCCCAGCCGCTGCAGGATTTGCATGCAAATATTACGACGGCGCTTGAAGAAGATGGCTTTCTCTTTCAACTGATGCTGCCCGACGATGATGACATCACCGTGTTTGATCGGGCGGACGCCCTGGCTGGCTGGGTAAACCATTTTTTACTCGGCCTGGGCGTAACTCAGCCTAAACTGGATAAGGTCACCGGCGAAACCGGCGAGGCCATTGATGATCTGCGTACTATCGCGCAGCTTGGCTATGACGAAGACGAAGATCAGGAAGAGCTGGAGCAGTCGCTGGAGGAGGTGATCGAGTACGTCCGCGTCGCGGCGCTACTTTGTCATGATACGTTCACGCGCCCGCAGCCAACCGCACCTGAAGTACAGAAGCCAACGTTACACTAAGCCAGATATCTCAGTTCAACAGGGAGTGCAGACATGATTTCACTGGAGACCTTCCAGCAGCGTCGTCAGGCGCTGTTAGCGAAAATGGTTCCGGGCAGCGCAGCGTTAATTTTTGCGGCGCCTGAAGTAACGCGCAGTAACGACAGCGAATATCCGTTTCGTCAAAACAGTGATTTCTGGTACTTCACAGGTTTTAATGAGCCTGAAGCCTTACTGGTGCTGATCAAAAGTGATGAGAACCACAATCACAGTGTGCTGTTTAATCGTGTCCGCGACCTGACCGCAGAAATCTGGTTTGGTCGCCGTCTGGGCCAGGAGGCGGCACCGGCAAAACTGGGTGTGGATCGCGCACTGCCCTGGAACGATATCGGTGAGCAGCTTCATCTTTTGTTGAACGGTCTGGATGAGGTTTATCACGCGCAAGGGTTATATCCTGAGGCTGACAAGCTGGTGTTCAGTGCACTGGATAAACTACGTCGCGGTTTCCGCCAGAACCTGAGCGCCCCTGCCAGCCTGACAGACTGGCGTCCCTGGGTGCATGAGATGCGCCTGTTCAAAAGTCCGGAAGAAATCGCCATTCTGCGCCGTGCAGGTGAGATCAGTGCGCTGGCCCATACGCGCGCTATGCAGGCCTGTCGCCCCGGCCTGTACGAATATCATCTGGAAGGCGAAATTCATCATGAGTTTAACCGCCACGGTGCGCGTTTTCCCTCCTACAACACCATCGTCGGTTCCGGTGAAAATGGATGTATTCTGCACTATACCGAGAATGAATGTGAGCTGCGGGATGGCGACCTGGTGCTGATTGATGCGGGATGTGAATGGCAGGGGTACGCAGGCGATATTACCCGCACCTTCCCGGTAAACGGTAAATTCTCACCCGCTCAACGTGCTGTCTACAACATCGTGCTGAAATCGTTAGAGACGGCATTATCCCGTTTCCGGCCTGGCGTCAGTATTCGCGAGGTGAATGATGAGGTGGTGCACATCATGGTGACCGGTCTGGTTGAACTGGGCGTGTTGCAGGGCGAGGTTGACGCGTTAATTGCTGAAGACGCGCATCGCAAATTCTTTATGCATGGCCTGAGCCACTGGCTGGGGCTGGATGTCCATGATGTGGGGCACTACGGCACGCCAAGCCGGGATCGCATTCTGGAACCGGGAATGGTCATTACTATTGAACCAGGCTTATACATTGCCCCCGATGCCGACGTGCCGGTGGAATACCGCGGTATCGGCATTCGCATTGAGGATGACATTGTGATCACTGAAACAGGTAATGAGAATCTCACTGACAGCGTGGTGAAAGATCCGGATGCTATTGAGGCGCTGATGGCGGCGGCACGCGCAGGATGACCGTCCTCATCGCAGGTGGCGGAATGACCGGCGCCACGCTGGCGCTGGCTATTTCGCACCTGACACACGGCGCGCTGCCCGTCACGCTGATCGAAAGCAGCGAACCTGCCAGCCGCGCGCATCCAGGTTATGACGGCCGTGCCATTGCGCTGTCTGCCGGCACCTGTCAGCAACTGGCCAATATTAATCTCTGGCAGCGCATTGCCCCCTGCGCAACGCCGATCACGACGATCCATGTTTCCGATCGGGGTCATGCGGGTTTTGTCTCACTGACGGCCAGCGACTATGCGATTCCCGCGCTGGGCCAGGTCGTCGAATTGTTCGACGTAGGCCAGCGTTTATTCGCGCAGCTTAAACAGGCTCCCGGCGTCACCCTGCGCTGTCCGGCACGGGTCACCAATGTGAACCGTACTCAGGCGCACGTGAAGGTCACGCTGGATAATGATGAACAGCTGGACGCTGATGTGCTGGTGGCGGCTGATGGCACGCGTTCGGCTGTCGCGGCAGCCTGCGGTATTCAGTGGCAAACCGAAACTTATCAGCAACTGGCACTCATTGCGAATGTCACCAGCGAGATACCGCACCAGGGGCGGGCCTTTGAACGGTTTACTGCGTTCGGCCCGCTCGCCCTGCTGCCGATGTCTGACAACCGTCTGTCGCTGGTGTGGTGTCATTCATTGGATAAGCGCCCGCAGCTTGAGCGCTGGGACGACGAGACGTTTCTCAGCGAACTTCAGCACGCGTTCGGCTGGCGACTGGGGAAATTTACCCACACCGGTAAACGCGATATCTATCCGCTGGCATTGCAACAGGCCGAACCGGTCGTTTCACATCGTGTTGCCACCGTGGGCAACGCAGCCCAGACGCTGCACCCTATTGCCGGGCAGGGATTTAACCTGGGCCTGAGGGATGTCATGTCCTTAGCCGAAACCCTGGCCACCGCGCACCGGCAGCAACAGGACCCTGGCAGCTATGCTGTCATGCAGCATTACCGCCAGCGTCGCCAACAGGATCGGGCCACGACCATCGGTCTCACCGACGGTCTGGTGCGCCTGTTTGCCAACCGCCATGCACCGCTGGTCGTCGGGCGCAACCTTGGCCTGCTGGCAATGGATCATCTGCCGTTGCTGAGAAATCTTCTGGCCGAGCGCACGCTTGGCTGGGTTAAGCGTTAACTGAGAGGCACTGATGCAAACTTATGATGTGGTGATCGCCGGTGGCGGTATGGTAGGACTGGCCGTGGCCTGCGGTCTGCAGGGCAGTGGCTTGCGTATCGCCGTACTCGAACAAGCGCCCGAGCCGCAATTTGATGCCACCGCTTCTCCGTCTGTCCGCGTATCGGCTATCAATGCGGCCAGTGAACGTCTTTTACAAAAACTGGATGTCTGGTCGACGATCCTGTCGCTCAGAGCCAGCCCTTATCAGGCCATGGAAGTCTGGGATCGTGACAGCTTCGGTGCTATCTCATTTGACGGTGAGCAGCAGGGCTTAACCCATCTCGGGCACATTATCGAAAACCCGGTGATTCACTGCGCCTTATGGCAGCGAGCCAGGCAGTGCAGTGACGTGACGTTGCTGCCGTCGTCACATCTTCAGCAGGTGGCATTTGGCGATAACGAAGCCTTCATTACGCTACAGGATGGCGGCATGATGAGCGCACGGCTGATGGTTGCCGCAGACGGTGCCAATTCCTGGCTGCGCAACAAAGCCGATATTCCGCTGACTTTCTGGGATTATGAACACCATGCCCTGGTGGCGAACATCCGTACCTCCATGCCACATGATGGCGTCGCGCGTCAGGTATTCCATGGGGATGGCATTCTGGCGTTTCTGCCGATGCAGGATCCGCATCTGTGCTCCATCGTCTGGTCGCTGTCGCCCCAGGAAGCCACCCGGCTGGAAACGATGCCTGAGGCGCTCTTTAATCAACAGTTGTCGGTGGCGTTTGATATGCGCCTTGGCCTGTGCGAACTGGAAGGCGAACGGAAGGCATTCCCCCTCACGGCACGCTATGCGCGCAGCTTTGCTGCACATCGCCTGGCGCTGGTGGGCGATGCTGCGCATACCATTCATCCGCTGGCCGGGCAGGGTGTCAATCTCGGTTTTATGGATGCCGCAGAGTTGATTGGTGAAGTTCGCCGCCTGCATCAGCAGGGCAAAGATATCGGGCAGCACCTCTATCTGCGCCGCTATGAACGCAGCCGTAAACACAGTGCCGCCATGATGCTCGCGGGCATGCAGGGATTTCGTGAGCTGTTTGCGGGCAATAATCCGGCTAAAAAGCTGCTTCGCGATGTCGGGCTAAAATTGGCCGATAATTTACCGGGCGTGAAACCTGTCATGTTGCGGCAGGCGATGGGCCTGAACGACATTCCCGCCTGGCTTCGCTGACGCGAATCCCTTTCTTAAAGCCAGCGTAATTGCTGGCTTTTTTATTTTAAAAAAGGACTGCACCGTAAAAATGCAGTCCTGCACCGTTGCAGCGCCTCATTTGATTTATTCTAATTTTGCGTGATGTTTCGCATTACTTATTTTTATTCGACGCCATTTTTGCTTCGCTATTTTTTTAACATCTTGCGTGTCGGTACGAATAAAATGGCTGTAAAAAAATGAATAGGTCGTATTTGTTGTGTGTCTAATCACAAAATTACAGTCTTTTGTCCTGCTTTTTCTTTTGCGCGATTAGGCTGTGCGTCTGCGTTCGACCTCGCTTTGCTTATGGTTAATCGACCCGTTCAGTGGTAACGTCATTGCAAAGAGAACGTTTGCGTCGGCTCCCGGCGGCGTGGTTTCAAACTTACTTGTTTCAGCACAGGATAGTTATGACTCAGCACACACCTCTGTTTGACCAGCATCAGGAAAACGGTGCGCGTATGGTGGATTTCCATGGCTGGATGATGCCGCTGCACTATGGCTCCCAACTGGATGAACATCATGCTGTTCGCAACGACGCAGGCATGTTTGATGTTTCGCACATGACCATCGTCGATCTGCACGGTGCACGTACGCGTGAGTTTTTGCGTTTTCTGCTGGCAAACGATGTCGCGAGGCTGACGCAACCCGGCAAAGCGCTTTACACCGGCATGCTGAATGCGTCGGGCGGCGTGATTGACGATCTGATCGTGTATTTCATGGATGAGACGTTTTTCCGCCTGGTCGTGAACTCTGCGACGCGTGAAAAGGATCTGGCATGGATCAATGAGCATGCACAGGGTTATGGCGTGGAAGTCCGCGAGCGTGACGATCTGGCGATGATCGCCGTGCAGGGCCCACAGGCCCAGCAAAAAGCACAAACGCTCTTCAGTGATGCACAGCGTCAGGCTGTACAAGGTATGAAGCCGTTCTTTGGTATCCAGGCCGGGGAGCTGTTTATCGCCACCACCGGTTATACCGGCGAAGCGGGTTACGAGATCGCGCTACCTGCGGCGCAGGCCGTTACATTCTGGCAGCGCCTGCTCGCCGCGGGCGTCAAACCCGCCGGGCTGGGCGCACGCGATACATTGCGTCTGGAAGCGGGCATGAATCTTTACGGTCAGGAAATGGATGAAAGCGTTTCACCGCTGGCCGCCAACATGGGCTGGACCCTGTGCTGGGAACCGGCGGACCGCAATTTTATCGGGCGCGAAGCACTGGAAAGTCAGCGCGAAAAAGGCACTGAAAAACTGGTTGGCCTGATCCTGACAGAAAAAGGCGTACTGCGTAACGGCCTGCCCGTGCGTTTTACGGATAGTCAGGGGCAGATGCAGCAGGGCATTATTACCAGCGGATCTTTCTCACCAACGTTGGGTTACAGCATTGCGCTGGCCCGCGTGCCTGCGGGCATTGGCGGAGACGCTATTGTTGAAATCCGCAACCGTGAAATGCCCGTAAAAGTGACTAAACCCGTTTTCGTTCGCGCCGGCAAGCCGGTTGCGCAGTAAAACATAATTACAGGAGAAAGGGCGATGAGCAATGTGCCAGCTGAGTTGAAATACCGCGACAGTCATGAATGGCTGCGCAAAAATGCGGATGGATCTTACACCGTCGGCATCACCGAACACGCGCAGGAATTACTGGGCGATATGGTCTTTGTGGACCTGCCAGAAGTAGGGGCGACGTTCGCTGCCGGCGAAGAGTGCGCCGTCGCCGAATCCGTAAAAGCGGCTTCCGATATCTATTCTCCTGTCAGTGGCGAAATTATCGCCGTGAACGACGCGCTGAATGATTCCCCAGAGCTGGTTAACAGCGAGCCTTATCAGGACGGCTGGTTATTCCAGATCAAAGCCAGCGATGAGTCAGAACTAGACTCACTGCTGGACGCGGATGCCTACAAAGCATCTATTGACGAGTAATCGTTGCGCGGCCTCCAGATGAGGCCGCCGATATCTGACCAGCACTCTCTGTTCCCCAGCCCGATTCAGGATTTACAGCTCATGACTCAGACTCTCAGCCAGCTTGAACACAACGGTGCGTTTATTGAGCGCCATATTGGTCCGTCGCCAGAACAACAGGCCGTTATGCTGGAGGCGATTGGTGCCAGCTCTCTGGCGTCGTTGATTGGTTCTATTGTTCCCGCCGACATTCAGTTGCCCGGTCCGCCCGCCGTTGGCGATGCGGCAACTGAACAGCAGGCGCTGGCAGAGTTAAAAGCGATTGCCGCGCAAAACCTGCGCTACAAATCCTGGATCGGCATGGGATACAGTGCGGTGATAACGCCGCCCGTTATCCTGCGGAACATGCTGGAAAATCCGGGCTGGTACACGGCTTACACGCCGTATCAGCCCGAAGTTTCTCAAGGGCGCCTGGAGGCGCTGCTAAACTTCCAGCAGGTCACCATTGATCTGACCGGCATGGATATCGCGTCCGCTTCACTGCTGGATGAAGCCACCGCGGCGGCCGAAGCGATGGCGATGGCAAAACGCATCAGCAAACTGAAAAATGCCAACCGGTTCTTTATCGCTGATGATATCCATCCGCAAACGCTGGATGTGGTACGGACCCGCGCCGAAACCTTTGGTTTTGAACTGATTATCGACAGCGCGGAGAAAGCCCTGGAGCACGATAATCTGTTTGGTGTCCTGCTTCAGCAGGTAGGCACCACGGGCGAGGTACACGATTACACCAGCCTGATTGCCGAGCTGAAAACCCGTAAAGTAGTCGTCAGCGTGGCCTCGGATTTTATGGCCCTGGTGTTACTTGAATCGCCGGGCAAGCAGGGCGCGGATATTGTGTTCGGTTCCGCTCAGCGCTTTGGTGTACCAATGGGCTATGGCGGTCCTCATGCGGCCTTCTTTGCCAGCCGTGATGAACACAAGCGTTCTATGCCTGGCCGTATTATCGGTGTCTCACGCGACGCCGCTGGCAACACCGCGTTGCGTATGGCGATGCAAACTCGCGAGCAACATATCCGTCGGGAAAAAGCCAACTCCAATATCTGTACCTCTCAGGTGCTGCTGGCCAATATCGCAGGACTGTATGCCGTGTTCCACGGGCCTGTTGGGCTGAAACGTATCGCTTCACGTATTCACCGCTTCACCGATATCCTGGCTGCCGGACTACAACGTGGCGGGCTGAAGCTGCGTCATCACCACTGGTTCGACACGCTGACAGTGGACGTGACCGATAAAGCCGCCGTGTTAAACCGTGCGCTGAGTTTCGGCGTTAACCTGCGTAGTGATATTCATAACGCTGTCGGTATCACGCTGGATGAAACCACATGTCGTGAAGACGTTGCGACATTGTTCGCCATCCTGCTGGGCGATGATCATGGTCTGGATATCGATCAACTTGATAGCCAGGTTGCGGCAGACAGCCAGTCAATCCCTGCAAGCCAGCAGCGCGTCAGCGACATCCTCTCTCACCCTGTGTTCAATCGTCATCACAGTGAGACCGAGATGATGCGCTATATGCACAGCCTGGAGAAAAAAGATCTGGCTCTCAACCAGGCGATGATTCCGCTGGGGTCATGCACGATGAAGCTTAACGCTGCCGCAGAGATGATTCCCATCACCTGGCCTGAATTTGCCGAAATGCATCCGTTCTGCCCGGCAGAACAGGCGGGCGGCTACCTGCAAATGATTGGCCAGCTTTCCCAGTGGCTGGTTCAGCTTACCGGTTACGATGCGCTCTGCATGCAGCCGAACTCCGGTGCACAGGGGGAATACGCGGGGCTGTTAGCGATTCGTCGTTACCATGAAAGCCGTGGTGAAAGTGAACGTCATCTTTGCCTGATTCCCAGCTCAGCACACGGGACCAATCCGGCCTCAGCCCAGATGGCGGGCATGGATGTGGTGGTCGTGGCCTGTGACAAACAGGGTAATATCGATCTGGGCGACCTGCGCGAAAAAGCCGCACAGGCGGGCGATAAACTGTCATGCATCATGGTGACCTACCCATCCACGCACGGCGTGTATGAAGAGACTATTCGTGAAGTGTGCCAGATCGTGCATCAGTACGGCGGCCAGGTGTACCTGGACGGTGCAAACATGAATGCCCAGGTGGGTATTACGACGCCGGGTTATATTGGCGCTGACGTTTCGCACCTTAACCTGCACAAAACTTTCTGTATTCCGCACGGCGGCGGCGGCCCGGGCATGGGACCTATTGGCGTGAAAGCGCATCTGGCACCGTTTGTACCCGGTCACAGCGTGGTGCAGATTGATGGTGTGCTGACACAGCAGGGGGCTGTCTCTGCTGCACCGTTTGGCAGTGCTTCCATTTTACCAATCAGCTGGATGTACATCCGCATGATGGGCGCGGAAGGGCTCAAGCAGGCCAGTTCGGTGGCGATTCTCAATGCCAACTACATCGCCAGCCGTCTGAAATCAGCTTATCCGATTTTGTATACCGGGCGCGATGGTCGTGTGGCGCACGAATGTATTCTGGATATTCGTCCGCTGAAAGAGCAGACCGGGATCAGTGAACTGGATATTGCAAAACGCCTCATCGACTACGGTTTCCATGCGCCAACCATGTCATTCCCGGTCGCGGGCACGCTGATGGTAGAACCTACCGAATCGGAAGGCAAACTGGAGCTGGACCGCTTTATTGATGCCATGCTGGCGATCCGTATGGAAATTGGGCGGGTGGAAAAGGGCGAGTGGCCAATGGATGATAATCCGCTGGTTAACGCGCCTCACACACAAATGGAAGTGACTGGCGAATGGACGCATCCTTACAGCCGCGAGCTGGCCGTTTTCCCGGCAGGCAGCCACAATAAATACTGGCCAACAGTGAAGCGCCTGGATGATGTTTTTGGTGACCGCAACCTGTTCTGCTCATGTGTACCGATGAGCGACTATGCCTGAGTCGGGTTAACACAACTGTTTTGAGGGCCGGTTTTCGGCCCTTTTTTATGGAGGCTCAGATGAAACTCGCGCTTGTTACTGGCGGTAGTCGCGGCATTGGCCGTGCGACCGCCGTTTTACTGGCGACACGGGGCTACCGTGTGGCCGTGAATTATCGCACGCGCGAAAGTGAAGCGCAGCGGGTGGTGGATGAGATTGTGCGTAACGGCGGAGAAGCCTTTAGCGTACAGGCCGATATCAGTGACGAGGCGCAGGTCATGGCGCTGTTTCAACGGCTGGATCAGGAGAACCTGCCGCTCTCGCTGCTGGTAAATAACGCCGGTATCCTGTTTCAGCAATGCCGTCTTGAGCAACTGGATGCGGCGCGCATTCAACAGGTTTTTGCCACAAATGTCACGGGTACCTTCCTCTGCTGTCGTGAAGCCGTCCGGCGCATGGGAACGCACCTGGGAGGACTGGGCGGCAGTATCGTGAACGTTTCCTCCGCGGCAGCCCGTACGGGTTCTCCCGGTGAATATGTCGACTATGCCGCATCGAAGGGCGCGATGGATACGCTGACGAAAGGTCTGTCACTGGAGGTCGCGCAACAGGGGATTCGTGTCAATGGTGTGCGGCCCGGTCTGATCTACACCGGGATGCATGCCGATGGCGGGGAGCCCGGCCGCGTCGACCGACTGGCGAGCGGCGTTCCGATGGGACGTGGTGGACATGCCGAAGAAATTGCAGAAGTGGTGGTCTGGCTGGCCAGCGATGCGGCCTCTTACATCACCGGCAGCATCATTGATGCCGCCGGCGGGCGGTAAATTCATGCCGCAGCGTGACGCTGCGGCAGCCGACTTACAGCTTTTCACCGTTACTGGCGATAACCTGCTGATACCAGGCAAAGCTTTTCTTTTTCGCGCGTGAGAAATCACCGCTGCCATCGTCGTTTTTGTTAACGTGAATGAAACCGTAGCGCTTGTCGTACTGGCCGGTCGTAAAGGATACACAATCGATGCAGCCCCACGGCGTATATCCCATCAGATCCACACCATCATGAATGACGGCTTTTTTCATCTCTGCGATATGCGCCGCCAGATACGTAATGCGGTAATCATCTTCGATCACGCCCTGCGCATTCGGTTTGTCGATCGCGCCAAAGCCGTTTTCCACGATAAACAGCGGCTTCTGGTAGCGTTCGTACAGATCGTTCAGCACATAACGCAGGCCAACGGGATCGATCTGCCAGCCCCAGTCTGAGGCGCTGACATGCGGGTTTTTGACCACCCCGTCAAAACCGGTAATGGGGTCGTCAACACCGCTGGCGCTGTGCTGCACGGCATTACTCATGTAATAGCTGAAACCGATGTAATCGGCACAGCCCTGACGCAGGGTATCTGCATCCTCTGGTTGCATCTCAATGTGGTAGCCTTTGCGTTCCCACTCTTTCAGCGCGTAGGCAGGGTAGTAACCGCGCATTTGTACATCGCTAAAGACATAGCGTTGATGCATCGCTTCTTTAGCCAGCATGACATCGTCAGGATGGCAGGAGAACGGATAAACCGGCACCATGGCGATCATGCAGCCAATTTTGAAGTCCGGGTTGATCTCGTGTCCGCGCTTCACCACCCGGGCACTGGCAACGAACTGATGGTGCATGACCTGATACATCGCCTGTTCAGGTTTTTCATGGTCGGTGAAAATAACGCCGGAACAGCAGTAGCCAAACAGCGGATATTGCCAGTTACGTTGGTTGTTAATTTCGTTAAAGGTCATCCAGTATTTAACTTTATTTTTGTATCGTTCCAGCACGACTTCACTGAAACGCACAAAGAAATCGACGACTTTACGGTTATGCCAGCCGCCATACTCTTTTACCAGGTGGTAGGGCATTTCAAAATGGGAAAGGGTGATTACTGGTTCGATGCCATATTTCAGTAATTCATCAAACAGGTCATCATAAAACTGCAGGCCGGCTTCGTTAGGTTGCTGCTCATCGCCATTAGGGAATATACGCGTCCACGCAATCGAGGTACGGAAGCATTTAAATCCCATCTCCGCAAATAACGCAATATCCTGCTTGTAGTGTGAGTAAAACTCGACGGCCTGATGATTAGGGTAAAATTTTCCGGGCTGAACGCCATCGGTAATGACACGATCCACGCCGTGTGCACCCCCTGTCAGCACGTCAGCGATGCTAATACCTTTTCCAACCTGATCCCACCCGCCTTCAACCTGGTGAGCCGCGACGGCACCGCCCCACAAAAATGTGTCTGGTAAGCTCATTACCCACTCTCCAATACAGATAAAATTGGGCTGAGTGTAGCAAAGCACTTTATAAAGTCACGGTATAACACCGTGCGAAAAAAGGGATTTGTCACAGCTAAAAAACGCTGTGTTTTACTGGCTTAACCGTCGGCCAAGTGATTCGATAATATAAATCGCCGGTACCTGAGTGGTAATATCGCAGTTATCCTCCAGGCGGATAACCGGGACGTGATAGGAAACCGTAAAGTCGCTCATTTTTGCCAGCGAACAGTTTTCACTGTTGGTGACCGCAATAATTTTGCATTTATTCAGGCTAAACTGGCTGGCGATACGCAGTACTTCTTCTGTTTCGCCCGAGACAGAAAGGATGATCGCCAGGGCATTTTCATACAGGCTCGGACTGACGGGATAATAAGGATCATCAATAGCATGACTGAATTTCCCCACATTCGAAAAAAAACGTGCACCGTATTTTCCCAGGCTCCCTGATGTGCCCACACCAATAAAAAATACCCGCTCAGCCTGCCTGATCATCGCGGCTGCCTGGGTGATGACCTGCTCAAATTCAGCATTATTGATGCTTTTAAAAAAACTCAGCATATCGGCCGGGCCAGAGACCGGTAAAGCTGGGGCCGTGTGTTCCTGGGCCAGCCGCAGACGGATACGAAACTCAGACCAGCCTTCACAGTGCATTTTGCGACAGAAACGCAGCACGGTGGTAGTTGACACGGCGGCCTGCTCCGCCAGTTCACGAATGGTCATGTAACTGACACTTTCACGATGTCTGATGATGTACTGATAAACCTGCAATTCCAGATCGTTGAGCGTGGCAAGATCGTGATGCGCGAACATGAAAAAATCACCAGATAGTTGACCAGTCAGCATTTTAACAGAATTTGAACCGGCGTTGACCGCATTAATTAATTTAAGCTTACACTTGTACACTGAAAGTTTTTCTGATTAATTTGTCTGGTGATTAATCTGCAATGGCTCTCACTTTTCAGGCAGGAAGGTTATGACGCATAAACATTTTTCCACGCAGGGCTATCCACTGGCAGAGGAAATTGCCAACAGTATCAGTCACGGGCTGGGTTGCCTCTTTGGAATCGTTGGGTTAGTGCTGCTACTGGTTAAGGCAACAGCGATCCATGCGGATGTCACCACCATTGTCAGCTCAAGCCTGTATGGCGGCAGCATGATCGTGCTGTTTCTGGCGTCCACGCTTTATCACGCTGTCAGTCATCCACGCGCCAAACGCGTGCTGAAAAAAGTGGATCACTGCGCCATTTATCTGTTGATTGCGGGCACTTATACGCCGTTTTTGATGACAGGGCTGCAGTCACCGCTGGCTCACGCATTAATGGCGGTCATCTGGGGACTGGCGCTGCTGGGCATCCTGTTTAAACTGACGATCGCTGAACGCTATAAGGTGCTGTCACTGGTCACGTATCTTTGTATGGGATGGCTGTCGCTGGTGGTGGTCTATCAACTGGCGATGAAACTGTCGCCGGGGGGAATCTGGCTGTTGGCGCTGGGAGGCATCATCTATTCCCTGGGGGTGATCTTTTATGTGGCGCGCCGCGTGCCGTTTAATCACGCCATCTGGCACGGTTTCGTGTTAGGCGGCTGCATCTGTCATTTCTGCGCCATTTATATCTACGTCATGTAGAAACAGGGCGGGAGAGGTTCCCGCCCCGACACTCAGTTTTCGTCCAGCGAATAAGGCAAAGGCTGAATAGTGAGTTTGCCTCCTTCATCCCCTTCGACGCGCAATACGCTGTCTGGCTCCAGATCGTTATTCATCACGACCTGCACCCAGGTCACGCCATCATCAAGCTGCACGGCGGCGAGAACGGTACCTGTGCGACGCCAGCGTTCACCCATCTGCAATTCCAGCGAGTCGTTTGCGGCAGGCAGATGGCTGGCCTGGCCTGACAGCCAGTACAGGGCGCGCTTATTGGCGCCACGGTATTTCGCGCGGGCCACCATCTCCTGCCCGGTGTAGCAGCCTTTTTTGAAGCTGATCGCGTCCAGTGCCTGCAAATTAGTCGCCTGGGGAATAAACTGCGCGCTGGTCGCAGGTTCAATCACCGGAATACCGGCTTCAATGTCCAGGGCCAGCCACTGTGTGCTGTCTGTTAACTGAGCATCCTCGGCCAGCTTCTGTTTCAGTGCTTCTGCCTCAGCAAGCGAGGTGACCAGTAAAAAGCGCTCTGCGGGCTGGGCAAACCACAGCAGGGTGGTTTCGCCCTGTTGCACCACGGGAGTGGTACTGTCAGGAAGGGCTTCAAACCGGTCGGCCAGCGCCGCCCGAGCCTGGAAACCGGCAACGCCCAGTAACACCACATCGTCATCGGCGGCCAGCGTCACTTTAGAGAATACGGCGTATTTTTTTAGCTCCGGCAACTGAGTATCACGCAGTGCCCGGCGCACTAAATAGGCATAACCTTCGCCGCGGTGAAACAGACGCAGATTGCTCCACATTTTGCCTTTCGCATCGCAGTGGGCGGCGGGCAGATGATGGGCGGCATCTAGCGCGGCGACATCCAGCGTCAACTGACCCTGCAAATAGGACGTACTGTCCGGGCCCACTACAGACACCAGAGCCCAGGTATCCAGAGACATTAACGTGAGCGGCAGACGCGATGAGGCCGCAGGTTGACGTGGGGGAAGCGTAAATGTTGGCATTGATAAATCCTGAGTATGAAGGTTCATCCGGAACAATATCTTCAATGGTAAAAGAGCAGACTGGCATTGCAACCTGTTTACTGAACAGGGCGCACAAAACGCGTGATGAACGCCAGCAAAAGCGTCATCCTGCGGCGTTGTGCACATGACGAAGTCTGGAGCCTGCAGCCGCTGTTAATCCAGGTTACACTAGTCGCCACGATGTGAAACAGGAAAACTGATGCATGGATATTCATGATAAATCGCGCGTTCAATGGGCCTGCCGTCGTGGCATGCTGGAACTGGATGTCGCTATTATGCCGTTCTTCAAGTACGAATATGACACGTTAAACGATACCGACAAGCAGGTTTTCATTGCCCTGCTGAAAAGTGACGATCCGGACCTTTTCAACTGGATGATGAACCACGGCGAGCCAGCCGATCCCGAGCTGAAACGCATGGTGAAGCTTATTCAGCAGCGTAATCGTGAACGCGGCCCGGTGGCAATGTAACCTTCATCCCTCGTTGCAGGCGCGCACAATCCTTGCCCTGACGCTGGTGGTAACGCTAGCCGGCGTCGGGCTGATGCCCTTGTCTGCGGCAGAGTGGGTGATAAAGCCGGTGCTGTTCGCCCTCATCGTGTGGGAAGGATGGCGGCAGGACAGGCGCTTGTGTCTGCGCTGTGGAGCGCTACGACGCGACAGTGCCCGTGACTGGCACTGGCAGGATGAACACTGGCAAACGCAGCAACCGCTTTACTGGTTACCTGGCGCGGTGTTGCTGGTCATGAAGAACCCTCAGGGCAGGATAACGCGGTTTTGGCTCATGCAGGATAATATGCAGCCTGCTGAATGGCGCGCCTTACGCGCCTGCTGTTTTCGCGACAGACAGCGCGCGCATTAACACCGACAGCCTAAAGTCGTTCGGCCGTTTCCGTCAGAATCTGCTCGCACCACTGCTCAACGCGCTCATCCGTCACGTCAAACTGATTGACGTCATCCAGCGCCAGCCCCACAAACTGTTTGCCATCCGCGCTAAGCGGTTTGGGGCTGGTAAATTCATAGCCATCCAGCGGCCAGTAGCCGACAAACTGCACGCCCATGGGTTGCAGCAGGTCGTGCAGCATACCCAGCGCGTCGAGAAACCATTCACCATAGCCAATCTGGTCGCCCATGCCGTAAAGCGCCACTATCTTGTTATGCAGATTGAGGGTGGGCAACTGCGGCCAGATGGCCTCCCAGTCTTCCTGTAGCTCGCCGAAGTCCCAGGTCGGAATGCCCAAAATCAGCAGGTCGTACTCTTCCATCAGACGCGGATCGTCATCTTTCACGTTGTGCAACGTCACTAACTCGTCGCCAATAAAATCCCGAATCTTCTCCGCTACGATTTCGGTGTAGCAGGTACTGGAACCGTAAAAAAGACCAATTTTCATGCAGATAGTGCTCTGTTAATCCAGACTTTGGCGTAATTGTATCAGAAGCAGGGGTGAATCAGGCATAATGAGCACGATTTCAGACTGAACGGCGGGGAAAACGTGCAAGACAGCGAACTGACAGAACAGTTTCTTGACGCGCTGTGGATTGAGCGCAATCTGGCGCAAAATACCTTGTCCTCCTATCGACAGGATCTGCAAACGCTCACCGGCTGGCTGGCACATCACGGCCTGACGCTGGTGTCATTAAGCCCGCAGGATCTGCAACAGTTTCTCGCAGAGCGACTGGAAGGCGGCTATAAGGCCACCAGCTCAGCGCGTCTGCTCAGCGCTATGCGCCGCCTGTTTCAGTACCTGTACCGAGAAAAGATCCGTGTGGACGATCCCAGCGCCCAACTGGCCGCGCCAAAGCTGCCCCAGCGGCTGCCCAAAGATCTGAGCGAGGCACAGGTCGAGCGTTTACTGCAGGCTCCGGATGTCAACGTGCCGCTGGAACTGCGCGATAAAGCCATGCTGGAATTATTGTATGCCACCGGGCTGCGTGTTTCGGAGCTGGTGGGATTAACCCTGAACGACGTCAGCCTGCGTCAGGGCGTGGTGCGGGTGATCGGTAAGGGCAATAAAGAGCGCCTGGTGCCATTAGGTGAAGAGGCGGTTTACTGGCTGGAATATTATATGGAACATGGTCGTCCGTGGTTGCTCAACGGGCAAACGCTGGATGTGTTCTTCCCCAGTAGCCGCGCGCAGCAAATGACGCGGCAGACGTTCTGGCACCGAATCAAGCACTACGCCACGCTGGCAGGCATTGACAGCGAAAAGCTGTCGCCCCATGTGCTGCGCCACGCCTTTGCCACACATTTGCTGAACCACGGGGCAGACTTGCGTGTCGTACAGATGTTACTGGGACACAGCGATCTCTCCACGACCCAGATTTATACTCACGTCGCCACGGAACGTCTGCGACTGTTACATCAACAGCATCATCCGCGTGCATGACCGACGGATATAAGGAAAACAATGAACAAACATGTTGCCACGCTGGCGCTGCTGGTCAGCGTCTTTTCCGGTTTAACCCACGCTGATGACAGCGCTATTCAGCTTTCCCTGAAAAAACTGGGTTTACACCAGACCGAGATTCAGCCGTCTCCGCTGCCAGGCTTCAAAACCGTGCTCAGCGAAAGCGGCGTCCTGTATGTGACCGATGATGGTAAACACATGATCCAGGGTCCCCTTTATGATGTCAGCGGCACGCAACCGGTGAACGTGACCAATACGCTGCTGGATAAAAAGGTCGACGCGCTGGTTCCGGAGATGATCATCTATAAAGCGCCAAAAGAGCAGCATGTGGTCACGGTGTTCACGGACATTACCTGTGGCTATTGTCACAAGCTGCACGAGCAGATGGCCGATTACAATGCGCTGGGCATCACGGTTCGTTATCTTGCTTTCCCACGCGAAGGGATGAACGGCAACGTCGCCAGCGCCATGAAAGCGGTCTGGTGCAGCGCCGATCGTAACAAAGCCTTCGATGACGCGATGAAAGGTGATGCGCCGAAGATGGAGGCGCCTGCGTCATGCAAAACTGACATTGGTCAGCAGTATAAACTCGGCATTCTGTTCGGCATTCAGGGCACGCCCGCCATTCTGACCGATAGCGGAATGATGATCCCGGGCTACCAAAGCCCTCAGGAACTCAAACAGGTACTGGATAATCAAAAGCGTGGTGGTTAAGGCGTGGTAAAGCACGAAGTCGAATTACGTCGTCGTGAGGCGGTACCGGATTTGCCCGGGCTCCCTGCTGATTTGCCGCCGCTTCTGCGTCGGCTTTATTTGCAACGCGGCGTCAGTGATGCCGCTCAGCTGGAAAGAGGCGCGAAAAACCTGCTGCCGTTTAGTGCGCTGAGCGGTATTGATAAGGCCGTCGCCTTGCTGCATGAAGCGCTGCTGGATGGACGCTGTATTATGGTCGTCGGCGATTTTGATGCTGACGGTGCCACCAGTACCGCGCTTACCGTGCTGGCTCTGCGCAGCATGGGATGCAGCAATGTTCAGTATCTGGTACCTAACCGGTTTGAGGATGGATACGGCCTCAGTCCTGAGGTTGTCGAACAGGCGAAAGCGCGCGGCGCGGAGATGATCCTCACTGTCGATAACGGTATTTCCTCTCATGCTGGCGTCGCCGTCGCGCATGCGCACGGGATTGCGGTGCTGGTGACCGACCACCATTTACCCGGCGAAACGCTGCCTGACGCGGACGCTATCGTTAACCCAAACCTGCCTGATTGCACTTTCCCGTCGCGTGCGCTGGCAGGCGTTGGTGTGGCCTTTTACCTGATGATGGCGCTGCGTGCCCATCTGCGAACCCAGGGCTGGTTTGGCGTCACGCGGGCAGAACCTAACCTGGCTGACCTGCTCGATCTGGTGGCGCTGGGCACGGTTGCGGATGTCGTGCCGCTGGATGCAAATAACCGTATTTTGGTCTGGCAGGGCCTGAGCCGCATTCGTGCCGGTAAATGCCGACCGGGCATCAAGGCGCTACTGGAAATCGCCAATCGCGATGCGCGCCAGCTGGCCGCCAGCGACCTGGGGTTTGCGCTGGGACCGCGGCTGAATGCGGCCGGAAGGCTCGACGATATGTCGGTCGGCGTCGCGCTGTTACTGACGGACGATCTCAGCCAGTCGCGTATGCTAGCCAGCGAGCTGGATGCGCTCAATCAGATGCGCAAAGAGATTGAACAGGGCATGCAAAGCGAGGCGCTGGCGCTCTGTCAGACGCTGGAGCGTGAGCAAACCGATTTGCCGCTGGGGCTGGCCTTTTATCATCCCGAATGGCATCAGGGCGTGGTAGGTATTCTGGCTTCCCGGCTCAAAGAGCGTTTTCACCGTCCGGTCATCGCCTTTGCGCCTGCGGGCGACGGCATGCTGAAAGGCTCGGGACGTTCGATTGCGGGCCTGCACCTGCGGGATGCGCTGGAACGGCTCGATACGCTCCACCCCGGGCTGATGCAGAAGTTTGGTGGTCACGCCATGGCGGCCGGGCTGTCGCTGGAGGAGGCGCGCTACGAAGAGTTTCGTCAGCGGTTCGCTGAACTGGTCGGCGACTGGCTGGCTGGCGAAGCGCTGCAAGGGGTGATGTGGTCTGATGGCGCGTTACAACCCGCTGAGTTTTCTCTGGAGACCGCCGAAATGCTGCGCGATGCCGGTCCCTGGGGACAGGCCTTTCCGGAGCCTGCGTTCGACGGCAAATTCCGGCTGTTGCAGCAGCGGCTGGTGGGGGAACGTCATCTGAAAGTCATGGTGGAGCCACTGGGCGGCGGGCCATTGATCGACGGCATCGCGTTTAACGTAGATACCACGCTGTGGCCTGACAGCAGCGTTCGCGAGGTTGAACTGGCGTACCGGCTGGATATCAATGAATATCGCGGTAACCGCTCAGTGCAGTTGATTATTGAACATCTCTGGCCGCTCAGTTAACAGATGAAGGTGGACGGACGGGAGTCCGTCCGCCAGGCCTTTCTGACGTCGGCTCCCTCCCTTTCAGCACAGCCTGTCCCAAACGTTTACACCCTGCGCATTTTCTCAACGCTACAAACTGTCGCCGGTTTCGGGTAAACTCGCAGGTTAAATTTCTTATTCCATCAAACGTTAAAAAGACGCTAAACACATGTTTGAAATTAATCCGGTCAAATACCGTATTCAGGACCTCACCGAGCGCAGCGACGTTCTTCGGGGGTATCTTTGACTACGATGCCAAGAAAGAACGCCTTGAAGAAGTAAACGCAGAACTCGAACAGTCTGACGTCTGGAACGAACCTGAACGCGCCCAGGCGTTGGGTAAAGAGCGCTCCTCTCTCGAAGCAATCGTGAATACGCTGGATCAGATGACGCAGGGGCTGGAAGACGTACAGGGCCTGCTTGATCTGGCTGTGGAAGCCGATGACGAAGAAACCTTTAACGAAGCGGTCGAAGAACTGGACGCGCTGGACGTTAAACTGGGTGAACTCGAATTCCGCCGTATGTTCTCAGGTGAGTACGACAGCGCAGACTGTTATATCGACTTGCAGGCTGGCTCCGGCGGCACCGAGGCGCAGGACTGGGCCAGCATGCTGATGCGTATGTATCTGCGTTGGGCCGAAGCGAAAGGCTTCAAAACCGAGATTATTGAAGAGTCCGAAGGCGAAGTGGCGGGCATTAAATCGGTAACCATTCGCGTGTCGGGCGATTATGCGTTTGGCTGGTTACGCACCGAGACAGGCGTTCATCGCCTTGTTCGTAAGAGTCCGTTTGACTCCGGTGGTCGCCGCCATACCTCATTCAGCTCCGCGTTTATCTACCCGGAAGTCGATGACGATATCGATATCGACATTAACCCGGCAGACCTGCGCATTGACGTTTACCGTGCCTCCGGTGCCGGTGGTCAGCACGTTAACCGGACGGAATCTGCGGTGCGTATCACCCATATTCCGACCGGTACGGTCACGCAGTGTCAAAATGACCGCTCTCAGCACAAAAACAAAGATCAGGCGATGAAGCAGATGAAGGCGAAGCTGTACGAGCTTGAGATGCAGAAAAAAAATGCCGAGAAGCAGGCGCTGGAAGACAATAAGTCGGATATCGGCTGGGGAAGCCAGATCCGTTCTTACGTTCTGGACGACTCACGAATTAAAGATCTGCGTACCGGCGTGGAAACGCGTAATACGCAGGCGGTTCTGGATGGCGATCTGGACCGTTTCATTGAAGCAAGTTTAAAAGCAGGGCTATAAGGAACCGACATGTCTGAACAACAACCGCAGAGCGCTGACGTCGCACTTGAGTTAAATAACGAACTGAAAACGCGTCGCGAGAAACTGAGCGTGCTGCGTGAAAACGGCGTGGCGTTTCCTAACGATTTTCGTCGTGATACCACCTCCGATCGGCTGCACGCCAGCTATGACGAGAAGAGTAACGAAGAGCTGGAAGACTTAGGCATTGAGGTCAGCGTGGCGGGCCGTATGATGACGCGCCGTATTATGGGCAAAGCGTCTTTCATCACCCTGCAGGACGTTGGCGGTCGCATTCAGCTGTACGTAGCACGTGACGATCTGCCTGAAGGCATCTATAACGAGCAGTTCAAAAAGTGGGATCTGGGCGATATCCTCGGCGCACGCGGTAAGTTGTTCAAAACTAAAACCGGCGAGCTGTCTGTTCACTGTTCAGAACTGCGTTTACTGACCAAAGCGCTGCGTCCGTTGCCTGATAAGTTTCACGGCCTGGCCGATCAGGAAACACGTTATCGTCAGCGTTATCTTGATCTCATCGCCAACGATGAATCACGCAACACCTTCAAAATTCGCTCTCAGATTATGGCCGGTATTCGCCAGTTCATGGTCGCTCGCGACTTTATGGAAGTGGAAACGCCAATGATGCAGGTGATCCCGGGCGGCGCATCAGCGCGTCCGTTTATCACGCATCATAATGCGCTGGATATCGATATGTACCTGCGTATTGCGCCAGAGCTGTATCTGAAACGTCTGGTTGTGGGCGGTTTTGACCGCGTGTTTGAGATCAACCGTAACTTCCGTAACGAAGGGATTTCGCCACGTCATAATCCAGAGTTCACCATGATGGAACTCTATATGGCGTATGCGGATTATAAGGATCTGATCGAACTGACCGAAAGCCTGTTCCGCACGCTGGCGCAGGATGTTCTGGGCAGCACCGTCGTGCCTTACGGTGAGCAGGAATTCGATTTCGGCAAGCCGTTTGAAAAGCTCACCATGCGTGAAGCCATCAAAAAATACCGTCCGGAAACCGATCTGGCCGATCTTGACGATTTCGATAAAGCCGTGGCAGTCGCCCAGGCCATCGGCATCAAAGTCGAGAAAAGCTGGGGCTTAGGCCGCGTGGTGACCGAGATTTTTGAGGAAACCGCAGAAGCGCACCTGATTCAGCCTACCTTCATTACCGAATACCCGGCGGAAGTTTCTCCGCTGGCTCGTCGTAACGATGAAAACCCGGAAATCACCGACCGTTTCGAGTTCTTTATCGGCGGACGTGAAATCGGCAACGGCTTCTCTGAGCTTAACGATGCGCAGGATCAGGCTGATCGCTTCCTGCAGCAGGTTAATGCCAAAGACGCGGGCGATGATGAAGCCATGTTCTATGACGAAGACTACGTTACCGCACTGGAACACGGCTTACCGCCAACGGCAGGTTTAGGCATTGGTATCGACCGGATGGTGATGCTGTTTACCAACAGCCATACCATCCGTGACGTGATCCTGTTCCCGGCGCTGCGTCCTGGCGCTAAATAAGTCTTGCTGTTCTGTAAAAAGGCCGGGTTATCCCGGCCTTTTTTCTTTCTGCTGTTCGCGATGCCGTGCTTGAGTCATCCCGCTCCCTCTGCCAGACTGAAATCTCAACAGGGAGCCAACCACGATGACACAACGTCCCGACTGTATTCGCCACTGGCAGACGCTGGAAGGCGACGATAACGAACACTATTCTGACAGCGATGAGCGCATGTCGATTGGCGCGCCACTGGGGCGGTTACTGGGGTTAACCCGCCTCGGCATTCACCATGAAAGGCTGTTGCCCGGACGCCGCATGTCCTATCCGCACGCGGAGAGCGCGGAAGAAGAGTTTATCTTTGTGCTTGAAGGTCATCCTGACGCCTGGATAAACGGTGAGTTGTACCCGCTGTCGCCGGGCGATGCCGTTGCTTTTCCGGCCGGAACAGGCATCTGCCACACCTTTATCAACAACCGCGACCATGAGGCGCGCTTTTTAGTGGTGGGCGAGGTGAGCAAACCCGAAAACCGTATTACTTATCCGCTCAATCCGGACTACGAAGCAACCCGTGAGGACAGGTGGCTGAATCCGCCTGAACAGACGATGGGCAAGCATCCCGGTTTGCCCGACAAAAATTAAGATTTTACGGCGTCATCCAGCCAGTGCTGAAAGCGAGAGTAAGGAACATAGAGGGCGACGTCTTTATACAACGTCTTGCCGCTGTGGTTATCGTTAATGCGCTGGCTGTAGCCGACGATCACGCCTGCCAGTGTGTCGTCAGAAGCATTGTAAACCGCGCCACCAGACATCCCTTTCACTACGCCGGCATTCGCTGCCACCACCACACAGTTAGCTTTGTTCCAGTCATTGGCCAGCGTGGTATTCACCAGATTCTGACCGGTTGAGCTGACCGGCATGGCCGAGATAAAGCTGTACCCGTAAAGGTTCACCTTGTCGCCAATGTGGCTGTTACGGAAGGCGGGAGGAAGGTTGGCTTCGCTGTTCTTGTGGTAGACCACCGCCAGGTCGCACTCCGGATGCCAGGCTTTCACCCGGTAAAGCGAATATTTCGCCACGTGGGCCGCCGTGAGGCTGTAGTCCGGGGTCAGGGGAATGGTCGTACCCAGCGTGCCCAGCCCCATGATGGTTGGAATGCCGGTAACGGTCATATCAACCCGCTTTTCAGCTTCTTTACTGTACTCATAGTGACCGACTGAGCAACCCGTTAAGCCCAGTACCAGTAAGAGGGTAAGCCGTTGCATTATTCTCTCTCCGCGTCAGTTGGACTGCATTTCATCTGGCGATTCATAAGAGCTTTATCGGCAACGCTAATACTTTATTGATAACTAAAATCGGTATTAGCTAAAAAACGGCTACTTCGCTGGCAACCTTTCTGCTTGTTTTAAGTGGCGGGCTATCCTTTTCTCCTTAACCTCATGTTTAATAAGCATAGTTCATCTTACTGTCAATTATTGCCTTTCCTGCAATACAGTGTTGCCTCTGTGTGAGTATCCGATGACAGTCAGCTATGGTGTAATACAGAATGTGACAGAGATCATAAATTATAGCCTGTTCATCGCGATGTACGCGGAAGCAACCGCGTCGCAATAATCATATTTGGGAGAGTGTTATGCCTGTGGCATTACTGGCATTGGCGCTGAGTGCGTTCGCCATCGGAACCACTGAGTTCGTTATTATGGGGTTACTGCCGGAAGTGGCAAACGATTTACAGGTGACCATTCCGTCAGCGGGCTGGCTCATCAGCGGTTATGCCCTGGGCGTGGCGATTGGCGCGCCGGTCATGGCACTGTTGACCGCGAAACTGCCACGCAAGAAAACGCTGATTCTGTTAATGGCCATCTTCATCATCGGTAACCTGTTGTGCGCGCTGGCGTACAGCTACAACCTTCTGATGCTGGCGCGGGTGATTACCGCCCTCTGTCACGGTGCGTTTTTTGGCATTGGCGCTGTGGTGGCTGCCAGTCTGGTGGCTGCCGATCGCCAGGCGTCCGCCGTGGCGCTGATGTTTACCGGCCTGACGTTAGCCAACGTATTAGGCGTGCCATTGGGGACCTGGTTTGGTCAGCTGTTTGGCTGGCGTGCCACCTTCTGGGGCGTTGCGGTAATTGGTGTGCTGGCCTTTATTGCGTTGATCACCAGCCTGCCGGGAAATAAAAACGAGAAGCCCGTCAATCTGGCCAGCGAAATCAGCGCGCTGGCAAACGGTAAACTGTGGCTGTCGTTACTGATGACGGTCTGTTTTGCTGCCGCCATGTTTACGCTGTTCAGCTATATTGCGCCGTTGCTGTTGCAGGTCACCGGCATCAGCGATCATGGCGTGAGCTGGACTCTGTTCCTGATTGGGGCGGGGCTGACGGCAGGCAATATTTTGGGCGGTAAACTGGCTGACCGCAATGTGGCGCTCAGCCTGACAGGCAGTTTCCTGCTGATCGCGCTGTTCTCACTGCTGTTTAGCTGGACCAGCCATGCGCTGTGGCTGGCGGAAATCACCTTGTTCCTTTGGGCGATGGCTACCTTCGCTACGGTACCCGGCTTGCAGATAAATGTCGTGCGCCACGGTAAGGAGGCACCAAATCTGGTGTCGACCCTGAACATTTCGGCCTTTAATGTCGGGAATGCACTGGGCGCCTGGGTAGGCGGAGCGGTTATCGCCCGGGGCTATGGGCTGACCAGCGTGCCGGTTGCCGCGGCCGCGCTGGCGGCGGTGGGGCTGATCGTCTGCGTGATCACCTTCCGTAAATCAGGCGGCGCGGCGGCCAGCGTTCACGCCTAAACCAGCCTGGCCGCAATCAGCGCCGGAAAACGGGCAATCTGATGTTGAAGGTGCGCCGCAAAGGCGTCAACCAGTGCTGAAGCCGGCCGGTGGCGCGGCCGGACCAGACTGACGGTAAAGGGCACCGCCACGCTAAACGGACGCATGACGATCCCGCTGTCAGCATAATCGAGTGCTGTCAGCGGATTAACGACAGAAATACCCACGCCAGCCTGCACCATCGCGCACACCGAGGCTGCGCTATGGGTTTCCATCACCATCCTGCGCGTCACGCCTTGCTCATGAAACAGTGCATCCAGTAACTGCCGATAGCTGTCCGTACGTGACAGGCTGACATAGTTTTCACCCGCAAAATCCTGCGGCGTAAGTAAGTTGCGCTGCGCCAGAGGATGCTGTTTCGGTAAGACACAGACTTCATCGCAGGTCAGTAAAGCCTGGCGATCGGTACCGGCAGGTGCGTGCAGCGTTTCTGTCAGGCCCAAATCATAGCGCTGCGCCGACAGCCACTTTTCCAGCAGCGGTGAATCCTGCGGAATGATGTTCAGGCTGACGTCGGGATAGCGTTGTAAAAACGTCTGACAAATGGGCGGCAGCAACGACTGTGAGAAGGCCGGCAGACAGGCAATCGACAGCTCGCCCTGCCGAAACTGCCGCAAACCTTCTGCCGCATCCATAATGCGGTCCAGCCCATACCACGAGCGCTGCACCTCTTCAAACAGGCGTAATCCCTGCACCGTCGGTTGCAGGCGGCCACGCACGCGCTCAAAAAGTTGCAGACTCAACTGCCGTTCAAGCCGCGCCAGTTCACGGCTGACCGTGGGCTGTGAGGTTTGCAGCAGCGTGGCGGCCTGGGTGAGGTTGCCGCTGGTCATCACGGCATGAAAGATCTCGATGTGGCGCCAGTTAATCGTGGCCATGGGATATCCCATATCATTTATGCATAGATGCTATTAAAACAGATATTTTTCGACATGGCACGAATCTGGCTTAATAGGAGGATTGCCACAGGAGACATGCCATGCCGCGTCCGTTAAACACCACAGAAACCGCCCTCAACGTTGATCATCTGCTGCCGCTTGCCCGCCAGTATTCGGGCCCGTTCTGGGCTTATGATGCGCAGGTGATTCAGCAGCGTATTGCACAGCTTCACGCTTTTGATGTGGTGCGCTTTGCTCAAAAAGCCTGTTCAAATACGCACATCCTGCGCCTCATGAAATCGGCCGGAGTTAAGGTGGATTCCGTTTCGCTGGGCGAAATTGAGCGCGCCCTCGTGGCCGGTTTTACGCCTGGCGGTGACGACATCGTGTTTACGGCTGACGTGCTGGATGAACCTACACTCGCCAGAGTTGCAGAACTAAAGGTGCCGGTGAATGCCGGTTCGGTCGATATGCTGCATCAGCTGGGTGCGGTTTCGCCAGGGCACGCGGTCTGGCTACGTATCAATCCGGGATTTGGTCATGGCCACAGCCAGAAAACCAATACAGGCGGTGAAAACAGTAAACACGGCATCTGGCCGAGTGATTTGCCTGCTGCTCAGGCGGCGATTGAGCAATATGGATTGCGCCTGATCGGCATTCACATGCATATCGGCTCGGGCGTGGACTATGCGCACCTGCAGCAGGTCTGCGATGCCATGGTCGATCTGGTGGTGGCGTTCGGTCAGGATCTGGAGGCGATTTCTGCGGGCGGCGGTTTATCCATTCCCTATCACTATGGGGAAGAAGCGATTGATACCGATCACTATTTTGGCCTGTGGGACGCCGCGCGCCAGCGTATTGCCTCACATCTGGGTCACGCCGTGAAGCTGGAAATTGAACCGGGTCGTTTCCTGGTGGCGGAGTCAGGCGTGCTGGTGTCGCAGGTGCGGGCCGTTAAAGAGATGGGCAGCCGTCACTTTGTGCTGGTGGATGCCGGATTCAGCGATCTTATGCGCCCATCGATGTACGGCAGCTATCACCATATCTCCCTGATGGCTGGCGACAACCGACAGATTGATGAACAGGATACGCGTGAAAGCGTTGTCGCGGGGCCACTTTGCGAGTCCGGCGATGTGTTTACTCAGCTTGAAGGGGGCAAAGTGGAAACGCGGGCGATTCCCGACGCGAAAGTCGGCGACTATCTGGTGTTCCACGATACCGGGGCGTACGGTGCGTCCATGTCCTCTAACTACAACAGTCGACCGCTGATTCCGGAAATCCTGTTTGAAAACGGCACGCCACGCGAGATTCGTCGCGCGCAGCGTATCGAGGATCTGCTGGCTCTGGAATTGGGTTAACGCAGGCTGTCAGTCAGGACTGCCAGCCGCACTTGCGGCTGGCACATGGCATCACGGTGCTGGGTAGGTATAACGGCGGTGAATCGCCTCAAGCTCTTCCAGAATCTCACTACTGAGCGTCAGGTTGGCGCTGTCGATATTGATCTTTAACTGATCCAGCGTGGTGGCGCCCAGCAGCGTGCTGGAAACAAACGGTTGCTGGCGAACAAACGCCAGGGCCATTTGCGAGGGATCGATCTGATGCTTGTTTGCCAGCGCCACATATTCTGCGACTGCCAGCTGAGACTGTTCGCCACTGTAGCGGGTAAACCGGCTAAACAAGGTATTACGTGCACCAGCAGGCTGTGCACCGTTCAGGTATTTCCCACTTAGCGTACCAAAAGCCAGGCACGAATAGGCCAGCAGTTCCACGCCTTCATGCTGGCTGATTTCCGCCAGGCCCACCTCAAAACTGCGGTTCAGCAGGCTGTAGGGATTCTGAATAGAAACAATGCGCGGTAACTCATGCTTTTCTGCCAGTTGCAGGTAACGCATCACGCCCCAGGGGGTTTCATTAGAGACGCCGATGTAGCGAATTTTACCGGCCCGCACCTGTTCTGCCAGCGCTTCCAGCGTTTCCAGCAGGGTCACCGGGACGCTGGAAGCGCTGTACTGATAGCCAAGTTTGCCAAAGAAGTTGGTCTGGCGCTGCGGCCAGTGCAGCTGGTACAGGTCGATATAATCGGTATTCAGGCGCTTCAGGCTGGCATCCAGCGCTTCGCGAATGTTCTTACGATCCAGCGCCATATTAGGGCGAATGGAGGCATCGTTGCCGCGGGTCGGCCCTGCGACTTTACTGGCGAGAATGATTTTATCGCGGCTGCCGGTCTTTTTTAACCAACTGCCAATGTACTTTTCGGTCAGGCCCTGGGTTTCCGGGCGAGGCGGCACCGGATACATTTCGGCAGTATCGATCAGGTTGATGCCGGAACTGATCGCAAGATCCAGTTGCGCGTGGGCGTCGGCTTCGCTGTTTTGCTCACCAAACGTCATGGTGCCCAATCCAAGCTGACTCACTTCCAGCGTGCTATGGGGGATACGGTGATAATGCATTGCCGGCTTCCTTTTCTCTGAGGATGGATATTGTGTCTTAAGGGACTATAGCGCGAGGCGTAGCGGCTAAGAAAGGGAAACAACAAGGAGAAACAGCCTGCCGGAGAGGGAAAGGTCGACAGGCCTGCTCGTTTCGCATTTAACGCTCAATGATGGTTGATACTTCATCACTGTTAATCTGTACCGTATGGCCTGACTGATCGGTGTACTGTACCAGTCCGGTCTCCTTATCAATGCTCGGTTTGCCTTCCGTCATAATCATGCGACCGTCTTTTGTCGCCATCACATAATCAGAACTACAACCACCTAATGTCACTGCGGCAACGGCCGCCAATATAATCTTACTCAGCCCTTTCATTGTGCTTATCCTCGCAACGCGTCCACTGTAAAAAAGTGTAGTAATAAATCCTTTTACCGATTGGGTTAATCGTATCAATCTGAAAATAGGTGGGCGGCAGGCCGCCGCCCTTGACAACGCTAGCTGACTTTTTTCTTACTGCGCATCAGGTTAAGGCACTCAACGGCCATCGAGAAGAACATGGCAAAATAAATGTAACCTTTTGGTACATGCACGCCGAAACTCTCCAGAATGAGGGTGAAACCCACCAAAATCAGGAAAGAAAGCGCCAGCATTTTGACCGACGGATGACGGTCAACAAATTCGCCAATACTGCGTGCCGCAAACATCATCATTAAGACGGCAATCACCACGGCGGCCATCATAATAAACAGATGGTCTGAAAGGCCGACGGCTGTAATAACCGAGTCGAGGCTGAAAATAATGTCGAGCAACATAATCTGCACTATCGCTCCCAGGAACGAATGCACATTGGATTTGTGTTCGGTTTCCTCACCTTCGATAGTTTCATGGATTTCCATGCTGGATTTCCAGAGCAGAAATAAGCCACCAAACAGCAGAATAAGATCGCGCGCGGAGAACGGATGATCCATCAGGGTAAACAGGGGATTGGTCAGTTTTGCTACCCAGGCAATCGAGGCCAGCAGTCCCAGCCGCATCAGCATCGCGCCCATCAGACCAATGCGCCGTGCGCGGGCCTGCTGATGTTTAGGCAGTTTTGCCACCACTAATGACAAAAAGATAATGTTATCAATGCCCAGAACCACTTCCAGAATGGTCAGGGTGCCCAACGCCAGCCAGGCGTTAGGATCGGAAATCCACTCGAACATACCTGCACTCGTATCCTAAACGAAAAGTAAACGAAGATTATACGCACCTAATCTGTCGAACTCACATTTAAATAGTGCATGGCCTGGGGAAAGGGGATTCAGAGAAGAAAATGGCGGGCAAGCAGCGGGGCGGTAAAACTTTTCTTGAGATAAAACCCGCGCGGTAACGTCATAATGGGCTGTCCCTGTTCGCCGATCCCTTCGGTCAGGGCCCGGCTGTTAGCCGCTTTGGGGCGAATTTGCAGCCAGGCACCATGACGGGCAGTAATACGTTCCACCTGACCCAGCACAATCATATCCATAAGTTCTTCCCAGTCCTGACGCAGCATGTCTTCTTCTTGTGCCGTCGGGCTCCACAGCAAGGGCGCGCCTACCCGGCGCTCGCCAGGGGGAATATCACGCTCACCCTCAACCGGCATCCACAGTACGCGAGCCAGCTTATGGCGAACATGACTGTTTTCCCACGTCACGCCGCTGTTACCGGTCAGCGGTGCAACGCAGACAAATGTGGTTTCCAGCGGTTTGCCTTCACGATCGACAGGGATAGTTTTCAACTCAATGCCCAGATGCGCAAAATCCTGCTCGGCTTTACTGCCTGCGCTGGCCCCCAAATGCCATTCCAGCAGCATGCCCACCCAGCCTTTATCGCGCTTCAGATTGGCTGGCGTTGGAATGCCGGCCTGTTCTGCCAGACAGTGTAAAGGTAAACCTGCCAGTGCCTGCGCCCGCGCGAACAGTACCGATTCGTTTTCAGGTGGCTCTGGAAGAGTGATCATATGCGTAACCCGGCATGGTTAAAAAATAAGCGCCCTGCGGCCTGTCAGGTTTTCCACAGGAATGAGCAGGGTAGGGCGCGCATAATAACATGAAACATAGTGCTTTTTTAAGAATGCACCGCCTCATGCTGTTAACGACGGGTCAGGTTATCCCAACTTGCTATCAACAATGAACAGGATCTTATGACCAGTTATCCACAGAAAGATGGGATAACCTGGCATCAGACGGGTTACTGGTTCGATTTACAGCCTTGACTTTGCTGTTTTTTAGCAAAAATTAGCCGGTTTGCTGCAAGCTTGAACCGATCTCTGTGGATAAAAAGCCGGGTGGTGGATCTTTAGCCAATTGTCAGCGGCAGGACATTATACAATGTCACTCAGACGAATTTATTCAAACCTCATCAGAGAAATAGTCTTATATTTCAATGGCTATTTCAGAATCACAGTAAAGCGTATTCAGATTCCTCCCAACGGGTTATTCAGTTAACTCCCGTGTTCTACACAAAGCTATCCACAGAAAACGTGAATAAGATCGATGTTTTCTCGGTACTTTGTTTATAACTTTGCATTCTTCTGTGAGTTATCCCGAGATTACGGTCCCCATTGCCCGTGAATCCAGTGGTTTACCGCCTGTAAGGAGTGTGAAACAATCAGACCATTCAAATTTAGCTTTTGAGGTAGTCCAGTGATCGATGATGATGGCTACCGCCCGAATGTTGGTATCGTAATTTGTAACAGGCAGGGACAAGTGTTATGGGCCAGGCGCTTTGGACAGCACTCCTGGCAATTTCCTCAGGGAGGCATCAATCCCGGTGAAACCGCAGAACAGGCGATGTATCGCGAATTGTTCGAAGAAGTAGGGTTACACAGAAAGGATGTCCGAATACTTGCATCTACCCGTAACTGGTTGCGCTACAAATTGCCAAAACGTTTGGTGCGTTGGGACACAAAACCGGTTTGTATTGGTCAGAAACAAAAGTGGTTTCTTCTGCAGTTGATGTGCAGTGATGCAGATATTAATGTGCAACACAGTAGCACGCCGGAATTCGACGGCTGGCGCTGGGTGAGCTTTTGGTATCCGGTACGTCAGGTTGTCTCTTTTAAACGCGATGTGTACCGTCGGGTGATGAAGGAGTTTGCAGGCGTTGTCATGTCCATGCAGGAGAGTGCGGTGCAGCGAAATCATCCTGCCCATCGACGTAAAAGAGGATAGGCCACGCCCTTTATGCTCACTCAGTTGCGAGAAATTGTTGAAAAGGTGGCGAGTGCGCCCCGTCTGAACGAAGCACTCGACATCCTGGTTAATGAGATCTGTCTGGCGATGGAAACGGAAGTCTGTTCCGTTTATCTGGCCGATCACGATCATCGCTGTTATTACCTGATGGCGACGCGCGGTCTGAAAAAACCACGTGGCCTGACGGTGAAACTGGCGTTTGATGAAGGGATTGTGGGCCTGGTCGGTCGCCTGGCCGAGCCTATCAACCTGGCTGATGCGCAGAGCCATCCGAGCTTTAAATACATCCCCTCCGTTAAGGAAGAACGCTATCGCTCTTTCCTTGGTGTGCCCATCATCAGCCGCCGCCAGCTTCTGGGTGTGCTGGTGGTGCAGCAGCGCGAGCATCGCCAGTTCGACGAAAGCGAAGAGTCTTTTCTGGTTACGCTCGCCACCCAGCTAGCGGCCCTGCTGTCACAATCGCAGCTGAGCCAGCTTTTTGGCCAGTATCGGCAGGCCCGTGTTCGCGCCATCGCGGCCGCGCCGGGTGTGGCGGTTGCGCCGGGCTGGGTGGATGAAACTCAACCCCTGCTCGATCAGGTCTCCGCGGCCTCCACGCTGGATCCACTGCGCGAACGTGAGCGCTTGTCACTGGCGATGAGTGAAGCCGCCAGTGAGTTTCGTCGCTTCAGTAAACGCTTTTCTGCCAGCGCGCAGAAAGAAAGCGCGGCAATCTTCGATCTCTACTCGCACCTGTTAACGGATGCCCGCCTGAAAAAAGATCTCTTCGATGAGATCGAACGCGGATCCGTGGCCGAGTGGGCAGTCAAAACCGTGATTGAAAAGTTTGCCGCGCAGTTTGCCAGCCTGACGGATAGCTATCTGAAAGAGCGCGCGGGCGATCTGCGAGTGCTTGGACAGCGGTTGCTGTTCCACCTTGATGATTCCCTGGTGGGCGTCAATGCCTGGCCCGAACGCTTTGTATTGGTAGCCGATGAGCTGACAGCGACAACGCTCGCCGAGATCCCGCATGATCGCCTGGCCGGTATTGTGGTGCGTGACGGCGCCGCGAATTCGCACGCCGCGATCCTGACCCGCGCCATGGGGATCCCCACGGTGATGGGCGCAGACATTCAGCCCGGCCAGCTCAATAAGCGCCTGCTGATTGTCGATGGCTATCGTGGTGAACTGCTGATCGACCCTGAACCGGTGATCGTGCAGGAGTACCAGCGGTTAATCAATGAAGAAAATGCCCTCAGCAAGATGGCTGAAGGCGGTGTAGACAGACCGGCAGAACTGAGAAGCGGTCAGCGCATACAGGTGATGCTTAATGCGGGACTGAGCCCGGAGCATGAGCAAACGCAGGGCAGTTGGGTTGACGGCATCGGTCTTTACCGTACGGAAATCCCGTTTATGCTGCAAAGTGGATTCCCGTCAGAAGAAGAGCAGGTGGCACAGTATCAGGGCATGTTACAGCTCTTTCACGACAAGCCCGTTACGCTGCGTACGCTGGATATCGGGGCCGATAAACAACTGCCTTACATGCCGATTAGCGAGGAGAACCCGTGTCTGGGCTGGCGCGGGATTCGATTGACGCTCGATCAACCGGAAATTTTCCTGGTGCAGGTGCGCGCGATGCTGCGTGCGAATGCCGCCTCCGGCAACCTGAGCATCTTACTGCCGATGATCAGCCACATTGATGAGATCGACGAGGCCAAACGGCTGATTCAGCGTGCCGGGGCAGAAGTGGAAGAGATGCTCGGCTATGCGATTCCTAAGCCGCGCATCGGCATCATGATTGAAGTGCCCTCGATGCTGTTTATGATCCCGCATCTGGCCTCGCGTGTTGATTTTATCTCGGTAGGCACCAACGATCTGACCCAGTATTTGCTGGCGGTTGATCGTAACAATACGCGCGTGGCGAATCTGTACGATTCCCTCCATCCGGCCATGTTGCGTGCACTGCAGGCCATTTCTGTTGAAGCCCATTTGGCGAATCTGGAATTGTGTTTGTGTGGTGAAATGGCGGGCGATCCGACCTGCGTGGCGCTGTTGGTGGGAATGGGATATCACCACCTCAGTATGAACGGGAAAAACGTCTCGCGTGTTAAATACCTGCTGCGTCATCTGGATTACGAAGAAACGCAGAAGCTCAGCACCCAGGCGCTTAAAGCCTCGTCAGCGACGGAGGTACGCCAGATGATGTCGGCGTTTATGGAACAGCGTGGTCTGGGCGGTCTGATCCGCGGCGGGCGTTAACCCAGGTTACATTTCTGCGACTACGCAAAAAACTGGCTGTGCTATGATGCACAGCCTTAATTTATGTGCATCACGTCCCCTTTCAGGGCAGAAAAAAAACGGTGAATGATGAATAACGGCTACATCGCATTTCCACAGTTTGATCCGGTGATTTTCTCAATCGGACCGCTTTCGCTTCACTGGTACGGGTTGATGTATCTGGTGGGATTTGTGTTCGCCATGTGGCTGGCGGTGCGCCGCGCGAACAAACCCGGCAGCGGCTGGAAAAAAGAGGAAGTCGAAAACCTGTTGTATGCCGGCTTCCTGGGGGTTTTCCTGGGCGGACGCATCGGTTACGTGCTGTTTTATAACCTGCCGCTGTTCCTGGAAAATCCGCTTTACCTGTTCAAAGTCTGGGATGGCGGCATGTCGTTCCACGGCGGTCTGATTGGCGTCATCCTGGTGATGCTGATTTTTGCGCGCCGTACCAAACGTCATTTCTTCCAGGTTGCTGATTTTATTGCCCCTCTGATTCCGTTCGGCCTCGGCGCCGGTCGTCTGGGCAACTTTATCAATGGTGAACTGTGGGGCCGCGTCGATCCCAATTTCCGTTTCGCCATGCTGTTCCCCGGCTCGCGCAGCGAAGATATCGCGCTGGCGGCTAACAACCCACAATATCAGGCATTGCTGAACACCTATGGCGTCCTGCCGCGCCATCCTTCACAGCTCTATGAACTGTTCCTTGAAGGCATTGTGTTGTTCATTATCCTGAACCTGTTTATTCGCAAACCCCGCCCGATGGGCAGCGTGTCCGGCCTGTTCCTGATCGGCTACGGTTGCTTCCGCTTTATTGTTGAGTTCTTCCGTCAGCCCGACGCGCAACTGGGTTTGCTCACCGGCGGCCTGAGCATGGGACAAATACTGTCTCTGCCGATGATCATCGCCGGTGTGATTATGATGATTTGGGCGTACCGTCGACGTCCGCAGCAACAACTTCACGAGGAAAAATGAAACAGTATCTGGACTTAATGCGCTACGTGCTGAACGAAGGCACACCAAAATCTGACCGTACCGGTACAGGCACGCTTTCAATTTTTGGTCACCAGATGCGTTTTAATCTGCAGGATGGCTTTCCCCTGGTCACGACTAAAAAGTGCCATGTTCGCTCCATCATTCATGAGCTGCTGTGGTTTCTGCAAGGGGACACCAACATTGGTTACCTGAAAGAAAACAATGTCTCTATCTGGGATGAGTGGGCAGATGAGCAGGGCAATCTGGGACCGGTATACGGCAAACAGTGGCGTAGCTGGGGCACCGCCCGTGGCGAAGAGATTGATCAGATCACCAAAGTGATTGAACAGATCAAGCGCGATCCGGATTCCCGCCGCATCATTGTCTCGGCGTGGAACGTGGGCGAACTGGATGAAATGGCGCTGGCTCCGTGCCATGCCTTTTTCCAGTTCTACGTCGCGGATGGCAGGCTCTCCTGTCAGCTTTACCAGCGTTCCTGCGACATTTTCCTGGGGCTGCCGTTTAACATCGCCAGCTATGCGCTGCTGGTGCATATGGTCGCGCAACAGTGCGAACTGGAGGTCGGTGACTTTGTCTGGACCGGCGGCGATACGCACCTTTACAGCAACCACCTGGAGCAGGCGCGCCTGCAACTGACGCGCGAACCGCGTCCGTTACCGAAGCTGGTGATTAAACGCAAGCCTGCCTCGCTGTTTGACTATCGCTTCGATGATTTTGAGATTGAAGGTTACGATCCGCATCCCGCCATCAAAGCGCCGGTTGCAGTCTGAACACCCGCCGCCAGCATCCGCCCCGGTCTTGCCACAGCATGCCGGGGCGTTTTTTTTACAGCGATGTTGCGGCGCGGTGCACACTTGCACTGATCATGTCTTTATCCAGAGGAAAAATCCTGTAGCTTTGCTTCCAACAGGTGGCTTTCGGGCTTGCTGAAGCGCTCGCTGCTGCGGCACTCTGCCGCCATGAAAAGATCACAGTCAAAAGGGTTTACGCTGGCGGAGCTGCTGCTGGTGATGGTAATCGCTGGCATACTCAGCGCCTTTGCCACGCAAGGCTGGCAGCGCTGGCAGCAGCGTCAACAGCTTCGCGATACGGCGCTGCAACTGCAACACTTTCTGTTACGCGTCCGTGCTCAGGCCAATGCGCAAAACCGGGACCTGGTGCTGTGGCACCGCCCCACACAGCCCTGGTGTATCGGCGTGGCAGCACCGCCACAGAATGGCTGCAGTACGGCAAGCCGCCTGCACTTTATCGCGCCGTATGCGGACATCACCCTTCACGCCCTGCGTGGCGAGCCGGGTTTTTACGGACGCCGCAACGTGGCCAAAGCGGGCAGCATTGAGCTGCGCAATCGCGCCGGAAAAATACGGGTGATTATTTCTGCACGGGCGCGAATTCGTCTTTGCCGTATTGACGATGCGGACTGCGAATGAAAAGGGCCGGGTTTAGTCTGCTGGAAATGCTCATCGCCATGGCGATCAGTGCGGTGCTGATGGTCAGTGCAGGACGCTTTATGCCGCGACTGTTGGCCGAAAACCTCAGGCTGCAACAACAGGTTCAACTGCGTCAGGAGTTACAGCAAATGCTGTCCACGCTGGAAAAAGCGATCCGGCGGGCGGGTTATTGCCACGGGGAGTGCGGAACGGGTGGCCTGATGACAGCCGAAGGCTGTGTGCTGATCCGGTTTGACGAGAACAGCAACGGTCAGTGGGAAGGGGTTACGCACAGTGAGAGCGATTACTACGGTTACCGGCTGCGACAACACCAACTGGAGATGCAGCGTGGTGTGGATAACTGCAACGGCAGTGGATGGGAACGGCTTTCCGATCCGGCTTTCCTTTCGATTGAGGCATTCGACGTGCGCCGTGAAGGCCGGCTGGTCACCGTTGTACTGCAGGGGCGAAGCGGGAACCGAACCGAAACGCTGGAAAGCCGGGTCGAAGGAATGAATCTGTGAACGTCGAGGGCAACAGTGCGCTGGGGATGGTACTCGTCATCCTGCTGGCAGGCGGCATCACGCTTCAGGCCAGCCGCGAGATGCTGGCGCAGGGAATGTTTATCGTCGCCGATGAGCAACACGCTATTCAGGGGTTTTGGCAGGCCCAGTCGGCACTGCAATGGGGACTGACATTAACGTGGCCAACGCAACCACCTGCCACCTGCCAGCGCGAGTCGCAGTATGGCTGGCAGGCGTGCCTGCATCGCGTGGACGATGAGAAGGGATTGCTTAAAGGTGAAACGCAAAAAGGTGATAAGGCGTTATGGTACTGGGTCAGGCTGGAGGGCAGCAAAATCAGTCCCTTGCCACAGGGCTGGATTGATTATTGCCCGCAATCCGCGCCGGAGCAGTGCCTGTGAGGCGGCAGGATTCAGCCTGCCGGAAGCCTTGTTTGCCCTGTTACTGATGGCCGTCAGCACCAGCGCCTTATTGCAGTATCACCGGGTGTTAACGCTCGGCTTTAGTCAGCAATGGCAGCAGCGTGAAGCCTGGCGTGTGGCGGAACAGCGGTTGTTGGGGCGCGAGGTGGTGGGCTGGCAAACCCGGTCAGATAAAAAAGCGGGACCGGACGGCTGCACGCTGGAAACGGTTACGGTGAGCGGTCCGCATCAACGTCAGGCCAGCCTGACGCGATTACACTGCTGAGCGGATGAGAATGGGTTTTCACGGTAGGCTTCAAATGCGATACGCGGTAGAGTGAGTACCGTCTGCCATCGCCATGCCGTTTAGTGTTTCCACAGGAGTTTGCATGTTTCACGTTTATCACTCTAATCAGCTTGATCTGCTCAAAAGTCTGGCAGCGAGAGTGATTAAACTGGATCCGCTTGACGATCCCTTTGCGTCAGAAATGGTGCTGGTGCAAAGCCCGGGGATGGCGCAGTGGTTGCAGATGGAACTGGCGCGCACCTTTGGCATTGCGGCAAATATCGAATTCCCGCTCCCGGCCAGCTTTATCTGGGAAATGTTTGTGCGCGTCCTGCCAGACATTCCGCCGGAGAGCGCCTTCAGCAAAGCCAGCATGAGCTGGAAACTGATGCATCGTTTACCCACGTTGCTGCTGCAGGACGAGTTTGCCTCACTGCGCCATTATCTGAGTGACGACGGAGACAGGCGCAAACTTTTTCAGCTCAGCGCCCGCATTGCCGACCTGTTTGACCAGTATCTGGTTTACCGCGCGGACTGGCTTAACAGCTGGGAACGCGGTCAACAGATCGAGGGCCTGGGAGAGGCGCAGGTGTGGCAGGCCGCGTTGTGGCGTGATTTAGTCGACTATACCGACGCGCTGGGCCAGCCCAAATGGCATCGTGCCAACCTCTATGCGCGCTTTATTACCACGCTTGAGCAGGCACAAACCCGACCTGATAACCTGCCGCAGCGGGTGTTTATCTGTGGTATTTCAGCGCTGCCGCCGGTCTATTTACAGGCGTTGCAGGCGCTGGGGCGGCACGTTGATATCTATCTGCTGTTTACCAATCCCTGCCGTGATTACTGGGGCGATATTCAGGACTATGCGTTTCTGGCGAAGCTACAAAGCCGCCAGCGGCGGCGTCATGACCGGGAAGAATATCGCGGTTTATTCAGTGATGTGGCGCGCGCGCCAGCCCTGTTTAGTGAGCAAGGGGAACAACATCTGACTAACCCGCTGCTGGCCTCCTGGGGCAAGTTAGGCCGCGATAACCTCTTCCTGCTCAGCCAGATGGAGCTGAACAGCGAAATCGATGCGTTTGTTGACGTCGAAGAAGACAACCTGCTGCACTGCATGCAGCACGATCTTCTTAATCTGCAGGACAGGGCAATCATTGGCCTGACGGCGGATGAACTGGCTTACAGTGGGCAGAAACGGCGGCTGGACCCGCAGGATCGCTCTGTTGCCATCCAGGTTTGCCACAGTGCGCAGCGCGAAGTTGAAGTGCTACAGGATCATCTTCTGGCATTGATGGAAGCCGATCCTGAGCTGAAAGCGCGGGATATTATCGTCATGGTGGCCGATATTGACGCTTACGCGCCTTTTATTCAGGCCGTGTTTGCAAACGCCCCGGCAGAACGCTATCTGCCGTTTGCCATTTCTGACCGTCGTGCCAGTCAGGCGCATCCTGCTATCGTCGCGTTTCTGCAATTACTGTCACTGCCGGACAGCCGGTTTGTCTCTGAAGATGTGCTGGCGCTGCTGGATGTCCCGGCCTTAGCGAATCACTTCTCGATTGACGAAAGCGGCCTGCGTCTGTTGCGCCGCTGGGTCAGCGAATCAGGCGTGCGCTGGGGGCTGGATGATGCCAGTGTGGAAGCGCTGGCTCTGCCGGTCACCGGTCAGCATACCTGGCGCTTTGGTTTGCAACGTATGCTGCTGGGATATGCAATGGAAAGCCAGCATGGCGACTGGCAAGGTATTCTGCCTTATGACGAATCAAGTGGGCTGGTCGCCGAACTGGCGGGCCATCTGGCCGAACTGCTGTCCCGGCTTAATCACTGGCGACAGGTCTTATCGGAGCCGCGCCCGCTGGAGGCCTGGCTGCCGCTGTGTCGCGAACTGCTGAATGCCTTTTTTACACCGGATACCGAAACAGAAGCGGCATTGCTGCTGGTGGAAGAGCAGTGGAAGACGCTGATTGAGTACGGTATGGACGCGCGTTTCAATGAGGCGATTCCGGTCGTGCTCCTGCGCGACGATCTGCGTGGGCGGCTGGATCAGCAGCGGATCAGTCAACGCTTTCTGGCCGGGCAAATCAATTTTTGTACCCTGATGCCGATGCGCTCGATTCCCTTCAGCGTGGTGTGCTTACTGGGGATGAACGACGGCGTTTATCCGCGCACCTTAGCGCCGCTGGGGTTTGACCTGATGCAGCAGCAGTCGCGCAAAGGTGACCGTAGCCGTCGTGATGACGACCGCTATCTGTTTCTGGAAGCCCTGATTTCCGCTCAGCAACAGCTCTATATCAGCTATATTGGCCGCGCTATTCAGGACAATACCGAACGTTACCCTTCGGTGCTGGTCACCGAATTGCTGGAGTATATCGGGCAAAGTTTTTACCTGCCTGGCGACGAGGACAGGGAACTGGATGACAGCGCACAGCGGGTACGGGCACACCTGGAACATTTACACAGCCGGATGCCGTTTGCGCCGGAAAACTTCCAGCCTGCGTCAGCGGCACACAGCTTTGCTCGTGAATGGCTGCCTGCCGCGCAGGGCACCGGTCAGCCCCAGCCTGATTTTGTTCAGCCGCTGAGCACACCACCTGTAGAGACATTAGCCTTCGAACAGTTTCTGCGCTTCTGGCGTCATCCGGTTCGGGCCTGGTTTCAGCAGCGCCTGGGGGTCAATTTCTGGCTTGAAGAAAATGAACTGCCCGACAGTGAACCCTTTGCTCTGGACAGCCTGGAGCGCTATCAGATCAATGCGCAGCTACTGAATGCGCTGGTAACAGGGGAGGACACCGATCGCCTTTATGCCCATCACCGCGCCGCTGGCAATTTACCTTATGGGGCGTTTGGCGAGCTGTTCTGGCAGGCTCAGCGCGAAGAGATGCAGGAGGTGGCCGCAGAGGTGATCACTCAGCGCAGTGAGGGTGAAAGTCGGGAGATCAATCTGGCACTGGCGGGCGTCACATTAACTGGCTGGTTAACCCAGGTGCAGAGCGATGGCCTGCTGCGTTGGCGACCGGGTGTGCTGAATATCAATGACGGTTTATTACTGTGGCTGGAACATTTAGTTTATTGTGCACTGGGTGGCGACGGTAAAAGTCGGATGTTTGGTCGACAGCACAGCTACTGGTGCTTCCCTGCCGTGCCGCCGGACGAGGCGACTGATGCGCTGGCGCGCTATATGCAAGGCTATCTGCAGGGCATGCGCGAGCCTCTGATGTTGCTGACCAAAAGCGGTGGTGCCTGGCTTAATGCGTGTTTTGACAAGAAAAATCATCAGTTTATGACAGATGAGGCGACACAGCTCAAAGCCCGTAACGCTCTGCTTGCCGCCTGGGTCGGCGGTTACCAACAGGAAGGTGAGGGAAGCGATCCCTACCTGCAACGGTTATGCAGGGCACTGGATGAACCCCGGATACAGCAGATAACCGACGCGGCTGAATGCTGGTATTTACCGGTACTCCAGGCGCATCAGGACGACCGGTAAGCGACCGCTGCCGGGTAATGAAAACATCAAAAAGTTTGTTGTACTTTCAGCCGTTAATGCGCTCGCAACGCGGCTTTTGGGTAACGTAAGAGGTTTTACATGCGCACACATGCACGCTTGATCGCCGCCATTCTGCTGGGCTTACTGGCGCTGGCGGTACAAGCCGAAACCGGCGCCGGCTGGCAGCCTGTCAACACGCCCATCGGGAAAAGCGAACAGGATCCGCGTCAGTATCAGGCCATCACGCTGAATAATGGCATGACGGTGCTGTTGGTTTCAGATACTCAGGCGCCGAAATCCCTTGCTGCGCTGACATTGCCCATTGGCTCACTGGATGATCCCGCGCAGCAGCCCGGCCTGGCGCACTACCTTGAACATATGGTGCTGATGGGCTCAACGCGTTACCCACAGCCTGACAGCCTTGCCGATTTTCTCAAGAAACACGGTGGCAGCCATAATGCCAGCACCGCCTCCTGTCGCACGGCTTATTACCTCGAAGTCGAAAACGATGCGCTTGAGCCTGCCGTCGATCGTCTGGCCGACGCGATTGCCGAACCCTTACTGGATCCGGTCAATGCCGATCGGGAACGCCATGCGGTCAATGCGGAGTTGACCATGGCACGGTCCCGTGACGGTTTGCGCATGGGACAGGTCGGGGCTGAGACGATTAACCCGGCGCACCCGGCCGCGCATTTTTACGGCGGCAATCTGGATACCCTGCGCGATAAGCCCGGCAGTAATCTGCATCAGGCGCTGCTGGACTTTTACCACACGCACTATTCAGCCAATCTGATGAAGGCGGTGATCTACAGTAATAAACCGCTGGCAGAGATGGCGACCATCGCCGTGAATACGTTTGGGCGCGTGGCTAACCACAATGCCAGCGTTCCCGCGATTACCGAGCCGGTCGTCACGGAAGCCCAGCAGGGCATCATTATTCACTATGTGCCGGCGCAGCCGCGTAAGCAGTTAAAAATCGAGTTCCGTATACCGAATAACAGTGACCGCTTTCGCAGTAAAACGGACACGCTTATCAGCTATGTCATTGGTAACCGCAGCCCCAATACGCTGGCCGACTGGCTGCAAAAACAGGGCCTGGCCGACGGCGTCAGCGCGGGGGCCGATCCGGTGACCGAGCGCACCAGCGGCGTGTTCTCCATCAGCGTGTCATTAACGGACAAAGGTCTGGCACAACGTGATGAGGTCGTCGCGGCTGTTTTTAGCTATCTCGCGATGCTGCGCAAAAACGGTATCGACCAACGCTATTTCGATGAAGTTTCGCATGTGCTGGCGCTGGACTTCCGTTATCCGTCAATCACCCGCGACATGGACTATATTGAGTGGCTGGCGGATACGATGCTGCGTGTTCCGGTTGAGCACACGCTGGATGCCCCTTATCTGGCCGATCGCTACGATCCCGCGGCTATCAATGCTCGTCTGGAAAGCATGACGCCAGCGCAGGCGCGAATCTGGTACATCAGCCCGCAGGAACCGCATAACAAGCTGGCCTATTTTGTGAATGCGCCTTATCAGGTTGATAAGATAACGGCCCAGACGTTGACGCAATGGCAACAGCGTGGCCAGGCGATTCAGCTCGCCATGCCGCGCTTAAATCCCTACATTCCCGATGCGTTTACCCTGGTGTCGACTGACAAAACCTACCGTCATCCGGTTAAGCTCGACAATGATTTCGGGATGCGTATTTACTGGATGCCAAGCCAGTTCTATGCCAGCGAGCCAAAGGCCAGCATCACCGTCGCGCTGCGAAATCAGCAGGCGATCAGTGATGCGCGTCAGCAGGTGCTGTTCGGCCTGAATGATTATCTGGCAAGCCTGGCGCTGGATGAACTGAGTTCCCAGGCGTCTATTGGCGGCATCAGTTTTTCAACCAGCGAAAACGATGGTCTGGTCTTTAATGCCAGCGGCTTCACACAACGCCTGCCTGACCTGCTTAAGCAGTTAGTTAATCGCTACAGCACTTTTCAGCCCAGCGAGGCACAGCTACAACAGGCCAAATCCTGGTATCTGGAGCGTCTGGATGCTGCAGAGAAAGGAAAAGCCTTCGAGCAGGCGATCCAGCCTATGCAGCTCTTATCCCAGCTGCCTTACACGCAGCGAGACACGCGCCGTAAGCTGGTCAAGGGGATTACACTGAAGGATGTCGTGGCCTATCGCGATGCCTTAATTAAAAATGCCACGCCAGAAATGATGGTGATCGGTAACCTGAGTGCTGACAGTGTGACGCAACTGGGACGCGAGCTGAAACAGCAGATGCAGTGCGACGGTACGCACTACTGGCACAGCAATTACCTCAGTGTCGAAAAGCCACTTAAGGCGAATCTGGAGCAGCACGGCAGCAGCACGGACTCTGCGCTGGCGGCGCTCTATATTCCCCTGGGTTATGACGAATACCAGAGTATGGCCAACAGCGCGATGCTCAGTCAGATTGTCCAGCCGTGGTTCTATAACCAACTGCGTACCGAGGAGCAGTTAGGTTATGCCGTGTTTGCGTTCAGGATGCCGGTAGGGCGTCAGTGGGGGATTGGCTTTCTGCTGCAAAGTAACAGTAAACCACCCGCTTATCTGATGCAGCGCTATCAGGCGTTTTATCCCCAGGCGGAACACCGCCTGCGCTCGATGAGTCAGGCCGATTTTGTGCAGTATCAGCAGGCCATGATCAACGATTTGAAACAGCGTCCACAAACGCTGAATGAAGAGGCCGACCGTTACAGCCGCGATTTTGATCGGCAGAATTACGATTTTGATACCCGACAAAAGCTGATGGAGCAGGTTCAACAGCTTACCCCTGCCGGACTGGCGGACTTCTTTCACCAGGCCGTCATGCAGAAAAAGGGCATGGCAATGACCTCTCAAATCGCCGGTAGCGGCGAGCATAACATCGCCTTCGCACCGTTACCGGGCTGGCGGACCTGGCCAGAAATCGCCAAATTACAGCAGTCTCTGCCGGTCAAGAGTGAAACACCATGACGGCGTCCAGACCTGAACCGTTAAACCCCCTAACGCTGCCCCTCAACGGCGAGCGGTTAATTGAAGCCTCAGCGGGCACCGGTAAGACCTTTACGATTGGTCTGCTCTACCTGCGTTTGTTATTAGGGCTGGGGGGCGAGAACGCCTGGCGCAGGCCGCTGTCAGTCGAAGAGATCCTGGTGGTGACTTTTACAGAAGCCGCCACGGCGGAGCTGCGCGGCCGTATTCGTGACAATATTCATCAGCTTCGGCTCGCCTGCGTGCGGGGTAAAAGCCATAACACCATGCACCAACAGCTGATTGAGCAGATAGCGGATTTGCCCCAGGCGGCCTCGCTGCTGCTGGCGGCTGAGCGGCAAATGGATGAAGCGGCGATTTTTACCATTCATGGTTTTTGCCAGCGCATGCTCAACCTGAATGCCTTTGAGTCAGGCATGTTGTTCGAGCAGGAACTCATCGAAAACGAACAAACGTTACTCCGCCAGGCCGCGGCGGATTTCTGGCGTCGCCAGTGTTATCCCCTGTCACTGGATGTGGCCCGGGTGATCGCGGCGGAGTGGAGCGGCCCGGACAGTTTGTTGACGACGTTACGGCCCTGGCTGCAGGGGGAATCCCCCAGGCTGAAGCGTCCGCCTCGCGCAGACGAAACGCTGGCATCACGTCATACCGCTAACCTGCAACGCATCCAGGCCCTCAAGCAGCAGTGGCAGACTGTCTGTGCCGATATTGAAGGGATGATCGCGGCTTCCGGCGTCGACAAACGCAGCTACAGCAGTAAGCACTTACCTAACTGGGTGGCGAAAGTGACTCAGTGGGCACAGAGCGATACGCTGGATTACCAGTTTCCTAAAGAGCTTGAACGCTTTGGCCAGCAGGTGCTGCACGAAAAAACCAAAAAGGGCGAGGCACCGCAACATGCGCTGTTCGATGCCGTCGATGGCTTTCTTGCCGAACCGCTGACGCTCCGCGATATCATCATCTGGCAGGCGCTGAGCGAGGTGAAAGAAACGGTGCAGCGGGAAAAACGGCAGCGTGCCTTGCTGGGATTTGACGATCTGTTAAGTCGTCTGGATGAAGCGCTTCAGCAGCCGGGCGGGGCGTTGCTGGCCGAAACCATTCGTGGCCGTTTCCCGGTGGCCCTGATTGACGAGTTTCAGGATACCGACCCGCAACAGTACCGAATCTTCCGTACGCTGTATATTCAACAGCCGGATGTGGCGTTGCTGCTCATTGGCGATCCCAAGCAGGCGATCTATGCGTTTCGCGGCGCAGATATTTTTACCTACTTACGCGCCCGTAGTGAAGTTAGTGCTCACTATACGCTGGAGACGAACTGGCGCTCATCGCCCGCGATGGTGAACAGCGTCAACCGCCTGTTTTCACAGGTTGACGCACCCTTTTTATTTTCTTCCATTCCGTTTCTTCCGGTCAGCCCGGCCGCCCCGAATCAGGCGTTAACGCTGGTTTACCATGATCAGCCCCAGCCAGCCTTGCGCTTCTGGCTCCAGCCGGGCGAAGGTGTTGGAGTAAGTGATTACCAACAATTTATGGCCCAGCAGTGTGCGGCCGATATCAGCCGCTGGCTGGTGGCCGGTCAGCAGGGCAAGGCGCGGTTAGGGAAAGGCGATGCACTGCAGCCGGTTAAGGCCTCGGATATCACCGTACTGGTGCGTAGCCGCAATGAAGCCAGTCTGATTCGTGACGCGCTGAATAAGCTGGCCATTCCGTCGGTCTATCTTTCCAGCCGCGACAGCGTTTATACCACGCCTGAAGCGCGCGAGCTGTTATGGCTGTTGCAGGCGGTGCAGTCACCTGAACAGGAGCGACTGCTGCGTAGCGCGCTGGCCACGTCCATCTTTGCTATCGATGCCGCCCAACTTGATGCGCTGGCGCAAAACGAACGTGAGTGGGATGCGCTGGTAGAGCAGTTTGTCAGCTGGCAGCAGATCTGGCAGCAACGTGGCGTACTGCCCATGTTGCGCGATGTAATGATTAAACGGCAACTGGCGGAAAATATGCTGGCTTCCGAAAATGGCGAGCGGCGCTTAACCGATCTGATGCATCTGGGCGAATTACTGCAGGAAGCGGCAACGCAGCTCGACAGCACGCATGCTCTGGTGCGTTTCCTGGCACAGCAAATTGCCCGCCCTGACAGCCAGGCCGCCAGTCAGCAGCTGCGTCTGGAAAGCGATCGCCATCTGGTGCAGATCGTCACGATTCACAAATCCAAAGGCCTGCAGTATCCGCTGGTCTGGCTGCCGTTTGCGGCCGGATTTCGCGAAGCGGCCAGCGCCCTGTATCACGACCGTGAAAGTTTTGCTGCCATGCTCGACGTACAGGGCGATGCACAGAGCCTGACGCTGGCGGAAGAGGAGCGACTGGCCGAGGATTTACGGCTGCTCTATGTCGCGCTGACGCGCTCGGTTTACCACTGCAGCGTGGGTATTGCGCCCCTAATCAAAGGCGCGCGTAAAAAAGAGGGCGACAGCGATCTGCATAAGAGCGCGCTGGGCTACCTGGTACAGCGCGGTGAGAGCGGCGATGCCGCCGTGCTCAGTCACCATCTTGAGGCACTCGCAGGCGAAGGGATTGAGGTGATACGGAGCGAGCTGCAGCCCGGCGCGAAGTGGCAGGACAGCGAACACCGCGAGAACGCGCTGAGCAGTCGGGAAATGACCCGAGCGCTGGCGGACAGTTGGCGCGTCACCAGTTACTCCGGATTACAACAGCACGGCAGTTCCCCCCTGCTGGATGCTTTGCCGAAATTCGATATTGATGCTGCTGGTGAAGCGGCTGAGGATGAAGAGCCCTTGTTAACGCCGCACCACTTCCCCCGCGGTGCGGCTCCCGGCACGTTTCTGCACGGGCTGTTTGAGGCCATGGATTTCACTGAGCCGCCGGACGCATTCTGGCTGGAGGATCAGCTTCAGCAACAGGGCTATTCCCTGAACTGGCTGCCCGTGATTCAGCAGTGGATCGCCCGCGTACTGACCACGCCGCTCAATAAAGACGGCTTAACCCTGGACAGCATCCGCAGCGCTGATCGGCTGATTGAGATGGAGTTTTACCTGCCGATCAACCGCCTGCTGACGGCTGCCGATCTGGATGCGCTGATGCGCCGGTACGATCCACTGTCGCAGCGCGCTGCCGCGCTGGATTTCCGTCAGGTGAGAGGCATGTTAAAAGGGTTTATTGATTTGGTATTTCGCTGGCAGGGAAAATATTATCTGCTGGATTACAAATCGAACTGGCTGGGTGACAGCCATACCGCGTATACGCAGGAGGCGATGGCGCAGGCCATGATCGACCATCGCTATGACCTGCAATATCAGCTGTACACACTGGCGCTGCACCGGTATCTGCAGCACCGCCTGGCGGGCTATGATTACCAACAGCATTTTGGCGGCGTCTTTTATGTATTCCTGCGCGGTGTGGATGGCACCTCTGCCGATAACGGCATCTTTACCACTCGTCCCGATCCCGCCTTTATTGAGGAACTGGATGCATTGTTTGGTCATACAGAGGAGAGTTTATGAGTGATATAAACGCCTTGCTGCTTCAGGCAGTCGAAAAGCGTTTACTGCGTCCTCTGGATATTCAGTTTGCCCGCCTGATTGCAGATGAGACGCAACCCTTTCGGTTGCTGGCAGCGGCCTGTGTGAGTGCCGACGCGGGCGAAGGACATGTCTGCCTGCCGCTGGCTAACCTGAATGAGGCTGGGCTGTTCTCCGGTCGTCAGCACGCACTGGCGCAGGCATTGTGGCAGGCCGCAGGCGCGCCCGATGAAGCAGAGCGGCATGCACAGCTGGCCAGTTGGTCAGCGGTGAGCGATGGCCGCGTTGTGACGCCCCTGGTGCTGAGTCACCAGCGTTTATACCTGCACCGGCTCTGGCAAAGTGAAGGCCAGGTTGCCCGGTTTTTCTCATTGCAGCCGGATAGCGGGACGTTTGATTCGCAACAGGCACGAGATGTTCTGCAGACGTTATTTGGCCGTCAGCCTGACGACTGGCAAAAAATTGCTGCTGCGGTGGCACTGACCCGTAAAACCGCCGTTATTTCAGGCGGACCCGGTACCGGCAAAACCACGACGGTGGCGAAATTGCTGGCGGCGCTGATTCGCCTGAATCCCGAACCTCTGCGCATACAGCTGGCGGCACCGACAGGGAAAGCGGCAGCCCGTCTGACCGAATCCCTGGGAAAAGCTCTGCAGGGACTGGCGGTGGACGATGACGAGCGTGCGCGTTTTCCTGCTGAAGCGACCACGCTGCATCGCCTGCTTGGCGCACAGCCTGACTCGCAGCGCATGCGCTACCATGCGGGTAACCCGTTGCACCTGGATGTGCTGGTGGTTGATGAAGCGTCGATGGTTGATCTGACGATGATGGCAAAACTGATTTCCGCCTTGCCGCCTCACGCCAGAGTGGTGTTTCTGGGCGATCGCGATCAGCTGGCTTCGGTTGAAGCCGGAGCGGTGTTGGGGGACATTTGTCGTTGCAGCGAAACCGGCTTCAGTCCGGCGCGAGCCGCACAACTGGTGACGCTTACCGAATGTGCGCTTACGGGCAGCGATGACGATACCGCGCCTGCCGTTCGCGACAGCATTTGTCTGCTCCGCCAGAGTTACCGCTTTGACGAAAAGTCCGGTATTGGCCAGCTTGCCCGCACCGTCAACCAGGGCGATGCGCGCCAGATGAGTAAGGTGTTCGCCGCCGGACATGCTGACCTGTCTTTTCAGCCGCTGAATGACGGTGAGGCATATCAGACCATGCTGAACGAGGTGGCGCAGGGCTATCAGGACTATCTGGATGCCGTTCAGCGTCAGGCTGCGCCAGAACAGGCCATTGCGGCATTTAGCCGTTATCAGCTCCTGTGTGCCCTGCGTGAAGGGCCATTCGGTGTGCACGGATTAAATCAGCGCATCGAACAGCGTCTGATGCAGCTGCAGCGCATCCGGCGTCCTGCACTGGGCAGCCGCTGGTATCCGGGACGTCCGGTGATGATCACCCGCAACGACAGTGCCCTGGGGCTGTTTAACGGCGATATCGGGATTACGTTGCGTGATGCTGAAGGGCAACTCAGGGTGTTTTTTCCGTTGCCAGACGGCAGCGTGAAAGCGATTCAGCCCAGCCGTTTGCCGTCTCATGAAACGGCATGGGTGATGACGGTGCACAAGTCGCAGGGTTCAGAATTTGATCATACCGCGCTGGTCATGCCGACGCAGTTTTTGCCGGTCCTGACCCGTGAGCTGGTTTACACGGCCATTACCCGTGCACGCAAACAACTGACCCTTTACAGCGATCGCGCGATATTTGAACGGGCAGTCCAGCTGCAGACGCAGCGGCGAAGTGGCCTGGTGGAAAGGCTGGGGGCGGAAACGCAGGGATAACAGGTCGGGCGGCGGGATGGCCGCCCGGCTGCCATCAGGTTAAATCGGCCATCAGCACCTTGGAACGGCGCTGGTAGTTGTACATCTCTTTCTTACTCTCCGGCAGCGACTCGATATCCACCGGCGTGAAGCCGCGCTCCTGGAACCAGTGGATACTGCGTGTGGTTAACACAAACAGTTTTTCCAGCCCCATCTGCTTCGCCTGAAGTGCAACGCGTTGCAGCAGCAGCTCTCCGCGTGAGGAGCTGCGGTAATCCGGATGGACCGCAACGCACGCCATTTCGCCAATCTTTTCATCCATAAACGGATAGAGCGCGGCGCAGGCGATGGTCAGGTTATCCCGCTGAATGATGGTGAATTTGTCGATCTCCATTTCCAGCTGTTCGCGTGAACGGCGTACCAGAATCCCTTGCTGTTCCAGCGGACGAATCAGCTCCAGAATGCCACCGATGTCGTTGATCGTGGCCCGACGAATCTGCTCGGCGGACTCCATGACAATCTGCGTACCAATGCCGTCGCGCGAGAAGAGTTCCTGTAACAGGGCGCCGTCTTCCTGATAGCTGATCAGATGGCTGCGACGGACGCCGCTGCGACAGGCTTTAACGGCGCCACGCAGAAAGCGCACCGTGCCAGACAGAAAATCGCCATCGCGTTCCATTTCATCAATGCGTGCCTGAGCGTCATTGGGAAATAACTCCGAGACAATGTTGCCTTCACGATCGATTACGCCCTGTTCCGAGCAGAAGCCAATCATTTTTTCTGCTTTAAGCTTAATTGCCAGCTGCGTGGCCACTTCTTCAGAAGTCAGGTTAAAACTTTCACCGGTCACTGACACGGCCACCGGACCCAGCAGCACAATGGCATCGTTGTCGAGCTGGCGGTGAATAGCCTCTTCATCGATACGACGAATGCGACCGCTGTGACAGTAATCGACGCCGTCATCTACGCCGAGCGGCTGGGCAATGATAAAGTTGCCGCTCACCACGTTGATATGCGCGCCCTGTAACGGAGTGTTATTCAGGCTCATGGAAAGGCGGGCGGTAATATCCAACTGAAGACGGCCTGCGGCCTGCTTTACCAGCTCCAGTGACTGCGCGTCGGTCACGCGGGTATATTTGTGGTAAGCCGGTTCCAGCTGGTTTGCGGCGAGGCTGGCATCAATCTGCGGACGTGCGCCGTACACGACGACTAAACGAATGCCAAGGCTGTGAAGCAGGCCAATATCGTTGACGATGCTGGAGAAATTTTCATGCTCAATGGCCTCACCGCCAAGCATGATGACAAATGTCTTATCCCGATGCGCATTGATATAGGGAACGGTATGGCGAAAACCCTGAACCAGTTCAGTACTACGTTCCTTCACGGCTAACCCTCAGTGAATGTTTATTCGTATTTTCTGTATTTTTATGCCTTTGGCGGCCATTTTGCAAGCGCTAATCCTGACGTTTATTTACGTTTTTTCAGGTGATAACGCCGCTAACAGACTGCATTATTTAGAGTTTCCGGGGTGACATCGTCAGCCGGATTGGATAAAGTTTTCGCCGCCATTTTATTTGGTTGCCGTTTTTTTAAACACGATATAACAGCTGGAGTGGCATGTCGGAAGGTCATCCCCTTATTTCACGTAGACGATTATTAAAAGGTACTGGGGCACTGCTGCTGCTCAGCGTAAGCGGTGTGGGCATCGCGGCCACCAGCCATATTATGGCGGTTCGCATCTGGCCCTCTTCAACCTATTCGCGCATGACGCTGGAATCCAATGTTGCCCTTAAGTATAAGCAGTTCGCACTGACGAATCCGGACCGGCTGGTCATCGACATTGAGAACCTGCACCTTAATTCGGTCCTTAAGGGCGTTAACCAGCACGTCAGGGTGGACGATCCTTTTATCAAAAACGCCAGGGTCGGGCAGTTCGATGCCAATACCGTGCGGGTGGTGCTGGAACTGAAACGCAACGTCTCGCCAAAAATCTTCAGCCTTGCACCGGTCTCCAGTATTCAACACCGGCTGGTGGTCGATCTCTACCCCAGCCAGAATACGGTAGAAGATGATCCGCTGCTGGCATTACTGAAAGATTACAACCAGGGCGATCTGGATAAAAATGAAAGCGTTCAGCCGCCGTTACCCGGTAAAGCCGGGCGCGATCGCCCCATCATTATCATGATCGATCCTGGCCATGGCGGGGAAGATCCGGGCGCGCACGGTAAATACAAAACCCGTGAAAAAGACATTGTGTTGAAGATTGGCCGCCGCCTTAAGGCGCTGATTGAGAAAGAACACAATATGAAGGCGTACATGACGCGTAACGAGGATGTGTTTATTCCCCTGCGGGTTCGCGTGGCCAAAGCCCGTAAACAGCGGGCCGATCTGTTCGTCTCCATTCATGCGGATGCGTTCACCAGCCGGGCCGCACGGGGCTCCTCTGTGTTTGCCCTTTCGACCCGGGGGGCGACGTCAGCCGCGGCGCGTTTTCTGGCGCAAACCCAGAATGAATCCGACCTGATTGGCGGCGTCAGCATGAGTGGCGATCGCTATCTGGATCACACCATGTTTGATATGGTGCAGCGCCAGACGATCCATGACAGCCTGAAGTTTGGCAAAGAAGTGCTGCACCGGATGGGGCGGATTAACCATCTGCACAAACGCACTGTGGATCAGGCCGGTTTTGCGGTGCTGAAGGCACCGGATATTCCCTCGATCCTGGTGGAAACCGCGTTCATCAGCAACGTCGAAGAAGAGCGTAAACTCCGCACCACGCGTTATCAACATCAGGTCGCCGAGGCCATTCTGGAAGGCATTAAGGCCTATTTCAAAAACGGGGCGGCGCTGGCACACCGTTAAGCTGCCGGGCAGGAAAAATCACCCGCCCGGCCTTATCTGCTGTCAGGGTTTGCCGTCAGAAGCGGAACAGGGACCGGGTTGCGTGGCGTTCCTGTCTCGCCGACGATGTGCGTCCACTTAGCGGCCTTTTGCCAGGTAGTGCGCCATTTCCTGTTCCGGCACCATGCCGCCGCCCGTCGCCCAGACCAGGTGAGTGGCCTGTTGTAACTGTGTTGGGCTGAAGTCGTGCAGCGCGTGATAGTGCGCTGAACCACATACGTGCTGTGGACCGATCATCCCGGCCAGCGCAGAAGGTTCAAGCCGCAGACCTTCTTCCTGCGCCAGCCAGCCGAGCATGTCGTACATGCGCGCATCATCAAGTGTGTAAATGCCATCCAGCAGACGTTGCATGGCTCTGCCCACAAAGCCGGACGCCCGGCCTACCGCCAGACCATCCGCAGCCGTGACATTATCAATACCTATGTCCTGTACGGAAATGCCGTCGTGTAAGCCCGTTGTTATGCCCAGCAACATGCAGGGCGAATGAGTGGGCTCCGCAAACAGACAGTGAACATGGTCACCCCATGCCAGCTTCAGGCCAAATGCGACGCCGCCGGGGCCACCGCCCACGCCGCAGGGCAGGTACACAAATAACGGATGTTGGGCATCAACCACGCGGCCCTGTTGTTCAAACTGCGCTTTCAGCCGTTGGCCGGCGACCGCATAACCTAAAAACAGCGTGCGGGAGTTTTCATCGTCAATAAAGAAACAGTTGGGGTCCGATGCGGCCGCTTTGCGTCCTTGCCCGACCGCCACACCGTAATCCTGTTCATATTCCACCACCGTTACGCCATGGCTGCGCAGTTTTGCTTTCTTCCATTCCCGGGCATCCGCCGACATATGAACGTTTACGTTAAAGCCGAGACGGGCGCTTATGATGCCAATCGACAGCCCGAGATTACCGGTCGATCCTACGGCAATACGGTACTGGCTAAAAAACTGCCGAAGCGTGGGGGAGAGCAACGTGCGGTAATCCGCCTCCGGGGACAGCAAACCGGCAGCTAATGCCAGTTTCTCGGCATGATTCAGGACTTCATAAATGCCGCCACGCGCTTTGATGGAGCCAGAAATCGGCAGGTGGCTGTCTTTCTTCAGCAGCAGTGTGCCTGCAATTTTCTGGCCGTACGCCTGTTCCAGCCGGGCCTGCATGGCGGGGATCGCGACCACATCCGATTCGATTATACCGCCCGCGGCGGCGGTTTCAGGAAAGGCCTGAGCCAGCAAAGGCGCAAACCGCTTCAGGCGGGCATGAGCGGCTTCAACGTCCTGCTCTGTCAGACCCACAAAGGGCAGGGCGTCGGCGACGGTTGTGGTGGCAGGATTGAACCAGATGGTTTCTTTCAGCGCGATCATATCCGCAACCGGCGGATACTGTGCAGCAAGTGCAGCAAGTGCAGCAATGTTGAAGGTATTCATAACAGACCTTGTCGTGTCCGGATGAATCATAAAAGCAGAAACGGGTTGGCCAGAGCAAGATCTGTTGCGACATTCGCGTGCGGTCTGATCTCACTGCGTGTCTGAGCGGTAAAAAGGAGAGGGGGATTGACTGACGGAGGCCAGAAACAAAAAAACACCTTCTCAGGTGTTTAAAGTGGTTGCGGGGGCCGGATTTGAACCGACGACCTTCGGGTTATGAGCCCGACGAGCTACCAGGCTGCTCCACCCCGCGTCCGATTGCACATAGCGACTTTCACATTGTCCCTTCTGAGTGAGCATTATCTCAGAAGAATTGGTTGCGGAGGCCGGATTTGAACCGACGACCTTCGGGTTATGAGCCCGACGAGCTACCAGGCTGCTCCACCCCGCGTCCGATTGCGCATAGCGACTTTTCACATTGTTTCTTCTGTCTGAGCAAAACTACAGAAGAACTGGTTGCGGGGGCCGGATTTGAACCGACGACCTTCGGGTTATGAGCCCGACGAGCTACCAGGCTGCTCCACCCCGCGTCCGTGGATGCGCACTATACTCCGCACGATGATTGTTGCAACCCCTTTTTGCCCTAAAAGGCTAAATTTGCTGTTAATTGCTGAAGGATTCCACCAATTGGTGATTTATTGCACCGATATCCGTTATGACGAAAGAGGATGGATTTCATTCTGATGACGGCTTTGCTATCGTCGCGTGGCGAACACTTATAAAAAGAGATGAAGATGAAAGGACGTTGGGCGAAGTACGCACTTACTGGCGCATTTTTAGCGCTTCTGGCGGGCTGTAGTTCTAAGCCGACCGATCGGGGTCAACAATATAAAGACGGAAAACTTGATCAGCCCTTAGCGCTGGTGAATCAACCTAACGCCAAAGGCCGTCCGGTTAACGGCAGAGATTTTGAGCAACAGATTCAGCAAATCCAGGCGGCCGCTTCGGGTTTGTTTGGCCGTAACAACAGCACTTACAGTGCGGTTGAAAACTGGCTGATGGCGGGGGGCGATACACGACAGTTGCGCCAGTTTGGGTTAAATGCGTTTCAGATGGAAGGCACCGATAATTACGGTAACGTCCAGTTCACGGGCTACTACACGCCGGTCGTTCAGGCACGCTACACGCGACAGGGTGAGTTTCAGTACCCTATTTACCGCATGCCGCCGCGCAAACGCGGTCAGAAATTACCCAGCCGCGCATCAATATACAGTGGGGCGTTAGACGATCGCTACGTGATTGCCTGGAGTAACTCACTCATTGATAACTTTATTATGGATGTGCAGGGCAGCGGCTATGTCGATTTTGGTGACGGACGTCCGATGAGCTTTTTTGGTTATGGCGGCAAAAACGGCTGGGGTTATCATAGCATCGGTAAAGAGCTGATCGACCGGGGCGAGGTCAAGCGTGAAGACATGTCAATGCAGGCTATTCGCCAGTGGGCTGAGGAACATTCACCCGAGGAAGTGCGGGCGCTGCTAGAAACTAACCCTTCCTTTGTCTTTTTCAAACCCGAACCTTATGTGCCGGTACGTGGCGCGAGCGCGGTACCGCTGGTGGCGAAAGCCTCTGTGGCATCCGATCGTTCACTGATTCCTGCCGGAACGGTGCTGCTGGCGGAAGTGCCGCAGCTCAATGAAAAGGGCAAATTCAACGGGAAATATGAAATGCGGGTAATGGTGGCGCTGGATGTCGGCGGCGCAATCAAAGGCCAGCACTTCGATATCTATCAGGGCGTAGGGCCAGATGCTGCCCATCTGGCGGGGTTCTATAACCATTATGGTCGTGTGTGGGTGCTGAAATCAGCACCGGGAGCCGGTCAGCCGCTGTTCAGCAACGCGCAGAGCAACAACAACGGCAGCCTGCTGTTAGGCGCTAACTAAATTTTGAAGCGGCGGGCGATCGGGCCCGCGCTCAGTAACAGGTTCAACTATGAAAGTGTTAAACGATGCCTGGCACCAGCGATTTGGTGGCACGGCACGTCTTTATGGGCAGTCGGCGTTGCAGCATTTCGCTGATGCCCACTTCTGCGTGATTGGTATTGGCGGCGTGGGCTCCTGGGCTGCCGAGGCACTGGTAAGAACCGGCATCGGCAGGATTACCCTGATCGATATGGATGATGTCTGTATCACCAACACCAATCGTCAGATACATGCGATGAGCGGCAATGTGGGTAAAGCCAAAACGGACGTGATGGCCGAGCGTCTGCGCGCCATTAATCCTGACTGTGAGGTGATCTGTATTGATGACTTTATCACCCCGGAAAACACGGCGACGCTGCTGACTGCCGATATCGACTATGTAATTGACGCTATCGACAGTGTGCGCCCCAAGGCGGCGCTGATTGCCTGGTGTCGACGCAATAAGATTCCCCTGATCACCACGGGCGGCGCAGGTGGGCAAATCGATCCCACGCAAATCCAGGTGACTGACTTAGCGAAGACCATCCAGGATCCGCTGGCGGCTAAATTACGCGAGCGGCTTAAACAGCTGGGCGTGGTAAAAAACAGCAAAGGCAAGCTGGGCATCGACTGCGTTTTCTCTACAGAGGCGCTGTTTTATCCGCAGGCGGATGGCTCGGTTTGCGCCTCACGCAGCACAGCGGAAGGGCCGAAAAGAATGGATTGTGAATCCGGATTTGGCGCAGCCACGATGGTCACCGCCACCTTTGGCTTTGTTGCCGTTTCGCATGCCCTGAAGAAATTTCTGGCACGGGCCGCGCGCCAGGCGTAATGCTAATCTGCCGTGCAACGCGGTTGTACGGCTTTAGCCCGCGTTTGCCAGGCCGCCAGCCTGACCTGATTAGCTAAACACTGGCCGACGACTGCGCCATGAGCGGTTAACCCAGCGCCCGTTGCGCATGCTGCTGGACGGCATCGGCCAGCGCTTTCAGGCCGCTACTGCGTGAGGCGCTAAGCTGCGCACGCAGGCCCAGCGATTCAAACAGATCCAGTGGATCGGCCGCCAGTAATTGCGCGGGCGTCTGGCCTTCAACAGCGGTGAGCAGCACGGCCAGCAAACCACGAACGATGCGACCTTCGCTGTCACCGTAAAAATGCAGGGAACCTTCTTCCCGGATCTGGCTGCCCAGCCAGACGCGATTCTCGCAACCACTCAGCTCACTGTCCGGTGTTCTTAATGCGTCAGGTAAGGCCGGCAACTGTCGGCCAAGTAAAATCAGCTGCCGGTAGCGATCCTCCCACTGCCGACAGTGAGAGAAGGTTTCTTTCAGATCCGCAGGCGTAATTTCAACACCGAACGGATGCGGGGCAAGCAGGGATGCGTGCATGATTAAAACTCCGATAACAACGCGACAGCGCTGTGCATAGCGCGCAGCAGCGCATCGACGTCCTGTAAATTATTATAGGGGGCAAACGATACGCGCAGCGTCCCCTCAACGCCCAGTGCCGCCATTAACGGTTGGGCACAATGTTGACCCGCACGTAAGGCGATCCCATGCTCTGCCAGCAGTGTCACGATATCGCTGTGATGAATTCCCTGAATGTCGAAGGCCAGCAGGCTGGCCTGGCCACAACGGAAACTGCGAAAGCCCGGCAGTTCTGCAAGCTGTTCCTCGGCCAGACTGGCTAACTGCTGGCTCCAGATCTCCGCTTTAGACATATTATGCTGTTGCAGCCAGCTCAGCGCGGCACTCAGTCCGGTCACGCCCGCCACGTTTGGCGTACCGGCCTCAAAGCGCCAGGGCACCGGCTGGGGCGTAAAGCCGGTGAAGTCGACCTTCGTCAGCATCTTACCGCCGCCCTGCCAGGGGGCCATCTCTTCCAGCAATTCCGCTTTACCGTACAGCACACCGATGCCCATTGGGCCATAGAGCTTGTGGCCGGAAAAGGCATAGAAATCAATATCCAGCGCCTGTACATCCGGTGGGCAATGTACGACGCCCTGCGCGCCATCGACCATAACTTTTGCGCCTGCCGCATGGGCAAGAGCGATGGCCCGGGATAAATCGGGGCAGCCGCCTGTGACATTGGACATCTGACCCAGCGCGAGCAGACGCGTCCGGTGAGTGATCAGTGAGGGCAGCACGGCGATATCGGGCAGGCGATCCTCACCGATTGTCCATTTTACCACGCGCGCGCCCGTGGCCTGTGCGACCATGAGCCAGGGAACCAGATTGGCGTGGTGCTCGGCTTCGCTGACGAGGATTTCATCGCCGGGCTGTAAACGCGGGGCTAACCAGCTTTGCGCCACCAGGTTAATGGCTTCGGTGGTACCGCGCGTCCAGACAATCTGCCGGTCGCTGGCGGCATTGAGCCACTGCGCCACCTGGCCCCGCGCCTGCTCATACTGCTCGGTTAACCGGCGAGCCGCTGCAAACTGGCTACGATGAACCGTACCGGCGCTCAGGCTGTAGAACTGCTGAGTCGCCTCGATTACCGCCTGCGGTTTTAGCGTGGTGGCGGCGCTGTCGAGATAAACACCCGCGTCGCTCAGGGCAGGAAACTGCTGCCGGAATGAAGAAGGATTAAAGGCACGCATACATAGCTCGTTGTTAATTATCAGACTCAGGCTGAAAGATGGATGTCTGTCTGGCAAAGCTGGAAAAGCGGGTTATGCTGAATATTGCAAGGTAAAAACTTCACCCGCATGGCGATACGACATTCTGATAGTCGATCCCACTTGACCATTTCTCGGGTCAGCGTAACGCGGGCGGTTTGGTGCAATCAATCTGCAAGGAGATAGAAGATGAAAAAACTCGCCGCAATGCTGGCCGTTTGTACAATGGCCTTTACCCTGGCTGCCTGTTCAAGCAACTACGTAATGCATACCAATGACGGACGCACTATCGTTGCTGAAGGTAAACCAAGAGTCGATACTGATACCGGTATGATTAGCTATAAAGATGCGAATGGCAATGAGCAGCAGATTAACCGTTCAGATGTGAAAGAAATGGTTGAGATGAAGTAATCCGCGCATAAAAAAAGCACCGCAATTTGCGGTGCTACTCAATATCACAATGGACAGACAGGGTAAATCTACAGGAAATAAAAAAGCTTGATCTGTAAAGGTCAGATCAAAATTGCAAACACAACATCACGACCACAAGCCAAAAGCTTTCAGAAAATCTGCGAACTCACTCACAAATCTAAAAACTTTTCGTTCCGGCTCAGGAAGTACCGCAACTATAGGTATTTGCTGGAGCTTCCTCAACGGACAATTTATAATGTCTCGGATTATAAATTCTAATACGTTAAGGCTTTGTATTAGTCCGCGTATTTTTTGCCAGGCTGGCTATGGATAACCATGTCAAAACGTCTTCCTCCCCTGAATGCACTGCGGGTATTTGATGCCGCAGCACGCCATTTAAGCTTTACCAAAGCCGCTGAAGAGCTGTTTGTGACCCAGGCTGCTGTCAGTCACCAGATCAAATCACTGGAAGATTTTCTGGGACTGAAGCTGTTCAGACGGCGAAACCGGTCGCTTTTACTCACCGAGGAAGGCCAAAGTTACTATCTGGATATCAAAGAAATTTTCTCTGCGCTCAACGAGGCGACGCGTAAACTGCAGGCACGCAGCGCCAAAGGGGCGTTGACGGTGAGTTTGCTGCCAAGCTTTGCGATTCAGTGGCTGGTCCCGCGTCTTTCCAGCTTTAATCTGGCTTATCCGGGAATTGACGTCCGCATTCAGGCGGTCGATCGGGATGAAGAGAAGCTGGCCGATGATGTGGACGTGGCCATTTTCTATGGCCGGGGAAACTGGCCAGGCCTGCGGGTCGAAAAACTCTATGCCGAATATTTGCTGCCGGTTTGTTCGCCATCGCTGATGACGGGGGAAAATCCCCTGAAAACGCCCATGGATCTGGCTCGTTTTACACTGTTGCATGATGCTTCCCGCCGTGACTGGCAGGCGTATATCCGTCAGTCAGGCGTCCAGCATATCAATGTGCAACAGGGACCCATTTTCAGCCACAGCGCGATGGTGCTGCAGGCGGCCATCCATGGGCAGGGCGTTGCCCTGGCCAATAACGTTATGGCGCAAAGCGAAATCGAAGCGGGACGGTTGATTTGTCCGTTTAATGACGTTTTAGTGAGCAAAAATGCTTTTTATCTGGTTTGTCATGACAGTCAGGCAGAACTGGGTAAAATAGCCGCCTTTCGACAGTGGATCCTCGCCAAAGCGGCTACCGAACAAGAAAAATTCCGCTTTCGTTATGATCAGTAACTTTTTTATTTTTTTGCAGGGACCTGCAAACGCACCTTGAGGATACATTCATGTCCAGACGTGCCATGTTTATTTTTGCGGCCATCAGTGGGTTTTTCCTGGTGGCATTTGGTGCTTTTGGTGCTCATGTGTTGAATAAAACGCTAGGAGCGACTGAAATGGCCTGGATTCATACCGGGCTGGAATACCAGGCTTATCATACGCTGGCTGTGCTGGGGCTGGGAGCGGCGATGCTTTATCGCTGTAATATCTGGTTCTACTGGAGCAGCGCCTCTATGGCACTGGGTACCGTATTATTCAGCGGCAGCCTCTATTCCCTGGCGCTGTCGCACTTAACGTTTTTTGTTTTTATCACGCCAGTCGGGGGGCTGTTCTTCCTCGTTGGCTGGCTATTGATGTTGATTGGCGCACTGCGTCTTAAAACCAAGGCAGAACGCCATGAATAAAGTTTTACTGTATTGCCGCGCTGGCTTTGAAAAAGAGTGTGCGGCGGAAATTAGTGCTAAAGCCGCCGAGCGCAATATTTACGGCTTTCCTCGGGTTAAAGAGGATGCAGGTTATGTCCTGTTTGAGTGCTACCAGCAGCCCGATGCGGAGAGACTGATTCGCGAGTTGCCGTTTGAGCAGTTGATATTTGCCCGCCAGATGCTGGTTGTTGGCGAACTGCTGCGGGATCTGCCCCAGGACGATCGTATTTCCCCCATCGTAGGCATGTTAAGCGGCGTGGTGGAAAAGGGCGGGGAACTGCGTGTTGAAGTGCCGGATACCAACGAAGCCAAAGAGCTCACCAGGTTCTGCCGCAAGTTTACCGTCCCGCTGCGCGCCAGCCTGCGTGAGAGCAAAATCCTGCTCAACTATGAAAGCCCAAAACGCCCGGTCGTGCATGTGTTCTTTATCGCCCCCGGCACCTGCTACGTCGGGTATTCACTGCCGGAGAACAACTCACCCTTTTATATGGGCATTCCGCGTCTTAAGTTCCCGTCTGATGCGCCGAGTCGGTCCACGCTTAAGCTGGAAGAGGCCTTTCACGTTTTTGTTCCGGCCGATGAGTGGGATGAACGTCTGGCCAGTGGAATGTATGCCGTCGATTTGGGGGCCTGTCCAGGCGGCTGGACCTATCAACTGGTACAGCGCAGCATGATGGTTTACGCCGTGGATAACGGGCCGATGGCGCCCAGCCTGATGGAGACCGGCCAGGTTTTTCACGAGCGTGAAGACGGTTTCCGTTTCCGTCCGCCCCGCACCAACATCAGCTGGCTGGTCTGCGACATGGTGGAAAAGCCGGCTCGCGTGGCGAACCTGATGGCGGACTGGCTGGTCAACGGCTGGTGCCGCGAAGCCATATTTAACCTGAAACTGCCCATGAAGAAGCGCTACGAAGAAGTCACGCAGAATCTGGCCATGATCGAGCAGCGACTCAATGAAAATGGCGTTAACGCGCAGATTCGGGCACGTCAGCTTTATCACGATCGTGAAGAAGTGACAGTGCACATTCGTCGCATCTGGGCCGCTGTCGGTGGCCGCCGCGACGAGCGTTAACCCTGCAGACCGGGCGCGATTGTGCCCGGTCTGATATGATTAGCCGCCATGGTAACGCAGTAGATTCAGATTCCCTTCCAGCACCAAATCCTGTTTCAGCCGGGCCACATCGCGGCTGATCAGCGCCATCTCCTGTCCGGCCTGTAACTTATTACGCCATTTGGTCGGCACCTGATCCAACTGCTGATACAGCGATTCCAGTGAACCAAACTGCTGTAGCAGTTCCCGGGCGCTTTTGGGGCCAATGCCTGCGATGCCGGGAATTTTACTGCTGCTGATGCCGCACAATCCCCAGTAGTCAGGCAGCAACGCGGGTGCAACGCCGAATTCGGCTTCAATAAAAGGCACATCCAGCCAGCGCTTTTGAAAATAGTCACGGATGCGAATCGTCGGTGCCAGTAACTGGCAGTAACCTTTGTCGGTTGAAACGATGGTCGCCTGATGACCAGCCTGCGCCATTTTGACCGCCAGCGTCGCCGCCAGATCGTCGGCTTCATCCTGGTCGGCTATCCAGCAACTGACGCCCGCGTTTCGAAAGGCGTCCTTCAGCGCGGGCATTTCGGCCTGCAAATCGTCGGGCATCGGTGGGCGTCCACTTTTATAGTCAGGCAACAACTGGTGCCGCCATCCCTGATGGCGGGCTTCACCATCAAACACCGCCACCACGTGCGTCGGCCGCGTGTGCCCCAGAAGCTGACGCAGCGCGCCTACGCAACTGTCGACGCAGGGCGAGCCTTGTACCGCATGCAGGCGACGAATTAAATTGAGGGCGTCAACAATGAGTAAGTGAAGAGACATAAGATATGGGCAGCCCGCAGGCTGCCTCCAGATTTACTTGATGATTTCGTAGCACGGAATATAGGCAGTGCCGGGCAGTTTCATACGTTGCTGCGCCACAAAGCCCTGTAGCAGTTCATCCATGCGGTGCATGATGTCGGCATCGCCGTGCAGTTTGTAAGGGCCTTTTTCGCGGATTTCGCGAATGCCCATCTCTTTGACGTTTCCTGCAACAATCCCAGAGAAGGCCCGGCGCAAATCCGCCGCCAGTTTTTCTGGAGCCTGGTTTGTGTAGAGATTGAGGTTGGCCATATTTTCATGCGTTGGCATAAACGGCACCTGCAGATCCTGAGCAATACGCATTGACCAGTTAAAACTGTAGGCGTCACCGGTTTCACGGCGATGCTCTTTCACCTGCGGCATGGCTTTTCTCATCAGACGGGCAACTTCAGCAGCATCGTCAATGATGATCTGATAATGCTTACGTGCCTGCTCGCCGAGCGTGCTGACAATGAAGTCGTCCAGTACGCGGAAATAATCGGCGCTCTCTTTCGGGCCGGTCAGAATAAGCGGCAGAACCTGATGCGCGTTCTGTGGATTCATCAGAATGCCCAACAGATAGAGGAACTCCTCTGCGGTACCCACGCCGCCCGGGAAGATGATGATGCCGTGCGCGATGCGCACAAAGGCTTCCAGGCGCTTTTCGATATCCGGCATGATGATAAGTTCGTTCACCAGCGGATTCGGTGGCTCAGCCGCGATAATAGACGGCTCAGTTAACCCGATAAAGCGGCTGTCACGATAGCGCTGCTGGGCATGGCCCACGGCGGCACCTTTCATCGGCGCTTCCATCACGCCCGGTCCACAACCGGTACAAATGTTCAGCTCACGCAGCCCCAGTTGCGTGCCCACGTTGCGACAATACTGGTATTCCACCGCATTGATCGAGTGGCCACCCCAGCAGACAACGGTATTGGGATATTCACCCACATGCAGGGCGCGGGCATTGCGCAAAATGGAAAACACCGTGTTGGTGATGGTGGCTGAGTCGTTGTCCTCTTCGCAGGGTAAACGCCCCGAGCTGGCGAGCTGGCCATTCACAAACAGGATGTCGCGCAAGACGGCAAACAGGTTGGCCTGGAGTGAACGGATGATACGACCGTCGACGAAGGCTTCTTCCGGGGGATTAATCAGTTCCAGCTTAACGCCGCGCTCACGGCGCAGTACGTTGATGTCGAAGTTCTCAAAACGCGACAGCAGTTCATGGCTGCTGTCAGTCTGACTGCCAGAGTTGAGTACGGCGAGCGAGCAGTTACGGAAAAGTTGATACAAATCGCTGCTGGCCGTGCGCTTCAGCATATCTACTTCCAGTTGGGAGAGCAGATCCATAGAGCCAAGAGGGCTGACATGTGTAATCAAATGAACTCCTTTGCACCCGCTGGGGTGATAACTGACACTGCAAATGCAGTGACCAAAATCCCTGGTTGGCAACCCGCAGGTTACCGCCCTGTCCAGAGTAGCCTTGTCGGCAAGGTTTGCTCAAGTGGAACCGTATGCGCGTTTAACAGTCTGAGAAAGGATTCGCAAACTATTGACGAACCAGACGAGAATGGCCCGGCGTAAAGGGCACATTACTGCGCCACGGATTGATATCCAGTCCACCCCGTCGCGTGTAACGTGCGTAGACGGTCAGCTGTGATGGCTGACAAAAGCGCATCAGGTCGTTGAAAATACGCTCCACGCACTGTTCATGAAACTCATTATGCTGACGAAATGAAACGATATAGCGCAGCAGAGCTTCACGATCGATGCGCGGGCCCTGATAGCGAATCATTACCGATCCCCAGTCAGGCTGATTGGTGATCAAACAGTTGGATTTAAGCAGATGGCTGACCAGCGTTTCTTGCACCTGTTCCTGACCGGCGGCGTCGATCAGATAATCGGCATTGAAGCCGTAATCTTCAATCTCGATGTCCTGCTCATCAATGCAGGTGCCCGCAAAGTGGCCGACAGGCTGACCTTCGATCTCCTGTAAGCGAAACAGCGCCACACGGACATCGCCCTCGGCACAGGCGCGCAGGTCCTGCTCCAGCGTCTGGCGTACCTCGGCCCAGTCTGTAAATCGCGTCTGGTTAAAGCTGTTAAGGTAGAGCTTAAAACTCTTTGATTCGATAAGATTACGGCTCCGGGCATCAAGCTCGACTTCGCCCACGGCCACCTGGGGCACGCCTTTGCTGTTGAGCCATGAGAGTTCATAGAGCGTCCAGATATCACTGCCCGAGAACGGCAAATTATCGGGATAAAGGCCCAAAGGCTCGCGATTCATGCTGCGCGGCACGGCCTGTAATAAGCTGTTGTCATAGCGATCGTGATACGCTGTAGGCTTGCCCAGCGTCAGGTTGCTCAGTGCCGGGTCCGGCTGGTAAGAAGACATAACGGTTACCACTAGAGTCATCAAAGTGAGTAAGTGTAACCTATCAGAAGTGAGAATTTGAATGATGCAGCAAACCGCTGAAGCGTTAACGGATTTTACCACGCGCTACTGCCAGCACTGGCAGCAGAGCCGGGGCCATGCGCCAGCCAGTCGCGATCTTTATGGTATTCCTTCCCCCTGTTTGCTGGAAAACCGTGATGAGTGTGCGCTCTGGCAACCGCAACCCTTTACACTACCGCCCTCGCTGGAGGCGGTTGAGCGGGCGCTGGAGATTGCGCTGCAACCGCAGATTACGGCCTTTTATACGCACCAGTTCGCGGGGGACATGCAGGCCATGTGGCAGGACCACAGGCTAACGCTGCTCCAGGTCTGGAGTGAAACCGACTTTGTCCGGCTGCAGGAAAACCTGATCGGGCACCTCGTCATGCAGCGGCGCCTGAAGCAGAATCCAACACTGTTTATTGCCACCACTGCGTCAGAAGAGAACATTATTTCCCTGTGCAATCTGAGCGGTGACATCATCCTTGAAACGCCCGGTCAGAAGAAACGTATTACGTTGGCATCGGATATCTGTACTTTTCTTAATAATTTACAACCGCTTAGTGATTAATTGCAGAGATGTGCCGCTTCGCGTGTGAGAGATCTCTTACATGCCGTGTGAGAGATCGCCATATTAGCGAAACGGTGAAGTAGCGGCCGAGATGTAAAAATATTGTAAATCATTAACTTATTAGCACCGCTGTTCAATCTCTTGAACAGGATCGCGTTATATCGTGTTTTAACACCTTGTGCCCTGAGGCTTTTCTTAAGAGAATAGGCCTCGCTGACAGGACGTCATGGACAGCAGGAACCGTCAGGAAGACGGTAGCCAGGAGGCAGGAACGTAATGCTGTTACGTCACAAGGAAGGCTTCAGGACGAAGCAGGACACTCAGGAATGAGTTAAGGGACACCTCCAGGATGGAGAATGAGAGCCCCTCGGACGAGGCGGTGGGCCAGGAGGCTAAGGAGTGATCAGGATGATTCGCGGAAGGACTACGCACGGGAAAAGTTGTCAAGGATGAGCAGGGAGCATTAACGTAGCAGGAGAGCTGCAAACGAACCGGGAGCACTGTTTAATACAGTGCTCCCTTTTTTTGTGCCTGCGGGTTATCCTTGCCGCCCCTTTTTATTCGTCAGAGGTGAGGCATGACGTCAGAACAGTTTATTATGCAACGGCTTGAACAGCTCGAAGCCGTCATGCGTGAGCACGATCTGTGGCAGGTGGACGCGCCAGACGAACAGGCTTTCGCAAGCCAGCAACCTTTTTTCCTCGACACGATGCAGCCGCTGGAATGGTTGCAGTGGGTCCTGATTCCACGGGTGCAGATGCTGATTCGTGCGGGCCAGGCATTGCCAAAAAATTTTGCGGTTGCCCCCTATTTTGAAATGGCGTTAACGCCGGTTCAGCCGGGGCGCACACTGTTGTTGCTGACCTTACAGCAGCTGGATGCATTGCTGCAGGATGACCCGGTCTGATGCTGGAAATCATTTATCAGGATGCGTGGCTGGTCGCGGTGAATAAGCCCGCAGGCTGGCTGGTGCACCGCAGTTGGCTTGATCGCCATGAAACCCGGTTTGTGATGCAGACGGTACGCGACCAGATAGGCCAGCATGTTTTCACGGCGCATCGGCTGGATCGCCCCACATCAGGCGTGCTGCTGATGGGGCTGTCCAGTGAGGTAGGCCGCCTGCTGTCCCAGCAGTTTGAGCATCACCACATGGAAAAGACCTACCATGCCATTGTGCGCGGCTGGCTTGAAGGCAGTGACAGGCTGGATTATCCGTTGGTGGAAGAGCTGGACAAGATCGCGGACAAATTTGTCAGCGAACCCCGTGCGCCGCAGCCGGCGGTGACCGATTACGCCGCACTGGCAACGGTAGAAATGCCGGTCGCCATCAGTCGCTATCCCACGGCACGTTACAGCCTGGTTGAGCTTAAACCGCAAACCGGGCGGAAACATCAACTCCGTCGGCACATGTCCCATTTGCGTCATCCCATCATCGGCGATTCGGCCCACGGGGATTTACGCCAGAATCGTGGTGCGGCTGCGCACTTTGGGGCCAGCCGTTTGATGTTGCATGCCAGCAGCTTATCCCTTAACCATCCTGTGACGGGCGAACCGCTGCTTATTCGTGCCGGGCTCGATCCTGTCTGGCAACGGGTGATGGAGCAGTTTGGCTGGCAGGCCTGTATTCCTGATGTGCCACGGGTTGAGTTTCTCGCAGGCTCAGGTCAGGATAGCGTTCCGGAATAAAGGGGAAAAGAAATGGCAAAGATTGGGATTTTTGTAGGCACCGTCTATGGGAACGCCTTACTGGTTGCAGAAGAAGCTGAGCCGTTGTTGCAGCAGCAGGGCCATGAGGTAACGATTTTCGAAGATCCGACACTGGCCGACTGGCAACACTATGCCAGTGATGTCGCTCTGATCATCACCTCGACCACCGGTCAGGGCGATTTTCCGGATACGATTTCCGGCCTGTTTCATGCTATTCAGGATAAGCTGGGCCATCAGCCCACGCTGCGTTATGGCGTGATAGCGTTGGGCGACAGCAGTTATGAAAATTTCTGCGGCGCAGGCAAGCGTTTTGATGCATTACTGCAGGCGCACCAGGCGAAGCGGATCGGTGACGTGTTGCTCATCGACGCCACCGAAAATCCGGAGCCAGAGTCGGTAACGTCTCCCTGGGTTGAGCAGTGGGGCAAACAGCTCTGACTGTACAGGGTGGGAGAAGACGGCACCCGCGTGGCTGACATGCGCGCCACGCGGGTGTCAGCACGGCCTGTCGGCATAAAAACGGCATCAGGTGATCGGTGCGGGATTAAAGACCGCCAGCTGATTGCGGATGCCCCAGCGGTCTGACCAGGTTTGTTTCCGGCCGCTGGCAATGTCCAGAATTAATGTAAACAACCGCCAGCCAACCTGCTCGATGGTTTCTTCGCCCGTGGCAATCGTACCGGCGTTAATATCCATTAAATCATGCCAGCGTTCAGCCAATGCGGTACGGGTCGCCATCTTAATCACCGGAATCGCCGCCAGGCCGTAAGGCGTTCCCCTGCCTGTTGTAAAAACCTGTAAGGTGATGCCTGAGGCCAGCTGCTGCGTGCCGCAGACAAAATCGCTGGCGGGCGTGGCGGCAAAAATCAGCCCTCGTCGTGTTGGCCGTTGTCCCGGTGACAGCACTTCCATAATCGGGCTTCGGCCTGATTTGGCAATCGAGCCTAATGCTTTTTCCACCACGTTGGCCAGTCCGCCTTTCTTGTTGCCGGGCGAGGGATTGGCGCTGCGGTCCGTTTTGCCTTGATCGAGATAGCGATCATACCAGGCCATTTCCTCAATCAGTCGCTGGCCCACGGTCTGGTCAACCACGCGTGGCGTCAGCAAATGAATGGCATCCCGTACCTCCGTGACTTCAGAAAACATTACGGTGGCTCCGCAGCGTACCAGCAGATCAGCGGCGAAGCCGACGGCGGGATTCGCGGTCACGCCCGAAAACGCGTCGCTGCCGCCACACTGCATGCCCACCACCAGTTCAGAGGCCGGGCAGGTTTCGCGCTGGCGTTGATTAAGGCGGCTCAGGTGGCGCTCTGCGACCTGCAAAATCTCATCCACCATGGCACCGAAGCCCACCCGGCTCTCGTCCTGCAAACGCACAATATCCGCATCGTCCAGCGAGATGGGCTGTACGTCAGGCGTGCCGGTCAGCAGGCGTTCGGGTTGTAACTTTTCGCATCCCAGACTGACCACCATGATTTCGCCGCCGAAATTGGCATTCAGGGCCAGATTATGAACGGTTCGGATCGGGATCACCGCCGCGGGGGCATTGATCGCCACGCCACAGCCATAAAGATGATTTAGCGCCACCACGCCATCAACGTTGGGATAGCGGGGCAGTAAATCACGCTCAATGATTTGCACCACATAATCCACCACGCCCGCGACGCAGTGCACGCTGGTAGTGATCCCCAGCAGATTACGGGTGCCCACGCTGCCGTCAGCGTTGCGATAGCCCTCAAAGGTATAACCGTCCAGCGGCGGTAACGCCGGCGGCACATTATTCGCTAAAGGTAAATGCGCTAAGTCCGGGGCGTCCGGCAGAGCAATTAGCGATTCGTCGATCCAGCTCCCCTGGGCGATATCACGCATGGCCAGACCAATCACCTCGCCATAGCGCAGTATGGGCTGCCCATCAGGAATAGCCTGCAGCGCCACCTTGTGTCCCTGGGGAATATGCTCGGTCAGAGTTAAGCCATCACGAAACGTGGTACCGGCAGGCAGTCCCTGGCTGTTAACCACAATGGCCACGTTATCGTTTTCATGAACTTTGATATAGAGCGGTTGTTCGTTTGACAGGGGGATCATCGCTCACCTTCCAGTGCGTCGCGCCTTATTTCTGTGGCGCATTCATTATAAGAAGTCAGATGTCACAGGTTCAGTATTTGCCACCGTCAGTATAAAGAGGGGTTCTCACCTGCACATTGTGCAATTGACCTACATTCAGCCTTCAGAGACGGCCGTTTTCATGTCTTTTTACCAAATCAAGTGAAGATTCTCACAAAGCCGGCGATCGTCGGGCGTAGGAGCTGGCTTTGGGTGAGGAATACCAAAATACGTGAAATGCGCCGCAGTGTTTTATGCAATAGCCCAAAAAAGCACGATTCCTTCTCCTTATTCCAGGGAGATATTCCAATGTCACCGTGAAACCCACTTCTTATACTGATTTCCGTTTCCCCGGTCAGGTTATATGTCACGCCGCGTGAGCAATTTGCCAATAAAAAAATCGCCGTGTTTAACCTACATCTCTCTGATACCCAACGCGATGTGTATGCAGTCAGAGCGAATGTCACTTTCGCTATTTTTCAGGAGTGCATCATGAGTAGTTTTCACCAGACGTCAGAGGCGGTCCAGAAACGGACAAATGCACGCTACTGGATTGTGGTCATGTTGTTTATTGTGACCTCATTCAACTACGGCGACCGGGCGACGTTATCCATCGCTGGCTCCGCGATGGCAAAGGATATTGGCCTCGATCCCGTGGGCATGGGTTACATCTTCTCGGCGTTTTCGTGGGCCTATGTTATTGGACAAATCCCCGGCGGCTGGCTGTTGGATCGCTTTGGGTCCAAACGCGTCTATTTCTGGAGCATCTTCCTCTGGTCGTTATTTACCTTGCTGCAAGGCTTCGTGGACCTGTTCAGCGGTTACACCATCGTGATGGCGCTGTTTATGTTGCGCTTTATGGTGGGGCTGGCAGAAGCACCTTCATTTCCGGGTAACAGCCGAATTGTGGCCGCCTGGTTTCCGGCTCAGGAGCGCGGCACCGCCGTGGCCATTTTCAATTCTGCCCAGTATTTTGCGACCGTGATTTTCGCACCCATCATGGGCTGGCTGACCTCCGCAGTCGGTTGGGCTCATGTCTTCTGGTTCATGGGGGGACTGGGCATCATCCTGAGCCTTATCTGGCTCAAAGTGATTCACGATCCCAGCGATCATCCTGGCGTTAATCAGGCGGAACGGGAATACATGGAGCAGGGCGGTGCGCTGATCAACATGGATCAGAAAAGCGAAAAGCAAAACGTCAGCTTCCGTGACAAGCGGTTCCAGATCAAACAGCTGCTGCAGTCACGCATGATGATCGGTATCTATATTGGCCAGTACTGCATCAACGCACTGACCTATTTCTTTATCACCTGGTTTCCGGTTTATCTGGTTCAGGCGCGCGGAATGTCGATTCTTAAAGCCGGTTTTGTTGCCTCCGTACCGGCACTGTGCGGCTTTATTGGCGGCGTGCTGGGTGGCGTGATCTCCGACTGGCTGATGCGCAAAACCGGTTCCCTGAACATCGCCCGCAAAACGCCCATTGTGCTCGGGATGCTGCTCTCGACCTCTATGGTGATATGTAACTACGTTGAAACCGACTGGGTTGTGGTGCTGTTTATGGCGACGGCCTTTTTTGGCAAAGGCATTGGTGCGTTGGGCTGGGCGGTGATGGCCGATACCGCGCCGAAGGAGATCAGCGGTCTGAGCGGCGGCCTGTTCAATATGTTTGGTAATGCGTCCGGCATTATCACGCCTGTCGCGATTGGCTACATCATTGCCTCGACCGGATCGTATAACGGTGCGCTGGTATACGTGGGTATCCACGCCTTTGTCGCGGTACTCAGTTATCTGGTGCTGGTGGATAACATCAAGCGCATTGAGCTGAAAACCCGCTAAGGAGCCTGTATGAATACGCAATCCACGCCCGTTATCACCGCTATGCAGGTTGTGCCGGTGGCCGGTTACGACAGTATGCTGCTCAACATTGGGGGGGCACACAATGCCAGTTTTACCCGCAACATTGTAATACTGACGGACAGTGCGGGTCATACCGGGCTGGGTGAGGCACCGGGAGGCGAGACCATTTATCAGACCTTGCTGGATGCCGTACCGCAGGTGACAGGTCAGCAGGTCGCCTGCCTGAACCGGCTGGTACAGCAGGTGCATCGGGGCAATCAGTCTGCGGATTTCGAGACCTTTGGCAAGGGCGCCTGGACGTTCGAACTGCGCGTAAATGCGGTTGCGGCGCTGGAGGCCGCGCTGCTGGATCTGCTGGGGCAATGTCTGGGCGTGCCGGTCGCCGAGCTGCTGGGGCCGGGTAAACAACGCGATGCGGTCACGGTGTTGGGTTACCTGTTCTATATCGGTGACCGGCGCAAAACCGATCTGCCTTACCTCACTGGTGAGAACGCGCAGCATGACTGGTATCGGCTGCGTCATCAGGAAGCCCTGAGCAGTGAGGCCATCGTCAGGCTGGCGGAAGCGGCTCAGGATAAATACGGATTTCACGATTTTAAACTCAAGGGCGGTGTGCTGCCGGGCGAACAGGAAATCGCGACCGCGCAGGCGTTGAAAAAACGCTTTCCCGCTGCGCGTATCACCGTTGATCCTAACGGCGCATGGCGGCTGGACGAGGCGATCCGGCTGTGCAAAGGCATGCAGGATGTGCTGACCTATGCAGAAGATCCCTGTGGGGCGGAGCAGGGTTATTCCGGGCGTGAGGTGATGGCGGAGTTTCGGCGCGCGACGGGCCTGCCGGTCGCCACCAACATGATCGCCACCAACTGGCGCGAGATGCAGCATGCACTGATGCTCAACGCGATCGATATCCCGCTGGCCGATCCCCATTTCTGGACGCTGAGCGGTGCCGTGCGGGTCGCTCAGCTGTGCGATGAATGGGGACTCACCTGGGGCTGTCACTCCAATAACCACTTTGATATTTCCCTGGCCATGTTTACCCATGTCGGCGCTGCGGCACCCGGTAACCCCACCGCGATAGACACGCACTGGATCTGGCAGGAGGGCGACCAGCGCCTGACGAAAAATCCACTGCCGATTCAGCAGGGAAAAATTGCAGTGCCCACTGCACCGGGCCTGGGCATTGAACTGGACTGGGCGCAACTGCGGCGGGCAAACGAACGCTACAAATCACTGCCAGCGGGCGGACGTAATGACGCGACGGCCATGCAATACCTGGTTCCCGGCTGGACATTTGACCGTAAACGCCCGGCTTTTGGCCGGGCCTCTGCTTAAGGGATAACAGATGAACACGACACCGAAGATCACCGCCATGCAGGTCATTCCGGTCGCCGGCTATGACAGTATGTTACTGAACCTGAGCGGCGCCCATTCACCTTTCTTTACCCGTAATATCGTCATCCTTGAAGATAATGCCGGCAATACGGGCCTGGGAGAAATCCCCGGCGGCGAAAAGATACGCCAGACGCTGGAAGAGGCTGCCGCGCAGGTGGTGGGTAAAACGGTGGGTGAATATAAAAATATCCTGAATCTGGTGCGCACGTCTTATGCCGATCGGGATGCCGGTGGGCGCGGTAATCAGACGTTTGACCTGCGCACCACCATTCACGTCGTCACCGGCATCGAAGCCGCGCTGCTGGATCTGCTGGGACAGCATCTGGGCGTGAATGTCGCCTCACTGTTAGGGGACGGGCAGCAGCGCGACAGCGTCGAGATGCTGGGTTACCTGTTTTACGTCGGCGACCGCCGAAAAACCACCTTGCCTTATCAGAATCAGGACAGCGAGACCTGTGACTGGTATCGCCTGCGTCATGAGGAAGCGCTCACGCCTGGGGCCGTGGTCAGGCTGGCCGAAGCGGCCTATGAAAAATACGGCTTTAACGACTTTAAACTGAAAGGCGGTGTGCTGAACGGTCATGATGAGGCGGAAGCGATCGCTGCGCTGGCGAAACGTTTCCCCCAGGCGCGTATCACGATCGATCCCAACGGGGCCTGGTCGCTTGAGGAGGCCATCGCGCTGGGTAAACAGCTTAAAGGTGTGCTGGCCTATGCAGAGGATCCCTGTGGCGCAGAGCAGGGCTACTCCGGACGCGAAGTTATGGCCGAATTTCGGCGCGCCACCGGCCTGCCTACCGCCACCAATATGATCGCTACAGACTGGCGTCAGATGGGACACACCTTGTCTTTACAGTCAGTCGATATCCCGCTGGCCGATCCGCACTTCTGGACGATGCAGGGATCCGTGCGCGTGGCGCAAATGTGCCATGAATTTGGCCTGACGTGGGGTTCCCATTCCAACAACCATTTCGATATTTCCCTGGCGATGTTCACGCACGTTGCGGCCGCCGCACCGGGCAACATCACCGCCATTGATACGCACTGGATCTGGCAGGAGGGCAATCAACGGCTCACAAAAGCGCCTTTCCAGATTGAAGGTGGCAGGGTGGCAGTGCCGCAGAAGCCGGGCCTGGGTATTGAGCTGGACAGGGAGCGGGTGATGCAGGCTAATGCGCTTTATCAAAAGCATGGCCTGGGTGCCCGTGATGATGCACAGGCCATGCAGTTTCTGATTCCGCAGTGGACGTTCGATCACAAGCGTCCGTGCCTGGTGCGTTAACGTTTTTGGGCTTCCTGCAGGAAACCCGTTTCACAGGAGTAAAACCATGAGTAATACAGCCTGGCGCAATGAATTTCGCCATCGCCTGCTGGCAGGTGAAACCCTGATTGGCAGTTGGTGTGCCCTGGCGAATCCCCTTTCGACCGAAGTCCTGGGGCTGGCCGGATTTGACTGGCTGGTGCTGGACGGCGAGCACGCGCCTAACGATATCACCACCTTTGTGCCTCAACTGATGGCGCTGAAAGGCAGCAATAGTGCGCCGGTTGTGCGTCCACCCTGTAACGAGCCGGTGATTATTAAACGCCTGCTGGATATTGGTTTTAACAACATTCTGGTGCCCTTCGTCGAGAACGAAGACGAGGCCAGACGTGCGGTCGCCTCGACGCGTTATCCGCCTGCGGGGATTCGCGGCGTATCCGTTTCACATCGCAGCAATATGTACGGCACCATGCCAGCGTACAACAGCACTATCAACGACAACATTACGGTGTTAGTCCAGATAGAAACGCAGCAGGCCGTGGACAACATCGATGCTATCGCGGCCGTTGAGGGCGTGGACGGGATCTTTGTCGGACCGGGCGATCTGTCCGCCGCGCTGGGTTATCTCGGCCAGCCTGCGCACCCGGCGGTATTGCCCGTCATCAAACACATCTTTGAACGGGCAAAAGCTGCCAACAAACCCAGCGGGATTCTGGCGCCGGTCGAGGCCGACGCCCGCCGCTACCTCGAGTGGGGCGCGACCTTTGTTGCTGTGGGTAGCGATCTCGGTGTTTTCCGCAGTGCCACGCAGGCGTTGTGTGACAAATTTAAAACGTAATCATCCAGGAGAGACGCAATGAAAATTGGCTTTATTGGCCTTGGGATTATGGGCAAACCTATGAGTAAAAACCTGCTGAAGGCGGGTTATTCACTGGTCGTGCGGGATCATCATGCCGAAAACGAGGCCGAGCTGGTCGCGCTGGGTGCGACAACGGCCAGCAACGCGAAAGAGATTGCCGGGCAGTGCGATGTGGTCATCACCATGGTGCCGAACTCGCCGCAGGTCAAAGAGGTTTGTCTGGGTGAAAATGGCATTATCAATGGGGCAAAACCCGGTCTGATTGTCATCGATATGAGCTCAATCGCCCCACTGGCAAGCCGGGAAATCCATGATGCGCTGGCGGCAAAACAGATCCGTATGCTGGATGCGCCGGTCAGCGGCGGCGAACCCAAAGCCATCGAAGGCACGTTGTCGGTGATGGTGGGCGGCGATAAAGCCGTGTTTGACCAGTGTTACGACATCATGAAAGCCATGGCGGGCTCGGTCGTGCATACCGGCGATATCGGTGCCGGTAACGTGACCAAGCTGGCCAATCAGGTGATTGTGGCGCTGAATATTGCCGCGATGTCAGAAGCGCTGTCACTGGCGACCAAAGCCGGTGTCAATCCGGAGCTGGTCTATCAGGCTATACGTGGCGGTCTGGCAGGAAGCACCGTGCTGGATGCGAAAGCGCCGATGGTGATGGACCGCAATTTTAAACCCGGCTTTCGTATCGATTTACATATTAAAGATCTGGCTAACGCACTGGATACCTCACACGACATTGGTGCTCCTCTGCCACTGACAGCGGCGGTGATGGAGATGATGCAGGCACTGCGTAACGACGGGCAGGGAACCGCCGACCACAGCGCGCTGGCCTGCTATTATGAAAAGTTAGCAAACATCGAAATTTCGCGCTAAGCGTTGCCCGGTATCTGCGGATGCCGGGCGAATGTCCTTCCCTTACCGTCAAACCATACCGCCTGGATTGCTTATGAAAATCGTCATCGCACCGGATTCATATAAAGAAAGTCTCTCTGCCCTGGATGTGGCGTCGGCAATCGAAGCGGGATTTCGCGAGATTTTCCCCGATGCGCATTATGTGAAAATACCGGTCGCTGATGGCGGTGAAGGCACGGTTGAAGCGATGGTCGCTGCAACCCAGGGAAAAAAGATCAGGTTACAGGTGACCGGTCCACTGGGGGAACCTGTGGAGGCGTTCTATGGGGTGTCGGGCAACGACGAGACCGCCTATATCGAGATGGCCGCCGCCAGTGGCCTGGAGCTGGTCCCGGCGGCGTGGCGCGACCCATTGATTACCACTTCGTTTGGCACAGGTGAACTGATCAAAAACGCGCTGGATAAAGGGGTAAAGCACATCATTATTGGCATTGGTGGCAGCGCCACCAATGACGGCGGCGCAGGAATGATGCAGGCGCTGGGTGCACGTTTGCTGGATAAGCAAGGTGAAGAGATTGGCCCAGGCGGCGGCGCGCTGCCGCATCTGGCCCGCATTGATATTTCCCGCCTGGACAGGCGTATCCGGGCGTGCCGTTTCGAAGTGGCCTGTGATGTGACCAATACGCTGACAGGCGATGACGGTGCGTCGGCGGTCTTTGGCCCGCAAAAGGGCGCAACACCTGAACGGGTGGCACTGCTCGATAAGGCGCTGACGCACTATGCTGCGATGATTCAGCGCGATCTGGGCATGGATGTCCTGCAGGTCAGCGGTGGCGGTGCCGCAGGGGGAATGGGGGCCGCGCTGTATGCATTTTGCCAGGCGGCTCTGCGCCCCGGTATTGAAATCGTTACAGAAGCGCTCGGGCTGGCGGCGCAGTTGCAGGACGCCCAACTGGTGATTACGGGCGAAGGGCGCATAGACAGTCAGAGTATCAATGGCAAAGTGCCGATTGGCGTCGCGAAAGTTGCAAAGCGGTTTGGTCTTCCGGTGATTGGCATTGCCGGTAGCCTGACGGACGATGTCGGCGTCGTTCATCAACATGGCATTGATGCGGTATTCAGCGTGCTATACCGTATCTGTTCGCTGGATGAAGCGCTGGATGGCGCACGCAACAATGTGCGGCTTACTGCACGCAATGTGGCGGCCACCCTGAAAATCGGGGGTTTTTAAACGCTAATTTGGGGGCCCCTGGCGTTCAGGGGCCTGCTGACTGACCGGCCTTTCACGGCATAGCGAGCACGCGGCGCGCCTGTCTGGCCACATTTTCCATCTCATCCTGCAGCTCCAGCAACTCCGGCTCCAGCGCCTCAATATCACTGGCCTGATGCAGTTCTTTTTCCAGTTTACGACAGAGTTGCTTCATCCGCGGTACGCCGCTGTAACTGGCGCTGCCGTGAAGTTTATGGATAATTTCCCGCAAGGCAACCGCATCGTTTTCAGCCATATACTGTACGATCTTAGCGTGCACTTCCGGCAAAAATTCCAGCAGCATTCGCAATAAATCCCGCGCTAAATCAGGTTTGTTGGCCGCCTGACGTAACGCCAGTTTCCAGTCCAGCGTGGGCAGGATCTGGGGAACCTCAGGCACAGCGCTGGCCGGGCTGGGCATATAACGCGTCAACACCTGACTGAGCTTATTTTCATCAATAGGCTTAGCAAGATAGTCGTTCATGCCGGCCCGGATCAGGTGCTCACGTTCACCATCGATCGCGTGCGCGGTTACAGCGACGATCGGCGTGTTGGCATGGTTTGGCAGCGTGCGGATAATTTCACTGGCGCGAATGCCATCGATGTCGGGCATCTGGATATCCATTAAAATCACGTCCAGTGCTTGCCGGTGGGCGACGTGGATGGCCTGCTCGGCGTTATTGCACAGGATGCTGTGCTCAACCTGTTCTTCCAGCAGTGCGCCGATCAGCTTGAGATTCGCAGGATTATCATCCACCGCCATGACGGTTAACGACAGACGCGGCGAGGAAGAGGCATCGTTACTGTGGCGGGCATGCAGCTCCAGCAGCATGGGCAGTAAACGCGTTTGTGAGACAGGTTTGGCAATACAGCCGTCAATACCGCGTACTTTTAGCTCATCGGCCAGCAACATCATTGGGCTTGGCAGCGCCATGATGACCTGATCGGCGCGTTCCAGCAGCGAATTGATAAACCGGCTTTCCAGCACCTGCGACTGGCTGGCATCGACAGGCATCGCCATCAGCAACAGGGGATAACGCGGCTGACTCAGGCCTTCCAGCGTTAAGCTGTGCTCTACCTGTAACGGCGTCGCGCCTAAAATCTCGACGACTGCGCTGGCAACATCGGGATTCGCTTCCACATAGGCCATGCGGGTGTTCGATAGTGCGTCAAGGACGCGCGGCATACTCGGTGCATTCGGATTGAGATCAAGTTTCACGCGCACCCAAAAGGTGGAACCGTGATTCTGGCGGCTGACGAAGGTGATCTCCCCGTTCATTTCCCGCACCAGTTTCTGGGTGATCACCAGTCCCAGCCCCGATCCGCCGTGGCGACGGGAAATGCTGGCATCCGCCTGGCGAAAAGCCTGAAACAGCTGCGCCTGCTGTTCTTCGGAAATGCCTATCCCCGTATCACGCACCTGAATCTCCAGCTCAACCTGGGTTGCCGTAAGGGTATGTTGCTCAACCCGTAAATTGATGGTGCCTTTTTCGGTGAACTTAATCGCATTGCCCATCAGGTTAATCAGGATTTGCTGCAGGCGAAGCGCGTCACCGATCACGTTGTCGGGGACGTTGTTATCGCATACCACCGTCAACTCCAGCTTCTTTTCGTGGGCCGATGGGGCCAGCAAAACCAGCGTTTCATCCAGCGTGGCGCGAAGCGGGAAAGGAATGGATTCCAGCATCAGCTTTCCGGCTTCCAGCTTCGAGAAATCCAGTACGTCATTGATAATCGACAGCAGGTTATTGGCCGAACGTTCAATCGTCAGCATATAGTCACGCTGGGTGGTGCGCAGCGGCGTTTTCAGCATCTGACGGGTAAAGCCCAGCACGCCATTCAGCGGCGTGCGCAGTTCATGGGACATGTTCGCCAGGAATTCGGATTTGATGCGGGCAGCTTCCTGGGCACGTTTTTTGGCCAGATCCAGCTCAACATTCTGAATTTCGAGCTGCTCCAGCGTTTCCCTCAGGTCCCAGGTCGCCTGATCGATGTTGTGCTGCATCTCTTCGTGGTAGGCGGTAAGCGACATCGCCATGGCATTGATCCCATTCTTCAGGATGCTCAGCTCGCCCAGCATGTGGCCTTCCACCCGGCTGTCCAGTTGCCCACGACGAATCCGGTCAACGGTGCTGACCATATTGCGAATGGGGCCGGTAACGTCCCGCATCAGGCGATAGGCAAACAACATGGCAATACACAGGCAGAACAGCAGCATCAGGGTGGCAATAAAGACTTCCCGGTATTGCTGTAAACGCACGGACTGCAAATCCAGCTCTATCGCCACGTAGCCCAGCGGATTCCCGGCGGGCTTGGCATCCTGTCCGGGCAATTCATCCACGGCGTAACGCTCGGAGGTGATGGGTTTGCGCAGGATCAACAGGTTGCCGCTGCCCTCCAGGGAAACATCCTCGGGCAGCGCCTGGATCGCCTGCTTTGTCTTCAGGCTGAGGTTTTGGTTGGTGTTGGAGGTGACGTAGAGCTGGTTATTATCATCAAAAACAGAAATGGCCCGTACAATGCCGGAATGGCGGCGATGGAGTAAACTCACCAGTTCACGCAGCGCATCACGATTGTGCCAGGTCATGCTGTATTCTGTGGAGACCGCCAGCGGTTCAATGATATTTGCCCCCGCCTCAATCACCTGGCGCTGTAATTCATTGTAGCGATGTACCACAAAAAATGAGCTGAGCAGCAAGCCTACCATTAGCGTAGGCGCCAGGATTAAAATCATCATTCGCGCCCGCAGGCTGTATTTAGTCATAATAGTCGCCTGCTGTTTCGGCCTGAACGTCCCTGTGCACGTCGCTGAAATGGATGCACATCGAATTTAAAGAGAAAGAACTACACTATGGCGCAATTTTATTCCGCAAAACAGCGCGTGACGACCCGAAAAAGGCTGACCGTCACTATCGAAGACCTGGATCCTTTCGGTCAGGGCGTGGCCCGGCACAAAGGAAAAACCCTGTTTGTCGCGGGTGCGCTGCCCGGCGAACAGGCGGAAGTCACCCTGCTGGAGGAGAAGCGCCAGTATGCTCGCGCCAAAACAGAGCGTCTGTTGAACCACAGCCCGTCACGGGTTGAACCTCGCTGTCCGCATTTTAGCCGCTGTGGCGGCTGCCAACAGCAACATGTTGATGAGCCGCTACAGCAGCAGAGTAAAGCGCGTGCGCTGGCACGAATGCTTACTCAGGCAGCAAAGCAGCCGATCACGGTGGATGAGACCATCGCCGGTCCTGCCTGGGGCTATCGCCGCCGTGCCCGCCTTGGCCTGCAGTGGCACAGCAAAACACAGCAGCTCCAGATGGGCTTTCGCCAGGAAGCCACCAACGATCTGGTCGATATCCAGCAGTGCCCCGTTTTGGCGCCCCAACTTGAGGCGCTGATTATTCCGCTGCGCAATTGTCTCACTACGCTTAATGCTGTCAACCGTTTAGGCCATGTCGAACTGGTGCTGGCTGATAACGGGCCGGTGATGTTATTGCGTCATCTGGATGCATTAACTGCTGACGATATGGCAAAACTGGAACGGTTTTCGCATCAGCATCAGCTCATGCTGTTTTTGGATGATGGCGGCGAGGCACTGCGCGCAATCAGTGAACAACGCCCGTTTTATCATTCACACCAGCTTACGCTAACCTTCAGTCCACAGGATTTTATTCAGGTTAACGATACGGTGAATCAGCAGATGGTCGCCAGGGCAATCGCGTGGCTGGATTTACAGCCTGACGATCGTGTGCTGGACCTGTTTTGCGGCATGGGAAACTTTACGCTCCCTGTAGGAAAAACGGTACAAAATGCCGTAGGTGTGGAGGGCGTTGCAGCATTAGTCCAGCAGGCGGAGTATAATGCTGAGGTCAATGATCTTAAAAACGTCAGATTTTTTCAGCACAATCTGGAAGACGATGTTTCGCGTCAGCCCTGGGCGACGCAAGGCTTTAACAAGGTGTTACTCGATCCGGCGCGGGCCGGGGCGGCGGGTGTCATGTCCCATGTCGTCAAACTATCACCACAGCGTGTGGTCTATGTGTCGTGTAATCCTGTAACACTCGCGCGTGACAGCGAAACACTGTTGTCGGCGGGCTACCAATTGGAAAGGGTCGCGATGCTGGATATGTTTCCGCATACCCGTCATCTCGAATCCATGGTGCTGTTCAGAAAAAAAACATAAGTGTCCGGCAGGGGCGCTGTGCAGGAGAGGATATGGTTGCGGTCAGAAGTGCACATTTAAATACGGAAGGGGAATTTGCCCTCGACCAGTGGATCGCCAGTCTTGGCGTGGCTAACCCGCAATCATGTGAACGTCTTGCTGAAACCTGGCGCTATTGTGAGGCGCAGACGCAAGGCCATCCCGACCAGTCGCTGCTGCTGTGGCGCGGTATTGAGATGGTGGAAATCCTCTCAATGCTCAGCATGGACATTGAAAGCCTGTGCGCGGCACTGATTTTCCCGCTCGCCAATGACGAAGTGGTCAGCGAAGAAGAGCTGGAAAAAACCGTGGGCAAAGGCATCGTTTCGCTGGTACATGGCGTACGCGATATGGATGCGATTCGCCAGCTGAAAGCCATTCATAACGATTCAATGGCCTCAGAGCAGGTGGATAACGTGCGCCGCATGCTGCTGGCGATGGTGGAAGATTTCCGCTGCGTGGTGCTCAAGCTGGCAGAGCGCATTATGAACCTGCGCGAGGTGAAGGATGCACCGGAAGACGAACGCGTTCTGGCCGCCAAAGAAAGCACCAATATTTACGCGCCGCTGGCCAACCGGCTGGGCATCGGCCAGTTGAAATGGGAGCTGGAAGATTACTGTTTCCGCTATCTGCATCCCGAAGAATACAAGCGCATTGCGAAACTGTTGCACGAACGTCGTATCGATCGTGAGCAATATATCGATAACTTTGTCGTTAACCTGCGTAAAGAGATGGCGAAAGAGGGCGTTCGTGCCGAAGTGTACGGCCGTCCCAAACATATCTACAGCATCTGGCGCAAGATGCAGAAAAAATCGCTCGCCTTTGATGAGCTGTTCGACGTGCGCGCGGTGCGTATTGTGGCTGAGCGTTTACAGGACTGCTATGGCGCGCTGGGTACGGTACATACGCTGTACCGCCATCTGCCCAGTGAATTCGACGATTACGTCGCTAACCCGAAGCCTAACGGCTATCAGTCCATTCATACGGTGGTGCTGGGACCGCAGGGTAAAACCGTTGAGATCCAGATTCGTACGCGTCAGATGCATGAGGACGCGGAACTCGGCGTCGCGGCACACTGGAAATACAAAGAAGGCCCGTCGTCCAGCCATGCCCGTGGGGCGGCAGGCCATGAAGAACGCATTGCCTGGTTACGTAAGCTGATCTCCTGGCAGGAAGAGATGGCCGATTCCGGCGAGCTGCTGGAAGAGGTCCGCAGTCAGGTGTTTGATGACCGCGTCTACGTCTTTACCCCGAAAGGCGATGTGGTCGATTTGCCCGCCGGTTCTACGCCGCTGGACTTTGCCTACCATATCCACAGCGATATCGGCCATCGCTGCATCGGTGCCAAAATCGGTGGGCGCATCGTGCCCTTTACCTATCAGTTGCAGATGGGCGACCAGGTTGAAGTCATCACACAAAAACAGCCGAATCCGAGCCGCGACTGGCTGAACCCGAATTTAGGATTCATCACTACCAGCCGTGGCCGCGCCAAAATTCACAACTGGTTCCGTAAGCAGGATCGCGATAAAAACATTCTTGCCGGTCGCCAGATTCTGGACAACGAGCTGAACCAGATGGATATCAGCCTGCGTGAAGCCGAGAAGCTGCTGCTGCCGCGCTATAACGTCACCTCGCTGGACGAGTTACTGGCCGCCATTGGCGGCGGGGATATTCGTCTGCACCAGATGGTGAATTTCCTGCAGGCCAAGCTTAATAAGCCGACGGCGGAAGAACAGGACCGTGAAGCCCTGCGTCAGCTGACGCAAAAATCGCACGCGCCGTCTGCCCGCAAGGAAAGTGGTCGCGTCGTGGTGGAAGGGGTGGGCAACCTCATGCACCATATCGCACGCTGCTGTCAGCCTATCCCGGGCGACGATATCGTCGGCTTTATCACCCACGGACGCGGTATTTCCATTCACCGTGCCGACTGCGATCAGCTGTCGGAGCTGATCTCCAACGCGCCAGAGCGCATCGTCGATGCCGTATGGGGCGAAAGCTACTCCAGCGGCTATTCGCTGGTGGTGCGCGTCACGGCTAACGATCGCAGCGGGCTGTTGCGCGATATCACCACGATTCTCGCCAACGAAAAGGTCAACGTGCTTGGCGTATCGAGCCGCAGCGATACCAAAAAACAGCTCGCCACCATTGATATGGACATCGAGATTTACAATCACCAGGTCCTGGGGCGCGTGCTGTCTCGCCTCAATCAGGTACCTGACATCATCGATGCCCGCCGCCTGCACTAACCTGTCATCAGGCGCACGTTTTGACCGACGTGCGCCTGGCTGCTTTTATCACCGCGTTTATGCCAACGAAACACCGGAAGGATTACCCTATGACGTCAATTGATCGCCTGCTGGGCATTATGAAAACCCTGCGCGATCCGCAACAGGGCTGCCCGTGGGATCGCGAGCAGACCTTTGCCACCATCGCGCCTTATACCCTGGAAGAAACCTACGAAGTGCTGGATGCCATCCAGCGCGAAGACTTCGACGATCTGCGGGGGGAGCTGGGCGATCTGCTGTTTCAGGTGGTGTTTTATGCCCAGATGGCACAGGAGCAGGGGCGCTTTAATTTTGATGATATCTGCCATGCCATCAGTGACAAGCTGGAACGTCGCCATCCGCATATTTTTGCGGAAGGCACCGCCGGGAACAGCGCTGAGGTGTTGAAAAACTGGGAGGCGATAAAAAGCGCGGAACGGGCAGAGAAAGCCCAGCATTCGGCACTGGACGATATTCCAAAAGCGCTGCCTGCGCTGATGCGCGCTCATAAAATTCAAAAGCGTTGCCACAATGTGGGCTTCGACTGGACAACGCTAGGCCCGGTGGTCGACAAGGTGCATGAAGAGATCGATGAGGTGATGCACGAGGCGCAGCAAAGCGTCGTCGACCCGCAAAAGCTGGAAGAAGAGATCGGCGATTTACTGTTTGCGACGGTTAACCTCTCGCGTCACTTGGGCAGCAAAGCCGAAATCGCGCTACAGAAGGCCAACGATAAGTTTGAACGCCGTTTCCGTGCGGTGGAAGCAATCATTACTGCACAGGGGCTGTCTATGCCGGGCGCCACGCTGGAACAAATGGAAGCGGCCTGGCAGCAGGTAAAAGCCGACGAAAAACGCTGATTATTCCAGCGCTGCGCATAAAGTGCGCGCTCGGGCTTACTCGATTCAGCTTCGCGTCAACTTTGTGATGTACGTCAACATTTTGTTAACCGCTATCCGCTAAGGTACGCGCAGCAATGCGTGAGGAGAGGGATGTGATTCATCAATTGTGGCTGATGGCGGTTTCCAGTATACTGTTTTCCCGTCCTGGTTATTCCACCGTCTTTAAACCTAAACTCTCAGGTTCAGCATGACAACGAATTATATTTTTGTGACCGGCGGGGTCGTTTCCTCTCTGGGTAAAGGCATTGCCGCAGCCTCCCTCGCAGCCATTCTCGAAGCGCGTGGTCTGAACGTGACCATCATGAAACTGGATCCGTACATTAACGTCGATCCGGGTACCATGAGCCCGACACAGCACGGTGAAGTATTCGTCACTGATGATGGGGCCGAAACCGATCTGGATTTGGGTCACTATGAGCGCTTCATCCGCACGAAAATGTCGCGCCGCAACAACTTCACCACTGGCCGTATCTACTCGGAAGTCCTGCGCAAAGAGCGCCGTGGCGACTATCTGGGTGCCACGATTCAGGTCATTCCGCATATTACTAATGCGATTAAAGAGCGCATCATCGAAGGTGGCGAAGGTCACGACGTCGTGCTGGTCGAAATCGGCGGTACGGTCGGTGATATCGAATCCCTGCCGTTCCTGGAAGCGATTCGTCAGATGGCCGTCGACGTGGGCCGCGAACATACGATGTACATGCACTTGACGCTGGTGCCTTACATGGCGGCAGCGGGCGAGGTCAAAACCAAGCCGACGCAGCACTCTGTAAAGGAACTGCTCTCTATCGGTATTCAGCCAGACGTCCTGATCTGCCGTTCCGATCGGGCTGTGCCGGCCAACGAGCGTGGCAAAATTGCCCTGTTCTGTAACGTGCCAGAAAAAGCCGTTATTTCGCTCAAAGACGTCGATTCCATCTACAAAATTCCAGGCATGCTGAAATCGCAGGGTCTGGATGACTATATCTGTAAGCGTTTCAATCTGAATGCTCCGGAAGCCAATCTGGCCGAGTGGGAGCAGGTGATTTATGAAGAAGCGAACCCGGGCGGCGAAGTCACCATTGGTATGGTGGGCAAATATGTCGAACTGCCGGATGCGTATAAATCTGTTATTGAAGCCCTGAAGCACGGCGGGCTGAAGAATCGCGTTACCGTCAACATCAAGCTGATCGACTCCCAGGACGTAGAAACCCGCGGTGTCGAATTGCTGAAAGATTTAGATGCCATTCTGATTCCGGGTGGGTTTGGTTACCGCGGTGTCGAAGGCAAGCTGATGACGGCGAAATATGCCCGCGAAAACAACGTGCCTTATCTCGGCATCTGTCTTGGCATGCAGGTTGCCCTGATGGAGTTCGCGCGCAATGTTGCCGGTATGGAAGGCGCAAACTCCACAGAATTTGTGCCAGACTGTAAGTACCCGGTGGTCGCCTTGATCACCGAATGGCGTGACGAAGAAGGTAACGTTGAAGTCCGTTCTGAGCAGAGCGATCTGGGCGGTACCATGCGTCTTGGCAGCCAGCAGTGCCAGTTGACCCCGGAAAGCAAGGTTCGCCAGCTGTACGGTTCTGACACGATTGTTGAGCGCCATCGTCACCGCTACGAAGTAAATAATATGCTGCTGAAGCAAATTGAAGCAGCGGGTTTACGCGTGGCAGGACGTTCTGGCGACGATCAGTTGGTTGAGATCATTGAGATCCCGAACCATCCATGGTTTATTGCTTGCCAGTTCCACCCTGAGTTCACATCGACGCCACGCGATGGTCATCCGTTGTTTGCCGGGTTTGTGAAGGCAGCACATGAGCATCAGAAGCGTTTAGCGAAATAAGTTTAACGAACAACGCGCGAACTTTTCGCGCGTTGTTTGTCTTAGGATTGACTAACTTGTACTGAGGAAAATCGTAATGGCCAAAATCGTAAAAGTCATCGGTCGCGAAATTATCGACTCACGTGGCAACCCAACTGTTGAAGCTGAAGTGCACCTGGAAGGCGGCTTCGTAGGCCTGGCTGCAGCACCATCAGGTGCCTCTACCGGTTCTCGTGAAGCACTGGAACTGCGTGACGGTGACAAATCTCGCTTCCTGGGCAAAGGCGTAACTAAAGCGGTTGCTGCGGTTAACGGTCCGATTGCTGAAGCGGTAAAAGGCAAAGACGCGAAAGATCAGGCGAACATCGATAAAATCATGATCGACCTGGACGGTACTGAGAACAAATCTAACTTCGGTGCTAACGCCATTCTGGCTGTTTCACTGGCTGCGGCAAAAGCGGCGGCAGCCTCTAAAGGTCAGGCGCTGTATGAGCACATCGCTGAACTGAACGGCACCCCAGGCAAATATTCTATGCCACTGCCTATGATGAACATCATCAACGGTGGTGAGCACGCGGACAACAACGTCGACATTCAGGAATTCATGATTCAGCCTGTCGGCGCATCAAGCGTGAAAGAAGCGATCCGCATGGGTTCAGAAGTGTTCCACAACCTGGCGAAAGTGCTGAAAAGCAAAGGTATGAGCACAGCGGTAGGTGACGAAGGTGGCTATGCGCCAAACCTGGGTTCTAACGCCGAAGCGCTGGCGGTTATCGCGGAAGCGGTAAAAGCAGCAGGCTATGAGCTGGGTAAAGATATCACCCTGGCAATGGACTGTGCGGCATCTGAATTCTACAAAGATGGCAAATACGTGCTGGCCGGTGAAGGCGGTAAGGCCTTCACCTCTGAAGAGTTCACCCACTTCCTGGAAGATCTGACGAAGCAGTATCCGATCGTTTCTATCGAAGATGGCCTGGACGAATCTGACTGGGATGGCTTCGCCTACCAGACCAAAGTGCTGGGCGACAAAATCCAGCTGGTAGGTGACGACCTGTTCGTTACCAACACGAAGATCCTGAAAGAAGGTATCGAGAAAGGCATCGCGAACTCCATCCTGATCAAATTCAACCAGATCGGTTCACTGACCGAAACCCTGGCTGCGATTAAAATGGCGAAAGACGCAGGCTACACCGCTGTGATCTCTCACCGTTCAGGTGAAACCGAAGATGCGACCATCGCTGACCTGGCGGTCGGTACTGCTGCAGGCCAGATCAAAACCGGTTCAATGAGCCGTTCTGACCGTGTTGCGAAGTACAACCAGCTGATCCGTATCGAAGAAGCGCTGGGTTCAAAAGCGCCCTTCAACGGTCTGAAAGAAGTAAAAGGCCAGTAAGTTTACTGACTTCTGACTTCTGACTTCTGATGAAAACCCGCCCACGTGGCGGGTTTTTTTATGCCTTTGCCGTCAGGCTTCCTCACCTTTTTCTGCGACGTCTATGCTGTTTACATCTGTGCTTAACACAACCCACCGATACTGACGCTGTATACATGAATCTGACGCATCCTGTTGCTCGCCTGAGGCGCATGAATCACCGCTTTCAGGCAAAGTTTAACTGGCTGAAGGAGAAAACCTGTGAGGCTGGCTTCGTATAACGTTGAAAACCTGTTTGATCGCGCCAGAGCGATGAATCAGAACGAATGGCGTGCAGGAAAACCGGTACTCGAAAAATTCGCCGAGCTGAATGCCCTGCTGGGGCAGGCTGAGTATACCGACGCGATGAAAAAACAGATGGTTGAACTGATGGTGGCGCTGGGACTGCAAAAGTCAGACACCGGGCCTTTTGTTCTCCTGCGGCGCAACCGGGGTAAACTGTTGACCCGACCCACAGACAACAGCGGCATTCGCATTATCGCCAATGGCCGTGCTGACTGGGTCGGATCGCTGGAACTGCGACGTGCGCCGATAGACGAGATTGCTATGGGATTAACGGCGCAGGTCATGACAGATCTCAGGGCGGATATCCTGACGGTCGTGGAAGCAGAAAGCCGCCCCGCGTTGCTGGAATTTAATAACACGATGCTGCCCGCACGCGGCGGCACGCCGTTTAATCATGTGATGGTGATTGATGGCAACGATGAGCGGGGCATTGATGTCGGGCTAATGAGCGCGGCAGACTTTGCTATCGACACAATCCGAAGCCATGTCGATGACAAAGATAAACAGGGCGAGCTGATTTTCTCGCGCGACTGTCCCGAATTCACGATTCCTTTGCCCGACGGTCAAACCCTGCTTGTGCTGGTTAACCATTTTAAAAGCAAAGGGTACGGTGCAAAAGCCAGCTCTGACGCCCGCCGTAAACGGCAGGCGGAGCGGGTCAAAGCGATATATCAGCAACGCATTAAAGACGGGCAAACCCTGATCGCGATCACGGGCGATTTTAACGACACGCCAGACAGCGAGGCCTTATCGCCGTTGCTGAAGGACACCGACCTGAAAGATATCTTTACCCATGAAAAGTTTGATAACGGTGGCTATCCCGGTACCTGGGGCGGTTGCAGCGCCAGTAATAAAATTGACTATATTTTGCTGTCGCCCGCCCTGTGGAAAAAGGTCGAAAAAGGCGGCGTGTGGCGCAAAGGGATGTGGCCCGGTGTTCGCCCGGTAAAATGGGAAACCTATCCCGAACTGAAAAAAGAGGTCAATGCAGCGTCTGATCATGCGGCGGTGTGGGTGGATCTGACCCTCTGATCCCGCCTGCTGTCCTCCTGTCGCCTGGCGCGTTCACAGAAGATCGCGTCGGTTCAGCATCACCTGACATGATCTCAGCGCTGAGTTCTGCGATAATCACGTTTTAAAACTTCACAGAGATGATTATGCAGTACCCGATTAACGAAATGTTCCAGACGCTGCAAGGCGAAGGCTATTACACCGGCGTGCCGGCGATTTTCATCCGCTTACAGGGATGTCCGGTAGGATGCAGTTGGTGTGACACCAAACACACCTGGGAAAAACAGGCGGATCGGGAAACAGCATTAGGCGATATTCTGGTTAAAACGGTGGAAAGCGATGCCTGGGGCAACGCGGATGTGCCAATGCTGCTCAGCAGCATCGCGCAACAGGGCTGGACGGCCCGTCACATTGTGATCACCGGCGGAGAACCGGCCATCTACGATTTGCGCCCACTGACCGACGCGCTGGAAGCCGCAGGGTTTCAGTGCCAGATCGAAACCAGCGGGACCCACGAAATCCACTGCTCTGCACAAACCTGGGTGACCGTGTCGCCGAAGGTTAATATGCGCGGCGGTTATGATGTCCTGGCACAGGCGCTGAGCCGTGCAGATGAGATCAAACATCCGGTAGCACGGCAACGTGATGTGGAGGCCTTAGACGATTTACTGGCCGGGATTCAGGACACAAAAGCGCGCATTATTGCGCTGCAGCCGATCAGTCGCAAAGATGATGCAACAAAACTGTGTATCGAAACCTGCATTGCGCGCAACTGGCGCCTGTCGATGCAGACGCATAAATACCTGAATATTGCCTGACAGCAAAAAGGCGGCCCTGGCCGCCTTTTTCATTTACTGTTTCGCTTTCCAGGTTTCATAAGCCTGCTTAATCTCCGCTTTTGCGGCGTTCGCGTCTTCAAACCCTTTCAGCTCAACCTTCTTACGGCCCTCGGGCAGTTCCTTGTAAACGCGAAAAAAAGCCTCCAGCCGCTGCTGCTCCATTTTGGGCAAATCGGCTACCGTCTGAATCGCATCATAGGTTGGATCGACATGACTGGCGGGTACGGCGACAATTTTGTCATCCACTTCGCCGCCGTCGATCATTTTCAGTACGCCAATCGGGCGCAGTTTAATGAGTGTCCCGGGGGCGAGTGGGGCGCGCGTATAGAAGATCACATCCAGCGGATCGTTATCACCGCCCAGTGATTGCGTCAGCGAACCGTAGTTAGCCGGATACGCAACCGGCATGGACTGAAAACGGTCGGCAACGATGAAACCGGTTTTCGCATCGGTTTCATATTTAATGATGCCGCCTGCCGGAATTTCCGTGACGGCATAGAAGGCATCCGGCAGCGTTTCGGGTTGCGGGAAGTTAAGGATGTTTTCCGCCTGGACGGCGGCAGAGGCAGTGATAAAAACGGACAAGGCCAGAAAAGGCTTTCTCAGGTTCATTGTTGATTCTCTTGATCTTTAATGAAGGAGAGAACAGCCTGGTCGGTAAAGATGACAGCGGGATGACAGCCGACGGAACGTTACAATGCACATGTCAGCAACCCTGCCGACTGATCAACCCTGTGTCCGATCAGCCGCCCGTTGGCGAAGGGCGGCCGGTTAACCGCGGTAGGTACAGCCTGCGGTGCAGGTTTCTTTGATCATGACCGCGCTCAGCAACGGCAGGCGAGGCTTCATATGATCCCAAATCCATTTGGCCAGCACTTCGCTGGTCGGATTCTCCAGTCCCGGAATGTCATTGAGGTAATAATGATCAAGCCGGTCATAAAGGGGTTTAAAGGCCGCTTTCAGTTCAGCAAAATCCATCACCCAGCCGGTATGCGCATCCACTTCGCCGGTGATTTCCAGACGCACCAGGAAGGAGTGACCGTGCAAACGACCGCATTTGTGTCCGGCCGGTACATTAGGTAAATGGTGTGCGGCTTCGAACTGGAACTCTTTAAATAACGTGGTAGACATAATCGCTCTCAGGCATTAAAAACGGGCCGAATTCTACCTGAAAAGCAGCTTTTTCGCACCCGTTAAGCGCAGTTTGCTCAGCCAATCGCCAGAATGGTTAAGCGCATCAGGGCGTTAACCCGGCATAAAGTCGTTAACCGTTGTGCGACACGTCGGCGGGAAGACGCGCCACGATTTCTTCGGCGATACCGAAATGTTCAATTAACAACTGATGTTGTTGTGATTGTGACAGCGGCGTGAAGCTTTCGCTTCCGTCCTGGGCTCTTACTACCTGCTCACCTTTAACGATACCGGTGAGAGTGTCATGACTTGCCCGACGAATCAGCAGTGCACCGTCAAAGCGACTGGTGTTGCGGCTTTTTTGATGGCGCGCCTGAAAGTCAGCGAAGGGGATATTAAGCGCCAGGAGCTGACAATCCAGCCTTGCCCGACCTAACGGCTTCCAGTTAATCAACCAACTGTCGCCCTGCTGATGAACCTGCGTGCCCCAGACGGGATGCGCATACTCCGCCACCTCAAGCGGCAGCGGATGGTCATGAAGCATCGTAGCATCCACCACCAGAGGACGATCGTCGAGGGTGACCAACAGCAGGCCATGACCGGGAGAATCGACGGGGGACGGACGCGAGGACAGCATCCTGGAGACACCGAGTTGCGCACGAAATCCCAGTTGCATAAGCAGCGCAAAGAGTGCGCCATGACCGGCCCAGCAGGTGCCGCCGGTGCCAAATTGTAGCCAGTGCGTGAAAAAATCGTCGGCCGTAGTGCCGGGCAACGGTTGGGAAGGAGGATCGTCCGCGAGAATGCGCCGGCGGATATTGTCGAAGGGCACCTTCTGGCACCAGGCGCGGTAAAGCGCCTGAAGTCCGGCCGCATCTGGGGCAGGGGAGTGATCCAGGCCCAGTTTATCCAGGATTCGCTCTGTCAGCGCAGGCGATAATGCAGTTACTGTCTCAGGCACCCGATCCTCTCGTATCGTCGCTTTGGCAATTCGTTATGCCACGTATTCAGGGCAATCACCCGCCATTAATCAGAGCGGGAAGGATGATTACCTGAGTCTGTTGATGACTGTCAGGATTACCACTTTTAACGATTAATTGTATCTGAAAAACCATTTAGTCATTTTGGTTATTTGATATGTCGAAGGCGTCTTTAATCGTTAATATAGCTGGCTGTACCCTTCTCTCTCTTCCGCCACTATTCGGTCCGGATTTCTGCTACTGGAATTTTTATCGCGATGACGACTCAGGCACCAGGTTCACTGCTTCCGCTCTCTCCGGAGCAACTTGCCCGTTTAGAGGCAGCAACGACAGATTTTTCCACCACTCAAATGGCGTGGCTCTCCGGCTACTTCTGGGGCAAAGTTAATCATGCGCCTGGTCAGGCGGTGGCCAGCGCTCCGGCACAGCCTGAAGCGCCCGCGATTACGCTGCTTTCCGCCTCGCAAACCGGCAACGCCCGTCGGGTGGCTGAACAGCTCCGCGATGACCTGCAGGCCGCAAAGCTGACCGTGAATCTGGTGAACGCCGGCGACTACAAATTTAAACAAATCGGCCAGGAAAAGCTGCTGATTGTGGTGACCTCCACGCAAGGGGAAGGCGAGCCGCCGGAAGAAGCCGTTGCGCTGCATAAATTCCTGATGTCGAAAAAAGCGCCCAAAATGGACGGTGCGGCTTTTGCCGTACTGGGTCTGGGCGACACCTCCTATGAATTCTTCAGCAAGGCGGGCAAAGATTTCGATACACGGCTGGCTGAGCTGGGGGCGGAACGCCTGCTGGATCGGGTTGATGCCGATGTTGACTATGCTGAGCAGGCCAGCGCCTGGCGCCTGGCGCTCACCGACATTCTGAAAGCACGGGTCCCGACGGCCTCGCCCGCACAGGCGGCGGCAACCGTGGCGGGCAGCGTCAATGAAGTGTCCACCAGCCCCTATTCCAAAACGCAGCCCCTCAGCGCGAGTTTATCGGTCAATCAGAAAATCACCGGCCGCGATTCGGATAAAGACGTCCGCCATATCGAAATTGATTTGGGCGATTCCGGTTTGCGCTACCAGCCCGGCGATGCGCTGGGCGTCTGGTATGAAAACGATGCCGCGTTGGTCAGCGAACTGCTGGAGCTGGTGTGGTTAAAAGGCGATGAGCCGGTTGACGTACAGGGCCAGACGCTGCCGCTGGCAGAGGCGCTGCAGAAACATTTCGAGTTAACGGTCAACACCGCGCAAATTGTGGCGCAGTACGCCACTTTGTCCCGCAACGACGAACTGCTGTCGCTGGTGGATGACAAAGCTAAACTTCAACAGTACGCGCAACGTTATCCGATTGTCGATATGGTTCGCCTGGCGCCTGCGCAACTGACGGCTGAGCAGCTGACCAGCCTGCTGCGTCCCTTAACCCCGCGCTTGTATTCGATTGCCTCTTCGCAGGCGGAGACCGATACTGAAGTGCATATCACCGTGGGTGCGGTACGTTTTGATATCGAAGGACGGCAGCGCGGCGGCGGCGCATCAACCTGGCTGGCAGACCGTGTTGAAGAAGACGGCGAAGTCCGGGTGTTTATCGAACATAATGATAACTTCCGCCTGCCGGAGAATCCCGATGCACCTGTGATCATGATTGGTCCGGGCACCGGAATCGCCCCGTTCCGCGCCTTTATGCAACAGCGTGATAACGATGGGGCCAGCGGGAAAAACTGGCTGTTCTTTGGCAATCCGCACTTTACGGATGACTTTCTGTATCAGGTTGAATGGCAGAAATATGTTAAAGACGGCCTGTTAACGCACATCGATCTGGCCTGGTCGCGCGATCAGGCAGAGAAAATATACGTACAAGATAAAATCCGCGCGAAGGGTGCGGAAGTCTGGCGCTGGATTCAGGATGGCGCGCACCTGTATGTCTGCGGCGATGCAAATCGCATGGCAAGAGACGTTGAGCAGGCGTTACTGGATGTGGTGGTCGAGCACGGTGCTATGGATCGTGAAACGGCTGACGAATTTTTAAGTGAGCTGCGCATTGAGCGCCGCTATCAGCGAGACGTTTACTAATGACTGAAAAATACCCTGGACCGCTGGTGGTTGAAGGCAAACTGACGGATGCAGAGCGGTTAAAAAAAGAGAGCAATTACCTGCGTGGAACCATTCTTGACGATCTTGAGGATGGACTGACCGGTGGTTTCAGCGGCGACAACTTCCTGCTGATCCGTTTTCACGGCATGTACCAGCAGGATGATCGCGATATTCGCGCAGAACGCGCCGAGCAAAAGCTGGAACCGCGCCATGCCATGATGCTGCGCTGCCGCCTGCCGGGTGGGATTATTACGCCGACCCAGTGGCTGGCGATCGATAAGTTTGCCACCGAGAAAACGCTCTACGGCAGCATTCGTCTGACGAACCGTCAGACGTTCCAGTTTCACGGCATCCTGAAAAAGAACGTCAAACCTACGCATCAGATGCTGCACGAAGTGGGGCTGGATGCGCTGGCGACGGCGAATGACGTTAACCGTAACGTCCTGTGTACCTCCAACCCGGTGGAATCCGCGTTGCATCAGGAAGCCTACGAATGGGCGAAAAAGCTGTCAGAACATCTGCTGCCGCAAACCCGCGCCTATGCTGAGATTTGGTGGGATCAGGAGAAAGTCGCCACAACGGACGAAGAGCCGATCCTGGGGGAAACCTACCTGCCGCGTAAGTTTAAAACCACGGTGGTGATCCCGCCGCACAATGATGTCGATCTGCACGCTAACGATCTGAACTTTATTGCCATTGCGAAAAACGGCAAGCTGGTCGGCTTTAACCTGCTGGTGGGCGGCGGTTTGTCCATTGAGCACGGTAACAAAGCGACCTATGCCCGTACCGCCAGCGAATTCGGCTATTTTCCGGTAGAGAAGATTCTGGACGTCGCCGCGGCGGTGGTTACCACGCAGCGCGACTGGGGCAACCGTACCGATCGTAAAAACGCCAAAACCAAATACACGCTGGAGCGCGTGGGCGTTGACACCTTTAAGGCCGAAGTTGAGAAGCGCGCCGGTGTGACGTTTGAGCCGACGCGCCCTTACGAATTCACTACACGCGGCGATCGTTTCGGCTGGATCAAAGGTATCGACAACAAATGGCATCTGACGCTGTTCATTGAAAACGGCCGTCTGCTGGATTATCCGGGACGTCCGTTAAAAAGCGGCATCGCCGAAATCGCCAAAATCCATCAGGGCGATTTCCGCCTGACCGCCAACCAGAATCTGATCGTGGCGGGCGTGCCAGAAAGCCAGAAAGCGCAGATTGAGGCGATTGCCCGTGAACATGGACTGATGGAAAATGTGACGCCGCAGCGAGAAAACTCAATGGCCTGCGTGGCGTTTCCGACCTGTCCACTGGCTATGGCGGAGGCTGAGCGTTTCCTGCCGTCTTTCGTCACCCGGGTTGAAGCGATCATGCACAATCACGGCGTCGGTGAAGAGCACATCGTGCTACGCGTTACCGGTTGTCCGAACGGCTGTGGCCGTGCGATGCTGGCAGAAGTGGGCCTGGTCGGGAAAGCGCCAGGGCGTTACAACCTGCACATTGGGGGTAACCGTATCGGCACGCGTATCCCACGTATGTATCGTGAAAACATTACCGAACCTGAAATTCTCGCCACAATTGATGAGCTGGTAGGGCGCTGGGCGAAAGAGCGCGAGGCCGCAGAAGGCTTTGGCGACTTCGTGATCCGTGTGGGCATCGTTGCACCGGTGCTGGACCCTGCGCGCGACTTCTGGCAGGAGGCAAAATGAGTATCGATCTTGCAGCACTGAATGCGATGTCGAAGGTCCAGCGCGCGATGGCGCTGGCCGCGACGAATGCCCAACTGGAAAAAGCCTCTGCGGAAGAACGCGTAAGCTGGGCACTGGAAAACCTGCCGGGTGCTTATGTGCTCTCGTCCAGCTTTGGTATTCAGGCTGCCGTATCGCTACATCTGGTCACGCGTGTGCAACCCGATATTCCGGTTATCCTCACGGATACGGGCTATCTGTTTCCGGAAACGTATCGCTTTATAGATGAGCTGGCCGACCAGCTCAATCTCAACCTGAAGGTGTTCCGCGCCGAAACGTCGCCTGCCTGGCAGGAAGCGCGTTATGGCAAGCTGTGGGAACAAGGGGTTGAAGGCATTGAGCAGTACAACCAAATCAACAAAGTTGAGCCGATGAACCGGGCACTGGAAACGCTGGGCGCCCAGACCTGGTTTGCGGGCCTGCGTCGCGATCAGTCAGGCAGTCGTGCCAGTCTGCCGGTGCTGGGCGTTCAGCGCGGTGTGTTTAAAGTGCTGCCGATTATTGACTGGGATAACCGCCAGGTTCATCAGTATCTGCAAACCCATAATCTGAAATACCATCCGTTGTGGGACGAAGGCTACCTGTCGGTGGGAGATACGCACACCACGCGTAAGTGGGAGCCGGGCATGGCGGAAGAAGAAACACGTTTCTTTGGCCTGAAACGCGAGTGCGGCTTGCACGAAGGCTGATGAAGACAGCATAGCAAAACGGGCGATTCATCCGAATCGCCCGTTTTGTTATGGGCCGGGTCGCGGCCTCAGCGGTGGAGATTCTCTGCGGTCAGAACGCGGTTTCTACGCTGTCCACGACGCGGTAGTCGTCATCGACCAGCGGAAGATAGCGCCACTTATCAAAAGCGGTACAGGGATGAGAAATACCGCATCCTACCCAGTCGCCCGGCTGAAGGGATTCATCCGCGGGAAGGCGCAGATAGGCATGCTGATCGTTAACCTCGCTGATCGACAGATGCGTGCCGGATCGCGGTGCGCTGCCGTCAGCGGCACGCATCCATAGCGGGACAGGTAAATCCTGATCGAAAGGGACATCGCGTCGGCCAAAGTCCAGCAGCGCCAGTCCTGGTTCCGGACGGGACAGTACGCGCCCCCAGATTTCCAGCGCGGCTTCAAAATGGTGGCCTGAGCCCGGCTGCGCAAAGGGGGCGATACGGGAATAGAGACCGCTGTCGTGTGCCATATACGCACCCGAGCGAATTAAAGGCTGAACCGGTAGCGGCAGCGTGGCCTGGGTAAAGCACGCTGTCACCACATCAAACCAGGCACCCCCACCGGCGCTCAGCAGAATGGTCTCACTCTGAAACAGCTGGCGTTCAGCCAGCAGAGTGGCGGTAGATATCATGACGTTGCAGTAGTGCTGAATTAACGCCACGCCCGCTGCATCACGCGCGGCACCCAGCGCCCCTTCATAGCCCGCGACACCGACAAGCTGCAGGTGACGACTTTGGGCGATGCGTTCAGCTATCCTCAGCACTTCCTCCTCGGTTCGGCATCCTGTTCTGCCGCCGGGAATCGATACTTCAATCAACACGGCAATGGCCGTATCGCCCAGGTTCTCTTCCAGCAGCGTGATGCCCGCCAGTGAGTCCACATAACAGAGAAAGCCGTGGTCAGGATGCTGGCGCTGCCATTCACCGATCCAGCGAATACCGGCAGGATCGACTAACTCGTTTGCCAGAAAGACATTGCGGATACCAAAGTGTCGCAGGGCACGGACCTGAGCGGGCGTGGCGGCGCTGATGCCCCATGCACCGCCCTGACTGACAGCTCGCCGTAAGATGGTCGGTGCCATCGACGTTTTACCGTGCGCCGCCAGCATGACACCTTTTTCGCGACAGAATGCCGCGAGTTGCTGCAGGTTATTCTCCAGTGCGGCCTGTTTCATGACCATCACCGGCGAAAACACCGCTGCGCTGCGCAGGACGTCGGTGCCGATCTCAAGCGGCGCCGCGCCGGTACCGGCAACGGATTTAAAACGGGGCGATGGCTGCGCGGCATCCAGCGTGGCATCCGCGTTTAGCGGAAGACGTAAAGACATAGCGGCTCCTTAATGCTCAAGAACGCGTGACAGAAACTGTTGCGTGCGTGGATTCTGGGGATGCCCGAAAATGGCGTCTGGCGTGCCCTGTTCGGCAATCACGCCCTGATCCATAAACACCACCCGGTCAGCGGTTTTGCGGGCAAAGCCCATCTCATGCGTAACCACAACCATGGTCATCCCTTCACGCGCCAGCCCGCGCATGACTTCCATGACTTCGCCGACTAATTCGGGATCGAGTGCGGAGGTCGCTTCGTCGAAAAACATGATTTTGGGCTGTACCGCCAGCGCGCGTGCGATAGCCACACGTTGCTGTTGTCCGCCCGAAAGCTGAGAAGGATAGTGGCCGGCGCGGTCAGCCAGTCCGACGCGTTCCAGCGCGGCCATGCCGCGCGCGTTTGCCTCTGCAACGGAGAGTTTCTGAGCTTTAATCAAGGCCAGCGTGACGTTGCCCAGTGCCGTTTTGTGGGGAAACAGATTGAACTGCTGAAACACCATGCCGACGTGCCCACAGATATCACGACTCCGTTTTTGATCGTGCAGCGGTATGCCGTTAACCCAAATTTCGCCGCCGTCGGCTTTTTCCAGACCGCTCATAATGCGCAGTACCGTACTTTTACCCGAACCGGACGCTCCGATCAGCACCAGAACTTCGCCCGGCGAGACATCCAGACTGATTTCTTTCAGAACCTGAGTCGCGCCGAATGACTTCGTGATCCGGCTCAGGGTAATGGCTGCATTTTTCATCATAACGGGTTCCTGGTTTGCTGGTGTTGCACCCAGCGAGAAAGCGGGTAACAAAGCGCGAAGTAGAGCAGGGCGACCAGACCATAAATCAGCACCGGCTGCCCGATACGATCAACGATGGCCTGGCCCTGATGCATCAGTTCAGACATGCCGATCATGCTGACAATCGAGGTATCTTTGATGAGCGACAGATACTGGCCGACAAGCGGGGGCAAGACGATCCCACGGGTTTGCGGCAGGATAACACTGGTGAAGGTCTGTCGTCTGGACAGGCCGAGGATCCAGGAAACCTCCCACTGGCCTTTCGGAACCGCCTCAATGCCACCACGAAAGATCTCGGCAATGTATGCGCCCTGATAAATGCTCAGCCCCAAAATGCCCGCGGCAAACAGGTTGATGTCATAGCCAAAATACGCCACGCCAAAGTAGATAAACATCAGCGTGATCAAGACCGGTGTGCCGCGAAACAGCTCGGTATAGATCACCGCAATCTGCCGGGCGACAGGCAGGCGGCTGGTCCGCAAGACGGCGGCCAGAAGGCCAAGCAACGTACTGCCGACAATGGCGGCAACCGACAGCAACAACGTAATTATCAGACCGCGCCACAACAATGGCAGGCTGCTGAGAATCAGTTCGCTCATTGGACCGGCTCCTGTTTAGCGGAAGGTGACAGCATTTTTCTGGCCTGTGACCAGAGCGGCCTTTTTACGGCGACGACCAGCGGTGGCATGAACAGCCGACGTCCCGCAACCGTCCCTAACCACGAGAACAGGTTGCTGAGAAACAGGTAGACCAGCGCGACAACGCTAAAGGTCTGGATGTAGAGCAGCGTCCGGGCGTTAATCACGGTGGCTGTGCCCGTCAGTTCCGGCAGCGCAATCGCTGACAGCAGTGAGGTGCCCAGCAACAGCTGAATCAGGTTATTCACGATAGCGGGCCAGACCGCGCGTGCTGCCTGGGGCATGACCACATTGATAAACATCTGGCGGCGGCTGATGCCCAAAATCCAGGCGGCTTCCAGCTGACCTTTAGGAACCGACTGAATCCCGGCCCGGAAAATCTCGGCCAGATAGGCTCCGACGTTAATTCCCAACGCCAGCACACCCGCCGTAAACGCACTCATGGTGATGCCCAGCGAAGGCAGCCCAAAGAACACGATGAATATTTGCAACAGCACGGGCGTGTTACGGATAAATTCAACATAGCCGTGGCTCAGCCAGCGAACAGGCGCAAAGCGGGCGGCTTTTGCCACGGCAGCCAGCAATCCCAGCGCCAGCGCCAGCATAAACGCCAGCAGCGTCACCTGAAGCGTCAGCCAGGTCGCGGCGAGAAAGGTGTCGGCATACTGCCAGAGTGTCAGCCATTGATAGTGCATAGGAAGCCTCCTTAACAGGACGCAGGACATCACCTGCGTCCTCTCTGGTCAGAACTGCGGATTCAGCGGATAGCGAGGTTTACTGCCAAACCATTTCTGGTAGAGCTGGGCATTCTCACCGGATGCATTAATTTCAAACAGGAACTCGTTGAGGTAGTTCGTCCAGATCTGATCGCCCTGTTTAACACCAAACGCGTTATATTCCAGCGGGACCAGCGCTTCGTTTGTCACTTCCAGCGTCGGATCGAGCTTGGCCTGGTAGGCGAGGAAGTTGTTATCCTCAATCATCGCATCGGCTTGTCCCTGTTTCACCGCCAGGATAGCGGCCTGAGAAGAGTCATATTCCTGAATCTTCACGTCGATCCCCATGCTGCGTACTTCGTCGCCGTTGGTCGAGCCTTTCACGGTCGCAATGGTTTTGCCCGCCATGTCGTGGGCCGATTTGATCCCGCTCGCTTTACGCACCAGCATGGCTTCACTGGCCACCACGTAGGGCTGAGTAAAGCCAATCTCTTTCGCGCGCGTCAGGTTACGGGTGAAATTACAGAACACGACATCCACTTTGTTGGTTTGCAGATTGGGAATACGGTTAGCGCTGGTGGTATTCACCATTTCCAGTTTGACGCCCATCTCTTTTGCCAGCGCTTTCGCCAGGTCGACATCGTAACCATCCGGATTACCCGCTTTATCGTAAAAACCGAACGGTGCAAAACTCAGGCAATCGCCCACCCGCAATGTGCCGCGCTGAAGAACGGTTTGTAGCGTGGATGGCGGTGCTGCACCTGCGGTTTCGTTTTTATTTTCGGTCGGTGTACAACCGGTCAGCGCCGCGACGGTGAGCAGAGCGGGAAGGAGCCGGACGAATACATTTTGCTGGAAAGTGGTATTCATATTTCTTCTCTCAAATAAAAGAGGGATATCACCAACATTATTAAATAATGTGGCGGGATATTTTTAATTATGGCTTTTCTGTTGGATGCGTTTATTTTTACCAGGCGAATAAACCGCAGCTATTATTTTCGTCCGGCATTAAAACACGTCATATCGACTTCGACTTTGCAATCCACAACCAGGTCCTGCACGCTGCAGATTCGGGCGGGCGGATGGTCGTGAAAAAGTTCACTAAACACTTTATTAAATGAACTAAAGTACCGGGCATCCGTCAGGACCGCCGTCACATGCACCACGTCCTTAATCTGATAACCCGCTTCCCGCATGATGGTCAGGCAGTTTTCAAAGGCCAGCCGAGTTTGCTCAATGATGCCGCCCTCTACGACTTCACCGCCTGTCATCGGTGTTTGTCCGGAGATATAAAGCCAGCCATCGGCTTCGACCGCACGTGCAAAAGGCAGTTTTTGTCCTCCGGTTCCGACGCCGCCTTCCGTACCGTAACGCTTGATAGTCATACTTATGCCCTTAAAATCGTCACCTTGCTTTGTCTGGTATACCGGAATTCAATCTGCAATACCGGATAGGTCGAGATTTGCACAATGTTAATTATTTTGCAATAGCGAGTAACGGGATTATTTTTTAGCATTAACGTATGGCTCACGAATATTTTTTATCAATGATTAGTTTTTTAAATTAAAAGTGATCGATGTCTCTTTTTTTAATTCAGCGTGCGCGTTTTTGGTGCCCCAATAATTAGCATCAGGAGGAAAAAGAAAAGGATGGTTATTGTGCGCGTACTCAGGTAAAACCGTGTTGGCTGTGTATGATGGCGGCCTGAACCGATTTAACGTGGCGATGCCGGTAGGAGAAAAGTGGTATGCAGGAAGATAAACCCGCCAGAGCGCGCGGCGTGGACCGCGTAATTGATATTTTCCGTCAGCTGCATATTGCCCGCCAGCCGATGGCGATGCGCGAACTGATTGAAGCGACCGGTGCGCCGCGTTCCAGCGTTTATGAACTGGTTAATCTGCTGAGTGAGGCAGGGCTGGTTGAACTGGATGCAGAAGGCAGCGTGTATTTTGGCCGCGAAATGCACTATTACGGTGCGGACTACATGGCGCACAATCCCCTGATTCGCCGCGCGCATCAATTAATGATCGAGATGGTTGCTGAGCATGGCGAAACCGTGCAGCTGTGCATGCTGGAAGGCAATAAATATACGGTGGTGCTGTCAGAGAGCAATGCGCATCCTTTCAAAATCACCTCAGACATCGGCGTTAAAATTCCGATTCCCTGGACCGCAACGGGCCGTCTGCTATTGAGTAACTGGAGTGATGAGGCGATTCTGGCCCTGATCCCCGAGGAGGATTACCGGCTGGCCAATGGTAACGTCTTAGATAAGCAGGCTTTTCTGACCGATATTCATCGGGCGGGCCATCAGGGCTATTCGATGACGGAAGGGCTGTCTGAAAGTTTTACCTGTTGTATGGCCGCCCCGATTCGCGCCCGAAACGATCTGGCCGTGGCCGCGATTTGTTTTATGGTCAGTCGGGATACGCCCGAGGAGCGACGTCAGATGCTGTTAAAAACGCTTATTAACGCGGGGCAAAAGCTGTCTGACTTTACCTGAACCGACAGAAGAGCCTGCTTCTTCTGTCGGTCACACTGACGCGCTAATAACCTTTGAGGACCGCGACTTCATCGGCTGCGCGCGTGATGTTGACGTTAGTGACCTCGTAATGGGCCACCGCAACGAAAGGATCGTCCGCCAGAATGTGATCTAACCGGGCGCGCGGCATTGCTTTGACCATAATCATGCCACCGGTACGCGGATCCTTTCGGCCCGCAGCGATAAAGTCGCCGCTGTTAAAATGCTGATCCAGCCACGTAATGTGCGGAGCCAGCAGGGCCTCGACGTCCTCAATCGGGCGGAAATAGTTCAGGTAAACGATGTACATCGTAGCTCCTCACACTTTGGGGTTGGTTAGTTCACTCAGTAACGGCAGCAGGACTTTCACACTGTCATGGGTGCGCAGACTGATACGACCGGGCAGCCAGTGATCCAGGAAATCCAGATTGTCGCGGTCGGTCTGATGCCAGGTGGTACCGTCAGGGAAATGCCGGGAACGGCGGCGCTGTTGGTCGCCGTCTTTGCTGCCTGCGTTCCAGTTTCTGGCGGTGACATCCAGTAAGGGAAAACCTGCCGCATCGAAAGGATTGACACCGTGAAAGTCATTTTTCGTGAGCTGACGACTGGCGGCGGAAATGCCAAAACGACGCGCCAGCAGCAGGGCGCGTTCGCTGGTCTGTTTGCGTACGGCACGCGGCGTGTTCATACCGCTGTTGAAATAGAGGTGGTCGCCCGTAATCAAACTGTTGAGATCGATTACCAGCAGCGTATTCTTCTTCTCTTTCTCGCTCATGCGCGCCACATAATCGTCCATGCCATGCAGATGGGATTCGCTGGCGCTGAGCGCCACAAAGCGCACCCCGTAATGAAGCGGCTTATGGCTTAACTGCTTAGCCAGTTCCAGCATCACGCCTAATCCGGAAGCATTATCATCCACGCCTTGCAAACGCAGGCCACCCAGGCCGCGCGCCTGCTCATTGTCGCTGAGTGGAATCCAGGTATCCAGGCTGGCAATCACCAGAATTTCCTGTGGGGCGCTGCCTTCCCGTGCGGCGATCACCGAGGTCGCGGTAAGCTTGCGCCAGCGTGATGTGCCATCACGTTCCTGCCATGTGTAACCCGTATTGAACTGTCGGGTATTGGTTTCAAACCCCAGGGCCGTAAACTGATGTTGCAGGTATTCCGCCGCCATCAACTCGGCCGGGCTGCCGCTCATGCGACCGGGAAAGTACGTTGAGATATGACGGACCTGCTGTTCGGCGAAGTGTCCTGTGAGGTCGGTCAGGGCCTGAGCGCTGAAGATCACGCTGCCACCAAGCAGTGCGGCCAGGCGGAGAAAGGCAAGCATGTCGGGTTCCTTGTGGCTTATTCCTAAAAAGGAGGGGCATTTTTTGTGGCCTAGTATGAAACTGTGATGCTCATTACACAATTTGAATCGTCCTGAAAGGCCTGTAGGATCATCCGCTAAGCACATTTTGTTCTGAGCTTTTCTTTAGCGTTATTCCATTCGGTAACATCTCATTCCAATTCGTAATTTCATCTCAATTCACCAGGGAACGTATAGTCGCGATAACGCATCGTAACAACACCAGGGTTAACGTGGATTATTTGCCTCTTTTTGCCGATCTCGCGGGTCGACCTGTACTGGTCGTGGGCGGGGGAGATATCGCGGCGCGCAAGATTGAATTGCTGCGTCGGGCGGGGGCGCGCATTCAGATTGCCTCACGCGAGCTGTGCCCGGAGTTACAAACCTTACTGGATGAACAGCAGCTTGAATGGCTGGCGACGGCTTTTGAGCCTGCACAGCTAGACAAGGTGTTTCTGGTCATTGCCGCGACCGACGATAACGCGCTGAATGCGCAGGTTTATGACGAGGCCAATGCCCGCCATAAACTGGTCAATGTCGTCGACGATCAGCCGAAATGCAGTTTTATTTTCCCCTCCATCGTAGACCGCTCACCGCTGGTGGTGGCGATCTCCTCCAGCGGGACGGCACCGGTCCTTGCCCGCATGTTACGTGAAAAGCTGGAAACGTTGCTGCCGTCTCATCTGGGCCAGATGGCCGAGCTGGCGGGGCAGTGGCGTGACAAAGTCAAAGCCCGCTTCAGTCGCATGTCCGATCGCCGCCGCTACTGGGAACGGATCTTTAACGGCCGCTTTGCCAGTCAGATGGCAACAGGCGATGTTGAGGCCGCCAAAGCGACGCTGGACAGCGAACTGGGCGATCAGCCGCCCCGGCAGGGCGAGATTATCCTTGTCGGTGCCGGGCCGGGCGACAGCGGTCTGCTGACGCTGCGCGGGCTGCAGGTGATGCAACTGGCCGATGTGGTGCTCTATGACCATCTGGTCAGTGAAGAGGTGCTGGATCTGGTTCGACGCGATGCCGACCGTATCTGCGTGGGCAAGCGTGCCAGCGCGCATCTGTTACCGCAGGACGAAATCAACCAACTGATGGTGCAGCTGGCGCAGAAAGGCAAGCGCGTGGTGCGGTTGAAAGGCGGCGATCCGTTTATCTTCGGCCGCGGCGGCGAAGAGTTACAGGCCGCCCAGCAGGCGGGCATTCCGTTCCAGGTCGTGCCTGGCGTTACCGCTGCCGCTGGCGCAACCGCCTACGCCGGTATCCCGCTGACGCACCGTGATTACGCGCAGAGCGTTCTGTTTATTACAGGTCACTGTCGGCCGGACAGTGATGACATTGACTGGCCGTCCCTGGCGCGCGCGCGACAAACGCTGGCGATTTATATGGGTGCGATGAAGGCCGCCGAAATCAGTCGACAGCTTATTCTCCATGGACGCGCGGCGTCGACGCCGGTGGCGGTAATTGGCCGCGGCACCCGGTCCGACCAACAGGTTCTGACCGGCACGCTTGAACATCTTGAAACGCTGGCAGCGTCAGCGCCTTCCCCGGCCCTGCTGGTGATTGGGGAAGTGGTTAATTTACACGGGCAACTTGCCTGGTTTCAGCATTCGGCACAGCAGGGGGCTCGTGAGTCCGCCGTTGTCAATCTGGCTTGAGAGGAAAAACGATGGATCAAAAACGACTCACTCATCTGCGCCAACTGGAGGCAGAGAGTATCCATATCATCCGTGAAGTGGCAGCCGAATTTGGCAATCCGGTCATGATGTATTCTATCGGCAAGGATTCTTCTGTGATGCTGCATCTGGCACGCAAAGCCTTCTATCCGGGTACGCTGCCCTTCCCGTTGCTGCATGTCGATACCGGCTGGAAGTTTCGTGAGATGTACGAATTCCGCGATCGCACCGTAAAAGCGATGGGGGCCGAACTGCTGGTGCATCGCAACCCGGAAGGCGTGGCGATGGGCATTAATCCCTTTGTGCACGGCAGTGCCAAACACACCGACATCATGAAAACCGAAGGTCTGAAGCAGGCCCTGAACAAGTACGGTTTCGATGCGGCCTTTGGTGGCGCGCGCCGTGATGAAGAGAAGTCACGCGCTAAAGAGCGTATCTACTCATTCCGTGACCGTTTTCATCGCTGGGACCCGAAAAACCAGCGCCCGGAATTGTGGCACAACTATAACGGCCAGATTAACAAAGGCGAGAGCATCCGTGTTTTCCCGCTGTCAAACTGGACCGAGCTGGATATCTGGCAGTACATCTTCCTGGAAAACATTGAGATTATTCCGCTCTATCTTGCCGCGCCGCGTCCGGTACTGGAACGTGACGGCATGCTGATGATGATCGATGACGACCGTATCAACCTTCAGCCAGGTGAAGTGATTAAACAGCGCATGGTGCGTTTCCGTACCCTGGGATGCTGGCCGCTCACCGGTGCGGTGGAATCTGAAGCGCAAACCTTGCCTGAGATTATTGAAGAGATGCTGGTTTCGACCACCAGCGAGCGTCAGGGCCGGGTGATTGACCGCGATCAGTCCGGTTCGATGGAACTGAAAAAACGTCAGGGTTATTTCTAAGGAGACGCCAGATGAATACCGTAATTGCACAACAAATTGCCGAACAGGGCGGCGTTGAAGCCTGGCTGACCGCACAACAATACAAAAGCCTGCTGCGTTTTCTGACCTGCGGCAGCGTGGACGATGGGAAAAGTACGCTGATCGGTCGCCTGCTGCACGACACCCGACAAATCTACGAAGATCAGCTGTCGTCATTACAAAGTGACAGTAAACGTCATGGTACGCAGGGCGAAAAACTGGATCTGGCCCTGCTGGTGGATGGCCTGCAAGCCGAGCGTGAGCAGGGCATCACCATTGACGTCGCTTACCGCTATTTCTCTACCGAGAAGCGCAAATTCATCATTGCCGACACGCCGGGGCATGAGCAGTACACCCGCAATATGGCGACGGGGGCATCGACCTGCGATCTGGCTATTCTGCTGATCGACGCCCGTAAAGGCGTGCTGGACCAGACCCGCCGCCACAGCTTCATTTCCACTCTGCTGGGAATCAAGCATCTGGTCGTGGCGATCAACAAAATGGATCTGGTGGACTATCAGCAGTCTGTGTTCGAGCAGATCAAACAGGATTATCTCGATTTTGCCGGACAACTGCCCGACGACCTGGATATTCGTTTCGTGCCGATGTCGGCGCTGGAAGGCGAAAACGTCGCCTCACAGAGTCAAAGCATGCCCTGGTACACCGGTCCGACCTTACTGGACGTGCTGGAAACGGTGGAGCTGAACGCAGTCGTCGATCATCAGCCAATGCGGTTTCCGGTGCAGTACGTCAACCGTCCCAATCTTGATTTCCGGGGTTATGCCGGTACGCTCGCGTCCGGGACCGTAAAGGTGGGCCAGCGGGTTAAAGTGCTGCCCTCCGGCGTTGAATCGACTGTTGCCCGTATCGTGACTTTTGATGGCGATTTGCAGGAGGCGGGCGCGGGTGAAGCCATTACGCTGGTTCTCAATGATGAGATTGATATCAGTCGTGGCGATCTGCTTGTGGAGGCAAGCGCGGAACTGCGTGCGGTTCAGTCAGCCACCGTCGATGTGGTGTGGATGGCAGAGCAGCCGTTACAGGCCGGGCAAAGTTACGATGTAAAAATTGCGGGCAAAAAAGCGCGCGGTCGTGTTGAAAAGGTCATTCATCAGGTTGAGATTAACTCGCTGGAAAAACGCGAGGCGGACAGCCTGCCGCTGAATGGCATTGGTCTGGTGACGTTTACCTTTGACGAACCGCTGGTGCTCGACAGCTATCAGGATAACCCGGTCACCGGCGGAATGATTATCATCGATCGTCTGAGTAACGTGACCGTCGGGGCTGGGCTTATTCATGAGCCGCTGGCCGATAACCCCCAGCAGCACGGTGAATTTAGTGCGTTTGAACTGGAACTGAATGCGCTGGTTCGTCGTCATTTCCCGCACTGGAATGCACGCGATCTGCTGGGCGGTCAGTAATGGCCCGGCATGATGAAAATGTCGTATGGCATGACCATCCCGTCACGCGCGATGCGCGTGAACAGCAGCACGGCCATCAGGGCGTGGTGCTGTGGTTCACCGGCCTTTCGGGGTCGGGAAAATCCACCGTGGCTGGCGCGCTGGAACAGGCGTTGCACCGCATCGGCGTCAGCACCTATCTGCTGGACGGCGACAACGTGCGTCATGGCCTGTGCCGCGATCTGGGCTTTAGCGATGCCGATCGTAAAGAGAATATCCGCCGGGTAGGCGAAGTCGCAAAACTGATGGTGGATGCGGGGTTAGTGGTGCTGACCGCGTTTATCTCACCGCATCGGGCCGAGCGTCAAATGGTGCGTGATCTGCTGGATGAAGGCCGGTTTATTGAGGTTTATGTCGATACACCGTTGGCAGTCTGTGAAGCGCGCGACCCGAAAGGGTTATACAAAAAAGCCCGCGCGGGCGAATTGCGAAATTTCACCGGTATAGACAGCGTTTATGAAGCGCCGGAACAGCCAGAAATCCGGCTTAATGGGGAACAATTGGTTACAAAACTGACGCCCCAATTATTAGATCTGCTGCGCCAGCGCGATATTATCAGTTCCTGAACAGACAGCGGCAGAGCGCATTCCGTTTTGCCGCCTTCGCGTTGACAGGATATTTATGCAGAATATAACCCCCATGCTGGCACGCAAAGACTCACGTACGCCTGATGAACCGCGTTCGGTGTTACCGGGTGGTATCATTGGTTTCGTATGTTACTGGTGTGCGCTGGCCATTCCTTTCCTGTTGTACGGCTCCAGTACGCTGTTTTTCTTTCTCTACACGTGGCCCTTTTTCCTGGCGCTGTTTCCGGTTTCCGTCCTGACGGGCATGGTACTGAGTACCTGGCTGCGTGGGCAATGGATATGGACCTCCCTGATATGCGTTATCGCTGTCGCCCTCCAGTTCTGGATACTGTTCCTGTTTCTGTCACGCTGGTAACGGCGTTGATGTCTAAACGCACCAGCAGGTTACAAAAGTTTTCCGGTCTTGTGCCTTCTCATTCTTCTCCTTTTTTGCTCAGGCGAACGGCATTAGCAGGCATTTTCGCTGCCAGTGTGGAGTCCTGAGTAAAGTTATGGGATGATTGAGCCGTTTTTAGGGGGCGGGATGGGAAAACTGACGTTACTGCTACTGGTGCTGCTTGGCTGGCTGCAATATTCCTTGTGGCTAGGCAAGAATGGTATCCATGATTTTACGCGCGTCAGCGATGACGTGGCGGTACAAAAGGCGACAAACGCCAAACTTAAAATGCGTAACGATCAACTGTTTGCCGAAATTGACGATCTCAATGGCGGCTCTGAAGCGATCGAGGAACGCGCACGCAGTGAATTAGGCATGATTAAGCCGGGTGAAACCTTCTATCGTCTGGTGCCTGACCAGAACAAACGCAACGCGCAACAAGCTGCGCAAAACCAACAACGATAAAACATGAACAATCAGTCCCACTCTGCGGATGTGATTGCCGTGGTGCCCGCTGCCGGTATCGGCAGCCGCATGCAGGCAACCTGTCCCAAACAGTATCTGACGATTGGTCAGCACACACTTCTGGAACACAGTATTGCGCGTCTGTTCTCCCATCCCGCGGTTTCTCAGGTCATCGTCGCGTTAAGCCCTGACGATAATCACTTTGCCCGTTTGCCGCTGGCCAGCGATCCGCGTGTTGTGCGCGTGACCGGCGGAGAAACGCGTGCCGAGTCGGTTCTGGCGGGATTACAGGCGGCGCAGGGCGCACACTGGGTGTTAGTGCACGATGCCGCGCGCCCGTGTCTGCATCCGGATGATCTGGACCGCCTGCTGCAGTTACCAGGAAAGAGCAAAACGGGTGGCATTCTGGCGGCACCGGCCTGTGACACCATGAAGCGGGGGAAACCCGGCCAGTCAGCGATTGCGCATACGGTCGAACGTGACCATCTGTGGCATGCCCTGACGCCGCAACTTTTTCCCTACGCGCTCCTTACCGCCTGCCTGACCCGCGCCTTGAACGAGGGCGCGATCATTACCGATGAAGCCTCGGCACTGGAATATTGTGGCTACCATCCTGAACTGGTCACAGGTCGCAGCGATAACATTAAAGTTACCCGCCCGGAAGACTTAGCCCTGGCGGCTTTTTATCTTAGTCAGATTCAGTCAAAGGAGAGCGCATGATGCGTATCGGTCACGGTTTTGACGTTCACGCTTTCGGTGGAGAAGGTCCGCTGGTGATTGGCGGTGTGCGAATTCCATTTGAGTATGGTTTTATCGCCCATTCGGATGGCGACGTGGCACTGCATGCTCTGACCGATGCCTTACTGGGCGCGGTGGCAATGGGCGATATTGGCAAGCTGTTCCCGGATACCGATCCGGCGTTTAAAGGCGCAGACAGCCGCGGTTTGCTGCGGGAAGCCTGGCGCCGTATTGCGGCGAAAGGCTATCGCATCGGTAACGTGGACGTCACGATTATCGCTCAGGCACCTAAAATGCTGCCGCATGTACCCCAGATGCGCATCAATATTGCTGAAGATCTGGATTGCCATATGGATCAGGTGAACGTTAAAGCCACCACGACGGAAAAGCTCGGGTTCACCGGACGCGGCGAAGGCATTGCCTGTGAAGCGGTCGCGTTGCTGCTGAAAACGGAGTCGGCATGACGTTGCAGTACCTCCACGGTGTGCCTGGCGCGACGGGCGTGATTAAAGCCCGTCCGGAAGACTTCGAGGTGAAGGAAGACCTGGGGTACCGCCCTGACGGTGAAGGTGAGCATGTGCTGGTGCGCATTCGTAAAACGGGTGCCAATACGCGTTTTGTTGCCGAAGCCCTGGCAAAATTTATGAAAATTCCTGCCCGCGACCTCAGTTATGCCGGCATGAAAGACCGCCACGCCGTGACCGAGCAAACACTCTGCTTCCGTGTGCCGGGTAATGCGATGCCCAACCTGACAGGCTTTGCATCAGAAGGCGTCGAAATCCTTGAGGTTGTGCGTCATAAGCGCAAATTGCGCGTCGGCGCGCTGGCCGGAAACGCCTTTCGGTTGACCATACGACAGGTCAGCCAGCGCGATGACGTCGAGGCCCGCCTTAAGCAGATTCGTGAACGCGGTGTGCCTAATTACTTTGGCGAGCAACGCTTTGGGCGCAACGGCAACAATCTGCAGACGGCGTTGAAACTGGCGCGTCAGGAAATCCAGATACGTGACCGCAATAAACGTGGCCTGATGCTCTCTGCTGCACGCAGTGCGTTATTCAATCAGGTCACCAGTCTGCGTTTGCAGCAGCAGGGTAGCCTGACTCAGGTCATGAACGGGGATGCATTGCAGCTTACCGGGCGTGGCAGTTGGTTTGTCGCCCAGCCCGAGGAAAGGGAGGCATTGCAGGCGCGCGTGGATCAGCATGCGTTGCGTATCACGGCCCCCTTGCCCGGAAAAGGCGAGGCGGGGCCACAGGGCGACGCGCTGGCGTTCGAAGAGCACTGTCTGGCGGATGCCGTAGAACTGCGCGCGCTGCTGGTGCGTGAACGGGTGGAGGCCAGCCGGCGTGCCATGCTGGTGGTGCCGCGCGATTTGCACTGGCAGTGGCTGGATGACGCCACCCTGACGTTGCAGTTCTGGTTACCGGCGGGCAGCTTTGCCACCAGCGTGGTCAGAGAGCTGGTCATCACTGACGACACAGCGGATTTACCTGACGAATAAGCTACGTCCTCACCTGGCCAGTCGCGCGGGTGAGGGACGCGCTGGCGTACACGATGGGCGGCGTAGCAGGGGGCCAGCATCGCACGAAATCTTTCCTTTCAAGCAAATGTGTTACCTTTTTCCTGTCTGTGCGTTTTATTTTCGTCTACCACTTCCTCTCGCTCACCGCTAGAATGCAAAAGTCGCTGTCCAGTCATAACCTGTTGCCATGCTTCAAAACAGGTCCTTATTACGGCGACCCGGTTGAACAGAAAAGGTCAGAATTAAATGCGGATATTGCTCAGCAACGATGATGGCATCCATGCGCCTGGTATTCAGACGCTGGCAAAGGCTTTGCGTCAATTTGCCGAGGTGCAGGTGGTGGCACCGGATCGCAATCGCAGTGGTGCCTCCAACTCATTGACGCTGGAAACCCCGTTGCGCACCTTTACCCATGAAAACGGGGACATTGCGGTGCAAATGGGCACGCCCACCGATTGCGTGTATTTGGGCGTAAACGCGCTGATGCAACCCCGACCCGATATTGTGGTCTCGGGGATCAATGCCGGCCCCAATCTGGGTGATGATGTTATCTATTCCGGCACGGTGGCCGCGGCCATGGAGGGACGTCATCTGGGTTTGCCCGCCATTGCGGTTTCGCTCAATGGTCATGAGCACTATGCCACTGCGGCGGCGGTAACCTGTGCGCTGCTTAAAGCGCTGAGTCGTGAGCCGCTGCGCACCGGGCGCATACTGAACATCAATGTGCCCGATCTGCCGATGGCGGAGGTGAAAGGCATTCGCGTGACGCGCTGTGGCAGTCGGCATCCGGCCGATCAGGTGATTGCCCAAACCGATCCGCGCGGCAATCCGCTGTACTGGATAGGACCACCGGGCGAAAAACTGGATGCCGGCCCTGATACTGATTTTGCCGCCGTGGATGAAGGTTATGTGTCCGTCACCGCGCTGCATGTTGATCTCACCGCGCACAAGGCTCAGGACGTGCTGAGTCGCTGGCTGGATAACGCTGAGGTAAACCTGGTATGGTGAGTCGGCGTATCGAGACACTGTTGGCGCAACTGCGTCAACAGGGGATTCATGACGAACACCTGTTAAAAGCCATCGCCGACGTGCCGCGTGAGCGCTTTATCGATGAGGCCTTTGAGCACAAAGCCTGGGATAACATGGCGCTCCCCATCGGCTCAGGCCAGACGATTTCACAGCCCTATATGGTGGCGCGGATGACCGCCCTGCTGGAGCTCGATGTGCACTCGCGTGTTCTGGAAATCGGGACCGGTTCTGGTTATCAGACCGCGATTCTGGCTCATCTGGTTGAGCATGTTTACTCTGTCGAACGCATCAAAGGTCTGCAGTGGCATGCAAAGCGCCGTCTGAAACAGCTCGATTTACATAACGTCTCTACCCGCCACGGTGATGGCTGGCAGGGCTGGCCCTCGCGCGGGCCTTTCGATGCCATTATTGTGACGGCGGCGCCCCCCGAAATTCCGACTGCGCTGATAGCACAACTGGCAGAAGGTGGCATTATGGTGCTACCTGTCGGTGAAGAGCAGCAGGTGCTTAAACGCCTGCGCCGACGCGGCGGTGAAATCACCGAGGAAACGATTGAGCCGGTGCGTTTCGTCCCGCTGGTTCAGGGCGATCTGGCCTGATGACCGTGTTAGCATTTCTTAATAACTGTTTCATGGCACACGGTAGTTGATATTGTTACTATCCAGTCAGTTCAACGAAAATACAGCGTTTAACGTGCCACACAGTGTAATGTGCTGGTGAAAAGAGAAAGTCAGTTTTTAAAGGTTGCCACCACGGGGGATTAATGAGCACGGGAAGCACAATTTTTCAGTTACGCCGTCTGGCGGCGCTTTCACTGGTAAGTTTTTGGCTGGCAGGCTGTAGTTCAGGCGACAATACACAAGCGCCAATAAGTAATATCGGCGACGGCAGCAGCATGAATGATAACGGTAATATGGCCAGCACTGGTACTGCGCCTGTTGCCAGCGGTGTGCCGACGATGCCATCGCAGGGCGGCATGTTGAGCCGAAATACGCCTGTGCCGCAGAATAAGCCGGGAATCATTAGTACCGGTAATAATACAAGTAATGAAGTTGAAACCCAGAACGGGCGAATTGTGTACAACAGAAGTTATCAGAATATTCCCAAAGGAAGCTATTCTGGACAAACGTACACCGTAAAACGCGGCGATACCCTCTTCTATATTGCCTGGATTACCGGCAATGACTTCCGCGATCTGGCGCAGCGCAACAACGTACAGCCACCGTACAGCCTAAATGTTGGGCAAACCTTGCAGGTCGACAACGGCTCCGGCCAGCCTATTACCGGGGGCAACGCGATTACCGCGGCGGATGCATCACAAAGCGGCATCGTCACCGCACCACAAATAAAACAGGCCCCTGTTGCACAGCAGCCTGTTATTACGTATTCTGATGATTCAGGTAACTCGAATGGCAGTAAATTGTTGCCTTCGAAGGGAGCAAATGTTGCAACGACAACAGCTCCAGCCGTTACCGCACCACCGACGGTGAGCAGTACAACAAACAGTTCAACGCCTGTTGGAAGCTGGCGTTGGCCGACCGAAGGTAAGATCATCGATAACTTCTCTGCCACCGAGGGTGGTAACAAAGGGATCGATATCGCAGGTTCGCGCGGACAGCCGGTTGTGGCCACTGCTTCAGGAAGGGTGGTTTATGCAGGCAACGCGCTTCGTGGTTACGGTAATTTAATCATCATCAAACACAATGATGATTACCTGAGTGCCTACGCCCACAACGATACAATGCTGGTCCGGGAACAACAGGAAGTTAAGGCTGGGCAAAAGATCGCTACCATGGGTAGCACCGGAACCAGTTCAGTTAGATTACACTTTGAAATTCGTTACAAGGGGAAATCCGTAAACCCGTTGCGTTATTTACCGCAGCGATAATCCGGCAGAGTCCTCTGGAGTCTGCCCTGGAATCACGGGTAGGAGCCACTTATGAGCCAGAATACGCTGAAAGTAAACGAGTTACATGAGAATGCGGAATTCGAAGAGAATGGAGCAGAAATTTTTGATGAGAAGGCGCTCGTCGAAAATGACTCTGGCGACAATGATGTAGCAGAAGAGGAGTTGCTGGCGCAGGGTGCGACGCAACGTGTCCTTGACGCTACTCAGCTCTATCTTGGGGAGATTGGCTATTCTCCATTGCTGACGGCCGAGGAAGAGGTACTTTTCGCTCGCCGGGCATTACGAGGTGATATTCCTTCTCGTCGCCGCATGATCGAAAGTAACTTACGACTGGTGGTGAAGATTGCACGACGTTACAGCAATCGCGGTCTGGCCCTGCTGGACCTGATTGAGGAAGGTAACCTCGGCTTGATTCGCGCCGTTGAGAAATTTGATCCAGAACGTGGATTCCGTTTCTCAACGTATGCCACTTGGTGGATTCGTCAGACCATTGAACGGGCAATCATGAACCAGACCCGGACAATTCGTTTGCCGATCCACATTGTGAAAGAATTGAACGTTTATCTGCGTACTGCGCGTGAACTTTCTCACAAGCTCGACCACGAGCCGAGTGCGGAAGAGATTGCAGAACAACTGGATAAACCGGTTGATGACGTAAGCCGTATGTTGCGTCTCAACGAACGTATTACCTCAGTTGATACTCCTTTAGGGGGCGATTCTGAGAAAGCGCTGCTGGATATCCTGGCCGATGAAAAAGACAACGGCCCAGAAGATACCACGCAAGACGACGATATGAAGCAAAGTATCGTTAAATGGCTGTTCGAACTGAACGCCAAGCAGCGCGAAGTGCTGGCTCGTCGTTTCGGCCTGTTGGGCTATGAAGCGGCAACGCTTGAGGATGTTGGCCGTGAGATCGGTTTAACCCGCGAGCGTGTGCGCCAGATTCAGGTTGAAGGTTTGCGCCGTCTGCGCGAAATCCTGCAAGGTCAGGGCCTCAGCATTGAAGCACTGTTCCGCGAATAAGCTGAACACGGCACGTCAACAGAAAGCGATGGGTAACCCCCATCGCTTTTTTTTGTTTGTTATTTACGCTTAAGCCTGTCCGGCAAAATACTTCCCTGTCAGAAAACAGGGCTGACGGGCGGCATCTTTTGTCAGGCAAAGCGTCACATCGTCCGGAAAGCCTCTTTGTATCAGCTCGACTGCGGACGCGCAGTGAAACAGTGCCGCGAAATTCTGGGCCTGATGAGCGTGCCAGGCGGCGACAGCGGTCTGCGCTTCAGGTGAAAGCGTGCGTTGTGCCAGCGCGGCAATGATTCCCCCCGCTACCACATAATCCTCAATACAGGGGCGAAGGCTCCCGTCTGGCCAACGTTCGCCACAGGGGACAATCAGAATACGGCTGAAGGCGCGGCAGGCTTCGGCCGTTGCGGTCAGGTTTCTCAGGCAGCCTGTCAGCACGGGGACGCCCCGTTCCCGCGCCCTGAAGCAGGTTGCGGAGCCATTAGAAGAGGGCAGCACCAGTTTTTCATCCGGACGAACACTGAGTAACGTTCGCGGTGACAGACTGTAGCCCTCGCCACTGAATCGCCTGTCGCTGTTAGCCGCGATGGCACCGACGGACTGCGCATACTGCGTGACAGAGTGATCTTTCCAAGGATAAGGATAGACGCGCGCCCCGTTCTCCACTGCCACGCTGACACAGGTAGAAAAGGACATCACGTCAATAATCACGATGATATCCACGTCCCCGGCAAGATGATCAATGGCCGGGATCCCCCATTCCAGACGAACAGCAAACGCGTCCTGACGATACCAGTTCATAGGCTTTTCCCGCAGTGTGGTGTAACAGAGATGTGCAACCGGCGGAAGTTAGCCCTGCCTGCGCAATAATTTTTGCAGCCGTTTTTGCTGCCAGCGGCGGATCGCATCCTTAAATATAAACAGACGTAATGCTCTGACGAGCAGTAAGGCGCCCCAAATGGCGGCGACCCAGAGTGACCAGCGGTCATTGGGCGCCGTAAAGTAGTTCAGGACATACAGCAATGCGCATACCACCACAGCGCTAAACAGAGAACGGTAAAACCGGCTCTCGGCAGCGAGCTGCTGGCGGGCGTCAGAAATGTAGCTGTCCAGCGCTTCACCGTTATTCGCAGGGGCATCGGTCAGATCGGTCACGTTAATCTCAAACACGGCCGCCAGTGCGCTCAATGTTTCCAGGCTGGGCGGATCCCCGTTTTCGATGCGCTGTATGGTTCGGGTGCTGAGGCCGGCCATTTCAGCCAGTTGTTCCTGTGACCAGGCACGTGCCAGACGATATTCTCTGACGTTGTTCAGGTTACGCATAATGAGTCTCCGAAAGAGTAAACAATCGGTTTGCAGCATCGCCGGTAAGTGTCGACAGAAACACGATCGCAGCACGACAGGCACACGACAGCATTATGACACCGCTTTATCAGCCTGTAATCGCGTAAAGCGGTAGCAGAAGGATGCGCCAGCAGGGATAAAGAAAGCGGGCACAGAGAAATGCGTAACGGGAAGTCCGTAGCCGCCCCGCGAAAGGGCGGCCGTCATCAGACCAGTGCTTTAAGGCGGTAAATCCAGTCCAGCGCCTGGCGCGGTGTCAGCGTATCGGGATCCAGTGCTTCCAGCGCTTCTACGGCGGGAGACGTTTCTTCCACCAGCAACGGCAACTGCGAGCCGTCAACGTTTGAGGTTGCGGATTGACTGGAAACCGTTTCGAGCTCTTTCAGCTTATTACGCGCGCGTTTAATCACCTCTTTTGGCACGCCAGCCAGCGCGGCCACGGCCAGCCCGTAGCTTTTACTGGCGGCACCGTCCTGCACACTGTGCATGAACGCAATCGTATCGCCATGTTCTACCGCATCCAGGTGAACGTTAACCACGCCTTCCAGTTTCTCAGGCAGGGTCGTCAGTTCAAAGTAGTGCGTTGCAAACAGGGTCATCGCTTTGATTCGATTCGCCAGATTTTCCGCACAAGCCCAGGCAAGCGACAAGCCGTCATACGTAGAGGTGCCGCGGCCGATTTCATCCATCAGGACCAGGCTGTTTTCTGTCGCGTTGTGCAGAATATTGGCCGTTTCCGTCATTTCGACCATAAATGTCGAGCGGCCGGAGGCCAGATCATCTGCTGCGCCCACACGGGTGAAGATACGATCCAGTGGACCAATGACCACTTCTTCGGCGGGAACGAAACTGCCGATCCAGGCCATCAGCGCGATTAACGCAGCCTGACGCATATAGGTACTTTTACCGCCCATATTCGGGCCTGTGATGATCAACATGCGGCGTTGTGGTGCCAGCGAGAGCGGGTTGGCGATAAAAGGTTCTTTCAGGACCTGCTCCACTACCGGATGGCGGCCGGCGGTGATTTTAATCCCGGGCTTGTCGTGCAGCGTGGGACGGCAGTAGTTTAGCGTCCATGCGCGTTCCGCGAGGTTACTCAGTACATCCAGTTCGGCCAGCGCCGCCGCACTTGACTGTAACGCTTCAAGGTGCGGCAGCAGCAGATCAAACAGGCCTTCATACAGGCTTTTCTCCAGCGCCAGTGCTTTGCCCTTTGACGTCAGGACCTTGTCTTCATACTCCTTCAGCTCGGGAATGATATAGCGTTCAGCATTCTTAAGAGTCTGACGGCGGACATAGTGAATAGGCACCTGATGGCTCTGACCCCGGCTGACCTGAATGTAATAACCGTGCACGCCGTTAAAACCGACTTTCAGGCTGTCCAGACCGAGTTTTTCACGTTCGCGGATCTCCAGGCGATCCAGATAATCCGTCGCGCCATCCGCCAGGGCGCGCCACTCGTCCAGCTCAGCGTGATAACCCGGGGCGATCACCCCGCCATCTCTGATTAATACCGGTGGGGATTCGACAACGGCCTGCTCAAGCAGTGTGCGCAGGTCGCTAAAGTCACCTATCTGGGTACGCAGGGTTTTCAGGTGGGCGGACCCGGCGTTTGCCAGCAGATCGTTGAGTTCCGGCAACTGCTGAAACGCATGGCGCATGCGCGCCAGATCGCGTGGACGCGCCGTGCGTAGCGCCAGGCGGGCCAGAATACGCTCCAAATCACCGACCTGGCGCAGAACGGGCTGAAGCACGTCGCTCAGCGCCTGCAGCTCGGCGATTGATTCCTGTCGTTTCGCGATGACGCTGCTGTCACGCAACGGCATATGCAGCCAGCGTTTTAGCATCCGGCTGCCCATTGGCGTGACGGTTTTATCCAGCACCGCGGCTAAGGTGTTCTCGGTACCGCCTGCAAGGTTTTGGGTAATTTCGAGATTACGTCGGGTGGCGGCATCCATGATGATGCTGTCCTGCTGACGTTCCATGCTGATGGCGCGGATATGTGGCAGGCTGGTCCGTTGGGTATCTTTGACATACTGCAGCAGACAACCCGCCGCGCGCAGGCCGAGATGGGCCTGCTCCACACCAAAACCGTTTAAATCCCGCGTACCAAACTGCAAAGTAAGCTGCTGACGCGCGGTATCAATTTCAAATTCCCACAAAGGACGACGGCGCAGACCACGACGCTGATCGATGAGCGACATCGGCGAAAAATCTTCCGGGTAAAGGAGTTCGGCAGGATTGGTTCGCTGCAGTTCGGCTGCCATGGTTTCCAGATCCATGGGCTCACTCAGACGAAACCGGCCTGAACTGATATCCAGCGTGGCATAACCATAGCCGCGCGCACCGTGCACCACAGCGGCCAGCAGGTTATCCTGCCGCTCCTGCAAGAGTGCCTCATCACTGATCGTGCCTGGGGTAACAATGCGGACGACCTTACGTTCGACCGGCCCTTTGCTGAGCGCCGGGTCGCCAATTTGTTCACAGATGGCGACCGACTCACCGAGTTGCACCAGCCTCGCCAGATAATTTTCAACCGCATGATGCGGGACACCGGCCATAGGGATCGGTTCGCCCGCCGAGGCACCGCGCTTGGTTAAGGAAATGTCTAATAACTGAGAGGCGCGTTTCGCATCGTCGTAAAACAGCTCATAGAAATCGCCCATGCGATAAAACAGCAGGATGTCAGGATGCTCGGCCTTGAGGCGTAAATACTGCTGCATCATTGGCGTATGGGTGCTCAAGTCCATTTGCTCTGCTTTTTTCATCTCATCTTTACTCAAGGTTGACTCTTCCTTTTGCCCGTCACGGTCAAGGTGGTGGTTTAACAGAGAGACAGACAGGGACGTCTGTACCGTGCAGGAATCTTACCAGTTTACGGCTTCTGCATCATCAGGGTTGCCACGGCGAGTCATGAACTTAACAAAGCCGCGGGGTGACAGAAAGCGCGTCAGTAAAGGGAGGCCTCAGCGTTCGGGCCACTTCACAAAACGTGCCGATGCAGCGGTAAAAAAAGCGATTTTTTATACGATCACGTTTGTATGTCTTCCTGCTGAACGATTAACATTAACATCCCTGGTCTGGCTTGTTATATGGATATCCAATGCGTTCTAAGCTTGCTCTTCTTCCGCTTTTTGCCCTGCTTGCCGCCTGTAGCAGTAAGCCACACACTTCGCAGCCGCAGCCGCAGCCGCAGCCTCCTGCGGAACTGATTGCGCCGAAAGGCGGATTTTTACTGGAACCCGCACATGCGGTTCAACCGATGTTTGGTGATTTCGCCAGTAACCCTGTTGCAGAACAATTTATTGATAAAATGGTGGCGAAGCACGGCTTTGACCGTCAGCAACTGCACGCCATCATCGGCCAGGCAAAACGACTGGATTATGTCCTGCGTCTGATGGATCGCCAGGCTCCCTCGTATACACCACCAAGTGGGCCTAACGGGGCCTGGATCCGCTATCGCGATAAGTTTATTACGCCGGATAACGTACAAAATGGCGTGGCGTTCTGGAATCAATATCAGGATGCTCTGCAGCGCGCGCAGCAGGTCTATGGCGTTCCGCCGGAAATTATCGTCGGCATTATTGGCGTCGAAACGCGCTGGGGCCGTGTTATGGGCAAAACCCGTATTCTGGATGCACTGGCTACGCTCTCCTTTGATTATCCACGCCGTTCTGCCTATTTCAGCAGCGAACTGGAAACCTTTTTGCTGATGGCGCGTGATGAAAAAGACGATCCACTCGATCTCAAAGGATCGTTTGCCGGTGCGATGGGCTATGGCCAGTTCATGCCATCGTCCTACAAAGCTTACGCTGTCGACTTCAATGGTGATGGCCATATTAATTTATGGGATCCGGTCGATGCGATAGGCAGCGTCGCGCACTATTTTCAGCAGAATGGCTGGCGTCCTGGCGAGAATGTGGCCGTGCCGGCCAGCGGCCAGGCACCGATGCTGGAGAATGGCTTTAAGACCCGTTACAGCGTCAGTACGCTGGCCGCGTCAGGACTTTCTCCCCAGGGTCCGCTGGACGGCAATGATCAGGTCAGCCTGCTGCGGCTGGATTTAGGCACCAGTTATCAGTACTGGTACGGTTTACCTAACTTCTATGCCATTACGCGTTATAACAACAGCACGCATTATGCGATGGCTGTGTGGCAGTTGGGTGAAGCGGTCAGCAAGGCGCGCAAGGGCTCGCTGTTTTAATACTACCCTTATTAACTGTAAGGCTATATGATGGCGGCCCTGTATTTTGTGCCGCCGTTATTATCTGGAGTCGTTATGTCTTTACCTGCTTGTCCCGTTTGCCAGGCTGATTACACCTGGCAGGATGCTGAGAACCTAAACTGTCCGTCGTGTGGTCATATCTGGACGCAAGCTGAAGGCAGCGACAGCGCTCAGGAACAGGTCGTTCGCGATGCTAACGGCAATATACTGGCAGATGGCGACAGCGTAACGGTTGTCAAGGATCTCAAGGTGAAGGGCAGCTCTTCTGTGCTGAAGATTGGCACCCGCGTGAAGAGTATCCGGCTGGTAGAAGGCGACCACAATATCGATTGTAAAATTGACGGATTCGGTCCGATGAAGCTGAAGTCTGAGTTTGTCAAAAAGAACTGATGGTATTGGGCGCCCAGCGCGCCCGATTTCATGTGTCCTCACGTCGCCCTGATGCGTTACCGGTACTCACCGGCCCTGCCACAATCCGTTCACAGCTCCCCGGACATTATCCCTTTTGTTGCCTGAACGGGCACTTTATGCGTATTTATACGTCTATGTTCTGTGTGTCCGGAGCGCATGAGAGGTGAAACGTTATGCAAGACTGGGATCCCACGCTGTATCGCAAGTTCGAAGCCGAAAGAACACGACCGGCTCAGGAATTACTGTCCAGAATCAGGGTTGAAGATGTCCGTTTCGTTACCGATCTGGGGTGCGGCCCCGGCAACAGTACCGAGCTGCTTGTCGATGCCTGGCCACAGGCGCAGATTACGGGCCTCGACAGTTCTGCTGCCATGCTGGAGCAGGCGCGTGAACGTCTACCACAATGCGCATTTATTCAGGCTGATATCGCCACCTGGCAGGCCGCGATTCCACAGCAGGTTATCTATGCGAATGCCTCGCTACAGTGGCTGGGCGGTCATTCTTCGCTCTTACCACATCTCGTAAATCAGCTGGCACCCGGCGGTACGCTGGCCGTCCAGATGCCTGATAATCTGGATGAGCCTTCACATCAGTTAATGCGAGATGTGGCCACTTCCGGGCCGTGGCGTGACAAAATCAGCGCGCAGGCGGCCGAGCGCAAGCGATTACCTTCAACTGAACACTATTACGATGTGCTGACAACGACCGGGTGTGCCGTTGATATCTGGCGGACCACCTATTATCACGTTATGGATAATGCCCAGGCCATCATCCACTGGTTGAAAGCCACCGGGCTGCGTCCGTTTCTTGCGCCACTTAGCGTATCTGAACAGGAACAGTTTCTGGCCGCCTATCACCAGTGCCTCATGACCGCGTATCCGGCGCGGCAGGACGGCAAGGTCTTACTGGCGTTTCCCCGGCTTTTCATGGTGGCGACACGTAATCGCTAAAATATCTGGATAGTCACACGCAATTTCTGCATTGCTTTACCCCAGGCGCTTGAAAAAGGGCAGGGCTTGCACCATGTTCAGTACTCGTTGACAGGGAGCGACAAAATGAATGATTCGCAGTTGCAGACGTTGAGTACGCAGATTGGTGAGGCGCTGAAGCAGCGTAATGCTACGGTGACCTGCGCCGAATCCTGCACCGGCGGCTGGATCGCCAAGGTGTTTACGGACATCAGTGGAAGCTCGGCCTGGTTTGAACGGGGATTCGTGACCTACAGTAATGAAGCCAAGCAGGAATTAGTCGGCGTCAGTGCCGCCTCACTGGCGCAATCTGGCGCGGTCAGTGAAGCCGTAGTGCGCGAAATGGCTGTCGGTGCCCGGCAGCAGGCGCGGGCCGATTACGCCATTTCCGTGAGCGGCATTGCTGGCCCGGAGGGGGGCAGTGAAGACAAACCCGTGGGAACGGTGTGGTTTGGCTTTGCCGGCCCCGACGATATTGTCATGGCTTTTCGCCAGCAGTTTGACGGTGACCGTGATGCGGTGCGCCGTCAGTCGGTTGCCTGGGCGCTGCAGACATTGGCCAGTAAATTTCTGAAAAATTAAACTTGATACTGTATGACTATACAGTATAATTATTCGCAACAGAAAGTGCACAGGCACCATGTGTGCGTGTTTACCCGGCATGATTAGGAGTAGAAATGGCAATTGATGAAAACAAACAGAAGGCTTTAGCTGCCGCGCTCGGCCAGATTGAGAAGCAATTTGGTAAAGGCTCCATCATGCGCTTGGGTGAAGACCGCTCAATGGATGTGGAAACCATCTCAACAGGCTCCCTGTCACTGGATATCGCATTAGGTGCGGGTGGATTGCCGATGGGCCGTATCGTCGAGATCTACGGTCCTGAAGCCTCGGGTAAAACCACGCTGACGCTGCAGGTGATTGCTGCCGCACAGCGTAAAGGTAAAACCTGTGCCTTTATCGATGCTGAACACGCACTGGATCCGGTCTACGCCAAGAAACTGGGCGTTGATATCGATAACCTGCTGTGTTCACAGCCCGATACGGGTGAACAGGCGCTGGAAATCTGTGACGCGCTGGCGCGCTCCGGTGCCGTTGACGTGATTATCGTCGACTCCGTTGCTGCCCTGACACCAAAAGCCGAAATTGAAGGCGAAATCGGTGACTCACATATGGGCCTGGCGGCGCGTATGATGAGCCAGGCGATGCGTAAGCTGGCCGGTAACCTGAAACAGTCGAATACGCTGCTGATCTTCATCAACCAGATTCGTATGAAAATTGGTGTGATGTTCGGTAATCCGGAAACCACCACCGGCGGTAACGCACTGAAGTTCTACGCGTCAGTTCGCCTTGATATCCGCCGTATTGGCGCCATCAAAGAGGGTGACAACGTCGTCGGTAGTGAAACCCGCGTTAAAGTGGTTAAGAACAAAATTGCTGCGCCCTTTAAGCAGGCTGAGTTCCAAATCATGTATGGCGAAGGGATCAACACCTTTGGCGAGCTGGTAGACCTCGGTGTGAAGCACAAGCTGATTGAAAAAGCGGGTGCCTGGTACAGCTATAAAGGCGATAAAATTGGTCAGGGTAAGGCAAACGCCAGCAACTTCCTCAAGGAAAATGCGGCTGTCGCGAACGAAATTGACCTGAAACTGCGCGACATGTTGCTCAACGGCGCTGAGCAAAACGACGCAGCGGACTTCTCCGCTGACGACGTTGAGAATGCAGCCAGCGAAGCAAACGAAGACTATTAATGCCTGAAACGGGAGCAGAGAAATCTGCTCCCGTTTGACGTTAACCTCTCACTTGCCTTTCCTCTTTCCTCCTCTGCCTCCATACTCTCTTTCCGTTTGTTAAAGGTGCGCAGTATGTCTGAACAACCTCAGCCACACGTTATCTCTTTTTCACGCCTGCTCGATCGGGCAATGCGCCTGCTGGGTCAGCGCGATCACAGTCGCGAAGAGCTCAAACAAAAACTGCAGTTATCTGCCCAGCGCAGTGCGTGGATAAAACAAAAAGAACCTGAAATTATCACTCCCGAGCTGTTGGAAAGGGTCATCAACTGGTGCAGCGAAAATGGCTGGCTGAACGATGAGCGCTTCACAGAGCGATTTATTCAGAGCCGCAGCCGTAAAGGCTTTGGCCCACAACGGATCCGGCTTGAGCTGGGGCAAAAGGGCATAAGCCGTGATGCGATTGATCTCGCCATGGAAGAGACGGAGATCGACTGGTCAGCCTGCGCAGCGGAACTGGCAGAAAAGAAATTTGGCCATCCGTTGCCGACCGAATGGAAAGAAAAAGCAAAAGTGCAACGCTATCTGCATGCAAAAGGCTTTCTGAGTGAAGATATTCAGCAGGTTTTCAGAAATTTTGACGACTAAAGGCCGATGTGATTTTACTTCCCTCCGAAGAATATTTATCTTACCCCTTTTGGTTCCTTAAGCTTGCTGCCGTGATAACGCGGTACGCCTGATAAAGAAGGACCTTTCGTTAGCGTGATTCCAGGATATATATGAGCAAGAGCACTGCTGAGATCCGTCAAGCGTTTCTCGACTTTTTCAATAGTAAGGGACATCAGGTTGTAGCAAGCAGCTCCCTGGTACCGAACAACGATCCGACGTTACTGTTTACTAACGCCGGAATGAACCAGTTTAAAGATGTGTTTCTCGGTCAGGACAAGCGTGACTATACCCGCGCCACCACGTCGCAGCGTTGCGTTCGTGCGGGCGGGAAGCATAACGACCTTGAAAACGTCGGTTACACCGCACGCCATCACACCTTTTTTGAAATGCTGGGCAACTTCAGCTTCGGCGACTATTTCAAAAAAGAAGCCATTGCCTATGCCTGGGAACTGCTGACCGGTGACCAATGGTTCAGGCTGCCGAAAGAGCGCCTTTGGGTTACTGTCTATGAAACCGATGACGAAGCGTTCGACATCTGGGCCAATGATATTGGTGTTCCGCGCGAACGTATTATCCGTATTGGCGACAACAAGGGCAGTGCTTACGCGTCAGATAACTTCTGGCAGATGGGGGACTCGGGTCCTTGTGGTCCCTGCACCGAGATTTTCTACGATCATGGCGATCATATCTGGGGCGGACCGCCAGGCAGTCCTGAAGAGGACGGCGATCGTTACATCGAAATCTGGAACATCGTCTTCATGCAGTTTAACCGTCAGGCGGATGGCACCATGCTGCCATTACCTAAGCCGTCGGTAGATACCGGAATGGGGCTGGAACGCATCACGGCGGTCCTGCAACATGTGAATTCCAACTATGAAATCGATCTGTTCCAGAAGCTGATTAACGCGGTTGCTGAGGTCACTGGTGCGACCGATCTGAGCAATAAGTCGTTGCGCGTTATTGCCGATCATATTCGCTCCTGTGCATTCCTGATTGCGGATGGCGTGATCCCGTCGAACGAAAACCGCGGTTATGTTCTGCGCCGTATCATTCGTCGTGCAGTGCGTCACGGCAACATGTTGGGTGCGAAAGAGGCGTTCTTCTACAAACTGGTTGCGCCACTGATTGAGGTGATGGGGGCGGCTGGCGAAGAGCTGCAGCGCCAACAGGCTCAGGTTGAAAATGTTCTGAAGAGCGAAGAAGAGCAGTTTGCGAAAACGCTGGAGCGTGGCCTGGCCCTGCTTGATGACGAACTGGCTAAACTGAAAGGCGATACGCTGGATGGTGAAACTGTCTTCCGTTTGTACGATACCTTTGGTTTTCCTGCCGATTTAACGGCCGATGTCTGCCGTGAGCGTAATCTCAAAATTGACGAAGCCGGTTTTGAAAAAGCCATGGAACAACAGCGTCAACGGGCCCGTGAAGCCAGCGGCTTCGGCGCTGACTACAGCAATGTCATCCGCACAGATGCGGCCTCATCCTTTAAAGGCTATGACCAACTGGACCTGGCCGCGACGGTGAAAGGGCTGTTCGTCGCAGGTGAAGCGGTTGACGTCGTTTCGGCAGGGCAGGATGCGGTGGTAGTGCTGGATGAAACGCCTTTCTATGGCGAGTCGGGTGGTCAGGTTGGCGATACCGGTGTGCTGAAAGGCAATAACGTTGAATTCCAGGTTCAGGATACGCAGAAATATGGCCAGGCAATTGGGCATATTGGCAAAGTGAGCAGCGGTCAGCTGCGCATTGGCGACCGCGTGGAGGCGGTGGTTGATGAAGCACGTCGTGCACGTATCCGTCTGAATCACTCCGCAACGCACTTAATGCATGCTGCATTGCGTCAGGTGCTGGGTGAGCACGTCGCACAGAAAGGCTCTCTGGTTAACGATAAATACCTGCGTTTTGACTTCTCTCATTTTGAGGCCATGAAACCTCAGGAGATTCGTCAGGTCGAAGACATTGTGAACGCGCAAATCCGTCGCAACTTACCGGTAGAAACCGACGTGATGGATCTTGAGGCGGCGAAGGCGAAAGGCGCAATGGCGCTGTTTGGCGAGAAATATGACCAACGCGTGCGTGTACTGACCATGGGCGATTTCTCTGTTGAACTCTGTGGTGGTACGCACGCTGCACGTACGGGGGATATTGGTCTGTTCCGTATTCAGGCTGAATCGGGTAGCGCAGCCGGTATTCGCCGCATTGAAGCGGTCACGGGTGAAGCAGCACTGGCGCAGGTTTATGCCCAGAGCAGTCAGTTACAGGACATTGCTCAGTTGGTGAAAGCCAACAGCAGCAACCTGAATGACAAAGTGCGTGGGCTGGTTGATCACGTGCGGTCGTTGGAAAAAGAATTACAGCAGTTGCGCGATCAGCAGGCGGCGCAGGAAAGTGCCCAGCTTGGCAACAACGCCATTGATGTGAAAGGCGCGAAGCTGCTGGTAACGGAGCTCAGTAACACCGATCCAAAAATGTTGCGTACTATGGTTGATGATCTTAAAAATCAGCTGGGTTCGGCCATCATTGTTCTGGCCACTGTCGCTGAGGGCAAAGTGTCATTGATTGCTGGCGTAACAAAAGATCTTACCGACCGCGTAAAAGCGGGAGAGCTGATTGCTGAACTCGCCCCGAAAGTGGGCGGGAAAGGCGGTGGTCGACCTGATATGGCGCAGGCAGGTGGCAGTGATGCTACGGCACTGAAAGGTGCGCTGGCAGGTGTTGAAGGATGGGTTTCGAGCCGTCTGTGATGAAATAAAATAATTCATCGTAGCAAGCGTCAGAACTGGTGTTCCGGCGCTTTTTAATACGGTGTTAAATTTGCTAGTGACAAAGTCGGGTTGATGTAGCGTATTTCGGCTAAACTATTTATCAGCAGAATGTATTGGCGCGTTGATGTGCAATGGTGTATTTCTCATAACCTGTGTACAGCGTTAAGTGATGGATAACGCCGGGAAGCTGTATGAGCCCGACTCTTTTAATCTTTCAAGGAGCAAAGAATGCTTATTCTAACTCGTCGAGTTGGTGAAACCCTCATGATTGGCGATGAGGTGACTGTAACGGTGCTGGGCGTCAAAGGTAACCAGGTCCGTATTGGTGTTAACGCACCCAAAGAAGTGTCTGTGCATCGCGAAGAGATTTACCAGCGCATCCAGGCCGAAAAAACGCAACAAACTAACGTCTGACAGATTCTGCGTCTCGCACCTGTGCGAGACGCTCCCCTTTTTCCTCCCGCCGCTTAATTTCCTTTTTTCTGTTTATCGCTCATTTTTGTTAACTTCATCATCTTTCATTGTTGATTATTCACTCTTTTTGCCGTCATTTTGTCCCAATTGCCTGTCATTTGTGCAAACAGAAAAAACCTTCCGAAAAATTGTTTGACTTATAAGTCCGGGAAAGTAATATGTGCGCCACGCAGTGCCGATGAGCGGAAACAAAGTTCAGAAGCACAGTTCGGAAGAACGCGTAAGGTGAGGTGGCCGAGAGGCTGAAGGCGCTCCCCTGCTAAGGGAGTATACGGTCAAAAGCTGTATCGAGGGTTCGAATCCCTCCCTCACCGCCATTTCCGATGCATCCGTAGCTCAGCTGGATAGAGTACTCGGCTACGAACCGAGCGGTCGGAGGTTCGAATCCTCCCGGATGCACCATATCGTTAAATATGGACACGTTGATGCAAGGCTACGCGCCAGCAGAGAACGGTATCGGAACAGAGTTGTAAAGTGAATTAGCAATTCCTTCATGGTGAGTCGTTAGCACCCTGCGTTGTACAAGAATTTCATAATGCATCCGTAGCTCAGCTGGATAGAGTACTCGGCTACGAACCGAGCGGTCGGAGGTTCGAATCCTCCCGGATGCACCATACTTTCCAGTATGGACGTGTGTTCCTGGTCTGTAAGACATTTAATCTGTCAGTCAGAACCAGGGAGGATAACGTTGCGACAGCAACGGCCCGAAGGGTAAGGCGCCAGCCAAATCATTCTCCCGGATACACCATTCTTCGTATTATCCCCAGGTTGATTTCTGCCGTTCCATAAAAGATTTCTAAATGCATCCGTAGCTCAGCTGGATAGAGTACTCGGCTACGAACCGAGCGGTCGGAGGTTCGAATCCTCCCGGATGCACCATACTTTTCAGTGTGGACGTGTGTTCCTGGTCTGTAAGCCATTTAATCTGTCAGTCAGAACCAGCATTGCGTCAGCAACGGACAGAAGGGGAAGGCGCGAGCCGAATCATCCTCCCGGACGCACCATTCTTCGTATTATCCCCAGACTGGCTTCTGCCGTCCCATAAAGCTTTCTAAATGCATCCGTAGCTCAGCTGGATAGAGTACTCGGCTACGAACCGAGCGGTCGGAGGTTCGAATCCTCCCGGATGCACCATACTTTTCAGTACGAACATGTGTTCCTGGTCTGTAAGCCATTCAGCCTGTCAGTCAGAACCAGCATTGCGTCAGCAACGGACAGAAGGGTAAGGCGCGAGCCGAATCATCCTCCCGGACGCACCATTCTTCGTATTATCCCCAGACTGGCTTCTGCCGTCCCATAAAGCTTTCTAAATGCATCCGTAGCTCAGCTGGATAGAGTACTCGGCTACGAACCGAGCGGTCGGAGGTTCGAATCCTCCCGGATGCACCATACTTTTCAGTACGAACATGTGTTCCTGGTCTGTAAGCCATTCAGCCTGTCAGTCAGAACCAGGGAGGATAACGTTGCGACAGCAACGGCCCGAAGGGTAAGGCGTCAGCCGAATCATCCTCCCGGATGCACCCTACTTTTCAGTACGAACATGTGTTCCTGGTCTGTAAGCCATTCAGTCTGTGAGTCAGAACCAGCGTTGCGTCAGCAACGGCCCGAAGAGTAAGGTCCCGCCGAATCATCCTCCCGGTATACCGAGATTAATCTTCAAACGCCTTCTCTCTGCGCTCCACCTGACAGTCCACACAACCTCGCCACGCGTGCAAAACGCAAAAGCAAGGATTGTCGTCGTGTATTTCATTCAACGTCTTCCTGGTGCAGCAGGTGCGTAACATCCAGCCTTACCGTCGCAATCCAGAACGCCAACTTAACCGTTTTAGTCATAAACATAGTATTGAATTTCTCTCGATCAGGCTGATTTTGTAGGGAATATCGTGTTTATCGCGACGTAAACTTTCTGTCCCGGATGGCAGGCACTTCGGCTTTCTTAACATAATGCTTACGTTCTGCTTTCCTGCTAAAACCATTGGAAATTCGAAGGGTTACAGGCTTTCCATCACGATCACCTTTATCTGAAAACTAAAATAGCTAATGCTTTCAAAGCATTTGCTGTTCATCCCGCCTGGCGACAACCTACGCACATTCAGCTAAAGTAGTGGCTCATTTGTTGGAGGTCCTCTGTGACAATCTACGATCAATACGACGCCCTGATTTTCGATATGGACGGGACTATTCTTGATACAGAACCGACACATCGAAAAGCGTGGCGTCAGGTGCTGACGCGTTATGGCTTAACGTTTGATGAAGCGCGCATGATGGATTTCAATGGTGCGCCATCATGGCGGCTGGCGCAGCTAATTGTCGAAACCAATAACGCCGATCACGATCCTTATCTGCTTGCCGCAGAAAAAACGGCGGCAGTGAAAGCGATGCTGCTGGAAAATGTCCAGCCGCTTCCGTTAATGGACGTCGTTAAGGCTTATCACGGACGTCGACCTCTGGCTGTTGGCACCGGTAGCCAGCACGCCATGGCAGATGCACTTCTTAATCATCTGGGTGTCAGAGATCTCTTCTCGGCGGTGGTGGGGGCGGATGACGTCGAGCACCACAAACCGGAGCCCGAGACGTTCCTGCGCTGTGCGGCATTACTGGGCGTTGAACCGGCGCGTTGTGTGGTATTTGAAGACGCAGATTTTGGCGTACAGGCAGCGAAAGCCGCAGGTATGGCCGTGGTTGATGTCCGTCTGCTGTGAGCGAGACGCTGGCATATCTGTCTTTATTGAGCAGCAGCTTTCTTAGTGCGACGCTACTTCCGGGTAGTTCAGAGGCGCTGTTGGTTGCATTGCTGATCGCGAAAAGCGCATCAGTTTACGGGTTGATTGGAGTCGCATCGTTAGGGAATACCCTGGGTGGCTTGACCAACATAATTTTGGGTCGCTTATTGCCGTTAAAACGTCAGGGGCGATGGCATGAAACAGCAATGGCATGGTTGCAGCGGCTTGGGCCGGCGGCTTTGTTATTGAGTTGGTTGCCGGTAGTGGGTGATTTGCTCTGCGTGCTTGCAGGCTGGTTGCGTTTTGCCTGGCTACCCACTGTGCTGTTTCTGGCGATTGGCAAAACTCTGCGTTACATCGTTATTGCGACCGCCACATTACAGGGCATGGAATGGTGGCATTGATTCGTACAGATTCGGGGCTAGGGTTAACACTATGCTGAACAAAAATAAATTATTCACACAGCCGGAGGTTAATGTGATCCCCGACGTATCAAAAGCGTTATCCTGGCTGGAGGCGCATCCTGATGCATTAAAAGGCATTGGTCGTGGCATCGAACGTGAAACGTTGCGCGTGCAGCCGGATGGACATCTTGCAACGACTGCGCATCCTGCGTCGCTCGGATCGGCGCTTAAGCATGACTGGATCACCACTGACTTTGCTGAGACGCTGTTGGAGTTCATTACCCCAGTCGATCACAGCATTGAGCATATGCTGGCGTTTTTGCGCGATGTCCACCGCCATGTTGCGGATGAGCTCGGTGACGAACGCATGTGGCCTTTCAGCATGCCTTGCCTGATTGAGGACGCCAATAAGATTACGCTGGCGCAGTATGGCACATCGAATATTGGTCGGATGAAAACGCTGTATCGCCAGGGGCTTAAAAACCGCTATGGTGCGCTGATGCAAACCATCTCCGGCATTCACTATAATTTCTCTCTGCCGCTGTCGTTCTGGCAGGCATGGGCAGACGTAAAAGATTACGAAAGTGGTAAAGAGACGATTTCTGCGGGCTATCTGCGCCTGATTCGTAACTATTATCGCTTTGGCTGGGTCATTCCTTATTTGTTTGGCGCATCACCTGCTATCTGCTCCAGCTTCCTGCAGGGCAAAGAAAGCGCACTGCCGTTTAAACACGATGACAAAGGCACGCTGTGGCTGCCTTACGCGACATCGTTACGTCTGAGCGACCTGGGTTACACCAACAAGTCACAAAGTGCATTGGGCATTACCTTTAATTCCCTTGAGGGTTACGTCAGCGCACTGAAAAAAGCGATTAAAACGCCTTCAGAAGACTTTGTGAAGATGGGCACCCGGGATGCTGAGGGCAACTGGTTACAGCTGAATACCAACGTATTGCAGATTGAAAATGAACTCTATGCGCCGATTCGTCCGAAACGCGTTACCCGTTCCGGAGAAGCTCCATCAGATGCGCTGTTACGGGGTGGTATTGAGTACATTGAAGTGCGTTCCATGGACATTAATCCCTTCTCACCTGTTGGTGTGGATGAGAATCAGGTCCGCTTCCTCGATCTGTTCCTGATCTGGTGCACGCTGGCAGACGCGCCTGAAATGAGCGCTGATGAATTACAATGTAGCCGGCAGAACTGGAACCGCGTGGTGCTGGAAGGACGTAAGCCTGACCTGAAGATTGCGGTAGGATGTGGTGAGGCGGAATATTCACTGCGCGAGGTGGGCAAAACCTTGTTCGCCGACCTGCGCCGCGTCGCAGAAGCGCTGGACAGTAATCAGGGCACCACTGAATATCAGCAGGTCTGCGATGAACTGGTAGCATCCTTTGACGATCCTGAGCTAACCTATTCGGCGCGTATTCTGAATGCCATGAAAGAACACGGCGTAACGGGCACGGGGATTATGCTGGCGGAACAGTATCGTCAGCTGCTGGTTAATGAGCCGCTGGAAGTGTTAAAGCCAGAAGACTTTGCGCAACAGGCGCAGGCATCTGTTGCGGCGCAACAGCAGCTCGAAGCGAGTGATACGCTGGATTTTGAAACCTATCTGGCCAGCCGGGAAGGGTAGAAAAGAAAAAGGCCACATCACTGTGGCCAAATTAACATCTCTGTTGTCAGGGATGGATGATAACAAATGCGCGTCTTTCATATATTCAGACGCTGGGCGATCGGAAAAGTTTCATCGTTCATAAAAAATTTTTCAGACTAAGAGGTGACGTATGCCATTACTGGATAGTTTTACTGTAGATCATACCATCATGGCCGCGCCCGCCGTGCGTGTTGCAAAAACCATGAAGACGCCGCATGGCGATACGATTACCGTTTTCGATCTGCGTTTTTGTCGCCCCAATATCGATATTCTGACTGAACGTGGCATCCATACGCTTGAGCATCTGTTTGCAGGTTTTATGCGTAACCACCTCAACGGCGATGGCGTAGAAATTGTCGATATTTCACCTATGGGTTGCCGTACCGGCTTCTACATGAGCCTGATTGGTGCGCCAGATGAGCAACGTGTGGCACAGGCCTGGAAAGGCGCGATGGAAGATGTGCTGAAAGTGAAAGATCAGAACCAGATTCCTGAGCTGAATGAATACCAGTGTGGGAGTTACAAGCTGCATTCGCTGGATGAAGCGCAGCAAATTGCCCGTAATGTGCTGGCACAGGAGATCGGCGTTAACCACAATGACGATCTGAAACTGCCTGCTGAAAAGCTGAAAGAGCTGCACATCTAGTCTGGACTGTTCTCACAAAAACGCCGCGCATACGCGGCGTTTTTTATTGGGTTACGGCTCGCCGTTTATGCAAAAAGCAGGAGCCAGGCCAATAAAAAGCCGCCCTAAAAGGCGGCTTTATTCTGCTCAGGAGCCTACAGACTGTTTAAGCGGCGTCTGTGGCGTAATGCGCACCTGCTTAATCATATTATCCTGCACATCCAGGATATCGACGTCGTAATGATTCACCCGGACTCGCGTATTAACGGTGGGGATCTCTTCCAGCGCCTCCAGCAGCATGCCGTTAATCGTGCGCGCTTCCTGCTCGGGTAACTGCCAGTTGAAAGCTTTGTTGATCTCACGAATATTGGCGCTGCCTTCAATGAGCACCGAGCCATCGTTTTGCGGCATGACCTCTTCGGCCAGTGACGGCGACATCGACGTAGTGAAATCCCCAACAATTTCTTCCAGAATATCCTCGATAGAGATCAACCCTTTAATATCGCCATATTCATCAACGACCAGACCGGTCTTTTTCTTGTTGCGCTGAAACTTCACCAACTGCGTGTTAAGCGGAGTGCCTTCCGGGATGTAGTAAATTTCATCAGCGGCACGCAGCAACATCTCTTTAGTGAACTCTTTTTTCTCCGTCATCATGCGCCAGGCTTCACGCACGCGCAGCATGCCCACGCAGTCATCCAGTGAGTCGCGGAACAGGACAATACGACCGTGCGGTGAGTGGCTGAGCTGACGAATCACGGATTTCCAGTCGTCATTGATATTGATGCCGACGATTTCATTACGTGGCACCATAATGTCGTCCACGCTGACCTTTTCCAGGTCCAGTACGGACAGTAACATGTCCTGGTTGCGTCGGGACATGTGCGTACGTGATTCATAAACGATAGTGCGCAGTTCCTCTTTACTTAACGCGGAACTGATAGCCCCTTCTGCCCGAATGCCGACAAGACGCATCAGTAGACGCGTAATGGTATTCAGTAACCAGACCAGCGGCAGCATAACGTACTGCAGCGGGCCCAGCAGAAAGCTACTGGGATAGGCGACTTTTTCTGGATAAAGCGCAGCAACGGTTTTAGGGAGCACCTCTGCAAAAACCAGCACGACAAAGGTCAGAACACCCGTCGCAATCGCCACACCGGCGTCACCATACAGGCGCATTCCCACAATGGTGCCAATCGCGGACGCAAGGATATTGACCAGGTTATTCCCGATGAGCACCAGGCTGATAAGGCGATCGGGACGCTTTAACAACTTTTCAACGCGGCGGGCGGCGCGGTGACCATTTTTTGCCTGATGACGCAATTTATACCGATTGAGCGTCATCATGCCGGTTTCAGAACCCGAAAAGTAGGCTGAAACCAACACCATGATGATGAGCGTGACAATCAGGGTCGTGGTCGAAACATGTTCCACCGCAAAACTTCCTTTTGATTAAGAACTGTGAATAAGCAGATGCTGAAGCACGCGACTGCCGAAATAAGCCATCGTCAGCAGCACAGCGCCGCTGCAGTTGAACCACACCACACGGCGACCGCGCCAGCCTTCATGATAGTGGCCCCAGAGCAAAACGATGTAGACAAACCAGGCAATAATGGACAGCACGGCTTTATCCACGTTCTCGGCGCTGAACAGATCGTGCATATAGAACAGGCCCGTACACAGCACCAGCGTCAGTAACACCACGCCGACCTGGGTGATGTGGAACATCTTCCGTTCAATGGTCAGCAGCGGTGGCATATCCTGCGTGAAGGCCAGCTTTTTGTTTTTCAACTGGTAGTCAATCCATGCCAGCTGTAACGCATACAACGCCGCAATAATCAGCGTGGCATAGGCAAACAGCGACAGGCCAATGTGGATCATAATGCCTGGCGTTGTTTCGAGATGGGTAATGAATGCGTTCGGCACAAAAGTGGCAAAAGCCAGGTTAATTAAGGCAAAGCTGTAGACAATCGGCAGCAGTAACCAGCCACGATTCCGTGAGGCAACGATGGTCATAATGGCACAGATCAGCAGGCTGACCAGCGAACCAATATTCAGCAGGCTGAGGTTTTGCCCGCCATCGACAGCGAAAATTCGTTGCTGCAGGGCGACGGCGTGGGTGACAAGCGCCACACAGGCCGACAACACAGCTAACCGACGCCAGCCGCTTTGACGTTTCAACAGGCTGGGGATGATGAGTGCAAGACTCAGGGAGTAGGCGAACAGCGCCACAATCGCGAAAACGGACATAGTTCCTTTCAGGCATCAGTCAGATAAAGGAAAAGGGCAGTATAGCGCCAGGCGAAGCAGGCTCCAAACGATCTGAGGTGGAATTGAAGAGATCGGCTCGGCTTCGTGTTATAATCCGCCGCATTCTGCCGATATGGCGCCTCGCGATTTTTTTTAAGTGAGAGACAATGTTTGACAATTTAACCGATCGTTTGTCGCAAACCCTGCGCAATATCAGCGGCCGCGGAAGGCTGACTGAAGACAACATCAAAGACACGCTGCGCGAAGTGCGCATGGCATTGCTGGAAGCTGACGTTGCGCTGCCGGTGGTGCGGGATTTCATTAACCGCGTAAAAGAAAGCGCGGTGGGCCATGACGTCAATAAAAGCCTGACGCCGGGGCAGGAATTTATCAAAATCGTCCGCAATGAACTGGTTGCGGCGATGGGCGCAGAAAACAACGCGCTGGATCTGGCCGCGCAGCCGCCGGCTGTCGTGCTGATGGCGGGCCTGCAGGGTGCGGGTAAAACCACCAGTGTGGGTAAGCTGGGTAAATTCCTGCGTGAAAAGCACAAGAAAAAAGTGCTGGTGGTGTCCGCGGACGTTTATCGCCCGGCGGCGATCAAACAGCTGGAAACCCTGGCACAGCAGGTGGGGGTGGATTTCTGCCCGTCCGATCTGAGCCAGAAGCCTGTTGATATCGTCAACAACGCGCTGCGTGAAGCCAAACTCAAGTTTTACGATGTATTGCTGGTGGATACCGCAGGTCGTCTGCACGTAGACGAAGCGATGATGGACGAGATTAAACAGGTTCATGCCGCGATTAATCCGGTTGAAACCCTGTTTGTCGTGGATGCCATGACCGGTCAGGATGCGGCGAATACCGCGAAGGCCTTTAATGAAGCGCTGCCGCTGACCGGGGTTATCCTGACGAAAGTGGATGGTGACGCGCGCGGCGGTGCCGCGCTGTCGATTCGCCATATCACGGGCAAGCCAATCAAGTTTATGGGGATGGGCGAGAAGACCGATGCGCTGGAAGCGTTTTATCCGGACCGTATTGCCTCACGCATCCTTGGTATGGGCGACGTCCTCTCGCTTATTGAAGATATCGAGAGCAAAGTTGACCGTGCGCAAGCGGAAAAACTGGCGAAGAAGCTGAAAACCGGCGACGGTTTTGATCTCAATGATTTCCTTGAGCAACTGAAGCAGATGCGCAACATGGGCGGAATGGCGAGCCTGATGGGCAAGCTGCCGGGCATGGGGCAACTGCCTGACAACGTGAAATCGCAGATGGATGACAAAGTGCTGGTGCGCATGGAAGCCATCATCAATTCGATGACGCGCAAAGAGCGCGAAAAACCAGAAATCATCAAAGGCTCACGTAAGCGCCGTATTGCCACCGGCTCCGGTATGCAGGTGCAGGACGTTAACCGCTTATTAAAGCAGTTCGACGACATGCAGCGGATGATGAAGAAAATGAAGAAGGGCGGAATGGCGAAAATGATGCGCGGCATGAAAGGTATGATGCCGCCAGGTTTCCCTGGACGCTAAGGGGTTCCACAAAAAAGCCTGGGATGGCTCAGTTTAGGTTGCTTTTTGCGCCAAAATGAGTAAAATTTTCGGGCTTTTTATACAGCACCCGGACCCCGTTCCTCGATGGGGGCCGGGTGTTTTATTAACTGAAGAGGATGTTATGGTAACAATTCGTTTGGCACGTCACGGCGCTAAAAAGCGTCCGTTCTATCAGGTCGTCGTTACTGACAGCCGCAATGCACGCAACGGTCGCTTCATCGAGCGCGTAGGTTTCTTCAACCCGATCGCTTCTGGTCAGGCTGAAGCACTGCGTCTGGATCTGGATCGTATCGAGCACTGGGTTGGCCAGGGCGCAACGCTTTCTGATCGCGTTAACGCGCTGATCAAAGAAGCAAAGAAAGCAGCTTAATCTGTCACGGTGGTGAGCATGAGCAGACAACTTGCCGCACAGGCACCTGTTAACCCGATTGTATTGGGCAAAATGGGCGCTGCATACGGCATTCGCGGCTGGCTCAAAGTGTTTTCCTCCACTGAAGACGCTGAAAGCATCTTTGACTACCAACCCTGGTTTATCCAGCGCGCCGGTAAATGGCAGCAGGTGGAACTGGATAGTTGGAAGCACCACAATCAGGACCTGATCATCAAAGTCAAAGGCATTGACGATCGGGATGCGGCGGCACAGTTGACCAATTGCGAAATTCAGGTCGACTCGACGCAACTGCCTGCGCTGGAAAACGGTGAGTACTACTGGAAAGACCTGATGGGTTGCAAGGTGGTCAACGTTGAAGGCTACGAGCTGGGTAAAGTCATCGATATGATGGAAACCGGTTCGAACGACGTTCTCGTCGTGAAGGCAAACCTGAAAGATGCGTTTGGTGTACAGGAGCGGTTAATTCCGTTTCTTGATGAACAGGTTATCAAGAAAGTCGATCTCGCTACTGGCCTTATTGAAGTAGATTGGGATCCTGGTTTTTGATCTCCGAATCAAACGGTAACGTAACGGCGAAAACAATGTGGATTGGTGTAATTAGCCTGTTTCCAGAAATGTTTCGCGCTATTACCGATTACGGGGTAACTGGCCGGGCAGTAAAAAATGGCCTGCTCAGCGTTCAAAGCTGGAGTCCACGTGACTTCACGCACGACCGGCACCGTACTGTGGACGATCGTCCTTATGGTGGCGGACCGGGAATGCTGATGATGGTACAACCTTTACGGGATGCCATCTCCGCAGCGAAAGCAGCGGCGGGAGAGGGTGCCAGGGTGATATATCTTTCACCTCAGGGGCGCAAACTGGACCAACAGGGCGTTTGCGAACTGGCGTCACGCGACAAGTTAATTCTTGTTTGTGGCCGCTATGAAGGGATTGATGAGCGCGTAATCCAGACCGAAATTGATGAAGAATGGTCAATCGGTGATTACGTTCTCAGCGGTGGGGAACTGCCCGCAATGACGATGATTGACGCAGTCGCCCGGTTCATTCCGGGAGTACTCGGCAAGCAGGCGTCAGCCGATGAGGATTCGTTCTCGGAGGGATTGCTGGATTGTCCACACTATACCCGACCTGAAGTGTTAGAAGGGATGGAGGTTCCGCCAGTATTACTGTCGGGCAACCATGCCGATATTCGCCAGTGGCGCCTGAAACAGTCGCTAGGCCGTACCTGGCTGAGAAGACCTGAACTTCTGGAAAACCTGGCTCTGACTGAAGAGCAAGCAAGGTTGCTTAAGGCGTTCCAACAGGAACACCAGCAACAAAACGATGATGCGGAAGAGTAATCTTCCCTGACTATCAGTTTACCCAGGATAAGAGATTTAATTATGAGCAACATTATTAAGCAAATTGAACAAGAGCAGATGAAACAGGACGTACCTTCCTTCCGTCCGGGTGATACCGTGGAAGTGAAAGTATGGGTCGTTGAAGGTTCTAAAAAACGTCTGCAGGCATTCGAGGGCGTGGTTATCGCTATTCGTAACCGCGGTCTGCACTCTGCATTCACTGTTCGCAAAATTTCTAACGGCGAAGGCGTTGAGCGTGTCTTCCAGACTCACTCTCCGGTAATTGACAGCATCGCTGTTAAACGTCGTGGCGCTGTGCGTAAAGCCAAACTGTACTACCTGCGTGAGCGTACTGGTAAGTCTGCTCGTATCAAAGAGCGTCTTAGCTAAGGTATCGCTAACGCGACATCTAAAAGTTAATAGCAAACAAGGGGTTGGCAGCATGCCAGCCCCTTTTTTTATTGCCAGAGAAACGCTTTCACAGAAAAGACTTACCCGATGCAGCCCGCAGTCCGGGTCTGTCGGCCTGACAAGGCGGATTGTCATTTAGGATGACGAATCCCGGCGTGAAGGACGATCACGATCACTCCCGTCAGCAAGGGATGGCGTCTCTGCCGGTGTTTTCAGGTAACATGTGTCCCGCCGTTCGCGCGTTGAAGACAGGGCCGTACTGCAAAATAAAAGCACGCTGTCATGAGCGGCTGCATAAATATTGCCTCCCCGATTTTCGTCGTCTCGCCCATGAGAGGGGTTGCCCGGGAAGGTGCGCATTATCATAAGGACAGGTTGTGAAGGACGCTCTTTTTTTTCTTTCTGGATTTTTACTTTCCATCGCCTCATTTCGTTCAGCCCGCTATGCGCTGGAAGGCAACAGCAATCTATGGCTTTGCCGCATTCTGACCGTGCTGTGGTCCCTCATGGTGTTCGTGTTGTTTCCCCTGTTTCTCGCCATTGGATTATATGGTCCGGCCCTGATTCTGGTGGCGCTGAACCTCATCATTGTCTGGGCTGGCCGTGAACACAGAAAGGAAATGGCGCGTAAGAAGCAGAAAGCCACGGCAGTTAAGCCGCATATCCCGTTAGTCGATGTGGATATGCCCTGGCTGAACATGAAAGAGATCGGCTTCAGTTATTTTGACTATGAGGGCAAGGTCGTTTACCAACGCGTCGATGTGGAATCCTGCGATGGGCGATTTATTAAAGGTTATAGTCATTTTTACAGAGAGTTACGCGCATTCGAACTGGACCGGATTGAGTACGGTATGGTTATTGTCTGGCGGACAAATGAAAGCATGACCGTTGACGACTGGCTTATCGCTTATGTTGAGGCTTATAGCCTCTGAGAACGCCCGGCTGACCTGACATCAGGGGCGCTGAAAATGATAGATCGCCGCGTTTACTGGCCCGCTGTCCAGGACAATTAAGCCATAACGGTAATCGATAAAGCGCCCACCGCTTTTTTCTGCCACTCGCCGGCTGGCATAGTTGTTCTCCACCGCCAGCAGTTCGATTGTCTGCACATCCGGCCGCGCAAAGCCAAATTCCAGTAATAACTTCACCGCCTGCGTAGCCACGCCCTGGCGCTGTGCATCGCTGCGCACCCAGTAACCGAGGGAACACAACGCGCCCGGCTCGCTGGCAAAACGAAAACCAGCACCGCCTAACAGACGATCCTGCGCATCCACAATCGCAAACTCTTCTGATTCTCGTACCGCCCGTTGTAAGTGGGTAAAGCGAATCCAGCTTTCGGCCTCATGAGGCTGATAGTTTTCGTGTGCCCAGCTCATCCAGGGCAAAAGGGTATCAAGTGAGGCATTTACCGCCGCGGTAAATGCCTCGACATCGTTTAACTGAAAAGGACGTAGCCGGATTGTTGGTGGGATCTGAACCATATTTCTGCCTCTCTGTGGGAATGCGCTTATCTTAACAGGCGATACCGCCACGTAAAATTCTTGTGTGTATAGTAAAGCTTACACATTCAGTGAATTTTGAGTTCATTTGTTTTTTATTAATATATTGTTTTTATTGGTATTTAATTTATTTTGCCAAGGCTTTTATGGGTAGTGGTAAATAAATTGTACATCCAGCGTTGTTGCGTGTATCAGTTATGGTACAGTAGTGTCACATCCTCTGTGAGGATCCTGTAAACGCATAAATGAGTGTAAAGGACAGCAAGATGCAAAAAGACGCGCTAAACAATGTTCACATTGCGAATGAACAAGTGTTGATCACCCCTGAAGAGCTGAAAACCAAGTTTCCGTTAAGCCCTGCGCAGCAGGCGCAAATCGCGGCATCGCGCCAGACCATTGCCGATATCATTGCCGGTCGCGATCCACGCCTGTTAGTGGTGTGCGGTCCTTGCTCTATTCATGACACAGAAGCCGCTCTTGATTATGCGCGTCGTTTAAAAACCCTTTCCGAAACGGTGAGTGATCAACTCTATCTTGTTATGCGCGTCTACTTTGAGAAACCCCGCACAACCGTTGGCTGGAAGGGGTTGATCAACGATCCTTACATGGATAACTCATTTGATATGGAAGCAGGGCTACACATTGCACGTGAATTGCTGGTTAATCTGGTCGACATGGGCCTGCCTTTAGCTACGGAAGCGCTGGATCCTAACAGCCCACAGTATCTGGGCGATCTCTTCAGCTGGTCGGCGATCGGTGCGCGTACAACGGAATCGCAAACGCACCGTGAGATGGCGTCAGGGCTCTCCATGCCGGTTGGCTTCAAAAACGGGACTGATGGCAGCCTGGGCACGGCGATTAATGCCATGCGTGCGGCGGCGATGCCTCACCGGTTTGTCGGGATCAATCAGTCTGGCCAGGTCTGCCTGCTGCAAACGCAGGGTAATCCGGATGGCCACGTCATTTTACGCGGAGGAAAAGCGCCCAACTACAGCCCTGAAGATGTGGCGCAGTGCGAAGCCGCCATGCTAAAAGCGGGACTCCGTCCGGCCTTAATGATAGATTGCAGCCATGGTAACTCCGATAAAGATTACCGCCGTCAGCCCGGTGTAGCGGAATCTGCCGTTGCGCAAATCAAACAAGGTAACCGCTCAATTATTGGCTTGATGCTGGAAAGTCACATCCATGAAGGCAACCAGTCTTCTGAGCAGCCGCGCAGCGAGATGAAGTACGGTGTTTCCGTCACGGATGCCTGCATTAACTGGCAGGTTACCGAAGATTTACTGCGTGGCATGCATCATGAGCTACAAGGGGCGCTGGCGGCGCGTTTTTCACACGAGGTCTGATAGGTAATGGTCGCGGAACTAAACGCATTACGTGAACAAATTGATACAGTAGATAAAGCTTTACTGGATCTGCTGGCAAAACGTCTGGAACTGGTCGCTGAAGTGGGTGAACTCAAAAGCCGCCATGGTTTGCCGGTCTATGTCCCTGAACGTGAAGCATCGATGCTGGCGTCGCGTCGTAAAGAAGCTGAGGCCCTCGGTGTTCCTGCGGACTTGATCGAAGACGTATTACGCCGGGTGATGCGTGAATCTTACGCCAGCGAAAACGATAAAGGTTTTAAAACATTGTGTCCTGCGCTTCGCCCAATCGTGATTATCGGCGGTGAAGGGCAGATGGGGCGCCTGTTCAATAAAATGCTGACGTTGTCTGGCTATGCGGTAAAGACGCTGGACAAAGATGACTGGGACAAGGCGGATACATTGCTGGCGGATGCCGGTATGGTGATGATCAGTGTCCCTATTCATCTGACAGAGGCGGTGATTAACCGGCTTCCTCCCTTGCCGGATGACTGCATTCTGGTGGATCTTGCCTCGGTTAAACATCGCCCTTTGCAGGCGATGCTGGCCGCACATCGCGGGCCAGTATTGGGTCTGCATCCAATGTTTGGGCCTGACAGCGGTAGCCTGGCCAAGCAGGTTGTGGTCTGGTGTGATGGGCGACAACCGGAAGCCTACCAGTGGTTTCTGGAGCAGATCCAGGTCTGGGGCGCGCGCCTTCATCGTATCGGTGCGGAAGAGCACGATCAGAACATGGCCTTTATTCAGGCGCTGCGCCATTTTGCGACGTTTGCTTATGGGCTGCATCTGGCGGAAGAGAACGTCAATCTTGACCAACTGTTGGCGTTGTCATCGCCTATCTACCGGCTGGAGCTGGCAATGGTTGGGCGCCTGTTTGCTCAGGATCCCCAGCTCTATGCGGATATCATCATGTCGTCTGAAAATAACCTGAATCTTATCAAGCGGTATTATCAGCGATTTGGCGAAGCGATTGCTTTGCTGGAACAAGGCGATAAGCACGCCTTTATCGCCAGCTTCAATCGGGTTGAGGCCTGGTTTGGCGATCACGCAAAACGCTTTTTGGTTGAAAGCAGAAGCTTACTGCGATCGGCTAACGACAGCCGTCCTTAAAAGCAAAAGGCATCCAACCGGATGCCTTTTTCATTTCTATTGCTTGGGTTCCACAGGAATCACATTCTCACTGGGATAGCAGCCAAGAACTTTCAGTGAACGCGTCATGGCGCGAAGTTCTTCCAGTGCCTGCTGCATTTTTTCAGACTGCAAATTACCCTGCACATCCAGATAAAACATCTCTTCCCAGGGATTGCCGTTAATTGGACGGGATTCCAGCTTGCTCATGATGAGATTGTGCTGGCGCAGGACCAAAAGGGCGTCAACCAGTGCACCTGCCTGTTGACCGGTTGCCATGATCAGCGTGGTTTTGGCCGAAATCTGATCGGAGACATCAATAGGTTTGCGTGCCAGAACAATAAAGCGAGTATGGTTCTGCTGCTGGTTAGCCAGATGGCGCTCAAGCACGCGTAACTGATAAAGCTCACCTCCGGCCTCACTGCCGATAGCCGCAACCTTCGGCGAGTTGAGCGCGGCCACTTTTTCCATCGCGGCGGCGGTACTTTCTGTGTAAACAATATTCCAGTGTGGAAAACGGTTGATAAAGTGGCTGGACTGCTGGAAAGGCTGTGGGTGGCTGTAAACCGTTTCGATTTGTTCCAGGTCGCTCGGGCCGCTCACCAGCATGCAGTGCTCAATGGGCAACGTCATTTCACCGACAATCGACAAATTGGTCTGTTGAAGCAGGTCATAAACATCATTGATGGAGCCGGAACTGGTGTTTTCGATGGGCAGGACAGCGTAGTCTGCCGCGTTGTTCTCAACCTGTTTAATAATGTCGTGGAATTTCAGGCAACCGCATTCCACCATGCTGTCGAAATGGCGGGCAGCATACTGTCGCGCAGCCAGATGAGAATAAGAGCCCTTTGGCCCTAAAAACGCGATGCGCGCAGCCTGTGCATGCGGATGGTTCAGGTTCTTTTGCAGCAATGCCTGCTGTGTCAGCACAGAGTCTTCAATGACTAACTGAAACAGACGGGTAATGTAATGCGCATCTAACTGATGCTTTTTGCCCAGCACAATAAGGTGTTCGATCAGCGCGCGCTCACGTTCGATATCACGGACAGGACGATGGGTGGCGAGTTTCGCTTCTGCCACCTCCACAGCCAGCAAACGCCGTTCGGCAAGTAACGTCAGTAGTTTTTCGTCCACGGCGCTGATTTTTTCACGCAGCGCCAGAAGCGGATTGTCCGGGGTCATAAGGCTCACCTGTAAGCTATCCAATAAAAAAGCCTCCCGATTGGGAGGCTTTGTTGTTCGTCTTCGCTTTCTTTTTACACGACGAATGGCCTCCCGTTCAGGGGAAGGTAAAAAAGAAAGCGAAGAAAAACGACAGTATTTTCATGAGGCGTTCCAAAATTGAGCTGACCTGAGAGTAACCGTACTCACGAAAAGCTGTCAACAAAAAACGCGCCCGGAGGCGCGTCAGAAAAGCGGGGATGAGGCTACTCTTCGGCTGCTGGCGTGAAATCTTTCACGCTGCTGGCCGCACGCCGCGCTTCAGGTTTGTGTTGGACTTTATTGAGTTGGCGCTCAAGTTTGCCGATCAAATCATTGATAGCGGTGTACATGTCGTCATGTTTGGCACTGGCGACCAGGGTACCGTTTGGTGTGTTGATGGTCGCGTCTGCCACAAACTCTTTGGACTCTTTCGACAGGACGATATGCGGATTAATCAGGTCAGTTTGCCATTTCTCAAGCTTGGCAAGGCGGTCTTCGACGTGTTCACGGATGGCTGGAGTAATTTCCATTTGCTTACTGGTAATGTTCACGATCATTATGCTTACCTCTCTGTGATTGCCGTCGGAATAGATCCAGCATAGCGCGATAATTCTGTATTTGTGTGATTTTGATCACAAAAAAATGTCACTTTTTGTCAACCAGGGCAAATTGTGAGAAAGGGCGAGAATGTGGTCGAAAAGGCTTGAAGCCAGGGCATTAACAAGGCATTGTTGACAGGTTAGCTCAGCGGCAACGTGTCAATATTGCCTGTTCTGTGCGCAAAAAAAAGCAGCCTCAGGGCTGCTTTTTTTGTTTCGGGAAAGGAAGGCTGATTAACCGTTATTGGCGGCGATAATTTTTGCCACTTTATCGGCCTCTGCATTCAACTGCAGTTGACGGTAGGCATTTTCCATCAGCGGAAGCGCGTCGTGTGTCGCCTGCGTATCAGGATAATCGCGCATCATGCCTTCAACACGGTTAACGACCGCGACATAAGCCCCGCGCTTGGTATAGAATTGCGCCACCGAGAGTTCATATTTAGCCAGACGATCTTTCAGGAAGACCTGACGCTTGTAAGCATCAGCGGCATACTGGCTGTTCGGGTAACTGCGCAGCAGCTGTGCAAAGTCGCGGAAAGCATCGCGCGCATGCGTAGGATCACGGTCCGAACGGTCAATGCCAAAAAAGCCCTGCAATGCTGAATCGTCCAGCGCCATATCCGTCAGACCTTTCATATAGATGACGTAATCGATATTAGGGTGCGTAGGATTCAAACGCATAAAGCGACTGATCGCCGCCTGCGCCATGGGCAGATCGGCATTTTTATAGTACGCGTAGATCAAATCCAACTGAACCTGCTGCGAATAGGGACCGAACGGGTAACGATTATCCAGCGCTTCCAGTTGCTTAATCGCCGCTTTAAAGTTACCGTCCTGCAGCTTTTGTTGCGCTGTAGCATAGATTTCAGAAGGCGGGTTGTCCGGTACCGCGTCATTTGAGCCGGAACAACCAACAAGTGCCAGGCTCAGTGTGGCTGCAGCCACCAGATATTTCATACGCGTCATGACGAAGTGATTATCCTCAAAATGTTATGGCGGAAGCTGTCCGTATAGCTCCCGGTAATGACCAGGTACGATAGCACATTATATTAAACGGCATCGCCGTAAAACCCAACGTTAACGAAGAAGCTGTATATGGCACAACAAGTTCAACTCACCGCAACGGTATCCGAGTCACAACTCGGACAACGTTTAGATCAGACTTTGGCGGAATTGTTCCCTGATTATTCACGTTCCCGCATAAAAGAGTGGATTCTCAACCAGCGCGTCAGTGTTAACGGCACTGTCATTGATAAGCCGAAAGAGAAAGTGCTTGGCGGCGAGCGCGTCACGATTGATGCAGAGATCGAAGAGGAGCAGCGCTGGGAACCCCAGGACATCCCGCTGGATATCGTATACGAAGACGAAGATATTATCGTCATCAATAAACCACGTGACCTGGTTGTTCATCCGGGGGCGGGAAATCCCGACGGTACGGTACTGAATGCACTACTGCATCACTATCCCGCCATTGTGGACGTTCCGCGTGCGGGGATTGTCCATCGTCTGGATAAAGACACCACCGGTTTGATGGTGGTGGCGAAGACCGTACCGGCGCAGACGCATTTAGTTGATGCCCTGCAGCGTCGTGAAATTACGCGTGAATATGAGGCGGTGGCCATTGGCACCATGACGGCGGGAGGAACGGTGGATGAACCGATTAGCCGTCACTCGACGAAACGTACGCATATGTCCGTGCATCCAATGGGTAAACCCGCTGTGACCCATTATCGCATTATGGAGCATTTCCGCGCCCATACGCGGCTTCGTCTGCGACTGGAAACCGGCCGTACGCACCAGATTCGCGTGCATATGTCGCATATTAATCATCCGCTGGTGGGCGATCCGCTCTACGGTGGTCGGCCGCGTCCGCCAAAAGGCGCGTCTGAAGAATTTATCGCGACCTTACGCGGTTTTGATCGTCAGGCCCTGCACGCCACGATGCTCCGTCTTTATCATCCTATCTCGGGTATTGAGATGGAGTTTCATGCGGCCATTCCGCAGGATATGATCGATCTGATTGACGCGCTGAAAGCCGACACAGAGATGTTCAAGGATCAACTGGACTGGTTATGAGTCTGATTATCCCAAAATGGCCTGCGCCAGCGCAGGTGCGAGCTGTCTCGACATTACGCCACGGTGGCGTCAGTGAGGGAAACTGGTGCTCGCTGAATCTCGGGGGCCATGTCGGTGATAAAGCAGAACATGTTCGTGCTAACCGTGAGCGACTGGTCTCGCTTGCGGCGTTGCCCGCGATGCCGCAATGGCTGAATCAGGTGCATTCAACTGACGTTGAACATCTCTCTGCCCGCATGGATCCTCAGCCGCGGCAAGCCGATGCCTGCATAACGCGTGAGCCGGGCGTAGTTTGTGCTGTGATGACCGCTGACTGCCTGCCCGTGCTGTTTTGTTCTGACGATGGGCGTGAAGTGGCCGCTGCACATGCCGGATGGCGTGGGCTTTGTGGCGGCGTGCTGGAAAATACGCTGGCGCAGTTTCAGGCGCCGCCTGACAGAATCCATGCCTGGCTGGGGCCGGCGATCGGTCCTGATGCTTTTGAAGTCGGCGCGGAGGTTCGTCGTGCATTCATGGACATTGATCCGCGTGCGGCGGATGCATTCCGCCCCGTCGGAGATAAATTTTTTGCCGATATCTGGCATCTGGCCCGACAACGCCTGCAGGCCGCAGGGGTCCAGTCTGTCAGTGCAGATTCACGCTGCACCTTCAGTGAACCCGACAATTTCTTCTCCTACCGCCGGGACAGGATCACCGGGCGTATGGCAACTTTAATTTGGCTGTTATAGTCTTACGCCATAAGACGATCCAGGCAGTGCATTTTTTACTCATATCTCAGGTCATTATCCTTGAAAACTTGAGGGATGACCTCATTTTAATCTCCAGTAGCATTTGACCTGTAATGGGAGGAATTATGCGTCTGGATCGTCTTACTAATAAATTTCAACTTGCTCTCTCCGACGCGCAGTCTCTGGCATTGGGACACGACAACCAGTTTATCGAACCTTTGCATCTGATGAGCGCACTGCTCAAACAGGAAGGGGGATCGGTCGCTCCGCTGTTGTCCTCTACCGGCATAGACGTGGCCTCTCTGCGTACGCAGATTGACCAGGCTATCGATCGTCTGCCCCAGGTGGAAGGCAGCGACGGCGACGTGCAACCTTCTGCCGACCTGATCAGAGTGCTTAATCTGTGCGACAAGCTGGCACAGAAGCGCAATGACAACTTTATCTCATCTGAATTATTTGTTTTGGCAGCCCTGGATTCACGTGGCTCGCTGGCAGACATTCTGAAGTCTGCGGGTGCCACTAACGACAAGCTCACCAAAGCGATAGAACAACTTCGTGGAGGTGACAACGTGAACGATCAGGGTGCTGAAGATCAGCGTCAGGCGTTAAAGAAATACACAATCGATCTCACTGAGCGTGCCGAGAAAGGCAAGCTGGATCCGGTGATTGGTCGTGATGAGGAAATTCGCCGTACCATCCAGGTATTGCAGCGCCGTACTAAAAATAACCCTGTGTTAATCGGTGAGCCCGGCGTAGGTAAGACCGCCATTGTTGAAGGGCTGGCCCAACGCATTATCAATGGCGAAGTGCCGGAAGGGCTGAAAGGTCGCCGTGTACTGGCGCTGGATATGGGCGCGCTGGTGGCAGGGGCAAAATACCGGGGTGAATTCGAGGAGCGCCTGAAAGGCGTACTCAGCGACCTGGCCAAACAGGAAGGCAACGTCATCCTGTTTATCGATGAGTTACATACCATGGTGGGCGCGGGCAAAGCGGACGGCGCAATGGATGCCGGTAATATGCTGAAGCCGGCACTGGCACGTGGTGAGCTGCACTGCGTCGGTGCCACCACGCTGGATGAATATCGCCAGTACATCGAGAAGGATGCGGCACTGGAGCGTCGTTTCCAGAAAGTGTTTGTCGCAGAGCCAAGCGTTGAAGATACCATCGCCATTTTGCGCGGGTTAAAAGAGCGCTATGAGTTGCACCATCATGTACAGATTACTGACCCGGCTATCGTTGCGGCGGCCACGCTTTCTCACCGCTATATCGCCGATCGTCAGTTACCCGATAAGGCGATTGACCTGATCGATGAAGCGGCATCCAGCATTCGTATGCAGATTGACTCCAAACCAGAGGCACTGGATCGACTGGAGCGGCGCATTATTCAGTTGAAACTGGAACAGCAGGCGCTGAAGAAAGAGTCTGATGATGCCAGCGTGAAACGTCTGGAGATGCTCGAAGCGGAGCTGAATCAGAAAGAGCGTGAATATGCTGAGCTGGAAGAAGAGTGGAAAGCGGAAAAAGCCTCATTAACCGGTACGCAGAATATTAAAGCGGAGCTGGAACAGGCACGCCTCCAGCTTGAGCAGGCGCGTCGCTCTGGTGATTTGGCGCAGATGTCTGAGCTGCAGTACGGCAAAATCCCGGCGCTGGAAAAACAACTGGCTTCTGCCACCCAGTCTGAAGGCAAAACCATGAAGCTGCTGCGCAATCGCGTGACAGATGTGGAAATTGCCGATGTGCTGGCGCGCTGGACCGGTATTCCGGTTGCCCGCATGATGGAAGGGGAGCGAGACAAACTGCTGCGAATGGAACAGGAGCTCCACTCGCGCGTTATCGGACAGGATGAAGCCGTCGAAGCGGTGTCCAATGCCATTCGTCGTAGCCGTGCGGGTCTGGCCGATCCAAACCGTCCTGTCGGGTCATTCCTGTTCCTCGGCCCAACGGGTGTGGGTAAAACCGAGTTGTGTAAATCGCTGGCTAACTTCCTGTTTGACAGTGACGATGCGATGGTCCGTATCGACATGTCTGAATTTATGGAGAAACACTCGGTATCGCGGCTGGTGGGGGCACCTCCGGGCTACGTTGGCTATGAAGAGGGCGGCTATCTGACCGAGGCGGTTCGCCGTCGTCCGTATTCGGTGATTCTGCTGGATGAGATAGAGAAGGCGCATCCCGATGTCTTCAATATCCTGCTGCAGGTGCTGGATGATGGCCGGTTAACGGATGGGCAAGGTCGCACCGTTGATTTCCGCAATACGGTGGTAATCATGACCTCGAACCTGGGCTCCGATCTGATTCAGGAACGTTTCGGCAATCTGAACTACGCCGAAATGAAGGGCGTCGTCATGGGTGTGGTAGGACAGCACTTCCGCCCTGAATTTGTTAACCGTATTGATGAGGTGGTGGTGTTCCATCCTCTGGGTGAAAAACACATTGCCTCTATCGCACAGATTCAGCTGCAACGGTTGTACAAACGCCTGGAGGATCGCGGTTATCAACTGCATATCTCTGATGCCGCGATCAAGCTGCTGGGTGAGAACGGTTATGATCCGGTGTATGGTGCGCGTCCACTGAAACGCGCTATCCAGCAACAGATAGAGAATCCGCTGGCACAGCAGATCCTTTCCGGACAACTGGTTCCGGGAAAAGTGATAGAAATGGATGTCAAAGACGACGTCATTACGGCACATCAGTAAGGCTGTCTCTGTTAAAAACGGGCGTAATGCCCGTTTTTTGTTTCTGAAACGGGCCGGGTTGGTGGTTTCTGCGACGGTTTGCCTGGAAAGTGAGCGGTTGAGAAGTTTCTTTGAATTACCCCCTTGCCAGCCCAAAATATTTGCCTATAATGCGCCTCCACTGACACGGCGCAACGGCTTACGTAACGCGGTGTTCAGCAGAGAACTCTCCGGAGTTTTCGCCGGAGAAAAACTTCTGAAAAAGAGGTTGACTCTGAAGGAGGAAAGCGTAATATACGCCACCTCGCAACAGACGGTTAACCCGCTGGTTGCACTGCTCTTTAACAATTTATCAGACAATCTGTGTGGGCACTCGCAGGATTGATATCCGCGTCTCCGGGCGCAAAAAAATATCAAGTCTTAAGAGTGAACACGTAGTGAAATTCATTACGACGTTTTCCTTGAGCATCGCTGCACTGGTTGCAGCAAATCAAACTTTAAATTGAAGAGTTTGATCATGGCTCAGATTGAACGCTGGCGGCAGGCCTAACACATGCAAGTCGGACGGTAGCACAGGGGAGCTTGCTCCTCGGGTGACGAGTGGCGGACGGGTGAGTAATGTCTGGGAAACTGCCCGATGGAGGGGGATAACTACTGGAAACGGTAGCTAATACCGCATAACGTCGCAAGACCAAAGTGGGGGACCTCCGGGCCTCACACCATCGGATGTGCCCAGATGGGATTAGCTTGTAGGCGGGGTAACGGCCCACCTAGGCGACGATCCCTAGCTGGTCTGAGAGGATGACCAGCCACACTGGAACTGAGACACGGTCCAGACTCCTACGGGAGGCAGCAGTGGGGAATATTGCACAATGGGCGCAAGCCTGATGCAGCCATGCCGCGTGTATGAAGAAGGCCTTCGGGTTGTAAAGTACTTTCAGCGGGGAGGAAGGTGCTGAGGTTAATAACCTCAGCAATTGACGTTACCCGCAGAAGAAGCACCGGCTAACTCCGTGCCAGCAGCCGCGGTAATACGGAGGGTGCAAGCGTTAATCGGAATTACTGGGCGTAAAGCGCACGCAGGCGGTCTGTTAAGTCAGATGTGAAATCCCCGGGCTTAACCTGGGAACTGCATTTGAAACTGGCAGGCTTGAGTCTCGTAGAGGGGGGTAGAATTCCAGGTGTAGCGGTGAAATGCGTAGAGATCTGGAGGAATACCGGTGGCGAAGGCGGCCCCCTGGACGAAGACTGACGCTCAGGTGCGAAAGCGTGGGGAGCAAACAGGATTAGATACCCTGGTAGTCCACGCCGTAAACGATGTCGACTTGGAGGTTGTTCCCTTGAGGAGTGGCTTCCGGAGCTAACGCGTTAAGTCGACCGCCTGGGGAGTACGGCCGCAAGGTTAAAACTCAAATGAATTGACGGGGGCCCGCACAAGCGGTGGAGCATGTGGTTTAATTCGATGCAACGCGAAGAACCTTACCTACTCTTGACATCCAGCGAACTTGGCAGAGATGCCTTGGTGCCTTCGGGAACGCTGAGACAGGTGCTGCATGGCTGTCGTCAGCTCGTGTTGTGAAATGTTGGGTTAAGTCCCGCAACGAGCGCAACCCTTATCCTTTGTTGCCAGCGATTCGGTCGGGAACTCAAAGGAGACTGCCGGTGATAAACCGGAGGAAGGTGGGGATGACGTCAAGTCATCATGGCCCTTACGAGTAGGGCTACACACGTGCTACAATGGCGCATACAAAGAGAAGCGACCTCGCGAGAGCAAGCGGACCTCATAAAGTGCGTCGTAGTCCGGATCGGAGTCTGCAACTCGACTCCGTGAAGTCGGAATCGCTAGTAATCGTGGATCAGAATGCCACGGTGAATACGTTCCCGGGCCTTGTACACACCGCCCGTCACACCATGGGAGTGGGTTGCAAAAGAAGTAGGTAGCTTAACCTTCGGGAGGGCGCTTACCACTTTGTGATTCATGACTGGGGTGAAGTCGTAACAAGGTAACCGTAGGGGAACCTGCGGTTGGATCACCTCCTTACCTGAAGATACCTTCGTGCGAAGTGCTCACACAGATTGTCTGATAGAAAGTCACGAGCAGAAAAAACCTCTACAGGCTTGTAGCTCAGGTGGTTAGAGCGCACCCCTGATAAGGGTGAGGTCGGTGGTTCAAGTCCACTCAGGCCTACCAACTTCGCACTCATGCTGCGTTATGTCTCCGGCTCGCATAGTTCACTATGCTTCGCGGAAACACGCCTTGCCTGAGCACGAAGTGCATTTCTCATGAAGTGCACGCAGTTGAGTGGTGGTAGTGGTCTCTGCAGTAACTGTATGGGGCTATAGCTCAGCTGGGAGAGCGCCTGCCTTGCACGCAGGAGGTCAGCGGTTCGATCCCGCTTAGCTCCACCATACTTGCTGTTTTTTCTGACAATACTTCAGAGCGTACCGGCGACGGTGTGCTGCGAAGTATTATGCTCTTTAACAATCCGGAACAAGCTGAAAATTTGAAACGACGCACGTCGTGTTCCTCCGTAATAAGGAACACAGCACGATGCGTTCGGGTCTCTCAAAAGCTCATAACACGCAAGCGCAAAACGCCTGTGGGTTGTGAGGTTAAGCGACCAAGCGTACACGGTGGATGCCCTGGCAGTCAGAGGCGATGAAGGGCGTGCTAATCTGCGATAAGCGCCGGTAAGGTGATATGAACCGCTACAACCGGCGATACCCGAATGGGGAAACCCAGTGTGACTCGTCACACTATCATGCAGTGAATCCATAGCGGCATGAGGCGAACCGGGGGAACTGAAACATCTAAGTACCCCGAGGAAAAGAAATCAACCGAGATTCCCCCAGTAGCGGCGAGCGAACGGGGAGGAGCCCAGAACCTGCATCAGCTTGTGCATCAGTGGAAGCGTCTGGAAAGTCGCAGGGTACAGGGTGATACTCCCGTACACAAAGGTGCACAGGCTGTGAGTTCGATGAGTAAGGCGGGACACGTGGTATCCTGTCTGAATATGGGGGGACCATCCTCCAAGGCTAAATACTCCTGACTGACCGATAGTGAACCAGTACCGTGAGGGAAAGGCGAAAAGAACCCCGGCGAGGGGAGTGAAACAGAACCTGAAACCGTGTACGTACAAGCAGTGGGAGCACCTTCGTGGTGTGACTGCGTACCTTTTGTATAATGGGTCAGCGACTTATATTCTGTAGCAAGGTTAACCGTATAGGGGAGCCGCAGGGAAACCGAGTCTTAACTGGGCGTTAAGTTGCAGGGTATAGACCCGAAACCCGGTGATCTAGCCATGGGCAGGTTGAAGGTTGGGTAACACTAACTGGAGGACCGAACCGACTAATGTTGAAAAATTAGCGGATGACCTGTGGCTGGGGGTGAAAGGCCAATCAAACCGGGAGATAGCTGGTTCTCCCCGAAAGCTATTTAGGTAGCGCCTCGTGAATTCATCTCCGGGGGTAGAGCACTGTTTCGGCTAGGGGGCCATCCCGGCTTACCAACCCGATGCAAACTGCGAATACCGGAGAATGTTATCACGGGAGACACACGGCGGGTGCTAACGTCCGTCGTGAAGAGGGAAACAACCCAGACCGCCAGCTAAGGTCCCAAAGTCATGGTTAAGTGGGAAACGATGTGGGAAGGCACAGACAGCCAGGATGTTGGCTTAGAAGCAGCCATCATTTAAAGAAAGCGTAATAGCTCACTGGTCGAGTCGGCCTGCGCGGAAGATGTAACGGGGCTAAACCATGCACCGAAGCTGCGGCAGCGACGCGCAAGCGTTGCTGGGTAGGGGAGCGTTCTGTAAGCCGTCGAAGGTGTGCTGTGAGGCATGCTGGAGGTATCAGAAGTGCGAATGCTGACATAAGTAACGATAAACAAGGTGAAAAACCTTGTCGCCGGAAGACCAAGGGTTCCTGTTCAACGTTAATCGGAGCAGGGTGAGTCGACCCCTAAGGCGAGGCCGAAAGGCGTAGTCGATGGGAAACAGGTTAATATTCCTGTACTTGGTGTTACTGCGAAGGGGGGACGGAGAAGGCTATATCGGCCGGGCGACGGTTGTCCCGGTTTAAGCGTGTAGGTGTGTGTGCCAGGCAAATCCGGTGCACTTTACACTGAGGCGTGACGACGAGGCACTACGGTGCTGAAGTGATAAATGCCCTGCTTCCAGGAAAAGCCTCTAAGCATCAGGTAACACGAAATCGTACCCCAAACCGACACAGGTGGTCAGGTAGAGAATACCCAGGCGCTTGAGAGAACTCGGGTGAAGGAACTAGGCAAAATGGTGCCGTAACTTCGGGAGAAGGCACGCTGGCGCGTAGGTGAGGGGACTTGCTCCCGGAGCCGAGGCCAGTCGAAGATACCAGCTGGCTGCAACTGTTTATTAAAAACACAGCACTGTGCAAACACGAAAGTGGACGTATACGGTGTGACGCCTGCCCGGTGCCGGAAGGTTAATTGATGGGGTTATCCGTAAGGAGAAGCTCTTGATCGAAGCCCCGGTAAACGGCGGCCGTAACTATAACGGTCCTAAGGTAGCGAAATTCCTTGTCGGGTAAGTTCCGACCTGCACGAATGGCGTAATGATGGCCAGGCTGTCTCCACCCGAGACTCAGTGAAATTGAAATCGCTGTGAAGATGCAGTGTACCCGCGGCAAGACGGAAAGACCCCGTGAACCTTTACTACAGCTTGACACTGAACACTGAGCCTTGATGTGTAGGATAGGTGGGAGGCTTTGAAGCGTGGACGCCAGTCTGCGTGGAGCCGTCCTTGAAATACCACCCTTTAATGTTTGGTGTTCTAACGTGGGCCCGTAATCCGGGCTGCGGACAGTGTCTGGTGGGTAGTTTGACTGGGGCGGTCTCCTCCCAAAGCGTAACGGAGGAGCACGAAGGTTGGCTAATCCTGGTCGGACATCAGGAGGTTAGTGCAATGGCATAAGCCAGCTTGACTGCGAGAGTGACGGCTCGAGCAGGTGCGAAAGCAGGTCATAGTGATCCGGTGGTTCTGAATGGAAGGGCCATCGCTCAACGGATAAAAGGTACTCCGGGGATAACAGGCTGATACCGCCCAAGAGTTCATATCGACGGCGGTGTTTGGCACCTCGATGTCGGCTCATCACATCCTGGGGCTGAAGTAGGTCCCAAGGGTACGGCTGTTCGCCGTTTAAAGTGGTACGCGAGCTGGGTTTAGAACGTCGTGAGACAGTTCGGTCCCTATCTGCCGTGGGCGCTGGAGAATTGAGGGGGGTTGCTCCTAGTACGAGAGGACCGGAGTGAACGCACCGCTGGTGTCCGGGTTGTCACGCCAGTGGCACTGCCCGGTAGCTAAGTGCGGAAAAGATAAGTGCTGAAAGCATCTAAGCACGAAACTTGCCCCGAGATGAGTTCTCCCTGAGGCTTCGGGCCTCCTGAAGGGACGTTGAAGACGACGACGTTGATAGGCCGGGTGTGTAAGCGCAGCGATGCGTTGAGCTTACCGGTACTAATGACCCGTGAGGCTTAACCTTACAACGCCAGAGGCGTTTTGGTTGAGAGACAGAAAGAATTTTCAGCCTTGTTTACCGGATAAGAATATGGTTCTGTTCTGCGGACGTGAGTCCGGAGGATTTTGCGCTGAGGCAAGGCGGCAACCGAGACGATGTGAAGGAGCATACTGAAGTATGTGACTGAGCAGCGCGAGGGCGCCAACGCGGCATCAGCCCAAAAGACACAGGACAGGGCAGCAAGAATTTGCCTGGCGGCTGTAGCGCGGTGGTCCCACCTGACCCCATGCCGAACTCAGAAGTGAAACGCCGTAGCGCCGATGGTAGTGTGGGGTCTCCCCATGCGAGAGTAGGGAACTGCCAGGCATCAATCAGGTGAAGAAGCCCCGTACGGAAGTACGGGGCTTTTCTACGTCCGCAAATCATGGTTCAGCAGCCAGCCGGGCAGAATCTTATGGCCGTTTAAAGCCTCTTGAGCCCGATATCCTACGCTGCTGTTTGCACTGAACCGGCTGGCAAGACTCCTTCCATCGTCGCCTGGTACCGTTTCTTTGTATAAATTCTCCAGGCCTGCCATCCTGGGTCAGAAAGTAAACCGTACCCTCAGACCGGCAGGGGATGGCTTTTCTTCACTTCCCTGAGCGAAATCGAAGAATTAATGCTCAGGATCCCCGGCAGCTTGCGCAGTTCCTTTTCAATAAACAGGCTGTAATGATCTAAATCCCGCGCAACCACCTGCAAAAGGAAGTCGGCCTCGCCAGTGATATTGTGGCATGACAGGACATAAGGATTCGCATTGATCCGCTCTTCAAAGTCTCGTGTTGCCGCCTCACTGTGTTGGCTGCAGACCAGACGCACGAATGCCATCACGCCAAACCCCATCTTTCGACGATTCACTACCGCCTGATAACCTTCAATGAAGGCTTCGTCCTCAAGCCGCTTCAGGCGCCGCCATGTTGACGCCGGGCTCATATCCAAATCCTGAGACAGCTTAAGACTCGATACTCTGCCGTCCTTTTGCAGATAGCGCAGTAACGCCACATCTTTCTTATCAAGAATACTCACTGAAATATCCACTCAGCCTTACTATCGTTAATGAAAGATAATTTCATAAACCATGATCCGCCTGCAATACACGAAAAGTAATTTCACGGCCCGTCAGTATACTTTTAGTAAACCATACATGAGGGTTTACTGATGAAAGCGGTCATATACGAATCATTTCTGTCCCCGCCTGTCCTGAAAACGCTGCCGGATCCCACACCGGAACCCCATGGCGTTGTGATTCGGGTTAAAGCAACTGGGGTTTGCCGAAGCGACTGGCATGGCTGGGTCGGCCACGATCCTGATATCCCGTTACCCCACGTGCCGGGGCATGAATTCGCCGGCACGATTGAAGCGGTCGGCAGCGCGGTGACGAAATGGCGCCCGGGCGATAATGTCACCGTGCCCTTTGTCTCGGGATGCGGTTTATGCCATGAGTGCCATTCAGGCAATCAACAGGTCTGCGATCATCAGTTTCAGCCAGGCTTTACCCACTGGGGATCCTTCGCAGAATATGTCGCCATACAGCAGGCGGATCTGAACCTCATTGCTCTACCGGATACGCTGAATTTCACCACTGCGGCCAGTCTGGGATGTCGCTTCATCACCTCTTTCAGGGCCGTTGTTGATCAGGGGAAAACGTCCGCAGGGCAGTGGCTTGCTGTGCACGGCTGTGGTGGCGTAGGCCTTTCCGCCATCATGATTGCCAATGCACTTGGCGCCAATGTCATAGCGGTGGATATCTCGGATGAAAAGCTGCAACTGGCGCGTGAGCTGGGCGCTGTTGCCATCGTAAATGCCACGCAGGTCGCCGACGTAGCGGAAGCGGTCAGAGAGTTCACCCACGGCGGGGCGCACGTTTCAATCGATGCGCTGGGTCATACGGCAACCTGTGTCAACGCTATCAACTCATTACGAAAAAGAGGCAGGCACGTTCAGGTTGGCCTGATGGCAGGTGAACACAGCGCACCGCCCATTCCTATGGCGCGGGTCATAGCTAATGAACTGGAAATTATTGGCAGCCACGGCATGCAGGCCCATCGCTATGATGTGATGATGAACATGATTCATGCGGGAAAACTTTGTCCGGAAAAACTGATCGGCAGAACCATTAACCTGGAGCAATCCATAGAGGCGTTAATGAATATGGATAAGTTTGAATCGCCCGGTGTTACGGTGATCACCGCATTTTAACGGTCTTCCTGTGCGCATGTCAGTGCTTCCAGGTTGTCATCGTGAGGCGCTGACGCGGCGTTATCGGTAAATGCCGCCTGATATATCACGCAATGATTTCAGTAAATTAGCAACACAGGTCACATTTTATAGGCTCGGGGCAACACCTCTTTCCGTTTTATTGCCGTCCATGCTTTACTCAACGCTTTAACGCTGCTTATCAGCAAGGAGCCGAGGCATAGCATGTCAGACATGAACAGCACTCCCCACACGCAGGCGATCGACAGAAAAAAACGTATCTGGGCCATCGTAGGCGCGTCCTCAGGTAATCTCGTCGAATGGTTCGACTTTTATGTGTACTCGTTTTTCTCACTCTACTTTGCCCATATTTTCTTCCCCCAGGGCGACACCACAACCCAACTGTTGCAAACCGCGGGCGTCTTTGCGGCGGGCTTCTTAATGCGGCCGATTGGTGGCTGGTTATTTGGCTACATTGGCGACCGCCACGGTCGCAAAAAATCCATGCTGATCTCGGTCTGCATGATGTGTTTCGGATCGCTGGTGATCGCCTGCCTGCCGGGCTACGAAAGTATTGGCATCGCCGCGCCCGCACTGCTTTTACTGGCGCGTATGTTTCAGGGACTGTCAGTAGGCGGTGAATACGGCACAAGCGCCACCTATATGAGTGAAGTCGCGCTGGAAGGACGAAAAGGGTTTTATGCCTCATTCCAGTATGTCACCTTAATCGGCGGCCAACTGGCTGCGGTACTGACGGTCGTGGTGCTGCAGTTTCTGTTAACCGATCATGAGCTACGAACCTGGGGCTGGCGTATCCCGTTCTTTTTAGGCGCCGCTCTGGCTGTCGTCGCGTTATGGCTGCGCCGCTCGCTGGATGAGACCTCGGATAAAAAAAACCGTGAACACCGCGATGCGGGCAGCGTCATCGGCTTATTGCGAAATCATACTAAGCCGTTTCTGATGGTACTGGGCTTTACCGCGGGCGGATCGCTGAGTTTCTATACCTTTACCACCTATATGCAAAAGTACCTGGTCAATACGTCAGGCATGGATGCGAAAACGGCCAGCGGATTAATGACCGGCGCGTTACTGGTTTATATGCTGCTGCAGCCGATTATCGGTGGTTTGTCGGATAAAATCGGCCGCCGCACGTCCATGATGGTCTTCGGGGCTGGGGCAGCAATCTGTACTGTGCCCATCCTGACACTTTTGCAAAACGTTCAGAGTCCGGGCATGGCATTTGTTCTGATTATGCTGGCGCTGCTGATCACCAGTTTTTACACCTCGATCAGTGGGATTTTAAAAGCAGAGATGTTTCCACCGCAGGTCAGGACGCTCGGTGTCGGGCTTTCCTATGCGGTGGCGAATGCCATTTTTGGTGGATCGGCAGAGTATGTTGCGTTGCTGATGAAACACCACGACATGGAAACCACGTTCTTCTGGTATGTTTCTGGGATGGGCGCACTGGCCTTCGTGGTAACGCTGTTGCTGCACCGGCAGGGTAAGGGCATGACGCTTTAATTGGTCAGCATGCCGCAGTCAGTCTGCGGCATGCTGAAACACTAGAGGATACGACTGATCAGGCGGTCAATACGGATACGACGCAGGCGTCGAATCAGTTTACGGACTTTAGCCGGGTAGTCAGCAATACTTTCCAGCTCACGGAAATGCTTAACCACAGTGGTATGTTGGCGGATCAGCATCAGTTCGTGCTGGCGCTGATCGGCCAGTTGCTGATGCGGATCGTGGATCAGTACCGCATTTTCCAGATCCAGCCGCCAGGCGCGCGGATTCAGGTTGTTGCCTGTAATAAGCTGCCATTCATCATCGACCCACATCCCTTTCAGGTGATAGCTGTTCTCACCCTCTTTCCATAAGCGCACGATCAGCTGTCCGTTACTGACGTAATACTGCAGGCGACTCAAAAAGCGACGCAGATTAATTTCGTAGAGATAGGGCAGTGCACCGATGATCTTGAACGGCTCATCGGGTGCAATATAGAAGTCATTCGCCGTCTTATCACCCACAATGATCTCGACATCTTTGCCCTGACGTAACAGGGCAATGATATTGCGCACCAGCAAGGCGGGCAGGTTGAAATAGGGGGTGCAGATAGTGAGTTTTTTCTCTGCGCAGGGCATCAGATGGAAAATGGTCTTGTTCAGCAGGCTGTGTTTGCCTAAGCCTACTAAAGGCGTTACGGCCAGTTCATCGTTGCCAGCGTTGCCTTCAAACTGATAGTTAAAACCGCGCAGGTCCTGACGAAACTGCCGGGTTTCGTTTTTAATTTCCGGGCTGGAAGGCCGCTCTGCATAGTCCAGACGATTCACCGCCTCCGCCTCTTTCAAATGGTGATTAATCCATTCGAACATGGTGTCAGCCAGGGCGGGGTTACGGATGAGCTGATAGCGGTCGTAGCGGTATTTATCATGCTGGTGCAGGTAGACGTCATTAATGCTGGCACCGCTGTAAAGCAGCATGTCATCAATGATGAAACCTTTCAGGTGCAGTACGCCCAGCGCTTCACGCGTATTCACCGGGATGCCGTACACCGGAATCACGCTGTCGGGATGTTGCTGGGCCATCTCACAATACCAGTCGGCGTTAGTGACGCCGCGCGCGGCACCAATGCGCCCGCGCTGGGCGCGGTGCCAGTCAACTAAAATACTGATATCCAGCTGTGGACGCGCGATTTTTGCCGCATAGAGTGCGTTCATGACGGCGCGGCCCGCATCGTCATTTTCCAGATAAAGGGCGACGATACAAATGCGCGATTGCGCTGACGCAATCTTTTCCAAAAGCGTCTCACGGAATTCGCCAGGCGAATAAAGCGTCGACACATCCGCAACAGATTGTGACAGTTTAGGCAGCTGTGCGAGGTGTTGTTGGTGTTTATTGCGCTTAAATTTAGACAACATCACAGTGCACTTCTTCTCGGTTCATTGTATGGCCTTTTGCCACCAAATCAGGGTCATAACGCTAAATAATAACATCAACCCGGGCTGACCGGGCGATTTTTACTTTTCTGTACACGGTAAATTGACATTATCCTGTAACAAAAGCTTAAGGCTGACGATACCATCGTCCATCTGCACATCCACGTTAAAATTGAGTTTTTTCGCCAGCGTGACCATGCCACGGTTGCCCGGCATGGTGATGCCGTTCAGTTGTTGCAGGCCATGGGCGCGGGTGTAACGAATCATTTTTTCGAGTAACCGTCGCCCCATTCCCAGACCTTTCAGATCGGAACGTACCAGCACGGAGAACTCTGCATCAATGTTGTCGGCATCCGAAATGGCGCGGGTGACGCCGATGATCTCCGGCTGTCCCTGGTGCTGACGCACCGCGACGATCGCCATTTCCCGGTCATAGTCGATCTGCGTCATATTGGCCAGATCGTCATGTGTGAATTCGTTAATTTCGCTGAAATAGCGGTAGTAGAGATCTTCTTTGGTTACCTGACTGATGAAGTCACGCAGCAGCGGTTCATCTTCGGGTAAGATTGGGCGGAACAGGCAATGCTGACCATCTTTCAGCTCCACCTCCTCTTCCAGGTGCTGAGGATAAGGACGAATCGCCAGGCGGGTTTCGCTGTCACCGTCAAAGGGGGCCAACGCCAGGGTGACGTCCAGCAGCGTGAAATCACTGCCCGCCGCCAACAGCGGATGAATATCCAGGCGCGCTATTTCCGGGCAATCCACCACCAGGTTAGACACCTGTACCAGTAACTGGCTCAGCGCGGCAACATCAAGAGGGATGAGCGCACTGCGGCTGCGGATCTTACCGCCTTTTATCGCCTGTATGACCAGATAGCGCGCCAGCGTCATATTGAGCGGCGGCAACGCTACGGCAGCCTGTTTCTCAGCCTGCCATTCCACGCCACCTTCACCCAGCATGATGATCGGGCCAAACAGCGGATCCTGTTCCACGACGATGCGCAGCTCCTGTGCTCCGGCACGATTTGCCATGCTCTGCACGACCAGCCCTTCGATTCGGGCGCTGGGTAACGTCTGTTTTACGCGGTCAATAATGGCGTCTGCCGCGCGCCGCACTTCAGCAGCATTGCGCAGATACAGCATCACGCCCTGAACGTCGGATTTATGCGCCACGTCCGGGGAGCGCAGTTTTAGCGCAACCGGGTAACCGATTTGTTCGGCAATGGTGACCGCATCATCGCTGTCTTTCGCAATCCAGGTGGGCAGAGTGGCCAGTCCGTAGGCTTTGAGCACCGGCTGCACCTCATGCGTATCCAGCGATAACACACCCTGATTTAATGCCTGAGATAAGATCTGGTGCGCCTGCGCACTGTCCTGAGTCAGACTGGCCGGCAGCGCGGGGGTTTCCCGCAGTAACTTCTGATTACGCCGGTATTCCACCTGGTGCATAAAGGCAGTAACGGTACCTTCCGGCGTGCGCCAGGTAGGAATGCCCGCCTGCGTAAAAGCCCGGCGCGCCGCCTGAGAAGAGTATTCCCCGCACCAGTTCGTCAACAGCGTAAGCTGTTTACCGCGCGGATGTTGTTGCACCAACTGAATAATTTTCTCTGCGGTTTCGGTGGCGGGGGCAACGGCACTGGGGGCATGAATCAGCATCAACGCATCTAAATCATGGCTGTCGAGCAGCACGCTAATACAGTCAAGATAACGCGCCGGTGTGGCATCGTCTTTTAAATCAAGCGGATTGCCATGTCCGACGCCCTCCGGCAGGAAAGCATTGAGCTGCTGCACGGTCTCGTCGCTCAGCACGGCCAGCTTACCGTTGCGGGCATAGAGTTCATCCAGCGCCAGTGCGGCGGGCGCGGCACCATTGCTGACGATCATCAGGCGATGACCACGCGGCGGGCGCATATGGCTTAAGGATTCCACTGCGGTAAACAGCTCGTGGGTATCCTGTACCCGCAGTAACCCGGCGCGCTGAATGGCGGCATCCCAGGCGGCATCCAGACCACTGTGCGTTCCCAGCAACGCCTGTGCCTGACGGCTGCGCCCACTTTTGATGATCAGGATGGGCTTATTACGTGAGGCGCTTCGCGAAGCCGAGACAAAACGGCGTGCATCACTAAGATGTTCAAGATAAAGCAGAATCGCGCTGGTTTTGCCATCGCGGGCAAGAAAATCCAGCAGGTCATCCACGTCGGTATCCAAACTGTCTCCCAGCGCGATAAACCAGGAGAAGCCCAGGTTACGCTGCTGTGCCCAGTCGAGAATGGTATTAGAGACGGCAGATGACTGCGAAATAAACGCAATGCGGCCCTTAGCAATGGGTACGGGCGAAAAGCTGGCATTCAGTCCCTGCCACGGTGCCAGCAGGCCCAGACTGTTAGGGCCGAGCAGGCGGATCTGCCAGCGGCTGGCGCACTGTTTTAATTCGGGAAGCTGGCTGGTGGGCGCAGAAAGAATGATGCAGGCTTTACAGCCTTTCTCGCCAAGCTGCTGCAGCAGTTCCAGATTCCTTTTGTGATGGGTGCAAATCACCGCCAAATCCGGGGCGAAAGGCAAACTGTGAATATCAGGCCAGGCCAGCACGCCGCTTACGGCTTTGTATTTTGGCGTAACCGGCAACACCGGTCCGCTAAAGCCGCCGGCCAGCAGGTTGCGCATCATGAAATAGCCTGCGCGTCCCGGTTTGATCGAGGCGCCGATAACCGCAATGGATTTCGGCCTTAACAGCGCTTCCAGTCCGCGTTGACTCATCACGTACTCCATTCATCAGGATTTAGGTGATTGTAAACGTATTTGCCCCGTTTTACCGCCGGGCAGATCGCAGGCTGAAGAAGGGCGTACATCAGCGCGCCCGGGACACTATTCGTCACGCATGTACGTGACCGCTAACGTTATCGGTTCTGACCGGGATGGTGCGGTTTACCGGCCAGGTAAGCCTGGCGAAACTGCTCAAAATGCCGGGATAAAGCCTGCGCTGCGTCGCTGTCGCCCGCCTGTTGCAGTAATGCCGCTGCAATTTCTGCCGTACAGTGCTGGCCTTCGCCGTGTGCTTCACGCAGCGTGTAGCGGGAAGGGGACGTTACATTGAGCGACAGCACCGGGAAACGATCAAGCCAGGGGCTTTTGCGAAACATCTTCCGCGCCTCATTCCAGGTACCGTCCAGCATAATAAACAGCGGCGGTTTGCCCGACAGCGGCGGCGCGTGGAGAATCTCGCGACCGTCATCCGCATAGGAGGCAGGAAAAACCACCATCGGCTGATAAGCCCCATCGGCCACCGCCGCCAGTAACAGCGGATCGGGCTCCGTGCGTGACCAGCCAAAGGCCTGCGTATTTGGCAACACATCCGCAATCAACCGGCCGGTATTGCTTGGCTTCATCGGCTCGGTATCAAACATCACCAGGCAAAAGCGGCTCCGGGCGGACTGTGTAACGATGCTGTCGCACAGGCACTGTTTTTCCGGCAACAGACAGCCCTGACAGCGAAGCACACGATTTCCGCGGGCTAAAAAAGGACGCGTAGCACGGGCCAGACGTTGGCTGCGTAAACGTAAAACGGCGTTATCAGACATGATTCTTCAGGACAGGAAAAAGCGTAGTGTAATCGAAGCGTAGGACAAAAGGAAAAGGCCAGCAGATGCTGGCCTCAGGGACTTACAGGGATTCGTCGAGCCACTCATTAAAGGGGGCTTTCGGCATCGCGCCGTTCAGCACATCCACCATCTCGCCTTTTTTAAACACCATGATGGTCGGGATACTGCGAATGCGGAAACGGCTGCTCAGGGCGGGCTCGGCTTCGGTATTCACCTTCAGAAAGCGAACCTTACCGCTACGCTCCTGCGCGACGTCTTTATAAACGGGCGCAAAGTTGACACAAGGGCCGCACCAGGGTGCCCAAAAATCCACGACGACAGGCAGGTCATCCTGCAGATAGCTGTCCAGCGTGGCGGCAGTGGCGTTGATCACGTCACCCGAAAACAGGCTTTCGCCACAACGACCACATTTGGCACCATCGGCAAGCCGTTCTTCGGGAACGCGATTGGTTGCCTGACAAGACGTGCATACCGTATTCATAAAAAACCTCTGATAATGATGTAGAGCGCTTTGCTCAATATTGTCCATTATGAAAGGGTGATAAGATCCGCTCAATGTGGATTGCTCTATAGGTTCAATAGTTGATAGCTAAGCGCAGTCACATCAGGTAATCTTCGCGCTCTCAATGCAGGAGGAAGAAATGAACGACGAATTTAAAGGCAAAAGTGGTAAGGTCAAAGTCATGTATGTGCGTGGCGAAGATGAGCAAAGCGCGCGTGCGCCCAATCCTCGTACAGGCAAAGGTGGCCGTCCTGCTGCTCGCCGTGAAGACACTCGTCGTTCATCCGGCCCACGTACTGAGCGCAGTGAAGAAGGCGGACGCAGTACAGGTCGTCGCAGCGACAGCGCGCCACGCCGCAATGACAGTGCACCTCGCCGCAACGATCGCAGCAGCGATAACCGCGACGCTTACGGCAGCAGTGATTCGCCCTGGCGCACCGTTTCCCGTGCACCGGTCGATGAGCCCAAATCGGATAACCCGGGCATCAGCGGTAAAGGTGTCGTGGACGTAGAGCAGATCCGCCGCCAGCGCCTGGAAGAAACCCGGGTTTATGGCGAAAACGCCTGTCAGGCGCTGTTCCAGAGCCGTCCCGAAAGCATCGTGCGTGCCTGGTTTGTGCAGAGCGTTACGCCGCGTTTTCGCGACGCGCTGCGCTGGCTGGCAGCGAACCGTAAAGCCTACCACGTGGTAGATGACGCTGAGATCACCAAAGCCTCCGGCACCGAACACCATGGCGGCGTGTGCTTCCTGATTAAAAAGCGCATGGGCATGGATGTGGCCGCGTGGCTGGAGAAGGCCGAAAGCAAAGACTGCGTGCTGGCCCTTGAAGATGTCAGTAACCCACATAACCTTGGCGCTATCATGCGTAGCTGTGCACATTTCGGTGTGAAAGGGCTGCTGGTGAATGATGCCTCGTTGCTGGAATCCGGCGCGGCAGTTCGTACCGCGGAAGGCGGGGCGGAACACGTTCAGGCCATCAGCGGCACAACCTTTACGCAAGGCCTCGACGCGTTCCGTAAAGCGGGTTACACCATCGTAACCACATCCAGCCATCAGGGTACGCCGCTGTCTGAAGCCGAGCTGCCTGCCAAAATGGTCCTGGTGTTAGGGCAGGAACGTGAAGGCTTGTCCGACAGCACGTTCCAGCAGGGCGATATGAGCCTGTCAATTGGCGGCACCGGTAATGTGGAAAGTCTGAATGTGTCGGTCGCGACCGGTGTGCTGTTAGCCGAATGGTGGCGTCAGAACGCATAATCTGTGCGAGCAAAACGATGGCGCGGCCAAGGCGCCATCATGCTCTATGCCGTTCGTTACCGCGCTTTACTCTCCCTCAGGCTTTGATCGCTGATAATGCGCATCCATCTCATCAAGTACCTGTTGATTCTCCAGTCCCCATTGATAAAGCTGTTCCACCGGTTCTGCAAAGGTTCTGCCCAGCGCCGTTAACTGATATTCCACTTTAGGCGGCACCACGTCATAAACATGGCGGGAAATTAGTCCGCGTTGCTCCAGCTCTTTTAGCGTCTGAAACAACATCTTTTTCGATATTCCCTGCAGGCTTCGCTGCAGTTCCCCCGTGCGTGCGCGGCCGCCAGGCCAGTGAAACAGTGCGTGCAGCACCATTGTGATCCACTTCACCGAAAACAGATCCATCAGGCGGCGCGGTGGCGAATCCACATAAAAAACCAGTTTTCCGTCAACCCAGGCTGGCATAGTGTCCTTCCTTTCTATGGTCACCAAAAGGTGACTACTATCAATAATGAACCCATTTGAGTAGAGTTTGCCGCCTTCCGTTAAATAACGCCAGATACGATGAGAGGCACAATGAAAATCAATGCACTGATCGCCCACGATGCGACACAACCCCTGACGTCCGGCCAGATAGCGCTGCGTCCGCTTCAGCCCAGTGATGTCAGAATCGAAATTCTTTACTGTGGCGTTTGCCACTCCGATTTGCACATGGCCCGCAATGAGTGGGCGGTGAGCCACTATCCATTAGTACCCGGTCATGAAATTGTGGGCCGGGTTATTGAAACCGGCGGAAAGGCCAGCCGTTTTGCCCCCGGCGATCTTGTCGGTGTGGGCGTGATGGTGGATGCCTGCCGCACCTGTCGTTTTTGTCAGCAGCAGGAAGAGCAGTATTGCGAAGCCGGCTTCACCGCGACCTATAACGGCACAGATAAATATACCGGGGAGCGCACCCGGGGCGGTTATGCGGAACACGTTGTCGTCGATCAGGATTTTGTCGTATCGGTTCCTTCGCACTTGCCGCTGGCAGGCGTGGCCCCGCTATTGTGTGCGGGCGTCACTGTGTGGTCACCGCTCCGTCACTTTGATGTCAAAGCGGGCGACAAGGTTGGCGTCATTGGCCTGGGTGGGCTGGGGCACATGGCGGTAAAACTGGCGAGCGCACTGGGTGCGGACGTCACGCTGTTCACCACCTCTCCCGACAAAGCGGAAGATGCGCGCCGACTTGGTGCCCGTCATGTCGTGGTATCACGCCATGCAGCAGAGATGCAGGCCAGTCAGCAGTCGCTGGATCTGATCGTGGACTGCGTTGCCGCGCCTCACGATCTGGATCCCTATCTGGCCACGCTTAAAACCAATGGCCGTCTGGTGCTGGTGGGCATTCCCGACAGCCCGCACGCCTCACCGGATATCACGCCTATGGTATTCCGCCGTTTAAGCATCAGCGGCTCTTCTATTGGCAGCATCAAAGAAACGCAGGACATGCTGGACTTCTGCGGTGAGAACAATATTACGGCTGACATTGAATTGATTCGCGGAGAGCAGACAGAAGAGGCATTTGCGCGGATGCTGAAAGGGGAGGTGAAATACCGGTTCGTGATTGATATAAAAGCGACGCGTTGGTAAGGACGTTCTGGCGTACCGGGCAGGTACGCCAGAACCGGCGAAGACAGTGCGGCAGCCGCTAGTGCGCGCCGCCGCCTCCGCCGCCTGCGCCGAACGGTGGACGGGCAAACCAGATCAGGACCAGCAAGACGAGGAACACGCCCGCCGAGGCCCAGAAAATCTCATTGGCAGAGATAATCAGCCCCTGATTGGTGATCTGCTGGGCGATGTAGGCCGATGCCTGCTGATGCGACATGCCCATCCCTTCAAGCTGGCTGTACATCTGCTGCGCATTGATGTTGTACGGCGTCACCGATTCGGTGAGGTTGCTGTGGTGCATTGCCTCACGATCCGTCCACATTGTCGTGGTAATGGAAGTGCCAATCGAGCCCGCCAGCGTACGCACAAAGTTAGACAGGCTGGATGCCGCGGCCATGCGCTCCGGTGGCAGACCGGAAAGCGTGATTGTCGTCAATGGCATAAAGAAGCAGGCCACCGCGAAGCCCTGAATAAACTGAGGCCAGGCGGAGGCCGCAAAGTCCATCTCGGGCTCAAAGGTGTAAGCTCGCCAGTAAAAACAAATGGCATACATAATGAAGCTAAACGTTACCAGTTGCCGCATGTCTATCTTATGCGAGAAACGCCCAATAATCGGCGACAGGATAACCGGGATAATCCCCACCGGTGCCGACGCCAGCCCGGCCCAGGTTGCGGTATAGCCGTAGACCTCCTGCAACAACTGCGGCAACAGGACAATCGAGCCAAAATAGAGCATGTAGGCCAGGCTAATCGACAAACAGCCTATGGTGAAATTACGCGATTTGAACAGCGACAGATCGACTATCGGATGCTCATCCGTCAACTCCCATATCAGCAACATCACGAGCGCCACCACGGCAACAATGGTCAGAACGATGATTTCCGTCGAACTAAACCAGTCCAGCTCTTTACCCCGATCCAGCATGACCTGCAGCGAACCGACTCCGACAATCAGCAGGACCAGCCCGACGGTATCGATCGGTCGAATCTGTGTCTGGGTTTCACGACCACGCAGGGTTTGCAGCGTCAGCATAATGACGACAACCCCGATAGGGACGTTGATAAAGAAGATCCAGCCCCAGTGGTAGTTATCGCTGATCCAGCCGCCGAGGATCGGTCCACATATCGGGGCCACGATCACCGTCATCGCCCAGAGCGACAGGGCGATACTGCGCTTGGCCGGGGGATAGTTGTTCAGCAACAGGCTTTGCGACAGCGGAATCAACGGACCGGCCACGATCCCCTGAATGACGCGGAAGAAAATCAGCATCTCCAGGCTTTCTGACATACCGCAGGCCCAGGAGGCCAGCGCAAACAGGATAGTGGACCAGGTAAAGAGTTTGACTTCACCGATGCGCCTGGCGAGCCAGCCGGTAATCGGAATCGAGATAGCATTGGCCACCCCGAATGAGGTGATGACCCAGGTTCCCTGGGAGTTGGACGCCCCCAGGTTACCGGCAATCGTCGGAATCGCAACGTTCGCAATGGTAGAGTCCAGAACCTGCATGAACGTCGCCAGCGATAACGCAATGGTCATTAAGACCAGCGGCATCCCTTTAAGCGGTGTTTGTGCCATTACAGCCTCCGGCTCATCATCCGGCGTTCGCGTGGACGATATCGGTGATCAGCGTATTAACCGGTGCCAGGTCAATGGCCAGCGCGTTAGTGCTGTAAGCTGCCTGCTGACGTACGCTGGTTGCCAGTACGCTACCGTCTTTATTGTCGGTATCAATTTTGACCAACGTTGACAGGCCAATACGCAGTGGGTGCTTCGCGACTTCGTCCTGGTTCAGCTCAATGCGCACTGGCAGGCGCTGAACGACTTTAATCCAGTTGCCCGTGGCGTTCTGTGCAGGTAACAGGGAAAACGCGCTGCCTGTGCCCATATCCAGCCCCACCACTTTGCCGTGATAGACCACATCGTCGCCGTAGATATCTGCCACAACGGTGGCCGGTTGACCAATACGCACGCCTGCCAGTTGGGTTTCTTTAAAGTTTGCATCCACCCACAAATCCGTCGCCGGGACGACAGCCATCAGCGGGGTACTGGTGCTGATTTGCGATCCGACCTGGACGCTACGACGCGAGACATAACCGTCCATCGGGCTGCGAATGTCGGTACGTTGCAGCGCCAGCCAGGCGTCACGCAGCTGCGCGGCGCTCTGTTTTACGGCAGGCTGGTTTTCCAGTGAGGTGTTCAGGATCATCGCCTGGTTGGCGTTGTATTGCTGAATCGCCACATCCAGCTCTGCTTTCGCGGAGGCCACGGCATCGCGCGCATGTTGCAGTTCTTCACGGCCAATCAGGTTGGACGCACCCAACGGTTCGCGGCGTTTCAGATCGGCCTGCGCCTGATCCAACGCCGTCTGACGGAGTGCAATGGTGGCCTGATACTGTTTCGCATTAATCATCTGTTGGTGCACCTGACGAACGCTGGTAGCCAGCTCCGTCTGCGCTTTTTCAAAGGCCTGCTGTGCGTCAGTTTTATCCAGCGACACCAGCACATCCCCTTTTTTGACATAGTCCGTATCGTCAAACCAGACTTTGTTCACGCTGCCTGATACCTGGGCCATGATCTGCACCTGATTACCCGCAACATAGGCATCATCCGTTTCCTGAAAATGACGCAACACTAAAAACCAGTATACGCCCCACGCAATGCCGAGCAGTACGACCACCAGCGCCAGTAAAATCAGTGCGCCTTTGCGCTTTTTCTTTTTGTTGTTCACAGGCTGATGCGGGCTTTGCGCCTCTGATGCACTCATGTATTTCTCCACGTTTTCCACTATGTCGGCGAGGTCAAGTCCGTTTTCGCCTTCGCCCGAGCCAAAAAAGCCAGCGACTAAGCGCTGGCCGGATGAAAGAGGGTTAAAATAACGATTTCGTCAGGTGATTGTGTCGCAGATCTTGCTATTACCGTGATAACGAGGCAGACAGTTTGTCTTCTTCCATTTTATCCAGTCGGGTAAGCAACTTACGGGTGATGCTTTCGAGCTGCGACTTTTCGTCAGCGGTCAGAGCGGACCACAGATATTGCAGGCTCTGATGCTGCGGCGGCAGAACCTGCTGCAGGAAGGCATTACCTTTGTCGGTCAGATGCAGATGCAGACAGCGGCGATCCTGCGCACTTTCACGGCGCTCAATCCAGCCGCGTTTTTCCAGCTCATCAGCGATGCGCGTGGCGTTGGTACGTGATGAACCCAGCGCGGTACTCAGTTCAGAAGGCTGAATGCTCTGATCTTCCTGCGCATCCAGGGTCAGCAATGCCATAAACAGGGTTTCATTGATGCCCTGTTCTTTCAGCATTTTATTACGATTATCCAGCAGCTTACCTTGCATATGCATGCAGAGTCGCGTCAGAAGAATCTCCTGGAAGGGGAAATCCGCATGACGATTGGCGCGGATGTTTAACATTTGCTCAATGGGAGTAAACGAACTTTCCATTAGAAAAAACCTCACTAATTTCAACTTTTATAGTAACCACGGCGACAGCATGACTGTTGAGTCACCGGACACAGAAGCGGTGTTCTCGGGCTGTTCCACTGTGGTGATTCAAGATCTGTCCTTGACCCCAGGGTGAAGGTGGTGCGCATCGATATCACAGGCGTTGGTCGTAGAGCGAAACGGTACGACATCAAATGATTTCGAAAGAAAAAATAACCGACGTGAATAACTTTGGGGCCAACCATAGCAAACTCACACTCGGCTGAACAGGCTAAATCACACTATTCTGGCTATTCGGTTGCTCTAAGCGGTGATTCCTCCACCAGACAAGTAAATTCAGTAACGTCAGTGTTGCACCGGCTGCGCAAACCCCATGCCAGCCGCCCAGATGATAGGCATTGGCAGACAGCAGCGAACCCAACGCACCGCCGATAAAGTAGCTGGTCATATAGCCTGCATTCAGGCGGTTACGGGCATCAGGCTGACGCGCGTAAATCACGCTCTGATTGGTGATATGCACGCCCTGTACCGCCAGATCCAGCAGCAAAATGCCGATAATCAGAGCTGCAAGATGCTGCGTGCCCCAGGCGGTCACGCTCCATGACAGCAGCATAATCAGCAAGCCCATGCTGGTGGTCAGTTTCGCTTTACCTTTGTCCGCCATCGCCCCGGCTTTTCTGGCCGCCAGTGCGCCAGCGGCACCCACCAGCCCCAGTAAGCCGATCTCCCCTTCCGAATAACCGTAGGGCGCGGAAGAGAGCAGAAAGGCCATTGAGGTCCACAGGATGCTGAAATTGGCAAACGTCAGGCAACCGGTAAAGGCCCGGGTGCGCAGAACAGCGTCGGCCGCATACAGCCTGAAAATGGAAACCAGCAGCTGCGGATAATTTAACGAGACCGAGGGGGTAATACGCGGCAGCGCGCGCCATAGCGCCAGTGCCATCAACAGCATTAAGACGCTGGCGACCCAGTAGACGGTTTGCCAGCCGCCCAACTGAGCCAGGCCGCCCGCTACGGTGCGCGCCAGCAGAATACCCAACAGCAAGCCACTCATGACGGTGCCGGTCACTTTGCCCCGTGTTTCCGGGCGGGCCAGGGTGGCCGCCAGCGGTACCAGAATTTGCGCCGCGACAGAAAAGAGCCCGGTAAGTACCGTTCCCAGTAACAACACAGGAAAGGAGGAGGAAAGGGCAATGATCACCATACCAAGCGCCGCCAGCACCATCATGGCAACAATCAGTCCACGCCGTTCCAGCATATCGCCAAGTGGAACCAGCAACAGCAGACCGCAGGCATAGCCGAGTTGCGCGCTGGTCACGATAAACCCGGCGAATGCGACGGATAAGTGAAAGTGAAGGGCGATAGTATGCAGCAGAGGCTGAATATAATAATTACTGGCGACGCACAGTCCCGTGGCAACGGACATCAGTCCCACCAGCGCGGAAGATAAACCAGGGTGAGACGTTGTCATAGGTCGTCAGTAGCAAAGATGAATAATAATGTGGCGTTAATAATAACCTAAAAAATAATTTGATAGCTATGTTTATGTGATAGTCGGGTAACAGTAAAGATCGACAGCCGTTTACGTCGGGTTTGTTGGTCGCGATTTCTCGGGTTGTGGCAGGCACAGACTTATCCCTCTGTCAGATTGGATCCGGGTACGGCGTCCCGTTTTGGCGTCGGAATAAACGGGTTTCTCAACGCCATGCCAAAGGCAGCGCGTTGCTGAGAGCGGTCAGTGCGTGAGCAGTGATCTCAGTCTGGTTAACCCTGGCAACGGCGGCCAAATCGTTACCGTCATTTATTGTGGCGCGATCGGCACCCGTTCCGCGGACGGAGAGGGAAGGTTCAGCGCGCTGTGAAAATGCCGCGCGCCTGTCCCTCCGCTAAGGGGAAACGTGCCGTTGACAGCACGGCACACAACGTCTTAAAAATTCCAGTCTTCGTCTTCGGTTTCGACCGCTTTCCCCATCACGTAAGACGATCCTGAGCCCGAGAAGAAATCATGGTTCTCATCCGCATTGGGTGACAGTGCCGCCAGAATGGCCGGATTGACCTGCGTCAGCTCCGCCGGGAACAGAGCCTCGTAGCCCAGATTCATCAACGCCTTATTGGCGTTGTAATGCAGGAAGGTTTTCACCTCGTCTGCCCAGCCTGTTTCGCCGTACAGCGCTTCTGTATAGGCCACTTCATTTTCATACAGCGCCAGCAGCAGATCGATGGCGAACTGCTGTAAGGCTTCGCGGCGGCCCTCATCGACCTGCTCAAGCGCTTTCTGGTATTTATAGCCGATATAGTAGCCGTGTACCGCCTCATCGCGGATGATTAAACGAATCAGATCCGCCGTATTAGTCAGCTTGCCGCGGCTGGACCAGTACATCGGCAGCCAGAAGCCCGAATAAAACAGAAACGACTCCAGAAAGACGCTGGCGATTTTTTTCTTTAACGGATCGTCAGCGCGGTAATGGGTCAGGATAATCCCGGCTTTATTTTGCAGGGCCTGGTTCTCTTCGCTCCACTGGTACGCCGCATCCACATCGCTGGTATTGCATAAGGTCGAAAAAATCGAGCTGTAGGAGCGGGCATGCACCGCCTCCATAAAGCTGATATTCGACAGCACCGCCTCCTCATGCGGCGTCAGCGCGTCGGGCATTAACCCCGGTGCGCCCAGCACATTCTGAATGGTGTCCAGCAGCGTCAGGCCGGTAAAGACGCGAATGGTGAGCTGCTGTTGTGACTTGTCCAGCGTCTGCCAGGCCGGCAAATCATTGGATAGCGGGATTTTTTCCGGCAACCAGAAGTTGCTTGTCAGACGGTTCCAGACCTCAAGATCTTTCTCATCCTGAATCCGGTTCCAGTTAATCGCGTGAATATGTCGAAGTTGCATAACAGGTTTCTCACAGTGCACAGGAGACGCAGCCCTGCACTTCGGTGCCTTGCAGGGCCATCTGGCGCAGTCGAATGTAATAGAGCGTTTTGATACCTTTCTTCCAGGCGTATATCTGCGCTTTATTGATGTCGCGCGTGGTCACGTCGTCCCGGAAGAACAGGGTCAGTGACAGGCCCTGATCCACATGTCGGGTTGCCTCAGCGTAGGTATCAATAATGGCCTCCGGCCCAATCTGGTAGGCATCTTCATAGAACGCCAGATTGTCATTGGTCATGAAGGGGGCGGGATAGTATACGCGACCGGTTTTACCCTCTTTGCGGATCTCAATACGCGACACAATCGGATGAATACTGGAGGTGGCGTGATTGATGTAGGAGATCGATCCCGTGGGCGGGATAGCCTGCAGATTCTGATTGTATAAACCCGAGGTCATCACCGCTTCACGCAGCGCCAGCCAGTCTTCACGGCCGGGCAGCGTAATGCCCGCTTTGGCAAACAGGGCGGCAATACGGGCGGTGCGCGGCTGCCAGTCAGCGTTCAGATACTTGTCAAAGTAAGCGCCGGTGGCATAGGTCGAGGACTTAAAACCCTCGAAGGTTTGCTGGCGTGCTTTTGCCAGCTGATTCGAGGCGCGCAGCGCATAATAGGTCACACAGTAAAAATAGAGATTAGTGAAATCCAGTGCTTCCGGGGAACCATAGACGATGCCTTCCCGCGCCAGATAGCCATGCAGGTTCATCTGGCCCAGGCCGATCGCATGGGAACGCCGGTTACCTTCTGCAACGGAAGGCACGGACGCAATATCACTCATCTCTGATACCGCCGTCAGGGCGCGGATTGCCGTATCCACCGTCTGTGCAAGATTGCCCGAGTCCATCGCATGCGCGATATTCAGGGAACCCAGATTACAGGAAATGTCTTTTCCCACGCGGCGGTAGCTCAGGTCTTCATTAAACTCGCTGGCGCTGTTCACCTGCAAAATCTCTGAACAGAGGTTGCTCATATTAATGCGACCGGCAACAGGGTTATCGCGGTTGACGCTGTCCTCATACATGATGTAGGGATAACCCGATTCAAACTGAATTTCCGCCAGCGTCTGGAAGAAATCGCGCGGCTGAATATAGGTTTTACGAATGCGGTCATCCGCCAGCATCTCGTGATATTTCTCACTGACGCTGATATCACCAAACGCCTGACCGTAGATCCGCTCCACATCGTAGGGCGAGAACAGCGCCATCGGCTGATTCTCTTTGGCAAGCTGGAAGGTGATGTCCGGGATCACCACGCCCAGCGACAGGGTTTTAATGCGGATTTTCTCGTCGGCGTTTTCGCGCTTGGTATCCAGAAAACGTAAAATGTCAGGATGGTGAGCACTGAGCCAGACTGCGCCCGCTCCCTGACGTGCGCCCAACTGGTTAGCATAGGAGAACGCATCTTCCAGCATTTTCATGACCGGAATGACGCCGGAAGACTGGTTTTCAATGCGCTTAATCGGCGCACCGGCCTCCCGCAGGTTCGACAACAGGAACGCCACGCCGCCGCCGCGTTTGGACAGCTGCAGGGCGGAATTCACCGCCCGGCCAATCGATTCCATATTGTCTTCAATACGCAACAGGAAGCAGGAAACCAGCTCGCCGCGCTGTTGCTTGCCGCAGTTAAGGAACGTCGGCGTGGCAGGCTGAAAACGGCCACTGAGGATTTCCGCCAGTACTGCGCGTGCCAGGCTTTCGTCGCCCCGTGCCAGCGTCAGTGCCACCATGCAGGCACGCTGCGCAAAGGTTTCCAGGTAACGCTTGCCGTCAAATGTCTTCAGCGTGTAGCTGGTGTAGTACTTCCACGCGCCTAAAAAGGTTTTGAACTCAAAACCCCATGTGTCGGCTTCATCGTGCAGGGCACACAGGAAGTCAAAATCGTACTGATTCAGCACGTCCGCTTCATAGTAGCCTTCTGCAACCAGATAGCGCAGGCGCTCGGCTACGCTGGCAAAGTGCAGCGTATTGGGTTGCACGTGCTGAATAAGGAACTGTCGCGCCGCCTGCTGATCCTTTTCAAACTGAATACGGCCATCGGCGTCGTAAAGATTCAGCATGGCGTTCAGCGCATGGTAGTCCAGCGCAACGTTGTTCAGAGTGTCTGTTGTTGCCAAAATTGGGTTACTCCCGCTTTTACATTGGCGATATCGTCCGGCGTTCCCATCAGTTCAAACCGATACAGGTAGGGAACCTGGCATTTCTTAGCAATGATGTCGCCCGCCAGGCAGTAGCCTTCACCGAAGTTACGGTTACCGGCCGCGATCACGCCGCGCAGACCGCGACGATTGGCTTCATCATTAAGAAACTGAATCACCTGTCTGGGCACGGCGCCGCGATGACTGCCACCGCCATAGCTCGGCACCACCAGAATATAAGGCTGGTGAATATGCAGCGGTTGCTTGCTCTCAATCGGTATGCGGTGCGCGGGCAGGCCCAGACGGGTAATAAACCGATGGGTGTTTTCCGACTGGCTGGAAAAATAGACCAGTGGGAACATGTGACTACCCGCCGATGGTCGTGGTTTGGGTTAAACGGGCTATCTTGTCAGGACGAAAGCCACTCCAGTGATCGTCATGGGTCATCACCACGGGCACCTGGCGATAGCCCAGCGCTTTCAGGCTGTCGATTGCGTCCGGCTGGGTATCCAGATTGATCAGTTGGTAATCGATGCCGTGGCGATCCAGTGCATTCTTCGTGGCATTACACTGGACACAGTGGTTTTTAGTGTAAATAATAATGCGCATGATTCGTATTCCTCTTTCATTGCGGTCCTGCTGCGAATAACGACGTGTATTTCCCTGAATCAGGCTTCGTTCGTGCAAACATCTTGTGGGCTGACAATGAAATGAATACTAGATGTAGTATTTGTGGCGGTCAATAGCACCATATGTAGGGTTAATCGCGATTATCGCGGCAAGTCAGGCCTGGCGCGCTCTGCCACCCGAAAAATAAATTTGTAAAGCTGGTTGATTAAAAAACAGGCATAAAAAAACCCCGCTCAGTGAGCGAGGCGGATGATAACGGGGTGGAACAGCGTTAGCGGCGTGAAACCAGTAGTGCGCCCAGCACAATGCCGACGGCCGCGCCGATACCCACACCGTACCAGGGTTTGTCATGGACATACGCGTCGACCTGATAGCCGGCATCGCGGGCCACCTGCGTGACGCGGTTACCGCCGCCGTTCAGTTTTGCCCGGGTTTGCTTAAGCAGGGCTTCAGCCTGACTGCGCGCAGAATTGACTTCGTCTTTGGCCTCGCTGCCGTAAGACTTCAGCAGGGCTTCAAGTGAATCTGCCAACTCATTAACATCCTGATTGATATCAATGTCATCGTTTTTTTGCGTTCGATTAAACATTTTTGGCTCCCTTGTCATTAACACGTAATACTCAGTGTAGACCACGTTTTGCTTAACGAGGCGCGGGACGACCCTTTAGGGAAAATTCCGAATGCCCGTACAGCCACGCTGATGTAAGGTTGCGTGGCTTTTGAAGAGGAGAGGATCAAGCATGTATTTACGACCAGATGAGGTAGCGCGCGTCCTGGAAAAAGTGGGCTTTGAAGTCGATGAAATTACCCCCCGTGCGTACGGCTATCGTCGTGGCGACAACTATGTTTACGTCAATCGCGAAGCGCGCATGGGGCGCACGGCGCTGGTCATCCACCCCACGTTAAAAGAAAAAAGTCAGCCTTTCGCCGAACCGGCCTCAGAAATGAAAACCTGTGATCACTACACACAGTTCCCTCTCTACCTGGCCGGTGATACGCAGGAACACTACGGTATTCCGCACGGTTTCAGTTCGCGAATGGCGCTGGAACGCTACCTGCAAAGCGTGTTTGGCTAACGCATTCCGCCCCGTTATCACGGGGCGCCGATCCCGGCCTTTCTGGCACCTTACCGCTTCGCCCGTTGCATTTCGGCGCGACGACGCGTATAAATCTGCTGCATATAGATGTTTAGACGTCCATACGGATGAGGTTTATGAGCGAGCAGAATACGTCTTCGCAGGGTCAGTTCAAGCGAACCATGAAAGTACGCCACCTGGTGATGTTATCGCTGGGCGGCGTGATCGGTACGGGCCTGTTTTTTAACACCGGCTACATCATTTCCACGACAGGGGCCGCCGGTACGCTGCTGGCTTATCTGATTGGCGCGCTGGTGGTCTGGCTGGTCATGGCCTGCCTGGGTGAGTTGTCCGTGGCGATGCCCGAAACCGGCGCATTCCACGTCTATGCGGCCCGCTATCTGAGTCCGGCAACCGGCTATACCGTGGCCTGGCTCTACTGGCTGACCTGGACCGTCGCGCTGGGGTCCAGCCTGACGGCGGCAGGGTTCTGTATGCAGTACTGGTTTCCGCATGTGCCGGTCTGGATCTGGTGCCTGGTTTTCTGTATTGCCATCTATCTGCTGAACGTGATTTCTACCCGCTTCTTTGCGGAAGGGGAATTCTGGTTTTCCATCATCAAGGTCATCACCATTGTCGCCTTTATCGTCCTGGGCGGTGCAGCCATGTTCGGGTTTATTCCCATGAAGGACGGTACGCCAGCACCCGGCCTGAGCAATCTTACCGCGCACGGCTGGTTGCCTAACGGTGTGTTGCCGATCATCATGACCATGGTGGCGGTGAACTTTGCCTTTTCCGGCACTGAGTTAATCGGTATTGCCGCCGGTGAAACCGAAAACCCGCAAAAAGTCGTGCCGCTGGCTATTCGTACCACCGTTGCTCGTCTCATCCTGTTCTTTGTCGGCACCGTCTTCGTGCTGGCGGCGCTGATCCCGATGGATCAGGCCGGTATCGTCAAAAGCCCGTTTGTGCTGGTATTTGAGAAAATCGGTATTCCATGGGCGGCGGATATCATCAACTTTGTTATTCTCACGGCCATTCTGTCAGCGGCGAACTCGGGCCTGTATGCTTCGGGCCGGATGCTGTGGTCGCTGGCCAATGAAAACACCTTGCCGCGCGCCTTCGCCCGGGTAAATAAACGTGGCGTACCGCTGCTGGCTATCACCGTCAGCATGATTGGCGGGCTGCTGGCGCTGTTTTCCAGTGTGGTCGCGCCGGACACCGTATTTGTGGCGCTGTCTGCTATCTCTGGCTTTGCCGTCGTGGCGGTGTGGCTCAGCATCTGTGCATCGCACTATGTTTTCCGTCGCCGCCATGTGCAGCAGGGCAAAGCGCCAGCGGACCTGATTTACCGCGCGCCGCTCTATCCGTTTACGCCGATTCTGGGCTTTTTACTCTGCCTGCTGGCCTGTGCCGGGCTGGCGTTTGATCCCTCACAGCGCATTGCCCTGTGGTGCGGAATTCCGTTTGTGCTGTTTTGCTATGGCGCTTACCATGTGACCCACAAAAAATCACAGGCTAAGGAGGCCAGAGATGTCGCGTAATCCTGTATCACACGCACTGCAGCAGTCTGCTCCGTTGATTCTGGATGGGGCGCTGGCGACTGAGCTGGAAACCCGGGGCTGCGATCTGACGGATGCGTTGTGGTCCGCGAAAGTGCTGATGGAAAATCCTGAGCTGATTTACCAGGTGCACTATGACTATTTTGCTGCTGGCGCGCGCTGCGCGATTACTGCCAGCTATCAGGCGACGCCACAAGGCTTTGCGGCACGCGGTTTGAACGAACAGCAGTCGCTGGCGCTGATCGCACAAAGCGTCGAACTGGCTCAACGTGCCCGCGCAGATTACCTGGCGACGCAGACAGACGACAGGATATTGCTGGTAGCAGGCTCGGTGGGCCCTTATGGCGCGTTTCTGGCGGACGGGTCGGAATATCGCGGCGACTATACGTTGCCCGAAGCCGAGATGATGGCGTTTCATCGCCCCCGGATAGCTGCCTTGCTGGCAGCGGGCGTGGATGTGCTGGCCTGTGAAACCCTGCCTTCGTTTGCCGAAGCGCAGACACTGGTCAACCTGCTGCGCGAATTCCCTGACAGCTGTGCCTGGTTCTCCTTTACGCTGCGTGATGCGGAACACCTCAGCGATGGCACGCCGCTGCGTGACGTTGCGGCCTACCTGAATGCGCAGCCGCAGGTTATTGCCGTGGGGATCAACTGCATCGCGCTGGACAGTGTCACACCCGCTCTGCAGCAGCTTCAGCGCCTGACAGAGAAGCCCCTGGTGGTGTATCCCAATTCGGGTGAGCAGTACGATGCCAACAGCAAAAGCTGGCACTCCGCGCCCTCAGGTTGCACGCTGCATGACAAATTTGCCGAATGGCAGCAGGCCGGCGCCCGACTGATTGGCGGCTGCTGCCGCACCTCGCCCCGTGACATCGCGGCGATTGCCCGCCATTGTCAACCGCAATAAAGCAGCAGAATCGGGCGATGATAGCCCGATTGAGAAGGATGAAAAGGTGGGAAGGGCGGTTTACACTGTGCTTCCTGACTTTTATCGGATCCTGCCATGAAACAGCACATTCTGGCTCTCGCTGCCGCGATGCTACTGAGCGGTTGCGCCACCATTGTTGGCAACGAAACCCAATCGGTTCTGATCGATTCGCAGCCGCCCGGCGCGCGTTTTACCGTACAGGATGAAACTGGTCGTCCGGTTGCGGAAGGCTATACGCCAAAAACCGTCATCCTGGAAAAATCCACCCATCGCTATTTTGGTAAAAAGCACTATTTGCTGATGCTGGAAAGTCCGGGCTATGTGCCCGTCACGGTGCCGATCGAAGCCCGTGCCAACCTGTGGTACCTGCTGGGGAATATTCCACTGCTGGGCTTCCCCGGCTGGCTGCTGGTCGATCCGTTCTACGGGGGCATGTATAACCTGGAGCCCGAGCATCCAAAGCCTTACATGAACCCGGTCGGCGCACGCGGCTGATTACTGGGCGGTAGGTTTTACCATACCGCCCGGTGCTTTATGGCGTTCCAGATACTGATGCTGGAAAATGCACATACGGATGGTGTTGCGGTATTCGCCATTGATAAAGAATTCGTGTTTAAGCACGCCTTCAATCTCAAAGCCCAGTTTGCTGTAGATGTGGATGGCTTTCTCATTTTCCTGATCGACGATCAGGTAGAGCTTATACAGATTCAGCACGGAAAAACCGTAATCCATCGCCAGCTTCGCCGCCTGGGTGGCCAGACCTTTGCCCTGATGCGCCGGATCAATGATGATCTGAAATTCAGCGCGGCGGTGAACATGGTTAATCTCCACTAACTCCACCAGCCCCGCTTTTTGCCCCTCATGCTCAACCACGAAGCGCCGTTCGGTCTGATCGTGAATGTGCTTATCGTACAGATCGGACAATTCCACGAAGGCTTCATACGGCTCTTCGAACCAGTAGCGCATGACGCTGGCGTTGTTATCCAGCTGATGCACAAAGTGAAGATCTTCTCGTTCCAGTGGGCGAAGTCGGATGCTCATGGTTTTTCCTTGCATCAGGCTGAGGCGGCAATCTGCTCAACGATCCGTCCCTGCGCCATCCGGACGGCACGGTCACACATGTGATCAATCACATCGGGATCGTGGCTGACCAGCACCATCGTCAGACCATCCTGACGCTTAAGATCGTTAAGCAGATTGAGAATCTCAGCCTGGATTGACATATCCAGTGCCGATGTTGGCTCATCCAGCAGCAGTATTTTGGGCTGAAGCAACAGGGCGCGCACGATAGCCACACGCTGGCGCTGACCGCCGGACAACTGATGAGGATAGCGATCGGCCAGCGACGGATCCAGCCCCACATGGCGAAATCCCTCATGAATACGATCGTCGATGTTGTCCCGTTTCAGCAGGTTGAGCGGCTCGGACAGCGTACGGCGCAGGCGATGGCGGGGATGCAGGGAGGCATAGGGATCCTGAAACACCATCTGCACCTCCTGACGCAGCGCGCCGGTAAAGTTTTTGCCCGGCAGAACTTTGTGCCCTGCCAGTTGCATGTCCCCCTGCCAGTGCGGATTCAGTCCGGCCATCACCCACAGCAGCGATGACTTGCCGCAGCCAGACGGGCCGACCAGACCAAAACACTCGCCCGCGTTAACCTGCAGGTTAACGTCGTGTACGACGGTACGCAGATCGTAACCCTGTTTGTGTGACACGCTCAGGTGTTGCAGATTAATCATGGTGAGCCTCCAGCGCTGCGCGGTCCAGCACCGGTAGTGGTTGTCCGTGCGTGGCTTTACTGGGGCGGCAGGACCACAGCGTGCGAGTGTAGGGATGGGTTGCGCGCGGCAAATCCGCCGCAGGCAGCGTATCCAGCACGCGACCTTTGTACATTACCATCACGCGCTCGCAGTGCTCTGAGACCTGTTGCAGATCATGGCTAATTAGCAGCAGGCCCATGTTGCGGGACTCCACCAGCTCACGAATCAGCGACAGCACCTGATCGCGCATGGCGTGATCCAGTGCGGATGTCGGCTCGTCGGCAATCAAAAAGGCCGGATCGGTAATCAGGGCGATGGCCAGCATCACGCGTTGTCCCATCCCGCCGGACAGCTGATGCGGATAAACCTGCATCAACTGGCGCGGATTAGGCAGGCCGACGGCATCCAGCATGTCGCACACCTTTTCTTTGCGCGCTGCGCGGCTCAGGCGACGGTGCAGAATCAGCGGCTCTTCCACCTGCCAGCCGATCGTCCGTGATGGATTCAGCGCATATTTGGGGTCCTGCATGACCATGGCCACGCGCTCGCCCCGCAGCTTACTCCAGCCGCGCTCGTTCAGGGCCAGGGCATTTTCACCCGCGACCTGAAGCTGGCTGGCCTGCAGATGCAGGGCAGGGGACAGTAAGCCCATTAACGTCCGGGCGGTCAGCGATTTACCCGAACCGGATTCACCAACCAGCGCCACGCGCTCCCGCCCGATGGAGAAACTGATATTGTCGACCAGCGTCGCCGCCTCGCTGCGGATGCTGAGTGACTCCACAAGAATGTTATTTTGCATGTCGGGTATCCAGTCGGTCACGCAGGCCATCGCCTGTCAGGTTAAACGCCAGGCTGGCAAACAGAATGGCCGCGCCGGGAGCCGCCGCCACCCACCACTGGTCAAAGATCACCTTACTGCCTTCCGCAACCATTGAACCCCACTCGGCGGTAGGCGGTTGCACGCCCATGCCCAGAAAGCCCAGTCCGGCAGCGGCCAGGATAATCCCGCCCAGGCTCAGCGCCGCGCGCACCACGGCGGTGGGCAGGCACAGCGGCAGAATATGGCCGAACATCAGGCGAAAGCCGGTAATGCCTTGCATACGGGCGGCGGCCAGATAGTCACTGCGCCGCAGCGCCAGGGTTTCGGCGCGCGCCTGACGGGCAAACGGCGGCCAACTGGTCAGCGCCAGCGCCAGCGCACCGTTCATCAGGCCCGGTCCCATAATGGAAACCAGCGCCAGGGCAATCACCAGGTTTGGCAGTGAAAGAAAAATATCAGTGATGCGCATTAAGACGCGCTCGGTCCAGCCGCCCGTATAGCCGGCGGTAATGCCCACCAGCAGGCCCACCGGGATAGTGAGGATCAGAATCAGTGATACCAGCAGCAGCGTCGGACGTGCGCCATAGATCACCCGTGAGAGCAGGTCGCGGCCAAAGCCATCGGTGCCAAACCAGTGTGCAGCCGAAGGCGGCAGCAGGCGGCTGGAGATGGTTTGCAGATTGGGATCGTAAGGCGCGATGAACGGTGCCAGCACTGCCATCAGAATGACAATCGCCACCAGCGTTAACCCGATGGTTAACGAGGTGATGCGTCGGCGGCTGCGTCGTGGTCGCACCGTTTCAAGTTCAGTAAGTTGTTGCGTCATCGTGTTCTCGGATCGGTTAACCAGGTGAGGGCGTCCGCCAGCGTATTGATCATAATAAAACAGCTTCCAATCAACAGAGTAGCCCCCAGAATGGCTGGCACATCGCCAGAGAAGAGCGCATTGGTCATATAGCGCCCTACGCCAGGCCAGGCAAACACGGTTTCTGTCAGCACCGAGCCTTCCAGCAGCGTGGCGTAGGACAGCGCAATCACGGTAATGAGCGTACCCAGCACGTTCGGGAAGATATGGCGCAGCAGAATCCGCACCCGGCCCGCGCCTTTTGCCCGCGCCAGCACCACGTACTCTTTACTGCTCTCTTCCAGCAGCGCCGCGCGCAGCAAACGGGTAATGCCCGCCATCGCCAGCAGGCCCAAAATCACCACCGGCAACCAGAGATGGGCCACCGCATTCCAGAAAATTTCCCGGTCGCCCGACAGCCAGCTGTCAATCAGCACAAAGCCGGTTTTCGGCTCCAGCGTATAGGCCCAGATATCATCCAGCCGTCCCGGTCCGGCAGACCAGTGCAGCACCGCATAAAACAGCAATAAGCCCAGCAGGCCCAGCCAGAAGACCGGCACGGAGTAACCCAACAGAGAGATAAAGCGTGCCACGTTATCGATCAGGCTGCCGGGTTTCCAGGCGGCCAGCAACGCCAGTGAAACGCCAAAGATCACGGCAAAAATCATTGCGCAGGTGGCCAGCTCAATGGTGGCCGGAAACGTCTGCAACAGGTCGCTGCTGACGGGCTGATTCGTCAGACGGGAAACGCCGAGATCGCCGCGCATCAGATGCGCAATGTAGTGCCAGAACTGCATCAGTACCGGCTGATCCAGCCCGAGATCGTGACGAACCTGCGCATAGGTCGCTTCACTGGCATGATCGCCCGCGATTTGCTGTACCGGATCGATCGGCGAGAGATGCGACAGCATAAAGGTAAACGCCAGCAATCCTGACAGGGTGATTACCAGTGACAGTAAGCCTGATGAAAGGCGGCCAGCGCGCCGCCAAAAATGCCGGGCGGACCCGGCAGAAGAGGCAGAGTGTGCCATTACTTAGTAACCTGCGAATAGTAAACCATGTCCGGGTTAATGCCCTGAACGTAGCCTTTAAGGTTATCGCGCAGGGCGATAAGGTTTTTCGCCTGCAATCCAATAACATAAGGCGAGCTTTTCAGCACTTCACGTTGCATCGCCTGGTAAAGTTCAACGCGTTTTTTCGGATCGCTTTCCGCGGTTGCAGCCAGCACCTGCTTATTCAGCTCGGGAATATGCCAGTCAGAACGGTAAGCAATCGTCTTGCTGCCATCTTCCGGGTTGTAGGCGAACGACGAGGCGTTGGTATTCGGATCAAAGTAGTCTGCGCCCCAGGCGTTGATCGTGCCTTCGTAGTTATGCGCTTTGACGCGGGTAGAAACTTCAGAGCTCAGTCCCGGCAACACTTCCACTTTTACGCCGCCTTTAGCAAAGCTGCCCTGCAGGGCCTGGGCAATATCCAGATACGGGGGCTGATTGCTGGTGGACAGGGTAAAGCTGACATTCGTCAGGCCGGCTTTTTTCAGGATCGCTTTCGCTTTTTCCGGATCGTAACTGTACGGGTTGTCGTTTAAGGCACCCAGAAAACCTTTCGGCAGAAACGTCTGGTGCACATCGAACTGCCCTTTCAGCAGCTGTCCGGCAATGCCTTTATAGTCGAACAGGTAGCGTGCCGCTTCCCAGAAGGCCGGGTTTTTTAACGCCGGGTTGTTTTTGTTGCCGATGTTGAACTGGATGTAATACAGCGAGGCCATCGGAATCGCGTCGGTTTTCACACCGCTTTTGCCCTGCAGCGAGGCAATCTGGTCTGCCCCCAGGTTACGGGCGATGTCAGCGTCGCCTTGCTCAAGCAGCAACCGGCGGGCCGCCGGTTCCGGCACATTTTTGATCAGAATATTTTTAATCTTCGGCGCGCCGGCCGGTGACGTCGGGTTGGCGGTCAGGATGACGGCCTGATGCATCACCACTTTACGAATCTGGTAAGGGCCGCTACCGGCAGAGTTGGTGGCCAGCCAGCCGTTACCGAAATCGCCTTTTTCGGCGTGCGCGCTGACAGTTTTTTCATCGACGATGGAGGAAACCGGTGCGGACAGCAGGCTAAGAACGTAAGCCGGGCTGACGTTCGCCGTCCAGCTAATCTGCACATGGTTGTCATCAACCTTTTTCAGGAAGCCATCCACATTATCTTTGTTCCAGCCGAGCTGGGTCAGAATAAAGGAAGGATCCAGATTCAGTTTCACCACGCGTCCCAGCGAGAAGATCACATCTTCCGGGCGCAGGGGATTGCCGCTGGCGAATTTGGCGTCTTTACGCAATGCAAACGTCAGGCTGCGGTTATCGCTACCTGGCTGCCAGGATGTCGCCAGGGTCGGTTTTAAATCTGTGGGGTTTTGTGGATCCGACTGCACCAGGCGCTGATAAATGTTGGTAAACGCTTGCACGCTGGTCAGTTCAAACCCTTTCGCCGGATCAAAGCTGTCTGCATCGTCTGTTGACTGTACGACGACCAGGGTATCTTTTGGTGTGGCGGCGTTAACGCTGAATGCGGTGGCCAGTGACAAGGCCAGTAATGATGGAATTATTTTTTTCATGGAAAATCCTTGCCTGAGAAAGTAACGCGAGTGTACGAAAGGGCTCATGCAAAGAATAGTCGATTATGGGCTAATGATATGCAAAAAAGTTATAACAAATGCAGCGCGGTTATAAGGCTGGTCAGGCGGGCATACTGAAGTCACAACGGTTAATAAACGAAACCGGGATTGAACCGTTATTTTTCTTTACCCGAACGGGGCTGGGATTATACTAAGCGAAAATAGTCGCAGGAGTCATACTTTGGATAGTCACCCTAAATACGTTATTACTCCGGCAAGCTAACTGCATTTCGCTGCTTGCCACCTGGCGGGCAGCAATCTTCTCTGTACGATCCGATTGCTCTCCCTGAAATACACGCTGTAGTCACTGCGAGAGCGCATTATGTTTATGTATATTCAGGCCCTTTTTCCTCCGCCTCGACAGGCGTAGCCGCGGGCTGCGCACCCTTTCTCATACAGTCATTTTTTATGCGTTTATTTCGCCAGGTCCGGTATTGCGCGGTATTTTTATTTTTCTGCGCGGCGGACGTGCGCGCTTATTTATTAAAAACTGACTGAACCTCTTTACCGGAAATAACCGGAAATACAGGCATGCTTTATTTCGCATGCAGGGTATCTGTTGCTTTAAATCAGGGAGATGTCGACATGAGCGACATGAAACTCGAACACGCCGCGATGATTCACAACCGCCAGCGTGCACTTAAAAAAACCAAAACGCCCTTTGCCATTGAACGCGAAGCACGCAATCGCACCGATGTCACGCTGAGCAACCTCCACAGCAGCTATGAGGGCCTGACGCACACGGAAGCCCGAGCGCGATTGGGTGATTATGGCCGCAATGAGGTGGTGCATGAAAAAGCGCCTTCCGCGTTTGTCCAGCTGATCCTGGCCTTTAACAATCCGTTCATCTATGTGCTGATGGTGCTGGCACTGGTCAGCTGGGTAACCGATTACTGGCTACCGCTGCGGGCCGGTCAGGACACCGATCTGTCTGGCGTGATCATCATACTTACCATGGTAACGCTCAGTGGACTGCTGCGTTTCTGGCAGGAGTTCCGTACCAACCGCGCCGCGCAGGCTTTAAAGTCGCTGGTTCGCACGCAGGTTACCGTACTGCGTCGTGAAGAAGGCAGCACGACTGGCCGCCGTCACGATATCGATATGCGTGAACTGGTGCCCGGCGATGTGATTTTATTGAGTGCGGGCGATCTGGTGCCGGCCGACGTGCGCTTGCTGGCCTCGCGCGACCTGTTTATCAGCCAGGCGATCCTGACCGGTGAATCGCTGCCCGTTGAGAAAAACGATCTCAGCGCAGGTGAAGAGATCGCAGAGCAGCCCGGTCGCAGCGTACTGGAGCTCAGAAACAGCTGTCTGATGGGGACCAATGTCGCCAGCGGCACGGCTCGCGCACTGGTCGTCGCCACCGGCAGTGAAACCTGGTTTGGTTCGCTGGCGGCCTCGCTCTCAGGTCGTCGTCCGCAGACCGCGTTTGACCGTGGCGTAAACAGCGTGTCCAGACTGCTGATCCGCTTCATGCTGGTGATGGTGCCGATTGTCTTACTGATCAACGGCTTTACTAAAGGCGACTGGATGGACGCCACCTTGTTCGCGTTGGCGGTTGCCGTCGGTCTGACCCCCGAAATGCTGCCGATGATCGTCAGTGCCAATCTGGCCAAAGGCGCGATTGCGATGTCACGGCGCAAAGTCATCGTTAAACGGCTGAACGCGATTCAAAACCTCGGTGCAATGGATGTGCTGTGTACCGATAAAACCGGCACGCTGACGCAGGACAACATTTTTTTGTCGGCACACCTGAACGGGGAAGGCGTAGAGGATGCGCGCGTATTGCTGCTGGCCTGGCTCAACAGCAGCAGCCAGAGCGGGGCAAAAAATTTGATGGACCGCGCGGTACTGAAATTTGGAGAGCAAACCCTGTCTGCGGCCCAGTGCAGCCAGTTTCAGAAGGTGGATGAGCTGCCTTTTGACTTCGTCCGCCGCCGTGTCTCTGTGGTGGTGGAAGATCTGCAAACGCACCGTCCACTGTTAATCTGCAAAGGGGCGGTCGAGGAAATGCTGGCTGCTGCGACCACACTACGTCAGGGCGAGTCGGTCATTCCGCTGTGCGAACAGAAACGCGTCGAACTGTTGAACCTGACGCAGCATTATAATCAGCAAGGCTTTCGCGTCCTCCTGGTGGCAACCCGTGAGCACGGCATAGCGCTGCCACTCAGCAGCAATGATGAGTGCGAGCTGACCATTGAAGGGATGCTGACCTTTCTGGATCCGCCTAAGGAGAGCGCGGGCAAAGCGATTCAGGCGCTGAAAGACAGTGGCGTGAAGGTCAAAGTGCTGACAGGCGACAATCCGCTGGTGACGTTGCGCGTCTGTCAGGAAGTGGGGCTGGCTTCTGAAGCCATGCTGACCGGCAATGAGATTGATGACATGAGCGACGCGGTGCTGCGCACGGAAGTGGAGCGCTGCATGATTTTCACCCGGCTGACGCCGCAGCAAAAGTCACGCGTGCTTAAACTGCTGCAGCAGAATGGTCATACCGTCGGTTTCCTCGGCGATGGCATCAACGATGCGCCTGCGCTGCGCGAGGCCGATGTGGGGATCTCTGTCGATACGGCGACGGACATTGCCAAAGAGTCGTCGGACATTATCTTGCTGGAAAAAGATTTGGCCGTGCTGGGCGAAGGTGTGCTCAAAGGGCGCGAAACCTTCGGCAATATCATCAAGTATCTGAACATGACGGCCAGCTCGAATTTCGGCAACGTGTTCTCCGTACTGATTGCCAGCGCATTTATTCCTTTTCTGCCCATGCTGTCTATCCAGTTGCTGATTCAGAACCTGATGTATGACATCTCTCAACTGGCTCTGCCCTGGGACAAGATGGATCGCGAGTTTTTACGTAAACCGCGTAAGTGGGATGCCGGTAACATTAAGCGCTTTATGCTGTGGATGGGGCCAACATCGTCTATTTTCGATGTCACGACCTTTGCGCTGATGTGGTACGTCTTCGGGGCAAATCATGAAAGCGCCCAGTCGCTTTTCCAGTCTGGCTGGTTTGTGGAAGGGTTATTGTCTCAAACGCTGGTGGTGCATATGTTGCGGACGCAGAAAATTCCCTTTATTCAAAGCTGCGCCCGGCTGCCGGTGCTGCTGACCACGATGGGTATCTGTGCGGCGGGTATCCTGCTGCCGTTCTCTTCGCTGGGTACGCTGGTGGGATTAGTTCCGCTGCCCTGGCACTATTTCCCCTGGCTGGTGCTCACCCTGTTTAGCTACTGTCTGGTGGCGCAGGGAATGAAGATGGCGTACATCAAACGCTTTGGCCGCTGGTATTAAATGCTTCAGCCGTAAAAACATCGCCGGTCAATGCCACAAGGTGAGGGTGGCATTGACCGGTTTTCCCTCTGTGCGCATCTGCACGGCCCGTCTTCGTGAACTTGTGCTATATCATTGCAAAAAACGTGATGTCGATAACGTAGACGAACCTTTCTGCCATTCCCGCTCTTGCCGTGGCGTTCTCTGATACAATTACAGCGAAATTATTTAACCTGACCTGACAATATCCGGGTTGGAGGGATCTGCCGTCATCATGCGTGTTAGCTCAGCGAACGGACACGTATCTGAGCGCCGCCCGTTTCCCCGGCCGGTAATGCACACTGCCCGCCACGTCAGAAGATTTTGCTCAGTGGCCATGCATACCACACCCGGCCGGCGCTGATGATGCGCGGACTTTTTTGCCCGATGATTGAGGATCGTCATCCCGCATGCGTTGTTGTTTACTGCCTTGCCTGTGTGTTGCCGGAGCCTGAAATGCAGCAGACAGAATATGTAATTGAAGGTCTGGTTCGGTTTTCACCCGCTCAGGGACGACTGTGCCTGGTCGAGTCCAGTGAAACCAGCGTGCCCTTATCGCCTGCCTGCAATCATTTACTGGAAATGTTTCTGAAAAGCCCCGGCGTGGTGCTGGCCCGGGAACATATTCTTGATAATTTCTGGCAGGAAACGGGCGCAACGCCTTCGTTCAACAGCCTGAATGCCTATGTATCGTCTATTCGACGCGGTTTTGCCTCGCTGGGCATCAGCCAGGACGTTATCACCACCGTTTATAAAGTGGGCTTTGTTTTCAATCCCACGCTGGCGATTCAAACGACGCACCTTGAGCCGGAACTGGCGGCTCCCACTGCGGAGCCCGTCTCTCCGACGGCGGCTCTGCCGCGACGCGACCGTCGTTATTACGCTGCAGGTATTGCGGTGCTCCTGCTGGCAGGCATGACTGTGCTGGTGCTGTCTTCCCTCCGGCCTGAAAAATCGATCGCGCCTGTCAGCGTGGCAGACGTCAACGGCTGCGAGGTACTCTATCTGCCGGTGCATCCGGGGGAATCGGCTTTCCCGCCGGAACCCGTGTGGCGCAAAATCATCGCCAGCAGCGGCATGCCCTGTCAGAAGGGCGGCAAATATCTGTTTTACGCGGACAGAAACGTGACGGCCGGCCACTGGGGCAATGTCTACGTCGCTTACTGCCGCCACGTAACGGGCGGCCAGGCCTACTGCTCAAACTATTCTGAACTCGGATGGCGGGCAGAGAATGAATAAGAAGAACGTCGTGTCGCTCAGTCTGGTTTTGCTCTGTGCCATCCTGGTTATTGCGGGAGGCCTGTACTCTGTAAAATCGCAACGCGCCATGTTCGAATTTACCTGCGCAGCGAATTTTCAACAGCGCGATCTCACCCGGAATTATCATCTGGATGCCAGCTTTGTGCTGACGCTGCGTCATTCCGGAGAAGGTATGGTGTCCGTTGATGGAGCGGTCTATCAAGCGGGAAATACGTATATCTTAAGACGTAATGTCGAATTTCAGTATTCACCCTATATCCAGTCACTTTATAAGCTCGACCACTATAGTGTGAGTCGCGGTCTGCGCGACAACGTACCGGAAAATATATTAAACAGCCACTTTGCCTATCTCTATATTTCGAAAATAAAAGGAATGGACGATGCGATATTGGTAGGCAGTCGGGTATTACCTCTTATCGTTTGTCATACCCGCTAATGGCGTTGTCCGCAGGCGCGGGTAGCGCCGTTTCGCACGTCCTTGCCCTGTGGAATGTACGCGGGTTTACGCCTCCTTCTGGTGGCTACCCTGCACAGCGAGCGTCTCTTTTGTGGAATTTAATTTTATATAAAATTATAAAAACAGTTTTTCCTTTCTAATATTAACCATTCTAAGGTGTTTGTGGCTATTTCAGCCCCGTAATTGTTAAATCCTCATATCGGCAGCATGCCCGGGTTCGTTACAGCCTGGCGCTGTAACGAAATAACAGACATAGCCGGAAAATTTAATTTTTGAGGTGTTAACACTTTACGGGGAAACGGCCATGAAAGAGCTTGCTTATAAAATTCAATGTGACGCGAAATGGAATCAGCTTCAGGACACTGAGAAAAAACCACAGATGAAAGACGTCATTATGTGTCTTATTAAAAAACAGTCGGAAGGCATATTAACCCGGGACGTCGCCGATGAGTGCGATATGTCTATTTACGCTGCAAGAAACTGGCTGTTAAAACTGGAAAACAGTGGACTGCTAAAAAGAGAGGCCGGAACCAAATCCTGTAAATGGTTTATTCTTTAGTGTTTCCCGTGCGTGCTCCCGATGACCTGACGCTCACCGGCAACCGTGCGTGACTGCACAGGCGGGATGTGCCGCAGGGAAAGAAGCCCGTCATAACGCGGCAACGGACGCGCCCGCGCGCGCGTCAGACTGATGGCCGGTAACCGGCCGTCCTGACGGCGCGCCGCGGGGATTCACACATAGAAATGAATATGTTTTTTACCATGTACCGGGGACGTCTCGATCTGTGTTTTGACCCTGAACACGTCCCACAGCAGTGACTCCGTGAGAATCTCATCCGGCGTGCCCTGCGCCACCACGCCCCCGTGCAGCATAATGATAAGACGATCGCAAAACAGCGCGGCATGGTTCAGATCGTGAATTGCCACAATGCTGGTGACCGGTAGCTCGCTGATCAGCTTCATCAGATGAATCTGGTGGTGAATATCCAGATGGTTGGTGGGCTCATCAAGCAGAATTTCATTCGGTGCCTGAGCAAGGGCCCGGGCGATATGCACGCGTTGCCGTTCTCCGCCAGACAGGCTCTGCCAGCCCTGATCGCAACGTGAGGCCATATCCACACGTTTCAGTGCGGCATCGACGATATCGTCGTCCTGGTGGGTCCAGCTGGAAAACGGCGAGTGATGCGGAATGCGGCCCAGTTTGACGATATCGCGAACACGCATATTGGCACTGGTTAACGCATGTTGTTCAACGAAGGCGACACGGCGGGCAAGCTGTTTGCGGGCAATGGACGACAGGTCCTTGCCATCCAGCAGCACTTTGCCCTTTTGTTGCTTACGCAGGCCAGCCAGAAGACGAAGCAGGGAGGATTTGCCTGAGCCATTTGGCCCCAGTAATCCCACCGTTTCGCCCGGCGATACCGCCAGGGAAACGTCATTAACGATGATTTTTTTCCCCACCTGCCAGGTGAGGTGTTCGGCGCTAATGCTCATTATTGATTCCTGGAGCGATAAATAATAACGGCAAAGAATGGCACACCCACCAGCGCGGTAACCACGCCCACCGGCAGGCTTTGGGGGGCAATCAGCATACGAGAGGCAATGTCCGCCAGCACCATCAAAATCGCACCCGCGATAGCACAGGCCACCAGCAGGCGGCTGTGCAGAGGACCGAAAAAGAAGCGCATCACATGCGGCACCACCAGCCCGACAAAGCCAATTGAGCCGGCCATGCTGACAATCGTGGCGGTCATCAGGGCGGTTGCCGTGAACAGCACCAGACGAACCACGCCAACCGGAATACCTAACGAAGCCGCGGCATCGTCGCCAAAGGTGAAGGCATCCAGCGCGCGCGCATAATAAAGACAGACCGCTAAACCGACCAGCACGACCACGACCACCAACTGAAACTCCGGCCAGCGTACGCCGCTAAAGCTGCCCAGCAGCCAGAACATGACGTCGCGCGCCTGCTGCGCATTTGCCGAGGTACTGATGGTGTAAGCGGTTATCGCATTAAAGAGTTGTGATGCCGCAACGCCCGCCAGAATCGTGCGCTCCGTCCCGCCACGTGCGCCATTGGTCAGCAGGGCAACAAACGCAAAAGCCGCAAAGGCACCGGTAAAGGCACCCAGCGAAAGGGAGATGGCACCCGCGCCGACGCCCGAGACCACAATCAACACCGCCCCGGTTGATGCGCCAGCCGAAACCCCTAACACGTAGGGTTCGGCAAGGGCATTCTTCAGCAGGCTCTGTAACACCGCCCCGCAAATCGCCAGACCTGCCCCACTGAATGCGGCAACCAGCGCCCGGCTTAAACGGAAATCCCAGATCACGCTTTCATGGATACGGTTAACGGGCACCGCCGTCATTCCCAGTTTATTGGTGACGGTATAAAAGACGGATTTTAGCGGTATTGATAACTCGCCTACGCTGACGCCCAGTGCAATCACCACAACCAGCACGACGAGGGCGAGGATCGCAATGGCGATAAACCCCACTCGTCGTGCCTGAACAACCCCTTCACTCATTAATTCAGGCCCATCTTACGTAACTGCTCTGCAACCTGTTCTGCACCATAAATCGTACGAATCGTCGGGTTCATCGCCTGACCGTCCATCACGACAATATGGCCTTTTTTCACGGCATCGAGCTGGCTCACGGCCGGATCGCTTTTCAGGAACTTAATCTTTTCTTCGGCGCTATCCAGCTTCCAGCGATTACGATCAAGGCTGGTGACCACGATGACATCCGGATTGGCGGCAATGATACTTTCCCAACTGACGGTGGGCCACTCGGTTTCGGTGGTAATGGCATTATGGCCGCCCAGCAGATCGGCGATAAAGCCGGAGGCACCATTTTTACCGCCCACGTAGGCATCCGCGGTGGGGGAGGAGCTGGAGAACCAAAACACGAAAGACAGGTCTTTCTTGCCTTTAGGAAAGGCTTTTCTCAGGGCGCTTTCACGCTTTTTAAAGTCGTTGATCACCTGCTGTCCGCGATCTTCAACGTTAAAGATTTTGGCAAAATCGGCGATTTCTTCGTAAACATAGGCCATATTCCACAGCGTCGAACGGCTGCCATAAATATCGCCGGTATTCTGCTTTGTGGCACACATGCCTGGTGACAGGTAGGTGTTTATGCCAACGGACTCAAAGTCTTCGCGTTTGGCAACTTTACTGCTCGGCCCCATCAGTAGCTGAATCTGGGCAGCCACAAAATCGGGGTTTTTCGCCAGGATGGATTCCAGCGTAGGGATCTCGACGGTCAGTACCGGCACTTTGGCATTCTTTTCAGCAAGCTCAGGTAACACTTTGGTCGGCCAGAATGCGCTCGCCACCATTTTATCCTGCAGCCCCAGCAGCAGCATGATTTCCGCCGTATTTTGCCCAAGCGCTACGACGCGCGCTGGCGCTTTAGTAAAGGTTTCCTTCTGACCACAGTTTTCGATGGTCAGCGGATAGGTGGTGGCCCAGGCGGAACTCGTCGTGAGGAAAATAAAACTCAACAGGCTAAGCATTTTTTTCATTGGTGTTTTCCATCATTAAATGAGACGGCATGCCGTAACGATTCTGGCGCGGCGAATTTTATCAGACAAAAAATGTAAATAGAAATCATTATTATATGAGTTGATATTTAACAAAAACGCATAAAATTTACTTCAGTTATTAGCCGGGAAAGAAATATCAGCGCAGCAATAAAGATAAATCACGCCGAGTCAAAACAGCGTGATAAGCCCTTGCTGAGGCGGCACTGATGCCGTTCTTGCATAAGAACGGGTTAATCGTTTTCCACGTGATAAAAAGATCACGAACCATTGAGCGGCATCGATATCAGAGAATAAACCCAAAAAACGCTTTGCACTTGACCGAACGCACAATTAAAACGGGCCTGGGTGAGAGAGCAGAGTGAAACAGATAGCCTCCATGTGTGCTCCACAGTTCAGACAAACTCAGGCAACCTGGGGTGCTTATCATCCTGCCACCGTTGTGGAGGATGTCATGAATACCCTTACGTTTATTGCTAAATACTGTGAATACGGCCTCAAGGTTGCAAGGTGTTTTATTATTAATGATGCACGTTTTCATACGCAGCGATTGCGTATTTTACTGGGCAGAGAGCCTGACCTGATTCATCCGGTCACCCTGAATGAAAAAATGTGTCATCGGCTGATTTATGACAGGAATCCGCATTATACGCAGTTGGCGGATAAATTAGCGGTGCGTGATTACGTGGCCAGCCGGACCGATGATGTGATGATTGTGCCACTCATTAACACGTATAAAAGCACCAAAGAGATTGCGTTAAACCGTTTACCCGCGACTTTCGTTTTGAAATGCAATCACGACAGCGGCAGCACGACAATCTGTAAAGACAAAGCGACGTTCAATATCAAAGCCGCTTTACTGAAGCTGGATTTAGCGATGAAAAAGAATATGTATTACACCACTCGGGAATGGCAATATAAAAACATCTCGCCGATGATTCTCTGTGAAGAATATATTGAATTGTTTGCAGGCCGTGAAAGAAGTACAACGCCTGAGATGTTGCGTATCCATTGTTTCAACGGTAATGCCAGCATTATTGAAGCGGATTTTACGGATGAGCAGGGCAGGGAATATGTCAATGTCTACAACAGAAAGTGGGAACTGCAGCCTTTCCAGATTGACTATCCTCATCATCCTGCGCCGATAGCCGAGCCCGCGTTGTTTTATCGCGCACTCTGTGCCGCGCAGGCGCTGGCAAAAGATATCGACTACTGTCGGGTCGATTTAATGCTGAAAGATGACAGCCTGTATTTTAGTGAAATCACCTTAACGCATCAGCGCGGCAAGCTCAAAATAATGCCTCTGGAATGGGACGCTAAACTCGGCGCGATGTGGCAACAGAAGCCGTATCAACCCACCTTATCCTGCCGATCTGCCCTGGCGCGCAACGGGCCAGCGCAATAAAAACAGCGAACCGCCCTGAGAAGACGTTTTATAGCCGATATCGCCACCGTGAGCCTGCATAATTGCTTTGGCGACCGACAGGCCCAGCCCGCAGCCTGTCGGATTGGCCGCACGACCTGCGATACCACGTTGAAACGGCTCGAACATATGACGCTGGAACTCTTCGGCTACGCCCGGCCCCGCATCTTCCACCTCAATAAAGTAGGCGCTGTCCCGGACACCGCTTCGCACAGCGATCGGGCCTGGCGTGGCGTAATTGCGTGCATTATCAAATAAAATCGTCAGGCACTGAATAATTCTGAGGGGATCACATTGCGTTATCGCCTGCGTTTTCTCCATGACCAGAGTGAATCCACGTTCACGGAACTGATGGCAAAACGCAGTACTGACGTTCTCCAGGATATCGCTAAACGGGACAGACTGGATATCCAGCGTAAACGAACCCCCTTCCGCCGCGCCGACAACGCGAAGGTCGTCGATCAGACGAGATAATCCCTCAGTCTGCCGCAAGAGGCTGATAAATAAGGGGAGTTCAGGCTCAAAAACGCCATCGACCAGCCCCTGCAACCTGCCGCGCAGAATAGTCACCGGTGTGCGAAGTTCGTGGGCAATGGCCGCGTTCCAGGACTTCCTTTCGTTGTCCAGGGTCTGCAGTTTTTCCGCCATGTCGTTAAAGTCCCGGACTAACAGATTGACCTCGCCCAGGCGGCTCTGGCTGCTGGCGGCGCGCGCGCTTAAATCACCCTGAGAAATACGTCGCAGGCTGGCGGCGACGGAACTTAAAGGGTGAAGGATTTTCGCGGTGAGTTTAAACGCAAACAGCAAGGCAATCAGGATGCAGAGAGAGGAACTGATGGCGATCCAGACCCAGTCGAAGACCGTCATATTTTCGCTGTTGCTGGCGGATAAGCCACCAGGGATATGATCAATGACAAAGCTGTAGAACAGATAGGAGCCCACCACCGCGACAAAAATAATGGCTAAGGCCAGAGTCAGCATAAACAAAAGAATTTGCCGACTGAGCGCTTTGTCTTTATTCACTTCTGTTCACCCAGCCGATAGCCCATGCCGCGAATACTTTCCGGTACGCCTGATATGCCACAGTTTTCGAATTTTTTGCGTAATTTACTCATGTGGCTGTCGACCGTTCTGTCCAGCGTATCGCTTTCAGGTAAGCAGGCGTTCAGCAACTCTTCCCGACTAAAAACTCTACGTGGGTATTTTGCCATGTGAGTCAGCAGCTTAAATTCTGTCGTGGTCAGGACAGGCGTCAGTGTCTGACCGTTGCTGTGAATCTCCACATAAAACTCATCGGGATAAAGCGTCATGAAACGGTTTTTAATCAGGTTTTGTGGTGCCACCTGAGGGTTGGCGCGGCGCAATACCGCCTCGATACGGGCCACGACCTCAGAAGGATTAAACGGTTTAACGATATAATCGTCCGCACCCAGCCGAAGCCCCATGAGTTTATCGATATCCTGATCCAGGGCTGTGACCATGATGACCGGCGTATTGCTCTCTTTGCGCAATGTTGAAAGGACATTCCAGCCATCAACGCGGGGCAACTGGATATCAAGCAGCACTAAATCAGGCTGCAGGCAGGTGATCAATGTGAGGGCTTGCTCACCGTCGGCCGCATGGACGGTTCTCATCCCGGCTCGCTTGATGTAACTCATCAGGATATCGGAGATTTCAACATCATCCTCCGCCACCAGGATTAATTTGTCGTTATTCATGACGCCCTCAACATCAAAGTCAGAAACGGTTGTCGGTCAATGTTACATCCACACCAGAATGCGTCGCCTCGCAATCGGCACAGTATGTCAGTCGCGGCAGACCAGCAAAGCACACTGCGACATAACAGACATCAGGCCCTGAACGCATACAGCATGATGAGACCGCAGGAGGCTCGCAACAGTTCACTCACCACTCTTTTTGCAGCAGGGCAAAAACCAACGTGTCCTCATACACAGGCACACCGTCTTCCTGCGTAAAACAGACGTACTCTTTGAAGCAGCCTTCCAGGCGCATCCCCAGACGGCGGCATAGCGCTTGTGAGCCTGCATTATCGCTTGCAACATACGCATAGAGGCGGCGGACATCCCTGACGTTAAAGAGATAAGTAAACAGACAGGTCGTGGCTTCCAGTGCAAAACCCTGTCCCTGATAGTGTGGATTGACATACCAGCCAACGCTTAACGTATTGTCATCGGGCTCGGCCTCACCAGAAGCAAACAGATGGCCGATCACGGCACCCGTTTCTTTTAAACAGATGGCATATTGCGTGTCATCATCGCGCCTTTTTGTGGCTTCCTCTCTGGCGGCGGCCATGTCTTCCAGTTTTTCATCGTAAAAGCATGCGGGCTGGGGATCAGACAAATAAGCAAACAGCGCTTCGGCGTCGTCCGGCATAAAACGCCGCAGGATTAATCGTTCTGATTCTGCTATTTGCATAACGCACCTTTACGTGAGGAAATAGAAGCGATAATAGGGACAGATAAAGCATTTTTAAAAGGCTGCACTGTGTGAAAACTGGCGCTATATTACTGTTGATGGTTTGATGTTGTCCATCGTATATAAGCCATTCCCCCCGTTTTTATTTAATGATTTTCTTCTCCATATTCCCTCCATAAAAATGACATCATGGCTCATTGTTCGCGCGTTAAGCTGTAACTATGCGCATTATTATGAGACCGTTCGTGATGAGGCCAGGTATTTTAATCAGGTTAAGTTATTGCTGTTTATTTTGGTCATTACTCGCGACAGGAATAAGTCCCGCATCAGGCCTGTCTCAAAAAATTTATCGTGTTCCCCACGCAAAGCCGACGGTTATTGCGCTTTATTATCCAAAAAAAACGCTCACCGTTCACGCGTGGAACCGGCATTTTTGGCAGGCCGTCGCGACAAACGTCACAGCCTGGCGCGGCGGTCGGGTTACCCGGCTGTTATATAAGTCCGTTGTCCATCGGCTGACAGAAAACTGACGGTGGAGCGCGTCGGGTGAAATGCATCCCACAGATGCGCACAAAAGGGCGTCATGCGCTGAATAACACCTGATCAGATGCAGCAGGAACACACCATACTTATTTTCTCAGGGTAGAACATGCCTCAGTTTTTTATTAACCGCCCCGTTTTTGCCTGGGTAATTGCCATCTTTATTATCGTGTCTGGCCTGCTCGCGATTCCAAAATTACCGGTGGCCCTGTATCCGTCTGTCGCGCCGCCTACCATTACCATTAATGCCTCTTATCCGGGCTCAACGCCGGAAACGATGAACAACAGCGTAATTGCCCTGATTGAGCGTGAGCTTTCTTCGGCGAAGCACGTGCTGTATTACGAATCATCCAGCGATACCAGCGGCATGGCTTCCATTACCGTGACCTTCGCGCCGGGAACCGATCCCGAGCTGGCGCAGGTTGACGTGCAAAACCGTATAAAAGTGGTGGAGCCTCGCCTGCCGCAGGTTGTGAGACAGAATGGCCTGAGCGTTGAAGCCTCAGGCGCAAATTTTTTGATGATTGTCGGGCTGACATCGAAAGACGGTAAGCTGACTGACGCCGATCTGAGCGATTACTTTTCCCGTAACCTCTCCGAAGAACTGCGCCGGGTGGAAGGCGTGGGCCGCGTTCAGCTGTTTGGTGCCGAGAAAGCGATGCGGATTTGGATCGATCCCGTCAGGCTGAGTCAGTATCGTCTGTCCGTCAGCGATATTAACCGGGCGGTCAGCATTGAAAACGCACAGATTGCGCCAGGCCGGACCGGTGATTCACCCGCTATCCCCGGTCAGCAGGTCAGCTATGCGCTGCTGGTCACCGGGCAGCTCGGCTCACCTGAGGCGTTTGGTCATATTACCTTACGCGCCAATCCCGATGGTTCGCGCGTCATTCTGTCGGATGTGGCCCGCGTCGAACTGGGTTCCCAGTCCTATGGTTTTGCTACGCGTGAAAACGGTCACGTGTCGACGGCGGCGGCCATTCAGCTGACGCCGGGAGCAAACGCCGTTAAAACCGCAGACAGGATCAGACAGCGGCTGAATGAACTGAGTAACGCCATGCCCGAAGGCATTACCTACAGCATTCCGTTTGATACCACGCCGTTTGTAAAAATCTCCATTGAGAAAGTGGTTCATACCTTTATTGAAGCCATGGTGCTGGTCTTTCTCGTCATGTACCTGTTTTTGCAAAACATTCGTTATACCTTTATCCCGGCTATTGTGGCTCCAATTGCCCTGCTGGGCACATTTACCGTTATGCTGCTGTCTGGCTTCTCGGTCAACGTACTTACGATGTTCGGTATGGTACTGGCCATAGGGATCATTGTTGATGATGCCATCGTCGTGGTGGAAAACGTCGAACGTATCATGGCGGAAGAGGGACTGGGCCCGAAAGAAGCGACCCGGAAAGCGATGAAAGAGATTACCGGCGCGGTCATCGGCATTACGTTAGTGCTGAGTGCCGTGTTTATCCCAATGGCGATGGCAAGCGGGTCGGTCGGCGCGATTTATCGCCAGTTTACGCTGACAATGGCTGTCTCTGTCTTGATCTCGGCATTTCTGGCGCTGAGCCTGACCCCCGCCCTTTGTGCGACATTGCTCAGGCCTGTCAACCAACACGCGCAGCAGAAAACAGGATTTTTTGGCGGGTTTAACCGCCAGTTTGCCGCCATTACGGCGCTGTATGGTCGCGGCGTCAGTCGCTTACTGAAACGCGTCGGCAGCGCGCTGGGGGTTTACGCGGCGCTGTGTCTGCTGCTTTTCCTGGCGATGAAAAACCTGCCTTCGTCCTTTTTGCCTGAAGAGGATCAGGGCTACTTTATGACGTCCATTCAGCTACCCTCGGAAGCCACGGCAGCGCGCACGCTAAACGTGGTTAAGGCTTTTGAACAGGCGGTGCTTTCACGCCCCGCGACGCAATCGACCATCGCCATTCTCGGTTTCAGCTTTGCCGGATCCGGGCCCAACTCGGCGATGGCGTTTACGACTTTAAAAGGCTGGGACGAACGAAACGGCGCGACCGCCTTTTCTGAAGCGGCGCATGCGCAGGAACAGATGGCGATGAATCCTGAAGCGGAAACCTTCAGTTTGATCCCGCCCGCCATTGATGAGCTGGGGAACTCCTCGGGTTTTACCCTGCGTCTGCAGGATCGCGGTGGTAAAGGCCTTGCTGAACTGAAGAAGGCTGAAGCGCAGTTGCTCGCGCTGGCGGCAAAAAGCCCGGTGGTCCGCAACGTTTATGTCGATGGCCTGCCTGACGGACAGATGATCCGACTGAATATTGATCGCCAGAAAGCCTTCGCGTTGGGCGTCTCTTTTGAGGAGATCAGCCAGACGCTCTCGGGAGCGATCGGTTCGCTGTACGTCAATGACTTCCCGAACCGCGATCGTATGCAGCAGGTCATTATTCAGGCGGATGCGAGATATCGCATGCAACCGGACGACGTCCTGGCGTTATATGTGCGCAACGCGACAGGCGGCATGGTGCAGATCGGTGAGTTTGTGCAGGCTCAGTGGGAAACTGCCCCCTTGCAACGGGTGCGTTATCAGGGCTACCCGTCAATAAAAATCACCGGTAACCCTGCACCAGGCTATTCAAGTGGCGATGCGCTTAACGAGATGGAACGTCTGGTAAGGCAGTTGCCTGAAGGGTTTGCCCTTGAGTGGAGCGGCGGATCGTTACAGGAGCAGCAATCTGCATCAGAAGCGCCCGCGCTCATGGTGCTGTCGATGCTGGTGGTCTTTCTGGTGCTCGCGGCGCTGTATGAAAGCTGGTCAGTTCCGATATCGGTCATGCTGGTCGTCCCGCTGGGACTGCTGGGAGCGGTACTGATGGTCAGCATGCTGGATATGCAAAACGACGTCTTTTTTAAAGTCGGGATGATCACTCTCATCGGGCTGTCGGCAAAAAATGCCATTTTGATCGTCGAGTTTGCGAAACAGATTCACGAAGGTGGTAAGGGGCTGGTCGACGCCACCTTAGCGGCTTCACGTATGCGTTTGCGGCCTGTTCTGATGACATCGCTGGCGTTTACCTTGGGTGTTGTACCGCTGATGCTGGCCACAGGGGCCAGCGCGACAACGCAAAAGGCGATTGGAACGGGCGTGTTTGGTGGCATGATCAGCGGCACGTTACTGGCCATCTTCTTTGTTCCGCTGTTCTATTTCTTGGTCATGAAGGTCGTGGAGAAACTGACGCGCAAGCGATCTTAACTGTGTGCAGGGCCGCGTGGGTAAAAGGCCGCCTCCTGGCGTGAAAAGCACAGTGGAGAAGACCAACGCCTTTTACACCGTCGCCGTGAGGCGGACAGAGCGTAAATAACGGACGTGCCTGTTTCGTTCGTGGATCTGGATTGTGAACGGGCTGCCCGGCCAAAGATGCTGTCCGGTCAGTGCCGTGAGCGCCACTTGTAAGACCGCAGAGCGATAAAACCCGCACCATAAAAAAAGCCAGCGCAGAAAGCGCTGGCTTGTTGCGGTTACGTCATGATCAGAACTGATAAACCAGACCCACGGCCAGGATATTGTCGGTTGAAATACCGGCTGCCTGAGTAAAGTCGGTTTCATCAAGCAGGTTGATCTTATAATCGATGATGGCTGACATATTTTTGTTGAAGTAATAAGCCGCGCCCAGATCAATGTATTTTACCAGGTCCCGATCACCATATCGTTCAAGATCTTTCCCTTTTGACTGCAGATACGCGATGCTGGGGCGCAGACCGAAGTCGAACTGGTACTGTGCAACCACTTCAAAATTCTGGGCTTTATTGGCGTAGCCTGGATTGCCATTACCAATGCGGGTAGCATTGTATGTCTGTGTATATTGGGCTGCCAGGTAAATAGCATTGGCATCGTATTTCAGGGCGCCTGAATACGTTTCAGCATTATCACCTTCGCCCAATGCCAGGCCGTTCTGGTCCAGCGTACGCTTAGAATGCGAATAGGCGACACCGAAATTGACACCTTCTGGCAGAGCATACGTTACAGCCGCGCCATAGCCATCGCCATTCTGCTTCACTGCATTTCGGTTGTTATTGGTGAGACTACCACCTTCAGCGTTGGAGCCCCCATTTCTGCCTTGGTACTGCAAGGCAAAATTAAGGCCGGGGACCAGGCCAAAGAAATCGGTGTTACGATAGGTTGCCAGGCCATTGGCACGTTGCTGCATAAAGTTATCCGAGCCGTAGCTGTCGCCACCGAACTCTGGCAGGACGTCGGTCCATGAGGTGACATCGTAAACAACGCCGTAGTTGCGACCGTAGTTGACCGAACCATACTCACCGAATTTCAGTCCGGCGAAGCCTAAACGCGTCCAGGACTGGTTTTCAGACTTTTCATCACGGTTTGCCTGCATATTGTATTCCCACTGACCAAAACCGGTCAGTTGGTCGGTAATCTGCGTTTCACCTTTTACACCAAGACGGGCATAGGAGTTATCCCCATGTCCGTCGTTATCACTGGTGAAATAGTGCAACCCCTGCATTTTACCGTACAGATCAATTTTATTACCGTCTTTGTTATAAACTTCCGCAGCATTTGTTACGCCTGCGGCGAATAAAGTGGTAACGGCCACTGCAACTAAGTTAAGTTTCATTAAAGAAATCCTTTTAATTATGTTTTGTCTCGACCAGAACAATTGAAAGGTATGGTGCGCTTAAATGGCGTGTTATTTTTAAAACAGAATGCAGTGTGAATTCAATAATAAGTTTCCGTAAGATCTTGTTTGTTTTTTGTTTATATGATCCCGATCCAGTAATCAGTGATTATTTGTTATCACTTTATTATGCTGTTTGATTTTATTGTGATATTTATTTTGAGTATTTTTTTATATATTTTTACCTTGGCGATGTTTGTTGTTACTGCTTCTTATTTTTTCTTTTTGTTTGAATTTTTATGGGTGTCGCTGTGATGGTTTATGTCATTTTTTGTATCGATCAGAAGTCGTAACTAGCATGTTAATTATAGAGGCATATCTTAAGTAATAGTTAAAGCTGTATCGAATTCTATTATTAAACTTCGAGTGAAAGGCAGCGTGAATAGTGTCAAGAGAGAGGTATTTTGCAGATGACACAAACGTTGTAATGAAGATTTGTTAAAAAAATGCCCATCAAGCCTCCTGACACTGTTGCAGCATCGGTTAACACATCGGGCCTGATCGTTTTCTGTATTAGCCTGCCAGCACAAAAATGGAGGAGGTTGCTAAGCGTCTTCATTTTTTAGGTGATGCCTTAGAACATCACCCGTAATTAAAGCGCGTTTTTATCATACCTGTACGGATTGCAGTAATAAGAAATCTGCGTCGATGCATCCGGTGTTCATAGATGATGCGGTGTTGATGTTTAATTCGCTGTTAACGTATTCACATCTCGCATTTCAAAATGAAATCACTATCCGAATTGGGTTTTCTTTTTGAAATTCTCATTTTTTATTTCGTGAAGGATTTCACTTTTACCCCTTCACCTTCTTTTACTGACAAATAAATTAAATCCTTTCTTCTCAGACGATTGCATTATTTTTTCTGTTTTTTTATCGGGTCTGGCACGGCGTCTGCAAACAATAACGTTGTCGCGTATAACACTGGAGATAATGGCATGGCTTATAAAATTTTACTCCCACAGGAAATTATGGCGGAAGGGAGAGCGTATCTGGAGAGTCGGGGCTATGAATTAATTACGGGCTCTGGCATGGAAGAGGACGACATTATTCGTGATATTCCCGACTGTGATGGCATCATCGTTCGGCTTTCAAAAATGTCTGAACGTGTATTTAACGCCGCGAAAAAACTCAAAGTCGTCGCACGACACGGTGCGGGCTACGATACTGTCGATCTTGAGGCCGCGAAACGTCACGGTGTTGTGGTGCTGAATGCGCCGGTGGCGAACAGCATGTCCGTGGCCGAACTGGCTATTTTCTACATGCTGCACTGTTCCCGCAATTTCAGGTTGGTTGAAGAGAAAATGCTTGAGGATTACTACTGGGCAAAATTGCGCACGCCCAAAGTGGAACTGGATGGCAAAACGCTGGGATTAATTGGTGTAGGCAATATTGGCTCGCGCGTCGCTGTTAAAGCCTTACGGGGTTTTAATATGAAAGTGATTGCATACGATCCCTATAAGACGCAGCAACAAATGCCAGACGGCGTTGAACGTACAGATGATATTGACCGCATTTTCAGCGAAAGCGACGTTGTCTCTTTGCATTGCCCGACAACGGCAGAGACCCAGAATTTCGTCGGAGAAAAGCAATTTGCCATGATGAAACCGACGTCTTACTTCATTAATACTGCGCGCGGCAAACTCGTCGATGAAAAAGCGCTGTATCACGCCCTCAGTCACCACCTTATTGCCGGCGCAGGTCTGGACGTTTTAAAGAAAGAGCCCTTCGACGCCAGCGATCCGATTTTTTCACTCAGCAATGTCGTTATTGGCCCTCATATCGGTGCCGCAACGAAAGAAGCCACCGACAGAGCCTCACTTCATACCGCCATAGGGATTGATGAGGTGCTGTCGGGTAAAAAACCAACCTGGCCCGTTCCTGGCTTTGGAGAATAATAAAATGACTATTGGAAATCGTATTTATTTAAAACGTCCTGCAGGTAAGCCTGATTTACTCAAGGAATACGCGCAACTTCCCGCTGCGAATATCGCCGATACCATGAATCGTATTGCTGTGTTGGGCAACGGTATCAGGCGGATTTCTTCCCCTCAAAAACCGGTTATGGCGGGATATGCCATTACGGTGAAAGCGCGCGCGGGCGACAACCTGATGTTGCATGCCGCACTGGATATGGCGACGGAGAATGACGTTATTGTCGTATCTAATGAAGGTGACCGTTCGCGAGCCCTGATGGGCGAAATCATGGTGGCTTACGCGCATCACTGCAAGAAGATCGCTGGCATCGTGCTGGATGGTCCCATCCGCGATATTGATGCTTTGTCACAGTTGGATTTTCCCCTTTTTGCCACAGGGGCAAACCCGGCCGGTCCGTTTAAAGAAGGTCCTGGCGAAGTAAATACACCTGTTGCGGTGGGTGGCGTAGCCGTGTGCCCTGGCGATCTCATTATTGGTGATGCGGATGGCGTAATTGTTGTTCCTTTGCATGATGCAGAACCCTTACTCGAAAAAGCTAAAGCGTATGCAGCATTCGATGCGAGCAAAGTTGAAGCCGCAAAAAACGGCACGGCAAATCGTGAATGGGTCACCAAATCACTGGAAGAAAAGGGCGTTGAATTTATTAACGACGTATTTCGTTAGTCGACCAATATAATATCCATTCGCTCAAACCACGGGAGTCATGCTCTCGTGGTGATAAGCAAAGGTAAAAATATATGTTCTCTTTAAAAATCTTATTGATCGTGTTTTTCCCGGTTTTATTCTGGATCTTGCCTAACCCTGACGAGATTTCCGCCACGACCTGGCATATGGTCGGTATTTATCTGGCGATGTTATGCGGGCTGGTATTTCGGCCTTTTACGGATGCGATTATTATGCTCATTATCCTCGGCATCGCATCTGTTTTTATCGATCCCCATATTCTGTTTGCAGGTTATGGCACGGCCATGGTCTGGTTTATTATCAGCGCCTTTATTATTTGTAAGGCATTCGTTATTACCGGACTGGGTAAACGTATCGCCTACATCTTACTGAAACGCTACGGCAGAAATACTCTGACACTGGGTTATCTGATGATGGTTACGGACACCGTGCTGGCTCCGGCCACCGGCTCGAATATGTCGCGCTCTGGCGGTATCGTCTATCCCATTTTCCGCAACATTGCTGAAGCGTTGGGCTCAAAACCTGACGAGGGTAGCCGCCGGATTGGTTCCTACCTGACGATTCTGATGTATGTCGTATCAATGGGAACATCCAGCTTGTTTTTAACCGGTATGGCCACCAACGCTATCACCGTGTCACTGGCTAACGAAATTATGAAGGTCGATCTGGACTGGATGACCTGGTTTAAGGCGGCCATTATTCCGGCCGGATTAGTTCTGCTGCTGTGTCCCTGGATACTTTATAAAGTTTACGCGCCTGAACTGAAAAAAATTGATAACGTCAATGAGATCGCTGAACAGGGACTGCGTGAACTCGGGCCGGTGAAGCGCGAAGAGAAACTGCTGATCGTGTTTTTTATTCTGGGCGTTTTGGGATGGATGACCGGCTCAGTAACGGGTATTCCTTTTATTCCGGTTGGCTTTGCATTCCTTGCCTGCTTGTTGTTATTTAAAGTGCTGAGCTGGGAACATGTGGTCAGTGAAAAAGCGGCCTGGCAAACGTTTGTCTGGTACGGCGCGTTCTATGGATGTGCTGTCGCGCTGTCAAAAGGCGGGTTCTACGTTTTCCTGGTGGGGGTGATTAAAAACTACCTGGATCTTTCTCATCTCAATGAATTTAGCGCAATTGGTGTGCTGATTTTTATCAGTCTTGCCGTACGTTATTTCTTTGTCTCAAACAGTGCGTTTGTCGTCTCTTTTTATCCCGTGTTGTTTACCCTCGGCATGACGACGCAGGCCAATCCAATGTACGTTGCATTGTCGTTGGCGTTTTCAGCAGGCTACGGTGCTCTCCTCACGCATTACGGTAACGGAGCGGGGGTTTTTACCTTCTCCAGTGGCTATGTGCCGCAAAAAACCTTCTGGCTGTTGGGCACAATGATGGTGCTGTTTAACGTCATTGTTTATTTCCTGCTCGGCATTCCTTACTGGAAATTCATCGGTATCTGATCGGAGGATAAACATGAAACTGGATCTTCGTATCAAAAATGGCCTGACGATAGACGGCCACGGCCAGAATTATATTCAGCGGGATGTGGGCATTATGGGGGATGTTATCGTTGATCTTACCCAGGTTGACGGCATTGAAGCTGAAACTGAAATTGATGCCGCAGGCTGTATTGTCCTTCCCGGTTTAATTGACTTTCATACTCATGTTTTTCATGGCGGAACGGCTATCAGCGTGAATCCAGACATCATTTGTTTGCCCAATGGCGTAACCAGCGTGGTTGACGCTGGCAGTAGCGGTTGGGTCAATTATGGATTGTTCCGTAACAGTGTGATCAACACAGCTACGGTAAGGATAAAAAGTTACTTAAATGTAGTAAATGTAGGCCTGTCTACGCTGGGTGGTGGGCCGACGGGATATCTGGAAAACACGAACCCGGCCAATTTTAATCGGGAAAAAATAAAGCAGGTTGTCAGCAAAAATGCAGACAATATTCTGGGCCTGAAGCTGCGCTACAGTCAGGATATTGCGAAAGGCAAACCCTACAGCAGCGATCCTTTTCTGACCACCGTTGCGCTGGCACGTGAGCTGAATACCTCGTTATGCGTGCACGTCACGGATTCCCAACGCCAGGCGGACGAACTCATCCCGCATTTCAACCCGGGTGATATATACGCGCACTGCTTTCACGGAACGGGTCACACCATCCTTAATGAGCAGGGCGAAGTGTACCCGTCGATTCAGGCAGCCCAGCGGAAAGGCGTCATCTTTGACTGTTCAAATGGCGTGGCGCATTTTGATTTTAATATTGCCCGTCATGCGATGGCGCAGGGATTTTATCCCGATATTATCAGCACGGACTTAACGCAGCGTAACAGCCTGCGTACGAATAAGGTCTACAGTCTGCTTCATGTCATGTCAAAATACCTGAATATGGGTATGTCACTGTTTGATATCGTAAAAGCGGTCACCAGCACCCCTGCCAGGCTAATGAAAATGCAGGGCCAGATCGGAACGCTCACACCGGGGGCATTTGCCGACATCGCCGTGGTTAAAATACGTCAGGAAAAAACCATTTTCGAAGACACGAGGGGCAATCAGTTACAAGGCGATCGCTATATTGATAACTGCTTAACCATCAGTCGTGGGCAGATCTGCTATCGCCGTCTGCATGTTTAATCACGCCTTATCCGTTCGCTCAGTTTTGGAATATTAACGCCAGGTGGTTTTTACGTGCCTGCACATGACGTCTGTCAATATAGGGGCAGACGTTATCTTTATACTTGTTCAGCGCGTTATCGATATAATCGGACTGTTAATGAAGTTCAATGAAATTGTCATTTTCTCTGTTTCAAAAACCATTACTCAGCGTATCTCTAATGTGCTGTTTGAAAAACAGCTAGAATTACCCGTCTACGAAATAGGTTATTCAGATGTGCTGGATAAAGCGAATGAAATGATTCGCGCCGGCACCAGAATCATCATCAGTCGTGGCGGTACCGCTGCCTTACTGCGCAGCAGCCTGGCCATCCCGGTGGTCGAAATTGCACATGATTTTCAAGGCGTGAACCGTATTCTTCAGGAAGCAAAAATCAAGTCGCAGAAGATTGCTGCGGTCGGCTTTCCCCAGTTTTGCCACGCGCTTAAGCATTATCAACATATGACTCATGATAATTTCAAGATCTGTCAGGTCTATAATCATTACGATATCGATAATGTCGTCAAAAGCCTTGCGGAAAATAATTATCAGGTCGTGATTGGCGGTCTGACCGTTGCTGAAATGGCCAAAAAATATGGTCTGAAGGTTGTAATGGGGGATACCGATAATATCTCTATTGAACAGGCCATCAACGAGGCCTTCAGCCTGTTAAAATATATTAACCAGGAAAATCTGAAGCTGGAGATAAGTCAGTCCGCGATAAATCAGTCACGGGAAGGCATTATGTGTCTCGACCCGATGGGGACTGTCGTCACAATAAACAGCAAAGGAAAAGCGCTTTTTCAGTGCCGCGTCGGGGAGAAAATATACAAAAAAGAAGGATTCAAAGACGTATACAACGCCATTATTGACGAGTCTGACGTCAGCGATATGACCCTTGAACTTGACGGGGAACGCATTTCTGTCGCGATAAAGCATTACTGTAAGCGGCAGGAGAGCTATTCAATCGTGACCGGCTGTCTGCAATCGCAAGCCCCGTGGCGAAACACGGTCAGTAAAAAGCGAAAACAGCGTGCTTTTTATACCCGTTACACCTTTGATGATATTGTTGGTGAGTCAGCCAGTATTAAGTCAGCGATCGAAAAAGCAAAGCGTTGTGCCAGCCATGATGCACCTGTCCATATTTTAGGTGATACCGGTACGGGTAAAGAATTGTTCGCTCAAAGCATTCACCAGCACAGCACCCGAAGCCACAGCCCGTTCATTGCGATTAACTGCGCGGCGATTCCTGAAAGTCTGCTTGAAAGTGAACTGTTTGGTTATGCTGACGGGGCATTTACCCAAGCCCGGAAAGGGGGCAAGCCCGGTATCTTTGAGATGGCGATGAAGGGCACCGTATTTATTGATGAAATCAGCGAGGCCCCACTCAACGTACAGGTCAAATTACTGCGTGTGCTACAGGAAAAACAGTTTGTTCGCGTGGGCGGTGATGGGCTGATTGCGGCGGATTTTCGACTCATAACAGCAAGTAATAAAGATTTGAAGGCGCAGATAACCATGGGCGCTTTTCGTCAGGATCTTTATTACCGTATCAATATCCTCACACTCCGGCTTCCCGCGCTGACTGAGCGTAAAGGTGACGTTGAACCTCTTATCCGGCATTTACTTCACCAGCAGGGAAAAGACAGGGTCTTTTCGCCGGATGCGCTGGCGTATTTAAACCGTTATCACTGGCCGGGGAATATACGAGAACTGCAATCGGTCGTGTGCAGACTGGCGGTATTTCATCAGGGCGGTACGGTCGATAAATCGACCGTGATCTCGTTGCTTGAGGATGAGCAGGTACTCAATAACGTGGTGTATGAATCATCCTCTTTTGCGTGCATAGACGCTGAAACCGATCTTCTGAAAAAACAGGAGCGCCGGCTAATTATTGACGTGATGGCAAAATGCCAGGGTGATAAAACCCAGGCGGCGGCAATGCTGGGGATCAGTGCGACCACCCTGTGGCGTAAGCTAAAAGCGTATGAGATCAGCGGCTGAATGTCGACAACGGTGCCGCTTTGATATAGTCAATAAACGTCCGCAATGCCGAAGACATATACTGGCGATTAGGGTAATAAAACTGCAGGCTGGGCCGTTCCGGTAACCAGTCCTCCAGTACCGAGATCAGACTACCGTTTGCCAGATGATCTTTCACCTGCTCGTAATAGAGATAGCCGAGCCCCGCACCCTGCAGTACGGCATCCAACTGTGAATCCATGTCGTCAAGGATGATGTTTCCGCCGGGAAGAAGCGCAAACTGGCCGTCCGGTCCGTTGAATTCCCACTGATAAATCCGGCCACTGCGATGACGAAACATGACGCACGGGTGCACGTCGATTTCGCGTGGATGCGTGGGACGAGGATGACGGGTAAAATAATCGGGACTGGCCGCGACCACCAGTTTGACTTTTGGCCCTACCGGCAGGGCAATCATGTCTTTTTCCAGCGTACTGCTCAGGCGAATGCCCGCATCAAAACCCTCTTTCACAATATCGACCAGCCTGTCTTCTGTCGTGATTTCCACACGAATATCCGGATAGCGCTGGCTAAACCCGGTGACCAGCGGAATCAGCACCAGACGTGAGGCAAGGCGCGAGGCATTGATTTTCAGCACGCCCATCGGCGTCTGGCGATAGCAGTTGGCTTCATCCAGCACCATGTTGATTTCATCGAAAGCGGGGCGTAAACGTTCAAACATACGGGCGCCGGCTTCGGTGAGTGACACGCTGCGCGTGGTACGGTTAAACAGGCGAATTTTCAGCCGCTGCTCCAGTTGCTTAATCGCGTGGCTGACTGCCGATGGCGACAGTCCGAGTTCATCTCCCGCGGCGCGAAAACTGTTGTGCCGGGCAACGGCAATAAAAGTCGCGAAGTCATAGACGTTCAGTTTCATTGATGAAAATCCCTCATTAACCTGTCTCAAATCATACGATTCCCACAGCAATGTCGCGAGCGTAAGGTGCTTTCGTCAGCACAAAAATGAGGTGAAAGATGAAACAACATGTCTATATCGTCTGGTCGCATCCGCGCAGGAATTCGTTAACCGCGCAGATGGTCCACAGCCTGCGCCAGCGCGCAGAGGCGCGCGGCGCCCATGTTACTGAACTGGATTTGTATCGCAGCGATTTTGATCCGGTGTTACGTGTCGAGGATGAACCGGAGTGGGGCAACCCGGATAAGCGCTATTCGCCAGAGGTCCACCGCCTGTTTGCTGAACTGGACAATCAGGACATTATCTTCTTTGTCTTCCCGGTGTGGTGGTACAGCTTTCCGGCCATGTTGAAAGGCTATCTTGAGCGCGTATGGAATTATGGCCTGGCCTATGGTGAGCAAAACCGGTTAACGGCAAAAACGGTGCGCTGGCTGGCGCTGGCGGGCGGCTCCCATCGGTCATTTATTAAATATGGCTGGGAGAAAAACATCACCGATCATCTTTTGGGCGTTTCGGCTTATCTGGCGATCCGCGATGTGGACGTCCATTTCCTCTACAACACGTTAGGGGTTGAGGAGGCCATTCAGGATGACGTCAGCCACTATGCACAACTCTTTGAGCAAATGTATGCGGTGGTAGACAGCACGGTTTAACGCAAGGCAGGGCGCCAACAGGCGCCCTTTAACATGCTCACCCGTACAATGAACGACGCGCGGGGTGCTCTGCTTCGCAGTGCCCGTTTTGCAAGGCGCGAGCATACCCTTTACTGCCGTTTAGCGGGAAATGGAGGCGCGCGTTGACAGCGCTGCAACGTTAATCACGGTGACGGTAGCCACGCCTTTAGCCCGGTCACCGTACCATCGCGCAGGTCTGAACGTATTCTCTTTGCCGCGATCCGCTTCCCGATGACGACATTTTACAAAATCTCCCTGTGGACTATGTTAAGCAACATGTCTTAAGAAAACACATCAGGCAACGGAGAACGTAATGAAAGCAATGACCCTGAAAGCCCCTGGCGGACTGCAGAACATCCACCTGTCAGACCGAGCCGATCCGGGACAGCCGGGAAAAGGCGAAATCCGGGTTGCCATCAAGGCCAGCTCACTGAATTTCCATGACCTGGTCGTCGCGACCGGGCAATTTCCCACCGAAGATGGCCGCATACTGCTGTCCGACGGCGCGGGCGTGGTGGAAGCCGTGGGCGAGGGCGTGACCGATTTTCGCGCAGGTGATCACGTCGTGTCGACATTCTTCCCCGTCTGGCTGTCCGGTAAACCCACCGCGGACGTCGGCGGCTTTGCCCACACGCCGGGCGACGGCATTGATGGCATGGCCAGTGAATACGTTGTGCGGGCGCAGAGCGCCTTTACCCATGCGCCAAAAGGCTGGACGCACGCTGAGTCAGCCACCATTACGACAGCTGGCCTGACCGCCTGGCGAGCACTGGTGACCGAAGGCAATCTTCAGGCTAATGATACCGTGTTGGTGCAGGGCACCGGCGGTGTATCTATCGCTGCCTTACAAATCGCTAAGGCCATGGGCGCGAAAGTGATTGCCACCTCCTCTTCGGATGAGAAACTGGCGCGCGCCCGACAACTGGGCGCAGACGAAACCATTAACTATCGCACGACGCCAGAGTGGGGGAAGAAGGTGCTCGAACTGACCGGCGGCGTGGGCGTGGATCAGGTGGTGGAAGTGGGCGGACCTGCCACGCTGGGTGAGTCGCTGAAAGCGATCAAGGTAGGCGGCCACATTACCCAAATCGGCATCATTTCCGGCGATGAAGCCCGGCTGTCCATTTTGTCTGTCCTGGCGAAGCAGGTCACCATCAAAGGGGTGATCGTTGCCAGCCGACAGGATCAGATCGATTACGTGAACGCGCTGGAAGGGATGAATCAGAAGCCCGTCGTTGATCGCCTCTTCCGTTATCAGGACCTCGCCGAGGCCTTTGCCTGGCAGCAGAGCGGTTCGCATTTCGGCAAGATCTGCGTGGAATGGTGAGTCACGCGCAGTAAGGCTGGTGTGTCCGTAGAAACGGTGCCTGATGAGGGCTGAAACCAGAGCCTTCATCAGGCATCGCGGCCTGCGCAGGATTAATTATTGTCGTGAATATAATAGGCCGCGTCAGCGGGCATAAAATGGCTGAGCCCGCCTGTCGCAATGCCGACAGCCAGTGCGTGTTGATTATCCAGCAGCATATGGTTGTCTTCGCTGTAGGTAATTTTGTCGATTTGATCATCCGTCAGGTTGGTACAGGTGTGATAAATATTTTTAATAATATTGCGGAATCGGCTGCTAAATTCATTTTTTTCAACCAGCATATTTTCTGAAAAATCTCTGTCCCGAGCATCATGAACCGTGGGCGCATGTAATAAAAAAATCGAATCGTCCATGGTTAGCCGTTTCTTTGCGCCACAATAAATTAAGGTTGCAGAGGATTCGACGGAGGACATATTCACGGTGGTCACCGGAATGGGTGAGTCCTTCACTATCTGATAGCCCATTTTCCCGGCATCAACATCACCGCCGGGGCTGGTGAGATAAAGCTGTATCTCCGTAGCGGCTTTGTAGTTTTGCGCAATCTCGTCAATGGCGGCGGACAGGGCCATAATTTTGTTCTGCGTTATCGCGCCAGTGAAAGCAATTTTTACCGTTTTAACGGTGTTGGGTGGGCGCTTCTCGTCAACGACTTTGTTCATCGCCGCCTGTGAGGTAAAACTTGTCAGGACAAAAAAGGCAGCCGCACAGAAAATATATTTCATATTAACTCCATCCTTTTTGCCCTTTAATTATCAGTACGACATTATGTCTGCAATATCTATTATCATTTTGCACGCGTTTGTTACCGCTAAAAATATATTTCAGTATTATGGCTTTTAAATGACTTTTTCAAATTAACCTGCGGCGACGCTAATTTTGTCGAAGAGGGGAGCAACGAAGCCGCATCACATATGCATCTGCTGTCCGGTAAACGGCATACTGCTTTCAGTATTGTCAGCACCGCAGGGCACCGTGCTGCTTTTATCGCACGGCTCCGCTTTTCCTGGCGTTTGTAACTGCGGGCTTTCTGCGATTCTGCTCAATGCGCCATGTCCCGGGGACGCGGGGGAAGCGGGAAAAGCTCCGGCTGCGTCACATATCACACGGCAAACTGATCCCTTTTTGTGACAAGTCACACAACCTCATAACATTTGCCAGCACAGGAAAAAGTTTCGCTAGATAATGAGTGTACTTTGTACACCATAGTTTTACAGAGTAAAACATGAAGTTTGCCCAGATGTAAAACCATGAACCTTCTGTGAGGAACACCATGTCTGAAAAGAGACCCAATGTGGCCATAACCTCCGATATAGAGCAGCAGACGGTAAAGCGTGTTATATGGCGCATTCTGCCGTTTCTGATTGTCTGTTATCTGATCGCTATCATTGACCGGGGCAATATCGGAATGGCGGCCCTGCAGATGAATGAAGATCTCGGGCTGACCAAAGCGGTGTTCGGCCTGGCGAGCAGCCTGTTTTTTGTGGGGTATTTTCTGTTTGAAGTGCCCAGCAATCTGGCGATGCAAAAGATCGGGGCGAAGATCTGGATATCGCGCATTATGGTGACGTGGGGCATCGTGTCGGTCTGCACGGCCTTTGTCTCCAGTGCCGGGATGCTTTATTTCCTGCGCTTTTTACTGGGCGCGGCGGAGGCGGGCTTTTTCCCTGGCGTGATCCTCTACCTGACCTACTGGATCCCCGGTAAATACCGCGCCCGCGTCATTGCGACCTTTATGGTGGCTATCCCGGCAGCAAACTTTATCGGCTCACCGATCTCCGGGGCCATCCTGTCACTGGATGGCTGGTTTGGCTTACGTGGTTGGCACTGGCTGTTTATTTTAGAAGGCTTCCCGGCCATCCTTTTAGGAATAGCCGCCTTTTTCCTGTTAAGCAACCGCCCGGAAAACGCGACCTGGCTGACGGAAGCACAGCGCAACTGGCTCAGCACAACGTTGGCGGACGAGAATGCGAAACGTAAGGTGATCGGTCATATCTCGCTGTGGCAGTTACTGCGTCACAAGCACATCTGGGTGATGGCCTTAATCTATGCCGGTGCCTCGGCGGCAGGTTCCACGCTCAGCGTCTGGTCGCCACAATTACTCAAGTCGTTCGGACTCGACAACTTCACGACCGGTCTGGTGAACGCCATTCCTTACGGCCTGGCGTCCGTGTTGATGATCGTCTGGGGCCGCAGTTCCGACCGTACGGGCGAACGTCGCTGGCACACGGCGCTGACGCTGTTCCTTATTGCGGGTGGGCTACTGTCGGCTTTCCTGACGCAGTCGCTGGCGGGCAGCGTGGTCATTCTGTCGCTGGTGCTGATTGGCGCGTACTCCATGAAAGGGCCGTTCTGGGCACTGGCTTCCGGCTGGCTGTCGTCCAGCACCGCAGCGGCGGGCCTGGCGGCTATCGGTGCCATGGCGAACCTGATTGGCGGCGGCCTGATGGTTAACGTGTACGGGATCATCAACGAGCAGACGGGCAGTCATGCGCTGGCCATGGTTCCGCTGGCCGTGCTCTGCGGGGCGGGCGGTATCGCAGTGCTGATCATGGGCCGCAAAAGCGCGACCAGAATCGAAGCGGATCACAGCCTGTCGACCGTCAGCAAATAAGTCGCATCGCTGAAATCACTGAAGCGCCTCCGGGCGCTTTTTTTTATACCGGAGAAAAGTGAAGGTGAGGCGAACCGCAGGAATGCCGGGATTTTCGGTTCTGCCATCCTTATCGGGCAGGCCGAGCGCTCTGATGTGGCAAGAACGCCTGTATACCGTTTCAGCCTGCTCTGCTCCATGTGCTCGCCTGCCCTCGTGATGGGATACTTCCCGGAAACCGGTATCGGTTATCGGAAATACCGGGCCGCGATCAGCAGACGAACGCGAACGTTGTTGCGGTGGGAAAGACAACGGCGTGGAAAAACAGTCTGCACGCGCAGGAACGGCGGCAGGAAGGAGGATAACGGAGAAATGAAGCCGTGGGGGATAAAACCACGCCGCCTCTGATATTGGCGTGGCTTTGTGTCCATTCAGATCGTGCGTCGGGGTTGGTTAACTGAGGCCATAATCCGAGGCGACATCACGCCAACCTGAATGTCGGCGGCGTGGTCGTTTTGTCCGGTCAGGTGTGACGGTAAGGGTCCTTGACGGACGCTACGCAGAAAGCTCCCAGCAGCAGCACCGCCGAAACCGCCAGCAGCGCCCACATAAAGCCACCGCTGGTCTGGCGCACATAGCCAATAAGCGAAGGACCCACGAAGCCGCCCAGATTACCAATCGAGACAATCATCGCCAGTCCGCCCGCCGCCGCGCTCCCTGTCAAAAAACCGGAAGGCAGCGCCCAGAATGATGCCTGAAATGCCAGGATGCCGCTCACAGTGAAACACAGCGCAAGCATTTTGAGGACGGGTTCATCAATGAGGGCGCTGCAGCCTAACGCCACGGCGGCGATCACCAGCGCCGCGCTGATCCAGCGAATACGGTGGCGGGAAGCATTCGCGCGCTGTGCCCAAAACAGCATGCTGAAGGCGCCACAGATATAGGGCAACGCGGTCAGAAAACCCGTCGCGGTGTGGCTGACGCCAAGCTGTTTGATAATCTGCGGCATCCACAAACCTACGCCAATTGAGCCGACAATGCCGCAAAAGTTAATAAAAGCCAGAAGGTAGAGCAGGGGATTACGCATTGCATCCCGCAGGCTGGAACCGTGAGCCTTTTCGATCTTTTTCTGTTCATTCGCCAGCCGCCTGCTCAGCAACGCTTTTTCCGCCTCGCTTAGCCAGCCCGCTTTGGCCGGACGGTCATGTAAAAAGAACAGGCACATGACACCAAGTATTACCGCCGGAAAGCCTTCCAGCAGCAACAGCCACTGCCAGTTGCGGATAGTGTCGTGTCCGGTAATTTGCATCAACATGCCGGATAACGGCGCACCGATAATATTCGCCACGGGAATGCCGACCAGAAAGGCGGCCGTGATTTTGGCGCGCCAGCTGCCGGGGAACCAGTAGGTAAAAAACAGGTAAATGCCCGGGGTGAAGCCCGCTTCCGCCACGCCCAGGCAGAAACGGGCAAAGGCAAAGCTGACGGGACCGGTGACGAAGGCGGTGGCCATGGAGATCAGCCCCCACGAAATCATAATGCGGGCGATCCAGATGCGGGCACCTACTTTTTGCATGATCAGATTACTGGGCACTTCGAAAAGGAAATACCCGATAAAGAACATGCCCGCGCCAAAGCCAAACTGCTCTGCTGTAATCCCTAAATCCGCGTTCATGCCCAGCGCGGCAAAGCTGACATTCGTGCGATCCAGATAACTGACCACGTAGCAGATAAAAATAAAAGGCAGGATCCGGCGAAAGGCTTTGCCTGCCGCGACTTCACTTTGTTCAAAATCCGTTTGAGTCATGCCGTCATGGGACACGGGCACGTCATCCTGCTCCGTCATTGAGCGGGAAGGCGTTGAGTGCAGATTCATGGTTGTCTCCGCTGCGTTGCGTCAACGCAGAGTTATTCTCAGAGAAAAGCAGTGGAAAGAAAGGGCAGCGGGTGGCCTGGCGTTTGCATTGAGCAGGTAAGAATGCTGCCGCTGACAGATTCGGTGATAAATAACTGCCGGCGCTGATCGCCGCCAAAACAGAGGTTGGTGGTGGATCGTCCGACCGGGCTGGTCAGAATCTCAATCGGCTCTGCCAGATCGTTTAACAGCCAGACGCGGCCCAGCCCCGGGTTAGCAATCAGCAGTTCGCCCTGCGCGTTGACGGCGATACCATCAGGACCGCTTGGCCCGTGCGAGGTAAAGAACTGGCCGACTTTGCTGACCGAACCGTCACGCTGAAGCGGTACGCGCCAGATCGCATTGCCGCGCGTCATGGCGACATACAGCACCTTCTCGTCGGGTGACAGCACCAGGCCGTTTGGGCTCGGGCAGTTATCCAGCAGAACGGACAGTTGCCCGTCCTGGCTGAGCCGGTAAACGCGTCCGGACGGATCGTGCAGCCCCGTTTGCCCCTGATCGGTGAAATAAAGATTGCCCCGGCTGTCAGGGGTAAGATCGTTCACGCCGCGAAAACTTTCGCTGTTACGGCGCGACAGCCACGGCGCGATCGTGTTCTCCTTGAGGCACAGCTTCATCAGGCCGTGACGGTAATCCGTGATCAGAAGCGTATCGGGATCGGTCAGTTTCATGCCGTTGGGTTCGCCGTCGTACTGCACCACGAGCTCCCAGTTGCCCGCCATATCGACACGGAATATGCGGCCATACGGAATATCGGTCAGGTACAGGCAACCCGAGGGATGCCAGACCGGCCCTTCCAGAAACGAATCGGTCAGCTGGCCGCCGCGATTAGCGGCCGCCCAGGCATTGTGGCTGTCAGGTTGGCGGAAACGATCGGGCAGCCGGGTAAATACCGTGGTCTGCCTGATCTCCGGTGTGGTCAGGCACATCATACCGTCGCTTCCTTCTGCGCCAAGATCTTCAGCAGATTGGTCACGGAAGCCGTCCCCATTTTCACGTAAGAGTTATCGCTCACGCCGCCGATGTGCGGGGTAATAATGACGTTTTCTACCGTCTGCCAGAGGTTGGGCGCGGTCAGCGGCTCCACAGTAAAGCTGTCCAGCGCCGCCCAACTGAGCCTGCCGCTCCTGAGCGCGCGTTCCAGAGCATCATCATCAATCAGTCCACCGCGTGCGGTATTCACCAGCACGGCGCCGGGTTTGAACTGTGCCAGCGCCTGGTCATTAATCATCTGGCTGTTTTGCGCGGTCAGCGGACAGTGCAGCGACACTATATCCGCGCGCGCATACAGCGTGGCTAAGTCGTCCACCTGCTCACAGCCCGCGGGCAGCGTTTTCGCCCAGGGATCGTAAGCAATAACCTGCATACCAAACACGCGGCCAATATCGGCCACCCGGCCGCCAATCGCGCCGAGGCCCACGAGCCCGAGCGTCCGGCCTTCCAGTTCAAGGGACTTGTGGCTGGATTTGTCCCAGTGTCCTTCACGCATCCGGCGATTCAGCGGAATCAGGGATTTGGTGCAGGCCAGAATCATTGCCCAGGTATGTTCAGCCACCGCCGCCGCGTTGGCACCCGGCGCAGACTGAACGCTGATGTTTCGTTCGGCCGCCGCGGCTTGATCAATAACGTCAATGCCGCTGCCATGTTTGGAGATCACGCGCAGCGCAGGCGCGGCATCCATGATGCGGGCGTTAATTTTTCCATAGCGCACCACGATTCCGACGGGATTATACTGCTGGCACAGCGCGACCAGATCGTCTTCGGTTGGCCTGGTGCCCGCAAACACCACTTCATAATCGTTCAGCATCGCAAGCGCGGCGGGGGCGATGTCAGCGCCGGTAATAATGACAGTATCCTGTTTGCGCATCAGAGTTCCTCCCCTTCCGCTAACATGCCTGCTGCACGCAGGGCACCGTTCAGCCAGGTCGGTCTTTTGTCCCCGGCTTTGATTGCCGCAATACGGCGGGTTTCCATATCCAGCTTTTTCGCCGCGAGTGCCAGCACCAATTCGACCTCGTCACGTGGGACGACCACCACACCATCGATATCACCGACCACCAGATCGCCCGCGTTGATCGTCGCACCGGCCACAGAAACCGGGTAATTCACACGACCGGGAATCAGCTTGGTCGGGCCACATGGATTCAGGCCAGCGGCGAAAATCGGATAGGTGTGGTTGCTCAGCGCATCCGCATCCCTGACCGCGCCATCGATGATAATGCCGGCAATGCCGGACGCTTCTGCCTGGGTCGCCATGATTTCGCCGAGCAGCGCACAACTGATATCGCCTTTACCGTCTACCACGATGACATCACCGGGTTTGGCCACCGCCAGCGCAGCATGGATCGCCAGGTTATCACCTGAACGCACTTCCACCGTTACCGCCGGTCCGGCCACTTTCATATGCGCACCCAGTGGCTTAACGCGGCCATGGAGCGTGCCTCGTCTGCCCGCGACATCCGCAAGAATCGCGGCCTGAAATTCAGCGGCACGTCTGACATAATCATGACTGACTCGCGTAACGTCGCGGTTGATCATCGGTTTTTCGTTCGCGGACATGGGTCACCTCACAGGTTTGATGTTTTACAGAGTAAAACTGTGTTGTACATAATGAAATTACTATATCGGTGACACTGACGCTCGCGCCAGTGTTGCGAGCTTGTTTGTGATGTAAATAAGATGTGACTCACAGTTTCAGGTACACTCAGTGCCAGCAAAAATCAGGAGAAGCGAAATGGGAAACGAAGGGGTTAATGCGGTAGAGAAGGCGCTGGCATTGCTGGATTGTTTTAAGCCAGGCGAAGAAAGCCTGTCTCTGACGGCGTTGTCGCAGCTCTCGGGCTACCACAAAACCACCGTTTATCGCCTGATGAATTCGCTGGAACGCATGAGTTATGTAGTCAGACGGGATAACGGGATTTATACCCTGGGACCAAGACTGCTGTATCTGGGCAAGCTCTACGAACAGTCGTTTCATCTGGCCAGCGTGGTCCAGCCCGAGCTACAGGCGCTGGCTTCGGCCACCCATGAAAGCGCCAGCTGGTATGTGATTGATAACGGTCAGCGTCTTTGCGTCTTCCGTGCGGAATCGTCGGATGGCCTGCGCCATACGCGACTGCCGGGCTCGCTTTATCCTCTGGATAACTCGGCGATTAGCCAGGTGCTGCGTTACTGGGGAATGGGCGAACCCCTGTTTGCTGAGACACCGGACTTACCGCTCTATACGTCGGGGGCGCGCGATCCGCACACTGCCGCCTTTGCCATCCCGGTGTTTGGCGAAGGGGATAAATTAACGGCCGCCCTGGCACTGACCGGTCCGTCATCACGCTTAACCCTGGACCGCAAAGCGGCAGGGCTGGGTGACCTGATGCGGGAAAGTGCCGCCAGATTGTCGGCTCAGTTAGGGGCCAGAAAGCCTTTTTGCGATGGGGTTTACTGGGGTAAATAGCGGGCAGTGCCGCGCGGTTGGGTCAAGAACCGTTCGGCGGCTGAGCAGGACAGGCATGTGCTGCCATCCTCCGGCCCGGTGGGCAGGCAGAACACCGACATCTATTCTACTGCTCAGCCGGGCGCATCCGCGTTTCTCCGCTTGCCTGCAATCGGCCAGTGATAAAGCGGACCGTGCGGCGACGTCCACGGCTCCGCTTCCGCGCCACGAAAGCGTGAGTCAGGTTAGCGGTAATAGATCGCTATCCGCTGATCCGCCACCGTTTCAATCGCCACCGGAATCTCAAACAGCCGCGTCAGCACGTCCGGCTGCATGATGTCGGCTGGCGTACCGCGCATAAAAACGGCGCCGTTTTTCATGGCAATAATGTAGTCGGAATAGGCGGAGGCGAAATTGATATCATGAATGACCAGAATGATGGATTTGCGCAGTTCATCCGCCGCCCGTCGTAATTGCTGCATCATGGTCACGCCGTGTTTCATATCCAGATTATTTAGCGGTTCATCTAACAGAACGTACTGCGTATCCTGGCACAGCACCATCGCCACAAAGGCCCGCTGCCGCTGCCCGCCGGACAACTCATCCAGATAACGCTGTGCCAGCGGCAACAAATCCAGAAAATACAGCGCCTGCTCAATATGGTGTCTGTCCGCTTCCGTTATCCGTCCTTTTGACCAGGGATAGCGGCCAAAACTGACCAGATCGTACACCGTCAGCCGATGGGTAAAATGATTCTCCTGCCGTAGCACCGACAGCACTTTCGCCAGCTGTTCAGTGTGCGCCTCGTTCACCACCAGCGAATCGATTCTGATTTCACCGCTGTCCGGCGTCAGCAGTCGGCTCATCACCGACAGCAGAGAGGATTTTCCGGCACCGTTAGGACCAATGATGGCAGTGATGCCCGACGCGGGCAGGGTTTCATTGATATTGTTGAGAACAGAAAGCGTGCCGTAGCGCTTATTCACATTCACCACTTCAATCACGTTGCCACCTTTTTAAGCACCAGATAAAGAAAGAGTCCACCGCCAACACATTCAATGATGACGGACAGCGTGCCTGCCCTGTCCAGCAGTCGCTCCAGAATGAGCTGTCCGCCGGTCAGCGTAATCATGCCGATGAGTACCACGGCAGGCAGCATCTCGCGATGACGCCATGAGCCCATGGCGGGCCAGGCCAGATTCACGATCAACAAGCCCAGAAACGTCATTGGCCCCACCAGCGCGGTTGAGATCGCTACCAGCAGGGAGATGAGCAGCAACAGACCGGTCACGTAGCGCTGAACGGGCACGCCGAGTGCGGTGGCGGTATCGCTGCCCAGCGCCAGCACGTCAAGGCGATGGCGCATGCGCCAGATGATTACCGTCACAACAGCAATGACGCTGCCTGAGAACAGCAGGACGTCGCAGTCGGCGCGGGTAAAGGTGGCAAACATCCGGCTCTGTAAAACGGCAAATTCTCCCGGTGATAGCAGGCGCTGCATCAGTCCGGACAGACTGCGGAACAGCGTGCCGAACACCAGGCCTGCCAGTAAGACGCGCTGGAGTTCCAGCCCGCTGAGGTTAAATAACCAGCGGTAAAGCAGCGTGGCAAACAGCATCAGAAGCGCCGTTTCGCCCAGAAACTGCACCACAGGGTAGGTCTGGCTCAACGGCGACAGGTGAATAAAAAAGACCATCAGCGTCTGAAGTAAAATAAACAGCGACTCCAGCCCCATGATCGACGGCGTAAGAATGCGGTTTTGCGTGATGGTCTGGAAAAGCAGCGTGCTGATGCCCGAGGCAAACGCAACCAGCACCATAGTCAGTAAAATCTGCCCGCGGTGTTTCAGGAGATAGCCGATATTGCCCTGCAGGTTAAGGGTCAGAAACAGCGTGCAGAGCGCAATCGCGATGATGGTCAGCAAACACAGCCGTCCGGCAGGGGAGCGCATCCTGTTCAGCACGCGAGACGGCAGCGAACACTCAACGGCCATGGCGTTTCCCCTTCATAATCAGCAGCAGAAACACCGCCGCGCCCAGTACACCGAGCAACGTACTGACCGGGATCTCGAACGGCTGCACGATAAGCCGCCCCAGGATATCGCAGCTTACTACCAGCATAGCCCCCGTCAGCGCGACCCAGTGCACGGTGCGTCGCAGGTTATCGCCAGCCAGCAGGCTGACAATATTCGGCACGATTAACCCCAGGAACGGCAGGACCCCGACGACCACGATAACCACGCCGCTGATGAGCGCAATCATCGCCATGCCCGTGAGCTGAACACGACGGTAGTTCAGCCCGACGTTTACGGAAAAGTCATGCCCTAAACCGGCGACCGTGAAGCGGTCGGCAAGCAGGCCAGCGAGCAGGGCGATCATCCCTACTAGCCACAGCAGTTCATAGCGCCCCTGCATCACGCTGGAAAAATCCCCCGATTCCCAACTGCCCAGCGCCTGCAGCAGGTCAAACTGCATCGCCAGAAAGGTGGTGACCGAACTGAAAACGGCCCCCAACATGATGCCGGTCAGCGGCACAATAAGGGCGCTTTTCTGACGAACATGGGCGATTAACAGCATAAACAGCAGGGTACCGGCCAGGGCGAACAGGGCGGCAATGCCCATTTTGACTATGACGGGCGCGGCGGGATAAAACAGCATGACCAGCAGTAAGCCCAGGCCGGCGGACTGTGTCGTGCCCACGACAGAGGGCTCGACAAAACGGTTTTGCGTCAGCATTTGCATGATTTGCCCTGCAACGCTCATGGCGCTGCCAGCCAGCACCAGCGCGACCGTGCGCGGCACGCGACTCACCCACATAATCTCCCGCATGTCGGCATCGCGCCACACGTCCATCAGTGACAGCTGCGTGACGCCCGTCATCACACTGAGCATCATCAGCGCCCCCAGCAGGATCAGGCTAAAGCTAAAGGCCACGGACTTCATTCTGGGCGGACGCCGGCTGTGCTGAGTGCCTGCCTGATCTGCTCCATCATCAGGCTGTAACTCTGGATCCCGCCAGCGAGGTACAACGAGGCCGAATCCAGCCAGATTATCTGCTGTTTTTTCCATGCCGTGGTGCGGCGCACCAGCGGATTATCCAGTACCTGCCGGGCAGAAACGCCCGCCTTGCTGCCGATGGCGCTGTCGCGATCCAGAACGAACAGCCAGTCCGGATTGGCCTGCATGATGAGTTCGGGCGAAATGGCGTTTCCGTGTTTACTGGCGGTCGGCAGGGCGATGGCCGGTCTGAACTGCAGGACATCAAAAATAAAACCAAAGCGGGAATGCGGTGTGTAAGCACTGAGTTTGCCGCCGTTGACCATCAGCATCATGGCCGTGCCTGCCTGAGCCGCCTGGCGGCGAAGGTCAGCAACTTGCGCATCAAATCTCGCCAGAACGGTGCTCGCCTGCGCCTGTTTACCCATGATTTCGCCCAGTTGCGTGGTTCGCTGACGCAGGCTGTTTAAAACATCATTGGGATCGATATCCAGCGATACGGTCGGCGCAATGTCGCTGAGTTTGTTATAGGCCGCCAGGGCTCTGCCGCCGGCCAGAATCAGATCCGGCCTGGCGCGGCTCAGGGCCTCATAGTCAGGCTCAAATAACGTGCCCGCATTGAGGTACTCATCACTGTTGTAGCGCGCCAGATGGGCCGGATAGCTTATCGCGGTCCGGGGCACGCCCAGCGGATGAATTCCTAACGCATCGGCACTGTCCAGCGTTACCGGGTTTAAGATCACCACACGTTGGGGATGCAGAGGAATAGCCGTTGTGCCCTGAAAATGCGACAGCTGGACGGTGGGCGCGTCGCTGGCCGACGCCAACGGCGCGCTCAGTAAGCAGGCGAGCGCCAGTAAACCTGCCAGAGGGGAAAAACGCATACCTTCTCCTTGTACGTTGTCATTGTCCGTAAAAGTGTGCCCGGTTGTCGGGCTGACCATCCGCTTTCCGCCTTGGGTACGTGGTATGTTCAGCAGGGCGAGCGGACCCTCAGTGTTATCAGAACGAAGCCGTTACGGAGGCGTACAGCGTTCGTCCGGGAACGTAATAGTTATTGCCGCTGGTGGTACTGGCAGAGGGTTGCGCGGACACCGGATTTTTATCGAAAAGGTTATCGACGCCCATGTTGAATTTCAGATGCCTGGTCGCCCGGTACTGCCCGGACAGGCCATAAATCATATAGGCCTGGCGGATACGTGCAGTTGCGGTATTGCCGCGTGCGGCCTGATCCGCGCGGTTATTCAGCCCCAGCATTTTTCCGTAGTATTTGGCGGTCATCGACAGACTGACCGCCTCATTGACCTGCCAGTCCAGCGAGGACCAGGTGGCGAGTTTTGGTGTGGTCACCAACATGACGCCCAGTGTGTCTTCCGCTTTGATCATGCGCGTAAAAGTGTTATTCAGGGTCAGGCTTTTCAGCCAGGGGCCTTTCTCTTCCGTAATCAGAGGCACCGTCAGGCTGCCTTCCACGCCCTGCGTGCGGGCGGTATCCAGATTGACGCGCTTCAGCCAGTAGCTACCGGACGCATCGCCCGGAATATAGCCCACCGGCGCGGAAGCAATTTTGTCCTGAAAGCGGCTGTCAAAGAAGGTTAAGCCCACTCCCCATCCCGCATAATCGTACAGGGCGCCCACTTCCCAGTTCTGCGACAATTCAGGCTTCAGCGCGTCATTCCCCAGGGTATAACAGCTCCCGCCCTGGTAATCGGCATAGCCGTTACAGCCGGCACCGCGGGAGGTTTCGATAAAGCCTTTGCTGGCCTGACGTACGCTGGGCGCCTTAAAGCCTTCAGAATAGCCGCCTTTCAACGTCAGAGCGTCCGTGGCTTGCCAGACAAGATAGGCGCGCGGCGTGGTCCGGTTGCCGTAATCGGTATTATCCCGGCGCAGGCCCAGCGTCAGGGCCAGATCGTCCCGCAGGTCAATCTGGTTTTCGATGAAGATGCCGGTGCTTTTCGCTTCGCCAGTATGTTTACCAAAGGTATCGGCCGCGTCGGCTGTCACGCCCAGCGAGCGCGGGTTATGCAGCTCTTCTTTTTTCCATTGCGCGCCCACGGTCAGGTTTTGGGGCAAACCGAGTTCGAAGGGCAGGTTGAGATCGCCTTCAATAATGGATTCTTTATTCCACAACGTGCTGTCCTCGCTGCCCGTCACTGCGCCGTTGGCGATAACCGGTACGTCCGACACCCAGTTTTTAAATTTATTCTGATAAGCGCTTAGCTTCGCCGTGCCAAATGCAAAAATGCCGCGGTAATCCAGCGCATAGTTTTCACGCTCAAGCTTACTGGCCCCGCGCAGATTAATTTCACTGCCGTTACTGGCGACGCCGGGAAGACCTTCTTCGGTTCCCTGCTGAGTAGAGATCGTCAGCCGATGCTGGCGGGTAATATCCCAGCCCAGTTCGGCACCGTAATTTTCATTCTTGCGTCCCTCCTGACCGCTTCCCCAGCGCAGTGCGCCGGTGTCGCTTTTATCCGCCTGGCGCTTATTCCACGAACCATTCAGACGCAGGTCAAACCCTTTCCCCAGTGGGCCGCCAACGCTACCTGTCCAGGTCTGGGTACTTCCCCGCTTATCGTCCTGCGGCTGGCGCGTGCCTGCGGTTAAGGTCCCGTGCCAGACATCACTGTTTCTCTTTGTGATGATATTCACCACGCCGCCCATCGCATCCGAGCCATAGAGCGCGGACATCGGTCCCCGCACCACTTCGATACGTTCAATGGCATCAACGGGGATCCAGTTGATATCGTCGAAATAGTTTTGTTGCGTGCTTTTGATGCCGTTGCTGGAGCTCATGCGTTTGCCATCAACCAGCAACAGCGTATACGCCGCTGGCATACCGCGCAGTTGAATACCGGAGCCCACGTCTGTTCCGATGGCTTTGGATACGCCCGCGACACGTTCCAGCACATCCGCAAGATCGGTAGCCGATTTACCAACGTCCTTTGCTAACTGTTCGGCGGTAATCACCGAGATTGATGCCGGGGCATCTTTCAGACGCTGTTCGACAGCCGAAGCCGTCACCACCATCACCTCTTCATCGGGATCGGTGATCTCCGGCTCAGCAAACGCAGGTGAAGCTATGCCAAAAACGGGAATGAACAGACTGGTTTTGATACGACGGGCGAGAGGGGTTAACGACGTCATAACGGTTAATCCTTTAACGGTTGTTTGTCCTGAAGATATTTACGGGCTGATAAACAGCATAAGGTGATATATAAATGGGAATCAAATCAATAATCATTATCAGTTGGCGGTGAAATAAATGCGCAGGGTAATTGCGTGGGAATTTTAATGATTCAGGATCGGCGGGAATGATCTGGAAACGGGAAAGGGTAGTTGCTTTTTATGTAAGACAGGCCTTTGATATATAAAGATTTAAGACGAAGAATTTCTTCTTTTGCTGATTGGATTTCTGAATAATTCCCTGCCTGTAAGTTTCTTTTTAATATTATCTTTTTTTACGTTTTGGATGATATTTACGAAAGGTAAAAGATGTTCTTGTTAATTTATATAATTGTTAAGAGGTTGAGAAAAATGACTTGGATCAATAATAAGTCTGATTATGTGAAATATTTGATTCTGTTTTGTGAAATAAGCTGGCTTAGCATAATAGCGTTATTTAAATGAATAATGGTTTTCCCGTAATGCATTGAGGTCTACCATGACGCATGGGCCATTAAGTCAGTCAATATCGGATACCTGCAATAAATGACCATGCTTCTCTGGAACCGGTAAGTTTTGAATGCGGGTTTCAAAGGCACAGGAGGGGACAAAAAAGCCCGCAGGCTTGTGCGCTGGCGGAATCTGAATGAATCACCTATCTATATGAAATTGAATGTAAATGTTTATTTTAAAAAAAATCGGTATACCTAAGCGTATACCAATTGCTTTTGTTAAAGGTTTTTCATGTTGTGGAGGGCGATGGCTTTGCATCTATCGTCAGATACGCTTTCAGACCTGAAGAGCGTTTTACACCACGCGGATCGGAAAAGAAGGGAACACGGAGTTTTGGAGAGTCGTTCACTTTAATTGTCCATACAGAACCGCCAATGAAATTAAACTCAATGGTTTTGTGATTGACGGACAGTGCTTCGAAAGAGCCTGACGAATACTCATTGCCAACCTGCAAACTTTCAACAATCCCCTGGCTCAGGCTGATGAGAGTAACAGTAAGAAACTCCTCAAAGATCACATCATCAGTTGTGAAAAGAATATACCTGTCATTGTCGACTTTAACTGTGGCTTCGAGTACCTGTCCTTTTATAGTGATACCCGTCGGTTCGTTATCGATCAATACTTCAGAAACGGCCTGCTGAAAATCAGTCGCTTTACTTTTCTCAACAAGCTTTACCGAGAGAGTTTGTTCCATGACTACCCCCAAAAACGTCCCATTTCAAAAGCGGCAAGTGCACCACCTACAAATCCACCAATCAAAACACAAACGGGTGCTCCGGGGCCGCATACTAAACCTGCTAAAGCACCTCCCGCTGCACCACCTGCTATGCCTGCACCGTTAATCGCTATTTGTTTACCGGTTTCAGCAACTTTGTTTTCAGCGGTATAAATTTCATATACAGAGATAGCTAAAGAGAGGACGATAAGCCCTTTTCCTGCTCGTGAGAGCTGCAACATCTTCAGGTTAACGCTGGGATTAGATTTACCCGCAGATTCCACAATGCTGGCATACACCTGATTTTTTTGCACTTCAGAAAGGCTGGCAAAGTTTGTTTTAGGCCCAAAAAGTGAGGTCGCTTTCTTTGCGACTAACTCATTAAGCGTCTTACCCGATGACTTCATTCTTTCCGCCATTGCACGCCCAAGTGGCGTACTGCGAGTCCTGATCATTTCCATGATGAGATTTCGCGTTTCCTGAGCTTCTTTCGCAGCCTGTTCCCATGTTAGCAATCCAGCATTAACTCGGGATCGTAAATCGTCAGCCATCTCTTTGATACGCCTCGAATACTCAAGGCGCAAGCGGGGATCTATGGATAGCCGAGCGGCAGCAGCAGCAACATCCCCCTGCAAAGCATTAATCGCTGCATCAAACTGTTCACGATTTTTAGTGTCCAGTGCATTCAAAAAAGAGGTATCCATTTATTGCTCCTTTTTTAGGCATTCAAACTTTATCAAAACAGTTGCGCGGCCAGAAAGCGAGAACCTACAAAAAAAAGATTTTATGAATAATCCTTCACATTGTTCACCTTTGGATTTTATTCTTTTATATCAGTTCATTAACTGGTGATGAATGGGTGAAGGGTGACGCATATCCTTCACCACGGGTGAACGATGGGCGTAAAAAAACCGGCTTTCGCCGGTTCAGGTTGTCATGCTGCGTACACGTCGTCGCATTTCGGCAGCCAGTCAGCGCTGCTTTCGTCCGTCAGCCCCAGGTTGGTCTGCACGCCGGTTTTCGTGCGCCGCTTCAGGTAGCTTTTCCCGTACTCGCGCAGGATGCTCTCCAGCGCCTGGCTGAAGGACTTCATGCTGAGCGGGTTGCGGTAGCCGCTGGCCTCCATGTAGGCCAGATAGGCGTGATACAGGTATCGCTTCGGCTGTAAGGGCCGGATGCCGGCGTTACCCATGTGCAGGCCGTTCGGCTCGGCGGTCGCAAACAGGTAGCCGCAGAAGTCCACCATCGGGTCGGCGTCACGCTTGATGCGCATGGCCTCGCCGGAGTTTTGCTGCTGCTGAAGCAGCGCGCGGGCGTCCTGCGGGCTGCTGAAGCGCTGCATGAGCTGGCGCACGATAACGGCCAGCTCCGCCTGTATCTTCTCCTTCAGCTGCGGGTCGCGCTCGTTTGCCGGGATGATTTCCGCGAAGTGCAGGATAACCCGGCGGCGCGACACGCCCCCGCTGCGGTCGGTGAAGCGCATGGGGTTATTGTTCACGGCCAGAATCACCGCCGGGATGTGGGTCGAGTAGGCGTCGCGGTACTTGGGGTCAACGGACACCGCATCGCCGCCGGTAATCGCCTTGATGCCCGCACCGTCGCCGCTCCACTTCTCCTGGTCAGGCAGGCGGATGAGCGAATAGCCGATGACCGACGCGCGCTCACGCGAGGATTCCAGCGTCTCGATGGTGGCCGACACGGCGTTGTCCGGTCCCGCCAGCATGGTGGCGATTTCAGCCATGATGCTTTTGCCGCTTCCGCCGGGGCCGGTGACCTCCAGAAACAGCTGCCAGTCGTAGCGGTTTGCCAGCACCATGAACAGCGCGGCCAGAATCACGTCCCGTTTCTCTGCGCTGCGCCCGGCGGCGCGGTCGAGCCACTGCCAGAAGTGCGGCGCGTGGCGCTCCAGCGTTTCGCCCGCCACCGGGCGGGTGTAGTCCACGTCGCTGACCGTGCGCAGCCAGTTCTCGCGCCGGTGCGGGCTGAAGGTGCCGCTGCGGGTGTCGAGCACGCCGTTGCGGAATCCGATGAGCTGGCGCTGCGGCGCGGCCTGCTGCGGCAGCATCAGCTTCAGCGTGTCCACCACGCCCGCCACCTTGCCCGCCGAGAACGGGGCGCGCAGGCGCTGGAAAAGCTTCGCCACGTCGCGCCCGAACTGGTTGCCGGAAATCACCTTCCACGCCCCGGCCTCATAGCGGCAGAGGATTTCGCCGCTGGCGTCCACCGCCAGATTACGCCCGTAGTGCTCCGCAACGCGCTCCGCCTTCTCGCTGGCGCTCATGGCCGTAAACTCGGCCTCGCTCATGGTGTCGAACGGACTGGCGGCGGGCGGGGCTGAGGTTTCCCGCAACGCCTGCCGGGTGGCGTCCTCCCCGTGCGCGGTAAAGGCGTCGTTCCAGTCGCCAAACACCGGCGGCAGGGCAACCGTTGCGTTGCAGGCCGCGGCGGCGTGCTTCGCCTTACGCTGGCCGTCGCCGTTCAGGTCGCGGTCGGCGGCAATCACCAGCGGCAGCGTCGGGTGCTTTTCACGGACGAGGCCGGCCAGGGAAAAGAGGTTCACGGACGACAGGGCAATCCACACCGCGTCCCCGGTCAGCGCGTGCACCGCCAGCCCGGTGGCGTAGCCCTCGGTGAGCCAGATGCGCTTCGGGGCGCCCTTACCGCTCAGGACGTGGCAGGCGCCTTTCACCTGGCCGCCCTTAAGCGTGCGCTTGTCACCGGCGGCGTTAATCAGCTGGACGTTGACCAGTGCGCCGTCCGCGTCGTGCAGCGGCACCAGCAGGTCGCCTGGGCGGTAGGCGGTCAGGGCCACCTTGTGCGGCTTCGTGAGCGTCAGGCAGGTCTGCTCTGGCAGCGCCTTGCGTGAGAGGTAGGCGTTGCCGGTGACCGCTTTCGCGCTGCTCATCAGCTGCTGCGCCAGAGCGGCCGCCGCCGTGCGGGCGGCCTCATCGTCCGGCTCTGCCGGTGCGGCTTCAGTGACCGGCGGCAGGTTGCCGGTCAGGTCGTTCACGCGCGCGGCGGCCCCGGTCAGGCTCACCCCCAGCGCCTTCTGCACCAGGTCCATGCCGTCACCGGCCCCGCACTGGTTGCAGAACCACGTCCCGCGCCCCTCTTTATCGTCAAAGCGGAAGCGGTCTTTGCCGCCGCACACCGGGCACGCCGTGTGCCGGTTCTTCACCACCTTCACGCCCAGCGCGGGCAGGATGCGGGGCCACTGGCCCCGCGCGGCGCTGGCCGCGTCGGATACGGTCATTTTCATTATGCTTTCCCTCAGTGCAGCGGCGGCGCGTCGTGGATGCGCCCGCAGAGTTCGTCCATCACCACCTGGCCTAAAAAGCTCAGGCACGGGGCGGCCTTCAGCGGCCCGGCGGTCAGCAGGTCGTCGAGCAGCGCGCAGGCAATCTCCAGCCCGCGCGTCCGGCCGTGCTGGCGCAGGTAAAAGCCCTCCAGTTCGGTCTCAATGGCGCGCTCCAGGCGGGCCAGCGTCAGGCCGCAGTGGCGCTTCTGCTCACGGCACAGGGTGAGCCAGGCGCAGGCCACGGCGCGGCGTGACAGCGCGGCGCGCAGCTCAGGGGACAGGGTGCGTGCGTTCATGCGCCGACCTCCCCGTTCATCCAGCCGTCGCGGCAGCGGGTCACCACGTCGTCCAGCTGGCCGGTGATGAGAAACAGCAGCGAGGCCAGCTGTTCGCTGTCGGCAGGCTCCGGCGGGGTGCAGCAGTCGCGCAGGGCCGCCGCGTCACAGGCCAGGCGCCCGGCGTTGCGCAGGTGCTCCAGGCGGGCGAGGTCGTCAAGGGTAATGGTGGCGTGGTTCATGCGCGCACCTCCGCAACCGGCAGGCGGGCAGCAAAGGCCAGTACGTATTCACGGACCAGCATCTGGCGGGCGGCGCGTTCGGTGGCGGCGGTGGCGCGCAGCATCTGCACGCGGGCATGGCGCTCACAGCGGCGCACGGCGGCAAACACAAAGACAAATTCTGAATGCGGGGAATTAAGGACGGTAGCCATAAGGGCAGTCTCCCTGAAGTAGCGGTTAACGCCACCACCGGAGTTCCTACGCTCACTGGTGGTGACCCGGACGGGGGTAGGAATACCGGCCTTCAAGGAAACCGGCCAGCCCGAAGGCTGCCCCGCCCGGGCCACCATTACGAGTACGGCGCAACGGATACAGAACCGTTGCCCGGATAACGGGTGCACTGAGGCTGAGACACAAAAAAAGACGCATGGCGCGTCTGGTGTCGCCAATAAGTAACTCGGGTTCCTACGCCCGGCTGCCGGTTTTACGACAGCAGAAATACTGTACCAGGGAAGGCCCCCGGCGCGCAAGCCGGGGAAAGCAAAGAAATGCAGCATGACGGACAGTCTCAGCGGTGGGTGAAGGTCATGCCGCACGCCCCTGACTCCGGGCAGCGATGCGTTCGTTCATCCAGGCGTTCACCTCGCTGGCCGCCCACGCGACGTTCTTGCCGCCCAGGGAAATCTGCGCGGGGAAGGCGTCACGGCTGATGAGGTCGTAAATCGTTGAGCGGGACAGGCCGCAGACGTGAATGACCTCCGGCAGGCGCATAAAGCGCTCCTGCACCGGCGGCGCGTAAGGGGCTGACGGGGCCGCCGGGGCGGAAGATGGTGCGGTTAAAACAGTGTGCATGGGCTACCTCTCGTTGATTCCATACAGAGCCGGGCGGATACGTCCGGCATCGGGCAGCTCTGTATTCTGAGCATATTTTTGTGGGAATCAACAAGGCGGGATTGTGTCACCACCCTTACAAAATGGTCATTTACTGCTCATGTAAAACGAATACAAACGAATAAAAACGTATAGAGACGAGGTAAAACCAGGACTTAGTTTCTGGCTATTGAAAGTGAAAGATCAAAAGGAAATAACGCTGATGAATGTCCGGTGGGCTTTTTTAAGACGGTGAACGATGGTGAACAGTGGGTGAAGGATTCTTTTTAAACTGTTCACCCTTTAATTTACTGTATTACTTATTTTTTTCTTTCTGATGAAGAAAGGTGAAGGATTTATATAAAACTAAAAGTGGAGTGTGGGTTTCGTGAGACCTTTCCCTGGCTGGCCAGAAGAAGGGCTTTTGTCTGAGCCGTCACACAATGTCATCCGGTGGCACCGCCTGTGCCAGCCCCGGCACAATTGACTGACTGAAAACGACCAGACAGGAAAACGAAATGGCCCTGAAATGTCCCGAATGCGGTCAGGTGGCTCATACCCGGACCAGTTCTTATGAAGCACCGTCCGTAAAGCGCACCTGGTACCAGTGCCGGAACCTTGACTGCTCCTGCACATTCACCGCGCTGGAGAGCGTTGAGAGAATCATCATGAAGCCCGGCAGGCCTGCAGCCACAGAGCCAGAGGTGAAGAACGGCACGGTACGTCAGCCGCAGACGCTCGGCCGCTACGGCTCAGCCTGTTCCCGCAGGGACCGGCACGCACAACCCTGAAAGAATAAGGCCAGAAACATCTAATGCCCGGCACCTGCCGGGCTTTTTTATCTCTGTTGCGTGAGTGCATGACTATGCTGCATGAAATCGCATGAGTTTCCGGCACCTGAAAACGGCAGCAAAGGCCAGCAGCGGTGCAGCCCGGAGTCATTAATGCAGGTGCATGAAAACCGCTACATGAAGTGCGCAGGCGTGGCGGGGCTACGAGAGCGCGCAATAGGGTAAAAGTAAGTAGTTCGTTAAAGTACAGGTCAAGATCATAATCAACTCGGGTAGTGAGTTACTTGATGCGAAAGAATTTTTTATACGGTAACTGATTTTAAATTAATGATGTGCGGGGGATACAGACTTTTCAAAAGAATTCAAAAATGGGAATTAACTTTATCTATTTATGCTTTTCTATTTCTACATAGCTCGACGCAAACCACTCTACAGGTTTTTTATTCTTCAAATCTTGCCCGTCGAAATTTTCATCAGGTGTCGATCTAAATACGATATAATAAATCCCAGGTTTTTTTAACCCTACTATGTAACTTAAGTTTTTTTCTGCACCAATTAAAACGTGAGTTTTTGATAATGACTTGTTTTTTGTATTGCTTTTAGCTTCCTTATCTCTTATTGAGGTGTAAAGAACTGGCGTTAACTTCTCCGATTGCTCAATCGAATCTCCAGTTGCCTTAACCTTGTATACTGTCACTGAGCCTTTGTCTGTATCAAAGGCCAATGGGCGTTTTCCATTGTTTTTTATATTTATATTTATTATGATCCCTAATTGAGTTTTTAAAGGAGTTGCATTAATAGTAATGCTACTAGAATCTGTGCCTTTGATTTGCTCTTTAATCTGCTTCAATTCTTCATTAGCTTTTGAAAGCTGGATTTCTGCATTACTAGCCATCTCTAGGGCTTTGAATGTATATAAAGCCCACCCGCCACCGATTATGATGGCCAGAGAAATGACAACATAATGAATGCCTGATAAGAAATTGTTAGACTTATCATGGTTATCCCACCATTTTTTAAAAAATCCCATTTTTCCTCCTTACATCCCTTCAAAATCATCAGGTTCAACATCAGCATCGTTCTCAACATCATCTGTCTGTGAGGTGCTCCGTTCTGTTTTTTTACTGATTTTTTGGTTAGGTACATGTAAGTCTAGGCCTGCTTGTACTTCTGTAAAACTCTCATCATGTTTAACTTTATCGATTAACAAAGTGATAGCTTCTCTATTAGCTTCAACAAATTGCTTATCTTGATCATTAGCGAAAGTAGGTTCAATCCCAAACATAAATAGGAACGTAGCAATTACTATCAAGCTTTTGAGACGATGACCGGAAGTTTTAGCCCATAAGTCTCCGGGTGAAAGAAATACTTGTTGCGTTGTTACAGTAAATGCTCTGTTTCGACGCAATTCAATGTAATTTTCCTCAAATATTTTTATTAATTTTTCGCTTGAGGTTTCTTCAATGTTAATTCCAGCTAACGTTTCGGCTATTGCCTCTATTTTATTTATGATTATGGAGTATTGTGCAATATCGAGGTTGTTGATTCCATCTTTCTGCTCAATACGAGAGGATATATAAGCCTCACCTTCGGAAATGAAAGCAACTGACAACCAATGATTTAATTCCTTCCAGTGTTCATTGGCTGAGAATACAGTTTGATTAGCACGAAAGCTATTATTTATAGCTAATGAAAGTTTGTTTCTCATCTGGGATCTACCCCAGTCAACTTCTCTTCTCAAGCTGAACTTCAACATCAAGTCGCTAGTAGTGCCATCGATATTTTTGAGAGTTACATTGTCGGCGCACTTATATGGTTTTGATTTGATAACCCCAACAATAATTCTTTTTCCATCAAGGGTTATAACCACGTCGCCTATTGACATCTGATTGATAAATCTATTTACCTGACCTGCTTTATTTGAGGCTGAAGCTAAACTTTCTTTTTTTTCCAAAAGAGTATTTTTATATCTAAGGAGAAGTGTCTCGACAGCATCTGAATTATTTAATGTTTCATCGTTGTAGTCCATATTATCTATGTGACCAATTGCAACGATAGAATTGTGTACGAAATGATCGTAGAAGACTCCGCTATCACCTGAGCGAACGACCCAGAATTTAGAGTTTTTAGGGATATCTTGAATAAACATTTTTCGTCCTTGAATTAGTTGGTTAATTTAAGATTTTAGTGATTTTTTTTAATTGTGCAATCAAAGTTGGCTATTATTTTGATACAAATTTACCCCACCAACTCATTAATTCTTTACGTTGAGTAAGATAAGTTGTCCGATTATAGGCTCGCCTAACTTCATTCTTATCACTATGAGCCAGAGCAGCTTCAATGACATCAGCCTTGAAACCGTATTCATTCATTGCTGTACTAGCAATCGAGCGTAACCCATGTGCGACTAACTTACCACCATATCCTATTCGTTTTAAAGCGGCATTTGCTGTTTGACTATTCATTGGTTGCTTAGGATCATTCCTGCTAGGAAAAACATGCTCTCGATGTGCGCTCATAGGTTTCATGATATTTAGAACTTCGACTGCTTGAGCTGATAAGGGGACAACATGTTCACGTTTAGCCTTCATTCTTTCAGCAGGAATAGTCCAAAGCTTAGCGTCAAGATCGATCTCTACCCATCGAGTACCAGAGGCCTCTGAAGGGCGTACAAGAGTCAGGAGCTGCCATTCAATCAGGCAGCGAGTTGGGATGGAAAGATTCGAGATTAAAAGCGAACGCATAAGTTTAGGCAATTCCTCAGGCCGCAGCGTTGGCATATTCTGCTTTTTGGGTTTTTCAAACGCCATACCGATCCCAGATGAAGGATTAGCATCAATCAAACCCGTGTTAACAGCATAAATCATAATCTCGTTAATTCGCTGTACCAAGCGGCGTACTGTTTCAAGAGCACCACGGGCCTTGATCGGCTCCAATGCTTCTACGAGCTTTCGGGCTTTGATTTCCTGAACCGGAATCTCGCCAATGGCAGGAAAAACGTCTCTTTCAAGAGAGCGCCAAATGTCCTTCGCGTAATCCGGCGTAACGCTGGCCTGTTTCAAAGTAAACCAGTTAGCCGCCACGGTTGAGAAAATGCTGTCTAAGGCAATCTGCTGCTGTTCTGTGGCCTGTTCGGCCTGAGCTTGTGGGTCAATGCCGTTTGCTAACAATGAGAGGTATTCAGCGCGTAGGCGTCGGGCATCGGCCAGCGACAGAGCAGGGAAGGCACCGAGGCCCATCATGGTGCGCTGTTTTGTCGCTGGCCTTTGATAACGGAAACGCCAAAGCTTCTTTCCTGTGGTTTTCACTACCATAAAAAGTCCGCCGCCATCATGCAGCGTCAGATCTTTATCAATGGCTTTGGAACGAAGTATTTCTGTGTTGGTGAGAGGGCGCGTAGTCCTTGCCATGCGGGGCTTTCCTGCGTAAATTGGTATACGTTATTGGCATATATTCTAACGTATACCAATTCGTATACCAATAATCACTGGATTTAGCCGGAATTCCTCGGACAATTACAGACACAAAAAAGCCCGCAGGGCTTGTGCCGTGCGGGCTTTCAGGATTTCACCGGACGTATCCGGATCATTGTGTGGTGGAGCTGGCGGGAGTTGAACCCGCGTCCGAAATTACTACACCGTCGGCACTACATGCTTAGTCCAGTCTTTACATTCGCCGGTCAGCTGCGGACGGACACGCCACTGACAGACTAGCCTGATTAAGTTTAACGCTTCAACCCCAGGCAGGGCATCCACGCGATCTCTTTTGGGTTTGACCTCTCTTGATCCCCGTCCTAAGAGCGGAGGCTAGGGAGAGAGGGCTCTCAGCAGGTTATTAAGCTGCTAAAGCGTAGTTTTCGTCGTTTGCGACTATTTTTTTGCGGCTTTTTACGAGGCCAACCGCCCCTCGGCATGCTCCTAAGGCTTCACAATCCCGTCGAATCCAGAATCAGCCCCAGAACTTTAAATACTAGCAAAAAAGCGTATCGAATTCCAGTATTTAACGATTGGCATTCTTCATAATACGCGCTTTGTCCATTTGCCATTCGCGATCTTTGATGTCGTTACGCTTGTCGTGCTCTTTCTTACCGCGAGCCACGCCGATTTTTAACTTACACCAGGCGTTTTTCCAGTAGAGCGACAGCGCGACAACGGTATAGCCCTCGCGATTAACGCGGCCATACAGTGAATCCAGCTCACGCTTTTTCAACAGCAGTTTACGGCTGCGTGTAGGATCGCAGACTACGTGCGTTGAAGCCACGGCGAGCGGCTGGAAGGTTGAACCGAACAGATAGGCTTCGCCATCGCGCAGCAAAATGTAGCTGTCGCTGATGTTCGCTTTACCTGCACGGAGTGATTTAACTTCCCATCCCTGTAGCGACAAACCGGCTTCGAACTCTTCTTCAATGAAGTATTCGTGGCGGGCGCGCTTGTTCATGGCAATGGTGGCAGAACCGGGTTTGTGTGCTTTTTTCTTTGTCATAATGCCGCGTATTTTACATCACTTGGTCGGTTATCGCATCCCCAGTCCAGCGGGGCAGCAGGAAACAGGGTATTCTAGCACACCATGACAATGAGGAATTTTTGTTTAATCGCTGAAAATGCTATTATTTAGCGGTTTTGTGACGAACAGGAACCATTATGGCTCAGATTAGTCGTTCGGCGCTGGTCCCCTTTAGCGCCGGACAAATGTACCAACTCGTAAACGATGTCGATGCCTACCCGCAGTTTCTGCCGGGCTGCACCGGTAGCCGCGTGCTGGATGCCTCTGAAAATCAGATGACGGCGTCAGTCGACGTGTCTAAAGCGGGCATCAGTAAAACCTTTACTACCCGTAATACGCTGACCGACAACCAGAGCATTCATATGCAACTGGTCGACGGCCCGTTCCGCAAGCTGACCGGCGGATGGCGCTTTATCGATCTCGGCGATGATGCCTGTAAGGTCGAACTAAGCCTGGAGTTTGAGTTCACCAATATGCTGGTTGAAATGGCATTCGGTCGCATCTTCAAAGAACTGGCCAACAGCATGGTGCAGGCGTTCACGCAACGCGCCAAAGAGGTTTACAGTGCCTGATATCTCGGTTGAGGTGGTGTACGCCCTGCCTGAAAAACAGTATCAGCAGTACGTAAAGCTGGAAGAGGGCAGTACGGTCGAGCAGGCCATCAAAAAATCGGGTTTGCTTGAGCTGCGGCCTGATATCGACCTTGCCAGCAATAAAGTGGGCATTTACAGCCACCCGGTGAAACTGACGGATATCGTGCAGGAAGGCGATCGGGTTGAGATCTACCGCCCGCTGATTGCCGACCCGAAAGAACTGCGTCGTCAACGCGCAGAACGCGCGGCCAGCAGCAAGAAATAACCGGTCAGATCGAAGAACATGAAAAAGGCGCTGATGAGCGCCTTTTTGCTTTCTGCGGGTTAATCACCGCCGCGATAGCGACGGTCAGAATCAACCGTTAGCCTTCTTGCGAGGACAGGGCAGGTTTATTGTCGATGTTGGTCAGCACACCGCTGCGGTCGAAGGTCAACGTCAGTGTCTGCTGTTTGACTTTCTCATGGCCAGGTTCCTGACGGAATACGTAGTACCAGACATTGCTACCAAACGGATCTTTCATCATCGGCGTACCCAGTGTATAGGCCACCTGCTGCTGAGTCATGCCGGTATGAATCTTGGCAACATCATTGGCAACCAGATAGTTTCCCTGATTGATATCGGGACGATAAACCACGCGCTCTAAAGTGGAGCATCCGGCGGTCATCATCAACATTACCACTGCCGCGGCAGTCAGCGTTTTACAGCGCATCTATACATTCCTTTTCTGGGGCCAAACGCCTTTTACAGGCTGTTCTTCTGCCATCAAATTCTGAACTCTGCCTGCGGCAGGCTTTATTATTCAGGCGACAATAGCTGTCGATGATAATAAACCTTTTCGCTATTGGAAACCTCTACAGAGCATGCATATGACCACGCTGTGTTAAAAAAGTGCATATCAGGCGGCTAAAAGTTCTTTAGCATTAGCCAGCGTGTTGCGGGTGACCTCGCTGCCGCCCAGTAAACGCGCCAGTTCCTGCAAACGTGCGCGCTTGTCCAGCGGCTGCATATGGGTTTCCGTCATTTCGCCGTCAGTCTCTTTGCTGACAAAGAAGTGCTGATGTCCGCAACCGGCGACCTGCGGCAGGTGCGTAACGCACATCACCTGTGTTGATTCGCCCAACTGGCGCAACATCTTGCCGACGACGGCGGCGGTAGGGCCGCTGATGCCCACGTCAACTTCGTCAAAGATCATCGCCGGGGTTTCCATCTTGCGGGCCGTAATCACCTGAATGGCCAGCGCAATACGTGACAGCTCACCGCCGGAAGCAACTTTGCCCAACGGCTGTAAAGGCTGCCCGGGGTTGGTCGTCACCTGGAAATCAATGCGGCTTGCGCCATCCGCCGTTAACTGATCGGGATTAAACACCAGTTCGATGGCAAAGCGGCCGTGCGGCATCGAAAGCAAATGCATGCTCTGGGTAATTAACTGCTGAAGCTCATCCGCAAAGCGGCTACGTTGTTCGTGCAGTCGTTCCGCGCACTGTAAGGCCGCCTGATAATGTTCGGTGACCAACGTTTGCAGACTTTCCTGATCGCTTTCCTGCTGGGATAACAACTCTGCTTCATCCAGCAATTGCTGATGGAGAGCGGGTAAGCCTTCCGGCGTGACATGGTGCTTACGCGCCAGCGCGATTTGCCGCGAGATACGCTGTTCCAGTTCATAAAGGCGATTGGGATCCAGATCGAGGCTGTCGCAGTAGTGACGCAGTTCGTCGCTGGCTTCGCTCAACTGAATGGCCGCTTCTTCCAGCAGGTTATAAACCCCGCTGACCTTGTCATCCAGTGCGGTAAGCTCTGACAGCATCTGACGTGCGCTGTACAGCATGCTGTTGAGGTTGGTGTCATCGCTGTCAGCCAGAAGCTGAAGTGCCTGCTGGCTGGTTGAAAGCAGCTGTCCGCTGTTGGCCAGGCGTTTGTACTCTTCGTCGATCTGCTCGAACTCACCTGCCTGCGGGGCAAACTCGTTCAGTTCTTTGAGCTGGTACTGCAGTAATTCGCGACGGGATTCACGTTCCTGCGCCTGCTGCTGATGCTGCGCCAGGGTACGGCAGCTCTGATGCCAGGTCTGATACGCCGCACGCATCTCAACCAGCAGCGCGTCATGCCCGGCATAGGCATCCAGCAGGTGTTTTTGATGGTCGGGCTTGAGCAGCAACTGGTGCGCGTGCTGGCCATGAATCTGAATCAGCAACTGGCCTAAATCGCGAAGCTGTGAAAGCGGAACCGCCGTGCCGTTAATAAAACCGCGTGAGCGGCCATCGGCACTGATCACGCGGCGCAACAGGCACTCATTGCCATCATCCAGTTGGTTGTCGCTGAGCCAGCGCTGAGCGGAAGGCGAGGCTTTGATTTGAAAGCGCGCGCATAAATCTGCGCGGTTGGCACCCTGACGCACCATATCGGCATCCGCGCGACCGCCGAGGCACAATCCGAGCGCATCGATAGCAATAGATTTACCGGCACCGGTTTCACCGGTAATGGCCGTCATGCCACGTTGAAAATCAATGTCGAGCTCACGAACGATAGCGAAATTGCTGATGGTCAGTTGTGCCAGCATAGCGTCACCTGTATGAATAAACACATATGGTTTTTCATACAGTATAAACTGGTTTTTTATCCAGTAAAGAGGGCGCGCTCACTTTCAGAACAATTTTTTTGACCAGCCCAGTTTGGAACTCAGCGTGTTGAAATAACTGTAGTTTTTGGGATGGATAAGATTGAGATGGTTTTCGCTGCGGCGGACCAGCACATCTTCCCCTTCCTGAATAGGCAGCGCAATCTGGCTGTCGCAGCTGATTTCCAGGTCGTTGCGGCGGGCCGAAAAGCGCAGGCGAATGGTGCTGCTGCTGTTAATCACCAGAGGCCGGGCCGATAAGGTGTGCGGAAACATGGGCACAATCGTTATCGCGTCCAGCGACGGCGTTAAGATCGGGCCCCCTGCGGACAGGGAATAGGCCGTAGATCCGGTCGGTGTAGAAATGATCAGGCCGTCTGAGCGCTGTGAAAAGGCAAACACCTCATCAATGTACACTTCAAACTCGATCATGTGGGCGACTTTGCCCGGATGGAGTACCACTTCATTAATTGCGCTGCCGATGCGGGGTGAACAGTCGGTTTTGCAGACCTGCGCTTCCAGCAGAAAGCGGCTTTCCACAAAATAATTGCCGTTCAGCACGTCATCAAGCTGATGGTGCGCGTTATCCGGATCCAGATCCGTCAGAAATCCCAGATTGCCGCGGTTGATGCCAATCACTTTTATGTCATACCGCGCCAGTACTCTGGCTGCGCCTAACATATTACCGTCGCCGCCGACCACGACGGCTAAATCCGCCTGCTGGCCGATTTCTGCCAGCGTGCCAGTCTGGACATCGTCCAGTGAGAGTTCCTGCGCAATCTGCTGTTCGACAATGACACGGTAGCCCTTACCGGTCAGCCAGCGGCACAGCATTTCATGCGTGGTGAGCGCGGTGGGATGGCGTGGATGGCCCACAATTCCAATGCAGTTAAAGTGTTTGTTCATCGAGTGGGTCTTCCTCATAAGCCAAATCGGCACGATGATGTGACGTGTTCCCTTGAAACCGCCAAACCAATCCCCATAATAAGCCAACCAGCGAAGTGAATGTGCAAAACGCGGAGAAATTCATGAGTAGTAAAGAACAGAACACCCCAAACGAGCAAGTCTCAGACGAAATTCAACAGGAACAACAGCAACCTCAGGACGCGGAGACAGCAGGTGAGGTGGATCCGCGTGATGAGCGCATTGCTCAGCTCGAAGCTGAGTTAGCGCAGTTGCAGAACGGCGTGCGTGACGCGCAGCTGCGTGCACAGGCAGAGATTGAAAATGTGCGTCGTCGTACCGAGATGGACATTGAAAAAGCGCACAAATTTGCGCTGGAGAAGTTTGCCAACGAGCTGCTTCCGGTGATTGACAGCCTGGAGCGTGCGCTGGAGCTGGCGAACAAAGAAGATGAGAAATCCGCTTCGATGGTGGAAGGCATTGAGCTGACGCTGAAATCGCTGCTGGGCGCAGTGCGTAAATTCGGTGTTGAAGTGGTCGGTGAAACCGGCGTCCCGTTCAACCCTGAAGTCCATCAGGCGATGTCGATGATGGAATCTGACGAGGTGGAGCCTAACCACGTGATGATGGTGATGCAACGCGGTTATACCCTGAATGGGCGTCTACTGCGTCCGGCCATGGTTGCAGTGGCCAAGGCGAAAGCCTGATTGTAGCCTCATCTCACAACGGCCGCGCACTGACGCGGCCGTTGTGTTCAGGCTGCCGGGTCAGGTAAAACTGGTGTCCAGTCAACAGGATCTCTGCCGCTTTCTTTTAACAGGGCGTTAGTTTTTGAGAAATGCTGGCAGCCAAAAAAGCCGCGGTGTGCCGAAAGGGGAGAAGGATGCGGCGCCTGCAACACATGATGGCGCTGGCGATCAATGATGCTGCCTTTCTTCTGCGCATGCGAACCCCACAGTAAAAAGATTACCCCTTCACGCTGCGCGTTAATCGCGTCAATCACCCTGTCGGTAAAGGTTTCCCAGCCCAGCCGGGCATGAGAATGCGCTTTGCCCGCTTCCACCGTTAACACGGTATTCAGCAACAGCACGCCTTGCTCTGCCCAACTGGCCAGATAGCCATGACTGGGTTTCTCAAAGCCCGGAATATCCTGCTGCAGCTCTTTATACATGTTCTGAAGGGAAGGCGGAATGGGCACGCCCGGTAATACAGAAAAAGCCAGACCATGTGCCTGATTCGGCCCGTGGTAAGGATCCTGACCCAAAATCACCACTTTCACATCGCCTAACTCCGTTAAGCGAAAGGCATTAAAGACGTCTTTTTGCGGCGGATAAACGGTCACGCCTGCAGCCCGCTGGTTGGCGACCTGTTTCAGGGTTTCAATGAAATAGGGCTTCTCTTTCTCTTCAGCCAGCACATCGTGCCAGGTCAGCTTTGCAGCCATAATCAACTCCCTTGTGTTCTGAACGCTAAGCTTAGCTGTTCAGTATCCAGACATGAAGCCTAAAATTATTTTAAAAATTCAATAAAATGTAGTCCCGCTACGTTTTAAAAATCAATCGCTTAGCAATGTGGCCAAAAAGCGCCCGATTGTACTTGATTCAGGTCAAAACTAACGTCATGAGCGAGTGATATACCAGTTGCTCATCATTGATTTATTGACGGTATTGGTCCAGCCAATGCCTTGCAGGAGAAACTGAGATGATCACAGGTATTCAAATTACCCAGTCACACAATCCGGCCTTAGTGAATTCGTTCTGGCTGTTAGATGAAGAAACCGCTCAGGCACGCTGTCTGTGTGCCGTAGCAGGCTATCAGGACGATCAGATTGTCGCGATTGGTGAGTTAGGGGACATGGCTTACCGTGAAGTACCGGTCGAGATTAAACCCCAGGTGCGCGTGGAAGGCGGGCAGCACTTAAACGTTAACGTCCTGCGCCGTGAAACGCTGGAAGACGCCGTGAAACATCCTGAGAAGTATCCGCAGCTGACCATTCGTGTTTCCGGGTATGCCGTGCGCTTTAATTCGCTGACGCCTGAACAACAGCGTGACGTCATTGCCCGAACCTTTACGGAAAGTTTATAAACTGCCTGTGTGCTGAAATAAAACGCAGCGCCAGAAGGACAAATTTCTACACGTTAACAGACAGATAGAACATGACTGTCGTCGGGTGAAATATCCAGCCGGGCGGCTTTATGATGTTTGATGCTGAATGGAGACGAAACCGGGCTTTACCCACCTGAACAATGAAAAATCGCCTCTCAGGAGGCGATTTTTTTAGAAGCGTGCTGTTTTATTCCGCGTTCTCACTGCCGGATGAGCTGCCACTTGGCTTGCGGCGTTTACCGACATTTTTAAGATCGCGATGGCGTTTTTTCACCCGCGGTTTCTCTTCTTCTTTGGCTTTTCGCTCTGCACGCTTCGCAAGCGCCTTTTTCGACGGTTTTCCGGTAGTTTTTGGCGAAGGCGCACGTGTGACCGGACGCAGCTCGTCAATCACCCGTGCTTTAATCGGCTCGTCAACGTAGCGACTGACTTTACCCAGCAGCAGATGGTCATGGGCTTCGACCAGCGAAATGGCGATGCCTTTACGACCGGCACGGCCCGTACGGCCGATGCGGTGCAGATAGGTATCCGCCGTGCGTGGCATATCGAAGTTAATCACGTGGCTCACATCCTCCACGTCAATCCCGCGTGCGGCGATATCGGTGGCGACCAGCACGTTTACCCGACCTTCCACCAGACGTTTAATCGCCTCATTGCGTTTAGCCTGGACCATTTCCCCTTCCAAGTAGCTGGTGCGGATTCCGGCATCATGCAGCCAGCTGACCAGTTCATGCAGGCGTTCACGTTTACGCACAAACACAATGGATCGGGTCACTTCCGGCTGCTTTAACAGGTGAACCAGCAGTTTGGTTTTGTGCTCAAGATCGTCGGCGCGGTGATACCACTGCTGAATTTTCTTACGCTCGCGACGGCTGGGATCGGCTTCCAGTTCAACCGGTTCGTTCAGCAGGCGCTCGGCAAAATCTTTAATATGCTCGCCTTCCAGCGTAGCGGAGAACAGCATTGTCTGTTTACGCCAGCGCGTTTCACCCGCGATGGTTTCGATATCCTGGGCAAAGCCCATGTCCAGCATGCGGTCTGCTTCATCCAGGATCAGCGTTTCCACTGCGCGGCAGTCAAAGTTTTCTTCTTTGATGTACTGCAGCAGACGGCCGGTGGTGGCAACCACAACGTCCTGATTTTCGCTGAACACTTCGGCGTGGTTCATAAAGGCCACGCCGCCGGTGATAGTGGCGATATCCAGATGCGTATGTTTCGCCAGTTCCCGCGCCTGGTCGGCAACCTGCATCGCCAGTTCACGGGTGGGCGTTAAAATTAAAATACGTGGCGGGCCAGACTTCTTGCGTGGAAAATCGAGCAGGTGCTGCAACGCCGGTAATAAATACGCGGCGGTTTTCCCGGTCCCGGTAGGTGCCGAACCCAGAACGTCGCGGCCCTCCAGCGCGGGGGGAATGGCAGCAGCCTGAATTGCTGTCGGGCGCGTATAGCCTTTCTCCTGCAGCGCTTCAAGCAGGCTTTCGTCGAGTTCAAGTTCGGAAAATGTGGTTACGGTCATGTTCTACCTCAGTTTGGGGCGCTGATTATAGACAGATCGGACATAATCTTCATCTGTTTATCGGTATTGACTGCGTCAGATTACGTTAACGGCGTGAATTCCCCAACCTGGCACGTTACACTTGGCGCCAGCTATACGGCAGAAAAACAGGTGAATGGTCGCTGAGTATGATGCAGGACAAGCCGCAGGCGCGGCCGCAGTTAAAAAAGAACGGGTTTACCTTCAAGCAGTTTTTTGTCGCACACGATCGCTGTGCAATGAAGGTCGGTACTGATGGCATTCTGCTGGGCGCGTGGGCACCGGTCGCCGGGGTAAAGCGCATCCTTGATATCGGTACCGGTTCGGGCCTGATTGCGCTGATGCTGGCCCAGCGAACGCATTCTGATGTGGTGATCGATGCGGTGGAGCTCGATGCCGACGCTGCGCAACAGGCCAGCGAGAATGCCTGTCAGTCACCCTGGGCTGCGCGTATTCATGTTCATCAACAGGATATCGCGCAGTGGGCGGAAAACAGCAATACGCGCTATTCACTGATCGTCAGTAATCCGCCTTACTTTACACCTGGCGTGGCCTGCTCAACGTCGGCACGCGACAGCGCACGCGCGACCGGTACCTTAAACCATCAGACCTTATTACGTTGCGCAGCGTTGCTCATAGAAGAAGAGGGCTTCTTTTGTGTGATATTGCCTGAGACGACAGGGCAGGAGGTGATTGCGCAGGCACAATCGGAGGGCTGGCATCTGCGCTTTCGCTTCGATGTGGCGGAATATGCTCACCGTCCGCCGCATCGTGTATTGCTGGGGTTTTCACCCAGTCCGGGTGAAACCCTGTTTGAACGCCTGGCTATCCGCGATGCCGACCGGCAGTATTCTGACGCCTGGCAAAGCCTGACGCGTGACTTCTATTTGTTTATGTGATCGCCGGGCTGCAGGACGGTCGGTTGCGCTTCCGCCAGCGTATCGGGATAGTCGCGAATAAAATGCAGTCCGCGGCTCTCTTTGCGTTGCAGCGCACAACGCACCATCAGCTCTGCCACCTGTACCAGGTTGCGCAGTTCCAGCAGGTTGTTTGACAGCCGGAAGTGGCGATAGTACTCGTCGATTTCCTGTTGAAGCAGGCTGATGCGGCGCAACGCGCGTTCCAGCCGCTTAGTGGTACGGACAATGCCGACATAATCCCACATAAACAGCCGTAGCTCATGCCAGTTATGCTGAATGACCACGCGCTCATCGGCATCATCCACCTGGCTTTCATCCCATGCCGGTAAACGATCTACGGTCTCCGTTTCAGGTAAGATCCGCATCAGATCCTCCGCGGCAGACCAGCCATATACCAGACACTCCAGGACAGAATTTGAGGCGAGGCGGTTGGCACCGTGCAGCCCGGTATAACTGACTTCACCGATTGCATATAAACAATCGATGTCGGTGCGGCCATGCCGATCGACGACCACGCCACCACAGGTGTAATGCGCGGCGGGCACCACAGGGATTCTGTCCTTTGTCAGATCAAAGCCAAAGGTCAGCAGTTTTTCGTAAATCATCGGGAAGTGGGAACGGATGAAGGCCGGCGGCTGGTGGCTGATATCCAGATACATGCAGTCTACGCCCAGCCGTTTCATTTCATGATCGATGGCGCGGGCGACGATATCGCGCGGGGCCAGCTCCGCGCGTTCGTCGAAGTCAGGCATAAACCGCGAACCATCGGGCCGCACCAGCCAGGCGCCTTCGCCGCGCAGGGCTTCCGTCAGCAGAAAGTTTTGCGCCTGCGGATGAAACAGGCAGGTAGGGTGAAACTGGTTAAATTCCAGGTTAGCGACCCGGCATCCTGCTCGCCAGGCCATCGCAATGCCGTCACCAGAGGCGACATCAGGATTCGTGGTGTACTGATAAACTTTGGCCGCGCCGCCCGTGGCCAGCACGACGGCGCGCGCCTGGCAGGTTTCGACCCGTTCGCGATTGCGGTTCCAGATCCAGGCCCCCATTACCCGGCGGGGGCCCGGTAAGCCCAGTTTGTCTGACAGGATCAGATCCACCGCGTTAGTGCGTTCCAGGATGCGGATATTCGAATGACGCAACGCCTGGCCGACCAGCGTGGTTTCCACTTCCCGGCCGGTGGCGTCGGCGCTGTGCAGAATACGGCGATGGCTGTGGCCGCCTTCTCGCGTCAGGTGGTAACGCATTTCACCGCCGGCCTGAGGATCGGTATCAAACGCCACGCCATGATCGATCAGCCACTGCACGCAGTGCCGCGCATTGCTGGCGACAAATGAAACAGCCTCACGATCGCACAAGCCCGCCCCGGCAATCAGCGTGTCTTCAACGTGAGAATCCACGCTGTCAGTTTCATCAAACACTGCCGCAATGCCGCCCTGCGCATACAGCGTTGAGCCTTCATTAACCTGCGCTTTACTGAGCACAGTGACCCGGTAATGCGAGGCCAGCCGCAACGCCAGTGACAGTCCCGCCGCACCGCTGCCCACAATAAGCACATCACACTGATAATCTGAGGGGGAGAATGTTGTCATAGCGTTTAATTTACTAAACAAGAATGACCCGAGCATAAGCCTTTGATGGTTTTTTGTGAAGTATTTTGAACACGCAAGCAGGCGTAATAGCGGACTAAATCTAATTTATGAGATATATCAAATGGTTAGTTGTTTAACCGTTTAAAATCCGTTTTTCATACCAAACTTAATCGAATACAAGGATTTAAAGATGAAAAAGCGGCTGTCATAGGTTACTCTGCCTGCGATTTGCGCGTGTTACATTGAACGAAAATCAACAAACTGTGTAATCCTGCAGCAAAGCGGCCGAAAATGAACTTTTCGCCACGTAATGACTCAAAGCGCATGCTTGCTCAATAGCTGTGTGCTGGCAGTTCCTTAACGCATAAGAAAGTATTTGGGGAGACTTTACCTCGGATGAGCGAGCAGTTAGCGGACCAGGTTCTGGTTGAACGGGTTCAGAAGGGGGATCAAAAAGCTTTCAACTTACTGGTGATCCGTTACCAGCATAAAGTCGCGAGCCTGGTCTCACGGTATGTGCCTTCAGGCGATGTGCCTGACGTCGTTCAGGAATCATTTATTAAGGCGTATCGGGCACTGGATTCTTTCCGTGGCGATAGCGCGTTTTACACCTGGCTGTATCGGATTGCCGTGAATACAGCCAAAAACTATCTGGTTGCTCAGGGACGCCGTCCGCCTTCCAGCGATGTTGATGCAATTGATGCGGAAAATTTCGAAAGTGCGGGTGCGTTAAAAGAAATTTCGAACCCTGAGAACTTAATGTTGTCTGACGAACTGAAACAAATCGTCTTTCGTACCATCGAGGCGCTTCCTGAGGACTTGCGAATGGCAATTACCCTCAGGGAACTTGACGGTCTGAGCTATGAAGAGATCGCCGTCATTATGGATTGCCCGGTGGGCACGGTAAGGTCACGTATTTTCCGTGCACGTGAGGCCATTGATAATAAAGTTCAACCGCTTATCCAACGTCAGTGATAACGGCTACTGGAAGGGTATTAGGCATGCAGAAAGAAAAACTTTCCGCTTTAATGGATGGTGAGGCTTTAGATAACGCGCTGATTTCAGCCCTGTCTAAGGATGCAGATCTACAAAAAAGCTGGGAACGCTACCATCTGATTCGCGATACCATGCGTGGCGATGTTGGTGAACACCTGCATTTTGATATTTCTGCTCGCGTTGCCGCTGCCATCGAAAACGATCCACAGCGTAATGTGACGTCCCTGATTCCTGAAGCACAGCCCGAGCCTTCTCGCTGGGAAAAAATGCCGTTCTGGCACAAAGTTCGCCCCTGGGCGGCCCAGATTACGCAGGTCGGCGTCGCAGCCTGTGTTTCCCTGGCGGTAATTGTGGGTGTTCAGCACTATAACCAACCCACCAACGGCAGCGTGGAAAGCTCTGACTCACCGGTATTCAACACCTTGCCAGTGATGGGCAAAGCGTCACCTGTCAGTCTGGGGGTCCCCTCGGATATGTTTGGTTCAGGCAATGCCTCACAACAGGTGCAGGACCAGCGTCGCCGCGTGAACGCCATGCTGCAGGACTACGAACTTCAGCGCCGTCTGCACGCCGATCAGCTGCAGTTCGAAACCAATGCGCCAAAACAAGCGCAGGCCAATGTACCGGGTAATCAGTCATTAGGAATGCAGCAGCAGTAATGAAGCCGCTATGGTATGCCGTTAGTCTTCTGACGGGCAGCCTGTTGTGGTCCACTGCCGCCCCAGCGCAGGTTTCTGCGTCTGGGGCGTTATTACAGCAGATGGAGCAGGCAAGTCAGACGCTCAACTACGAATTCGCCTACATCAACGTTTCCCGTCTTGGTATGGAATCGCTCCGTTATCGTCACGCAGTAATCGACGATCGCGTCTATGCACAGATTCTGCAGATGGACGGTCCGCGTCGCGAAGTCATTCAGCGCGGCAACGACATCAGCTATTTCGAACCGGGTATTGAGCCTTTCTCGCTTCCCGGCAATCACATCGTCGATGCGTTGCCATCGATTATCTACGCCGACTTTGCCAAGCTTGATGCGGCTTATGACTTTATTACCGTCGGCCGTTCCCGCATTGCCGATCAAATGTGTGATGTGGTGCGCGTAGTGTCGCGCGATGGCACGCGCTACAGCTATGTTGTATGGCTGGATGTGGATACCAAGCTACCGCTGCGCGTGGATCTGCTGGATCGTGACGGTGAAACGATGGAACAGTTTCGCGTGATCAGCTTCGCGGTGGATGATGGCGTACGCAACCTGATGCAGGGCCTTGAAAAAGCCAATCTGCCGCCGTCGCTCTCATTAACCAAATCAGACAATGCGACGCTGGACTGGGAGCCCGCCTGGCTTCCCGCAGGGATGACGCTCGTTTCCCAAAGCCGGCGTATGCTTCCCGCGTTAAATAAATCCCTTGAATCCCGGCTGTACAGCGATGGTCTGTTTAGCTTTGCTGTAAACGTTACGCCGGCAGATAAAAACAGCGTCGCACAGACATTGCGCACGGGACGTCGTACGGTGGAAACCGTAATACGCGATAATTACGAAATTACGGTCGTTGGCGAGTTACCGCCTGCGACGGCCAAACGTATCGCGGACAGTGTTAATCCTGGGGCAAAAAAATGATGAGAGAATGGGCCACCGTGGTGGCATGGCAGGATGGTATCGCGACACTGCATACCGAAGCCAAAACCTCCTGCAACAGCTGCCAGGCACGCAAAGGCTGTGGCAGCCATATGCTGAATAAGCTGGGGCCAAAGAATGCGCATGTGATGCAAATCGCCAGCAGCAAGCCCCTGGCTCCGGGCCAACGTGTCGAACTGGGCATCAAAGAGAGCAGCCTGCTCGGTTCGGCACTGCTGGTATACATGACGCCGCTGTTTGGCCTGTTTCTGTTCGCGGGTCTGTTCCAGGCCCTGTTCGGCAGCGACCTGGCCGCCGCCTGCGGCGCGCTGTTAGGCGGAGTTGGCGGCTTTATCGTCGCCAAAGGCATTTCCATGAAATTTGGCGATCGTGAGGCCTTCCAGCCGGTTATCCTCAATATCGCCTTGCCCCCAGATGCGCTTCGTGTTGAAAGCGAAGCCTGACCCCTGCTTAAGCCGCACTTGTTGCGGCTTTTGTCTTAAGCCTGACGCGCAAAAAACTGTTTCGTTTCCACGACGTTCCATTCTTTTATGCGCGGCCTTAACAGTGTAATATGCGTCGTCATTAATGAGGCTGACAGGATTGTGGGTTAAGAGCGATCTTCCTGAATGTGTCTGTGCTCAGGTTTCTAACTGATTCTCTACGTGAAGATATCTCTATAAATGAAGCACATAAGAAATTTCTCCATCATCGCCCACATTGACCACGGTAAATCCACGCTCTCTGACCGCTTGATTCAGATCTGTGGCGGATTAACTGACCGCGAGATGGCCGCGCAGGTTCTGGACTCAATGGACCTTGAGCGTGAACGTGGTATTACCATCAAAGCACAGAGCGTGACGCTCGATTACAAAGCCCAAGACGGCGAAACTTACCAGCTCAATTTTATCGACACGCCGGGACACGTTGACTTCTCATACGAAGTTTCCCGCTCACTGGCCGCCTGTGAGGGTGCGCTGCTGGTGGTGGATGCCGGACAGGGCGTTGAAGCGCAAACCCTGGCTAACTGCTACACCGCGATTGAGATGGATCTGGAAGTCGTGCCGGTGCTGAATAAAATCGATTTGCCTGCCGCCGATCCTGAACGTGCTGCACAGGAAATCGAAGATATTGTCGGTATTGATGCCACCGATGCCGTGCGTTGCTCGGCGAAAACCGGTGTCGGCGTACCTGAAGTGCTGGAGCGCCTGGTGCGCGATATTCCGCCGCCAGAAGGCGATCCGGAAGGGCCGCTGCAGGCACTGATTATCGACTCCTGGTTCGATAACTACCTGGGTGTTGTCTCGCTGGTTCGTGTGAAAAACGGCACCATGCGTAAAGGCGATAAAATCAAGGTACTGAGTACCGGCCAGGTTTATAACGCCGATCGACTGGGCATTTTCACGCCGAAGCAGGTTGACCGCACTGAACTGAACTGTGGCGAAGTCGGCTGGCTGGTCTGCGCCATTAAAGACATTCTGGGCGCGCCGGTGGGCGATACCCTGACAACAGCACGTAACCCGGCGGACAAAGCGCTGCCTGGCTTTAAAAAAGTGAAGCCACAGGTTTACGCCGGTCTGTTCCCGATTAGTTCTGATGACTACGAAGCGTTTCGTGATGCGCTGGGCAAGCTGAGCCTGAACGATGCTTCTCTGTTCTACGAGCCAGAGAGTTCAACCGCGCTGGGCTTTGGCTTCCGTTGCGGCTTCCTGGGTCTGCTGCACATGGAGATCATTCAGGAACGTCTGGAACGTGAGTACGATCTCGATCTGATCACGACCGCACCGACGGTGGTGTACGAAGTGGAAACCACGGGCGGCGAAGTCATTTATGTGGACAGCCCCTCGAAGCTGCCACCGCTCAATAACATTGAGGAGTTGCGTGAACCGATTGCGGAGTGTCACATGTTGCTGCCGCAGGAATACCTCGGCAACGTCATTACGCTGTGCATCGAGAAACGTGGCGTTCAGACAAATATGGTTTACCACGGCAATCAGGTTGCGCTGACCTATGAGATTCCAATGGCTGAAGTGGTGCTCGACTTCTTTGACCGTTTGAAATCAACATCGCGCGGCTATGCTTCACTGGACTACAATTTTAAACGTTTTCAGGCCTCTGACATGGTGCGCGTCGACGTGCTGATTAACTCAGAACGTGTTGATGCGCTGGCGCTGATTACCCACCGTGATAACGCACCTTATCGTGGACGTGAGCTGGTTGAGAAAATGAAAGACCTCATCCCACGTCAACAATTTGATATTGCGATTCAGGCGGCAATCGGCAACCACATTATCGCTCGCTCAACCGTTAAACAGCTGCGTAAGAACGTCCTTGCCAAGTGTTACGGCGGTGACGTCAGTCGTAAGAAAAAGCTGTTGCAGAAGCAGAAAGAGGGTAAGAAGCGAATGAAGCAGGTCGGTAACGTTGAACTGCCGCAGGAAGCATTCCTCGCCATTCTGCATGTCGGAAAAGACAGCAAATAAGGATCTTAAATGGCTAATATGTTCGCGCTAGTCCTGGCGATAGCGACATTGATTACTGGTATTCTCTGGGTGATCGATCGTATCAAGTGGGCACCACAGCGCCGGGCGCTGCAGGCGGCGGCACAGGCGCAGTCAGGCGGCACGCTCGATAAAAAAACGCTGGCAAAAATGGCGCCTAAGCCGGGCTGGATTGAAACCGCTGCCTCCGTATTTCCGGTGCTGGCCGTGGTATTCTTTGTGCGCTCATTTGTGTATGAGCCTTTCCAGATCCCGTCAGGATCGATGATGCCCACGCTGCTGATTGGTGACTTTATTCTGGTCGAGAAGTTTGCTTACGGCATTAAAGATCCGATTACGCAAACCACGCTGATCCCCACCGGGCATCCTAAGCGTGGCGATATTGCGGTCTTTAAATACCCAAAAGATCCCAGCCTGGACTACATCAAGCGCGTGATTGGCCTACCGGGCGATCGTGTAACCTATGATCCCTACAGTAAAACGCTGACTATTAATCCGGCCTGCGATAATGGCAAGCCTTGCAGCAAAGCGTTGCCCGTCACCTACAGCAACATTGAGCCAAGCAAGTTTGTTCAGACGTTTAGCGGGTTTGATGGTAACGAAGCCGGTAACGGGTTCTACCAGGTGCCGCTGAATGAAACCATGCGCGGTGGATTACGTCTGGCCACGCGCAAAGAAACGCTGGGCAATGTGACGCATGACATTCTGTTGGTGACGGAAGCACAAAGCCAGGCGAGCATGTACTATCAGCAGCCCGGCCAGCCGCAGGCGAGCTGGATTGTGCCGCAGGGGCAGTATTTCATGATGGGTGATAACCGTGACAACAGCGCCGACAGTCGCTACTGGGGCTTTGTTCCCGAGCGCAATCTGGTCGGTAAAGCGGTCGCCATCTGGATGAGCTTTGAAAAACAAGAAGGCCAGTGGCCAACCGGCGTACGACTGAGTCGTATCGGCGGTATCCATTAAGCCAGCCTGAGAGTCAGGCAAAATAGGGTGGCCTCCGTCATGGGGGCCACTGCACACCAAACAGAATGTGTTGGATTCTCAGCCCTGTTTGGTATGCAGAGTGACAGACGCAAAACAGAACTGGAATCGCATGAACCCCATCCTGATTAACAAGCTTCAGCGCAAACTGGGCTACACTTTTACACATTCTGAACTTTTACAGCAGGCGTTGACGCATCGCAGCGCCAGTAGCAAGCATAACGAACGCCTGGAGTTTTTAGGCGATTCGATTCTGAGCTACGTGATTGCAAATGCGCTCTACCACCGTTTTCCGCGTGTGGATGAGGGCGACATGAGCCGCATGCGCGCGACGCTGGTGCGCGGTAATACGCTGGCAGAGATGGCGCGTGAATTCGATTTGGGTGAATGCCTGCGTCTGGGGCCCGGCGAATTAAAAAGCGGCGGCTTCCGTCGTGAATCTATTCTGGCGGACACCGTGGAAGCGCTGATTGGTGGTGTCTTCCTCGACAGTAATATTCAGACGGTCGAAAAGCTGATCCTTGACTGGTATCAGACGCGCCTGGACGAAATCAGTCCGGGTGATAAACAAAAAGATCCGAAAACGCGCCTGCAGGAATACCTGCAGGGCCGTCATCTGCCGCTGCCAAGTTACTTAGTGGTGCAGGTTCGTGGCGAAGCCCACGATCAGGAATTTACCATTCACTGTCAGGTGAGTGGCATGGCAGAACCGGTGGTGGGCGTGGGCTCCAGCCGCCGTAAAGCTGAACAAGCAGCGGCTGAACAGGCGCTGATTAAACTTGGTCTGGAATAACAGTATTATCCCGGCGCCGCAACCGGCGCTGAAAACCTCAGGACTCGAATGAGCGAAAATGTTACATACAGCGGCTTTGTCGCGATAGTTGGCCGGCCTAACGTCGGTAAATCCACCTTACTGAACCAGTTACTGGGGCAGAAGGTTTCAATTACGTCGCGTAAGCCGCAAACCACCCGTCACCGCATTATGGGCATCCATACGGAAGGCGCTTATCAGGCGATTTACGTGGATACGCCCGGCCTGCATATGGAAGAGAAGCGAGCGATCAACCGCCTGATGAACCGTGCGGCCAGCAGTTCTATCGGTGACGTTGAACTGATCATCTTTGTGGTTGAAGGCACGCGCTGGACGCCCGACGACGAGATGGTGTTAAACAAGTTGCGCGATGGCAAAGTGCCGGTTCTGCTGGCGATCAATAAAATCGACAACATCCAGGATAAAAGCGTCCTGTTACCGCATCTGCAGTTCCTCAGTGAGCAGATGAACTTTATTGATATCGTGCCGGTTTCGGCCGAAAGCGGTAAAAATGTCGACACCATCGCCGCCATCGCCCGCAAGCATCTGCCGGAATCTGACCATCACTTCCCGGAAGATTACATTACCGATCGCTCACAGCGCTTTATGGCATCCGAAATTATCCGTGAAAAGCTGATGCGTTTCCTCGGTGCGGAACTGCCTTACTCGGTCACAGTCGAAATCGAACAGTTTGTGTCTAACGCGCGTGGCGGTTATGACATCAACGGTTTGATTCTGGTCGAGCGCGAAGGGCAGAAAAAAATGGTGATTGGCAATAAAGGCGCCAAAATCAAAACCATTGGTATTGAAGCGCGTAAGGACATGGAAGAGATGTTCGATGCCAAAGTGCATCTCGAACTGTGGGTTAAAGTTAAATCCGGCTGGGCAGATGACGAACGTGCGCTGCGTAGTCTGGGTTACACAGACGATCTCTGAATAAATGGAAGGCTGGCAACGCGCCTTTGTGCTGCATAGTCGTCCTTTCAGCGAAACCAGTCTGCTGCTTGACCTGTTTAGTGAAAGTGAAGGCCGTGTTCGTGTCCTGGCAAAAGGAGCGCGATCACGGCGTTCTCAGTTAAAAGGCACGCTTCAGCCTTTTACCCCGCTGCTGGTGCGCTGGAGCGGTCGTGGTGAGGTGAAAACGCTGCGCAATGCCGAAGCGGTTTCGCTTGCTCTCCCCCTCAGTGGTATCACGCTTTACTGCGGCCTGTACGTCAACGAGCTGTTGTCTCGGGTACTGGAACAGCACATCCCCTTTTCCGACCTGTTTTTTGACTATCTGCAATGTATCCAGACGCTGGCCGCCGCCGAGGGTTCACCCGAACCTGCACTGCGTCGTTTCGAGCTGGCGCTGTTGGGGCACCTTGGCTATGGCGTGGATTTCCTGCACTGCGCAGGCAGTGGTGAACCGGTCAGTGAAGACATGACCTACAGCTACCGGGAAGAAAAGGGCTTTATCGCCAGTCTGGTGCTCAATCAGCGCAGCTTTACAGGTAAACACCTGCAGGCGCTCTCCACGCGTAAATTTCCCGATGCGGATGCCCTGCGCGCGGCGAAGCGCTTTACCCGCATGGCGCTAAAACCCTATCTGGGGGGCAAGCCGTTAAAAAGTCAGGAGCTTTTCCGTCAGTTTACACCGAAAAAAAAGCCCGATATTGCCGGCGAGCCCTGATGCGGGTCGTAGCGGAATCGCATCAGGGCGCGTTACACTCCATACAATGACCATAATGAACCGAGGATTGTCATGGCTGAGTTACTGTTAGGCGTTAACATCGACCACATTGCTACCGTCCGCAACGCGCGTGGCACCCATTACCCTGATCCGGTCCAGGCGGCCTATATCGCCGAACAGGCGGGCGCGGATGGGATCACGGTGCACCTGCGGGAAGATCGCCGCCACATTACCGACCGCGACGTGCGTATTCTGCGTGATACCATCGAAACGCGGATGAATCTCGAAATGGCGGTCACCGATGAGATGCTGAACATCGCGTGTGATATCAAACCGCACTTCTGCTGCCTGGTGCCGGAAAAGCGTGAGGAAGTGACCACCGAAGGCGGACTGGATGTCGCCGGACAACAGGAAAAACTTAATGCCGCGGTAAAAAAACTCAGTGAGGCGGGCATTTTGGTATCCCTGTTTATCGATCCCGATCACCGGCAAATCGAAGCGGCTGTCACCAGCGGCGCACCTTATATTGAAATTCATACCGGTGCCTATGCTGAAGCCCCTGAAGGCCCGGCGCGCGACGCTGAGCTGGCCCGGATCCGTCAGGCGGCCACCTTTGCGGCCAGCCGCGGATTAAAAGTTAACGCCGGTCACGGTCTGACTTATCACAACGTCCTGCCGATTGCCGCGCTACCGGAAATGCATGAGCTGAACATCGGTCATGCGATCATTGGTCGGGCGGTGATGAGCGGCCTGCCTGACGCCGTCAAAGCCATGAAACAGCTGCTGCGAGAAGCGCGTCGCTAATGGCTATTCTGGGACTGGGCAGCGATATCGTCGAAATAGAGCGGATTGCCGATGTGATTTCTCGCTCTGGCGATCGACTGGCGCGTCGCGTGCTGAGTGAGGCCGAATGGCAGCAGTATCAGCAGCATCGTCAGCCGGTGCGTTTTCTGGCTAAACGTTTCGCCGTTAAAGAAGCGGCAGCCAAAGCGTTTGGCACCGGCATTCGCGGCGGACTGGCATTCAATCAGTTTGAAGTTTACAACGATGCGCTGGGTAAACCGCTCCTGCGTTTTTTCGATCATGCTGCTGAGGTGGCGCAGCGGCTGGGTGTACAGCATGTCCATGTCACCCTGGCCGACGAGCGCCACTATGCCTGTGCTACGGTCATTATCGAAAGCTAACCGTGCAGGGCAACAAACTTATCCCACAGCGCATCGCGTGATTCGATGTGCTGGGGATCCGTCACAATGGTGTTATCAATAGGGCAAACCCGCTGGCAGGTCGGCACATCATAATGTCCCACACATTCGGTACAGCGGCTCACCTCAATCTCATAAATCATCTCACCCATCGAAATAGCCTGGTTCGGGCATTCGGGTTCACACATATCGCAGTTAATGCATCGTTCTGTAATCAGTAAAGACATCGCGGTTTCTGAGTCAGTAAAGGGAGCAGGGCGTTTCTGCGGCGAACAAGTATGCTCGCCACAGCACCCGAAATAACGCCGTTATAGCACGATGGATCGCCTTCTCCTCGTCACTCAACTAAGGGATCCGGGTCAGGCGCGCTACGCTGCGTACAATAACACAGCGTGTTCCTCGCAAACATGATGCAGATAAATGAACACTCATGTAAGCGGAACGTTACCGGGCCGTTATGAGGATATCGCGCGCCCTGAGCCCGGCGCGGCTAAATCAGCTTCTTCACCAGCGCCTCGCTGTGGCGAATATGGCTGGACGCGCGCTCAGGATCGTTCTGTACCAGCGCCATAAAGAGCAGGTCCGTTAATGCCAGCTGGGCGGTAGTCGAGGAGATCGCGGCGCTGCGCGTACTTTGTTCCTCTGCAACGGTGTACAGGCAGTGCGTGGCGCACTGCTGCAGTGTGTTAGGCGTGAAGCCGGTAAAGGCCAGCACGTCCGCGCCCACCCGCACTGCTTCCTGCGCGGCCAGGTTAATCTCACGACGTTCACCCGTGTAAGAGATCGCCAGCAGCACATCGCCGGATGACATGGCCTGTACGCTGGCCAGCAGCGCGTGCATGTCCTGCTCCGCGACGGCATTGATACCAATCTTCATCAGCTTCCAGGAAAAATCTTTTGCCACCAGGCCGGATGCGCCGATTCCGACCAGTAAAATACGGCGTGCGCGCTTAAGCAGCTGCAAGACGGCATTCAGCTTCTCTTCGCTGTTGATATCCAGGGTCGCGCGAATGGCCGACAGCTTTTCTGTCAGTAATTTTTCGCCCACAGCCTTAAGGGGATCGTCACTGAGGATCTGATTATGCACGGTGATGGCATCTTTATCGGCCAGCGATTCGCTCAGTGCCAGCTTGAGTGCCGGAAAACCTTTATATCCCAGTTTTTGCGCAAACTTAACGACGCTGGACTGACTGACGCCAGCTTCTTCTGCCAGCTTTTGTGAACTTAAATGCCGTGCCCGATCCGGTTGTGACAGTAAAAAATCCGCCAGCCGGCGTTCGTTCAGCGCCAGTGAAGGATAAAGCTGGCGAATGCGCAGCAATGAACTCATGCCCAGTCCTCATGATGTAGCGGTGCGTCCGCAAGGAATAAATGATTCTAAAAGCATTGTAGCCACTGGAATAAAAAATGACAGTCATCGCCTCGCTGCGCGAAGATGACTACAATAGAGGCTGTTGATGCATATTCGTTAAAAAGGAGAGCTGTTTGACCAACGAGAGACAACGTCGCGTGGTGTTTTTCGACCTTGATGGCACATTGCACCAACAGGATATGTTTGGCACTTTCATGCGCTATTTGCTGCGCCGCAAGCCCCTGAATCTGCTACTGGTCGTGCCTTTGCTGCCCGTCGTCGGCGCGGGGCTGCTGTTCAAAGGGCGTGCGGCCCGCTGGCCGATGAGCCTGTTGCTCTGGTCAATCACCTTTGGCCGATCTGAAACCACCCTGTTACGACTGGAGGCCGAGTTTGCTCAGTGGTTTCGCCAGCGCGTGAAAGCGTTTCCGGTGGTGCAGAAGCGTCTCAGCGAGTACCTCAGCAGCGATGATGCGGATGTGTGGCTGATTACGGGCTCGCCGCAGTCGCTGGTGGAGCAGGTCTATTACGATTCGGCGTTTCTGCCCAGAGTAAAGTTGATTGCCAGCCAGATGCAGCGCGGCCTGGGGGGGCGCGTACTGAAATTGCGCTGTCTGGGCCACGAAAAAGTGGTGCAGTTAGAAGAACACATCGGCACACCACTGCAACTCTATAGTGGTTACAGCGACAGCAAGCAGGACAACCCGTTATTGTTCTTTTGTCAGCACCGCTGGCGCGTCACGCCGGCGGGTGAATTGCAGCAGTTAGAATAACCTGTACTGTGCTTCGGTTTTGCCGGCATGCCCGGTATAATGCGCCGCTTTTTGCTGCCGGGAGTGGTTCGTGTGACACAAGAACAAGATGAATACTGGATGCGCCGGGCGCTGACGCTGGCGCAACGCGCATGGGATGAGGGCGAGGTGCCGGTAGGCGCCGTCCTGGTTCATGGCGACCGCGTCATTGGCGAAGGCTGGAACCGGCCTATCGGTCAGCATGATCCCACCGCGCACGCAGAGATTATGGCGCTTCGTCAGGGCGGGAAAGTACTGGAAAATTACCGTCTGCTGGATACCACGCTTTATGTGACGCTGGAGCCGTGCGTCATGTGCGCCGGCGCGATGGTGCATAGCCGGATAGGTCGTCTGGTTTATGGCGCGCACGATGTGAAAACCGGCGCAGCCGGTTCGCTGATTGACGTGCTGGGTCATCCGGGGATGAACCATCAGGTAAGGTTAGATCACGGCGTGCTGGAAGACGCGTGCGCGGCGCTGCTGAGCGACTTTTTCCGCATGCGTCGTCAGCAACAAAAAGCGCTGCGACAGGCGCAGCGCGAAAGCTAATTCATTGCCACTTGTGGCGAAACGGCAGGATAGCCTTTGCCCATCTCCGCTTCCAGCGCGGCCTGCTGGGCAAGGCGCTTTTCCTGCTCCTGCAAATAGCCCACCAGGCTAATCTCATATTTACGAATATTTTCCACGTAGTTATACGCTTCCTGGCCCCGCGCGTAGCCGTAGGTCGTTTGCGCGTAATAACGCTTCTGGCTCAGCATCGGCAGGCGCAGTTTCACATCAGCCCAACTGTCCGGGTTGCCACCCTGTTTTGCCGTGAGCTTACGGGCATCCAGCATATGAGCATAACCCATGTTGTAGGCGGCCAGCGCAAACCAGATACGTTCGTCTTCCGGAATGGACTGCGGGACTTTATCCATCATATTTTGCAGATACTGGCTGCCGCCGCGAATACTTTGCTCAGGATCGGTTCGATCGCCCACTTCCACGCTGTCGGCAGTATTGCGCGTCAGCATCATCATGCCGCGCACGCCGGTCGGTGATGTCGCCTGCGGATTCCAGTGTGATTCCTGATAGGAGATAGCGGCCAGCAAACGCCAGTCGATATTACTGGCGTATTTCTCAAATAACGGTTTGATATCAGGCAGAACCGTATCAATCGCACGCAGGAAGGTGCGCGTATCCACATAATCAAAGGTGCCAACGTGCCCGAGGTATTTCTCTTCCAGCCGCGCCATTGCGCCTTCTTCGCCCATGCCATTAAAGAAATCCAGCATGGCCGCGTTCAGGCTGTCGTCGCTTTCGCGGGGCATATACCACGTCACCGGCTCTTCATCCGTGACGTCAAAGGCGACCGCCAGTTGTGGATGGATGCGCTGAAGCAGTGCGATGGTGACGGAATCGCCAATCGTATAATCCAGCTTGCCCTCGGCGACGGCCTCAAGTAGCGCTTTCGGGCTTTGATCGGTCGAGATAGCCCAGTCAAGGTCGGGATAGTGATCCGCTCTGGCGCTCTTGAGTGTAGACAGATAAGCCGATCCGGAGGCAACGACGAGCCGTCCCTTTAAATCGCCCAGGTTTTTCGGGCGAGTTTTATCCACACGATAAACCAACTGCTGGGAAACGCTGTAATAGCTGGGGCCCGTCTGATAGCGGTTCAGTCGCTCATTATTATAGATAAGGCCTGCGGCCAGCAAATCGGCTTTGCCGTCGTCAAGCGCATCAAACAGGTCGCTGATATTCGCGCGCACTGTGATTTCCAGCCTGACGCCCAGATAACGGGCGAAACGCTTCGCCAGCTCGTAATCCATCCCGGCCGGTGCTTTATTCACGGTGTAGTAAGTCAACGGTGAGTTTACGGTACTGACCCGTAGCACTCCCCGTGCTTTAATCTGTGAAATCGTATCCTGCCCGCTCCCATGCCAGGGAATGGACGGCCACAGTGCCAGTGCTAACAGCACGGTGAGCAGACCGATAAACAGATAATTTAATTTCAGGCGTTTCAAATAGTTATCTCTCGATGGCTCCAAGGCCTCTGTCTTTTAAGGCAGTATTGATTTTGTTTTAACTCCCAGAGCGAGGGGCATTTTGCGCAACAAACTGAGGCAGAGCAACTTATAAAGCAATTTTTGCGCAATTATCAGCCAAATCTTGTTGGCCATAAATTTTGCGCAAACGGTTTCGTCGCGGAGTGGCTTTCTCTATAATACGCCCCGTTTTCCCCCTGTTGCGCCCAATGAAGCGTCGCACCCGGCGTTTCAAAGACGAGAGATCTTATGATGGAAATTCTGCGTGGTTCGCCCGCCCTGTCGGCATTTCGTGTAAACAAACTGCTGGCCCGCTTTCAGGACGCTCATCTGCCGGTGAGTGATATTTACGCTGAGTACGTCCATTTTGCCGATGTCAGCGCGCCGTTGAGTGAGGATGAAAAATCCCGTCTGCAGCGCCTGCTCAAGTACGGTCCTTCTCTCGCTGAACATGCGCCACAAGGGCGTTTGCTGCTGGTCACGCCACGTCCAGGCACCATTTCGCCATGGTCTTCAAAAGCGACAGATATTGCGCATAACTGCGATCTGTCACAGGTCCGTCGACTGGAGCGCGGTCTGGCGTTTTATGTTCAGGCACCCCAGTTGACGGAAACCCAGTGGCAAACGCTGTCAGCGCTGCTGCATGACCGCATGATGGAAACGGTGTACAGCGATCTCCATCAGGCCGAACAACTTTTTGCCCACCACGAACCTCAGCCGGTCAAAAGCGTTGATGTGTTGGGTGAAGGCCGTCAGGCACTGGTTCATGCCAATACATCGCTGGGCCTGGCCCTGGCAGACGACGAAATTGACTACCTGCTGGCAGCCTTTACGAAGCTGGGCCGTAACCCTAACGACATCGAACTCTATATGTTTGCTCAGGCGAACTCCGAGCACTGTCGTCACAAGATTTTTAACGCCGACTGGATTATTGACGGCGAAAAACAGCCGAAATCGCTGTTTAAAATGATTAAGAACACCTTTGAGCAAACGCCGGATTATGTCCTGTCGGCTTATAAAGACAATGCGGCGGTGATGGAAGGCTCTAAAGTAGGACGTTTCTTTGCGGATGCCGAAAACGGGGAATATGGCTACCACCAGGAAGCGGCGCATATTCTGATGAAGGTCGAAACGCATAACCATCCTACGGCGATTTCGCCGTGGCCTGGCGCGGCAACCGGCTCCGGCGGCGAAATTCGTGACGAAGGGGCGACCGGACGGGGCGCGAAGCCGAAAGCCGGTCTGGTCGGCTTCTCGGTGTCGAACCTGCGTATTCCGGGCTTTGAGCAGCCGTGGGAAGAGGATTTTGGCAAGCCCGCGCGCATCGTCAGCGCACTGGACATTATGACTGAAGGCCCTCTGGGCGGCGCGGCGTTTAACAACGAGTTTGGCCGTCCTGCATTGAATGGCTATTTCCGTACCTATGAAGAACAGGTCAACAGCCACAACGGCACTGAACTGCGCGGTTACCACAAGCCGATTATGCTGGCGGGTGGCATCGGGAACATCCGTGCCGATCACGTCCAGAAAGGCGAGATTACTGTCGGGGCAAAGCTGATCGTACTGGGCGGCCCGGCAATGAATATCGGTCTGGGCGGCGGGGCGGCCTCATCTATGGCGTCGGGCCAGTCTGACGCTGATCTCGACTTTGCCTCCGTACAGCGTGACAACCCGGAAATGGAACGGCGTTGCCAGGAAGTGATTGACCGCTGCTGGCAGTTAGGCGACGACAACCCGATTCTGTTTATCCACGATGTCGGTGCGGGCGGGCTGTCGAACGCCATGCCTGAGCTGGTCAGCGATGGCGGTCGCGGTGGACGTTTCAACCTGCGTGATATCCTCAGCGATGAGCCAGGGATGAGCCCGCTGGAAGTCTGGTGTAATGAATCGCAAGAGCGTTACGTCATGGCGGTGGCACCCGAAAAGCTGGCTGAATTTGCGGCGATTTGCGAGCGTGAGCGCGCGCCTTTTGCGGTTATCGGTGAAGCCACAGAAGAGCAGCATCTGACGCTCAACGACAGCCACTTTGATAACAGCCCAATTGATATGCCGCTGGATGTGCTGTTGGGGAAAACCCCGAAAATGACGCGCGATGTCGTCAAACAGCAGGCGCAGGGCACACCGTTACACCGTGATGGCATCGTCTTAACGGAGGCGGTGAATCGCGTTCTGCACTTACCGACCGTGGCGGAAAAAACCTTTCTGATCACCATCGGCGATCGCAGTGTGACCGGCATGGTGGCACGGGATCAGATGGTAGGACCCTGGCAGATCCCGGTAGCCAACTGTGCGGTCACGACCGCCAGCCTCGACAGCTATCATGGTGAAGCGTTCGCTCTGGGCGAACGCGCGCCGGTGGCGCTGCTCGACTTTGCCGCCTCAGCACGACTGGCTGTTGGTGAAGCGCTGACAAACCTGGCCGCCACGCCCGTGGGGTCATTGAAGCGTGTGAAACTCTCGGCAAACTGGATGTCAGCCGCGGGTCATCCGGGCGAAGATGCGGGCCTGTATGACGCCGTGAAAGCTGTCGGTGAGGAGCTGTGTCCGGCACTGGGCATTACTATCCCGGTGGGTAAAGACTCCATGTCGATGAAAACCCGCTGGCAGGAAGGCACTGAACAACGCCAAATGACGTCGCCGCTGTCGCTGGTGATTACCGCCTTTGCTCGTGTCGAAGATGTTCGTCGCAACGTGACGCCTCAACTGATGGCGGATCAGGACAACCTGCTTCTGCTGATCGATCTGGGTAACGGTGCCAATACCCTGGGCGCAACCGCGCTGGCGCAGGTGTATCGTCAACTGGGCGACAAGCCTGCCGATGTACGTGATGCACAGCAACTGGCAGGCTTCTTTAATGCGATGCAGGCGCTGGTCAGCCAACAGAAACTATTGGCCTACCATGACCGTTCCGATGGGGGCCTGCTGGTCACGCTGGCAGAAATGGCCTTTACCGGTCACTGCGGTGTAGATGTTGATATCGCGGCGCTGGGCAGTGATGCGCTGGCGGCGCTGTTTACTGAGGAACTGGGCGCAGTCATTCAGATCAAGGCCGCCGATCGTGAAGGTGTCGAGCAGATTCTGGCTCAACATGGACTGGCGCAGTGCAGTCATGTGCTGGGCAGCGCACAGCCGGGCGATCGCTTCGTGATTCGTTCAGGCGACAGTGCTGTGTACAGCGAAAGTCGCACCACGCTGCGTACCTGGTGGGCGGAAACCACCTGGCAGATGCAGCGTCTGCGTGATAACCCGGCCTGTGCTGATCAGGAACATCAGGCAAAACAGGACGACAACGATCCGGGTCTTAACGTCAGCCTGACCTTCAGGCCGGAAGAGGACGTTGCCGCGCCGATGATTGCGACAGGTGCCCGTCCGCGCGTGGCCGTGCTGCGTGAGCAGGGTGTTAACTCTCATGTGGAAATGGCCGCAGCCTTTGACCGCGCAGGCTTTACCGCCGTGGACGTTCATATGAGCGATCTGCTGGCAGGACGCATCGATCTGGAACGTTTCCAGGCGTTAGTGGCCTGTGGTGGCTTCTCTTACGGTGACGTACTGGGAGCCGGTGAGGGCTGGGCGAAATCTATCCTGTTCAACCCGCGTGTGCGCGATCAGTTCGAAGCCTTCTTCCATCGTCCGCAAACGCTGGCGCTGGGTGTTTGCAACGGTTGCCAGATGATGTCCAACCTGCGCGAGCTGATTCCTGGCAGCGAACTGTGGCCGCGCTTCGTGCGTAATCAGTCTGAGCGCTTTGAAGCGCGCTTCAGCCTGGTTGAAGTGGCCGCCAGCCCGTCATTACTGCTGGATGGCATGGCGGGTTCGCGGATGCCTGTTGCGGTATCACACGGAGAAGGTTTTGTAGAAGTGCGCGATGGTGCTCACCTGGCGGCGCTGGAATCCAAAGGGCTGGTGGCGCTGCGCTTTGTGGACAATAGCGGTAAGGTGACGGAAACCTATCCGGCCAACCCGAACGGTTCGCCAAATGGCATCACTGCCGTGACCAACGAAAGCGGGCGCGTCACCATTATGATGCCGCATCCTGAGCGTGTTTTCCGTACGGTCAGCAACTCCTGGCATCCGGCGGAGTGGGGGGAAGACAGCCCATGGATGCGCATTTTCCGTAACGCGCGCAAACAACTGGGTTAATTGTCGTAAAAAAAATGGGGAGGCCAGGTGCCTCCCTTTTTTTATGGGCACGAGATGTTGGCAAAAGGAGACAGCCGTCACCTTTTGATGTCGCTGATTGGTGACATCTATCTCTATGATTTTACTATACGGCAGAGGTACGATGAAAATGTGTTGGCATTTGGCGACACATTTGCCAGACCAGATGGTCTGAATGGGCCGCTTTCACTGCTCGCTTACCTGCAAGAGCCTGAACAGAAAGGGGCTTTTATTGTTGGCATGATCTTTGCTATAATTATCGCGCTGCTCATTCGCTTGTTTATGAATGCCACCGCGCTGCGGTCAGAGCTCATAAAGCCCGAATGACGCACCAAACGGAGCCTGCCGTCCACCACACCGATAATCGTATGCATTGCATCGTTATCAAGCATCGGACGTAACGTTGAGTTAGGCTCCACCCATTCTCACGCGTGGCTAAGGCGGCGCGTCTGCGGCAGGCCAGATGGTCTGCCGTTTTCTTTTCTGCCTCTTCCTTCTCCGGGCCGACTCCGCTAGCATCCGGTAAGCGTATCTTTATGGAAGCCGTCGCGTGAAAAAATGGCGTTTTTTCCCCCAATCTCTGCGTCAGCTGGTGCTGATGGCCTTTTTGCTGGTGCTCCTGCCCTTACTGGTACTGGCCTGGCAAGCATGGGAAAGCCTCTCCGCACTCAGCAATCAGGCGGCGGACACTAACCGCAACACCTTTACCGATGTCCGGCGCAGCGAAGCCATGGCACGAACCGCCATTGAGCTGGAGCGCAGCTATCGTCAGTATTGCGTACTGGGTGATGCCTCGCTGGCGAAGCTGTATCAGACGCAGCGGATTCGTTACAGCCAGATGCTCAGCTCCCATGCTGATAATCTGCCCGATTTACCGGCTTTTAAGACGCTACGGGACACGCTGCCGCTGTTGGAAACCCTGCAGTGCCAGAACGGTAATCCGATGGGCAGTGCTGCGCAGGCGCTTGACCGTTTTTCCGCAACCAACGCACAACTGGTGCACGACACGCGGGAGGTGGTATTCGCCCGCGGCTTACAGCTGCAGCGCGAAATCGCCGATCGCGGTCAGTTCTTTGGCTGGCAGGCGCTGATTCTGTTCATTATCAGCCTGACACTCACGCTGCTGTTTACCCGCATGATCATCGGTCCGGTCAAAAGTGTCGAACGGATGATTAACCGCCTTGGCGAAGGGCGGGAACTGGGCAGCAGCATGGTGTTTCGGGGGCCACGGGAATTGCGTTCGCTGGGGCAACGTATTGTCTGGCTGAGCGAGCGGCTGCACTGGCTTGAATCTCAGCGACACGAATTTTTACGCCACCTTTCACACGAACTGAAAACCCCGCTGGCCAGTTTGCGTGAAGGCACGGCGCTTCTGGCGGATGAAGTCGCGGGCGTGCTAAATCCGGAGCAGAAAGAAATCGTCTCCATACTCGATACCAGCAGCCGTCGTTTGCAGTACCTGATTGAACAATTGCTCGACTACAACCGCAGGCTCGCTGATGGGCCAATCACGCTTGAGGCGGTCAAACTGGACGATATTGTGCATGACGTTGTGAATGCCCACGCCCTTTCGGCGCGTAACAAACAGATGCATGTTGAGATCGATCTGAAGGCCACAGATTGCCTGGCTGAGCCTATGCTATTAATGAGTGTGATCGATAACCTCTACTCTAACGCCGTGAACTATGGCAATGAATCCGGTAACATCTGGCTTCGTAGCCAGCAGCAGGGCGATACAGTCATCATTGAGGTCGCTAACAGCGGTACGCCCATTCCCGAGCATGAGCAGGCAATGATTTTTGAGCCCTTTTTTCAGGGCAGCCATCAGCGCAAAGGGCCGGTTAAAGGCAGTGGGCTGGGGTTAAGTATCGCAAAGGATTGTCTGCGCCGTATGCACGGCAACCTGCAACTGGTCAGCCGCGATGACGCGGATGTTTGTTTTCGCATTGAACTGAATACCACCGCCGGGAAAGTCTGAAGTATGAAATTTTTTGCCGCGATTCTTATAAGCGCACTGAGCACCCTGATGCTCAGCGGCTGTGCCTCCTCACCGGCGACCTCGGCATCCCAGCCCGCACCAAACTCTGTCGCGGTGCCTGAAACGCGCCTGGTGGATTATCTGACAACCCGCTGTAGCGATATCTGGCATATTGAAAACACTGCCGCGCTTGCCAATCCCCTTTACTGGATGCGCAGTATTGACTGCGCCGAACGACTTTCGCCCGCGGAAGCCCGCGCCGAGGCGCACCGCTGGCCAGTAGACAGCTGGTCGCGAGCCTTTAAACAGGGCGTACTCATGGCAAATGGCAACGTAACGCCACTGGAACGGCGCGACTATATCACCGAGCTGGACAGCTACAGTGAGCAGTTCCCGCAAAACCTGCGGGCACTCATCCAGCTCTGGCGCAGTAACCAGGCGGCACAGCTGGATTTAAGTGCGCTACGTTCGCGGTACGTCCATCTGCAGCAGAGCAGCGATGCGCAGACGGACGCGCTGCGTCAGCAGCAGATAAAATTACGGCAGCAGTTAAGCGATACGCAAAGCAAGCTGGAGCGGTTAACCGATATCGAACGCCAGCTTTCGTCGCGCAAAACCTCAGAGATGCCAGAAGGCAGTCATGGAACGGCGTTGCCACAAGAGGAAGAGCAGTAATGATAAAACATGCGGCACATCTGCTGCTGGTGGATGATGATCCCAGCCTGCTGAAACTGTTAGGGATGCGGCTGAGCAGCGAAGGCTATCAGGTGACCACCGCAGCCAGTGGGCCTGACGCGCTTCGGCTGTTGCAGAAAGAGAAAATCGATCTGGTGATAAGCGATTTGCGCATGGATGAGATGGACGGCCTGGCGCTTTTTGGCGAAATCCAGAAACGCCATATGGGCTTGCCGGTCATCATTTTAACCGCACACGGTTCGATTCCAGAGGCCGTCGCGGCAACCCAGCAGGGCGTATTTAGCTTTTTAACCAAACCGGTCGATCGCGATGCGCTTTATAAGGCAATCGATGAAGCGCTCGCGCAGCGCGTCCCGGTCAGCGACGACCGCTGGCGGGAAGCCATCGTAACACGCAATCCTCAGATGCTGCGCTTACTTGAACAGGCGCACATGGTTGCTCAGTCGGATGTCAGCGTGCTGATCAACGGGCAAAGCGGGACGGGTAAAGAGGTGCTGGCGCAGGCTATCCATGCTGCCAGTCCGCGCGCCGACAAGCCGTTCATCGCGATCAACTGTGGTGCCTTGCCCGAGCAGTTGCTGGAATCGGAGTTATTTGGTCACGCGAAAGGTGCCTTTACCGGTGCGGTCAGCGCACGCGACGGCCTGTTTAAAGCGGCCGAAGGCGGGACGCTGTTTCTGGACGAAATCGGCGATATGCCGCCCGCGCTGCAGGTTAAACTGCTGCGGGTCATACAGGAGCGTAAAGTCCGGCCGCTTGGCAGCAACAACGATATTGATATCAATGTGCGGATTATCTCCGCCACGCACCGGGATTTACCGAAAGCGATGGAGAAAAACGAATTCCGTGAAGATCTCTTTTATCGCCTGAACGTCGTTAACCTGAAAATACCGGCGCTGCATCAACGTACCGAGGATATTCCGCTGCTGGCTAATCATCTGCTGCGCCAGGCCGCGGACCGTCACAAACCGCAGGTGCGCAGTTTTTCGGTGGATGCGATGAAGCGCCTGATCTCCGCCAGCTGGCCTGGTAACGTGCGTCAGTTAGTGAATGTGATTGAACAGTGCGTGGCGCTCAGTTCCTCGCCGGTGATCAGCGATGCGCTGGTAGAGCAGGCACTGAGCGGCGAAAACAGCGCATTACCAACCTTTGTCGAGGCGCGTAATCAGTTTGAACTCAATTACCTGCGCAAGCTGTTGCAGATGACCAAAGGAAATGTGACCAACGCGGCGCGTCTGGCTGGACGTAACCGTACTGAATTCTATAAGCTGCTGTCACGTCACGAACTGGACGCCAGTGACTTTAAAGAGTAATTTTCTGCCGCACCAGCCTGCAGCATGGCCAGCGACATTTATACTTAAAAAATCCCTCTGACCACGGAGGGCGCGAGGAAAGGGTCTGACATGAAAAAGATCGATGCAATAATTAAACCATTCAAACTTGATGATGTGCGCGAAGCGCTTGCTGAAGTCGGCATCACCGGGATGACCGTAAGCGAAGTGAAAGGCTTTGGCCGCCAGAAAGGGCACACGGAACTCTACCGTGGGGCAGAGTATATGGTGGACTTTCTGCCGAAGGTGAAAATTGAAATGGTGGTAGGCGATGATATCGTGGACACCTGCGTCGAAACCATCATGCGCACCGCGCAAACCGGCAAAATTGGCGACGGCAAAATCTTTGTTTTCGATGTCGCTCGCGTGGTGCGTATCCGTACCGGTGAAGAGGACGAGGAAGCGATTTAATCCTTTTCAGAAGCGAAGCTTGCTTCTGAACTGCGACTGCGATGCGGGACAACGTTTATCGCTGGTCAGTGTGCCCCTGCCTGATTTCAGGAAGGGGCAATAATCAGTCATTTCCAGCACGTTATCATCTGGGCAACATTAACTTCAAATTGTACAACTCACTTATTATCTCTTTGTATCGCATTAATTTTTTGGTTTTTTATTTCGATTAGCATGTTGTTTGTTATTTAAGGTTAATGTTCTTTCATTTGGCTATTAATCTAAATCAAAAACGACTAATGATCTTAACGTTATCATGGCGCTTTTATAATTGGGTGCAGTTAATCATAGCCTTATGTTCTCGCGTGTTATAACTACGGCCGTTAATAAAGGGACGTGTAATTTACTCTCTTAATATCTACAGGAAAACCGAAGGCGCGTTGACAGAAAATGACTTATACAATGAAAGTAAAAGGGATAATGATATTCGCTCTGATTCTCGCATCCTGTCAGACCGTTTCCGGCGAAGATGCGCTTTACAGTAAAGTATTAACCGCTTCGCATTATCATGATAGTAAGGGCTTATCAGACAGCGATTACGACAAAATAGGGGAGCTTATAGCCCAGGGGGAAACCCGCTGGATAAGACTTTATCCCGTGTTAAGCAAATCGCCATTCTTAGGGATGACCTCTTTTCAGGAAAGTTTAAATATTGTCATGGCCTGTGCTTTACCTGAGAATCCCAACGAGGTGTTAAAATTTGTTGATGAGGCAAATATTGATCACATATGTGCAGCGCCTTTTATCGAACCGGGCCGTGATGAACTGCGTGACTATTTTAACGAAACATTCCCGACATTACATAAAGCTTTGCCAGAAGGATACTGGAAACAATCCTGTTTGCTGAAACTAAGAAAGGCCCTCGCTGATACATTGCCATCAATAAAAGAAAGTTAAACTCTGCTATTTCTTCCCATGCGTTAACGATTACCCGGCTCAATAGTGGTAAGTAAAACGCTGCCATGCGTGCGAAAGCGCCTGGATAGGCGGTAATCTGTTCCGCTATGAAAATATGTCCGACTCCGACTCCGACTCCAACGCGTCGCTCTTCACGCATGAACACTGTAATACGCACTGAACGGCTCCTTACTTTCAGCGTATAACAGATGCCAGAAGGGCCGTTCATAGCCGCAAATTACATTACCTTATGCGGACCAAACACCTCATAGTGAATCCTGTCCGCCGTCACGCCGACCGCCAGCAGCTGCTGAACGACGAACTGCATAAAGCCCAGCGGCCCACAAAGATAGAAGTGGGTATTCACCTCCTGCAGACGTGGTGAAACGCTCGCCAGATCCATAAGGCCTTGCGCATCATAACGACCTGCATCGCCCTGATTTGGCTCGCGATACCAGATATGTTGGGCAAAATCAGGCAACAGGTCACCGGCCGCGCGCACTTCATCTGCAAAGGCATGCTGCTGGCCGTTTTCAGCGGCATGTAACCAGTTGACCGCTGCCGGGTGCTGCCGGGTAGCCAGCGCATGCAGCATGGCCAGCATCGGCGTTTGCCCTACGCCCGCTGAAATCAACGTGACCGGCGTCGTCGGACTTGCCTGGAGAAAAAAATCCCCGTGTGGAGGCGTCAGCTGAATCTCATCGCCTGCTTTGGCCTGTTGATGCAGCCAGCCTGAGACTGTTCCCCCGGCTTCCTGTTTTACCGCAATTCGGTAGGTCTGCGCATTGCTGACGGTGGTGAGTGAGTACTGACGAATTTGCTGATAACGGAAGCCCGCTGGCTGCAGATGCAGTGACACATACTGCCCCGGCCTGAAGGACGCAATGGGTTTACCATCAACAGGAGCGAGGGTAACGCTTTTGATCACGTCACTTTGTTGCTCAATCGCGCTGATGAAGAAGGCTCTCGTGCCGCGCCAGCCGCCTTGCTGGTGTGCCGATGCCTGATAAAGGGCTTCTTCACGCTGGATAAATATATCGGCCAGCACTGTGTAGGCGCGTCTCCAGGCGGCGAGCACCGCTTCGCCAGGATTCAGCATGGCGTCGATAGAGGAGAGTAAATACTCACCCACAATTTTATATTGCTCAGGTTGGATCGTCAGACTGGCGTGCTTTTGGGCAATTTTTTCGACGGCTGGCCGTAGCGCCGTCAGATTGTCCAGATTGGCCCCGTAGGCGCAAATCGCATTAAACAGCGCTTCACGCTGTGCGCCATTGCGCTGGTTGGCCCTGTTAAAGACATGCTTTAACTCTGGATGATGAGAGAGCATCTGACTGTAAAAATGGGCCGTCAGATCGGGGCCGCATGCCGCAATCGCGGGAAGGGTGGATTTCACAATGTGAATCGTCTTGGCATCAAGCATGGGAATACCTCACTTAAAGTTGCATTTTAAATGCATCTTATGGCCGGGCGTTTTGTTCTGTAAATAGCGTTGTGGTTTACAGGAAGACTGAGCGGCAAATTTTCAGACGGAGAAATGGAAAATTTCCGTTACAGGGTGCGGGGAAAAACAGCGGGAAACCGCTTGCAAAGCGAGCCAAAAACACATCGCCAATGCGAAGCCAAACGTTTGCGTAAAAAGAGGGGATTGGCCCTACCGTCCCCTGGTAAAAGGGTTTACACTGTCTGCCTTCGCCCTTTGGGGGCGTAATTTGCCGATTTAAAGATAGCCAGTCAGGAGATGCGGATGTTAAAGCGTGAAATGAACATTGCCGATTATGATGCCGAGTTGTGGCAGGCGATGGAGCAAGAGAAAGTGCGTCAGGAAGAGCACATTGAACTGATTGCTTCTGAAAACTACACCAGCCCGCGTGTAATGCAGGCGCAAGGTTCACAGCTCACCAACAAATATGCTGAAGGCTATCCTGGCAAACGTTATTACGGCGGCTGCGAGTATGTAGATATTGTTGAGCAGCTGGCTATCGATCGTGCGAAAGCGCTGTTTGGTGCAGATTATGCCAACGTACAGCCGCACTCAGGTTCACAGGCTAACTTTGCTGTGTTTACCGCCCTGCTGCAGCCAGGCGATACCATTCTGGGTATGAACCTCGCGCACGGTGGTCATCTGACGCACGGTTCGCCTGTTAACCTGTCGGGCAAACTCTACAATGTCGTGCCTTATGGTATCGATGAAACCGGTAAAATTGACTACAACGAACTGGCTGAGCTGGCAAAAACGCACCAGCCTAAGATGATCATTGGCGGTTTCTCTGCGTACTCGGGTATTTGCGACTGGGCCAAAATGCGCGAAATCGCAGACAGCGTTGGTGCCTGGTTGTTTGTGGATATGGCGCACGTTGCGGGTCTGATTGCGGCTGACGTTTACCCGAACCCTTTACCGCACGCGCACGTTGTGACTTCTACAACCCACAAAACGCTGGCCGGTCCGCGTGGCGGCATCATTCTGGCGAAAGGTGGCGACGAAGAACTGTACAAAAAGCTTAACTCTGCGGTTTTCCCTGGCGGCCAGGGCGGCCCGCTGATGCACGTCATTGCGGGTAAAGCCGTGGCGTTCAAAGAAGCGATGGAACCCGAGTTCAAAACCTACCAGCAGCAGGTGGCAAAAAACGCGAAAGCGATGGTCGAGGTCTTACTGGAACGCGGTTATAACATCGTGTCAGGCGGCACTTACAACCACCTGTTCCTGATTGATCTGGTGAGCAAAAACCTGACCGGTAAAGAAGCGGATGCGGCACTGGGCCGTGCCAATATCACCGTGAACAAAAACAGCGTGCCGAACGATCCGAAAAGCCCGTTTGTCACCTCCGGTGTACGTATCGGTACCCCAGCGGTCACGCGTCGTGGCTTTAAAGAAGCGGACGTGCGTGAACTGGCCGGCTGGATTGCTGACGTGCTGGACGATGTGAACGACGAAGCCACGATTGAACGCACGAAGCAAAAAGTGCTGGATATCTGTGCGCGCTTACCGGTTTACGCCTGATCCCGTCAGGTGAGTCAACGGTTGAAAAAGGATGGCCCCGGCCATCCTTTTTTATTGCCCGTCTCACGTGGCTCTGACAAAGTATCGACCTCTTAACACGACCGGTCACACTATTGCTGGAGGGAACATGGCAATCGGCTCCGCCAGATGGCTTGGATTAAGCTATTTCACCTACTTTTTTTGTTACGGTATTTACCTGCCTTTCTGGGGCGTCTGGCTAAAAGGCGTGGGACTGAACCCCGAACAAATTGGCCTGCTGCTTGGCTGCGGCATGGTGGCGCGTTTTGTAGGCAGTTTGTTCATCGCCTCGCAGGTTAAACATCCTTCTCAACTGATTACGGCGTTGCGGCTGCTGGCGCTGCTGACCTGTCTTTTTGCCGTGGGATACTGGACTGGACAACAGTGGTTGTGGCTGCTGTTAGTGATGACCGGCTTTAATCTGTTTTTCTCCCCGCTGGTGCCTTTAAGTGATGCGCTGGCGGCGACCTGGACGCAACAAATTGGTCTGGCCTACGGGCCGGTGCGCCTCTGGGGTTCTCTGGCCTTCGTCATCAGTTCGTCGTTGACCGGTATGCTGGTGACGGCTTTTTCATCCCAGGCGATTTTAATGCTACTGTCAGCGGGCGTCATAAGTATGCTGGCGGGTATGTTGCTGACGCCGCAAACACACCCTCAGGGCAGCGAACGCAAGAGCAACGTCAGCGGTGGCTGGCAGGCCTGGCGCGATCTGATACGGGAAAACGCGATCTGGCGTTTCATGGTGTGCGTCACCCTGCTGCAGGGAGCGCATGCGGCCTATTACGGCTTCAGCGCGATCTGGTGGCAGGAAAGTGGCTATTCCGCCTCGCGCATTGGTTATCTGTGGTCGCTTGGCGTGGTGGCAGAAATTGTGATCTTTGCGCTGAGTCACCGTCTGTTTCACCGCTGGCAGGCGCGCGATTTACTGCTGCTGTCCGGCGTTTGCGCGTTAATTCGCTGGAGCCTGCTGGGGGCCAGCACGGCACTGCCGGTGTTGATTGTGGCGCAAATTCTCCACTGCGGTACGTTTACGGTCTGCCATCTTGCAGCCATGCGTTTCATTGCTTCACGGCAGGGTGCGGAGGTGATTCGGTTGCAGTCGCTCTATTCGGCGCTGGCGATGGGCGGCGGTATCGCCGTGATGACGATGATTTGTGGCGTGCTGTTTACCCATCTTCATGGACAGCTGTTTTGGGTGATGGCGCTGGTGGCGCTGCCTGCGCTGTTTCTGCGCCCGCGTCAGGACTCCAGCAAATAACGAATGCGTTGCTGATGATATTCGGTCAACGGCAATTCTGCGTGGATCAGCGGGGGCGAAAACAGCGGCAGGGAGGTGACGTAAGGCGAGATGATCAAATCAACTTCGCGCGGCGCGCCGTCGCGCTGAAAGTCATCCACATGCTGATAGGTGATATTAACGGGTAATAAGGTGATTTCCCGGATCTGCTGCTCAACGTCCTGTTCCAGCGCCGGATCGTCACCCGTCAGGAGCAGCACCTGTTTTTCCTGAAGGGCGCTGCTCTGCATCAGCCATGCACCAAAAATAATGGTTATCAGACTGACTTCTTCCGGTTTAAAACAAATCGCGTATTCCTGCTCAAACGCCACCAGCGCCTGCTGAGTGGTTCGCAGCAGGCGCGGATAAAGCCTGGTTACGTCTTGTGCCACACTGTCATCAATGCCAATAGTAAAGTAAGTGCGATCCAGCGCCTGCGCCAGGTGCGTATACAGTTGCTGCTGGAGTTCGGCACGTTCAGGAAAAGGGGTGCCTGACGAAGCCTCGAAGTCATCGATCAGCTGATGCGTGGCGCGCATGAGCCGCTGTTCACTGGCGTGACGGATGGCGTCCGGATGCGGCGCGTGGATGAGGCTGAACAGTAATGTCCAGAAGTCGGTTTCACTCGCATCCGGTGCGAGATGGCACCGTTTTTTCCAGTGACGAATGACATCAGTGGCCGCGCGGCGCTCCGCCTTCATCGCCAGCCAGGCCTGCTGTTGTGCAGTAAAGAGGGCAGGCTGGCGCTGGCACAGGCCGTATTTCATAAATATTTGTAAAAAGAGTTGATCGCGTGTACTGAAAGGGCGATCAAGGCACAGGCTGCAGTGCTGGATGAGTGCCTGTAGATTGGTTTCATCGTAGAGCGCCTTCTCAATTTTCATTTGCTTAAGGCGCTGGCGAAGCGGTGTCGCAAAATGCTCACAGACAAACGTCTGCGACAGACGCAAACTGCGCCGCAGGTTATGTATAAGACAAATTCGTCTGTCCAGCTCTGTACCATGAATGCGCAAGCTGCCATCCACCATTTGGTGAAGTTCCAGTTGATGATAGCGCTGTATCTCATCACCCACGGCGGCAATATCTTGCCTGGCGGTGGCAGCATCCACGCCGTTAAGCAGGCTTAACCGGGTGAGCGTCAGCACGGGAGTGGGCAGAAACAGCAATAACAACAGGTGGCAGCGACGCTGAGAAACGGTGAAGAGTGGTGCTGAAGATGTAGCAGAACTCATCAATCAATATTCCCGCTGGCTATTTTTAGCTAAGAATAGTCAACTGCCCTGACCGGTGAAGGGTTTACCCGGTTTTTTGTTCAGAGGTTTAAGGCGGGTCACAAAATTTTGTTACTTATGAAACCTTTTTATCAGGAACGTTACTTTATAACATTATGAAACGCATGTTTTTCGCACTGCTAACCCTGATAAGTTCGTCAGCACTGGCACATCCTCACAGCTTTATTGATATGAAAACGGAACTGGTTGCTGACGGCGATCGGTTTACGGGCCTGAAAATGATCTGGACCATGGATGAAATTACCTCCGCCGATCTTCTTTACGACGCGAGCGATGCGAAACCGGGCACCGTGGTCTGGAAAAAACTGGCAGCCGGCGTGATGGCGAATGTGCTGGGACAACATTATTTTTCTGAAATCTGGCATAACAAGCAGCGGGTGAAGTTCTTGAATCTACCAAAAGAATACAATCTGTCACGCAGTGGCAACAAAGCGGTGCTGGAGTTTGTGTTGCCGCTGGCCGAGCCACCCACATTAACCGGTCAGCGCTTTGAGATTCTCACCTTCGATCCCACGTATTTCGTCGACATGTTCTATGACAAGCCTGACGCCTTAACCGTGCCGCCAGCGTTGCAGTCACGCTGCGCCTTCATCTTGCATACGCCAAAGCCGAATGACTCGTTGAAGCAGTATGCCTTATCGCTCGACAAGGCCGATGCGCCACCCGAAGAGATGGATCTGGGCAGGCAGTTCGCGCAAACGGTGATTCTGACATGTCACTGACGACCATAGCGCGGCCCAAAAAACGGCTGTGGCCACTGGCAGTATTCATGGTCGGGCTGGTGACGGCGGTCAGCGCGATCTGGCTGTACTGGCCGCAAATTCTGCTGCAAAGTGTGCTCTGGCAAAAAATTCTCAACCGCGAGATGACGCAGCTCCTGCAACAGGTCGCCGAACATCCGCACCGGGCTGGCCTGTCATTACTGGCGTTTAGTCTGGTGTACGGCATCCTGCATGCGTTAGGACCTGGGCACGGTAAGGTTGTTATCACCACTTTCCTGGCCACTCATCCGGCAAAACTGAAAACCAGCATGAAGCTGACGCTGCTGGCATCGCTGTTACAGGGTTCAGTCGCGATTGTTCTGGTAACCCTGATGCTGGTGGTATTGCACACCTCATCACGCCAGTTGCATCTGAGCAGTTTCTGGCTGGAGAAGGGCAGTTATCTTCTGGTGATTGCCCTGGGAATCTGGACAGGTTATCGGGCGGTCAACTCTCTGTGGCGACTGTTCCGACCGAAACCGGCGATGAACATTCGTGCTCTGCATCCACACCATCATCATGATGATCAGTGCGGCTGCGGTCATGCTCATCTGCCCAGTGCACAGCAGGTAGCCGGTGCCGTTAACGTGAAAACCCAGTTACTGGTGGTTCTGTCGATGGGGCTGCGGCCCTGTTCAGGAGCCATTATGATGCTGCTGTTTGCTAAGGTGATTGGCGTTTACCTCTGGGGCGTCCTCTCGGCGGCGGTGATGGCGATGGGAACGGCCCTGACCATTTCGGCGATTGGTCTGCTGGTGCAGCGATCGCGTTCGCTGGCGCAACGGCTGAGTGCAAACAGCCACATAAGCGATCGCGCACGCAGTCTGTTGCCTCTGTTGGCTTTGCTGGGAAGCGTCATGTTAATCGTTGCGGGCTGTGCGTTATGGCAATCTGCTCAGCCGGGGTTGGCGGGCGGCATCCGGCCTTTCTGATTTCTATAGCAGCGAAAAGCGTTTTTCGCTGCTCATTCTGCAATATTTTCCTCACTATTTTTTATTTTTCTGCTGACTGTTTAGTGGTGAAATTTGTTTTCACTGTCTACGCTGTTAATAGTTAAATCACCTCCCAATAATGGGATGAATAAAAACGGAACGATTCCGTGCTTTGCGAGGAAAATATCTCATGGCTGATACCCGTATTAATAATGGCTACACCGATCCGCTGGTAACTGGAACAGCGGGTTTGCCCCTAAAACGTATTTCATGGAGTGCCGTTTTTGCCGGTGTTATTTGCGCACTGATAATTCACATATTATTAACTCTGCTGGGAACAGCTATCGGCGCGACGACTATTGATCCCCTGCAGGAAGGCAATCCGTTTAAACATCTGGGCACCGGTGCGCTGGTGTGGACGGCGATTGAAATGCTTCTCGCCATCGTCGCGGGCGCCTATGTTGCCGGACGTCTGGCACAGCGCGAAGGCGCGCTGCATGGGTTACTGATGTTTGGCATCAGCACGGTGATAACGATTTATTTAGCCGTCAGTCTTGCCAGTAGCGTATTAGGCGGTGCGATGAACATTCTGGGCACGGGCTTCCAGGCTGTCGGTCAGGGTATTTCAGCCGCTGCGCCATCTGTTACCCAAATGGCAAAAGACAAGCTGCAGGAAAACAATATTAATTTAAATGACATGCAGCGTGAGCTGGAAACGACGCTGCGTCAAACAGGCAAGCCTGAATTACAACCTGAAAAACTGAAGCAGGATGCGAATAATGAAGCGCAGAATGCAGAGAACCAGGCAAATAACACCGCTAATCATCCGCAAACCGCAGACACGGATTTAGCTAACTGGTTTAAAGGCGTTATTGATCGTCATGCTGATACATTACAGGCAGCCGATCGTGAGGCGTTGAAAAATATTATTAAAGCGCGCACCGGCAAAAGCGATCAGGAAGCAGAGCAGATCGTTAATCAGGCAGAGCAGAGCTATCAGCAGGCTATGCAGAAATATCAGGAGCTGAAACAGCAGGCAGAGCAGAAAGCCCGTGAAGCCGGTGAGCAGGCGGCTAAAGCGACAGCGAAAGCCAGCTGGTACGCCTTCTTTATCCTGATTATTGAAGCAGTCCTGGCAGGCGTGATGGGCATGGTGGGACGTCGTACTCAGCCACGTCAGGTGTTGGCGAACGAACGTCGCTAACCGAAAGGCGTTAAAAAAGGCGGCACAGAATGTGCCGCCTTTTTCTTTAGCGCTTCAGCGCTTCGCTCAGTTCATCGCGCATGGACGACAGCAGCGCTTTAACCACACGAGGATTACCGGCCACAATGTTACCTGAATGCAGGTAACCATGATTGCCGGTGAAGTCAGTAACCAGTCCGCCCGCTTCACGCACCAGCAGTTCACCCGCGGCAAAATCCCACGGTTTCAGACCGATTTCAAAATAGCCATCCACACGACCTGCGGCAACATAGGCCAGGTCCAGTGCGGCAGAGCCGGTACGACGGAAGTCCGCACACTGTGTGAACAGTTTGGTCATGATGTTCATGTAAGCCGGCGCGTGCTGTTTTAGCTTGAACGGGAAACCGGTCGCCAGAATGGTGCCATCCAGATCGCGAGCGATGCTGCCGCGCAGACGGTAGCCGTTAAGCTGCGCGCCCTGGCCACGTACGGCACTGAACAGTTCATTACGCATAGGATCATATACCACCGCCACTTCAGTACGGCCTTTAATGCGTACGGCGATAGAAACAGAGAAGTGGGGCAGGCGTTTGATAAAGTTGGTCGTGCCATCCAGCGGATCGATTACCCATTGAATGTCCTGATCTTCACCTTCAAGTTCACCACTCTCTTCAGTAATAATGGTGTGCTTCGGGTAGGATTTACGAATCACTTCGATAATCAGGCGTTCTGCGTCGCGGTCAACATTGGTTACGAAGTCGTTACTGCCTTTCTGGCTGGCTTCGACGGCGTCCGGGGTTTCATAATTCTTGGCAATTAAATTTCCGGCCTTGCGCGCTGCGCGCACGGCAATGTTGAGCATTGGATGCATCGGTATCTCTCGCTGGATGTTAAAGAACGGGGAAAACGGCGCGGAGTATAGCAGGGTGTTCGGTAAATGTCCTGCTTTATGTTAGAGTACGCGTCATCATTTTCTGACCGATCCCAATTATGCTGCAAAATATTCGTATCGTACTGGTAGAAACTTCTCACACCGGCAACATGGGCTCCGTCGCGCGCGCGATGAAAACTATGGGCTTAACTAACCTCTATTTGGTCAATCCGCTAGTGAAGCCGGATTCACAGGCTATCTCGCTGGCTGCCGGGGCCAGTGACGTGATTGGCGAGGCGAAAATTGTCGACTCACTGGATGACGCGATTGCCGGATGCAGTCTGGTGGTCGGCACCAGTGCACGTTCCCGCTCGCTGCCGTGGCCGATGCTGGATTCACGTGAATGTGGCCTGAAAAGTATTGAAGAGGCCCGGCAGGCCCCCGTCGCCCTGGTATTTGGTCGTGAGCGTGTCGGGCTGACTAACGATGAATTGCAAAAGTGCCATTATCATGTGGCCATCCAGGCGAACCCGGAATACAGCTCGCTTAACCTGGCGATGGCGGTGCAGATCATTGCCTATGAAGTCCGCATGGCCTGGCTGCAGGCGCAGGAAAACGCCAGTCCCAAACCGCAGTACGAGGAATCACCTTATCCGCTGGTTGACGACCTGGAGCGTTTCTACCAGCACATGGAACAGATGATGCTGGAAAGCGGATTTATCCGTGAAGCCAATCCCGGCCAGGTAATGAGCAAGCTGCGTCGTCTGTATACGCGCGCCCGTCCTGAGCGCGACGAACTCAATATTCTGCGCGGGATGCTCGCCTCGTTTGAGAAGCGTAAAGGACCGAAACAAAACGGCCCTGAATAGTTGAGTAAAACGCCAGGTTAAATAGTTGAGTAAATTACTTGGTTAAATAGTTGACCAAATTACTCGGGAATGTCAGACTTGCCGTCATCTTCGCTAATCCTCCGATAACCGGATGCTATTGAGGTTGTATGCTATGAGACTGACATCCAAAGGACGTTACGCTGTTACCGCTATGCTGGACGTTGCCCTGCATTCTCACCAGGGCCCTGTTCCACTGGCTGACATCTCTGAACGCCAGGGTATATCGCTCTCTTATCTGGAGCAGCTGTTCTCGCGGTTACGTAAGCACAATCTGGTATCCAGCGTTCGTGGTCCGGGTGGCGGTTATCTTCTGGGCAAAGAAGCCAGCGCGATTGCGGTGGGTGAAGTGATCACTGCGGTTGATGAATCTGTGGACGCCACCAAATGCCAGGGCAAAGAAGGCTGTCAGGGTGGCGAGCGCTGTCTGACCCATGTGTTGTGGCGTGACCTGAGCGTCCGTATTAGCGAATTCCTGAACAACATTACGCTGGCTGAGCTGGTGAATAATCAGGAAATCCTGGATGTGGCCGACCGCCAGAATGCTAACGACAATCGTCGTTTCCAGCACGCCCGCGCACAGGAAATCAACGTTAACCTCCGCGCCTCCTAATCCTCTGCTTCTCCGGCCCTTACTGCTAACGCGGCAGGGGCTGAATCTGCTATAAATACGTATGATTTTTTATACGGAGCTGTAGCGCAATGAAATTACCGATTTACCTGGATTATGCCGCCACGACGCCGGCCGATCCGCGTGTGGCCAGCAAAATGATGCAATTCCTGACGCTGGATGGCACGTTTGGTAACCCGGCCTCCCGTTCGCACCGTTTCGGCTGGCAGGCAGAAGAGGCGGTGGACGTTGCGCGCAATCAGGTCGCGGAGCTGGTCAATGCTGACCCACGTGAAATCGTCTTCACCTCCGGGGCCACCGAATCCGACAATCTCGCCATTAAAGGCGCAGCCCATTTCCACCAGTCGCGTGGTAAACACATCGTCACCAGCGTAACCGAACATAAAGCGGTCATTGATACCTGCCTGCAACTTGAACGTGAAGGCTTTGAGATCACCTGGCTGACGCCAGCAGCGAATGGCCTGATCGCGCCTGACGACCTGCGCGCCGCGCTACGTGACGACACGGTGCTGGTTTCCATCATGCATGTGAATAACGAAATCGGTGTGATTCAGGATATCGCTGCGCTGGGCGCCCTGTGCCGGGAGCGGGGCATCCTGTTCCACGTCGATGCGACGCAAAGCGTCGGGAAACTGGCTATCGATCTCGCTGAACTGCCTGTTGATCTGATGTCGTTTTCCGGTCATAAAGTTTATGGTCCTAAAGGCATTGGCGCGCTCTATGTCCGTCGTAAGCCGCGTATCCAGATTGATGCGCAGATCCACGGCGGCGGTCACGAGCGCAATATGCGATCGGGCACCTTACCGGTGCACCAGATTGTCGGCATGGGTGAGGCTTACCGCATTGCCAAAGCGGTGCGTGAAGAAGAGATGGCCCGCTTGTCGCTGTTGCGTGACAAACTGTGGCACGGCATTCGTGAGACAGGCGGCGTAACGGTGAATGGTGATTTGCAACACAGCTGCGCCAACATACTTAACGTCAGTTTTGCTGATGTTGAAGGTGAGTCGTTGATCATGGCGCTGAAAGATCTTGCGCTGTCGTCCGGATCGGCCTGTACTTCCGCCAGTCTGGAACCTTCCTATGTTCTGCGCGCACTCGGTCTGAACGAAGAACTGGCCCACAGTTCACTTCGCTTCTCACTGGGGCGGTTCACCACTGAAGAAGAGATCGATTATGCCATTGCGCTGGTGCAGAAGTCCGTGACGCGCCTGCGTGAACTCATGAAGTCATAATCAGGCCTGAAGAGGCTGACCACTGCGCACCGGCAACGCCTGCGGTGTGCGGCGTAACATCTGTATGAAAAGCCGTCGCAAAACAGGCTGGATGAAACGAATAACGAATACGGAGCCCTACAATGAGTACACAACCGATGAATATCACGCTCAGCAACCAGCCCGCCGATGCGCGCTGGGGTGACAAAGCACTGTTAAGCAGCAATGAAAACGGTATGACCGTGCACCTGCGTGAAGCCGATGCGTTGATGAGCATCCAGCGTGCCGCGCGTAAGCTGGATGGGCAGGGCATTCGTCATGTTGCCCTGACGGGCGAAGGCTGGCATCTGGAGCAGTGCTGGGCCTTCTGGCAGGGCTATCGCAGCCCGAAAGCCAAAAACAGCGTTGACTGGCCGCAGTTGGGTGAACATGAACAGGCGGAATTTGATCGCCGCCGTAAGATCGTAGGCTGGGTGCGCGATACGATTAACCTGCCTGCAGATGATTTAGGGCCAGAGACGCTGGCACACAGTGCCGTAGATTTACTGAGCGAGTTAGGTGGCGAAGCGGTCAGCTATCGCATAACCAAAGGCGATGATTTACGTGAGCAAGGCTATATGGGCCTGCACACGGTAGGACGGGGCTCAAACCGTCCGCCGGTTTTCCTGGCACTGGATTTTAACCCCACCGGCGACAGCGAAGCGCCGGTTTACGCCTGCCTGGTCGGTAAAGGGATTACCTTCGATACCGGTGGCTACAGCCTCAAAACCAGTGCCACCATGGACTCCATGAAGTCAGATATGGGCGGTGCCGCGACGGTGACCGGTGCACTGGCCATGGCCATCGCGCGCGGACTGAAAAAGCGCGTCAAACTTTACCTGTGCTGCGCGGATAACATGGTCAGCAGCAACGCCTTTAAGCTGGGTGACATCATTCGTTATCGCAATGGCAAGTCGGTAGAAGTGATGAACACCGATGCGGAAGGTCGTCTGGTCCTGGCAGATGGTCTGATCGATGCCAGCGAGCAGAATCCGACGCTGCTGATCGATGCGGCAACGCTGACCGGTGCCGCGAAAACGGCGGTGGGCAATGATTATCACGCCTTGTTTACCTTCGACGATGTGCTGGCGCAGTCGGTGATGGGCAGTGCGGTCAGTGAAAACGAACCGTTCTGGCGTTTGCCGCTGGCAGAGTTCCATCGCAGTCATCTGCCGTCAAACTTTGCCGATCTGAATAACATCGCCAGCCCGGCACATTCTGCCGGTGCCAGCAGCGCGGCGGCGTTCCTGTCCTATTTCGTCAGCCACTATCAGCAGGGCTGGTTACATATCGACTGCTCGGCGACGTACCGTAAGAGCGCGGTCGATCAATGGTCGGCAGGCGCAACCGGCCTGGGCGTGCGCACTATCGCCAACCTGTTACTGAAATAAATGCAATCTCCGCGGTGACCTGGTCACCGCTTTTTGAAGGTAGAAGTGAATGATGAACCGTCTTGAAGAGGTGCTGAAGCTGGCCGCCACGGAGCCTGCCCATCGTCCTGAGTTTTTTCAGCTACTGCTGGAGGCGGATGCATGGGTGCCGGGGGAAAGCACCCAGCAGCAGTTGGATGCCAGCACGCCTGTCGACCTGCAGCACTGGGAAAAAGAAGATGGCAGCAGTGTGATCCCGTTTTTTACCTCCGAACAGGCGATGAGCGAGGCGATCAACGATGAGCAGCCTTATGTGCGGCTGCCGGTACGTACGCTGTTTGAAATGACCCGTGGCGAAACGCTGTTTCTTAATCCAAAGTTGCCCACGGGCAAAGAGTTTTCTGCGGCGGAAATCAGTCATCTGCTGGGGGAAGAGGGCAGTGCCCTGATGCAGCAAACGGTGCTGGAAGGCGGTCAGTCACTGCTGCTGTCAGAAATCGCGGAACCGCCCGCGCAGATGATCGACTCGCTGACGCAGTTGTTCAGCAAATACAAGCAGGTTAAACGCGCTTTCATTGCCAGCATTCGTGAACAGGCGGATGATGTGCCTAATCTGTTGATTGGTATTGAAGCGGACAGCGATATTGAGGCAATTATTCAGGCGGCCGGCAGCGTAGCTACCGATACATTACTGGATGATGCACCCATTGATGTGTGTGAGATTACGGCAGAGGACCGCGGAATCAGTCACTTCTTTACCGCGCACATTACGCCCTTTTATGAACGCCGCTGGGGCAGTTTCCTGCGTGAGTTCAAAGGTGGTCAGCGGATCATCTGACACACTGCGCGGCCTGTTCGGCCGCGCGTTTACCGTTACTTCGCAATCGGCAAATCATCCCGGCTGCCCCATTCGGACCAGGATCCGTCATACAGCGTCACTTCCCTTGCACCCAGAGCCGTCAGCGCCAGAATCAACACCACCGCAGTCACGCCAGAGCCACAGCTGGCTACGATGGGTTTGCTGATATCCACACCGGCTTCCGCAAAGCGTGAACGAAGTTCGGCTTCCGGCTTGAGTGCGCCCTGCTCGACCAGGGTATTCCAGGGCAGATTAAGGCTGTTGGGAATGTGCCCACGGTGCAATCCCGGACGGGGTTCATCGACCTCAGCATTAAAACGGTTCGCCGCGCGCGCATCGACAATTTGCGCGCCGCCTTCATGGCTAATCAGCAAGACATCCGTCAGGCGTTTCACCAGGCCTTCATCGAACTGTGCATCAAACTCACCTTCCGGCAGACTGACCTCGCCCTCAGCCAGCGCATAACCCGCCGTTTTCCAGCCCTGCAGACCGCCAGCCAGAATGGAGACCTGTGCCACGCCAAAGGCGCGCAGCATCCACCACGCGCGGGGCGCAGAAAACAGATTGCCTTCATCATAAACAATCAAATGCTTATCACTGTTGATGCCCAGTTCGCGCATCGCCACCGCGAAGCTTTCGGCCCGGGGTAACATGTGGGGATAAGGGCTGGTGTGATCGGAAAGCGTTTCAATATTGAAAAAAGGCGCACCAGGCAAATGCTCCGCCAGATATTCTTTTTGAATATCGCGCGTGGCTTCCATGCCCGGCGGCAGCATACGCGCATCCAGAACCTGGAGCGTGCCGTCATTAAAATGTTCTTGTAACCAGTCGGCGGACACAAACAGTGGCGTCGTCATAACAACCTCTTCTCTGCAATCTGTGATGCCAGTGTCGGGCAATGTGCCCACCATCTCAAGAGAAGCGTTGATTAAATGCGAAGGTTGATGTGAAATCGTGCAGCATTATAAAACAATTCCCCTGGGGCACGGTGAAGGATTTACCATGAAACAACGCATTAACCGGCTGCTGTTCAGCATGCTGATCGGCGGCGCGCTGCTGTCTGCCGCCACGTTACCTGCTTTTTCCGTCAGCGCTGAAACGCCTGCCGCCAGTACGCTGGTCAGTAAGCCGCTGAGCATTATCGACCTCTCCGAGCTCCAGCTTGAGGGTGCCGCCGCACTGGTGTTAACGTTCAACCAGCCGCTTGATGATAAGCAGGACGTGGCCAAAAAGGTCCGGCTGACGGACGATCAGCGCGGCAAGGTGGATGGCGCTTGGGAGCTGTCCGGGAATCGCAAGGCGCTGCGTTTTCGCCATCCTGAACCCTCACGGCACTTTACTGTGACCGTCGATCCGGGCTTGCGCGCCGCCAGTGGTGAAACGCTGACCGCGGCTTACAGCCAAAAAATCACCACGCGCGACATTGAGCCGATGGTGGGCTTCGCCAGTCGCGGTTCTTTGCTGCCATTGCGTATTGCGCAGGGCCTGCCGGTGCTGGCCTTGAATGTCGATCAGGTGGATGTCGATTTTTTCAGGATTAAAAACGCGGGCCTGGCGCAATTCCTGTCCCAGTGGAATAACGGGAGTAATCTCACAACCTGGCAATCTCAGGAGCTGCTTAAAACCAGTGAGCTGGTTTACAGCGGCCGCTTTGAGCTTAACCCGGCACGCAATACGCGGGAAAAACTGCAGCTGCCGCTAAAAGACATCAAGCCGCTTCAGCAACCGGGCGTTTATCTGGCCGTGATGAAACAGGCCGGCACGTATCATTACAGTATGCCAGCCACGCTCTTCACCCTGAGCGATATCGGCCTGTCACTGCACCGTTTTCCGGGCCAGTTTGAGCTGTTTGCCCAGAGTCTGGAAAACGGCGATCCGCTCTCAGGCGTCAATGTCAGAGTCCTGAACGATAAAGGGCAGGTCCTGCAAAACGGCACCAGCGACAGCAGCGGGCATGTGCGTCTGAAAGCCGAAGACAAGGGCAAGTTCCTGTTGGCAATACAGGGCGATCAAACCTCCCTCATCGATCTGGCTCGCCCGGCATTAGATTTAGCCGAATTTCCCGTGGCGGGACCGGAGGGCTATGACAAGCAGCTGTTCGTGTTTGGCCCGCGCGATATCTACCGTCCCGGCGAAACGGTGATCGTCAATGCGCTGCTGCGTGATGCTGATGGCAAACCGTTACCGGCCCAGCCGGTTAAAGCCGAAGTGGTACAGCCCGACGGTGAAGTGGTGCGCACCTTTGTCTGGCAACCGCAGGACGGGTTGTATCAGCAGCGATTCAGCCTGCCCACGACCGCCATGACTGGTGGCTGGATGCTGCGACTTAACACCGGTGATAACCTGCCGCGTCAGTGGCATTTCCGCGTCGAAGATTTCCTGCCAGAGCGCATGGCGCTGACGCTGAAAAACGATGAGCAACCTCAGCCTGCCGATGCGGATATCACCTTTAACGTTGAGGGGCGTTATCTCTATGGTGCGCCTGCGGCGGGGAATGCGCTGCAGGGGCAGCTCTATCTACGTCCTGCCCGGGACGCGGTGGCAGCGCTGCCTGGCTATCAGTTTGGGGATATCACTGAGGAGGGCGTCAAACGCAGCCTGGGTGATGTGGATATCAAACTGGATGCGAACGGCAAAGCCCAGCTAACCGTCGAGAATCAGTGGGACCAGCTTCACTCGCCGCTAAACCTGATTTTACAGGCCAGCCTGCTGGAAACGGGTGGACGGCCTGTGACCCGACGTGCCACTCAGGCGATCTGGCCCGCGGAGGCGCTGCCGGGCATTCGCCCCCTGTTCGGCAACAAGTCGATCTACGATTACCGCAGTGACAGTTATCGCGATGAGCCGACCGTGCCGGAAAACAGCCTGGCCGATTTTGACATTGTTTACGCCAACAGTCAGGGCGAAAAGCTGGCGGCAGAAAAGCTGAATGTGCGCTTGATTCGCGAACGTCGTGACTACTACTGGAGCTTCTCTAACAGTGAAGGCTGGCAGTCACGCTACGACGCGAAAGATCTGCAGGAAGATGAGCGATCGATTACGGTGCCCGCTGAGGGCAGTACCAAAGTCAGCTTCCCGGTCGAGTGGGGCAGCTACCGACTGGAAGTGCAGGCGGGTGAAAAAATTGTCAGCAGCGTGCGTTTTCAGGCGGGCTATGACTGGCAGGATAATACTAATGGTACGGGCGCTCTGCGCCCGGATCAGGTCAAACTCCGCTTAGACAAAGCCGCTTATCAGCCCGGAGAAACCGTGCATCTGCAGGTGGAATCGCCCACGGCCGGTAAGGGCTATCTGATGGTTGAGTCCAGCAGCGGCACGCTGTGGTGGCAGCCGCTGACCGTTCCGCAGGGCGGGACGACGGTGGATGTGCCGATTGCCAACAGCTGGCAGCGTCACGATCTCTATTTTAGTGCCATTGTCGTACGGGAAGGGGACAAGACCAGCGGCGCTACGCCAAAACGTGCCGTCGGACTGCTACATCTGCCGATGGCGACCGACGCGCGCCGCCTGACCCTGACGCTGGATGCGCCCGAAAAGGTTCGCCCTGAGCAGAACCTGACGGTCAATGTGCAGGCCAGTCGTGAAGGCGGCCCGCTGCCGGAGAAGGTGCATGTGCTGCTGTCGGCGGTGGACAGCGGGGTTTTGAGCGTGACGGATTACAAAACCCCGGATCCCTGGCAGGCCTTTTTCGGCCGTAAACGTTATAACGTCGACCAGTACGATGTGTTTGGGCAGTTGATTGAAGGCGGCGGACGCCTGGCAGCGCTGCGCTTTGGCGGCGACGGCGAAGACGACACGCTGACGCGCGGCGGCAAGAAACCCGTTACCCACGTCAACATTGTGGCTCAGCAGCTACAGGCTGTTACGCTGGATAAAAACGGCAAGGGCTCGATCACGCTCCCTGTCCCGGCATTTAACGGTGAACTGCGCCTGATGACGCAGGTCTGGAGCGATGACAGCTTTGGCGCGGCAGAGCGCAAGCTGATTGTGGCGGCGCCGCTGGTCAGTGAACTGACCACGCCGCGCTTCCTGGCCAGCGGCGACAGCGCATCGCTGGCGCTGGATATCACCAACCTGACCGATTTACCGCAAACGCTGAAGGTGGATCTCGCAGCCCGGGGGCTTATTGCGCTGTCCGGCGCGGCCACGCAAAACGTGACGCTGGCCAAAGGTGAGCGGAAAACGCTACAGGTGCCGGTCACCGCGCAAAATGGTTTTGGTGACGGTGACGTTCAGGTCACGATTTCAGGCCTGAATCTGCCGGGTGAGCAGGTGCGGCCCAGCCAGCAGCAGTGGAAGATTGGCGTCAGGCCCCCTTATCCGGCCCAGACGCTCAGTTTTGACGCGGTGATCAACGGCGAGCAGCCGTGGCAGGTGACAGCGGCAGCCTTTGCCGATCTGGACGCGGCTACGCTCAGTGGACAACTGACGCTGAGTAATCGCCCACCGTTGAATATTGCGCGCTATATCAGTGCGCTTTATGCCTATCCCTACGGTTGTCTGGAGCAAACGGCGAGCGGGCTGTGGCCATCGTTGTACACCAGCCAGGCGCAACTTACCGCCATGGGTATCAAAACCAGCTCTGATGAGGTTCGCCGGGCAGCGGTGGAAACCGGTATTGCCCGGTTGGCGGGCATGCAGCGCGCGGACGGCAGCTTTGGTTTATGGGGCAAACAGAGCGAAGAAGAATTCTGGTTAACGCCTTACGTAACGGATTTCTTACTGCGCGCCAGTGAGGCGGGCTATGCGTTGCCTGATGAGGTCGTCAGCCGGGCGAACGCGCGCCTGCTGCGTTATCTTCAGGACCCGGCGCAGATCACCGGAGGCGGCAGCCAGCACGTCGAAGCGTTACGTTTCAGCGTGCAGGCTTATGCCGGACTGGTGCTGGCGCGCCAGCAGCGGGCACCGCTGGGTGCCTTACGTGCGCTGTATGAAAAGCGTGACAAGGCCCAGTCGGGCCTGGCGCTGATGCAGTTGGGCATTGCGCTAAAGTTAATGGGTGATGAACAGCGTGCGCAACTGGCGGTGATGCAGGGGGCAACGCTGCCACGCGCTGAGAACCGCTGGTTTGGCGACTACGGCAGTACCGTGCGCGATCAGGGCATGATGATTGCGCTGCTGGCTGAAAATCAGCTGCAGCCGGACCTGCAAAACAGCCTGCTGCTGTCACTGTCTAAAGAGGTGACGGGCAAGCGCTGGTTCTCTACTCAGGAGAATAATGCCCTTTACCTGGCGGCCCGGACGCTGCAAACCGCCAACGGGCAACGCTGGCAGGCGCAACTTCCGGGTAGCGATCAGCCTGTGAGTGGAGATGCGCCGCTAAATAAAGGACTGGATCATCAGCAACTGACTCAGGGCGTTGACGTACGTAATGTCGGCAGCACGCCGCTGTACGCCAGTCTGAACGTGGTCGGCTATCCGCTGAGTCCACCTGCGCCAGTCAGCCATATGATGGCGATTAAACGCGAGTACTTTACGCTGGATGGGCAGGCTGCCGATTTGAATAATCTGCGCAGCGGAGAACTGCTGGTGGTGCGCCTGACGGTCTCAGCCAAACGCAGCATTAGCGATGCGCTGGTGGTGGATTTATTGCCCGCCGGTCTGGAGCTGGAAAATCAGAACCTGGCGGACAGCAGTGCCAGTCTGGGGGACAGCGCCGATGCCTTAAAAGAGAGCATGATGGATATGCAACAGGCCAGCATCAGGCATATTGAGTTCCGTGATGACCGCTTTGTTGCCGCTCTGGCCGTCGATACGTATCGTCCCACCACGCTGATTTATCTGGCGCGGGCAGTTACACCGGGGCGCTATCAATTGCCCCCGCCGCAGGTGGAATCCATGTACGTGCCCGAATGGCGCGCCATTGGCAGCACACCGCAGCAGCTGCATGTACAGTAATCGGGTGCGTGCGTGATCAGGCACATCAGAAAGCGGTGGCTGCTGGCGCTGCCGCTTTGTGTTCTGGGGCTGCTGCTTGCGCTGCTGATACTGGACCGGCTGTCACCACTGCCGCTTAAAGCGGTCCAGCCTGCGCGAGTGGTGGTTGCGGAGGACGGTACGCCGTTGTGGCGATTTGCCGACAGTCAGGGGATCTGGCGCTATCCGGTCACGCCGGAAGAGGTTTCGCCCGCCTATATCCAGGCGTTGCTGACCTATGAAGATCGCTGGTTCTGGTATCACCCTGGTATTAATCCGCTGTCTGTGCTGCGGGCCGCCTGGCAGAATCTTCGCTATCGTAGTGTGATTTCCGGTGGCAGCACCTTAACGATGCAGGTGGCACGGCTTATCGACCCGCAGCCGCGGACGCTGCGCGGTAAGCTGATTCAGACATGGCGTGCCCTCCAACTGGAGTGGCACCTGTCAAAACGCGACATCCTGACGCTTTATCTTAATCGCGCGCCCTTTGGCGGCACGCTGGAAGGCATTGGCGCAGCCAGCTGGAGCTGGCTGGGCAAATCCCCGTCGCAGTTAACCCGCGGGGAAGCCGCCTTGCTGGCCGTGCTGCCGCAGTCACCCAGCCGCCTGCGGCCCGACCGCTGGCCGGAACGGGCTGAGGCGGCACGTAATAAAGTGCTGGACCGTCTGGCGCAATATCACGTCTGGTCTGCGCGTCAGGTGGCCGAGATCCGCCAGGAACCGGTCTGGCTGCCACCACGGCAAATGCCGCAGATGGCACCCTTGCTGGCCCGGCGGCTGTTGTCGATCAGCACTCACGAAAAAATCGTCTCAACGCTGGACCCGTCGCTGCAGCGTGAGCTGGAAAGTATGACGCTGAACATCAAAAATCAGCTGCCGCCGCGCACCTCGCTGGCCATTCTGGTGGTCGATCACACCACCATGGCCGTACGTGGGTATGTTGGTTCCGTTGACTTTGCTGACGACAACCGCTTCGGGCATGTCGATATGATTGCCAGCGTACGCTCACCGGGATCGATCTTAAAACCCTTTGTTTATGGCATGGCGCTGGATGACGGGCTGATTCATGCCGAGTCGCTGCTGCAGGATGTGCCGCGCCGTTTTGGCGACTACCGTCCGGGTAACTTCGATACCGGTTTTCATGGGCCGGTCAGCGCCAGCGAAGCGCTGGTGCGTTCCCTTAATCTGCCTGCGGTGCAGGTGCTGGAAGCGCTGGGTCCCAAAAATGTCGCGGCCCGCCTGCGCAATGTCGGGCTTAACCTGCGCTTTCCGCCCGGCGCCGAGCCGAATTTGTCATTGATCCTGGGGGGCACCGGCGCGCGCATGGACGAGATCGTTGCGGCGTACAGCGCTTTCGTGCGTCGGGGCAACGCCGCGCAACTGCGCTGGATGCCCGATCAACCGTTGCAGCAGCGGCCTCTGCTTTCGCCCGGCGCGGCGTGGATTATCCGCCGTGTCCTGGCGGGTGAAGCGCAGCCTGCGGGCAAAGGGAACCTGCCTGCGGTTGTACCGCTGGCGTGGAAAACCGGCACCAGCTATGGCTATCGCGATGCCTGGGCGGTGGGCATGAATCCCCGCTATCTGATCGGCGTCTGGGTTGGCCGTCCCGATGCAACGCCCGTCGCAGGGCAGTTTGGTTTTGCGTCTGCCGTTCCCGTGATGAATCAGGTAAACAGCGTACTGATGAACCGTTTAGCCGGACAGGAGGTGCCCGTTGATCCTCGTCCCGCATCGGTTACGGTGGCCAGCATCTGCTGGCCGGGCGGACAGCCGCTGCCTGTGGGCGATGAAAACTGCCGCCAGCGCCGCCAGAGCTGGGTGTTGAATGACACGTTGCCGCCCACCTTGCTGGCATCGGGCCAGGAAAGCCTCAGCGGTTTACGGTTGCGCTACTGGCTAAATGACCAGGGCCGCCGCGTGGCGGCTGACTGTCCGCACGCTGTCAGCCACGATCGTTTACTGTGGCCCTTACCGCTGGAAGCCTGGCTACCGTTGCAGGAGCGACGGCGTCAGCGGTTACCGGCTATCGACAGTCAGTGCCCGCCACTTACGCAGGGCAGCAGTGCGCCGCTGATTGTCACAGGCGTCATTGACGGGCAACGGGTGCAGCCGTTGCCGGGTAATTCCACCCTGGTCATGCCGGTTGCGGCACAGGGCGGGCAGGGTAATCAGCGCTGGTGGTTTTTGAACGGTGAACCCGTGACGGCGGAAAACCAGAGCGGCACGCTGTCGCTGCGTCTTGATCGCTCAGGTGACTATCAACTGGTGGTGATGGATGAAGCCGGGCAGCTTGCGACCGTTAACTTCACACGGGGATGATGGTTTTTTGCGCTAAATCAGATTTGAAAGCCTTCCGCATCGACACAGATCAAGATTTTTCAAGAAATTATGGGTTCTGTGATAGGCAACGTCACACTCAACCCCTATAATCGGCGCCGTTTCTTAGCCGGGGCGTGCGCCCTCGGTTTCTTCAGAACGTCAAGACAGAGGTCATCATGGCAATCGAACGTACTTTTTCTATCATCAAGCCAAACGCCGTCGCGAAAAACGTGATCGGTGCTATCTACAACCGTTTTGAAAGCGCAGGCTTCAAAATCGTTGGCGCAAAAATGCTGCAGCTGAGCAAAGAGCAGGCTGAAGGTTTCTACGCAGAGCACCAGGGCAAGCCGTTCTTCGACGGTCTGGTTGAATTCATGACCTCTGGCCCGGTTGTGGTTTCTGTACTGGAAGGCGAAAATGCCGTTCAGCGTCACCGTGACCTGATGGGTGCAACTAACCCAGCCAACGCACTGGCCGGTACACTGCGTGCTGACTATGCTGACAGCTTCACCGAAAACGCTACTCACGGTTCTGACTCTGCAGAGTCTGCAGCCCGTGAAATCGCGTACTTCTTCGGCGAAAACGAAATCTGCCCACGTACCCGTTAATTACTGACGCGTACACGGCTTTACAAAAATCTGCTGACCCGCGGTCACTCGCACCTGTTATCGGGCAGCAGATGTTGTACAATATTGCGCCTTCATTGAGCCAGCTTAGTGAAGGCGTAATTTTTTCTTTTCCCAACCGCGCCATAACGTGTAACAACGAGGCCAGAGAACACTATGTCCGAACAGATTGTGACGCCCGCGTCCACCTCACCGCTTTCCGTTTCGCCCAAAAGCCAAAAAATTAACCTGCTGGATCTTAACCGTCAGCAGATGCGCGAATTCTTTGTGTCCCTGGGTGAAAAACCGTTCCGTGCCGATCAGGTGATGAAGTGGATTTACCACTACTGCTGCGACGATTTCGAGCAGATGACCGACATCAATAAAAAGCTGCGTAACCGCTTAATGGAACTCACCGAAATTCGCGCGCCGGAAGTGGCCGAAGAGATGCGTTCAACGGACGGCACCATTAAGTGGGCTATTCGCGTGGGCGATCAACTGGTGGAAACGGTATATATCCCGGAAGGCGACCGTGCCACGTTGTGCGTGTCCTCCCAGGTGGGCTGTGCACTGGAATGTAAATTCTGCTCAACGGCACAACAGGGCTTTAACCGCAATCTGCGCGTCTCCGAAATTATCGGCCAGGTCTGGCGTGCGGCAAAAATTGTCGGTGCAGCCAAACTGACCGGCCAGCGTCCTATCACTAACGTCGTGATGATGGGCATGGGCGAACCTTTGCTCAACCTGAATAACGTCGTCCCGGCAATGGAAATCATGCTGGATGATTTCGGTTTCGGTTTATCAAAACGCCGTGTGACGCTGTCGACCTCGGGCGTGGTTCCGGCTCTCGACAAGCTGGGTGACATGATTGACGTGGCGCTGGCTATCTCGCTGCATGCGCCCAATGATAAACTGCGCGATGACATCGTGCCGATTAACAAGAAGTACAACATCGAAACCTTCCTGGCGGCAGTCAAACGCTATATTGGTAAATCCAACGCCAACCAGGGACGTGTCACGATTGAGTATGTGCTGCTGGACCACGTGAACGACAGCACCGATGATGCGCATGAGCTGGCGGCACTGCTCAAAGAAACACCGTGCAAAATTAACCTGATCCCCTGGAACCCCTTCCCGGGCGCACCTTATGGTCGCAGCTCAAACAGCCGCATTGACCGCTTCGCTAAGGTGCTAATGGACTATGGCTTTACCACCATTGTGCGTAAAACCCGCGGGGACGATATTGATGCCGCCTGTGGTCAGCTGGCGGGTGAAGTCATCGACCGCACCAAACGTACCCTGCGTAAGAAGATGGCCGGTGAAGCCATATCTGTGAAGGCGATCTGAAAGGCGGACGAACAGGGTTTCTGATCGGTTACCGGCGTGGCAGGCTGCTGCTCACCACACGGATGACAGGGAGGAAACCTTATGCGCAAAGGAGCAGGCGCGCGGCTACTGGCCGTTTTTGTTGTAAGCGGTTGTGTCAGTTCACCGTCGCAACCCGGGGCCGCAGAATTGCGTTTACAGCTGGGTATGCATTACCTTGCCGTAAACGATTACAGTGCGGCGCGCCGTAATTTCCTTCGCGCGCAGGCGGCAGCGCCAAAGGATTATCGGGTGCAGCTGGCCTTTGCCAGGCTCGCTCAGCGTCAAGGGCAAACTTCTGCTGCGCATCTTCATTTTTTACAGGCGCAGCAAATTGCCCCATATAATGGTTACATCGCTAACAATTACGGTGCGTTTCTTTGCACTTTAGGGCAGTATGATGAAGCGCATCAACAGTTTATCCGGGCAAAAGATGCGCAGGAAGGAGACGCCCGCATCGATGCGTACGAACTGTCGGGATATTGTTATCTGCGGGCAGGGGACAGACAGTCAGCGCGAGCAGCATTGTCTTATGCGCGTGATGCGGACAGAAGTAAGGGAGAATCGCTGCTGGCTGAAGCTGAAAGAGCGGTCGAACATGACCAATGGGCTAACCTGGCGCTATTGTTAGAGCTTTACCAGCCGCTGCCGGAGACGGCACGCAGCCTGGCGTTACACATACGTTTCGCCGCGCAACAGGGAAATCACGCAGACGTTTCACGTTATGGCGACCAGTTAGCGCGACGTTTTCCGCAATCGATACAGTACCAGCGTTATTTAGCTAATGAATACTGAAGCCACTCAAGAAAATTCTGCAGTTCATTCCACAGGTGCCCGCCTGCGTATCGCCCGTGAGCAAATGGGACTTACGCAGCAAAATGTCGCTGAACGCCTGTGCCTTAAACTTTCTACCGTGCGTGATATTGAAGAAGACAAGTCACCTGCGGATTTAGCCTCTACCTTCCTGCGCGGTTATATTCGTTCCTATGCGCGTCTGGTGCATATTCCTGAAGAGGAACTGCTGCCGATGATGGCAAAACAGACGCCAGTGCGGGCAGCCAAAATCGAACCGATGCAAAGCTTCTCATTGGGTAAACGCCGCAAGAAGCGGGACGGCTGGTTAATGATCTTCACCTGGCTGGTGGTCTTTGTTGTCGTGGGTCTGACGGGGGCCTGGTGGTGGCAAAACCATAAAGCCTCTCAGGATGAACTGGTGTCGATGGCCGATCAAAATGGCAGCAGCGGTGACAACAGCCAGTCGATTCCCTTAGGGCAAAACAGTGGTTCGTCCTCCGCGCCAGCGGATAACAGTACCAGCGTGCCGTTAACCAGTGGAAACAGCGCGGCGAACCCTGCTCCTGCTAACAGCGGCACAGCGGCCAGCACGCCCGCTGAAAACGACAACGCAAATGCAGCCACCTCCTCTTCGGCAGAGAACAATGCCGTGGTTTCACCCAGTCAGGCACCCGTAGAGAACACTACCGCACCGACGTCGTCGAACGCTACGCAGCCCATGCCTGTGGGCGCAGCGGCCGTCAGCGAACCTGCCGCCGATCCGAATGCGGTGGTGATGACTTTCACGGCTGATTGCTGGCTGGAAGTCAGCGATGCGACGGGCAAAAAACTGTTTAGCGGTATTCAGCGCAGTGGCGGTAAACTGAGCCTGTCAGGAACGGCCCCGTATCGTCTGAAAATTGGTGCGCCGGCAGCTGTTCATGTCGAATATCAGAATAAACCCGTTGATTTAAGTCGCTTTATCCGTAATAACCAGGTTGCTCGCCTGACGTTGGGTGCGCAATAACAGCGTAACGCGTGTTCCGGGCAATTGTGGAGAAGAAATATGCATAACCAAGCACCCATTATCCGCCGTAAGTCCAAACGTATTTACGTCGGCCAGGTGCCGATTGGCGATGGTGCGCCCATCGCCGTTCAGTCAATGACGAACACCCGCACCACCGATGTGGCCGCGACGGTCAGTCAGATCAAAGCCCTTGAGCGCGTGGGGGTGGATATCGTTCGCGTGTCGGTGCCCACGATGGATGCCGCCGAAGCGTTTAAACTGATTAAGCAGCAGGTCAATGTCCCGCTGGTCGCCGATATCCATTTTGACTACCGTATCGCGCTGAAAGTGGCGGAGTACGGTGTGGATTGCCTGCGCATCAACCCCGGCAACATTGGTAACAACGAGCGTATCCGCTCTGTTGTCGACTGTGCCCGCGATAAAAATATTCCCATCCGCATCGGGGTTAACGCCGGATCGCTGGAAAAAGATCTGCAGGAAAAATACGGCGAACCTACGCCGCAGGCTCTGCTGGAATCGGCCATGCGTCACGTCGATCATCTGGATCGCCTCAACTTCGATCAGTTTAAAGTCAGCGTAAAAGCCTCGGATGTGTTCCTGGCCGTTGAGTCCTATCGTCTGCTGGCCAAACAAATTGAGCAGCCGCTGCACCTGGGGATCACCGAAGCGGGCGGCGCACGCGCGGGGGCAGTAAAATCCGCCATTGGTCTGGGATTACTGCTTTCAGAAGGCATCGGCGACACACTGCGTATCTCGCTGGCCGCTGACCCGGTAGAAGAAGTCAAAGTGGGCTTTGATATCCTGAAGTCGCTGCGTATCCGTTCACGCGGCATTAACTTCATTGCCTGCCCGACCTGTTCTCGTCAGGAGTTTGACGTGATTGGCACGGTAAACGCGCTGGAGCAGCGACTGGAAGACATTATCACGCCGATGGATGTCTCTATCATTGGCTGTGTGGTGAATGGTCCGGGCGAAGCGACAGTGTCCACGCTGGGCGTGACCGGCAGCAACAAGAAAAGCGGTTTCTACGAAGACGGTGTCCGTCAGCGCGATCGTCTCGACAATGACAATATGATCGATCAACTGGAAGCACGCATTCGCGCCAAAGCGGCGATGCTGGATGAAACCCGTCGTATCGACGTACAGCAACTGGAAAAATAATCCTTTGCGCGTACGGCATGCACGACTTTTTTAGCTGAGCCTGTGCGGTTTCATCCTCATGAGGTATGATGCCGGACAGGTTTTTTTGCATTAAGAGATTTTAACGTGGCGAAGAATATTCAAGCGATTCGCGGGATGAACGATTTTCTGCCTGCGGATACGGCCATCTGGCAACGAGTTGAAGATGTCCTGAAGTCCGTGCTGGCGAGTTATGGTTACAGCGAAATTCGCTTACCTATTGTAGAGCAAACTCCCCTGTTCAAACGTGCAATCGGTGAAGTCACCGATGTGGTTGAAAAAGAGATGTACACCTTTGACGATCGTAATGGCGAAAGCCTGACGCTTCGTCCGGAAGGGACGGCAGGCTGCGTGCGTGCTGGTATCGAACACGGCTTGCTTTACAATCAGGAACAGCGCCTGTGGTACATGGGCCCTATGTTTCGCTACGAGCGTCCGCAAAAAGGGCGCTATCGCCAGTTCCACCAGATTGGTGTGGAAGTCTTTGGCCTGCAGGGGCCGGATATTGATGCCGAGCTGATTATGCTGAACGCCCGCTGGTGGAAAGCGTTAGGTATCGCCGACCATGTGCGCCTTGAACTGAACTCTATCGGTTCACTTGACGCGCGCGCCAGTTACCGCGAGGCGCTGGTTGCCTTTCTGGAACAGCATAAAGAGGCGCTGGACGAGGACTGCAAACGCCGCATGTACAGCAACCCAATGCGCGTGCTTGACAGTAAAAACCCGGATATTCAGACGCTGCTGAACGATGCGCCTCAGCTTGGTGACTTCCTCGATGAAGAATCTCGTGCCCACTTCGATGGCCTGCGTGCGCTGTTAGATGATGCCGGTATCGCTTACACGGTGAATCAGCGCCTGGTACGTGGGCTCGATTACTACAACCGCACGGTGATTGAATGGGTCACCGACAGCCTCGGCTCGCAGGGCACCGTGTGCGGCGGCGGACGTTACGATGGCCTGGTCGAACAACTGGGCGGACGTGCGACGCCAGGTGTCGGTTTTGCCATGGGCATGGAGCGTCTGGTGTTGTTAGTGCAGGCGGTGAACCCAGAATTTGAACCCGCGCGTAATGTCGATGTCTATGTTATCGCCTCAGGTCAGGGCGTTCAGTCAGCGGCAATGCAGCTGGCCGAAAAATTGCGTGATCAGCTGCCCGACATGAAGCTGATGACTAACTTCGGCGGCGGGAACTTCAAGAAGCAATTTGCACGCGCAGATAAGTGGGGCGCTCGCGTGGCGCTGGTGCTGGGTGAAGATGAACAGAAAGCCGGCCAGGTCGTGATCAAAGATCTGCGCAATGGCGAACAGCAAACGCTGGCGCAGGCGGATGCTGCGGCTGCACTGCGCACGCTGTTACAGTAAGCGCGTTATGGCACAACCATTGAAAGGAGAGGGATTGCGTGGAAGTGTATAGCAATGAGAACGAACAGGTTGATGCGCTGCGTCGCTTTTTCGCCAACAACGGTAAAGCATTAGCCATTGGTGTGGTTATCGGTATTGCTGCATTAGGTGGCTGGCGTTACTGGTCGAGCCATGAGCAGGACTCTGCTAAAACCGTGTCGGCTGAGTACCAGAAACTCACCAGTGCCATGCAGGTCAGCAAGCCTGAAACGCTGGAAGCCGTTAACACGTTTGCCCGCGAAAACAGTAACACCTATGGTGCCCTGGCGGCGCTGGATCTGGCGAAGCAGTATGTCGACAGCAATCAGCTGGACAAGGCCGAGAGCCTGCTGCAAAACGGATTAAAAGACACCAAAGATGCCAATCTGCAGGCGGTAATTAACCTGCGCCTGGCACGCATTCAACTGCAACAGAATCAGGCTGATGCGGCACTTAAAACCCTTGACGGTGTGAAGGGTGATGGCTGGACAGCCATTGTGGCTGACATCCGCGGCGAAGCGCTGCTGAGCAAAGGCGATAAGCAGGGCGCGCGCGATGCATGGAGTAAAGGCGTCGAATCTGACGCGTCTCCGGCGCTGAAGCAAATGATGCAGATGAAGATGAATAACTTAAGCTAAGCCAGTCAAGAGAGAGCGCATGGAATTACGTAAATACCTGCTGCCGGGGCTGATTTCAGTCACCCTGCTCAGCGGTTGCTCGCTGTTCAGCGGCGAAGAAGATGTAGTGAAAATGGCCCCATTGCCGAAAGTGGAAAACCAGTTCACGCCGAAGACAGTATGGAGTACAGGCGTGGGCGACGGGATTGGCGATTTCTATTCCAACCTGCATCCGACCTGGCAAGACGGCACCGTTTATGCGGCTGACCGCTTTGGTATCGTAAAAGCGCTCGATGCAGCGGATGGCAAAGAAAAATGGAAAGTCGACCTCTCTGAGAAAACCGGCTTCTTCTCTAAAAACCTGTCTGCCATGCTGTCCGGTGGTATTACCGTCAGCGGCGATCGCCTGTATATCGGCAGTGAGCGCGGTCAGGTTTATGCCCTGAACACCAGTGATGGTTCGATTGTATGGCAAGCTAAAGCGGCTGGCGAAGCGCTGTCGCGTCCTGTGGTCAGCGATGGCCTGGTGCTGATTCATACCAGTAACGGTATGTTGCAGGGTCTGGATCAGGCGACCGGGGCGGTGAAGTGGACCGTGAACCTGGACATGCCTGCGCTGTCGCTGCGCGGTGAATCAGCCCCGTCAGTTGCCTTTGGTGGCGCGATTGTGGGCGGCGACAACGGACGCGTCAGCGCCGTGATCATGAATCAGGGCCAGTTGATTTGGCAGCAGCGTATTTCACAGCCGAGCGGGGCGACGGAAATCGACCGCCTGAGCGACGTGGATACCACGCCGATCATTGTAAATGGTGTGGTTTACGCGCTGGCGTACAATGGCAACCTTTCCGCACTGGATCTGCGTTCAGGGCAGATTTTGTGGAAACGTGAAATTGGCGGCGTGAAAGATCTGATTGTCGATGCCGGGCGTATCTACCTGGTGGATCAGGACGATCGTGTGATTGCCCTGAATGCGGATGGCGGTGTCGCTATCTGGCGTCAAAGCGAGCTGCTGCATCGTAATCTGACCTCACCGGTGCTGTATAATGGCTACATCGTCGTCGGTGACGGCGAAGGCTACCTGCACTGGCTGAACACCACGGATGGCCGCTTTGTTGCCCAGCAAAAACTGGACAGCTCGGGCTTCCAGACTGAGCCTGTTGTCGCCAGCGACAAGCTGCTGATTCAGTCGAAAGATGGTGAAGTTTATGCCATTACCCGCTAACGGGTAAGTTGTCAGGCAGGGTTATCCTTCCGGCACAGCGGCTCCTGATTTCATCAGGGGCCGTTTCGTTTTTAGTCAGGCATGGTATCCTTTGCGCCGTAAGCCTGAACTGAACGGCTAAAGCCGTTATAATCACGCCATTCGGGCGAATTAATACATTATTGAGGCATTGTTATGGTACCTGTGGTCGCGCTGGTTGGGCGTCCCAATGTGGGAAAATCTACGCTGTTTAACCGTTTAACTCGCACACGAGATGCGCTGGTAGCGGATTTTCCTGGACTGACTCGCGATCGCAAATATGGTCGCGCCGAAGTGGAAGGGCGCGAATTCATTGTTATCGATACCGGCGGTATTGATGGCACCGAAGACGGTGTTGAAACGCGTATGGCGGAACAGTCGCTGCTGGCGATTGAAGAAGCCGACGTGGTGCTGTTTATGGTGGATGCCCGTGCAGGCATGATGCCCGCCGATCAGCAAATTGCAAAACATCTGCGCGCGCGTCAAAAAGCGACATTCCTGGTCGCGAATAAAACGGACGGGCTCGATCCGGATCAGGCCATTGTGGATTTCTATTCACTGGGTCTGGGGGAGATTTACGCTATCGCCGCGTCCCATGGCCGTGGTGTGACCAGCCTGCTGGAGACGGCGCTGCTGCCGTGGATGGAAAAGGTTGATCCCGTAGAAGTCACCGAAGAAGATGAAAACGAAGCCTACTGGGCCGCGTTAGCCGCAGAAGAGAACGGTGAGGAAGAGGAAGAAGAGGACGATTTCGACCCGACCACACTGCCGATCAAGCTGGCGATTGTCGGACGTCCAAACGTCGGTAAGTCTACGCTGACTAACCGCATTCTGGGTGAAGATCGCGTGGTCGTTTATGACATGCCAGGCACCACGCGCGACAGTATCTACATCCCGATGGAACGTGACGATCGTGAATATGTGCTGATCGATACCGCCGGGGTGCGTAAGCGCGGCAAAATCACCGATACGGTGGAGAAATTCTCGGTCATCAAAACCCTGCAGGCGATTGAAGACGCTAACGTGGTGATGCTGGTGATCGATGCGCGCGCCGGCATTTCCGATCAGGATTTGTCACTGCTCGGATTTATCCTGAACAGCGGCCGCTCACTGGTGATCGTGGTGAACAAGTGGGATGGTCTGTCACAGGAAGTGCGTGATGAAGTCAAAGAGACGCTGGACTTCCGTCTGGGTTTCATCGACTTTGCGCGCGTGCACTTTATTTCTGCGCTGCATGGCAGCGGTGTAGGCAACCTGTTTGAATCGGTAACCGAAGCGTACGACTGCTCAACGAAGCGTGTAAACACCTCGCTGCTGACGCGCATCATGAACATGGCGGCAGAAGACCATCAGCCACCGCTGGTGCGTGGTCGCCGCGTTAAGCTGAAGTACGCCCACGCGGGTGGCTATAACCCACCGATTGTGGTGATTCACGGCAACCAGGTGAAAGATTTACCGGACTCCTACAAGCGTTACCTGATGAACTATTTCCGTCGTTCTCTGAACGTAATGGGCACGCCAATCCGCATTCAGTTTAAAGAGGGTGAAAACCCGTACGAAGGCAAGCGTAACCTGTTAACGCCAACGCAACAGCGTAAGCGTAAGCGTCTGATGGCGCACATGAAGAAAAATAAGCGTTAACTGATCGAGGGCCAGATGGCCCTCTTTTTTTTGCCCTGGCATTGTGCTTATTTACACAATGGTGAAAAACGCTGCGCCAGAACTGCGGACATTTCGTCCCCGACAGCGGTGGTCCACTGCACAGGATGGGATATCCGCTGTCACAGGGTGCCTGTCTGTCCCGATTGTCATCAACCCTTACGTGACTGAGGCGAGGTGACCGATGACGTCTTCCAGCATGCGGGTTTACTTTCCCGATATATATCCTTGCCCCCCTTAAAAGCTCAAAACATCACTTTAGTTGTCCGCTGGGCTACTCTCTGGATCGGCGTGGCCTTATCCAACGTAAAAATTTGTAGCGAAAATGCTATTGCTTAGTAACAAACAGGTTTAAAACTTCACTGCATAACGTACCAGGTGGTACAATTTCGCCGCGTCATGACGGAGTATCGCCTGCTCTGGCTTCCTCCGGAAACATATCATTCATTTCATGGACGCAGGTCTGATTTAATTGGAATTAAAACAACGCTGTCTCATTAACCTGCAACGTTAACCGCGATACGCGCGAAAAGCGGCGGGCGAAAGAGCGGACTTTGTTTATCAGGAGAGTAAGTGTTATGGCTGAAACATCCTCTCGATCCGGTAAAGGATTGAGAATATGGTCTGTGCTGCTCGGGCTGGTGCTACTGGCAACCGGCCTGTTCTTTGCTGTTGGCGGGGGACAACTCGCAACGCTTGGCGGCAGTTGGTATTTCCTGGTTGCGGGCATCGTTATCGTGCTGTCAGCCATTCAGTTTTTCCGGGCAAAATCCTCAGCGGTTGTGCTTTTCCTGCTGGTATTTGTAGGGACTTTAGTCTGGGCGGTGATGGACGCTGGCCTGGTCTTCTGGCCACTGGTTTCTCGCCTGATGGTGCCCGCCGGTTTAATGATTCTGGCCTTCCTTACCTGGCCCGCCTTACGCAAGCGCGAGAATAAACCTTCGCTGGCAAAACTCTCTTATGCGCTGTCTGCCGTCATCGCCGTGGGTATGGTGGCTACATTAGTCCAGATGTTCCAGCCGCATCCAACCGTGGCGGCAACGGGTCCTGAACTGCCGCTGATTCCGGTAGAGAAATCGAAGCAACAGCAAAACTGGGATAACTACGGTAATACGGCTGGCGGCAGCCGTTTTGTCGCGCTCGATCAGATTACCCGTGACAACGTGAAGGATCTGCAGGTTGCCTGGACTTACCGTACGGGTGACATTCCCGAAAGCCCAACCGGTAACGGTGCGGAAGATCAGGAAACGCCGTTGCAGGTGGGTAATACACTTTACCTGTGCACGCCGCACAATAATGTCATCGCCGTCGAAGCTGACAGTGGAAAGCAGATCTGGAAGCGTGAAATCAACGCACAGGCTGAAGTCTGGCCGCGCTGCCGTGGTCTGGCCTATTTCGACGCGACGAAACCGCTGAACCAGCCAACGCAGCCCGGCTCAACGCCAGTACCGGCCGTAACGCTGGCGGCAGGAGACAGCTGTCAGCGCCGTATTCTGATGAATACTATCGATGCGCGCCTGATTGCGATTAACGCCGACAACGGTGAATTCTGTGAAGACTTCGGTAACCATGGCATCGTCGATCTGAAAGCGGGCTTAGGTGATGCGCCGGATCCGCTTTATCAGCTGACTTCAGCCCCAACGCTTGCCGGAACCACGGTGGTCGTGGGCGGCCGCGTGGCGGATAACGTGAAAACCGACATGCCTGGCGGCGTGTTGCGCGGTTTTGATGTGATCACCGGTAAAATGCGCTGGGCGTTTGACCCGGGCAATGTCGATCCTAATGCCATCCTGATGCCTGGCAAGGACTATACGCGCAGTACGCCGAACTCCTGGGCGCCGATGTCGTACGATGCGGCCATGAACACCGTGTTTATTCCTATGGGCAGCTCCTCCGTTGACCTGTGGGGAGCCAATCGTACCGCGCTGGACCATAAATATGGAGCCTCGGTACTCGCGCTGGACGCGACAACCGGTAAAGAGAAGTGGGTTTATCAGACCGTTCATAACGATCTGTGGGACTTCGACCTGCCGATGCAGCCCAGCCTGATCGACTTCCCGATGAAGGATGGCAGCACCAAACCTGCGGTCGTCATCGGCGGTAAAACCGGCATGATTTTTGTGCTGGATCGTCTGACCGGTAAGCCGCTCACCAAGGTTGAAGAGCTGCCGATGCCGCAGGGTGATATCCCGAACGAGCAATATACAAAAACCCAGCCGCATTCGACCGGTATGCCGATGATTGGTAATCAGACGCTGAAAGAGTCGGATATGTGGGGCGCAACCCCGTTCGATCAGCTGGCCTGCCGTATCGCGTTTAAGTCAATGCGCTACAACGGCCTGTTTACCGTACCTGGCACTGATAAGTCGCTGAGTTTCCCGGGTTCACTGGGCGGGATGAACTGGGGCAGTATGTCCACCGATCCGAATAACAACCTGTTGTTTGTTAACGACATGCGTTTAGGATTATGGGTACAGATGATCCCGGTTGATACCAGCAAAATTTCACGCGGCAGCAACGGGGGGGAAGCCATCAATACCGGTATGGGCGCGGTTCCGTTGAAAGGCACGCCTTATGCCGTGAACAAAAACCGCTTTATGTCACCGTTGGGTATTCCTTGCCAGGCGCCACCGTTTGGTACCCTGTCTGCGATTGACATGAAAACCCAGAAAATCGTCTGGCAGGTGCCGGTAGGTACGGTAGAAGATACCGGTCCGTTCGGCATCAAAATGCGCGCGAAAATGCCTATTGGCATGCCGACGCTGGGCGGTACGCTGGCGACGCAGGGTGGACTGGTGTTTATTGCCGGTACTCAGGACTACTACCTGCGCGCGTTCGATAGCGCCACCGGTAAAGAAGTCTGGAAAGCCCGTTTGCCTGTCGGCAGTCAGGGTGGACCGATGAGTTATGTCTCACCGAAAACCGGTAAACAGTACATCGTGATTTCCGCGGGCGGCGCACGCCAGTCGCCGGATCGTGGTGACTATGTGATTGCTTATGCGCTGCCAGACAGCAAATAAGCGACGATAAAACAAAAGGGCCATCGCGGCCCTTTTTTTGCGTAACGGAAAACCCGTTTTCCCGACAGGATAAGCTGCGGGTTCATAAGACGTGCCGCAGGGCAAACCCGAAGCCGCCTTCTGAAAAGGCGGCTTTGTTACTTACCGTCGCGCAACAGCGACTTGAGTTCTGGCGGTGCCTGTTGCTCGGGAACCAGTATGACGACCGTGCCGGACTGCTGGCGCGTGGCATATTGAATCTGGATGCGAAAGTAACGTTGATCCCCGCGTCCCACCTCTGCTGCTTTTTCCTCGGGTTCGCCCAAAGGCATCGCCCGTTCCAGTACCTGACAGACGTGCGCTTTTTCGGGAGGCGGAAGTTCGCCCAACGGAAATCGACGCTCATTCCGTAAGCCAGGAATAAAAGCAAAGCCGCCTTCTTGCGTTACCACAATCGTTGCGTCATCGGTGAGCTCGGGGAGTTGACTCATAACACGCCTACCTCTTTCCACGCTTGTTCAATTGCGCTCGCCACCGTGGTGTCGAAGCGCTTTTTACCATGCTGCACGGTGAGTTGTGCAAAGGCTTTGAAGTCCGCATCCTGATGTAAATCTTTATCGCACAGCGTGTCGTACCATGCCTGACCCGCTCGCTCCCAGGCATATCCGCCCAGGGCTTTTGCGGCCAGATAAAAGGCACGATTAGGAATTCCGGAGTTCAGGTGCACACCGCCGTTATCCTCACGTGTTTTAATATAGTCCTTCATGTGGCCTGGCTGAGGATCTTTCCCCAGCATCGGGTCATCGTAAGCGGTGCCGGGATGTGACATTGACCGTAGACCTTTACCATTGATGCCTTTTGCCAGCAGCCCTTCACCGATGATCCAGTCGGCCTTATCGGCTGTCTGTTTCAGACTAAACTGTTTCACCAGCGAACCAAACACATCAGACATGGACTCGTTCAACGCACCGGCCTGTTCAAAATAGATCAAACCGGCTTCGGTTTCTGTGACGCCGTGCGACAACTCATGCGCCACCACATCAATCGCAATCGTGAAGCGGTTAAAGATTTCGCCATCACCGTCGCCAAACACCATTTGCTGACCGTTCCAGAACGCGTTTTGGTACTTCTCACCGTAGTGAACCGTCCCAGCTAGTTTCAGACCGTGATTATCCAGAGAATTTCGTTTATAGATTTGCCAGAAAAAGTCGTGTGTGACACCAAGATAGTTCCAGGCTTCGTCGGCAGCAACGTCACCATTTGAAGACTGACCTTCTTTACGCACCAGCGTGCCAGGTAACGTTTCCTGGTTTTTGGCATCATAGATTTCACGCTCAATCTTCCCGGCCTGCGTGGTTTTTGGCGCTGCCGTCTTTTTCCAGTGTTCAGCCATCAGGTGCTGAACATGGGTCAGTGTACGACGTGCCTGCTCCTGCTGGTGGCCGGTGCCGTGATCGATAATCTTGCGAAGAATATAGGGAGGAATAACGCTGAAAGCCATTTGAGACTCCTTGGCATGAGGGATGTACCAGGAAGTATAGTTAAGAAATGCTTTTCTTTCGTCTCGGTTTTTCAGGAATAAGTTGCGTGACCTGGCTTTCAACCCAGCCATCATCAAGGCGAGTGCGTAACCGATCGCCCTTATTCAACTGGCCAGTTTTTTTCACGACCTGTCCATGGGTATCCGTCGTAACGCTGAAACCCCGCGCCAGCGTGGCGAGCGGGCTGACGCCTTCCAGTTGCGCGGCAAGCTGACCAAAACGTTGTTTATCGCGGTTAAGCATTTTTTCCATGGCCTGCTGCAGGCGATAGTGCCAGTTCTGCAGACTTTTTTGTGCCTGATACAGGCGTTCTTGTGGCTGCTGTTGGGCCAACCGCTGTGCCAGGCGATCCTGCTGACGGCTGGCGTGGCGAAGCCGTGTTTCCATCGCATCGCCCAGGCGCTGTTGTAGCCGGAACAGCAGGGTCTGCTGGCGCGCAAGGCGCAACTGCGGATGTTGCTGCTGCAGGCGATGGTCTAAACGGCTGAACAGACGCTGCTGACGCGCCAGATAGTAATCCATTGCCATTTCCAGCCGCTGCTGTTGTGACTGAAGTTGACGCAACAGCTCAAGCTGATTACGGCTGACAATTTCGGCCGCAGCCGATGGCGTTGGGGCGCGCAGGTCAGCGACAAAATCAGCAATCGTGACGTCAGTTTCATGCCCGACAGCACTGACCACGGGAATGTGGCTGGCAAAGATAGCGCGCGCCACGCGCTCGTCATTAAAGCTCCACAGATCTTCCAGCGAACCGCCGCCGCGTCCCACGATTAACACGTCGCACTCTGCCCGCAGGTTAGCGATTTCAATCGCACGTACGATCGCGGCAGGCGCATCTACGCCCTGTACGGCGGTGGGATAAATCACGACCGGTAGTGAGGGATCGCGACGGTGAAGCACGCGCAGTACATCGTGCAGCGCCGCGCCGGTAGCAGACGTTATGATGCCGACCTGCTTTGCCGGTTGCGGCAAGGGCTTCTTATGTTCTGGTGCGAACAGGCCTTCCTGCGCCAGCTTTGCTTTCAACTGTTCGAACTGCTGCTGGAGCAGGCCTTCACCGGCGGGATGCATGCTTTCAATAATCAGCTGATAATCGCCGCGCGGCTCATACAGCGTGATATTGGCGCGAACTAAAATCTGCTGACCATGTTGCGGGCGAAAGGTCACACGACGGTTGCTGTTACGAAACATCGCGCAGCGCACCTGTGCACCATCATCTTTCAGCGTGAAGTACCAGTGGCCAGAAGCCGGCTGGGTAAAATTAGAGATTTCGGCACTCAGCCACACCAGGCCCATCTCATTTTCCAGCAGCTGGCGCACTGTGGTATTGAGACGACTTACGGTAAAAATATTGGCGTTCGGTGGCAGCGACATGTGACGAAGATCAAATTCCAAATCAGTAGGTTAATTAGTCGATACTACAGGCCCTGTTGCGCGGATCAAGACTTTTTCTAAAAAACTAGTGGAGGCAATCGATTACGCCCTGTATAATGCCGCGGCAATATTTTATCTATTCTCACGCACCCGAGGTGGAGTATTGCCATGTTAAGAATCGCTAAAGAAGCACTCACTTTCGACGACGTCCTGCTCGTTCCTGCTCACTCCACCGTCCTGCCTAATACGGCCGACCTCAGCACGCAACTGACCAAAAATATTCGCCTGAACATTCCCATGCTTTCTGCTGCGATGGATACCGTGACCGAAGCGGGCCTGGCGATTGCGCTGGCACAGGAAGGTGGTCTGGGCTTCATTCATAAAAACATGTCAATTGAACGCCAGGCAGACGAAGTCCGTAAAGTCAAAAAACATGAAAGCGGCGTGGTTACCGAACCACAGACCGTACTGCCCACCACCACACTGGCCGAAGTTAAAGCGCTGACCGAGCGCAACGGTTTTGCTGGTTACCCTGTGGTGAACGCGAAAAACGAACTGGTGGGCATCATCACCGGTCGCGATGTGCGCTTTGTGACCGATCTGAACCAGCCTGTCACTGCCGTGATGACGCCGAAAGAGCGTCTGGTGACGGTGAAAGAAGGCGAAGCCCGCGACGTTGTTCTGCAAAGAATGCACGAAAAACGCGTCGAGAAAGCCCTGGTCGTGGACGACAGCTTCCATTTGCTGGGCATGATCACCGTAAAAGATTTCCAGAAAGCCGAACGTAAGCCTAATGCCTGTAAAGATGCGCAGGGCCGTCTGCGTGTGGGTGCTGCTGTCGGTGCCGGTGCGGGCAACGAAGAGCGCGTGGATGCACTGGTGGCTGCCGGTGTTGACGTCTTACTGATCGACTCTTCTCATGGCCACTCTGAAGGTGTACTGCAGCGCATCCGGGAAACCCGCGCGAAATACCCTGATCTCGAAATCGTCGGCGGCAACGTGGCGACTGGCGCGGGTGCGCTGGCGCTGGTTGAAGCGGGCGTAAGCGCCGTTAAAGTGGGCATCGGTCCGGGATCCATCTGTACGACCCGTATCGTTACCGGTGTCGGTGTTCCGCAGATCACCGCCGTTTCTGACGCTGTTGCGGCGCTGGAAGGCACGGGTATCCCTGTTATCGCTGACGGCGGTATCCGTTTCTCAGGTGATATCGCCAAAGCCATCGCGGCAGGTGCTTCCTGTGTCATGGTAGGTTCTATGCTGGCAGGTACAGAAGAATCGCCGGGTGAAATCGAACTTTACCAGGGCCGTGCCTTTAAATCTTATCGTGGGATGGGGTCACTGGGTGCGATGTCTAAAGGTTCATCAGACCGTTATTTCCAGACCGACAACGCCGCTGACAAGCTGGTGCCGGAAGGCATCGAAGGCCGTGTAGCCTATAAAGGCCGCCTGAAAGAGATTGTGCATCAGCAAATGGGCGGTCTGCGTTCATGTATGGGGCTGACCGGTTGCCCGACCATTGACGATCTGCGCACTAAAGCAGAATTCGTCCGTATCAGCGGTGCGGGCATCAATGAGAGCCACGTGCACGATGTGACCATCACCAAAGAGTCGCCGAACTACCGCATGGGTTCATAACCCCGCAAGATTTCCCGCCCGGCGACAGCCGGGCGCTTTACTTTATCAAGTCACCGTTTTGGAAAACCCTCAATGACGACGGAAAATATCCATAAGCACCGCATTCTGATTCTCGATTTTGGTTCTCAATACACGCAACTGGTGGCGCGTCGCGTCCGTGAGCTTGGCGTGTACTGTGAACTCTGGGCCTGGGACGTTACCGAAGCGCAGATTCGCGAGTTCAATCCCAGCGGTATCATCCTGTCAGGTGGCCCGGAAAGCACCACCGAACACGACAGTCCGCGCGCACCTGACTACGTTTTCACGGCTGGCGTGCCCGTGCTGGGCGTCTGTTATGGCATGCAAACCATGGCTATGCAACTGGGTGGTAAGGTCGAAGGCTCTAACGAGCGCGAATTTGGCTATGCGCAGGTAGAGGTGAACACCGCCAGCGCACTGATTCGCGATATCGAGGATGCTATCAGCGCATCAGGCAAACCGTTGCTGGATGTCTGGATGAGTCACGGTGACAAGGTGACCGCGATTCCGGCTGACTTCGTCACCGTTGCCAGCACGGAAACCTGTCCGTTTGCGATTATGGCGAACGAAGAGAAGCGCTTCTATGGCGTGCAGTTCCACCCGGAAGTCACCCATACGCGCCAGGGCCTGCGCATGCTGGAGCGTTTCGTTATCGATATCTGCCAGTGTGAAGCGCTCTGGACACCGGCCAAAATCATTGAGGATGCCGTTGAGCGCCTGCGTGCACAGGTGGGCGATGACAAAGTCATTCTGGGCTTGTCCGGTGGTGTCGATTCCTCTGTGACCGCGATGCTGCTGCACCGTGCGATTGGTAAAAATCTGACCTGCGTTTTCGTGGATAACGGTCTGTTGCGTCTGAACGAAGCGCAGCAGGTGCTGGATATGTTTGGCGATCACTTTGGTCTGAACATTGTTCACGTCGATGGTGAAGCGCGCTTCCTGGATGCGCTGGCCGGAGAAAGTGACCCTGAAGCGAAGCGTAAAATCATTGGCCGCGTTTTCGTCGAAGTCTTTGACGAGCAGGCGCTGCGTCTGGAAGACGTGAAGTGGCTGGCACAGGGCACCATCTATCCGGATGTGATTGAATCCGCTGCCTCTGCCACCGGTAAAGCCCACGTCATCAAATCACACCACAACGTCGGCGGCCTGCCGAAAGAGATGAAGATGGGCCTGGTCGAGCCATTACGTGAGCTGTTTAAAGACGAAGTGCGTAAGATCGGTCTGGAACTGGGCCTGCCGTACGATATGCTCTATCGCCATCCATTCCCGGGCCCGGGTCTGGGCGTACGCGTACTGGGTGAGGTGAAGAAAGAGTACTGTGACCTGCTGCGCCGTGCGGATGCCATCTTTATTGAAGAGCTGCATAAAGCCGATCTCTACAATAAAGTCAGCCAGGCCTTTACGGTGTTCCTGCCCGTCCGTTCCGTGGGCGTAATGGGCGATGGCCGTAAATACGACTGGGTCGTTTCACTGCGTGCGGTCGAAACCATCGACTTCATGACTGCCCACTGGGCGCACCTGCCGTATGATTTCCTGGGCCGCGTGTCCAATCGTATCATTAACGAAGTGAACGGCATTTCCCGCGTGGTCTATGACATTTCCGGTAAGCCACCGGCGACGATTGAGTGGGAATAATCCCGCTTCCGGTATAGCCCGACAGTCGGTTATATCAAGCACGAAGCCCGCATGATTGCGGGCTTTTTTATTCTCCGTCCTTCGGCTGTCTTGCGAGACCCTGTCGAAACCCATAAGGCACAGCCTCTGCTGATGCGAAAAAGGGTAACGCGGGGCACCAGGTCGACATATAAGGCAAAAAAATCAGCCGGCCTTATCCGGCTGATTTTATTAACAGTATTTCTGCCGGAGAGAAGAAGACGCACCTCCCCGGTCGGGCAATGCTTACTTAAGATGTTCCTTCAGCTCCACGGACGCCTGGCTTATCGCTGTGCGCACCGTTGGCTCTTTACTCAGGGCATTCAGCAAACCAAAGTCGTGGATCATGCCGTTGTAGCGGGTAACGGTTACCGGCACGCCGGCCGCGTCCAGTTTACGGCCAAACGCTTCCCCTTCGTCGCGCAGGACATCCAGTTCGGCGGTCTGAATCAGCGTCGGCGGTAAACCCGCCAGTTCTTCTTTGGTTGCGCGCAGCGGCGAGGCCAGAATGCTGTTTCGATCTTTTTCTGAGGTGGTGTAGTTGTCCCAGAACCACTTCATCATGTTACGGGTCAGGAAGTAGCCATTGGCAAACTGCTTATAAGAAGCATCGTCAAAGTTTGCATCGGTGACAGGCCACAGCATTACGTCGTAGCGAATAGCCGGGGTTTTATTCTGCTTAGCCTGCAGCGCAACGGCGGCAACCATATTTCCGCCTACGCTGTTCCCCACCAGAGCCAGGCGCTTACCGTCCACCCCAATTTCAGCGCCGTGTTCGGCTACCCATTTTGTTGCCTCGTAAGCCTGGGTAATGGCGACCGGATAGTGCGCTTCCGGCGAAGGCGTGTAGTTTACAAACACGGCTGCAGCACCGGATTCATTCACGAGATCGCGTACCAGACGTTCATGTGTCGGAAAATCACCCAGCACCCAGCCACCGCCGTGGAAAAACATAAACACAGGCAGTACGCCAGCGGCATGGGCTGGTTTGACTATTGTCAGCGTCAGCGGTTTACCCAGTGCCGTAATGGTCTTTTCAGAAATCTGTGCAGGCGGCAGCGTGGCGCCTTTCTGCGCCCCTGTAAGCACCGCGCGGGCTTCTTTAGGGGATAAGGTTTCAATCGGTTTTCCGCCGCTACTGTTAAGCGCGTGAAGAAATGCCGCCACGCCAACGGTGGGCTCCGGTGCGTTTTCGACCGGACTGGCCCATGCTGATGTCATCTGGCTGGCTAACAGTAAAGCACCTGCGGTGAGTTTCACTTTCATTGGGGTTTCCTTGTGTTTGCTATTAAGTAGTGTGCTATTTAGTTTGGCTACAATGCCAGTGAATTATCATCTTGTAAACAACTAAATAGTGAGCTATCTAAATTTTTACTATCTCACGGTGGGATGAACACGCCAAATAGCGAGGGCGGAATAAAAAATAACTATGTTTATTAGTGGCTTAAAACGGTGGGTGATAATTTAACACCTGCTTTTTTTTGCGCGCTACACTCATGTTGAAGCCGCTACGTTCGCGAACAGGCTATCCATTATTGGTACGTCTTGATCGAGCCGAGTTAAATCAGGGCAGTGCAACAGCCGCGCTTGCGCTGCTGATATGGAAAATGTTCGGTGTCGAGGGGGAGGCTGACGCGCTCGGTAAACTGCTTTTGCCAGAAGCACAACCGCGCTACCGGGACTGGTTGCAGCGCATTGCGGATCAGGCTAGCGGTTAGTCCCCTTAGCGCACTGGCGTAACCGGGGGAGGAAAACCGTGCAAAAACCTTTGCGTCACCTTGCCATGCGTTTCAGCGCAGAAATGCTGATTTATGCGTTAATGGGATGCTCGCCGCTGATCATCGCGCTTACGGCAGGGCAGGTTGCCAGTGTGGCCGGTTGTCCGCTGAATGAGAGCCGCGCGTATCCCTGCTTTATTCTGGGATACGATACCGGCCAGCTCCTTTACAGGATGGGCGTTTCAGGCTGGTTCAGTCTGTATAGCCTGCCGCTGGGGGCGATGCTCATGATGCTACGCACCGCAGCCTTCTTTGGGCAACTGTATTCACATTACCGTGCCAGGGGCAGCTAACGTGTCATGCCGCCGCAGGCGAAGTGAAGTCAAAGCCGGTGCTTTATTGCACTATAAAAGCCTGTCTCTGATCCCCGGGAACCCTCATGCTGACCCTGAAAATTTTTTGTCTCTGCTTTCTTACCGTCATTGTGCTGTCGCTCGCGGCCAGTCTGGCGCAGGCGACGCGCGGCGCTGATGCCCTGAATCAGGGTGGCTGGGCGACTGCCCGGCGGGATTCGGCAGGGCTCGCTCCCGATCCGCATGTTAACGCCAGTCAGGCCATCATTCAGGTTTATGCCGCGCCGACCTATGGCTGGAAGGGTGCCGTTGCGGTGCATCCGTGGATTATTTTTAAACGCGCAGGTGAAACCCGCTATACGCGTTATGAAGTCATCAGTTGGGGCAGTGGCGATAAGGTAAGGCGCAATGCCTCTTTGCCAGATGGTTACTGGTACGGTGCAAAACCGCGTTTGCTGGTGGAGCACCGTGGCCCTGAAGCGCAGAACCTGATTCCGCAGATTGAAGCCGCCATCAAAACCTATCCCTGGCCCACGACCTATCATGCCTGGCCCGGACCGAACAGTAATACTTTTATGGCGCACATTGGGCGCAATGTGCCCGCGCTGAAACTGAATCTGCCTGCTAACGCTCTGGGGAAAGACTATCGGCCATTATGGCGTCCGGTTGGCTTACCGCCTTCAGGGCGCGGGGTTCAACTGTCCCTGCTTGGCGTGGCGGGCGTAACGATCGGCGTGCAAGAGGGCGTTGAGTTTAATCTGTTAGGACTGAGTGCTGGCGTCGGATTTGCGCCGTTTCAGCTGCGCCTGCCTTTTATCGGCGGTGTAGGGCATAACAACCTGCAACATGATCATCCCTGATTGCCGGCCAGGGTGAGGCGTCGGGCGCATTGACGTCCTGCCCTCGTCTGCCCTGACGCGCTAACGGCCCACAGGTTAGCGCGTCCCGGCAGAAACGGTCAGCAGACGCCGAAATCGCCATCTTCGTGATAAAGGTTCACGCTGTCTGCTTTAATTTCAATTTCCTTTTTACTGGCATCATCTACGCGCGCGCACCAAAGCGTGTCGCCTTCGGCACGCAGCACGACCATTTTAGGACCGCCCGTTTTCGACTGAACCAGGTCATCAGGGTTAAACATATTTCCTCCGTTGTTTTCTGATGGTTATGTCTGGCATAGCAGCCTCGCATTTTTTGCGCGGCCTTTTCCATTTTAGACACAACCCGTTTTACCTGCCGTCCGACTGCTCGCGTCCTGTCCACACATCACAAAAATACCGCAAGGTTGTCAGTTGACAACCGAAAAAATATAAGGAATGCTACGCGCCATGGTGGACAGAAAGCGGCACCCGAATAAAGAGATTGAGGCAGCATTACGTTACGCAGAATCTTACGGATGGCGGGTTATTGCCTCCGGTCATCATGCATGGGGAAAGCTGTATTGCCCCTCAAATCTTGAGACATGCCGGTGTGGGGAATTTTGTCTGACCTGTATCTGGCACACACCAAAAAGCGCGACGAACCCTGCAAAAGCATTGCGGCGCGTCGTAGATAACTGTAGTGAGATAAAAAAACGCAAGCGAGGGCATTAACATGACGGAATACTGTTTCACCTTGCGGTTTGAACTGCCTGAAACGTCGGCACCCATTGATACACTACTGGAAAAACTGGCCGAGGCAGGATGCGATGATGCGCTGGTGGGCGCGGGAACCGCTGGCAAGCTGGCGCTGGAGTTTACCCGCCAGGCGATGTCGGCCAGCGATGCGGTCGACAGTGCGATCCGGGATGTACAGGTTGCCATTCCTGGCGCGGTCATGATCGAAGCGGCACCGGACTTTGTCGGCTTAACCGATGTGGCTGACCTTATTGGCGTGTCGCGTCAAAATATGCGCAAACTGATGCTGACGCACAGCAAACAGTTTCCGCTGCCGGTGCATGATGGCAAAACTGCTATCTGGCATTTAGCCGACGTGCTGGAGTGGCTGGGGCAGCGCAATCACTACCAGCTACCCGCGGTCACCTGCGAACTGGCGCAGGTAACCCGTCGGCTTAACGTGTTGGGTTCCGTGCAGCGCTACGGTTACCAAAAAACTAAGCCCTAGTGCGGCAACAGGAAAAGCGTCGCCAGGCCCAGGAAAATAAAAAAGCCACCGGTATCGGTAATGGCCGTAATCAGAACGCTGGAGCCCACGGCGGGATCGCGTTTCATTTTGGTCATTACCAGCGGCACCATCACGCCCATGATGGCCGCCAGCAAAAGATTCAGCACCATCGCCAGCATCATCACGCCGCCCAGTGCCATATTGCTGTACATGAGCCAGGTGATGGCACCCATAATCCCGCCCCAGAACAGGCCGTTAATCAGGGCGACGCCAATTTCTCGCTTAAACAGAAACGAGAAATTTCCCGGTTCAACCTGATGCAGCGCCAGGGCGCGGACAATCATGGTAATGGTCTGGTTACCGGTATTGCCGCCGATGCCGGCGATAATCGGCATTAAAGTCGCAAGTGCGACAATCTGTGAGATAGTGCCCTCAAACAGCCCAATCACGCGGGAAGCGATAAAGGCTGTGCAGAGGTTGATGGCCAGCCAGGCCCAGCGATTTCGCACCGACTTACGGACCGGAGCAAAGACATCCTCTTCCTGGCTGATCCCGCCCATTTTGCGGATGTTGCTTTCATTTTCTTTGTTTACCAGGTCGACCACATCTTCAATCGTGATACGGCCAATGAGCTTGCCCTGGGCGTCCGTCACCGCTGCGGAAATCAGGTTATAGCGTTCAAAGGCACTGGCGGCGTCTTCGGCTTTATCGTCCAGCTGAAAGGTGGTGGGATGGGGATTCATCACCTCGCTCACCAGGGTTTTGGGTTTGTTCAGCAGGATATCCGTCAACAGCAGTTCGCCGAGCAGCTGATTCTGTTCATTGGTAATGAAGATTTTGTCCGTGCCGTCGGGCATGCTTTTGCCTTTGCGCAAAAACCGTTGCACGGTCGCCAGCGTGACGTCCTCGCGTACAGTGAGGATATTGAAGTCCATCACCCGACCCACGCGATCGCGGTCAAACTTCATCACGCTCAGAATACGCGCCCGTAGTTTGGGCTCCAGGGAGGTCAGTAAGCGCCCGGTGAGGCCGCGCGGCAGATAGCGCACCAGCCAGGCCTGGTCGTCAATATCCAGCGGCGCGATAGCCTGGAGAATATCGCGGTTGCTCATCTCGTCGGTCAGGCTGTCCCAGACGGTTTCTGACGCTTCAACCAGCACATGGCCGCGTTTTTCCGGCGGCACCAGGCTCCAGAGCGCCAGGCGGGCTTCTTCAGGCAACGCTTCAAGGATGTCGGCCAGGTCAGCCGCATGGAGCTGGTCGATGTCTTGTTGCAGAATTTCCCGATGTATCACATTTTCACGTTGCTGCTCAGGCGAGAGATGACCGGCTTTATTCCGTAGTGTCTCGCTGAGACCCTGCTCATTGAGCAGCAGCGTCAGAATACGATGACGAATTTCATTTAAACGTTGAGTGTGTGAGGCAGACACATTGCATCCCTTTAGTCTGAAAGCACCTGCACGAAGTGTAGCGTTTTGAGTGAAAAAGGGAGGCAAAAAATCGTCCCGCAGGCGGGAATGCGCGCGGATGTGTCAGCGAAAAGCCTGTAAGGGATTAACGACTGCTGGAAAGCGTCGGGATAACAGGCGCGGATTCAGTTTGCTTTTGCTGATGATGCTCGAAGGCCGCAGGCAGGATAAAAACGAGACGGCTAAACAGAATGATAAAACTGATGAGTAAAACAACCCGCGTCATACTGACGCTTTTTTTACGTCTTCGGGGAGAAAGGGCGCTGTTCACGCAAAGAAATTCCTGTAATAACCCGGACCGGGCGACAGCAATATTTAGTCACAGTCGCCCGGGTAAATCAACCGCTGTTTAAAAAAAATACAACGGGTCAATAGCTGGCTTTCTGGGCCAGCAGGGTCGCAAAACGGCAGTTAATCCGGTTGCCGTTTTCATCTTTGCGATGTAGCTGTCCCCAGTTTTCGTTGTATTTCACAATGTGCCAGTTGCGGTAGTAATGGCTTAACTCACCGGATTTAAACGCGAAAGGGAAGTCAGACGGACAGGGCGCATCCTCGGTATTCATCGCGGCCACAATCAGGTTGAAGCCGTTTTTCACGGTACAGGCTTGCATATCCGCGATGAGCTGGGGAATGGTGGCCGGTTGCAAAAACATCATGACCACCGTCGAGATGACCACCTGCCAGGCCCCGTTAAAACGCACCTGATTTAAATCCTGCAGCGCCGTATGAATGCCGGTCAGCCCTTCGGCGGCGATGATCTGATTGAGCCGTTCCAGACTGGCGGGATTGTGATCCCAGGCCGTCACGTCAAAACCATGTTGGTTAAGGAACAGCGTATTACGTCCACTTCCGCACCCCAGATCAAGCGCTTTTCCAGGTGTCAGTTTAGGCAGCGCCTCGGCCACCTCCGAGTGCACAGGGGTTAAGCCATAGGTTTCTGCAAAATAGTTATCGGTTCGCAATGTCATGATTATCCGTTCGGTAATGCGGGCAGCAAATGCCCGCACAATCAGGCTTCTGCCAGAATCAGCTTCCAGCCGGTGACCTCATTCCAGTAGTTTTGCTCACGCTCCAGATCGAGCTGGACCAGGTTATTTTGACTGAAATAGCCCGCCGGGAAGGTAAGCGTCCAGTGGCCCTCATCACAGGTCAGCGTTAACGCGTCAGGACGTGTAGTCGCCTGACGCTGGTTGTTCAGTAAGGTGCCAAGGCGCAGCAGGAATATCAGCGGCAGAAACTGCTTTTTCTTAAACAGCGTGACGCGAGGCAGTTCATCCACTTTGACGGCTTTGCGGTGGAATCTGACCAGTGCTGCCAGCAGCATCTGCTGATCCTGGTTGAAACCCGGCAGGTTGGTGTTCTGCAAAATATAGGCTGAGTGGCGTTGCATGCCGCTGTGGTTGATCGTCAAGCCGACTTCGTGCAGCATCGCCGCCCATTTCAACAGCGCCGCCAGCTGAGGATTCGCGAGTTTGGGATTCTGGTCGCGCCATTGCAGATAGAGCTGCTCGGTGGTTTCCAGCACTCGACGCGCCTGGTCGCTGTCGATGGCATAGTGATTCGCCAGGCTCTGAGCGGTGCGGCTGCGAATATCCCGATGGCGGAAACGGCCTTCCATCTCATAAAGTACGCCTTCACGCAGCGCGCCATCGCTCAGGGTCAGTTCACGAATCGCCAGCGCATCAAACACGCCGCAAAGAATCGCCAGCCCCGGAACAAATACGCTTTTGCGCTCTTCAGACAGGCCTGGCAGACTCAGCGCAGCGAACGATTTATGCTTGATCACTTCATCATAAAGCTTTGTCAGTCGCTCTGGCGTAATCAGCTTCTCTTTCTCGCCCATCGCCAGCAGCACTTCGCAGGCCGCTTTGATGGTGCCGGAAGCACCAAGGGCATATTGCCAGCCGTGCAGACGATATTGCCACGCCAGGGTTTCCAGCTTCTGCGTGGCGGCCAGCCGGGCGCGACGGAAGTTTTCAACGCTGATTTCGCCGCCAGGGAAGTAAAGCTGGGCAAAGCTGACGCAGCCCATGCGGCGGCTTTCGACCAACTGAGGCTCAAAATCTTCACCGATGACGAGCTCTGTCGAGCCGCCACCGATATCAATCACCAGCTTGCGTCCTTTTTCCGGTTGCGTATGTTCGACGCCCATAAAGATCAGGCGCGCTTCTTCGTGACCGGAAATCACCTCTATTGGATAAGGAATGACCTCTGCCGCGCGCTGTAAAAACGTCTCAGCGTTAACCGCCTGACGCAGCGTATGTGTGCCGACAATCGTCACGTTGCTGGCATTAAAGCCCTGCAGGCGTTCGGCAAACAGTGCCAGGCAGTTCAGACCGCGCTCCATGGCGTCTTCGCTCAGGTAATTTTTGGCATCCAGGCCATCAGCAAGATGCACGCGCTGCTTCAGTCGCCCCAATACCTGCAAAGCCCCATCCACCACACGGGCAATGACCATGTGGAAACTGTTTGAACCGAGATCGATGGCCGCAAACTCTTGAGGTTTCGGCGTACTTTTTTGGGATATTGGCATAGGCGTTATTCAGGTTGTTCCAGCTTCTTAATGTATTCGTAAATCGCCATTTGCGACCGCACCTTACGACGATTGCCGCGCTGAACGTATTGGTTACTCAGCTCTTTATCCACGACGCGCGCTTTAACCGTGTCGCTGAGCTGAATGGCAATGATGTCCAGAATGCGCTGCTTTATTTGTGGATCCAGGATAGCCACGGCCACTTCGATACGGTAATCAATGTTACGCGTCATCCAGTCAGCCGAGGAGAGAAACACTTTCTTGTCTCCACCGTTTTCAAAGATATAAACGCGGTCATGTTCCAGGAAGCGATCAACGATACTGATCACACGAATATTTTCACTGATCCCAGGCAAGTCCGGAATCAATGAGCACATCCCACGAACCAGTAAATTAACATTTACGCCAACGCTGGAGGCCGTATAAAGCCTGTCTACCAGCCCTTTGTCCACCAGGTTGTTAATTTTAAGAGTTATGCCACTGGGGCGCTTTTGTTGGGCATTCGCAATCTCGTTATCGATCAAATCATACAGCATCCGACGTGAGTTTTGCGGAGAAACCATCAGGTGATCAAACGTCACCGGGCGGTACGGGTTTTCGATAAAGTTAAAGACCCGGCGCACTTCATTGGTGATCCGCGCATCGGCGGTCAGCAGCGAGTAGTCCGTGTACAGACGCGCGGTTTTCTCATTAAAGTTACCGGTGCCGATGTGGGCATAGCGCACGATTTCTTCGCCTTCACGACGGGAAATCAGGAACAGTTTGGCGTGAATTTTCAGGCCAGGCGCCGAGAAAATAACGTGAACACCGGCTTCTGTCAGGCGCTTAGCCCAGTAAATGTTGGCTTCTTCATCGAAACGCGCCTGAAGTTCGACGACCACCGTCACTTTCTTACCGTTATAGGCGGCGTGAATCATCGCATCCATGATGCGGGAATGCTTGGCGACGCGGTAAATATTAATTTTAATCGCCAGCACGCTGGGGTCGAATGATGCCTGGCGTAGCAGTTCCAGCACATGCTCGAACGTGTGATACGGATAATAAAGCAGGACGTCGCGATTACGAATGGCGTCAAAACCGTTGCGGAAGCCGTCAAAACCAATGTGGCGAATCTGCGGCATCGGACGGTTAATCAGGTTGTTTTTCCCGACGTTAGGAAACCCGATAAAGTCTTTGAAGTTGTGATAGCGTCCGCCTGCCAGCACGGAGTCGTAGTTGGAAATCGACAGCTTGTCGCACAGCAGCGCCACCATAGAATCCGGCATATCGCGCTGATAGACAAAACGCACAGGTTCTGCCGTCAGACGCTGTTTCAGGCTGGAGGACATCAGTTCCAGCAGGCTGGACTCCATTTCGGTGACCAGATCGTACTCCGCATCGCGCGTCATTTTCATTGAATAGGCGTTCAGCGTGTCGTAATCGTAGAAACCTTTGAAAATATCATCCAGGCAGTAGCGCAGGATATTATCTAACAGGATCATCGGCTTGCGGCGGCGCGGCGGCTCCGCAGGCAGGTTAATAAAACGCGGGACCTTGTCTGACGGGATTTCCAGCAACGCGTACTGAATATCGCTGCCGCGAATGATCTCGACCGCCAGATAGGTGTAATCGTCTTTCAGAAACTCCGTCAGGTCGGTTTCATGGGTAATCAGGATCGGCGTGATGTGCTGACGCAGTTCATGCTTAAAGTAGTGACGCAGCCAGCTTTGCTGATTAGGTGAAAGCTGACGTTCGTTAATCAGAAAGATTTGATTGCGCGCCATTTCCAGCAACAGGTCGTTGTAGAGCGCATCAAATTCCTGATCCGATTTCAGGACGCGCTGCTGAATCTTCTTCAACAGGTGGCGCGGTGTACTGGCGGAGCCTTGCTCTTCGCCAATCAGGATGCGTCGTTTCAGGTCGGCAAACCGGACCTTGTAAAATTCGTCGAGGTTATTTGAGTAAATACCTAAGAAACGCATACGTTCAATCAGCGGATTACTTTTGTCTGCCGCTTCCTGCAAAACACGTTCGTTAAAGCACAACCAGCTCATTTCTTTTTCAATATAAAGCTTTACCTGACCCATTCTCACTCCGTATGACGGTTGCAGGACTGACGACGCTACAGTATCCATCAGCATTATGGCGAGAGTATGGCAAGCTTGTCCAACAGCAAAAGTTGTCTTATCAAGCCGCTACGGGCAACATAGCGACTCATTTTCGCCGCATAATCAGGGCCGCATGAGCGTAAACCATATTCCCGTCCAGTTTAGCGATCGCCGACGTCGTGCTATTGACCGTTACACGCGGCGCCTCGTCACGTGCTGCGGGGTCGCTATTCTGTTACTGATGATGCTGCTGTTCTTTTGGTTGCTCTGGGTGGTCCTGCCGTTATTTAGCGCACCGGGTGTGCACAGTCTCAGTCATCAGCGGCTCTGGGATGCATCGCCCGCACTGGCCATTGGTAATAAAGGCAGCGTTGGCTGGCGTATCAGTCGTGATGGCAAGGCACGATTTATACCGCTGAATGGCCAACCGCCTGAGCCCGCGCTGATGCTGACGCCCGCGCCGCAACAGGTGGTAACGAGCGCCGATGGCAATACGGTGCTGCTCAACGCACAGGGCAGTTTAACCCTGTTGCAGCCGGTGATAAGCAAAGGCGAAGGCGAATGGCATTTTCCGTTGGGCGATAGCGGCTTTCGTCTGCCCCAGGGCGACGTAAAAGAAATGGCTGTCGCCACACTTCGTCCCGATCAATGGCGGATTGCAGCGCTCACTGACGCGGGCGTCAGTCTGTTAACGCTGGAAACTAACCGCCAGGCTGCGCTCATCCAGCTGCCGGGTCTGCAGCCTGCGCATCTGGTGCTTTCGCCTAAAGGCGACCTGCTGTACACCACCGAAGGCCGCCTGCTGCGGGTCTGGCAAATCGATGACGGGCGGGCCTGGCTGCGGGAAACGCAGATGCTGCCGGAAGCGCCCCAACATATGCAGTTACTGGCCGGAGGCCAAACGCTGCTAATTCAGGACAGTCACGGTATTACGCAATGGTTTTCCATTGCTGGCGATAACGGCCTGCGCCTGCACGCCATCCGCACGTTCGCACACAGCGCCGGACAGGGTCTGATCGTCAGTGAGGCGCAGCGCCGGGTTTTCGCTACCTTTGATCAAACCGGCCTGCTTAAGGTCTTTGCCAGCAAACAGGATGGGCCCATTCTGCAACACCAGTTAGCACCCGGCATCCTGCAGGCGCAGTTTTCGCCGCAGGGCGACAGCCTGTTGCTGGAGCGATCGTCAGGTTGGGAAACCCTTAAACTGACCAATCCCTGGCCGGATGTGACCTGGCGTAACTTCTGGCAAAAAATCTGGTATGAAAACTACCCCAAAGCCGACTGGGTCTGGCAGTCCACCAATGCCGGAGACAGCTATCAGGCGAAGTTCAGTTTAATTCCGATGGTGGTGGGCACGCTGAAAGCGGCCAGTATGGCGCTGCTTTTTGCCACGCCGCTTGCCCTGGCGGCCGCGATGTACACCGCCTGGTTTATGGCACCCGGTTTACGTCGTTGGGTGAAGCCTGCGATAGAGATGATGGGGGCGTTGCCCAGTGTGGTGATTGGGTTGATTGCCGGATTATGGTTAGCGCCCCATGTCGGTCAGGCATTAACAGGAATTCTGTTGCTGCCGGTCACGCTGGCGGGCAGTCTGCTTGGCTGCGGTATTCTGGCCCGCCGCTTACCGGCCCGCTGGCGGCAGCCGGGCCATGAGGTTATCCTGCTGCTGCCCGTGCTGCTTATTGTCGCGGCGTTAACGCTCTGGCTACCCACGCTTATCGTGCCGGATGCCGGTGACTGGCTGCCGCATTACGCGCAGCGTAATCTGCTGATAGCGGCGCTGGCGATGGGGTTTGCGCTGGTGCCGATGATTTTTACGCTGGCGGAAGATGCGCTGTTCAGCGTTCCGGCGTCGCTGGGGCAGGGCTCACTGGCGCTGGGCGCCACGCCGTGGCAAACCCTGACGCGGGTCGTGCTGCCGGGAGCGTCGGCCGGCATTTTTGCCGCGTTGATGATTGGTTTCGGACGGGCCGTAGGCGAAACCATGATTCTCTTAATGGCCACCGGGAACACGCCGCAAACTGAAGGCGGCCTGTTCAGTGGCCTGCGCACGCTGTCAGCCAATATCGCGATTGAAATGCCTGAGGCGGCCGTTGGCAGCGCACATTACCGGATTCTGTTTTTAAGTGCGCTGGTGCTGCTGGTCTTCACGTTGATGATCAATACGGTTGCCGAGCTTATCCGCCAGCGTCTGCGCCTGCGTTTTAGCCAGTATAAGGAGCAGGCATGAAGGCGATACGACAAAACGATCGCTGGCGTTGGCTTACGGCGGGTGCCGTGACGGTCTGTTTACTGGCCTTTACCCTGTTGATCGCGCTGCTGGGATGGCAGGGGCTGCGCGCGTTCTGGCCCCATCCCGTCGATCTCTATCAGTTCACACTGCCTGATGGCAGCAAAACCCGTGTACTGGGCGAAACGCTTGAGCGGCAATCGCATTATCCGGCGCCTGCCGCCGCGTCAGACGGCAAACCGGGCGACGTACATCGCTATCTGATTAAGACAGGCAACCGGGACTGGGCCGCGCCTGACTTTCGGGCGGTACTGAGTCAGCAGGCACCGATTGTCAGCCAGCCGGACGACGTGATGGTGCTGCAGCGCCGCAGTCAGGGGAATGCCTATGGCTGGTTTGTCGGCCTGCGGGAAGAGAATGATGTTCTTACGGCAAAAGACATTATGGCGCTTCTGCAACAGCGCCTTGAACAGGTAAAGCTTATCGAGCAGCAGGCCAGCGAGATGCGTCGGGTCGATATTGCCCGGTTGAATGAACAACTGGACCAGTTGGACGATCAGGCTGAGCATCAGCGCGCGGCAAAGCAGTTCGATTTGCAGGCGCAGTCAGAATACGAGGCCAACCAGGCGGCGCTGCAACGCCGCCTTCTTCAGCTCAATGACAGGCTGAACAGCCTGCAAGCGGAAAGCCAGCGTGATGCGCTGATTCTGCGCGATGTGAACGGCACTGATCATCGCATTCCCCTGTCGCAGATTGTGGAAGCCTGGCAACCCAACGCGATGAGCCTGACGCAAAAAATGGGGCATTTCTGCCAGCAGGTGTGGCGCTTTATTAGCGATTCGCCTGCCGAAGGAGAAAGCGAGTTTGGCGTGTTTCCGGCGATATTTGGCACGGTGCTCATGGTGCTGCTGATGTCTGTAGTTGTGATGCCGCTGGGCGTTATCGCGGCGCTGTGGCTACATGAATATGCGGAACGCAACGCGTTGACCCGTCTGGTACGCATCGCCGTGGTCAACCTGGCGGGCGTACCCTCGATTGTTTATGGCGTATTTGGGCTGGGCTTTTTTGTCTGGCTGGTGGGCGGCACGGTGGACCAGCTGTTTTACAGCAGCACCTTGCCCGCCCCGACATTTGGTACGCCCGGTTTGCTGTGGGCGTCGCTGACACTGGCCCTGCTGACCTTGCCGGTGGTGATTGTCGCGACGGAAGAAGGGCTTTCCCGCATTCCCGACAGTCTTCGGCAGGGCTCGCTGGCGCTGGGGGCGACCCAGGCCGAAACGCTCTGGAACGTGGTATTGCCTATGGCCGTTCCGGCCATGTTAACCGGCCTGATTCTGGCCGTGGCACGTGCCGCAGGCGAGACCGCGCCTCTGATGCTGGTGGGCGTGGTTAAAATGGTGCCGGAACTGCCGGTAGATGCGGTGTTCCCTTACCTGCACCTCGACAGAAAATTTATGCATCTGGGCTTTCAGATCTACGATCTCGCCTTTCAGAGCCCTAATACCGAAGCCGACCGGCCGCTGGTTTTCGCCACGGCGCTGCTTCTGGTGCTCATTATTCTGTTGCTGAACCTGTTAGCTATGGGCCTGCGTCACCGCCTGCGTGAACGCTATCGCCTGATGACTCAATAACTGACGATGACTATGATGCCCGAAACTGATATTGCGCTAACCGTTGATCATCTGTCGCTCTGGTACGGTGAGCGCCAGGTGCTTCAGGATGTCTCGCTGCAACTGCCCAAAAATCGCATCACCGCATTGATTGGCCCGTCCGGCTGTGGCAAATCAACGCTGCTGCGCTGCTTTAATCGTATGAACGACGTGATTGATCGCTGCCGCATTGAAGGGGACATTCTGCTGGATCAGCAGTCGATTATGCGACCTGCTCAGGATGTCTCTGCGCTGCGTCGCCGGGTCGGGATGGTGTTTCAGCGGCCCAATCCGTTTCCCAAATCGGTTTACGAAAATGTGGTGTACGGACTGCGGCTGCAAGGGGTGCGCGATAAGCGCGTACTGAATGAAGCCTGTGAACGGGCACTCCGGGCGGCGGCGCTGTGGGGCGAGGTGAAAGATCAGCTGGCACAGAATGCGCTGACGCTTTCCACGGGGCAGCAACAAAGGCTGGTTATCGCCCGCGCTATTGCGATTGAGCCGGACGTCCTGTTACTTGATGAGCCAACATCCGCGCTGGACCCGATTTCTACCCTGGTGATCGAAGAACTGATGAGTACGCTCAGGCAGCATTTCACGCTGGTGCTGGTCACCCACAACATGCAGCAGGCTTCACGCGTGTCGGATTACACAGCCTTTATGCATCAGGGATCGCTGGTGGAGTTTGACACCACAGACAGGATTTTCACCACACCACAGGTGCGCCGGACGGAAGATTACATCACCGGGCGTTACGGTTGAAAGGGCAGGGAGCCTGGCTCCCTGAGCATTAATCGTGGGCGTAGCCCTGAGCGGGTAAGGGATGACCATCCAGCCAGGCTTTTCCCTCACGCATGGTCAGTCGGCCTTCGGTAAACCAGTTAATTACCAGTGGGTAGATGGCATGTTCCTGATGCTGAACGCGTTCGGTAATCTCGGCCTCGCTGTCTTCAGCAAACACCGGCACCCTGGCCTGCAAAATGACCGGGCCACCATCCAGTTCATCGGTCACGAAGTGCACGGATGTACCGTGCTCCTTATCGCCGTTTTCCAGCGCCTGGCGGTGCGTATGCAGACCGGGGTATTTCGGCAGCAGCGACGGGTGAATGTTCAGCAGACGGTCAGAGTAATGCGCCACGAAGCCCGGACTCAGAATGCGCATATAACCCGCCAGCACCACCAGATCCGGTGCATACGCATCGATCTCACGCATCAGCTGCCGATCAAAACTGTCGCGATCGTTAAAGTCACGTGCATCCAGCGCTTTTGCCGGGATTCCGGCCTCCTGCGCGCGAACTAAACCATAGGCGGAGGCTTTGTTACTGAACACGGCAGCGACGCTGCCGTGAATACGCCCGTTTGCACAGGCGTCGAGGATGGACTGAAGGTTACTTCCGTTACCCGAAATCAGTACAACCAGCTTTTTCATGAATGAATAACCACACGCTCTTCCGAGTCTGAGGCGTTAATCACACCAATTTTCCAGGCGTTTTCCCCGGCAGCACGCATCAGGTCAACGGCCTTATCTGCGTCAGCCGGGCTCAGCGCGATGATCATGCCCACGCCGCAGTTGAAGGTACGATACATCTCATGACGACTGACATTGCCCGCCTGCTGCATCCAGCCGAACACGGCAGGCCACTGCCAGCTTTTCTCGTCAATCACCGCCTGAGTATTGTCGGGCAGGACACGCGGAATGTTTTCCCAGAAACCGCCACCGGTGAGGTGAGCAATCGCGTGCACATCCACCTGCTCAATCAGGCTGAGGATGTTTTTGACGTATATGCGCGTCGGCGCCAGTAAGTGATCGGCCAGCGGTTTGCCTTCCAGTTGCTCAACCAACGGATCGGTGCCGCTGACTTCCAGAATCTTACGCACCAGGGAATAGCCATTTGAGTGCGGGCCGCTTGAGCCCAGGGCGATCAGCACATCACCGTCCTGAACCTTGCTACCGTCAATGATTTCTGACTTTTCAACCACACCGACGCAAAAGCCCGCGACATCGTAATCTTCGCCATGATACATGCCCGGCATTTCAGCGGTTTCGCCGCCCACCAGCGCACAGCCTGACTGCAGACAACCTTCGGCGATACCGGTGATGACCGCCGATGCGGTGTCCACATCCAGCTTGCCGGTCGCGTAGTAATCCAGGAAGAAGAGAGGCTCCGCGCCCTGTACCACCAGGTCGTTAACACACATAGCAACCAGATCGATACCAATGGCATCGTGACGTTTGAGATCCATCGCCAGACGCAGCTTGGTGCCCACGCCATCGGTGCCGGAGACCAGCACAGGCTCACGGTATTTTTGCGGCAGCGCACAAAGCGCACCGAAGCCGCCTAGTCCACCCATGACTTCCGGGCGACGCGTCTTTTTCACTACGCCTTTAATACGGTCAACCAGAGCGTTACCAGCATCAATATCAACACCGGCGTCTTTGTAGCTGAGAGAGGTCTTATCGGTCACTGCGAGGTCCCCACGCGAGTTGCGGTTGGTGGTTTAATATAAAGCGCGGCAATTCTATCAGCGCAGGCAAACGTTTGCGAGTCTCAGATTGCGTCCCCGACAATTTTCATCAATCCTTATTTTATGCGGTGGATTGCGCAAGCACATGTGGCGCGATGTTAAAAAGGCGGTATAATCCCGCGATTTTTTTTAGCTCAACTCACTCCGGGAGAACAACAATGAAGATCGTGGAAGTTAAACACCCGCTGGTCAAACATAAACTGGGACTGATGCGTGAGCATGATATCAGTACGAAGCGTTTCCGTGAGCTGGCCTCTGAAGTGGGCAGTCTGCTGACCTATGAAGCCACGGCCGATCTGGAAACCGAAAAGGTCACCATTGAGGGCTGGAATGGCCCGGTTCAGGTTGATCAAATTAAAGGCAAAAAAATCACCGTTGTGCCCATCCTGCGTGCCGGTCTGGGCATGATGGAAGGCGTACTGGAGCACGTGCCCAGCGCGCGCATCAGCGTGGTAGGCGTGTACCGTGACGAAGAAACGCTGGAGCCTGTACCTTATTTCCAGAAGCTGGTGTCCAACATTGAAGAGCGCCTGGCGCTGGTGGTCGATCCGATGCTGGCGACGGGCGGCTCCATGATCGCCACTATCGATCTCCTGAAAAAAGCCGGCTGCAGCAGCATTAAAGTGCTGGTGCTGGTCGCTGCGCCAGAAGGCATTGCCGCACTGGAGAAAGCGCACCCGGACGTGGAGCTGTACACCGCCTCCGTGGACCAGGGCCTGAACGACAAGGGTTACATCATTCCGGGCCTGGGTGACGCGGGCGATAAGATTTTCGGCACCAAATAGTGACCTGTTCAGGCGGCTTCATGCAGCACCTTGCTGTCAGCCTGCAGGCGCAGGCCGAGCTGCTTTTTTTCGCAACAGCCAATAACCTTCATCAGCCGACCAGAGAGTCGGCTTTTTTTTGACCAAAAACAGACTATCAACTCAAGGGGACTTTTAATGACTCGTCGCGCTATCGGCGTTAGCGAACGGCCGCCATTACTGCAAACGATTCCGCTCAGCCTGCAACATCTGTTCGCCATGTTCGGCGCAACGGTGCTGGTACCCATCCTCTTTCATATCAACCCGGCTACGGTACTGCTGTTTAACGGTGTCGGGACGCTGCTGTATCTGTTTATCTGTAAAGGCAAGATCCCCGCTTATCTGGGATCCAGTTTTGCCTTTATTTCACCTGTTTTACTCCTGCTGCCGCTGGGCTACGAAGTGGCGCTGGGGGGATTTATTCTCTGCGGCGTGCTGTTCTGTCTGGTCGCGTTGATCGTCAAAAAAGCCGGTACCGGCTGGCTGGATGTGATGTTTCCGCCTGCTGCAATGGGCGCTATCGTGGCGGTCATTGGTCTGGAGCTGGCGGGCGTCGCAGCAAACATGGCAGGCCTGCTCCCTGCTGAAGGTCATGCGCCTGACGGGACAACCGTGCTGATTTCGCTGGTCACCCTGGCCGTCACCGTTTTTGGCTCGGTGTTATTTCGTGGCTTTATGGCCATTATCCCGATTTTGATCGGCGTGCTGGTGGGCTACGCGCTTTCCGCTTTTATGGGCATTGTGGACTGGCGCGGCGTGGAAAGTGCGCCGTGGTTTGCATTACCGACGTTTTATACGCCGCGTTTTGAATGGGTGGCGATGTTAACGATCCTGCCCGCCGCGCTGGTGGTGATCGCCGAACACGTGGGCCACCTTGTGGTCACGGCCAATATTGTTAAGCGTGATCTGGTCCGTGATCCCGGCCTGCATCGTTCCATGTTCGCCAACGGTTTATCGACCGTCATTTCGGGTTTCTTTGGATCCACGCCAAACACCACCTATGGTGAAAATATCGGCGTAATGGCCATTACCCGCGTTTACAGCACCTGGGTGATTGGCGGCGCGGCCATTTTCGCGATTTTGCTCTCCTGCGTGGGCAAACTGGCAGCGGCTATACAGGCGATCCCGGTGCCGGTCATGGGCGGCGTCTCCTTGCTGCTGTACGGCGTCATCGGTGCCTCCGGTATTCGTGTCCTGATCGAATCCAAAGTGGACTACAACAAAGCGCAAAACCTGATTCTGACCTCCGTGATCCTGATCATTGGCGTCAGCGGCGCGAAAGTGCACATCGGTGCCGCCGAGCTGAAAGGGATGGCGCTGGCGACGCTGGTTGGCGTTGCGCTGGCGTTGATTTTCCGCGTCATTTCCCTGCTGCGCCCGGAAGAAGTGGTGCTTGATGCAGAAGAGACACGCGACACATCGTCATGATGAAGGCCTGAAGACGCGGGCAGGGACGCCCGATTCATCTCTTCGCAAAAACTATGATAGACTGCCCCCGATTTTTGCCTGTTCGCTTGCTGAGGTGCTTCTGAACACGCCGGCACAATTGTCATTGCCACTCTATCTACCTGACAACGAAACCTTTGCCAGCTTCTGGCCGGGGGAAAACCCCTCGCTGATCGCTGCGATCAAGGGGGCGCTAAGCCAACAACATGGCAGCTATCTCTACTTCTGGTCGCGCGAAGGAGGAGGGCGCAGCCATCTGCTGCACGCTGCCTGCGCTGAAATGTCCGCGCGTGGTGAAGCCGTGGGCTATGTACCGCTGGATAAGCGCACCTGGTTTGTTCCAGAGGTGCTGGACGGCATGGAACAACTGCCGCTGGTTTGCATCGACAATATCGAATGCATCGCGGGAGAAGAAACCTGGGAAATGGCGATTTTTAATCTCTATAACCGCATCCTGGAAACCGGCAATACCCGGCTCTTTATTACCGGCGATCGCCCACCGCGTCAGCTGAACCTGCATTTACCCGATCTGGCATCACGGCTCGACTGGGGGCAAATCTACCGTCTGCAGCCGCTCTCCGATGAAGATAAGTTACAGGCTTTACAGCTTCGCGCCGGACTGCGTGGGTTCGAACTGCCTGAAGACGTCGGCCGGTTTTTACTGAAGCGGCTGGATCGGGAGATGCGCACGCTGTTTGATACGCTGGATCGTCTGGATAGCGCCTCTATCAGTGCGCAACGCAAACTCACGATCCCGTTTGTTAAAGAAACGCTTGGGCTTTAAAGAATCGCCAGTACCGCCTCGGGCGGACGGCCTAAGCGGGCCCGATCGCCATTGATCACAATGGGCCGCTCAATCAGAATGGGATTTTCCACCATCGCGTCCAGCAAAGCGCTTTCGCTTAACGCTGCCTGATCCAGCGCCAGGGCGGTATAGGTCGGTTCGTTGCGGCGCATCAACTGACGCGCGCTCTCCATGCCCAGTTTCTGCAGCAGAATCTGCAACGTCGCTTTGTCGGGCGGCGTCTCCAGATAGCGCACAATCACCGGCTGGATGCCACGCTGCTCCAGCAGTGCCAGAGTTTCCCGACTCTTACTGCAACGGGGATTATGATAAAGCGTCACCATACTGCTTATCCTTTCTGATATTGCTTGAAGCGTTGCTGCAACTGGCGCAACTGATCGATGCGCGCATCATAACGCGCCTGTTTCAGGCTCCCCAGCGGCACCTGGGCACTGGCCTGGCTCAGGGCACTGATGGCCTGAGCGATCTGACCATTTAAGGCCAGACTTTCGGCACGGGCAAACAGCTCTTCGTCGGTATGGCCCTGCTGTGCTGAAGCCTGAGCCAGCAAATCCCATCCGTTGGTGTCATCTTTGTGTGTCCATGTATAGCGGTTCAGAATGCGGCTGGCATTGGCGGGTTGCTTCGCTTCAACATAAGCGTTCGCCAGGTTGAGCTGAACGACCGGGCTGGTTTTAGCCGCCTGCGTCGCGGTCAACAGTGCAATGGCCTGCTGTGGCTGATTCAGGCCGATATCAATATCCGTCATCAGGTCAAGCAGCCAGACGTTTTCAGGCTGCTTAGCCAAAAGTGGCGTCACAATCCTTTTGGCTTCGCCATAGTTTTTGGCCTGCAAAAACTGCACCGCCTTACCGTACCGGGAAGCCAGCTGCTCGCGTGCATTACCGTTGGCATACTGGTTCAGTAACTCATCGGTCAGTTGATTACGGCCGGTCGGATACATGCCCAACGTGCGCACCTTTGCCAGATAAAAGTCCTGAGAAGACTGGACTACCACCGCGCGCATCTGGTTTGCCCGGTTGCGCGCATCGGCGAGACGGCTGTCTGGTAAGGGGTGAGTCAGCAGAATTTCAGGCGGTTTGGAAGAAAACCGGCTCTGATCGGCCAGTTTTTGCAGAAAGTCCGGCATGGCCTGCGGGTTAAAGCCCGCGCGCTGCAAAACCTGAATACCAATACGGTCGGCTTCCTGTTCGTTATTCTGCGTAAAACTGATGATGCCCTGCTGGGTACCCGCCAGTGTACCGGTTAAGGCGGCCATGCCCGCCTGTGGGCTGGCCATCGCCAGCAGGATCGAGCCCAAAGCCCCTACCCAGGTCAGCGGGGCATTGCGCTTTTGATCTTCCATCGCCCGCGCCAGGTGGCGCTGCGTCACGTGGGAGATCTCGTGCGCCATCACCGAGGCCAGCTGGCTTTCAGTATCGGTGAAGCGGAATAGCGCGGCGTGCAACACCACATTGCCACCAAAAAACGCAAAGGCGTTAAGTTCATCATTTTGAATCAGGAAAAAGTGGAAAGGCGTTTTAACCGCGTCCGCGTGAGAAACCAGCCGTTGACCGAGCTGATTGATGTACTGATTTAGCAGGGGATCGTTAATCAGCGGGGCGCTGGCACGTAGTTGCCGCACATAGAAATCCCCCATCTGCAACTCCTGATTAATCGACAGCGTAGAGCCTGCGGTCGTGCCCATATCCGGCAGGGAGTCGCTGATATCCGCCTGCGAGGTCAGCGGACAGGATAACGTGAGTGCAGGGAGTAGCGCAGCAATCAGCGTTTTTTTTAACCGGTTCAACATGCCTGAATCCTGTAATGAATCCCTGAATGGGACAGGTAAGCCGCTAATATGTTCTGTTTTACCCACGAATAGCGAGGCGTTCTGCGTATCTTAACCACAGGGCATGAAGAATGAAATGACGTTATCGCGCCCACTGCGCGGCAGGATTGTGATAATGCTTCAAACCTGACGAAAAAATTTGACGGTACAATGATCTGCAAAGCGCCTGAATAACAGCCTGTCCGGATGAAAATGGCCGACAACGTTGGCATAAACGCAAGGGCCGAATACAAAGATACATGCGGACTGACATGCGGGCCGGGTAGCCACAAGGCGGACGCGCTGAAAAGCAACAAAAAAACTGAACATACTGGCCATTTTCCCAGGTATTCTCTGAAAAAAAGGCCCTGTACCGTAACGATTATCAGAAAGGTAAATTAAAAATATTGATGGTGAAAATGCCTTTATTGCCGACAGGCTATTTATGGCTGGCAAGGAAGCGCCAGGAAATCGCGTTATCCAATCAGGAACCGTGACACGCTTTATGAACCATCTTAAATAAGAAAGAAAAAACACGGTCGATAAAAAATACTTTTTATCACGCTCCGTTTTTATTTTATGGCCGTCCCGACAAAATGCTATTAAGAATTTCAGCTGCTCTCCGCGCTGTACCACTGTGATATAGATAAGCCGCCGTCATCTTCAGGAGCCGCCGACGTTGCGGTAGCACGGTATACATCAGATTTAAACAGCAGGAGAGTGAGTGATGCGACCAGCAGCCTTTATTGTGGTAGCGGCGGTAGCGGGATTTATTGGCGGGAATGTTATGCAGTTGCCAGTATTAGTCGACAAGGTCAGCGGTAAATTTGCCAGTAAAACAGAACCCAGTGATTACTGGAGCACTCCGGCCATTCAGGGCTATGGAAAAATACATTATGTGGATACACCCGCGTATAAACCCGGCACGGTAGCGGATCTCAGTAATAAAATTGTTTTTCAAATTAATCGCAGTGAAGGCGATATTCGTCGGCCTAATCTGGGGCTGGAGCGCGTGGCACGCGTCACGAATCTCTATTACGCCGCAGGTGTACCGTTAGATAAACTGAATTTCGTCGTGTCAATTAACAGTGATGCCGTTCCCGCCGCACTGAATAATGAACAGTTTCATAAAGCATACGGGGTGGATAATCCTAACCTTCAGTTAATTAGCGCACTGGAAAAGGCGGGCGTGAAAGTGTCCATTTGCGATCAGTCAGTGGCGTTTCACCATTTCGAGCGTGACTGGATTGATACGCGCGTCACCCACACGATCTCCAGCGGCACCACCGTTGCCACGCTGCAAAACCAGGGTTATGCCTTTTTGATGCTGTAAGTCTCGCGATGGCGGTGCGCGCCGCTGTCACCTTAACGTCATCTTTCCGCGATGTGCATGTCATAAAACGCCTTTAGTGTAAGCGCCAATGAGATCGATCTCATTGGCGACTGACGAGGGTGAAATGAGTGACTTAATTCGTGTGGCAGAACGGGCTGGGGTTTCGCGCGCCACCGCCGCACGTGCCTTTTCCGATCCCCATCTGCTTAAACCCGGCACGCTGAAAAAGGTGCTGGATGCCTCGGAAGCACTGGGTTTTCGCCCCAACCATATTGCGCGCCAGCTCCGCACGCAGAGTTCGACCACTCTGGGCGTACTGCTGCCATCACTCAGTAACCCGGTGTTTGCGTTACAGCTTCAGGCGATGGAGCACCAGGCCCGGCTGGCGGGTTATGGCCTGCTGGTCGCGACAACGGATTATCAGCCAGAACGTGAGGCGGCGATCGTTGAACACATGCTGCGTCAGCGCGTAGCAGGGATGGTCCTGACCGTGTCAGATGCTGACAGCAGCGCCGTATTACCCACCCTGGCTGAAGCCCGCATGCCTTTCGTTCTGGCGCATAACATGCCGCAGAACACCGCCTGGCGCAGCGTCTGTGTGGATAACCGCCGGGCAATGGCAGAAGCCACTGCGCACCTGATCGCGCTGGGCCATCGGCATATTGTCATGGCGGCAGGGCCGATGTTGCAGTCTGACCGTGCACGTCAGCGCTACCTCGGCTATTGCGATGCGATGCAGCAGGCAGGCTTTACGCCCAGCGCGCTGGTTGATATGCCCAGCCACATTCACGCCCTGTTCGATCCCTTTTTACCGTTGATGACGGGCAGCGATCCGCTGACCGCCGTAATTTGCAGTAACGACCTCCTGGCCATCAGCCTGATGGGGGCGGCCGCGCGTGCAGGCATTAACGTACCGCTACAGCTGTCTGTTATGGGCTTCGATGGTATTGCCATCGGTGAACAGCTTTCGCCTTCACTGGCCAGCGTGGTGCAGCCCAGCGAGCGGTTGGGTGCCTGCGCCATCGATATGCTTCTCGATTCGTCTGCTGAGGCTTCGCGCTTACTGGACCACCACCTGCGTTCAGGCGAGAGCATCGCAGCAATTTTTCATTCTTCAACATCAGGAAAACATCATGTCTACACACAATAAAATTGCGCTGTTTGCCAGCGCGGCGTTGCTTACCGCCTGTGCATTATCCAGCCCGCTGGCGCAGGCCGAGGAGAATGCGATTTGCTACAACTGCCCACCGGAATGGGCGGACTGGGCGACACAGCTCCAGGCGATCAAAAAAGACACCGGTATTGTCGTGCCGCAGGATAATAAAAACTCCGGCCAGGCCCTGGCGCAGCTCGTCGCCGAAAAAAATAACCCCGTCGCCGATGTGGTGTATTACGGTGTCAGTTTTGGGATTCAGGCGGCACAGGCGGGCGTGGTGACCGACTACAAACCCGCCAACTGGGATCAGGTTCCGGCAGGGATGAAAGACCCGCAGGGTAAGTGGGTCGCGCTGCACTCTGGCACCATGGGGTTTATGGTTAACGTCGATGCTCTGGGCGGCGCGCCGGTGCCAACGTCCTGGGACGACCTGCTGAAGCCAGAATACAAAGGCATGGTGGGTTATCTGGATCCCGCCAGTGCGTTTGTCGGTTATGTCGCCGCCGTGGCGGTGAACCAGGCGAAAGGGGGCACGATGCAGGATTTTACCCCCGCGCTGACGTGGTTCAAAAAGCTGCAGGCCAACAAGCCGATTGTGCCTAAACAAACCGCCTATGCCCGCCTTATCTCTGGCGAAATCCCGATTTTGCTGGATTACGACTTCAATGCCTATCGCGCGAAGTATAAAGATCACGCCAACGTCGTCTTTGTCATTCCTCAGGAAGGCACGGTGACGGTGCCTTACGTCATCAGTCTGGTAAAAAACGCCCCGCATGCTGCCAATGGCAAGAAAGTGATGGACTACGTGCTGTCGGATAAAGGGCAGGCGATTTGGGCTAACGCCTATCTGCGCCCGGTGCGGCCTTCTGCGATGTCCGCAGAGGCTAAAAAGCGCTTCCTGCCCGACAGCGATTACGCGCGCGCCCATACTGTTGACTACCAGCAGATGGCTGATGCACAGAAAGCCTTCTCTGCCCGTTATTTGAGTGAGATTCGGTAATGGCCTTGTCGAATGCCCGCAGCGGTTTACCGGTGGCCTCGCGCCACCGGTCTCGCCGACGTGAGCAGGGGGCCAACTGGCCATGGATGCTGCTGCCGGCCTTACTGTTTTTTGCCGCCTTCTGGCTGTTGCCTTTTGCCCGTTTATTACAGATGGGCATGACGTCGGATCGCAGCACCCGGCACAGTGGTTACTGGACAGTGATTACCCAGCCCCAGTATCTGCAAAGCCTGTTTAACACCGTCCTGTTGTCGCTGGCGGTCACACTGGTCACGCTCGCGATTGCCAGCGTGGTGGGCTGTTTTCTGGCTCGCCAGCGCTTCGCCGGGCGCGGCACCTTACTGGCGTTGCTCACGTTCCCCCTGGCGTTCCCCGGCGTGGTGGTCGGATTTTTAGTGGTGATGCTGGCGGGACGGCAGGGCGTGCTGGCGCAGATCAGTATGCAACTGGTTCATGAACGCTGGACGCTGGCCTACTCGCTTACGGGGCTGTTTATTGGCTATCTCTACTTTTCACTGCCCCGTGCCATTGTCACGCTGGTCGCCGCCAGTGAAAAACTGGATCGTTCGCTGGAGGAGGCCGCTCGCTCATTGGGCGCCAGCCAGTGGCGCATTATTTGTGACGTGATTGTGCCGGGTCTGAAACCGGCACTGCTCTCCAGCGGTGCACTGTGTTTTGCCACCAGTATGGGCGCATTCGGCACCGCCTTTACGCTGGGCACCGACCTGAGCGTACTGCCACTCACGATTTACGGCGAGTTTACTAACTATGCCAACTTCGCCACGGCGGCGGCGCTGTCGGTGGTCATGGGCGCGGTGGCCTGGCTGGGATTGATGCTGGCACGTGTACTGACCCAATCCCGGGAGGAGAAGACCTCATGAAACGGCGTGGACTGTTCTGGCTGCAAATCGCGATCACGACGCTGACCGCCCTGTTCATGATTGTGCCGGTGGTGTTATCCATGCTGGCGGGCGTCACGCAAAACGACTTTGTCGGCCTGCGTAGCGGGCTGACGTTGAAGTGGGTTGAACAGGTGTGGGACATGTACAGCGACACGTTTTGGCTGTCGCTGATGATCGCGGTGAGCTGTTTGCTTGTCACGATAGTTGTCGGCGTGCCCGCCGCCTGGGGATTACTCAAGTCGCCATCGCGCTGGTCGTCACGTATTGAAGAGTGCCTGATGCTGCCCGTGGCGCTACCAGGCCTTGCGACGGCGCTGGGGATTATCCTGCTGTACGGCCAGTTTTCCGGCCTGCGCGACAGTTGGGTCTTTATCCTGATTGGCCATGTGCTGTTTACGCTGCCGTTTATGATTCGCCCGGTTCTGGCCGTGATGCAGGCTATCCAGTTGCCCCGACTGGAAGAGGCAGCCGCCAGCCTGGGGGCAGGCTTCTGGCAGCGTTTTTTCACCGTAGTGGTTCCCAACTGCCGTAACGGCATTCTTGCCGGGGCTTTTATGGTGACGACGCTGTCGGTCGGCGAATTCAATATTACCTGGATGTTACATACACCGCTGACCAAAACGCTGCCTGTGGGCCTGGCCGACAGCTATGCCTCCATGCGGCTGGAAGTCGGCTCGGCGTACACCTTGATCTTCATTTTAATGATTTTACCCCTGCTGCTGATGCTTAACGCCTGTAATCACTGGCTTGAACGTCAGTCACGTCAGCCACTCAGCGAGGAAAAGGCATGAATAACGATGCTGTTAACGTTACGTTGCGCGGCTGCGCGCGCCGTTTTGCGCACCACCAGGCGCTGCATCCTCTGGATCTCAGCGTGCACGCTGGCGAAACCCTGGTGCTGCTGGGGCCATCGGGCTGTGGCAAAACCACGACGTTGCGCATTATCAGTGGCCTGGAACGTACCGATGCGCCGGGTGAAGTCTGGTTTGACGATCGCAACGTGACCGATTTGCCGATTGAAAAACGTAACGTCGGGATGGTGTTCCAAAACTATGCGCTGTTTCCCAATCTCAACGTGGCGCAAAACGTGGCCTACGGCCTGAAAGTGCAGGGCGTCCCGCGTGCCGAACGCGAGGCACGAGTCCAGGAGATGCTGGAACTGGTCGATCTGACTGCACTGGCCCAGCGCCATATCGATAAACTCTCTGGTGGTCAGAAGCAGCGCGTTGCGCTGGCAAGAGCCCTGGCGGCCCGGCCTAAAGTGTTGCTCTTTGATGAGCCGCTGGCGGCGCTGGACGCCAAACTGCGCGAACGCCTGCGCGCAGACATCGGCGATCTGCTAAAAAAGCTGGCGATTACCGCCGTCTATGTGACGCACGATCAGCAGGAAGCCATGGCACTGGGCGACCGCATTGCGGTCATGGAGCAGGGCCGCCTGGTCCAGATTGCGACGCCGCAGGCCATTTATCAGCGTCCGGCTTCGCGCTTTGTGGCGGACTTCGTGGGCGCGATTAACTGCATTGAAACCGATGAGCAGGGGCAGCCGGTGAGATTCTGTCGTCCAGAGGATGTCCTGCTGGCAGAAGCGGGGCGCTATGCCCGACACGGCTGTATCGTCGCCAGCACCTTTCTCGGTGCCTCTCAACGTCTGCAGATCGATATTGGCCTGGATAAGCCCATCCAGGTCGAGCGTCACGCGCGCGAAAACTGGCATGCCGGGCAGCGTATCAGCTGGTCACTGGCCGGGCAGGCCGCGCTGGAATTTACCGCTTAAGGAGTGAAAGAGTGTCCGCTAATCCTACGCTGATCGCACAGATCAGTGACTTACATATTAAAGCGCAGGGGCGTTTGTCGTATAAGAAAGTCGATACGCACACGGCGTTACTGCGGGCCATCGCCACGCTGAATGCACTGCAACCGCGTCCTGACGTGGTCGTGATTACCGGTGACCTGGTGGATTTCGGCACCGCCGCAGAGTACCAGACGCTGCGCCAGGCGCTGGAGGGGCTGGAACGGCCCTTTTACCTGATGGCAGGTAATCATGACGACCGTCAGGCCCTGCGGGCCGCGTTTCCCGATCACACTTATCTGCAACAGGGCCCGACGCTCAACTGGCGGCTTATCGTCAGGGACGTCCAGCTACTGGCGCTGGATTCCAGCGTGCCGCACCAGCCATGGGGTGAACTTGATGATCGGCAGCTTCGCTGGCTGGATGACGCACTCACTGCGTCACCAGACATGCCCACATTGGTGATGCTGCACCATCCGCCGTTTGTCTGCGGTATTGATCATATGGACCGTCAGCGATTACGTCAGCCCGAAGCACTGGCGGCGATTATTGCCCGCCATCCCCAGGTTGAACGGGTGCTGTGTGGGCATGTACATCGGGCTGTTCAGACGCGGTTTGCCGGCACGCTGGCCTGTATTGCGCCCGGCGTTTCTCACCAGGTTGCGCTGGATCTGCAACCGGATGGCCCGGCCAATTTTGTGCTGGAACCGGCGGGGTTTTTGCTGCATCGCTGGCAACGGGAGCAGGGCATGACCACCCACCAGTGCGCAATCGGCGACTACGACGGCCCCTGGCCCTTCTATGACGAAAACGGTTTAATCGATTAAATGCGCGTCAGGGCGATTTTTTGAACTGTACTGTGCTTAAGCCTGCTCAAAATGTCCTACAGCGTGTAGACTTACAGGCTGTAGAACCGCGATATGATAAAAACAACAGAGCCAGGCACAGCACAATGAATTTTCGCACTGTGGCGTCAACGCCATGTTAATGAATTTCCGTCCAAGAGCTGATTTACGCACGCTTATTGCGCTGCTGGTCATCATCAGCATCGTTATCACCCTGGCCAATAATTTATATGCCACATGGCGCGTGCAGCGCATGGTGCTGATCGACAGTACGCTGGAAGCCAACCGCGCCTACGCGGCTAAGCTGGCCTCGACCAGTGAGGTTTTTTTTCGTCTGGCGCAGTCACAGTTGCACTTTAGTGCCAATGTACTGGGAAAGGATTTCGATAACGAAGAACTGTTAAAAACGGAAGTGAATCGCCTGCGCGAGCAGACGGACAGTTTTAACTCGGTGGCCGTCGTGGATGAAAACGGTACGGTGCGGGCCATCTCGCCGGAGTCGCTGACCCTGACCGGCATGCACCTGACCAGTGATGCGTCACGTGAAGCGCTGCAAACCCGGCAGCCCATGATCAGCAAGCCCACGGTTTCCGCCGCCAATAACCTGCTTATCTTTGTTTCATGGCCCATCTGGAACAGTCAGGGACACTATCTCGGTTATGTCGGCGGCACCATTTACCTGAAAAAGAAAAGCATTCTGAATGCCCTGCTGGGTGAACAGTTTTACCGGGACGGCACCAGCGTCTTTGTGCTCGACAGCAATAATCAGGTGCTCTATCACCAGAACCGGCAACTGGTTGGCAAAACCATACCGCCGCTGTTGAGCGACCGCGAACGGCAGGAAAAAGACAACGGTTCACTGGTGTTAACGGAAACCGACAAACCCACCCGGCTGGCGGGCTATGCCATCGTTCCGACCACGGGCTGGATGGTCGTGGCGCTAAAACCGGTAGACGCGACGTTGCAACCGCTGTCGGGTCTGATACTTAAAGTCCTGAAACACTCGGTTCCCTTCGCGCTTCTGACCTTGCTGGTGGCGGTGATTCTGGCCCGGATGATCGCTATGCCGCTCTGGCAACTGGCCCGCAAAGCCAGCAAGATTGATGGTCAGAGCGCCACCAACGATATCGGCGGCATTCATGCCTGGTATTTTGAGGCGGCGCAGGTGAAACGTGCCCTGCTGACCGGTATCGGGCTGGTGCAGGATAAGATTGGCCGTCTGAGTTCTGAGGCACAAACCGATCCGCTGACTCAGCTCCTCAACCGACGTGGCCTGAATGCCGTGCTCGATTATTTCCAGACGCTGCAACAGCCTTTTGCCGTGCTGGCACTGGATATCGATCATTTCAAAAACGTTAACGATAACTGGGGCCATGACGTCGGCGACCGGGTGATCCAGCAGGTGGCCAAAACGCTCCAGCAAAGCGCCAGAAAGCAGGATATTGTCAGCCGTAACGGCGGGGAAGAGTTCCTGATGCTGTTACCGGATACCAGTCTGGCCGACGCCGAGGCCATCGCTGAGCGCATACGTCTGAGCATCGCAGGCGAGGCGGTGGAAAATGTCGGCAATATCACGCTCTCAATTGGCGTGGCCGAATGGAGTGCACGCCGCGTGCCGCTGGAAACCAGTCTGAAGCGTGCCGACGATGCGCTCTATCAGGCCAAAAACGCAGGACGTAACTGCACTGTCGTCGCGAAATAGCGCGAAAGCGGCGCACCCTTTTCATCGTCTGAAGGCAGAAACGATGCCCGATGCAGCAGGGCTGCGCTCAGGAATTGATATGTTCCCGGCAGTAGCGTCGCTTCCAGCTGGCGGGCGTTAAGCCCGTTAGCTTGCGAAAAATCTGGCGAAAGTATCCGACATCATTAAAGCCACACTGACGCGCCACATCGGTTAACGAGAGGGAATCCCCAGTCAGCAATTTTTCTGCCATGACGATACGCTGGCGGTGAATGGCTTCCGTCAGCGTTAAGCGGAAAACGCGCCGGTAAACCCGCCCAAGGTAATCTGCATTACAGTGCAGCGTTTTCGCCAGACCCGAGGTGGACAGGGGCAAATGATACTGCGTGCGAATCAGCTGATTCGCCTTCCAGGCCAGATCGGCACCGGGGCTGTCAACAGTGTTCTCTTGCATGGCCGGGACGGTAAGCTGCTGCAGGATAAGCAGTAAAATACACTCCAGCGCCACGCTACGGTGAATATTCTGCTGTTCACTGAGAAACTGCCGGAACAGGGCAATGACATAAGCCGGATCGCCTACGCGCGTATGTTGAGGAAGGTGCAGCAGGCTCTGGTGTAACGTTGTCTGCAGTACAGGATGTTTCAACCAGTCGAAATGCAGCCAGTAAAATTTCAGATCAGGCGGAAATACGCCTTCTCCCACATGCCAGTGCCCGGGCCTGAGCAGTAAACTTTCTCCCGCCGTCACGCGAAACAGCACGTCGTCCTCACGGATAGTGAGTTGCCCACGCTCAACGAAAATAATTTCCCAGGAGGTCAGTCTGCGCGCCGGATGTGACCCTGTCCCGCGCGAAATAAACAGACCGCCGTTTTGCACCCGAACCGGAAACGCGATGGATAAGTCGAACATCATGATGCTTTTTCCCGCTGCTGATAGCGTTTTTTAGACTCTTCTCCCTGATTATTAACTAAAAATAGCCGCCGTATCTGATCAAGCTCACAGTTTAATGCTCAGGTCGGAATCCTCCCTTTTTTATACTTTTTCGTTCTCTTGTGGGTTAGCCGATTCCTGACAGAATACATCGGGTAAGGCGCCAAAACACCGATAAGCCCGTTATAAAGCGGGCAACCCTCTCTGTCCTGCATGAGGAAGACTTTATGACGTCTACGACACTTGAACAGAACACACTGGCGCAGTCGAACACACAGCAGATACTGTCCCTGCGTGAAAAAATCGGCTACGGACTGGGTGACGCCGGTGGCACCGTCATTACCTGCCTGATAACGAATTTTCTAACCTTTTTCTATACCGATGTGTTTGGCTTGACGCCAGCGCTGGTCGGTACGCTGTTTATGGTGCTGCGCATTTTTGATGCGATATCAGATCCGGTGATGGGCGTGATAGCGGACCGCACGCACAGCCGGTGGGGCCGCTTTCGTCCCTGGCAACTGTGGATAGCCCTGCCTGTCGGGATTATTGGCACGCTGACTTTCACCGCGCCCGCGCTTAGCATGGACATGAAACTGGTCTGGGCCTTTGCGACCTATCTGCTGCTCTCACTCAGCTATACCGCCATCAATGTGCCCTATTGCGCGCTGATTAACACCATGACGACGCGCCACTCGGAAGTGTTGTCCTGTCAGTCCTGGCGCTTTGTATTGTGTGGTGTGGCTGGCTTTCTGGTCTCAGTAGGGCTGCCGTGGCTGGTCGCTGAACTGGGAAAAGGAAACGCGGTGCTCGGCTATCGCGCAGGGGTCGGGATCCTGTGCGGACTGGCGGTGGTGATGTTTCTGTGCTGTTTCTTTTGGGTGCGGGAGCGCGTACCGCTGGATACGTTGGGCAAGTTCACCCTGCGGGAACATCTGGCCGGGTTACGCAAAAACGATCAGTTGTTACTGATGCTGCTGATGTCCTTTTTGCTGATTAACGTCTTCAACATCCGCGGCGGCGGCTATATGTACTTCATTACCTATGTCCTTCAGGGAAGCACGGCCTATACCTCCCTGTTTTTTACCATGGTGACCTTAGCCTCTATTTTGGGCTCGTTCATCGTGAATCCGCTTTCCAGACGCATTGATACCGTCCGGCTTTACTTCTGGACCAATATCGTGCTGGCGGCGGTGGCGCTGTGCATGTGGTTTCTGCCGGTTGGGTCGGCGTGGCAGAGTCTCTGGCTGGTGGTCATTCTGAGTAATGGTGTCATTCTTGGGTTTACCCTGCCGCTGCACTTCGCCCTGATGGCCTTTGCCGATGACTATGGCGAGTGGAAAAACGGCGTCCGGTCATCGGGGATGAATTTCGCTTTTAACCTGTTCTTTATCAAGCTGGCATGGGCATCCAGTGCCGTCATCATCAGCCTGCTGTTTATTGCGGTGGCCTATAAACCGGGCACAGGCAATCAAACCCCGGCTTCGCTGCATGCGATTACCGCCATGGAAACGCTGTTACCGGCCCTCTTTCACCTGCTGCTGGCCTTTGCCGTCCGTGCCTGCAAGCTGACTAACCCGATGATGGCGCAGATTTCGCATGACCTGCGTATTCGCCATGTCCAGTCTTAAGGAGAGCATGATGTCTGTAAATGAAGTCGATCTGCATAAGCTCCAGATTCACGATCCGTTTCTTGGTCAGTATCAGCACCTGGTGCGGGACGTGGTGATCCCTTATCAATGGGCCGCGCTCAACGATCGTATTGACGACGCCGAACCGAGCCATGCCATAGCTAATTTCCGCATTGCAGCGGGCCAGCAGACGGGCGAATTCTATGGAATGGTGTTCCAGGACAGCGACGTGGCAAAGTGGCTGGAAGCCGTGGCCTGGTCACTGTGCCAGAAGCCGGATGCTGAGCTGGAGAAGACCGCCGATGAGGTCATAGAGCTGGTCGCGGCGGCGCAATGTGAGGATGGCTATCTCAACACCTATTTTACGGTAAAAGCCCCGCAGGATCGCTGGACGAATCTGGCCGAGTGTCATGAGCTCTACTGCGCCGGACATATGATTGAGGCGGGCGTAGCGTTTTTTCAGGCCACCGGCAAACGACGACTGCTGGCGGTGGTGTGCAAACTCGCCGATCACATCGACAGCGTGTTTGGCCCCGGCGAGCAGCAGCTGCACGGTTATCCTGGCCACCCGGAGATCGAACTGGCGCTGATGCGGCTGTATGACGTGACCCAGGAGCCGCGCTACATGGCGCTGGCCGACTATTTTGTCACGCAGCGGGGAACGCAGCCGCACTTCTATGATGATGAGTACCAGAAGCGTGGTCAGACGTCGTACTGGCACACCTATGGGCCCGCGTGGATGATCAAGGACAAGGCTTACAGCCAGGCGCACCAACCTCTTGCGGAACAGCAGCAGGCGGTGGGGCACGCCGTGCGCTTTGTCTATCTGATGACCGGTGTCGCGCACCTCGCACGGCTGAGCCAGGATGAATCGAAACGACAGGACTGTCTGCGTCTGTGGCACAACATGGCGCAGCGACAGCTCTATATTACCGGCGGCATCGGTTCGCAGAGCAGCGGTGAAGCGTTCAGTAGCGATTACGACTTACCGAACGATACGGTTTATGCCGAAAGCTGTGCCTCGATTGGGCTGATGATGTTTGCCCGTCGCATGCTGGAAATGGAGGCGGACAGCCAGTACGCCGATGTCATGGAGCGCGCCCTGTATAACACAGTGCTGGGTGGTATGGCGCTGGACGGAAAACATTTCTTTTACGTCAATCCGCTGGAAGTCCATCCGAAAAGCCTGCCTTTTAATCATATTTACGATCATGTGAAACCGGTTCGTCAGCGCTGGTTCGGCTGCGCCTGCTGCCCACCCAATATCGCCCGTTTGCTGACCTCTCTCGGCCACTATATTTATACGCCGCGCGAGGATGCGCTGTTTATCAATCTCTATATTGGTAACCGGGTCGAGATCCCGGTTGGCAATCAAACGTTGGGCCTGCGGATCAGCGGTAATCTTCCCTGGCAGGAAACCGTCACAATCACCATCGATTCCACCCAGCCTGTGAACCATACGCTGGCCTTGCGCCTGCCCGACTGGTGTGCGTCGCCGCAGATTACCTGTAACGGGACGGAAGTGAATGAGGCGGCGCGCAAAGGTTACCTGTATCTGACCCGTCACTGGCAGGAAGGCGATACGGTAACGTTAACCCTGCCCATGCCGGTGCGCCGGGTTTACGGCAATCCGCTGGTGCGCCATGTGGCGGGCAAAGTGGCCGTTCAGCGCGGGCCCTTGATCTATTGCCTGGAACAGGCGGATAACGGCGAGCAGTTACATAATCTGTGGCTGCCTGCGTCGGCGACATTCCGTACCTTTGAAGGGAAGGGGGTTTTTGCGCACAAGGTGCTGATTCAGGCGGAAGGGATCAGAAAAGCGGCGCGTGAACCTGAGCAACAGCTGCTATGGCATTACGATCAGGCACCTGCGCTGGCGCAACCCCAGACCTTAACCTTTATTCCCTGGTTCTGTTGGGCCAATCGCGGAGAAGGGGAGATGCGTATCTGGGTGAATGAGGCCTAACGGCGTCATCTCTGCCAGCAGCCGGGCCCGGTGTCCGGTCTGAATTGCCGCAGGCGCGATCTGATTCGTAGCGTCTGCGGTGTTCAACGATCTGCCGCCAGCAGCGAGGATTTTTCGTCAGCGCGGTTTTCGCGCCTTTTCAGCCCCCAAATATCCGGTACAATCGTGGCCCCTTATGACGTCATGGACCCAACGGCATGCTGGCTTTATTGATTCAATGGTACAAACGCCGTTTTAGCGACCCACAGGCGATTGGCCTGCTGGTGATTCTGCTGGCGGGATTTTGCATTCTGTTCTTCCTGAGTGGCCTGCTGGCACCATTGCTGGTGGCCGTGGTGCTTGCTTATCTGCTTGAGTGGCCAACCGTGCGCCTGCAACGTATTGGCTGCACGCGCAGCTGGGCCACCAGCATTGTGTTGGTGCTGTTTGCCGGCATCCTGCTGGTGTTAGTGCTGATCGTCGCGCCTGTGGCGTGGCAGCAGGGCATTAACCTGACGCGGGATCTGCCTAACATGCTTAACAAGCTCTATCTCTACGCGGCCGGTTTGCCCCGACGTTTCCCGGCGCTGGTCGATGCCGGCATTATTGATGTGATTGTCGAGAACCTGCGTGGTCGTCTGAGCGGCGTGGGTGACTCACTGGTGAAATACTCACTGGCCTCGCTGGTCGGGTTGATGACGCTGATGATTTATCTGGTGCTGGTGCCCCTGATGGTGTTCTTTCTGCTGAAAGACAAAGACCAGATGCTGAACGCCGTGCGGCGTGTTCTGCCGCGAAACCGTGGTCTGGCCGCCGAGGTGTGGCAGGAAATGAATCAGCAAATCACCAACTATATTCGTGGCAAGGTGCTGGAGATGATCGTCGTCGGCATCGCCAGCTGGCTGGCGTTTCTGTATCTCGGTCTCAACTACTCTCTTCTGCTGGCGGTGCTGGTGGGCATATCGGTCCTGATTCCCTATATTGGCGCCATGCTGGTAACGATACCGGTCATTGGCGTCGCCCTGTTTCAGTGGGGGCTGGGCACCGAATTCTGGACATTGCTGACCGTCTACCTGGTCATCCAGGCGCTGGACGGCAATGTGTTAGTTCCGGTGTTGTTCTCCGAAGCGGTTAATTTGCATCCGCTGGTGATTATATTATCCGTGGTGATCTTTGGTGGATTATGGGGCTTCTGGGGTGTATTTTTTGCGATTCCGCTCGCCACGCTGGTGAAGGCGGTGGTGCATGCCTGGCCGGATGCCACGCTTGACGAAACGCTGAGTCGGTAAACAATCAGGGCGCGGTTTTCACCGCGCCCTGAGAGGCTCATGCAGACTTAAGATAGTCCATCACGATGTCGTGGTGATTGGACGTTTTGAAATCGTCGAACACTTTTTCAATCTTGCCGTTGGCATCGACCAGGAAACTGATGCGGTGGATGCCGTCGTAGGTTTTACCCATAAAGGTTTTTTCACCCCAGACGCCAAACTGCTGGCATACCTGGTGATCTTCGTCCGACAGCAGCGTGAAGTTAAGCAGATCTTTTTCTGCAAAACGTGACAGCTTTTCCGGTTTATCCGTACTGATTCCCAGGACTTCAACGCCCGCCTTTTTTAGCTCATCCATGTTGTCACGCAGACCACATGCCTGAACGGTACAGCCTGGCGTCATGGCTTTAGGGTAAAAGTAGACCAGAACGCGCTGACCCTGGAAGTCGGCTAAATTCACTTGTTCGCCATCCTGATCGGGCAAGCTAAATTTCGGTGCGGTATCACCGGCTTTCAGTGGATTCATCACATCTCTCCATTTTTTCGGTTCATGCTGTGGTTAATACACCATGAGGCGAGAAACAGCCAAATGGAAAATTATCAATTTCAGACGGTTTCCTCACCTGACCGTACTTTTAACGTAGCAGAACAGTCTGCGAGGCGCTCGTCTTTACCTGCCGGGTACAACCAGTTCGTGGGTGTCCGCATCGCTCAGACTGTAAAGCCGTAACGAACCCTGTGCATTCAGTTCCTGACATAACGCATTAAACGCCAGTTCAAATGCCGGGCCGTCGCTGCGCGTCGGGCTGTGTGCCGTCATCTGAATATAGAGTGTGGCGGGCTTGCCGTGTTGAGCAGGCTGAATACGTGAAACCAGTTCCGCAATGTTCATCTGGTGCTTATCGGTGAGATCCGTAAAGCGCTCAATGATATGCGGTGAGTCAGCTACCTCGACCTGGATAAAGGCCGTGTCGGGCATCGGAGGGCGTGCGGTAGCGTGCGTACGCTTCATCACGATCAGCAGTTCCAGCTCTGCGCCTTTGAGCGGGAGCGTGGACTCAATCAGCGTGATCGCGTTCCAGCTGCCGGACAGCAGCATAATGAACGTGAATTCATCCCCAAGCATAGCAAGGCGACTGTCTTCGATGTTGCAACCGCAACTGCTGACGTGGCGAGTAATCGTATTAACGATACCCGGACGGTCAACACCCAGAGCGGTGATCACCAAGTGATGGGGTTGAGATTGCGACAAAATAGGATTCCCTGTGCATTTGCTAATAACCATAAGGTAAACATAAAAAAAACTGCTGACAAGCGCGGGAATAGCGGAGCTTGCTTGCTTTTCCCTAAGTGTAAACCGTACCATGAAGCACTTGTTTGTCGAGGGGATCGCCAATGTTTACGGGAAGTATTGTTGCACTCGTTACGCCGATGGATGACAAAGGTAATGTCTGCCGTGCGAGTTTGAAAAAACTGATTGATTACCATGTCGCCAGCGGTACTGCGGCGATCGTTTCCGTCGGCACCACCGGCGAATCAGCCACCCTGAGCCATGAAGAACATGGTGATGTGGTGCTGCAAACCCTGGATCTGGCGGATGGGCGTATTCCCGTGATTGCCGGCACCGGCGCCAATGCCACAGCGGAAGGCATCTCGCTGACCAAACGATTTGAAAATTCAGGCGTTGTTGGCTGCCTGACGGTCACACCTTACTATAATCGTCCTACCCAGGAAGGCTTATACCAGCACTTTAAAGCGATTGCCGAGAGCACCAGCCTGCCGCAGATGCTGTATAACGTCCCTTCCCGTACCGGTTGTGATATGTTGCCGGAAACTGTTGCCCGTCTCGCTGAAATCAAAAATATTATCGGAATCAAAGAGGCAACCGGGAACTTATCGCGTGTCAGCCAGATCCAAGAGCTGGTTGATGATGCGTTCATCCTGGTGAGTGGCGACGACGCCAGCGCACTGGACTTTATGCAACTGGGCGGTAACGGCGTCATTTCGGTGACGGCAAACGTAGCAGCACGCGAAATGGCCGAACTGTGCAAACTGGCACAGCAGGGCAATTTCGTTGAAGCTCGCCGTCTGAATCAGCGTCTGATGCACCTGCATCAGACGCTTTTCTGTGAACCTAATCCAATCCCGGTTAAATGGGCGGCAAAACAGCTAGGATTAATCGCTAATGACACGCTGCGTCTGCCAATGACGCCACTGACGGCGGTTGCACAGCCAAAAGTGGAGCAGGCGCTGGTGAAAGCGGGTTTGCGATAATTTAGGGAGTGTGAATGAATTACTCAGTAAAGCGGTCAACGATTGCAACGGTGGTGGGGCTTTCCACCCTGATGCTGTTGTCGGCCTGTTCGAACGATCAGCGTTATAAGCGCCAGGTCAGCGGTGATGAATCTTACCTGCAGGCCAGCGGGCTGCGTGAGTTAAAAGCGCCGCCGGGCATGATTCTGCCTGTTCAGAACGGCGAATACGATATCCCACCGTCAACCAGTCAGGCACCGGTTGGCAAGCAGCTGGATATCCGTCCACCGGCGCAGCCGCTGGCCTTGATGAACGGCTCACGCGCGCAGTTCAGCAATAACACCGGCGCACTGATTTTCGACAACAACCGTGGATCAATTTGGTCGCAGGTTGTGGGCGTTGTGCAGGCGAAAAACTTCCCGATTGCGTCGCGCAATGACGCCGGACAGCAGCTGACCACCGACTGGGTGCAGTGGAACCGCGCAGATGAAGACAAGCAATATCGCGGGCGTTACCAGATCAGCGTGAAATCACAGAGCTATCAGCAGGTGCTGACCGTGCGTCTGCTGGAACTGCAGCAGGAAGGCACTAACATCACCTCGCCAGAGCAGATCCAACGCTATACCGCGCAGATGCTGAATGAGATTGCGGCGGGCATGGACAAGGTTGCCACGGCGAATGAAAACGCCGCAGCGGGCCGCGTGAACGGTGCGATTGATGTGCAGAGTGCAGCGGATGATACCGGCCTGCCTATGCTGGTGTTACGTACGCCGTTCAACGTCGCCTGGCAGCGCCTGCCTGCGGCAATGAAACGCGTCGGCATGGACGTCACGGACACGACCCGTTCAACCGGCAGCATGAAAGTGACCTACAAAGCGCCGGGCAGCAGCACCTGGGACAGCCTTGGCGCCAAAGATCCTGAACTGCCAAACGGCGATTACAAGGTTCAGGTTGGCGATCTCGATAACCGAACCAGTCTGCAATTCATTGATCCTAAAGGCCATGTGCTGACGCAGGCGCAAAACGATGCGCTGGTGTCGGTGTTCCAGGCCGCAATGAACAAATAAAATTACCCCAGGCCGGAGATTCTCCGGCCTTTTTATTTTGTTTTTTGGCATAATAGCGCACGTCGAGGTAATCGATTGCGTCACGGCAATCGACCTGAATATGTTGCCTCAGAACCGGATCTTTCATGTTTGGAGTTAATAAGATGCAAAAGCGAGCTGAGTTGTATCGCGGTAAAGCGAAAACCGTATACAGCACCGATAACCCGGATCTGCTGATACTTGAGTTCCGCAACGATACATCAGCAGGCGATGGTGCCCGCATCGAGCAGTTTGATCGCAAAGGCATGGTCAATAATAAGTTCAACCATTTCATCATGACGAAGCTGCAGGAAGCGGGCATTCCGACGCAGATGGAAGCCCTGCTGTCGGATAACGAAGCGCTGGTGAAAAAGCTTGAGATGGTACCGGTAGAATGCGTCGTTCGTAACCGCGCAGCGGGTTCGCTGGTTAAGCGCCTGGGCGTTGAAGAGGGCATGGTACTGAATCCTCCGCTGTTCGACCTGTTCCTGAAGGATGACGAGAAGCATGACCCGATGGTCAACGAATCCTACTGCGAAACCTTTGGCTGGGTCAGTAAAGAAAACCTGGCGCGGATGCGAGAGCTGACGTACAAGGCGAACGACGTACTGAGCAAACTGTTTGATGATGCCGGGCTGATCCTGGTGGACTTCAAGCTGGAGTTTGGCCTGTTTAAAGGCGAGGTCGTGCTGGGTGATGAATTCTCCCCGGACGGTGCGCGCCTGTGGGACAAAGAAACGCTGGATAAAATGGACAAAGACCGCTTCCGTCAGAGCCTGGGTGGCCTGATTGAAGCTTACGAAGCGGTGGCCCGTCGCCTGGGCGTGAAGCTGGACTGAGTCTGCTCTTCGTCTGCCGGCAAAAGGAGAGCGCGGGCTCTCCTTTTTCATTTTGGTGGAAAGCTGGTGATTGCGGCCTCACACAACTAAAATCATGCCATCTGCATAACAGGCCACAGGGAGCAAAACATGCGCTGGCAAGGACGTCGCGAAAGCGACAATGTTGAAGACCGCCGTAATCAGTCATCAGGCATGGGAGGAGGACGCATTCCTCTGCCACGCGGTAAAGCGGGCATTATCATGCTGATTCTGGTCGCCGTCGCGGGTTATTACGGTTATGACCTGACGCCGTTGCTGACGGGCGGCGAGGCGACGCCGGGCAACCAACAGCAGCAACAGCGCAGCGCCGATCCCCATCAGGATGAAGCGGCCAAATTTACCTCGGTCATTCTGGCGACGACCGAAGATACCTGGGACAAGCTGTTCAGACAAATGCATAAGCAGTACACGCCACCCAAACTGGTAATGTATCGCGGTGCCACGCGCACTGGCTGCGGGACCGGGCAGTCGGTTATGGGACCGTTTTATTGCCCGGCAGACCAGACCGTCTACATCGATCTTTCGTTCTATGACGAAATGAAACACAAACTGGGCGCAGGCGGTGATTTTGCGCAGGGTTATGTGATTGCACACGAAGTCGGCCACCATGTGCAGAAGCTGCTGGGCATTGAGCCCCGTGTACGCCAGATGCAGCAGGGCGCCAGTCAAAGCCAGATCAATCAGCTGTCCGTTAAAATGGAACTTCAGGCCGACTGCTTTGCCGGCGTCTGGGGCCACTATATGGAACAGGAGAAGATCCTTGAGGTGGGCGATTTGCAGGAAGCCCTGAATGCCGCCGAGGCTATTGGCGACGATCGCCTGCAGCAGAAAAGTCAGGGGCGCGTGGTGCCCGACAGCTTTACCCATGGTACATCGCAACAGCGCTATACCTGGTTTAAGCGTGGCTTTGACACCGGCAATCCTGGCCAGTGCGATACCTTCGCCGGTAAAGGATGACGCTGGCGGCCGCCAGCCGCGCGATGGCGTCGGCGGGCATACGGCGCGTAGCCGTTATCAGTGGTGATGCTGACTACAGCCTGACGATGGCTGCGCGCTGGTTCGACGCACTGGCGGGCGACTGGCTGTGTCTGAGTGACGTCCCTCTCGGCCCCGGCCCGCATTGTGTGCCAGCGGCGTTCCGTACCCTACTGGGGCGTGAGTTTCATCATGCCGTTTTCGATGCCCGATCGGGCTTTCATGCCGAGGCATTCGCCGCGCTGGCGGGCACGCTGACGGCTGGCAGTTGGCTGCTGCTGTTAGTGCCGCCGTGGCGACAGTGGCCACAGCAACCCGACGCGGACAGCCTGCGTTGGGCCGACGTCAGCGAACCCATTGCCACACCTCACTTTATCCGCCATCTGCAACGCCTGATCGAACAGGATGCACAGGGACTCTTACTGCGGCAGCCGTCGCCACTTAACGTGCCCGACTGGCCAGCCTTACCGGAATGGCACAGCCAGGCAACCGTCCAGCAGCAGACAATCTTATGTCAGCTGAACGGCCTTTCTGCAGGCGTGGCGGTCCTGACCGCTGCACGCGGCAGAGGCAAATCGGCTCTGGCCGGGATGCTCGCCCGCCAGAACACACGTTGCCTTATTACCGCCCCGGCAAAAGTGGCTACGGGCGTCCTGTCTGCCTTCGCGGGTGAGCACTACCGCTTTATGGCGCCCGATGCCATTCTGGCTCTGGAAACCGTGCCAGACGTTGACTGGCTTATTGTCGATGAGGCGGCGGCGATTCCCGCACCGCTGCTGCATGCGCTGGTAGCGCGTTTTCGTCGCGTGTTGCTGGTAACGACCATTCAGGGTTATGAAGGCAGCGGACGTGGTTTTATGCTGAAGTTTTGTGCGGAGCTGGAGCAGGTGCGCCATTTTACGCTGGATGAACCGCTGCGCTGGGCGCGCAACGATCCGCTGGAAAACTGGCTGAATCAGGCGCTACTGTTTGAAGAAACGCCCGATATGCCCCCTGCGAGAGTGGGCGGTCCGCGTCGGGCGGAACGCACGGATATGCCCGCCTTACGGGCGGCTTATCAGCTGCTTACCAGCGCTCATTATCGCACCTCGCCGCTGGATTTACGCCGCCTGCTGGATGCGCCAGGTATGCACCTGTGGCTGGCGGGCACTGTCCCGGCATTGCAGGGCGCGCTCTGGCTGGTGGAAGAGGGCGGATTGAGCGAGGCGTTAGCTCAGGCAGTATGGGCGGGCCACAGACGGCCGCGCGGCAATCTGGTGGCGCAGTCACTGGCGGCCCATGCCGGTTTCACCGACGCCGCCACGCTGCGGGCTTTACGTATCAGCCGGATTGCCGTGGCACCCCGCGGACGCCGTCAGGGAACCGGCAGGCAACTGGTCACGGCGGCCTGCGCGGCGGCGACCGGATACGACTATATCTCGGTGAGTTTCGGCTACACTGAAGCGTTATGGGCGTTTTGGCGCGCCTGTGGCTTTACGTTAGCGCGCATTGGCAGCCAGCGCGAAGCCAGCAGTGGTTGCTATGCCGCGATGGCGCTGCTGGGACTGACGTCGTCCGGCAGGCAGTTGCAGCAGAAAGCGGCGCAGCAGCTGGCGCGGGACTGGTCATTTCTCAGCGCACATATACCACTGGCATTGCCCTTATCCGCAGCCGATGACTGCGCGTTTACCCCGTTTGATGCCCGGCTCGCAGCCGGGTTCGCCTGGGCACAACGCCCGTTTGAAGCAAGCCTGGCGGTGCTCCAGCGTCTGGTCATTGTCAGCCAGGCTCCGTTACGCCTTCTCAGGCAGGCCGTCAGGGCCGACACCAATCTGTCCCGGCTGGCGCAGACCGCGCAGCTAAACGGACGCAAGGCATTGATCACCGCACTGCGCGCGGAAGCCGCAGAAGCACTTCTGGCGTTGCAAAGCATTGATGGCGAAGGGTTTCGTCAGCAATTGCAATAAATCCACCAACTCGTTCAAATATTCCCAATATGATCCTGCGCCAGGGCGCGTAGAGTAGTAGCAGGAGGTCGATATGACACTGAGATATGTAATTGTTCAGCAACCCCCAAAAGTTGCCCAGCTGTTTTTGCTTTACCATGCCGTGGGTGATAACCCTGACGCCATGGGGGAAATTGGCAGCTGGTTTGCGAAAACCTTCCCTGCGGCGCTGGTCGTGTCGGTGGGATCGCCAGGGCCTGGCGGTCAATGGTTTAGTGAGGCCGGACTTCATGATAAAAGCGAGCAGCAGTGCGTTAACGCCAGTATGCCGCAGTTTGTTGAGTCCGTTCGTCACTGGCAGCAGCAGAGCGGCATAAGTCCGGAAGCCACGGCGCTGGTCGGGTTTTCACAGGGCGGAAGCATGGTGCTGGAGGGCATCAAAGCGCACAACGATCTGGCGGGACGCGCAGTGGTGTTCAGCGGACGTTTTATTACCCTGCCGGAGAGCGCCAGCACCCGCACGACGGTGCATCTGATTCATGGCGATTATGATTACCGCGTGCCACTGGCACATGCTCATCAGGCCGAACAGCGTTTAACCGCACTCGGCGGTGACGTCACGCTGAATGTTGTGGACGATCTGGCCCACGCCATCGACCACCGCAGCATGAATTTTGCCCTGCATCATCTGCAGTACACGGTGCCGAAACGCTACTTTGACGAGGCGTTGGGCGGGGCTAAACCCGGCGATGATGATGTGATTATGACAATGTAACCGGGCACGCCCTCGCGACCGCGAGGGCGCAAACGCGTTATTTCTTCTTCGGCCAGTCTTCGTCGTCATCCCATTTGTCGTTGAAATCACGATGAGGCGGGAGATCGGGCTTGTTATCCATAAACTTTTTGTGATCGATGCGTTTCAAATCCTTATACACATTCATCAGCACACCGACCATCAGCAGGACCACCAGGATCCACCAGTAATCTTTAATAAACTCCACAGGCCCGCTCCTTTCCTCGCTGTCAGGCGATCAATTGTTCCATGATGCGTTGATACATCCGGCTCAGCATCTGCAAATCGGATGCTTTCACGCACTCGTTGATTTTGTGAATCGTGGCATTCACAGGCCCCAGTTCGACCACCTGCGACCCCATACGGGCAATAAAACGCCCATCAGAGGTGCCACCAGACGTCTGCAACTGCGGCTTAATTTCATTATAGTGCGTAACGGCGTTGACTACGGCATCCACCAGTTTACCGCGTGACGTCAGGAAGGGCTGACCGGAGAGCTTCCATTCAATGGTGTAGCGCAACTGATGGCGATCCAGCAGTTCTGCCACACGTTGCTGGATCAGGCTGTCGGTGAGTTCGGTACTGAAGCGGAAATTGAACTGCACGAACAGTTCACCGGGGATCACGTTATTGCTGCCGGTGCCTGCCTGGATATTGGCGATCTGCATACTGGTGGCCGGAAAGAACGCGTTGCCCTGATCCCATTCGGTTGCCACCAGTTCATTCAGCGCGGGCATCGCGCGGTGTACCGGATTATCGGCAAGCTGTGGGTAGGCCACATGGCCCTGTACCCCATGTACCGTCAGGTTAGCCGTAATCGAGCCACGGCGGCCGTTTTTCACGACGTCGCCCACGATTTCGCTGCTGGAGGGTTCGCCGACCAGGCAATAATCCAGACGTTCGTTACGCGCCATCAGCCGCTCGACCACTTTGACCGTGCCGTTGGTGCCGCTGGCTTCTTCGTCAGAAGTAATCAGAAACGCCAGTCGCCCTTTATGGTGAGGATTGACTGCGACAAAACGTTCTGCGGCAACCACCATGGCGGCCAGCGAGCCTTTCATGTCGGCAGCACCACGACCAAACAACATGCCGTCGCGAATGGTCGGCTCAAATGGCGGATTGATCCAGCGGCTGGCGTCACCCGGTGGCACCACATCGGTATGACCAGCAAAGGCCAGGGTTTCCCCTTCACCGCGCGTAGCCCAGAAGTTCAGCGTGTCGTCGATGTTCATGGTTTCGATGTGAAAGCCGATTGCCTGCAGGCGGGCAATCAGCAGCGCCTGGCATCCGGCGTCATCGGGGCTGAGAGAGGGACGACGAATAAGCTGCTGCGTCAGCTCAATGACCGGACAAAACATATTATGACTTCTCCTGAAGAAGATTCTGGTAAAGGGTTTCACTGAAACCCAGCAGCAAGGTGCCATCGGCGGTGCGCAGCACAGGGCGCTTAATGATCGCGGGCTGCGCCAGCATCAACGCTTTGGCGCTGGCGGCATCCGTAATGCTGTCACGCTCGGATTCGGGCAGCTTGCGCCAGGTGGTACCGCGCGTATTCAGCAGGTCCTGATAACCGAGGGCATCGATAAACTGCTGGAGCTGTTCGTCGGTCAGGCCGTCAGCCCGGTAATCATGAAAGCGATAATCCACGCCGGCCGCCTCTAAAAAACGCCGTGCTTTTTTGATTGTGTCGCAATTTTTAATGCCAAACATGACCCATTGCCCGCTCATCGCCTACTCCTGTCCCGTAAAAATGCGCTGAGCAGTTTACCATAGTGTGATCTTATGCAGCATCCGCCAGCGGCGCTCCGCATCGAATAAAATAGGTAAACAGACAGCCCTGAGGTGTACGTAAACGGTTTCAGTTTGAGCGCTAATGATTTCCTGGTTTATCACTTCTCCTTTAAGAATTTCCTTAAATGCCATTTTTAGGCTACGTCCTGGTTAAGCACCCCGCGAAACCTGTCAGGCTAAGGCTTTGCTGAAATGTGCGTCAGCCAGCAAATCAGAAAAGACTCAGCTTTTTTGCGTCTTTGCCGATAGTACTAACAGGTGTAAACGTATTCACCAGGCGAAAAAAAAGGCGTAATATTGCCACTACAATAAGAGAGGGTTCTATGATTGACACCGAAATGGGGAACTGGAAAGAATTTATCGAAGCGATGTTACGTAACAAGTAACACGTGACGAGAAAAGCAGGGCACTTTCCCCTCTGCTGTAGTTCTTACCACACACAGAAATAAAACGGCCGCTGTTTCCAGAGGCCGTTTTTTTTGCCTGTCTGGTTCGCCAGACAGGCGGGCAGGTTAGTCGGGATGTTTCTCTTTCAGCGGGAAACGACGACGCACCAGCACAAAGAACAGCGGCACAAACAGGATGGCTAACAGCGTGGCGGAAATCATTCCCCCCATCACGCCGGTGCCCACGGAGTGCTGACTGCCTGACCCTGCGCCGCTACTGATCGCCATTGGCAGGACGCCGAAGATAAAGGCCAGTGAAGTCATCAGGATCGGGCGCAGACGCTGGCGTGAAGCCGCAAGCGTGGATTCAATCAGCTCGCCGCCCTTGCTGTTAAGCTCGTTGGCGAACTCGACAATCAGGATGGCGTTCTTCGCCGAAAGCCCGACAACGGTCAGCAGGCCTACCTGGAAATAGACGTCGTTTTCCAGCCCGCGCGTCCAGGTGGCGATCAGGGCGCCGACCACACCGAGCGGCACAACCAGCATCACAGAGAACGGAATCGACCAGCTCTCATACAGGGCCGCCAGACAGAGGAACACGACCAGCAGCGAAACGGCGTACAGCGCCGGAGCCTGAGAGCCGGACAACCGCTCCTGATACGACGCACCCGTCCACTGGAAGCCCACACCGAGCGGTAGGGATTCAACCAGCTTCTCCATTTCGTTCATCGCGGTACCGCTACTCACGCCCTCTGCGGCTTCTCCCACGATCTCCAGTGAGGCGTAGCCGTTATAGCGTTCCAGACGCGGCGAGCCCGTTTCCCAGCGGCTGGTGGCAAAGGCCGAGAAGGGCACCATGGTGCCACTGCTGTTACGCACGTACCATTTGTCGATATCATCGGGCAGCATGCGATAGGGCGCATCAGCCTGCACATACACTTTTTTTACCCGCCCCCGATCCAGAAAGTCGTTCACGTAGCTCGAGCCCCAGGCGGTGGCGAGCGTGTCGTTAATGGTATCCAGCGACACGCCCAGCGCCTGCGCTTTACGCTCATCAATATCAATTTGCAACTGTGGGCTGTCATCAAGGCCGTTATGACGGACACGGGACAGAAGCGTATCTTTGCTGGCTTTGTCCAGTAGCATGTCGCGCATGGCCATGAGCTTGTCATGCCCGATGCCGCCATGATCCTGTATCTCCAGGTCGAAGCCCGATGAGCTACCCAACCCGGTAATGGCCGGCGGGCTGCTCGCAATGACCATGGCCTCATTGATGTGTTTAAAGGCTTTACCCGCGCGCTTAATGATGGCGAACGAGGTACGATCGGCACCTGGTCTGTCACCCCAGTCTTTCAAACGGATAAACAGACGCGCGACGTTTTGTCCATTCCCGCCGGGGCCTGAACCGATCGTTGAGAAGACCGACAGCACGTTATCTTTCTCTTTCGTCAGGTAGTATTTTTCCACTTTGGCCACCACCGCCGAGGTCTGATCCATGCTGGAACCGGCGGGCAACTGGACCTGCGTCAAAATCATACCGCGATCTTCCTGTGGCAAAAACGACGAAGGCAGGTGAAGAAACAGAAACGCCATGACGCCAATTATCCCCACATAAAGCAGCAGCCAGCGGCCGCCTGTGTGCAGAATGCGGGCAACGCCACGCTCATAGCGATCGGCATTGCGGTTGAAATGATAGTTAAACCAGCGGAAGAAGCCGCGCTCGCCGTGGTGTTCACCTTTGGCGATGGGTTTGAGCAGCGTGGCACACAGGGCTGGCGTCAGGATCATTGCGACCAGCACGGACAGGATCATGGCGGAGACAATCGTCACCGAAAACTGGCGGTAGATGGCGCCGACGGTGCCGCCAAAAAAGGCCATGGGAATAAAGACGGCGGACAGCACCAGCGCAATCCCCACCAGCGCGCCCTGAATTTGTCCCATTGATTTTCGGGTGGCTGCGCGCGGCGAGATCCCTTCCTCGCTCATGATACGTTCGACGTTCTCGACGACCACAATGGCATCGTCCACCAGCAGGCCTATCGCCAGCACCATGGCGAACATGGTCAGGGTGTTGATACTGTAGCCGAAGGCAAAGATCACACAGAAAGTGCCAAGCAGCACCACCGGCACGGCGATGGTAGGGATTAACGTGGCCCGGAAGTTCTGCATAAACAGATACATCACGCCAAATACCAGCAGAATGGCTTCCAGCAGGGTTTTGACCACATCGGTGATTGAGGCTTTGACAAAAGGCGTGGTTTCATAAGCGATCTTCGCTTCCAGCCCATGCGGAAAATAGTGTGATAACTCATCCAGACGTGCCCGCACCAGCTTATCCGTGTTCATCTCGTTGGCACCGGAGGCCAGTTTGATACCCAGTCCGGAGGCGGCCTGGCCATTGTAGCGGCTGAGGGAATCGTATTTTTCAGCGCCGAGTGCCACCGTTGCGACATCGCCCAGCGTGACCACGGAGCCATCGGGATTATTCTTCAGGGTAATCGCTTTAAACTGGTCGGGCGTTTGCAGCATCGACTGCGCGTTCACCGTGGCGTTCAGCGCCTGATTATTGACTGCCGGCAAACCGCCCACCTGGCCGACGGCCACCTGAGTGTTCTGGGATTTGATGGCATTCACCACATCATCGGTGGTCAGGGCATAGGCGGTCAGCTTGTAGGGATCGAGCCAGATGCGCATGGCATATTGGGTGCCGTAGGCATCCACTTCACCGACACCATCAATTCGGCTTATGGGATCCTGAATATTACTGGCGACATAATCAGCAATATCTTGTTTGTTCATGCTGCCGTCAGTGGAGACAAATGCCACCATCAAAATATTGCTGTCACCGGTTTTATTGACGGTCACACCTTGTGACTGCACCGGTTGAGGTAACTGACGCAGGGCTGCCTGTAACTGATTCTGGACCTGCTGACGGGCTTCGTCGGGATTGGTGCCGGCAGTAAAGGTGAGGGTGATTTGCGCCTGGCCGGTATTGCTGCTGTTCGAGGACATATACATCAGATTATCGATACCGGTCATATTCTGTTCGATAACCTGGGTAACGGTATTTTCCAGCGTTTGCGCCGAGGCACCAGGATAGGTCGCGGTTATACGCACGTTGGGCGGCGCTAAGTCGGGATATTGCTCAACGGGAAGCGAAATAATGGCGAGCGTGCCGCAAAGACACAATAAAATTGCCAAAACCCAGGCAAAAATAGGGCGGTCGATAAAGAAATTCGACATGGAATCGGCACTCCTCACTGCTTTTATTATTAATATGACCGATGCAGCGCGTAACGTACGAAAGTATTCCATGACATCACGCACGACCAGGCGACTACTTTACGTGCGGGCAGGGTTTGAAAAGTGGAGAAATTATAAAGAATGTGTAAATTGGCGCGCTTTTTCTCAACGATGTCGACGTTCAAGCCACAGGATGGTCGCCGCAACGCGTGAGCGAACCTCAAGTTTGCGCAGGATATTACGAAGATGTACCTTCACCGTCTCTTCTGAAATCTGCAAGGTATCAGCAACGGCTTTGTTGGACAGGCCTCGCGCCACTTCATGAAGCACGTCGCGTTCGCGTTCGGTCAGTAAACGGAACGGATCGTCGCTGTTGTGACGCGTCGCGAGCGAATGCCGGACCGCCTCGCTAAAGACATTTTCGCCCTGTGTGGCCTGTACGATCTGGTTTAGCAGGATTTCCGGTTCACTGTCTTTCAGCAAATACCCATCGGCTCCCGCATCCACCATGGCGAAGATATCACTGCGCGCATCCGACACCGTCAGCACCAGAATCCGCGAGTGGATGCCTTCATGACGAAGCGCTTTCAGCGTGTCCAGGCCCGACATCCCTTTCATATTCAGGTCGAGCAGGATGACGTCCGGTGTCAGGCGACGGGCCTCAGCCAGTGCTTCGGTGCCGTTGCTGGCTTCCGCGACGACCTGAAGCGTCGGGTCGAGCGCCAGTAACTGCCGAATACCGCGACGCATAAGCGGATGGTCGTCCACAATCATGATTGTTAAAGTCGGTTGTTTCATGTTTTCTCCCTGTCACCTGACGCTGCAGGTTGTCGCATGGGCAATGCGGTTCGTCAAGCGGCGGCTGCAGCGACCCTCTGTGGTGCTGTCATTGTAATGATTAACCCGATGGCCTGCCGTTGATCTGCCACATGCCCTGTGATGCGAGATGCAATAAAAGTAAAGCCGTGTTACGTGCGGCTAGTCAATCTCTGATGCCGGACGTGGTGGAAAGCGCAAAACAATCTGTGTTCCACACGGCTGCGAACGAATGTCTAACTGGCCAGACAAGCATGCTGCGCGCTCGGTCATGGTGATGAAACCATAATGCCCCGGGGGTTCTTCTGTGCTGATCATGCCCGTGCCGTCATCAGTGATTGTCAGTGAATGCTCACCTGTATCCGTGATCTGGTAGTCGACGGTAATCAAACGGGCATTCGCATGGCGAATGGCATTCAGGACGGCTTCCCGGGCAATTTGCAGGACGTGGACCTGTTGCCGGGCATCCAGTTGCTGCAGGCCTGGCTGGCAGGCCAACCGGATATCAGCGACAGTCTGAGACTGAAGCGGCGCAATCATCACGTGCAGAGCAGCCTCCAGATCGGCCTTTTCGATCGTCAGACGAAAGGTCGCCAGCAGTTCGCGTAGCTGGCGGTAAGCCTCTGCCAGTTCGCGATCAAAATCTGCAATGATCGCCTGTGCCGACTGATCGGAGGCGGACAGGCTGCGCCGAAGCTGCATCAGCTGTATCCGCAGGTAAGTCAGTGACTGCGCCAGCGAGTCGTGCAGTTCACGTGCAATCGTGGCGCGCTCCTCAATCAGCAGCATTTGCTGGTACTGCTTCTGGGTTTGCCAGATCCAGATCGACCGTCCCAGCATCGCGGCCAGGCTGCCCATTAGCGCGGCGGAAGGGGCCGTGCCGCCGGTTTGCCAGCGCAGCGTGCCAACACGTTGATCGTCCTGTTTCAGCGGTAAATGCTGCCAGGCCAGCGCGGGATCGTGCTGGCCCGCCTCACAGGTAAACTGCTCGCCCTGAAGCTGAATGAAGGCAATATTCTCTTTGCCGACGATGCGGTTCAGCACATCATCGAAAAGCGCCGGTTGCAGCGAACGGCTGGTCAGGATTTGTGAGCTTTCATAGAGTAAGGAGAGCGTATGATTCGCCTGGGTTAAGTCCCGGGTTTTGTCGCGGACCCGTTGTTCCAGTTGCTGATAATGGCACTGTAATTGTGCAGCCATGCTGCTGAAAGTCTGTGACAGGACTTTCAGCTCGTTCTGCTGCTGCACATGCAGGGGCGGAAAGGCAAAATTGCCGCTTTCCACATAGCGGCTGGCTCTGACCAGTGCATTGAGGGGTTTAACGACCTGCTGGCGGGTAAAGCGGATCGTCATCAGAGCGAGCGCAACAATGGCGATCACGCCCGTCAGGCTGCTGATGGCCACGACGCGCATTTTCAGTTCGGCGTAGCGCTGTAGCGCCAGTACGAAGCGGTTAATTTCGTCAACGTAGTTGGGCATTTGTTGCCGCCAGGCATCTGACGCGTTCGCCTGCAGATGCTGTGCCAGAGCGGGCCAGCCTTCGCGTAAACGCTGATAGTGATTAATAACCTTGCGCGGCACCCAGGGGCGATCGAGTTCCTGTAACACGGCGGCATCAAGCGTTTGTTGATACTGCGCCAGGTGCGCCGTCAGCAGCTGCGGATCTGCTCTGGCATCCCAGGCCAGGCGGTAACTTTGCATCCGCAGCGATCCGGCCAGATTAATGGCTTCCGCATCGCGCAGGCTACTGGAAAGCGTCAGCAGCGCCAGGCCGGTCGTCAGTAACGCCAGCAAGACAATCCACGTTAACGACAGCGCGATACTTCTGGTAACAGAGCGTTTAACAATCACGACAATAACACCTTTACTGACAGGGAATCATAAGAGCGGTGCCAGAGACACCCGACGACTTATTACAAAATGCCCGAAAACAGCGGCGCTGTGTACGCAAACTCACCCCCGTTGACGTTTCCCAGGAATGTCCACTTACGAATGAACATTGCTGCCATAGCTTTACACCTTGCCCATGTTGGCTTTCATTGCCTCGCTAATACTCAACACCATGTTTTACTCAGTGACCCACGCAAGTTCAGGAGGAAGTATGAAACGATTACCTGTGTACCTTAGCGCTGCTCTGTTGGCCACTGCTTCATTCTCTACTCTTGCTGCCACGGCAGTGGACCGGCAGGAAGCCCAGGGGCTGCAACGTATCGGCAGCGTCTCGGTGACAAATGTGAACGGCTCTCTGGATGATGTCACCCGCCAGCTTTCGCAGGAGGCCAAATCAGAAGGTGCCCGCCATTTCCGTGTCATCGGGGTTGATAACCCCGGCGACTCCAGCCTGTGGACCGGCACTGCCGAAATTTACCGCTAAATCCCTCTGTTACCTTCCCTGTAGCCCTTACCGGTCGCCTGTCGGCCGGTTTTTTTGTGATCTCAGAAAAGTTTTTTACAAATCGTCCGGCTTATCTCCTCGGTATATTTTGCTTCGATGTTGCATAACGGTTAGGATTCATCGCCGTAAATTCCCGCGCTGCTTTTCGTTAACTCACAGGCAAACGCACAGAGGAAGAAAACCCATTTCGCACTGCTAAACGCAATCGTTTGGATGCGCGATGACTTATGGTCAGGACAAACAGGAAGGCTATGAAATCTACGAAGAAAACCGCAGCAGACATGCGCGCTGCGAAACGACGCTGGCTCAATTCCCACGACTCCGGCTATAAGAAAGCCATGGGTAATCGTCACGTACAGATGATCGCTATCGGTGGCGCAATTGGTACAGGTCTGTTCCTGGGCGCAGGTGCCCGCTTACAGGCTGCGGGTCCCGCTCTGGCGGTAATCTATCTGGTCTGTGGCATTTTCTCCTTCTTCATTCTGCGCGCGCTGGGCGAACTGGTTTTACACCGTCCCAGCAGTGGAAGCTTTGTTTCCTATGCACGCGAGTTTATGGGTGAAAAAGCCTCCTATGTGGCAGGCTGGATGTATTTTGTTAACTGGGCCATGACCGGGATTGTCGATATCACCGCCGTGGCACTGTATATGCACTACTGGGGCGCGTTTGGCGATGTCCCACAATGGGTGTTTGCCCTGGGCGCGCTGGCGATTGTCGGTACCATGAACATGATCGGCGTAAAGTGGTTTGCCGAAATGGAGTTCTGGTTCGCGTTAGTCAAGGTGCTGGCGATAGTCATATTTCTGGTGGTCGGCGTGGTGTTCCTGGGCAGCGGTAAACCGCTGGACGGCAATGCAACAGGTTTCCACCTGGTCACGGATAACGGCGGCCTGTTCCCGCACGGCCTGTTACCGGCGCTGGTGCTGGTGCAGGGGGTGGTCTTTGCCTTCGCTTCGATCGAACTGGTGGGTACGGCCGCAGGTGAGTGTAAAGATCCGGAAACCATGCTGCCGAAAGCGATCAACAGCGTAATCTGGCGTATCGGTTTGTTCTATGTCGGTTCCGTGGTGCTGCTGGTGCTGTTACTGCCGTGGAATGCCTATCAGGCCGGGCAAAGTCCGTTTGTGACCTTCTTCTCTAAACTGGGCGTGCCGTATATCGGCAGCATCATGAATATCGTGGTCCTCAGCGCCGCGCTGTCCAGTCTGAACTCCGGTCTGTACTCGACAGGCCGTATTCTGCGCTCCATGTCGATGGGCGGCTCAGCACCGAAATTCATGTCAAAAATGAGCAGCCAGCAGGTGCCTTATGCCGGGATTCTGGTTACCGTTTGCGTCTATGTTGTCGGCGTAATACTCAACTACTATGTGCCGTCACAGGTGTTCGAGATTGTCCTGAACGTCGCGTCACTGGGGATCATTTCGTCCTGGGGCTTTATCGTGCTGTGCCAGCTGCGTCTGCGCAAAGCTATTAAAGAAGGCAAGGCCGACGACGTCAGCTTTAAGCTGCCGGGCGCGCCTTTCACTTCCTGGCTGACGCTGCTGTTCCTGTTCAGCGTGCTGGTCTTAATGGCGTTTGACTATCCAAACGGCACGTACACTATTGCCTCTATTCCGCTGATTGCGGTGATTCTGGTTCTGGGCTGGTTTGGTGTGCGTAAGCGCGTTAACGAAATTGCCGCCACGGAGCACGAGCATCACGAGCACGATGGCAAATCATCCTGACGGTGATCTTGCCTGAGATATCAATGCCAGCCTGCGTGCTGGCATTTTTTTTCGGTGTTTCGGGCGGTCTTGATAATTGCGTGCGCAGACACGTAATTCAGATAGTTTTCTTGCATCCCACGACCTATCATCATTGGCTCCCTTCTCACTTGCGGAGCGCCTATGTCGTCCAGAATCACTATCATCAAAGATAAGCTGCTGTCTGAGAACTGGTTTGTGTTGCGTAACATCACCTATGAGCTAACCGACAGCCATGGCGACGTCGTGCGTCACAAACGCGAGGTGTACGATCGCGGCAACGGGGCGACAATTCTGCTCTATAACCGTGAAAAAAACAGTGTGGTGCTGACGCGCCAGTTTCGCGTGGCGACCTACGTGAACGGTAATGAAGACGGAATGTTAATTGAGGCCTGCGCGGGCTTACTGGATGACGACTCGCCAGAGGATTGCATCCGTAAAGAGGCCATTGAAGAGACCGGCTATGCGGTAGGCGAGGTCGAAAAACTGTATTCGGTCTATATGTCACCGGGCGGCGTCACTGAACTGATTCACTTCTTTGCGGCGGAATATCATGAATCACTGCGCGAGAACGCTGGTGGCGGTGTTGAAGATGAGGCCATTGATGTGCTGGAAATGCCTTTTCCTCAGGCCATGGCGTGGGTGAAAGACGGACGCATTCGTGATGGTAAAACCATCATGTTATTGCAGCACGCCCTGATCGCAGGCTGGCTAACGCTGTAATCCTGCACGAAGCCGATGCGCAAACCATCGCATCGGCTTTCCGCTTTATACGCACGTCATCACGCTGTCGGCGACGCACTCCGGGTGCGCCTGCAGACGCGCCAGTGCCTCGGCATACGAAGGCATCGAATGGGCCGCACCCGGTCGCTCCACACATAATGAGGCAAACGCGGCCGCATACAGCGCCGCCTGATCCAGCGCAACGCCCGCCGCGAGCCTGGCCGCCAGCGCGCCGTTAAACGCATCGCCCGCGCCGGTCGTATCCAGCGGGGTGGCAGGAAACACGGGAATATGCCGTTGCTGCTGGCCGTCAGACAGTAACGCACCCGCCGTCCCCAGTGTAATAATGATCTGGCGCGCCCCTTTGCGATGCAGAATTTCTGCCGCCTGCCGGGCACTGCGGATATCGTTGACGTTGATGCCGGTCAGCAGCCTCGCTTCCGTACTGTTCGGGGTCAGCAGATCGACTTTTGCCAGCAACGTATCGCTGATTTTTTGAAACGGCGCGGGATTAAGAATCACAAAGGTATTGGCGGCCCGCGCATTATCAATCATGCGCTGTATCGCGCTCAGGTTGTTCTCGAGCTGGACCAGCAGAATGTCCGCCGCCGCGACGGTGGGTTTGCAGCGCGTGACTTCCGCCGCCGTCACGGTAAGGTTGGCGCCCGGATAGACGGAAATCATGTTTTCGGCGTCGTTTCCGGCAACGTAGATCAACGCATTGCCGGTGGGTTTCTCCTTACAGGTGAACAGTGTAATCGCATCAAACCCGGTTTTTTCCAGATGGCGGCGGGCAAACACACCAAAGTCGTCCTTGCCCACTTTGCCAATATAGTGCACCCGGGCGCCCGCGCGCAGTGCGGCGGTGGCCTGATTCGCACCTTTACCGCCCGGTCCCATCATGCTGTGCTGAGCAATCAGCGATTCGCCCGGCAGGGGAAAGCGGCGCATACCGGCGACAATATCCAGATTGAATGAACCAAACACACAGACTTTGCCTTTCATTTTCGCTCTCCAAAGTGGCGTTCGGCAGCCAGGCAGGCACCACGGCAGCCTGTGTAATCGGTGGCATGACTGAACACGATCCGTAAACCGTGGCGCGTGACGGGCGGCCGCAAACTGCGCTGAATGTGGTGTTGTAACTGCGCCAGCGGAAAACCGGCCATCGCCAGCACGCCACCGCCCAGAATCAGGTATTCCGGATCGAGGATGTTCATTTCACTGGCGATCAGGTGCGCCAGCCGCTGGACGAAGGCCTGCAGATCGGGATGATCCCCGTGTCGCGTAAACAGTTGTGACAGGGCGGTGTCCGGCTGATGCGTCGCCGCCCACTGGCTCAGCCAGTGACCGGAGATCAGCGTTTCCGCACAGCCGCGATTGCCGCACGGGCAGGGCAGGTCATTGCCGGGCAGGGGAATATGCCCCAGTTCACCCGCGCCGCCATGATGACCATGATAAAAGCGGCCTTCCAGCCACAGGCTATTGCCTAAACCGGTGCCGGGATACAATCCCACCGCGTTGTCGGGCAGGGCATCAAGCTGTAACAGGTCCCATAACATCAGGTGGTTGACGTCTTTATCCATGGCGACCGGCACGCCCAGTCGCTTGCTCAACTGGGCTGCCACAGGTTGCCCATCCAGTGCCTGAATAAAGGGTAACGAGATAACCTGCTGACGATCGCGGCTGAGTATACCGGGGAGCCCGAGCATTACGCCGCTAATCGCTTGTGACGCCAGCGTGTCAATAATCACATCGCCCAGGGCGTGAAGCGCATCCGTTTGCTGTGCCCAACTGGCGGTCGCTATTTTACGGAATCCGCACCAGTGCTGGCCGTCTTCCATCAGTTGCAGTCGGGTGCTGGTGCCACCGATATCCATTCCAAGCCAGCGTTGTTTCATGCAGACTCCTGTGCCAGTCCCTGTGCGGCATCAATGCTGCTGCGCATCATGTCCCAGGCGGTGCTGAGATCGTCATGCACGTTGAACAGGCCCGAGGTGCCGACAATCAGCACGTCTGCGCCCGCCTCCAGTAGCGTGCGGTAGGTTCGTTGATTACAGGAGCCGTCAATTTCGATGAGGAAGTCATAGCCCTGTGCCTGTTTCAGGGCCTTAAGCTGCTGGATCTTCTGCACCATCTCGGGAATAAATGGCTGCCCGGCATAACCCGGATCGACCGTCATTACGGTGATCTTCTCCAGCAGATGAATATAGTGATGAATAAACGACACGGGCGTAGCGGGATTTAAAACCACGCCCGGCTTTTTCCCCAGACTGCGGATCAGGTTGATCACCCGGAAGGCATCGCGGTTGATGGTCTCCGCATGCGGACAGATATAGTCTGCTCCCGCTTTCGCGACGGCCTCGATAAAATCGGTCGGCTGTTCCACCATCAGGTGAACGTCTATCGCTACGGGCGTATGCGGACGAATTTGCTCAATAAAGAACGGCGACAGCGTGATGTTTTTGACGTAATGCCCGTCCATGATATCAACGTGCAGGAAATCAGCGCGGGTGTTCAGGACCGCCAGCTGCTGTTTAATCTCCATCAGATTCATGCACATTAATGACGGCGAGATTTGAATACGCATCATACTTCCTTTTTCTCAGTCAAGGGATTCAGGGCCGCGCTTAAACGTTTGCTGCGCGTTACGGCCCGGCTCTCATTCAGTCGGGCTTTGCCCTGTTTAACGGCCAGCACCACAATCAATACCGCGCCCCACATTGCCAGGCTGACGTGCGGACTGATGTTCATCAGACTGAACCCGGTGGAAAGAATTTGTAGTGCGATCAGCGCCAGCACGACGCCGGTGACCCGGCCAAAGCCGCCATTGGGATCGGTGCCGCCAAGGATGATGGCCAGCACGGTGAGTAAGAGATAGGCATCGCCATAACCCATGCGGGCGGAGTTAAAGCGCGCCATCATCACCAGCCCCGCCAGTACGCACAACAGGCTGGAAAGGATATATACCAGCATCACCATGCGGTGCGTGTTGATGCCGCTAAACCAGGTCGCGTTGATGTTGCTGCCGCCCATATAGATGCACTTACCGGCGCGGGTTTTGCCCAGAAACAGGGCCAGCAGGGCGGCCGCAAGCAGAAAGAGCCACAGCGGCAACGGCACACCCAGTAAGGTATCGGCACCCAGAGCCCTTACAACGGGAGGCATACCGCTTACCGCCGCGCCTTTGGTCAGCCAGATACCGATGCCGTTAATCGTGATCATGGTTGCCAGCGTCACCAGGATGGGATGTGCGCCAATGCGCGTTACCATGACGCCGGTAATCAGGCCAATGAGTGCAGCAATCAGCATCGCACCCAGTACTGCCAGCAGTAACCACACGAGTTGCTGAGCGGTTCCGGCCCCGTCCGGCACCCTGTTTAGTAAGACCCAGGCGATAAACAGGCTGGTCAGATTGGCGGTGGTGATAATCGCCAGATTGAGTCCGCCACTCAGGATGGCAATAAACATCGCCAGGGTGAGTAAGCCCAGTTCCGGCAGTTGGAACGCCATGCTGAGGAAAGTGGCGTCGGTAAAAAAGCGGCCGGGTAACAGAATGCCGAACAGCGCCAGCGAGAAGGCAATCAGAAGTAGCAGGCCAACATTGGTGCCATCCGGTTTTAACGCAGCGAATCTTTTCATCTCTGTTTCTCTCCTCAGACAAAGCTGACGTCAGTTTCTTTGCGCTTCTTAAAGTGGGTGACAGCAATGGCGGCCATAATGACGGTACCGACCACGATGTTCATGAAGTAGTTGGATACGCCGATCAGGTTGAGTCCGTTCTTCAGAACCGCGATCAGGAAAACCCCCATCAAGGTTCCACTGACGGTGCCCTTGCCGCCCATCAGACTGGCTCCGCCCAGTACGGTTGCCGCCAGCACATCCAGCTCACCGCCCACCAGGGCGTTGGGGACGACTTCACCCATGCGGTAGACCTGAACCAGTCCGCCAATCGCGGCCATGGCCCCCAGCCAGCCATAGGCAAAGAGGGAGATCAGGCCAACGCGAATCCCGATACGCCGTGCGGATTCCGCATCGCCGCCCACGGCATAGAGTTGACGACCTAAATGTGTTTTGTTGAGGAGCACCGCTGTCAGCGCCGCAATGAGCAACAGGATGAGCAGCGGCAGGCCGAGCTGAAAGGCTTGTCCCTGCCATTCGAACGGCAGCACGTTACGCAGCGTGATCCACCAGTCCGGAAGCTGATACAGGCTGCGTCCACCGGTCACCCACATCAGCAGGCCAAACAGCAGCGACTGCATACTAATGGTGATGATGATGGAGACGACCCGGAGCCAGGTGATCAGCCAGGCGTTAATGACACCAAACAGCGTGCCGCAGGCTATCGCCAGTGCAATACTCAGCGGCGCGTTAGCAAACTGGTAATGCACAAACAGCGAGGCGATCAGGTACTGCACCACAGAGGCGACGGCCGCAAAGGAAATATCAATGCCGCCGGTCACCAGCACGACAAACAGTCCGAGGGCGAAAATGCCGGTAACCGCGTAACTCTCGGCCAGATCCAGCAGGTTTTGCACGGTCAGAAACTGGTCGCTGGCGAAGGAGAAAATCACAATGAACAGCAACAATACCCACGTCAGCCAGCCCTGGCTGGAATGAGGACGTAAACGGGAAAAATCAGGCATTGATCACCTCCGCCAGTTGCTGTTGCGCTATGCGGTCTGGTTGATATTCGGCCTGGATGGTGCCCTCGCGGAAATGCAAAATGCGGTCGCAGTTGTACCAGACCTCGGGGACTTCATCGGAAATCAAAATGATCGACAGGCCTTCGCGTGCCAGTTCGTGAATAAGTTGATAGATACTCGCTTTTGCCCCCACATCCACGCCGACGGTGGGCGAATCGAGGATGAGCAGGCGCGGCTGCGTCAGGACCCATTTCGCCAGCACAATCTTTTGCTGATTGCCGCCGGACAGCGTTGAGATGGCTAACTGTGGATCGGCAACGCGCACGCCCAGTTGCTGAATCCACTGAAGAATCAGCTTGTTCTTGCGGTATTCATCAATCAGGTGGAAGCGGTTTTGCAGCTGGTTAAGAATGGGCAGCACCATATTGTCGGCCACCGATTGTTGCTGAATCAGCCCCAGCGTCAGGCGATCCTCAGATACATAACCAATCCCGGCTTTGATGGCATCTTCATGACTGCGAAAGCGCACGGGTTTACTGTCCAGCCAGATCCTGCCGCGGTCTGGCCGGGTCATGCCGAACAGGGAAAGAGCCAGCTCAGTACGTCCCGATCCCAGCAGACCACACAGCCCCAGCACCTCACCTTCGTACAGCCGAAAATTAACATCGTGGTACTGACCTGCACGGTGCAGGTTTTCCACTTCCAGAATGACCCGATCACCGTTGCGCGTAGGGGTTTTTAACTGATAATCAAGTTTTTGCCCGGTCATCAGCTCGGTGAGATGGTGCGGCGTCATAGCCTGCGCCGGCCAGCAGCCAACCTTGCGGCCGTCGCGAATGACGGTTACGCGATCTGATATTTCCAGCACCTCGTCCAGGCGATGGCTGACAAATACCACACAAATCTTTTTCTGTTTGAGATAGCGTACCGTGCGCAGCAGTTGATTGACTTCGGTACGGGTGAGGGAAGCGGTGGGCTCATCCATGATCACCAGCCGCGCATCCGCCACCAGCGCGCGACAAATGGCGACCTGTTGTCGCTGAGCGATGGAAAGGTGCGCGACACTCTCGTCAAGATTGAGGTCAAACTGCAGTTCCTCAACAATACGCCGGGCACTGTCAACCAGGGTTTTGCGCTGATGCCAGCCAAATAACCCGCGCAGATTGTGTTCAAATGCGATGTTTTCGGCCACGCTCAGGTTCGGGAACAGGGACAGATCCTGATAGATGACCTGAATACCAAAGTCTCTGGCCTGCTGAGTCGAGAGACGGGGCAAGCGGTCTCCGTCACCTAAACGAATTTCGCTGCCACGATCCGGCGCATGTACGCCGGATATCACTTTAATGAGCGTACTTTTGCCACAACCATTGGTACCGGCAAGGCAGTGCACTTCGCCCGCCAGCAAGGTCAGCGAGATATCGCTCAGAGCACGATTCCCCCCAAAGGTTTTCGACAGTTTTTCCAGGGTGATAAGCCTTTGCGGCGCGACCGATTGCATCATTACAGCCCCAGCTTGATCAGGTTAGGCAGGTTAGCTTTATCCAGACTTTCCGTGTTGTTGCCCAGAATGGTGTGCGTTGTCTGATCCACTTTCACCTTGCCCAGGCCGTCAATCGTCATACCGTCCGTAATCGGTTCGTTCTTCTCCACCTTCTCGGCAATACGGATAAACACTTCACCGGCGGTATGTGGATTCCAGATATAGCCGCCCTTGATCGCCCCGCGGTTAACCAGTTGCGCGCCCTGACCCGGACTGAACGCCCCAATGACACAGACCTGATTGGTTTTATTGCGGTTCATAACGGCGCGACCGGCACCAATAGGGCCCTGCGAACCGAAGGCTAAAATGCCTTTCAGATCGGGATACTTAGACATCAGTTCATTGGTGGTACGGATGGACTCGTCCAGGGATTCGCCTACGCCAAATTTGTCCGTAACCAACTGCATGTTGGGATAGTGCTGCTTTTGATAATCCAGCGCGGCATCGGTCCACTGCTGATGAAGCGGCACCGTCAGGCTCCCCACGTATATGGCGTATTTCCCTTCGTCATGCATACATTGCGCCAGCGCTTTCATATGATTGATGCCGTGCGTTGCGGCATCCACTAATTCAAAGTCCCAGTTTGCAAACTTCTGGCCTGGCGATTCGTGGGTAATGACTTTGATGCCGGCTTCACGGGCGCGCTGCAAGACGGGCTCAAGCACTTTGGGATCGTTGGGGACGACGCCGATAATGTCCACTTTCTGGGCAATCAAATCTTCAATGGCACGCACCTGCAGGGCAGGATCGGCTGCGGTCGGCCCCACCATCCAGGCGTCAATGCCGCGTTTGGCCGCTTCGCTTTTAATTCCGGCTTCCATAGCGTTGAACCACGGAATACCACCGATTTTCACCACGATGCCCATGCGTATTTTGTCCGCCGCATGGGACTGAAAAGCCAGTAATGCGAACAACGAACAGGCGATAAGCTGTTTTTTCATAAAGGCTCCATTTAATTATTTATAAGCTGCACAGACTGGGGGCGCTGCGAGCAGTCAATAATATTGACGCCGTTCCAGGCCAGTTCCTGTTCCAGCTCTTTATCTTTCAACTGGTCAGTAATGAGAAAATCCACATCACGGTAATGGCAAATACGCGCGAATGAGGGCCGAAGAAACTTAGAGCTATCCATTAATAAATGTTTTCGTTCTGCTGCCAGAATCAGCTGTTGTTTTAAATGTGCATGACGTTCATTTCCTTCGCGTAAATAACCGTCATTGCCCAGACTGCTGCATGAAAAAAAGATCTTATTTATTTGAAACTCTTTTAACGGCTGCTCGGTAACAATGCCGTGAAAATCTTCATAACGATCTGAATATTCTCCGCCCAGACAAATGGTGCGAATACTGCCGCGCGCTGCCAGCGTCTGGACAATGCGTAACGAATTGGTTAATACCGTTAATTCAATATCCGGTAATTGCCGTGCCAGATAAAAACACGTGGTACTACTGTCGAGTAATAAGCAGTCGCCCACACTAATAAAATCCAGCGCGCGTTTCGCGATTGCCATTTTGGCGTCAACATGTTCGTTTACGCGTTGACGAAAAGACGATTCAGATTCATTAATCTCGCGATTATTAACCTGTAGCGTTGCACTGTGTCGTTTAGCCGGAACCGCACCACCATGGCTTCGCTGTAAAATACCTTTCTTTTCCAGTTGTGCTAAATCGCGGCGAATCGTTTCCTGAGAAACCCGACATAACGCGGTGAGTTCAGCGACAATAACCCGTCCGTTACACATTAATTCATCGATAATTCTCTGCTGGCGTTCAATCGGCAACATAATGGCCTCCGATGGCTATAAAGTACTGGAAGGCACGCGGCAAAAATGTGGCCTGAGCGTGGGTACGCAGGACCTGTTTTTACAACGCGCATAAAGAGATCAGTGTTGGGTTTTAATGAAACGAAATGAAAGCAATAATATTGTTTAGTGATTTGTCTCACTAAATAAGGGTTATTTAGCGGTCTCAGGATCCGCTGTGAACATTTTATCCTGCATTCTGCAGCGACTCTATCATGCCCGATTTTGCCCGTTTATGTGTATTTGACCGCTTTGCCTGTCCGGATAGTCCGACGAATCCGATTGAGAGAACGCTGACGAATACGCATGATGACCGCATTGCGCACGACAGGGCGCTACGGCTGTTGCAAAATGGATGTTTTTTAGGCAGTTAGTTGCGCTTGCTGGGCACTTCACAGAATGCGAACGTCGTGACGTGCGCGATTGCGCTATCATCTTCCACTCAGAGAAGTTGGGGCTCGATTTTCTTAATGTGGTACAGGATGAAATCGCTGTTTGCGTTGCCTTTATTCATGGTCGCCGCCGTCCAGGCTGATCCGGTGCAGAAACTGTTTTCTGACTGGCAGTTAACCTGCAATAACGCGGCCTTTTGCGTTGCGCGCAGCACGCAGGGTGACCGTGGTTTGGTGATGACCCTGTCGCGACATGCCGGGGCGGATGACCAGCCCCTGTTACGTATTGATTACGGCAGTGCCTATAGTGGTGCGCTGCCGGGGCCGGCGCTCAAAGATAATCTGCTGGTGGATCAGCGTCGTCTTCGTCCTGATTTCAAGCACTGGGACGTTGAACCGCATCATCTTGCGACCCGTAACCCGATTGCCATTAACGAATTTCTTGAACTCACCATGGATGCAAAAAATCTGCAGCTGACGTTCAGCGCCAGCCCACAGGTTTCATTGCGTGGCATGAAAGCGGCCCTGTTGTACATGGACGACGTGCAGGGGCGGGTGAATAGCATGAGCGCCTGGGTTCGACGGGGCGAACGCAACGGCGTGCCTGCTGCTCCGGCGATTCCGCAACTGCCACCTCCCATGGCCGCGCCTGTACCGCTGACGCGGGAAGAAACCAGTGGCCTGATCGATTACGGCACCTGGCGGGTTAATTCAGACACCTGTTCGCTCGATCCACTGCGACGCGAAGTCAGCGTCTCGCCGCTGACGGACAAAAAAGCCTTGCTGCTGGTGAGCTGTGAGATGGGGGCGTATAACGTGATCGATCGGGCGTTTGAAGTGACGCGTGCGCCGCCCTATGTGGCACGCGGTGTCAGCCTGACGTTACCCTTTACGCCGCCCGAGGGAGGAGAGCGCCAGCTGGAGCTGATTAATGCGGATTACGATGCGGCAACTGGCCAGCTTTACACCTTTGGTAAAGGGCGGGGACTGGGCGACTGCGGTACAGCGTCCCGCTGGCAGTTTAACGGTGAGCACTTTGTGTTAGCGGAATATGCCGAAGAATCAACCTGCGATGCCTGGCACAGCAGCGATGACTGGCCCACGCTCTGGGTAAGCCAGTCAGCCTCTGCGGATGGCAGCCGTTAAGGAATCGCCTGCACCATCATGGGGGAACCGGTCTGATTGCCCACCAACTCCGCCAGCAGGTTATTTACACCGTCACTCATTGGCGTGAAGCGGGTCAGGGGAGATCGGGTCACCACCACAAAAACGCCCACATTATTCTGCGGCACCATCGCTATATAGGTGATGAACCCCCCGCCACCGCCGGTTTTCTGAATGATCCCCGGACGCCCCTTTGACGGTCCCATATAAACCCAACCCATGCCGAGAGCGTCGGCTTTACCTGGCACGTCCATTCCATCCACCTTGTGAAGCTGATCGCGACGGTAGATTAATGTCTGCAGGCGATCGATCTGTGGCGTGCGGCGATTCACAGAGGAGTTCAGAAACTGCTGCATCCAGCGTCCCATATCATCCGGCGTTGAATAGACGCCACCGCTGCCGATAGCCGCCAGCGTGTTATTACACGGACTGGCTCCTTTTTCCGCCACCATTAAACGGGCGCACTGTTCGGGTGACGGGGTAAACGTGGTGTCCTTCATGCCCAGCGGGCGGGTGATCAGCTGCTGAAACAGGGCCGGATAGGGTTTACCCGCCGCACGTGACAGCGCATCACCCAACAGATCGTAACCCAGGTTGGAATAGGCCGCATTGGTGCCGGGGGCCGCTTTCAGGCTGGCGGTGTTCAGCCAGTTCCAGCGCTCACTTTGCGTAGGCCAGACAAAAACCGGACGATGCGGCTTACCGCCGGGCTGCTCGCGCGGCAGGCCACTGGTGTGAGTGGCGAGGTTAATCAACCGAATCGGTTGACCGTCGAAACCAGGGACCCGTTTTCCCGGAGGCGCATACTTACTCAGCGGATCGTCCAGACGAATCTCGCCGCGCTCGGCCATTTTTACCATCACCTCACTGGTCATTAATTTACTGAGCGAGGCAATACGAATTAACGAATCCTTTTGCGGACGAATATTGTTGCCGGGCCGGGTATCACCAAAGCTGGTAAAGACGCGCTGATTACCGTCTATTGCCACCAGGGCCATGCCGGTGGCACCACTGGCATAAAAGATATGCTCTGCATAGCGATCGACAATCTGGGAGGCCAGTAAGGGATCGGGCGCAACCTGCGCCATGCTTTTAAGGGGAAGCAAAGAAACCAGTAAAGCCAGTAAATAAGGAGTGCGCATTTTCAACGGAGAGGGCTTCGCTATAGGAGTCGGGTGAAAACCTATAGTAATCAGTTTAAGGATGACGGGAAGAGCAAAGCACAGTTTTTTTTATTTCAGATTACAGTCAGCTGGCGATGGCGGCCATGGACATCAGCGGACGGGGGATATGTTTTGCCCCGCAGAGGCCGCCGGACCGAGCCGCTGCACTGGCGGCGTGGCGCGCCGCAGTTCATGGCCGTTTGTACATGCGCCTGGGATGGCCCACTTTGCCATACAGCATTTCTACCGTCAGAAAGCCGGTTTCCACGCAGTGCTCCAGATAGCGACGGGCGGTTGTTTTACTGAGCCCGGTTTCGGCCATCACCTCATCAACCGAAAAAAGCCGCGTGGTGGCTGGCGTAAAAAGTGTCTGGACCCGTGCGAGGGTCGTTTCCTCAATACCTTTGCTGCCGTTATCGTGCGGGTAGTTCTTCGCCTGTAGCTGATAAAGGACATCGACATTTTTCTGATCGACAATCTTCCATGTGCGCTGCTGGTCTGCGAAAGCGATAAAGTTGGCAAGCGAGCGGTTAAGCCGTTTCCAGGACACAGGTTTAAGGACGTAATCGAAGGCACCGTTGCGGATGGCCTGGCTACAGGTATCCATATCACTGGCCGCCGTAATAAAAATAATGGAACAGTTTGCGTGGGCCAGCAACGGATCGCCAATCAGGGTGATGCCTTTGCCATCGGGCAGATAATTATCCAGCAATAGCAGCTGTGGCGCACTGATGGCAAGCTGCTGTCTGGCTTCTGCGAGTGACCCGGCGATACCGATCAGCCTGAGTTCAGGGTGTTTACCAATCAGTTCGGCATGAAGCTGAGCCAGTTCAGGCTCATCTTCCACAATCAGGACAGTCACAGGCTCATGTTGCATCGCGGACCTTCTCCGTTTCCGTTACGGGACAGCGGTGGGTTTGCGCGCAGGGGATAAACAGCGAGAAAATGGCGCCACGTGGCACATTGTCGCTGACCTCAATGGTTCCCCCTGTGCGGGTAATATAGCTTTCTGTTAAATACAGCCCGATGCCGTGATCGCCCCGGGTTTTCGTGGTGACGCCACGTTCAAACATGTTTTCGCGGATGGCAGGTGCAATGCCCACGCCGTGATCCGCCACTTCGATGATCAGCTCACGGGCGCTGAGCTTAATCAGCACTTCAACAGGTTCATGAGGCATCGGGGCGCGTTGCGTGGCTTCAATCGCGTTGTCCAGCAAATTGCCAATGACCGAGATCAGTTCAGCCTCTGACAGTGGGGGAAAGGGCTTGTCCATCAGACATGCGGGATCAAAGTGGAGGATAACGCCTTTTTCTCTGGCGCGTGCCGCTTTGCCCAGTAACAAGCCGCACAGCAGTGGCGAGCTGAAGCGTGCGGAGACAAAGTCCAGCCACTCCTGCTCGTGTTCTGACTGCGCCTCAATGTAGTCAATCGCGTCTTCAAAACGCCCCATGTGCAACAGCCCGGAAAGCGTGTTCATACGGTTAAGCTGCTCATGCCGCATAATGCGCAGATTATCGACATAACGTTTCACCTGGCTGAGCTGGGCGCTAAGGGAGTCGATGTCGTTAAAATCGCGGAAGGAGATTACCCAGCCCATCAGCGCGTCCTCCAGCATGATACGTACCCGGCTGGCGATGACGGTAAGCGCATTAAACTGACTAATCTCATCGTGGGTATCTTTCTCCAGCATCACGGGCTGCGATAAAAAGGGGACGGGCGAAATGATCTGGCTGACAGACTGCCCTCGCAGCGCCTCGGCGGACTGTGAAAGGCCTAACAGCGTTCGGGCGGCCTGGTTGATCACTTCGATCTGCAGATGTTCATTGATGACAATCACGCCTTCATAGATCGATTCCATCATAGCTTTTTGCTGACGGACCATCAGGCCGATCTCGCGCGGTTCCAGCGAGAAAATCTGTTTTTTAATATTGCAGGTGAAAAACCAGGAGAAAATAAACAGGGCGATAAGCACCAGGGCCGCCACGATCAGCAGGTTGATCATGTTGCTGAACGTGATGGCATCCAGATAGCGGGCGAGATAACCAACGGATACGATACCGACCACCTGCCCGCGATCGTTCAGGATAGGCGATTTGCTGCGCAGGGAGATTCCCAGGCCGCCTGTCCGGATGGTGGTGATACTTTTCCCTGCCAGCACAGCCGCGTTGTCTCCGCCGACCAGGGGTTTGCCAACCCGGTCCGCCGTCACCGAGTGAAAAAGGTGCAGGCCACGGTTATCGCCAATCACCATAAAACTGGCATCGCTTTTCCGGGCAATAGCCCGCATCAGCACGTTAATGGCCGGGATATCCCGATCCGCCACCGCTTTTCTCAGTTCCGGAATCAGCGCGATTTCATCAGCCTGAACTTTGGCGCGCATGCTCATCGCCTGATAAAGATGCCGGGTGATGCTGACGTAGTAATAGCTTCCCAGTAACACGAACAGGACAGACGAAAAAACAACGAGCGAAAGAAACAGCTTCGTTTGAAATGACAATTTCATGACTGTCACGCGCATTTTGGAATAATAACTTCAATGTATCATCTTTTTAACAACAGACACTACATGCGTTTATCTGTTTGATATTAATGGGATTAAATCGTTTTCAGAGGGCAGGGAAGCGTCATAAAAGGACAAACAATGGCTGCAGGGAATAAAAACCATAAACACCACGACGATTATCAGGATGCGGATCACGCTCTGGAAATAACACCATTAAAACTTTATGCCAGATACCTTCTCCTTCACGTAATTCCGTTTTTTTTAACGGCATTCTGAAAAAAAACGATGATGCAAAGAGGTTAATAATGCGCTCACCTGATAATTCTTTTCTGTCTGATACGCTGGCCCGTTCACCGCGCAGAAAAACCCTGAAGGAGCAGTGGTGGCATATTATGGATAACTGGAAAGTCGGGATTATCCCTCTTCCCTTGTTTGTGCTGGCCGGTGTGCTCATTGCACTGGACTGCCTGAGCGGGAAACTGGCCAGCGATATCGTCGTCATGGTCGCCACGCTGGCCTTTTTTGGTTTTGCCTGCGGTGAATTTGGTAAACGTCTGCCGGTGGTGGGCCGTCTGGGCGCCGCAGCTATCTGCGCAACCTTTATTCCCTCTGCGCTGGTCTATTACGGGTTACTTCCCGATATCGTGGTGACCTCAACAACGCAGTTCTATAAATCGACCAATATTCTCTATCTCTATATTTGCTGCATCATCGTCGGCAGCATCATGAGCATGAACCGTACGGTGCTGATTCAGGGCTTTCTGCGCATCTTTTTTCCCATGCTGTGCGGTGAAATCGTGGGCATGATTGTCGGCATGGGCGTCGGATTAGCGTTGGGGCTGGAGCCGTTCCAGATTTTCTTTTTTATCATTCTGCCCATTATGGCGGGTGGCGTCGGCGAAGGGGCCATTCCGCTCTCCATCGGCTATGCGGCGTTGCTCCATATGGATCAGGGCATAGCGCTGGGCCGTATCCTGCCGATGGTGATGCTGGGTGGCGTGACCGCCATTATTATTTCCGGCTGCCTGAACCAACTGGGTAAACGTTATCCGCACCTCACCGGGGAAGGCCAGCTGATGCCCAATGTCACGAACGTTGAGCCCGAGCCGCTGCAGTCCGTTTTTTCCGGTAAAGTTGACGTAACGGCCATTGCCTCCGGGGCGCTGCTTGCGGTGCTGCTCTATATGGTAGGGATGCTGGGGCAGAAGATGACAGGGCTGCCTGCGCCGGTAGGGATGCTGTTCCTGGCCGTGCTGGTGAAACTGGTCAATGGCGTTTCGCCCCGTATTCTGGCCGGTTCTCAGGTGGTCTATCGCTTTTTCCGCACCGCCGTGACCTATCCCGTCCTGTTCGCTGTCGGTGTGGCCATTACGCCGTGGCATGTGCTGGTCACCGCGTTTACGCTCACCAATCTGCTGGTCATTATCAGCACGGTCAGTGCGCTGGTCGCAACGGGCTTCTTTGTCGGGAAAAAGATTGGCATGCATCCCATTGATGTCGCCATTGTTTCCTGCTGCCAGAGTGGGCAGGGCGGGACGGGCGATGTAGCCATTCTCACCGCCGGTAACCGCATGGGCCTGATGCCGTTTGCTCAGATCGCGACGCGTATCGGCGGAGCCATCAACGTTTCGCTCTCTTTGCTGCTGCTGAGCCACTTTTTAAAGTAACGGTTGTTAAGGTCAGCAAGGCGACCTGTAAGGTGCCTTGCTGACGCGTTTCGTCTGCTTCAACCGTATGTTACCAGGGCGCGAGCACTTCACTTCATATGTTTAATGACGAGAGGGCTTTGCACTTTTAAGGGTCTTTAGCGTCAGTTAAATCCCGTCTCAGGCATTCTGATAAAGATCCCAGCGGTTGCCATAGATGTCTTCAAACACTACCACCGTGCCGTAGGCTTCCTGTCTGGGTTCCTCACAAAAGTGCACCCCTTTTGCCTTCATAGCGTGATAATCCCGCCAAAAATCATCCGTCTGAAGAAACAAAAAGACACGGCCACCGCACTGGTCTCCGATAAAACCGGCCTGACGTTCGTTTGATGCGCGCGCCAGCAGAAGATGGCAGTCGCTGTCGGGGTTCGGCGAGACGACAACCCAGCGCTTGCCCGGTTGGGGCGTGTCTTCAATTAGGGTGAAACCCAGTTGATCCCGGTAGTACTCAATGGCGCGGTCGTAATCATCAACCACCACGGCAATATAGCCCATGCATCGCTTTTGCGTTCTCATCCTTTACCTCGTCAGCAGATCACCAGAAAAACTGAGTTCACCTCACTGTCGCTGAAACGGAACGGGCGATGCAACATTAATCACACTTATTGTTTCTGTGCTGCCAGCCATTGAGCTTCCGGGCGAGGAAAAGGATTTGATTGCAACGGACACGGCGAAAAACGTGGTTACCGAAGAAGGTGGGTTTTCAGAAAGCAGCACGCCAGCGTCAGGCTGGCGTGCTGAGAGCAAAACCGCGGTCCGGCTGAGGAAGCCGGATCGCGTGAGTGCGAGGATTATGCCGGTTTCAGCAGGGCTTCGGCATGGCTGACGATGTTTTCTATCGTGAAGCCAAACTCCGCGAACAGCTTTTCTGCTGGCGCAGATTCACCGAACGTAGTCATCCCGACAATGGCACCGTCCAGCCCGACATACTTATACCAGTAATCTGCAATGCCTGCTTCCACGGCCACGCGTGCTTTCACAGCGGAAGGCAGCACGGATTCGCGATAAGCCGCATCCTGCGCGTCGAACAGATCCGTTGAAGGCAGTGAAACGACCCGCACCTTATGGCCGCCGGTCGTCAGCTTCGTTGCTGCACCCAGCGTGATCTCCACTTCAGAGCCGGTGGCAATCAGAATGACGTCTGGCGTGCCCTCACAGTCTTTCAGGACGTAACCGCCGCGTTTGATATTCGCCACCTGTTCCGCCGTACGCTCTGGCTGTGCCAGATTCTGACGCGACAGGATCAGGGCGGTAGGTCCATGATGACGCTCAATCGCAGCCTGCCAGGCCACAGCGGTTTCCACCTGGTCGCACGGACGCCAGACGCTCATATTCGGCGTAACGCGCAGGCTGGCAATCTGCTCTACCGGCTGGTGGGTTGGACCATCTTCACCCAGACCGATTGAGTCATGGGTATAAACCAGAATCTGGCGGGCCTTCATCAGGGCCGCCATGCGCGCGGCATTACGGGCGTACTCGACGAACATCAGGAAGGTCGCGGTATAGGGCACAAAACCACCGTGGTGGGCAATACCGTTACCAATGGCTGTCATACCAAATTCACGCACACCGTAGTGGATATAGTTCCCGGCCGGATCCTCTTTGATGGATTTCGAACCTGACCAGATGGTGAGGTTACTGGGGGCGAGGTCGGCAGAGCCGCCCAGGAATTCAGGCAGCATTTTGCCGTAGGCTTCCAGTGAATTTTGCGAGGCCTTGCGGCTGGCGATTTTTTGCGGATTCGCCTGCAGATCGGCAATGAATCGGGCAGTTTCCGCTTCCCAGTTTGCGGGCATTTCGCCGTTCATACGCCGCGTATATTCTGCGGCCAGTTCAGGATAAGCCTGCTGATACGCGGCAAACTTATCGTTCCAGGCTTTTTCGCGCGCCGCGCCAGCTTCTTTGGCATCCCACTGCTGGTAAATCTCTTGCGGGATCTCAAACGCCGGATAATTCCAGCCCAGTTGCTTGCGCGTCAGTGCGACTTCTTCTTCACCCAGCGCGGCCCCGTGTGCCTCTTCTTTACCGGCTTTATTCGGTGAACCAAAGCCAATAACCGTGCGGCAGATAATCAGTGACGGCTTATCGGTGACGCTTTGCGCTTCTTTAATTGCGGCTTTCACGGCCTCGGCATCGTGACCATCAATTTCACCGACCACGTGCCAGTTATAGGCTTCGAAACGTTTGTGCGTGTCATCCGTAAACCAGCCTTCGGTCTCTCCGTCGATGGAAATGCCGTTGTGGTCATAGAAGCCGATCAGTTTGCCCAGACCAAGCGTTCCGGCCAGTGAGCAGACTTCGTGGGAAATCCCCTCCATCAGACAGCCGTCGCCCATAAACACATAGGTGAAGTGGTCAACGATATCGTGTTGTGGACGGTTAAACTGCGCAGCCAGCGTCCGTTCCGCAATGGCCAGACCCACGGCGTTTGCCAGACCCTGACCCAGCGGGCCGGTCGTGGTTTCCACGCCCGGCGTGTAGCCAATTTCCGGGTGGCCCGGTGTTTTGGAGTGCAGCTGGCGGAAGTTTTTCAGCTCTTCAATCGGTAAATCGTACCCGGTCAGGTGCAGCAAACTGTAAAGCAGCATTGAGCCGTGACCGTTAGACAGGATAAAGCGGTCGCGATCCAGCCAGGCGGGGTTGGTCGGATTATGCTTGAGGAAATCGCGCCACAGCACTTCGGCGATATCTGCCATGCCCATTGGCGCACCAGGATGACCGGATTTTGCTTTTTGTACCGCATCCATACTTAATGCGCGAATCGCATTCGCCAACTCTCTGCGTGAGGACATAAAGGGTCTCCCTTGTTAAGCATCAGGGCGGGAGTGAGCCCGCCCGGTAAAAGAGGGGAAAAACTACAGGCGCGCCGCCAGCACATCTTCCAGTTTTTGCTGGTCAACGGCGAACTGGCGAATACCGTCTGCCAGTTTTTCGACCGCCATAGGGTCCTGATTATGTTCCCAGCGGAACTCCGCTTCGGACAGCGGCGACGGCTGATGGAAACATTCAGTGGAAGGCTCAAGCTTACGCTCTACGGGCGCCTCGCTGTTCTGCAACTCCTCCAGCAGGTTAGGTGACAGCGTCAGCCGATCACACCCGGCCAGCGCCAGTACCTGTTCGACCTTACGGAAGCTGGCACCCATAATGATGGTGTCATAGCGATGCTTCTTATAATAATCGTAAATACGGCGCACCGATTTCACGCCCGGATCTTCGTCGACGTTATACGGGTCCATGGGCTTGCGGCTGTTGTACCAGTCATAGATACGGCCGACAAACGGCGAAATCAGATAAACCCCGGCTTCGGCGCAGGCGCGCGCCTGGGCAAAGGAGAACAGCAGCGTTAGGTTGCACTGGATACCATTCTTTTCCAGCTCTTCTGCGGCTTTAATGCCTTCCCATGTGGAGGCCAGTTTGATCAGGATGCGAGAGCGATCAATGCCGTGCTCTTCATACATGCGGACCAGCTTTTCTGCTTTCGTGACGCACATGCCACGATCGAAGGAGAGGCGCGCATCCACTTCGGTCGAAACACGGCCTGGTATGCTTTTCAGAATTTCCATACCGAGGTTAATGGCCACTTTATCGCTGGCGTTAATAATCTGCGTTTCTTTGCTGCCACCCTGTTTTTTCGCGTAGTCGATGGCGTCATCAATCAGATGTTTGTAAGGCTGGAGAGCAGATGCTTTCAGAATAAGCGAAGGGTTAGTCGTCGCATCTTGTGGGTGATAATTACGGATGGACTCAATATCGCCACTGTCAGCCACCACGGTCGTGAACTGTTTAAGGGCTTCAAGCTGGTTCATTTCTACACTCCTTGAAAAATACGTTGTAACAAAAGGGAACACCTCTGGCCTCGTGCCCTAATCAGTGCAGACATTACCCGTCGTAGTAACGCCGACTCACCACATTGCAACAGACCAGGTGCAGTGAAAATGCGTTTTCTCTGAATGTTGTGCGATGAGGGTTGCGCGCAACCACCCGAGATGACATTTCTGCGGATAACGACTGTCCAGCCATTAAGGATAGCAGCCATGAAAAATGACGCAGGGTAGACTGTGGCAATCTGTGCGTTAAGAAAGAAGGTTCTTTGAACCGCCTCACCGCTTTGTGATGGTGTGCTTTCTATACTGAACATCCACTTACCTGGCGAAGAAGGATGTCAAATGGATGACCAACTGAAGCAAAGTGCGCTTGATTTTCATCAGTATCCCACTCCCGGAAAAATTCAGGTTTCCCCCACCAAACCTCTTGCCACCCAGCGGGATTTGGCGCTGGCCTATTCTCCTGGCGTGGCGGCGCCCTGTTTAGAAATCGCCGCCGATCCGCTGGCGGCGCACAAGTACACCGCGCGCGGCAATCTGGTGGCGGTGATTTCAAACGGTACGGCGGTACTGGGGCTGGGGAACATCGGCGCACTGGCCGGGAAACCGGTGATGGAAGGCAAGGGCGTTCTGTTTAAGAAATTCGCGGGCATTGACGTTTTTGATATTGAGGTCGACGAACAGGATCCCGATAAGCTGATCGAGGTGATTGCCGCGCTGGAACCCACGTTTGGCGGAATCAATCTTGAAGATATCAAAGCGCCCGAGTGTTTTTATATCGAACAGCAACTGCGGCAGCGCATGAAAATTCCGGTGTTTCACGATGACCAGCATGGCACGGCCATCATCTGTACGGCGGCGGTGCTGAACGGACTACGCATCGTCAACAAGGCTATCGCTGATGTACGGCTGGTGGTGTCAGGCGCGGGCGCATCGGCCATTGCCTGTATGAACCTGCTGGTCGCGCTGGGCTTGCAGAAAGACCATATTCAGGTGTGCGATTCGAAAGGGCTGATTTACCGTGACCGCGAACCCAATATGGCGGCCACCAAAGCCGATTATGCCGTGGAGGATCACGGCAAGCGCACGCTGGCCGACGTGATCCAGGGCGCAGATATTTTCCTGGGCTGTTCCGGACCGGATGTCCTGACGCAGGATATGGTGAAAAGCATGGCGAAAGATCCGCTGATTCTGGCGCTGGCAAATCCCCATCCCGAAATTCTGCCGCCGTTGGCGAAAGCCGTACGGCCGGATGCGATTATCTGCACCGGACGTTCTGATTTTCCTAATCAGGTGAACAACGTGCTCTGCTTCCCGTTTATCTTTCGTGGCGCGCTGGATGTGGGGGCCACCGCCATCAATGAAGAGATGAAGCTGGCGGCCGTACACGCCATTGCCGAACTGGCACAGGCGGAACAAAGCGACGTAGTGGCTTCGGCCTATAGCGATCAGGACCTGCGCTTCGGACCGGACTATCTGATTCCCAAACCCTTTGATCCACGTTTAATTGTGCAGATAGCCCCTGCCGTGGCGAAAGCGGCGATGGCGTCCGGCGTGGCAACCCGGCCTGTGGCTGACTTTGATGCCTACCGGGAGCAACTCACGGAGTTTGTGTATAAGACCAACCTGTTTATGAAGCCGATCTTTTCCCAGGCGCGTAAAGCCCCGAAACGGGTGGTGATGGCGGAGGGCGAAGAGGTGCGGGTGCTGCATGCTACGCAGGAGCTGGTCTCGCTGGGGCTGGCGAAACCCATCCTGATAGGTCGCCCCAACGTGATCGCCATGCGGTTAGAAAAACAGGGGCTCAAAATTGAGGCCGGAAAGGATTTTGAAATCGTGAATAACGAATCCGATCCCCGCTTTAAAGCGTACTGGAATGAGTATTACCAGATGATGAAGCGGCGCGGTGTCACCCCCGAGCAGGCGCAGCGCGCCGTTATTGGTAATCCGACCCTCATCGGTGCCATCATGGTCTACCGTGGTGAGGCCGATGCGCTGATCTGCGGCACCATCGGCGATTATAACGAGCACTACGAGATTGTGGAGCGCGTGCTGGGCCTGCGGAGTGATGTGAAGGTGGCCGGTGCCATGAATGCGCTGTTACTGCCGAATGGCAACACGTTTATTGCGGATACTTACGTCAACGCCGATCCTACACCGGAACAGCTGGCGGATATTACGTTGATGGCGGCGGAAACCGTCCGTCGCTTTGGGATTGAGCCGCGCGTGGCGTTGCTGTCGCACTCCAGCTTTGGCACCTCCAGTGCGCCTGGTGCGCAGAAAATGCGCGATGTGCTGGCGCTGGTGCAACAGCGCGCGCCTGAGCTGGAAATCGACGGGGAGATGCACGGCGATGCGGCGCTGGTGGAAAGCATCCGGCGGGAAATCATGCCCGACAGCCCGCTGAAAGGCAGCGCAAACCTGCTCATCATGCCCAACGTGGAAGCGGCGCGCATCAGCTACAATCTGCTGCGCGTGTCCTGTTCGGAAGGCGTAACGGTCGGGCCGGTGCTGATGGGCATGACCCGGCCGGTGCACGTGCTGACGCGCATCGCGTCCGTGCGCCGGATCGTCAATATGGTGGCGCTGGCGGTGGTGGAAGCGCAGACGCAGCCGCTGTAGTCAACCGGGGCGGCGACCCGGATTGCCGCCCCGGCACGTTCCTGAGGCGGCAACGTGGATTACTCAGCCAGGTTGAGCCAGTTTTTCACCGGCAGGAAGTCACGGTAGAGCGCGGCCTCGGGTGAGTCAGGTTCAGGATGATAGTTATATTCCCAGCGCACCATGGGCGGCAGGGACATCAAAATGGATTCCGTTCTGCCTCCGGTTTGCAGGCCAAACAGCGTGCCCCGATCCCACACCAGATTGAACTCTACATAGCGACCCCGGCGGTAAAGCAGGAACTGCCGTTCGCGGTCGCCATAAGGCATGTGCTTGCGGCGCGCCACAATCGGCTGGTAAGCGTCCAGAAAGCCCCGGCCGACGGCCTGAATAAGGGCAAAACTTTGTTCAAAGCCCGGCTCGTGGATATCGTCAAAAAACAGCCCACCAATACCGCGTTGCTCGTCGCGGTGTTTCAGATAGAAATAGTCGTCGCACCACTTTTTAAACCGGGGATAGACATCCTCGCCAAAAGGCTGGCAGATATCGAAGGCGGTCTGATGCCAGTGCAGCGCATCTTCTTCAAACCCGTAAAACGGCGTCATATCAAAGCCGCCGCCAAACCACCAGATCGGCTCGGCACCGGGTTTTTCGGCAATGAAAAAGCGCACATTCGCATGACTGGTCGGTACATACGGGTTGTTGGGATGGATAACCAGCGAAACGCCCATGGCTTCGAAACTGCATCCGGCCAGCTCAGGACGATGTGCCGTCGCGGAGGCTGGCATCTGGTCGCCATGAACGTGGGAGAAATTCACGCCAGCCTGTTCAAACACGGCACCATTACGCAGCACACGGCTTCGTCCACCGCCACCGCCGGGGCGTTCCCAGCGGTCTTCAGTGAACTGCGCGCCACCGTCTTCGGCAGTCAGCTTGCGACAAATCTCATCCTGCAAATCCAGCAGGAACGTTTTTACGCGGGAGATATCAGGCATGGGATAGGCTTCTCTTAGTAAAAATTGGCCGTGATTATAGCTGATCTACTATGACATTCGACGATCATACTCATCAAAGTAGTTAATGATACCTGTGGCGATAGCCGAGGCAATCTTCTGCCGAAAGGCGGTCGTGCCCAGCAACTGCTCTTCGCGCGGATTGGTAATAAAAGACGTTTCCACCAGCACCGAGGGAATGGACGGCGACTTCAGCACGGCAAAGGCGGCCTGTTCGGTATGCTGACTGTGAAGGTGATGCACCGGGCGAATCTGGTCCAGAACGTGTTTGCCCAGGGTCAGGCTGTTTCTGATGGTGTCCGTTTGCACGAGATCGAACAGAATCTGCTGTAAATACTGGTCCTGCTGTTCCACGTTGGCTCCGCCGACCTTGTCCGCGTCATTTTCACGTTTCGACAGGTAACGCGCCATGCTGCTGCTGGCACCCCGATTGGATAACGCGAACACAGAGGCACCGCTGGCATCCGGGCTGGTATAGCCATCCGCATGGATTGACATAAACAGGTTCGCACCGTGCTGATGCGCAATCTCCACCCGCTGGTAGAGCGGAATGAAATGGTCGCTGTCACGCGTCAGGCGGACCTCGATACGCGGATGTGACTGCAGCAGACTGCGCACATTACTGGCGATGTCTAAAACAATGTGTTTTTCTTCGGAACCCTCTTCGCCGACCGCACCCGAATCGATACCGCCGTGGCCCGGATCGAGCATCACGATGCGCTTGCCGTTGTTAACCCGCGGCCTGGGCGACGAGGGTCGGGTGGAGAGCGAAGCCTGCTGTTCCTTCGCCTGCACCGCGCGCGGGGACAATATGGCGAGCGCCAGCCCGGACAGCAGCAGCTGGCGACGATGAATTAAACGTTTGAGTAAGTGCATGTGCATGTCCCTGAGCAGTCATAATGCACCGTGTTATAGCGTAACATTATGCCCGGTGCGATCTTTCAACCATTTCAGGTTATTACTTTGTTTTTCAGCCTGGTAACAGGCAATTTCTTTTTTTTAACGTTGCCGTCAGCAGCCAGGGTTGCACCCGCCGAAGAAAGCGTGATAATCAGCAAATTGATGTGAACTGCAGGTACAGAAGATGGAAATCCGCACCTTCCGCCAGGAAGATTTTGAAGAAGTGATCACGCTCTGGGAACGCTGCGATTTGTTACGGCCATGGAACGATCCGGAGCTGGACATCGAACGCAAAATGCATCATGACGCCGACCTGTTTCTGGTGGCGGAAGTTGGGGGCGAAGTCGTCGGTACCGTAATGGGCGGTTACGATGGTCACCGTGGCGCGGCTTACTATCTGGCGGTGCATCCGGATTATCAGGGCCGCGGCTTTGCCAATGCCCTGATGAATCGGCTGGAGAAAAAACTCATTGCGCGCGGTTGCCCTAAAATTCACCTGATGGTGCGGGAAGAGAACGACCAGGTCGTTGCCTTCTATGAAAAGCTGGATTATGAAACGGTCGATGTGGTGTTGCTGGGCAAACGTTTAATCGAAGATCGTGAATATTAATTCGGTCTGGCCGCCTGAGGAGTACGACGACAAAGGGCAACTGCGCCTGCCGTTTCTTTTCTGGCTGATTCTGCTATTGCAGTCGCGCACCTGGTGGCTCCTGGTGATGGCCGGCGCGTCACGCCAGCAGGGAAACGATCTTCTGGCTCTTTTCTATCCGGATCGCCAGGCGTTCTGGTCAGGACTGGTGCTGGGTCTGCCAGCGCTGTCGGGGCTGTTGCTCACGGGCTACCGGTCGCGTTTACCCCGAGTGTGGCGCAGCTGGCGCCTGGTGCTGGTGGTATCGTTAGGAGCGAATTTGCTCTGGCAGAGCGTACAACTCGTCCAGACCGATCTGCTCAGCTCACCGTTGCCGCTGCTGTTTACGCTGTTTGATCTGCTGGCACTGCTGTGGTTACTGATCAGTGTCCGGCTTCGCGCCTGCTTTTTGCCGCCACACGATCCCGAATAAACTTTTTGCCGCTTTGCGACTCCAATCCGTTTTGCCCAGGTCTATTTATTAACAGGAGTTTTCATGAAAGCTGTTCGTTACACGATACTGACGGTGGCCATGCTGGTCAGTGGGTGTGCCAGTTCCTCCGGCCCTGACGCCAACAGCAGCCAGCAGGTACGCTGGTGGAATCCATTGAGTTACCACTGGTCTTCTGCGCTGCCATGGAACTGGTTTGGTCCTTCACTGACGATCAGCGATCAGGGCGTTGGTGGGATCAACAGTGCCACGGCGATGAACGAATCGGCCATCAAAGACGGGCTTAAGGGCAACTACGATCTGCGTCAGGGCATGCGTGGCCAGAACGGTCAGGTGGTGTCCTTCTGGCAGGCGATGAAGGACGGTCAGGTTAAGCTGGTCATTTATGGTCAGTCACAGGTTGACCGCATTGAGGTGACGGACAACGACATTACCAGTGCCGACGGCAGCAAAATTGGCGATGCGTTTAGCGCCAGATATGACAAAGCCTTTAATAACTGCATTGTGGCTGCCGGGTTAGACAATCATGACGTCGAATGCCGTGTGCCTGGCAGCCCGCATCTGCGCTACGTTTACAGCGGGACCTGGCACGGTCCGGAAGGATTACTGCCCGCCGATGACACGCTGAAAAGCTGGAAACTCAGCAAGTTCGTCTGGCAGCGTTAAGCCCCGTAATTTTTGCCTCCCGCAGGGCGTTCAGTGCGCCCTGCCAACCCAATTCTGTTTTTGCGCATTCTTTTCCCACCGCCTTATGCCTTTTTCGACTTTGAAATCAACAAACGATATATAAAACCGTTACGGGTTTACGCTGAGTTATAAATAAACTGCTGTATCTGCGGATGAGATCTGCATCAAATTTCTTCAGGGTGAACCATGACCTTCAAAGCGATGAAAAAAATCGTGAGCGGAATCGCGCTGTCGCTGGGCCTTGCTGGCGCCGCGCACGCCACAGAGCTGTTAAACAGCTCTTATGACGTTTCACGTGAACTGTTCGTCGCCCTGAACGCGCCTTTTGTCAGCCAGTGGGATGCGCGACATCCGGGCGATAAACTCACCATCAAAATGTCGCATGCGGGTTCTTCTAAACAGGCGCTGGCCATCCTGCAAGGGCTGCGTGCCGATGTGGTGACCTATAATCAGGTGACGGATGTACAGGTGCTGCATGACAAAGGCAAACTGATCCCGGCCGACTGGCAAACGCGCCTGCCGAATCACAGTTCACCGTTTTATTCCACCATGGCGTTTCTGGTTCGCAAGGGTAACCCTAAGCAGATTCATGACTGGTCCGATTTAACCCGTAACGACGTGAAGCTGATTTTCCCGAATCCGAAGACCTCGGGTAACGGGCGCTATACCTATCTTGCCGCCTGGGGTGCCGCAGAGAAAGCGGACGGCGGCGACCAGGCAAAAACGCGCGCCTGGATGACACAGTTTCTGAAAAACGTCGAGGTTTTCGACACAGGCGGACGCGGCGCCACCACCACCTTTGCTGAACGCGGCTTAGGGGATGTGCTGATCAGCTTCGAATCGGAGGTCAACACCATTCGTAATCAGTACGGTAAAGAGGATTACGAAGTCGTGGTGCCAAAAACCGATATCCTGGCGGAGTTCCCCGTCGCCTGGGTCGATAAAAACGTTGAACACAATAAAACAGCCGACGCGGCGAAGGCTTATCTGACCTGGCTGTATTCGCCCGAGGCACAGAAAATCATTACGGACTTTTATTATCGCGTGAACAATCCGCAGCTGATGGAGCAGCAAAAAGATCGCTTTCCAGCCACACAGCTGTTTCGGGTTGAAGATGTATTTGGTAGCTGGAATAACGTTATGAAAACCCATTTCGAAAGTGGCGGTGAACTGGATCAACTGTTAGCGGCGGGGCGTGGATAATGTTTGCAGCCAGCCAAAAACGTGTTTTGCCCGGTTTCGGCCTGAGCCTGGGCACCAGTCTGCTGTTTACCTGCCTGATTCTGCTGCTGCCCATCAGCGCCCTCATCATGCAGTTGTCGCAGATGACATTGCAGCAATACTGGGACGTGGTGACCAATCCCCAGCTGATTGCAGCCTATAAAGTGACGCTGCTGTCGGCCGGCGTTGCCTCATTGTTCAATGCCCTGTTTGGCATGCTGATGGCCTGGGTTTTAACGCGTTATCGCTTCCCGGGTCGCACACTGCTGGATGGTTTAATGGATTTGCCCTTTGCATTGCCAACCGCCGTCGCAGGGTTAACCCTGGCCGGTCTGTTTTCGGTAAACGGCTGGTACGGTCAATGGTTTGCTCATTTCGACATTAAGATTTCCTACACCTGGATTGGTATCGCGCTGGCGATGGCCTTCACCAGTATCCCGTTTGTTGTCCGGACGGTGCAGCCGGTGCTGGAAGAGTTAGGTCCGGAATACGAAGAGGCGGCGCAGACACTGGGCGCAACGCCCTGGCAAAGTTTCCGTCGCGTTGTGCTGCCGGAAGTGGCTCCGGCGTTGCTGGCGGGCACTGCGCTGTCGTTTACCCGCAGCCTGGGCGAGTTTGGCGCGGTGATCTTTATCGCGGGCAATATTGCCTGGAAAACAGAAGTGACCTCACTGATGATTTTCGTCCGTCTGCAGGAGTTTGATTATCCGGCCGCCAGCGCCATCGCGTCGGTCATTCTGACGGCGTCGTTGCTGCTGCTGTTTGCCATTAATACCTTACAGAGCCGCTTTGGCCGTCGTCTGGGAGGTCACTGATGGCCGATATTTCGCAACTTAATCATGCCGATCGCCAGCCTGTAAACTGGGGTAAATGGCTGCTTATCGGCACGGGTGTGCTGATCTCGGTGCTGCTGCTGGTGGTGCCGATGGTCTCCATCTTCTGGGAAGCGCTGCACAGCGGGCTTGGCCTGACTCTGCGTAACCTGACCGACAGCGATATGCTGCACGCGATTTGGCTGACCGTACTGGTGGCGCTGATTACCGTGCCGGTTAATCTGGTCTTCGGCACCTTGCTGGCCTGGCTGGTCACCCGCTTTACGTTTCCTGGTCGCCAGCTGTTGTTAACCCTGTTTGATATTCCGTTCGCGGTCTCGCCGGTTGTGGCTGGCCTGATGTACCTGCTGTTCTGGGGCATTAACGGTCCGGCAGGCGGCTGGCTGGATGCCCACAATATTCAGGTGATGTTCACCTGGCCGGGTATGGTGCTGGTCACCGTCTTCGTGACCTGTCCGTTCGTGGTTCGCGAACTGGTGCCGGTCATGCTGAGCCAGGGCAGTCATGAAGATGAGGCTGCGGTGCTGTTGGGCGCGTCGGGCTGGCAGATGTTTCGCCGTGTGACGTTACCGAATATTCGCTGGGCAATGCTGTACGGCGTGGTGCTGACCAATGCCCGCGCCATTGGCGAGTTCGGTGCGGTATCTGTGGTATCCGGCTCCATTCGCGGCGAAACCTACACTTTGCCGCTTCAGGTCGAATTATTGCATCAGGATTACAACACGGTGGGTGCCTTCACTGCCGCCGCGTTGCTGACCGTCATGGCCATCCTGACCCTGTTTTTGAAAAGCATTGTGCAGTGGCGCTTAGAGCAGCAGCACAAACGCCTGCAACTGGAGGAAAATCATGAGCATTGAGATTAAACAAATCAACAAATCCTTTGGTCGCACAGCGGTGCTGAACGATATTTCACTGGATATCCCGTCGGGCCAGATGGTGGCGTTGCTGGGGCCGTCCGGTTCCGGTAAAACGACCCTGCTGCGAATTATCGCCGGGCTGGAGCATCAGAACAGCGGCCAGATTCGTTTTCATGAGCATGACGTCAGTCGCCTGCATGCCCGCGATCGTAAAGTCGGGTTTGTTTTTCAACACTATGCGCTGTTCCGCCATATGACCGTGTTTGACAACATTGCCTTTGGCCTGACCGTGCTGCCGCGTCGTGAGCGGCCATCCAGTGCCGAAATCAAAAATCGTGTAACACGTCTGCTGGAGATGGTGCAGCTGTCGCATCTGGCAAACCGCTTTCCGGCTCAGCTCTCGGGTGGTCAGAAGCAGCGCGTGGCGCTGGCAAGAGCACTGGCCGTCGAGCCGCAAATTCTGCTGCTGGATGAGCCTTTCGGTGCGCTGGATGCCCAGGTGCGTAAAGAGCTGCGCCGCTGGTTACGCCAGCTTCATGAAGAATTAAAATTCACCAGCGTGTTTGTCACGCACGATCAGGAAGAGGCAATGGAAGTTGCCGACCGCGTCGTGGTGATGAGTCAGGGCAGCATCGAGCAGGTGGGCACGCCGGATGAGGTCTGGCGCGATCCGGCGACGCGCTTCGTGCTGGAATTCCTGGGCGAAGTTAACCGCTTTGACGGTGAGGTTCATGGTTCCCAGTTCCATGTCGGGGCTCATCACTGGCCGTTAGGCTATACCTCCGCCCATCAGGGCGCGGTTGATCTGTTCCTGCGTCCCTGGGAAATTGATGTTTCGCGTAAAAGCAGCCTGGAAACCCCTTTACCGGTACAGGTCCTTGAGGTGAGTCCGCGTGGCCATTTCTGGCAGTTGGTCGTTCAGCCTGCGGGCTGGCAGAGCGAACCTTTCTCGCTGGTGTTCGACGGTGACCAGACCGCGCCACTGCGCGGCGAGCGCCTGTTTGTCGGGCTGCAACAGGCCCGGCTCTATCAGGGCGCCACGCCATTGCGGGCAGTTGCCTTTGCGCACAGCGCCTGATATTTTCTTTTTCACGCAGGGCGGGACAATGTCCCGCCCTTTTTTAATGTTTATACCGCCATACCTCAGGCTCTGGCCTGATTCGTAACGGTATCGTTTCGCCAGGATATGCACCGTGACCACTCTGGAACACACAATCGGTAATACACCGCTTATCAGGTTACAGCGCCTGACGCCTGACAATGGCAGTGAGATCTGGCTGAAACTGGAGGGCAACAACCCCGCCGGTTCCGTCAAAGATCGCGCAGCCTGGTCGATGATTCATCAGGCGGAACGGCGAGGCGAGATAACACCGGGCGATCAGCTGATTGAGGCCACCAGTGGCAACACCGGTATCGCGCTGGCGATGATCGCGGCGATGAAAGGCTACCGGTTGCGCTTACTGATGCCGGATAATATGAGCCAGGAGCGGCAGGATGCGATGCGTGCCTATGGGGCCGAGCTAGTCCTGATAGGTCGGGAGCAGGGTATGGAGGGCGCGCGTGATTTAGCCCAGGCGATGGCGGCGCGCGGTGAGGGAAGGGTGCTGGACCAGTTTAATAACCCGGACAATCCACTGGGCCACTACCAGACCACGGGACCGGAGCTGTGGGCCCAGTCGAATCAGCGCATGACGCACTTTGTCTCCAGTATGGGCACCACCGGCACGATTACCGGCGTAGGGCGGTTTTTAAAAGAACATAAGACGGGCGTGAAAGTGATTGGCCTGCAGCCTAAAGAAGGCAGTAGCATTCCTGGGATTCGCCGCTGGCCTCAGGCGTATTTGCCCGGCATTTACCGGCCCGAGTTGGTGGATGAGGTAATTGATATGGGGCAGCAGGAAGCCGAAGAGACCATGCGGGCGCTGGCCCGGCGTGAAGGTATTTTCTGCGGCGTCAGCTCAGGCGGATCGGTCGCGGGCGCACTGCGTATTGCCAGCGCCCATCCTGGAAGCGTCGTGGTGGCCATTGTTTGTGACCGTGGCGATCGCTATCTCTCTACCGGCGTTTATCAGTAACGTCACGCAGCCATTACGCCCTCTGAAGGCTTATGCTGCGCCGTCGGCTGCCTGAGTCTTGTTTATTTGGCTAAGCTTACTGGCATCTGTAAGGATCGCGTAAAACTGGCTGCGCGTTTCGCTGGCCCGGTTCAAAATAGCGCCAGTGACGTAAGAGAGATAACAATGAAAATCCTGCTGGTAGATGACGACGTAGAATTAGGCACGATGCTGAGCCAGTATCTGATCACGGAAGGCTTTGATACGCAACTGGTGTTAACCGGCACTGCCGGTGTGCAGGGGGCGCTGTCCGGTGAGTACAGCGCCATGATTCTGGATATTATGCTGCCGGATATGAGCGGCACCGATGTCCTGCGCCAGGTGCGCCAGCAAAGCCGTCTGCCGGTGATTATGCTGACGGCCAAGGGCGACAATATTGATCGGGTTATCGGCCTGGAAATGGGGGCCGATGACTATATGCCCAAGCCGTGTTATCCCCGTGAGTTGGTGGCGCGCTTGCGTGCCGTACTGCGTCGGATTGAAGAGCATGCGCCTCTGCAGGATAAAAAAGAGACGCTGCAATGGGGAGAGTTAACACTCAATGCGGCCAACCGCGTGACGGAATGGCAGGGGAAAGCCTTTGATCTGACCGCCTCTGAATTTAATCTGCTGGATTTGCTGCTGCGTTCACCGGACCGGGTGGTGACGAAAGACGAGCTGTCTGAGAAAGGCCTGGGACGACCGCGTGAAGCGTACGATCGCAGCGTGGATGTGCATATCAGTAATATCCGTCAGAAGCTCAGCGCGCTCACCGCCGACAGCATCACCATCGAAACCGTTCGCAGCATTGGTTATCGCATTCGATGAATCAAACTTACCGTGGGCGCATGTTCTGGAAGATCCTGCTGGGGTTCTGGCTGGTTTTCCTGATTATCAGTCAGCTGATCTGGCTGGGTTTCTCACTTTCCGGTACGCGGCATCATCCCCCTGAATATTTGGTCACCCAGCGGCTGGCTGACGCGCTGATGGCGTCAGCCGTGTCGGTGCTGGAGCGGGGCGGCCCGTCAGCGCTGGATGCGATGATGGCGGAGTGGGCCCCGGAAGATCGGGCGTTTTTGCATGTACGCGCACTGGATAATCTCCGCAACGCAGAGGCACCGCCGCTTGCGCCCGAAACGCCCGAAAAATCCTTTTTTCCCGACCATCTTGTGCGCCAGGCACAGAGCCCGGACGGCAAGAGCTATGAGCTGCTGTACGATCTGAAAGGCATACGCACAATGAGCCGGGAGGGGCGGCCACATAATTTCCTGAATATTCCTGAGCCCATGTTCATTTTCGCCGGGTCTGTGGGGTTGCTGTTTAGCCTGCTGCTGGCATGGAACCTGACGCGCCCTATGCGACAACTGCGTGAAGGTTTTTCGCGGGTAGCCAATGGCGATTTAAGCATCAGGCTCTATCCTGCGCTGCGTAAGCGTCATGACGAGCTCTCCAGCGTGGCGCAGGCGTTCGATGCCATGGTTGAACGCCTGGACACGTTGGTGCGTGCCCGTGAAGCCCTGCTTCATGACATCTCTCATGAACTGCGCTCGCCGCTTGCCCGTCTGCAGCTGGCAACGGGCCTGGCGCGACAGCGGCCAGAAAACGTGAATGACTCGCTGGATCGCATCGATGAAGAGGCACAGCGGCTGGATAAGATGATTGGTGAACTGTTAACCCTGGCGCGTGCCGAGCATGAAAGTGTGCCGGGCGAACACTATTTTGATTTGGCCGGCTTATTAGAGGCGGTGGTTACTGATCTCCGTTATGAAGCGCAGATCCCCGGCGTCGAGGTCGTGTTTAACGTTGATGAGCAGGCCGATCATACCGTGCGCGGGGATGCTGAGTTATGCCGGCGAGGCATTGAGAACGTGCTGCGTAATGCTTTACGCTTTTCGCTGCCGGATCAGCGCATTGAGGTCAGCCTGCAGGTTGAGCAACAGTGGCTGGCGATTCAGGTGCGGGATCAGGGACCAGGCGTCGATGAGAATAAGCTGTCCAGCATCTTTGATCCCTTTGTCCGGGTCAATTCGCCGTTACTGGGTAAAGGCTACGGGCTGGGGCTGGCAATTGTGCGCAAAGTGGTACTGGCGCATCATGGCGAGGTCAGGGCGGTTAACCGGCCTGAAGGCGGACTGGAGCTGACACTGCGTTTGCCCCGCTGGCAGCCGCATTAAGCAGAGACGTGAAGCATAAGAGAACGGCACCCTGAGGTGCCGTTTGTGTATTACTTTTTGATGCGAATCACCGGGGTTTCACCCACGACGACCTGACCAGACAGTTTTGTCAAATCCTTGATTTCATCCATATTGGAAATGACAACAGGGGTCAGTGTGGATTTTGCTTTCTCTTCCAGCAGCGGCAGATCGAATTCGATCACCACGTCGCCTTTTTTAACCTTCTGACCTTCTTCGGCGATGCGTTTGAAGCCTTCGCCTTTCAGTTCGACGGTATCAATGCCGAAATGCACGAACAGCTCAATGCCATTATCGGATTCGATTGAAAAGGCATGGTTGGTTTCGAAAATCTTGCCGATAGTCCCATCAACCGGCGCAACCATTTTGTTGCCGCTTGGTTTGATCGCAATACCGTCACCCACGATTTTTTCTGCAAACACCACATCTGGTACGTCTTCAATATTCACGATTTCGCCAGACAGAGGCGCTACGATATCAATTGTCCCAGCGCTATCTGTTTTTTCGCCAAAAAGTTTAGAAAACAAACCCATGATCTTCTCCTAAGCAGTAATTTGGGGCCAGCATCTCGTGGATCAGCAGAGCGTTTTTTCTTTAATGAACTTGTTCACCAGGTTCATCAAGTCTTCCGCCGTAGGTTGAGCCAGTGCCTGCTCTGCCAACGCCTTCGCATCTTCGAAATGTGTATTACGAATAATTTTCTTGATGCCAGGGATAGAAATGGCACTCATGCTGAATTCGTCCAGCCCCATTCCCAGTAACAGTAGTGTAGCACGTTCGTCACCTGCCAGCTCACCACACATGCCAGTCCATTTACCTTCAGCATGAGACGCATCAATGACTTGCTTGATGAGGTTCAGTACCGAAGGCGTCATCGGGTTATACAGGTGCGAAATCAAATCATTACCACGATCTACTGCAAGAGTATACTGCGTCAAATCGTTTGTCCCAATGCTAAAGAAGTCGACTTCTTTCGCCAGGTGACGTGCAATCACGGCAGAGGCAGGCGTTTCCACCATAATGCCCACTTCGATTGACTCGTCAAACGCTTTACCTTCTTCGCGTAACTGCGCTTTCAGCAGCTCCAGTTCCGCTTTCAGCGTACGCACTTCTTCAACCGAAATGATCATCGGGAACATGATGCGCAGCTTACCGAAAGAAGAGGCACGTAAGATAGCACGCAGCTGTGCATGCAGAATTTCCTTACGATCCATCGCAATACGGATGGCGCGCCAGCCCAGGAACGGGTTTTCTTCTTTAGGCAGGTTCATGTAAGGCAGGTCTTTATCACCGCCAATATCCATGGTACGGACGATCACGGCCTGCGATCCCATGGCTTCTGCGACCGCTTTATACGCCTGGAACTGCTCTTCTTCGGTCGGCAGTGAGTCGCGATCCATAAACAGGAACTCAGTGCGGTACAGGCCAACACCTTCTGCGCCGTTGCGCTCGGCACCGGCGATATCGCGTACCGTACCGATGTTGGCGCAGACTTCAACCTGATGGCCATCCAGCGTAACAGCCGGCAGATCTTTCAGCTTCGCCAGCTCATGTTTTTCAGACAGATACTGATTCTGAACCGCTTTCAGCTCTTCCTGAACCGCCTCAGACGGATTAACGTGAATCGCATTGTTCACCCCGTCCAGGATGATGAAATCGCCGTTTTTGATGGTGGCGGTCACGTTACCAGTGCCGACAATCGCCGGGATTTCTAACGAGCGTGCCATGATTGAGGTGTGCGAGGTACGGCCACCCAAATCGGTAATAAAGCCCAGCACCTTTTTCAGATTCAGCTGTGCGGTTTCGGATGGCGTTAAATCTTTCGCCACCAGAATAGATTCTTCCTGGATTGCGCTCAGGTCGACAATGTGCAGACCTAAAATGTTTTGCAGCAGACGCTTACCGATGTCACGCACGTCTGCCGCACGCTCTTTCAGGTATTCGTCGTCCAGCTCCTCCAGGGCTTTTGCCTGGGCGTCGATGACGGAGTTCACAGCAGCATCAGCAGTGGCGTGATCTTTTTTGATCAGGTCGATGATTTCCTGCTCCAGCTCTTCGTCTTCCAGCAACATAATGTGGCCTTCGAAGATGGCTGCTTTTTCTTCACCCAGGGATTCGCTGGCTTTGATACGAATGGCTTCAAGTTGCTCAGCCGCTTTGCTACGCCCTTGCAGAAAGCGCTGAACCTCCTGCTCAACCTGGTCATCTGAAATTTTTTTACGGTTGATGACGATCTCGTCTTCTTTCAGCAGCAGAGCTTTGCCGAAAGCGATACCTGGTGATGCTAAAATGCCTGAAATCATAACCCTACCTTTTTATCACGATGGCTGACTGGACTCGTTGCGTTGCCATAGTCGTGTGACACGTACTCTACGAAAGCAATAACGCGGACAGATTGTCCGCGATCAAGATGTTGCACACAATGGCGCAGAAGAGTCGTTTTAAGCGGAGCAGAAAGGAGATTACTCCAGTTCCGCCATCAGCTTAACCAGATGCTCTACGGCTTTTTGCTCATCTTCACCTTCCGCAGAAAGTGTGACAACGGTGCCCTGAGTCAGACCCAGAGTCTGCAGCTTAAACAGGCTTTTGGCGCTGGCCGATTTGCCGTTGGAGGTCACGGTGATTTCTGACTGGAAGGCTTTAGCTTCTTTGACAAATTGCGCAGCAGGGCGAGTATGCAGTCCGTTTGGTGCGGTAATGGTAACTTCTTGCTGGAACATTCTATTTCCCCAACGTTTTCAGGATGAGTGTTATGGATCTAAAGTCTAGCCTGGAGCCGTAACTTTAGCCTGTGTAGGTGCGCGGGTATACAACTTACAATCGAACAAATGCGCTTGAATGAGTGTTTCATTCCCGCTGCGTGTCAAAACACGAGTTGAGCACGTCACCGGGTAATTATGCCGTGATTCGCCCTTTCACTAAATCTGAAACTTGATTCAGCTTGATCCACTTCAAAGGAGGATTAATTTCAGGCATCGAAATAATTGGCAGTCTAAATACCAGAGCCACACGACTGAAATCAATTGGCTGCATGGTAAAAGTGAGATCTGCGCCACAAAAAAGCACCCGTCAGGGTGCTTTTTAAGCGTTTGTCCAGGGCGAGCTTCGGGCTATTGCAGCTCTTTTTCCGTAAAAAGATCGGCAAACAGCGCGGTGCTGAGATAGCGCTCACCAGAAGAAGGAAGAATGACAACGATGTTTTTGTTGGCGTAGGCTTCATCTTCCTGCAACTTCAGCGCGGCGGCAACGGCGGCACCCGAAGAGATACCTGCCAGAATGCCTTCTTCTTCCATCAGGCGACGGGCCGTGGCGATCGCTTCATCATTAGTGATGCCGACAGCTAAATCGATCAGCGCCAAATCCAGGTTACCCGGAATAAAGCCCGCGCCAATCCCCTGAATCTTATGCGGGCCGGGTTTCAGCTCTTCGCCCGCCATCGCCTGCGCAATCACCGGTGAGTCAGTGGGTTCTACGGCCACGGTGATCAAGGATTTCTTACCCTGGGTGTTTTTGATGTAACGGCTCACGCCTGTCAGCGTGCCGCCGGTCCCCACACCGGCAATGAACACATCCACTTCACCATCCGTGTCTTCCCAAATTTCGGGACCGGTGGTTTTCTCGTGAATTTCCGGGTTGGCCGGGTTACTGAACTGCTGCAGCAGCAAATACTTGTCGGGATCGCTGGCCACGATCTCTTCTGCTTTGGCGATCGCGCCTTTCATGCCTTTTGCGCCTTCGGTCAGGACCAGATTTGCGCCCAGGGCTTTAAGCAACTTACGGCGCTCAACAGACATAGTGTCCGGCATGGTCAGCGTCAGTTTGTAACCGCGCGCGGCGGCCACGTAGGCTAATGCAATACCGGTGTTACCGCTGGTCGGTTCAACCAGTTCAATACCTTGCTTAAGAATACCGCGTTTTTCTGCGTCCCAAATCATGTTGGCACCGATACGGCATTTCACACTGAAGCTCGGGTTACGGGACTCAACCTTCGCAAGGATGCGGCCGTTACCGATGCGGTTCAGTCGAACCAGCGGCGTATGACCAATTGTCAAAGAGTTGTCTTCATAGATCTTACTCATAGCCTGTCCTTAACTGTATGAATTATTGGGAACCCTCTGAGCATACCTGTTCTGCCCCGTGGCGGAAGGAAAGAAATCATATATCTATATGTCTCATGGCGATAAGACCTGCCGAAAATTGCATAAGGATAGTTGATATGTTCAGCGCAGGCTTTCACGAGCCAGGTTCGCCCGGTAGCGATCAACCCACATCGCGGTGGCCCCGCACACGGCGACCGGCATAATGGCCAGGTTCACCACGGGAATCATTGTAAAGAGGCTCACCAGCGCGCCAAACTGCATATTGGCTGTCTTGTGCTGGCGTAAGGCATGACGCATCTGCTGAAAACTGACTTTATGGTTATCGAAAGGATAGTCGCAATACTGAACAGACAACATCCAGGCGCTGAACATAAACCACAGCACGGGTGCCACCGTCTGCCCAAAACCCGGAACTAAATAAAGTAATAACAGGCCCAGTGCGCGGGGCAGGTAGTAGCCCAGCTTTTGTAATTCGCGTTTCATGATGCGCGGCACGTCTTTAACCATGCCCAGCCAGCCGCTGTCAGGCAGTGGTTTACCCGTCAGCCGCCCCTCAAGTTGTTCCGCCAGCAGGCCGCAAAACGGCGCGGCAATCAGGTTGGCTATCGTTGAAAAGAAATAGCTAAACACCAGCACCACCGAAATCACCGACAGCGGCCACAGCACATAGCTGAGCCATTGCAGCCAGTCCGGCACATGCGACATCAGTTTGGGGATCCACTCGTCAAGACGGAAAAATAACCAGACAAAGGCGCCGCCTAGCAGCAGGATGTTGACCAGCAAGGGGATGATGACGAAGCGCCGTATGCCCGGTAACCTGATTAGCTTCCAGCCCTGGCTAAAATAGTGCACGCCATTAAAAGAGGAAACGGAATTATTCACAGCCATCGAGCCAGTTCTCCTGAAGATGTTAAGGCGCGCCTACTATAACCTGGCTTTTTCTGCTGACCAGGTGCCGTTTGGGTAAAAAAACAGCGAAAAAGTGGCGGTGAGCTATCTTATTTGTGAGAAAATACTGCACAGACTTGCACTTATCTGGCAGGGCAAATACAGTTAGAGAATAAAGTTTGCCGCGGTGGCAAGGTATTGGAACAACAGAGAATACAATGATGCAGGATTTGCGTCTGATATTAATCGTTGTTGGCGCGATCGCCATTATAGCGCTTCTTATTCACGGACTGTGGACCAGCCGTAAAGAACGCTCTTCAGTCTTCCGCGATCGCCCGCACAAACGTTTGAAACAACGTGATGAACATGATGATGAGACGCTGACCGACGACGTTGATGACGGCGTCGGTGAAGTGCGTGTGCGTAATACGCGCGGGCACCAGGAGCCTCATTTTGACGACATCCGCGAGCCACAGCCTGAAGTGCGGCGTGAGCCTGTTAAGGAGCGCCCGCGTCAGCCTTCTGCGCCGCAGCCTGAAAGCGATCCTCTTTTTGACCCGGCACCGCAACCGGAACGTGCGCCACAACGGCCTGCACCGACTCGCCAGCCACCAGCCTTTACCGCACCGCCGGTTCAGGCCGATCCGTTGCTGGATAGCGATCCGCTGGACAGCGTTCAGCCCAATCCTGTTTATCAGGCCGAACCTGAGCCTGACTATGAGCCAGAGCCTGAGGTGGTCAGTCCGCCGCCGCAGCCGAAACAACCTGAACCTCGTCCGCAGACCAGCAGTAAGCCCAAAGAAGCGGTGCTTGTGCTGCATGTCGCGGCGCACTCAGGCGGTCAGCTGAATGGTGAAGCCTTGCTACAGGGCATTTTGCAGGCCGGTTTTCAGTTTGGTGAAATGAACATTTTCCATCGTCATCTCAGCCCGGCAGGCAGCGGTCCTGTGCTGTTTAGTCTGGCTAACATGGTGAAACCCGGTTCCTTCAATCCTGACGAAATGACCGACTTCACCACGCCCGGCGTCTCCATTTTCATGATGGTGCCGTCGTATGGCGATGCGAATCAGAACTTTAAGCTGATGCTACAGTCCGCGCAGCGTATCGCGGACGATGTGGGCGGTGTGGTACTGGATGACGAACGCCGGATGATGACGCCGCAAAAGCTGGAAACCTACAAAGCGCGTATCCGCGATGTGGTCGAATCCCGCGAGTAATCCACACTTTTTCAAATTATTATGATGAACCCCCGCCTGTCGGGGGTTTTTTATCTGATGGGGTTATATGAAATCCGTCCAGGAACACATCACTGAACTGCGCACCACGTTGCGCCATCACGAATATCTGTATCACGTTATGGACGCGCCGGAAGTGCCGGATGCGGAATACGATCGCCTCATGCGGGAACTGCGGGATCTGGAAGCACAGCATCCTGATCTGATCACGCCTGATTCTCCCACGCAGCGCGTAGGGGCCGCCCCGTTGATGGTATTTGAGCAGGTACGCCATGAAGTGCCGATGCTGTCACTGGATAACGCGTTCGATGAACCCAGCTTCAGGGCCTTCAATAAGCGTGTCCAGGATCGTCTGAAAAGCACCGACGATCTCACCTATTGCTGTGAACTCAAGCTGGATGGCCTGGCGGTCAGCCTGCTGTATGAAGATGGCTTATTAACGCGCGCGGCGACGCGCGGCGATGGCACAACAGGCGAAAATATCACGACGAATGTGCGGACGATTCGTGCCATTCCGCTGCGCCTCAAAGGGGACAATATTCCCGCCAGAGTAGAAGTGCGTGGAGAAGTGTTTATGACGCAAAGCGGCTTTGAAAAACTCAATGCCGAGGCGCGCCGTACAGAGGGCAAAGTCTTTGCCAATCCACGCAATGCGGCAGCGGGCTCGTTGCGCCAGCTGGATCCCCGTATCACCGCGAAACGACCGCTAACGTTCTTCTGCTATGGACTGGGCCTGCTGGAAGGGGGCGAGATGCCCCGCAGCCACATGGCGCGACTGCAACAGTTCAAAGCCTGGGGCCTACCGGTCAGCGACCGTATTCGTCTGGTGCGGAACGCCGGTGAAGCGCTGGCGTTTTATCACGAGGTTGAATCAGAGCGGGCCACGCTGGGTTTTGATATCGACGGCGTGGTGATTAAAGTCGATTCGCAGGAATTGCAGGAAAAGCTGGGCTTTGTCGCGCGCGCGCCGCGCTGGGCCGTGGCGTTCAAGTTTCCTGCGCAGGAGCAGATGACGATTGTGCGTGACGTCGAGTTCCAGGTGGGGCGGACGGGCGCTATTACACCTGTTGCCCGACTGGAACCCGTTCAGGTGGCAGGCGTGATGGTCAGCAATGCCACATTGCATAATGCCGATGAAATTGAACGCCTCGGCCTGCGCATTGGCGACAAAGTCGTGATTCGTCGTGCCGGCGATGTGATTCCTCAGGTGGTCAATGTTGTGACCAGCGAACGGCCTGACAATGCCCGTGAGATCGTGTTTCCTTCTCAGTGCCCGGTGTGCGGTTCCGATGTTGAACGCGTTGAGGGCGAGGCGGTCACGCGGTGTACCGGTGGCTTAATCTGTGGTGCACAGCGCAAAGAAGCGCTGAAGCATTTTGTGTCGCGGCGCGCCATGGACGTTGACGGCATGGGTGACAAGATTATCGATCAACTGGTCGAGAAAGAGTACGTCAAAACCCCGGCCGATCTGTTCCGGCTCAGCCGTGAAACCCTGACCGGGTTAGATCGTATGGGCGCGAAGTCGGCGCAGAATGTGCTCGACGCGCTGGAAAAAGCCAAATCCACTACGCTGGCGCGTTTCCTCTATGCGCTGGGTATTCGCGAAGTCGGCGAAGCCACGGCGGCAAACCTGGCCAGTCATTTTGGCGATCTGCAAAAGGTCATGGATGCCGATCTGGACGCGCTGATTGCGGTTCAGGATGTGGGCACGGTCGTCGCGAAGCACGTACGTCACTTCATGGAAGAAGAGAGCAACCGCGAGGTGATCCGGCAGCTGGTTGAAGATATTGGTATCCACTGGCCCCAGGTGGTGGCGGTGAACCCCGGCGAGATCGACAGTCCGTTTGCAGGCAAGACCGTAGTGTTAACGGGCTCACTCTCGCAGATGAACCGGGACGATGCCAAAGCGCGACTCATCGAACTCGGTGCCAAAGTCAGCGGCAGCGTATCGAAGAAAACCGATTTGCTGATCGCAGGAGAAGCTGCGGGCTCAAAGCTGACAAAAGCGCAGGAGCTGGGCATTGAGATCATTGATGAAGCCGAAATGATCCGGCGACTCGGTACCTGAGATGGATAAGCAGGCGCTGATCGAGATTGCGAATACGGCCATGCCGTTTGGCAAATATAAAGGCCGGATGCTGATTGATTTGCCAGAGCCCTATCTGCTGTGGTTCGCCCGTAGCGGCGAGTTTCCGGCTGGTCGTTTGGGGGAGCTGATGCAGCTTACCCTGGCGATAAAAATTGAAGGGCTGGAAGGGTTAGTTAAACCTTTAAAGCGTGGTGACTGAGTTCGCGGCCTCGCATGAGGCCGCTTGTCTGAACGTGTTTCCGTTATTTCTGCGATTCCACGACAGCCGCTTTGCTTTTCTCCGCCTGCAACGCATTGGTTCGCTTGTAACGTCCGGCAATAAACGAGCACACCATCAACTGAACCTGGTGAAAAATCATCAGTGGCAAGACGATGATACCCACCGCGCTGGCGGGGAACAGGATATTGGCCATCGGCACGCCGTTCGCCAGGCTCTTTTTCGAGCCACAGAACAACACCACGATTTCATCGGGACGACTGAAGCCAAACAGGCGCGCAGCTAGATAGTTAATAATCAGCACCAGCGTCAGGAGCAGGATGCAGCCCGCCAGAATCCACAGCAGCGTATCAATCCCGACGCGTTTCCAGATGCCGTTCACCACCGCTTCGCTGAACGCGGAATAAACCACCAACAGAATGGACGTCTGATCGGTGATGCCAATCAGGCTACGGTTCCTTTCCACCCAACCGCTAATCCAGCGGCGTGACAGATGACCTAAAACAAAGGGTACCAACAGTTGCAGCATGATTTTACCCACCTGCTCAAGGCCATCGCCTGGTCCGTTACTGTTGACGTCCATCACCAGATTAACCAGCAGCGGGGAGACGAAAACACCTAACAGGCTGGATGCCGATGCGCTGCACACCGCAGCAGCCACATTGCCGCCAGCCATTGAGGTGAACGCGATGGCCGACTGGACGGTGGCAGGCAAAATGCAGAGGTAAAGGAAGCCGGTATAAATTTCTGCGCCGACGTTAACCGGATGCCACCAGACAATCAGCAGCCCCAGCGCCGGGAACATAACAAACGTACTGCACATGATCCAAAGGTGAAGCCGCCAGTGGCTGCTGCCTGCGATGATTTTTTCGCGTGACAGTTTGGCACCGTGCATGAAGAACAGCAGGGCGATGGCGGCGGTGGTCAGGTACGTGAAAAAGTCCACGAAGCCGCCTCTCGCCGGAATGAAAGAGGCCAGAAGTACAGTGATGATCAGCTTGATCATCATCGGGTCAATACGGAGAAATCCCATCGTTAAAATCCGGTTAAATTAAGTCTGGAGTGATTGTGCGCGATGAGGGTTTAGAAATAAAATTGATTTATTAAATGAATCTATGCGAGAAATTAATGAATTACTCCCTACGTCAGTTACGCACCTTTGTGGCCGTTGCGCATTATGGTGGCTTTAGCCAGGCAGGGCAGGCGATTGGGCTGAGTCAGTCTGCGGTCAGCCACAGCATTAAAGAGCTGGAAGCGGAAACGGGCGTCCGCTTGCTGGATCGCACGACGCGCGAGGTGGTGCTGACCGAAGCCGGGCAGCAGCTGGCTTCACGTATGGAAAGGTTGCTGGAAGAGATAAACACCACGCTGCTGGATATTCGTAGCTATGGCGAACAACGCAGTGGTACGGTACGCATCGCGGCGAGTCAGACGATCTCAGCCCACCTGATGCCGCAATGCCTTGCCGCCAGCCAGCAAAGCTACCCGGAAATAAAGATCATCCTGCACGATCGGGTGCAGCAGGCCGTGCTTCAGAGCGTACGTCACGCCGAAGTCGATTTTGGCATTGTGATTGGCCCGCTGAATGACAGTGAATTCGACTGCTGCGCCATACTGGATGAACCCTTTTTACTGCTGTGCCGGGAGGATGATCCGCTTGCTGAGGTCGGGCAGGCAAGGTGGCCGATGTTGGAGGGACGTACGATGGTGCTTCAGGATTATGCGTCGGGCAGCCGGATATTAATTGACGCGGCGTTACGTCAGCAGAACATCAGTATCAATGTGGTTCAGGAAATCGGTCATCCGGCCACGCTGTTTCCTATGGTTGATGCAGGTATCGGGATCAGCATTTTACCCGCGCTGGCGTTACCGCTTCCTGCGGGGCGCGCGTTAACGGTAAGACGTCTCTATCCTGAGATCAATCGCAGCCTGACATTAATTAAGCGCAAGAATCGCTCGTTAACGCCTGCGGGCGAGGCCATATGGCAGGAGGTGCGTCAGCAGGGAGCTCTGCTGACGCAACAACGTGCTTCCAGTCCTGCGTTTTAAATATAGACGTCGAGCTGATTATTTTGGGTAGGGCGATTGACGCCGTCGGCTGACACGGTTTTACCTTCTTTTTCCGCCTGTTTCGCTTCGGCTTTTTGTTGCTCTTTGCGTTGCAGCTGCTGGATTTGCGCTTCTAAAACCTGAATCTGCGCTTTGATAGTATCCTGCTGCTTCTTCTTTTCTTCGGTGGTCAGTGTTTTATCATCGCCCAGACTTTTTAACTGGTCGTTCAGGCGCGAAATCTGCTTATTCAGGCTGGCAATTTGTGCTGCCGTGTCTGATGAGGCGCTTGTCGTATCTGACGTTGAGCCACTGCCGATGCTCGGTGTGCTGGTTGAAATAGTTGTCATGATGATCTCCTTGCAATTAGACGTTTTAGGTTATCGGATGCGCGCGGCAAAAGCTTAATGCCTCAAAATGTTAAATTTACGAAAAGATTTTTACAGATTAACGTTAGTCCTTACCATTCAGTTGAGTAGACGGGTAACGGTGGCGGATACGGCTGTTGGTTTCATTATTTCGGCAGTGGGAAAAAGCAGGGCGGGTAACTGAACCTGCGGCAGATTCTCATTCCGCACGTCAGGCATCGGAGCGCAGAAACGAAAAAAGCGCCAGAAGGCGCTTTTTCCTGAATTTGGTGGGGCGTGCAGGATAGTCTTCAGCCCGGCGGGCCTCGCCCTTCGGGTGATGCTGGCGCATCAGCCTGAATCGCTGCGCGATTCAGTCGAACCTGCAGCAGTTTCTCATCCTGCACTTTTTGCGCATAGCAAAAAGGCGCCTTTAGGGCGCCTTTCTACATTGGTGGGTCGTGCAGGATAGCCTTCGGCCCGGCGGGCCTTGCCCTTCGGGTGATGCTGGCGCATCAGCCTGAATCGCTGCGCGATTCAGTCGAACCTGCTGCAGGTTCTCATCCTGCACATCAGACATCGGAGCGCAGAAACGAAAAAAGCGCCTGAAGGCGCTTTTTTCTGAATTTGGTGGGTCGTGCAGGATTCGAACCTGCGACCAATTGATTAAAAGTCAACTGCTCTACCAACTGAGCTAACGACCCGAAGTGGTGGGTGATGACGGGTTCGAACCGCCGACCCCCTCCTTGTAAGGGAGATGCTCTACCAACTGAGCTAATCACCCACTTCGGTACTGCTTCACAAGAGTGTCATCTGACTAAGATATGGTGGGTGATGACGGGTTCGAACCGCCGACCCCCTCCTTGTAAGGGAGATGCTCTACCAACTGAGCTAATCACCCATATCTTATCTCTTGTCACTGCGGGCCCTCTTAAACCTTCTTAAGAGTGGTGGGTGATGACGGGTTCGAACCGCCGACCCCCTCCTTGTAAGGGAGATGCTCTACCAACTGAGCTAATCACCCCCGCTGTGTGGAGTCGCATTATAGGGATAGTTGATTTTGAGTCAACGCTTTTTAAAACTTAATTGTGCGTTCGGTTTAATTTTAAACATCTCGCAGGGATTTTATCCAATATGCTGGTTTTCTTAGCAGAAATGCGGGCTTTGCTGCCGCTCTGCTACGTTGCATGCATTGAGGATTCATCATCAGGTGCTAGAATGTGCGCACTGTTTTCGCGTCTAACCTGTTTTTTGTCATCCAGACAAGAACCCGCGCATTTAAGGCAATACTGAATGAAAATCAAAACTCGCTTCGCGCCAAGCCCTACTGGCTTTTTACATGTAGGCGGTGCTCGTACCGCACTCTATTCATGGCTCTTTGCTCGTCATCATCAGGGCGAGTTTGTGCTGCGCATCGAAGATACCGATCTGGAGCGTTCAACACCGGAAGCCATTGAAGCCATTATGGACGGTATGAACTGGCTGAGTCTGGACTGGGATGAAGGCCCGTATTATCAGACCAAACGCTTTGATCGCTACAACGCCGTCATTGATGAAATGCTGGAAGCAGGCACGGCTTATAAATGCTACTGCTCTAAAGAGCGTCTCGAAACGCTGCGTGAAACCCAAATGGCGAACGGTGAAAAACCGCGTTACGACGGGCGTTGCCGCGACAGCCACGAGCACCATGCCGCAGACGAGCCTCATGTGGTGCGCTTCCGTAACCCGCAGGAAGGCTCGGTCATTTTTGATGACCAGATTCGTGGCCCGATTGAATTCAGTAATCAGGAACTGGACGACCTGATTATTCGCCGTACCGACGGCTCGCCAACCTACAACTTCTGTGTCGTGGTTGATGACTGGGATATGGGCATTACGCATGTTGTGCGCGGTGAAGACCATATCAATAACACACCACGTCAGATCAACATTCTGAAAACCATCGGGGCTCAGGTACCGGTTTACGCGCATGTTTCCATGATCCTGGGCGATGACGGTAAAAAACTGTCTAAGCGCCATGGTGCAGTCGGTGTTATGCAGTATCGTGATGATGGTTACCTGCCGGAAGCGCTGCTCAACTATCTGGTGCGTCTGGGCTGGTCCCATGGCGATCAGGAAGTGTTCTCCGTTAAAGAAATGACAGAGCTGTTTAGCCTGGACGCGGTGAGCAAATCTGCCAGCGCCTTTAATACGGAAAAACTGCAGTGGTTAAATCATCATTATATTAATGCGCTGCCACCGGAGTACGTTGCCACGCATCTGCAATGGCACATCGAGCAGCAAAACATTGATACGCGTACCGGCCCGGAGCTGGCGAAACTGGTTACGCTGTTGGGGGAACGTTGCAAAACGCTGAAAGAGATGGCGGCATCCTGCCACTATTTCTACCAGGACTTCACAGAGTTCGATGCGGATGCCGCGAAAAAGCATTTACGTCCAGTCGCCCGCCAGCCACTGGAAGTGGTTCGCGATAAACTGGCTGCATTAACTGACTGGAATGCCGAAACGGTGCATGCCGCTATCCAGCAGGCTGCCGATGAGTTAGGCGTCGGTATGGGTAAAGTCGGTATGCCATTGCGTGTAGCCGTTACCGGAGCAGGGCAGTCACCGGGACTGGATGTGACGGTCGAAGCGATTGGCCGCAGCCGTAGCGTTGAGCGTATTGAGAAAGCGCTGGCCTTTATTGCTGAGCGCGAAGCGCAGAGCGAATAATCTTTCTCTTTGACGGCTGGCGGTGATGTTATCAGGACACTTACTGACAACACCCGACTAAAGTCTGAGCCGCGGGACGTGATTGTCAGCGGCGCAAAAAAACCGGAAGCCTCGCGCTTCCGGTTTTCTTATTCTTCACGAATGCCCAGACGCTCAAGTACACCTTTTATCCCTTCCCGCAAAATCAGGGCCATAAGTTGATCCTGTTCATTCTGGCTCATTTGCTGGACAGAACTTATTAATAACGCAGGTAATGAATTAGGTGGAGGAGTATAATTGCCTGTAGGTTCATTGAGATTACGTGTCGACTGAATAAAGCTTTTTACGCGCTCATCAATGTGGATCAGTCTCGCTTTTCCGCCCTGAACGCCGGGTTTTGGCGTCGTCGTCCAGTTCTCGCGTTTGATCCATTTGTTCACCGTCTGCCGACTGTAGCCCGTTTCGATTGCCAGTTCTTCCGGAGTAAGCCATTCCTTTTTCACGATGCTGTCCCTGTTCAATACATTAGCTATACATATTACAGGAAATCGTAACGGGTGAAAGTAACGGAAAACGAAATTGCCTTTTGTCTCTCAACAAAAGGCAATGAGGAATTATTGCGCAGTGTGTGCCTGTTCGGCAGCGGGGCGGAACGCCAGGAAGTAAGCCAGACCCACGAAGACGGCACCGCCTACAGCATTACCTAAAAATACCGCCACAAAATTCGGGAAGTATTCAGCCCAGGTCATCTGACCGGCGAAAATCGCCGCAGGAATAATGAACATGTTGGCGACAACGTGCTGGAAACCAATCGCCACGAACGCCATCACCGGGAACCACATGCCAAAAATTTTACCGACGACATCTTTACTGGCGAATGCCAGCCAGACGGCCAGGCACACCAGCCAGTTACAGCCAATGCCGGAGATAAAGGCATGCAGGAAATCGGCATGCACCTTCGCATTCGCAATCGCCAGCGTTTTTTTCAGGTAATCACCTTCGGTCATGGCCAGCATGTGACCAAAGAACCAGGCAATCGCGATGCTGCCGAGGAAGTTCGCAATCGTTACCCAGAACCAGTTACGTAATACGCTGTAACCGCTAACACGGCGGGCAAACCAGGCAATGGGCAGCGTCATCATGTTACCCGTTAGCAGCTCGCCCCCGGCCAGAATGGTCAGGATCAATCCCACCGGGAACACGGCAGCCCCTAAAAAGCCACCAAATGACCCCCAGTCTGCGGGTAAAGAGTTAATGACGTGAACATCCAGCAGGAACCCTGTAGCAATAAAGGCACCGGCCATGAAACCAAGAATGATAAGGGAGCTAATGGAGGCATGGCTTTTGGCCACCCCTGCCTGAATCGCCAGTTGGGCGATCTCTTTAGGTGTATGCAGCGACATATATTCTCTATTGATTTTAGTGGTGGAGCGAAAACGCCTGGTTGAAGAACGGTGCGCTGGAGAAAACCATGCAGCCGTATTAAATAGCGGGCTAAGTTTTACACGACATTACAGGGAAGACAAGATAATTCCTATAACATATTTAACGATGCATTAACTTAACGCCGATCAAAAAGGTTTAACCCCGACCAGACACCTTACATCATATTAACAAGCTCTTTTTCTGCGCAAACGGACGTCATCGCGTTAAGTTTGCCGTCTTTTTCAGCGATCAAACACAGAATGTGATTTTGCCGTTGACACTCCCTGGGGGGTTTCATATTATGCCGTCCGTCGCGTAACACGACGGTTTTTTCGGTTCGGGGCTATAGCTCAGCTGGGAGAGCGCTTGCATGGCATGCAAGAGGTCAGCGGTTCGATCCCGCTTAGCTCCACCAAACTTCTCCCAAAAGTTTGGCACTGAAAAAACGATTTCCAGATGTGGGGGTATAGCTCAGCTGGGAGAGCGCTTGCATGGCATGCAAGAGGTCAGCGGTTCGATCCCGCTTATCTCCACCAACTTTCTGCTTGTTCATCAAATCAATAAGTCATCAGAACGCAATGTACTGGTTTTTCTCATCTTATTTCCAATCTTGTTCGTGCTGTCATGTGAAAATCGCCTCTCTTTAGCTTTTGACTTTGCCACTCGGCTCAGCAGCGATTAAAGACGTCAGCGAGATTGACGCACATCCACCTTCAACATCTCTTCCAGCACCGTCTGACCGCATTATTCAGGCGCGATGCGTTACCCTGTTTTGCTTCGAGAACATAATCCTAAGCTCTTTGCTCACGCCTCAGATGCACCAGTAGCACGAGAATATGTGTCTCCCTGGACAGCCGCTCACGTCGCTATATTTGTGACTGCTTCAAGGACTGGGGTTTGAAGGAAGGGGGACTGCCCTTTCATTCTGCAAGGATTCAACTCAGGAGAAAGTATGAACCTCAGACCCGTGATTGATTACTTTGAGCAAACAGTTCGGCCAACTGTGGACGAGTTTTATGCAGATGAGATGAACATGCGTCGAGGACCTATAGCAGCAATCGTCCTCTACCATGTTTATGATTACGCAAAATCCAATGGTTTTGGAAAACCAGGTGATAGCTTGCAGGGTAAAAATAAGATGTTATATGAAGTGGTTCATGCTGTGGCGAATGCATCAAAACATTTTCAGTTACATCAGCACGCAATCGCACGGCACGTTGAACAGATTGCATCTGATCATAACGAAGGACTTTTTAGTGCGCCTTTTGGTGACGGTGTATTCACTGAAGCTAATGGCATTTATTTAATTTTGGATGAACCACAGTCGCATGATGGACGAGATTTTGAACGCGTCGAACTCAAATCAGCGATTAAATTTGTTTTTACTTTCTGGGAGAGTGAGATAATGCGATTCAAAGAGGATTATAAACATAATCCATATTAGTCTTTATCTTATGGATTTTAATGAGGGTTTCGGTTCCCCTCCAAACTCGCTTGATTGGAAAATTCAATCTAAGTATGATTTTTTCATCGAAAGGTAGGGGGCACGAATGATCGAGTGCGAGATGGATTACAGCAAGGTAAGTGCTGACGGTAGAACTGTTAAATTACTTTGTTATGGTGTAGGAACCTTTGATGTCTTCTCGGGCGAAAACCCGACGACTAACATTGCCGAATGCGCATATAAGAATAAAGCTGCGCTTCCTCCGGGCACATACTGGATTGTTCCCCGCCCGACAGGCAGTATGAGTAACCGTGTACTTAGTGCAATTAAAGACTGGCGTAACGGCACCGATCACAGTGAGTGGTTTGGTCTTTATAATGACGCTACTATGAGTGACCATCTCTATGTACATGGCTCTGAGCGTGGTGGTTTCAGGCTGCATCCTTTGAGACCGGATGGAAGTGGGGAGTCATGGGGATGTATAACATTCTATAAAATCCCACAGTTCAACATTCTTCGTAATGCATTACTTAAGACAGAAATGATGCAGGTGAAAGCCGGTGTTAAAGCATATGGACGTGTGACTGTTAAAGGGAGAACAGATTATGACAATTGCAAAATCAACTAATCGCAGGAATTCTGTTTTACTTTTCATTTTGATATACGTGGCTTGCCTTGCCATTGTCTTTTTTGTCCGCCCCGTTTGGCAGTTTACAGAGAAACTGTCCCACTACATTGATGATATATTGAATGCAACAGGTGTTGCGATGGCCGATGGTGAATTTGACCCGGCCGGGTTATGGGTTATTTTTGGTATTCCTCTAATATTATCTATAGCGATTTTTTTTATAATTAGGATAGTGAAAAAAAGATATAAATAAATCGCTAAATGAGTGTGGATGACCACACTCTGTATAAATGCTGTTGAGAACAAGGTCTAATAAGAGTCCGTAACTTCAATGGTGGTGTAATCTCTCAGTTTCACCTGTAAATTAACTATTCATTTTAAAACACCGCCTGGCTCACACGGACGGGTGAGTTGAGCCTGCATCGCCTTCTCGTTTTATCGGGCGCTTTTCATATTTCCCTCGTACGTTCTCGTTACGATTGTTCCAACTGTTGAACCAGCCATCCCCTGAACGCGTCAAGCTGCGAGATAAATTCCCTGGCTGATGTACTGGGCTGAGAGCTTTCGGCGAGAAAGAAGGCGATGGCAGCTTCCTGGTCGGGATAACGCAGAACAAAGCGCGATACATGCTCGGCAAGCGTTGCAGGCCCGTCCGCGTCGCTATCCTGGCGCAGCATATTCGTTGAGCGAATGACTTTTCTGGCGGCGGCGCGTTGCCACTGCTGGCGGCCGGGCAAGGCGCAGGACAGTTTCGCGACATACTCGTCTAAAACCTCCGTGAAATCGCCATTGAGTGCCCTCGCCAGCGCTTTCGAGGGTCTGAACCGGTTAAAACGCACCGATAAATCTTCACCGTAAAGGCAGCGGCAGTGATGCTTTAGCCAGTATCCCCATGTATTAAGGTTGTTCGGGTCCATCACCTCACTTAGCGTGCCTTTATCAACGTCGATTTTACTGACGACAGGATGCCTTGCCGTAAGCCTCTCTTTTACGGCCGCCAGGCTGTCGCGCGTAGCGGGCGCGAGCGGATGACGAAAGACAAGACAGACATCCAGATCAGACTGTCCTTCGACGGCTGTGCCAAACGCAACGCTGCCATAGAGCCACAGGCTGTGAAGATCATCGCCGACGGTCAGACGGAGTTGATGAATAGTATCGTCAACGATTACCTGAAACGCCGGTTGAAAGGCGGTCACAGGTGGAACGGCGATGTAACCCTCGGCATCCAACGCCATAAACGCTCCTTTTAAGAAGAGAGAGGACTGTGTGGCAAGGGGCAGACTGCAAACTGCTGTCAATGCAAAGTAGCAGGGTGACTCAGGAAGGGTAAAGCGTAAGCGTTAAACCGTCTCTGGTTAAAAGCAACAAGGCGAGCCAGTTGGCTCGCCTTGTCTGTTGCGTAAGCCCGGAATCAGAATGCCAGCACCAGGCCTGCAATGGCTGCGGACAGCACGCTGACCAGCGTTGAGCCATACAGCAGTTTCAGGCCGAAGCGCGAAACGACGTTGCCTTGCTCTTCATTCAGGCCTTTAATCGCGCCCGCGACGATGCCGATAGACGAGAAGTTAGCAAAAGACACCAGGAAAACCGACAGAATACCTTCGGCATTTGGCGACAGCTGGCTGGCGATTTTCTGCAGATCCATCATCGCCACAAACTCATTGGAAACCAGTTTCGTTGCCATGATGCTGCCAACCTGCAGCGCTTCGCCTGATGGCACGCCCATCACCCAGGCAAAAGGATAGAAGACGTAACCCAGCACGCCCTGGAACGTGATACCGAAAATGAAGTCAAACAGCGCATTCAGGCCAGAAATCAGGGCGATAAAACCAATCAGCATTGCTGCGACGATGATGGCTACACGGAAACCAGCCAGGATATATTCGCCCAGCATTTCAAAGAAGCTCTGACCCTGGTGCAGATCCTGCAACTGCAGGTCTTCTTCGTTATCGACGCGGTAAGGGTTGATCAGCGACAGTACGATAAAGGTACTGAACATGTTCAGCACCAGCGCAGCAACCACATACTTAGGCTGCAGCATGGTCATGTAGGCACCCACAATCGACATGGACACGGTGGACATCGCGGTCGCCGCCATCGTGTACATACGACGCTGTGACATTTTGCCCAGAATGTCTTTATACGCGATAAAGTTCTCAGACTGTCCCAAAATCAGAGAGCTTACGGCGTTAAACGATTCCAGTTTACCCATGCCGTTGATCTTAGACAGCACCGTACCGATGCCGCGAATCACCCATGGCAGGATGCGGAAGTGCTGAAGAATCCCGATCAGCGCCGAAATGAACACAATCGGACACAGGACGTTCAGGAAGAAGAAGGCCAGACCTTTATCGTTCATGTTGCCAAAGACAAAGTTGGTGCCCTGAGCCGCATATTTCAGAAGATGGTCGAAGAAACCGGCGAAGCCTTTGACGAATCCCAGACCGGCTTCTGAGTTCAGGAAGAACCAGGCCAGAATGATTTCGATAACCAGAAGCTGAATAATGTAGCGAACCCGAATACTTTTTCTGTCGTGGCTGACCAGCAAGGCCAGCACACTGACTACCACTAGTGCTAAAAGAAACTGCAAAATATGGGACATGTTTGCTCCAAATTTGAGGAGGATTGTATTTTGCTGCGTATTCTATGTAACGGCTTACCGAAAAACGAGATCTCATCCACAATATAAGTATTCACTATCGCCAAATTTCTCAGAAAACTCTCAGCGATCACGTCCTGTAACCAAAATATTCACATGGATTTCACTTAAATCTGTTGTCTGTAATTTGCACAACACGTAGAGTGACTAAAATACGTTGTATAAGCAGGGCTTTCTTAGCCCTGATTTATAGCAATGGCTATACTTTATAGCATTATCTATCATAGCGATTAGCGAAACCGAATTTCACTCGTACCTGTGTCGCCTTAAGCTACACAGGTTAACTCAGACAGGGTACCCGATATGCTAGAAAGCCGTGCCGCAGAACGCGCAGCGCGTGGCGCCAGAAAAATCAAACTCGCTTTACTGGGGCCTGCCTTTATCGCCGCGATCGGCTATATCGATCCGGGCAACTTCGCGACCAATATTCAGGCCGGTGCCGCGTATGGCTACCAGTTGCTGTGGGTGGTGGTGTGGGCCAACATTATGGCCATGCTTATCCAGCTGATGTCAGCAAAGCTCGGTATTGCCACGGGCAAGAATCTGGCGGAACACATTCGCGATCGGTTCCCGCGCCCGGCCGTGTGGTTTTACTGGGTGCAGGCAGAGATCATCGCGATGGCGACCGATCTGGCGGAGTTTATTGGCGCGGCTCTGGGATTCAAACTGCTGCTGGGCGTCTCACTGATGCAGGGCGCGGTCCTTACCGGTGTGGCCACCGTTCTGATTTTGATGCTGCAAAACCGCGGGCAAAAGCCGCTGGAGCTGGTGATCGGCGGATTACTCCTGTTTGTTGCGGCCGCTTATATTGTTGAACTGTTTTTTTCCCAGCCAAAAGTCAGCGAACTGGTGACAGGCATGGCGCTGCCTTCACTGCCGAATGCCGATGCGGTTTTCCTGGCGGCCGGTGTGCTGGGTGCAACCATTATGCCGCACGTCATCTACCTGCATTCTGCCTTAACGCAGGGAAAAAGCCGCGACAGCCAGGCGCAACGTTACTCTTCCACTAAGCTGGATGTGGCGATCGCGATGACCATTGCCGGTTTTGTTAATCTGGCGATGATGGCCACGGCCGCTGCGGCTTTTCACTTTAGCGGCCACAGCGGTATTGCGGAACTCGATCAGGCTTACACCACCTTGCAGCCCTTGCTCGGTCATGCTGCCGCGACGGTATTCGGCCTGAGCCTGGTCGCGGCGGGGTTATCCTCCACCGTGGTGGGTACGCTGGCGGGCCAGGTGGTAATGCAGGGATTTATCAATTTCCATATCCCTCTCTGGGTCCGTCGTGCCGTCACCATGGTGCCGTCATTTATCGTGATCTGGGCGGGCTGGGATCCCACGCGTGTGCTGGTAATGAGCCAGGTCCTGCTGAGCTTTGGTATTGCACTGGCGCTGATCCCTTTACTGGTGTTTACGGGGAACCGTGAGCTGATGGGCGAAGCCCTGGTAAACAGTCGTCTGATGCAGAACACCGGTCGAATCATTGTGGTGCTGGTGGTCAGCCTGAATATTTACCTGCTCGTCGGACAGGCCATGGGCATTTAGCCTTACCTGGCAGCGATCGGGCACGGCTTTAAGCGCTGAACGCCACAGTTTATAATATCACTCTCTTCCCGAGTCAGGAGTGACATCATGCGCACGCCAGATTACCCTTCAGACGACCATGTGAAATGGGCCGCCGTTGACGATTATTTTTCACAGTTGTTAGCGCCGCCCGATAACCACCTCAGCGCGGCCCTCCAGGCAAACAGTCAGGCCGGGCTGCCAGCTCATGATGTTTCGGCGATGCAAGGCAAAATGCTGGCGCTGTTAATCAGCATTCAGAATGCCTCACGTGTGCTCGAAATCGGCACACTCGGCGGCTACAGCACGATCTGGATGGCGCAGGCGCTGGGCGAGGGGGGAACCATCACCACGATATAAGCCGATCCCCGCCATGCGCAGGTTGCCCGCGAAAATATTCATCAGGCTGGCCTGTCCGAACGGGTTACGCTGCATGTGGGGGCGGCGCTGGATGTCCTGCCGCATCTGCAGGCTCCCTTTGATCTCATTTTTATTGATGCGGACAAAAAAAATAATCCCGGCTATCTTCGCTGGGCCATTCAGCTCTCCCGGCCCGGCAGTCTCATTATCGTCGATAACATTGTTCGCGGCGGTGCCGTGATTGATGCCGGTTCTACCGACGGCAACGTGCAGGGCGTACGTGAGTGTCTGCGGCGGCTGGCCAGCGATCCCCGACTGGAGGCGACCACGATTCAGACCGTGGGCGAAAAAGGCTGGGATGGCTTTGCGCTCGCCCGGGTGAAAAGCCGCGAGGAGTAAGCGCAGGTTGTCTGCCGGCACGCAGGCCGGCAGAGGACGGTTAGCGGTAGTGATGCGGCTCAGGGTGCGCATGACGCCAGTGGCGTCGTTCATGTTCCCACTGGCGTTGCCGTTCACGCGCGTGCCAGCGACGTTCCCGTTCCGCTTCCTGATGACGTCGCCAGGCATCATGCCGCCACCAGCGTCTTTCCTTATAAGCGTAGCGATCGTTAAACCAGCGCGGTTCACGCCAGCGGTCGCCATCCCAGTAATAACCCCGGCGGTCCCGGTCGCCCAGATGCAGCGTGACGCCTGGTGCCAGGCGTATTTCATTTCCCGAGGCTTGTGCTGTGTGCATCGCCAGCGGCGTTAACACTGCTATGAAAGCAGCAAAGCATACTCCACGTATCATTATCTTCTCCTGCAGCAGCTTATGATTACTGCTGTCAGGCCATTTTGACGGTATTGCACAAAGAAGCCTGCACATGTTGTCTGAAAATACGCGAAAAACAGGGCTTTGAGAGTTTTCTGGCACAGAAGCCCGCGTGCGCGGGCAACCCGTATCAGGCCAGTATCGCCTCAATGGCGGCGAGTTCGTCTGTCGAGAGCGGTGACTGGGTCAGCATCTGCACCGCGTCGTCAATTTGTGCCGTTTTACTGGCCCCGATCAGCACGGAGGTAATGCGCGGATCGCGCAGCACCCACGTTAACGCCATTTGCGCCAGTTTCTGCCCACGCTGTTCTGCCAGATCGTTCAGCTTACGCACCCTGGCCATTTTCTCTTCCGTCAGCTGATTTTCATTCAGGAACTTACTGCCGCTGGCGACGCGGGAATCGGAGGGAATACCCTGCAGATAGCGATCGGTCAGCACACCACCCGCGAGGGGCGAAAATGCGATACAGCCTGTGCCATGCTCATCCAGCGTCTGCAATAAGCCCTGTTCCGGCGTGCGTTCAAACAGGGAGTAACGGGGCTGATGAATCAGGCAGGGTGTCCCCAGATCGCGCAGAATCGTCATCGCTTCAGCCGCCCGCTCCGCCGGATAGTTGGAAATGGCGGCATACAGCGCCTTGCCCTGACGGACAACGTGATCCAGCGCCCGCATGGTTTCTTCCAGCGGCGTTTCCGGATCGGGACGGTGATGGTAAAAGATGTCAACGTAATCCAGGCCCATTCGACGCAGGCTCTGGTCCAGACTCGCGACCAGATACTTGCGCGAACCCCAGTCGCCGTAAGGGCCTTCCCACATGGTATAACCAGCCTTGGTTGAAATAATCAGCTCGTCGCGATGCGCCTGAAAATCGTCGCGCATAATGCGACCAAAATTGCTTTCTGCGGAACCGGGCGGCGGACCGTAGTTATTCGCCAGGTCAAAATGGGTGATGCCGCAGTCAAACGCATGGCGCAGCAACTGCCGGCTGGTTGCTAATTGGGTGCTGTCACCAAAGTTATGCCACAGGCCCAGTGAAATCGCAGGAAGCTTCAGTCCACTGCGTCCACTTCGACGCCATTGCATATGCTGATACCTGTCGGGGCGAGGAAAAGCTGTCATAGAAAAGTCCTGAGTGAAAACGATTAAATGTGCCAAAACAGTGGGAGTGTATACGGTTACACTCAGGATTAATCCGTGTCAGATCGCATATCTGCCGAATAATCCACGGTCGTAACGCTTGCTTGCCATGTAATCCGTTGGCGAAATGACAGGCACTGTTCGCTAAATTAACGCCATGTCAGATACTTATCAAAACACTCCCTAAAGGAATTCGCTATGTCCTCTTATACGGTTAGTGATTATCTGTTGGCGCGTTTGCAGGCGTGCGGTATTCGACATCTGTTCGGCGTACCGGGTGACTTTAATCTGCAGTTTCTGGATCGGGTGATTGCGCATCCGACAATAAGTTGGGTGGGATGTGCCAATGAGCTGAATGCCGCTTACGCTGCGGATGGCTATGGACGCTGTTCGGGTATGGCGGCGTTGCTCACCACCTTTGGCGTAGGGGAGCTCAGCGCAATCAACGGTCTGGCAGGCAGCTTCGCAGAGTACGTGCCCGTGATTCATATCGTGGGCGCGCCGTCGAGCCAGGCGATGCAGCAGGGAGACTGCGTGCACCACACCTTAGGGGATGGCGATTTTGGCCATTTCATCCGCATGGCAAAAGAGGTTAACGTCGCCACCGCGCAACTGACCGCTGAGAATGCCACCGCCGAAATTGACCGGGTTTTGTGCAGCGTGATTCAGCAACATCGTCCGGGCTATCTGCTGTTGCCTGTCGATGTTGCCCAGGCCGAAACCGCTGCGCCCGTTCATCCCCTGGTATCGTCGGCTTCGTCACCCGAATCCCTGCGCAGCGCGTTTCGCCAGGCCGCCGAGCGGTTACTGGCACCGGCGCAACGCGTCTCACTCCTGGCCGATTTTCTGGCGCAGCGCTGGCAACAGCAACCGGCGCTGGCTGCGTTACGTGCCGGGCGTGCTTTTCCGTGCGCCACACTGCTGATGGGCAAAGGCGTGCTGGATGAGCAGCAGCCGGGGTTTGTGGGCACTTACGCAGGTGAGGGCAGTGAAGGCCCGGTACGCCAGCAAATTGAAGAGGCAGACGTCACGCTCTGCGTCGGCGTGCGCTTTACGGATACGATTACCGCTGGATTCACTCAGCAATTTCGCCCCGATCGGCTGATCGACGTGCAGCCACACAGCGCCAGCGTCGCGGGACAGACGTTTGCCCCGTTGTCGATGGCCGATGCGTTGCAGACATTACTGCCGTTGTTCGAACGCTATGGCGCAGGCTGGCAGTCCGCCGGGCCAGTGAAACCGGCGGCGCCTGTCCCTGACGCGGCCATCATCAGCCAGTCTGCCTTTTGGCAGGCCATGCAGTCTTTTATTCAGCCCGGCGATATTATTCTGGCGGATCAAGGCACCGCGGCGTTTGGCGCGGCGGCGCTGCGCCTGCCTGCCGGGGCGCAGCTGCTGGTACAGCCGTTATGGGGATCCATCGGTTATACTCTGCCAGCCGCGTTTGGTGCCCAGACGGCACGCCCGTCACAGCGCGTCATCCTGATCATTGGCGATGGTTCGGCACAGTTGACCATTCAGGAACTCGGCTCGATGCTGCGGGATGATCAACATCCAATCATTTTTCTGCTCAATAATGAAGGCTATACTGTGGAGCGGGCCATTCATGGCGCAGACCAGCGTTATAATGATATTGCCCAGTGGAACTGGACAGCGCTGCCGCAGGCATTCAGTTTACACTGTCAGGCACAAAGCTGGCGCATCAGTGAAACCGTGCAACTGACCGCACTGATGGCGCAACTGACACAACAACACAGACTGTCGTTTATTGAAGTCGTGATGCAAAAAGATGACCTGCCGCCCCTGTTACGTAAAGTCTCAGCCTGTCTGAGCCAGCGCAACGGCGGATGAGATTCGGAAAGTTGCCTCTGTGCAGGCCAGACTAACGCGGTTAGGCTGTTGCACACACGAGTCAGACGCTCACCTCAAGCTTCGGTGGGCGTTGTTGTTTTATCGGCAGGATTTTATAGTGTCCTCCAACTCTTTAAGACCCCCAAGCGGAGCACCAGAAGAATGACAACTTATGCCTTGGTCGGCGATGTCGGCGGCACCAATGCCCGCCTCGCTTTGTGTGAGGTGGAAAGCGGCAGCATCTCCCAGACCAAAACATTCGCAACATCAGACTACGACAGCCTCGAAGCCGTCATCCGCCATTATCTTGATGAACAAAAGCAGGATATTAAAGACGGCTGTATCGCCATTGCCTGCCCGATTACCGATGACTGGGTTGAAATGACCAACCACGACTGGGCCTTCTCGACTAAAAAGTTGAAGGCGAACATCGGTTTTGAACACCTGGAAATTATTAACGATTTCACCGCTGTCTCCATGGCGATTCCTATGCTCGGCGAAGAGCATGTCATCCAGTTTGGCGGTAAATCGGCGGTGAAGGATAAACCGATCGCGATTTACGGTGCGGGAACCGGCCTCGGCGTCAGCCATCTGGTACACGTCGACCAGCGCTGGGTCAGTTTACCCGGTGAAGGGGGACATGTTGATTTTGCCGCTAACAGCGAAGAAGAAGATCAAATTCTGGAAGTCTTAAGGGAAGAATTAGGTCATGTTTCAGCAGAACGTGTGTTGTCAGGCGCTGGTCTGGTCAATCTCTACCGTGCGATTGTAAAAGTCGATAACCGTGAGCCGGAGAATCTGAAGCCACGCGAAGTCAGTGAGCGCGCCCTGGCGGACAGCTGCACCGACTGCCGTCGTGCCTTATCGCTGTTCTGCGTCATCATGGGGCGTTTTGGCGGTAATCTGGCGCTGAACCTCGGGACCTTCGGTGGCGTTTACATCGCGGGCGGGATCGTGCCGCGTTTCCTGGAGTTCTTCAAAGCCTCGGGTTTTCGTGCCGCTTTTGAAGACAAAGGGCGCTTCCGTGACTATGTTGCCGATATCCCGGTTTATATGATCACGCATGACCAACCCGGGCTGTTGGGTGCCGGTGCGCACCTGCGCCAGACGCTGGGCCGTATTCTCTAGTTTGCAGGCTCTGTCCTGCCCGACGCAAGGGCAGAGCCGCCTTTCCCTCTCACAACCGCATCAGTAGCCGAAACGCTTTTACTTTGCTGCGGCTGACCGGTACCTGTACTTCCATATCCCGCAACTTCAGCAGATAGGTATTGTTAAACCAGGGTTCGATTTCCCGGATTTTGTTGAGGTTGACGCAGTAGGACCGGTGGCAGCGAAAGAACAGGTGTTCGGGCAGGCGTGAGCAGAATTCCGTCATTGTCATCGACATCACATAGGCTTCACGGCGGGTATAGACGAAGGTTAACTTCTCGTGCGCCTCAACGTAGTAAATGTCATTCACGTCGGTCACGATAATGCGTTCATCTTTGGTCAGATTCACGGTCAGTACGCTCTGCGCCATTGGCGTCTGAGTGGGCGCGTGCTGTTGCTGCCAGGTGGCATCCAGCTTGTTCAGCATCGTGACGATACGGGATTCATGATACGGTTTCAGAATATAGTCAAACGCTTCCAGTTCAAAGGCTTCCACGGCATGCTCTTTCCAGGCCGTGATAAACACAATCAGGGGCTTATGAACAAACTGATGAATACTCTTTGCCAGTAACATGCCATCCAGAGAGGGAATATTGATGTCGAGAAAGATCACATCAACCCGATGCTGCTGCAGATATTTGAGGACATCCAGACCGTCATCAAAGCAGGCCGCTATCTCAATCTTACTGTGTTGCTGAATCATCCAGCTCAGCTCTTGCTGGGCCAGAAATTCGTCCTCGACGATGATGGCTTTCATGCAAGGTTCCCCACCAGTAACTGCCCGGTTTTGCTCAGTGTAAACGCGATTTCGGTGCCGGGCTGATGACGCGCAATGTGCAGCCCTTCGCCCGAGAGTAACTTCACCCGGTGATGGACATTTAACAGGCCAATTTTATTGCCGGGCATTTCGTTGCGAGCCACACGATCAATCACCTCGTCACTGATCCCTTTACCGGTATCACGCACGGCGATGCGCACGCGGTCGCCCAGGTCTCGCACACTTAACGTCACCACACCTTTACCTTTACAGGGCTGAATGCCATGAACAATAGCATTCTCCACCAACGGCTGAATCAGCAGGCTGGGCAGGGAAAAATGCAAATCCTCGTCAATGTCATAAATCATGGTTAACTTATCGCCAAAGCGCGCCTGCTCAATCGCTATATAATCTTTTACCTGCCAGAGTTCTTTCTTGATATCGATAAGCTCATCGTCATTCAGTTCGAGGTTGTAGCGCAGATAGCGCGATAAGTTGATGACCAACTGGCGCGCCGTATCGGGATTGAGCCGGATAGATGACGAAATGGCATTCAGCGCATTGAACAGGAAATGCGGATTAATTTTGCTCTGCAGGGCACGCAGTTCCGCTTTATTGGCCATTTCGCGCAGTTGCTCCGTACGCGAGACTTCCAGCTGCGTCGAAATAATCTGGGACAGGCCTACCGCCATCTCTTTCAGCGAGCCGGTGATGCGGTGCGCACGACGGTAATAAATCTTCAGCGTGCCGGTCACCTTGCCTTTTTCCCACAAGGGGATGACGATCATGGAGTGAATATCTTTCGTCCGGTGGGCTTCGTCATTGTTTTTGATGATGATCTTCCCACTGTGCATCGCCTGCGCCGTCGTCGGGCTGATCCCGTCGTCACCATGCTGGTAATTGTGTTCACCGTAGCCAACATAGGCCAAAATCTTCTGCTTGTTGGTCATCGCGACGGCATCGGCCTTGATTTCCCGTCTAATGATGTCACAGACACGGCGCAGGGAATCGCTGTTGACCTGACGGAACAGCGGCAGGGTCTGGTTAGCGATATCCAGCGCCAGTTTTGCCTGACGTGCTGCAATAGCCTCTTTTTCACCTTCCACGCTCTGCACCAGCAACACGATTAAGCCAATGCTGGCGGCGCCCAGAATCATCGGCAGGGCAATTTCAGAAACAATGGTCAGCCCGAGCGCGGTGGGCGTGGCCCACAACACGATAAGCAGCATGGTCAGACTTTCGCAAAACATGCCGCCCAGAATCCCTACCAGCCAGCGCCGTTCGCGCTGCACCCGGCGATGAATGGCACCGGCGACAATGCCGGCGATGATGCTGGTCATCAGGCAGGGCACTGACGTCACACCATGAATATCTATCAGGAAGCGGTGCAGACCGGCAATCACACCGGTGGTAATGCCAACCCAGGGACCAAACAAAATACCGCCAGCCATCACGGCGATCACCCGTACGTTGAGCAATGAACCGTCGACATTGCCCCCTGACCAGGTACTGAAAAGTGCAAACAGTGAAAAAATGGCAATCACGGCCGCTTTTTCCAGCGCCGTATGCTCATCTTTCTGCAGGATCTGACGAAAAGGTGGGGTTCGCGTCAGAAAAAACAGGCAAATCAGCATCAGCGCCGCACGGTCAAAGACGGCCAGAAGCATAGTAAAGTGTGAAGTCACAGGCGACTCTTCAGCGAGGTCAAAGAAGGTTATGATAAAAAATGTGATGATGTTGTGCCAGCGTGCCTGACAGCCAGCCGGGCAGTTCATGTTTTAGATCAATTTATTCAAAAGCTGAAAAAGAGGAAATGTTGAGCTCATTTAAGAGGAACGTTTTTCCGCTGCCAGTGCGGCCCGGTCCACTGTGGTCAGGCCCGGTGACTTTATTACGTGTTATCGCCCGGAGTGATGTATGCATCTGACTACCTCGCGTTTGACGTTAACCTCTTTGCAGCCTGAAGACTGGCAGCTGTTTCGTGCGGTACATGAAGATCGCGATACTATGCGCTGGGTAAGTGACATTCCCGATGAAGATGATATCCGTGAGCGGTTTCGTCAGCGTCTGGCACCCTGGCAACCCGGCAGTTTTCACATGTTATGCCTGGTCATCAGGCGGCGCGACAGCGGGGAAGCCATCGGGTTATTGGGTTGTACGCCTGAATGGCAGCCCGCCCGTCAGGCGGAGGTGGGGTATATGCTGCTGCATCGCCACTGTGGTCAGGGGTTTGGCAGTGAAGCGCTGGAAGCGCTGTGTGCGTGTTTGTTCGACGCCGATTTTCTCAAACTCCGGGCGCTGGTGGTGGAAGGAAACTGGGCTTCCCGGCGAATTCTGGAAAAAAACGGCTTTCTGCTGAAACGGACGCTGCAAAATAATTATCTGCTGAATGACCGCTGGGTGAATGACTGGCTGCTCGAGCGGCTCAATCCGGGAAAATAAAAAATTTTCTGCTCCTCTCGACAAAGTTGTTATTAGCGCGTTATGTTCTTGTTGAGGTCACCGCAGTGACCAGCGTCGCTCGGACGGTCCGGGCGCTAACGTTTCCAGAGGATACCATGGCTGATAACAGCACCACTCGTCGTTTCTCGCGTATTGAACGCCTGCCCCCTTACGTCTTTAACATTACCGCTGAACTGAAGATGGCTGCGCGTCGGCGCGGCGAAGATATCATCGACCTTTCAATGGGTAATCCCGATGGCGCGACGCCGCCGCACATTGTCGAAAAACTGTGCCAGGTGGCTCAACGTGAAGATACGCACGGCTATTCCACATCGCGCGGTATTCCTCGCCTGCGGCGTGCTATTTCACGCTGGTATCAGGAGCGTTATCAGGTAGATATTGATCCCGAATCGGAAGCGATAGTCACCATTGGTTCCAAAGAAGGTCTGGCTCACCTGATGCTGGCCACGCTTGACCATGGCGACACGGTGCTGGTGCCGAATCCCAGCTATCCCATTCATATCTATGGGGCCGTTATCGCAGGCGCTCAGGTGCGCTCCGTCCCGCTGGTGGAGGGCATTGATTTCTTCAATGAGCTGGAGCGTGCTATTCGCGAGAGCTATCCTAAACCTAAAATGATGGTGCTGGGTTTCCCGTCGAATCCCACTTCTCAGTGCGTAGAGCTGGACTTTTTTGAGCGCGTCATAGCGCTGGCCAAACAGTACAACGTGCTGGTCATTCACGATCTGGCCTATGCCGATATCGTCTATGATGGCTGGAAAGCGCCGTCCATTATGCAGGTGCCTGGCGCACGGGATGTGGCCGTCGAATTTTTCACCCTGTCAAAAAGCTATAACATGGCCGGCTGGCGCATAGGTTTTATGGTGGGCAACAAAGAGCTGGTCGCCGCCTTAGCCCGAATCAAGAGCTACCACGATTACGGCACCTTTACGCCCTTACAGGTCGCGGCGATTGCGGCCCTGGAAGGGGATCAGCAGTGCGTGCGCGATATTGCCGAACAGTATAAACGTCGCCGCGACGTGCTGGTGAAAGGGCTGCATGAAGCGGGCTGGATGGTGGATATTCCCAAAGCGTCGATGTACGTCTGGGCAAAGATTCCGGATCATTATGCGCATCTGGGCTCGCTGGAATTTGCCAAGCACATGCTGCAGGAAGCGAAAGTATGCGTTTCACCCGGCGTGGGCTTCGGTGATTATGGCGATACGCACGTCCGATTTGCACTGATTGAAAACAGCGATCGTATCCGACAGGCGGTAAGAGGCATTAAGGCGATGTTTCGCGCCGACGGCATTTTGCCGGGCAGCGTGAAAAGTATGGAAGAACAGATTTAACATCCCATTGGGGCGACCACCTGTCGCCCCTGTGGAATGCCTGCAGAGACTACAGCATCAGCACAAAGGTGCCGACCCAAAGTAGTACAAAGAAAGAAATTCCCATCAGCGCATATTTCACAAGCGAACTCCTCTGAGCGGTTACGATATTGGCGATCCCATCCAGCGCAACGCGGACAGAAAGGATAAGGTCGCCGTTCAGATTTACGGTCAACGATCTCCCGTACGAACTGAATAACTCAGAACAGGATCGGGGCTAATCTACGCGTATTCAGACCGAAAATAAATAGTTTGGTTCTGAGAGTTTGTTCACATTTTTATCGAACGTCAATGTCCGGCACTGCCGACATGCCCACGCGGAGTTGCGCCAGGTTTTTCTGGTTCTGGTCCAGGACAATTTTAACCGGTAATCGCTGAACCACTTTCGTGTAGTTGCCGGTCGCATTATCGGGAGCAATCGCCGCAAATGTCGCGCCTGTCGCGGGGGCAAGACTGTCGACGTGACCGGTAAAAATCTGGTCAGGCAAAGCATCTACCCTAATGCGGACGGGTTGACCCGGACGCACATCCTGCAACTGCGTTTCCAGATAATTCGCGGTGATATAGGTTTGTTGTAACGGCACCACCGCCAGCAAACGGGTACCGGCGGAAACATAGGCGCCCAGGCGCACTGCGCGCTGTCCCACCATGCCGGCCACCGGGGCCACAATGCGGGTGTAAGACAGATTAAGACGTGCCTGGTCGACGCTGGCCCTGGCGGCAGCAACATCCGCTTCGGCGGATCGGACGGCTGCCTGCAGCACGCCAACCTGCTTAATCGCAGAAGCGAGCGCGGCTTCACTCTGACGCACCGCGGCGCTGGCAGAGCGCTGCGCCGAGCTGGCTTTTTGCTGCTCGTCAGCGGCAACGGTGCCGCGCTGATAGAGACGGTTATAGCGTTCGGCACTCTGTCCGGCATACTGCGCCGAAGCCTGACTGGCGGAAACGCTGGCCTTCTGTTCATCAATGACCGACTGCTGCTGCTCCAGCTGTGCTTTGCTGCTCAACAGTTTGGCTTCACTGACCTGCAATGCGGCCTCCGCGCTTTCCAGTGCCACTTTGTAATCGCGATCGTCCAGCGTCGCCAGGAGTTCACCGGCGGCAACCTGCTGGTTATCTTTCACCCTGACGCTGGCGATGTACCCCGACACTTTGGGCGCAACAAGGGTGTAATCGGCATTGACCCAGGCATCATTGGTACGGTGATCGTTACGGGTCATCACGGACCAGACAATCAGCGCCATCGCCAGCAAAACCAGCAGCAGCAGGGAAAGCAGCACGGTTTTTCTCATTACTAAAGCACGCATATACAGTTATCTCGACGTGGAGGTTGCAGGTTGAATCAAGGTTTGGGGCGGCCAGACGCGTTTGGGCAGCCAGGCGGTGACGACCAGCAGCAGCAGCGCAAAACCGATCAGCAGCAGCCAGGTATCACTCAGGCCGAGCACCAGCGCCTGGTGCTTTATCTGGGTAGCAAAGCCGCGCAGATTCTCGACGGAACTCACGCTGCCATCGGGCAACAGCGGAAACTGACTGCTGGCCTGACTGCTGTTGGGGGCGGTCATCAGCCACGGCCTGCTGCCCGCTTGGTTGACGAGGATACTGGAGTGAAACTGTTCACGATGGCTGACAAACCATGACACCAGGGTAGAGGCCGCAATGCTGGAAAACCCGCGTACCGTGTTGAACATCGCCGAGGCAAAAGGTCCTTCAGGCGGTGCTACCACGCTGGTCGCGCTCATCAGCACGGGCAGAATCACCATCGGCTGGCCTACGGCCTGCAACGCCTGAATCAGCCAGAAGTTATCCCGCGCCCAGTCCGTTGTGATCTGCATACCGAGCAGGCAGGAGGCAATCAGGAAGCACAAGCCCACTGCCAGCATCCAGCGACAGTCAATCCAGCGGATATTCAGCAGGGCGGCAAGCAACGGCGCCACAACGAGCTGGGGCAACCCAATGGTCAACGCCAGCGGCGCGAACTGGGCGATGCGAAAGCCATCGACCTGGGCAAAATAGCTGGAAGGCAGGGCAGAGCCGGACAGCGACACGATCAGGACGCCGGCCAGTACCAGCAGGCCGTGCAGCAGGTTAGGTCGCCGCAGCATCTGCAACTTAAACAGCGGCAGGGGATGGAACCACTCATTGATTAAAAAGACGATGAGTAACGGCACGGCGGCCAGCAGCATAGCGGCAATCAGCGGAGAATCCAGCCAGTCAAGCCGTTCGCCCTGGCTGAGTACCAGAATGATTAACGCCATCCCGCTACAGCCTGTGAGCATCCCGAACAGATCGATCTGCTGAAAACGTTCTGTGCGCAACGGATCCTGAGGCAATCCCCAGCCGGTTAATACGAGGGCTATCAGCATACCGGGCACAACCTGCCAGAAGACAAACATCCAGCTGACCTGATCGGTCCAGAAGGCGGCCAGCGACGCGGCCATATTCGGCCCGAAGGTGGCAGTAAGGGCATAGGCGCCTAATCCATAGAGCTTGAACGGCGGTGGCAGAAAACGCAGGGCGACGGTCATCAGCATCGGCGGCAGCGCGCCGCCAAAGAGCCCCTGGATCACGCGTAATACCATAAAGAGCACAGGATCGGTCATCAGCGGTAACAGTATTCCGGACAGCATAAAGCCGACCGAAACAAACAACGTAAAGCGGCGCAGGGAAAACGTCACCGCGAACCACGGCGCAATCATCATGGCGGCCACTTCGGCAGCCTGATAAGCCGAAACAATCCAGCTTCCGTCGTCGTAGCCCATACCGAGGGCAGCACGAATATCGGCCAGCGCAATATCACTGACGCGATCGTTGAGCCCGGAGGTCAGCGCCGCGATCCAGACGCCAAGCAGGCCCAGGGCGAGACGTAAGGTAAAGGGATGCAGCGGCGGCGCAGTGCCAGGCTGGGTCGTCATAGCAGGTGTCTCATTGTTTTTTTGGTTCGATGTATTGCGATGCGATACAGGCGGGGCGATATTACATGGCAATATGCTGTATTGCAATGTGGTACACGCTGTAAAACGTGCGCTTTTCGGGTTACAGTAAGCCAGCTCAAAAAGGACGACGCTATGACTCAACAATCATCCAGCCGCGAAGATGAAAAAACGGGCGGTATTCAGGTTATTGCGCGCGCGGCTAAAATTCTTAATGCTCTGGGCGAGCATCCCGGTGGCATGAGTCTGGGCGAAATCGCGCATGCGGTTGATCTGCCGCGTTCTACCGTACAGCGCATTGTGGCCGCGCTGGACAGCGCCGAACTGGTTCGAAGCAGTGGGGCGGGCGGATTGCGTCTCGGGCCAGCTTTACTGAAGCTGCTCGCCAGCGTGAACACGGATGTGGTCGATTTGGTCAAGCCGCTGCTGGAAAAACTGTCGGCGGATACCAATGAAACGGTCTCCCTGTCCCGCGCCAGTGGTGCGCAGCTTGCCGTCATTCATTATGTTGTGGCGTCGCGCGAGCTGCGGGTGGTTCCCCGTATCGGACTGGAGCTGCCGCTCTACAGCACCTCGGGTGGCCGCGCCTTGCTGGCGCTGGAAAGCGATGAAGACGTCCGGACGCTGGTGGGAGATGCCTGGCGCGAACTCACGGACAAGACGGTTAAGACGCAGGCAGCACTGTTAGAGATGCTTCGGGAAGTGCGTGAAACCAGCATTTCCTACGACCGTGGTGAAACCCTTGAAGGCGTTTCAACCATGGCCTTTGCGCTCGATACGCTGTTTGGCCGCTTTGCGGTCTCCTTACTGGTGCCCACGGCGCGGTTTAAGAAGCATGAATCACGCTATCGTGAAGAAATGTTGCTGTGCAAACAGGCTCTGATTCGTGAAATTGGCAAAATTGCCGCTGTTGAAGGATGAGTGCTCAATGAAAACAGTATTAATGGCTATCGATAATTCACCGGTCGCGAAGAAAGTGGTGTCGTTAACGATCGAAGAAGCACAGGCGCATGATGCACAAGTGATTGTGCTGTGTTGTATCGATCCCGCCTATTCATCCTGTAGCCAGCCCATTGATATTGATGCCGGTGAAGATCCGGCAGATTTTGTGGCCGCGCAGGATGAGCAAAATACCGCTGAAATGGTGGTGCGTCATGCCCTGGCCCCCTTGCTCCAGGCCGGCATTAAGGCGCGAGGTATGATTCTGGCCGGCGAAGCGGCGGAGACAATCGTGGCCCAGTCCCAGCAGCTCAATGCCAGCATGATTATTATGGGGCGACGTCATTTATCGCCCTTTAACCGGTTATTAAAAGGATCTGTGAGTGCCGCTGTGGTTGAACGCGCGCATTGCCCGGTACTGATCGATGTGCGTAAGGATTAACAACGTAGTATGACTCTCCTGCTTTTTCTTACGCTGGCCGCCTTTGTGCTGCTGGCGATTATCATCGTTATGTTAGTCAGAACCACCCGGCTTAAAGCGTGGCAGGGTGTGGTTCTTTTTATCCTGCCGCTGTTGTTGTCGAATGTTTTATGGTTCAGCTGGATCCAGCCTCAGCAGCAGCAGGAGAAACGCTACGAGCGCGCGGCAGATTATATGGCACAGGCTACGGTATATCGGGTGCTGCGCACTCAGGAACCCGCGCTGTGGCAAATACTGACGCGCGATCTGGCGCGCAAACTGCGTGAAGGCGAACCCATGTTGCAGGCAACGGGCGAACTGCGCGGGTTATTGACGGATGTGATCAATCAGCGCCTTATGCGGGGTACTGACGCGGCCGTATTGAAATATATTGGCGTCTCGGTGGAAGAAATGCAGACGCTCAATAAAATTGACCCGGGCCTCTGTTTTCAGTTCCTTTATCCGCAGGTGAAGGGCGGTATCAATCTGGTTGAAACTCTGCCCGCCAGCCTGAACCAAAAAGATGCCGATGCCACCGAGTATTTGCTGCTTAACAGTCTGGGGGACGAACAACCGCTGGACCGCAAGCAGGCGCTGCACGATCTCAAGACCATCGTCGACCATCTCTACCTGAAGTGGGGCAATAAGCTGCAACAGCTGAATATGCCTGCCGATGCCGCCGTTGATCGGTCTTCCATGTGTGCCATGTCTGTCGATCTTTATAGTGCCATCCTCGCACTCCCGGACAAGCAAGCCGCCAATCTGCTTCGTAGAATGATTGCGCTTTCAGGCGAAGGTTAAAAAGAAAAAAGCCCGCCAGTGGCGGGCTAAATGCTGAGAGAGGCTTTTTTTAGAGTAATTCCTGGTGTTGTTCGTGAGGCTTTTCACTGGAATCAGTGTCGCAGTTTATTGGCATAACCTGCCAGTTGTTTAACCGTATTGAATCAATTGGTAAAACTTCGTAAATACGCAGTTGTTCGCGTACTAATCCTATAGATGCGCATTTTGCAGCGCCTTACACTGCGTCAAAATGTGAGGAAATAAAATGAAAATGGCAATCATGGGTGCATTTGCACTTATTTTTCTGAGCGGTTGTACCGCCAGTAAACCCGGGGCGTTTGAACGTGTTGATGAAGATCCCAGTTCAAATACCGTACAATATCGTTTCGACCCGCTGAAAGTGAATCGTGATGCAATGGAAATTGATATCGCGAATTACTGCAGCAATAAAGGTTTTGATAAAGTAGAGTCACTCCCTGTTCAGGACAGCACAATACCAGGTTTAAAGAAAACCTGGTATCAGTGTAATTACGCAGTGAAAAGTTAATGAATAAATGAGGTGGGATTATATCCCACCTTCTTTTTATATTATGCTGTGTGAAATCTTTGCCCTTCAGTGAATATCATTTTGTTTTATGCCTCCTTTCTGCTGCGCTGGAACGTCTGCGGATAACGCCTCCTGTCCAGGAGAAATAAAGGCTACCGACTGAGGGAACAGCGCGGCGGTAACGATGTCTGGCATACGGCACCTCCTCTTTTTCAATACTCAGGATAATACGCCGAAAAAGTGCAGCAAAAATGCAGCCTGTGTAGAGTTATTTCGATAAATATGTCGCGATATTTCAAAAAAGAACGCGAAAAAGAGGATGAGCGCATATTCCAATCGGAATAGACCGAATAGGTATTAATATGCGTGAGACCTGTCTTAAAAACAAGGCTGACGTGCATGTGTGAAGATGGAAATTAGCGCTACAGTAATATCAGGACAATTTAAGGGAGACAAACATGACGCATAGGGTAAAAAACGTTCTGCCGCTTCAGGCTGAGCTGGCAGAATGTCCGCTCTGGTCTGTGCAGGAACAGGTGCTGTGGTGTGTGGATATTCTGGCACCGGCCATCCATCGTTTCGATCCGGCGAGTGGTGAGCTCTCCACATTTCCCCAGGCAGAAGAAGTCGGATGCATCGGTCTGCGGGAACAGGGCGGTATCATTGCCGCACTGCGTAGCGGCGTCTGGCTGCTGGACGAGCAGGGGAAACCGCAAAAAAAAGTGGCGGATAATCCCGGTATCGCCGGGAAAAGCCGCTTCAATGATGGCCGTGTGGATCCCTGGGGTAATTTCTGGTGCGGCAGTTTATGGGAGCCACAGGATAAAAACGGCGGCTTGCTTTGTCGCGTAACGCCTGATTTGACGCTTGAGGTGAAGGCACGCGACATCAAAATTTCCAATGGCGTTGCCTTTTCTCCTGACCGTCAGTGGATGTATCACAGCGATACGCCGAATGAAGTGCTCTATCGCTATCCGCTTGATGCTCAGGGCGAGCCGGGGCAGCGTGAAATCTTCCGGCGGTTTGATGCCCGTGGTGGCTTGCCCGATGGGGCGGCTGTCGACAGTGAGGGCTATTACTGGTCAGCCCTGTTTGACGGCGGACGCGTCGTGCGTATTGATCCGCACGACGGTGAAATCGTCGATGAGATTACACTGCCGGTGAAATGGCCCACCATGGTGACGTTTGGCGGCAGCGATCTCAAGACGCTGTTCATCACCAGCTCACGCGAAAACCTCAGCGAAGAGGATCTCGCCCGCTATCCGCAGTCGGGCGATATTTTTGCGGTGGATGTCGACGTGGCCGGTATGGAAGAGCCGCGTTTTCGCGGCTGATGGTGAGGGCCAGGCTTATCTGGCCCTGTAACGTTACTGACGCTGCAACAGCGGTTCATGGGCTGGCTGGCTCTGCGGCAGGCGGATTGTCAGTGACAGCACCAGTGATATAACCAGCAGGGTCATAATGAGGCTGAAAGTGACCGTAAAGCCGCCAAACATTGAGGCCACCAGCGAACCCATTACGCTGCCAATGCCAAAGCCGAGATAAATCATGCCATAATTTTTGGTCAGATTATTCAAGCCGAAAAAGTCACTGACCAGCGAAGGGAAGACGGTAATGGTGCCGCCGAAGCTAAACGCAATGCAGGCCAGGGACAGGAAAAACGTGGTTTGATTCATCTGTGTAAACAGCATCAGGCTCATACCGATCAGTGAAACCAGTTGGGCCAGTGAGATCACGCGAATACGCACCATTTTATCGGACAGCACGCCCAGTACTAACCGACCACTCAGGTTTGCTACCGCGATGACCGTGACGGCGTTAGCGGCGGTCTGGGTGCTGAGGTGAACCAAACCTTCCCCGATGTCTTTTGCAACGCCAATCACATACAGCCCGCTCATACAGGCAGTCAGAAACATCAACGCCAGCATCCAGTACTGTGGCAGACGCACCGATTCGGCCAACGTATACTGACGCGTCGCTTCTGCCTGAGTAGCTGACGCAGATTGCAGCGGCGCATCGCGCATCATCAGTCCGCCAGCAATAATCATCGCCATTGCCAGCAGGCCCCAGAGCACAAAGGTCTGTTCAAGCCCAAATCGTGCCAACAGTGCCCCGCAAATGAATTTAAATCCCAGACTTCCCAGACCGTAAGCGCCAATGGCGCAGGCCGATATCATGCCTTTACGTTCAGGAAACCATTTCACACAGTTGGATAGCGTCATCAGATACCCTGCGCCATCGGCCAGACCTAACAACACGCCCGCGCTCAGGTACAGCATGATCAGATTATCTGCATGGGCGGTCAGCCCCAATCCCAGCGCCATCAATATACCTGCGCCGATAGTGACCTTACGGACGCCAAAACGCTCCTGCAGCTTGCCAGCCAGTGAAGAAGAGATGGCCAGCCCCAGGCTCAGTAAACCAAATGAAAATGCGATCTGGCTTACGGGCGCATCCAGTTTTTGCGCGAGCTGACCATTGAATAAGCTCCAGGTATAAACGGACCCCAGCGCTAACTGAGTTATCACCGTACCGATAAGTGTGAGCCAGCGTGTACGCTGGTGGGCAGTCTGTTGAGTCGCGTTCATTATGTTACTCCCAGGGGGAAACTGAATACTGGCGTCAGAATAACCAAAACCCCTACGCGCGAGGGCGGAAAGCGCATGAACGGAATGCAACGCGGAATGAAATGCTGTCAGGGCGGAATGAATGGCCGCGTGGGGTAAGTGTAACGAGGTGAGTCAAGGTAATGAAGGCAGGTAAACAGCAGTAAGGGAATATTACGGCCAACCTGTTTTCCCGGCAGGCTTAGCATTTTTTTGCCAGGCTTAAAGTCCATTCAACAGGAGGAAATATGAAAGACCGGACATATGAATCCATCACCAGTGAGGATGAAGTTTGCTGCATTATCGGTCAGGCAGTGATCGAACTGAGCGCAGAACAGCAGCCTGTCACGAAATCTACCCTGGCACTGAAATTATTGTCAATGGCGGACCGCGACAGTGACGACGAGCGGGTTCTGCTCTACTGGATTGCGCGCAAAGCGATCAATCAACCCCAGCATCTTGTCAATGCGCAGCAAAAACGGGCATGACGCCCAGACAGGAAAGGGCGCCATGCCCGCTACGGTTCCGTTTTGTTTACACAGGACACATCACCGTAAAATCATGGTAGCGCCAGGGACGGCGAAGACGCGTTCCGTCGCGCCCGGTGAGCACGACACCGTAAAACGTGACTTTCTCTGTGCATCGCTGCTCTCGCTTTCTCTGCTAAGAGAGGTCATTACCGCCAGTGCGAAGCGGCACGATAGCGAGCCGCATATTTCCCACCTCCTCGCCTGCGATCACACTCAGACATACTCTGCACGCTGACAGAAACAGTTGACTATGGGACAAAGACACAAGTTTTCCTGTGCCCGGAGGCGTTATGCATTTCACATTCTTCAACTCAGCCTGCTTGCTGCTGGCGCTGACGTGTACGTCGTGCAGCCAGTCATCTTCTGGTCACATCCCTGCGGGTAAATGTGATGCGGAAGCGACCTACAATCTTCATTTGTCGCGTTTTGACGAAACGGCGCAACAGTTGGCGCACGGTACCGGGTGTTTTATCCAGACGGATTTGTCGCGCACTGGGGCTGTTCAGGTGAATCCTGTAGAGGGCACCATGACGCTTCGTGAAGCGCTCGGGCAGGCTATAAAAGGCACGCCGTTGAAGATTGTGGCGCAAACGCCGGATGTCATTACTGTCGAAAAATAATCGCGAATCACGGAGGTCACACCATGCGCAGAGGCGCTGCTTTGCTTATTTTGTTGTTAACCGCATCAGTCTGCTATGCCGCGCCAGGGGGGAACGGTGGGGAAGGTGGAAATGGCGGAGCGGGCGGTAACGGCGGAAGTATGGACAATCAACCTGGCGGTGCTGGGTTGCCTGGCCACAATGGTCAGCGCGGCATGAATGGTTGTCCCGGCGGTACTGCGCCCTCTCAGGACGGCAGATTTTATCTGCCCGGCACACATGAGCAATGTAATCCGGCGCATCCAAAGTCGCATCCTAAACGGCATCACACCGTGTCGTCCGGGCAGATGGAACGAATCTGATAATCGGCTGGCCCCGCGCCTGTGTATCACCGGCTTGTGCGCAGGCAAGGCAGACATGCGCCGACAGGTCGGGCTGGTTCGTGGCTACGCACTAAGCGATTAACTGGCGCGTTCAGCAATCGCAGGGATGGGGTTGTTGCGGGAGAAAAGACAAACATGCATCACGCACTATTGCCCGTGGGCGGCCTTTTTTATCGCGCTGTGTTAACTGCGAAGGCGCAGGCGGTGCTCGCCGCACCCGGCCCGCAAAGTGCGGGGCGTTATCATCGCCACGGGCAACCGGCCTTGTATATGAGTCCGCTGCCGGAATGGTCCATCATGGCGGTATCGGGCTATATGCGTGAGGATGGCTTTTCACGCGTCCTGATTCCACTACGCCTGTCAGGGGCCTGGTTGGTAGATCAGCGCGATAAGGCAAAATGTGAGCAACTGGGAATCCTGCCAGAAGCCGCTGATGGCAGTTGGCGAATGGCGCTGCAGCAGGGGCGAATCCCGGATTCATGGCACAACGCAGATAAAGCCAGAGCAACAGGCGCGGATGGGATTATTGACCGTTCGCGTCTTATTCCCGGCGGCTGGCATATCTGTCTTTTTCAGTGGAACACGCCTTCTGCACCACGCGTGGCGGTAAGCGGCAAGCCCATCCCGATCACGCTTTCACCGGCTGGCCCCAAGTGGGGATTATAGTGCGGGCAAATTAAACCAAACCTGTCCCACGCTGCGGTCGCAAATAAACCGACGCTCGCTGCGGACTGGCTCTCATTTCACAGAGACCTGTTTATCCGCAGGCCAACTCAGAGAACCGTCGCCGATGTTTGCCGCGTCGGTTTCCTTCATCCCGTCACCGCCGCTGAGCGGTCAGTTGACCCCGTCGCGATGCCCGTTATCCTGCTGAGCAACATTATGCAGGACCATGGCGGCGGCTCCGAATGCGACCGTATCCGTGGCCGCGACGTCCGGCAGACAGATTTCAGGCTGCACGACAGGTGTGCCGTTTAACGTATCCAGAGTGGAAAAGTCGAGCCAGGCCGCAAGCCGTTCACGCACCATCTGCGGAAGTGTCCCACCCAGATAGATCGCCGCTGGCGCGAGGACCGCATTCAGCATAAAGCCCAGCCAGGCGATCTCCGGGCCAGTACGTGCGATCCATTCGTCGAGAACCGCTGTGTTTTCGCTAAGAAAATGGTGCCAGACAGCCTCAGCGCGGCCTTCAGGTATCTGGCCAAGGCGATGCTTACACCACGCCGCAAGGTCAGTAAAAGAGGGGCGGGGCCTGTCGAGTGGCAGCAGCAGCCCAATTTCGCCCGCATTGCCCAGATGACCGCGATAACGTTGTTTGCCCAGGATAAGGCCACTGCCGACGCCCTCTGACAGATAGAGATAGATAAAATCGTCATGATTAGCCGCATTACCCAGCGTCATTTCGCCCATGGCGGCAGCATTGGCATCATTTTCGATTAACACCGGACAGCCCAGCGCCTGCTGAATGGCTTCGAACAGCCCGGGTTCATCCCAGGAAAGCACTTCGGGAGCCAGATGGAGCGGAGCCTGACCGCGCTGGAAGCGCGTCGGCATGGCAATGCCTGCGCCAATCAGTAAATGACCCGGTATGTGGTTTCTCTCAAGCAACGTTTTGTGGCCCTTCTGTATCTCTGAGCGGGCGCGGGCAAAGGTATCATAGTGGCCGGTCAGTTCAATTTCGTCGACCCGTTTCCCTTTGAAATCAAGCAGCATCAGCGTAACAGAGAAGCGGCTGGCATGAATCCCAACGGCATAGCCGATGGAGGAATTAAGCATCAGATCAATGTGGGGCGCGCCCCGGCCAGATGAACGCCGGGCTCCTTCGATGATGATACCTCGCTTGATGAGATCGCGGGTCATCATGCTGACGGCCGCCGCTGTCACCCCGCAACAATCGGCGATCTCAGCACGTGATGCGGCGTCGTTGCGACGCAGATAACGTAGTACGGCCGACTGGGTCGAACCGATTCCTTCCCAATGTTTTGATGAAGTCAACGCACCTTCTCCCTGTCGTTTTCACATGGTCATGAACCTGTCATTTAAATAAATTAACTTACTTAAATAATAGGCACAACGGGAATAAACACCATGTCAAAAAAACTCACAGTCCTCGCCACCCTCGTGATGTCCGCGTTGTGTGTTGGCATGACTCACGCAGAAGAGATAACGATTAAACTCGCCACGCTCGCCGAGCGTAGCGCACCGAACCGCATTACCAACATTGAAGATGCAGCCGACATCATGAACAAGCAATTTAAGGCTGCGGGCGTCGACAAACATATTGTGATTCAGGCCAATAGCAGTGCTGTCAAAGGCTGGGACGACTTCGCCATGGATATGCTGAAGGCGATGTCCGTCGGACAAGGGCCGGATATTTATGTGCTGCCCCATGAATGGATTGGTCAGTTTGCGAAGGACGGCTATGCCATGCAAATGAACGATAAGATCGCGGCGGCACCGTGGGTCTATGGCGACATCCTGCCCGTCCTGTGGGCGTCGGCAAAGGCAAACGATGGAAAGATCTATGGCATACCGCAGGATGCTGAAATACGCATGTTTTTTTACAACAAAGATATGTTGAGAAAAATCGGCAAGGATGAAGCCTTTATCAACGCCATACCGGCCAGGGTGGAGTCCGGTGATTTTACACTGGACGATCTGACGGCCCTTGCCAAAGAGGTCGTGGACGGTAAAGCGGCTCAGTACGGCATGTTGCACCGGCCGAATGTCGGTATTGATTATCTGATGGTTTTTCAGTCTTACGGCGTGAAATTTATGGATGACAAGACCGGCAAGCTCATCTTCCCTAAAGCAGAAATGGCGGATGCGCTTGGCTGGTATGAGCGCAATGCGAAGCAGGGAGTGACGCCGGTCGATAACACGGCGATGAGCTGGGATGCCATTCAGAACGCGTTCAAGCAGGAGAAGGCCTTTATCTTTCACCAGGGCGTCTGGGCGGTTGCCTGGCAACTGGGCGACAAAAATGGCGCGGTCTGGCCGACAGACAAAGAAGGGTATTTTCATAAGATAGGCTGGATCCCGGCGCCTGCGGCCAAAAAGGGCGGTCAGCCCTCAAACCTGTCGCATCCGCTTCTCTATACGGTGAACGCCAAAAGCAAAAATGCTGACATTGCTGCCGAACTGGTGGCACTGGCGACGTTGCCTTATTTCAACAACGAACATGCTGTGACGTCCTATCACACGGCCATCAGCAACGCGCAAACGGCGATGCCGAAATACCGCGATAACTGGGTGCTGTCAGCCGCTTCGCCCATGATGGTACATGCGAAGTTCGTGCCTAATCATATCCAGTTTGGCAGCTATAACAAGGTGCTGTTCAGCGGTCTCCAGGCGGTTGAAACAGGAAAAATGACGGCAAAACAGGCCGTTGATTTTATCGCCGAAGAGCTCGAACTGCAGTTTGGCGACGATATAGAAATCCGGTCGTCTGTCGCCAAAAAATAGTGCTTAGCCTGTAAAGCGTCGCTTACTCTCCAGGGAGATGTGGTCATGTCTCAGTTTCAGCCTCGGGCGCACCGGCCGGCCCGACCTGTGTTCTATCTCGCGCCTGCTATCGCGCTGTTGGCCGTCTTTTTCCTGGCGCCCATTATCGTCAATACCGTCATCGCCTTTACCGATATGGGCGCTGATCTGCGGGTCGGTCACTTCACGCTGCAAAACGTCGAGCGGATTGTCTTACGCGATGCGCGCATGCCTGCGGTGCTGCTGACGACGCTGATTTATGTCACGGCGACGCTGTTTATTTTTAACGTCGGGCTGGGTGTCCTGTTGGCGATAACAACGACGGCCATTCCCGACAGGCTGGGTAATCTTTTTCGCGGTCTCTGGCTTTTGCCACGCATGTCGCCGGCCGTCCTCTACAGTATTCTGTGGATATGGGTTGCCGATCCCACGCCGTCTGGTTTGCTCAATCAGGTAACCGGATCCTTCGGTCTGCCGCTCATGAATCTGCGTAATGATTTCCCCTTGTTTCTCATCATTGTGGCAAATGGCCTGGTCGGGGCATCGTTTGCCATGGTCATTCTGACTTCATCCATTCGTTCCATCCCTGCACATCTTGCCAATGCGGCGCGAGTGGATGGGGCGAGCGAATGGGGCGTGCTGCGCTATGTAGTGGCCCCCGCACTGTCTCAGCCCATTCGGTTTATCACCATCTATCAGGGGCTCTCCTTGCTGACGACCTACGAGTACATTCTGCTCATCACCGGTGGCGGTCCCGTCTACGATTCGACGCCTTATGCGCTCTATATCTACCGTCGCGCCTTTGAAAATGGGGCTTACGCCTATGGCGCGGCGCTGGCGCTTGGCCTGATGGTGATCGGCGTAGGCGTGACCTTAATGCAATGGCGGGTCAGTAATATGCGCGCGACGTTTGCCGCGCCGAAAATCGAGGTATTGTGATGTCACTCGTTCCAAACCCGGCAGTGGCCAAATCGAAATGGGCGCGTCTTGAACGCAGAGGCACAATCAACCGTGTCGGCTTCCTTTCTGCGCTCATTCTCTTCCTGACGGTGATGTCAGTGCCGATTCTGCTGCCTTATCTCTGGCTTCTGGCCAAATCGCTGACCACGTCTGATGCGTCCGTCAGCCGGCTTGTTCTGTGGCGCACCAGCGCAATTGCGGGCGTCGCGTATATCGGAGCGATCGCGCTTGCTTTCCTGGCAGAGCGTTTACGCAGACCGGTATTGTCCTGGGCTGCGCTGGGGATCGTTGTGCTGCTGCTTGTGATGATTTTTCTGATGCCACACATGACGTTGCACAACTACCGTTTTCTCTGGATGCGCGACATCGCGAATACGGGCACCACGCGCGTGGACCTGATGCCATCGGCCTGGACGGCACTTGGAAGCTCGCTGATCTTTGGCGTTTCACAAACGCTGATTGTCACGATCGTCGCTACCCCAGCCGCCTACGCGTTATCGCGCTTTGTCTTTGCCGGGCGGCAAAATTTTCTGCGCGGCTTGCTGCTGTTACATGCTTTCCCCGCGCTGGCGCTCACCATCGCCATCTTTATCCAGCTTCACTATATGGGCCTGCTCAACCATCTTTTCGGTGTGGTGATGGTGATGAGTGCGCTGGAGCTGCCTTATGCGATCTTCGTCCTGAAGGGCTTTTTCGACGCAGTGCCCTGGGATATTGAAATGAGCGCGGTGACCGACGGTGCGACCCGTTTTCAGGCTTTTCGTATGGTGGTATTGCCCCAGGTGCGTAGCGGACTGATTGCGATTGCCACCTTCACCTTTTTACGTGGTTGGGAGGAGTACGTTTTTGTTCAGACGTTACTTATCGACAAAAGCCAGATGACGATGAGCCTCTACCTGTTCTTTGTCGCACAGGATAATACGGGTGCGGATTACGGCATGATCGCCGCTGTGGGCATCATTTATTTACTCCCTGTGTTCGTTCTCTACACCTTTACGCAGAAATACATCACTCAAATGAGTTTTGGCGGTATCAAGGGATAATTGTCATGGCCTCGATCACTCTTAACAATGTCAGCAAAAACTGGGGCGAGACTCAGGTCCTGAAACCGATGAATCTTACCATTGAGAACGGCGAATTCGTCGCCATTCTCGGCCCCTCAGGATGCGGTAAATCGACAACGCTGTTTCTGCTGGCAGGGCTCTATGCGCCGACCAGCGGTGAGATCGCGTTTGACGGGCACAACGTCAATCGCATCGATGCCCGCGATCGCAACGTCGGTATCGTCTTCCAGTCTTATGCGCTTTACCCGAACCTGACGGTACGCGAAAACATCGCTTTTCCGTTACGTTTTAAAAAAACAGGTAAGGAGCACATTGCCAGGCGCGTGGAGGAGGCGGCTAATCTGGTGCAAATAAGCGCACTGCTTGATCGACGCCCGTCGCAGCTTTCAGGGGGGCAGCAACAGCGCGTGGCGCTGGCGCGGGCACTGGTCAAGGAACCGAATATTCTGTTACTTGACGAACCGCTTTCTAACCTCGATGCGACGCTCCGTATCACCATGCGGACGGAACTCAAGAATCTCCAGAAACGTCTCGGCTTCACCACCTTGATCGTCACCCATGACCAGCTGGAAGCCATTACCATGGCCGATCGGATCATCTGTATGAATCATGGCGAGATAGTGCAGATTGGTACACCTGATGACCTGTACAGACGTCCGGCCGATCGCTTTGTTGCAGGGTTTATCGGCTCGCCGCCGATGAATCTTGTGGAAGGACAGGCAGTCGGCGGGTTTCTGCACCTGGGGCAAACGACACTCGAACTGAACCACGAATACGACGGCCCCGTTTGTTTTGGTCTGCGTCCGGAAGATATCAACCTTATTACCGTTGACGAGGCTCCCTTGTGTGGGGAGATCATGACCGTTGAGCCGATGGGGCGTGAAGTTTTCTACACGATTGACACGCCGGCCGGCACGCTTCGCGCGCTGGAATATGGTGAAGCGGTGCGTCATGCGCCTGGTTCCCGGGTAGGAATAGCGAGCCAACCCGAACTGACTCTGATCTTCAATGCTGTCGGTAAACGCATCGTCGATCTTCATGCCAACCTCGCCGTAACCGGCCACCCCAGCAGACAGGTTCACGCTGGCTAGCTTACAGGACAAGATTTCCATGACCCGAATCGTATCACACCGTGGCGCCAACCATTTTGCGCCAGAGAACACCTTCTTTGCCGCCGATCTGGCGCTTGAACAGGGGGCTGATTACATTGAGCTGGATGTACGGGAGAGCGCCGATGGTGTGCTCTACGTTATCCATGACGAGACGCTGGATCGCACCACGAACGGGACGGGCCCTGTTGGGCATGCTCTGTCGCGCGATATTGATACACTGGATGCGGGAAGCTGGTTCGATGAGCGTTTTAAAGACGCCAGGGTGCCGCGACTTGATGCCTATCTCGAACATCTGCGCGGCCGAGCGGGCGTTTATATTGAGCTGAAATACTGCGATCCGGTAAAAGTGGCTGCACTGGTACGCGATCTCGGTATGGTCCGTGATACGTTTTTCTTTTCGTTTTCCGAAACGATGCGCGCTGGCCTTCAGGCCGTTGCGCCGGACTTTCGCAAAATGATGACCCTCAATATCGCGATGTCTCCCTCTCTCGTTGCCACCGTGCATCATGCATCGATCATTGAGGTAAACGTAGAGCAGATGCGTCATCCCGGTATTCTTGAAGCAAGCCGTAAGACCGGGCTTGAGATTATGGTTTATTACGGTGATGACGATATAGCGATTCATCAGGAAATTGCGGCGGCGGGCGTCGATTATATTAACCTCAATCGCCCGGATCTCTTTAGCCACACACGGCGATAGGTTTACAGAACGACTGAACGATAAGGTTCTGCGTCGCTAACAGCGCTGTCCGGCTGGAAAACAGTGACGACACAACCCGGGCAGGGGCAGCTGTGCTGCCAGCTAGTGTGATCAACGATGCAGCCGCCTTCGCAGCCGACGGTGCAGAAGAAACCGTCAGCGCGATGAAATGGGTGTATGTTGCCCGCCCTGAACATCAGGCGAATGTGGAAGTACTGGCGACCCTTCCCGCGCCGGTAAAAAAGTGGAAATCTTTCGTTGCCGGTATGGGTACCATGCTGGCGATAAGCGTGGCCGCAGCGGGAAGCTGGCAATATGTAAACCGGCCAAATCCGCTGCAGGCTCAGTTGGCGGCATCTCTGGCACCTTTACCTGCAACGCTCACGCCAGAACAGGTGGATCTATTGCGTCAGCAGACTGCTTTGCCGCAGAACGTGATCGCCCAGACACAGCAACAGCTGAACCGTCTGGATAAGCTTCCGCTGGGCTGGAGCATTGACTACAGCCGACAACTTGTAGAGCAGGCTCAGGCGCTCTGGCCGGAGCAGGCAAAGTCTCTGGCACAGCAATGGCAACAACAACGCAGTGCTGTCGCATTACCGGCAGAGCAGCTTAATGGCTGGTCTCAGGGAATGATGACACTACAAAAACTGAGCGACAGATTAAATGGCCTTGATGAACAGAAGGGTAAATACATAACGGTCAGTGAGCTGAAATCAGTGGTTTTTGCCACGATGCAGTTCTTTAATCAGTCCATACCGGCTGAAGAACAGCTGCGCTTACTGTCGCAACATCCAGCGGGGAAACCGTTACCTGCTGCTGCCCAATCTCAGCTGGAAATGCACCTGAAACAACTGACAGCCCGCTATGCCGAACTGAAACAGCAGGCAGAAAAATAAAACCTCTCGTCTGGCAAAAGCGAGCACGCCGTTTTCTGTCGGGTTTTCTGATTTACGCAGGGCGCTTAAGAAATGAGTGGGTAGCGATCCACATAAAGGCGCTTCATTTTCTTTCTGATTCTGAGAATGTCCCCGACTTGATTATTTAGGAAGATTGCGCGTTATCGGCCAGGCGTTACACTTTTCTTCAGTCTGTCGACAGGGGCAAGCTGGTCGCAAAAAACACGATGAGATGTTGACCGCTTGCCTAAAAGTGCCGGCCGTTCTGAGCCTTAATAGAGCGTGAATGCTTAAACAGGAAATGTGTATGTGTAATCGTTCATGTTGAAATGCGCAGAAACTGGCCGTCGTCACCCAGGCAGAGCAGAGGCGGTATTAAAGATAAGAAGGATGAGTGAATTTGGTGAATGTCAGAAGGCTGTACGTGGTGTCCCCTGCAGGAATCGAACCTGCAACTAGCCCTTAGGAGGGGCTCGTTATATCCATTTAACTAAGGAGACGCCAGCGCAGTATACCGCAGTTAAGCGGCAGGATTCACTACACTGCCGCGCGTTTGCTCATTCTGTCAGCAATTTAGCGTTCTTCTTGCTGCTGCTGCTGACGTTTTTTCTCAGCTTTGCGCCGTTCTGCCTTCGCCTTTGCCTGAGCAGCTTCGCCCATATCATTGCGAATCTGGGCGTGACTTATCAGGGCGAAAATCAGCGTACCGCCCGTCAGGTTACCCAACAGGGTTGGAACAGCAAAAGGCCAGAGAAACGCGGTCCAGGGCACGCTGCCGTTAAACACCAGGTAAAGCACCTCAACGGAACCCACCACGATATGTGCCAGATCGCCCAGTGCGACCAGCCAGGTCATCATCACAATGACAAACAGTTTGGCCGCTCCCGCATAAGGGAACATCCAGACCATTGTGGCAATGATCCAGCCGGAGATCACCGCGTTAGCAAACATCTCGCCCGGCGTATGTTCCATCACCTTCATGCTGATATCCGTAAAGGCCTGGCGAGTGGCTTCATCAAAAATGGGCATTTCGTTAAACGCTAAGGCGGCGAATGCAGTACCAATAAGGTTGCCCAGTAGCACAATGCCCCACAGGCGAAGCAATAAACCAAGATTGCTTGTGGTGGGTTTGTGCATAACGGGCAGAACGGCCGTCACGGTGTTTTCAGTGAAAAGCTGCTGCCGTGCCATAATCACAATCACAAAGCCAAAGGTGTAGCCAAGATTTTCCAGTAAATAGGCGCCGGGGACGCCGTCCAGATGAACCTGAAAAATGCCCTTGGCCATCAGTGAAGCCCCCATTGACAGCCCGGCCGCAATCGCTGACCACAGCAGCGCCATGCCATCCCGCTCCAGCTCTTTTTCCCCGTCCTGTCGAATCTCTTCGTGGATAGCGGCGGCACGCGAGGGCAGGGCGTCTTCATCTACTTCAATATCCTCCTTTCCCTGTTCTTTTTCTTCGCTGTCTACATCGTTAGGTCCCTGACTTATGCTTGATGAAGGCTTCATGTTTTCTCCTGGTAACAGTACAAATGCGTTATAAGCGTAGTCGTTTTTTGGCTAACGAAACTGTTTCTGCGACAGCGAACAAACGTGACAACCTTCTGCCGTGGTGCGCTTTTTATCCACCAGACGCGCTGAAAAGCACGAATATCTAAGCCCTGCGCAAAAGGGGAGCGCGCACAGCCTTCGGCACGCTGTAACATTGTGCTATCATTTGCGCCTTATTTGGCTGGCGCGATTTACCCCTCCATGTTGGAAATCATTAATCTGCTTTGTGTGCGTGATGAGCGCGCGCTCTTTGAGGCGCTTACGTTTCGCGTGTCGCCAGGTGACATCGTACAAATTGAAGGGCCAAACGGGGCCGGGAAAACGTCGCTGCTGCGTATCCTGGCCGGACTGAGCACGCCTGAACATGGTGAGGTGCGCTGGCAGTCGCAGCCGATTCACCGGCAACGCGACACCTGGCATCAGGCCATGCTTTACCTGGGGCATCTGCCGGGGATCTCATCGGCGTTATCGGCGCTGGAAAATCTGCGCTTTTATCATCCAGACTGCCGCGATGAACACCTTTTTACTGCACTGGCCAGCGTCGGCCTGGCAGGTTATGAAGAGGTCGCGGCCGCGCAGCTCTCTGCCGGACAACAGCGGCGCATCGCCCTGGCCCGGCTGTGGCTGACCCGGGCAACCTTATGGATCCTGGACGAACCTTTAACCGCCCTCGATCACACGGGGGTGGAGACGTTAATGAGCCGCTTTGTGGCGCACACGCAGCAGGGGGGTTCTGTCATCGTGACCAGCCATCAGGCGCTACCGGGGCTGACGGGGCAGATCAATACTATCCGCCTGCATGCCGTGGAGTGGCAGTAATGTTGTGTCGTCTTATTCAGCGCGAATTACGCATCGCCTGTCGTCGCGGCGCCGAAGTGATGAATCCACTGTGGTTTTTCCTGATTGTCATCACGCTCTTCCCGTTGGGTATCGGTCCCGATCCTCATCAGCTGGCACGGATCGCACCCGGCATTGTCTGGGTTGCGGCATTGCTCTCTTCGCTGCTCGCGCTGGAAAGGCTGTTTCGTGATGACCTTAACGACGGCACGCTGGAGCAACTTTTATTGTCGCCTGTACCGCTGCCGGTCACGGTGCTGGGGAAAGTCATCGCCCACTGGCTGGTCACGGGCTTGCCGTTAATTCTGCTTTCGCCCCTGGCGGCCCTGTTGCTGTCCCTGGATATGCCGGGCTGGCGGGCGGTGGCACTGACGCTGCTGTTAGGAACACCGACGCTGAGTTTTCTCGGCGCGATTGGCGTGGGGCTGACCGTTGGGTTGCGTCGCGGCGGCGTGCTGCTCAGCCTGTTGGTTCTGCCACTGGCTATTCCGGTACTGATTTTTGCCAGCGCGGCCATCGACGCCGCAGGTCAGGGGTTAGCCATTGGCGGTTACCTGGCGTTGCTGGGGGCGATGCTGGTCGCGAGTGCGACGCTGGCCCCGTTTGCCACCGCCGCGGCGTTGCGGATTACGCTGCACTAAATCAGCACGCATCAGACGTGTTATTCGCGTTTATTTAAAAGTGAGCAAGTAAACATGTGGAAAGGATTACATCAGCTGGCGAAGCCCGAACGGCTGTATCAGTTGTGCGGTCGGCTGGTGCCGGGGTTCGCCCTGGCCAGTGCGGCGGTACTGCTGCTGGCCTGGATATGGGGATTTGGCTATGCACCGGCAGACTACCAGCAGGGTGACAGTTTTCGCATTATGTATATTCATGTTCCGGCGGCCATGTGGTCGATGGGGATATACAGCGCGATGGCCGTTGCGGCGTTTACTGGTCTGGTCTGGCAGATGAAAATGGCCGATTTAGTCTCAGCGGCGATGGCACCGATCGGTGCGGTGTTTACCTTTATTGCGCTGGTTACCGGTTCTGCCTGGGGCAAGCCGATGTGGGGAACCTGGTGGATATGGGACGCCAGGCTCACATCAGAACTGGTGCTGCTGTTTTTATATCTGGGCGTCATTGCGCTGTATCAGGCGTTCGAGGACCGTCGCATGGCCGGGCGCGCCGCAGGGGTGCTCATTCTGGTCGGCGTGATCAATCTGCCCATCATTCATTTCTCTGTGCAGTGGTGGAATACCTTGCATCAGGGATCGTCCGGCTTACTGCAACAGGCTATCGCGCCGCCGATGCGCACGCCGCTGCGCTGGGCCATCCTGGGTGACCTGCTGTTGTTTATCACGTTAACGCTGATGCGCTTACGCAACCTGATTCTGCTGACGGAACGTAAACGTCCCTGGGCGATTGCCCTGGCAAAGACAAGGAGCAAAGAATGACGCCCGCTTTTGCCTCATGGCATGACTTCATTGCCATGGGCGGTTACGCCTTTTACGTCTGGCTGGCGGTGGCAGGGGCGCTGGTGCCGCTTTGTGGCCTGATTGTACACAGCTGGTGGTCACACAGACGTTTGCTGGCGGACATTCGCCAGCGTGATGCCCGGGAGCGCCGTCTGCGCGCGGCCAGTGTTAAACGTGCCGGGACTAAAACGGCAGGAGAAGCGAAGTGAATACCCGCCGTCGTAATCGCCTGTATGTCGTCGTGGCGATACTTACCGGACTTGGACTGGCTACCGCGCTGGTAATGTATGCGCTACGGTCCAATATCGATCTGTTTTATACGCCAGGTGAAATCCTGGAGGGGAAAGGTGATGCACACATCAGGCCGGAACCCGGACAGCGTCTGCGCGTGGGCGGCGTGGTGATGCCCGGCAGCGTCACGCGAGATCCCCGAACGCTGGCCGTCTCTTTTCAGCTTTACGATGGCCGTGGTGTGGTCAGTGTAAACTTTGTGGGCATTTTGCCCGATCTGTTTCGCGAGGGGCAGGGCGTCGTTGCACAGGGCGTCCTTGAACCCGGCAACCTGATCAACGCCAAAGAAGTGCTGGCGAAACATGATGAAAATTACACGCCACCTGAAATCACCGCCGCGATGAAGCCCGCACCACCCGTGCAACAGGCCGCGACTCACCCGGCAGGACAGACACCATGATGCCAGAACTGGGCAGTTTTTTACTCTGTCTCGGCGTCGCGTTGGCGCTGCTGCTTAGCGTATATCCGCTGTGGGGCGCCTGGCGTCAGGATGCGCGCCTGATGGGCATGGCGCGTCCCCTGGCCGTTGGCCTGTTCGGCTGTGTGGCGGGAGCTTTCGGGTTGCTGGTCTGGGCGTTTATCGTTAACGACTTTACCGTAAGCTATGTCGTTAACAACTCGAATTCCCTGCTGCCGGTCTATTACCGCATTGCGGCCACCTGGGGGGCGCACGAAGGCTCCCTGCTGCTGTGGGTGCTGCTGCTGAGTGGCTGGACGCTGGCCGTGGCGATCTTCAGCCGTGGCATGCCGCAGGACGCACTGGCGCGCGTGCTGGCGGTGATGGGCATGATTACGCTGGGCTTCCTGCTATTTATCATCCTCACCTCTAATCCGTTCAGCCGCACCCTGCCGGACTTTCCCGTCGATGGCCGCGACCTCAATCCCATGCTGCAGGATATTGGCCTGATCTTCCATCCGCCGTTGTTATACATGGGCTATGTCGGTTTCTCGGTGGCCTTTGCTTTTGCCATTGCCTCCCTGATGGCCGGAAGGCTGGATACCGCCTGGGCGCGCTGGTCGCGTCCCTGGACCACCGCAGCCTGGCTGTTCCTGACCATAGGTATTGTGCTGGGCTCTGCATGGGCCTATTACGAGCTGGGCTGGGGCGGCTGGTGGTTCTGGGATCCGGTTGAAAATGCGTCCTTTATGCCCTGGCTGGCTGGCACGGCGTTAATGCACTCACTGGCGGTGACCGAAAAGCGCGGCACCTTTAAAGCCTGGACCGTATTGCTGGCGATTACCGCGTTCTCCCTGAGTCTGCTCGGGACCTTCCTGGTGCGATCCGGCGTGCTGGTCTCGGTGCACGCGTTTGCCTCCGATCCGGCGCGGGGCATGTTTATTCTGGCCTTTTTGGTGATTGTCATTAGCAGCTCGCTGCTGCTCTATGCCCTCAAAGGAGGGCAGGTCCGCAGCCGGGTACAAAACGCCTTGTGGTCACGCGAGTCCTTTCTGCTGGGCAATAACGTCCTGTTGATTGCGGCCATGCTGGTGGTGCTGCTCGGTACGCTGTTACCGCTGGTCCATAAACAACTCGGTCTGGGCAGCATCTCCGTGGGCCAGCCCTTTTTTAATACGCTGTTCAGCTGGCTGATGGCACCGCTGGCCTTAATGTTGGGGATTGGGCCGTTAGTGCGCTGGCGCCGTGATGAACCCCAGAAGCTGGTACGGCGTTTGCTGTTAGCACTGGCCGTCACGCTGCTGGCCTCCGTGCTGTTGCCCTGGTGGCTACAGGATCGGGTAGAGGCAATGACGGTAGTGGGCCTGCTGATGGCGGTATGGATCATCGTGTTAACCCTGATGGAACTGCATGAACGTGCGACGCATCGTCATTCTTTTTTCACCGGACTGCGCCACTTGTCACGCAGCCACTGGGGCATGGTGCTCGGCCATTTAGGTGTCGGCGTCACCGTGATTGGGATAGCGTTTAGCACGCAATACAGCGTTGAACGGGATGTGCGCATGAAAGCGGGCGACAGTGTTGATATCCATCACTACCACTTTGTCTTCCGCGATGTTCAGGATCTGCAAGGGCCCAACTACAGCGGCGGCGTGGCGGTGATTGATGTGACGCGGGACGGGCAGCCTGAAGCGATGTTGTATGCGGAAAAACGCTTTTATTCAGCGGCGCGCACCATGATGACCGAGGCGGCAATTGATGGTGGCTTTACCCGCGATCTCTATGCGGCGCTGGGTGAGGAACTCGATGACGGCAGTTGGGCGGTGCGCATTTACTATAAACCCTTTGTGCGCTGGATTTGGTTCGGTGGACTGTTTATGGCTGCGGGCGGTCTGCTCTGTTTACTGGATCCGCGTTATCGTGCGCGTAAAAAAGGCGAGCGCGAGGTGCGGGCATGAAAAAGATTCTGTTTATTCCCCTGATCCTGTTTTTACTGCTGGCCGCCGCGCTGCTTTGGCAACTGTCACGCAATGCGGCGGGCGACGATCCTACGCGGCTGGAGTCGGCGTTAATTGGTAAACCGTTGCCGGTGTTCCGGCTCGAAGCCTTGGAAACGCCCGGCAAAACCTACAACCAGCAAACGCTTATCACCGGCAAACCGCTTTTACTCAACGTCTGGGCAACATGGTGCCCGACCTGTCGGGCAGAACATCACTATCTGAATACGCTGGCAGAGCAGGGCGTGCGGGTAGTAGGGCTCAATTATAAAGACGATCGGCAAAAGGCGGTGACCTGGTTAAACACGCTGGGTAATCCTTATGCGCTCAGCCTGTATGATGGTGACGGTATGCTGGGCCTGGATCTTGGCGTATATGGCGCACCGGAAACCTTTCTGATCGATGGCAACGGCATTATTCGCTATCGCCATGCCGGAGATCTGAATCCGCGCGTCTGGCAGCAGGAAGTAAAGCCTTTATGGGATAAATACAATACGGAGAGCGGCTCATGAAAGCGCTGGTGACGATGCTTTGCGGCTTGCTGTTTAGCGCCAGCCTGTGGGCGGCCATCGATACCTATGCATTTGACTCCGTCGCGCAGGAAGAACAGTACCGTGATATCACCGCCTCCCTGCGCTGCCCCAAATGTCAGAACAACAGCATTGCGGATTCCAACGCCATGATTGCGGCGGATATGCGGTTGAAAGTTTATCAGCTGATGAAACAGGGACAAACGCGTCAGCAGATCCTCGACTATATGGTGGCGCGCTACGGCAATTTCGTCAGCTACCAACCGCCCGTAACGCCGTCCACCGTGATTCTGTGGCTGGGACCTGCGCTGTTTGTCGCAGGCGGCGCGGGCGTAATCGTCTGGCGCAGTCGCCAGCGTAAGACCTGTAGCGAACTGAGTGATGAAGAGCAACAGCGGCTTGAAGCCATTTTGAAATCGGACAGGGAAGCATAATGGCAGCCTTTTTAATCGCGATATTGGTACTGCTGTTCGCGGCCTGTGTGCTGTTCCTGGCCGCAGGCTGGCGTCCGCGCGCGTCCCACATAGTCACGCGTGACAGCCTTAATAAAGATTTTTATCACCAACGGCTGGCCGAACTGACGCAGGATGAGGATCAGGGCGTGATCGCCGAGCGGGACGTGATGGCGCGCGAGCTACAGCAGTCACTGTTGAGTGATATTCCGCCTGCACCGGATGCACAGTCGCGCAGCAGTCGCCGTTGGGTATTGTTACCGGGCATTATTGTCTTACTGGTCGTGCCGCTGGTGTGCTATCTCAACACCGGCGGTTTTGTGCCGTTCAGCGGCTGGCTGCAGGTGCAGAAAGCATATCCTGCGCTGCGTGCGCAGGTGCTGGATCCTCACGCGAAGCCGCTGACGCCGGAACAGCTTTCACGCTTACAGCTCGGTTTGCGCAGCCATCTGCAAACCGAGCCTGATAACCTTAGCGACTGGGCAATGCTTGGCCGTCTTGGTATGGTGCTGAATAACGCGACGACCGCCCGTCAGGCGTTCGAGCACGCGCTGCAGTTGGCACCGAATAATCAGGTATTAAAACAGGATTACGCCGAGGTTCTGGCCCGGTCGGGCGATCCACAGGAAAACCGTCAGGCAGAACTTGTGTTGCAGGATCTGCGTAAACAGGATCCGCACAATGCCCGGACGCTGAGCCTGCTGGCTTACGCTGCCTTTGAACAGCAACACTATGCTCAGGCGATTGCGGCCTGGCAAACCTTACTGAACGCGCTGCCGGCGGACGATCCCCGGCGCGACAACATTGCGCGCAGTATTGAGCAAGCCAGAACGGACGCCGGACAACAAGCGAGCCAGTTGACGGTAGATGTGACGCTTTCTCCCCAGGCAGAAAACATGTTACCGCCGGGCGGAGTCATGTATATTTCGGTTACTGACGGTATGTCGCCCGTGCCGGTGGCCGTGAAGCGTCTTGCTGCCGGGCATTTTCCCGTGTCGCTGACGCTGGATGACAGTAATGCCATGATGCAGGGGCGCCGTCTTTCGGCGCAGAAACAGATCCAGGTTCGCGTCAGGATTTCACGTAATGGCCGCGCGAACCCTGAGCCGGGTGACTGGTTCGGTGTCAGCGCCGTCGTGCCCTGGGACGGTCATCAGCATGTGACCGTTGAGATTAATGCGCAGCAGCCTTAGACCGATATTCTCTGGCTCTGTCTGAATCTGTAAACCGCACCGTGGATATCAGCTATGCTTGCTTAACGCGCTGATCTACCCGAGAAAGGCGGCAGGGTATACATCACTTATATGCACAGGGAGAAAAAAATGGATCACCGCCTGACCAGCCTGGCCTTGGCCAGTGTGCTTCTGGTGGGTTGTGCCAGTTCAAAGCCGGAGACCGATGCGCCAGCCGGGCGTAGCGATCCGTTTGAAGGCTTTAACCGCACAATGTTTAACTTTAACTACAATGTGCTGGACCCGTATGTGGTGCGTCCGGTGGCTGTGGCCTGGCGCGACTATGTGCCCGTCCCGGCACGTGCTGGCCTGAGCAACTTCCTGGGCAACCTGAGCGAACCCGCCAGTATGGTGAACGCTATTCTGGTTGGTGAGCCGCGCAATGCCGGTATTCACTTCACGCGTTTCTTCCTGAATACCGTGCTGGGCCTGGGCGGCTTTATCGACGTTGCAGGCAAAGCGAACCCTGAGCTGGCGCGCCAGGGGCCGCAACGCTTCGGTACCACGCTGGGGCACTATGGCGTGGGCTACGGTCCTTACGTGCAGTTGCCTGGCTATGGCAGCTTTACGGTGCGTCAGGACGGCGGCGATTATGTGGATACGCTTTATCCGGTGCTGGGCTGGTTGACCTGGCCGATGTCCGTGGGTAAATGGGCACTTGAAGGGGTGGAAACGCGTGCGCAACTGCTGGACTCCGATGCTATCCTGAAACAGCAGCGCGATCCTTACGCCTTTATGCGTAACGCCTATTTTGAGCGCTATGACTTCCTGGCGCGTGGTGGCAAGCTGAAGCCCGAAGATAATCCGAACGCAGCGGCAATTCAGGACGATCTCAAAGATATCGATTCTCAGTAATGTGAGGCCGCCCGGAAAAGGGCGGCTTCAGGCTGAAGTGATTTATACGAATGTTCTGTCAGAGCTCGCCAGGCGGAGCAAAAAAAAGCGACACAGTGTGTCGCTTTTTTATGCGGTCAACATATCAGAATTTGTAGTTGAAGCTCGCGCCGTACAGCCAGGCTTTACCACTGGAATTAAAGGTGTAATTGCCTTCCTGAATGGTAACTTTCTGACCATGCATATAAGAGACGCCGACATCGACGGAGGCATCGTCATTAAATGCATAGGAGGCACCCGCACTCAGCCACAAGCGATCCTGATCCGGGATGGAGATGGAACGCTTGTCAGCCGGAACCGGGCTGTCATCAAAGGCGATACCGCTGCGGAAGGTCCAGTTTTTATCGTACTGGTAAGTGGTACCCAGGGCGATACGGTAGGCATCATGGAAGCCTTCATCTTTATAGAACAGCGTCTGACCATTCGAACCGGTCGCTTTCAGCTCCTGGAACTGGCTCCAGCTGGTATAGGCCAGGCTATAGTGAACGGCCCATTGTGGCGCGACTTTATGCCAGCCTGAAACTTCCCACATTTCTGGCAGATTCAGGGTTAATGAACCCGGAATCGTGTTTCCGCTTGTGCCAAAAGGTGCGCCGGGAATGTTAAATGCGTTGATGGCCGCAGGAAGATTACTTTTGTAATCCCCATCAAAGTCAACTTTCACCTCAGAGCGGTAGGTGAAACCAAAACGGTTATTATTATCAACCTCATAAAGTACACCGGCGTTCCAGCCATAACCCCATTCGTTCCCCTTTAGTCGGGTAATTTGGGTATCCGCAGGAATGCCCAGCGCGGAGAACGACTCTCCGGCATAACGCTCAATTTTCGCTTTAGCATAAACGGCATCAAAACCCACACCAAAGCTGAAGTGTTCATTCAGGCGGTAGGCGGTGCTGAGGTTAAGATTAACGGTCGTCAGGTCTGTTTTACCGCCGAATCCGCCTGCGGTATAACCGTTATTAAATTCTGTCGCCAGACCGTAGTTTGAGGTGGCAGAGGCACCTACCCACCATTGGTCATTAATCGGCTGGACATAGTGCAGATCAGGGATCCACTGATTAGGCGCGATGTTTTTCGCATCCAGGCTCCGTCCTGTTGGACTCTGGCCGCTGATATCCACTTGAGGATCGATATATACCGCACCGAGTGAAAATTCAGGGCGATCCATCAGCGCCATGGTCGCCGGGTTACGGCTGGCTGAGGCCGCCGTATCACCCATTGCGCCTTCGCCTGAATAAGCACGACCTAAACCAATGGAAGAAAATTCATTTAACTGAAATCCGGCTGCGTAAACGTTAGAGGAAATAAGCGCTACCGCAGCTGCCACGGCTGACTTTGCGAACAGGTTTTTATGGTTCATGACCACAACCTCATGTGAATTATTATTTAACGTTGTGACGTCGTGTAACAAGGAACGGCGGATTGTATGGACTGATGACGGTCGGACATATCAGACCAGTGCGGAGAGTATAGGTCCGACCTGTACACATGTTGCAATATTGTTTTTAAATTATTTCCAATTTGATAGATGAAAATTCGATCTGCTTAACACTTCTCTGCGGGAAACGAGGCAGGCAGCAGGCGCAAAACTGATTCAGATCAAATTATATTGTGATATTCGTCACTTAGCGTCGCGTGCATAGCGGGGGAGAAATCCAAAGCGTAGAATTTTTCGCAGCAAGGCTTTTCCCTTTAGTTGTGAAACCAGGAGATTACCATGACGGATGCTCTGAAAAAATGTCGCGCGACCGAAACGGCGGCATGCTGTTGTGTGGATGTCGGTACCGTAATGGACAACACCGATTGTACCGCCAGTTGGTCAGCGTGGTTTGGCCAGCGCGCGGAAGCCGACAGCAAACTGGCTGAACTGAGCGAAAGGGCGCGTCAGGTCGAGTCCGATCCCTGTGTCATAGATGCGCGATTCACAGAAGAGACGGGCGGCGTGCGGCTTGATGTTGCTTTTACTTTTAGCTGTCAGGCAGAAACCCTGATTTTTCAGTTAGGTTTACGCTGAACCGCTTAACGCCGCTGCCCGGCGGCGTTTGTCATTTTCGTGTTTCTCATCTCACTTTTCTCTTCCTGATGTTGGCGGCGTAGCCGCTTGTGGTTAACACTGTGGATCAGGTCAGACCTCTTTTGGCAATGATGCCCCGGTCACGATGCACAGGTGGATACAATGAGCAAAGCGCAGTCACTGTTGACGCGTACGGGCGAGCGCATCGCTATCACTCATGGATTACGTACGCCTTTTCTCCGTCAGGCGACAGGATTTCATGGCATTCCCGCCGTAGAGCTGGGCCGGATGGTGGTCAGTGAAATGGTGGCCCGGAGTGAGTTACCGGTCGGGATGATTGAGCAACTGGTGTTTGGTCAGGTGGTGCAGATGCCAGAGGCTCCCAACATCGCGCGGGAAATTGTGCTGAGCAGTGGTCTCAGCGTCAGTACCGATGCGTACAGCGTCAGCCGAGCCTGTGCGACCAGCTTCCAGGCGGTGGCTAACGTCACGGAAAGCCTGCTGGCAGGCACGATTTCGGTCGGTATTGCGGGCGGCGCGGATTCCTCTTCCGTCCTGCCGATTGGCGTCAGTAAAACGCTGGCTCGTGCGCTGGTGGATATGAACAAAGCAAAAAGCCTTTCCCAAAAGTTTCAGATTCTGCGCCGCCTGCGTCCCGGCGATCTGTTACCGGTGCCGCCTGCCGTGGCCGAATACTCCACAGGATTACGCATGGGCGATACCGCAGAACAGATGGCGAAAACGCACGGCATCAGCCGGGAAGAACAGGATGCGCTGGCTCTGCGTTCGCATCTGCGCGCAGCGCAGGCCTGGCAGTCGGGCGTGCTGAATCAGGAAGTCATGGCCGCCTTCGTCCCGCCCTTCAAGGCCCCCATAGACCAGGATAATAACGTGCGAATGGATGCGAAAGCGGCTGACTATGCCCGTTTACGTCCGGCGTTTGATCGCCAGCACGGCACGGTAACGGCAGCCAACAGCACGCCGTTAACGGACGGGGCGGCGGCGGTGATATTGATGCGTGAAGGCCAGGCCAAAGCGCTGGGATTACAGCCGCTGGGCTATCTGCGCAGCTACGCCTTTACCGCCATTGATGTCTGGCAGGACATGCTGCTCGGGCCCGCTTACGCCTCGCCGCTGGCGCTTGATCGTGCTGGCATCACGCTGGCTGATCTGACGCTTATTGATATGCATGAAGCGTTCGCGGCGCAGACCTTGAGTAATATCAAGCTGTTTCGTGACGAACGTTTTGCCCGCGAGGTATTAAACCGCTCGCACGCGCTGGGTGAAATCGACGATGCACGTTTTAACGTCCTGGGCGGCTCCATCGCCTATGGTCATCCTTTTGCGGCGACCGGCGCGCGCATGATCACGCAGACCTTAAATGAATTGCGTCGGCGCGGAGGCGGGCTGGGACTGGTCACGGCCTGTGCCGCCGGAGGATTAGGTGCAGCCATGGTTCTGGAGGCCGAATAATGGAACAGCGCGCGTTTACTTTGCAGATGCGGGACGATCATGTTGGCGTGATCACCATTGATGTGCCCAATGAAAAAATGAATACGCTGAAGGCGGAATTTGCGGTCCAGATTGCCAGCCTGATTAGCGAGGCACGCCAGCATCCGCAGCTGCTCGGGCTGGTACTGATTTCCGGGAAGCCTGACAACTTTGTAGCAGGTGCCGATATCACCATGATTGATCGCTGTCAGCGTGCGGATGAAGCCGAAGCTCTGACAAGGCAAGGGCAGGAGGTAATGGCCGCGATTGCCGCCTTGCCGTTTCCTGTGGTGGCCGCGATTCACGGGGCCTGCTTAGGCGGCGGTCTTGAGCTGGCGCTGGCCTGTCATTCACGCATCTGTACGCTGGATGATAAAACCCGTCTGGGACTGCCGGAAGTGCAACTGGGATTACTGCCCGGTTCGGGTGGCACGCAGCGTCTGCCGCATCTGATTGGTGTGCAAAAGGCTTTACCTCTCATCCTGACGGGGAAAAGCCTGCGCGCGAAGCAGGCGAAGAAGCTGGGGATTGTCGATGACGCGGTGCCGCAGGCGATCCTGCTGGATACCGCTATCGAAAGCGTTAAAAAAGGCAAATGCCGCCGCGCACCGCTTCCGCTGCGCGACCGTCTGCTGCAGGGGCCTATCGCCCGCCAGGCCTTGTTTGCGCTGGTCAGGCGGGAAACGGAACGCAAAACCCAGGGGAACTATCCGGCCACGCAACGTATCATCGATGTGGTGCGCATTGGGCTTGAGCAAAGCAGTCAGGCAGGTTATGCCGCCGAGGCGCGCGCCTTTGGCGAGCTGGCCATGACGCCGGAATCGGCGGCGCTACGCAGCCTGTTTTTTGCCTCCACCGCGCTGAAAAAAGAGAACGGAACTGAGGCGCAGCCCCGGCCAGTCGAACGTGTCGGTGTGCTGGGCGGCGGGTTGATGGGCGGCGGCATTGCCTGCGTCAGCGCAATTCATGCCGGTCTGCCCGTGCGCATCAAAGACATCAGCCTGAACGGCATTAATCATGCGCTGCAGACCAGTTGGGCGCTGCTGAGTAAAAAAGTGCAGCGTCGTCAGCTCACCCCGGCGCAGCGCCAGCAGCAGATGGCGCGCATCAGCGGCGGTACCGACTATCAGGGGTTTACCCAACGTGACATCGTCATCGAGGCGGTGTTTGAAGATCTGGCGCTGAAACAGCAAATGGTGGCAGAGGTGGAAACGCACTGTCAGCCCCAGACGATTTTTGCGTCCAATACCTCTTCCCTCCCGATTGCCGACATTGCGGCGAAGGCCGCGCGTCCTGAGAATATTATTGGCCTGCACTACTTCAGTCCGGTGGAGAAAATGCCGCTGGTTGAAGTTATCCCGCATGCGGCGACATCGCCTGAAACGCTCGCCAGCACCGTCACGCTGGCACGTAAACAGGGCAAAACGCCGATTGTGGTCGCTGACAGACCGGGCTTTTACGTCAACCGTATTCTGACGCCCTACATCAACGAAGCGATGCGCTGTCTGCTTGAGGGCGAACCTGTTGAACATATTGACCGCGCACTGGTGATGTTTGGCTTTCCGGTTGGGCCGGTTCAACTGCTGGATGAGGTGGGCATCGATGTTGGCAGTAAAATCTCGCCCGGGTTGCAGCAGGCTTACGGTGAACGGTTTGCGGCACCGCCTGCTCTGGCGGCCGTGATCAACGACGGACGCAAAGGGCGAAAAAATCATAAAGGGTTCTATCTGTATGAATCGTCACGTTTGCAACGTAAAAAGCCGGATCCCACCGTGTACGACGTATTGCAGATTAAACCCGCAAGCGTGCAGAGTGGGGCACACATCGCAGAGCGCTGCGTGATGATGATGTTAAATGAGGCGGTGCGCTGTCTGGATGAGCAGGTTATCCGCTCGCCCCGTGACGGTGATATTGGTGCGGTGTTTGGTATTGGCTTTCCCCCGTTTCTGGGTGGGCCATTTCACTATATTGATCGCCTTGGTGCTGGGGAAATCGTCAACAGATTAACGCGGCTTGAGCAGCAATATGGTGACCGCTTTGCACCCTGTGAAAGATTGCAGCGGGCAGCGCAACAGCAGACAAAGTTTTACACTTCTTCATAAATATGAATATCCATCCTGATTCAGGGGGTTAGTCGTGTGTCGCACCATCATGATGCGACGCCGTAATCGGGTAGGTGCTTATTTAATAAACAACCGGTTGACTATACTGAAGCCATTAGGGTAAAACACGACGTTCATTCGCAGAATGAAGCGCCTGACACGAAGGTGTCAGGCGATGTCGACAAACAACAGCGGTGCTTTATGCAAGTTTTTATCATGCGTCACGGCGATGCGGCGCTCGACGCTGCCAGTGATTCAGTCCGGCCCTTAACGCTTTGTGGATGTGATGAATCACGCCAGATGGCGAACTGGTTAAAAGATCAGGCTGTTGACATTGAACGTGTCCTGGTCAGCCCTTATCTGCGTGCGCAACAAACGCTCGCGACAGTTCGTGAGGCGCTGCCCTTACCAGACGGGGCGGATATCCTGCCGGAGTTAACGCCTGGCGGCGATCCGGGGCTGGTGGGCTGCTATTTGCAGACGCTGGCAAACGAAGGGGTGAAATCGGTGCTGGTGATCTCTCACCTGCCGCTGGTCGGTTATCTGGTGTCGGAGCTGTGCCCTCAGGAAACGCCACCGATGTTCGCTACTTCGGCCATTGCCTGCGTGGATTTTGACCCGGCGGAAAGCCAGGGCAAGCTGCTCTGGCAGGTCAGTCCTAAAAAACTGGCAAAAGCGATGTAAACGCTGTCGGGCCATCCTCTGGCCCGACACTGAAAACGTTTGACTCACTTCACCCGTTTTCTTTCCATACGTTACGCAATCACAAAACGCGACACCGATCCTGCCAGTGTTTGCGCCTGATCGTGCAGCGCACTGGCGGCAGCGGACGACTGCTCCACCAGCGCGGCGTTCTGCTGCGTCACGTTATCCATCTCAACAATCGCGACGCCTACCTGCGCAATGCCGCGATTCTGCTCTTCCGACGCATGAGAAATTTCGTTCAACAGATCCGTCACGTTACTGACCGAGTTGACGATCTCCCCCATGGTGTTCCCCGTCTGACTCACCAGTTGCGAACCGGCATTAATACGCGCCACAGAATCATGAATCAGCGCTTCAATCTCCTTCGCCGCCTGCGCACTGCGTTGTGCCAGATTACGCACTTCGCTGGCTACCACGGCAAAGCCCCGACCTTGTTCTCCGGCCCGTGCCGCTTCTACGGCGGCATTGAGTGCCAGGATGTTGGTCTGAAACGCGATACTGTTTATCACGGAGGTGATTTCTGAGATTTTGCCAGAGCTGGTGGTGATCTCATTCATGGTGCTGACCACATCCGTAACCAGCTGCCCACCGCGGCTGGCGGTGTCGAAGGTTTGCTGCGCCAGTCGACTGGAATGATGAATGTTGTCTGCGTTCTGCTTAACCGTTGCGGTCAGTTGCTCCATGCTGGCTGCGGTCTGCGCAAGGGCGGCGGCCTGGCTTTCTGTGCGGGCTGACAGATCATTATTGCCGGAGGCAATCTCCGCTGAAGCCTGACTGACGCTGGTCACGCCACTGCGGATACCGCTGATAATGCGACGCAGCTCATCGCTCATTTCACCGACTGCATGCATCAGTTCGCCCAGCTCATCCCGACGGGACGATTTCAGCACGGTGCTGAGGTTGCCACGCGCCATCTGATTAGCGACGTGCAGCAGTTCAGCGAGAGGACGCGTCAACTGGCGGGTAATAAACAGGGCGATAAGAATGCCTGCTATGATAGCGGCGATGATAATCACCGTCATCAGCCAGACGGCCTGATTCGCGTCGTGATTGGTCGCATCTAACTGCTGGGTAAACAAGGCGTTGCTCATGTCGGTCAGGATTTTGCCCGCAGCCGCCAGTTGCACAGTGGCTGCGTCACCAGCCGCCACCGACGCCATCAGCGCATTGATATCGCCCTGTTTGGTCTCAAGCTGTGCGCTGACTTTTTCAAGCGCAGCACTGTCTGCGGCGTTAAGGCGCGGTTTGACCTGAGCCATCAGCTGCACGGTTTCCGACAGGAAGTTGCTCAGGGCGTTGCGATCTTCTTCTTTGTGCTCAAGGCCAAAGAGTTTGACACGTACCGCCACGCCGCCCAGGTGTTTATTGATTTCCTGTAACGCCGCGCTCGTCTGCGGGTCACTGCTGTTGCTTGCGGCCAGTTGGCTGATATCCCGCATCTCATCCGCCACGGACAGGTTCTGAAGCGCCTGTGCCCCGTTACGGACAGCCTGTACCGTATCGGCGCGTTTCTGCCGGTAAGTGGCAATAGCGGACGGCATCGCCGTAATCATCGCCTGCTGACTGTCATCCCAGTGAAAAACGCCCAGGTTTTTCAGATTCTGATCCACCTCTTTCAGCAGATTTTCGTTAACGTCGATGAATTTTTCATCATGCGTTTTCACGAACTGCAGTCGGGCATCTTTGGCCTGTGAAAACCGGTCATTAACGCTTTTCAGCTCCCTGAGCTTTTCGGCCCGGACGCTGATGTCGTTCAGATTTTTAATCCCGCATATCGCTACGGCCAGACTCAAAAGTAAAATCAGTCCAAAACCGAGCATCAGCTTTTTGCCCACTTTCAAATTCTCAAAAAAATGACTTAACCCGCTCATTCAAAAAGTTCCCTTGGTCAATGTGCCGAAATAATCAAACGTAATGTGCCTAAATGCTTAGACGTTATCGGCAGCGAGTAAATTGTATTCAGTATAAATAATTACATAAGCAAATAGTCTGCGTCAGTCTGAACAAAAACGGGCAGAACAGAGGACCAAAAACAGGCGCAAAAGTGAAAGAAAGCGGGCGTCGGTTAAACCGGTTTCCCCCGGCAAAGGGGGGAAGAAACGGGGCGAAACGGCGGGGTGGAAAAGACGTCTCAGGGCAGGAATATCAAGGCAGCTCTGGCGGTTGCCACTCTTCGACTTCAATCAGGACCAGCAGCGCGGCGTCGCCACCAAACATTTTGGGTGCCTGATGAAATGCCATTACCCAGGGATGCTGGGCCAGCCACAGCGGCGTTTGTTGCTTTAAAATATGTTTACCATGTCCGGTCATCACGCTGGCACAAAAAAGGTGTTCGCGACGGCAGGCGGCAATCAACGCGCCCAGTTCCTGTTTGGCCTGCATCTGTGTGAGTCCATGCAGATCGAGAAAAATTTCTGGCGTGTAATCGCCCCGACGCAGCTTTTTCAGCTCGAAATGGCTCACGTCCGCACGGACATAGCGCGTCGCCCCTTCTGTGGACAGCAGCGGCTGGAACTCATCGGAAAAATAATGGCTGTTGTCCGCTTGCTCAGACAGCAGGCGTTTAACCGGCACGTCGCGGGTTTTGACCACCGGCTTATGCACGATAGTATCTTGTTTCAGTTCTCGCGTGCCGGTCATTAACTGACGGAACAGCGCTTGATCATCCTGGCTCAGGGTCGGTTTTTTACGCATGGGTCGTGAATCATGTCTGAGGTGGCTGATTAACAGCAGAAGCCATTACCTTACCGTTTACTGTCATTAATTGTCAGCTTTTTCACCTTGCTGCGCTGAATTCTGCTCGGCTTCGTGGCAAACTATCGGCCGATTTAGTTAAAGGCCTGCGGAGGGCTATGTGGACAAAATTTTCGTCGATGAGGCAGTGAACGAACTGCACACCATTCAGGATATGCTGCGCTGGTCGGTCAGCCGCTTTACCGCGGCTGGCATCTGGTACGGACACGGCACAGATAATCCCTGGGACGAAGCCGTCCAGCTGGTTCTGCCCACGCTTTGGTTACCGCTTGATATTCCGGAAGACATGCGCAATGCCCGCCTGACCGCCAGTGAACGTCATCGCATTGTCGAACGCGTCATTCGTCGCGTTAACGAACGCATCCCGGTTGCCTATCTGACTAATAAAGCCTGGTTCTGCGGCCATGAATTCTATGTCGATGAACGCGTTCTGGTTCCCCGCTCGCCGATTGGGGAGCTGATTGAAAACCGTTTTGCCGGCTTAATCCCTGAAAAGCCGCGTCATATTCTGGACATGTGCACCGGAAGCGGCTGTATTGCCATCGCCTGTGCTTACGCCTTCCCGGACGCCGAAGTTGACGCGGTGGATATCTCCCACGATGCGCTGGCGGTGGCGGAACAAAATATCGAAGAGCATGGTTTGATCCACCATGTCACGCCGATTCGCGCCGATCTGTTCCGCGAATTGCCGCCTGTGCAATACGATCTGATCGTAACCAATCCGCCCTATGTGGATGCCGAAGATATGGACGATCTGCCGGGCGAATATCACCATGAGCCTGAGCTGGGTCTGGCGGCCGGAAGCGATGGCCTGAAGCTGGTCCGCCGTATTCTGGCCTGTGCGCCGGGTTACCTGAGCGAAAACGGCGTGCTGATTTGCGAAGTCGGCAACAGTATGGTGCACATGATGGAGCAGTATCCCGATGTGCCTTTCACTTGGCTGGAGTTTAACAACGGTGGTGACGGTGTCTTTATGCTCACCCGTCAGCAAATCGTTGATGCACAGCACCATTTCTCATTCTATAAAGACTAAAAAGAGGGGCGAGCGTTCGCCCGTCAAACCGTAACAAGGAATCTCAATGGCCGGAAACAGCATCGGACAGTTCTTTCGCGTCACCACCTTTGGCGAATCTCACGGCATTGCTCTGGGATGTATTGTTGATGGCGTGCCGCCCGGCATTCCGTTGACCGAAGCCGATATCCAGCACGATCTGGACCGCCGCCGTCCGGGCACTTCGCGTTATACGACGCAGCGCCGTGAACCGGATCAGGTCAAAATTCTGTCAGGGGTGTTTGAAGGTGTCACCACAGGGACCTCGATTGGCTTGCTGATTGAGAACACCGATCAACGTTCGCAGGATTACGGCGCCATTAAAGATCTGTTCCGACCCGGCCATGCGGATTACACCTACGAACAAAAATACGGTACGCGCGACTATCGCGGCGGTGGCCGTTCATCGGCACGTGAGACGGCGATGCGCGTGGCGGCGGGCGCCATCGCCAAAAAATACCTGCACATGCAGCACGGGATCGTGGTGCGGGGCTATCTGGCGCAGATCGGCGACGTGGCCTGTGAACTTAAAGACTGGACCATCGTTGAAGAGAATCCGTTCTTCTGCCCGGACGCCGATAAGCTTGAGGCGCTGGATGAACTGATGCGCGCGCTGAAAAAAGAGGGCGATTCTGTCGGTGCCAAAGTCACGGTCATGGCGGAAAATGTCCCGCCGGGCCTGGGCGAACCGGTCTTTGATCGCCTGGATGCGGATCTCGCGCATGCGCTGATGAGCATTAACGCCGTGAAGGGCGTTGAAATTGGCGACGGCTTTGCCGTGGTGAATCAGCGCGGCAGTCAGCATCGCGATGAAATTCGGGCTAACGGTTTTCAGAGTAACCACGCAGGCGGCATTCTCGGCGGTATCAGCAGCGGTCAGACTATCAGCGCCAATCTGGCGATGAAGCCGACCTCCAGCATTACCGTGCCGGGCAAAACCATCACCCGCGACGGGGAAGAAGTGGAGATGATCACGAAAGGCCGTCACGATCCCTGCGTGGGCATTCGTGCGGTGCCGATTGCCGAAGCCATGATGGCAATTGTGCTGATGGACCATCTGCTGCGCCAGCGTGCGCAGTGTGGCGATGTCAACTCCACCGTGCCACGTTGGTAACCTGATGAAAGTGATGCTGATGCTCAGCGCGCTGTTACTCAGCGCGGCAAGCCTGGCGGCGACGCCGTGGCAGCGTATTCAGCACCCTGTCGCGGGTGCACCGAATGCGATTGGCGGCTTTGCCAACGGCTGTATTGTCGGCGCGCAGGCTCTGCCGCTTAACTCACCGGATTATCAGGTCATGCGTCAGGATCAGCGTCGCTATTTCGGTCATCCCGACCTGATTCTGTTTATCCAGCGCCTGGCCATGCAGGCGCACAATCTGCAACTGGGCAACGTGCTGATTGGCGATATGGGCATGGCTGCCGGCGGACGCTTCAGCAGCGGCCATGCCAGCCACCAGACCGGACTCGACGTGGATATCTGGCTACAACTGCCAAAAACCCGCTGGAGCGCACAGCAGTTACTGAAACCTCAGCCGCTGGATCTGGTGGCCGCCGATGGCAGGAACGTCGTTGCGCGTCACTGGCAGCCTGAAATCGCCAGTCTGATTAAACTGGCGGCGAAAGATGAAGATGTCACGCGCATCTTCGTCAATCCGGCGATTAAAAAGCAGCTTTGCGCGGATGCGGGTACAGATCGAAGCTGGTTACATAAAGTACGGCCCTGGTTCGCGCACCGCGCCCATATGCACGTCCGTTTGCGCTGTCCACAGGGCAGCCCGGATTGTGAGGAGCAGGCTCCCCCGCCTCCCGGGGATGGCTGCGGGGCAGAGTTGCAGAGCTGGTTCCTGCCAAAGCAGCCGGGTTCTGCGCCTGTGAAGCACGAACCCCCGCCGCTGCCGCCTGCCTGTCAGGCGCTGCTGGATAAACATTTACTGTAAGGGTTCCCATGGAGTGGTTCATTGCCAGCCCGCTGGCGGTTGTCCTGCTGTTTTTTATTGCGCTACTGGCTGGATTTATTGATTCGATTGCGGGCGGCGGTGGCTTGCTCACGCTTCCTTCTCTTCTGGCGGCCGGGCTGTCGCCGGCGCAGGCGCTGGCGACCAACAAACTCCAGTCGGTCGGCGGCTCTTTCTCTGCCAGCCTGTATTTTGTACGGCGGGGAGCCATTACGTTGCGTGAGCAACGGCTGAATATCGCCATGACCTTTCTGGGCGCGGTGGGCGGCGCGGTGCTGATTCAGCATCTTCAGGCCGATTTCCTGCGGCAAATCCTGCCGCTGCTGCTGATCGCCATCGGTATGTGGTTTTTGTTAATGCCGCGCATTGGCGAGGAAGACCGGGTGCATCGTCTCAGGGGGCTGCCTTTTGCCCTTATCGGCGGTGGCTGTATCGGTTTTTATGATGGTTTTTTTGGCCCGGGAGCTGGCTCGTTTTATGCGCTGGGCTTTGTGACGCTGTGTGGCTTTAACCTGGCGAAAGCGACTGCGCATGCCAAACTGCTTAACTTCACCTCAAATTTTGGCAGCCTGCTGTTCTTTATCTTTGGCGGGAAAGTGGTGTGGGGCACCGGCCTGATCATGATGCTGGGCGCGGTCTGTGGCGCACGACTGGGCGCAAGGCTGGTTCTGGCGCGTGGGCAAAAGCTGATTCGTCCGATGGTGGTGATCGTTTCGGCGGTCATGAGCATGAAATTGCTCTGGGACAGCCACGGCAGTGAGGTTCTGGCCTGGCTGGCGGCGCTGAATCTGTAATACTTTACGTGAATATTGAATGACAACACATGACTACCCGCAGCTCATTACGCTGTTTGACCGCTGCTTTAGCGAAGACTTTCAGACCCGTCTAATTAAAGGCGATGATGAACCGATTTATCTTCCTGCAGACAGCGAATCACCATGGAACCGGGTGGTGTTCGCCCATGGTTTTTACGCGAGTGCGCTGCATGAAATTTCGCACTGGTGCATTGCCGGTGAAGCCCGGCGCAAGTTAGTCGATTTTGGCTACTGGTATTGCCCGGACGGGCGGGATGCGCAAACGCAAAGCCAGTTTGAATCGGTTGAGGTGAAGCCGCAGGCCCTGGAGTGGATGTTTTGCGTTGCCGCAGGCTTTCCCTTCAATGTCAGTTGTGACAATCTCGATGGCGATTGTGAGCCCGATCGCATTGCTTTTCAGCGTAAAGTTCATGCCCAGGTCATGAGCTACCTGGCGTCGGGCATTCCTGCCCGTCCCGCACGCTTTATTTCAGCCCTGGCTGAATTTTATGGCAGGCCTTCTCTGACCGCATCACAGTTTCCATGGCCGGAAGATGTGTAATGCAGAAGGGATTATTTAACAGAGGAATTGAGATGATCGCAGAATTTGAAGCGCGTATTCTGGCCCTGATTGACGATATGGTTGAGCACGCCAGTGACGATGAGCTGTTTGCCAGCGGTTATCTGCGTGGCCATTTAACCCTGGCAGTCGCGGAAGTGGAGCAACTGGATGACCACACGCCGCAGGCGCTGCAGATTCAGGTCACCCGCAGCCTGCAAAATGCCATTGCCGCCGGAGAGTTATCGCCACGGGATCAGGCGCTGGTCATTGGCATGTGGGATAATCTGTTTTTACAGGCGCGTCAGCAGACTGCCTGAGTGAGCAGGGCGGCATGCCGCCCTGGTGCTATTTCCCCGCTTTTTTGCCCTTCAGCAGCTTTCTGACCCAGTAACGATTAGGATTCAGCGCCGCCAGCGTGCTGGCATCCAGCGGCTGAGGTTCGCCGCTCAGCTGTGCCGCCAGGACTTCTGCCGCCAGCGGTGCGCTGCACAGCCCGCGCGAGCCAAGTGCGCCGAACAGATAAAGGCCGGGAAAGTACGGCGCCGCTGGGATCGCCGCTCCGCGGGCATTCTGCTGCGCCAGATCGGCATAAAGCGCAAGCGTTGCTGCGTAATCCGGCGCACAGCCCACCATCGGTAAGTGATCCCGCGTGGCACAACGTACGCCGCTGCGCGCTGCGTTCTGACTGACATCCACCGCATTAACCCAGTCGCTGTGCGGCAGGCAATGCTGCAGGCGGCGGTGATTCTCCTGCTGATCCGCTTCACGAAAGGCGGTGGAGGTCTCGCCCCGGTGATAGCTGGCCCCGATACAGTGCGTCGCAAACTGGGGACTGGCGGGCGTGAGATAGCCATCGTAGCAGAGCACCGTCCTGAGCGCCGACAGCGCAGGCGATACGGGAACATGGCTGACCTGACCGGCCACCGGATACACGGGCAGCGCGTCGGTCTGGGGCAGGTCGGTGAGGTGATGGCCGTTCGCCAGCACCACGGCAGCGTGATGCACATCGGGCTGTTCGCTAAAGGTTAACGTCCAGCCCTGCGCATTCTGACTGAGCGCGGTGACGCGATGCAGCCAGTGTACACGCAATCCCAGTTGCTCGCCCCTGGACAGCAGGGAAGAGGTCAGTTCGGCCGGGGCTAACCAGCCGCCCATCGGGTAATAGATGCCGCCGCAGTGCAGCGCAACCTTCGCCCGCGCCTCGGCTTCCTGTTGCGTCACGCCATGGGCAATCTCTTCAGGTAATCCCATCGCCAGCATCTGTTCAATCTTGCTGGCACTTTTATCGTCCCAGCCGAGCTGCAGGACGCCGCTCCAGTCGTGTTCGAACGGCAAATCCAGCGCGTCATACAGGCGACGGGCAAACGTGAAGGCGGCGGGGAAAAAGGTGGCAAGCGCCGGATCGTGCTGATTAAGCAAAGGGTATAGTGCGCCCTGACGATTGCTGGATGCGCCCAGCGCGGGGGCTTCGTCGGCGCAATACAGCGTAACGCGCCAGCCGCGGCGCAGTAAAGCCAGCGCCAGCGTCGCACTGGCGATACCACCGCCCACCAGAGCAACCTCTTTTTCAGACGGCGCAGGCCGGGCATACCAGGGTTGGCGCGGGCACTGTGCTGGTGCCTGTTCAAGCGAGCCGCACAGCATTTCCCGTTTTGGACCAAATCCTTTACGGCGCGTGACCGCAAAGCCCGCTTCCTGCAAGCCACGACGCACGAAACCGGCGGCCGTAAAGGTGGCAAATGTGCCCCCTGGCCGGGCCAGCGCCGCCATCGACTGAAACAGTTCCGGCGTCCACATATCGGGATTTTTCGACGGCGCAAAGCCATCTAAAAACCACGCGTCGACCTGACGATGCAGACTGTCATCAAAATTATTAATTAGCGCATTAATATCGCCTAACCACAGATCCAGCGTGATGCGGCCGGCATCGAATAACAGCCGCTGGCAGCCGGGCAGGGCCAATGGCCACTGACGCTGGAGTTGGTCGGCCCAGGGCGCAAGTTCAGGCCAGTGCTGATGGGCCGCCATCAGATCGGCCTGGGTCAACGGAAATTTTTCAAAGCTGATGAAATGCAGTCGCTTCAGCGCCGCATCGGGATGATGACGCTGGAACTGGTCAAACGCCTGCCAGAGCGTAAGAAAGTTAAGGCCGGTGCCGAAGCCGCTCTCGGCCACAATCAGCAGGTCGCGTGGGTGGTGGTGAAATCGTTGGGGGAAATGATTGCCACCCAGAAACACGTAGCGCGTCTCTTCCAGACCATTATCGTTGGAAAAGTAGACGTCGCCGAAGGCTCGGGAAACAGGTGTACCCTGTTCATTCCAACTCAGTTGGGCATGTTCAACCGGAGACAGTTTCACAGTAAAGGCTCATTTTTCAGGGAATGGCAGGAGTTTATCGGTCGGGGGAAGATGACGCAAATTTACAAAGGAATTGGCTGATCGGACTTGTTCGGCGTACAAGTGTAAGCTAGAGTGCTCGTCAAATAACAGAAGTGTTGAGGAAGATTGAATGAAACGTGCTGTGATTACTGGCTTAGGGATCGTTTCCAGTATTGGTAATAACCAGCAAGAGGTGCTGGCATCTCTGCGTGAAGGCCGCTCAGGCATCACTTTTTCCCAGGAGATGAAAGATTCCGGCATGCGTAGTCACGTCTGGGGTAACGTTAAACTCGATACCACCGGCCTCATTGATCGCAAAATTGTGCGGTTCATGAGTGATGCGTCCATCTATGCTTACCTGTCAATGGAAGAAGCTATCAAAGATTCTGGCCTGAGCAACGAAGCCTACCAGAACAACCCTCGCGTAGGTTTGATTGCAGGTTCCGGCGGCGGTTCTCCACGTTTTCAGGTTTTTGGCGCGGATGCGATGCGCAGCCCACGCGGCCTGAAAGCCGTTGGCCCTTATGTGGTGACCAAGGCGATGGCATCCGGTGTTTCTGCCTGCCTGGCCACACCGTTTAAAATCCACGGCGTAAACTACTCTATCAGTTCAGCCTGTGCGACCTCTGCACACTGTATTGGTAACGCGGTTGAGCAGATTCAACTGGGCAAGCAGGATATCGTTTTTGCCGGCGGCGGCGAAGAGCTGTGCTGGGAAATGGCCTGTGAGTTCGATGCGATGGGCGCCCTGTCGACCCGTTACAACGACACGCCAGAAAAAGCGTCACGTACCTATGACAACGAGCGCGACGGCTTCGTTATCGCAGGCGGCGGCGGTATGGTCGTGGTGGAAGAGCTGGAGCATGCGCTGGCTCGTGGCGCGCACATCTATGCTGAAATCGTGGGCTACGGTGCCACCTCTGATGGTGCTGATATGGTCGCACCGTCAGGTGAAGGCGCTGTACGCTGCATGAAGATGGCGATGCAGGGCGTGGACACGCCAATCGACTATCTGAACAGCCATGGTACCTCTACGCCAGTGGGCGATGTCAAAGAGCTGGGTGCTATTCGTGAAGTGTTTGGCGAAAACACACCGTACATCTCTGCGACCAAAGCCATGACCGGCCACTCCTTAGGAGCGGCGGGTGTGCAGGAAGCGATTTACTCACTGCTGATGCTGGAGCACGGCTTTATCGCCCCAAGCATTAACATCAGCTCGCTGGACGCCGCGGCAGAAGGCATGAACATCGTGACAGAGCCGACGGAAAAAGCCCTTACCACCGTGATGTCTAACAGCTTTGGTTTCGGCGGCACCAACGCCACCCTGACCCTGCGTAAATACCAGGCATAAGTGTGGCGAAGCGTCATGTTGCGCGCAGCATGACGCACACACATCCAAAAGGCCGGCGATTGCCGGCCTTTTTTGTTTCGGTCCATTAGTCACGTTGACGGGATGCGCTGCGTGACAGCAGCCTGACCAGACTGTCACATCCCGCCACAATTTCATCCGGCGTGAGCGCCGCAAAACCTAATAGCCAGCCTTGCCGGTTTGTTTTTTCGCTATACAGCGGGCTGAGCCGGGGTAACAGTAAGCCCGCGTTTGCCGCCTGTACGGTCAAAGCGCCTTCATCCCCCTGTAACAGGTTAACAGCCAGTTGCAGTCCGCCCGGACAGGGAAAGGGGGTGAGCCACGGCGTCAGACGCTGTTCAATCTGTTCCAGTAAGCGATCGCGACGGCTCTGGTAAAGCTGACGCATCAGGCGCAGATGACTGGCGAAGTGCCCCTGCTGCATAAACGCGGCGGTCACCGCCTGGGGAAGCAGGGCGCTGTGACCATCCAGAATGCTGCGTACGCGACCCGAGGGTTCCACCAGCGCCTCGGGCACGACCATCCATGCCAGGCGCAGGGACGGGAACAGGGATTTTGAAAACGTGCCTAAGGTTATCACCCGCTGATCCCTGTCGAGTGCGTGCAGCGCGGGAGCGGGGCGCTCATCATAGTGAAACTCACTGTCATAATCGTCTTCGATGAGCCAGCTACCGTTGCGGCGAGCCCAGTCGAGCCAGGCGAGACGACGTGGCAGACTCAAGGCAACACCTGTCGGATACTGATGGGAGGGCGTCAGGTACATCAGCTTTGCCGCGCCAGGCTGAGGGACGGCGCCCTGGCCATCCACACTTATTCCGCTCACGCGGGCACCCGCAGCCAGAAAGGCGTTGCGTGCGCCCGCATAACCCGGCTCCTCCATCCACACGTTATCGCCAGGGTCGACCAGCATCAGCGCCAGTAGCTGAAGGGCCTGCTGCGAGCTGGTCAGAATCACGACCTGCTCAGGCTGGCAGTGAATGCCGCGCGACAACGCAAGGTAATCAGCCAGCGCGTGGCGCAGTGGCATATAGCCTGACGGATCGCCATAGCCCATCACGCTCTGGCCTTCGCTGTGCTGGATACGTGCGGTTAACCGCCGCCAGACCGCATGAGGAAACGCCCGCAACTCCGGAGAACCCGCTGCAAACGCACAGGGAAACGGCGCGTCCTGGCAGCCGCCTGTCGCCAGGACCTGCTGGCCGCGTCGTGACAACCGGGCCATGCGGCTGGCGCGAATGCGGGGAGCTTTGTCAGGGAGAGTGATGGCAACAAAACTGCCCCGGCCTGTTTCCCGCCGCAGATAACCCTCGCTTTCGAGCTGGGCGTAAGCCGCTTCCACCGTCACGCGTGACAGCGTTAAATCCGTGGCCAGCTGACGTGTAGAGGGCAGTTTCTGTCCGGCCTGAAGGTGCGCGGTTTCTATCCACTGACGCAGCGTGGCGCACAGGCGGTCACGCAGACCGCCCGTGGTCTGATGATGAAACAGTTGCAGAAGCGGTGACGACATAATGGTCTTATCAACAGGTTCAGATGGGTCTTAGTCAGGCATCCACTTTGCCGTACACTGCCGTCATCACACAACAGGAGAAATGCCGATGTCATCCGTTTTACGTTTCCCTCCCGCCTCACCGTCGCAAAGCGTGGCGTATCTGCAGGCTAAACTGGCGTATTACACCGATGCCTGGGATCTGGCTGAGGATCTTTCCCGTCAGGTTCAGGGGATTGTGGTCGTGGATGCGCGCCAGGCAGAGGCATATCGCGGCGGTCATATCTGTGGCGCGATCTCTTTCCCACACCGGGAAATGAACGAAGCCAGCACGGCCCGCCTGGATCGTAATAAAGTGTACGTCACCTACTGCGATGGGATTGGCTGCAATGGCTCAACCAAAGCGGCGCATCAGTTAGCCTTGTTGGGCTTTCAGGTGAAAGAGCTGACTGGCGGGCTGGATTTCTGGAAGCGGGATGGTCACCCCATGGCATGGGGCGATGAGGCGGGCGAATGGCCGCAGACAACGGCTGCGGCATCCTGTGGTTGCTGACTTACAGCACCAGCCAGAGCAGAAAGGCCAGTACGATCAGCCCGACGACCGCGGCCAGTAAGGGGCGCTCAGCCAGCGGTTTCAGTGCGGGCGGCAGCGAGGCGGAAATCGGTGCCCAGATGGGGTGCGGATTCAACTCACTGTCGGCCAGCGCCTGCTCATGGGCTCGCTCTGCGCGCCGTGAAAACAGGAAGTTAAGCAGGTCCTGCGTCTGGGTCGGCGTCAACACCGTCTGCGGGGTAGCCTGGAACCGTTGCTGGCTGTAATCCTCCAGCATCTGCTGCTCACGCTTGTCCAGAGGATGTTTCAGTGAGCTTTCAATCAGCTGCAGCGTTGGCGCGCTGTGCTGGCTCAGCGTCTGACGCACCTGGAGATACTGAGTCAGTAACGGGTAATGGCGTGAAGGAATCGGATCGCCGCTGGTCAGGTTCACCAGCTTCAGCGCCGCCGTCCAGATTTTGCCGCTGGATTCGCCGGTGGCGGCCGCCAGGCGGACGATCTGCTGATTCAGCGCCTGGTGTTCGGCGGGCAGCAGAGAGCGATCGCTGGTGCGACTCTGTTGCGGCTGGGGGATTGCCATCTGACCATTTTGCAGCATGGTTAACACCTGACGCAGCTGGTCCTGCGTCAGGGCACTCAGCACCGTCTGACCAAACTGCTGACGGATAAAATCACTGACAGCCTGACGATTGTTTCCTTTCGGCAGCAATTCGGTCAGTTGCGTCATCAGCTGACGTGTGGCATGGCCATTTTGCACCTGCGCCAGGCGGGCGTTGAGAAACTGCTCGGCAGCCGGGAAGTGGCGCGACTGCAGTTCCGCTTCACTCTTCACACCCACTTCATGGCGCAGCCCAGCCCAGAGCTCCGGCGCTTTTAACGTGCTGAGAGACATGATGCGCACAATCAAACGCTCAAGCGTCGTACGCTGGGCAGGCGACAGCGGTTGTTCACCGGCAACGCTGCCCGGACGTGAAGTGTCAGTTTGGGGATTAACAGATGAACGATCGCCGACCGGCACACCGGGGCCGCTGACAGGTTGCATGGCGGATTCCTTGGAAAACAGACTAGCGTGGGGTGCGCCGGAAACAGAATACGCTATGATAACAAAAGCCCCCTGGAAATCCACGGGGCTGATGTGTTTCAACCAAAGATTTACTTACTGATGCGCAGGCGTCGCTTTACGGCGCAGACGTTTCCATACAAACGGAACAATCAATACCGCCACGGCCAGGATCAGCAGCACTTTGGCAATCGGGCTCTCCCACAAAATCGCCATTTCACCATTGCTGATAGACAGCGCACGGCGCAGGTTCTGCTCCAGCATTTCGCCCAACACGAAACCTAAGATCAGCGGTGACATCGGGAAGTCCATTTTTCGCAGGATATAGCCAAAAACACCAAGCCCGACCATCAACAGCAGGTCAAAGGTGGTGCTGTGTACGGCGTAAACGCCAACCGCAGAAATGGCGGCAATGGCCGGTACCAGAAACCACAGCGGAATGGTCAGCATACGCGCGAACACGTTGATCATCGGGATGTTCATAATCAGCAGCATCACGTTGCCAATTAACAGCGCCGCAATGAGCCCCCAGACGATATCCGGCTGTTCGGTAAACATCGCCGGACCGGGCGTGATGTTATATAGCGTCAACGCGCCGACCATCACCGCGGTGGTGCCAGAGCCCGGAATGCCCAGCGTCAGCATCGGAATAAACGATCCGCACGCCGAAGCGTTGTTGGCGGCTTCTGGCGCAGCAACACCACGAATATCGCCCTTACCAAACTGGTCGCTGCCGCTGATTTTTTTCTCTGTCATGTAGGCGATTGCGCTGGCGATGGTGGCACCGGCTCCGGGCAAGACACCGACAAAGAAACCAATAAACGATGATCGCAGCGTAGCCCCGGTCGACTGGGCGGCTTCTTTCATGTTGAACATCATGCGGCCACTGGCGCGCACCACCTTTTGTCCCGTATGGGTGGATTCCAGCATCAGCAAAATTTCGCTCACCGAGAACAGGCCAATGACCACCACGACAAACTGAATGCCGTCGGAGAGGTGAACGCTGTCAAAGGTAAAGCGGTAAACGCCGGTGTTGGCATCCACGCCAACGGTCGCCATGCTTAAGCCAATCAGGGCGGACAGAAATGACTTGAGCGGATTCTGGCTCATCATGCTGCCCAGGCAGGCAATGGCAAACACCATCAGCGCAAAATACTCCGCCGGGCCAAACGCCAGCGACCAGCGCGCCAGCAGCGGGGCGAACAGGATGATGCCGATAATCGCAATGGTGGAGCCGACAAACGAACTCACGGCAGAGACAGACAGCGCTACGCCCGCTTTTCCCTGCTGTGCCATGGGGTAGCCATCCAGCGCGGTCATAATCGCGCCAGCGTCGCCCGGCACATTGAGCAGTATCGACGAGATGCGTCCGCCGTATTCACAGCCCAGATACACCGTTGCCAGTAAAATCAGGGCAGACTCCGCAGGCAGGTGCAGCGCAAAGGCCAGCGGCATCAGAATGGCCACGCCGTTGATCGGACCCAAACCGGGCAGCAGGCCAACAATCGTTCCGATAAAGCAGCCAGTTAAGGCAATCAGCAGGTTTTGCGGTGTCATGGCAACGGCAAAACCCTGCATGAGAAAAGACCAGATATCCATTTTTCTCTCCTTAGCTCATCAGGCTGCCAGCCGGCAGGGTGACATCCAGCAGATGGTCAAAGGCGTAAAACAGCGCCCACCCCATAACCGCGCCGGACAGGACGGCGGCCCACCAGCGCGCGCCAAACAGCATGCCGATGCCGAAGGTCAGGAGCGCGGTGGATAACGGGAACCCCAGACGTTCAAACAGCCAGCCATACACGAACAGCATGACGGCCAGCGCCACCAGACGTTTCATCGTCTGCGGTGCGGGCCACTGGATAGCATCGGGCTTTCTCAGCAGCAGCATGACGGCACACAGCGCCATTAGGGTGAGTAGCACCAGCGGAAAAGGCCGCGGGCCGACGGGTTCATAACTGTATTCACTCTGGATTTGCCAGGCGACGACTAACCCTGCCAGACATAACACCAGCCACAGCATGGCAAAAATACGATCGCTCATGATGCGCTCCGGTTACTTAGCCAGACCAAATGATTTCGCCTGCTCACGGTAAGCGGCCACCTGATTCTTCACGTATTTATCCAGTTCTGCGCCAAAGAGATTGAACTCAAACAGGCCACGCAGTTCGCGCTGTTGCCTGAATTCGGGCGTTTGCACCATTTTTTCGAACGCGTTCTGCCACCACTGGTAATCCGCGTCGCTGACCTTCGGCCCCAGATAGAAGCCACGAATAATGGGCCATTCCACGTTAAACCCTTGCTCTTTCGCCGTCGGAATCGTCGCCAGCTGATTGGGCAGACGCTTGTCGGCCATCACCGCCAGGACGCGCAGTTTACCGCCTTGCAGGTGCGGCACCATTTCGCTGAGATCGCCCGACATCACCTGAATATGATTGCCCAACAACGCGGTGACGACTTCGCCCCCGCCTTCAAAGGCGACATAGCGCATCTTACGCGGATCGATACCGGCTTCTTTCGCCACCAGCGCGGTCTTCATCCAGTCCTGACTGCCGATGGAGGCACCCGCACCGACCACCACCTTGGTCGGATCTGCCTTCATGGCCGCCATTAATTCGCCCAGATTTTTCCACGGCGCGTCTTCCCGCACGGCGATCATGCCGTAATCTGTGCCGATGGCCGCTAACCACTTCACATCATCGACCGAGTAACGACCAAATTTTCCCTGCGACAGATTCAGCAGTGAGCCGCCCGAAAAGGCGACCACAGTGCCTGCTTCAGCCGGGCGCTGAGCCACAATAGCGTTATAGGCCACAGCACCCACGCCGCCAGGCATGTAGGTAATGCGCATCGGTTTTTCGATCTGTTTGGTTTCCATGAGTGAAACCTGAATCAGCTTACAGGTCAGGTCGAAACCGCCACCCGGTTTGGCGGGGGCAATGCATTCGGTCCTGTCGGGGGCAGCGGCATTACCTGGCGACGGCAACATGAGAGCCAACAGGGCAGAGGCGAGGGCGGTGTGGATTATTTTTTTCATCGTGCGCTCCATCTTTCTTTCAGAGTGTGATTACTACCGACAATTCGGCGTTATTGAATTGTTAAATCGGTAACCTTTCATTTACCTTTCAGCCATCAGGTTTAGTGAAAGGATGTGATATGCGTCTCTTACTGGTGGAAGACACGGCCGAGCTGGCGCGATGGTTACAGAAGGCGTTAACGCAAAAAGGGTTTGCTGTGGACTGGGTCGCGGACGGCGTTTCGGCGGATCACAGCCTGCAAAGTGAAGATTATGCGCTGGTCGTACTGGATGTTTCCCTGCCGCGTCTGGACGGCATTGAGGTGTTAACCCGGTTACGTCGGCGTGGACAAAATGTCCCGGTGTTGCTGCTGACCGCACGCACAACGCTGGACGACCGCGTGCGCGGCCTGAATACCGGCGCGGATGACTATCTGACCAAACCCTTCGAACTGGATGAGCTGGATGCGCGCCTGCGTGCGTTGCTGCGTCGTGCGCAGGGACACTCGGCCCGGCACCAGACCCTGGGCCAGTTGGTGCTGAACGGCGAAGGCTACTTTTTGCTGGCAGAGAAACCGCTGGCGCTGACACCGCGTGAATCCAGCGTACTGACCACGCTGATGCAGCGTCGGGGCCGCCCGGTCTCGCGGCAGCATTTGTATGAACAAACCTTCACCCTGGCGGATGACGCCAGCCCGGAAAGCATCGAGCTGTATGTACACCGGGTACGCAAAAAGCTGGCGGGCAGTAACGTGGGCATTGTGACGCTGCGCGGACTGGGCTACAGCCTGGAAACCCTGGCATGCGACTGATCACCTCGCTACGGGGCGAGTTACTGGCCTGGCTGGGGCTGCCGCTTTCCCTGCTGTGGGTGCTTTCTGTTTACACGCACTATCAGAGCGGACTGGCGGCGGCGAATCAGGCCTACGATCGCTCTCTGCTGGCCTCTGCGCGCACAGTCGCTGAACGGCTGGTGGTGCGTAACCAACACCTGGAGGTCGACGTGCCCTGGGTGGTGCTCGACAGCTTTGAGCGCAACATGAATGATCGCCTGTTTTATCAGGTGATTTCGCCGCAGGGGAAAACGCTGTCCGGCTATGACGGGCTTCCCCCGATCCCCGTCACCAGCGCGATGTCAGAGACCTATCCCGCGCTGGTCCATTTCTATGACGGCTATTATCAAAAGCAGCGCATCCGGGTAGCGGCCTTGTGGCAGCCCGTCAGCGAGACGGGCGCGGAAGGTATGGCGCTGGTGCTGGTCGCGGAAACCATCCATTCCCGTGAGGCTTTCGCGAAAGGGCTGATGCGCACGGCTTTGCTCAGCCAGAGCGCGCTGGTGTTAATTGCCGTGTTGCTGGCAAGCCTGATGCTACGCCGGGTGTTGCGGCCTTTACGCCGTCTGTCCCGCATTGTGCTGCGTCGCGATGGTGCTGAACTGACGCCGCTGCCGTCCCTGCCGTGGTCGGAGCTACAGCCGCTTATCGTGGCATTTAACCGCTATCTGGAACGGCTGCGGGGATTGCTGGCGCGTCAGGATCGGTTCAGCGCCGACGCCGCTCATCAGCTTCGCACGCCGCTCACTATTCTGAAAACCCAGATCGGCACGGCGCTGGACAGCCATCAGCCCGAACAGTGGCGGGAAAGCCTGCAGAGCATGCGCTACACGCTGGATGACACCATCCTGCTTACCGACCGGCTGCTGCAACTGGCGCGTATCAAAGCCCGACACGGCGAAGATAAACCCATGGTGAAAGTGGATCTGGCGACGGTGGTGCGCGAGGCGTGCCTGAGCCGCTATGCGGCTGCGCGTGCGAAACAGATTGACCTGGGTTACGAAGGTGATGCGCACGGCGACGTCAAAGGCGATGCGCTGCTGCTGGGCGAGCTGTGCGCCAACCTGCTGGATAACGCTATTACCTATACGCCGGTGCAGGGTACGGTGACGGCGCGCCTGGAGAGCGGCAGATTATACATTGAGGATTCAGGGCCGGGCATTCGCCCGGAAGAGCAGCAAAGCGCGTTACGGCCATTTATCCGGCTGGATAACGCCGCGATGCAGACGGGAGCAGGTATCGGGCTGGCGCTGGTGCACGATATTTGCGCCTGGCATGGCGCAACCGTCACGCTGGATAGCAGCCCGTCACTCGGTGGGCTGCGTGTCACTATCCGGTTTAATGCGGATCGGCCTTAAGCGATTCCCGTCGCGTTAACGGCCTGCGCAGACGCTGTGCCAGCAGAACGCCTGCCAGCGTCAGACCGCCGCCAATCCAGTGATAGCTGTGCAGATGTTCATGCAAAAACAGCACCGCAATCAGGGCGGTAAAGAGCGGTGTCAGATTCATAAAAATACTGGTGATGCTGGCCCCCAACTTTTGTACGCCATGAATCCACAGCCACGGGGCCAGAATGGAGGCGAACAGGCCGGCAAAGGCCACCAGGGGAAGATTCCGTGGCGTGAGCGAGACATCCGGTGTCATCAGAAAACCGGGCAGCAACAGCATCACGCCAGCGGCAATTTGCACATACAGACTCTGCCAGACGGGCAGGGGAATCGACCAGCGTTTTGTCATCACGCCGTAAAGCGCATAGCAGGCTGAGGCCGCCAGCATCAGGGCTTCGCCCGTACCGATGCCGTGATGCAGCAGCTGGTCAGGCTTGCCTTCACTGACCAGCCAGATTAAGCCACAGAAGGAGATCAGACTGCCGGCCAGAATCCCCACAGTTGGGGCAATCCGCAGAATAAGGACACTGAGCAGCACGGTGAGTAGCGGGATGAGCGCGGCGATAATGCCCATAAACAGGGCGCTCACGCTATGGGCGGCGTAATAGGCCAGACTCTGATACAGCGCCATGCCCAGCAGGCCCAGAATCATCAGTCGTCCCAGATGCGGCCGGATCGTCTGCCATTGCCGCAGCACGCCCGGCAGGACAAAAGGCGTCAGCACCAGCAACGCCAGCAGCCAGCGATAGAACGAAATTGCGGCAGGCTCAATGGCACCTGCCGATAATTTATTCACGATAGCGTTAACCGACCAAATCAACACCGCAAACAGCGGAAATAAAAAGACCATAACAAGGCTCCCGTCTCAGACCCGCGGCAGTGTACGCCTGTGATGCCCCTTTCTGCCAGCCTTACCCGCCCCTGCACTGCGTGGTTAGGCGAATGTCAGGCTTTTGTGCCAGAATAGCGGCCTTCAATACACAGACAGGAAAGCCGTGGTGAAAATTCTCGTCGATGAAAATATGCCGTATGCCCGTGAACTCTTTAGTCGTACGGGCGATGTGGTCGCCGTACCTGGCCGACCGCTTCCTGAAGCCGAACTGGCGGATGCCGATGGTCTGATGGTGCGTTCCGTCACCCAGGTCAACGCCGCGTTGTTGCAGGACAAACCCGTTAAGTTTGTCGGCACCGCCACGGCGGGCACGGATCATATTGACGAAGCGTGGCTGCAGCAGGCGGGCATCGCCTTCTCTGCGGCCCCCGGCTGTAACGCGATTGCGGTGGTTGAATACGTGTTTTCTGCCTTGCTGCTGCTGGCAGAGCGGGACGGTTTCCAGTTGCGCGATCGTACTGTTGGCATCGTGGGCGTGGGAAATGTGGGCGGACGCCTGCAGAAGCGGCTGGAAGCCTGGGGCGTAAAAACCCTGTTATGCGATCCCCCGCGCGCCGATCGGGGTGACGACGGCGAGTTTCTCTCGCTTGATGCGCTGGTGCAACAGGCCGATATTCTGACCTTTCACACGCCGCTGTTTAAATCCGGCCCCTATAAAAGCTGGCATCTGGCCGATGCCGCGCTGCTGATGGCCCTGAAACCGAAGACGATTTTGATTAACGCCTGCCGTGGCCCGGTGGTCGACAATGCCGCACTGCTTGAGGTGCTGAACCTGCGTCACGATCTGAGCGTGGTGCTGGACGTCTGGGAACCGGAGCCGGATCTCTCTCTCGCGTTGCTGGATCGGGTCGATATCGCCACGGCGCACATTGCCGGTTACACCCTTGAGGGCAAGGCGCGCGGCACCACCCAGGTGTTCGAAGCCTGGTGCGACTTTATTGGTCAGCCGCAGCAGGTGCCCCTGAGCAGTCTGTTACCTACGCCAGAGTTCAGCCAGATCAGCCTGAATGGGCCGCTCGATCAGCCAACGCTGAAACGTCTTGTGCATCTGGTGTATGATGTGCGCCGCGATGATGCGCCCCTGCGAAAAGTGGCGGCAAAACCGGGTGAATTTGACCGCCTGCGCAAGCAGTATGAAGAGCGTCGCGAGTGGTCATCATTGCAGGTGAACTGCGATGAGGCCGCGACCGCAGAAATGCTCACTCAGTTGGGCTTTAACGCCGTATTATCCTCCACCTGATTGTCAGCCTGCGTAAAACGCGGGCACAGGTGCAGGGATAAATCTGAATCCCTGGGCGGTGACATCACCGCCTTCTGTTTTTATGTCATTGTCTGAGGTAAACCAACATGTCTGACGGCTGGAATATTGCGCTTCTTGGCGCAACAGGCGCAGTAGGGAACGCTGTACTGGAACTGCTGGCTCAACGCCAGTTCCCGGTTGGTGAATTGTATTTGCTGGCAAGCGATAACAGCGCCGGTGAAAGTAAACGTTTTGAAGGCCGCTCTTTGCGGGTTGAAAACGCCGCGGAGTTTGACTGGTCACAGGCGCAGCTGGCCTTCTTTGTTGCCGGTCGTGACGCCTCGGCCCGTTATGCGGAAGAGGCGGCGAGTGCGGGTTGCCTGGTTATCGACAGCAGTGAGCTGTTTGCCCTGTCGCCGGACGTGCCGCTGGTGGTGCCGGATGTGAATCCGCAGGTGCTGGCCGATTACCGTAATCGCAATATCATCAGCGTGGCCGATAATCTGGTGAGCCAGCTGCTGACGGCTATCAAACCGCTGGTCGATGCCGCCGGTTTAGGCCGTTTGCAGGTCACCAATCTGATCTCCGTCTCCACGCACGGCAAAGTGGCTGTGGATGCGCTGGCCGGGGAGAGCGCCCGCCTGCTGAACGGCGTACCGGCGGATGACCACCATTTTGGTCGTCAGCTGGCTTTTAACCTGCTGCCACAACAGGCCGATGCAGAGGGCAGCGTGGAGAGCGAGCGTCGCCTGGTTGATCAGGTGCGTAAAGTGTTGCAGGACGACGGTTTGCCCGTGGCGGTCAGCAGCGTTCAGGCACCGGTGTTTTATGGCAATGCCCAGATCGTCCACATTGAAAATCTGCGCCCGTTGTCGGCAGACGAAGCCAGAGCAGAGCTGGCCCTGGCCGCCGATATTCGCCTGAGCGACGAGGAGGACGTTCCCACGCCGGTAACGGATGCCTCAGGTAGCGATGCGCTGAGTATCGGCAGTGTACGTAATGACTACGGTATTCCGGAGCTGTTGCAGTTCTGGTCCGTGGCGGACAACGTTCGTTTCGGTGGCGCGCTGATGGCGGTGAAAACCGCAGAGAAGCTGGTGCAGGAGTATATGTACTGATGTCGGAAGGTCAGACAAGAAAGCTGGCACTGGGCATTGAGTACGACGGCAGCCGATACTACGGCTGGCAACGGCAGCAGGAAGTGCGCAGCGTGCAGGAAAAGCTGGAGCGGGCGCTGTCGAAGGTCGCAGACCATCCGGTGAGCGTATTTTGCGCCGGGCGTACCGATGCTGGCGTGCACGGCACCGGACAGGTGGTGCATTTTGAGACCGTGGCGCAGCGAGCGGATGCCGCCTGGACATTGGGTGTCAATGCCAATCTGCCGGACGATATTGCTGTACGTTGGGTGAAAGCCGTGCCGGACGAGTTTCATGCACGTTTCAGCGCCACAGCCCGGCGTTACCGTTACCTGATTTACAACCAGCGCTTACGTCCGGCTATCCTGGGCAAGGGCGTGACGCACTTTTACTATCCGCTGGATGTGGAAAAGATGCAGCGCGCCGGGCAGAGCCTGCTGGGCGAGAACGATTTCACCTCGTTTCGCGCCGTACAGTGCCAGTCGCGTACGCCATGGCGCAACGTGATGCACCTGAACGTCAGTCGTCACGGGCCCTATGTCATTGTGGACATTAAAGCCAACGCTTTTGTGCACCATATGGTGCGCAACATTGTCGGTAGTCTGATGGAAATTGGCTGTGGTAATCAGCCAGAATCCTGGATGGCAGAACTGCTGGCCGCCAAAGATCGCACGCTGGCGGCGGCCACGGCAAAAGCCGAAGGGCTTTACCTGGTGGCGGTGGATTATCCCGCGCACTTTGCTTTACCTCAGCCGCCGATGGGGCCGTTGTTCCTCGCGGATTAATCAACCTTAGCTAAAGGGATCGTTATGGAGTTCATCCATTTTGTGGTCGATTTTATTTTGCACATTGATGTGCATCTGGCCGAATTAGTCGCGCAGTATGGCATCTGGATTTACGCCATTTTGTTCCTGATTTTATTCTGCGAAACCGGCTTAGTGGTCACGCCGTTTTTGCCAGGCGACTCGCTGCTGTTTGTCGCGGGGGCACTGGCGGCATTGCCCGGTAACGATCTGAACGTCCACCTGATGGTCGCGCTGCTGGTTATCGCGGCGATCCTGGGTGATGCGGTGAACTACACCATCGGTAAACTGTTCGGTGAACGCCTGTTCAGCAACCCGAACTCGAAAATTTTCCGCCGCAGCTATCTGGATAAAACCCATGCGTTTTATACCCGTCATGGTGGAAAAACCATTATTCTTGCCCGTTTCGTGCCGATTGTGCGTACCTTTGCCCCTTTTGTCGCCGGCATGGGCCACATGTCCTATCGGCATTTTGCCCTGTTTAACGTTACCGGTGCGCTGGCATGGGTGCTGCTGTTTTCCTATGCAGGCTATCTGTTTGGCGATTTGCCAGTGGTGCAGGAAAATCTTAAGCTGCTCATCCTGGGCATTATCGTGGTATCGGTTCTGCCGGGCATTATCGAAATCTGGCGTCATCGCCGCCAGGCTAAGCAGCAAAATTAACCCTGAGCAGGCTTACCGCTCAGGGGTAAGACCAGATTTTTATCCACAGTCTTAACTGGTTGTGGTTTAATGAGCGACATTTACCGTCTGCTGAAGCGGTTTTCAGCAGCATCAAGACGACTGGACCAGGTCAGTTTTTAACAGAAAGGTCATCAATGAGCTGGATTGAACGCATTCTTAATAAAAGCAATATTACGCCTGCACGTCGTGCCAACATTCCGGAAGGAGTGTGGACGAAATGCGACAGCTGTGGCCAGGTACTTTACCGTGCCGAGCTGGAGCGTAATCTTGAGGTCTGCCCGAAGTGCGACCACCACATGCGCATGCACGCCCGTGAGCGTCTGGCGAGCCTGCTCGATCAGGGCACGCTGGTTGAACTGGGCAGCGAGCTGGAACCCAAAGATCTGCTGAAGTTCAGGGATTCCAAAAAGTACAAAGATCGTCTGGTTGCGGCACAAAAAGCGACAGATGAAAAAGATGCGCTGATCGTCATGAAAGGCCAACTGCACGGTATGCCGGTTGTCGCGGCGGCCTTTGAGTTCGCGTTTATGGGCGGTTCAATGGGCTCTGTTGTCGGGGCGCGTTTTGTTCGCGCGGTCGAGCAGGCGCTGGAAGACAACTGTCCGCTTATCTGCTTCTCCGCCAGCGGCGGTGCCCGTATGCAGGAAGCGTTAATGTCACTGATGCAGATGGCGAAAACTTCTGCGGCGCTGGCGAAAATGCAGGAACGCGGTCTGCCGTATATTTCGGTGCTGACTGACCCAACCATGGGCGGTGTTTCCGCCAGCTTCGCGATGCTGGGCGATCTGAACGTGGCCGAACCGAAAGCGCTGATTGGCTTTGCGGGTCCACGCGTTATTGAGCAGACCGTGCGTGAAAAACTGCCACCGGGCTTCCAGCGAAGTGAATTTCTGATTGAAAAAGGCGCGATTGACATGATCATTCGTCGTCCGGAAATGCGCTTTAAACTGGCAAGTCTGCTGGCAAAAATGATGAACCTGCCGGCACCGTTGCACGATGGTGAAGAGTTCGCACCTGCGACGTCCCACCCGGAGAGTAACGAGGCCTGACAGGAGACCGAAGGCGCGCCGGTCGCGCCTTCCACCCATGCACCCTATACCTTGTTGCTTTCACCAGGTATAAATTTGCAAAACGGGACATATGGACAATCTTCACCTCCCTCAAGCCACGTCGCCTTTGGCCACGTGGCTTTATTATCTTGAGCACCTCCACACTCAGGCAATTGAACTGGGCCTGGACCGTATTCGCCAGGTGGCGCAACGTCTGGACCTGCTGAAGCCTGCCCCTTTTGTTTTCACCGTTGCCGGTACCAATGGTAAAGGCACTACCTGTCGGACGCTTGAAACCCTGTTGATGGCCGCGGGCTATCGCGTGGGCGTTTACAGCTCGCCGCATCTGGTGCGTTACACGGAGCGTGTCCGGGTGCAGGGACAGGAGCTGAGTGAAGCGCAACACAGCGCCAGTTTCGCTGATATTGAAGCGGGACGCGGTACTATCTCCCTGACCTATTTTGAATTCGGCACGCTGTCGGCGCTTAACCTGTTTCAGCAGGCGAAGCTTGACGTGGTCATTCTGGAAGTCGGGCTGGGTGGGCGGCTGGACGCAACGAATATTGTGGATGCCGATGTCGCGGTGGTGACCAGTATTGCGCTGGACCATACCGACTGGCTTGGCCCGGATCGCGACAGCATTGGTCGGGAAAAAGCGGGCGTATTCCGTCAGGGTAAACCTGCGGTGGTGGGTGAACCTGCTATGCCGGTGACGATTGCCGATGTCGCCAGGGAAAAGGGCGCTCAGCTCATTCAGCTTGGCCGTGACTGGCACTATCATGCGCAGGCAGAAAGCTGGTCTCTGCGCGATGCGCACGGTGAACTGAGCGATCTACCGCTGCCGCAGGTGCCCCTGCCGAATGCGGCAACGGCGCTGGTGGCGCTGCGTGCCTCGGGGCTCAACGTCAGCGACGCACATATCCGAGCCAGCCTGCCGCTGGCGGTGCTACCCGGGCGCTTTCAGACCGTCAGTGAGTCGCCTCGCGTGATTCTGGATGTGGCGCATAACCCGCATGCAGCAGGCTACCTGGCATCGCGCCTGGCTGCCTTGCCGACGCGGGGGCACGTTCACGCCGTGGTCGGGATGCTGCATGATAAAGATATCGCCGGGACGCTGTCCGCGCTGGCCCCGCAGGTCGACTTCTGGTACTGCGCGCCGCTGCCCGGCCCGCGCGGTGCCAGTGCAGAACAACTCATGGCACACGTAACGTCTGCCCGGGCATTCGCAGATGTCGAACAGGCCTGGCAACAGGCGCGGCAGCAGGCTGAACCGCAGGACATCATCCTGGTATGCGGCTCTTTCCTGACCGTCGCGCAGGTGATGGAATCGATTGAAACGGAGAGAGGACGTGGCGAGTAAGTTTCAAAACCGTTTAGTCGGTACCGTTATTCTGGTGGCCATCGGCGTGATTGTGTTGCCGGGGCTGCTGGATGGTAAGAAAAAACACTATAAAGAAGAGTTTGCGGCGATTCCACTGGTCCCGAAACCGGACGACCAGCAGGACAGCGAAATGGTGCCGCCGGTCACCCAGTCGCTGCCAGCCCATCCGCCTGCCGGCGCGGGCAGTGCGGTAAGTCATCCTGACGGGGGCAACTCACAGGCGCAAGAGGGCAGCACGCAGCCCGAGCAAAACAGTGCGCCGAGTGTCGTATCACCGCCGCCTGTACATTCGACGACAGCGAAAGAAAAACCAGCTGAGACGACAAAACCGAAACATACCGAGCAGGCTAAACCGAAGCCGGTAGAACAGACGCAGAGCAAACCGGTCGAGAAAACCAAACCGGTTGAGCAAGCGAAGCCCGTTGAAAAAACCAGGCCGGCCGAGCAGGCAGCGCGCACCGAGGAAGCGGCCCCGGCAGAGCAACCGAAAGAGACGCAACCCTCGGGACAGGCGTATGTTGTCCAGTTGGGCGCATTGAAGAACGCCAGCAAGGTCAACGAGATTGTCGCGAAGCTGCGCCTGTCGGGTTACCGGGCCTATACGGTGCCGTCAACGCCGGTGCAGGGACAAATCACCCGCATTTATGTGGGACCGGATGCGTCTAAAGCGAAAATGCAGGCGGCAGTGGGCGAGCTGAAAAACGTCTCGGGTCTAAGCGGCGTGGTTAAACCCTACAGCGCGCGTTAAACCCGCGATTGGCGCTGCCGATAAGAATAACAGGCAGCGACAATCAGCCCTGGTTAAGCGGGGCGGGCAACGTTTAGCCTGGCTTTTCAACGGGTTAACCGGATAACAATCTCACAGGCGAAGTTCGTTTTTTTCTTCGCCTTTTTTATGGATGCAGAACCTGAAAACCCCTACGCAAACGTTTTCTTTTTCTGTTAGAATGCGCCCCGAACTGGATGCAGGGGTGCAATGGCACTGGCGCTGGAAGAGTTCATGATCTGGATTGATTACGTCATTATTGCGGTAGTTGGTTTTTCGGCTTTGGTCAGCCTGGTTCGAGGGTTTGTCCGCGAAGCCTTATCTCTTGTTACCTGGGGATGCGCGTTTTTTGTCGCCAGTCATTACTATGCCTACCTTGCTGTCTGGTTTACAGGTTTTGACGACGAACTGGTTCGGAACGGAATCGCCATTGCGGTGCTGTTCATTGCGACCCTGATTGTGGGGGCGATAGTGAACTACGTTATCGGCTCGCTGGTAGAAAAAACCGGCCTGTCGGGAACCGATCGGGTATTAGGCGTTTGTTTCGGGGCCTTGCGTGGTGTGCTTATTGTAGCCGCTTTGCTGTTCTTCCTGGATACATTCACGGGTTTTTCAAAAAGCCCGGACTGGCAGCAGTCTCAACTTATTCCCGAGTTCAGTTCTATAATCAGGTGGTTTTTTGACTACCTGAAAAGCACGTCGAGTTTTTTGCCCCGGTGAGACCATCGGGCGTACGGCTTAATGAGGAAATGACAACATGTGCGGTATTGTCGGTATCACCGGTTTCATGCCGGTAAACCAGTCTATCTATGACGCGTTAACGGTGCTCCAGCATCGTGGGCAGGATGCCGCAGGCATTTGTACGATTGATGCGCTCAACTGCTTTCGCCTGCGTAAGGCCAACGGCCTGGTCAGCGATGTTTTCGAAGCCCGTCATATGCAGCGTTTACAAGGCAACATGGGGATTGGTCATGCACGCTATCCTACAGCGGGCAGCTCCAGCGCTTCTGAAGCGCAACCGTTCTACGTCAACTCGCCGTACGGGATTTCTCTTGCACACAACGGTAACCTGACCAACGCACATGAGCTGCGTAAGCAGCTGTTCGAAAAAGGCCGCCGTCATGTGAACACCACGTCAGACTCAGAGATCCTGCTGAATATCTTTGCGCAGGAACTGGATCGTTTTCAGCACTATCCGCTGGAAGCCGACAACATTTTTGCCGCTATCGCCGCCGTGCATCAGCAGGTTCGCGGCGCGTATGCGGTGGTCTCGATGATTATCGGCCACGGCATGGTCGCCTTCCGCGATCCTAACGGGATTCGTCCGCTGGTGCTGGGCAAACGCGTCATTGCGGATGGCCGTACCGAGTATATGGTGGCCTCAGAGAGCGTCGCGCTGGATACTCTGGGTTTTGAATTCATCCGTGACGTCGCGCCGGGTGAAGCAGTTTACATCATGGAGCAGGGCCAGCTTTCGACCCGTCAGTGTGCCGAGAACCCCAAAAACAATCCGTGCCTGTTCGAATACGTCTATTTTGCCCGACCGGACTCCTTCCTGGACAAAATTTCGGTCTACAGCGCGCGCGTCCGCATGGGCACCAAGCTGGGCCAGAAGATTGCCCGTGAATGGGAAGATCTGGATATCGATGTGGTGATTCCGATTCCGGAAACTTCCATGGATACGGCACTGGAAATCGCCCGCATCCTTGATAAGCCTTACCGCCAGGGATTTGTGAAAAACCGCTATGTCGGTCGTACCTTTATCATGCCGGGTCAGCAGCTGCGCCGCAGCGCCGTGCGCCGCAAACTCAATGCTAACCGCGCCGAATTCCGCGATAAAAACGTCTTGCTGATCGATGACTCTATCGTGCGTGGCACCACGTCTGAGCAGATTATTGAAATGGCACGCGAAGCAGGGGCTAAAAAGGTTTATCTCGCCTCTGCGGCTCCGGAAGTGCGCTTCCCTAACGTCTACGGCATTGATATGCCGAGCGCCACTGAGCTGATTGCCCATGGCCGCGAAGTCGAAGAGATTCGTCAGATTATCAAAGCAGATGCGCTGATTTTCCAGGATCTCAATGACCTCATCGAAGCCGTACGCGAAGAGAATCCCGATATCGTTCAGTTCGAGTGCTCCGTTTTTAACGGGGTTTACGTTACTAAAGATGTGGATCAGGGCTACCTTGAATATCTGGAATCCCTGCGTAACGACGACGCGAAAGCCATTGCGCGGCAGAACGAAGTCGAAAATCTTGAACTGCATAACGAAGGCTAATCAGGCCTGATGCAAAAAAAGAGGGCGGGACTTATCCCGCCCTCTGTGTTTTTTGTCGCGCTGCGCTATTATGGTGCACTTTGCCACTGCAAGGTTGAACGATGAAACGACTCATTATTGGTATTTCCGGCGCAAGCGGTGTGATTTACGGCGTGCGGTTACTGCAGGTCTTGCAGCAGGTCAGCGACGTGGAAACCCATCTGGTCATCAGTCACGCGGCGCGTCAGACGCTGAGCCTGGAAAGTGACTACAGTCTGCGCGATGTTCAGGCGCTGGCCGATGTGGTTCATGATGTGCGCGACATTGCCGCCAGCATTTCCTCCGGGTCGTTTAAAACCCTGGGCATGGTGATTTTACCGTGTTCAATGAAAACCCTGTCGGGCATTGTGCACAGCTACAGCGATTCCCTGCTGACGCGCGCGGCGGACGTAGTGCTTAAAGAGCAGCGCAAGCTGGTACTCTGCGTACGTGAAACGCCGCTGCATATTGGCCACTTGCGGATGATGACGACCGCCGCTGAATTAGGGGCGATTATCATGCCGCCGGTACCGGCGTTTTATCATCGTCCGACAACTATTGACGAACTGGTCGATCAAACAATTAACCGGGTTATAGATCAGTTCGACATTGAACTGCCTCAGGATTTGTTTGTGCGCTGGCAAGGTGCATAAGGTTCAGCTTGTGCACTTATTTAGTGCAAAAGCGCGGGAGCGATCACTGTTCCTGCATTTGATGAACTAAAAGTTCACAACATCGCTTTTTCTCTGTGACTTCACTGATATATTCCTTTCACAAACCCAGCCTTTATGTGGCAAAAACGGCGGGCTGGGCGCGCGGCAGACCTGCATAACTGGCACGAAACGTGCACAGGTTACTGGCAGTGTTCGTTGCAAACACACATCATGCATCACATAACAATAATTTGCTGAGGGTAATCTATGAAGAAGCGTGTTCTGGCTCTTTCTTTAATGTTGGGCCTGTCCAGTGTGGCCAGCGTTTTTGCAGCCGTACCGGCCTCGATTCGTGTCGGCACTGACCCAACATACCCGCCGTTTGAGTCAAAAAACGCGCAAGGACAGTTAGTCGGTTTTGATATCGATCTGGCTAACGAAATCTGTAAACGTATTCAGACCAAATGTACCTATGTGGAAAGCGACTTTGATGCGCTGATTCCGTCGCTGAAAGCTAAAAAAATTGACGCTATTATCTCCTCGCTCTCTATCACCGCGAAACGTCAGGAAGAGATTGCTTTCTCTGACAAACTCTATGCGGCCAACGCCCGTTTAGTCGCGCCTAAAGGTTCGAAAATTCTGCCGACGGTTGAATCGCTGAAAGGCAAAAACGTCGGTGTGCTGCAAGGCACCACGCAGGAAACCTATGCTAACCAGTACTGGCGTCCAAAAGGTGTGACCGTCACGCCTTATGCGAACCAGGATCTGGTGTACCAGGATCTGACTGCGGGCCGTATTGATGCCGCATTCCAGGATGAAGTGCAGGCGGCTGAAGGCTTCCTGAAGCAGCCTGTCGGTAAAGACTACGCTTTTGCCGGTCCGGCCGTGAAAGATGACAAGATTTTTGGCGTCGGTACCGGTATAGGATTACGTAAAGATGACACCGAGCTGAAAGCGGCCATTGATAAAGCGTTTGAATCCATGCGCAAAGACGGTACGTACGACAAAATTGCGAAGAAATACTTTAATTTCAACGTGTACGGTGACTAACCTGTCGACTTTGCCTCTGGTAATCGCCTGACCGGATAATGCCTGGTTGCCCTGGCCGCACTGGCCCCGGCAACCTCTGCGTTGTGGTTGATGCCTTACCAGAAGCAACGCTGCCCGCCCACGTGGCGGGTTCAGCGCCGTTTCCACCCCACGACAGGATCTTTTCCATGTTGTATGGCTATTCTGATGTCATTTTGAAAGGCACGTTGGTCACGCTGGAGCTGGCACTGAGTTCCGTGCTGCTGGCGGTGATTCTCGGGCTGATTGGCGCAGGCGCGAAGCTGTCACGTCATCGCCTGCTGTCGCTTATTTTTGAGGGCTACACGACGCTGATTCGTGGCGTGCCCGATCTCGTCCTGATGCTCCTGATCTTCTACGGTCTGCAGATAGTGCTGAACCACATCACCGATGCGCTGGGTCTGGCGCAGTTCGATATCGATCCTATGGTCGCGGGCATTATCACCCTGGGCTTCATCTACGGGGCCTATTTTACCGAGACGTTTCGCGGGGCCTTCATGGCCGTGCCCAAAGGGCAAATCGAAGCCGCGACCGCGTTTGGTTTTACCGGTTCCCAGGTTTTCCGTCGCATCCTCTTTCCGGCGATGATGCGTTATGCGCTGCCCGGGATTGGTAATAACTGGCAGGTGATCCTGAAAGCGACCGCGCTGGTCTCGCTGCTGGGGCTGGAAGATGTGGTTAAAGCCACGCAGCTGGCGGGCAAGAGCACCTGGCAGCCGTTTTATTTCGCCATCGTCGCGGGTGTGATCTATCTGGTGTTTACCACACTGTCTAACGGTGTGCTGTGGTGGCTCAATCGCCGCTACACGGTTGGCGTGAAGAGGGCAGAGCTATGATTGAGATTATCCACGAGTACTGGAAATCACTGCTCTGGACTGACGGTTACCGCTTCACCGGCGTGGCGATTACGCTATGGCTGCTGATTGTTTCGGTGGTGCTGGGCGGCTGTATGGCGGTACTGCTGGCGATTGCACGCGTGTCGCCGAATCGCTTTATCAGCCTGCCGGTCTGGCTCTTTACCTATGTTTTTCGCGGTACGCCGCTGTATGTTCAACTGCTGGTATTCTATTCCGGCATGTATACGCTGGAGATCGTGAAAGGCACCGAGTTGCTGAATGCGTTTTTCCGCAGCGGACTGAACTGTACCTTACTGGCGTTTACCCTGAATACCTGCGCCTATACGACGGAGATTTTCGCCGGTGCGATTCGTGCTGTGCCTCACGGGGAAATTGAAGCCGCGCGCGCGTATGGTTTCTCAACGTTTAAACTGTATCGCTGCATTATTTTGCCTTCTGCGCTGCGCACCGCCTTGCCGGTTTACAGCAATGAGGTGATATTGATGCTGCACTCGACCGCGCTGGCCTTTACGGCAACCGTGCCTGATTTGCTCAAAATCGCCCGGGACATCAACGCGGCAACGTATCAGCCCTTTACCGCGTTTGGCATTGCGGCCGTCCTGTACCTGATTATTTCCTACACACTGATTAGCCTGTTCCGCCTGGCGGAGCGTCGCTGGCTGGCCCATGTGAAACCTTCTTCATCGCATTGAGTAAGACTATGGCTGATAACAAATTAAGCGTCACCGAACTGCATAAACGTTACGGTGAACATGAAGTATTAAAAGGCGTGTCTTTACATGCTAATGCGGGCGATGTCATCAGTATTATTGGATCGTCCGGCTCAGGGAAAAGTACCTTTTTGCGCTGTATTAACTTCCTCGAAAAACCGAGCGAAGGCACCATTACGGTCAATAACACCGCCATTTCGCTGGTCCGTGATACCGACGGTCAGCTAAAGGTGGCCGACAAAGAGCAGTTGCGCCTGCTGCGCACCCGCCTGACGATGGTGTTTCAGCACTTTAATTTATGGAGCCACATGACGGTGCTGGAAAATGTCATGGAAGCACCGATTCAGGTGCTGGGCCTGAGCAAAGCCCAGGCGCGCGAACGCGCTGTCACCTATTTGAATAAAGTCGGCATTGATGAGCGGGCGCAGTCAAAGTATCCGGTGCACCTGTCAGGCGGCCAGCAGCAACGTGTGTCGATTGCCCGCGCGCTGGCGATGGAGCCCGAGGTGCTGTTGTTTGATGAGCCAACTTCTGCCCTTGACCCGGAACTGGTCGGGGAAGTGCTGCGCATCATGCAGAAGCTGGCCGAAGAGGGCAAAACCATGGTGGTGGTGACGCATGAAATGGAGTTTGCCCGTCACGTTTCCAGCCATGTAATTTTCCTGCATCAGGGTAAGATTGAAGAGCAGGGGCCGCCGACAGAGTTGTTCGGCAATCCCAAAAGCCCGCGCCTTCAGCAGTTCCTGAAAGGTTCTCTTAAGTAAGCCGATCCGCGCCTGTTGAGCCATCGCTTAACAGGCGCGTGGCGGTAGATTCGTCCGTGACCAGACCCGAGATCCAGCCGCCTGTTAATGCCGCCCGAATGGCGGCAAATTTGCGCTCGCCGCCTGCAAAACCGATGATCGGACGCGTTGTCCGGCTTTCCAGCGTGACGCTGGTGAGCAGCGCATCGGTCTCGCCCATCACACGTTCACCCTGTTGATTGAAAAAGTGGCCAAGCATTTCGCCAACGACGCCGCGCGCGTTGAGTGCCTGAACCTGGCTGTCGGTGATAAACCCTTCAGCATGGAGCGGACAGCCGGGTGTGACTTCGCCGATGCCGAGAAAGGTCATACTGGCCTGTAAGGCCCGGCTGACCACGCGTTGATAGACCTGATGTTGGCACCACATCTGTTTATCTTCCGGACTATCGGCATACAGCGGCGCAGGAATAAAGAAATACTTGCCCTGCATTTTTTCAGACAGCTTGAGCGGCACGTCATAGCGGGTGCCGGAGTCGTCTCGCGCAATAGCACCAATCATGGAAACACACTGGTGCTGGGGCCGCTCCACCCAGGGCAGGGCATCAATAATCGCCCGCAGAGTTTTACCCGAACCGATACCAAACACCTGCGGCTGGTCATCGTTGATAAACTGCGACATAACCTCTGCGCCTTCGACCGCCAGCATCTGCTGAATAGCGTGGTCATCCAGCCCGGCAGAAGGGACGACACGACAGTGCTGCAGGCCAAAGGCTTCCTGCACCGCGTGTGACAGGCGCAGGCAGTGCGTGACAGGATGGTCAATCTTGACGCTGACCATACCCATTTCGCGTGCGCCTGAAATCAGGCGCTGGGCAACCTGCCTGGAGAGTCCCAGCGCCCGGGCAATCTCTTGCTGTGTTAACCCGGCCACGTAATACATCCAGGCGGCGCGTGCAGCCAGTTCCTGCTTTTTCTCTTCTTTGTTCATCACGGCATTCCCTTCTCAGCGAATCGCTAGTTTATCGCGTATAGCCGGCAAAAACCTATCAGGGCAAAAGCTCATGTGTTGGGCAATTGCTTTTATCGTGAGATCTGTCACAGATAATACTCGTAACCTCTGATTAACATACAGCGTTCGGGCAATTGCCCTCTGTTATGACAAATGCTTATTGAGGTGACTATGACAACATCCGTGTGGATGCATATTGGGGCAGGCTCTTTTCATCGCGCTCATCAGGCATGGTATCTGCACCGGCTGATGCAGCAAGGGGACAGTCGGTGGCACATTGCGCTGGGGAACATCCGTGAGGATGCGTCACCGCTGTTGACCCAGTTGGCTGCGCAGCACGGCGAGTATGTGCTGGAAACGGTCACGCCGCAGGGCGAACGCGACTATGAAACGATTACCTCGATTCGCAAGATTCTGCCCTGGGATAAGGCGCTTCGCGCCCTGGTGCATCAGGGCGCCGATCCCGCCACCCGGATCCTTTCTTTTACCGTGACGGAAGCCGGTTACTACCTGACGACGGAACATGCGCTGGATCTACAGCAGCCCGATATTCGCGCGGATCTGCAGGGCGAGGCGCGCACCCTTTATGGTGCGCTGGCGCGGATCCTGGCGGCGCGCGTCGCGAACGGCGGCGGCCCCGTTACCTTGCTGAACTGCGATAATCTGCGCCATAACGGTGAGCGTTTCCGCCAGGGCTTTTTGGCGTTTCTTAACGCACAAGGGAACGAGGCGCTGGCTGACTGGGTGCGGACTCACACCACCTCGCCGAATACCATGGTGGACAGGATCACACCGCGTCCTACGGCGGATATTGCCGGACGTGTGCTGGCGGCCACGGGTAAAGATGACGCGGTGCCGGTGATGGCGGAATCCTTTATCCAGTGGGTGATTGAGGATGACTTTATTGCCGGGCGTCCGGCGCTGGAGCAGGTCGGCGTTGAGCTGGTGGAGTCGGTGTTGCCCTGGGAAGAAGCCAAGATCCGCATCCTCAACGCCACCCATAGCGCGATTGCCTGGGCGGGCACGCTGATCGGCTTGCGCTACATCGACGAAAGTACCCGGCAGAAAGCGATTCATCAGATGGCCCGGGAGTATGTTTCGCAGGATGTCATCCCGTCGTTGTCTCCCAGCCCTTTAAATCTGGCTGAATACCGCGATGTCGTACTGTCGCGCTTCAGTAACCCCTGGATCAAAGACACCAACCAGCGTGTGGCGGCGGATGGCCTGTCGAAAATCCCGGCGATGGTCACGCCCACTTTGCAGGCGTGCTATCAGCGCGGAACGCCACCTGCGGCCAGCGTGGTGTTACCGGCCCTGTTTTATCTGTTTTTGCAGCGCTGGGCGCTGGGCGAACTGCCTTACGACTATCAGGATGGTGTTCTGCAACCCGACGTGATTCAGCAGTGGTTCACCCAGCCCGATCCGTTGCGGACCTATATGACGCAGCCTTCCCTGTTTGGGGCGCTGGCGACTTCCGCCGATTTTCATGCACGCCTCACCGCTACCGTAGCCGGGCTCACCACATGGCTGGCCCAGCCGGAACAGAAACTGGCTGTGGCATAGGGGAACGACATGTACCTGGGTATCGATATTGGCACATCCGAGCTGAAAGCGCTGATCCTGAATGCGCAGGGCGACATTGTGGCATCTGAACATGCCACCTTGCAGGTGCAGCGGCCGCATCCGCACTGGGCAGAGCAGCATCCGCATGACTGGTGGCACGCCTGCCAACAGGTGATGGCGCGTCTGCGTCAGCAGGCGCCTCAGGCCTGGTCGGCTGTCACGGCGATAGGCCTGTCCGGCCAGATGCACGGTGCGGTGCTGCTGGATGAACAGGGCGACATTTTGCGGCCCTGTATTTTGTGGAACGACACGCGCAGCGCGGCGGAATGTAACTGGCTACATCAGCACCATCCCGAGATGATGCAAATCAGCGGCAACATGATCATGCCGGGCTTTACGGCACCCAAACTGCGCTGGGTTGCGCAGCACGAGCCCGCCTGCTTTAGCCGCATCAGCAAAGTGTTGTTGCCGAAAGATTACCTGCGCTGGCGGTTAACCGGACGGTGGGTGACGGATCCCTCCGATGCCGCCGGGACATTATGGCTGGACGTGGCGACGCGCGACTGGTCAGACGCGCTACTGGCCGCGACAGGGCTGCGTCGCGAGCAGCTGCCTGAAATCGTGGAGGGCAATGCGGTCAGCGGCACGTTGCGACCTGACCTTGCCCGCGAATGGGGCCTGTCGACAGCGGTGATCGTTGCCGGCGGCGGTGGCGATAACGCTACGTCAGCGGTCGGCGTCGGTGCCATCCACCCTGGCGATGCGTTTATTTCCCTTGGGACCTCCGGCGTGATTTTTGTGGTCAACGATCGGCTACGGGCCGATCCGCAGTCCGGTGTGCATGCGTTCTGCCATGCGCTGCCTGGTCGCTGGCACCAGATGAGCGTCATGCTCAGTGCTGCAAGCTGCCTGCGCTGGGTATGTCAGCTGCTGTCGGTCAGTGAAAATCAACTGCTTGAGGACGTGGCTGAGCTGAGCCCAACACAGAAACAGCGGGCCCCACTTTTCCTGCCCTATCTCTCTGGCGAGCGCACGCCGCATAACGACCCTGATGCCACGGGCGCGTTTTATGACCTGCGCCATGAAACCCAGCGCGCCCTCATGGGGTACGCGGTGCTGGAAGGTGTCGCGTTTGGCCTGGCCGACGGTCTGGCCGTTCTGGGCGACGGACGGCAGGACATCACGCAGTTCAGCCTGACTGGTGGCGGCGCACGCAGCAGCCTGTGGGCGCAGCTGATTGCCGATGTGCTGGACTCTCCGGTGGTGACGCATCCGGCCAGCGCGTCCGGCGCGCTGGGGGCGGCGCGACTGGCCTGGCTGGCGACGGGCGGTGATGAAGCGACCGTATGCCGCAAACCGTCCGTGCAGGCGCGCTATCTGCCGGACCCCGAAGTTCGCGCGGTGCTGCAACAACGTCTGGCACGATTCCGCGCGCTATATCACCAACAAGTTCAGACCCGTTCACTGGCCTGATTCACCTGTAACCGAACAGAGAAGGACCATCGTTATGCATGCAACTGCGTACTGGTTTGGCTTGCCCAAACAGCTGATCTGGGGATTCGTCGCCATTGCGATTTTTATGGCAGGAGACGGTTTCGAAATGGCATTTCTGTCACGCCATATCACCGATATGGGCTTCACGCCGGGCCAGTCGGCGCTGGTGTTTACCTGTTACGGTTTAGCGGTCGCGCTTGCCGCCTGGGCCTCCGGCGTGGTGGCGGAACTGATTACGCCTCAGCGCGCCATGTTAATCGGTTTTGTCTTGTGGATTGTTATGCATGCCCTGTTCATGAGCCTGGGGCTGGGACTGCGTAATTATCCCCTTATGCTGCTGTTCTACGGCATTCGCGGCCTGGCTTATCCGCTGTTTATCTATTCTTTTATGATGCTGCTGGTCCAGGTGTTACCGCGTGAACGCCTCGCGGCGGCGACGGGCTGGTTCTGGGCAATGTATTCGGTAGGGATTGGTGTGGTAGGAAGCTATCTGCCCAGCCTGATTATTCCCTCTCTTGGTGAAACCGGGACATTATGGCTGGCGATTGCCTGGGTGGCCTGCGGTGGCGTACTGGCGTTTTTTAGCCTGCGCCATGTGCCGGTCGACCGCTCACGCGTGAACTTACCGATGCGCGAGAAAATGACGGAAATGTCCCGGGCGGTGACCATCCTGTTTACTAATCAGCATGTGTTTTACGCCTGCCTGATCCGCATTATTAATACGCTGTCGCTGTTTGGTTTTGCCATCATCATGCCGCTGCTGTTTGTGGATCGGCTGGGTTTCACCTTGTCGGAGTGGTTACAAATCTGGGCGGTGTTTTTCTTTGTCACCATCTTCACCAATATCTTCTGGGGCATCATGGGCGAGCGGATTGGCTGGATCCGTCAGGTGCGCTGGTTTGGCTGTCTGGGCATGGCGCTCTCCAGTCTGGCATTCTACTATCTGCCCGTTTATGCCGGTCATAACTTCATGGTCGCCCTTATTCCGGCCGTCATGTTGGGGATTTTCGTCGCGGCGTTTGTGCCGATGACGGCCGTCTTTCCCACGCTGGAGCCGCATCATCAGGGCGCGGCGGTCTCGGTTTATAACCTGTCAGCGGGGATGAGCAATTTTGTCGCGCCGGCCATCGCCTCTATGCTGTTGCCGTTTTTTGATATCGTCGGGGTGGTGTGGGCTTATACCGGCTTGTATCTCTTTGCCGGGGTGCTGACGTTTATTATCCGTGTGCCGCAGCCTCATCATGGCGCGCAACGTACAGCGCGCAAGTCAGGGTCCGCAGTAACATCGCAATAGAAGAAGGGGAGCCACAGGCTCCCCCGGCATTACCCCTTAACCACGTCCTTTAAGGCATCATGCAGGTCATACCAGCGGAAGCGAAACCCTGCGGCCTCCAGCCGTTTAGGCAGCACATGTTGTCCACCGAGCACCAGCACCGAGGATTCGCCCATCATCAGCTTAATGGCGCTGGCGGGCGTGCGCATGAAAGCCGGGCGGTGCATGACCTCGCCCAGCGTGGCGGCAAACTGCTCGTTGCGCACCGCATAGGGCGCGACCATGTTATACGGGCCCTGGCAGTCGTCATGATCCAGAAGCCACAGGATGCCGTTGACCATGTCATCGATGTGGATCCACGGCATATACTGTTTACCGCTGCCGAGCGGGCCACCGACGCCGAGCCTGAACGGCAGTTTCATTTTGCTCAGGGCGCCGCCCTCACGCGCCAGCACCACGCCGGTGCGCAGCAGGCAGACGCGCGTCCGGTCACTTTGTGCCGTCAGTGCCAGCTGTTCCCAACGGGCACAGAGCGTATGCGTAAATTCATTCTGGCCGGGATCCTCTTCGGTCAGGACCACTTCACCACTGTTGCCGTAAAAGCCGGTCGCCGACCCCGAAATCAACACGCGCGGCGGCGTGGTGCTGGCATTGATGAGTGAGGCAATACGTTCTGTGATTTGCCAGCGGCTCTCGCACAGTTGCTGCTTATGCGGCTCGGTCCAGCGTTTATCGGCAATCGGTTCACCGGCCAGGTTGATCACGGCATCCACCCCATCCAGCGAATGCTGCTGTGCGAGGCCAGACCAGAAGGCGATATTTTCGCCCAGCGTTTCCCGTGCGGCTACGACATCGCGGGTCACCACGCTGATCGTGTGACCACGCGCCTGTAACTGCGGAATAAGATGGCGGCCAATAAGCCCGGTTCCACCGGTCATTAAGATATGCATAGTGCGGCTCCGTCTGATTTTTTCTTTTTTGCTTACTTCATCATAGAAGAGTCGTTCCCGGCTGGCGTGAGCCGCTTCGTAATTTCGTGCGGTGGCGGCAAACATCGGACCAGCACCGGGTTGTTTTCAGAAATAAAAATCGGTAAACATGATGCACCCCTGTCAGCGATATCGAGGTAGCAGATGAATTACCCCTCCATTACCCTGTGGTCAGATTCATCGTTTTTCAGTCCTTATGTGATGTCGGTTTACGTTGCGCTGACGGAAAAGGGGATCCCTTTTAGCGTCAGGCGCATTGATTTATCCCAAAACCAGCAGCTTGACGACACCTACCGTAGCCTGTCACTGACCTGCCGTGTGCCAACGTTACAGGTTGATGAGTTTATGCTGAGTGAGTCCTCAGCCATTTGTGAATACCTTGAAGAGCGCTTTGCCGCGCCAGAATTTGAACGGCTCTATCCTAAAGATCGCGAGAAACGCGCGCGCGCCCGGGAGATTCAGGCCTGGCTACGCAGTGATTTGCTGCCGATCAGACAGGAGCGTCCCACAGAAGTGCTGTTCGCCGCAGAGCGCTTTGCGCCGCTTACGCCCGCTGCGCTTCAGGCGGCCGATAAGCTGATAAGTGCCGTACAGCGGCTGTTACCGGAAGGGCAGCAAAACCTTTTTGGTGAGTGGTCGATTGCAGATACCGATTTGGCTGTCATGCTTAATCGACTGGCGCTTCACGGTGATCCCCTGCCAACCCGTTTACAGCATTATGCTGAGTTTCAGTGGCAGCGTGCATCGGTGCAGTTGTGGTTGACGGAGAGCGGTAAACATCGCTAGCGATCGGCGCTTGCTCAAGTTGTCATAAGTGATTACCTTACGACACACTATGATATAGATGTGGCAAACAGCGCGTGCATGAAGACACGCTAAACAGGAAAGGGTTACGGATGGTGGATCAAACTGCTGGTGGCGAGATCGAGTGGGTCGATATCGTAAGCGAAGAGAATGAAGTCGTTGCGCAGGCTACGCGCGCGCAGATGCGTGCACAATGCTTACGTCACCGCGCGACCTATATCGTGGTTCACGATGGTATGGGGAAAATACTGGTTCAGCGCCGTACTGAAATCAAAGATTTTATGCCGGGTAAACTGGATGCGACGGCAGGCGGCGTGGTGCAGAGCGGTGAGGATATGCTGGAATCTGCCCGACGTGAAGCGGAAGAAGAGCTGGGTATTGCCGACGTGCCCTTTGCGGAGCATGGCAAGTTCTATTTCGAAGATGAGCACTGCCGCGTCTGGGGCGGATTGTTCAGTTGCGTCTCTCACGGCCCGTTTGCGATGCAGGAAGAAGAGGTTGATGAAATCTTCTGGATGACGCCGGATGAAATCACCGCCCGTTGCGACGAGTTTACCGATGATTCACTCAAAGCGCTGTCGTTGTGGCTGAGCCGCAATAACGAAAACAGCAACTGAGTTTTCTGCTTTGCGAACGCCTTGCCGTTCGCAAAGCATCCTTCCTTCTTTTGCGGCAACGCGCTCCACGAGATGATTGACGGCAGCCTTTTCCTGGCGGGCAGCGTCATTCTTCCTCGGGCGTCGGCTTTCGCTTTTCCGCCACCGCGCCAGTCTGTCTTGACGATGTCTCAGTCAGGTATTGCATTAAGACATTTGATCGTTAACCCATTGTGAGGATCGTGGCTGACATCACGCGCCTGTGCCCGGGATCAATAAAAAATCGCCCTCTCAGTAGAAAGGGCGGTGTGGTGCGTGCGCAAAGCAAGTAAAGAGGATCAGACCGGCTGCGGCTGACGCATTTTTTCGCCACGGCGGCGCAGCACTTCCATCACTATCAGGAGCAACAGAGAGGCCGCAATCATAATGGTGGCTGCCGCTGCAATGGTGGGATCGAGGTTCTCGCGGATACCGGCAAACATCTGAATCGGTAGCGTCCGCTGCGTAGGGCTGGCAAGAAACAGCGTGACGACCACTTCATCAAAGGAGGTCGCGAAGGCAAATAACGCCCCGGAAAACACGCCCGGTGCAATCAGCGGCAGGGTGACTTTACAAAACGCCAGCAGTGGTGAGGCGCCGAGACTGACGGCGGCGCGCGTCAGGTTGGTGTCGTAACTTTTCAGGACGGCCACGACCGTGATCACCACAAACGGGACGCCCAGCAGCGCATGAGCCAGAACCAGCCCGAGATAGCTGTTTAGCAGGGACAGTTTGGCAAAGAAAAAAAACATGCCCACCGCGATGATCACCACCGGTGCCACCATCGGTGAAATGATGACTGCCATCACCAGCGCTTTACCGCGAAAGTCGCCCCGTACCAGGCCCATCGCGGCCAGTACGCCCAGCACGGTGGCCAGCAGGGTAGCCAGCGGAGCCACCAGCAGGCTGTTCATCAGCGCGCCCAGCCATTCGTTAGAATGGAAAAACGCGTCGTACCAGCGCAATGAAAAGCCACTGAGGGGATAGCTTAAAAACGAACTGGCGTTAAACGACAACGGCACGATCACCAGCACCGGCACTATTAAAAACAGCAGGGCGGCTGCACCGTAAAAATTAAACAGGTAACGCCAGACCCGCAGCAGCGTGGAACCTTGTTGTCTCATCATTTGCTCCTTAACGCACCGCAGCTTCAGAAGAAGTGCGGGTAACGCGCGAATAGACCACATACAGTAACGTGACAATGATCAGTAACTGGCTGCCCAGGGCGGCGGCCATGCCCCAGTTCATCGTGCTGTTAGTAAAGAAGGCGACAAAGTAGCTGACCATCTGGTCGTCCGGGCCGCCCAGCAGGGCTGGCGTCACGTAGTAGCCAATCGCCATCATAAACACCAGCAACGCACCTGCGGTGATCCCGGCAAAGGTCTGCGGCACATAGACGCGCCAGAAGGCGACAAACGGATGCGCGCCCAGCGACACCGCTGCGCGGACGTAGCTGGGGGATATGCCTTTCATTACGGCATACAGCGGCAGCACGATAAAAGGCAGCAATATATGTGTCATGGAGATGTAAACCCCCACCCGGTTAAACACCAGGGTGAGCGGGCTGTCGATAAGCCCGGTGCCCATCAGCGTGCGGTTGATTAATCCGCCGGACTGTAACAGCACAATCCAGCTGGCCGTCCGCACAATCAGTGAGGTCCAGAAGGGCAGCAGCACCATAATCATCAACAGATTGGCCCGGTTAGAAGGCTGTTTCGCCAGCCAGTAGGCCAGCGGATAACCCAGCCCCACGCACAATAACGTCACGACGGTGGCCATCCATAAGGTGCGCAGCAGGACGTTGACATACAGCGCCTGATCCGGCGACTGCGCGGTGATTTCACCCGTTCTGGCATCGACTTTATGGTCAAACACCGACAGCAGGTAATAGCTGGTATAAGGCTTTGCTACGCGCTTCAGGGTTTGCCAGGTGGATAACTCGCCCCACAGGGGCTGTTTGTCGATAAGGGTGGCTTTGACGTTAAGGCCATCCTCGGGCGCCTGGCGCGGTACGGCCAGGATCAGGCGGCGAAACGCGTTATCTTCATAACTTAACCGCTTCGCAATCCCCGAAATCTGGCCCTGTTCGCGTGCCGCGCTGACTTCTTTTGCAAGCAGTGCATACAGGCTCTCATCCGGTAGCGCTTTACCGTCCCATTTCGCCAGGGCCTGGCTGGTTTGGGGTAAGGCGTCATTAAGCTCAGGATTGCTCACGCTCATGCTGAGGATAGAGCCGATAGGGAATAAAAAGCACACCACGACGAAAATCAGTAACGGGGCCACTAAAAACAGAGAGCGTTGTGTTTTTAACCAACCTGCCCGGTTGAACGAGTGGCGCAGGCTGAACGCGCGTTCTGTACTTCTGACGGGCGCTGAATCCATCACGGGGTTTTGACTCATGCCGACCTCCTGAAAAGGGGCTGCCGGATCGCGTCCGGCAGCAGGTTATTTCGCGGCCCAGGCGTTAAAACGCTGTTCCAGTTCTTCACCATGCTCCAGCCAGAACGTGGCGTTAACCTGTACGGCTTTGGCCATGTTTTCGGGCGCTGTTGGCAGTTGAGCCAGACGATCCGCCGCCAGCAGTTTGCCTGCTTTGATATTGGCGGGGCCATAAGGAATATTTTCGGCATAGACCTTTTGGTTCTCAGGCTGCAGCGAGAAGGCGATGAATTTCTCTGCCAGCGCTTTATGTTTTGAGCCTTTCACAATCGCCCAGTTATCGAAGTCATACAGGTTGCCATCCCAGACGATTTTAAAGTTATGGCCTTCTGCCTGGGCGGTGCCGATACGGCCGTTATAGGCCGAGGCCAGCGTCACGTCGCCTGATACCAGCCACTGCAGCGGCTGTGCCCCGGATTCCCACCACTGAATATGGGGCTTGAGTACATCAAGCTTCTTAAAGGCGCGATCCACGCCCGCAGGTGTGGCCAGCACCTTATAAACATCTTCACGCTTCACGCCATCCGCCATCAGCGCGATTTCCAGGGTATATTTTGCGCTCTTACGCAGCGCACGTTTGCCCGGGAATTTTTCAACATCCCAAAAATCGGCCCAACTCGTGGGGGCGGTTTTCAGTTTGTTGCCATCGTAGGTCAGTACCGTTGACCAGACGAAGAAACCGGCACCACATTCGCTGACGCTGCCTTTGGCAAAGTCCGCTTTATTGCCAATTTTGCTCCAGTCCAGGGTTTCAAACAGACCTTCTTCACAACCGCGCTCCAGTTCCGGAGTTTCCAGTTCGACGACGTCCCAGCCGATCTGTTTGGTTTCGACCATGGCGCGGATGCGGGCCATCTCACCGTTATATTCGCCTGCTTCGATGCTGTCTTTTCCCGCGGCCATGAACGGCTTATAGAACGCTTTATCCTGTGCGTCTTTATTCGTCCCGCCGAAGGACACTACCGTGAGGGTTTCCGCCTGTGCCTGCAGCGCCACGGCTGCCAGCACCATTGCCGCTATTTTTTTCATCATCCCCGAACTCCTGAATTATTCTTGTCAGGCAGAACTCACTGCCTGGTGTTTGCGTTGCAATCCTGATGCCATCAGCTCAGCTGACTGCGGAACGGGCAGCCAGCCAGCTCAACTTAGTGTTGACCGAGAATGCGGTTCAGCAGATTTAATGCCGTGCGGAACTGCGCATCCGGGATGGTCAGCGGATAAAGGAAGCGAATCACGTTACCGTGGACACCGCAGGTGAGCAGAAGTAAGCCTTCGTCAAGTGCCGCCTGCTGGATGGCTTTGGCGATGTCCGCGCGCGGTTTTCCTGTGCTGTCGCAGAACTCAGCCGCTATCATCGAACCCCGCCCACGCACGTCCGCCAGCGCGTTACAACCCGCGCCTTTCAGCGTTTCGGCCAGTTGCCCGCCCAGTTGCAGGGCGCGCTCGCACAGGTTCTCTTCACGAATCACCTCCAGTACGGCCAGTGCGGCTGCAATGGCAGGAGGACTTCCCGCATAGGTGCCACCCAGCCCGCCGGGTAACGGGGCATCCATAATCTCAGCCCGTCCGGACACGGCCGACAACGGCATCCCGCCGGCCAGGCTTTTCGCCATGGTAATCAGGTCAGGCTGCACATCGGAATAGTACTCACTGGCAAACAGTTTCCCGGTGCGGGCAAAACCACTTTGAATCTCATCGGCAATCAGCAGGATGCCGTGTTCATCGCACAGCTTACGCAGCGCGGTGACGAAGGCCGCCGGTGCGACATTGAAACCGCCTTCACCCTGGATCGGCTCATAAATGATCGCTGCGACCTGCTGCGGGCTGATATCGCAGCGAAAAATCGTTTGTACACTCTCCAGCGCGTCCTCGACGCTACAGCCATGCAGTGCATTCGGGTAGCGGGCATGAAATACTGAGCCAGCAAAAGGACCGAAACCGGTTTTGTACGGGGTCACTTTGCCGGTCAGCGACATCGTCATGTTGGTGCGCCCGTGAAACGCGCCGGTAAACGCGATGATGCCGGGACGGCCGGTCGCCGCGCGGGCAATTTTTACCGCGTTCTCAACCGCTTCCGCGCCGGTGGAGAAAAAGGTGGTTTTAGCAGGGCCGTTGACGGGCACCCGCGCATTCAGTTTTTCCGCAAGGGCGATGTAATTTTCATAGGGCACGATCTGAAATGCAGTATGGGTAAAACAGTCGAGCTGTTCTTTGATGGCGGCGATGACCTTAGGATGACGGTGTCCGGTGTTCAGTACGGCAATGCCGGCACTGAAATCGATGATTTCGCGGCCCTCGTGATCCCACAGCGTGGCGTTTTCAGCTTTCACCGCATAGAAATCGCACATGACGCCCACGCCGCGTGGCGTGGCATTGAGACGACGGACCTGCACTTCACTGTTACTCATAACGCGACCTCGTGGTGTTTGTTTCCATATTGTTACAGTGGAATTTGCCTTCTTGGTTTTAGCGTTTTCAGGGTTTTATAATCCAGAGCCAGTTTTTTTTATTTTGAGGTACCAATTTTGCGAAGCTTACTCGGTGACCTGCTTGCACAACGGCTGGCCGCGCTGTCCGGCGGTACGCTGAATAAGCGACTGTATGACGCGCTGCAGGCGGCGATTCAGGATGGATCCATTGCCACCGCAACACGGCTGCCCGCCAGCCGCGACCTTGCTCGCGAACTCGCGGTCTCACGCAATACCGTACTGGCCGTGTATGAACAGTTGCAGTCAGAGGGGTACTTACAAACCCGCACAGGCAGCGGCACGTTTGTCAGTGCGGTGCTGCCTGAAGAGGTGCCAGGCGGGCCGCTGGTCAGGCCGGTTTCGGCGCCAATGAAGCCCGTCAGGCTGTCCCGTCGGGGATCGCGATTACTGGCAAACAGCGGTGCCGGAAGTCATCAGTGGGGGGCGTTTATGCCCGGCGTACCGGATGTCAGTCACATGCCGCACGACATCTGGCGCAAAATCCAGCTTCGTCTGAGCCGACGCCTGCCCGTTGAGAACCTGAGCTATGCCAGCCACGGCGGCTGCACCGAGCTGCAACAGGCGCTGGCCGATTACCTGCGGGTGATTCGTTCCGTCAACTGCAGCCCCGAGCAGGTACTGGTGACCGCAGGCACGCATCAGTCGCTGGATCTGCTGGCAAAGATGCTGTGCGATCCGGGTGACCGGGCGCTGGTAGAGGAACCTGGCTACTGGGGCATTCGTAACGTGCTGGCGGTGAACGGCGTTACGCTGATCCCTACGCCGGTTGACGAGCAGGGGCTGGTGCTGCCCCCGGAGCAGCCTGACAGCCCTGCGCCGCGTTTAATCTGCGTGACGCCTTCCCATCAGTATCCACTGGGTGCGGTGATGAGCCTGCAACGGCGGCATGAGTTACTGGAGCGTGCGAAGCGCAGCGGCAGTTGGGTGGTGGAAGATGACTACGATGGCGAGTTCCGTTTTTCCGGCAGCCCGATACCCGCGCTGCAAGGGCTGGCGGCGGATGCGCCTGTCATATACCTGGGGACGTTCAGCAAAACGTTGTATCCCGGCATTCGACTCAGTTACATGGTGGTGCCTAAATCCATGGCTACGCGTATGAAAATGGCGCACTCCGAGCTCTATCGCGGCGGTTATGGGCTGGTGCAGCTCACGCTGGCCGCGTTTATCCGCGAAGGGCACTATGCGGCTCATGTACGGCGGATGCGGCAGATCTACAGTCGTCGCCGCGCGGCGCTGGTCGCCGTGATCAGCCAGTCGCTGGGGGCCGACTGGATTGTGCATCACAGCAATGCGGGGCTGCATCTGGTGCTCAGACTGCCCGACAGCATCGACGATGTGGCGTTCAGCGCTGAGCTTGAACAGTGCGGTGTGCTGACGCGCCCGCTGTCTTCCTACTACCTGCAAGGCACGCCGCAGCGTGGGTTACTTTTGGGCTATGCCTGCGTTGACGAAGCGGATATCCCCAGTGCGTTCGCGCCTGTCCTTGCCCGTCTGGAACATCACCTGCAAATCGCCTCAGTTTCTCCCTGAGGCACCACAAGTGTGCAACCTCTTATCTTGCCTGATTCTGTGATCTCATTCACGTTAAGGTAATGTTAAATTTAAAAAGACAATAGAATACAATGGCCTGCAAGAAGGCTTTGCAAGCCCGTTCGTTTTATTTTGTCAAATTCTGCTTGTGCGAATCAGCGGCGTTATGGTAGTGCTAAAAAAAGGCCCGCCAGGATTCGCATGTCAAACGGATGATGCATGAATCGTGCCGAAACCCTTTCCATCCTGTTTTCGAGAGTACGCCATGAGAAATTTTGTCAGTTTCAGGAATATCAAAAAGAGCTACGACGGCGACAAGCTGGTGGTGCGCAACCTTAATCTGGACGTGGCAGAAGGGGAGTTTTTGACGCTGTTAGGGCCCTCAGGATCGGGGAAAACCACCAGCCTGATGATGCTGGCGGGCTTTGAAACGCCCACCGATGGCGAGATTCTGCTGCGTGATAAACCCCTGCACACGCTGCCGCCCCATCAGCGTGATATCGGCATGGTGTTTCAGAATTATGCGCTGTTTCCCCATATGACCGTGGCGGAGAATCTGGCATTTCCCCTATCCATACGTCGCCTGAGCAAAGCGGATATCAAAGTGCGGGTTAAGCGCGTGCTGGATATGATTAAACTGACCTCGCTGGCCGATCGCTATCCTGCCCAGATGTCGGGTGGCCAGCAGCAACGTGTAGCGCTGGCGCGGGCACTGGTTTTTGAACCCAGGCTGATCCTGATGGATGAACCGTTAGGGGCACTGGATAAACAGCTGCGTGAGCATATGCAGATGGAAATCAAGCAACTGCACAACCTGCTTGGGCTGACCATCGTTTACGTCACGCATGACCAGAGCGAAGCAATGACCATGTCAGACCGGGTCGCGGTGTTTAATGATGGCATGATTCAGCAGATGGACAGCCCGAGTAAGCTTTATGAGCAGCCAGATAATGCCTTTGTTGCACAGTTTATCGGCGAAAATAACTGCCTGTTAGCCACACAATCGGGTCAAAAGGGCGAGTATTATCAGGTGGCACTGGATAATGGCGTTCATCTGGACGCGCTGAAAGTCCGACCCAGTTCGCCTGGCAAACGTATCCAGCTCAGCATCCGGCCCGAACGCATCAACGTGAACGCACCAAAACCGGGCGACCAGTCTGTGCAGGCTACCATTCAACAGTTTATCTATCTGGGTGATCATGTCCGCATGCTGACCGACGTGGCCGGGCAGGGGAATTTTATGGTGAAACTGGCCTCATCCGATGTCGCGCCTGAGTGGAAACCGGGGAGCGAGGTTATGCTTTCCTGGCAGCCACAGCATTTACGTGCGCTGGATGTGACATTGCAATAAAAAAAGAGCATGCGGGCTGCATGCTCTTTGTTCTCACTACCGGTCAGGCGGTTTGTTACTGGCCTTCCGCCTGGAGTGACTGAATTGCTGTCAGGGCAATGGTATAGACGATGTCGTCCACCAGCGCACCGCGCGACAAGTCGTTAACGGGTTTACGCATCCCTTGCAGCATCGGCCCGATAGAAATCAGATCGGCTGAGCGCTGCACCGCTTTATAGGTGGTGTTACCGGTATTCAGATCCGGGAAGATAAATACCGTTGCGCGACCCGCGACCTGCGAGTTTGGCGCTTTCGATTTCGCGACGTCTTCCATAATCGCCGCGTCATACTGCAGCGGACCGTCAATGACCAAATCCGGGCGTTTTTCCTGTGCCAGACGGGTAGCTTCGCGCACTTTTTCGACGTCGCTTCCTGCTCCGGAGTTACCGGTCGAGTAGGAGATCATCGCCACGCGCGGATCAATACCGAAGGCTTTGGCGGAATCGGCAGACTGGATAGCAATTTCAGCCAGCTGTTCAGCGGTAGGATCCGGGTTAATCGCGCAGTCGCCATAGACCAGCACCTGCTCCGGCAGCAGCATAAAGAATACCGACGAGACCAGAGAGCTGTTCGGGGCGGTTTTAATCAGCTGTAACGGCGGACGAATGGTATTGGCCGTGGTATGCACCGCACCTGAAACCAGGCCGTCTACCTCGCCACGCTCCAGCATCATGGTACCGAGCACCACGTTGTCTTCCAGCTGTTCCTGCGCCACCACTTCGGTCATACCTTTGTTTTTACGCAGTTCAACCAGACGCGGAACGTAGTTCTGGCGAACCACTTCAGGGTCAACAATCTCAATGCCTTTACCCAGCTCAACGCCCTGTACTGCGGCCACGCGCTGAATTTCATCCGGGTTACCTAACAGCACGCAGGTCGCAATGCCGCGATCGGCACAGATCGCGGCCGCTTTCACGGTGCGAGGCTCATCACCTTCTGGCAGGACGATGCGTTTACCGGCTTTACGTGCCAGCTCGGTCAACTGATAACGGAATGCCGGCGGGGACAGACGACGGCTGCGTTCAGAGGTGGCGGTCAGCGACTCAATCCAGTCTGCATTGATGTAGCCTGCGACATATTCCTGCACTTTCTCAATGCGCTGTGTGTCGTCTACCGGCACTTCCAGATTGAAGCTTTGCAGACTCAGTGATGTCTGCCAGGTATTGGTTTTGACCATAAAGACCGGCAGACCGGTCTGGAACGCGCGTTCGCACAGTTTGGCGATCCGCTCGTCGATCTCGTAGTTACCGGTTAACAGAATAGCCCCAATCTCTACGCCGTTCATGGCGGCCAGACAGGCGGCAACCAGTACATCCGGACGGTCTGCGGAGGTGACCAGCAGCGAGCCTGGACGGAAGTGCTCAAGCATATGAGGAATGCTGCGGGCACAGAAGGTTACCGACTTCACGCGGCGCGTCTGAATTTCACCTTCATTAATGATGCGCGCGTTCAGGTGGCGGCACATATCAATCGCGCGGGTCGCGATCAGATCAAAGCTCCACGGCACGCAACCCAGGATGGGCAACGGGCTGTTGGCAAACAATTGGTCGGGATTGATATTGGCAATGCTGGCCTTCGTGGAATCATCGAAGATTTCAGACAGGTCGGGACGCGTCCGGCCCTGTTCGTCGACCGGCGCGTTCAGCTTGTTAATAATGACGCCGGTGATGTTTTTATTCTTCGCACCGCCAAAGCTGCTTTGCGTCAGTTCGATACGTTCTTTAAGCTGGGCCGGCGAGTCATTACCCAGCGCGGTCACAAACACAATTTCAGCGTTCAGCGTTTTAGCAATTTCGTAGTTAAGGGCGCTGGCAAACTGATGTTTGCGCGTGGGCACCAGGCCCTCCACCAGCACCACTTCTGCATCCTGCGTATTCGCATGATAGCGGGCAATAATTTCTTCCATCAGCACGTCCTGCTGATTGGATCCCAGCAAGGATTCAACGCGTGACATGGGCAGCGGTTCTGCCGCAGGAATACCGGAATTTTTGCGTACGATGCTGGTGGTTTGGTCGGGCGCATTGCCACCGGCGCGTGGTTGAGCAATGGGTTTGAAAACGCTCAGTCGAACGCCTTTACGTTCCATGGCGCGAATAACGCCAAGGCTAACGCTGGTCAAGCCGACGCTGGTGCCGGTCGGAATGAGCATAATTGTACGTGACACGATTGCACCTCTCAGAGTTCACTGGGTGTCAAAATAACACCGTCAGCCTGAGCTGACGGAGAAAGGATATCAGGCGGTAAGACGCGCGGCGTCCCTGGCGATGACTAACTCTTCATTCGTTGGGATAACCAGTGCCGGACGCGTGCCCTCTTTGTTGATGAAGCCCGCTTTACCAAAACGCGCGGCCAGGTTGCGTTCATGATCGAGTTCAAAGCCCAGCAGAGCCAGTTTCTTCAGCGTTAACTCGCGGACCATCGCCGCATTTTCACCGATACCACCGGTGAAGATCACGCCATCAAGACGGCCGTCCATCAGCGCAGTATAGCTGCCGATGTATTTGGCGAGGCGATGGCAGAATACGTCCATTGCGCGTTTGGCATCGTCTTTCGTGGCGTAATTATCTTCAACGTAGCGGCAGTCGCTGGTGACTTCGGTCAGCCCTAACAGACCGGACTCTTTGGTCAGCATCTTGTTGATAGCATCCACGTTCATGCCCAATGTATCGTGCAGGAAGAAGATGATGGCCGGATCAATATCACCGCTGCGGGTGCCCATCACCAGGCCTTCCAGCGGCGTCAGCCCCATGGAGGTATCCACACATTCGCCGTTACGGATGGCAGAAACCGATCCACCGTTACCGAGGTGACAGGTGATGATATTCAGGGTTTCCAGCGGCTTATTCAGCATTTTTGCCGCTTCGTGGGTCACATAGTAGTGGCTGGTACCGTGCGCACCGTAGCGACGCACGCCGTGATCTTTGTAGAGCGCATAGGGCAGCGCATAGAGATAGGATTCTTCCGGCATTGTCTGATGGAAAGCGGTGTCAAAAACCGCCACATTCTTGTCAGACAAATGGGGGAAGTTTTTCATCGCTTCATCAATGCCGATCAGGCCAGCAGGATTATGCAGCGGTGCAAAAGAAGCGGCATCTTTGATACCCTGAACGACAGCGTCAGAGATCACGACCGATTGCGTCAATTTTTCACCGCCGTGGACGATGCGATGACCTATTGCAGCGATTTGTGCCGAAAGCTCTGGTTTTTGTGCCAGAATTGTTTTAACAATGAAATTCAGTGCTTCGCTGTGGGCAGCGCCAGCACCTAAAGGTGCTTCCTGTTTTTGGCCGTCAAGCTTCCACTTGATCTGCGCTTCGGGCAGGTGAAAACATTCAGCCAGACCTGACAGAAATTCGTCTCCGGTGGTGGGATTCAGAATGGCAAACTTAAGGGATGAGCTGCCGCAGTTCAGGACCAGTACTAACTTACTCGACATGGAAGTACCTATTTGTTAAAAGTGGCTAAAAAAAACGCAATCAGACATACAGCGTAGCCTATTGAAGCTGCCAGATTAATGACAAAAGTCATACCCGGGTCAAAATAATGCGTTATACGCAAAAAAAGTTGAGTTTTTACGCATAAATTTTAAATCACGCTTAAAACGGGTCTTATCGCCTCTGTGACAAAGAAGGTTGCGACACTGACGCGACTAAAACGGCGTCAGAATAGCCGGAGTCACCTTTAAAGACAAAAAGATTTGAAGGATGTTACGTAAAGTTGTGTCGTTATAGTTATTTTTCAAAAAATACAGCATTAGTTGAGGCGAGCCATGGCGAATCAATCTAACACGGGCTGGTTCCGGATGTTTCAGCGCGGACAGCATTATATGAAGACGTGGCCCAATGATAAACGTCTGGCACCGGTCTTTCCCGAAAACCGGGTATCATCGGCCACACGTTTTGCCATTCGCTTTATGCCCCCGCTGGCGGTGTTTACACTGACCTGGCAGATCGCGATGGGTGGGCAACTGGGCCCTGCCGTCGCGACAGCGCTTTTCGCCTGCAGTTTACCGATGCAGGGATTGTGGTGGCTGGGCAAACGTTCAGTCACGCCGCTGCCGCCGACGCTTCTGCGCTGGTTTCATGACGTGCGCACCAAACTGGAAGCCGCAGGGCAGGCGATTGCGCCGGTTGAAGGCACGCCAACCTATCAGGCGCTTGCCGATCTGCTGAAGCGCGCCTTTAAGCAACTGGACCGGACTTTTCTGGACGATCTCTAACCTGCAGCGTGCCGAAATATTGCATGTGAATCTGTGGTTAAATCAATGAAAAGCGATGTGGCAACCTCCGCATCGCTCCCCCTGTGTCATCATCCTTCCATCGTATAAAACCTGAACAGCCTCTGGGCTGAGGGAGAGAAAGATGGAAATGACCCACGCACAACGCTTAATTCTGGCGAACCAGTACAAAATGATGGCGATGCTGGAGCCTGAGAATGCGGAGCGCTTTCGGCGTTATCAGACCATTATTGAGCGCGGCTACAGCCTGCAGATGCGTGAACTGGATAAAGAGTTCGGCGAACTCTCTGAAGCCACCTGCCGTACGCTCATCGACATCATGGAAATGCACCATGCGCTACAGATTTCCTGGTCTAATCTGAAAACCGAAGGAGAGATCGATACCCGGCGCCTGGCGTTTCTGGGATTTGATGCGGCTACGGAATCCCGCTACCTTGGCTATGTACGCTTTATGGTGAATACGGAAGGGCGCTACACGCATTTTGATTCCGGCACGCACGGCTTCAATGCACAAACACCGATGTGGGAAAAGTATCAACGCATGCTGGCTTTATGGCAGACTTGTCCCCGCCAGTACCATTTAAGCGTAAACGAGATTGCGCAAATCATTAACGCCTGATGAGGAGTGACGTGTGGAGTACAGTGGTTTTTTGTTTGATTTAGACGGCACCTTAGTGGATTCATTACCGGCGGTTGAACGTGCCTGGTCTAACTGGGGCGCACGTCATGGCATTGCGGCTGATGAGATTCTGGACTTCATTCACGGTAAACAGGCAATCACCTCCCTGCGTCATTTCATGGCCGGTCAGTCAGAGGCCGCGATTCAGGCCGAGTTCCTGGCACTGGAAAAAACGGAAGCGGAAGATACGGACGGTGTGAAGGCGTTACCAGGTGCCCTGGCGCTGCTCACTCAGCTTAATGAACTGCAGATCCCCTGGGCGATTGTTACTTCAGGTTCTGTGCCAGTGGCTCATGCCCGCCACAAAGCGGCGGGCCTGCCTCTGCCTGCGGTCTTCATTACGGCTGAGCAGGTAGCAAAGGGTAAGCCTGAACCCGATCCCTACCTGCTGGGTGCCGAAAGGCTGAAACTGTCTCCAGCCGACTGTGTTGTGGTTGAAGATGCGCCTGCTGGCGTGATCGCCGGGCTGTCGGCGGGCTGTGCCGTCATTGCTGTCAATGCGCCAGACGAGACACCGCGACTGGATGACGTGGCGCTGCGCCTGACTTCACTGACGTCACTAATCATTACCAGACAGCCAGCGGGTAAGTTTGCCTTTCACAGCCAGCCTTAAGTGCAGAGTGGCGGCATCGGGCCGCCCGAATCAGAGCGGTGTATCTTGCGAGATTTCGTCCAGAGACAGGCTAAAGCTTGGGATAAACACCTCAACAAAATAGCTCATTTCAGGCGAGCGACGCTGAGTCAGGGTTTTTTCCAGCCGCGCCTTGGCGAGTAAGAATTCATTGTTGCCTGCCGACAACTCTTCCAGGCATTTAACGTAGGCGCAGAGTGCGTCGGCCTGCTTCACTACCGCTTTCTCATCTTCACTGTGCAGATGTTCATCAATCAGCGGGCGATAAACGTCCTGCAACTCGTCGGGCAGCATCTCAATCAACTTCTGCTGCGCGATTTTCTCAATCTTTTTGTATTCATGGGCAATTTGCGCGTTGTAATACTTCACCGGGGTAGGCAAATCGCCCGTGAGCACTTCACTGGCATCATGGTACAGCGCCATCATCGCGATGCGCTCGGCATTCAGGTTACCGTTAAACTTTTTGTTCTTGATGATGGCCAGCGCATGGGCGACCATCGCCACCTGTAAACTGTGTTCAGAGACGTTTTCGGTCCGCACGTTACGCATCAGTGGCCAGCGGTTAATCAGTTTGAGGCGTGAGAGGTGGGCGAAGAAATGGCTTTGAGTCATGGTCATTCCTGTTTACGACAGGGGAGAGGTTAACTCTCCCCAAAATGACATCAGTATAGATGCAACAGGACTACTGGCGGTAGCCTTGCAGGAAACGGCCAAACTTATTGATGGCCATTTCCAGGTCATCGACGCGCGGCAGGGTTACGATACGCAGATGATCGGGCCACGGCCAGTTAAACGCGGTGCCCTGCACCAGCAGCACTTTTTCCTGTAACAGGAAGTCCAGCACCATCTTCTGGTCGTCCTGAATATTGAATTTTTTGGCATCAATTTTCGGGAACATGTACAGCGCTCCCTCCGGCTTCACACAGCTGACGCCGGGAATATCGTTGATCAGTTCCCAGGCACGCTGACGCTGTTCGTAGAGACGACCACCCGGTGCGATGAACTCACTGATGCTCTGATATCCCCCCAGGGCGGTCTGAATTGCGTGCTGCGCCGGAACGTTGGCGCACAGGCGCATGGAAGCCAGCATTTCCAGCCCTTCTATATAGCCTTTTGCGTGCTTTTTCGGACCATTCAGCACCATCCAGCCCTGACGGAAGCCCGCCACGCGGTAGGTTTTTGACAGGCCGTTAAACGTGACCGTTAACAAGTCCGGTGCCAGTGCGGCAATAGAGTGGTGCTGTGCGGCATCGTAGAGAATCTTATCGTAGATCTCGTCAGCAAATATAATCAGGTTATGCTGACGGGCTATCTCAACCACGTCCATCAGCAGCTCTTTGCTGTAAACCGCACCGGTGGGGTTGTTGGGGTTGATGATAACAATGCCGCGAGTGCGTGGCGTAATTTTGCTACGAATATCATCCAGATCCGGGAACCAGCCAGCGGACTCATCACACAAATAGTGCACGGCTTTTCCGCTCGACAGCGACACGGCTGCCGTCCAGAGCGGATAGTCCGGTGCCGGAACCAGCATTTCATCTCCGCTGTTCAGCAGCGCCTGCATCGCCTGAACGATCAGTTCTGAGACACCGTTTCCAATGTAGATATCTTCTACTGTGACATCGCGCATATCCCGCGCCTGATAATGCTGCATGATGGCCTTTCGGGCGGAATAGAGCCCTTTGGAATCGCAATAACCTTGTGCACTGGGCAGGTTACGGATCACATCCACCAGAATTTCATCGGGCGCTTCAAAGCCAAACGGCGCGGGGTTACCGATGTTCAACTTGAGAACTTTATTACCTTCTTCTTCCAGGCGCTTGGCCTCTTTTAAAACCGGCCCACGAATGTCATAACACACATTGTCCAGTTTGCCGGATTTATCAATTTGAAAAGTCATTTTTGGCCGCCTTAATATGCAGAATCCTTTTGCCTGCCGCTGAAAACAAACCTGCACAATGTACTCTCCTCACGAACACAAAAGAAGGGCGCGAGGTGGTTTTGGCGTCTTCAGCATCTTTGTCTCCGTCCAAACGACGTAATGCATATTACTTATGACCCTGTATGGTTTAAAATTCTGCTTGAGTCATCATTAATGGTTTTTTATGCTGCCTGATAAAAGGCTTTGTTTGGCGCGTTGCTGTTTTTTTTATGCCGACAGGGAACGTAATCGACATAGTGAAATCAGAACAGGCCTAATGCGTCATAAATGAAATAGTTTAATTATGCTTTATTGATGCATAAATTTTGCACGATAGTGCATAGCGTAAGTAGGGTGTGACAGCCGTGCATTAATCGTTAATACGGTTAACTATTTTATCTCTAAGGACTTTTTTTCGTTTTTTGAAGCCAGTCTAAAAAACAGAGAGCATCTTTAGTACAGGTTTACCTGTCTAAAAGTCTTATTCACTGTTTTTGGGCGGGTTGAATGCGCACAGGACGTGCGGGATGTGTTGGAAAATGCGATCCGATCAAAATTTGCAATGCTTTTCATAAAAACATTTCCATTTTGCGGTCAAAAATGATTAAGTATAATTTACTATTTGATGTGATTAAACGCGATACAGCGTGTGTGTATGACAGACCCATTTACCCCGGCGTAATGACTTTTTTGGGGTTGAAAAAGACAACTACACAGCTTCCCGCAATTTTGCATCCAGTGCCTTCGGTACAGAAGTTGTCTCTGTCTTCAGGTCACGGCTTCCGTGTTTTACAGGAACGTGCCGTGCGCCTTCGTAAGTAAATTTTATGTCGGCCCTGTGCTGGGACGGCATGAAGCATCATTACCGCTTATCGCTTTGATAAGCTTGTAATAACACCAGGATAGTAGTTCTTAAAACTCTAATAAGTGAAGAAAAACATGACTAATGCAAATCGTCCGATACTTAATCTCGATCTCGATCTGCTTCGAACTTTTGTTGCTGTTGCGGATTTAAACACCTTTGCAGCCGCGGCTGCTGCGGTATGCAGAACGCAATCGGCAGTAAGTCAGCAGATGCAGCGTCTGGAACAACTGGTCGGTAAAGAGTTGTTTGCCAGGCATGGCCGCAACAAATTATTAACAGAACATGGCATTCAGCTTCTGGGTTATGCCAGAAAAATTCTGCGTTTTAACGATGAAGCCTGCACATCGCTGATGTACAGCAATATTCAGGGCGTTCTGACAATCGGGGCGTCAGACGATACGTCCGATACCATTCTGCCGTTCCTGTTAAACCGCGTTACCTCTGTTTATCCCAAACTGGCCATTGACGTTCGTGTGAAACGCAATCCATTTATGATGGAAATGCTGAATCAGGGCGAAGTCGATCTGGTTGTTACCACCTCCAGTCCGGGTAACTTTACACATCAGGTACTGCGGACATCGCCAACCCTGTGGTATTGCGCAGCGGACTATGTGTTCCAGCGTGGGGAAGCGATCCCACTGGTATTGCTGGATGAACCCAGCCCTTATCGTGATATGGCGATTGACCATCTGAACGAAGCAGGCATTCCCTGGCGCATCTCTTACGTCGCTTCAACGCTGGCAGCGGTACGTGCTGCCGTTAAAGCTGGTTTAGGCGTGACCGCGCGTCCGGTGGAGATGATGAGCCCGGAACTGCGCGTAATGGGTGCAGCAGAAGGATTACCGGTGCTGCCAGATACTCAGTATCTGCTGTGCCGCAACGCGGACAACGACAACGAACTGGCGCTGGCCATTTTCAACGCCATGCAGTCTACCCACGATCCCTACAACATGATCGGCAATGCCGATGGTGCCTTACTGCTGGACGACGAAGAGTAAATCCCGTCTTCTTTCGCAAAAAATGCGAAATCTGCCGGCACGTTAATCTGAGTAAATGCGCCTTTTGTTCTGTAACCGGAACAAGAGGCTTTTTTTTGCTGCTTTTCTGACCCGTGGTTTTCTTTTTCAGTCCTGTTCTGTCAATTACCTGTTCATACTCTGGTCAACAGGGCGAGCGGGGAAGGGAAAGCACGAAGTGGAGATTTGTTGATGCGAATCAGGCTGATAACTGATTAAATTTAACACAAAAATGATAATTCTGTGTTCTGGATCAACAAAATAGCCCTTCTAAAAGCAAGGCAATCCCGCCGAATCCTGTCAAACTATGCGCGTTGATAACGCGATCCACACGTTGAAATACCCGCTACACTGAAATTACCCCTACAGACTGAAGCGATTTAGCTGGAAACACGCGCGTCATATGTTAATAATATGATGCAGGTGTAAAATAATGTTTGGATACTTTTGTCAAAGTTGACAAAAGGTTATAGAAAGGAGTAAAAAACCACATAAAATTGCTGCTTATTGCACAGTAACAGCAAAATTTGTAAGGTTTTTATCCTTCCCTTTGAATCGATGTGGTGAGTTTGCTGCCAGAACCAGAGCAGGATGCCAGCGCCACTTTTGATGAGTAAGCAATGAGTATGTCAACTACCACCGAAATCATCGCTCAGCATTGGGCATTCATCGTTTTTATCGTCATCGCATTTGGCCTCTGTGCGTTTATGTTGACCGGAGGATGGCTGTTAGGCGGCAGAGCTCGTGCCCGTCATAAAGACACGCCTTTCGAATCCGGTATTGAGTCCGTGGGTGATACTCACATCCGCTTATCCGCCAAATTCTACCTGGTGGCGATGTTCTTCGTTATCTTCGACGTCGAAGCTCTCTTTTTATACGCATGGGCGACCTCAATCCGTGAAAGTGGATGGGTCGGCTTTGTGGAAGCCGCAATTTTCATTTTGGTGCTCCTGGCGGGCCTGGTTTATCTGGTGCGCATTGGCGCGTTGGACTGGACTCCTGCACGCCGCCGAATCGTGGTTAAAACTCCCACGGTAAGTCACACCAATCCTCACAAGCAGTAAAAGAGAGGCAATAAGATGGACTATACGCTCACCCGCATAGACCCAAACGGTGGTGAGAACGACCGTTACCCTCTGCAAAAGCAGGAAATCGTCAGCGATCCGCTGGAGCAGCACGTTCATCGCAGCGTTTACATGGGCAAGCTCGAACATGCCCTGCACGACATGGTGAACTGGGGACGTAAGAATTCCCTGTGGCCCTACAACTTTGGTCTTTCCTGCTGCTACGTTGAGATGACCACCTCCTTCACTGCCGTGCACGATGTGGCGCGTTTTGGTGCTGAGGTTATGCGTGCCTCACCGCGTCAGGCCGACTTTATGGTTATTGCCGGTACGCCGTTCACTAAAATGGCCCCGGTGATTCAGCGTTTGTACGATCAGATGCTGGAGCCGAAATGGGTCATTTCCATGGGGGCCTGTGCTAACTCAGGCGGCATGTACGATATCTATTCTGTCGTGCAGGGCGTGGATAAATTCCTGCCGGTTGACGTTTACATTCCAGGTTGCCCACCGCGTCCTGAAGCCTACATGCAGGCTCTGCTGTTACTGCAGGAGTCGATTGGTAAAGAGCGTCGTCCTCTGTCCTGGGTGGTCGGCGATCAGGGCGTTTACCGTGCCAATATGCAGTCTGAGCGTGAACGTAAGCGTGGCGAGCGTATTGCAGTAACCAACCTGCGTACACCAGACGAAGTTTAAGTTAACCGTATGGATGGAATTAGTGCCTGCAGCGACAATACACAAATTAATGCATGGCACCATCCTGACGCCTTCATTTGAGCGCCTGTTAGCAGGCCGGAATGGTGAGTAACGTATGACAGATTTGACCACGCAAGATCTCGCTCAGCCGCTATGGCAAACCCGGGATCATCTGGATGACCCGGTAATTGGCGAATTGCGTAATCGTTTTGGGCCGGATGCCTTTACTGTTCAGGCAACACGTACCGGGATTCCGGTGGTATGGGTTAAGCGTGAACAGCTACTGGAAATCATCACTTTCCTGCGTAAATTACCCAAGCCTTACGTCATGCTCTATGACCTGCATGGTATGGACGAACGTTTACGCACCCACCGCGCCGGGTTACCTGCCGCGGATTTTTCCGTTTTCTACCACCTGCTTTCGATTGAACGCAATCGCGACATCATGCTCAAGGTGGCATTGTCTGAAAACGATATGCACGTGCCGACCATCACGAAAATTTTCGCCAATGCGAACTGGTATGAGCGCGAAACCTGGGAGATGTTCGGCATCACTTTTGATGGTCACCCGCACCTGACCCGCATCATGATGCCGCAGACGTGGGAAGGGCACCCGCTGCGTAAGGATTACCCTGCGCGCGCCACCGAATTTGATCCTTTCACGCTGACCAAACAGAAAGAAGATCTGGAAATGGAAGCGCTGACGTTCAAGCCAGAAGACTGGGGCATGAAACGCAGTACTGCCAGTGAAGACTTCATGTTCCTTAACCTGGGTCCTAACCACCCCTCCGCGCACGGTGCGTTCCGCATCATTTTGCAGCTGGATGGTGAAGAGATTGTCGACTGCGTTCCGGATATTGGTTATCACCACCGTGGTGCCGAGAAGATGGGCGAGCGTCAGTCCTGGCACAGCTATATTCCCTACACTGACCGCATCGAATACCTCGGTGGCTGCGTCAACGAAATGCCTTATGTGCTGGCGGTAGAAAAACTGGCCGGCATCGTGGTGCCCGATCGCGTTAACGTAATCCGCGTGATGCTTTCAGAGCTGTTCCGCATCAACAGTCACCTGCTGTACATCTCCACCTTTATTCAGGACGTCGGGGCCATGACGCCGGTGTTCTTTGCCTTTACCGACCGTCAGAAAATTTATGACGTGGTGGAGGCGATTACTGGTTTCCGTATGCATCCGGCCTGGTTCCGTATTGGCGGCGTCGCACATGACCTGCCGAAAGGCTGGGAACGCCTGCTGCGTGACTTCCTGGACTGGATGCCAAAACGTCTGAAAGAGTATGACAAAGCGGCGCTGCGCAACACCGTACTGATGGGCCGTTCGCAGGGCGTAGCTGCCTATAACATGGAAGAAGCGCTGGCCTGGGGCACAACCGGTGCCGCACTACGTGCAACGGGTCTCGATTTTGACGTGCGTAAATGGCGCCCCTACTCAGGCTATGAAAACTTCGATTTTGAGGTTCCTGTGGGCGCGGGCATCAGTGATGCCTATACGCGCGTACAACTGAAAATGGAAGAGATGTGGCAGTCGCTGCGTATCCTGGAGCAGTGCCTGAACAACATGCCGGAAGGGCCGTTTAAGGCGGATCATCCGTTAACCACGCCGCCACCGAAAGAGCGTACGCTGCAGCACATTGAAACCCTGATCACTCACTTCCTGCAGGTTTCCTGGGGCCCGGTCATGCCGGCCAACGAATCTTTCCAGATGATTGAGGCGACCAAAGGGATCAACAGTTACTACCTGACCAGCGACGGCAGCACGATGAGTTACCGCACGCGTGTGCGTACACCGAGCTTCCCGCACCTGCAGCAGATTCCATCGGTAATCCGTGGCAGCCTGGTATCCGACCTGATCGTATACCTCGGTAGTATCGACTTTGTTATGTCAGACGTGGACCGCTAATTATGCACGATCAACACATTGCTATTAAAACGATCGACCCTAACGAGGTCTTCGTGCTGAGTGCGGAAGAGCACCATGCGATTGAGCACGAAAAACACCATTACGAAGATGCGCGCGCTGCCTCCATTGAAGCACTGAAAATTGTGCAGAAGCAGCGCGGCTGGGTGCCTGACGGTGCGATCCATGCGATTGCAGAAGTGTTAGGAATTCCTGCCAGCGACGTAGAAGGCGTGGCAACGTTCTATAGTCAGATTTTCCGTCAGCCTGTTGGCCGTCACGTGATTCGCTACTGCGACAGCGTGGTGTGCCACATCACCGGTTTTCAGGGGATTCAGGCGGCACTGGAAGAAAACCTGAATATTAAGCCTGGCCAGACGACAACCGACGGTCGCTTTACCTTACTGCCGACCTGTTGCCTGGGTAACTGTGATAAAGGTCCAACCATGATGGTGGATGAAGATACCCACGTTCATCTGACGCCGGAAGGCATCGCCTCTTTGCTGGAGCAGTATCAATGACAATCAAACAGATCATTCGTACTGCTGAAACCCATCCCCTGACCTGGCGCATGCGCGAGGATCAGCAGCCGGTATGGCTTGATGAGTATCGCAGCAAAAACGGCTATGCCGGTGCGGAAAAAGCTCTGAAAGGGATGGCACCTGACGAAATCGTCTCACTGGTAAAAGATTCCGGCCTGAAAGGGCGCGGCGGTGCCGGGTTCTCGACGGGCCTGAAGTGGAGCCTGATGCCGAAAGATGAATCCATGAACATCCGTTACCTGCTGTGTAACGCCGATGAAATGGAGCCTGGCACGTATAAAGACCGCCTGCTGATGGAACAGATGCCGCATCAGCTGGTGGAAGGCATGCTAATCAGTGCGTTTGCCCTGAAAGCTTACCGGGGCTACATCTTTCTGCGCGGCGAATACATTGAAGCCGCAGTGCATCTGCGTCGTGCGATTGCGGAAGCCACTGAAGCAGGCCTGTTGGGCAAAAACATTCTGGGTACCGGTTTTGATTTTGAACTGTTCGTCCACACCGGTGCGGGACGTTATATCTGCGGTGAAGAAACGGCACTGATTAACTCCCTGGAAGGTCGCCGTGCCAACCCACGTTCCAAGCCACCTTTCCCGGCAAGCGCGGGCGTGTGGGGCAAGCCGACCTGCGTGAACAACGTTGAAACGCTGTCGAACGTGCCGGCTATTCTGGCCAACGGCGTCGAGTGGTACAAAGGTCTGTCAAAAAGCGACGACGCCGGTACGAAACTGATGGGCTTCTCCGGCCGGGTGAAAAACCCTGGCGTGTGGGAACTGCCATTTGGTATCACCGCACGCGAAATCCTTGAGGATTATGCCGGCGGTATGCGCGACGGCCTGCGTTTTAAAGCCTGGCAGCCGGGTGGCGCGGGGACCGACTTTTTAACGGAGCAGCACCTCGATCTGCCCATGGAATTTGCCAGCATTGGTAAAGCCGGCAGCCGTCTGGGTACCGCTCTGGCAATGGCCGTGGACCATGAAATCAACATGGTTTCACTGGTGCGTAACCTGGAAGAGTTCTTTGCCCGCGAATCCTGCGGTTGGTGTACGCCATGCCGTGATGGCCTGCCGTGGAGCGTGAAGATTCTGCGCGCGCTGGAGCAGAAAAAAGGCCAGCCGGGGGACATTGAGACCCTGGAGCAGCTTTGCCGCCAGCTTGGCCCGGGCAAAACCTTCTGTGCCCACGCGCCGGGTGCGGTCGAGCCGCTGCAGAGCGCCATTAAATATTTCCGTGAAGAGTTTGAAGCCGGCATTGCGCCGCAGGTGTTTGGCAATACCCGATCTATCGGCGGTATTCAGCCAAACCTGCTGAAAGCGCGCTGGTAATTCGCCGTTATCCACGGGAGCTGGCCCTGTGCCGCCGTCCCTGTTGCAGTGTGCAGGGGCAAGAATTTGATTAACGCTCGTTTCTGACGAGCCTGACGGAAGCATGTCACTATGGCTACAATCCATGTAGACGGTAAAGAATATGATGTGAACGGAGCGGACAACCTGCTACAGGCATGTCTGTCTCTGGGCCTTGATATTCCTTATTTTTGCTGGCATCCGGCGCTGGGAAGCGTGGGTGCCTGCCGCCAGTGTGCGGTGAAGCAATTCCAGAACGCTGAAGACACCCGCGGCCGCCTTGTCATGTCCTGTATGACACCGGCGTCCGATGGCACCTTCATCTCAATTGATGATGGCGAAGCGAAAGAGTTCCGTGAAAGCGTGGTGGAGTGGTTAATGACTAACCACCCGCATGACTGTCCGGTATGTGAAGAGGGCGGTAACTGTCATCTTCAGGATATGACGGTCATGACAGGCCACAGCTTCCGCCGCTATCGCTTCACCAAACGTACTCACCGCAATCAGGATCTCGGTCCGTTCATCTCGCACGAAATGAACCGCTGTATCGCCTGCTACCGCTGCGTGCGTTACTACAAAGATTATGCCGACGGAAAAGATCTGGGCGTGTATGGTGCGCACGACAACGTGTATTTTGGTCGTCCGGAAGACGGCACGCTGGAAAGCGAGTTTTCCGGTAACCTGGTCGAAATCTGCCCGACCGGCGTGTTCACCGATAAAACCCACTCCGAACGCTATAACCGTAAATGGGATATGCAGTTCGCGCCAAGCATCTGTCAGCAGTGCAGCGTAGGCTGTAACACCAGCCCCGGTGAGCGCTACGGCGAACTGCGTCGTATCGAAAACCGCTATAACGGCAGCGTTAACCACTACTTCCTGTGTGATCGTGGTCGCTTTGGCTACGGTTATGTCAATCTGAAAGATCGTCCTCGCCATCCGGTCCAGTTGCGTGGCAACGACAGCGTGAAGCTAAATGCCGAGCAGGCCGTTAACGCCGGAGCCGATGTCCTGCGTCAGGCGAAGCGCGTCATTGGTATTGGTTCGCCGCGTGCCAGCATCGAAAGTAACTTTGCTCTGCGCGAACTGGTCGGTGCGGAAAACTTCTCTACCGGTATGCCCGCGGGCGAACAGGCGCGTCTTGAACTGCTGCTGAAAGTGCTGCGTGAAGGCGGCATTTATACGCCTTCACTGCGCGAGATCGAGAGCTACGACGCGGTGCTGGTGTTAGGCGAAGACCTGACACAGGTTGGCGCACGCGTGGCCCTGTCAGTGCGTCAGGCAGTAAAAGGCAAAGCCCGCGAAATGGCCGCTGCGCAGAAAGTCGCAGACTGGCAGATCGCCGCGATCCTCAATATCGGTCAGCACGCTAAGCATCCGTTATTTGTCACCAACGTCGATGAAACCCGTCTGGACGACATCGCGGCGTGGAGCTACCGTGCCCCGGTTGAAGAACAGGCGCGTCTTGGCTTTGCGATTGCCCACGCGCTGGACGACAGTGCGCCAGCCGTCAGCGATTTCGACAGTGCGCTGAACGGTAAGCTGGATGTGGTGGTACAGGCGCTGGCCGGTGCCAAAAAACCGCTAATCATTTCCGGTGTGCATTCAGGCAGCAGTGCCATGATCGAAGCGGCCGCGAACGTGGCCAAAGCCCTGAAAGCGCGCGGTGCAGACGTCGGTATCACCCTGCTGGCTGGTCATGCTAACAGCATGGGCCTGGGCCTGATGGGGGGTAATACGCTGGATCAGGCACTGGAACAACTGCAGAACGGCGAAGCCGATGCGGTCGTGGTGCTGGAAAACGATTTGTATCGCCATGCGCCAAAAGCGCAGGTCGATGCGGCGATGAACCATGCGGCTAACGTGATTGTGGTCGATCATCAGCGCACCGCCACGGTGGAAAAAGCCGGACTGGTGCTTTCCGCTGCCAGTTTTGCCGAAAGCGACGGTACGTCAATTAACCATGAGGGCCGCGCACAGCGCTTCTTCCAGGTGTACGATCCTGCCTACTACGATAACAGCATTGTGATGCTGGAAAGCTGGCGCTGGTTGCACTCGCTGCACAGCGCGCTGGAAAGCCGTCACGTTGACTGGACGCAACTGGACCATGTCATTGATGCCGTTGTGGCAAGTCTGCCACAACTGAAAGGGATCAAGGATGCGGCGCCGGATGCCAGCTTCCGTATTCGTGGTCAGAAGCTGGCGCGTTCTCCGCATCGTGCCAGTGGGCGTACTGCTGCGCGCGCGAATATCAGCGTGCACGAGCCGCGTCAGCCGCAGGATCAGGACACCATGTTTGCCTTCTCGATGGAAGGAAACAACCAGCCGAGCGCCCCGCGTTCGCAAATTCCGTTTGCGTGGGCACCAGGCTGGAACTCACCGCAGGCGTGGAACAAATTCCAGGATGAAGTGGGCGGGAAACTGCGTCATGGCGATCCCGGTGTGCGTTTGTTCGAAGCCAGCGATGCGCAGCTTGCCTGGTTCAGTAGCGTACCAGAAGCCTATGCCACGCAAGGTCAGTTCCGCGTCGCGCCTTACTACCAGTTATTCGGAAGTGAAGAAATGACGCAGCGTGCGCCGGTTATCCAGCAGCGCATGTCGGCACCAACCCTGGTTCTGAACCCGGAAGATGCCGCGAAGCTGGGCGTGAATAACGGTGCAGCAGTGGAATTAACCTGTGCAGGTGAAACCGTACGTTTGCCAGTGCGTTTCTCGGCTTCTTTGCAGGCAGGGCAGGTTGGGCTTCCACTCGGTATGCCCGGTGTCCCGGCCTTCCTGGCGAATGCAAAAATTGATTCTCTGCAGGAGGCGGCGCAATGAGCTGGTTAACACCGGATGTTATCGACATTCTGATCGCCATTGGTAAAGCGCTGGTGATTTTGCTGGTCGTGGTGGCCTGCGGTGCGTTTATGAGCTTCGCCGAGCGTCGTTTGCTCGGCCTGTTTCAGAACCGCTATGGGCCAAACCGTGTGGGCTGGGGCGGATCGTTGCAGCTGGTTGCTGACATGATCAAGATGTTCTTTAAAGAGGACTGGGTTCCCCCGTTCACCGATCGCTTTATCTTTACGCTGGCGCCGGTCATCGCGTTTGTTTCCCTGCTGCTGGCCTTTGCTATCGTCCCGGTTTCACCGACCTGGGTGGTGACCGATCTCAATATCGGGTTGCTGTTCTTCCTGATGATGGCGGGCCTGGCCGTATATGCCGTGCTGTTTGCGGGCTGGTCGAGTAATAACAAATACTCGCTGTTAGGTGCGATGCGTGCCTCTGCGCAGACCTTGAGTTACGAAGTGTTCCTGGGTCTGTCACTGATGGGCGTGGTAGCGCAGGCGGGCTCGTTCAACATGACCGATATCGTCAACAGTCAGACGCATCTGTGGAACATCATCCCGCAGTTCTTTGGGTTTGTGACCTTCTGTATCGCGGGTGTGGCCGTTTGTCACCGCCATCCGTTTGACCAGCCCGAAGCCGAGCAGGAACTGGCTGACGGTTACCACATTGAATATGCCGGTATGAAATTTGGTCTGTTCTTTGTCGGCGAATATGTCGCGATTACCACCGTTTCAGCGCTGATTGTGACGCTGTTCTTTGGTGGCTGGCACGGGCCTTTCCTGCCGCCGTTCATCTGGTTCGCCTTGAAAACGGCGTTCTTTATGATGATGTTCATCCTGATTCGTGCTGCGCTTCCGCGTCCACGCTATGACCAGGTGCTGTCGTTCGGCTGGAAAGTGTGTCTGCCGTTGACGCTGTTGAACCTGCTGGCGACCGCCGCAGTGATTCTTTATACAGCGCAGTAAGGGGTAACAAATGACGTTAAAAGATATTGTCGTAGGCTTCGGCACGACAGTGCGCAGTATCTGGATGATTGGCATGCACGCCTTCGCGAAACGCGAAACCCAGATGTATCCAGAAGAGCCGGTCTACCTGCCACCGCGTTACCGTGGCCGTATTGTGTTGACCCGCGATCCTGATGGTGCAGAGCGTTGTGTTGCCTGTAACCTGTGTGCGGTAGCCTGTCCGGTAGGCTGTATTTCGCTGCAAAAAGCGGAAACCAAAGACGGCCGCTGGTATCCAGAGTTCTTCCGTATCAACTTCTCACGCTGCATTTTCTGCGGCCTGTGCGAAGAGGCCTGCCCAACTACCGCTATCCAGCTGACGCCGGATTTCGAACTGGGCGAGTTCAAGCGTCAGGATCTGGTATACGAAAAAGAAGACCTGTTGATCTCGGGGCCGGGTAAATATCCGGAGTACAACTTCTACCGTATGGCAGGTATGGCAATTGACGGTAAAGATAAGGGTGACGCAGAGAACGAAGCGAAACCTATCGACGTCAAAGGCTTACTACCTTAAGGAGCAGGGCATGGAATTTGCGTTTTATCTTTGCGGACTGGTGGCGGTGGTGACGACGTTGCGCGTGATCACCCACACTAATCCGGTACATGCGTTGCTGTACCTGATCGTTTCGCTGTTATCGGTGGCTGGCGTCTTCTTCTCTCTGGGTGCCTACTTTGCAGGTGCGCTGGAAATTATTGTGTATGCCGGCGCCATCATGGTGCTGTTCGTGTTCGTTGTGATGATGCTTAACCTGGGCAAAGCCACACAGAAACAGGAGCGTGAATGGTTAAGTCCGTCTTTGTGGATTGGTCCGGGCCTGGTTTCGTTGCTGCTGCTGGCAGTGATGATCTACGCCATCATGACGGCACATGACCAGGGCATTGACGGCAAAATTATCGATGCGAAAGCGGTGGGCATCAGTCTGTTTGGCCCGTATGTGCTGGCGGTTGAACTGGCATCAATGCTGCTGCTGGCCGGCCTGGTTGTGGCTTTCCACCTGGGCCGCGAAGAGCGCCAGGGCGAAGTCCTGAGCAACCGTTCAAACGATGCCGCGCAGGCGAATAAGGAGCAAGCATGATTCCCTTACAACATGGATTGATTCTGGCGGCGGTGCTGTTTGTGCTGGGACTGACCTCGCTGGTGTTGCGCCGTAATCTGCTGTTTATGCTGATAAGCCTGGAAATCATGATTAATGCCGCGGCGCTGGCGCTGGTTGTTGCAGGCAGCTACTGGGGACAGGCTGACGGTCAGGTGATGTATATTCTGGCTATCAGTCTCGCCGCAGCGGAAGCCAGTATTGGGCTGGCCCTGCTGCTTCAGCTCTATCGTCGTCGTCAGACGCTGAACATTGATACTGTGAGCGAGATGCGCGGATGAACCTTCTCTATTTAACTGTCTTATTTCCGCTAATCGGCTTTCTGCTGTTAGCGTTCTCCCGTGGCCGCTGGTCAGAAAACCTGTCCGCGACCGTGGGCATGGGATCGGTCGGGCTGGCTGCGCTCACCACGGTGTTTGTGGGTTTCGACTTCTTTGCTCACGGGCAGCAGGTCTTCACTCAGGCGCTGTGGACCTGGATTCATGTCGGCAATTTTAATATTCAGGTCAATCTGACGCTGGATGGCCTGTCGCTCACCATGCTGTCGGTGGTGACCGGTGTCGGCTTCCTGATCCATATGTTCGCCTCGTGGTATATGCGTGGAGAAGAGGGATATTCACGCTTCTTCGCTTATACCAACCTGTTTATCGCCAGCATGGTTGTTCTGGTCCTGGCGGATAACCTGATGCTGATGTATCTGGGTTGGGAAGGGGTAGGGCTGTGCTCCTATCTTCTGATCGGCTTCTATTACAGCAATCCGGAAAACGGCAAGGCGGCGATGAAGGCATTCATCATCACGCGCGTCGGTGATGTCTTCCTGGCATTTGCGTTGTTCATCCTTTACAACGAACTGGGTACGCTCAACTTCCGCGAAATGTCGGAGCTGGCACCGGCACACTTTGCGGCGGACAACCACATGCTGCAATGGGCCACGCTGATGCTGTTGGGTGGCGCAGTAGGTAAGTCTGCGCAGCTGCCGCTTCAGACCTGGCTGGCCGATGCGATGGCAGGTCCAACGCCGGTTTCCGCGCTGATTCACGCCGCCACCATGGTGACGGCAGGGGTTTACCTGATTGCCCGCACCCACGGCCTGTTCCTGTTGACGCCTGAAGTGCTGCATCTGGTCGGCATTATCGGTGCGATTACGCTGGTACTGGCGGGTTTTGCTGCTCTGGTCCAGACGGATATCAAACGTGTACTGGCTTACTCTACCATGAGTCAGATCGGCTACATGTTCCTGGCGCTGGGCGTGCAGGCGTGGGATGCCGCCATTTTCCACCTGATGACCCATGCCTTCTTTAAAGCCTTGCTGTTCCTGTCCTCAGGTTCGGTTATCCTGGCCTGCCACCACGAGCAGAACATCTTTAAGATGGGCGGACTGCGTAAAAGCATCCCACTGGTGTACACCTGCTTCCTGGTCGGCGGTGCTGCCCTGGCCGCATTGCCGCTGATTACCGCCGGTTTCTACAGTAAAGATGAAATCCTGTTTGGTGCACTGGCGAACGGCCATCTGAACCTGATGGTCGCGGGTCTGGTAGGGGCGTTCCTGACCTCAATCTACACCTTCCGCATGATCTTTATCGTCTTCCACGGCGAAGAGAAAATCCATGCGCACGCGGGCAAAGGCATTACCCATCATCTGCCATTGATTGTGTTGCTGGTGCTCTCAACGTTTGTGGGTGCATTAATTACCCCACCGCTGGCGGGCGTTTTACCGGCCAATGAGTTTGGTGAGAACGGTAAAGTCACGCTGGAGATCGCGTCCGGCCTGGTCGCGGTTGCGGGCATCGTTATCGCCGCTGCCCTCTGGCTGGGCAAGCGTCAGCTGGTCAGCAGCGTGGCCAACAGTGCGCCGGGCCGTTTCTTCGGCACCTGGTGGTTCGCCGCCTGGGGCTTTGACTGGCTCTACGACAAAGTCTTCGTCAAACCGTATCTGGGCATTGCGTGGTTGTTAAAACGCGATCCTCTTAACGGCCTGATGAACCTGCCTGCGTTGCTTTCACGTATCGCCAATAAAGGTCTGGTGGTCAGTGAAAACGGGTATTTGCGCTGGTATGTCGCGTCGATGAGCGTTGGTGCCGTCGTTGTGCTGGCGCTGCTGCTGGTAATTTAAAGATTGATGAGCGGGTAGGTGTGAAAACTTACCCATTAAGAATGTCAAAGATTGTCTGATGTAAGGGCGTAATCGGCGCAGTCCGTTTTGCCACCGCCAGCGCACAGCAACCGGCGCGTACTGAAGTACGTGAGGATTGCGAGCACTGCCGGGGGCGAAACGGGCAAGTGAGATAGCCCGAGCCAGGACAAAAAAAAGGGAAGTATGCCGTGTTATTACCTTGGCTAATTTTCATACCCTTCTTCGGTGGTTTCGTCTGCTGGCTCACCGAGCGCTTCGGCGCGAAGGTGCCTCGCTGGATCGCACTGATCACCATGGGGCTGACGTTGGCGCTCTCGCTGCAACTCTGGTTGCAGGGGGGCTATTCACTGACGCAGGCAGCGGGTATTCCGCAGTGGCAATCGAGCTTCTCAGTACCCTGGATTCCCCGTTTCGGCATTAATTTCCATTTAGCGCTTGATGGCCTTTCGCTGTTAATGGTGGTGCTGACCGGACTGCTCGGCCTGATGGCAGTGCTGTGTTCCTGGAACGAAATTGAAAAGTATCAGGGCTTCTTTCATCTGAACCTGATGTGGATCCTGGGCGGCGTTATCGGCGTGTTCCTCGCCATTGACATGTTCCTGTTCTTCTTCTTCTGGGAAATGATGCTGGTGCCGATGTACTTCCTCATCGCGCTGTGGGGACATAAAGCATCGGACGGTAAAACCCGTATTACCGCCGCGACCAAATTCTTTATTTATACTCAGGCATCCGGTCTGGTGATGTTGATTGCGATTCTGGCGCTGGTGTTTGTTCACTACAACGCCACGGGCGTCTGGACGTTCAACTACGAGCAGTTGCTGAAGACGCCAATGTCGCACACCGTGGAGTACCTGCTGATGCTGGGCTTCTTCATCGCGTTTGCGGTGAAAATGCCGGTTGTCCCGCTTCATGGCTGGCTGCCTGATGCGCACAGTCAGGCTCCGACCGCAGGTTCAGTTGACCTGGCGGGTATCCTGCTGAAAACCGCCGCCTACGGCTTACTGCGCTTCAGCCTGCCGCTGTTTCCAAACGCCTCGGCAGAGTTTGCACCGATCGCGATGTGGTTAGGGATTATCGGGATTTTCTACGGTGCCTGGATGGCGTTCTCGCAGACGGATATCAAACGCCTGATTGCTTACACCTCGATTTCGCACATGGGCTTTGTCCTGATTGCGATTTACACCGGTAGCCAGTTGGCCTTCCAGGGCGCGGTTGTACAGATGATCGCGCACGGCCTGTCAGCAGCGGCGCTGTTTATCCTGTGCGGACAGCTTTACGAACGTCTGCATACCCGTGATATGCGTCAGATGGGCGGTTTGTGGTCGCGCATCAAATGGATTCCAGGGTTATCCCTGTTCTTTGCTGTCGCCAATCTGGGTATGCCAGGTACGGGTAACTTCGTCGGGGAATTCATGATCCTGACCGGCAGTTTCCAGATCGTTCCGGTCATTATCGTGATTGCGACCTTTGGCCTGGTTTTCGCCTCGGTCTATTCGCTGGTGATGATGCAACGTGCCTACTACGGTGAAGCGAAATCGAAAGATCCGCTGCCGGGCATGTCGGCGCGTGAATTCCTGACCATTGGGGTGCTCGTGGTCCTGCTGGTGCTGCTGGGTGTTTATCCTCAGCCGATTCTGGATACCTCACATGCTGCAATGAGCAATATTCAGCAGTGGTTTACCGCTTCAATTTCAACTACAAGGCCGTAATTCGCCATGACAATAACTCCTCAACAATTGATCGCGTTGCTGCCGCTGTTAATCGTCGGATTGACGGTGGTGGTTGTGATGCTGTCCATTGCCTGGCGACGCAACCACTTTGTTAACGCCACGCTAACAGTGGTTGGCCTGAACCTGGCACTGCTGTCACTGTATTTTGTCGGTCAGGTTGGCGCGATGGATGTCACGCCGCTGCTGCGTGTAGACGCGTATTCGATGTTCTATACCGCCCTGGTGATGCTCGCCAGCCTGGCAACCTGTACTTTTGCCTATCCGTGGCTGGCCACGTTCCCGGACAACAAGGACGAGTTTTATCTGCTGGTTCTGATTGCTGCACTGGGCGGTATCGTGTTGTCAGCGTCTAACCACCTTGCATCACTGTTTATCGGGATTGAACTGCTGTCACTGCCGTTGTTTGGTTTGATTGGTTACGCCTTCCGTCAGAAACGTTCGCTGGAAGCGGCCCTGAAATACACCATCCTGTCGGCGGCGGCATCGTCTTTCCTGCTGTTTGGTATCGCGCTGATTTACGCTGACTCGGGCAACCTGGGCTTCGTCAGCCTGGGGAAAAGTCTGACGGACAGCATGATTCAGGAGCCGCTGCTGCTGGTCGGTCTGGGCATGTTGATTATCGGTCTGGGCTTTAAACTGTCACTGGTGCCATTCCATCTGTGGACGCCGGACGTTTATCAGGGCGCACCCGCACCGGTTTCTACTTTCCTTGCCACCGCCAGCAAAATTGCGATCTTCGGCGTTATCATGCGCCTGTTTATGTACGCGCCGGTGACCGACAGCGAAGCCGTACGGACGGTACTGGCCGTGATTGCCTTTGTCTCCATCCTGTTCGGTAACCTGATGGCGATTTCGCAAAGCAATATCAAGCGCCTGCTGGGTTACTCTTCTATTGCGCATCTGGGGTATCTGCTGGTCGCGCTGATTGCGGTGAAAGATCATCAGCTGTCGCTGGAAACCGCAGGGGTTTACCTGGCCGGTTACCTGTTCAGCAGCCTCGGCGCGTTTGGTGTGGTAAGCCTGATGTCCAGTCCTTATCGTGGCCCGGATGCCGATTCGCTTTACTCCTATCGCGGGCTGTTCTGGCACCGTCCGATTCTGTCGGCCGTGATGACCGTGATGATGCTGTCGCTGGCGGGTATCCCCATGACGCTGGGCTTTATCGGTAAATTCTACGTGATTGCCTCTGGCGTGAGCGCCAACCTGTGGTGGTTGACCGGTGCGGTGGTGGTCGGCAGTGCGATTGGTCTTTACTACTATCTGCGCGTTACCGTCAGTCTTTATCTCAGCCCGCCTGAATTGCTGAGCCGCGATACGCCAGCCAACTGGGCCTTCACCGCCGGTGGCGTGGTTGTCTTGATCTCCGCGATTCTGGTGTTGGTGCTGGGCGTTTATCCGCAGCCGTTAATCAGACTGGTGCAGATGGCCCAGCCGCTGATGTAATGTTACGCTGTTGCGATCAATCAGGCCTTCGGGCCTGATTTTTTTTGTCTGAAAATCGACACAGGTGATTTTTGCATAGCCTTCGCAATATCACGTCGCGTCCGCTTTTCTCTTCGTTTTCATTCTGCATCTTCATTCTGTTTCCACAGTTTCGTGCTGAAATGGGGCGAACAGATAAGGGGGAGCATTGCTTATGGATCGCCGACATTTTCTGCTGGGGTGTACCGCAACGCTGCTGACGGCAAAAAGCACACTGTCATTCGCCGCGCAGGCCGCTGTCGCCCAAACCGTTATTCCCCTCTGGCCCGGCACGCCACCCGGCGGTGGCGGGCCAGAGGGGCCGGTTGAGACATCGCCTTCAGGCGCAGAGCGTCATATCGCCGTACCCACCTTAACCGTCTTACGGCCGGGCACGGGGAACGGTCATGTTGTCCTGATCGCCGGTGGTGGCGGCTATAAACGGATAGAAATGGCAAAAGAAGCCTGGCCCGCGGCTCGCTGGTTAACGGCGCGCGGCTACACTGCGGCGATATTACGTTATCGTCTGCCGTCCGAACACTGGGGCGATGGTAACCGGGTTGCCCTGCAGGATGCGCTGCGTGCCCTGCAACTGGTCAAAGCACAGGCAACAGGGTTAACGGTGCTGGGGTTTTCGGCCGGTGCGCATTTGCTCGGGATGGCCATCAGCCCGATGGGTGCGCGCATGGGGGCGGTGACAGAGGCACAGGACAGCGCACCTGTTCAGGTTGACGGTGCCGCGCTGATTTATCCCGTCATTACGCTGGAAGCGCCTTATACGCACACATCCACTCACCGCGTTTTGCTGGGGGCGCATCCTACGGCGGCAGAAGAAGCCGCCTGGTCGGTGCAGAATACGGTGACAGCAGCATCACCGCCTTTTTTTCTGGTGCAGGCCGAAGATGACCCGATATCCGATCCCCACAACACGCTGATCATGGCGCGAGCCTGTCAGCAACATCACGTAAATGTGGAGATGATCCGCTACCCAACCGGCGGGCACGGTTTTGGTATGGGGAAACCCGGCACACCCACCATGGCCTGGCCTGCGCGTTATCAACACTGGCTGCAAAGCCGCTAGCAGGCTACAGTGAGGGGTCGGTTATTGAATGAGGATGAGACATGCATATCAGTTGGCTGGATCTGCACCAGCAGGCATTAAGCGTCCCGCAGCTTTATGCAGTACTGGCGTTGCGCTGTGAAGTCTTCGTCGTGGAGCAGCAGTGCGCCTATCTGGATGTGGATGGTCAGGATTTGCAGGGCGAGAATCGTCACCTCCTCGGCATGGCGCAGGATGACCTGCTGGCCTATGCGCGCATCCTGTCGCCCCGGCGCGCCGAGACAGAGGTAAAAATTGGGCGCGTCATCATCTCCAGCAAAGCCCGTGGCCTGAATTTAGGTAACCAGTTGATGATGCAGGCGATAGCCAGCTGTGAACAGCACTGGCCAGGGCATGCACAGTTTCTTTCTGCCCAGGCGCATCTTGCGGGGTTTTATCAGCGTCACGGTTTTGTCGCGGTCAGCGACAGCTACCTTGAGGACGGTATTCCCCATATTGATATGCGCAGAGCAGGGGGGAAATAAACCGCGCTAACGGCCTGACGGTTTTATTCCTCCCTCAGCCTGTCGCGTGTTCTTTTCACGTATGCAAAAAAAATGCATCCCGGCGCCAGGCCTGAGATGCATTATGCCGTGAGATGGCCGTGTTAGCTGACGGTCATCTGGCGATCGTCAACGTATTTACGCTGGTCTGGCGGGGGCGGCACATACTGATAGAGCCACGTTTCGCTCAGCGTTTCGTCTTTGGTGCGCAGGAACAGACGCATCTCAACGGGTTGTACGCTGTCGCTGTCAGGATACCAGTCAAAGAGGATACGGTACCCTTTGATCGGCTCAACATACAGAATCTCAACCTGCTTAAAGGTGCCGGAGGACACGGTAATCACCGGTTCAATGCCCTTTGGTGCGGCGGCCTGCAAATCGCCGCCGATAAAGTCGACAGCAAAACGGCGGCACCACACATCCGGGAAGTGCTCGCCTGGCGCCCAGCCTTCGGGGAAGCCGCCGATGCCGGTGCGGGTTGCATCCACACGCGCCAGTTGGCTCTGTACGGGCGGCAGTGCGCTCCAGTAGAGTTTGTACGAAAAGCTGAACGCGTTGCCCGCTTTGATCGGTTCGGCGGGCTGCCAGAAGCAGACGATGTTATCGAGCGTTTCACCGGTCGTGGGGATTTCCATCAGGTTGATGGCACCTTTACCCCACTTACCAACCGGTTCCACCCACAGGCTTGGCCGTTTGTTATACCAGCCAATCACGTCCTGATAATTCTCAAAGTCATGATCAAGCTGAAGCAGACCAAAACCACGCGGGTTTTCATCTTCGTAGGCGTTGAACTGCAGACGCTGAGGGTTATTCAGCGGACGGGCAATCCATTCCCCTTTCCCGCTCCACATTGCCAGACGATCGGAGTCGTGAATCTGGGGATGGTAGGTGTTACACATCCGACGCTCGTTGGTGCCGCAGCTGAACATACTGGTCATCGGCGAAATGCCTAACTGACGAATATCCTTGCGGGCAAAGAGATGATTCTCAATGTCCATCACCACGCGTTCGGCTTCGCAGTGAATCACAAACTTGTATGCGCCGGTGATGCTGGCCCCATCCAGTAAGGCATAGCAGGTGAAGGTTGTGTCTTCGGCTTTCGGCGTTTCAAACCAGAACGCTGTAAAGTCCGGAAACTCTTCCTGGCCATTACTGAAAGTGTTAATGGCGACGCCACGCGCGGACAGGCCGTACTGGTAAGTATCATCGACAGCACGGAAGTAGCTGGCACCGAGAAAGGAGACGATATCGCGGCGGGCCAGTTCAGGTTTTTTAAAGGCACGGAAGCCCGCAAACCCCAGATCGGTTTTGCCTTCCAGCTGCTTAGTGTCGACTTTCGCATCGTTGTAGTTAAACAGCTCGGTGCGGAAGTGGATTTCGCGTGCCTCACGGCTGGCACTGTCGACGGAAAACATGCGGATGCGGCGTTTAAAGCCCATGCCGACGTGGAAAAACTGCACATCAAGCTCGCGATTCGGAATGTTGTTCCACAGCGAGTGATTAGCATCGTACTGAATATCGTTGTAAGCCTGCGGCGTCAGGTTAGCCAGCGTTTGCGGCAGCGGGCCCGGTGGACCACCCCACGGCTTTTTGGCCAGTGCGGCCGCGTTCTTTTTTAACTCGTCGAAATCGAAGCGCACTGCGATTCCGTCAGCAATGCCATCATCTGCCCAGGCGGATTGCGCGAATAGCGTTGATAAGCCTGTCATACCGCTCACCGCGGAGAAGGCCATTGACGCTTTCATAAACATTCTTCGATTCATGCCGGAGATCATTCCTTAGCTTTTCGAGTTTGTTGTGACTGTCGTGTCGAAGCACAGAGCCTGATTATTACAGGCAACAGCAGGGTACGACAGACGGCTTAGAGAAAAATTCAGTTCGCTGAAAATTTATCAGATAAATCAAATAAACGAAGCGAAATTGCTTTAAGCAAGTTATCTCTTACACTTCTTTGCGTAATCACAGCCTGCCATAAGTTGACGCGCGTGCGCTTTCCTTGCGCCGATTTTCAGGTGATTCCTGGTAAGGGGCCGCGCAAAGCCCTCATTTATGGCTATAGTTAACCAGGTGCATTGCAATTCACATGGAGGAAATGATGGTAAAACAGACTGAATCTTTCGACACGGGCTATGACGACGATATCGCACTGCTGACTGAAACGCTGGAAGAAGTGCTGAAGTCATCAGGTGATCCGGCCGATCAGAAATATATCGAACTGAAAACCAAAGCTGAACGCGCGCTGGAAGATGTTAAATCACGTGTCAGCCAGGCCTCGGATAGCTATTACTACCGTGCCAAACAGGCCGCGTACCGTGCTGATGATTACGTCCATGAAAAACCGTGGCAGGGCATTGGCATCGGTGCTACTGCAGGGCTGGTATTAGGCCTGCTGCTGGCGCGTCGCTAATCTCAATCGCCTAAAACGGGCAGGCGCTGTCCTGTCCGTTCTCCCTTTCTGGTTCTTCCGCACTTCTGTCACCTGCCTGAAAATGCCGTTACCCGGTTAATTCCTGCCCGCAGATTGTGTTTTGTTCAGGGGCTTTCTAAAGTAAAGCGACAGGCACAAGGAGAATGAATGTGATAAGAGTTGAAATGCTGTCCACGGGCGATGAAGTGTTACATGGACAAATCGTCGATACCAACGCCGCCTGGCTGGCTGATGTGTTATTTCAACACGGGTTGCCGATGACCAGCCGGACTACGGTGGGTGACGCAATGTCGTCGCTGGTGGAAACGCTAAAGGCCCGCAGTCTTGAGGCGGACGTGCTCATCGTGAATGGTGGACTGGGGCCAACCACTGACGACCTTAGCGCCCAGGCCGCGGCCAAAGCGAGCGGGGTAGGGCTGGTGATGCAGGAAGCCTGGCTGGAAACGATGGAAGCCTGGTTCGCCAGCCGCGGACGGGTTATGGCTGAGAGCAACCGTAAACAGGCAGAAATTCCCGCTAACGCCGAAATGCTGGATAACCCGGTCGGTACCGCCTGTGGCTTTGCACTGCAACTCAATCGCTGCTGGATGTTCTTTACGCCAGGCGTTCCCTCTGAATTCAAGGTAATGGTCGAACAACAAATCATTCCGCGTCTGAAAGCGAAGTTCGACCTGCCTGAACCGCCCGTTTGCCTGCGGCTGACCACCTTTGGCCGGGGAGAAAGCGACATTGCGAATGAACTGGAACCCTTGCCGCTGCCGGAGAACGTGCTGATGGGCTACCGTTCTTCCATGCCGATTATCGAAATCAAACTTACGGGGCCAGCCGAACAGCGCGTCGCGATGGAGCAGGTCTGGCAGCAGGTACGTTTGTTGCTGGCCGAGTGTACGATATTTGAAGGCACTGAGGGGCTGCCTGCACTGCTGGCGCGGGAACTGCATCAACGTCACTGGCGGCTGGCGATCAGCGAACAGTACACCGCAGGGTTACTTCACTGGCAACTGGCTTCGGCTGACGTGCCCCTGAGCGCCAGCGAAATTCTGCCGCAGCAGGACGAGAGTCTGGATGTTCAGGTCATGCGCACCCAGGCGCTGGCGACGCGTTTGCAGACTCAGCTTGCCCTGTCCGTCGGCAGCCTGAGCGAAGACGCGATCTCTGTGGCGCTCCATACACCGGAAGCGACCTGGGGACAACGTGTTAAATTCAATAGTGGTCGTCACAATCTGGAAACCCGTCAGAAAGTGGTGGCGATGATGGCAATGAACATGCTGCGGCGCTGGTTACACGGCAGCGAGGTCAGCACAGGGCACGGCTGGATTGATGTGCTTGAAACTATCAAGCATTAAAAATACGGAGCGGTGCCAAACGGCACCGACCGCCTTCTTTTTCTGCTCCCCGCGTTTCCTCAACTAACACGCTGTTTAACGCCGTAGCCCCGTCGCCAGCACGGTAAAGGTCGCCGTGACTTTAGCCAGCGTGGCCTGGGGCTCGGCGCTGGCGGCCACCCACAAGGCGGCAGTAAACGCCGCACCATTCAGCAAGCGGGCAGCGGCTTCAACATCCACGGGCTTCAGCACGCCGCTCGTGACCATCTCCTCCAGTGCATGCTGGGTTGCGGTCAGGCAGGCGTTCTGGCTGGGCCACAGGGAGGGATCGCCAAGAAAGGCCGGGCCATCCAGTAATACAATACGCTGCACTTCGGGGTCCAGCGCCATCTCGATATAGGCGATACCTTCCGCCAGCAACTGGTTCCAGCTGTCGCCCGCACTGGCCGCGCGCGCTTTTGCACGCTGGGCGATTTCACTGTCGACTTCCGCGACCACAGCGGCGAGAAGGCCACGTTTATCGCCAAAATTGTGATAAAGCGCACCGCGCGTTAAACCAACGCTCGCCGTCAGCTCATCCATGGACGCGGCAGCAAACCCCTTTTCGGCAAAGGCTTTACGTGCGGCGGCAATCAGTTTAAGGCGATTTTCTTCCATCGTGACCGCACGAGGTCGTCCTGCCATGGTTCTCTCCTTTTCGTATACGTCGCGTATCTGAAATTGACATACGGGGCGTATGTGTGTTTTATTTCACATACGGGAAGTATATTAAATCATGTCGTCATGAGGCGCATGATTTCCTGATAACAACTCACCAGAGGGTTAAACAATGAGCAATCGTGAAGCAGTTTTCCCGGCGGGCCGTCATGCGCTGTATGAAAGGCATGGCTATTCCGCTGCGATCCGCTCGGGCGACCTGCTGTTCGTCTCGGGTCAGGTTGGCAGTCGCACGGACGGATCGCCTGAACCGGATTTTGCTGCTCAGGTGCAACTGGCCTTTGAGAATCTGCGCCAGACACTGGCGGCGGCAGGCTGTTCGTTCGATGATCTTATTGATGTCACCACGTTTCATACCGACCCTGAAACGCAGTTCGCTACCATTATGGAAGTGAAAAAAGCGATATTTCCGCAGCCACCTTATCCTAACTGGACGGCGGTCGGCGTTAACTGGCTGGCAGGATTCGATTTTGAAATCAAAGTCATTGCCCGTATCCCCTGAGTCAGCACCCGGCGAAAAAAAACCGTCATCCGGTTGGGATGACGGTTTTTTTAAACGCTTTGGCTCAACCACTAGAGTTCAAGCTCGATTTCACCTTTCGCCTTACAGCAGCAGGGCAGGATCTCCCCCTGTTCAATAAAGGCCAGCGGGGTTTCCGCGTAGTCGACCTCGCCGCGCAGTAACCGCATACGGCAGGAGCCGCAGTAACCTTCCCGGCACTGAAACTCCACGCACAGGTTGTTGGCTTCCAGCATGGTCAACAGATTAGGATGATCGTCTGCGCACTCCAGTCGGGTGCCGGAACTGCGCAGAATAACAACAGAACGGCTCATCGTTATAACTGGAAGTCGTCGAAGTCGTTTTCGCCCACTTCTGAATCAATCTGACCCACCAGGTAAGAACTGACTTCCACTTCCTGCGGGGCAACCTGAACGTTATCGGACACCAGCCAGGCGTTGATCCAGGGTATCGGGTTCGAGCGCGTTTCGAACGGCAGATCGAGGCCAACCGCCTGCATACGAATGTTGGTGATGTATTCGATATACTGGCACAGGATATCTTTGTTCAGACCGATCATGGAGCCGCCGCTGAACAGGTAATCTGCCCACTCTTTCTCCTGTAAGGCCGCTTTCTTAAACAGCTCGAAGCACTCTTCACGGCATTCGGCGGCAATTTCTTTCATTTCAGGATCGTCTTCACCGGTGCGCAGCAGATTCAGCATGTGCTGGGTGCCGGTCAGATGCAGAGCTTCGTCGCGTGCAATCAGCTTGATGATTTTGGCGTTGCCTTCCATCAGTTCTCGCTCAGCAAACGCAAAAGAGCAGGCAAAGCTGACGTAGAAGCGGATCGCTTCCAGCGCATTGACGCTCATCAGGCAAATATACAGCTGCTTTTTCAGCGCGCGCACATTAACCGTAATGGACTTACCATTGACCTGATGCGTACCTTCACCCAGCAAATGCCAGTAGTTAGTCATCTCAATCAGGTCATCGTAGTATTTAGAGATGTCCTGCGCACGCGCCAGAATCTGCTGGTTGGTGACGATATCGTCAAATACCACAGACGGATCGTTCACGATGTTGCGAATGATGTGGGTGTACGAGCGAGAGTGGATCGTTTCGGAGAACGCCCAGGTTTCGATCCAGGTTTCCAGTTCCGGAATCGAGATCAGCGGCAGCAGTGCCACGTTCGGGCTGCGTCCCTGAATCGAGTCCAGCAACGTCTGGTATTTCAGGTTGCTGATGAAGATATGCTTTTCATGATCGGGCAGGGCCTGGTAGTCGATGCGATCGCGTGAGACATCGACTTCTTCAGGACGCCAGAAGAACGAAAGCTGCTTTTCGATCAGTTTTTCAAAGATATCGTATTTCTGCTGGTCAAAGCGCGCCACGTTAACGGACTGACCGAAAAACATAGGCTCTTTCAGCTGGTCATTTTTGTTTTGTGAAAAAGTGGAGTAAGCCATAAAAAACTGTCCATGGTAGACGAGGCTCAGCACCGGCCTCGCGGAAAAATGTGGGCGGGAAAGGCTCCCGCCCGACCGTCAGATCTTACAGGCGCCGCTTTCGCAGCCATCATCCTGAATAGAAGGTGCCAGATCGTCCTGCGCATCTTCTGCACCATCACGGGTGTTTTGGTAGTAGAGCGTTTTCACGCCGAACTTGTAGGCGGTCAGCAGATCTTTCAGCAGTTGCTTCATCGGCACTTTGCCATTCGGGAAGCGCGACGGATCGTAGTTGGTATTTGACGAAATCGCCTGATCGATGAATTTCTGCATTACGCCAACCAGTTGCAGGTAGCCATCATTGGACGGCATATCCCACAGCAGTTCGTACTGATCTTTAAGACGCTCATATTCCGGCACCACCTGACGCAGGATACCGTCTTTAGATGCTTTAATACTGATATGGCCGCGCGGCGGTTCGATACCGTTGGTGGCGTTTGAAATCTGCGACGAGGTTTCAGACGGCATCAGGGCAGAAAGCGTCGAGTTGCGCAGGCCGTGGGTTTTAATCTGCTCGCGCAGGGTTTCCCAGTCCAGGTGCAGCGGCTCGTTGCAAATCGCATCCAGATCTTTCTTGTAGGTATCAATCGGCAGCACGCCCTGTGCATAGGTGGTTTCATTGAACCACGGGCAGGCGCCTTGCTCTTTAGCCAGCTCATTTGAGGCTTTCAGCAGGTAGTACTGAATGGCTTCAAAGGTTTTGTGCGTCAGGCCATTCGCGCTGCCGTCGGAGTAGCGCACGCCGTGCTTCGCCAGGTAGTAAGCAAAGTTAATGACGCCAATGCCCAGCGTACGACGACCCATCGCACCCCGTTGCGCGGCCGGAATCGGGTAATCCTGATAATCCAGCAGTGCATCCAGCGCGCGTACAGCCAGCGTGGCCAGCTCTTCCAGATCGTCCAGGCTGTCAATCGCACCAAGGTTAAATGCTGACAGCGTACAGAGCGCAATCTCACCGTTTTCGTCGTTGACGTCATTGAGCGGTTTAGTTGGCAGCGCAATTTCCAGACACAGGTTCGACTGGCGCACTGGCGCAATACTGGCGTCAAACGGGCTGTGTGTGTTGCAGTGGTCAACGTTCTGGATGTAGATACGGCCGGTAGAGGCGCGTTCCTGCATCATCAGCGAGAACAGATCCACCGCTTTCACACGCTGCTTACGAATGCTGCTGTCTTGTTCGTATTTGGTGTAAAGACGTTCAAATTCGTCCTGATCGGCAAAGAACGCATCGTACAGGCCAGGTACGTCTGACGGGCTAAACAGCGTGATGTCCTCGCCCTTCAGCAGGCGCTGGTACATCATTTTGTTGAGCTGCACACCGTAGTCCATGTGACGCACGCGGTTACCTTCCACACCACGGTTGTTTTTCAGGACTAACAGGCTTTCCACTTCCAGATGCCACATCGGATAGAAGAGCGTTGCTGCGCCGCCACGGACGCCGCCCTGCGAACAGGATTTCACCGCCGTCTGGAAGTGCTTGTAGAACGGGATACAACCGGTATGGAAAGCTTCACCGCCGCGAATCGGGCTGCCCAGCGCGCGGATACGACCCGCGTTAATACCAATACCTGCGCGTTGTGAAACGTATTTCACAATAGCGCTGGAGGTCGCGTTGATGGAATCCAGGCTGTCGCCACATTCAATCAGGACACAGGAGCTGAACTGACGGGTTGGCGTTCGCACTCCCGACATGATTGGCGTCGGCAGGGAGATTTTAAACGTGGAAATCGCATCGTAGAAACGCTTGATGTAATCCATCCGGGTCGCACGCGGATAGCCTGAGAACAGGCAGGCCGCCACCAGAATGTACAGGAACTGGGCGCTTTCGTAGATCTCACCGGAGACGCGGTTCTGAACCAGATATTTGCCTTCCAGCTGTTTCACGGCCGCGTAGGAGAAATTCATGTCGCGCCAGTGGTCGATGAAGCCGTCCATCTGCTCGAACTCTTCACGGCTGTAGTCTTCCAGCAGATGGCGATCGTATTTACCCAGGTCAACCATCTTAACGACCTGATCGTACAGCGCGGGCGGCTCAAACTGGCCGTACGCTTTTTTACGCAGGTGGAAGATCGCCAGACGGGCGGCAAGGTACTGATAGTCAGGAGCATCGCGAGAAATAAGGTCTGCAGCGGCCTTGATGATCGTTTCATGGATGTCAGAGGTTTTGATGCCATCATAAAACTGAATGTGGGAACGCAGCTCTACCTGTGAAACCGACACATTGTTCAGCCCTTCAGCTGCCCAGTCGAGGACACGGTGAATTTTGTCGAGATCAATGCGCTCCTGGCGGCCATCGCGTTTAGTAACGAGCAGACTTTGGTTCATGTCGCGTTTTTACCTTTGCGTGAGTATCCAATAATTAAAAGAAATCCCGATTTATACACAGCATATTCATTGTGAATAATGTTGTGGATAAACACTACATCTTGGGGTTGTCGAAGATAAGTATAACAATATGGAGGCTTATTCTAGTATTTTGCTGGCGCTTAACAAGAGGAAAAAATGATGTCTGCGGGGGTTGTATTTTCTGCGGGTTTTCTTAGGCCGCGTCTCGTAAGGCCGCAGGTCTTGTCAACCAGTCTGAGAAAATATTGCGATTTATGATCGACCGCTGATTTTTCAAACATTGCGCGACTTTTTCCAGCATTGGTCTATGCGAAAGCCTGTTTTGAGCCATAGCCGTCGTGCCACAGGGCTTAATGCGTAGCGGCAGGGAGGATAGCGTTTTGTGATGACAGTGGGATGACAGCAGCGTGGGCAAAGCCGCACGCTGCACAGGAATTACGCCTCGCCGTGATGCGTGTGGATCATGTAGTTCACGTCCACACCTTTGCCCAGACGGAACCGATCGGTAAGCGGGTTGTAGTGCAGGCCCGTCATGTTGCGTTCACGCAGTGGGGTTTCATCCACCCAACCCAGCAGCTCAGAGGGACGGATAAATTTCTTCACATCATGCGTCCCACGCGGCACCATGCGCAGGACATATTCCGCACCGAAAATCGCCATCAGCCAGGCTTTGGGATTACGGTTAATGGTCGAGAAGAACACCTCGCCACCGGGTTTAACCAGCTGCGCGCAGGCGTGCACCACTGAACGTGGATCCGGCACGTGCTCAAGCATCTCCATGCAGGTCACCACATCGTACTGGCCTGCATGCTGGCTGGCATGCTCCTCGACCGTTTGTTGCACATAGTCGAGCGTCACGCCGCTCTCCAGCGCATGCAGTCGTGCCACCTCAAGTGGCTCCGCGCCCATATCCAGCCCGGTGACGATTGCACCTTCCCGGGCCATGCTTTCCGCCAGGATACCGCCACCACAGCCGACATCGAGCACTTTTTTACCGAACAGCCCGTGACTGTGTTGCGCAATGTAGCCCAGCCGCAGGGGATTAATACGGTGCAGCGGTTTAAATTCGCCCTCCAGATCCCACCAGCGCGAGGCAACGGCCTCGAACTTGGCAATTTCCTGTGCATCGACATTGTGCTGAGGGTTCTGTGGTTGTGCATTCATTGAATCGTGACTCCTGACAAAATGTGACATCAGTATAAACGCTTAACTTATCATGGCGCACCTTATCAACATGAGTAAAAGCACCTTAATAAGGTGGTTAACGTTCACCAGTGAATTGCGGTGTGATATACTTTCGCACCTTTAAAATCCGGGATTAGTAGAGGGATAGCGGCTCCATGAGCGACCTTGCGAGAGAAATTACACCGGTTAATATCGAAGAAGAGTTAAAAAATTCTTACCTCGATTACGCCATGTCGGTCATTGTTGGCCGAGCTTTACCCGATGTGCGTGATGGCCTGAAGCCAGTACATCGCCGCGTACTCTACGCGATGAGCGAACTGGGTAATGACTGGAACAAACCCTATAAAAAATCTGCCCGCGTCGTCGGTGACGTTATCGGTAAATATCACCCGCATGGTGATTCTGCCGTTTACGACACCATCGTACGTATGGCCCAGCCTTTCTCCCTGCGTTACATGCTGGTGGACGGTCAAGGCAACTTCGGATCCATCGACGGCGACTCCGCTGCGGCGATGCGTTATACCGAAGTGCGCATGTCTAAAATCGCCCACGACCTGTTAGCTGATCTGGAAAAAGAGACCGTTGACTTCGTACCGAACTACGACGGTACCGAGCAGATCCCTGAAGTTCTGCCCACCAAAATCCCTAACCTGCTGGTCAACGGATCGTCCGGTATTGCCGTCGGTATGGCCACCAACATTCCGCCGCATAACCTGCGCGAAGTGATTAACGGCTGCCTGGCTTATATTGAAGATGAAAACATCAGCGTTGAAGGGCTGATGGAACACATTCCGGGGCCTGATTTCCCGACGGCGGCCATTATCAACGGGCGTCGCGGCATTGAAGAAGCCTATCGCACCGGTCGCGGTAAAGTTTACATCCGTGCCCGTGGTGAAGTGGAAGTGGATGCCAAAACCGGACGTGAAACCATCGTCATTCACGAGCTGCCCTATCAGGTGAACAAAGCGCGCCTGATAGAAAAGATTGCCGAGCTGGTGAAAGAAAAGCGCGTCGAAGGAATCAGTGCGCTGCGCGATGAGTCTGATAAAGACGGCATGCGTATCGTCATTGAAATTAAGCGTGACGCCGTTGGTGAAGTGGTTCTCAATAACCTCTATTCCCTGACTCAGTTGCAGACCTCTTTCGGTATCAACATGGTCGCTCTCCATCAGGGCCAGCCGAAGATTATGGCGCTGAAGGAGATTCTCGAAGCCTTCGTTCGCCATCGCCGTGAAGTGGTGACACGCCGTACTATTTTCGAACTGCGCAAGGCGCGCGATCGGGCACATATCCTTGAAGGTCTGGCGATTGCGCTGGCTAACATCGATCCGATTATCGAACTGATTCGCCGCGCACCAACGCCAGCGGAAGCAAAAGCGGGTCTGATCTCGCAATCGTGGGCGCTGGGCAATGTGGCCGCGATGCTGGAACGTGCAGGCGACGATGCGGCCCGTCCAGAGTGGCTGGAAGCGCAGTTCGGTATCCGTGATGGTCAGTATTACCTGACAGAACAACAGGCGCAGGCCATTCTGGACTTACGTCTGCAGAAGCTGACCGGCCTTGAGCATGAGAAGCTGCTGGACGAGTACAAACAGCTGCTGGATCAGATTGCAGAATTATTGCACATCCTGTCCAGCTCAGAACGTCTGATGGAAGTCATTCGCGAAGAGCTTGAGCTGATGCGCGATCAGTTCGGCGACGACCGCCGCACTGAAATTACGGCTAACAGCGCCGACATCAACATCGAAGACCTGATCAATCAGGAAGATGTTGTGGTGACATTGTCGCATCAGGGCTATGTGAAATATCAGCCGCTGAGCGACTATGAAGCCCAGCGCCGTGGCGGTAAAGGCAAGTCTGCCGCCCGAATCAAAGAAGAAGACTTTATCGATCGTCTACTGGTGGCGAATACCCACGACACGATCCTGTGCTTCTCCAGCCGTGGCCGGCTCTACTGGATGAAAGTCTACCAGTTGCCTGAAGCCAGCCGTGGTGCACGCGGGCGTCCTATCGTTAACCTGTTGCCGCTGGAAGCCAACGAACGTATTACGGCGATTCTGCCGGTACGTGAATACACCGAAGGCTTTAACATCTTCATGGCTACCGCCAGCGGGACCGTGAAGAAAACGGGTCTGCAGGAGTTTAGCCGCCCACGTAGCGCAGGCATTATCGCGATTAACCTGCGTGATGACGATGAGCTGATCGGTGTGGCGCTGACGAACGGCAACGATGAGGCGATGTTGTTCTCTGCGGCCGGTAAGGTGGTGCGCTTTGCAGAATCCGCGGTACGTGCCATGGGCCGAACGGCTTCGGGCGTACGGGGCATTAAGCTGGCGCAAAACGATCGCGTAGTTTCGCTGATCGTGCCGCGTGAAGAGGGCGCGATTCTTACGGTTACGCAGAACGGCTACGGTAAGCGTACCGCGAACAGTGAGTACCCGACCAAATCCCGTGCAACGCAGGGCGTGATTTCCATCAAAGTAACTGAGCGTAATGGCCCGGTTATTGGTGCGGTACAGGTTGTCGACAGCGATCAGATCATGATGATCACCGATGCCGGCACACTGGTAAGAACCCGTGTCTCCGAAGTCAGCATCGTGGGCCGTAATACTCAGGGTGTGATCCTGATTCGTACAGCCGAAGACGAGAATGTTGTCGGTCTGCAGCGCGTAGCGGAACCGGTGGAAGAAGAAGAGCTGGATGCTATCGATGGCAGTGTGGCGGAAGGGGACGATGATATCGTACCTGAAGTCGACAATGACGACGATGATGAACCGGCAGTGGACGACGACGAGTAAGTTACCCGTCGTACGTTAAACCGCAACGGCAGGACAGGGGTAACCCGGCCTGCCGTTTTTTTTGGCTGTGAAGACAGAGAGAGGAGAGGTGGGCGTCAGGTCAAACATTCTCAAACTGCGCCCTGAGCCCGGAGTCGACTGGCTTTTTCGCTGCGATAAAGCTAGTGTATGAACATCAAAAATCCAACAATGCGACTAACCTTGCCACCTGCGAGTCACCTTTGAAATATCTAGTTTCTTTCCGCACGACGCTGCGCATTTCGCGCTATCTGTTTCGCGCGCTGGCACTGCTCATCTGGTTGCTGGGCGCTGTTCTGACGACGTTCTATATTATCAGCGTCCTGCATGACAAAGAGAACAAGGTACGTCAGGAGTTTGCCAGTAACTACGGCACCATTGACTGGTACGTACGTCATTCTGCGGGCATGATGCGTGAACTCAAATATATTGCTGAAAACCGGCTCGCCAGACCTGCACCCATCGGTCAGTCCCAGGCGGACAATCTGATTCAGCCACAGTTTATGCCGTTATATTCCGGTGACGACTGTGCCTCCATGAGCACCACCTGGCGCAACTCGCTTGATTCCTTAGGCAACTACATTAACTACTGGAAAAGCAATTTCGCCTCCTCCTACGAGCTGAACCGGGTCTTCCTGATTGGCGGCGATAACAGGTGCCTGGCTGACTTTACCGTCAGCACTAACAATAATAATGTCAGTCGCGATCGCAGTCTGAAGCTTCTGCGGGAAAACCTGCAGCGTTACCGTAACAGCCCGGAAGAGGACCAGCGTAATCCGGCCTACTGGGTGAGCAGCTCCGCTCAGCCTGGTGTAGGCAGCTTCTCTGTGGTGATGCCGGTCTATGTGGCCGATAAACTGCAGGCTTTGCTGGGCGTAGAGCAAAATATCCGCCTTGATGAATTTATCCAGCCCGGCAGCCTGCCGGTGACCGCGACCATAACCGACGAAAATTATACGCCGTTGCTGACGTCACGCCGGGGAGGCGTAGGTTTCTCGCTAAACGAATTACCCGACGATAAAACCTGGTTTGGTTATCTGGACGGTTATCGCCAGCTGGTGCTCAAGAAACCCTTACCGCCATCAGAACTCAATGTGATCTGGTCGGTGTCAACGGATGTCCTGGTCGATCAGCTCAGGCTCATGATGATTAACGCGGTGCTGCTCAATATCATGAGTGCGGTACTGCTGTTTACGCTGGCCTGGTTATTTGAGCGGCGCATGTTTTTGCCTGCGGAAGAGAATGCACACAGGCTGGAAGAGCATGAGCAGTTTAACCGTAAGATCGTGGCGTCAGCACCGGTCGGGATCTGTATTCTGCGCACCAGCGATGGCACCAACATTCTGAGTAATGAGCTGGCGCATAACTATCTTACGTTGCTGACGCAGGAAGACCGCAAGCGGTTAAATGAAATTATCGGCGGCCAACAGGTCAACTTTGTGGATGTCCTGACGGGCAGCAACACCAATCTGCAAATCAGCTTTGTGCATTCCCGATATCGCAATGAAAACGTCGCCATCTGCGTGCTGGTTGATGTGTCCGCGCGCGTTCGTATGGAGCAGTCATTGCAGGAGATGGCGCATGCCGCTGAACAGGCCAGCCAGTCGAAATCGATGTTTCTGGCCACGGTCAGCCATGAACTGCGCACGCCCTTATACGGCATTATTGGTAATCTGGATTTATTACAGACACGACAGTTGCCCAGCGGTATCGACTCGCTGGTCACCGCCATGAACAACTCCTCCAGTCTGCTGTTAAAAATCATCAGCGATATTCTCGATTTCTCGAAAATCGAGTCGGAACAGTTGAAGATTGAACCGCGTCCTTTCTCCCCGCGTGAAGTGATTACCCATATTGTCGGTAACTATCTGTCGCTGGTGGTGAAAAAACGCCTGACACTGTACTGCTATATTGAGCACGATGTTCCGCAGTTCCTCGATGGCGATCCCCTGCGTCTGCAACAGGTGATTTCTAACCTGCTCAATAATGCGATCAAATTTACGCATACCGGCTGCATTATCCTGCATGCATACGTCACCCAGGGCTATCTGGCCTTTCGTATGCGTGATACCGGCGTCGGGATTCCGGCAAAAGAGCTCACCCGGTTATTCGATCCGTTCTTCCAGGTCGGAAATGGCGTCCAGCGCAATTTCCAGGGCACCGGGCTGGGCCTGGCGATTTGTGAAAAGCTGATCAACATGATGGACGGTGATATCGAGGTGGAGTCAGAGCCGGGAATGGGAAGCCAGTTTATCGTGCGTATCCCCATCTACAATGGTAAGCAGCCGTCCATTCCACTGCTTGACGGGCTGCAGGATAAGAAAATCTGGCTGGCAATGCGCAATGAGTACCTGGCCCAGTATCTGGACAGGCTGTTGAAGCAACATGGCTTCCAGGTCGCCGATATGCTGGCAAACCCTGGCAGTGATGATGTGGTGTTAACCGACTATGCAATGGAGACATTCCCCCAGGTGCGTGCGGTTATCACGTTTGACGGCGCGCATGTGGATATGCCGCGTGAGCCGCAGGCAGGGCGCTGGATCCACAGCACGGCAACCCTGCATGAACTGCCGACTTTACTGGCACGTATTTACCGCATTGCCGTGGAAACCGAGAGCACGGACGCGCTTTCTCTGAGCGGGCCGGTCGAAGAGAAAATCCATAATGACGACATTATGGTGCTGATCGTTGACGATCATCCTATCAACCGCATGCTGCTGTCAGAGCAGCTTGGCACGCTGGGTTATCAGGTGAAAACCGCCCAGGACGGTGTTGACGCCTTAAATGTCTTAAGCCGTAATACAATTGATATTGTGCTGACCGATGTGAACATGCCCAATATGGACGGTTATCGTCTGACTCAGCGCCTGCGTCAGTTAGGGCATGTGTTCCCGGTGATAGGCGTCACGGCGAACGCGCTGGCCGAAGAAAAGCAGCGTTGTATGGACGCAGGCATGGACAACTGCTTGTCGAAGCCCGTGACGCTGGATGTGCTGAAATCAACGCTGGGTCTCTATGCGGAGCGGGTACGTAAAGCCCGGCAGGGATAAAAGAGAAGTGGAAGGAGGCGGTGCGAGTGCACCGCCTGAAAACTTACTCTTTGTCGATCTGGGTTGCGCTGACCGATGACAGATAGTTGAGCAGGGCAATATCGTTATCCACACCCAACTTCATCATGGCCGATTTTTTCTGGCTACTGATGGTCTTAATACTGCGGTTCAGCTTCTTCGCAATTTCCGTTACCAGGAAGCCTTCAGCGAAGAGACGTAATACTTCGCTCTCTTTAGGCGAAAGACGCTTATCGCCATAACCGCCGGCACTGATTTTCTCCAGCAGTTTCGCCACGCTTTCCGGCGTATATTTCTTGCCTTTCTGCAGCGCAGCCAGCGCTTTAGGCAGATCGGTTGGCGCACCTTGCTTCAGAACGATACCTTCGATATCCAGATCCAGCACGGAGCTGAGGATGGCCGGATTGTTGTTCATGGTCAGAACAATGATCGACAGATCAGGATAATGGCGTTTGATATATTTGATCAGCGTAATACCGTCACCATACTTTTCACCCGGCATAGAGAGGTCGGTGATCAGCACATTGGCATCAAGCTTGGACAGGTTGTTAATCAGTGCTGTTGAGTCTTCAAACTCACCCACAACGTTAACCCACTCAATTTGTTCCAGAGATTTTCGGATACCGAAAAGAACAATTGGGTGATCATCGGCAATAATTACATTCAGGTTATTCATCTTATTGGTTACCTTGCTGCAGCAGTTGATTGACATAAGCGTCAATATTACTGGTGGTATTTTTAATGTTTGAATCGTCACACACTTTGATGTGGTGTTCTAATTCTTCACAAAGCTGTTTGCCCGGTGTCAAATTAAGCATAGCAAACACGCCTTTAAGGCGATGGGCAGTCTGAGCAAGCGAGGCATAATCGTTTATCGCTGACTCAGTATACAATCTCTTTACATCATCCGGTACTGTCTCAGTAAACAGCTGGAAATAGCCTCCACTTAGCAGTGGCGTGCTGGCGTCATCTTCTTCAGTGTTATCCTCCATTACATCGTGGGACAATTGCTTCTCAATCAGTGCCAGTAATGCATCCAGTAGTGCATTACTGAGATTGAAATTGACGCGATACTGTTGATCGTTCAGCGCATGATGGCCCGGTTCGTCTTCTGCCAGTAACAATGCCCAGCCACTCAGTTTGCCCGGATCGTCGGTGATCTGTACGTCGTGATCCTGACCCGAAATACGTTCATCAGGCGTCAGGCAGCGCGCGCCCCAGTTTTCCAGATGGCGAGAAACAATTTTGTGGACATCTTCAACGGCGATCTCCACCAGCGCGGTTACGCCTTCCAGGATTTTCTCTTCCTCCTCATCACGCTGTTCCTCTAGCGTGAGGGGCAGTTGAATGTTATAGCGTGTGCCGATATCGGCTTTCGCCACAATCTCCAGGCTACCGCCCATTTGTTTACACAACTGCTTGCACAGGAAAAACGCCATACCGGACGCCTGACCATAACGATCCTGACTGGTATCGCCCAGGAACGGGAAGTCCACGTTCGCCAGTTCATCCACGGTCAGTCCGGCACCGGTATCCACCAGTTCAATATAGACCCGGTCAGGCTGGTTCTCTGCCGTCTTTACCGCCAGGGTAATCTTGCCCCAGCGGGTGGTAATCAGCGCATAATGCATCAGCGTGGTGAGGATTTTGCGCAATGCACGTCGATCGCCAAAGCGCATCTCGTCATTTGCCAGATGATTATTCACCACCAGGGACAGGCCTTTGCGGCGCAGCAGCGGCAGGCTCTCCAGCGTAATTTCGTCCAGTAACTCTTGCAGGTTAAATACCGACGCATCAGGTGACCAGTCATGCGCTTCAAGACGATTGAGCAGCACGATATCGTCCACCAGACGAGCCAGTGACTGGCTCTCGTCCAGAATATCCAGCACGCTTTCGTCGTTATCACGCTGACTCAACTGCACCAACTGCGAGACGATTTTTTCCAGCGGCTGGTTTAACGCATGGCCAAGGTGATGCAGCAACTGCTGACGCATCTGGTGGTTGCGATCCAGCACCTGCTGTGCTTTTTGCAGTTTCTTGTTGACCAGTAATTCCCGATCCTGATCGCGCATCATAAACAGCTGTGTATGCGGCGATAAAACGCTACGCGCATGGCGTATTTCGTACACTTCGTTGTTGATCGTAGCCTGTAATACACCCTGATGCTGATCGGACATATTGATGATCTTTTGCAGGTTCAGGTGAGGCAAAAGATGCTCGGCGATCTTATTACTTAACAAGGTACGGTTACTCGCAAAGTCGTACACCAACAGGCCCACAGGTAAGCTGGCCACAATCTCCTGATTGAGTACGCGAAGGGAGTCCAGTTCAGCACTCTGGTTTTCACTGGGACGAAGCGATTGTTTGCGTAGTAACAATACGCCACTCAGTGAAAGTAAAAACAGCACCAGGTTAATCAGTAGTGGCCACATCAGGTTATGCGCACTGTCGAGCAGCAGGCGAACAAGGGGGACCCGGTAAACCAGCTGCAGCGAGGTGCTGGGCAGGGCTGCGGCTATCTCAATGTCGTGGCTGACCAGCGAAACCTGGGTTGTCTCAAGGCCTTCCTGGTTTGTACTGGTGTTATTGGTAAAGCTGGCATCCTGACGCAACTGGAAGTTCTCTACCGGCATATTAAGCGGGATTAAGTCATTCACAGGCAAATCAAACGCGACGACAGTAGCCAGATGGCCGGGCTGATTAAACGTCGTACGCAGGGTAAAGTAGTGATCGTTCTGGAAAGCAAGATGACGCAGAGGCGAAAAGCTTTCGCGTTCATCCAGCGCATTCGCCTGCTGCAGCATTTCAGCACGGCGCGCATCCACTAATGAACTTAACGCATTCTCTTTATAGCGAGTGGCCAAATCTTTCAGCGGCAGGGTCGATATCATAATCAGGCTGTTGTCCTGACCATTTAAGAAATACATCGACCAGGTCGGCGATTCGGCACCCCACAGCGTATCAAGATAACTGGACATCCGCATCGTCATATCCAGCGTGCTGCTGTCATGCGAACCAAAGATCAGCGCTTCGGTTTTACGTCGGGTTTTTTCGAGGTAATAGACATCAGGACGCAGACGCGTCTCTTGTAAATTGCTGGCAGGGACGGAACCTGCCGCACTGGCCGAGAGGTTTTCATAAATTTGCCAGGTCACAAAACGATAGGTATCAATACGTTTTTGTACGTCGTGCGCCATATCTGCCATGGCATAGCGTTTATCGGTTAGCCAGGCATTAATTGAATTTTGCACCATACAACCCAGCGCCAGTAACAGTACCAGGTTAAATACGATAAAAAAGCGGGTGACATTGCTGGATGTCAGAGGAAACTTATACAACATAGCGTCTCAGATACCTGATTTATCGCGCAACGTTGCGCGCACTGACAGCCACAGCCAACAAGAGCAGTGCAATCAGTAAAAATGCACCGCTAAGGCTAATCCATTGAGAGATGAACCCGATCAACGCCGGACCAGAAAGAATACCTGCATATCCCAACGTTGTCATGGCTGAAATCGCCAGGTTAGCGGGCATTGCATGCTGATTACCCGCCGCGTTAAATAACATAGGCACGGTATTGGATAAACCAAATCCCACCAGTAAGAAAGCCAGTAATGACGCTTCCGGCCAGGGCAGCAGGACGGCGAGCGCCAGGCCCGACGCCGCGGCCAGCGCGCCCATGACCATCACCGGATAGCGGCCAAAACGTTGAATAATCTTATCGCCAGTAAAGCGTCCTGCCGTCATCGCTACAGAGAATACGGCATAGCCCAGGCCCGCATGTGCCGTCGACATTGACGGATTTTGCAGCAGCAACAGGGCACCCCAGTCCAGTACTGCGCCTTCTGCCAGAAACAGGATAAAGCACAGTACGCCCAGAAAGGCGACACGCCCGCGCGGAATCACCAGCCAGGGCTGATCAGGCTGATGTAAGCGCTGGTTCATATAGCCGGACAGCCGCCACAGCAGCAATGCGACCATCACCGCCATAACGATCAGAACCGATAAGAGAGGGGTCAATGTCAGACCTAACAGCAGACTTACCGCACCGGCACCTAAAATGCCTCCCAGGCTGAAAAACGCGTGAAAGCCTGACATCATGGGGCGTCCTGCGGCTTTTTCTACTTCCACCGCCTGATAATTCATTGCAACGTCCAGCATCCCCAACCCGGCACCAAACAGCATGAGTGCTGCGGCCATCACCAGATGGGAAGGCGCGGTTGCCAGCACAGGTAGCATTAACAGGACCAGCAGCGTCGAACTCATCATCACCCGCCGGCAGCCAAAGCGGGCGACCAGCGTGCCTGTGACGGGCATCGCAAGCAGTGAACCAATCCCCAGGCAGAGCAGCAGGGCACCGAGGGATGCTCCTTCTAACTGCAAGCGATCGCGCGCATAAGGTACCAGTGGTGCCCAGGCTGACATGCCTAGTCCATTAATTAAAAAAATGGTACGCGTACCGGCGCTAAGGCGGCGTTCAGAACAGGTTGATTTTGCGGCATCCAGTGCTGTCATGGCTCTTATTTCATCTGTATCGAAGCAAAAAAGTGTAGCATCAAATTGCTGCAAAACGCTGTGAGAACACAGGCTTAACAGTTCATCATTTTACGTAGATGATTTTCGCGCAGCGCCAGTGTACCGACTTTTAGCGGTGCCAATGATTTTTCCAGAACTTTCCTGGCTTACTTTCCCTCCTGCCGCGACGTTGTATGACCGTGGTCACATTTTCGCTACGTGTATTGCTTAGTTAAATTTGAGTATGCCTTCAGCCTGTCAAGGCCTAAAAAAAACAGGTTAATCCGTAACTTTGCGCATTTTTTAGAAATATTTAGCAACATCTGAAAGCGATGCGCGGCACATTTTTGCCACTTTTTTACTGACAAAACCAAAATTTGGCTAATGTTATCTTGGTTAAATCATAAATAAAACTGCATATTACGATTGATTTTTGCCCTGACTGTGATGAATATTATTTTCATGATGTTGCCAAAAGTAAGTTCGGATTAATTAAAATTTAAACAATTATTACGCTTCGCTTAGATTTTTTGCCATAGTTCTTGATTTTTTTACCTATTGTCGCGCCAGGTTGAAACGTTTTCAGATTCGCAGCAAGTAAAACGTGGAAAGGTTACCCATAAATTATTTTTATGGTTTTCATTTCAGTTAATTAGCTTCTCTGGTGGAGTAAGGTCAAGATGGCAGAAATCACTCAAACTCGGGTGGATATCATTTCCCGTGCAAATGGTACGCTCATTTCACAGGTCGATGGCGTCTCAGCACAAACGATTACCCTCAGTGAACCCAGCGTTGTCCGTATTAACGGCACACGTGAAGTGGTGACGCAATTTCAACGGCAGGGTGATGACCTTATCGTTCAGATGCGTGACGGCAGCACGGTTCGCTATAAAAACTTCTTTCTGGATGATGCTGCCGGCGATCACAGTGAACTGGTGTTTGACGATGGTGTGAATCCCCCAGAGCATGCGCTTTTCCCCACGGCGGTTGACGCAACAGATTACGCCGCCACAACCATGACGCCCACCTATGAATCTCTCGACAGTGTCGATCCCCTTCTCCTGGCTGATAACAGCAATATTTCTACCGGACTAATGACCGCCAGCGGTGTGGGCCTGCTTGGTCTGGCGGGCGTTGCACTGGGTACCAGTCGGGGCGGAGGAGGAGGTGGTGGTGGTGACAATCCGGCCGCACCGGGAACGCCCGGTGCGCCAACGCTCACCGTCAACCCTTTCGCCGGGGATAACGTGCTGGACAACACCGAGAAGGCGTCAGATCAAACGCTTTCGGGCACCACAACCAATGTGGAGGCAGGCCAGACCGTCACCGTGACGCTGGGCGGACAGACCTACACCACCACGGTAGGAACAGACGGCAGCTGGAGCGTGACGGTGCCGGCGGCGGCGCTGCAGGCGCTGGCGGCGGGCACGGCGACCATCGCGGTCACGGTGAGCAACGCGGCGGGCACCGCAGCCACGACTACCGAAACCATCACCGTGGAGGCGCCGGTGACCTCGCCGGGCGATCCGACGGTAACCCTTGCGCCCTTTGCCGGGGACAACATTCTGGACAACGCGGAGAAGGCCACGGATCAGACCGTCTCGGGCATCACCGCCAACGTGGAGCCGGGCCAGACCGTGACCGTGACCCTGGGCGGACAGACCTACACCGCCACGGTGGGCCAGGACGGCAGCTGGAGCGTGACGGTGCCGGCGGCGGCGCTGCAGGCGCTGGCGGCGGGCACGGCGACCATTGAGGCGACGGTGAGCAACGCGGCGGGCACCGCAGCCACCCAGACCCAGGCCATCACCGTGGAAGCGCCGGTGACCTCGCCGGGCGATCCGACGGTGACCCTCGCGCCCTTTGCCGGGGACAACATTCTGGACAACGCGGAGAAGGCCACGGATCAGACCGTCTCGGGCATCACCGCCAACGTCGAGCCGGGCCAGACCGTGACCGTGACGCTCGGCGGACAGACCTACACCGCCACGGTGGGCCAGGACGGCAGCTGGAGCGTGACGGTGCCGGCGGCGGCGCTGCAGGCGCTGGCGGCGGGCACAACGACCATTGAGGCGACGGTGAGCAACGCGGCGGGCACCGCAGCCACCCAGACCCAGGCCATCACCGTGGAAGCGCCGGTGACCTCGCCGGGCGATCCGACGGTAACCCTTGCGCCCTTTGCCGGGGACAACATTCTGGACAACGCGGAGAAGGCCACGGATCAGACCGTTTCGGGCATCACCGCCAACGTCGAGCCGGGCCAGACCGTGACCGTGACGCTGGGCGGACAGACCTACACCGCCACGGTGGGCCAGGACGGCAGCTGGAGCGTGACGGTGCCGGCGGCGGCGCTGCAGGCGCTGGCGGCAGGCACAACGACCATTGAGGCGACGGTGAGCAACGCGGCGGGCACCGCAGCCACCCAGACCCAGGCCATCACCGTGGAAGCGCCGGTGACCTCGCCGGGCGATCCGACGGTGACCCTCGCGCCCTTTGCCGGGGACAACATTCTGGACAACGCGGAGAAGGCCACGGATCAGACCGTCTCGGGCATCACCGCCAACGTGGAGCCGGGCCAGACCGTGACCGTGACGCTGGGCGGGCAGACCTACACCGCCACGGTGGGTCAGGACGGCGGCTGGAGCGTGACGGTGCCGTCCGCGGCGCTGCAGGCGCTGGCGGCGGGCACGGTGACCATCGAGGCGACGGTGAGCAACGCGGCGGGCACCGCGACCACCCAGACCCAGGCCATCTCCGTGGAGGCGCCGGCAACACAGCCCGGCGATCCGACGGTGACCCTCGCGCCGTTTGCCGGGGACAACATTCTGGACAACGCGGAGAAGGCCACGGATCAGACCGTCTCGGGCATCACCGCCAACGTCGAGCCGGGCCAGACCGTGACCGTGACCCTGGGCGGACAGACCTACACCGCCACGGTGGGCCAGGACGGCAGCTGGAGCGTGACGGTGCCGGCGGCGGCGCTGCAGGCGCTGGCGGCAGGCACAACGACCATTGAGGCGACGGTGAGCAACGCGGCGGGCACCGCGACCACCCAGACCCAGGCCATCACCGTTGAAGCGCCGGTGACCTCGCCGGGCGAACCGACGGTGACCCTCGCGCCGTTTGCCGGGGACAACATTCTGGACAACGCGGAGAAGGCCACGGATCAGACCGTCTCGGGCATCACCGCCAACGTCGAGCCGGGCCAGACCGTGACCGTGACCCTGGGCGGGCAGACCTACACCGCCACGGTGGGCCAGGACGGCAGCTGGAGCGTGACGGTGCCGGCGGCGGCGCTGCAGGCGCTGGCGGCGGGCACGGCGACCATTGAGGCGACGGTGAGCAACGCGGCGGGCACCGCGGCCACGACTGCCGAAACCATCACCGTGGAGGCACCGGCAACACAGCCCGGCGATCCGACGGTGGCTCTTGCGCCCTTTGCCGGGGACAACGTACTGGATAACGACGAAAAAACGTCGGATCAGCTCATTTCAGGCGTTACCAGCAACGTGGAGCCGGGCCAGACCGTGGCCGTGACACTGGGCGGGCAGACCTACACCGCCACGGTGGGTCAGGACGGCGGCTGGAGCGTGACAGTGACGGCGGCGGCGCTGCAGGCGCTGGCGGCGGGCACGGCAACCATTGAGGCGACGGTGAGCAACGCGGCGGGCACCGCAGCCACCCAGACCCAGGCCATCACCGTGGAAGCGCCGGTGACCTCGCCGGGCGATCCGACGGTGACCCTTGCGCCGTTTGCCGGGGACAACGTACTGGATAACGACGAAAAAACGTCGGATCAGCTCATTTCAGGCGTTACCAGCAACGTGGAGCCGGGCCAGACCGTGACCGTGACGCTGGGCGGGCAGACCTACACCGCCACGGTGGGTCAGGACGGCGGCTGGAGCGTGACGGTGCCGGCGGCGGCGCTGCAGGCGCTGGCGGCGGGCACGGCGACCATCGAGGCGACGGTGAGCAACGCGGCGGGCACCGCAGCCACGACTGCCGAAACCATCACTGTGGAGGCACCGGCAACACAGCCTGGCGATCCGACGTTGACCGTCGATCCTTTCGCCGGAGACAACGTGCTGGATAATGCAGAAAAAGCAACGGATCAGATTCTGTCCGGCACCACCGTCAATGTGGAGCCGGGCCAGACCGTGACCGTGACCCTGGGCGGGCAGACCTATACTACCACGGTGGGCCAGGACGGCGGCTGGAGCGTGACGGTGCCGTCGTCAGCGCTGGGCGCATTAGCGGCGGGCACGACGACAATTGCCGTCAGCGTGGCTAACAATGCCGGAGACATCGCGACGGGCAACCAGGACATTATCGTTGAACCCGCAGCGGGGACGCCGGGATCGCTGACGATTACCCAACCGCTGGGCGGAGATGGTTTTATTAATGCGCTGGAAGCCAGCCAGGGCGTTATCGTTAAGGGTGCGTTCCTTGGTGGGACACCGGGTCAGCAGATTGCGGTTAACTTTAACGGTGTCAATTACAACGGTACCGTAGATGGCGACGGATTATGGTCGGTCACGATGCCTGCAGCCGCTTTTGACGGCGTAGCAGACGGGCTGAAATCGATTACCGTCAGCACCGTGGATGCTAACGGTAACCTTGTGACCGGCACAGCTGACGTGATCCTGCAGGCCACAACATTGCCTGCTGTTAACCTCGACAGCGGCGCGATCAGCGATGGTGTCCTTAATAATCTGGACGCCGCCAGTGATCAGGTACTGAGCGGGAATACCGGCATTACCGGTGACGGACAACAGGTACAGATTCAACTCGGCGGCAACACCTACAACGTTCCGGTTAATACGGACGGCAGCTGGAGTACGACGATTCCTGCCACCGATCTGTCTGCCTTACCGCAGGGGAATAACCCATTGGTTGTCAGTGTGGTTGATCAGGCTGGCAACGTGGTTACCCAGACAAATAACCTCACGGTGGATACTCAGTCACCTGTGCTGGGCGTTGATCCCGTGGGCGGCGATAACACGCTAAGCGTCAGCGATCTGACACAGCCACTGATCCTGAATGGTACCGGCCAGAATGGCGATCAGGTCACACTCTCGCTCAACGGCAGATTTTACCGGACGCTGGTGGCCTCTAATGGCCGCTGGTCTTTGAGAGTTGACCAGTCTGATCTCGCTGCATTACCGTCAGGCAGCAATCCGTTTACGGTCACGGTGACGAATGCCAATGGCAGCCAGACGACGTTCACCAGCGATCTGAATGTCGCGACGGCACCAGAAGTCCAGCCTACGATTACGGTTAATTCGGGTAGTTTTGCTGGCGATGGCATTCTGGATGGTGCCGAACAGCAGCAGCCACAAACCCTTACCGGCACCACAACCAATGTTGAGGCGGGACAACAGGTTAGCGTTACCCTGAATGGCGTGACCTACACGGGGACAGTAGAGCCCAACGGTAACTGGCAAATCACGCTGCCGTCCACCGCATTGTCCGGCTTGCCGAATGGTGCGCAGACGCTGACCGTTGAGGTCGTAAACGCCGTCGGGAACACCAGCAGTGCCGAGCTGGCCTTTACGGTGGACAATACGGGCAGCAGCGTTGCGCTGTCGCCTGTAGGGACAAATAACTACCTCAATGTTGAGGATGTGGCCAGCGATGTCGTGTTGAGTGGCACCACAATCAACATTCCTGCGGGCAGTCAGGTAACCGTTAGTGTTAATGGCACCAGCTATACCGGCACGGTCGATGCGCAGGGCAACTGGACGGTGACGCTGCCTGCCGGTTCACTGGCTGAACTGCCAAACGGTGCTCTGCCGGTCATTACCACTATCACCGATGCCGGTGGTAACACGCTTGCCACCAATACAACGAATATTAACGTCTTTGCTACCGATCTGCCGATCGCAACGGCTGGCGTCGCCTTTGGTGATGGCGTGCTGAATGGCGCTGAAGCCACGGCCAACGGCACGATTACGGGCAACAGCGGTGTGACCGGTGCCGGGCAAGGCGTTGTCGTCAACTTCAATGGGGTTGACTATAACGGCACGGTAGATGGTGCAGGTAACTGGCAGGTGAGCATTCCGTCAGGCATCCTCGCTGCGCTGGATCAGGGAACGGTACCTTATACCGTCACGCTCACCGATATTGCCGGCAACACCAGTACGGCCTCTGGCTCCGTCACGGTGGATACCGTGCCGCCGGTGCTGCAGGTTGCCACGCCTTCTGGCGATGGCGTACTCAACGCCACGGAAATTCAGCAGCCTCTTGTGCTGACCGGCACCAGTGAAAACGGTGCGACCATCGTTGCCTCGTTTAATGGTACAACCGTCACAACAACGGCTAATACAGATGGCACCTGGACGCTGAACGTACCGGATGCTGCGTTGAGTGGATTGTCTGACGGTAGCTATACCTTAACGGTGACGGCGACAGACAGTGCCGGTAACGTCTCTACCAATACCAGTAACCTGACGGTAAAAGCGGATGCGGCTTCGCTGCCAACGTTAACCCTGAATTCCTTCGCAGGCGATAATGTCGTCGATGGCGCAGAGCGTCAGGTCAGTCAGGTGCTGTCCGGCACCACCACGAATGTCGAGCAGGGTCAGACCGTCACCCTCACTGTAGGCAGCGATGTTTTCAGCGGCACAGTATTGGGGGATGGCACCTGGCAACTGACTGTTCCGGCAGAGATCCTCGCTTCGCTGGCTGACGGCAGCGCCAGTTACACCGTGGCCGTCAGTGATGCCGCAGGCAATACCGCCACTGGCAGTCTGGATCTGACGCTCAACAGCAATGCCTCAGGCATCGCGCTGGCCCCCCTGAGCGACGATAACTATCTGAATGCCGGTGAGGCAACCGACCCGCTGATTGTTAGCGGAACCACGGTCAATGTCGCGCCCGACAGCACGGTTACGCTGGTGTTCAATGGTGTCACGTATACCGGCACGGTTTCAGCCACCGGAACCTGGAACATTGTGATCCCACCTGCCGATCTGGCAAGCCTGACGGATGGGCTGACCACGTTGACCGTATCGGCTACGGATACCACGGGGGCCGTACTCAGCAGCTCAGGCACGCTGAACGTGGCCATTAACAATGTACCCAACCCTGTCGTTATTAATGCTTTTGATGGCGGCGTGATTAATGCAGACGATGTCACCAGTGCGCAGGCGCTGAACGGCACAACTGGCGTGAGTGGCGTTGGGCAAACCGTTAACGTCACCTTTAACGGTAATATTTACAGCGGAACCGTGGACGCAAACGGCAACTGGCGCGTTACGCTGCCTGCTGATGCGCTTACCGCTCTGACTGAGGGCAGCACCGGCTATACGGTGACGGTCACGGATGCGGCCAGTAACAGCCGTTCCGTTGCGGGCACTGTCGAGGTGGATCTCACCCCGCCAGGCCTGACGCTGGATCCGGTGACAGGTGATGATGTTGTCGACCCGACCGAGAGCACCGGACCGATTGTGCTCAGCGGCAGCAGTGATGCCGGGGAAGGTCAGGTGGTAACGATCGCCTTAAACAATCAGGTATGGACCACGGCAGTTGACGCCGAAGGCAACTGGAGCTTTACATTGCCCGCTGGCGCACTGGAAGGTATTCCCGCAGGCAGCTATGCACTGGCCGTGACCGTCAGCGATCTGGCCGGAAACAGCGTGACAGAAACCCGCGAGATTACCGTATCAACGAACAGTCTGCCGATCAGTATCGTTACACCTTTCACAGACGGCTATCTGAACCAGATCGAGTCCACGACTGACCAGACACTCAGCGGCACCACCGGCGCTTCTGGCGCAGGTCAGACCGTCACGGTGACCGTGGGGGGAAATGATTACAGCGCGACAGTGGATGCACAGGGTAACTGGTCTCTGACTCTGGGTAGTGATGTCCTTCAGGCACTGACAGAAGGCGTCAATCCCATTGTCGTCAATGTGACTGACGCGGCGGGTAACACGGGCAGCCTGGACAGTAACATCACCGTGGATTTCACACCGCCTGAACTGACTCTGACGCCGGTTACCGGAGATAATCAAATCAATGCAGTGGAGGTGCTGCAGACCATTCCGGTTTCCGGCACGGCATCGCTGGCTGATGAAGGGCAAACGGTTACCGTGACCTTACAAGGCCAGACTTATCAGACGCTGGTGCTTCAGGATGGAAGCTGGCAGGTCAATATTCCTGCCAGCGTCATGCAGGGCTTACCGGATGGCACGTATGCGTTGGATATTACCCTGACAGATGCGGCGGGTAACCAGACCACGCTGACGCAAAATCTGACCCGCGTCGCCGACAGCGCGTCATTGCCCGTGCTGACAGTCGATACCGTCAGCGGCGATAACTTGCTGAACCGGGCAGAAGCCGCTGCCGATTTCACCATCAGCGGTGGCAGCACGAACCTGACGGCGGGGCAGGTTGTGACTGTCATCCTGAACGGTCAGAGCTACACCGGTGCCGTACAGGCAGACGGCAGCTGGAACGTGACCGTTCCTGCGGGTGATGCTGGCGCGCTGCCAGATGGTGCGTTGTCTGTGGTGGTGGTGGCGAGCGATACGGCGGGCAATCCTGCCAGCAGCACTGCCAGCCTCACTGTCATCGCCAGCGAGGCGGCGCAGCCAACGCTTAGCGTAGATGTAGTGGCAGCGGACGACATCATCAACGCAACCGAAGCCGGAACGGCGCTGGAGGTGACGGGCAGCAGCAGGCTACTGGCAGAAGGGACGCCTGTTACGCTGACCGTTAACGGTATTGCGTACCCGACCACCATTGATGCCAACGGCAACTGGCGCGTAACCGTGCCCGCCGATGCCCTTGCTGATCTGCCGTCCGGGACAGAACAAGCCTTTGTGGTGACGGCGAATGATGCTGCGGGCAATCCTGCGGAGGCCAGCCATAATGTCGCCATCGAAACGACCCTGCCACCGCTGGTCGATATTACCCTGAGCGCAGGCACGTCGCTGAATCAGGCCGAATCGCTCCAGGATCTGACGGTCACCGGTAACAGTGCGCCTGGCGCACAGATTAGCGTGACGCTAAATCAAATCAGTTACACCGCCCTGGCCGACGGAAACGGTGCCTGGACGCTGGTCATCCCGGCAGCGGATCTGCAAGCGCTGACTGATGGTGTTCAGACTGTCATCGTGACGGCAACGGACACCAGCGGTAACGTCGCGACCGACAGCAGTACGACGCTGGATGTGGCGATCAGAAACGTACCTGTCCTGACGCTGGACGTCCCGTTTGGCGATGGCCTGCTGAGTCAGGCAGAGGCTGCGGGTGCGTTGACGCTGACGGGCACAGCCACCAATCTGGCCGAAGGCAGCGAAATCACCGTCACAATTGGGGATCAAGCCTTTACCACGACGGTCGCTGCCAACGGTATCTGGACGCTCAATCTGGCACCGGACGCGCTCAGCGGTTTACCCGATGGCGTGACACAGGTGCAGGTGACGGCCAGTGATGTGGCGGGCAATCCGGCAGAAGCATCCGTCGGCGTTGAGATCTTACTGACGCCACCAGCGACGCCAACGGTTGCGGAAACGCTGTTTGGCGACAACGTCATCAATGCCAGTGAAGCTGCGTCAGTACAGCTGATTAACGGCACCACACCACTGAGCGACGGGCAAACCGTGAACGTGACTGTGGACGGCACACCGCTGACGGTATCCGTTGACGCCCAGGGTAACTGGACAGCCAGCCTGACGCCGGAAGTCATGGCGGGGCTGGCCGATGGCAGCCATACCCTGAGTATCGTGACGACCGATCGGGCAGGCAATACCTCGGTGACGACCACACAGGATTTCACGACGGCAACCGCACCGATTGCCGCGCCTACGCTTGATACGCCGTTTGGCGATGGACGCATTAACGCGGCCGAGGCGCAGGCTGGCGGTAGCCTGAGTGGCGATCTGAATAATGATAACGCCGCCGCCGTGACCGTTACGGTCAACGGGACGCTCTATGCGGCTGCCATTAACGGCGACGGCACCTGGTCACTGGATCTGCCCGCGAGCGTCCTGCAAACGCTGCCGGATGGGACCTGGCCGGTGACGATCACCGTCACCGACGTGAATGGCAATACGGCCAGCACCGTTGACAACATCATTGTCGCTGTGCAAACGCTGCCGAATGTGAGTCTCAATCTGCCGTTTGGCGATGGTGCGCTGAATGCCACTGAGGCGACACAGGACCAGACCCTGACCGGTACCACCGGCATCAGTGGCGCGGGGCAAACCGTCACGGTGGTGATCAGCGGCTTCAACAATGACGAACCGCTGAATGCGGTCGTGCAGAATGACGGAAGCTGGTCGCTCACGCTGACCCCGGATCAGATGGCGCAAATTCCTAACGGCAGCCATGTCATTACGGTGAGTGCAGCCGATAGTGCGGGGAACACCGACAACACCACATTAAACGTGGTGACCGCGGTGACGGCGCCCGTGCCGACTTTTGCGGCCACGCAGTTTGGTGGCGACAATGTGCTGAGCATCAGTGAGGCCGCCGCTGGCGTCACGCTGACGGGGACGACGGGCAGCAGCGGCGCAAATCAGGCCGTCAGCATTATCGTGAATCTGGACGGCATCAGCTATCCCGGCACGGTCGATAACGATGGCAACTGGAGCGTGACGATTCCGCCTAATGCGTTAAATTCGTTGGGGAGCGGTCAGTATACCGTCACCGTTAACGTCGTTGATGCTACTGGCAACCCGGGTACTGCCCAGTTTAACTTCACGGCCGATCTGACGACACCGGTGCCAACCGTGGCCCCGCTCGCCCGCGACGGTTTTATTAATTCAGCGGATGTCGCGAATGGCGTCACCCTGACCGGTAGCACAGGGGAACCCGGTGAAGGGCAGACGGTTGTGGTCACCTTAGGAGGGACAAGCTTCGATGCGGTGGTACAGGCAGATGGCAGCTGGACATTAGCCCTGAGCACAGCCGATCTGCAAGGTTATACCGACGGAAATTACAGTCTTTCTGTGGTCGCGACGGATGCGGCTGGCAACAGTGCCACCCTTACAGAGACGCTGACCATTGATACTACCGCACCTGTGATCACCACGGTGGCCTTTGCAGGAGATGACGGACTGGATTACGCCGAAAGTGTTCAGCCGCAGGTGCTGAGTGGCGTAGTAACAGGGGCTGAAATCGGGGCTTCGTTGACCGTTTCCCTTGCGGGCACGGTGCTGGGCACGGGCATCGTTGGGGCAGACGGAAGCTGGAGCCTCACACTGACGCCTGAACAAATGCGTGACTTTACGCAGCCGACTACCACACTGACGCTGACCGTCAGCGATCAGGCCGGTAACCCGGCGACGCAGGAACTGTCGGTTCCGGTTGATCTGACGCCACCGCCGGGACCGCTGGTCACGCTGGGCACCGTATCGGGTGACAACATCATCAGTACGGTCGATCAGGCAAATGGTGTCGTGCTGAGCGGAACATCGCAAAACCTGGGTGCTACCGGCGAGGTCAGCATTGTCATCAACGGGACCCCTTACGCCACCACGCTGGATGCGAACGGCAACTGGACGACAGAAGCGCTGTCCGTCGCCGATTTCGGCACCACCGACGGGCCGGTCACCATTACGGTCAACGCGACCAATGGTTCGGAAACCGTCACGGCCACTGGCACCGTGCAGTTGGATCTGACACCGCCGTCACTCACTATCAATGACTTTGCGGGTGACAATGTCATTAACGACGGCGAAACTCAGGTACGCCAGACCATCAGCGGTACCTCGGACACCAGTGAGGCGGGCCGCGCAGTAACGGTGACGCTCAACGGCAAAACCTACACCGCCGTCGTGCAGACTGACGGCACCTGGTCAACCAGTGTACCGGCCAGTGATATGCAGGCACTCGCCGAGGGTCAAACGGTCATCAATGCCCAGCTCAGCGATGCTGCGGGCAACGTGACTTCCGTCGACCGCACCGTGACTGTAGATACGACCGCACCATTGATTCAGACTGACGCCTTCCTGGGCGACAACCTGATTAATGCAGCCGATATCACAACCAGTCAGGTCCTGAGCGGTCGCACAACGGGCGCAGAAGAGGGCCAAACCATTTCCCTGTTCGTGGGTGATGGTGCGCCGATCGCTACGGCGGTTATCGGTGCTGACGGTGCCTGGAGCATTGACTTAACGCCTGACGTGCTGGCCAGCCTTAACGATGGTCCGCTGGTCTTTGGTCTTCGTGTCAGCGATGTTGCAGGCAACCAAACCGATGCGACGATCACCGTCAACAAGGTGGTGAACGCGGCGTTAAATCTGGTGGTCGACTCTGTGTTTGGTGACGGCACACTCAGTGCGATCGATACCACGATTGCACAGACCATTACCGGCACGGCCACATCGGCCGGCGTGGGCGCGACCGTCGCGGTCACGATTGGTGGCACAACGCTGACCAGCGCGGTCGGACAGGATGGCAAATGGGCCATTGTGGTTCCACCGAATGTACTGGGTTTGATCAGTGATGGTCAGCTGGCGCTGGACGTCACCCTGACAGATGCTGCGGGCAACGTCCGTACCGTGGGGGAAACCGTGACGGCGATTGTCGATGCCGTACCCGTTGTGGGAACCCTGACCGGCCTGTTTGGTGGCGACAACTTGCTGAATATTGCCGAAGCGGCCGTCAACCAACAGATTGGCGGTACGATCGAAAATGCGGCGGCGGGATCGCAGGTGACGGTGACGTTAGGCACCCGCACCTACACCACCGCAGTGGGCGCCAATGGAAGCTGGAGTCTGACGCTGCCTGCTGCCGACCTGACGGCGCTGACGGCGGGTAACCAGACACTGGGCGTCAGCGTGGTTGATGCTGTCGGCAACGTGGCCAGCAACAGTACCACCATTGGCATTTTCACCCAGACGCCGACTATCAGTCTGACCTCACTGTTCGGTGATGGTGTGCTTAACCTGGCCGACATTGCGACCAGCCAGACGCTCAGCGGCGTGGTCAACAACGTCGCAGCAGGTTCGACAGTCACGCTTACGGTAGGCGCCTCGCAGATTAACGCAGTGGTGGGAGCGAACGGCACCTTCTCCGCAACGGTGACGCCAGATATCCTCGGCACGCTGGCGCAGGGCAACCTCACCATCGGGGCAACGGTTACCGATGCTGCCGGGAATACGGCCTCGACCAGCGCGGGCATTCGCGTCGATACCGTGGTACCAACCATTACCCTCAATCCGCTGTTTGGGGATACGTTGCTGAACGTAGCTGATGCCCTGGCGGGGCAGACGATTAGCGGCGCGGTAACCGGGGCGGAAGCTGGATCTCGCGTGGTTGTGACGATTGCGGGCCAGCAGCTCGTGACCGTCACCGATGCCAGCGGCAACTTCAGCCTCGGCTTAACGCCGACTTTGCTGAAAGGCTTGTCCGACGGCACGCTCACTGTAAGCGTCAGCGTCACCGATGCCGCAGGCAATACCAGCAGCAGCTCGGCCACGGCGACCGTAGGCATTAACAATTTGCCGAAAGTGACGCTGAACCCGCTCTTTGGCGACGGTGTGCTTAATATTGCCGAGTCGCTCGTGACGCAGACCATTACGGGGACCGCAACCGGCGTGGCGGCGGGCAGCACCGTGCGCCTGGCGATTGGCAACACCACGGCGACGGCGGTGGTGAATGCGGATGGCACGTTCTCTGCTTCGTTAAGCCCGGCGGTTCTTTCGACATTGCTTGGCGGCAACTTTACGGTCAGTGCATCGGTAACGGATGCGGTCGGTAACACCACCTCCACCAGCGCAGGCGTGCAGCTGGCCGTGACGCAGCCAACTCTGACGGTCAATACGGTGTTTGGCGACGGTGTCCTGAGCGCCGCAGACCTTTCAACTAACCAGACCATCAGTGGGTCGTCGTCACTGTCAGCGGGCGCAACCGTCAGCGCCACGTTAAACGGCGTGACCTACTCCACCAAAGTGGTGAGCGGCGGTGGGTGGACGATCAGCGTACCGAAGGCCGATCTGCTGAGCATCAGCGATGGTGCGAAAACTGTTGCCGTGACAGGGACCGACCTTAACGGTAATACCGTGTCCGGTTCGGGCAACCTGAGCGTCATCAGTAACAGTACGCCGGCGTTAACCATTACCTCCCTGTTTGGTGACAACGCGTTGAGCGTCGCAGATGTGAAAACCACGCAGACGATTAGCGGGACGGCCACTAACGCGGAAGGATCGCTGGTGCAGGTCACCATCGGTACCCAGACCTTTACTACGTCGGTAAACAGTAACGGGACCTGGAGCCTGCCGATCTCCGCAACAAACCTGGCGGCGATTGCGGACGGACTCTATACCGTTACCGCCAGCGTCACCAATGGTATCGGCAACAGCGGCAGCGCGTCTGCTTCGCTGGGCGTCGCCAGCCGCAGTACGCCGACCGTTGGGGTGAACAGCTACTTTGGCGGTGATGGTTATCTGAACATCTCTGAATCCAATATTGCTGAAACCATCAGCGGCACCAGCAGTAATGCTGTCGGCGGGAGCGTGACCGTTAACGTGGCAGGTAATATTCTGACCACCACTGTAGGCGCAAACGGCACCTGGAGCGTTAGCGTACCGTCAGCCACACTGAAAGGCATATCGGACGGCAGCCATTCGGTCGCGGTCACTGTCACGGATATCGGCGGTAACAGCACCACGACGACCAGTGCCTTTACCGCGTTGTCGCACAACCAGCCTGTCGTCGGGGTGGATCCGGTGCTCAGCGTCGTGACCGCACTGTTGACGGGTTTGACGGTGCAGGGCGGATCGCTGAACGCAGCCCAAGGTTCCAGAGTCAGCGTGACGCTGCTGCTGGCGAACGGCAGTAACGGGCCAACCATCAATACGACTACCGATGCTCTGGGACGTTACTCGGCTAATTTTGCCTCGTCACTGCTTTCTGTAGGGGGACTCTTGCTGTCAGTGAATACGCTGGCGAAAGTGACCATTACGGATGTGGCCGGTAACAGCTTTACCACCACAAACACGCTGTTGCTGGGGTCATTGTTGCCTGCCACGACCACGCTGTCGGCGGAGTCGTTTGCCACCTTCGCGGTGTCGGACGAAAGTGTTACGGCGGCCAGTCTGGAAACGCAGCATCACAGTCAGTCTGGCGAGGAAACAGCACCGGCGCTCCATGCCGTCTCTACACTGACCACGGAAGCCGATACGGTGGTGCCGACCAGCAGTACCGAGTCGGTGAATGTCGCGGAGCAAGCCGTTGTCGTGCCTGAAACCCCCATAACGGAGGAGGCTTACAGTATTGGTGGGGTGGTGATTACGCTGGAAGATGGCAGACAGATTGAAGGGGCGACGGTAAGCGGCAGCAGTGGTGCCGATACCGTGACCGTCAACGATCTGAATTTCAGCCATATTGATGGCGGTGCCGGTACCGATACCCTGGTGCTGGGCGGTGATCACATCACGCTGGATCTGACTGCGCTTGGCCTGAAAGTCGAAAACATTGAAATTCTCGATCTGGGTAAAAGTGGCACCAATTCGGTCAAACTTGATCTGAATGAGGCGCTTACGCTTACAGACAACCAGAGCGATGATTTGATGATTAAAGGCGCAGACGGCAGTCAGGTCACGCTGGTCAATAGCGATGGTGGCGTTTGGGAAATCAGTGGTGAGCGTATGCTGAATGGCCAGGCCTATGAGGTCTACCATAATTCGGCGCTTGCCAATGACAACACGCTGGGTGATGTGCTGGTCCAGCATAACCTGCAGGTCGCCATCGTCTAAACGGTGCAGTTTGATGGTTACACGCAGAACACAGCGGGTGCGCAAGCACCCGCTTTTTTAATCCGTTTTAACTGACCGTACCGCAGTTAATGCGCCGCATTCGATAGTGCATGTCGGTCATCCTTCCCCCAGGCGGAGGACTGGCACGGGATAAAGCGGTATATAACGTCACGCCCTGTCCTGACGCCTCGTCCTTCAACGGATAGAGTAATTCCTTAACTTTATTAACTGGCAGGTTGTTTACTTATGCTAATGAATTTTTGGGATTGAATTTGGCTAAAAAAACAGCTTTCAGACGAGATATTTGATAACTGGCGATTTTTATCATGAACCTCTCGCCGATTTATACTATTAATATTAACGCGCGCTTAGCGGTAGGCTTTCAAAAACATAAATTAAATTAACAATAAAGTGCGTGTTCTGCTGTCGCATTGCTGTTTTTTACGCCCCAAATCACCAGGTAATCCTCTAACGATGATAAACAGCCCTGTTGGTATGAAGAATGAAGAACGCGCGTCTGGTCCTGATCTGTTGTGCCTTAAATGGCATGGTACTCCCTGCAGCCCTGGCTGCGCCTTTACCCGAAGCCGAATTTAACTGGCGTGCCGCGCCCAGTGAAGAACAGGTGGCAACCTTAACCCTGCGTGAGGCGATTCTGCGCGCGTTTGCCCGCAATCCGAAGATTTCGGAAGCGGCCGCTCAGATTTACGTAGGGGAAGGGGATCTCAGTGCGGCCCAGAGCGCCTGGTATCCCCAGATATCGCTTCAGGGCGCAGCGGGGCGCTCACATCAGACGGATTCCTCCGGCAGTCTGAACAACAACGGCTCTGGCGGCATTATGCTCAGTCAGCTCCTGTACGATTTTGGCCGCACCAACGGTGCCATTGATGAACAGCATGCCCTTTCAGAGGCATATCGCTTTGGCCTGTTCGATGCCATGACGCAGGCCGCGAAAGATACGTTACAGGCCTATCTTGAGGTCAAACGCTATCAGTCACTTGCCATAACGGCCCAGACAAACATCGCGTCGCTTGAGCATGTTCGCGAAATTGCCAAAATGCGGGCGGATGCCGGTCTCAATTCTCAGTCCGATGTATTGCAGGCGGAAACCCGCATTGCTGCGATGCAGGCGACTCGTGAACAGTATCTGGCACAGCTTCGCTCGGCCAAAGCCCAGCTTACGGTCTTGACCGGCGTGGTACCGGCGACGCTGCCTGAACTTCCTCAGGCGCTGCTCAGGCAGCAGGTCACTCTTGATCGTATTGCCTATGAAAACAGCGCCTCGGTGCGCAGCGCGCAGTCTAAGCAGGAAGCCGCGCGTGAGCGGGTAAGGCAGGCCCAGTCTGGCCACTGGCCCAGTATCAAAGTGCAGGCGGGCCGGACGCGTTATGAAAACGATCAACGCTCATACTGGGACGACGAAGTGCAGCTCCAGGTTGAGGCGCCGCTCTATCAGGGCGGGCTGGTCAATGCCAAAACGCAGGCCGCCGAGGGTGAGCGTCTGGCCGCACAGGCGGCGGTGCAGCAAGCCAAACTGGCCATTAATCAAAGCGCCTCCACGGCTTACGCCGATATGATTGGCGCCCAGCAACGCCAGCAGGCGGGGGAAGTGCAACTGGCCAGCGCGGAGCACACGCGCAATGTTTACGCCGACGAATACCGGCTCAGCAAACGTAGCCTGAACGATCTGCTCAGCGTTGAGCAGGATGTCTTTCAGGCCGACAGTTCCCGCATCATCGCCCTCTACGACGGCTGGGATGCCACCGTCCGCTATGCGGCCGCCGTTGACAACCTGCTCGATATCATGGGCATCGACCGCCAGAAAAACAGTGGCGATCTTCTTCCTTCGCTGCAATAGCCAGTCTGCACTAAAAGGCGTGAATAATGAGTGTACAAAACCTGAAGACGGAAAACTGGATTGCCGCGATGTTGCGTGTGGCGGCGCGTTTCGGCAAGCCTGCCGATGGCAAAACGCTGCGTCAGCAGATGCGCTGGTTCGAACATCTCCCTGCTGAACAGCAACTTGAACGGCTTTGCGGTTTGCTCGGCCTGCACCTGACCATGGTGTCCCCCAACAAACTGCGCTGGCGCCAGGACATCACGCCTGTCGTGCTGGTTATGGAAAACCATAGCGTGGCGGTGCTGGAAGGCATTGATGGGGAGGGAAGCGCACGTTACTGGCTCAGCGAAGGCGGTGACGTGATTCGCGAAGGTGAGCTGGCGGGCCTGCTTTCGCGTACACAAGGAGATGTGGGCGTTATTGGCGTTGCCGCTCGTGGGCGGGATGCCCGCATTGATGAGTTTGTTCAGCCCTATGAGCCGCACTGGTTCTGGAAAAACTTTCGGGGCATGGGCCGCCGTATTGCTGAGATTTCCCTGGCATCGATCATCAGTAATGTTCTGGCGCTGGCCGGGATTCTGTTTTCCATGCAGGTCTACGACAGGGTCATTCCTGCGCAGTCCGAAGCTACGTTGTGGGTGCTGTTTGTGGGCGTGCTGATTGCCGCCGCCATTGAATATTTGATTCGTCTGATGCGCACGCAGGTATCCGATCTGATGGGGAAACGCATTGACCTGAAAGTCTCTGCCATGCTGTTTGCCCGGGCGATGAATATTCGTAACGAATCCCGACCTAAATCAACCGGCTCTTTTATCTCGCAACTGCGCGAGATCGATCAGGTGCGCGAGTTACTGACCTCCACGACCGTCGGCGCGGCGGCAGATTTACCTTTTGTCATTCTCTTCCTGTTTATTATGTCGTTTATTGGCGGCTGGCTGGTCCTGACTCCGCTGGCCGCCATTCCCCTCATTATTATCCCAGGCCTGCTGGTACAGTTTCCTATGGCCCGGCTGGCGAAAGCCGGCTTACGTGAAGGGGCACTGCGTAATGCGGTGCTGGTCGAGACCATCGAAGGCATTGAAGACATCAAGGCATTGCAGGCAGAGCCGTATTTTCAACGCCAGTGGGAGCAAACGCATGAGGTCAGTGCGTCAATCGGTAATCAGCAACGCCTGTGGGGGGCCAGACTCACGGGCTGGGCATCGACCGTGCAGCAGCTGACCTATGCGGGCATGCTGGTCTTTGGGGTCTATCTGGTGCTGGACGCACAAATCACGACCGGGACGCTGGTCGCCTGTAGCCTGCTTTCCTCGCGCACCATCGCGCCACTGATGCAACTCACCATGGTCTTTTCCCGCTGGCAGCATGCGAAAACCGCAATGAAAGGGCTGGATGAGCTACTGAAAAAACCACTCGATAAACCTGAGACCGCGACATTGGCCCACTGTCCGACGCTGACCGGGCACTATGAATTGCGCAACGTGCATTACACCTATGATGAAGAGAACGAAAAGAACGTACTCAACGTGCAGCAGTTAACCATCAGGCCCGGTGAAAAAATCGCCATTCTGGGCAAGGTCGGTGCAGGTAAATCCACCCTGCTGAAAATTCTGGCCGGTCAGGCACAGGCCACGCAGGGGAAAGTGCTGGTCGATGGCGTAGATATGGCGCAAATCGACCCCACGGATCTCCGCCGTCAGCTCGGCTGGCTTTCTCATGATTCGCGACTGTTCTTCGGCACGTTACGTCAGAATCTGCTGCTGGGGAATCCACACGCCAGTGAACAGGAGATGCTGCAGGCGCTGCGTATCAGCGGTGCGTTGTCGCTGGTTCAGCAGGATGCGGCCAGTCTGGATCGCATTATTAATGAAGGTGGCCGTGGGCTGTCGGGCGGCCAGCGCCAGATGATTATGCTCAGCCGGATGATTCTGCGCCAGCCACAGGTTGTGCTGCTGGATGAACCCACCGCCTCGATGGATGAGCAACTTGAAGATCATGTGATCCGCCAGATGCAGAGCTGGATCAGTGGACGAACGTTAATCCTGGTCACGCACCGTCCCGCACTGTTGAAGATGGTTGATCGTATCGTGGTGATGGAAAACGGCCGCATCATTGCGGATGGGACAAAAGAGCAGATTCTGCGGCGCGCGACCGCGGATGCCGGTCAGGGAGGGGCAGCATGAGCATCGTCATGTTAGATAAAGATTTGGCCAAACATGAGCGACGCACATCCACCATCATCTGGTTGTGCACCGCCGCGCTGGTGCTTTTTCTGATCTGGGCGCATTTCGCCATTCTTGATGAAGTCACGGTCGGCACCGGAAAAGTGACGCCGTCAACCCGTGCGCAGGTAATTGACAGTCTGGACGGCGGCATCGTGAAGCAGCTTAACGTGCATGAGGGCGATATCGTCGAAAAAGGCCAGATTCTGGCCACTCTGGATCCCACCCGTTTTCAGTCTAACTTTGGTGAAGTGCAGGCACGGGTAAGGACGCTGCGCGCTTCGTCTGAGCGACTGAGCGCAGAGCTGTCTGGTACACCGCTCACCTTCAGCGCAGAGACGCTAAAAGAGCCGCAACTGGTGGCGCGTGAGAAGCAGTTGTACGAATCACGTCGCCGTAACCTGACAGAGACGATCAGCAACCTGCAACAGTCTTTACGGCTGGTTCAGGATGAGCTGCGTTTAACGGAACCGCTGGTGGCGAAGGGCGCCGCAGGGCAGGTGGAAGTCATTCGCCTGCGCCGTCAGGTCAGCGATCTGCGCGGTAAAATTGATGAGGCACGTAACGATTATCTGGTCCGTGCCCATGAAGAGCAGGTAAAAAACAATGCGGAACTGGATGCCCAGCTACAGGTTGCCGCAGGCAAAGAAGACCTGCTGACGCGTGCCACGCTCACTTCACCCGTTCGGGGTATCGTGAAGGATATCCAGGTCACCACGGTCGGTGGTGTGCTCGAACCGGGCGGTAAGATGATGGAAATCGTGCCGCTGGAAGATCAACTGCTAATCGAAACCCGTATCAATCCTCGTGATATCGCCTATATTCGGCCCGGCCTGCCAGCCGTGGTGAAAGTGACCGCCTATGACTCTTCCATCTACGGTGACCTGCCGGGCGTGGTGGAAACGGTCTCGCCAGATACCTTGCAGGATGAGGTTAAGCGCGATCAGTTTTATTACCGTGTTTATGTCCGCACACAAAAAGCGGAGCTGACAAACCGGGCCGGACGACGCTTCCCCATTGTGCCGGGCATGGTGGCGAATGTAGAGATCAAGACAGGGCAGAAATCTGTCATGGATTATTTGCTTAAGCCGTTGAATAAGGTCAAAGAATCGATGCGTGAACGTTAATAAGGCGTGGAACCGGACCGGTAACCTAGCTGGTTTCGGTCCGTGATAAAATACAGGGGAAACTTTGTAAGAGGCGCGGGTTAATTTGGCGAGGGCGAAGCGGCATAAGTGACGAATAATTCAGCACTTAGCGGTGCTATTTTCCGCACAGCTGACCAGACACTGAACAGCAGGCAAAAAAAAGCCGGGCAATATGCCCGGCGCTTAATTAGCATTTAAGAAATCATTCGGGGGTGAATGAAGATAAGAAATAAATGATGATAGCGGGTGTAATTATAGGGATTATGGGAAAGATGTTTTATCATTGAGTGCTTAGGAATATTCCCACTAAAATCATAGGAATAACTATTATTAAGTAAGGGATTATCAATTTGTGCTTTATTTTTTATCACTCTGTGCGGCTAATTAGTTCCATAATATTCATATCCTGAAATAAATTTTACAGTTAAAGAAACACTTTATGAAATTTCGTATCATTTTAGCGATGGATTATTACGCTTGTTGAAATAACAATGGGCCTTCAACCGATTTATCATCGGTCAGCAGTGGCAAATATAAAAGGCACATAACAGAGGGTAATAAAATGAAGCGTCACATTCTCTCCCTGGCGATCCCTGCTTTACTCGCAGCGGCAGGATCGGCAAATGCGGCTGAAATCTATAATAAAGACGGCAATAAATTAGATTTATTTGGCAAGGTAGACGGCCTGCACTATTTCTCGGACAACGACAGTAGCAATGGCGATCAGTCGTATGTGCGTTTTGGCTTCAAGGGTGAAACCCAGGTTACCGATCAACTGAGCGGCTACGGCCAGTGGGAATACCAGGCCGCGCTCAACAATTCAGAAGCCCAGGGAACAGCTGACAGCTATACCCGTGTTGGCTTTGCCGGGTTAAAATTCGGCGATGCGGGCTCATTCGACTATGGCCGTAACTACGGTGTCGCTTACGACATTGGCGCGTGGACAGACGTGCTGCCTGAATTCGGTGGCGATACCTATGGCGCGGATAACTTTATGTTCCAGCGCGGTAACGGCATGGCAACCTACCGTAACAACGGCTTCTTCGGACTGGTCGATGGCTGGAACTTTGCGGTTCAGTATCAAGGCAAGAACGATAACCCCACTGAAACGTCAGGCGGTCGTGATGTGTTGGGTGAGAACGGCGACGGCTGGGGCCTGAGCACCACGTACGATCTGGGATCGGGCTTCGGCATCGGTGCCGCGACCTTCCAGTCCGATCGTACTAATAACCAAAATGGTAATGCGCCAGGCATTCTGGGACGCGGTGATAAAGCTGCAGCCTATACCGGTGGCCTGAAATACGACGCCAACAATATTTACCTGGCCGCGATGTACACGCGCGCCTATAACGCCATCAGCTTTGGCGACAGCACCAGCGGCAACCAGGCGAACACCGCTTACGGATACGCCGATAAAGCCGACAACTGGGAACTGGTGGCGCAGTACCAGTTTGATTTCGGTCTGCGTCCGTCTCTGGCGTACATCAACTCACGCGGTACTGATGTCCAGAACTGGGGCAAACAAAATCTGAAGAAATACGTCGACGTAGGGGCGACTTACTACTTCAACAAAAACATGTCGACCTATGTTGATTATAAAATCAACCTGCTGGACGATAATGACTTTACCAAAGCGGCCGGTATCAATACCGACGATGTGGTGGGCGTAGGACTGGTTTACCAGTTCTGATAAAAGCAGGGAGCGCTATGCGCTCCCTGCGTTATTCCTCACCCACCGAGGCTGGCGGATGGTTTTCGTCTGACGGCACAAGAACGTTGCCGTATCTCGCCCCTTCAAACGCCACACCTGACAAGGTAAACGCGGCGTAACTCAACCAGCGTTGTAACGCCGTCATTTCGATTTCTGGCTTTTCCATCCTCTCTCTCCCGGCAACGCAGATAGCATTACACGTGCAGGATTCATGCCAGTCCGACCGCTCTCATAGCCACGGACATCTCGCCCGTTTTGCTACAATGGCCGGCGATTCAGGGGAAGAGAATGACCTTTGATGGTGCAGACGTGATCAACGACGGCGCAGATAAGTCGTAACCATGTGGCGGTGACGGCGTTGTTGCCAGGTTTTATAACTGCCAATAACGAACAGGCCCAGCGCAACGGCAAGGATTATATAAATCATTTGTTGCTCCTTATGCTTACGCCCTCAGTATTGAGGAGAACGATCCAGTCTGTGCGACTCACTCAGCTTTATCAACCAGTTTTAATTTAATTTACTTAATGTTTATGCTTTGAAGCAGGCATAAAACGCCCGTTATGGATGAATAATGATGAGAAGTAAGATTAATCTGCTGTTAGTGGCGGCGGTCCTGCTGGTAGCAGGATGTGATCATCCCGCATCAAAAACCAAAGACGGAATGGTGCTGGAAGGGAAAACGATGGGAACGGTGTGGCGGGTGAGCCTGGCGGGCGTGGATGAAACGCGTAAAGCCGATCTGCAGCAGCGCATTCAGCAACAACTGGATGCCGACGATGCCGAACTTTCAACCTGGAAGGCTACCTCCGTGCTCTCTCGCTTTAATCAGAGCCGCGCCACCACGCCGCAGCCGGTGAGTGAAAACATGGCTGATATTGTGACGATGGCTTTACGTATCGGTAAAAAAACAGCAGGCGCCATGGATATTACGGTGGGACCGCTGGTGAATTTATGGGGGTTTGGGCCGGATAAACAGCCCGTGCATATTCCCGATGATCAACAGATTGCTGCGGCCAGAGCGTTGACCGGCTTACAGCATTTGCGCGTCATACAGGGCAGCAACGGACAATGGCTGCAGAAAGATCTGCCAGGCTTGTATGTCGACCTCTCCACTATGGGCGAAGGATTTGCCACCGATCATCTGGCTCGCCTGATGGAGCAGGAAGGCATCAATAACTATCTGGTGTCGGTCGGGGGAGCCGTTTTATCCCGCGGAATGAACGCGCAGAACCAGCCGTGGCGGGTTGCGATTCAAAAACCGACCGACAGAGAAAATGCGGTTCAGGCCAGAGTCGATCTGCAGGGCCATGGGATCAGTACGTCGGGGAGCTATCGCAACTATTATGAACTGGACGGCAAACGCCTCTCCCACATTATTGATCCGGCCACAGGCCGGCCTGTCGATCACAAGCTGGTTTCGGCAACCGTGATTGCCACGACCGCGATGGAAGCCGACGGCTGGGATACCGGGCTTATGGTGCTAGGCACAGAAAAAGCCAAAGCGCTGGCTCTGAAAGAGAAGCTGGCGGTGTACCTGATTACGAAGGAAGGGGACAAATTTGTGAGCTGGATGTCGCCACAATTTACCGCTTTCATTATTCCATCTGACTGACAGAGAGAAACGCATGCTGGATCTGTTTAGTGACGCTTCACCCTGGCAGGAACCGCTGGCGGACGGCGCCGTGATATTGCGGCGACGTGCCCGCGATCAGGCCGACGCACTGTATGAGGCGATCATGACGATTGCGAAGAGCAATCCGTTTGAACACCGTATTACGCCGGGAGGACACCGCATGTCCGTCGCCATGACCAACTGTGGTGATTTTGGCTGGTCCACGGATGCGCGCGGCTACCGTTACAGTGAGCAGGACAGCACACATCAACGCCAGTGGCCTGCGATGCCGGAGACGTTCCGGCTACTGGCCCGTCAGGCGGCAGAAGAGGCGGGCTTTCCGGCGTTTAACCCGGATGCCTGCCTCATCAACCGCTATGAACCTGGGGCAAAACTGACTTTGCATCAGGATAAAGACGAGAAAGATCTGCGTCAGCCGATCGTTTCTGTGTCGCTGGGGTTGCCTGCTGTATTTCAGTTTGGTGGTTTTGAACGCAGCGATCAGGCGCAGCGGGTGCTACTTGAACACGGCGATGTGGTGGTCTGGGGCGGCCCGTCTCGCCTGCGTTACCATGGAATATTGCCGCTGAAAGCCGGTATTCATCCGCTGACTGGCGCGTTCCGCTATAACCTGACATTTCGCCGGGCGTTTTAACGTGCGCAAGTTAGTGCGAATAACTATTGCTATCATTTGCCATCACTTTACACTGCAGGCTCAGTGGATTGCCGGGTAAGGTTTTATGGCGTTGTTACAGGTTGTTTTTAATCAGTATCGCTGGCCGTTTATTGGTGTGATTTTGCTCACCCTGCTGAGTGCGGCATTGGGATTAGGCATGATTGCGTTTATTAACAGCCAGATGATTGTTGCGGTGAATACCTCGCTAAGCGTGTTGCCGGCTTTTCTGGCTCAGGTCGCGCTGCTGATGGCGGTGACCCTGGCCTCACAGCTGTCGCTGACCTGGCTGGGGCATCAGTTTGTCTGGCGGCTGCGCGGCGAATTTATCAAACGTATTCTGGATACGCGCGTGGAGCGCATCGAGCAAACAGGCAGTGCGCAACTGCTGGCAGGATTAACCAGCGATATCCGGGCCATTACCCTTGCGTTTGTGCGTCTGCCGGAGCTGATTCAGGGCATCATTATCACGCTGGGTTCAGCGCTTTATCTTGCCTGGCTGTCGCCGAAAATGTTGCTGGTGACCAGCGGCTGGCTGGCTGTGACGTTGGTGGGCGGCTGGATGCTGGTTTCCCGGGTTTATCAGCACATGGCGAAACTGCGTGAAGTTGAAGACAACCTTTACCGTGACTACCAGACGGTGATTGAAGGACGTAAAGAGCTGCAGCTTAACCGCGCGCGTGCCCGACTGATTTATGACACGGTTTATCAGCAGGATGCCCGCGCTTACCGGCACCACATTGTGCGCGCCGATACTTTCCACCTCAGTGCCGTCAACTGGTCCAATATCATGACGCTGGGTGCCATCGGCATGGTCTTTTTCATGGCAAACAGTCTGGGCTGGGCGAATACGGCTGTCGCAGCAACGTTTTCCCTGACGCTGCTGTTTCTGCGCACGCCGCTGCTGTCGGCGGTAGGGGCCTTGCCGACATTGCTCAGCGCGCAGGTGGCCTTTCGCAAACTCGCGCTGTTTGAACTTGCACCTTATCAACCTGATTTTCCTGTCCCCGCAGCAACAACTCCGTGGCAAACGCTTGAGTTGCGCGACGTCACCTTTCATTACGGTGAAAACGGGTTTCGGGTGGGGCCGGTAAACCTGACGCTTCGTCGTGGCGAACTGGTGTTTTTGATTGGCGGTAACGGCAGCGGTAAGTCGACGCTGGCGATGCTGCTGACAGGTCTGTATCAGCCCCAGTCCGGTTGTCTGGTGATCGACGGTCAGCCGGTCGATGCTGGCGACCGGGATGCCTGGCGGCAGCATTTTTCAGCCGTCTTTACCGATGTGCACCTGTTTGATCGCCTGATTGACAGTCAGGGCGAACCGGCTTCGCCTGCCCGCGTCCAGCTATGGCTTGAAAAGCTAAAAATGCAGGACAAGCTGAAGATTGAGGGGAATAAGATACTTAATCTGCAACTGTCGAAGGGGCAGAGCAAAAGGCTGGCGTTACTGTTGGCGGTGGCGGAACAACGCGACGTCTTGCTGCTGGATGAGTGGGCCGCCGATCAGGACCCGCATTTCCGCCGGGTGTTTTACCGCGAACTGCTGCCTGCGTTGCAGGCGGCGGGCAAGACCGTCTTTGCAATCAGCCATGATGATCACTACTTCATTCATGCCGATCGTCTGCTGGAGATGCGCGATGGCAGGCTGTATGAGTTAACCGACAGTGAGCGCGAGCGGGCCACGCAGGATGCGATAAAGCTTACCGATACCGGCTTGTAGACGCGTGGCAGCCGTTGCCGGCGCATCGACGATTAACGGAAATAAGACAAAAGATAAAGCCGCTCAAATCAGCGGCTTTTCAATGTTGGGTTGGCGTTTTCAGCTTCCACTCAGGCCTGACAGTGCCAGAGCCAACAACGGTGGGTTGGTCGCTTGAGATAATCAATCATTGGGTGGGATGGCAAAGTTTTTCAGTGACACGACAAAGTGGTGTTGGCCTTTACTGATGCGCGCACCGCGATCGCACCACTGACTTGCCAGACGGAAGAAATCGTCACAACCGATGTCGTATGCCAGCTCCACCTTACTGATGCCTGAATGCAGTAAGTCTTCTGCATCCTTCAGGTTCTTAGCTTTGATGACCATATCTGTATCCTCGATTTCAGGAAGAAACAGAATAAGTTATTTTTATTACAAAATTGTTTCAATTTCATGAATGGCTGTCATATTTGCCCGTTTTGTGAAGCCACAAACACTTTGCATGTCACGTTAACCCAATGACTTTTTTCCTGAATCTCCCTTTCAGGCCTTTTTCTGGCAAGCCAGAGGGAAACCGCCTCAGCGTGGCCCGACTCACTATCCGCTCACTGCCATGCTATCTGTTCTGCGTTTTCCGCTTTCACGGTTGGGGTTCACTTTCTGCTGCTTGCCGGACAGGCCCCTGCGACAGAAAACTGAGATCGCTGCCGGACGGGCGCTGATAAATACGTAATGAAAAAACGTTAGCGATGGCATAGATATATTCAAAGATTGCCGACTGCGTATTTTCATAGTCCACCCAGAGTACGGAGGAGGTAAAGCAGTAGATCTCAATCGGTAACCCTTCGGCTGACGGTTTCAGCGATCTCACCACGATATACATGTCTTTGTGGATATCCTCCCGCTGTGTCAGCCAGGCAGTAAGATAGTGACGAAAGACCATCAGGTTAGTCATGCCGTTTTCAACAAACCAACGGTCACCGACCGCGCTCAGTTCCCGACCATCCATCAGCTTTGACAGTTGTTCGCTGATGCCGCGGACCTGGACCATCGGCTCCAGCATGGCATGATCTACAAAGCGTATTGACGTTTGATCAAGGTAGAAACTCCGCATAATGCGTCGTGCCCCGGAGGAAAACATTGCCTGCCAGTTGGTGTACGTTTCGGTCAGAAAGGTTTTTGTGGGCACACGCGAAAGTGTATTGTCCCAGTTACGAATGGTGATGGTGTGCAGCGCAATATCAATGACCTCGCCACTGATATTATTCGCGGGCAGCTCAATCCAGTCGCCAAGCTGTAGCACGTCATTCGATGAGAGCTGAATATTCGCCACCAGTGATAACAAGGTGTGCTGAAAGACCAGCATCAGAACCGCTGCCACGGCACCCAGACTGGAGATGATAATGGCTGGAGACTTATTCGACATAATGGCCAGGATCATTATCGCAGAGATAATGTGGACCAGAATCTTACCGACCTGAATATAGCCCTTGATTGAATGATTTTTACGTTTTGATTTTTTGACATAGGAGATGTTCACAATCTCCAGTACTTCATTAAAAAACAGCGACAGATAAACCATAAATAAAATGCCGCAAATGGTTTTTATGGCGATTAACAGGTGCTCGGGCAGGTCCGGCATAAACTGTAACAGGAAGTAGACCGTGATGACCGGAATAAAATTGGATAGTTTTTCAGACAATCTGACATCTTTATCCAGCGGCACCTGATTCTTGTGACTGCTGAAGAACACTTTACGCACCACTCTGACCACAAAAAATTTGCATATCAGATGGGCTACCAGGCCCGCGACAATCAACACCAGGAGGTTAACAGCAATAGAAAGGGCGGGTTTATTCTCGATAAAGTGTTGTATGTCGTTAAAATAATTCATGTTAATCGTAAGCCTGGAAATGTTGCTGGTATTCAACCACAAACCTGTTGATGGCGATAAGCGTAGCGTGCGCCTGCTCTTCGCGCGACCGCGGTTAAATAAATGTTGTTTGTGCCTGAATGTAAGCCGCGCGGCACGGGCCGTCAGCCCGGAGGTGGTGACCGTGCTGTTGTTGACGTGCGCGGCTATCTGTTCCAGCGCGGGTCGTTAACCGCGATGTTTTGTCGATGCATCGCATTGTCTCATGAAGGTGAGTGCGGGTAACGCGCGGAGGTCTCCATCGCAACAAACCGCATTGCAGATTAAGGCAGGGGGAGAGGCGAATCAGAGAAGGAATAATATCGTCGGCGTTTTTCTCCTTTGCACAGGAAAGGTGATTAGCGTCAGGTTTTATACTTGCAGAAAATTAAATTTTTGATGGTGACTGACGCGTATTAATCAGGTTGCTGTCGGTTTTATCCCAGGCGAGATGATGGCTGAATATATGCCCATATACGCTGAATACATGGAATATATGGTTATTATTTTGCTTATGAGAGCGTTATCGTAGGTTAAAAATACCTCTAAAACATATGCTTATCGCCACCTCTTTTCAGGAAGGTGGAAAATGAAAACGCACATAACGTCAACCATTCATGCCGATTACGCTGTTCAGTCAGACCGCTCGGGTCGTGTAGGCTTTATTGAGAAGGCCGGATTTGGGGCCGGTGATGCAGCCTGTAATATGCTGTTCAACCCGATAACCCTGTTCCTGTCATTTTTTTATACGGATATATTTGGTCTGGCTCCGGGCGTGGTGGCGACCATCTTTCTTGTTGTCCGTTTTGCAGATGCGATTTTTGATCCTTTTTATGGCGCCTGGATTGATAAAACCACCACACGCTGGGGGCGCTTTCGTCCGTGGATCATTGGCTTCGCCGTACCGTTTGCCATGAGTTGTATGGTGATGTTTTACACGCCCGATTTGCAGGGTAATGCAAAGATCCTGTATGCGTTTATTACCTATCTGATTTTGTCACTGCTGTATTCCGGTGTGAATATTCCGTACTGCTCGCTAGGCGGTGTTATCACCACCAATGCGCAGGAGCGGGTGTCCTGTCAGCAGTTTCGTTTTATGGGCGCTGGCTTTGCCAGCTTATTCTGTACTCTGACATTGTTGCCGATGGTGGCTTTCTTCGGTAACGGCAACCGGCAAATGGGCTTCTTTTGGGTCATTACGATTTTTGCCGTGATTTCCCTGTTCCTGTTTGTCTTTTGCGTGGCTACGACACGGGAGCGCGTGATCCCCAAAAGCAACGCCGGGGATTCCATTTTTAACATTATCCGGCAAATCATGAAAAACGATCAGTGGGTCGTCTGTGTCTTTGCCATGTTCCTGGATTGTATTCCGTCGTTTGTGCGCGGGGCCGCGTGTATTTATTTTGCCAAATACGTGATGGGGCTAAACGATTATTATGCCACGCTATTTCTGAGCACCGGGATTGTTGCCGGGATTCTGGGTTCTTATATCACACCGTATTTCACCAACCGCTGGTGCAAAGTCACCGTTTACCAGGCATGCAAAGCTATCGCGCTGATGATGTCTGTCGGATTCTTTTTTCTGCCCGCGCAGAATGTGCTGGTGGTCTTTGTCTGGTTCTTTGTTCTGTCAGTGATTCATCAGATTGGCGCGCCCATTCTGTGGTCGTTTATCGGCGATGTGGATGACTATGGCGACTGGAAAACGGGTAAACGTCTGTCCGGCATCTGTGCCTCCGGTAACCTGTTTTCACTCAAAATTGCGCTGGCCGTCAGTGGCGCGATGGTGGGGGCCGTGCTGTCGGTTACCGGTTATCAGGCCAATGTCGCCATTCAAAAAGCTAGCGCGATTGCGGGCATTTATACGCTGATGGTCTGGATTCCGGTCGTGGGTTATCTGCTTTCTGTGTGGCTGGTCCGCACGCGCTACATACTGACCACGGCCAAAATGAAAACCATCGAAGACGACCTGTTATCGACGCATTCTGAGTGAGCCTCTGCGCGTTCGCCACAGAGAAGACAGAAGGGGAGAAAATGATTAAGTACTTTTTTCAAAAACAAAACTACATCGGCCAGGTCAATGACGCGCTGTACGGTTCTTTTGTGGAACATCTTGGACGTGCGGTCTACAGCGGTATTTATGAACCCGGTCATGTCACGGCGGATCGGCACGGTTTTCGTCAGGATGTGGGGGCCCTGGTGCAGGATCTGGGGATTAACACCGTACGCTATCCTGGCGGCAACTTTGTCTCTGGTTACAACTGGCGAGACGGTATTGGGCCGCAAGCTGAGCGTCCGGTGCGGCTGGATTACGCATGGCTTACCAAAGAGAGCAATCAGTTTGGCATTGATGAGTTCGCGACCTGGTGTGAAAGCTATGGGCTGACGCCCATGATTGCCGTAAATCTTGGCACCGGCACGCCGCAGGAGGCCGGTTACTTTATTGAGTACTGTAATGTGGCATCGGGGACCGCGCTGAGCGACTTGCGTATCCAGCATGGTCGGGCAGCGCCGTACAATTTTAAACTCTGGTGCCTGGGTAACGAGATGGACGGTGACTGGCAAACCGGGCAACTGAGTGCAGAAGATTACGTGAAAAAAGCCCGAGAAACGGCAAAAATCATGCGCTGGGTCGATCAGGATATCAGGCTGGTCGCCTGTGGCAGTTCAAACTCGTTACAGGCCAGTTATCCGGAATGGGATCGCATCGTTCTGGAAGGGCTTTATCATCAGATCGATTACCTTTCCTGCCACCACTATTTTGAAAACAGCACCGGCAATCCGCAGGACTTCCTGGCGTCTTTCCAGCGAATGGATGATTTTATTCATACCATCACGGCCACAGCCGACTATGTGAAAGCCAAACTGCGTAGCGATAAAAAAATGATGCTGTCGTTTGATGAATGGAATATCTGGTCCATTGAAGGCGAGCCCTGGCAGGATTACTTTACCGATCCCGCTAATCGCTATCAGGAAGCACCGCCGTTACTTGAACAGTCTTACACCTTCCTTGACGCGCTGACGTTTGGCGGGCTGATGTGCTCGTTACTCAATCACTGTGACCGCGTAAAAATGGCTTCTCTGGCCCAGTTAGTTAATGTGATTGCCCCCATCTTTACCCGTCCGGGAGGGGAGGCCATTCGCCAGACAATCTACTGGCCTTTCCAGATGGTGAGCCATTGCGGGCGAGGGCATGCCTTACGCTATTTTGCCAATGTTCCCACCCTGAATACGGTGCACGGCGAAACCCGGCAGATACAGAGCGCGGCGGTGTACAACGAAGAGAAACAGCAAATTGCCTTCTTCGCGCTCAATATGCACGCGCATGAGGCAGCGGATGTGGCCTTTATGCTCGATGACTTTGGTGAAGGGACGATAGCCGAACACAGCATACTGGCAGGTCATGCGCTGGACGCAAAAAACACTTTTGCTCAGCCCGACAACGTGGTGCCAACGTCACGCACGCTCACTGAGGCTGAACGTCGTCAGATGCAGGTGACGTTGCCGCCGCTGAGCTGGAACCGGGTGCTGATTGATCTGCGGGGTTGAATACAGGTCGGGCCGGCCAGGTTGGCGGGCCGGAGACAGACATAAAAAAACCAACCGTAAAGGTTGGTTTTTTCGGGATAATTTGGTCGGCACGAGAGGATTTGAACCTCCGACCCCTGACACCCCATGACAGTGCGCTACCAGGCTGCGCTACGTGCCGAACTTTGGAGAGCTAGTCTACTGATTATCAGCACGAATGCAAGCGTTCCAACGCCTAACTGCCTTATTATTAATCAGTTAGCGATAAAACGCTTCTCTTCTGTGAGCACCTGCAACAACAGCGCCAGCTCGGGTTTATGATCCTTCAACGTATTGCCGTCTGCGTCGTAGGCGCGATAGCTACCGTTATTGTTGAGCACCAGCGTGACTTTCGGCGTGGTGATGACCAGCTTATTGTCTTCGCTACTGGTCACCCAGTCATGACGGCGCTGTGCCGCAAACAGATCTTCACCCTGCGCATAATTCACCGGATTCGTTCGCACATGCAGCAAGCGCTGCATCAGCGTCACCATCACGTCCTGATGATCGGAAAGGCGCGTCACCGTCTGTGCGGGCGTGTCCGGCCAGTGAATCACCAGCGGCACCTGCAGGTTTTGGCGATTTCCCTCGTTATCCGGATCGCCCTCCAGCGCAATACCGTGCTGTGCAGTAATCACGACCACAGTGTTTTTCAGCAAATCACGCTGCTGTAGCGTGGTGAGGATCGCCTGAATCTGTTCATTTAGTGCCGGTGCCTGGCGCAGATAGCTGCGCTGGCGGGTTTTGTCATTGTTGCCGCTGATATCCGGTCCGTTCAGGGCCAGCCAGGAGAACCATGGCGTGCCGTCAACTTTTTGCGTGCTCAGCCAGTTTTGCCATTGCGATACGGTGCTGGCATTGGGCTGATCGCCGCTGGCAGGCAGCGAGTAATCTGACAACAGCGCCTGACGGTACAACGGCTGGTTGAAGCCGTCAGAAGAGAACAAACCAAACTGATAGCCCTGCGTGCTCAGCGCCGTCAGCAGGGCAGAAGGCGTACGTTGCGCCAGCACGCCGTTCATATAGCTGGGTGAAATACCGTAGAACAGGCCAAACAGCCCCCTTTCAGCGTTATCGCCTGCGCTGAAGTGCTGCGTGAAACGCACGTTCTGACGGGCAAATGCGCCTAGCGCGGGCAGCGCCGTGTCGGTGTTGGCGCTGTTCAGGCCATCCACCGTGATCACTAACAGGTTATCGCGCGTACCTTTATCCGCAAAGGTGATATCGCTCAGCGGATACTGCACGGCCGCCGCTTCGGGATCGCCTTGCTGTACCAGGCGGCGTTGATATTCCTGCGCATCCAGTAAGCCGTGGCGCTCCAGGAAACGTCGCGCGGTCATCGGATAGGAGAGCGGCAGATTGGCGCGTTGCATAGTAATAGGGCGGTAGAAGTTGGCGTCCGCCCAGATATACATCAGGTGGCTGGCAAAGAAGGCGCAGATAAACAGGGCCGCCAGCGGTTTGCCAAAAGAGCGGCGGTTCAGGCTACGTAGCTTCTGCCAGCTCCAGGTGGCAAACAAAATCTCCACCAGAAAAATCAGCGGCACGCCGATAAACATCAACTGCCAGTCGCGCGCCATTTCACTTTGATCAGGATTGATTACCAGTTCCCATACCACCGGATTAAGGTGAAGATGGAAACGGTTAAATACCGCGCTGTCGACCATCAGCAGTGTCAGCCCTGCCGTGGCCACCACCGACGACAGGACCCGCATCAGACGTTGCGACATAACGACGAACGTCAGCGGAAAAATAATCAGTAAATAGGCGGCAAAGACAATAAAGCTGAAGTGGCCAATCCAACTGCTGTACGCATAGATACGTCCCGCCAGGGAGGCAGGCCAGTCGGCAACCAACAAATAGCGGCTACCCAAAATGAGCGCGAAAAAGATATTAAACAGAGCAAACCAGTGTCCCCAGCTAATCATCTGGGAGACTTTTTCGCGGTAGCGCTGTCGGTTGGTTACCATAGTTTTACGTCAGACCGGCAAATTAATGAGTACTGTCGTCTACCGACGCCTGTAGCGCATCAGCAAAAGAACGAGCCAGAGCGCGGCGTTGCGCAGGCGCAACATCGCTGTTAATCAGGTTGGTTACCATGTTCCCCAGAACCATCAGGGAGAGATCGGTGGGAGCCTGGTCTTTTTGCAAAACCTGCGCCATTTCCGCGAGGAGTTGTTCAACGCGTTGGTCGCTGTAACGGGATGATTGTGGCATAGCGAAAACTTATCTCGTCTCAAAAGGCGATATAGTACCGGAACAACGCACTTTTTTCCGCAAATTTATCGAAAGCATCCGGTCTGCGTTATGCAGAGAGTTGAAAGCTGCTGCTGGCGGTGTTTGAATACGCGCCTGTGCTACCAGGAGGAGTTTACCATGAGTCTGGATATCGACCAGATTGCCTTGCATCAGTTAATTAAACGTGATGAAAATCAGCTAGAGCTGGTGTTGCGTGATTCGTTACTGCCGGCCACCAGCACGGTCGAAGCAATGGCGGAAGAGTTGCACCGTGTTTACAGTGCTAAGAGTAAAGCTTACGGGCTGTTTAATGCGGAAAGCGAACTGGCCGAGGCGCTGCGTAACTGCCGCAAAGGACATGATGATTTCCTCGCCTTTAGCCGGGCGGCGACCGGACGCCTGCGTGATGAACTGGCAAAGTATCCCTTTGCAGAAGGCGGCGTGGTGCTGTTTATTCAGTATCGTTACCTGGCGGTAGAGTATTTACTGGTGGCGGTATTGAACAGCCAGTCCAGTATGCGCGTCAACGAACAAATGGATATCAGTAGCACACACTATCTGGATATCAATCATGCGGATATCGTGGCACGTATCGATCTCACCGAATGGGAAACCAATCCGGAATCCACCCGTTACCTGACTTTTTTGCGCGGCCGGGTCGGGCGCAAAGTGGCCGATTTCTTTATGGATTTCCTGGGCGCGGAAGTCGGCCTGGATACCAAAGCACAAAACCGTGGCCTGTTACAGGCGGTAGATGATTACTGTGACGAGTCGAATCTGGATAAAAATGAGCGGCAAAATTATCGCCAGCAGGTTTACAGCTACTGTAATGAGCAACTTCAGGCAGGCGAAGAGATTGCGCTGAAGGCGCTGTCTGGCGAACTGCCACCGCTGGGGGATAAAACGTTTGAAGCCTTTACCCAGGAGCAGGGCTATGAACTGGAAGAACATTTCCCGGCCGACCGCAGCACCTTACGTCAGTTAACCAAATTTGCCGGGAGCGGCGGGGGGCTGACGCTAAATTTTGATGCCATGCTGCTTGGCGAGCGCATTTTCTGGGACCCGGTGACGGATACCCTGACCATCAAGGGCACGCCGCCCAACCTGCGCGAACAGCTACAGCGCCGTACCAGCAGTAAGTAATGGCGAGCCGGACACGGCGTTCAGACTGACCGCAGACAAAATAAAAGGGCCGGTTTCGCAACCGGCCCTTCTACTTTCAACTCACCCGGCGATTAAGCGCGAACGAAGTCGATGTGGTGCAGTTTTGGCTTGAACGGGTGACGCTGAACAGCCTGCACTTTAACTTTGGTTTCTTTACCATCAACAACCAGCGTCAGAACTTCTTCGTAGAAGCCTGGCTTCGCTTGCAGGTTCATTACCTGGTCGTGGTCAAGGTCGATAGAAACAGCCGCTTCTGAACCACCATAGATGATGGCCGGGAAACGGTTTGCTGCGCGCAGGCGGCGGCTCGCACCCTTACCCTGCTCTTTACGTTCTACTGCATTGATAGTGAACATTAATACGTCTCTTTATAATTTCTGCTACAGGCGACCCAGTAACAGAAGGGTTATTCAACACCGCTGATGCACATGCAAAAGCGGGCGGCATTATAGCCGTAATCCCCCACCGGGGCAAACGCTAATACGGCCTAGCGGAGTTCATTGGCCCGGCGGAAACGGCCCTGATAGTCAAACAGCTTCTCGCGAATCTGCCAGAAGCGGCCTTTGGCGCGCGCCACAACAAAATCGGGATGACGCAGCAGCGGCTGTAAGGCCAGCACATCGGCGGCGGTTTGCCAGCCCAGCGGCACGCCGGGTGCGCGCTGGTGCGGGCGCATAAAGAGCTGTTCGAAGGCCTTGCGCTGTGCAGGGGTTTGCAGGCGAAAGCGCTCGCTGACGCTGGTGCCGTCTTCATCAAAGTAGGTGGCGTTGAGCCATTCGCCTTTTTCATCGCGGCCCTGTTCCAGGGTCATGCCACCGCAGCGCAGAACCCGGGCATCTTTCAGTTTCAGGGCGGCTTTGAGCATATCGTCAGGATCGACCAGAATCTTGTCGCATTCGCGGCAGCGACGTGCAGCAATGTCGTTCTCTGCGTTGCACTCCGGGCAGTTTTTAAAGCGGAAACGGTAGTCGCACTGTTCACGCTCGCCCTCGTCGTCCTCTAAAACGCCCTGGCATCGCCGGCCGAAGTGCTCAATCACCATGCCATCGCTTGTGGCTTTGCCCCAGAAGGTGTTGGCGAAACCGCAGGCAGGGCAAAACACCTGCACGGGCTGATTGTCGCTTTTCCCTTTTGGCGTCCCCACTTCGGGCGTAAACAAATCGTGGGGATTACCGGCATAGTCCAGAATCAGGCAGTCCTTCTTGCCGGGAGACAAGCGCAGACCACGCCCCACAATCTGTTGATACAGGCTGACCGATTCCGTGGGACGCAGGATGGCAATCAGGTCCACATGCGGCGCATCGAAGCCGGTCGTTAACACGGCGACGTTCACCAGAAATTTAAGCTGCTGGGCTTTAAAGGCGGCGATCAGGGCATCGCGGTCTTTGGCATGGGTTTCCGCCGAGACCAGCGCGCTGTTTTCCGGCAGCAGGCTCAGAATTTCCCGTGCGTGTTCGACCGTGGAAGCAAAAATCATCACGCCCTGGCGATCGTCGGCAAATTCCACAATCTGACGAATGATCTGTGGGGTAATACGCTGCTGCTGTTTGAGTTCCCGGTTCAGATCGGCTTCGCTAAACAGGCCATTCGCCTGCGCGGTCAGGCGGCTGAAATCATACTGCACCACCGGCATATCCAGCCGTTCAGGGGGCACCAGAAACTGGTGCTTAATCATATAGCGCAGGGGCAGTTCATAAATGCAGTCGCGGAACAGGGCTTTTTCGTCGCCACGCACCATTCCGTGATAATGAAAACGGTAGATCCAGCCCTTGCCCAGACGGAACGGTGTGGCCGTTAAGCCCAGTAAACGCAGGTTAGGATTATGCTGACGCAGATGCGTAAAAATCTGTTGATACTGGCTCTCTTTGTCGTCACCAATGCGGTGACACTCATCCACGATCACCAGCGAAAAGGCGCTGTCAAACAGGCTGAGGTTTCGCGCAACGGACTGCACGCTGCCAAACACGACTTTTCGCTGGCTCTCTTTGCGCTGTAAGCCTGCCGCAAAGATATCAGCCTCCAGGCCGTAAGCCTGATATTTGCTGTGATTTTGCGCCACCAGCTCTTTGACATGCGCCAGCACCAGCACCCGGCCGCGGGCCAGGCGTGCCAGTTCCGCGATCACCAGGCTTTTTCCGGCCCCGGTGGGCAGCACTATCACGGCAGGGTCATGATGACGACGGAAGTGGGCGACGGTGGCATCCACCGCTTCCTGTTGATAGGGACGTAAAGTAAAAGACATGCTGCTCACTTTTGGAAAACCTGCTGCAATTATGCCACGAATCGTCTATAAACGCGCTGTCAGAGAGACGCCGTTCAGGCTATACTTCCCAGACTTTTTCAACGGTTAATAACGCCGTTTTAGTTTCCCTCCGCAGTAACAGGCAAAACACATTCATGCGACTCGACAAATTCATTTCTCAGCAACTGGAAATCAGCCGTGCTATCGCCGGACGTGAAATCCGTGGTCAACGTGTCACCGTTAATGGTGAGGTGGTGCGCGATACCGCGTTCAAACTCCAGCCCGATCACGAGGTCGAGTATGACGGCAACGTGCTTCAGATGCAGACCGGGCCGCGCTATTTCATGCTGAATAAACCGCAGGGCTATGTCTGCTCCACGGACGATCCCGATCATCCTACCATCGTCTATTTCATCGAAGAACCGATGGCATTCAAACTGCACGCCGCAGGCCGGTTGGATATTGATACGACCGGATTAGTGCTGCTGACGGACGACGGACAGTGGTCGCACCGTATCACTTCACCGCGCCACCATTGTGAGAAAACCTACCGTGTGACGCTTGAAGCGCCCGTAAGCGACGATACCGCTGCGCAGTTCAGCGCAGGTGTACAACTGCATAACGAAAAGAGCCTGACCAAACCCGCACAGCTCGAGATCATCACACCGACGGAAGTCCTGCTGACGATCAGCGAAGGGCGCTATCACCAGGTCAAACGCATGTTCGCCGCCGTGGGGAATCGGGTGGTGGAGTTACACCGTGAGCGCATTGGCGCCATCGTCCTGGACGAGGACCTGGAACCGGGAGAATACCGCCCGTTAACAGAAGAAGAGATAGCCAGCATTGGCTTGCCTGACGAACTGAAACAGAAATAGCGAGAAAGCCGGTGCGCAAGGAAAAAAATTCGCCATTGGGGTTGGTGATCATTCTCGGCCTGTTAGCGATGTTGATGCCATTGTCGATAGATATGTATCTGCCTGCCATGCCACAAATTGCGCGTCAGTTTGCGGTATCCGCAGGCAGCGTACAGATGACGCTCAATCTTTATATTCTGGGGTTTGCCATTGGGCAGTTGATCTACGGTCCGCTGGCCGACAGCTATGGTCGCAAACCGGTGATAACGCTGGGCACCCTGATATTTGCCTGTGCGGCGGCAGCCTGCGCGCTTTCTCAGTCAATAGAACAGCTTATCGCGATGCGTTTTTTGCACGGCTTGTCCGCTGCGGCTGCCAGTGTCGTGATAAATGCCCTGATGCGCGACAGCTACTCGAAAGAGGAGTTTTCGCGCATGATGTCCTTCGTGATGTTAATCACCACCATTGCGCCGCTGCTGGCCCCCATTATCGGTGGCTGGCTGCTGTTGCTCTGGAGCTGGCACGCCATTTTCTGGACACTCTCGATAGCCGCGCTGATTACCACCGTTCTGGTCGCGACCCAGATTCGGGAGACGCTGAAGCCTGCGCAGCGCCAGCGTTTTCATCTGCGCACGACGCTAGGGAATTTTGTGGCTTTATTTCGCCATAAACGGGCGTTCAGCTATATGCTGTCGAGCGGGTTCTCCTTTGCGGGACTGTTTACCTTTCTCAATGCGGGCCCGTTTGTTTACATCGAGCTCAATCATATTTCGCCGCAAAGCTTTGGCTATTATTTTGGCCTGAATATCGTGTTTTTGTTCATCATGACCCTGATTAACAGCCGCGCGGTGCGCCGTTTTGGCCCTGTCACCCTGTTCCGTTTTGGGTTACTGGTGCAGTTTGCGATGGGCATCTGGTTGCTGGTGGTCAGCGCGTTTGATCTGGGGTTCTTGCCGCTGGTCTTCGGTATCGCCATGTTTATCGGCTGTGTGTCCATGGTGTCATCAAATGCCATGGCGGTAATTCTGGATGAATTTCCGCACATGGCCGGTACGGCGTCTTCACTGGCGGGCACGCTACGTTTCGGCGTGGGCGCACTGGCCGGTGCGCTGCTCTCCCTGTTCAGCTTTAACAGTGCCTGGCCTATGGTGGGCACCATTGCGCTCTGTGCAACGCTCTCCGTTGCGCTCTTTCTCTACGCGTCACGTCCGCATTCTGCCGCCCGCTAAGCAGGCGGCAGCCTTCGCTGTCGCCTGTCCTGACCTGCAAAGACAATAATGTTTCTTATTTGTGAAAAAAAATAGCAAATAAAGTAATCACATTGGGTCTAAAATGATTGTTAGTTATCATCAAACGCGGTACATATAGCCCAAAATGAGATTCAACTCGCAATTTGGCTGATAACGCGCATGACAGGTTCGGCGCGCGATGCTGATACCGTTGGTGGTGAATTGGCTGCATTCTCTGGAGATACTGATCACTATGTTGCAACTTTCGGTGGTGCATCGTTTACCCCAGCGGTTTCGCTGGTTGAGTGATCGTCATAGCGTGATTGAGACTGACGATACGGATTCAGAAGAGCACGATGTTATCGCGCTTCGTCTGATAAGCCACGATGGCGTGCCTGCCTGGGAGATTTTGCAAGAACTGAAAGACATGCTGGCCGCCATTCAGGTCGATGGCAAAATTGCCGAGTGCGAAGGGCAACCCTGTCTTTTTATCCGCCGTTGTGATGAAAGCGCCACTAACTGCTGTCTGAAAAACCAGGGCGTTGCGATTGCGGAGACCTTTATTGGTCGCTGAGCGCCACTGACCTGAGCAGCTCGCGAGTATAGGCTTGCTGTGGGGCGGCGAATAACGTTTCACAGTCACCTTGTTCCACCACCTCTCCCTGTCGCAGGACGATCAGCTGATGGCAGAGCGAGCGAACCACTTCCAGATCGTGGCTGATAAACACATAGCTGAGCTGACGTTGCTGTTGCAGCCCACGCAGCAGATCCAGAATCTGTTTTTGGACCGAGCGATCCAGCGATGATGTGGGTTCATCCAGCAACAGCAGTTCAGGCTCCAGAATCAGTGCGCGTGCAATAGCGATTCGCTGCCGCTGTCCGCCCGAAAACTCTGCCGGATAACGATGGCGGCTCTCCGTGTCCAGCCCGACTTCTGCCATCACCGCGATAACCCGCTCTTCCTGCTGTGCCGCACTCAACTGCGGAAAATGCACCGCCAGCCCTTCGGCGATAATTTGCAGGACGGTCATGCGCGGATTAAGCGCAGAGTCAGGATCCTGAAACACTACCTGAATACGGCGGCGAAGCGGCAACAGCTGTTTACGTGACAGTTGATGCAGCGGTTGATGATCAAACCAGACTTCGCCCTGAGCGGCTATCAGTCGCAGCAGGGCCAGCCCGGTGGTGCTTTTCCCCGAACCGGATTCGCCCACCAGCCCCAGGCTTTCCCCGCGTTTCAGGCGAAAACTGATCGAGTTGACGGCAATCTTTTCGCCCGTTTTACGCTTAAACAGCCCCTGATGCAGGGGGAAAGTGACGCGCAAATGCGCCACGTTCAGCATCACAGGAGATTCGGCCGCGAGCGGCACGGCGCGGCCTTCCGGGTTGGCCGCAAGGAGTTGCTGAGTGTAAGCGTGCTCCGGCTGACGAAGCAGAACCGCGCTGCGGTTGTGCTCCACCACCTGACCGGCGCGCATGACGCTCACGTTATCCGCCAGCTGACGAACGATGTTCAGGTTATGCGTAATAAACAGCATCCCCATATTCAGTTCCTGTTGCAGTTCACGCAGCAGGGTAAGGATTTGCGCCTGTACCGTGACATCCAGAGCGGTCGTCGGTTCATCGGCAATCAACAGCTTCGGTTGGGTAAGCAGCGCCATGGCGATCATGACGCGCTGGCGTTCACCGCCGGAGAGCTGGTGCGGAAAATCATTGAGTCGCGAGGCGGGCTGGCGAATACCGACGCGATCCAGACAGCGAATAATCTCTGCCCGTGCCGCTTCCCGCCGCAGCCCGCGATGCAAAGACAGAACTTCGTACAGCTGTTTTTCGATGCTGTGCAGCGGATTGAGAGAAACCATGGGTTCCTGAAAAATCATCGCCATTTGATTGCCACGCAGTCCGCGAAGGCGCTGCTCTGATGCCGTTAACAGGTTCTCACCGGCGAACAGAATCTCTCCCTGCGGATAGACGACGGTGGCCTCATGCAGGAGCCGCATGACTGACAGGGCCGTGACGCTTTTTCCCGAGCCGGATTCGCCTACCAGCGCCAGCGTTTCTCCCGCCTCAACGCACAGTGAAACATCCTTCACGACCTGATGCAGCTGTTTGCCCTGACGAAAGGCGATGGAAAGGTGATTAACGGCAAGCAGTGGCGCGTCCATTCAGACTCCTTTACTGGGATCGAAGGCGTCGCGTACGGCTTCACCAATGAAAATCAGCAGCGACAGCAGTATCGCCAGCGTAAAAAAGCCAGATAAACCCAGCCACGGTGCCTGCAAATTATTTTTTCCCTGCAGCAGCAGTTCACCCAGCGAAGGCGAACCGATGGGCAAGCCAAAACCTAGAAAATCGAGGGACGTCAGCGTGGTAATCGAACCGCACAGAATAAAAGGCAGAAAGGTCAGGGTAGCGACCATCGCATTCGGCAGCATATGCCGCAGCATGATGCGTGCGTCGTTGACGCCCAGCGCCTGCGCCGCGCGAATATAGTCAAAGTTGCGGGTACGCAAAAATTCGGCTCGGACCACGCTGACCAGGCTCATCCAGCCAAACAGCACGGTCACCAGCAGCAGCCACCAGAAGCTGGGCTGAACCACGCTGGACAGCAGAATCAGTAAAAACAGCGAAGGCATACCGGACCAGACTTCTGTAAGTCGTTGTCCTATCAGATCTGTTCTGCCGCCAAAGTAGCCCTGTATTGCGCCAATGACGATACCGATGACGCTGGAAAACAGCGTAAGCAGCAGACCGAACAGAAGCGAAATACGCAGACCGTACAGCAACCGCGCCAGCACGTCGCCACCGTTGGCGTCAGTACCCAGCCAGTTTTGTCGCGAGGGAGGTGAAGGGAAAGGCACTTGTGACGCAAAATTGAGGGTATTGGCTCCAAAGCGAATGGGTGCCCAGAGCGCCCAACCCGCTTTTTCCAGCCGCTGTTGCAGCCAGGGATCCTGATAATCGGCTGCCGTCGCAAAGTCGCCGCCGAAGTCAGTTTCGCTGTAGTTAAAAAACAGGGGCGCGTACCAGCGGTGCTGATAGTGCACCAGCAGCGGCTTGTCGTTGGCAACCAGCTCGGCACACAGGGAAAGAACAAAGATAAACAGAAAAATCCACAGCGACCAGTAGCCGCGTCGATGATGCCGGAAGCGCTGCCAGCGTTGCTGGTTTAAACGCGAAATCTGCATTATCGCCTCTCAAAATCGATACGAGGATCAACCAGCGTGTAGGTCAAATCACTCAGGATATTCATCAGCAACCCAATCAGGGTGAAAATATACAGGGTACCAAACATCACCGGATAATCCCGCTGGACGGTGGCATCAAATCCCAGCAGACCTAAACCATTCAGCGAGAACATCACCTCAATCAGGACCGAGCTGGTAAAAAACATACTGATAAAGGTGGCGGGGAAGCTGGCTATCACCAGCAGCATCGCATTGCGGAACACGTGGTGGTACAGGATACGGCGCTCGGAAACCCCTTTAGCCCGGGCGGTGACGACGTAATGTTTGCGAATCTCATCAAGAAACGCATTTTTGGTCAGCATGGTTAAAGTAGCAAAACCGCCAATGACCGTAGCCAGCACCGGAAGCGCAATATGCCAGAGATAATCCCCCACCTTGCCGTACCAGGGCAGGGTGGCAAACTGCGGCGAGGTCAGCCCGCGCAGGGGAAACCAGTCGAAATAGCTGCCGCCGGCAAACAGGACTATCAGCATAATACCGAACAGAAAAGCAGGCACCGAGTAGCCAATGATGATGAACGTGCTGCTCCAGATATCAAACGGGCTACCATTCCGCACGGCCTTTTTTATCCCTAACGGAATCGACACCAGATAGATAATCAGTGTGCTCCACAGGCCGAGGCTGATGGATACCGGTAAACTCTCTTTAATCAGTTGCAACACAGACGCACTGCGAAACAGGCTGTCACCAAAGTCAAAGCGCAGGTAGTTCCACAGCATCGAAAGATAGCGCTGCCCGATGGGTTTGTCGAAACCATAACGCTTTTCAATTTCGGCGATCACTTCCGGGTCCAGACCACGTGCGCCGCGATACTGATTATCGCCAGGCGTTGAGCGATTCAGGCTGGCCCGCGTTCCGCTGCTGTCAGCGCCGCCTGCGCCGGGCATGCCGCTGGTCTGGCCAAACTGAATGTTTGCCAGCGCCTGATCAACCGGGCCGCCGGGCGCGATCTGCACAATGAAAAAGTTGAGTGTGATAATGGCCCACAAGGTCGGAATGATCAGTAACAGTCTGCGAAAAAAGTACATTGCCACAGGATGTCCTCAGCGTCGGTTAGCGGGCAGGCGGCCGGCTTTACTGACGTCATACCACCAGTTATCCAGTCCCGTACTGTAATCAGGTTTCCTCGCAGGATGGGAAAATTTATTCCAAAAGGCAAGGCGCTGGTCGGCGCTGTACCACATCGGGATCATGTACGCATTCCACAGCAAAATGCGGTCCAGCGCCTGCCCCAGTGGCAGCAAGGCGTCGGCGTCACCCTGATGGTCGACAATCGCTTTAACGAAGTGATCAACGACGGGATCCTGAACCCTGGCGTGGTTCCACGAGGACTGAATATAGTCCGACTGCCAGCTAGCCTGCAGGTTACGTGAGGGCGTTGGCATCGCGAGATACACCGTGCTGACCATATCATAGTCGCCGCTGCGCAGGCGACGCAGATACTGAGAGCTGTCAATCTGACGCAGCGTTAAGGTGATCCCCAGGCGGGAAAGGTTATGCTGGTAGGGAAGGGCCCATTCGCTATTGGTGCCACCGGGCAACAGCAGCTCTGCCGTAAAGGGTTTTCCGTTCTTATCGTTCACCAGGCGTTGGTTTTTAACATGCCAGCCAGCCTGGTTCAGCAGGGACATGGCTTTAAGCAGGTTCGTGCGATCGTAACCGCTGCCATGGGTTGTCGGGGGTGCCCAGGCGTCGGTAAAGATGTCCGGCGGTAACTGCGCACGGAAAGGGGTGAGTAGCCGTTGCTGTGCGGCATCAGGTTGGCCCTGTGCAGCATATTTTGTATTCTGGAAATAGCTGCTGGTACGTTTAAAAGCATGATAGAACAGCGTTTTATTCATCCATTCAAAATCAAAGGCCAGCGCCATCGCCTGGCGTACCCGTCGATCCTGAAACAGGGGTTTTTGATTATTGAGCGCCAGCCAGCGCGTATCAATTGACGCGGTATTGGGCATAGATTCTTTCACAATCTGCTGATCGTCAAAGTGACGGCCACGGTACTGCGTTGCCCATTTTTTCGCGGACGTCTCTTCTCGCAGGTCGAAAGCGCCGGCCTTAAACGCCTCAAACGCCACGTTGTCATCCAGGTAATAGTCGTAACGCATGACGTCAAAATTAAAGCGCCCGCGGTTGACCGGCAAATCGGCTGCCCAGTAGTCCTTCACGCGACTGTACTCAATAAACTGGCCCAGCTTCCAGCGGCTGATGCGGTAAGGTCCGCTCGACAGAGGAGGCTGACTGAGCGGTTCGTTAAACTTTTTATTCTGCCAGAAGGTATGCGATATCACCGGCAGCGATAGTAAGCTCAGCATCAAATCTTTGTCGGGTGCCGGTAACGTAATACGCACCGTCAGACGATTAACCGCCTCCATCGTCACGCCGCGATAATAGAGACGAAACTGGGGCACGCCTTCGGTCATGAATGTGTGAAACGTAAACGCGACATCCTCAGCGGTAATGGCAGAGCCATCGTGAAATCGCGCACGCGGGTTAAGGGTGATCTCCATCCAGCGAAAATCAGCGGGATGACGGGCGGATTCGGCAATCAGCGGATAGTAACTGCCGGGTTCATCATCCGACGTGGTAAATAAGCTGTCATACAGTGTGCCGGTGCCCGCCGCCGGATTGCCGCGCGATGCGTAGCGGTTGAAATTGTCGTAGGTGCCGGGCACAGCCTGAACAATTTTGCCGCCCTTCGGCGCGTCAGGGTTCACATAGTCGTAATGATGAAAGTCCACGGCATACTTCGGCGTGCCCAACTGAGCAAACGTGTAACTGACCTGCACCGGGCTGGCGTGCAGCGGGCTGGTCAACCAGCAGCACAGCAGCAAAACAACATAGCGGAACGGCATAAAGAGGGCGGTCTCCTGAACGTTTTGACACCGCAGCGGTGTTACAGGCTGATGGACTGGCTGGTCTGGCGCAGAAAGAACGCCTTGACCTGTTCGGGCGGTAGCGGGCGGCTAAACAGATAGCCCTGCAAATGTGTCACGCCACGGTTGATCAGCCAGCTTGCCTGCTCATCCGTCTCAACGCCTTCCGCCACGCTCATCAGATTCAGTTTCTTTGACAGCTGTAAGACTGTATCCAGTACGGGCGAGGTAATCGTTTCGGTGCCAATACTTTGAACAAACCCACGGTCAATCTTCAGATAATCAAACGCATACTTTTCAAGATAGATTAATGCACTGTGCCCGGTACCGAAATCATCTACCGCAATTTTAATTCCGCGCTGATGAAGCCAGTTAAACAGTGCGGCCGCGTTACTGTTTTCCACCACAGCACGTTCAGTAATCTCAAAAACGTACTGAAAGTGATCGTGCGGCATGCTGTCTTGCCAGTACAGCACATCATCGCGAAAGCTGCAGGCACCCAGATGCAGCGGCGAAATATTAAGACTGATGCAGGTTCCTTTCGGCAGCGTGTGGCGCAGTAGATGTGCATCACGTGCAACCAGCTCAAAAAGGTGCCGGGTCAGGGGAATGATTTGGTTTTGCGCTTCGGCATAACTGATAAAAATGTCGGGTGAGATTGCTTCGCCTGAAGGGTGCGTCCAGCGAAGCAGCGCCTCAATGCCGTAAGATTGCCTGTCTGCTGCTGTGATGATGGGCTGATATTCAACATGAAACTCGCCACGTCGAATGCCCATCGTGATTTCTTTACCGGGACGGCGCACCCGGGACAGTAGCACCCAGCTCATCCCGCTGACAATTAACGCAAACAACAGGCTAATCAGCATGATCGTTTGGTAGTCGCTCGCCGATAAGGTTGAACCATAAAGTGCAAACTGAAACGGCAATCCGTCCATTGGCGTCTGCATAAGGGGTGAGGGGATCAGGTGATTTCGCACCAGCGTGGGCTGCCAGCTTGTCAGGGCAGTATTATGCGCAAGTAACGCGATACCGGTAATTTCGGGGTGAGATGACGCTTTGAGTTGATAAGGTGACAGGCTGACATTCAGCGTGACAAACAGGCCTGACTGCTGGGTGCCAGGTTGTTTGATCCAGATCGCCAGCGCCGGTTTTGTTGGCTGCATTGGCGTTCCGGGCAGTAAACGAATATCCCGTTCACGTGTAGGATCGGTGCGCGGTGAGAGCGCGCTGAGCGGCTGAAAGAAACTGCCCGTCGCCGAGGAGCAAAAGGCATTACCGTCTTTAACCAGGATAATGGCGCGTATGTCACCCGCAAAGGCTGCACGCGCGGTTAATTCGTGATTAACGATGTAGCATTCAGACTTAACTAAGGGAAGCAGCGGAATGAGGGTATCTGAAATAAGGGCGTTCACGCTGTGCTGAAAATCGGTGCTGCTGTCGATGAGCAACTGCTTGTGTTGTTGCTTGCGATGGTGCTGGGTCTGAATAAGCAAAACAGACGTTAACAACAAGAAAAACAAACTACCAACAATCGCGCTCTTCCACGCGATGCGACGAGGATAAGTTGCCTGGCGTATCAGCGCCCGCGACAATGGCATGAAGTGCTTCCCCTGATCAAAATACAAAACTAAATGATGCACAATCGCACACATTTTCGCGTTTGAGAATATAACGAGTCAGTTAGTAATGTCTCGTTATTATTTTGATAAACAAGTATTTTTTTACGTTGATTCGCTGGATTCAGAAAAAAAAACGCTGCATAGGCAGCGTTCTTTTTTCTCTGGCTGAGAGGACGTTCGTTCTACACTAGCTCGGATTGCGACTTAATACCCGACGTGCTTCGCGATAACGTTTTTTCCAGTAATCTTCATTAAGGCTGGAGATCATCACGCCGTTGCTGGTCGAGGCATGAACAAAGTTGTCGTTGCCAAGATAGATACCAACATGACGGCCGGTGGAACCTGCACGGAAGAGGACTAAGTCACCCGGGCGCAGTCTGCTGCGTGCGATTTCTTTCCCTGTTCCCTGCTGTTCGGAGGTCGAACGAGGAAGATCTAATCCAAATTGTTCACGAAAAGTACGCTGTACGAAAGCGGAACAATCAATGCCGCGTTTAGTATCACCGCCAAGACGGTAACGTACACCTTTCCAGCTCGCGTATTGATCCATGATGCGTGTCTTAACATCGACATTACGCACCATCTCTTCGAACTCATCCTGAGACGCTTGAAGTAAAAAACCATTCTGGTTGTTAACTTCATGATTCTCGATTTTTGCGTTATGGGTACTGCTACAAGCTGAGAGGAGTGTTGCCAGCGCCAGAGCGGGCGCTATCCGCCAGATATATCTCAGTATTGGTTGAGACTTGACCATTATTCGGGTTTTCCTTCGAAGTCCTTACGACAAGATTGTCGCCAGCCAGATGACAAAACGGAATGAGATTAATAAGCCAGCCAGAACAAGACAACGCTTTAATTATAAAAATGTGTAAATCACCACAATTTATCTGTTAAAGAATGCTTAATACCGCGACTTCTTTCTCACTGCGACCGAGATTAACCGATTCCCGAGGCCGTGGCGAGTGCTTTTAATCAAATTCTGATAGGTTTTTTTGATACTTATCAAACTTAAATGACTTGATCACTTTATCAACAGGAATGCAAGTGTAATAACAGGATGAAAGGGGAAAACAGACGCTAATTCCAGGCATAGTGCGGGTTACGGGGAGGGCGGCGGCGCGGCTGGCTTTCATCAGACAGGATAAATCCCATAATATCATCGGCTTTAGCGTGATTTTTTGTTAGCGTGCTAATTGTTACTTTGAGTTTTTTATAAGTAAGGGCGGTTTAAAATTTAATCATTAACCCGCCCTCGCTAATTAATTACCCTTGGGGTTTATTTTTGCCCGGTAATTTGTGATAAAACCAATTAACCAGATAATCACTTGCCGGTGTTAATAACCACCAGCTCAATCCCACCAGAACAACAGAAAGCGAACCCACCGTAATATCCGTAAACCAGTGCGCGCCAGCCATCACGCGCGGCAAAGCGAATAAAACAACAATAACTACGCCGACTAAAAACGGGCGAAAGCCAAAATAACGCCACATAAATGCCGCAAAGATCATCAGCATCATGCCATGATCGCCGGGAAAACTGTCCTTTGACGCATCTTTAGCGGGAATGCCGGTCAGCTCACTGACACGATGCACGCCGTCAAAAAACAGCGTCGGGCTGGCGTGTTTGACCGGCAACAGATGGCCGGCCTGATTCAGAACGACCGCAGTCACAAGCATGGTAATGCCAATGGCCAGCATACGACGTCGACCGGTGGGCGTTTCGCGGTACCACAGCCACAGATAGAGCAAGCCCATTGCCAGCAAGGACACGGCATCAAAGCCGCGAAAATTAGTGATGGCAACCAGCAGGGCAAACGCCGGGTGAGCAACCATCTCATTATTGAAGGCGAAAAAAATCCCTTTATCAATTTCAAACCAAAACCCGTGATGAGGCGGTAAGTACCAAGAAAAAAACAGCATCATCCCCAGTGCATTAAGCAGGAGGATGGTGACAAGACGTGTTGCGTGCATAAATCTGCCCCAGTAAAAAAATAACCGCCGACCATAACCATGTCAGCTTAAACGAATCTTCAACAAGGCGGATTGTAAACTATTCCAGTCGGCAGGTGCGGAATGAATCATCTCAACACGGCTGTCTGGCGGCGTTGTGTCCAGCAATGCATAATGAAAATCCTCCCCCTGACGATTGATACTGACTGAGCCTTCCTTTATTCTCAGGAAGCCTTTGACCCGATCTACAGGGGCAAGCCGCGCCCATTCAAGCAGGGGCTGAGCATCAAACACCGTTTCATTGTCAAAAAGCCAGCCGCAGGCGACATAACCCTGGCCCTGATTGAGCGCCCGACGCCACGCGCTCTGCCCGTCAAGACGCATTGCCGCAATACCACTGCCCGGGGGCGTTGAATGAGAGTGATGTGCAGGATGCGGAATGTCACGCGGCGCACCTCGCGGTTTGTCCAGTAAGGCTGGAGGGATACGGCCAAATTCCGTAGCCACAAACGGGCGATCGGCCTGATGCGCTTCCCGCCATTGTGCCAGGCGCTGCTTATCATGGTCACTCCAGCGATCGCGTTTATTGCCAACGATGATGTCGGCGGCGAGGAGTTGATCGCGAAAGTTTTCATTATTGAGGATACGTGGGTCGGCAAGCTGGCGCGCATCCAGCAGCGTCAGCGTCGCCTGAAGCGTGAGCCAGGGCTCATAGGCAGGCGAGGTCAGCATGGTCAGGAGCTGGCGGGGATGGCCGAGTCCAGTAGGTTCGATTAATAAACGGTCGGGTTTATTCTGCTTTAACAGCCTGTTCAACCCAATTTGCATGGGCAGTCCGTTAACGCAACACATACAGCCGCCGGGAATCTCTTTTAGAGTGGCGCCGCGGTTGGCAAGTAATGCGCCATCAATACCTATCTCACCGAATTCATTGACCAGTACAGCCCAGTTTTCCCCGGCGGGCTTATGCGCTAACAGGTGAAGCAGCGTAGTGGTCTTTCCACTGCCTAAAAATCCGGTAAGGAGGTTAACACGTGTCATGCCTGAGGCTCCTGCAAAGCATTATGCGAATATTGTTATAGTATAACAATATTCGCCTGCCGCACGCGCCAGACTGGATCAGTCGGCGCGTCCCATATAGCGGCGCTCTGCCACATGGATGCGAATGCGCTCACCGTTACTGAGATATTCGGGCACCTGCACGACCAGGCCTGTACTCATCCCGGCAGGCTTTGTGCGTGCGCTGGCCGACGCGCCTTTAATTCCGGGCGAGGTATCCACAATTTCCATGTCAACCGTCTGAGGCAGTTCAAGCGCCAGCACCTGTCCGTCCATGGTGAGCACCTGGATACCGGGAATGCCCCCTTCAGGGATAAACAGCAGTTCTTCTTCTATTTGCTCTTTTTTGAAGGCGTAAGGCGTGTAATCTTCATCGTCCATGAAGACGTATTCATCACCATCAATATAAGAGAAGGTGACGCTGCGGCGGCTCAGCGAAATGGCATCAATAATTTCATCGCCTTTGAAGCGTTCTTCTACTTTCATGCCGGTGCGCACATCGGTAAAGCGCATTTTATACAGCGTTGCCGCGCCCCGGGCGCTTGGGCTCTGGACATCAATGTCTTTCACCAGCAGCAGTTTGCCGTTATGGGTGACGGCCATTCCTTTTTTGATTTCGTTCGCTTTTGGCATTGCGGTTCTCGCTGACAGAGTGATAGTGCGCGCAACGTTACTCGCGCGGACGTGAACAGGCAAGACAGCGCGAAAAATTTTGTGCCTGATGGCGACTAACAGGATAAAGCCACCTCAGTATATATCATGGATCATGACGTCATTGGCGTTGCAAACGCGACATCACAGCATGACCGGCGATCGGCGCCTGGCCTGTTTCTCTGTAAAGGTGATGTCAGGGTAAGGCACGTTCTGTTATCGTGCGCGCTTTAGCGGTTCGAGGAGGTAAAAGATGGAATGTCGTACAGACTGTGGCGCATGTTGTATTGCCCCGAGCATTTCCTCGCCCATTCCGGGAATGCCACTGGGCAAACCCGCCAATACCCGGTGCGTTCAGCTTGCGGATAATAACCTTTGTAAAATTTTTGGATCGCCTCTGCGTCCGAAAGTGTGTGCCGGACTACAGCCATCAGTTGAGATGTGCGGTAGTAACCGTCATTATGCGATGGATTATCTAATTCATCTTGAGCAAAGCACTGCACCTTAGTCTCTACAGATGATCATCCACGTTTATGGCGTTATAACCCGGAAAGTTTGTTGTCCCCGGTTACACAGTGGCCGCCTGAATTCATACACGCACTCCACGTCCATAAACTTAATGGTTCTGGCAGTAACCCCACTGTTTTCCCGTCCGGTAAACACCGCGATAAGCAGCTCAGGGCGAGAGTTCTTCCAGCGATTTTCCTTTTGTTTCAACAGCAAACAGCAGTGTTACCACACCGCCAATGAGTGCAATAACAGCAAACATGATGAAAACAAATCTGATGCCGAAACCGGACACGATAAATCCTACCATCAGGGGACCCAGTGACGATCCGGCGCGCAGCCAGGCGCTGGAAAAGGCGGTGCCAACCGCCCGTAGTCGGGTTGGATACAGTTCCGCCGAATAGAGATACAGCGAGAAAGCGATAGTTTGCAATATTGCATAGGTGATACTGCCAAAGATTAGTACCTGCAAAGGGGCTGTTGCGCCCGATACCCAGAGCGCGGCTAACGGAATAATCGCCAGCATGAACGCCCAACTATACCAGCGCTTTCTTCCTACTTTATCGATATTGAACGCACAGACAACAGAAGCGATGACGCCGCACGCAGAAGTGATCCATCCATAGGCCAGGCTGGTTTCCAGCGGCAGATGGAATAAGGTTCGGTACAGGGTTGGAAACCACGTAATCATCCCGTTGTTAATGGTGTAAACCGTAAGCCACAGGCCCCAGAGCATAAAGGTACGCGACTTATAGATTCCCGAAAAAAGCGCTTTGACACCACCTGATGATACGGCAGCAGGGACAACGGGTGTTATAACGGGTTCAGGCAACACCATGCCGCGGCGAAGGGCTTCTGCTTCAAACGAACTCACCACGTTTTCGGCTTCCTGGTGACGTCCTTTTACCACTAACCAGCGCGGTGATTCTGGCATCAGCCAACGTAATGGCGCAGCCAGTGCCGAGGGAATCAGGCCAATAAGAAACATGATTTTCCAGCCATAAACCGGTACCAGGAAAAAACCGATCAACCCGGCACACATCATACCGACAGGAAAAATTACTTCGTACAGCAAAAAGAAGCGACCGCGCTTTTTGGCTCCGACAAATTCATTGATATAGGCACTGGCGACAGGCACTTCCGCACCAATACCCAGCCCCTGTAAAAAGCGAATAATCAGTATTGACCAACCATTCCAGGCAAACAGGCAGGCGGCATCCATGATAACGAACAGGATAATGGTGATTCGTAATACGCCGATTCTGCCTATCTTCTCCGCCAGGGTGCCAAAAAATAATGCGCCAAACAGCTGCCCGACGTAGCTTGCCGCAATGATCAGTCCGACAAATGTTGGCGTCAGTCCCCATTCCTGGGTCAATTGCGGCAGGGCAAATGCAATAGCAATAATCGTGTAAGCGTCGAAAAACGTTGATAATCCAACAACGATACGGATGAGCTTTAAGCGTCGCGTAATAGGTAAGCGCTCGAGTCGTGCCAGTAACGCAGTAGAGTGCGCCGCAAAATGACTCTCGCTAGCCGTACGTGACGCGATAACCTGAATAGTCATAGTTATACCCTGTAACATGGGGCATAAACGTAAGAAAGCGAAAGGACAGATATCAAATTTCAGGCCCTTTACTTACGGTTATTGCACATCTTTAAAGAGAGAAAATAAGCTGTGATAACGTTAATGCAATCGTTTTCACATAGGTTTATCCTTTGTCCTGTATGCGTTTGCGTCAATTCAGCGGTGCAATTAATTGCGAGTGACTTCACACTCCAGAGGCATGTCATTAAAAAAGCGTGAACGGACGCATAATATCAGGCAGCGTTTGGTTGAGATTTCCTCCAAATGCATAACCTAAGCTTTACCGGTGCGGGGCTAGCCGGGAACGCAATCAAAAGCCAGTCGCATAATGTGAATCATGATTACGCTGAGGTGCGCTTGCGGCAAGCGAACAGGCTATTTCGTCCCGACGGGCAGCAGCTACAGTTTGTAGACAGTTATTTGCTACTCAGATTATTACTTGGAGTCAATTGTGGATCAGGAAAGCCAGGAAAAGGACCCGTCAGATAAGCGACTTATCACGATGCGCGATGTTGCTAATGCGGCAGGCGTCAGCATTTCGACCGTATCAAGGATTTTGGATGAAAGGCTGCCACAGTCAAAAAGCGCCTCAGCTGAAAAAGTTCGCCAGGTTGCACGTGAGCTGGGTTACAGGCGAGATTACGTTGCATCAAGTTTACGCAGAGGGGACACCGGGACGCTGGGTGTGCTGGTTCCCCGAATGACCGATGCCGTCACCGCGATGCTCTACGAGGAAATCGCCACCGCAGCCGCACGACGCGGCTATTTTGCGATTGTCGCGACCTGTGGTGATGACTCCAGTCAGGAAAGCGCCGCGGTAGAATCTTTGCTGGACCGACGCGTAGATGGCTTGATTCTCTCGACCTGCCGTTTGGGTGACCCGCTTCCTCTTACGTTACGTGAGCGTGATATTCCCCATGTGCTGGTATTACGCACCGATGAAATCAGCCCTTCTTCCGTAGGCGATGATGAAATGGGAGGGTACCTGGCCACGCGCCATCTCATTGATTTGGGTCATAAAAAAATAGGCATGATTGGGGGGCCTGACTTTGCTTCTAATGCCTTGAATCGTCGCAAAGGCTTTGAACGCGCGATGAACGAGGCAGGCTTAACGGTGCGACCTGAATGGTGCCGTTCGTCAGACTTTAATATCCAGTCTGGCGAAGACGTGGGAAAAGCCATATTGAACAGTCGCTCACGGCCCAGTGCCATTTTTGCTGTGAACGATGAGATTGCTATCGGCGTCGTGGCCGCCGCACACCAACTGAATATTACGATAGGTAAGGCATTGTCACTTGTCGGCTACAACGATATCCCTTTGGTAAGCCGGTTGCCTGTGGCATTAACCTCTGTAAGAACGCCGCTGGAACACATTGCCAGTAATGCAGTTGATATGCTGATAAATGGCAAAAATGCGTCGACCCTCCGCACTGTTATTCCCACACTTATACCGCGTAAATCGACGGCTTCGCCCGATACCTGAGATAGCCTGTATCAGGTATCGTCATGACAACAAATCCTGAAAGCGAATCCGAGATCCAGATCGCAGCAGTTATTCTCCTCGCTGTTTTTTTGTGATGATTGCTGCATTTTTACCCGCATGAATATTGACGGCGCACCGGGGACGGTTCAGATTTACCCTTGAGTGAAAACGATTGCACAAACGATTTCATGCGATCTTAATTTCTATGTTACAGATTTAATTATCTAAATATTAAGGAGTTTAAGATGATCAATATCGATCTCAGGGGATTAACACCGGCGCCCGTTACGCCTTTTACACGTGAAGGCCATATTGATTTCCCAGCCATCCAGCGCCTTGGAAGCTGGCTGGGCAGTATCGACGGTGTGAAAGGGCTTGTCGTATTGGGCCATGCGGGTGAGGGGACTTTCCTGACTCAGGATGAGCAGGCCGCTGTAATTCGAGCTTTTGTTAAATCTGTTGAGGGCAAAATACCGGTGATTGCGGGCATCACGGGGGAGGGCACAGAGGTTGCAGCACGGGAAGCAAAACGGGCTGTCGAAGCGGGTGCAACTGCCGGATTGCTTTATCCTTCACATGGCTGGTTGCGCTTTGGACACCAGGAGGGCGCGCCTCAGGATCGTTATCGCGTAGTCTATGAGGAGAGTGGATTACCGCTCATTCTCTTCCAGTATCCTGATGTCACTAAAGCGACCTATAACCTGAAGACGTTACTTGATATCGCTGCGCAACCTGGCGTGTTTGCAATGAAGAACGGGGTGCGTAACATGCGGCGCTGGGATACTGAGATCCCAGTGATCAGACGGGAACGCCCCGATCTGCAAGTATTAACCTGCCACGATGAATATCTGCTTCATACTATCTTTGACGTCGATGGCTTTTTAGTCGGATACGGCAATATCGCGCCTGAGCCGCTAATTGAGATGATTAATGCAGGTAAAGCACAGGACTATAAAAAGGCACGTGCGATTCACGATCGCCTCATGCCGTTGACTAAGGCGGTGTACCATCGCGGTTCACATATGGAAGGAACTGTTGCGCTTAAACATGCACTGGTCGCGCGTGGGATTCTAGAACATGCGACGGTTCGCTCACCTTTACTGCCCTTAGGCGAAGGGGCGGCAGAAGAAATTCATGCTGCAATGCGTTCGGCTGAACTGGGTAAGGTTAACGGCTGACTGGCGCGCAAACAGGCGGTGCTCATCCTTCGGGCGCTGCCTGGCCACCGAAGGCTCTCAGCGGTTACGTATCTCGCAACAACGCTTTCAATGAAATACTTCCTCAGTCAGCAGGGAACGCGCACTTTTACGGGCAATAACAGCGTTGTTCAACCCTCACAGGAAACCCTCGACTTAATCTGACGGGTGGCCTGGTAAAATCTGTTTCCACAACGTCTTCCCGTTTGTCGCGAAAGCATATTCGTGAAGACCTGCAGGGCAGGTGAGCAGGTAAGGGGCCGCACGTAAAAAAGGAAAGACTACATGCTCTTACTCCAGTTTATTACCGTACTTTTTTTCCTGTTTTTAGGGATGCGAATCGGTGGCATTGGCGTGGGGTTCGCAGGCGGAGCCGGTGTCGTTGTGCTGTGCGCATTAGGGGCGACGCCCGGAGAGCTGCCAATGCTGGTTATGGTGTTTATCATGGTCGTCATCGTTGCGATATCGGCCATGCAGCAAGCCGGAGGCATTGATTATCTGGTGCAGCTTACCGAGCGAGTTCTTCGTCGTTATCCTCGTCTGCTGGTCGTGACGGCACCTCTGTCAACCTGGCTATTGACGATGATGGCCAGCACAGGCCAGGTTTCCTTTGCCTGTATGCCCGTTATTGTGGGTGTGGCGAAAGATCATCACCTTCGACCAACGCGAGCACTGGCTCTGTCGGTGGTGGCGTCATTGCTGGGGATCGTCGCCTCGCCCATTTCAGCGGCGGTGATTTTTTTCTCGGGTATTCTGGAACAAACCCAACTGGGATGGGGTTATATTGACCTGATTACCGTTATGATTCCTGCCACCTTCATGGCACTCATGTGCACGTCACTTTTCTATCTGTGCTGGGATCGCCTACGTAACAGAGATAAACTGGACACCCGGACTCTCTGTAATAAAAAAATATCCCATCATGAATCGTCCCCTTTTGCTAAACGTTCAGTCCTGATCTTTGTTACCGGGCTTATTGTCATCCTGTGTTATGCCATTTTTAGCAGCCCCAGGGTGGGGATCATTTCAGAGCCAGTTTTAAATAGCGGCGAGGCCCGAATTACCGTAATGCTCGCTGTCGCCATGGCCATTGTGATGTTATGCCGGGTCAATGTGCACACCATTCCTGATTCCTCCGTCTTTAAAACCGGCATGACTTCCTGTATTTGCATACTGGGTGTGGCCTGGCTGGGCACGACTTTTATGAACAGCAATCGCATCTTTATACAGGACATCGTCGCCAGCTATTTTACGGACTCTGTTGTGCTACTGGCACTCATCATTATGCTCGTCTCCTGTTTTCTCTATTCTCAGGCCGCCTCAACCAAAATTTTGTTTCCAATGGCGCTAAGCATGGGTATTGCACCCGCAGCGCTCATCGCCTGCTTTCCGGCCACTGCTTCTCTGTTTATCCTGCCCAATTACCCCACGCTACTGGCTGCCGTCACGCTGGACGACACCGGATCGACACAGCTAGGACGCCGGATAATTGATCATCCTTTTTTTGTTCCCGGATTACTGGCAACGTTATTATCGATGCTGTTTTCCCTTTGGCTGGCTGTTCTTATTCATCCCTGAATGCCAACGTAAGGGTGTTAGCAACAGTCTGTGCAGATTTGCCAGCGCTTAAACGGGCAGGACGCGCTGGCGCATCGTTTCCGTTGTTCGTCAATCGCACTTCTCTCTCTGAAAAGCTGACGTTGCTGAAATTCCCTACTGTAAATCGACCTGATGTCGTCCAGACTTCAGCACGCTTTTTTAAGATTCTCCTGCGACCTCACTGAATTGTGCGTAATGTCAAAGATCTGTTACGTCGTTAACGCATTTTCTTGCCTGCGGCACGTCACTCCATCACAATTCTTGAAACGTTTCAGCGTTGCTCTGGCAACCTTCGTTGCCGCTAACAGCATTTTTAAACACCAGTTAGCTGAAACGATTCAATCAGCAAGCGAGGAGAATTATGTTCCAGCTCGAATTGCAGGCCATCCATACCGGAGCCAGCGCCCAAAATAAAGAAGATGCGATTCGTCAGGTTGCGGCGGCACTTACTGCTGCAGGTAATGTGGCGGAAGGTTATGTCAACGGTATGCTGGCACGTGAGCAGCAGACCTCTACCTTTCTGGGGAGTGGTATTGCCATTCCTCATGGCACCACCGACACGCGCGATCTGGTACTCAAAACCGGCGTTCAGGTCTTTCAGTTCCCGCAGGGCATTGCCTGGGGCGACGATCAGACCGCCTATGTCGCGATTGGTATTGCGGCCAAATCCGATGAACACCTGGCCTTGTTACGTCAGCTTACGCATGTGCTGAGTGATGACGCTGTTGCCGAACAGCTTAAAACGGCCTCAGCGGAAGATCTGCGTGCGCTGCTGATGGGTGAGAAGCAGCCCGCGGCGTTCAGCTTTGACACCTCACTGATTACCCTCGACGTCAACGCACGTGATTTGATGACGTTGCAGGCCTTAAATGCCGGGCGTTTACAGGCGGCGGGCGTGGTTGATGCCAGCTATGTCGCGGATGTGGTGTCGCGTCATCCTCTGAGTCTGGGACAGGGCATCTGGCTCAGTGACAGCGGTAAAGGCAATCTGCAAAGCGGCGTAGCCGTTAGCCGTACAGCGAGCGCGTTTGAGCACCAGGGCGAACCGGTCAACATGCTGATAAGCGTGGCAGCCGTTAATGAGCGTCCACTGGACGTGCTGGGCTACCTCAGCGCGTTGCTGCAGAGTAATAAGGCCGATCGTTTATTAAAAGCGGATGCGGCAGGTGTTTATGCTCTGCTGACCAGCGAAGTCGACGAGCAGGCGGACCAACTGACTGCAGAATTCACGATCCGCAATGAGCATGGCTTACATGCGCGTCCGGGTACGGCACTGGTGAGCGTTATCAAGCAGTTTAACAGTGAGATCACGATTACGAACCTCGACGGCAGCGGCAAACCGGCGAACGGACGCAGCCTGATGAAAGTGGTCGCGCTGGGCGTGAAAAAAGGCCATCGACTGCGTTTCACTGCCAGTGGTGATGATGCACAGCAGGCATTAGATGCCATCGAAGAAGCGATCAACAGCGGATTAGGTGAGGGGGCAGCATGACCAGACGTGTGGCAACTATCACGTTGAATCCTGCGTACGACCTGGTCGGCTTTACGCCTGAAATTGAGCGCGGTGAAGTGAACCTGGTGAAAACCACCGGATTGCATGCTGCCGGTAAAGGCATCAATGTTGCCAAAGTGCTGAAAGATCTGGGAATTGATGTCACCGTAGGGGGCTTTCTGGGGAAAGATAACCAGGATGGTTTCCAACAGCTGTTCAGTGAACTGGGGATTGCTAACCGCTTTCAGGTGGTCAATGGCCGTACCCGCATCAACGTCAAGCTCACCGAGCAAAACGGGGACGTTACCGATCTCAACTTTTCCGGCTTCAGGGTGACCGCGCAGGACTGGGATCGTTTTACCAGCGATTCATTAACCTGGCTGGGTCAGTTCGACATGGTTTGCGTCAGCGGCAGCCTGCCGGAAGGTGTCGATCCTGACGCCTTTACCCGCTGGATGACTGAACTGCGCACCCATTGCCCTTGCATTATCTTCGACAGCAGCCGTGAAGCGCTGGTCGCAGGCCTGAAGGCCGCACCATGGCTCGTCAAACCCAACCGTCGCGAGCTGGAAATCTGGGCGGGACGTAAACTCCCTACGTTGCAGGATGTGATTAACGCAGCGCACGAGTTGCGTGAGCAGGGCATTGCACATGTGGTGATTTCTCTGGGTGCAGAAGGCGCACTTTGGGTCAATGCCTCAGGTGAATGGATTGCTAAACCGCCGGTGTGCGAGGTTGTCAGCACCGTTGGGGCAGGTGACTCCATGGTAGGTGGCCTGATTTATGGCCTGTTAATGCGTGAATCCAGTGAACATACGTTACGTCTGGCTACTGCGGTAGCCGCGATGGCCGTGAGCCAGAGCAACGTTGGCGTTACCGATCGTACCCAGTTGGCCGCAATGATGGCGCGCGTCGACTTACAACCCGTTAACTAACAGCAGGAGAGCGATAGTGAAAACGCTGCTGATAAAAGATCCTTCAACAGGACTGGCCTCTGCCTACATGGCAAAAAAACGTCTGGCTGCGGCTGCTGCGCAGGCGGGTTTGACGCTAACAGAAAACCCGGCGGAAGCCGAACTGGTGATTGTCACCGGTCAACATGTGCCTGACGATGGTGCGCTGAACGGAAAATCCGTCTGGCTGGGCGATGTTCAACAGGCGGTCAGTGAGCCAGAACAGTTCCTGAACCGTGCGAAAGCCGAAGCGAAACCCTGGCAGGCCCACGCAGCCGCTCCGGCTGCAACCCCTGCTACAGCGTCAGCTAACGGACCAAAACGCGTGGTTGCCGTAACGGCCTGTCCAACGGGCGTAGCACATACGTTTATGGCGGCTGAAGCTATTCAGGCTGAAGCGACCAAACGCGGCTGGTGGGTGAAAGTTGAAACCCGTGGCTCTGTTGGTGCAGGTAACGCGATTACGCCAGAAGAAGTGGCGGCGGCCGATCTGGTAATCGTGGCGGCGGATATCGAAGTGGACCTGGCGAAGTTTGCGGGTAAACCGATGTACCGTACCTCAACCGGCCTGGCGCTGAAGAAGACCGCTCAGGAACTGGATAAAGCCGTTGCTGAAGCGAAGCCGTTTAAACCGTCCGGCGCACAAAACAGCAATCAGGAAGAGAAAAAAGAGGGCGGTGCAGGTGCTTACCGTCATCTGTTAACAGGCGTGTCTTACATGCTGCCGATGGTGGTGGCTGGTGGTCTGAGTATCGCGCTGTCGTTTGCGTTTGGTATTACGGCGTTTAAAGAGCCGGGTACGCTGGCGGCTGCGCTGATGCAAATCGGTGGCGGCAGCGCGTTTGCCCTGATGGTGCCGGTACTGGCGGGTTTTATCGCGTTCTCTATCGCGGACCGTCCGGGCCTGACGCCGGGCCTGATTGGCGGGATGATCGCCACCAGCATCAACGCGGGCTTCCTTGGCGGCATCATCGCGGGCTTTATTGCGGGGTATGCAGCCAAACTCATTAGCGGCAAAGTGAAGCTGCCACAAAGTATGGAAGCGTTAAAACCTATCCTGATCATTCCGCTGTTTGCCAGCCTGATCACCGGCTTGCTGATGATTTATGTGGTCGGTAAACCCGTCGCGGGCATCATGAGCGGTTTGACCAGCTGGCTGGCTCACATGGGAACGGCTAACGCCATCCTGCTGGGTGCTATCCTCGGCGGTATGATGTGTACCGACATGGGTGGTCCTGTTAACAAAGTTGCCTACGCTTTCGGTGTCGGTCTGCTGAGTTCACAAACCTATGCACCGATGGCCGCCATTATGGCTGCGGGTATGGTGCCACCGCTGGCAATGGGGCTGGCGACGCTGGTTGCCCGTCGTAAATTCAATAAAGGTCAGCAGGAAGGAGGTAAAGCCGCGCTGGTTCTGGGCCTGTGCTTTATCTCAGAAGGTGCGATTCCGTTTGCCGCTCGTGACCCCATGCGTGTCCTGCCATGCTGTATCGTCGGCGGTGCGGTGACCGGTGCCACTTCTATGGCGATTGGTGCCAAACTGATGGCACCGCACGGCGGCCTGTTCGTGCTGTTGATTCCAGGTGCAATTACCCCGGTACTGGGTTACCTGCTGTCGATTGTTATCGGCACAGCCATTGCCGGATTAGGATATGCGGTGCTGAAACGCCCGGAAGAAGAACTGGCGAAGGCCTGATCTTAAAAGGAAAAAGGAGCCGCCAGGCTCCTTTTTTTAACGTTGCTCTGATTTGAGCCAGGCTATTTCATCTTTCCAGATATCCGGATTGATGGTCTCCAGAATCAGCGGAATACCATCGAAGCGCGAATCCTTCATTATCCAGCTAAACACGGTTTTACCGATATTGCCTTCTCCCAGGCTGTGGTGACGGTCAACCCGGCTGCCCAGCGTACTTTTGGCATCATTCAGGTGCATGCCACGCAGATAATTAAATCCGACTATGCGATCAAACTCGGCAAAGGTTTCAGTACAGGCTGCTTCGCTGCACAGGTCATATCCGCCGGCGAAAGCATGGCAGGTATCAATACAAACACCTACGCGAGATTTATCTTCAACGTGTTCGATAATGGTCGCGAGATGCTCAAAGCGAAAGCCCAGATTACTGCCCTGTCCGGCGGTGTTTTCAATCACGGCGGTGACGTTGCGGGTCTGATCCAGTGCGATATTGATGGACTCAGCGATACGTTTTAAACAGGTCAGCTCGTCAATCTGCTGTAAATGGCTACCCGGATGAAAATTCAACAGTGTCAGGCCCAGTTGCTCTGCACGCTGCATTTCATCCACGAAGGCATCGCGGGATTTCTGCAGGGCTTCCATAACCGGATGCCCCAGATTAATCAGATAGCTGTCATGAGGCAGAATCTGATCTGATGAAAAGTGGTATTTCTCGCAGGCAGCGCGAAAGGCAGCAATGGTCTCATCCGAGAGCGGGGCGGCTTTCCACTGGCGCTGATTTTTGGTGAACAGCGCAAACGCCGTGGCTTCCAGTTCATGCGCGCGGATCACTGCCTGATCCACACCACCCGATGCGCTGACGTGCGCGCCAATATACTTCATGCCGTTCTCCTGAAGGGTTCAACTCAGTCTGAACGGCATGATACACGATGACACTGGGGCAAAACGCAGCGCGGCGGAAATTTTTACACCCGGATTAGGCAGGCAAACAGCAGCGCGACAGGATAATATCTGCTGCCCCGCAGAACAGAGCGGCGTCAGAAAGGACAGGCTGCCAGCATGGCGAGCTGGCAAGCGTCTGCAACAGAATGATGCGGGGACTAAAAAGGTTGGGCAAACCTGTCAGTGGCGGAGTTGCGCGACATCTTTTTCGCTCAGGCCGGTCATTTTGATGACGGTAGGGCGGTCAAAGCCGTTAGTTAACATGACCCGGGCAATCTTCAGCGCTTCTTCCTTTCTGCCTTTCTCAAGACCACGCTGTTCGCCCAAACGGATACCTTTCTCAATCCCTTTTTGTTCCAGCTGTTCTGCAATGGTCATCAGTGCGTCTCCGTGTTGCGGCACCCGCTGTGCCAGCTTATGGATTAAGGCGTGCGCATCCGACACCTCGCCCGCCTGCACCATGTAGTTTACCAGCGAGATAACCTGTGATGAAGAGAGATATTCATTTGTGAGAATAGCCACCAGCCTGTCAAGCATCACGGTCAGATTACGCTGATGGATGTGCTTCTGAAGTAACGTTAAGGCGGCCATACGGCGGTGGTGCAGGATCTCGTCGTCAGGGATACGCGTTACGTCAACCAAAGGGAAAGCCGCCGTGTAAAGTTTGCCCGCCTGATCCGGTAACGCAAAGCCATCCAGCCAGCAGAGAGAATAGGGATAGGGGCTACGTTTACCGGTGTAGAACAAGACGGGAATGACTAACGGCAGCGTTTGATGTCCGGCTTGCAGATGGCGATGCATGGCGGCCACCGCATAGCGCATTAACCTGAAGGCCATGTGTTTATCCGGACCAGACTGGTGTTCAATAAGGACGTGGATATAGCCTTCGCCGGACGCGGTTTTCACGCTGTACAGCACATCGCTATAGTACTGCCGCAGGTCGTCCTCGACAAAGGAACCCGATTCCAGCTTAAGCGTGGTCAGATCGCACAGGGCGCGCAACGCTTGTGGCAGGTGGATCGCCATAAAATCCCGCGCCACGTCCGGCTCGGTCAGAAACTGTCGGAACAGCGCGTCGTGAGGTGTCGGTGTTGGGGACGTTCTCTTCATCAGTTCCGGCTCGTAAAAATCACCGGTCTACAATAGAGCTACGGGAGGATCTTACCTAATAACAATGGCTTAATTTACGGCGCTTCTCGCAACGCTTGATGAGATGAACACCTTCAGCACGCGAGCAAACGGGCTAACCGGCCTGCATGCGGCCGGTTTAATAAAGACATGAACGTGCCTTACGCGATAAAACGCTGAACCAGCAGGTTAATCGTGCCGCCGCCCAGCACCAGCCAGCCAAAGACCAGTGCCCCCAACAGCACAGGTTTATAGCCCGCTGCACGCAGGGCAGTGAAACGGGTGGTCAGACCCAGTGCCGCCATTGCCATGGTCAGCAATATTCCTCCCAGCGTGTTGAACATATTCACCCATCCGGCCGGCAGCCAGTGCAGCGAGTTGAACAAGGCGACAACGACAAACATCAGGGCAAACCATGGAAACGTCACCGGCTTTGCGCTCTGCTGTTCTGCCTGCTCACGTCGCAGGGCGCCGCTCAGCAACAGTAAAAACGGCGCCAGCAGCATGACGCGCAGCATTTTCGCGATGACGGCGCTGCTTTCGGTTTCGGGCGCAATGCTGTGTCCGGCAGCAACGACCTGCGCCACCTCATGAATGGTTGAACCGGTAAAAATGCCAAACTGCGTCAGCGTGACACGGGGAAAAAAGTCATGCACCAGGGGCCACAAAACGGGATAAATAAAAATCGCCAGGGTACCAAACAGCACCACCGTAGCGACGGCAACGGCCACTTTTGACGGCGCCGCTTTGACCACCGGTTCCGTGGCCAGCACCGCCGCGGCGCCACAGATGCTGCTGCCTGCACCAATTAACCATACAGTTTCGCGGTCAAGCTTCAGCAGACGTCGGCCCAGCAGGCAGGTCACAAAGAACGTACTGCTCAGGGTCAGCACATCAATCAGCAGACCGCTTAATCCCACGTCGGTGATTTGCTGCAAGGTGATGCGAAAGCCAAACAGAATCACACCGAGCCTGAGCAGTTTTTGTTTTGCCAGCTGTACGCCCGCGTCACACTGGCCGGCAAGAGGCGAGTAAACGCTGTTACCGACGATGATGCCCAGCACAATCGCCAGAGTTAATGATCCCAGACCCAGACGAGCGATGCCTGGCACCTGGGCCACAGCGGCAGTCACGCTGGCGATCAGGCCGCATAACAACAGGCCGGGTAGCCACTGCTGAACGAAAGGATTTTTTGAGAGGGTGATGTCTGCCATGATTACGCTCCTGGTTGAGCGCTCATCATCATGCGGGGCTTGTTAAAAGTGAAATTGATTATATATTTATAATCTACCGCTATAAGTGATAAGGCAGGAACTATGCTGTTTGCACGACTGAAACGCTTAATCACGCTCATCAAACGCGATGTGCTGACGCTCGCCTTTGCCTGTCGCGATCCTCAAACACCGCTGTGGTGTAAAGGCCTGGCCGCCGGGTTGCTGGCGTACGGCATAAGTCCGATCGATTTGATTCCGGATGTTATCCCGGTTGTGGGACTAGTAGACGATGCCGTCATTATCCCTGCCGGTGTCATGCTACTGCTGAAAATGCTGCCGCGCGAGGTTCGGGCCCGCAGCGTCGCGCGTGCGCAGCAACAGCGTGCACGCGGTAAAAAAGTATTGGGTGTACTGGGTGTGATTTTTCTGCTGTGGATCGCCCTGATCGTTTACCTTGTCGCGCGCTAAGTGATTCCGGAGTTTTCATGCATATTACCCTGCGACAAATTGAAGTGTTTACCGAGGTGCTTAAAAGCGGCTCTACCACCCAGGCTTCTCAGGTGCTGGCGCTCTCCCAGTCTGCTGTCAGTGCCGCCCTGGCTGATCTGGAAAACCAGTTAGGTGTGCAGCTTTTCGATCGGGTAGGAAAGCGGCTAGTGCTCAACGAACATGGCCGGTTACTTTATCCCCGTGCCGTTGGCCTGCTCGAACAGGCCACAGAAATCGAACAGTTATTTAAAGAAGATAACGGGGCTATTCGTATTTATGCCAGCAGCACCATCGGGAATTATCTGCTGCCGGGGATGATTGCCGGTTACCGCCGTGATTTCCCCACGTTGCCTTTAGAGCTGAGCGTGGGAAACAGTCAGGACGTGATCACAGCCGTTTCCGATTTTCGCGTCGATGTGGGATTAATTGAGGGGCCGTGCCATATGACAGAACTGGTCAGCGAGCCCTGGCTGGAAGATGAACTGGTGGTCTTTGCCGCACCGGACGCCGCCATTTTGCAGCAGCCCGTCACGCTGACCTCGCTGGCTGAGGCCACCTGGATTCTCCGCGAGCGCGGCTCAGGTACGCGCGAGATTGTCGATTATCTGCTGTTGTCCCATTTGCCGACATTTCAGTTGGGCATGGAGCTGGGCAACTCCGAAGCGATAAAGCATGCCGTGCGGCACGGGATGGGCATCAGTTGCTTATCACGTCGGGTGATTGCCGAGCAGTTGAGCGCCGGGACGCTGATTGAGCTGAAAACGCCTTTGCCGAATCTGACGCGCACGCTTTATCGCATCCACCATCGACAAAAACACATCTCAAAGGCCCTGTCGCGGTTTTTATCGTACTGCCGGGAAACGTAAACGCCCGATGAATGGTGGTTTAATCAGCGGTTCAACCCCTTGAATTTCAGGGAAACAGGCGGCGCCGCTAATAATTTCGCGCCAATCATGAAGGTAACTAATAACAGCGTAGCATTCGCTATACAGCGTGGCCTTTGCTGCTACAATCGCGCCTTATTTTTACCCAGCGTAATGTTTACACATGCATAATGACACAAATACAACACAACAACCTGCGTTACGACGCGATCTAAAAGCACGCCATCTCACCATGATCGCCATTGGCGGATCAATCGGTACAGGTCTGTTTGTGGCATCCGGTGCCACCATCTCTCAAGCTGGCCCCGGCGGGGCATTACTCTCATATGCCTTAATTGGCTTAATGGTCTATTTCCTGATGACCAGCCTCGGCGAACTGGCCGCCTTTATGCCGGTTTCCGGCTCCTTCGCCACCTACGGTGCCAAATATGTGGAAGAGGGCTTTGGTTTCGCCCTGGGCTGGAATTACTGGTACAACTGGGCGGTCACCATTGCTGTCGACCTGGTGGCATCGCAACTGGTTATGAATTACTGGTTCCCCGACACGCCGGGCTGGATCTGGAGCGCACTGTTCCTGAGCCTGATGTTCCTGATCAATTACATTTCAGTCAAAGGCTTTGGCGAGACCGAATACTGGTTCTCCTTGATCAAAGTCGCCACCGTCGTGATCTTTATCGTGGTGGGCGTGTTGATGATTGTGGGTATTATGCGTGGCGCGGAAAATGCAGGCTGGCATAACTGGCAGGTAGGCGATGCGCCGTTTGCCGGAGGTTTCGCGGCGATGATCGGTGTTGCGATGATTGTCGGCTTTTCTTTCCAGGGGACTGAACTCATTGGCATAGCGGCGGGTGAATCTGAAGATCCGGCGAAAAACATTCCGCGCGCCGTGCGTCAGGTGTTCTGGCGCATCCTGCTGTTTTATGTGCTGGCCATTCTGATTATCAGTCTGATTCTGCCCTATACCGATCCGCAACTGTTGCACAATGATATTAAAGATATCAGCGTGAGTCCGTTTACCCTGGTGTTCCAGAATGCCGGCCTGCTGTCTGCGGCGGCGGTCATGAACGCGGTGATTTTAACGGCGGTACTGTCGGCCGGTAACTCCGGGATGTATGCCTCAACGCGCATGTTGTATAACCTGGCGTGTGAAGGTAAAGCGCCGCGCATTTTTGCCCGGCTGTCAAAAGGCGGCGTACCGCGTAATGCGTTATGGGCCACCACCGTCGTCGCGGGTTTGTGCTTTTTAACCTCAAAATTTGGTTATCAGGAAGTCTATCTCTGGCTGCTGAATACCTCCGGTATGACAGGCTTTATCGCCTGGTTAGGGATTGCCATCAGTCACTATCGTTTCCGTCGCGGTTATGTGGCTCAGGGGCGCGATCTGAGCGACTTGCCTTACCGCTCAGGCTTCTTCCCACTGGGGCCCATTTTTGCCTTTGTACTCTGTCTGATTATTACGCTCGGTCAGAATTACCAGGCCTTCCTGCAGGACACCATTGACTGGTACAGCGTTGCAGCGACGTATATTGGCCTGCCCTTGTTCCTGCTGATCTGGCTGGGTTACAGGCTGGTGCGGGGCGGACGCATTGTGAAATACAGTGAGATGGAATTTCCCCGCTCATAACGGTTAAAAGCGCACGGTAAACGCCGTGCGCTTTTACGTTACGTCATCACTATTAACATTCCATGAATTGATAATTATTATCACCTGCACTATTGTGGCTGCGTTTTTAATTTTGGAGCCATTACTGGATTGGACCATGACAACGGAATCCTCGTTGATTGGTGCTGAAGCAGGCCATCAGCCCATACTGAAAAATTATCATCAGGTTTTGCGCCGCCGCCTGTTCTGGATAGGGGCGTTGCTGGTGGCGATCCTTGCGTCACTGGTTCTGGACTTTACGCTCGGCCCGGCCGGACTTTCGCTATCGACGTTGTGGCACACGCTGCTCTCACCCGAGAGCGTTGATGCAGGCACGCGCGTCATTGTCTGGGATATCCGCCTGCCTTATGCGCTCATGGCCATCGTGGTCGGCCTTGCACTGGGCCTTGCTGGCGCAGAAATGCAAACCATCCTTAATAACCCGCTTGCCAGTCCGTTTACGCTGGGCGTTTCCTCGGCGGCGGCATTCGGCGCCGCACTGGCCATTATTTTAGGTGTAGGGATTCCGGGGATCTCCGGTCAGTGGTTTATCTCAGCCAATGCGTTTATCTTTGCTCTGCTGGCCGCCTTAATGCTGGACGGCATTACGCGCTGGACACAGGTCTCATCATCTGGCGTGGTGTTATTTGGTATTGCCCTGGTGTTTACCTTTAATGCGCTGGTGTCGATGATGCAGTTTATCGCCAGTGAAGATACGTTACAGGGGCTGGTGTTCTGGACCATGGGCAGCCTGGCGCGTGCGTCCTGGGAAAAACTGGGCGTACTGAGCGCGGCTTTTGTGCTGTTGGTGCCGTTTTCCCTGCTCAGTAGCTGGAAACTGACCGCACTGCGCCTGGGGGAAGACCGGGCAGTGAGCTTTGGTATCGATGTGCGCCGTCTGCGCCTGGCGACTTTGCTGCGTATTAGTGTGCTATCCGCCTTAGCGGTTGCCTTTGTCGGCCCGATTGGTTTTATTGGCCTGGTCGCACCGCACATCGCCCGTATGATGTTTGGCGAAGATCATCGCTTCTATCTACCTGCCAGTGCGCTGACCGGTGCCCTTGTGCTGTCGCTGGCCTCAGTGGCTTCCAAAAACCTGATTCCCGGAGCCATCATCCCGGTCGGGATTGTGACCTCGCTCATTGGGGTGCCATTTTTCCTGAGTATCATTTTGCGTCACCGAGGGCATGTGTAATGGAACAGGGATTACGCCTGCGCGGCTTCACCACCGGTTATCCTAAACGTCAGGTCATTGATAACCTTCACGTCGAGCCGTTACCGCGTGGCGAAATCACGGTCCTGCTGGGACCGAACGGCTGCGGTAAATCCACCTTACTGCGTGCGCTGGCCGGGCTGAATAAAGGGCAGGGCGAACTGTGGTTAAACGGCGAAGATCTGATGACTCAGCCCTTTGCCCGCCGGGCCAGACAGGTTGTGTACCTGCCGCAATCGTTGCCCGCGGGGGTGCATCTGCATGTGCTGGAGTCCATTATCGTCGCGCAGCGTGCGTCATCGGGCCTGCACAGTCCCGCCAGTGAAGCCGATGTCATGAGACTGCTGGATCAACTGGGCATTGCCCATCTGGCGATGCGGTATCTGGATCAGCTCTCGGGTGGACAAAAGCAGCTTGTTGGCCTGGCCCAGTCGTTGATTCGCCGGCCTGCGCTGTTACTGCTGGATGAACCGCTGAGTGCGCTGGATTTAAACTACCAGTTCCACGTTATGGATTTAGTGCGGCGTGAGACGGCGCTACGCAATATGGTGACGGTGGTCGTGGTCCACGATATCAATATCGCTTTACGTCACGCGCAGCATGCGCTGATGCTCAAAGCGGGACGGTTAATCGCAGAAGGCGCACCGGATAGCGTGATCACGCCCACTACGCTGGCGCAGGTTTATGGCGTGCAGGGCCGCATTGAGCACTGTTCCCGCGGAATGCCGCAGGTCATGATTGACGGATTAGTCCGGGAAGGGCTGATGTAAAAAAACGGGGATGGCGCACGCCATCCCCGGTTGTGTTATCCCACCAACAAGTGCTGCGCATGAAAGCGCAGATGATCTTCCACGAAGCTGGCGATAAAGAAGTAACTGTGATCGTAGCCTGGCTGAATACGCAGAGTTAACGGGAAATCCATCTCCTGCGCCACTGCCTCTAATCGCTCCGGCTGAAGCTGATCCGCCAAAAACTGATCGCTGTCGCCCTGATCGATCAATAACGGCAGGCGATGCTGAACCTCGCGCATCAGCTGACAGCTGTCGTATGCCCACCAGGCCTGGCGATCCTCTCCCAGATAAGCGGTGAACGCCTTTTGTCCCCAGGGCACATCGGCGGGATTCACAATCGGCGCAAAGGCGGAGGCGGAGGCAAAGCGGTTTGCCAGGCGTAACGCCAGCATCAGCGCGCCGTGTCCGCCCATAGAGTGCCCCATGATCGACTGACGTTCACTGACCTTAAAGTTATCGGCAATCAGCGCAGGCAGCTCCTCACTAAGGTAGTCGAACATCCGATAGTGGCTCGCCCAGGGCTGCTGCGTCGCATTGAGATAAAAGCCCGCGCCCTGGCCCAGATCATAGCCCTCGTCATTGGCCACCGCCTCACCGCGCGGGCTGGTATCGGGCATGATCAGCACCAGCCCCAGTTCAGCGGCGACGCGCTGCGCACCCGCTTTGGTGGTAAAGTTTTCATCATTGCAGGTCAGGCCTGCCAGAAACCACACCACCGGTGGGGGCGAATCCCCGCGCGGACGGGGCAAATAGATGCTGAACGTCATCGGGCAGTTCAGCACCTGAGAGGGATGACGCCAGCGCTGCTGCCAGCCGCCAAAAATACGGTGTTCTTCCAGTAACTCAAGAGAAGATGTCATAGCGCCCCCGATTACTTATTGAAGTGAACGACGGAGCGGATCGACTTCCCTTCGTGCATCAAATCAAAGGCGTCATTTATCTCTTCCAGCGGCATGGTATGCGTAATGAAGTCGTTCAACGCAAATTTACCATCGAGGTAATCCTGCACAATCCCAGGCAGCTGCGAGCGACCTTTTACGCCACCAAACGCAGAGCCACGCCAGACGCGCCCTGTGACTAACTGGAACGGACGCGTAGAGATTTCCTGGCCTGCACCGGCGACGCCAATGATCACCGACTCGCCCCAGCCTTTATGGCAGCACTCCAGGGCAGAACGCATCACGTTGACGTTACCGATACATTCAAAGGAGAAATCCACGCCGCCGTCGGTGAGTTCAACAATCACGTCCTGGATAGGTTTATCGTAATCCTTAGGGTTGATCAGATCGGTCGCACCAAGTTTACGGGCCAGGTCGAATTTGCTGGTATTGATATCAATACCAATGATGCGGCCGGCCTTCGCCATTTTCGCGCCGATAATCGCTGACAAACCAATGCCGCCCAGACCAAAGATGGCAACGGTATCGCCTTCTTTAACTTTAGCGGTGTTCATCACTGCGCCCATACCGGTGGTTACGCCGCAGCCCAGCAGGCACACTTCTTCCAGTGGCGCTTCTTTACTGATTTTCGCCAGAGAGATTTCCGGGACGACGGTGTATTCGGAGAAGGTTGACGTGCCCATATAGTGAAAAATGGGTTTACCGTCTTTAAAGAAGCGCGTCGTGCCGTCAGGCATCAGGCCTTTACCTTGTGTGGTGCGGATGGCCTGGCACAGATTGGTTTTGCCTGACAGACAGAACTTACATTTACCACATTCCGGCGTGTAAAGCGGGATAACATGATCGCCCACTTCCACGCTGGTGACGCCTTCGCCGACCGCTTCAACGATACCGCCGCCTTCGTGACCCAGAATCGCCGGGAACACGCCTTCCGGATCGCTACCTGACAGCGTATAAGCATCCGTATGACAAACGCCAGTGGCAACGATACGGACCAGCACTTCCCCTTTTTGCGGCGGCATTAAATCCACTTCTTCAATTTTCAGTGGTTCGCCAGCGGCCCAGGCGACAGCGGCACGGGTTTTGATCATGTTCATGCAATCCCTCTTCCAGTCAGATTGTGACGCGTTATGGCGTCTGGATGGTCGTGATTCATTAAAAATAGCGCGGAAATCTTATTCCGCCGCCTGTAAAGGATGCATCAGCTCATCGTTGAGCGGACGATCGTGAAACTGTTCGATAATAAGGTACTTGAGTGCCTCAACATTGGGCGTAAAGGCGTCCCGTCGCCACATCAGCCAGGTCGCAGTATCACGATACTTCGCCGGCAGGCTGTGTACCTGAACCCGTGCGCGCTCTGGCATCTGTTTCAGGACCGACGCCGGAATCATCGCCACGCCTGCACCGCCTGCGACACAGGCCAGCATGGCATGATAAGACTGAATCTCCATGACGCTGTCTGGCGCGGCCTGGCTGTCGCGATACCAGGCTTCCAGTTTCACCCGGTAAGAGCAGCTGTTGCGGAACGCAAACAACGTATCTTCCTGAGTATCGCGTGCGCTCGTCACCGGGATGTGGTCAAGGTCAGTGATGAGCACCATCTCTTCACGGAACGCAATACAGCCATTCAGATCGTCATGCTGAACCGGCCCGTCGACCAACGCCGCGGCCAGTGTTCCTTCGCGAACCCGATCGATAATTTCACCGGAGGTGCCAGTGATCAGCGATAAGGCGACCGCCGGAAAACGCTGATGATAGGCAGCCAGCAGGCCAGGCAGGCGCGTTGCCGCCGTACTTTCCATCGAGCCCAGCGCAAAATTCCCGCCAGGCTTACCGGTGCGCGCCATACTTAAGGCTTCATCGCTCAGGGCCAGAATGCGCTGCGCATAGTTAAGAAAGTTATGGCCCATCGGGGATAAGCGAATACGCTGTTTTTCCCGAATGAACAGATCGGCACCCAGTTCCTCTTCCAACTGGCGCAGGCGCGTGGTGAGGTTAGAAGGCACCCGATGCAGTTGTTCCGCAGCACGGGCAAGAGAACCGCTCTCTGCCACGGAACAGAACATACGTAGCTGGACTAAATCCATGTGTTCTCTTCCTGTAAACAAGTTGGTTAATATTATTCACTTTTCGTGATTCTAAGCATCGTTCATGCTGTACGCAAGTTTCAATTTAAAAAAACTGAGGTACCCAATGGCATTTCGCGTCGCGATAAGTGCGTTTTTGACCTTGTTTGTCGTCATGGGCATCGGCCGTTTTGCGTTTACGCCCCAGGTGCCTTTACTGATTCAGGCTGATCAGTTAACCCTGACCAGTGCCAGTGTGGTCGCAGCATTAAACTATCTGGGTTACCTGTGCGGTTCCTTTGACGCGATGCGCGCGCAGCAGCGTGTGGAGTGGCGCCTGCATCTGGGGGTTTGGGGCGCGGTGGTGTTAACCGCGTTGTCAGCCTGTGCCGGGGGCCCCTGGCTGCACGGGATCATTCGCTTTGTGATTGGCTGGGCCAGCGGCTGGGCCATGGTGCTGGTGGCCGCGTGGAGCAATGAGCAACTGCATCATCACGGTCGTCCTGGTCTGTCGGCGGCGGTCTTTGCCGGTCCCGGCGCTGGCATTTTCATCAGCGGCCTGCTGGCGGTCATCTTACACAGTTTACAGGTCTCTGTGACGCTGGCGTGGGGCATTTACGCTGTGCTGGCCGCCGTGCTGGTGGCGGCCACCTGCCGCAACCTGCCGCGTACGGGGGCGCTGCACCGGGCAGGGCAGGTACCAGCGCCGCTGACGCTGACGCCCAACCTGCGGCGGCTGGTCCTGAGCTACAGCCTGGCGGGGTTTGGCTATATTTTGCCTGCCACCTTTTTGTCGCAAATGGCGGCAGCCCGTTTTCCGGGCAGTGCGCTGGCGCAGCTGGTCTGGCCGGTATTTGGCGGGGCGGCGATGCTGGGCATCGTCATCGGTATTGTGACGCGTCGAATGGGGCAGGCGCATGCCCGCCTGGCCATCACGCTCTGGGCCCAGGCGCTGGGCGTGCTGGCGGCCGCCTTGTTGCCGGGGTTCGGTGGTTTGTTACTTGGTGCGCTGCTGGTGGGCGGAGGCTTTTTGAGTGTCGTGCAGTTGTCGCTGCTTTGCGCGCGTGAACTGGCTCCGCAGCATACGCGCTATATGGCGGGCTTACTGACCACCGGCTATGCGATTGGGCAACTGGCTGGCCCCTTACTTTCCTCGCTTTCAACCCTGTTTCTGCACCACCTTGAGCCTGCGTTATGGGTAGCAGGCGCCAGCCTGGTTTGGGCGTGCCTGTTAGTGTGGCGGCGGGCCGCGTGAAAAGCTTTCATCTCCAATCAGATTGATTGCTGGATTCCCTGCACAGAAAGTTTCACAATACGCGCTCAGTAATATGACCCGCAGGTAACAGACTGCGGGCGCAACACCTGCCGGAGAAGAGTAAGATGAGTACCTTAAGTCAGGAAGCTGCACTGGTTCACGAAGCGCTGCTGGCGCGTGGGCTGGAAACGCCGCTGCGTGCACCTACGCGTGAAATGGACGATGAAACGCGCAAAAGCCTGATTGCAGGCCATATGACGGAAATCATGCAGTTGCTGAATCTGGATCTTGAAGATGACAGCCTGATGGAAACCCCGCACCGCATCGCTAAAATGTATGTCGATGAGGTCTTTTCCGGTCTCGATTACGCCAATTTCCCCAAAATCACCCTTATCGAAAACAAGATGAAGGTGGACGAGATGGTCACGGTACGCGACATTACGCTGACCAGCACCTGTGAACATCACTTTGTGATTATCGATGGTAAAGCCACCGTCGCCTATATTCCCAAAGACAAAGTGATTGGTTTATCCAAAATTAACCGCATCGTGCAGTTTTTTGCCCAGCGACCTCAGGTGCAGGAGCGTCTGACCCAGCAGGTGCTGCTGGCGCTGCAAACATTGTTAGGCACCAATAACGTTGCTGTTTCCATTGATGCCGTCCACTACTGTGTAAAAGCACGCGGTGTAAAGGATGCCACCAGTGCCACCACGACCACTTCCCTGGGCGGTCTGTTTAAATCCAGCCAGAATACCCGTCAGGAATTTCTGCGCGCGGTGCGTCACAGTTAATATCGACAGGTGGGCGCAGATGCGCCTGCCGGGTCCGTCAGGAGCCGCTATGCAACGCTACCTTGCGCTGGATTTTATTCGCGGCTGTGCCATTCTCGGCATCCTGTTGCTGAATATTATTGGTTTTGGCTTACCTTCTGCGGCCTATCTCAATCCTGCCTGGCAGGGCAGCGTCACCTTGTCTGATGCGTGGACATGGGCGCTGTCCGATATCTTCGCGCAGCTTAAATTTCTGACGCTCTTTGCGCTGCTGTTTGGCGCGGGGTTGCAACTGCAGCTGCCGCGCGGAAGTCGCTGGCTGTCCGCCCGTCTGTCATTACTGGTGCTGCTGGGGTTTCTTCACAGCATTTTTATCTGGGAAGGCGATATCCTGCTGGATTACGGCATTATCGGCCTGATCGTCTGGCGGATGCTGCGCGATGCGCCGTCCACGCGTGGGCTAATCAATACCGGGATTTTACTTTATCTGGTGGGCTGTGCGCTGTTGCTGATCTTTGCCCTGATTAGCAGCGCCGAGCCGTCACGCTCGTGGTTGCCCGGCGCCGCAGACATTCAGTATGAACAGTTCTGGAAGGTCAACGGCGGGCTGGCGGCGGTACGCATCCGCCTGGATAACCTCTCCTCCGGTTTAATGGCGCTGGTGGCGCAGTATGGCTGGCAACTGGCCGGACTGATGCTGCTGGGCGCTGCCTTGTTACGTAGCGGCTGGCTGAAAGGAACGTTTCCCGTGTCCCATTACCGGCGCGTTGCGCGGATGTTACTGCCGATTGGGCTGGGGATAGCGACGGCAGGCGTAGCTGCGCAATGGTTTGTGGACTGGGATGCACGCTGGAGTGCGTTCTATTTACAACTGCCGCGTGATCTTGCCAGCCCGTTAATCAGTATCGGCTATGCCGCACTGTGCTTTGGATTTTGGCCAGCCATTCAGCGCTGGCGGATGAGTTATGCTATTCAGTGTGTGGGCCGCATGGCGCTCAGTAACTATCTGCTGCAGTCCCTGATCGGCACTACGCTGTTCTACCGCTTCGGGCTTTTTATGCACTTTACGCGCTGGCAACTGGTCATGATGGTGCCAGGCATATGGTGTATTAACCTGCTGTTTTCCGTGCTGTGGCTACGCTATTTCCCGCAGGGGCCGGTGGAATGGATCTGGCGTCGTCTGACACGCTTTCTTGCCACGCCGTACCCCACGTCATCCTCAGAAAGATAATGACGGTCATCACAAAGGTTGCAGAATTGTATGTAACCGTTTTCATTGGTGTGACGCAATTCACGCTGTCCCGTGCACTTCCCTGACAGAATAACGCCGGTGCCATAACCGGCGTAATGCCTTTTCTCTGGAAGTGCTGCATGATAACCATTCGAGATGTTGCGCGTCAGGCGGGCGTGTCCGTAGCGACTGTCTCGCGCGTACTAAATAACAGCAGCGCGGTCACCGCTGAAACACGTGACGTCGTGTTACAGGCGGTTGACGCTCTGGGCTATCGCCCAAATGCCAATGCTCAGGCGCTGGCAACCCAGGTGAGCGATACGATCGGCGTCGTCGTCATGGATGTCTCCGATCCCTTTTTTGGCGCGCTGGTTAAAGCGGTGGATACCGTGGCACAGCGCGTCCAGAAACATGTACTGATCAGCAACTCCTGGCATCAGGAAGAAAAAGAGCGTCACGCTATCGAAGTGTTGATACGGCAACGGTGCAATGCGCTGGTGGTCCATGCGAAAACGCTTTCAGACGCAGAGCTGGCGGGCTTTATGAGTCAGGTGCCAGGTATGGTGGTTATCAACCGCAGCATACCGGGTTATGAGGCCCGTTGCGTCAGTCTGGATAATGTGACCGGGGCCTTAATGGCCTCACGCATGCTGCTGCAACAGGGGCATTCCCGCATCGGCTATCTCTGTTCAAGTCATCCCATTGAAGATGTGGATCAACGGCGTGAAGGCTGGTTACAGGCGCTGGCAGAGCAGGGAATCCGTCCACAGGAAAGCTGGATAGCCAGCGCAGAGCCGGATATGCAAGGGGGCGAAGCCGCAATGGTGGAACTGCTGGGACGCAATCTGAATCTCAGCGCCATTTTCGCCTATAACGATGGTATGGCGGCCGGTGCCCTTACCGCTCTGAAAGACAATGGCATTCAGGTACCGCACCATTTTTCTGTCGTCGGCTTCGATGATATTCCGGTTTCGCGGTACACCGATCCTCAACTTACCACAGTCCGTTATCCTATTGTTTCTATGGCAAAACTTGCCACTGAACTGGCCCTGCAGGGCGCGGCAGGCTGTCTTGACACTACGGCGAAACATATCTTTATGCCCACCCTCGTTCGCCGCCATTCCGTCGCGCAAAAGCAAAGTGTGGAGTCCGTCACTAATTCAGGCGATTCCACGATGTAACCGTTTTCAATCTGTGATTGTATTCACAGTTAATTAACATTGCTATCACTATGATGGCAACGTCTTACAGTACTGAAACATTATGTAACGCCACTCTCCCGTTGAGTGCACCGACAGCATCGTTGGTTCAGGCTTATAACACACGCTTTACGGACGCATTGACCTACATGGAAGTCGAGTTTGGCACGGCACAGCAGTGGCTCAGTCTGATTTAGAGCGCATCTTGCCTCGCCGGATAATTCTTACCCGATGTTCTTCCGCGGCTTGACGCAGCAGAACATAAAAAGACCCTACAGAAAAACCGGAGATACCATGAATAAGAAGGTTTTCACGCTCACAGCACTGGTTGCCAGCATGATGTTTGGTGCAGTAGCCCACGCCGCTGATACCCGTATCGGCGTGACTATTTATAAGTACGACGACAACTTTATGTCGATGGTACGTAAAGACATCGAGAAAGAAGCCAAAACGCTGGGCGGCATCCAACTGCTGATGAATGACTCGCAGAACGATCAGTCAAAACAAAACGATCAAATTGACGTGCTGATGGCAAAAGGCGTGAAAGCGTTAGCCATCAACCTGGTCGACCCGGCTGCAGCGGCCGTCGTGGTACAGAAAGCCCGTGCGAACGATATCCCGGTTGTGTTCTTCAACAAAGAACCTAACGCCAAAGTGCTGGCCAGCTACGATAAAGCCTACTATGTCGGTACCGATTCGAAAGAGTCTGGCGTGATTCAGGGCAAACTGATTGAGAAACACTGGAAAGCGACCCCGGCCTGGGATCTGAACAAAGACGGTGTGATCCAGTATGTGCTGCTGAAAGGCGAACCAGGCCATCCTGATGCCGAAGCGCGTACTAAATATGTTATCGATACGCTGAACAAAGATGGCGTGAAAACCCAGCAGTTAGCGATGGATACGGCGATGTGGGATACCGCACAGGCTAAAGACAAAATGGACGCCTGGCTGTCAGGCCCTAACGCCAAGAAAATCGAAGTGGTAATCGCGAACAACGATGCGATGGCGATGGGGGCTGTTGAAGCGCTGAAGGCACACAACATGTCTTCTATCCCGGTATTTGGTGTGGATGCCTTACCTGAGGCGCTGGCGCTGGTTAAATCTGGCGCGATGGCCGGTACGGTGCTGAACGATGCGGAAAACCAGGCGAAAGCCACCATCGATATGGCGAAGAACCTTGCCGATGGTAAACCGGCCACCGAAGGCACCAACTTCAAGATGGTCGATAAGATCGTACGCGTACCCTACGTACCGGTTGATCAGGAAAACCTGTCTCAGTTCCAGAAATAATTATGTGCAAACGGGCGCGGCGGCTGCTGCGCCTTTTTTATGTCATCACCGTTTTTTAGCCAGGTAAATTATGGCCAGTGATAATACGACCGCGCAGCGCGAATATCTGCTGGAAATGACCAACGTCAGTAAATCATTTCCCGGCGTTAAAGCTCTCGACAACGTAAATTTAAAAGTGCGGCCTCACTCCGTTCATGCACTGATGGGTGAGAACGGCGCTGGTAAATCAACGTTGTTAAAATGTTTATTTGGTATCTACAAAAAAGATACCGGAAGTATTCTTTTTCAAGGGCAGGAAATAGATTTTAAAAGCTCCAAAGAGGCGCTGGAAAATGGCGTGTCAATGGTTCACCAGGAATTAAACCTGGTATTACAGCGTACCGTGATGGACAACATGTGGCTTGGGCGTTATCCACGCAAAGGCTTCTTTGTCGATCAGGAAAAAATGTACCGTGATACCAAAGCGATTTTTGACGAGCTGGATATTAACATCGATCCCCGTGACAAAGTCGCGCATCTCTCCGTCTCGCAAATGCAGATGATTGAGATTGCCAAAGCGTTTTCTTATGACGCCAAAATCGTGATCATGGATGAACCGACATCCTCGTTGACGGAAAAAGAAGTTAATCATCTGTTCACGATTATCCGTAAGCTGAAAGATCGCGGCTGCGGCATTGTTTATATTTCACATAAAATGGAAGAGATCTTCCAGTTGTGTGATGAAATTACGGTTCTGCGTGACGGTCAGTGGATTGCAACCCAGCCGCTCGAAGGGCTGGACATGGATAAGATTATCGCCATGATGGTGGGGCGTTCATTAAGCCAGCGCTTCCCGGATCGCGTAAATGTGCCGGGCGAGACCATTCTTGAGGTGCGCAATTTAACCTCTCTGCGTCAGCCTTCTATTCGTGATATTTCGTTTGATTTGCGTAAAGGGGAGATACTCGGTATTGCCGGGTTGGTCGGTGCAAAACGTACGGATATCGTCGAAACGCTGTTTGGCATTCGCGAAAAATCGGGCGGCACAATTAAACTGCACGGTAAAACGATTAATAATCACACGGCGAACGAAGCCATCAATCATGGCTTTGCTCTTGTGACGGAAGAACGTCGCTCTACCGGTATTTATGCGTTTCTGGATATTGGTTTTAATTCTCTCATCTCCAATATCAAAAAATATAAGAACAACATTGGTCTGCTGGATAATAAGCGTATGAAGAGTGATACCCAATGGGTTATCGACTCCATGCGGGTAAAAACGCCAGGCCACCATACCCAAATTGGTTCGCTTTCAGGTGGTAACCAACAGAAGGTGATTATTGGACGCTGGTTGCTGACGCAGCCCGAAATATTGATGCTCGATGAACCCACTCGCGGTATTGATGTGGGGGCCAAATTCGAGATTTACCAGCTGATGGCTGAGCTGGCAAAAAAAGAAAAGGGCATCATTATTATCTCTTCCGAAATGCCAGAGCTGTTAGGCATCACCGATCGTATTCTGGTCATGAGTAACGGTCTGGTCGCTGGCATTGTTGATACAAAAACGACTACGCAGAACGAAATATTGCGTTTAGCGTCATTACACCTTTAATGAAGTAAGGGCTGTTAACATGAAAGCGACTACAAAAAAGAATGCGCTAACCTGGCTGAAAGAGGGTGGCATTTATGTCGTGCTACTGGTACTGCTGGCGATTATTATTTTCCAGGATCCGACGTTCTTAAGTTTAATGAATCTGAGTAACATTCTGACCCAATCCTCGGTGCGTATTATCATCGCGCTGGGCGTTGCGGGACTGATTGTGACCCAGGGGACAGACCTGTCAGCCGGTCGTCAGGTTGGCCTCGCCGCTATCGTGGCCGCTTCGCTGCTGCAGGCTATGGATAACCCAAACAAAGTGTTTCCCCATCTGGAAACCGTACCGATTCCTGTGGTGATCCTGATTGTTTGTGCGATTGGTGCCGTTATTGGCCTGGTGAACGGCGTGATTATTGCTTACCTGAAAGTGACGCCGTTTATCACTACGTTGGGTACCATGATTATCGTTTACGGTATCAACTCGCTGTATTACGACTTCGTAGGCGCATCACCGATTGCAGGCTTCTATGACGGCTTCTCAACCTTTACGCAAGGCTTCCTGCGTTTCGGGGATTTTAAGCTGTCCTACATCACCTTCTATGCGGTGATTGCGATCGTGTTCGTCTGGATTCTGTGGAACAAAACGCGTTTCGGTAAAAACATTTTTGCCATCGGCGGTAACCCGGAAGCGGCAAAAGTCTCCGGCGTAAACGTTAACCTGAACCTGATTCTGATTTATGCGCTTTCAGGCGTGTTCTATGCTTTCGGCGGCATGCTGGAAGCGGGCCGTATCGGCTCGGCAACGAACAACCTTGGCTTTATGTACGAGCTGGATGCTATCGCGGCCTGCGTCGTCGGTGGTGTGTCTTTTGCCGGTGGTGTGGGGACGGTGGCCGGTGTCGTGACCGGTGTGTTGATCTTCACCGTCATCAACTACGGCTTGACCTATATCGGCATTAACCCTTACTGGCAGTATATCATCAAGGGCGGCATCATTATTTTTGCTGTGGCGCTCGACTCGCTGAAGTACGCACGTAAAAAATAACGGCAGAAGTCATCATGTAAGCTAAGCGGCCTGCGGGCCGCTTTTTTTATGGCACGGAAGCCGCCAGCCTGCGCCCGGAAGCAGGAAAGAACGCGGATTCACGGCGAGCCAGCAGGATGCCCGCTATGAGAGTGCGCGTTCGAATTGACTTTAATCAGGAACGGAAAGCTGTCCTGTGGACGCAAAATCCTGAGTCAGCAGATCAGCAGATCAGCAGATCAGCAGATCAGCAGATCAGCAGATCAGCAGATCAGCAGATCAGCAGATCAGCAGATCAGCAGATCAGCAGATCAGCAGGTCAGCAGGTCAGTAAGGTAAAGAAGCAGCAAATCCGCCGCGCTGGACTGACCGTCATCCTTGGTAACGATGCGTGATAAGCCCTGTCGCCATCGCAAAGTCCCGCGCTAAGCCTTGTTTCGCCATAGCAAGGATGCTACGTATCGGCGATGCACTCCTGTCAGAAAGGCATAGCCTGCCGCGCCGGCGTTATCATCCGTTCTCACAGTCTATCTTCACGCCAGGGTGAGCGGGCTGGCTGGCAGCCAGACAAAGGCGGCTTACTGATGGCGCTTTTGTTCCAGTTCCAGCAGTTGCTCAGGGGTGACAGCAGGATAGCTTTGCGCATCCTCCGGCACATCATGTACGGCGGGAATGGGCACCAGAGGCCCGAGAAAGCGCGGTTCACGCTTGAGGAGGTACAAATCTACCAGCGCGCCAAGACGTGCACCGACCTCACGCATGCGCACTGTCAGCATATTTTTCGGCGAGGGCACAGCGTAGCACTGAGCCTGAATGCCAAGGTGCAGGGCGATAAACAGCGCCCGCTCACAGTGGAAGCGTTGGGTGATGATAATAAAATCGTTGGTATCGAATACCTTGCGCGTGCGGACAATGGAGTCCAGCGTCCGAAAGCCCGCGTAATCCAGTACGATATCCGCCGGATCAACGCCACCTTTGATTAAATCGCGCCGCATGGTCATGGGTTCGTTATAGCTCTGCTGCGCATTGTCTCCGCTCAGCAGTAAATAGTTAATCTTGCCGCTGTTATAGGCGTTAAGCGCGCCCTGCATCCGGTACAGGTAGTACTGATTAATCACCCCGGTGCGGTAATATTTTGCCGTGCCCAGCACAACACCGACCTGACGATGGGGCAGTGAGGCCAGATTGTCGTAAATATAGGGGGCGGTTTTCCAGCTTATCCAGCGATCCAGGCCAAGCGCCGTCGCCACCATCGTTAAGATGATGAAAAGCAGAGCAATGAAAACGCGTTTCAACATGCGCCTGAGCACTCGAGATGAGAGGTTTTGGTGGGACAAGGCTACTTGAGCAACCCTCGCGAAGCAAGTTTACCCCGTCTGGCTGGTGCTATTTTAAGCAGCGCTGGATCGGAGGATGATCCAGCGCAGACCTTTTTAGATCGAGGTACGGCGGTAATGACGGTATTGCGGCAGCCAGAAGTTATTCGAAATAGACTGTGACAGCACGTCTTCCGAGGTCACCACGGCAACGCCCGCCAGTTGCGCGGCTTTGCCCACTTCCATTGCGATCACTTTCGACACGCCCTGAATATCTTTGATTTCAGGCAGTACCGGCCCTTCACCATCGTTGACCAGCGGCGAGCAGTCTGCCAGTGCGCGGCTGGCTGTCATCAGCATGGTATCGGTTACGCGTGATGCACCCGAGGCAATCACCCCTAAACCGATGCCCGGGAAGATATAGGAGTTGTTACACTGCGCGATCGGATAGGTTTTACCGTTCCATGAAACCGGTGAGAACGGGCTCCCGGTCGCGACCAGTGCAGCACCATCGGTCCAGGCGATAATATCCGCTGGCGTGGCTTCAACGCGCGAGGTGGGGTTAGAGAGCGGCATCACAATAGGACGTTTGCAGTGCTTGTGCATCTCGCGGATGATCTCTTCGGTGAACAGTCCGGGCTGGCCTGAAACCCCAATCAGAATATCGGGTTTGGCGTTGCGCACTACGTCCAGCAGCGAAATCGCATCACTGGCCGTATCCCAGTCTTTGAGGTTGTCGCTTTTCTGCACCAGCTTGCTCTGGAAATCGAGCAGGTTAGGCAACTTATCAGTGAGCAGGCCAAAGCGGTCGACCATCATTACGCGGCTACGCGCCTCTTCATCGCTCAGACCTTCCGACTTCATCTGTGCAATGATTTGCTCTGCGATACCGCAGCCGGCTGAACCTGCCCCCAGGAACACCACTTTTTGTTCGCACAAACGGCTTCCGGCAGCACGACTGGCGGCAATCAGAGTGCCCACGGTGACAGCAGCGGTGCCCTGAATATCATCGTTGAAGCAGCACACTTCATCGCGATAGCGCTCCAGCAGCGGCATTGCGTTTTTCTGCGCAAAGTCTTCAAACTGCAGCAGCACTTTCGGCCAGCGGCGTTTCACGGCCTGGATAAATTCATTAACGAATTCATCGTACTCCTCACCGGTGATACGTGGGTGACGCCAGCCCATATAAAGCGGATCGTTCAGCAGTTGCTGGTTATTGGTACCGACATCCAGCACCACCGGTAAGGTGTAAGCCGGACTGATGCCGCCGCACGCGGTATACAGCGACAGTTTACCAATCGGAATACCCATGCCGCCGATGCCCTGGTCACCCAGGCCCAGAATACGCTCACCGTCGGTCACCACGATGACTTTAACGTTCTGTTTGGTGGCGTTTTGCAGCATGTCTTCGATGTGTTCACGGTTGGGATATGAGATGAACACACCGCGGGCGCGGCGATAAATTTCAGAGAAGTGTTCGCAGGCTGCGCCGACGGTTGGCGTATAAATAATTGGCATCATCTCTTCAAGATGATTGTCCAGCAGACGGTAGAACAGGGTTTCGTTAGTGTCCTGAATATTGCGCAGGTAGACGTGCTTGTCGTTATTATTTTTGAAGTCCTGAAACTGACGCCATGCGCGTTTCGCCTGCTCTTCAATGGTTTCGACCGCTTCGGGCAGTAAGCCGTTGAGATTGAATTCGTTACGCTCTTCGATGCTGAAGGCGCTGCCCTTATTCAGCAGGGGAAATTCCAGCAGAATAGGGCCAGCGTAGGGAATATAGAGCGGGCGTTTACTTTCGTATTCGAGTTCCATGCAGTAATGCTCCGGTTGCGAGTGTTCCTGGCGCAATAAGAGGGTAGAGGACGCCAGTTTATTTTGATAAAGAAGGCCTGGCGTCAGATCCTATGAAATTTCTCGCGGATGTACAGCTTTTGTAAATAAAAGATTTAGAAACTGTTTAAAACCGTGCCCCGCATTACGCTTTACGCCAGCTCGATAACGTTAAGGTTGTCGCAGCCCAGCGCGCGCAGTGTTGCCTGCGTCGCTGAATACTGATCTAACGCAGGCTGTCGGGGCTGGGCCAGCGCTGCTGCCTGAATCGCCTCGCAGGATTCGCCGGCCATATTCAGCAAAATCAGTGCGGCCTGAAGCGGAGGCAGGCTGGGATTGAAGGCCGCATTTTCCGCATAGCGACCGCTAAAAATACGGCCTGAGGCGGTTTGCACTGCAACGCCACTGAACGCGCGGCTGTAAGGGGCATGACTCTGGTTGGCCGCGTCAATGGCCGCCTGCGACAGCGCATCTCCCGTGACAACAAAGCCATGATCCACCTTATCCATCAGCCGTTCGGTGATGTGCAGGTCGCCAGGACCGAAAGCGTCAGGCAGATAGTGCGCTAACGTCTGCACCGGGCGCTGGGGCAGGCTGATACGAATCGCCGTGCCGCTGTTAAGCTCATTCATGAACTGGCGGCAATGCCCGCACGGCGTGTAGTTGACGGTGATGGTCTCCAGGCGCGCTTCGCCGCGCAGCCAGGCGTGCGTAACAGCGCTTTGTTCTGCATGCACGGTTTGCTGCATGGTGGCACCGGCAAACTCCATATTGGCACCGAAATACCAGTTACCGCTTATCCCGCGTGCAATGGCACCGACGTTAAAATGGGACAGCGAGGCGACCGCGCAGGCCGCCGCGACCGGAAGCAGCGCCAGGGCGAGGGCGTCCGCATCCAGTTGGGTTTGCTGTTGCAGGAGGGTGACCTGATCGGCCCGCAGCATCGCGTCAAATCCCGGCTCACTCAGCACCGGACGAAGCGCGGTTTGCAGGGGAGCCGGCAGTAATTCAAAGGCAGAGTGGAAACGTGGATGCATGGAAGCCTCATTCAATCTTCAGGCAATGTGCCAGACATCGGTTTATATGTGATCTCTGTCGCTCTTACAATGCAACGTGTCTTAGAGTTTTCAACTTTGCGAGATCTCTCCCAAAGTTTTAGCCCAACCAGTGCAGTAGCAGCGGAAAAACAAAGGGGGCCAGTAACGACGTTACGATGCCGCAGATCACCAGTGCCAGCGAACTAAATGCCCCTTCCTGGAAGTCCAGTTCAGCCGCCCGGGCGGTTCCCAGCGCATGGGACGCATTACCAATCGCCAGACCGCGTGCCGCTTTACTTTTCACGCCCAACAGATTCAGCACCATATGGCCAAATACCGCACCGAGCACACCGGCTATCAGCACACAAATCGCACTGATAGCGGGAATGCCGTGCAGAGAGCCGGACACCGCCATCGCGATCGGTGTGGTGACGGATTTAGGTAAAATCGTGGCGGCGATTTCCGGCGTTGCCCCCATCCACAGGGCGATCGCCGTGCCGGAGGTCATTGCCGTCAGGCTGCCGATCAGGCATACGCCGATAATGGATTTCCAGCGGGCGCGAATCTGATGCATCTGCTCATACAGCGGCAGCGCCAGTGCGACCACGGCGGGCTGTAGCAGGGCATTAAGCACCTGGCTTCCGGCAAAGTAACGTGTATAGGGCAGTTGCAGTAACAGCAGGATGGGAATGATGATCGCCATCGAAACCAGCAAGGGGTTCAGCAGGGCAATCTTCAGCGCGGCAGCCAGTCTGCGCGCCAGGAAAAATGCGCCCAGCGTCAGGGGCAATGACCACCAGATATCACTCATCCTTCACCTCTTTCGTCGGCGCGCGCGAATGCAGCTTGTGGGCGCTTAACCCCACGATGCTCAGGACAGCGAAGGTACTGACAAGACACGAGACCACGATAGGGCCAAACTGCGCGGTCAGCAGATCGGTGTAATTCATGACGCCCACACTGATGGGAACGAACAGCAGCGCCATATAGCGAATGATAAGATGACAACCGGGCTTAACCCAGTGGACCGGCACGATTTGAGACGCGAGCAGGGTAAACAAAATCAGCATGCCAATAATGCTGCCGGGCAGCGTGATGGGCAGCAACCTTGCTACGCCGTTTCCGGCATATAAACAGAGATAGAGAAGGGTAAAAGCGCGCAGATAACGCCAACTTATCGCTAGCACGGTATGCATGACAGGCTCCTGTTTCCAACGAGCGTAATCCTACGCACTGACGGTCTGGCGTGCCAGCTGTCAGCGTAAGGCAGAACGGCCCTCCCTGCCATCAGATGCAGGAAGGGCGAACGCCTTATTTAACGGGCATACCCGGCACTGCGCCACTGTCGACAGACAACACGAACAGGTCTTTGCCGCCCGGCCCCGCAGACAGCACCATGCCTTCCGAGATGCCAAAGCGCATTTTACGTGGTGCCAGGTTCGCCACGATAATGGTCATTTTGCCGACAAGTACGGCCGGGTCAGGATAGGCTGCACGGATACCAGAGAAAATCTGGCGCTTCTCGCCGCCCAGATCCAACTCCAGACGCAGCAGTTTGTCTGAGCCGTCCACCAGTTCCGCTTTCTCAATCAGTGCCACGCGCATATCAACTTTGGCAAAGTCATCAATCGTGATGGTATCGCCAATCGGCGCATCCGCCAGTGGGCCGCTGACCGTCGGTTTACTGGCTTCAGCCGCGTCGGCTTTCGACGCTTCAATCAGGCCCTCGACTTTCGCCATCTCAATGCGACCATACAGGGCTTTAAACGGCGCAACCTGATGGTCGAGCAGCGGCTGCTGAATGGCGTCCCAGCTGAGTTCGCTGTTCAGGAAAGCTTCGGCTCGCTCGCTCAACGACGGCAGCACAGGCTTCAGCCAAGTCATCAGCACACGGAACAGGTTAATGCCCATGGAGCAAATAGCCTGCAGATCGGCATCACGGCCTTCCTGCTTCGCCACCACCCACGGTGCCTGCTCGTCAACATAACGGTTGGCCAGATCGGCCAGCGCCATAATTTCACGAATCGCCCGGCCAAATTCACGGCTTGCCCAGGCTTCGCCAATTTTTTCGGATGCGTCCAGGAAGGTTTGATAAAGCGCCGGGTCGGCCAGTTCTGCGGACAGCTTGCCGTCAAAGCGTTTGGTGATAAAACCGGCATTACGTGACGCCAGGTTGACCACTTTGTTCACAATGTCGGCGTTGACGCGCTGAACAAAATCTTCCAGATTCAGGTCGATGTCATCAATACGCGAAGAAAGCTTGGCCGCATAGTAATAGCGCAGGCTGTCGGCATCCAGATGCTGTAACCAGGTACTGGCTTTGATAAAGGTTCCGCGCGACTTCGACATTTTTGCGCCATTTACGGTCACATAGCCATGCACAAACAGGTTGTTGGGTTTGCGGAAGCCGCTGCCTTCCAGCATGGCAGGCCAGAACAGGCTGTGGAAGTAGACGATGTCTTTACCAATGAAGTGGTACAGCTCTGTGGTGGAATCCTGCTGCCAGAATTCGTCAAAACTGATGTCGCCGCGTTTGTCACACAGGTTTTTAAACGCGCCCATATAGCCGATCGGCGCATCCAGCCAGACGTAGAAGTACTTGCCCGGCGCGCCAGGAATTTCGAAGCCAAAGTACGGCGCATCACGGGAGATATCCCACTGTTGCAGACCGGATTCGAACCACTCCTGCATTTTATTTGCGACCTGCTCCTGCAGTGCGCCAGAACGCGTCCAGGCGCGCAGCATTTCGCTGAACGACGGCAGGTCAAAGAAGAAGTGCTCGGAATCACGCAGCACAGGGGGTGCACCGGACACCACTGATTTCGGATCGATCAGTTCGGTCGGGCTGTAGGTCGCGCTGCACACCTCGCAATTGTCGCCGTACTGGTCAGGCGCTTTACATTTCGGGCAGGTGCCTTTCACGAAACGGTCAGGCAGGAACATACCTTTTTCCGGATCGTACAGCTGAGAAATCGTGCGGTTCTTAATGAAACCGTTCTCTTTCAGGCGACCATAGATGAGCCCGGCCAGCTCACGGTTCTCGTCGCCATGCGTTGAGTGATAGTTATCATAGCTGATGTTAAAACCGGCAAAATCTGTTTCGTGCTCGTGTTTCATTTCAGCAATCATCTGTTCCGGCGCAATGCCCAACTGCTGAGCCTTCAGCATGATCGGCGTGCCGTGGGCGTCATCGGCGCAGATGAAGTAAACCTGATTGCCACGCATTCGCTGATAACGCACCCAAATGTCCGCCTGGATATGCTCGAGCATGTGGCCGAGATGAATTGAGCCGTTAGCGTAAGGCAGGGCGCAGGTTACCAGAATTTTTTTTGCGACTTGAGTCATAGTTTGCGTAGCTTTCAGTTAAGTAAAAAAACGGGCTTAGATGGTAACCGATGGGCACAGCCGCGTAAACATAAGGGATTTCCCGCCGCGCGGCCCGTGAAACGATCGGCATCTGATAGTATTGTTACTACATCGTTGAAAAACAGCATAAGCACAGCAGAAAAGGAGTGGGGATGACAGCGCAATCCCGGGAACCACATACACCAGAAGCCTTACGCGCCGTTGTGGCCGGCGTTCTGAACAGCTTTGAGCATCCGACGCTGCAACGTAACCTTATTACCCTGAAGGCGCTGCATCATGTGGCGCTGCTGGATGGGACGTTGCATATTGAACTGCGGATGCCTTTTGCCTGGCACAGCGCGTTTGAGACCTTAAAAGCAGACACCAGCGCTGAGCTACTGCGTCTGAGCGGCGCGCAGGCCATCGACTGGCGGTTAAGTCACGAGATTGCTACGTTGAAACGCGTGAAAAATCACCCTGGTGTTAACGGCGTGAAGAACATTATCGCGGTCAGCTCCGGTAAAGGCGGCGTGGGCAAATCGAGTACCGCAGTTAATATGGCGCTGGCGTTACTGGCTGAAGGCGCACGTGTGGGCATTCTGGATGCCGATATTTATGGCCCGTCCGTGCCCAACATGCTGGGCTGTGAAAAAGAGCGCCCGACCTCGCCTGACGGCACCCATATGGCGCCGATCATGTCCCATGGTCTGGCAACCAATTCCATCGGCTATCTGGTGACCGACGATAACGCGATGGTGTGGCGCGGCCCTATGGCCAGCAAAGCGCTGATGCAGTTACTTACCGAAACCCAGTGGCCCGACCTGGATTATCTGGTGCTGGATATGCCGCCAGGAACCGGAGATATCCAGTTAACGCTGGCGCAGAGTGTGCCCGTCACCGGTGCGCTGGTGGTCACTACGCCACAGGACATCGCGCTCATCGATGCACGCAAAGGCATGGTCATGTTCGAAAAGGTTAACGTCCCGGTGCTGGGCGTGGTGGAGAACATGAGTATCCACGTCTGCAGCCAGTGCGGTCACCATGAGCCTATTTTTGGTACCGGCGGAGCGCAACGGCTGGTGGACGACTATGGCACGCGGCTGCTGGCACAGCTTCCCCTGCATATTCATTTGCGTGAAGATCTGGATGATGGCGAGCCAACGGTGATTCGTCGGCCGGACAGTGAATTTGCGATGCTGTACCGTCAGCTCGCCGGACGTGTGGCCGCCCAGCTTTACTGGCAGGGCGAGGTGATTCCCGGCGATATCGCCTTCCGCGCGCTTTAACCCTTCTGCGCGTCGCTCTCATAGTGCGACGCCTGGGGATAATGCATTAACAGATAGCCGCCTTGCTCGCTTTCACCCTGGGAAATCACTTTCCAGCCATGTTGCAGGTAAAACGTCTGGGCGGCCTTGTTCATTTGCAGACACTTCAGCGCGCCGGTTGATGTAAAGCGTGACTGGACGGCCTCAAGCAGTGCACTGCCCACGCCGCGCCCCTGATAATCAGGATCCACATACAGGCTGTGTAAGAAATTATCGTTTTCCATCAGACCCGCGAATCCTGCCCGATGCCCGTCCAGCTCAGCCACTAAAACGGTTTCGCCGAGTATCACCTGATCGAAGTCTTCCAGCTGCCAGTCATCGTTGGCGATCCAGTCCCAGTTATGCCGACGGGCCGCCAGAAACAACGTCCGCAGGAAAGGACGGTCGGCCTCTGCAAATAATCGAATATGCACATCAAGCTCCGTTAAACATCTTTTAACAACCCTGGCAGGGATTCTCAAAAAAGTAAAAGCAGAACAAATGTCATCACTTTCCTTGTACACTGCCCGACGGTGCCTTATGGGAAAACAGCAAACGGCCTTCAGTTAACGCACAGGGGTTATTGCCTGGAAGCACGCAATATATCTTTTTGCGGGTAAATGAAGGTAAGAAAAGCGGTTTTTTCCCTTAACGATCAACGCGATCGGCGTTTGATAGCTTTCGTTTATTTTATTGATAACGAGGGCTTATTAGATGTTGGCCCGGAAAATTTGTAAGCTGCATCACATATTTTAAAGGAGGCCATCACATGTCCATTATCAACACCAAAATTAAGCCGTTCAAAAACAGTGCATTTAAAGACGGCCAGTTTATCGAAGTAACCGAGAAAGACGTTGAAGGTAAATGGAGTGTTTTCTTCTTTTATCCGGCTGACTTCACCTTTGTTTGCCCAACCGAACTGGGCGACGTCGCGGATCACTATGAAGAGTTCCAGAAACTGGGCGTGGACATCTACTCAGTGTCTACTGATACCCACTTTACCCACAAAGCCTGGCACGGATCTTCTGACACCATCGCAAAAATCAAATATGCGATGATCGGTGACCCAACTGGCGCGCTGACCCGCAACTTCGACATCATGCGCGAAGACGAAGGTCTGGCTGACCGTGGTACATTCATCGTTGACCCACAGGGTGTTATCCAGGCTGTAGAAATCACCGCTGAAGGTATTGGCCGTGATGCGTCTGACCTGCTGCGCAAAGTGAAAGCGGCGCAGTACGTGGCTTCTCACCCTGGTGAAGTGTGCCCGGCCAAATGGAAAGAAGGTGATGCGACTCTGGCGCCTTCGCTGGACCTGGTTGGCAAAATCTAATTTTCGCATCGCAACGTCGATCATTTTCTCATCGGGTGCTTCGGCACCCGATTTTTTGACCAGGAACTCACTATGCTTGATACCAATTTAAAAACGCAGCTCAAAGCTTATCTTGAGAAACTCACCAAGCCTGTGGAGTTGATTGCAACGCTGGATGATGGCGCAAAATCAACCGAGATTCGCAATCTGTTGGTCGATATCGCGAGCCTGTCTGACAAGGTCAGCTTTCGTGAAGAGAACGATCGTCAGGTGCGTAAACCCTCATTTTTAATCACTAACCCTGGTGCGGATCACGGCCCACGTTTTGCGGGTTCGCCGCTGGGTCATGAATTTACCTCACTGGTGCTGGCGCTGTTACAGACCGGTGGGCACCCGTCCAAAGAAGCACAAAATCTGCTTGATCAGATTGCGGCGCTGGATGGGGATTTCCATTTCGAAACCTATTATTCGCTGTCCTGCCACAACTGTCCGGATGTGGTACAGGCTCTGAACCTGATGGCGCTCCTGAACCCGCGCATCAGCCACACCGCGATTGACGGTGGCCTGTTCCAGAACGAAATTCAGGAACGGAATGTCATGGGCGTGCCGGCGGTTTTCCTGAACGGCAAAGAGTTTGGTCAGGGCCGCATGAGCCTGGCGGAGATCGTCAGTAAAGTCGACACCAATGCTGACAAGCGCGCAGCAGAAGCGCTGAATAAACGCGAAGCCTATGATGTGCTGATTATTGGCAGCGGTCCCGCTGGCGCAGCGGCCGCCATCTATTCTGCCCGTAAAGGCATCCGCACCGCCCTGATGGGTGAGCGTTTCGGCGGACAGGTACTGGATACCGTTGATATCGAAAACTATATTTCCGTGCAGAAAACGGAAGGGGCCAAACTGGCTGGCGCATTGCGTGCCCACGTTGACGATTACAGTGTTGATGTGATTGACAGTCAGAGCGCGATTAAACTGATTCCGTCTGCGGCGAAAGGCGGCCTGCACGCCATTGAAACGGCGTCAGGTGCCGTACTGAAATCCCGTAGCATCATCCTGGCGACCGGCGCGCGCTGGCGCAACATGGGCGTACCGGGGGAAGAGCAGTACCGTACTAAAGGTGTGACCTATTGCCCGCACTGTGACGGTCCGCTGTTCAAAGGTAAACGCACTGCCGTCATCGGTGGCGGTAACTCCGGCGTGGAAGCGGCTATCGATCTGGCTGGTATTGTTGAACACGTCACATTGCTGGAATTCGCCAGCGAAATGCGTGCAGACAAAGTGCTGCAGGACAAACTGCGCAGCCTGAAAAACGTGGATGTGATCCTGAATGCACAAACCACCGAAGTGAAAGGCGACGGCAGCAAAGTTACCGGCCTGCAATATCTGGATCGCACCAACCAGACAACCCATGAACTGGCGCTGTCAGGCATTTTTGTTCAGATTGGCCTGCTCCCTAACACCACCTGGCTGGAAGGGGCGGTTGAGCGCAACAAGATGGGTGAAATCATCATCGATGCAAAATGCGAAACCAGCCTGAAAGGCGTTTTCGCAGCAGGCGACTGCACCACGGTGCCTTACAAGCAAATCATCATTGCCAGCGGTGAAGGGGCAAAAGCCTCGCTGAGCGCTTTTGATTACCTGATTCGCACCCAACCTGCACACTAAGTTTTTCGGTGCAAAAGCCAGCCCTGTAACCTGTGTTACAGGGCTTTTTAATATCCGGCCAGCGTCATTAACATCATCCACAGCGGCGTGGTTATCGCGGCAAAAAGGGTGGAAAGCAGCATACTGGCGGCCGTGGGGCCGGTAATCACGTTAAATTTCTGCGACATCAGGTAGACATACACACCGACCGCCATCGACCCCAGCAGCACTACCACTTTACTTTCCAGCGCAGGCAGACCCGTCAGCCAGGCGATCGCCCAGACACACAGCGGCTGCAGAATCAGTTTCAACGCACAAATCGTGTAACTCTCTTTCAAGCCTTCCCGCACCCGATAGTGCGCCAGGCCCATGCCGAGAGTGACCAACGATAAGGGTGCGGCGATGGACGCCAGCATGCGCAGCGGTTCAGCGGCGATGGCGGGAAGCGGCCGCTGCAACAGGCTCCAGGCGGTGCCTGATAAGATGCCAATAATTAACGGATTCCTGAGCACGCTAATCAAGGTGCGCTTAAAGCCCTGAAGGGAAAAACTGCCCTGTTTCGACCATTCCACCGAGACGGTGAGTAATGTCCAGAGGATCAGACTGTTAAACACCAGCACCAGCGCAACCGATGGCAAGGCACCGGGGCCCAGCAGGACGGTAGCGACCGGAATACCCAGCATAACGTTATTTGAAAAGACCCCGCCCAGGGCAAAGACCGAACCGGCCACGCCATCCAGATGAAACAGACGCGAGGCAAGGATTCGGCCCACGATAAACACCAGCAGACAACTGCCAAAGAATGCCAGAAGCAGGCGCACATCGACTGCGGGACTGTTGTAAAAGTCACTCATGATGCGAAACAGCATGCAGGGCAGGGCAACGTTAAAGACAAACCGGTTCATGCCTTCGCTGATGCTCAGCGGCCATTTGCCCCATTTCGTCAGGCAATAACCCAGGAAAATAAGAATAAACAGCGGGGCTGACAGGTAAATCTGGTGTCCTAATGTATCCAGCAGGAAGGGCATAAGCGTAAGCAGTCCAGTGACTCAGTAAGGGCAAGACTACCAAATTGCGTCGGCCGCGTAACCTGGCAAAACGTGTACCCGACCCGCGAATTTACCCTAGCCAGCGGCGCGCCTGGTCATCACTGATATCGCGATAATACACCCGATGGATAACCGTATCGCAACGCTGACAACGGGCAGAAAGATAAGTGGAATAATAGTGTCGGCCAGAAGGAGAAAGGGCACCCTGACGGGTAATGGTGATGTCAGTCCATCGGTGACGATGAGGGATAAGCGCTAAAAATCGCATCATGCTTCCTGTCAAGTATGAAGTGTTCTGGTAATTTTTAACTACGTGATATGAAGATTTATTGTTGCGATGTTGTAGGCAGGTGTTTGTTATTGCTGGGCATTCTGATATTGGTGAAGGATATAATTTACTCGCGTAAATACCTTTACTGCTCTGACGTGCAAATTTTAAGCCCGCAGCATTAAGCCTTTTTTCGTGCGGTGGGGAGTTGATCGGGATCATGTAAAAGTCTCGCCCGCCAGGTTGAAAAAAGAATAAGCACCTTGCTTAAATTTAGGGGCTTACTTATTCTTCTTTGCGTAACACGACTCGGGGTGCCCTTCTTTGTGAAGGCTGAGAAAAACCCGTATTACCTGATCTGGATAATGCCAGCGTAGGCTTCCAAGATTCTGATTAATATTCATGTGGTTACATTTCTTTTTGTCCGTGCGAAATGCACTTGAGGTACAAAAAGGGCGTAATCATGAGGTGCAGAACTCTTCCATACACGTTTCAACGAAACGGTAACTACTATCTTCAAATCCGGCTTTCGAATGGTCGGATGTATAAAAAATCACTTCTTACTGATAGCTATCACCAAGCCTCAGCTTTGATGATTAACATCACTCCGCACATCCCATTTGTTAAATCATTAGCAACTCCGACTCCGATGTTTGACGCGTTTATCTCAAACCTGATCATGTCAGAACGTAGGTCTGTGACACTTCCGCTGCTATCCAGTCTACCGCTTGTTGTATCACCTAAAATTGGGGAGCCATCGTCACAAGTTGAACCGGAAAACGTATTAAATCTCTCTGATGCTTGGGCTATGTATAAAGTCGAAAAGGGGAGGAATTGGACTAAATCGATCTCAATGGCGAATGAACGTTATATTGAGGTATTGCTTGTAGTGTTGGGGGAAAATACGGATGTAACTGCGATCACCAAACAGGACATTAAACAGGTGATGGAAGTCGTTGAAAATCTCCCTAAGCGTGTTGTTCAGCCATATCGCTCAATGACCATTCGGCAGTTGATAGATTGTGATGACGTGCCAACTGATGAGCTTGTGGGCTTTGAGGCTATCCATAAGCATCTCAAGCTCTACAAATCCTTATTCAAAACATTTCTCACCGAAGGCAAAGATATTTTACCTAAGTCGCCCACTGAGGGCGTAGTGGCGGCACCATCAAAAGCCAGATTTGGTGCATACAGTTCGGCGGAGATGAAGAAGTTTGTAGAGTGGGCACTTAAGCAGCCGGATGGCTGGCAGAAGTGGATTACATTATTGTTGGCGTACACTGGAGCCAGGAGAGGTGAAATTGCCAAACTGGAAAAATCACAAATCAGATATGATGAGGATAGCCAGCGGTATTATTTCCTGATTGCAGAAGGAGGGAAGGGGAAAACAGAAAATGCCACCCGGCAAGTAGTAATTCACCCTAAGCTGATCGAATGGGGATTTATGGATTATGTTGAGCACCAATGGAAAGAGCGGATTTTTTCAGAGGTAGCGGGCACAAACATGACAAAGATTGGTAAAGAATTTGCAAATGTGCGTGATCAGCTTGGTATTTCTTACTTAGACGACTTTGGACAGCGTAGGCTTCTGCATAGCATTCGTCACTCTGTTTGCTCTGCTGCGATGGCTGGATGGGTTAAGAATATCTTACATCTGCAACAAACGGTAGGACATGAGAAAAGTGGTGGTATAACTAAACGCTATTTGCATACTTTCCCAATATCTTCAATTTGTTACGTGATTGATGGGATTAGCTGGGTTTGATATTTAAATATAATGATTAAGAAGCGAGTTAAGCAATATGGAAAAATATTGTTAGAATAACCCAAAATTGAGCTGACATACAATGATAATGAAGATTTTTCATTAAAATAAAATCCGGCAGAGTCTGCCGGATTTTGCAAATTAATTATCAGAGTTAAGTACTCTTGAAAACTGCTGCTCATAGTAGATTAGCGTTGCGGGTTCTAAATAGTAATCAGGTTTTAATTTAAAGTTATTGAAAGCCAAGTTTTTTATTATATTAAAATCAACCATGTTATGCTTTATTCCTGAAGTAACCTTGTAGGCATAAGATAAAATCTGTAAAATCATATATTCATAAAAATGTCCCTGAATGAGATGCTTAAAATCAAGCTCAGTTGCAGTCAGCAGTTGATGAAGTTCTGGTATTGATTTAACATCATCAGGGATTTTTCTAAAAAGCCTTTTTATTTCACTTAATGGCAAAGGGTACTTTAAGTTAACATCATATCTAAATCCTTTATCTCCTCCTTTTTTGCTAACGGGGAAGATTCCCTTGCCAAAATATGTTGTTATTAAATTCACTCTATTAATTAAACACAATCTTCGAAGTGAGCGATTAATTTTATTATGAACGATACAACAAGCGGCTTCAGAATCCAAGCTTAGCAAGCTTACAAGTTCTAAATAAAGCTTAGATGACCAGAAATCATTTTCCCAACTATAGCCATGTGTAACTATTAGTTTATCGAAACTTGTTCTTGTATAATAGATGCCATCATAATCGCGGTCAATAATAGCAAAAGAATTGTTTATTTTTTCTTTAATGATTTTGTCGTGATAATCCAGCACATTTTCTTTACACCCAACGATTTTTATTTTTATATTGTTGTGAGGTGAAAACACTTTGAACAATGAAGAGTAAAATATGGCATCGAATACTTTTGTATCATCATGAACTTGATCGTTATCAATGTTTTCCAATGTTCTACCTTCGATATAAGCAATAGCTTCTACCTTATAAAACTTATTGTAATTTCTTAGGCCACTTGCTGTTCTTGAGAAAGTCATGACACGAGATCCTCCATGTCAATAACTGCATCTTGTTCAAACCCTACAATATCTGGTGAGTGAGTGGCAAATATAATTTGTGCGTTGGGGTTTAGTTTGGTTATCGCTCCAATTAATTGCTCTTGCCAAATTACATGCAAAGATAGTTCTGGCTCATCAGCTATATATATAACATGGTTTGAATGTTGCAGGAGTGTTTCGCCAAGTATTATTAATAATTGTTTTTCACCCGAGGATAACTCTTCCAAGCCAATTAACCTACCATCTTTAGTCATAACTACAAGTTCATTTTTATCAGAAACAGAGAATTTCTTACGGCCATTAAACATAGAGTTAAGTAGAGATATGAAATTATCTCTGGGTTTGAAAATATCAGATTTTTTTGTTTGAAGTATTTCGTAATCAGCCACTAAAGTGTGGGCACGCCAAGAATTATAAATAACAGAAAAATCATCTACAGATATTGATCTTACATTATCTCTTTTTTTTACTTTTTCTAAACGTGAAAAGTGATCATTCAATTTCTTTAAATAATATTTGTTCTCAACACCTAAAACATCAAAAACTTCAACAAGAGTTTTTCGCTCTTGATCAATGTCTATAGAGCTTGAAAATTGAAAAATTGGATTTGCTCCCTCATTATTAATTAGAGCAAGAAAACTTTTTTTCTGAAATTCAATGGTATGATCGGAAAATTGCTGCGATAAAACTGAAAAATAGCGAACAAGATTATTGTTAAGGTCGATTATCTTATGGTCTATAGTTGATAATGCTCGCTTTTCAACCTCTCTTGTATATAAATTATCAGCTCTATTAACTGATAACCAAGAAACTTTAATTAAATCACCTAAAAGAAGATTGATTTCATTTAATGTGTGGGCTTCTTGATTACTCCCTCTTCTTCTACTAACAATCCGACCGCCATCCTTCGTTTCCATGTAAACTCGATCAAATCTGGCATCAAAGGGAATTATAATTGGTTGATCTTTAGCCGCTTTTTGTATTTCATACGTTAAAATGTCATCAGAAATCAACGTGTTTTTTGTTACTCGAATACTTGGTCGACGCGAACCGCCTACCTCTTTTAATCTTATAACGATGCTTTCAAATTCAATACGTAATAATTTTTCAAAATCAAAAGTAAGTGCCGCAGCCAATAAATTAATAAGTGTAGTTTTCCCCGTGCCGTTAACTCCTATTATAAAATTGGTTTTATTATTAAGAAGTATGTTAATATCTTGATGCCCCCACAACCCTCTTATATAAACAGATGTTATAGTATTCATTGTCTTCCTCATGGAGTGCGAGTGGAAAGTAAGGTGTGTAAAAGGAAATTCTAAACATTATTTAACGTTCCGTAAACTGGAAAATATTAAAGCATATAAAGTTTTTAATCTCAAAATGAGTTGATTGATAGGTAAACCCTTATATTCAATTAGCAATTGAAACTCATTGTCCAGCATCGATTGGAATGCGAAATATGTGTTGTGCTTGTACATGTATCGAATTAGCATGCTAAATCGCTGCCTATCGAATCAGCTTTTTAAGCTTGATTAAGTGTTGCGAACTGCCTTGATTGTTCATTGCTACGCTTTATAATTAATCGCAACACACAAATCAATACAATGTAGGCAGTTACACAGAGTTAATTACAGGCTCATTTAGGATATCGAGAGGATTCGAACAGTACTGAACTGCAAGCCCTTTGACTTTATCCCCTCCTACTATATCAGCGTTCAATGCCGCTAATACTGGCAAGCATTTCTTTCTTCACACGAAAAACTGTGGCCCTGCCGCAATCACATAACTTTGCGATCTCGTCTGGTGTATTCTTCCCGGCCTGTAACATATCGATAATTTTGTTATGAAGTACTTTATTCTTTTGCTTGCCTTTGTATTTCCCTGCTTCTTTGGCAAGAGTAATCCCCTCGTTGCGGCGTGATGCGATCATTCCTCGTTCAAATTCCGCAACGGCTCCCATCATGGTTAGGATCAGGCGTGATTGGGGGGAGTTATCAAAGCTCATTGAGTTAGCAAGGAACTTAACAGTGATCCCGCGATCAACCAAGTTATCAATCATTTCCAGCAAATCGCGAGTATTGCGTGCCAGGCGGTCGATGCTGTGGGCGACGAGAGTGTCACCTTTGCGGAGGTGTGAAAGCAAATTCAACAATTCAGGTCTTTCGTTGGTGGATTTGCCAGATTCTTTCTCTGTCACTATTTTATCGCAAACAGGTTCCAGTACTGCCAATTGGCGATCAAGATTCTGGCTCCGGTCGGAAACACGAGCATAACCAAAAATCATTTCCTTGCCCTCGCTCTCTGTAAGTATCATTTTAATTAAATGGAGGATACAGTATCATTTAAGTATGATCAACTTCTAAATGATACTTGGCGAGACAGGAAAACGGAGTATCGTTGGGGAGTACCCAAAAGAGATTCTTGATCGTTCTGTTTTTAGGCAATATACGGTTAGTGGAAATTTCGGCACTGAGATCTGAGTATACGGAATTTTGTTGGCAGGGTTGAACCTGATCAGGCGAACGACATTTTAAATCAAACGGAAAAAAGCTGGCTGTACTTTTATCTCAGTAAACGATCCCTTTAACTTTTTTGTCAAAAATCGAGATGCCAGGGGGTTGATTATTTTTTGAACTAAAGGCGAGTATCTTAGCCACATTCTTAAACGCGAAGGCTGTAAAGGAGGTTAATATAGAAATGCATAGGTTACCTATTTGCGATAAAATCAGTCAAGATTTCTATTCCGAGGTTTCTTATGGGTAAACTTTCCGAACGTTTGAGACATGCAAGAATTAGTGAGGGGCATTGCGTCATTTGCGGTTCATATGGCTTATTGAGTAAGGATCATGTGCCACCTCGTTGTGCAACGACTATTCAACCAATGTTTCAAAAAACAGTGTCTGAATATTATTCCTCTGATGAAATAAAACCAATAAATGCCCACGCCGGAGCGACATTTAAAACCATATGCAAGAATTGTAATGGCAACATACTTGGGAGTTTGGATCATGAGATTAAGGCTCCCATCGAGAACTTTATAAATCTAATTAAGCAATATTTATTTGGTGTTCATTTTTACGGTAACATTATTTCAACGCCTTTCAATGCAATACCTTTTTTGCGTGCAATGGTGGGTCATCTACTCGCAGCAACATCCGTAGAAGTATGCAAAAATGCTCTTGTTGATAGTGAATATTACACACCATTAAGAAAATTTGTTTTAGGAGAAAATATGAAGATAGAAGATACTCATGATTTCTATTATTGGTTTTATCCTAACAGAACACAGATAACGGCTCAGCAAACTTCGTTTTTTAACAATGGTCATCTTTGTCATTGTAGCTGTATGCACTTCTTTCCTATAGCTTTTTTAATAACATTTAAAAATGAAGGAACATATCCTGCACATGCGTCAAGATTAACAGTTGATGACAAAAAATTATATTTTAATATGACTCAAGGAAACTTGGACTATGTAGCATTTCCTTTCACACCACTGAATGGGAATCAAATGATGCTGATGACAGATACGTTTACTTCAGCAAGTTACCCTCAGAAATAAGCACCTTCTATAGAAAAACCAGTACTAATCATATTCAATCTAATAAATCACAAGGGAAAAGCTTGTGCTCTATATAAAAATTGAAGCATTAAATATCAGGAATAACTTTTTTTATTTCTGCCTCCGCAGAATATGGCATTCCACCGCTTTCATACGCCTTAACTGCGATTACTGTATTTTTTAATTTAGTTATAGCATTTTGTTTCCACTGAGGAGACCAGTAAGAACAATTAAGTTGTCCAACTGCATGATAAAAATAGTCTTTGATATTATAACAAAAAAGAAAATCCATACTTACAATATTTTGTTCAAGTTCATATGATTCAAAAACATAACCAGCATTTGCATTCCAATACTTTAGTATCCGTATCAATGGTTTTATCAAAGAGTAATTACTTCTGTTTTTATCAGTTAGTTTACTATTAAAATCATTGGGGTTAGTACTAATCCATGTTTCGAAATTATTTGCTGGTGCAGGGATTTGATATCCATATATTGTATTATAAACAGCAGGAACCAACTCAAACGTAATATGATGGAGGTTAAGTTTAATTGTTGGGTGACTTTGCTTTCTTTCAGAAGAAGAATAATAGCATTCAACAAAATTCTTGAGGCGATTTAAATACGTCTGCGGTTGATGCTCCGTATTACTGAATACAACCATATAATCCACATCAGATTGCGGATCATATTTTCTCGGCAACATTGTATAACGGGTATTAGAACCAAACGCAAAATGGCTTATAACAACACTATTATCAAAATAGTATCCAAGTCTTCTTTGCAATGTGCTAATCGAAGTTGTTATAGTGCTATCCTTCAAGATAGCATTTTTGGATATAGTATCCAAATAGGATTGAACGCTCATTTCTTTTCCTTGTCGATAGCGTATTGAGAAAAACCATTATTGACATCTGATTGCGTTTTTTCGTATGCCCATCGTGGGATCGTAGGAGAGCTAATGTTTAGTTGATTCCTTCGATCAGAAAAAACCTTTATTTTTTCCTTTAAATCATTTTCAGATAAAGTTACTTCAATTAGCTCAATCTCACGAAAAAGACGAACATCATTTTTAAGGTTATTATATTCTCCAGCCGCTGATTTATGATGACCAGCACGCTTACTTGGATTCAAAGCAGTATTAATTGCTGTTAAGCATGTAAGTACAAAGGATATTAATATAGTAATATTAGTCATGTCCTTCAAAGCACTAAGACCAGCTATAGCAGATAATATTGCTATAGGTACCCCTATCAATAAATTACATCTTTCCCAAGGGGAAGACGCATTATAATGAGATTTGGAAGAATAAAGAGCATCCTCTTCGATACGCAAACATTCATCTTTGATTTTTTCAATAAGTTGGCTGCTCATTTTCATTCTCAATGATAAATTTTATGTAGCCTACAACATTCCTTAAAAAAATGTAAGGTTTAGGGTGAGAATATCGAGAAGGAAAAGCCCATAATAGATTGATTTAACTTATTTTTTAAGAAGGTAACATCATCGTAAAAAAAGGCCACTTTCGCGACCTTCTTAAACACAGTTCATTGAGAACGATCAAGTATCATATACGCTGGCTGGCACATACTACCCCGCTCCTGTAGCCAGTAGTAATCAAGATCGGCTACATGCACATCCAACCCCGAATCCACACGGTTGATCTGTAACCGTAGCCCTACAGTGCCCTTGTACGATAAACCAGATTCAACAACGTATTTGTACTTAACCCCACCTTCTTCTTCAAATGACTTGAGATAAGGCGTCATTTGTTCCTGAATTTCCTTTAAGCAAACAACTTCATTATTAAAAGTAAATGGTTTTTCTATTTTCCCAGCTGGTACAGCCGCAACTGACACACCAGAGCAACAAAATAACAGTACTGCGATAGAAGCCTTTTTCATATTAATATTCCTTATTGAAGGTTAGTACTTAATACTTCACCAGTATCAGCATTGAACGTACAGGAGTACTCTATATTTTTAAACGCACCAAACCCGTTTTGAGCCTGTGCTCTATGCCCGTAAAGAGTGACTAATTTCCTGCTTTTGTCGTACCAGCTATACGAAGAGAATTTTGGTTCGGTAATTCCATCAGTCCATTTAAATTGGTACTGAGCAGAATTTTCTACAGCTACCTTACAAATATAATCGCCAGCTTTATGTTTCGAAGCGTAGCAATGAGCATCATCGAGACATTTAGCTTCTTCCTCTTTTGTATGTCTTTCTTTTTCTGCGGCAAGTACAGCATCCTGAGACGCCTTTTCTGCTGCTTTGACGCGTTGTTCTTCGGCAAATTTGGCGTAATCAGTAACATTCGAAATATTATTTTCACGGGCAACAGAAAACTCTTTACCGTCTTTAAATCCAAGTTTTTGTGCTCTGGCTTCATCGCTTGATGAGCGGGCAGCACTTGCCACAATAGCAAGCACAATGATCAGTACAGGAACCGTATAATTATTAATGAGTTTATAGGGTAAGTACTTAGCCCGGAGAGTACCGAAGCCCATAACAGCCCAGCTGATCGCGGCAGCACTTGCCAGTAGCTGGCACAATCCAGCGACGGAAAGCATAACGACCGACCAGAAGCCAGTACCAGCGGAGAAAAAGTCACCAAATTTTTCAATCCCAGCCAGACAAAGAAAAACGCCCCAAAATCCATAGATTACCAGCTGTACCAGTCTCACGATCTTGTAACTCCTGCTCGCCTTTTAAGGTTAAAAGTACGGACTAAAACCATCCGTTTTCACGCCCTCAAGAGTAACACGCACATACAACAAAGATCGATATTGACGATCAATAATAGGTAAATTGATCGTCATAATCTATCAATAACTATTAATTTCATACAAATCAATAGGTAAAATCGATCCAGGGGATTCACTGGATATGAAACTGGCTATGTATCTGATTTCAATACGGGAAGTACTGTCTATTCCACCTCACAGACGCTCTTAAAGAGTCGTTACGCCGTTTTATGAGGTTTTGTGCGTTCAGGTACATCAGTAATGAATATCGTGTTCAGGGGCTTCCTGTGCGTTTTGTCGGAAACACCATCATGAAGGGGAATTGAGCGGATCGGGTTCGCTTCGCTCTGGACAGTACTGATAGTGCTTTTTCAGTAAGTGAAACAGCAGATACCCCACTAAGTACACAAAGGAGTCATCAGAATAATAAGTAATGAAATAACAATCAGTTACGTAATTATTGACAGAACAAAAAAACGCGATTGGTTCGCTCTGCAAGTGACTGGAAGGAACGAAGCAGTAGAATCGAATCCAGCGAACAGTACTCGCTTGCGGGTACTGTTTAATCATTTATATAATTATAACAATGAGATAGCTATCAAGTACTCACTGCGTGAGCACTCTCAAACTACCCGAAATAGTTCGCTTGCTTTGCCGCTCCTGCTTTCAGGCAGTTAATTCGCTTTCGCTCTTTTGTTGATGTCCGTTTTTCTCTAAACATATATTATAAGGGGTTATTTTTGGACATGCTGCTGCTTTTCATGTCGGTGTTTCGGACTGAATTTGCATCTCTTTTTTGTACTGCTTTCTGGTATCTGCCCCACATAGCCGTAGTATCGTCAGTACTGAGATCCGCGTTGACAGTACTTGCAAGAAACGCTTTGAATGCCTCTAACTCAAGCCCCGGATTGTCCTTTTTCCAGCGACTGAAACGTTTCGATTTTGTATCACTCAATGCAGGCAGTTTGTTAGCGTTTGTGGCTCCTTTTGGCCTTCCTGGTACACCTGGTGCTACGTTCTCCAGCACTCCGGGAATATGTTCAATATTTGTACTTAATGACTCAGCCTGCCATTTATCAAATACATAAACCGTTTGCTGTTCTGTACTATCGAATTGACGTGATACCCCTCTCAACGCGAACTGGTGAAGGCTCTCGTATTCTCTCGCTTGATGGATATCCTCACCTGTAATCTTCAATAGCAACTCACACAGCTTCGCTTCCGTGTCGTCAGGACGCATACAGGCTAACCAGACGCATGTATGTCGATCTTTGTAGTCGTTATGCCCCCTCGCATCAGGGCTTATTCTGTAAGCCTCATGTAGCTTCTGTTTATCGGTATTGTTGTTCGTCCAGTAGTATTCCTGGCCTTCGAGTACTTCAGAGAGGTAAGCATAAACACGCTGGAGTTGAGCGGGGCTTCTGTCCTTCCATGTTTTTGATAATTTTATATTTTCTGAGAAATAGTATACTTTGAGGCGTTCAGTTAAAGGTACTTTTCGTTGTTGCAGATCATTCAGACTGATTTGTTCAAATATTTCTGGTCTTGCCTTATAAATCAATGAGTTTTCGAAGTTAGCCCCCATAAAAGTTACAGGTAATCCAAGATACTTACTTAGATCTTTCCATCCAAGAATACTCAATTGCACTTTCTCTGGATCGACAAAGTAATCGTTACCCATGATGAAAATATCATTCTCAGCTATAACAGAAAGTTCTTGGGCGATTTTGTTCATTAAATCACCTTTTACCGCTTTCTTTTTCGCTGTTAAGTACAGCCTTTTTTCATCATCGACAATCTCATGCTCCTGCATCAGATCATGATATATAATATCTTTGATTCTCTGATTATCGTCATTAATATTTTTGAATGAATGAAAGTTAGTCACATCATCAAGCCAGATTTGCCACCCAGTTAACATATCTGTGGGAATTCTAAAAAATGTTTTATCACTAATAATGAGAACTCGCTCAACTGGTGTTTTGAGGAAAGCCAGTACTGTATTAATGACATTTTTACCTCTTGGCATTAAATCACTAATCAGTAATTTAGAACTATCAAATTTTTTAGATGTATTTGTTGCAAGTTTCTGTGTGTTTTGTACGATAATAAATTTTTCAGTACTGCCTTTAGTGTTAAGTACCCGATTGATCATATTACATAATGAAGTAGTTTTCCCTGAACCACACTCAGCAGATACATACTTAAACTTGGTAAAAATAGATTTGGGATTGATCATTTGTATACGCTCCATATTGATAAATTCAGGAAGGCCGATTCATGCGAGTGAGTCGGCTTTTTTTGAGGTGATAGATTAGTTGGTTAACTGGGGGCGGTGTAAATTCTTAAGTTTTACTTTTTGATACCAGTTTTTGTATTTCGTGAGTTTGTTACTTCTTAGCTTCTCTATGTATCCTTTTGGTAATCGCACTTTTAATATGTTACATATTCGTGCTGAGGTCATATCGCTACATAGAATGTTTTCATATTGATCAAAAGTAAGTGATATTTCTGATACAATTGTTTTTTTACGAACTGATTTATTCAGCGTCTTTCTATTAGTACGTATTTCCCTTTTCTTCAATTGTTATTCTCCATAATTTTTTCTTTTGCTAAGATATTGTTGCAGCCATTTTGTTGCAACAATACTCATATCTGGTGGGGAATTGTTGAAATACATCGCTTCATCATATTCTTCTTCCAGTCTTTTTAGATTAGATAATATTTCATTTTCTAAATTATCTTTTACTTTCATTTTAATGCCTATGTGTATAAGATTTGGTTTTCATATTTTAGTATAGGTCACAAAAAAAACTTGTTTCATGAGAAAATAACAGTTAATTACTGTCTCTACAGATTATTTCTGTTGAAGGTAATTACATAGCGGTAAGAAATGAATAAAGTAGGGCATCTACTTTATTTTTCTAAACATGATTCAAAACTTCATTTGGCGATAATAATGATTAATTCTGTCCATAGATTCTAACTATAACCGTTTTACATGGGTAAAGTATAATCAAGCTTTTTGTTTTCCTGTGGGGTACAAAATGGGGTACAGGCTGGGGTACAATGCTCAATAGTGAGATTCGTAAAAACAACCTTATACAAACAGGTAAACTTACATAACTCACTAATTAATAAAGAAATGTAATCTACACGACTCGGGGTGCCCTTCGTATGAAGGCTGAGAAATACCCGTATTACCTGATCTGGATAATGCCAGCGTAGGGAAGTCTGATGCCTGACCGCATTCGCCTTCTTGTCCGCCGGTTGGGAGTTCTGATGACACATCAACCGCACCATCTTTCTGATGCGCAATGCGCGCCCCTCCTGCAACAGTTTCGCCGTCAGTCACCGCTCGTGCACTGCATGACCAATGATGTGGTGCAAATGCTCACGGCTAATGTCCTGCTTGCTCTGAACGCGTCACCTGCCATGGTCATCGATCGCGAGGAAGCGCCGCAGTTCAGCGGTATCGCGGATGCACTGTTAATCAATGTCGGCACATTAACGCACGAACGCCAGCTGGCCATGGCCGCGGCAATCGAGGCGGCTAATCTGGCAGGCACGCCCTGGACGCTGGACCCGGTAGCGGTGGGCGCACTGACGTTGCGTACCCGGTTTTGCCAGCAGGTGCTGATGCAGTCGCCTGCCGTGATTCGCGGCAATGCTTCCGAGATTCTGGCGCTGGCCCAGCAGGCTGACGGCGGACGTGGCGTGGACAGTCTGCACGCCGCCGAAAGCGCCCTGCTGGCCGCCCAACAACTGGCGCGGGAGTATCAGACCTGTGTGGTGGTCACTGGCGAGGTGGATTATGCCACCGACGGGATGCGTACCCTGTCGATCGTCGGCGGATCGCCCTTAATGACGCGAGTGGTCGGTACCGGCTGTGCACTGTCTGCGGTCGTCGCCGCCTTTGCCAGCCTGCCGGGTGACAGACTGGTCAATATCGCCAGCGCCTGTCGGGTGATGGCACTGGCCGGAGAGAAAGCCGCACAGGCATCAACCGGGCCGGGCAGCTTTGCACCGGCGTTTCTGGACGCGCTCTGGACACTGGAGGCCGCCCTGTGAAACGCATCAATGCTTTAACGATTGCCGGTACCGATCCCAGCGGCGGTGCCGGGATTCAGGCCGACCTGAAAACCTTCTCCGCACTGGGCGCTTACGGCACCAGCGTGATTACGGCCCTGGTGGCGCAAAATACCTGTGGCGTACAGTCGGTGTACCGTATTGATCCTGATTTTGTCAGCGCACAGCTGGATTCCGTTCTTGATGACGTGCGCATCGACAGTGCAAAAATTGGCATGCTGTCCGACGCGGCGATCGTGGAGCGGGTGGCGGTTGGCTTGCAGCGCCGGGCAATCCCGTTTGTGGTGCTGGACACGGTGATGGTGGCCAAGAGCGGCGATGCCTTACTGAGTCCTGATGCCATTGCCTGTGTCCGCGAGCGCCTGTTGCCACAGGTGTCACTGATCACACCTAATCTGCCCGAAGCCGCCGCGCTGCTCGAATGCCGTATGGCCAGCAATGAGAACGAGATGCTGACGCAGGGCGATGCCCTTCTGGCGCTGGGTTGTCAGGCCGTGCTGATGAAGGGCGGACATCTGGATCATGGCGAAAGTCCTGACTGGCTGATCACGCCAGCGGGGCGGCAACGGTTCAGCACGCCTCGGGTGAAGACGCGCCATACGCACGGTACCGGTTGTACGCTGTCTGCTGCGCTGGCGGCCCTGCGTCCACGGCACAGTGACTGGGCGGAGACGGTTAATGAAGCCAAAACCTGGCTACAACAGGCCCTGCTGGCAGCCGATTCGCTGGAGGTGGGCCACGGGACTGGACCTGTGCATCATTTTCATCAGTGGTGGTAACGGCTTCGCTCAGCGATTGTACGGCGCGCTACTCAGCCTCGAACCAGTCACGGTTTTGCCTGATCACGGGCGCGAGCGAAAACATCATTGCCTGCAGATGGTGACGCAGGGCGGTTTCTGCCTGGTCCGCATCGCGCGCTTTCAGGGCGGCAAAAACGGCTTCATGTTGTTCGATCAGCGTTTCAGCGGGCGCGACCTGATTCAGGGTGAGATAGCGCACCCGGTCCATCGTCGCCTTGATGTTTTCAATAGTTTCCCATGCCAGCATACAGTCGATGCTCTCCGCAATCAGACGATGGAATTCATCGTCCAGGCTGAGAAACATCTGGCTGTCGCCCCGGGCGGCAGTGATGCGCTGGAGCTGCAGATTATGCTCCAGCGCCATCAGTCCGCGCTGGCTTGTTTCCCGCGCTGCGCGGCGTATCACGGCCAGTTCTACCGCTTCCCGGATAAAGCGTCCATCTTCGACCTGCTTCGCTGAAATCTTACGCACAAAGGTGCCGCGCTGTGGAAGGATTTGTACCAGACCGGCTTCTGCCAGCTTAATGAACGCCTCACGTACCGGCTGGCGAGAGAGATGAAAACGGGCGGAAACCTCTTTTTCCGACAGCAAAGCGCCCGGCTGAATGACGCAGGTGACGATATCTTTGCGTAGATAACGGTAAATCTGCTGATTGACCGGTTCACTTGTCGTGATGGTGTAGGAAAGCGTCATGTTCTGTCCCTGTTAACATTAACCCGATGTCGCCAGCGCGTTAAAACGCCTTAGCCCTGTGCGATGGCCTGTTGCACGGCCGCCCGTGCCCCCACTTTCGTCAACTGTATATAGCAGGCGGAGAGCGCGTCAACAAAGGCTGTATTATCCGCCAGATCCTCGCCGAAAACGGTTTTCAGGCCCAGTAAGGCCCGCACCCGCTCCTGACCTTCCGCGCTTTCTGCCACACAGGTGGCCAGCTGGGCTTTAAGTGGGTCGCGGATCGCTATAGGTTCGCCTTTTTCATCGACCGCACCGACATAGCGCATCCAGGCGGCAATGCCCAGCAGCAGCAGCGGGCAGGGTGTGCCGTTAGCGAGATGCCAGCGTACGCTGTCAAGAAAGCGTTGTGGCAGTTTCTGGGTGCCATCGGTCGCAATCTGGTAGGTGCGGTGTCTGATAGCGCGGTTGGCAAAGCGAGCGATTAAGGCGTCGGCGTAAGCCGGTAAATCCACGCCCTGCGTGGTTAACGTCGGCGCCTGTTCGTTAACCATCAGCGCACGTGCGGCCGCCCGGAACGCGTCGTCAGCCATACAATCGCTGATGTGTTCATAACCCGCAAGGTAACCAAGGTACGCCAGAAAGGAGTGGCTGCCATTGAGCATGCGCAACTTCATTTGCTCAAACGGCAGCACATCCTCCACCAGTTCGGCACCGGCCTTGTCCCAGTCAGGTCGGCCGCTGACAAAATGGTCTTCAATCACCCATTGAAAGAAGGGTTCAGCCTCAACGGCCACCGGATCGGACGAACCAATACGGGCACGTAACGCGTCAAAGGCGGCCTCATTCATTGCCGGAACAATGCGATCTACCATGGTGGAGGGAAAGGTGATGTTGTGCTGAATATAGTCCGCCAGCGACGCATCATGCTGCCGGGCGAGCTGCGTCACCACATTCCGTGTGACGTGGCCATTTTCAGGCATGTTATCGCAGGACATCACGCTGAAAGGCGCTAAACCCAGATCGCGTCGACGGCGGATGGCGGCGACAATCAATCCGGGCAGCGAGCGGGGCTGTGCGGGGTGCGCCAGGTCATGCACGATATCCGCATGTTGCAGATCGAGATTGCCGCTGGCGGGCAGGTGACAATAGCCTTTTTCCGTCACGGTCATCGACACAATCGCCACGTCCGGCTGGCACAGGGCCGTAATCACGGCATCAATGCCGTCCGTTTTGCCGTGCAGTGCCGCGGTAACCACCCCAATGACCCGGATTTTCACGGCGTCGTCACTTTTTTCGGTCAACGTATAGAGAAAGTCCTGCTGGCGGAGTGCCTGAATCAGCTCGCCGCTGTTAAGGTTAACCTCGCAGATTCCCCAGTCGCTACCCTGTTCGGCCAGTTTATCCGTGCACAAGGCCTGATGGGCGCGATGAAAGGCACCAAAGCCGATATGCACTATACGGGTTTTAAGCTGGCGACGGTCATAGGCGGGCAGATGAACATCCGCAGGAAGGTGATCGATGTGTAGCATAAAGCATCCTTGTGGCAGACGGACGGCAGGCCATGCTGGCATTAAGGATGAAAAATTACGCGTCCCGCTACTACCATACAAGTTGAAGTAGCGGAATTGTGAATGTAATCACGAACTGTTTACATTAAGGCCGGGAGCCAGGGCTCCCGTGAGAATTAACTCAGCAGGGCACACTGCGGCGGCAGGCGGCAGCTTAACGCGCCCGGCATGATATCGATGGTAAATGACTGGCCTGTCAGCGGTTCGCCATCCAGGTTAAAGGTCATTTCATGCGGTGAGCGAATCGTCAGGGACGATAAGCGCGTAGAAATAATGCCGGGATTCTCTTCATCGCCGGTCAGGGAATGCAGCAGGGTAGGCAGCAACTCCTGCGCGGTAACAATGCTGACGTCCAGCAGGCCATCGTTAATCAACGCCGACGGGCATAAACGCTGACCGCCTCCGGCCTGACGACCGTTGCCGATGCCGATGACCAGCGCATCGCCCTGCCAGTTAAAACCGGGCCCGGTAATTTCACAACTGTCCGGTTTTAGCGTGTCCATGCGCATCAACCCATGAATAAAATAGGACACGCCGCCCAGCGCAGATTTGAGTTTTTCCGGCGTCTCGGTCGTAATGCGCGTGCCAAATCCTCCGGTCGCCATATTAATAAAATAGTGATGCTGGTTAACGCGGGCGAGGTCGATATCACAGGCTTTACCCTGGATAGCCAGGCGCAAGGCGTGCTCAATCTCTTCAGGAATGCCGACGCTGGTGGCAAAATCGTTCGCTGTGCCCAGCGGCAGAATCCCCAGAACCGGGCGCTCATCCGCGTTGACCGACGCCAGTGCGGTAGCGATTTCGTTGACGGTGCCGTCACCGCCGCCCGCCACTACGGTTTCCGCCTGCAGTTCAAGGGCTTCTTCCACGTAACGCTCACCGTCTCCTTTTTCATACGTCACGCGCACGGCTATGTTAAAGCCCTCGGCGCGCAGCTTCGTGATCGCTTCACGGAGATCGTCATTACCTGCGCCTTTACCATTCAGGATTAGCAGCGTAAGCGATTGTTTGTCCATTATCTGTTCCTTGGAGATCGAAAGCGTAGTTAGTGGTTATAGCATAGCCGGAAGAGAAAAATGATTGGCGAAAGGGAGAAAAAAGAAAACCCGCACGGGGGAGCCGGGCGGGTGAATGAGGTGGATCCAGTTACTGCTGCTGATAATTGTTACTCATTGGTAGCAGGCAGCACTATAGTTCAGTAAAACCGAGCCGTCTGTGATCCTGTTCTTGCTTTTGTCAAATTTTGTCAGGCCGTGGCGTGAGCGGCATGCGGATCCTGGGTGTTCTGGCCTGGCGCAAAGTTACGCAGCAGCAAGGCAAACCGCAAATCTACCTCCGGCGGCACTTTCATCCAGACGCGATGCCCGTCTCCCGGGGCCACCTCTGTCGGTTCTCCACGGCTGTTTTGCAGGGCATCAAGGGTACAGATCAGGTTACCGGACGGCGTCATGATCTCCAGGCTGTCATGCAGAACAAATTTATTCTTTACCCGTACTTCCGCCCAGCCCTCGCGCTGTTCACCGCTGAACTCCCCGACGAACTGCTGGCGCTCTGAGACAGAGTAGCCGGTCTGGTAATTCTGGTAGCTGTCGTGGGTGTGACGACGCAAAAAACCTTCGGTATAGCCGCGATGCGCCAGGCCTTCCAGGGTTTCCAGCAGGGCAGAATCAAACGGTTTACCTGCCGCCGCATCGTCAATGGCTTTGCGATAAACCTGTGCGGTGCGGGCGCAGTAATAATAGGATTTGGTGCGACCTTCGATTTTCAGTGAGTGAACGCCCATCTGGCTCAGGCGCTCGACGTGCGCCACGGCACGCAGATCTTTCGAGTTCATGATGTAGGTGCCGTGTTCATCTTCAAAGGCGCTCATCATTTCGCCGGGTTTCATTTTCTCCTCCAGCAAAAACACCTTGTCGCTGGGTTGCCCAATGCCCAATGTAGGCGTCACGTCCTGTACGCTGACCGGCTGATGAATTTCAACAATGTTGCCGACGTCATCTTGTCTGGCTTCCTGCAACTGATATTCCCAGCGGCAGGCGTTGGTGCAGGTTCCCTGGTTAGGATCGCGTTTATTCATGTAGCCCGACAGCAGACAGCGCCCGGAGTACGCCATACACAGTGCGCCGTGCACAAATACTTCCAGCTCCATGTCCGGCACCTGCTCGCGAATATCGGCGATCTCCTCTAGCGACAGCTCGCGGGATAAAATCACCCGACTTAAGCCCATTTGCTGCCAGAATTTCACCGTTGCCCAGTTTACGGCGTTAGCCTGCACAGATAAGTGGATGGGCATGGCCGGAAACGCCTCGCGCACCAGCATGATCAGGCCAGGATCGGACATGATTAACGCGTCGGGCTGCATCTCAATTACCGGCGTTAAATCGCGAATAAAGGTTTTCAGCTTGGCGTTATGCGGGGCGATGTTCACCACCACATAAAACTTTTTACCCAGCGCGTGGGCTTCGTTAATGCCTTTCGCCAGGTTTTCATGGCTGAATTCGTTATTGCGTACCCGCAGGCTGTAGCGCGGCTGGCCGGCATAGACGGCATCGGCCCCATAGGCAAACGCGTAACGCATGTTTTTCAGCGTTCCGGCGGGGGAAAGTAATTCGGGTTTCATGATGTGCTCACTGATGTCAGGTCAGCATGTCGCCTGGGCGACATGTGCAGGGGGAAACCCTGCAAAAGGTGCGGAATTGTAGGCAGGGTGAAAACGGAAGTAAATTGATCTGGGTCAATCTAAATCAACTGGCAGACATCGGCTTCCCAGCGATAGCCCATGCCATATACCGCGCGGATAAAGGGTTGTTCGCTGTCCAGGCTTTCCAGTTTCCTGCGCAGGTTCTTGATATGGCTGTCAATGGTTCGGTCGGTGACAACCCGGTAATCGTCGTAGAGATGGTTTAACAACTGTTCACGGGAGAAGACTTTTCCCGGTTCAAGGGACAGCGTTTTCAGCAGACGAAATTCAGCGGGCGTTAAATCCAGCGGCTCATCACGCCAGCTGGCCTGAAAGCGGCTTTCATGAACTTTCAGCAAAGACGCGACGGGCGCTTCTTCGGGAGATCGCTTCACCCGGCGCAAAATGGTTTTGACCCGCGCTACCACTTCGCGTGGGCTGAATGGCTTGCAGATATAGTCATCCGCACCAATCTCCAGGCCCAGCAGGCGATCGATTTCTTCTGTGCGCGCGGTCACCATAATAATCGGCAAGTCGGAATCACGGCGAATCTCACGGCACAGCGTCAGGCCATCTTTACCCGGCAGCATCAAATCCAGCAGGATAAGATCGGGCGGCGTCTGTTTAACGTAGTCCAGTACCGCGTTGCCGTGCGCCAGATGATGCGTGCGATAGTTAGAAGCCTCAAGGTAATCAATCATCAGCTGTGCCAGCTTGGGTTCATCTTCAACCACAAGGATTAGCGGGTAAGTGTTTTCCTGGTTCATAATCTTCTAAACGGGAGGAACATAACGCAATTGTAGCGCGATTTTCAGCCCACCTAAATCCGCATGCGAGGCGCTGATGCTGCCACCGTGGGCATCAACAATGTTTTTACAGATGGCCAGCCCCAGGCCAGAGCCGCCGCTGGCGCGATTGCGCGAACCTTCTGTGCGGAAAAAACGCTCAAATATTTGTGCCTGTTGATCGCCTTCCACGCCGGGCGCGCTGTCCTCTACGGTGACGTGCCAGTAGGGCGCGTCATACCAGAGCCGCACCCGGACGTCGCCGCCGGCATCGGTGTAACGCAGGCTGTTTTCCAGCAGGTTAATAAACAACTGCATCAGCCGGTCAGGATCGCCAAAAAACGGCGCGTCATCCGGCAGGTCGAGCTTCAGGGTTAAATCATGGCTGCGGTAGCGCTCGGTAAAATTGCCTGCGCTGATCTCAATAAGCTGCACCAAATCGGTGGCCTGCTTGCGATAGGCCAGGGCGCCGACGTCAGAGAGCGAAAGCTGGTGCAGATCATCCACCAGCTTGGTCAGCAGCGCCACTTCGCTTTGCAGAGAGGTAATCGCGTCTGGCGTGAGTTTACGTACACCATCCTGCATGGCTTCCAGCTCACCGCGCAAAATCGCCAGTGGCGTGCGCAGTTCATGCGAGATGTCGGCCATAAAGGCCCGACGCATACTTTCATTTTTCTCCAGCGAACTGGCCAGCAGGTTAAAGTCATGGGCCAACTGGCCCAGTTCGTCCTGGCTGTCAACCTTAACCCGTGTGGCTAAATTCCCCGCCGCCAGATGATGCGTACCGTCTACCAGTCTTTTCACCGGTGCCAGCAAGCCCCGCGCCATCAGCCAGGTGACCAGGGCGGCAAGCAGAGTAGAGAGGCCCACGATATACCAGCTGGTTCGTCGCTGCTGCTGATCAAAATTGATATCGGTGCTGCGCGTCAGGCGCTCTGGCGGCGAGCTGATGATCCAGCCCACGACTTTACCGTTACTGAGCGTAATATCGTGACGTATCCCTTCCGGGGGAACCTGTGAGCGCGGGCCGACCATCACTTTGTAGTGCTGATCGAGTACCCAGAACTGGGTGCGCCAGCCGTGAGGCGGTAACTGGTTACTGCTGTCCGGGTTTTGCTCCAGCGAGCGCAGCATCGAGAAGATCAGCCGGTCGTTATTACGCAGAAAATCCCAGTCGCCATGCTGTTCATACTGATCGGCCAGCGCCGCACCCAGCAAATTCAGCCGCTGTTCATTCCCGCGTTTAATATAGTCGACAAAGCCATGTTCAAAGCTGAGCCGGACGCCCCAGTGCATGGTAATCAGGACCAGCATGCAGGTGGAGAATATGGCCATGAATAATTTGGCACCGATGCCAAAATGCAGGAACGATCTCATTCACTTCTCCGACGTCGCAGATCGACGCTTTTACTCATCTCTTTCGGAACCCGCCAGAACACCAGCGCAGGCAGAATAATGATCAGCGCCATACAGAGATAAACACAGATAAACGCCTGATGGCTTAAACCCTGTTCCCCGAACGTTGCATGACCAAACGCGCCCAGCAGCAGGCCCGCCACGGTTACGCCAATACTCATTGAGAGCTGCATGATCATCGATAACAGGCTGTTGCCGCTGGAGGCCAGGTCATCGGGTAGATCCTTGAGCGTCAGCGTGTTCATCGAAGAGAAGCGAATCGCATTCACCATGCCTTGCAGAAACAGCACCAGCGGCAGCATGACTATCCAGCCGAGCATCGCCACCAGTGGAAACAGCAAGACCACCAGCGCCAGGCCTATGGTTGAACCCACCAGCACGTTGCGATAGCCAAACAGGTTAACAATGCTGACAACCACACGCTTCATGCCCATATTGCCCAGCACCATGGCAATCATCATTAAGCCGGCATGAAACGGGCTGAAGCCCATGCCGATTTGCAAGAACAGCGGCGTCATAAAGGGCAACATGCCGCTGCCGATGCGGCCAGTCAGACTACCGAGTAAGCCAATGGAGAAAATGCGGTTGTCGAACAGCTTCAGGCTGAACAGCGCACTGTCGTTTTGGCGCGCATGCAGCAGATAAAACAGAAGAGAGCCGGTGCCGATGAGGATCATCCCGGCCAGTAACAAGGCAGAGCCGCCGCTACTGCGTTGACCGTCAAGCGCCAGCGTTAACGTAGCCATTCCGGCGGCCAGCAGGACAAACCCGACAAAATCAAAGCGTCGCGGCGGCATCGCGTAGTTCGGCAGTAACTTCAACGTGGCGACGGCACCGATGATGCCGACCGGGATGTTAATCAGGAAAATCCAGTGCCAGCTGGCATATTCCACCAGCACACCGCCCAGTGCGGGCCCCAGTAGCGGCCCAATCTGGCCGGGCAGGGTGACAAAGGTCATCGCAGACATATACTGGTCACGCGGTACAATACGCATTACCGTCAGTCGTCCTACCGGCACCATCATGGCCCCGCCAATCCCCTGAATCACACGCGCCATGATAAGCTGATTCAGCGTGCCTGACAGGCCGCACAACAGCGATCCCACGCTGAACAGCACAATCGCGCTAAAAAAGATATTTCTCACGCCAAACCGGTCCGCCAGCCAGCCGCTCAGCGGCAGCGTCACCGCCACCGTGAGCACATAGGCCACAATCACCGAATGCATATGCAGTGGGCTCACGCCCAGATCGTGCGCCATGGACGGGATCGCCGTGTTGACGATGGTGGTGTCCAGCGTCTGCATAAAAAAACCAAAGGCAACAATCCACAACTGCCAGCGGACCGTGACGCTCTGCATGATATTTACCCCTTAATGCTGAGTGGCATTCATCCTCTGGGTGCGCGTTTTACGTCGCAGTTTGTCCATCATTAAGTACACCACCGGCGTGGTATACAGCGTGAGGAGCTGGCTCATGATCAAGCCGCCGGCAATGGTGATGCCCAACGGCTGACGCAGCTCGGCGCCGTCTCCGCTGGTCAGCACCAGCGGTAACGCGCCAAACAGGGCCGCCAGCGTGGTCATCAGGATAGGGCGGAAGCGTAACAGGCAGGCCTGGAAAATCGCCTCGCGGGCACTCAGGTTGCCGTTGCGTTCTGCGTCAAGCGCAAAGTCGACCATCATGATGGCGTTCTTTTTTACTATCCCGATCAACAACAGAATCCCGATCAAGGCAATCAGGCTGAACGGCGTATCAAACAGCTCCAGCGCCAGCAGGGCACCGACGCCCGCAGACGGCAGCGTCGAAAGAATGGTCAACGGGTGCACATAGCTTTCGTAGAGAATCCCCAGCACGATATAAACTGCCGCAACCGCAGCCATCATCAACCAGAGTTGACTGCTTTGCGATTGCTGGAACGCCTGTGCGGTGCCGGCAAAGCTGCCGCGCACGCTGGACGGTACGCCAAGCGCCGTCATAGTGCGATCGATCGCCTCGGATGCCTGGGAAAGCGACACACCTTCTGGCAGGTTAAAGGAGAGGGTTGACGCGGCAGACAAGCCCTGATGATTAACCGACAGCGGCGCGTTGGCCGGTTGCCATTTGGCGAACCAGGAAAGCGGGATGGGTTTGCCGTCGCTGTTAATCACAAACATCTGATCCAGTGAACTGATGTCCTGGGTATAGCGCGGATCCACTTCCATGACGACCTTGTACTGGTTCAGCGGCTGATAGATGGTGGAAATCTGACGCTGACCAAACGCATCGTTGAGCAACGCATTCGCTTCGGAAACATTAATGCCCAGCCGCGCCATGCTGGCCCGGTCATACGTCAGGGCCATTTCGCTGCCCTGATCCTGCTGATCGGAGTTAACGTCGGCCAGTTCCGGCAGGGCGCTAAAGGCCTGACGAATTTTCGGTTCCCAGGTGCGCAGCGCAGCCAGATCGTCTGTTAACAGAGAATACTGATAGCTGGCGTTGGCTTCGCGACCGCCCACCCGGATATCCTGCACCGCATTAAGATACAGGTTGGCACCGGGCTCCTTTGCCAGCTTGGTACGCAGGCGGGCAATCACCGCCTGTGCATTATCTTTGCGTTCGGACAAGGGTTTCAGGGAGATAAACATCAGGCCCATATTGGTGCGCATGCCGCCGGTAAAGCCCACCACGCTTGAGACATCCGGATCGGCCCCCACGATTTTCATGAAGTCCTGCAACTTACCGCGCATCGCCTGAAACGAAATGCTTTGGTCGGCAGAAATAAAGCCGGACAGGCGGCCGGTATCCTGCTCGGGCAAAAAGGTTTTAGGAATACTGATGAACAGCCACACCGTCAGGGCGACAGTGCCCACGAGCAACAGGATGACCCAGCGCGCATGGTTCAGCACGACGTTCAGAGAGCGGGCATAACCCTGTTGTACCGCCAGCAGCAGGCGGCCAATGCCCCGTCGCCGCGGCTGACTGCGCGGCGCATGGGGTTTCAGCAGGTAAGCACACATCATGGGCGTCAGCGTGATGGACACAAACAGCGAGATCAGAATAGCAACCGACAGGGTGATGGAAAACTCTGCGAAGAAGCGGCCAATCAATCCGCCTGTCATCAGCAGCGGCAGGAAGACCGCGATCAGCGACAGGCTCATCGACAGCACCGTAAAGCCCACTTCACGCACGCCTTTGAGCGCGGCGGCCAGCGGTTTCATGCCCGATTCAACATGACGGGCAATGTTTTCCAGCACCACAATGGCATCGTCCACGACAAAGCCGGTGGCGATGGTCAGCGCCATCAACGACAGATTGTTCAGGCTAAAGCCGCACAAATACATGGCGGCAAAGGTGCCAATCAGCGAGACCGGCACGGCCGCCGCCGGAATCAGCGTGGCGCGACCTGAGCGCAGGAAAACAAACACCACCAGAATGACCAGGCCAACGGCGATAATTAGCGACTGTTCAACTTCTTCGAGCGACGCGCGGATGGTGGGTGAGCGATCCTGGGCAATCTGCAGATCGATCGCCGTCGGAATGATTTCGTGCAGTTCGGGCAGTTCAGCGCGAATACGATCAACCGTCTCAATCACGTTCGCATCCGCCGTTTTGCGAATCACCAGCAAAACGGCCGGTTTGCCCCGCGACATACCGGCGTTGCGCACATCCTGCACGGAGTCCTCAACGGTGGCGACATCGGACAACCGTACTGCCGCGCCGTTGTTGTATTGCACGTTCAGCGGCTGGTATTCCCGGGCAGTTTGTAATGCATCGTTGGTCCGTAACTGCCAGCGCTGTTGCCCGTCTTCCAGCGCGCCCTGCGGACGGCGCTGGTTAGCGTTAGCGATGGTCTGACGCACCGCATCCAGCGACACGCCCTGATTAAATAACGCCTGCGGATTGAGCGCCACGCGCACTGCGGGCAGCGAGCTGCCGCCCACGGTGACATCGCCCACGCCATTAATCTGCGACAGCTTCTGTGCCAGCTGTGTCGACGCATAATCATAAAGCTGGGCTGGCGTGTACAGATCTGACGTCAGCGTCATAATCATGATCGGCGCGTCAGACGGGTTGGCTTTGCGGTAGGTCGGACGCGACGGCATGCCGGTAGGGAGCAGGCTCTGCGCCGCGTTAATGGCCGCCTGTACATCACGTGCCGCGCCGTTAATATCACGATTAAAATCGAACACCATAATAATGCGGGTCGATCCCAGCGAACTGGTCGAGGTCATTTCACTGACGCCTGCAATTCGGCCCAGCGAGCGCTCCAGCGGCGTGGCGACCGAAGACGCCATCGTTTCGGGCGAGGCTCCTGGCAGGGACGCTGACACCATAATGACCGGAAAATCCACCTGCGGCAGCGGCGCCACCGGCAGCAGGCGGAAGCCCAGAATGCCCGCCAGCGCAATGGCCAGCGTCAGTAGCGTCGTGGCGACCGGACGATGGATAAACAAAGCAAAAAACTTCACGGCTGCGCCTCCGTCTGACCCAGGCGACGACGCAGGTTATGCGCCAGGCGGTCAAACAGCAGGTAGATTACCGGCGTGGTAAACAGCGTCAGAATCTGGCTCAGAATCAGGCCGCCGACCATGGCGATCCCCAGCGGCTGCCTCAGCTCTGCACCTACGCCAGTGCTGAGCATCAGCGGTAATGCACCCAGCAGGGCGGCCAGCGTCGTCATCAGAATCGGTCGGAAACGCAGCAGGCAGGCCTGATAAATCGCATCATAGGGCTTCATGCCCTGTTCACGTTCCGCCGCTAACGCGAAGTCGATCATCATAATGGCGTTCTTTTTCACAATACCAATGAGCAGAATGATGCCGATGATGGCAACAATATCCAGCTCATTCCCACTTATCATCAGCGCCAGCAGCGCACCGACGCCCGCCGTGGGCAACGTGGAGAGAATGGTGATGGGATGGATAAAGCTCTCATACAGCACGCCGAGCACGATATACATCGCCACGACTGCCGCCACAATCAGCCAGACGGTACTGGTCAGGGCAGCCTCGAAAGCCAGCGTGCTGCCCTGGAACTGCGTCATCACCTCTGACGGCATCCCCAGTTCCGTCTCTGCCTGGTTGATCGCTTTGGTCGCATCTTCCAGCGAATAGCCCTTCGCCACATTGAAAGAGAAGGTGGCGGAGGGGAACTGACTCAGATGGTTAATCGTTAAAGGCGCATGGCGCTGGGCAATGCTGGCGATCGCGCTCAACGGCACGCTGCCACCGTCAGTGCTGTTCAGACGAATACCGTCCAGGCTTTGCAGGCCCGGCATGGTGCTGTTGTCCTGTTCCAGCACCACGCGGTACTGATTCGCCTGGGTATAAATCGTGGAGATCAGCCGCTGACCAAAGGCGTCATACAGCGCGTTATCTACGTCCGCCATGCTGATGCCCAGCCGGCTGGCACTGTCACGGTCCACTTTGATATAGGCTTCCAGCCCCTGGTCCTGCCAGTCACTGCTGACGTCACGTAGCGCAGGGTGTTTCTGCAGGGCGTTAAGCAGGGCAGGGACCCAGGTGCTGAGCGAATCCAGCGAACCGGACTGCAGAGTAAACTGATACGGCGTACGGCTGGCCTGGGTATCAATTGTCAGGTCCTGCACCGCCTGCAACCACAAGGTGACGCCAGGAATTTTGCTGATCTGCGCTTGCAGCCGCTGCTGAATCTCCGGAATACGCTCGCTGCGCATATCCAGCGGTTTGAGGTTAATCTGCAACCGGGCGCTGTTGAGTGACGGATTGGTGCCGTCCACGCCCACGAACGAGGTCAGACTCTGCACAGCCGGATCTTTCATAATCACAGAGGCAACATCGCGTGTCCGCTCCGCCATACTGGCGTAGGATACCGACTGCGGTGCCTCCAGCGTTCCCTGGATAATGCCGTTGTCCTGCTGCGGAAAGAAACCTTTAGGAATGGCCATCCACAGCAAAACCGTCAGCAGCAACGTGCCGAGCGCCACGGACAGCGTCAGCCAGGGGTGATTCAGCACCCGGCGCAGCCCACGACCATAAACGGCAATGATGTGATCGAACATCGCTTCGCTGGCACGGGAAAAGCGGTTCTGCTTACGCAGTGACTCGGCGCTCAGCATGCGGGCACACATCATCGGCGTCAGGGTGAGCGAGACCACCGCTGAGATCAGAATTGCCACCGCCAGCGTCACCGCAAATTCGCGAAACAGGCGACCAATCACGTCGCCCATGAACAGCAGCGGAATCAATACCGCAATCAGTGAAAACGTTAACGAAATAATGGTAAAGCCAATTTCGCCTGCCCCTTTCAGGGCCGCTGTCATCGGCTTTTCCCCTTTTTCGATATAGCGCGAGATATTCTCAATCACCACGATGGCATCGTCCACCACAAAGCCTGTGGCGATGGTCAGCGCCATCAGCGTCAGATTATTGATGGAAAAGCCCAGGAAATACATTGCCGCAAAGGTGCCAATAAGCGACAGCGGAACAGCCACGGCCGGAATGATGGTCGCGGGCACATTACGCAAGAACAGGTAGATGATCATCACCACGAGCGCCATTGCCAGCATCAGCTCATGCTGCGTATCGGTGACGGACGCGCGGATATTGGTGGTGCGATCGGTGACCAGTTTGACATCGACGGATTTGGGCAGGCTGGCAATCAGCCCGGGCAGCATGGCGCGAATATTGTCGGCGGTTGCAATAATATTGGCACCCGGCTGGCGCTGCACATTCAGTACGATGGCGGGTTCACGGTTAGACCAGGCACCCAGCCAGCTGTTTTCGGCACCCTGTTCAATCGTAGCCACATCGGCCAGCCGCACTGGCGCGCCATTTTTATAACTGACGATCAGCTGGCGGTAATCCTCGACCGATTTCATCTGATCGTTGGCTGACAGCGTAACCGAGCGGGTCGGACCATCAAGACTGCCTTTCGCGGAATTTACGTTGGCGTTGGTGATCGCCGTACGCACCATTTCGCTGGTCAGGCCCATAGAGGCTAATGCCTGGGTGTTCATCTTAACGCGCACAGCGGGACGCTGGCCGCCGGTCAACGTGACCAGGCCGACGCCGGTCACCTGGGAAATTTTCTGCGCGACGCGTGTTTCCACCATGTCCTGTACCTGGGTTAAGGGCATGCTGGTGGTGGTGACGGCGAGCGTCATGATGGGCGGATCCGCCGGGTTAACTTTGCTGTAAACCGGCGGATTCGGCAAATCGCTGGGCAGCAGGTTAGAGGCAGAGTTAATCGCTGCCTGCACTTCCTGTTCTGCGACATCGAGCGGCAGCGAGAGCTGGAACTGCAGTGTCACCACCGAGGCGCCGCCAGAACTTTGCGAGGCCATCTGTTTAAGACCGGACATCTGACCGAACTGACGTTCAAGAGGCGCTGTAATCGACGACGTCACCACATCCGGACTGGCACCGGGATACAGGGTAACAACCTGAATGGTCGGATAGTCCACTTCGGGTAACGCTGACACCGGCAAAAAGCGGTAACCCAGAATCCCCGCCAGCAGAATAGCAATCATCAGTAACGTCGTCGCGACCGGGCGCAGAATAAACTGGCGTGACGGTCCTCCGCTGTGGTCAGGAGGCATAACCTGCATTACTCTGACTCTCCCTTGGATGGCAAGCTGGCGCGGCTCTGTTTAGTTGCACTGCTCTGTGCTGCAACCACTTCCACTTTTGCCCCCTCTGTCAGGCGGTCAAGGCCATCCGTTACCACGCGGTCGCCCGCGCTCAGTCCGGCATTGATGACCACTTTCTGACTGTCCTGGAAACCGGCGGTCACGGTTTTCTTACTCACCTTATTTTCGCTGTTAATCACCCAGACAAAGTGGCCTTCGTTGCCCATCTGTAACGCGGCTACCGGAATCACGACGGCATCCTGCAACGTATTCACCTTCAGCCGGGCGTTGACGAACTGATTAGGGAAAAGCAGGTCATCCTGATTATCAAAACGCGCTTTGATTTTAATGGTGCCTGTCGTGACGTCGATCTGGTTATCCAGACTGAGCAGTTTTCCGCGCGCAATCAGGTGTTGATTGCTGCGGTCCCAGGCTTCCACCAGCAACGGTTCGCCACTTTTCTGCGCCTGCATGATCTGGCTGATATTGTTTTCGGCGACGCTAAAGACGACATCCACCGGATGCGTCTGAGTAATCACCACCAGACCATTGGTATCACCGCTGGTGATGTAGTTGCCAATATCAACCTGCTTCAGGCCGACGCGACCCGCAATCGGGGACGTAATTCGGCTGTAAGTCAGGTTCAGCTGTGCGCTGGCAACGCTGCCTTCGTCGGCCTTAATCGTGCCCAGGGTTTCACTGACCAGCGCGTTTTGCGTATCCAGATCCTGCTGGGATACCAGCGAGGTTTTCGCCAGCTTCTGGTAACGGGCTAAATCACGGCGGGCGTTCGCAAGCGTAGCCTGATCGCGCGCCAGCTGGCCTTGAGCCTGCATCAGGGCGACCTGATAGGGACGCGGATCGATCTCTGCCAGCAGATCGCCGGCTTTGACCTGCTGGCCTTCCGTGAAATGGATGGCCACCAGGTTACCATCTACCCGGCTGCGTACCGTTACGGTATTGGCTGCGGTCACCGTACCCAAACCGCTAAGGTATTGCGGCACACTCTCTGTCACGGCGCTGGCAGCCTGCACGGGCGCAAGCGGTTTATGTCCACCGTTGCCTCTTTTGCCGTGTTCTGACTGGCTGGATGTTTCGTTGCCTGCGGGTTGGGCTGGATGCTTCCACCAGTAGTAACCGCCTGCAGCAGCGGCAATAACCACCGCTAAAATCAGGCCTTTTTTCATTCCAGGATGTCGGTTGTTCATTGTTATTGTTGCTCTCCAGCGATATCGTTCCAGGACGCGGGCGTAAACGTTAGCCTGCAAACCACGAATTGTAGTCGTCCCTGCGGGTAAAAATTTGAAGGAATTAAGGATATCTGTCAGCGCACCGTAAGTATGTCGGTTTTTTGAAAAAACGGCGTTGGCAAAGAGTCAGATTTGATGTGAAACAAGGCGGACTACGCTAACAACAGCGCGCCGGATCATATCCTGCCTGATCAGGAAATACAGGATTAAAAACAACTTATCCTTCAGGAAGATGACACATTCATCACCCAGCGCTTTACGCAGCCGTGCGCAGCATGAAGAAGGTCAGCGTTTAACCTTACGTTATGCCTGCTGAGACATTGAGCGCTGAGCAAGGGGACGCGGTGCGAAGAGGAATAAGCATCATCTTCGATACCGCCGGGTCCGTCAGTAACGTGCATTGCCGGACCGGGCGCTATCCTTAACGCGGCAGAACCGGCTGACGCATGGTGCCGCTTTAACCCCGCTCAGGATTAAAGGGCAGAAGGGCTTTTTTCTGAGGACAGGCACTGCACTCGTTTTGCCTTCACCGCAAAAGAAAGCACGGGCTCACATACTGTGTCGCTTTACCCGCGCACAAACTGACAAAGCCAGAAGGGGCATTTTCCGCGAGGCATTACGCAGCGCTGAGCGACCTGAAGGCACCGCATGAGCGGCGCGAGGACCGCCGAAGCCAAAGTGCCTCTTCTGGCGATCTCACCCGCCGACATCATAACAATGGGTTAGCATCCCAAAACAGCTCAGGCTGACGTCTTTGCGGTAAAGGGAAACGAAGGAAAGGGAGCCGAAGCCAAAATGCCCCTTCAGGCGATTTCACCCGCCGCCAGTGCTGCACTTTACTCGACTCCCCCCGCTGTCAGGCAAACATCACCTCAGCCCAGCGCGCCAGACCAGCGGTCACTGAGGCAAAGTCATCTCCGCCAGCAATCGGTGTACCCGGCAGGGCCTGCTGCAGCGCAGCGCGCAGCAGAGGCGAACGTGCACTACCGCCCGTCAGATAGATCACTTCCGGCTTAATATGGCTGGTCGCCAGCGCCAGATATACCTGTTCCAGGATCTTCTCCAGCGGCTGGCTGATCGCGTCCTGCAGGGTTGCCACGCTGATATCGGCCTGTAAATCCGCGCTGATAAAATCCAGTGCGGCGGCGAAGTCAGGGCGGTCGGAGAGGGCGATTTTGCTCTCTTCCGCAGTACGCACCAGACGATAGCTCAGCTTTTGTTGCCAGACTTTTAACAGGTGTGCCACGGCGGCAGGATTTTCGGCATCCCGTACCAGATCGCGCAACAGTTTGCCGCAGGCGGTACTGTAAAAATCGCTTTGTGCAGGCACATCGTTGATGGCGACGGCATTCCACCAGGGCAGGGCAGGTAAGGCCGTGCCTTTTTGTGTCTTCCCGCCCGCGCCCAGCAACGGCATCAACGCTTTAAACGCCAGCATAATATCCAGGTCATTACCGCCCACGCGGCAGCCACTATGGCCCAGCAGGCTTTCCCGCCGGTCTGACAGATGACGCCACTGCGGCCCCATCAACAGCATCGAACAGTCGGTGGTTCCCCCACCGATGTCCACGACCAGCACGCGGGTTTCTTTTTCGAGTGTGGCTTCAAAGTCCAGCCCCGCCGCGACCGGCTCAAACTGAAACTCCACCTCCCGAAAGCCCGCGCGTTTAGCGGCACGCAATAAGATGCCCTGCGCCTGCGCGTTGGCCTCTTCGCTGCCCAGTCCCTGAAAGTTCACCGGGCGGCCAATTACCGCCTGTTCAATTGACTGGTCAAGCTGTGCTTCGCCCTGCTGACGAATATGCAGCATCATGGCGCACACTAAATCTTCAAAGAAGGCGATCTGCTGGGGTTTTAACCCACTCGCGCCCAGGAAGGACTTCGGCGACTTCACGAACCAGACATCTTCCGGATCGACCATATAGTGCTGAAGCGCGGTCAGACCGAACTGCACGCTATCGGAGAGAACATCGATATCTTCTTCACGGTTATAGCGCAGCGCCCGTTGCAACAGCGCCGTGCTTTCCTGGTCCGGCGTGGCAACCTGATGATGGCGATAAAGCCATTCCGTAACGGCTTCACGTGTCGGGGAGCAGATCATCGATGGCAGCAGGCGTTGACCGTTCTCCAGCGTTAACAGTCGTGGTGTGCCTTTTTCGCTGACCGCAATCGAGCAGTTAGCCGTACCGTAATCGAATCCAATGAACATTTTTCGCCCCCAGGCAGGAAAAAGGGGGCGACTTTAGCGCAGCTGTAAAGGTGAGGCAAGCGGCGAGCGGCAGAATTAGCGAATCGCAAAAAGGTGATCTTCACTCAGTTTGCTGAGCGGCTGGCGCTCGGCAACCGCACTGCCCCAGACTCCGTCAACATCCAGGCTGGTAAGCGTGGTCAGAACGGCCGGCACGGAGACTGGGCCCGCAAGCAATATAATATTACGTTCATTGGTCTGGCTTTGAATAATGGAAATCAGCATTTCATCCATCAGATTATTATGCAGGTTCGCCACCAGCTCGGGGGCCAGAATCAGGCAGTCCACCACTTTACCGGTTAACTGATTAAACGCATCCAGGTTACGGCCAAACTGTTGCAGCACGATGCGACAGCCTGCCTGACGCAGTTTCATCAGTGTGCCCAAAAGCTGCTCGCCGCCCGATAACACGCTGGCGGCATGCAGCGCGATACCGCTGTTACTGTTCGCCAGACCGGATTCTGCAAAACGGATACAAAGTTTCTCAACGAAAACCGGATTATAAAGCGCGTTAACATCCACGGGCAAAATTAAAGCAATGCCTTTTTGGCTCATAGCCGCAATGCGATGACGGAAAAAAGCCTCAACGATATTGTCTTCCAGCCGCTGTTTCAGCGCCGCGTCAGTCAGGTTGTTACGCAGCAGATGTTCATCCACCAGCAGTCCTTCCCGGGTAAACAACTGCACTTCAATCAACCAGACGCTGGCTGAGTGCGGCTTACCTGGCGGTGCGACAGCCCAGACCTGGAGTTCCACCTGCAAGGCATCCAGGGTTGCCTGATCCAGCGAATGGTGGCTGCCGGTCAGGGCCAGCGGATGCTGTTCGTACACCATGTAGCGCCCGCGGCCGCTGCGTTTAGCGTTGTAACAGGCAATATCGGCCTGGGACAACACATCACTGCTTTGACAATTATTTGGTGAAATTTGTGTCATGCCTGCGCTGGCCCCAACCTGATAGGCCCGGCCCAGCCATTCAAAACAATAGTCGTTGACTGCACGCACGATACGCTGCACCACATCACGGGCCTGGTCCACCAGACATTCAGGCATGAGCACGGCAAATTCATCCCCGCCAAGACGGGCGAGAAAGTCGGTGCTGCGCAGGTGGTGACGCATTAAATCGGAAAGTTCGCTCAGCAGTGCATCCCCGGCGGCGTGCCCGGCGCTGTCGTTAACCGCTTTGAATTTATCCAGGTCAATAAACACCAGTACATGCTGATGTTGATGTTCAGCGGCATCGGACAGCAGTCGCTTCAGTTGCAACTCAAAACTGGCGCGATTGGGCAGGCGGGTTAACGTATCGTGCAGCGCGCTGTAGCTCAATCGTTTCATGACTTTACGTGATTCACTCACATCCTGAATGACCATCACCGCGCCGCGTTCGGTTCCCGATTCCGATTTCAGCGGTGTTATCGTGTAATGGATATCAATATGCTCACCATTCAGGGTGTGAAGCACCCACTCTTCCGACAGATAGGGCGCAGTCTTTTCAGAATGCGTGGGGTTGATCATCAGATTTTCCACGGGCGCGCCGTGACGGCCATGGGTGATGTGAAGCAGTTCACTTACCGGTCTGCCGACCGCGGCTTCCTGTGACCAGCCAGTCATTTTTTCAGCCACCGGATTCATGAAGGTGACGCGCATGGCCTGATCCGTACTGATGACGGCCTCGCCGATGGAATCGAGCGTAATCATCATGCGCTCTTTTTCCTGAAACAGGGCTTCGTTCAGGTTACGCAGCGGCGTAATGTCCTGTGCAACGCCCAGTATGCGCTCGATCCGGCCTTCCTGACTGAGTAAACGATTCGCCTGAGAACGTATCCAGTAATGTCCTTCTTCGCGCATCACGCGATACTCCATTTGAAACGCGCTGCTTTCTTCAATGGCCTGCTGTATGGTCTGCACACAAAATGCGCGATCGTCGGGATGCACCAGTTTGATCCACAAGTCGAAGCTGGGCACTTCATCCGACTGCAAACCGAACAATGTGTACATGCGTTTATCCCACAGCATTTCTCCACTGTTCATGTTCCATTCCCACACGCCAATGCCGCCCGCTTCGTTGGCCAGCGTGATACGTTCCATTAACCGCTGGTTGACCAACTCGCTCTGTTTTAATTCAGAAATATTCACAATCTGCGCAATGAAATAGAGCGGTTGTTGTTCGCTGTCCCGTACCAGCGAAACCGTCAGCCGCACCCAGACGATTTCATGGTCCTTACGGAAGTAACGCTTCTCCAGCGTGAACGACAAAATCTCGCCAGCCAGCAGCTTATCCATTTTGCCATCGTCAATACCCAGGTCGTCAGGATGCGTAATCTGCTGGAAAGTCAGGTTCTTTAATTCGTACTCGGGATAACCCAGCGTGTCGCATAATGATTTATTCACCTGAAGCCAGCGGCCTTCGGGTGAAACCAGCGCCATGCCAATAGCGGAATACTCCATGGCGTTACGAAAACGCGTTTCGCTTTCACTGATATGGCGCGTTTCATGGCGGAACGCATCCATGACCAGCGACATAATATGGCAGGGGATTAAGACCATCAGAAACGGCAGCCAACTGACAATCATGGCGTAATTCGTCGTCGTAGGCGTGACGATTATCCAGTCTAAAGAAAGCAGCAGCGCCATAAAGCTGGCGTTGAGAAAGAACAAGACAAACGCCTCCACCTTGGGCAGCCGAACAGCGCACCAGAACAGCACGACCAAAATGAAGGTAAACGGCCAGGGCAAAAAACGCAGCGACAAATAGCTGGCAATCAGCGTCAGAACGAGGCTGAAAAGTGTTTCAAACAGCGAGGTGCGCCTGAGGTAACCCTTAGGCAAGGGCCAGGAGAGCAGCAGCAGAACCGGCCCAAGCGCGAGCATGCCGATGATTTCCGAAATCACCCATGTATAAAAGAAGGCGAAAGAGGCCTGTTGTCCAACCTGTAAAACCCACAGCGCCAGTACGCCACCAATCAGTGGCGAAATCACACCGGTGGCAAAAACAAAGCGCAGCCAGTCACGCAGCGACACCAGCGGTGCCTCGCGGTTAAGCAACGCGCGCAGCAGCATGCCACCGATGCCCGCCTGCAAAAGGTTCAACAGGGCAAATTTTAAATTTGAAAGCGCAGGACCGATGACAAACGCATTGGCTGCAGCGGTGCCAATCAGGCAGGCCGCAAGGAACAACGGCAACTGACGTGATGTGCAGCGAAACACCACCACGGTCATTAAGGCGGTGGAAAACCATAAAGGCGAAATCTTGCCGCTCACTACGATCAGTTCAAGGCAGAACAAGGTCAGGACGAACGAAACCAGGCCAAGCCCGCAGGCATGAAGCCACGAATTAGGTGATTTATCTGACGAAGCCAGCGCATCAACGATCATTTATCGATCCAGCAGGGTACAAGGTATTGACATGGCAGGTGACGAGATAGCCATCCTGATTGAAGAATGCTAGCACATTTGTTGGAGAAAAAAGGGGGGAAATCATTAAATTGCGTTATTTGACCGATTGACGGGCTCGTCTGTGAGGCGAGCCCGTCTCGCCTTATTCAACGAAAAAGGTCGGCACGGGTATAGGGTTTTTCCAGGCCCGCGAGGCGGGCTGAAAAGTGCTCAAGAAACTGCTGCGTGGTGGCGATGCGTCCATGTCCCAGCAGCAGCACCGGCACCAGCAACGCGGCGGCAATCTGCGGCCAGCTAAACCCTTTTAATGCGGTTTCGCGTTGTGAAAGCAAAAAAGCGGTGCTCAGTGTAAAGCCTAACAGCAGTCCGGTCAGGACTTCGCTGAGGGAATGAGCATGGATGACGAGGCGGGAAAACCCCACCATTAAGGGGATCATATAGCCCACGCCAATGGCGAAACCGCGCCACAGGCTCGGCCAGCGTCCGGATATCAGCCAGAGCATCACGGGCCACAGGGTGGCAGACATGGCGCTGTGGCCGCTAAATCCGGTGAAGTTAAAACGGGCACTGCCAATGCCAAAGCCCAGAAAGAGAATTTTTGACAGGCTGACAACCAGCCCCGCCAGGCCAAAGGCAAAAAGCCAGTACCATACGGTGCGCCGGTTATCACTTTTCCACGGCAAAATCAGTGCAATAATCACCGCCGTGGGAATTAACAACATACTGTCACCAAAATAGGTGAGGGTCTTCCAGAGCATAGTTTTCCTTTATTTTTTTCGGGCCCCAGGCCCTTTTTGTTCAGGTTTGTAAGACCTGATACGTGCTGTGCATCGTCATGCTGTCTGAGAGGGCTAGTTTATCGATGAAATCATTCGAGTTAAAAGGGGAAAGTCTGAAAACCGGCCATGCCATTTCTCTGGCATCAAAAGACCGAAATCCCTATACTTAGCGCCAAATCACCCTCTCCGTTCAGCCCCATTAACTGGGTGCGCAGTTTGCGTACAGTTTCTGGCTCCAGTATCAGGTTTTTAAAAGTATGACTGACAAGTCCCATCAGTGCGTGATCGTTGGCATTGCAGGTGCATCCGCATCCGGTAAAAGTTTAATCGCCAGTACCCTGTATCGTGAAATTCGCGATCAGGTGGGTGATGAACACATCGGTGTTATTCCCGAAGATGCCTATTACAAAGATCAAAGTCACCTCACCATGGAAGAGAGGGTTAAGACCAATTATGACCATCCCAGCGCGATGGATCATGATTTGCTGTTACAGCATCTGCGCGCTGTCAAAGCAGGACAGGACATTGAACTGCCGGTTTACAGCTACGTTGAGCACACCCGCACGCAAGAGACGCTGCATCTCAAGCCCAAAAAAGTCATTATTCTTGAAGGCATTCTGTTGTTAACGGATGCGCGGTTACGCCAGGAACTGAATTTTTCCATTTTCGTCGATACGCCGCTGGATATTTGTCTGATGCGCCGAATGAAGCGCGACGTCAATGAACGCGGTCGCTCAATGGATTCCGTCATGAGTCAGTATCAGAAAACGGTACGCCCGATGTTTCTGCAGTTCATTGAACCGTCAAAACAGTACGCGGATATCATCGTGCCGCGCGGTGGTAAAAACCGCATCGCGATTGATATTCTGAAGGCCAAGATTAATCAGTTTTTCGAGTAGTTTACGTCTCAAAAGGCGTGACGCGAACAGGTTAAAAGCACAGATGCGCCCTGTTCGCTACACTTACTTCATGGAGTTACCGTAATGAGATTATGCGACCGCGATATTGAAGCCTGGCTCGACACCGGAAAACTGGCGATTACCCCACGGCCAACCGTGGAACATATCAATGGTGCAACAGTGGACGTGCGTTTGGGCAATCAGTTCCGGACGTTCAGCGGACATACCGCGCCGTTTATTGATTTAAGCGGCCCGAAGCACGAGGTCAGTGCTGCGCTGGATCGCGTCATGAGCGATGAGATCGTGTTGCCGGAAGGTGAGGCGTTCTTTTTGCATCCGGGCGAACTGGCGCTGGCGGTAACGCTGGAATCTGTCACGATTCCCGACGATCTGGTGGGCTGGCTCGACGGGCGTTCTTCACTTGCCCGCCTCGGGCTAATGGTTCACGTCACTGCGCACCGTATCGATCCGGGCTGGCAGGGCCGTATCGTGCTGGAGTTCTATAATTCAGGCAAACTGCCTCTGGCGTTGCGCCCTGGCATGTTGATTGGTGCGCTAAGCTTTGAACCGCTTTCCGGTCCGGCAGCGCGTCCCTATAATCGCCGTGAGAATGCAAAATATCGTGGCCAGCAGGGTGCTGATGCCAGTCGTATCGACAAAGATTAATTCATGAGGATGTGATGAGAAGAGTGATAACCACGCTGGCCATTCTACTGGTGGTGGTCGTAGCGGGATTAACGGCGTTGGTCATGCTGGTGAACCCTAACGACTTCCGTAGCTACATGGTGCAACAAGTCCAACAGCGTAGCGGTTATCAACTCACTATCGATGGCGACCTGCGCTGGCATGTGTGGCCGAAACTCAGCATTCTCGCCGGACGGATGAGCCTGACGGCACCCGGAGCGGCGCAACCGGTTGTTTCTGCCGATAACATGCGTCTGGATGTTAATCTTCTGCCGTTACTTTCCCATCAGCTCAGCGTAAGCCAGGTGATGTTAAAAAATGCCATCGTGCGGGTCACGCCAGACAGCGCCGCGCGGGCACCTGAGAACGCGCCGCGCGCGCCCCACAACAGCGAACCCACCTCGTCTGCCGGCTGGTCGTTTGACATCGACAATCTGCAGCTGTCCGACAGCCTGCTTATCTGGCAGCAGCCGGGCGGGGACGCCTTTACCTTCCGTAATCTTAATCTGGATATGGAGCAGGATCAGTCCAGAATCGCCACGATCGGCCTGACGACCCGTCTGACCCGTAACCAGCGCACCGCTGTCCTGACGCTGAAAGGGCAACTGGACAAATCACGCTATCCGCATCAGTTGAGCGGCCAGGTGGCGCAGGTCGACTATAACCTGACCGGAGCGAGCCTGCCGCCAGAGGGCATTAAAGGCACGCTGAGCTTTCAGGGCAGCTGGGACCTGGATAAAAACCGTTTTGACGTGAGCAATCTTAAGCTGACCGCCAACGACAGCGTGCTCAGCGGGCGCGCTGAAGGTGAACTTACGCCGCCGCAAAAGCTGGCGCTGGATCTTCATGCCAGCGCACTCAATATGGACAATCTGTTGTTTATCTCGACCCTGACCCAGCAGATGAGTGGACAAAACAGTCAGATTGCCCCGGCACCGGTCATCGCGGACCAGCCTGAACCGACCAATGCAGACTCCCCGCTTAACGACATTGATCTCGATTTGTCGCTGCAGGCCGATAGCGCGGTCTGGCGTGGCCTGAACCTGACCAAACTCTCCCTCAAAGCGGTTAATCAACGGGGGCTGGTAACCTTCAGTACATTATCAGGCAATGTGGGGCAGGGGAGCTTCTCTGTACCGGGCAGTATCGACATTCGTCAGCCTGTTACGCAGGTCGCTTTTACGCCGGTGCTGAACCAGATAGCTATCCAGCCTTTATTAAAAGCGCTGGCCTTGCCGCCGTCGCTGCAGGGAACCCTGAGCCTTAAAGGTGAATTGTCGGGTGAAAATCTGACGCTTGCGGATGCAAAACGCAGCTGGCAGGGCAAGGCCGATATCCAGGGGCATGATCTGAAACTGGCCCAGCTCGACTTACAGCAAATGGTGCGCAGTGCCGTGGCACGTGTCAGCGACCGTGTCAGCAGTGATTCTCAGGCGTCCGGACAGGGCATTGAGCAGGTGAGCGGACAACTGGCCATGAAAAATGGGCTGCTGACGTTAAGTCATCTCGACGGTGGAGGGAAGGCGCTGACGCTGCGCGGCGAGGGGCGTATCAATCTGGTGCAGCAACAGCTGGATGTGACGCTGGGACTGACACTGAGCGACTGGCGCGGCGACGAAAAACTGGTGGCCGCGCTGTCCGACCAGGTGATTCCGTTCCGTATTTATGGCAGTTGGGCTAATCCGCAATATACGCTGCCGGTAGATGATGTCATGCGTGACAGGCTACAGAATGAGGCAAAATCCCGCCTCAATCAGTGGCTCGATCGTCAACAGGCAAAAGACAAGAACAGTACGCACCCGTAATCACCGTCGGCAGCCGGCGCTGAATTACGCTTTCAGCGCCGCACCGTCGACGTGAGGTACAATCCCTACCTTCTGAATCCGGTGCTGGTCGACCTGTAAAGTCCGTAGCCGGTATTCACCAAGCTGAATCTCTTCGCCTTCCTGCGGCACATGTTGCAGGCGATCCATCATTAAACCTGCGATCGTGTGGTAATGCTGTGTGTTTTCTCGCGGCAGCGTGACGTAAAGGGCCAAATCGTCCAGTGGCATATGGCCATTGGCAATCCAGCCGCCTGCGCCGTCAGGCTGAATGTCGTGGCGCGCCTCTGAATCGGCTTCGTTCGGCAGATTGCCCGCAATCGCCTCCATTAAATCGCTCAGCGTCACCACGCCTTCTACCGACCCGAACTCATCGACCACAAACGCAAAATGCGTCTGTGCCTGGCGGAACTGCTCCAGCGCCTGTAACACCGTTATGCGCTCGTGGAAGACCAGCGGCTGACGGATCAGGCTACGCAGATCCAGGGCATGCTGATGCAGCGACTGATGCAGCAGATCGTTAACATGGACAACACCAAGCGGTTCGTTACCGTTTTCGGTGATAACGATGCGCGTATGCTGATTGCGGTCAAGATCGGCCATAATGACGTCGGGATCGTCGCTTAAATCAATGTGCTGAACATCATGGCGCGTGGTCATAATTGTGTCGATACGACGTTGCCCCAGTCCCATCACGCTGGCAATCATCACACGTTCCTGCCGGTTAAACAGGGCAACAGACTCACCGTCAGCCAGCATAGAAGCGGTTTGCGTATCCAGCTCGGCCTGTTCCGCTTCACCACGCAGCAGCCGCAGCACGGCTTCAGCTGTGCGCTGGCGAAGGGGCCGTCCGGCTGACAACACTTTACGGCGGTTAAACTGTGCCAGCTGATTCAGGGCTTCAATGACGACGGAGAAACCGATCGCGGCATACAGATAGCCCTTGGGAATCGCAAAACCAAACCCTTCCGCCACCAGACTGAAACCAATCATCAGCAAAAAGCTCAGACACAGAATCACAATGGTCGGATGGTTGTTAACAAAGCGCGTCAGCGGTTTACTGGCTAACAACATCAGTAAAATGGCGATAGTGACCGCCGCCATCATGATCGGCAGATCGTTGACCATCCCGACGGCGGTAATCACCGCATCCAGAGAAAAAATGGCATCCAGCACGACAATTTGTGCCACGACGGGCCAGAATTTAGCGCCGCCCTTTTGTTGAGTGTCCTCCGCATCGCTGCCTTCAAGTCGTGTGTTAAGTTCGGTGGTCGCTTTGAACAGCAAAAACAGCCCCCCGCACAACAACAACAGATCACGCGCACTAAAGGCATGATGCGCGAAGGTGAATAAAGGTTGAGTCAGCGTTACCAGCCAGGAAAGCGAGGCTAACAGCAGCAGGCGACAAACCAGCGCCATGAGCAGACCAATAATGCGCGCGCGGTCGCGCAACGCCGCAGGCAGTTTCTCCACCAGGATAGCGATAAACACAAGGTTATCAATACCCAGCACCAGCTCCAGAACGATTAGCGTTACTAAACCTGCCCACAATGAGGGATCGGTCATTACCTCCAGCATGCGTTATTCACCTGAATGTCTAAAAATAAGCTTTGTCTGATGATAGTGGACAGACGGCGTCGGGACAAATAGCGGAATGACAGGCGCTTTACGCTTTATTTAGACACAGGCCACTTTAATTACAGGCGAATTAATGGACGAAATGATTAATGCGGGAAGGACTGTAAGGGATAAAGGTTGCAGATTAATGTCACTACACTCGCCATTCAGAGGAATTTCTTATGCGATTAATCCTGGTGCCAACATGGAATAAATCTGATTTTTTTCTTCCCTGGCACCCAAAATGAGCGGCTTCAATACTTATTACTGGTAGTCTTTTTCCTAAAATAGTCCGGTGATGGCGGGGTCCACTTGTAAACAGGCCAGTAATAACTAGTATAGCAACGAGTTAGTTAACGCCTGCGTCTGAACCTGTAATTTGCGCAATCATCCGTCAGGGTAAGCAGCGGAATGTAAACGCATTCGGCAAGGGATGCGTTGTGCGCCTTCATTTGTGGCGCAGGGAGAACCCGAGGCTATCAAGGCGGTATTGGCACCGACAGCCAAGGGCGGTAGCGTGCCTGACTTGCCGCTGTGGTTTGATATTTAATCAGTCCTGTGTGGGTAAAGTCAGAGTAATCTGTTGGTATTGAGTACGGGATTATTGTTTTCATAGTCAATGACAATGGCGTAAATGCCGCAGGAGCTCCCCTCAGAAACGCTTCAGGCTCAACATCAGTACTGTTCTCTTCAGGGTCTGGTCGTGGTGGGTTAAGGAAATAAAATAAAGAGTTAAATATGCGCGATAACCATTTTACGTTTAAAAGTCTTATCACCAAATTATTATTGGCTTGTTCTGATTTAATATGTTTCAACGCGGCATTATTTATCGCGATGATGCTAATTAATTTGACATCTCCGTCTCTTTTATCGGATATGTCTGACCGGGAATTAAATTTAAAAATTGCTACCCACATTTGCCTGTCAGTAATTTGCGTGGGCTGGTTCTGGGTCAGACTGCGTCATTACACCTATCGCAAACCTTTCTGGTTCGAATTAAAAGAAATTTTTCGTACCATTCTTATTTTTTCCGTTATTGAACTGTCAATCACGGCACTGTCTCAGTGGCAGATGTCCCGTTTTGTCTGGCTGCTGACCTGGCTTATCACGCTGGTGATTATTCCTGTCTGTCGCTCCGTTTTTAAACGCGTCTTAAATAATTATGGCCTGTGGAAAAAACAGACCATCATTATCGGCAGCAGTAAAAATGCCCAGGAAGCGTGGGAAGCGCTGCAAAGTGAAGAAGTCATGGGATTCGATGTCATTGCCTTCTACGACGTTGATGGGACCTGCCCTCAGGACGTCATGTCGGGCGTTCCTGTTCTGCGCGACGAACAGGACGTATGGAAGCTGACCAATGCGGACACCCAGTTCATCGTGGCGGTGGAATTCGAGCAAAGCCAGTACCGTGATATGTGGCTGAAATCACTGGCTATGCACAACTGTCGCTCCGTTTCTGTCATTCCGACGCTGCGCGGCGTACCGCTGTACGGTACCGATATGGCCTACATCTTCAGCCATGAAGTCATGATCCTGCGCGTGCAGAATAACCTGGCTAAGCGTACGTCACGCTTCCTGAAGCGCGTGTTCGATATTGTCGGCGCACTGTCTATCATCGTCATGCTGCTCCCCGCGCTGCTGGTGCTGGGTTTTCTGGTCGGCCGGGATGGCGGTCCACCGATTTATGGTCATGAGCGCGTGGGCATGAATGGCCGTAAATTCAAATGCCTGAAATTCCGTTCGATGGTGATCAACTCCAAAGAAGTGCTTGAGGAAGTGCTGCGTACCGATCCGGTCGCCCGTGCTGAGTGGGATAAAGATTTCAAACTTAAAAACGATCCACGCATTACCAAAGTCGGCCACTTCATTCGTAAAACCAGCCTGGATGAGCTGCCGCAACTGTGGAACGTCGTTCGGGGTGATATGAGTCTGGTAGGACCGCGTCCTGTCATCGAAGACGAGCTGGCACGCTACGCCGGTGACGTGGATTACTACCTGATGGCCAAACCCGGCATGACCGGACTGTGGCAGGTCAGTGGTCGTAACGACGTAGATTATGAAACGCGCGTCTATTTCGATTCCTGGTACGTGAAAAACTGGTCGTTGTGGAACGATATCGCCATTTTGTTCAAAACCGTCGGTGTCGTGCTTAAGCGTGATGGTGCTTATTAACCGCAGGAAAAAGGTGCCAGCCTCTCTCTGACAGCACACGACAGGGGAGCGGGTTGGTACATTTTTCTAAAAAAAAGCGGTACGGCATTGATAAACAGCAATGTTCTGCTTTGCTTTATTTCTTTCTGGGTAAAGCGCGTGATCGGTAAAAGACAGGAGCTAAGAATAATGAACGACATGTTCAGTGCCTGAGTCAGGATAGTTTACTTTTTTTGAGCGCTTACACAGCGGCGTACTTGCCTCTATCAAACATTAACTGATAGCGAAGATCTAAATGATTACAATGAAAATGAAGATGATACCTGTTTTGGTATCTGCCACGTTTATGGCCGGCTGTACCGTCGTGCCGGGGCAAAATTTATCCACTTCGGGAAAAGATGTCATTGAGCAGCAGGACAACAACTTTGACATCGACAAGTACGTTAACGTGTATCCGTTAACGCCGAGCCTGGTGGAAAGAATGCGTCCTAAGCCACTGGTAGCACAAGCCAACCCGTCACTGCAAAATGAGATTCAGAACTATGAATACCGTATCGGCATTGGTGATGTGCTCACCGTGACCGTATGGGATCACCCTGAACTCACCACGCCCGCTGGTCAGTACCGCAGTGCAAGCGACACCGGTAACTGGGTCCATTCAGATGGCACCATTTTCTACCCTTATATTGGTCGGGTCCGTGTCGCAGGCCGGACCGTAGGGGAAGTGCGTAATGAGATCGCGCGTCGCCTGGCACAGTACATCGAAAGTCCTCAGGTTGACGTCAGCATTGCTTCCTTTAAGTCACAGAAAACTTACGTAACCGGTGCGGTGACCACCTCAGGTCAACAGCCTATTACCAACGTTCCGCTTACTATCCTGGACGCAATTAACGCCGCGGGCGGACTGGCTGCGGACGCCGACTGGCGCAACGTGGTTCTGACGCATAATGGCCGCGAACAGCGCGTGTCATTGCAGGCGTTGATGCAGAATGGCGATCTGAGCCAAAACCATCTGCTTTATCCGGGCGACATTCTGTATGTGCCGCGCAACGACGATCTGAAAGTCTTCGTTATGGGTGAAGTGAAACAGCAGGCCACCCTGAAGATGGATCGCAGTGGCATGACGCTGGCGGAAGCGCTGGGCAATGCGGCGGGCATGGATCAGACCACGTCGGATGCGACCGGTGTCTTTGTTATCCGTCCGACACGCGGCACAGACCGCAACAAGATCGCCAATATTTACCAGTTGAACACCAAAGATGCTGCATCGATGGTGATGGGTACCGAATTCCAACTCGAACCTTACGATATCGTCTACGTGACCTCGACGCCGCTGACGCGTTGGAACCGCGTGATATCGCAGTTGATACCAACCATAGCCGGTGTTAACGATGCGACGCAGGCCGCACAACGCATCCGCAACTGGTCGAACTAAGGTTTCGCCATGATTAAGTCTGTGTTAGTCGTCTGCGTAGGCAACATCTGCCGCTCTCCTACCGGAGAGCGCCTGTTCAAACGTGCGCTGCCGCAACTCTCTGTCGCCTCAGCTGGTCTGGGTGCCCTCGTCGGGCACGCGGCGGATAAAACCGCCTCTGACGTCGCGGCCGATAACGGGTTGTCACTGGAAGGGCACGAGGCCCAACAGTTAACGGCCAACCTGTGTCGGGAATATGACCTGATTCTGGTGATGGAAAAGCGCCACATTGAACAGGTTAACCGCATTGACCCGGCAGCGCGTGGCAAAACGATGCTGCTTGGGCACTGGCTCGATCAGAAGGAAATTGCGGATCCGTACAGAAAAAGCCGTGAGGCCTTTGAAGAGGTTTACGGGTTACTGGAACACGCCACTCAGAAATGGGTCAGCGTTTTAAGCCGATAGTTGGGATTATCCATGAATAGTAAAAATAAAGTCATGACCGCGCCACGCGAGGAATCGAATGGATGGGATCTGGCACACCTTGTGGGACAGCTGATTGATCACCGGTGGGTGATCGTCGCTGTGACCGCTTTTTTCATGCTGGTGGCAACCCTTTACACCTTGTTTGCAACGCCCATTTACAGCGCCGATGCGATGGTTCAGGTCGAGCAAAAGAACACCAGCACCGTTCTGAATGAACTGCAAACGCTGATGCCGACCACGCCTGCTTCTGACACTGAGATTCAGATTCTGGAATCACGTATGGTACTGGGCAAAACCGTTCAGGACCTTGGTCTGGACGCGGTGGTCTCACAGAACTATTTCCCGGTTATCGGTAAAGGTCTGTCACGCCTGATGGGCAATAAACCGGGCGAGGTCGCGGTTTCCCGTCTGGAGATCCCACGCACTATCGACAAACGCAGCGTTAAGCTGGAAGTGACCGGAAAAGACAGCTACACCGTTTCGGCTGACGGGGATGAGCTGTTTAAAGGAAAAGTCGGGCAGTTTGAAAAACACGGTGATGTCAGCATGCTGGTCAGCGATATCAATGCTCAACCCGGCACCACATTTACCGTCACCAAACTGAACGAGTTGCAGGCGATTAACAGCATCCTGTCTAACCTGACCGTCGCGGATAAAGGAAAAGATACTGGCGTGCTGGGCCTGCAGTATGTGGGTGAAGACCCGGATCAGATCAGTAAGGTGCTGAATCAGATCGTCAACAACTACCTGTTGCAGAACGTTCAGCGTAAATCTGAGCAGGCGGAGAAAAGCCTGGAGTTCCTGAAAACGCAACTGCCTGAAGTCCGGGCCAAACTGGATCAGGCTGAAGATAAGCTGAACGCCTTCCGCCGCGCGAATGAATCCGTTGACCTCTCACTGGAAGCGAAATCGGCACTGGATTCTTCCGTCAGCGTACAGAGCCAGCTTAACGAGCTGACTTTCCGTGAAGCCGAAGTGTCGCAGCTGTTTACCAAAGATCACCCGACCTATCGTGCGCTGCTTGAGAAGCGCAAAACGCTGGAAGATGAGCAGGCTGAGTTAAACAAGAAAATTGCGCAGATGCCGAAAACCCAGCAAGAGATTCTGCGTCTGACCCGCGATGTGCAGTCAGGCCAGGAAATCTACATGCAACTGCTTAACCGTCAGCAAGAGCTGAGCATCAGCAAGGCCAGTACCGTGGGTGATGTTCGCATCATCGACCAGGCGGCCACCGCTAACGCACCGGTAGCACCGAAGAAGCTGTTGATTATCGCCGCCAGCTTTATCCTGGGCCTGATGGTTTCCGTGGGCGTGGTTCTGCTTAAAGCCCTGTTGCATCACGGCATCGAAAATCCAGAACAGCTGGAAGAGCTGGGCATGAACGTCTATGCCAGCGTACCGCTCTCCGACTGGCAGCGTAAGAAAGACACCGAAGCGCTGGCACGTCGTGGCCACAAGGTGAAAACCGATCCGCATGACACGCTGCTGGCGCTGGGTAATCCGACCGATCTGTCCATTGAAGCGATTCGTAGCCTGCGTACCAGCCTGCACTTCGCCATGATGGAGGCGAAAAACAACATCCTGATGATTACCGGGGCCAGCCCGGGCATTGGTAAAACCTTTATCTGTGTCAACCTGGCGACGCTGGTGGCTAAAGCCGGTCAGAAAGTGCTGTTTATCGACGGTGATATGCGCCGGGGTTATACCCACGAACTGCTGGGTGCCGATAACAAATCCGGGCTGTCAAACGTCCTGTCCGGCAAAACGGAGTTTAGCCCGGCCATGATTCAGCAGGGCGCGTACGGGTTTGATTTCCTGCCACGTGGTCAGGTGCCGCCGAATCCATCGGAGCTGTTAATGCATCGCCGTATGAGTGAACTGCTGGACTGGGCAAGCAAAAACTACGATCTGGTCCTGATTGATACACCGCCGATTCTGGCTGTTACCGACGCGTCCATTATCGGAAAACTGGCCGGTACGTCGTTGATGGTGGCGCGTTTCGAAACTAACACCACGAAAGAAGTGGATGTCAGCTTCAAACGCTTTGCCCAGAACGGTATCGAAATTAAAGGGGTGATTCTGAACGCCGTGGTACGCAAAGCCGCTAACTCTTATGGTTACGGCTACGACTACTACGACTACGAATACGGTAAACCTACGAAAAGCTAAGCGCTAAGTGAGAAGGGGCGGGTTTCACCGCCCCTTTTGATCGCTGGCTTGCGATGACGACACGCAACGATTTGCACAGATGATTCTGGATAGAACGCACAATAAGCGACGATCTCACGTCAATCATCAGAATTCATCATCAACATGCCCTGGTCTTTCACGCAGACCCGCTGAGACAGCCGCCTGGAAGGGCTTCAGCGCTGGCCACTGTTGGCATGTGAACTTGTGGATTTAAGGAATCACACCATGGCTCCATATTGGTCAATATCAGGGTTTTTGCTGCTGCTTTCGCTGTTCGAAATCCTGGTTAAAAAAGACGAACGCACAAATTACGCTTTAACCTGGCTGCTCTGTATTGCTGCCATGATTTTGATTGTTTTCGGCGGTATTCGCGGTCTGGGCACCGGCATGGATGACTTTCAGTACCGGAGTTTCTTCGAGGACTTCGTACGACGCATTCAGATTAACGGCTTTTTTAATACCGTCGCTTTTTTCCGTTACGAACCGCTGATTTTCGCCATGGCCTGGCTGACCAGCCTGTTTTCGCACAATGCCAGCGTCTTTCTGTTTGTGTTTTGTGCCATTGCAGTTTCCATAAATACCTACTTCTTTAAGAAGATGTCACCCTATCCGGTGCTGGCGCTGGCGCTGTATTCCGCGCACATCTTTATTAACAAAGACATAAACCAGATTCGCTTTGGCCTGAGCTCCGCGCTGTTCCTGGGTGTGCTGTGGTCCATTTACCTCAAGCGTTACTGGTGGGCATTTACCTTTTTTATTCTGTCCTTTATGAGCCACAACACCGCCGTTATGGTGGTGACGCTGGTGCCGTTCCTGTTTATTCGTGACTGGCGCTGGTGGCCGGTAGTTATCATTCTCTTCAGTCTGCCGCTCTCCGTTGTCGGCGGTTCCAGCTTTATCGCGCTGATTGCCGGTCATTTGGGGTCACTGGGTGAAAGGGCATCGGGCTATAACAACGACCCGTCCTACGCAATGGATGGCAGTATCCTGTCAGTCTCGAACCTGAAAAACATTATGCTGGTGTTTATCTTCTTCTATTTCATGCTGACGGAAGAGCTGAAGCGCGAAAATTACGCCCAGTACCGTCTTAACTATCTGCTGATTTTAAGTTTTGCTATCGGCGGGGCGATCAGGATCTTCCTGTACAACTTCCCGTCGGGTTCACGTCTGTCCAACTATTTGCAACAGGTCGAGCCGATTATTCTGACCTCGCTCATCTTTCAGGCCAGGCGCGTCTGGAAGCCCGCACTGTTTGGCATGCTGGTTTTCTTCCTGCTCTATTACCTCTACTACAACACCATCTCCACCAAACAGGCGGTTGTCGGCTACGAAGTGGCGCAGGAGTTTTGGTTGACTCGCTAATCAACCCGGCGATCGTCCTGCCGTGAAAGGCGTCACGCAGGGGCGGTTGCCAGTCAGAACACAGGTTTTTCTTCGACCTTTGTCGATTGAATTGTTTATTTTTGAACTATTTTAATGAGGTGCTGGCAATGAAGGACATTCGTTTCTCCATCGTAATTCCGGCTTATAACGCGTCAGAATCGATTGTCACGACGCTGGATTGCGTTAAAGCACAGACGTATCGTCATTTCGAGGTCATCATCGTTGATGACAAATCGGCGGATGCCGCCGCGCTCGCCGAGGTGGTTCGCAGCGAGCGTTACCAGGACCTGGACATCAACCTGGTGTTGTCAGAGGTCAAGCTGAATGGCGCAGGTGCGCGTAACAAAGGCATTGAACTGGCCACGGGCGACTATGTCAGCTTCCTGGATGCCGACGATGAATGGCACGCCGATAAGCTACTGCAGGTCACAAAAAAAATTGCCGAACTTGAGGCGCAGGGCAAAGACAAGACCATTATCTTCAGCCAGGTGAATATCTATCAGGACGGCGCGTTCCTGAAAGTCATGCCAATGCAGCCGCCTGCTGAAAATGAAACGGTGGCGGAATATCTGTTCGGTTGTTATGGCTTCATTCAAACCAGCACGATTGTGCTGAAGCGTGAAGATGCCGCCAAAATTCAGTTCGATGCGCGCTTTATTCGCCATCAGGATTATGACTTCTGTATCCGTGCCGATCGGATGGGTTACCGGTTCGAGATGATTGACGCGCCGCTGGCGAACTATCATCTGGTGACCTCGTTCGGTTCAAAGCACAAAGGGGAATCGGTCAAGTACTCCCTGTTCTGGCTGGATACCATGAAGCCGCACCTTACCGCGCGTGATATTCACACCTATAAAGCCTTTAAGCTGCCGCTGCGCTACAAAATGGATGGCAACGCCCTGATGGCGAGCGTGAGTTTTGCCCGCTATTTCTTGCTCACTAATAAAGACAATCGCACCTACTTCCTCAACCGCGTGAAAGACAAGCTGAAAGCGCGTTTTGGCGGTGAAAAGGCACTTTCCTGATTCTCTTAAATGTTGTGACGTTTCTGTGCTGCCGGAAGCCTCTCCCGGTTGCTCCGTCTTTTTATTTATTCAGGTATGAAAATGACTAATCACTCTGATACCGTTGGCATCGTGATGCCTATGTATAATGCCCGCCAGACGGTATTACGCGCCGTGCAGTCCGTGTTAAATCAAACCTATCAGGACTGGCACCTCTATCTGATCAACGATAAATCCACCGATGACTCCCTCGCCTGGGTAAAAGAACAGTGCCAGGATCCGCGTATTACGATTCTGGACAATGCCGTGAACATGGGCGCAGCCGAAACCCGCAATGTCGGCTTGCGCGCGGCCAAAGAAGAGATCATTGCTTTTCTGGACAGCGATGATGAATGGCACAGTGATAAACTGCGTCAGCAGATGCAGGCGATAGCCGATGGGGATAATCTGGTTATTACCGAATATCATTATAAAACCCGCAAAGCTGACCACGATATCCGCTACTCGAAGCCGTATTTACAGCAGGACAACTTCGTAAAAAAACAGTACCGTGTCTGCTTCTCTTCCGTGTGCTTTCGCCGTCCACCAGGCGGTATTTTTTTCCAGCGCAAAGGTCATGAAGACTTCCTTTTCCTCTACGAACTGTTTAGCCGTTATAAACAGGCCAGGATAATTCAGACAATTCTGGTGAATTATTATGAGCTGGGCGATTCTCTGTCGCGTAATAAAAATAAAGCCGCGAAATGGCACCTCGAACTATTAAGAATTATCTATAAAAACAATCCGTTAAAAATCTATTACTATTACGCCTGGTATATGGTGAACGGTGTGCTTTTTAGCCTGAAACACCGTTAAGCCGATCGGCAGGATTGTCTGTAAACTTTGAGGTGGATAACGTTTCATGAAAAAAATCGTCCTGGTGATCAAAGACGCTTACTCGTATGCCGGCACCGAGAATATCTGTAACTTTATGTCGGAATGCCTCGGTGATGAGCACGACGTCACCATTTACTCGCTGGAAGGGCACGGTCAGCCGTTTTACCCGTTTGAAAAGGTTAAGCGCATCGTCAGCTTTGAAGGGGAAAGTAACCCGATTAAAAGTGCGGTGGCACGTATCCAGCAGGAAGGCTTTGATACCGTGTTTTTGATCAGCATGGGCCGCCTGAGCGTGATGTTTGCGTTCTGGAATCTGATGACGTTTAAAAAGAAACGTTTCAAAGCCTATGCCTGTGAGCACGTGGCCATCAACTCCTTTAGCAAGCCCATTAAATTCCTCAAATTCCTGCTTCTGCGCTACTACGACCGCGTGATTGTGTTGACGGATAAAGATCATCAGGTCTTTCAGCGCTGGCACATTCCCAGCCAGACCATCCCCAACCCGGTCGTATACAAAGCCTGGCAACGCACCTCGCGTCATCGCCAGGCGCTGGCAGTCGGCCGTCTGGACAATCAAAAGGGTTTTGACCTGCTACTGGATATCTGGCGCGACTTTGCCAAAGCCCATCCAGACTGGACCCTGGTCATTGCCGGTGACGGCGAGCTGCGCCAGCAGTTGCACGATCAGGCTGCTGTGCTGGGCATCACCTCCAGCGTGAAGTTCGTCGGCAAAGTCAGCAACATCAACGACTACTATCGCGACAGCGATATGGCGCTGATGACCTCGCGTTATGAAGGTTTACCGCTGGTTTTGCTGGAAGCCAAATCGTGGTCGTTGCCGGTGGTGGCGTATGACTGCCCGACGGGTCCTCAGGAGATCATCAATCACGGTGAAGACGGCTTCCTGGTGCCAATGAACAAGAAAAGCGAATTTCTGGCGCGGATGGAGCAACTGGCGAGCGATGATGCCTTGTTCTACGCCATGAGCGAAAAAACCCAACACACTGCGCTGAGATTTGACGGCAAGCAGATTAAACAAAGCTGGCTGGCGCTGGTGTAAACGGGCGGGAGATGCTCATTTTTGCTGTGCCTCATGGGACACCTTTTATGGCTGAGTTTACGGCCTTCATGACGACGGGATTTACTGCATGAAAAGAAGAGAAGTCTTGCAAACCGCAGCCTCCGCCCTTGTCGGTGCGCTTTCCGTGAGCACGTTTTCCAGTTATGCCGCCAAAAATACGGGCCTGGCGCTGAAATCGGTTGATGCAACGGCGATCCCGAAAGGGGATGTTCCCATTCTTACCCCTGAAAATGTGTACGCCATGCCACCGCAGTTTTGGCAAAATTTTCAGGGGAAGCTGTGGATTGGCAAAGCAGGCAGCGATGCCCGCCAGCCCGGTAACCAGATTCCGGTCTTTTTGCGCGATGCCAACGGCAATCTGGCGCAAATCACCCAGCCGATTACGCTGAACAAAGGCAATTTTGATCAGTTCGTCAAAGACAATGCGGCGCTTATCGCTAATCCGTCGCACGCTATGGCGCTGGAGGACAGCAACGGACAGACCGTATTCAACATTCCGGATGTCAGTCAGCCGGGTCAGGCCGCTTTTAGTCAGCGTCTGGCGCAGCCTGCCGGTTATCAGCTCATCGGGGAAATTCCTTCTGTCGATGATCTGCGTAAAACGCGACCGCTGTTTGAAGGGGCAAAGATTAAGCTGAAGAGCTGGCATCCCGGCCTGGAAGTGGGCGGGGGCGAGTTTGTTGGCAGTTTTCAACCCGCTCAGGACGATCAGGGCGTGATTTTCAGCGGCGACGGCTTTCACTGGCGCCGCGTGGTGGATGACTATAACCGGCTGTCCCTGTTTGACTTCGGCGCGATCGCCGACGGCAAAACCGACAGCGCGCCCGCCATTAAAGCCATGTATCAGTGGTCACAACAGAGCGATCAGCCTATCTGTGTCCAGTTCCCGGCAGGCACCTTCTTCGTGACAGGCTGTGACTTTGGTGAAGAACAGCGTCGCTTTTTCCGTATCTCCGGGGCCATGGTCAACTTCGGCTACTTCCCGGCGACCACCATCGTTTCTGATGGTCAATCCCCGTTTGTGTTTGAGGTCAGCGCCCGCTGGGTGGAAATCTCCAACCTGATTTTCAATGGCAATACCGATACGAAGCCGAACAGGCAGGGTCTGTTCCGCAATACCTGTCCGGGAGGGCAATTCTTCCGGGGGGCCTGTCTGCGTTTCAACAACGTTGGTGGCACCGCGCTGAGTCTACTGGATACGCTGGACTGTAAAATTGACCAGTGGTACGCCTCGGCCTGTACTGGTGATGTCATTCAGGCCGGCTGGTCAGGACAGAAGAAGGGCAACTGGGATCACAGCACGGCGATTGAGCTTTCCAACTTCAATGCGCAGCACTGTAAAGGTGGCAAGGTCCTGAATCTGCCGCGCTGCAGTCAGTCGCTGATTCATAACGGCTGGATTGAACACTGCGACAATCCCGGCGATATCTCCAATGGTCAGTGGATTATTGATGCGCTCAGTCTGGAAGATTGCAAAAACCCGCTTATCGCCTGGCACTCGCGCCTGAATACGCGCCAGACCAACCTGCAGTCGGGGAGCTGGATTGATAACTCAGAGCAGGGCGATCGCTGGTTAAGCGCCTGGGAGATGGGATCGACCCGCGTTGAATCCTACGGCGTCGCGATTGATGGCAGCCTGAAATACAACTATCTCACTTCGCGCTGGTTGCTGGAAAACAACACCAGTCAGCCCGTGTGGTACGAACTGGCTAACCTTTATTCTCCTACTGTCGGTGACTCGTGGGAAATCGAGGTCTTCGGCCAGTCGCAGTTTAACAACGGCACGGACAGCGAACCGCTGATGAATCTGATCGACGGCAGAAACACTGGTGGTCGCGCGGTGATTCATGTACAGCGTAAGAAAGATCACGCTGAAGCCAGCTGGTCAGCGGAGGGCAGCAGCCCGGTGCTGGACGTGCGTTACGTGGCGAAAACGGACACCGATACACAGGTCTTTATCAGGCTGGCAGGCTGGACGCCTTCTGCTGCCATCATGATCAAAAGCACCGCGAAGGACCGTTTTGTGACCGGCCGCTGCGCACGGGTCGATGCCAAAATGGCTAAAGCTACGCCCGACAGTGGCAGCCATGCTGCACCGCAGCGCTTTAGTCTGCACAACGGCAAAGCGGGCGTCGGCGCAAATGAGCAAGGTGATCTCCTGCTGGCTTCCCGCGCGCTGTCGGCTGACAACGTGGATACCCGTAAACCAGAAGGTTTCGTGTCGGTGGTCATTAACGGTAAAACCGTTGCCTTGCCCTATTTTGCCATTAAAGCGTAATTGAGAGAGGGCTGCCCTTAGCGGCAGCCAGGGCCAACAGGATCTGGGCTGTTGGCGTGCACGTTATTGCTGTTTTTTATCAGTGTTCATTTTGCCCGTTTCGGAACTGGGCGGTTGTCAGAATTAGAAAAAATTTAATTCGGAGTTTTTATGAAAATTTTATTGGTGGGTAACCATACCTGTGGGAATCGTGGGGATGGCGCGATTCTGCGTGGACTGATTGATTCAATTCAGGCCGCGCGCAACGATGTCGATATTGATGTGATTAGCCGTTATCCAACCAGCTCCGGTTATCTGCTTCAGCAACATATTCAGCAGGACAAGCTGTTCCTGCATAACAACTCCTCGGGGAAGGGCCTGATTGGCTCAGTCAAACGTAAGGTAGCGAACCGCCTGATGCCCAACATCATGATGGCACACCTGGGTAAAGGCGGTCCTTACAAGTCATTTTCCGTGCCGCCGCACCTTAAAGCCTTTACGGAAAGCCTGAAGGATTATGATGCCATCATCCAGGTAGGCGGCTCATTCTTTGTCGACCTCTATGGCGTAACGCAGTTTGACCATGCGCTTTGTGCTCTGTTAGCCAAAAAACCTATTTACCTGATTGGTCACTCGGTCGGTCCGTTCCAGAATGCGCGCACCAACCAACTGGCAAATTTTGTGTTTGATCGGGTGGACAAGCTTATTCTGCGTGAATCGGTCAGTCTGGATCTGATGAAGCGGGATGGCGTTACCAGCTCGAAAGTGGTGGCCGGTGTGGATACAGCGTTTCTGGTTCGTGCCCGTGAAGTGGAAAACCCCAGCCACAGCCTGCAACACTGGCAGAGCGTGATCCGCACGCGTAAAACCATTGCCATCACGGTACGCGAACTGGCCCCCTTTGATAAGCGTTTGGGCGTCACGCAGCAAGACTATGAAGCCGCATTTGGCCGGGTGATTAACGCGATGATCGCGAGCGGTTATCAGGTCGTCGCCCTGTCTACCTGCACCGGTATCGACAGCTACGCCAAAGATGACCGCATGGTCGCGCTGACCCTGCGTGACCACGTACAACAGTCTGAGCATTATCACGTCGTGATGGACGAGTTTAATGACCTGGAACTGGGTGTGCTGCTCAGCGAGTGTCATCTCACCATTGGTACCCGTCTGCACTCTGCCATTATCTCGATGAACTTCGGCACGCCTGCCGTAGCGATTAACTATGAGCACAAATCCATGGGCGTCATGAATCAGTTAGGCCTGCCGCAGATGGCGACCGATGTGCAGAGCCTGATGGACGGTTCCCTGATCGACAAGGTGCAGAGCGTCCTCGCCGACTACGACGCGATCAAGCAAAACGTTGCTGCTGCCGTGGCGCACGAAAGGGAAGTGGGTAACCGAATCACTGAAGAGATTCTAAACGTAATAGGATGATGTGATGAAACTGACTTTTTTCACGATGCGTTTCCCGGTTGCCTCTGAAACATTTGTTCTGAACCAGGTCACTCATTTTATTGATGCGGGCTATGACATTGAGATCATCTCGGTATTTCCGGGGGATCTGGTCAACCGGCATGGCGCGTTTGATGAGTACGGCCTGGCAGCAAAAACGCACTACCTGCTGCCAGAAGAAAAAGTGTCGCTGACGGACAAGCTGGGACAACGCCTGAAACTGGTTTTGCCTAAAATCACCCGGGCATCCTTATTACGTTCGCTTAACGTGCGCCGCTATGGCGCACAGTCAAGCAAACTGCTGCTTCCCGCCATTGTCGCCAATGCGCGTCAGACCTATGAAGCGGATGTGTTCCTGGTGCACTTCGGCTATGCCGGTGCGCTGGCAAATAAACTTCGCGAACTGGGTATTCTGAAGGGCAAACAGGCCACCGTTTTCCACGGCGCGGATATTTCGCGTCGTCACATTCTTGACGAGCATAAGCAGGATTACCGCAACCTGTTTCAGCAGAGCGAGCTGATGCTACCGATCAGCCATCTGTGGCAAAACAAGTTGATCGAAATGGGCTGCCCGCCCGAAAAGATTCACGTGACCCGTATGGGCATCGAGCCTGAGAAATTCAACTTCCAGCCGCGCGACGGTTTTCACACGCCGCTGCGTATCGTGTCCGTCGCCCGCCTGACAGAGAAGAAAGGCCTGGATGTCGCGGTCAAAGCCAGCGCCATGCTTAAGCAGCGCGGCGGTCAGTTCCAGTACACGATTATTGGTAACGGCGATCAGGATAAGATGATGCGTGACTTCATTGCGAACGAAGCGATGCAGGATTGCGTCACCATGCCAGGTTTTAAACCGCAGGAGGAGATTCGTAAGGCGCTGAGTGATGCCGATATCTTCCTGCTGCCGTCGAAAACCGCCGCCGATGGCGACATGGAAGGTATTCCTGTCGCGCTGATGGAGGCGATGGCGGTCGGGCTGCCGGTGGTCTCCACCTTCCACAGCGGTATTCCTGAACTTATCGAAAACAACGTTTCTGGCTGGCTGGTCAAAGAAGATGACGCTGACGCGCTGGCCGACACCTTACTGAAACTGTCCCAGGGCGAGGTAGACGTTGCCCCCGTTGTTGCGGCCGCCAGACAGAAAGTGGAAACCGAGTTTAATCAGCATATCGCCTACCGCGAGCTGGCACAGATTCTGGAGCGAATGGTTTGAGTGGAATAAAGTCACAGGCGATTTGGTTGTTTGGCAGCACCTGTTTTTCAGCCGTACTGCAGGTCGCGCAACTGAGTTTTCTCGCCCGTAAACTCGAAACCCATGAACTGGGGCTGCTGGCCATTATCAACGCCATTCTGGCGGTGGCGGGCGTCCTGCAGGACATGGGAATGAGCAGCTATCTGGTACACCGCCAGGACATCACGCGCCGTGAGCAGAGCACGATCTATTGGGTTAACGTCGGCATTAGTTTCTGTACCGGCCTGGTTATGCTGGGCATTGCTTTCCCGGTTGCCTGGTTCTATCACCTGCCGGCGTTAACCGGACTGATTATGCTGACCAGTCTCAACTTCCTGGTGCTCGGTCATCTGTCTCAGTATCAGGCGCACTATATCAAAACCAAACGCATGGTTTCGCTGGCGAAAATTGAGATGGGCACGAAGCTGTTCGCCTTTCTGTGTGTTGTCGCCATGCTGGAGTTTACGTCGCTCACCGTCGCGGCAGCGATTCTGGGCCTGTTTATCAATGCGTTCACCCGTATTTTGTGCATGATTGCGCTTGGAGAGAAGTCCTGGCGGCCTACGCTGGAGTTCGACAAACAGACCTTTTTTAACGCGGTACGCTACGGAATTTACCAGCTCGGTTCGCAAACCATTAATCAGTTACGCACCCAGGCCGATGCGCTGGTGGTGGGGAAAGTGATGGGCGCTGACATGCTCGGTGTTTACTCACTGGCGAAAGAGCTGGTGCTGCAACCGCTCAAGCTGGTGTCGCCCGTGATTAACCGCCTGGCGCTGCCGCGCTTTGCCGAGAAGCAGCACGATCCGGAGCAGTTGAAGAAACTGTTCCTCAAGGGCACGCTGGTGATTATGTTGTTCAGCAGCGCGATGTATCTGGCTATTGGTATTTTGTCACCCGTCATTGTTCGCGTGCTGTATGGTGCCTCACATGAGCAGGTTTACCATCTCATTCCGTTGATGCTGCTGTTTGGCATGCTGCGCCCGATGGGCGGTCTGACTGGTGCTATTTCCCAGGCTAACGGTCGCACCAACGTGGAGTTCTACTGGAACATCGTCGCGAGTCTGGTGGTGGTGGCGGTGCTGGCCACTACCTTTATCTGGCCGAACGTCCTCTATGTCGCGCTGACGTTGTCGATTTCGCAGGTGTTAATTTCCGCCCTGGCGCATCCGTTCTTTATTAAACCGGTCATTGGCATTCGTTTTATACCCTATGCCCGACAGTGGGTGTCGGTCTCCGTACTGTTTGCGGGACTGATGCTGCTGGTCAATCACTTCAACCTTTTCGTGATGCCGGAATGGTTTGAACAGTGGCTGTAAGTGTCATTATCACGGGCGACTTCGGGTCGCCCGAGTCGTTTTATGGCTGGCCTTAAAAAAGGCAAAGGGCGTTGCATTCAGACCGCCAGAGACTCGCTTGTCTGCGGGATTGCACTTTATTTCCAAACGGCGAAAACCCAGGGAAAATCCCGAATTTGTAAGATTTCACAGCGAGTTAGTGTGGGCTTTTCAGATAAAGATTATACTTCCTTTTCCGGTCCATCCGGCATAATTGACGCATGTCTTCACTTCATTAGATGGAATAAATATGACCAAGCTTAAAGCAGTAATCCCGGTTGCGGGTCTCGGCATGCATATGCTTCCGGCGACCAAAGCCATTCCGAAAGAGATGCTGCCTGTTGTGGACAAGCCAATGATTCAGTACATCGTTGACGAGTGCGTAGCTGCAGGTATTAAAGAGATTGTGCTGGTCACCCATGCGTCCAAAAATGCGGTGGAAAACCACTTCGATACAACGTACGAACTTGAAGCGTTGCTTGAAGCGCGCGTGAAGCGCCAGTTGTTGAGTGAAGTACAGTCAATTTGTCCGCCAGGCGTGACCATCATGAACGTACGTCAGGCGCAGCCACTGGGTCTGGGACACTCCATCCTCTGTGCCCGCCCGATGATCGGCGATAACCCGTTCGTTGTCGTCCTGCCTGATGTCCTGCTGGACGATTCTACCGCTGACCATTTACGTTATAATCTGGCGGCCATGGTGGCGCGTTTTGAAGAGACCGGTCATAGCCAGGTTCTGGCGAAGCATCTGACCGATTATGACCTGTCAGAATACTCGGTGATCACGACGGAACAACCGCTGGAAAACCCGGGCGACGTCAGCACCATCAGTAACTTCGTTGAGAAACCAGAGCATCCGGCTGAGTTAAACTCAGACCTGGCGGCGGTAGGGCGCTACGTCCTCTCTGCCGATATCTGGCCAGAACTGGAACGCACCGAACCGGGCGCATGGGGACGTATTCAGTTAACGGATGCGATTGCCAGCCTGAGCAAGAAAAAAACGGTCGATGTGTCCCTGATGACCGGGCACAGCTTTGACTGTGGACGCAAGTTGGGTTACATGCAGGCATTTGTCTCGTACGGTTTACGAAACAATGCGCAGGGCCGTGATTTCCGCGAAGCGATCAAGCATATTCTGGCGAAGTAATCACTGTATAATTCGCCGCGGTTAACGCGGCAGAAAGGGAGAAGTTGAGATGGCAATTTTGGTTACAGGCGGCGCGGGTTACATCGGCTCTCATACCGTACTGGCGCTGCTGGAGCGCGGTGACGACGTCGTCGTCCTGGATAATCTGTGCAATGCCTCGCGTGAGGCGATTAACCGTGTTGAGAAACTCGCCGGCAAGAAAGCCACCTTTATTGAAGGTGATGTCCTTGACCGCGCCTGCCTGCGCGACCTGTTTGCCTCTCACCGTATTTCTGCCGTGATTCACTTCGCCGCACTTAAAGCGGTGGGTGAATCCATGCGTATGCCGCTGGAATATTACGAAAATAACGTTGCCGGTACCGTTGTTCTGCTGGAAGAAATGCGTAACGCTGGCGTCTGGAACTTCATTTTCAGTTCCTCTGCCACCGTTTACGGCGCTAACGCGCCGGTACCTTACGTTGAAACTACCCCAATTGGGGGGACGACCAGCCCGTACGGCACCTCCAAGCTGATGGTCGAATTCATTATCCGTGATTTTGCCAAAGCCGAGCCGAAGTTCAAAACCATTGCGCTTCGCTACTTCAATCCGGTTGGCGCGCATGAATCGGGTGAGATCGGTGAAGATCCGTCAGGCATTCCAAACAACCTGCTGCCCTACATTGCCCAGGTCGCTATCGGTCGTCTGGATAAGCTCGGTGTGTTTGGCGGTGACTATGATACGCCAGACGGCACCTGCCTGCGTGACTACATTCATGTCGTTGACCTTGCGGAAGGCCACCTTAAAGCGCTGGATCATCTGGACAAAATTGAAGGTTATAAAGCCTACAACCTGGGTGGTGGCAAAGGCTTCTCCGTACTGGAGATGATCAAAGCCTTCGAAAAAGCCTCGGGCAAACCGATTCCGTATGAAATCAAACCACGTCGCGATGGCGATCTGCCGGCGTTCTGGGCGGATGCGTCGCTGGCGAACCGTGAACTGGACTGGCGGGTGACGCGGGGGATTGACGCGATGATGCGCGATACGTGGAACTGGCAGTCGAAGAACCCGGAAGGGTTTAAGTGATTTTTAAAAAAACCCGCAAAAATGCGGGGTTTTTAAATTTCTGGGGTTGTTTACATTAAATCCTATTTTAATGCTTTCATTCATTATTCTATATAAAATTTTATTTTTAGAACATAGATCACGATTGAGGAAGAATAAGTAAGACAGTCTTAAAATAAAACAAGTAGAAGGGGTTATTATTACTAATAATAAATGTATAGATTAGTTAAAATATTTGTTTTTTAGTGCTCTTATTCGCATGCGACCGAACTTTAAAAAATACTTTATTGGTCTTTTCTTGATGCGAGCCTGAACTATGGGATGATAACGGTCTATGATATCAAGAATCATTAGATCAGTTACAGTAGTAATAGTTTCTGCATCAGATCTTACAATTTCGTAAGGCCAGTCATCGGTATATTTGACCTTAAGTCCTCCACATGCAACTAAATGAAAATACAGAAGCGTTTCGGGTGTCAGCGGAACTTTCTGAGTTATATAATCTTTCAAGTTTGGCAAAAAAGATTCAATAAGTTCTGATGAATTTCTGGAAAATACAAGTAACTGATCATTGAAACCTACGTTTGTAGGAATCATTTTTCCAGTAGAACGATTTCTGTATGCAAGAACTTTCGCCAATCCATAATTTCTGTTGCCAGTATGCTGACAAAAGTCAACTCCTGAGGGGATATATACAAAACCTTCGCGAATGTTTCTAAGATTAAATTTAGAGTAAAATGAAAGATCAGGGCGAGTGATTATGACTTTATCGTATTTAAAATTATTCTGGGATTCAAACTCTTTCATTAACTTGAAAACGCCGTGAATATTATAAAACATACTAAAAAATCTTGCAGGGTTTAAACTAAAAAGCCATTGGTTTTTGTCGATGAATGATGCTTCATTATTAAAATGTTCAAAATTCTTGCCATGAAGTTTATAAGAAGTCAAGTAACTACCGTAAATATTTTCTAATCGTGTCGCAACTCCTCCAGCGATCTCATGAGCATCATTTTTAGGATTGATTTTAAGGAAGCCAGTCTTATCCAAAATACCTTGATGTATTTTTAAGGGGCTGTCAGATGAGTCAGGGCCAAAATAGAAAATGTCAGCATTATTAGGGACTACTATATTGTTAAGTAATGATCCTGCAGTTATTTCAGCAGTCCTTAAGAAGCCATATAATAATACTGCGACCTTTTGATCTTTGTCCATTTTATTTCCTGTCTATAAAGTTAAAAATCTAATCTTATCTCAGTGTTTAAATTATTAAACACTTTGTTTGAAATGGTTCAGTTATTTAATAAGGGTTGCACCTAAATTTTCCAGTAAAAAATTATTTTAAACTTGTTTATTTCCTTAGCATCCAAAAGATGCCTGAAATAGCTATGCGTGGTATGTTTTCAATTATCTAATGTGCAGTGGGTTAGTATTCATATGACAACTAAATATAAAAAGTGTAAGATAAGCTAATTATATACATAGTTAAGCATGAGATAGCGAGTTTTATAATTAAAGTTTATAGGCAAATCGTATGAATTTAACACCAAAAATAAGTGTAGTTATTGCTGGTACACAATATAGTGAATTTGATATTAAATATACAGTTAGCATGCTGAGGGGCTGTTTTGACAATCCAGAAATCATTTTATCTACGAATGATACTTCATTAGCAGAGTCTTGCAATAAAAGTAACTACTTTGACAAGGTCATATTATGTAAAAATGAGGGTGAGTTGCCATCACTAAAATTTCCTCAGACGTTAAATTCAGCTATTATTAATAATAATATTAATAAGCAAATTGCTTGCTCCTATTCTGGTATTAAAGCTGCATCCAACTCATTAGTAATGAAATTACGCACCGATCAAATTATTGTCAATGACAATATACTATCACTTTGGTCTTTGATAAATAAAATCCCTCAAATTTCTGGAGTTAATAATAAAAGGATTATAACTTCGAGTGTGTTTTCAATAAATCCAAGATACAGCGAAAGGATGCCTTTTCATATTGGTGATATGTTTCAGTTCGGATATAAAAAAGATATTTTAGATTATTATTCTGCTCCAGAATATCCTTTCTTGTATTCGGTTTGGTATGAAAATCATTTTCATAGTGTAGGAAGTAATAAAAATGAAAAGGCTTTTAGGTCAAAATACGCTGTTGAGCAATGGTTGGCACTACACTATATATATAGGAAAGAAGATAAATTCCCTATAAGGTATCATAATGACTGTTCAAAAGAAATTATTGATGAATTCGAACGTGTTTTTCCGGAGCATTTTATTATTGCACATCCAGATGATATCGGTCTTCGTGTATCTAAATTTGAAAGCGCAAGAAGTTACTTTAACACGCAATGCTACTCTACATATGAGTCTATAGAGTTACTTAAAAAATTACATTCTAACATTACAATTCACAATCATTATGAATCTAAAGGGATAAGTAAAAATAAATTTATTTATCTCATGACTTTATTAAACAATAACATTGTGCAAATTTTAATTAGAAACATGCCATTAAGGTTTAAAGAATGGCTAAAAAAATTGATTTCCTAACGGAGTATTCTGTAAATTATTTTAGATAAAGCGACTGGCATTATCCTTATTGCGAAATGCGCAAGACTATATGTGATATTTCGCAATATGCTATTTTTTGTGTGTCTTATATAATGAATTCGGTACAACATTTCCGAATACGCCTTCTTTATCCCCGTTCTGCGGTGCAATGTTGCGTTGTTTAGTCTGTAAAATAAAACAATGTCAGGTATATTGTGAAAAATATAACCTGAAATAGCAAGGTTAAGCCAAAATGCTAAATCCTCCGAAAGGTGTGTCTGAACCGGATAGCGTTCACCTTTTACAAAAACTCTTTTTCTAAAAACGACTGTAGGATGAATAAAGGGAGTAATTTTTATAATGTTATGCTTTATTTTAAAATCGGAACCAAACTTTTTTATAGTCTTATAATAAATACCAAATTCTTTGCAGCTCCCACCTAAAACATCAATATTTTCATTCTTGATGAGAAAAGATCTTTGTAAATCAATTCTTTCTAATACGCAAATGTCATCAGCATCCATCCTAAAAAAAAATTCTATATTAGGATGGTTGTGAAGCAAGAAATCAATTGATTCATTGAGTGAGATTGCCAATCCTCTGTTAATATCAGAATTAATGACTTTAATAAAATTATGATTTTCTGAAAAGAAATTCACCACTAGTTTTAATTCTTTAGATATATTGCCGTCAATAAAAATCAGGACAACAAAGCGGTCAGCTGTTTGATTTACTAAACTCCAGAGGCTGCAATAAAGCTGAAAAGGTTTATCTTTATAGTAAACTGATATTATTACAGCAGCATCTGCCTCAACAAAATTACGATGTATCATTAAATTGCGCTTATCTTAATTAGCTTATTACACGCGATTGTGCATAAAAAGTGTAAGCATCATCAACTGAGCCGCTGAATACAATCTTTCCAGCATCTAAGACGACCCCTTTTGTACAAAAGGATTTAACATCAGCTTCAGAGTGTGAAGAAAACACTAATATACCGACGGATTCAATCAGATTTAAGATGCGTTTACGTGCTTTATCCATGAAATTAGCATCGCCTGCTCCGATGACTTCGTCTAGTAACAAAATATCTGGTTTCACAGCTGTCGATATGGCAAATGCAAGACGTACTGACATACCCGATGAATAAGTTCTTACTGGGAGATCAATAAAGTCTGCTAAATCTGTAAAATCAATTATCTCATCGATTGTTTCATTTATTTGGCGTTTGGACATGCCTAAAAGCATTCCACGGGAATATATGTTTTCACGTCCTGAAGACTCGGGATTAACACCCAAATTAATATCGAGTAAGCTAGCAATGCTCCCCTTGCTTTCTATTGCACCCTGCGTAGGCTCATAAATTCCTGCCATTGTTTTAAGTAGAGTCGATTTTCCTGCACCATTGTGGCCTATCAAGGCTAATCGGTCACCATGTTCTAATGTCAAATTGATATTTTTTAAAGCGTCAACGGTGACTTGTCTGGAGTTTGATGAAATAACGCCTCCAGTGGTCAGTCTTACAAAGTTTGCTTTAAGAGAACGTGATTTGACGTCAAAGATTGGATAGCTGACGGCAACATTGTCAAGTTTCAAATAAGAAGACATAATTAAACCCAGTAAGAAATTTTCTTGCGAGAACAGCTGAAAGTATAAAGGCTGACAATCACATTAATTATTGTAAAAACCAATATATATTTGATGCTAGGGTGCATAACTGCCGGAGGAAAATTAGCAGGTAGCAATGAGTACCTTATAAAATCAATGAAATGATAAATAGGATTCCATTCTAAAAGATATGCTTTAGTTCGCATTGACTCAGTCGGTATCCACATAACAGGAGTAACTAAAAAACCAATTTGCAGGATAGATGCAACTATTTGGCGTAGGTCCATGAATCGTGTGCAAATACATGCCAGTGTTAAAGACATAAAGAAAATATTAAACGTTAGAATACATAATCCAAACAATGCCTTACCAACAGTATAAAAAGTCAGTGTACTATCAAAAAAAATTAAGCATATGACCAGTATAATGGCATTATGAAGGAAGAAGTAGAAGTTTCGCGCAACAGATTGATATATAAAGACGCTTCTTTCAATTTTGATTTGCTTTATAAATCCGGCGCAGGCAATAAAAGAATCTGCTGATTCAATAATGGTTTGGTTAATGTAATTCCAAACCAGAATACCAAGTGACATATAAAGCAAATAATGCTTTATATCTTGATTAAATAGTGTTGAAAATACTGTTGATATTGAAACAACATATATGGCTGTACTTGCAGTGATCCAGAATGGACCCAAAATACTTCTGCGATAACGGATGACAATTTCTTGCCAAGCCATATAGCTCCAAAACTGATATTTCTTAAATCCATCAAATATATCTTTTAACGCCAGTTTAAACATTATCTGTGCCCAAAAAATCAGTGTATTCTGCCGGTGTACCCATAAAGATATGTTTCTCAATGGACGTTAATTTATAATGAACGCTCATTTTTTTATCAATAATAAAGTTAAACATCGGCGCTATATACAGTTCACCTCTACTTTCTCGTTGCATTTCGATGTAAGCATTGATGTAAATCTCTTTATTCTTAAATCCATATACTCCATTTGAACACAAATCTGAAATACGCACTTTTTCTGTTGTTTTCACAACTTTTGATGTGTTGCCATCTGGTAGGGCAAAAGACCAATGTTCACCTTCACCTTTAAAAACTTCCAAATAAGCATCGTTTTGAGTCTCAAAAAATTTAAACTCTTTTTCGTAAGTATCAATGTTGAAAACGACAAATGGGACATCATTAGGGACTTTATCTAAGCTTAAAAAAACCGTTTCAGCCTGGCCGCGAGTTTCGGAACTCAGAACCACGATTTCAAAATCTTTGATGCCTATTTTATCAATTTCAGAAGCCACAAAGGAGGGGGTGTCGTAAACATCGCGACAAATAAATATAAATTTTTCGGAATCGTAATAATCTTCAAATGTTTTGACTGACCATTCGAAAAGAGTTTTTCCATGAGCTTCAAGCTTGTACTTAGGTTGAGTATAGCCTGCTTTAAAAAAACGGCTGCTGAGGCCAGCCATAGGAATAATAATCATTTTTTTACTTCCTTATAAAGATTTATAGCCGTTGCTACAAACGCTGACTGCCGATCCGGCCTGTCATAGTGTAAAGGTAACATTGATAGAAACAATGTTGTCGTAATTGCGAGAATCTCTTTATAAGAAAAAGCTGATTTTTCGAATTGTTTTCTTACTAAATCGCTAAGATCGGCGCTGCTATCAGGAATGGTCAATTTAAGTGTTAAACCATCATCATTAACGATAAACCTGTCAGAAATTATATAATCGTATTTACCAATTGCTGAGTGTAATATTTTAGCAAGGTCATAACGAATGTCACCATAGATACTTAATAGTCCATTAAAGTCTATTCCTCTGGGATCGATGACTTTAATGTCGTTTTTCTTGAAATCATACAGAATGTTACTGAAACAAAAATCGCCATGGATGAAAGTACTTTTTGATTCTTTACTAATTAGATCATGCATCTCATGAAGCATCTGTTTAAGCTCAAACTTATTTCCTTCAGCGTCTTGTATTATTTTGTTGTAGCGAGGATTATCTTTGGTAAATTCTTCAAGACGACTCTCATTCTTTGATACTAATGATGTATAGAAATCGTCATCAACAGAACTTGCGGGGATTTCATAACATTTTTCTATGAAAGTAAAACAGGACGTTATAATGTGCGCCCAGATAGCTTTTGGATGATTACCATAAACAAATAATTCGGTGAGAGTAGGAGAATAAAGATATTCAAGCTTATATTTATAAACTTCATCTTCATCCCCATGACTTATCAGCATTGGAGCATAATAAGCCATTTCTTCTGGGATATTACTAAACCAGTTCGCTTCTGCTTGAAGCTTTTCTTTCTTAACCGAGCGTTTTTCTACATAATACTTGTTTATAGTTAATTCATTGAACGCTCTTGCTGTTGAAACAATTGTCTTAGAATCATAAAAAGTATTGAGATGGCCGAAGTCGAGCCAATCTTCTCGATATTGTTGGCTAAAAGGTGTTGTCTCGTGATATTTCACCAAACTTTCGGCGAGTTCAAATTTTGAACTTATTAAGTTGCGGATTAGCAGTTGCGGTTTAGATATTGCTAAAATACCGCAAAATACGGATTCATTACTTTCAAACGCATTATTCATGACCATCCATGAATAATTGAAGTCTGAGTGTGCAGTAAATATAACATCTTTGTTATTTTCATCGATGTTTAAAGGTGAACGTAATAAAGTATCACCGTAATAAATAACAACGTGCTCATCTTCGGCACTACAACTCGAAGCCAGGCTAAAAGCGATGCTTTGGCCAAGAGAAAAAGTTTCATCAATACGAATTATTTCCACAGATAATTCTGATAGAACCTTTTCATCCCATGAAGACATATTAAAACTTTTAGGTAGTGTTAAAAATATCTTCTCATTTTTATTTTCATCACGAATGTGTTTTATTTGGTAAGTGTAAAGTCTTTTATTCCCTACAGGTAGAAATGCAGGGGGTAGCTGTCCAAACTCGGCACGTAAATCCTGATCAACGTACTGAGCTGACAATATGATAATCATTTTTCTTTCCTTAACAGCTCAATAATCTCATCATAAGACATATTAATGAATTCACTTGGGCGAATAGCCTTGTCATCTATGTAAAAGCCTTCATGGCCGCACCATGGTTTTCCGACATAGATTTCGTCGTATGGTATCTCATTTTCTTCTAACCATTTAATAATAACCGGTAAGGTGTTCTTATTGATGAGCCCCACATTATTGTTAAACGAATTCATATTTCTACTTGTGTTTAACACTATAGTAAAACCCAGCTCTTTGTATTCTTTTATTTTTTCCAGCAAGTCTCGGTTAACAATGGCATCTTCATATCCATTTTCACCTTTACCTTTGGTCAGGGTCATATCAATGTCAACAATCAGTTTTTTCATGGTATGTGTTTCTTTAAGTTGTCAATTATGCAGAATTTAACAATGGTCCTGAGTATAATCATTGGAATACCAATATAGCATTTTATTTTTCTATATAAGTATACTTGCTGCTTGATGATCTCAAATACACTGAGTGTGTTTAAGTATGCTCTTTTTGTTTCATTCAATTTATAAAAGGGGGATTTGATGAATTTAATTGTAAAACCCAACTCCAATAAGCTATAAATCATTAGTTGATCACTTACATAACCGTACTTTTCTTTGAAATATATCTTATGGATGGTTTTTTTAGAAAATATTATTTTTTGTAGAGGCGCAAGGAGTGGTTTTCCTTTTATAAAATTAGTTTTTATAACCTGCTCAGCGGCTTTAATGTTTAATTCTTTAGCTGAAGCATTTTCTTTTAAACTCTCCCAACTATTGATGAAATAGTCATTTATATATAAATCACTATCCATTTCCAGCGAAGGGAAGTTTTCAAGTAACAAATCATCCCCACAGAAGTAAAACGAAAATGTTTTGAAGTTAAAGTTTCTTGTTGCGTTATCGACCAAAAACTTCCAGTGAGCAGTTCTGTTAAGTTGCGTCTCTGGATGAATAATGAGCACGTTTTCTTTTTTGTCAAAAAAAGATCTGCAAAAATCAGCACTTTTTTTGTTAGGTAAACTAATAAGAAAGCTTAATCTTCTTGACTTTTCACAATATTCATCACTCACTTTATTTATCAATTCAATATCTACGTCTTTCATTGGAATGAGAAAGAGATGATCATACGTATCAGGCATTAGGGTGACCGTTTGATTTGGTGTCGCTGTAGCTCACTGATTTTAATGGTTTTTTTAAGCCACGCTACCGCCCCAGGCTTTACAGCTACCAGTGCACTACATTGAAGTCTTCAAGTTTTTTCATAAGCTTAACTACAACAAAAGCTTTGGCTGCAGTTTCAGGGCTTTTTTACAAACAGCGCATGCCATTTGTGTTTAAATTCATTTAAAAACAATGTGTTGAAACGCTTGCTAAGCAATCATAAAGCAATTTATACGCATAAATCTGAATGAAAAGTAGTAAGAAATTTCTGTAATGCAGGCATCATTCTCACGGTTCGCTATGTTTCACGTTTTATGCTAAATCTCCATAACTATACGCTTTTCCGCATAAATTCACCAACTCCACCAACGCTAGTTGGTTTTTTTATATACTATTTATATGGTTATTTTTACATACTCTCATATTCGTGCAACTGTCAGTACCTGAGTGATGAACAATCTTATCCTTGTTCGGACTCTTAAGCGCTTAACTGACTCTTAAGTCCATAAATTTATGGATTTTTAATAGCCTTCGCTGTTTTCCTAATAGCATCAATCACTACCTCTTTTGATCCAGAGTGAGTTAACATGTCTCTCACTTTTGTTCATACACAGTTGTGTGTGATGTGACCCTTCAGACAGGAGTAAAAAATGTCCAAGCAACAAATCGGTGTTGTCGGTATGGCAGTCATGGGCCGCAACCTGGCTTTAAACATTGAGAGCCGCGGTTACACCGTTTCTGTCTTCAACCGCTCACGCGAGAAGACCGATGAAGTGATCGCTGAGAATCCGGGTAAGAAGCTTGCGCCGTTCTACACCGTTGAAGAGTTTGTCGATTCGCTGGAAAAACCACGCCGCATTCTGCTGATGGTTCAGGCAGGTGAAGCGACTGACAAGACTATCGCCTCACTCACCCCGCATCTTGATAAAGGCGATATCCTGATCGATGGTGGTAATACCTTCTACAAAGATACCATTCGTCGCAACAAAGAACTTTCTGATCAGGGCTTTAACTTTATCGGTACCGGCGTTTCCGGTGGTGAGGAGGGCGCTCTGAAAGGTCCATCTATCATGCCTGGTGGCCAGAAAGAAGCCTATGAGCTGGTTGCACCTATCCTGGATAAAATTGCCGCTCGTGCTGAAGATGGCGAGGCTTGCGTGACATACATCGGTCCGGACGGTGCGGGTCACTATGTTAAGATGGTCCACAACGGTATCGAATATGGCGACATGCAGCTTATTGCCGAAGCTTATGCGCTGCTGAAAGGTGCACTGGGTCTGAATAACGAAGAGTTGGCCGCAACTTTTACTGACTGGAACAATGGTGAACTGAGCAGCTATCTCATCGATATCACCAAAGATATCTTCACCAAAAAAGATGAAGACGGACATTACCTGGTTGATGTCATCCTTGATGAAGCCGCTAACAAAGGCACCGGTAAATGGACCAGCCAGAGCTCTCTGGACCTGGGCGAGCCGTTATCCCTTATCACCGAATCGGTGTTTGCCCGCTATCTGTCATCGCTGAAATCACAACGTGTTGCCGCGTCAAAAGTGCTGAGTGGCCCGCAGGCAAAAGCCTTTACCGGCGATAAAGCTGAATTCGTTGAGAAAGTACGCCGCGCGCTCTATCTGGGCAAGATTGTTTCTTACGCGCAGGGGTTCTCACAACTGCGTGCTGCGTCCGAAGAGAATAACTGGGATCTGCATTACGGAGAAATCGCTAAGATTTTCCGTGCCGGCTGTATCATCCGTGCCCAGTTCCTGCAGAAAATTACTGATGCTTACGCAGCAGATGCGGGTATTGCTAACCTGCTGCTGGCACCGTACTTCAAAGATATCGCGGATCAGTATCAGCAGGCACTGCGTGATGTGGTGTCTTATGCGATTCAGAACGGTATTCCTACACCGACATTCTCTGCGGCGATCGCTTACTACGATAGCTATCGTTCAGAAGTGCTGCCCGCTAACCTGATTCAGGCACAGCGTGACTACTTCGGCGCACATACTTACAAGCGTATTGATAAAGACGGTGTGTTCCATACTGAGTGGTTAGACTAATCACCCGATTTTAAAATGTTTAAAGGCTTCCCAAGGGAAGCCTTTTTTTAACCGACTAACAACTCCCCACTCCTCACCGCCTTATCGCCCGCCAGCCTTAACACCAGCATGCCTGCCGTCGCAAATCTGGCCCAGTGCCGCGCGTATAGCACGCCTCCAAATTCTGCGACCAGCGGCGTGATGTGGTCGGTGACAGGATCAACAATCTCCGCAACCACTTCTCCTGGACGGATTCGCGCGCCTAGCGGTTTGCGATACAGGATTAGGCCCGATACCGGTGAGTGAACATATTCACAACCCGCCAGCGGCGTCGGGGGATTTTTAAGCGGCGGCATTAAAGCCGACGTGCCTTCAGTGTGTCGCTGCTTGATAATATTGCCTTCTTCTGCGGCCTGCGCTACACCAGGCGCACCCAGTCCGGTGCCGCTCTCATCCACACCGACCACATCCTCGCCGCCGCTCACCACCGACACCAGCTCATCACCGCCAATCACCGGCGCAGCGACTTCAACGGACACGGACGTATCGGCCGCGGAGATATAGCCGGATTCCTGCAACGCGTTAATGATCGCATCTGCGTCCTGTTCAGCCTGTTCAGGCGAGACATCACGTACGCCACGTAGCTCCAGCGTTACCGGTAGCAGGCCGCGCGGCATCGGGAATGTTTCACCAAATTTTTCAGCCAGCGTCAGCCAGGGTTCACAGCAGGCTTCGTCAAAGGGCTCCCCCCCCGAGATCTGTGCCAGTAGCTGCACTTCACTGCCCAGCCAGCGTGCTAAGGGTTCGATATCCGGCCATGCATGTGGCGTGGTGTAAAGGTGTGGAACCGCCTCCCAGTCACAATGCAAATCAATCATCAGATCGGCCTGACTGGCCATGCGCATCAGCGTATAACGCTGGGCTTCCAGTTCAGTTTTGGCGATTGTGTCACGGTAGTAACGGTCAATCGCATCACGAATCAGCTGCCGGTTCTGACTCTCATTCTGGGTCAGCGTCTCGGCCAGTTCCCCCGCCAGAAGCGCCCCCAGAGACGGGAATTTGCGGTTAAAATCCTGGCCGGACTGTGCGTGGAAGCGTCCCAGATGTGTACCGTGCCAGTGTTGGCTCAGGGCCAGCGGATTGGATACCGGTATCAGGGAGAAAAAAGCTTTGAGTCGTCCGGCAGATTCCAGCGCCTGTAAACGCGGCTTAAGATACCAGGCCACCGCCATCCCCGGGATCTCGTCGCCATGTAAGGAAGCCTGAATATAGACCTGGCGACTGTGATCATCGCCAAAATGAAAACTGATAATTTCACGCTGGGTGCCGAGAGAGGCGCTTAACAAAGGGTGATGTTGTTGGTACATACCGTGTTAATGTCCTTTTGTCGGTTCAGGGGCGGACAAATGCCGCCCATAAAATCATTGAGTATAGTCATGCAGGCGGAGGAGGGGGAAAAAGCCTGCCCTGACGTTACGGTTGAATGGAAATATCCGTGGCGAAATATTTCTTTTGCAGTTTGTCAAAGGTGCCATTTTTCTTAATGGCAGCGAAGGCATCATCCAGCGCAGTTTTCAGTTCGGTATCGCCTTTACGCAGGCCAATCGCCGTGCCCGGCCCGATGATCGGGTCTTTCACAATCGGCCCGGCCAGTTCAAACGCGCTGCCCTGAGGTTGTTTGAGAAAACCGTTTGCCGCCTGAGCCGCATCGGTAAAGACCGCATCAAGGCGCCCGGCCACCAGATCACTTTCAACCTGCGCCTGATCGCCATAGGGCACGACCGTCACGCCAAAAGGTTGCCATTTTGCCCGGGCATAACGCTCCTGCACAGTGCCTTGTTCTACGCCTACGGTTTTGCCTTTCAGCGATTCCGGGGTGGGCAACAGGCCCGACCCCTTACGCGCGATAAGCTGGGTGTGCGTATCGTACAGCGGCACGGTAAAGTCGATTTGCTTCAGTCGCTCTTCGGTGATGCCCATATCAGACAGAATGGCGTCGAATTTACGCGCTTTAAGCGCCGGAATCATCCCGTCGAACTGGCTCTCCACCCAGACACATTTGGCCTGCATCTGCGCGCACAGCGCGTTACCTAAATCGATATCAAAGCCGACCAGCTTCCCCTGCGGCGTTTTGGATTCAAAAGGGGGATAGGTGGGATCAACAGCGAAGCGAACCTGCTCAATTTTCGCCTGGGCGCCAAACGCGCAGCCAGCCAGGAGGGCCAGCGCTAACGCTTTGTGTAAACGGGTTTTCAGAGAAGTGATTGCCATCGTTTTCGGTCTTCTGTTGTCGTAATAGTGTATTACGCAGAGTACCTTTCACCCGGGATGATGGCAATTAGAGGATGATTTTCACAATGTTAGCCTGGCAAAGGCCACGGTAATCCTGGGTATTCAGTACGACAGACTGGTCGAGTACGCCGGCGTTAAAGGCAATCTCGTCATAGCGCTCAAACAGCAGCGGGTCGACCACCACAGTTAAATCAGGATGAAAGCTGAACGGGGGAATCGCACCAAATACGCAGCCGGTCAGCACATCGACCTCTGCGGGCGAGGCAAGGGATGCCCGGCGTCCGCCTACGGCTGAGGCGACTTTACTGAGATCGGCCTGCTGATCCGCAGGCAGTACCGCCAGAACATGTTGTTTGACGCCATTGCCTTTCACATGACACACCAGCGCCTTTGCGCCCTGTCCGACTGCCGTGCCGCGAATTTTGGCAACGGCTTCACATTTGCCGGTTGCCTCATGCTGCATCAGGCGGTAACGCGCGCGATGCTGGTCGAGCAGAGCAATGAGTTTTTCATGCGTAGTCACGGTAAAATCCTTACAGGTCAAATGGACGGGAAAGGCTGCTCAGCAAACCGTCGAGCAGCCGTAACGCAGTCTGTCACTTATGACGGGCGCGCAGGTTATTGATGATGGTGCTGAGATCCAGATCCTGATCCTGCAGCAGTACCAGCAGGTGATAGATCAGATCGGATGCTTCGTTCGTCAGTTCCTCACGATCGTTCACCGTGGCAGCCAGCGCGGTTTCCACGCCTTCTTCACCGACCTTCTGCGCAATCCGTTTGGTGCCGCTGGCATAGAGTCTGGCGGTGTAAGAGCTTTCCGGGTCGGCCTGCTTACGAGACGCCAGCAGTTGTTCCAACTGATAGAGGAACGTCCAGTCAGGCGCAGCAGGGGAGAAGCAGCTGGAGGTGCCCAGATGGCAGGTGGGGCCAATCGGGTTGGCCAGCACCAGCAACGTGTCGTTGTCGCAGTCAGGTGTGATGCTCACGACCTGTAGAAAGTGTCCTGAGGTCTCGCCTTTGGTCCACAGACGGTTTTTGGTGCGTGAAAAGAACGTCACGTTGCCGTCCTGCAGCGTTTTTTCCAGCGCCGCCTGATTCATATAACCGTGCATCAGAACTTCACCAGAAACAGAGTGCTGGACGATGACCGGCATCATGCCTTGGGTTTTTTCCCAGTCTAACCGGGCCAGTTGTTGTTCAGTTAACACGCACGAATCTCCACACCGTTGTCGATCAGAAAGCGTTTCAGCTCGCCGATATTAATAATTTGTTTGTGAAAAACCGACGCCGCCAGCGCGCCATCGACATTGGCCTGCTCAAAGGCTTCAAGGAAGTGAGTCATGGTACCCGCACCGCCAGAGGCGATCAGCGGTACCTTGCAGACATCACGTACCTTCTTCAACTGCACCAGGTCATAACCGTTGCGCACGCCGTCCTGGTTCATCATGTTGAGGACAATCTCGCCTGCGCCCCGTTTCTGCACTTCCTGCACCCAGTCCAGCGTTTCCCACTGGGTCACGCGGGTGCGGGATTCGTCGCCGGTATACTGATTAACATGGTACTTCCCGCTGGCGTCATCAAACCAGGTATCAATACCGACCACGATGCACTGGACGCCAAAGCGGTCGGCCAGGCGGGTGATCAATGAAGGATCGGCCAGCGCAGGGGAGTTAATGGAAATTTTGTCCGCACCAAACTCCAGAATCCGCGCGGCGTCTTCCGGGGTTTTGATGCCGCCTGCCACGCAGAACGGAATGTCGATGACTTCGGCAACGCGCGCAACCCAGCTTTTATCCACTACGCGGTCGTCCGATGAAGCGGTGATATCGTAAAACACCAGCTCGTCCGCACCTTCTTGCGCATAGCGCTGCGCCAGCGGCACGATGTCGCCAATAATTTCGTGGTTACGAAACTGAACGCCTTTTACCACCTGACCGTCACGCACATCGAGACAAGGAATTATCCGTTTTGCCAGCATGCTATGGCCTCCGAAACTGTAAATTTGCCTTCCAGTAGCGCACGTCCGACGATCACGCCCTGAACACCGCTGCCGCGAAGGGCGGCAACGTCACTGAGTTCACCAATACCGCCTGAGGACTGAAACGCAATCTGCGGAAAGCGTGCGGTCACTTCTTTATACAGATCCACGTTCGACCCGCTGAGCGTACCATCACGGGAAATGTCGGTGCACAGAACATGCTTCAGCCCGACAGGCTGGAACTGTTCAATGACCTCTTCGAGCGTAACGCCCGCAGCTTCCTGCCAGCCGCTAATCGCCACCTCTTTGCGGTTGGTCGCATCAATACGAACGTCCAGCGCCAGCACAATCGCGTCCGGGCCAAACTCGGTAAACCAGGCTTTCACTTCCTCGGGCTGTTTGACGGCGGTCGACCCTACCACCACACGGCTGGCACCCGCGTCCAGTAACGCTTTAACGTCTTCCCGACTGCGAATGCCGCCGCCAACCTGGACCACCGCATCCACGCCGTTAAGCAGGCTTTTCAGTAAGGTAATCTGGCGTTTCGCCGGATCTTTAGCACCGGTTAAATCCACAAGGTGCAGTACCGTTGCGCCCTGGCGTGCGTAATCCTGTAAGCGGGGTAACGGATCGCTGCCGTAATCGCGCTGACGGGCATAATCACCCTGATGCAGGCGCACAACCTTGCCATCAATTAAATCTAATGCGGGGATAATCATTACATCTCCAGGAAGTTTTTCAGCAACTGCGCGCCGACTTTGCCAGAGCGTTCCGGGTGGAACTGCACGCCAAAGAAGTTATCTTTCTGTACCGCGGCCGTGAACGCCTGACCATAGTGACACTGCGCAATGGTGCTGGCATTTACGGGCATCGCAAAGCTGTGTACGAAGTAGAAGTAGCTGCCTTCATCAATGCCGCGGAACAGATGATTACCGGCCTGAGCGGTGATCTGGTTCCAGCCCATGTGCGGTAACGGCAAACCCTGTGTATCCATCAGTGACACGGGCTGGTCGATAATGCCCAGCGTGGGCACACCGCCATTCTCCTCGCTGTGGCTGCCCAGCAGCTGCATGCCCAGGCAAATACCCAGCACCGGCTGCGTACAGGCCTTGACCAGCTCAATCAGCTCACGCTCCTGCAGTTGGTTCATGGCCGCCTGCGCGGTGCCAACGCCGGGCAGAAACAACTTATCGGCGCGCAGGACGACATCCGGATGGCGACTGACCTCTGGCGTATAGCCCAGACGTTCAACGGCCCACTTTACCGACGACAGGTTGGCACAGCCTGTATCCAGGATCACCACGTTCATTACAGCACTCCTTTAGAGCTCGGCAGGGTATTTCCCTCAACGCGAATCGCCTGACGTAAGGTCCGGCCAAAGGCTTTGAATAAACTTTCCACACGGTGATGATCGTTTTTCCCTTTGGTTTTCAGGTGCAGGGTGCTCATCATGGCGTAGGACAGGGAACGGAAGAAGTGCTCGACCATCTCGGTGCTCAGATCGCCAACGCGCTGATAGCTGAATTCCGCTTTAAATTCGATATGTGGACGACCAGAGATATCCAGCGCACAGCGCGCCAGGCACTCATCCATCGGCAGCACAAAGCCAAAACGGCCAATGCCGCGCTTATCGCCCAACGCTTTCAGCAGCGCTTCGCCCAATGCCAGACCGGTATCTTCTACCGTGTGGTGATCGTCAATATACAGGTCACCGTTGACGTCGATGTTCATACGGAAGCCGCCGTGCACGGCAATCTGGTCCAGCATATGATCAAAGAAGCCGACGCCAGTGTTGATCTTACTGCCGCCTTCGCGGTCCAGCCACAGTTCCACGCGGACCTGGGTTTCTTTGGTGTTGCGTTGGACCAGCGCGTAGCGGTCGCGCTGCGTCAGCTGCTGCTGAATCGCTTTCCAGTCCTGACCTTCTGCGCCATAGCGAATGCCCTGAATCCCCATATTTTCCGCCAGCTGAATATCGGTCTGGCGATCGCCAATCACATAGCTGTTGGCCGTATCAAGGGCGCCTTCAGCCAGCCAGGCCTCAACCATCTGGGTTTTCGGCTTACGGCACGCGCAGTGGTCTTCAGGCTTATGGGGACAAATCAGCACATCGCTAAAACGAATGCCCTGCGATGACAAAATCTGCATCATCAGCGTGTGTGGGCCATCGAAGTCCGCCTGTGGAAAACTGTCCGTGCCCAGACCGTCCTGATTGGTAATCATCACCAGCTGATAGCCTGCGTCCTGCAGCGCCAGCAGTGCAGGCACGACGTCCGGTTCAAACGCCAGCTTGTCCATCCGATCCACCTGAAAGTCCTGCGGCGGTTCGGAGATAATCGTGCCATCGCGGTCAATAAAAAGGGTCTTCTGACTCATGCTTACTCCAGAGATAAGGCTTGCAGCGCGGCGATCAGGCGTTCGCACTCGGTGCGGGTTCCCACCGAGATGCGCAGACAACCTGCGAGGCCGGGGTTCTTGTTTTGGTCACGCAAAATAATGCCCTGATCCCACAAGGTTTTAAACACCTTTGGTGAATCGGTAAAGCGCACCAAAATATAGTTGGTTTCGCTGGGGAAGACCTGCTCCACGACGCGAATTTGCGGCAACTGTTCAAACAACCAGCTACGGTTGGCATTCAGCTCATCGACGTGCTGGCGCATTAAGGCAATCCCTTCGTCGCTCAGTGCCTGGCCCGCCACGTCGGCCACCGGTGTCGCCAGCGGATAGGGCGCAATCACCTTCATCAGCAGGTCGATAACCGGTTTATTCGCCAGCGTAAATCCGCAGCGCAGACCGGCCAGCGCGAAGGCTTTCGACAGGGTGCGCAGAATGACCAGGTGCGGATATTCGCGCAACCAGCCCGCCAGCGTCGCCTGTGGACAAAATTCAATATAGGCTTCATCCGCGACGACCAGCGCTTTGCCGGCGGTCATCGCCAGTAGCTGACGGATAGCGTCCTGATCAATCAGGTTGCCCGTGGGGTTGTTCGGGCTGCACATATAAACGACTTTCACACCGTCGAGCTGTTCGGCAATCGCGGGCAGGTTCAACTGCCAGTCTTCACGTGCCGGCACGGTACGGTACTCAATGCCGATGGTTTCCGCGCTGACGCTGTACATACCGTACGTCGGTGGGCAGAACAGAATCGCGTCTTTGCCGGGCTCACAGAACGCCCGCATCAATAGCTCAATGCCTTCATCTGCGCCGCGGCTGACCAGCACCTGCTCAGGAGACAGGCCCGCGTAAGCCGCATAGCGGGTGATTACCTGCTTCGGCTGGCACTCCGGGTAGCGGTTCAGGGTTTGCTGCGACAGCTCAAAGGGCACCGGCAGCGGAAACTCGTTAGCATTCAGCCAGACATCACCGTTGCCGCCCAGACGACGCGCCGACTGATAAGGCGTCAGCGCACGCACATTGGCGCGGGCCAGTTTTTCAATATCCTGACTCATGCTTGCTCCTTGAGCGCGCTGACGCGCAACGTGACGGCATTTTTGTGGGCATCCAGTTGCTCCGCGGCGGCCAGGGTTTCAATGGTGGCGGCGAGATCCATAAAGCCCTGCGGCGTCAGTTCCTGTACCGTCATACGTTTCTGGAAGTCGGCCAGCCCCAGGCTGGAGCAGGTCGCGGTATAACCATAGGTCGGCAGCACATGGTTCGTGCCGGAGGCATAATCGCCTGCAGACTCGGGCGACCAGTCGCCCAGGAACACGGAGCCTGCGCTGGTGATTTGCTCAACCAGGTCGCGCGGCGTGCGGGTTTGCAGAATCAGGTGCTCCGGACCATAGCGGTTGGAAATCGCCACACACTGTTGCAAATCGCGGGCCACGATCAGGCGGCTGCTTTCCAGCGCCTTACGGGCCGTGGCGGCACGCGGCAGCTGCGCCAGCTGTTGTTCGACAGCGTCAGCCACGCGCTCAGCCAGTCCCTGTGAAGGCGTCAGCAGAATCACCTGAGAATCCGGCCCGTGTTCCGCCTGAGACAACAGGTCGGACGCCACGAACGCGGGCGTGGCACCGTCGTCGGCGATCACCAGCACTTCTGACGGGCCCGCGGGCATATCGATAGCCGCGCCATCGAGGCACTGGCTGACCTGACGTTTGGCTTCGGTGACCCAGGCGTTGCCCGGTCCGAAAATTTTAGCCACTTTCGGCACGGTCTCGGTGCCGAAGGCCAGGGCGGCAATGGCCTGCGCACCGCCCACCTGAAATACTTCTTCTACGCCACACAGCTGGGCCGCATAGAGAATCTCGTCGGCAATCGGCGGCGGTGAGCACAGCACCACGCGGCCGCATCCGGCAATACGTGCCGGTGTCGCCAGCATCAATACGGTGGAAAACAGCGGGGCGGACCCCCCGGGAATATAGAGGCCGACCGATTGCATCGGGCGCGTCACCTGCTGGCAACGCACGCCCGGCTGGGTTTCGATATCCACAGCTGGCAGAATCTGCGCACGGTGGAAAGTCTCGATATTGGCGACCGCCACCGCCATTGCCTGTTTGAGTTCATCACTGAGACGATCGCTGGCAGCCTGCATCTGCTCAGCGGTCACGCGAAAATCCGTCAGCTCAACCTTGTCAAAGCGCGCGCTAAAATCGCGCAGAGCTGCGTCGCCTTCGCTTTTCACGCGCGCCAGAACGTCACGCACAATCTGACTGATGCTGTCAGAGGCAGACAGCGCCGGGCGTGCCAGCAGCGCCTGTTGCGCCTCTGCGCTGCACGCCTGCCAGTTCACGGGTGTCATGATTTTGCTCATCGTTTACTCCAGCATTTTTTCGATTGGCAGCACCAGAATCGAACTGGCACCCAGCGCTTTGAGTTTTTCCATGGTTTCCCAGAACAGCGTTTCGCTGCTCACCATGTGCATTGCCACACGGCTCACATCGCCCGCCAGCGGTAACACGGTTGGACGCTCGGCACCCGGCAGCAGGCTGATGACTTCTTCCAGACGCTCGCTCGGTGCATGCAACATGATGTATTTGGATTCACGTGCTTTAATCACGCCCTGAATACGGGTCATCATTTTATCGATCAGCTCCTGCTTGGCCGCGGGCATGTCGCCGTCGCGCTGAATCAGCACGGCTTTAGAACGATAGATGACTTCCACTTCACGCAGACCGTTCGCTTCCAGCGTGGCACCGGTGGAGACCAGATCGCAGATCGCATCGGCCAGGCCGGCACGCGGCGCCACTTCGACCGAGCCGTTCAGCAGACAGGATTTAAAGGCGATACCTTGCTTGTCGAGATACTGTTTTAACAGGTGAGGATAGGAGGTGGCGATGCGGGCATTGTTCAGGCACTGCGGGCCGGTGTACGCGTCATCGACCGGCATGGCCAGTGACAGACGACAGCCGCCAAAGTCGAGGCGACGCAGCGTGAAGTAGCGAGGATCTTCCCCCTGTGCGCGGCGCGTCAGTAACTCTTCTTCCAGCACGTTTTCGCCGATAATGCCCAGGTCGACTACGCCGTCCATCACCAGGCCCGGAATATCGTCATCGCGCACGCGCAGAATATCAATAGGCATATTTTCAGCGAAGGCGATCAGACGCTGTTGCTGAAGATTGATTTTGATCCCGCAGCGCGCCAGCAGCTCGCGTGAATCATCGCTCAACCGACCTGATTTCTGCATAGCTATGCGTAAACGGCTATTGTCTAACATTGTTCCTGTCCCCTTAATTAACCTGTCCTGAATGCGTATTTTGCGTCAGCCCATAAAAAAACCCCCGGAAGACGATCTTCCGGGGGTTCTCTTGCGTTCGCACCACTGGAAGATCCTAGACGTCTTCCAGCACACATCGCCTGAAAGACTAGTCAGGGTGATGGTGGTGATGATGGTTGAACTGAACGCGTGTCATAAAATTCTCGATAATGAAAAGTTATTCATTTGTGTGGAATTAACCTAACGAAGATAGTTGAAATTGGCAACTCTTTTTTAATGTTGTTCTTCGCAAAGCACAGAAACACTTTGCACTGGTTTGCAACTCAGGGGCAGCTTAAGATGGCTGAATCTTGACGTTCGCAGCAGGAGACAATATGAAAAAGGTCGCAATTGTAGGACTCGGCTGGCTGGGCATGCCGCTTGCGATGGCGCTGACCGCGCGAGGCTGGCAGGTGACCGGCAGTAAAACCACGCCGGATGGCGTAGAGGCGGCCCGTCGCTGTGGCATCGATGCGTTTCAACTTGAACTGACGCCCGAACTGGTCTGTGAGGCCGAGGACCTGGAGGCGCTGTTTGACGTGAATGCGCTGGTTGTCACCCTGCCCGCCAGCCGCACGGCAGAGGGCGGCGACGCCTATGTGCAGGCAGTACAAAACGTGGTGGATACCGCGCTGGCGCGCAATGTCCCACGGATCATCTTTACCAGTTCCACCTCCGTCTATGGCGGCAGCGCCGGTATCAAAACGGAGAAAAGCCCGCTTCAACCAGAAACCACGGCAGGCAAAACGCTGGTGGACCTGGAAAACTGGCTGCACGACTTACCCGGCACCAGCGTCGATGTATTGCGTCTGGCCGGGCTGGTGGGCCCGAAACGGCATCCCGGTCGCTTCCTGGCCGGCAAACAGGATTTACCCAATGGATCGCACGGGGTGAATCTGGTGCATCTGGATGATGTGGTGGAGGCGATTATGCTGCTGCTGCAAACGCCAAAAGGCGGCAGGACGTTCAACCTGTGTGCGTTGAAACATCCGTCCCGCGCCCATTTCTATCCCTGTGTGTCGCGCCAGCTGGGCATGACGCCGCCCACCTTTGAACCGCAGACGCACGACGACAGCGGTAAGTTGATTGACGGCGCGCGTATCTGTCACGAGCTGGGCTTTGAATACCGCTACGACGATCCGCAGAAAATGCCGCTGGAGTGAGTGTGGCTTTCCCCTTAGCGGGGAAAGCGTCGTGTTCTGTTCCTGATCACACGCCGAGTCGGTCGCGTAAGGCATACCAGGCGGCACCCATGGCCGTCAGCGGCACTTTAAATCGCCGTCCGCCAGGGAAGGGCAGATGCGGAAGCTTCGCGAAGGCATCAAAGCGCTCAGCATCCCCACGTAACACTTCGCTTATCAGCTTGCCGGAAAGGTGCGTGCAGGTCACGCCGTGGCCGCTGTCGCCCTGCATAAAGTAGACGTTGTTTTCCAGCCGACCAAACTGTGGCATGCGCGACAGCGTCAGCAGAAAATTTCCGCTCCAGGCGAAATCAATCTTCACGTCCTGCAACTGCGGAAAGGTGCGTAGCATTTTAGGCCGGATCATCGTGATCACATCGCCAGGCTCGCGCGCCCCATAAACCACACCGCCACCATAGAGCAGCCGGTTGTCGGCGGTCAGGCGGAAATAGTCCAGCAGATAATTGGAATCTTCTACCGAATAGTTGTTGGGTAACAGCGCTAATGCCCGGTCACGGGACAGCGGTTCGGTGGCAATGATTTGCGAGCCGCACGGCATGCTTTTGCGACTCAGGCGCGGTTCGAGTTCGGAAGGCAGATAAGCATTGCCGGCAAAAATCAGAAACGTGGCGCTGACTTCTCCCTGTGCCGTTTTTACCCGATTAGGTGAACCGTAGCTGACGCTTAACGCGGCGGACTGTTCATAGATACGACCGCCGTGGCGACGAATGGCTTCGGCTTCTCCAAGCGCCAGATTCAGCGGATGCAGATGTGCGCCGCGTTTGTCGAGCAGCCCACCTACATAGCGCTCTGAGCCGATCTCGCGACGAATGCCGCGCTCATCTAGCAGTTCAAGCTGGTCGTTACCGTAACGCTGCCAGGCGGCTTTTTGACTGGCCAGGTGCGCCATCTGACGGCGGTTAAACGCGGCGAAGATACCGCCCGGGCGGTAATCGCAGGCGATCGCGTAACGGTCGATACGATCACGAATAATATCACCGCCTTCAAACATCATACTGCCCAGCATTTTTGCGCTGTCTTTGCCGTAGCGTTGTTCAATCACATCCACGTCGCGGCTGTAGGAGTTCACGGCCTGGCCGCCATTGCGGCCACTGGCACCATAACCAACACGAGCCGCTTCAAGCAGCACCACATCGTAACCCGCTTCGGTTAAAAACAGGCCGGCCGATAAGCCCGTAAAACCGGCACCAATAATGCAAACGTCACACTGGATGCTTTCCTGCAGCACCGGCCAGGGCGCATGGGGGTTCCGTGTGGAGGTGTAGTAGTTTTCTACGTAATTCATATCAAGCTCCTTGGCGAACGTCCCTGATTAAAAATTGGCGGGCGTATGGGCGCTGACGATGCGACAGGGCACATCGGCCTGGTTGGTAAAACTGTGCGGCAAACCCGTATCGATCACGTAACTTTCGCCGGCCGTCAGATGAAATTGCTGACCGTTAACTTCCAGTACGATGCGCCCTTCCAGCAGGGTGCCGGTCTCTTCGCCCGCATGGCGTAACTTTTCGCCGGTGCTGGCACCTGGCTGGTAAGTTTCCAGTAACATGCCTAACGCCCGGGTTTTCGTGCCGTTATCAACCAGTTTAAGCGAAACGCCCTGACTGCCGATTTCCAGCAGATCTTCAGGCCGGACCACCACTTTGGGCGCGTCCTCAGCATGCGGCTCCGAAAAAAACGCAGACAAAGACAGGCCATAAACCTTCAGCAACTTTTGCAGCGTGCTGACCGCCGGGCTGACCTTATCCTGTTCGATAGTACTGATGGCGCTGTGGGTCAGTCCGGCCAGTTCCGCGACGCGCCGTTGTGACAGTCCCATGGCCTGACGGATCTGCGCCAGGCGGCGTCCCGGAGCCTGAGCCGCATCATTCATACCTTTTTCCTCTGGTGATAGTGCAGGGCGGCCTGAATAAAGCCGTCAAACAGCGCAAAGGACGGCGTGGCGGGTTTCAGCTGCCATTCAGGATGCCACTGTACGGCAAGGGCGAAAGGATGCGCTGGCAGGCTGACCGCCTCAATCAGACCATCGGGCGCACGGGCCTCAACGCGCACCTGCGGTCCCGCTTCACGAATGCCCTGGTGATGAACGGAGTTGACGGTGATCGGCGCACGCCCCAGCAGCCTGTCCAGCAATCCTCCCGGTGCAATCTGGATGGCATGAGCGGGTGCGTAAGTTTGTTCAGGTAAGGCATCCTCGTCTGCATGGTGGCGCTGAAACTGCGGATGGTGGTCAAGGTGGCGATACAGGGCACCACCGTTGGCCACGACCAGCTCCTGCATGCCCCGACATATGCCCAGCAGCGGCATCTGTTTGCCGACAGCATGCGTAATAAGGTTAAACGCCAGGCGATCGCGGCCGGCATCTGCCTCCGGCTCTTCGCCTTCTTCGCCATACAGCCAGGGCTCCAGGTGGCTGGGGCTCCCGGTCAGCAGAATGCCGTCCAGCACAGCCATAGCGTTTTCTGATAGATGCGGGGCAGCCATAAGGTGATGGGGCAGGGCAAGCGGCACGCCGCCCGCCAGGACGATGGCATCAAGATATTTGTTGTGGACAGACTGAACCGGGTGGCCCTGATTGTGCGTCTGGCACATCACTACGCCAATCAAAGGCTTGTCAAAAATAATGCCCATCTTTCCCCCTTAACTGCTGTTCGAAATATTTGACGAAAAGGGCATGTCTGATGGTTAAGTGTGCAATATTTTGTCAATCTAGCAATCCATTGGTCGATCTTCAAACAGATTTGTTACATTTGCACACTTTTTACGTTAGAGCTATGTTAGATGAGTGGCGGTTTTTTTGAGCATTACGCACTCCCATTTTTGTGGTCAAAGGCGGATGAAATCATGACTAACCTGGTAGAAGTAGAAGACTTCACGCTTCACAGTGAAGAGAGACGAACCAGCGCGTTCCAGCAAGAAGTGAAAAACTGGCTGGAGCGCCACCCTGAAACGCAGTATGTCGATATCTTGCTCAACGATTTAAATGGTGTTTTTCGCGGTAAGCGCATCCCGGTTTCGGCCTTAGCCAGGCTGGAAAAAGGTTGCTACTTTCCCGCCTCGGTTTTTGCCATGGATATTCTCGGCAATACCGTCGAAGAGGCCGGTCTGGGCCAGTCGCTTGGTGAACCCGATAACCTCTGCCTTCCCGTCCATGGCACACTCGTCCCTTCCGCCGCCGATCCGCAACACATTGCACAACTGCTGTTAACCATGTGCAACCAAGATGGCACTCCCTTTGACGTTGAACCCCGAAATGTTCTGAACCGGCTGTGGCAACAGCTGCGTAATCGTGGACTGTTTCCGGTGGTAGCGGTAGAGCTGGAGTTCTATCTGGTCGATAAAAAGCGCGATGCAGAAGGCTATATTCAACCGCCCTGTGCGCCAGGCAGTGACGATCGCAACAGACAAAGCCAGGTTTACTCGCTGGATAATCTCGATCACTTCGCCGATGTCCTGCGTGATATCGATGCGCTGGCCCGTCTGCAGGGCATTCCTGCGGATGGCGCGCTGGCGGAAGCCTCGCCGGGGCAATTCGAAATCAATCTCCATCATACCCGTGATGTGCTGAGCGCCTGCGACCATGCTATCCAGCTCAAGCGCCTTATCCGCCAGGTGGCAGAGAACCACGGCATGACGGCAACATTTATGGCAAAACCCTATGAGGACTACGCCGGAAGCGGGATGCACGTCCATATCAGCATGCTTGATGCCGCTGACCATAATGCCTTTGCCTGTGATGACGGAAGCGATTCCCCGCTGCTGAAACGCACGCTGGCGGGCATGATTGACCTTATGCCTGCTTCCATGGCGCTGCTGGCCCCCAACGTCAATGCCTTCCGTCGTTTTGTGCCCGATGCCTACGTTCCTTTGCAGGCGTCGTGGGGCCATAATAACCGTACGGTAGCGTTGCGTATTCCCTGTGGCGATCTGGAAAGTCGCCGCATCGAGTACCGGGTAGCCGGGGCGGATGCGAATCCTTATCTCGTCATGGCTACCATTCTGGCCGGCATGTTGCACGGCCTCGATACGCAGCTGCCGCTGCCACAGCCGGTTAAAGGAAACGGCCATGAAGCGGAAGGGCTGGCGCTGCCGATTCGGCAGAGCGATGCACTCTATGCCTTCGAAAGCAGCTATCCTTTACAAAAATTACTGGGTGAGAAATTTGCCAAAGTGTGGTTTAGCTGCAAAAATTATGAGCTTATGCAGTTCGAAAGATTAATCACTGCCACCGAAATTGACTGGATGCTGAAAAACGCCTGATTAAAATTTTGCATTCTATGCGACAACGTCTTGAAATAATGCGTTGGGTTAGGGCAAAATACGCCCCCTGCAAATTCAGAACATAACCGACGCTCACCGCGCCGGTTATTTTTTTGCATATTGTTTTTAACGCGTAGCATTTAGCTGACACCAACGAGGCCGGGCACGCACCCGGATAGATAAACACTGAAAACACGCAGCCGCGTGAGATTGAGGATGTAAAGATGGGGATGTTTAACACTCTGCCAGCCCAGGCTGGTACACGTTTCCGTGATGACTACGGCGCCGCGCTGGCCGCCAGCCTTACTCCCTGTCGCTTAATGCGCAGTTTCCTTGTGAATCAACCCAGCCAGGTTGCTGCGCAAGGAGGACTGAAGCATGTCGCTTAATACCTCTGCCGCACCACAACGTGCCCAACTGAAAAAAACGCTGACGTTACTTCCTGTTGTCATGATGGGCTTGGCCTACATGCAGCCGATGACCCTGTTTGATACCTTTGGTATCGTATCGGGCCTGACGGACGGTCACGTTGCCACCGCTTATGCTTTCGCCCTGATTGCGATCCTGTTTACCGCCGTGAGTTACGGTAAGCTGGTACGCCGCTTCCCATCTGCGGGCTCCGCTTATACCTATGCTCAGAAGGCCATCAGTCCGCACGTCGGCTTTATGGTAGGCTGGTCATCGCTGCTGGACTATCTGTTCATGCCGATGATCAACATTCTGTTGGCTAAAAACTATTTTGAAACCCTGGTGCCAGGGATCCCGTCGTGGATTTTCGTGGTGCTGCTGGTGGGCTTTATGACGCTCTCCAACCTTAAGGGCATCAAAACGGTCGCTAACTTCAACAGCGTGATTGTCATCCTTCAGGTGGTGGTCATGGTCGGTATCACCGCGATGGTGATTTACGGCGTGGCGCACGGCGAAGGTGCGGGAACAGTGGTAAGCAGTAAACCGTTCTGGTCTGAAAACGCCCATGTGGTGCCGATGATCACCGGTGCGACGATTCTGTGTTTCTCATTCCTCGGTTTTGACGGTATCAGTTCGCTGTCAGAAGAAACGAAAGATGCAGAACGTACCATTCCGCGTGCGATTTTCCTGACCGCGCTGATTGGTGGCCTGATGTTTATTGTCGCGTCGTACTTCCTGCAACTGTATTTCCCGGACATCTCGCGCTTTAAAGAGCCGGATTCGTCGCAGCCTGAAATCATGCTGTATGTGGCCGGTAAAGCGTTGCAGATCGGTATCCTGATCTTCTCTGTGGTCACGGTACTGGCGTCCGGTATGGCAGCGCACGCAGGCGTTTCACGTCTGATGTACGTGATGGGCCGTGATGGTGTGTTCCCGGAGCGTTTCTTCGGCTATATCCATCCAAAATGGCGCACGCCGTCCCTGAACGTGATTCTGGTAGGTGCCGTGGCGTTGATGGCGATCAACTTCGATCTGGTCACCGCGACTGCGCTGATTAACTTTGGTGCGCTGGTTGCGTTTACCTTCGTTAACCTGTCAGTGATTGCGCAGTACTGGGTACGTGAAAAACTGAATAAAACCCTGAAAGATCACGTCCAGTATCTGGTTCTGCCGATGATGGGTGCCCTGACCGTGGGTGCACTGTGGGTTAACCTGGAGCAAAGTTCTATGGTGCTGGGACTGATCTGGGCCGCGATTGGTATTGTTTACCTGGCCTTTGTGACGCGCAGCTTCCGCAATCCCGTTCCACAGTTTAGCGAAGAAGTGTAATCCCCCGGCCCTGCTCATTCACAGAGCAGGGCCGTTTTCTGTCAGCTTTTACTTGCCAGCATCAGTTCCCAGCTTCCTGCCTGTAACGCATTCCGTCCTGCGGCATTTAACTGATCATCTGTCACAATCACATCAAACTTTTCCAGCGGTAAGGCCAGCCACGTCGCGATTTTATCGTATTTCGAGCTGTCGCTGAGCAGCACGCGTTTGCTGCTGACGTCACACACGGCCTGTTTAACCGCTACCTTGTCTTCATCCGGCGTAAACAAACCGCGCAATCCCCAACTGGAAGTGGAGACAAAGGCAATGTCAATTGCCAGTTGCCGCAGGTGGCGTGCGGCTGCATCGCCAATGCAGGAACGGTTATCCCGACAGACGGTGCCACCGGTATGAATCACCCGGCAGCGGCTCGCCTCCATCAGCAAATTGGTCACCATAAAATCATTGGTGACCACTAACAGGTCCTCCCTGTCGGCGATTTCCCGCGCCAGCGCCAGTGTGGTCGTACCGGCATCCAGATAAATACAGCTGTCAGGCGGAATCAGCTGAGCGGCCAATTTGCCGATGGCGTTTTTTTCTTCATTACACAGCGCGGTCTTGGTCAGGTGCGAGGGTTCGCTCGCCAGGCGGTTAACGGAGCGCACGCCACCGGAAACCGACAGCACCGCGCCCTGTTCCTCCAGCTTCTGCACGTCCCGACGAATCGTCATGTGTGACACGTCAAAACGCTCGGTCAGTTCGGCGATGCTCATTACGCCGCGCTCGGCCACCAGTGCCAGAATCTGTTGATGACGCTCAACGGGGATCATATACACCTCGGTTTATCATTTTTTCACATTGTAGGGGATGCCTTCACAAAGACGCACGGAAATTTTGCACCAGATCCCCTTTGCTGGTGGCGGTTTGACCGTGATATCTGGCAATAACAGTCACATGACCGATGTGAATAAATGTTCAACTGTGGCCTCATGAAGTTAATTTGTGTGAAATACGGCACGTTTTTGCCCGCACTTTCCTGCCACTATTAACAGCAGAGACCAAAAATTCACTTAATTTAACAAGGGAGGCCACCGATGCCCGCTTCAAAGATCTGTGTCATAGGTTTAGGCTCAATGGGAATGGGCGCGGCGCAGTCCTGCATCCGGGCTGGGCTGGCGACATGGGGCGTTGATCTGAATCCGCAGGCCTGCGAAACGCTGCGTCAGGCAGGCGCGCGTGACGCGCAGTCGTCGGCTCATGCCTTTGCCGAACACCTGGATGCTGTCCTGTTGCTGGTCGTGAATGCCCGGCAGGTTAATGCAATTCTGTTTGGCGAGCAGGGGCTGGCGGCCAGACTGAAGCCGGGCACGGCGGTGATGGTATCCTCCACCTTGTCCGCGCAGGATGCGCAGCAGATCGCCGCCAGACTGGCGGACTGTCAGTTGCTGATGCTGGATGCGCCAGTGTCCGGCGGGGCCGCCAAAGCCGCCAGTGGCGAGATGACCGTGATGGCATCCGGGAGCGATGCGGCCTTTGCGGCTTTGCAACCGGTACTGGATGCGGTCGCCGCAAAGGTTTACCGCGTCGGCACGGAAATCGGTCAGGGATCGACAGTCAAAATCATTCATCAGCTGCTGGCGGGCGTGCACATTGCCGCCGGGGCCGAAGCCATGGCGCTGGCCGCCCGCGCCGGGATTCCGCTCGATACGATGTATGAGGTGGTCACTAACGCAGCGGGCAACTCATGGATGTTTGAAAACCGTATGCGCCATGTCGTCGACGGCGACTATCGACCGAAATCCGCAGTGGACATCTTTGTCAAAGACCTGAATCTGGTCGCCGATACGGCGAAAGCCCTGCATTTCCCGCTACCGCTGGCCTCTACCGCGCTGAATATGTTCACTGAGGCCAGCAATGCCGGTTTTGGCCGCGAGGATGACAGTGCGGTGATTAAAATCTTCAGCGGCATTACGCTGCCCCAGCGCGAGGAGGCAATGTGATGCGCTTAGGGGTGATTGCCGACGATTTTACCGGCGCAACCGACATTGCCAGCTTTCTGGTGCAGAACGGGCTTTCTACCATTCAGTTTAACGGCATCCCAGAACAGACAACGGTCCCGGATGCCCAGGCCATTGTGGTTAGTCTGAAATCGCGATCCTGTGCGCCGGCGCTGGCCGTCAGTCAGTCGCTTGCGGCGCTGCGCTGGCTGCAGGCGCAAGGCTGTGAGCGCTTTTATTTCAAATACTGCTCCACGTTCGACAGCACCGCTGCGGGTAACATCGGTCCGGTGACGGATGCGCTCATGGCCGCGCTGAATGAGACGCTGACGGTGATCTGCCCGGCATTGCCGGTCAACGGACGTACCGTTTATCAGGGCTACCTGTTTGTGGGGGAACACCTGCTATCGGAGTCCGGCATGCGCCATCATCCTGTCACGCCGATGACCGACAGTAACCTGCTAAGGCTGATGGCGTGTCAGAGCACGGGAAAAGCCGGGCTTATTCCGTTAGCCACGGTCGAGCAGGGCGCAGGCGCGATAACAGAGCAACTTGAACATCTGCGTGCTCAGGGCGTGAACTATGCCGTAATCGACACGCTTACTGAGCAGCATCTGCTGAATCAGGGCGAAGCGCTGACGTCGATGCGGCTGGTCACGGGCGGCTCCGGGCTGGCCATTGGCCTGGCGCGCCAGTGGTCAACATCTGGCTGCGACGATGGTCAGGCGCAGCGCGCGGGCTATCCGCAGGGGCAGCGGGCCGTGGTGCTTTCGGGTTCCTGTTCACCAATGACCAACCGCCAGGTCAACGCGTATCGCCAGCAGGCACCCGCCCGGGAAATTCACGTTGAGCGCTGCCTCAACGATGAACAGTACGCCGGGGCGCTGTGCGACTGGGTCGTTGAGCATGCCGACGGGCCGCTGGCCCCGATGCTCTTTGCCACTGCGGATGCGCAACAGCTGCAGTCGATCCAGCAGCATTTCGGTGCACAGCGCAGCAGTGAGGCGGTAGAGCAACTGTTTGCTCAGGTGGCGAGAGATCTGCAATCCCGTGGCTGGCAGCGCTTTATCGTGGCGGGCGGCGAAACCTCGGGCGTGGTCGCCCAAAGCCTGGGCGTGACCGCCTTCCATATTGGTCCGGTGATTTCGCCCGGTGTGCCCTGGGTCAGAGATATCCAGCAGCCGCTGTCACTGGCGCTGAAGTCTGGCAATTTTGGCGATGAGCAGTTCTTCCGCCGCGCACAAACGGAGTTTTCACATGACTGAACAACAGGCCCGCGAAGAGATGGTCAGACTGGGTGCCTCGTTCTTCCAGCGTGGTTACGCCACCGGCTCGGCCGGTAATCTGTCGCTGCTGCTGGACGACGGCACCTTACTGGCAACGCCCACGGGTTCCTGCCTGGGCGAACTGGATGCGGAGCGTCTGTCTAACGTGACGTTACAAGGGGAGTCGATAGCCGGGGATAAACCCTCGAAAGAGATCGCCTTTCACCGGGCGCTCTACCTGAATAATCCGGACTGCCGGGCAGTGGTTCACCTGCACAGTCACTACCTGACCGCGCTTTCCTGCCTGCAACATCTGGACAGCCAGAACTGCATCCGCCCGTTCACGCCCTATGTGGTGATGCGGGTCGGTGATGTACCGGTGGTGCCGTATTATAAACCGGGTGATGCGCGGCTGGCGGAGGATCTGGCGCTGCTTGCCCCGCGTTACCGCGCCTTCCTGCTGGCAAACCATGGTCCGGTGGTGGTCGGCAAAACCTTGCGCGAAGCGGCGGATAATACCGAGGAGCTGGAAGAAACGGCGCGTCTGATGTTTACCCTGGGCGATCGCGCCATTCGTTATTTAACCGCCGACGACGTCGCTGAACTCAGGAGCCGGTAATGCCAAAGTTTGCAGCTAACTTATCTACCCAGTTCAACGAAATGCCTTTTCTGCAACGCTTTGCCGCGGCGGCACAGGCGGGCTTCAGCGCGGTCGAGTTTCTGTTTCCCTACGAATATCCGGCTGAGCAACTGAAAGCGCTGCTGGCGGATAACGGGCTTAAACTGGTGCTGTTTAACACCGCACCGGGCAACGTTGACTCGGGGGAATGGGGCGTTTCGGCTATTCCCGGACGGGAAGCCGACGCGCGCGCAGATATCGACCGGGCGCTGGCATATGCACGGGCGCTGGATTGCCCACAGGTGCATATCATGGCCGCAACGGTGCCGCCGGGTGCCGATCGCCAGCGCTATGTCGAGACATTCATCCGCAACATGCGCTACGCGGCAGAACGATTTGCCCCGTATAACATCCGCTTGTTGATCGAAGCCCTTAATCCCACGACCAAACCGCACTATCTCTATGTCAGCCAGTATCAGACGCTGGAGATGGTCGACCTTATCGACCGGCCCAACGTATTCACCCAACTGGATCTGTTTCATGCCCAGATCGTGGACGGCAATCTCAGCCATCTGATTCGCCATTACGCCGGACGTTATCGCCATGTGCAAATCGCCGCCGCGCCCAGTCGACATGAACCTGACGAGGGCGAGATCAACTATCCCTGGCTGTTCAGCCTGTTAGATGAGGTGGGCTACGACGGTTGGGTCGGCTGCGAATATTTCCCGCGCGGCGACACCGTAGAGGGGCTGAGCTGGCTGGCGCCCTGGATGAAAAACCGCTGAGTTAACGTGAAAAAATCACACCGGTGCTGCGGTACCGGTGCCATTCTGCTCGTCTCTGAAACGGAGCGGCACCAGGTTGAGCTTTAACGAAAAAACGCGAAAAAAGATAACTATTCCAGAGGTTTACTATGACGACTACGTTGCTGTTAGCCATTGCGACCGCCAGCATTGTGATATTGCTGTTGCTGGTCATTAAAGCCAAAGTCCATCCCTTTGTTGCCCTGTTAATTGTCAGTCTGCTGGTGGCCATCGCGACCGGTATTCCGGCTGAAAAAATCATGGAAACCATTATCAGCGGGATGGGCGGACTGCTGGGGCATATCACTATCATTATCGTGCTGGGGGCGATGCTGGGGGCCATTATCGAAGCCTCTGGTGGCGCAGAGTCGCTGGCCCAGCGTTTCAGCAAAACGCTGGGTCTGAAACGTACCGTTGCCGCCCTGACGATGGCTGCCTTTATTTTAGGCATCCCGGTATTTTTTGAAGTGGGCTTTATCATTGTCATTCCGCTGATCTACGGCTTTACCAAAGTGGCGCGGGTATCCCCGCTGAAGTTTGGCTTACCGATGGCGGGCGTCATGCTGACTGTGCATGTGGCGCTGCCGACGCACCCTGGCGCCGCCGCCGCCGCGGCCATTTTGCATACTGATATGGGCTGGCTGATGATGCTGGGAATTCTGGTCTCGGTGCCGGTCGGTATCCTCGGCTATTACGTGGCAAAGGCAATGAACCGTCGGCAGTACCACCTGTCGGTTGAGGTACTGGAACAGTTGCAGATGGCGAAGCCGGAAGGGGTACAGAAGAAAAATGAACCCGCACCGCCGGGCGCGCTGACCATCAGCGGTTTGATCGTCGTCCCGATTGTGCTGATCGTGGCAGGCACGCTGTCGCACTCGCTGCTGACGGAAGACAGCCTGCTGCGCAAGGTGATGACGGTTATTGGCACCCCGCCGATTGCGCTGCTGATCGCCCTGGGACTGGCCGCCTGGCTACTGGGCCTGCGTCGTGGCTGGAGCAAGGACAAGCTTGAGGACCTGACCGGTCGCGCCATTCCGGGATCGGCCAGCGTGATTCTGGTGGCGGGCGCGGGCGGGGCGTTTGGTAAGGTACTGGTGGAGTCCGGTGTCGGCAACGCGCTGGCGCGGGCGCTGGAAACGCTGCATTTGCCCCTGATTCCTGCCGCGTTTATTCTGTCGCTGGCGCTACGCGCCTCGCAGGGCTCGGCAACCGTGGCGATCCTCACGACCAGCGGATTACTGACCCAGGCCGTGACTGGCATAGATGATATGCACCGTGTACTGGTCACACTGGCGGCGTGCTTCGGCGGTCTGGGCCTGTCGCACGTGAATGATGCAGGTTTCTGGGTGGTAACGCGCTATCTGGGCCTGTCGGTGGCGGACGGTTTAAAAACCTGGACGGTACTGACGACCCTGATGGGGCTGAGCGGCTTTGCCCTGACCTGGGCGCTGTGGTGGGTAATCTGATATACAAACCGGGAGGGCGACAGGCCTTCCCGATCTGCCGGGACGTCAGGACACCAGTTCCTGCGCGTACCGGTACAACGCTTTAAGCTGAGACAGTTTTTCCGCGTCCCCTTCGTGCAGGCTGGCCAGCGATTCCAGCTCCATCAGAAAAGCCTGCACTTTTTCTGGATTCAGAACCTCACGGCGATGCTGAAGCCAGCGCTGCTGTTCGGCATCATCCAGCGTACCGGGGAAATTACGGGCGCGATAACGAAACAGCAGTTTTTCCACCCGCGGGCTGTCAAATGTCAGATTGAGCGCAGGCAGATTGGCAGGAGCGGTCTGGCGGATGATGTTCATTCCGGCGCGGTCGGCATCGCTAAAGAAACCGTCATAGAGCTGCGTGTCGACATCCTCTGACGGCGCAAAAGGTTCCGCCTCAGCAAAAATAGCCACCAGTTTTTCACGTACGTCAGGATGCTGACGCAGCGTGGCCAGATTATCCAGGCAGAACTGACGATCAATACCCAGCCGCCCGGCATCTTCCGGACGCAAGGTATTAGCGGGTGCCAGCACCGGACACTTATTGATGTGCACCAGTTTCACCGGCACGGCAGGCTGATCGCCCAGCTCGCTTTTAGGTGTGTACAGGCGCTCGCGCAAACTGTCCGCATCCAGCGTCAGCAGGGGCGCAATATCCCCGGCCAAATCCACCACGATCAACGCATTGCGGTTGTCCGGATGCCAGGCAAGCGGCACCACCCAGCTGGTATTGCCGCGCGCCGCGCCAAACATGCCAGAAACATGGACCAGCGGCTTCATCTGCGGGATGTCGATCAGGGTCATCAGTTTGTTTTTGTTGCGATGCGTAAACAAAAACTCAAACAGTTTTGGCTGTTTTTCTTTCACCAGTTTCGCCATTGCCAGCGTGGCATAGACATCCGACATCGCATCATGGGCGTTTTCGTGCGCCACGCCGTTGGCTTTGGTCAGATGCTCCAGCCGGAAGCTGGGAAAGCCGTCATCATTCTCTGGCCAGTTAATACCTTCCGGGCGCAGCGCATAACAGGCGCGCATCACGTCCAGCAAATCCCAGCGGGAATTACCGTTTTGCCAGCTCCAGCCGTACGGATCGTAGAAGTTGCGGTAAAAGATATTGCGCGTCACTTCATCGTCAAAGCGCACGTTGTTATAACCCACGACGCAGGTTTGTTCGGTGGTAAACAGCGCATGAATACGGGCAGAAAACTCGGCCTCGTTCACGCCCCGGGAGGCGGCTAATTGCGGCGTAATACCGGTGATCATGACCGCTTCAGGCTGGGGCAGGTAATCATCCGGTGGGCGGCAGTAGAATACCTCTGGCTCGCCAATCGGATTGAACTCGCTGTCGGTGCGCAAACCGGCAAACTGTGCCGGACGATCCCGTTGCGGGCTGGTGCCGAAGGTTTCGTAATCGTGAAACAAAAAAGTGAATTCAGAGGCGGGCACGTCGCTGTCCTGTCTGCAAAAAATCAACGTTCAGGATAGTCGTCTGCGTGCCTGAGTACAACTGCCAGGGCGCAGGCTGTTGAATGGTGCGCAGCAGTTCATACTTTTTTTCAATTTATTTAAACCTTATTAAGGGTTTTGCCGTAAAACGTCCCGCTGTTCATGTCCGTTTTACTTGCTCAACTAAGGATGAAGTGTTGAAAAGGCGTCTGTTAATTACCGTAACTGTTTTTTGGGCTTCGCTGGCACAGGCCGACGATATGCCATTTCCTGTGACGCCACCGGCGATTGATGCAGCCTCCTGGGTGCTGATGGACGCCACCACGGGGCAGGTGCTGACCGCGGGCAATCCCGACGAGCGCCGGAATCCCGCCAGTCTGACCAAGCTGATGACCGGCTATGTGGTCGACCGCGCGATCGACCAAAAGAAAATTACCCGCGACGACATGGTGACGGTGGGAAAAGATGCCTGGGCAGCAGGCAATCCGGTCTTTAAAGGCTCCTCACTGATGTTTCTCAAGCCCGGTGATAAGTTAAGCGTGCGTGATCTCAGCCGCGGCGTGATCATTGATTCAGGCAATGACGCCTGCGTTGCGCTGGCGGATTACGTGGCCGGTAGCCAGGACAACTTTGTTAAGTTAATGAACCACTACGTGGAGAAACTGGGGCTGACGAATACCCATTTCGAAACTGTACACGGTCTGGATGCGCCGAGGCAATATTCCAGCGCACTGGATATGGCAAAACTGTCGCGCGCCATTATTGATGGCGAGCCCGATTTCTATGCCATGTACCGTGAAAAAACCCTCACCTGGAACGGCATTACCCAGAACAACCGTAACGGCCTGCTGTGGGACAACAACCTGCACGTCGATGGCCTGAAAACGGGCCATACTGAAACGGCGGGCTTCAACATTATTGCCTCCAACATTGTGGGGCAGCACCGCCTGATTGCCGTCATCATGGGCGGGAAAAGTGCGAAAGGGCGTGAAGAGCAGGCGCGCAAGCTGCTGGTCTGGGGCCAGAATACGTTTGATACCGTACAACTGTTCCATGCCGGTAAGAAAATTGGCAGTGAACATGTCTGGTACGGTAATCCGCACCAGGTTGACGTGGGCACGGCAAACGATGTTTATCTTTCACTGCCGCGCAGCGAAATCCCGAACGTCAAAGCCAAATACGTGATCAACCGCACCGACCTGGAAGCGCCACTTAAAGCCAATGAGAACATTGGTGAAATCCAGGTGATGGACAAGGACAAGCAGATCGCCAGCTATCCGCTGGTGGCACTCACCGCCGTTAACGAGGCGGGCGTAGTGAGCCGCATCACGGACTACCTGAAACGCAAGTTCTAGTCGTTACGTCCCTGCTTCGCCTTCGCGGGGCAGGGATGAACCCGCTATCGTGCGCCATGTGTTGTCGTCATGGTGAATTTTGCTGATTTCCGGGGCAGGGTTGTTGATAATGGTCCGCTCAACGCTGTACAAGCGAAAACATTGACGGCGCGCCAGGATCGGCAGGGCGCGGCGCGTGGAATCATTTTTTTACCAGCGGACAAGCGACTTTGCGCTCTGATAAACCCATCTCAAATCTGGAATTCTGGTTATATCGTCATTACCGCAGCGTGCACGGGTTACGCATCGCGGTGGCGTTTCTGTGTGCGTTTCTGCTTGTCCGCGTCACGGGCATTCCCGAAGGCACCTGGCCTTTGATTACCCTGGTTGTGGTGATGGGGCCGATCTCAACCTGGGGAAACGTCTTCCCGCGCGCCATTCAACGCATTGGCGGAACGATTGCCGGGTCAATCTCTGGTCTTATCGCCCTCAGGCTGGAGATGATTTCGCTGCCCGGCATGCTGGCATGGTGCGCAGTGATCATGTTTATCAGCGGCTATCTGACGCTGGGGAAACACCCTTACATGGCATTGCTGATTGGCATCACGCTGTGCGTGGTTGTAGGCGCGCCAATGGGGGATTTCACCGTGGCGATGTGGCGCGGTGGCGATGTCATTTTAGGATCGTTACTGGCGCTGTTATTTACGGCCATCTGGGCGCAGCGTGCGTATATTCACTGGCGTATTCAGCTGTCAGATACGCTGGCAGAAATGGCCAAAATCTACCATGCGGGGTTTTCCGCCAACCTCGTGGAAAAGCCCCGGCTGAACAAACCGCTGGGCAAACTGCTCACCAGCGTGGTGAAAATGCGTGCCCTGCTGGAGCCGTCCAGTAAAGAAACCCGCATCCCAAAATCGGTGTTTGAAGCGATACAGACGTTGAACCGTAATATGGTGTACACCATTGAGATGCAAATTAATGCCTGGTGGGCATCACGCGAAAGTCATCTGATCATGCTGAATGCTCCGACGTTACGCCGCACGCAGGAGATGACCGAAAACGCGCTGCGAACCTTATCGGTCATGGCTGTGAAGGGGGAAACCTACGACATCATCGCGGCCAATCATGAGTTAACGGAAATCGTCAAAGAGCTTAAGCAGTTGATCGCTGACGGGAGTGACCGTCTGGAAGAAGCGCCGATTTATGGCTATGTCTGGCTGAGTCTGGAGCTGGCGAAGCAGCTGGAACGCATGACGGATTTGATGCGCCTGGCGCTGCGTAAATAATCACCTCAGACAATGACTTAATGCGAAACCCGGTTTTTTTGCGCTAAGATAAGAGCCAGTCCGAATTTAGCTGTGAGAATTGCCCACAAGGCTGGCTGGCCGCTAAGCTGATCGTTTTGACTCTCTCCCTGCTTTAGCAGGCTTAAAGAAAGGTGCCATCATGGAAAATGCCAAGCAATCATTTCAGGACGTACTTGAGTTTGTCCGTACGTTCCGCCGCAAGAACAAACTGCAGCGTGAAATCGTCGATAATGAGAAGAAAATTCGTGACAACCAAAAGCGTGTGCTGCTGCTGGATAACCTGAGCGAATACATCAAACCCGGCATGAGCGTTGAGGCGATTCAGGAAATCATCGCCAGCATGCGTGCTGACTATGAAGATCGCGTGGATGAGTACATCATCAAAAACGCTGACCTGTCTAAAGAGCGCCGCGAGCTGTCTAAAAAGCTCAAGACCATGGGCGTGGGCGAGACGAAAACGCCATAAGGCAACGCGTATTATCGCGGATAACCAGCCCGCTCCAGCCATCCGGTTGGGCGGGTTTTTTTGCGTCCGCGATCAGCGGGACAGCTTGCGGGCAATCTGCTGTAACTGACGGGCCAGCGCGGATAAGTCTGCGTCTTTGCTGGCCGGCGCGGCGGTGGTTTCCCGCACGACCAGTACCGGCTCCAGCGTCCGTGATGCGACCGCTTCCCCCTGCAGCGCGGCCAGCGCCTGCTCCACGCTCGTGGCACCCAGTTGCTGGAGATCCTGACGAATCGTGGTCAGCGGCGGCTGGTACCAGGCGCTTTCTGCCGTGTCATCGTAGCCGACAATGGAGATTTCAGCCGGAATCGCCACGCCATGCTGATGCAATGCCCGCATGGCACCCAGCGCCATTTCATCATTCGCTACCAGCAGCGCCTGGGGCAGCGCGTCCGGTAACTGAGACAGCATAGCCTGGTAGCCCGACTGGGCACTCCAGTCGCCGCGCAGCACACAACAGGGAGACAGACCGTGCCCGGCCAGCGCCTGGCGCCAGACCGCTTCACGCTGACGGGCCGATACCGAGCGAACCGGACCATTCAGCAGGCCGATGTGCGTATGTCCGAGCGCGACGAGATGCTCAACCGCAGCCCGCGCCCCTTTTTCATTGGAGTACTGGCAATGAGACACAACGGCGTGCGGTTCAGCATCCAGAAACAGCACCGGTTTTTTGCCACACAGACGACGGATTTTTTCCGCGTCGGCGGCCTCAAGCGGCATATTAATCAGTACGGCATCAACGCGCTGCGCCATCAGTTCATTCACCGTGGCTTCGGCATCGTCCGCGCTGTCCATGGCAATGACTAAATGGTAGCCGGCTCTGGCGGCGCGCTGCTGTATTGCCGAGGCAATCTGCGCTGGGGCCATTAACGCCAGATTGCTGGTGGCCAGGCCAAGGGTCCGCGTGGCTTTACCCGCTAACTGCTGCGCAACCCGATTGGGAACGTAGTTGAGCTGTTGCATCGCCGCTTCCACTTTTTCGCGGGTACGGGGAGAAACCTGCTCAGAGCGATTAAGCACACGAGAAACGGTTTGATAGGAAACGCCCGCCAGTTGGGCAACATCATCAAGGGTCACAGAGCGGGACGTCATTCTTCCTCCAAAAGATGAGGCAGCGAGTGTAACAAATTTCCGTTACCCACGCGTCGTGCAACGGCGTGGCTGCGTGCTCATCACATCCGTGTTTAACGGTTCTGTTGATAGATCTGCAGGTTGACATTGACCGCGTTCAACAGCGGTGCAGTGATGCCATGACGGCTGGCACGTAACAGCAGGTCGCCAATGATCGGGTCGGCTTCAATCGCAAAGCCCTGAGTCAAATCACGATACATTGAGGAGGTCATCGGCGTCGACGGGTCGTTCAGCAGCGCGTAGATTTTGGCGGTCACTGCCGGGCGCGGTTGGTAGCCCTCAGCACAGATAATCTGCAGCACTTCGCTATAAATGCCCTGAAGCAACATCTCGCCGCCTGGCTGGTTCAGCACCTGTTGCGTATTCCCCCGCGCCAGGCAGCACACGGCGCCGAGTGTGCTCAGCAGCAGCCATTTTTCCCATAATTCACCGATAATATTGTCGGTAAAAACTGTGTCGACAACGCTGCTGCGAAGGGCAACATCAACCTGCTGAAGCCGGGCATCATTATTACCATCCAGCGCGCCGTAACAGATCTGGTGCAGAGGCGTTAACTGCACCACATGGCCCTGGTCGTTCAGCGTGGCGTTAATTTTGCACAGCCCACCGATCACCCTGTCGGCACCAAAGTGGGTGACCAGCGTATCGATATGCCGCATGCCATTCAGGATCGGCATGATCAGCGTATGCGGACCGACAGCCCGCGCAATGTCCTGGATGGCCTGATCCAGACCGGTGCTTTTGACCGTGATGATGATTAAGTCGTAATGCGTATCCAGCCTGTCGGCAGTGATCAACGTCGGATGCAGCGTTTCCTGCCCTGATGGGGTCTGCAGCACCAGGCCCGTTTGTTGTAACTGACGGAAACGGCCTTCACGGACCAGAAAGGTCACATCTTGCCCGGCCTGCATCAGCCGCGCACCAAAATAACCGCCGGTTGCACCCGCACCTACCAGTAAAATACGCATCCCTTTTCCCTCTGTTAAACGCGCCTGTCCAGATGCAGGACAGAAAGTTTAGTTATGCGTTAAAACCCATTCTGCCCGCAAGCATTATTACATTCCGCATGGGCACAGAATCGCGCATTGATCGTGTTCCATTGAGCGCGACCTATGTCAAAAATCTTGAATATAGTGCTTAAGTATATTCACTATCCCTCATGACATGGCTGGCGTAACCTTATTTCATCGATGTTTATCATGCGAAAGCACCCGTCTTTCGCCAGGAGATGTTACAGATGAAAAAGATTGGTTTTCTCTCATTTGGCCACTGGACGCCCTCGCCGCAGTCCGCCACGCGTTCTGCCCAGGATGTGTTGCTGCAATCTATCGACCTGGCCGTCGCAGCGGAAGAACTGGGCGCGGATGGGGCCTATTTTCGTGTGCACCACTTCGCCCGTCAGCTCAGCTCGCCGTTCCCGCTGCTGGCTGCGGTCGGTGCACGCACCAAAAAAATTGAAATAGGGACTGGCGTGATCGACATGCGCTATGAAAATCCGCTTTATATGGTGGAGGATGCCAGCGCTGCGGATCTGATTTCCAACGGTCGCTTACAGTTGGGACTGAGCCGTGGTTCACCCGAGCAGGTGATTGATGGCTGGCGTTACTTCGGCTACGTGCCGCAGGAAGGCGAGACGGATGCGGACATGGGCCGTCGCCATACGGAAGTGTTCCTGGATGCGCTGCGTGGCGAAGGCTTTGCTAAACCGAATCCCAAGCCAATGTTCCCCAATCCACCGGGCTTGCTACGTCTTGAACCGCTGTCGGAAGGCTTACGTGAGCGTATCTGGTGGGGCTCGGGTTCCAACGCCACCGCAGTATGGGCAGCGAAAATGGGCATGAATCTGCAAAGCTCGACGCTGAAAGATGATGAAACCGGCGAGCCGTTCCACATCCAGCAGGCCAAACAGATTCGCGCCTACCGTGACGCCTGGAAAGCGGCAGGGCATCAACGTGAACCGCGGGTTTCCGTCAGCCGCAGTATCTTCGCGCTGGTGAATGATATGGACCGTGCCTACTTTGGTCGCAGTGGTCAGGATCAGGATTCCGTCGGTTTTCTGGATGAGAAAACCCGCGCCATTTTCGGTCGCAGTTACGCGGCTGAACCCGAAAAGCTGATCAAACTGCTGGCAGAAGATCAGGCGATTGCCGAAGCGGACACCTTGCTGCTCACCGTGCCGAATCAGTTAGGCGTGGAATATAATGCCCATGTGATTGAAGCGATTCTGAAGTATGTCGCTCCTGAATTAGGCTGGCGTTAAACGCTAACTGATTCTGTGAGAATAATCGCCCCGCGCAGTCCGGATTGCGCGGGGTTTTTCATTCTTTTTCCATCCTGATGTCCTGTCTTCTCTCCCGGTTACGTAGCAGTGAATGCCGTTTTTTTATTTTTAAAAAACTATTTCGTCGCGACACAATTTCTTATTAAGAATAATTCTTTCGGATTTATCTCAATAAAATCATGCGCGTTGTAAATTAATTGACATGAACTCATGTTAATTTTATTAATGAGTAAAGGGCGTAGAAAGAATCGTTGCCTGATTAACTATCCCTAATTGCTGCGTGAATAACGCAGTCATCTTTTTATTTCCACTTTATAGCGAACAGAAATGACAGGCCGGTGCTTATCCTGAATTTAAGATGGCACTGATGCTGACGAAATGTCTCAGCCTGGCGATGTGCATCGTGCTTTTTGTCCCACCCCAAACTAACCGGAAAAAAGAATGGCGATCGATATTTATTTGAAAGTTGAAGGCACCACAGGTGAATCACAGGACAGTAAACATAAAGGATGGACCGACGTACTCTCATTTGAGTGGGGGGCTTCACAACCCGGCAATATGGCTGTTGGCGGCGGTGGTGGCGCGGGGAAAGTGAGTTTTAACGATCTGCGGATCAAAGCCTTAATCGATAAATCCACGCCAGCCATTCTTAAATACTGTTCCAGCGGAAAGCATGTTTCAAAAGTTGAACTGTCGGTTTGCAAAGCTGGCGGTAGTCAGATTGAGTACACAAAAATTGTGCTGGAAGATGTTCTGGTCACCGCAACAAATTTCAACGGTATCGGGCAAAGTGACACTATTGTTGTGGACTATGCCTTTCAGGCATCTAAAGTTTCTACCAGCTATTGGGAGCAAAGCGCCAGCGGGACTAAAGGTGCGGAAAGCAAAGCCGGTTGGGATATTAAACAAAATAAAGAGAGCTGAGTTAATCTGCCCGTAAATATAAAGGTGAAAAATGGCTATTGATATATTTTTGAAGATAGACGGGATTGAAGGTGAGTCGCAAAATGCGAATCATAAAAAATGGATTGATGTACTTTCATTTGACTGGGGCGCGCAGCAGCCAGGGAATACGGCCGTTGGCGGCGGTGGGGGAGCAGGTAAAGTAAATTACCGCGATTTAACCGTTGAGGCCTTAATTGATAAGGCCACGCCTGCATTAGTGAAATATTGCGCCAGTGGTAAACATCTGCCGAAAGTTCAGCTGTCCGTTTGCAAGGCGGGTGGACAGGAAGTGGAGTATACCCGCATCACACTTGAGGATGTCCTGGTGACACAGACTGACTTCACCGGCGTCGGGCACGCGTCAACGCTGGGTATGCAATATTCCTTTCAGGCCAGCAAAGTGGCACTGGAATACTGGGAACAGGCTTCTCAGGGAACGAAAGCCGCTTCCGTACAGATGGGCTGGGATATTAAACAAAATAAAGAAAACTAATGACTTCGTCGGGCGGCAGCAAAAAGTGAGGGCGTTATGGCATTTCCAAAAGTGAGTCTTATTGAGGGCCTGACTACGGACCCTCGTTTTAATCCTGCGGGTTCCGCTAACTTTCTGTCCAAAGAGGTGCTTGATGAAGCGCTGATTTTAGTCAGATCGTTTGAACCAGCGGAAATCGCCCGGCTGAGTAAAACCGATACCAGCCAGATTGCTTATGCGATGTCGAATTATAAAGAAGATAATAACCGTCGTTATAAAACCTGGAACGAAGAGTCGGCTTCAGTCAGGAGGCCTGGCGGAGAAATTCGGCACCTTGACAATCGTATTGGCGGCGTCAGAGTTCAGCAGGCAAGTTCGATTGCGACAGGTGCGATATCAAGCTCTACTGGCGCTACAGGTGTGGTTTTATGGTCCGCTTACCAGGGGCTTGGAAGTATTATTGGACGGGGCTCTCTTCCTGTACTGGCGGCACTCTTTTCTGCGGTAGGCGTCTACTTCGTCAACAAAAAAACCGTTGCCGTTAATCAGATGGCTGCCCATATCAAAGCACTCGCGGATCTCTTTAATACTGCACATGAAGCCTTTGAAGACTTCAAAACAGAAGCGGAGCGTAAACGCGCTAATTTTAAACCCGACGATCAAATGCGTACGCCCCTCACCTTTGAGCAAACCGTGGCATCCCATAACGCCTGGCCCCAGGATCATGCGCGGGACATGACGCCCATCCTTCAGCAATTTATCCGCCATGAATATCAGCGTGTGGAGCTGTATGGCACGAGTGCCGAGTTTGTGAAGGTTTTTTTTAAAAACCAGGCACCCCTTTCTCTTTCACGCACGCAGTACAGTAATCTGATTAACTTAAAATTCCCGTAAGGAATGGCGAAAAGCTGTCTGAAGGCAACGCTATTCAGACGGCAAGCCCGCTTAGCGTGCCGGACGGTGAATTCATGTCTTGATAAAGGTAAGCAGACTGACCACCTTACCGGTTAAAGCACACGCCCTGGATGTTGCGTTTACCGACTCACTTCTCAGATAAGTTACCCTGCGCGGATAAAGGTTACCCCGCGCTTTTCCGCCCGGGTAAACGGTATTGCTTTGCGCCTGCCAAAAGTCAGGCTTCAGTTCCCACCATTCACATTAACCATTCGCGCATACGGCGTGTCAGTTGGCGCGCAGTATGCGTTGGAGGCGCATTAACAGTCGGCCGCAGGGCCGGACGGGACAGACAGCAGAATATTGTCAACGTTATGCGAGTTAGCTTCCAGGTCCTGACTTGTTGTCATCCGCTAAAATCGTTATGGTTTACAAGCGTTTGTCAGACCCGATAGCGGGACCAGCCCAGTAAGAAAACCTCCCGATATCAGCGCGTCGGCACTCTTGTAACTCATTGATGTCTTGCAGACATAAACAGTAAGCGGGCTGTCTGAAGGCGCAAACCCGGTGCTGGTGCACCAGAAGCAGATACAGCCTCATCCGGCCTGTATCGCGTCAAATGGCCTCGCGAATGATGGACTCACCTTATTGACCAGGAGCTTGCAAATGACGATGAATGCCCGATCTTCTGACGCTGCACTTACGGCGGCCTCATTTAAAACCCAGCGACATTATACAGTTGGTTATGTACCTAAATTCGGGGACACCAGCACACCTGCACTGAACATTAGTGGCAAATGGTTACGTGAATTGGGATTCGAGACGGGGACGAAGGTAAGGGCAGAGATCAGCAAAGGCTGTATCGTGTTGCAGGTCGAGACACCGGAGTCAGAAGAGAACCTTTCCCGAGCGCGTTAAGGGTTGTGTTGCTCTCACCACCGTTTATAGTTACAGAATCAACCGCCCCGTTTAAGGAGCCTGACATGCCACATTACTGTTTTTTCCAAAAGGGTAAGCAGATTGTCGTGCTGGAAAAATCGTCTACAGACAACGCTACCCAGCTCATTGCGCAGGGCTATGAAAAGCAATTTGAGGAGGTGAGTGCGTCCAGTGAGAAAAAGGCACTCGCTCGCTTTGCGGATATTCGCCGACGTAACCAGGCGGATTACGAGGACTTCCTGGCGGGGGCGGCAACGATGCCGATCATCGATGGCTTACGCGCGGTAGCGGGTTTTATCGTAGGTAAGAAGTAGCGCAGCCGGAGCAGCGCCTGCGTTAAGTTCCCTGCGCGGTAACGCGACCTGGATTGTTGCGTATTTCACGCCATTCCCAAAACAAAAAGCCCGCTCAGGTTTCCCTGAGCGGGCTTCTCTAAATCTGGCTCCTCTGACTGGACTCGAACCAGTGACATACGGATTAACAGTCCGCCGTTCTACCGACTGAACTACAGAGGAATCGTTTGAACGGGGCGCATATTATCGACGTCGTGCAGGCTTGTCAAAGCTCTTTTTCATAAAAGTGTCTGATTGCTGAAATACTCGCCAACTCTGTGCGCTGTGCCGTATCGCTAACGCTAACAAGCGGCTTCACAGGGTTTCTTATTGCGTAAACAGAAACCCCCCTCCGCGTAAAATTTCGCCTTGGACTGGACAGTGACGATTGTTCTTTATGTTCGTCACATTTATTTCATTTTTAGTTTGAAATGCTAATAAATGGAATTTAAATTTCATTTCAACTTTCGCTGTCCGCCCGGAGTCTAAATGAACAAAGTCAGAATCGGCATGATCGGCAGTGGCTACATTGGCCGCTGTCATGCGATTGCTTATGCCCAGGCCCCTGCGGTGTTTGCGTTAAAAGGGGAGATTGTCCGTGAGATGCTGGCAGAGGTGAATCCGGAACTGGCGGCAAAGCAGGCCGCCACCTTTGGGTTTGCCCGCTCAACCGGTGACTGGCGTGAGCTGGTGTGCGATCCCAATATTGATGTGGTGGATATCTGTGCGCCCAATTTTCTGCATAAAGAGATGGCGCTGGCTGCGATTGCTAACGGTAAACATGTCTATTCCGAAAAGCCGCTTTCCCTGACCGTAGCGGATGCCCGGGAAATGGTGGAAGCCGCGGCAAAGGCCGGCGTGAAAACGCTGGTGGGCTTCAATTACATGAAAAACCCCACCAGTCAGCTGGCGAAAGAGATTATTGCCCGAGGCGAAATCGGCGAAGTGGTGCACTTTTATGGCACGCACAATGAGGACTATCTGGCAAAATCTGACACTCCGCTCGACTGGCACTGCCAAAAAGCACTGGCCGGACTGGGCGCCCTGGGCGATCTGGCTGCGCATATCGTTAATATGGCGCATTATCTGGTCGGCAATATTGTGGAAGTCAGCGGCGATATGATGACGGTCATCAGGTCGCGTCCTGACCCGAAAGATCTCAGTCGTCAGTTACCGGTTGAAAACGAAGATCAGGCCAGCGCATTGCTGCGTTTCCAGAACGGGGCGCACGGCGTGATTGAAACCTCGCGCATTGCCTGCGGAGCCAAGATGGGCCTGACCTATGTGGTGACGGGCACTAAAGGCACGCTGCGCTATACGCAGGAACGGATGGCAGAGCTTGAACTCTATCTTCATGATGAACCCGCAGGGCGTCAGGGCTTCAAAACGATTCTGACCGGGCCTGCTCATCCGGATTACGCCAGTTTCTGTGTGTCAGCAGGCCACGGTATCGGCTTTAACGATCAAAAGACCGTGGAAATACGCGATCTGATTAATGGCGTCGCCGCAGGCGATCGTATGTGGCCGGATTTTGCCGAAGGTTTGCAGGTACAAAAGGTGCTGGAGGCGATTGCGCTGTCCGCCACAGAACGGTGCTGGCAGGAAGTCTGATAGTAGTTACAGCATACTTTAATGCACAGACGGGAACCTGTGCGCCTGCGGACAGGCAGGCGCACGTTGTTATCAGCAGTCAGACGCTTTGTCCCACCACAGCTTGTCCATCGCGTAATAGCGGTCACGCTGGCTCACCGGCTGTGACAAATCCCGCTCCCAGGGCTTCGCCAGGATGTAGTGCAGGTTCTTCACTTCTTTACATTCCCACAACGTATCGTGCTGAAAACGAAGCGTTTTTAGCGCATTATAAATATAGGAAAGGGGCAGCCATTTATCTTTAAAAGCTTCGTTGAGCAAGTCCTGTTCTGAGAAGGCATAGGCGCGCAGGTCATCAATGGCAGCAATACGCGCTTCAAGATCGTTAAAGACAGCCTCATCCGGTTCCAGCACCAGGAATCCACCGTTCAGGTAATAATCCACATGGGCCGGCGGCGTCTGCTCGCGCTCCTGCCAGGTATAGTGGCAGAACTCGGGCTCCCAACTGTCAGGATAGGACTCAATCTGGTTGGGATTACAGCGGCAGGCGTGGCAGGCGGCCAGCACGAAGTCACCCAGGTCCAGTGTAAACAGTTCATCCATATTCTTTAAGATGAGCATGTCAGCATCCAGGAATACCACGCGCCGATACTCGGTCAACTGCCAGGCGCGCAGCTTAGTCCAGACCTCGCCAAAGCGTTCAGAGGCATAGTGCTGATTCAAATCATTATTCGGATAAAGCGGATCAACCCGGCGGATAATACAGCCCTCATCCCTGAGGGCTTCACACTCGCTGTCACTGATAGCATTGGTGGCCATCACAAGCAGTGGCCAGCGTGTTTTCGTCTGTTGCAGTGAACGGTGCAGCGCTTTCACGCCCACCAGATAATCCGGTTGCGTCAGTAACGTTACCCAGGCAAACATAACATCCCTTTTTTAAATTATTTAAACAGTGCAGCGGTATAGTCGTTGCTGAAGCGGTGGTGCGGATCAAGTTGTTCACGCAGGGCGCGAAAGCGGTCCCAGTGCGGATAAAGATCCCGCCAGTGGTAGAGCGAGGCATCGTAATATTTACCCCAGTGCGGACGCCCACCTTCTTCGGCCAGCAGTTTCTCCACCTCGCTTAAAAAGTGCAGGCCGGCCTCAGAAAGCGATCCATCATCCGCGTAATAAACGACAAAGCCAAAGAAGCAGGTGGGCTGGTCGAAGGCGGGGCTCAGCCAGGCGGATGAGGCACCGGTGCAGCGCAGGATAATCGGATAGTGCATGTGCGGACGATTTTCGGCATACCAGCGTTTGATCTTGCTGATGATCGCCGGCGTGCGCGCCAGCGGAACGCCAATTTCAACGTTGATCTGCGGCACGGCGATACCGCGACAGAACAGTTGGTAGATGTCGCCTGTGACATCGGTAAAGTCGCGAAAGCGAGTCACAGTGCGGAACTGTTTGCCGCCTTTACCGTGAATCTGCGTATCGCGATGCATGTGCTCCAGCGTCTGTTCGATAGTATCGTTCAGGCTGTCATCACCTTCATCGGCATGTTCTACTACTTCGCGTCCCGACTGCTCGTAACGCTGGATCTCATCGTAGCTGGCCTGATGTGCATTCCAGACGTGCATGATGTTATCGTCAACAAACCACCAGGCCTTACTGAGTGCATAATCCTCATTCCAGCGCAGCAGATCGCTTTCCAGGTTGTCCGCCGAAACCGCATTCTTGTGGCAGGTGAAGATGCGGAACGGTTGGGTGCGCAACGTCACTTCGGTCACGATGCCCAGGGTGCCGAGCGACACCAGCGCCGCCGCAAAATCGTCGTCACCGCGCGACAGCTCCCGTATGGAGCCGTCGCTCAGCACCAGACGGATCTGCTCGGCTTCATCCGCAATGGAGCTTTGCTGCAGACCCTGACCGTGCGTACCGGTTGCCATCGCACCGGCCAGCGTCTGCACGGAGATCACGCCCGGCGAAGAGGCCAGCATGCGGTCCATGTCTGTCAAGGTGCTGTAGATCTGTTCGAGCGGTGTGGCGCCTGCAAACGTAACGCTGTGAGCATCGCTGCGGAGCAGGCCGGTAAAGGCGCTCAGATCCAGCAACAGATCGTCGGGATGCACAGCCAGCATTCTGCCGGGTGAGTAGGTTTTGCCAATAACGCGCACTGTGTTGTGAGTGTCGCGCAGTAACTGCTGCAAAGCCGCCTCATTGGCAGGGCGTTTTACCTGCTGTTGTGTACCAATCGGCGCGTTTTGCGCCCAGTTCCAGAGTGTATTGTCATGAGGTTCACGCTGCGTCTGGCGAAGCGGATAAAGGCTGGCGTCTCTGCTCAAGCTGCTTTCCTTACTTAAGTGATATTGTTATTACCACTTAAGCATAGACTATCCTTTTCAGCGCTCAGGACGCGTGGCGTGAGCATCCGATGTAGCGCAGCGTTGCCGTGACGGCGAGCTGGCGATTACGACGGATGATCTCGTCTTCATTTTTGTCCCGACTAAACAGCGTATTGAAGGTGAAGCGGTTGGAGACCTGATGCACACAAATACTGCTGATCAGGCGATGGACGTCCAGTGTCTCGATCTCTTTGATGAACAGTCCCTGCTGCTGTCCCCGGCTCAGAATATCGTCCAGTAAGTCCAGCGCACTGCGGTTCAGCTGGCTCAGACGGGCAGACTGCGAGATGTAGCGGCCGCGAGACAGGTTCTCCATACAGATCAGACGCACAAAATCCGGGTGGGAAACATGGTAATCGAAGCTGGCTTCAACCAGTTTTATGATGGCCTGCTCAGGGGCGAGCGAGGCCAGATTCAGGCCAGTTTCATGCTCCCTGATCTGCTGGTAAACCTGTTCCAGCGCATCGATATAGAGCTGTTCCTTATTGCCAAAATGGTAAACCACCATTCGTTTAGTCGTCTGGGCATTTTCAGCAATTTGCTCAAGACGGGCGCCTTGCATACCAAACTCAGCAAAGGTCGTCAGTGCGCTCGCAAGAATGCGCTTTTTAAGTCCTTCAGGATCATTTTTGCGTTTCGTAGTGTCTGACATAGTGCTCAACAGGGCGCCTGTTAACGAGAAGGTAAGGGCAAGATGTTACCACAGCGGATCAGGGCTGTTACTTATACCGAGAGCAAATGAAGATTAATCAGTCTGTTCTGACGTCGCACGGGAGGCCGTGTCACATCGGTCACGGCATTAAAGCGTTTTCAGTATCATACCGATGGCGGCCAGCAGCATGATAACGCCGACCGATTTAAACATGATGCGCTGTGCACGTTGGCTGGTCAGTAATGCGCGAACGCTTACTGCCGCCAGAATAAACATGGCCCCGACCATCAGCAGTACCGCTGCGGTAACGGGCACCAGTCTGGCTGCCCAGAATGTTAAGGATATGCTCTCCAGCGATATCACAAGCGGTAATATGGCCAGATAAAACGCGATTGTTTTCGGGTTGCCCAGTGTGATGGTCAGGCCTGACAGCCAGGCAGAAGTCAGTTGCTTGTGCGTCACCTTTTGGTCCAGCGTGATGGAATGCGGCTGATAAGACCAGAACTGCCAGGCCAGAAAAGCTAAATAGAGCGCCGCAGCCCAGTTAATCAGTGTAAACAGTCCGGTATAGGTATGAGCGACAACGGCCAGGCCAAATACGGCGAGCGTCAAATAAAATAAATCGCCCATTATCACGCCTGCAAGCGCAGCAAAACCCGCCAGAGAGCCCCCGTTAAGGGTACGGGCCACGATCGCTGTCATGCCCGGGCCGGGAATGGCCGCGGCCAGACCCAGCGCCAGTATATAAGGCAGTAATTCTGTTATCGCAGGCATCGTCTTTCCTTCATAAATGTTATTTCGGGATAAAATCCAGACAGGCTGGCCATGAAAAGCGGCACGACGAGGACAACCCGGACTCGTCTGCCGCCTTAATCTGCCCTGTCCGGCCATTTCTTTTGATCTGCACCTTGTACAGCACCTGAAAACAGTATGTCCTGGCGAGACAGAAATAGGCTGTCTCAATCACATTCATTTATCGTATTCTTTGCAAGAATTAACCTCATAAACGAAATGTAGCGAAAGGAATTGACCGGTATGCTGCTTGATAAGACAGAAATGAAAATCCTGCGTGTTTTACAGGACGATGCCCGTATTACTAATCAGGAACTGGCTGACAAGATTGGTATGTCTGCCTCACCGTGCTGGCGTAAAGTGCGCAGGCTGGAAGAGCAGGGCGTCATTCAGGGGTACCGGGCTGTACTGGACCGCAAAAAAATCGGCGCCGGGGTCATGGTGTTTATTCGTGTGGTTATTGATTGCCACAGCGAGGATGAGGCAAAAAAATTCGAGCAACAGGTCACGGCGCTGGATGATGTGGTGGCCTGCTACAGTATCGGTGGTGATGCCGATTTCCTGCTACAGGTTGTGGCGAGCGATCTTGAAACTTATGCGGAGTTCGCCATGTCTGTAGTACGCAGATTGCCGCGCATTAAAGAGATGCAAAGTATGTTTGTGCTTAAAGAGATCAAACCGCTGACCGCTTATCCGGTTAAAAATTCACACTGATATGACCGGCTGAATCTTATGCAGCATCTGTGATGCAGCCGGACTCAGCCGCGTTTAACGTAGCGTTGACGCGACAGTTATAATGAACAGGAAATGACGGAAAAGCCGGGATGCCATAAAAGGCATTTTGATGTCTCTGGCGTGGGCAGAGGTAATATGAGGCGACACAATGGGCATTCATTCCGCGAAACTCTGCGCCTTTATCGTTGTGATTTGAAAAACACGCCATTGACGATGGCGTGTTAATGGTTCAGAAAACTGAATGCTGTTTTAAGGTGCCCGCCCGATTTTTTTCGTGCCTTTCGTGTAGTAAAGATTGTGGTATTGACCATTTGAATAAATCACCACGAATCTGCGCGCGCCGACATAAGCGCCAAAACTGTTTTTTGCATTAATCACGCCGGGGATGACCCAGCCAAACATCAATTCTTCTTTATCTTCGGGCACATTCATTACCCAGGTATATCCTTTAAAAGGTTTAAAAAAACGATAATGCGCGCTGTAAGGATCTTTCAGATGATAATAAAACGTATTTTTGACATCCGTTTTATAAGTGTCTGGCAGCGTACCGTAACTGGCAAGCTGCACTTGTAGTGGATCGGGTTCATGAGAACGGGCTACACATCCTGTCAATATCATCGTTAAAGCAAAATACAGCACACGCTTTCTCATTAATCGCCTCAAGGGTTAATATTTTTGTTATAAGGCGAAACACTAGCACCCGGCGTATATTTCGGTCTATAAACCGTTGATAAACGAGTGTTTTATATTAGCGAACAGCGAGTGAATGGTTTAATACTGGAGAGCGAAGCGGTTTATCTTGACAACCCGGTGTTGACTGAAACGACTGTTCGGGCGCAGAGAGAGTTTAAGAGACTAACAAAAACCCGCTCCTGTTTCCCTGAGCGGGTTTTTCTAATCTGGCTCCTCTGACTGGACTCGAACCAGTGACATACGGATTAACAGTCCGCCGTTCTACCGACTGAACTACAGAGGAATCGTGCTACAGGGCGCATAGTAATGGACTGATCTTACTGAGTCAAAGCGGTTTTCGCGCCGGGCAGTCTGTTTGCTGAAGGATTCAGCATTCTGGTTGTTTCAAGCGCAACTTTGCGCATTCCTGCTCTTCTTCATCCATAAAATGGTTTTATCACAGCACCCATGCCGGACAGGTGAGTGCGACCCGCATCATCGATGCCTATGCAATAAAGGAAACGGATTAGCCTGACCATCCTGTTCCAGGCGGCCCATGATGGCAAAGCCCAGCTTTTGATAAACGTGCATAGCCTGCTTTTGTTCATTCACGTCGAGTGCATTCGCGCCACAGGTTTCCACAGCATATCGGTAAGCGATAGCGTGCTACGTCTTCCTTACCACAGCCACAAACGCACCGCACAAGGCTGGCGTTGCGCCATCCACGGACGTAGTATGCAGCATTCGTCCCTGTAGCTTGTCTCAAACACTCTTTATCACAGGTAATATCGTCATGGCGTTGATTCCAAAAAACTACTCACGGCTTGAAAGTGGCTACCGTGAGAAAGCCCTGAAAATCTATCCATGGGTTTGTGGGCGCTGTTCGCGCGAGTTTGTCTATTCCAACCTGCGTGAATTAACGGTTCATCATATTGATCACGACCACACCAATAACCCGGAAGATGGCAGTAACTGGGAATTGCTGTGCCTGTACTGCCACGATCACGAACACTCGAAGTATACGGAAGCTGACCAGTATGGCACCCGGGTTGTGGCGGGTGAGGACGCGCAAAAAGACGTGGGCGAAGCCACCTATAATCCCTTTGCGGATTTAAAGGCAATGCTGGATAAGAAAAAGTAAGACTGAAGGCCCGGACGTGACCTTTGCGTTCGCGCCTGACAGCGGCCAGACGCGCATCCGTTTTTATGCGCCTGCTATTCACTCCCTCTCTGACTGTCCGCAGCTTATCCCCCAGGGGCAAAGCCCTTCAGCACGAGGCTGAATCAACAGCCTGGTGATGTCGTTCGCCTCTCAGTGCAAAAGTGCAGTATGCCCGTTGACGTGCTCACCTGCCGCGTACTCCGTTTTAAACAGCTATGGTTAAAGGGGCACCGTCGACCATGGAGAAGTGAATGAACGAGCAACTGCAAGCACAGATTGCCGCAAGGCTGGCGTTGACAGCCGGACAGCGGCAACAGACGCGCACGGCGCTGAGTCAGGGTCTGCCAGCGGAACCTGATTCACGACGCGCACAGCGTTATGCCTTTCAGCAACGCGCCAGACAACAGGTCATCATCGGCACGAATGATTTGCTGCCCGTCTCTTTTTTGCAGCAGGGGCTGAGCGCCGCCAGGGCGGTGGCACTGGTCAGGGAAGATGGCGTACCCAAAGGCAGTGGGTTTTTAACCTGGGGCAACCTGTTTGTCACGAATCACCATTTGTTACCTGAACCGCCTGAAAAAGGCCGTATTACGCTTCAGTTTGGCTACCGCCAGGGAGAAGCGGGTGAGATGATTCAGGGACGTCTTTTCAGTGTGGATGCGGAACGCTTCTGGCTCACCAGCCCGACCGAAGCATTGGACTGCACGCTGATCGCGTTAGGCGACGCGCTTGACGACAGTGGCGAGCAACCGCTGCCGCTGGCGCTCAATGACCGCAACGATAAACATGCGTTGGGCATCCACCTTAATCTTATCCACCATCCCGGCGGTGCGCCGCAGCAGGTCTCGCTGCGCAATAATGCACTGTTAGCCCGTCATGAAGAGTTTTTGCACTACGAAGCCGACAGCGAAGGTGGCTCGTCGGGCGCACCCGTTTTCAATGACAGCTGGCAGCTGGTGGCGCTTCATCACGGCGGCGTGGAAGAGAACGGAAAATGGGTCAATGAAGGCATCCGCATCAGCGCGCTTACCGACTGGCTTAAAGGCGCGCTGCCGACGTTACCTGAAGCCTGGCAATCGTCGCTGATGCAGGCGCTCAAGGCTGAGCCTGCAGCGGAACAGGTGTTGCCCAGTGCCGCTGCACCCGATGAAAATTACGCTAATCGCGACGGTTATCAGGCGGGCTTTCTGTCGGGCACGCATGTTGATGTCGCCGGCATTATCGCGCCACGCGCCAGTGAAGTCGCACCGCTGCGTAATGGGCGCAGCGGTGCAGAAGCCACGCTGGATTATGAGCACTTCTCGCTGATCATGAGCGCAGGGCGGAAGCTGGCCTTTTTCACAGCCACCAATATTGATGGTGCGCGCTACATCAATATTGACCGCGGCAGTGGACAACCTTCGCTGCTTCCTGAAGGCGACCGCTGGTATGAAGACAGCCGTATCGACAGTCGCTATATCACCGGCCAGGCGTTCTATAGTGAATTCAGCCGCTGGTTTGATCGGGGCCATCTCACCCGCCGTAGCGATCCTACCTGGGGCACCGCGGCCGAAGCAGTGCGCGCCAATAAAGACACGTTTCACTTTACCAACTGTTCACCGCAGCATTTTCGCTTTAACCAGAGTGTGCAGTACTGGCAAGGTGTTGAGCGCTACATCCTGGAATATGGTGTGTTAAAAACTAAACAGCAGATTAGCGTGCTGACCGGACCGGTACTTAACGATCAACACCGGCAATACGGGAACTTACAGGTGCCGCTGATGTTCTGGAAAGTGGTACTGCGCATCGGGCCGCAGGGCACGCCGCAGGCCACTGCACTGCTGGTCAGTCAGGATAAGTTGCTGGACGAACCGCGCCGCGTACTGCCGCTTCAGCAGCCGGAAGCGGTTCCGCAGGTGGACGAATACCGCGTTTCGATTCGTTCACTGGAAACACTCACCGGGCTTGATTTCAGCGCGTTCCGCGACTGGGACAGCTGGCAACCCGATCCCAGCCTGCTGGCCGATCCTGTGCAGGCAAAGCTGATTATGAGCTGGTCTGAGGTGTTATAAAGGGACGGCGGCAATCGGCTGAATGCAAAGGACATCATACTGCCCGTTCTGGTGTTCCGAACGGGCAGCATTCGTAGATTGTCACCACTGACGTGTCGGCCGACTTGCCCGCCAGCAACGCCCTGAGCAGTATGCCAGCCTGAGATTCAGCCGAACGATCGCTGCATGTGTTCGCGGCTCGCCCTGTCTAAACCATGACATTAACCCGACGGGTTAAATGCGCCACTGGCGGCAAGAAGACAGTAAGCCGATGCCGAGACCTGTCCCGGCATCGGGGCAGACAAGGCCTACGCCAGCAAACCGTGTGGATCCAGGACATATTTGGCGGCCACACCGGCATCAAAGCTGGCATAACCCTCGGCCGCCTGTTCAAGGGGCAGCACTTTGGCGTTCACAATTTTCGCGATGGGTAACCGGTCATGCAAAATTGCATTCATGAGCTGGCGGTTATATCGCAGCACTGGCGTTTGTCCGGTGTGCAGGGTTTGCGCCTTTGACCAGCCCAGGCCAAACTTCAGGCTCAGGGATCCTTCACGGGCTGCCTGCTCCTGAGCGCCCGGATCGTCTGTTACATACAGTCCCGGAATACCAATCTTACCGGCCACCCGGGTGACAGCCATCATGCTGTTCAGGACAATAGCCGGCTGCTCTTTACCCGAATGGCCCCGCGCTTCAAAGCCGACCGCATCAATCGCCGAGTCGACTTCCGGCACGCCGATGATATCCGCGATCATTTCACCCAGGCGATCGTGTTTGCTCAGGTCGACGGGCACAAAGCCCATTTTTTCTGCATGCGCCAGGCGATCCTGATTGAAGTCACCCACCATAACTACCGCTGAACCCAGAATTTGCGCTGAGGCTGCCGCGGCCAGGCCAACCGGGCCCGCACCCGCGACATAGGTCATCGAACCGACGCCCACGCCCGCCGTGACCGCACCATGAAAGCCAGTCGGCAGAATGTCTGACAGCATGGTCAGATCCAGAATTTTTGCCAGCGCCTGATCCCGGTCAGGAAACTTCAACAGGTTAAAATCGGCATACGGCACCATGACATATTTTGCCTGTCCGCCAACCCAGCCGCCCATATCGACATAGCCGAATGCGCCGCCAGCGCGTGCCGGATTAACCGTCAGGCACACGCCGGTATCCAGTTCCCGGCAGCAGCGACAACGTCCGCAGGCCACGTTGAAGGGGACAGAGACAATATCTCCCACGTTAAGCATTTCAACGTCGGTGCCTTTTTCAATGATTTCGCCGGTAATTTCATGCCCCAGCACCATGCCCGCCGGTGCGGTGGTGCGTCCACGTACCATGTGCTGATCGGAGCCACAGATATTGGTCGACAGCACTTTGATGATGACCGCGTGATCGATTTTTTTACCCGCGGGGCTGACGAATTTCGGATCGGCAATATCCATCACTTCAACCTTACCGGGCCCCTGATATACCACACCTTTATTGGAAGCGTTTCCCATAGTAATGTCCTGTCTGGCTGATTAAGAGGTCTGTCTGGCAGCGCGGTATCATGCATGTAGGGTGAGGTACTTACCGGTCTGCAAAGGCAGTGTAAGCAAGTCAGTGGTGCTTAAATGATCTGACAACGACATCGGGACGGGAAAAAACGCAGAATGGCGACATCGACAGAAATAATAAAAACAGATCGCCATTGTGCAATAAAGCCTGTCCGGACATCCTGTCGAAAATAAATAAAATGATTTTAATAAAAACGACCTGTAATTATCTGTCGGCGACAACGTCGCTTATTATTACATAGGCTTTTCCTATGCCGTTATTTCACGTCAGACAGTGCTATGATAAAAATGAATTAGCTCACGCGTGTTGACTTCATTTTTTTCAGGCGGTCAGGTTTTAATTAAGGGTTGCAATAACCCGGCAGTTACGAAATAACGCGTCAGAATATCGTGCCTGAATACCCTGCGATCGTTATCGCCAGAGGATTACCGTATCGCTGACGGTTATTTCTGGCATATCGACCGCAATATATCATCAACCGCAATGGTCGCTGAGTGTTAATCATTACGTAGAAGGAACAGGACAATGAATATTGTTACGCCCGCGTCGCCCGCGTCGCCCGCTACGCTCAGAAAGGTAACCGCCGCTGCCGCTATAGGTAATTTTGTCGAGTGGTTTGATTTTGCCGTTTATGGTTTCCTGGCCACGATTATTGCCCAAAACTTTTTTTCACAGGCACTTCCGCAGACCGCCTTATTACAGACGTTCCTGGTGTTTGCCGTGGCGTTTGCCTTGCGGCCATTAGGTGGGGTGATATTCGGTATGCTGGGGGATAAATATGGGCGTAAACGTATCTTATCGTTGACGGTACTCATGATGGCGGGCGCGACCACGCTGATTGGCCTGCTTCCGACCGACAGGCATCTGGGGATCATGGCCCCGATTCTGCTGACGCTGGCCCGCTGTATTCAGGGATTTTCGGCAGGAGGGGAATATGCCGGAGCCTGCGCCTATGTGATGGAGCATTCACCGCCACGCAAACGCGCCTGGTACGGAAGCTTTATCACGGTCTCGACGTTTTCTGCTTTCGCGGCTGCGGCAGTTATCACTTTTCTGTCAGATGCCGCGCTGGGCCAGGATCAGATGCGCGCGTGGGGCTGGCGTATTCCTTTTCTGATTGCGGCCCCGCTGGGGCTGGTGGGGATTTATCTGCGCATTCGTATGGAAGAGACGCCTGCTTTCCGGGCTGCACGTCGCGAAGAGGCGGGAACACATGCGGCACTTGCTGACACGTTACGCCAGCAGACAGGAAACATCCTGCGGCTGGGGGCCTTTATCGCCTTAACCGCGCTGACGTTTTATATGTTTACCACCTACTTCTCGACCTTTCTCCAGTTGCAGGGCCACTTCAGTCGGGCCTCGGCCTTGCTGGTCTCCTTCCTCGCGCTGCTGTTTGCGGCGGGGCTCTGTCCGGTAGCGGGAGCGCTTTGTGACGGGATAGGCAGAAGAAAGACGGTGGCTGTCACGGGCGGATGGGTGATCGTAAGTGTCTTACCGGCCTGGTGGCTGGCCAGTTCGGGCCTGCTCTGGGCCGCCATCCTCGGGGATATGCTGTTAGCGACGGGGGCGGTGTTTTCGGGCGTCGTGACGGCCGCGTTACTCTCCGAAGTCTTCCCCACGCGGGCACGGTATACCGCCTCTGCCATTACCTACAATCTGGCCTATACGCTTTTCGGCGGCACCGCACCGCTGGTGGCAACCTGGCTCATTGACTACACAGGCAATACGCTGTCACCGGCCTTTTATCTTGTTGCGGTCGCGGTGCTGGCGCTGGCGGGCGGGCTGAGCTTGCCCGAAACCTCACGTATTTCTTTGCAGGATGACGCCGCACATCCGCATTCGCGGCAACAGGGTGCGGTAAAGCACGTGGGGACGGTCGCCCGCAAGGAGCCGGTGTGAGGCATAAGGGTCACCAACCGGGCACCCGCCCGGGTTATCTTCTGATGGCCTCGCTGGCAGTGCATAAAACTGCGACATAAACATTCCTCCGCATAGCGAGGGGCGGCATCGGCGCGAAGCAGGCCAGGGACTGTGCAGCATCGCAGGGCAGGTGCTTATCACCCATTGCGGTGTCAACACGTCAGAGAAAGCGTGACCCGACGAGTCACCCAAGATCGCCAAGCAACGTGCTGGCTGAGAAATGATGCGCAATTTGCGCCTGCAACAGTTCGGCGCAGCCCAGCGCATCGGTCAGCGCGTTGTGGGCCGGATAGTGCGGCAGATGATAACGGGCCCGACAGTCAGACAGGCGCAACGACAGTCGGGGGCGCGGTCGCCACCATTTCTGTCGCCAGCCGTTTTGCCGCTGTGCCGCAATAACGCGCGCCTCCAGCGCCAGCGTATCGATACAGGGGAACACAATGCCTTCGCCAATGCGCTTTTTAAATGCTGCATCCAGAAAAGGCTGTTCAATCCCTTTGTGATGGACCACCATCACGTTTCCCGCCATCATTGCCAGCAGCCTGAGCAGCACAGCATTCAGGTCCGGGGCGCGGGCAATAGCGGAATGTGTGATGCCGTGAATAACCACCGACTCTGTTCGCAGGTCGGCACGCGGATTCAGTATCCAGTGCTGGCTGCCCTGGATACGGATGCGCGACAGGCTCATCGGCAGTAAACCGATACTGACAATATCATCATGCTGAGGATTCAGGCCGGTGGTTTCAAAATCCATCGCCAGTAAGGGAACGTCGGACAACGGTGTATCGGGTGACGGCATGCCAGACAAGTAGTAGTTTTTCAGCGCGGCATGGCGCGTTTCCCTGGCCCGTCTGGCGAGGACGGCGGGCCAGTCCTGCGGCAGCACGCTGTCCTGGCGGGCGCGGACACAGGGCGACAGCAATGCTTTATTGATATGCAGCATTAAACGCTCCGCCCTGGCTGATAGCGATATTTTAAAAATTTTTGCGCATTGCTGAGGATCTGAAAGGCATCCTTCAGATTCTTGCGCTCAAAGTCAGACAGATTAAGCGGTTCAATCCGGTTGTCCGGTTCCTGGCCGTTCTCCACATCCTGCGCCTGGTGGCGGATGCGCACCATCGAAATAAACTCCAGCGCATCCCGCAGATCCTGACCGCGTCCGTGGGGCAAAATGTCGGCCTGCATAATCGTCTGCAGCCGATCAAAGGAGTTATGCGCCGTTGCGCCCGCCGCCAGCGCATGCACACGAATCAGATCGGCCAGCGGGGCCGTTCCGCGCCGTTTCATATCGATGGATTGCGTATGCTGGCCGGAGGGCTCCATCACAAAGTTTTTAAAGAACCCCAGCGGCGGCTTTCGCAGCAAGGCATTGCGCGCCAGACAGGCGAGAAAACGGGCGTTGTGCCGCGCTTTGTGTCTGATACGCTGGTTAAGCTGTTCTCCCCATTCCACCTGGCCCCAGACGGCGTCCAGGTCGAAGAAAATCGCGCTGTCCAGCAGTGATTGCGGTGAGGGCGAATCGATCCACTCATCAAAATAGCGTTCCCAGACGGAGAGCGGCTGGCACCAGCGGCTGTTTGTCGCCATGATATTTCCCTTGCAGTAGCGATAGCCGCAGGCGTCCAGCCCGTCACTCACGCGTCGGGTCAGCGCCATAAAATAGGGCGCATGGCGCAGTGGGTCATAACGGTTATCCAGGATCAGGGCATTATCCTGATCGGTGACGAGCAGTTGCTCCTGGCGGGCCATCGAACCCAGGGTAATAAAGCAGTAGGGGACCGGCGGCGGCCCCAGTTCCGCCTCGGCCAGCGCCAGCAGGCGCTGCGTGAAACTGCGACCAATGACCGCCATGGCGCGGCCAGTCATCTGTGAGTTGGCATCTTCACGTACGATGCGGCTGAAACAGGCACGCACCTCGTTTTTCAGGGCGCTTAGTTCGTCCGGGCGCTGGCAGTGAAAAATACGGCTGACGATAAACAGGCTGTTTTGCGATTCGTAGCGGATAATGTCCGATTGTGAAATCACGCCGACAGGACAGCCGTTTTTCATCACCGGCAGATGATGAATATTGTGCTGCATCATGGTCAGCATCGCTTCAGACACCAGCTGATAATGTTCCACGTGGTTCAGCGGTGCGGTCATGATCGCCTTCACCGGTGTCTCAAACCCGAGTCCACCCGCGATGACCCGCTCACGCAGGTCTTTATCCGTCACGATGCCGGTCAGCGCCGGCCTGACGGCGGGGTTAACTTCTGCCATCGGCGTCACGATCAACAGCGAGGAGACATCCTCTTTACTCATTTTCACCGCGGCGTCGCGCACCGTGGCACGGCTGTCGAGGGTAACGGGCGGTCGGCTAATCAGGGCCTCAATGCGTGAGGCCATCAGGCCGTTAGCCTCTTCTGTGCGCGCCACGGTTTGCCGGAGACGGGTGCGGTCCTCCACTTCCACTAAATCGGCAAATTCCTCGTATTTGCGAAACAGCGCATTAAAAATCGGGGCCGGGATCAGGTAAGTCAGCGTATCTTCCAGCGCGGTCACCGGAAAGCGTACGCTGTTTTCGCGCAACAAACCAAATTCGCCAAAATAGCCCCCGGCCGTCAGTCGGTTATACAGATCGCCATTGCGTCGGTAGATTTCCACCGCGCCGCTGCGAATCACATACCAGGCATCGACAGGCTGGCCAAAGGTGAGAACAGGCGTTCCGGCTTTGAAATAGCTGACCTCAATGTGCGCGGCGATGCGCGCCAGCGCCGTGAGCGGTAAGGTGTCAAACGGCGGATAGCGCTGAATGAAGTCGATAATTTCCTGATGGGCTGACTGCACGGTGACCTCCTTTTCTGCCACAGCGGACAGCCTGACCTGCGCGGTCCGCTCAACGCTGACTTATTGATTACGCACCGCAGGGGCAGAACGTGCCAGCCGCGGTTCTGACATCAGTCCTTTCACCACCGCGACTGAGGCGATCAGCAAGACCAGTGCGAACGGCAGCCCGGTCGAGACCACCATCGCCTGTAGCGCATCCAGCCCACCGCCGAGGATCAACGTTATCGCAACCAGCCCTTCAAACACGCACCAGAACACGCGCTGTGAAGTGGGAGAGTCGATCTTGCCACCGGAAGCAATAATATCGATGACCAGCGTGCCCGAATCCGCCGACGTCACAAAAAACACCACCACCAGAATAATCGCCACCACGCAGGTGATTTTTGCCAGCGGCAACGTATCCAGCATGGTGAACAACTGCAGCGGCAGAACAGCATCGGCAATGCTCTGATAGCCTTCGGTGAAATACTGATGAATGGTGGTGCCGCCCAGCACCGTCATCCACAGCACGCAGGCCAGTGACGGCACCAGCAGTACCGAGATCATGAATTCACGCACCGTGCGACCACGCGAGATGCGTGCAATGAACATCCCGACAAAGGGCGACCATGAGATCCACCATGCCCAGTAAAACGAGGTCCAGCCTGCGGCAAAATTGCTGTCAGGGCGGGCAACCGGATTCGACAGGGCGGGCAAAAACGCAAGATAGGAAGCCAGGTTTGAGAAAAAACCGCTAAACAAAATCAGGGTAGGGCCGACCACAATGATAAACAGCAGCAGTAACCCAGCCAGAATCATGTTGGCTTCAGATAACCGCCGTACGCCGACATCCAGCCCGGCCACCACCGAAAAGGTGGCAATCGCGGTGATGACGATCACCAGGACAATCTGCGTAGTTTGTCCTAATGGCACATCAAACAGAAAATTCAGGCCGGACGCCGCCTGGGAAGCGCCCAGCCCCAGCGAGGTTGCCAGACCAAACAGCGTCGCCAGTACAGCCAGGATATCAATGATGTGTCCCGGCCAGCCCCACACCGCGTCGCCCAACAGCGGATAAAACAGCGAGCGGATCGTCAGCGGTAAACCTTTATTGAAAGAGAACAGCGCCAGACCTAATGCCAGAAAGGCGTAAATGGCCCAGGGATGCAGCGCCCAGTGAAAAATCGTGGCGGCCATCGCCAGCTGCTGCGCATTGTCGGCCGCGCCAACTGCGCCATTCAGGGGAGCCCAGTCGGTACGTACACCGTTTTCCACAACGGTGCCACCCATTGAGCTGGAGAAGTGCGACAAAGGCTCGGAAACGCCATAAAACATCAGGCCAATGCCCATTCCGGCGGCAAACAGCATGGAGAACCAGGTCACGTAGTTGTAGTCAGGGCGGGCCAGCGTGCCGCCGAGGCGCACTTTACCGAGGGGGGAAATAATCAGGCCGAGACAGAGAAGAACAAAAATATTTCCGGCACTGATAAAGAACCAGTCGAGTCGGGTGGTCAGCCAGTTCAGCATTCCTTTAAACAGCGGTGCCACATCACTTTGAAAGACGAGCGTTAAAACGATAAAGGCAATAATGACCATCCCGGAGAGAACAAATACCCGGTTGTGAATATCCAGACCGAAGGGGCCAACATTTACCACGATATTGTCCTGCCCCACCTGATAATCAGTATCATAAGGTGCGACGTCCCCGTCAGGCAGCATGGGATCTCTGGCGTCTGCCATAATCATTTCCTCGCGATTTGTTCGTTGTTGTTAATGCCATCCTCAGCACGCCGGGCTGGCTCTGTTTTAGTTAACGGACATCGTTTCGCTCATCCCTGACAATCCCTGTTTTCCTGTGGTGCAAGAGTGCGGCTATCAGTCTCCTTTCCTTTCATTCAGCTGAACACCACCGTACGTTTGCCGCTTAAAAACACCCGTTTTTCGACGTGATAACGCACGGCATTAAATAACGTTACCCGCTCAATATCCTGTCCACGACTAATCAGGTCATCCGGATAAAGGGCGTGATCGACGCTCTGAATGCCTTGGGTAATAATCGGCCCTTCATCCAGATCGTTATTCACATAGTGGGCAGTGGCGCCGACCATTTTTACCCCTTTTTCCCAGGCCTGATGGTAAGGGCGCGCGCCTTTAAAGCCCGGCAGCAGGGAGTGATGAATATTGATGGCTTTTCCGTCGAGTTTTTCGCACATGGCAGGTGACAGGACCTGCATATAACGGGCCAGCACTACCAGGTCGATATGATGCTGCGCCAGCAGCGCCATAATGCGGGCTTCCTGTTCGGCGCGGTTCGCGTTATTTACCGGCAGATGGTAATAAGGAATACCGTGCCATTCGGCCAGGGAACAGAGATCGGGATGGTTAGAAATGATCAGCGGGACATCAATATTGAGCTGGCCGGTGCGGTGACGAAATAACAGATCGTTAAGACAGTGATCGAATTTAGACACCAGAATAGCGACGCGTTCGCGATGCTGCGGCGGCGTGAGTTGCCAGTGCATTTCAAAGGGCATCACGCGCGGCGTGAAATTATCCCGAAAAAGGTCGGTACTGAAGGGGGAGGCGGGTGAAAAGGCAACGCGAATAAAAAAATGGTGACTGACCCTGTCATCAAAAGAGTGTATTTCATTGATGTAGTGACCGGACTCTGCCATGAATCGGGTCACAACATCCACGGTACCCAGTTTACTCGGGCAACTGGCGGTAAAAATCCATGAATCGGGCAGCGCGCTCATGGGCAGCTCCTGTGAAGAAGAGAAACGCGTGCCGTCGGAAACGCGTCCGGCCGGCACAACAGGGCATTACTTCGTAATGGTCAGGCCATATTCACGACTGGCATCCTGTAACCACAGCCAGATGTAGTCGGCGAAGCTACGACGGACGACCAGTTCCCAGCGGTCTTCGCCGGTCCGGCGGATCAGTGCGCTGCTTTTGGCAAATACCGAACCTGCGACTTTGCCCACCGGGAACGCACGGGGATGGAGATCCAACACCGTGCTTTTCTTCAGCACATCAATGGCATGTTTGCCGGAGAGCGTCAGTATCGTCTGTCCGCCGCTGACGTTGACCACGGAGTAGTGACCGTCAATCTCTGCGCGCAACGCTTTTTCCACCGGAAACAGCTGATCCATTGGCAGAACCACCAGCCACTCGTCGGGACTCAGCCAGCGCACAGAAATGTCGCCCTCTTCACAGGAGGTAAGGGGGACGGTGGGCAGCGCTACACCCAGCACCGTCAGGCAACCCCGCATAAAACTCCGGTTCTGCTGTGAACCGCGCAGCACCAGATGGCCCAGCAGCGCCTGTTCGCGCAGCTGAACGCCACCGGGCTGCGCATGGCTGGCCGCCAGCTTGTCCAGCCCGGCGTGATGCAGAGGGGATTCGGCGCGTACCTGCGCAGGCGCACACTGATCCATGACCGCCACCTGTCTGACAGTCTTTGCCGGTTTGGTTTCAGGTAAGAGGGTTTCAGACATGTTGACGTTCTCCTTTCGGATCGATAAAGACCGTGCTGCAGATTTCCGCTTCGACCACCCGGCCATCGGCCAGCGGGTAGAATACGGTTTCGCCCATGCGAGACAGCCCGCCTTTGATAAAGCCCATGGCGATGCTGCGATTCAGGTTAGCGCTCCAGTAGCTGGAGCTGATGTGGCCCAGGATATCCATCGGGACAGGCTGAGCAGGATCGGCCACCGCCTGTGCGCCTTCCGGCAAGACGATCATAGGATCGCGTGTTTTCAGCCCGACCAGCTGTTTGCGCTGGTCACGTACGCAGTCAGCCCGCGCCATGCCGCGTTTGCCGATATAGCTGAACGGTTTTGTGTCCGCGACGCACCAGCTCATATTGAGATCGTGCGGCGTCACCGAGCCGTCGGTGTCCTGACCGGCAATGATGAATCCCTTCTCGGCGCGCAGGATATGCATGGTTTCGGTGCCGTAAGGCGTCAGATCGTATTTTGCGCCGTGCGCAAAGAGTTTCTCCCAGACGTACAGGCCGTAATTGGCCTGTACGTTGATCTCAAACGACAGCTCACCGGTAAAGGAGATACGGAAGAGTCGTGCCGGTACGCCCGCTACCTTGCCTTCCTGCCAGTCCATAAACTTAAAGGTCTCTTTGTCCAGCGAGACGTCGCTGCACAGTTCAGCCAGTAAATTGCGGCTGTCGGGGCCGGATACGGTCATCGTGGCCCAGTGATCGGTCACGCTGGTAAAGAACACTTCCAGCTCCGGCCATTCGGTCTGATGGTACAGCTCCAGCCATTCCATGACGTGTGCCGCGCCGCCGGTGGTGGTGGTCATCAGGAAGTGGTTTTCCGCCAGGCATGACGTCACGCCATCGTCGAATACCATGCCGCTTTCGCCGCACATCAGACCGTAACGGCATTTGCCGACGCCCAGTTTGGCCCAGGCGTTGGTATAAACACGGCTGATAAACTCACGGGCATCTTTGCCCTGAATATCAATTTTGCCCAGCGTGGACGCATCCAGAATGCCCACGCCATTGCGCACCGCACGACATTCGCGATCCAGCGTCTGTTGCATCGTTTCGCCGGCACGCGGGTAGTACCAGGGGCGCTTCCACTGGCCGACATCCTCGAACATCGCACCTTGCCTGACATGCCACGGGTGCATGGCGGTGAAGCGTTTGGGTTCAAATAGTTCACCACAGTTACGCCCCGCGATAGCGCCAAAGGCGATCGGCGTATAGTTCGGACGAAATACCGTGGTCCCGGTCTCGGGGATGCTCTTGCCCATCACTTTGGCGGCAATCGCCATGCCGTTGATGTTGCCCAGCTTTCCCTGATCGGTACCAAACCCCATTGCCGTATAGCGTTTAATGTGCTCAATCGCTTCAAACCCTTCCCGCGTTGCCAGAGCGATACCGGCGGCCGTAACGTCATTCTGCAAATCCACAAACTGCTTGGGTGCGCGGCTGATCGGTTTGATGTGCGGAATATGGAACAGGGCGGCGGGCGGATGTTCCAGCCACTTTTTCACGTCGGGGAGGGCGACCTCGACCGGCGTCAGGCCCAGCTTCAGCGCAGCGTCCTGTCCGGCATTGATGCCTTCCTGCAGCACGTTATCAAGCGCATAGCGCCCGTTGATGCCGCCTGCCGTCAACTGCTTCTGATGTGTCGGCCCGGGCAGGAAACCCGTCACGTCCGTGTTCCAGACCGGACGGCTGCCGGTATGGCCCGCCAGATGAATGACCGGGCTCCAGCCCCCAGAGCTGGCTACGGTGTCGCAGGTGAGGGAAAAGGGCTTGCCGGCGATCGCCTCACCTTTTTTATCCAGGGCGGCAATCGTGACGCCGCTGACGCGCTTTTTGCCCTTTACTTCAATAACGGCACTGCCGGTGATGATTCGAATACCGCGGCCACGAACAGCGGCGGCCAGTTCACCTTTGGTCACGGTTCGGGTATCTACCACGGCGACCACCTCGCGTCCCGCATCAGCCCAGTCGAGCGCGGTTCGGTAAGCGCTGTCATTGGTGGTCATCAGCACCAGCTGGTGCCCGGGCACCACGCCATAGCGGTTGATGTAGGTGGAGATGGCAGAAGGGATCATGCAGCCCGGTACATCGTTATGGCTAAACACCAGCGGTCGCTCCTGGGCACCGGTGGCCAGCACAACCCAGTGTGCCCGGACGCGGTGCATACGCTGGCGAACCTGGGCCGCCGCAGCGCGATCGCCTTTGTAGTCGGTTCGGTTCTCGTTAACGGTAAGAAAGTTATGGTCGTGATAGCCATTCACCGTGGCGCGCGTCAGCAGCGTCACCTCCGGCATCGTCGCCAGTTCCGCCACCACCTTGTTGACCCATTCCATTGCCGGTTTGCCGTCAATCAGTTCCCGGCTGGCAAGCAGATGGCCACCGAATTCATCCTGCTCATCCGCCAGGATGACGCGGGCGCCGCTGCGACCGGCGGCGAGTGCCGCCATCAGGCCCGCAGGCCCGCCGCCCACAACCATGAGATCGCAATGCTGGTTCATGGCGTCATAGATATCGGGATCTTTCTCGCGTGGCGCGCGACCCAGACCGGCGGCTTTGCGGATGAATTTCTCATAGGTCGGCCACATCGATTGCGGATACATAAAGGTTTTGTAGTAAAACCCCGGCGGCATCACTTTGCCGCCAAGGTTGCCTACCAGACTCATCAGGTCGGATTCGACAGACGGCCAGCCGTTGGTGGCCGAACAGACCAGGCCGTCATAAAGGGCCTGCTGGGTAGCGCGCACGTTTGGCACCTGCGTGGCTTCTGTCGCGCCAAGCTGCAGCACTGCGTTCGGCTCTTCAGCGCCGGCGGCGACAATGCCGCGTGGACGGCTGTATTTAAAACTGCGACCGACAATATCAATGCCGTTGGCGAGCAGGGCGGAGGCGACGGTATCGCCTTCATAGCCCTGATACGGCTTGCCATTCCACGTAAAAGTCAGCGTACTGGAACGGTTAATTCTGCCGCCGGACGGCAGGCGATTCTTCTGGCTCATGCGCTCCGCTCCTTACGCGTGTTCACGGGATTCAGGCTGTTCGTTGAGTGTGTAAACCTGTTTGATCTCATAGGTCTGGGTATCACGTACCAGATTAAAGAATTTGCGGCATCCCGCGCTGTGCACCCAAAGTTCGTGATGTAATCCGCGCGGGTTTTTACGGAAATAGAGAAAGGTTCCCCACGCTTCATCACTGCACTGATCCGGGTTAGCAGGCCGCGCGATATGCGCCTGGCCACGGGGATGAAACTCTTCTTCTTCGCGATACTCACCACAGTGAGGACAGTAAATGTGCAGCATGTTGTCACTCCTTAGTGGGCTACGCCTGCGGCGCCATGTTCATCGACCAGCGCACCGGTATAAAACCGGGACAGGGCGAAGGGTTCGGCAATCGGGTGCGGCGTGCCGTGCGCTAACTGATGGGCAAACAGGTTGCCGGAGCCAGGCGTAGCCTTAAAGCCACCGGTGCCCCAGCCGCAGTTAAAGAACAGGTTGCGCACCGGGGTGGACGAGAGAATCGGGCTGGCATCCGGGCAGGTGTCGACAATGCCGCCCCACTGACGGTTCATGCGGACACGGCTGGTGCACGGAAACAGCTCAACAATGGCCTGAATGGTGTGTTCGATGACGCTGTAGGAGCCGCGCTGACCATAGCCGACCCAGCCATCAATACCTGCGCCGATGACCAGATCACCTTTATCTGACTGACTCATATAGCCATGCACATGGTTGGACATGACGACGGTATCCAGGAAGGGCTTGATCGGCTCGGAGACCAGCGCCTGAAGCGGATGGGATTCAACCGGCAGCTCAAAGCCGGCCATTTTGGCCATCACGCCAGAGTTACCGGCGGTGACGCACCCCACCCGATCCGCTTTAATTACGCCGTGGTGGCGGGTTTTGACGCCGGTGATTTTGCCGTCACTGATTTCCATATCAATGACCTCGCAGTTCTGAATCAGATCGACGCCCAGGCTGTCCGCCGCACGGGCATAACCCCAGGCCACCGCATCGTGACGGGCATTGCCCCCGCGCCGCTGTACCGACGCGCCCAGTACCGGATAGCGCGCATCTTTGCTGCAGTCCAGTGCGGGGATCTCTTTCTGTAACTGGTCGCCGTAAACCATCTCGTTGTCGATGCCCTGCAGGCGATTGGCATTCGCCAGTCGTTCATTGGTGCGCAGGTCCTGCAACGTATGGCAGGTGTGATAAACCCCACGCTGAGAGAACATCTGGTTGTAGTTCAGCTCTTGTGACAGGCCTTCCCATAATTTCATGGCGTGCTCATACAGCGCTGCGGATTCATCCCACAGGTAGTTGGAGCGCACAATCGTGGTGTTACGGCAGATGTTGCCGCCGCCAAGATGGCCTTTTTCCAGCACCGCCACGTTGGTGATGCCGTGCTCTTTCGCCAGATAGTAGGCGGTAGCCAGACCGTGCCCCCCGCCGCCGATGATAATAACGTCGTAGCGTTTCTGCGGGGTGGGGTTGCGCCAGACTTTCTGCCAGTTCTCGTGATAGCTCAGACTGTGCCTGAGCAGGCCAAATCCTGAATAGCGTTGCATCATTTCTACTCCAGTAACTCTCGCGCGTGGGCGAATTGACAGACGATAAAACCGCGCCGCCGACCGAAGCCGGTGGCCGCCTGGCCTAACGGTAAACCGGGAAGTCCGCGCACAGGGACAGCACCTGCTGCTTCACCTGAGCAATCTTCGTCTCCAGCATGTCGGCGTTGTTCATCACATCCAGGATGTCGGCAATCCAGCCGGCCAGCATGCGACAGTGCGCTTCGCTGAAGCCGCGCGTGGTAACAACCGGCGCGCCAATGCGCAGACCGGAGGTCACAAACGGGGATTGTGGATCGCCGGGAACGGCATTTTTGTTGACGGTAATGTTGGCGCGTCCCAGCGCCGCATCGGCCGCTTTACCGGTCAGCCCCTGTTTAATCAGGCTGAGTAAAAACAGGTGGTTGTCGGTGCCGCCTGAGACCACATCGTAGCCACGCGTCATAAACACGTCGGCCATCGCGCGGGCATTGTTGACCACGCGACGCTGGTAGTCGGTATAGTCAGGCTGCATGGCCTCTTTAAAGGCGACGGCTTTGGCGGCGATCACATGCATCAGCGGACCGCCCTGGCCGCCCGGAAACACGGCGGCGTTGAGCTTTTTCTCCAGCTCGGGGTTGGCTTTTGCCAGAATCAGGCCGCCGCGCGGACCGCGCAGGGTTTTATGCGTGGTGGTAGTGACCACATCGGCATAGGGCAGTGGAGTGGGATAAAGGCCCGCCGCGACCAGGCCCGCCACATGCGCCATGTCGACAAACAGCCAGGCACCGACCTTATCGGCAATGGCGCGGAAGCGCGCCCAGTCCACGACGCGTGAGTAGGCCGAGAAACCGGCGACGATCATTTTCGGCCGATGTTCCAGCGCCAGCGCTTCGACCTGTTCATAATCAATTTCGCCGCTGGCTTCATTCAGGCCGTACTGCACGGCCCGGTAAATTTTGCCGGAGAAGCTGACATGGGCGCCGTGCGTCAGATGACCGCCGTGCGCCAGGCTCATGCCCAGAATGGTGTCGCCCGGCTGGCACAACGCCATATAGACCGCCGCATTCGCCTGCGAACCCGAATGGGGCTGCACGTTAGCGTAATCGGCACCAAACAGCGCACAGGCACGTTCTGTTGCCAGTTTTTCGACTACGTCGACATATTCACAGCCGCCGTAGTAGCGCTTCCCCGGATAGCCTTCTGCATATTTATTGGTCAGTACCGTACCCTGAGCCTGCATCACGCGCGGGCTGGTGTAATTCTCGGAGGCGATAAGCTCAATATGCTCTTCCTGACGCACCGCTTCCTGTTCAATGGCCTGCCACAGTTCACTGTCAAAGCTTTGAATATCGTCGCGCTTCGCAAACATGCTTTTCTCCTTGCCCGGATAACCACGCAGCGCCTGCTTTGGGCCTGAACCGTTCAGGGCAGCGGTAGAGTGAATGTGGGAGGGATAATAACCAGCGTCACCGATGCCGGAATGTTTGGTAGCGCCCCGGCGATGTCAATTTGCGACATACCCACGCAAGGCGGACACATTGAACGGTGAGGAACGGCAGAAAGGGCAAAACATGGCGAATTCATCGCCAAATACGTCGTTATCCGGCATCTCTTGTTTTTCATCCGCGCAGATAATGCGGCTGTCATTCACTCAACGGCAGGCATAAGCCCGGGAGCGCAACATGAGTATCAGTGTCTTCGATCTGTTCAAAGTCGGAATTGGTCCCTCCAGTTCACATACCGTTGGCCCTATGCGCGCGGCACAACGCTTTGTCGAACCGCTCGGTCATCGTGAGGATCGTGGGATGATTTACCGCATCAAAGTCGAACTGTTTGGTTCGCTCAGCGCCACCGGGCGCGGGCACAGTACGGATAAAGCGGTACTGATGGGGCTGATGGGCGCCTCACCCGATACCGTCGATCCCGCTACGATCAACAGCACGATACAGGCGATTGATGAAACCGGCTCCCTCACGCTGCCCTGGGGAGAAAACATTGCGTTCGACAGCCATGAGGACCTGCTGTTTGTCGATGATGTGCTTGCTTACCATCCGAACGCGATGCGCCTGAGCGCGTTTTACCGCAACGGGCAAAGCCGTTCGACCGTGTATTACTCCATTGGGGGCGGATTTGTGCTGGATGAGGATGAGGCGCTGGCGTCGGCACATCTGGTGCCACAGTGCACGCTGCCCTACGACTTTAACAGCGGCGCCGCTTTGCTGGCACACTGTGCGGACCGGCAGTTACGCATCAGTGCACTGATGCTGGAGAATGAAAAAGTCTGGCGCACGGAGGCCGGGATTCGGACCGGTCTGGCGCAGATCTGGCAGGTGATGCAGCAGTGCATTGCCAATGGTCTGGAAAATGAAGGCATCCTGCCGGGAGGGCTTAACGTGCGCCGACGAGCGCCCATGCTCTACCGATCGCTGTGCCGCGCCTCAGCGGAAAATGTGATCAGTTCAACCCTGTCGGCGATGGACTGGATCAACCTCTATGCGCTGGCGGTCAATGAGGAAAATGCGGCAGGCGGGCGTATGGTTACCGCGCCCACGAACGGGGCGGCAGGTATTATCCCGGCGGTACTGATGTACTACATGAAGTTTGAACCCCAGGCGCGCGAAGACGATGTGGTCGATTTTCTGCTCGCGGCGGCGGCGATCGGCGCACTGTGCAAGAAAAATGCTTCCATTTCGGGGGCCGAAGTCGGCTGCCAGGGTGAGGTGGGGTCCGCCTCTGCTATGGCAGCAGCCGGCCTGACCGAGGTGCTGGGTGGCACGCCCGAGCAGGTCGAAAATGCCGCCGAGATTGCGCTGGAGCATAATCTCGGTCTGACCTGTGATCCGGTTGGCGGACTGGTGCAGGTGCCGTGCATCGAACGCAATGCCATTGCGGCAATGAAAGCGATAAACGCGGCACAGATGGCGCTGCGCGGCGACGGTCAGCACTTTATTTCGCTGGATAAAGTGATTCGCACCATGCGCGACACCGGACGGGATATGCAGGATAAATACAAGGAAACCTCGCGCGGCGGGCTGGCGGTCAACGCGATTGAATGTTAACGATGTGTTGGTTTTTGGTTACTTACGCTTATGGGTTCGAATAAAAAACAGCCAGAAAAACACGTCACAAAACAGTGCAATAAAACCGTCATATGACTAAAACGGTTCAGCGGGTGCACCGTTATGAAGCCTGCCTGCGTTGAAAGGGCTGCAATGATCAAATCTGTGAAGCTGAACAAACATTTGTTTCGCTTATGTTAACTGTGTGTCATTTTTGCGTCGTGTGACCTGGTGACGAATGGCATGGCTGTTGCTTACTCTATAGGTGTTGGAAAGCAGTTGGGTGAAATACCCCTGGGTGATGTTCCTGTTAAGCCTAATAGAGGTCAGCGCACATGTTCGATACAGACGCAATTCATAAACGTTCCTCTACTGAAAATAAAACGCGCAGCGTAGGCTTTTTGCTGGTGAATAACTTCACCATGATCGCGCTGGCAACCGCCGTTGAACCCTTACGCATGGCGAACCAGCTGAGCGGCAAGGAGCTGTACAGCTGGTATACCGTCAGTGAAGAGGGCGCGCCCGTTGTCGCCAGTGACGGGATTGCCATTACACCCGACCATTCGATGGCGAACGTGCCGGCACTGGATGTCCTGATTGTGGTCGGCGGTGTCAACATTACCCGCAGCTATTCCAGTCGACAGATTGGCTGGCTGCAAAGTCTGGCGCGCCGTAAGATCCTGATTGGTGGCATCTGTACCGGCCCGTACCTGCTGGCGGAAGCGGGGCTGCTGGATGGCTATCACTGCAGCGCCCACTGGGAATGCATAGCCTCCATGCAGGAAGCCTATCCCCGCGTGATCTGCACCAATCAGCTGTTTGTGATTGAGCAGGATCGCATGACCAGCAGTGGCGGTACTGTACCGATGGATATGATGCTGACGATGATTCAACGGCATTTTGGCCATCAGCTCACCGCCGCCATTTCAGAGATGTTTATCTGCGACCGGGTCCGCAACGAGTCCGACTACCAGCGTATTCCCCTGCGCCATGTACTCGGCACCGCCCAGCCCAGCCTGGTCGAAGCCGTTTCCCTGATGGAGGCCAATATCGAAGAGGCCATCGATCTGGATGAACTGGCCGGATACGTGGGCCTGTCCCGGCGACAGCTTGAACGGCTGTTCCAGAAATATCTGCACTGTTCGCCCTCACGTTACTACTTAAAGCTGCGTCTGTTCCGCGCCCGTCAGTTATTAAAACAAACCTCCATGTCGATTATTGAAATTGCGCTGGCCTGCGGTTTTGTTTCCACGCCGCACTTCAGTAAATGCTATCGCGAACACCTTGGCGTGCCGCCGCGTGAAGAGCGGCGCGGCGTTCACAGCCAGGGAAGCGGCAAAACGCTGACGCAGTTTTTCATGGCCGACCTGCCCGGGCTGACTAACTGGCAGCAGGAAAGCACCGTCTCCACCTCCCTGCGTATTCTGAACGAAGCGCGGTTTGAACCCACCTTTGGCTCCGTCACGCTGCCGGGCAATCTCTGACGCCTGTCTTACCCCACTGCGTCAGCAAAAAACAGCCTTTCGGGGCTGTTTTTTGCTTCGGGTCCCGCAACATATTGCCGTTTTTCTGTGCCCTGAACTGCGCCAGCGGTCAGGCAAGTGACGTTTTCAGAACAATTCTGCCCGCGCGTAAACCCTATTCTGTTTTCATCAGGCCGCATCCGGTTATGACGTAAACCAGAGAGGAAGATATGAACGCGACTGAATTGCATGATTCTGCGATTGTCATTGATGGGTTGGTCATTGCGAAGTGGGACAGAGCGCTGTTTGAAGATATGCGCCGCGGCGGACTCACCGCGGCCAACTGCACGGTATCCGTGTGGGAGGGCTTCCAGAGCACGGTGAATAACATCGTCGAGATGAATCACCTGATTGCGCAAAACGCCGATCTGGTCACCAAAGTCACCACGACGCGCGATATCCGCCGCGCTAAGGACGAAGGCAAAACCGGGATTCTGCTGGGCTTCCAGAACGCCCATGCGTTTGAAGACCAGCTTGGCTATATCCAGGTGTTTAAAGAACTGGGTGTCGGTGTGGTGCAGATGGCCTATAACACGCAGAACCTGGTCGGTACCGGCTGCTATGAGCGTGACGGCGGCCTCTCGGGCTACGGCCATGAAGTCGTGGCGGAGATGAACCGCGTCGGCATGCTGTGCGACCTGTCGCACGTCGGCGCGCAAACCTCGAAAGAGGTGATCCTCGCCTCGAAAAAACCGGTGTGCTACTCACACTGCCTGCCGTCAGGTCTGAAAGATCACCCGCGCAATAAATCGGATGAAGAGTTGAAGTTTATTGCCGATCACGGCGGCTTTGTTGGCGTCACCATGTTTACCCCGTTTTTAAAGAACGGTATTCACTCCACCATCGAGGATTATGTCGAAGCCATCGACTACATCTTTAACCGGGTCGGGGAAGACCAAATCGGCATTGGCACCGATTTCACCCAGGGACATGGCCAGGCATTTTTCGAATGGCTGACTCACGATAAAGGCTACGCCCGCCAGTTAACGGACTTCGGCAAGATCATCAACCCGGAGGGCATTCGTACTTTGGGCGAATTCCCGAATTTAACCGCCGCCTTGTTACGTCACGGCTTCACCGAAAAGCAGGTGCGTAAATTTATGGGCGAAAACTGGCTCAATCTGCTGGCCAATGTCTGGAACGAGTAAATCCGTTACCCATTCCTGTGAACACGTGAGGTTAAACCATGGCACATGCGCCTGAAATGCCTATCAGCGTCGATGATGAAACCGGCGTCTGGACCACCGATGCGTTACCGATGTTGTACGTACCGCGCCACTTTTTTGTGAATAACCATATGGGCGTCGAAGAGGAAATCGGTGCAGAACGCTATGCCGCGATCCTCTATAAAGCGGGCTATAAATCCGCCTGGCACTGGTGCCAGAAAGAGGCCGAACTGCACGGTTTTTCAGGTGAGGCGGTGTTTGAACACTACATGAAACGCCTTTCTCAGCGCGGCTGGGGCTTTTTTACCACCGAGTCGCTGGACCTGAAGCAGGGGACCGCGCGCATCCGGCTCGATCACTCCGCGTTTGTGTATCAGTACGGCAAAGTGAACCGTAAGGTGGACTACATGTTTACCGGCTGGTTTGCCGGTGCCATGGACCAGATCGCCGAAAGCCTGGGTTACAGCGTAAGAACGCAGGCGGTGCAGACGCAGAGTGCGGCGGAAGAGGGCTGTGATTACGGCATCTTCACCGTTTCGCCGCGCTAAACACGCACGCGCCGCAGCCTGCTGCGTAAGACGCATGACCTGAAGGAACCGCTGGCTGGCGGCGGGCTATCAGAATTACGTGAAGGTGAAGCTATGTCACAGTTTGATCTGCTGTTTGAGCCATTGAAGATAAATAAACTGACTATCCGCAACCGCATTGTCAGCACGGCCCATGCCGAGGTGTACGCCACGGATGGCGGAATGACCACCGATCGCTACGTGAAATACTATGAAGAGAAAGCGAAGGGAGGGTGTGGCCTCTGCATCTGCGGCGGCTCAAGCGTGGTGTCCATCGACAGTCCGCAGAGCTGGTGGAGCTCGGTCAACCTGAGCACTGATCGTATCATTCCGCACTTTCAGAATCTGGCCGATGCCGTGCATCAGCACGGCGGCAAAATCATGATTCAGATTAGCCATATGGGTCGCCGTTCACGCTGGGATGGGGAAAACTGGCCGAATCTGATGTCGCCGTCCGGTATTCGTGAACCGGTGCACCGCGCCACCTGTAAAACGATCGAGGAAGAGGAGATCTGGCGCGTCATTGGCGATTTCGCCAAAGCGGCGGTGCGGGCGAAAGCGGGCGGCCTGGATGGTGTCGAGTTATCGGCCGTGCATCAGCATATGATCGACCAGTTCTGGTCGCCGCGCGTCAATAAGCGCACGGATGAATGGGGTGGCAGCTTTGAAAAACGGATGCGTTTTGGCCTTGAAGTCCTGACTGCCGTGCGTGACGCGGTGGGGCCGGACTTTGTGGTGGGCATGCGCATCACCGGCGATGAGTTCCATCCGGACGGCCTCAGCCATGAGGACATGCGCCAGATTGCCGCGTACTACGATAAAACCGGCCTGGTCGATTATTTCGGTGTGGTCGGTTCCGGCTGTGACACCCACAACACGCTGGCTAACGTGATCCCCAACATGAGCTATCCGCCCGAGCCGTTCCTGCACCTGGCGGCAGGCATTAAAGAAGTGGTCTCGGTGCCGGTGATCCATGCGCAGAATATTAAAGATCCCAATCAGGCACAGCGCATTCTCGCCGCGGGCTATGTGGACTTTGTCGGCATGACGCGCGCCCACATCGCCGATCCGCACCTTATCGCCAAAATCAAAATGAATCAGGTAGACCAGATTCGTCAGTGCGTCGGGGCGAACTACTGTATCGACCGTCAGTATATGGGGCTGGATGTGCTGTGTATTCAGAACGCGGCCACCTCGCGCGAGTACATGGGGCTGCCGCATATCATTACCAAAACCGACGGCCCTGTGCGCAACGTCGTGGTCATCGGCGGCGGGCCTGGCGGACTGGAAGCCGCACGCGTGGCAGCCGAGCGCGGTCATAAGGTGACGCTGATCGAGCGCGCCAGTGAACTGGGCGGGCAGATCACCATTGCCGCCAAAGCGCCGCAGCGCGACCAGATGGCGGGGATTACGCGCTGGTTAGCGATGGAGCTGGCGCGCCTTAACGTTAACGTTATGACTGATACGACAGCGGATACGGCGATGATCCGGGACCTGAATCCGGATGTCTGCATCCTCGCTACGGGTGGACAACCTTTCCTTGAACAAAATCCGGAATGGGGCGCAGCCGACGGAAGGGTGGTCTCCAGCTGGGACATTCTCAACGGCGTGGTGGAGCCGGGCAAAAACGTACTGGTGTACGACGCCATCTGTGAGTTCTCTGGCATGTCCGCCGCCGACTTCCTGGCGGCACGCGGCGCGTTAGTCGAACTGGTCACTGGCGACATCAAACCCGGCATTGGCATCGGCGGCACGACGTTCCCAACCTACTATCGCAGCCTGTATGAAAAAGCGGTCGTGATGACCGCTGATCTGGCGCTGGAGAAAGTGTATCGCGAAGGCGAGAAGCTGGTGGCGGTGCTGGAAAATGAGTATACCGGCCAGAAAGAGGAGCGGGTGGTCGATCAGATCGTGGTCGAGAACGGCACGCGTCCTGATGAGGCGCTGTACTACGCGCTGAAAGCCGAATCGCGCAACAACGGGCAGATTGATGTAGAGGCGCTGTTTGACATCAAACCGCAGCCGGTGTTGTCGCAGCCGGGCAGTGGCATGATCCTCTGGCGCCTGGGCGACTGCGTGTCGCAACGCAATGCCCACGCCGCGATTTACGATGCACTGCGTCTGTGTAAGGACCTGTAATTCGCCGTCGTTGACGTGCAGCCCGCGCGCTGCACATCGCAGAAATTGTCTGGTAAGGGCACATCATGGTACTCGATCGGTTACTTCCCTGGTTACTGCTTGGCGCAGTGATACTCGCCCTCATCGGTATGGTCAGGCGCATGCTGCTCTGGCGGCGCGGGCAACCTGAAAAGGTGGCCCTGCTGAGCGGTTTGCTGGCCATGCCACGGCGCTATCTGGTCGATCTGCATCATGTCGTGGCACGCGATAAATACATGTCGCGCACCCATGTGGCGACCGCAGGTGGCTTTGTCCTGTCAATGTTACTGATTCTGGCGGTTCACCTCTTTCGCATCAGCAACGTACTGGTCAATGGCGTACTGGCGGCCGCGCTGGTCGTCATGTTTACAGGCGCGCTGTTTGTCTGGTATCGCCGCCGGAATCCGCCCGCCCGGCTTTCGCGTGGCCCCTGGATGCGGCTGCCGAAAAGTCTGCTGGTGTTTGCGTTCACCTTCTTTATCACCACATTGCCGATCTCGGATCGGTTTGGCGAGGCCGGACGCTGGGCGCTGGCGCTGCTTCTGCTGGCGGGCATCATCTGGGGACTGGGTGAGATGGTGTTTGGCATGGCCTGGGGCGGACCGATGAAACATGCCTTTGCGGGCGCACTGCATCTGGCTTTTCATCGCCGGCCGGAACGCTTTGGCGGCGGACGTTCAACCGGACTCAAAAGCGTCGATCTCAATGCGCCGACGCTGGGCGTCGAAAAACCGGCGGATTTTAAATGGAATCAACTGCTCGGATTTGACGCCTGCGTCCAGTGCGGTAAGTGCGAAGCAATGTGCCCGGCATTTGCGGCGGGTCAGCCGCTAAACCCAAAAAAGCTGATTCAGGACATGGTGATCGGCATGGCAGGCGGCAACGATGCCCGTTTTGCGGGCAGCCCTTATCCCGGTGTACCCGTCGGTGAGGCCTGCGGCCAGCCGCATCAACCGATCGTCGGGGGGCTGATTAAAGAAGAGACGTTATGGTCCTGCACGACCTGCCGCGCCTGCGTTGAGGAGTGCCCGATGATGATCGAGCACGTTGATGCCATTGTCGATATGCGCCGTTTTATGACGCTGGAAAAGGGGCAAACACCAGGCAAGGGCGCGGCAGTGCTGGAAAACCTCAGTCTCACTGACAACCCGAACGGCTTTAATCCGCGCAGCCGTACGCACTGGGCGGCTGACCAGAACCTGCCGCTGATGCGCGACGTGAAACAGACCGACGTGCTGTTCTGGGTATCGGACGGCGCGTTTGATATGCGCAGTCAGCGTATCCTGCGCGCCTTCGTCAATATTCTTAAGGCCGCCAATGTGCGTTTTGCGGTGCTGGGCGATGAAGAACGGGACAGCGGCGACGTGGCGCGGCGGCTGGGCGATGACGCCACATTCCAGCGCCTGGCGAAAAGCAACATTGCGACGCTGCAACAGTATCGTTTTAACCGCATCGTCACCACCGATCCGCATGCCTTTCACTGTCTGAAGAATGAATATCCTGAACACTATCCGGCTGGCACGCAGCCCGACTACGAGGTGCTGCACCACACGACATTCATCAACGAACTGGTTAAGGCGCAGCTCCTGGACCTGAAGGATTACAAGGGCGGCAAGGTGACCTGGCACGATCCCTGTTATCTCGGCCGCTATAACGGTGAATATGCCGCTCCGCGCGAAGTGCTGGCGGAGCTGGGGATCACGCTGTCTGAAATGACCCGATCCGGCTTTCGTTCCCGCTGCTGCGGTGGCGGAGGCGGTGCGCCGGTGACGGATATTCCTGGTGAACGCCGTATCGCCGATATGCGCATGGAGGATGCCAGAGAGACCGGGGCGGAACTGATCGCTGTCGGTTGCCAGCAGTGTACCGCGATGCTGGAAGGCGTTGTCGGGCCACGTCCGGCGGTAAAAGACATCGCCGAACTGGTGGCTGAGGCGCTGAACGAACCCAAAAAACCGCTGCCCGCGAAAATCCGCGACCGCCAAATTGCTGTGGAGGTTATCTGATGGAAACGATCATACGTCGCGATCCGCGCCTTGAGTGGGTCAGCCGCAACCGCCTGCATCCCGACCATGCGGAGCGGTGTCAGCCGCCGCCGGAGAGCCGCGGCCCGTCAGGGTTGCTGCGCAAAAACCCACACGTCGTAGGCTTTACCGGCCCGACTGGCCTCAGGCGCATTGACCGCGAGAACGGTAATGCCTGCGTGCAGCTCGCCAGCCGGCGTCTGGCCGGGGCTGATCATCCGGTCGAACGGCCGCTGTATCGTGTGGAGCAGCCCGATTACTGCGTGGCCGTGGTGCTCGACATGTCCGGCGGACGCCTTACCCGCCACGATCGCGATATCCTGGGCCAGGCTCATCAGCTGATCCAGCATGCTGGTGGCGCTGGCGTGGTGATGGCCGTGGTGTTTGGCGAGCATCGTGAAGGGGACTTTGCGACGGCCGGTGTGGATCGCCTGCTGCATCTCAGCGGCGAGCACTATTCCGGCTACCGCCCGGAGCAGCGCATTCATGCACTGATGGCGGTTGAAAAAGAGTGGGCACCGCGTTTCTGGCTGTTCCCGGACAGCGTCGCGGGCGGCTTCGAACTTGGCTGCAGGTTTGCCGCCCGCACGGGCGAACGGCCCGCAACCCAGGTCTGGCGCGTAACCGGGGAAACCTGCATCAGCCGTGCCGCAGGCGGCAGCGCGGATATTACCCGACCGCTTGCGCGCGTGATGTTGCTGGCGGAGGAGTGCGCCGAACCGATCGACGACACCCGGCATGAGGTCTTGCCGGTCAGCATCGGGCCATTGAGTATCCGGACAAAACGTATTGAGGACTGCGGCCTGATACCGGTCGATCCGGCTGCGGTGCCGCTGGGCGAAGCGGAATTCATTCTGTCGGCAGGCAATGGCATCTGCAACTGGGAACAGTTTCATGCCACGGCCGCGCTTCTCGGGGCCACCGAAGGCGCAAGCCGTGTCGTGGTGGACAGCGGTCATATGCCGCGTTTCCGTCAGGTAGGGGCCACCGGCACCTGGGTAACGGCACGGGTTTATGTGGCGGTGGGCATCTCCGGCGCGGTACAGCATTTACAGGGCATTGCGCAGTGTGACCGGGTGATTGCCATTAATACCGACCCCGGCTGTGATATGGTCAGCCGCGCCTCGCTCAGCGTGATTGCCGACAGTGATGAGGTTCTGGCAGCGCTGGCACGGCGGGTGCGTGACTGGCGCAAAGAGGAGTTACATCATGCAGCATAATGTGCAACACAGCGGCTGCCGTATCACCGCGCTGGTGTCGGTGGGCAGGCATCCGGAATCCGGACGCGCCCGTCGGGCGGAACAGGACGCCCGCGCGGTAGAGCTTGGGCTGACGCTGGCGCAGGACACCCTGGAAGTCCTGCATGCGGGCGATCCGCATGATGCGGCGCTGCGCAGCTATGCCGGAATGGGCGTGGAGGCGCTGCGCGTGCTCGCCATGGACGAACAGGGCGACGCGGTGGCGGTATTGAGCTATTACCTTAGTCAGGATCAGCCGGACGTGATCCTGACCGGCGGCCGGTCGGAGCGGGGTGAGTCGTCCGGTATGCTACCTTTTCTGCTGGCGGAAGCGCTGGCGATGCCGGTGGTGGTCGGCGTGGCGGAAATCGTCAGCCTGAACGGCACCGATGCCGAAGTATTACAGGCACTGCCGCGGGGACAGCGCCGGTTGCTACGCATTGCGCTGCCGTTTATCGCCAGCGTCGACATGGCCGCCTGCGCACCGCGTCAGGTCGCCTTTGGTCCGGCAAACCGGGCGACGATTATGGCGCAGCCGGGCGTTGAGGTGCGGGATGCGGCAAGAGCGGAATGGCAGATTGCCCCGGCGGTCAAACGGCCGAAGCGTCTTAAAAAGATCAAAGCCAAAACGGCTGCTGACCGCTTTAAAGCGGCAACCGCCAAATCACAGAGCGACGGTGGAAAGGTTCTGCAAAATAAACCGGTAGAGGAAATGGCGCAGGCGGTCTTTGATCTGCTGCTGGAGGAGGGGGTGATTCGCTAGGGCAACGCTGATCCTGCCTGGCTTGATCCTCGCCAGGCAGGAATATCATCAGCCTTTCACGTTTTTGAGGATGGTTTCGCTGTACCAGTCGATAAAGTTAATCACGCCGAACTCATAGGTTTCCGAATAAGGGCCCGGTTGATAGCCGACAGAGTTAATCCCACGCTGGTTCTCTTCCCCCAGAACGCGATCCTGCTCATTGGTCGCATCCCAGACGGCACGCAGTTTCTCGGGATCAAAATCTTCACCCGCCACCGCGTCTTTATGCACAAACCATTTGGTGGTGACCATCGTTTCCTGCGCCGAGAGGGGCAACACGCGGAACACAATAAAGTGATCGCTCTGCATGTGGTTCCAGGAGTTCGGCAGGTGCAGGATGCGCATGGAACCCTGATCGTGACTCAAAAAGCGCCCCATGAGTCTGGTGCAGCCTTCGCGACCATCTATGGTCATCGCCTTCGTGCCCTCTTTCAGCGGCATCCGCACGATGCGGTTACGCAGGCCAAAGCTCTGGTGGCGATGGGGAATTCCCTGTTCGTCCCAGCGTGCGGCCTGTTTATTGTAGTAATCGTGGAAGCTCTGCGGCGCGCGCGGATCGTTGGTATCGTCCCACTCCAGCAGGCTGTTCAGCAGTTCAGGATGACTTCCGGCGCAGTGATAGCACTCGCGATTATTCTCCAGCACCAGTTTCCAGTTCGCTTTTTCGTACATGTGCGATTCTGCCGCCAGTTTGGTGTTTTCCACGTCATAGGGCGCCATGTATTCGTCCAGGGTGGCCAGAAAGGCGTCAAAGTCAGACTGTGGCGGCGCATCAGCCAGACAGACAAAAATAAAGCCGCCGGCGGTTTTGCAGTGCGCCTTTTTCAGCCCGTGCTGCTTCATATCAAATGCCTGATTCATTTCCGAGTCGGCAAATAACAGATTGCCTTTCAGGTCGTAGGTCCACTGATGATAGGGACACACCAGATTCGCCACTTTGCCGCGCTCTTTTGAGCAGAGTCGGGAGCCGCGATGACGGCAGGTATTATGAAAGGCGTTAATGTTACCTTCCGCGTCCCGCAAGACCAGCACCGGGTTCTGACCCACCTCAAGGGTGAAGTAGTCCCCTTTTTTCGGGATTTCACTGCTCATTCCCGCAAACAGCCACTCTTTCTGAAAGATCGCCTCCATATCAATGCGAAACAGAGTCGGGTCGTTATAAAGCGCCTGCGGCAGCGAGTAGTTGGGCTGACGCTTTTCGAGCAAATCGCGTATGCGGTCGTTCGCATCGACAAGGCTTGTACAGGTGATATTCAGCAGATCGTTATGGCTCATAGTGATCTTCCCGCGCGGTTAAGGAGAGTGTTTTGCGCCTTTCCAGGCGTAACAGGATGCCAACCACCCAAATTTTCCGTCAGGCCAGACGTTGATGCACGCGTAACGGCTAAGGGTGACGTCCATGCTGCACGGGTTACGCGCACGCCAATGTTCTGCCAGCGACATCCATCCCCTCTGTTAAAGACGTGCGCGCGAAATTTCTTAGCGGGACGGTTTTTTTAAGCATTTCCGTGTCGCGAATAACTAAATGCTGAAACAGGGTTAAACGGAAAATCAGGCTTACCGGCTCAAAAGCCTGTTGCGATGTCGCCAGTCAGACAGGCAATTGAACTCTCCACTTCTGATGGGAATGAAACGTATGTCAGACCGAAATATCACCGTACTGAATACCAATGCTTTTGAGCCTGTCACAACACAAACCTGGACCAATGGCCGCCATGCGGTGCGCTGCGTGAAGGTGATACAGGAAACCCATGACGTGAAAACCTTCTGTTTTATGGCAGAGCAGCCGGTGATGTTCTTTTTCAAACCGGGGCAGTTTGTCACGCTGGAACTGCTGATCGAGAATGAAACGGTTTTCCGCTCCTATACCATCTCCAGTTCGCCCTCCGTGCCTTACAGCTTCTCCATTTCGGTAAAACAGGTGCCGGGCGGCGTGGTCTCGAACTGGTTACATGCCACACTGCGCGAGGGCATGAATCTGGCAGTACATGGTCCGGTAGGGCAGTTCAACTGCATCGACTATCCCAGCAACAAGGTGCTGTACCTCTCTGGCGGCGTGGGCATTACGCCCATGATGTCGATGGCGCGCTGGTATTTTGATACCAATGCGGATGTGGACATGGTGTTTGTGCACAGCGCACGAACGCCGGAAGACATTATTTTCCGACGCGATCTGGAAAACATGACGGCGCGCATCCCCAATTTCAGACTGAGCATCATCTGTGAGCGGTACGAATCGGGCCAGTGCTGGTCCGGCTTCAGCGGTTTCCTCAATTTGGCGATGCTGCAAATGATTGCTGCGGATTTCAAGGACCGCGAGGTTTTCTGCTGTGGCCCGACACCGTACATGCGTGCGATTAAAACGCTGTTACAGGAAGTCGGTTATGACATGACGCGCTATCACGAAGAGTCGTTTGGTGCCACACCAGAGGTCGTGCAGGAGCAGGTCGAACAGGAGGCCGAAGAGGCCGCTGAAATGGCCGACGCGCTGTGCAGTTCAGAACTGCTTAGCGTAGCATTCACCCAAAGCGACAAGAGCGTCAGAATCGCCCCCGGCGAAACCGTGCACGCCGCCGCGGCCAAACTGGGACTGCATATTCCAAAAGCGTGCGGCATGGGCATCTGCGGCACCTGTAAGGTGAAGTGCCTGGACGGCGACGTCGAGATGAACCACAACGGCGGCATCACCGATGAGGATGTGGAAGAGGGCTACATTCTGTCGTGCTGTAGCATTCCAAAGAACAATATCATCGTTGAATTTTAATGACGATCCGCATCGCCGTCTGGCGCACGCTCAGCGCGAGCACGTTTGCTGTGCAGTGCGCAACGGTGACGCAGCCTGAACAGGGGTAAAGCGCCGTTCACCGCAGCGGATAGACAGCCGCAGCGTCAGTGACAGGGCTTATTCTCCTTCTTGCTGGCCGTCCTCACTCTGCATCGACGCCTCACTCCCGCGTAAGGGCCGTCGAACGGGACATATGTCCTGCAAGCGTTCACAAACGCGCACCAAACAAAAAGCCCGCTCAGGTTTCCCTGAGCGGGCTTTTCTTAATCTGGCTCCTCTGACTGGACTCGAACCAGTGACATACGGATTAACAGTCCGCCGTTCTACCGACTGAACTACAGAGGAATTGTTGGAACGGGGCGAATAGTAGCGGCGTCAGTACGGGATGTCAAAGCACTCTTTAACGGTTTGCGTTCAAGTGCGTGTAAAAGCAGCGCATTGGCGAAGAACTAACGCATTCGCTTGCTTTTCAAACTGCTAACAGGATCTCACTTTAAACCCATTTCCAGGTAGATGTTAGACGCATGTCAAATTTTTGTTATTTGACGATATCAAAACACTTGTTTCAGTGCTTTTATGATAAAAATTTCAAAAAAGTAATTTATGGAATAAATAAACTGTTTACGGCGACAAAATGGAATGTTCTGAGATGCGTCCGCGTCGCCTGTAGCGCATGTTTATGGAAATCATGAAGATAAGAAAAGTGGTGGGGGTGTCAGAAAAGCGTCAACGTAGTCGTCTTACCTCAAATTTTCCATTAAAAACGCCAGCGAGGCGGTATGAATGTAAAAAATATTTTTCATTCAACAGGTCAGTCGCTAGCAAGTTAACAAATAAGAAGGGTCCCTATGAACATCAAAAAAACGATTGTTGCTTCACTGTTAGCCTGCATGTTGCCCGCCGCTGCGATGGCGAAAGATATTTCCGTGGGGGTTTCGATGGCGATGTTTGACGATAACTTCCTGACCATTGTGCGTAACGCTATACAAAATGAGATGAAAAAGGATGACGTAAAAGGCCAGATTGAAGATGCCAAAGGCGATGTCGCGCAGCAACTTCAGCAGGTACAAAACTTTATTGGTCAGGGCGTCGACGCCATTATTGTTAACCCGGTCGACACCGACGCGGTGAAACCGATTATCGATCAGGCATCTAAGGCGGGTGTGGCGCTGGTGTTCGTCAACCGCAAACCCCAGGCGCAGTTGGGTGACAAGATGGCGTTTGTGGGTTCTGACTCCGAACTGGCGGGCCGTCTGCAGATGGAAGCGCTGGCAAAAGCCATGAACGGAAAAGGTAACGTGGCTATTTTGCTGGGTGATTTGGCGAACGAATCCACCCGCGAGCGCACCAAAGGGGTGGAAGCGGTCGTGGCGAAATACCCGAATATTAAAGTGGTACAAAAGCAAACGGCGAAATTTAGCCGTAACGATGCGGTGGACGTCGTGAGTAACTGGATGACCGCCGGAGACGATATCAACGCTATCGCGTCAAACAACGACGAAATGGCCATCGGTGCCATTCAGGCGCTGGGTAAAAACGATAAACATATTCTGGTCGCCGGTGTCGATGGTACCCCCGATGCGCTGCAGATGATTAAGAACGGCAAAATGGTCGCCAGCGTGTTCCAGGACGCAAAAGGACAGGGTGAAGGTGCCGTTCAAACGGCGGTTAAGCTCGTCAAAGGTGAGAAAGTGCAAAAGATCGTCGATATCCCGTTCCAGCTGATCACCAAAGACAACTACACCAAATACACCAGCATGAACCAAAAATAAACGTCCTGAACCTGTGGAACGGAGGTGATGTATGACCGCGTTTGCGCTTGAAGCCGAAGGCATCAGCAAGTTCTTTCCGGGCGTGAAGGCACTGGATAATGTGTCGTTACGTGTGCGTCCGGGAACGGTACATGCGTTGATGGGTGAAAATGGCGCGGGCAAATCCACTTTAATGAAATGCCTGATCGGGATGTACCGTCCCGATCAGGGCTCCATTAAAATTAAAGGGGAGCCAGTGCAGTTCAGGGACACCATGGATGCGTTACGTTCCGGTATTTCCATGATTCATCAGGAGCTCAACCTGGTGCCGCATATGACCGTCGCAGAGAATATCTGGCTGGGACGGGAGCCGGTGAAGTTTGGTTTTGTCGATCACGCCCGACTGAATGAAGAAACCCAGCAGTTGTTAAGCCGCCTGAACATCAGACTGAAAGCCGATCGGCTGGTGGGCGAACTCAGTATTGCGTCACAGCAGATGGTGGAGATCGCCAAAGCGGTGTCCTGGAACTCGGACATTGTGATCATGGACGAGCCTACCTCCGCCCTGACGGAAACCGAGGTCGCCCATCTGTTTACCATCATTCGTGATCTGCGCGAGCAGGGCAAAGCCATCGTTTATATCAGTCACAAAATGGATGAGATCTTCGCCATTACGGATGAAATCAGCGTGTTCCGCGATGGCAGCTGGGTGGGCAGCGACAGTACCAGCGCATTCACGCGTCAGTCGCTGATTACCAAAATGGTCGGACGTGAGCTGACGCAGCTGTTCCCGAAATTCAATAATGCGATTGGGGAAGAGGTGCTCACCGTTCGTCACCTGAGTTGTCAGGACCGCTTTTCCGACGTCAGCTTTGGCGTGCGCCGTGGGGAAATTCTCGGTGTGGCGGGTCTGGTCGGTGCCGGACGCAGTGAAGTGATGGAAAGCCTGTTTGGCATGGTGCCTTTCGACAGCGGCGAAATCCTGATTGATGGTGTGCCGGTCGCTATTGATTCGCCGTCGGTCGCCATCGAAAAAGGAATGGCGTTTCTGACAGAAGATCGCAAGAAGTCCGGGTTGTTTTTGGTGTTGTCGGTGTTAGAGAACATGAGCATCGTCAACATGCCTGAATACAGCGGTAAAGGCGGTTTTGTCAGTCATGTGAAAATGGCTCAGGACTGCATGGATCAGATCCGCCGTCTGAATATCAAAACCCCCACCATGGACCAAATCATCAATAACCTGAGCGGAGGGAATCAGCAGAAAGTCCTGATTGCCCGCTGGCTGCTGGCTCAACCCAAAATCCTGATTCTTGATGAGCCGACCCGTGGAATTGACGTCGGGGCGAAAGCAGAGATTTACCGTTTGATCAGTGAACTGGCCAACCGTGGAGTTGCCATCATTATGGTGTCGTCAGAGCTGCCGGAAATTCTGGGCATGAGTGACCGTATCATGGTGATGCATGGTGGGCGCATTACCGGCATCCTCGATAAAGACGAGGCCGATCAGGAAACTATTTTGTCGTTAGCATCCGAATGAGGCGCGAAACCACGATGAGTAATATGAAAGCAACGGCCACGCAGGCTCCTCAGCATCAACCCTCTTTTTTTGCGCATTTACGTCAGAAACTGCCAAAAGATACCGGCATTTTTGTCGTGATGGTCGGCATTGCGTTAATTTTCGAAATGTTTGGCTGGTATGTGCGCGATCAGTCCTTTTTGATGAACACCAATCGTCTGATTCTTATCGTCCTGCAGGTTGCCATTATCGGCATCATTGCTGTGGGCGTGACCCAGGTCATTATTACCACCGGTATCGATCTGTCCTCCGGGTCGGTTATCGCGCTCACTGCCGTGGTAGCCGCCAGTCTGGCGCAAACTTCAGATACGCTGACCCCGATGTTTCCGTCACTGGTGAACATGCCCGCGGTGGTGCCGATTGGGGCCGGCATTGGGGTAGGGTTATTGTGCGGTCTGATTAACGGCGTATTAATTACCCGTACCGGTATTCCCCCGTTTATTGCCACGCTGGGCATGATGGTGTCGGCCCGTGGACTGGCACAGTATTACACCCAGGGTAACCCTATCAGTTTTCTCTCTGACGGGTTCACCTCGATTGGCCAGGGCGCAATGCCGGTCATTATCTTCCTGGTGGTTGCGCTGGTGTTCCACATCGCACTGAAACATACCCGCTACGGCAAATACGTGTACGCCATCGGCGGTAATATGACCTCGGCCAAAGTGTCCGGTATCAACGTCAATAAATACCTGATTATTGTCTATACCATCGCAGGCGCGTTGTCCGGCCTGGCGGGCGTGGTACTGGCGGCGCGCGTCAGTAGCGGCCAGTCGAGCATGGGCGTGGGCTATGAGCTGGATGCGATTGCCGCGGCGGTTATCGGCGGCAGCAGCCTGATGGGCGGCGTAGGGCGCATTACCGGCACGCTGATAGGCGCGGTGATACTGGGACTGATTAAAAGCGGCTTTACGTTTGTCGGGGTAGATGCGTACATCCAGGATATCATCAAAGGCATCATCATCGTCGCCGCAGTGACCATCGATATGCGACGCAACCGTGCCAAACGCTGAATACGCTGCCGCCCTGGCGCTGTAGCGGCGCTGGCGGCAGGCGCTTATCCCGGTCACATCGTTCACCCTGCGCCCGGGACTAAGCGCCACCGCCGCCTTGCTACATCACAAATGCGTTTACGTCGTCCCGTTTCGCGATCCTGTTAAAAGAAAAAACAGGGTAGTAAACGTTTCGGTTATTCCTTTTAACTAATGCGTCTTTGCACGTCTGCCGGGCCGTGATAACGCCGCCCCGGCGGTCTGCTAAACCTGTTACGTTTCCCGCCTTTTACGGATAAACCCTGCCCCGGAGAGGTGGGGGGGATTTCCCGGTCATCAAGCCTCATCCTCGATGAAGATTGCCTGTTAACCATCCCTGCACGCTGGTCTGTCATGTTGCGCACTATTGCGGTGCAGGGCGACATGAATGGGAAAAGCAGGTCTGGCAGTCGTCCGGGATTACCTCTTTAGAGGTAACAGGAAACGCTTTTTTATCCGACTGTTAGAAAAATTTTCAAAGATATTTTGCAAACTGAATAAACCTGGTCTGCATCTTGCAATTCCCTCTTATGCAGGCTGGTGAGTAGCGACCAGCCAGACACCTTGACGTAGCGACGGAGGCAAGATGAACTTAAGACGGCTGAAATACTTTGTGAAAATCGTCGATATCGGTAGCCTGACACAGGCAGCAGAAGTGCTGCATATTGCTCAGCCTGCATTGAGCCAGCAGGTTGCTACGCTGGAAGGCGAGCTGGAACAGCAGCTTCTGAACCGGACCAAACGCGGCGTCACACCGACCGAAGCCGGTAAACTGCTTTACAGCCATGCACGCGTCATTCTGCGGCAGTGTGAGCTGGCCCAGTCTGCGGTGATGAATGCCGGTCAGGTGGTGGAGGGGCAGGTGTCAATCGGTCTGGCACCGGGCACGGCGGCATCCGCGTTAACTATGCCGCTTCTGCAAACCGTACGGGAACAGTACCCGGATATCATGATTTACCTGCATGAAAACAGCAGCAGTGCGTTGAATGACAACATCATCAGCGGGCAACTGGATATGGCGGTGCTGTATGACCGCGCCCCCACGGCGGGCATCAACAGCGTGCCCCTGCTGAAAGAAGATCTCTATCTGGTCGGCGCAACCGCCTGCCCTGGCGCCAACGTCGATCTGGCCGAGGTAGCCCAGATGAGCCTGTTTCTGCCGCGTGATTACAGCGCCGTGCGCCAGCGTGTTGATGAGGCTTTCTCACTGCGCCGCCTGAGCGCGCGCATTATTGGCGAGATCGAATCGCTTTCGACGCTCACCGCCGCAATATCCAGCGGGATGGGCGTGACCGTGTTGCCTGAATCGGCGGCCAGAGCGCTGGTTGGTTCAACCCAGGCCTGGATGGCGCGGATCACCAGCCCGACCATCAGCCTGCCGCTGTCACTGAATCTTTCACACCGCTTGCCGTTATCGCCACCCGCACAGGCCGTTAAAAATATTCTGCTGTCGCTGCTCAACAAGCCACTGACTGAAAAACGCGAACTCACGCTGGTCAGCTAAACACAACGTTCTGTTTATCCCTCTCAAGCAGGGCGCGTAAAACCGCGCCGCTGCCTTTTCTCCTCTTCCAGGCTGTCCTCTCTGTGCGTCCTGCCGCCGGCTATATGCTTCAAACGCATAAATAAATCTTTTTTTATTATTTCAGGTTATCGATAAGCGTTTTTATTATCGAATGATCAGATTGCGTAAAGAGAGGTAAATATTTTGAATTTCCAGCAACTTAAAATTATTCGCGAAGCCGCGCGGCGGGAGTTCAACCTCACGGAGGTCGCCAGCACGCTGTTTACCTCGCAATCAGGCGTCAGCCGTCATATTCGCGATCTGGAGGATGAGCTTGGCGTCGAAATTTTTGTCCGTCGGGGCAAGCGCCTGCTTGGTATGACGGAGCCGGGCAAGGCGCTGCTTACCATCGCCGAACGCATTCTCGATGAAGCCGGTAAAGTGCGTCGCCTGGCCGATGTCTTCACGAACGAATCCAGCGGCATTCTCTCTATCGCCACCACACACACGCAGGCCCGGTACAGCCTGCCGCCGGTCATCAAGTCCTTTCGCCAGCTTTATCCTAATGTCCGGCTTGAACTTAATCAGGGATCGCCGCAGGAAATTGTGAATATGCTACTGGCCGGTGAGGTGGATGTCGGGATTGCCAGTGAAATGCTGGCGAATAATAACAGCCTGGCCGCGTTTCCCTGGTTCAGCTGGCATCATGCACTGCTGGTTCCGCGCGATCATGAACTGGCACAACAGCAGCCGGTCTCACTGAATGCTCTCAGTCAGCATCCGTTAATTACCTACCGGCAGGGCATTACCGGCCGCTCCCGGGTGGACAGCGCGTTTCAGCGCGCCGGCTTAAAGCCGGATATCGTGCTCAGCGCTCAGGATTCCGATGTGGTGCGCACCTATGTCAAACTCGGGCTGGGCGTCGGTATTCTGGCCGATCAGGCCTGTGAAAAAGAGCCGGGCGGAGAGCTGGTCCGGCTGGATGCCACTCACCTGTTCGACGCCAACACCGTCTGGCTGGGCCTGAAACGGGGACAACTGCAGCGCAATTACGTCTGGCAGTTCCTTGAGCTGTGCAACGCGAATCTGTCGCTTGAAGAAATTAAAGCGCAGGCGCTCTCTACGGCAGGCGATGATGAGCCCGTAATCGACTTTCAGATCTGACTCCGCGTTGCGCCCTGACGGCATAAAATTTTTTTTCGGCCGTCATTCGCCATAGCGAACGCTTTCTGGCTGCCAATAACAACATCCTGCGCTTCCCCCAACCGATAAAGTGAAGAGAACTGAAAAAGGGGGATGCGATGTCACGTATACAACTGAAAGATCACACACTACTGCGCCAGCAGGCGCTGTTTGCCGGTGAATGGCAACACGGTTATCAGGGCGCAACGCTCGCCGTTAACGATCCGGCTACGGGCGAAACGCTGGCGAGCGTACCGGCGTTAGGTCGCCAGGAAACGGAGGCGGCGATTGCCTGTGCCGAATCGGTCCGCCATGCATGGGCGGCAACCCCCAATGCCACCCGTGCGGCGCTGCTGGAAAAATGGCATCAGCTTATTCTTGATAACGCTGACGATCTGGCCATCATCATGACGGCAGAACAGGGCAAGCCGCTGGCGGAGGCGCGCGGTGAAGTGCTCTACGGTGCCAGTTTTGTGAAATGGTTTGCGGAAGAAGCGCGTCGGATTTATGGCGACACCATTCCCGCCCCAACGACCGACCGGCGCATTATTGTCCTGAAACAACCGGTTGGCGTCGCGGCAGCGATTACGCCCTGGAATTTCCCCATCGCAATGATTACCCGCAAGGTCGCACCGGCACTGGCGGCAGGCTGCCCGATTATCGTTAAACCGTCTGACCTGACGCCGCTGTCTGCACTGGCACTGGCCGTGCTGGCCGAGCGCGCGGGTTTCCCGGCAGGCGTTTTACAGGTGCTCACCGGCATGCCGACAGACATCGGCGCCGCGCTGACCGAAAGCCGTCTGGTGCGTAAAATCTCGTTCACCGGCTCAACGCGCGTGGGCCAGTTGCTGATGAAACAGTGCGCTGACAGCATTAAACGCCTGAGTCTGGAGCTGGGCGGCAACGCGCCGCTTATTGTCTTTGACGACGCGGATATCGAGATTGCCGTCGCAGGCGTGATGACCAGCAAATTCCGTAATGCGGGACAAACCTGTGTGTGTGCCAACCGTATTCTGGTGCAGCGTAACATCTATGAACGCTTTGCCGCCCGACTGCTGGACGCGGTGGCGACCCTGAAGGTCGGAGATGGTTTTGCCCCTGGCAGCACTATCGGGCCGTTGATCAATACCTCCGCGGTGGAGAAGGTCAACGGGCACATTGATGATGCGCTGCAAAAAGGCGCAACGCTGTTGACCGGTGGCATCAGCAACGGCCCCGGTACGTGGGTGCAGCCCACCGTGCTGGGACAGGTCACGAGTGAGATGCGCATCGCGCAGGAAGAAACCTTTGGACCGGTGGCTCCGCTGTTTATCTTTGATGATGAAGAACAGGCGCTGGCGATGGCAAATGACACACCCTTTGGCCTCGGCGCTTACTTCTTTACTGAAAATATCCGTCGAGCCTGGCGCGTGGCGGAAGCGCTGGAGTTTGGCATGGTCGGTTTTAATACCGGCGTCATTTCGCTGGAAGTCGCGCCGTTTGGCGGCGTGAAATTATCCGGCATAGGTCGCGAAGGGTCGCGATATGGCATTGACGAATATCTGGAGCAAAAAACATTTCACATGGGCAGCCTGTAATTTAACTTTTAATTTCTGATATTCCTCGCCAGCATGAACGTTATGCTGGCGTTTTTTTTGTGCGCCAGATCGACGTTTTATCGGTATTCTCCTTTTTAGTGCAAGTTTCATGCGCATTGCACCAAAGCAATGCGGCTTTTTTGTGAACTAAATCATCTGTTTAACCCTTCGGCAATTCCGCAATAAATCCTTCACGAATACGGCACAAAAATTTTTTTGGGCGGTTTTAAACGCATTTTTATTTTTTTAACGGCTGGCATACTTTCTGCATTACCTAATAAAGCGTGCCGAAAAGCATTGCCAGAAATTAATTCATCCAGCATGTGATGGGTGTAACAAATAAGGATTCTTTCATGTTGAGTTTCGACCCAGAAAGCGTGCAACTCCCGCCTGGCCACTATATTGGCGGAAAACATGTACAGACCCAGGGCGACGCTTTTGCCGTTAAACGCCCGTCTGATGGCAAGGTGTTTGCCACGCTGCGCGAAGCCCAGGCAGAGGATGTTGACCATGCCGTCATGACGGCACATCAGGCATTGAAAACCAGCGGCTGGTCAGGATGTGCACCGCGTGAACGTGGTCGGGTATTGCGCCGCTGGGCAGACTTAATCGAACAGGATCCCCTGCTGGCGCAGCTTGAAGCCCTTGGCTCAACCCGTCCGATTACCGATGTTGTGCAACATGAAATTCCCTTTACTGCCGAAGCCATTCGCTTCTATGCCGAGTGCGCCGACAAATACAGCGGCGATCTGTTTCCGACACGTGACAGTAGCCTGGGCATGTTGATTGCGGAGCCCTATGGCGTTATCGGGGCGATCACGCCGTGGAACTTCCCGCTGTCCATGGCTTCATGGAAATGCGGACCTGCGCTGGCCGCAGGCAACGCGGTAGTGCTAAAACCCTCAGAGCTGACGCCGCTGTCCACCGTGCGTATGGCCGAGCTGGCGGTACAGGCCGGGTTACCGGCGGGCATTCTGAATATTGTGCAGGGCAGCGGTGCGGTGACCGGCAGCGCCCTGGTCAGGCATCCCCTGGTGCGCAAAGTCTCCTTTACCGGCTCCACTGTGACAGGCGCGCGCATTATGAGTGATGCGGCCCAGTTTGGCATGAAGCCCGTCACGCTGGAGTTAGGCGGCAAAAGCCCCCAACTGGTGTTTGATGATGCGGGCGAGATTGAGGTGCTGGCACAACGCATTCTGCGTGGCTTTACCGCCAATGGCGGCCAGGCCTGCGTTGCCGGGACGCGCCTGATTGTGCAGCGCGGTATTGCCGATGCGCTGACGGAACGGCTGGCGGCGCTGTGTCGTGAGGTCCGGCCTGGCGTGACCTGGCAGGAAACCAGCCGCTATGCCCCGCTGATTGATGCGCGTCAGGGCAACAAAGTGCAGTCCGTGATTGAGGCGGCGAAAGCCCAGGGCGCAGACGTGCTGGTGGGCGGTGACCGCTTCGCGGATACCGATGAGGGCTGGTTCTGGCAACCCACGCTGCTGACGCAGGTGAAACAGGATAATCCGGCAGTGCAGCAGGAAATCTTCGGGCCTGTGCTGACAATTCAGACGTTCGACAGCGAAGACGAAGGGCTGGCGCTGGCGGCACATGAGACCTATGGCCTGTGCGCCGGGGTGCATACGCTGAGCCTGCCACGTGCGATGCGTGCGATACGGGGAATCGCTTCCGGTACGGTATGGGTCAACCGCTACGGGCGGTCCGGCGATTTCATCATTCCTACCGGGGGGTTCATGGGGTCCGGTATCGGCAAAGATTTGGGTCGTCAGGCGTTCCAGGCCTGCCAGCGCCAGAAAAGCGTCCTTATCGATTTTTAAGCACCTAACCAGACAATAACGAGGTTAATGTAATGGCACTGTTTAAACCCAAATTCATCACGTTTGATTGCTATGGCACGCTGATCTTTTTTGATATGGCCGGTGCGGCAAAACGCTGTTTTCACGATCGCGTCGACGCGAAAGACATGGCGGCCTTTGTGACCGACTTTTCCAGCTATCGCCTGGACGAAGTGCTGGGCGCGTGGAAACCCTATTACGATGTGGTCAGCAATGCGATTCAGCGCACCTGTAAAAAGTGGGGCGTGACATGGACGCAGGCTGACAGCGATTACATTTACACCGACTGCGCCACCTGGGGACCGCATCCGGATGTGCCTGCCGGGTTAGCTAAAGTGGCGGAAGCCTTCCCGTTGGTGCTGCTGACCAATTCAATGAAGGATCTGATTCCACACCATATTCCTCGTCTGGGTGCGCCCATCCACATGACGATTACCGCAGAAGAAGCGGGCGCGTATAAACCGCAGATGAAAGGCTTTGAATACATGCTGGAGAAACTGGACTGCCGTCCGGACGAAATTCTGCATGTCTCCTCCAGTTTCCGCTATGACCTGATGACGGCGCACGATCTTGGCATTAAACACAAGGTCTGGGTCAACCGTGGCCACGAACCGGCTAACCCCTATTACCAATACACCGAAATCAAAGACATTGGCGGCCTGCCCGGCGTCGTGGGTCTGTGAGGACAGCGTCATGAAACTGGAATCGTACTGGCAGGCGACCGCACCGGCGTTTCGCGCGGCCGCCAGCGGTCCGTTACCCGCCCATGCGGATGTGGTGGTGATCGGGGCGGGCTTTACCGGTGTTTCGGCGGCCTTATCGCTGGCGCGCAGTGGGATCAATGTGGTGGTGCTGGACAGCGGGGAGGTGATGAGTCAGGCCTCCGCCCGTAATGGCGGTCACTGCAACACCGGCGTGGCACAAAACTTTGCTTCACTGGTGGCCAGCCAGGGGCTTGAGCAGGCCAGTCGGTTCTATAAGGCATTCGATGATGCCGTGACCTATGTCGGGCAGTTGATTAAAGACGAGCAGATTGACTGTGACTTTCGTCTGTGCGGCAAGCTCAAACTGGCCAGTAAGGCGTCGCACTTCTCCGGCCTGCGTGAGGCCTGGGAACTGATGCGCCGTACGGTGGATCCGGATGTGGAACTGCTCAGTCAGTCAGAGGTTGCGCAGGAGATCGACGGCGGCAACTTCCATGGCGGCCTGCTACAGCATCACGGCGGCCAGATGCACATGGGCAAATTTGGCATCGGCCTGGCCGAAGCCGCGGCCCGCAGTGGGGCAAAAATTTATACGCACCATCACGTTACGAAGCTGGAACGGCTTGACGGCTACCGCCATCGGGTGGTGACCAGCAAAGGTGACATTCTGGCCGATAAAGTGCTGATGGCGACGGGCTGTTCCAGTGACGGTCCGTTCCCGTGGTTCCAGCGCCGTATTGTGCCGGTGGGCAGCTTTATCGTGGTGACCGAGCCGCTGGATACGGCGCTGCTTACCGGCTTGCTGCCGCATAAACGTAACTATGTGACCTCCATGAACATCGGCAACTACTTCCGGACCACCGCGGACAGCCGTCTGGTGTTCGGTGGCCGGGCACGCTTCGCCATCAGTAACCCGACGTCGGACTCCCGCAGCGGGGACATCCTGCACGCCGCCATGGCCAGTATGTTCCCCAGACTGCGCCATACGCAGATCGACTACTGCTGGGGCGGCATGGTGGATATGAGCGCCGATCGCCTGCCGCACGCAGGCGAACAGGACGGTGTGTTTTACTCGCTGGGTTACAGCGGGCATGGCACGCAGATGTCGGTATGGATGGGCCGGGTCATGGCCGATCTGTTAAGTGAGAAATCCCGCGATAACCCCTGGCAGCGCGAGACATGGCCTGCACTGCCGGGTTATCACGGAAAACCGTGGTTCCTGCCTCTCGCCGGGCTCTACTACAAAGCAAAGGATCGCCTTTCATAACTTCACATTGTTTTTCAGGCCGCCGGGGCATTGTCGGGTCGAAACATCATGACCGGATCATCGCCTTCGCGGTGCGCGCCACACAGCATGTGCCGTCTGATTAACGCAGGGAATTTCACCGTTCGCTTGAAAACGTAATGAGGGTGTACAGATGAGTAAAATCGATAATAAAGAATCTGACGTAACCAATTCTGCTCTGACGCGGATGATCACTGAAGGTACGCTGTCCCGCCGCAGTCTGATGAAATTGCTTTCAGCCGGGGCCGCGATGAGCACAGGGTTGATAGGCTTCCCTGGCATGGCGCTGGCAGAGGAGAAACCGACTCAGGGCGGCAAAATCCGTGTGGGCATGTCCAATGCGTCGGCGACTGACACGCTGGACCCGGCGAAAGGCAATAACAGCGCCGACTTTACGCGCCAGTTTATGTTCTACAGCGGGCTGACAGAGGTGGATAAAACCCTGACGGTGAAACCTGCGCTGGCGGAATCCATCGACTCTGACGATGGCGTCACCTGGAGCATTAAGCTGCGTAAAGGCGTGACCTTCCATGATGGTAAGCCGTTTACGTCCAAAGACGTGGTTTATTCACTGAGCCGCCATAAAGATCCAGCCGTCGCGTCCAGCGCTTTCAAGCTGGCTGAGCAGTTCAAAACCATCAACGCCGTCAACGACAATGAAGTGCAGCTTATTCTGGTGGCACCTAACTTTGACGTTCCTTACATGCTCGCAACGTCGCCCTTCCTGATCGTGCAGGACGGCACCAAAGATTTCAGCAAAGGTATCGGCACAGGGCCGTTTGTCTGCAAAAGCTTTACGCCTGGCGTCAGTACGCTTGGCACGAAAAATCCCAACTATTTTAAACCGGGGCTGCCGCATCTGGACCAGGTGGAACTGCTCGGCGTGACCGATCAGGCGGCCCGCGTCAATGCTCTGTTATCAGGCGATATTCAGGTGGCTTCAGGGCTGAAAGCCTCGGACAGTATGCGCATCAGCCGTACACCGGATCATGGGGTGCTTGAAACCAAGGGCGGCATGTACACCAACCTGATTATCCGCACCGATATCAAACCCGGCAGCAATCCCGATTTCGTGCTGGCGATGAAATATCTGCAACCCCGAGAGATCGTGGTGAAAACCGTGTTGCAGGGCTTTGGCGACGTCAGCAACGATACGCCGGTGCCGCCGTGGCACCCGCTGTACAACGCCGATCTCAAACCCCGTCCGTTGGATCCGGAAAAAGCGAAGTTTTATATCAATAAAGCCGGCATGAGCGGGCAAACCATTGAGATTGTTACGACGCCGCCGCTGGAAGGCGCAACCGAAGGCGCGCAGCTGATTCAGCAGGTAGGTCGCAACGTCGGACTGAACGTCAACGTGCGTCGTGTGCCGTATGAAGGCTACTGGGGGACCCACTGGATGAAAGATCCCATTGGTTACGGCTCCATCAACCCGCGGCCAACACTGGATATGCTGTTCTCACAGTTTTATCTCTCCAGCGCACCGAACAACGAATGCGGCTGGAAAAATGAACAGTTCGATCAGCTGGTGATTGCGGCGCGTGGCGAACGTGATAAAGCCAAACGCAAGCAGATGTACGGCGATATGCAAACGCTGATCTATGACCACTGCGGCACGCTGATTCCTGCCTTTATCAGCTCGATGGATGGTTACAGCAAAAAGCTGAAAGGGCTGGAAGCCTGGCCGTCAGGCATGTTGATGGGCTATCGCTTCCACGAGTTTGCCTGGCTGTCTGCCTGATCACGCGTCTGTAAGAGGAGTTCGCCGATGAACCGATACATGATGTTCCTGATTGCCCGGCGCATTGGCGCCGGCATCCTGACCTTGCTTATCGTCTCAGCGGTGGTGTTCTTTATCACCAGCCTGCTGCCGGGCGATGCGGCGCAAATGATCCTGGGGCAAAACGCCACACCCGAAACCGTGGCGGCCCTGCGTCAGCAACTGGGCTTAGATCAGCCGCTGCTGGTGCGCTATTTCACCTGGCTCGGCGGCATGCTGACAGGGAATTTTGGCACCTCATTTGCCAGTCATCTGCCGGTGGCACAGCTGGTGGCACAGCGGCTTCCGGCCACGTTTGAACTGGCGGCGACCACCACCGCCATCTGCGTGCCGCTTGCGCTGATTATCGGTATTGCCGCCGCGATGAACCACGGCTCGAAGCTGGATCGCGCGCTGGTGATTGGCACTATGGCCACGGTAGCCGTACCGGAATTTCTGGTGGCGACCGTAGCGGTGCTGATCTTCGCCGTGAAGCTGCACTGGGTCTCGGCTATGTCACTGGGCAGTCCCAACATGGATTTCGCCAGCTATATCAAAGCCTACGCATTGCCGGTCATCACGCTATGTTGCGGCCTGGTCGCCCAGATGGCGCGCATGACGCGTGCGGCCATCATTAACCAGCTCGACAGCCCGTATCTGGAAATGGCCTTGCTGAAAGGCGTTTCCCCGATGCGCGCCGTGTTGCGTCATGCCTTACCTAACGCCGTTGGCCCGATTGCGAACGCGATTTCCCTCAGCCTTTCTTATCTGTTTGGTGGCGTCATCATCATTGAAACCATCTTCAGCTATCCCGGTCTGGCCAGCCAGATGGTGGATGCGGTCAGTAACCGCGATCTGCCCGTCGTGCAGCTCTGCGTCATGCTGTTTGCCGGCTGTTATCTGTTGCTGCTGCTGGCTGCGGATATCGTCACTATCGCCTTTAACCCGAAATGGAGGAGCTGATGAAACTTCTGCTTCCCTGGCGCATTTTTCAGTCACTGTCGTTATCAGGTCGCCTGGGCCTGATCGTGACCCTGTTCTGGCTGGTCATCGCGCTGTTTGGCACCTGGTGGGCACCGCACAGCCTCGACGATATTGGTTCCGGGCCGCTGATGGGCGGATTCACCCCCGAAAACCTGTTGGGCACCGATTATCTGGGGCGGGATATGCTCACGCGCATTATGTACGGCGCGAAATTCTCGCTGGGCCTGGCACTCGGCGCGGCCATTCTGGCCAGCCTGATTGGGACGATGCTGGCCTTAATCGCGGCGGTCACCGGACGCTGGCTGGAGGAGCTCTTGGGTCGCATTAACGACGCGATGCTGGTGCTGCCGGGTAAAATTCTGGCGCTGATGATTGTGGCGGTATTTGGTTCTTCACTGCCGATGCTGCTGATCACGGCGGTGTTCACCTACTGGCCGGGCGCCTTCCGCATTGCGTTTGCGCTGGCCAGTAGTTTGCGCAATATGGATTACGTCCGCGCCTCCCGGCTGCGGGGCGAAAGCCGCTGGTACATCGCCATCCACGATATTCTGCCGAACATGGTTCATCCGGTGCTGGCCGATTTTGGTCTGCGCTTTGTGTACATCGTCCTGCTGCTGAGCGGCCTGAGCTTCCTGGGATTGGGCGTCCAGCCGCCGTATGCCGACTGGGGCACCTTAGTCCGCGAAAATATTCAGGGGCTGTTTGACGGTTCGCCGGCGGTGTTGATGCCCGCCCTGGCGATTGCCAGTCTTACTATCGCCGTAAACCTGTTTATTGACAGTCTGCAAAGCATGCGTCCGCTGACGCTGGCAAAGGAGGGGGCATGAACGTGACACCACATACGGCGATGCCTGTGATTTCGGTGGATAAGCTGCGCGTAACGGCGCACAACGACAATGGCGATAAGCTGGATATCGTCTCTGATATTCGCTTCACCGTGCAGAAGGGGGAAGTCCTGGCGCTGATTGGTGAATCCGGCTCGGGGAAAACCACCATCGCAATGGCGCTGATGGGCTATGCCCGCCACGGTTGTAAGATCGCCGAGGGAAATATCCACGTCGCGGGCACCAACGTCATGGCACTGACGCCTGCCGAACTTCGCTTTTTCCGCGGAAATAAGGTCGCCTACATTGCGCAAAGTGCGGCGGCCTCGTTTAACCCCGGCATGAAAATTATCGACCAGGTGATCGAGCCAGTGGTGATTCACGGCACGATGATGCGCAAGGCGGCAAAAGCCAAAGCGCTGGGCCTGTTTCGGGAGCTGGCGCTGCCGAATCCGGACACCATTGGCGATCGCTTTCCGCATCAGGTTTCAGGCGGACAGCTACAGCGCTTAATGACGGCCATGGCGCTGATTAGCGATCCGGAGGTGGTGATTCTTGATGAGCCTACTACCGCGCTGGATGTGACCACGCAGGTCGAAGTGCTCAAAGCCTTCCGCCGCGTGGTCAAACAGCGTGGCGTGACGGCGATTTATGTCAGCCACGATCTGGCCGTCGTTGCACAAATGGCCGACCGTATTCTGGTTTTGCTGCAGGGAAAAATTGCCGAATACGGCACCACGGCCCATCTGATAGGCGCACCGCAGTCGGACTATACGCGCCTGCTGATGGCGGCGGCGCAACAGAAAGAACGCCCCAGCAACTGGTGCCCGGCAAAGGCGAATGAGCTGCCGCTGCTGGAAGTACGCGACCTGTCTGCGGGTTACGGACCCAAAGGCAGTGATGGTTTGCCCAAAGTGCGCATTCTGGAAAACATCAATCTTACGCTCTGGAAAGGCCAGGCCATCGGCATTATCGGTGAGTCCGGCTCGGGCAAAACCACGCTGGCTCATGCTATCGCCGGCCTGAACCCGGCCTGTCAGGGGCAAATCCTGTTTAACGGTCACATGGTGGCCGGTCAGATGCAAAAGCGCACGGATAACGAACTGCGTCGTATTCAGTATGTTTTCCAGATGGCGGATACGGCGCTCAATCCTGCACACAGTGTGGAACAAATTCTGTCACGCCCGCTGACGCTGTTTCATGGGCTGAGCGGCATCGCCCGGCAGAACCGGCTGTATCAACTGATGGATTTGGTCAGGCTGCCACGTACCGTGCTCTCGCGCCGTCCCTGGTCGCTGTCCGGTGGACAAAAGCAGCGCGTGAACCTGGCGCGCGCGCTGGCGGCAGAGCCGGATGTCATTCTGTGCGATGAGGTAACCTCGGCGCTCGATACCGTGGTGGCCTCGGCGGTACTGGATCTGATCAGTGAGCTGCGCCGTGAACTGGGGCTGTCTGTCATCTTTATCAGCCACGATATGCACGCCGTCAGAGCGGTGTGCGATGAGATCGTCGTCATGCGCAATGGCGCTATCGTCACCCAACTGGCGCGGGAAAATTACGAGCAGCCGACCCGCGAGCTCTATTTTGAACGCCTGAAACGTGCCGTGCCTGAACTCCGTCAGGGCTGGCTCGACGAGCACGAAGAGATCCTGAAAGCCGAATAACCGGTAAACAAGCGCCCCCCATTCCGGGGCAGGGCAGCACGCCATTGCCATGTTGCCCCAACACACGACGAGGTTGTGACGACATGCCCGCACCGATTCGATATGTACAGGACAGCCCGGATTTCCCGGATGCTGCTGATGTGGTGGTGATAGGTGCCGGTATCGCCGGTGCAGCCGCAACCTGGTATCTGGCAAAGCAGGGCCTGAAAGTGGTGCTGATAGAAAAAGGCCTGGTCGGGGCCGAACAGTCCAGCCGCAACTGGGGCTGGTGCCGCCAGCAGAATCGCGACGAGCGTGAACTGCCACTGGTGATTGAAGCCCTGCGCGGCTGGGAACAACTGAGCCAGGAAACCGGGGAAGAGCTGGGGTTTCGCCGCAGCGGCCTGGTGTATGCCACCCGCAATGAAGCGGATATTGCCGCCTGGGATAAGTGGGGGCAGATGGCGAAGCAGTACGGCGTGCGCAGCGATATTCTGAATGCCCGGCAGGCTAAAGCGATGACGCCGGGCAGTACCACTGACTGGCTGGGCGGCGTATCTGCGCCTACGGACGGTGCTGCTGAGCCGCGACTCGCCGCCCCCGGCATTGTCATAGGGGCGCAGAAAAACGGGGCGCAGGTTTTTCAGCAGTGTGCCGTGCGCGGGCTGGATATCACGGCGGGCCGTGTCAGCGGCGTCGTTACGGAACGCGGCCTGATCAAGACCAGCCGTGTGATCTGTGCTGCCGGGGCATGGACCTCGATGTTTTGCCGTCGTCACGGTCTCGATCTGCCGCTTGGCAACGTGATTGGCACCGCGTTTCGCACCCAGCCCATTCGGCAGGCCATTACCGTGCCGTTTTATACCGAACGTTTCGCCTGTCGCCCACAACTCGACGGCAGCTATACGGTTTCCGTCTCCGGCCGCGGCAGACTGGAGCCCGGCGCGCAGGGTCTACGTTATCTGAAGCAGTTTTATCCCACATTCAAAAGTCGTCGTAAAAACCTTACCCTGAACTTGGGGATTAAACCGTTTTTCCATGGGCCTGAAGCCATGGGCCGCTGGGATCTGGATAGCGTTTCGCCGTTTGAGCGCATGCGTATTCTCGATCCGGCCGCCGATCGCTCGGTGGTGGAAAACGGCCTGGCAGCGATGCGCCGGGAGTTTCCTGCCCTGGCCAACCTGAAGGTTGCCCAGGCCTGGGGCGGCATGATTGACAGCACCCCGGATGCAATTCCGGTCATTTCCACCGTGGCAAAACTGCCCGGTCTGGTGCTGTCGGCGGGCTTCAGCGCCCACGGTTTTGGCATTGGCCCCGGTGCGGGCCGCCTTGCCGCCGAGCTGGCAACTGACGCCACGCCGGTTGTCGATCCGACCCCTTATCGCTACAGCCGTTTCACTGACGGCAGCGCACTTGATGCACCTGGCATGATGTAAGGAAAGCAAAATGACATTTCATATTCGTACCATGACCTCAGACGATATCCCTCAGGTTCACGCCATGAGCCAGGCACTTAACTGGCCGCACCGTCGCGAGGACTGGGCGATCGGCATCCAGCTTGGCGAAGGCGTAGTGATTGAAGAGCAGGGCGAGGTCATCGGCAGCGCGATTCTGTGGCGCTGGGGTGACGAGGCCGCCACCATTGGCCTGGTCATTGTGGCCAATCAGCATCAGGGCCGGGGACTGGGCAAGCAGCTGATGCTGGCGCTGCTGGAAAAAGTCCCCGGCTATAACGTACGTCTGCACGCTACCGACATGGGCAAGGGCCTTTACGAGAAACTGGGTTTTGTGGCCTGCGGCAACATTCTCCAGTACCAAACGCCATCACTGAGCAGCGTGCCGGCCGTGCCCATCCCGGCGGGGTTAACTCTGTCTGCCGCAACCGCCGACGACCAGGACAGGCTGGTGCAGATGGACCAGGCGGCGCATGGGCTGTACCGCCCTGAACTTATTGCGCATCTTATTAACGATAACCAGACCGTTATTTTGCAGGACGACGCACAACAGGCGCGCGGGTTTGCCAGCCTGCGCCGTTTTGGCCGCGGCTGGGTGATTGGTCCGGTGATCGCGGACAGTTTACCGGTGGCACAGGCACTGACCGCCGCGTTAATGCAGGGCCTGAAAGGGGAATATCTGCGCATGGACACCGACGCCGCGCTGCCGATGGCCAGCTGGCTTGAAAGTCTTGGACTGGCCAATGTGGATGCCCCGGTCACCATGGTACGTGGCCAGGTGTGGGCACCACAGGGCATGCAGGCGTTTGGCTTAATGACCCAGGCGATGGCCTGATGCATATCGTGTACAAATCGGAGCCCCAGCGTGGCCTTTACTGGCAGCGCTGGCTGGCGGCGCATGCGCCGGATATCCACTTACATCTCTGGCCCGAAACGGGTGAGCCGGAGCAGGTGGAGGCGGTGATCGCCTGGGTGCCGCCGGACGATGTGACCCGCCGGTTTCCCAACCTGAAAATTCTGTTTTCTGTCGGTGCCGGGGCGGAACAGTTCGATCTGTCCGCGCTTCCTGCGCACCTGCCGTTAGTGAGGATGATTGAACCCGGGCTGACGCAGGGCATGGTGGAATACATTACCTTCGCCGTGCTGGGACTGCATCGCGATATGCTGCGCTATTTCCAGCAACAGCGTGCGCAACAGTGGCAGGCGCATTCAGCCGTGCCCGCCAGCGAACGGCGCGTAGGGATCATGGGACTCGGCGAACTGGGACGCGCCGCACTGACCCAGCTTCAGACGTTAGGCTTTGACTGCGGCGGCTGGAGCCGGACGCCCCATCAGATACCGGGCGCAGCCTGCTGGCACGGTGACGCGCAGCTGCCCGCGTTTCTGGCTCGCAGCGACATTCTGGTGTGCCTGTTACCACTGACGCCCAGCACAGAGGGCCTGCTCAATGCCAGACTGTTCAGCCAGTTGCCCGCCGGGGCCGCGCTGGTGCAGGTCGGACGCGGACCGCAGCTTAACGAACAGGATTTGCTGACCGCGCTGGACAGCGGTCAGTTACGGGCCGCGGTGATTGACGTAACGGAGCCGGAACCGCTCCCTGCCGGTCATGCGTTCTGGACCCATCCCGCCATCTGGCTCACGCCCCACATTGCCAGCCGCACACAAAACGACAGCGCGGTGAGCGCACTGGTGGCCAACCTGCGACGTTTTCAGCGCGGTGAGCCGCTGCACGGCGTTATCGATCGTTCACGAGGATATTAAGATGGACCATTTAGTGGCGTTGCGCCGGGATCTGCACCGTAACCCGGAGCTGGGATTTCAGGAGCAGCGTACCAGCGACATTGTTGCCCGCTTTTTACACGATCTGGGCATTGAAGTGCATCGTGGCATCGGTAAAACCGGCGTCGTGGGCATACTGAAGAAAGGCACAAATTCGCGCATAATTGGGTTGCGTGCCGATATGGATGCGCTTCCTATGCAGGATAAAGGCGAGGTCGCCTGGAGCAGCCTGCAACAAAACCGCAGCCATGCCTGTGGTCATGATGGCCACACGACCATGTTGCTGGGCGCAGCGGAGAAACTGGCGCGTGACGTTGCGTTTGACGGTACGGTGTGTTTTATCTTTCAACCGGCAGAAGAGGGGCTGGCGGGCGCGAAGGCTATGATCGACGATGGCCTGTTTGAACGCTTTCCCTGCGATGCCGTGTATGCGCTGCATAACTGGCCCGAGCTGCCGCTTGGGGAGATTCAAACCCGTCCGGGGCCGATTATGGCGGCAGCCGACCGTTTTGATATCACCGTCAAAGGCGCAGGCGGTCATGCTGCCCAGCCTCATCTGACCCATGACACGCTGTTGGCGCTGAGCGAGCTGGTGGTCCAGCTCAACACGCTGGTGCCACGGGCACTCGATCCCTGCGAACCGGCTCTGCTGACCGTGACGCGCATGCAGGGCGGTTTCTCCCACAATATGATCCCTGCGGAAGCCAACATCACCGGTACGGTGCGCACCTTTAATCCCGCGGCGCAGGACATCATCGAATCACGCCTGCGGCAGATGGCAGAACACATCGCGGCCGCGCACGGCTTACAGGCTGAGGTGAACTATCTGCGCTATTACCCGGCCACGATCAACAGTGATGCGGAAGCGACTCAGGCACTCGCCGCCCTGCAGGCCGCAGGTATGCAGGCACGCCTCGCGGCTCAGCCCGCGCTCACCTCAGAAGATTTTGCTTTTATGTTGCAGGCCAAACCCGGCGCCTATCTGTGGATCGGCTCCGCGCCCTGCAAGCCGCTGCACCATGCGGCCTATGACTTTAACGACGCGTTGATACCGCATGGAATACGGGCATTTATCACGCTGGCCTGCCACGGGCTGGGGGCAACATTTCCTTGCTGAAACCTGTGGGATTTTAACACTTAATGCCGCTACTGGCGGAATTACGGCACCGTCATCGCTCAACAGATTGCGATACTTAAGCCAACCGAACACGACGTGGATGAGGTAGAGAAATGCAGAATGTCCTGGCAGAACAGCAAACTTATTCGGATAACAGCCTGTTGCTGGATGTCCGAGAACACCATGTGCCGCGTGGCATCGTTACCGCACATCCGCTGGTGATCGAACGCGCGAAAGGCAGCGAAGTATGGGATGTGGAAGGGAACCGCTATCTGGATTTCGTGGGCGGCATCGGCGTACTGAACGTCGGTCATAACCATCCTGCGGTCGTTAATGCCGTGACCCGTCAGCTCGGCCTGGTGTCGCATGCCTGTTTTCAGGTTGTGGCCTATCCCGGCTATATCGAACTGGCACAGCGCCTCAATAAGCTGGTCGGCGGTGAAGATCATTATAAAAGTGTTTTCTTCACCAGCGGCGCAGAAGCCGTCGAGAATGCGGTAAAAATTGCGCGAGCTTATACGCAACGTCCCGGCATTATCGCCTTTGACGGTGCCTTCCACGGTCGTACCTTGCTGGGCGTCACGCTGACCGGCATGTCTGCGCCGTACAAACAGAATTTCGGTCCGTTCCCGAGTGATGTGTATCGTCTGCCGTTCCCGAATCCGTTGCACGGTGTCACAGAGGCCGACTGTCTGAAGGCGCTGGAGCAACTGTTTGCGGTGCAGATTCTGCCGGAGCGCGTGGCCGCCATTATCATTGAACCGGTGCAGGGCGATGGCGGCTTCTTACCGGCCGGTCCCGCGTTTATGCAGGCCCTGCGCCGCATTACCACCCAGCACGGCATTGTGTTGATCTGTGATGAAATCCAGAGCGGCTTTGGCCGTACCGGCACCATGTTTGCCTTCCAGCAACTCGGCATCAAACCGGATTTAGTCACGACGGCGAAGAGTCTGGCGGGCGGGTTGCCGATTTCGGGCGTGGTAGGTAAAGCCGAGATCATGGACAGCCCGGCGCCGGGCGGACTGGGCGGGACCTATGGCGGTAACGCGCTGGCCTGTGCGGCGGCCCTCGCGGTACTGGATATCTTTGAGCAGGAAAATCTGCTGGCGCGTTCTTGTCAGTTAGGTGAGCAACTGAATCAGCGTCTGCGTCAGCTGGCAGACAAGTATGCCTGTATTGGCGATGTGCGCGGCGTAGGTTTTATGCAGGCCGTTGAGATTCTGGATGTGGACACACATAAACCCGACAGTGCACTGACGCAAAAGATCCTCGACTGCGCCTGTCAGGAAGGGTTGCTGCTGATTAAATGTGGCTTGCATCGCAATACCATTCGTTTCCTTGCACCGTTAGTGACCACCGATTCGCAACTTGAAGAGGCGCTGCATATTTTCGATATCGCGCTGGCGCGGGCGACCGGTCGTTTGTAACAGCACTGGCCCTCATTGACAAGGCAGCCACCCGGGATGCGGTCCACCAGGCCGCAACCGGGTGTCACGCTGGCGCATTTTTTGCAAAGCGTGATAAGCCCGGGATTTTTTGTGTTACAAAAAAGTAGCGCAGTTGTTATTTTAAAAGGCGTATTTTACGGGGTAATAAAAGTGCGCTTTGCGCGAGTACACAGCGTATTTCTGGGTAGTCACGAACGTCCAGTACAGCGGTAAACAATGAGGGGTGCTATGAACGGCTTAATGAAACTCGATCGCATCGATATCAATATTCTGGTGCAACTACAAAAAGATGGCCGTATCAGCAACGTTAATCTCGCCGATGCCGTCGGGCTTTCCCCGAGCCCTTGCCTGCAACGCGTCAAGCGCCTGGAACAGGCGGGATTCATCACGGGCTATGAAGCGCACGTTAATCTCACCAAAATTACCGATTCCGTCACCGTCTTTACCGAAGTCACGCTTAACGGACACCGCCGCGAAGACTTTATGAAGTTTGAAGCTGCGATGCGTGATGTCGATGAGCTGATGGAGTGTCATCTGATTACCGGCGGTTACGATTACCTTCTGCGCTTTATCACCCGCAGTATTGAGCACTACCAGGACGTGATTGAGAAGATGCTCGATGCCCAAATCGGCATTGATAAATACTTCAGCTACATCGTGATCAAATCCCCGGTCATGAAAAGCAGCGTACCGCTACGGTCGTTGATCAGTAAACATAACTCCATGGAATTTGGCGTGTAATCGCGTTGCAGCGCGCCGGCTTAACCGCCGCACGCGCTGTGTCTGTCCCGGCATCAGGCCGCCAGGATTTGGATCTTAATACCGCTGGCGGAAAAGACGGGCCGCGCACGATAGCCCTCAACGGTGATCTGTTCAAACCGCCCCGAACGCGCAGCGGCATCGATCAGCGGGATCACCTCGCCGAGTTTCGGCTGATAGCCTTTCACAAACCGCACGACGAGCGTGCCGCCCGCCGCCAGCGGCCCCCGAATCGCCAACTGTCCTCCGCCTTTGCCATCAATGTCCAGCTCAAGACGAGCATTCGGTCTGGCCGTAAAGTGACGTTTGATCTGCACGGGCGACGCCGCGCGAATACGCACGGCACCCTGGCTACCGACATACACATCCCCCTTGCCAAAGGCATGCACGGAGCCGGCTTCAAGCGTGCCGCCATCTACCTGGGTGCCGCCGCTGTAATGATTATTCCCCACAAGCTGTAACGTACCTGACCCCTGCAAGGTGAGCTTGCCTGCGCCGCTAATAGCATTGCGCCAGCTGTCACGCTGGTTAAAACCGCCTTTGCTCGCATCCATCGCCACCTGTACATTGCCGTTAAACTGGCCATAGCCGTCGGCAGCGGCCACCAGATTCAGACGGCCCCAGCCCTCCGCATCGTCCATGACAGGATAACCGGAGGCAATCTCGGTGGTTTTCAGCACGACCCGGCGCTGTGAAGCCGTCAGATAAGGAAAACGGGTTTCCAGTAAGATCTCCGCGCCTTTGGGCACGACGGGTGGACGCTGACGTGATGCGATGGGCGTAAAGCCGAATGTCATGCGACGTCGCGCTTCAGCACGGTTGGTGGCGGGATCGGCAAAGCGATCGGCCTGCAACGGTGCTGCGTGGGCAAAGACCCGCAAAGCCTCTGGCGTAGTGCCGGTTCGTTGTAACAAGGTCTGGTGCGCCTGTGCAAATGCGCGCAGGGCCTCATCATGGTAAGCCGTGAGGTTGGCGGTTGCGACAGCCAGCGCCAGCATGCGACCGCCAATGACATCCAGTGGTGAGTGCATCCCGGCAATAATACGATTTTCGCCCAGTTCCATACCGCGGCTGATCATCGCCTGAAAGCGTTCAGGCACCAGCCAGGCCATGGCGATGGCATCTCTGATGGCTTCTGCCGTATGGCCGCTGATGAACCCGCCATCGGTCGCTGGCGTCGGGCTCTCGGCAGGCACCAGTGCGGGCACGACAACCACCTCTGATCGCCAACGGTAGGGACGGGCATATTTGTAGAAGCGTTTCGCCGGTTCGGTAGAGGCGTTGTTGCCCATTTCATTCAGAAAATCGACCACCAGCCCAAAGTCGTGATTGCTTTCCTGAGTGCCTGCGCCGGTATTGTTGCCCTTATCCACGTAAAGCACACGGCTGGCATCAGCCGGAATGCGGGTAATCGAAGTGACCTGTTGGGCGGCGCTACGCCAGACGGAGGTCAACGGTCCCAGGCCATCAGTGACGCTGTAGCCCTTGGCACGGCGGTCATCAAAATAGGCTGCTGCGGCCTGCGCAGGCGAACGATGGGCGGTGGCCTTTACCACGTATTTCAGGTTGGCATCCAGCACATGCCGGTTGAGCACGGTGCCACAAACGGGTGGCTTGTCAGGTAGCCCCGTGCAGTCCGAAGGTGTAATGGCCGGAAAACCGTCACGCGCCGGGGCTGTGACGCCCGCATCGACCCGCAGGGTACGCGGACGCCACAGGGTCAGAAACCCGGACACCACGCGCACGCCCGCATTGGTATTAAGCGTGGCAAAGTGGGCATCGCCGCGCTGGTTGGTGGCGATTGTATCCACAAAAGCCGGCACGTTGGGGGGAGGTGCACTGTCACTGAAGCCCGGATCCGCAGGCGGCGGTGCCGCCAGTGCATTATTCATTAGAACAGGCAGCAGCACCGCGCCCGTCAACCGTGTCAGAAACGTGCCAAAACGCATCACCGCAGGCATAGCGAAAACCTTCGACAAAAGAGTGGGGCGCTATTGTGTCAGGGCAGCGTTAATCACGCATGACACTTCTGTGATGTTTTGACGCTGCGCTGTGTTTCCAGAAACAGGATGAAAGTTTCCCATTCTTTGTGCAACCCTGCCCTGAGGCAGTGCCTGAAAAAGCATCAATCCTGCCAACGATAGCACGCAATTGGATCATAAGAATTCGATCTTGTATCCAAGGCCGTATCCAGACGGACATTCAGCGTATGCGCCCGGCTGAATGCATTTTCTGGCATGCATCATGCAGCATCAGCGGGATAAGAAAGGGTTGTGGCGAAGGCAGTGCACTGCCCCAAAAGGCATCAATGCCTGGCCACGACCGGTGAGGGCAACAGGGCTGTTTTCCCTGAGAAACGTAAGTGAGGACAACCGGTGCTTCGGCACATAACCGTAATTTCACCCTAACCCAGGAATTCCTCAATGAAAAAACACGCTACCCCGACGCTGGAGCAGGAATTTGAGCACGAACCCGTGCCGCTCTCGCACCGTCATCCTACCCGGTCAGTTTCCGCCGTCTGGTTTGGTTTCCCAATGATTCTGACTAACGCGCTGTTTGGCGGCATTATTACCTGGCATCTCGGCTTCTGGCCGGCGCTGTTAGCGATCCTGATGGGGAATCTGGTGCTGTTTGCCTATGTCGGCGCATTAAGCTGGTTTGCAGGCAATACCGGGATGAATTTCGCATTGCAGGCTAAGCGCACGTTCGGCAGTAAAGGCTATATCCTCGTGTCGGGCTTTTTGTCGACTGTGGTGATCGGCTGGTATGCCTTCCAGACCGGACTGACGGGCACGGTCATTCATGAAACGTTTGGCTGGAACGCGCTGGGTGTGACGGCGTTTTCCATGGTGCTGTTTACTGCCGTGACCTTTTTGGGCGTGCGCGCGCTCTCAGTGCTGGGCATGATTGCCGCGCCCCTGTTTGTGATACTGGGTTTTGTGGCGCTTTATTTCATTGGCCAGACCCATGACTTTGCCAGCATGTTTCACTGGACAGGCAGCCCGTCGGTAGCAGGGGCCATGAGCATGGGCACGGCGGTGACGATGGTTGTCGCCGGGTTTGCCGACTCGGGCACGATGACGGCTGACTTCACCCGCTGGTCGAAGAATGGTCTGGCGGGCGTGATCGCCGCTTTCTCGGCGTTTCCACTGGCCAATATGATTGCCTACCTGTTTGGCGTGGTGGTGGTTTCCGTCGGTGCCGCTGTGGATCCGTTAACCAATGGCGGCAACTTCCTGCCGATGCTGATGGGCCATGGCCAGCTGCTGACGGTCGCGGCCTTCCTGTTTGTCTTTATCAATCTGGGCTCGGTGTGTACTCACTGTCTTTACAATGGTGCAGTCGGTTTCAGTCATCTGTTCAACAGTAAGATGCGTCGCTGGACGCTGATTCTGGGCATTACCGGCGGACTGCTGGCGTTAGCGGGCGTGTGGTCGTATTTCCTGGCATGGTTAAGCCTGCTGGGCGTAGTCGTGCCGCCTTTCGGTGCGGTGATGATTGTCGATCTGATCTTTATGGCGAAAATCAGTGGGAAACGTGCGCCGCAGCGTTTTCGTGGCGTGGCCTTTGCCGCCTGGGCGCTGGGGAGCCTGTGTGCCGTCATCGCTCATCTCGCGTTCCCACAGTTTGGCGAAGCGGTGATTGGTCTGGTCACCGCCGCACTCAGTTACACCCTGATGATGAAATTACGTGCCCCGGCACCGTTAATGGAGAAAAAGAATGCCTGAGTACAGCGTGAATTCAACGCCTTATCCCTGGCCGTTTGACGGCCACTTCAGCCCCGCCGATACCGCGCTGCTGGTGATTGATATGCAGACTGATTTTTGCGGTAAAGGCGGCTACGTTGACACTATGGGTTATGACATCAGCCTGACGCGTGCGCCAGTCGAACCCCTTAAAGTGTTGCTGGCGCGGATGCGGGCACTGCAGTTCCCGATTATTCACACCCGGGAAGGGCATCGCGCGGATCTGAGTGACTTGCCGGCCAACAAACGCTGGCGTTCTGCCCGAATGCACGCAGAGATTGGCAGTTCAGGGCCCTGCGGGCGCATCCTGGTACGCGGTGAACCCGGTTGGGAGATTATTCCTGAACTGGCGCCATTACCGGGTGAGGTCATTATCGATAAGCCGGGCAAAGGCTCGTTTTATGCGACCGATCTGGAGCTGGTGCTGCGCAGTCGCGGGATTCGCAACCTGATCATTACCGGCATTACCACCGATGTCTGTGTCCATACCACGTTGCGCGAGGCTAATGACCGGGGCTATGAATGTCTGGTGTTAGCCGACTGCTGTGGCGCGACGGAGCAGCGCCATCATGAAGCGGCCCTCAGTATGATTCATATGCAAGGCGGTATATTTGGTGCGGTTGCCACCTCGGCCGCGCTGCTGGATACCCTGGGTCAGCCGTAGTTCGGTAAGGTGCTCGTCTGTTGTGATGGCAGGCGGGCACAAATTCATTTTTACGTCACCGCGTCGTCACCTCTCTGTCATCTGATCCCGTCACGCTGTAGCCATCCCGCAGCCCACCGGCTGCGAAATCCCCCCTTACGCTGTGAGGATTTATTTGTGATGGAGTTATCCAGACATCCGACCACTGTGTATCAGGCCGTTGCGGCGCAACTGGAGCAGGCTGTTCAGGAGCGTTATCGCAGTGGTGACTACCTTCCTTCGGAGCAACAGCTGGCCGATCACTATGCCGTTAACCGCCACACCTTACGTCGGGCGGTTGATGAACTGGTGAATAAAGGGTTGCTGCAGCGTCGCCACGGCGTCGGCATTTTGGTGTTAATGCGCCCGTATGATTATCCGCTCCATGCGCAGGCCCGCTTCAGCCAGAACTTACTGGAACAGGGCAGCGATCCCACCAGTGAGCGCCTGCTGGCCGTATTGCGTCCTGCCAGTACAGACGTCGCGGCCGCATTAGGCGTGAACGAAGGCGACAACGTCATTCATCTGCGCACGCTGCGCCGGGTCAATGGCCTGCCGGTGTGCCTGATTAATCACTTCCTGCCCGACCTCAGTTGGTGGCCGCAGCTACAACGCTTTACCAGCGGCTCGCTCCACGACTTCCTGCGGCAGCACACCGGCAAGCAGCTGGTGCGCACGCAAACGCGCATCAGCACCCGTCGGGCTCAGGCCAAAGAGTGCAAGCAGCTGGAGATCGCACTGCATTCCCCCTTGTTGTGCGTGCGCACCCTGAATAAAACCACCGATGGTGCGATGGCGGAGTACTCCGTCAGCCTGACGCGTGGCGACATGATTGAACTCACTCTGGAGCACGAATGAAACAGCAAGCGGCACGCCAGCACTGGCTTTCGGTGTTGGCCCACAGTAGCGCCGCCGAGCTTGACGCGCTCTGGCAGCCGCTCAACCTTACGCCGGCATTTACGCTGATCCGACCGGCTGAAATTGGCCTGACACGGTTGCAGGCCCGCATGGGCGCGACGGGCAAACGTTTTGTGATGGGCGATGCCACCATCACGCGCGCGGTCGTCCGGCTAAACGATGGCACCCTGGGCTACAGCTACCTGCTGGGCCGGGATAAAGCCCACGCCGAGCGCTGTGCCCTGATGGATGCGCTGTTGCAGCAGACGGGCACCGCCGAGCTGTTACAGGAAAAGATTATTACCCCACTGGCGGCCTTACGCGACGAGCAGCGTCAGCTGCGTGCACGTGAAATCGCCAGTAGCAAAGTGGACTTCTTTACGCTGGTACGCGGAGACAATGAATGACTTTACTGGCAAGTTTTCATCACCCGGTTGCGGATGCGCAGCATGCTTTTCGCCGCATTCTGAAAGCCATGAGCGAACCCGGCGTTATGGTATCGCTGCCGCTGCAACAGGGCTGGGGCGCACTTTCTCCCGCCGCCACTGCCGTGCTGCTGACCCTGGTCGATCAGGAAAGCCCCCTATGGCTGGACCCACAGGTCGATAATCAGACGCTGCGCGATAACCTGCGTTTTCATACCGGCGCACCGATTACCGACAGCAGTGATGCGGCATTTGCGTTAAGTCACGCGACCGCTCAGCCTAACCCGGCCGACTTTTCCGCGGGCGACAACCTGGCACCTGAGAAAAGCACCACGCTGATTATTGAGGTACCTGCGCTGAACGGTGGCCTGGCATTACGGTTGACAGGGCCGGGGCTGCGCGAAGCACGCGCCATTGCGCCACAACTGCCGGAAAGCGTGATCGACTACCTGCGTGCCCGCCCGCATCCGTTTCCTCAGGGTGTGGATCTCATCTTTACCTGTGGCGAAGCGATGATGGCGGTGCCACGGACAACCCACGTTGAGGTGTGCTCATGTACGTAGCCGTGAAAGGGGGCGAAAAAGCCATTGCTAACGCCCATCACCTGCAGGCGGATGTGCGGCGCGGCGATCGCGCGGTGCCTGAATTATCCTGCGACCAGGTCGCGCAGCAGCTCGGTCTGGCGGTAGATCGGGTGATGACGGAAGGTGGCATTTACGATCCCGCGCTGGCGGCGCTGGCGATTAAGCAGGCCAGCGGCGATCTGGTGGAGGCCATTTTCCTGCTGCGTGCCTATCGCACAACCCTGCCGCGGCTAGCGCAAAGCACGCCGTTAGCTACTGGTAGCATGCGAATCGAGCGACGCATCTCGGCGGTGTATAAGGATTTACCCGGCGGTCAGGTGTTGGGCCCGACCTACGATTACAGTCACCGTCTGCTGGACTTTACGTTGATAGCAAATGGCGAAACACCGCCGCCGCCGCGCAGTGAGCAGGCGCTGCCGGAACACTGTCCGCATATGTTCAGCATGATGAGCGAGGAAGGCTTTGCGGAGGCAGAACGCGACGATGGCAGCGAACCCACGGATATCACCCGTGAGCCGATGGGCTTTCCCGCCTCGCGCGCGGCACGTCTTCAGCAACTGGTGCGCGGCGACGAAGGGTTTCTGCTGTCGCTGGGCTATTCCACGCAGCGTGGCTATGGCCGCACGCACCCCTTTGCCGGTGAAATCCGTACCGGATACGTCAGCGTCAGCATTTGCCCCGAAGAGCTGGGTTTTGAACTGGAGATCGGGGAAATGCTGCTGACCGAATGCGAAATGGTCAACGGTTTTACGCACGACGGCGAAAGCGCCCCGCACTTTACGCGGGGTTATGGCCTGGTCTTTGGCCGGGCTGAACGTAAAGCCATGTCCATGGCGCTGGTGGATCGGGCGCTACAGACGCGTGAACACCATGAACGCATTACCAGCCCGGCGCAGGACGAGGAGTTTGTGCTGTCCCATGCGGATAACGTCGAAGCTGCAGGTTTTGTGTCCCACTTAAAACTGCCGCACTACGTCGATTTCCAGGCGGAACTGGAACTGCTGAAACGTCTGCGCCAGGACTATCAGGAGCAGCAAAATGGCTGAACTCAGCGGCTATAACAACGGCTATCTTGACGAACAAACCAAACGTACGATCCGACGCGCCATCCTGAAAGCCGTGGCGATTCCCGGCTATCAGGTGCCGTTTGCCGGACGTGAAATGCCGATGCCTTATGGCTGGGGCACCGGCGGCATTCAAATTACCGCCAGCGTGATTGGCGACAAAGACGTTCTGAAAGTTATCGACCAGGGCGCGGACGATACCACCAATGCGGTCTCGATCCGCCGTTTCTTTCAGCGCGTCAGCGGTGCGGCGACGACCGAGCGCACAGTGGATGCCACGCTGATCCAGACGCGCCACCGTATTCCGGAAACGCCGCTGCAAGAAGATCAGATCCTGATTTTCCAGGTGCCGATTCCCGAGCCGCTGCGCTTTATTGAGCCTCGCGAAACGGAAACCCGCACCATGCATGCGCTGGAAGAGTACGGCATTATGCAGGTCAAACTGTACGAAGATATCGCCCGTTTTGGTCACATCGCCACCACCTATGCCTATCCGGTAAAGGTCAACGATCGCTATGTGATGGATCCGTCGCCGATCCCCAAATTCGATAACCCCAAGATGCACATGATGCCCGCGCTCCAGCTGTTTGGTGCCGGTCGTGAAAAACGCATCTATGCCTTGCCGCCCTATACCAAAGTTGAAAGCCTCGATTTCGACGATCATCCCTTCACCGTGCAGCAGTGGGACGAACCCTGTGCGCTCTGTGGTTCGCGCCACAGCTATCTGGATGAGGTGGTGATGGACGACCAGGGCACGCGCATGTTTGTGTGCTCCGATACCGATTTTTGCCACCAGCAGCAGGAACAACACCATGCACAGTGAACAACCGCTGCTCGCGGTGAACAACCTTACGCATCTGTATGCGCCAGGAAAAGGCTTTGAAGACGTCAGTTTTGATCTCTATCCGGGCGAGGTTCTGGGTATCGTCGGGGAATCCGGATCGGGCAAAACCACCCTGTTGCGTAGCCTGTCAGCGCGGCTGGCACCGCAGGCGGGCGCGATTCACTATCTGCAACGCGATCTGTATCAAATGAGCGAAAGCGACCGCCGCCGCTTACTGCGCACGGCGTGGGGCGTGGTCCACCAGCACCCGCTGGAAGGTTTGCGCCCTCAGGTCACGGCGGGCGGCAATATCGGCGAGCGCCTGATGGCCGTCGGTCACCGCCATTACGGCGAAATCCGCGCGCAAGCCAGCCACTGGCTGCAGGCGGTGGAAATCGCGGCTAACCGCATCGATGATCTGCCGACAACCTTTTCCGGCGGCATGCAGCAGCGTCTGCAGATCGCCCGCAATCTGGTCACCCAGCCGAAGCTGGTGTTTATGGATGAACCGACCGGCGGCCTGGACGTTTCGGTGCAGGCACGGTTACTGGATCTGCTGCGTACGCTGGTGCGGGAACTCAATCTGGCGGTGGTGATTGTGACGCACGATCTGGGCGTGGCGCGCCTGCTGGCGCATCGCCTGCTGGTGATGAAGCAGGGCCGGGTGGTGGAAAGTGGCTTAACTGACCGCGTGCTGGATGACCCGCATCATCCTTACACGCAACTGCTGGTTTCATCGGTGCTCAACTAATGGCGACGGCGACTATGAAAACGCAACTGCGCGTAGAAAATTTGTGCAAAACCTTTGTGATGCACAATCAAAACGGGGCGGCGCTGCCGGTATTACAGGATGCCTGCCTGGACGTCAGTCAGGGCGAATGCGTGGTACTGCACGGGCATTCCGGCAGCGGGAAATCCACCCTGCTGCGTGCCCTGTACGGTAACTATCAGGCCAACAGCGGCCACATCTGGGTACAGCATCAGGGCGAGTGGGTGGATATGGCGCAGGCACCGGCCCGTCAGATTATTGCCATTCGTCGCGATACTATCGGCTGGGTCAGTCAGTTTCTGCGCGTCATCCCGCGCGTGCCGACGCTGGAGATCGTGATGCAGCCGTTGCTGGAGCGCGGTGTGGAACGCGGCTTCTGTGAAGCCCGCGCGAAAGAGCTGCTGACGCGACTTAACGTCCCGCAGCGCCTCTGGTCTCTGGCCCCCTCAACCTTTTCGGGAGGCGAGCAGCAGCGCGTCAATATCGCCCGTGGCTTTATCGCGGACTATCCGGTGTTGTTACTGGACGAACCCACGGCGTCACTCGACAGTGTCAACAGTGCTGCGGTCGTGGGCCTGATTGAGCAGGCGCGTGAACGCGGCGCGGCAATCGTGGGGATCTTTCATGATGAAGCGGTGCGGGAACGTGTGGCCGATCGCCTGCACGTCATGCAGCCCTTCAAAACAGGGGCAGAAGCATGATCATCAATAACGTAAAGCTGGTGCTGGAAAATGAGGTTGTTGCCGGTTCGCTGGAGTTTCGCGAAGACCGTATTACCAACTTTAGCGAAACGAACAGCCAGCTGGCCAGTGCGCTGGATGGCGAAGGCGCGTATCTGCTGCCGGGCCTGGTGGAGTTGCATACCGATAACCTGGACAAATTTTTCACCCCACGGCCTAAAGTCGACTGGCCGGCGCACTCGGCGATGAGCAGCCACGATGCGCTGATGGTGGCCAGCGGCATCACCACCGTGCTGGATGCTATCGGCGTGGGGGATGTGCGTGATGGCGGCCACCGACTGGAAAATCTCAGTAAAATGATTGGCGCGATTCGTGACAGCAACCAAAAGGGGCTTAATCGCGCGGAGCATTTACTGCATCTGCGCTGTGAGCTGCCGCATCATACAACGCTGCCGCTGTTTGAAGCCTTGCTGTCCTCACCTGAGCTGTCGCTGGTGTCGCTGATGGATCACTCACCCGGCCAGCGTCAGTATGCGTCGCTGGAAAAGTACCGGGAATACTACCAGGGAAAATACCAGCTGAATGATGAGCAGATGGATGCGTTTGAGCGCGAGCAACTGGAACTGGCCGAGGCCTGGTCACAGCCTAATCGTCTGGCGATTGCCGCGCTGTGCCGCGATCACGGCATCGCGATCGCCAGTCATGACGATGCGACTGTTGACCATGTCGAAGAGTCGCACGCCGTGGGCAGTGCGATTGCCGAGTTTCCCACCACGCTGGAGGCGGCGAAAGCTTCGCGCTACCGCAACATGCAGGTGTTAATGGGCGCGCCCAACATTGTTCGCGGCGGTTCGCATTCCGGCAACGTGGCCGCCTGGGAGCTGGCCGCTCACGGCATGCTGGATATCCTGTCGTCGGACTACTATCCCGCCAGCCTGCTGGATGCGGCGTTCCGCCTGGCCGCCGATGAGCGCAATACGCTCTCTTTGCCTCAGGCCATTGCGCTGGTAACGTGCAATCCGGCACGTGCGCTGGGGCTGGAAGATCGTGGCGTGATCAGCGAAGGCTGCCGCGCCGACCTGGTCCTGGCGCATACTCAACATGGCCATCCCCATATTCGCCATGTCTGGTGTAAAGGTCGGCAGGTGTACTGATGGCCCGGCTCATCTGGCTTATCGGCCCGTCCGGTTCAGGCAAAGACAGCCTGCTGGACCGGCTGCGCGAGGCACCGCCTGAGGGCTTGCTGATTGCTCATCGCTATATTACGCGCCCCCATGATGTAGGGGGCGAAAACCATATCGCCCTGACGGAAGCGGAATTTATCCGGCGTGATGCGCTGGGGTTATTTGCCGTCAGCTGGCAGGCGCACGGTTTTTATTACGGCGTGGGCAGTGAAATCGACCACTGGCTGGCGTGCGGGCAAAACGTGCTGGTCAACGGATCGCGCCAGCATCTGGAACACGTCCGGGCACGTTACGGCACGCGACTGTTACCGCTATGCCTTGAGGTGTCGTCTGCGGTACTGGCCGCACGGTTACGTCAGCGTGGCCGTGAGAGCGAAGCGGCGATCGCCCAACGGCTGGCACGGGCTGCCCGGCATCAGCCAGAAGGCTGCCTGCGGCTGAATAACGATGGCGCACTCGAAGAGACCGTACAACAGTTACGTCAGCTGCTGGAGGGCGCCTCATGAAACTGACCCTGCTCGGTACGGGCGGCGTAACCGGGGCTCCCGTGTTCGGTTGTGACTGTGGCGCCTGTTTGCGCGCCCGTCAGTCTGCCCGTTATCGCCGCGCGCCTACAAGCGCGTTAATCGAAGCCGGACGTGAACGTATTTTACTGGATGCGGGCTTACCCTTGCTGGCAGAACGGTTTCAGCCTGAGGATATCAACCGGATTCTGCTGACGCACTATCACATGGATCATGTGCAGGGCTTATTTACCCTGCGCTGGGGCAAAGGGAAACCGATTCCCGTCTGGGGGCCGCCGGATGAAAAGGGCTGTGACGACTTGTTTAAACATCCCGGCTTACTGGATTTCCGGCCCGCGTTAACTCCCTTCGTGGCCCAGTCATTTGGCGACCTGCGGGTGACGCCCTTACCACTCCAGCATTCACGGCTTACGCATGGCTATCTGTTTGACTGGCACGGTGCCCGGCTGGCCTGGCTGTGTGATACCTGCGGTCTGCCGCCGGATACCGCGGATTTCCTTCGTGGGCAAACGCTGGACCACCTGGTGGTGGACTGCAACGATCCCCCCGGTCAGGGTGGGCGTAACCATAACGATGTGACCGCGGCCCTGACCATCATCGAGGCACTGAAACCCCACCAGGCCTGGCTGATTCATCTGAGTCACGATATGGACAACTGGCTGGCCGAGCATCCGCTACCGGCCTCGGTGCAGGCGGCGCATGACGGCCTGTCGCTGTCTCTGGACGCCGTTTTGCCTGTCATCGTTTAATCACATAACCGTAATACAGCTTTCATCCCCGGTGTTCTTAATATAGCGGTCTCTCGTCAGGTTCCTGCTGCGTGAGCAGGGCCTGCTGTCCCTGCTGCCAGCAAAGGCACTGAGCAACAGGTGCGGGCCAGACAGGGTAATGAAGCCCCGGATTCAGCGTCGGGTGCACAGAACGTTAACTGGAACAACGGAGAACATCATGGCACAGGCACTGCTGAAAACGGTGGTCGATAACGTCACGTCGTTGACCCACTCCGGCGGGCAAAAAGTGTTATCTGTTCAGGGATTGAGCAAAGCCTACGGTAGCAACAAGGTCCTCGATAATGTCAGTTTCGATTTGCATGCGGGTGAATTAGTGGCGGTGATTGGTCGCTCTGGCGCAGGCAAATCGACATTGCTGCATATGCTGAACGGCACCATTTCGGCCTCGCAGGGCGCAATCATCAGCCTGCATCACGGCGAAGCCGATCGCAATGTGGTCAACCTCAGTAGCCGCCATATGCGCGAATGGCGTGCGCAGTGCGGCATGATTTTTCAGGATTTCTGCCTGGTGCCGCGTCTTGACGTGCTGACCAACGTGCTGCTGGGTCGTCTCAGCCAGACGTCGACGCTGAAATCGTTTTTCAAAGTCTTCTCTGACGCCGACCGCGCCCGCGCGATTCAACTGCTGGAGTGGATGAACATGCTACCGCAGGCGTTACAGCGTGCCGAAAACCTTTCAGGTGGACAAATGCAGCGCGTGGCGATCTGTCGGGCGCTGATGCAAAACCCCAAAATTCTGCTGGCCGACGAACCGGTTGCCTCTCTCGATCCCAAAAATACCACCCGCATTATGGACGTTCTGCGCCAGGTGAGTGAACAGGGCATCAGCGTGATGGTTAACCTGCACTCGATCGAGCTGGTGAAAAGTTACTGCACCCGCGTCATCGGGATTCAACGCGGTGTGGTGCTCTTTGACGGCCATCCTTCTGACCTGACCGACGGCCTGCTGCATCAGCTGTACGGCGATGAATTCAACCAGATCCACTAACTATCACAGCAAGAGAACAAGGCTAATGAAAATCAAAGCTTTCGCGTTATTGACTACGGCACTGCTTACCTTTGGCGTTAATGCAGCGGATGCACCTAAAGAACTGAATCTGGGCATTTTGGGCGGTCAGAACGCCACCCAGCAGATTGGTGATAACCAGTGTGTGAAATCCTTCTTTGATAAAGAACTGCACGTGGATACCAAAATCCGCAACTCGTCCGACTATTCCGGCGTAATTCAGGGCCTGCTGGGTGGCAAAGTGGATCTGGTGCTGAGCATGTCGCCGTCGTCTTACGCCTCGGTGTATATTCAGGACCCGAAAGCTGTCGATTTAGTCGGCATTGTCGTGGATGACAAAGATCAGTCTCGCGGTTATCACTCTGTCGTGATTGTGAAAGCTGACAGTCCTTACAAAAAGCTGGAAGATTTGAAAGGCAAATCGTTTGGGATGGCCGATCCGGATTCCACGTCAGGCTTCCTGGTACCCAATCAGGCCTTTAAAAAGCTGTTTGGCGGCAACATCGACAACAAATACAACAATTTCTTTTCCAGCGTAACCTTCTCCGGTGGTCATGAGCAGGACATCCTGGGCGTGCTAAATAATCAGTTCGACGGCGCCGTCACCTGGACCTCCATGGTGGGGGATTACAATACGGGCTACACCTCGGGTGCGTTTGGCCGCCTGATCCGTATGGATCATCCTGACCTGATGAAACAAATCCGCATCATCTGGCAGTCACCGTTAATTCCTAACGGGCCTATCCTCGTGAGCAATAAACTGCCCGCCGATTTCAAAGCGAAAGTGATTGCTGCCATCAAAAAACTGGATAAAGACGACCACGCCTGTTTCACCAAAGCCGTGGGCGGCCAGCAGCACATTGGCAAAACCTCTGTGGCTGACTTCCAGAACATCATCGACATGAAGCGCGAGCTGATGAAAGGCGCGCGCGGCTAACGGTAAAGCCGTTGGCGTTGAGCCAGCGAGCCGCCCGCCGGGGTGCGGGCGGCCCGCTATCACAGACAGATTTCCCTTTCTCTGCTGACTTTGCCACACATCAATCTGAGAACACCGCCGTGACCGACTTCGAACGCTATTATCAACGTATCCGCCGCCAACAGAAGCGTGACTCGCTCGTCTGGTCACTGGTGCTGGTGGGGCTTTACCTGGCGGCGGCGAATATGGCCGAGTTCAATCTCGTGACCATCTGGCAATCCTTACCGCACTTTTTTGATTATCTGCACGAAATCATGCCCGTATTGCATCTGCCGGTGTTATTTGCGGATGGCAAGACAGAAGGTTCGCTGGCTTACTGGGGCTATCGTCTGAATATCCAGCTGCCGTTGATATGGGAAACATTGCAGCTGGCGCTGGCCTCCACGCTGATTGCGGTGGTGATAGCGGGCGTGCTGGCCTTCTTTGCGGCCGATAACACACAAACGCCAGCCAGTCTGCGCATGGCGATTCGCGCTTTTGTCGCCTTTCTACGCACCATGCCGGAACTGGCCTGGGCGGTGATGTTTGTAATGGCATTTGGCATCGGAGCGATTCCCGGCTTTCTGGCGCTGGCGCTGCACACCATTGGCAGCCTGACCAAGCTGTTTTATGAAGCCATCGAGTCCGCCTCGGATAAACCGGTGCGCGGGCTGGCGGCCTGCGGTGCCAGCAAACTGCAACGGATGCGCTATGCCTTCTGGCCGCAGGTGAAGCCGGTTTTTCTGTCATACAGCTTTATGCGCCTGGAAGTTAATTTCCGTTCGTCGACCATCCTGGGGCTGGTGGGGGCGGGCGGCATTGGTCAGGAGTTAATGACCAATATTAAACTGGATCGCTTTGATCAGGTCAGCATGACGCTGCTGCTGATTTTGATTGTGGTCTCGCTACTGGACACCGTTTCTGGCCGCCTGCGCCGTCGCGTTGTGGAGGAATAATTATGGTTACGCTTGCGCCCGATATCAGCGCGATGAAACAGCAGCATCCCGCGCTGTTTGCTGCACAAAACCGCTATCTGCGTCGCCTTGCCATGCTGGTCCTGGCGCTGGTGCTCTATTATGTCTTTTTCTTTATGGTGTTTGGCATCGAATGGAACCGCCTGCTCACAGGATGCCAGCAACTGGGCCGCTATTTTCTGCGCATGTTTGTCTGGCAGGACTTCGTGAACTGGCCGTTTGGCTACTATTTCTCTCAGGTCGGCATTACGCTGGCGATTGTGTTTGCCGGCACGCTGACCGCCACGCTGCTGGCGCTGCCGCTCTCGTTTCTGGCGGCGCGTAATGTGATGCATGACAAGGTTGCCCGTCCCATTGCGTTTGTTGTGCGTCGCCTGTTCGATATGCTGCGCGGCATTGATATGGCGATCTGGGGCCTGATTTTTGTTCGCGCGGTCGGCATGGGGCCGCTGGCCGGGGTGCTGGCGATTATCCTGCAGGACATTGGTCTGTTAGGTAAGCTCTATTCCGAAGGCCACGAAGCGGTTGAGCGTTCACCCAGTCGCGGCCTGGGCGCGCTGGGCGCCAACAGCCTGCAGAAGCACCGGTTTGGTATTTTCACCCAGTCCTTCCCACAGTTTCTGGCACTGAGCCTGTATCAGATCGAGTCCAATACCCGCTCAGCGGCGGTGCTTGGCTTTGTCGGCGCGGGCGGTGTCGGCCTGGTGTACGCGGAGAACATGCGCCTGTGGAACTGGGATGTGGTGATGTTCCTGACGATCATCCTGGTTGTCGTGGTCATGGTGATGGATGCCATCTCCAGCCGCCTGCGTAAACGCTATATCATCGGGAAGCCGGTGCCGTTGTGGCAGCCTGGCGGGCACGATTAAGCCGTGCGCTGCGCTGCCAGGCGCGCTGAAGCGCCTGCACCAGCTGCGCTGCCTGCCAGGGTTTCGCCAGTCGTTCACACAACGGCAACGTGACGGGCTGGTGACGCAGATCCTGGCCGCTGATGAGCAATGTAGCCAACTGCGGCCACTTTTGCTGTGCCTGACGAATCACCTCCGCACCGTTAATCTCACCCGGCAACATCAAATCGCTGATCAGCAAATCGATATCCGGCGTCTGGTGCAGCAGCGCCAGCGCCGCTTCGCCCGTGTCACACTCCAGCGTCAGGTAACCCAGTTGGTGCAGATGTTCACACAGGGTTTGCCGCACAGCCGGTTCATCATCCAGCACCAGAACTAACCGGTCCTGCGCGGCATCCGGCTGCGCCGGGTGCGAGGTGACGGATCGGACCGCCGGGACATCGGGCGCGCGTGGCAGTAACAGCCGTACGGTGGTGCCCTGGCCCGGCGCGGTTTCCAGCTCTACCTGTCCGCCTGACTGACGAACAAAACCGTAGACCATCGACAGGCCCAGGCCGCTACCGGTACCGGTTGTTTTGGTGGTAAAGAAGGGTTCAAACACCTGCGCACGCACCTCTTCTGACATGCCGCAACCGTGATCGATGACCTCAATGGTGACCCGGTCTCGCTTTTCACCGCGCTCAGTGCGGCGCTGGTTCCAGATACGCAGACGGATCTCGCCGCTTTGTCCGTCCATCGCATCTCTGGCATTCACCACCAGATTCATGACCGCATTCTCTAACTGACTGGCATCAATCCAGGCAGGCCAGCCGGGCCGTTGGGCATCAATAATCAGGTGTTGACCGGGCAACAGCGAATGTTGCAGCAGCCCCTGCAGGTTTTCCACTAACGACACGACCGACACCGCATGCGGATTCAGGGTTTGCTTACGCGAAAAGGCCAGCAGTCGCTGGGTCAACAGAGCTGCCCGATCCGCCGCCTGGCGGGCGCGTTCTATCCGGCTCGCAAGAGGGCCGGGCGGCAGTTGCCCCTCGGTTAACGCCAGGCTGCCGATAATGACGGCCAGCAGATTGTTGAAATCATGCGCGATGCCGCCGGTCAGTTGACCTACCGCTTTCATTTTCTGGCTGTGTACCAGCGCTTCTTCCAGCACCTTCCGTGAGGTGCGCTCCAGCACCGTATTCACGCTACCGCGCCGGGGGACCGGGCTGAAGCGCAGTTCTACGGTGCGGCCATCGGCCAGCCTGACTTCCTGTGGTTCCGCCAGATCGTGCAGGTGTATATCAAGCTGCTCCAGCAGATGCTGGTAGTGCAGTCCCCGCTGCAAATCCCGCGGTGCGATGCCCAGAAGCTGCGGATACTGATCGTTCCACACCACCAATTCGCCGCTGTTATCAAACAGGGCAAAGCCATCACGCATTGCCAGAAAGGTGGATTCAAGTTGGGTACTTTTCTCTTTTAGCAGACGCGACGTATGGGCCAGCGAGGCGGTATTACGGGCAAACACGTTGAAGGCGCGCGCCAGCTCGCCCAGTTCATCCCGTCGCTGAAGGCCCGGCACGCTGACATTGTGTTCCCCCTGGGCCAGCCGGGTCATTGCGGCGGCAATGGCGGTCAGGCTGGACCCCAGGTTGCGGTAGATGTAGTACCCGGTATAGACGGTGATGGCGAGTGCCAACAGGGCAGAAAGCAGGATAAAGCCACTGACCGAATCCCGTTGTCGGTGAGTGGCAATGTTACGCTGGTCACTTTGCCGGGCTACCTGCTGAACGTACGCGGTAATGTCATCATTCAGCGCGGCTACAAGCGCCTTGATACGGTAGGTGGCATAGGCGATGGACAGATCGCTCTGTTCCAGCGCTGCCGCCAGCGGGATCAGGCTGCGTTGGGTTTCCAGTAACTGCTGCACGTTGTCACCCAACGCGCCCGATGCGGCCACGTTGCGCCATTGCGTCATCACCTGCTGCAACTGATCGATGACCGCGGTCGAGGAGGGCGTACGAATCGCAATATCCAGTAGCCTGCCGGTCTGCTGGCGCAACGCGAAATCGGGTGCGCCGGTTCCGTTGCGGTGTGCCAGGTCATTAATGCGTTCCAGCAGCAGCTGTGACTGCCATAACCCGCTGAGCACAAGATTGCGCTGCAAATGACGTTCATGGCCCTTACGCAGCAACAGACTCACAGACTGCTCAAGCATCAGACTGCGTGCACGCAGTCGGGCCACGCGTTCAGGCTCGCGTGCAGCCAGCGGCGTTCTGGCCAGCAGGGCGAGTGAATGTTGCAGGGCCTGCTGATTCTGCTGCAGTCGTCGCGATTCGCTCTGATATTCCAGCGCGCCCACGACCTGAGATAACCGCACGGCGGTGATGGCGACATTCGCGGTATTGCGCGCCAGCGCCAGGCTGCCGTTCATATCGGCCAGCGTCTGTGCCTGAGCCTGTTCCTGAAGGCTTCCGGCATGGCGAAAGCTGGTAATGGCCACCACGCTCACCATCAGGGTGACGCACACAACTAATAAATGCGACAGCAACAGGCGACCGCGCGCCCCGACCTGCCACGGCAAACTGCGTTGCATCAATACGCTCTCCGGCCATGCGACGATAGGGCGAGTATAAAAGTGAGTGCGAAGCGGAATATGACAAATATGAATGGCCGCTGACATTATCCATTTATCTTCTCCTGCTTAACTCGCGGCTATCCATAATCAGCAGGAGCGGGGCGATGACAGCTAAGCCGATACTTGAAATGCGTCAGATCACCCGGCGTTTTGGCCACTTCTACGCACTGAAAGGCGTTGACCTGACCGTTTATCCTGGCGAGGTGCATGCGCTGATGGGGGAGAATGGCGCGGGCAAAAGCACCCTGATGAAGATTCTGGCGGGGGCCTATACGGCCACCAGCGGCGAGGTGTTGATCAACGGTGAGCCGTATCCGCTTAAAGGACCGAAAGCGGCATTAGCGGCCGGGATTACGCTGATCTATCAGGAAATCAACCTTGCTCCAAATCTCACCGTGGCAGAAAACATCTTTCTGGGAAGCGAAATCACCCGTGCTGGCATGGTCAGGCGTCACCAGATGGCCCGTGAAGCGCAGCAGGTTATTAAACACTTAGGCGCGCAGTTCAGCGCAACGGACAAAGTCAGCAGGCTGAGCATTGCCGAGCAGCAACAGGTGGAGATTGCGCGCGCCCTGCATCGCAACAGCCGTGTTCTGGTGATGGATGAGCCCACCGCCGCCTTATCCAGCCGCGAAACTGAACAACTCTTTGCCCTGATCAAACGGCTGCGCAGCCAGGGAATGGCGATTATCTACATCAGTCATCGCATGGCGGAAGTGTATGAGCTGTCGGATCGCGTCAGCGTACTGCGCGACGGTCAGTACGTCGGCAGTCTGACGCGCGATAACCTTAACGCCAGCGAGCTGGTGCGCATGATGGTGGGACGCCCACTCAGCGATCTGTTCAATAAAGACCGCACCATTCCTCGCGGCGAGGTGCGTCTGGCTCTGCACAACCTGTCCGATGGCGGCAAGGTACAGCCCTGTAGCCTTAACGTGCGGGCAGGCGAAATTGTTGGCCTGGCCGGCCTGGTTGGTGCGGGACGCAGCGAACTGGCCCAGCTGATTTTTGGCGTGCACCGGCTTCAGCAGGGTGAAATCTGGGTGGACGGCCAGAAGGTAGAGATTCACTCCCCAAGAGAAGCGATTGCGCACGGTATTGGCTTTCTGACCGAGAACCGCAAAGAGCAGGGATTATTCCTCGAAATGGCTGCACAGGAAAACATCGTGATGGCCACGCTGGAACGGGATGCGCAGTACGGCATGTTGAACCGCCGTCAAGCCAGAAAGATCGCCAGCGAGGCGATTGCCGCGCTCAATATCCGGGTTCCCCACGCGCTGGTGCGGGCAGGAGGCCTGTCCGGTGGCAACCAACAGAAGCTGCTGATTTCCCGCTGGATTGCCATTGGTCCGCGCATTCTCATCCTGGATGAGCCGACGCGCGGCGTGGACGTCGGGGCCAAAAGCGAGATTTACCGCATGATGCAGGATATGGCGCGGCAGGGCGTGGCCATTCTGATGATCTCCAGTGAATTACCGGAAGTGGTCGGCATGAGTGACCGGGTCTATGTGATGCATGAAGGCACTATCGTAGGGGAACTGGCAGGTAACGAGATCAGTCAGGAAAACATCATGACGCTGGCAACCGGTGCGTATAGCGCATCACCGCTTGAAGTATGAGGATAAAACCATGACACAAACGGCACGGATTCATCCACCCACGGTCAGACGAGCCCTGATGGGCGACATCATGCAGACCGTCGGCATTTTACCCATTTTGATTTTAATCGTGGCGGTCTTCGGCGTTGTCACACCCAATTTCTTTACCGAAGCCAATTTACTGAATATTACGCGCCAGGCGTCCATCAACATTGTACTGGCCGCAGGCATGACGTTTGTCATTCTTACCGGCGGTATCGATTTATCTGTCGGCTCAATGCTGGGCACGACGGCGGTGGTGGCGTTGCTCACTTCGCTGGATCCGATGCTGGCCTCGCTCACGATTCCGATGGCGCTGGGAGCCGGGCTGGCGATGGGCCTGTTTAACGGCATTCTGGTGGCCTGGGCCGGGCTTCCGCCGTTTATCGTGACGCTGGGCACCTATACCGCACTGCGCGGAGCCGCCTATCTGCTGGCGAACGGCACCACGGTCATCAACGCCGATATCAATTTCGAGTGGATAGGCAATGGCTATCTGGGGCCGGTACCGTGGCTGATTGTCATTGCGTTCGCGGTGATTGCGCTTTGCTGGTTCATCCTGCGCCGCACCACGCTGGGCGTTCACATCTACGCCGTAGGCGGCAATATCCAGGCAGCCCGTCTGACCGGGATCAAAGTCGGGCTGGTACTGCTGTTCGTTTACGGGATGAGCGGCTTACTGTCCGGCCTGGGCGGACTGATGAGCGCTTCACGTCTCTACAGCGCCAACGGCAATCTGGGCATGGGTTACGAGCTGGATGCCATTGCGGCGGTCATTCTGGGTGGCACCAGTTTTGTGGGGGGAATCGGCACCATTACCGGCACGCTGATTGGCGCACTGATTATTGCCACGCTGAACAACGGCATGACATTGATGGGCGTTTCTTATTTCTGGCAGCTGGTGATTAAAGGTGCCGTGATCATCATCGCCGTGCTGATCGACAAATATCGCACGCGTCATCATGTGGGCTGATGTCCCCTATGCAGAGAGTACACAACGCGCCATTCAGCAGTTGGCCGATAAATAACAGCAGGAGAAGATCTATGCGTTTTAATCCGATTGTAACCGGGTTGCTGGCGGCAACGCTGCTCAGCGCCGGTATGGCTCAGGCAAAAGAACTGAAATCGATTGGCGTGACGGTGGGCGATCTGGCTAACCCGTTCTTCGTGCAAATCACCAAGGGCGCAGAGATGAAGGCGCGCCAGCTGGCTGGCGATAACGTCAAGGTGACGCTGGTGTCGAGTGGCTACGATCTCGGACAGCAGGTAGGGCAGATAGATAACTTCATCGCCGCTAAAGTCGACATGATTATCCTGAATGCCGCGGACTCAAAAGGGATCGCGCCCGCAGTGAAACGCGCACGGGATGCCGGTATTGTGGTGGTGGCTGTCGACGTCGCCGCCGACGGTGCCAACGCGACGATCACCTCGGATAACACTCAGGCCGGTGAAATGGCCTGTAAATATATCGCTGACCGTCTGAAAGACAAAGGCAACGTCGTCATTATCAACGGGCCGCCGGTCTCGGCGGTGCAAAACCGCGTGGAAGGCTGTATGACGGCGCTGAAACGCCATCCTGACATCAAACTGCTTTCTTCTAATCAGAACGCCAAAGGCAGCCGTGAAGGCGGCCTGGAAGTGATGACCGGCCTGCTGTCGGCCAACCCGAAAATCGATGCCGTGTTCGCGATTAACGATCCAACCGCAATTGGCGCGGATTTAGCGGCGAAACAGGCACAGCGTAACGAGTTCTTCATTGTCGGAGTGGACGGTTCACCGGACGGCGAAGAAGCGCTGAAACGTAAGAACTCGCTCTTTGCCGCCACGCCCGCTCAGGATCCTCAGGTGATGGCCGCGAAAGCCGTCGAAATCGGTTACGACATCCTGCAGGGAAAACCCGCACCGGATAAACCCGTGCTGATCCCGGTGAAGCTGATCGACCGTAATAATGTCGGCAGCTACAAAGGCTGGACCGTGAAATAAACCAGCAGGCGGCATCGCAGGGTGCCGCCTTAACGGGAGAGCGGAAGATGAAACGCGCTGATGTGAACAGACAGTTGCAATATACGCGAGACTTTTTCACCCGTCAGGACGTCCCTCTGCCGTCCTGGGCCGATTACGGTCTCCGGCAGTGGCGTCAGCAACAGGAGGACATCACTGAAATCGTTGCCTTACGCCTGGGCTGGGATCTGACCAGTTTTGGTGGCGACGATTTTCTGCAAACCGGCCTGACGTTATTCACACTCCGCAACGGCTCGCCGCACGGAACGCCCTGGCACAAACCTTATGCAGAAAAAGTGATGCACGTGCGTGAAGGGCAGGTAACGCCAATGCATTACCATCCGCGCAAGATGGAAGACATTATTAATCGCGGCGGCGGCAACCTGATTGTCGAGCTGTATAACCGTGAAGGCCATGACAAAGCCGCCACGCCGGTGACGGTTTCCCTGGACGGCATCCGGCAAACCCATGCGGCGGGTTCGCAGATAAGGCTTTCCCCTGGTGAAAGTGTCACGCTCGTCGCGGGCGTCTGGCACAGCTTCTGGGGCGAAAACGGCTTTGGTGACGTGCTGGTGGGGGAAGTCTCCATGCCCAACGATGATGACAACGACAACGTCTTCCTGACGCCGCTGGCGCGTTTCAACGACCTTGACGAGGATGAGGAACCCCAGAGGCTGCTTTGTAACGACTATTCCCGCTGGCTCACCTTGAGGAGTGAATGATGGCTTTAATTTCTCTGGCACAGGGGCTGGCGCATGCCCAGCAACAGGGTTATGCGCTGGGCGCGTTTAATGTACTGGACAGCCATTTCCTGCGTGCGCTGTTTGATGCGGCAGAGCGACAGCGCTCGCCGTTTATTATCAACATTGCTGAAGTGCATTTTAAGTACGTCACGCTTGATCAGATTACTGAGGCGATCCGTTTTGAAGCCGCGAAGCATACTGTTCCGGTGGTGCTGAACCTGGATCATGGCTTGCACTTTGAGGCGGTAATGCAGGCGATTCGTCTCGGGTTCACCTCGGTGATGTTTGATGGTTCGACCCTGAGCTATGAAGAGAACATTCGCCAGACGCGGGAAGTGGTTCGCGCCGCACATGCCGTCGGCGTTTCCGTTGAGGCAGAGCTGGGCGCAGTCGGGGGTGATGAAGGCGGCGCACTGTTTGGGGAAGCGGACAGCGAGAAATTTACCGATCCGCGACTGGCCGCTGAATTTGTGCGCGAAACCGGCATTGATACGCTGGCGGTCGCCATTGGTAATGCGCACGGCAAATACAAAGGGGAACCCAAACTGGATTTTGACCGGCTGGCGGCGATTCGTCAGCAAACCGGTGTACCGCTGGTGCTGCACGGCGGGTCGGGCATCAGCGACGCGGATTTCCGTCGGGCAATCTCACTCGGTATTCACAAAATTAACTTTTACACCGGCATGTCTCAGGCAGCCCTTGACGCGGTGGAACGCAGTCTGGCCTCGCGCAATACCCGTTATGATGAGTTCGCAGAGTTACTGATGGCGGTGGAAAAGGCGATTTGTGAAACCGTTATGCAGCAGATGAACATTTTCGGCAGCGCAGGCCAGGCGTAAATGGCAACGCGAAGCGGCATTCTGGCCGCAGGTGTCATGCTGGTGGATTATGTGCATCGCATCAGCCACTGGCCGGAACAGGGCTGGCTGACCGAAATACAGCACAGCGAAAAGGCCGCAGGTGGCGCGCCGCTCAATGTCCTGCTCACGCTGTCGCGCATGCAGTGCACACTGCCGCTGGCGGCGATTGGCCTGCTCGGCAATGACGCCGATGGCGATTTTCTGCTGGCTATGATGAAAGCGGCGCAGATTGACTACCGGTTAGTGCAGCGCACCGACGACAAGCCTACAGCGATGACCCAGGTGATGACGACCCCGGACGGACAACGGACTTTTTTCTTTTCACCCGGCGCCAACAGCTTACTGGACAGAACGCACTTCGCCGCCGTCGATGACGCACAGCGCATCTTTCATCTGGGGTATTTGCTGCTGCTGGAAACGCTGGATAGCGTGGACAGCGAATTTGGTACCCGCAGCGCCCGGTTGCTGGCACACATGCAGCAGCGGGGCTATTTCACGTCCCTGGATCTGGCTTCCCGCGCGGGCGATTACCGCCCTCAGGTGCTGCCCGCCTTACGCTGGCTGGATTATCTGGTGATTAATGAACTGGAAGCGCAGGCGTTGTCAGGCGTGCTGTTACGTGATGGCCGCGGCATTCAGCCGCCTGCCGCTTTTGCCCGTGCCGCGCAGTGGCTGGCGGAGCAGGGCGTGCGTCAGCGTGTTGTCGTCCATGCGCCCGAGGGCGCATGGGGACGTGAAGCGGACGGCGAAGGTGTCTGGCAGCCCGCCTGGCAACTGGCACCCGACGCTATTGTGGGCAGCGTCGGAGCGGGTGATGCGTTTTGTGCGGGCGTGTTGTTTGCCAGCCATGAAGGCGAGGATATGGTCTCGACGCTGAAACTGGCCCATACCTGCGCCTGTTTTAATCTGCGTGCCGCCAATGCGACAGACGGCATTCGCCCCTTGCGCGACATGCGTGAATGGATGGCTCAGGCGGTTTGTGTGGAAAGTCCCAGCCCTTCAGGTTTGACCACATCGGCAGAAAAAACATAGCCCAGCCCGCGGATAGTGCGGATCAGGCCGGGCTGATGCGGATTGGCTTCAATTTTACGGCGTAACCGCATGATCAGCACATCGATCGTGCGGTCAAAGACATCCATCGTCTCGCTGTGGGTCAGTTCTAATAACTGATCGCGTGTCAGGACCTTACGTGCATGCCGTACCATGGCGCGTAACAAAGTATATTCCCCCTGCGTCAGGGGAACCGTTTCGCGTTGAGGATTGAGTAACTGGCAGCGCGCTTCATCAAGCACCCAGCCATTGAAGCGCCAGCCTGACTGCGCGTCATCACTGGTTGCGGCACGTCCGCTGCGTCTGAGGGCGGCGCGTGCGCGGGCCACGACCACGCGGGGATTGAACGGTTTAGCAATATAGTCGTCCGCGCCCATCTCCAGACCCACGACCATCTCCGATTCCGATCCCATGCCGGTCAGCATGATTACGAGGATATCAGGCCGTTGACGCTGCAACTGCTGGAGCACCAGCAATCCATTGGTATCAGGCAACATCATATCTAACATTACCAGCGCGATGTCCGGGTGAGCACTGACCATCGCCAGCGCCTCTTTACCCTGATGACAGCGATAAACCCGTAAAGCATGTTCACTGAGCGCGTCCTGCAACAGATCGCAGACCGCAGAATCATCATCCACCACCAGAACTGCTGGCTTCATTGTGTGACCTCAATGTTACTAAAGAGTTAATTTCGAGTTTACACATTCCCCTTTTGCCTGCAGGTTAATGCGGCTGAAACGTGACCAGCGTCGCCTCACAAAGTGTTGAAGCGTGCGTCAGCACCCTTTTTTTGCCTTTTCGGCATTGAAAGGAAAACGTTTGCGCATTTAGGGGGCAATGCACCATAATCGCGCCCTGATTCGGTTCAGAATTCTCTTAAGGCTCGTTTGCGCTTATCCAGGTAATCGATTGCGTGTCGGACTGGCACAGCAATTGCTTAAGCCTTAGCAATTGCTCACATGACAAAGGAAAGCAACCCCGGTTTTTAGCAGGCCTGCAACGGCGCGGGCCAGCCGTCGGCATTACCACAAACAGCATGATAATAACTTTGGCAAGAGAGCACGTACCTGAGTGACGTCTCTATCATCGAGAGATAATGATGTTAGAAAAACTATTTAAATTAAAAGCGCACAACACAACGGTTCGCACCGAAATCATCGCCGGGATCACGACCTTTCTGGCAATGGCTTATATCCTGTTCGTTAACCCCAGTATTTTAGGGGCGACCGGCATGGACAAAGGTGCGGTCTTCGTCGCGACCTGTCTGGCGGCGGCAATTGGTTCTGTGTTGATGGGACTGATTGCCAACTATCCTATCGCCCTGGCACCGGGAATGGGCCTGAATGCGTTCTTCACGTATACCGTTGTGCTGCACATGGGCTACACCTGGCAGATTGCGCTGGGCGCGGTATTCCTGTCTGCGGTTATCTTCTTTGCGTTATCAATCTTTAAAATTCGCGAATGGATTATCAAAAGCATTCCGTTGCCGTTGCGTGCGGGGATTGCCGCCGGTATTGGTCTGTTCCTGGCGATTATCGCGCTGGAAGGGGCGGGAATCGTCGTCGACAATCCGGCCACGCTGGTAGGAATTGGTGATTTGACCAAGCCTGGACCACTGCTGGCGATGTTAGGTTTTATCATCATCGTCGTGCTGGAGGCGCGCCGTGTGACGGGCGCGGTTTTGATTGGCATTCTGATCATTACCTTTATCTCCATGGGAATTGGCCTGACGCCGTTTGGCGGCGTATTTTCTGCCCCGCCGTCCATCGCCCCGACGTTTATGCATCTGGATATCGCGGGTGCGTTTAACGTGGGTCTGATTAGCGTGATTTTTGCGTTCCTGTTTGTCGACGTGTTTGATAACACGGGAACGCTGCTGGGCGTGACCAAACGTGCCGGACTGGCTGACGAAGAGGGCAACGTGCCTAAAATGGGGCGCGCGCTTGTGGCGGACAGTGCGGCGGCGCTGTTTGGTTCTCTGCTAGGAACGTCCACGACCACCAGCTATGTCGAATCGGCTGCAGGCGTCAGCGCCGGTGGCCGTACCGGATTAACGGCTGTGGTGGTGGCGGTGCTGTTTTTACTGGCGCTGTTCTTTTCACCCCTGGCTTCCAGCGTGCCGGTTTACGCCACGGCACCCGCACTGCTCTTTGTGGCTGTGTTGATGACCTCAGGCCTGGCCGAGATCGACTGGAAAGACATTACTACTGCGGCTCCTGTTACGGTGACGGCCCTGACCATGCCATTAACGTATTCCATTGCAAACGGTATCGCTTTCGGCTTTATCACCTGGACCGTGGTGAAACTGCTGAGTGGACGGACGAAAGAAATTAATGCGGCGCTGATTATTCTTTCCCTGCTGTTTGTCATTAAGCTCGGCTGGTTGAGTGCATAATTAACTTCACCGTTACAGCATAGTTAATATGCTGTAACGGTTTTAGCGTTATATTTCGCGTCGATGCACCACCATGCTGATTCAGCTTTTTTCAATCGTTGTGCATTCTCTTCCAAAATGAATATGAACTGCCTTTTCTTCACGCCTTTCACCTCTTACTCTCCGACAACACCTTCTGAATAAGGCGGCACGCTGGTTTTATTTTGCGTTCTTATTCAATCAGGTAATGTTTATTGTGCGGGACTTTGCTTCAATAACGTCGAAGCAGGTCGTGAATAACGTTAACGGATGCATGTAATCCGCCTGTCAGGGACTGATAATGGGCAACCTTTGTATAAAACGGGATCGCGGAAAGCCAAACGTAATCGACCGTCATTGCGGGACGGGAGGCAAAACAATGGAAAATTTTGAAAAGCGCTTTGAGCGACTGGAGCAAGACAGCCATCAGATGAAAATTGATCTGGCGCTGTTCAGTGGGCGCGCGACGGCATTTGCGACGAAAACCGATCTTGAAATACTGCGCTCAGAGCAAACGCTGTTTCACGTTGAAATGCTTCAGCGATTCACTGGCCTGGAAGAAAATGTAGAACACGTCGCGAGTCAGTTTGCCGGTATTGAGAACAGGCAGGATCGTATTGACAGCAAACTTTTTGAAATCAATAAGGTATTAGTCGACGTTACTAACCGGTTTAACAGCATTGACGCCACCTTCTCGGTTGTCATAGCGAAATTTGATGATACTGACAGCCGATTTGATGGGACAGATAAGCGGCTGGACGGACTTGGCTGTCGGTTCGAGGGTGTGGACAAGCGGTTCGACGGACTTGACTGTCGACTTGATGGCGTGGATAAGCGGTTCGACGGACTCGACTGTCGGCTTGATGGCGTGGATAAGCGGTTCGACGGACTCGACTGTCGGCTCGATAGCGTGGACAAGCGGCTGGACGGACTCGACAGTCGGCTTGATGGCGTGGATAAGCGGCTGGACGGACTCGACAGTCGGCTTGATGGCGTGGATAAGCGGCTGGACGGCATCGACAGTCGGCTTGATGGCGTGGATAAGCGGCTGGACGGACTCGACTGTCGGCTCGATGGCGTGGATAAGCGGCTGGACGGCATCGACAGTCGGCTTGATGGCGTGGATAAGCGGCTGGACGGACTCGACTGTCGGCTCGATGGAGTGGATAAGCGGCTAGACGGAATCAACTATCGCCTTGATGGCATTGATAAACGACTCGACGGAATGGATCGTCGCTTCGACAAGGTGGATCAGCGATTCGACAAGGTGGATGAGCGATTCGATAAGCTGGATGCGCGATTTGAAAGCCTGAATAATCGCCTTATCTGGACATTTATGGTCCCGGCTATTCTGGCTGTGTTTGCCTGGTTTATAAATACTGCCGTACTGAACGCAGCCTGATTCAGCAGAAACGGAGAAGGGATGACGGCATTAATGTGAAAGAGACTCACCCTTAATACCGTCTTTGATTTTACTCTTTAACGGAACGGGGGTTCGTTAAACGTTCGCAGTTTACGCGAATGTAACTTGTCACCCTCAGCCCGTAACAGCTCTACCGCCTGAATCCCAATCTGCAGGTGTTCAGAGATGGCGCCGTCGTAAAAGCGATTCGCCTGACCGGGCAGCTTAATTTCGCCGTGTAACGGTTTATCGGAAACACAGAGTAACGTGCCATAAGGCACCCGGAAGCGGTAACCCTGGGCGGCAATGGTGGCACTTTCCATATCCACCGCCACGGCGCGGCTGAGATTAAAGCGCAGGGCCGAAGCCGAGTAACGCAGCTCCCAGTTACGGTCATCGGTGGTGACAACAGTACCGGTGCGCAGGCGCTCTTTGACTTCTTCGCCGGGCATACCGCTGACCGATTTGGTGGCATCGTAGAGGGCGCGCTGAACTTCGGCGATGCTGGGAATCGGGATATCCGGTGGCAGCACGCTATCCAGTACATGATCGTCACGCAAATACGCATGGGCCAGAACGTAATCCCCAATACGCTGACTTTCGCGCAGGCCGCCGCAGTGACCTATCATCAGCCAGGCATGAGGGCGAATGACGGCAAGGTGATCGCAGATGGTTTTGGCATTGGAAGGACCCACACCGATATTGATCAGCGTGATGCCGCGACGATGCGGTGACGTCAGATGCCAGGCAGGCATCTGATGTTTTTTCCAGGCCAGATCGGACAGCATCGCGTCATTGTTTTCCGTGTCAGCCGTCAGGATGACATCTCCGGCGCATACCAGGCTGTCAAACGGGGTTGACGGATCGCGTACCTGTTCGATGGCCCAGCGGACGAATTCATCCACATAACGCGTGTAGTTGGTAAACAACACGAACGGCTGAAAATACTCCACAGCCGTGCCGGTATAGTGGCGCAGGCGTGCCAGCGAAAAGTCGGTGCGCAGCGCATCAAAGTGGGAAAGGGGGAAAGTGGCGTCAGCATGAAACAAGCCATCTGCCGTTTCATCCCCAATCTGCGAGAGTTCAGTCGTGGGAAAATGACGGGCTATGCCGGCGCTCATGGTCCGGTCCAGCGACAGGTCAGAGCCGTCTATTACATACGGGTAGGGAATCTCCTGCTGTGACGGGCCGACTTCGATGTCCACGTCGTACTCTTTTTCCAGCATCGCCAGCTGTTCTGAAATGTAATGACGAAGTAAAGCGGGGCGGGTGACGGTGGTGCTGTAACTGCCTGTATGTGTAAAACGGCCCCATGCACGCGTGCGATTCTGTTGCGGTCCCTCTCCCTGCCAGGTAATGCGTAATTCAGGATAAACAAACAGGCCTTGCTCACGCGCGGCCGGGTCCGGCAGCACGCCTTCTTCCGTGTAGGCCTTGATGGACGCACGAAGCGCATCGACGGCGTCATTGTAAAGTTGCTCAAGCGCATCGAGTGCCTGTTCGCGTGTCAGCTTTTTCCGTTGGGCTGGCATAACTTCTCCTTTCAGGTTCTTACCACAATGCTCCTCAGCTTAGCGGTTTTAACAACGGATTGGGTGAAGAATCTATGATCGCGCGCATTTTGCGGCTGCCTGTTATGGGCGAGGCTAGTGGGCATCATGCGGCACTGAGTAAAAAAACGGATTAACCCGACAGCATCAGGATGTGCAGGGCAGCAATGGCTTTCGCTAAGGCAAGAGGGTGGACCGGAGCATGGCAGCACCGATTCGGCACGACTAAAGGCGAGAGCAGAAAAGTGTGTAACGATGATTTAACAGGAATGCAAAACGTTTTGCATATTTCACTTTACGCTACCATCATTAGAGTTCTTTCCCGACATGTTCATATTTGGTACTCCTTTGCAAAATCCCGGCGTAGCAGTGGTGCAGGCGATTAAGCGCACGGCGTGGTATCCGAAACGTCGCGCTTACCGCACGCTGTACTGGCGTGAAATTTCGCCTCTTGCAGTTCCTATCTTTTTTGAAAATGCCTGTGTGCTACTGATGGGCGTGTTAAGTACCTTCCTGGTGAGCTGGCTGGGCAAAGAAGCCATGGCCGGCGTCGGGCTGGCAGACAGCTTCAACATGGTCGTCATCTCCTTTTTTGCCGCCATCGACCTGGGAACCACGGTAGTGGTCGCGTTTAGCCTGGCCAGACGCAATGGTAAACGGGCCCGCGCCGCAACACGGCAGTCGCTGGCAATGATGACGGTATTAGCCCTGGTGCTGGTTATCGCCATTGAGTTCTGGGGGCATCTGATTATTGACGCCATCGCAGGCGCAGCAGAACCGAAAGTGAAAGCCCTGGCACTCAGCTATCTGCAGGTTTCCGCATGGAGTTATCCGGCGGCGGCCATTACGCTGATTGGTAGCGGTGCGCTGCGTGGGGCAGGGAACACGAAAATACCGATGCTGATTAACGGTGGGATGAATATTCTTAACATCGTTATCAGCAGTGTGCTGATTTATGGCTGTTTTTCATGGAAGGGGCTGGGCTTTGTGGGGGCCGGATTAGGGCTGACAATTACCCGCTACATTGGCGCAATAGCGGTCATCTACGTGTTAATGATTGGCTTCAACGCCTCACTGAGAATTTCGCTGTCCAGCTATTTCAGGCGTTGGAACAGCAGTATTTTATTTGAAGTCTTAAGCATCGGTGTGCCGGCCAGTATTGAATCCGTGCTGTTTAACGGCGGGAAGTTACTGACACAGGTCTTTGTGGCGGGCATGGGTACCAACGAAATTGCCGGCAATTTTATCGCGTTTTCAATCGCCTCACTGATTAACCTGCCTGGTAATGCGCTGGGATCGGCGTCGACCATTATTACGGGAAAACGCTTAGGTAAATACCAGGTTTTTCAGGCAGAGCGGCAAATCAAGCACGTCTATCTGTTGGCTACAATCTGTCTGACAGGCGTTGCTGCACTGACCATACCGCTGGCGGGGCTGCTGGCACGCTTCTACACCAGCGATCCGGAAGTGATTAGCGTCACCAAACACCTTATCTGGCTGAATGCCCTGTTTATGCCGATTTGGGCCGCCTCCTGGGTGCTCCCCGCCGGCCTGAAGGGCGCGCGTGATGCCCGTTATACGATGTATGTATCGATGTTCAGTATGTGGTGCGCAAGGGTTGTTATTGGTTATCTGCTGGGCATTGAACTCGGTATGGGCGTGATTGGTGTCTGGCTGGGCATGTTCCTTGACTGGACGGTGCGCGGCGGATTTTTCTGGTGGCGGCTGAAAAGCGGGAAATGGCTTAATAACTACCGCAAGATGCTCGCCAGGGCAGAATCCACCTGAATACCTTCAGCCCACCCGTTTGTGAGAAGTGATGATGCGTGGCAGCTTCGCGCCGCGCATCATCACAGTCTGTTTTAATACTGCCACGCTTTTCATTTACCTGCCTCTACACAGGTTTCGTCATTCGTCAGGACGGTTCTGTGCCCACTTTTCCCGCAAAGCGGACGAAATGCGTTCGAATCCAGGGCCGCGCGCATCGCCTTCGGGTAGGAATACTCTTAAATTTAACGCCATTGCTTCGTTTAACTCTTTGATTAATATGGGTTATTGATTTTGTTTCAGAAAGACCAGGCAGCCAAATTTGACTTAATTCCTCTTTTCAACTTACGCATCGCGTTTGAGCTGACGGTTTTCTCAGCTTTCAGGGCCATCCGGCACCTTAAAATATTCATCTGGCTTAAGCTTTTATACTAAAGGATAGGGGCGCTGAGACCATAGATGAGTATCAGACGTACGAAATGTGCAGGTTTCACCGTATTGTCATCTGTTTGAGTTAGTAAAAAACATAAATACTATTACTTAGTTACGTAACTGGGAGCTGTATTGAATTTTTCAAGGCAATATGTAAAGCTGTGTAAGATGTTAATAAATGGAAAAGAACTTTACACAGGCGAGCAGGATGTACAGGCTCGTGCGGTAGCTATGGTGCTGCATATTTTTTTTGTAACCCATTGATTTATTGCTATTTGTGTGAGATCGACTGGAATTTAAGCAGGATGTTACCATTCTCCCCACACGAATAACGATTAACCAGCCCCGTTAAGTTTAACGATTACCTAACAAAAATCGTGTCTTACCAAAACATAATCAGGCTGCTTTAATACCGTTTGCTTTTAGGAATGGGTCAGTTTGCTGAATGTATTTGGTGAAATTCAGCCGACCCGCTTCTCCGGTCATCAGGTTTTATGAACTGTGCCTATACTGTTCATGCTCATCGTATAAAATTTACACTCAATCAACGCTCCTATTCAGGCAACTTGTATTGTTAATCAATGACTTGGCGTCATCTGGCGTCCAGTTGACGTTGTGCAACAATACGACGCGCTGACCACCGGCCAAAGGCCACTTTTTTGGGTATTAATGGAACTAAATATGAAAAAAATGGTGAACTTTCGAATTGCATTAAGCCTGATGTTTGTTTTTGCTGTTGCAGGCTGTAAAACACCGCCAAAAATGACAGATGACACAATGGTCACCAATACCGTTGATGGCACTACCCTGATTCACCGTCATGCCGTAGCTGCGCCTGCACAGTTCACCGCCGTCAATGAGAGTTACCGTGCCCTGTATCCTGCCTCTGTGATGACACGCCCGGATTTTGGCGGCAAGGTCGTGGAAACGCTGAAAACGGGTGAAACCTATACCGTTGTGGGTCAGGTAGAAAATAACTGGCTGGCACTGGGCGAAGAAGCTGACGCGGTTTCACCACCCGCAACTGACGCGAAAGCCACCGACAGTAAGGGCGCCGCGCCTCAGGCACCGACCAATGCGGTCAAAGTCATTGGCTATGTGCCTTTCCGTGCAGTGGTAAAAAGCGATTTATACGACCAAACCATCAAAGCCGATCAGCCTAAGCGTCGTGCGCGTGCCGCCGCGAAGAAAAAGACCTGCGTCTCTGTTGATGGCAACAGCCAGGCCTGCCAGAACAGCAATAACGGTACCTGGATCATTAACTAAGTCAGGGGCAGGGAGGGGCAGATATGGCACATACCCACTTGCGCGCTGGCCTGAAAAAATGGCTCTGGCCCTTCCTGCTACTTCTGCTGACCGCATGCAGTAGCAGTAAGCCCGATATCGCGCGCTACAACCTGAATTTTCAGGCGCATCCCCCCATCAACGCCGGCGCGCCGCTCAAAGTGCGCGTCATGCTGTTGACGTCGGATGCCGAGTTTATGTCCGCTGATTTCTTCACATTACAGAATCAACCCGCGACCGCATTAGGCAATACGCTGCTTAACAGTCAGCAGTTTTTCCTGATGTCCGGTCAGCTCAGTAAAACGCTGAGTGCGAAAAGCCTGCCTGAGGCACGGTTTATCGGCATCATGGCGGAATATCAAAAGCTGGATGGCAAAGTGTGGCGGCTGGCGCTGCCTTTCCCGGACAGCGACAGCAGTTCATTCTGGCAGTTCTGGAAAAGCAATGATGGTGAGCTAAACGCCAACATTATTGTTGACGATGCCGGTATGCGTCCCGTTAAGCAATAACACCGTCTTCAAAGGATGATTATGAACAGAGCCGAAAAGGTTGTTTGGGCGGAAGGGATGTTTTTGCGTCCTCACCATTTCCAGCAGGCAGAAAATTTTCTGCAAAGCTCGCTGCGTGAATGGGGCCAGTCGCAACGTCCTTACATTTGGGGATTTTTCGATCTCGAATTTGATGAAGCGCTGTTACGGCAGGGCAAGCTGGCGCTCAATGCCGCCAGTGGATGTCTGCCGGATGGGACGTTTTTTGCTTTCAGCCAGCCCCAGCAAGGTCCAGCCCCATTAGACGTGCCCGCGAATATTGACCGGGCGAAAGTGGTGCTGGCCATCCCCGCGCGGCGTAATGGCCGCGAAGCGGTAACGTTTGAAGATGCGCCAGATTCTCTGGCGCGCTACCTCGCCTGGGAAGCGGAAGTCGAAGATGACAACGCGCAGGCTGTTGGCACCGCCACCGTCCAGTTTGGCAAGCTTCGCCTGCGGTTAATGCTGGAGCAGGATCTGACCGCAGAGTGGACGGCCATGGGCGTGGCGCAGATTGTTGAAAAACGCAGTGACAACCACATTCGTTTAGACAATGACTATATCCCTCCTACCTTAACGCTTGCAGGCAGTCGTCCGCTTCAGAGCATGATGACGGATTTGCACGGTATGATTCAGCAGCGCAGCCAGCAACTGAGCCAGCGCGCGCCAGGTACCGGGCGTTTTAACAGTGCAGATATGGTGGATTTCATGCTGCTGGCGCTCCTTAATCGCCAGTTGGGGCTGCACGCTCATCTGCAGCACCTGCCGTTACTGCATCCTGAAACGCTCTACAGCCACTGGTTACAACTGGCCGCGGAACTGGCAACCTGGACGCAGGCCCGTACGCCTGACGCGCTTCCCCTTTACGATCACGATGATCTGCAAGGTTGCTTTTCGCGCCTCACCCTGTTGCTGCGTCAGGGGCTGTCGCAGGTCATGGAAGAGAGCGCCATTCAGCTGCCACTGACGCAGCGTTCACACGGCCTGAACGTCGCCACCGTGCCAGACAACAGCATGGTGCGTGAATTTGGCTTTGTGCTGGCCGTCAAGGCAAGCGTTCCCGCCGATGCACTCAAAACCCATTTCCCGGCACAGATGAAGGTCGCGCCTGTGACCAAAATTCGCGATCTCGTGCAGTTGCAGCTTCCGGGGCTGGCCCTGAGAGCCATGCCTGGCGCGCCCCCGCAAATCCCCTGGCACGCAGGCTACAGCTATTTTGAGTTGGATAAAAACAGCGAGCTTTGGCAGGAGATGGAACGATCGGGTGCCTTCGCGCTGCACCTTGCCGGTGAGTTTCCGGGCCTGAACATGGAGTTCTGGGCCATTCGCAGTCAGTCAGAATAATTCAAACTGAGCAGGCATGATGCAGGAACAAAACAAACCGAACAGTGATGCTTTTCAGCAGGAGTTAAGTCTGAGCCATCAGAACACGCTGGTGGCCGCAGCTAATCCGCTGATCAACGCCATTCCCCAGATTCGTCACTCGGTATCGCATGACGATCCCGCCCGTTTACGCCAGCAACTTATCGAACAGATTCGTCGTTTCGAGCTGGCCTGTCAGCAGTCGGGTCTGAGCTACGAAGTGATCGTTGGCGCACGTTACTGCCTGTGTACGGCGCTGGACGAAGCCGCTGCGCTGACGCCCTGGGGCAGCCGCGGTGTGTGGACCAGTAATGGCTTGCTGGTAACTTTTCACAACGAAACCTGGGGTGGCGAAAAGTTTTTCCAGCTGCTGGCTAAACTGTCACAAAATCCGCGACAGCATATTCTGTTACTGGAGCTGATTTATTTCTGTCTGGTGCTGGGGTTCGAAGGGCGCTACCGCGTACTCGACAACGGGCGTTCACAACTGGACACCATTAAACAGCGCCTGCTGCAGATGATCCGAAGCGTCAGGGGAAGTTTTGCCGCTGCGCTTTCGCCGCATCCTACCGATCAACCGGTGTTGCGCAAACTGTGGCGACCGATGATTCCGCTGTGGGCCTGCGCCGCGCTGGCGGGCCTGGCGGCCTGCCTGTTCTACATTGTGCTTAACTGGCGGCTGGGGGATTACACCTCGCCGGTGCTGGCCAAAATTTATCAGACAACACTGCCCGAAGTGCAGATTCGAAATCCGGCACCGCCGCCGCCGCCGTCACTGAACCTGAAGTCCTTCCTCAAACCAGAAATCGATGAAGGCCTGGTCGCGGTGCGTGACGAGGCCGATCAGAGCGTGGTGACGCTGAAAGGAGACGGCTTATTCGCCTCTGGATCAACGGAAGTTCGTGGGCGTTATGATGCGGTGATTCAGCGCATTGCCGAGGCCATGAACAACGTCAGCGGGAAAATCCTGGTCGTGGGATACAGCGATAACGTACCGATTCGCAGTGCACGTTTTGCATCGAACTACGAGCTGTCGCTGGCTCGCGCTCAGTCCGTTCAGAACCTGTTGCAAAAACAGCTGGCCAATCCGTCACGTGTCAAAGCGGAAGGGCGGGGCGAAACGCACCCGCTGGTGCCTAATAACAGTGCAGAGAACCGCGCCCGCAACCGTCGTGTTGAAATCACGCTGCAGGTCGCACCTGACACGACGAAAGCTGAACTTAACGGCCTGGCAAGAGGGAACTAATCCATGCTGAATGTCCTGTTTTCGATACTGACCAGCCGCCTGGCGTGGGGCTTCGTCGGTATCACAGCGTTATCATTTATCATTTGGGTCATCGGCCCGGTGTTCTCGATAGTGGATTCCCGGCCGCTGGAGTCTGAACAGAACCGCATGATCAGTATTGCGCTGCTGTATGTGGTCTGGGGCCTGAGTCAGGCGATTCCACGTCTGTATAACTACTGGCTGAACCGCAAACTGATGTCCAGTCTGGAGACCAGCAAACCGGACGCACCTGAGGAAGAGCGCAAACGCCTGACCAGTGAGGATCAGGTGCTTGCCAGCCGCTTCTCTGAAGCGACAGAAATGCTAAAAAAGGCGCATTTTCAGCGCCAGAGCAGCAAAGGCGCCCCTTTCTGGGCGCAGCGCTTCAGCCATCAGTATCTGTACCAACTGCCGTGGTACATGATTATCGGTGCGCCTGGCGCGGGTAAAACGACGGCGCTGGTGAATTCCGGTTTGCAGTTTCCGTTGGCCGATAAATTTGGCAAAGCGGCCTTACGCGGTATTGGCGGAACACGAAACTGCGACTGGTGGTTTACAAATGAAGCTGTCCTGCTGGATACCGCAGGACGCTATACCACGCAGGAAAGTCAGCAGGAGCGTGATGCCAGTGAATGGCACCATTTTCTGGCGCTGCTGCGCAAATACCGTGGCCGTCAGCCTGTAAACGGCGTCATTGTGACACTCAGCGTGGCTGATCTGTTGTCGCAATCGCCCGACGCCATGCGTAATCAGGCGATGGCGCTGCGTCAGCGCCTGATGGAACTTCACGATCAACTGGGCATTCGCTTTCCGGTTTATGTGCTGGTCACTAAAGCTGACCTGTTAAAAGGTTTCCGCAGTTATTTTGCCAGCCTGGATAAAACACAGCGCGAACAGATTTGGGGATTTACCTTCCCATGGGCGAAAGCCTCGACAGCGGATTTCGAACTGAGCAGCCAGTTCCAGCAGGAATATGCTCTGTTGCAACAGCGGCTGGATGCCGGGCTGGCGGATGTTCTGCTGGCGGAAAGTGATGCGCAGGCGCGGGCAGAAAGTTATCTGTTCCCACAAGAATTTGCCGCGCTGCGCCCACAGTTGGCTGAAGCGCTGGATATTCTCTTTGCCCGTTCTGATTTCGAAACGCAGTTTGCGCCGCGCGGGATCTATTTCGCCAGCGGCACCCAGGAAGGGCTGCCATTTGACCGTGTGATGGGCGAACTGACACGTGCACTGCACTTGCCGGGCCAGCAGCAGGGCGAGTCAGGTAGCTGGGACAAGGTGGATAAAGAGGCCCCGATTCCGCAGAACAAAGGCCAGAGTTTCTTCCTGAAAGGGGTGCTGGAAAACGTCATCTTTCAGGAGTCGGGCCTGGCGGGCAGCAATCGCTGGTGGGAACTCCGTAATCGCGTAGGGCTCTGGTCGGGCTACCTGGCCTTGCTTATCCTGGTGCTGATTGCGGGGACATTGTGGCTGATCAGCTACAACAAAAATAAAACTTATCTGCAGGAGATGGCGGCCAAAACGCCGCAGGTCGAGCAACTGGGTGACAAACTGCAAAAAGAGGTGAACGGTAACCTGTTTGCGCTGGTCCCTTATCTCAACACGCTGTTGCACCTGCCGGAAAGCGCGTCTTTTTCCCTGGAGCATCCGCCGCTGACGCGTCGCATGGGGCTGTATCGGGGTACCGAAGTGAGTGACGCCACGCAGGCGTTATACGATCGCGCACTTAAACAACTGTTGATGCCACAAGTGGCGCAAAATATTACCCGCTGGTTACGCAATGACAACGGCAGCGATGCCGATTACAGCTATGAAGCCCTGAAGGCTTATCAGATGCTGTATCAGCCAAAGCACTATGACGGTAAGTTTCTTCAGGCGTGGATGATGTTAAATATCTCCCGTGAACTGCCTCAGGATGTGACGCAGGCGGAGGTGAAACAGCTGGCGTGGCACCTGCAGCAGTTGCTGGAAACACAGATCCAGTCCTCGCCCTATGCGAAGGATGACGCGCTGGTAAAGCGCGAGCAGGCGCTGATTAGTCAGATGCCGCTGTCACAGCGCGTTTACGGACGCCTGAAACGCCTGCTGGAACGCGATAGTGCATTGTCACCCGTGACCCTGGCTGCCCTGGGTGGGCCGCAAAGCGAACTGGTGTTCTCACGTAAAAGCGGTAAATCCGTGAATGAAGGCGTGTCCGGACTTTTCACGCCCGACGGCTACTGGAACCACGTTGATAAAGAGATCGCCCCCGTTACGGATGCCCTCTACAAGGATGATATCTGGGTGCTGGGTGGCGAAACGGCCCATGAAGACAGCAAACAAACCGATATGGCGGTGCGTCAGCTGTATATTCAGGACTATATTCGCCAGTGGGAGCAGTTTCTCAGCGATATTCAGCTCAACAGCAGTGCCGATTTAACGCAGCGTATTAATACCGCACGTCTGTTATCCAGTAACCATTCCCCGCTGCGGCAACTGGTTATTAATTTGAGTAAACAGCTCACGCTGACGCGGGCACAACCTGACGACAAGAGCGCGAAAAATGCCGCAGCCGCGTCAGATAACAGTGCCACGCGTACGTTACAGGCACTGTTTACCTCGCCGCGCTCGAATGGTGAACAGGGTGCGGTGCAGCAAACGCCTGAACAAGCGGTAACGGCCCATTTCGCACCGATTATCGAACTGGCACAGCCATTGCAGCAGGGCAGCAAAGTGCTGGCCGTGGATGATTTCCTGAAGCAGATTGACGACCTCTATCGTTACCTCACGGCCGTACAGGACGCGGCGAACAGCGGAATGCCACCGCCCTCCAGTGATGCGATCAGCCGTCTGCAGGCCAGCGCAGGCCGTTTGCCTGGCTCGCTGCAAAATATGGTCTCCGGTATGGCTGTCGGTGCCAGCAGTGATGCACAGCGTCGCGATATGGATAACGTCCGCAAGCGTATTACCATGGAAGTTGGCAGTTTCTGTCGCCAGGCGATTGCCGGCCGCTATCCTTTAGTGCGCAACGCGCGAAGTGAAGTCACGCCTGACGACCTGGCGCGCATGTTTGCGCCAGGCAGCGGACTGATGGACAGCTTCTTCCGGGACAATCTGGCCAGTAAAGTGGATACCACCCGCGCGGCATGGCGTTTCACGCCGGGCATTGATGGTAAAACGTTACCGGGGGGCGAAGCGCTGCTGCGTCCGTTCCAGCAGGCTCAGTCGATTCGCGATGCGTTTTTTGCCAATGGTGCCACCACGCCTTCTTTCCGCGTGACGTTGCGCACGGTAAAAATGGACAACGACATTCTTAATATGACGCTGGACGTGGACGGGCAAATCTTACGCTACAGTCATGGTCCACAGGCGGTGCAGTTAGTCAGCTGGCCCGGTCCGGGGGGAACCAGTCAGGTGCGCATGCAACTGGGCCTGACGAATGGCACGACCTCCACGCTGACCACCAGCGGGCCATGGGCGCTTAATCGCTTCTTTGACCGCGCACAGGTCACCTCGGTCGGCGGACTGACGCGCGAAGCCAGCTTTAATGTGGAGGGCCATAATGTGACGTTGTCCTTTACGCCGGGCAGCATCAGGAACCCCTTCCAGCTCCCTGCATTTAGCTGTCCCTGAAACAGGATCTGACTATGACTCAATACGCAGCACCTGGCTGGTACGGCAAACTGCCCAGTTCGGGTGATTTCGTAAAACGACGTTTCCCCGATACCCTGCAGCGCCAGTGGTCGAACTGGTTTCAGGTAGGATTGCATCACTGGCAAACCAGTGCGGAAGGCGAGCATTCCGCGTCCCGGGCCTTTCTTAAAGCGCCCGTATGGAATTTTGTCATACCGCCCATGTTAGGTACGCAGCTGATTCAGATGGGCTGTCTGACCGCCGCCCGCGACAGCGTCGGGCGACATTATCCGCTCTGTGCGTTGCGCTACTTTACGCCGACGGAATGGGCCCCGTTATTGCTGGCCCGCGCCGGTGACTGGTATCACCAGATGGGCAATACCTTGTTGCGGGCGGTTCAGGAGGGTGGCACGCCCGAGCAGTTTGATCAGGCGTTGTTAAGTATTCCCCTTCCACAGCCTCAGGAAGGCGAAGCCTCATCGGATATCTTATCGGTGATCGGCAGCGGGGAGAATAATGCCTCCACCCTGAGCTGGAATTTGCCATCACAGAGTTTTGATCCCCAGTTTCAAAGCAGTTTTTGGTGGACCAATCAGAGCGACGGTTTTCCGCTTTATACCCATGTCCACAGCGGCAACCTGACAGCGCAGTTATTTTCGCTGTTATTCGATCCGGCGGGCGGTGCAAAGCCCGGGCGAAATGGACTTTATCCTCCTATGTTTGAATCCTGAGGCGAAACGGATGAGTATTGATATTGACACGTTGCTGATACCGGTAAGCCACGATAATCCCTGCGGGGATAACCTGGAATACGATGCGGATTTTCAGGCGATGGAACAGGCCAGCGTAGGCAAAGCCGAGCAGCAGTTCGGCAATACCATCATTCCGGCCGAACCGGCTGACTGGAACAAGGTCGAAAAGCTGGCACTGGATTTAATGAGCCGCAGCAAAGATTTACGCGTCATGCTCACGCTGACGCACGCCTGGACTCGTCTCAAAGGGTTGCCCGGCTATGCACAGGGGTTGCAACTGATTGAGCAGGCCATGTCGCAGTACTGGGAAACCTTGTGGCCACGTCTGGAAGAAGATGGCCAGCCCGATCCCTTTTACCGCATTAATGCCCTGGCCGTGCTGGGCGACCAGTCAGCCCTGGCGGGCGCGGTGCGCCAGTCGTGGCTGCTGCGTTATGCTTCCGACGGGATTACGCTTCGCGATGCCGCTGCATTATGTGACGGCAGTAAAACGGAAGTGCCAGACTACCCTGGCGGCCTGCCGCGTCTTAATGATGAACTGGCGCGAGGCGAGCAACCCGGCGTTGCGGCCATTCAGGACATTGGCGAACGTTTGCAGCGCATTCGTAGCCTGGTGACTGAAAAGCTGGATGAAACGGCCTTACCGGATATGAGTCAGCTTCAGCGCAGCTTCGCCATGCTGAATGAGCGTTGCCAGGCCACCGATATTGGCGCGTTACAGTCTCTGGCAGCGGCCGTACAGTCTGCACCGGAAACTGAAAACCCAACCGCGCCCAGGGCCGCGTCGCGCGCCGCTACAGACTGGCGCAGTGCTCAGCTTAACTCGCGTGCTGAAGCGCAGTTAATGCTGGAAAAAGTGAAACAGTACTTTACGCAGCACGAGCCCAGCCATCCGGCACCGTTGATGATTGACCGTGTACAGCGCCTGATCGAACTCGACTTTATGGACATCATTCGCGACCTTGCGCCGGATGGTGTACATCAGTTAGAAAACATTTTTGGACGCCGCGACTAAGCTATCAGTGAAGTCTTAACGCAGCGAGACCTGCGCGCCTCCTGCGAGCCAGTAACCGCGCATTATTTATGGAGAGAACCATGCCAACAATGAAGTCCAGTGGGCAGAAATTTATCGCCCGCAATCGCGCGCCACGCGTTCAGATTGAATATGACGTGGAAGTTTATGGTGCAGAACGAAAAATTCAGCTGCCCTTCATCATGGGCGTACTGGCCGATTTAGCCGGTAAGCCGCTGGAGCCGCAGGCCAGCGTTGACGACCGCAAATTCCTGGAAATCGACATCGATAACTTCGATGAGCGCATGAAAGCCATGAAGCCACGCGCTGCATTCCAGGTCGACAATACGCTGAACGGCGACGGCAAACTGAATATTGACCTGACTTTTGAAAGCATGGACGATTTCTCCCCGGATGCCATTGCCCGTAAAGTCGAACCACTTAACAGCCTGCTGGAAGCACGTACTCAGCTTTCAAATCTGCTGACCTATATGGATGGCAAAAATGGCGCTGAAGAGCTTATCGGCAAAATTCTTCAGGATCCGACCCTGCTGCAGGCGTTGACGCATGTGCCTAAGCAGGCGGATGCCGCAGAAGGGAAGGAGGAGCAATAATGAATCAGACTTCTCAACAACCCCAGTCACAGGGCGATGCCAGTTTTAGTCAGGACGAGTTTAGTGCCTTACTGAACAAAGAGTTTCGTCCAAAGAGTGAGCAGGCGCGCGAAGCGGTAGAAAGCGCGGTGAAAACGCTGGCACAGCAGGCGCTGGAAAATACGGTGACCGTTTCCAGCGATGCTTACCGCACCATTCAGGCACTGATTGCTGAGATTGATGAAAAGCTGTCTCAGCAGGTCAATCAGATTATTCACCATGAAGAGTTTCAGAAGCTGGAAAGCGCCTGGCGCGGTCTGAGCTATCTGGTGAATAACACGGAAACCGATGAGATGCTGAAGATTCGTTTCATGAGCATCTCTAAACAGGAGCTGGGCCGCACGCTCAAGCGCTATAAAGGCGTGGGCTGGGATCAAAGTCCGCTGTTTAAGAAAATCTATGAACAGGAATACGGCCAGTTCGGTGGCGAGCCGTTCGGTTGCCTGGTCGGCGATTACTACTTCGACCACAGCCCGCAGGACGTTGAGCTGCTGGGCGAGATGGCCCGCATCGGTGCGGCCGCGCACTGTCCGTTTATCACCGGTACCGCGCCAGGCGTTATGCAGATGGAATCCTGGCAGGAGCTGGCGAATCCACGCGATCTGACCAAAATCTTCCAGAATACCGAATATGCCGCCTGGCGCAGCCTGCGCGAATCGGAAGATGCGCGTTACCTGGGCCTGGTAATGCCGCGCTTCCTGTCTCGTCTGCCTTACGGCATTCGTACCAACCCGGTTGACAGCTTCGATTTTGAAGAGCAGACCGATGGCTCGGATCACAGCAACTACAGCTGGACCAACGCAGCTTATGCGATGGCGGCCAACATCAACCGTTCATTTAAAGAGTACGGCTGGTGTACCTCCATCCGTGGCGTGGAATCAGGTGGCGCAGTGGAAAACCTGCCCTGCCATACGTTCCCCAGCGATGACGGCGGCGTGGACATGAAGTGCCCGACCGAGATCGCCATCAGCGATCGCCGTGAAGCCGAACTGGCGAAAAATGGCTTTATGCCGCTGGTCCACCGTAAAAACTCAGACTTCGCCGCGTTTATTGGCGCACAGTCGCTGCAAAAACCGGCGGAATACCATGATGCGGACGCTACCGCGAATGCTCGTCTGGCTGCCCGTCTGCCGTACCTGTTCGCCTGCTGCCGTTTCGCTCACTACCTGAAGTGCATTGTGCGCGACAAAATTGGTTCATTCCGTGAGCGTGACGATATGGAACGCTGGCTGAATGACTGGATAATGAACTATGTCGATGGTGACCCGGCTAACTCTTCACAGGAAACCAAATCACGCAAGCCACTGGCTGCGGCGGAGGTGAATGTGGAAGAGCAGGAAGACAACCCTGGCTACTATGCGGCGAAGTTCTTCCTGCGCCCGCATTATCAGCTGGAAGGATTAACAGTGTCGCTGCGTCTGGTATCGAAGCTCCCTTCGCTGAAGTCGAACGAGAATTAAATTTTTTTGCAATGTAAAGCACGTCCAGGTGGCGTGCTTTTCAGACGATTAAGCATGACTTTTTTCACTTCCAAAATTCTGTTTCTCGTAAAATAAACCTTTTCTGAAAATACTGGCTCCGGTAGAAGGTCTACGGGTTTCGACCGGGCTATAAAGGTATAATGGCAGGCTGCCCAATCAGATATTTTGCTGTTCCAGGTCGGCCAGATAAATAATTAGCTTAACTGTTCTGTTATCGCTGTGAGAATGGATAGGGGTTAAGTCATCAGCCTGCAACAGAATGAACGACATAATTAAATTTAGCGTATATACGACGGATGCCTTGTGTGCGTCAGCATTCATTTGACATACCGATACGGCAAAAAAATCTCCTGCTGTTGCAGTTTATTGTAGTGGGACCCTTCGGGAAGCCTGTAGCACTCCCGAAGTCGAGGCAAAAGTAAAATATGGACTGTTTTATTCAGCCCCATGCTTTTCTCTTTGCCATATAGATGCTTTTTCGAAAGCGACAACTTTTTCCATAACGAAGAGTAAATATTATGGCTATTGATATGTATTTGAAGGTAGACGGCATTACGGGTGAATCTAAAGATTCTAACCATACCGGCTGGATTGATATTACCTCTTTCTCCTGGGGCGCTAATCAGCCGGGTAATATGAGCGTGGGCGGCGGTGGCGGTGCTGGTAAAGTTAACTTCAACGACCTGCACATTAATGCCAAAATCGACAAAGCGGTAACTGCACTGCTGAAAAACTGTGCCAGCGGTAAGCACGTTTCTAAGGTTGAAGTGTCAGTTTGTAAAGCGGGCGGCACGCAAATCGAATACACCCGAATCACCCTGGAAGATGTGCTGGTAACCAACGTTCAGTTCGTGGGTTCAGAGCACGATGACACCCTGGGCGTAACTTATGCATTCCAGGCTGCGAAAGTGAAACAGCAGTACTGGGAGCAGAGCTCTTCTGGTGGTAAAGGTGCAGAAACCAGCGCGGGCTGGAACATCAAAGAGAATAAAGAAGCTTAATTTTATTGCAGCCCTGAGAGGGGCTGCTCTTTCATTAATAAACTCAATTGCATATAAAGGGATTTTAATATGACACTTTTACGCTTAGGCGATCGAGGTGATGCTGTTGCAGTTTTACAAAAATTGCTTGTAGATAAAAATTACAAAGTTTCAATAGATAAAATATTTGGAAAAAATACTGAGCTAGCAGTAAAGAAATTCCAAACTGATAATAAATTATATCCTGATGGCATTGTTGGAAGGAAAACCTGGGAGGCTTTAGGTAAAAGAATTGTACAGCCAGTTCCTCCCCCACCCATTAAGGGCGTTCAGGGTAGACAATTTGTAATCGGGATGAAACTTTCTGAAAGTGGAATTCAGGCACTTTATAAATTAGAATCGTTACGTGGTGTTAGCAACCACTTGCATTGGCCTGGTGGGAAAAGTGGTGTAACTTTAGGTGCGGGCTATGACATGCTCGAACGAACCCAAAGTGAGATAAAAGAAAAGCTTATTTCTATCGGTATCGATGCAAATTCTGCTGCTAAAGCAGCTGAAGGAGCAGCGAAAAGTCATAAAGCTGCGTCTGATTTTGCAGTACAAAATAAAGATCTTATTAATTTAACAAAGCAGCAGGAAATTGAGTTATTGAGATTAACTGTTCCACATTATGAAACATTAATTAAAAATAGGATAACAATACCGTTAACCCAATATGAATTTGATGCATTGGTATCATTCGCATATAACTCTGGAGGGGTTTTAAATAAAGTAACCAATGATATTAATAAGGGTAATGTCGGTGATGCGATGACAACGATAAAAAAAATAATCTATAGCGGTGGTAAAGTCTTCAAGGGTTTGGTTAATCGACGTAATTCTGAAGTTAAACTCTATCTTGAAGGGATTTATGATTTATGAAGAGTAATAAATTGACGTTTATGCCAGCCCTTTTAAGTAGTTTAATGCTTGTGTCTTCTTGTTATGCAAGTGGAGATATTGGAAGTAATATCATTGGGCAATGGATTGTCGAAAATGTTTATGTAGATGGTAATGACTCTTCAAGACCTGACTTTATCAGCAATGACCCAAACTTGGTTGGGCGAGTTATTAATTTCGACAAAAACAGTATTTCTGGTTCGATTCTTGTGGCAAATGGGTGTGCATCTCCCTCCTATAATAAAAAAGACCCTATCACGGTAGCTCAGCTGCTTAACCTCACAGCGGGCGAAAGCGAAAATGAAAAAAACGATCTGGCGAATGATTACGGATTGCCTTTAGTTGCTAAAAATACGGTCGTTCCTTATGAAGTAAATTGCAAGTCAGGTATGTTTGGCCCTTCAGGTGAAAAAATTGGTAATTGGATCGTTGAAAAAAAAGATGGTGAACTGCTCACTAACTGGAATTCACAAAGCTACTTATTGTTAAAAAGGTTACCAGCTAATGTCAAACCCATGCCATCATTCAATTGTATTAAAGCGTCAACAGACACAGAAAAAGCTATATGTAGCAACAACGAATTAGCCGGTTGGGATAGGAGCGTTGCACAAGCCTATAGTATTGCGGTAAAACAAATAAAAAGTGTTGACGTCGATGTAAAGTCTAAACTTTCAATGCTTCTAGTTTCGCAGAATAATTGGATTAAAAAGCGAAATGAATGTAAGGGCGACGAGAAATGTCTCTCGGAAAAGATGCAGAATAGAGTTTCTGAACTTGTTGAACAGTCCAAATAAAAGTTAATAATTCTTGAATGTTGAAAACACTAGTGGTTTTTTTAGGTGAGTAAATGTACTTTTTTGGCTAAAAATGTAGAGTACTTCGTTTATTCACCTGTTTTTTAATTTTATTTATCATACTTGTTTTTATTACATCCAGAATGTCGAAATTGCTATTTATGATTGAGCTATCGTTGCGGTTATTTATACCACTGAAGCCCCTGATCACTACGGAAATGATTACTACATTTTGGGATTAAAAAGTGGTGATGACAGTGTCTATTACGATCAGAGTGTTACTGAAAATTTTCAAAATTCTTATATAAAAAATCTCTCTGGACTTCGTAAGGCTTATCAAAAATGATTTTAATCAAACCTCTTTAGCAAACCAAACAAGGCTATATATTAGTTTTAATTAAAGGGGTTTGCATATGAGATGTATGATTAAACTCCTTTGTACTATTGGTTGAAATTGATGTATTTCCCGCTATAAAAATAAATTTTGATGCAGAAGGTAATGATAGGCCTAATAGCACAGTATCTAGTCGTCATATCCATTGGCCTAAAGGAGCTTCTGGCGTAACAATCGGATGTGGTTTTGATATGGGTGGGCGTTCTAGTGATACGGTGAAAATAGACCGGATCCACGCTGGTGTTCCACAGGAAGAAGTTATTCTTCTGGCGAGAGGTGCTCGATTATCGCCTTCACAGTCAGACAAGTTCGTAAAGGAACACCGTAATGAGTATGGTATTATTAATCGTGTGGCTCAAGCTAAATTATTTGAAATGATATACCCTAAATACCTGGTTAGAGGGTAATCAATTTATCTTAGAAAACTTCTGGCTTCCCAGAAAGTACCCCTTTGTAAAACCTTAAACCTCCTATAAAATATATAGCTGTAGACTTTGCATATCAAGGGCTAGGTTTTGAAAGAACCATGAAAGCCTGCATGTATAACGATATCGATAAGTTAATGGATTTTATTGAAAATAATTCCCAAGTAAAAAGTTATGAGGGTAGACGCCAATGAGAAAATTATTTGAGAAAACATAAACAGGCGGAGATTTTTATGTGCAGGCAATATATTTATAGTTTGGCTTTTATCTTTTTTATATTTGGTCATTCAGCTTATGCGATGGATGATTGCTCTAAGGAAACAAGTGATCCGGCAGTGTTTACTTGTGCTGAAAAAAACAAAAACACTGCAGAGCAAAAGTTAAATAATGAGTACTCGGCGGCAAAGAAACGCATCGATAAAGTCTTTCAAAACGAAGCTGAAGTCAAAAAAGAATATTTGAATATATTTCTTGAGTCACAGCGAAGCTGGCTAAAATATCGCGATGGGCAGTGTAAGTTATTTGCGCATGTTGCCGATGAAAACAGCAAACCTTATACGGTATTTAAGAATGATTGTATTGCAGAACTTGATGAGGCAAGAACTAAGCAGTTGGAGCAGATCCCGTACGATTGATTGTTTTTTAATATGCACCTGTTGTAATACAGGTGCATATTATATTGTAAAGCTTTAGTAACTCTATCTATTTTTATATCCCGCCTTTCTCCCCGAGAGACGCGCGATATAGATGTCGAACAGCTAACCGCAGGAATCCGTGATGCGCTTTACGATAATAACCGCTAAACCCGGCCATCAACCGCCGCAAACCAGTTTTGATTTTCTTCCTCCCGGCGGCACAATTGGTCGTGGCGTGGATAACAATCTGGTACTGCCCGACGACGATCGCACGATTTCCCGCCTGCAGGCGATTGTGCATATCACTGCTGAAGGTGAATGCCGCCTGACGAATCGCGGTAACGTGACGCGCGTGCTGTTAAACGATATCCCACTGGAGCGGGGACGCCAGGTGGAATTGCAGGACGGCGACGTGCTGGGTATTGATGACTACCGCCTGCTGGTTAACGATATTAATGGTGAACAGCAACCACAGCCGTCGCCTGTCGTGACGGCTGCACCAGCCAAAGCGCCGGTCATGAACGATGCGCCACCGGTCGCCGCACCAGTCACTGCCACAGCAAGTACGGCGGCCATTCCGAGTGAAATTTGGGACAGCCTGGCAAAAGAGTTTTCCATCTCAGACGATTTGTCGAAGCGTAAAACGCCGGCCCCCGATATGCCAGATGCCAATCCGTTAACTTCGACGGCGGCGAACCGTAATCCGGAAGATCCGCTGGCACAGTTGATCAGCGATAAGCCGCTGGATATCGGGCAGCAGCCTAAAACCAGCAGTCTGTTTGATGAAGGCGATGCGCTCTTTGCGCAGGAAAGCATCTTTGATGATCGTACGCCGAGCACCTTATCAGCCCAGCAAAATGCTCAGGGACAACCGAAAGTCGAGGCGCCATCGGGCGATCTGGATCCCCTGAATCTGTTTGGCAGTCAGAATACGCCCGACCCACGTCATCATGACGATCCCCTTGGATTAATGATGAGCGGCGCGGTACCGCTGGCGCAACCTGAGGTGCCGGTTACACAACCTGAAGCACGGCCAGCCCCGCAGAAACCGGCCCCGCATCCGCAAACGCCTGAGCCTGCTCTCGAACCGCGTGACAGCGCGCCGGTTGAGCTGGCCGAGTTAAGCAGCTCACCGCTGTTTGATCACACTGAAACGCAGCCCACTCACGATCCCGTATTCGAAACCGAGCCGGAGCCTGCGCCGCCTGAAGGGGCGCAGAGTCCCATTGATTACGGTGGCATTACGTTACCGACGCCGCAGGCGGTTCAGCGTGCGCCTTCGCCGACGCCAAAAGGACGACTGCGTATTGATCCGGTTGCCTCGCACAACAATAACGGTGGGGCAGAGCAGACGACAGGAAACAGCAGTAGCGGTGATGCGTTGAAAGGTGAATTGCTGGATGCGTTGCTCGAAGGCATGGGTCTGCAGGATCTGCAACCAACCCCGCAATTCGACCGTGAGCAGATGCGGCAATTTGGCCAGATGCTGAGCATGTTTTCACAGGGAACGGTCGCGCTGCTCTCGTCGCGCTCAATTTTGAAACGCGGCGTGAAGGCGGATATGACGGTGATTCTCGACGACGCGAATAACCCGTTTAAACTGTTGCCCTCGGGCAAGACCGTGCTGATGCAGATGTTTGGAAGCCGCATGCCGGGCTTTATGCCACCACGTCAGGCGGTACGCGATGCGCTGATTGATTTGCAGGCCCACCAGTTGGGTATGATTGCCGGTATTCGTGCGATTATCGCCTCCATGCTGCAATCGTTTAATCCCGACCAGCTGGAAGAAGAGGCGCGTCAGAACGGATCAATCTCACGCATTGGTCTGCTCGGTAATCGCAAAGCCGCGCTGTGGGAACATTTTGTTCAGCGCTATGGCGAAACCGCCGGTGAAATCGAAGATGACTTCCATACCTTGTTTGGCGAAGCCTTCTTGCACGCGTACGACATGGAAGTAAATCAGTATAAAGACTCACAAACCCACACGGATGACGCATGAATATCTCTACTGCTTCCACGTCGAATCAGGGCGACCGCGCCACCAATCAGGATCAAACCGGTGAGCGCATCGGTGAACGTTCGGCCTGCTTTGTGGTGTGCGATGGTGTGGCAGGGTTTCCTGGCGGTGATGTGGCAGCGAAAATTGCGCGCAGCAGCCTGATGGAAGCCTTCGATGGCAATGCGCACCTGGATGCGCAAACTATCCGCGATTACGTCAATTATGCCAACGACGCAATCCGGCAACAGCAAAAAGCCAACAGTCAGCACAGTCGCATGGGCACCACGCTGGTGAGTTTGTTTATCGACAGAGACTATGAGCTGGCTTACTGGGCACACGCAGGCGACAGCCGCCTGTATCTGTTTCGCCGCGGCTATCTCTATCATGTCACCACCGATCACAGCCTGGTGCAGCAAATGAAAGATGCCGGTCATCAGACCGAAGGCATCAACAGTAACCTGCTTTATTTCGCCCTCGGCATGGGCGATGAACAGCGTGATGCCAGCTATAGCGACGTGGTGCCTATTGAAGACGGCGACGCCTTTCTGCTGTGCACGGACGGCTTCTGGCATGGCGTCACGCTGGAACAAATGCAGCAATCGTTGCATATGGTGAACACGCCAGAAGAGTGGCTGACCCTGATGCAACAAATTATCAAAAACAGCCAACCGCAGGGTGGTCAGCAGGACAACTTCAGCGCCATGGCTGTCTGGGTAGGTTCCCCGGAAGACACCACTTTATTGCACTCGCTGTCAGATGCGGCGCAGTTTTTCCCTCTTCGAGATTGAGAACGCCAACATGAAATATGGATTAGTGGGCCTGGCTGCAATGCTGTTGAGTACCCATGCCTTTGCTGAGAACTATCGCATTGTGCAGTCGCCAACTCAGAAACTGGATGTCTGGATTGATGATGTTAAAGATAACCAGCTCGCAAGCTGGTGTAAGAGCACGGTGAACCTGCGCATTGTGACGCACGGGGATAAAGATCCTTCAGTATTAAATGATTTTCTGCCGCGTGTCGCCGGATTAATGGGCTCGCAATGTAAGCCGCTGCAACAACTGCACTGGACATTAACCGATACCGAAGGTACCCAACTGGGTAACGGCAGTGCGGCAAAAGCGCAGCAGTGGAAAGTGGTTATCACACCGCCGGCAACCTCACAGCCTGCTTCAGCTGCCACTGCACAGCAGCAGGCACCGGTGACGCAGACGCAACCCGCCGCGCCGGTCGTGCTGAATTCTCCACCCGCCGATACCACGCCATGGCTGCAGTTCAGTTTGCTGGATGGCTGTCATTTCCGGACCTGGTGGCATCAGCCCGCGCAGTCAAGTGGCGTCTTCGTGCCCGCTAAGCAGGGCGTGACCTGTGGCAAAGATGGCTGGCTGAGCGGTCACAGTACCTTAACGGAAGTGGGAAAGGGCCAGAGCAAACCCGTCTCTGTCAGCTTCTTACAGGGTTTCCCGGTGGCGGGCCTGAGCGACAAACAACAGCTTGATGAGCTGACGATTACCACGGTCAACAGCGAGCGCATGGTGCTGAGTGATGAAAAATCGCCAGACAGCTGGCTGGTGCTGCCGTTCAGCCCACAATTCAACGGCTGGCAGGCGGTGAATCAGGTCGTTGTGGCGATGCCTGCCAGCGAAGCCGCAGATGAAAATGCCCTGCGGGCGCGCCTGCAGGAAGTGCGGAAAACCTGGTCACCCTGGCTGAGCAGCCCTGCCTCAATCAAAGTGCAGTTGGTGGAAAAACTCCATCCGGAACTGAAAGATCCGGCCGCCGCCGTCTATCGCACCATCAACTAAGGCATAAGGAGTTTGAATGGATTCTTTACAACAGCGTCTGGCTAACGCCTCTCTGGCAGAAAACTTGGCCAGCATTACCGCGCAAATCCAGGCAAACCCTGCGGATGCCGATTTACGGGCTGCCTTCGTCCAGCTGTTGTGCCTTGCCGGTAACTGGAAGCGGGCACAGACACAACTGAAATCCTGGCTGGCGATGCTGCCGCAGGCGCAGCCCACCGTTACCTTGCTGCAACAGGCAATTGCGGGCGAAGTATTACGTGAGGCTGTCCTGCGCGGCGAGGCCGATCCCCAGTTGCCTGGCAGTGCCTGGCCCTGGTGCAATCTGATGCTGGCCGCGTTAAAAGCCGATATCGCCGGGGATAGCGTAGCAGGGGCGACACTGCGTGCTCAGGCGCTGGACAGCGCAGAAGCGAGTGCCGGTCGTGCCGTTGCGCAGGAGGGCGAAAGCCCGTTCGCCTGGCTGATGGACGGCGACAGTCGCTTCGGACCGATCTGTGAAGCGATTGCTAATGGTCGCTATTACTGGATTCCGTTTGCGGCGATCGCGGAAATGGAATTCCAGGCACCAGCAAGCGTGACGGATCTGGTCTGGCGTCATACGCGTTTGCAACTGGTGGATGGCAGTGAGCAAATCTGTCAGATCCCGGTTCGTTATCCTCTTCAGGAAGGCGCAGACGAACGCTTCCTGCGTGCCAGCATCACAGAATGGCAGGCACTGGACGGTGACGAAGGGCAGTTCATTGGGCACGGACAAAAAATGTGGCTCAGTGACGAGGCAGACTTTCCCTTACTGACGCTGCAACAGATGATTTTCAACGAAACTGAGTTACCTCATGAGTCGTAACGACAATTCATCCGGTGACGGCTATTCACAGCTGCATGGCGGCTATCGTTCGCGTAAAAATCGCGAAACGCTGACCGCGCGCGATAAGCTTCAGTCATCGCTGCTGGACAGACTGACGGATGATGCACCCGAGAAAGCGACAGAATCGGGCAACAGTTCGGTGATTACCCACAGCACGCTGCGACGCAATGTACTGCGCGATCTTCAGTGGCTGTTCAACACCATTAACAATGAAGCACAGCACGATCTTAGCGGGTTGAATGAGGTGCAGCGCTCTGTGCTGAACTTTGGCGTCGCGCCGCTGGCCGGACAGAATATTTCTGACATTGAGTGGCAGGATATGCAGCGGAAAATGACCGATGCCATCCTGCATTTCGAACCGCGTATTATACCGCAGGGCCTGCAGGTGCGCTGTGTCAGCGATCTGACCTCCCTCAGCCTGCACAACGTTTTGTCGATCGAGATTAAAGGCCGGTTATGGTGCGTACCTTACCCGCTGGAGTTTCTGTTCCGCACTCAGGTGGATTTAGAGAGCGGCCATTTTGAACTACAGGATGCAGGTTAATCATGGACAGCAAGCTGCTCGATTATTACAACCGTGAACTGGCCTATCTGCGTGAGATGGGCGCGGAATTTGCTGCGCAGTATCCGAAAGTCGCCGGACGGCTCGGGATGCGCGGCATTGACGTTGCCGATCCCTATGTCGAGCGGCTGATGGAAGGTTTTGCTTTCCTGACCTCCCGTGTGCAGCTAAAGATGGATGCGGAGTTTCCGCGCTTTTCGCAGCGCATGCTGGAAATGGTGGCGCCCGGCTATCTGTCTCCCACGCCGTCCATGGCCATTGCGCAACTGACGCCGGACAGCCGGAAAGGCGATATCAGCAATGGTTTTTTAGTGCCGCGCGGCACGATGATGGAAAGCCAGAACCTGAAAAAAACCGGTGTCACCTGTAGCTACAGCACGGCACATGATGTGATGCTGCAGCCGCTGCGCATCAGCGATGTCTCCCTGGGGGGCGTACCGGCGGATATTCCGCTGGGAGAACTGAAGGCACGCGGATCGTCCGGGGCGTCCAGTGCACTGCGCATCCGTATGACCTGCGAAGGCATTTCCTCGCTGAGCCAGCTCAGTCTGGACGACATTATGTTTTTCCTCAGCGGCCCGGATATTCAGGCGCTCAAGCTGATGGAGCTGCTGATGCAGCATCGTAGCGGTATTATTTTGCAGTCCGTGGAAGCAAAACCGCAGCGCCAGTCGCTGCCAGACGATGCGCTGGAGCAGGAAGGCTTTTCGCCGGATCAGGCGCTGCTGCCGGATGACCTGCGTAATTTCGATGGCTATCGTCTGCTACAGGAATATTTCGCTTTCCCGGCACGTTTCCAGTTTGTCAGCCTGCGCCAGCTCGCGCCGTTTTTGCGCCGCTGCGACAACACACAGTCTTTTGACATCGTTATCCTGCTGGATAAAGCCGATGCCGCGCTGGAAAGCGTGGTCGACAATACGCACCTGGCGCTGCACTGCACGCCGGTGATCAACCTGTTCCCGAAAACGGCTGAGCGACTCAAAGTCAGTGACAGCCAGCATGAATATCATCTGGTGGTCGATAACATCCGCCCACTGGACTATGAAATTCATTCGGTGAAGCGGCTGTTTGCCTCGGTGGAAGGGCAGCGTGAAGAGCAGATTTTCCGTCCCTTCTGGAGCACCTTCAGCCACGATGGCGGCGATTACGGCGCCTATTTCTCGCTGCGTCGCGAACAGCGCACACTGTCCGAACATGCGCTGCGCTATGGCACCCGCACAGGCTATATCGGCTCTGAAGTATTTTTGTCGTTGGTCGATCAAAACCACACGCCGTGGAACAGCGATATCCGCTACCTGTCTGCCGAGGTGATGTGTACCAGCCGCGATCTGCCGTTAATGCTGTTACAGCAGGAACAGGGCAACTTTGTTATGCCCGACTCAATTCCGGTCGGGCAGCTTACCTTATGCAAAGGGCCCACGCCGCCACGTCCCGCGCTGGCCGAAGGGCTGTCAGCCTGGCGGTTAATCAGTCATCTGCAGATGAACTATCTCAGCCTGATGGACAGCAGTGAGGGGGAAGGCGCGGCGGCCTTGCGCCAGATGTTGAGTCTGTATGCGAGCCTGGCGGAAACACCGCTAACGCGCCAGATCGACGGCATACGGCACTGCAACCTGAAAGCCGTGCACCGTCGCGTACCGGAACCGGGCCCGGTGGTCTTTGCACGCGGCGTGAGCATCGCGCTGGAAGTCGATGAACAGGCTTTTTCAGGTGCCAGTCCGTGGCTGTTTGGCAGCGTACTGGAGCGCGTCTTCTCTCGCCTCGTGGCGCTGAACAGCTTTACCGAATTCACCCTGAGCAGCCAGCAGCGCGGCGAAGTGGGCTACTGGCCACCGCGCATGGGTAAAAAGGCGCTGCTATGAGTGAAACGGCGCACATCATTCCCTTACAGCGGGCCGTTCGCCTGCCCGATGATTTCTGGCAGGCGGTCATGGCCGCTCCCTGGCGCTACGACCTGTTTCAGCTGTTGCGTAAGCTGGATGCCCAGAGCGGTCAGCGTTATGTCTTAGGTAAAGCGCCGCTGCCAAAATTTGAAGCCGTGCGCATCGGACAAACCCCTTCGCTGGCCTTTGCACCGTCCACCGTGTCACAGGTTAAACCGCGCGAGCAGGACGACCGTTATGACGTGGCCATCTACAGCTTTGGCTTGTTCGGCCCTAACGGCCCGTTACCGACGCACTTAACGGAATACGTTCGTGGCCGCATCGATCACCATCAGGATCACAGCCTGAGCGCCTTTGCCGATCTGTTCCACCATCGCGCCACCTTGCTGTTTTACCGGGCCTGGGCGAATGCTCAGCCCACCAGCTCGCTGGATCGCCGTGATGACCGACGCTTTCAGGATTACCTGGCCTGCGTGGCAGGCATTGGCTTACCGGCTCAGCAACAAGCCAGTTCGCTCAGCCTGCATGCGCGCCTGATGCTGTCCGGCCACCTCAGCCGTCACGGTCATGATGCCGAAGGCCTGGTGCGGATTCTGCGTCATTACTTTGGTGTGCCGGTGATGTTGCAGCAGAACGTGCCGCAATGGTTAGCGCTGGACAGCCGCGATCAGGCGCGGTTGTCAGCAGGACGCCACATGCCGCGGCTGGGTGAGTCCGCTTTCCTTGGCGTGGCCGTACGTGATGTGCAGCATCGCTTCCGCCTGCGCATCGGACCACTCAGTGCCGAGCAGTATGAACGTTTTTTACCCAATGCTCAGGGCGCGTGCGAAGTGCGCGACTGGGTACGTCACTATTTAGGGATTGAGATGCAGTGGGATCTCAGCCTGATCCTGGCGGCCGACGCCGTGAAAGGGGTAACCCTGGGCGGTGAGGCGCGGCTGGGCTATACCAGTTGGCTTGGACAGCAACCGCAGCCCATAGATCGTGAAGATTTTGCTTTTGAGGTTGAGGCCATGCCGTAACGGCGCAACCGCTTTCCCCGATATTTAGCCGCTTCTTTCATTAAAGAGAACCGATATGTCAGAAATCAGCCGTGCCGTACTATTTGGCAAACTGGATACGCTGTTATTTACCTCGCTTGAGAGTGCGACCGCCTTCTGCAAACTGCGTGGCAACCCCTACGTGGAGCTGGTGCACTGGCTGCATCAGCTCATGCAGCAGCAGGATGGCGATCTTCAGCAGGTGATTAAGCACTTTTCACTGGATGAAAACGCGCTGACGCGGGATATCGTCGCTGCCCTGGACCGCCTGCCGCGCGGCGCCAGTGCGGTCTCCGATCTCGCAGAACACATCGACAGCGCCGTTGAACGCGCCTGGGTTTATGCGTCGCTAAAATATGGCGCGAACCGCATTCGCGGCGGGCATCTTCTCATCGGGATGTTGAAAACCTTTAATCTGGCCAGCGTGCTGAAAGGCATCTCGCCGCAGTTTTCGCGCATCAATGCCGATGCGTTACTGGCGCAGTTTGATACCTTGCTGGCGAACAGCAAGGAGGTTCAGCAGGCCGTTGTGCCGCCTGTCGGTGAGGCCGCCGCGCCAGCGGCAGCGGGCACCAGTACGCTGGTGCAGTATGCACAGGATCTGACGGCCCGCGCACGGGACGGAAAAATCGATCCGGTCGCCGGCCGTGATGAAGAGATCCGCCAGATGGTGGATATTCTGATGCGCCGCCGCCAGAACAACCCGTTACTCACCGGTGAAGCCGGCGTGGGAAAAACGGCGGTGGTAGAAGGGCTGGCGCTGCGCATCGCGGCCGGTGACGTACCTGCACCGCTGCGCGACGTACAACTGTGGCTGCTGGATATCGGTATGCTACAGGCTGGTGCGGGCATGAAAGGTGAATTTGAAGCGCGCTTACAGGCGTTGATCAACGAGGTGCAATCCAGTCCCACGCCGATTGTGCTGTTTATTGATGAAATTCATACACTGGTAGGCGCGGGTGGACAACAGGGCACAGGCGATGCCGCCAACCTGTTAAAACCCGCCCTGGCCCGTGGCCAGCTGCGCACAATTGGCGCAACCACCTGGGCCGAATACAAAAAATACATTGAGAAAGATCCCGCGTTAACCCGCCGTTTCCAGACCGTGCAGGTGCAGGAGCCGGATGAAGCGAAAGCGATCCTGATGCTGCGCAGCACCGTCAGTGCTCTGGAGAAACATCACCAGGTACTGCTCCTGGATGAAGCCGTCAGCGCCGCCGTAAAGCTGTCTCACCGCTACATTCCTGCCCGTCAGTTGCCGGATAAAGCCGTGGCGTTACTGGATACCGCCTGCGCCCGCGTGGCCGTCAGCCAGGGCGCTCAGCCGCCTGCGCTGGAAGATTGTCTGCACCGCCTGGCGGCGCTGGACATTGAAGCAGACATTGCGGAACGCGAAGCGAAGGTCGGGCTGGGCGATGAAACCCGTCAGTCCGCCATTGCTGCGCAACGCAGCGCACTGGAGGCCGAGCGTGATGCGCTGGACGCCCGCTGGCAGCAGGAGCGCGAACTGGTCGAAGAGTTGATTGCACTCCGTGCCCGCTGCGTGACGGAAGGAGAAGCCTCGCTGCGTGAGGCGCTGGATCACACCCGGCAGAAGCTGCAGGCGGTCCAGGGTGAAGCGCCCCTGCTGTTTGCCGCCGTGGATGCCAGTGTGGTCGCAGCGGTGGTATCTGACTGGACCGGTATCCCACTGGGCCGCATGGTGAAGAACGAAATCGACGCTGTGCTGAATCTGGCCGATACGCTGAACCAGCGCGTGATTGGTCAGCGCCACGGTCTGGATCTGATTGCCAAACGCGTCCGCACCTCGCGCGCCCGTCTGGATAATCCCAACAAACCGGTCGGTGTGTTTATGCTCTGCGGCCCGTCGGGCGTGGGCAAAACCGAAACCGCGCTGGCGCTGGCTGAGTCGCTTTACGGTGGTGAACAAAACATAATCACCATCAACATGAGCGAGTTCCAGGAAGCGCACACCGTATCAACCCTGAAAGGTGCGCCTCCGGGCTACGTCGGTTACGGGGAAGGGGGCGTACTGACGGAAGCCGTCCGCCGTCGCCCTTACAGCGTGGTACTGCTGGATGAGATTGAAAAAGCCCATCCTGACGTGCATGAGTTGTTCTTCCAGGTGTTTGATAAGGGCTGGATGGAAGACGGGGAAGGCCGTCACATCGATTTCCGCAATACCATTATCATTCTGACCTCTAACGTCGGTACGGAACTGATCAGCGCTCTGTGCGCCGATCCGGAACTGATGCCGGAGCCAGAGGCTCTCAGCACCGCGTTACGTAAACCGTTGCTGGAGGTTTTCCCGCCTGCGCTGTTGGGCCGTCTGCTGGTGGTACCGTATTATCCGCTGAGTGATGAGATGCTGGCGGAGATTGTTAAACTTCAGCTGGGACGCATTGTCCGTCGGCTGGAAGAGAATCACGGTATTGAGGCCGTTATTGACGATTCGGTGGTCAGCCAGATCGTGCAGCGTTGTACGGAAGTGGAGTCTGGCGGTCGCATGGTCGACGCCATCCTGACCAATACCCTGTTGCCGCAAATGAGCCAGATACTGCTCAGCGCCCATGCCCGTGACGAACGTTATCGTCGTGTGCAGGTCAGCTGTGAGCAGGGCGAGTTTGTTTGCCAGTTTGCTGTCTAAAGCCGTTCGTTATCAGAGAGCGTTCGAATATGTCGGAACACGATAATCACCAGACTGTACCCAATGCGCTACCGATTGGTTACCGGTTCAATGAGTTTGAAATCAAGGAAGTCATCGGCGGCGGTGGCTTTGGCATCGTCTATCGCGCGTGGGATCACCAGCTGGAACGCGATATCGCCATCAAGGAGTTTATGCCGTCCTCACTGGCTGTGCGCAGCGACGATCTGAATCTGGTACTGCGCAGTGAACGGTTCAGTAAGACGTTCCATGCCGGCCTGAACAGTTTTATTCAGGAAGCCCGTCTGCTGGCGCGTTTTAACCATCCTAATCTACTGCATGTACTGCGCTTTTGGGTGCAAAACGACACCGCCTACATGGGCACGGTGTTTTACAGCGGGACCACACTGTCAGCCCTGCGTGAGCGCAATCCGCAGCTGATCGATGAGAACTGGATTCGTCGCCTGCTGCCGCCCCTGCTGGGTGCGATTAAGACCATCCATGATGCGGGTTATCTGCATCGGGATATCTCGCTGGATAACATCCAGATTCAGAGTAACGGCGATCCGGTGCTACTGGATTTCGGCTCCGCGCGCAAAACCATCGGTAACCTTTCGGATGAAAGCGAAACCATGCTGCGTCCGGGTTATGCGCCGATTGAGCAATACAGCGACAACGATGAAAGTGAACAGGGCGCGTGGACCGATATCTATGCGCTGGGTGCCGTACTGCACACACTAATCACTGGCGCACCGCCGCCGGTGAGCGTGGTACGCAGTATTGAAGATAATTATCAACCGCTGGTTCAGCGTGCGCCGGCCGGCTACAGCCAGACCTTGCTGGCGGCAGTCGATCGCGCGCTGGCCCTGAAACCGGAAGATCGTCCGCAAAGCATTGACGCCTTTGCGGCCTCCCTGGTGCTGCCAGAAAAAGCGCCCGAACCGCTGCCGGAAGTGAAAAACACCGGGCCGGGCACGATGCTGGTGCCGGTAGAAGAAAACGACGAGGCCGCTGCACCGGCCACACCGCTGAAGAAACTGATGCGTAACCGCTTTGCGTTACCGGGCATGGTCGCGGCGGGCGTGCTGGTGGGCGTGTGTGCAGGTTTACTGATGGCGGGCGGCGACAAACAGGACGCTGAACAGGCTGACGTTGCGCAGACGGAAACGGCCCCGGCAGCTTCCTCCGCATCGCAGGCACCGACGGAGCCCTCTGTTACATCGGCTCAAACCCAGACGGCGCCAGCACAAACGCAGACTGCCCAGGCCCAACCGGAAAAAGCGCAGGAACCGGTGGCACCGCCACCTGCGCCCGTCGCGCAGGTGTATATCAAATTACAGCCCGGCGAGCGCGTTGAGGTGAACGGCCAGCCGCAGGCGGTTGTACCGGCAGCCAATGGTTTTGCCGCACTGCAACTGGCACCAGGCAATTACACGTTTTCAGTGACAGGTCAAAGCGGCGAACGCGAACAGACGTTGACGATTAATCAGGAAGGCGTCTGGTTACTTGATCCTCATATTTAACAGGTATGTCTATGTTTTCACGTATTACTGTACAACTTCCCGCGCAGGGACTGCTGTTCCGTCGTCTGAGCGGCCGCGAGGCGCTGTCTGAATCGTTCGTGCTGGAAGCGGAGCTGCTTTCCACGGACGCGCGCATTGACCGCCAGTCGCTGCTGGGTAAACCGGTCACCTTCACGCTGCCGACGGACGGTCTGATGAGCGCGCTGAACCCGCGCTATATCAACGGCAAAATCACCCGGATTGGGGTACGCAGCGAGGAGCTGGGCGGTGTGCGCTATGCGGTCTACGGGCTGACGGTGGAGCCGGACCTGTGGCCGATGAAGCGCGACCGCAACCTGCGCATCTTCCAGAGCCAGACGGTGCCGCAGATTGTGCAGACGCTGCTGAAGGAGTATGCGGTAAACGTGGAGACGCGCCTGGCGGGCAGCTACCGGGTGTGGGAATACTGCGTGCAGTATCAGGAGAGCAGCTTTGACTTCATCAGCCGGCTGATGGAGCTGGAGGGCATTTACTACTTCTTCCGCCACGAGGCGGACAAGCACACGCTGGTGCTGTGCGACGCGCCGGACCAGCATCAGCCGTTCCCGGGCTACGAGACAATCGCGTACCACGTGACGCCGTCGGGCGGCAGCGTGACGGAAGAGGGCGTGAGCCAGTGGGCGCTGGCGGAGAGCGTGACGCCGGGCATCTACAGCACCGACGACTACGACTTCCGCAAGCCAAACGCATGGATGCTGCAGGCGCGCCAGAATCCGGTGTCGCCGACGCCGGGTTCAGTGGACGTGTACGACTGGCCTGGCCACTTTGTCGAGCACGGTCACGGCGAATACTACGCGCGCGTCCGCCAGGAGGTGTGGCAGGCAGAGCACCACGAGGTGAGTGGAAGCGGAACGGCGACGGGTATCGCGCCGGGCTACACCTTTGCGCTGCTGAACGCGCCGCACTTCAGCGACAACGGCAAATACCTGGTGACGTCGGCGTACTATGACTTTGAAGAGAACAGCTACGCCAGCGGCGACGTGGGTGCCACGCGCCACAACATCGACTTCACGGTGCTGCCTGCCGCGGTGACCTTCCGTGCGCGCCCGGAAACACGGTGGCCGAAGACGCACGGCCCGCAGACGGCCAGGGTGGTGGGGCCGAAGGGTGAGAGCATCTGGACGGACAAATACGGCCGGGTGAAGGTGAAGTTTCACTGGGACCGTCTGGCGAAGGGTGACGACACGAGTTCATGCTGGGTGCGGGTGTCAAGCGCCTGGGCAGGCCAGGGGTTTGGCGGGGTGCAGATCCCGCGCGTCAACGATGAAGTGGTGGTGGATTTCATCAACGGCGATCCCGACCGTCCATTGATTATCGGCCGGGTTTACAATGAGGCCAGTATGCCGCCGTGGGCACTGCCCGCTGCCGCCACACAGATGGGCTTTCTGAGCCGATCGAAAGACGGCACGGCGGATACCGCTAACGCATTGCGCTTTGAGGATAAGGCGGGTGAGGAGCAGGTATGGCTTCAGGCGCAGAAGAATATGGACACCAACATCAAAAATGATGAAACGCATACTGTTGGTGGGGAACGAAGTCACTATGTCGCTAAAAGTGAGTTACATCGTGTTGAAGTCAATCAGGTACAGGCTGTTAAAGGCGACACTGAGATTTTGACCGGTAAAGGTAAAGTTGATGCTGTAGTCGAGCAATATGTTCTGGCGTCGGGGACCCAGCTACGCCTTGTCTCGGGCGAAAGTGCCATCGAACTGAATGCAAATGGCACTATCAATCTTATCGGAAAAGATTTTAATTTCTTCGTCGAGAAGGACGGCAATATCACCACAGGTGGAAAACTGAATCTGAACACCGAAGGCGCGCAACCGGGCACCTCTGCGCCGGGGTCGGGACACAAAGGCGATATCATCGCGGCTGTTCAGGAGAAATTTACGCCGGGAAAGCCGGGTAAGGCAGGTGCTTTAGCAAGCGCACCTGCCGACGCTTCAAATAATGCCGTTGCCCCCGCTAACGTGCAAACGCCCTCTTTCAGTGGTTATGGCAAAGATGTAGACAGTTTGGTTGAGAAGTCACCTACCATGAAACAGGACATCACCACCCTGAAAAAGCGTGGATGGGTTTTCAAAGAGGGTGAGGCGGGGAAAGGGACGTTTGCGGATCGTCAAGGTCGTATCATCACTGTCGATAAAAGCAACATGAATGATGCTGCTAAAGTCGTACAGTCGCTGTCACATGAAAGTGGACATGCACTTTATAAACCCAATATTGATCTGAGTTCTAAGGATAATTACCTGAACAGCACACTCAGTGATGAGGGCGCAGCCACACTAAATAATATTCGTGTACAGCGTGAGATCATTGCTAATCACGGTGAGGACATCGGCATAGCAGGCAATACAGCGAATCAGAAAGATTACAATGCTATCTTCGACTCCCTGCAAAAAGGTGACATCACTGAGAGTGACGCGAGGATGAAGATCGGGCGTATATTCGGAAAAGGTGAGAGGACCTCCACGACGAAGGAGCTATACGAGGATTATTATGGGGGTTGGTATGATAAAAATTACCCGGCAAAGTAAGCTATCAGTCATGTTACTGGCAGGTTTTTTTATAAGCGGATTAGTGGAAGCAAAGATGCAAGCAAATGATATATGGAGTTTTGTCACGCAAATGCGTTCCAGTGTGAAGAGTTTATCTGTACAGGCTATTCACAATGCCCCACTGGCGTTTAAATTAAAAAGTCAGAATGAATATATCAATTTTTACCGGGCTGACGGGATCAGGCTTAACGATGCGTTACTGATTAACGATATTGAGTTGCGACTGAGTAAAAGCCCTGACGGAATGGCACCTTTTCTGAGTTTTTCGCCGCAAGGGAAGTGCATTACGCTGAATGAGATCAAAAACCATTATCGGACTATCCGTTTAACGGATTACCCGCGTGGTCAGTCTGAGAATGAGCTAACCAGCTACACATCACCTCCCGATGCCAACGGCCAGGTCATCACCTTTTCATTTACGGCTAAAAATCCAGACTGCCTGAGCAGAGTGATTATTACTTCTGAAGAGTAAAGGAACGGCTTACTGACAATGATGGTCTGGTACAAAGCTCAGCAGCAATTGTCACCTCTTTGTGCGATTATCTGGCTTTGAATGTTCCTCTCTCATCAGAAAATATATGACGTTAATCAGGTTATTTTTGACACTGGCGTTTTTTTTCACGCCTGTTTTAAGTCTGGCAAATACGGTGTCGACAGAAGCAGTACCTCCACTGAGCAACGACGATTTCTCTGTCCTGCTCAACGACTACGCTTTCACCCCTGGTGACGCATGGAACAATCAGAGCTTCGTCCGTGCGGGCAAAGCCTTGAGCTCGGTTGTGGCCGGAGAAGTGGTCATCGATGAACAGCGATACAACTATTTCCAACACAGCTATGACGGCTTTGCGTTGTTCAGCGCAACGGCGGTGGGAAACGCCAGCCATACCATTCTGGCGGAGATTCTTGTGGACGCTGCCAGCGTGCCGACGGCTCGCAATATTGTGGTGGGCGATAGCGTGGAACAGGTTCGGCAAGCCTATGGCCCAGGCAAAGAAAGTGACAGCGATAATCAACACTGGCTTATCTACAAGCTGGGTGAGAAACAGTTGATGTTCGAAATTGACCAGCAAAAGGTCAGCCATATCATGTTGAATACCACTATGAGTGCCAGGCAGCATGACATCAGCGCAGACCAGGCTGTCAGCGCGGCAACGGAAGCCATTCACACTTATCACCTGACAACACTCAACGATCAATGTCTCAGGTATGATGTTGACGACAGCAGTGATAAAAGTTTCTTTATCATTACGGTTCGCGAAGACAACCATGACGTCAGTTGTGGCGGCGATCCGGATATCTCTCCTCGTCTTTTCGACATTAAAGTGGCGCGTGATAACACTCAAATACTCACTAACGCCGATGATGCCGATGGCACATATCGAAGCCTGAATACGTCAGCCACACCCAATCAATAAACGGACACCCTATGAATTATCAGTTCAATGAAGGCGCATTTGCGCTGTTTCCTGCTGCGTGGCAGGACACCACCATGAATATTTTGCGGGATGAGGCCAGTGGGCTGGCATTCGTTGTGAGTCGTGGTGTCATTCCTGAAGGTAGCGATGCGGAGACGGAGTTCCAGCGTCAATGGGATACATTACGCAGTCAGATGGGCGCTATTCAGCAAACAGCGTTTGTACGGGTTATGGCTGGGATTGATAGCGCGCTACAGGCGCTGGAAGTTGAAACCGCCTTCGAGCGCAATGGACAAGCTGTGTGGCAGCGGCAGTTGGCTACTCAGGTTCCTGACAGCAACATTTTCATGATTTTTACCCTTTCCGCGATGCGTCCTTTCAATGAAGAAGATGGAGAGCGCTGGAAGAGTTTTAAACACAGTCTGAGTCTGAACAATCCACGGAAAGCATAAGCTATGGATAACCATGCGGCCCGCGTGGGCGATGAGATCATTCACTCCAGCATTTTTGCTGATATCACCAGTATTGTCGCTGAGGGCGCAGCCTACGCCGTGATCGGTGCGGCGGTGGGCGCGGCGGCAACCGCCGCCGCGCCCCTGTTAGGTGCAGGGATGGCCGCGGCCGGTGTGGCCGCTATTGGTTCCAGCTGCCTGCTCAGTGGTATTCTGGGCGGCGTACTGGCCAATGCCGTTGGCCTCTCAGAGGACATCACTAAAGTAGCCGATGGGCTGGGAAACATGCTGTTCCCTCCTTCGCCCGCTGGTGTGATTGCCAGCGGATCAGAAAATGTTCTGGTGAACGGTCTTCTCGCGGCACGTGCGGCGGGCATGCTCGTATCCGGAGAAACTCCACCGCCGGAACCGCAGTCACCCAAAAGCTTTGCCGATTACGGCGGCATGTTGCTCGCTGCAGCCAGCCAGTTTGGCAGTGCGATGTGGCAGCCTACGGTTGCGTCTGCCGATGCCGGAACGTCTCCGTTGGAGCAGGACAAAGTTGTCTGCGAAAAACACGGCGCGCCGCAATATCTGGCACAGGGTTCTAAGCAGGTTTTTATTAACGGGCAGCCAGCCGTTCGCGCCAAAGACAAAACCACCTGTGAAGCCACGGTAAGTGACGACGTTTCACCCAATGTCATCATTGGCGGTGAAACCGTGACGGTAAGAGAGATCAAAAGCGGTAAAGTACCAGGGCTGGCTTTAGCGATGATCGGCCTGTCCCTGATCCGCGGTCGACCTAGTCAGATTCTGAAAAACATGCCCTGTGCACTCGCCGGTGCGGCCGGGGGGATGATGGCCGATATGGCGATTAATGCGGCCTTTTCGTCGCTGTTCCCGGTTCATGCCTCGACTGGCGTCAAAGTCCTCAATGATGATGCCGAACGTGATTTCTCCCTTCCTGGCCGTTTTCCGCTCAGTTTCCAACGTAGTTACAACAGCCTGACGCAGCGCAGCGGATTATTTGGTCTGGGCTGGGCAACGGTGTTCGACAGCTATTTAGTGCTGGATGGCGCACAGGCAACCTGGTTTGATGACAACGGGCGCGAGCTGCGCTTTGCGGTGCCGGGGGATAAAGAGGTGCTTTACAGCATCAGTGAAGGACTGATGGTGCGCCGTAATGAAATGGGCGATATCGCTATTGCCGATGATGATGGTGCGGTTTGGCGGCTCTATAAACCTACAGCGGCGAATCCTCAGGTACTGCGTCTGGCTTCGCTGAGCGACGAATACGGTAACGCGCTGGAGATGGGCTGGGATGAGCAGGCGCGTCTTGTGCGTATTCATGATGCACCGTTGGCCATCGACGTCACACTGCATTACGGCGACAACCAGCACCCCCAGCGCCCGACCTCCGCCAGTCACTTTGATGGTGAACAGCACTGGCCGCTAGCGCACTGGGACTATACAGAACAGGGCCAGCTTGCCAGCGTCACCGATGCGGCTGGCATTACCTCGCGCCGTTTCCGTTATAACGACGATGGGTTAATGATCTGGCATCAGCTGCCGGGCGGACTGGAAAGTGAATATCGCTGGCAGAAACTGGATCACTGGCGTGTGGTCGAGAACCGCACCAATACCGGTGATGGCTGCCATATGCACTACGATCTGGAAGCAGGCATTACGCGGGTGTCGACCTATGACGGTCAACAGCGCGAACACCACTGGAATGCTGCGGGCCTTATCACCTGTTTCATTGATGAACGGGGCGAGAAGTGGCGTTATGAGTGGAATGAAAACGAACTCATGACGCGCCGCATCGATCCGCTGGGCAATGCGGTGAGCTTCACCTATGACGATCTTGGTAACCGTGTTGAAGAGAAAGATGCGGACGGCGGTGTGCAGGCAGTGCAATGGCTGTCCCACCGTTCTCTGCCAACGGTCGTTGCAGGCGCAGACGGCTCCACAACGAAATACTATTACGATCCCCATCATGGCCTTGAGCGTGTGGTCGATGCGCTCGGGCAAAGTACCGTTTATAAGCGGGATGAGTTTGGGCTGGTTATCGAAGAAATCGATGCGGCAGGCAACAGCTATCGTCGGGAGTTCAACGATGCAGGCCAGGTCATCCGTGAAACAGACTGCTCAGGGCTGACGACGCGCTACCGCTATCATCCGCTGGGCTGGCTCAGTTGTGTGACGGCGCCGGATGGTGAAGAAACCCGTTATCACTATGATGCAGCAGGCCGTCCTGTTTTGCTGGAGCGGGCAGAGGGCTGGGAAGAGCGGTTGCGCTGGAGTGACAACGGCCTGCCGCTGGCCCATGAGTCAGCGGATGGCAAACGCAGTGAATTCCGCTATGACAACGTCGGGCGCTTAATCGCGAACCGCAATGCCCAGGGTGAGACGGTTCAACGCAGCTGGGACAGCCGTAGCCGGTTAACGGCGCTGCAAAACGAGAACGGCGAGCAGTATCAGTTCGAATGGGGCGCAGATTCACTGCTGCTGGCCCAGACTGGACTGGACGGCGTGGCCACGCGTTATGAGTATGATGCTGCGGGCCGCACGTTAGCACGCACTTTTGCCGCCGGGCATCCTCAGGCGATTACCCATCGCTATCACTGGAGTCGGGCCGGACAATTGCTGGCGCGCACGACACCGGAAGGTCAGACGCGCTATCACTACCGTGGTGGTGGTCAGCTAAATAAAGTGTCACACCATCTGCCACTGTCTGACACCGAGTGGAGCCAGCAGGCTGAGCAGGAGATTACGTTTACCTATGATGCGCTGGGCCGCATCGTGAGTGAACAGGGGGAGCAGGGCACACTGGCCTGGGAGTACGATGCGCTGGGTAATTGCACAGCCCTAACCCTGCCGGATGGCCGCAACCTGAAGCAGCTTTACTACGGTAGCGGTCATTTACTGAGCATCGCACTCGACAACCTGCCGGTGACGGAGTTTACCCGTGACACATTGCATCGGGAACTCAGCCGCACGCAGGGCGGTCTGACCACGCGCAGTGAATACGATCGTCTTGGCAGACTGCGCCGCCGTGACGTTTTCAGGGGGGAAGCCCAGCGACCTGCACCGCGCGTCTGGTCCCGCCGACGCGATTTCGATTACGGCAACAACCTGATCCGTGAAGAGCGCGACGATAATCCGTTCAGCCAGACATTATGGCACTACGATAACGCAGGTCGTTTGTTGTGCCAGGAAGGCGCGCAGCCTGGTAATGAACACTGGCGCTGGGACGGTGCAGGCAACCCGCTGGATCGCCATGCCGCTTCCCACGTCATGCATAACCGCGTGACCGAACTGAACGGGATTCGCTGGCAGTACGATATTCATGGCCGCACCACTGAGAAGGATGACGGCCAGACCCGCTGGCGCTACCGTTACGATGGTGAGCATCGTCTGACGGATGTCATCAGCGAGCCGCGTGATCGCAATAAGCCACGCAACAAAGTGAGCTTCCGTTACGATCCGCTGGGCCGACGCATCAGTAAAACCTGCCAACAATCGTTACAGGGTAAGCCGTCTGGTCATGCTGTCACAACGCGGTTTGTGTGGGAAGGTTACCGTCTGCTGCAGGAAATCCACGACGATATTCCGCTGACCTATGTGTACAGCGACAGCCAGAGCTATGAGCCACTGGCCCGTATTGATGGCGTGGAAAGTCCGGAGATATTCTGGTTCCACTGCGCCGCGAATGGCACGCCAGAACTTTTAACCGACGTTGAAGGCCAGAAGACATGGGAAGGTGTGAACAGCCCGTGGGGCAAACTGCTGCGCGAATCGAATCAGCGAATTCCGGTGGTAGAGCAGAACCTGCGTATGCAGGGCCAGTACCTGGACCGGGAAACGGGGCTTCACTATAATTTGTTCCGTTATTATGATCCGGACAGTGGCCGGTTTACCCAGCATGATCCGATAGGGCTGGCGGGGGGGATTAACCTTTATCAGTATGCGCCGAATGCACTGGGATGGGTGGATCCGTGGGGGTTGATGAATTGCAAAAATCCTTCTGAGGAAGCAACAAAATGGCAAGGTCCAAAAAACCCCGATTACCCAGGAATTGACGTTTACAAGAACAGGAAGCTTAAAAAAGGTACAATTCTCTATGCTCTTTACCCTAATGGCGACCAACAACCTGCATATGTAGTGACGTTCCCTACTGTTAATCAGTACAGAGGAGATCCGTTAGGTTATCATCAAGCACTGCAAGTTAAATTGGATCCACGCTGGCCTGTGCGTACGAAATTAAGAGCATTTTATGTAAGCGAAGACATTGACGTTGCTTACGGTAGAGCTGCAGCGAATAAAATGTATGGCGATGGTGGGGGGCTTCAGTTCTTCATACCAGAGGAAATGAGACATTTATTAATCCCAGGGAAAATTATTGATATATGAAAAAATTAAAAGTTGATCCAATTACAGGTACAATAATTTTAGATGAGTTAGGTCTGGACGTTACAGATGAAGACACTTTTTGTGAAAGTAATTTCTATAAAAGCATGAATAGTAAAGGGAGTATAAAAAAAATTATTCCTCATCATTATCTAATCGAGTCAATAATTTTTTTTAATAAAGAATTTGAAATGCATATAAGGCCGATATGCTTTAACTTTCCGTTTATGGTACAACTTATAGATAAGAAAAGTGAATATTACGATTCCTTAAGTGATTGGGATAAACGAACCAATATTAAAATGTTAAATGAATCAGTAGAAAATTTGTCTAATTGGCTTGGTTCATCACTAGAATTAAGAGAGCCAGATTTCATTTCAAATGAAGTAGTAAGGTGGGAGTTCTCTTGGGGAGATATTTCAGTTTCCTATGAGACAAGATCATTCAACCATGGTATATACATCACATGGAATGCTGGTGAGTAATGAAAGTCATAATAACGAGTGAATTTATTTAAGGTTAACGAAAACCAAGAGTTTGCGTTCATATAAACCTGACTGCTGGTATTTTTAAAAGGTACCGCTAGTTCGAAACCCATAATTGAAATTTTTTTAGGCAGTATCTACTATACAAAGAGATTAATAACTTATCGTATGAGTATTACCGGTTTTTGAAAAAGCATGTTGCTCCTTTATGGGATCTGGAATATTCCGGCTCTCATGGCTATGCACATCGATATGGAGTTCTGAAAAAATCTGTATTAATTTTTATAGTTAAAACCAGAACCCTGTACAAAGCTCAGTGAATTACCAAACACGGGCTGGTTGAATATAAAAGCCAGCTTCTTCATAAATACCTAAGTAATCTGACGTCCGGAAAATTACTGATTGATAGCTGAAACCTTTAAGTCTCAAAAAGTGCATGAAACTAAAATAATTGTAATTATCCATTTACCTTATAATATTCAGAACCGGTATGCCACTTGTCACGTCATGCATAACCGCGTAACCGAACTGAACGAGGGCCGCTGGCAGTAGGATATTCATACTTTATCAGTATGCGCCGAATGCGCTGGGATGGGTGGATCCGTGGGGGTTGAGGCGTACATGTAAGCCTAATAAACCAACTAAACATAATGATCACAACCAAGGCGCGTTTGCAAGACAGTGGCAGGGGAGAGGCGTATATTAAGGGCGTGATACTTGGACAAATACTATGTTGAAGGAAGGTGATATTGTCTATGGTGGTGTGCCCGGACAATCTGGCTTTTATTTCGACAAAACAACTCTGGATGCCGCAGGCGGGAGCAGAGAGTCACTTTGGAAAAGTTTACAGGTGTTACCACATCCAAAATTTGGCTATCGTGGTCAGATACAGGCTTACAGGGTAAAACGCGAAATAATTGTTGGAACTGGCAAGGCATTATCACAAGATCTAGAAAAATTCGGAAGTGGTGGTGGAACACAATTTTCCCTTTCTAATTATAAGGCTGTTTTAGAGCCTGTTGGAAATACATTTAGTATGGGGATATGAAATGAAAATTAATAAAGAATACGGAAGTTTGGATTTTGAGAATGGATTGATTATTTCCTCTACTTCGACTAAGAAAAATTTGTTTGCGATGGGTGGTTTATTTTGGGAGGGATGGCCTGACAATGGTGATGATACCGTAAATTATCGAGCCGTTTTTAATACGAAAAACAATAGGCAAGGTGATATTTACCTGATCGTATTTTTATCTCATAAAGGTGATGAGAATGCCACAGTAGTAAGTTGGTGCTTTGCACCTGATAATCTATTGATGGGAGAGCAAAATAAACCAGAGGGTAAAGTTACACGAAAATTAAGAGAGTGGTTTAAAGTGCAATCTGGTTGTAATCTTCCAGTCTATGGCGCGTGGGGACACATTGATGCAGTATATGACCCACATAACAGAACAGGTATGATTACTTGTAACTATCGTTCAGGCTTTGAAGATGCAAAGTCATGGAGTAATTATTGTGAATGGAATAAGTTAAAATTTTAATGTTGATAGTGAAGTATCTTTATATGGATTATTTATGGTTTTTCAATAAATACCATTTGTAGTTATTTTCTATTAGCTAATCTTTTTATCCTGCTATATATAATAACTATTTGCGGTGTGGTGGGTTTTATCATTAATTTTAAAGTTGGTTTTTTGGCAATTCAATCATTGACGGTATTTTAATGAGATTTTTATCATGGCTTGTCGGGCGTGATATCACTGAATTACTGCAACATGGTTTCGAAATAGATGAGGTAATCGCACTACAGGAAAACTCCATACTTGCCTGTTCCACTACAGAGCTTGAGCTTTATTTTAAACAGCCTGCTGAGTCTCTTCCCTGGCAAAATGCCTTTCCGATTGCAATAGTGCTGGAGCTGGTGCTGGTCGCCTTTGCATTTAATTTGCTGATATTTCTGCGCGCTTTACTCTGCTCAATCCACAAGTACATGCGTTGATTTTTTTTATTCCCTCAATCGTCATTATTGGCGCGGTACTCACGGCCAGTTACCTGCTTGCCCGAGGCAAAACAACCGGTGTGGCGGGGCTAGCATACGTCTGTGGGACATTGCTTATATTGACCGTTTTCTATTGAGCTTTGCTCAAAGTCGCTGGCTGAATAAATGGCTACACTTACGCAGGATATCGGTTTCAAAATCATTGGGTTAATGAATTACCTGTCAGGTGCGTACGTCGCCTGTTCAAGCTCTGGAAAGCGATCTGGTGCCTGGTTTCGGCTGGGTACTTCAGTATTACGCAAGATTCGTATTATCGCTTCTGCCGCCTCGTCTGCACCGCCCATCATTATGCCGTTTATTACCGCTGAGTTGCATGCCATGGTGATGCTATTGATACACGTGTCCGGTACAAATACCACTTCAGATCGGCGCTCAGAAAATATCAACGAAAAAGGCAAAACCATGTAGCCACTCACGCCCAAAAAAATTTCATTTTCCTCGCTTGAAATCCCACTAAATGATCCTATAAATGTCTGTGAGCAGCGGGGGAGGTCCCCACGCCGATGAGCTTTTGAATGAACCATTAATTCAGGAGGTTATCACTATGGCATTACGTAATTTTCCCGTATTTCCTTCTATCGCAGATTCTGCCTTTTCAGACCGGTTTAACCGTATCGACAGGCTGTTCAGCCAGTTGACCGGTGATGCGCCCGTGTCGGTTTCCCCCTCTTACGACCTGAAGCAGGTTGATAACGAACACTACGAACTGACCGTCAGCGTGCCGGGCTGGAAAGAAAGCGAGCTCGAAATCGAAGTGGCAGGCGGTCGTCTGACCGTGACCGGACAGAAAGAGGAGGTCAGCGATAACGATACGGAAAAAGAAGGGCAGAACAGCGGTTGGCTGCACCGTGGTATCAGTCGTTCAGACTTCCGTCTGAGCTACAGCGTGCCGGAGCATATGAAAGTGACCACTGCACGCCTGCAGGACGGTTTGCTGCGCGTCGGCCTGCACCATGAAATACCGGAAAGCGAGAAGCCTCGTCGCATTCCGATCGAACACCGTACGGCGGAAGCCATTGAACATCAGGCCTAATGGCAGGTTAACGAAAAAGCGGAGGGCGCTGACGGCGTTCTCCGCGCTTTTTCATCAAGGTGCCAGAGAATCAGGAGGCGGTAATGAAAGTCATCAGCGTGCCCGAAGATCGTGCTCTTTATCCCAAACTGGTTGGCGAAACCGTAATGGCGGCAAAACTACAGTTAGGCCGCACCCGGTTGTCGGTGAATTACAACAAAGTGCCTGGCGGTATCATGCCGGTGCTGGTGGTGGATTTCTACAACGAAAAAGGCAAGCTTTACTCCCTGTGTTACAACCTGCCGCCCGATACACCAGAGCGCACTGAACGTCGATTGTCGCTGTTAATGCGGCTGATTGAAAAAGAGGCCAGTGAGGAAAAGCTGGCTGAGGCGGTATAAAACCGATAAGTGCAACCAAAACGAAGAGGAGGTGACGATGCTCAACACACTCATGCTACATACCTCGTTGGGTGCTGGCATGCTAGCGATGACGGCCAGCCTGTTTCACAACCGTTTTAAATAAGCTGTTTTCGTTTTCTCTCTTCAGGGTGCCGACATCGCGGCACCCTGTTTCATTTGTGCCCGCCGCTTGTCTTTCTGTGCCTCAATTGTTATGTTATAACATATCTAGTTATAGGGTGAAAAACATGCCGTCGTCCAGAGCGTTACCTCAATCCGATCCTGTTTTGCAGGTCAACATTGCGCAGTTGAACCGAACGGACGGCGAACCGCTCTTGCATCACATTCACTTCAGCGTCAGAGAGGGAGAGCGGCTGGTCATCATCGGGCCAAACGGCAGTGGCAAGACGTCATTACTGCGGGCAATGTGCCGTGAGTTATCGTCACCGCCACAGGCGATTCAGCTTAACGGCGCATGTCTGGCAACGTTTTCACGGCAACAGCTTGCCACCTCCATAGCCGTGATGGCGCAGAATGATATGCCCGATCTCAGGCTGTCGGTTGAAGAGTACGTTGCGTTGGGCCGTATTCCGCATCTACGCGCCTGCCCGGCAGGAGTAAATCAACGGATCGTTCACGAGTCTATTGATGAAACCGGTCTTTCAGCACTAAAAACACGCCCGCTGGCTGCGCTGTCCGGGGGAGAGCGACAACGTGCTGCACTGGCGCGCGTGCTGGCGCAAAAGCCGTTATTGATCTTACTGGATGAACCGACGAACCATCTTGATCCGCTGGCCCGCCAGCAGCTACTGGCACTCATTAAAAACAAAGGGATTACGGCAATAGCGGTACTGCATGACCTGTCCCTGATTGATACGTTTGCCGATCGTGTGCTTATCCTGTCGCAGGGCGAGCAAATTGTGTGTGATCACCCGTCGCGCGCGCTGACGTCGCGCTATCTCCAGCCCGTGTTCGGCTTAAACAGCTTTACCGTAAAACATCCTGCCAGCGGTAAGCGCTTACGTATTTTTGAGGTGCCCGACTGTGCATGATGCATTGAGTAAAATCGGTTTTGCCGCGTTCCTGGCCGTGACGCCAGCCATGTGGGCCAGCGCGAGTGATTTTCCTGTCACCATCGACAGTTGCGGCCAGCCCGTGACGTTCACCTCGCCGCCTGCGCGAGCCGTGATTAACGACCTCAATATGGCAGAAATGGCTTTTGCGCTGCATCTGCAGAACCGTATTGTCGGTCTCACCGGCATCAGTGGCTGGTACAAGATGACGCCGGCCTTTAAGCAGGCCATGAGATCCATCCCTGAGCTGGCACCGAAATATCCCTCACTGGAAACGTTGCTGGCCGCGAGCCCTGATTTCTTTTTTGCTGGCTGGAATTACGGGATGAAAGTGGGCGGTGACGTTACGCCTGCTTCACTGCGTCAGTACGGCATTAAAACCCTGGTGCTGAGTGAAAGCTGCGTCTTTACGCAGAAGGACAAGCAGAAAGCGACCATGGATCTGCTCTATAACGACGAGATTAAACTGGGCAAAATTTTTGGCAAGCGGGCCGAGGCCGAGGCGCTGGTGACGGACTGGAAGCAGCAACTGCAGGCCTTACCTCAGCGTCCGGCTGACACGCCGCCTCGAAAAGTCTTCGTTTACGACTCAGGCGAAGATAAACCGTTCACCAGCGGACAATATGCCATGCCGACCGCCATCATTGAGGCCGCCGGAGGTAAAAACGCGATGGAAGCGCTGGAGATGAGCTGGGGCACCACCTCCTGGGAGAGCGTGGCGGCCACGCAGCCGGATTTTATTATCTTGCTGGACTATCAGACCGGCAGTGGGGCAGAGGCACTGCGCCACTTCCTGGAAAATCATCCGCTTATGAAGCTGACGCCTGCGGTGAAGCACCACCGCTACCTGAAGTTACAGTACGCTGAACTCACACCGGGGCCGGCCAATATTCAGGCCGTGGAGAAGCTGGCTCATGCGCTCTATTCGACGGATGCGCCGTGAATCGATTGCCGCATCGTTATTCAGGAATAATGAGTGCGTCCTGCCTGCTGCTGGCGATCCTGATGCTGATCAGCACGGCGGGAGGCACCGTGTCATTGTCTTTAACGCAGGTGCTGTCCGCACTCGACATGGCAGACGCGCCCGTCTCTGAAATGGTAACCCGAATCGTGATCGACCTACGGTTACCTCGCACGCTGCTGGCCGTGATGACGGGGGCTGGCCTGGCCATGGTCGGGGCTTTATTGCAAACCACCACCCGTAACGATTTAGCCGATCCGTTTTTATTTGGTCTGTCCTCTGGGGCCTCAGCCGGTGCTGTACTGGTGATTACCCGCTTTGGCGATCGGCTGTCGGCGTTAACCTTGCCTGTTGCCGCTTTCGCGGGTGGGCTGTTTTCAGCCGCCGCCGTCATGTTGCTTTTTCATTTCAAAAAGCAACGTTCAGCAGAGCACTTGATTCTCTGCGGGCTGGCCGTGTCATTTCTGTTTGGTGCGGTGACCAGCTATTTGATTTTTTCAGGCGACCAGCGCGCGGCCAGCTCGGTGATGTTCTGGTCACTGGGCGGGCTGGGATTAGCCAGCTGGCTTAACCTGCCTTATGCACTGGTAAGTCTGGCACTACTGGCAGGGTTTGTGGCGCTGCGCGGGCGGCAGTTGGATGGATTGCTGGCGGGCGAGCAAACTGCACTCTCGCTTGGTATTCACGTCAACCGGTTACGCATTGAGGTGTTTCTGTGCTGTGCGCTGGCAACCGCGTTGCTGGTGGCCCTGACCGGCGTCATTGGCTTTGTCGGACTGATGGTGCCGCACCTGTGTCGGCACATCACCGGCGTGAAACACCGGTTGCTGATCCCACTGTGCGCACTCTGGGGCGCCATTTTGTTGTGTGCTGGCGATATTGCCAGTCGGACGCTGCTGGCCCCGCAGGAGCTGCCCATTGGCATCATCACAGCGGGCATTGGGGGGATGTTTGTGATTGTCCAACTGACGCGCGCCCGACCCTGAATGCTGAAATCCGCCGCTGAGTAAGACCGGTTCACGGTGCCTGACTCAGTAAGGTAATTTCATTATTTCATTCCGAGACAGCTGGCAAATAATGGCGAGCGATCTTCTGCAATCAAGGTATTTCCACCGAGGATTGCCGGATTGCCTGGCTTTATTATGAATGTAATAGCTATTCACACTTCTTTGCATTCGGGTAACATATTAGCCATTGTCTTATTTACTTAAACAATTGAACCGATCCATCCTAAACCTTAAAACAAACGTACTCACGAAGTCCCGCGTGACTTCAGTCTGACGTCAGGGTTCGATTTATGCTCAATCGCATTACTGTTCAGTTACCCGTTGAAGGCTTGCTGTTCTGGAAGCTATCTGGCCGAGAGGCCCTGTCTGAATCGTTTATCTTAACGCTTCAGGTTTTAGGGACCGATGCGCGTATCGAACGCAGCGCGTTGCTGGGTAAAGCCGCTACCGTAGTGGTGCCGACGCAAAGTCTGGCAAATCCACGTTACTTTAATGGCAAGATCACGCGGGTGGCGGTGAGCGCGGTAGAGATGTCAGGCACGCGTTATGCTGTTTACACGTTAACGCTTGAGCCAGATCTGTGGCCGATGAAACGTGACCGGAATCTGCGCATTTTTCAGGAGCAAACCGTTCCACAAATCGTGCAGACGTTACTCAGTGAGTATCAGGTTAACGTGGAAAATAACCTGTCGGGTAGCTATCGCAGCTGGGATTACTGTGTTCAGTATCAGGAAAGCAGTTTTGATTTCATCAACCGACTGATGGAGCTGGAAGGCATTACCTGGCACGTTCGCCATGAGGCCGGTAAGCATACCATCGTGCTCACGGATGCCACTGCGCAGTACACGCCATTTAGTGGCTATGAAGTGATCCCCTATCATCAAACGCCTTCAGGCGGTTCCACCAGTGAAGAAGGGATAAGCCAGTGGGCCCTTACTGACAGCGTGACGCCGGGTTTATACAGTCTGGACGACTACGATTTTCGCAAACCTAACGCCTGGCTCTTCCAGGCACGACAAAATCCAACATCTCCTTCACCCGGCACCATTGATGTGTATGACTGGCCGGGGCGGTTTGTGGAACATGGTCATGGCGAATTTTATGCCCGCATCCGTCAGGAGCGTTGGCAGGTAGAGCATCAACAAACCCACGGCACCGCGACGGCAATGGGGATTGTGCCGGGCAGCACGTTCCAGCTCACCAATGCGGCCTTTTTCAGCGATGTCGGTGAATATCTGGTGACTGCTGCTGACTACCAGTTTGAGGAGAATCGCTACGCCAGTGGCCCGGACAGCCAGACGATTCATCGTACGGAGTTTAGCGTGATACCAGCGGGTGTGGTGTTTCGTCCTGAGCAGAAAACGCCGTGGCCGCGCACGGGCGGCCCGCAAACGGCGAAGGTGGTCGGGCCGAAAGGCGAAAGTATCTGGACCGATCGCTATGGTCGGGTCAAGGTTAAGTTTCACTGGGATCGGCTGGCAAAAGGTGACGATACCAGTTCCTGTTGGGTGCGTGTTTCCAGCGCGTGGGCGGGACAAGGTTTCGGCGGCGTGCAGATTCCACGCGTAGGCGACGAAGTGGTGGTCGACTTTATTAATGGCGACCCTGATCGGCCAATTATCACCGGTCGCGTCTATAACGAGGCCAGCATGCCGCCCTGGGCTTTGCCCGCTGCCGCTACGCAGATGGGATTCATGAGCCGCTCAAAGGATGGATCGCCTGACAATGCCAATGCGCTGCGTTTTGAAGATAAACCCGGCGAAGAGCAGCTCTGGTTGCATGCTGAACGTAATATGGATACCGAGGTTGAAAACGACGAAACTCATGATGTCGGCAGCAATCGCACCAAAACCGTTGGTAAAGACGAAACCAGCCATATCAAGCAGAACCGTACACGGACCGTGGATGGCAATGAAACCATCTCGGTTGGACAGGACCGCAGTAAAACCATCAGCGGCAATGAAACCACCACGGTTCAGCAAAATCGTACGGAAACGGTGAAAGGTAATGAAACGCTCAGCGTTGAGCAAAACCGCGATGAAACCATTACCGGAAACCATACCACGACGGTGAAAAGCAATAACACCGGCACAGTAGAAGGGAAGCAAACGCTAACGGTGATTCAGGATCGGACCCGTACGGTGCAGGGCAATGAAAAGGTTAGCGTGCAGCAAAACCGAACCGTGCAGGTGACGGGTAATCAGACACTCGACGTGACGGGTAATCGTCACGTCAGTGTCAACAGCAATGAGGCCCGTACCATTGCGCAAAAGCAGGATGTGACGATCGGCGCTGGGCGCACGCTCAGTATCACGGGGGGCGATACCCGCTTTACTCAAGGAAGCGTGGCCGACAGTGCCACGGATACGTTTCATATCAACGTCGGTGAGAGCGGGATTTTAATCAGCAATGGCAGCGTGCAAATTACGGCGGGCGGATCGACGATTACCATTAATGCCGCCGGTGTCATGGTGAATGGCAAAAAGATTGAACTCAATGCTTGACAGGGATGAGAAATGAGCACCGCAAAGAATCCCACTGAACGTGTTATGACTGAGCTGGAGCTGAGCTGGTTAACCGCCACGGAAAAGACCGACGCGGGTCTGTTTATCTGGCGCGTTCCAGCCGCAGGCGAATCACTACTTGATGCGTTCATCGCCCTTCAGCAGCATCCGGAGGGGCGTTCCGTACCCGATATATTCCTTGGTCTGTCTACGGCGTTTGAAACCGGTTATGGCTATAGCGATGCACTGTCGCGTGACTTTCTTGAACATTATGACGCCACGCCCGATGCGGCACATTGGGATGGCGATGTGTTGCTGCCCTGCTACACCATTGAACAGCTTTGCGGCCTGTTACAGGACTTCGCCGATCATTTTGCAGAGGATGTACGTTACCTGGTTCTGGTGCTTAAACCCGCTGCCGTAAGTGACGAGAGTGCGTTGATGCGCTGGCTGAAACGCTGGCTGGCTTCCTCCGCGCCTGCGCCGCGTTTACTGCTGATTGATACGCTTGAACAACCGCTTTGGCAGCCACTTCATGACGCGCATCCTGATCGCGTCCAACTGATTGTCGATCAGGTCGATGGCATGAAGGTGATGCATCAAACCGCCCAGCAGCAAAGCGATCCTGATACCGATCGGGCATTGCTGCGGCGTTACCTTGCCGATGCGATGCTCTTGCTGGAAAAAGGGACCGCCCAGCAGGTCGCTGCGCGCGGCAGTCTGGCGTTAGGCATTGCACAGCGGCGAGGCTGGCCTGATCAACAGGCGATGTTGCATAACCTTATTGCGGGCGGCTGGCTGAAAGGCCAGGATCACAATAAGGCCGTCGACCACTATCGTGAGGCGCAAAACGCGTCCAGCAGCGTGGCGGACCCCGTTGTCAAAGGCCAGCTTCGAACGCAGAGTACGTTTGGCGAAGCCGGTGCCTGGTTTTCACATAAAGAGTACGTTCGGGCGGCACAGTGCTACCGGCAGGCCGCGCGTGAGGCAGAGGTAATCCCCCATCCTGTGTTTGCGATTGAGGGCTGGCGCATGACTGGCTTCTGTTTATGGCTCGCCGGACAACGCCCGGCTGCCATGGAAGCCTATGGTAAGGCCGTGCGAGCCGCAGAGAATGTGCCGCTGGCCGAGCGGGGCGAAACCACGCTGCCGCTGGTCTTTCAGGATCTCCTGCGCAGTCACGATAAACGCCGCACAGAGGCGCTTGAAGCCTATGCATCTCGCTGGCAATCCGATAAACAGCGGCTTATTCAGCAGGCCGACGCGAACCTGCCGCCTGTGCCCACCCCATCGCAGGTCCGCCAAACTGACAGCCTGCTGCAACGCCAGCTCGAGGCAACCTTTTTACTTATTCGCGAGGAGCGGGAAACAGTCATCCGCAATGGCGATGACAGTTTTCGCCGTGTCATCCACCTGGCCCGTGAAAAACTGCATCCGCAGTGGAATGGCTTACCTGACATCGCCCATCCTTTTGATGCCCCGCCGGGTGAATGGCAAAGCCTGCCTGCGTGGGGAAGCACTGAACCCTTAGCCACACAACCTGCAGGGAGCAACACATTGTGAAAAACCGCATCATCCTTATTGTCGTCGTCACGGTCCTGGCGCTGCTGTTCTTAAGCCTGTCCGATAGCGGTCTGGCGACGGAAGTCAGAACATTTTTGCGCGCGCTGCTGCGTGCCATTTTCTGAGGCCTGATTCATGCATTCCGGTGCGCACTTTGATCCGCAGCTAGGACTTGACATTCACACCTATACCTGGACTTTACCGACGCCTCACATCGGTATTGTGTTTGATGTGTTTGACTATCTGCCATTGATTGGCACTACGGTGCATGTTAACAGCATCAAACGGGCCAGCGCGGGAACGGGTGGAATGTCGATACATATCCCCGTTGGCGGCGTTTGGGGGCCGCCGTTGCGTGCGCCCGGCGGCCCACAGATTGAAGATGAGCTGTTTATGGGCAGTAAAACGGTTTCGGTGGATGGTGAACCGTTTTCCCGAATTGGCATGCCGGTACTGAGTTGCAATATTGTCGGTATGATTCCCCCGTTTCGCCTCAAGCGCGTCACTAAACCCAAACCGTTGTCCCTGACGCTACCGCTGACGTTTAACCTGGCCATCCCCAACAATGTCATCGTAGGCGGGCCACCAACAATCAATTTGATGGCGCTGCTGATGCGTGCCGGGTTGAGCGGTCTGGGAAAAGGGCTGAAGAAGTTCCGGAAGTCGGTGAAATGGCAAAATTTCATGAAACGCTTTGGCGACTACAGGCGCAAATTGTTTCGTAATATGGAGCCAGGGGTTCTCAAGTGTAAGGTTCTGCGAGCGGAACCGGTCGATATTCGGGATGGCAGCGTCAGTCTTGAACAGCAGGATTTCCTGTTGCCGGGCCGGCTGCCGCTGGCCTGGCATCGGACGTATTCGTCGGCCGATGTTGAAACGGCAGGACTTTGTGGCTATGGCTGGCTGACACCCGCGGATACCCGGCTGGAAATCCTGACTGAAGAGGGCATTGCGCTCTTTATTCAGCCTGACGGGATGACGCTTTTTGCCGCCCTGCCACAGGAAGACGGACGTAAACATGCTGTCATGGGGTTGCCGGATGGCAGCCGCCTGTGGCGAGACAGCGCCCAGGGCCAGGTGACCTGGTGCGTTGAGCAGGAAGCGGGGATCCTGTGGCATTTCACCGGTGCCGATGGGCGGTTACCGATACAGCAATTATCCGATCGTAACGGAAACGGCTGGGCCTTTGAATGGAAGGACGAGATGCTGATTCGGCTTCGCGAATTCAGCCTTAACGGGTTGACCGGACGAGAGGTCCTTGTCACTCATGATAAGGGCCGCCTGAGTAGCTTACGCCTGAACAATGCGCTGGACGGTGACATCACGCCGCTGACGCGCTACGAATATCATGCCAATGGTCAACTTAGCGCCGAAATTGATGCGCTATCGCATCCCCGGCGTTTTGACTATCAACAGTTTTATCTGGTCAGTCACTTTGACCGAAACGGCCAGGGATTTCATTACCAGTACAATCAGGACTGGCGCGTCATTCACGCCTGGGGTGACGGCGGCGTCTGGGACTACCACTTCGCTTACGAACCGCTGCTCAATGAGGTTGAAGTAACGGATTCACTGGGCCACCTCTCACGTATTACGTTTGACGACAATGGTCTGCCGATCGCCGAAATCGAACCCTGTGGCGGAAATACCGTATTTCGTTACGATGACTTTGGTCGAACGGTAGAAGTGATTGAACCGGATGGCAGCATTCATCGGTGGGATTATGACGCGCAGGGTCGCATGATCGCTGAGCATTTACCCGACGGCAGCAGGGTGCAGGCTGTTTACAATGAGGATGGCCTGCCGCTGGCGATCACCGATCAGAAAGGTGCGGTCTGGCACGCCGACTATGACAGCGGTGGCAACCTTATTGCCAGTCGCGATCCGGGCGGTGTGACGGCCCGTTATCAGTTCGATCGGCTTGGCCAACTGACCCAGGCGAATGAGCCGGGTGCACCGCAAACAGAGTATCGTTATGACCGCTTTGGTTTCCTGCTGGTGGTCAGCGTGGCAGGCGCGGGAGAGACGCGTTTCAGGCACAACGTACGTGGGAATTTACTGGAACGTGCTGATGCCAGTAACGGTGTGACCCGTTTTTACTGGGATTCGAAAGATCGCCTCATCGCCACGGTCGACCCGGCGGGTGGCGATGTCCGGATTGAGTATGACCGTGAAGATGAGCCTGTCACGTTTACCGATGAAGTGGGGCAGACCACGCGTTTTTACTATAACGGCACAGGCATGCTCACCGCCTGTGAAACGCCTGATGGTGCCCGGCTGGGTTATGAATACGATCCTGAGGACCGCCTGCTGGCCGTGATTAATCAATCTGGTCAACGCTGGCAGATGGAACGAGATGGGCTTGGACGTGTGACGGCCGAGCAGGATTATTGGGGACAAAAAACGCAGTACCGTTGGGACAAAGGCAGCCGCCTGGCCGCACGTTGCGATCCGCTCGGACGTGAGGTGCACTATGGCTACGATAAAGCCGGGCGCCTGAGTGAACGACGTAGAGGTGATACCTTACAGGCAACGTTCCACTATGATCCCTGCGGAAGGCTGGTGCTCTGCCAGAATCCCTGGCGGCGACTCAGCTGGCGCTACGATGACGCGGGACGGTTACTGACAGAAGATCAGGACGGCTTTCAACTTCGCTACCATTATGACGAGCAGGGACGTTTGCACGAGCGTGAAAGCGACAGTGGCCATCGGGTGGTTTATCGGTACGATGCGTATCAACGTTTACGCACCGTGCAACTCAACACTGATTCGCCGATCACCTTTGATTATGATGCCGCGGGACGGTGTATTCATGAACAGTTGTCAGAGGCATTGACGCGCACCCTGAATTACGACCACCAGGGACGGCTTACGTCACAGCAGGTACTACAAAATGATTTACCGCTGTTTGCCAGTGGCTTTGTCTATGACAAAAGCGGAAATATGACTGCGCGTCACGACAGCCAGTGGGGCAACGATCGCTATCGTTATGACCCTGTGGGCAGGCTGACGGCACATATCACCCCTGACGGGGCACTGCGAAAGTTTGTGCAGGATGCAACAGGTAGCCATTTGCAGACGCAAACCCGTGAGGTTAATGACCGCGCGGAAGGTTGGTTCCGGGAGGGCGTGCATCAGGGCGTTCGTTATGTTTATGATCGTGCCGGTGAGTTACGCCAGCGACGCCGAGTCGCGGGGACAGCGGGTGATCAGGATGAAAAAGAAGATTTCCTCTGGGATGAAAATCGACAACTGATTGCGGTGCGTAAAGGGAACCATCAGGTGCGCTATGGCTATGATGGGCTGGGCCGCCGGGTGTTTAAGCAAACCGACAGCGAAACGCGCTGGTTCTACTGGCAGGAGGACGCGCTGGTGGGCGAAACGCTCACCCGCACACATGAACCTCTGGCCGCGCAGAGTATCTTTGATACAGGCAGTCGCCTTAAGCGACAAAAAGCACAGGCTGCACTGTTCAGCACGATGCGGGAATACGTCTATTATCCCGGCACGTTTCGACCGCTGGCGTTGCTGACGCAACAGGGGGACAGTAAACAAAGCTGGCACTATCACTGCGATCCTAATGGCGCACCAGTCAGACTGACATCCGTTACTGGTGAGATTGTCTGGGCAGAAAAAACCGGTGTCTGGGGTGAAAAAGGCCAAATCTTTGCTGATCAGATCGAAAACCCCCTGCGTTTTCAGGGGCAGTATTTTGATGCCGAGACGGGGTTACATTATAACCGCTATCGGTATTATGACCCTGAGATTGCGGCGTATATCAGTCAGGATCCGATAGGGCTGGCGGGGGGGGTTACTCCCTATCGTTATGCTCCAAATCCATTTGTATGGAGTGATCCACTCGGGCTTACGACGGAGGAAATAAAAACTTTGTTCCATTTCACCGATTTGAAAGGAATGGAGGGTATTAAAAACAGTGGAGTTATCAGGCCTTCCACGGGCGGTGTTCATGCACGTTTTGGAGATGGTCAGTATTTTACTAATGTTCACCCAGATAGGATTGGTGGGCGTACATTAAAAGATTTAGAAGACTCTGGTAAAATATCTTTGGGGCAACTTGCGGCTAACATTTATGGTGATGCAAGAAAGTCTGGTAGTATCACTCATTATATTGAGATTGATGTGACAGGGTTGAATATAACTGAGCCGAGACCGGGTACTTTCTTAGTCAAGAATGACAAAGAACTTGATGTCTCGAACCGAATAGTGAGTAGTGGGAGTTCATGCTAGTGAGTAATAAAAGTTACTACCGTGCGGTTTCAGAATTTTTGAGGGGAGCCGGTGTTGTCTATACTGAATTCATCGGGGAAGTGGCAACCAGACAGATAAGCGTTTTTGAAGGGAATCATTACTCTTCATCTTCTGTCACTGACTGGCATGAAGATATTGGTTACTTACTCTATGATGGCAAAAAAAATGAGTTAGATTTATCTGATTCTGAAGAGATTACAGATGAAAATTTTGAAACCGAATGGAAAAAAACACTCGTCAATGAAGACCAAATAGCCTATATCCATCATCATAGTGGAGATGCATCAATACCATTTAAAGAATCAGTTATTATTTTGCACGTTGTGAATAACCTAGGAAAGTGGGGGAAAGGTTTTGTCCTTTCTTTGTCTAAAAGATATCCGTTGGCAAAAGAAAAATATTTGGCCTCTTCGCGAATTGGGTATAAGATGGGCGATGTGCAATTTATTGAAGTGGATACTCTTAATAGAGTATTTGTAGCGAATATGGTTGCACAGGAAGGAATAAAAAAATCCCAAAGAGACGCTAAAAGATACATTTCATATGAGGCTCTTGAAGAGTGTCTGGAAATTGCAAGTGACTATGCGTTGTGCAATAGATTAGAAGTTCAGATGCCAATGATCGGTGCAGGTCTGGGCGGCGGAGATTGGCAAGTTATTATTGATATTATAAAAGATAAACTGACTTATAAAAAAATACCCTGCCATATTCTAACTTTAGATTAGATGGCAAGAAAGGGCTTTTATCAGCCTTTTCTTTTTTCTCGCTTTTTCCTTTTAATTAAGGTTTTTTATGAGGGTTTAGTTTTCCTTTTTCATGTGAAAAAAAATAATATTACTCTAGTTCATAGTGGCGAAATTTTAATAAGTCGTGCTACTTTGCTATGATTTATTCTGTGATAAATTTTCTTTTTTTGGTGAATTAGCTAAGTCATATTAAAACTAGAGCTGAAAATTAGATGTTAGATATAAATTGGAAAGAAACCTATAAAAAAATGCCGCTAATGCGGCAATTCTTAATTCTATGAGCATTATTATAAATAAATGTTCGGCTGGGTACACTTAAAATACCCCCTCACTCACACCACCGTTTCATTCTCAAGCTTCTGCCTTTTCCGCAGATTCGGAAAGAGCATCATCCAGAGCCCAACCACCACCAGTGTCCCGACGCCGCCAATGACGGCGGCGGGCACCGCGCCCATCCATGCCGCGAGCAGCCCGGATTCAAACTCACCCAATTGATTTGAGGTATTGATAAAGATAGCGTTAACCGCATTGACGCGGCCGCGCATCGTATCCGGTGTATCCAGCTGAACCAGTGCGCCACGGATCACCATGCTCACCATATCGAAACCGCCCAGTGCGGCCAGCGCCAGCAGAGAAAGCCACAGTTTTGTTGAGAGCGCAAACAGCAGCGTCGCCAGGCCAAAACCGGCCACGGAACCAAACATAATCATGCCGACATGTTTTTCCAGCTTATGACGGCTGAGCCAGACACCGACCAACAGGGCACCCACTGACGGCGCACCGCGTAACAGGCCAAGTCCCCATGGCCCGGTGTGCAGAATATCCTGGGCGAAGACAGGGAGCAGGGCGGTCGCCCCGCCCAGTAACACGGCGAACAGGTCGAGCGATATTACGCCCAGAACATCCTTGCGTTCGCGAATAAAGCGCACGCCCATAAACATGTTCGACAGCGTCATCGGCACACGTTCCTGAGGAGGGCGTTCATAACGTAAGCAACCCACCAGTATCAGCGAGAATAAATAAAACAGGGCTGAAACCCCGTAAACCACCTCGGGACCGGCTATATACAGCAGGCCACCCAGCGTTGGCCCGACGATCACCGCCGCCTGACCGCCAACAGAGCTGGCCGCCATGGCGCGCGCCAGAATCGGTGGCGGGACCAGCGCCGGCAACATAGAGGTAATGGCTGGCCATTCCAGGGCTTTCGCCAGCGAAATCAGAAAGACCAGCCCCCAGATTTCAAGTTTGTCTGCCCAGTGCAATAGCGTCAGCGCCACCAGGCCGAGCAGCGCGGCCCACTCAATCAGTTGGCCGATAACCACGATACGGCGGCGGTCGAACTGATCGGCCAGATGTCCTGCCGGCAACGCCAGAAGCACTGAGGGCAGAAACTGCATCAGGCCAATCATGCCTAACGCCATCGCGCTGTGGGTTATTGCATAGATTTGCCAGCTGACGGCCACGGAAAACATCTGAAAACCAAATGAAGAGCAGGTTCGGGCGAGCCAAAACGCCACAAATGACCTGTGTTGCAGCAGCGAGTCTTCGCCTGTTGAAACGCCTGTACGCATCCTGATTCCTGTCCCGAAAAGCCTCGCGGCAAAAGTGATTGCCTCAGTCTGATTGATGACCATGATGCAGTCTGGTTTTTTCTGACTAAAGCATGGCGATGTTACTGCCTGGCGGTCCGCGCGATATTCACGACATGGGCAGCGTCAGTCAGCACAGATAGAGCCCTAAATATTAGCATGCTCAATATTCAGTTTAATAAATCAAAATATCGACAAGATGTGATTTTAACCCGCTGAATAATGGGGAATTGCCGGATTACTTTTTATCATTCACCACAGAAAATGTACGAGCCGATCGGAAGGGACGCGACTTATCAGAGCTATTGGTCTTTCGTCGACGCAGCGATGATAAGATACGATCCAATGTTTTTTGACCGTCAGGCAAAGCCGTGTCAAAAAGCACATAAAGGCGGGCTCGCAGGGCATAACGCTTTTTACGGCGTAAAAGACGTTAAAGCCCGCCTGACTGTTTCATCCATAGTCCGGGCTCATAAGGCGGCGTAAGACGTCAGCAAAGACGTTGGCAGGCTGACTCGACGTCGTCGCAGAAGTCTCCGCCAGGCCTTCGTTTCGCCGTCACTGACGCAAAAGGCGCAGACGGAGGAGATGATGTCCTTGAGTGTGCTACAGTGTTCAGGCACTTTTTTTCCTTGGGTTTTCAGAGGTCCCAGCTAATGACGAATAAACAGGGTGTTTTAATTGTTAACCTTGGAACACCAAAAGAACCCACGACTGCTGCGGTTAAAACATTTTTATCGAAATTTTTGCACGACTACAGAGTGGTCGATTTACCCCGGATCCTGTGGTGCCCGATCCTGCATGGCGTAATTATCCCGCTACGCGCCAAACGCGTGGCCAAATTATACTCCTCTATCTGGATGGACGAAGGTTCACCGCTGATGGTGTACAGCGTCCGTCAGGCGCGCGCACTGGAAGCGCTGACAGGCATGCCTGTTGAGCTGGGCATGAGTTATGGTGAGCCGAGCATCGGGGGCGCTATCGACAGGCTGCTGGCGAAAGGTGTCGATAAAATTATCGTTATTCCTTTGTATCCGCAGTTTTCCTCGTCCACCGTGTCATCCGTTTTCGACAGCGTGAGTCGTCACCTGCAGACGATGAAGAACCGCTACACACCGGCGATCAACTTCATCAACGACTATGCTGATCATCCTGCTTATATCGATGCGTTAAAAACGTCCGTGCTTGAATCGTTTGAGGCCAATGGCGTGCCGGATGCCTTACTGGTCTCCTATCACGGTATACCAGTCAGGTTTTCAAACGAAGGCGACAAATATCAGGAGCGTTGTGCGTTAACGACGAAATTACTCACCGACGCCCTGAACATGCCTTCGCTAAAAGTAGTGATGACCTTCCAGTCACGTTTCGGCAGGGAACCCTGGTTAACGCCTTATACCGATGAAACCATTAAAAATCTGCCTGCGGAAGGCGTGAAAAGCCTGCAGGTAATCAGTCCGGGCTTTGCGGCAGACTGTCTGGAAACGCTGGAAGAACTGGATGAGCAGAACAGGGAAATCTTTATGCATGCGGGCGGGGCGTCCTTTACCTATATTCCTGCGCTCAATGATAAACCTGTTCATATTGAGATGCTGCGCCAGCTGGCGGAGGGCGCGAAATAGCGTGCTGCGGTCCGTCACTTGTTAAAGACCGGTAGCGACAAAGCCAGAATGCGTTCATTCTGGCTTTTTTTTATTAACCTGCAGCATTTTATGATGGCAGATTGCTAAATTTGGCCGTAAAGCACGCGCGGAGAGAAGGCAGAGAAAGGCGATCGGCTGAAAAGCAAAAAGCCTGCTCGTAAGCAGGCTTTTTTAATTCTGGCTCCTCTGACTGGACTCGAACCAGTGACATACGGATTAACAGTCCGCCGTTCTACCGACTGAACTACAGAGGAATCGTGTGAACGAGGCGAATAGTAACGAGGTCGGCTCAGGGTGTCAACAGTATAAAAGCGTTTAGCATTCAACTGGCTAGCTTTAAAGCAATGCGTCTGCAAAGCAGGCGATTTAGTCGTGAGCGGCTCCTGTTCTGCTTAACGGGTCCTGCTGATAAAAGTGCTGAAGATGACGGTACATGGCCGGGAAACGCTCCGCCAGCAGGGCCGGGGCCGTAAAAAAATACTCGGATAATACCGCGAAACACTCTGCCGGATCGCTGGCGGCATAAGGATCGATGCTGGCGGCCTGCTCACCGACACTTTCCACTTCATGTTCAATCCCGGCCATCGCGCTACGCAAATCTTTTTCCCATTGGGCAACCTCACGTAGCGGCATCATTGGCACGCCGCTGGTATAACCGCTACCGCGCGCATCCAGTTTGTGCGCCACTTCATGAATGACCAGGTTGTAGCCGGAAAGATCGAAGGAGTCCTGAATATCCAGCCAGTTGAGCACGACCGGCCCTTGCGTCCAGCTTTGCCCGGCATGGACGGCAGGGGCGTGATGGACCAGGCCATGCTCATCCTGCCACAGGTCATCCACATTGAAAGGCTCGGGATAAATGAGCACTTCGTGAAAGCCGTCCAGCCAGTCGAGCCCCAGCTTCAGCACCGGCAGGCAGAACAGCAAAGCAATGCGCACGGTACGCAGCGTATCAAGCTGACAGCCTTCAAGCGGAACCAGTTTTTTTTGCTGCAGAAAATGCTGAGCCATGGCCTGCAGCGACTGACGTTCATCGTGGTTGAGGAGGGTAAAAATCGGCTGTGTCAGCCCGGCCTGCCAGGGCAGGTCAGTCAGATCCGTATTGCTGTGTGTTTTCCATGGCCATTTAAACATCGTTGGTTCCGCACTGAATGCTGCAATTGCAGAACCCTGAGCGACCAGACAGTAAAATGCCAGCATCAAAACGGCATGCTGGCATCGTCAGGCTTCAGGGATGAAGGAGCAATATTCAACCTGTTAGCAAGGAAATTGTCTGTGATTCAGCCCACAAAGCGCAGGCTAAGTTGATTCGCGCGTGGCACGCTCGAACTCAATAACCCAAACCCACGGGTTAACCTGCCAGCTGGTTGCCCCGTACTGTTTTTGCCAGGCTTTGCGATAGGCTTCTTTAGGCAGTTCAGAATTGACGTTCATGGTAAAGAAGTTGTTCAGGAAGTGCGAGTCGGTCTGCACACCTTCCGCCATAATGTCGTCTTCACTAATATCCTGAATCTGCTCTGCGCGCACATCCGTAATAATCAGGTCGATGCGGCTTGCCCAGCGCGGCATATGAATGGCTGTTTGCCAGCCAAACTGCTCGGCGTCCGGTCCGCCTGACGTATGTTGGCCCAGTTCATTGCTGTCCGCCCGGTACTGGCAAAAGTCCGGCGAGCGAAACGGGGTGGGATCGCGTTCATAATCCGCCAGCGCATGTTCAGGCACGATGGGGCCACGCCAGGTTTCGCGGACCCAGAGCTTGTCGCCAGGCATGCCGTAAGGACAATGATAACGAATGTCGTTCATGGCCATCATTTTGTCACCGTGCAGGTGATTAGCCTGCACATCAAAGGCATGTACCCCTTCATGATGATCCTGGCCTGGACCAAAAGCCTGCGTTTTCATTATGCGCCGGGTTTGGGTTTGTTGGCCAACCAGCAGGGCTCGGACCCGCTGTTCGGAAAAAAGAATCGGCCGCTCTTTCATGGATTACCTCTTTTTATTAGTCGATCCCGGTTACTGCTGAAACAAAAAGGGCACCTAAATGGTGGCAATATCATAAAAAATATAAATCATTATTCCTGATAATTGGCCACCGTGTGGTTCGCTCAGTTGTGATGATTTTTAATCCACCGGACAGGAGTGGATAAAAAAACATCAGCACTGCTGTTAACGCGTATTACCGGACATCTGATAGTGAGAATACAGTACGTTATATCGGCAAAAATAGGAACCTTTTCAGATTTATCCATCTATAATTTTCGCCGCTTTTATTGTTTTTTACATTTTTATTATGACATTAATTCCCTCACTCTGAGATAAAATAGCGCTGATTAATCATTATTAATATTAAACTATTCATCCTGCCTAAAACTGAATCAGTCAAGGCTGAAAAAGCAGCAAATGGCTGTTTTCCTGGTAGCGAATTGCCATAAAAATGATCAGCGTCTCATTTTTAAGAGGAATTTAAAGGTCCCGACCGGCTTTTTCCTTAGCGATGTAAAGAAAATGTCATTAGCCATTCGTTATGATGACAAAGCCTATACGCGTAACAGGTCGTCAATTGAGACGAAAATAACCCTTACAGGAAAAGATTATGTCACTTGCACTTTGGCAGGCTCGCTATGAAACCTGGTTTGAAAAAAACTGGATTCATGATGATGGCGCACACGATATTGCGCATTTACGTCGGGTCTGGATGAGCGCGCAGCGCATTATGGCAGGTACATCTGCCGACCCCCTGATCGTCCTGACTGCCTGCTACTTTCATGATGTGGTGAACTTACCGAAAAACCATCCTGAACGTCATAAGGCTTCCACTTACGCCGCCAGCGAAACGCAGCGTATCCTGCAGCAGGACTTTACGGATTTTCCTGCCGAATTAATCGGTGGAGTGATGCACGCGGTTCAGGCACACAGTTTTAGCGCGGCCATCACGCCCGAAACCCCTGAAGCGAAAATCGTTCAGGATGCCGATCGGCTGGAATCGCTGGGTGCAATCGGGCTGGCCCGGGTGTTTTACACGGCCGGTACGATGAACCGTCCTCTGTTCAACAGTGAAGACCCGCTGGGGAAAGCGCGTGAACTTAATGATGTGAAATGGACACTGGATCACTTTCAAACCAAGCTGTTACGGTTGCCTGAAACGATGCAAACCGAAGCAGGGCGGAGACTCGCAGAACACAACGCGGACTTCCTGGTACGCTATATGGCCAAGTTGTGTGCTGAGCTGCAGGGTAATCTGGTTAGTCTGGATGAGGCAGTACTTCGTGATTTTAGTCCCTTACACGCTGAATATTAAATTTTTATGACAGTATAGGAATCGATACAGTCATCCGGTAGCGTGGAAGCAATAACAAAAAAGGAGTGAGGAAATGACCGAAACTGTTAATTTGACGATTAAAATTGATCCTGCATTGAAAGAACACATTAAACAGCTGGCGCTTGAAAACCAGGTATCAATGAGTCAGGAGATCGTGCAACGTCTGCAGGACAGCCTCGAAGCACCTTCTCAGCCCGCCATCGACAGTCAGAACACGGAAGAAGGCGCGTCGGATGCTTTAAGTTCCAGCGAAATTAAACAACTGCGTATGCTGCTTAAGAAGCAGAGTAAGAAAAAGAAATAATGGTTATCGGTTGTTCTCGCGATGAAAGCCGCCTTTGATAAAGGCGGCTTTTTTATTCAGAGCGCGTATTCAGACGGCAATGCGAAATTGTTGCACGCTTTCGGCCAGGCGTGAGGCCTGATGTTGTAAGGTATCGGCGGTGCGTACCTGCCGCGCCGTAAGCCCCTCGTTAGTATGCAGTTCCTTGTCCAGCTCCACCACTTCGGCGGCAATGCCAGACACGCGGCGACTTTGTGCTGTGGCGTTTTCCTCCAGTTCTTTTAACTGGGTGACCACGGCGCTGACCGACTGGCTGATTTGGTAAAACAAGGCTTCCAGTGACTTCACCTTGTTGAATCCCTCAGAAATATGCAACTGTGTATTGTTCACCAGCCCGTTAATTTGCTGTGCCGACTCGCCGCTTTTATTCGACAGGGTACCCATCTCTTTTGCCACGACGCTAAAGCTGCGTCCATAAACCCCTGCATGCGCTGATTCAATCGCCGCATTCAACGCCAGCAGACGCGTTTGCAGTGAAAGACCGTCCAGCAGCTCGACAATGCCGGCGATTTCCCCTGAGGAATCGACGATGTGGCGCATCTGCACCTCCATTTCATCGACCTGACTGGCGCACTGCTGCATCAGTTCATCCGCGACATGTGCCTGCTGTGCGGCCTGTTGCGAAAACAGCGTACTGTTTTCAACCTCTTCCGAGACACGATGCAGGCGCTGCGAAATATGACTAAAGCTGCTGTTTTGCACCTTATAGTGCTCGCTTACCTGGTCATTGGTATGCTGCATTTCCCGCGCGCCCTCCGCCACGCTGGCGGCTATGGTATTAATTTCTGCCACAATGGTGCGCAGCCCTTGCCGCATATCCGCCACCGCGTTAAACAACCCGGCGGTTTCTAACGATTGCAGACGAGGCGGTTGCGGGCAACTGACTAAGTCGCCAGTGGCGATAGCCTGCAGCTGGCGGCTGGCCAGTCTTAAAGGAATAATCACGCCGCGCAGCAGCAAAACTCCACCCGTCAGCAACAGCGTAAACAGCAGCCCTGTGACCAGCAGCGACAGGTTACGGCTGGTGGTCAGCGTCTCCAGTGTCAGGTTGTTGACGGCAGAAAGCTGTTTGTTGGCCTGGGTGATTTCGTTAAACCAGGCGCTGTTAAACTGCTGCTGATAAGCCTGCATCGGCACCATAAAGAACGCATCGATATTATTGGCTTCCAGGCCTTTAAGCTGCTCTTCAAGGCCCTGGGTTAACATCATGAAACCCTGCTCAAGCTCCCCCTTGGGAACGGCATGGTACTGAGCAAACAGCTGTTCTGCATGCACGAGTGAAGATTTTGCGGTTTCCGCCAGGCTCTTCCAACTGTCCACCGATCCACTTTTCTGATCTTCCATCAGATAAATGCCTGCCCGGTGGCTGTTATCGCTGGCCGTCAGCAGCTCTATGCGAGCGTGATCGAGCAGCGCCAGCCGGTCGCGCATGGCACTCGCCTGCGTCAGGTTCACTTTGGTATGGCTGACCTGCGCGGTCAGCAGAACAATCCCGATGGATTGCAGCAAACAAAACAGCACAACGAACAGCATAAAATTGCCGCGCAGGCTGGTAAGCCAGGTGGGCTCCGGGGGCAGTTTGACGCGATAGCGACGCTTCAGACTGCGCAGGGATAACAACGCGAGAGGTGACATCATTCTACCCATCAAGTGAAAAAGCAGCAGTATTCTGGGCTTGTATGACGAGGTTGTGACAATATCGCCTGGCAGCGGGAAAAGAGGAGAAAGGTTGCGCCTAAGCGCAACTTTTAGCGTGTTTTATGCTGTAAATCGCGGATGTAGGGCAGGAGAAGCTGCGCCACGGCGGCAAAAACGGGGACGACAACGGAATTACCAAACTGTTTATACGCTTGCGTGTCGGAGACCGGAATGCGAAAAGGCTCACTGCCGGCATCATCGAAGCCCATGATGCGTGCGCATTCACGGGGCGTAAGACGACGGGGACGATGCGCCATATTGGTGGCATCAAGGAAATCACGCTCGCCTTTATCCGCGTCCCAGCCGCGATCGATCAAAATCTCAGAGCCATCTTTATAGTAGCGGGCAGACAGGGTGCGCACGCAGCACTGCAGATTGCGCGGATCGTTCAGACCAAAGCCAAAGCCATTCCCCAACGCTTTATGCTTTTTGGCATACTGATACAGATAACGCCACAGCACCGGCGACAGGATGTACTTATCACCAGGTGCGGCTTCCAGCAAACTTTGCAGGCTGGGCACCTGGGCAGGGAAAAAGCGTTTGATGTCGCGCAGGGTAAAATTCTCGCAGCCGGCAATGTCCCGTCGAATGCCCACCAGCACAATACGCTCGCGGTGTTGAGGCAAAAAATGGCGGGCATCAATCACTTTCGGATCCGGTGCACTGGCATCGGCATCCGCGACGGCATAGCCCAGCTCATCCAGCGTGTCCATGATGATGGCAAAGGTCCGGCCTTTGTCATGGCTTTTTAGGTTCTTCACGTTCTCCAGCACGAAGAAGGGCGGTTTTTTGGCGGCAAGAATGCGTGCTACATCAAAAAACAGCGTACCCTGCGCCTGACATTCGAACCCATGCGCCCGACCCAATGCATTCTTCTTACTGACGCCAGCCAGCGAAAAAGGCTGACAAGGAAAGCCTGCCAGCAGCACCTGATGATCGGGGATGGCTGCATCAATGGAGGAGTAGATCGCTGCTTCATCGTTTAGCCCGGCAGGCTGCGTGACCTGGCGGATATCAGTATTGAAGTGGTGCTCAAGCGGATCGCTGTAATGGTTGGCCCGGTACGTGCGAATCGCCTCTTTATTCCACTCACTGGTAAAGACACATTTTCCACCAATGCGCTCAAATCCGCGACGAATCCCCCCGATGCCGGCGAACAGATCAACAAAACGAAACGCAGGTGCATCATAATGTGCAGGACGAGACGGCAATAAGCGTTCGAACAGATCCCGCTCCGCAGTGCTCAGCACGGGCAGTGTGCTTTTACCCTGACGAATACGGTTGATGAGCGTCGGTGACCAGTGCGCAAAGCCGGCCTGATGCAGTCGGGCAACGATATCCCTGACGGAATAGATCGACAGGACCTGGTGTAACAGATTCAGTTCATCGGAATGCAGAGCTGCAGAAAGAAGAGGTTCAGCGGTTGCGACGGCGTGCATGCAAATATCCTTAACAGTGAAGCGCCTATGCTATCACTCCTTGCCCGATGAGGAAATCCGCCTGACGCGGCGGCGGTATGCTGCAAAACACGCGAGTGGGAAAGTCAGGACAGGTAGCACCGGACGTCTGATTACCGTCCGGAAGCGGCAAAAAAATGGCCGCTTTTGTCCAGGTGGCTTTCGCTTTTCAGGACGGCGACTAAAGTTGAATGAGTAGCCTTTAAGGAGATGCTATGGCCGACGTTCACTCCAGCGAAACGCGCAGCAAAAACATGCGCGCCATTCGCCAGCAGGACACTGCGATTGAGCAACGCATCGCACTGTTGCTTAAAGATCGCGGATTCACTTACCGGGTTCAGGACAAAAACCTGCCAGGGCGGCCTGATTTTGTCCTGACCGCTCATCAGGCCATTATCTTTGTGCACGGCTGCTTCTGGCATCGTCATCACTGCTATTTGTTTAAGATACCCGCCACGCGCACCGAGTTCTGGACAGGCAAGATTAACAGCAACGTCGAACGAGACCATCGCTATGTACGGCAGTTACGTGAGAGCGGCTGGAAGGTTCTCATCATCTGGGAATGTGCACTGCGTGGCAAACTCCGTCTCGACGACGACGCGTTGCTTGAACGACTGGAAGAGTGGTTACTGGCGATGAATGACAGTGCTGAAATCGATCATCAGGGCATTCATCATTATCGTGAGCAGGAATGATCGGGCCTTGCTCATCAGTAACATAACATGTTAGATAGACGCTTTTCCGTGACCGGGAGACCGAGATGAGCAGCATAAAACTGACGGTTAAACGTCTCTACCAGATTCGTGATGAGCGCATGGTGAATACCAAAGCCACCGCCAGAATTTATGTGGGCGAAACGCTGGTGGCCACGGAAGAAATTACCGGCATGACGGAAAGCCCGGTCAGTAAATACCTGCATAGCGAAGGACTGGCTGGGCAAGCGGTGCGCGTCGAATGGGATTGTGAGGGCATCGCAGAGATGACGGTAACGGAAATCGAACGATGCCCATGTTGTCAACATAACGAACCGGAATAGTCACAACGCACGCATCGTGTGCCGTTGGGCTTCGTCGAGGATGAGGCTTCCACTGTTTGCGATGTAAGTCGTTGTCGATGACCGAATAAGGGACATATTTTGGCAGGAACCAGTTTATTAACGTTGCTGGATGATATCGCCACGCTGCTGGATGATATCTCTGTAATGGGCAAAGTCGCGGCAAAGAAGACGGCGGGCGTTCTGGGTGACGATCTGTCACTGAATGCGCAACAGGTCAGTGGCGTAAAAGCCAATCGCGAACTGCCGGTCGTGTGGGGCGTGGCCAAAGGCTCGTTTCTGAACAAGCTGATTTTGGTGCCGCTGGCGCTGATTATCTCGGCATTTGCGCCGTGGTTAATCACGCCGCTGTTGATGATTGGCGGCGCTTACCTTTGTTATGAAGGTGTCGAGAAAGTGCTGCACAGCCTGCAACACGACAAGCAGCAAAATTCACCAGAGGCCCGTCAGCAGCGTCTGGATAATCTGGCAAAGCAGGATCCGCGTGAATTTGAAAAGAAAAAGGTTAAAGGGGCTGTGCGCACAGATTTCATTTTGTCCGCCGAAATCGTCGCGATTACGCTGGGCATCGTTTCGGAAGCACCGCTGCTGAATCAGGTTCTGATCCTGGCGGGCATTGCCATTCTGGTCACGATTGGCGTTTACGGTATTGTGGCGGGCATCGTGAAAATCGATGATCTGGGATTCTGGTTAAAGCAAAAATCGTCACGGGTGGCCCAGTCAGTTGGTGCCGTGCTGCTGGCCGCGGCACCCTGGCTGATGAAAATATTAACCGTGGTGGGCACGCTGGCCATGTTCCTGGTGGGAGGGGGCATCATTGTTCACGGGATAACGCCTTTGCACCACTTTATTGAAAATGCTATCGCTCCGTTTAGCGGTCTGGTATCAGGGCTGCTGAGTAACGGCGCTAACCTGGTGATTGGTTTTATCATTGGGTCGATCGTGCTTTTAGTGGTTAACCTTATTGCCAAACTGCGTGGGTAATCGGTATAACAGCGCCTTCTTTTACGCGTTCTGGGGAGAAAACAATGAGCGACGATATGTTTGAATTCGATATAGATGCTCAGTTAGAGCAGGCCGAAGCCAAGGCAGAAAAAAAGGCGGCCGAAGTGCCTGACGACCTGAGTGACGAAGCGGATTGCGAAGGCTGCAAAATCTGATTCATCCTCCCTCTGAAGCGGATAGCCTCTTATCCGCTTTATTCCTTTCCAGGATAACCTTCTACTTTATTCTGAATTTGCCCTTTTTCTGCGCGCCTTAACAGCAGCAACTTTTTTACCATGCTATAAATAAATATTAAGAATTAATGTCAATGGATAAAGAGGGCGCAACATGGTTTTTGCAATCAGTGATGAAGTGCAGCATAAGGACGGCGGGCAAACGATGGTGGTGACCGGTCATGCCAGTGGCATGGTAGAGTGTCGCTGGTATGATGGTTATGCGGTCAGAAGCGAGGCGTTTCGGACAGACGAGCTCAGCCACACCCGTGAGTCACAACCGCAGTTAACGTCCTGATCGCAGATGACCGGGCCGGTGTTGTACACCTGGCCCGTCTGTCTTCCTTCCAGGCATCACGTCACGTAATAGCCTGTCTTCCACCTATGGCACGCTAGACGTTACCGTCATTATCCTCTTCTACCGCCTTGTAAATTCGTTGCAGTATATCCGGGAAGGCAGACTGAACCCGACTCCAGCTTGGGATAAACGGCTTGTCATTTGGGCGTTCTATAAAGGACTGACCCGCATCCAGGATAGCCTGGGTAAACATCTCGACCGCAGCCTCTTCCACGTGCTGATCGAATTTCAGTCCGTTCATGGCGGCCTCATGATTGTAGATTTCCATCATATCTAACGCGTTGCGATAGTAGGTGGCTTTCAGCACGCGGAAGGAGTCACTGGTGAGCGGCACGCCCATGGTGGCAAGTTTACGTAAAAGCGACTGAACAATATCGTTGCTCATGCGCTTCAGGCCGCCTGTTCCGTCATCCTCTGCCAGCGGTTGATGCTTGTGGTCATAATTATCCGCAATCTCAACCTGGCACGACTGGCGTGTGGTGTAATTGCGATAGATCTCGGAGAGCACGCCAATCTCCAGGCCCCAGTCACCCGGAATTTTAATCCCGTTAAGGACATGAGTACGCATGGCGAACTCGCCGGAGAGCGGGTAACGGAAACTGGAGAGGTAATCAAGGTATTCCGAGTGACCATACACTTTTTGCAGGGAACGCAGCAGCGGCCCGACTAATAAACGGCCCACGCGACCATTGAGTTTGCCGTCGGCGACGCGCGCATAAAACCCTTTACAAAACTCATACTGAAACGCGGGATTCGCCAGCGGATAAAGCAGACGTGCCAGCATACCGCGCTCATAGGTAACAATATCGCAATCGTGTAGCGCGACACAGCTGGTGCGGTCGGAGGCCAGCGTATAGCCGGTGCAGAACCAGACGTTACGCCCTTTGCCCGGATTCGTCGGCGACAAACCTTCTTTGTCCAGTTCCGCGTCGATCGCCTTCAGGCGGGGACCATCATTCCATAAGATCCGATGGCGCTGCGGCAGGCGAGAAAAGAACTCGCGGGCATGGAGGAACTGATCGCGATCGGCCCGGTCCAGGCCGATGACAATTTCATTCAGATACGGCACTTTGGCCAGTTCATCGACGATTTTGCTCAGTGCCGGTCCTTCCAGCTCAGAAAACAGGGAGGGCAGAATTAACCCCATTTTGCGTTTACGCGCAAAACGCACCATTTCTTTTTCCAGCGATTCGACGCTGCGGTGCGTGAGATTATGAAAGTTAGTAATTACGCCATTCTGAAAGAAATCACTCATTGCATCATCCTTATGGGGTTGCCCGAGGAACCACAGCCGTTCATGGCTGCGTTAAAAAATGGTCCAGACCTTCGCGCCAGCCTTCAGGGCCGTGATGCGTTGTATGATAAACCTGCCCATCATTACGCGTTAACGTGACAGGGTTTTTGCTGAAGCCTTTAATCACGATGGCATAATCGACCGCATCGAGCATAGGTGCATCGTTAGGGCCATCACCCAGTCCAATCGTGATCAAATCCTGATGGCTGTAATGCGACAGTAATTTATGCAGGGCATGGCCTTTTCCGCTTCGGGCCGGCATCACGTGCCAGAAGCGGCCGCCCTGGGTAAGCGTCAAATGGTAGTCAGCCAGCGCATGGCGAAAACGGTCTAACGCCTCGTCGGTATCGCGCCAGACGATAACTTCGGAGGCATCGCGCTGGCGGGCGAGCGCGGCCTCGGCTTCCGGTAAACCTGTCATTGCCGACACGTCGCTGTCGCTAAAATCCTGAAAGCCGCTAAAGCGGAACTGCTGTTTCAGCGCGCTAAGAATCCGACAGATGGCGACGTAGTTCAGCTTATCGTCAGGGATACGAACGGGTTTGTCCTCACGGAGATAGAGAACCGCGCCGTTTTCGGCGATAAACGGCGTACCGCTAATCCCGATTTTTCGTTGCAGCGGCAGAATTTCCGCCGCCGTCTTGCTGGAGCAAATCACCACAGGAACCTGATGCTGGCTGAAGGTCTCCAGCCATGCTGTGGCGGCATCCCAGTTGTAGTCGTGGTGGTCAAGCAGCGATCCATCGAGGTCGGTCACGATCATCAGCGATTCATTCAGGTTGGGCATCCAGGTCTCCTCCACACGGCTCACGTTAGCCACGGCATCTGTTTAGTGTAGTTGAGTCCTGAAAAGGCCCGAGGTTCCGTACTCATGCAGACAGAACCAGGAGGATTCTTAAAACCCGATAGGACAAAAAGCGGGAGCGGTCAGAATGTGCACGACGCATGGCGCGCACGCTGTGGCTTGCGTAGGCAGGAGGAGAGCAGGAGCAGAATAAGATGAGCGAAACGTGCATCGCAGAAGCTTGTTTTCATTACCGGAACAGCTACTCTGAGAAAGCAGTATGTCTTCCCTGGTGTAACGATTTGAATACTTGCCTGGCCTGTGCCGGGTATTTTTTTGCCTGCTATTCCGCCCGGCGAGCGATCCCGCTAGCGATTGATCTCACTGTAGCGGCAATCGTGAATGTCCATCTCACACTGCTCCGCAGGTTCACGGCACGGGGCTGTCGGCCCGCCAGCATTTTTTTCAGCCTGCGCAACCTGAGGCGAAAAATAGTCCTGTACCTGTCCTGCCGTGTCACGCTGGATGGCATGAAGAAGCGCATCCATTTCACTGTCCCGATCACTTTGGTTTTCATCTGAAGCGAGAAAATGCGTCATAGTCTGCCTCCAAAGAGCAACGTGAATACTGAGTATAGAACGGCGGGCTGACAGCAGGGAAGGGTAAAAAAAAGCCCGCGCTGCGCGGGCAAAATAATCCTTGTTACTTTGGGTGTGTTGTTTTCCTGGGGTAGGAAAGCAACGCAATGAAGTGTAACGATTCTCGTGTTAAACGTCCGGCTGTGAAGTGTCAGGAAAACGAAAAAAACCCTGACTCAGATTTACCTGACTTTTCCTGTAACCCTTCAGAAAACGGCTATATTGGTAAGCAAAACGGTTTTTCTCAGTACCTAAAGGAATGGTTATGGACTTACTTCGAATTCTTATCGCTATTTTACTTCCACCACTGGGCGTTTTCCTGCAGGTCGGTTTTGGCGGCGCGTTCTGGCTGAACATTTTACTGACCTTGTGCGGCTACATTCCCGGCATCGTCCACGCCGTGTGGGTGATTGCCCGCCGTTAATGCCTGCATTCGTCCTACGCTTCCATTACACTGTTATCAGGAACGTTTCTGGAGAGTAACAGATGAAGGTAGACGATCGCGTAAGCGTTAAAACCGACGGTGGACCCCGGCGAATCGGTACGATCCTGGCGGTAGAACCTTTTAACGAAGGGACGATGTTTTTGGTGGCGCTGGACGATTATCCGCAGGGGATCTGGTTTTTTAACGAGAATAATCACCGGGACGGCGTTTTTGTCGAGCCCTGGGTTCCCGCCTGATTATCGGTCAGTCTGATGAAAACGCCCGCGATGTCTGAGGATGTCGCGGGCGTTTACTTTTATCTGTCCTGTCACAAATGTCACAGGACAGGGGCGTCCGCTTGGGTCAGAACGTTTCCCAGTTTTCATGACCAGAGGTAGTGGCTACCGGACGTAGCACGGGTGAGCTCGCTTTCGGTGCCACGTTTTTAACATCGGGAGTTTTCGCGACCGGTGTGTCGACTAAGCGAAATGCGGAAACCGCTTTCGTCAGTTTACCCGCCTGATCTTCCAGTGATGCCGCCGCCGCTGAGGCTTCTTCAACCAGCGAGGCGTTCTGCTGGGTCACGTTATCCATTTCCGTTACCGCCTGGCTCACCTGCTGAATACCGCGGCTTTGTTCATCCGAGGCGGCAGCAATCTCAGACATGATATCGGTCACGCGACGCACCGCTTCGACAATTTCACCCATCGTACTGCCGGCCTCGCCAACCTGATGCGAGCCACTGCTGACTAACTTTACAGACTCGGCAATCAGGGATTCAATTTCCTTCGCGGCCTGGGCGCTGCGTTGTGCCAGACTACGGACTTCACTCGCAACAACCGCAAAGCCACGTCCTTGCTCCCCTGCGCGCGCCGCTTCGACGGCGGCGTTCAGCGCCAGAATATTGGTCTGGAAAGCGATGCTGTTAATCACATTGGTGATCTCAGCAATTTTCTTCGAGCTGCCAGAAATATCGTTCATGGTTTTCACTACACCACTGACCATGTCGCCACCGTTGCGTGCTTTATCTGATGCATCGGCTGCCAGTTGGCTGGCATGGTGCGCGTTATCGGCGTTCTGTTTCACCGTCGCCGTTAACTGCTCCATGCTGGCTGCGGTCTGCTCAAGGGCGGCGGCTTGCTGCTCCGTCCGCGAGGAAAGGTCGGTGTTACCGGCTGAAATTTCACTGGAGCCTTGATAAATGGCGATAGCGCCTTCACGCACCGTACCGACCGTTTTGACTAACGATTCCTGCATGCGCTGCAGATTATCCAGCAGTAAGCCGATTTCGTTACGACCGTGCGGTACTGAAGGGGCGGTTAAGTCACCCTGAGCGATACGCTCGATATGGGCAACCGATTTGCGTAAAGGCGTGATCACGACCCGACGGAGAAAAACAAAGGTCAGCAGCACCAGCACCAGCGCAGCCACAAACGCACCACCCATGGAAATAAAACCAATACGTGACTGTTCGGCAGCCTTGGCGTTAATGAAATCAGAACGGATATCCCGAAGTTTGATCGCCTTGACCAGCACAGCGTTATAAGCGTTATCCAGTTTACGCGTGGTGTCGGTTTCCTGGGCAATGATGCTTTCAAAACTGCCCTGTTTACCGGCATCAATCATCGGCTTCAGGCCTTTTTGAACATACTCTTTGAAGCGAGTAGTGAGCTCTTCATCCAGCCTGACGTCTTCGGGGGTTTTATTCTTGCGGTTCAGGTAGACGTTGAGGCCATTTTCAGCCTGCTTAATACGCTCATCCGTTGCGGCAAGGTTGGCATTGAAATCATCCATCTCACCAATACGCGCGGCCGCACCGGCCTGGATGATATTCAGTCGGGCAGAGCGGAGGTTTGAGGAGCTGTCGATCAGACCGTTGCGGACCTGAATTTCCTCAGTCGCATCTTTCAACGACTGATTACTCAGGATGAGGAAGTAGCTGGAAATGCCTATACAGAGTGCGAACAAAAATAATATCCCGCCGAAAATCAAACTAAACAGCGGGACCAGTCTGAGATTTTGCCAAAAACTGACGTTGTGATGTCCTTCATTAATCAGCGTTGTGTTCATTTCCTTGCTCTCTTAAGGGGGCCTGATGAAAAAAACATCGGCAGGAGCAGGAAAAGGTTTATGCTGAAAATTGAGATCTTGATCGCTAATCACTAAAAAAACCGGCCTTTTGGGCCAGTTCTGTGAGGCGGCAAACTATCTTACGTTGACGTAAATACCAGAGGTCACGTTATCGGTTAAGCGCACGACATGGTAAATCACCTGCTTGTTGTGCGTTTTAATTTTCCGCTTAATGTTTCCTTTATGGGAAGAGACCGTCTTCGCTTTAATTTGCATTTTGTCGGATATCTGGATGGTATCATGACCCGACATCCACATTTTCAGCATATTTGACTCAGTCTGGCTCAACGTCAGAGGGTGAACGTCCAGCCCTGAGGAAATACGCGGAGACATGTTAAGTTTCTTTTGCAAATACGTGCTAAGGAGAGAATCCAGCGTTGAAGGTTTAATGGCTTTCGACGTAATAATTAAATTTTTTCGGACATACAGATATTCTTCAAAATGAATATTACTGATGGCCATAAAAATAAAAAACAGTGTTTCGGGATGCTGATTAATAATGCTGCGAATGCGCTCGCTTGAGTCGGTTTCGTGAATGAAACAGTCTTCATTAATAAACACAACACCTGGTTTCAACTGCTCACATCTTTGCTGTAATTGCTCAATATCGGAGACAGAAGTAATATTTTTCTTCTTCACTCCTTTAGAAGACATATAGTCCGATAATCCCAGGCGTGTGTAGTTGCAGGAATCCATAATAATCGTTGGCATGTTAGCGACCCTCACCAATTTGTTATCCGTTTAAATCAACGATGAATTACGCGTTGCGGTACGAGAAGATTTCCAAAGCGCTTTTTTTTATTCTGCTGATGCAGCGTGGCAACGGGCAAACGCCCGTAAAAGTCTTCTTCCTTGACCCGTTCTGCAAAATTTTTTCTTACTCTGGCCCCACACCTGGCGTCGAATCCACATCGGGTATTGATGTAAAGTCGTACCGGCGCGAAACACCGTTTTTGGGAGCAATGTCACTATCGCTGAAAACCCAGAGTTTTCTGATAGGACAAGTCTTAAAAACATTTGTTTCACGAAAGTGTAAGGCTGAAGAGTGAGTTGACAATGCCGGAAAAAACATTTTCTGACAAGAAAAATCACACAATATTTTTTCTTGTTTAATTTCAATGCATTGCCGATTTTATCACCAAAACAACCCTGTCGATGACTCTGTGTACCGCCCGACTAAAATACGCGATGCGCGGTTTAATAAGAATTATTTTAAGACTTATCGCACATTTATCAGAATATCCTTAGTTGATTTCTGGAAAATATGGTTTGAAAAATGCCCGGATAGTTGTGAATTTCTTAAGTATGGAAAAGGAAAAATAGTTAGATACTTAATGTTCAGGAGGGGGACAGTTCGGTGAGGAACTGGGCCAGAAGATCAAATATTTCGCCGAACAGGTGCTCACAGAACGGGGCGAGAAGGGGCATCAGCAGGCTGATCGTCAAAATGCCGACTGATAAGGTAATCGGGAAGCCGATCGCGAAGATTGATAACTGTGGTGAAAGACGGTTTAACAAACCCAGGACCATGTTTAGCGTGAGTAGCAGAACGATCAAGGGTAACGCTAACATCATGCCATTAAGGAAAATCATGCCGCCTGATTTTGCCAGCGCCATAAAAGCATTAGCTTCAAGTGGTGTTCCACCCACAGGAAGTGTATGAAAACTGTCCGCCAACAGTGAGATAAGCCACAAATGACCGTTGAAGGATAAAAACAGTAACATAGCCAGCATGTCGAGAAAACGCGCAAGGACCGGCATATTAAGCCGACTGGCGGGATCAAAAAACGTCGCAAATGACAGACCCATCTGCAAACCAATCAGTTCACCGGCCGCCCGGACAGCTGCAAAGGCAAACTGCATCGTAAAACCAATGGCGATACCAATCAGCATTTGCTGAATCAGCAGCATGAAACCGGCCGGCGAAAACAGGGTGACGTTCACCGGCGGTAACAGCGGGACCAGCAACCAGGTGATCATGGCCGCCAGGCCGATTTTCACCCGTTTGCTGATGGCGCGCTCACTCAATACCGGCGCTGTCGCAATCAGCGCCAGAATGCGCACCAACGGCCAGAAAAACTGGCTTATCCAGTGAACAAGCTGGCTGCTGTCGAGCGTAATCATCAGCCGATGATATAGGGCAGGTTAGAAAAAACGGTGCGGATATAATCCAGCAAGACGTTTAACATCCAGGGACCGGCAACGACGCCCGTGGCCGCCACCGCAATAATCTTAGGAATGAAAGACAGCGTTTGTTCATTAATCTGGGTCGCTGCCTGTAGCAAGCTCACCAGTAAACCGCTGACCAGGGCGGCCAGCAGCATCGGAGCGGCCAGCAGCAACGCGACGCGCATCGCCTCCTGGCCCATTACCATTACCGATTCAGGTGTCATGAATATCTCCTGTGCAATTCACAAGATCAGGAATAGAAACTTTGTGCCAGCGATCCAACCAGCAACTGCCAGCCATCCACCAGAACAAATAACATTAATTTAAAGGGCAGGGCGATGGTTGCCGGCGGCACCATCATCATACCCAGCGCCATTAATACGCTGGCCACGACAAGGTCAATAATTAAAAAAGGAATAAAGACGGTAAATCCAATCTGGAAGGCGGTCTTTAATTCACTGGTCACATAAGCAGGTAATAAAATACGCATCGGCACGGCTTCCGGCCCGACAATAGGAGGCGTATTTGCCAGACGGGCAAATAACGCTAAGTCAGCTTCACGCGTTTGACGCAGCATAAATTCGCGCAGGGGTTGTGCGCCTTTATCAATGGCCACATCCATACTGATTTTATCCTGACTGAAAGGCAGATAGGCATCCTGATAAATTTTATCAAAGGTAGGTGCCATAATAAAAAAAGTTAAAAAGAGCGTCAGGCCCAGTAATACCTGATTGGGCGGCGCAGAGGGCGTGCCCAGCGCATTACGCAGCAGACCAAAAACAATAATGATGCGGGTGAAGCTGGTCATCATTAACAGAATGGCCGGCAGAAACGTCAATGAGGTAATAAATACCAGCGTTTGTACCGGAAGTGACCAGCTCTGGCCACCATTGGCTAATGGCTGGCTTACCAGGCCCGGTAACTGGGCGTGAGCAACCGGTGCCAGCAACAGCAGCGGCAGAAGAGGGAGCAGTCGACGCATCATGGGTTTTTTCCGGGACGTTTAACCAGATTCTGTAATAACTGACGAAAATCCTGCGGTGCTGCCTTTTCCGCGGTGTCTACATCGGGTGAACCCGGTGGCAACGTATGCAGGTGGGTAATTTGCTGTGCCGTTACGCCCAGAACCAGACGGGCATCTGGCGTATCAACGATGACGACGCGCTCGCGCTGACCGACCTGGACACTGGCCGTGAGCGTCAGCTCACGGCTGCCGACTTTTTTCGGCGCAAAGCCCATACGACGGGCCAGCCAGGCGCATGCCAGAATCAACAGGATAATAACAACCAGAACACCACTTACCTGAGTCAGTACAGAGCCCGCTGAGATGGCGGGCGTCTGCGGTGTAGCCGGTTGGACAGTATGATTCTGGTTATTCATATTAACGGCTCAGACGGCGCATACGTTCTGAAGGCGTAATGATGTCGGTGATACGCACACCATATTTGTCGTTAACGACCACGACTTCACCCTGCGCAATCAGGTAACCGTTAATCAGGATATCCAGCGGCTCGCCTGCGAGACCATCCAGTGAGACCACAGAACCCTGTGTCAGACGCAGCAGTTCTTTGATGGTCATCTTGGTGCGGCCCAGTTCCACAGTCAGTTTTACCGGGATATCCATAATCAGGTCAATATCCTGCAATGAGCCTGAAGTGTTGCTGCTTTCAAACGATTTGAAAACGTCATCACTCTGTGAGGTGCTGGCACCAGAGCCCACCTGCTCATTCATTGCTTCAGCCCACAGATCGTCCGCAGAGATGGTGTCATCGGACGGTTTCTTGCTGTCAGTCATGGGGCTGTTCCTCGTTAAGCGAATTCAAAATCGGGTTAATCAAATGTTCTACACGCAGCGCATACTGACCGTTAAGTGTACCGTACTGGCTGGTTAAAACAGGCACACCGTCCACGTGGGCAATAATGCGCTCGGGTTTTTCAATCGGCAGGACATCGCCGGGTTTCAGCTGCAACACGCGTGACAGACGCAACGACGTTTCAGCAAAATGGGCAATCAGTTCCAGTTCAGAATGCTGAACCTGCTTCACCAGATTGTCCCGCCAGTGTGTATCTTCTGACCGCGAGTTTTCCAGCGGCGGATTCACCAGCATTTCACGCAAAGGTTCAATCATCGAAAACGGAATACAGATGTTGAACTCACCGACAAGGTTGCCAATCTCGACCTGGAACGGCGTGTTGACGACGATATCGTTAGGCGATGTGGTGATGTTGGTGAACTTCACCTGCATTTCCGAACGAACGTACTCGACATCCAGAGGATAAATCGCTTTCCACGCATCGCTGTAGCCATCAAGCGCCAGTTTCAGCATACGACGAATGACGCGTTGCTCGGTATGCGTGAACTCACGTCCTTCTACTTTAGTCGGAAAACGCCCATCTCCGCCAAAAAGGTTATCAACGGCAATAAACACAAGGCTCGGTGAAAACACGACCAGAGCCGTGCCGCGCAGCGGCTTCAGGTGGATCAGGTTCAGGTTCGTTGGCACCGGCAGGTTGCGGGCAAACTCATGGTATGGCTGAATCTTGATCGCGCCCACGCTGATATCCGGGCTACGGCGCAGCAGGTTAAACAGCGCCATACGGAAATGACGGGCAAAACGCTCGTTAATAATTTCCAGCGCCTGTAAACGCTCGCGCACCACGCGGCGCTGGGTATTGGGATCATAAGGGCGAATATCGCCCTCTGGCCCGTTTTGTTTCTTTTCTTCTTCCGCGCTGCCACTGTCGCCGTTTAATAGCGCGTCAATTTCAGCCTGGGAGAGAATGCTGTCGCCCATTGATTCACCTCAAAATGAAGGCGGTAAACAGTACGTCGTCTACGACCTGCGGAGGTTGACCTTTCACCAGCGGTGGTGCCAGCGCCTGTTTGATTTGCTCAACAAGCGCTTGCTTTCCTTGCTCTGTCGCCAGCGCAGCAGCGCTCTGGCGAGAAAGCAGCAGTAACAGACGACTGCGAACCTCAGGCAGATAGTCACTCATCCGACGACGCGTTTCTTCATCCGGCAGACGCAGAGTAAACCCTACGTACAGTACGCGGTCTGGATCGTTGTCGGGATTGACCAGGTTAACCGTAAATGTATCAAGTGCAAAAAAGACCGGGGCGGGAGGCGGTTCAACTTTCGCGACCTCCGGCTTATCGCCCTCATGTTTATTCATTATTCGCCAGACTGCATAGCCTGCCACGCTGCAAGCGGCCAGCGTTACGATCAGCAACACTGGAATCAGGATTTTACGTTTGCGACCTTTAGCTTTCGCGTTATCAGACATTTTAGCAGTTACTTCCTGTGAATTATGGGCGAGCCTCTCGGCTCACCTGAACAGATTATCGCGTGTCTTAAGTCAAACAATGGCAAGAAAAGACACGGGTTTTACGCTTACCTTCAGCGTTTGTCGCTGTCAGGCAAAGGTGTCGACGGCGCCCTTACCGTTTAACCGGGCCTGAAGAGCCTGCGGTACGGCAATCGGCGTGATGTCGTTATCACTGTCCTGGGTCAGAGAGAAGCTGCCGTGCTGTCCGTCGCGACGCGCCTCCTGCTGATGCTGGAAGCTTTGCCCTTGCGCGAAACTGTCACTGCTGACCTGACTCTCACCCAGGTTAATACCATTTTCAGCCAGCGCAGTGCGCAGCTGAGGAAGCGCGGCTTCCAGTGCAGCCCTGACATGGCTGTGACCTGAAACCATATTTAACTGTGCCTGATCGTTATTCAGTTTCAGGCTGATCTGGATCGCACCGAGATCTTCTGGATGCAGGCGTAACTCCGCATTCTGCTGGCCGTTACGACTGAACATCACAATTTGTTGACTCAGGGCCTGCTGCCATTCATTGCTACCCAGGTGGGCATTCAGCATCGGCGTAGACGGCGTGTTCATCGACGCAGAGGCCGTGAAGGGTTGCATAACGCTGCTGGCGCTGGTTATCGGCGCGGCAATCATCGTCTGATTATCGCTGGCTGCAGCGTTTATCGGACGCTCATCCTGCTTGTTGACGCTGCTCAGTATCTGCTGAAAACTGGCGTCTGTAGTCAACTGTGCCGGTGTCGATGCGGTTTGCGTCGTGGCTGCGGGCGTTACCCCATGGCTGGCCTGGTCAACGTTACTGGCCAGACGACCGGCGTCCTGCACCTTGCTGTTTTTCGCGTCTTTGTCATCACCGCTCAGTGCCGTGGTCACCGCCTGCGTCAGTACCGATAAGGCAGAACGCGGTCCGGCATCGCGTTGCATATCCACGTCACGCGTCGTCGTGCTGTCTTTCACGGCCTGTTGCAAGCCGGTTGCCGGTAACATGGCAAACAGCGCCTGAATATTTTGCATATCGCTGCTGTTCAGCGCGGCCTCTTTCGCGTCACCCTTATCATCGGCTGATTTTGTACCGGCTTTAATATTTTCCGGTTTAAACAGCGCACTGAGTGCAGTCGGGTTTTCCAGCGAAGAGATCAATGCATTCAACGACGTGGCAACCTTGCTGTCGTCATCAGTGACGCTATTTTTTTCTGCTGCAACCGTGGTTTTACTGTGCAGTTTCGCCAGGGAAAGCAACTGATTTCCCAGTGTAGTGATAAAGTCCTTCGGTAGCGCCTCGCCACTGCTCAGCAGATCGGTTGTCCCCGATGTTTCAGCGGTGCCGGTTGTTTTCGTTGTCAACGCAATGTTTGGCAGCGTAATCATTCGCCTTTCCTCAGTGCAGCCCGTTGGGCAAATTCATCCATCCGTTTCTGGTCGAGACGGTTTTCTTGTCGTAATGCATTTTCTTCTGCCCGGGTAATCAGCGTCTGATAGGCATTGAGGCGTTGTTGTTTTTCACGCCAGTTAACCAGTGCCTGTTCAAGCCGTTGATTCCATTGCTGCAACTGACTGCGGTGTTGCTCAATGGCTTTTTCCAGCGTCTGAATGAACTGGTGATAGTTCGTCCAGCGGTTGCTGGCAATACCGCTGGACATGTCGCTGTTCAGCTTGTTGCGGTATTCATCCTGATAGTCAAGCAACATACTGAGCTGCTCGTTTGCAGCCTGCTGGCCACGCCGCATATCGCCTAACAGCACGGCGGCGCGTTCAAGATCCTGTTCCGCCAGGTCACGCAAAGTGTCAATGGCATTGACTGTTTTCATTACGATGTCCTCATATCAAACGCGCGAATTAACCGAACAATGCATGTAAATGCAGGCAGGCATCGTCGTACTCACTGCGCTCAAAAATGCCTTGTTGCAGGAAGGCTTCCATCTGCGGATAAAGCTGAATGGCTTTGTCCAGCATCGGATCGCTACCCGCGGCATAGGCACCGACGCTGACCAGATCCCGGTTGCGCTGGAAACTCGAGAGCAACTGTTTGAACTGGCGCACGCGTGCATAATGGTTTTCATCAATCAGTGACGTCATGGCACGACTGATTGAGGCTTCAATATCAATCGCCGGATAATGGCCGGCTTCGGCCAGACGACGTGACAGCACAATGTGGCCGTCAAGGATGGCACGCGCAGAGTCAGCAATCGGATCCTGCTGATCGTCGCCTTCGGTCAGCACGGTATAAAACGCCGTGATCGAGCCGCCGCCATCGATGCCGTTACCCGCGCGTTCAACCAGGGCGGGCAGTTTGGCAAATACGGAAGGTGGATAACCTTTGGTGGCCGGCGGCTCACCAATCGCCAGCGCGATTTCACGTTGCGCCATGGCATAACGTGTCAGCGAATCCATGATTAATAAAACATGTTTACCGCGATCGCGGAAATCTTCCGCAATGCGCGTGGCGTAAGCGGCACCCTGCAGACGCAGTAGCGGTGAGACATCTGCCGGCGCGGCGATGACGACCGAACGGGCGCGGCCTTCAGCACCTAAGATGTTTTCAATAAAGTCTTTAACTTCACGGCCACGTTCACCGATTAAGCCCACCACGATCACATCGGCCTGGGTATAGCGCGCCATCATGCCGAGCAGCACACTTTTACCCACGCCTGATCCGGCGAACAAGCCCATACGTTGTCCCCGGCCAACGGTGAGCAGGGCGTTAATCGCCCGAACGCCGGTGTCCAGCACATCGGTAATAGGGGTGCGCTGTAAAGGGTTAAACGGCGGTGTGTTCAATGGGGCACGGTAGCCCGTTTCCGGGGAAGGCAAGCCATCCAGTGGGCGGCCGCTGCCATCAAGCACCCGGCCTAACAGCTGTGGCCCCAGCAGCAGCTGTTTACCTGAATGAGGGTTATCGCCGGTGGTACGGGCATAAACGCGCGCGCCGGGCAGAATGCCGTCCACTTCTTCCAGCGGCATCATCAACAGTTTCTGACCGTTGAAGCCCACGACTTCGCTTTCAATTTCGCTAATCGTTTTACCGTCATTACGTTCAATCACACAGGTCGAACCGAGCGGCAACTGCAGGCCGGTTGCTTCGAGAACCAGGCCGGTGGCACGCGTCAGCCGTCCATAGCGACGAACAGGTTGCACCTGCGCAATACGACTTTCGAAGGCATCAAGCGAGCCCAGCCAGCGGTTCAGACGAGTGGTCATTAAAACTCTCCAGGTGCGGCAAGACGGCACAGTTCCTGCCAGCGGGTTGCCACGCTCGCGTCAAGATCGCCGTCTTCGGCACTGAGCTTGCAGCCGCCGGGGTGCAGTGTATTGTCAGCCAGTAAACGCCAGCCGTGCAGATCAAGCGTTGGCCCCAGTGTTTGTTCAATCCTCAGCAGGTCATCAGGATGCACCCGAAGCTGCGGCTTACCGCTAAACATGGGCTCCTGCTGCAGTAAGCCCTGAATCTGGCGCAGCAACGCACTGCCATCCACCGTGGTGGCCTGACCAATCACCGAACGCGCGGCTTCCAGAGCCAGCTGCATCAGGCGGGCAGCAATGACGCTGTCCAGCGATTCCAGCGTATTTTGAAATTCCGTCACCAGCTGCTGCATTCGCGCCTGTAAGGGAGCCTGCTGTTGCTGCGCATCAGCAAGGCCTTGCTGAAAGCCCGCGTCATAGCCGGCTTTCTGACCTTCATTAAACCCCTGCTGATGGCCTTCGCTGTAGCCTTGACCGTGGGCTTCTTTACGCAACTGCTGCTGCATCTGCTCAAACTGCTGTTGCTGTTCGTCTTCTTCTGATTCGAAGAATTCGATTTCGGGTTCAGCCTGAATCGTCGCGGGCTCTTCATGACGCCCCAGTTCTACAGGCTGCCACAGTTGCCAGGGGCGGGCGGAAAATGCATCAGACATAGGTTTCCTCGCCGCCACCGATTACCATCTCGCCGGACTCTGCCAGACGACGCACCACCAGCAGGATCGCTTTCTGTTCGTTCTCTACTGCAGACATACGTACCGGACCACGGTTGGCCAGATCGTCGCGCAGGATATCGGCCGCACGGGCTGACATGTTTTGGAGGAACTTCTCGCGCAGCGGCTGCTCGGCACCTTTCAGGGCGATCAGCAACTGCTCGGATTCCACTTCCTGCAACAGACGCTGGATACTGCGGTCGTCCACTTCCACCAGGTTTTCGAACAGGAACATCTCGTCGATAATTTTCTGTGCCAGTTCGCCATCGAAGTCGCGTACCGCTTCGATAACCGCTTCTTCCTGCTGCGTTTTCATCAGGTTGATAATTTCGGCCGCTGTTCTCACGCCGCCCATCTTCGCACGCTTGAGGTTGGTACCGTCGAGCAGGCTGTTCAGGACTTCGGTCAGTTCTGCCAGCGCTGCCGGCTGCACACCACCGAAGGTAGCAATACGCAGCATGACGTCATGACGCAGGCGCTCATCAAACAAGGCCAGAATATCGGCAGCCTGACCCCGTTTCAGGTGGACCAGGATAGTCGCGATGATCTGTGGATGCTCGTCGCGAATCAGATCGGCTGCGGCCTGCGGTTCCATGAAGTTGAGCGTTTCCATACCACTGGTGGTATCGCGGGTTTCAAGGATATCTTCCAGCAGGCTTGACGCACGCTCTTCACCCAACGCCCGGGTCAGCACGGAGCGCAGGTAATCGTTCGAGTTGAGGCTCAGTGCCGCGAACTGCTCGGCATCGCCTTCAAACTCACGCAGCACTTCGGTCAGTTGCTTATGCGAGACCTGACGCATGCTGGCCATCGCGGCACTCAGATGCTGAACCTCACGCTGGTTCAGGTGCTTAAAGACTTCCGCCGCGCGTTCTTCACCAATGGTCATCATCAGAATGGCGCTTTTTTCAGTACCGGTCAGACTCATAGTTCGTTACTCATCCATTCGCGAATCACCAGCGCAACAACGCGCGGATCGTTTTCAGACATGTCGCGGATACGCTGGCTCATGACTTCAGCGCTCATGCGGTTATTAGATTTACGTTCCTGCTCAAGTTCATCTTTGCTGAGCTGGACGCTGTAAGCTTCCTGATCGTTCTGCTGAGCAGCACGGGCAGCCTGAGCTTCTGCAGCGGCCTGCTCTGCGGCTTTCTTACGCAGAACATGCGGACGCACCATTTTGCGATACAGGATGAACGCCACCAGCGCAACCAACAGCCATTTACCTGCATTAATCAGCTGATCAAAGAACGACTGCTGTTGCCAGAAGGGCAGTTCAGTTGATACAGGCTCGGTGGTATTAAACTGCGAGTTCACCACGTTGACAGTGTCACCCCGTGTCTGTGAATAGCCCATGGCTTCGCGCGTCAGGTCTTCAATCTGCTTCAGCTGCTGCTCATTCAGCGCAATCGCTTTGCCTTTATCGTCTTCGCGATAGTTCACCACCACCGCAACAGACAGGCGCTGCACGTCACCCACATTCATCTTGGTATGACGAATGGTACGATCCAGCTCATAGTTCACCGTATCATCACGGCGCGAGTTGGTCGGTACACTGCTGGTAGAGGCTGTGCTGGTCCGTTGACCATTGGCTGCATTGTTCTGACCATTGGCATTCTGGCCATTGGCCGCATTGTTATTTGCCGTGTTGATCGGGGCCGTATTGGCTGGCGCAGGCTGGTTAGACAGTGCGCCCGGTACGCCGCCCGGATAAGGGCTGCCCGTCTGCTCGCTGGTACTGGTCTGCTGAGAGCGAATAGACGCGTTTTTCGGATCGCCGTTCGGCTGGTACTTCTCATCCGTCTGTTCACTGGTATCGAAGTTAATCTGTGCCGTTACCTGCGCATGGACATTGCCCTGGCCCAGAATCGGGTTAAGGATCGCTTCGATACGTTGCTGGTAACGCGCTTCGACTTCAGCGGCATATTTCAGCTGTGCATCGTTCAGATCACGGCCTACTGCGTCAGAACGGGTTAACAGATGACCGCTCTGATCGACTACGGTCACGTTCCCCGGCGGTAAACCGGCCACGCTGCTGGAAACCATGTGCGTGATGGCCTGAATCTGACCTTCATCCAGCGCACGGCCTGGCTGCAGAGTTAACGTCACAGACGCGGAGGGCGCTTTTTGCTCACGTACGAACAGGGTTGGTTTAGGCATCGCCAGATGGACGCGCGCCGTTTTCACCGGCCCCAGAGATTCGATAGTACGTGCCAGCTCGCCTTCCAGTGCGCGCTGGTAGTTCACCTGCTCGCTGAACTGGCTGATACCGAACTTCTCTTTATCCAGCAGTTCAAAACCGACGTTGCCACCTTTAGGCAGGCCCTGTTCAGCCAGACGCAGGCGCAGCTCATGCACCTTATCTTCCGGCACCATTAATGCACCGCCGTTATCCGCGAAACGATAAGGGACATTCATTTGCGTCAACTGCGTGACAATGGCACCCCCGTCCTCATTGGACAGGTTGCTGAACAATACGCTGTAGTTCGGTGTTTTGGCCCAGAGCACCAACGCAAAAACCACAGCGATAGCGGCTGCGGCTGCGACAATTAACGGAATACGTGGATTGGCACGCAGGCGAGCGAGAAGGTCACCAAAGCCTTTCGTTTCTTCATTTTGTGTGGCGGCTGCACTCGCATTCATGACCGATTCCTGCCTGACGTAATTGACCGGGTTAGTTGTGATGGCAAAACAGACTCCCTGACCTGCTTAAATAAAATTTCTACTTCAATGCCTGGCATTATTTGATGAAACGCAAAATTCGATGGGTGAATAAGCCACGGTTTTTAGCGTCATTTAGCGGCTTTGTCTTATTGACAATGTGTTAACTTCTCCCCACGTCAAAAATCTTCATCTTTTTTAATGAGGTAGCAACCATGTCAATTCAGGCAATCGACGGTGTTTTACAGCAGTTACAGATGACCTCGCTTCAGGCCAATAACAAAAGCGATGAGGTCAACAGCCATATCGATTTTGGCGCGACCATGAAAGCCGCTCTGGACAAAATCAGCGAAACCCAGACCACTGCCCGTAGCCAGGCGCAGGCGTTCGAAATGGGGAAACCCGGTGTCGCTTTAAACGATGTGATGGTCGATCTGCAAAAATCGTCTATCTCCATGCAGATGGGGATTCAGGTCAGGAACAAGCTGGTTTCGGCCTATACCGACATCATGAACATGCAGGTGTAGTCGGGAAAACGGGTCTTTATTATCAGGTATATGCCTGGCGGCGTTGAGTTGGGACAAGAGCGACACAGAATGTGGCTTTACCAAAAGCGCCTTCTTGTTGCTTTATACGTGTTCAACGATGCAATCGTACACCTGATAACCTTTCCTGTGCGTTCAGGCCATGCCAGCCGCGCGCGGTAGCCGACTTGGGCCTGTCAAGGCAGCGTCTGAGACGCGATTATCGCACCACAACCTGCCTCATCATCCCTTTACTTCAGACATCTACCTGTCGGTGTTTATTCTCCTTTTCTTGCCGAAAGAAAATATATCCTGCATCTTTATCCTTCGCTTCCGTGCAGGCGTTCACTATGACATTTTCGCTGTGCCGGTTACGGCTGCATGACGCCATCCGCTAAAGTATTTTCAGCACGGTTCCTGCGTCAAAAAATATCATTTCTAATGTTGTAATTTTTCTACGACTTTTAAAAGCAAAATTAGTTAGCTTAATAACTAAAAATATCCCTGAAGGTGGGAAGTAAAAAATGAAATACTGAAAGCAAAAGATGTAATCTGGTATGTATTCGTAAGCCAGCAAAACCTGTTTACCTTAACGGCGACGCGGGTTGCGACAGCAGCGTAACAGGCACCACGCGGCTTGCATCCCCGGTTACACATCAAACGGAAATATTCCTCTTCTAATCTAATTAAAATATTTAACTGTTTAAATCTGTCGCCTGATATTAATGTCAGCATTCATTCTGCTCACGGATATATCAACATGAGATACTTAATTCAAACACTTCTCACGACCTCAAAAAGTGGTGAGCAGATTAAATATGAAGTCTATTCGGAAAACCGGAAGTCAGATTTTATAGATAAAATCCCGGAGGGTTCCTGCACAGTGATTTCTTACAAACTGACTGAGGGGACGATTCAGTTGCTGGATCGGGATGTGAATCTGCAACCGTTATTCGATGCCCATCGACCGGCGCAGGATGTTTTTTATCCAGACGGCCCTCACCGGATTAATCTTGAGATGCTGGTCGATTATTTAAATCAGCAAGCCTGATCATGTGCAGAGGGGGCCCGCTCCCGTATCCGGCGATTTTCTGCGCCTGCGATCCGTGTGAATAAAGGGCCAAAGCCTGTTGCCCGCCCGTCCCTGACCGTTGCCAGGCGAGCAGCCCACATGCCAGCCCAGCTGGGTTAACGAACAGGGAGGCATGGCTTCTCATCCTGCTGGCCTTAAAATAACGACTGCACCGGCTTCAAAGCACGGTGCAGATCACCGTCTGCCCCGGTTAAGTGGGCAGACAGTGACATGTCATGATGCTTTGAAAGGATCCTTTTTATCATCCTGACTGTCATCATTTTTTCTGGGCACTTCACCGTGATCTTTCGGTGCATCGTTTGCGGGATGATCATCTTCCTCGTAGGCATTTCCCGCATTAGGTGCGGCTTCGGGTAATCCTTTGCTGACATCGCCTTCATGTTTACGTTTATCGTTACTTTGGTTGTGCATCGTTTGCTCCTCTTTGTCGTCCTCTAAGTCTAGACCAGCACAACAAAGCTGTGAGCGGAGACCCGTCAGCAAAATTATCATCACGTAAGGACGGGGTATGACTCCGCCGTTTTCCGCCTGACCACGACGAGAAGCCATGTCCTGTAAAAGTGACTTCCGATTATTCCTAATGCAAAACCGCTATATTGTCCTAGCTTTAAATCTCCAGACGATATTTTCATTGGAAAAACAACCAAAAGGAAACACAGCATGAGTGATTCAATCGAAACCAAAAGCAAAACCGATTATCTGCGTGACGTGGCATCCCAGTTGAAAGAAATGCGCCACTATGCGCAAACGAATACTGAGACGCTTTCCGCCCATTGGTTAGCCTTTGATGCCGGTGAATACAAGGATGAAGGGAATGCGGCCCGTATTGACGCATTACTGAATAAGCAGGGAACGTTGCTGGAAGATCTGGAGAAAGCCATTCAGGATATTGAAATTGAAATCAACCACAGTGAGCAGGAGAGTTAAGGTATCTCCCGCTAACTGAGGGGTGGCGATTAACGGATTAATCCGCCACCAGCCAAAACTCGGCTTCATCAAACATTTCTTCCACCAGACGCGCGACAGTGGCTTTATCATTCTTGCTGAGGTCGGTTTCTATCGCGTTACGTTCCATCGGTTTCACCTTGACCTCGATGTCAGGAAAAACACGATGCACACGCTTTTCAAGCTCTGCCAATATCATGTCGCGCGCCCCTGGCAGGCCCGCGACATTACGCTTATCGTAAATTAACTCTACAAACATAATAACCATCCCTTCAGGGCAAAATCGCGTTGCCATTTTACTGTAAATAAAAACAGTATCAAGCTGATGTTTGCATGAATCCGTTTTTTAGGTCCCGCGTAGAAAAGCATTTTTATCTGATTTACTCTGAGGGCGCTCTTAACGATATATGCGCTCACTCACCGGGAGAAGTGCAATGCGACAATTGGTTATTGATATTCTGCTTAAACTGGCAAAAATGGATGTCGATGCAAAGGAACTGACTGCTCAGGTCGAAGCGCAGTCATTGCTGGTTGCCGCTTTATTAGTCCAGGCGAAACAAGATAATGCGTTAACGATTTCTGAGACGGTGCAGGATGCCATTGTCACGGCATCGCGTTCCTCATCAGAGTTCATGCAGTCTGATATTGATCTGTTGCTCACGCACCTCAACCGATTACTGGCCGTGGCTAAGTATGTTGAGGTGAGGGGAAAGCTCGAACAAGAAGAGTGATGGCTAACGCTGGCGGCAGCGGGGTTTTCTGCCGCCAGCTAGGACATCACGGGCATTAACCGTTTGTTGTCACGACGCTGCGCAACGCCATCGCCGTTATTCTTCCTGTCCGCACAGCTGAGGTATAGCTAGAGCTCGTTCTTAATACAAAATTCTTCCCAACTCATTCCCAGAGATTCGGCATGCGATCGGAGATAGGCTTCGATGGCTTCGGCGGCGACGGCTTTATCCGGCTCTGCCAGTTGAATCGAAAAAATCATACCATCAAGATTTTTCTGGCGTAAAAAGGCGGCATAAATGCGTTCGGCGTGCCACTCGCGCAATTCACGCAGGGACATATTGGCGGCACGGGCATCCTGTTCGGTCAGTTCATCGAGTGCGGCCTGAAAATCGGCATGGGCAGTGAAGAACATTTGGCGTGCCTGGGCATAATAAGCTTCTGGAGTTTTCATGACAAATCTCTGAGATGTAATGCAGGGCGACAGTGTAGCCTGTTGTGCCTCCCTTGTCAGGCCGGAGTGGACAGGTTCATTCACAGCGATAAAAGCGGGCAGGGAAGGGAATAAACATCACCCGGTGCGTGATGAATCCAGGAAAAGCGCGCTTTACGTTGATTTCATCCCTCAGATATCTTGCACATCTGGCGGTAAAAATTATAACGTAGCCGCCATTAACCGGATTTAGGGATCAAAGATGAAAAACTGGATGCTGATTGCCACACTGGCGCTGAGTGGCTGCGCACAAATAAACAGTTATCAAAGTGCGGTGCAAACGCCGGCCCCGGCAAATTTACAAGGCAACTGGCAGACGGTTGGGCCGCAGAGTAACCTGATTAGCGACAAGGCGATTGGGAGTCTGATTATCAACGCGGACGGCAGTACGCTGGATTGCCGGCAGTGGCAACGGGTCATTGCGAAGCCAGGCAAATTGACGCAGCTGAATGGCGATTATGTCAATGTTACGCGTCAGTTACGCATCATGACACTGGATCTGGATGGCGGTGAGCTGGATTACGACGGGCTTACGTTGCGTAAGGTCGATCGACCCACGGTGGAATGCCAGAAAGCTTTACAGGAAGCGGCCCAACATCCCGGTGTGGATGTGATTCAGAATATCGAACCCGAGATTATGCGTCCGGTTCTGAACAAATAAATGACGCAAAGCGGTCTTAAGGACCGCTTTGCGCTGATGCGCAGGCTGTTACCGCGCCAGAAAAAGCAGCGGACCTGTGGTTTTATGCCTCAACAACCCAGACACTCACGCTGCCTGCATTACAGCGAAACACGGCGCTGCCGGCGTCGTCCGTCGTAACGGTATCGGATTGATGTCCCAGATAGTCATACCATACTTTCCCGGCATATCCTTCTCCCATTGAAATCTGTTTTTCCCCCGCTTCGCCATTCGACATGATCACAATACAGCCAGGCTTTTCAGCGGTTCCGCTGCGGCTGAACGCGACGCAGTTAGGATGGTCGAAGTAATCGGTTTGCGCGCCCCAGCCAAATTGCTGACGGGCACGAATCAGCCCTTCGAGTTCAGGAATGACCGGCATATCGACCTGATGCATTTCACCGTCTCCGCCTTCATCCTCATAGTGGGCACCGAACAGGTCCGGATAAAAAATGGTCGGAACGCCTTGCTCGCGCAACAGAATCAGCGCATAAGCCAGCGGCTTAAACCAGGCTTCAACGGGCGCTTCCAGAGACTGCAGCGGCTGTGTGTCGTGGTTGGCCACGATAGTCACGGCATGCCACGGGTCGGCTAATACCAACGAGTTATCAAAAATTTTGCTCAGGTCATAATCGCTGCCGGCTTTAGACGCCTGATGAAAATTCATATGCAGCGGGGCGTCAAACAGCAGCGTTTTGCCTTCCACCTGATGGATATATTCCTGCAACTTTTCGGTTTCAAAGGACCAGTATTCCGCCACAATAAACAGCGGTTCGTTAGCGACGTCCTGAATATGTTCGATCCAGTCTTTGTAAAACCAGGCCGGGATATGTTTTACCGCGTCCAGACGAAAGCCGGTGCAGGGGACCTGCTCCATGACCCAGCGCGCCCAGTATTTGAGTTCTTCGCTCACCGCCTTATTGCGGAAATCAACATTGGCGCCCATCAGATAATCAAAGTTACCTAACTCGTTATCCACCTGGTCGTTCCAGCCTTCAGCGGTGTAATCGTTGATAATTTTGAACACGCCGTTTTCATCGGGATTTTCAATATGGTCGACCCCGCTAAAACACTTATGATCCCAGATGAATGTCGAGTATTCGCCTGCCCGCGCCGGAAACGTAAACTTTGTCCAGGCTTCGCATTCCACGACCTCGGGATAAATTTCATCACGATTATCCGGGTTAACGCGATTTACGCTCACCTGTTCTTTCTCGTCCGCGCCCATTTTATGGTTGAGAACCACATCCAGCAGCACGCCAATGTTGTGGCTGCGCAGCGCATTGACGGCAGCCAGCAACTGCTGCTTATCACCATATTTGGTGGCGACGCTGCCTTTTTGCTCAAACTCGCCTAAATCGAAGAGATCGTAGCTGTCATAACCCACCGAGTAACCACCGGACTCGCCTTTATAGCAAGGGGGCAGCCAGACCATGTTGATGCCGATGTCATTAAGCAGGGCCGCTTTTTCTGCGACTTCCGGCCACAGCGTGCTGCCATCGGGATAATACCAGTGGAAAAACTGCAAAAGGGTTGGGTTGTGCATGACAAACGTCCAGTCAGAGGAGAGGGAACTGGAAGTATGGGATAAGAGTGAAGAAATTACGCGGGTAAACTAAAAAAAGAGTGTTTACCCGCATAAGTCGGCCTTTACTGGTCTTTTGGGTAAAGGATATTACCCGCCATCTTGCCGTAAGAAGAGACAATGTTGTGTTGCTGCGTTGAGGTCGTGACCAGCGAGCGCAGTTCGCTCATACGTTCACCCAGCAACGTCTTCAGCGTGGTTTCATTCTTCAGAATTTGCTCAAGTACCGGGCGAATTTGTGCCCGCTGTAATGCTGACAGCGCACTGGCATCGTTATCACGCGCAACACGCTCGACGCTACTAACGTAAGTTGATTCGCAACTAAGCAACTCATCCCATTGTCCCTGCCGGGCATTTTCCAGCATGGCATTACTGAGCGTGAGTAAGTGTTGATATCCTTTTAGCAGCTCGAGTGGATAACTCATTAAAAGGTATCCTGCTGTGGCTGGTAATTAGGGCCAATCTGTTTCCACGCATCCGCAATATTATTGAGCAAGCCTTCGACTTCCGTAATGGCCTCAAGGTCGTTGTTCAGGTTAGCCTGTAACAGACGACGGGTCATATATTCATACAGATCGTCGAGATTAGCGGAAATTTCACCGCCAACCTCATGGTTCAGGCCTGCGCGCAGCCCGTTAGTAATGATATTAATGGCCTTAGATAAGGCGTTACCTTTACCGGGAATATCGCCTTGCTCAATTAAAATGGCAGCTTTTTTCATGGCGCTCAGGGCGCCATCAAAAAGCAGCACGACCAGCTGATGTGGGCTGGCGCTTAATACGGCGCTTTCCACACCTACCTGCGCATAGGCCTGAATACCGGACTTAGCGTACATGCTTACCACTCCTGTTATAGTTTGGCGAACTGCTGGGTCAAATAGTTACCGGTCTGGGTCATGGAGCTGACCAGGGTAGACAGACTGGTAAACTGTGTTTTGTAACGCGCCATGGTCGCCGCAATCTGGCTGTTTACTTCGTCGTACTGATCGGACAGTTTTTTCAGTGAGGTATTAATGCCGTTAGTGGCATTTTGTACCTGTCCGTCACTGGCCAGTATCTGCGTCAGTTTGTTATTTGCCTGTGTGGCAAACCCGGTTGTTTTACCGTCACCCGTCAGAAAGTTCAGGACATCTGTCGGTTGATTGGTCAGGGCTTTGTCCAGTTTGGTGCTGTCCACAGTCAGCTTGCCGTTAACGTCCTGCGTGATCCCCAGTTGTGACAGACTGGTCAGGTTTCCGCTGGCTTGTGCGCTGGACAGTTGACTGCGCAGGCTGGTCTGGATGTTACGTAAGGTATTATCACCCAACAGATCGCCGTTACCGGAACTTTGCGACTCACCCGCTTTCACCGCGGTGTATTTCGTCTGGTTACCGATAGTGGTTTGCAGGGAATTGTAGGCATCCACGTAAGCCTGGATTGCCGCCGTCATTGGCTGATTGTCTGTGGCGACGGTCAGCGTTTCCGGTGTATTTGTAGCGGTGGTTTTCGTCAGGTTCAGCGTGACACCTTCAGGCGCGTCCGTGACGGTATTGCTGCTGCGGGTGATGGACACGCCGTTAATTTTTAACTGCGCATCTTTAGCGGCAACCTGTTCGGTCATCGCGTTGCTGCTGCCACCCGAACTGTAATTAATATACTGGGACAGCGTGCCGTCGTCCGTACTGACCGTCATCGCATTCGCTGTGCCACTGTCGCGTGCAGTCAGAGACAGATAATAGGTATTATCGTCTGCTTTAATAATACTGGCGTTTACGCTGCCTTGCTGTTTATTAATCGCATCGCGAATATCAGACAGGCTGGTTTGATCTTTGCTCAGTGTTACCGTGAGCGGCGATTTCTGCCCAGACTGGGAAATCGTAATCGTGCGAGATGCCAGGCTCTGATCACCTAAATCGGTATCTTTACTGCTGGCTGATTTTGACAGCAGCGATTGCGAAGAGGCGAGTTGAGTAACCTCAATAGAATAGTTACCGGCGGAGGCTTTGCTCGCCAGCGTGGCAGTGAAAGCGGTATTCGTGCTGGTGACTTTCGTAGCCGCAATCGTCGAGGCATTTTGCAATGCCGCCGCCGCGGTCTGCAATTTTGACAGGCCGGTTTTCACCACGCCCCAGGCGGTAAGCTGAGCGTTATAGGACGCCTGCTGCTTAGTAATAGGCGTCAGTTTAGTCTGCTCAGCGGATTCCAGGCTGCTGTAGAGAGTATTCAGGTCGAGGTTCGTACCAGCACCGAGTGAACTTACACTTGCCATGCTTTAATCCTTTACGAGTTTACGTTAAGTGAAATGGGTATCGGCAGCGAGTGGCAAAAGATTAGCCTGTCTCTGAAAAAATTGATGGCTGAATAAAACCCCTTTCTTTAATTGTCTTCCCGGATTTGGCTGGCGAAAAATTACTGAATTTTTTTTCTAAAGGTTGAACGAGGGCTGACGATAATCAGGTTGTCGGTAAGCTAGCCGAATTCAGACGCCTAATATGGCTCAATTTTTTAAAGGAAAAACATCATGGCAGTGATTAACACCAATACCCTGTCGCTGGTTACCCAGAACAACCTGAGCAAGTCACAGTCTTCTCTGGGTACTGCAATTGAGCGCCTGTCTTCTGGCCTGCGTATCAACAGCGCAAAAGACGATGCAGCCGGCGAAGCTATCGCTAACCGCTTCAGCTCTAACATCAACGGCCTGACCGTTGCAGCCCGTAACGCCAACGACGGTATCTCTCTGTCGCAGACGGCTGAAGGCGCCCTGACTGAAGTGAACAACAACCTGCAGCGTGTACGTGACCTGACCGTTCAGGCGCAGAACAGCTCTAACTCAGCATCTGACATCGACTCAATCCAGGCTGAAGTTAACCAGCGTATGCAGGAAATCGACCGCGTCACCAAGCAGACCGATTTCAACGGCATCAAAGTTCTGAACACCGGTTCAGGCAGCACCACTTATAACTTCCAGGTTGGCGCAAAAGACGGCGAAACCATCGGTATCACCATCAGCTCAAGCGACGGTTTTGACCTGGCAGCAGCGGGCCAGTCTGGCACCACTCAGAACACCAGCTCAACAACCGGTCAGACCGTTAACGGTAACGCGCGTACCACTTCAGCTATCGGTTTCGACGTGCTGAAAGGCGCAGTAACCGGCGGTACCGGCGGTACTGCAGCAGGCACCACACCGCTGGCCGACATTGACAAGGCGATCAAAGCCGTTGACAACCAGCGCAGCCTGCTGGGTGCGTCTCAGAACCGTTTTGAGTCCACCATCAGCAACCTGAACAACACCGTGACCAACCTGACCGCTGCCCGCAGCCGTATTCAGGATGCGGACTACGCGACAGAAGTGTCAAACATGTCCCGCGCGCAGATCCTGCAGCAGGCCGGTTCTTCTGTACTGGCACAGGCTAACCAGGTGCCACAGACCATGCTGTCTCTGCTGCGTTAATCGCCGCACAGCCCGTCTGATTAAAAGCGCCCCCAGTGATGAGGGCGCTTTTTTATTGTTGATGGATCCAGCAGACGGTGTATTTTCCGGGTATGACAGTCTGCCCGAAGCTCTCTCACAGGGTTGTCTGACTGTCGTTTGACAAACTAAGGTTCGCGCAATGCTTATTGTCGATGGGGCAATGATTGTTTGCGCTGAGTTAATGTCATCAGAAAGCGTAACAGCGACAGCACTATTTTTTGATAACCCCGCCATTCCGCCAGGATGCCTTCCTGTCTCATTAAAATAAAAGCCGTCATTCTCTCTAAAGTTTTAGCCCCGACGGGCGATAACAATAGTGAAGGCGATAAAGCCGCAGGATTAACACCTGACCCCCGACATTATTTATGAAGGATAATTATCATGGCCGTTATTAACACCAATACCCTGTCGCTGGTTACCCAGAACAACCTGAGCAAGTCACAGTCTTCTCTGGGTACTGCAATTGAGCGCCTGTCTTCTGGCCTGCGTATCAACAGCGCAAAAGACGATGCAGCCGGCGAAGCCATCGCTAACCGCTTCAGCTCTAACATCAACGGCCTGACCGTTGCAGCCCGTAACGCCAACGACGGTATCTCTCTGTCGCAGACGGCTGAAGGCGCCCTGACTGAAGTGAACAACAACCTGCAGCGCGTACGTGACCTGACCGTTCAGGCGCAGAACAGCTCTAACTCAGCATCTGACATCGACTCAATCCAGGCTGAAGTTAACCAGCGTATGCAGGAAATCGACCGCGTCACCAAGCAGACCGATTTCAACGGCATCAAAGTTCTGAACACCGGTTCAGGCAGCACCACTTATAACTTCCAGGTTGGCGCAAAAGACGGCGAAACCATCGGTATCACCATCAGCTCAAGCGACGGTTTTGACCTGGCAGCAGCGGGCCAGTCTGGCACCACTCAGAACACCAGCTCAACAACCGGTCAGACCGTTAACGGTAACGCGCGTACCACTTCAGCTATCGGTTTCGACGTGCTGAAAGGCGCAGTAACCGGCGGTACCGGCGGTACTGCAGCAGGCACCACACCGCTGGCCGACATTGACAAGGCGATCAAAGCCGTTGACAACCAGCGCAGCCTGCTGGGTGCGTCTCAGAACCGTTTTGAGTCCACCATCAGCAACCTGAACAACACCGTGACCAACCTGACCGCTGCCCGCAGCCGTATTCAGGATGCGGACTACGCGACAGAAGTGTCAAACATGTCCCGCGCGCAGATCCTGCAGCAGGCCGGTTCTTCTGTACTGGCACAGGCCAACCAGGTGCCACAGACCATGCTGTCTCTGCTGCGTTAATCGCCGCACAGCCCGTCTGATTAAAAGCGCCCTCAGAAATGAGGGCGTTTTTTTTTGCCAAATCAGTTAAAAAAATTTAAGTAATGTATAAAGTTTGTCCCCCGTTCGACGATAACAATAATGAAGGCGATAAAGCCGCAGCCCAAATCTGAACCCTATCATCATGAAGGATAATTATTATGGCAGTCATTAATACCAATACCCTGTCGCTGGTTACTCAGAACAACCTGACCAAATCTCAGTCATCACTGGGTACGGCGATTGAGCGCCTGTCTTCTGGCCTGCGTATTAACAGCGCAAAAGACGACGCAGCCGGCGAAGCTATCGCTAACCGCTTCAGCTCTAACATCAACGGCCTGACCGTTGCAGCCCGTAACGCCAACGACGGTATCTCTCTGTCGCAGACGGCTGAAGGCGCCCTGACTGAAGTGAACAACAACCTGCAGCGTGTACGTGACCTGACCGTTCAGGCGCAGAACAGCTCTAACTCAGCGTCTGACATTGACTCAATCCAGGCGGAAGTTAACCAGCGCATGGAAGAGATCAACCGCGTTACTCAGCAGACTGACTTTAACGGTATTAAAGTGTTGAATACCGGTTCAGGTTCTCAGACGTATAACTTCCAGGTTGGCGCAAAAGACGGCGAAACCATCGGTATCACCATCAGTGCAAGCAACGGTTTCAACCTGTTCAATACCTCTGGTGCGACTGCTCAGACAACCGGTCAGACTATCAATGGCAACGCGCGTACTACCGCGGCTGAAGGTTTTGACGTGATGAGCGGGACCGTAACAAGCGGTGGCACCACCGATGGTTCACCTCTGGCGGACATCGATGCGGCCATCAAAGCGGTCGACAACCAGCGCAGCCTGCTGGGTGCGTCTCAGAACCGTTTTGAGTCCACCATCAGCAACCTGAACAACACCGTGACCAACCTGACCGCTGCCCGCAGCCGTATTCAGGATGCGGACTACGCAACGGAAGTGTCAAACATGTCCCGCGCGCAGATCCTGCAGCAGGCCGGTTCTTCTGTACTGGCACAGGCCAACCAGGTGCCACAGACCATGCTGTCTCTGCTGCGTTAATCGCCGCACAGCCCGTCAGATTAAAAACGCTCTCAGAAATGAGGGCGTTTTTTTTAATCGGTCTAATTAGCCCGCTTTGCTATAGCTTTTCCCGCCCTAAGTTAATGCCCAAAAATTTACAATAGTCTGAAACAGGTAAGGTACTTACGTGCAGGATAGTGCTATGCACAACCAGAGGATGTCAGATGAACAGGCTTTTAATAAGCATTGACCGAGTTGAGCAGTTTTCTCTTCACGTGAATGAGGCGCTCGATATCATTGATGTTTTTTTAACCTGGGGATGGCAGGTGGATATTGTCACCAGTACCTATGGTAAAACGCTGTCGTTTGAACTGGAAAAGTACAAATCCAACCCGGCTTTCCGCATTATCAGTGATAAGCAAGGCACACTCGCTGATGCTTATAGCCTCATCTGGGTCTATAAGGGTTTTATTGCACAAAAATTGTTACCCGTGCTGGAAACGTTAACAGGCACGGCCCCGGTTATTTTCCGCCACTTTTATGATTATCATGACATTTATATGCCGTGGGGCGCTGAGCTGGAAAATCAGCTCGCCTCCCTGTCATTGAGTTTGTCGCCTGTGGTGTCAGAACGTTTGCTGCAAAACGGACTGCTATCCAGTCAGATCGCTGTTTTGCCGTTTACCGTTCCTTCCGCATTCAGTTGCTATCCATCTCGTAATGCCCGCACTGCGCTCAAACGCATACTTTATTACGCCCCGGATATTTCCGCCGAAATGTATGAGCTGCAACAGCAACTGAAAAGTCAGTCCATTACGCTGGAATGGTTCGACTGTAGCCAGCCTGTGAGTCGGATTGAGCCTGAGTGGCTGGATAACTACGATATGGTCATGGGTGGCGATGAAATTGTGGCCAAGGCGTTAATACTGGGGATTCCGGTATTTTTAGCGTCTACAACCGGTGTGGAAGGTTATCTTAACGCGCATAACCTTCAGGAGTTTGAACAATCGCATTTTACCGTGGTGAATCTGCAGTTTTGCCCGGAGACGGAGGAGTGGATCGCCGCACTCAAACGGGGTTTCAGTGAGGCCGTGGCATGGACCCGGGCAAACCAGGGCCGCTTTGGCGATAAATGGACGATGCCTGCTGCGATCCAGACTATCCTCAGCCAGCTCCCTGCGCCCAAACGCTGGTCCATGGATGACCCGGCGCAACATGCGTTACGCTTTCACAGACAGTCCGTCCTGTCCTGGGCCGATAAAAATTACTCTATTGAGCAGTGGCTGAAAGACAGGTCAATTACCGAAGCCCGACGCGCAGCGTTACAGTCATTTATTCAGTCTGTGCCCGAAAGTGGCGACATCGGGATCGTGATCATTGATGAAAACGGTGATGCCGCAGCCTGTGAACGTTCCCTTGCCGCCGTCAGGCAGCAAACATTGCCGCCCGCGACGGTCATGTTACTGAGCGATGTCGACATTGAGTTAAATGAGGGGACGATAAGCGCCTGTGCCTCAGGCTGGGTCGCTGAACTTAACGAGGTCGTTTATCACCAAACCGGGCCAGCCGCGCTGCTGCTGGTGATGGCAGGGGATGAGCTTTTGCCTGACGCGTTGCTGTTGCTGGCAGAGCAGCGTTTGCGACGCCCGGAAACGGCTGTGTGGTATGTCGATGAAACCTTCAATGATGATATGAATGAGCCGGGAGCGATTCTTCGTCCCGATCCCAATATCGATCTGTTAAGAAGTACGCCTTACGTAGGCCGCACGTTGCTGTTTGACCGCCGGAAAGTGCAGGCGGCGGGGAAGGGCGAGGATGCCGTCAATCCTCTGATCATGTATGAATGGCTGTGGCGTTGCATTGAAAATCAGGGACCGGGCGCGCTTGGACATGTGTCAGATGTCGTAGTCAGAGGCCAAAAAGAGAACGGGCGCTGGCATGAAGCGCAGTCCTGTGAAGCCGGCTATCGGCGCGTTGTCGAGGCGCATTTACAGCGTTTAGGGATAAAAGCGTCACTTAATGCCGGCATGAATCCCGGTTTTGCACGGGTGCGCTATCAGTGGGACACGCAGCCTCTCATTTCCATTATCGTCCCCACGCGTGACCATGCCGCCTTACTCCGTGCCTGCATCGATACGTTGATGGAGAAAACGCGTTATCCCTATTATGAATTACTGATCGTCGACAATCAGTCCGTGGATGCGCAGGCCTGTACCTTTCTCAACGATCTCGACAAACTCAATATCGAACAGATTAAGGTACTGCGTTACGACGCGCCGTTTAATTTCGCCGCCATGCATAATCGCGCGGCAGAGCAGGCGAAGGGCGACGTCCTGTTGTTCCTGGATAACGACTGCCAGATTACGCAACCTGACTGGCTGGATGCGCTGCTGGAGCATGCACTGCGGCCAGAGGTCGCATTAGTCGGGGCGCGCCTTGAATACCACGATGGCCGGGTTCAGCACGGTGGTTATCTGCTGGGTGTACAGAACGGCGTTGACAGTCCGTGGGAAGGGATGCAGGAACATGCCAGAGGTTTCCAGAGCTATCTGCAAACGGAGCACAATCTTGCTGCAGTGAGTGCGTCCTGCATGATGGTCCGTAAAGACGTGTTCTTTAGTCTGGGTGGCTTTGCTGAGAACGATTTCCCGCTTTACTTCGCGGATGTCGATTTGGGGTTACGTGCGCAGCAACAAGGTTACTTAAACGTCTGGACGCCGTGGTCGCGTGTTCGCCATATGGGCGGTGCAACGCGGTTGATGCCAGAAAAGTTCAACGTACAGGAAAGGCCGTTTCAGCATGACTATAGTCGGCTTCGCCAGCAGTGGCGCGCCACGCTGTTAAAGGATCCCAGTAACCATCCGCTGATGCAGCGGGCAGGTAAACCGTTTACGCTGGGTGCAGGGACGGCGCGTTTTCAGCAGCCGCTGCCGGGCAGGCCACTGCCTGTCGTGCTCGCACACCATGTCGACTGGCAGGGATGTGGCAATCACCGCATCCTGCAACCGTTCAAGGCCATGGAAAGTCAGTTGCTGCTTGAGGGCGGACTCACTCAGCAAATTCCCGGCGTAATGGAAGTCGCACTTTTACAGCCTGATATTATTGTGCTGGAGTCGCTGAGTGGCGGTCGTTTCCCGTCGGTCATGGCGCAATATCGCGACGTCTGCGATGCCAAAATTGTGGTTGAGTACGACGACTACCTGCTCAACGTACCGGTAAAAAATGGCAACCGTAACCAGTTCCCTAAACAGATTGTCAAAAATCTTCGCAAAGTAATGGAGTGCGCGGACTGGGTGGTTGTGTCAACCGCACCGTTAGCGGATGCCTACAGCCGTTTCCATCATGATATCCGCATTGCACAGAACCGTCTCGCAGAAGGTCAGTGGGGCCATTTGACCAGCCAGCGCGGCGTGGGGCGTAAAGTGCGTATCGGCTGGGCGGGCGGCAGTACACATGCCGGTGACCTGCAAATTTTGCTGCCGCTTATCAAGGAGCTGGAAGACAAGGTTGAATGGGTTTTCATGGGAATGAAACCGCGGGGCGTGCACTGTGAGTTCCACACTGGCGTGCCGTTTGATATGTACCCAGAAAAGCTGGCCAGCCTGAACCTGGATCTGGCACTGGTGCCGCTCGAAGTCAACCAGTTCAATGAATGCAAAAGTAATTTGCGGTTACTGGAGATCGGCACCTGTGGCGTGCCGATCATTGCCACCAGTATCGAACCCTATCGTTGTGGCCTGCCCGTCACGCTCGTTGAAAACCGCTTTAAAGACTGGATGGGCGCTATACGCGCGCACCTTGCGGATATGGATGCCACTCGTCGTCTGGGCGATCAACTTCGCGCGGCGGTCCATCAGGACTGGTACCTGAGGGAGCAGGGATTAAACGAATGGCAGAGAGGTTGGCTTTCTGCCTGAGACAGTGGCGGCGCGTCGTCCTGATGATGACGCCGTCGTTACATGACCGGACATAACGTCTCCATAGAGACACACAACGTTCAGGCAACGCCAGCTTTTCATTGTCGCGCCTGTAGAAAAAGAGGCTGTTATGCGTGGGTTCACCTTTCCTTACTTACTTCTGGCACCGGATTACATCGAATCTTCATCAGGCGTTCAGGTTATCCATCAGCTCTGCCACATGATTAATGAACAGGGCGGTAAAGCCTGGATGGTTAATTGCCGCGTGAATCCAGAATGGAATACGCCGGTGATAAACAGTGAAGACTGGAAAGTTATTCAAAACAGCGGGCAACCCTGGATTGCCATTTACCCTGAAATCGTATCGGGTAATCCTCTTTCCGCGCCCGTATGTGTTCGCTATATGCTGAACCGGGAAGGCGTGATCATGAATAACCGGATCCATGAAGGACCGGATGATTTATTTTTCTGGTACCGCAATGAGTTTGCTGAAAAAGCCGTTGACCCACAAATATTGGGAATCGAATCCTTTGATCTGCAATTATTTTGTGACGACAACCCGCAGAAAGACCTGAATATCCTCTACCTGAATCGTGTGCCTGAGTCGGTCGTTGATTTCATCCAGCTACCCGCGGATACCAAAATCTTGTCCATGGCAAACCCATTGACGCTGAAAGAACTTGCCGTTGTGCTCAAGCGTACGCGCGTATTTTATTCGTATGAGTCCTCGGGCACCTGCGCAATGGCGATTTTATGCGGCAGTCCTGTAGTTGCGTTAACCGCACCGGGTTATGAAAAGTATGCCATTACGCAGGAAACCGTGCGTGACAACGGTGGCGCTGGATTTTGCTGGGAAAACACCCAGGAAGCTATTGATACCGAGCGCCAGAATTTATGGAAGATGCGAGACTATTTTCTGGTCCGACGCGCGCGAAGTCAGCAACAGTTTGAAAACTTCGTTACGTTGACACAAGAAAAGGCCGAACAACGTGCCGCGCAGGATAAGCGACACGCTTTGAATGACTGGCTGTATAAGCGGCAACTTCCGGCTCCTGCTGAAGAGGTGCAGAGTACTTCATCACTGCCACTCCTCAGAATGCTGATTGCCGTCCAGCCAGGCAGCGAAGCGGACAGGACCTCGACGCTGAATGCCTTATTGCCTCAGTTAGATCAGGTAACAGGATGCGCCGTTTTACTGGCGACGCCGCAGGAAACGTGCCACGTTTCTGACGATCGTGTCTTTCAGATTCGGTCTGATGTGTGGCTGAATGAAATGAATTGTCATCTGGAGCAGAACGTTTACGACTGGATATACGTCGTTCCTGCCGGGTGTCAGTTTACAGCGGAAAGTTTACGACTCCTTGCTGAGGCCTTGCACAGCAGAACGGGATGCGCCTTTGTTTACGCGGATGAAGGCCTCTCTGACAAGGAAGGGAAAATTCATCCTCATTTTAAGCCTGCATTTTGCCCGGACCTTTTTCTGAGTCAGCCTTCACTCTACCTTAAGCGCGGGATCTTCGCGCGAAACGCCTTGATGGCTATCGGCGGGTTTAATGCTGATTTATCCGCGTGCTATGAGCTGGATGCGATTACGCGACTGTTAGCTACGCGCGATAGCAACGTGTTTGGTCATGTTTCAGAGGTCTTTACCGTGACGCCTCTGAACAGCTGTGTGGCACAGGATCTGCAGCAGGAACATGCTGTGTTGCAATCTTATCTTCAGCAGCAGGGCTTCAGCCAGGGTGTAGTGGAGCACCAGCCGGGTAAGCCGTGGCGGTTAAGATACAGCACGGAGCCGGTGATTTCGCTCAGCATCATACTTGTCGCTGGCACAAATATCCATCAACTGCAGTGTTGCATCACTACGTTATTTGAACAAACCCATCAACCTGTATGCCAGTTGATTGTTATTGTGACGCCGGCGACCTCTGAGGCCATCACGGCCTGGCTGACGACAAATTTGTCAACAGCGTCGGTTAACATCAACATCCTGAAAAGTCATGGCAGCCAAACCCAGGAAGCGGCGATTAATGAGGCAGTAGGGCAGGCAGAAGGCGAGTTTCTGCTGTTATTGGATCCCCGTGTTTTATTTGTCAGCCGCGGCTGGCTGGAGGCGCTGGCATGTCATGCCCTGCGGCATGATGTTGTCTGCGTCGCGCCTCATATTATCAACCTGGACAGTCAGATCTTATGTGCCGGAGAAATTCTTGGGGTCAGGGGCCTGGCCTTCCCCGTTGGGTATGCCGAAAGATGGGGCAATGCAGGCTACCTGTCACGCTATCAAAGCGACTGTAGTTATTCGACGTTGGCCACAGACTGTCTGTTAATCAGAAAAGACAGATGGCTGGAGGTCGGTGGATTTGATACGGCTTATACACAACCTCTGCTGGCCAGACTGGACCTGAATCTGCGACTGGTTCAGCTGGGCGGTCGGGCAATATGCACACCTTACAGCGTTGTAGCAAAACAGGAAGCCGTGACGGACTTTCCGCCACAATATGCGTTGTCGCCTTCACAGGAACTTGACCGTTTCTATCACGCCTGGCTCCCTGTTCTGGCAGATGATCCGGCTTATAATAAAAATTTAAGCCTGAACAGAACCCTTTTTACCGCAGACAGCACGTTAGTCACGGGCTGGAACCCGCTCAAACTTGGCGAAACACGCACCGTCATTTTTATCGCGCAGGATCAGAATGATACTGGCGTGCAGCGATTTACCACCGCGCTGGACAGGCTGATGAATGCCGGTGGCGTCAAAAGCGTGCTTCTTGAACAGATACCCTCCGCGCCAGAATTATTGCGGCATCATCCTGACGAGCTCGTTATCAGCGGCGAACTGACGGATCTCGCCTGCCAGACAATCAGGCAACTCAAAAACGCCATAACCTGTCGTGTTCATTATCTTATTCAGGACGATCCGAATGCGCGGAAATATAAAAAATTAATTGAAGATAATGTTATCGATAACTGGCTAACGTACAGCGATGCACTGGCCAATTGGCTCAAAAAGCGCCATAAACCTGTCGTTATTCTTCCCAATGTTTTAGTGCAACCCTGTCAGGATAGGGTTAAGCAGAAAAAAGACAAATGCCGTGTCGTGTGTTTCACATACGATCTCAGGAAGAAAGATTGTGAATTACTGACTCCAGCGATAACGACAAGTGCGGAAAAGCTTGACTGGATTGTCATTGGACATTGTCCGCCGGAATGGCTGCCTTATATCAGGGAAACGTACCGTTTTCAGACTGAGGCCCGCCTGGTCGCGCAGTTGCTGCATTGTGACGCCGATATCGCCGTGCTTCCGCGCTGCAACAATGATGAAAACCGTTACAAAGATAACAACGTACTCACGCAGTTAGCGGTAATGGGGATACCGGCGATGTATAGCGATCATCCTACATTCGGTGAGTCCGTTCCCGGCTGGAGAGTAAAACATAACCCGAACGCCTGGAAAGAGGCTATCGCAACGCTTTGTGCTGATACGTCGCTGAGTGACACGCTCAGTCAGCAATTGAAAGAAAAAGCGTATAACGAGGTAAACCAGGACGCGCTTATGACACTTTTCGGCCGGATACAGGCGTTATCTGAAGCCACTCAGGCATAAATGACGTGCAGAGACAGCGCGCCAGATAAAAGCCCTGTACGCATTCAACAATTATTTAAGGTCAGGAAGTTATCCGATGAAGATAAACAAACCCTCATCAAATGTGCTGGTGACAAGTCCTCTTCTGCCGCCCCTGGAAGAGTTCCTGCCTTATTTAGAACGTATCTGGGGCAGTAAACAGCTCACAAATGGTGGTCCGTATCACCAGGAGCTGGAACGGGCCCTTGCCGATTATCTCGGTGTCGAGCACCTCAGTTTGTTCGCGAACGGTACCCTGGCGCTGGTGACGGCGCTACAGGCGCTCAGAATCACGGGGGAGGTGATTACCACTCCTTATTCTTTCGTCGCGACATCCCATTCCTTATTATGGAACGGCATAAAACCCATATTCGTCGATATTGATCCTGTTACCTGCAATATCGATCCTGAAAAAATCGAGTCCGCCATTACGCCTACCACCAGTGCAATTTTACCCGTTCACTGCTATGGCATTCCCTGCGATGTCGACCGCATTCAACGTATTGCCGACAACTACGGTCTGAAAGTCATCTACGATGCCGCGCACTGTTTTGGTGTTAAACAAAAAAACGTCAGTATCCTGAATCACGGCGATCTTTCTGTTTTAAGCTTCCATGCGACAAAGGTATTTAACACGTTTGAAGGCGGCGCCATTATCTGCCCGAATGAAAAAATCAAACGACGTATTGATTATTTAAAGAATTTTGGCTTTGCCGATGAAACCACGGTGGTTGCGCCGGGTATCAATGGCAAAATGAATGAAGTTCAGGCGGCATTTGGATTACTCCAGCTGAAGCATGTGGATTCAGCGCTGGCTAAGCGTAAAGTCATCTACGAAAAATATCAGCAGGCATTAGGGCATATACACGGACTTACGCTACTACCGCTCGTTGATGAAACCGACTGGAACTATGCGTATTGCCCGGTCTTTGTTCACGCGGGATTATTCCCGATGACGCGTGATGAACTGTATCATCACTTCAAAAGCCAAAATATTTATGTCAGACGGTATTTTTATCCGCTCATCTCCGATTTCCCGATGTACAAAGGCTATGAATCATCGGCTCCTTCAAATTTGCCGGTGGCCAGTCAAATTTCTCAGCAGGTGTTGTGTTTACCGGTGCATCCAAACCTGGCGGAAGCGGATCAGGATGAGATTATTAACATTATTATGCGCGCCAGCAATGTGAATGCTGCGTAAGGCTTCAATCCGGATCTTTACAAGCCCGTCAGGCAAAAGGGAACATGCGTTTGCCTGACGCTGCACATCTCACATGCTTTCCATCTGCACGATCTTGCTTTCTTAATCGTTTCTCATCTCAAAAAATCGTTGCTGACAGCGGTATATCGAAAAAGAAACGGGAAGGGCACAGACGACGGATACAGGTAATGAGAACAACTCTGCCCGGCTGATACGCGAGAGCCGGGCTGATGCAAAGAAAAAATCAGGCAGGAATCGCGTACAACACCAGTTCAAAAGCATGAACAGGATGATGGGCGCGGAGATAAAATCGATACCCGGGCATAATGCTTTTGATATAAGCAGGAATCTTTATAAGATCATCCGGTTTGTGATAAGCGCTGATTGCCAACAGTGGGTAACAGCGTTGAATACTGTTTTTCGCCCCCTCCAGCGCAGAAAGCTCAGCGCCTTCAATATCCATTTTGATAAACGTCACCTTACTGTCCGCAATAACGCTATCGAGTGTGGTTAATGCGATACTGTTAGTCGTGACCTTTTCAGTAATTTTTGAATCCAACGCTTTTCCTGAGTCGAAATACAGCGTTGTCTCTTCACTCCATACGCCTGCCTGGTGGCATTCACAATACGCTTTATCCGCTGTAGCGGCACACAGCAACGGATAATTGACGTCGTCAGGTTCGAAGGCAAAGATTTTTTTCGGCGAAGGGAGTCCGCGGGTGGCCAGTGCGGCTTCGAAAGCATTCACGCTGTCACCATTATAAGCACCACAGTCAACAAAAACCTCGGACTTACTCAACGCGACAATGTCGGTTGGGAAGTAATGGTTCTCATCATACACTGTTTTAATATAGTCAGGGCGTGCGCTAATACGCTGATTCATGAATGCGATAAACGTCTCGCGAGATTTATCATCACCAAGACTTTCATATAAGGAATGCAGGGCGTCAGCATGGGTCTGACAAAAATCATAGGAAATAATATCTTCGGTGTTTACGCCCGTAAAAGAGGGGTCATAGACCAGCACTTCAGATTGAACGTCTGATAATGAATTTAAAAACGCCTGCTCCACATACTGTAGTGCAATAATAAAATTATATTTTTTATTGGTGTTGAGCAAACTTTCCAGAGGGACAACAGTCAGTTCGTTTAACGTTTGACCAGGAGAAAAATACATTTCATTGACCGCTACATAATCGATATGCAAATGATTACGCGCCATATATTCACTGGTCTTGGTAGCCAGACAGCCTGCGCCAATGAGGACTACCGGATTACCGTTTTGGTACATTTTCTCCAGCGTAACGAGAAAATGGTTATTTTTCTCGACTATTTCACTAAGAAAACTCATGAGGAACTCCGTTATATTTTATCTTTTTATTGTACAAAGGGTACATTTTTGCTGACTTGTTGCACTTTTCGCGGCACTTTCAAGAAAGTGAAGCCCGCGAGCCGCAACGTCTGAACCCATCACGTAATCGTTAGGTTCCCCTCTCAATGCAGAGGCAATGTCAGCATAATAATTGGCAAATGCTTCAATAAAGCCAGCAGGGTGACCCGCTTTAAAACGGCAGTAACGTGCATCAGCAGCAACAATGTTGTCATTGGCTGTGCGATCGATAACAGAACGACTGCCTTGCAAACCGCTGACATACAGGAATTCAGGATCCATCTGGAGCCATTCTGCGCTGCCCTGACTTCCCATGACGCGAATCCGCAGGCCATTTCGGTATCCCAGAGCGGCTTTGCCATACCAGTAATTACACGTCATACCGCTTTGATAACGCGATAAGATATGTACGGTGTCGATAACGCCGGGAATTTTGGCGTAGGTATCATTGATCGCATAAATATCGACGGCGTGATCCCCGGTGATAAATTCAATAAGCTGGTGAACATGAACGCCAAGATCGAGCGAAACGGTTGGAATGACGGCATCCTGCTGCCGCCATCTCTGCGGTTTTGGCACATCGCCATGCTGATTATGGCGTGCAAAACCTTCCTGAGGCATTTCAACCATGACCTGCTGAATGGCCCCGAAATCGCCCCGCTGTACGCGCTTTTGCAGTTCGCGCACCATGGGATAGCCACTGTAATTATAAGTGACAAACAATTTAGCCTGATGTTGGTGCTCGCTGTTCATGATGTGCAAAGCGCTTTGATGGCTTTCAACCATTGCCTTTTCGCAAATTACAGCCAGACCGTTTTCGAAACAGGCGGTGATAATTTCATGATGGTCAGGGGTAGGTGTTAACACCGCAACTGCGTCAAGATGGTGGCGCTCCTGTAAAATAAACGCCTGAATACTGTCATAAATACGTTCAGGATGAATATTCCAGCTCTCACCCGTGTGACGATTCTGCTCAGGATTGCGGCTAAAACAGCCCGCCACAAGCGTAAAATCCCCGTCGAGCTGTGAGGCAATTTTATGGGTAAGACCAATAGCCGAATTCGCGCCACCGCCAATAAAACCAAGTTGTAGTCGTTTTTTCATATCGGTTTCCTAGTACTTACCAAGCGTAAAAAAATTTTTTAACTGTGGTGTGAAGCGGGCCAGTTCATCACGTTGGTGGAATTCAGCAAAAATAAGCGCGGCGCGATCGTGAGGCGCGCGCTGGATTCTCTCGCCTGTTTTCTTAAGTGGCAGAAAAGAAAGGATATTGGCCGGTAATGCTGCGAAGCTGACGGAGGTAAAGGTTTGTTCCTGATCAACGGACACAGTATGGCGAGCGATTAATCTGACATGTTCGGGACGCCGACTGGCTGGCGTAAAAGGCGTGCCGGTAAAGGCATGGATGAACCAGAGTGAATAAGGCGTGTCTGTAGAGTTTTCAATGAGTTGATTATACAGGTCACCCGGGCATCGGCGTGTCATTTCTATCAGAGAAAAGCTTTTACCATCCGAGATAAACTGAGTGTGCAGTAAACCATCACAAAGCCCGAGCTCATCAACGAGTGCCTGTATACAGTCGCTGACCTGGTCTTTTATCGACGCAGGAAGATTGAGGCTGAGGCTACTACTGTTTACCTGCCAGGGATAAACGGTACAAAATTCATCAACAAAATATTCGACCGCCACTTTTCCATTCACGATAAAAGCGGAGTGGCTGTGTAAATCACCGGCTATCCAGCGCTCTATAAGTGCCTGGCCACAGGATGATGCCGCACAGGCGTCTCGCCAGGCGGCGGAGATGTGTTCGCGCTCAGTCACCAGTGAAATCCCTAATCCGCTGTAGGAATCGACAGGTTTTATCATCAACGGTAACGGAAGTTGCGCCGCCTCTTCAGGACAGCTCACGGCCACAGGGACTGGATAACCCTTCTTCTGTGCCCACTGGCGGAAAACGTCTTTTTTAAAAATAATTTCTGCTACATCAGGGCGATCAAAACCGCGTAAGCCCATTGCCTCAGCGACACTGGCACCCGTAAGGTAAGACACATCGGTAACACCAGGCAGAAGTGATGTAATATTGAGTGATTTCGCTAGGGTCAGTACGTCCTGTACGTTGGCATAATTCAGGCAAAAAGAGTGGGCCGCGAGTTGATGACCCGGATCCTGCGGTTTGCCGCTGCATACGGCTGTTTCATAACCGGAATGCTTAAGTGCCATCAAAAGAGGCATGGCAGCAAAACCGGCATCCAGCATAAGTGCTTTTTTATTACTGCTCATTATGATTTGCCTGAGGTGGTGCAGCTAACACATTGTTTAGCTGGCAAAGTTTTTTCCTGGTATGGATGGGGTGCCAGGCGCGCTTTTATAGCAGATTGTAATCCCGGCAGGCCGAACTGATGCCGTAAATAAAGCCCTTTTTAGTGTGTATTTAACGCAAACGGGGACAGGCAGGCTCGTCAGGAACCGCGCTTCTTTCTGGCGGCAACGTGAATGTTTTATGCAGAGTCATAATGACCGGAATGGCAGAGACAGGCAGACGCCACAAAGCGATATAACGCTGTATTAATACAGTAAAGCAACATCGCAGTATTGATTGCATTGCCGCCGTGACTGAATGGTACTGTTTTGTGTGCTGACAAGCCTGATCGATAAGATGCATCTTCAGGCTTACAGCAAAGGCTCAGAGGTTTTGATAGCCGGATTTCAGGCTACGATAATAAGTGGAACGCAGTAAGGCTTCTGAGAGTTGTTCACGCGGTTGTGAAGAAAAGAAGTGATAGTTAATTTTACAGGCCAGAGAAAGCCCTGTTTCGCGCATCATGAAATAATGCTGTTCGCCACTGCCTACCTCTGGAGCAATATAGTTTTTGAGCAAATCGTTGCCGCCGAGATCGAAGTTCTTATTCTCTTTAAATAAATCAAAAAAGATTGCACTAAAGAAAATGCTTAAATGTTTGTTATTGGGGTGGCTTACCGTGCTGTAGCAATGTTTATCTTTTAACAGGGCGTCCCGATAAAAGTCTGAATAATCAAACGCCACCTTACCTTCTTTGAACAACCGCTGGTAGCGATTAGCGTCGTCCATGATCATGTTATGCTGCCTGGCCGCGTCGTAACTGACATTGTGGTACGCAGCAACGGCATCCGCACAGGCATGTGCGGTCAGATAAAGATGCAAAAAACGGTAATCGACATACACCATCAAATCGGGCACGGCAGCAGAATAATACCCTAGCTGCGGTGCTGATACGCTTGATTCCATTGTGGGTAATATGCGGATATCGAAATACTCGGTCAGTTTCGCGGTTGACAGCAAACCCCAGCGTTCAGAATGATACTGCATATAAATATGATCGCAGCTTTCAAGTTCGTGCATCAGATTGATAATGTCTCGCTGAGCATCAAGTTTATACAGAGGTGTATTAACAACGTGTGTTATTGCGCCACGATGAAGCTCAGAATAATTACTTAATAACTGACCAACGACTTCGAGCTGACAGTTACCAATCGTTGCTACTTTCATTACATTATCTCCTTATAAAGTATTCGCGTAGGGAAAGGGGGTTGCCAGGTGATTCAGACAGAGGCGAAGTTTATCCTGCCAGTCTGAGGGGGGGATGCCGATGGTGCTGAGAGCGTCACTGTTCATCACACTGCGCGCCGGCCGAATCGCCGCAGACGGATAGTGCGAGCTGATAATGCCATGCACGACCACGTCCTGTTGCGCCGCGACAAAGATTGTCTGAGCGAATTCGCACCAGCTGACGGCAACGTCGCCACAATAATGGTAAAGACCGTGCTTTTCGGGCATGTCGGCGAGCGTGATCATGGCCTGGGCTAAATCACCCGCGTAGGTCGGACAGCCATACTGATCGTTCACCACATGTAACTCGGAACGCGTCTGCGCCAGACGAAGCATGGTACTGACGAAGTTATTACCGTATTCGCTGAACATCCATGAGGTACGAATCACAATCGCCTCGGGCAGGACCTCAAAGACGCGCTTTTCACCTTCCCACTTACTTAGGCCGTAAAAATTAATCGGGCAGGGCGGATCCTGTTCGGTATAGGGCGTTTTTTTCACCCCGTCGAAAACATAATCTGTGGAAATATGAATGAAACGCGCCCCGATCATTTTGGCGGCCTGAGCCAGATTTTCAGGGCCAATCGCATTGATCTTTAAGGCTCGTGTCCGGTCGGTTTCTGCCTTGTCAACGGCGGTATAAGCCGCTGCATTCATAATGACATCGGGCTTAAATTTTTTAACCACGCGCACAACGGCAACGCGATCGGTAATATCCAGTTCCGCCGAACCACACGCCAGCGTGATCCAGTCGGCGGGAAAACGATCCAGTAAACAACGCCCTAACTGGCCATAAGCACCCGTGAGTAAAACGCGCATTACATCAACTCCTGCAACGAGAGTCCTTGTTGATCTTTTACCGACAGAATCGGCTGTTCGACAGGCCATTGAATCGCAACATCGGGGTCATTCCACATCAGACAGGCTTCATCCTTAGGGTTGTAATATTGAGTACATTTATATTCAAAGTCAGCCATGTCCGAGAGCACGACGAAACCGTGCGCGAGCCCTGGTGGGACCCATAGCTGAGTTTTATTCTCTTCTGAAAGCAAAATACTGACCCACTGACCATAGGTGGGCGAATTTGGGCGGATATCGACGGCGACATCAAAGACTTCTCCGCGCACCACGCGTACCAGTTTGCCTTGAGGCTCTGTTTTCTGGAAATGTAAGCCGCGTAAGACGTGCTGTGCAGAGCGGGAATAATTATCCTGAACAAATTCAAGGTCGGTTTGCAGGAGATCCTGATAACGGCGTTTTTCAAAGGTTTCCAAAAAGAAACCGCGCGCGTCGCCATATACGGCCGGCTGAATAATTTTAACGTCAGCAATATGGGTTGCTTTGACTTCCACGTTATTCCTCCACCAGCATTTTTAAATATTGGCCGTACTGCGTTTTTCCAAGATAATGCGCACGCTTTAACAGCGCGTTGTTGTCTGTCCAGCCTTTACGCCAGGCGATTTCTTCCAGACAGGCGATTTTAAATCCCTGACGTTTTTCAATGGTGTGAATGAAATGAGAGGCCTCAAGCAGGCTTTCATGTGTGCCTGTATCCAACCAGGCAAAACCGCGGCCCAGGATTTCAACGTTAAGTAAGCCATCATTAAGGTACATCTGATTGAGCGTGGTAATTTCCAGCTCGCCCCGTTCAGACGGTCGCACTTCACGCGCCATGGCGCAGACGTTGCTGTCATAAAAATACAACCCCGTCACGGCATAGTTGGATTTCGGTACGGCGGGTTTTTCTTCGATGGAAAGGGCGCGGAACTGCTTGTCAAATTGCACTACGCCAAAGCGCTCCGGATCCATCACCTGATAGCCAAATACGGTTGCGCCCCGATCGCGTGCAACGACATCTTCCAGCTTCTTACCGAAGCTTTGACCAAAGAAAATATTATCGCCGAGTACCAGCGCGCAGCGTTCACCGGCAACAAATGACTCACCAATAATAAACGCCTGAGCCAGACCATCAGGTGACGGCTGAACCGCATACTGCAAATTAACACCAAAATGCGAACCATCACCAAGCAGGCGCTGAAACCCAGCCAGATCTTCCGGTGTGGTGATGACCAGAATGTCCTGGATCCCCGCGAGCATTAAGACGGAAAGGGGATAATAGATCATGGGCTTGTCATAGACCGGCAGCAGTTGCTTAGAGACGCCACAGGTCACCGGATGCAGTCGGGAACCGGTTCCGCCTGCCAGTACTATGCCTTTCATCATTCGCTTCCTTCATAACTCGTCTGCGCGTGCAGCGTGATGGTGAAAGAATACGAGTGTTCGAGTGAAAGTAATGGCACGAATAACCGACAAAAAAGCGGGTAAAGTCAAGGATAAGTCCGTTCATGCATCCATAGCGGGTAATGAAATAAATCAGCATAAGCGAAGCGGGCACATTTTATCGCGCAGTAATGCAAATCGCGTCAGCCAGACGGAAGTGATTGTGGATTAGAGTTTTCGGTGCGATAAAAGTTGGATAAACGTTACAGTTCATACAGATGGTGCCGATAACATTCTTCAGGATAAGTTTAATTTGGCTACAACTTCGCGTGTTCTGGGGTGGTTATGCGCTTCAACTATGACCTGCTACCGGGTGAACGGCTTTCCTTCGAGGAGATCGCCCGGCGCTATGCACAGCAATACCCTGATGAGAAAGAATTAACAGCGCGAGCGCTGCTGAGTCCTTCGACCAGCTTTCGGACGCTAAAGATTCGTGCTGTCTTCGCACAGGAAGAAAGCAACAGTCCGCTGGAAGACCTGTTATTTATTGCGAACGACAATGAACGTAAAAATTACCTGCGCCGTTTTGAGTATTACCTGAAGCAGCAGGCTCCTTTTCACTATTTCCGCCGGGGAGAGCAGGACAAAGCGGAGAATTTGTGGAAAGTGATTGGCCAAAGCTACGTATATGCCATGATCGATCCCCATTCAGCACAGGCGCAGAACCTGATCAACAGCCGGGGATACAAACTGGTGCTGATGCGAGAAGACGGCGACGATGCCTGGTGGCAGTTGTTTAACATGCACTCCAATCCGTGCTTTCCGCAATCACAGCGTATCCAGTTTATTGTGGTACTGAGTACACCCGGACATAAAACACCCGCCGCAGTGATGCCTGGTACTGAAGTCGGGCGGCGGGTAAAGGCTAAAGTGCTGCAGCGAGCCAGCCAGGCCGAATTTATGGCCGCCGTGAAAGCCCGTTATGGTGCCTGTGTCATTACCGGCACCAGCCTGATCGATCAGCATCCGTGGCCATGGGTGGAAGCCTGCCATATTGATACGCGAGAGAATGATGAAGGTTTTCTGGCGGATAACAGTGTGGATAACGGATTGTTCCTGCGCAGCGATTTACAGCGACTTTTTGTTAACCGAATGATTAGTATTGATGGTGATTCCGGCAAGGTCCGTTTTAATGGGGATGAAAAAACCCGCGAAAGCATTAGCCCTTTTTATCAGGAAATGGAAGGGCAGGTTTGTGCTTTATGGGACAGCGTGCCCTCCGCCACTCGTCAACGTTTACTGTCATTAGGTTAGCCTGTTGAGACAGAGCGGAATCTTCCGCTCTGAAACATCACAAATTTGAAATAACCTCGGTTTATCCCGCCTATTCTGCCAATCGAAAGTCCTACAGAATTGCATAATCATGCCGATAACTTCATTAACGCAGGGTAGTCAACGTGAACGATCTCTATACCGCCGAAGGCGTGATGGACAAACATTCGCTCTGGCAGCGCTACGTCCCACTGGTGCGTCATGAAGCACTGCGCTTGCAGGTTCGCCTGCCTGCCAGTGTGGAACTTGACGATCTGCTGCAAGCCGGGGGCATTGGTCTGTTGAATGCGGTGGAGCGCTACGACGCGCTTCAGGGTACCGCCTTTACCACGTATGCAGTCCAGCGCATTCGTGGCGCAATGCTTGATGAGCTTCGCAGCCGGGATTGGGCGCCACGCAGCGTCAGACGTAATGCACGTGAGGTAGCCGGAGCCATGCATCAGGTTGAGCAGATGCTGGGTCGGGCCGCTTCCGAGCAGGAAGTCGCGCAACAGTTGAATGTTTCGATAGAAGAGTACCGGCAGATTCTGTTGGATACCAACAACAGTCAGCTCTTTTCATACGACGAGTATCGGGAAGAACACGGTGACAGTGCGGAGCTGGTGACGGAAGGGCACGAAGAGGCCAATCCACTTCATCAGTTAATGGAAGGGAGTCTGCGTGAACGCGTCATAGAAGCGATCGAGGCGTTGCCTGAGCGCGAGAAAATGGTGCTGACACTGTACTACCAGGAAGAACTGAATCTTAAAGAGATTGGCGCGGTACTTGATGTCGGGGAATCCCGGGTCAGCCAACTGCACAGTCAGGCGATTAAACGCTTGCGTGCCCGACTTACGGGAGCGCGCTAGAAGGCTCAGTTCCTGGAGATCTATAAATATAAGAAATCGGGGACTCAACAGTGGGAGCCAAAACCAAAGCCAGACCTTTAAGTCGCTATCTTAAAGACTATAAACACAGCCAAACCAATTGTTCACACTGTGGCAAAGTACTAGACCGAATGGCGCTGGTTTTTCGTGGCCAGATCATCAATAAAGAGGCCATCGCACGGATGGACCAAATGATTGATGAGCCACTCTGGCTAAAACTGCAGCCAGAATTAACGGCACTTTGTCGTTTTTGCAGCGATATTTTTTGTAATACACATCCTAACTATTTTGACATTATGGCGTTTAAACAATATCTGTTCGAGCAGACGGAAATGAGCCCAAGCACGATTCGTGAGTATGTGGTTCGGTTACGTCGGCTTGACGATATGCTGAAGGCGCGAAATTTTCCGGCAGAAAAACTGAAAGGCAATAGCTGGCATCAATGCCTGGAAGAAGATTTACCCGATGCAGGCAACAATAATTATCGAATTGCGCTGCGCAAATATGACCAGTTCTTAGGCTGGCAGCAACGTTAAGGGAAAAATGCCGGGCACAGGATGCACGGTCAGTCGATTTCCCGCCCCACGTTTCTTCTCACCATCGGAAGAAACGTGGGGATGTTGTGCATTCCCGTCTTCCACGTTCCTGACCTCAATTCAGGATGATCCTTTCTTCATCTTCTGTAACACTGTAATGATAACTGCTCTGTGCCTGACTGGAGGCCGCATTGTCTTTACATCTTATTCATCAGTTTCCCCGTATTGAACTTCTGGGTGCGCCCACGCCTCTGGAATTTTTGCCCCGTCTGTCGGACTTCTTAGGTCGTGACATTTTTATCAAACGCGACGATGTAACGCCGCTGGCGCTGGGCGGCAACAAACTGCGCAAGCTGGAGTTCCTGGCGGCCGATGCGCTGCGTGAGGGGGCCGATGTGCTGCTCACCGCCGGTGCGATCCAGTCTAACCACGTGCGTCAGACCGCTGCGGTCGCCGCCAAACTTGGGCTGAAATGCGTGGCATTACTCGAAAACCCCATCGCGACCCAGAGCGAGAATTATCTCACTAACGGTAACCGGCTGCTGCTGGAACTGATGGACGTTGACGTGGTGATGGTTGAGGCACTGACCGATCCTGCCGCACAACTGGCGGAACAGGCGGAACGCCTTGAGGCGCAGGGTTTTCGACCCTATACCCTGCCTGTTGGCGGATCAAACGCGCTAGGCGCGCTGGGTTATGTAGAGTGCGCCCAGGAGATCGTGCATCAAAGTGAAGGCGTGGTGGATTTTGCTGCGGTAGTCGTCGCGTCTGGCAGTGCCGGAACGCATGCGGGGCTGGCCATTGGGCTGGAACACCTCATGCCGCAAACCGAGCTGGTGGGCGTGACCGTATCGCGTCAGCGTGATGAACAGCTGCCGAAAGTGGACGCTATTCGTCAGGCGCTGGCATCGCAGTTGTCGGTAAAGGCAAAGGCCCCAGTGACGCTGTGGGATGACTACTTTGGGCCACGCTATGGCGAGCCAAATGAAGAGGGCACAGAGGCGATCAAGCTGCTGGCCCGGCTGGAAGGCCTCCTGCTCGACCCGGTTTATACTGGCAAAGCGATGGCGGGGTTAATTGACGGGATCAGTCAGAATCGTTTCCGCCGCGAAGGACCGCTCCTGTTTGTGCATACCGGCGGTGCGCCCGCGTTATTTGCTTATCACCCTTCGGTCTGAGACGTCGCGAAAAAAAGGTTTATAATCCGGCCGTTATTTTGCTGTCTCAGGTAAATAACGCCCATAATGACAGAGCGGCAAACGGGGTTTAGCCGCTCAACAGCACACTCACGAATAATAAATGGGGTACACATGGCTTTCTCACAGATTCGTCGCCAGCTGGTGACGGGAATGATGGCGGTTGCGCTGGTTGCTGGCGTTAGTGTTAAAACCTTTGCCGCAGAAGATTTGCTGCAGCAAGTGAAAAGTAAAGGCGAACTGCGTGTGGGCCTGGAAGGCACCTATCCGCCTTTCAGTTTCCAGGATGAAAAAGGCAAGCTGACCGGATTTGAGGTGGAGTTCGCCCAGGACCTGGCGAAACACATGGGTGTGAAAGCCGTTCTGAAACCGACCAAATGGGATGGCATGCTGGCCGCGCTGGATTCTAAACGTATTGATGTGGTGATTAATCAGGTCACCATTTCCGATGAGCGTAAAAAGAAATATGACTTCTCCACGCCGTACACCATTTCGGGCGTGCAGGCGCTGACGCTGAAGAAAAATGCCGGCAGCATCACCCGCCCCGAAGATCTGGCGGGTAAAAAAGTGGGCGTCGGTCTGGGCACCAACTACGAGCAGTGGTTACGTGCAAACGTGAAAGGTGTCGATGTTCGTACCTATGATGACGATCCTACCAAATACCAGGATCTGCGTTCAGGTCGCGTTGATGCGATTCTGGTGGACCGTCTGGCGGCACTGGATCTGGTGAAGAAAACCGGTGACACGATGGCCGTTGCTGGCCCTGCGTTCTCGCGTCTTGAAGCGGGCGTTGCACTGCGTAAAGGTAACGAAGATTTACTGAAAGCCATTAACCAGGCGATTGCAGAGATGCAGAAAGACGGCACGCTTAAAAAGCTGTCTGAGAAATGGTTTGGCGCGGACGTTACGCAATAATGCAGGAAAGTTTACAACTGGTGCTGGATTCAGCACCATTCCTTCTTAAAGGCGCGCTGTTTACGCTTCAGCTCAGTATTGGCGGGATGTTTTTTGGGCTGATACTGGGCTTTGTGCTGGCGCTGATGCGCTTGTCGCGCTTTTGGCCCATCAGCTGGCTGGCACGTATCTACGTGTCGATTTTTCGTGGCACGCCGCTTATCGCTCAGTTGTTTATGATCTACTACGGTCTGCCCCAGTTTGGCATTGAGCTGGATCCAATTCCTTCCGCGATGATTGGCCTGTCGCTGAATACAGCAGCCTATGCATCGGAATCGCTTCGTGGTGCCATTGCGGCGATTGAGCGCGGCCAGTGGGAAGCGGCGGCCAGCATTGGCATGACGCCGTGGCAAACGCTGCGCAGGGTTATTTTGCCTCAGGCTGCCCGTACCGCTTTACCGCCATTGGGTAACAGCTTCATCAGCCTGGTCAAAGATACCTCACTGGCGGCGACCATTCAGGTACCGGAGTTATTTCGTCAGGCCCAGTTGATTACCTCACGTACGCTGGAGGTATTTACGATGTATCTGGCGGCCTCGGTTATCTACTGGATCATGGCTACCGTGCTGTCTGCCTTACAGAACCGGCTCGAAGCACACGTTAACCGTCAGGATCAGGAGGCGAAATGAGTGCCATTGAAGTACGCCAACTGGTGAAACAGTTTAACGGCCAAACGGTACTGCACGGCATCGATCTGGATGTTGCGCCGGGTGAAATTGTGGCGATTATCGGCCCGAGCGGATCCGGTAAAACGACGCTGTTGCGCAGCATCAACCTGCTTGAAGTGCCTGAGGCCGGGCGCATCAAAGTCGGTGATATTACGATTGACGCCAGTCTGGGGATCAATAAGCAGAAAGAACAGGTGCGCCAACTCCGTCAGCAGGTGGGGTTTGTGTTTCAGAACTTCAATTTGTTTCCGCATCGCTCGGTGCTGGAAAACATTATTGAGGGGCCGGTCATCGTCAAAGGTGAAACCAAAGCGGACGCGGTTGCGCGGGCGCGTGGCCTGCTTGAAAAAGTGGGATTGCAGGGTAAAGAAGACAGCTATCCACGTCGTCTTTCCGGCGGACAGCAACAACGTGTTGCCATTGCCCGCGCGCTTGCCATGCGGCCTGAAGTCATTTTGTTTGATGAACCGACCTCGGCGCTGGATCCCGAGCTGGTGGGCGAAGTGTTGAATACGATCCGGGCGCTGGCGCAGGAAAAGCGCACGATGGTGATTGTGACCCATGAGATGAGCTTTGCCCGTGATGTCGCTGACCGGGCGATTTTCATGGATCAGGGCCGCGTGGTAGAACAGGGCCCGGCCAAAGCGTTGTTCAGCGCTCCTCAGCAGGCACGTACCCGACAGTTTCTGGATAAATTTCTTAATCAATAATCCCCAAAATGCCGCCCGACACGGGCGGCGTTTTATTTATTTTTTTCCTGCCTGCGCGCTCAGTTTCTTCTGAAAATTTACGGCTGGTCTTTCCTTAACCTGTTGTTATCGCTTCGGTTATACGGAGTGATGTTTCAATGACGTAACAGAGTGTAAATTTTAAGACCTCCCCGATTGAGGTGACAGTGAAAATATTAATAATTCTTCACAAATTCATCGCGCTATCGGGACGTTATAATGACTCACCCCAGGAAGGAAATCCTCTGGATCAATACCCTCAAAGGAGGGTGCATTTTACTTGTCGTACTGCATCACGCCATCATCACCACGTTCGCACCCTCGCTTCATCATCTGACCGCGGGTCTGCTACCGGCACAAGGATGGATGGCGTTTAATACCTGGCTCTCGCCGTTGCGTATGCCCGCTTTCTTCTTTGTGTCTGGGTTGCTGGCCGCTAACGCGGTCGTGAAGAAAAGCTGGCAGGAAGTGTTTACGAAAAAATTCAGCAATATTGTTTACCTCTACCTGCTGTGGGGCGTGATTCAGTGGCTGAGTATCCACTACATTTCCACCCATTTAGGCGAACGGCTGTCCAGTAGCAAAAATGCCGCCTATGCGGATTCGCCTCTTGAGTTTATTAAGCTGCTGATGCTGTCGATGACCAGCCTGTGGTACCTGTACGCGTTGGCAGGGTTTTTCCTGGTGACTAAGCTTTTCCATCAACAGAAAAGGGTTCTGCTGGCGGCGGCGATAGCGGCGAACTACGCTGCGCAGTTTAACCTGATCCCCGGATGGGGCCCGGCCAGCGTGGCGCAGAACTATCTGTATTTCCTGCTGGGCGTATTTTTCAGCGCGAGGCTAATTGAACTGAGCGCCCTCAAGGGACGTCACTGGCTGTGGCTTGGCGCGATTGCACTTGTCGGCATCGCCCATCATGCAGGTGGCATCTATAAAAACCCGTTTTACAGCCTGCTGACGATCGTGTTTGGCATCGTGCTGTGTCGTTTTCTCAATGCGCATTTCAGAATGACCTGGCTGAACGCTATCGGTCGAAATACATTACAAATCTATGTGTTACACCGCATTTTTATCGAACTGCTCGGACTGAGCGCTATCACACTGGCCCTGCATTTCGGCTGGTTCGGCAATGCCGGCTTTAGCTGGGCCTGGGCGCTGCTGATGCCGGTGACCGGTGTGGCGGTATGCACACTGCTGTCGCTGCTGGTCTGGTCGTTACTTAATCGCGGGCCGGGACGTATGCTGTTTCTCCATCCACGCCTGGTCAGTCAGCGTCAGCCTGAAACGCAAACCTTATACTGAAGATCCGGGCCAGCGTGCTGGCCCCTTTTTTCATCCGCCAGATCACCTCTCCGTTGCCCGTCATGCCCGCGAGCCCGAAGCCAGGTCAGCGCACGCCTGACTGTGAATCCATTTTTTATCGGGAAAACGGAATAAAAGCGCCTACGTCAGTCCCAAAGGTACGCCTGTTGAAAGCAGGGCAGGGCCTCGGTTTATGTCATAAGGATAACCAGACAGGAAAGGAAAACGCGCCTGAATAACGCGCTTGCCGGGCGCAGTGTCAATAAATCCCTTTAAGTGTAAAGTACGGTCCGAAACGCACCGCAACGCGGGTATTTAAGACTTTCGCTACATTCAGCAGAAAGAACATACGGAATACTTTTCGCACAAGAGAAGGCGACGTGAATTGCCGTTTCACCGCAGCGGAAATGTGCCGATGATGAGCAAAGAAAAAGAAGAAATTGCCTGGATTAATACACTCAAAGGCCTGTGTATCCTGCTGGTTATTCTGTATCACACGGTATTACCCGGCTTTGATAATACGGTAACACATCTGACCGCGGGCCTGCTCCCGGCTGAACTGTGGGTCCGGTTTAACCTGCTACTGTCGCCGCTGCGCATGCCCGCCTTTTTCTTTGTATCGGGTCTGCTGGCCAGTCATGCCATTCTTCACCGGCCCTGGCAGTCTGTCGCCACCAGCCGCATTATGAATCTGTTTTACCTTTATCTGTTATGGGGCGTTATTCAGTGGGGATCCATTTCCGGCATCGCGACGGAAATTACCGGACAGCGTATTTCGCAAAATCTTAATGCGGCCTATGCCGGTTCGTTTTCAGAATTTCTCAGACTGACCTTTCTCGCCATGAGTACCGCCTGGTATTTATATGGTCTGGCACTCTATTTCCTGTGCGCCAAATGGTTTCAACATTACAAAATCCCGCTGCTTATCGTAGCCGCTGTGCTGAACTATCTGGCGGTCGAAAAGAGTATCCCGTTCTGGGGACCGCAAAGTCTGGCGCAGTATTTTATCTTTTTTGTATTGGGCGCATTTTGGTGGGCACCCATGCTACGACTGAGCGAAGGGCGACGGGAGAACAGGTTGCCGTGGCTGTTACTGGGACTGCTGGCTGTACTACAGGGCCTGCTTGATTTGAACAGCCGTCTTTTTCTCTGTCTGATTGCCATTCTGGCCAGCGTGGCCGCCTGCCGATGGTTAAGCCAGCTAGGCTGTATGGCCTGGCTGAACTGGACAGGCCGCCATACCTTACCCCTTTACGTTATTCACCGTATTTTCATTGAATATTTCGGGATGACGGCGATTTTATATGCGCAACGTCACCAGCTTTTTGAGCTGGCAGGCTTTTCATGGCTTTGGGCCTGTCTCTATCCTCCGGTGATGGTTACGATCTGCGCCTTGTGCTCCATGGCGGTCTGGTCATTGCTGAATCGGGGACCGGGACGCGCGCTGTTTCGCTTGCCACATCTGATGAAACGGCCTTCCATTCCGGCAGCCTGACCGTTGTACGCATGTCAGCCACCTGTCTCTGCGGCGCGTCCGGATTGCGTATGCGGGGGATGTGCGCGCAGAGACCACCTGATAGCGCGAATCCCTTCGCACTTCTCCACTGCTGAGGCGCTCAACGGCCGCGGGTTTTTTATCCGTCATAAAAAAAGGTTCATGCCAGGCATGAACCTTGATCACAACCAGAATGAAACGCGCCGACAGTTAACCGATCGTCATCAGGCTGGCGTTACCGCCCGCGGCGGCGGTGTTGACGCTCAAAGAGCGTTCAATCAGCAGGCGTTCCAGTAACAGGTTGGTTTCACCGCGGGCAAATCCCTGTACTGAGACAATCGCACCTTCACGCGCCGCAATCTGCTCGCACAGGCTGCGGAGCTGGTCGGCATCACCATGATAAATCACGGCATCAAACTGCGCGGTCAGCGGATCCTTCGCCAGGGTAATACGGCTCTTCACCGCTGCCGGTAAGGTATTAAGCAGCGTACGATGCAGGTCATCATCCGGCCACAGAGCCTGACTGCCAACGCTGGTTACCGCAGCCAGCTGAATCAGCGCATCGTCGTTGTTATCTGCCAGACAGAGCACCTGTTCGCGCGGGAGTAACAGGAAGGTGTTGCGCTCTCCTGTTGGGCCCGGCAGCAGACGAACCGTACCGGCCTGCGCCAGCTGTTCATAATGCTGACACAGCGCAGACAGCTGTGGCTTATCTTTTGCCCAGTCGGTCAGTGCCTGATGCGGCGCTAACAGGCGTTGACGCTGACTGTTGTCTGCGGGACGTTCCGCATCCTGACGGGCGAGGGTGGTGCTCAGCGCCTCATCCGGGCGGTTAGCCAGCAGACGATAAAGATACAGTGGGCCGCCCGCTTTTGGACCGGTACCTGAGAGGCCTTCGCCCCCAAAGGGTTGCACACCGACGACCGCGCCGACCATGTTGCGGTTAACATACAGGTTACCCACTTTGGCACTGGCGGTGACCTGCGAGATGGTTTCGTCGATGCGCGTATGAACACCCAGGGTCAGGCCATAGCCTGTGGCGTTAATCTGCTCAACGATCTGCGGCAGGTTGCTGCGGGTAAAACGCACCACGTGCAGGACAGGACCAAACACTTCCTGGGTCAGATCGCTGACCTTATCCAGCTCAATCAGCGTTGGTTTCACAAAGGTGCCTGTGGCCCATTCTTTGCTGTCCTGTGGGTTATCCTGTGCCGTCTGGTAGACCTTAAAGCCTTTATTACGCATGGCCTGAATATGGCGTTCGATGTTGGCTTTGGCTTCCTGATCAATCACCGGACCGATGTCGGTGGACAGGCGTTCCGGGTTGCCCATGCGGCATTCCGCCATCGCGCCACGCAGCATTTTTAACGTGTGGTCTGCGACGTCTTCCTGCACGCAGAGCAGACGCAGGGCGGAACAGCGTTGTCCCGCGCTGTCAAAGGCCGATGCCACGATGTCGACAACCACCTGTTCGGTCAGCGCGGAGGAGTCCACAATCATGGCATTCATTCCGCCCGTTTCCGCAATCAGCGGTGTCGGACGGCCCTGCGGATCGAGTCTGCCCGCAAGATTGCGTTGCAGCAGCGTGGCAACGGCGGTGGAGCCGGTAAACATGACGCCGCGCACCCGTTCGTCGCCGGTGAGCTGTGCCCCCACGGTTTCGCCCTGACCCGGCAGCAGTTGCAGTACACCGGCGGGCACGCCAGCGCTCAGTAAAATATTGACGGCCTGTGCGGCAATTAACGGCGTTTGCTCGGCGGGTTTCGCCAGCACGCTGTTACCTGCCGCCAGAGCCGCGGCGATTTGGCCGGTAAAAATGGCCAGCGGAAAGTTCCACGGGCTGATGCAGACTACCGGGCCAAGCGGGCGGTGGGTTTCGTTATCGAAATCATGGCGCACAATGCCGGCATAGTAATAAAGGAAATCGACCGCTTCACGCACCTCGGCAATGGCGTTGTTATAGGTTTTTCCGGCTTCACGCACCAGAAGACCCAGCAGTTGCTGTAGCTGGCTTTCCATCAGCTGTGCGGCGCGCTCCAGAATGGCGGCACGCTCCTGCGGCGGCGTGGCAAACCAGATAGGGCCGGCATTAACGGCGGCCTCAATGGCCAGGGAAACCTCCTGTTCGGATGCCTGGCGCACGGTGCCCACCACATCCGCAGGGACGGCCGGATTGAGCACTGGCTCGCTTTCCCCTCCCGTTAAGGGGCCATCGATAAGCGGTTGCGCCACATATGTTTCGGTAGCACCGCTCAGCAGCGCGCTGGACAGCGACGCAAGACGATGTTCATTCGCCATATCAAGACCGGCGGAGTTTACGCGGTCCTCGCCATACAGGTCACGCGGTAAGGGAATTTTCGGGTGCGGCAGGCCCAGTGTTCCTTCGCTGAGACCCAGTTTTTCCACTTCGGCAACCGGATCGGCGACCAGTTCGTCGATGGGCAGTGACGTATCGGCGATGCGGTTAACGAAGGAGGTATTCGCGCCGTTCTCCAGTAAGCGTCGCACCAGATAGGCGAGCAGCGTTTCATGCGTACCGACCGGGGCATAAATACGGCAGGGACGATTAAGTTTACCGTCTGCGACCTTGCCGACCACCTGTTCATACAGCGGTTCACCCATGCCGTGCAGGCACTGGAACTCGTACTGACCCGGATAGTAGTTATTGCCTGCCAGCTGATAAATGGCGGCCAGGGTGTGCGCATTGTGCGTGGCAAACTGCGGATAGATCAGGTTCGGCACCGCCAGCAGCTTGCGCGCGCAGGCCAGGTACGAAATGTCTGTATACACTTTGCGCGTGTACACCGGATAGCCCTCCAGGCCTTCCATCTGGGCGCGTTTAATTTCGCTGTCCCAGTAAGCGCCTTTCACCAGACGAATCATCAAACGGCGGCGGCTACGTTGCGCCAGGTCGATCAGCTCATCAATAACAAACGGACAGCGCTTCATATAGGCCTGAATGACAAAGCCGATACCGTTCCAGCCCTCCAGTTCAGGCTCAAAACACAGCCTTTCGAGCATATCAAGAGAGAGTTCCAGGCGGTCGGCTTCTTCTGCATCAATATTAATGCCGATGTCGTAAGAGCGGGCCAGTAGCGTCAGCGACTTAAGCAGCGGATACAGCTCATCCATCACCCGGTCGTACTGGGCACGGCTGTAGCGCGGGTGCAGGGCAGAGAGCTTAATTGAAATGCCCGGGCCTTCATAAATGCCGCGGCCATTGGAGGCTTTGCCAATCGCATGAATCGCCTGCTGATACGAAACCAGATAGGCTTTGGCATCGCTGGCGGTCAGGGCGGCTTCGCCCAGCATATCGTAAGAGTAACGGAAACCTTTCTCTTCAAGCTTACGGGCGTTAGCCAGTGCTTCGGCGATGGTTTCACCCGTCACGAACTGTTCACCCATCAGGCGCATCGCCATATCCACGCCTTTACGGATCAGCGGTTCACCACTCTTGCCAATGATCCGGTTGAGCGAGCGCGACAGATTCGCTTCGTTATGCGTTGAGACCAGGCGGCCGGTAAATAACAGGCCCCAGGTAGCGGCGTTAACAAACATGGACGGACTGCGGCCCAGATGCGACTGCCAGTTGCCGTTACTGATCTTGTCACGGATAAGCGCATCGCGCGTCGGTTTATCCGGAATACGCAGCAACGCTTCCGCCAGGCACATCAGCGCCACGCCTTCCTGTGAAGATAATGAAAACTCCTGAAGCAGACTTTGCACCATACCGGCGCGTCCGGTTGCTCCTTTTTGGTGCCTGAGCTTCTCGGCCAGGGTAAAGGCGAGCTGCCGGGTTTTTTCAGCCAGCGGAGCGGGAAGGCGGGCTTGCTCCAGCAACATGGGAACGGCATCGGTTTCAGGTCGACGCCAGGCGGCCGTCACGGCCGAACGAGCTACCGACTGCGGCAGGATGTGCTCTGCGAAGTCAAGGAACGGCTGAACCATCTCGTCCGCAGCGACCTCATCAGAAGCCGATTCGTTGAGCTGCAGGGGAATCTCTTCCACTGTTTCACCGGCTTCTAACTGCACGAGATAGTTAAAGATCGCTTGTTTAATCAGCCAGTGCGGCGTGCGATCCATTTTCTGTGCCGCCAGTTTAATGCGACTGCGGGTGGCTTCATCCAGCTTCACCCCCATGGTCGTTGTTCCCATGATTTCTGTTCCTTAAAACGTTTTTTACCAGAGCAAGGGCTGCACTATCACTCATGTTGCAACTTTGTGCAACCTTGTTAAATGTGACCTTGCTTCCACACTTTACCGCCGCTTTTGCCATTAACATTTAAAAGCGGCACAAATCTTGCTGCAAGAAACTCGCCAATGTTGCAACCCCCTTCAATTTAAACAGGGTTGTGGTGGTAAAGGTGCAACTTAAGTGTGAGCGGGCGCAACCTGTGAACATTTAAAACAGAGAGAGAGGTGAAACTGATGTAACGGATGTGTTAAATGCATTGTGTAGAACGTGCCTTTACGGCAGGATACCGCGCCTTAAGGGAAACGGGCCTTTTATCGATGCGGTAATACGCTGACGCTACCCCGTTCCGGTGGCGCAGGAAAAGATTTCTCTTAAGAGATCGGATAATAACGGAGAAACACATGACAGTAAGTACACCCATGCTGGTGACCTTTTTAATTTATATCCTCGGGATGGTGCTCATCGGTTTTATTGCCTGGCGCTCAACCAAAAACTTTGATGACTACATTCTGGGCGGTCGCAGCCTGGGCAGTGTGGTTACCGCGCTGTCAGCGGGTGCCTCTGACATGAGCGGCTGGCTGCTGATGGGCTTACCCGGTGCCATTTTTCTCTCCGGCATTTCAGAAAGCTGGATCGCCATTGGTCTGATTATTGGTGCCTGGCTTAACTGGAAAATTGTCGCGGGTCGTTTACGCGTCCAGACAGAACATCATGATAACGCCTTAACCTTGCCCGACTTTTTCACCAGCCGCTTTGAAGATCGCAGCAAAATTCTGCGTGTGATTTCTGCGGTCGTCATCCTGATGTTTTTCACCATTTACTGTGCTTCCGGTGTGGTTGCCGGTGCGCGCCTTTTTGAAAGCACCTTTGGAATGGACTACGCCACGGCCTTATGGGCCGGTGCGGCGGCGACCATTCTCTATACGCTGGTGGGCGGATTCCTGGCGGTAAGCTGGACAGATACCGTTCAGGCCAGCCTGATGATCTTCGCCCTGATTCTGACGCCGCTTATCGTCATCATGGCCGTCGGCGGTTTAAGCGATTCGCTGGCAGTCATTCAGGCTAAAAGCACGGAAAACCTGGATATGTTCAAAGGACTGAATGTGGTTGCGGTCCTGTCGCTACTGGGCTGGGGATTAGGTTATTTTGGCCAGCCCCATATTCTGGCCCGCTTTATGGCGGCGGATTCACACCGGTCAATTCGTACCGCGCGCCGTATTGGTATGGCCTGGATGATTTTGTGTCTGGCCGGCGCCGTCGCGGTTGGCTTCTTTGGTATCGCCTATTTCCAGAACAACCCGGGCGAGGCCGCTGGTGTAACTCAAAACGGCGAGCGTGTATTCATTGAGCTGGCACGTATTCTGTTTAACCCCTGGCTTGCCGGGATTCTGCTGTCAGCCATTTTAGCGGCCGTCATGTCGACACTCAGTTGCCAACTGCTGGTGTGCTCCAGCGCCCTGACCGAAGACCTGTATAAAGGCTTTTTGCGCAAAAATGCCAGCCAGAAAGAACTGGTCTGGGTCGGTCGCCTGATGGTGCTGCTGGTCGCGCTGATTGCCATCGCGCTGGCCGCCAACCCTGAAAACCGGGTATTAGGCCTGGTCAGCTATGCGTGGGCGGGCTTTGGTGCGGCGTTCGGGCCGGTTGTGCTGTTCGGCGTGTGCTGGAAACGTATGAACCGCAATGGCGCATTAGCGGGCATGGTTGTCGGTGCGGTGACCGTGGTGGTCTGGAAGCAGTATGGCTGGCTCGGTCTGTACGAAATCATCCCGGGCTTTATCCTGGCCAGTCTCGCCATCGTCGTCTTTAGCCTGGCGAGTCGCGCACCGTCAACCCAGGCGATGGCACGTTTCGATGCCGCTGAGGCCGAGTTCCAGACGAAGTAATCGCCTTCTTTTTTCCACCGCCTGCCCCCGTGAGGGCAGGCTTTTTTTTGCGCGTTATCTGGCACAGACAGTTACGAAATTATTTCGTTGTGGAACTTGTATTTTTTTTGAGTGGTAATGATAATCGGTATCGTTCGTTTTTACGTAACTTTACGCGTCGTTGACGCCGGTTAACATTTAAGAGGTTGGCGATGTTCGTTCCGTTTCTCATTATGCTGCGCGAAGGACTTGAAGCCGCGTTGATCGTCAGCCTGATCGCCAGTTATCTGAAGCGCACTCAGCGCACTCAGTGGTTTCCTGCGATGTGGGCAGGCGTCTTTATTGCCGCCGCACTCTGCCTTGGGCTGGGTATCTTTATCAACCAGACCACGGGTGAGTTTCCGCAGAAACAGCAAGAGCTGTTTGAAGGTATCGTGGCGGTAATCGCGGTCGTTATCCTGACCTCGATGGTGTTCTGGATGCGCCGGGTCGCGCGCAATATCAAACGGGAACTTGAACACGCCGTCGACGAGGCATTGCATAAATCGGCCGGCGGCGGCCTGGCGCTGGTGATGATGGTGTTTCTGGCCGTCGCACGCGAAGGGCTGGAATCAGTGTTCTTTCTGCTGGCCGCGTTCACACAGGATGTCGGTTATGCGCCGCCGTTGGGTGCGGTGTTGGGGCTGGCCACGGCGGTGGTGCTGGGCATGCTGATCTACTGGGGCGGCCTGCGGCTCAACATGGCGCACTTTTTCCGCTGGACCAGTATTTTCATTCTGCTGGTGGCAGCAGGCCTGGCGGCAGGGGCTATTCGCGCTTTTCATGAGGCAGGGCTGTGGAACCATTTTCAGCAGGTGGCCTTTGATATGAGCCCGATCTTATCCACGCATTCGCTGTTTGGCACAGTGCTGGAAGGCATGCTTGGCTATCAGGAAGCGCCCAGCGTCAGTGAAGTTGCTGTCTGGCTGCTCTATCTGATCCCCGCTTTATTATTGTTTGTTATGCCTGCACGCGCTGATACCTCAGCAGCTGCGCGCTAACGCGTTTACCCGGCGCGTCAGCCGCGCCTCTGACTGAACAGGGAAAAAATATGATGATGCGTTTTAACCGTAATGCGGTACTGGCTTCTCTGCTGGCGTTTTCTGGCTCTTCACTGGCTGCAGCCATTCCGCAGGTCAGCGTCACTGTGACGGACAAACAGTGTGAGCCCATGTCAGTTACGGTACAGGCCGGTAAAACTCAGTTTCTGATTAAAAATAACAGCCAAAAAGCGCTGGAATGGGAAATTCTCAAAGGCGTGATGGTGGTCGAAGAGCGCGAAAATATTGCGCCGGGCTTTAGCCAGAAACTGACGGCCAACCTGGAAGCCGGGGAATATGACATGACCTGTGGCCTGCTGACGAACCCGAAAGGCAAACTGATCGTGCAGGGCACCGGGAGCAAAAGTGCGCAACAAGGCAAACCCGAACTGATGCAACTGGCGGGCCCCATTAATGCCTATAAAGCCTATGTCACTGAGGAAGTGAGTCAGCTGGTATCCGGCACGCAGGCGTTTACGGATGCGGTGAAAGCCGGTGATGTGGCTAAAGCCAAAGCGTTATTTGCGCCCACCCGTCAGCACTACGAGCGCATTGAGCCGATCGCGGAGCTGTTTTCTGACCTTGATGGTCGTATTGATGCCCGCGAAGATGATTACGAGAAAAAAGCCGACGATCCGAAATTTACCGGCTTCCATCGTCTCGAAAAAGCCCTGTTTGCAGATAACACGACGAAAGACATGGCAGGCTATGCCGACCAGTTAAATCACGATGTGCATGACCTGCAACAACGCGTGAGTGAACTGGCATTTCCTCCGGCGAAAGTGGTGGGCGGAGCCGCCGGGCTGATTGAAGAGGTGGCGGCGACCAAAATCTCTGGCGAAGAGGATCGCTACAGCCGCACGGATCTGTGGGATTTCCGCGCGAATGTGGATGGCGCACAAAAAATTGTCACACTTTTACGTCCGGTACTGCAGCAGGCGAACCCACAGCTTTTAGCAAAAATAGACGCTAACTTCAGTAAAGTGGATGCGATTCTGGATAAATACCGCACGCAGAAAGGTTATGAATCCTATGAAAAACTGACCCAGGCTGACCGCACGGCGCTGAAAGGGCCGATCACCGCTCTGGCGGAAGATCTTTCCCTACTGCGTGGCACACTGGGCCTGAACTAATCATGGACAAGGATCAGGAATTACAGCAGCCTGCGCGGCGGCGTTTATTAAAAGGGCTGGGCATGCTGGGCGGCGCGGCTGCAGTTGGCGCGGGCTGTCCGTTTCATGCCGGGGCTGCTGAGCAGCCCGACAGTTTTGCACCGGGCACGGTTACGCCGAACGCGCGTCAGCAACGACAGCCTTTCTATGGCGTGCATCAGGCGGGCATTATTACCCCACAGCAGGCCGCCATGATGCTGGTGGCGTTTGATGTGCTGACCAGCGACAGGCGTGAGCTGCAGCGGTTGTTTCAACTGCTGACACAGCGCATTGCGTTTTTAACGGCGGGCGGCAAGGCCCCCGCCGTGGTCAACCCACAGCTGCCACCGATGGATTCCGGTATCCTGGGGGCCGAGATTGCCCCCGATAATCTGACCATCACGGTGTCAGTCGGTAACGCGCTGTTTGACGGGCGTTTCGGTCTGGCTGCGCTCAAACCCGCGAAACTGCAGCCGATGACCCGGTTCCCTAATGATTCGCTGGATGCCAGTCAGTGCCATGGCGATCTGCTGTTGCAGATTTGCGCCAATACCCAGGACACGGTGATCCACGCGCTGCGCGATATCATCAAACATACGCCGGATCTGCTGGGCGTACGCTGGCGGCGGGAAGGCTTTATCTCCGATCATGCCGCGCGCAGCGCGGGCAAAGAAACGCCCATTAATCTGCTGGGCTTTAAAGACGGCACGGCAAATCCGGACACGCACAATCACGCTTTGATGGATAAGCTGCTCTGGGTCACCGAGGATCAGCACGAGCCAGCCTGGGCGCGGAATGGCAGCTATCAGGCGGTAAGGTTGATTCGCTTCCACGTGGAAATGTGGGATCGCACACCGTTGGGCGAACAGCAGACCATTTTCGGTCGCGAAAAGCTGAGCGGCGCGCCGCTGGGTATGAAAAATGAACATGACGTTCCCGATTACCGTAACGATCCGGATGGCCAGATAATTGCGCTGGATGCGCATATTCGTCTGGCAAACCCCCGTACGCCCGCCACGGAAAGCAGCCTGATGTTGCGCCGGGGATACAGTTATTCGTCCGGTGTTTCCGCTTCAGGTCAACTGGAGATGGGATTACTCTTCGTCTGCTATCAGCATGATTTGGAATTGGGTTTCCTTACCGTCCAGAACCGCTTAAATGGCGAAGCGCTGGAAGAGTATATACGTCCGTTTGGCGGCGGTTACTTTTTTGTCTTACCCGGCGTGGTGAATGAAAACCATTATTTAGGCCAGTCCTTACTGGAAAGTTGATTAAATTTTAGGCGCGGCATTCTGTGTCTGACAGCGCAGCGTGCCGTGTTTTCATATTGCCGTTTTTTCCCCGTACGGCTTTTTTATCACCCCGTTTAACACGCCTTTTAACGTGACGTAAAATATACTAACCCTCTGTAATAAATACGTAATTTAATTTAAGTAAGGTCTTCGTTAACGGTCGGTTGAATATTTATTTTTCATGAAAGTGAAAATACTGTTGCAAAATACCAATAAGATGGTTCACTTTACTATGAAAGCGTAATCGGGCGTGTTGATGTCTCACACTGGAGTTCGCGCATGGATAGATGTTTTTACAGCCGTTCAGCAGTAAACAATATCGCACTCACCCGTGAGGGACGTTCTTCCTCAACCGCTTTTACATCTCAATGTGTTTTCTCTCTTCAACTTCACTCCTTTTTTACCGGTATACGGTCAGGCTGTTTTGCTGCCGGATATCAATCGTCATGGCCTGTCACGGCTCTAAAGGAAGCCAACTGAAACCTCTAAAGCGTTCACGTAATCGCAACGGGCGTATTGCCTGAAGCGGGAAATGAAACCAACTGTAAGGTGCCACTATGGGAAGACAGAAAGCAGTGATCAAAGCGCGTCGAGAAGCAAGACGAGTGCTTCGTAATGACTCACGCAGTCATCGTCAGCGTGAAGAAGAATCGGTCACTTCGCTGGTGCAAATGGGTGGGCTCGATGCAATTGGCATGGCACGCGATGTGCGTGACCGGGCGCCGATTGAAGCCCGAAATGAAGCTCAGGCGCATTATCTTAACGCCATAGAAACAAAACAGCTTATCTTCGCCACGGGCGAAGCGGGCTGCGGCAAAACCTGGATTAGTGCTGCGAAAGCAGCAGAGGCCCTGATTCATAAGGATATCGACAGGATTATCGTTACGCGCCCGGTGCTACAGGCGGATGAGGATCTGGGATTCCTTCCCGGTGATATCTCAGAGAAATTCGCCCCCTATTTCCGCCCGGTTTACGACATTCTGGTTAAACGTCTTGGCGCATCCTTTATGCAATATTGTCTGCGTCCGGAAATCGGCAAAGTGGAAATTGCGCCTTTTGCCTATATGCGCGGCCGCACCTTTGAAAATGCGGTAGTGATTCTGGACGAAGCGCAGAACGTGACGGCTGCGCAGATGAAAATGTTCCTGACCCGCCTTGGCGAAAATGTCACGGTGATTGTTAACGGCGATATAACCCAGTGCGATTTGCCCGCTGGGGTGCCTTCCGGTCTCGCAGACGCGCTGGCGCGTTTCGAAGAGGACGAGATGGTTGGCATTGTCCGTTTCGGCAAAGAGGATTGTGTGCGTTCCGCGCTGTGTCAGCGCACTCTGCACGCGTACAGCTAGCGTTCGATTGAGTCATGTAGCGACCAAACCCGGCTCCGGCCGGGTTTTTTTGTGTCTCAGACCCGCCGTCTGGCGCGATCATTCACCGCTGCCGATCTGCCAGATAAAGGTCGGATCGCGCCGGTTCACTTCCCAGTCGCCGACATTTCGACTCTTGTAGATCACCGGATTGTGGGACGCGATGGTTCGGGCATTGCGCCAGTGCCTGTCCAGCGCGTTTATCACCCGCGTATCTGACGCGCCCAGCGCATTAAATAACTCGCTGGCCGCGCGGGTAATCCATTCAACGGCGACGACCTGCGCTTTGGCGGCCTCCACTTCGGCCTGCACGTTGGCGGCGTGAATCAGGCTTTCTGCTTGCCCTTGTTGGTGCGCATCAAACGCAAGCTGGAGCGACGGCGTGGCCTGCTGCACGGCGGCATCTGTCGCCCAGACCCAACTGCTTATCTGGCCGACAACCTGCAACACCTGCACATCCTGTTTGACCTGGCGGGCATTGCCGTGGCTGTAAATGCGTTTTCGTTGTGCAACGCTCCGGGACACATCCCGCACAATAGCGCGACCAATGCCGGCCAGGGTCGCGAGTAAGACATGCTGATAAAAAGCCGTCTGATAGCGAAAGCGTTCACTAAAGTCATACATATGCGCAGGCTCCACGTGCGCCTCGCGAAAGCGCGTAGTGCCGCTACCGGTCAGGCGTTGCCCAAATCCATCCCAGTCATCGTCCCGCTCAACGCTGTCCTGATGAGTGCTCACCACCGCAATCACGTCGCGCTGGTTGTCGGTGCGCTTAGCGTACACATCAATCCAGTCGGCATAGAGTGTGCCGGTGCTGTAAAACTTTTCGCCCGTCAGTTGCCAACCGTGCCCGGTAGGGGAAACGGTGGTATTCACGTCTCCCAGCCTGACGCTGCCCGTTTCACTCCAGCCACTGCCGACGATGTCGCCATCAACAAAGCGGCGAAACCAGCGTTGACGGTCTTCGCTGTCAGGTTGATTGAGGCGATCCTCGACAAAGGCCATATGGGCGCGCAGAGCCTGAGGCAGATTGGAATCCGCTTCTGCCAGCTCGGTGAGCAAACGAAAAAGCTGCGGCAGCGAGGCTCCCAGGCCGCCATTAGCCGTTGGGATACGCAGCGTGCCAAAGCCCGCCGCCTTAAGCCAGTTTATCGGCTCATGCAACAGTGTCCGGTCGCGTTCGCGTGCAGCGGCCCCGTCGGCGATGCGGGCAAAAACAGGACGAAAGCGTTCTGCCAGACGGGTGTAATCAGGTTCAGACATGGTGTTCTCCTTGGGCTGACGGGTCATCAATATCGTGGCGCGTCGGTTCAAAGCGCACCACAAGCAGGAAAATGATGGGGATGAGAGCGGCCAGTGACACGATCCAGAACAGGTTGGTGCCATAAGCCGCCTGCAATATCGGCAGAATGAACAGCGCCAGTGCGCTTCCTGCACCAGAGATCGAACGGCTAAATCCGACGCCGGTGGCGCGAATAGATGTGGGATAGGCGAGGGCGGGATAGATCATTAACTGCGCACCGGGTCCGAACCCTTCGGCAAACAGCCACACTCCCAGCAGCAGAATGGCAAAGACCACACCGTAAGTGGCTTCAGGATGCCCGATCAAGGCCAGTGAAATCAGGGTGATAAACTGTAGCGCAAACCCCGCGATGGCCACATGACGAGAGGGAAACTTCCAGGCCAGTCGCATGCCCAGCAGGCCGCCGGTAAAGGCGAACAGCGCATTAAGTCCCAGTGAGGCGGCAATGGTTTCGAACACGCCCGCGCCCAGAAACTGCGCCAGAATCGAGGGCAGGAAAAATGCGATAGCCGTATATTCAAAAGCGATACAGGCGTTCATCACCGCTGCCACGATAGTGCGTTCGCGATATGGCTTCTGGAACAGCACGCGGAAACTGACCGCCGGTGCGACAGGCTCGATGGCAGAGGACTTATCTTCATGTGCCTGGATGCCATAGGACTCGCGCAGAATACGGACGGCACCGCGTAAATCTCCCTGATTAGCCGCCCATAAAGGCGATTCGTTCATAAACTTGCTGCGCCCGGCAATAATCAGCAGGGCTGGCACGGCACCAAACAACAGCGATGCCCGCCACAGCCAGTCAATGTGCTGGGCTGGCAACAGGAAGTAGAGGGCGAAGATGATGAAAAAGCAGACCGACGAGGCGGCATACCACATCGGGCACCAGGCCGCCAGTCGCGCAGCTTTGTTGCCTTTACCCGAAAACTTCGAGAATTCGGCCAGATAGGCCATGGCCACAGGCAAATCCATTCCCACACCAATGCCCATCAAAAAGCGCGCCCCGATCAGTACCCAGACATTCGGAGCCAGACCGGCAGCGAGGGCAGAAACGACGAAAAAAAGCATGTCTGCCATAAACACCGAATAGCGACCGTATTTATCGGTCAGCCAGCCGCCAGCCAGGTTGCCCACAATGGTGCCGATCATAATGGAGGAGGTGACCAGCCCGGTTAAGGTTGGCGTTAAGCTAAACGTCTTAACGACATCATCGATGCCGTAGGACAGCGTCGTGAGGTCATAGGCATCCAGAAAAACGCCGCCCAGCGCCAGAAACACGATCCAGCGCGCATAGCTGTTTTTGTCACTTTGCGTATTGATCAGTCGGGCCACATCGTTGACGGAGCGAACCGGTGTGGAAGGCGGCGAGGGAATCGCCACATCATCATCGATATTGAGAGTGCTCATGTTATCCTCGTTATTGTCTGTACAGGTGCTGCCTTTATAAGCAGTGCATACGCAGTAAACAAACAAGAAAAAGTGATAAGGATTGCTTTAAATTCAATAAGTTAATTTTTATTTTTCAGACATGAAAAAGACCGGAAACGCGGGCACGCTTCCGGTATGGGTTAGGTGAATCAGGCTAACGAAGCCGTCTCGTTATGTTATGAGGCTTCAGCAGGGACGATCAGGCCCGCTGACGAGGGCGTGCGTCGGTAGCTGGCACCAGGATGAGGATGAGTAAGGCGATCGCCCAGCCCAAAAAGCTTCTCCCGTAACGTGCCGGGCTGGTAATCCTGCTTATATACGCCGCGTTTTTGCAGTTCCGGCACCAGCAGGTTCACGACGTCAGCAAAGGTTTCATGGGTAACGGCATAAGCCAGATTAAAACCGTCAACGTCTGTTTCCTCCACCCAGCTCTGTAGTTCATCTGCCACGGTTTCGGTGCTGCCCACCAGCAACGGCCCAAAGCCGCCAATGCCTACCCAGTCGGCCATGTTTTGCACCGTCCATTCACGCTGCGGATCGGCGGTCGAGAAGCTCTCTACAACAGACTGAATCGCATCGGTATGAAGATGTTTAAACACCTGATCGGGTTGATAATGACTAAAGTCAATGCCGGTCCAGCCGGAAATCAGGGCAAGGGCACCTTCGTGGCTGACATAACGTTTGTAATCCTGCCATTTGGCCTGGGCCAGCTTATCGGTCTCGCCCACGATCACGGTTTGCATATTGAAAATGAGAATGCTGCGCGGATCGCGTCCGGCCTCCTCTGCGCGCCGACGAATATCGGCCACGGTTTTCCTGAGCAGCACCTTAGACGGCGCGGCAACAAACACGCACTCGGCATGTTGCGCGGCAAAAGCTTTACCGCGGCTGGAGGCACCCGCCTGATATAACACCGGCGTGCGCTGTGGTGACGGCTCACACAGGTGAATGCCCGGCACCTGGAAAAAGGTGCCCTGATGGTTGATCGGATGGACTTTGTTCGGATCGCTGAAGATATGGCGCTCCCGGTCGCGAATAACGGCGTCGTCTTCCCAGCTGCCTTCCAGCAGTTTATAAACCACCTGCAAATACTCATCTGCATAATCGTACCGGGCATCATGACGGGTTTGCGTGGCCTGGCCCAGATTGCGTGCGCCGCTTTCCAGATAGGAGGTGACGATGTTCCAGCCAATCCGCCCTTTGGTAAGATGGTCCAGCGTCGACATCCTGCGCGCAAACGGATAAGGATGTTCAAACGAAAGCGAGGCGGTCAGACCGAAACCGAGATGCTGAGTGACCATCGCCATTGGGGTGATCAGCGCCAGCGGATCGTTAACTGGCACCTGAGAGGCACTGCGAAGGGCGGCATCATTGTTGCCGTTAAAGACATCATAAATGCCCAGTACATCGGCGATAAACAGGCCGTCAAATTTACCGCGCTCCAGCAGCACGGCTAAGTCTGTCCAGTATTCCAGGTCCTTGTACTGGCAGGAGCGATCGCGCGGATGCGCCCACAGGCCGGGTGACTGATGACCCACGCAATTCATATCAAAGGCATTTAAGCGGATTTCACGTTGTTTAGGCATAGCAGGCTCCTGAGCGGATGCGGCACGCCGGTGCCGCCCACTTTTTAGGGGGATAATAAACAGGTAAGTGATTAGTCAGTCAGTGAAAGGGGACATCGCTCGTTTAGCGTAGCGGTTGTGAGATTCAGCAGTTGACGGGCAACCGCTTCCGCATGCATTGCCACCTGCGGCAGGCCCATCAGTTCACCAAACCGACCGCGGGCCGCGGGACCGACCACATACAGATGGGAATTGCTGTGGCCCTGTGCCGTTCGCGTCTGCGACAGGGCATTGACATCAATGCCAAGCGCTAAAGGATCGGGCCGGATGACGCCATCATCACACAACTGGCGTAGCAGGACATCATGTTGTACCAGTTTCCCGTGCGCCGGGCCGGTGGTCACGATCACCTTATCCACCTCCCGCGTCACGATTTCGCCCGAGCGAGTTTGCAGATGCAGCCGCACCGCAGAATGGCTGGACTCTGCCGCCGTCAGCCGCGCCGCCATCACCTGCAACGATCCGTTTTCCAGCCGCGCGTTCAGCACCTGGCCTGCCTGTGGCGCAATGCGGTAGCGGTGCACATCCCACCACGGCCGCAGATGGCGCAGAAAGCGCCGTTGCTCATTCAGTGGCAGGCTCTGCCAGAGGGTCTGGCCCTGCCGACGAACCTCATCAAAGACGACCTGCCACGGAAGCCCTCTCGCCGCCGCTTGACGCATGTCCTGGCGGATGCGCCGTAACCAGCAGCGCACACCCGCTGGCCTGGCAAGGTGCCCTTCAAGCGACCAACTGAGGTCATGCTGACTGATATTGGGCCGGGGAAGTTGTCCACGGCGCGAGAACACGGTGACAGGGCCGCGGTGCCCCTGGCGATCCAGCGTGGCCACCATATCCGCCATCGTTAAACCGCTGCCCACAATGGCGATGCGCTCCTCCGGACCGACAGAGGCGAGGGCGTTCTCCTGCCAGGGATCGGCGATGATGGCGGGATGGTCAGCCAGTGCGGTTAACGCGCCAGGCAACGACGGCGCGGGATGACTGACGGCCAGGACCACAATGTCGGCGGCAAGGTGTTTGCCGGCGGCGGTGCTGACCGTGCCGTCCCGGAAAGCCACAGCGCGATCCTGCAGATGCGCCAGAACGACAGGCGACTCACGTTGTGCCGCCTCGAACTGTGCATTGACCCAACGGGCAAACTGCCTGCGCTGAGGATAGACATGACCATCGTGCCAGCGCGCGGCGGGATCGCTGACATATGCATCAGAGGCGCGATACCAGCGATCAAAGCTGCCTTCTTCCTCTCCCGCCAGCTGCATGCGTGACGCGGGTACATTAAGGCGGTGAGCCGGATCGGCCGTCGAGTAGGCAACGCCCTGCGCCAGCTGCGACCGGGGTTCGATGAGCGTGACACGCAGTCCGGCCTGGCCCAGACGACCCAGATGCACGGCCAGCGCTGTCCCGCTAAATCCACCGCCCACGATGACAATATGCTGCTCTGACATAAACCGCCTCATTTGTTAACTGGCACTGGCGCTTTTTTCGGGACGACGATCGCCACCGATAGTTTCACCAAAGGGACCTGTATTCACGCTGCGCTGTGCTTTCCCGGCGTGCGTCGACAGCGGCAGCAGTGGCATCAGTAACTCGGCTACCCGGTGCGCTTCTTCCAGATGCGGATAGCCCGACAGAATAAAGTTATCAATCCCCAGCGCCTGGTATTCCCGAATCCGCGCAGCCACCTGCTGAGGGTTGCCGACCAGTGCAGTGCCAGCGCCGCCGCGCACCAGTCCGACGCCTGCCCATAAATTGGGGCCGATGCGTAAGCCTTCGCGTGAACCGCCGTGCAGTGCACTCATGCGCGCCTGGCCCGTCGAATCCATACGGGCAAAGATCTTCTGAGCGGATGCGATGGTTTCATCATCCAGATGAGCTATCAGTTTATCGGCTGCTGCCCAGGCTTCCTCTTCGGTTTCACGCACAATAACGTGCAGTCGAATGCCGTAGGACAACGCCCGGCCACGTTCCTGCGCCCGCTGGCGCACAACGTCCAGTTTGGCGGCAACCTGCTCAACGGGTTCGCCCCAGGTGAGATAAGTATCGACCTGACTGGCGGCCACGTCGACCGCATCGTCCGACGAACCACCAAAGTAGAGCGGTGGACCGTCGGCCTGCACAGGCGGAAACAGAATTTCAGCGCCCTCCACACGAATATGTTCACCGTGGAAGTCCACTTTCTCGCCTTTCAGCAAACGGGAATAGACCTCCAGGAACTCCCGCGTGACCTGATAGCGTTCGGCATGACTCAGGAAAATACCGTCGCCTTTATTTTCCACCGGATCGCCACCCGTCACCACATTGATCAGTAAGCGCCCGTCTGACAGACGGTCCAGCGTTGCCGCCATGCGCGCCGCCAGGCTCGGTGGCTGCAACCCCGGCCTGACCGCCACCAGATAACGCAGCTGTTTAGTGATGGGGGCCAGAGCCGCCGCCACCAGCCAGGAATCTTCACAACTTTTACCCGTGGGGATCAGTACGCCGTAGAAACCCAGATTGTCTGCCGCCAGGGCGACCTGTTGCAGATAGGGCAGATCGACCGCTCTGCCGCCCTGGGTGGTCCCCAGATAACGTCCGTCACCGTGGGTGGGTAAAAACCAGAACAGATTAATGTTTTTCTCAGAGGCTTCAGGCATTAGCAGATTCCTTTATAACGATATTTGAAATTGGCAAATGAAAAGCAATCTTTCAGTTATAAAGCCATTAGCAGAATACGTGCCAACTGCGGCTGGTCATTTTTTCCTTTTAATTTATAGCGTTATGATCTCAGCGTTCAGGTACGCGCTGTTGCACATGCAGCAGGCGTTGAACTTCAGTGCTGCATTTGCAGCAAAAGGGCTCAGCCCGTGTCTCGTTTCCCTTCACGCTTAGCGTTATCGTGAGCGCTCATTCACTTTGCAGGTATCCGCTATGGAACACGCTGGTCCCGATTTAATTGACCCGGCTTCTCTGGCCTTCAAAAGTATCCTGGATCGCCTGGCGCCTACGGATGCCACGGTGTTAATCATTGGCGAAACCGGCACCGGTAAAGAGGTGATGGCGCGCTATCTGCATCATCACAGCCCACGCCGCCGCGCGCCCTTTGTCGCCGTGAACTGCGGCGCACTGACGGAAAGTCTTGCCGAGTCAGAACTGTTTGGGCATGAGAAGGGCGCGTTTACCGGTGCCACGGAACGTCATCGTGGCTGGTTCGAGGCGGCGCAGGGCGGCACGCTGCTGCTGGATGAGATCGGTGAACTCAGTTTGCCGCTCCAGGTAAAACTGTTGCGCGTATTGCAGGAGAGAGAGATTACCCGGGTAGGTTCATCTCAGGCGATAAAGGTAAATGTTCGGGTGCTTGCCGCCACGAACCGCGACCTGACCGGTGCGATTGCCGAACGGCGCTTCCGCGAGGATCTTTATTACCGGCTGAATGTGGCCAGCGTGGCGCTGCCGCCTCTGCGCGAGCGCCGTGAGGATATACCGGTGCTGGCCGCGTATTTTCTGCAACACTATGCGCGCCGACTGGGCCGACCTCAGCTGCGTCTGAGTGAGGAGGCGATCGCGACGTTAAGCCGGTACGCCTGGCCGGGCAATATTCGGGAGCTGGAAAACACATTACATAATGCTGTTCTGCTCAGCCAGGAAACACTCATTGGCCCCGGGCATCTGCGTCTGGGCCGCGTGACTGAGGCTGCACCGGTGCCTGAACAGGATGTGATTGATCAGTTTATTCGGCAGCAACTGCAGCACAGTGAAACGCCCCTGTATCCCAGAATTATTGAATCCTTAGTGCGGAATGCCTATGCGCTGAGTCAGGGAAATCAGCTCCAGGCGGCAGCGCTGTTGGGGATCAGCCGTCACAGCCTGCGCACCCATCTGGGCCACTGCGGCATCATTAAGCCGCGCCGCAGCAGCGTCATCGCGCCATCGCGTGCTTTGACAGACTCTGTGGTGCAGGAGCGTGAGTTGCGTATTGGTTACCAGAAGTTCGGCAATCTTGGCATTCTCAAAGCCCGTCAGCATCTTGAGCAGCAGCTGGTGGGCCAGAATGTCCGCGTGTTGTGGAGTGAATTTCCTGCGGGGCCACAGTTGCTGCACGCCCTGCGCGATCAGGAAATTGACTTTGGTACGACAGGCGAAGTTCCGCCACTGTTTGCCCAGGCCGATCAGGGCACCATGGTCTATGTGGCCTGGGAACCGCCTGCGCCGCAAAGTGTTGCCCTGATGGTCGCCAGACACAGTGCCATCACGACGATTGCCGATCTCAAAGGCAAGCGCATTGCGGTGAATAAAGGTTCTAACGTCCATTTTTTGCTGCTGCAGATCCTCGATGAAGCAGGACTGACGCTGGACGACGTGCGTATCGTGTATGCCCCACCGAAATACCCGTTAACCGCCAGCGACCTGAATGCGGTCGATGCCTGGATGATGTGGGACCCTTTACTGAGTGAGGCCGAACGTGGCGATCAACTGCGCGTTATTGCCGATGGCGTGGGCCGGGTCAGCAACCATCAGTTCTATCTGGCGGATCGCCAGTTTGCTACGCATTCACCCGATTTACTGCGCCTGTTGATGACCGCGCTGGAGCAGACTGGCCAGTATATCGATGCCCATCCGGCCGAGGCTGCCGGGTTACTGGCAAAGGAGTTGGGCATGTCCGACAGCGCATTACGTCAGGCGCTGGCGCGGCGTAGTCATCGAACTCAGGCGATGAACTTAGCGATTATTCGCGAGCAGCAGAGAATCGCCGATCGTTTCTATGCGCTCGGTCTGTTTCCCCGCGCCATCAACGTCCGGGACAGAGTCTGGCCGCAATGACGTTTTATGACTAAGGACAGAACTTATACGCATTAAGCCCTCAGGCACGGATTTGTTATGTTGCGCTGACAACACCTTCGTTCAGGACAGAAAAATGAGAAAAATAGTGATAAGCGCACTGATTGCGCTCGCTCAACTTGGCACCTTCGTGACAGCACAGGCGGAAGACAAACCCCAGGTCGTGAATATTGGTTTTCAGAAAGCGAATATTTTTGCGCTGCTGAAATACCGTGGCACGCTCGACAGCGAATTTAAAAAGCAGGGCATTGATGTGCGCTGGGTGGAGTTCCCGGCAGGCCCGCAGATGCTGGAAGGGCTTAACGTAGGCAGTATCGATTTGGCGGCCACCGGCGATGCGCCTCCTGTTTTCGCGCAGGCGGCACAGGCCGATCTGGTCTACCTTGGCCACTCGCCGGCCAACCCGCAGACCGAGGCCATTGTGGTGCCGGCCGATTCCACGATCAAAAGTGTCAAGGATCTGAAAGGCAAGCGCGTGGCGCTGAACAAAGGATCGGATGTTAATTATCTGCTGGTGACTGCGCTGGAGCAGGCGGGGCTGACGTATAAAGATATTACGCCGGTTTATCTTCCGCCTGCCGATGCCCGGGCCGCCTTCCAGCGCGGTGCTGTCGACGCCTGGGTTATCTGGGACCCGTATCTGGCCGAAGTCGAAACCACGGCCCATGCGCGCCTGCTGAAAAATGCCGAAGGCTTAGTGCCGCATTACACTTTTTTCCTGGCCAGCCGCAAATTTGCTGATGGTCATCCCGAGACGGCGAAACAGGTGCTGAACGCGCTGAGTCAGCTGAGCACCTGGGCAAACAGTCATCAGGCTGACGCCGCAAAAATCCTTTCCGGCTCCACGGGGTTGCCTGTACCCATCTGGCAGCGCGCGCTGGCCCGCATGCCGTTTGGGGCGGAACGTATGACGCCCAACGTGTTTAACGAACAGCAGGCGCTGGCCGATAAATTTACCCAGATTGGTCTGTTGCCGGTGAAGGTGAATGTTAGCAGCGCGACGTGGGCACGGGATAATAAGTAAGGTATGAAATCACTTCAGAGCAAGTATTTGAACCTGCGAACTTATTACCCTTAATTAACAATCAACTAAAGCATAGAAATAAAGTTGCAGATGTAAAGTAGTTGCTGAACAAAAAAAGTTAATGTTGAAAACAGGCAGGTTCTATTTTTTTTAAAATGAATAGAGAACTGCCTTCTTTCTTAGCTAAAAGTATGTGAGGGGATGAAAATTTCGTAGATGTAAAGGGGGCTAATGACTAAAATACGTGTTAAACATGCTTCCTGCTAACAATGGTTTTGCCATATTACCATAAGAGTCATATGCTTTCATACATTTCTCGATTGGTTAACACTTCAATCCCAATGAATGATATGAAAAAATCATGAGCATTTATATTCAGCTATCCAGATGCAACCCAGCACGCCTTATCGGCCGTTTTGGAAGGCCGCAAAATCACACTTCCAGGCCAGGTTATAAATAACAATATACTCCATAGGGTGCTGCTTATTTACTTAGATTTGGATAAATTTAATAGTCCACCCTTGGGTGGACTATAGGTTATATTTTTGTAAGAATCGATTTGACGAACTTGACTCTGGATTTTAATTTTTTTAATTTCGTGAGTGTCGTTCCAATCAGCCCTATGAAAAAACCATAAATATCAGTTCGTATCCAGCTGTTGTTGTTTTTGCAAAGATTGTAGATTAAGTTATAACGAGATTCGCTTATACACGCAGCTTTGTAGAAGAGTGAGTTATTAAAATATCTGTATTTATCATTGATTAATCTTAAGCTCCTCATGTCTTTTATTATATAATTACTTGTTAGAAAAGAGTAAAAATCTTTGATGTTCCCGTTTTTGTAGTCGTTGTGATATCTAATGCCTATTTTTTTTCCAAAATTTTTTGCAAATTCAATCGTTAAGTATTGTTCAACTGCAAATTTTGATTGAAACTGTTTTTCAAGGTAATTGCTGTTTTTAGCGAATTTATTAAAATTATAGTGCAAGGCATCTGTCCTTTGATATAGAGGGATGTTCCACATTCTCTTTATATCCTCAGCTTCTCCGATCTGGATCCAGTCACCAATGTGATAGGGCATTCGTTCAACAAAAACAGGATCCAGCGTGAATAAATTTGAACATATAACTTTATTTCCGAAAGTGTCAGGTGAAATAGAAGAATACTTATCAATTTCAGAACGATAGAAATTCACGATGTCATTTAAAAAAAACTTTAGATCGCTTCGTAGCTTTACAATTATCTTACCTTTTGCTGCAGTGACTCCTGCTTGACTTGATACGATTAAACGATTCACATTGTTTAGTTTATCATCAAATTTAAGGCCTGGTAATGTACCGGGATCTTTACTCATGATAATTTTGTCAACAATGCTTTTTAAATATGATGTTTTTTCTCCTTCCCATGTTGATATCAAAATTTCACACTGAGGGTTATTTTTTTTAAATGTAAAATGTTGTCTACTAGTTCAGATTGCTGCTCCCGGGTCTTTAAATGAGATAATGACCCTTGGAAAATGATGCTTAATTCCATCTTATTTTTCTCTTTGGTTTATAATGTAAGCTAGGAATGCTTTTTTGAGTATTCTAACCTTCAGTATTAAATTACTGTTTGTTATTATTTCTTGCTGTAATTAAATTATTTTTTTTATTAAAGTGAAATTAGTTGTTTGATGCTTTTTTTAATTTAAATGCTTATCATTTATAGTTGTTAATAGCTGTTTTTTTTAAGCTTTTTTCTGGATAAGCTAAAAAAATGTTAAGCTGAAAATCAATTTTTTTTGTAACTGGCTGTAATTGCTGAATTTAATTTATTTTTCTAAGGCTTTACCAAAACAAGCAACACATGATAGTTTCATTTCATTAAGTAATATTGGCAGGAATGGTTAATGATTTTATTTAATTCGGGGTGGGGGTTAAGCGGTTTTTGTAATTTATCGTTTCAATCAGACATGATTGGAAAGGAGTGGCAATATTTTATTTTGACCGAGGGTGTTAAACCAAAAGTGGCTTTTTATCTTCTGGGTATCAAGTTTCAATTTAAAGCAAACGATAAGCAACTGATTTAAATTGAGATTTTTTCTTTTGGCGAAAAACGCCGTCATCTTACATACTATTATGCTTCTTTTACAACGCTTCAGCCTTTGGAGAGCCTCAGAAGACAGGCTAATCAGGGCATTATTCCTGCAATGTCCTACTGTATGTAGCAGTAAGGACTTATTCACTCACTGCGCTCGCCCCGCGCTCATGCAAAACGGCGTTGCCGTTTTGTCGCCCCCCGGGCGGGGGTTCTCATCCCCTCTCAGGAGAACAGACAAAAAAAAGTCCAGAGGTGAGTCTGGACGCTTCTTCAAATCTGGCGGTGAGAGGGGGATTCACTCGCTGCGCTCGCCCTTCGGGTGGCCTGGCGGCCATGCAAAACGGCGGGGCCGTTTTGTCGCCCCCCGGTCGGGGGTTCTCATCCCCCTCTCAGGAGAACAGGCAAAAAAAAGTCCAGAGGTTAGTCTGGACTCTTCTTTGAATGTGGCGGTGAGAGGGGGATTCGAACCCCCGATACGTTGCCGTATACACACTTTCCAGGCGTGCTCCTTCAGCCACTCGGACACCTCACCGCAAATTGTTGCTGACCGCGCTGGGTCAACGGGGCGCTACTATAGGGAGTCGACCTGAAACGGTCAAGCACTATTTTTTTCTTTTTTTCTATTCGCTTAAGCTCTGAACGAATCGCGTTAAGGCTGCGCAAAATCGGGTTTTTTAATCACAAAACGCCCGTTTTTACGCAGTGTAAAGTCCGCTCAGCGGCAGGCGGTTACTGGGCGGTTTTAACCCGACTGGCAAAACTCTTGCGCAGCTTTTGCAGTTTAGGGGGAATCACCGCCATGCAATAGCCGTTTCGCTGGCCGGCACCTTCCCAGTAGTCCTGATGATAACCTTCTGCCGGATACCAGGCCTTTAATGGCTCGATGGTCGTGACAATCGGTTTATCATGATCCTGCTGAGCGCGTGCAATCGCGGCACGGGCTTCAGCTTCCTGCTCGGGTGTTTCGGGGAAAATGGCGGAGCGATACTGAGTGCCGATGTCGTTGCCCTGGCGATTAAGCTGTGTTGGATCATGCGTGGCAAAGCTGATGTCCAGCAAATCGCCATAGCTGACCTTCTCAGGATCAAAGCCAATGCGAATGGCCTCTGCATGACCGGTGGCGCCACTGCAGACCTGCTCATAGGTCGGATTAGGGCGCTCGCCGCCGGTGTAACCGCTTTCGACTGACTCAACGCCAATCACGTCTTTAAAAACCGCTTCTGTACACCAGAAACAGCCGCCTGCGATTACTGCATATTCGATTGCCATAAATGTTACTCCTGTCTGGTCTGAAGGAAAGAGGTGGGGATGACGTCAGGCATTTTCAACATCTCTGAAGACGTCAGCGTAAAGAGAGCCGCGTTAAACGCCGTCTGATGTGGGGCCTTTTTGTCACACGATGCGTTTAGCGTAGCAGGGAATGGGGCAAGCGGTGGGCACCCTGTCGGGAAGGTTTAAGCAGCGACAGGGAATGTAGCGCTTAATGTTTCCTTAACACAGGGCAGCGATACTGAGGTGGATTCTACAGGAGACGCTATGAAAACCACGACTGTTACCGCCACCTCTTTCGTATCACGCCCATTCAGCGAGTACGTTGCCGTTATTCTTGCCGTCAGCGCTGTCATCAGCTTTCTGGCCTGCTGGTTTGTGAACTGAATCAGTCCACCGCGAAAAGGACCCTGGCCAGGCAACCTGAACGGTCAGGGCGATTTTCCAGCAGAAACTGTCCATGATGTAACTGCACAATCCGACTGACGATACTCAGGCCCAGCCCAATGCCACCATAGCGCGTGTCCATGCGGACAAAGGCTTTGCTTAACTCGCCGCGCCTGCTTTCATCAATGCCGTCACCTTCGTCTTCCACGATCAGCGCCGGGCCTGGTGTGTTTTCAAGCCGCACGGTGATATTACTTTCAGATGGGCTGTAACGGTGGGCGTTTTCCACCAGATTGCGCAGAAGCATTCGTAACAGGATCGCATCGCCTTTCACCCTGAAGCTGTGCTCAACATCAAGGGTTAACGTTTGATGACGCACGGCAAGCATCGCACTCAACTCCGCTTCCATAGGCACAATCACTTCATTGATGAGGGCAACCTGCTGGTAGCTGCCTGAGGTAAACTGCTGGCCGGCACGGGTCAGTTGCAGCAACTGGGCGACATTTCCTGTCATCTGATCCAGACGATGTAATAAAGGTTGCGTATCGACGGCCTGATTTCGTTGTAGCAACTCAAGATGTAAGCGTAAACCTGCCAGCGGCGTTCGCAGCTCATGGGCCACATCGGCCGTAAACAGGCGTTCACGTTCCAGACTGTCTGTCAGACGTGCGACAAGGCGATTCACAGAGTGCGTAACAGCGTCAATCTCCTGCACCGATCCGGAAAAGGTGATAGGTTCCAGGTTTACCTCGCTCCGGTTCTCCAGTTCACGCTGCAACTGATAGAGCGGGCGGGTAATCCAGCGTACCGCCTGATAGCACAGGAGCAGCGTCAGCGTAATCATCACCAGACTGGGCAGGGCAAGACTCATCACGGCTTCGCGGACTTCTTTATGGACATGCCGGTCCATGTTGCGGTTCTGCAGATGCGCCTCAACTAAAAATTGCACCTGTTCCTGACTTTCATGCCAGAGCCAGGCCACGCTGATGAGCTGGAAAAACAGCATAATGAGGCCAATCGTGAGAAGCAGCCGAAAACGCATGGTCGTCCCGGTGCGGTCAGTATTCATGTCTCGGGCATCTCGTTATCGGTTTGGGAGGGGGACAGGGCATAGCCGAAGCCGCGAACCGTTCTGATCATGCTTTTGCCGATCTTGTCACGCAGGTTGTGGATATGCACTTCCAGCGTATTGGTCGAAGGCTCGTTATCAAAATTATAGATATCCTGATACAGCAATTCGCGGTGCACCGGATGGCCCGCTTTGAGCATCAGGCGAGACAGAATCGAAAACTCTTTAGGGGTGAGATCAAGCAAGGCGTGATCCAGATGGATCTGGCGATGTGTCATATCCAGCGACAGGTTGCCCACCTCCACGCGCGTATCCCCCTGGTTAACATGACGTCTGATAAGGGCACGAATCCTTGCCAGCAGTTCATCCAGCGCGAAAGGCTTGATCAGATAGTCATCGGCACCTGCATCCAGCCCGGCGATGCGCTCATCAATCGTGTCACGCGCGGTAAGAATCAATACAGGCTGCATCTGCTTCTGACGGCGAAGACGCTGCAGAAAGTGCAGTCCATCCTCATCCGGCAGGCCGACATCCAGCACGATCAAACTGTAAAGCCCGCTGGCAAGATGAGCTTCCGCGGAACGGACCGTTGAAACCGCATCGCAGACATAGCCCGTGCCTTCCAGCGCCAGAACAAGACCTTGCAGCAGCAGAGCATCGTCTTCAACAATTAATATTTTCATAAGCGCTTAACAGGATACCTCTTTTGTATCAGTACCGATGACCGGACACAGCAATAGCGGGTCGCTCTTGCGCGAACTCACCTTGACAACCTTGTCCGGCAAGCGGATAAGGCAGGCCGTCCCGGTTTCGTCGGCTGTGCCTGCTTTGGGCAAACATGCCGGGATTGTTGCTGACATGACGAATGTTGTCACTCAACTTAGCTCAGCGGAAACGTTAATTAAAGATGAGATAAAGGGGGCTGCAAATCAGCCCCTTTTCGTCTCGCCCGGCATGATGCCTTAACCCGTAATAAGACGTTTTATCAAATGCGAAAGGGCAACATGACGGGCGGACTATTAATATAAAGGCGGAATAATAAAAAATGTTACTTTATCCGGGTTGAATCATTAGTGAATGTCTCCATTATTATTGGCTAATACATTCGCATTAACGCGCAACAATGAAAGTCAGACGGTAATAAGTGAACAGTATGGATAAGAAAGATTAGGAAAACCTTAAACAGGACCATTTATTACATTTTTATTTCTTTTTTGCGGGCGCAAAATAAGTCGGCGTGAGCAGGCCGGTAATCGCCGTTATTGCCAGCAGCAGAATTAAGCGTGACGGCTGGCACAGGAAATGCATATTTCTGGCAGAATGCAGGATTGCGTCTACACTTTATGGGGCGACAACGACAGTCAGTGAGTTTTTCAGCACTTAACGCGTATGTTTTTGGAGAAAGAGTTACCGAATTGCAGGGTTTTACCGCGCAGTCTCCTTACTTCATTCGGCCTTGCGCCGACCTCTTGCTGAACGCTCTCTGCTGCGATGTCCTGATGATGAACCCGTTTACAGGAGAAGACACGTGACCCAGACGGCAGAAAGTAATGCCTCGTTTCCGTCATTGAGCGGCGGTCTGTATGCCTTCTTTTTTGATGTTGATGGCACGCTGGCAGCGATACAGCCCCAGCCGGATGCCGCTTTCATTCCAGAACAGGTTGTAGCAGAGCTGCAACGCCTCTCTTCTTTATGCCACGGCGCGCTGGCGCTGGTATCAGGTCGTCCTGTTGAGCAACTGGATGCGCTTGCGGCACCGTTGCACGCGCCGGCTGCCGGCGTGCATGGCGCTGAGCGTCGAGACGCGGAGGGCAGGGTACACCGCGTGTCACTGCCCGAAGAGACTGAACGTCAGCTGAAACAGATGCTGGAAGCCGAAATGGCCCACTGGCCAGATACGCAGCTTGAAGCGAAAGGGATGGCGTTTGCCCTCCATTATCGTCGGGCGATGGCACATGAGCAGGACATATTGCACCTTGCGCAGGCCGCCGTCGAACGTTTCTCGGGTCTGACGTTGCAGCCCGGAAAGTGTGTGGTTGAAATTAAACCGACCGGCATTGATAAAGGCGCGGCTGTGCAGGCATTTATGCAGGAAGCCCCGTTCGCGGGACGTATTCCGGTGTTCATCGGTGACGATCTGACCGATGAGAAAGGCTTTGCCGCCGTCAATGCCATGCACGGGATTTCCGTGAAAGTGGGAGAAGGCGAAAGCCAGGCACGTTATCGTTTACATGACGTTACGGATGTCTATGCCTGGCTGGAAAGAACACGATTACAATTAGAGCAAGATAACGTTGGTAAGGAGTTTAGGTTATGAGTCGTTTAGTTGTTGTATCTAACCGTATCGCCATGCCAAATGGGAACAAAACCAGCGCGGGCGGCCTTGCCGTTGGCATCCTGGATGCGCTGAAAAGCACGGGTGGACTGTGGTTTGGCTGGAACGGTGAGATAAGTGAATTTTCGGGTGAGGAAGAAAACCCGGTATCGGTAACGGAGCATGATGGTATTGAATATGCTTCCTTCCCGCTGAGCCAGAACGAGTACGATCTCTATTATTGTCAGTTTTCTAATACCGTTATCTGGCCTGCTTTCCATTACCGTTTAGATCTGGTGCAGTTCCAGCGTGAAGCCTGGGAAGGATACTGCGAAGTTAATGATGCCGTCGCGCAGCGACTGAAACCGCTGATCAAGCCTGACGACATTCTGTGGATTCATGACTACCACTTCCTGCCGTTTGCCGCCGCGCTGCGCCGGGCAGGCATCAACAACCGCATCGGTTTCTTCCTGCATATTCCTTTCCCGACGCCCGAAATTTTCAATGCGCTGCCGCCGCACAGAGAACTGCTGGAAATGTTGTGCGAATACGATCTGTTAGGATTCCAGACGGAATCTGATCGCGTCGCCTTCCTCGACAGTGTGAGCCAGCTGACGCAGTTGCAGAATAAAGGTGACAAAAAACATCGCGCCTATGGCAATACCTTTATGACGGAGGTGTACCCGATAGGGATTGAACCTGACAGCATTAAGGAGATGGCTGAAGGGCCATTGCCACCCAAAATGGCGGCGATGAAGAAGGAGCTGGGCGATGTGCGCAATATCATTGCCTGCGAACGTCTGGATTACTCGAAAGGCTTGCCGGAACGCTTCCTGGCGTATGAAGCGCTGCTGGAAAATTATCCGCAGCATCACGGCAAGATTCGTTACTCGCAGATTGCGCCAACGTCTCGTGGCGATGTGCAGGCCTATCAGGATATTCGTCATCAGTTAGAAACCGAGGCAGGGCGCATCAACGGGAAATACGGCACCCTGGGCTGGACGCCACTCTATTATCTTAACCAGCACTTTGACCGTCGTTTATTGATGAAAATTTTCCGTTTAACGGATGTCGGCTTAGTGACGCCGTTGCGTGACGGGATGAACCTGGTGGCGAAGGAGTACGTGGCGGCGCAGGACCCGGACGATCCGGGTGTGCTGGTACTTTCCCGTTTTGCCGGTGCGGCTAACGAGCTGACGTCCGCGCTCATCGTGAACCCTTATGACCGCGATGAAGTGGCCGCGGCGCTGGATAAAGCGATCACCATGCCCCGTACGGAGCGTATCTCACGTTATAACGATATGATGACGGTACTGCGTAAAAACGATATTACCGCATGGCGCGAAAACTTCCTGCGTGATCTTGAAAAGATTGCCCCGCGCAGTGCCGATCACGGCATGGCGAATAAGGTCGCAACCTTCCCGAAACTCGCCTGACAGTAGAGCAAGCCAGGGACGGCTTGCTGTGCGTTACATTCCTCACTGTTTGCACACACTGTGCAGCTAATGATTTCTCCCTAACTCAAAAGTGTTCCCCTTCCGGCAGGCTAGCGTCTGAGGGTGAAGTGCTGCAAAAATGCGCACTTAATTCGTCCCGCCACTTTCTTTACCTGGTTAAGCTAAAGTTATCCTGATTCCTGCCGATAGTTAAAATGCATAAAACTCACCTGCCTGCAATTCATTCATATCCTTAATGTAACTCCTTGTTACATCGACTGTCGCTCTCTAAACAGGTCGCTTTCACCCTTTACGAACGATTGTCGGAAAGCGCGTAATCTGGATTGTCGGTCTTTTTCTCCTGTTTTCCCTTCTTTTTGTTTCCTCACCTAACTGACTAATTTGAATACGATTAATTCCTTTACCGGGCAGCATATTCCACTGCCTTTATGGTTTTGATTAGTTCTAAATAGGGTGCAAATTCCTTTCCCAGGGATAAACGGGGATTCTACGCGCCTGACAGAATCTTCCCTGATTTTTGTAGCCAATTAAGTCCAGCTCAGGACAAATCCCTGTAAAAAAAATGCCAAATCGTGCAAAAAGTAGACAGAAGAAATGTGATCATAAAGCGTTACTGAAGAAAATAACCCAAAAAGTGTGATATGTGTCACACTTTATCTAAAATTTCACCGAACTGTCGTTGTATGTGAGGATCATCCGATATAGATTTGCCTTGTTTTCGGATTAGTCTTAAAAAATGTAAGAAAGCCTCAGGGAAGAAGGTTATTGACTTAAGAATAAGGTGGACTGAAAAAATGACTTCTGACCGGTCAGACAGGGTCGCAAAAAGAAGCAGAACTCAGAACCATTTGCTTTTTATGTTTAATTATTTTGCCATCTTTAGATTTACCAACCAGCAGCTCGATACGCAGAGATGTCATCTGCGGTAAGTTACGTCGCGTCTCTCAGGATGGAAAAATGGGTACATCTGAATTACTAAAACATATTTACGATATCAACTTGTCATATTTACTGCTTGCGCAGCGATTAATTAACCAGGAAAAAGCTTCTGCGATGTTTCGCCTCGGGATTGATGAAAAGATGGCTGATGCATTGTCTGAATTAACCTTACCTGAAATGGTGAAATTAGCTGAGACCAATCAACTTGTGTGTCAGTTTCGTTTTACCGATAGCACCGTTATTAATCGCCTGACGCAGGAATCACGTGTGGATGATTTACAACAAATCCACACCGGGATTCTGTTATCCAGCCGTTTATTACGCAGCGCGTCGAAAGACGCCGCGCCTACTAAAAAGAGGGCGGTATGATGGGTGAGAAAAGTATTGTTCAGGAAGCGCGTGATATTCAGCTCGCTATGGAGCTGATCACACTGGGCGCGCGCTTGCAAATGCTGGAGAGCGAAACGCAGCTGAGTCGTGGTCGCTTAATCAAACTTTATAAAGAGTTGCGTGGCAGTCCGCCACCTAAAGGCATGTTGCCTTTCTCGACTGACTGGTTCATGACCTGGGAACAGAACATTCATGCCTCGATGTTCTGCAATGCCTGGACGTTTCTACTCAAAACCGGTTTGAGCAAAGGGATTGATGCGGTGATTAAAGCCTACCGCCTTTATCTCGAGCAGTGCCCGCAATCGGACGAGGGCCCGCTGTTGGCGCTAACACGCGCCTGGACCCTGGTGCGATTCGTTGAAAGCGGTATGCTGGAATTATCAGATTGTAAATGCTGCAGCGGCAGCTTTATTAATCATGCACATCAGCCTGTTGGCAGCTTTGTCTGCAGCCTGTGCCAGCCACCATCACGTGCCGTAAAAAGACGTAAACTTTCTGCAGATACTGCCGATATCTTTCCACAACTGCTGGATGAACAGGTTAAACACGCCGTTTAAATTTGTTCGCAATGTGGAAGTCATCCAGCAGCGGTTAATCCCGCTGCTTTTTTTTTGCCTCCACACGGTGAACATCTCCGGTTTCTCTGGCTTAACGTCGACCAACACGTTACGGACGTAAGGATTTTTCTGTGCTGATAATTTTAGGTTACATCGTTGTATTAGGTTCCGTGTTGGGCGGATACGCTTTAGTGGGCGGCCATCTTGGCGCGCTTTACCAGCCTGCAGAACTGCTGATGATCGCCGGGGCGGGCGTCGGCGCGTTTCTGGTGGGCAACAACGGTAAATCGATCAAGAAGACCCTCAAAGCTCTGCCGCTCCTGTTCCGCGGCTCGAAATACAACAAAGCGGTGTACATGGATCTCATGGCACTGCTTTACCGGCTGATGGCGAAATCTCGCCAGCAAGGCATGTTATCGCTTGAGCGTGATATTGAAGATCCCGCCCAGAGTGAAATTTTTGCTAATTATCCCCGCATCTTAGCCGATAAACAGTTAGTCGACTTCATCACCGATTATTTACGCCTGATGGTGAGCGGCAACATGAATGCTTTCGAAATCGAAGCATTGATGGATGAAGAGATTGAAACCTATGAACACGAGTGTGAAGTGCCGGCACAAAGTATCGCTGCCGTCGGCGATGGCCTGCCCGCTTTCGGTATCGTTGCGGCGGTAATGGGCGTGGTTCATGCCCTGGCGTCAGCTGACCGTCCAGCCGCCGAGCTGGGCGCACTGGTGGCACATGCCATGGTGGGAACGTTCCTCGGGATTTTACTGGCATACGGTTTTATTTCGCCTCTGGCGTCGGTATTACGTCAGAAGTGTGCTGAAACGACCAAGATGATGCAGTGCGTGAAAGTGACCTTACTTTCCAGCCTGAACGGTTATGCACCGCAGATCGCCGTCGAGTTTGGTCGTAAAACGCTTTATTCAGCTGAGCGTCCATCGTTCAGCGAACTGGAAGAACACGTTCGCAACGCGAAGAACCCGGCTAAACAGACTTCGGATCAGACCTCATGAAACATGGCAATCGCCCAATTGTGCTGATTAGAAAGCGCAAACATAAAAAACATGAAGGAGGACATGGCTCATGGAAAATCGCCTATGCCGACTTTATGACGGCGATGATGGCATTTTTTATGGTGATGTGGCTGCTGTCGATCGCCAGCCCACAACAGCTTATCCAGATAGCAGAGTATTTTCAGACGCCCTTAAAAGTGGCGCTGACGGGTGGACAGAGAAGTAGCGACAGTAGCAGCCCGATCCCAGGCGGAGGAGACGATGCTACGAAGAAAGAAGGTGAAGTCAAAAAGGTTGTGGATATGGATGCGCAGAAACGCAAGCTGGATGAAATTCGCCTCAACCGCCTGCGTGAAAAGCTCGACCAGTTAATCGAAGCTGATCCGCGCCTGAAAGCGCTGCGTCCGCACCTGATTATCAATATGGTGGAAGAAGGGCTGCGTATTCAGATCATCGACAGCCAGAACCGCCCGATGTTCAAGACCGGCAGTGCAGAAGTTGAACCTTATATGCGTGATATTTTGCGCGCGATTGCCCCGATTTTGAATGACATCCCTAACCGTATCAGTATCGCGGGCCATACGGATGACATTCAGTATGCGACCGGTGATAAAGGGTACAGCAACTGGGAATTGTCAGCGGACCGTGCCAATGCGTCACGTCGTGAACTGGTGATTGGTGGGCTGGATGGTGGAAAGATTCTGCGTATCGTCGGCATGGCGGATACCATGAAACTGAAAAATCGCGGCGGCGATGATGCCGTTAACCGTCGTATCAGTTTGCTGGTGTTGAACCATGATACCGAAGCCGCGATTGAGAAAGAGAACGCAGAAAGTGACGCGGTTCAGATTAGCGATCCCTCTGCCTTAGAAAAAGTGACCGCGCCGTCAGCACCCGGCAGTAATGCGGCTGATAAAACATCTTCCAAACCTGCAACTGCCACGTCGGCGGATGCAGTGAAAACAGCGAACTCCGCACCGTCAGCCGCATCGACGAGCGCAGAGAAAGCCGCGACCGCCGCCTCGTCAGCGTCATCGACGAGCGCGGTGAAAACAGCAGCCTCCGCATCGTCAGCCTCACCGGCGGTCGCGGCGAAAACAGCGACCTCCGCGACGTCAACCTCTTCGGTTCGTGCGGTAACAACAATAACGCCTGCACCGTCAGCCCTACCGGCGGATGCAACGAAAACAACCTCCGCACCGCCAGCGTCTTCGGCGGGTGCGGTGAATACAGCAGCCCCCTCACAGCCGAGGTGATTCCCGTGAGCATGGACATCAGCGATTTTTACCAGACGTTTTTTGATGAAGCCGATGAGCTGTTAGCGGATATGGAGCAACACCTGTTGGGACTTGATCCCCAGGAGCCAGACTCTGAACAGCTTAACGCCATCTTCCGCGCCGCCCACTCGATTAAAGGCGGAGCCGGAACCTTTGGTTTTACGGTTTTACAGGAAACAACCCACATCCTGGAAAACATTCTGGATGGTGCTCGTCGCGGCGAGATGCAGCTCAGCACCGACATCATCAATCTGTTTTTGGAAACTAAAGATATTATGCAGGAACAGCTAGATGCTTATAAAACCGCGCAAGAGCCTAACGCGGAAAGCTTCAAGTATATCTGTGAAGCATTACGCCAACTGGCGTTAGAGGCGAAAGGTCAGCCGGTTGAAGCACCGGTTGTGGTTGCGCTTGAAGCACCAGCCAGTCAGGCCGAATCTGCGCCATCTGATGCTGACGGTGTTCACCTGCAGTTGGTGGATCTGAAAGAAAAAGATATCGACCTGATGCTGGAAGAGCTGGGAAATCTCGGCACGCTCAGCAACGTGAAGAAAGGCAGCAGTACGCTTGAGTGTCACATCACTGGCGTAGGTAAAGACGACATTATTGCCGTGCTGTGTTTCGTCATTGATGAAGCGCAGATCCGCTTCCCGGGCGCTGACGCCGCCGCCGCCGTTGCGGAAAGCGTGGATGCTCCTGAAGTGGCAGAAGTGCAGACCGCTACCGTGACCGAATTGCCGGTAGCTGCGGTCAAACGCGAAAGCAAACGCGCTGCCGCACCTGCGAAGAGCAGCGAATCAAGCAGCATCCGTGTTGCGGTTGAGAAGGTCGATCAACTGATTAACCTGGTGGGCGAACTGGTGATTACCCAGTCAATGCTGGCGCAGCGTTCAGGTGAACTGGACCCGGTTGCCCATGGCGAACTGTTGAACAGCATGGGTCAGCTTGAGCGTAACGCACGTGATCTGCAAGAGTCCGTGATGTCAATTCGTATGATGCCTATGGAGTACGTCTTCAGCCGCTTCCCACGTCTGGTGCGTGATTTGGCCAGCAAGCTGGGCAAAGAGGTTGAACTGACGTTACTGGGTAGCTCGACGGAACTCGATAAGAGCCTGATCGAACGTATCATCGATCCGTTAACGCACCTGGTGCGTAACAGTCTTGACCACGGCATCGAAACCCCGGAGAAACGTATTGCGGCAGGTAAGGTTGCCACCGGTAATCTGACGCTGTCAGCGGAACACCAGGGCGGCAACATCTGTATCGAAGTGTCAGATGACGGTGCGGGCCTTAACCGCGAACGTATCCTGGCAAAAGCTCTGTCATCGGGCCTGCCGGTGCATGAAAACATGAGCGATGAAGAAGTCGGCATGTTGATTTTCGCGCCAGGTTTCTCAACGGCAGAGCAGGTCACCGACGTATCTGGCCGCGGTGTGGGCATGGATGTGGTGAAACGTAACATTCAGGAAATGGGTGGCCATGTTGAAATTGCCTCAAAACAAGGCAAAGGCACCACCATCCGTATTCTGCTGCCGCTGACGCTGGCGATTCTGGACGGCATGTCAGTGCGCGTAGCGAACGAAGTCTTTATTCTGCCACTGAATGCGGTGATGGAATCGTTACAGCCGCGTGCTGAAGAGCTGAAACCCCTGGCGGGCGGCGAATGTGTTCTGGAAGTGCGCGGCGAATACCTGCCACTGGTTGAACTGTGGAACGTCTTTGACGTGAAAGAGGCGAAAACCGAAGCGACGCAGGGCATTGTGGTGATTCTGCAGAGCGCGGGCAAGCGTTACGCTTTGCTGGTGGACCAGTTAATCGGTCAGCACCAGGTTGTGGTCAAAAACCTGGAAAGCAACTATCGCAAAGTTCCAGGTATTTCAGCCGCCACCATCCTCGGCGATGGCAGCGTGGCGCTGATTGTGGACGTTTCGGCGTTGCAGTCACTTAACCGTGAAAAACGTGTGGCCGGCGCTGCCGCCTGATTGATAACGAAAGGGTAAATAACATGAGTGGAATGGCAACCGTGACAAAAATTGCTGGCGAAACCGTTGGACAGGAGTTCCTGGTCTTCACGCTGGGTGATGAAGAGTACGGCATCGATATTCTGAAGGTTCAGGAAATTCGTGGTTACGATCAGGTAACCCGCATTGCCAACACGCCTGATTTTATTCGCGGCGTGACAAACCTGCGCGGCGTTATCGTGCCAATCATCGATTTGCGCGTGAAGTTTTCACAGCCAGACGTTGAGTACAACGAAAATACCGTGGTGATCGTGCTGAATCTCGAAAACCGCGTCGTCGGTATCGTGGTTGACGGTGTGTCGGATGTCCTGTCGCTGACACAGGAACAGATCCGTCCTTCACCTGAGTTCGCTGTGACTATGTCAACCGAGTACCTGACAGGTCTGGGTGCACTGGGCGAGCGCATGTTGATTCTGGTCGACATCGAAAAGCTGCTGAGCAGCGAAGAGATGGCGCTGGTCGACAACCTGCGTACCGCGTAATCGTTAAACACGGGCCAGCCAACGCTGGCCCGTGTTGTTATCCTGCACGCCGAACCCGTCATCACCGCGTTTCATTCACCTGTCGACCTTTCAAAAAACACGCTGTCTGTGATCCTGCTCCAGGATTAGCATATTGCTCTGGTTTCAATAATTACAAAAGACATTTGAACCCCTTTTTAAAAGCGAAATGGCTAAAACATCCTGCGTTGCCGCCGATACAGCCCCTGCACGTTACTTATTTAGTCGGGGAAAAAGATGTTAAAACGGATAAAAGTGGTGACCAGTCTGATTACGGTACTGATGCTTTTCGGTGCCCTGCAACTGCTGTCAGGCAGCCTGTTTTGGTCAGCGCTCAATAATGATAAAGCGGCGTTTGCCTTGTCGCAGATTTCAACACGCAACGTGGCGGCCATGACGGATGCCTATATGGCTCTGAACCAGTCACGTACTACGCTCAACCGCGCCATGTTGCGGTTACAAACCAGTCTGGCATCGCAAATGAACGGCGGTCAGCTGGACAGCCTGACGGACAAAGCCATTAGCGAAGCCAATAAAGGTGAGCAGTATCTTGCCGAGTTTAATGCCATTCCGGAAACGCCAGGCGCAGATACCGAAATGCGCGATCAGTTACAAAACCATTTTGCCGCCTATCTGACCGGTCTGCGCGGGATGATCGCCAGCCTGAAAGCCAAAGATCTGGAAGGCATGTTCAAACAGAACATTGAACAGAAGCAGCAGGCCATGCAGGCCACCTATACGGCCTGGCGTCTTAAGCAGAGCGAGCTGTCTTCCCATGGTGCAGAACAAAACCAGCAAGCCTTTACTCAGATGATGTGGTTGCTGGGCATGGTCGGTACTCTGGTGGTCGTGGTGATCATCGGTTGCTGGTTTGGCCTGCGCCAGGTGCTGATTTATCCTCTGCAACGTTTGCTGGTGGATATCCGCACGATTGCCTCGGGTGATCTGACGCAGCCAGTGAAGGTAGAAGGCCGTAATGAGATGAGCCAACTGGCCGCCGGTATCCGTGAGATGCAACAGTCTCTGGTGACTACGGTGGGTGAAGTCCGCAGTGGTTGCGATGCGATCTTTACGGGTGCCAGCGAAATCGCCGCGGGCAATAACGATTTGTCCGCGCGTACGGAAGAGCAGGCGGCCTCGCTTGAGCAGACCGCCGCCAGCATGGAGCAACTGACCGCCACGGTGAAACAAAATGCGGATAATGCGCGTCAGGCTTCACAACTCGCCCATACTGCATCTGAAACCGCCTTGCAGGGTGGCAAGGTTGTGGATGGTGTCGTCAGCACAATGAAAGAAATTGCCGACAGTTCCAGGAAAATCGCTGACATTATCAGTGTGATCGATGGTATTGCTTTCCAGACGAATATCCTGGCGTTGAACGCCGCCGTCGAAGCCGCGCGTGCAGGCGAGCAGGGCCGTGGCTTCGCGGTTGTCGCCGGCGAAGTACGTAGCCTGGCGCAGCGCAGCGCGCAGGCCGCCAAAGAGATTAAAGGGCTGATTGAGGATTCTGTTGCCCGCGTTGACAGTGGTTCGCAGCAGGTCGAGAGCGCGGGCAGCACCATGAATAATATTGTGGGTGCCGTCACCCGCGTGACCGACATTATGGGTGAAATTGCCTCGGCATCGGATGAACAAAGCCGCGGTATCGATCAGGTGGGGCAGGCGGTGACAGAAATGGATCGTGTGACGCAACAGAACGCCTCGCTGGTGGAAGAATCTGCCGCCGCTGCCGCCGCGCTGGAGCAACAGGCGAGCTCGCTGTCCCAGGCCGTTTCCGTCTTCAAAATCTCCCGTACTTAAGCGTTCTGACAGTTTTTACTGCCAGCGTGATGATCAATTCACGCTGTCAGTAAAGTTCCGCCTGCGCGGGCCGATAAACAGAATCGAATTGCTAATGAATGAGGTTTCTATGTTTAGTCGAGTACGCGTTGTCACCGGCCTCCTGTGTGTACTGGGGCTTTTTGCCTTGCTGCAGGTTTTCTCGGGTGGGGTATTTTTCAAAACGGTTACGGAAGATAAAGAAAACTTTGCTTATAACCAGCGTCTTAGCACCTTGCAACGCGCCATGGGAACGTCATGGGTTGCGCTTGTCCAGGCACGTAATACCTTAAACCGTGCGGGCATTCGTTATTTGCAGGATGGGCAGATGGCAGGTTCGGGAGCCACCGTAAAAGAGCTGGTGGCGCTGGCTGACAGTGAGCTGAAACAGGCTGAAAAGGGCTATGAATTATTCAATGCCAACCTGTCAGAGAAAGGAAAAAGTGCGGCTAACGTGCTGACGCTACAGGCCAATTACAAACGATTCCACGATGGTCTGGCGGAACTGATTGTGTTTCTGGGCAACGGCAACTTCAAAGGGTTTGTTGATCAGCCGACACAAAGTTATCAGGACAAATTCCAAAAAGATTATGACGACTGGCTTAACTACAACCTGGTACTGAGCCAGAAAGGCATCGATGCCAATAATGCCGCTTATCAGCGCATGATTATGCTGGTTGCGGGGACGCTGGTCTTTACGCTGCTGGTGATCGTGCTGGTGTGGAATCTTATGCGCAGCCTGCTGATTCGCCCGTTAAAACAGAGCATCGATCATATCCAGCATATCGCACGGGGTGACCTGACGCAGCCTATCGCCATTACCGTACGTAATGAAATTGGCGATTTGCTGACGTCTCTGCAGGAGATGCAACGTGAACTGGTCCGTACGGTCAGCACCGTCCGTGATGGGGCCGATGCGATCTATACCGGCGCCAGCGAAATTGCCGTAGGGAATAACGATCTGTCGTCGCGAACAGAGCAGCAGGCGGCTTCGCTGGAGCAAACCGCTGCCAGCATGGAACAGCTTACTGCGACCGTGAAGCAAAATGCTGAAAACGCCCGTCAGGCGTCGACGCTGGCGCTGAATGCCTCTGAAACCGCACAGCAGGGCGGCAAAGTGGTGGACGGTGTCGTGACCACGATGAAAGAAATTGCGGGCAGTTCCAGAAAAATTGCCGATATCACCAGCGTGATTGATGGTATTGCTTTCCAGACCAATATCCTGGCACTGAATGCGGCCGTGGAAGCGGCACGCGCGGGTGAGCAGGGCCGTGGCTTTGCGGTGGTTGCCGGTGAGGTGCGCAATCTGGCACAGCGCAGTGCACAGGCGGCGAAAGAGATTAAAGGGCTGATTGAGGACTCCGTCAGTCGCGTGAATACCGGTTCAGTCCTGGTTGAAAGCGCAGGCGATACCATGAACGAAATCGTCAGCGCCGTCACGCGCGTCACCGACATCATGGGAGAGATTGCCTCTGCTTCAGACGAACAGAGCCGTGGCATCGACCAGGTTGGCCTGGCCGTGACCGAGATGGATCGCGTGACACAGCAGAACGCCTCGCTGGTTGAAGAGTCGGCCGCCGCCGCTGCGGCACTGGAAGATCAGGCCAGCAACTTAAAACAAGCGGTTTCTGTCTTCAATATTGGTAAAGAAATTGTCACGCAGGCCGTTAACAAGACAACGGCGGCAAAAAGTTTACGTTTAGAAAGTCCGTCAGAGGGCATTCGCCAACCCTCATCACGCAGTGATGAGAACTGGGAAACCTTCTAATTGCCTGGATGGCCCAACCGCTGATGTGCGGTTGGGCATAGCAGCAGACGTTTAACAGGTGTAGTTCAGGCCAGGTGCAAAGATGAAGAAATCGACGTTATTAGATCAACCAGAGGCGACAACGCTGCTCTCACAGATGGTGCAGCGGCTGCCCCTCTCCGATACCCATTTTCGCCGTATCAGCCAGCTCATCTATCAGCGCGCGGGTATCGTGCTGGCCGATCATAAGCGCGAGATGGTTTACAACCGTCTGGTACGTCGTCTGCGCACGCTGAATATTGATGATTTTGGTCGCTACCTGGCCCTGCTGGAGAACGATCCTAACAGTGCTGAGTGGCAGGCGTTTATCAACGCTCTGACCACTAACCTGACCGCTTTTTTCCGCGAGGCGCACCATTTTCCTATCCTGGCGGAACATGCGCGTAAACGTCAGGGCAATTTCAGCGTCTGGAGCACGGCCGCCTCAACGGGCGAAGAACCTTACTCTATCGCGATTACCCTGGCTGAAACGCTGGGAACCGGACCCGGTAAATTCCAGGTCCATGCCAGTGATATCGATACCCAGGTTCTGGAAAAAGCCGTGGCGGGCGTTTACCGCCAGGAAGAATTACGGACGCTGTCGCCTGCACAGCTACAACGTTTCTTTTTACGAGGTACGGGCCCGCATGCTGGCATGGTGCGTGTGCGCCCCGAACTGGCGAATATGGTGAATTTCAGTCAGCTGAATTTGCTGGCCAACGACTGGAACCTGCCGGGTCCGTTCGATGCCATTTTCTGCCGTAACGTAATGATCTATTTCGATAAAGAAACACAAGAAAAAATTCTACGTCGTTTTGTTCCACTGCTTAAGCCTGGCGGCATCCTGTTCGCCGGACACTCAGAAAACTTTAGCCAGATTAGTAAAGAGTTCTGGCTGCGTGGGCAAACCGTTTATGGACTGACGAAGGAAAGATGATGAGCAAAATTACCGTGATGTGCGTAGATGACTCTGCGCTGATGCGGCAACTGATGACAGAAATCATCAACAGTCATCCTGATATGGAAATGGTGGCGACGGCCCCGGATCCATTAGTAGCCCGCGATTTAATTAAACAGTTTAATCCGCAGGTGTTGACGCTGGATGTTGAAATGCCGCGCATGGATGGACTGGATTTTCTTGAAAAACTGATGCGTCTTCGCCCGATGCCGGTCGTGATGGTGTCATCACTAACGGGACAGGGTTCAGAAATCACGCTGCGCGCGCTTGAGCTCGGTGCGGTGGATTTCGTGACCAAACCACAGTTAGGCATTCGTGAAGGTATGCTGGCTTATAGCCAGATGATTGGCGATAAAATTCGCGCAGCTGCCCGGGCACGTCTGCATGTGCGCACCACCATGCCTGCCCCGGTCACGCTGAAAGCCGGTCCGCTGCTGAGTAGTGAAAAGCTGATTGCGATTGGTTCATCGACGGGCGGTACAGAAGCCATTCGCCACGTATTGCAGCCGCTACCGGCCACCAGCCCTGCGCTGCTGATTACGCAACATATGCCACCGGGATTTACCCGTTCGTTTGCCGAGCGGCTAAACAAGCTCTGCCAGATTACGGTGAAAGAGGCCGAAGATGGTGAGCGTATTCTTCCTGGCCATGCTTATATCGCGCCCGGCGCGATGCACATGGAGCTGGGGCGCAGTGGTGCGAACTATGTCGTGAAGCTGAACGACGGTCCGCCAGTTAACCGTCATAAACCGTCAGTCGATGTGTTGTTTAAATCGGTGGCGATCAACGCCGGGCGAAATGCCGTTGGCGTGATCCTGACCGGTATGGGTAACGATGGGGCAGCAGGCATGCTGGAAATGCATCGTGCCGGCGCCTGGACCATCGCGCAAAATGAAGCAAGTTGTGTCGTTTTTGGCATGCCACGCGAGGCGATAGCCAGCGGCGGTGTGAGCGAAGTAGTGGATTTAAGCAACATCAGCCAGCACATGCTGGCGAAAATTAGCGCCGGACAGGCATTGCGTATTTAACAGGCCCGTCCTGCCGGGCGAGATAACACAGGAGTAGATATGGCTGACAAAAATATGCGCTTTTTAGTGGTGGACGACTTCAATACGATGCGTCGTATTGTCCGTAACCTGCTGAAAGAGCTGGGCTTCAATAACGTAGAAGAAGCGGAAGACGGCGTCGATGCGTTAACTAAACTCAAGGCAGGTGGTTTCGATTTCGTTATCTCCGACTGGAACATGCCTAACATGGATGGCCTGCAACTGCTGCAGACCATTCGCGCAGATGCGGCCATGGCCAGTCTGCCTGTGTTGATGGTGACGGCTGAAGCGAAAAAAGAAAACATCATTGCTGCCGCTCAGGCGGGTGCAAGCGGCTATGTCGTTAAGCCGTTTACGGCCGCCACGCTTGAAGAGAAGCTGGGCAAAATTTTTGAAAAACTGGGTATGTAAGGAGATGTGATGAGCGACCTTCCGAAATCAGCTGAGCAAGCCGCGGCACAAGATATCATTTCCCGCATCGGTTCACTGACACGCATGCTGCGTGATAGTTTGCGTGAGCTGGGGCTGGATCAGGCCATTGCAGAAGCTGCTGAAGCCATTCCTGACGCCCGTGATCGTCTGGACTATGTAGTGCAAAAGACCGCTCAGGCGGCCGACCGGGCGCTGAACAGCGTCGAAGCAGCGCAACCGCACCAGGACAAAATGGAAGCGGGAGCGATTGCGCTTAAAGGACGCTGGGATGCATGGTTTGAGAATCCTATTGAACTTGCCGATGCGCGCGAGCTGGTGACGGATACGCGTCAGTATTTAGGGGAAGTGCCTGAGCACACCTCTTTTACTAACAAGCAGTTGCTCGACATCATGATGGCGCAGGATTTCCAGGACCTCACCGGTCAGGTGATCAAACGCATGATGGATGTGATTCAGGAGATCGAGCGCCAGCTGTTGATGGTGCTGCTGGAAAACATGCCAGAAGTGAGCGCCGAAAAACGTCAGGTTGGCACTACGCTGCTTAACGGTCCTCAGGTTAACGCTGCCGCCCCTGGGATTGTTGCGAACCAGGATCAGGTGGATGACCTGCTGGACAGCCTCGGTTTCTAATCACCTGGCTGTCTCGCCATCGCGACGTTGCGATGGTCCCTTCTGAAAAGTGGCCTGCTCACCGCGGGCCACTCCGCTTTTCTCTTTTGCTATCCGTGAAAGAGCATGTGTTTTTCACGTTTTATCCACGCTTTAACCAAACTCAAATTTGGCATTCTATGCTCAGAATTCCTGCCAACCGAGGTTTGTGGTGTCAGAAAACAGTGATGAGGACAAAACAGAATCGCCCACGGCCCACCGACTTGAAAAAGCGCGTGAAGAGGGCCAGATTCCGCGTTCGCGCGAGTTAACCTCACTATTGATGCTGTTGGCAGGCATCATGATTTTATGGGTTGGCGGGACGGCAATGGCCCATCGACTGGCGGCAATGGTGTCAACCGGACTCAGTTTCGACCATGGCATGGTGACCGACGATAAAATTATCATCGCCCACGTCGGTAATCTGATCATGCAGGCCATTGCCGCGCTTCTGCCGCTTCTGGGCGGGCTGGTTCTGGTGGCCATTGCCTCACCGATGCTGCTGGGCGGCGTGGTCATCAGCGGCAAATCCATCAAAGTGGATTTTAGCAAGCTGAACCCGTTGCCAGGCTTCAAACGCATGTTCGCCGCGCAGGCCTGGACGGAGCTGTTTAAAGGCATTCTGAAAACCATTCTGGTGGGCTGCGTGGCAGGCTGGTACATCTGGACGCACTGGCCCGATATGCTTCGGCTGATTGCCGAGTCGCCGACCACAGCCCTGATCCATGGCATGGACATGATCGCTATCTGTTGTGCGCTGGTCATGCTCGGCCTGATCCCCATGGTGGGATACGACGTTTTCTGGCAGCTTTACAGCCACTTTAAAAAATTGCGGATGTCACGTCAGGAAATTCGCGATGAGCACAAGCAGCAGGAAGGTGACCCGCACGTGAAAGGGCGCATTCGTCAGCAGATGCGCGCGGCAGCCCGTCGTCGCATGATGGCCGATGTGCCCAGGGCCGACGTGATCGTTACCAACCCAACACACTATTCGGTTGCGCTGCAATATAACGAGAAGAAAATGAGTGCGCCCAAGGTTATTGCCAAAGGCGCTGGCGAGATCGCCTTACGCATCCGTGAACTGGGCGCAGAACACCGCATTCCGGTTCTGGAAGCACCGCCGCTGGCGCGTGCGTTATACCGTCATACCGAAATCGGACAACACATTCCTGGCGCCCTTTATGCGGCCGTCGCGGAAGTGTTGGCCTGGGTCTGGCAGCTTCGCCGCTGGAAGCGCGAAGGTGGCCTGGTGCCCGTAAAACCTAAAGACCTGCCGGTCCCGGCAGAGATGGACTTTGCAGGAGAGAGCAAAAACGATGGCTAATCTGGCCGCTAAACTACGCCTTCCAGGCAACTTCAAAGACATGCAATGGCAGGTCCTTGCGGGTCCGGTGCTGATCATCATGATTTTGTCGATGATGGTTCTGCCCTTACCGCCGTTTATCCTTGATCTGCTGTTTACCTTTAACATTGCCTTGTCGATTATGGTGCTGCTGGTCGCCATGTTTACCCAGCGCACGCTGGAGTTTGCGGCCTTTCCCACCATTCTGCTGTTTTCGACCCTGCTGCGCCTGTCGCTGAACGTAGCCTCTACGCGTATTATTTTGCTGGAAGGGCATACCGGTGCCGCGGCGGCGGGACGGGTGGTGGAAGCCTTTGGCCACTTCCTGGTTGGCGGAAACTTCGCCATCGGGATCGTGGTGTTTATCATCCTGGTGATCATCAACTTTATGGTTATCACCAAAGGTGCGGGCCGTATCGCCGAAGTGGGTGCGCGCTTTGTGCTTGACGGGATGCCGGGTAAGCAGATGGCTATCGACGCCGACCTGAATGCGGGTCTGATTGGCGAAGATGAAGCGAAGCGTCGTCGCGCCGAAGTGACTCAGGAAGCGGACTTTTACGGTTCGATGGACGGTGCCAGTAAGTTTGTACGCGGGGATGCCATCGCCGGTATTTTGATCATGGTCATCAACGTGATCGGTGGTTTACTGGTGGGGATCGTTCAGCATGGTATGGATGCGGGCCACGCGGCAGAAACCTATACGCTGTTAACCATCGGTGACGGTCTGGTCGCACAGATCCCTGCGCTGGTCATCTCTACCGCGGCGGGTGTTATCGTGACGCGCGTGGCAACCGACCAGGACGTCGGCGAGCAGATGGTCGGGCAACTGTTCAAAGATCCGCGCGTCCTCATGCTGAGTGCCGGCGTAATCGGTTTGCTGGGGCTTGTGCCGGGCATGCCTAACTTTGTGTTCCTGCTGTTTACGGCGGCCTTACTGGGGCTGGCGTGGTGGTTACGTGGCCGCGAGATGCAGCCGAAGAAGAATGTCGAATCGCCGAGCAGCATCGCAAAATCCATGGAAACGCCTGCCTCTGCCGAAGCCTCCTGGACTGATGTGCAGCTTGAAGACACGCTGGGCATGGAAGTGGGTTACCGCCTGATTCCGATGGTCGATCACAACCAGAACGGTGAGTTGCTTGGTCGTATCCGCAGTATCCGTAAAAAAGTGGCGCAGGATGTCGGCTTTCTGCCGCCGGTGGTGCATATCCGTGACAACATGGAATTGCCACCCGCGCGCTACCGCATTTTAATGAAAGGCGTGGAGATCGGCAGCGGTGATGCCTATCCCGGACGCTGGATGGCGATTAACCCCGGCACAGCCGCGGGTACCTTGCCGGGTGAAGCAACCGTCGATCCTGCCTTTGGCCTGGCGGCGGTGTGGATTGACGGTGCGCTCAAAGAGCAGGCCCAGATTCAGGGCTTTACCGTAGTAGAAGCCAGTACCGTTGTGGCGACGCACCTTAATCATCTGATTGGCCAGTACGCCAGTGAGTTGTTTGGCCGTCAGGAAGCGCAGCAACTGCTGGACCGCGTCTCCTCAGAGATGCCGAAACTGACCGAAGATTTAGTGCCTGGCGTGATTACGCTGACAACGCTGCACAAAGTCCTGCAGAACCTGCTGGTTGAGCGCGTTTCGATTCGTGATATGCGCACCATTATTGAAACCCTGGCAGAGCATGCGCCGGTTCAAAGCGATCCGCAGGAACTCACCAGCGTGGTGCGCGTGGCGCTGGGCAGAGCGATTACGCAGCAGTGGTTCCCGGGCACGGGTGAAGTGCAGGTGATTGGCCTGGATGCGACACTGGAGCGCCTGCTGCTGCAGGCCTTGCAGGGCGGTGGCGGACTTGAGCCAGGCCTGGCCGATCGGCTGTTAGCCCAGACGCAGGAGGCCCTGCAACGGCAGGAAATGATGGGCGCGCCGCCTGTCCTGCTGGTCAATCATCCGTTACGCGCCTTACTGGCACGCTTCCTGCGCCGTAACATGCCGCAGCTGGTGGTGCTGTCCAATATGGAATTAAGCGATAACCGTCAGATTCGCATGACCGCAACCATCGGTGGCAAACAATGAGATCGCTAATGCTGTTTTCGCTGCTGCTTCCGCTGTTTGCTCAGGCCGCTGACGGTGCCTGGAGCGCCAGCGCGGCGGGTCCACTGATGGCGAATCGGGGAAGCTGGCAGTCGTCGCAGCCGCTGACCCCGCCAGGTCAGGTCAGTGGGGCGATCACCGTGGTGAACTGGCGTTATCAGTTTACCCAACCGGTGCCTTCCGGTTTACAGGTCCGGCTCTGTGCAGAACAGCGTTGTACCGAACTGGACGGTGCCAGCGGCAGCACACGCGGTCTGGCTGAGGTCGCCGCCGGTGAAACGTTACATATGGTGTTTGGCTTCGCCGGTGGCGGAAGTTTGCCGCCGGGGCTGAAGGTCGTCAGCACAGCGGTGACGGTTAACTACCACTAAGCCTTTTTCGCCCTGTTCATGGCAGACTGACAAGCATCATCAAGAGACTGATGCTGTCGGTCTACCCGATCACTCCCGATGTCATAACGCGGTTCAGGCTACGCGTCTTTTTGCAGCAGAAAGCGGTAAAGCCATCCCCCCGCAACGCCACCCGCTATCGGTACCAGCCAGAAAACCCACAGCTGCTGTAACGCCCAGCCTCCCTGAAAAACAGCCATCGCGGTACTGCGTGCCGGATTCACCGAGGTATTGGTTACCGGGATACTGATTAAGTGAATGAGCGTTAATGCCAGACCAATCGCAATGGGAGCGAAACCCGCCGGCGCGCGTTTATCCGTCGCACCCTGAATAACCATCAGGAAGAACGCGCTGAGTACGAGTTCAGTGATGACGGCCGCACAGAGGGAATAGCCGCCTGGCGAGTGCGCCGCAAAGCCGTTGGCAGCGAAACCCTTATCTGCCATCGTAAAGTCAGCCTGACCACTGACGATCAGATACAGCACGCCCGCCGCCGCAATACCGCCAGCCATCTGTGCCACGATGTAGGGCAAGATGGTCTTGCTGTCGATGCGGCCACCGGCCCATAAGCCCAGGGTGACGGCGGGATTAAAGTGACCGCCCGAAATGTGGCCTACCGCAAAGGCCATTGTCAGTACGGCGAGGCCAAATGCCAGAGACACGCCCACAAACCCAATCCCGGTTTGGGGAAAATTCGCGGCGAGCAGGGCGCTGCCGCAGCCTCCGAATACCAGCCAGAAGGTGCCGAACAGCTCGGCAAACGCTTTTCTTAACATCAACGTATTCTTCCTTTCTCGTTAACACGTTAAACCTGATAAAACGCGGGCTTATAGTAGAGCGCGGGAATAAGAAAAGAATCTTGTCCCGACAGGACCTTGATATACGCGACATCAGGGTTGCCTGAGCGGGTTTGCACGGCGCGTGCTGCGATCATCTCTGGTGCTGAAATACGAATTAACGCCTTTGTATCGTGGAGTCAGGGAGGGCAATGGCAAAGATGACGCTACACGAAGGAAAATTGTGCGGGTGACGGGCAGAGCGGGAAGGGCGAGGTTGAGGCAGGCGCTGAGAACAGTCAGCTCTCAGCGCCTTAACAGATTACATGCGATCGACCGTTTTGATCCCCAGCGTATCCAGACCCAGTTTCAGGGTTTTTGCGGTCAGTGCCGCAATCTGTAAACGGCTCAGGCGCGTCACGTCGTCCTCTGCGGCCAGAATCGGACAGTGCTCGTAGAAACCGGAGAACAGGCCCGCCAGATCGTACAAATAGGCACACATCACATGCGGTGTGCCATCGCGTGCCACCTGGGTAATGACCTCTTCAAACTGCAGCAAACGCGTTGCCAGCAGGGCTTCACGGTCATCCGTCAGCACGATTTCTGCCTGAATCGCATCGGCGTCGATACCGGCTTTACGGAACACGGACAGCACGCGCGTATAAGCATATTGCATGTAAGGCGCCGTATTGCCCTCAAACGCCAGCATATTATCCCAGTCAAAAATGTAATCAGTGGTGCGGCTTTTTGACAGATCGGCATATTTCACGGCGCTGATGCCGACGACTTCCGCGAGCGTGCTGACTTCCTCTTCCGTCATGTCCGGGTTTTTCTCGCGTACCAGTGTGTACGCGCGTTCATAGGCTTCATCCAGCAAATCTGACAGCTTAATGGTGCCGCCGCTGCGGGTTTTAAACGGACGGCCATCTTTACCCAACATCATACCGAACGCATGATGTTCAAGTGGAACGGACGCAGGCACATAGCCGGCTTTACGGACAATGGTCCACGCCTGCTGTAAATGCTGATGCTGACGTGAGTCGATGTAGTAAATTACGCGGTCCGCATGCAAAGTTTCATAGCGATACCTGGCACAGGCAATATCGGTGGTGGTGTAAAGATAGCCGCCATCCTTTTTCTGGATGATCACGCCCATCGGCTCACCTTCTTTGTTCTGGAATTCTTCCAGGAATACCACGGTGGCGCCTTCACTCTCGACGGCCAGACCTTTGGCTTTCAGATCGGCCACAATTTCCGGCAGCATGTCGTTATAGAGGCTCTCACCCATCACATCATCACGCGTCAGGGTGACGTTCAGACGGTTGTAGATATGCTGGTTTTGCGTCATGGTGATATCAACCAGCTTTTTCCACATCTGACGGCAGTAGTCGTCACCGCCTTGCAACTTCACGACATAGCCGCGCGCACGCTCTGCAAACTCAGGATCTTCATCGTAAGTGCGCTTGGCTTCACGATAAAAACCTTCTAAATCCGCCAGCGCCATCTCCGCGTGGTTTTCATTTTGCTGTTTTTCAAGAAACGCAATCAGCATGCCGAATTGCGTGCCCCAGTCGCCCACATGGTTCGCGCGGATCACGTTGTGACCCAGAAACTCGAGGGTGCGCACCGCGGCGTCGCCAATGATAGTGGAACGCACATGGCCGACGTGCATCTCTTTCGCCACGTTGGGGGCAGAGTAGTCCACGACGATTGTCTGTGGTTCGACCGGGTTCACGCCAAGGCGCGGATGATTCAGCGCCTGCCGGGCATGGTCGGCCAGCCACTGACGATCCAGGAAAATGTTGATAAAGCCCGGCCCCGCGATCTCCACTTTGCTGGCAATGCCAGTGAGGTCCAGATGTTGAATCACGGTTTCAGCTAATTGTCGTGGCGCCTGGCCCAGTTTTTTCGCCACGGCCATGATGCCGTTAGCCTGATAATCACCAAACTGAACTTTAGCCGACTGACGAACCTGAGGTTCACAATCGGAGGGAGCACCAGCCAGCACCATTGCCTGACTGACTTTTGCGGAAAGAAGCGCCTGAATATTCACCGGGTTACCTTACATATGCAGAGAAAAGCACGCTATTTGGGCAGCGGGCTGTCTTCATGATTCTGCCGGGTGCAATGACCACAGGTCCTGGCCCGGCAAAAGGAAAAAATGAGGGAAAAAGTATACGTGAATTGTCAGCGTGAGTCAGTAGCGGGATAAAGGCAGGGAAACAGAGCCGAAGATGTTTCCCGCAGAGATTAGCGACGACGCGCGCGGCGCGCGTTTTTAACACTTTTGTCTGCACGTACCTTCCAGTGGCGCGCAAGGGCAAACCCCATCAGTGCAATTAAGATGGCAACTACGATGAGCATCGTCATAAAAACTTTCCTTATAATAGTGTTAATGCAAATTTAATAGAAAGCTATGCAGGCTGCAATCATGCCACCGTTAAGTAAGACTTATCTTATTGCGTTAATGATAACCATACAAAACAGTAACTTAAGTTACTTTTGTCAACGAAAAGGTGGATCTAACCAGAAGATTAATCTGAATTAAAAGCGTTAATTTTTTGCTTTTCTCGTAAAACGCCAGCCAAATAAGATGAATCTTACCCTTTTGTTCATTACGATAGTTCAGTAACAATGAGTTACAGCATTCCCTGGTCATAAAAAAGTGAGGAGACAGCTTACGGTGAGCATGATATTTCCACCCGAACTGGACGATTTACAGGCCGATTTAGCGGCTTTCGAAGAACGGTTACAAAATTTTTCACAGCGTCTGGGGTTAAACTCTACAGACCTCGACGTCGATCATGTGGCCGTGCGGTGTCATCAGAATGCGACGGCCGAACGCTGGCAAAAAGGGTTTTTGCAACTCGGGGAGCAGTTCTCGGCGGCGATGATTAACGGACGACCGGTATGTTTATTTAAGCTGCACCAACCGTTAATGATTGCCGGCTGGGCGATAGACGTCGTTGAGCTGCCCTGGCCGGGTGAAAAACGTTACCGCCACGAGCGCTGGGAACATATTGAGGTGGTATTACGAGGCGAGCCTGAAACACTGGGCATGCGTGCCATGGCGCTGCTGTCCGATCAGGCACTCACACAGCCGGGTATTTCATTCAAAACCAGCTCACCGAAAGGGGAAAACGAGCGTCTGCCGAATCCTACGCTGGCAGTGACCGATGGGGAAACCACGATTAAGTTTCACCCATGGCGACTGGACGAGATTGTGGCCAGTGAACAGCGTTAGCCCCGGGCTTCAACCGCACGTCTGAGCCGTCTGACGGCTTCTTCCAGCAAGGCGCGGGGACAGCCGAAATTGATCCGTACAAAGCCGTCATCACCAAAGTCGCGCCCCGGCGAGAAGCCAAGCCCGTGTTTTTCAAAGTACAGCGCCGGGCTGGCAACCTGGAGTTCTCGCGCATCGATCCAGCCCAGATAACTGCCTTCCGGAGAGGTCATTTTGAGGCCGGGCAGCGCATTGACTTCGGAAACCAGCCAGTCCCGGTTGCCGCGCAGATAATCAAGCTGGGCATCAAGCCAGTCATCACAGGCCCGCCAGGCGACTTCCGCCGCAACCAGGGCCAGAATATCGACTGAGGGCACAATGCCCTGGCGCACGGCGTTGAATCGCGCCCGTAGTTCAGGATCCGGGATCACAGCGACGGAAGCGCCCAGCCCGGCAATATTGAAGGTTTTGGATGGCGAAAGCAGCGTAATGCTCCGTTGGGCCGCATCATCACTCAGGGAGGCAAAGGGGATATGTTGCAGCCCCGGCGTTAACAGTAAATCGCAATGAATTTCGTCAGAGCAGACGATTAAATCATGGTGCTGCGCAAAGGCCAGCTGCGCTTCAAGTTCTTCCCGGCGGTAAACCGTGCCGCCAGGATTTTGCGGATTGCAAAGCATCAGCAACGTTTTGTCCTGCATGTGGCCGTCTGCTGCAGTGAGATCCATGACCCAGCGGCCTTCCTGCAACGTCAGAGGCAGATTCAACTGATCACGTTCAGCCAGCTTCGCGGCTGAACGGAAAGGGGGATAAACGGGATGCGGCGCGACGGTGCCTTGGTGCGGCGCGGTAAACGCCCGCACGGCCAGATTTAACCCGCAGACTACGCCGGGCAACACGACCACCCATTCCGGTTTAACTTCCCAGCGATAGCGTGATTTACAGCGGGCAATCAGCGCATCGATAAATCCCTGAGGCTTATCGCCATAGCCGAAAACACCATGATCAACGCGGGCTTTAATGGCCTCAATGATGGGGGCAGGCGATCGGAAATCCGTATCCGCTACCCACAACGGCAGAATATCCTGGCCCGCATATTTGTGCCATTTAAGGCTATCACTGTGACGGCGGTCTATCCGTTGGTCAAAATTGAATGTCATAGTTAGTTTTCCACGTAAACTGTTCTAAGGGATAAGCATACCTGACGAATTTGGCGTGAACAGGACGTCATGTAAAGGAGAAGAGAATGACCACACTGGAAATTTGTTGCTATGGGGTGGATTGTGCCTTAACCGCTCAACAGGCGGGGGCCGATCGAATTGAACTCTGTGCGGCACCGCGTGAAGGCGGCCTGACACCTTCTGCTGGCATGCTGGAAGTCGCCCGTCGTGACATTTCTGTTCCGGTGCATCCTATTGTCCGCCCGCGCGGCGGAGATTTTTGCTATTCCAGCCGGGAGTTCGAGGCAATGAAATCGGATGTCGCGCGGATTCGCGAACTGGGCTTTCCGGGCGTAGTGTTAGGGATGCTGGATGAAGATGCCCATATTCATGTGGGGCAGATGCGGCAGATCATGGCGCTGTGCGACGGCATGGCGGTGACCTTCCATCGCGCCTTCGATCTCTGCCACCGGCCAAAACGTTCGCTCGATGTTTTAACCGATTTTGGCGTGAAACGTATCCTCACTTCCGGGCAGCAGCAGAGTGCGGAAAACGGAATTGCATTATTGAGGGAACTTAATGAATACAGCAGCGGTCCTATCATTATGGCAGGTGCTGGCGTTCGTTTAAGTAACCTGCAAAAGTTTCTTGATGCAGATATTCGTGAGGTACACAGCTCGGCAAGCCACCTGGTGGCATCACCGATGCGTTACCGCAAAGCGGGTGTTTCTATGTGTTCCGAAGCCGAAATTGATGAGTTCAGCCGTTACTGCGTCGATGGTGATGTTGTAGAGGCAATGAAAAGTGTCATGCAAATGAATACCGCCCGGGTGGCCTGACTCATAACCAGTTTTGCCGCGCAGCACGCCGATTGATGACGTGATGTTTGCAAGTACCAAACCCCAGCACATTTGCTGGGGTATTTTTTGTCCGGTATTCCGCTATAGTGGATGATGAAACAACGCATTGCGTGCATTCTGTGTCGCCGTTTGCCGTCAACGCGGCTTTGCTTTCCCTGTTCTGTTCCCCGGTTGCGGGTCATCAGCTTAACCCTAATCGACATTGATGTCAGAGGCCCTGCCATGCGATGCATTCTGCTTTCCGCTGTTCTCACCGTGATGGGATGCCATGCGCCCTTAACCTTTGCCGCGTGCAAATCAAACAGTAAAGCGGTCTCTGACAGTAATAACTGGATTCTGCTGGGCGGCAGTGCGAAAGGGGCGGTACGTCAGGTTGTCGCAGGGGAGTTTGGCAAAGACGTCAATTCGCAAAAGCGAGTGCTGGGGCAGTTTGATCCCTGTGGCGACCTGCTGGTGGCGGATATCAGTTATGAAAAAAATGAGCGTAACGTCATTCTGAGCATGGAACAACATCTGGTGCGTGTGCAGGAAGGTTGGGTGGCCGAATATGCGTATCTGGTAAAAGTGCTGAAACAGGGAAAGGAAGTGGTGGTGGATAACCGACAAGGCACCATCAACTGGCACAAGGGAAAAAACGGCAATATTATCAGCGCTTCAGACAAATTCATCAGCATGGGCAAATCGGGATTCACGGACACCACGTACCGCTACGATAAACACTATCGTTTGCTGAAAAGCATTGCGCGCGGAACCGATCCCGTCAGCAACGGGGAATACCGTTACGCGTGGAGTCCGCAGGGCCTCGTCACCCGCACCACCTCTGCCCGGCGAAAAGACACCTATGCCTATGACGATAAAGGGCGGGAGCTGCGCCTGAACGGCACGGCATCAACCGACGTCAGCACTCTGCGCACCGTGGATGAATGCCAGTTCTGGGATGACAAGGGCAACTGCACCCTGAGTTACCTGAATGAAACCGAAGTTTTTAAGAAAGGCACGGTGCAGCGTCACCTCAGTGCGGTTTATAAGTATCAGTACTGGGACAAACCCAGTGAGGCGACGGAATAGCCCCTATTTTACCGTTTTACTGAACGCATCCAGGCCCAGCAGCGCATGGGCGATCTGTTCCGGTGCCAGGTTAGGATTGAGGTTTTTCAACGTATCGCCTTCGCTGTTCGCCAGCGCGCCGATTTTTACCAGATCTTCCCAGCTCACCCCGTCCAGATGCATCTCTTTTAACGTGGTCGGCATATTGATCGAACGGTAGAAGCGGATGTAGCGGGCAATTTCTTCATCGGGACGCTGCTCAAGCACCATCTGAGTTAACGTACCGTAGGCCACTTTTTCACCGTGAGTAAGATGGTGGATATCGCCGTCAATTGCGGTGAATCCGTTATGAATCGCGTGCGCACCTGCCAGACCGGCGTTCTCAAAGCCTAAACCGGACAGCAATGTATTGGCTTCCACTACCGCTTCTACCGCTGGCGTGACGCGTTTTTCCGAGACGGCGATATAGGCACTGTAGCCCCACGTCAGCAGCGTCTCTTCACAGGCCCGTGCAATGGCAAGACCGGCAATAGTCGGATCGCCATTGACCATCGATTTCGCATGGCTACGGGCCACCGCCTGGGCTTCAACCCAGGTCGCCAGACCATCGGCGATGCCGGACGCGAACAGGCGGGCGGGCGCGGCGGCGCACACGGCGGTATCAATTAACACCAGATCGGGATTTTTACTGTAGAAACGGTAGCTTTCAAAAACGCCACTGTCGGAATAGATAACAGACAGCGCGCTACAGGGCGCATCGGTTGAGGCAATGGTGGGCACAATCACTACCGGCTGTTTGAGTTCATCGGCCACGGCTTTTACCGTATCCAGCGTTTTGCCGCCACCCAAACCAATCACCACGTTACAGCCCTGCTGCTGCGCATGCTGACTTAACCGGGTAATTTCATTACTGGAGGCTTCGCCATTGAACTGCTGACGGCTGAGAGTAATGCCTGCTTTTTCCAGCGTAGACTGCGCCCGCTCACCAATCAGCCCCCAGACGACATCGTCAGCCACCACGAAAGCGTGATTGCCTAATTCCGTGACATACTCTCCCAGTTCATCGAGCACGCCCGCACCCTGTACATATTTGCGAGGCGAAGAGAAAATAAATTTACTCATGATCGTAGCTCCTGGTTTTTCAATTGAGACCGTTACCGGCCCGCTAATAACGCCACTAAAAAGCGTAGCAGTTAATCACGCCTGGCTGTCTGTACAGCGTGAAAAACGCTTGTTATTGTTAAGCACTTCTAATCAGGAGTACGCCTGTGACGACTTCATTCCTCTCTTTTCTGTTTGCGATCATTATTTTGACCCTGACGCCGGGGTTCGATACGGCATTAATTTTGCGATCGGCGGCGGCACAGGGCTGGCGACGAGCCAGTGCGACCGCGCTGGGCGTGGCGACGGGCTGTCTGTCGTGGGGCATTGCGGTAGGGCTGGGGCTGGGGGCGCTGCTGCTGGCATCGGAAACGGCGTATAACCTGCTGAAGTGGGCTGGCGCAGCCTATCTGCTCTGGCTGGGCGTCAGGTTACTGTGGCATCCGCGTCGCCAGAATGCAGCGCTGCCCGCCGAAACGCCGTCGCAGCAAACGCATCTGGCCTGCTTTCTGCGTGGGTTACTGGGGAATCTGTTGAATCCTAAAGTGGGCGTTTTCTACGTAACATTTTTACCGCAGTTTATCCCTCAGGGCGGTTCGGTCCCGGTCTGGTGCACCCTGATGGCCCTGACACATATGGTGACTGGATTGATCTGGAGCAGCGTGCTGATTGGCAGCAGTCACTATTTTGCGGCACAGCTCAGGAAGCCACGCGTGTTAATAATCATGGATCGTTTGACGGGCTGCGTCTTTATTGGCTTCGCGGCGAAACTGGCGCTGTCTCGCCGCTGAGCATTACGGCTTGGTGGCGACCAGCACCGCACGCAGCGGTGCGGGATAACCTTCAACGGTTTTGCTGCTGTCCGCAGGATCAAGGAATTCCGCCAGCGATTCGCTGGTCATCCAGTCGGTCCGGCGCTGTTCATCTGTGGTCGTTACGGCAAAGTCCACAATGCGCACATCGACAAAGCCGCATTTCTCCAGCCAGCTTTTCAGCGCCTCGGCGGAGGGGATAAAGTAGACGTTGCGCATCTGAGCATAGCGTTCGCCCGGCACCAGCACCTGATTCACATCGCCTTCAATCACCAGCGTTTCCAGGACCAGTTCGCCGCCGCTCACTAACTGATTTTTCAGCTGCATCAGATGATCCAGCGGCGAACGGCGGTGATAAAGCACGCCCATGGAAAACACGGTATCGAACGCCTGAAGCACCGGCAGCTGTTCGATGCCGAGCGGCAGCAGGTGGGCGCGGCGGTCGTCATTTAACAGCTTGCGGACGGCTTCGAACTGGCACAGAAACAGCTGCATGGGATCGATACCGACCACAAGGTGCGCGCCTGCCCCGATCATGCGCCACATATGGTAGCCACTGCCACAGCCCACATCCAGTACAGTGCGTCCGGCTAACGAGGAGATGTGTGGCAGCACGCGATCCCATTTCCAGTCTGAGCGCCATTCCGTATTAATTTCGGTGCCGTAAAGCGAATAGGGGCCTTTGCGCCAGGGCATCAGATTACGCAGCAGTTTCTCAATGCCCTGACGGTGCCGATCGCTGATATCGTCCCGATCGGCGCTGACGCTGTGCAGCAGGTCCAGCCGCTGAGGTTCCAGCTGGGGTAAATATTCCAGCGACTTGTACCAGTCACGGAAGTGCCCGTGCAGATTTTCACGCTGCCACTCGCTGATTTGCGCAGGCAGCACCTCCAGCCATTTTGCCAGGGGACCCACGGCGATTTGCTGATAAAAACGGCCAAAGTCGATCATTTTAATGCCACCAACGAACCAAAATTAAAACACTGAAACCACAGCTCAGCATGAGAAAAGCCGGCCTGTTTCAGGCGCGCCTTGTGCGTTTCTACGCTATCGGTGAGCATCACATTTTCCAGCATGCTGCGTTTCTGGCTGATTTCCAGTTCGCTGTAGCCGTTGGCGCGCTTAAAGTCATGATGCATGTTGAACAACAGTTCACCGACGTCACGATCTTCAAAGCTGAACTTCTCAGAGAGCACCAACGCGCCGCCGGGATTCAGCCCCTGCCAGATTTTGGTCAGCAACGTCAGGCGGGCTGGCGGTTCAAGAAACTGCAGGGTGAAATTGAGCACCACCAGTGAGGCGTTCTCAATGGCGATATCGCAGATATCCGCTTCGACGACCGTAACCGGCGTAGCCGCCCGAAACGCATCGATATGACGGCGGCAGCGCTCCACCATGGCCGGCGAATTATCCACAGCAATAATCTGACAGCCGGGCACGTGAATATTGCGGCGCACCGAGAGCGTGGCAGCGCCTAGTGAACAGCCCAGGTCAAATACCTGGCTGTTGGGCTGGACGAAACGTTCTGCCAGCATGCCAATCATCGAAATGATGTTGGAATAGCCCGGCACTGAGCGCTGAATCATGTCGGGAAACACTTCAGCCACGCGCTCGTCAAACGTCCAGTCGCCCAGTTTTTCAATGGGCGCAGAAAAAAGTTGATCGCGATCAGACATAACGAAAATCCGAAGAGACGGCGGAAAGGGCGCTATTCTGGCAGAAACTGCCGCGGCCTGCACCCTTTACGCCGTTAACATTAACGCAAGCTGAGCAAGAGTGGCCAGGGCAGGTAAATCAGGTTAAAAATTACCATACCGGACAGCGAGAATAACGTCAGCATCATGCCATATTTGCGTTTGCTCATAACATCGCTGCGCAGGCCCTGTGCATGCAACACCCGGCCAATGAAAAACAGGATGCCGGTCAGGTGCACCATCCAGATATTCGCGCCGTTCATCTCCAGCACAATCAGCAATAATAACCCCAGCGGGATCGTTTCAATGGCATTGCCGTGAATCCGGATGGCCATGTGTAAATCGTGATGACCGCCATCGCCATAAGCCACATGATGCTGTCGCCGTAAGCGCACAACATTCAGGGTAAATTTCATGATCAGTAAGGCCCCGATCACCACATATAACGCGCTTATCATTATTGATTCCTTATTTTTACTTTTGCCAGAGGTGTGATGCTGCCGGTCGCTATCAGAATAGCGAATCCTGTTGCGGCCAGTCCGGCCCGGGACCGATGCTGGCATCAATTTTTTGCAGTTCAGGCCACAAGGCCTGCACCAGCGGAAAGACCTGGCCCATGTCGGGCGTGTGAATGAAGACCAGCGGTTCACTTTGCGTATGCCATTCAGCCAGTTTCGTCAGCCAGATGCGAAACAGCGGCAGGCTTTCTTCAAGACTATCGCTGCCGACAAAGCGGATCATCGGGCGCGGTCCTGTTAACAGCGCATGCGGCGGGACGCGCGGTTTTTGCTGGCGGGCGTGCAGCGCCGCCGCGCTTTGTGACGTTGAGGCGTGAACCGGACGACTGTCCAGCACCACACGATTGACGCCGCGCTGGAGCAGGCCACGATTCAGCGCGCGCTCAGCCTCACCTTTCGCGAAAAAAGCGGCATGCCGCACTTCCACGCCATAGGAAAAAGAGGCAGGCAGACTATCCAGAAAACGCCACAGATCGCTGAGTTGGGCGGGAGAAAAGCTGGCAGGCAACTGGAGCCAGTACTGACCGATGCGATCGGCAAGCGGATGCATCAGGCGAAAAAAGTCGGTCAGTAAGTCATCGGTGTTTTGCAGTGCTGCCTGATGGCTGATGGTGCTGGGGAATTTAAAACAGAAGCGAAACTGATCGTGCGTCATATCCCGCCAGCGCAACACGGTTTCGGGATCCGGCAGTGCATACAGCGTGGTATTGCCCTCAACGGTCTGGAAATAACGCGCGTAGTCCGCCAGGGTTTCAATTCCCCAGAGTTTCCAGTGTGCGTGGTGCCATTGCGGCAAACCGATACGAAGTGTCACGCCTGACTCCTGTCGTTGAGTGTGATGGTAATTATCCTGTAAGGCAGTATATTGACGCAACCCGGTGAAAAGGGAACAGGAAATGCCGTGCTTTAGCGTGGCTCCACTTATCCTGTCAGCCTTTTTCCATTATAATAGCGGCCTTTTTTGCGACAGCACCTGATAAGGTTACGCGGCCTGGTGCTGTCTGCTGCAGCGGCGAAGTTAAAAGGATAGTGTTATGCGTACAGAGTATTGTGGACAGCTCAATCTGTCTCATGTGGGTCAGCAAGTTACGCTTTGCGGCTGGGTCAATCGCCGTCGCGATCTGGGAAGCCTGATCTTTATCGATATGCGCGACCGTGAAGGCATCGCCCAGGTGTTTTTCGATGCCGATCATCAAGAGGCGTTCCAGCTGGCATCTGAACTGCGTAACGAATTCTGTATCCAGATCACCGGTACCGTCCGTGCCCGTGACGAAAAGAACCGAAACAGCGACATGGCGACCGGCGACGTGGAAGTGTTCGCCCACGCGCTGACCATCATCAACCGTGCTGACCCTCTGCCGCTGGATTCTAACCAGACCAACAGCGAAGAAGCGCGTCTGACGTATCGCTATCTGGACCTGCGTCGTCCGGAGATGGCGCAGCGTTTGAAAACCCGTGCGAAAATCACCAGCTTTGTGCGTCGCTTTATGGATAACGAAGGCTTTCTTGATATTGAAACGCCGATGCTGACTAAAGCAACGCCAGAAGGCGCGCGCGACTATCTGGTGCCCAGCCGTGTGCACAAAGGGAAGTTCTATGCGCTGCCGCAGTCACCGCAGTTGTTCAAGCAGCTGCTGATGATGTCCGGCTTCGACCGCTATTATCAGATCGTTAAGTGCTTCCGTGATGAAGACCTGCGTGCTGATCGTCAGCCAGAGTTTACCCAGATCGACGTTGAAACCTCCTTCATGACCGCAGAACAGGTGCGTGAGAAGATGGAGCGTCTGATTCGTGAACTGTGGATGGACATCAAAGGGGTGGATCTGGGGGCGTTTCCACAGATGACCTTTGCCGAAGCCATGCATCGCTTTGGTTCGGACAAGCCTGACCTGCGCAACCCGATGGAGCTGGTGGACGTAGGCGATCTGCTGAAAAGCGTCGAATTCCAGGTCTTTGCGGGTCCCGCAAATGACCCGAAAGGCCGCGTAGCTGCGCTGCGCGTGCCCGGCGGTGCGGCGCTGACGCGTAAGCAAATCGACGAATACGGCAAGTTTGTTGAAATCTACGGGGCCAAAGGGCTGGCGTGGATGAAGATTAACGAACGTGCCAACGGCTTCGAGGGCGTGCAGAGTCCGGTGGCCAAGTTCCTCAGTGCCGACATCGTGGAAGCGATACTGAACCGCACGGGCGCACAGGATGGCGACCTGATCTTCTTCGGTGCCGATCGCGCGAAAGTCGTGGCGGATGCGCTGGGTGCGCTGCGCCTGAAAGTCGGCCGCGATTTGCGGATCACCGACGAAAACGCCTGGGCACCGCTGTGGGTAATCGACTTCCCGATGTTTGAGGAAGATGAAGAGGGCGGTCTGGCTGCGATGCACCATCCGTTCACCTCACCGAAAGACATGACCGCAGAGGCGCTGGCCAGCGATCCGGTTCAGGCGGTGGCAAATGCCTACGACATGGTGATTAACGGCTACGAAGTGGGCGGCGGTTCCGTGCGTATTCACAACAGCAAAATGCAGCAGACGGTGTTCAGTATCCTCGGGATCACCGAAGAGGAGCAGCGCCTGAAGTTTGGCTTCCTGCTTGACGCGCTGAAATACGGTACACCACCGCACGCGGGCCTGGCGTTTGGTCTGGATCGTCTGACGATGCTGCTGACCGGCACCGATAACATTCGCGATGTTATCGCATTCCCGAAAACCACCGCCGCCGCGTGCATGATGACCGAAGCACCGAGCGAAGCCAATCCTGCCGCGTTGCTGGATCTGGGCATTCTGGTGGCGCCGAAGAAAGAAAAGTCAGAGAACAAGTAATGGGCAATAAACATCCGGTATCGGTGCTGGTGGTGATTTTTGCGCAAGATACTGGCCGGGTGTTAATGCTGCAGCGACGTGATGATGCCAGCTTCTGGCAGTCGGTCACAGGCAGCCTGGAAGTCGGGGAAACCCCGCGCCAGGCGGCCGAGCGTGAGGTGTCAGAGGAGCTGTCCATCAACATTGCGGACGAAAAGTTAGTGCTGGAAGACTGTCACAAACAGATCGAGTTTGAAATTTTCCCGCACTATCGCCACCGTTACGCACCGGGCATCACGCATAACCGTGAACACTGGTTCAGGCTGGCGTTACCCGCAGAGCGCGACCTGGTGCTTACCGAGCATCTTGCCGCGCGCTGGCTTGAGCCCGCCGCTGCTGCTGCCCTGACCAAGTCCTGGAGTAACCGCCAGGCGATTGAGGAATTTATCTGAATGCCTGCCGTAACGCGTTTTTCAGGCGGCAGTGACGTTAAATTTCGCGAATTCGACGAAGCTCATCCTTCGTTCCCTAAACCGGGCGCCGGTGATAAACCGGCGCCGTTAAAATTGAAGAGTCGGGCATCATCGGTATCGCGAAGCCGCGACCGTCAGTGCAGTGCAACCGGAACGTTTATAACGACGTGAGGATGGCAGGCACTGTCGGGAGGCGGATCGTAAGTCAGATAACCCGTGCGATTGTTAAGATCGGAGAATATGCAAGATGGCTGGACATAGTAAATGGGCGAATACCAAGCACCGCAAGGCTGCTCAGGATGCCAAGCGCGGTAAAATCTTTACCAAAATCATTCGCGAGCTGGTGACCGCCGCGAAACTGGGTGGGGGCGATCCCGGTTCTAACCCACGTTTACGTGCTGCCATGGACAAAGCGCTGTCTAATAACATGACACGCGATACCATGAACCGTGCGATTGCACGCGGTGTGGGCGGCGAAGATGATTCCAACATGGAAACCATCATCTATGAAGGTTACGGTCCGGGGGGATCTGCCATCATGATCGAGTGCCTGAGTGATAACCGAAACCGTACGGTGGGTGAAGTGCGTCATGCGTTCACCAAAACCGGCGGCAACCTGGGAACCGATGGCTCCGTGTCTTACCTGTTCAGCAAAAAAGGCGTGATTTCTTACGCGCCAGGCCAGCATGAAGATGCGGTGATGGAAGCCGCGCTGGAAGCCGGTGCAGAGGACGTGGTGGCGTATGATGATGGCGCTATCGATGTCTTCACCGCCTGGGAAGAGATGGGCACCGTGCGCGATGCGCTGGAAGCCGCCGGTCTGAAAGCGGATACGGCGGAAGTTGCGATGATTCCGTCAACCAAAGCGGAAATGGATGCGGAAACCGCACCGAAACTGCTGCGTCTGATCGATATGCTGGAAGACTGCGACGACGTGCAGGAGGTTTATCACAACGGTGAGATCTCCGATGAGGTGGCGGAAACGCTGTAATGCTGTACCGCTTTCATCGCTGGCTGGAGACGCGTCATGTCTATCATCCTGGGGATTGACCCCGGTTCACGCGTCACCGGTTACGGGGTGATTCGTCAGACCGGCCGCCAGCTCACCTATCTGGGCAGCGGCTGTATCCGCACCAATACGACAGAATTGCCGGCGCGCCTGAAACTGATCTATGCTGGCGTTTGCGAAATTATCACGCAGTTTTCGCCTGATTTTTTCGCCATCGAGCAGGTGTTTATGGCGAAGAACGCCGACTCGGCGCTGAAGCTTGGCCAGGCGCGCGGTGCCGCCATCGTCGCGGCGGTAAACCATGACCTGCCGGTGTTCGAATATGCCGCACGTCAGGTGAAGCAGACGGTTGTCGGAACCGGCGGTGCAGAAAAAAGTCAGGTTCAGCATATGGTCAAATCTTTACTGAAGCTTGCAGCCAGTCCGCAGGCTGATGCCGCCGATGCGCTGGCTATCGCGATTACGCACTGCCATGTTGCACAGAATGCCGCGCGCATGAGTGAGAACACGCTGGTGCTGACCCGCGGCCGGCTGCGGCAGCGCTAACGGCAATCCCCGCAATATGCCCGTCAGGCTGGATATTCATCCAGCCTTTTTTATGGTATAAATTCCGCCACATACGTTGAATAAGGAAGGCATCAGGTGATAGGTCGTTTACGGGGAACCATTCTGGAAAAGCAGCCACCGCTGGTCCTGCTGGAGGCGCATGGCGTTGGTTATGAAGTCCATATGCCAATGACCTGTTTTTATGAACTGCCTGAGCTTAATCACGAAGCGATAATCTTTACGCAATTTGTGGTTCGTGAAGACGCGCAACTGCTGTTCGGCTTTAACAGCAAACAGGAACGTGCCCTGTTTCGTGAACTGATAAAAGTCAACGGCGTTGGGCCGAAACTGGCGCTCGCTATTCTGTCGGGCATGTCCGCTCAGCAGTTTGTCACGGCGGTGGAAAAAGAAGAGATTGCCGCGCTGGTCAAACTGCCGGGTGTGGGCAAGAAAACCGCCGAGCGTCTGGTTGTCGAGATGAAGGATCGCTTTAAAGGGATGCATGGCGATCTGTTTGGCGGTGACTCGGCCTTTACGCTGACCACGCCGGGCCCGGAACCCGAAACCAACGACGCCGAAGCGGAAGCGGTTGCAGCGCTGGTGTCCCTGGGTTATAAACCGCAGGAAGCGAGCCGCATGATCAGCAAAGTGGGTCGCCCTGACGCGGATTGTGAAACATTAATTCGCGAAGCGCTCCGCGCCGCTATTTGAGGTAATTCATGATTGAAGCCGATCGCCTGATCTCCGCCGCCAGCGTTAGCGAAGAAGAGAGCCTCGACCGCGCCATCCGGCCTAAGATGCTGACCGAGTATGTCGGCCAGCCGCAGGTGCGGGAGCAAATGGAAATTTTTATCAAAGCGGCCCAACTGCGTGGCGATGCGCTGGACCATTTGCTGATTTTTGGCCCACCCGGGCTGGGAAAAACCACCCTAGCGAACATTGTGGCTAATGAGATGGGCGTCAATCTGCGCACCACCTCCGGTCCGGTGCTGGAGAAAGCGGGCGATTTGGCGGCGATGCTGACCAACCTTGAGCCGCATGATGTGCTGTTTATTGATGAGATTCACCGCCTGTCACCGGTCGTTGAAGAAGTGCTGTATCCGGCGATGGAAGACTATCAGCTGGATATCATGATTGGCGAAGGTCCGGCAGCGCGATCGATTAAGCTTGATCTGCCGCCGTTTACGCTGATTGGTGCCACTACGCGCGCGGGCTCACTGACGTCGCCCCTGCGCGATCGTTTTGGTATCGTGCAGCGGCTGGAATTCTATCAGGTAAAAGATTTGCAGCATATCGTCGGGCGCAGTGCCGCCTGTCTGGGCCTGGCGCTGAGCGAGGAGGGGGCCCTTGAAATCGCCCGTCGCTCTCGCGGCACGCCGCGTATTGCTAACCGACTGTTACGCCGGGTGCGTGATTTTGCAGAAGTGCGGGCAAACGGTAACTTAAGCGGCGAAGTCTCAGTGACCGCGCTGGACATGCTTAACGTTGACAGCGAAGGTTTCGACTATATGGATCGTAAACTGCTGCTGGCGATTATTGATAAATTCACCGGCGGGCCGGTGGGTCTGGATAACCTTGCGGCGGCGATTGGTGAAGAGCGGGAAACGATCGAAGATGTCATCGAGCCCTTCCTGATTCAGCAGGGCTTTATTCAACGCACACCGCGCGGCCGGATGGCCACGCAGCATGCTTACCGTCATTTCGGTATCACCAAAGAGGCGTAATCACAGCGCCGGTTTGCGCACCATACTGACGATAAACAGTATGGCTGCGCACAGCACCACAGACGGCCCCGCAGGCGTGTCATAAAACGCCGAGAAGGTTAACCCGCCGGTCACTGCCAATACCCCGATCAGCACCGCAATTGCGGCCATCATTTCCGGTGAACGTGCAAAGCGTCGCGCCGTCGCAGCCGGGATAATCAGCAGCGAGGTGATGATCAGCGCCCCGACAAATTTCATCGCCACGCCAATAGTCAGCGCGGTCACCAGCATCAGGATTAACCGGGTGCGTTGAATATTCACCCCATCGACCTGCGCCAGTTCGGGGCTGATGGTCATCGACAGCAACGCGCGCCACTGCCAGGCCATGACCGCTAAAACACAACCTACGCCCGCAGCCATTGCCCCGAGATCGGCAGGGGTGACCGCCAGCAAATCGCCGAACAGGTAGGCCATCAAATCGACCCGCACATTCGACATCAGGCTGACGACCACCAGTCCCAGTGAAAGCGCACTGTGCGCCATGATGCCCAGCAAGGTATCTATGGCCAGATGCGGGCGGCGTTCCAGCCAGACCAGCCCCAGCGCCAGACAAACCGTCACCAGAATCACGGCATAATATGGATTTACATCCAGCATTAAACCAAACGCAACGCCCAGCAGTGAGGCATGGGCCAGCGTGTCGCCAAAGTAAGACATCTTGCGCCAGACGACAAACGAACCCAGAGGACCGGCAGCCAGCGCCAGCATGACGCCGCCCAGCCAGCCCGGTAGCAATAATTCAATCATAGTGGACCCGGTCCCTTGCGAAGTACGATACGTCCCTTTAAGTCGTGACGATGATTATGGTGATGACGATAGATAGCCAGTTCCTGCGCGCCGCGTGGCCCAAACATGGCAATAAATTCCGGATGCTGAGAGACAGCCTCGGGCGTGCCGGAACAGCAGATATGATGATTGAGGCACAGCACTTCGTCTGTCTTGGCCATGACCAGATGCAAATCATGAGAGACCATCAATACCGCACAGTTCAGCTCATGACGAAGCTGGTTAATCAAATCATAGAGCGCGACCTGACCATTGACGTCCACGCCCTGTGTCGGCTCATCCAGCACCAGCAACTGTGGCTGATTAAGCAGCGCACGCGCAAGCAGGACGCGCTGCATTTCGCCACCGGACAGTTTCTGCAGGGGAGAGGTCAGCAGGTGACCGGCCTGAACGCGTTTGAGCGCAGGCAGAATGTCCTGATGACGTGCGCCACGTGAAAAACGCATAAAACGCTCGACGGTGACCGGTAACGCCGGATCGATGTGCAGTTTCTGGGGCACATAACCAATACGCAGGTTCGCACTGCGATGCACCTGACCGGATGAGGGCGCGAGCAGGCCGAGTACTACGCGCACCAGCGTCGATTTACCCGCGCCATTGGGACCCAGCAGCGTCAAAATTTTACCAGGATGAAGCGCCAGGCTCACGCCAGACAGGACGGTGCGTTGAGCAAATTGTATGGAGACATTTTCAAGTGTGACAAGTGATGGCATAAGATTTACAGGTTGCGCAGAATTTCGAATGTTATAATATCACATCCAATCTGTTGATGACGAAGGAATGACGCATTATGTTACATAATATAAAAGGGGTGGGTTTTACCCTGGCTGCGCTTGCTTTTGCTACCGCCGTTGCTTTGCCCGCTCATGCCAATGTGGTGGCCTCCATTAAGCCTGTTGGCTTCATTGCCTCTGCGATTGCGGACGGGGTAACACCGGTGGAGGTCTTGCTGCCTGATGGCGCATCCGAACATGATTATGCCCTGCGTCCGTCTGATGTAAAACGCTTACAAAACGCGGACTTAGTGGTCTGGGTGGGACCAGAAATGGAAGCGTTTATGACCAAATCAGCCGCCGCCCTGCCAGAAAAAAAGAATCTTGAGATAGTACAAATTCCCGGCGTAAAAACGTTGCTGCTGCGGGGCGGTGAAGACGATGATCACGATGACCATGAGGCAGCAGAGCACGATCAGGATGCAGAGCATCATCACCATCACGGTGAGTTTAATATGCACTTGTGGATGTCACCTGAAATCGCGCAAAAAACCGCGGTTGCAATCCATGAAAAATTATTGGAACTTATGCCGCAGGATAAAGCCAAACTTGACGCCAACCTGCAGCATTTTGAGGCAGAATTAGCGGACACAGATAAGCGCATTATCTCACAGCTTGCCCCCGTTAAAGATAAAGGGTATTTCGTTTTTCACGACGCTTACACGTACTTTGAAAAACACTACGGTCTCTCGCCCACCGGGCATTTTACCGTTAACCCAGAAATTCAACCGGGTGCACAGCGCTTACATCAAATTCGAACACAGTTGGTTGAGAAAAAGGCCGTTTGCGTCTTTGCTGAGCCACAATTCAGGCCGGCGGTCATCGATGCTGTTGCCCGTGGAACGCAGGTGCGTAAAGGCACGCTCGATCCACTGGGCACAGACATCAGCTTAGGAAAAGACAGCTATGTGAAATTCCTCTCACAGCTGTCGAGCCAGTATGAGACCTGCCTGAAAGGAGCATAGAGGAATAGTTTAACGTGCAGCAGATAGCCCGCTCTGTCGCCCTCGCATTTAATAATTTGCCGCGCCCCCACCGCGTTATGCTGGGATCGTTAACCGTTGTTACTCTGGCCGTCGCAGTCTGGCGGCCTTATGTTTACCATCCAAATGATGATGTTACGCCCATCGTCAAAGCCATTGAGTTAGACAAAAACGAGTTTCGCACACTGCTTCCTGAAGCCAGTGAACCTATCGATCAAACCACGCCCGAACCCGATGAAGAACTGCCTTCAGACGACGTCGATCAGGATGTCGCCGATACGGCAGGCACGCACGATTACACCGTCTCCTCAGGCGACACGCTCAGCAGCGCACTGAACCAGTATGGCATCGACATGAGCGACATTAATGCGCTGGTGGCCAGCGATAAAGATCTGCGTAATCTGCAGGTCGGTCAGCAGCTCAGCTGGACGCTCAATGATGCCGGCGCACTGGATACCTTTACCTGGGAAATCTCGCGTCGTGAAACCCGCACCTATACGCGCACCGATAAAGGTGGCTTTAGCATGCAGTCGCAGATGCAAAAGGGTGAATGGCGCAACAGTGTGATTCAGGGCGAAGTCCGCGGCAGCTTTGCCGCCAGCGCTATGCGTGCCGGTTTAAGCGGTGCAGAGGCCAGTAGCGTGATCAAAGCCATGCAGTGGCAGATGGATTTTCGTAAGTTACGCGCGGGCGATAAATTTAGCGTGCTGATGTCGCGCGAAATGCTGGAAGGCAAGAGCGCGCAAAGCCAGCTACTGGGTGTGCGTTTGCGCAGCGGCGGTAAAGATTATTACGCGTTCCGGGCCGAAGACGGCAAATATTACGACCGCAGCGGTGCGGGCCTGGCGCGGGGCTTTATGCGTTTCCCCACCGTGAAACAGTACCGTGTCTCGTCGAACTTTAATCCGCGCCGTCTTAATCCGGTGACGGGCCGAATTGCACCACACAAAGGTGTCGATTTCGCGCTGCCGGTTGGTACGCCTGTGCTGGCTGTGGGCGATGGCGAAGTCGTGGTGGCCAAAAACGGCGGTGCCGCCGGTAACTATGTGGCTATCCGTCACGGCCGTCAGTATATGACGCGTTACATGCACCTTAAAAAAGTGCTGGTGAAACCGGGGCAAAAGGTAAAGCGTGGCGATCGTATTGCGCTCTCCGGCAATACCGGCCGTTCAACCGGACCGCATCTGCATTTTGAGATCTGGATAAATAATCAGGCTGTTAATCCCCTGACGGCCAAGCTGCCGCGCATGGAAGGTCTGACGGGCAAAGATCGTTCGCAGTATCTTGCTCAGGTCAAAGGCTGGTTACCGCAGTTGGGGATGAAGTAAATACTTTGATAACGTCGACGGCATGGCCGTCGACTTTTTTATCTCTGGCGCAGGATGATTGCAAATTTACTCGTCGCCACTATCATTAGCCCGTCATTGATTGAGGCGAGTGCATGGAAACCCGTAAAAAAAATAACATTGAATTTATTCCCGTTTTTGAACGTTCTTTTTTAAAGCCAAAATACTGGGGCAGCTGGCTGGCCATTGGCGCGCTGGCGGGTATTGCATTGATGCCGCCTCGCGTGCGCGATCCGCTTCTGGGAGGGCTCGGCAAGTTTGCTGGTAAGCTGGCGAAGGGCGCGCGTCGCCGTGCGCTCATCAATCTCTATTACTGCCTGCCTGAATTAAGCGAATCTCAGCGTGACGCGATCGTCGATCAGATGTTTGCCACCGCACCGCAAGCCATGGCCATGATGGCCGAGCTGGGTATGCGCGATCCGACACAGATCCGACAGCGGGTTGAGTGGCACGGTCGGGAAATCATTGATCAACTGCAGGCCGACAAGCAGAACGTGATTTTTCTGGTGCCGCATGGCTGGGCTGTGGACATTCCGGCCATGCTGCTGGCCTCAGAGGGACAGATGATGGCCGCGATGTTCCATAACCAGAGCGATCCGCTGGTGGACTATGTCTGGAACCGTGTCCGCCGTCGTTTTGGTGGTCGTATGCATGCGCGCAACGATGGCATTAAGCCGTTTATCAGTTCGGTCCGTCAGGGCTACTGGGGCTATTATCTGCCTGACCAGGATCACGGGCCGGAACACAGTGAGTTTGTCGACTTCTTTGCCACTTACAAAGCTACCTTACCCGCCGTTGGCCGGTTGATGAAAGTCTGTCGCGCCCGCGTCGTGCCGCTGTTTCCGGTGTATAACGGAGAAAGGCATAAGCTGGAAATTTACGTTCGTCCGCCGATGGATGACTTACTCGAAGCGGATGACCGTCAACTGGCGCGGCGGATGAATGAAGAGGTAGAAGTGTTTGTGCGTCCGCATCCGGAACAATATACCTGGATACTGAAACTGCTTAAAACCCGAAAAGCGGGTGATGTCGAACCCTACTCGCGAGACGAGCTTTATCCTCGTAAATAAAGAAAGGCCGCATGGCGGCCTTTATAATTTAGACGGGCGTTACTTTGGCGTGACGCCTGCGTTCCCGCAGAAACATCAGCACCAGGCCAAACCACAGGACACCACTGATAAAGTTGATCAGGCTAAACCAGATCACCCCACCGCTAAAATAGAAGTGCTTCGCCAGCTCAATGCCGGCAGCCAGCGTCAAAATGCTGATCATGCCCAGCATGGCCGCGACGCTGCCTTTACCTTCATCGCTGGCATAGAGCGTCAGCCGGTAAAGTCCGGCATTCACCATCCCGCCGCCGAACGCGTACAGGCTTAATCCTGCGGTAATCAACAAATAGCTGTGTGTGTTTATCAGCGTGGCAAATAAAGCAAGGCTTAACCCGAGTAATATGGGCCAGGCGGCAAATTTCACGGGTTGCTCAATCGGCATCCGGCCAACCAGTTTACTCAGGGTCAGGTTACCGGCAATCATTGCCATAAATACCGGCAGCTGGAGCAGGGCGTACTCCATTCGTGAAAGTCCTTCATCACGCATCAGAATGACCGGGGACAGGGCCACCCAGGTCAGAATAGGAATGAAAACCAGTCCGATGGCAAAGGACCCAAACATCACCTGACGATCTTTTATCAGTCGGCCATAATTGCGCGCCAGCACCGGCAGCGCAATGGACTGGTGACGATCGCCGGCGGTTTCAGGCATGACCCGCCAGAGTACGATAAACGCCACGGCGCTGCAGGCGGCAAACAGCCAGAACATACTGCGCCAGCTTCCGACCGTGAGCCAGGCGGCGCCCGCCAGAGGCCCGGCGAGCGGTGCCAGCAGGGCGACATTCGCCATCAGTGCCATAATGCGCACGGCCAGTGCTTCCTCGAACGCTTCCTGAATGGCTGCATAGCCGACCGCACCAATAAAACACAGGCTAATTCCCTGCAGGAAACGCAGACTGACGAACTGCTCAATGTCACTGACCCAGGTGGTCAGAATACAGGCGGCAGCAAAAAACAGAATGCCGGACAGCAGCACGGGCCTGCGGCCATATTTATCGGACAACGGGCCAAGCAGCCATTGTAAAACCACGCCACCCAGCAAATAGGCCGTCAGAGAGGTGGAAACCCACTGATCGCCTACGTCGAATTCGGCGGTGACCAGCAACATGCCGGGTTGGATCATATCGTGAGCAATATAGGTGGCGAACTCATAAAGCACCATCGCCAGCGGAAACAGCATCACGCGTCCGGTCAACTGGCGGATGGGTTGATAACGGGCCATCTGGCCTCCTTATGAAAAAACAAAAAACGCGACTGCAAGGCAGCCGCGTTTAAATGGTAATACAGATGTGTATGAAAAGCGGTATTAATCGACGCGCAGCACCCGGCCGGTGTTAGTCGTGCCGGTTGCCCCCATCACATCCCCTTGCGTGACGACTACTAAATCACCGGAGACGAGGAAGCCTTTGTCACGCAGCAGATTAACGGCGTCATGGGCGGTGGCCACGCCTTCGTTATCGCTGTCGAAAAACACGGGCGTCACGCCGCGATACAGCGCGGTGATATTCAGCGTACGTTCGTGGCGCGACATGGCAAAGATCGGCAAACCTGATGTGATACGTGAGGTCATCAATGGCGTACGACCGGATTCCGTCATGGTAATAATGGCGGTCACGCCCTGCAGGTGGTTCGCCGTGTACATGGCTGACATGGCGATCGCTTCTTCGATATTATCGAACTGCACATCCAGACGGTGTTTAGAGACATTTACGCTTGGGATTTTCTCGGCACCCAGACAGACTTTTGCCATGGCGGCAACGGTCTCCGCCGGATACTGACCGGCAGCGGTTTCGGCTGACAGCATTACCGCATCGGTGCCGTCCAGCACGGCGTTGGCGACGTCCATGACTTCAGCGCGCGTCGGCATAGGATTGGTGATCATTGATTCCATCATCTGTGTCGCGGTGATGATGGTACGGTTCAACTGGCGCGCACGGCGTATAAGGGCTTTCTGAATCCCGACCAGTTCCGGATCGCCAATTTCCACGCCCAGGTCGCCACGGGCAACCATCACCACGTCAGAGGCCAGAATGATGTCATCCATGGCTTCCTGCGAGGCGACCGCTTCGGCACGTTCTACTTTCGCGACCATTAACGCGTCACAGCCCGCATCGCGCGCCAGACGGCGGGCATAGTGCATGTCTTCACCACAACGCGGAAAGGATACCGCCAGATAGTCCACGTTGATTTTGGCGGCCGTGATAATATCGGCTTTGTCTTTCTCCGTCAGGGCTTCAGCCGACAGGCCTCCGCCCAGTTTGTTGATGCCTTTATTGTTAGAAAGTGGGCCACCTACTGTTACTTCGGTAAACACTTTGACGCCCTGAACCTCCAGCACCTTCAGCTGTACGCGACCATCATCCAGCAGCAGGATATCGCCGGGTACCACATCCTCGGGCAGACCTTTATAGTCAATGCCGACGCGTTCTTTATCGCCTTCGCCTTTGCCCAGCGCCGCATCAAGCAGGAACCGGTCGCCCACGTTCAGGAAGACTTTACCTTCTTTAAAGGTGGATACACGAATTTTAGGGCCTTGCAAATCGCCCAGAATGGCCACATGTCGACCGAGTTTTGCCGCAATCTGACGCACTTTATCGGCACGCATCTGGTGATCTTCGGGCGTACCGTGTGAAAAGTTAAGACGCACAACGTTGGCACCAGCAGCAATGATTTTTTCGAGATTGTTGTCGCGGTCAGTGGCTGGGCCGAGAGTGGTTACGATCTTGGTTCTTCTTAAACGTCGGGACATAGAGATTCCTTTGAATTTTGGAACTGAGCTGAATCGTTACTTTTTAAGGTATTAGCCCGTCAGATACTGATTACCACACAGAGGTATTATTATACATTCGAGTGTGTCAGAACTGTGGCACTGCGCCCGGAAGACGTCCAGTAAAGGCGCTTTTGTCAGATACAATACTGAGACTCACCGAGGAAGTCATCCCCCCTTCGACGCTAGCGCCAGCTTAATTGACCAGACGCAAGTGACGCAGCCATTCTGCGTGTCACAACGCGGCAGGCTGAACAGCCCGTTCATCTGTATCGTAGTTACAGCCGGGCCGCGCGTAACAGACCAGGCTGTTGCGGTCGTTCGTTTGCCGGTGGGGAAGGCATCGTCTGTTGTTTGGCCCACGAAGCCGGTGTAAACAGCGAAAAGCGTAAAGCGGCAAGTGTTGCACCGGCGCATTATCCCGACCAGATAGGGAGTAAATATCTGTTAGAATGGATAAATGCTGAGATGAAAGGCAATGCTGCCGGGGTGACCCTGTAGAATCAGCCGCGGGGCAAGGTCTGATAAGTCGGCTGGCCCTTTTTTTGCCATAATCAGCGTCGCACTGGCTGCAGCCAGACAATTTTTGACACAGAAAAATAAGCGAAAGCGCACGGGTCAACCTACCACAGACGCGAATTACGCGCAGAGTAAGTAGGGTGACGCCGCGGGCTGGTTTACCTGGCCTGGGGAAAAAAGTACATTGTGCTGAAAGTAAATAACAACATGGACCCGGTGCTCAGGATGCATCGCCACCGGGACTATCCTGCAACGAGGAGAGGAAAATGGCGGTAACACAAATAGCCCAGGCATGCGATCTGGTAATTTTCGGCGCCAAAGGCGATCTCGCCCGTCGTAAACTGTTGCCCTCGCTGTATCAGTTAGAGAAAGCGGGTCAGATTCATGAAGAAACCCGGATTATCGGCGTTGGCCGTGCAGAGTGGGATAAAGCTGAATACACCAAAGTGGTGCGTGAGGCGTTAGAAACCTTCATGAAGGAAAAGATTGACGAAGCGCTCTGGGATAAGCTCAGTAACCGTCTCGATTTCTGTAACCTTGATGTTAACGATACCTCGCATTTCCCAAGACTGGGTAAGATGCTGGATCAGAAAAACCGCACCACGATTAACTATTTCGCCATGCCGCCCAGCACCTTCGGGGCCATTTGTCAGGGCCTCGGCATGGCCAAGCTCAATGCGAAACCGGCGCGCGTGGTGATGGAAAAACCGCTCGGCACGTCGCTGGAAACGTCAAAAGAAATCAACGACAGCGTAGGCGAGTATTTCGATGAGAGTCAGGTGTTCCGTATTGACCACTATCTGGGGAAAGAAACGGTTCTGAACCTGCTTGCGCTGCGTTTCGCAAACTCCATCTTCGTGAACAACTGGGATAACCGCACGATCGATCACGTGCAGATTACCGTGGCTGAAGAGGTGGGCATTGAAGGCCGTTGGGGTTACTTCGATAAAGCCGGGCAGATGCGCGATATGATCCAGAACCACCTGTTACAGGTGCTGACCATGATTGCAATGTCTCCGCCTTCCGATCTCAGTGCCGACAGCATTCGTGATGAGAAAGTGAAAGTGCTGCGTTCGCTGCGTCCTATCGATCAGACGAATGTCCGTGAGAAAACGGTGCGGGGTCAGTACACCGCCGGCTTTGTGCAGGGCAAAAAAGTCCCCGGCTACCTGGAAGAAGAGGGCGCCAACAAAACCAGCTCTACGGAAACCTTTGTGGCCATTCGCGTCGATATCGACAACTGGCGCTGGGCGGGCGTGCCCTTCTATCTGCGCACCGGTAAGCGTTTGCCGACCAAGTGTTCTGAAGTCGTGGTGTACTTCAAAAACCCGGAGATGAACCTGTTTAAAGACTCTTACTCCGAGTTACCGCAGAACAAACTGACCATCCGTCTGCAGCCGGATGAAGGGGTGGACATTGAGATCCTGAACAAGGTGCCGGGTCTGGATCACAAACACAAACTGCAGACGACCAAGCTGGATCTGAGCTACTCAGAAACCTTTAACCAGTCTCATCTGGCGGATGCGTACGAGCGTTTACTGCTGGAATCGATGCGCGGCATTCAGGCACTGTTCGTGCGCCGTGACGAGGTGGAAGCCGCCTGGACTTACGTTGACTCCATCATCAACGCCTGGGCCGCAGATGGTGATTCCTCCAAACCTTATCAGGCCGGCACCTGGGGACCGGTGGCGTCCGTCGCGATGATCACGCGAGACGGTCGTTCCTGGAATGAATTCGAATAATCCCTTCCCAGCCCGCATAATGCGGGCTTTTTTTTGCACCACCTCTCAAAAATGAACTACTGTTTTAAAAATTTTATTCGTTGATGGACGGTGAAACGGAGAATCCTGTATGGTAGTCGTGCTGTTAACCGGACTGGCGCTGTAAAGGCTTCGGCGCAGTGATCACAATGTTATTTACCAGGGGAAGTGATGAAAAACTGGAAAACGAGTGCAGAACAGATTCTGAAAACCGGACCGGTCGTGCCGGTAATCGTGGTTAACAAGCTGGAACATGCGGTTCCCATGGCTCAGGCGCTGGTCGCCGGCGGCGTCAGGGTGCTGGAAGTGACCTTACGCACGCCCGTGGCGATGGATGCCTTACGCGCCATTATCAAACAGGTGCCAGAGGCTATTGTCGGTGCGGGAACGGTGCTGAACACACAGCAGCTCCAGGAAGTGACGGAAGCGGGCGCACAGTTTGTAATCAGTCCCGGTATCACCGAGTCCTTACTCAAGGCCGCCGTTGAAGGGCCAGTTCCGCTTATTCCCGGCATCAGCACGGTGTCAGAATTAATGACCGGCATGGATTACGGTCTGCGAGAGTTTAAATTTTTCCCGGCCGAAGCCAACGGCGGGGTAAAAGCGCTACAGGCCATCGGTGGGCCTTTCCCTCAGGTGCGTTTCTGTCCGACGGGCGGTATCTCACCAGCGAATTACCGTGATTATCTGGCGCTGAAAAGCGTACTTTGTATCGGCGGCTCCTGGCTGGTGCCGAACGAGGCGCTGGAAGCAGGGGACTGGCAGCGTATTACGCAGCTGGCCAGCGAGGCCGTCGCGGGGGCCCGCTAACGGGCAGACGGTGAGCCCGCAGGCTCACCGCACTCACTTAACCCTGAACGCTGACGGCAGCCGCACTGGCTACCGCGCGCGCAACAGCCTCTTCCGTTGTCTCGGCGCAGGCCAGAGCAACACCTAAACGACGATGACCTTCAATTTCGGGCTTGCCAAACAGGCGCAACTGCAAACCCGCCCCCAGTGCTGCTTCTACATTCGCAAAGCGGACATTCTGGCTGGTTAACTGTGGCAGAATAACGGCTGAAGCAGAAGGGCCGTACTGGCGAATGGCCCCTACAGGCAGCCCCAGGAACGCGCGGACATGCAGGGCGAATTCTGACAGATCCTGCGAGATCAGCGTCACCATGCCGGTGTCGTGCGGACGCGGAGAGACTTCACTGAATACCACTTCGTCGCCGCATACAAACAGCTCCACACCAAATAATCCATAGCCACCCAGTGCGTTGACCACGGTTTCCGCGATATGCTGGGCACGCTGTAGCGCCAGGTCGCTCATCTGCTGCGGCTGCCATGACTCACGGTAATCGCCGTCTTCCTGGCGATGACCGATAGGGGCGCAGAAATGAATGCCGTCAACGGCCCTGATGGTCAGCAGGGTGATTTCAAAATCAAACTTCACCACGCCTTCAACGATAACGCGTCCCGCCCCGGCGCGACCGCCTTGTTGCGCATAATCCCAGGCCTTATCCAGCTGGCTGGCATCGCGAATAAAACTCTGGCCTTTGCCGGATGAACTCATAACGGGTTTGACGATGCAGGGAAAACCAATCCCGGCGGCGGCAGCGACAAAATTTTCTTTGCTGTCGGCAAAGCGGTAGGTTGAAGTGGGCAGTGCCAGCTCCTCTGCGGCCAGACGACGAATGCCTTCGCGGTTCATGGTGAGGCGGGCAGCGCGGGCAGTGGGCACGACGCGCTGACCTTGCTGCTCCAGCTCCAGCAGTTTCTCTGTTGCGATGGCTTCAATCTCAGGCACCACGAAGTCTGGTTTCTCCTGGGCAATAACGGCGGCCAGTGCGTCGCCGTCCAGCATATTTATCACATGGATACGGTGCGCTACATGCATCGCAGGCGCATTGGCGTAGCGGTCAACCGCAATCACTTCCACACCCAGACGCTGACATTCCAGCGCGACTTCTTTGCCCAGTTCTCCTGAGCCTAACAGCATGACGCGCGTGGCAGCAGGGCGTAGCGCAGTTCCGAGAGTCGTCATCATTTCACCTAAGCAGTCAACCAGTCAAAATTCGCGCGCAGTATAAACGAAAACGTTTGCTTTCTCACCTCTTGCGCACATTTCATCTCGTTTGCGCTACTTTTCCTGCTCTGACGTTTCCTGACATCTTTTTGGTAATGATGATGTTTCTGGATGGTAAGGGGAGTAAATAATGAATAACTGGCTGCAACAGATTCAATCAGTACTGGCAAAAAAGAGCGGTGACGGCAAATCCGGCGGCGGGCTGAGTGAGATGCTGGCCCCCGGTGCGCTGGGTGGCCTGGCGGGATTGCTGGTGGCCAGTAAATCATCACGCAAGCTGTTAACTAAATATGGCGGCAAAGCCTTAATCATCGGCGGCGGGGCAGCAGCGGGCGCGGTGTTGTGGAACAAATACAAACAGCGGGTGCGTGAAACCCATCAGGACGAACCGGGTTTTGGTGAGTTACAGACGCCGGTTGATCAGCGCGCAGAACGACTGGTCACGGCCTTAGTGTTTGCCGCCAAAAGCGACGGGCATATTGATGACCGTGAACGTGCGGCGATTGAGCAGAACATTCATCAGGCAGGCTATGGTCAGGATGCGGAGAAACTGATCCAGCAGGCCATGCAGCGGCCGCTGGACCCCGAATGGCTGGCGGCGGATGTTAAAAATGAAGAAGAAGCACTGGAACTCTATTTTCTCAGCTGTGCCGCCATTGATGTTGATCATTTTATGGAGCGCAGCTACCTGTCGGCACTGGGCGACGCGCTAAAAATTCCGCAGGATGTCCGAAAAGGTATCCAGCAGGATATTGATCAGCAGAAGGCCAGTTAACTCATGTCCGGGCCCGTAACAGGGCCCTGAACACGCTCATACTCACTATCCCTGACTTGGCATCTGAAGACATTAGTGCCACCCTTAATGTTGATGATGTTCAGCAGGATGGATGATATGAAAGCACCTGACGCGAAAAAAATACCTTACGAGATGTCGCTGCATGGCGAGACGCGGGTCGATAACTACTACTGGTTGCGCGATGACAAACGCGAAAACAGCGATGTGCTGGACTACCTGCGTGCTGAGAACAACTATGGTCAGAAAATCATGGCGTCACAGGAGCCATTACAAAACCGTATTCTCCACGAGATCATTGACCGACTGCCGCCTCAGGACCATTCCGTTCCCTACGTAAAAAATGGCTACCGCTACCAAAGCCGTTATGAAAGTGGTAATGAATATGCCGCCTATTACCGGCAGCCTGCCAGTTATCAGGAAACTGATGAATGGACGTTGCTGCTGGATGCCAATCAGCGGGCTTCACACAGTGATTTTTATACCATGGGCGCGCTGCATATCAGCCCGGACAATCAGGTCATGGCCCTGGCAGAAGATTTCCTTTCCCGCCGCCAGTACGGCATTCGCTTTCGCAATCTGGAAAACGGGAGCTGGTATCCTGAGGTGCTGAATGATGCCTCTTCCAGCTTTGCCTGGGCGAATGATTCACGCACGCTCTACTATGTGCGCAAGCATCCGCAAACGTTGCTGTCTTACCAGCTCTGGCGGCATGAACTGGGCACGCCACAAAGCGATGACCAGCTGGTTTATGAAGAAAAGGATGATACCTTTCACCTCAGCATTCATAAAACCACCTCAAAACAGTTCATCCTGATCGTACTGGACAGTACCAATACCAGTGAAATTCAGCTGCTGGACGCCGATTTGCCGGACGCCCTCCCACAGGTCTTTCTGCCACGGCGACGCGATCACGACTACAGCCTCGACCACTATGACTTTACGTTTTTTATACGCTCAAACCGTGAAGGCAAAAACTTTGGCCTGTACCGCACGCGTTACCTCGACGAATCGCGTTGGGAAACCGTGATCCCCGCGCGTGACCATGTGGTGATGGAAGACTTTCAGCTCTTCCGTGACTGGCTGGTTGTCGAGGAACGCCAGCGCGGCCTTACCAGCCTGCGGCAAATGAACTGGCACACGGGCGAAACCAGCGGTATCGCATTTGACGATCCTACGTACGTAACCTGGCTGGCTTACAACCCCACGCCACGCACCAGTAAACTGCGCTATGGCTACTCCTCCATGACCACGCCTGCCACGCTGTTCGAACTGGATATGGACACGGGTGAACGCCGTATTTTAAAGCAGAGCAGCGTCAAAGACTTCAATCCGGATGAGTACAAAAGCGAACATCACTGGATTACCGTGACTGACGGCACCGAAGTGCCGGTCTCGCTGGTCTATAACCGCAAGTACTATCAGAAGGGACAGAACCCGATGCTGGTTTACGGTTATGGTGCCTATGGCAGCAGCATGGATGCGGACTTTAGCGTCAGCCGGCTGAGTTTGCTGGATCGCGGTTTTGTCTATGCACTTGTGCATGTGCGTGGCGGCGGTGAGCTGGGGCAACAATGGTATGACGGCGGTCGCCTGCTTAACAAGATGAACAGTTTTACCGATTTTATTGACGTAACCCATGAACTGGTGGCAAGGGGGTTCGGGCACCCGGACCGGCTTTATGCCATGGGCGGCAGTGCGGGCGGACTGCTGATGGGGGCGGTCATCAATCTTGCACCGACGCTGTATCACGGTGTCGTTGCGCAGGTGCCGTTTGTCGATGTGTTAACCACCATGCTTGATGAATCAATTCCGCTGACCACGGGGGAGTATGACGAATGGGGCAACCCAAATGAGGCGAAGTATTACCACGCTATTCGTCAGTACAGCCCGTACGACAATATTGACGCCCGGCCCTGTCCCCATCTGCTGGTTACCACAGGCCTGCACGATTCACAGGTGCAGTACTGGGAACCGGCGAAATGGGTCGCAAAACTGCGTGAACATAAAACGGATGACACACTGCTCCTGCTCTGTACCGATATGGACTCGGGGCACGGGGGCAAGTCAGGGCGTTATAAAGCCTACGAAGGCGTCGCGCTGGAGCTGACCTTTATCATTGCACTGGCCCAGGGGAGTCTGCCCCCGCCTGACCTCAGGGAAGCTGACTGAGATATTTACGCAGCGCCTGTCGCAATGGCGGGCGCAAATCTTTAACGTTCTCCAGCATCCATTTCAGATAACCCGGATCTTTGCGGGCAATGGCGGCCAGCGCCTGGCCGCGATACTTACCAAACGGCAGTACGTCATCGCGCTGAGCGGCAGGCTGAGAGCGCTGGCTCATTTCAGCGGCGCTCCAGCCAGACAGGTCCATAATGCGGATCAACAGGGCCGCCGTAACATAGCAGTCGTAAAGTGCGCGGTGAGCATGTAAATCTGCGGGCGGCGTCACTTCCAGCTTCAGACTGTGCCGCAGCGCCTGATTCCCGTATTTGATACCTGGCCACAGCTGGCGTGCCAGCGTCATGGTGCAGATCCAGTCGCCGGCCATCTCAGGCAACATCCGGCGGTCAAAGCTGGCATTGTGCGCGACATAATATGCACTGCCGTGGTAACGCGTAATGGCATCTTCAATCGGCGGCTTACCCATCACCATCGCTTCAGTGATGCGATGAACGGCCATCGCCTGGCGGCTGATAGGGCGGTCGGGTGAAACCAAATCGCTCATAGGATTGACGATCTGGCCGTCAATCACATCCACGGATGCCACTTCGACAACGCCGCCTTGCAGCCCGCAGGTTTCTGTATCAATGACACGTAACATTATTTCTGTTTAGGCTCGTAGGGCAGGCGGGACAGATTCAGAGAGGCCTGGCGATAGTGCATTAAGCGCTGACGAAACCAGTCGCGCAGGGCTTCGGGTTGTTCACTGGCCACCATTTCAGCCACCACAGGCATGTTATAGCGTTCTTTAAATGCAACGCCTGCCGCCGCCAGATCAACGTTGACTTTGTCTTTCTCTTCCTGCGACAGCAAGGCAAGGTTATGACTCATGATATTCTCCTGATATGCGTGCGCAAAAGTAATGTTTTCCTCCGCCATACGCAAGGTAAAGGATAGCATTGCTGGCCTCGACAGTTAAATTGCAGCGGCGTATTCTTGCGCCACGTTTATGGCCTTACCAGGCGTTAACAGGATGATGTTATGAAGAAAACATTACTTTCGCATGGCGCAATGATCGCGTTTGCGACCTCGACACTGGCTTTTAGTCCGTTGGCGCTGGCGCACGCGCATCTTACGTCCTCTGTCCCCGCCGCAAAAGCCGAAATATCGCCCGCGCCGCAGCAGATAACCCTGAATTTTACGGAAGATGTTGAGCCCGCGTTCAGCGGCGTTAAGGTGGTGGATGCTCAGCATAAAACGATTGCGGGCAAGATCAGCCGCGATAAAGCCCGGCATAACCAGTTACGGGTTAACTTCGCTCAGCCGCTGACTCAGGGCACGTATCAGGTAAACTGGCATGTGCTGTCCGTGGACGGGCATAAAACAAACGGAAATTATACGTTTACCGTGAAGTAATCCTGTGACGACACTGTGGGTGGTGCTGCGGGCACTGCATTTTACGGCGATTATAGTACTGGTCGGCAGCCATTTCTGTACGACGCTGCTGGCGCCCGTTTCGTTACGGGCGGCGCTGATATCGCGCCTGTCACGCCTGATGACAGGCAGTGCAATCCTGGCACTCCTGACTGCGCTGTGTATGCTGGCCGCGCAGACGGCATTGATGAGTGGCGACTGGCACAACCTGGCCGTGCCGGACGTATGGATGGCGGTGCTGTCTACACACTGGGGCGCGGTGTGGCAATGGCAACTCCTCTTTTCGTTGTGCAGCGTAGCCGCTATCCTGATGCGTGACCCGCAGCGGCAGTGGATCGGGTGGCTGACCAGTCTGCTACAGTGTGGTTGTCTGGCGCTCATCGGCCATGCCGCGATGCGGGAGGGGTTAGCTGGCATCGCGCAACAAGGTAATCACGTTGTACATCTGATCGCCGCATCTTTTTGGACGGGTGGCCTGGTGCCGTTACTGGTGTTGATGCAGATGGCTCGGAACATTGCCTTCCGAACCACCGCAATCCGCACGATGATGCGTTTTTCCCGCTACGGGCATCTGGCTGTGGCCCTGACGCTGGTCACCGGACTGGTAAACAGCCTGCTGATTGCAGGCTGGCCGGGTGACTGGTCGCTTAACCGTTATGTTGTACTGTTGCTCTGTAAAGTCGCGCTGGTGGGCCTTATGGTGATGATTGCGCTCTGGAACCGCTACCGATTAGTTCCGCGTTTTCATGTCGCTGGCCTGGGCGCACTGCAGCAGTTTATTCGCATGACTCAGCTGGAAATTGTGCTGGCATGCGGCGTAGTGGGGTTGGTGAGTGTGTTTGCTACGCTGTCGCCAACCTGAAATGACCGACATTCAAGAAAGGAACGTTATGTTGCTGAGAAAAGCGATCCCTGCATTGCTGTTATTCACACTGGCTGGCCAGGCGCTGGCGGCACAAATTATCACCGTCAGCCGCTTCGAAATTGGCAAAGAGAAGTGGCCCTTTAACCGGGAAGAGGTGATGTTAACCTGCGAGAAAGACGGCGCGCTGTTTGCGATTAACCCCAGCACGCTGATGCAGTATCCCCTCAACGACAAAGCGGATGCGCAGTTCAAGGCCGGTCAGGTTAAAGCGCAGCCGATCAGCGTGATTCAGGCCCCGGATAAAGCCCATCCGGATCAGATGATGAGTCTGCAGCCCATCGTCGATCGTGCTCAGGCGCTGTGCGCGAAATAACACGCGATACGGCAGGGTTGTCAGCAAAATTGTTTAGCCGATCACAAACCTGTCGGTTTTTTGCACAGCACCGCTGCACTGGCTGGAAAATCTCCTGTCTTGGCCTACGCTTTACAGGCAAGGCGAAAGCCTGAACGAATGCCAACTTTTAGCGCACGGCTCCTTGAGAGCCCTTTCCCTGGACCGAATACCTGGAATAGTGTTCGGTCTTTTTTTATACCCGACGCGTCTTAATATCCATCCCGGTCGCCAATAAGCCGGAACGCACCAGGCACTGTCATCTTCCCGTCCTTGATCTCCCCGTGTAATCCCGCCACATTAGCGCTTCGCATTCTGATTTTCGTTACGGAGAGAAGCATGTCGTCTGAACAGCAAATCGCCTTACTGAAACGCATTGATGACCGCTACCGGATGCTGACTGGCAACGGATTATACTGTCCTGAGCACATAGCCGATCGTTACCGCTGGCTCCACGAGGATGCGCCGTACAGTATTCTCGCGCATAACCGTGAGGCCGATCCGGTTTTTGTCTATGCCAACCGCTGTGCGCTGGATTGTTTTCACTACAGCCTGGCGGAGATGCTGCAACTGCCCTCACGGCTTAGCGCCGGGCCTGCCGACAGGGCGGAGCGGCAGCGTTTGCTGGACAGCGTGAGGCGCAATGGCATCGCCACAGGTTATAGTGGCCCGCGCGTCAATAAACAGGGTGAGACCTTCACCATCTACGAGGGTGAAGTCTGGCAGTCAGAAGAACACGAAGCGGACTGGGGGCAGGCCGCCTTGTTCTGGCCTCGTCCCCGTCAGTCCAGAAAGTAAAACAACGTTGTGCCACGTCATACCTTACCTGCGATGACGTGGCGCAATGGCGTGCGTTACACGCGGAAGGCTTCTACCATGCCGCGCAGCGCATGGGCCTGCTCGGACAGAGATTGTGAAGCCGAAGACGATTCTTCCACCAGTGCCGCGTTATTCTGCGTTACGCTGTCCATCTGACTCACCGCGACGCTGACCTGTGAAATGCCCTGCATCTGTTCGGCAGAGGCAAGGGAAATTTCATCCATCGCACTCGCGAGGTCGCCCACCATGCTGACAATTTTCAGGATACTTTCACCCGTGCCGTTGGCCACTTTGACGCCGCTTCCCACTTGCTCCACCGCCTGCTCAATCAGAGATTTTATCTCTTTTGCGGCAGTGGCGCTGCGCTGGGCCAGCGTGCGGACTTCGCCTGCCACGACCGCAAACCCGCGTCCCTGTTCACCCGCCCGCGCGGCTTCAACGGCGGCATTCAGCGCAAGAATATTGGTCTGAAAAGCAATGCCTTCTATCACGCCGGTGATATCGCGAATTTTGGCGGCGCTCAGGGAAATATCGTTCATGGTTTCTGACATCCGGTGGACATCACTCTCACCGCTGCGGGCCAGCTCTGCAGTTTCACGCGCCGTTGAGGCCGTAGTTTGAGCACCGGCGGTATTACTTTTTACCGTCGCAGTTAACTGCTCCATGCTGGCCGCCGTTTCCTGCAAGGCAGCAGCCTGCTGTTCAGTACGCGAGGAGAGTTCGGTATTTCCCTGGGCGATTTCCTCTGCCGCCAGGGCAACATTGCCCGACGTTTGTTTAATTTCTGAGACCAGCCCGCGCAGCTTCGCCTGCATACCATCCAGGGACGCAAGCAGGCTGGTGGTGTCATGGCGACGCAGCGAAACGCTGGATGTCAGGTCACCTGCCGCAATTGCAGCGGCCAGCGCCTGCGCCTGGGCGGGCTCACCGCCCAGTTGACGCATCAGCACACGTGTAATCACATAGCCAGTTGCTACCGAGAACAGGACAGAAAGCACGGCTAGCAGCACCAGCGTTACCGATGCCCGGCTGGTGGACTGGCTGTTAACTTCTACGGCGTTACGGCTGCTATACATCAGAATATCGGTGGCTTTATTAAGCGCATCCAGCATATTGCGCTGCAGTGGACGCAGGGTCGTCATGAGATAGCGCGTCGCTTCTGTTTGCTCATTTTTTAGTCCCAGTTGCCCGGCCGTCACGAAGGACGCCATCATCGGTGTTTCAAGTTCCCTGATATGATTCAGGGCAGCCTGTTCTTCCGCTGTAGACTGAGTCTGCATCATGGTTTCAAGCGTCTCGCGGTTTTGAATGAACAATGCTTTCTGCGTATTAAGGCGCTGTAACTCTGGCTGCATTTCTTTGTCGTCGGTGAGCAGGGCCAGGTTTCGCACGGCTATCGCCAGATCGCGCAGTCCGCCACGCATATCCAGAATAAGTTGGTATTTTCTCATTTTGCTGTTCACGACATCGTCCATGCCCGTTTTGGCATGATGCAGGGAGGTCAGAGAAACGGCAGTACAGAGGATCAAAAGGAGAATGAGCAGGCCGAAACCCGTCGCAAGCCGTGTAGAGATTTTCATAATAAGATTCCTGATAAGGAGCGGTTTCGTTCTCTATCGGCATCAGAAGCATAAATAATTAATGGAAAATGCAAAATTTACATAAATATCGTTAATATTTTATTTTGCACCATTGAAAATGATCTTAATCAATAAATGGTCAGATAAAAGGATTTCATTGCGAAGGAGGGGGTAAGTGATGAAAAAACAAAGAATTTCTTTATGTATTACATCGGGGAAGCATGTGTTTTTGATGTGATAGATAAATATAAATGGTGATTCCCCCCTAACTCTGATGCGCCGCACAGCCTGGGCCGAATCCGGACCCGAAAAACGTTAAGCTCAGCACGTTTTTGCGATGCGTAAGGGGGACGCGCTTGTCTTTTTGCTGAAGCATGAGGGGCGATTATCCCGAGCCCGCACAGGGCCGCGACCGTCATGCGTGTCCCTGGATCACTGAAAATATGTGAGGCAGGTAACAATATTGACGAAAATTTTAAGTTTATCAGACACTCCCTTACCCTGATTTCTTCACCATAGCGACTCCATTCACAGCATGGGATAGCACAATGCGGAAATCATTAGCAGTGGCCTGGATGTTTTTGATTGTCTCGTTTGGTTCTGCCGCACAAAGCCTGGTACACAGCAGGCACGATCCGACGCATCTCGTCGGACTGAAAACGTACAGTAGTCTTGCCGATACGCCGGAATCACCGGATGAGCATGTGAGGGAAAAGCAGCATGATGTAGGCAATGCATTATGATGTGAGGATAAAAATGGCTCGCCCCGGCGAGCCATATTGGTATTACAGGGCAGGTTTGGGAGCCAGCACTTTTTTGCCCAGTCTGATGCCCGGTTTCTCAACATACTGGTACAGCAAAGAGGCCAGGCCATATGTCAGCGGCAGAGATACGGCACAGACAATCAGGAAACGCGTGACATCACTCTGGTAAGCAATATCCGTTTGTTTCAGCAACAGCGCGATAGTCGGAATCACAATCAACAAATGCAGCAAATACACGGAAAAAGAGACATCGCCCAGCCATGTACTCAGGCGGTTGTTTAACACCTTACGTGGAAGCTGAATGAGCCGCGCCATCAGACTGTTTTCCTGATACTGCCACAGCACCGCCGCCATGCCGATAATCATCAAGGCTTCCATCACCACCTGAAGTTTGATCGCGCCTAACCCGATAAACACACTGACCACCGGGCCAGCAAGGGCAAAGACCACATAGAGCAGGGACCTGCGCCGTACGGCCTCCGCCAGCAGCATGCCCGAAATAAACATATTGAGTTTAATCAGAATCATGGACGGCATTTCAAAGGCTTCGTAATAGTCAGGCAGCAGATAACGGCCGGTACAGCTCAGCGCCATGATACACAGCAATGCCGGGGCATAACCGAAGCGCATAACCGCCAGCATGATAAAGGGAAACAGCAGATAAAACTGCATTTCCAGCCCGATACTCCAGTCGGGCAGCGTGGTGTTAAAGCCATAGGCGGGCAGGACGCCAAACAGGAAAGAGAAATGCGTCACGACATTCATGAGTGACTGATCGGCATAGCGTGAGGCATCGGTCGCTGTGCCCGAATAAACATGTGCGATCGTGTCGCGCATCTCGCCAAACCAGGGGCCAGAGATGAGCGCGACCGCCAGCAGCAGATAGTAAAGCGGGGCGATGCGAAAAAAACGCCGTAGCCAGAATTTCTTGATGGTTTCCGGGCTTTGCCACGGCTCTTTTTCCTGACGTTCGACATAGTTTTTTGCCATCAGGTAGCCCGAAAGCAGGATAAACAGATCCACGCCAATCCCCGGAGAAGAGAGTAAAGTGATATGGCAATGGATAAGCAAGCTTATGTGTCCCAGCAGTACCCAAAGAGAAGCAATCCCCCGTAACCCTTCCAGTTCCGTGGACCATCCTCGCGTTGCAGACATGGTAAAACCTCGTTAATCAATTATTTATACTGTATCCAAAGGCATCACTAAGCCCTAACAGTCGGATCAAGTCCACCTGCAATGATAAAAGTAAGAGGATTCTGACATTATAATGAATAATCGATCTGCGTGATAATACACACACCTTTGAGTGGCTCAGAAGTGACTGTCGATGACAAAGGTCAACCCCTTTCTCTGACGGGCCTGCCACTGCGGATAAGAGGGACGTATTTTCATAAATAGCAGGGCAGGACGGCATTGCAGACGTACGGGTAAAGGGCGGAAAGGGGACGTCTGCGTCCCCTGTTCTCAGGCCAGTTTCAGCATAACCATGCCCAGCAACAGCAGAGCCAGGCCCGCCCAGCCTTTGCGGTTCAGGCGCTGACCAAAGAGAATGCCGCCTGCAGCAACGGTGGCGACGAGACCAAACCCGCCCCAGAGCGCGTAAGCCACGGAAAGATCGATACCTTTCACGGCCTGCGACAGCGCACTGAATGCCAGCAGCACACAGCCCAACGACGCGATGCCGGGCAGGGGCTTTTTAAAACCGTTGCTGTACTTGAGCATGATATTGGCGGCAATTTCCAGCAGGACAGCCAGTGCCAGCCAGGCAAAATGAATCAGATCAGGCAGGGTCATGATCGGCCTCCTTCTTGCTGCCGGTTTTCATCAGCAGAATGCCGACAATCAAGGTGACCAGACCGCAGATTTTCAGCGGCGATACGGTTTCATCAAACAGATGCACGCTAAACAGCGTGATCAGCATAATGCCGATACCTTCCCAGAGGGCATAAGCGACCCCCAGTGCGATACGTTTGATGGCAAAACTCAGGAAGATATACGAACAGGCAATCATGCCCAACATAATCAGATAGCCGCTCTGGCTTTGATTCAGGCTGGACCATTTCATGGTCAGGGTACCCATGATTTCCGCAACAATAGCGAGTGCTAATAATCCCCATGCGCGCATGGTTTTTTCTCCACAACTAGCGTCGTAATTAACCCACCGTGATGCCACGGCAGAAAGGAATAAACGAGCGGAAAGGGGACTAAAGCGCGCTGCGCCAGTGCTGATCGAGGGCGTTAACGCTGAGTAATGCGAGGAACGAAAGGGCGGTAAAACGGGGAATGAACATCCTGCTCATAATTTCACAATGCATCCACGTTATTGCTTCTCTTCAGTGGACGGGTAAAGCCTCCGGTAATAAACACCCACACTTTATACCACCACCGGCGTTAAAAGCACAGCGCGATATTGTAAGTTGAATTGACATAAATCAGAGCAATCATGCTTATTATTCTGATTAATGTAGGTGATAAGTGCAGAAAAAAGAAATAAGCCGGACAGTTGTCCGGCTTAAGGTCAGGGAGGCGATCAGGCTTACCGCTCAGGTGCCTTACGCACTGGGGCATCGCCTGCAACATAGTAGTCTGCGGTACTGCGCGGCAGCGGTTGACGACCACGGATGCAGTCGGCGATTTTTTCACCGATCATGATGGTGGTCGCATTCAGGTTGCCCGTAATAATTAAGGGCATTATGGATGCATCGACCACGCGCAAACCTTCCAGTCCATGTACGCGGCCTTCGCCATCAACCACCGCCATCTCGTCATTACCCATCTTACAGGTTCCGCAAGGATGGTAAGCCGTTTCGCCATGGTTACGCACGAATTCATCCAGCTCCTCGTCCGTCTGGCATTCAATGCCCGGGCTGATCTCACGGCCACGGTATTTATCCAGCGCGGGCTGATTGATGATTTCACGTGTGATACGAATCGCATCACGGAACTCATGCCAGTCCTGTTCATGCGACATATAGTTGAACAGAATTGCGGGATGGCGACGCGGATCGCGGGACTTCAGGCGCACATGTCCGCGGCTGGGTGAACGCATTGAGCCCACGTGACACTGAAAACCGTGCGCATCGACCGCATTCGAGCCGTTGTAGTTAATCGCTACCGGCAGGAAGTGGTACTGAATATTCGGCCAGGTAAACTCTTCACGGCTGCGAATAAAGCCACCCGCTTCGAACTGGTTACTGGCACCCACGCCCGTGCCGTTAAACAGCCACTCTGCGCCGATCTTCGGCTGATTCCACCACTTCAGTGCGGGATACAGAGAGACGGGCTCCTTGCATTCATACTGCAGGTACATTTCAAGGTGATCCTGCAGGTTCTCACCTACGCCCGGCAGGTCATGGACGACCGGGATGTCAAACTGCTGTAACAGTGCGGACGATCCCACACCCGAGCGCTGTAAGATTTGTGGCGAAGCAATGGCACCCGCACACAGCAGCACTTCGCGTCGCGCATGAACGGTGTGCAGCGTATTACTGTCACCGATCATATATTCCACGCCAATTGCACGCTTGCCTTCAAACAAAATACGGTCAGTGGTGGCATGGGTTACGATTTTCAGGTTCGGACGGCGTTTCGCCTGGTCAAGATAACCGCGCGCGGTGCTGGAACGTCGACCTTCTGGCGTGACGAAGCGGTCCATCGGCCCAAAGCCTTCCTGCTGATAACCATTCAGGTCATCTGTGCGCGGATAGCCGGCCTGAACGCCTGCCTGAATCATTGCTTCAAACAGCACGTTGTTGCCTTTCTTCGGCGTGGTCACGCTGACCGGACCATCGCCGCCGTGGTAGTCATTGGCACCGGTATCGCGCGTTTCTGACTTGCGATAGTAGGGCAGACAGTCCAGATAGCTCCAGTTTTCCAGGCCGGGCATGCTTGCCCAGTTGTCCAGATCCATCGCGTTACCCCGGATATAACACATGCCGTTGATCAGCGAAGAACCGCCCAGGCCTTTACCCCGACCACACTCCATGCGGCGGTTGTTCATATACGGCTCAGGCTCAGTTTCATACGCCCAGTTATACCGTTTTCCCTGTAAAGGGTACGCCAGGGCCGCTGGCATCTGCGTCCGAAAATCGAAACGATAATCAGGCCCACCCGCTTCCAGCAGCAGAACATTCACACTACTGTCTTCAGTCAGTCGGGTGGCCAACACATTCCCTGCGGATCCGGCTCCAATGATAATGTAATCAAATTCCATTCGTCGCTCCTCAGGTAAGGGGATTAAAAGACAGACTGAAAGCGCGTCAGCTCAACCTGAACCGACTTCACCTGGGTGTAATTCTGCAATGTCATCAAGCCGTTTTCACGACCGACGCCAGAATGCTTGTAACCGCCGACAGGCATTTCAGCGGCAGATTCACCCCAGGTGTTAATCCAGCAGATGCCCGCTTCAATCTGATGAATGACGCGGTGCGCACGATTCAGATCCCGGGTCACCAGACCCGCGGCCAGACCATATTCGGTATCGTTAGCGCGACGTATCACTTCCTCTTCCGAGGTGTAACTCAGGATCGACATCACCGGCCCGAAAATTTCCTCACGGACAATTTTCATGTCGTCGCGGCAGTCGCTGAATACGGTTGGTGCCACCCACGCGCCCTGATCAAACCCGTCACCGGTTAAGCGTTTACCGCCACACAGCAGACGGGCACCTTCTGCAATACCGGACTCAATAAAGCGCATCACGTTGTCACGGTGGCTAAAGCTGACCAGCGGACCAAAGTTCGTCTCGGGATCGCGCAGATCGCCCGCTTTGATACGGGCAACACGTTCTACGATTTTGGCTTCGAACGCAGACTGCAATGCGGCCGGGACAAAAACGCGGGTACCGTTGGTACATACCTGGCCGGAACTGTAGAAGTTAGCCATCATGGCGATGTCGGCGGCCAAATCGAGATCGGCGTCATCAAAGATGATCAGCGGGGATTTGCCGCCCAGCTCCATGGTGACGTCCTTCAGGGTCGATCCTGCCGCATTTGCCATGACTTTTTTGCCGCTGACGACACCGCCGGTAAATGACACTTTATCGATACCCGGATGCTCGGTAAGCAGTTGACCGGTAACCGCGCCGGTACCGGGCAGCACGTTGAAAACGCCGTCCGGCACACCGGCTTCGGTGTAAATCTCAGCCAGTTTCAGGGCCGTCAGCGGTGTGACCTCGCTGGGTTTGAAAATCATGGCATTGCCTGCGGCGAGGGCCGGGGCAGATTTCCACAGGGCAATCTGAATCGGGTAATTCCACGCGCCAATACCGGCGACCACGCCTAAGGGTTCACGGCGGGTATACACAAACGCGGTATCACGCAGAGGAATTTGCTGGCCTTCCAGCGCAGGGATCAGCCCAGCGTAATACTCCAGCACATCGGCACCGGTAACGATGTCGACGCTGGCGGTTTCACTGAACGGCTTACCGGTATCAAGCATTTCCAGTTCAGCCAGCTCATCATTGCGCTCGCGCAGAATATCTACGGCCCGACGCAGAATGCGTGAGCGTTCCATGGCGGTCATGGCTGCCCAGATTTTTTGCCCTTTTCTGGCCGCCGCCACAGCGCGATCGACATCCTCGCGCCCGGCAATCTGGACATCAGCCAGTACTTCGCCGTTGACCGGATTAATCGTCTGGAAGGTTTCTCCAGACGTCGCGGCAACATAAGTACCATTGATGTAGAGGTGTTGTTCGGTGAATCGGGACATAATTTCTCCTGGTTCCGTTACGCGTGTTCGCCGGCTAACTGCTGGCGAATAAATTGAGTGGTCAGTGTCCGTGCTGTCGTCGGGTCAAAGGGCTTGCCGCTTAATGCTGCGCGTAGCCACAGGCCATCAATCATGGCGGCCAGCCCGTGAGCGGCAAGCCTGGCCCTGTCCCTGGGCAACTGGCGGCGGAACTCCACGGCCAGCGATGAAAAAAGACGGCGATGACTGACCCGTTCCAGACGTTGAAGCTGAGGCTGGTGCATACTGCTTGACCAAAAGTCCAGCCAGGCTTTCATCACTGCGCGTTCGACCTGACTTTCGTCGAAGTTTCCCTCAACGATTGCGCGCAGTCGTTCTTCGGCGGGAGCGTTGGCTAACGGCTGCAGGCGACGGGCAACTGCCTCACGTAGTTGCCGGGTGACGTCGCGCATCGTGGCTTCCAGCAATCCGTTCTTGTCCTTGAAATAGTGGCTGATGATGCCGGTTGACACGCCCGCGCGTCGGGCAATCTGAGCAATGGTGGCATCATTAATACCTACGTCATTTATCGTTGCCAGCGTCGCATCGATCAGCTGTCGACGTCGTATTGGCTGCATCCCTACCTTTGGCATTGCGTTCGCTCCCACCCAAAATCAGTCCCCTATTTAATCTTTTTTTGATTGGATATTCAATATAAATAGAAACCTTGTTAGGATGCTGTGTCTTAAAAGTTGAGTAAGTGAAGCGGTAAGTGTGGCAGATTCGTTAGTTTTGACCAGAATGTAACGGCAGGAAACGAAGCGTAAAAAACACTTACCCCTCGGGACACCGGATGTTTTTACCGGTTTGAACTCTTGCAAAATTGATAAGCCAACAACCAGAGGTAAACGATGATGAGTCCACCAGCAAGTGAAAAAGACAGAATCAACCCCGTGGTGTTCTACACCTCCGCAGGATTGATTCTGACCTTTTCACTCATCACTATTTTATTCAGCAGCGAAGCCGCCAACTGGATACTGAGGGCGGTAAACTGGGTGTCCGAAGCGTTTGGCTGGTATTACATGTTGGCCGCCACGCTTTATATCGTGTTCGTGGTATATATCGCCTGTTCCCGTTTTGGCTCAATCAAACTCGGGCCTGAGCAGTCGAAACCGGAATTCAGCATACTGAGCTGGTCGGCAATGCTGTTTGCCGCCGGTATCGGGATAGACCTGATGTTTTTCTCGGTGGCGGAACCGGTTTCGCAGTATATGCAGCCGCCGGAAGGGGCAGGGCAAACGCTTGAAGCGGCCCGTCAGGCGATGGTCTGGACTCTGTTCCACTATGGCTTAACCGGCTGGTCAATGTACGCCCTGATGGGGATTGCCCTTGGCTATTTCAGCTACCGCTACAATCTGCCCTTAACCATCCGTTCCGCCCTGTATCCCATTTTTGGTAAACGTATTAACGGTCCCATCGGCCACAGCGTAGACATTGCCGCGGTAATAGGGACGATCTTTGGTATCGCTACCACGCTGGGAATTGGTGTGGTGCAGTTAAACTATGGGCTGAAGGTCCTGTTCGATATTCCGGAAGGATTAACGGCGCAGACGGCATTGATTATTCTGTCGGTGATCATTGCCACCATTTCCGTGACGTCGGGCGTTGACAAAGGCATTCGTATTTTATCGGAACTGAATGTGGCGCTGGCTCTCGGCCTGATTCTGTTCGTCCTGTTCGCTGGCAATACCGGCTTCCTGCTTAACGCACTGGTGCTCAACGTAGGGGATTACATCAATCGCTTTATGGGCATGACGCTGAATACGTTTGCCTTTGACCGGCCAACAGAGTGGATGAACAGCTGGACCCTGTTTTTCTGGGCCTGGTGGGTGGCCTGGTCGCCGTTCGTGGGCCTGTTTCTGGCACGTATCTCCCGTGGCCGTACCATTCGTGAGTTTGTGCTCGGTACGCTGGTGATTCCTTTTACCTTTACGCTGCTGTGGCTGTCGGTCTTTGGTAACGCGGCCCTGTATGAAATCCTTCATGGCGATGCAGGTTTTGCACAGGAAGTGATGGGCCATGCGGAACGCGGTTTCTACAGTCTTTTGGCGCAGTACCCGGCCTTCAAGCTGAGTGCTTCCGTCGCGACCATTACCGGTATGTTGTTCTATGTGACCTCGGCGGATTCCGGTTCGCTGGTGCTGGGTAATTTCACCTCCAAACTGAAAGACATCAACAGTGATGCGCCGAACTGGCTGCGTATATTCTGGTCGGTCGCCATCGGCGTCCTGACGCTGAGTATGCTGATGACCAACGGCATTACGGCGCTGCAAAATACCACGGTCATCATGGGGCTGCCGTTCAGTTTCGTTATCTTCTTCGTGATGGCAGGGCTGTATAAATCGCTCAAGGTGGAAGATTATCGCCGCGTGAGTGCGACGCGGGATACGGCACCTTATCTGGCACATGCTACTGACCGTCTGACCTGGAAAAAACGGCTGTCGCGCCTGATGAACTATCCTGGCTCGCGCTACACCCTGAAAATGATGGATGACACGATCTTTCCCGCCATGGAGGACGTGGCAAAAGAGCTGGAGCTGCGTGGCGCGCGCGTCACGCTGGACCGCGTGGCCGCCGACGGGGAGCATCCCCTGGGTTATCTGGACCTGCGCGTACAGCTGGGCGAGGAGCAGGATTTCCTCTATCAGGTCTGGCCACAGCAGTATTCCATTCCGGGCTTTACCTACCGCGCGCGCAGCGGGAAATCTACCTATTACCGGCTGGAGACGTTCCTGCTGGAGGGCAGTCAGGGTAATGACCTGATGGATTACAGCAAAGAGCAGGTGATCATCGATATACTCGATCAGTATGAGCGCCACTTGAACTTTATTCATCTGCATCGAGAGGCACCGGGCAGCAACATTACGTTCCCCAGCGCCTGATCCCACAGCCCGTTAGCCGCCAGGTTAACGGGTTTTTTATGGCTGACGGAAAACCCGGCCGCGTAAACATGGTCCACAGCCAGTCAGGTTTTGCCGGAGGCCTACGATACATCCGGGGACAGGGAAATGTGTCATCACTGCCGTCCACGTGACAACGGGAGTTTACTGTCGGAATTGTCCCGACCTAAAGCGGGGCAAATTCAACTATCTTTAAACTTTACAGGACACCAATGACTGTTGTGGACAGGGAGTCGTATGCGAAAAATTCTCAGAACATTTCTGCCGCTTTACACCACCACGTTGTTGATGCTGTTGGGCTCAGGGTTACTCACTACCTACGTGTCACTGCGTCTGGCCCATGATCAGGTTAATGGTGCGCTGATTGGGGCCATCATTGCGGCAAACTATATTGGCCTGGTGATCGGTGGCAAGGTGGGTCACAACCTGATTGCGCGCGTCGGTCATATTCGTGCCTATGTAGCCTGTGCCGGCATTATCACGGCGTCAGTGATCGGACACGGGCTGACAGATTTTATCCCCCTCTGGGTTTTCCTGCGCCTGATCATCGGGCTGTGCATGATGTGCCAGTACATGGTGCTGGAAAGCTGGCTTAACGACCAGGCGGAATCGTCACAGCGTGGGCTAATCTTTGGCTTCTATATGGTGGCGACCTACCTTGGCTTAAGTAGCGGTCAGGTGGTGCTGACCTTACAAAGTGACTTTGGTCTTCAGACGTTGTTAATCGTGGCGCTCTGTTTTGCCCTCTGTCTGGTGCCGATTGCGCTGACGACGCGCACGCATGTTCGCGCGATGTCACCTGCGCCGATGGAACTGGGCTACTTTCTTCGCACCATCCCTAAATTACTCAGCACCACCTTATTAACCGGTATGGTCGTCGGCGCCTTTTATGGCCTGGCGCCGGTGTATGCCAGCAGCAAGGGATTCAGCGATGCGCAGACCGGTATTTTTATGAGTCTGACGATCTTTGCCGGGCTGGTATCGCAGTTTCCTTTAAGCTGGCTGTCCGACCGTTACGATCGTCAGCGGCTGCTGTTTTATATTGCAGCGCTGCTGGCGCTGGCCTGTTTGCCGCTGGTGTTGCTGCCCAGGCTGTCATTTCACTGGGTGCTCGGCATCGCCTTTCTTGCCAGCATGGTGCAGTTTGCCCTCTATCCTTTGCAGGTGGCGCTGGCAAACGATCAGGTGGCGGCGGAGCAGCGCGTTTCACTGACGGCCTGTCTGCTGATGGCGTTTGGTATCGGAGCCAGTATCGGCCCGTTGCTGGTGGGCTCGCTGATGCAGTCTTTCGGCAGTAACATGCTTTATCTGTTCTTCACGGTGTGCACCCTGTTGATTGCTGTGCTGAGCTATGTGAAGAAAGCGCCGCTTCCGTTACCGACTACCGAGGTACCCTTGCCCCACGTGGTGTTACCGGACAGCCTGGCTACCTCGCCTTTAGGCGCGGCGCTTAACCCGGTGCTGGAAGACGAGGCGATTCAGGCGGCGATGGTCACCAGTGATGAGGAGGGCGCAGAGGACGAGGGTGAGAATGAGGACGAAGGCGACGTGACCCAGGCGCGCGACGATGAAAGCCGCAGCAGGGCCACGTCGGGTTCCACATCTCCTGACGGATAAGCGTTACGGGCGATGAAAATCCTCGACAAGCAGCATGGGTTTTGCCACGCTGAAAGCCGTTACCGCAAGGGGGAATGTCATGTTAGAACTGCGCCCAAACTGTGAACGTTGTGATATCGATCTGCCTGCGGCATCGCATGATGCGCGCATCTGTTCGTTCGAATGTACCTTCTGCGCGACCTGCGCTGAGCAGCATCTGCAGGGGCATTGTCCCAACTGCGGGGGAGAATTAGTGCGACGTCCCATCCGGCCCGCCGCCAAATTGCTGACCCATCCGGCGAAAGCGCGTACCGCCTGAGTTATCAGCATGCATCGCGCCAGAATGCACAGGCGCGATGCCTGCCGCTTGTGCAGGTCCGTCCGCGCTGAGCCACGTTTCTGGCGCTGCTATCAGTAAAACAGCGCCGAATATGTGACAGTGTCACTTTCGGGGTGTGACGGCTTAACGGAACAGCCGACCGTCGCGCACCAGTTCGCGCGGATAGCTGTTTTTAATCCGGCTGCCAACCCGTTTTGCCAGCCCCAGCGGCTGAGCCTGATAGGTCACAATCATCTCATCAACGGTGGGCGGGTTTTCAGGGTAGATATCGCGACCGCGAAACCACGCTTCCGCTTCCGCCTCATTCAGTTTCACTGTCTGCGCTGGACGCGGTGACGCCAGCGCGACAACGGCCTCATGTTGCCAGCGATAACCCTTCGCAAAGGTTTCAGCCAGTTTCAGGCCAATCCGCGAGAAACGGACCTGCCCTAACAGCGGAACGATGTCGGCGGGAAACAGCCAAATTTCTTTATCGCGTTGCCACAGTTGCAGGCGCTCATCCCACTGAAGCGCCACCTTCGCGGCCGCCTGAACAATATCGTTTTCCAGTTTGCGGTTTACGGGGGTAAACGGAAGCTTGCCGACTTTGTATGTCGGCGCAGGCAGCCGCTCAACAGAGGCGATTTTGCGTAACCGCGCGACAAAGAAGCCTTCACTGTCAAACAGCTGAGGAAAGACGTGCAGGTAACCTTCGGGCGTGGCTGCCTGTTCTGCGCCTGGAAACAGCGTCGTCAGCGGCGCAACCTCGACGGCTGCGGGGTAGCGCGCCAGTAGCCAGGCCACAACCTGTTGGTTTTCGATCGGATTGAGTGTGCAGGTGGAATACACCAGCGTACCGCCAGGCTTCAGGGCATGAAACGCGCTGTCAATCAGATCGCGTTGGGTCTGGGCGATATCGTGGGTGCTGGCAAGCGACCAGTTTTTCAGCGCATCCGCATCTTTACGTATCACGCCTTCGCCAGAGCAGGGCGCATCCAGCAGGATCGCATCGAACTGTTCCGGCAGCGCAGGCCCAAAGACGCGGGCGTCAAAGTGAGTCAGCGCGGTATTGGTCACGCCACAGCGGGTAATGTTCGCGTGCAGCACTTTTACCCGGCTGGAAGAGAACTCATTAGCAAGGACAATTCCCTGGTTGTGCATTCGGGCAGCAATCTGTGTTGTTTTCGAGCCGGGGGCGGCCGCCATATCCATGACATGCTGCGCATCGGGACAGGCATCAAACAGCGCCGTCACCGGCAGCATCGAGCTGGCTTCCTGAATATAAAACAGGCCACTCAGATGCTCTGCCACGCTACCCAACGGTAAACTTTCATCCTCCCGGCTGATCCAGAAGCCGTCTTCACACCACGGCACCGGCGTAAGCTGCCAGCCGTAGTGAGCCGTTTGGGCCAGAAACGCGCTGACGCTGATTTTTAACGTATTGACTCGCAGGCTGCGGCGTAACGGCTGCTGGCTGATGTCGATAAACTGCTGCAGGCTGGCCTCATCGGGCAGGCTCTGGCGCATAAGGTCAAGGAAATCGGCAGGAAAACGTGAAGCGGCGTCGGACACGGATAAGTTCTCTTTGAGGCAAAGGCGGGAGTGTAACACGCGGAAAGAAAACGGGCAGCCTGGCTGCCCGTTTTGGGAGGATTAAGGTTGGTTCGGGTCAGGAATGGCCGTACCCCAGTTACGCCACTCTTTCGGCGGTTCGTCCTGCAGCAGGAAGTGCTTGTTCGCATTCGCCTGCGGGGCCAGCGGGACCGTCGGTGGCGTAGCAAACTGAATGCCGCCGCGGATAAATTGCTGGAAGGTACCGGTTTTCACCACACCGCCAATCAGCCCAAAGTCCAGGTTATAGCCGGAGGCGAGCCAGAACACCGAGTTATTACGTACCAGATGCTGATATTTCTTACTGATGCGCAGGGCGATTTGCACGCGATCCGCCATATTACCCAACGAGGTGCCGGTCACGGTACCGACTTCGACGCCACGGAACAGGACCGGCGTCCCTAATGACAGAGAACCCGCTTCGGTGGCATCCACATAGATGTTCAGGCCGTTGAGGTAACGCGAGTCGGTGATGGTGCTTTCCTGCAGCTCAAAGGTCCGCGCGCCGCGTCCTTTACCCGGGTCAACGTTAACGTAAGGCTGCAGGATCGTCTCCAGATGATTCACCCCGGCGGCCGAAATCTCGGGCGACACCACGGAGAAACGACTGTCAACGCGCGCGAAGTTCTGCACGTATTCCGGGTAAAGTACGGCTTTGGCCACCACCTGATTATTGTCATCACTCAGCGACAGCGATTCGATCTGACCCACGTTAATGCCCAGATAGCGAATCGGCATGCCCGCAGACAGTTTGCTGGCATCATAGGTGTGCAGGGTAATCTGGCTGCCCACCGCGCGAGCGGCCGTTTCGGACGGATAAAGCACGCGTTTTACGCCTTTATCCACTTTCGCCCCGGTCAGGTTGTCAAAGCTGATCGCGCCTTTTAAAGCCCGGTTCAGCGGGGAGGCCTGCACCGTTAATCCGCTGCCGTTAAGCTGCACGCGTGCGCCGCCTTCCGCCCAGAAGACACTTTCGTTGGTGAGGAGCTTACGGTATTCCGGTTTGATATGAACGGCAATATCAAACGCATCCGCGCGCGGTGTGACTTTCGTGATTTCGCCCACCTGGAACTTGCGGTACAGCACGACAGATCCCGCCTGAACATCCGGCAGACTTTTCGCGGTCAGCATCAGCGTGGTCGACGGACCGTCACCCACAATACCTTCCTCCGCACGTTCCGCATCCGCAAACAGCGGATAGGCGGCTTTTGGCGCGCCGCGCTTGCCGGGATCCAGACGAATACCGCCATCGACCCATTCACGTGCGCTGGCTCCCAGCACCTGCATGCCGTCCAGACCGAATTTCACATCAAGACGACTGTTCACGATGAATTTACTGTCGCTGTGCACCAGTTGCCGGTGGTCAGGATTGATTGCCACAACAAAATTCACCCCATTTTCATCCAGATCGCGCGAGATGACCTGGCCGATTTTCATACCGTATAACATCAGCGGTTGCCCCGCATCGATGCCATAGCTCTCCGGCGCGCTGAGTTTTACGGTGAGCACATTGGGTTGCTGCAGCAGCGTTTTGTCAGGCGCAACCACGGTAAAATGCTGTACGGGTGGACCGTCGCCGGGCACCAGTTCAAAGGTATTGCCGGTCAGCAGACTGCTCAGGCTGGTGTCAGTCAGGCTGAGTTTCGGACTGTGCATTTCAATGCGTGTGCCTTCGCGCATCAGGCCGACCACAGACGGATCAACCGTCATCTCGCCGGTGACTTTGCCGCCGTCCTGCAGATTCAGTTTGGTGAGCGTACCGACTTCCAGACCCTGGTACATCAGCGGCGTTCGGTTAGCCGACAGGTTATCGCCGTTGGGCAGATCGAGGTTAATCAGCACACCGCGCTGGCTGTGAGCCAGATCAGGATAGAGGGTGTAATTCTGGTCGCTCTTTGCGGCTTCCGCGCCTTCGGGCGAGTCAAAGGCAATCGCGCCATTAACCAGCGCCGCCAGGCTTTCCAGCTGCACTTTGGCACCGCTCAGGCTGACATCGGCGTTCAGGCCGGACACGTTCCAGAAACGGCTGTTGGTTTTCACCAGGTTGACGAAGCGACGTTCGATAAGCACGTCAATTGACACGCCGTTGTTTTGACCGTTGATACTGTAGTCGTACACGCGGCCTACCGGAATTTTGCGGTAATAGACCAGTGAGCCGGTATTCAGCGAGCCCAGATCCGGTGCATGAAGGTGGATCATCAGCTCGCCGGTATTAACACGGTATTTCGGTTGCGTATCCAGGGCGGTGAAGGTGTCGCTCTCTTTACCATCGCCCGGCATCATGCCGATGTAGTTACCGCCGACCAGCGCATCAAGGCCGGAAACCCCGGCCAGCGAGGCTTTCGGTGTCACCAGCCAGAATTGCGTATTCTCACGCAGCGCATCACGCATATCACTTTTGATGCTGGCTTTGATCTGGATCTTGCGATAGTCGTCGCTCAGGTTGATGCCCTGCACGGTACCGACTTCCACGCCCTGATAGCGCACAGGCGTGCGCCCGGGCACAATCCCATCTGCCGTCTGGAAATTAATGGTGATTGTGGTGCCGCGTTCCTGAAAATTCGTCCATAGCAGCCAGCCCGCAATCAGCATGGCGATAACGGGCAGCAGCCAAAAAGGGGAAATTTTACGCTTATTACGCAGCGTAGCATTAGTCGGTGTAGTCGGCGTTTCCTGTTGCATGTGCATCCCAGAGCAGGCGGCTATCCAGCCACTCAACGGCCATAATGGTCAGGATCACAGCCGCGCCAAAGTAAAACGCGGCAGGTCCCATGGTAAAAGCCAGTAACTGGTCACGATTGACCAGTGACATGGTTAACGAAATGACAAACAGATCCAGCATAGACCAGCGACCGACCCAGGTTACAAAACGCAGGAGACGGATGCGGGTTTTCAGGCCTTGCTCGCAGCGAAAATGAATGCTGAGAAGCAGCGCCAGCATGACCAGAACTTTGGTAAAGGGCACTAAGATACTGGCGATAAAGACGATGGCGGCGACCGGAATATTACCGGATGCCAGGGAAAGAATGCCGGAGAAGATCGTATCTTCCCGCCGCGAGCCATTGAGGTACACCACCGAAATGGGCAGCAAATTGGCCGGGATCAGCAGCACAATGGAAGCGATGAGCGCAGCCCAGGATTTTTGCAGGCTGTGACGGCGACGGAAGTCGAGCGGTGTATGGCAGCGGGGGCAACGGCCTCGTGCGTCGGGAACATCGGTATAATGGCAGTTGAGACAAACCTGCAGATCCTCCCGTCGCGTCACCTGAGGCTGTTGCGGATAAAAGTGTTCCCATAGCTGCTCAATATTGAGATGAATCAGCGTCATCACGCTCAGGACGGTCAGGGCAATGTAAGCCACCAGACCGTAGCCCATTTCGAGATCGGCGTATTCCTGAACTTTAATCGACGCCACCGCGATGCCAATCAGGAAAATGTCCAGCATGACCCACTCTTTCAGCTTCTCCAGCATCAGCAGAACCGGGCGCAGATTCATGCCCAAACGCTGGCCCAGCGCCAGGTAGCCAATGCCAGCCACAAGCGTGACGGGCGCACCGATAGTGCAGAACGCCACCATGGAGGCCGTTAACACGTTGCCCTGCAGCGTCATCTGCACAATGCCTTCCAGCAGGCTGGCGTTAATGCGCATACCCAGCAGCCGGATATCAATCAACGGCATGCTGAAGGCGAACGGCATCAGGACCAGCATGGTGGCCGCCATCGCCAGCAGACGCGTCATCGACCAGTCATAGCCGCTGACAATTTGTGCATTACAACGGGGGCAATGTGCCGACTGATGCGATTTCACATCTGGTAAGGAAAAAAGGGTATCGCATTGCGGACAACGCTGATAACGTGCGTGGGGCAATGTCTCGCTAATCGCGTGAATTTTCATAAAGAGTGCAGGGTTCGCTTATTGTTATTTACGCAAAGGGTTGTTAAGACATTGCTGTGTACCTGTTTCGGGTATCACGCTTCGATCCACAGAATGTTAAGGTTATAGTAACTAACGCTATGATTCACCTTATGGCTATGGATTTTTAGTGCTTATTTTTAACTGGCGGAGTGGTTAGCCGCCCGGATGTCACTGGTAACGGTTGAATAATGAACAAAACTGCCTTTTACGCCGATTTAGATCGCGATATGCGCGCCTTGCTGGCGGGAGAAACGGCGTTCCTCGCCGCGATGGGTAACTTTAGCGCGCTGTTGTATGAACGTCTCGAAGGCGTGAACTGGGCAGGCTTCTACCTGCTGACGGAAGCAGACACACTGGTGCTTGGCCCGTTCCAGGGTAAAATTGCCTGTGTGCGCATCCCCGTGGGTAAAGGTGTCTGTGGTACAGCGCTGGCGCAAAATCAGGTCCAGCGTGTAGATGATGTGCATGCGTTTCCGGGGCACATCGCCTGCGATGCGGCCAGTAATGCTGAAATTGTGATTCCTCTGAAAGTAAACGGTCACGTTGTGGGCGTGCTGGATATCGACAGTGTGGAATACAATCGCTTTGATAGTGATGATGAAAAAGGGCTGGTAGCCTTGACTGACGGGCTTTGCGACGTGCTCGCGAACACGGACTTAGAAAAATATTTGCAGCTGACGCGTAGCTAATCGACTGGATTGCATGGCATTTAGCGATGTTGTCATTATAATGTCGCCTGTTCATGCCTGCTCTGGTCGGCAAACCCGTAGTAATCAGGAAATTTCATGGAAAATCAACCTAAGTTGAATAGCAGTAAAGAAGTCATTAGCTTTCTGGCGGAGCGCTTTCCGCACTGCTTTAGCGCTGAAGGTGAAGCGCGTCCGCTCAAAATCGGTATCTTTCAGGATCTGGTCGAGCGCGTTCAGGGCGAAATGAACCTGAGCAAGACACAGTTACGTTCAGCATTACGTCTTTATACCTCCAGCTGGCGCTATCTGTACGGTATTAAAGCGGGTGCGACCCGCGTGGATCTCGACGGCAATCCGTGCGGTGTTCTCGATGAGCAGCACGTTGAGCATGCCCGCAAGCAACTGGAAGACGCGAAAGCGCGTGTTCAGGCGCAACGCGATCAGCAGCGGGCCGCGCGTCGTGAAGCCGGTGAGGGCGAAGAAGGGGCCAGCGCGCCACGTCGTCCACGCAAACCTGCTCCGCGTAAAGCCGCAGAGGGTGACGCCGCGCGTAAGCCGCGTCCGCAGTCTGCTGAGCGTCCTACTGCATCGCAGCATCGCAAACCGGCACCCCGTCCGGAGCTGCAGCAGGCTAAACCCATCACTGATACCTCAACTTTGCAACCCGGCCAGAGTATTAAAGTTAAAGCAGGCAAAAGTGCAATGGACGCAACCGTTCTGGAAGTTTCTAAAGACGGCGTCCGGGTACAGCTCGCTTCCGGCATGGCAATGATTGTGCGCGCAGAACACCTGCAGTTCTGAAACGGAGGCTGACCCCGGCATGAACACCTTGTTAAAAGTTGGATTGATCGCGGGCCTGCTGTTGTCAGGCCCTTCCTTTGCCGCCGAGAACATCACTCGTGCCGATCAAATTCCTCAGTTGCATGAAGATCCCCAGGATCCTACCGTCAGCGAGCGCGTCACCTCACGGTTCACGCGTTCTCACTATCGCCAGTTCGATCTGGACGGGGCGTTTTCCGCCAAAATTTTTGACCGCTACCTCAACATGCTCGACTACAGCCACAACGTGCTGCTGGCGTCGGATGTAGCACAGTTTGCCAGCAAGAAAACACAGCTGGGTGACGAACTGCGTAGCGGTAAGCTGGATATTTTTTACGATCTTTATAATCTGGCCCAGAAACGCCGCTTCGAACGCTATCAGTACGCGCTCACGGTCCTGGCTCGCCCGATGAACTTTACCGGTAATGACACCATCGATATTGACCGTTCCAAAGCGCCCTGGCCGAAAGACCAGAACGAATTAAATGCGCTGTGGGATGCCAAGGTGAAATACGATGAGTTGAGCCTGAAGCTGGCCGGTAAAGACGAAAAAGAAATTCGTGACGTGCTGACCAAACGCTATAACTTCGCCATCCGTCGCCTGGCACAGAGCAACAGCGAAGATGTGTTCCAGCTGGCAATGAATGCATTTGCCCACGAAATCGATCCGCACACCAACTATCTGTCGCCGCGCAATACCGAGCAGTTCAATACTGAAATGAGCCTGTCGCTCGAAGGGATTGGCGCCGTACTGCAGATGGATGACGATTATACCGTGATCAATTCTATGGTCGCGGGTGGCCCGGCGGCGAAAAGTAAAGCCATCACCGTTGGCGATCGTATTGTCGGCGTCGGTGAGCCAGGCAAGCCAATGGAAGATGTGATTGGCTGGCGTCTGGATGATGTCGTCGCCAAAATTAAAGGACCGAAAGGCAGTAAGGTACGCCTTGAAATCCTGCCTGCCGGTAAAGGTACTAAAACCCGCATTGTGACACTGACGCGTGAGAAAATCCGTCTGGAAGATCGCGCCGTTAAAATGAGTATTCACAATGTGGGCAAGCAGAAAGTCGGCGTACTGGATATTCCGGGCTTCTACGTGGGCCTGACCGATGATGTCAAAGTGCAGTTGCAGAAACTGCAAAAGCAGAATGTCGACAGCATCGTGATTGATCTGCGGACCAACGGCGGTGGCGCACTGACCGAGGCGGTCTCACTGTCTGGCCTGTTTATCCCAAGTGGCCCCGTGGTGCAGGTGCGCGACAATAATGGTCGCATCCGTCAGGACAGCGATAACGACGGCATTGTGTACTATAAAGGGCCGCTGGTGGTGCTTGTTGACCGCTTCAGTGCGTCTGCCTCTGAAATCTTTGCGGCGGCGATGCAGGACTATGGGCGTGCGCTGATTGTTGGCGAGCCGACCTTTGGTAAAGGCACCGTTCAGCAGTATCGCTCGCTGAACCGCATTTACGATCAGATGCTGCGTCCGGAATGGCCTGCGCTGGGATCGGTTCAGTACACGATTCAGAAGTTCTACCGTATTAACGGTGGCAGTACACAGCGTAAAGGCGTCACCCCCGATCTGCTGATGCCTACCGGCGTTGAAGCGGCGGAGACAGGCGAGAAGTTTGAAGATAACGCCTTACCGTGGGACAGCATCACGGCTGCCACCTACGCGAAAACCGGAGATGTGAAAGCGCTGGTGCCGCAGTTGACGAAAGAACATGATGAACGTATCGCGAAAGATCGTGAGTTCCAGTACATCATGAAGGACATTGCCCGCTTTAATGCCATGAAGGACAAGCGCAATATCGTGTCGCTCAATCTTGCTCAACGCGAGAAAGAGAACCACGAAGACGATGCGCTGCGTCTGGAACGCATTAATGCGCGCTATCAGGCCGAAGGCAAAAAGCCGCTGAAGAGCCTGGATGACCTGCCTAAGGATTACAAAGAACCCGATCCTTATCTGGATGAAACCGTCAAGATTGCCAACGATCTGGCGCAGCTGGAAAAGACGCTTCCCGACGCGTCCGCAGCGAAAAGCAACTGATACGTTCTGGTTTAATAAAAAGCACCGCACTGCGGTGCTTTTTTTATGATAAGTCCGGCAAGGATGCGTTACGTTAATGTGTTGTACTGCGCGCATTCAGTAGGGTTGCGGTAAAGGTTATGTCATATTGTAAAGTTATGTCTTTTTAGGCACTTAAACGTTAAGGTCGCTTGAAAACCCGCACAATGCTCATAGGATATGTATCCGCGCATGAGCGCATGAACTACTGAGGATGATTAACCGTTATGATGCGTATTGCTCTTTTCCTGCTGACCAACCTGGCAGTGATGTTGGTATTCGGGCTGATTCTCAGCCTGACAGGAATTCAGTCAAGCAGTGTTCAGGGCCTGATGATTATGGCAGGTCTGTTTGGCTTCGGCGGTGCGTTTGTCTCACTGCTGATGTCGAAGTGGATGGCGTTGCGTTCGGTCGGCGGTGAAGTGATTGAACAACCACGCAACGAAACCGAGCGCTGGTTGTTAGAGACCATTAGCCAGCAGGCCCGGCAGGTTGGTATTGCGATGCCGCAGGTCGCGATTTACCACGCGCCTGACATCAACGCCTTTGCAACCGGTGCCCGCCGTAATGCGTCACTGGTGGCTGTATCGACCGGGCTGCTGCAAAACATGAGCCGCGACGAGGCTGAAGCGGTGCTGGCGCACGAAGTCGCGCATATTGCCAACGGCGATATGATCACCATGACCCTGATTCAGGGTGTCGTGAACACCTTTGTGATTTTCGTTTCGCGTATTCTGGCGCAGATTGCGGCAGGCTTCATGTCTGGTAACCGCGATGGGGAAGAAAGCAGCAACGGTAATCCGCTGGTGTACTTTGCCGTTTCTATGGTGCTGGAACTGGTGTTTGGTATCCTTGCCAGCATCATTACCATGTGGTTCTCTCGTCACCGTGAGTTCCATGCGGATGCCGGTTCAGCGAAACTGGTGGGCCGTGAGAAGATGATTGCGGCACTGCAGCGCCTGAAAACCAGCTACGAGCCGCAGGAGCCCAGCAGCATGATGGCGTTTTGTATCAACGGTAAAGGGAAGTCATTCAGCGAGCTGTTTATGTCGCATCCCCCGTTAGATAAACGTATTGAAGCGCTGCGTAGCGGCGAATACCTGAAGTAACCCGGCAAAAAGGCGACTGAGAAGTCGCCTTTTTTTATCACTGTACGCGCGGTGTTTTTATGCGCGACAGACTGAGCAGGGCCGCTGCGGTTGAGAATCCAGCCGCCAGTAACAGCGCCGCATGGGTGCCGTCATTGCCCAGCCAGTTGAACATCAGCGCTACCAGTGCGGCACCGCTGCTCTGACCCAGTAACCGTGCCGTGCCCAGCATACCGCTGGCACCACCGCTGCGTTGACGCGGAGCGGAGGTAATAATGGTGTGGTTATTCGGGGACTGAAACAGGCCAAAGCCCGCCCCGCACAGCATCATGCGCCAGATAATGTCCATGTCGTCTGGCTTCGCAGGTAAGTGAGCCAGCAGAAAAAGCCCGATGGCAAACAGGGCCAGCCCTAATCCCCCGAGTAAGCCCGCATGCACTCGTTCAATTAAACGTCCCGCGACCGGTGAGAGCAGCATGGTGGCCAGCGGCCACGGCGTAAGCAATAAACCGGTTTCGACCTCTGTACGCCCCAGCACGCTTTGCAGGTAGAAGGGCAGTGATACCATCGCCAGCATCTGCGCGCAGAAAGAGCAGACGGAGGTGCACATCGACAGGGCAAAAATAGGGATGCGCAGCAAATCAACCGGCAGCAACGGCACGGCCATCGTCAGCTGGCGTCGGATAAAAAAGTAGCCCACCACAAGCAGCGTGATAAGTTCTCCTGCGATAAGCCAGATCGATTGTCCCTGGGCAAAGCCACCCAGCGCCGAAATAAGCAGGCCGAAAAAGAGCGCATTCATTACCGCACTGGTGACATCAAACTTCTGTGTTTTGGCCCGTTGCGGGTTATCCGGCAGATAACGTAACGCCAGCCAGAGCGTGACAACGCCCAGTGGCAGGTTGATCAGGAACAACCAGCGCCAGCTGGCAAATGAGAGGATGGCTGCCGCAACCGTGGGGCCGGCCGCCGTCGAGATCGCCACCAGCAGGGCGTTGATCGCGATGCCGCGGCCCAGATAATGTGGGGGATAAATGATACGAATCAGGGCGGTGTTAACGCTCATAATCGCCGCACCCCCCAGGCCCTGAAGCACCCGGCCCAGCGTAAGCAGGGGAAGGGAGGGCGAAAGGGCGCAAAACACCGACGTGATGGCAAACACCACCAGCCCTGCCTGGTACACGCGGCGGTAGCCGACGATATCGCCTAAAAAGGACAACGACAGTAGCGAGGCGACAATGGCAATCTGATAAGCATTAATCACCCAGACTGACTGGGCCGGACTGGCCTGTAGCTCACGTGAGATGGTTGGCAGCGCGACATTGGCAATCGATCCATCCAGTACCGCCATGATAAGGCCGATGGCGATCGTCAGAATAGCCCAGTAGCGTTGGGGTACTGCGAGTCCGCCGTCAGAAGAGGAAAGTGACATAGAGGCTAATATTAAAGAGTGTGAATATCATCATGCTAATCAATTGGCCGCCAAATTGCATCGTACCCACGGAAAAAATATATTTTAGAGATGTTTCAAACCCGGAAGATTGCCGGGATCGGCGCTGTCACTCTATACTGCAACTCTGTTCCAGTTTTTTTGAAACACGTATTCAGGGTGACAAATGGCCGCTGACGAAAAGGATAAACAGCCGGATGCCGTCTCTTCGGTGCAAAAAGTATTCGGGATTTTGCAGGCGTTAAGCGAAGAGCGCGATCACGGTATTACCGAGCTGGCACAACGGCTGATGATGTCCAAAAGTACGGTCTACCGATTCCTGCAAACTATGAAAGCATTGGGTTATGTCGCGCAGGAAGGGGAAAGTGAAAAATATTCGCTGACCTTGAAACTGTTTGAGGTGGGATCCAACGCGTTGCAGCATAGCGATCTTATCCGCAGCGCCGATGTACACATGCGCGAGTTATCGCGCCTGACCAAAGAGACAATCCATCTGGGCGCGCTGGATGATGACAGTGTGGTCTATGTGCATAAAATTGACTCGCTCTATAACCTGCGTATGGCCTCACGTATTGGTCACCGCAATCCACTGCACTCCACCGCACTGGGAAAAGTGTTGTTGGCCTGGCGCAGTCGGGAGGAGGTGAATGCCATTCTGGAGCGCATGACGTTCACTATTAACACCGCCAACACCTTACCGGACGCAGGCGCGTTACGCGAAGCACTGGGTCAGGTCAGGGCACAGGGTTATGGTGAGGATAACGAAGAACAGGAAGTGGGCGTGCGCTGCATCGCCGTGCCCATTTTTGATCGCTTTGGTGTCGCCGTCGCCGGACTGAGCCTGTCCTTTCCCACGCTGCGCTTTTCTGCCGCGAACAAGCAACAGTATGTGACGCTGTTACGTGAAGCGGGCCAACGTCTTTCGTCAGAGCTGGGCTATACCGGCAATGACGTGGGTTAAAAAAAAGCGGGCCAGTTGGCCCGCTCCTCCGTTATCCGTTGTCGACCACTTCGCTACTTTTCTTTAGCAGCGGGCAATCCGTCACGCCCACCACGCCGCTGTCTGTATGCAGATATTGCGCGGTCACCATCCCTCTTGCGGTCAGATAGTTACATTTCAGCCCCAGTCCCACGGCATTCTTGTTGCTGCCCGCCAGCACGCCGTAACCTGTGAACAGCATAGCCAGCCAGAGGATGCCGATAACGATAATCGCCCGAATGAAGAGTTTCATTGTATCTCCTTATGATACCCACGCAGCGTTCCAGTGACTGCTGCTTAACATGATGTACAGGATTAGCATGCCTCGCTTTCAGGCAGGATGCGATCAGAGATAACTGAAAGCGCAGAAAGCGCTATATCGCTGACGTCACCATTATCTTTTGCGGCGGCGCGGAGTAGAATAGACGGTCGTTCTTTTTTTGTGATTTCATCAGGTATCTTGAGGCAGTTATGAATGAGTTAGCCGCGAATGCGGGACCGGTAATCTTTTACGGCGTTTTTCTGCTGGCGCTGATTGTGGCATTAATGCTGTGGTTTTACGTTAATCGCGCCAGCGTTCGGGCGAACGAACAGGTTGCGTTATTGACGTCATTGTTAGAAGAGCAAAAGAAACAGAATGCACTGCTGCGGCGGATGATTGAGGCGCAGAATGGTGCAGATGAGCCGTCCCCCGAAGCGCCGTCGGAAAACGACGGACTGATTCGTTTAATCCCGGAACGTTAACCCTGCATGGAGGCCGGATGGCCTGGAAAAATCCCTGGTATGACAGCAGTAAACCCCATCACACCGCTGAGGGGTTTCGTAACCCTGAGCCCGACAGCCGCCAGCAAGGTGACCTGCAGCGCTGGCGACGTGAACGCAAAGCCCAGGGATTACCCCATCCGCCTCGTCAGGGCTATGACCAGTTTATTACGCAGTGGTGGCAACCTGCCGATCTGAACGGGGAGGATGACCGTCTCTGGTGGCTGGGCCATGCGGCGCTGCTGATGCGCATAAACCAACACTATATTCTGGTTGATCCCGCGCTGTCCCGGCGGGCTTCCCCTTTGCCGTTTATCGGACCTGAACGTAAAACGCCGTCTCCGCTGGCCATTGACCAGTTACCGCGGCTGGATTACGTCCTGATATCCCATAATCATTACGATCATCTGGATAAGCCCACCATCAAACAGATTGTGCGCCGCTTTCCGGACACTATTTTTCTGGTGCCGCTGGGGCTGGCGGAGTGGTGTAAGCGTCATGGGGTCAAACAGGTGCATGAGCTTGACTGGTGGCAACAGAAAGTGTTTGCGGGAATACAGTTTGATGCGGTCCCTGCGCGCCACTGGAGCATGCGCACCGTTACTAATCGCAACCGAACCCTGTGGTGCGGTTGGGTGATCAGGACCGCTTCGCTGCGGTTTTGGTTTTCCGGTGACAGCGGCTACAGCGACAGTCTTCTGGCGATTGCGCAGCATTATGGCCCCTTTAATCTGGCCGCTTTGCCGATAGGCGCTTATGCTCCGCGCTGGTTTATGGGGGCACAACACATGGATCCCCAGCAGGCGGTGGCGTTGTGGCGCGCGATAGGTCAGCCACTGACCCTTCCCATTCACTGGGGGGTTTTCGAACTGGCGGATGAGTCACTGGATGCGCCCCCGGCTGAACTCCAGCGAGCACTCGCGCAGAGCGGCGAGGGTCAGCAAAATTTTGCGCCCTGGAAAATTGGGGCGAGCCACAGTCTGAGCGATCTCAATCCGACCTAATCCGAAATACGGGGCCCTGTGTTTGTGAAACGGCAAGGCTCCGGCGTATTCGCTTTTTATTTCTTTTACGCGCTCGGGGTAATTCAAACGTCAGCTGTCAAGAAAATGATTAGTGCGGAGGGGAAGTCTCAACTTTTGATTTTACTAATAATAATTTTTATATTTGTACGAAATAATAAAAGCTGTACAAGCTGAAGCCGTCCGGGTTTACCGTTCCCCTTATCCATTCCTTTATTTGGTGCATTATTGCCATATTAGTGCATTGTAATTTATTTATTGTCATACATCATGATAAAAGCAGGAAAAGTAGTACGTTATCCCATCCGGGATGCAGGAAGCCTTTATTTTATCGTGAAGTTATGACGGTCGCTGGGTTTCGGTTCGCAGCATTTTGTACCATAAAGTACATTCTCTGGGAGCTACCCTGCAATTATGCAAAAACTAACGATCGACATATTAAAAATGGCTTGCCATTATTTAGCGGATATGTGATAACAATTCGTGGGTTAAACGAGGTACAGTTCTGTTTATGTATGGCATCTTCAGTAAAGAAGTTACGAGTAAAGACGTTGACGTTGAATACCGCTTCCTTGCCGAACTTTAATCAGTGCCTCATTCAGTAATGTCTCTGTTTTATCTGTAGGTTAGCCTCCGGGCAAATAAACACTTTAAGGAATTAGTAAAATGGCAAAGATTAAAGGTCAGGTTAAGTGGTTCAACGAGTCTAAAGGCTTCGGTTTTATCACTCCAGCTGACGGTAGCAAAGACGTGTTCGTACACTTCTCTGCTATTCAGGGCAACGGCTTCAAAACGCTGGCCGAAGGCCAAAACGTTGAGTTCGAAATTCAGGACGGCCAGAAAGGCCCGGCAGCTGTTAACGTTACTGCTATCTGATTTCGCCTCAGACGGGTGCCCTGCGCCCGGTCTCAGATATTAAAGCCTTGGCCTTCTGGCCGAGGCTTTTTTTACGCTTTCGCTCGGGTTCCCTGTCGAGTACACTGCTGCGCGTCGATAGATGCCGGAGCGCCATATGTCCTTGATCTGCCCACTTTGTCACTCTTCCCTGAACCTGACCGAACGCAGCTGGTGTTGCGAAAATCGCCATCAGTTCGATCAGGCGAAAGAGGGCTATGTCAATTTGCTGCCCGTTCAACATAAAGGCTCCCGCGAGCCGGGCGACAGCGCGGAGATGATGCAGGCGCGACGTGACTTTTTGCAGGCCGGTTACTATCAGCCCCTGCGGGACAAGGTGGTTGACGTGCTGAATCAGCATCTGCAGGTACCGGCCGCTCAGATCCTGGATACAGGCTGTGGGGAAGGGTACTACACCGGTGCGCTGGCGGATAACTTTGCGCCAGCGGGCAAGGTCTTTGGCCTGGACGTGGCCAAAATGGCCATTCGGCTCGCGGCGAAGCGCTATCCGCAGGTCCTGTTCTGTGTCGCCTCCAGTCAGCGTCTGCCGTTTGCGGACCATTCCCTTGATGCAGTGGTTCGCATCTATGCGCCCTGTAATGAAGCGGAGCTTAATCGCGTCATCAAACCCGGTGGATACCTGTTAACGGTTACGCCGGGCCCGCACCATCTGGCGCAGTTCAAAGCGCTAATCTATCGCGATGTTCAGCTGCACGCACCGGAAGGGAAAGTGTATCAGGGCTTTCAGCAACGTGCCCGGCATGCGTTGACCTATCCGATGGCCCTTACCGGACAGGCCGCCACCACGTTATTGCAGATGACGCCCTTTGCCTGGCGCGCGCGGCCAGACGTCTGGCAGACGTTAGCCGAAAGCGCGCAGTTTCAGTGCGAAGCGGATTTTGTGATAACCCTGTGGCAACGCGACTAACGCGCTTCGACCAGGGTTTGATAAATCCGCTCAAGATCGTCAAGCTGATGCACGGCGATCAGTAAGCGCCGCTGTTCAAGTTGGATGACTAAAATGCCGTCTTCAGACAGATTCATGCTCTGGATACGGGAATAGGCGATCCAGATACCCGCGAAGAACAATCCCTCCCGTTTCATGACCAGCGTGGGGCGGCGGAGCCAGAACAGCCAGAAGGACAAAAAGCACAGCATCATCAAGAGCGTGGTGGTCAGCATGGGTCCCTGATGCGTGACGTTGTTCCAGAGCAGGATGACCAGTAAACCAATAAAAATCAGGCTGTCGGCTTTATGACGGCGCTGCAGCGGCACACGTAACAACGTCGGGCCTTTACGTCGTGGCAGAATCGCCTCGTCGTAGATCTCAAACACCAGCAGAGCAGCGATGCAGAGGGCGATGATGATGTCCGTCAATGACATGGGGCTTCCTTTCGAGCTTCAGTGGATGTTACCGCCAAAAAAATCGGGAGCCTTGCTCCCGATTGCGTCAGGATTACAGCCCAAGCAGGCCGATCCAGTAGCCGAAGATACCGATAGCAAAGAAACCAACGATGATCCACAGGGCATTGACCTTACGCCGCAGCAGCCACATACAGGCAAAGGTCAACAGGAGCGGGACGATGCCGGGCATTAACTGATCCAGAATCGACTGGACGGTAGTGACTGTGGTCTTGCCGGTCTGGTCGGTAATGCGTGACACCACCAGCGGAATATTGACGTGCGTCCACTTATTGACCAGCGCGCCCATGACAAACAGCCCAAGGATAGAGGCACCTTCGGTCAGTTTTTGCAGGAAGCCACCGCCCATATCGCTGACGATATCAATCCCTTTCCGGTAACCGTAGGCGACACCGTAATAACGGGTGAGCAGGCGGGCCAGGTTAAACAGAATGAAGAACAGCAATGGACCAAGCAAACTGCCGCTCATTGCGATGCCCGCACCCAGGGCGGCAAACACCGGACGAACCGTTCCCCAGAAAATCGGGTCACCTACGCCAGCCAGCGGCCCCATCAGGCCCACTTTGATGCCGTTTATTGCACCATCATCAATTGCGGCACCATTGGCGCGCTGCTCTTCCATCGCCATGGTCACGCCCAGGACCGGGGCCGCAACATAAGGATGTGTGTTAAAGAACTCAAGGTGACGTTTTATCGCCTGCTTGCGGTCATCGTTGTTTTCAGGATAGAGACGGCGAATCACCGGCACCATAGAAAAACAGAATCCCAGCGCCTGCATACGTTCGAAGTTCCAGGAACCCTGAAACAGGTTTGAGCGTACAAAAACAGCACGGACATCGCCTGGCGTCAGTTTCTTTTCGACTTTTGTTATATCAACCATGTTGTCACCTGTTCCTTAATCGAGTTCGTTGTCAAGATCGTTAGCTGACGGCGAGGCCGCAGGCGCACCGGCGGTACGGTTATATTTCGGACTGAGCTGGATATAAAGCACGGCCATCACCACGCCAATCACCCCCAGCGCCACCAGGTTGAAACTGGTGAAAGCCGCCGTCACGAAACCGAGATAGAAGAACGGCATCAGGTAACCGGCCCGCATCATATTGATGACCATGGCGTAACCCACTACCACAATCATGCCGCCCGCAATGTTGAGTCCGTTCGTCACGACTTCAGGAATCGAACTGAGCAGAGAGTGCACCGCGTCCGTGCCAACCGAAATCGCAACGATCAACGCCGGAATGGCGATGCGCATGGCCTGAAGCAGCAGGGCGGAGACATGGATCCACGAAATGGCCGTAAGATTGCCTTTCTCTGCGGCTTTGTCCGCCGCATGCTGGAATGCCACGGTCAACGTGCGCACGATAATGGTCAGCACCTGGCCGGCGGCGGCGAGGGGAATAGCCAGCGCGATACCGGCGCCGACGCTTTGCCCACCTGCAATGACCAGAATGGTGGAGATAATGGACGCCAGCGCTGCATCAGGGGCGACCGCCGCACCAATGTTCATCCAGCCCAGTGCAATCATCTCCAGCGTTCCGCCGATGATGATGCCTGTCTTCATGTCCCCCAGTACGATCCCAATCAGGGTACAGGCCACCAGAGGGCGGTGAAACTGGAACTCATCCAGGATGGATCCCATACCGGCAATACAGGCGATAATAAAGATCAAAATAATTTGAAGTGTGGTTATTTCCATCATACTTCGTGTCCTCTACAGGATAGAAAAGAGTGCTGGCCCGTTAAGCGCCTACTTTGGCTATCAGATCCATCATTTTCAGTTTGGGATCACCTGAAACCTTGCGTACCTCAAGCTCGATATTGCGCTCATTGAGCTTTTGGAACGCGGCGATATCTTTCTCATCAACGGACACGGCATTGTTGACCTGCGTTTTGCCCTGCCGGAAGGCCATGCCGCCAATGTTGACGCTTTTGATATCGACGCCCTGTTCCACAACCCGCAAGACATCGGTGGGATTGGTGAACAGCAGCATGACGCGCTCACGGGCATATTTGGGGTTATTCCAGACGCGCACCATTTTATCGACGCCAACCACGTGCGCGGTCACGCCCGGCGGCGCGACCTGGGTTAAGAGTGTCTTGCGCACATTGTCGTTTGCCACCTCATCACTGACGACAATGATGCGGCTGACATTGGTCTCTTTGGTCCAGCGTGTGGCGACCTGGCCATGAATCAGGCGGTCATCAATACGGGCCAGGCAGATAATCATGTGTTCGTCAGGCGAGAGGGGTCTGACAGCGGCAGGGGTGGGAGGTGGAGTCGGTGCGGCAGCAACGGGCGCGGGTTTGACTTCAGGTTGGGCTTTCAGCGCTTTGACGCCTTCACGGCCAGTTTCAACCGCAATCGCCACCAGCTCATCGAAGGTTGGATTGTCATCCCGCGCCATCAGGGTTTCCACTAACATGGGAATATTCACCCCGGCCACGACCTCATAGCTGTCGTGATCCATGACCAGCCGACTTGCCGCATTAAAAGGACTTCCGCCCCAGGTATCTACCAGAAAAAGCACCCCCTTTGAGGTATCCAGTTCGGCCAGCTTTGCCTGATATTTTTCAATCAGCGTTTCTGCATTTTCGCCCGGTACAAAATCAATCCATTTGACGTTTTCCTGTTCGCCTAAAAGCATCTCTGCCGTTTTAAGCAGCTGTTCTGCTGCCCAGCCGTGTGTACCAATGATCAGAGCAATGGTCACGTGCTACCTCCGTTCGCTTGTTGATTCCATAAGGTGAGGAACCGTTAAGAATTATCGCGTTAACAATGCTGACTTCTTTATTGAGCCTGCCGGCCCGATATCCACATTGCAGGGATAACCAACTCACTACGTGCATGCCGGATTTATTTTAGTGACCGAAAAAATAAATTTTGTGATGTCGGTTGGCTATTTACAGCATAAAAGCGTGAAATTACGTTTTTATGGCGCATAAACGAAGTGATGACAGAATGTAAAAATAAGAAAATTTTTTGACCTTGTTGACCGAACTGATACATTAGCGATCTGTTAATTATTCAGGAGTAATGGGCTTCAGCCCACCCTTATGGACCGTCACCGACGTTGCTTAACCTTGTCTTTGCGCTCCTCAGCGCGTCAATTTACGCCAGACCGCGTTTTCTTTGCTTTTACACCTTGCTCACCGTCACGTCGTCAGACGCTGGTACGTTTTAGCGTAATCACATCCTTTTTCAGGAGTCACTAATGGAATTTCTGTTCGACCCCTCAATCTGGGCGGGATTGCTCACGCTCATCGTGCTCGAGATTGTGCTCGGCATTGATAACCTGGTATTTATTGCCATCCTGGCCGATAAGTTACCGCCGAAGCAGCGCGATAAAGCGCGTTTGATTGGCCTCTCGCTGGCGCTGATTATGCGTCTGGGCCTGCTGTCGCTGATCTCCTGGATGGTCACACTGACGCGGCCGCTGTTTAGCGTGGGCGGGTTTAGTTTCGCCGGACGCGATCTTATTTTGCTGGCGGGCGGTATCTTCCTGCTCTTTAAAGCCACGATGGAACTGCATGAGCGGCTGGAAAACCGTCAGCTGGAAAACAGCGGCAACCGCAGCTATGCCAGCTTCTGGGCCGTTGTGGCACAGATCGTCATACTTGATGCGGTCTTCTCACTGGATGCGGTGATTACGGCCGTGGGGATGGTGAATAACCTGCCGGTCATGATGACGGCGGTGGTGATCGCCATGATTGTGATGTTGCTGGCCTCTAAACCGTTAACAAAATTTGTTAACGCCCATCCTACGGTCGTTGTCCTGTGTCTCAGTTTCCTGCTAATGATCGGTCTGTCGCTGGTGGCGGAAGGGTTTGGCTTCCATATTCCTAAAGGCTATCTGTATGCGGCGATTGGTTTCTCGATCCTGATCGAGCTGTTTAACCAGATTGCGCGTCGCAACTTTCTTCGCCATCAGTCGCATCGTCCTATGCGTGAGCGTACCGCTGAGGCCATTTTGCGCCTGATGGGGGGCCGCAACCGCGTACAGACGGCCCCGGCCAGCACTGAAGAGCAGGCGATAGCCGTCGCGATCCCACAGGAAGCCTTTAAGGATGAAGAGCGCTATATGATTAACGGCGTACTGACGCTGGCTTCCCGTTCAATTCGCAGCATCATGACGCCGCGTGGCGATATCTCCTGGGTGGATGCCAGTCGTCCGGTAGACGAGATTCGTATCCAGTTGCTGGACACACCGCACAGCCTGTTCCCGGTCTGTCGGGGAGAACTGGACGAGATTATCGGCGTTGTCAGGGCCAAAGAGCTGCTGGTCGCACTGGATCATGGTGTGGATGTTGCCACCTTTGCGGCAAACACGCCGATTATCGTGGTGCCGGAAACGCTCGATCCGATTAACCTGCTGGGCGTACTGCGTCGTGCCAAAGGGAGCTTTGTGATCGTCACCAACGAGTTTGGTGTGGTACAGGGCCTGATTACCCCGCTGGATGTGCTGGAAGCGATAGCAGGTGAATTCCCGGATGAAGACGAAACGCCGGATATCATCATGGACGGCGACGGCTGGTTAGTGAAGGGGGGAACCGATCTCCACTCGCTCCAGCAGCTGCTTGATTTTCATGAGCTGGTGAAACCGGACGACGATCATGCGTCACTGGCAGGGTTGCTGATTGCTCAGAAAGGACAATTACCGAAGCCGGGTGACGTCATTGATATCGCGCCGCTTCACTTCCAAATTATTGAAGCGACAGAATACCGCATTGATCTGGTTCGTGTGACGCGCGATCCGCAGCATGACGAGGACGAAGAAGGTTAACCTCCCCGGAAAACGCAAAACGCATCACACTGTGATGCGTTTTTTTTACCCCAGGCATGGCACTACAGGTCGCTGGTCAGTTGATGTTGCCGTAGCCACGCGGGGAAATCCTCCAGCGGCATGGGGCGGGCAAAATAGTAGCCCTGCAGGTGATCCACGCCGCGGTCGCGCAGATAGTCAGCCTGCTCCGGGGTTTCCACGCCTTCCGCCACCAGGCTGATATTCAGCCGTTGCGCCAGTGAGATCACCATATCCGTTACGGTCGCGTTAATCGCATCCGTGCCAATCGAGGCGGTGAAGATTTTATCCAGCTTCAGCACGTCCGGTTGCAGGTCCTTCAGGTAAGACAGTGAACTGTGGCCTGTGCCAAAATCATCAATTGCCAGCCGTACGCCAATCTCATGCAGTTGTGAAATGACCGTTTGATCGACCACCGGCAGCGCATCACGTTCGGTAAGCTCGACGACCAGCTTTGGCACCGGATTGGCAGGCCACCAGATAGTTTGCAGATCTTCCAGAATGGCGCGGTCACGAAAATGACTGGCGGCGACGTTCACAGCAATGTGAAAATCCGGGCTGTGAGGCAGATCCGGCAAGGCTTCGACAACGCGATTTAACACGAAACGGGTTAAAGGTTTAATCAGATTCTGGCGCTCAGTCAGCGGAATAAACACATCGGGCGGGATCCAGCCTTGGCGCGGGTTATGCCAGCGCAGCAGGATTTCAATGCCGTCACACTGACCGTTTCGGGCATTGATGAGCGGCTGGCAGTAAACAATAAACTCCCTGGCGGTGATGCCATAGCTGATTTGCCAGCTCAGACTCATGCGGTTGGCGGTTGCCAGCCACATGACATAGCCTATTAACAAACTCAGCATTAGCGCCAGCGGCAACTGAGAAGGCAACGAGGCCAGTGCCAGACGGGATGGGGAAGGGCCATAAAGCGTTACCGTGTAGGGATAACGCAGTGACGCTTCATTATAGGTGACTTCATCTTCCGAAGGGACCGCCGACTCAATAAGCGGATTGCCGTATTCCAGGCTCTTGCCGTTAACGTTAAAGATGGCGCGTTCCACCCAGGGCGACTGCGGTTCCAGCAGATAACTGCTCATCAGTTCAATGTTGATGGCCTGCAGGATGCCTGAGCGGTTATCCAGCGTTGTTGGCGTCCAGAGTAATAAGACCGGCGAACCTTTAAGCAGATAGTCATCTGTAGACAGGATCATGCGCTTATCGTTAAGCGCCAGTTCAGGGTAGGTCTGACTAAAGGTGATATCCCGTGAGCCGAAAATACTGGAGCAGTACAGTAAGTCATCGTTCACCAGCAGAATCGCCCGCACGGTTTGTAAGGACGCAATCTTTTCGATTAAGGGAAAACGCGCGTCCTCACAGGGCATGCCCACTAAACCCAGCGTGTTATTGGCTGCCACATCCAGCGGAGAAAACATGCGATCAAAACGCGTAATCGCGTTATCGGCAAAGCTAATTGCACGCTGCTGAATCCGTGATTTTTCTTCGAAATAGCGCAAAGCCAGCGTTAACGTAAGAACAATAGAAGCAATCACCACAGCAATAAGCAAACGCTTACGTCTGTACTGTCCAACATATTGCTGGGCCATAAACATCAAGAATCACCTTCCCAAAACCAGAAAAATAGATATAGCTGGGTTGTTATCGGCACGGCCTGGAGCAAATTTAGGACCGGTGCGTAAAATGAAAGGCTGTGAAGAACGCGCTAAAGCGACTGTCGGGTCGCTTTAGCGTTGTTAATATTTATATCAGGCAGGACTTGCTAATGCACTGTTTAACGGGCGCAATTTAAAAATAAACAGACTGAATGATTAGTCACATTGAACTTTTATCGCCAGTCCGCCCCGGGATGTCTCGCGGTATTTCGCGTTCATGTCTTTGCCGGTCTCGTACATGGTTTCAATGACCTTATCCAGTGAGACGCGCGGTTCGCTGGTACGGCGCAGGGCCATACGTGCCGCGTTGATCGCTTTCACCGAGGCGATTGCGTTACGTTCAATACAGGGCACCTGAACCTGGCCGGCAACCGGATCGCAGGTCAAACCCAGATTATGTTCCATCCCGATTTCGGCGGCCACGCACACCTGCTCAGGGCTGGCGCCCAGCAGTTCGGCCAGACCTGCCGCAGCCATTGAGCAGGCAACGCCGACTTCCCCCTGACAACCGACCTCCGCGCCGGAAATAGAGGCATTCATTTTATACAAAATGCCAATGGCACCGGAGGCGAGGAAATAGCGAATAAAAATGTCGGGCGTGACGGGTTCAATGAAGTGATCATAGTAAGCCAGGACGGCGGGGACGATACCGCAGGCTCCGTTGGTCGGTGCGGTCACCACCCGACCGCCCGCCGCGTTCTCTTCATTAACCGCCAACGCAAACATGTTGATCCAGTCAATCACCACCATCGGATCGTTAGAGTGTTTGGCTGAGGAGATCAGCAAACGCCGCAGTGACGCCGCCCGGCGCGGTACCCGTAACGGCCCGGGCAGCACACCTTCGGTATTCAGACCACGGTCAATACAGGCCTGCATGGTTTGCCAGATGGTCGCAAAATATGCATTGATCTCTTCACGTGAGTGCAGTGCCAGCTCGTTTTTCATCACCAGCCCGGACAGGGAAAGTCCGGTCTCGCGACAGTGGGCCAGCAGTTCTTTGGCCGAGTGGAAGGGCCAGGGTACCGTGACTTCGTCCAGGGCCGACTGACCAAAATGCTCTTCATCGACAATAAAGCCGCCGCCGACAGAGTAATAGGTTTTAGACAGCACCAGCAGGTCGCCGGAGAACGCCAGCAGGCGCAGGCCATTTTCGTGCAGGGAGAGATTTTCGCTGCGGAACACCATACCGCCTTCACGCGGAAAATCGACTTCATGCGCGCCTTTGGCAAGGGGCAGGCGTTCACGTTGTTGCACATCCTTAATAAACGCGGGGATGGCGTCGATATCGACGCTGTCAGGCGATTCGCCGGCTAAGCCCATAATAATCGCTATATCCGTATGGTGACCTTTACCGGTCAGCGACAGGGAACCATAGACATCGACCGCAATGCGTGTCACCTCATGCAGCTTGCCTTGTTCAGACAACAACTCCACAAACTGTTTACCCGCTTTCATCGGACCGACCGTATGAGAGCTGGATGGGCCGATGCCCACTTTAAACATGTCAAAAACCGAAATCATGGGTGACACTCCTCACAAAAACTTGCAGACTGCCGTGGCAGTTAATGGCGCTAATAGTAAACGGCGAGGCAGGGTAAACGTGCTGCTTTTCGCATGAAATAAACTAATTAACTCCACCAGAAAAAATTATAGTGTGACATGGCGCAAAAGGCTGAATTCAGGCGCAGAAATGGGCTCGCCCTCAACTAAAATGCAATTTGCTGGCTCAGGGCACGAATAATGCCTGCTGTCATTCCCCACACCAGATAGCCCTGATAATGGGAAAGCCACACCGGGTGGCGAATGCCGGCACGATAATAGTCAAGTTCGGCGTAGCGGCTAAGACGAAGCGCTTCGGTCAGGGGCATTTCGAAGGCGCTCTGAACCTCGTCAGGATTAAGGCGCAATTCGAGGGTTGCAGGCACAATGCCGACCACCGGTGTGACCTGAAAACCTGTGCTGCTGGTCACCGGAGGCAGGCAGCCGAGCACCTCAACCCGATCGGGTGCGATGCCCACTTCCTCCTGCGCTTCTCGCAGCGCTGTCGCCACCAGTGAGCTGTCGTCGTGATCCTGCATCCCGCCGGGAAAGGCCACCTGACCGGCATGTTTACGTAAGGCGTGCGAACGTTGCGTCAGCAGCAAGCCGGGCTGTTGACGGGCAACGACGGGGATTAACACAGCGGCATGTCGCCCCGACAGCGGCTGGGCGTTATGCAGCGGCTGCTGCAGGAGAAAACGGGTGCGAAAATCAGCCAGCGTCAGCGCCATTCAGGCTCCTTTTTCCAGTGCAGGCAGAATGCGACTGACCTTATCCAGCGTTTCCTGATATTCCGAGGCCATATCACTGTCGGCGACCAGGCCGCCGCCCGCAGCGCAGTAAAGATGCTGACGCTCAGCAATCAGCGTACGAATGGTGATGCTGGTATCCATTCTGCCGCAGACACTGAGATAACCAATGCTGCCGCACCAGGCATTGCGGCGGTGAGGCTCCAGTTCATCAATGATCGCCATGGCGCGAATTTTAGGCGCACCGGTAATCGAGCCGCCGGGAAAACAGGCACGCAGCAGATCGCAGGCATGAAGATGATCCGGCAACGTGGCCTGAATAGTGCTGACCAGATGATGGACTGCCGGGAACGGCTCGACCACAAACAGTTCGGGCACGTGCACGGAGCCCGCGACGGCGACCCGACCGATATCGTTGCGCAGCAGGTCGACTATCATCAGGTTTTCTGCGCGGTCCTTCGCCGCCGTGCGCAGACTTTCAGCCTGGGCCGCATCCGCCTCAGGATCGGCCGCACGCGGACGCGTACCCTTGATGGGACGGGTGGTGATAACCTGCTGATCCAGTGCCAGGAAGCGCTCGGGAGACAGGCTCAGAATGGCGCTGTCGGGCAGGCGCAAAAATGCACTGAACGGGGCGCGATTGGCCTGGTTGAGCATACAAAATGCCCGCCATTCATCCCCCTGATAGCTGGCGCTGAAGCGCTGTGCCAGATTGACCTGATAGCAGTCACCGGCCTGAATATAGGCCTGTACCTTATTAAAACGTTCCGCGTAGTCGTCTATGCTGAGGTTTGACCGCCAGTCACTGGTAAGGGAAAACGCCGCCGCGTCACGTTCGGGCCAGTTTTCCAGCCAGGCAAGGCGCGAGGCGATATCGTCCAGGGCGACCAGGGTGAGTTTACCGAGGTGATGGTCGGCAATCAGTGCCCAGTTATAGATGCCCACGGCCATGTCTGCCGTAGTCAGATCGTGAAGGGCGGTATCGGGCAGCGTTTCAAAGCGTCGCCCCAGATCATAGCCAAACAGTCCCAGCGCTCCGCCCTGAAAGGGCAAATCGGGATGACGCGGTGGCTTAGCGCCCAGCGCATCACACTGCTGTTGTAATAAGGAGAGCGGATCGTCAGTATGCGTTTCAACGCGATCGCCCTGCTGAATTTCTGTTATGCTGCCACGGGTTGTCAGGGTGGTAAGCGGGTCCGCCGTCAAAATATCAAAACGGTTATCACTGTGACTGGCCTGGCCGGACGAAAGCAGCATCGCCCAGGGTAAATGCGCAATGCGCGAAAAATAGTGGGTGATGGCGTCGGGCGAATAACACAGGTTATGAGTTTGAACGATCATTGAGCACGAAATTTGACATCAGTAAGGCCGTTAGACTGACATATTTTTCCCTGACTGGCACCTGTTTGTTCCCCATGAAATAATGACAGCCCTTAACAGGAGAAAATGATGATGACAGGATTACCCGCACTCTCACACGATCAGCAGCAGCGCGCCGTAGAGCGCATTCAACAGTTAATGGCCGAAGGGATGTCCAGCGGTGAAGCGATTACCGTTGTGGCACAGGAGATACGTGAAAGCCATACAGGTGAAATGATCCGGGCGCGCTTCGAAGAGGACGATGAAGGCTGACGCCCGGGGCTCGGGATCAGCGGGCCGCGATAATTTTTATTTCAACTTTATACTTCGGATTCATCAACCCGGCCTGGACCGTACAGCGAACCGGGGCGTTATCGGGGGAAACCCACGCATCCCAGGCGCGATTCATCGCGGCGAAATCCGCCTTGTCGACCAGAAAAATGGTAGCGTCAAGGATTTTGCTTTTGTCGCTGCCTACGCGCGTCAGCAGGGCATCGATCACCGCTAACGCATTAGCCGTTTGCGCCTCGGCATCAGCGTCGAGGTTTTCGGGCACACTGGTGTAATAAATGGTGTCGTTATGAATAACGGCTTCGGACATACGGTGTTCGGGATCAACGCGCGTAATGCTCATTTTCTTCTCCTGATTTTCTGAACGCCTAGCCTGACATATTCCCGGTACGATTGTCATCCCTTGCAGAAGACGGTCGCCGTCAGTCGCGCAACCGTCAGCGAAAAGTGGTATAAAGCGTCGCTTACTTGTTCAGAACAATCAGGATTAACGCATGGCCAATACGCACTATCTCTTTTGGGTAATGTTCGGGGCACTGACGCTGCTGTTTATTGTGATCGCCACGTTTGTCGGTATGTCGCGTACCGCAAAACACGGTTTTTTTACGCTTGTCGTCCTGATGGCGATACTGGTTGCGGGTGCGCTCTACATCAGCCCGTGACGATAACGGGCGGCCTGGCCCGTCAGACTGACTGAACGCATCCGGTCAGCAGACTTCATGCAGAATGCTGCCGTTTGTGATTTCCTTCAGGGCTGCAATGCTGACATAATATACAGTGTTTTCGGCCGTAATTGAGAGGGTACGTGGCAGACGATTTTGCAATTGATGGCGCGCTGGCAAAAGGCATTGCGGGCTTTAAACCGCGTGAGGCCCAGCGTGAAATGGCGCAGGCGGTCACCGAGGCGGTACAGAATCAAGGTGAGCTGGTCGTCGAAGCGGGGACCGGCACCGGTAAAACCTATGCTTATCTTGCCCCGGCGCTGCGGGCGAAGAAAAAGGTGATCGTGTCAACGGGCTCAAAAGCCCTGCAGGATCAGCTCTACGCGCGCGATCTTCCCACCATTGCGAAAGCGCTTACGTTTACCGGTAAAACTGCGCTGCTTAAAGGCCGGTCCAACTATCTGTGCCTGGAGCGTATGGAGCAGCAGTCCGCGACCGGGGGCGATATGAGCGTTCAGGCTCTCACGGATTTTGTCACGCTCCGCAGCTGGGCCTCGCAAACCCCGGATGGCGATATCAGCACCTGTGCCGGCGTCACCGAAGACAGTCCGCTCTGGCCGCTGGTTACCAGCACCAACGACAACTGTCTGGGCAGCGACTGCCCCCTTTATAAAGACTGTTTCGTCGTTAAAGCACGTAAAAAAGCGATGGACGCCGATGTCGTCGTGGTCAACCACCATCTTTTCCTGGCCGATCTGGTGGTAAAAGAGGGCGGATTCGGGGAACTGATCCCTGAAGCGGACGTCATGATTTTTGATGAAGCGCACCAACTGCCGGATATCGCCAGTCAGTATTTTGGTCAGCAGCTGTCGAGTCGTCAGTTAGCCGATCTCGCCAAAGACATCATTATCGCCTACCGCACGGAAGTGCGGGACGTTCATCAGTTGCAAAAATCCGCTGACCGTCTGGCCCAGTGTGCCCAGGACTTTCGCCTGACGCTGGGAGAACCGGGCTACCGCGGCAACCTGCGCGACCTCCTCAGCGATAACAACATCATGCGCATGTTTACGCTGCTGGATGATGCGCTGGAACTCTGTTACGACGTGATCAAACTTTCGCTTGGACGTTCTGCCCTGCTGGATGCGGCCTTTGAGCGCGCGGCGCTCTATCGCACGCGACTGAAACGGATTCGTGCCATCAGCGAACCGGGCTTTAGCTACTGGTATGAATGTACATCGCGTCACTTTGTGCTGGCGCTGACGCCTTTATCGGTTGCCGAACGTTTCCGCGAGGTCATGGATAACCGTAAAGCGGCCTGGATTTTTACCTCTGCCACCCTGGCTGTAGATGAAAAGATGGATCACTTTGCCGAGCGACTGGGCGTCAGTCAGGCAAAAAACCTGATTCTCAACAGCCCGTTTGACTATGCGCGGCAGGCGCTGCTGTGTGTGCCACGCAATCTGCCTGAGCCCAATCGCCCCGGTGGCGCGCGTCAGCTGGCAAAAATGATGAAGCCGCTGATCGAGGCGAACAAAGGCCGCTGCTTCTTTTTATGCACTTCTCATCTGATGATGCGTGAGCTGGCCGCCGAGTTCCGGGCCTCCATGACATTGCCGGTGCTGGTGCAGGGCGAAACCAGCAAAGGACAGTTGCTCAAAGAGTTTATCGATAAAGGGAATGCTTTGCTGGTGGCGACCAGCAGCTTCTGGGAAGGCGTGGATGTGCGGGGAGATGCGCTGTCGCTGGTCATTATCGATAAGCTGCCGTTTACGTCGCCAGAGGACCCGCTGCTTAAGGCCCGGATGGAAGATTGCCGCATCCGCGGCGGCGATCCCTTCAGCGATGTGCAACTGCCGGATGCCGTGATTACGCTAAAACAGGGCGTGGGCCGGTTGATTCGTGATACGGACGACCGCGGCGTTCTGGTCATCTGCGACCAGCGGCTGGTGTCACGGCCCTACGGTGCACTTTTTCTGAGCAGTCTGCCGCCCACACCACGCACGCGTGATCTTGCGCAAGCTATTGCCTTTATTCATCAGCAACCTGGCGCGTAATTGTGTGCTAAGATGCGCGCCGTTTTGAATCTTCAGAGGTTGATATGTCGGTCCGAATTTTAGCGCTGGATACAGCGACAGAAGCCTGTTCTGCGGCATTGCTTAACGGGCAAGAGAGTGACGCACGTTTTGAAATTGCGCCGCGCGATCACACACAGCGCATTTTGCCGCTGGTCGCCGAGCTGCTGCAGGCTCAGCAACTGGAACTCACCGAACTCGATGTGCTGGCCTTTGGTCGCGGGCCCGGCAGTTTTACGGGTGTGCGTATCGGGATTGGTATTGCCCAGGGGCTGGCACTCGGCGCGGCGTTACCGATGGCGGGTATTTCCACCCTGGCCACGCTGGCGCAGGGCGCCTGGCGTCAGCACGGTGCCTGTCGGGTACTCACCGCGATTGATGCGCGCATGGGTGAAGTGTACTGGGCAGAATATCAGCGCGATGAGGACGGTATCTGGCAAGGTGAAGCAACGGAAAGCGTGCTTACGCCCGAGGCCGCGTTGGAGCGCATGCAGGCGCTGAGCGGGGAGTGGTATACCGCCGGTACCGGATGGCAGGCCTGGCCGGTACTGCAGCAGGGCCATGCACTCCAGCTCAAAGACAGCGGCGTTTTGCTGCCAGCGGCTGAGGACATGTTGCCCCTGGCGGCGCGCGCCTTAGCACAGGGGCAAACCGTGTTGCCCGAACAGGCTGAGCCAACCTATCTGCGTAATGAAGTGGCATGGAAAAAACTGCCGGGCCGCTGACAGGCAACGCAACTTATTGTTATCGGGGCACTCTAAACATCAACCTTCAGGAGAATGTCTATGTCAATGTGTCGTAGAGGCGTTGCCGGTGTGATGTTGGTCTGCGCCCTGGTGTTAAGTGGTTGTGTTTCCGTACCGGATACGATTAAAGGTCACTCAGCGTTGCCCCAGCAGGATTTACTGCGGGTGATGAGCAATCCGGCCCTCTATGTCGGCCAGGAGTCGCGTTTTGGCGGTAAAGTGGTCAACGTAATTAACCGCAATGGCAAAACCCGGCTGGAAATTGCGACCCAGCCGCTGGATGACGGCGCGCGCCCGGTGCTGGGGGCCAGCTCGGTAGGGCGTATCTATGCCGACATTCCCGGTTTTGTTGACCCGACGGATGTCAAAGACCAGTACGTCACCGTTCTCGGCACGATTAAGGGAACGGAGCCCGGTAAAATCGGCGAAGCAAACTACTCGTTTGTGGTCGTTGACGTTCGGGGTTACCAGCGCTGGCATTTGACCCGTCAGATCGTGTCACCGCCAGAGCCTCTCGATCCCTGGATTTGGTATGGCCCCACGCGCCATCGTGGTGGTTACTGGGGGCCGAATCCTTACTGGGGCATGTACAACCCCGGTCCGGCTCAGGTCGAGACCATCCTCACGCAATAGTGTGACATCCGTTTTGAACAGGCCCGGTCGCGGTGCTCGCAACCGGGCTTTTTATTTGCATCATTAACCAACACGAAATTTAGTGATGGGCTTCGCAACCTCAACATGCCAATAAGAGCAAACTGGTACAATCAGTTAAAATATTGTTAACAAATACGATTGTTGAGGCGGCGATGAGTACACAACAAGATTATCGGGGTGAATCCTTGAATAAGGTTTGGCTGAAACGCTACCCGGCAGACGTCCCTGCCGAAATTAATGCTGATCGTTATACGTCTCTGGTCGATTTATTTGAGCAGGCTGTCGTGCGTTACGCCGGACAGCCCGCATTTTACAACATGGGTCAAAAAATGACCTACCGCCAGCTGGACGAGAAAAGCCGGGCGTTTGCGGCATATTTGCAACACGAACTCAGGTTACAACCGGGCGCGCGCGTCGCACTCATGATGCCGAACCTGCTGCAATATCCGGTCGCGCTGTTTGGTGTGCTCCGGGCCGGCATGGTCGTGGTTAACGTCAATCCGCTTTATACCCCGCGTGAACTGAAGCATCAGCTAAATGATAGCGGTGCCAGTGCGATCGTCATCGTGTCGAACTTTGCACATACGCTGGAAAAAGTCGTCGCTGAGACGGCGGTCAAACATGTGGTGCTGACCCGGATGGGGGATCAACTGGCACCGGTAAAAGCCACGCTGGTGAATTTTGTGGTGAAGTATGTGAAGCGGCTGGTGCCCAAGTATCATTTGCCGGGGGCGATATCGTTTCGCCATGTGCTGGAAATGGGCGCGTCAATGCCGTATCGACGTCCACAGGTCAGTAATGATGATTTGGCGTTCCTGCAATACACGGGGGGGACGACCGGCGTCGCGAAAGGTGCGATGCTGACGCACCGAAACATGCAGGCAAACCTTGAGCAGACCAAGGCGACGTATGGCAAGTTACTCCGCGACGGCAAAGAGTGCGTCGTGACGGCCTTGCCGCTCTACCATATCTTTGCGCTGACCGTGAACGGCTTGCTGTTCGTGGAACTGGGTGGGCAAAACGTATTGATCACCAATCCGCGCGACATTCCCGCTTTTGTGAAAGAAATGGCGAAGTATCCTTTCACGGCGATAACCGGCGTGAACACGCTGTTCAATGCCTTACTCAACGACGATAATTTTAACAAACTTGACTTCTCGACGTTACGTCTGTCCGCGGGCGGGGGGATGGCGGTGCAAAAAGCAGTGGCGGAACGTTGGGAAAAACTGACCGGGCACTATCTGCTGGAAGGCTATGGGCTGACGGAATGTTCCCCACTGGTGTCGGTTAATCCCTACGACATTAACTGCCACACCGGCAGTATTGGTTTGCCGGTTCCCTCAACGGATGTCATTATTCTGGATGAAAACGGTAATGAAGTCCCCACTGGTGAGCCCGGCGAATTATGCATTCGTGGGCCGCAGGTAATGCTGGGTTACTGGCAGCATCCGGAGGCCACGGCAGAGGTCCTGAAAAATGGCTGGCTCCACAGCGGCGATATTGTTACCGTTGATCACGAAGGATTTATCCGCATCGTTGACCGCAAAAAGGATATGATTCTGGTTTCGGGCTTCAACGTCTATCCTAATGAGATAGAAGATGTCCTGATGCAGCATCCGAAAGTGCGTGAAGCGGCAGCCATTGGTGTGCCGAGTGAGTTGTCCGGTGAAGCGGTGAAGGTTTGTGTGGTCAAGAAAGATCAGTCGCTGACCAAAGAAGAGCTGCTGGACCATTGTCGCCGTCAACTGACAGGCTACAAAGTGCCCAGGATTGTTGAGTTTCGTGATGAACTGCCTAAAACGAATGTAGGAAAAATTCTGCGTCGTGAACTGCGCGACGAGGTGAAAACCAGCGCAAGCTGATTCGCCGTCAGGATTCAGGTTGAACGCCGGCACTGTCCGGCGTTTTTATTGCTTTTAACATGGAGCACCGCACGTTGTCAGCTGCGGTGGAAACTGAACGTGAACTATTCTCTGATCGATAACGATGATCACCTGGCCGAGGTGTGTCAAAAAGCACGCCAGCATACGGCTGTCGCCCTGGATACCGAATTTGTCCGTACCCGGACCTACTATCCTCAGCTGGGGTTAATCCAGCTGTTTGATGGCGAGCAGTTAGTCCTGATCGATCCGTTACCTGTCCGTGACTGGTCACCGTTTATTGCGCTCTTAACGGATACCCGCGTGACCAAATTTTTGCACGCCGGGGGGGAAGATCTGGAAGTGTTCCTGCACCGCTTTGGGGTACTGCCACAGCCCATGATCGATACACAGATTCTGGCGGCGTTCAGCGGTCAGCCACTTTCCTGGGGTTTTGCCTCAATGGTGGCGCATTTCACTCAGGTGGAATTAGACAAAAGTGAAGCCCGGACCGACTGGCTGGCCCGTCCGCTGACTGAGCGGCAGTGTCAGTACGCCGCAGCGGATGTGCATTACCTGCTGCCCATTGCGCATCAGCTGATGGCGCAGGTGGAGCAGGTGGGGAACGTGACGGCGGCACTGAGCGAATGTGAAAACCTGTGTCAGCGCCGTTTAGATGTGCTTGATCCCGAGGACGCATGGCGGGACATCACCAACGCCTGGCAACTGCGTCCGCGTCAACTGGCCGCGCTGCAGCGCCTGGCGGCATGGCGGCTTAACGTTGCCCGCGAAAAAGACATGGCGGTCAATTTTGTGGTGCGTGAAGAAAACCTGTGGAAAGTGGCGCGCTTTATGCCGGGCTCGCAAGGGGAGTTAGACCATCTGGGCCTGTCCGGTCACGAGATCCGTTTCCACGGCAGGGCAATGCTGGCGCGGGTTGCTGAAGCCGCCGCGCTGGAGGACAGTGCGTTACCACCGCCGTTAGCGAATCTGGTGGATCACGTGCATTACAAACGGGCTTTTAAAGCGATTAAAGCACTGGTACAGCAGGTCAGTGAACAGAGCGGATTAAGCCAGGAACTGCTGGCATCACGTCGACAGATTAATCAGGTGTTGAGTCAGCACTGGGGATTAAAGCCACAGAACCGTGAGCCCGAACTGCTGGCAGGCTGGCGCGGTGCGCTTCTGAAACCCGGCATTAGCGAGATACTTGCCGAGATATAAAAAAATTCCCCTGCTACTGCGCAGGGGAATCTCAGGAAACCAGACGCGTCATTTCGTTACGTCTTCCGTTTCAGGTAAGGTGACGTTCAGTTCCAGAATCGAGATATCATCTCCTTTCTGATCAAGCTGAACTGTCACCATGTCCGGATCAATCTTCACGTACTTGCAAATCACGTCCAGAATGTCGCGCTTGAGTTGCGGAAGATAGTGGGGCTCACTGTCGCCCCTTCTCCGTTCTGCCACAATAATCTGCAGCCGTTCCTTGGCTATGTTGGCAGTGTTCTTCTTCCGGGATAAAAAGAAATCGAGTAATGCCATGGTTTATCCCCCGAACAGGCGTTTCAGGAAACCCTTCTTCTCTTCTTCAATAAAGCGGAAGGGGCGAACTTCACCGAGCAACCGTTCAACGGTATCGGCATAGGCTTTACCCGCATCGGACTCCGCGTCCAGAATCACGGGTTCACCCTGGTTTGAGGCACGCAGCACAGACTGGTCTTCCGGGATGACGCCGACCAGCGGTATGCGCAGAATTTCCAGCACATCTTCCATGCTCAGCATATCGCCACGGTTAACACGACCCGGGTTATAGCGGGTCAGCAGCAGATGCTCTTTAACCGGCTCCTGGCTGGTTTCCGCACGGCGTGATTTGGACGAAATGATACCGAGAATACGGTCAGAGTCGCGAACCGAAGAGACTTCCGGGTTGGTGGTGATGATGGCTTCATCGGCAAAATAGAGCGCCATTAACGCACCGGTTTCAATGCCCGCAGGGGAGTCACAAACAATAAAATCGAACTCCATCTCCGCAAGATCATTCAGGACTTTCTCGACGCCTTCGCGAGTCAGCGCGTCTTTGTCACGGGTTTGTGAGGCAGGCAAAATATACAGCTGCTCAGTGCGCTTGTCGCGGATCAGGGCCTGATTCAGCGTGGCATCACCCTGAATAACATTCACGAAATCATAAACAACCCGGCGCTCGCAGCCCATGATCAAATCAAGGTTACGCAGGCCGATATCAAAGTCGATGACAACCGTTTTCTTGCCTTTCTGCGCTAAACCGGTGGCGATGGCCGCGCTTGACGTGGTCTTACCAACGCCCCCTTTACCGGATGTAACTACAATAATGCGTGCCATAAATATTGATTTCCTTAACGAAAGAAAAGGGGCCTAATTAAGTGTCTGGATAGTCAGCGCGCCATCCTGAAGGCAAAGCCGCGCTGCTTTAGCAAAATATTCTTCGGGGATCTGATCCATAATCCAGTACTCCCCGGCGATAGAAACCAACTCTGCGGACAGGTTGGTACAAAAAATCTGGCATTCTCTGTCGCCGCTGGCGCCTGCCAGCGCCCGACCACGCATCATGCCGTAAATATGGATATTGCCGTCAGCGACCAGTTCTGCACCGGCACTGACGCTACTGGTCACAATCAAATCCGCATTACGGGCATAGATTTGCTGGCCTGAACGGACCGGTGTATTGACGATGCGTGTCTTCGCGGCCAGAGGTTCCGCAGCAACCAGTTTGAGTTCAGGTTTTGGCTCCTCACGTTTCTGGCTCTCTTTCCCCTCTGCCAGCACCGGCAGACCGGCGCGGGCGATCAGCTTTTTCAACGCCTCGTCTTTGCAGCCACTGACACCGACAATACGCAGTCCCGTAGCGCTTACCGCCTGCAGCATCTGTTTCCAGTTTACGGCGGCATTGAGTGCCGCAACATTCAGCACCACTGGTGCGTTTTTCAGGAAATCGGGTGCCTGGTCAATTTTGTCCTGAAGCGCTTTGCGGATCACCTCTGGCTCATGGTGATGCAAATGAACAACAGACAAGGTAAAACTGCTTCCCTTAAATTCGATTGGCGATTGCGGCATCTGTCCCGACTCAGTCCTGTTTTACTACCCTGTGCTAAGCGATGATAAAAGCATCGTTAAAGCGCGATCGGCGAATATTCGAAGTACTGCAAGCATGTTATAGTTAGCGCTATATTCAAACAAGCCTCAGCGCGGGTTAATTCGAGTAAAAAATATGTTTTGTGTGATCTACAGAAGTCCCGTCCGTGACCAGACTTATCTTTATGTTGAAAAAAAAGACGATTTTTCGCGCGTGCCTGACGCGCTGTTGAAAGGCTTTGGTAAACCGCAATTGGCCATGGTGATTAACCTTGCCCAACGCGACAAGCTGGCCAACGCCGACATCAATAAAGTTAAGCAGGGTTTAAGCGAGCAGGGATATTATTTGCAAATTCCTCCGCCGATTGAAAGTTTGTTAAAAACCCATCTTGAGGCGGACAAAAAAGATTAACTCGGATTGTTCCGTTAATATTATTGATGTGCGGCAGTGAACGGCAAATTTATATTTTGCACCCGCGCTGAATATTAATTGTGCAGCGCCGCTGTTTTCCCCTTCCTGGTAACCTGCCGCACCGCGTTTTCCTGTACTGACGCACAAATAGCCTGGCGGGCAGGTTGACAATTCCTGCGCATCTGTCAGGTTAAATCATCGCAATGGCTACGCAGGGGAGCGCTGTGCGGTGCTGCCCTGTATGCTTTTAACCGTCGAAGACTGACCGTCCGGCATCATGAAACAGGGGATTAGCATGTATCAGCATCGTAACTGGCAAGGCGCTTTGTTAGATTATCCCGTCAGCAAAGTGGTTTGCGTGGGCAGCAACTATGCGAAACACATTAAAGAAATGGGCAGTGCGACGCCGACCGAACCGGTTATCTTTATTAAACCGGCTTCGGCCTTGTGCGATCTGCGGCAGCCTTTATCCATTCCTGATGCCTTTGGTGAAGTGCATCATGAAGTCGAGCTGGCGGTGTTGATCGGCACCACGCTAAAACAGGCCAGCGAAGCGCACGTGGCGAAAGCCATTGCCGGTTATGGTGTGGCGCTGGATTTGACGCTGCGCGATCTGCAGGCGGGCTTAAAAAAAGCCGGACAACCCTGGGAAAAAGCAAAAGCGTTTGATAACGCCTGTCCGCTGTCAGGTTTCATACCGGTCGCGGAGTTTGCGGGCGATCCCCAGAATACCGATCTGAAGCTGGTGGTAAACGGGGAAGTCCGTCAGGATGGCAATACGTCAGATATGATTCACAAAATCCTGCCGCTGATTGCCCATATGAGTCAGTATTTTACGCTACATGCTGGCGACGTCATTTTGACCGGTACGCCAGAAGGGGTGGGCCCAATGCGGTCAGGCGACACGCTGGAAGTCTCCTTTGCCGGTCACGGAATCAGTACGCGCGTGCTGTAAAACTTGCATCAGCGTGCTGATCGCTTTATAAGGTGCGGTTTACGCTAAATCTGGACAATCATCATGACTGAAACCCCTTTCTGGCAACACAAACGCCTGGCACAAATGAGCGATGAGGAATGGGAATCCTTGTGTGATGGTTGTGGTCAGTGTTGTCTGAACAAACTTCAGGACGCGGACACGGATGAAATTTATTTCACCAATGTCGCCTGTAATCAGCTCAACATCAAAACCTGCCAGTGCCGTAACTATGCGCGTCGCTTTGAATATGAAGAAGACTGTATCAAGCTGACGCGCGAAAATCTGACCACCTTTGACTGGTTACCGCGCACCTGTGCCTACCGTTTACTGGGCGAGGGGAAGCCGCTGCCTGCCTGGCATCCGCTGCTGACGGGCTCAAAAAATGCGATGCATGCGCAGCGAATTTCTGTACGTTACATTGCAGTGCGGGAAAGTGAAGTGCGCGACTGGGAAGATCATATTATCGATCGCCCTGACCGGAATGGCTAAGTCCTGATGATAAAGGCTGCCCCTGGCAGCCTTTTAACGGATTAACGACCGAATAAGTCGCGGCGTTTAGGTTTAAACGGCTGAGCAAGCAATACCAGCACACCCACCAGCAGATAAGCCGCGAAGATGCCGATCATCCACTGTGGCATGGCGAGTGATAAGAAGCGCCAGGCCTGTTCCGAACAATCGCCGCTGGCGACAAATACCGATGGCAACCATTTATCCAGCGGCAACCAGGCGGGGAAGCGGGCGGCAAAGTCACAGGTTACAAAGGGATTCGGATGCAGCAGGATCATGGTGTGTTCGTAAGAAAGGCGCAGGCCTTCCCATGCGCTGTATATCCATAACACAATCGCCACTAGTCGAACCGGCGAACGTGGCATCAGGAAGCCAAGGATGCCTGCGCCCATCACGCCAAAAAGCGCGCAACGCACGTAAATACACATGACGCAGGGTTTATAGCCCAGACCATGCTGAAACCATAATGCTGTCAGTTCCAACGCCAGAGCGGAAAGGGCCAATAATAACCAGGCACCGCGACCCCGCGAACATTGGTTTAAATATCGCAACATAGTGCATTCCCTGTAAACGTTAATGCCCCGCAGTGTAAACCAAAAGACGCGGCGCGCCATCCTGTGGTAAGAAAAAATCGTGTGCAAACCTAACCTGGCCCTGATCCAGATTAATTCTTTGTCTGTTCGCGAATGCGGCTGGCACCTTCTGCCTCATTCGGCGGATTATTCATCAACGCGCTGCTGCCCGAGGCGGTTTTCAGGGCGTAACCTAAGGCATCCTCGCACGTATGGCGCAGCATGGTAATCTGTCTTATTTTTGTGCTGAACCGCATTTTTAATCGTTGACAAGGCTATATCCGCTATAGGCGCTCTGGTATGATGAGTGCCCATTACGATCCAGAAAGCAATGAGAACACACAGTTATGGTTATTAAGGCGCAGAGTCCAGCCGGATTTGCTGAAGAGTATATTATTGAAAGCATCTGGAACAGCCGTTTTCCACCCGGATCGATCCTTCCTGCCGAACGTGAGCTTTCTGAACTGATTGGCGTAACGCGTACAACGTTACGTGAAGTGTTACAACGCCTGGCGCGAGACGGCTGGTTAACCATTCAGCATGGAAAGCCCACGCGCGTTAACGATTTCTGGGAAACGTCGGGTCTGAACATTCTGGAAACCCTGGCGCGCCTGGACCACGATAGTGTACCGGCTTTGATCGATAACCTGTTGTCGGTGCGCACCAATATTTCTTCTATCTTTATCAGCCGCGCGCTGCGCCACTATCCTGAGAAGGCGCGTGAGGTGCTGCAGGCCGTCGCGCAAACCGACGATCAGGTGGACAGCTATACGGAACTCGATTATCGGGTGTTTCGCGGCCTGGCGTTCGCCTCGGGCAATCCGATTTATGGCCTGATCCTGAATGGGTTGAAAGGGCTGTATACGCGCGTTGGGCGGCACTATTTCTCCAATCCGGAAGCCCGTAAAGTCGCCCGCGAGTTTTATCTGACACTGCTCGACCTGTGTGACAAACAGCCCACTCAGGATGAAATCGTGGAGTGTGTCCGGCATTACGGACGCCAGAGTGGAGATATCTGGCATTCGATGCAAAAGAGTATGCCGAACGACTTAGGCGCTAAGCGCTAAAAAAAACCGGACTGCGCGTCCGGTTTTTTTTATGCCTGTTTTAGAGGGGAACATTGCGCGGCGGATTGCGATCCAACAGTTCGACGCTGCCATCTTCATTCTGCTGTTCCAGAATCACATCAAAGCCCCACAGGCGGTGCACGTGCTTAAGCACCTCCCGACGGCTCTTATCGAGTGGTGCACGGCTTTGTGGCACGTAGCGCAGCGTCAGGGAACGATCACCCCGTAAGTCCACATTGTAAACCTGAATATTGGGCTCCAGATTACTCAGGTTGTACTGTGCCGAAAGCTGCTGCCGAATGGCCCGATAGCCGGACTCGTCGTGGATCGCGGCGATTTCCAGATAATTGTTGCGGTCGTCGTCCAGCACAGTGAACAGCCGGAAGTCACGCATGACCTTAGGCGACAGGAACTGACTGATAAAGCTTTCATCTTTAAATTCACGCATCGCGAAATGCAGGGTTTTCAGCCAGTCAGAACCGGCAATATCAGGGAACCAGTAGCGATCCTCTTCCGTCGGCGACTGACAAATACGTTTAATATCCTGGAACATGGCAAAGCCCAGTGCATACGGATTGATACCGCTGTACCACTGGCTGTTGTAGGGCGGTTGATAGATTACGTTGGTATGGCTGTGCAGGAACTCCATCATAAAGCGTTCTGACACTTTGCCTTCATCATAGAGGTGATTCAGGATGGTGTAATGCCAGAAGGTCGCCCAGCCTTCATTCATCACCTGAGTTTGTTTCTGCGGATAAAAATACTGACTCACCTTACGCACAATGCGCAGAATTTCACGCTGCCACGGCTCCAGCAGCGGCGCGTTCTTTTCCATAAAGTAGAGCAGGTTTTCCTGCGGTTCAGAAGGGTAGCGCGCCGCTTCAAAATGCGCGGCTTCTTTTTCACGCCGCGGTAAGGTGCGCCATAAGGTATTGACCTGGCTTTGCAGATACTCTTCGCGGCTTTTTTGCCTGGCCTTCTCTTCCTGCAGGGAAATTTTTTGCGGGCGCTTATAGCGGTCCACACCGTAATTCATCAGGGCGTGACATGAATCGAGCAGGCGCTCCACTTCTTCAACGCCATAGCGCTCTTCGCAGTCAGCAATGTAATTTCTGGCAAATAACAGGTAATCCACAATGGAGCTGGCATCGGTCCAGCTGCGGAAGAGGTAGTTATTTTTAAAAAAGGAATTATGCCCATAGCAGGCGTGCGCCATAACCAGCGCCTGCATGGTCATGGTGTTCTCTTCCATCAGATAGGCGATGCAGGGGTTAGAGTTAATCACGATCTCATAAGCCAGACCCTGCTGCCCATGCTTGTAACGTTGCTCAGTCTCAATAAATTTTTTGCCAAACGACCAGTGCGAATAGTTGATGGGCATACCGACGCTGGAGTAGGCGTCCATCATCTGCTCGGAGGTAATCACTTCAATTTGGTGCGGGTAGGTATCCAGACCGTAGTGTTTCGCTACGCGGTCGATTTCAGCGAGATAGACATCCAGTAACTCGAATGTCCAGTCGGGCCCGTCGCTGAGTCGTTTGCTGTCCATGATGGAATCGTCAAAGATTGTTGTCATAGCGCACCTCTGTTTTGGCGAACGGACTCACCCTGACGCGTTGTCCGTTACGATTTATTTAAGGCTCTTCCTGAGAAAGGAACCCAAAAAAACTGAGTGAACAGATCAATGATAGTTCACTGTCGCTTATCCGATCCGGGAACTCAAACGAATTCTTTGGCAGAAAAATCATTTCAGGTTTACCGCGCTGGGATTAAATAGCTCCACACACTGAATAGCTGTCACTTTTCAGCATTAAATGCTGAATTTTTTCAGAGGGGGAGATTATGAAGGATTCTCCTGTGAAAGGCATAATTAACCAGAACTGGTGTCATTTATGCCTGATTTTTTAATAAAGGACGCATAATTCTCTGAATTTGAGGGCGTGAAATGATTTTAGTTACCTGTAGGCGCAAAAAGAGGTGAAATGGATGGATTGTGTAAAGGATGTTTCCACTTTGTGATCACTCTGAATGTTAACCGGTGAGTAGTGGATTATGCTTTTTATTTTCGCGGGGGACTTATGCACGTAGTTATTCTTGGTAGTGGCGTTGTGGGCGTAACCAGCGCGTGGTATCTGGCGCGCGCCGGCCATCAGGTCACCGTGATCGATCGTCAGCCTCAACCCGCCATGGAAACCAGCGCGGCAAATGCCGGGCAGATCTCGCCAGGCTATGCGGCGCCCTGGGCTGCACCCGGTGTGCCGCTTAAGGCGATGAAATGGATGTTTCAGCGTCATGCGCCTCTGGCCATCCGGCTGGATGGCAGCCGCTTTCAGCTTGAGTGGATGTGGCATATGCTGCGTAACTGTGACATGCAGCACTACCAGCAGAATAAAAGTCGCATGGTCCGGCTTGCTGAATACAGCCGCGATTGCCTGAAGGCCCTCCGCGCCGAAACGGGCATTGCCTATGAAGGCCGACAGGGCGGCACGCTCCAGCTATTCCGTACGCAACAGCAATTCGAGAGCGCAAGCAAAGACATTGCCGTTCTGCGCGAGGCCGGCGTGCCCTATGAATTACTGGAGTCGCATCAGCTGGCCAGCGTTGAGCCTGCCCTTGCGGCGACGCAGCATAAACTTACCGGCGGTCTGCGATTACCAAATGATGAAACCGGCGACTGCCAGCTTTTTACCCAGCGCCTGGCCAAAATGGCCGAGGAAGCCGGTGTGGTCTTCCGCTTCAATACACCCATCGATCAGCTGCTGCGCGACGGTAACCGGATTTACGGTGTGAAGTGCGGCGATGAGGTGATTAAAGCCGACAGCTACGTCGTTGCGCTGGGCTCCTGGTCCACCGCGTTGATGAAAAATATTGTGGATATCCCGGTCTACCCTCTGAAAGGCTATTCCTTAACGATTCCGGTGACGAATGCCGATGCGGCACCCGTCTCCACCATCCTGGACGAAACCTACAAAGTGGCCGTCACACGTTTTGATAACCGTATTCGAGTCGGCGGTATGGCAGAAATTGTGGGTTTTAACACCAAACTGCCTGAAGCGCGTCGCGAAACGCTGGAGATGGTGGTTACAGATCTTTATCCTGAAGGGGGTGATGTCAGCCAGGCCAGTTTCTGGACAGGCCTGCGTCCTATGACGCCAGACGGTACGCCGGTTGTCGGGGCGACGCCGCTGTCCAATCTTTATCTGAATACCGGACACGGCACACTGGGCTGGACAATGGCCTGTGGCTCCGGTCAGTTACTGGCTGATGTCATTTCCGGCACGTCGCCAGCGATTGCATCGGACGATCTCACGGTCTTCCGTTATTTGCCTGGTTTTGCGGCCAGCCGATCACCGCTTCGTAACGTTAACGCTACACGTTAAGCCTTCAGGGAGAGGAAGTATGTCACGTCCAATTGTCGCAACCATCAATCAACAGGCGTTGCGACATAACCTGGCCATTGTGCGTCGTGCGGCCCCCGCATCACGTGTCTGGTCTGTGGTGAAAGCCAATGCCTACGGCCATGGCATTACCCGCGTGTGGGAAAGTCTGTCCAGCACCGATGGCTTCGCGTTACTGAATATGGAAGAAGCCATTCTGCTGCGGGAGCAGGGGTGGAAGAAACCCATCCTGCTGCTTGAAGGCTTTTTTCACCCTGACGATCTGACCTTAATCGATCGTTACCGTCTGACGACCAGCGTGCACAGCAACTGGCAGATTCATGCCCTGGCCAATGCGACGCTCTCGGCGCCTGTCGATATTTACCTGAAGATAAACAGCGGTATGAACCGACTGGGCTTTCGCCCTGAACAGGTAAATGGCATCTGGCATAAACTGCGTGCGCTGGAAAACGTCGGGGATATTACGTTGATGGCGCATTTCGCTGATGCCGAAAATCCCGACGGCATTGTAGCGCCGCTACAGCGAATCGCCGACGCCACCGAAGGGCTGGACAGCCCGGTCTCGCTGTCCAATTCGGCCTGTACGTTGTGGCATCCTGAGGCGCACCGGGACTGGGTGCGACCGGGGATCATTTTGTATGGTGCGTCACCCAGCGGTGACTGGCAGGACGTGGCCAGCAGTGGACTTCAACCGGTGATGACCCTGTCCAGTGAAATCATTGGTGTGCAGCAGCTTCAGGCCGGAGATGGCGTGGGTTATGGCTATCGCTACCGGGCATCCCAGCCGCAGCGAATAGGTGTTGTCGCCTGTGGCTATGCCGACGGTTATCCTCGCCATGCGCCCAACGGGACGCCGGTTTTTGTTGATGGCGTGCTGACGCAGGTCGTGGGTGCGGTGTCGATGGATATGATTACCGTTGATTTAACACCCTGCCCACAGGCGGGCATTGGTTCACCTGTCGAGCTGTGGGGAAACAATGTCAAAATCGATCAGGTAGCAAAAGCGGCCGGAACGGTAGGTTATGAGCTGATGTGTGCCCTGGCTCCACGCGTTCCGGTAAACGTTATTTAATCGCTGTAATCCGGCTGTGCATGTTTTTACTGCAGCGCCAGGCGAGGAACGCCAGCGCTGCACCCAGCAGCATCATCAACGCCAGCGACATTTTCTCTGCCAGTGGCAGGGCGACAATAAGCAAACTCCCCGCTGCACCGCCTGCCATCTGAATAAAACCCTGTAACGCCGATGCGACACCAGCCTGCTGTTGGTAAGGTTCCAGCGCATAGCTGGTGGCCGGGCCGACGGTGAAGGCCAGTCCGGCTACGGCCACGGCGACAGGGAACATATACAGCGCCCAGTGTGACTGCAGGCTGTCAGGCAGCAGTGTCATACCGGCCAGCAGCAGGCCAGCACCCAGTAGCATGGTCAGGCAACCCATCGCCAGGCAAAATGGCCTGCCCGCCTTACGAATCGCCTTGTTCACCACCACACTCACCAGCATGATCCAAAAGCCATTCGCGCCAAAGGCAAAAGAGAATGCCAGAGGCGACAGGCCGCCCTCGGTCATCAGAATGTGGGGTGCCAGTGAAACATACGTCAGCACCATGCCCAGTGCGCCCGCATTCGCGAAGGCAAAGGCCAGAAAGCGCGGCTGACGTAAAATGGCGGCATACTGATTAACGGGAAGCCCTTTTACACGCAGCGTATCGGCCGGACGGGTTTCCGGCAGCCAGATAATGACCATCAGCATCACGACGGCGGCATAAGTATACAGGAACCAGAAGGGCGCGCGCCAGTCAAAGGCGCTGGCCAGCAGTCCACCCAGCAACGGTGCCAGTGCGGGCACGATATTCAGTGCGCCATTCAGAAAGCCATAAGCCCGGGCGGCATCATCACCACTTAACCGGTCGCGTACGCCGCTGAACGCAACGACGGCACTACAACATACTGCACAGCCCTGTACGACGCGGGCCAGCAGGAACAGCGGGAAGGAGCTGGCGGTGGCCGCAATGGCGCTGCCCGCTATGTAGAGCGTCAGGCCCAGCAGCGCAATAGGTTTACGCCCACAGTTATCGACCAGCGGGCCGCTCACCAGCTGACCCAGTCCCATTATCAGCAGGAAAAGGGGGATCGTTGTTTGTATCAGCGTCACCGGTGTTGACAGACCGTCTGCGATCTGCGGCAGCGTGGGTAAATAGAGATCGATGCCTAAAGGCGCCAGGAGCACCAGGCTTAACAGCAACAGGGTATATTTTTGCATAGCAACCAGAGGGTAAACGTACGATAAAGCGAGGGAAGAGGGTAATGATTAATAAAGCAAAAGGAAAGCGAATTACCAGCGAAATGGCGATGCCTGTCTGAAACAGGCATCGCAGGCTAAATCAGTACGCGCCGTCGCGGCGTAATACCACACCGGCTGTTTTAAACAGGATGGCAATATCCGTCCAGAGCGCCCAGTTTTTGACATACCAGGAATCAAAGTAGACACGGGTATCGTAGTCAATGTCGTTACGTCCGCTCACCTGCCACAGGCCGGTCATCCCGGGCTTCGCCATCAGATAGTAATCCACGTCGCCGGCATAACGTTCCAGTTCCGCTTCGATAACCGGACGTGGGCCGACCAGGCTCATTTCACCCCGAATCACGTTCCAGAGCTGAGGTAACTCATCCAGGCTGGTTTTGCGCAGGAAGCCCCCGATGCGGGTAATGCGCGGATCATTTTTCAGCTTGAAGTCTTTGTCCCATTCGCGACGCGCTTCTTCGCTGGTCGCCAGCAGGTTTTCCAGCACCTCTTTGGAATTGGTGACCATCGAACGGAACTTCAGACATTTAAATTTCTTGCCATCCTGACCCACGCGCTCGTGACCATAAATGGCATTACCGCCATCACGCTTCACCATATAGCAAAGTAAGGCAAAAACCGGTGCCAGGAAGAGCAGCAGCAGCGAAGCTACCACAATATCAAATCCCCGTTTCAGGAAGCGTGACGAATGCTTCGCCAGGTTATTGCTGACGCGCAGAATCATCACTTCATGGCTGAAGATAAAGGACATGTCTGTGCCGTAAAGCGGTACACCGCGTAATGTTGGGATAACCGACACGGAACGGCAGTTCATTTTGGACAAGAATTTCAGCCAGCGGTCGCGCTCAGGCTGCTGTTCGTATTCCATTGCCACAATGAACTGCACATTGTCACGGTCGATGGTCTGCCAGTTAATATCGTTGGCGGAGATAACAGGCACACCATTAACGCTCTGCTGCAGCGGTGCGTCTTCAACGGAAATAAACGCCTGAACGTTATACCCGAGAATCTCCTCGCTTTGTAATGCGGCGTAAGCTTCGGTAGCGTTACGGCCCGAGCCAATGATGATGGTTTCTTTTTGCCATTGTCCGGCCCGGTTAATCGCGCTTTTCACGCCTGCACGCATTAACGGCAGCAACAGCAGGGCATAGCTCCAGCTGAACACCCAGACCATGCGGGAGAAGTCCCATTTGGAGAAGGCGATTAACGCCAGATCCAGCAGAGAGAACACGACGAGGGTTTTAACAATCTCTTTCAGTTCAAACCAAAAGGGTTTGCGGTAGGTATAGTGACGCAGGCGCATCCAGAACCAACCGGTGCAAAGCACCGACATAATAAACTGCGCAATAAAACGGTTCTCAATTTGATGGGGTGGAATAAAGGCATCAAGGTCGCCCCAAATTCCCTGCACGGTCGCGGCAGAGAGAAACAGCGCTAAATTCAGCGCAATGAGATCTGAAAAACTTAACGCAAGCTTTACAAGAATATTTTTACGAAGACCGCTCCACGAGCGAGTCGCATTGTTCATTACAATTGTACTTGCCATAAAACCTGCTCTCTTTAATGAAGTAAAAGATGGCCTGACCAGAATCAAGTACGCGTTCAGGGGTTAACGACTGAAAACCCGAAACCGGGACGTTTTCAGTTTGTTACAGTCATTAGAGCCATTAACGCTGCAAAAAACAGATTCTCTAAACGTGAGACAAGTCACGTAAAAATGCAGCACTGGAGAAGAGTATGCAGGAGATGTTTGACAGAGTTAATACGGAATAATTCTTAAAAAGTCAGGGGATAATCGCGCGGGTTTTGTTTAAGTTATTGATATGCAGAATATTGTATCAGAGATAAGCGTGATGCACGGAGATATTCAGGTCCATTTTTAGGAATTACCGCCAAACGGGCTGACTGGCGGTAATCCTCCGGGCTTACGCGGGTTTTTTTAATACCCAGCGGTCTTGTTGTTTATCGTAATGACCGATCGCTAATATCACTTCTTTACCGTCGATCCAGGCCGGTACGCTGGTTTCCTGATCCCAGCCGTCAAGCTGATAACTCAGGCCGGGATTGGTGTGGCAGGGAATACTCACCGTCACCGGGTCTTCGCTGCTGAATTCCGCATCAACAATTTCATAGCGACCAATTTTAACCACGTGACTCATGGATAACTCCCGTTTTAACTGAATGTTATAAAAGCGTAGTGCAATTCAGCTAATTAAACCGCGCTATTTAAATAAGATTATTCTTTGTCTTCATTGGGGCGCACGCCAATTTTAACAATATGATTATCTTCTTTCTCCGCTACCGTCCATGTCAGTTGATTCCATTCTATCTGGTCACCGACCACAGGTGCCCCGCCTAACATACTCATCATCAACTGACCCAGCGACTGTTGCGCGTTCGTATCTTCGTCGAGTTCAAGGCCATAAATCTGCGCGACATCATGAAGTCGCGCGTCGGCATCCAGAATAAAGTCGCCGAAGAAACGTTGATCCAGCGAGACAGGCGGCGACTGACTGAACATTTTGCCCAGCGCAGGCAGATCGCGCTCACGGCCAATCACACAAATCACGTCATTCTCTTTTAAACGCGTTGCGCCGTTGGGGTGCATTAACACGTTATCCCGAAACAGTGCGGCGATACGGGTTTCGCGTGGCATCTGTAAATCCCGCAGTGCCGCGCCCACGCACCATTTGTCGGCGCTGAGCTGATAGACGAACTGCTCCCACGGATTCTCCGGATGAATATCCAGCCCGATACGGCTAATCGGAGAGGCGGTAGGCGGAACCACCACTTTGGCTTTCTTCGCCGCAAAGCCCAGCGAGGTGCCCTGTAGCATCAGGGAAACCAGCACCACGAAAAACGCAATATTAAAATAGAGCGAGGCATTTTCCAGACCGGCCATCATCGGGAAGACGGCCAGGATAATCGGCACTGCTCCGCGCAGACCGACCCAACTGATAAAGATACGCTCCCGCGCCGTGAAGCCACGGAACGGTAACAGGCCGATAAACACCGACAGCGGACGTGCCACCAGAATTAACCACAGGGACAGAATCATCGCCGGAACAGCGATATGCCAGAGGTCGGAGGGCGTGACTAACAATCCCAGTACGATAAACATGCCGATCTGGCTGAGCCAGGCCATACCGTCAAAGGTCTGCAAAATGCCGAAACGGTTGCGGATAGGGCTGTTACCCAGTAAGAAGCCGCACAGATAGACGGCGAGGATGCCGCTGCCTTCCAGCACGGTGGTCAGCGCAAAGACCAGAATGCCGCCGCTCAGTGCCAGTAAGGGATACAGGCCGGGAGCCAGATTCATGCGGTTAATCAGTTGCTGCAGGGCCCAGCCACCGCCCAGACCGAGGACAATCCCCAGACCGAACTGCTGAATCAGATGCACCACGAACATCCAGTCCAGACCGGTTCGTCCCTGCTCAATCATTTCGATCAGCGTAATGGTCAGAAACACCGCCATTGGGTCATTGCTGCCGGACTCAATTTCCAGCGTGGCACTGACACGTTCATTCAGACCTTTGTCACCGAGCAGGGAAAATACCGCTGCCGCGTCGGTGGAGCCGATAATCGCACCAATCAGGAAGCCCTGCATCATATCGAGCCTGAACAGCCAGGCCGCGACCATGCCAGTCAGGCCTGCCGTAATGATCACGCCTACGGTTGCCAGTGATAAGGCCGGTCCGAGCGCCACCTTAAAGGAGCTGGCTTTGGTGCGCATGCCGCCGTCCAGCAGGATGATTGCCAGGGCAAGGTTAGAGATCAGGTAGGCCGCCGGATAGTTATCAAATGCGATGCCGCCAATACCGTCAATGCCGGCCAGCATGCCCAGCGCCAGAAAAATCACCAGGATAGGAATGCCCAATCGGGACGAAAAGGAACTGAGCAAGATACTCGACGCAACCAGCACGGATCCAATAATGAAAAGACTATAAACAATAGTGTGGTTCAAACGCGGTCTCCTGAGATACGGCAGACAATGTTAACTAAGGTGTAGAAACATCCATGCTATGTCTGCAAGATAATGTTTTATCAATGAGTTGTCATTGTCATTTTGCAATTTATCTTAATTGCTAATGCACTGGATAATCCCAGTTAACAAGGCTAATAGGGGAGTTAGATAGCTTGCAGCAGGCAAGACCGCATTTTAAGAGGTTATAAATACAATAAAAAAGCCGACTGGGCGTCGGCTTAGTGTCTCAGGCTTCCATTGCCTGTTTGTGAAACAGCTCACGAAACACAGGATAAATATCTTCGGGCTCCCGGATGTGCTGGATCGCAAAGTTGTCGAACATTGACTGCAGATGTTCGTATTCGCGCCATAAGGTCTGATGCGCGCGACGTGTTATCTCGATGTAGGTGTAGTAACGCACCACCGGCAACAGGTTTTTTGCCAGAATCTCGTGGCAGAGCGGTGAATCGTCTGCCCAGTTGTCACCATCCGACGCCTGCGCGGCGTAGATATTCCATTGCGCCGGATCGTAGCGCTCCTTCACAACCTCATCCATCAGTTTCAGTGCGCTGGAGACGATGGTGCCGCCGGTTTCCTGCGAATAGAAAAACTCCTGCTCATCGACTTCTTTTGCCTGAGTATGATGGCGGATGTAGACCACCTCGACGTTTTTATAAGTCCGGCTGAGGAACAGATAGAGCAAAATATAAAAGCGTTTTGCCATATCTTTCGTCGCCTGATCCATTGAGCCGGAGACATCCATCAGGCAAAACATGACCGCCTGGCTGGAAGGCTCGGGCCGCTTCTCGAAGTTTTTATAGCGCAGGTCAAAGGTGTCAATAAAGGGCACTCTGTCAATGCGCGCGCGCAGTTCGGCAATCTCCTTGCGCAGGCGTTCCTCTTCGAGTAACTGAGCGGGCTCTGACTTTTCTACTTCGCTGAGGGCATCCTCAAGCTCATGGAGCCGGCGGCGCTTACCTGCCGTCATCGCTGTACGTCGGGCCAGGGAATTTTGTAAAGAACGGACCACGCTGATGTTAGCGGGAACGCCATTCGAGGTAAATCCGGCACGGTGCGTTTTGTACTCATTCAACTGGCGGTGCTGATTTTTCCGCAGATTGGGCAGCGCCAGATCCTCAAACAGCAGATCCAGATATTCATCTTTGGAAATTTGAAAAACAAATTCATCCTCACCTTCACCATCCTGACTGGCATTTCCCTGACCTGAACCGCTACCGCCCCCGCCTTGTGGGCGTTCAACACGGTCATTTTGCACGAAGTGATCATTGCCTGGATGAACGCGATGACGTTGTCCACCACGCCCCTGATGAAAAATGGGTTCATTGATATCATCTACGGGAATAGAGACGGATTCGCCACTGCTGACGTCGGTTACCGAGCGTTTGTTAATGGCCTCGGAAATCGACTGCTTAATCTGCGACTTGTAACGACGTAAGAAGCGCTGGCGATTAACCGCACTCTTGTTTTTACCGTTCAGTCGGCGATCGATAAAATAGGCCATGATGTTCCCCCAAACTACATTGCAAGCAGGCCGGGCTGACCCGACCTTAATATGACCGGTGCTATCCCGCACCGGTTTGCTTACAGACTTTGATCAGGACGATTTACGCACGCGCAGATACCATTCACACAGCAGGCGAACCTGTTTGCGGGTATAGCCTTTTTCCATCATGCGATCGACAAAATCGTCGTGTTTCTTCTGCTCATCCGTAGAGGTTTTGGTGTTGAACGAGATAACCGGCAACAGCTCTTCGGTATTGGAGAACATCTTTTTCTCAATGACCGTACGGAGTTTTTCATAGCTGGTCCAGTTGGGATTTCTGCCATTATTATGCGCTCTTGCACGCAGCACAAAATTGACAATTTCATTACGGAAATCTTTAGGGTTACTAATCCCGGCAGGCTTCTCAATTTTCTCCAGCTCGGCATTCAGCGATTCGCGGTCAAATAATTGTCCGGTATCCGGATCGCGATACTCCTGATCCTGAATCCAGAAATCCGCATAAGTTACATAACGGTCGAAAATATTCTGACCATATTCGGAATAGGATTCCAGATAAGCCGTTTGAATCTCTTTGCCAATAAACTCCGCATATTTAGGAATTAAATAGCCTTTGAGATGCTCAAGGTATTTTTCCGCCTGATCCTGTGGGAACTGCTCACGTTCAATCTGCTGTTCCAGCACATAGAACAGGTGCACCGGGTTGGCGGCAACTTCAGCATGGTCGAAGTTAAATACGCGTGACAGGATTTTAAAGGCGAAACGCGTTGACAGGCCATTCATGCCTTCGTCCACGCCCGCATAATCGTGGTACTCCTGCCAGGATTTCGCTTTCGGGTCGGTATCCTTCAGGCTTTCACCATCGTACACGCGCATTTTGGAGTAGATGCTCGAGTTATCGGGATCTTTCAGACGCGACAGGATAGAGAAGCGCGCCAGCGTCTCAAGCGTGCCAGGTGCACAAGGCGCAGTGGACAGCTCACTGTGATTCAGCAGCTTTTCATAAATCTTAATTTCCTCAGACACGCGCAGGCAGTAAGGCACTTTAACGATGTAAACACGGTCGAGGAAAGCCTCGTTGTTTTTATTGTTGCGGAAGGTCACCCATTCGGATTCGTTTGAGTGCGCCAGGATGATGCCGTTAAACGGCAGGGCTGAAATCCCTTCCGTACCGTTGTAGTTTCCTTCCTGCGTGGCAGTAAGCAGAGGGTGCAGAACCTTAATCGGCGCTTTAAACATCTCAACGAATTCCATGATGCCCTGGTTAGCCCGGCACAGTGCGCCAGAGTAACCGTAGGCATCAGGATCGTTTTGCGCGTGGTTTTCAAGTTTGCGAATGTCGACCTTACCGACCAACGCAGAGATATCCTGGTTGTTCTCATCGCCCGGCTCTGTCTTGGCGATGGCTAACTGCTCAAGAATCGACGGCCAGACTTTAACGACTTTAAAGCGTGTAATATCTCCGCCAAAGTCATGCAGACGTTTGGCGGCCCAGGGCGACATAATGGTGCCAAGGTAGCGACGCGGTACGCCGTACTCTTTTTCCAGAATGTTAGCGTCTTCCTGCGGGTTGAACAGGCACAGCGGATGGTCGTTGACCGGACTGCGTTCGCCGTCGGCGCTGAGCACGTAGATAGGGACGCGTTGCATCAGCGATTTCAGGCGCTCAGCCAGGGAGGACTTACCGCCACCCACCGGACCCAGTAAATAGAGAATCTGCTTCTTCTCTTCAAGGCCTTGCGCTGCGTGTTTCAAATAGGACACGATCTGCTCAATCGCTTCCTCCATACCGTAAAACTCTTCGAACGCTGGGTAACGTCCCATAACCCGGTTAGAAAAGATTCTGGAAAGGCGTGGCTCCTGGGCAGTGTCGACCATTACTGGCTCACCAATAGCCATTAAGAGTCGCTCTGCTGCGTTGGCGTATGCACTGCGATCCTGTTTACAGATAGTCAGAAATTCCTGCAGTGTGAACTCTTCGTCCTTGGCAGCTTCATAACGCTGACGATAGTGATCGAATATATTCATAGCGATGCCCGTCCTTTCGTTTTTAGCACAGGTAAAGGAGCAATAATCAGTGCTCGTACAGCTCCCGGAAGATATTAATCTGTTTACTACAGCAACCCTTATGCCAACCTGATCGTTCTTATCGGGATGCACAACTTTTATGGTTACTTGGTAAGTACAAAAACTCGGGTATTAAGTTTAACTGTAGAAGGCATTCAGGAAATTTCATCATAGATTTTTGATTAGTGAGCCACATATCAATAACAAAATCATTTTGTTGCGAAACGTTTTTCCTCAGTTAACCCCCGTTCTGTGATGCCTTCAACCCGGTTATGCCACATTCTGCGGCAAACGCGGTAGATGATTTTGATATAAGGTTAATTCAGTCTGTAAAAAGCGTTAGACTCTATGTGTGATTGTTATATTTATGGAATGAATAAATTGTGAACCAATTCAAACTTAACGTGCTTATTGCACTTATCCCTTGTTATTTTCTGGGCCAGTCAGTACAAGCCGCACCCTTATCACTCGGTGCATCAGTGATTTATGCGCAGTCACCTTATCGTGGTGGACAGGACCGCTATTTGCCTGTTCCCATCATCAATTACGAAGGGGAAAAATTCTGGTTTAACACCCTGCAGGGTGGCTATTACGTGTGGAAAGACCCACAGGATCAGCTCTCTCTGTCGCTGTTGGGTTCGCCGCAGCAATACGACCCGGATGACAACGATCTGGGGGATATGAAGGGGCTGGATAAGCGCCGAATGACGTTGATGGGCGGGGTGACTTACCGGCACACGGATGACTGGGGCATCATACGGACCTCATTGTTAGGCGATGTGCTTAACAACAGCAACGGTATCGTCTGGGATTTGACCTATCTTTACCGTTTCAGCTTTGGCGACTTTACCTTTACGCCGGGAATTGGTGCATTGTGGAACAGCGCGAATCAAAACCGCTACTACTATGGCGTATCGGGTAACGAAAGCGATCGGACCGGAATTCGTCGTTATCATCCGGATGACAGCTGGTCGCCTTATGTGGAAATGAACGCCAGCTATAGCATTACCCCGCAGTGGAATGCCAGTCTTTCAGGGCGTTACACCCGCTTTGCCAGCGAAATCAAAGACAGTCCGATGGTTGATAAAAGCGGACAGTTTACGGTCTGGACAGGCGTCAGCTATACCTTCTGATGCGGCGCACCCCGCGAGTGCAGGCTGTGCGCTCTCAGGGTGCATATGCCCCCATTTAGTGCAGGAGAACCTGATGACAAAATATATCGATATTGCAGGTCAGCGTCAGATTCCGGCAATCGGTCTTGGCACCTGGTATATGGGGGAGGATCCCGCCAGCCGGCAACAGGAAATCAGTGCGCTTCAGGCAGGGCTGGATGCCGGTTTGCGGCTGGTGGATACCGCTGAAATGTATGCAGAGGGTGGCGCCGAAGAAGTGGTAGGCGATGCCCTGAAGGGACGGCGTGATGAGGCCCTGCTGGTATCGAAAGTTTATCCATGGAATGCCGGGAAACAGGATGCCATCGCCGCCTGCGAGGCCAGCCTGCGTCGTCTGCAAACGGATCGAATTGATTTGTATCTTTTGCACTGGCGCGGCAGTGTGCCACTCGACGAAACCATCAGCGCGATGCAGACCTTGCAGCAGCAGGGCAAAATTCGTGCGTGGGGTGTTTCAAATTTCGACAGCGAGGACATGGACGCCCTGTGGGCCGAAACGGGTGGCGAAAATTGTGCCACCAATCAGGTGCTTTATCATCTGGGTTCCCGCGGTATTGAATACGATTTGCTACCGCTCTGTCGCCAGTGCGCGATGCCCGTCATGGCGTATTGTCCCCTGGCACAGGCCGGTCGGTTACGCAGTCAGCTGTTTACCGACCCCGCTCTGAACGCAATTGCCCGCCAAAAAGGCATCACCGTGGCACAGCTTCTGCTGGCCTGGGCGATTCGGGATGGCGATGTCATTGCCATCCCTAAAGCCAGTTCACTGGTACATGTTCGTGAAAATGCGGCTGCGCTGGACATTACCCTGAGCGAGGAGGACTGTCTCAGACTCGACAGGGCTTTTCCGCCGCCACAACACAAACTGCCGCTGGATGTGGTCTGAACGCGCCTCAGGCCTTATTTTTCAAACGTATTGTCGTCGCCAGTCGGGCAGGGTTGTCGCCTGCACTGCGCAACGGTTTGCTGATGCGCGCGGTTTCAACACACACCATCGTTTTATAACCCTCATTTGGCATGTCCGCCATGCTACACGACAGCGCCACACCGGGATTCCACGTGACAACGTCACTATGGTGATGGTGGTACACTTCAATTTGCCGTTTTCCAGCCAGATCGTTGATAACTGAACAGTCTTTTGGCGCAGTGAAGATACGATCCACGCGCTCGGTAAAGCGCTGTTTACCCTCGCTCTGACCCGGCTGGTTATCTTTGACCTTGTCGATGTAATGTTCACCCAGTCCGGTGACCTCAACGCTCGCACTGTCCGCCACGTTAAAATAGCTGTGTAGCGCGGCTGTCGATTCATAATCACCGTAGGCTTCCAGCTCAATTTCGCAATGCTGGCCCAGACGGAAGCGGGCGATAAGGGTAAAGTCATGCGGCCACAGTTTCAGCGTTTGTGGGGTACTTTCCAGCACAAATGTCAGCAGCACGCCGTCTTCGTTTTCATCATGCGCAGAGAGCGTCCATGACTGATTTCGGGCAAAGCCATGGGCAGGCTCTCCTGCCGGTCCAAACCAGGGCCAGCAAATCGGTACACCGCCGCGAATCGCCTTACCAGGCAGGAAAGGGCTCTTATCGCTCAGCCAGATGACGGGCTTCTCACCGCTCGGTTGCCAGGCAATCAGATGCGCGCCCTGTAAGGTCACGGCCGCCCGTACACGCGGATGGCTGACAATGATAACCGGGAGTTCACCCACCTGACGTTGCGACAGATAAGGCGTGATTTGTTTAACCACGGGAAGGGAAAAGAGTTTGTCTTGCATGCCTGACTCCATAGTGAAGGGATCAAAAAAAGGGTGACCGAAGTCACCCTTATTGTCTCGTGTCTGGCTGCCTTATTTAGCAGCAACCAGCGCAATCAGGTCGAGAACTTTGTTTGAATAACCGGTTTCGTTATCGTACCAGGAAACCAGTTTAACGAAGTTGTCATTCAGCGCGATACCGGCTTTGGCATCGAATACTGAGGTCAGAACTTCGCCGTTGAAGTCGGTAGAAACCACGTCATCTTCAACGTAGCCCAGCACGTCTTTCATCTCGCCTTCAGCCGCGGCTTTGATAGCGGCACAAATTTCTTTGTAAGATGCAGCTTTTTCCAGACGAACGGTCAGGTCAACAACAGAAACGTTAGGCGTAGGTACGCGGAATGCCATACCGGTCAGTTTGCCGTTCAGTTCTGGCAGCACTTTACCTACCGCTTTAGCGGCGCCGGTAGAAGACGGGATGATGTTCTGTGATGCACCACGACCACCGCGCCAGTCTTTGTGAGACGGGCCATCAACGGTTTTCTGCGTTGCGGTAGTGGCGTGTACGGTGGTCATCAGGCCTTCAACGATACCAAATTTATCGTTAATGACTTTTGCCAGCGGGGCCAGACAGTTAGTGGTACAAGAGGCGTTAGAAACGATGTCCTGGCCCTGGTATTTGTCGAAGTTAGCACCACGAACAAACATTGGGGTGTCATCTTTAGATGGACCGGTCAGAACCACTTTTTTCGCGCCAGCAGTGATGTGCTTACGTGCGGTTTCGTCGGTCAGGAAGATACCGGTTGCTTCAGCAACGACGTCAACGCCCACTTCGCCCCACTTCAGGTTAGCCGGATCTTTCTCAGCGGTAACACGGATTTTCTTACCGTTAACAACCAGAGCGCCGTCCTGTACTTCAACGGTGCCGTCAAAACGGCCGTGAGTAGAGTCGTACTTCAGCATGTACGCCATGTAGTCAGCGTCCAGCAGGTCGTTGATAGCAACGATTTCGATGTCAGAGCGCTGTTGAGCAGCACGGAAAACGATGCGACCGATACGGCCAAAACCGTTGATACCTACTTTGATAGTCATATATTCCACCAGCTAGTTGTTAGTGAATAAAAGGTTGGCTGTAAAATTACAAAAACCTTACCAGGCGTCAAGCGGAATCGTGTCAATTGTTGCGACAGGTCAATCCACCGAACAGGAATTATTTGACGCGCAACCGCTTGCGCGCTTCCGCGAACATCGTGCTCTGTTGAAACCTTCGCCGAATATATAGGGATATGCCAGAGAAAAGGTGATCAAAATCACAAATCCACCTTGTAAGATACGGACCGAAGGGCAGAGCACAAAAAAAGACCCGACTAATGTTGATCATTTGTTAGAATACTAGTCGATTTTTTCAGAATGACATCCCGGAATTGCTCAAATGCCTAAAGAAACCGCACCCGACGCAAAAATCGCCCAGTTAACTGAGATGCAGCGCTATGTCACGCAACAGCGTGGCACGGAGCCGCCGTACAGCGGTGCGCTGCTGCATAACAAGCAGGAAGGGATTTATCACTGCCTGGTGTGCAACGCGCCCTTGTTTCTTTCAGAGACGAAATACGATTCAGGCTGTGGCTGGCCGAGTTTTTATGAGCCCGTCAGCGATGAGGCTATTCGTTATCTGGAAGATAACTCGCACGGTATGCAGCGTATTGAAATCCGTTGCGGCAACTGTGATTCTCATCTCGGCCATGTTTTCCCTGATGGGCCGCAGCCGACCGGTGAGCGTTACTGTGTGAACTCAGCCTCGCTGAACTTCACCAGTCCACAAGGCGACGAGATTAAGGGCTAACAATGAAACAGCAACTTGAAGCCATGCTTGATGCTATGACACCCGAAATTTATGAACGCCTGATGACGGCCGTTGAAACCGGAAAATGGCCGGATGGAGTGGCGCTGACGCAGCAACAGCGTGATAACAGCCTGCAGTTGGTTATGATGTGGCAGGCGCGCAATAATGATGCGCCACAGCATATGACCATCGGCAAAAATGGCGAAATGGTGACCAAATCGAAAAAGCAGTTAAAAGAAGAGTTTGGTATCGAACCGGACGTCACGCGCATTCATCTGCATTAATGGCGCGGTAAGTCGCCAGTCAGCCACGCGCAGGCGGGCATCGTATGGAAGAGCAAAAAGGGCTGGCGTATAGCCAGCCCTTTTTCAGATAATGACGGCGCCCTGAGCCGCCATCTGCGCCAGCGCGATGTCGCTGTCTTCTGGGTTGAGATTAACGCCACGGCAGCCTGCCGCCACGACCTCGACCTGATAACCCAGTTCAAGTGCATCCAGCACGCTGTACTTCACGCAGTAATCCGTCGCCAGGCCCAGCATGACCAGATGCGTGATATCGCGTGCGCGTAACCAACTGTCCAGTTCTGTCTTGCGTCGGTGTCCGTTGTCAAAAAAGGCGCTGTAGCTGTCTACGTCCTGATCCTGCCCTTTATGGAAAACCGCGTCGAACAGGCTGCGATCAAGTCCGGGATGAAAATCAGCCCCCGCAGAATGCTGCACGCCATGATCCGGCCACCAGATCTGTGGCAGGCCGTTGAGTTCACCGAGGGTATAGACAGGTTCGCCGGATACGGAAGCAAAACTACCGTGATCGGCTGGATGCCAGTCCTGCAGGGCTACGACGCACTCACCATTCTCATGAAAAGCACGGGCGTAGCGGTTAGCAACCTCGACCGTATGATCGCCTTCTTTGACGGCCATTGGGCCGCCGGGGCAGAAGTCGTTCTGGATGTCGATAATGATTAATGCCCGTTTCATTGCCGTTGACTCCATCTTAGTGGTCTGTCAGTTCGCCACGCAGGTTCTGCTGCATTTTGGCGCGGATCTGATCGCTGGACAGATCCTGGCTCAACAGATAGTGAAGTTTCGTCAGCGCCGCTTCAACCGTCAGATCAAAGCCGCTGATGACGCCAGCGTGCTCCAGAGCATTCCCGGTGGCGTAGCCACCCATATTGACCTTGCCAGAAATACACTGGGTCAGGTTGACGACCACAATGCCGCGTTCGCTGGCCTGCTGAAGTTCAGACAGAAACTCGGCGTTTTGCGGCGCGTTACCGACACCGTACGAGCGTAAAATCAGCGCCTTAACCGGCTGACGTAAAAAGTTACGCACGACATCTGCAGAGATGCCCGGATAAATTGTCACCACGCCAATAGGTTGCGGGGTAATGGTATGAACAATCAGCTCGCCTTTGCCCTGAGGTGCAGGCGGCGTATTAAGACGACGGATATGAATCCCGGCTTCCAGCAAGGCTGACAGGTTGGGGGACGCAAAGGCGTTGAAACCGTCCGCGTGCGCTTTAGTGGTACGGTTACCGCGATAGAGTGTGTTGTTGAAAAACAGCGTCACCTCATTGATGGGATAATTCGCAGCGACGTAAAGGGAATTAAGCAGGTTTTGTTGGCCATCGGAACGCAGTTCGGCTAACGGAATCTGTGAGCCCGTAACGATGACCGGCTTAGCCAGATTTTCTAGCATAAACGACAGGGCAGAGGCGGTAAATGCCATGGTATCCGTGCCGTGCAGAATGACAAAACCATCATAGCGATCATAGTTCAGCCGGATATCTTCGGCGATCGACTGCCAGTCCTGCGGGGTCATGTCAGAAGAGTCAATCAGAGGCTGATACTCATGAATCGTGAAGTCAGGCATTTCCGGGCGATGGAACTCAGGCATCTTCGCCAGTTCCTGCTGCAGATGACCAGAAACCGGAATATAACCTTGAGCAGAACGTTGCATACCGATGGTACCGCCCGTGTAGGCAACGTAAATATTTTTCTTTTGCATAGGTAAACTCAGACTTGCCGTAAAACGGGCAGTATAAGGGGAACAGCAGGGAAAAGCAGCCCGACAAGCAGTCGGGCTGAGAGGTTTATCGCACTTCGCCGCAGTTCAGGCAGAAGGCATAGCGGTTTTGCGGATCGTTCAGATGGTCAAACAGGCCGGGCTGATTCTTCATCGCGCTCATCACATCGTACATGGGCGCAGGCAGCCAGGCTTTCATCGTGTCAGGCAGCACGGCCTGAACAGACGCGTTCATCTGATTCAGCATCACGTCAAGGAAGCCGGGATCTTCCTGATACCAGTCAAGCTCTGGCTGGGAAACCTTCGCCAGCTCAGCCGCTTTTTTCACCGCATCGTCAAAATCGCCCAGCGCATCGACCAGACCATTGGCTTTGGCATCGCTGCCCGTCCAGACGTGCCCCTGCGCGATGGCATCGATCTGTTCCGGTGTTTTATGGCGCGATGTCGCCACCAGTCCCACGAAGTTGTGGTAGCCGTTTTCAATGGTCAACTGCATCAGTTGCTGCACTTCCTCAGGCAGCGCTTTGGTGCTTGCGACGTCTGCCAGGGGTGAGGTCGCGACGCCATCGGTATGCACACCAATCGAGGCCAGGCTGTTCTCCAGCGTGTTAATCACGCCAAAGATGCCGATAGAGCCGGTCAGCGTGCTGGGGCTGGCAATAATGTAGCTGGCTGGCGTCGAGATCCAGTAGCCGCCCGAGGCTGCCATACCGCCCATGGAGACCACAATCGGTTTGCCTGCCGCTTTCGCTGCGGCCAGTTCCGAACGAATCGCTTCGGACGCCGTAACGCTGCCGCCCGGGCTGTTCACCCGCAAAATAATGGCCTTGATTTTGGGATCCAGTCGGGCATCGCGAATCTGCGCCGCTGTCGTATCGCCGCCCACATTACCCGGCGTTTCATCACCATCAATAATGGCACCGCTGGCAAGAATCACGGCAATGTTGCCTTTTTGCTGGCTGGCATCCTGTTTAACGTTGTAATCATAAATGCTGACGTTACGGTAATCATTGTTTTGCTTATCGAAGCCAAATGCCTGGATAAGCGCCTGGTCCGCGTCAGCGCGTGAGCCCAGCACATCGACCAGTTTGTTATCCAGCGCATATTTTCCGGTATCGCCCTTAACGGCCTGCAGACCTGCGATAATAGCGGCAGCGCCAGGGAACAACTGCTCAGGCGTAATCTGGCGGTTAGCAGACACGGTATTCAGGTAATTTTGCCAGAGCTGGCCAATCCAGCGGCTATCTGCGTCACGCGCCGCTGGCGACATATCGTCACGCAGGAAGGGCTCAACGGCTGATTTATAGGTGCCCACGCGGAAAACGTGTGAATTGACTTTCAGCTTGTCGAGCAACGTTTTGTAGTAGAGACCGTTGGTGGCAAAGCCGTGCAAATCAACGGTGCCCTGTGGCGACAGATAGATTTTCGTCGCATAGCTGGCAAGGTAGTACTGCGCCTGGCTATAGCTGTCGCCTAAGGCGTAAACAGGCTTACCGCTGTCGCGGAACTCGCGTAACGCTTTACCTACATATTGCAGAGAAGGCTGATCGCCCCCAGCAAAATCACGCAGGTCTAAAACCAGACCTTTAATATTGCTGTCACCTTTGGCCTGACGAATAGCATCTACTACATCAAACAGGGAATTTTCCTGCAGACGATCGCTACTGGTGCCTAATAACTGACGACCAATTTTGCTCAGACGGTTGCTGACGGAGGGTTTGTCGACCAGCACACCGGTCAAATCCACTTTTAGCGCACCTTGCTGTACCGGGGCGGAGGAACGGCTGCCTGAGCCGCTGATCTGAAGCCAGATCCCCACATAGACAATAATTAAGAAAACCAGAAACAGGTTGAGAATACATTCCCTGATAAAATTCAACACTCGCCAGGTCCAGCGGAACAGACCCGCAATTATTCGCCACAGTGTGCGCATCACATTCTCCATTTTGATATAGCCGGAAATAGCCACCAGGCGGGCCAGGTCTCCGTTAACGACCTCATCCTAAAGAGCAGCGAAACAAAAGTCAGCAGGAAATCACCCTGGACTGTTACAAAAAATCCACTTGTGCCAGGATTACCCGTGCTTTTACTGTCAGGAGAAAAACATGGACGCACTAGAATTACTGGTTAATCGTCGTTCGGCCTCGCGTCTGGCGGAACCGGCCCCCAGCGGTGAAGCGCTGGATAACATCCTGCGCGCGGGCATGCGCGCACCCGATCACGGCGGCCTGCAACCCTGGCGATTTATTATTGTTGAAAATGAAGGCCGCGATCGCCTGAGTCAGCTACTGGAAAAAGCGGCGCGGGACAACCAGATGGATGAGAAAGCCATCAATAAAGCCAGTCAGGCGCCGTTCCGTGCGCCCATGATCATCACCGTCGTGGCGCACTGCGAGATCAATCACAAGGTGCCGCGCTGGGAACAAATCGCCTCTGCCAGCTGTGCCGTGATGGCGATGCAGATGGCTGCTGTCGCTCAGGGCTTTAATGGCATCTGGCGGAGCGGCGTCTGGACCGACGATCCGCAGGTGCGTGAGGCGTTCGGCTGCCGTGAGCAGGACGCGATTGTGGGCTTTCTCTATCTGGGCACGCCGCAGCTTAAGTCCAGCACCACCGTGGTTCATCCCGACACGGCACCCTTCGTCCGCTATTTCTGAACCTGTCTGAACCACGCGATGCGCGGTAAACTGCGCACGTAATGAGCGAAGCGTTTCCTCGCAAATCCGGCACGCTTATCAGCAGCGTGCCGCCAGGCTACTATAGCGCTGTCTTCACTGGCAGCGCCGCGTGCTGTGTCCGGGGAAACCGGCTGCCTGCATCCGATGGCGCCAGGCCGTGATCCTGCACTGTCGTCGTGCACGGGGCAGGCGCTGCCATCATTGTTGTTCGCTGACGTTAAGGATTACCCGATTTAATGCGTTTGTTTATAGCAGAGAAACCCAGCCTCGGACGGGCCATTGCCGATGTGTTACCTAAACCGCACCGCCGCGGTGACGGATTCATTGCCTGTGGCAATGATCAGGTCGTCACCTGGTGCGTAGGGCATTTACTTGAGCAGGCGCAGCCCGATGCTTATGACGGCCGTTACGCACGCTGGTCACTGGCCGATCTGCCCATTATTCCTGAAAAGTGGCGCCTGCAGCCGCGGCCCTCTGTCGCTAAGCAGCTTAAAGTGGTTGAGGGGTTGCTGGCGCAGGCGGACGAAGTGGTTCACGCCGGTGACCCGGATCGGGAAGGGCAACTGTTAGTGGACGAAGTGCTGGATTACCTGCAACTGCCGGCCGAGAAACGCAGTAAGGTGCAGCGCTGCCTGATCAACGATCTCAATCCTCAGGCGGTCGAACGCGCAGTCAGTCGCCTGCGTGAAAACCGTGAGTTTATCCCCCTGTGTGTTTCCGCCCTGGCTCGCGCCCGGGCGGACTGGCTGTATGGCATCAACATGACCCGCGCCTGGACGTTAATGGGCCGTAATGCCGGTTACGATGGCGTATTGTCGGTGGGGCGGGTGCAAACACCCGTGCTGGGGCTGGTGGTGCGCCGCGACGAAGAGATCGAAAACTTTGTGCCGAAAGACTATTTTGAAGTTAAAGCGCATATCGTGACGCCAGATGACATCCGCTTTGTTGCCAACTGGGTCCCCAGTGAAGCCTGTGAGCCCTGGCAGGATGAAGAAGGGCGCTTACTCAAGCGGAGTCTGGCAGAGCATGTGGTTGCCCGCATTACCGGTCAGCCTGCGCGTGTCACCGCATACAGTGATAAGCGCGAAAGCGACACTGCGCCACTCCCGTTTTCGCTCTCGGCACTGCAGATTGAGGCGGCAAAACGCTTTGGCCTGAGCGCGCAGGCGGTGCTGGATATCTGTCAGCGCTTGTATGAAACCCACAAACTGATTACCTATCCCCGTTCCGACAGTCGCTATTTGCCCGATGAGCATTTTGCTGGTCGTCACGCAGTGCTGAATGCCATTCAGGTTCACCAGCCCGATCTGACGCCGCCTGCGGAGTTTGATGCCGATCGTAAAAACCGCTGTTGGGACGACAAAAAAGTGGATGCGCACCATGCCATTATTCCCACAGCACGCGCCAGCGCTGTCAGGCTGAATGACAATGAACAGCAGGTTTATGGCCTGATCGCGCGTCAGTATCTGATGCAGTTCTGCCCGGATGCGATGTTTCGTAAATGCACTATTGAACTGGATATTGCGGGCGGTAAATTCGTGGCGAAGGCCCGCTTTCTGGCTGAGGCGGGCTGGCGTGCTTTGCTGGGCAGTAAAGAGCGTGATGAAGAAAATGACGGCATGCCGCTGCCGGTCGTGGCGGAAGGGGACGTCCTGCTGTGTGAGCACGGCGAGGTGCTGGCCAAGCAAACGCAGCCACCTCGCCATTTTACGGATGCCACGCTTCTGTCAGCCATGACCGGTATCGCGCGTTTTGTTCAGGATAAAGAATTAAAGAAAGTGCTTCGTGCGACCGATGGTTTAGGAACGGAAGCCACGCGCGCGGGGATCATAGAATTATTGTTCCGCCGGTCATTTTTACAGAAGAAAGGGCGCTATATTCATTCTACCGACACGGGTAAGGCGTTGATCCATTCGTTACCGGATCTGGCAGCCCGGCCGGACATGACCGCCCAGTGGGAATCGACACTGACACGGATTAGTGAAAAGGCCTGCCGTTATGATGAGTTTATGCAACCGCTGGTGCACACGCTGAGTGGGCTTATTCATCAGGCACGGCAGCAACCGTCGGGACAGGCGTTTCGTGGGTTACCGTCCACCGGACAAAAACGTCCGCAGCGCAAAGCACGGCGTAAAACTAAGGAAACCGAATAATGCGTAAAACTGCACTGCTCATGCTGGCCGCACTGATTGTCTGTGGGCCGGCCCAGGCGAATTATCATCCGTCTACAGGCGGAACTAATACGGATGTGATTGTTGATATGCCGCGGGAAGCCTGGACTCAGGGACAAAATAATCAGCAGAACTGTATGCAGTGCTGTATTTTCGAAAACCGCAATTATACCGAGGGCGCAGTCGTGAAATCAGAAGGCGTCCTGTTACAGTGCGCGCGTGACGAAAAATCGCTGGGGACGAACAACCTGATCTGGAAAATAGTGAAATAGAAAACGCGTGGTGGGCGGGCGCACCACGCATCAGCGCTATCAGAAGCGGAAGGTTGACCAGACCGGGGCATGGTCAGAGGGTTTTTCCATGCCACGAATATCGTAGTCAATACCGCTCTCAATGCAGTGCGAGGCCAGCCCGGTGCTGGCCAGCAGCAGGTCAATGCGCAGACCGCGATTGTCATCGAACCCTTTAGAACGGTAATCGAACCAGGAAAAACGGTCACAGGTATCGGGATTATGCGCACGCCAGGTATCGACCAACCCCCAGCTCAACAGCCTGTCCATCCATTCCCGCTCTTCGGGCAGGAAAGAACACTTACCGGTACGCAGCCAGCGTTTACGGCTGTCTTCGCCAATCCCAATATCCAGGTCGGTGCTGCTGATATTCATATCGCCCATGATCAGCACGGGCTTATCCGCCGTAAGACTCTCGCTCAGATAGCTTTGCAGATCGCGGTAAAATTTTTCTTTGGCCGGAAACTTTGTCGGGTGGTCGCGGCTCTCGCCCTGCGGAAAATAGCCATTTATCACGGTAATATCGCCAATCGGGCTGGGGATTTCAGCCATGATCAGGCGACGCTGCGCATCCTCGCCATCGCCCGGAAACCCCCGACGCACGGAGACCGGCTGAACCTTGGTCAACAGTGCCACACCGTAATGGCCTTTCTGACCGTGATAAAACACGTTGTAGCCCAGCTTAGCCACATCCTCGAGCGGGAACATATCATCATGGACTTTCGTTTCCTGCAGACCAATGACGTCAGGCTGATGCTTCTCGACCAGTGCTTCGAGTTGATGGGGACGTGCCCGCAAGCCGTTAATATTGAATGAAATAAATTTCATGAGATAACCTTCAGCGAATGATAGGCAGGATGGTAGCGATTTTTGCCGGAAATGTCATGACAGAGCAGGGCAATTTCAGCGAGTGGTGGACAGCACGGGCGAGAGAGCACGACACACGGTCAGCGGGAACAGAAAACCAGAGTGGTTTCCAGAGGCGTTTACTCAGGCGATGCCCGGCACGAACGCTGAACAAAGGCTCTTATCTTTCTCCGCGCAGAACAGTTTTATAACGGCATGACGTGCTAAAGGGAAGAGAGTGGTGGGAGAAGGATGATTCGGCGCGTTGCGCCTCACCCTACTGGCCGCGCTAATGCGCGTTGTCTCGCGGTGCCCGACGCGAACGCTGAACAAAGGTCTTATCCCTTTCCTCGCAGAACAGGTTGACTGAGTTGCATGTCGGAATGAAGTTGCTAAATACGAGATGGTGGTGGGAGAAGGATGATTCGGCGCGTTGCGCCTCACCCTACGGGCCGCGCTAATGCGCGTTGTCTCGCGGTGCCCGACGCGAACGCTGAACAAAGGTCTTATCCCTTTCCTCGCAGAACAGGCTGACTGAGTTGCATGTCGGAATGAAGTTGCTAAATGCGAGATGGTGGTGGGAGAAGGATTCGAACCTTCGAAGTCTGTGACGGCAGATTTACAGTCTGCTCCCTTTGGCCGCTCGGGAATCCCACCGGGGATGATTTGTAGGCTCAGGCAGCAGATTCAGATGGTGGTGGGAGAAGGATTCGAACCTTCGAAGTCTGTGACGGCAGATTTACAGTCTGCTCCCTTTGGCCGCTCGGGAATCCCACCAGGGACTGAATTGTTGTGCTCTGAAGCGGGGCGCATCATACCAAATGGATTCAGACTGTAAAGCGGACTCAGGTAAATCACGAACCGTTTGCCCACTTTTTACGCGTAGCGCTGGAATGTCAGCCAGTCCAGCGCCCGTGGCGGTTAAAGAATAATCGTACGGTTGCCGTAAACAAACACACGCTGACCCAGCACTTTATCTAACGCGCGGCTCAGCACATTCTTTTCTACATCACGTCCGGCACGCATCATCTCTTCTGCTGTATAGCTGTGATCGACGTTGATGACGTCCTGCATAATGATCGGACCTTCATCCAGGTTGTCATTAACGTAGTGCGCCGTCGCACCAATGATTTTAACGCCGCGTTCATAAGCCTGGTGATAAGGGCGTGCGCCGATAAAGGCAGGCAGGAACGAGTGATGAATATTGATGATCTGATTCGGGTAGCGCTGGACGAAGCCCGGCGTCAGCACGCGCATATATTTGGCAAGCACGACATAATCTGGCTGGTAACGATCAATTTCGTCCGCCATCTTATTATCATGCTCTTCCCGCGAAAGCCCTTCATGACTGACCAACACAAACGGAATATCAAAACGCTCGACCAGCGAGCGCAGCGTTTCATGGTTACCGATGACGGCGGCTATTTCCATATCCAGCCCGCCAAACGCGCTCTTCATCAGCAGGTCGCCCAGGCAGTGGGCTTCTTTGGTGACCAGAATAACGACGCGGCGACGGCCTGCGCTGTGCAGTTCACGTACCGAGCCCTGAGGAAGGGCGCTGTCGAGATCGGCCAGTAAAGTATTGTCGTTAAAAATCCCTTCCAGCTCTGTGCGCATGAAAAAACGCCCGGTGCGATGATCAACAAACTCATTGTTTTGCACGATATTCAGTTCGTGCTTGTAACAAATATTGGTGATTTTGGCGATCAGACCTTTTGCATCGGGACAAATGGTTCGTAAAACTTTTCTTTGCATGGTTTGCGCTTGCATCTCAATCAGAGTCCTGTCAAAGCATTAAGGGTAAAACCGTTACGCAGGCAACTGCCTTAACCGCAACATTTTTTGTATTTTTTGTCGGCGCCACATGGACAGCGATCGTTGCGCCCGATGGCGGGCGTCATTCCGTCGACATAGTACCAGCGACTGTCCTCGCGAAGAAAGCGTGAACGCTCGTACATCGCCCGATTAACACCGTTTTCAGCAAAACGTGCAAAAAAAGTGACGAAAGATTCGTCTTTGTGGCGCCCCTCATCACAACGTGTGATGTTCAGGCTGAGCCATTCAGTACCCGCGAAACTTTCAGTCACTAAGTCAGCCAGCGCCGGAACGCGGCTGGTGGGATGCCAGGTGGCGACGAGGTAATCGACGTCTTGTTTGACATAAGCGCAGTAGCGGGAGCGCATAAGTTGTTCAGCTGATAAGGGAATTTCTGTTCCTTTAACAAAGGGCTGACAACATAGGCTATACTGCTTGCCGCTACAGCATGGGCAAGATTCGGACACACATTCTCCTGTTAATAACAGTGATTGTTAATGATATCGTTTACTTTATCCGACCCACGCGTGTGATGCCATGTATTGACGCCAGGACCCGAGTAAGATGAGAAAGCAAAAAATTGGATTGGCTCTGGGTTCCGGTGCCGCCAAAGGATGGGCGCATATTGGCGTTATCGAAGCGTTGGAGAGCGCAGGTATCAACATTGATGTCGTGGCAGGCTGTTCCATCGGTGCACTGGTGGGCGCAGCTTACGTCAATCATCGTCTCCCGCACATGAAAAAGTGGGTGAGTGCGTTTAGCTACTGGGATGTCATCCGTCTGATGGATCTGTCCTGGCAGCGAGGCGGACTGTTACGCGGAGAACGGGTATTCAACCATGTCCGGCAACTCATTACGCACGACGCGATTGAATCGTGCGGAAAGCCGTTTGGTGTGGTGGCAACCAATTTAAGTACCGGTCGCGAGCTGTGGCTGACCGAGGGTGAATTACATCAGGCGGTACGTGCGTCCTGCAGTATGCCAGGTTTATTACCGCCCGTCGGCTACAATGGATATTGGCTGGTGGATGGTGCGGTGGTGAATCCGGTACCGATCTCCCTGACGCGCGCGCTGGGGGCGGATGTCGTGATTGCTGTCGATCTTCAGCATGACGCGCATCTGATGCCGCAGAATGCGATGGCGCTGACGCCCCAGAGTTCAGAAGAACATGCGGCGGCTGTGGCGCTCAATCTCGACTGGCGTGGGAAACTGCGACAGCGTCTGGTCAATTTTACGCAGCGCCGGGCCTCGCAAATGCCGGGCGCCATGGAGATCATGGCCACGTCCATCCAGGTGCTGGAAAATCGCCTGAAGCGAAACAGGATGGCAGGCGATCCGCCTGATGTGCTTATCCAGCCATTTTGTCCACAGATATCCACGTTGGATTTTCATCGTGCAGAAGAAGCAATTGCGGCTGGGAAGGTTGCCGTTGAGAAACAAATGGATGAATTATTACCGCTGGTCCGTAGAAGATAATCTGGTTGTTCACGCACAGATGTTACTTCGGTCTATTCTGAAAGGCGCAACTGCGTTTTATGAACCACTATTGATTTATCGGGTACGCAGGGGGATGGAATGGAAAAACCACTGATCGGCAAAAAGATACTCATTGTCGAAGATGAGGCCGTTTTCCGTTCGCTTTTAAACCAGTTTTTAACATCAATGGGGGCCGTCACTGTTGAGGCTGAAGATGGTCTGGAAGCTATTGCGCAACTGGATAAACATGCCGTCGAACTGGTGATTTGTGACCTGGAAATGCCGCGCATGAACGGAATTCAGTTTGTCGAACATCTGCGCAGCCACGGCAATACCCTGCCCATTCTGATAATTTCCGCGACCGAAAATATGTCCGACATCGCGCAGGTTTTACGTCTGGGCGTACAGGATGTGTTGCTAAAACCCCTGAAGAATTTTGAACGTTTCCGTGAAGCGGTATACGAATGCCTCTATCCGTCGATGTTTACCTCGAAAGTCGAGGAAGATGAACAGCTGTTTCAGGACTGGGATGCATTGGTGCGCGATCCTTCCGCTGCGGCAAAATTACTGAAAGAACTTCAGCCCCCGGTCCAGCAACGCATTGCCCATTGTCGGGTAAATTATCGCCAGTTAACCATGGCGGAGCAGCCCGGGCTGGTGCTGGATATTGCGGCGTTATCTGACAAAGATTTGGCGTTTTATTGTCTCGATGTCACCCGTGCGGGCGACAATGGCGTGCTGGCGGCTTTATTATTGCGCGCCCTGTTTAACGGATTATTACAAGAACAGTTATCAGGACAGAAACAGCGATTACCTGAGTTAAGCAGTTTACTCAGACAGGTTAATCTGCTGCTACGGCAGGCGAATTTAACCGGACAGTTCCCTCTGTTAGTTGGGTACTACCATCGCGGATTAAAAAACCTGGTGCTGGTTTCTGCTGGCCTGAATGCCACCTTACATGTTCAGGCCCATCAAATTCAACTCAGTAATGGCGTTCCGCTTGGCACTATGGGCAGTACGCATATTAACCAGATTAGCCAGCGTGCGGACGACTGGCAGTGCCATATTTGGGGTGCCGGGGGCCGTATACGACTGATGTTATCGTCTGAGCAATAAACACCGAAGGGTAATTTATACTTACCCGCAAGACAGTGCCAGAAGTTAGCTTTACACTTGGGTAATAGTCTTAAATTCTACGGATAGATGCCTTCCAGGATAAATCCGTTCGCGAGTAACTGATATACTCATTTCCGAATTTAAACCGACATATCAAGCATTAAAACTTGAACGGCCTATAAGAGAGGTATTTTGATGTCTGCCTATAAGACCAAAGTTAAAAAAGCGGTAATCCCGGTAGCAGGTTTGGGTACGCGTATGCTTCCTGCGACGAAAGCGATTCCAAAAGAAATGTTACCGCTGGTTGATAAGCCGTTAATTCAGTATGTCGTTAACGAGTGTATTGCTGCGGGTATCAATGAAATTGTGCTGGTAACCCACTCGTCTAAGAACGCCATTGAAAACCATTTTGATACCAGTTTCGAACTGGAGTCGATGCTGGAAAAACGCGTTAAGCGTCAGCTGCTGGATGAAATTCAGTCCATCTGTCCTCCACACGTGACCATCATGCAGGTCCGTCAGGGCATCGCTAAAGGCCTGGGCCACGCGGTAATGTGCGCGCACCCGCTGGTCGGCGATGAGCCTGTTGCCGTCATCCTGCCTGATGTGATCATCGACGAATATGAGTCAAACCCAACCAAAGATAACCTGGCAGAAATGCTGAGCCGTTATGAAGAGTCTGGCCGCAGCCAGATCATGGTTGAGCCTGTCAGTGATGTAACCGCTTATGGTGTTGTTGACTGCAAGGGCGCAGAACTGAACCCGGGCGACAGCGCACCGATGGTCGGTGTGGTTGAGAAACCAAAAGCGTCTGAAGCGCCTTCTAATCTGGCTGTGGTGGGGCGTTATGTTCTGTCCGCAGATATCTGGCCACTGCTGGCAAAAACGCCTCCAGGTGCAGGCGGTGAAGTACAGCTCACGGATTCTATCGCCATGCTGATGGAAAAAGAGACCGTTGAAGCTTACCACCTGAAAGGGGTCAGCCATGACTGCGGTAACAAACTGGGATACATGCAGGCTTTCGTCGAATATGGTGTTCGCCATCCGGTGCTGGGCAAAGAGTTCTCTGAGTGGCTCAATAAAACCGTTAGCGATTAAAAATTTAAAACACAGGATAGCGTAATGAAAGTCACTGTATTTGGTATCGGCTATGTCGGTCTGGTTCAGGCTGCGGTGTTGGCCGAAGTCGGACATGACGTTCTCTGTATTGATGTCGATGAAAAAAAGGTTGAGAACCTCAAAAAGGGTCAGATTCCTATTTTTGAACCGGGCCTGACGCCGCTGGTTAAGTCTAACTATGAATCCGGTCGCCTGAAGTTCAGCACCGATGCTGCACTGGGCGTTAACCATGGCGTGATGCAGTTTATCGCCGTAGGCACACCGCCTGATGAAGATGGTTCGGCCGATCTGAAATATGTTACTGCCGTGGCACGCACCATTGCTCAGCATATGACCGATCATAAAGTGGTCATCGATAAATCTACCGTACCGGTTGGAACGGCTGACAGAGTCCGTGCGGTCATGACGGAAACCCTGCAGGCGCGTGATGCCAATATCAGCTTTGATGTAGTATCCAACCCCGAGTTCCTGAAAGAAGGGGCGGCGGTTGCTGACTGTATGCGTCCCGAGCGCATCGTTGTCGGCACGGATAATGATGCTGTCGTGGAACTGTTGCGTGAGCTCTATGAGCCCTTCAACCGCAACCACGATCGTATGATCCTGATGGATATTCGCAGTGCAGAGCTGACGAAGTACGCTGCCAACTGTATGCTGGCGACCAAAATCAGCTTTATGAATGAAATTTCCAATCTCGCGGAACGTTTAGGTGCGGATATCGAAAAAGTGCGCCAGGGGATTGGTTCTGACTCACGTATCGGCTATCACTTTATCTATCCTGGCTGCGGTTATGGCGGTTCCTGTTTCCCGAAAGATGTGCAGGCGCTCATTCGTACGGCGGAATCCATTGGCTATACACCACGTCTGTTAAAAGCGGTGGAAGACGTCAATGACAGCCAGAAAACTAAGCTGCCCGCCTTTATCAAACGTCATTTTGGTGACGATCTGAAAGGGAAGACGTTTGCGCTGTGGGGACTGTCGTTCAAACCGAATACCGACGATATGCGTGAAGCATCGAGCCGTGTATTGATGGAAGCGCTGTGGGAAGCAGGTGCGTCTGTACAGGCTTTCGATCCGGAAGCGATGGATGAAGCACAACGCATCTACGGTCACCGCGACGATTTGAAGCTGATGGGCACCAAAGAATCAGCATTACAGGGCGCAGATGGCCTGGTAATTTGCACTGAGTGGCAAAATTTCCGTGCCCCTGACTTCGACGTGATCAAAAATGCACTGAAACAACCCGTGATTTTTGATGGACGTAACCTGTATGATCCAGAGCGTCTCAGCAAACGCGGCTTCGTTTATTACGCTATTGGCCGCGGAGCGTCCATCCAGGCTGTGTGATTAATGAGGGATTTATGAATTTTCTGGTAACCGGCGCAGCAGGCTTTATTGGCTTCCATGTGAGCCAACGCCTGTTGGCCGCCGGTCACCAGGTTGTCGGTATTGACAACCTGAATGACTATTATGATGTCAGCCTCAAACAAGCCCGTCTTGATTTGATCGGCGACAACCCATCTTTTACGTTTGTTAAAACCGATTTGGCCGACCGTCAGGCCATTGCAGCACTTTTCGAACAGCACAAATTTCAGCGCGTTATTCACCTGGCCGCTCAGGCTGGTGTGCGCTATTCCCTTGAAAACCCGCATGCGTATGTGGATGCCAATGTTATTGGGCATCTGAATATTCTTGAAGGGTGCCGTCATCATCGTGTTGAACATCTGCTCTATGCGTCGTCCAGCTCCGTTTATGGACTGAACAGTAAGCTGCCGTTCTCTACGGAAGACAGTGTCGATCATCCGGTGTCATTGTATGCCGCGACCAAAAAAGCCAATGAGCTGATGTCGCACACCTATTCGCATCTGTATCAGTTACCCACCACCGGTTTACGTTTCTTCACTGTATACGGTCCCTGGGGACGCCCCGATATGGCCTTGTTTAAATTTACCCGGGCTATGATTGCGGGTGAGGCAATTGACGTCTATAACCAGGGTAAAATGCAACGCGATTTCACCTATATCGATGATGTTGTCGAGGCCATTATTCGTCTGCAGGATCGTATTCCGCAGCCGGATGAAAGTTGGACAGTAGAGAGCGGGTCTGCCGCGTCGAGTTCAGCGCCGTATCGTATCTACAATTTAGGCAATAGTCAGCCGATGAGCTTGATTCGCTATATTGAAGCGATTGAAAAAGCATTAGGTGTAACGGCAAATAAAAATCTGATGCCAATGCAGCCCGGTGACGTGTTAGCTACCAGCGCAGATACCAGCGATTTATTTAACGCTGTCGGCTTTAAACCGCAAACAGGCGTGGATGAAGGTGTCAGACGTTTTGTTGACTGGTACCGGAACTTTTATTCGGTATAAAAACAAAAAGGAAGCGACCGCTTCCTTTTTTTTCTGGTATTGGTAATCAGGTCGCTAAAATGAAGCCAGCAAAGCCTAAAGCACGCCAGGATTTACAGCAAAAAGTCGTCTAACTGCTTACCATGTTGTTCCATGGCTTTTTTGATTGCTGCTGGTGTACGTCCCTGACCGGTCCAGGTTTTGGTCTCCCCGTTTTCATCAACAAACTGATATTTGGCAGGGCGGGCAGCACGTTTGGCTTTGCCAGACGTTTTGGACTCTGACAATGCGTTGAATAACTCATTGGGATCGATTCCATCCGCTAAAAGCATATCGCGATATTGCTCAAGTTTACGCGCACGCTCTTCCGTTTCTGCTTTAGAATGTGACGCTTCATCGCGGCGTTCATTTACTACGACTTCAAACTTTTCCAGCATTTCTTCCAGTGTTTCCAAAGAACACTCTCTGGCCTGGGCACGCAGCGTGCGGATATTATTAAGATTTTTTAGTGCTTCGCTCATTGTCCTGATCTCTGAATAATGAATAGGAGAGTTGTTCTGCCCGCTAATAGTAGTGGTGGGGGGAAATAACTTCAACATTAAATTAATTTTTAGCTTTAAAAGTTCAAAGATGAATTTATTAAATTATAAATTCCGCCAGATAAAGCGCGATGTAAGGACCAATGAAACGTTGATGTTTAACCGGCAACCTATAAAGCCCTGACACGGTTCAATGAAAATAAAGCTTAACGCTATACTGTCTTTAATATTCATATAGTCAAAAATAATGCGCTGCCGTTGCAGGACAGGCAATACCCGACGCTGGCTCTCGTCTGAACGTAACGGGCTGAAAATCAACACGGCATTGCCGGTCAGATATGGTAAAATCGCACTTATTTTGTTTCATCCACACCGGGATACCGTGCCAATGGCTCAACTCTATTTCTACTATTCGGCAATGAACGCGGGTAAATCAACCGCGCTTTTGCAGTCTTCCTATAATTATCAGGAGCGCGGTATGCGGACCCTGGTTTATACCGCTGAGATTGATAATCGCTTTGGTACCGGTAAAGTCAGTTCACGCATTGGCTTGTCATCACCGGCCGTTCTTTATAATGCCGAAAGCCAGCTGGATGTGGAAATTGCACAAGAGCATGCGCGCCAGCCCGTACACTGTGTGTTAGTGGATGAAAGTCAGTTTCTGACACGGGAACAGGTGAAGGCCTTGTCTGACGTGGTGGATAATCTGGATATTCCGGTGCTGTGTTATGGGTTAAGAACCGACTTTCTGGGAGAATTGTTTACCGGTAGCCAGTATCTGCTGGCCTGGGCCGATAAACTGGTGGAGCTTAAAACCGTATGTCATTGCGGACGTAAAGCGGGCATGGTGCTGCGTCTCGACAGCGAAGGCAAACCCTTCCGGGAAGGGGAGCAGGTGGTGATTGGCGGCAATGAGCGCTATATCTCGGTGTGCCGTAAGCACTATAAAAAAGCGATTGAGCAGGGCTGTTTGCAGGCTATCCACGGCGCGCAAACGCCAGTCGCGTAATCCTGTTCCTCACCTCAGGTTCACGTGGTCGCAAAAGTCTTTCCTGGCGAACCTCATTCGTCTTTTTATCTTTATGGTTATGGCGACCTGGGTGACGGTCTGTCCATTTGTGGTAGCGATTGCACTATTGCACATTCACTGACAGCGGGCGAACAGCCTGCTTATCCTCAACAGCCATAAAAAACCCCCTTGTGACCGAGCCACAAGGGGGATGGCGCACCCGCACTAACGGGCTTGTTCCTGATTAGGCTTTTTTGACCTTTTTAGCGGCTTTGATATCGCTGACGGGTTGATTCAAGGGCTGTTCAACCTGGGCATAAGGCTCAACAAATTTGCGGCCGTAGTAACTGTCCAGCATGATCTGTTTCAGTTCAGCAATTAGCGGATAACGTGGGTTAGCACCGGTACACTGATCGTCGAACGCATCCTCAGCCAGTTTGTCCACTTTTGCCAGAAAATCCGCTTCCTGCACGCCAGCTTCACGAATTGAGGCGGGAATACCCAGTTCCGTTTTAATTTCATCCAGCCAGACCAGCAGTTTCTCAATTTTCTGAGCAGTACGATCGCCTGTGGCGGTCAAACCAAGATGATCGGCGATTTCCGCATAGCGACGACGCGCCTGTGGACGATCATACTGACTGAATGCAGTCTGTTTGGTCGGGTTGTCATTTGCGTTATAACGAATGACGTTGGAAATCAGCAGCGAGTTAGCCAGTCCGTGGGGAATATGGAACTCGGAACCCAGTTTATGGGCCATCGAGTGACATACGCCGAGGAAGGCGTTGGCAAAGGCAATACCGGCAATGGTGGCGGCATTGTGCACACGTTCACGCGCAACCGGATTTTTGGCGCCTTCGGCATAACTGGCGGGCAGGTTCTCTTTCAGCAACTTAAGCGCCTGCAGTGCCTGACCATCAGAATACTCATTCGCCAGAACGGAAACATAGGCTTCCAGTGCATGGGTAACCGCATCCAGACCGCCAAAGGCGCAGAGTGAACGCGGCATATCCATCACGAGGTTCGCATCCACAATGGCCATATCCGGGGTCAGTGCATAATCTGCCAGCGGATATTTTTGACCGGTGGCATCATCCGTGACCACCGCAAACGGGGTCACTTCTGAACCGGTGCCGGAGGTAGTGGTGATGGCTACCATGCGGGCTTTGACGCCCATTTTCGGGAACTTATAGATACGTTTACGAATATCCATAAAGCGCAATGCCAGCTCTTCGAAGTGGGTTTCGGGATGCTCATACATCACCCACATGATTTTCGCCGCATCCATTGGCGAGCCGCCGCCCAGCGCAATGATCACATCGGGTTTAAAGCTGTGCATTTGTTCTGCACCTTTGCGAACAATGCTCAGTGTTGGGTCTGCTTCGACCTCGAAGAACACTTCCGTTTCAATACCGTGGGATTTCAGGACGCGGGTAACCTGGTCGGCATAGCCGTTATTGAACAGGAAGCGGTCAGTCACAACAAATGCACGTTTCGCGCCGTCGGTGGCGACCTCTTCTAAGGCGACAGGCAATGACCCACGACGGAAATAGATAGATTTCGGAAGTTTATGCCACAACATATTTTCAGCTCGCTTGGCGACAGTTTTCTTATTGATCAGATGCTTAGGTCCGACGTTTTCGGAAATTGAGTTACCTCCCCAGGAGCCACAACCCAGCGTCAACGAAGGCGCGAGTTTGAAGTTATATAAATCGCCAATCCCACCCTGAGAAGCGGGGGTATTAATCAGGATACGGGCCGTTTTCATTTTGTCGCCAAAATAGTGGACACGTGCGGACTGGTTATCCTGATCCGTGTACAGGCAGGAGGTGTGGCCAATGCCGCCCATGGCGACCAGTTTTTCCGCTTTACTGACGGCGTCTTCGTAATCTTTAGCCCGGTACATCGCCAGCGTTGGCGACAGTTTTTCATGGGCAAAAGGTTCGGATTCGTCGACCCGTTCAACTTCACCAATCAGAATTTTGGTATCGGTTGGTACCGTAATGCCCGCCATCTCAGCAATTTTTACTGCGGGCTGGCCCACAATCGCGGCGTTTAGGCCGCCATTTTTCAGGATAATATTCTGAACCGCCTGAAGTTCGTGGCCCTGCAGCAGGTAGCCACCATGACTGGCGAAACGTGCCCGAACGGCATCGTAGATCGCATCGACAACAATAACGGACTGCTCTGAGGCACAAATCACCCCGTTATCAAACGTTTTCGACATCAGGATGGACGCCACCGCGCGTTTAACATCTGCCGTTTCATCAATCACGACAGGTGTATTCCCGGCACCGACACCAATAGCCGGTTTGCCGGAACTGTAAGCGGCTTTCACCATGCCCGGTCCACCTGTGGCAAGAATCAGATTGATGTCCGGGTGGTGCATCAGCTGATTCGACAGCTCAACAGAGGGCGCATCTATCCAGCCGATAATGTCTTTAGGGGCGCCAGCAGCAATCGCGGCCTGCAGCACAATATCGGCGGCTTTATTGGTGGCATCTTTGGCGCGAGGATGCGGCGAGAAGATAATACCGTTGCGGGTTTTAAGGCTGATCAGAGCTTTGAAGATGGCGGTAGAGGTGGGGTTGGTGGTCGGGACGATCCCACAAATCAGGCCGATGGGTTCGGCAATCGTAATGGTGCCAAAGGTATCATCGGTTTCCAGTACGCCGCAGGTTTTATCATCCTTATAGGCGTTATAAATATATTCGGACGCAAAATGATTTTTGATGACTTTGTCTTCGACAATGCCCATGCCCGATTCTGCGACCGCCATCTTCGCTAAGGGAATACGGGCATCGGCAGCGGCCAGTGCGGCTGCGCGGAAAATAGCATCGACTTGTTGTTGAGAAAAACTGGCGAAAGCTTGCTGGGCTTTTTTTACCCGTTCAACCAGTGCATTGAGTTCAGCGACATTAGTAACGGCCATTGTGATCTCCTGAGGAAGTTAAACTTTTTTAGGAAACAAGCCTGAACGGAAAGTATAGCCAGGGTAAAAACCGCTCAATCACGGGGCGTGAAAGTGCCGTTTTTCAGTTGTTTACTAAAAGAATTCTTTTTCTCCGGTGGTATCGTGGCTGACAATAAAAGAGTATCGGGTTTAGGGGACAGCAATAATGATCCAAATCAATTTAAACCACAGCTGACACCTTTCAGCCTGCGGTTCATGAGGGGGAGGGCGATGAGGTAAAAAGCGGTAACAAAAGTAACATCTGCCAGCCTTTGTGGAATGGTTGGTTTAACGCCCTAAACTGTAAGTAAATTAACAGAATAAATAACTCTCGCTTCAACTGGCGTGCGCGGCGTTTTTACCTTACATTAGGCGCGTTTTTCATCTGGGATGTGGAGTGAACCGTGAATCCTGCGCTGTTAGATCTTTCTGGCTATATCAAGTTTTTTGTAGGCCTGTTTGCACTGGTGAATCCCATTGGCATCATTCCGGTGTTTATCAGCATGACGCGTTATCAGGGCGTGGCAGAACGTAATAAAACGAATCTCACCGCAAACCTTGCTGTGGCCATTATTCTCTGGACGTCGCTGTTTTTAGGGGATGCCATTCTGCATGTGTTTGGCATCTCAATTGATTCTTTCCGTATTGCCGGGGGCATTCTGGTTGTCACGATAGCGATGTCGATGATCAGCGGAAAGCTGGGCGAAGATAAACAAAACAAGCAGGAAAAAACAGAAACCGCGATTCGCGAAAGTATTGGCGTTGTTCCGCTGGCTTTACCGCTGATGGCCGGGCCCGGCGCAATCAGCTCAACTATCGTCTGGAGTACGCGCTATCACAGTTGGTTAAATCTGCTGGGATTTACCGTGGCAGTGGCCATTTTTGCCTTCAGTTGTTGGTTACTGTTTCGTGCCGCCCCCATTATGGTCAGAGTACTGGGGCAAACGGGCATCAACGTCATCACCCGTATCATGGGGCTGCTGTTAATGGCGCTGGGCATCGAATTTGTGGTAACGGGCATTAAAGCGATTTTTCCTGGGCTGGTAAGCTGAATACCCACTTATTTTAACAAACATAAAAAGACAGGCACCAAAATAGTGCAATACGACACAATATTGCACTCAAAACGGGCAATTATTTGCACCGCTGTATATCCCCTCCGGGTTATCACTTTCCCTAATACTCAGTGCGCGTCCCGATAGTTCGCGCCTGGCCTTCCTGTCATCAATCTCACCTTATATTCTGCTTTGACGATGCATGTTGGCATGATTAATGCTGGTAAAGGCCCATTAATGCCTTTTTAAATGGCACATCGGGAGAGAATGACGCTACAACAACGCAGTCAAAATCGGTGAATGTAATATTCTGGTTAGAATAGCATCAAATCTATGAATATATTTATAATTCAGTAGGTTAATGTATTTTTAGGCTAAAAATTAACACTTCCACTGGGAAAAATCTCATGATAAAAGAGAAACAGATAACATTTTAACTATTTAGTTTTGGCGCCGTCATTCAGCTTCTGCTAATTTTCGGCGCATTGAGCATGTTTTCCCGAAGGTCGAAATAGCAAGATTTTTTTCTTGATGCAGACGGGATTGCAGAATAAAAACGGGCAGGTCAACAAGGTGTGGTAAATGAACGCTCAGCAATATTGGTCTTGTCTGGCACTAGGTGTGATGACTGCTTTACCCGTCTGTGCGGCCAGCGTACCCGCCGGCGTGACCTTATCGCCACAGCAGCAAATTGTCATTAACAATGGCTCCGAAGTGGCCTCGCTTGACCCGCATAAGACGGAAGGTGTGCCGGAATCCAATATTATCCTGAATCTGCTGGACGGGCTGGTTAATACAGATAATAACGGTAAGGTTGTCCCAGGTGTGGCTGAGAGCTGGGAAAATCAGCAAGGAAAAATCTGGACCTTCACGCTCCGCAACGATGCAAAATGGAGCAATGGCGAACCGGTAACGGCTAACGATTTTGTTTACAGCTGGCGACGCCTGGCCGATCCGAAAACTGCATCTCCTTACACCAGTTATCTTCAGGCGGCGCATATTGCCAATGCCGACGAGATTATTGCGGGTAAAGCGGCACCAGACCAACTGGGCGTAAAAGCGATTGACGATCACCATTTACAGGTCACTTTAACAGAGGCCGTTCCCTATCTGATTGCCATGCTGGCGCATACGGCCATGAAACCCGTGTATGCGCCCGCTATCCAGAAATGGGGCGAGGCGTGGACTCAACCCGGGCATTATGTTGGTAATGGTGCTTATACCTTAAGTGACTGGGTCGTCAACGAAAAAATTGTCCTGAAGCGCAATCCGCTTTACTGGAACAACGCGCAAACCGTGATTGAGCAGGGGACGTTTCTGCCGATCAGTTCTGAGAACAGCGACATTAACCGCTATCGCAGCGGTGGCCTGGATATGACCAACAGCGCCATCCCGCCCAATATGTTCGCGAAGCTGCGTAAGGACATCGGCGACGAAGTCAAAGTCAGCCCCTTGTTGTGTACGTTTTATTATGAAATCAACAACAAAAAGCCGCCTTTTACTGATGCGCGCGTGCGCGCGGCTATAAAGATGACGCTGGACCGCGACATTATCGCCAAAAAGATTATGGGACAGGGCCAGATTCCGGCTTACAGTTTTACACCGCCCTATACCAATGGGGCCGCGTTAGCCACACCGGAATGGATGACCTGGTCCCAGTCGCAGCGCAATGAGGCGGCAAAGAAACTGCTGGCAGAAGCGGGTTTCGACAGTAAAAATCCTTTGCGTTTTACGCTGCTCTATAACACCTCCGATCAAAATAAAACCCAGGCGATTGCTGCAGCGTCAATGTGGCAGCGCAACCTCGGGGCGCAGGTCACCTTACAAAATCAGGAATGGAAAACGCTGCTGGAAACACGTCATCAGGCACAGTATGACGTGGTGCGGGCCACATGGTGCGCGGATTATAACGAGCCCTCTACTTTCCTGAATATGTTCCTGAGTCCGTCGTCGACCAATACCGCGTTTTATCGTAGTGCGGCCTTTGATCGGCTGATGGCAGACACGCTAAGCGTCACAAAGGATGCTGACCGCGCGGCATTGTATCAGCAGGCTGAAACACAACTCGACAAAGACTCGGCAATTGTGCCAGTTTACTACCGCGTCAGCGTGAGGCTGGTTAAACCCTGGGTTGGCGGGTTTACCGGCCACGATCCGCAGGACATGACAGATCTGAAATATTATTTCATTAAACAACACTGATAACGCGCTTATCCGGCGGCACAGCCGGGAAGGGCGTTACCGTGCTGACCACGCTACAGGGTCAATGCTCCCCAGGTGAAAACACCGGGGCCCGAATACGGGGAACACTGAGGTCGCAAACACCCTCGGTGAAAATAAAAAAACTGGAGTTAAGAATGAACAACATCACGAAGAAAACCCTGATTGCTGCCAGCGTCTTTGCAGCGATGAGTGCGCTCACAGCCAACAGCGTTATCGCCGCCACGGTCCCTGCCGGGGTTGAACTGGCCGCGAAGCAGGAGCTGGTAAAAGGAAACGGTAGCGAGGTTCAGTCGCTGGATCCGCACAAAATTGAAGGCGTACCGGAATCGAACGTCAGCCGTGACCTGTTTGAAGGACTGGTGATCAGCGATACCAACGGCCATCCGATTCCTGGCGTGGCAGAGAGCTGGGATAATAAAGACTTTAAAGTCTGGACCTTCCATCTGCGCAAAAATGCCAAATGGTCAAACGGTGAGCCGGTGACTGCTCAGGATTTCGTTTACAGCTGGCAGCGTCTGGCCGATCCGAAAACCGCGTCTCCTTATGCCAGCTATCTGCAATACGGTCACCTGGCCAACGTTGACGATATTATCGCCGGTAAGAAACCGCCAACAGATTTGGGTGTGAAGGCGCTTGACGATCATACGCTGCAAGTGACCCTGAGCGAGCCGGTTCCGTATTTCTATAAATTACTGATTCACTCCTCAATGTCGCCGGTAAACAAAGCGGTTATTGAGAAATTCGGTGATAAGTGGACCCAGCCTGAAAATATCGTCAGCAACGGTGCCTTTAAGCTGGAATCTCACGTCATTAACGAACGTATTACCGTTGTGCGCAACCCTGATTACTGGGATAACGCGCATACCGTTCTGAACAAAGTCACCTTCCTGCCCATTTCGTCAGAAGTCAGTGATGTTAACCGTTACTTCTCTGATAACGGCAGTGACATGACCTATAACAATCTGCCGATTGAGCTGTTCAAAAAATTACAGCGTGACAACGGTAAAGAGCTGCATGTTGACCCTTATCTGTGCACCTACTATTACGAAATTAATAACCAGAAAGCGCCTTTCACCGATCCGCGCGTACGTGCCGCATTGAAACTGGGTATCGACCGCGACATTATCGTGGATAAAGTGCTGGCGCAGGGCCAGAAGCCAGCCTACAGCTACACGCCACCTGCAACAGATGGTATGGAGCTGGTGAAGCCAGAGTGGTTTACCTGGTCACAGGAAAAACGTAATGCTGAAGCCAAAAAGCTGCTGGCTGAAGCCGGTTACACGGCAGAAAAACCGTTAACGTTTACGCTCCTGTACAACACGTCCGATCTGCATAAAAAACTGGCCATTGCCGCCTCGTCGATTTGGGCCAAAAATCTGGGTGTGAAAGTGAAGCTGGAGAACCAGGAGTGGAAAACCTTCCTGGATACGCGTCATCAGGGCAACTTCGACGTTGCACGTGCAGGCTGGTGTGCAGACTATAACGAACCGACGTCGTTCCTGAATACCATGCTGTCTGACAGCAGTAACAACACCGCGCACTACAAGAGCCCGGCCTTCGACAAGCTGATGAAAGATGCCCTGGCCACAACCGATGATAAAGCCCGGTCGGCTGACTATGAAAAAGCTGAGCAGCAGCTGGATAAAGACTCTGCCATCGTGCCATTGTACTACTACGTGAACACCCGTCTGGTGAAACCGTATGTCGGTGGTTATACCGGTAAAGATCCGCTGGATAACGTCGCAGACAGAAACCTGTACATCATTAAGCACTAACAGAACACCAAGAACAGCGGCGGCGCCATGAGCGCCGCCTGTATTTTTTAATGCAATGTGAAGCACCAGCCTGGTAGGTACGGCAATGTTAAAATTCATTTTGCGTCGGTTACTTGAAGCCATCCCGACGCTTTTCGTCCTTATTACTATCTCCTTCTTTATGATGCGACTGGCCCCCGGCAGTCCATTCACGGGTGAGCGTACGCTGTCGCCAGAGGTGATGGCGAATATCGAGGCGAAATATCACCTCAACGATCCCATTGGCAAGCAATATGTTGATTACCTGATTCAACTGGCCCATGGCGACTTTGGCCCCTCGTTTAAATATAAAGACTATTCGGTGAACTACCTGGTTGGTCATGCCTTTCCGGTGTCGGCCAAACTGGGCCTGGCTGCCTTTATCCTGGCCGTGGTACTGGGCGTGACGGCAGGGGTTATCGCCGCGCTGAAGCAAAACACCCTGTGGGATTACGTCGTCATGGGGGTGGCAATGACCGGCGTGGTCATACCGAGTTTTGTGGTTGCCCCGCTGTTAGTCCTGATTTTCGCCATTACGCTGAAATGGCTGCCGGGTGGCGGCTGGAACGGTGGACAGTGGAACTATATGCTGCTGCCGATGGTGGCGTTATCCCTGGCTTACATTGCCAGTATCGCGCGTATCACTCGTGGCTCAATGATTGAGGTGATGCATTCCAACTTTATCCGTACCGCGCGAGCCAAAGGGTTGCCGTTACGTCGTATCGTTTTACGTCACGCGCTCAAGCCAGCACTGTTGCCGGTTATTTCCTATATGGGACCGGCATTTGTGGGCATTATTACTGGCTCTATGGTGATTGAATCTATTTACGGACTGCCCGGTATCGGTCAGCTGTTTGTCAACGGCGCGCTTAACCGTGACTACTCGCTGGTACTGAGCCTGACGATTCTGGTGGGGCTGTTGACCATTCTGTTTAACGCGATCGTCGATGTGCTCTATGCCGTTATCGACCCGAAAATTCGCTACTGATTCTGGAGTTCGCCATGATGTTAAGTAAGAAAAATAGCGAAGCTCTTGATGCATTCAGTGAAAAACTGGAAGTCGAAGGGCGTAGCCTGTGGCAGGATGCCCGTCGCCGTTTTATTCATAACCGGGCCGCGTTAATCAGCCTGATGGTGCTGATGTTAATCACGCTGTTTGTAATTTTCGCGCCCATGTTGTCACCGTTCTCCTATTTCGATACCGACTGGGGAATGATGTCATCCCCGCCAGATACCACGTCCGGACACTGGTTTGGCACCGACTCATCGGGGCGTGATCTGCTGGTGCGCGTCGCCATTGGCGGTCGTATTTCGTTAATGGTGGGCATTGCCGCCGCGTTGATCGCCGTGGTGGTGGGAACGCTCTACGGTTCCATTGCCGGTTACCTTGGTGGAAAAATCGACTCCGTGATGATGCGTATTCTGGAAATCCTTAACTCCTTCCCGTTTATGTTTTTCGTCATTCTGTTGGTCACCTTCTTTGGCCGTAACATCCTGCTGATTTTTGCTGCTATCGGTATGGTGTCGTGGCTGGACATGGCGCGTATCGTGCGTGGACAAACTCTGAGCCTGAAGCGCAAAGAGTTTATTGAAGCGGCGCATGTCGGCGGCGTTTCGACCTGGAAAATCGTGACGCGCCATATCGTGCCTAACGTACTGGGCGTGGTGGTGGTTTACGCCTCGCTGCTGGTGCCCAGCATGATTCTGTTCGAATCATTCCTGAGCTTTCTCGGCCTGGGCACCCAGGAGCCGCTGAGTAGCTGGGGCGCGCTGTTGAGCGATGGGGCTAACTCCATGGAAGTTTCGCCGTGGCTGTTGCTGTTCCCGGCCATTTTCCTGGTGGTCACGCTGTTCTGTTTTAACTTTATTGGCGATGGCCTGCGTGATGCCCTCGACCCCAAAGATCGTTAAGGAGTTTCCCGATGACTATTCATGAATTTCAGCCTGCTCAGGCTGCACGCGCGGGAAGCGACCTGTTGCTTGAAGTGAAAGACTTACGTGTTACGTTCGGCACCCATGACGGTGATGTCACCGCCGTGAACGATCTCAATTTCTCACTGCGTGCCGGGGAAACCCTGGGCATTGTCGGTGAGTCAGGCTCGGGTAAATCGCAAACCGCGTTTGCGCTGATGGGCCTGCTGGCCAGCAATGGCCGCATTGGCGGCTCTGCGTTGTTCAACGGTAAAGAGATTCTTAATCTGCCGGAAAAACAGTTAAACCGGCTGCGCGCTGAACAAATCGCGATGATTTTTCAGGATCCCATGACATCACTGAATCCGTATATGCGGGTCGGCGAACAGTTAATGGAAGTGCTGAAACTGCACAAAGGCATGAGCAGCGCTCAGGCCTTTGAAGAGTCGGTGAAAATGCTGGACGCGGTAAAAATGCCTGAAGCCCGCAAACGCATGAAGATGTACCCACATGAGTTTTCGGGCGGGATGCGTCAGCGCGTGATGATCGCGATGGCGCTCCTGTGCCGGCCTAAGCTGCTGATTGCGGATGAACCGACGACCGCGCTGGATGTTACGGTGCAGGCGCAGATTATGACGCTGCTGAATGAGCTGAAGCGCGAGTTCAATACGGCGATCATCATGATTACCCACGATCTGGGCGTTGTGGCCGGGATCTGCGATAAAGTGCTGGTGATGTATGCAGGCCGCACCATGGAATACGGTCGCGCGCGCGATGTGTTTTATCAGCCGGCTCACCCCTACTCGATTGGTCTCCTGAATGCGGTGCCAAGACTGGATGCAGAAGGTGAAAGCCTGACCACCATTCCGGGTAATCCACCAAACCTGCTGCGTCTGCCGCAGGGTTGTCCGTTCCAGCCGCGCTGTCCGCATGCCATGGATATCTGTTCCAAAGCACCGCCGCTGTTACCGTTTGCAGAAGGGCGCTTACGCGCCTGCTTTAAGCCGGTGGAGGAACTCGTATGAGCCTGGCAGAAAAAAAAGTCCTACTCGAAATTGCCGATCTGAAAGTTCATTTCGACATCAAGGATGACAAGCAGTGGTTCTGGCAGCCGCCAAAAACGCTGAAGGCCGTGGATGGCGTCAGTCTGCGTCTGTACGAAGGAGAAACGCTGGGTGTGGTGGGCGAATCCGGCTGCGGTAAATCCACGCTGGCACGTGCGATTATCGGGTTAGTGAAAGCCACGGAAGGCCGTGTCACCTGGCTTGGCCGTAACCTGCTGGGGCAGAGTGAGGAAGAGTGGCGTAAGGCGCGTAGCGATATCCAGATGATATTTCAGGATCCGCTGGCCTCGCTTAACCCACGCATGACCATCGGCGATATTATCGCCGAGCCCTTACGTACCTATCACCCTGAGCTTTCTCGCCAGGACATCAAAGATCGCGTCAAAACGATGATGATGAAAGTGGGCTTGTTGCCTAACCTGATTAACCGGTATCCGCACGAGTTTTCAGGCGGTCAGTGTCAGCGTATCGGCATTGCGCGTGCATTGATTCTTGAGCCTAAACTGATCATCTGTGATGAACCGGTTTCTGCACTGGATGTGTCCATTCAGGCGCAGGTGGTCAACCTGCTACAGCAACTGCAGCGAGAAATGGGGCTGTCGCTGATCTTTATCGCCCACGACCTGGCGGTGGTGAAGCATATCTCGGATCGCGTACTGGTGATGTATCTGGGCCACGCGGTGGAGCTGGGCACCTACGATGAGGTGTATACCCATCCGCAGCATCCTTATACCAAAGCGCTGATGTCAGCCGTACCGATTCCCGATCCGGATCTGGAAAAAAATAAGCAGATTCAGTTGCTGGAAGGGGAGTTACCGTCGCCGATCAATCCGCCATCCGGGTGCGTTTTCCGCACCCGCTGCCCGATTGCCGGACCGGAATGCGCCAAAACGCGGCCGCTGCTCGAAGGCAGCTTCCGCCATGCGGTGTCCTGCCTGAAGGTGGATCCGCTTTAAACCAAAACGCCGGGCTGTTGCCCGGCGTTTTCGTTACGAGGTGAGGACTATTCACGCCACAAAATATGGCACAGCTTGTGATCTTTTTCCCGACACAGCAGTACGCGCGCAAACACATCGGTAATAGGTTCGCCGTCTGCTTCGCCCAGACCAATGACCACTTCAGAGAAAAAGTCGGGGTTCAAATCGAAGTCCACGTGCTCCTGCCAGTCTTCACCCGGATCAAACAGTTCTGCGCCGCCACGCTCTTCAAACTGCAGATTGAAAAGAATAATGTCAGCAGGGTCAAGGTTGTCACCTGCCAGTTCAAGAAAAATGTCGTAGGCCTGTTCCAGCGTTTCGTCTTCTGTCAGGCGGTTGTTCAGATCCATTTTCGGTCCCGTTTATCTGAGGGCGGTTCGTAATTTCGCTCGTTTTACAGTAAAGGACTAAAGAAGTAAAACAGTCGTTCGACAATCCGCTTCCACCAGGCACGTTTTGCCCACCGTCTGGCGTCAAGCAGACGCGAACGGGCAATATAGTCGTCCTGGACGCAGGCCAAATCGCTGCCAAATCCGGCATCATCGACGGCGAGTGTAATTTCGAAATTCAGCCATAAGCTGCGCATATCGAGATTCACGGTCCCCACTAAACTCAACTGACCATCGACCAGCACGCTTTTGGTATGCAGCAGGCCATCTTCAAACTGGTAGATCTTAACGCCGGCCTCAAGCAGCTCACTAAAAAACGAGCGGCTGGCCCAGCTTACCAGCAAAGAGTCGTTGTGCCGGGGAACCACCAGACTCACATTGACGCCACGTAGCGCAGCCGTGCAGATGGCATGCAGCAGATCGTCACTGGGCACCAGATAAGGCGTGGTCATGATCAGCTGTTCGCGGGCAGAGTAGACCGCCGTAAGCAACGCCTGATGAATTAAATCCTCGGGAAAACCGGGACCGGAAGCGATCACCTGAACGGTATGACCACTTTCCTGTTCGAACGGCATAATATTGCGGTCGGGCGGTGGGGGCAGAATACGCTTGCCGGTCTCAATTTCCCAGTCACAGCTGTAAACGATCCCCATGGCGGTTGATACCGGCCCTTCCATACGCGCCATCAGATCGACCCACTGACCCACGCCCGCGTCCTGCTTAAAAAAGCGCGGGTCCACCAGATTCATGCTGCCGGTATAGGCAATATAATTATCAATCAGCACCATTTTGCGATGCTGACGTAAATCCATACGACGCAGAAAGACACGCAGCAGGCTGACCTGTAGCGCCTCAACCACATCAATACCCGCATTACGCATCATCCCGACCCACGGGCTGCGGAAGAAGGCGACGCTGCCTGCGGAATCCAGCATAAGCCGGCAGTGAACACCGCGCCGCGACGCGGCCATCAGGGATTCGGCGACTTCATCCGCCAGTCCGCCCGGATTCCAGATATAAAACACCATCTCAATATTGTGCCGGGCCAGCTGAATATCCCTGATAAGGGCTTTCATTACATCGTCCGAACTGGTCAACAGCTGTAACTGATTCCCTTTTACCCCTGCGATGCCCTGACGGTTGTTGCACAACTGAAATAACGCCTGCGCGACATCGCTGTAATCGGTGGCAAAGATTTCGGTACGCTTTTTAAGATCATTCAGCCAGCGGGCGGTAGAGGGCCACATCGTTCGCGCGCGTTCAGCCCGGCGTTTACCCAGATGCAATTCACCAAACGACAGATAAGCAATAATGCCAACCAGTGGCAGAATAAAAATAATCAGCAGCCATGCCATTGCCGAGGTTACGGCTCGTCGCTTCATCAGAATGCGCAGGGTAATACCTGCAATCAATAACCAGTAACCAAATACCAATAACCAACTGATAAGCGTATAAAACGTCGTCATTAAGTGGACATCCTGTTCGCGCTTGAATCTGAGAAGTTTACGTGGAGATGGTAGGGAGTGAAACCCTTAATCATCGTGGTATGTCAATGCGAGATCCGATTTGGCATTAGCGCAGAGATCTCTATAATGCGTGCGCGTGAGTCAGATGTCAGAGAGGAAGTTATGAGACGAAGCAGAAACGAAGTGGCCCGCTGGAGAATGTTGCGTCAGGTGCAGCGTCGACGTTCGCGCTGGCTGGAAGGGCAGTCACGCCGCTATAAACGCATCCACGGGATTCGCCATCAACTGGCGCAACAGCAACGTCGTTCCATTCTGTTTATCACACAAAATCTCTGATGACGCAGCCGCGCGAAGCGGCTGTTAAATTACTGTCCGGTCATCAATAAGTTGACGTTAACCAACTGGACGGCTGCCGCCAGTACAATCAGCATGACGATCAGGTGCTTTTTGTTTCGCCAGCCGTGCTTTCGCCACAGATACAACGCGCCACCCACAAGCAGGGTGATGACCAGCAGCAGGGCCATGATAATGGCATGCATTCAGACTATCTCTGTAGAAGCGTCAGTGTTGTCGGCGGGCTCAGAAAACCCGCTTAAACGGCTTGACGCTGACGTGTTTGTAAACACCCGCCGCAATATAGGGATCGTCCGCTGCCCAGGCCTGGGCCGTTTCCAGTGACGGGAACTCTGCAATCACCGTGGAGCCGGTGAAACCGGCTACGCCAGGATCGTTACTGTCAACCGCAGGCATGGGGCCTGCAACGATCAAACGGCCTTCTTCATGCAGCAGCTTCAGACGCGCAAGGTGAGCGGGGCGCACCGCGTTGCGTTTTTCCAGAGAATCGGCGTTATCTTCAGCATAAATGACGTAAAGCACTAGGGCGCTCCCATTGACTCTATAAATTTTGCAACACGGTAAGGGATAGTTAAGTAGAGTGCAAACGAAACCTTGCGTCAATAACGTGCTGAGCATATTAGGCTAAAGGGGCTTTTTTCGCCCGGCACTAAGGTGATTATTGAAACTGATTGCTATTTGCATTTAAAATCAGGGCCTCATTTGATAACTGCGATTGTTATGACCACGCTGACTATGCCTTTACCGAAACGCACGCCTGTCGCCATGATGTTGTCCGTTGTGCTCCATGGTGCAGTCATTGCCGGTATTCTCTATGCGTCTTTTCATCAAACCCGAGAACTACCCAAAGCATCCCAGCCAATCAGTGTGACAATGGTCGCGCCCGAGGTTCAGCCTGAACCCGCAATCACACAACCGACACCGCAACCGCAACCGCAACCGGAAACGGAACCCCAGCCAGCCCCCGAGTCTGTGGCCGAGCCGAAACCCGCCCCGAAACCGCCTAAAGCTGAGCCAGTGCCGATTCCCAAACCGGAACCCAAACCTGAGCCAAAACCCAGACCGCGGCACCAGCCCAAACATACACAGCCAAAACGCGAAGTAAAACCGCGTGAGGAAGCGAAGCCCCAGGCCAACCCCTTTAAGCAGGATGCGCCTGCAACACAGACTAAGCCTGCGACAGCGCCGAAAGCGACACCGTCAGCAACACCTGCGCAGACGGCCTCAACCGGCCCAAAAGCGCTGAATATCAGCAAGCCAGCCTATCCGCCACGCGCGGCGGCCCTGCGAGTAGAAGGCCGTGTCAGAGTGAAATTTGATGTGGACAGTGACGGACGGGTCGACAACATTGATATTCTGTCGGCGGAACCGCGCAACATGTTTGAGCGCAGCGTCAAACAGGCCATGCGTTCGTGGCGCTATCAAAGCGGTAAGCCTGGTACCGGTCTGACGATGAATATTGTGTTTAAAATTAACGGCGGGGCCAGCCTTGAATAAGGCTTGTGAGGCGTTTCAGCAACGTGAAGTCGGCTAAGCGGGCCCGGACCCGCCCGGGTCCGGTTCAGATTCAGCCTGGCTGCGATGTCAGGCTGAACCGCACTCAGGCAGGGGCTGACTGATTATCCCGTCCCGCAGGCAGCTGACGGGGATGGCCTTCATTGTCCACCGCAACATAAATAAAGACCGCTTCGGTTGCGCAATAGGTCTGACCAATAGGCTCAGACGACACTTTCTTAATCCATACCTGCACATTGATCGTCATTGAGCTGTTGCCCGTGCGAATGCACTGTGCGTAGCAACTGACAACATCGCCGACCGCGACGGGTTTTAAAAAGGTCATACCATCCACTCTGACGGTGACGACACGGCCCTCGGCGATTTCTTTTGCCAGAATGGCACCGCCCATATCCATTTGCGACATCAACCAGCCACCGAAGATGTCGCCGTTTGCGTTAGTATCCGCAGGCATCGCGAGCGTCCGCATGACCATTTCGCCCTGGGGCAATTTATGTTTTTCGTCCATTGCGTTGTTTTCTTATGTAATGAAAGAAAGGCTGCCCGCACAGACGGGCAGCAGGTTTATTTTTGCTGTTGTTGCGGCATCTTACGCCAGATATAGAGCCCACTCAGTAAGGTAAAGAGTAGCGTCAGGCCGGTCAGCCCAAACACTTTAAAGTTAACCCAGACTGACTGAGGTAACCAAAATGCCACATAGATATTCGCCAGACCACACAATAAAAAGAAGAGGGCCCAGGCAATATTCAGATTGCGCCATACGGTGTTGGTTAACTCCAGCTCTTTTCCCAACATGGTCTGAATTAACGGCTGTTTCATAAACCACTGGCTGAACAGTAACGCCAGCGCAAACAGGCTGTAGATCACCGTGACTTTCCATTTAATAAATTCATCATTATGGAAAACCAGGGTGAGCGTGCCAAACACCGCCACCAGCACAAACGTAAAAATGGTCATTTTTTCAAGCTTGCGATAGAGCACCCAGCTTGCCACCAGCGCCAGGCCGGTCGCGACAACCAGGGCTCCTGAGGCGACGAAGATGTCGTACAACTTATAAAAAATAAAGAAAACCACAAGGGGAAGAAAGTCGAGTAACTGCTTCATAGTCATTCCAGTTAAGGCGGTATTCCCGGCCAGTGCGCCCGAAGGCGCACGGACAATCAACGTAACAGCATATAAAGCCGGTACAGGTAAATTACTAACAGGGTTGAAATCAGATTCCCGATAGCGGTGAAAATCACCGTCGACACGTTCATCGGCAGCACCACTAACGAGGTAAAGAAAAACATCACTGCCAGTTTTGCCAGCAGCCACAGAATAATGGCTGGCGCAATCAGTCTGACGTTTTTCCAGGCCATGCGCATGCTGGCGCGCATGGCGGCGATAACGCCCAGTTTTTCATTTGCCAGAATGATTGGCGACAACGAGAGCACGATGGTAAGCAGCACGCCAGGCACTACCAGAACCATAAAACCCAGTTGGGCGACCAGGGTGATCAAAAAGGTCAGCAGCAGCAGTTTCGGTAATAAGGGCGCGGCTGTACCAATGGCACGCAGCGCGCTCACGCGCTGGCCAGACGATACCAGCGGAATCAGGCACAGCATACCGCCCAACAGCAGCGTATTGCCGACAAGGCCTGCAAAAGTACCCGCAGCAGACGCACGCAGCAGAACCTGCTGCTGTTCGGGTGACATGCTCTGCACCATTTCAAACAGCGAGGCACTGCTGATATCGCCTTGCTGCAGGATCGCCATTTGATCGTCACCCGGTGTGAAGGCATGTAAAAGCATCACTGTGACAAACGCGGTCAACAGTGACATCAGAACCAGGGTAATCAGTTGATGACGAAAAAAATTTCCTGTGTCACGGTATAACGAGCTTGCCGTGATAGACATGTACACTCCTTGAAAGAACCGGGTTAATTAACCCGTCGATTGTACATGTTCTGGCGGCTCGCTGGCACCCGCAACCGGATAACTTTCTGTCATAACAGGTAAAGATGGGTGAAACAGTGCGGGAAGGCCATAGCGTGCCCGGGCCCGATCGCAGCCTTCATTCCCGATCCCGTTTTCGCCGGACATAGCAAACTCCCGGCAGGGCGAGGGGCGGTTCTCATAAATACTGCACGACACGCAGTGGCCGATTTCCCCTTCAAGCGCAATACAGCGCGGCGAACGATCGTTCGTCCCACGCATATTTCGCATCATCAGACTTAAAGGTTCCGTTAATTCTGTGGGAACGGGGCCGCCCGCATCGTCGGCTTCAGCCCAGTAAAACGAGACGCGGAAGTGGGCACAGCAGGCACCACAGCTAATACAGGGGTTTGTAGTTTCACTCATTTGATCGCCCGCCACCTCTAAGGCATCGAACCAAAATCACAGGGGGAGATGAGCAAAGTAATGCCGCTCCATTTTTTCGGCAAGCACTATTTGTGTCCGGGATACGGGCATAAAATTGATCTGAGTCAATCCATTGTTTTTTAAATCATTTTCCCGTCTTGATTTAGATGCATTTATAAAAAAATCGCGCTAAACCTGTGCGCACAAAAAAATGATTCAGTGCAGGCACCTTACTTTCTCACAGGAGTGACTATGAAACTGGCTAAATGCGCCATGCTGCTGGCGCTTGCGTTACCTCAACTGGCACTGGCCCACCAGGCAGGTGATTTTTTTATTCGCGCAGGTAGCGCCACCGTTCGACCTAACGAAGGCTCGGATAACGTACTGGGTATGGGCGGATTCAGTGCCAGTAATGATACCCAACTGGGTTTAACGTTCACCTATATGGCGACAGACAATATTGGCGTCGAGCTACTGGCCGCCACACCGTTCCGCCATAAAGTTGGCCTTGGCCCAACGGGCACGCTGGCGACGGTCCGGCAATTGCCGCCAACGCTGATGGCACAGTACTACTTCTTTGACAGCCAAAGCAAAGCGCGACCCTATGTCGGCGTCGGCATTAACTACACGACGTTTTACGATGCAAAGTTTAATCAGACCGGTCGTGATGCGGGATTAAGTGATCTCAGTGTGAAAGACTCGTGGGGCATTGCCGGCCAGGTAGGGCTGGATTATCAGATTAACCGTGACTGGCTGCTGAATGCATCATTGTGGTACATGGATATTGATACGAACGTGAAATTTAAATCGGGCGATCAGCAGCAAAATATTCATATGCGTGTTGACCCCTGGGTATTCTTCTTTGGCGCAGGTTATCGCTTCTGAAGAAAAAAGGGCCACGCAATGCGTGGCCCTTTTGGGTTTAAAACGGCGTTATTTAATTTGCATGTTATTTACGACGGATCTTACCCCAGCAACGCTTCGGGTCACCTGAACGGCACGGTTAGCCATTTGTGGTGAGCTGACAAAGCCGCTGAGCTGCACTTTACCTTTAAAGGTTTCAACGTTGATTTCGGTTGATTTCAGCGACTCATCTTTTAACAATTCGGCTTTCACTTTGGTGGTAATCACGGTGTCATCAATGTAACCGCCGGTGCCTTCTTTCGTTGGCGTTGGCGCACAGGCGCTGAGTGTTAATGCAACAACAGCCGCGACCATGGCACTTGCCAGCACTTTAAACCATTTCATTGCTTCTCTCCCTGTCACAAATAGGATACGTCGTTACCATAACGGCGCCTGTTAATTGTGGTGCAGAAAATCCGAAATGGGCAAACGGACAGCGAAAAAAAACAGCGAAATCATGCCTTACCGGGCGGTAAGGCATAAGGTGAAGGCTGTTAGCGGGTGGCGGCTTTGAGATCGTGGATAAATGTTCTCAATGCGTCCAGCATGACCTCTGGCTCGGCGTGATGCTTTTCAATAATTTTCACAACAGCGGAACCTGAAATTGCACCGGCTGTGCCTGCCGCGAGAGAGTCTTTTACCTGGGAAGGTTCGGAAATGCCAAAGCCCTGTAGCGGCGGGGCTGCATGGTATTCCTTCAGGCGGGTTATCAGATGATCAAGTGGCAGGCTGGCCCGCTTTTCAGTACCCGTCACGCCCGCTCGTGATAACAGATAGGTGTAACCGCGACCGTGAGAAGCGATTTCGCGCAGAAGTTCATCGCTGGCGTTCGGTGGGCAGATGAAAATGGGCGCAATACCGTGACGCATAGCCGCCTGACGGAAAGGTGCCGATTCCTCTACGGGCACATCAGCCACGAGGACAGAGTCGACCCCCGCTTTGGCACAACGCGCATAAAAGTCATCAATACCATTGCTGAACACCAGATTGGCATACATCAGTAAACCTATCGGGAGTTCGGGATATTTTTGACGAATCGCCGCGAGCATTTCAAAACACTGTGCCGTCGTCGTTCCACCAGCGAAGGCACGCAGTGTTGCACTTTGAATAGTAGGACCATCTGCTAAAGGATCAGAAAAGGGAATTCCCAGTTCAAGTGCGTCAGCCCCGCCTTCTACCAGCGCATCGATAATGCGTAATGACAGGGCAGGTGACGGGTCACCCAGAGTTACGAAGGGAACCAGCGCACCTTCTTTCTTCGCCGCCAGACGCGTAAACAGTCGATCATAACGTTCCATCAAATTTCTCCCTGCGCAGTCAGAATATCGTGAACGGTGAAGATATCTTTATCACCCCGCCCAGAAAGGTTCACCACAATCAGCTGCTCTTTCTCCGGCTCCGCCTTCGCCATTTTTAACGCATGGGCCAGCGCATGGGCGGATTCAAGCGCAGGGATAATGCCTTCCGCACGACACAGCGTTTTAAAGGCTGCCAGCGCTTCATTGTCGGTGACGGAAACATAGTCCGCGCGGCCGATGCTGTTCAGATGGGCGTGCTGAGGGCCGACTGACGGGAAATCGAGGCCGGCAGAAATCGAGTAGGACTCTTCGATTTGCCCTTCGCTGGTCTGCATCATCGGGGCTTTCATCCCAAAGTAGATGCCGACCCGGCCGTGTTTCAGCGGTGCGCCGTGCTCACCGGTTTCGATACCGTGGCCCGCTGGCTCAACGCCAATCAGTTTGACGCTCTCTTCCTCGATGAAATCGGCAAACATGCCAATCGCATTGGAGCCGCCGCCGACGCAGGCGATGACGGCGTCGGGCAGACGTCCTTCTTTTTCCAGAATCTGTTTTTTCGTCTCTTCACCGATCATGCGCTGGAACTCACGCACGATGGTCGGGAAGGGGTGCGGGCCGGCCGCGGTGCCCAGCATATAGTGGGCGGTTTCATAGCTGCCCGACCAGTCACGCAGCGCCTCGTTACAGGCATCTTTCAGGGTGGCGGAACCGCTATGAACCGGAATCACTTCGGCACCCATCAGGCGCATACGAAAGACGTTAGGTGACTGACGCTCAACATCCTTGGCGCCCATGTAGATGCGGCATTTCATGCCCAGCAGCGCACAGGCCAGGGCTGAAGCCACACCATGCTGACCGGCTCCGGTTTCCGCTATAATCTCGTTTTTGCCCATCCGTTTAGCCAGCAACGCTTGTCCCAGTACCTGGTTCGTTTTGTGCGCGCCGCCGTGCAGCAGATCTTCACGTTTCAGGTAAAGGCGGGTTTGAGTGCCTTTGGTCAGGTTACCGCACAGGGTTAAGGCTGTCGGGCGGCCGGCATAGTTTTTCAACAGGTCGGTAAATTCAGCCTGAAACTCAGGGTCTTTTTGGGCGCTGACAAAGGCTTCTTCAAGCTGCTTCAGCGCAGGCATCAGAATTTGTGGCACGTACATGCCGCCAAACTCGCCGAAATAGGGATTAAGTAAAGTCATGGATCTATCCTTTTGTGTGCCCGCCTTCAGGCGGGCCAGTCCAGTCAGTAGGCGCGAAGCGTTCGGAACACCGCCGCAATTTTGCTGGCATCTTTGATGCCTGGCGCGCTTTCTACACCGGAATTAAAATCGAGTCCTGCACAACCCAACTGTGCGGCTTCCACACAGTTATCCGCGCTCAGCCCACCGGCCAGCAGAACATTCTTCAGGTCCTGCCCGTGTAGCAGCGACCAGTCAAAGGTCTGGCCCGAACCGCCCTGACCATTATCGAAAACGTAACGGTCAATATGCGGCCAGTTACGTTCTGGCAACGCGTCGCTGATGCTGAGCGCTTTCCAGATTTGTACCTGTTCAGGCAGTGCCTGATAAAGCGCAGCCACGTAAGCGTGGTCTTCATCGCCATGCAACTGCACAGCAGCCAGCTGCAATGATTCCACTTTAGTGACAATGTCACTTATTGCCGCATTGCGGAACACACCCACATAGTTAAGCGGGGCACCGGCTATCACGGCACGTGCTTTCTCGGTATCCACCTGACGCGGCGAGCCCTCGGCAAAAATAATTCCGCCGTAAATAGCGCCGGCATCACAGGCCGCGCAGGCATCTTCAGGGCGCGTCAGTCCGCATACCTTGTTGCTGCCCAGGGTGACACGTCGCACCGCAGCATGAAGATCCTCTTCTTCCATCAATGCCGAACCAATCAGGAAGCCATTTGCAAAATGACTCAGTTCACGCACATCGCGGTAATTGTTGATGCCCGATTCGCTGATAACGGTCACACCTTGCCCCAGGCGCGGCGCAAGCTGACGCGTCCGGTTGAGATCAATCGACAGATCGCGCAGGTCGCGGTTATTAATGCCGACCACTTTGGCTTCCAGCGCAATCGCGCGTTCCAGCTCCTGCTCATTGCTGACTTCAGTCAAAACGCCCATCTGCAGGCTGTGTGCGATGGCGGAAAGCTGACGATACTGCTCATCATCCACGACCGACAGCATCAGCAGGATGGCGTCAGCCTGATAAAAACGCGCCAGATAAATTTGATAAGGGTCGATGATAAAGTCTTTACACAGCACCGGCTGCGTAATCGCAGCACTGACGACGGGCAAAAAGGCAAAGTCGCCCTGGAAATATTTTTCGTCGGTTAATACCGAAACGGCAGAAGCATAATGGCGATACACCCCGGCGATCATTTCGGGATCGAAATCATCGCGGATCAGCCCTTTTGAAGGCGAAGCCTTTTTGCATTCCAGAATAAAGGCAGTGCGGGTGCCCTGCAGTGCGTCATAAAAGCTACGGCTGGAAGGAACAATGCGCGGCTGGAAGCTTTCCAGCGGTTGCTGCTGCTTACGCGCTTCAACCCAGACGGCTTTGTCTTTCACGATTTTATCTAACACTGTACCCTGCATGATTATCCTCTTGATGCCAGAGCCACCACGCGCTCATAAGCCTGACCGCTACGGATGGCATTAAGCGCACGCTGTGCATTTTCACGGAGATCTTCATTACCAAATACTTTCAGGAGCATGGCCACATTCACGGCAACCGCCTCCTCATGGGCCTGCTCGCCATTACCCTGGAGTAAACGTGTCAGAATGTCACGGTTTTCTTCGGGCGTGCCGCCTGCCAGCGCGTCTTTAGGATGGAATCCGAAACCAAAATCCTCCGGACTTAACTGATAGCGGGTGATTTCCCCTTCGCGCAGCTCGGCCACCTGTGTCACATCGTGCAGGGCAACCTCATCCATGCCGCCGCCATGTACCACGGCTGCACGCTGGTAGCCTAATACTTTCAGCGTCTGAGCAATCGGCAAGACCAGCTCAGGGCTGTACACGCCAATAACGGCTAACGGTGGACGCGCAGGGTTGATCAGTGGCCCCAGAACGTTAAACAACGTGCGGGTCTTCAACTGCTGACGCACCGGCATAGCATGGCGAAAGCCCGTGTGGTACTGCGGTGCGAACAGGAAGCAGACATTCAGATCGTCCAGTGCGCGCCGCGCCAGCTCAGCGGGCATATCCAGGTTAATCCCGAAAGCGGCCAGCAGGTCGGATGACCCCGATTTGCTGGATACGCTGCGATTGCCATGTTTTGCCACCTTCAGACCACAGGTAGCGGCGACAAAGGCACTGGCGGTTGAAATATTAATGCTGTTACTGCCATCCCCGCCGGTGCCCACAATATCGGCGAACGCATAATCCGGACGCGGAAACGGTTTGGCATCTTCAAGTAAGGCACAGGCTGCCCCGGCGATTTCCTCCGGGTTCTCGCCCCGGACTTTCATCGCAACCAACGCCGCCGCCAGTTGGGTAGGTTCAAGCTGGCCGGTAATAATGGCGCTGAACAGCTGGTGGCTTTCTGCCTGCGTCAGACTATGCGACTGGTAAAGTTTTTCCAGAATCGGTTGCATTGCGTTCTCCCTGTTACTTCGCCAGCGCCCAGGCAAGTGTCTGTTCAAGCAGACGTGCGCCCTGAGTGGTTAAAATGGATTCAGGATGGAACTGGAATCCGCAAACCCGATCGTGTTCATGACGGACGGCCATCACCATGCCGTTGTAGCTGGCATTGACCGTTAATTCGTCTGGTGTATTGCTGCCCACCAGTGAGTGGTAACGGGCAACGGGAAGAGGATTACTCAGTCCGGCAAACATCGCCTCGCCGTCATGATTAATGGATGACGCTTTGCCATGCAAAATTTCACCGGCCTGACCGACATGGCCGCCATACGCTTCCACAATCGCCTGATGGCCCAGGCAGATCCCGATAATCGGTAACTTTCCGCGTAGCGCACGCAGCAGTTCGGGCATACAGCCCGCGTCTTTCGGCGCGCCAGGGCCGGGTGACAGCATCAGGACAGGATTGTCCATGCTCTGCAAACGTTCAGTCAGCAAAGCGGCCGGTACGTTGTTGCGGTAAATCACCACGTTGTGCCCAAAGGTGCGCAGTTGATCGACAAGGTTGTAGGTAAATGAGTCGATGTTATCCAGCAGCAGGATGTCAGCCATCAGAAGATCTCCTTGCAGTGATGAGCAGTGGCGATAGCGCGCAGCACGGCGCGGGCTTTATTGCGGCTTTCATCGGCCTCGGCCTGTGGGTTAGAATCGAGCACCACGCCCGCGCCGGCCTGTACAGTGGCCACGCCGTCTTCCACGTAGGCTGAGCGGATCACAATACAGGTATCCAAATCACCGTTGGCGGTGAAATAGCCGACAGCGCCGCCGTAAATACCGCGTCGGGTGCCTTCGGCTTCAGCGATCAGTTGCATGGCGCGAACTTTAGGTGCGCCGCTCAGCGTGCCCATATTCATGCAGGCGCGGTAGGCATGTAGCACATCCAGATCCTCACGCAATGTCCCCACCACGCGGGAGACCAGGTGCATAACAAAGGAATAACGATCAACCTTGGTCAGATCCGCGACGTAGCGGCTTCCGGGACGACAAATGCGCGCCAGGTCATTGCGTGCGAGATCGACCAGCATCAGGTGCTCGGCCAGCTCTTTATGATCGGTGCGCATTTCAAGTTCGATACGGCTGTCCAGATCGCGGTCCAGCGAGCCATCCGCATGTCGACCGCGTGGACGCGTTCCGGCAATCGGGTAAATTTCGATCTGTCGTGAGGCGGCGTCGTACTTGAGCGAGCTTTCCGGCGAGGCGCCAAAGAGCGAAAAATCCTGATCCTGCATAAAGAACATATACGGGCTGGGATTACTGCGTTTTAACGTATCGTAAGCGGCCAGCGGCGACGGGCAGGGCAGTGAGAAGCGACGTGATGGCACGACCTGGAAGATCTCACCAATACGAATAGCATCCTGCATCTTCCTCACCACATTACAGTATTCCTCATCGCTCTGGCTGGTGGTCAGCGTCATCGTTTCGACCGGCTTGACGGGCAACGCAGGTGCAGGTTGCAGCATTTGTCCGTGTAACTGCTCAATACGGCTTTGCAGACGCTGGAATTCATGGGTGGACGGACAGAACAGGCTGGCCTGCAGGCGGGCACTGTGTGCCTGGTGATCGAGCACCAGCAGGGTTTCCGCCAGATATAAACAGTAGTCAGGGCAGCGCTGCTCACTGCTGAGCGTCGGCAGGTCCTCAAAACCGGCGACCAGATCATAGGCAAACAGGCCGCCAACGAACACGGCTTCGCGCTCATCGGCAGGCGAGTTTACTAACTGCGGAATCACACGCAGGGCATCAAACACCGACAGGGCGCGTAAGCGAGAGTCTTCATCTTGCTGATCGTGGGTCGTCGTAAATGTTAACACCCGGCCATCAGGGCGCGATTCATTTTTGATTTCGGCGGGAAGCGCCTCGTCCAGCAGCGGCAGCAGCGCCCGACCATTATCAGACAGGGCCTGCACAGTGACGCAGTTACCCAGCGCGCTGATACGTAGGGCACTGTCGATGATCATCAGACTTTTTAAATTTTCCTTGCTGTCGATATCCGCAGATTCAAGCAGCAGCGTTGACGGGCGTGCGCCGCATAACTGATGAAAAACCGCGGCGGGATCTTCCCGATAAGGGGCGTTACCGGTAATTAACTTCACTGTAGGTTTTGCATTGAGCATGATGATTTCTCTGAATGTCGTCCAAAAAAAAGCCCGCTTGTTGGCGGGCTCAGGTATCTGCACAGGTTTACGCTAAGTGTGCACGACAACGCCGCCCGACCGGGAAACATTGCGCCACCAACCAGTGAAAAGCGTAATAACCATTTTCATAAACACATACCCGTCTGCGGTGAACTTGTGTACTAGTTAACTGGTTCGTGACAAAAATGTCAATACACTTTTTCAGTGACCCATAAAATCGTTATCATGCTGACCTGTTCCATCGCCAGCAGGAGTTGTTTTGAGCGATATCGCCCGTTTTCCGCTTTACGATCTACATAGTCATACACGGGCTTCCGATGGATTGCTATCCCCGCAGGCGCTGGTCGAGCGTGCGGTTGAAATGCGCGTAGGTGTGCTGGCCATTACCGATCACGATACCGTGGCGGGCGTCGCCGAGGCACAGCAGGCCGCATTACGTGCTTCGTTGCCAGTCAATGTCATAGCCGGCGTCGAGATTTCCACGCTGTGGGAAAATCATGAGATCCATATTGTTGGATTAAATATCGATATTCATCATCCCGTCATGACGCAGTTCCTCGCTGGTCAGTATACGACGCGACTGGAACGCGCCCAACGCATTGCTGAGCGGCTTGAAAAAGCCCAGATTCCCGATGCACTGGCGGGCGCCCTGCGTTTAGCCGAAGGGGGAATGATCACGCGGGGACATTTTGCCCGCTATCTGGTTGAGGTTGGCAAAGCGAGCACTATGGCGCAGGTATTCAAAAATTATCTGGCCCGAGGCAAAACCGGCTACGTGCCGCCGCAATGGTGTACAATTAATCAAGCCATTGATGCCATTCACCATTCTGGTGGCTGTGCGGTGCTGGCTCATCCGGGACGCTACGGATTGTCGGCAAAATGGCTGAAACGCCTGATCGCGTATTTTCGCGCTGCGGGGGGTGATGCTATCGAGGTGGCACAATGTCAGCAGGCACCCGATGAGCGTACCACGTTAGCCGGGTACGCCCGGGATAACGATCTGGCCGCATCGCAAGGTTCTGATTTTCATCAACCCTGCCCGTGGATTGAGTTAGGCCGCAAACTGTGGTTACCCGCAGCCGTAGAACCCGTCTGGGAACGCTTTCCCGTACTGGCTCCGGCTGCTGAATGCACGGAAAGGTGACAAGAGGTTTTTATGAGTCAACTGTTTCATATTCATCCGGATAATCCGCAACCGCGTCTGATTAACCAGGCTGTGGAGTACCTGAACAAAGGTGGCGTGATTGTTTATCCGACCGATTCAGGCTATGCCCTGGGATGTCGTCTGGAAGAAAAAGGCGCGATGGAGCGCATTTGCCGTATACGACAACTGGATGGCCATCATAATTTCACACTGATGTGCCGCGATTTGTCTGAGTTGTCGGTGTATTCACAGGTGGGCAACAGCGCGTTCCGCCTGATTAAAAATAACACGCCGGGCAATTACACGTTTATTCTGAAGGCGACGAAAGAAGTCCCGCGCCGTCTGATGAACGAGAAACGTAAAACCATTGGTTTACGTGTCCCGTCGAATCCAGTGGCCCTGGCGTTACTGGAAGCGCTTAATGAACCGATGATGTCGACATCCTTGATTCTGCCAGGCAATGATTTCACTGAATCTGATCCGGAAGACATTCAGCACAGTATTGGTAAGCTGGTGGACTTAATCATTGACGGCGGCACGCTGGGACAGCAGCCTACCACCGTGATTGATTTGACCAGTGATGCCCCTGAAATTGTCCGTGAAGGCGCTGGCGACACAACGCCTTTTATGTAAGCCAGTCAGGTTTTACGGGTGTCAGGAATCGTCGCCTGTAACCAGTTTTTAAACTGGCCGTAAGGGATATAGAGTGACACATCTTTCAGTATCACTTTCCCGCTACGGCCATTTTTAATTGAATCGGAATACCCGACGATCACGCCGCCGATGGTATCGTCACTATTGAAGACCCCACCGCCAGACATCCCCTGAACCACGCCAGCATTGGAAGCCATCGCGATGCACGGACTTTTATTCCAGAGGTTACGAATGGCGGTGCGTGCGAGATTCACACCTTTTGATTCAACAGGTAGCGCCGAAATATAGCTGTAACCGTACATCTTTACGTGATCGCCAATATCGGTGCTGCGGAAGTGAGCCAGCGTATCAGGCGGATTCTTGTGATAAATAATCGCAAGGTCGCAGTAAGGGTGATAAGACTTCACGCGCTGCACGGCAAATTTTGCCACATGCGCGGCAGTCAGGCTGTATTCAGGCGTCAACGGAATAGTGGTGCCCAGCGTGCCTAAACCCAGAATCGTCGGAATGCCTGTCACGCTCATATCCACGTGCTGCATTGCCGTTCGGCTGTACTCGGTATGGCCCACGGAACAACCGCTCAGCGCCAACGCAATCAACGCTGAACTTACAAAACGTTTTTTCATGGTGGTGTCTTCGCTTAAGCATGCCAGTAAAATCCCTGGTGAAGATTAAGGACATGCAAATTAAAGCTCATCGTGAGCCGTATTAACGCAGCGTTTCCCGATGCGCCAGTATTAAGATTAATAACAACCCTTTAGCGTGCTGCAATTTAATGCCCGGGTCAGAAATAACTGACACCGTACGGATTAAAATCTGCTCACTGTCCGGTCGCATAATGTGTTATCGGCAATAGATTGCAATAGTCCAATTTTTTTTAACTTTACGAGGGTAGAAAAAAAAGTCATTGCGGACTTAATGATAAAAAACAGGGTGATGACCACCTTATTATTCTTTCATTATCGGCTGATGAATAAAATTGTACAGTGATTTTTATGTTGTATAGCTTTTCCCGACGCAACCTGTTGATAATAGAGTAAACAGGGTGCATTGAAGATGCGAGGCGGGCTAACAGAGGGCTGCCGGGGCCCACAATGATTTTATTTGACTTAAGTAGCGGTGTATTGTTTTTATTTTTTGTAAACAGCCACAAAAATAAAACTGTTTAGCGCGCCAACTGAGTGTGAGCCGTTAATGAAAAGTGTCAGGCCAGATACCTGGAGACTTAATCATTAATTCACTACCGGTTTTGGCAGGAAATGATTTATAAAAGCGAGTAAAGACGGAAATAAAGCCAATAGCTGCGATAAGTAACATTAATTAAAATGAAGTAACCAAGTGTGACATTCAGATAATATTCTCCCCTGCTACGATTGTGTCATTTGACTTAATTACCCTAAATAAACGTATGTGCTTATAATGATCTTCTTGCGCGATCATCAGGGCGCAACGCAGCCATCTAATTCGACCAGATCTTAACCGGATCAGGCGTGAGCGCGTAGGGACCGTCACGCCTGGGACAGGTGTCGTAAGGCACGGGTCAGCAGCCAGGCCCCGTACGCCGCTTCCGGGCGGCACATTACGGGTTACAATGCCTCAGACATGCTGTATAATGGGGCCAACAGGAAAATATAACCTATTGATTTTAAAGGTTTAATTGCCTAATCCATCCGACGCCTGGGAAGGCGACAATGAGGTAGCTCCATGAGCGAGAAGTTACAAAAAGTCTTAGCGCGTGCCGGTCACGGTTCGCGTCGTGAAATTGAAGCGATGATTGCGGCCGGACGCGTGAGCGTTGACGGTAAGCTTGCCACACTCGGCGATCGCATCGAAAACAATAAAGCCCTGAAAATCCGTATTGATGGCCATCTGGTATCGATTGCTGAATCTGCAACAGAAGTGTGCCGTGTGCTGGCGTATTATAAACCTGAAGGTGAACTCTGCACACGCAGCGATCCTGAAGGGCGGCCTACGGTCTTCGATCGTCTGCCGCGCCTGCGCGGTTCACGCTGGATTGCCGTTGGCCGCCTTGACGTGAATACCTGTGGACTCATGCTTTTTACAACGGATGGTGAACTGGCTAACCGCCTGATGCATCCCAGCCGGGAAGTGGAACGTGAATACGCGGTGCGTGTGTTTGGCCAGGTTGACGATGACAAAATTCGTCAGCTCAGTAAAGGTGTGCAACTGGAAGATGGTCCGGCAGCGTTCAAAACATTGCGTTTTGCGGGTGGAGAAGGCATCAACCAGTGGTACAACGTCACCCTGACTGAAGGACGCAACCGTGAAGTTCGCCGTTTATGGGAAGCCGTGGGTGTACAGGTCAGCCGCCTGATGCGTGTCCGCTATGGCGACATCACCTTGCCAAAAGGTGTACCACGCGGTGGCTGGATGGAACTGGATCTGCCAGCGGTCAATTATCTGCGCAATCTGGTAGGAATGGATGACGAAACCGTCACCAAACTGGCGGTTGAGAAAGATCGCCGTCGTACAAAAGCCAATCAGATTCGTCGGGCCGTGAAACGCCACAGTCAGGCCAGTGGCAGACCCGCTCGTCGTAATGCCAGTAGCAAACGCAACGCAACCTGAGTGCCTGCCGGGTTGATATAAGGCTATAAAAAAGCCGCAACATCGTCTGTTGCGGCTTTTTACTTTCTGGCTGACGCTCCCGGACATCTTACCGGTGGAAGAGGGGAAACGCGCCGGTTACTAAGCCGCCCGCCATCAGCACCAGGCTAATCAAAATCCCCCATTTTATGGCAAAACGTTGATGGTCACCGATATCCACTTTGGCCAGACCGACTAACAAATAGACCGACGGCACCAGTGGACTCAGCAGATGGAAGGGTTGGCCCACAATAGAGGCTCGGGCAATTTCTTCTGCTGAAATACCATAGCTGGCGGCCGTCTGCGCGATGACAGGCAGAATGCCAAAGTAGAAAGCATCGTTGGACATAAAAAAGGTAAACGGCAGACTGATCAGGGCGGTAAATAGCGCAAGATAAGGTCCGAAACTGTGCGGAATAAACGCCAGCAGACTTTTCGCCATGGCGTCCACCATGCCGGTACCTGACAGTATGCCGGTAAAAATACCTGCCGCAAAAATCAAGGCAGTCACCGCCAGCACATTACTGGCGTGTGAACCGATACGGGCTTTTTGCTCCTCAAGCGAGGGGTAATTAAGCATGACGGCAATTGCAAAAGCCAGCATAAACAGAATCTGAATGGGCATGGCACCCACCACCAGAAGCACCAGCAGTACCGTGGTCAGAATAAAGTTTGGCCAGAACATTTTGGGCCGGCGATTTGCTGCGCATTCGTCTGCATCACCCAGGCCCAGTTCGATATTATTCAGATGGTCGTCGCTGATGCGCATGACGCCCAGACGTTTACGTTCCTGTAGCCCAAACACGAAGGCCAGACCGACAAGAGCAACACAGGCGATAAGGATGGCCGGTAGCATGGGAATGAAAATATCCAGCGCATCAATGCGCAGCGCGGCCGCCGCGCGGGCTGTGGGGCCTCCCCACGGCGACAGGTTCATGATGCCGCTGGCCAGGTTAACCAGGCAGGTCATTGCCAGCACATTCATGCCCAGTTTCCGGTAGAGGGGAAGAAACGCGGCAATAGCAATCATGTACGTGGTGGAACTGTCGCCATCCAGCGAGACCAGCAAGGTTAATACAGCGGTACCGACCAGCACTTTAAGCGGGTCGCCACGCACAATTTTCAGGATGAAACGCACCAGCGGATCAAACAGTCCGGCATCGATCATCAGGCCGAAATAGAGAATAGAAAACGTCAGCATCACACCCGTTGGAGCCAGCGTTTTGACCCCGTTCAGCATCATTTCCCCAAGTCCGTGATAAAACCCGCCGATAAGCGCAAAAAGCGTCGGGATAAGAATGAGCGCGATTAGCGCTGACATGCGTTTGGTCATGATCAGATACATGAAACAAACCACCATCGTAAAGCCCAGTATGGTCAGCAAAATAAGAGCCCTCTTATTGGAAAAAGTTATTCAATTGTTATCAGAAAGAACATTTAATTATGGAATCGATTAGCACGGTAATGATTAACCTGTTGATTTGATTAACCACGCGCAATGGGATGATATTAAAGCTAAATATTTTTTTATCATTTATTTAACATTGAAGAGTGATCCCGATCGGTTTTACGTCTCTCAACGGTAAAAATATGTGATTGAGATCAATCATGGCGGCGGCGGATGACGCCGGTTTTCAGGCAGGGTTTCTGGAAAAGGCGCGTAAAACGTTTCGCAAAATTAACATGAATGGAAAATAAAAGCGGGAAAAGCCCTGAGGACCAGCTGCGCCAGGCTGCAATGACAATAAGCGGGCATGCAGGCCGATAAACAGGGAAAAGGAAGTACAGAGGGGCACAGCGTAAGATAAGCAGGCCGGATGCATAAGGGCAGCCAGCCTGCGGTAAAGGCTACCAGTCTATTCCCTGCTGTGCCTGGATACCGGCGTCAAAGGCATGTTTCACCGGACGCATTTCCGTCACGGTGTCAGCCATATCCAGTAAGGTGCGATGGCAACCCCGACCCGTAAGGATGACGCTCTGGTGGGCAGGACGGCCTTGCAGAGCGGTTACCAGCTCGTCGAGTGGCAGATAATCCATACTGATCATGTAGGTGATTTCATCCAGAATCACTAAATCAAGCGTATCATCCGACAGCATGCGTCTGGCATGATCCCAGACGGCCAGGCAGGCCGCTGTGTCGGTCTGGCGATTTTGCGTTTCCCAGGTAAAACCCGTTGCCATTACCTGAAACTCCACCCCGTGCCGGGCCAGAAGGTTGCGTTCGCCGTTGGGCCATTCTCCCTTAATGAACTGAATGGCCGCGGCACGTTTGCCATGCCCGCAGGCGCGTAGAGCCGTGCCAAACGCAGCGGTGGTTTTACCTTTACCGTTTCCGGTAAACACCATCAAAATGCCTCTGACTTGCTGAGCGGCAGCAATGCGGGCATCCACCTGTTCTTTCAGACGCTGTTGCCGCTGTTGATGACGATCGCTGGTCATTACTCTGCGGCCCCGGGTTTTCTGCCTGGCTGCGCATCGAAGCTCATACCGGTTTTACGGCGGCTGTCATCGCCCATTAAATAGAGGTAAAGAGGCATGATATCGGCAGGCGTTTTGAGTTTACCGGCGTCTTCCTGAGGAAACGCACTGGCGCGCATTTTCGTACGCGTACCACCAGGATTAATACAGTTAACCCGCAATGCCTGATTTTTATACTCGTCGGCCAGCACCTGCATCATGCCTTCTGTGGCGAACTTTGATACCGCGTAGGCACCCCAACCCGCGCGCCCGGTACGGCCCACACTTGACGTCGTGAATACCAGCGAGCCGCTTTCGGATTTGAGCAGCAACGGCAATAGCGCCTGGGTGAGGTAAAACGTGGCATCAACATTAATTTTCATGACCTGTTGCCAGATTTGCGGATCCAGGTCGGCCAGCGGAACAATCTCACCTAAGATACTGGCGTTATGTAACACACCATCCAGACGGGAGAATGTTTGCGCCAGTTCCTGCGCTAGCTGCGCACAGCGTGCCGGCGTGGCGTCTGAAAGATCCAATACCACCGAATGGGCAGGGCGCTTGTTCAGTTGGTTTATCAACGCTTCTGTCTGCTGCAGCTTTTCAGCGCTGCGCCCCAGTAAAATCACCTCCGCGCCGAAGCGGGCGTAGGTCAGGGCCGCTTCGCGTCCAATGCCGTCAGAGGCACCCGTCACCAGGATAATGCGATGGGCAAGTAGATCATCTTTCGGTTGATAATGCATGTTGGGAACCTCCCGCAACGTCTGGGTTTTTCGCTTTATGCCCTAATTCAGGGCACGACGCAATTAGCAATAGGGACAATCTGTGCCAGATGCTGGCATTTCAGGCGACGCAGTAGCATAAACCCGTTAAACTAGGCGTTTGTCAGTAATCCTCTGTTTAATAAGGCGACACGATGGATCTTCTTTTGAGTTATGGATTGTTTTTAGCAAAAGCGGTGACGGTGGTCGTTGCCATTGCTGCCATCGTCATGATTGTTGTACATGCCGCTCAGCGTAAACGTCACCCGGGCGGACAACTGCGATTAACGCGGTTAGATGACGATTACAACAAGATGAAAGAGGCGTTGCAGCTTGAGAAAATGAAACCGCAGGCGCAAAAACTGTGGTTAAAAAACCATAAAAAGGCCGAAAAACAGAAGGCGAAAGCAGAGAAGCGCGACGCGAAGCAGGGCAATGTCGACACCGTTAAACCCACGTTGTACGTGCTTAATTTCAATGGCAGCATCGATGCCAGTGAAGTGAAATCGCTACGCGAAGAAATTTCAGCCATTCTGGCGGTTGCCCAGCCGGGCGATGAAGTATTACTGCGTCTGGAAAGCCCGGGCGGCATGGTTCACGGTTATGGCCTGGCGGCGTCACAATTGCAGCGCCTGCGTGATGCCGGGTTGAAGCTGACAGCGGCCGTGGACAAAGTGGCGGCGAGCGGCGGCTATATGATGGCCTGTGTGGCCAATACCATCGTGGCCGCGCCTTTTGCCGTCATCGGTTCCATCGGGGTTGTCGCGCAAATCCCTAACTTCAACCGTCTGTTGAAACGTAATGACATTGACGTTGAGTTACACACGGCGGGTCAGTACAAACGTACGCTGACGCTGTTTGGTGAAAACACCGAAGAAGGACGTGAAAAATTCCAGCAGGATTTGAACGAAACCCACCTGTTGTTTAAACAGTTTGTTCATGAAATGCGTCCTTCCCTCGACATTGACCGGGTGGCAACCGGCGAACACTGGTATGGCCGGCAGGCGCTTGGACTGGGCCTGATCGATCGTATTTCGACCAGTGACGATCTCATTATCGCGAATATGGCGAAATTCACGGTACTGGGCGTGACGTATGTACGACGTCGTTCAAAAATCGATCGCCTGACGCAAAGCGCAGGGCAGGTGCTTGAGCGCATTATGCTCAAATGGTGGCAGCGCAGCGACAAACGGTTTTTGTGATGCATCGACCCGGCTCAGGCCGGGTTTTTTATACCAGGTGATAACGGGGTGACAGCAGAACGGCCAGGTGTTTGAACAGGTTGAACACCGCCGTGGTTTTTGCGGTCGGCAGGCCTTCCGCGTCCAAAAAGTACGGCCCTTTAAACACCAGCACATCGCCCTGCTGGCTGACGGCAGTAGCTTCAATACCGGCGATAAAATCATCATGTTCCCTGAGCATCGCGTTAGCGATATCTAACAGTGCCTGGGACGACACTCCCTCAGTCAGATTCTGCATATGTCTGTGCCTTTTTGACAGTCTGATAATTCTTTCTATATTACTTCCGTACTGCACTGTTCGACAAATCGTGGGCAGGGGTAAAAAAAGGGCTTTCCTCACACCAGATGCTAATTAAGTTGCGTAACAGATTTTATCAGGTACAGTGTGGGCGTTTCAGATTCCAGGGATATTGCACCGGGAAGTGCGATTAAGTCAGGCAGAAAAAGCGATTTTTATCATAAAGTTGCACTGTAAAGAATCGACTGACCAGAGATTGAGCCCCACGTCTTGAAATACCAAACAGGCGTAGCAATATTGAACCCGATGGGTTTTCAGGGCGTCCAATCCTCTCCCGTTGAGCAGGATGTATTCATTAGGTAAAGGTAAATATGGGTAAAGCACTCGTTATTGTTGAGTCCCCGGCAAAGGCTAAAACAATCAATAAATACCTCGGCAGTGGCTACGTGGTGAAATCCAGCGTGGGCCATATCCGGGATCTGCCGACCAGTGGTTCAACCGCCAAAAAAAGTGCTGAAACCCCGACAGATAAGAAAGCCAAAAAAGTTAAGAAGGATGAGAAAGCCGCGCTGGTCAGTCGTATGGGCGTTGATCCCTATCACGGCTGGGAAGCGGATTATCAAATCCTGCCCAATAAAGAGAAAGTGGTAGCGGAACTCAAAGCTTTAGCCGAGAACGCCGACCATATCTATCTCGCAACCGACCTTGACCGCGAAGGGGAAGCCATTGCGTGGCACCTGCGGGAAGTGATCGGGGGTGACGATAAGCGCTTTAGCCGTGTGGTGTTCAATGAGATCACCAAAAATGCGATTCGCCAGGCGTTTGAAACGCCGGGCGAACTCAACATTGACCGCGTCAATGCACAGCAGGCACGCCGCTTTATGGACCGTGTCGTGGGATACATGGTATCCCCGTTATTATGGAAAAAAATCGCGCGAGGCCTGTCTGCCGGCCGCGTGCAGTCTGTTGCTGTCCGGTTAGTGGTTGAGCGTGAGCGTGAAATCAAAGCTTTTGTGCCCGAAGAGTACTGGGAACTGAGCGCTAACCTGACCACGCCGAAGGGCGATGAGCTGACGATGGACGTCACTCATGCGGGCGATAAACCGTTCCGTCCGGTCAATCACGACCAGACGCACGCCGCGCTGGCTCTGCTGGAGAAAGCGCGCTTTGCGGTCACGGACCGTGAAGACAAGCCAACCAGCAGCAAACCCGGCGCGCCGTTTATTACCTCCACGTTGCAGCAGGCGGCGAGTACCCGGCTGGGCTTTGGCGTGAAAAAGACCATGATGATGGCGCAGCGCCTGTATGAAGCGGGCCATATCACCTATATGCGTACCGATTCCACGAACCTGAGCCAGGATGCGGTTTCGATGGTGCGCGGCTACATTGAAGGCCATTTTGGTAAAAAGTACCTGCCCGATGCGGCGAATACCTTCGCCAGCAAAGAGAATTCGCAGGAAGCGCATGAAGCCATCCGTCCATCAGATGTGGAAGTGCTGGCCGAGCAGCTCAAAGATATGGAAGCGGATGCGCAGAAACTGTATCAGCTTATCTGGCGTCAGTTTGTCGCCTGTCAGATGACACCGGCACAGTACGATTCGACCACGCTGACAGTCACGGCAGGGGATTACAAACTGAAGGCCAAAGGGCGTACGCTGCGCTTTGACGGCTGGACCAAAGTCATGCCTGCGCTGCGTAAGAATGATGAGGATCGTACTTTACCGCCGGTTAACGTTGGCGATGAGCTGAGCCTGCAGGACCTGTTACCCAGCCAGCACTTTACCAAGCCACCGGCCCGCTTTAGTGAAGCTTCACTGGTCCGTGAGCTGGAAAAACGCGGTATCGGCCGTCCTTCGACCTATGCGGCCATCATTTCCACTATCCAGGATCGTGGCTACGTCAGGGTGGAAAACCGCCGCTTTTACGCTGAAAAAATGGGCGAAATTGTCACCGATCGTCTGGAAGAGAACTTCCGCGAGCTGATGAATTACGACTTTACCGCTCACATGGAAAACAGCCTCGACCAGGTCGCCAACAATCAGGCGGAGTGGAAGACGGTTCTGGATCGCTTCTTCTCCGATTTCAGCCAGCAGCTGGAACAGGCTGAGAAAGATCCGGAAGAAGGCGGAATGCAGCCGAATCAGATGGTCCTGACCTCCATCGACTGCCCAACCTGCGGCCGTAAAATGGGGATTCGGACAGCCAGCACCGGTGTTTTCCTGGGGTGTTCAGGCTATGCGTTACCGCCGAAAGAGCGTTGCAAGCAAACCATCAACCTGATTCCGGAAAATGAAGTTCTGAATATTCTGGAAGGGGACGATGCCGAAACCAACGCGCTGCGTGCCCGTCGTCGTTGCCAGAAATGTGGCACAGCGATGGACAGCTATCTGATTGATAACGGACGCAAGCTGCACGTTTGCGGTAACAACCCTGAGTGCGATGGTTATGAAATCGAAGAAGGGGAGTTTCGTATCAAGGGCTACGATGGTCCGGTCGTCGAGTGCGAAAAATGTGGTTCTGAAATGCACCTGAAAATGGGGCGTTTCGGTAAGTACATGGCCTGTACCAATGATGACTGTAAGAACACCCGTAAGATTTTGCGTAATGGCGATGTCGCCCCGCCGAAAGAAGATCCCGTGCCGCTGCCCGAACTGCCGTGTGAAAAATCGGATGCGTATTTTGTGTTGCGTGACGGTGCTGCCGGTGTGTTCCTGGCCGCCAATACCTTCCCCAAATCGCGTGAAACCCGCGCACCGTTGGTGGAAGAGCTGCAGCGTTTCCACGACCGTTTACCTGAGAAGTTGAAATATCTGGCCGAAGCGCCAGCAACCGATCCGGAAGGCAACAAGACGCTGGTGCGCTTTAGCCGTAAAACGAAACAGCAGTATGTGGCGTCTGAAAAAGACGGCAAAGCGACAGGCTGGTCAGCGTTTTACATTGACGGCAAGTGGCAGGAAGCGAAAAAGTAACCCTGTAAGGCCAGCATTGCTGGCCTTTTTTCCCCGCCTTATATCATTCCGTTCTACATTGATACTTAAAATGCTATAGTGGTTATAGCATTTCCGATCCCTTCTTTCTGCTCAGCACCTTTCACCCGCCTGGGCGACAGTACGCCACCCGGGGATGCGACTCTGTAACCGACCAGGATAACAACAGATATGAAATTACAGCAGTTGCGCTATATCGTAGAAGTCGTGAACCACAACCTGAATGTTTCATCGACAGCAGAAGGGCTTTACACCTCGCAGCCGGGCATCAGTAAGCAGGTCCGTATGCTGGAGGATGAGCTTGGGGTGCAGATTTTCGCCCGCAGCGGTAAGCACCTGACGCAGGTTACGCCCGCCGGTGAAGAAATCATTCGCATTGCGCGCGAAGTGCTCTCCAAAGTAGATGCCATAAAATCTGTCGCAGGTGAACATACCTGGCCGGATAAAGGCTCGTTATATGTTGCCACTACGCACACTCAGGCGCGCTATGCGCTGCCCGGCGTGATTAAGGGCTTTATCGAACGTTATCCACGTGTCTCGCTGCATATGCATCAGGGTTCACCAACGCAGATTGCCGAGGCGGTTTCTAAAGGCAACGCAGACTTTGCAATTGCCACGGAAGCGCTCCACCTCTACGACGATCTCATTATGCTACCGTGCTATCACTGGAACCGCGCTATCGTGGTCACGCCAGACCATCCGCTGGCGGGAAAAGGGCAGGTCACGATAGAGGAGTTGGCCGATTTTCCGCTGGTAACCTATACCTTCGGCTTCACCGGACGCTCCGAGCTGGATACCGCCTTTATGCGCGCGGGGTTGACGCCACGTATCGTCTTTACCGCAACGGATGCCGACGTCATTAAAACGTATGTTCGCCTGGGGCTGGGCGTAGGGGTGATTGCGAGTATGGCGGTGGATCCCGTTGCTGATCCTGACCTCGTCAGAATTGAAGCCTCTGAAATCTTCACCAACAGTACGACGAAGATTGGTTTCCGCCGCAGCACCTTCCTGCGCAGTTATATGTATGACTTCATCCAGCGCTTCGCTCCTCATCTGACGCGCGATGTCGTGGATACGGCTGTAGCGTTGCGTTCCAACGAGGACATTGAGGCCATGTTTAAAGATATCAAGCTGCCGTTTAAGTAACGGTTATCTGTCGTCGCGTATTCTCAGGCTGCTTAGTGCAGCCTTTTTTATGCAAGAATGTTAGCGCCATGTTTATATTGAGAAGTTTCATTATCTTTTTGTAAATGTAACGTCGATCACATGTTTAAAGCTTGCTGTATCTTAAATGCGAAATACGACACATTTTTGACGCGATTTCTTTGCGGGCTGCCAGGATTATTCCCATACTCCAGTTAACGCTTGATGGAGAAGCTTTTATTTAAGGGTTAGTTAACACGGTCTTTAGTAATGACTGGATCTGAAGTTAAATTAACTCAAATTTTTGTCAGGCGGATTTTAATAGTATGGGTAATAAGTCATTAATCGTTACTTAAGTAATTTTACAGTTTTGATAAATTGCGTTAATCGTTTTGTGCAATAAAAATGACTGGATTTTTGGCCTTAACGGGTTTAGGATTCCTCCTAAATCTTAATCGATGTTATCAATCGTTTTATTGAGAGTGATTATCAAAAACTATGGCTACGAGACTGACTGTTGATCCGGGCTTCCCGGCTAAAAGCACCAAGGTTAAGCGTACAGGTAACACTCGTCGCAATGCCTGGTTAACTGTGTTCGCTGCCTCAGCGCTGTTCTGGGTGGTTGTAGCATTAATGATTTGGCGCATCTGGGGTTAAGCCATGTGGGCAAACGCACTCTGCCATAAGCACACCATGACGACTCGTCAGCATCGTCTCTCTGGCTATAAAGCGAAAGAGCCGGTTGCAAAGGCGGAAAAAGTGACTATCCCCGAAAGTTGGGATCTCAACGAGCATCAGCGTAATTTCATCGAGTCCTTTCTGGACCCGAAAACAAAATAATTTTACATCACGTTTTTCTTTCGACATTTCTTCTGTCTTTCAGGCTTACTTAATTAAGCGCTCTTCACACGTTGCATAAATGATGTCATCCCTTATCAGGATGCGAGTACGGCTTTTATTGCCCTTTCTACGCAGGAGTATTGCTATGAATATGATTAAAATGACCTGGTTTAGTGCTTATGCGTTCTCATTTACCGTGTGGATGGCAGCGCTCTGGGCAGCGCTATAATTTAAACGTGTCTCTTTCTCAATAATGCCTCGCAACATTGCGGGGCATTTTTGTTTGCGTCCGATTGTAGCAATCTGTGTTGTAATCAAAACGTTAACAAAAAAGTGGTCTATCTTTATACTAAACCTTGTTGTCTCTGAGGTTTAAAGACCATGTATTATAAAGGAGGAGCTATGTCGTCATCCCTACGCGAGCAGAGTCAGGAAACACTGCAGGTAGATAATCACAACTATCACATCTTCAGTCTACCTCGCGCTTCACAACATCTCGGTAACATTGATCGGTTGCCTAAATCCCTCAAAGTGCTGTTAGAAAACCTGTTGCGCTGGCAGGATGGCGACTCAGTCACTGAGGAAGATATCCAGGCGCTGGTTGACTGGCAAAAAACCGGCCACGCCGACAGGGAAATTGCTTACCGCCCGGCCCGTGTTTTAATGCAGGATTTCACCGGCGTACCCGCCGTTGTTGATTTAGCCGCGATGCGCGAAGCGGTGAACCGACTGGGCGGAGACGTGAATAAAGTCAACCCACTGTCCCCGGTCGATCTGGTCATTGACCACTCCGTCACCGTTGACCATTTTGGCGACGACGATGCCTTTGAAGAGAACGTGCGGCTGGAGATGGAACGCAACCATGAGCGTTACGTCTTCCTGCGCTGGGGCCAGAAAGCCTTTGACCAGTTCCGGGTGGTGCCACCGGGGACCGGGATCTGTCACCAGGTAAACCTTGAATACCTGGGGAAAGCAATCTGGCAGCAGCAGATAAACGGCGAAACCTATGCCTGGCCGGACACCTTAGTCGGGACGGATTCTCATACCACGATGATCAATGCGCTTGGCGTGCTGGGATGGGGCGTCGGCGGGATTGAAGCCGAAGCGGCGATGCTGGGGCAACCGGTGTCTATGCTGATCCCGGATGTCGTGGGCTTCAAACTCACTGGCAAACTGCGGCCGGGCATTACCGCGACCGATCTGGTGCTAACGGTGACGCAAATGTTGCGTAAGCACGGCGTGGTGGGCAAATTTGTGGAATTCTATGGTGATGGCCTGGCCGATCTGCCGCTGGCGGATCGCGCAACCATCGCCAATATGGCACCGGAATACGGCGCCACCTGCGGTTTCTTCCCTGTCGATGAAGTGACACTGAGCTATATGACCTTAACCGGACGCGATGCCGAACAGGTTGCGCTGGTAGAACATTATGCTAAACGCCAGGGAATGTGGCGTAATGCGGGCGATGAACCTGTCTTCACCAGCAGCCTTGCGCTGGACATGAATGATGTTGAATCAAGTCTGGCCGGACCAAAACGCCCACAGGATCGCGTTTCCCTGGGCGATGTCCCGGCGGCGTTCGACGCCAGCAATGAACTGGAAGTCAACCACGCGCAGAAACCTCATAAAGAAGTCACCTACACGGACAGCGATACCGGACTTTCCCATACCCTGACCGACGGCGCGGTGGCCATTGCGGCGATTACCTCGTGTACAAACACCTCAAACCCAAGTGTCCTGATGGCCGCAGGCTTACTGGCGAAAAAGGCGGTAGAGCGGGGCCTGAAACGCCAGCCGTGGGTCAAGGCATCGCTTGCTCCGGGCTCTAAAGTGGTTTCCGACTATCTGGCCGTCGCACAACTGACGCCGTTCCTCGATAAACTGGGCTTTAATCTGGTCGGCTATGGCTGTACAACCTGTATCGGTAACTCCGGCCCGCTGCCGGATACGATCGAATCGGCGATTAAAGAGGGCGACCTCACTGTGGGGGCCGTGCTGTCGGGTAACCGTAATTTCGAAGGCCGTATTCATCCGCTGATTAAAACCAACTGGCTGGCTTCACCGCCGCTGGTGGTGGCCTATGCGCTCGCGGGGAATATGAAGATCAACCTGCAAACTGATCCGCTCGGACAGGATCGGGATGGCAAGCCGGTCTTTTTGAAAGATATCTGGCCTTCGCCTGAAGAAATCGCGACAGCGGTACAGCAGGTTACCAGCGATATGTACCACAAAGAGTATGCGGAAGTCTTTGACGGTACGCCCGAATGGCAGGCCATCAAAGTCAGCGAAGCCGCGACCTATGACTGGGACGAAGGATCAACCTATATCCGTCTGTCACCGTTCTTTGATGACATGGAAAAAACGCCCAAACCGGTCGAAGACATTCGTGGCGCGCGTTTGCTGGCTATTCTGGGGGATTCGGTCACAACAGACCATATTTCACCGGCAGGTAGCATCAAAGCAGAAAGCCCGGCAGGGCGCTATCTGTTGGCGCATGGTGTCGAGCGCAATGACTTCAACTCCTATGGCTCGCGTCGTGGTAACCACGAAGTCATGATGCGCGGAACCTTTGCCAACATTCGTATACGCAATGAAATGGTGCCGGGCGTTGAGGGTGGCTATACCAAACATTATCCGAGTGGTGAACAACTGGCCATTTACGATGCCGCGATGAAATATCAGGCCGAAGGCGTGCCGCTGGCCGTCATTGCCGGTAAAGAGTACGGGTCAGGTTCGAGTCGTGACTGGGCAGCGAAGGGACCGCGTCTGCAGGGCGTTCGCGTGGTGATCGCCGAATCGTTCGAACGTATCCACCGCTCTAACCTGATCGGTATGGGGATCTTACCGCTGGAATTCCCGCAGGGCGTAACGCGTAAAACATTAGGACTGAAAGGGGATGAGTCGGTTGACGTTGAGAACCTGTCACAACTCACGCCGGGCTGCACCGTGCCAGTGACAATCACGCGTGCCGATGGCAGCAAAGAGAAGCTGGATACCCGCTGTCGCATTGATACCGGTAATGAGCTGACCTATTACCGCAACGACGGTATTCTGCATTATGTGATTCGAAATATGCTCAACTGATACGAAAAAGCCGGGGAAACCCGGCTTTTTTATTCACTGCTTCGGCAACAGATGGCCCATTTTTTCGGCTTTGGTATCGAGATAGTGCGCATTTTTGGGATTCCGTCCCACCACCAACGGCACACGTTCAACGATGTTAATACCGGCTTCGCTCAGGATTTCAACCTTCCGCGGATTATTTGTAAGCAGGCGAACCTCGTTCACCCCAAGGAGCTTAAACATATCTGCGCAGAGCGTGAAGTCACGCTCATCAGCGGCAAAACCGAGCTGATGGTTAGCTTCAACCGTGTCATACCCTTTGTCCTGCAAAGCGTAAGCGCGAATTTTATTCAGCAGACCGATATTGCGGCCTTCCTGGCGGTGATAAAGCAATACACCACGTCCTTCTTCGGCAATGGCATTCAGCGCAGCTTCAAGTTGAAAGCCGCAATCGCAACGCAGGCTGAACAGCGCATCACCGGTAAGACATTCCGAATGAACGCGCGCCAGGACCGGTTCGTTATCATTGATATCGCCAAAGACCAGAGCAACGTGGTCGTGACCGGTTGCCAGTTCTTCAAAACCTACCATCAGGAAATCTCCCCATGGCGTTGGCAGTTTGGCTTCTGCCACCCGTTTAAGCTGCATGTGACTCTCCAGAACCATCAGAGGATGCACTATCATCATGATAGTGCACAGGCCGATGTGGCCCGACAAACGTGCAATATTGTGCCACAACCGCGAGGTTGGCTGTTAATCTGTGTAAACGATTGTTGTGATAAAGCACGATTATCTAATCCGTAAAGGTTATGTTATTCTTTTTTAAGCTAAAGTTTTACCGGTATGACGGCTTTTCATCAGCAAAAAGGGAAAAGGGATGGTTAAAATTTTGCAACGTACCACAGCAGGGATGGTGTTACTGCTGATGATGCCATTAGCCGTGTGGCTGTCCGGCTGGCAATGGCGACCCGAGGAAAGTAACACGTTTCTGAGAGTCCTGTTCTGGATGACAGAAACGGTGACCCGGCCATGGGGCATACTGACCAGCCTGGTGTTAAGTGCCTGGGTATTATGGTGTCTTCGCTTTCGGCTTAAACCGGCATTGCTGCTGTTGCTGATCATGAATGTCACGATTCTGGCAGGCCAGTATACCAAATCATTCATTAAAGAGCGGGTGCAGGAACCCCGACCTTATGTGGTATGGCTGGAGAAAACGCATGGTCTGGATGACAAAACCTTCTATCAGTTAAACCGCACCCAGCGTGGTGAACGCGTTACCGCACTGATTGCGGATGAATCGCATATTCCGGGCTGGCTGAAAAAGCACTGGGCGTTTGAAACAGGGTTCGCCTTCCCGTCAGGTCATACTTTGTTCGCGGCGAGCTGGGCATTACTGGTCATTGGCCTGCTATGGCCGCGCCGGCATTATAAAACGATAGTGCTGGTCGGCGTTTGGGCGGTGGGCGTTATGGGAAGCCGCTTGTTACTGGGTATGCACTGGCCGCGCGATCTTGCCGTTGCCACCGTGCTGTCCTGGTTTTTGGTGGTCATCGCCACCTGGCTTGCCCAGCGCTTTTGTGGACCGCTGACGTTGCCCCCCGACGAGCAAAAGGAAGTGGCAGAACGTGACCAGGGATTGTAATTGCGCCGTTCAGCCTCATATCTTGCGACTGAACCGCGCAAAAGTGCTTCGCCTGATGCTGCAAGGAGCAGTATTTCTGCCGTAATTTTGGCATACTTTGATTCGACAACCTCACAACAGGATGCACTGTGAAATATTTGCTGATTTTTTTAGTGGTTTTGGTCATTTTTATCATTTCTGTGACCCTTGGCGCACACAACGACCAGGTTATCACCTTTAACTATCTGCTGGCGCAGGGCGATTTCCGTATCTCCACTTTACTGGCAACGTTGTTCGGCGTGGGCTTCCTGCTGGGCTGGGTCATTTGTGGGCTGTTCTGGCTGCGTGTTCGCGTCTCGCTGGCGAACGCCCAACGTAAAATTAAACGTCTGCAGGCTCAGGTTGATCAGAATGCGCCTGGCACAGGTGGTAAACCGTTGCCGCCAACCGTGCAGGAATAAGATTCCATGTTAGAACTGCTGTTTCTGTTACTGCCTGTTGCGGCGGCCTATGGCTGGTACATGGGACGCCGTAGTGCGCAGCAGGACAAGCAACAGGAATCCAACCGCTTGTCACGCGAATACGTGGCCGGCGTTAACTTTCTGCTGTCCAACCAACAGGATAAAGCGGTCGATCTGTTCCTTGATATGCTGAAGGAAGACAGCGGCACCGTTGAGGCGCATCTTACGCTGGGAAACCTGTTCCGCTCCCGCGGTGAAGTTGACCGTGCGATTCGAATCCATCAGTCGTTAATGGAAAGTGCCTCTCTGAGCTATGAGCAGCGTTTATTAGCTATCCAGCAACTGGGGCGCGATTACATGGCCGCGGGGCTTTATGACCGCGCAGAAGACATGTTTAAACAGCTCACCGATGAAACGGATTTCCGCATTGGTGCCCTGCAGCAGTTATTGCTTATTCATCAGGCGACCAGCGACTGGCTTCAGGCGATTGAGGTCGCTGAGCGCCTGGTGAAATTAGGCAAAGACAAGCAGAAGGGCGAGATCGCGCATTTCTACTGTGAACTGGCTTTGCAGGCGATGAGCAGCGACGATCTTGACCGCGCAATGACGCTGTTGAAAAAGGGCGAGGCGGCAGATCGCCAGAGCGCGCGAGTCTCCATTATGATGGGACGCATTCTGATGGAGAAAGGGGAGTACGGCAAAGCGGTTGAGCATCTGCAACGTGTACTGGATCAGGACAAAGAACTGGTCAGTGAAACGCTGCCGATGCTGGAGACCTGTTTTCAGCGACTTAATCAGCCCGACGCCTGGGCCGCCTTTCTCAAACGCTGCGTGGAAGAAAATACCGGCGCCGCCGCAGAACTTTATCTTTCCGCGATTCTGGAGCAAGAGCAGGGCGCGGAAGCCGCACAAAATTACATTAATCATCAGTTACAGCGTCATCCCAATATGCGCGTGTTTCATCGCCTGATGGAGTTTCACCTGCATGAGGCGGAAGACGGTCGCGCCAAAGAGAGTTTGATGGTCCTGCGCGACCTGGTCGGCGAACAAATCCGGACCAAGCCGCGCTACCGTTGCCAGAAATGTGGGTTTACTGCCCATGCGCTCTACTGGCATTGTCCTTCCTGCCGCACCTGGTCATCGGTCAAACCGATTCGGGGACTCGACGGGCAATAACTGCGCACGTGATGCGCACTGTTGCCAGTCTTTCTGGTGTCTAATTTAGTTACAACATACTATAAAGAACCTGTTCACCAGCCTGCATCAGCACCGTGCGAATATCGCCTCGCAGGATAACAGGGATTGTGATGGGAAATGCGGGCAGGTAGAATGCGTGCCGTTTGTCTAACGCGCCAGCAGGTGCCTACCGCAGAGGAAATAGCATGGCCTTATCCCCGACTTCACCCGTGTTAGTGGCGCTTGATTACCACGATTTAAACAGCGCGCTGCATTTTGTTGATCAGATAGAGCCAGGTAGCTGTCGCCTGAAAGTGGGCAAAGAAATGTTCACCTTATGTGGCCCTCAGTTGGTCAAAACGCTGCAACAACGCGGCTTTGAAATCTTCCTCGACCTGAAATTCCATGATATTCCCAATACAACGGCCCATGCTGTCGCCGCCGCCGCCGATCTTGGTGTCTGGATGGTGAATGTGCACGCCAGCGGCGGTGCGCGTATGATGAACGCCGCCCGGGAAGCGTTAGTGCCTTTTGGGCAGCAAGCGCCGTTACTGATTGCCGTCACCGTCCTGACCAGTATGAATGCAGATGACTTGCTGGGTCTGGGTATCACGCTTTCGCCGGCAGAGCAGGCCGAGCGCCTGGCAAAGCTGACCCACGAATGTGGCCTGGATGGTGTGGTTTGTTCCGCCCACGAAGCCGCCCGATTTAAACAGGTCATTGGCAGGGACTTCACGCTGGTCACGCCAGGCATCCGGCCAGCAGGCAGCGACGCCGGCGATCAGCGTCGCGTAATGACGCCGCAGCAGGCGAAGCTCGCCGGGGTGGATTATATGGTCATTGGCCGCCCGGTTACACAGTCTGCTAACCCGGCGGCGACGCTGAAAGCCATAATCAATGATCTGGAGGCGGTAAAATGAATCGTGACAACCCACTTGTATATTCCACAGATTCAGGCCGCATTGTGCAACCCGAACAGAAAGTGGAACGTCCTAAAGGGGACGGCATTGTTCGTATCCAGCGCCAGACCAGCGGCCGGAAAGGCAAGGGCGTTTGCCTGATAACTGGCGTGGACATGGATGACGGTGCACTGAATCTTCTGGCTGCCGAGCTAAAAAAGAAATGCGGTTGTGGCGGATCGGTGAAAGACGGTGTAATTGAAATTCAGGGCGACAAACGTGATTTACTTAAAAGCCTGCTGGAAGCCAAAGGTATGAAAGTAAAACTGGCGGGCGGTTAAATAAAAAACCGGGCGACTTGTGTAGCCCGGCTTATGGTGTAGATGCGCTGCGTAGCCGTTAATTATTTTAATTGCGGTTCTTAGTGAATCTGATGACCGATAATGCCACCTACTGCGGCGCCGCCGACTGTACCCAGCGCGCTGCCGTTGGTCAGTACTGAACCACCAATGGCACCCGCACCTGCACCAATCGCAGTATTGCGGTCACGCTTAGACCAGTTAGAACAGCCGCTTAACGCCACAACCAGGGTGGTCGCTAAGACCGCAACGGTCAATTTTTTCATTGTAATTGTCATAAACTTCTCCTTTATTGTGTTTGCAGAGGCAACACACTAAGTATAGCTTTGAAATTTTTTCAGGCCGCCTGTGCCGCATTATTACCGCATCCTTTTAGTATAAAAACGCGGACACCATGGACGATCTGTTTGTAGCGGCTGAAAAGCACCAGTAGCAGGTGGACCTGCCCGACGCCTGACAGAATTCTATTCATTTTGAAGGTTTTCCGAAGAGGGAAAATTCTTAATTCTCAGCACAATTTTCCATTCACAGCTATTTTCCGCTGCTTTTTAGCCATTTGCTCCATAACGTTTTTTCTGCCTGCTCCGCAAAATGTTAAGACCTTATTCAGCAGGAGAAAAAAATGCTGGAACATCTGAAACAACAGGTTCTGGAAGCCAATCTCGATCTTCCTAAACATAACCTTGTTACCTTCACCTGGGGCAATGTCAGCGCCCTCGATCGTGAGCAGGGTTTGCTGGTGATTAAGCCTTCCGGCGTCAGTTACGATGTAATGAAAGTGGATGACATGGTAGTGGTGGATCTGGCGAGCGGAGAGGTTATCGAAGGCACAAAGCGTCCTTCCTCTGACACGGCTACGCACCGGGCGCTTTATCTGGCCTGGCCCGAAGTAGGTGGAATTGTCCATACGCACTCACGCCACGCCACCATCTGGGCGCAGGCCGGTCGTGCCATTCCGGCCTGGGGAACCACACACGCGGACGACTTCTACGGTGAAATTCCCTGTACCCGCGCCATGCGTGACGAGGAGATTCAACAGCAATACGAGTGGAATACGGGTGAAGTGATTATTGAAACCTTTGCGCAGCGTGGGCTTTCTCCCACTGCGATTCCCGCCGTGCTGGTGAATTCACATGGCCCCTTCGCGTGGGGCAAAGATGCCCATGCGGCGGTGCACAGCGCGGTGGTGCTGGAAGAGGTGGCGTATATGGGATTGTTCAGTCAGCAGCTGACGGCCGGTCTTCCCCCCATCCAGCAAACCCTGCTCGATCTGCATTACTTGCGCAAGCATGGTGAAAATGCCTGGTACGGCCAGAAATAAGGTTGAGGGCGCAGCCTGGTCTGCGTCCTGATTAGCGCGTTACGCACGGCTTACGTGGCGTGAAAGTCTCTTCAGTGCCCGTTATCGGTTGGCGCTGTTCTGCCAGCGAGTCGCGTGCTATCAAGAAATCATACTAATCAATTAAATGTCGTGCATCAGGGATCACTCTGGAATTTATCTTGTAAATCAATCTCTCATTTGGTCTGGCCTCACTCTGGATTAGGCTGATGTGGCGCAATTAGCGCATCAAAATAACAGAGGATGAGACAATGACCGTGATTAACCAACCCACATGCAGACTGTTTTCCGAAGCCGGACAAACCACGCAGTTAGTGGCTTATTACGAAGAAGGGAGACGTACCATGTGGATGATGTTACGCGCCCAACCGCGCCCCAGCTTTAATCATGAACTGATTGAAGAGATCATGAATCTCAGTTACGCGGCCCAGCGTTCTGGCTTACCCATCGACTTCTGGGTCACCGGCTCGTTAGTGCCACAAATGTTTAATGCCGGTGGTGATTTGCGCTTCTTTGTGGAGTGTATCCGCAATAATCGCCGGGAAGCGTTGCGTGCCTATGCACGCGCCTGTGTTGACTGCATTCATTCTGCCGCGCGTGGCTTTGACACCGGAGCCGTGACGCTGGCAATGATTGAGGGCAGTGCACTGGGCGGCGGTTTTGAGGCAGCGCTGGCGCATCACTTTATCCTGGCGCAAAACAACGCCCGTATGGGTTTTCCGGAGATTGCGTTTAACCTGTTTCCGGGTATGGGCGGCTATTCATTAGTCGCCCGGCGTTCGGGCATGAAGCTGGCGGAGGAGCTGATCATCGAAGGCGAATCCCACAGCGCAGAGTGGTACGAAACGCGGGGGCTGGTTGACAAAGTGTTTCAGCCAGGCGACAGCTACCGTGCCACCCGGACGTTCATTGATACCTTGCGGCCCAAACTCAATGGAGTGCGCGCTATGCTGAAGGCGCGCCAGCGCGTATTGCAGCTTTCCCGCGCCGAGTTAATGGACATCACGGAAGACTGGGTCGATTACGCCTTTTCGCTTGAAGCAAAAGATATCGCCTATATGGAGCGTTTAGTCCAGTTACAAAACCGCCACACCGCATCACTGCGTAAAGCGGGTTAGGGACTTAAGCGTTTACTTGCGGGCAGGATGCTGAGCCAGCCAATGCCCAAACTGTTCGGCGGGCATTGGTTTTGCGTAGAAATAGCCTTGTCGACCATCGACGCCATTCTTCAGCACGAAGGCCTCTTCATCGGCGGTTTCTATGCCTTCGGCAATAACCTGTAAATCCAGCGCCTTGGCAACCGCAACAATCGCGCGCACCAGCGACTGGGAGACAGGGCGTTTATTCACATTGCGGATAAAACTTTGATCCAGCTTAATGGCGTTAATAGGCACTCGTGCCAGCTGTGATAACGAGGAATAACCGGTACCAAAATCATCCAGATGGACCTGGGCACCCAGCTCCTGGAACTTGTGCATTAACTTCAGCGCTTCCGCTTCGTTCTCAATCAGACAGCTCTCCGTGAGTTCGATATCGATCGGGCTTTCCGTTAAACCGGCGTCAGTCAGCGCCTGCTTCAGATCGCTGTAGATCGACTGATCCATCAACTGGCGCGCGGAGACGTTGACGGCCACGCGCAGATGAATATCCTGCTGGCGCCACGCGATAATCTGTTTCAACACATTGAGCATTACCCAGCGCCCCAGCGGCACAATCAGTCCTGAATCTTCAGCATAGGGAATAAAGTCAGCAGGCGAGACCAGTCCGCGCTCGGGTGAATGCCAGCGCACCAACGCTTCGGCACTGCGTACTTTTCCGTCCGTGTCCACTTTGGGTTGGTAGTGCACCAGTAAATGGTCCTGCTCCAGCGCTTTGCGAAGATTGGTATCAAGCCACAGATATTCAAATACCCGCCGGTTCATCTCTTCAGCAAAAACGCAATATTTACCGCGATTGTTCTCTTTGGCGTGATACATCGCCGTATCGGCATTGCGGATCAGGCATTCACGATCTTCCCCGTGCAGCGGCGCGATGGCAATGCCGATGGAGCAGCCGCTGTAAACTTCGATAAGGCCAATGCGGAAGGGCTGACGTAACCGATCCAGAATGCGCGTCGCCATCGCTTCCAGCGCCGCCTGGCTGGTCTGTTCGGCCAGCACCACAAACTCATCACCGCCAAGGCGTCCCAGCGTCTGGTTCTTACTCAGACAACTCAGAATAGCCAGCGACACCGCCTGCAGCAGTTGATCGCCAAACATATGGCCATAAGCGTCATTCACTTTTTTGAAATTATCCAGGTCCAGATAGACCACACCGGTTTCACTGCCTTCCGCCCGCTCCAGCGCCTGACTGATTTGCTGATGTATCGCGTGACGGTTTGGCAGGCCGGTAATACCATCCGTATTGGCCATGACACGCAGTCGCTCCTGAGCGCGACGTTCTTCGGTAATATCCGTTCCGGAACAGATGAGGAAAATTTCATTTTTTCCGCTGCCGCTGTGAACAAACTTATTACGAAACAGAAAGAGTCGCTGTCCCTTCATCGTTTTGATCCAGCGTTCGACTTCATAAGAGTTACCATCACGGAAGAAGCCCGCAATGTTGCGACGTGACGCTGCCGCCTCCTGCTTGGTCATAAACAGCTGAAAAACATTCCGGCCAATCACATCCTGCTCATACAGGCCGGTGTACTCTTCGCTGAGTCGGTTAAAGCGCTGAATATTGCCCCGCTGGTCAAGAATGACGATAACGGAATTGGCCTCTGAAACTACCTGTTCCGCAAAGGACAGCCCCAGCGTCAGATCGCGTGCGACCGCCGATGTATCGCCCCAGGCGGATGCGGTACCGGCCCAGACGGACTGATTGATGCGCCGTCCGACAAAATGCATGGCCACCTGCTCACCATGGATTGTTAACGTCAGGTTGATACTGGAAGTAATCACTGGCATAGCTCGCAGTAAACTGCACTGGCCAGGCGTCAGCGGCACAGCAACACTCGTATTCGATGATTCATCTAAGGCAAAAAGCAGCGCATCGCTGTCCGCGCTTAACCGCCAATGAGGGCTGGTTGTACCAAACAAGGTATACAACAATGATTGCCCTTGTTCATCGGTCATGATCACTCCCTCCGGGAAGTCCATAGCTGACGTTATCTCATTATTTTAGCAACAGTATTCATCTACTGATGTCAGCACAAGATGAAAGTGTATTTATTTTACTTTCCAGAAAAAACAGGAACAAAAAACCCCGCCGAAGCGGGGCCGGCAGGCGGTTTAACACGGACATTTACCCAGTTTTCCAGCCTGACTGGGAAAGCGGGCGTCCAGACAATAACGATGAAAGTCACGCTCGCTCATCGGCGGCAGGTCTGGATGATGCTGCCGCATGTGCTGCAGGTATTTTTGGTAGTCCTGAACGCCCACCATCAGACGAAAGCTTTGCTGTAGCCCCTGCCAGAATGCCCGCCAGCGAAAGCCAGGGCGGACGGGAGCATAGCGTAATTCGCAGCGCACAATTTGCCACGTCCCTGTTGGCCGTGTTACACGATGAATGCTGTCAGACATGGCGAATCTCCTTCCGCAACGTGGTCGCGGACTCATGCGTGGTAGGTACCTCACTGCGCAGGGCACGACGAATCACAAAAAAAGCCGCAATGAGCATGGTGACGGCGACCAGCATGAAGAACCCGCACAGGGCCGCGTTAATCTGGTTACTGAAAACGATGGTGTGCATATCGGCGACGGTTTTCGCCGGTGCGATAATTACGCCTTCATCCAGACCTTTACGGAATTTATTGGCCTGCGCCAGAAAGCCGATGGACGGTTTTTCGTGGAAAATCTTCTGCCATCCCGCGGTCATTGAGGTAATAAACAGCCAGATCGTTGGCAGAATGGTCACCCACGCATAACGCTGCTTCTTCATTTTAAACAGCACCACTGTGCCCAGAATCAGCGCCATGGAGGCCAGCATCTGGTTACCGATGCCAAACAATGGCCATAGCGTATTAATGCCGCCCAGCGGATCAATCACGCCCTGATACACAAAGAATCCCCAGCCTGCCACCGCAACGGTTGTACCCGCAAGGTTACCCAGCCAGGAGCGGTTATTGGCCATCGACGGCACCACGGTGCCCACCAGGTCCTGCACCATAAACCGACAGGCACGCGTACCGGCATCGACGGCAGTGAGAATAAACAGGGCTTCAAACAGAATGGCAAAGTGATACCAGAAGGCCATCATGGCGCGACTGTTAACCACCTCGGTAATGATATGGGCCATACCGACGGCGAACGTCGGGGCGCCGCCAGCACGGGACAGAATGGAGGCTTCCCCTACATCCCGTGCAATTCCACTTAACATCTCCGGTGTAACGACAAAGCCCCAGCCGTTGATCACCTGGGCGGCATTTTCAACGGTGGTGCCAATCAGCGCCGCCGGGGCATTCATCGCAAAATACACGCCGGGATCCAGCACTGAGGCGCAAATCAGCGCCATTATGGCGACAAACGACTCCATCAACATCGCGCCGTAGCCAATAAAGCGAATGTGGCTTTCCCGCTCCACGAGTTTTGGGGTGGTTCCGCTGGAAACCAGCGCATGAAAGCCGGAAATCGCCCCGCAGGCAATAGTGATAAACAGGAACGGGAACAGAGCCCCTGAGAAGACCGGGCCGGTGCCGTCAATGAAGCGGGTCACGGCGGGCATCTTCATCTCTGGCATGGCGAACACAATACCTACAGCCAGACCAACGATGACGCCAATTTTCAGAAAGGTCGAGAGGTAGTCCCTCGGTGCTAACAGCAGCCACACCGGTAATACCGATGCGATAAAACCATAAATGACCAGCACCCAGGTCAGTGACGTGCCTTTCAGGGTAAAGAACGGCCCCCAGTAGGGATGTTGTGCGACATCGCCACCGTAAATAATGGCCGCCATCATCAGCACAAAACCAATCAGTGAGACTTCAGCAATTTTACCGGGGCGCAGAAAGCGCATGTAGATGCCCATAAACAGCGCGATAGGGATCGTTGCGGCAATGGTAAACAGGCCCCAGGGGCTGTTCGCCAGTGCCTTCACCACCACCAGCGCCAGCGCGGAAAGGATAATAATCATCACGCCCAGCGCACCCAGCATAGTGATGACGCCAGCGAAGGCCCCCAGCTCCTGACGGGCCATTTCACCCAGTGAACGGCCATCGCGTCGGGTCGAGATAAACAGCACCAGGAAATCCTGAACCGCACCGGCCAGCATCACGCCGACCAGAATCCAGATCGTGCCAGGTAAAAAGCCCATCTGCGCGGCCAGAATCGGACCGACCAACGGGCCCGCACCGGCGATAGCGGCAAAATGGTGACCAAACAGCACCCATTTGTTGGTGGGGACGTAGTCCAGACCGTCGCTGAGACGTTCAGCAGGCGTCAGGCGACGATCGTCGAGTTCGAAAATGTTGCGGGCGATAAAGAGGCTGTAAAAACGATAGGCAATGCTGTAACAGGCGACTGCGGCAACCACCAGCCAGACTGCGTTGACGTGTTCGCCGCGATTAAGCGCCAGCATCGCGAACGCGCCCGCGCCAGTTAACGCCACCGCTAACCAGATCACGCCGGTTTTGACGTTCTTCATAACTCACTCCTTGTAGAGACCGAATGGAAGGCGATCGAATACAACGAGCTAACGTTAATGTAATGGAATGTAAGTGAAAGTTAATAAGGAGAGAACTGTGAAGCGCAGTGCAAATTTAGCGTGTGCGGAAGCGGTACGTCAGGAATGAGCGGGACAGGCTATCCTGTCCCGCTGGATAATACTCAGGCTGCGGGGCGAGCGACGACGCTGCGGGTTTCCATACGCACTTCGGCGATGGTCACGTCGATCACATCGGTCACGCGGTAAACCACTTCACCTTTAATCTGCACTGTGCCGCTTTCCTGGCTGCACACCAGTTCGTCACGAACGGAGTGCAGGAACGGAGCAGGGATAAACGCCACTGCGCCATTCTCCAGCAAACGCACGCGCATGCCACCACGGGAAATATCGATAATTTCCGCGCTGAATTTACGATCTGTCGCCGCAAAAGGTGACAGGTAACGGGCATAAAGCCAGTCGCCCACGTCACGCTCGGCCATGCGGTTAAGACGGCGGCGCTCGCTCATGGTGACCGTGACAGCGTCATCGGGCCGGGCGATCGACTCACCACGCACGATGGCTTTCAGCAGGCGATGGTTGATCATGTCGCCAAATTTACGAATCGGTGAGGTCCAGGTCGCATAGGCTTCCAGGCCCAGACCGAAGTGCGGGCCAGGTTCGGTGGTGATTTCCGCATACGTCTGGAAACGACGAATACGGCTGTCCAGGAACTGGGTCGGCTGGGCATCCAGCTCCCGGCGCAGCACACGGAAACCGTCCAGCGTGGTAATCGCTGAAGGATCTGCCGTAATCCCATGTGTCGCCAGCACGGCGGCGGCCTGCTCGGCGTTGGCAGTATCGAAGCCTGCATGGACGTTATAGATCCCAAAGCCCAGCTTATCGCGCAGCACCTCGGCCGCACAGATGTTGGCCAGAATCATGGCTTCTTCAACGATTCGGTTGGCAATGCGACGCGGTTCAGCGACGATATCCAGCACTTCGCCTTTCTCGCCCAACAGGAAGCGGTAATCCGGGCGATCTTTAAACACCAGCGCGTGGGCCTGGCGCCATTCGCCGCGAGACAGGCACAATTGATGCAGCAGGCGGATCTGATTCGCAATCGCGTCATTCTGCGGCTGCCACTCGCCGCTGTTCTCCAGCCAGTCAGAAACCTCGTCGTAAACCAGTTTGGCTTTCGATTCGATCCAGGCCGCGAAGAAGTGCACATCAGACAGGCTGCCATCCTGCGCCACGGTGACGCGACAGGCCAGTACCGGGCGACGCACATCAGGGCGCAGGGAGCAGACATCATCGGAAAGCTCGCGCGGCAGCATCGGGATATTAAAGCCCGGCAGGTAGTTGGTGAACGCACGTTGCGCGGCAAGCTTATCCAGCTCGCTGCCTTCAGCCACGTAAGCGGTCGGATCGGCAATGGCGACCGTCAGGCGCAGGGCATTGTCTTCCAGCGCCTCAACATAGAGCGCATCGTCCATATCTTCTGTGCTGGCGCTGTCGATGGTCACGAAATCCAGCGCGGTCAGGTCTTCACGCTGCAAGTTTTCGTCCAGCATCTCGCCAAAACCCATTTCAGGTGCCTGGCGCTCCAGATTGTGACGTGACAGTGTCACCCACCACGGCGCAAGGTGGTCGTCTGCGCTGACAATAAATTCGGTCAGTTCGGCATAAAAGCCGCGGTCACCCTTTAACGGATGACGTCGCATTTCCGCGACGGCCCAGTCGCCCTGTTGGAAATCGTGGGTCAGCCCACGTACCGGACGGCACTGAATGGCCTCTTTCAGCAGGGGATGATCGGGCACGATAGAAAGACGATCGTCTTTTTTCTGCACACGGCCTACAAAACGGCTCAGGAAAGGCTCGACCAGCGTTTCTGGCTCTGCGCTTTCACGATCTTTATCGGTGTGGATGACGGCAATAATACGATCGCCGTGCATCACTTTCTTCATCTGCGGGGGCGGGATGAAATAACTTTTTTGTGCATCGACTTCCAGAAAGCCGAATCCCTTTTCGGTGCCTTTTACAACGCCTTCTGCACGCGGCGTTTGTGAATGGAGCTTCTCTTTAAGCTGCGCAAGCAGCGGATTATCCTGGAACATGATTTTTACGTTTCGTGGCCTAATAGCGGCTGACAGTTTTACGCGAATCGCGGTCCCGCGGCAAGGCAAAAAGCCGGACGAACCGGCTTTTTGCCTGGAGCAAAGCCTGAATCAGGCAATGCGTTGGGTGACCGTTGCCTGCGACAATTCCAGCTTAACCGGCACCGATTTCGAGGTTGGCGTACCGCTAATATCACCATAGCTGTTCAGCGGAACCAGCGGGTTGGTTTCTGGATAATAGGCCGCCAGGTTGCCACGCGGGATGTTGTAAGGCACCAGCTTAAAGCCGCTCACGCGACGTGTTACGCCGTCATTCCACAGGGTTTCAATGTCAACGTTCTGGCCTTCGCTGAAGCCTAATGCCGCCATATCGTCCGGGTTGATAAAGACGACTTCACGCTGACCGTAAACGCCGCGATAGCGGTCATCAAGGCCGTAAATCGTCGTGTTGTACTGATCGTGCGAACGCAGGGTTTGCAGCGTGAAGGGCACCTCCTGATCCAACTGCGGAAACAGCGAGTCAGGCAGCGCGGCAGGGCTGAACTCGGCCTTACCGGTCGGCGTGTTGAAGCGCAGTTCGGCGGCGGCATTACCCAGATAGAACCCACCAGGCTGATCGCATTTGCTGTTAAAGTCGGCAAAGCCAGGAATCGTGGCTGCGATGTGATCGCGAATCAGGTTGTAGTCCGCCGCCAGATCCAGCCACTTCACCTTTTCATCGCCCAGTACCGCATGCGCAATGCTGGCGACAATCGACGTTTCTGAACGTTGTGTATCCGCCAGCGGAATACCCACGCCTTCAGACGCGTGCACCATGCTGAAGGAATCTTCCACGGTAATATACTGATTGCCCGTCGCCTGCAAATCGCGCTCGGTGCGGCCCAGCGTAGGCAGAATCAGGCCCTCATGACCGGGAACCAGATGGCTGCGGTTCAGTTTGGTACTGATATGTACGGTCAGGCCACAACGTGACAGCGCTTCTTCGGTGCGCGGTGAATCCGGTGCCGCCGCCGCCAGGTTGCCACCCAGCGCGATAAGCACTTTGATTTCGTCACGCAGCATGGCATTCAGTGCTTCAACGGTGTTATGACCTGCCGCACGCGGTGGCTCAAAATTGAAGTGCTGACCCAGCGCATCCAGGAACGGTTTTGCCGGTTTCTCATCAATGCCCATGGTGCGGTTACCCTGCACATTACTGTGACCACGAACAGGGCACAGACCCGCACCTTTTTTACCTAACTGGCCAAACAGCAGCTGCAGGTTAGTAATTTCGCGCACGGTATCGACGGAATGTTTGTGCTGAGTGATACCCATCGCCCAGGTACAGATGACCCGATCGGCGCTCTGGTAAATCGCGGCCGCTTCACGGATCTGCGCTTCAGTCAGGCCGGATTGCGCCACAATCTGCATCCAGTCGGTGTTATCCACGGCGTCAAAGTAGGCTTCAACGCCGTGCGTTTTGGCATTCAGGAACGCCTGATCGAACAGGCCGCTTTCGCCTGCCGCAATGCGCGCGCGATGCGTTTCCAGCAGGGCTTTAACCATGCCGCGAACCGCGGCCATATCGCCACCCAGGTGCGGCTGATAATAGGCCGAGCTGATGGTACCGGCTTTCGAGGTCACAATTTCCAGCGGCTTCTGCGGATCGGCGAACCGTTCCAGACCGCGTTCGCGCAGCGTATTGAAGGTCACAATTTTTGCACCGTGATCGGCAGCGTGACGCAGGCTGTGCAACATGCGTGGATGGTTAGTGCCCGGGTTCTGTCCAAAAACAAAAATCGCATCCGCGTGGTCAAAATCATCCAGACGAATCGTGCCTTTACCCACGCCAATGCTGCGCTTCAGTCCCGCACCGCTGGCTTCGTGACACATGTTCGAGCAGTCAGGGAAGTTATTGGTGCCCAGCATGCGGCCAAACAGCTGATAAAGCCATGACGCTTCATTACTGGCGCGACCTGAGGTGTAAAGCTCCATCTGGTCTGGATTGTCCATCGCTTTGATGTGCTGCGCGATAAGCGCATAGGCGTCATCCCAACTGATGGGCTCGTAGTGATCGGTTTCACGGTTGTAGCGCAGGGGATGCGTCAGGCGGCCCTGATACTCCAGAAAGTAATCGCTTTGAGCATAGAGCGTGGTCACGCTGTGTTTCGCAAAGAAGTCGGCATCCACAACGCGGCGTGTCGCTTCCCAGGTTACCGCTTTCGCTCCGTTTTCACAAAAGCTGAAAGTACTTTTATTGTCATCGCCCCAGGCGCAGCCCGGGCAGTCAAAGCCACGCGCCTTGTTCATACGCATGAGATTGCGCAGGTTTTTCAGGGCAGCTTTACTGTCGAAAACAAAACGTGTCGTGGCTTCCAGTGAACCCCAGCCACCCGCGGCGGCGCGGTATGGTTTAATTTGGCGCTTAAATTTCATCATAGGTGCAGGCTTATTTTTTTGTTGGACGAATGTTGCAAGGATATATCCTGATAGTGAAGATTAGTGTGCGTTCGACGACATAGCTTGTCTAATTGATTGACTTAATGGTGCGATAGGTCGCGTTTATCGTGACGGCACAACAACTGTGATGCTGTTCATATTTTACCCTTTCATAACTTCTCCGTATCAGGTGTTATCGGCACATCGCGCTAATACTTGCTGTTTATGACACAAAAAGGCGCGAAACCATGAAACACCTGACCAGCCAGATTCATGCATTTGGCAAGGCGTTGATGATGCCCATTTCGGTGATCGCGGCAGCCGGTATTTTTCTGGGGCTGGCCGCGGCCATGCAGAACCCCGCAGTGACGGGGGAAGCCTTTGCGCAAATGCAGGTGGCCCAGCTCATTATCGGTTTTATTCGCAAAGTCGCAGGAGCGCTGTTTGCCAATCTGCCCCTGTTCTTTGCCGTCGCCAGTGCGATTGGTCTGGCAAAAGCCGAGAAACCGACCGCCGCCTTTGCGGCGGTGATTGGCTATATCGCCATGAACGTGGGGATTAATGCGACGCTGGCCGCAAAAGGCATAACGGCGGCCACCACGACGCCTCAGGCGCTGCAACAGGCGGGACTGGATCAAACGACCGCCATGATGACCTCGGCGGAATATATCCAGATGCTGGGGATTTTTACCTACAACATGAGCGTGCTGGGCGGCGTGGTGGCCGGCCTGCTCACCGTAATGTTGCACAATCGTTTTTATACGCAGCAACTTCCTACAGCGATCAGCTTCTTTGGCGGCCGACGTTTTGTGCCCATTGTCACCGTCGTGGTTCTGCCGCTGGTGGGTGTATTGCTGGCGCTGATCTGGCCAACCCTCGGAGAGGGCATCGCCTGGGTGGGACAGATGATTGGCCACAGTGGTCAGTACGGTGCATTTCTGCTGGGGGCGGCTGAACGCCTGCTGATTCCCACCGGGCTGCACCATATTCTCAATGAAACGGTCCGCTTTACGCCGATTGGCGGTATGGCGGTTGTGGACGGACAGACCATTGTCGGCGCATTGAATATTTTCAATGCCTCGCTGACACATCCTGGCCTCATCCCAGATGCCACGCTGCGAACGGCTACCCAGTTCCTGGCGCAGGGAAAAATACCGGTGATGATGTTCGGGCTGCCTGCTGCAGCACTGGCGATCTATCACACCGCACGTCCGGAGCATAAACAACGCGTGAAAGCGCTGGTGCTGGCCGGCGCGCTGACCTCCTTTACCACCGGGATCACCGAACCCCTGGAGTTCTGCTTTATTTTTGTGTCGCCCGTGCTTTATGTGTTGCATGCGTTTTTGACCGGCCTTTCATTTATGTTGATGTCAATGCTGCATCTGATGATTGGCAACGTGCAGGGCGGCATTATCGACCTGGTGGTCTTCGGTGTGCTGGGTGGCAGTAAAACCCACTGGTGGTGGACGCTGGTGCTTGGCGTGATCTACGCACCGATCTATTACTACGGGTTCCGTTTTGTCATTACCCGCATGAATGTTGAAACACCGGGACGGGAAACCGAGGAGGAAAAACCGCAGGTCGTTGATGGCAGTGAACGCACTCAGGTCATTATCAGTGGATTGGGTGGGGCTGCCAATATAGAGGACATCGATTGCTGCTTTACGCGCTTACGGGTGCGGGTAAAAGATATGAAACAGGTGGTGGATCACACCCTGATAAGTACGGGCGCGAATGGCGTGAATCGCGTCAGTGAGCAGGATGTTCAGGTGATTTACGGTCCTCAGGTCGAAAAGATTGCGCAGGAAGTGAAGTCGGCGCTTGGCGTCGGCTGACGGCGGCCTCACTGGGCGCAGCAGGTGCGCCCTCCCTGTCTGACATGTTACGGCATTCCGTTCCATTTTAAGCTCCGTTTTTATCCGTTCCCCTCACGTTCACGATTAACACAAAAATATAAGCAATGCTTTATGTTTCATTTTGTGATCTGTGCTTGAATTTTACCGGTAACACTCTATGGTAAGAGGCGGAAAGTGCAATACACGCAATTAACAGGGGGTTATTTATGGCGAAAAACAGGTTAGTTAAAGTCGTTGAAATATCGGCAATTGTTTTTTTCACACTTGTCGTGATCTATTTACTGGCGACGGGCGTACTGTCGTCAACGGGCATTGATCACGCCTGGCCTTATCCAACGAAGTAACAACGGGCAACACCAGGGAAAACACCATAAAAAATAATAATTCTGCCAGCCTGACCTGAAAGAGTCCGGCCTGTTGCGCGCCCATTACGCCTTTCGTCTCGCCCCCAAAAGTATCTCCTGTCAGCCGGACACTCGGGCTGTATTACTGCACTCTGCCTGTAGCGGAATCCTGAACGCACACTGACTGGCATTCTGTTGCGCCCTCGGCACATAATAGGCGTTCAACTGAGCGACGTTATGGCGGGCACAAAAAATCGACATTAAGCAACTCATCTACCTCTGCAACCTCGAACGCGAACGCCATTTTGGCCGTGCCGCTGAGGCGAGTTTTGTCAGCCAGCCTACCTTATCAATGCGGTTAAAAAATCTGGAACGCGAACTGGGGTTATCCCTGATCAACCGCAGCAATAACTTTGCCGGATTCACGCCAGAAGGGGATCGGGTGCTGGCCTGGGCGCGGGAAATCGTCTCCGTTTATCAGGGGCTGAAGCTGGAAGTCGAGTCACTGAAACACGGCGTTAACGGCACATTGCGGCTGGGTGTGGTACCGCAGTGCAGCGTGTCGCTGGCCCAGCTGCTCAAAGCGGTTCAGGTGCGCTATCCACAACTTGATTACCGTATTGCCGTCCTGAGCGCCGACCAGCTGCTGGAGGCGCTGAACAGTCATACGGTCGATGTCGGGATTGGTTTTTTTGAAATGGCGACGCTGCGTGAACTGCATTTTCAGGCCGCGTTGCTGGCGGACCGTGGCGTTGAAGCGGTGTTTCATCCCGGATATTTTCAGCACTTAGGCGAGGTTGAAAGCCTGGATCTGCCAACGCTGGCCCGTCAGCCGCTGTGTCTGGCTGAACCCACGCGCTATTTTCGTCGCTATCTGGATATGGCGCTGCGGGAGATGTCGCTGATGCCGCGCGTGGTGGTAGAAAGCGCCTCCATTATGCAACTGCTGCAGTGTACGCAGGTCGGGCTGGGCGTACTGGTTTCGCCACGCGGTCATCTGCTGCCCGCGTCTTTACACGGACTGGAACAGCGACCTGTCATAATGCCAAAGATGGCGCGCCAGGCGGCCCTGGTGGTCGCTGAACCGGGTCGGGCAACGCCGCTGGCACAGCACTTCTATGACGAAGCGCGCAGTCATCTGGATCTTTAGCGCGCCTCACCACAGGCATAAAATAAACGGCTGTTCCAGTTTGCCCGCGCGATGGCCTGGATAAGCGCGAACTGATCGGCAACGGACCAGCCGGATTCTTGCAATGGCTGGAGATCGGCGGCGCAAAAACGTTCTGGCTGGCGGGTCAGCAGGGCGGTTAACGCGCTGACCGCCCGGTCAGCGTCGGTCAGGTTAGCATTATCAAAGGCGCCAGCCTGGCCGCTACAGGGCGTTAACGACGGTGGACGCCAGCGATTTCCCAGCAGGCTGGCCGCTGTAGCCTCAACCCCGACGGTGAAGACCGTCTCCTCCTGATGATTCAACCTGTACCAATGCTCTAATAACGCCGGTGCGTGCGCCAGCAACCAGAGGGCGTCCTCTGGCGCAGACGATGTCTGGCATTGCGCCACGGCCTTATGCTGCGCCTCGCTGGCATAGCGGGGCTCAAGCGGTTTCAGGACTGGCTGCCAGACGCCGGGGGCATCGGTGGCTGGCGCATCCGGTGCAGGTGACATGCCGGGGATCCAGCGTACCGGCATGTTCAGCAGAGCATGAATACCGGCGATCACGCGTGCCTGGTAACAGACAAAGCCGACCAACTGATTAAGCGTGACAATATCGGCTTCGCTCAGACCTGCGGCGTGAAGGGCGCGCACACTGTCGGCAGTAATCAGAGTGGGTTGCATGGCCAGCAGTCGGGCGTACTGGGTAATTTGTGTCAGGCGGTTATTGCTCTCGCGCGACGAGTCAGGACCAGGCAGAGGATTGAGTCTTGCAGAGTAGTGATTGCAGAGCCGCTGAATGCCCGTAACCTGCGCCACGGTCAGCGCGCTGCTTAACCGATCGTAAAGCGTCAGCGTATGGGTCAGCGTAACGTCAACCTGGTCGGGAAACAGCAGGTCAACAATCTCATGAGCAATCTGAATGGCGGGTTGTCCGGCCTGCAACAACGGCTGAACAGAAGAGGTTTCCTGCGCTAACCCCAACAAGAACCGATCGTCGATATGCGCTGCTTCAGGAAAAAGCGGGGCAGCCGGAACGGTACGCGGACAGGTCTGGCTCTCGTAAAACCAGTGATCCTGGCCAGTATAGCGGCGTTGTTGCATCATCAGTCCTTTTGCAAAATCTGATGCGGCACATGCGGGACAGAGTCAGTAAACCAGTCGCAGGCCGCAGGGCTGACTTATCCTCGCCCACGGGCAGGGCACGGCAAAAGACCGATCGGTGATAATTAATAGCAATAAGGAATAACGAAGGCGCGGGCGGGGAAGGACAGGGCGAGCAGCGCTCGCCCATGAGGAAACTTATTTCAGTTCCAGTTCGTTCATCGCGGCGATGCTGAAACCGCCATCAACGTGAACGATCTCGCCGGTGATACCACCCGCCAGATCGGAACACAGGAAGGCCGCAGAGTTACCCACATCTTCGATGGTCACGGTACGGCGAATCGGGGTTACCGCTTCACAGTGAGCCAGCATCTTACGGAAATCTTTGATGCCTGAAGCCGCCAGCGTACGGATTGGACCGGCAGAAACGGCGTTCACACGCACGCCTTCTGGTCCCATGGCATTGGCCATGTAACGTACGTTTGCTTCCAGAGACGCTTTTGCCAGGCCCATTACGTTGTAGTTAGGGATAGCGCGCTCTGCACCCAGGTAGGACAGCGTCAGCAGCGCTGAGTTGGGGTTCAGCATCGCACGGCACTCTTTTGCCATGGCAACAAAGCTGTAGGCACTGATGTCGTGCGCAATTTTGAAACCTTCGCGGGTTACGGCATTCACGTAATCGCCATCCAGCTGGTCGCCTGGGGCAAAACCAATTGAGTGAACGAAACCGTCAAATTTCGGCCAGGTTTTTGCCAGCTCAGCGAACAGGGACTGGATGCTTTCATCTTCTGCAACATCACATGGCAGTACGATGTCAGAACCCAAATCTTTGGCGAACTCTTCCACACGACCTTTCAGTTTGTCGTTTTGGTAGGTGAAAGCCAGTTCTGCGCCCTGTTTGTGCATCGCCTGTGCAATACCGTAGGCGATGGAAAGTTTACTGGCAACACCAGTAATCAGAATGCGCTTACCGGAAAGAAAACCCATAGCTGTAATCCTTATGGTCATGGTAGTTGGCGGTCGCGTTGTTTAAATAATAGACGACCGACGTTAATCGACGTGCGGATTCTAGCACGTCTGCCTTAAATCAGGAAAACTGCGCACAGTTTTCCACAAAACCCCGAAAAATCAACGCTCGCGTCGCCACGCTTCGGCCGTTAACGCTTCGCCGAAATGGCTGTTGATCAGACGTTTGGTCAGATCATGCAGCGGAGAAGCCAGCACGTCGGCCGTCCCGCCGCGTTCCACGACTTCGCCCTGATGCATGACCAACACTTTGTCGCTGATATGCTTCATCATCCCTAAATGTTGCGTCACGTAGATGTAGGCGATGCCGTGTTTTTCCTGCAGCTCCAGCATCAGGTTGACCAACTGTGAGCGCATGGTCATATCCAGTGAGGCTAGCGCTTCATCAGCAATAATCACTTTGGGTTGCAGAATTAATGCCCGCGCCAGGCCCAGACGCTGTTTTTGGCCTGGTGCCAGCATATGCGGATAATAATCGGCATGGTCGCGCAGTAATCCCACCTGACGCAGCGTGCCAATGATGCGTTTCTCGCGCGCCTCGGCGTCAAGATCGGTATTCAGGCGCAGCGGCAGCTCCAGAATCTGACTGACGCGCTGCCGGGGATTAAGCGACGTAGAAGGATCCTGGAAAATCATACGGATGCGCTGGCTACGGTAGCCATAATCCCCAAAGCTCAGCGCATGATCGTCAATAATGATTTCCCCCTCCGTTGGGGCAACGGTGCCGCTGAGCATTTTTGCCAGCGTTGATTTGCCGGAGCCATTTTCGCCGATGATCGCCAGCGTCTGCTTCTCCCGCAGCGTGAAGCTCACGGACTTCACCGCCTCGACATGCTGACGGCGAAACAGACCGGTGCGATAACGAAACGTTTTGCTCAGATTGCGCACTTCCAGTAGCGTTTCCATGCTATTGGCCCTCCACGTTGAGCGGAAAATGGCAGGCATAGAGATGCGAACGGGAGCCCGTCAGCCGTGGCGTTTCCACACATTTACGCTGTGCATATGGGCAGCGCGGCCCAAGACGGCAGCCAATGGGCAGGCTTTCAAGCGATGGAATCGCGCCGGATAAGGTATTCAGGCGGCTCTTGTGAGGAAGCGGTCGGCCAAAGTCTGGCATCGCACGAATCAGCGCCTGGGTATACGGATGGTGCGGCGTGGTCATCAGGTCTTCACTCTGCGCCGTTTCCACGGTTTGTCCGCAGTACATAACGTTGATCCTGTCAGCCCAGTGACTCAGGGTACGCAGGTCATGGCTGATTAGCAGAATCGTGGTGTTGTTGTTCTGATTCAGACGGCTCAACAGGCGAAAGATCTGCGCCTGCGTTGTCGGCTCCATGGCGTTGGTCGGTTCGTCGGCAATCAGCAGGCGCGGCTGATTCGCCAGTGCGATGGCAATCATCACTTTCTGACACTCGCCCTCGGTGAGTTCGTAGGGAAAGCTGCGCATGATGTCTTTGTGATCTTTAATACCGACGCGGTGCAGCAGCTCAATGGCGCGGTTTTTTCGCCAGAACCAAAAGCGCTTCATCCACGGTCCTTTGTACGTCCAGCGCGGAATCGCCTGCATCAACTGACGGCCGACACTTTCCGAGGGATCAAGACAGGACTGCGGTTCCTGGAAAATCATCGACACATTGTGACCTACGATGCGGCGACGCTCACGCGGCGACAAACGCAGCAAATCCACGTCATCAAAGACCATACGGTCTGCGGTGACGCGCCAGTTGTCGTTGGTCACGCCACAAATCGCCTTGGCAACCAGACTTTTGCCCGAGCCCGACTCACCCACCAGACCGCGAATTTCGCCCTCAGTCAGTGATAAATTGATGCGGTCTACCGCTTTGACCGGCCCGTCAGCGGTCATAAATTCAATCGTCAGATTACGAATATCCAGTAACGGCATTATTCCACTCCTGCCTCGACGGCCCGACGAATGCCGTCACCGAGCAGATTAACCATTAACACGCTGACCATCAGCGCGGCACCGGGAAGCATGACAGTCCAGGGCGCAACATACACCAGCTCCAGCGAATCACCCAGCATCGCGCCCCACTCAGGCGAGGGCAACTGCGCGCCGAGGTCAAGAAAACCCAGTGCGGCGATATCGAGAATAGCCATCGACAGCGCGCGCGTAATTTCACTGATCAGCATAGGCAAAACGTTAGGCAAAATGGCGTGCCACAAAATATTGATGCTGGTGGCGCCATCCAGGCGAGCCGCAATCACATACTCTTTTTCCAGTTCGTCATGAACGGCGCTGTAGATTTCGCGCACCAGGCGCGGCATCAGCGCCATCCACACGGCCAGTAATGCGTGCTCCAGGCGCGGCCCCAGAAACGCCACTACGATAATGGCCAGCAAGAGTGAGGGAATGGACAGCAGCGTATCCAGGACATGATTCAGCACCGCAGAACGCACACCGTGCGTCATGCCCGCCACAATCCCCAGCACCAGCGCCCAGAAGGTGGCAAACAGCGTGACGAGAATGGCCGATCCAACCGTGGGGGCCACGCCGTTCAGCAGGCGGCTCAGTAAATCACGCCCCAGATCGTCCGTCCCGAGAAAAAAGGAAACCTCACCGTAGCGCGACCAGGAGGGCGGTAGCAGTTGATAACCCAGAAATTGCTGGTCGATGTTGTAAGGGGCCAGAAAATGGCCGAACAGACACAGCAGCAGCAGTGTGCCAAAGCCGTACAGGCCAATCATCGCCGGCATATCGCCATAAAAATGTTGCCAGCTCTGGCGAAACGCACTGGGCAGGCGTTTTTCGGCGTAGATGTTATCGGACGGCATACCATTCCTTATGTTTCAGCGGATTCAGCGCCGCGCCAACGATGTCAGCGAGCACATTCACCACAATCACCAGTCCACCGGTCACCATTACGCCTGCTGAGATGGCCGCATAGTCCTGCTGACGGATGGCGTTAATCAGCCAGCGCCCCAGACCAGGCCAGTTAAAAACCATCTCCGTAATCATCGCCAGCGTTAACATGCTGGAGAACTGTAAACCCAGGCGCGGAATGACAGGCGGAAGGGCGTTATGCAGCACATGGCGGCGAATAACGGTAAAGCGCGAGAGCCCGCGGGTCGCCGCAGCTTTAACATAGTTTTTATCGACGACATCGCTGGTGCTGATGCGCAGTAAACGCACAATCTCAGTGGTCGGGGCCATCGCCAGCACGGTCACCGGTAAAATCAGGTGCATCAGCACGCTGATCATCATTTCATGCCGCCACGGTGAAGGGCTGAGCCAGGCATCGATTAAAGCAAAACCGGTTATGTTCTGGACCGGATAGAGCAGATCATAGCGACCGGAAACCGGCAGCCAGCCCAGCGTTAACGAGAAAAACAGGGTAAACAGCAGGGCAAGCCAGAAGACGGGGATCGAAAAACCCAGCAAGGCAAATGCGCTGATAACTTTGTCCTGCCATTTATGACGCAGGGCACCCGCACAAATCCCCAGCGGAATGCCGACGATTAAGGCAAGCGTAAAGGCCATCAGGCACAGCTCCATGGTGGCCGGAAAGACCTCGCGCAGTTGCAGGCCAATTTCCTGACCATTGGTGCTGGATACGCCAAAATCCAGTTGCAGCATGCCTTTAAACCAAAACCACCAGGCATCGAACAGTGAGGCGCCTTCGAGCGGGGCATTCGGTGTGAAGTAGCTCAGGCTGAAACTCACCAGCGAGAGAAAAAACAGCGTAATCACCAGTAACACCAGCCGACGCAAAATATAAATGATCACTTATCGATCCTCCCGCTCATCACGATAAACGCCAGCAAAGGAAGCGTTACCAAACGGACTCAGTACCAGGCCTTTAATATCATGCCGGTAGGCTTGCAGGCGCAAGGATGAAGCCAGCGGCAGGACGGGCAGTTCCTGAGCTAAAATTTGCTGGGCTTTATCATAGCTCTCAATGCGTCCGGACAGCTGTTGCGACAGCAGAGCATTTTTCAGCTTGCTGTCAAACGCAGGCGAGCACCAGTGCGCATAGTTGGTCTGTGAGGCAATCGCCGCGCAGCTCAGCAGGGGACGAAAGAAACTGTCAGGATCGTTACTGTCGGTTGCCCAGCCTGCCAGGGTCAGGTCGTGGTTCATCGCCATCAACTGTGCTTCCTGAAAACGGCCTTCAACCGGCACGATAGTGACGTTAACGCCAATTTGTGCCAGATCGGCCTGAATCAGTTCTGCCGTTTTCAACGGCGCGGGGTTCCAGGACTGCGAGGCGGCAGGCACCACCAGACGCAGGTGAAGATTGGTCACGCCCGCCGCTTCCAGCGCAGCCCTGGCCTTTTTCGGATCGCAGGCGGTGATGCTGGCATCCGTATCGTAAGCCCAGGAGGCACGCGGCAAAATCGAGGCCGCAGTTTCTGCCGTGCCGTAATAAATCGACTCCATCAGGCGTTCATTATTAATGGCCAGCGCCAGCGCGTGCCGCACTTCCGGTCTGTCGAGCGGGGGTTTTCGCGTGTTGAAGGCCAGGTAGGCGATGTTCATACCGGGCCGCAACGTCATACGTAGCCGGGGATCGTCGCGCAGAATGGAAATCTGGCTGGCGGCAGGATAGGCCAGCACATCGCACTCACCGGTCAGCAGTTTCGATAACCGGCCGGTGCCGCCCGCGCCAAGATCAATCACCACCTGTTGCAGGCGCGGTACGCCTTTCCAGTAGTAGGGATTGCGGGCCAGGCGAATATATTGTCCGCTGCGGTATTCACTCAGCTGAAACGGGCCGGTGCCCACAGGTAACCGATCCAGCGTTTCCTGATGACCTGTTTTGTCCAGGCTGTCTGCGTATTCCTTCGAGAGGATGGGCGCATAGTGGGTTGCCATGTGCCAGAGAAACGACGCATCAGGGCTGTTCAGGCGAATTTCGACCGTATAGTTATCGATCTTTTTCACGCTCTGCACGGCGTCAGCGAACTGCAGGCTGTCGAAATAGGGATAATAGCCGCCATTAACGTCATGCCAGGGATGTTTACGGTCAAACATGCGCGCAAAGCTAAAGACCACATCGTCGGCATTCATCGTGCGGGTAGGCGTAAAGTTTGAGGTGTGCTGAAACTGCACACCGTGACGCAAGTGAAAGCGATAGGTCGCGCCGTTATCACGCACCTCCCAGCTGTCTGCCAGGTCAGCCTGTAAACGATAGGTATAGGGATCGACATCAAGCAGGCGGTCATAGAGCTGCGCCGCCAGTGTGTCCACCGTTAAACCACTACTGGCCATCTGCGGGTTAAACGTATTTAGCGTCCCGTTGACGCAATAGACAAAGCCGCTTTGACGAATATCCGTGGCAGGTGCGGGCGCGGACCACACAGGTGCGCTCAACACGCTGAGACTCAGCAACAGCGAAGGCATTAGTTTTAACATAGAACTCAACGATTCTCGGGCATTGGGCAAAGTGTATCGCAAAGCGCGCGTGGTCCCAACTCTGCGTCATCGATTGCCGACGATTCGTACAGCAGGTGTAAACGATCCGCGCAAAAAGGCGCAGCGTTGGTGTGGAGATGAGAAAAATTCTCAATAACACTTTACAGATGCAAACAGGAATGATTATTATTCAGTTGCACTTCGACGGGGCTCTACCGAAGAAGAGCACGACATTGCTCACATTGCTTCCAGTTGCCCGCTTCGGCGGGCCCTTTTTTTGCCCGCCTGAATGCATTACAGCATGCCCCGGCACGTTGTCAGCTTCTGTACGTATATAACAGCCCGCTAATGTTGTCCGTCGCGCGCCTGAATACCGTGTTTTTTCATGATGGCACGGAGTTGATGATAGGTGACGCCCAGTAAGCTGGCCGCCCGGCGCTGATTATACTTTGCCTGTTGCAGGCTGATTTCCACCACGTCACGTTCCTGCTGGTTCTGCCACTGGCGAAGATCAAGCGGAAGTGAAGGCAGGGCGGTTGGCGACTCGGTAGCAGGCAAGGGGGCGGCCCTGTCTGCGGCTTCACTGCGGCGGGCAAACGGGTTAATGATGATTTCATCCAGCGCGGTATCGCTGGTGTTATGGCGATAGACGGATCGTTCGACCACGTTTTTCAGCTCGCGCACGTTGCCCGGCCAGTGATGCTCAAGCAAGGTTTGCTGTGCGCGGGGCGTAAAGCCTGGAAACAACGGCAGTTTGAGCTCCCGACACATCTGTATGGCAAAATGGTCAGCCATGACCAGAATGTCGCTGCGGCGCTCCCGAAGCGGCGGCAACTGCACCACATCAAAGGCCAGGCGATCCAGCAGATCGGCCCGAAACTTACCGGCTTCGGCCAGCGCGGGTAAATCTTCATTGGTGGCGCAGATCAAGCGCACATTAACCTGAAAAACATGGTTTCCGCCCACGCGTTCCAGTTGGCCGTATTCAATTACCCGCAACAGTTTTTCCTGAACCAGCATGGGGGCTGTCGCCAGTTCATCAAGAAACAAGGTGCCACCATCCGCGCGCTCAAAGCGGCCCAGATGACGTTTTTGCGCACCGGTAAAGGCACCTGCCTCATGGCCAAAAAGCTCAGAATCAAGCAGATTCTCGTTCAGCGCCGCACAGTTAAGAGAGACAAAAGGGCCCTGCCAGCGGTCAGAAAGGTAGTGCAGACGGCTGGCAATCAGCTCCTTACCTGTCCCGCGTTCGCCCACCACCAGCACAGGCTTCTCCAGCGGCGCGAGCTTAGACACCTGCTCCAGCACTTCCAGAAAGTTATTTGATTCGCCCAGCAAATTGTCGTTGTTCACAGACATGATGAATTTCGCCACTGATTAATCAATTTAACTATATTAGGTCAGGCAAAAAAAACTGCCAGCTTATTATCGTAATTAAAATCAATAAGATAAAAATTGGCACGCATCTTGAATTAGTCCTCACCAGCAAGCTAAAACTATGACCATCAAGAGGAGCATCATTATGGGTATTTTTTCTCGTTTCGCTGACATCGTTAATGCCAACATCAATTCACTGCTGGAACGCGCAGAGGATCCGCAGAAACTGGTGCGCCTGATGATTCAGGAGATGGAAGATACGCTGGTCGAGGTGCGTTCGACGTCAGCCCGCGCGCTGGCCGAAAAGAAACAGCTGTCACGCCGTATCGAGCAGGCTGAGCTACAGCAGGCTGAATGGCAGGAAAAAGCAGAACTGGCGATTCGCAAAGATAAAGAAGATCTGGCCCGTTCTGCGCTTATCGAAAAACAGAAGCTGACCGATCTGATCGCCTCGCTCAAACGCGAAGTCGAACAGGTTGACGAAACGCTGACGCGCATGAAAGGTGAGATTGCTGAGCTGGAGAAAAAACTGAGCGAAACCCGCGCGCGCCAGCAGGCGTTGACGCTGCGCCATCAGGCCGCCTCGTCATCCCGTGATGTCCGCCGTCAGCTGGACAGTGGTAAAATTGATGAAGCCATGGCGCGTTTCGAATCGTTTGAACGCCGAATCGATTATATGGAAGCGGAAGCGGAGAGCCACGGTTTTGGTAAACCTAAAACCCTGGATCAGCAGTTTACTGAGCTGAAAGCCGATGACGAAATCAGTCAGCAACTGAATGCGCTGAAAGCCAAAATGAACCGCAGCGAATAAACCGCCGCTGACAGTAGGAAAGGATTAAGGAGAGTCAATGAGCGCACTATTTTTGGCGATACCTCTTACAATATTTGTGCTGTTCGTGGCCCCCGTCTGGCTGTGGTTACACTACAGTAACAAGCGCAGCGGCGGAGCAGAGCTGTCACAGAGTCAGATGCAGCGTCTGCAACAGGTGACCCGGGATGCTCAGCGCATGCGCGAACGCATTGATGCGTTAGAAGCGATCCTGGATGCAGAACATCCTAACTGGAGGCAGCCATGATAAGAGGCCGTAAATTATGGCGTAAGCCTGACGAAGGAAAGCTGATGGGCGTCTGTGCCGGGCTGGCTGAGTATCTGGATGTGCCGGTGCGGCTGCTGCGTATCATTGTGGTGTTATCGCTGTTCTTTGGGCTGTTTGTGTTTACCGTGATCGCCTACTTTGCGCTGGGTTTTGTGCTGGACGTAAAACCTGCTGGCGTCGACAACGGTGAAGCTCAGCCCACAGCCAGCGAACTGCTTGACCAACTGGAAACCGCGCTGCAACAGGATGAGCGTAATGTTCGCGACATAGAACGTTACGTCACCTCTGAAACGTTTAGTGTGCGCAGTCGTTTCCGTCAGATTTAATTATCGTCTGCTACGGGCCAGACCGGCCCGTCTGCTGATGACCGGGAGGTATTCATGACCGTTTCGCGCGCAGCAACGTTTCGCCATCGTGCCACACCTGCATTGAAGTCAGCCGCCAGATTCATCATTATCAATGCTGTTACTTACGGGCCTGCCGGTGTGGCCGGCTGGGCCGTCAAATCGGTCGCGCGCCGTCCACTGCGCATTTTGCTTGGCCTGGCGCTTGAGCCGCTATTGAAACGCGTGATGAACCGGGTAGCGTCGCGCTTCATCAGGGAAAACGATGAAAAGACTGCAAACTGAACTGATAGCATTAATGAATCGCGGCGTCGACCGCCACCTTCGCCTGGCGGTCACCGGTCTCAGCCGCAGTGGTAAAACAGCTTTTATCACCTCGCTGGTCAACCAACTTCTTTCTGTCCACAGCGGCGCTCGTTTGCCGCTGTTTTCCGTTGTGCGTGATGAACGCCTGTTAGGGGTGAAACGCGTGCCGCAACGTGACATGGGCACGGCCCGTTTCACCTATGATGAAGGGCTGGCGCAGCTTTACGGTTCACCACCTGCCTGGCCCACGCCCACGCGTGGCGTCAGCGAAATGCGCCTGGCGTTACGTTACCGTCCGCATGACTCGCTGCTGCGTCATCTGAAAGAGACCGCCACGCTCTATCTTGAAATCGTTGATTACCCCGGCGAATGGTTGCTTGATCTGCCAATGCTGGCACAGGATTACCTGACCTGGTCACGCCAGATGAACGGCTTGTTGCAGGGCGATCGCGCCCTGTGGGCGCAACCCTGGCGCGACCTGTGTCAGCGCCTCGATCCGCTGGCACCGGCTGACGAGAACCGTTTAGCCGACATTGCCGAGGCCTGGACTGACTACCTGCATCGCTGCAAAGCCGAAGGATTACACTTTATCCAGCCAGGCCGCTTCGTGCTGCCCGGCGATATGGCGGGCGCGCCCGCACTACAGTTTTTTCCGTGGCCTACCGCTGACGATGCCCAGGCGGCGAAACTGGCGCAGGCGGACAAAGGCAGCAATTTCGCCATGCTGCAACAGCGGTTTCATTACTACTGCCAGCATGTTGTTAAAGGATTCTATAAAAACCATTTCGTACGCTTTGACCGCCAGATTGTGCTGGTGGACTGCCTGCAACCGCTCAACAGCGGCCCGCAGGCCTTTAACGATATGCGGTTAGCCCTTACGCAGCTTATGCAGAGTTTTCACTACGGTCAGCGCACGCTGTTTCGCCGTCTCTTTTCGCCGGTGATCGATAAGCTGTTGTTCGCCGCCACCAAAGCCGATCACATTACTCACGACCAGCACGGCAATATGGTTTCCCTGTTACAGCAACTGGTGCAGGATGCCTGGCAAAATGCCGCATTTGAAGGTATCAGCATGGACTGTATTGGTCTGGCTTCGGTACAGGCGACCCAGAGTGGACAGGTTGATCATCAGGGTGAAAAAATCCCCGCGTTGCGCGGGCACCGCTTAGCGGATGGCGAGGTACTTACGGTCTATCCGGGTGAAGTTCCCCCGCGCCTGCCGGGGGCGGCGTTCTGGCAACAACAGGGTTTTCAGTTTGAGCAGTTTCGCCCACAGCAACTTGATATCGATCGTCCTCTGCCGCACATCCGCATGGATGCGGCACTGGAATTTTTACTGGGAGATAAATTGCGATGAGCGATCCGTTAAAGCCGCGTATTGATTTTGCCACGCCGCTGAACGACAAGCCGAATGACGTGTTGCGTCCGGCGCAAACCTTCGACGCGGAAGCCCGGGACGCGTTTTTAGCCGTTGCAGAAAGCGAGACGGTGGTGGAAGAGGAAAGTGCAGGGGAGCGCGCCGTCGAAGCGGCTCTGAAACCCAAACGCAGTTTGTGGCGCAACATGGTCGGTGCCGGGCTGGGCCTGTTTGGGATCAGCATCGTGGCGCAGGGCGTGCAGTGGATCCACAACGCCTGGCTGGCGCACGACTGGTTTGCGCTGGGCAGCGGGATGGCCGGGGGACTGATCGTGGCCGCGGGTGTCGGCGCGTTAACCGACGAGTGGCGACGACTGTATCAGCTGCGTCAGCGTGCAGAAGAGCGCGATCTGGGTCGGGAACTGCTTAACAGCCACAGCGTGGGTAAAGGGCGGGATTTTTGCGAAAAACTGGCTCGCCAGGCCGAACTCGATCAGGCGCATCCTGCGTTACAACGCTGGCATGCTTCGCTCCATGAAACCCATAATGACGGTGAAACCGTGCGGTTGTATGCCCAACTGGTGCAGCCGGTGCTCGATCGCCAGGCCCGGCGGGAAATCAGTCGTCATGCCGCAGAATCCGCCCTGATGATTGCGGTGAGTCCGCTGGCGCTGGTCGATATGGCCTTTATTGCCTGGCGCAATATCAGGCTGGTCAACCGTATTGCCGCTATTTACGGTATTGAACTGGGCTACTTTAGCCGACTGCGCCTGTTCCGGCTGGTGCTGCTGAATATGGCATTTGCCGGCGCGTCTGAGCTGGTGCGTGAAGTGGGCATGGACTGGATGTCGCAGGATATCGCGGCGCGCCTGTCCGCCCGTGCCGCGCAGGGCATTGGCGCAGGCCTGCTGACCGCGCGTCTTGGCATTAAAGCCATGGAGCTGTGTCGGCCGTTACCCTGGCTGGAAAACGACAAACCCCGCCTGGGCGACTACCGTCGTGAATTGATCGGCCAGATAAAAGAAGCGCTGCAGAGGGGCGGAGAGAAACGCCAGTAACGGTTGTGCACTGAAACGTGAGTGCAGATGCTGTGCCTTCTGTGCTTTATCTCCTGACAACGTTGAGCGAATGTCACCGTCAGGGCTCTCCCGCCATCGCCGCAGCCTGCCGTTTAAAAAAAACGCGCTTGCATAAAGGCTGTCAACTTTTCCTGACAGCCCCCTTTCTGCGGCGTAGGGGTTTAGCGTATTATCGCCGGATAATAAACGGATAAGGCCCACGCAATGCGTTTAGAAGTGTTTTGTCAGGACCGAATCGGCCTGGCGCGCGAATTACTGGATCTTTTGGTGGCGCGCGGAATCGATCTTCGCGGCATCGAAGTGGCCTCATCAGGCCGCATCTATCTTAATTTCTCCACGCTTGAGTTTGAGCAGTTCAGTAACCTGATGGCAGAAATCCGTCGCACGCCGGGCGTAACGGATGTTCGCACGGTGCCCTATATGCCTTCAGAGCGTGAGCATCGGGTACTGAGCGCCTTGCTGGTTGCCATGCCCGAGCCGGTTTTTTCTGTTGATCTCAGAAGCAAGGTAGAACTGGCCAACCCGGCCGCGCAAAACCTGTTTAATCTGGATGAGAACAAGATCCGCAATGTGAATGCCGACCACCTGATCAACGGTTTTAATTTTGGCCGCTGGCTGGAAAGCGAACGTGTTCAGGCGCAGGCGCAGCATGTGGTCATTGAAGGGCGCGATTTTCTGATGGAAGCCCATCCCATCTATCTGTCTGCCGACAGCGAACAGCAGGATCAGCTGGTAGGTGCGATGGTAATGCTGAAGTCCACCGCCAGGATGGGGCGCCAGTTACAAAACCTGGTGGTGACGGACGAAACGGAGTTCGATCATATCGTCGCCGTGACGCCCAAAATGCGTCAGGTGGTGGAGCAGGCACGTAAACTGGCAATGCATGATGCGCCATTACTGATTATTGGTGATACCGGCACCGGTAAAGATATGCTGGCCCGTGCCTGCCATTTACGCAGTGCGCGTGGAAAAATGCCGTTTCTGGCACTTAACTGCGCTTCACTTCCCGATGATGTGGCGGAAAGTGAGCTGTTTGGTCACGCGGCGGGCGCGTATCCCAATGCGCTGGAAGGCAAAAAGGGCTTTTTCGAACAGGCCAATGGCGGCTCGGTGCTGCTGGATGAAATTGGCGAAATGTCGCCCACGATGCAGACCAAGCTGCTGCGCTTCCTGAATGACGGCACCTTCCGTCGCGTCGGGGAAGAGCATGAAGTGCATGTCAACGTGCGCGTCATTTGCGCCACGCAGAAGAATTTATTCGAACTGGTGCAGCGTGGCGAGTTCCGGGAAGACTTGTTCTATCGCCTTAACGTCCTGACGCTTAACCTGCCGCCGCTGCGCGAGCGTGTGCAGGACATCATGCCGCTGACGGAAATGTTTGTGGCGCGTTTTGCCGATGTACAGGGGATTCCCCGACCACGCCTTTCTTCGCAGCTCAACGCGTTTCTGGTGCGTTACAACTGGCCGGGCAATGTGCGTCAGTTGAAAAACGCGCTGTATCGGGCGCTGACCCAGCTCGAAGGCCACGAATTGCGCCCTCAGGACATCGTACTGCCGGAACAGGCGCTTGATGTGTCGCTGGGAGAAGAGGCGATGGAAGGTACGCTGGATCAGATTACCCGTCGCTTTGAACGTTCCATCCTCACGCGTTTGTATCTTTCTTATCCCAGTACGCGAAAACTGGCAAAACGGCTTGGCGTTTCGCACACGGCGATTGCCAATAAGTTGCGGGAATACGGGTTAGGGCAGAAACGCGGGGACAGCGACGGCGAATAACAACACAGCGGATAAGCGGGCGCTTATCCGCTGTGTCCCGTCTTATTTCAGTGCGGCAAGCGCGGCATCATAATCCGGCTCGGTGGTGATCTCATTCACCAGCTGGCTGTAAAGCACGTTGTCATGCTCATCCAGCACGATGACGGCACGCGCGGTCAGGCCCTGCAGGGCACCGTCAGCAATTTCCACCCCGTAATCCTGTTTGAACTCGCCACCGCGCAGCGTGGACAGCGTGACCACGTTATTCAGGTTATCTGCGCCGCAAAAGCGCGACTGAGCAAACGGCAGATCGGCTGAAATGCATAACACCACGGTATTATTCAGTTCGCCCGCCAGTTGGTTAAATTTACGTACCGAAGACGCACACACGCCAGTATCGACGCTGGGAAAAATATTCAGAATCTTGCGTTTTCCTGCATACTCAGAGAGTGAGACATTCGCGAGGTTTTTGGCCACCAGCGTAAAAGGTTTAGCGCTATCGCCGGGCTGTGGAAACTGGCCAGCAACCGCTACCGGGTTGCCCTGAAAGTGAACAGTCTGAGACATACGAATTCCTTCTAATGATGTTATCTGACAAAAAAATAGGGCATCAGTACAGATATAGCCTTTGTTTATGACATAAATTTTAAGGGTTTACGAGTGTAATTGTTGCCTGAATTTAAATGACAGTGATGAATCGCTGATAACAAGGAGCGCTAATGAGGACGGTAAAATGTTATCCCGAAGCCTGGCCGTTGCATACGCCGTTTGTCATCGCGCGCGGCAGCCGCACTGAAGCCAAAGTCGTGGTGGTGGAAATTGAAGAAAACGGAGTAAAAGGCACGGGAGAAGCCACGCCTTATACGCGCTATGGCGAAAGCGAAGCGCTGGTGCTGGAGCACATCGCGACGGTGATGCCCCAGCTTCAGCAGGGCCTGACCCGCGAGGCACTGCAAACGCTGTTGCCCGCAGGGGCCGCCCGAAATGCCATTGACTGCGCGCTGTGGGATCTGGCCGCCCGGCAGCAGCACCGCACGCTGGAACAGGTCGTCGGCATTGCACCGATCGCGTCAGTTGTCACCGCACAAACGGTCAGCATTGATACACCAGAGGCGATGGCCAGCAGTGCCCAGGCACTGTGGCAGCATGGCGCAACGCTGCTCAAAATTAAAATGGACAACAACTTTATCACTGAGCGCCTGATGGCGATCCGTGCGGCGGTGCCCGACGCCACGTTAATCGTGGATGCGAATGAGTCATGGCACGCCGAAGGGCTGGCGGCACGCTGCCAGCTGTTAGCCGATCTGGAAATCGCTATGCTGGAACAGCCGTTACCGGCTGGAGAAGACGAGGCGCTGGCAAATTTTATTCACCCTTTACCCATCTGTGCCGATGAAAGTTGCCACACGCGGGAAAGCCTGCCCGCGCTGCATGGGCGCTACGACATGGTGAATATCAAACTTGATAAAGCCGGTGGGCTGACGGAAGCGCTGGCGCTGGCACAGGCTGCGCGCGATCAGGGCTTTACGCTGATGTTGGGCTGCATGATCTGTACGTCCCGGGCGATTCGCGCCGCCTTGCCGCTGGTACCTATGGTGCGCTTTGCCGATTTGGATGGTGCCACCTGGCTGGCTGTTGATGTCGAGCCCGCCCTGAAGGTACAGAACGGGGCATTAATCACGGCTGCCAGCGTAGCAGATTAACCATCACCTCCAGCCACGTTTCCGTCGCCTCATCTACCGCAATGACGGGCATCTCTGCGGTCACGCACGGCAGACTCAGGTCGTGACACCAACTGCCAAAGGAGCCGGGCGTGGCATAGCCCACGCTGCTGACGCGCGGCAAACCCGTCTGCGCGGCCAGCCAGGCACCGACCTCGGCGTGATGCGGATCGTCGATACAGGCCAGCGGCTCATGCCAGGAAACCACCCAGGCCGGTTTTAGCTGATGAATCAGGCTGCATAACGCCTGGGTTTCCGGCTCTGAGGCGGGATGTGCCCCTGTCGAAAGCGTCACATCCCGCGCGTCTGCCGCGCTGTTCCAGCGGTACACCGTTTCACCTGACTGCCAGTTAGCCGCCGGGAAGTTACGGTTCAGGTCAACGCCATTAGCATTCGCCCGCAGCCCCAGCTGGCAGCCGTCGGGATTGACCGCCAGAACAACGTGATGACGGCGCAGGCCGTCAGGCAGGGTGCGCAGCGCCGCAGAAAGGGCCGCAATCGCGGCGTTTTCATCACCGTGCGTGCCAGCCAGAATCAGTCCACTGTTGCTGTCAGTCTGATTAGCGGGAAACCAGAGCAGCGGGGCACCCAGAACGGAACGCCCGTATTGCTGCCAGGAAATAGCCAGTTTTCCGCGCTGTGAGCGGGGATGCATTGACGGCATAGTGACATTCTCCAGAGGGTTTCCTTAAAAGTAGCGGAAAAGCCGCCGGGGGAAAATAGCTATTTATCAATCAGCAATTTGCGATAAAGTGGCCGGTAACAGGCTGACTCAGTGAGACGCTGATGCAGCACTTCTTTATCGTAAAGGGGTGAACATGATTATTCGCTTTTCTCCAACGCTAACCGCCCTGAGTCTGCTTAGCGCCACCTTACCCGTTTTTGCCGCAGAGGTGCCCGCAGGCGCGCAGCTCGCCGCAAAACAAGAGATCGTCCGTCACATTAAAGATGAGCCTGCGTCACTTGACCCGGCTAAAGCCGTGGGACTGCCCGAAATCCAGGTGATGCGCGATCTCTACGAAGGGCTCACCAGCCAGGATGCTCACGGGAAAATTGTGCCGGGCGTGGCACAAAGCTGGAGCAGCAGTGATAACAAAGTCTGGATTTTCACCCTGCGCAATAATGCACGCTGGTCTGATGGCGAGCCCGTCACTGCACAGGATTTTGTCTACAGCTGGCAGCGCGTAGTGGATCCTAAAACCAGTTCGTCTCAGGCCTCTTTTGTCGCGCTCAGTGGTTTAAGTGAGGCGGACGCTATCACTAAAGGGACGACAACACCGGACAAACTGGGCGTCACCGCGCTGGATAAACACCGCCTGAAAGTGACGCTCTCGCGCCCGGTGCCCTGGTTTCCGGCCATGGTGTCTAATGTGGCTTTCTATCCCGTCCCGCAACGCGTGATTGAGAAAGAGGGCGATCAGTGGACACAGCCCGGCAAGCTGGTCGGAAACGGCGCTTACCAACTTGACAGCCGAGTGGTTAACGAAAAAATCGTACTGGTGCGTAATCCCCGCTACTGGGATAACGCGCACTCCGTGTTAACTAAAGTGACCTTTTTGCCCATCAACGAAGAATCCAGCGCCACCAAGCGCTACCGCGCGGGCGATGTGGACATTACCGAATCGTTTCCTAAAAACATGTATGCCCTGCTGAAAAAGACGCTGCCGGGGCAGGTTTATACGCCGGAACAACTCGGAACCTACTATTACGCGTTTAATACGCAGCAGGGCCCTACGGCCGATGCGCGCGTACGCAAAGCGCTGTCATGGAGTATCGATCGCCAGGTTATCGCGGACAACGTCTTGGGCACGGGTGAAAAACCGGCCTGGCACTTTACACCAGATGTGACCGCCGGATTTACACCGCTGCCTGCCTTGCAGCAACAGCATAATCAACAAGAGATGGACGCGCAGGCCAGAGCGTTGCTGGCGGCGGCAGGATACGGGCCGGCGAAACCCCTGAAGCTGACGCTGTTGTATAACACGTCTGAAAGCCACCAGAAGATTGCCATTGCGGTTGCATCCATGTGGAAGAAGAATCTTGGCGTGGACGTGAAGCTGGAAAATCAGGAGTGGAAAACCTATATCGACAGCCGTAACTCTGGACGCTTTGACGTCATCCGCGCCTCCTGGGTGGGGGACTACAATGAGCCGTCGACCTTTTTAACTCTGCTGACATCCGGCAACAGCAGTAATATCCCGCGCTTCAAAAATGCCGAATATGATGCCGTGATCGCCAAGGCGAGCATGGAAACCAGTGACCAGGCCCGTAATGCAGATTACAACCGGGCCGAACAAATCATTGCGGAACAGGCCCCCATCGCGCCCATTTACCAGTACACCAATGGTCGCCTGATCAAGCCGTGGGTGAAAGGCTATCCGATCACCAACCCGGAAGACGTCGCCTACAGCCGTGAACTGTGGATTGAGAAACACTGATCTAAAGCGGTCTGCCACGGGCCGCCTTCTGACATCTTTGTACACAGGCTCAGGATTGCAACTCAACACCGCCACGCTAGACTGTATCGTATTGATTTTGATAGCGGGGTAACGGTGTGGACGGTGTGAAAGGAAAATCGCTTCAGGTAACAGATGCCATCATTTCCTGCCAGTTGGATGGGAAGGGCGGCATGATACCGATTGATGAAACCCAGATGCTGCACGATGAGCATCCCTGCTGGCTGCATCTCAATTATACCCATCCCCGCAGCGCTGAATGGCTGCAATCCACGCCTCAGATCCCGGATGCCGTGCGTGATGCGCTGGCCGGTGAAAGCATGCGGCCTCGCGTGTCCCGGTTGGGGGATGGTTTTATGATTGTCCTGCGCAGCGTGAACCATAACAGCGATGCGCGCCCTGACCAGTTAGTGGCAATGCGGGTGTTTATTAACGATCAGCTCATTGTGTCCACCCGGCGACGTAAAGTGTTTGCCGTGGATGAAGTGCTGACCGATCTCGAAAACGGTAACGGCCCGGTCAACTGTGGCAGCTGGCTGGTCGAGGTCTGCGATGCGTTAACCGGTCACACCAGCGAATTTATCGAAGATCTGCATGACAAAATCATTGAGCTCGAAGATGCCTTACTGGACCAACGCATTCCCCCGCGGGGTGAACTGGGCCTGCTGCGCAAACAGCTGATTGTGATGCGCCGTTACATGGCTCCACAGCGTGATGTTTTTGCCCGGCTCGCCAGTGAGAAACTGCCCTGGATGGACGACAGTGAGCGCCGCCGCATGCAGGAGATTGCCGACCGGCTGGGGCGCGGCCTGGACGATCTGGACGCGGGCGTAGCCAGAACGGCCGTGCTGGCCGATGAAGTCGCCTCGGTAATGGCCGAATCCATGAATCGCCGCACCTATACGATGTCGTTGATGGCGATGATTTTTCTGCCCGCTACCTTTTTAACCGGGCTGTTTGGTGTCAACCTGGGCGGCATTCCCGGCGGCGGATGGCGCTACGGCTTCAGCGTGTTCTGTATTTTACTGGTCATACTGGCGTTAGGCGTGGCGGGATACTTACGTAAGCGGCGTTGGCTTTGACAGACAAAGCCTGTGAATTGCCTTAGTGACAGAGGGCTTAACAGAAGTAAAGCTGATCGACATCAATACCTGCCGGAGGCAACTGACGCAAACTCTCTCCCGCAGGTGAATGCAACGTCAAGCGATGGGCGTTGCGCTCCATATTGTCTTACTTCCTTTTTTTGAATAACTGCATAGTACAGTTGATTCGACCTACGCCGGCCTTGTTGCCGGCTTTTTTTTTACCTGCTGGCTGAAAGGCCTAATCTTTCCTAAGCTTAATGTTCATTCGCTACAGAGGAGCACGGTATGAAGGCGATACATAACAGCGAGCCGATTCCAACCGATCCGCCCCCCATTCCTCAGCCGCAACCCGATCCGCCACCGGATCCGGAGTTTCCGCCGATAATGGACCCGCCGCCTCACCGCAACGTATAAAAAAGGGCATGCGTTTACGCGCATGCCCTTTACCTTTAATGTATTCAGCAGCGTTATTTAATCTCTAAAACATCAAGGCGTTCACTGACATCGGGTGCATCGTCTTCATCGCTGCGCCAGCCAACCGGATTCACTGGCAGGGTTTCGCGATCGAAAGCGAGATCGCCGCCATCCACCACCGCATCCCCGTGCTGAATGCCTTTGAAATCAAACAGATTCACGTCGGCCATGTGTGACGGCACGACGTTCTGCATCGCGCTGAACATGGTTTCAATCCGGCCCGGATAGCGTTTATCCCAGTCGCGCAGCATATCTGCCACCACCTGACGCTGCAGGTTAGGCTGAGAACCACACAGGTTACACGGGATAATCGGGAACTGACGCGCTTCGGAGAAACGAATGATATCTTTCTCGCGGCAGTAGGCCAGTGGACGAATGACAATGTGTTTCCCGTCATCGCTCATCAGCTTCGGTGGCATGCCTTTCATCTTGCCGCCGTAGAACATATTCAAAAACAGCGTTTGCAGGATGTCATCGCGATGGTGGCCCAGCGCAATTTTGGTACAGCCCAGCTCTGTGGCTGTGCGGTACAAGATGCCACGACGCAGACGCGAGCACAGCGAGCAGGTGGTTTTGCCCTCTGGAATCTTCTCTTTAACGATAGAGTAGGTGTCTTCCTCGACAATTTTGTACTCAACACCTTGCGCCTCAAGATATTCCGGCAGGATATGCCCTAGAAAACCGGGTTGCTTCTGATCAAGATTGACTGCCACCAGACTGAAACTCACCGGCGCGCTCTTCTGCAGGCTACGCAGGATCTCCAGCATGGTATAGCTGTCTTTACCACCGGACAGGCAAACCATGATGCGGTCGCCTTCTTCGATCATATTAAAATCGGCAATGGCCTCGCCTACGTGACGACGCAAACGCTTCTGGAGTTTGTTGAGGTTGTACTGTTCTTTCTTGTTAATTTCTTGATTTTGCAGCATTACGTCGCTTCTCAATAATCAAAGGGGCACATTTGAGCCTGTTGCCGTGCCCCCTGATTTGCTTTTATGACAGGTTATCACCCGCCGAAGATTGTCAGCAGGCAAAGTATGCCGCGTATGGTACGGATTACGCGTGCAATTTCCAATATCAATTATCGTTAAGCATAAACCTGATGGTGACTGACCACGATATTTTGCCTTCCGTCTTATTTTTGCCAACTGCACTGGCAAGAGAGATAAGATGAAAAGCAGAGAATAAACACGGTCAGATAAAGGCGTTATTCACGCCGACAATAAGCCGCAATGAAAGCAGAAATGAAGATCTCATGGTGAGGGTAAGGATATGTCTACTGTCGGGTGGGATTTATCCCGCCCGACAAGAACGTGCATCTACGCTTTTATCGTGCGGAAGCGGCACAACGCAGCATCCATGTCCTACATCATCTCCAGCGACTGCACGCCCTTTACTTCCATGATTTTGTCATACAGATGCGCATCACTGGATTTCCGGGAGAGGGTAACCTGAACGCTTAATTCACATAAACCGCTTTCCTCGTCCCGGTTAATGACCGAAATATTGCCATAGCGGATGCCTTCGCGTTGCATGACCAACAGCACCAGCGGCACGCTTTTCGCCTTGAGATAAACAATTAACGTATGGTGTTTACCAATCAGTAAATGACTCAAACGGCGGAAAACCTCGAGCACCACCAGAGCCAGCACGGTGCCGTAAATGCCGATTTCATACATGCCGCTCCCGATGACCAGGCCGATTGCGGCGGTAACCCAAAGCCCGGCTGCCGTCGTCAGGCCTTTAACCACCTGTTTCTGGATCAGAATCGTTCCGGCACCCAGAAAACCCATGCCGCTGACAACCTGTGCCGCGACGCGGCTGGGATCGAGTGCAACGTGATCCTTCATCAACATGTCGGCAAAGCCATATTTAGACACCAGCATAAACATCGCACTGCCAATTCCCACCAGAATATGAGTACGTAATCCGGCTTCTTTGGCACGCATCTGACGTTCCAGGCCAATCAGACCGCCCAGAATGCCCGCCAGCGCGATACGAATCAGCATATCCATTAACATTCTTTTTCTCCGTTCGACATCATGGTTAAACTATATTCCGCCACGTGACTATGTGATAACAGGATAATTCTGCTTGTAATAGGTCAGGATATTTTTTGTAAAAAGCTATTTCTTCTCTCGACCCCTTGTCAGGGCTGACATATTCTTGCTTAGCCTTTAACTCACCTTCCCGGAGTCTGATTGATGAAAGCCGAGACTTTTCTGCTGGCTGGTGCCGCGTTGTTATTGTCTGCCTGCAGCAGTAACAGCGATGACAACGAGCCGCCACAACAAGCCACCGCCGCCCACGTTCAGCCACGTGTGGTTATGTCTGCAATGGCGGAGGCCAGTTGTACCAATGCAGGGGGAACGCTGGCGTTTTCAAATCAACTGGACGGCTCGCGCATCGGCATGTGTCAGTTAGTCAACGGACGCCGCTGCAGCGAGCAGGCATTGCTCGGCGGTAACTGCGCCCGCTAAACGCGGAGGCCGGCTGTGACCGGCCTGCGTTATCAGGCCGTCACCCGGTTCGGACAGTCTTCGCCACGATGAAGCCGGCTGAGGTTTTCCAGCGTGGTTTCTGAAATCGCCGTCAGAGCTTCAGCGGTCAAAAAAGCCTGATGGCCTGTGAACAGCACGTTGTGGCAGGCTGACAGGCGGCGGAAAATATCATCCTGAATGACATCATTCGATTTATCTTCAAAGAACAAATCCCGCTCATTCTCATAAACGTCCATGCCTAACGCGCCAATTTTTTGCTGCTTAAGTGCATCAATGGCGGCCTGAGAATCAATTAACCCACCCCGACTGGTATTAATAATCATGACGCCATCGCGCATCTGCGCAAACGCGTTAGCATTAAGCAGATGATGGTTTTCCGGCGTTAACGGGCAATGCAGTGTAATCACATGCGACTCGGCAAACAGGGTTTTCAGATCGACATATTCCGCGCCCAGCGATAACGCCTGTTCCGAAGGATAGGGATCGAAGGCCAGTAAACGCATGCCAAATCCTTTTAAGATGCGCAGGGTGGCTATGCCTATTTTGCCGGTGCCAATAATGCCGGCGGTTTTGTTATGCATATTAAAACCGGTCAGGCCGTCCAGCGAAAAATTCGCATCGCGGGTGCGTTGATAGGCGCGATGAATACGGCGATTCAATGTCATCATCAGGCCGACGGCATGTTCAGCGACGGCTTCTGGGGAATAGGCGGGCACGCGAACCACTTCCAGACCCAGTTCAGCCGCGGCTTTCAGATCGACATTATTAAATCCGGCGCAGCGCAGGGCGATAAATTTCACCCCCAATTCCGCCAGTTCCTCCAGCACCGGGCGGCTACCGTCGTCATTCACAAAAAGGCAAACCGCATCACAGTCTACGGCGGTCTTGGCCGTGCTTTCGCTCAGCAAAAAATCATAAAAGACCAGATCGAAACCATACTGTTTATTGACCTGTTCAAAATATTTCTGGTCGTAGTGTTTAGTACTGTATACGGCGATTTTCATCGTGGTGCTCCTGAAAAAGGGATGCAACAAGGATAACGTTTTCTCTTACTTTTTGCTGACACCTCTTTAACCTTACCGGTCAAACCTTCACCTTCGGCGTGTTACGTGCCATCATTACGCCCAGGATATTGAAAAAAAAGGAGTCTTGTTTTCATGCCACGGAGTTTCCGTCGACGCCTGGCCGCGATTCTGGCGCTGATTTTATTGCTGCTGGGATTACTGCTGACTCTTACACAGTGGCTGCCGCGTCTGGTGGGCCTCTGGCTACCTGCAGGCACGCGCGTCGAACTGGAAAACAGCCCACGCTGGCATGACGGGCAACTCATTTTCCCATCTCTTCATTATTTAGCCGGTGACTGTCGCCTGGCGAGCGTCAAAAACGCGGCGCTGGGCCGGCAACAGTCGCGCTGGACGCTCAACGCACAACAGGTCACGTTGCAAAGCGAATGCCTGCAACAGCTGCCCGAATCACAAACCGCCTCAACCGCACCGAAAACGCTGGCAGAGTGGCAGGCCATGCTGCCGGGCGCAGATATTCACATTGATAAGCTGACGATCTCGCCCTGGCAGGACTATGCCGGTGGCCTGGATTTGACCCTTAATAAAGCCAGCCAGCAGCTGCATTACCGGGGCGATAATTTACAGCTTGAGGCCACGCTGGAAGGTCAGCAGCTGATGGTCAGACAATTGACGATCACCCATCCGGCGCTTCCCGAGCCGCTCAGCCTCAAAGGTCATTTTGAACTGCCGCAATACGCTAACGGCCTGCCGGTTAACGGCGAGATCGCGGGCGCGCTGGCCCTGGACGGGTTTCCGCAACCGCTAAAAGCGGCACTGAGCTGGCAGCATGAAAGCGGCCTGCTGAACATCACCACAGCGGATGCTGCCCGTCCCTTGCTGCGTCTTCCGTGGCAGGCCAGCCGTGACCGCATCACTATTGAGAAGGGTGAATATTACTGGCCACTCACGGCGCAACCCTTGTCGGGCTTTGTGACGCTGACGCTGGATAACTGGCAGGCCGGGCTGGATGCCACAACGGTCACTGGCCGCCTTAACCTGCTGACGCAGGGGCGGGGCGGCAAAGGCAATGTCGTTCTGGGCATAGGTCCCGGTCATCTCAGCCTGACGCAAAGCCAGCTGCCGTTACAACTGACCGGCGACAGTAAATTTGCTGCCATGCAGCTGTTCGGCAGTATTCCTGGGCAACTGACCGGATCATTACTGAATCCCGAACTGATTGTTAAACCCAACGCACTGTTGCGCCTGCGCGGGCGTTTACTTTCAACGCTGAACGTGGATGAAGCGCGCTGGCCGCTGGCGGGGGTGCGCTTATCGTCCCGGGGCATTTCTGGACGCCTGCAGGCCATTCTGCGCGCGCACGATCCCAGCTTTGGCCGCTTCACCCTGCATCTGGACGGCGGGGCCCGTGACTTCTGGCCGGATACGGGTGAATGGCGCTGGCGCTACTGGGGAGAAGGCGAGATGCATCCGTTACAGGCGAAATGGGATGTCAGGGGAACCGGTGGCTGGCGCGGCACGCTTATCCATCTTGATACCTTGTCGACCGGTTTTAACCAGATGCAATACGGCAGCGTGCGGGTGGAAAAGCCGCGTTTAATCCTGACTGCCCCGGTGAACTGGCAGCGAGAGGCGGACAAGCCTTCCTTTGACGGAAAATTTCAGATGCAGGCCGGTCAGACGCACTTCAGCTACGGGGGCTGGCTGGCTCACTCAACGTTGGATTTTGCCGCCCGCGGGCGCGATCCCGGTCATTTTGTCTGGGGCGGCGAACTGAAAGCCGGCAAGGTCGGCCCGGTACGGGTTAACGGGCGCTGGGATGGCGAGCGCCTGCGCGGTCAGGCCTGGTGGCCCACGCAGTCGCTGACGGTTTTTCAGCCGTTGCTCAGCCCCGATCTGAAAATGAAAATTCGCGCGGGCGAACTGCGCGCTCAGGTGGCGTTTTCTGCCGCCGCTCAGCAGGGTTTTCACGCGGGCGGACACTGGACGGTGAAAAACGGCAGCGTCTGGACGCCAGACAGCCAGATTAACGGCATCGATTTCTCGCTGCCATTCCGTCTGCAAAACCAACAGTGGCATTTTGGCTTACGTGGACCGGTTTCATTGCGCATCGCAGAAATCAAGAATCAGTTTGCCCTGCAGAATATTCAGGCTGACTTACAAGGCGCCTGGCCATGGGGGGAAAACGATCCGCTCTGGTTGCAGGATGTCAGCATGGATCTGCTGGGCGGGAAAATTACGATGCCGTCTCTGCGGATGCCACAGCACAGCCCGGCGCGCGTGTCGCTTCGGGATATCAGCCTGAGTAAACTCGTCAGCGCGATTAAACCCAGGCAGTTCGCGATGTCGGGCAGGGTGAATGGCGAATTACCGCTGTGGATCACGAATGCGCGCTGGATCATCGAAAATGGCTGGATTGCCAACAGCGGGCCGCTGACCTTCCGGATGGATAAAGACATGGCCGATGCCATCACCGCAAATAATATTGCGGCAGGCGCCGCGATGGACTGGCTGCGCTATATGGAGATTTCGCGTTCCTGGGCCACGCTGAATCTGGATAATCTGGGCGAACTGACCATGGTCGCGCAGGTGCAGGGCACCAGCCGTTTCAGCAACCGCAACCAGACCGTAAATTTAAACTATCGTCATCAGGAAAACCTGTTCCAGTTGTGGCGCAGCCTGCGCTTTGGCGATAATTTGCAATCCTGGGTGGAGGAAAATGCCACTCTGCCGTCGAAAAAGGAACCCTCACCATGAGCCTCAGGGCCTTACTGCTGCTGATAGCCGGACTCCCGCTGACGGGCTGTGTACCGCGCATCGAAGTTGCCGCGCCAAAAGATCCGATTACCATCAACATGAATGTGAAAATCGAGCATGAGATCCACATTAAAGTGGACAAGGATGTGGAAGCGTTACTGAAAAATCAGAGCGACCTGTTTTGAGGAGAGTCCGCATGAAACGCATCGGCATCACATGCTTACTGGCCCTTACGATGAGCCTGCCCGCCTGGGCATTGACGCTGGATGAAGCCCGTCAGTCAGGCCGGGTGGGAGAAACACTGTCAGGATATATTGCGCCGCGCGCAGATGACAGCGACACGCTGGCACTGGTTAAACGCATTAATGACGGTCGTGCTGCACAGTATCAACGTCTGGCAGAGCAGAACAACCTGACAACGGATGAGGTGGCCAGAATCGCCGGACAGAAGCTGGTAAACCGTGCCGCAGCGGGGGAATATGTACGCGGCATCAACGGACAGTGGCTCAGGAAATAGCCGGGCGACAACGTTGTACGGCAGGCATAAAAAAACCGGGCTCAGCCCGGTTTTCCAGATAAAATCGGCGAATCAGGCCGCAACGATGTGTTTGATCGCGTCTTTTGCTTCGGCGGTGGCTTTTGTCGCGACTTCCGGGCCATAGGCAATGCCTTCGGCAAACACAAACTCGACATCAGTGATACCGATAAAGCCCAGGAACAGCTTGACGTAAGGAGTCAGCAGGTCAGAAGCGGTATCTTTGTGAATGCCACCACGGCTGGACAGAATCACGGCTCGCTTGCCTTTGACAAGGCCTTCCGGGCCGGCTTCGGTATAACGGAAGGTCACGCCAGCACGGGCGATCAGGTCGAAATAGTTCTTCAACTGCGTCGGAATGTTGAAGTTGTACATTGGGGCAGCAATCACCACCACATCATGTGCCTGCAGCTCTGCAATCAGCGCATCAGACAGTGACAAGGCTTCCTGCTGACGCGGAGACAGCGGCGCATCGGAAGGACGCAGCGCGCCCACTAACTCACCATCCAGCACCGGTACCGGGTTTTCTGCCAGGTCACGCACGGTCACCTGATCGCCTTTGGCCTTTGCCTGCTCAGCATAGAAGTCAGCCAGCTGACCAGATTGTGAATAGCCTGCAAGAATGCTTGATTTCAGAACTAATACTTTGCTCATCGTAGTTTCCTGTCTGTTACGCGGAAGGCTTCCCGCTCAATGGCTTACACTTTACAAACATTGAACGGAGCGGGAAAGCGCAATATTTCGAGAGCTATATTCGAATTAATTGAACAACCCGTCATGCGCGAGGTCCGCGCGGCAAACGGGAATGTGCTATGATAGGCGCAATTATTATCGTTAATCAGCGGGTTATCTTAGCACTGTACGCTGAGTCCATACCGCCTGAGTAAGGTACGTCATTACTATGTCTTCTCCGGTTTCATCTCCCTTAACGCCGCTTTGGTCGCGGCTTGATGCCCTGATGCTGCGCGACCGGCAGCGGCTGCAACGCCGGTTGCACGGTGCCAGAAAAGTGAAAAATCCTGATGCCCAACACGGTATTGCCGCCGAACTGGAGCAGGATATTCTCGCGGCTGAACAGCGCGTGGCCCAGCGTATTGCCGCCACACCGCGCATCACGTTCCCGGATAATCTTCCGGTCAGTCAGAAACAGCAGGATATCGCGGATGCGATTCGCGCTCATCAGGTCGTGATCGTGGCAGGTGAAACCGGCTCGGGAAAAACCACCCAGTTGCCCAAAATTTGCCTGGCGCTGGGACGCGGTATCACCGGTTTAATTGGCCATACGCAACCTCGTCGTCTTGCGGCGCGCACCGTCGCGAACCGCATTGCCGAAGAGCTGGAAACGTCGCTGGGCGGCTGCGTCGGCTACAAAGTGCGCTTTAATGATCAGGTCGGTGAAACCACGCAGATTAAGCTGATGACCGACGGGATTCTGCTGGCGGAGATCCAGCAGGATCGCCTGTTGATGCAGTATGACACCATCATCATCGATGAAGCGCACGAACGCAGTCTGAATATCGACTTCCTGCTGGGCTATTTGCGTGAGCTGCTGCCGCGCCGTCCCGATCTTAAAGTCATTATCACCTCGGCGACTATCGATCCGCAGCGCTTCTCCCGCCACTTTAACAACGCGCCGGTGATTGAAGTATCGGGCCGGACTTATCCGGTGGAAGTCCGTTATCGTCCGGTCGCCGAAGAGGCGGACGATGTGGAACGCGATCAGCTTCAGGCAATATTTGATGCGGTTGATGAGCTGAGCCAGGAGGGCCGGGGCGATATTCTGATCTTCATGAGCGGCGAGCGGGAGATTCGCGATACCGCCGATGCGCTGATGAAGCGCGATTTGCCGCATACCGAAGTGCTGCCGCTGTATGCGCGTCTGTCGAACAGTGAGCAAAATCGGGTATTTCAGTCACACAGCGGGCGACGTATCGTGCTGGCGACGAACGTTGCCGAAACCTCGCTCACCGTGCCGGGCATCAAGTACGTCATCGATCCGGGCACGGCGCGCATCAGCCGCTACAGCTACCGCACCAAAGTTCAGCGTCTGCCTATAGAGCCCATTTCTCAGGCTTCCGCGAATCAGCGTAAAGGACGTTGCGGCCGCGTATCGGAAGGGATCTGTATCCGGTTGTATTCTGAAGCGGATTTCCTGAGCCGTCCGGCCTTTACCGATCCCGAAATTCTGCGCACCAATCTGGCCTCAGTCATTCTGCAGATGACCGCGCTGGGACTGGGCGATATTGCGGCGTTCCCGTTTGTGGAAGCGCCGGATAAACGCCATATTCAGGACGGCGTCAGATTGCTGGAGGAGCTGGGCGCGCTGACCCTGAGCGAAGAAGGCCATTATAAGCTCACCGGCTCGGGCCGCCAGCTGGCGCAACTGCCGGTGGATCCGCGCCTGGCACGCATGGTGCTGGCTGCCCGGCAGTACGGCTGTGTGCGCGAAGTGATGATTATCGCGGCAGGTTTGTCGATACAGGATCCGCGCGAACGCCCGGTAGAGAAGAAGCAGGCCTCCGATGAAAAACACCGGCGTTTTGCTGACAAAGAGTCTGATTTTATGGCCTTTGTTAACCTGTGGAACTACCTGGGCGAGCAGCAAAAAGCGCTGTCCGGCAATGTCTTCCGTCGCCAGTGTAAAGCCGATTTCCTTAACTACCTGCGCGTACGGGAATGGCAGGATATCTATACCCAACTGCGTCAGGTGGTCCGTGAGCTTGGTATTCCGGTGAACAGCGAACCGGCGGAGTATCGCGAGATCCACTGTGCGTTACTGACCGGTTTACTGTCGCATATCGGCCAGAAAGATGCGGAAAAGCAGGAGTTTACCGGTGCACGCAATGCGCGCTTTGCCATTTTTCCGGGCTCAGGTTTATTCAAAAAACCGCCCAAGTGGACAATGGTGGCGGAGCTGGTGGAAACCAGCCGACTCTGGGGCCGTATTGCCGCGCGTATCGATCCGGAATGGATAGAACCGCTGGCACAGCATCTGATCAAACGTAGCTACAGTGAACCGCACTGGGAGAAATCGCAGGGCGCCGTCATGGCCAGTGAGAAAGTCACCTTGTACGGCTTGCCGATTGTGGCCGCGCGCAAGGTCAACTATGGCGCGATCGATCCTACGCTGAGTCGCGAATTGTTTATTCGCCACGCGCTGGTGGAAGGCGACTGGCAAACGCGCCACGCATTTTTCCGTGCTAATCAGAAGCTGCGCAGTGAAGTGGAAGACCTGGAACATAAATCGCGTCGCCGCGACATTCTGGTAGATGACGAAACCTTGTTTGCCTTTTACGACCAACGTGTAGGGAAAGAGGTGGTTTCCGCACGCCACTTTGACAGCTGGTGGAAACAGGTCAGCAAAACCACCCCGGAACTGCTCAATTTTGATAAGCAGATGCTGATCAAAGCGGGCGCCGATACGGTCAGCCAGCTCGACTATCCCAATGTCTGGCATCAGGGCAATCTCAAACTCAGGTTGAGTTATCAGTTTGAACCCGGTGCGGATGCTGATGGCGTGACGGTCCATATTCCGCTTCCGCTGCTGAACCAGGTCGATGAAGCCGGCTTTGAGTGGCAGATTCCCGGTGTACGGCGTGAACTGATTATTGCGCTGATTAAATCGTTACCGAAGCCGCTGCGTCGTCATCTGGTGCCCGCGCCAAACTATGCCGAGGCGTTTTTAGGCCGCGTGACCGCAATGGAAATGCCGCTGCTTGATGCCCTGTCGCGCGAGTTCCGCCGGATGACGGGCGTGACGCTGGAGCGGGACGACTGGCAATGGGAACAGGTGCCCGATCATCTGAAAATGACCTTCCGGGTGGTAGACGAACACAACCGTAAGCTGCGGGAAGGTAAAGATCTCGCGGCGCTGAAAGTGCTGCTTAAAGGCAAGGTGCAGGAAACGCTGTCCAACGTGGCGGATGATGGTCTGGAACAGCGCGGTTTACACCTCTGGAGCTTTGGCGATTTGCCTCGCAGCTACGAGCAAAAACGCGGCAACTACCAGGTAAAAGCCTGGCCCGCGCTGGTCGATGAGAAAGACAGTGTGGCCATCCGGTTATTCGACAGTGAGCATGAGCAGCAGAAAATGATGTGGCGCGGTCAGCGTCGGTTGCTGTTGCTGAATATTCCGTCGCCGGTGAAATATCTGCACGAAAAATTGCCGAATAAAGCCAAGCTGGGCCTCTATTTTAATCCCTATGGCAAAGTGATGGAGCTGATCGATGACTGTATTGCCTGCGGTATCGATAAGCTGATTGCCGAGGCGGGTGGACCGGCCTGGGAACAGGCGGCCTTCGATGCGCTGCGCGAGAAGGTCCGCGCCGAGCTGAATGATACCGTGGTGGAGATAGCAAAGCAGGTTGAGCAGATTCTGACGGCGGTCTTCAATATCAATAAGCGCCTTAAAGGTCGGGTTGATATGACACTGGCACTGGCGCTGGCCGATATTAAGGCGCAGATGAATGGGCTGGTGTACCGGGGATTTGTGACCCAAAATGGCTGGCGGCATCTGGCAGATACCTTACGTTACCTGCACGGTATTGAGCGTCGGCTGGAAAAATTGCCGGTTGATCCCCACAGCGACCGCGCCCGTATGCTCCGGGTTCAGGCCCTTGAACAGGCCTGGCAGGCCTGGCGCAACAAACTGCCGCCGCAGCGTCAGGATGATGAGGATGTGCTGCATATTCGCTGGATGCTGGAAGAACTCCGCATCAGTCTGTTCGCACAGCAGCTTGGCACGCCTTATCCCATTTCAGATAAGCGCATCATGCAGGCGATGGAGCAGATCACCGCCTGACGGCGGCAAACAGGGTCTTGTAAGAATAAAAAAGCCCGCATTCTTAAATGCGGGCTTTTTTGTGTAACGGTGAGAGCTACTGCGCCAGCGCTTCCAGCCGGTCTTTAAATGACGTCACGGCAATCGCGCGGTTGTCAGCCAGATAACGGTCTTTCGCCGCCGGGGCAGAACTCTGCACCGCTATCAGTTGCCAGCCCTTATCGCCTTTCAGCAGAAGCGGAGAACCGCTGTCGCCAGGCAAGGTATCGCACTGATGCGATAAAACCGCCCGTTGCGCCCAGCCGGTAATCAGGCAGTCGCTGTGTGAATACAGGCTGTCGAGATGATCGGCGGGATAACCTGCCTGGGTCACCTTGCGGCCCGCCGCTTTCAGCGCTTCGGTTAAGTCACTACGCGAACCTTCAAACAGCGGAATCGGCGTAATGGCAGAAGGGGGATTGCGCAAAATAATCAAACCGTAATCGAATGGCGCTGCATTGCTGGGGACGATCCAGCCTTCGCCATCCGCTTTCAGCTTATGCACCAGCGACGGTTCAACGCGCGCATCGATGTCATGAATTTCGTAGCGCCAGCCTTTTTTGGTAGACATAAAACGTAGCGCTACGGGTTTATCAAATTTACCTGGAGGTGTCAGTAAACAGTGGCCCGCCGTCAGGGCAAGATGGGGAGAAATTAACGTGGCGGTGCACAGATTACCGCTCTCGGTTTCCAGTTGTCCTATCGCATCCCAGGGGGCCGCGCTGACATCGGTAATGGCCTGGCGATGATCTTTGCCAAAAAACAACATTTTAATTTCGGCGGGTGTCGGTGAATCATCATTATCATCAGCATGAACAAACGCGGTGAAACTGAAAAGTCCAACGATTAACAGGGTAGCCAGGCGCATAGAACTCTCAATAGCGAGAAAAAGAAAACGTTTTTGTTATTACTAAAGTGACATAACTATAGTCAGTGAGGCGTGAAAAAGGGAGTTTTTTCAGTGAATCAGTACGCTACAGCGACTAAATAAAAAAACTGGCCGCGATAACGCCACATAAGATCATCACAATCAGAATAATTTCGAAGCGATAGCGACGGACCATATTAGCCACTCCAGTAAAGAAACACCCGGCAGAACCGGGTGTTTTTAATTATTAACGCTTACTCGGACCCTAAAGGGCGGCCTTATTTTTTAGCGGCTTTTTTGTGGTGCTTTTTAGCTGCCTGGGCTTTCTGAGCTGGCTTTTTGGTGTGTTTTTTAGCGGCCTGAGCTTTCTGGGCTGCTTTTTTGTGGTGCTTTTTAGCGGCCTGAGCTTTCTGGGCAGCTTTTTTGTGGTGTTTTTTAGCAGCCTGGGCTTTCTGAGCTGGCTTTTTGGTGTGTTTCTTAGCAGCCTGCGCTTTCTGTGCAGTGTCTTTCTTCGCTACTTTCTTCTTAGCGGCCTGTGCTTTCTGGGCAGCTTTTTTGTGATGTTTCTTAGCAGCCTGCGCTTTCTGTGCAGCTTTATGATGCTTCTTATGGACAGCAGCTTTGTGCTCAGCTTTAGCAGGTGCAGCGGTGGTGGTCGCAGCCGCTGGAGCAGCAGTTGCAGGAGCGGCAGTTGTCTCAGCAGCGAAAGCAACTGAAGACAGACCCATAGCAGCGGCGATTACCAGTGCAAATAATTTTTTCATTGCAAAATCCTCGGACTATTTTTTCATGTGTAGCCCACTGCGGGGCCGGTGAGAAGACTATATGAAAATAAAACTGGCGCGTCCGTGGGTGATTGGTATCGCTGTGTAACCGATTGTACAAAGGGGATGTACGGGAGGAAAAGGCGGCCCTCAGGCCGCCTGCTACCTTAACTGTTCAGGTAACGTTGCTCAAGATGTTTGCGGAAATAGTCTGGGTTGAGCGCTTCGCCAGTAGCATTGACAATCAACTGTTCGGTGGTGAAACGGCTGCCATGTTGCCAGATATTCTGCTGCAGCCAGTCAAATACCGGCTGCAGGTCGCCATGCTGTATCAGCTCGGCGGATTGCGGAATTGCGTTTTGTAACGCCTGGAACAGCTGCGCAGCGTACATCGCCCCGAGTGTGTATGTCGGGAAATAGCCGAAGGCGCCATCGGTCCAGTGAATATCCTGCATGCAGCCATCGCGGTAGTTGCCGCGCGTATCCAGACCCAGGGATTGTTGCATCTTTTCATCCCACAGCGCCGGAATGTCTTCAACCTCAATCTCGCCTTCAATCAGCGCGCGTTCGATCTCGTAGCGCAGAATGACGTGCGCCGGATAGCTCAGTTCGTCCGCATCCACCCGAATCAGGCCCGGTTTAACCTGCTGCGTCAGCCGGACAAAGTTATCTGCCTGAAGGGCGGGTTGGTCACCGAGTTGACTGATGATGTGCGGCAGGATACGCTTCAGGAAAGGTGCGCTGCGTCCCAGTTGCATTTCCATAAACAGACTTTGTGACTCATGGATCGCCGTGGATCGCGCCAGCGCAACCGGCTGACCGCGCCATTGCTCAGGCAAATTCTGTTCGTAGCGCGCGTGGCCAGTCTCATGAATGACGCCCATCATGGCGCTCAGAAACTCATCCTGATTGTAGCGGGTGGTAATACGCACATCTTCGGGCACGCCGCCGCAGAAAGGGTGCGCGCTAATGTCCAGGCGGCCATGGTTAAAATCAAACCCCAGCTCGGCCATCACGCGTAAACCCAGTTCGCGCTGTGAGGCTATCGGGAACGGTCCCTGGGGCGTGATCACCGGCTGCTGAGCCTGTTTTTCGACGACCTGCTGCAACAAGTGTGGAAGCCAGGTTTTTAACTGCCCGAAGGTATGATCCAGCGTGGCGCTGGTCATGCCCGGTTCAAACACGTCAAGCAGCGCGTCATAGCGGGAGCAGCCGTTCGCTTGCGCACGCAGTTCAGCTTCCTGACGGCTTAAGCGTACGACCTCTTTCAAATTGGTCGCAAAACCCTGCCAGTCGTTTGCCGGACGCTGTGTACGCCAGGCATGCTCACAGCGCGATCCCGCAATGGATTTGGCTTCGACCAGTTCAGCAGGCAGTAATGTTGCCTGAACATAAGCGCGGCGCATTTCGCCCAGATTGGCGCGTTCAACATCATTCAGCGATTGCTGTTCTGCCTGATCCAGCCAGTCACCAATGCGTTTATCCGTCAGAATCTGATGTTGCAGCACACTCATTTCCGCCAGCGCTTCGCCCCGTGCGGCGCTGCCACCGGCGGGCATCATGGTTTGCATGTCCCATCCGGCGATGGCGCTGAGATGACTGAAACGCGACAGGCGCTGGAAGGTCTTACAAAGGTGTTGATAGGCTGAAGTCACACAAAGCTCCTGAATGCGTTAACGTCGTGGAAGTTCCCGAAAGGGGAGATCGAGCGGCCAGCTAAAACGCAGGCTGGCACCGCCAAGCGGGCTGGTTTCAACGGAAACCCGGCCGCTGAGCGCATGGGCGATGGAGTGAACGATGGCCAGGCCAAGTCCACAGCCGCCCGTTGCGCGGTCGCGACTCGGATCGAGCCGGACAAAGGGTTCAAATACACGTTCACGTTCTTCATGGGGGATCCCCGGACCGTCATCGTCGACCTGCAAATTACCGACTGCGCCGTCAAACCATAAGCTGACCCGCAGGCGCTGGTTTGCATAGCGCAGCGCGTTATTGACAAGATTGTCCAGCACGCGCTCCATAAGCCGGGTGTCTGAAACGCCGTAATTTTCCCGCTGGGGTAAATCCAGCTCAATCTGCGTATCCGGGTTGATGGCCTGGAAGTCTTCCATGCGTTCACGCAACCAGCTGGCCAGATCCAGCGACTGCAAATTAAGGTCGACGCGTGGACGATCCAGACGGGCATAGGTCAGCAGCTCTTCAATCAGGCTTTCCAGCTGACTCACATCACGATTCAGCGCCGCAGATTCGGCTTCGCTCAGGTTATCGCTCATCTCCAGACGATAGCGCAGCCGCACAAGCGGTGTACGCAACTCGTGAGCGATACCATCAATAAGCTGTTTCTTGCTGGCGACGAGCGTATTGATATTCTCAGCCATTTGGTTAAACGCGACGCCAACGCGAAACAGGCTGGAGGTGCTGTCGAAATGAGTACGCACGTCCAGTTGCCCCTGACCAAAACGCTGAGCGGCATGTTCGAGTCGCAGCATCTCTTTCCAGTGCGGACGCAGCCAGATAAATACCGGCAGCCCAAGCGACATGCCAATAAATACGACCAGTGCCATATCCAGCAGGCGCATTTGATGCAGATAAAAAAGGTAAGGTATAGGTCCGACGGTCAGGACATAATGACTACGCGGAATGTGTTGCAGGAAGGTGTATTTGTCGTCCAGCGCAACGATTTCGCCCGCACGCAGACGGCGTAACTCATTTTCATCCAGTTCGAACCGGCTCATGGGCTCAATATGCAGCTCAAATGACAAACCGAGATCCAGACTTTTGATCGTCTTATTCCAGTCGCGCGGCGGTATTTCACGCAGTTCACTGCGAATCAGGTAGAGCGAGCTGGCCATCAAGTCGTTCATGGACTGGCGGCCTGCGCGTTCGGCGGTAAATTTATAGACCAGCCCGACCATCAGCGACATCACCAGAAAACAGACAAACAGCAGGAGGTAGAACTGAATAAAAAGTTTTTTCATACCGAACGCGTGTCCCAGGCCTGCGGCGCAAACAAATAGCCTTTGTTGCGGATGGTTTTGATACGGAATGGCTCTGTTGCGCTGTCGTGCAGTTTTTTACGCAAACGCGAGATGGCGACATCAATACTGCGATCCATGCCATCGTAACTGACGCCGCGTAAGGTTTTCAGCAAGGCATCACGGTTAAGAATTTGCCCGGCATGGCTGGCCAGCACCCAAAGCAGATCAAAATCCGCCGTGGACAGGGCGATATTTTCTTCAAACAGCACGACCTGGCGATTCAGGGCATCGATGGTCAGTGAGCCAAACCGCAACATGCGTGTATTTTTCGTCGGCGCAGGGGCTTCTTCACTTTGCACCTGTTGTGACTGACGCAGGTGCAGACGCAATCGCGCCAGCAGAACGGCTGGGGGAGCCGTTTTCAGAATATAGTCCTGCGCGCCCATCTCCAGCGCGAGGATATGGTTCATATCGCTGTCAAGGGAGGTCAGCAGCACGATCGGCCCCTGCCAGTTTGCCCGTAAGTCACGGCAGATTGACATGCCATCTTTGCCGGGCAGCATGATGTCGAGCATGACCAGGTCGGGTTGCTGTTCGGCAATGGTGGCTTCAGCCCGATCGCCGCGCGTCTCAACAATCACCTCAATATCATGACGTCCCAGGTAGGCGGCAATGAGCGAACCGACCTCCGGTTCATCTTCTACGTAAACGATTTTATGCATAATTCACACTAACGTAAAAAGGAGGGATAAAGCATAACTTTTCCTGGCGCAGAGCTCTATCCAATCACACGAAATATCCTTGAGTAACTGGTATATAATCCGCAAAATATGCAATCATTAACCCTGCGTTTAATATGAGTTCCGGATTCATTGTGATCACCTTGAGGAGCCAAAGTGTTTGATAAAGAGCTGGCATCAGCGGTATACCGTGATCGCATCCGCTTTAACTACAGTGATTTCCTGTCGGCATCCTGCAAAAAACGTTGGAGCTTTGTGGATGCCATCTATGGCGTACTGCCCATATTCGGCATGGTGACACGCAAATCTGCGCACAGTTTACAGGCAAGTGAAGATCACCTGAAAGAATTAGCCTTACAAATCATATCAACCCAGGTCAGCGACGAAATCAACATCGCCCGCCTGATTACGTTAGCCGAGCAGCAGCACATTGCCCGCGTGGATATCCAGCTTCCGTATCCGCTGTCAGAGAAACAGCTGGAGGGGATTCATGAAGAGTACCGTAAGCCCGTGACGCTGACACAGCAGGATGACCTGCTGTGCGTGGTTCTCGGTCAGTCTCACTAAGTCAGTAGGGCCCACATCGCAGGCAGGGTTGCCACCATAATACAGACCATGGCAACCCGCTCAACGGGCCGCAGCGCCACCGCATGTCCGCCCCGACGTGCGAACATAAACAGCAAAATGCCCGGCGCATAGAGCACGACAGACATAAACAGATGCAGTGGACCGGAGGCATACAGCAACCAGATGCCGTACACGCTGGCCCCGATGCCTGTCACGAGCGCCCAGGGTTTATGTTGCCCTTTGACCACCTTGATCAAATACAATCCCACCAGCAAATAGGGCACCAGAATCATTTCTGAGGCAATGGTCAACAGCATGTTGTAATCCGCACCGGTCAGGGCGATCAGGATCAGGCAAACCTGCACACTACCGTTTGTCAGCCACAGTGAGGCGGCTGGCGCATTACGGACGTTCTGGCGGGCAATACTGCGGGGGAAGGCACCTTGCTGCGCGGCAATAAACGGCACTTCTGCCGCCATAATGGTCCAGCTCAGATAGGCACCGCAGACAGAAATAATCAAGCCCACGACAATGATTGCGTTACCCCAGCTTCCCGTCAGTTGTGTCATCAGGCCCGCCATTGAAGGGTTACGCATTTCGGCCAGCGCCGCGCGCGGCACGATCCCTAACGACAGCAGGGTGACCAGCAGATAAACCAGCAGGGCGGCCAGCACGGCCAGCAGCGTTGCCCGTCCGACATCCTTTTTATGGCGAGCTCGCGACGAGACCACTACAGCACCTTCCACGCCGATAAACACCCATAGCGTGATTAACATGGTCTGTTTGACCTGTTGCCATAACGGAACGCCGAGGCTCAGCCCGGAAAAATCAAAATGGAAGCGGTCATAATTGAAGGCCATGACGGCCAGCACCACAAACAGCAGCAACGGCACCAGTTTGCCCAGTGTCGCCAGCAGGTTAATGCTGGCGGCGGTCTGAACGCCCCGCAATACCAGCCAGTGAACCAGCCACAGCACTACGGATGCGCCCAGCATCGCCTGCCAGGTATTCCCGTTACCAAAAATAACCCTGTCTGGCGTATCGGTGAAGAAACTCAGGGCAGAGAAAACAATAACCAGATAGGACACGTTGGCGATAACCGCACACAGCCAGTAACCCCAGGCGGAACAAAATCCCGTCAATTCACCGAATCCAGCGCGGGCGTAGGTAAAGATACCGCCATCCAGATCGGGTTTGAGTCGCGTCAGCAGCAGCATCGCCAGCGACAGGAAAATAATCCCTGCGCCAGTGATCAGCCAGCCAGTCAGCAACGCGGCCGGACCTGCGACCGCCGCCATATTTTGTGGCAAGCTGAAAACACCCGCACCCAGCATGGAGCTGAGTACCAGCGCGGTCAGGGCACTGAGGCCTAATTTTTTCTCCAAAACATTCTTCCTGCGAGCATAAGTGGCTGGGTGACCAGCATAAACACCCTATTATATCGGTGTTGTGTTGCGTAAATCGCGTGTAATACGCTGAAAAACAGGCGGAGGATTTTACGGAGTGCGGTGAAGGATGGCAATGCGTGACTATGCAAAATTGCGCAGGGATTATGCAAACAGTTGGGCGGCTTGCGCCGCCCTTAATTGCTTATTTGAACAGATCGGCGGTCACGGTGAGGTTACCCCCGCTCTGGTTCTGCCACTGGCGTGTGATGTGGTAGAACTTCGCACCTTTGCCAGCCGCACGTTTGGCGGCTTCCTGTGAGACTTCGGTTGGTGTGCCGAAATGGCCGCTGAAGGTGACCGTATCAAACGGCTGCATCTGTGCCGCGGTGACTGCGTTCAGCTCCTGGATTTCCCGGCCGTCTGGCAGCGTCACAGAATAGCGTTTACCGGTTGAACTCTGCGTTTCAAAGAAGCGGCCCACGGCATTGCTTGGGGTTTCAGAGGAGGCAACGCCCGGAATCTCGACTTTTTTCGCCTCAGCACCGCCCGCGGCCAGCGCGGCTTTACCTGCCTGAGAATCAGCCGGAATGCTATCCGGGCTCTGCACGGCGCGCTGTTTTGCATCCGCCTTATAGATGTAAGCGGTAATGAACTGGTTGCCACCGGTATTGGCATCAACCTGACGCACAATAAAGAAGGACGCAGCGCCTTTTTCTTTCGCGGCTTTAGAAATTGCCTCGTTCACATCGGGCTGGCTGGGGAAAAAGCCGGTCACCGTCACGGTATCAAAGGGTTCAAGGCGATAGGCTTCCGCTTTCGGCAACTCTTTCAGGCCATTAAACATCCGGTAGTCGGTTTCCTGACTCGCTTTAGGCGCATTCGCCTTATACAGATCTGCGGTTACGCGCCAGTTACCACTGTTACCGTTGCTGTCGTTAATACCTTGAATGTAATACGAATCTGCATTCAGTTCATCAGCACGTTTGGAGACGGCATCCGCCGCATCGCCAATTGCATTAAAACGACCGGTGATATTAATACGTTCGAATGGCTTCAACGCGGCCGCTTGTTCTGGCGTCAGCTCTTTAGCGGCAAACGCATTTCCCGCCAGCAGAGATAACAATGTAGATGCCAGAATAGTGTTCTTCAGCTTCATAAAAATGATCCTTCGCCTTACGCAAAATGAGTACGAAAACGTGCTGGACTCTTGATGTATAACAGAATAGCTGCTGATTATTACATGTTATAAACACGCTGTCGCAGCCAATTTTTGCGATTTCTCTCTCGTTGTGATCCGGTTTTTTTTATCTCGGCGTCACGACTCGGTATTTTACCTTACGCTTAAGACAGGCAGATGAAATAAACGTTCGTAGCTTTATCAAAACCGTTAATGCGTTGTTAAATTTAGGTTTTTCCGAAAGGAATATTCGTATGGAAGGGCGCTTAGTTAGTTATTTATCTGCCAGTGATGCGATCAGACAGTGACGTTATGCGGCATAACGAGGCCAAAACTGGATATTACCGCGAATGTGACATTGGTGCGTCTGTGCAGTAGATCACCTGTAACATTTTCAGTAGGTTTAGACACGATTATGCCCTTGCATTTATTCACACCGCCTGAGCGCAGATGACGTCAGAGCAGTCTTTACCACAAGGGTCATCATCCTTTAATCGATGAAAGGGAACACTATGTTAATTGGAATACCCAAAGAGCGGTCAGCCAATGAGTCGCGCGTGGCTGCCACGCCGAAAACCGTTGAACAACTCATCAGGCTGGGTTTTAGCGTCACGATTGAACAGGGTGCGGGTAAGCCAGCCAGTTTTGATGATGACAGCTATGTCAACGCCGGCGCCACGCTGACCGATCGCCAGCAGGTCTGGCAAGCCGATATTGTGCTGAAAGTGAATGCACCCGGTGAAGACGACATTGCGCTGATGCGCGAGGGCAGCACGCTGGTCAGTTTTATCTGGCCTGCTCAGCACCCTGAACTGCTGGATAAACTGGCTGCGCGTAAGGTCACCGTTATGGCGATGGACGCCGTGCCCCGTATTTCCCGCGCGCAGTCGCTGGATGCGCTGAGCTCAATGGCCAATATTGCAGGTTATCGGGCCATCGTGGAGGCGGCACACGAATTTGGTCGCTTTTTCACCGGTCAGATCACCGCTGCCGGGAAAGTCCCGCCTGCCAAAGTGATGGTGATTGGTGCGGGCGTGGCGGGTCTGGCGGCAATCGGTGCCGCAGGCAGCCTGGGCGCGGTTGTTCGCGCCTTTGACACGCGTCCGGAAGTGAAGGAACAAGTGCAAAGTATGGGCGCAGAGTTCCTTGAACTGGATTTCAAAGAAGAGGCGGGCAGTGGTGATGGTTACGCCAGAGTCATGTCGGATGCTTTTATTAAAGCAGAAATGGCGCTTTTCGCTCAGCAGGCCCAGGAGGTGGATATTATTGTCACCACGGCGCTGATACCGGGTAAACCTGCGCCGACGTTGATCACCAGGGAAATGGTGGCCAGCATGAAGCCTGGCAGCGTCATTGTTGACCTGGCGGCACAAACCGGCGGCAACTGTGCGCTTACCGTCGCCGATCGGGTCACTGTAACGGACAACGGCGTAAAAATTATCGGGTATACGGATCTGCCCAGCCGGTTACCGACGCAATCATCTCAGCTCTACGGCAGCAATCTCGTCAACCTGATGAAATTGCTTTGTAAAGAGAAGAATGGCGAGATCGTCATTGACTTTGATGATGTCGTCATCCGCAGCGTCACGGTGATTCGAGACGGCGAGATCACCTGGCCTGCGCCGCCAGTTCAGGTCTCCGCCGCGCCGAAAACCGCGGCTGCCGCTGCACCGGCGCAAACGAAAAGCCCGGCGGCACCCGTTTCCCCCCGGCGTAAATATGGGCTGCTGGCAGGCGCTGTCGTACTCTTCGCCTGCCTCGCGAATGTTGCCCCCAGTGAATTCCTGTCACATTTCACCGTCTTTGCGCTGGCCTGTGTGGTGGGCTACTACGTGGTCTGGAATGTGAGTCATGCGCTGCATACGCCGCTCATGTCAGTCACCAATGCGATTTCGGGCATTATTGTGGTAGGGGCAATATTGCAAATGGGGCACGGCGGCTGGGTGAGTTTTCTTTCTTTTATTGCCGTATTGATCGCCAGCATCAATATCTTCGGTGGCTTCACCGTCACGCAGCGTATGCTGAAAATGTTTCGTAAGGGGTAAGCTATGTCTGGCGGATTAGTGACGGCAGCCTATATCGTTGCTGCAATTCTGTTCATTATGAGTCTGGCGGGTCTATCAAAACATGAGACCTCAAGACAGGGCAATATATTTGGTATCAGCGGCATGGCGATTGCGCTGATCGCGTCTGTATTTGGTCCCGACAGCAGTCATGTTGTCTGGATTTTGCTGGCGATGGTTATTGGCGGTGCCATCGGTATTCGGCTGGCGAAACGGGTAGAAATGACCGAAATGCCCGAGCTGGTGGCGATACTGCACAGCTTCGTCGGCCTGGCCGCCGTACTGGTAGGCATTAACAGCTATATCGATCATGCTCCTGGCTTGCCGGCGGTTATTGAAAACATCCATCTCAGCGAAGTCTTTATCGGCATCTTTATCGGTGCAGTCACCTTTACGGGCTCGCTGGTCGCCTTTGGCAAGTTGTGTGGCAAACTCTCGTCGCGGCCCTTAATGCTGCCTCAGCGGCATAAGCTGAATCTGCTGGCGCTGGCCGTCTCGTTTTTACTGCTACTGTGGTTTGTTAACACGCAAAGTCGCGGTGCGCAGGTGTTTGCGCTGGTGATCATGCTTATCATTGCGTTGGCGTTTGGCTGGCACCTGGTGGCCTCCATCGGTGGTGCGGACATGCCGGTCGTTGTTTCGATGCTCAACTCTTATTCCGGTTGGGCGGCCGCAGCGGCAGGGTTTATGCTCAGTAACGATCTGCTTATCGTGACCGGTGCGCTGGTTGGTTCCTCGGGGGCGATTCTTTCTTACATAATGTGTAAGGCCATGAATCGCTCGTTTATCAGCGTTATTGCCGGTGGATTTGGCAGCGATGGCACAGCTTCAACGACAAGTGATGAGACCGGCGAACATCGTGAAATCAGCGCAGAAGAAACGGCAGAGATGCTCCGATCTTCCCGTTCCGTGATCATTACGCCCGGCTACGGCATGGCCGTTGCACAGGCACAGTATCCGGTAGCGGAAATCACGGAAAAACTCCGCGCCCGCGGCATCAACGTGCGTTTTGGTATTCATCCGGTCGCCGGCCGTTTGCCTGGCCATATGAACGTTCTGCTGGCAGAGGCGAAAGTGCCTTATGACGTGGTGCTGGAAATGGACGAAATCAACGACGATTTTAGCGATACCGATACAGTACTGGTTATCGGGGCCAACGACACGGTTAATCCTGCGGCGCAGGATGATCCGGGCAGCCCGATTGCCGGTATGCCGGTGCTGGAAGTGTGGAAAGCGCAAAACGTTATTGTGTTCAAACGCTCAATGAATACGGGCTATGCCGGTGTGCAAAATCCGCTGTTCTTTAAAGAAAATACTCACATGCTATTTGGGGATGCCAAAGCCAGCGTAGAAAGTATTCTGAAAGCGCTGTAAAAGAAAAGGGCGACGATAACCGTCGCCCTTTTTACTGAAGGCCGCGTTAATCGTGCTCGTCTTCGTCATCAAGCGTAATGGGCGAGACAAAATCATCCGGCTTAATCGCCAGCAGGTCACAGCGCAGGTGATCGATCACCTGCTCAGCCGTATTCCCCAGGAAAGCTGCCGACAGTCCGGTCCGTCCAATCGTCCCTAACACCACAATGCCCGCGCCAAGGTGGGCGGACAATTCCGGGATCACTTCTTCCGGCAGGCCTTTTTCAACGTGGGTAAACTCTTCACTGATGGAGAATTTTTGTCGCAGGGCCTTCATGGCTACCAGATGCTGGCCGCGAATGGCATCGTTGTAGACGCTGGGATCAAAATCGGGCAGTTCGATAGCAATGTTGATTGGCGTAATCGGATAGGCGCCCACCAGATGCACTTCGGTATGATTGACGCTTTCGGCCAGTTTAACGGTTTCGCGAATGAGTTTCTGATTAAGCGCATCGTGGTGCGGTTCTTCGCTGGCCAGATTGACCGCCACCAGCGCTTTGCCGCCTTCGGGCCAGGGTTGATCCTTAACCATCCACACCGGGCAAGGGCACTTACGTAACAGGTGCCAGTCTGTCGGTGTAAAAATAACCGCTTCCAGCCGGTCGTGCTGGTGCGCCATTTTCAGCACTAAATCATGTTGATGCGCCAGCACTTCCTGGATGATTGCTTCATAGGGCCGGTTGTGCCAGATGACTTTAATGTCTATATCCACACCAGCATCCAGATAAGCCTGCGCCTGTTCACGAATCCATTCCGAGCGCTGGCTGATCACACCCTGACGCATCGCGGTGCGTTCATCTGGTGACAGCAGGGTGGTCATTTCGTATGAAAAGTCGTAGATGGGCAGAAATGCTTTGATTTTGCCGCCGATAAGCTGGTTGAGATAGACCGCACGTCGCAGCGCGGGCTGGTCATCCTGCTGAGGATCAATGGCGACCAGAATGTTTTGATACTGGGACATAGGCTACTCTCCTTAGACCAACGCGACTGGTTTAAAGATAGCCTATGTTAAGTGCACTAAGAAAGTGAAAAGATGTAGCCGGATCAACAAAATAAGATTTGTTAACCCGGCCTGAGGATTACGCCGCCTGGTGGCTCTGACCGGCCAGCGCTTCCAGCATCGCGTGGTTCTCAATGGTGATATATTTGCCTTTTACGGCCAGCATACCCGATTTCTGGAAACGCCCCAGCAGTCGGCTAATGGTTTCAACGGTTAACCCCAGATAGTTCCCGATATCGCCGCGCGTCATCGTCAAACGGAACTCACGCTGTGAGAAGCCGCGCTGGCCATAGCGGCGGGATAAGTTCCAGACGAAGGCGGCCAGGCGCTCTTCCGCGTTTTTCTTGGACAGCAGCAAAATCATGTCCTGGTCGCCTTTAATTTCACCGCTCATCAGGCGCATCATCTGCTGACGCAGGGCAGGCATTTTGCCGGACAGGTCATCCAGCGTATCGAAAGGAATTTCGCAGACCATCGCCGTTTCCAGCGCCTGGGCGAAGCTGGGATGGCTGGCGTTCATAATGGCGTCAAATCCCACCAGATCGCCGGCCAGGTGAAAACCGGTGATTTGTTCATCTCCCTGCTCGGTGATGGTATAGCTTTTAATGGTGCCGGAACGGATTGCGTAGAGCGACTTCAGCTCATCACCCGCTTTGAACAGCGTATGGCCTTTTTGAATGGGTTTTTTTCGCTCAATAATATTATCAAGCTGATCCAGCTCATGTTCATTAAGGGTGAAAGGGATGCATAGCTGACTGATGCTGCAATCCTGGCAGTGAATCGCACAACCGCCTGACTGAATACGTTTTTCAGGGAACATAGTAGTTTGCTCGACGATAATTGACTGGGGTCAATTTTACCATTTTCTCGGTGTAAGGGAACTCATCCGAGCAGTTTTTAGGCATACAAAAAGTGTGGTTTCCGCAATACTGCTAAAGGCTGTTATGACAGGGTTTTTTGATGTCATCTTATTAAGATCGTAAATAAATCTTTACGGATTTCTGATCTCATACAGAATTTATCTTAATCTGAAAGGCCAGAAGGGACGATAAAAACGGGATTAGCGCAGGCTTTACCGATTTTGCTACTATTTGGTTTCAAGTCAATTTTGCGTCATATCATTTACCAGGGGCGAGCCATGAACGTTGACGATGACAATCTGTTTCGTGACGCGATGAATGACGTTACGCCACTCAAAGATGCAGAAAATACGCGCTGGAATCACAGCGCTGCCAGCAAAAAAGTGCCGCCTCGGTCACCAGAACCTGAAGACGAAAACTTTTTAACCCGCGGTTACCTGGACATCATTCCTCTTGAGCAGCAACTTGAGTTTAAAGCTGAAGGCATCCAGCAGGGCGTGCTGGATAAATTACGCAAGGGGCAATATGCGCTGGATGCCAGCCTGAATCTGCTACGCCAGCCTGTTGAAACCTGCCGTCAAAATTTGTTTACCTTCATGCAGGATGTCCGTAAAGCCGGCTACAGAAACCTGCTGATTATTCACGGCAAAGGCCGGGACAATGAATCTCATGCCAACATTGTGCGCAGCTATCTTGACCGCTGGTTGCGTGAATTTGACGACGTCCAGACCTTTTGTGTCGCACAGAAGCAGCATGGCGGCTCCGGTGCGCTCTATGTCGGTCTACGCAAAACGGAAAAAGCGCGTCAGGAAAACTGGGAGCGCCATGCTAAACGCAGTCGCTAGCTGTGAAACTTACGAATGGTACTCATCAACACTTCGGCGCTCAGGCTTAAGGTGTTACCGGTGCGCGTGATTATCCCTACGGGTTCACCCGGGCCGGGAGAGGTGATGGGCAACGATATCAGGGCATTGTGGCTGAGATCTTCTTTGACGGCCCCGGAAGGCACAAACCAGATGTAGTCATAGCGCAGCGCCAGCTGACGGGCCAGCGACGTTGAAGACGTTTCGACGCAATGGGGCGGCAGACAGCACCCTTGCTCATCCAGCATCTGCTGTGCCAGGCGGCGCGGCGCGGTGCCTTCCGGGGAAATCACAACAGGCCACTGCATGGCACGTGAAAGCGTGACGTTGTCACTTAAAAGCGGATGCTCCGGTCTGACGACCAGCTTTAATGACTCCAGAAACAGCAGTTCATAGGTCAGGCCGGTCATCATCTCTTTATCCGCCATTCGGCCGATGCCCAGATCAAACTCGCCCGCTCTCAGCCCCGCCAGCAACACATTATTATGTAAGGTGGCAACCTGAATGGTCGTGTTGGGACGCAGTTGGTGAAAACGGTCAAGAATCTGTGGCAACATGCCCATCGCCGCCGTGGTTAAGGCACCAAGACGAATGACTACCGGACGCTCGTTAATCTGTTCATTAAAACTCTGGCCGGCATGATTCAGCGCTTCTAACACTTTTACCGCATGGATAAGAAACTGTTCTCCCATGGTGGTCAGCTGTGCGCCCAGCCGACCGCGTTCGAACAGGCGGACGCCGGTGAGTTCTTCAAGTTCGTTGAGGGTTTTAGAAAGCGCAGGTTGACTGAGACTTAAGGTCTCGGCTGCACGCCCCAGGGTTCCCTGCTGCGCGACGGCAACAAAGGCATGTAAATGGCGCAAGCGAATGCGCTGATTGAAAAGGATATTTTTTTCCATTTACCCAACTTAATGACATTGCCAGGTGACAGGCAACTATTTAAGCTGGATTTTGTTAACTTTGCTGCAAATTTTTATTAACAATGTGTACTTTTTGCAGCGGAGCGTTTTAAGTGGTTGATTATTAATGATGCCGTTGTTTTTTTGCCTGACACAACGTTTTTCACGGTTGCTGAAAAAACATCAACTTACCGCATTGCTTCTGCTTCGGTCGGAAATTTCATGCGTTTTATCGTTAACGATCAGCTATCATAAGCGCCGTTTTTTTTACCAAATCTGATAGTTGATTAAGTCAGCCGTTGAGGAGTTTACCCGTGAGCAGTGTCGAGGCGGTAGATGTTCGCCAGTTAATTAATCAGGGTACTCTGAGTGGTGGCCAAATTCGGTTAATTGTACTCTGTTTTATCGTGGTTGCGCTCGATGGTATGGATATTGCCCTGATGGGTTTTATCGCGCCGACGCTGAAAACCGCCTGGCACGTCAGTACTCATCAGTTGGGTGTCGTGATCAGTGCAGCGCTGATTGGTTTGGCGCTGGGGGCGATGGTCGCCGGGCCGCTGGCCGACCGCTTTGGCCGCCGGTTAATGATCATTTTCAGCGTCCTGTTTTTTGGTCTGTGGACGCTGGTGACCGCATTTTCCCATAGTATCGAACAGATGATCCTGTTCCGTTTTTTGACCGGGCTGGGGCTGGGAGCGGCCATGCCCAACGTCAGTACGCTGGTGGCTGAATATGCGCCGGAGCGCCGCCGTTCATTCATTATCACCGTGGTGTTTTGTGGTTTTACCTTTGGGGCCGCCAGCGGCGGCTTTGCTGCGTCATGGTTGTTACCGCGTTACGACTGGCATTCCGTTCTGTTGCTGGGCGGTATTCTTCCTTTGCTGGTCCTGCCGGTCCTGATCCGTCAGCTTCCTGAATCGGTACGTTTCCTGATTAGTCGCGGTGCGCCCGCGCAGCACATTCGCGCCATTCTTGAACGTATTCTTCCCGGCAGTACGAGCCCGGATACGCATTTCCATGCGACCGAAGCGGAAAAATCACCTGCTGAACACAGCGCCATCGCAACGGTCATTTCTCCTCGCTACCGCATCGGCAGCCTGATGCTCTGGGGCGGCTATTTTATGGGGCTGTTCCTGGTGTATCTGATCGGCAGCTGGCTGCCATCCCTGGTCAATACGCAGGGAATGTCCGTGACGGAAGCGGCGATAATCACCGCGATGTATCAGGCAGGCGGCACGCTGGGATCGCTGTTTGCCGGCTGGCTGATGGATCGCTTCAATGCCAGTCTGTCGCTGGCTGTGATCTACTTCTGCGGCGGTATCGCTATTGTCGCGCTGGGTTTTTCACCGCCGCAGGTCGTTATCATGAGCGCCATTGCCTTCTGCAGCGGTTTTTGTTTTAACGGAGCGAATACCGGCATGAATGCGCTTTCCGCCAGCTACTATCCTACCCATGCCCGCGCAACCGGTTCCAGCTGGATGCACGGGGTGGGCCGAATCGGCGCCATCCTCAGTGCCTTTGTCGGGGCTGAAATGTTGTCACTCGGCTGGTCGTTCAGCGTTATTTTCTTGCTGCTCGCTATACCAGCACTGCTGACCACCGTGATGCTGGTGGTGAAAAATCGCTACGGTTTTAAGCCGATCACAAATTCATGATATTTTCCGCTGACCGCAGCGCGTTGGATTACAGTAGCTGCAACGCTCATGCTGTCAGGTGGTAAATATGGATAACTTTATCAGTGCGGATACGATTCGCACGGGCTTCTCCCAGGCCATGTCGGACATGTATCAGCAGGAAGTGCCGCTCTACGGGACGCTGATGCAGTTGGTGAAAGCGGTTAATGAGGCAACGCTTACGGCTGATAGCGTGCTAGAGCAACGGCTGACCGAGGCCGATGAACTCAGCCGCCTCAGTCTGGAGCGCCACGGGGCCATTCGCGTCGGTAGCGCGGACGAGCTTGCCATGCTGCGCCAGATGTTTGCCGTCATGGGCATGTTTCCGGTGGGCTATTATGATCTGTCGCAGGCGGGCGTACCGGTGCACTCCACCGCGTTTCGCCCCATTGATGATGAAGCGCTGCAGCGCAATCCTTTTCGTATTTTTACCTCGCTGTTACGGCTGGAGCTGATTGCCGACCCGGCGCTTCGGGATGAAGCCGCACGGATTTTAGCCTCGCGCGATATTTTCACGCCGGAATGCCGAAACCTTATCGCGCTGCATCAACAGCAGGGCGGACTGACGGCGCCCCAGGCGCAGGCGTTTATCAACGAAGCGCTGGAAACCTTCCGCTGGCATTCACACAGCCTTGTGGAGAGCCGCACCTATCAGGCGCTGAACCAACAACATCGGTTGATCGCGGATGTGGTATGTTTTCCGGCCTGCCATATCAATCATCTTACGCCACGCACGCTGGATATTGATCGTGTTCAGGCGCTGATGCCGACGTATGGCATTGATCCCAAAACGGTGATCGAAGGCCCACCCCGGCGCAAGGTGCCTGTTTTGTTACGCCAGACCAGCTTCAAGGCACTGGAAGAACCCGTCATTTTCACCGACGGTTTTCAGGGCACGCACACGGCGCGCTTCGGTGAGATCGAACAGCGCGGCGCGGCCTTAACGCCGCAGGGCCGCGCGCTTTACGATCGTCTGCTCAGCGAAGCCGGGAGCGGTGCGGATAATCAGCAGCACCAGCAGCAGCTCACGGCGACCTTTGCGGCTTTCCCGGATGATGAAAACGCATTACGTGAAGCCGGCTTAGCCTGGTTTACTTATCGGCTCAGCGAAAAAGGGCGAGCGGAACCGCCGCAGCGTGGGGAATCACTGGCAAGTCTGATTGAGCAGGGGCGGATTCTGGCGGATCCTGTTATTTATGAAGATTTTCTGCCTGTCAGTGCGGCAGGGATTTTTCAGTCTAATCTCGGGGACAAAACGCCGACACGTTCGGCGGGACAGGCAAGCCGGAGCAGCTTTGAAACCGCACTGGGCTGCCCCGTGCAGGATGAAATGGTGCTGTATGCGGAGCGGCAGCGGGCGTCCTTACAGCGCTGCGGCATTACCTTATAATATGAACGGGGCGGAACCGCCCCGTTTTTTCTTTACTGCAGGCGCGTATCACGGACCAGCGTAAATCTTCCCGCCCCCAGAAACATCACCACCAGAGCGCCGAACAGGTAAAGTGCTTCCGTTTCCAGTGCCCAGGCACCGACATCGGTGCGATGCCATACTGCGCCGGTTTTGACCAGCAGCGTGGCGACAACCATATTCACGGCAATGATAAACGCCGCTGGCCGGGTCATGAAGCCTGCGATCAGCATCAGCGGTGCAATTATTTCCCCTATCCAGGCACCCCAGGCGATAAAGCCCGGCAGACCGTGTTGTCGCAGTAAATGGGCAATCCAGCCCACGCCATGCACGAGCTTAAACTCACCATGAAACAGCAATAATCCCCCCAGAGTCAGACGTAGCAACAGTTTGCCGAGATCGGGATGATCGGTCATGCGCACAAAAACCTGATTGATACCGCTAAACATTGTCAGTTCCTCAAAGGCGTTTTCGTTACGCTCTCCACTAAAAACATTTTCATGACAGGGGTCAATCACGGCGACGCCTTCGGGCGATTTTTCAGCGCATTTAACGTTTTGCTTAACAGCGCGTCAGAACTGGACAACATCAGATTGCCTGAAATAATGAAAAGGCACGCTAACAAGGAACACTGCATGAAAAATGACGGCCTGAAAATCGCGCTGACTGACGGAGAACTGCAGGGCACCCTTGATGACGGGATCTTTGTATTCAAGGGCATTCCGTATGCGGCACCGCCTGTCGGCGCGTATCGCTGGCGCGCGCCACAACCGGTTACGCCCTGGCACGGTGTACGCAATGCACAGCACTTTTCTGCAGCGAGTTGGCAGAATCGTGACTACTGCCTGGCGATTGGCGGAGGCGATCCTGGTGTATTCAGTGAAGACTGCCTGTACCTCAACGTCTGGACGCCAGAGCTGCAGCCAGAGGTTCCACTCCCGGTCATGGTCTGGCTTCACGGCGGTGGCTTTACGATCGGTTCAGGTGGGCTGGCACCCTATAGTGGAAAACCCTTAGCCTCGCGGGGTGCGGTGGTGGTGACCCTTAATTACCGTTTGGGACATCTGGGCTTTTTTGCTCATCCCGCACTGGAAAAAGAGCAGGCTGACACGGGCCATATCAACAATTTCGCCCTGCTTGATCAGATCGCGGCATTACGATGGGTACAGCAGCATATCGCCGCGTTTGGCGGGAATGCCAGCAACGTGTCGCTGTTTGGCGAATCGTCGGGCGCCCGCAGTGTGCTTTCGCTTTGCTGCTCACCGCTGTCCCGGGGGTTGTTCCACAAAGGGATCGTGCAAAGTGCCTATAGCCTGCCAGACGTCACCCGCGACGCGGCACGTGAAAAAGGCGTTATGGTGGCGACCGCGCTGGGTTTACCGGCGGATGCCAGCATGGCGCAGCTGCGTGAGCTGCCTGCGGACGCCTTCTGGCCGCTGGACAGCTCGCTGGGCCTCGGTCCGGTGGCCATTGCCGGTGATACGGTGCTGCCCGAGCCGGTCCTGAAAACGTTGATGGCGGGAAAACAGCACCGCCTGCCGCTAATGGCGGGCAGTAACAGCGATGAAGCGAGCGTACTGGTCTGGTTTGGCGTGGAGGCTGCCGCCGTGGTGGGACAGCTACGGCGTAATAACCATTTTCATTATCGGTTACTGCGCTGGATTTACCGTACCGGGGATGATGCGCTGCTGGGGCGGGCTGTCGCGCGGGATATGACGTTTAGCATTGTGCCCTGGCTGATCATGCGTGCGCAGGAGAAAGTGGGCATGCCGGGCTGGCGCTACTGGTTCGACTACGTTTCAGAACGATCGCGCGATCTCTACCCGCACGGCACCTGGCATGGTAATGAAATCCCTTACGTGATGAATACGCTGGCGATGATGCCGCCTGCCGACGACGATCGCACCTTTACCGCCGCAGACCATGCTTTTTCTCAACAGGTTTGCGATTACTGGTTTCGCTTCGCACGTGATGTAACCCCGCACACGACGATGATTGAAGGCAAACAACGCTGGCCCGCCTGGCGCAAAAAGCATGACGTGACAATGTCACTGGGATGGCAGGGTCAAGCGGCTCTCAAACTGTTACCGGGTTTTATGCGCCGCCGCCTCGCTTTGTTCCGTTTGATGATGTCCCGCCTGGTGCGACTGTAAAGGGTGAACCAGCGCGGTGCGCGCCAGACGTACGCCGGCCTGCACATTTCCACCCGCACATTATCTGTGCGGGTGGATGAAAAAAAATAACAAGACCGTTACATTTTCCCGCGAGCTGCCGATAAATCTCCTGTGTCCGGTTTTACGGATTAACGTTCAAGGGATTTCTGTATGGGTATGCTTAAAAATTTCACTATTCGCACGGTTATGTTGACCATTCTGGGACTGTTTAGTCTGTTGTGGAGCGGCATTGGGCTGTTCAGCATTCATTCGCTTAACTCCCTCAGTGATGGCAATGATGTGGATCGCCATATCGTTGAGCAGATGACCGCGTTAAGTCAGGGTAACGACCAGTATTTTCGTATGATTACGCGTTTGTCGCGTGTGATGGAGAAAAAGGCCGCCGGTGTCGCCCAGGATGACACCGCCTTTGCTCCGGTACAGCAGGCGTTAGATAACATGCGTCATCAACTGGCGCTGTTTAAACAGCTGTCACCCGGACCTATGGACGCGGCCGTGACGAATGAGGTCATTGATAAATGGCAGCAACTGCTGGATCAGGGCGTCACCGTGCAGTTGCAGCGTGCCCGTCAGGATTCGCTGGATGCCTATCGTCAACAGGCGAATGACGTCACACCTGCGCTCAGCCGCGCCTTCGGTGCCAGCACCGAAGCGTTTAACAACGTGGCCAACAAGAAACTGGGACAAACCCGTGTCGAAGTGGATCGCCTGACCGCCGTGACTAAAACGATGATTTCAGCCACCGTGGTGATTGGTCTGCTGATTCTGCTGTTTACCGATCGTTATCTGGTCACAATGTTGGTCAAACCGCTGGAGAAAATTCGCGAGCATTTTGCCGTAATCGCCAAAGGGGATCTCAGTAAACCCGTTCAGGATATGGGCCGTAACTGCGTCGGTAAACTGGTTCCGCTGCTCAGTGCGATGCAGGACAGCCTGCGTGATGCGGTCAGTGCCATTCGCAGCGGCACAGAGAATATCTCGCGCGGTGCCGCCGAAATCTCTATTGGTAATAACGATCTGTCCTCCCGTACGGAAGAGCAGGCTGCCGCGCTGGAGCAAACCGCCGCCAGTATGGAACAGCTGACCGCGACCGTGAAATTTAACGCGGAAAATGCCCGTCAGGCCAGTGCACTGACCGAAGCGGCAACGCTGACGGCGAAGCAGGGCGGCAACCTGGTGGATGAAGTTGTGACCACCATGAACGGCATTTCCGACAGCTCGAAGAAAATCGCTGAGATCACCAACGTCATTAACGGTATTGCGTTTCAGACCAACATTCTGGCACTGAATGCGGCCGTAGAAGCCGCGCGTGCCGGTGAGCAAGGGCGAGGCTTTGCCGTCGTCGCCAGTGAAGTGCGCAATCTGGCACAGCGCAGCGCCGGTGCGGCGAAAGAAATAGCCGGGCTGATTGCCGATTCTGTGCAGCGCGTGGAAAAGGGCGCGGAACTGGTGGGTACCACCGGCGGCACGATGAGCGGCATTTTAAAATCCGTCCAGGATGTGGATGCAATTATGAAGCAGATCGCCGCCGCCTCGGAAGAGCAGAGCAAGGGCATTTCTCAGGTTGGTACGGCCGTGACGGAAATGGACAGTGTGACGCAGCAAAACGCGGCTCTGGTTGAAGAGGTTTCTGCCGCCGCCAGCGCGCTGGCGCTGCAGACGGAAGCGCTTCAGGCTTCTGTTGCACAGTTCCGGTTATCGAGCGATGCGCCGGTAGCGCTGACACAGGACAGAAGGCCGCCAGCGGCGTCTGCAGGCCCTGCAACAGCACCGTCAACTGTACTGCGTCCAAAAGCCGCCACGGCGGACAACGGCGACTGGGTCACCTTCTAATCAATATGACTACCGCCTTCATCATGAAGGCGGTGATGTTTCAACTGCCTGTCTTTGCCGTACTCCCCGATTGCGCCGCCAGATAACACAGTTTCTCCGCGACCTGATACGACTTAACGAATGACTTCACCGGCAGGAATTCGAAACGTGAATGGAAATTGTGCGCGCCTGTGAAAAAGTTAGGGGTGAAAATACCGCGGGCAGATAAGGCCGCGCCATCGGTACCGCCGCGCATGGGAATCACTTTGGGTGTAATGTCCAGATCGCGCATGGCAGCAAAAATCAGATCCAGCGCCCGGCGGTCGTCGCCCATGGCATTGCTGATATTGCTGTAAATATCGTGAATCGTTATCTCGACCTGTCCGGTGGGATAGCGTTCAGCAATCAGGCTGGCAACATGCTGCAATTGTTCTTTGCGCGCGGCAAAGCTCGCCAGATCGAAATCGCGAATTGATGCTTTCAGCGTCGCAACACTGGCATTGGCCTGCATTTCATTGAACCAGATATAGCCTTCACGGCCTTCCGTGTGTTCGGGCGTCGCCTGCCTGTCGAAGTGACTGATAAAGTCATGGGCCATCAGCAGCGGGTTGACCAGCACACCTTTACCTGACATCGGATGGGCGGGAACCCCGGTGAAACGCAGCTCTGCCGCCGCGCCATTGAAGTTTTCATAGACCACTTCACCCAGTTCACAACAGTCGATGGTCCAGGCAAACTCCACATTAAAGCGGGTGTTAAGATCCAGCGCTTTGGCACCGCGCAGGCCAATCTCTTCATCGGGGACAAACGCGACGACTACATCACCGTGCTGATCCTGCAGGTTTTCCATTAACGTCATAACGACGCTGACCGCCGCTTTGTTATCGGCGCCCAGCACGCTGGTCCCGTCGCTGAAAATAATGTCCTGGCCGATATAAGGGGCAATTTCAGGATGCGCATCCCGGCGCAGCCAGATGTTCTGTTCGGGATTAAGGCACAGATCTTCGCCCTGCCAGGTCAGGATCTGCGGGTGAATATCAGGTGACAGACCGACGTCAACCGTATCAATGTGCGTAATAAACCCAATGCGTGGCGCGTCAGGGCAGTTGCCCGGTTTAACTGCCGTTACCGTCGCCTGTTCATCAACGACGACCTGTTCAAGCCCCAGTTCGCGCAATTCATCCGCCAGCAGCGCCGCCATCGCATGTTGACTCGGGGTGCTCGGTAAGGTGCTGGACTTTGCATCACTCTGACTGCTCACCGCCAGATAACGGAAAAAACGCGTGATCAACTGCGTCTGAAGTTTGTCGGTCATCACTAATCCTTATTAGTTGACTACATGCGGGGTTCGCTATGGTGAAGATTCATGCTATCAATCCACTGTTTGCACCGTTTATTTAGAGAGTCTGATATATAGAAGTCAACATAAAGCGAGGATAATAATGAGAAACAGGTTTACAACCCTGGGATTGCTGACGGTCGGTATCGCATTGGCAGGAAGTGTTAACGCGACGACGCTGGTCTACTGCTCAGAAGGCTCACCGGAGAACTTTAATCCGCAACTTTACACCTCGGGAACCAGCGTGGATGCCAGTGCCGTGCCGGTGTTTAACCGCCTGGTTGATTTTAAAACCGGCACCACAGAATTAATTCCAGGCCTTGCAGAACGCTGGGAGATCAGTCCCGACGGCAAAGTCTATACGTTCCATCTGCGGCATAACGTTAAATTTCAGAGCAATAAGCTGTTTACGCCCAGTCGTGATTTTAATGCGGATGACGTCATCTTCTCTTTTATGCGCCAGATGGACAGCAACCATCCCTATCACAACGTCTCGGGCGGGCACTATTCCAACTTCGACAGTCTTGAACTGGCCACGTTAATCACCCACATTGACCGCGTTGACGATCACACCGTGCGCTTTACGCTGGCGCACCCGGAAGCGCCATTTCTGGCCGATCTGGCCTGGTATTTCGCCTCCATTCATTCGGCAGAATATGCAGACAAGATGCTGAAAGCCGGCACACCGGAAAAAGTGGATAGCGATCCCATCGGAACCGGGCCTTTCCAGTTGGTTCAGTATCAAAAAGACTCACGCATTCTGTATAAGGCGTTTCCGGACTACTGGCAGGGCAAGGCCAGACTGGATCGGCTGATTTTCAGCATCACGCCAGACGCGGCCGTCCGCTACGCCAAACTGGAAAAAAATGAGTGCCAGGTAATGCCGTTCCCGAATCCTGCCGATCTCGAAAAAATGAAACAAAATCCGGACATCACGCTGAAACAGGCCGCGGGACTGAATACCGGTTTCCTGGCCTTTAACACCACCAAAGCCCCGACCGATAATGTGCAGGTTCGCCAGGCGCTGGCCATGGCGATCAACAAGCCTGCTATTATCGAGGCGATTTTTAAAAGCACTGGCGTGGTGGCGAAAAACATTCTGCCCCCCGGCGTCTGGAGTGCCGACAAAGACCTGAAGGATTACGATTACGACCCGGAAAAAGCGAAAGCGTTATTGCAACAGGCAGGCGTGAAACCAGGGACGGAAATTGCGCTCTGGGCGATGCCGGTACAGCGTCCCTATAATCCCAACGCACGCAGAATGGCGGAGATGATCCAGGCAGACTGGGCAAAAGTGGGCATCAAAGCCAATATTGTCAGTTACGAATGGGGCGAATACCTGAAACGTGTGCGCAGCGGTGAACATCAGGCGGCCCTGATGGGCTGGACGACGGCAACCGGGGATCCGGATAACTTCTTTGGTCCGCTTTACAGCTGCACGTCGGCGAAAGGGGGATCGAACTCATCAAAATGGTGCTATCAGCCCTTTGAAAAGCTGATTACCGCCGCCCGTGCCGAACCCGATCAAGCCAAACGCACGGTCATGTATCTGCAGGCGCAGCAAATCATGCACGACCAGATGCCAGCCGTAATGATTGCCCATTCCACCATTTTCGAACCGATCCGCAAATCGGTGACCGGTTACGAAGTGGATCCCTTCGGCAAACATATCTTTTATCAGGTCGATATTAAGCCGTAATGTCCGTCACCGGCTTCACAGGGAGGTGAGTCGGTTTGCCTGCAAAATCCCTGATATGTTGTACAGTTAACCTGTACAGGTAATGAAGTGGAGCACAAAAATGGCAAACGGCTGGGCAGCAGAAGGGGCAGTACAGGAGCAAATCGACAGCACCGTTAATGACGGTATCGAACGTGTGCGTCAGTCACTGGGACAGGGGGAAAGTGCCACAGAATGCGAACTGTGCGGCGAGCCGATTCCCGAAGCCCGCCGTCAGGCACTCAAGGGTGTGCGTTATTGCGTTTCCTGTCAGGAAAAGATCGATAAGCAGAAAAAAGAGAGCAGTCTCTACAACCGGCGTGGAAGTAAAGACAGCCAGCTACGCTGATCTCAGGAACCAGGCATCGCTAGGCCGCTGCCGATGAACCAGGCGAGAAAGCCAATACCTGCCACGATGATAGCGATGGGGAACAGCAGACCAATTCTCATAATTATCCTGTGAGGTTACGCCACGTCAGGCCAGCCGCAAGGCGGCACGGTTGTTCTTCAGCAAAGTAAATAATTCAAACTGCGTGGCGTCCGTGATCTGACGCTGCACTTCACCTTGCGTATACAGCAGCAGATGAATATGCCCCAGTTGACGCCAGACGATGATCGCCGAGGCAATCAAGGCGCAGGTCGTTTCTGCCTGCACGCATTCTACTGTAGCGTAGCGAACGTCGTCTAAATCATTCGTAAAAATTTTCACCGCCTCAGCAGGTAAGATGGCCTGGAGATCCTGCAACATCACCCGGCTGACGCTACGCGACAGGTACAGCGTTAACCACTTTCTCGTCATGAACGTTGATCCTTTTTCGAGGTTAACAGATGTAATGGATGAGTCAGGTAGAAGGGCATCCTCTGACAATATAAGCGGTTATCCGGTGTGTTTAGCACCTTTCTGACGCGCTGCACCTTCGGACGCCGGAACAGGTCGTCTGGCCGTTCAGTGCCGCAGTGCATGATAGCAGACGAAGACGCATCGGCAGGCTTCTGCGAGGCGCAGAAGCCTGCTTCAGTTAACCATTAGAGCGTAACTGTGGGTAGCGCCGGAAAATATACACGCACCACAGCAGCGCGACCAGGCCGATCATCGCTCCCACGTTACCGACGTCAGACAGGCTCATATATACGCTCACCTGACTGCCCAGTAACGCGCCCGCACCGATGCCGATGTTGTAAATGCCGGACATCAGCGACATCGCCACGTCGGTGGCATCGGGTGCCAGTGACAGGACACGGATTTGCATCGCCAGGCCAATCATCATCATCGCCATTCCCCAGACGACGCAGAGGGTGATAATCGCGCCAGGACGCACGGCGGCAAAAATTAACAGCCCCATGCATAAGGTGACCAGGGCGATGGCGCTGATCAGCAACGCTGAGGGAAAGCGTTTACCCAGCGAACTGAACAGCAGACTGCCAATAATGCCGGCAGAACCAAACAGTAACAGCAGCAGGGTGGTAAAACTTTCGCTGGCATTCGCCACCAGTTGCATAAAGGGTTCAATATAGCTGTAAGCCGTATAGTGCGCGGTCACAATGAGTGTAACCAGCAGGTACATGCCTGCCAGGGCCGGGCGGCGGAACAACAGCGGTACGCTGCTTAATGAACCGGTGTGTTCACTGGGCAGACGCGGCAAGACGCGCGCCAGCATAATCATCAGGATCAACGCTGACAGCCCGATCACGCCAAAGGTGGTGCGCCAACCCAGCGCCTGCCCCACAACGCGACCAATGGGCACCCCCAGCACCATGGCCAGTGCCGTACCGGTTGCCAGCATACTGAGCGCCTGCGTTTTTTTACCGGCAGGCGCCACACGAATGGCCAGTGAGGCGGTAATGGACCAGAACACCGCATGTGACAGCGCAATGCCAATGCGGGAAACGATTAACGAACTGAAGCTCCAGGCGAATGTCGAAAGAACATGGCTGGCTACAAAGAGGCTAAACAGTACCGTAAGCAGTAACCGCCGTTCAACATTACGCGTCAGCAGCATTAACGGCAGGGACAGCAGCGCCACCACCCAGGCATAAATCGTCAGCATAATGCCCACTTCAGCGGTTTTCATCGAAAACCCGGCAGCAATATCCGACAGTAAACCCACCGGTACGAACTCAGTGGTATTGAAAACAAAAGCGGCGATGGCCAGCAGCACCACGCGTAGCCAGGCCGTTTTACGGGAAACAGTTGTTAAAGGCATGAGAAGTTAAATCTGTCTGTGCGTCAAAAGAGGATGACAACGATCATCCCACGAAAGTGACCTGCGTCACAATTTAGTGGCTATTGTGTAGGAATCAAGCGCCGGGTGGAACCACCTGGCGCAGATTATGGTGATTTTTTTAGCCCGATGTGCAGCGTCAGGGAATCAGGGCTGGCGCGTCCCGCGCCCCGGCATCATACGCAGCAGCGTATTGTCCTTCAGCGCATAGTGATGGAACAGGGCTGCAGCGACATGTAAGCCGATGAGCCAGTAGCCCAGTGGCGCCAGGGTTTCATGCCAGTCGACGAGCGTATCAGAGAGATCGAAATCAGGTTCCGCAGCGACCGGCATGGGAATGCCGAATAATAACCACTCACGGCCCTTCAGGTAACGTGAGGCGATGCCCAGCACCGGCAGACTGATAAATAAGGCATAAATCAACGTGTGCGTCAGGTGTGCCAGGCCCGTTTGCCAGCGCGGTACGGGGGGCGTAATCGCGGGGCTGCGATGGCGAATTTTCAGCAGTAACCGTGACAGCATCACCACCAGAATGGTTGCGCCCGCGCTAAAGTGTGTCACGGTCATCACAAAGCGCTGCCAGGAGCCCCGTTCCACATAACCGCGCAGCTCCATCGTGGCATAGACAATAATCAGCAGCAGCACGGTCAGCCAGTGAAGGGAAATTTGAGACGCCGCATATTTATCACGCATGTTAAATCCCTGTATGAAGAGTAAGGCCTCTAAGATAACGGAAAAAAGGCAAAATGCTTAACGAATTGGCGACTTAAAGCGGGACGGCTACAGGGGCAGGTCGGCGGCAACTGAACGGCGGGCTGGCAGGGCAGATGGCGGCGATATTCCGCCATCCTCTGGAAAAACGCGGCTGAATGGGATCGCAAAGGCATGCGCTGTGATCAGAAATCGATACCGTGCTTCAGTCCAACGCTGTCATGCAGGGGTGGGGTTTGAGCAGACATAACCGGGCAACAGTCGTCGCAGCCTAATGCGCTGGCATAATATTTTCGGGCCTGCTGTATAGCCGCTGTTGCAGAGTAAAACGTGCCCAGAAACAGTCGGTCTTCCAGACCCGGAAGGTAGCGACAGCCTTTGGCGTGTACCACGTGGTTATCGTTGTAACCGGATTGTTTATTGACGTAATAGTAATGCGCCATGAGGTCTCCCCTAACAGTGAATTCAAAGATGGCATTAATCTTTGGGATTAAACCGATTATAGCGGGGAAACACCGGTAGTTAGCAATGATACTGATAATACGGACAATTCTTGTACAGCGGATTTTCCGGGCCGCATTGTGCCCGGAAAATTTGTTAAGTTTTGCTAGAGTTTGCGTTGATGCAGCCGCCACGCGACCGCCAGGGCCAGCAGCAGCAGGGTAGAGATAAACACGGTAATGCCCGGCCAGCCAAACTGATGCCAGAAAAAGCCCCCTGCCGTACCCGCCACGCTGGACCCCACATAATAACTGAACAGATACAGTGAAGACGCCTGGCCTTTTGCGCGACGCGCGCGTGGCCCAATCCAGCCGCTGGCCACGGAGTGTGCGGCGAAAAAGCCAGCACTGAACAGCATCATCCCAATAAAGATCAGAACCAGCGCATGAAAGGCGGTCAGGAGCAGGCCCGTCAGCATGATAAGCGTTGCGCCCAGCATCACCGGCCCCCGGCCATATCGACTGGTTAACGCGCCGGCTTTGGGCGAACTCCACGAACCGGTCAGGTAAACCACGGACAGCAGTCCCACCACGGCCTGGCTTAAATGCCACGGCGCACCCAGCAGGCGATAGCCGATATAGTTAAACAGGGTGACGAACGCCCCCATCAGCAGTAAGCCTTCCGCGAACAGCAAGGGCAGGCCCGCGTCGCGCCAGTGCAGGCGAAAGTTAATGGCCAGATGGCGGGGGCGCAGGGATGTCGGGTGAAAATGCCGCGAGGCGGGCAAAATTTTCCAGAACATCAGGGCGGCCGCCAGGGCAAAACAGCCAATGGCGGCAATGGCGACGCGCCAGGAGAAAAAGTCGGTTAATACGCCGCTGATCAGGCGACCGCTCATCCCGCCAATCGAATTTCCGCTGATATACAGCCCCATCGAAAAGGCGACTACGCTGGGATGGATTTCTTCACTGAGATAAGTCATCCCGACGGCCGCTACGCCGCTGAGCGACAGGCCAATAAGCGCCCGCATCAGCAGAATGCCGTGCCAGCTTGTCATGGTGGCCGAAATCAGCGTGCAGACGGAAGCCAGCATCAGCGCGGTGACCATGACAGATTTGCGACCGACAGCATCGGACAAGGGGCCGGTAATCAGTAAGCCCAGCGCCAGTGTCGCGGTGGAGACTGACAGGGAAATACTGCTGGCGGCCGGTGACACGCCAAACTGTGCAGAGAGGACCGGCAGCAGCGGCTGCACACAATACAGCAGCGCAAAGGTGGCCAGCCCGGCCGAAAACAGCGCCAGTGTCACGCGCATAAAGGGCGGAGTGCCGCGCACGATCCACGCCTGAGAAGGTGATGCAGGCTGCTGCGCCACATTTCTGTCCAGGGTGACAGCCGATGAAGAGCGATTCACAGTAATCCTTATGAGTAAAAACAACGAATAACGTAAGGCTAGGAAAAGCGGATTAGGTTGTCTAATATATTAATAATCTCAAATAATATTTTTAACCTATGAATATCGAGCTGCGTCACCTGCGTTATTTTATTGCCGTTGCAGAAGAGCTGCATTTTGGCCGCGCGGCGCAGCGGCTGCATATTTCTCAGCCGCCGCTCAGTCAGCAAATCATGCACCTTGAGGCAGAAACCGGGGCGCAGCTGTTTAACCGCACCAACCGCAGCGTGCAGCTCACGCCGGCCGGGCAACAATTTTTGCAGGATGCGCGCGCCATTCTGTTGCAGGTTGAGCAGGCGACCCAGCGTGCGGCACGACTACATCGGGGAGAAGAAGGGGAACTGCGCATTGGCTTTACCTCCTCTGCCGCTTTTATTGGTGTCGTCTCGGATGCGCTCTATCTGTTCCGCCAGCGCTGGCCTGATGTTCATGTTCAGATGCAGGAAATCAATACCCGGCAGCAGCTGACGCCGCTCCATGAAGGGAAACTCGATTTGGGTGTGATGCGCAACACGCCGCTGCCTGCGGATCTGCATCATCAACTCCTGTTACAGGAGCCGCTATGCGCGGTGGTGCACAAAGCCCATCCGCTGGCATCCGCCGGGAAGATTTCTTTACAGGCGCTGGCCAGTGAGCCTTTTGTCTTTTTCGATCCGCAGGTGGGAACGGCGCTTTACAGCGAAATACTCGATTTACTGCAACGCTATCAGATCAAACCCTATATCACTCAGGAAGTGGGCGAGGCGATGACAATTCTCGGTCTGGTCGCGACCGGTTTAGGCGTGTCTATTTTACCGGCATCGTTCAGCCATGCCCGCCTGACGAATGTCGTCTGGCTGCCGCTTGAGGAACCGGATGCACTTTCGGAAATGTGGCTGGTCTGGTCTGCGCAACGGGAAATGAGCGCGCAGATGGCCCATATGATGGCGCTGTTGCGGCGGGAAAACGAACGCTCTCGCTAAAGGCGGAAAAATTATGTGTGATAAATCACATATCTAAGCAAATATTTGCCGCAAAAGGTGAATCTGCCGCACCATAGCGGATATTTATTTAGAAGCGCGAAAATAACCGGAGCAGGGTGTGAGTTCGGACAGCCAACCTGGCCATATTGACCAAATTAAACAAATCAATGCTGGCGTCGTTTACCGATTAATTGATCAGCATGGCCCCGTCTCGCGCATTGAATTGTCCAGGCGCGCCCAGTTAGCCCCAGCCAGTATTACCAAAATTGTCCGGGAAATGCTGGATGCCCATCTGGTTCAGGAAACCGAATTCCAGGATCCGGGCGCGCGTGGTCGTCCCGCTATCGGGTTAATTCTGGACACGGAGGCCTGGCACTACCTGGCCCTTCGCCTGCACCGTGGCACATTAACCCTGACGCTTCGCGATTTGAGCAGCAGGGCGCTGGTTGAAGACCATTTGCCCCTCCCGGATGATCCCACCCAATCCTTACTGACCACACTGACCGACCATGTTGATGCGTTTTTTATCCGCCATCAAAAGCGGCTGGAAAGGCTGACCGCCATTGCTATCACGTTGCCGGGGCTGATCAACGTCGCATCAGGCGTGGTGCACCGGTTACCCGGTTATACCTGCCATGATATGCCACTGGGCAGCACCCTGGCGGCCCGAACCGGCCTGCCGGTGTTTATCCAGCATGATATCTCGGCCTGGACATTGGCAGAATCCCTGTTTGGCGCATCGCGCGGTGCGCAGGATGTCATTCAGATTGTCATTGATGAAACCGTGGGGGCGGGCGTGATCACGGACGGACAGTTACTGCACAAAAGCGGACGTGCGCTGGTCGAAGTGGGCCATACGCAGGTCGATCCCTATGGTCAGCAATGTTACTGCGGGAATCATGGCTGCCTGGAAACGGTGGCCAGTACCGGCAGTCTGCTGGCCCTTGTTGCTCAGCGTCTGCCGGGACAGCCCGACAGCCTGTTACATCATCAAACCTTAACGCTGGAGGCGGTCTGTGAGGCGGCCCAGGCGGGTGACAGGCTGGCCCGCGATGCCATCGCCACGGTAGGGCATCATGTGGGCAGGCTGCTTGGCATGATGGTAAATATCTTCAATCCTCAACATATTCTTATCGGTTCACCGCTAAATCAGGCGGCGGAAATCCTGTTCCCGGCGGTACAAAACACCATTCATCAGCAGTCGTTACCGGCTTACAGCGCAGGCATTCAGCTTGCACCTACTGAGTTTACTGAGCCTGGCACACTCGGTGCGGCGGCGCTCATTAAAGATTCGCTCTATAGCGGTTACCTGTTAGTGAAGTTACTACAAGGTTAAGCAACACTAACCTTGCGCTAACGCAATCTGCCCGTGCTTTTCCTTCCTTAGAATGTCTGTTCGCACGAAAGACTCATCGCCGATGAGTCGAAACCGCTGGTGAAGGAGACGTCGAGTGAAAACGCTATTTATTGCGGGAACAGATACCGAAGTGGGAAAAACCGTTGTGTCGCGCGCCCTGTTACAGAGTTTTATTCAGGCCGGTTTCAGTGCCGCAGGCTACAAGCCTGTTGCCCGTTGTGGTGTCAAAACGGAAGAGGGCCTGAGAAATAAAGATGCGTTGTTTTTACAAAGCGCCTCGTCCATGACGTTGCCTTATCAGGCTGTGAATCCCGTTATTTTCGAAAAAGAGGAAATCGGGGGTTATCCGCCTTGTGAGGTTAACTATGCGCGAATCAGTCAGGGGTTAAAGAACCTGCATCAACTGGCCGATCGCGTCGTGGTTGAGGGCACAGGAGGCTGGCGCAGCCTGATGAATGATGCCCAGCCGTTATCGGCCTGGGTGGTGGAACAACAGTTGCCGGTGATCCTGGTCGTGGGAATTAAAACGGGCTGCATCAGCCATGCGTTGCTGACGGCTGAGGCTATTCTGGGTGATGGCTTACCGCTGGCAGGCTGGGTGGCAAACCGGATCAATCCGGGGCTGGCGCACTATGCGGAGATCATTTCAGTCCTGCGTGACAAGCTTCCTGCGCCGCTGTTGGGTGAGTTGCCCTATTTGCCGCGTGTTGAGCAGCGTGATGTGTCCCGCTACCTGGATATCTCCCTGCTCGATGCCGACAAGCTGCCGGTTGCAAAGGCGAAAATAGCCTGACGCCCTTCATCTGAAAACACACGCTAATAAGAAAGACAGTGACACAGGATGCGAAACACGAAACCCGCTCGATGGAAAAGGGCCGCAACCGGGGTGCGGCCCTGATTTTTCAGGGATTCAGACGGCGACGCGTACGGCCGGAACTGAGGTAGTCCGCGATATAATCCTGCGAAATTTCCCCGCTGTAACGGCCTTCTTCATCCACAATCGGCATCCACACCGTGTTGTGTTCATACAGCTTTGACAGCACCACGCGCAGGTTCTCCTCGGCTTTGCCGGTTACCCGGAAGGTGTGCAGGATATCCTCACAGCGACCGCTGGCGCTACGCGCCTCGCGACGTTTAACAAACCCGAGCGGTTTACCATCGTCGTCCACGACGGTAATGGAACGCATATCGTTATCGTCCATAGTGCTGAACGCATCCATCAGTGGCGTCGAACGTTTCACCGTGATGGTCGGTTGCTGATCGGTCACATCACCCGCCTGCACCAGCAGCAGACGTTTCAGAGTGCGGTCCTGACCGACAAACGACCCGACAAAATCATTCGCTGGCGTCGCCAGTAATTCGTCCGGGCTGGCGCACTGCACGATTTTGCCCTGGCCAAATACGGCGATGCGATCGCCAAGTTTCAGCGCCTCGTCAATATCGTGGCTGACCAGCATGACGGTTTTCTTTAACTGACGCTGCATATCCAGGAACTCATTCTGGATGACTTCACGGTTAATCGGGTCCACCGCACCAAAAGGTTCATCCATTAGCAAAACCGGCGGATCCGCCGCCAGCGCGCGAATAACGCCAATACGCTGCTGTTGCCCGCCCGACATTTCGCGCGGATAGCGATGCAGAAATTTCGTGGGATCCAGTGCCACCATACTCATTAATTCGGTGGCACGCTCGCGGCACTGTTTTTTGTCCCAGCCCAGCATGCGCGGCACGACGGTAATGTTTTCCTCAATCGTCATGTTAGGAAACAAACCAATTTGCTGAATAACGTAGCCAATATTGCGGCGCAGCGTGGTGGTGTCCTGGGTGCTGGTGTCCTCACCGTTGATGAGAATACGTCCGCTGGTGGCCGGAATCAGGCGGTTAATCATTTTCAGTGTGGTCGTTTTCCCACAGCCGGAAGGGCCCAGCAGTACGCACATTTCGCCCGCCGGCACCTCAAGACTTACATTGTCCACCGCTTTCATCAGCGTGCCATTTTTCTGGCTGAAGGTTTTCGTCAGATTTTCAAGTTTTATCATTATCGAATTCCCTTAGGAGTCAGCGCCAGCTGCAAACGGTGCAGCAGCCAGTCAAGAACAATCGCCAGCAGGCAAATCATCAGTGCGCCGGCAATCAGCATGCGCACGTCACTTCCGCTGATGCCATCAAGCAGGAGCAGGCCAAGTCCGCCCGCACCGATCACCGCCGCGATGGCCATAACGCCGACATTCATCACGACGGCGGTGCGGATACCGCCAAAAATGACGGGCAGGGCCATGGGGATCTCAACCCAGCGCAGACGCTGCCAGAACGTCATCCCAATGCCCCGACCGGCCTCACGCAAGCCATCCGGCAGGTTTTCCAGCGCGGTATGGGTATTACGTACAATCGGCAGCAGGGAATACAGGAACACCGCCGTGATGGCAGGCACCGCACCGATTCCCTGACCGATCAGCGAAAACAGCGGGATCATCAGACCAAACAGGGCGATGGTCGGAATGGTCAACACGATGGTGGCGATGCCCAGTACCGGCGTGGCCAGCCATTTAATGCGGACAATTAAAATGCCCAGCGGCACGCCGGCCAGAATGGCGCAGCCCACAGCGACCAGCACCAGCCAGGTATGCTGCCAGGTCAGCGTGAGCAGGTTATTCCAGTTATCAATGATGTAATGAAGGGTATCCACGATGCCTCCTTACAGCATGTTTTTGGATTGAAGGAAATCGCGCGCCACCTGTTCCGGTGACTGATGATCGATATCCACGCGCTTGTTCATCTCGGTGATGGCCTCATCCGTAATCAGCGGTGAAAGCTGATTCAGCGCCGCCTCAAGGCCGGGATGGCTCTCCAGCACATCTTTGCGTACGACCGGCGTCACGTTGTAGCTGGGGAAGAAGTGCTTATCATCTTGCAGCACCTTGAGATCGAATCCTTTTACGCGCCCATCCGTGGTGTAAATCAAGCCCGCATCAACAAAACCGTCGCGGATCGCGTTGTACACCAGACCCGGGTCCATCTGACGAATTTGCGGTCTGTCCAGCGTGAGGTTGTAGGTCTTCTGCAGCGGCTTCATCCCATCCGAACGGCCATAGAACTCCAGATCCAGCCCCAGTCGCCAGTTATGTTTCGGGTCGGTTTTGCGCACCTGATCAATTTTGGCCACCAGTTGCGACAGGGTAGAAATACCTTCTTTATCCGCCCGCGCCCGCTGCATGGCAAAAGCATAGGTGTTGTTCATCGGGGCTGGATTAAGCCAGATCAGCCCCAGCCTGCCATCCAGATTTTTAACGGTCTGGTAAGCTTCCTGTGAGGACATGGGCTTGTTGATATGGTTGAAAATAATCAGTGAGGTACCGGTATATTCCCACGTCATGTCGATTTGCTTGTTAATCATGGCATTTCGACTGATTGTCGTGGCAATGTTGCGTTTTGGGATAACCTGAAACCCTTTCTTTTGCAGCCACATCACGGTCATGGCAGAAAGGATGTGTTGTTCCGTAAAACTTTTCGTCGCCAGCACCAGCGGGGCGGCAGCCTGAACGCTCTGGCTGAGCGCCAGCGTCGCCGTCAGGGCCAGCGTACAGTGCTTAATCCAACGCGTAAGCATCATCAACTCCTGTTTTATGCCGCAGCGTGCGGACTCAGATAACGGCCTAACGTCGCCAGCAACATATCCAGTATCAGGGCCACTAACGCCGTTGCCACCGCGCCCAGAATCAGGACCGGGAAGTCATTGAGGTAAATCCCCGGAAAAATCAGCTCGCCAAAGCTGCTGGCACCAATCAGGAAGGCAAGCGGGGCGGTGCCAACGTTAATGGCTGTCGCAATGCGCACCCCTGCCAGAATGACCGGCAGCGCATTCGGCAGCTCAACCTGACGCAGGCGTTGCCATTTTGTCATGCCGATACCGTTAGCGGCTTCAATCAGTGAGGGCGGAACGGCGCTCAGTCCGGCATAGGTGTTGCGGACAATGGGGAGCAGCGAGGCCAGGAACAGGGCAAACAGCGCCGGCTTATCGCCAATGCCGATCACCACCATGGCCAGCGCCAGTACGGCCAGCGGCGGCAACGTGTTGCCCACATTAAAGATTTGCATGACATATTCTGCCCAGCGACGGGCAAAGGGACGGCTTAGCAGGATCCCACTGGGAATACCGACCAGCAGGGCAAACAGCATTGACCAGAACACTAAAAACAGGTGCTGTTGGCCAAGATAGATGAGATCAACGCGGCGGGCGACCAGTGTATCCCAGCCCAGCCCCCAAACCAGTGCGCCCAACACTGCTATCACAGCAAGCAGCGCCAGACCGGCACGTTTGGCCAGCGAAGCGTTATGCATACGGATTCTCCCTGTAGACCAATCTGTTGTTATCAAACCCTGAACCGACATGACAGACGCCACAAAAAGGGCCGCCGCGTCCAAAACCATGCCGATTGTTAAACGTGTAAAACGTTTGCGAATTTCTGCGTAATTTCGTTAATCACAATCAACGCAGTTTTAAACCTATAGCAACGTCAAGCGAAGCGCGCCAGCTTTTATCGGTAAAATCATGGAGATAGCATGGTGTCAAAATCGCCGCAGCCCTTACTACAACTGGTTTAACAGCGAAACTACCTGATTCACCCCGATTTAGGTGACAACGTCACAAAAGCACTGAATTGATTCCTGGACGCGCAGATTTGCGCTAGCCTTAGGGAACGCAAAAAGGGAGCATCATGATCAACAGCACTTCCGCGCCGCTGCGCCGCAACTGGATTCTTTTCGCCTGCATGCTCGCCATGTTTATGGCCGCCATCGAAGTCACTATTGTGGCCACCGCGATGCCAACAATTGTCGCCCAGCTGGGGGGCTTTGCGCAGTTTGGCTGGGTATTTTCGGTTTACCTGCTGACGCAGGCCATAAGCGTACCGCTTTATGGGCGCCTGGCGGATCTGTGGGGCAGAAAGAGGATGCTGTTTCTGGGCATCACGCTTTTTTTGGCAGGGTCGGTGTTATGCGGCTTTGCGCACAGCATGTTTTGGCTCATCGTGTTCCGCGCCTTTCAGGGCCTGGGGGCCGGGGCCATCATGCCGCTGACGTCCACGATTGTGGCCGATATCTATTCCCCCCGTGAGCGGGCCAGCGTGCAGGGCTGGCTGTCCAGCGTCTGGGGCGTGGCGGCGATTGTCGGGCCGCTCTCGGGCGCGTGGCTGGTCCAGCACTTCAACTGGTCGGTGATTTTCTGGGTCAATGTCCCGATTGGCATCATCAGTATGCTGTTGCTGGCCATCCTGCTGCCAACACATTCACAGAAACAGCCGGCCCCGTCACTGAATCTGATTGGCAGTGGCTGGCTGACGCTGTGCATCAGCGCCGTACTGATTGCCCTGTTACAGGCAGAACAACTGGGCTACTGGCTCCTGTTGTTTTTACTTGTGGGCGGGCTGGCCGGCTGGCAATTAACCCGCCATGAACAGCAGGCACAGGCGCCCCTGTTTCCGATGCGTCTCTGGCAGAGTAAGCTGATTATTGCCGGCAATATAGGCAACCTGGTGATTGGGGCGACCATGATGGGCGTCAGCGCGTTTTTACCGACATGGATACAGGGCGTCACGGGCGGTTCGCCACTTCAGGCCGGCACCGCGCTGGCGATGATGTCCATCGGCTGGCCGCTGGCCAGTACGGTCAGTGGCCGCCTGATGCTGTTCACTTCCTATCGTTTTACCGCCCAGCTGGGCGCATTATTGTTAATTGCAGGCAGCGCCTTACTGCTGCTGTTACACAGAGAAAGTTCGCTACTGCAGGCAGGCTTCACCTCATTCCTCATCGGCACCGGCATGGGGATGACCAGCACGACGTTTCTGGTGTCTGTGCAGAATCATGCCGAATATGGCATTCGCGGTATTTGCACGGCGTCGGTAATGTTCAGCCGTATGATTGGCTCCGCGCTGGGAACGGCGGTGATGGGCGCCGTGCTAAACCTCAACCTGCAGTGGCGGTTGCCACATGCAGAGGATCCGGTGCAGCAAATTATGTCGCAGACAACCCGCGACCAGTTGGCTCCGGATGAGCTGCAGCACCTGTTACAGGCGATTGCTGCCTCACTGCACTGGGTGTTTATCGTGGCGTTGGTTATCGCGTTATCGGCGATGTGGGTCGCCGGAAAAATGCCGCGTCAGCAGCCGCAACAGGCCGACTGATACCGGACCGTTTAGTCGTCAGGGTGCGATTCGGACGGGAACAGTAGAGAAAACGAAAAAGAGAAGGGCGACAATGTCGCCCTGAACGTTACTGCGTTGAGGTGTCCTGCGAGCTACCCGCGCTGTCAGGGACCGCCGCCCCGTCATCGCGACCCAGCTTTTTATAAACGATTTTCTGTGTGTCGTTATCGCAATGACCGACAACCTGTCCGCCCGCCTGGTCGGCCTGATCGTTGGGCACCACATCCAGACTAAAGCCTGATTCGGGCACACCGTTCTGGATAATTTTCTGGCTGATATCCGCTTTTACGGATTCACAGGAGGCCTGCGCCAGCAGCGGGAATGCCAAAAACGTCACTGTCAGTAATGCATGCTTCATCTTCATAACCTTTTCCTTTTGTCATGCGTCAGTCATTACTATAGCTGAAAATTACGGCAGTACCGGACGACCGGTGCGGCGATCCAGACAGCGCAACGTGTTGGGTTCCCAGTAGGCGTTCAGGTTAGCGCTCTGCTCACACTTGTCGCGGGTATCAAACGCGCGGTCCGCTTTATCAAACTCTTTTTCCACCCGGCGGTTCACTTTATTGCGCAGCATGTGCGTGTCATTCCACTGCTCTTTACTCTGACGGGCCGCTTCATTATTCAGCGCGCTACTGCCATTTTCAATTATCAGGCGATCGGTGTTTGCACTCACGCCAAATGCCGTGACAGAAAGCAGGGCCACCATCAGAACCGGAAGCAATTTTTTCATCGTAATATCCTTCAGTTAACACGGGCTTACCTGTGGGTAAACTTTTGCAGCCTGTGCGCAATAGTATACCATTGCCGCTCAGATGCTCACCAGCAGTGTGCATGTCGTTTACCTGCCTGAGAGATTAACGTGCTGATCAAGACTGCATTACTGTTTTTTATTACCGCCCTGGCAGAGATCACAGGCTGTTTTTTGCCCTGGCTGTGGCTGAAAAAGGGCGCGTCGGCCTGGCTGTTAGTGCCTGCCGCACTGAGTCTCGCGCTGTTTGTCTGGCTGCTGACGCTCCATCCGGCGGCAAGTGGGCGCGTATACGCGGCTTACGGCGGCGTTTATGTTCTCACGGCGCTGGTCTGGTTGCGCATCGTAGACGGGGTGAAGCTGAGTATCTGGGACTGGAGTGGTGCGCTGATTGCGTTCAGCGGCATGTTGATTATCGTGCTGGGCTGGGGCAAAGCGTAAAAAGCCAGCCCGAGGGCTGGCCTCTTAATCAGGGTTTATGCACTTTAAGGCCTGCCAGCGTCTGGCTGACGGGCATCATTTCCAGGGTGTTGATGTTGACGTGTTTAGGCAGGGTTGCCACCCAGTAAACCGCTTCAGTCACATCTTCCGGCGTCAGTGCTGTCGCGCCCTCATAAACCTTATCAGCCTTGTCATCGTCGCCTTTAAAGCGCACGTTAGAGAATTCGGTGCCGCCAACCAGGCCTGGCTCAATATCCGTTACGCGCAGGGCGGTGCCGTGCAAATCGGTGCGCAGGTTCAGGCTGAACTGACGGACAAAGGCTTTGGTGGCCCCATACACGTTACCGCCCGCATAGGGCCAGCTTCCGGCAATCGACCCGATATTAATGATATGACCGACGTTACGCTCAACCATCGCAGGCAAGACGGCGCGCGTCATATACACCAGCCCCTTCGTGTTGGTGTCGATCATATTTTCCCAGTCATTCACATCTGCCCGGTGCGCCGGTTCAATGCCTAATGCCAGACCCGCGTTATTGACCAGCACATCAATGTCGCGCCATTCTGCTGGGAGGTGTGCAATTGCCTCTTCAATGGCGGCCCGGTTGCGCACATCCAGTTGCACCGTATACAGGTTGTCGCCCAACGCGTCTTTCAGCGCTTTCAGACGTTCTGCGCGACGGCCGCTTGCGATCACTTTGTGTCCTGTTTCGATGAACCGGCGGGTAATGCTCTGACCAAACCCTGCCGTTGCCCCCGTAACAAAAATAATCATCGTGTTTCCCTTATTCCGTTTCATGGTGTTCCTTTCACCTTAACACGGCATTTTTGGCGATGTCCGCTGAATTTTACGTGCATGGTCGCCCACGGTCTGCGCCGTTTTCGTGCAGCCCGCCCCGTTATTGTGCAAACGCGCCAGGCTGGCAGGGCGCATTTTGTCCATCATTATGCAGGCAATCGATTGCGAAAGAATGGCAACCGTTTGCGTCGTGTATTAAGACGTTTTTTCGTTGCGCAACGAATAAGTTTGATTAAGTTACTGATATATAAATCTTTATTTTATAAACAAGGCTGGCATGACTCTTGCAAAAATGTTCAAACAGAGACCAGGGTTAAGGCACAGGGCGACATTTACCCCGCCCGGCAGAGGAAACATTATGCTGACATATACAGACGCGGCGATTCGCGCCAGCTTCTTCGATTTTGCCGCAGTGGCACACGATCCCGAATCGATAATGGCGCAGGCACGCTATCTGGACGATGGCGTGCTGACGCTGCGTGAAGGGCGTGTTGTCGATCTGCGCCCCTGGCAGGAGAGCACAGACAGCCTGAATGCAGGCGGCATGATTGACCTGCGCGGTAAGCTGATCATCCCGGGCTTTGTCGATTGCCATATTCATTATCCGCAAACGGAAATGATCGGTTCCTTTGGCGAGCAACTGCTGGAGTGGCTGAATCAGTACACTTTTCCCGTGGAAGCGCAGTATCACTGCCCGGATCATGCCGCGCAGATGTCGGCATTTTTCCTGCAGCAGTTACTGGCGAACGGCACGACCAGCGCGTTGATTTTCGGCACGGTGCACCCGCAGTCGGTAGATGCGCTGTTCAGCGCAGCCGAGGCGCTTAATATGCGTATTATCGCAGGCAAAGTGATGATGGATCGCAATGCCCCGGACTACCTGACAGAAACGCCAGAAGAGAGCTATGCCCAGACGGAGGCGCTGATTGCGCGCTGGCACGAGCGCGGCCGCCTTAATTATGCGCTGACGCCGCGTTTCGCTCCGACCTCTTCTCCGGCGCTGCTGGAGAAAGTTCAGGCGCTTCGCCAGCGTCACCCGGATGTCTGGGTTCATACGCACCTTAGCGAAAACCCCCACGAAGTGGCCTGGGTGAAGCAGCTTTTTCCTGACCATAACGGTTATCTGGATGTGTATCATCAGTATCAGCTGACCGGGCGCCGCAGCGTATTCGCGCACTGTCTGCATCTGGAAACACAGGAGTGGCAGTGCCTGCATGATACGAACTCCGCCATAGCATTTTGCCCCACCTCAAATCTGTTTCTGGGCAGCGGCCTGTTCAATATCCAGCGGAGCTGGCAGCAGGGCGTTAATGTGGGCATCGGCACCGATGTAGGCGCCGGCACCACCTTCAATATGCTGCAAACGCTGGGAGAAGCCTACAAAGTGGGGCAACTGCAGCAGTACAAACTGAGCGCCGCAGAAGCGTTTTATCACGCCACACTGGGCGGCGCCCATGCGCTGGATCTCGATAAACACATCGGTAACTTCGCCCCGGGCAAAGAAGCGGACTTTGTGGTGCTGGATCCCGCCGTGTCCGCCTTGCAGAGGTTACGCATGGCAAACAGTAAAGATATCTGGGAAAAACTGTTTGTGCTGATGACGCTCGGCGATGACAGAAATATCGTACAAACCTGGGTTAACGGTCGCCCGGTCTGGCAATCCGCTGCAAAGGAGAACGCCGCATGATTCAGTTCCTGCTTAATGACCGTCCGGTGACAGAAGAGCAGCTCGATCCCAATCTGACGGTCCTGTCGTATTTGCGTACGCATCAGCGTCGCTGCGGCACCAAAGAGGGCTGTGCCTCCGGCGACTGCGGCGCGTGTAGCGTCACGCTGGGCAGTGTCGTAGACGGGAAGCTCACCTACCAGACCGTGAACAGCTGCCTGATGCTGGTCAGTGGGCTACAGGGTAAGCAACTCATTACGGTAGAGGATCTACGCCAGGGAAAAAGCCTGCATCCGGTACAGCAGGCGATGGTGGACTGCCATGGCTCGCAGTGTGGATTCTGTACGCCGGGTTTTGTCATGTCGCTGTTTAGTCTGCAAAAAAACCAGCCTGAGTGGAATCGTCAGCAGGCCGAACATGCGCTGGCGGGTAACCTGTGCCGCTGTACCGGTTACCGTTCCATCATGGCGGCTGCCGAGCAAAGCCTGAGCGATGTTCAGCCCGACAGCTTTGATCGTCAGGCACAGCAGGTGACTGAACAGCTGATGAACCTGACACACGAGGCTATCCAGACGCTGGAAAAGAACGGTCGCACCTGTTTTATCCCGAAAACCGTGCAGCAGCTTGCCGAATGCTGTATCGCCCATCCTGATGCCGCATTGCTGGCGGGCGGCACCGATCTCAGCCTGCTGATTACCCAGCGCGACCAGCATCTCCCCAAAATGATTTCCCTGGGGCAGGTTGACGCACTGAAAGCCTGCGGCGAGGACGATAAACACTATCAACTGGGTGCCGCTGCGTCGCTGGAGCACATTGCCGATTTTATGGCGACGCGGATTCCGGGTTTTGCCGGAATGCTGACGCGCTTTGCCTCGCTACAAATTCGTCAACTCGGCACGCTGGGCGGCAACCTTGCGAACGCTTCGCCGATTGGTGATGCCTCGCCTACGCTGCTGGCGCTTAATGCATCGCTACTGCTGCAGCACGGCGACACGCAACGCACCGTGACGCTCGATGGCTTTTTCACGGGCTACCGACAGACGGTGCTAAGGCCGGGGGAGTTTATTCACACCATTCTGATTCCTAAAGTGACAGTGTCACCGGATTTCGTGGCCTGGAAAGTCTCAAAACGGTTGGATGATGACATTTCAGCGGTGTTTGCCGCCTTTAATATTCATACCGATAACGGCATCGTAACGCGTGCGCATATTGCATTCGGCGGTATGGCGGCAACGCCGCTTCGTGCGGTCGCCTGTGAACAGGCGCTGTGTGGTGCCGCTTTATCGCCGGAAACGCTGGCGAGAGCCTGTCAGGCGCTGGAAGCGACGTTTCAGCCGCTGAGCGATTTCCGGGCCAGCGCAGATTACCGTCTGCAGGTCGCCTGTAACCTGTTGCGTCGTTATGTTTACCGTTCAAACGGACTCGCCATCACAGAGGTAAGCCGCTATGTCTCATAATCGTCCGGCATTGCCTGAATCTGCGTTACCCGTCCTGTTCGCCAGCGATATGACCACGGGCGTAGGACGCAGTCAAAAACACGAAAGCGCGGAAAAACACGTCTCCGGTGAAGCGCAATATATTGACGATAAAGCAGAACAGCCGGGCTTACTGCACCTTTGTCCGCGTCTGAGCGACCACGCGCATGCGCGTATTACACGCGTCGATCTGCAACCCTGTTACGCGGTTCCGGGCGTAGTACGCGTACTGACCTGGCAGGATGTGCCCGGCGTCAATGATATCGGGCCCTTACAGCCAGGCGATCCGCTTCTGGCACAGGATATCGTCCACTATGTGGGCCAGATTGTAATTGCCGTACTGGCCGAAACGCCTGAAGCGGCGCGTCAGGGCGCTAACGCGGCGATGATTGAGTACGCCAGTCTTCCGGCGCTGCTGGATGTCGAAGACGCGCTGAAGCAGGGCAGCTTCGTGCAGGAACCCCATATTCATCAGCGCGGTGACGTTGAGGCGGCACTGGCGCGCGCGCCGCATCGGGTTCAGGGGGCGTTCCACATTGGCGGACAAGAGCATTTCTATCTGGAAACGCAAACCGCCCTGGTGATTCCTGGTGAAGACGACGCATTGCAGGTCTTGTGTTCGACGCAGAACCCCACTGAAATTCAAAAGCTGGTGGCCGAGGTCATGGGCATCACCATGAACAAGGTCACGATTGATATGCGGCGTATGGGCGGCGGATTCGGCGGCAAGGAAACCCAGGCCGCCGGTGTTGCCTGCCTGTGTGCTGTCGCCGCCAGGCTGACCGGGCGCGCCGTGAAAATGCGCCTCGCGCGGCGTGATGACATGCGTATTACCGGCAAACGGCATCCGTTTTTTGTGCGCTACGACGTGGGGGTTGAGGATGACGGCCGCTTGTGTGGCGTGAAAATCGATCTGGCAGGTAACTGTGGTTACTCACTGGATCTCAGCGGATCGATTGTGGATCGGGCAATGTTTCATGCCGATAACGCGTACTACCTCGGCGATGCGCGGATTACCGGTTACCGCTGCCGCACCAATACCGCGTCCAATACTGCGTTTCGCGGGTTTGGCGGCCCGCAGGGCATGGTGGCGATAGAGCAGATTATGGACCATATCGCCCGCGAGCGCGGAATCGATCCGCTGACGCTGCGTAAACGGAACTACTACGGTAAACACGAGCGCAATATCACGCATTACCACCAGCAGGTAAAAGATAATCTGCTGGATGAGATCACGGAACAGCTGGAAATCAGCAGTGATTACCACGCGCGGCGGGAAGCCATCGCGGCCTTTAACGCCAGCAGTCCGCTGCTAAAACGCGGTCTTGCGCTGACGCCGGTGAAGTTTGGGATTTCTTTCACCTCAAGTTTTCTCAACCAGGCCGGTGCGCTGATTCTGATCTACACCGATGGCACAGTACAACTCAACCACGGCGGAACGGAAATGGGCCAGGGGCTCAATACCAAAGTGGCGCAGATTGTCGCGCAGGTGCTGCAAATCGATATCGATAAGATCCAGATCACCGCCACAGACACTGGCAAAGTGCCCAATACATCACCGACCGCGGCTTCCAGTGGTACGGATCTGAACGGCAAAGCGGCGCAAAATGCGGCGGAAATCCTGCGTGAACGCATGCGCACTATGCTGTGTTCGCTGCATAACTGTCTCCCCGAGGCGGTAAGTTTCAACAACGGCGTGGTGCGCGCAGGCGATCACTATTACACGTTCGCTCAGGTCGCCCAGCTTGCCTGGCTTAATCAGGTGCCGCTCTCCGCGACGGGATATTATCGCGTGCCTGGCATCCACTACGATCGTCAGGCTGGTCGGGGCGAACCGTTTTACTATTTCGCTTACGGGGCCGCCTGTTGCGAAGTGATTGTGGATACGCTGACGGGCGAATACCGGTTATTACGGGCGGATATTCTGCATGATGTCGGGGCCTCACTGAATCCAGCCATTGACATCGGTCAGGTCGAGGGCGGCTTCGTGCAGGGGCTGGGCTGGCTGACCTGTGAGGAACTGGTCTGGAATGACAAAGGCCAGTTGATGACGAACGGTCCGGCCAGCTACAAAATTCCGGCAATCAGCGATGTGCCCGCCGATATGCGCGTCACACTGGTCGAAAACCGTAAGAATCCGCAGGATACGGTATTCCATTCCAAGGCAGTGGGCGAGCCGCCTTTCATGCTGGGGATCGCCGCCTGGTGCGCATTACAGGATGCGGTCGCCAGTCTCGCGGACTATCGCCAACATCCGGGGCTGGACGCGCCTGCTACGCCGGAGCGGGTATTCTGGGGCGCACAGCGTATGGCCGGGAGGCGCGGATGATTTTCCATGACTGGATAAGCATCCTGCACCATCTCCGTGAAACGCGCCAGCCTTGCGTACTGGTCACTGTGCTGCGCGATCGTGGCTCGGTGCCCCGGGACGGCGGCGCTAAAATGGTGGTGACGGCGAAGGAAACCTTTTTAACAATTGGCGGCGGACATCTGGAATTTCAATGTATCGCGCAGGCCCGCGCACTGCTGGAAAGCGGGCAGGCCAGCCCGCACACAGAGGATTTCAGTCTGGGGGCACGGCTGGGCCAGTGCTGCGGCGGCATGACCACCATGTTATTCGAACCCCTGTTACAGGCACAGCCGGAAATCCTGGTGTTTGGCGCGGGCCATGTGGGCCAGGCGCTGGTGAATGTGCTGGCAACGTTACCCTGTCACATTAACTGGATTGACAGTCGGGAAAATGTTTTTTTATCCGTGCCGCCCGGGGTGCGCATCCAGCAGCCTGACGATCCGCTGGACGCAGTGGCTGAGGCGCCCGCTGGCAGCTATTATATCGTGATGACGCACCATCATCCGTTGGATCTGGCGCTCTGTGAAGCCATTCTCAAGCGGGGAGATTTCCATTACGCGGGCGTCATTGGCTCGCAGACAAAAAGCCAGCGCTTTCGCTATCGTCTGGCCGGCAAAGGCATCGACGACGTTCGGCTGGCGCGCCTGCGCTGCCCGGTGGGCTTACCCGATGTAAAAGGGAAACTGCCTGCCGAAATCGCCGTGGCGATTGCGGGTGAGATTATTGCGGTGTACCAGCAACAACGCGGATAGGTTGTTCTGCCCGAGGCGACCTGCCACTATGAAACACTGTGTAGACTATCAGGAGCGCCTATGAACGCCCGTCAAAACCCTTTCTTTAGCGTCAGCAGTCTGCCTTATCACACGCCACCGTTTGACCAGATTCAGGAAACGGACTTTTTGCCCGCGCTGCAGGCCGGTATCGAAGAGAAACGTCAGGAAGTCCTGGCCATTGCGACATCCGCTGATGCCCCGACGTTCCAGAATACCTGTGAAGCGCTGGAGAAAAGTGGCCAACTGCTGACCCGGGTAAGCCTGGTGTTTAATGCCATGACCTCGGCGAATACCAGCCCCTATTTACAACAGATCGATGAAGAGATTACGCCGCAACTGACCGCGCTTAATGATGAGATCATGCTGAATCGTCCGCTGTTTTCACGCATCGATCAGGTCTATGTGCAACGAAACCAACTGGATGCCGAATCCAGACGTCTGGTAGAAATTCTCTGGCAGCGCTTTCAGCTTGCCGGTGCCAATCTGCCCGAAGCGCAGAAACAGCAACTGAAAACCCTGAATCAGGAGGCGGCGCGGCTCAGTACCCAGTTCACGAATAAGCTGCTGGCGGCCACGAAGGCCGGCGGTCTGGTCGTCGAGGATGTGCAACAGTTAGCCGGTCTGAGCGCGTCCGATCTGGCCGTCGCCAGGGCCGCCGCGAAGGCGCGCGGTCTGGAAAACGCGTGGCTGTTGGTGCTGCAAAACACGACGCAACAGCCCGCGCTGCAATCGCTGACGGTGCGCGCAACGCGCCAGGCCCTGTTTCATGCGGCTCTGACGCGCAGTGAGAAAAACGATGATAACGATACCCGACAGTTAGTGCTTCGGCTGTCACAGGTGCGTGCCGAACAGGCGAGGTTGTTAGGATTCGCCAGTTTTGCGACCTGGCAACTGCAGGATCAGATGGCCAAAACGCCCGAGGCCGCTCTGGCGTTTATGCGTAATATTGTGCCTGCCGCCCGGGCAAGGGCCGAACGCGAAGCCGCGGCGATTCAGCAAACGATCGACAAACAGCAGGGGGATTTTACCCTCAGCGCCTGGGACTGGAATTTCTACGCCGAGCAGGTCAGGCGGGCGCAGTACGATTTAGATGAGAATCAGATCAAGCCCTATTTTGAGCTCAACACGGTACTGGAACAGGGCGTTTTCTGGGCGGCCACGCAGCTTTATGGTATTACGTTCGCGCAACGTCACGATTTGCCGGTTTACCATCCGGATGTACAGGTGTACGAAATTTTCGATGCTGACGGGAGTGGGCTTGCGCTGTTTTACACGGACTTCTTCAAACGCGACAGTAAAGGCGGTGGCGCCTGGATGAGCAACTTTGTTAATCAGTCCACGCTCCTCGACAGCAAACCCGTGATTTACAACGTCTGCAACTACACGCAACCCGCGGAGGGGGAACCCGCGCTTCTGAGCTGGGATGAGGTGATAACCCTGTTTCATGAGTTCGGGCATACGTTGCACGGCCTGTTTGCCAGCCAGCGTTATCCCAGCCTGTCCGGCACAGCAACGCCACGTGATTTTGTTGAATTCCCTTCACAAATTAACGAGCACTGGGCCAGCGAACCACAGGTATTTCGTCATTATGCCCGCCATTATCAGACGGGTGAGCCGATGCCCGCCGAGCTGCATGAAAAAATCATCAGGGCGGGCAAGTTTAATAAAGGCTACGAGATGAGCGAGCTGCTGGCCGCCGCGTTGCTGGATCTACACTGGCACAGCCTGGATGGCAGTCAGCCGGTACAGTCCGTTGACGGATTCGAGCAACAGGCGCTGCGCAGTGATGATCTCGATATGGCGGCCGTCCCGCCGCGCTATCGCTCCAGCTATTTCCAGCACATCTGGGGCGGTGGCTATGCCGCGGGTTATTACGCTTATATCTGGACGCAGATGCTGGCGGATGACGGCTATCAGTGGTTTGTCGAAAACGGCGGACTGACGCGCAAAAATGGCGATATTTTCCGCCAGAAGATCCTGTCTCGCGGCAACAGCAGTGATCTCAAAGCGTTATATGAAGCCTGGCGCGGGGGCGAACCGAAGCTTGAGCCGATGTTAAAAAATCGCGGCCTGGCCGACTGAGCAACAAAGGGCGGAGAATCCGCCCTTTGTTTTTTTACCCCAGCGGACCGCCTTCAATGGTCTCGCACAAGCCCGCCAGTACGCGCTCGCCGGTTTCATTTCTTAATGACTGATACCACTCCGACGTCATCACCGGATCTTTTGCATGCGTGATATCACAACGCTTGCGCGCTTTTAAAACCAAGTCTTTGACACGGTCAACGCGGCGCGCCTGATAACGCAGCAGCGCATCTTCGATGCCAAGTGAATGCGCAGCCAGGGCCGAAGCCAGTACAATAGCATCTTCCATCGCGGCACAGCCGCCCTGACCAATATCCGGCGTGGTGCTGTGCGCGGCATCGCCAAGCAGCACCACCCGGCCTTTCACGAAGCGCTGAAACGGCTCGATATCGTGAATTTCAACCCGGTTGGTGGTGTCCACATCAATGGCCGCAATCAGTTTTTGTACCGGGGCTGCCCAGCCGCTGAAATAGCGGCGCAAATCGTCACGCGCGGTAGTGCGGTCCTGTTCCAGCCCCGCAGGCAGCGGGACATCAAAGAAAAAGTAAAAGCGGTTTCCGCTTACCGGCATTAACGATACGCGCTTGCCATCCCCCACAAAGGTTGTCCACTGGTCCGCAGGTGCGATGGACTCATCAATGTTCACCAGACCGTTCCAGTTCACATAGCCCGCGTAACGGCGGGGCAGCTTTTCCCCCAGCACATAGTCCCGCACAACAGAGTGCGTGCCGTCTGCCGCGACCAGAAAATCGCCTTCAGCCTGGCTGTTGTCTTCGAAGGTGGCGACAACGCCCGTGGCGTGCTGTTCCACCTGCACGATACGTTTACCAAAATGCACTCTGTCGCGGCCGTAGGCATCCAGTAGCATGGCCTGCAACTCGGCGCGGGCAATCGGATAGGGGAATTCACCTACCTGCTGCACCAGCGGCGATAAACTGAACCGTGTCAGGGTTTCACCCGACAATGCATCCTTATAGGCCATAAAGGCCATATTACCGCCCAGCGCGCGGACTTTGTCTTTCAGGCCCAGCGAATTCAGGCATTTCACGCCATTTGGCCAGACCGAAATCGCAGCGCCGACGGGCCGAATGGTTTTTACCGCCTCATAGACTTCCGTCTGAAAACCCTGTTGCTCCAGCGCGAGGGCCGCCGTCATGCCGCCCATTCCGCCACCGATAACGATCGCTTTCATATGTTCTCTCCTTTGCATTGCGTCGTATCTTGCAATTTTTGTTCCAGGCGATGAAAAGGTGGCAACCCGCATGAACAGGGTACAACTCGCTGATATTGAGGAATAATCTTTCCAGCCTGCACGCAAACCGTGCAAAAGGCCGCACCGCGCCAGTGCAGGAATATTCTGTAAACCCCATAAACCACGCGCTTTTAAGATGTTGCCTATGAAACATGCAATTCAGAGCGTGATATAGATCACGCCCTACGACAACGACTTCGGAATCTTTCATGAAAATTGGCATCAGCAATACGCACTATCCGGAGCAGCGCAATATCCTGGTGAATCCGGACAATCACTACATCAACCTGAAAAAGCGCAACCTGTTTTATTTCCTCAATCCGCTGCGTACACGTTTACTCAAGAAGAATAAACGCTTTGTGTTTGTCCCCGTGCCCTTCGCAATGGGGGAGAAGCCCGATATCCTGCATCTGTTTAATGAAGTCGCCATTACGCCCATGAACTGGGTCGCGACCTTCGAGACTGAGCTGCCGCGTGTTCTGCCGGTAGCGGGCGTCGCCAAGCAGGATAATCCTGAACTCAAACAACTGATTCCGTATTTGCTCAAGGATAACTGTTTTGGCCTGATCGCCATTTCCGATGCCACCTTGCATATTCAGATGAAGCTGTTTAAACCCGATGTCGCCGCGAAAATTCGCGCAAAAACGTTGGTGATGCATCCACCGCAAACCCTGTTTACGCAACAGAAGCGCCCACGGCAAAGCGATAAACTCCGCCTGGTGTTCGTTGGCAACGAGTTTTACCGTAAAGGCGGCGCAGAAGTCGTGCTGGCCATCAGTGAGCTGATTGAGATGGGACAGATTGATGCTGGCCAATTCGACGTTCAGTTGATTGGTGAACTGACGAAACGTCATAATGTTGCCCATCGCGCTTTCCAGGATAACGACGCGTTTTATCGGGACATTGAAGATCGCATCACGCGCCATGCCTGCTTCACACACCATTCCCGCAAGGATAATCGTGAACTGATGCAGTTGTTCCAGCAAAGCGATGTGGGGTTACTGCCGACCTGGCAGGAAACCTACGGGTTTTCCGTACTGGAAATGCAGGCCAGCGGCTGTCCGGTATTGACCAGTAATGTTCGTGCGTTGCCTGAAATTAATCCGCCCACCGCCGGTTGGCTGATTGATGGCGAACTCAACGATGACCGCGAATATCAGGTCAACAGCGAAGCCGAGAAACACCGGCTACGTCAGGCATTAATAGACGGCATTAAGACAACCCTGCTGGACATTCTTGCGCAGCCACAGCAGTTAACGGAAAAAGGCGAGGGCGCGATTCTGCGCATCAAGCAGCAGCACGATCCGCGTCAGTATTGCGCCAGACTGAACGATATTTATCGCCGTGGCGTGGTCCAGGTCGTGGAACATCCGCCCGCGCTCTCAATTTAGCAAGATTTACCAGACGTTATGCGTCAGAGTCATCATACTTGTCTGACGCATATCTCTGGAGATCGGTTATGAAAAACTTTTATGCTCTGCTGCTGACCTGCTTCATGGGCAGCAGCGCCCTGGCGCAGCCCGCTCACACGTTTCCCCCTCGCACACCGTTGCCGCAACTCACGCCCGTCGCGGCGAAATGTGATCTCTCCAGCTGTCAGACTCGCTGTTATGTTGAGCAATCTCATTGTAATACGCGAAACTCAAGTGACTGCAGTACTCAGGCACAGCTCTGTGTGCAATCCTGTGCGTCACAGTGTCAATAACCTGTCACCTGAATAAGTACTGATGAAATCTTTTCTCACTGCATTACTGATTGCGTTTACCGCCAGCGCCCAGGCGGCTGACTTGTCGTCTCAGACCATCGCCGAACGGGTAAAAAGCGTGATTGATCCGCTGATGGCGCAGCAGGGCATTCCCGGCATGTCGGTCGGCGTGCTGTATAAAGGTCGTCCTCAGTATATTAATTTTGGTGTGGCCGATACCGCGAGCGAACGGCGCGTGACAGAAAATACGCTGTTCGAACTGGGATCCGTCAGTACGACATTCACGGGCGTGCTGGCGGGCGTGCTGATTCGCAACGGTGCGCTGCGTCTGAACGATCCGGTCTCCCGCTACTGGCCCGCGTTAAACGGCCCGCAGTGGCAAAGCCGACGGATGGTCCATCTTGCCACCTACAGCGCAGGCGGACTGCCGTTACATCTGCCCGATGAGGTAACCAGTCAGGATGAATTGCTGGCTTACGCGCAGCAGTGGCAACCGGACGCCGCGCCGGGTACACAGCGTCACTATTCTCATGTCAGTATTGGTCTGCTGGGCTATTTGATGGTGAAGGGGGAATTTGAGGAGGCGATGCAAAAGGACGTTATCACGCCGTTGCGGCTGACACGCACCTTTTATACTGTGCCCCCGTCAATGATGTTTGATTACGCCTGGGGTTATCAGGACGGTAAACCGGTACGCGTCTCGCCGGGTATGCTGTCAGCAGAGACCAGTGGCGTGAAGTCCACCGCGCGCGACATGATGGCTTTTATGCAGGCGAATGCGAATCCCAATGGATTGTCGTCCGGGAATACGGCATTGCGAAATGGCATTCTGACCGCGCAGTCTCGTTACCTGCGCGCAGGTGAACGGTATCAGGGGCTGGGGTGGGAAATTTACCCCTGGCCCATTGACAGCCAGACGATCGTTGCCGCCTGTGACAGTCAGGCCGCGCTGTCCACACAGCCCGCGACCATTCTGAACCCGGCTCAACCCATGGATCGCGCCAGTTGGGTGCATAAAACCGGCTCCACAAAGGGCTTTGGTGCCTATATCGCGTTCGTCCCGCAACAAAACAGCGGGGTAATCCTGCTGGCCAATAAAAACTATCCCAATCCGGAGCGTATCAAAGCGGCGGTTGCCATCATGGCTATGCTGGCATCGGACTGAACTAAAAATGGCCGCACAGGGCGGCCATCATATCGACGGAGATCGATGCGTTACACTGTGCCTGTACCGCCGTCTGAACACCACACCTGACCGGAGGCAAAACTGCACTCATCGGAAGCCAGAGTGACATAGAGCGGTGCGATTTCAACCGGTTGACCGGGACGACCCAGCGGCGCATCAGCACCAAACTGTTCCACTTTTTCCTGCGGCTGGCCGCCACTGGGCTGCAGCGGTGTCCAGTACGGACCTGGCGCAACGGCATTCACGCGGATGCCTTCCGGCCCCAGCTGTTTTGCCAGCGCTTTGGTAAAGGCCACATTACAGGCTTTGGTCTGCGCATAATCCAGCAGGATATCGCTGGGTTTAAACGCCTGCACAGACGAGGTATTAATAATCGCTGCACCGCGCGGCAGGTGAGCCAGCGCCGCTTTTGTTAACCAGAAGGGCGCGTAAACATTCGTTTTAAAGGTGGCATCGAAATCTTCGGTGCTCAGCGTACGAATGGATTCATTAAACTGCTGGCGTCCGGCATTATTGACCAGGATATCCAGTCCGCCCAGTTTGTCGGCGGCTTCATTCACCAGTTTCTGGCAAAAGGATTCTGAGCGCAGATCGCCTGGAATGGCGACGGCTTTACGGCCTTCGGCTTCAATCAGTTTAATCACTTCAGCCGCATCGGACTCTTCTTCTGGCAAATAGTTAATTGCCACATCGGCACCTTCACGTGCATAGGCGATGGCCACAGCTCGACCGATACCGGAATCTCCCCCTGTGATCAGGGCTTTACGGCCAGTCAGACGACCGTGACCACGATAGCTGGTTTCACCGTGGTCGGGTGGCGGGTCCATTTCACTCGCCAGGCCGGGTGCCTGCTGCGGCTGCTGTCTGAACGGCGGCTTCGGGAAACGATCGGGGTCGAGAATAGCCTTATTTAACGTTGTCATGCGTAAGCTCCTTAAACAGTCGTGTCAGAGAACTTAAGCCTGGCACAGATGTGATTTTTGTCACATTCAAATGCTTATTATTTGCGCTCAGGCAGTTAAAAAACGGCAAAAAGACGTTTTTAATCCCCTGAATTTACCGATAAGCGCAGCGGAAACAGTGGAATATAGGGCCAGCGGGGCCGCATTAAGGCGCACCGACCAGTCTGGCAGGAAAAAGAGTGGGCGTGTACGAAAGGGGAATAGCGCCTAAGTGGCTGAGAAGCTGGCAGTTATTACGGGAGAAAATAAGAGATTGTATTAACAGTCATTAAGGGGGAGAATTGCTGCAGATTGAGTAACCGTGAATGTTTGTACAAATGTTTCAAAGATGTTACTATGAGTGTCCCGGCCAGCATCACTTTATATTTTGTGACGTCTGGCCGGACATTTTCCCTGGTGTTGGCTGTTTTAGCGACCTGGCCGTACAGGTCAGGTTTTTTTTTACCGCTAAACAACTGAAGCCATTGTAACCTCTGAATGATTCATTGTAAGTTACTCTTAAGTATCATCTTACCTGTACTATAGTGCAGGTTAAGTCCACGTTAAGTAAAAGAAGCAGCATGGAGCCTGAATGTTTTCTTTTTTCCTTGAAAATCAAACAATAACGGATACGCTTCAGACTTACATACAGAGAAAGTTATCTCCGCTGGGTAGTCCGGATTACGCTTACACTGTTGTGAGCAAAAAAAATCCTTCAAATGTTCTGATTATTTCCAGTTATCCTGACGAATGGATTAGGTTATACCGCGCTAACAACTTTCAGCTGACCGATCCGGTTATTCTCACGGCCTTTAAACGCACCTCACCGTTTGCCTGGGATGAGAATATTACGCTGATGTCCGACCTGCGGTTCACCAAAATTTTCTCTTTATCCAAGCAATACAACATCGTTAACGGCTTTACCTATGTCCTGCACGACCACATGAACAACCTTGCTCTGTTGTCCGTGATCATTAAAGGCAACGATCAGGCTGCGCTGGAGCAACGCCTTGCTGCCGAACAGGGCACGATGCAGATGCTGCTGATTGATTTTAACGAGCAGATGTACCGCCTGGCCGGTACCGAAGGCGAGCGAGCCCCGGCGTTAAATCAGAGCGCGGACAAAACGATATTTTCCTCGCGTGAAAATGAGGTGTTGTACTGGGCGAGTATGGGCAAAACCTATGCTGAGATAGCCGCTATTACGGGCATTTCTGTGAGTACCGTGAAGTTTCACATCAAGAATGTGGTCGTGAAACTGGGCGTCAGTAACGCCCGACAGGCTATCAGACTGGGTGTAGAACTGGATCTTATCAGACCGGCAGCGTCAGCGGCCAGGTAGTGACTGCGACGGGCGGACAGCCCGTACGTGACACCACATCACCACCGAGTTGCTGCTTGTCATCCTGACCTGCTGGCAGCGTCAGCAAATAGATACGTTCCTTTTCGGTCAGGAAAGCCTCTTTAATGACTTTGATTTGCCAGCCAGAGCGAGTGAGAATTTTCAACATCGCGCGGCTGACAATCGTATAGATATTGCCGTAGGCATTATTTTGCGCCCAGTTCACCATCGCTAAAAACAGGACCTGGCTGATAGGGTAGTGCTCACCTAACAGCGCACGTGCGCGGGCTTTGTCGACAAAAAAACGGCTGGATTCGGTACCATAGGCGGGCAGGGTGACATCACTGAAGCAGTGCTGAAAAGTGTGCGTGATCATGTTGGGACGATCGAGGCTGGTAAAACGTACGCTGCACACTAATTGTCCTTCGCAGATTCCCAGAATATAACGTGTACCGGGCCCATCAAATTCATCCGATTCCATTCCCTGACTGCAAATGACTTCCCATCCCAGACGATCGCTAAATGTTTTCTTGCGAAGTTTATAAAGTTCTTCTGAACGGGTGGTTTGCAGTTCTTCGTAACTGACGTCAAACAGTTCAAGCATTCCATTTCCTCTTAAAAGTTACTGCGGCCCTCGCGGTTATCCTGCACTGATTTTACAAGCTTTTCACTATGACGTTCAGTTAATTAACCATTATTCGAGCGAATGGCGTCGTTTTCTGTCTGTCAATGGGCAGGATAAAGCGTCTCAAGCGGTAAAACTGTCCCTGAAGGGATATTATTTGTCATAACGCGGCAGAACACAATACAAATAGTAACTAAACAATACTATTTCAAAAATGCATATTTTCCCAGTCGGTTTGTGCTAAAGGGGCATTTAACAGATTAATGCCAGATGCGCATCGCTATTTTTCATCCCCGGTTCGCGCAAAATTTTATATTAGAGAGTAATCAATATGTCCTGTATCACAAACCACAGAAAAAACTAAAAATCATAATTTGGCTGTTAATTTCGGTAATTGTTGACCTGGCGCAGTTTACTAATACTTGAGCCGGGCCTGCCTGCGCGTGGGCCAGGGATAGCTGATTAAAACAGGTAATTACCGAATTATAAGGCGAATTATAATGACTATATCCTCTGAGCTTAAAACGAAAGAAAAACTGGGTTACGGCATCGGTGATGCCGCCAGTTCGATGGTATGGCAAACCGCCACCTTATTTCTGGCCTATTTTTACACGGATGTGTTCGGCTTACCGGCCGCGATTATGGGCACCATGTTTTTAGTGGTGCGCCTGGCCGATGCGTTTGTCGATCCCTGTATTGGGGCACTGGTCGATCGTACCCGAACCCGTCATGGCCGTTTTCGCCCGTGGCTCATGTGGTTCGCGATTCCGTTCGGCGTCAGTTGCCTGATCACCTTTTACGTGCCGGATGCAGGCCCGACCGCCAAAATTGTCTATGCCTGCGTCACCTATGCAATTCTCAGTTTTATTTATTCTGCTGTCAATGTGCCTTACTGCGCGATGCCCGGAGCCTTAACCCTGGATCCACGCGAGCGCCATTCGCTGCAATCCTGGCGGTTTGCCTGTGCGTTTATCGGCGGACTGGTGGTCACAGTGATCGGCCTGCCGCTGGTCGAATGGCTGGGGCAGGGAGACAAGGCAAAGGGTTACCTTTACGCCATGGGCCTGATGGGATTTCTGGGCGTGGTGTTAATCTACTGCTGCTTCTTTATGACACGTGAGCGTTATTTACCCCACAACGATACAGCGGGGTCAATGTGGTCGGATCTCAAGCTGCTCGCTAAAAGCAATCAGTGGCGCATCATTATTATTTTTAACATCCTGCTCCTGACCGCCGTCGTGACGCGCGGCTCATCGACCCTGTATTACATGAATTATGTCTTACGGCGACCTGACCTGGTCTTTACTTTTATTGTTACGGGCATGATAGCCGCATTATGCGGTGCATTTTTATCAGAACGTATATTAGGAAAATTCGACCGCATTCGTGCTTATCAGGTCTGTCTTGTCAGTTTTGTTTTCTTTCTGACGGTCATTTATTTAATTCCACCGTCCCAGGTCTGGTTAATCATTGGGTTAAATATTGTTTTTGGCTTTGTTCAGAATCTGACCACGCCTGTTCAATGGAATATGTTTTCTGACGTCGTGGATTATGAAGAACATCGCAGCGGCAGGCGGCTCGACGGGCTCGTTTTCTCAACCGCTTTATTTGCCATCAAATTTGGCCTGGCCATGGGCGGTGCCGTCGTGGGCTGGGTCCTCGGTCTGGTGCACTACCAACCCGGCGTCGCTGCACAGTCACCCCAGGTCATTACCACCATCAACCTGATGCATAACATCATCCCCGGCGTGCTGTTTATCGCCATGCTGCTTCTGCTTTTTTTCTACCAACTTAACAGCCCGCGAGTCAATGCGATTGCCGAAGCGCTGGCGGCAAAACGCGCCGCAGAAGCCCGACACGATGCTGAAAACACAATTTGATCTCAGCGAAAGGAGAGAAACATGACCGAGATGTATAAGGATCCTCATCAGCCCATTGACGTACGCGTAGACGATCTGTTGTCGCGCATGACGGCCGAAGAGAAGTTCGCCCAGATGCACGCCTACTGGCTCATCCTGGATGAACAGGGCAATCATCAGCCGCGAAGCGATTTGAGCGATGACTTCACGGGCGTCAGCGAACACACCATCCTGAAGGCGCGGTTAACGCACGGCGTCGGTCAGATTACCCGTCCTTTGGGCACGCACATTGTTGATGCCGTCACCGGCGTGCGTGCCGCGAACCGTTTACAACGCGACCTGGTTGAAGGCTCGCGCCTTGGCATCCCGGCCCTGTTTCATGAGGAGTGCCTCGTGGGTTTACTCTGCAAAGGCGCTACGCTCTTTCCGTCGTCGCTTAACTACGGTTCTACCTGGGATGTCGGGCTGGTGAAACGGGCGGCACAGCATATCGGTGCCGAAGCGCGTTCCGTTGGCTGTAAGCAGGGGCTGGCTCCGGTACTGGATGTGTCACGGGATGTCCGCTGGGGCAGAACGGAAGAAACCTTTGGAGAAGATCCCTGGCTGGTGGGCGTGATGGCAACGGCCTATGTCGAAGGTTTACAGGGCGAGCGGCGCGATCTGCTGGCTACGCTGAAACACTATGCAGGCCATTCATTTAGCGAAGGTGCGCGCAATCATGCGCCTGTCCATCTCGGTTTTTGCGAACTGAACGACACGTTCCTGCTGCCGTTCGAAATGGCCGTAAAGCTGGCTAATGCCGGCTCGGTCATGCCCGCTTACCATGACATCGATAATCAACCCAGCCACAGCGATCGTTTTTTACTGACCGACGTGCTTCGGGAGCAGTGGGGATTCGATGGCCTTATCGTGGCGGACTATGGCGGCGTCAGTTTGCTACATCAGCATCACGGCATTTCGCAGGATGCGGCGGAGTCGGCGGCACTGGCGTTTAATGCCGGTCTGGATGTCGAACTGCCTAAGGATGACTGCGCGCGTCATCTGGCCGAGGCGGTATCCCGTCAACTGCTGTCGATGGAAACGATTGACCGTATTGTCAGCCGTATCCTGACAGAAAAATTTCGCCTGGGGTTATTCGACGATCCGTACATCCGTGAAGCGGACATTTGTCTTCAGCACGAGGAAACCCGTCAGGTAGCGCGTACGGTCGCCACACAGTCGATTACGCTGCTGGAAAATAATGGGATTCTGCCGCTGAAAACCGGCGCGCGCGTGGCGGTAGTCGGGCCCTGTGCTGACGATCCGCTGGCTTTGCTGAGCGGCTACAGTTTTCCGGTTCACCTGATCATCAGCGATATGCTGGAAGAAACATCACAGGTCACCACGCCGCTGGCCGCACTGCAACACTATCTGGGTGAGCAGCAGGTCCGCTATGCCAAAGGGTGCCATATCATTGAAACCCGCACCGCCGGTGCGCCGGTTTTCCCGGGTGACAGCGGGGCGAAACGAATGCAGCAGTCGCCGGTGTCTCAGGATACCGGGTTGATTGACGAGGCGGTTGAGGTTGCCCGACAAAGCGATGTCGTGATTGCCTGCGTGGGGGATCTGGCGGGGCTGTTTCAAAGCGGCACCGTAGGCGAAGGATCGGATACCGACAGCCTGACTCTGCCCGGCGTTCAGCAGCCGCTGCTGGAGGCGCTGGCCGCCACAGGTAAGCCCCTGATTGTGGTGATGACGGGTGGGCGACCTTACAACCTGCAAGGACTGGAGGAGCGCGTCGCGGCCTTTATGCTCGCCTGGGCGCCGGGCCAGGAAGGCGGCTGGGCGATTGCCGATGTGCTGACGGGGCGGGCAGAACCGCAGGGGCGACTGGTGGTCAGTATCCCGAAAAACGTCGGCGCGATGCCGTTCTATTACAACCACAAACTGAAAAGCGGTGGAACGCCCATCGCGTTTCATTTTGGCGCACGCTATCCGTTTGGCTTCGGTCTGGGCTGGACGACGTTCGACTGGGGCGCGCCTCAGCCTGAACAGGATCAGGTCGCGATCGATGGCGAGATCCGCCTGCGGATCACCGTGACCAATCGGGGGGAACGGCAGGGCAGTGAAGTGGTCCAACTCTATGTTCGTGACCGAATCGCCAGCCTTGTACGCCCGCTTCAGGAACTGAAAGCGTTTCAGCGCGTCACGCTGGCGCCAGGCGCGTCAGCCGAACTGTGCTTTACGCTTCCTGTCGATATGCTCAACTTTACCCGTGGCGATGGTAAACGTATTGTCGAACCGGGTGAGTTCGAGTTGCAGACAGGTTCCTCGTGCCGTGATATTCATGGCGTCAGCACCGTAACGGTAACGGGAGAAACGCGTGTGCTGCCGACACACTGGCGGATGTTAAGCACCTGCTCGGTCAACGTTGCCGACTGAGGCCTTCGCCTGCCCATTAAGCGGATGGGCAGGCGCGTTTAGGTGTGCTCGCACAACGTTTTCGTCAGGTAATGACGCTGCATACCGGCTTCGGGAAAATCCGGCAGCGACATTTTCAGGACATAGCCCTGTTTCTGGTAAAAGGGCAGGGCCTGAAAGCTAAAGGTATCCACTTGTGCGCTGTGGCAGCCTCTGGCCACAGCCGCCTGTTCCGCAGCACGAATCAGCTCACCGCCCAGGCCCGCACCACGTTGGGCTTCACTGACCCACAGGTAATCAATACACAGCCAGCGGCCTTTAATGCTGCCAGCCAGCCCGCCTTGTAACGGCCCCTGATCGTGACGACACATGACCGACAGCGGTCCCCATAACGCCGTGTCAATAAACTGATGATTCCAGGCACGCAGCCCGGTAAAGAGATCCTGCTTGTCCTGCTCACTCAGCGTGTGAGTCACGGTCAGCGAAAAAGTGGTGTTAACGGGCCTGCTCATTTTTTGTCCTTATATCCCCTGCAAGGGATAATATTGCCGTTATCAAAAGGGGCATCTACGCTATCAATATCCCCTCCAAGGGATAAATTCTGATGAATGATGGAGCGCGCAAGATGATTTACAGTCCCCGGCAGTTAGCCAATCAGCTGAAACGCCTGCGTCAGCAGCAGGGCTGGACCCAAACCGACCTGGCCAAACGCGTGGGCCTGAAACAGGCAACGCTGTCTCATTTTGAAAATTATCCTGAGTCTACCTCACTGGAAACGCTGTTTAAAATTTTGCAGGCGCTGGATATTGCTCTGGCGCTGCAGATCAAAACGCCCCCGACCACGCCAGCGGAGGATGCCTGGTAATGGCAAAACTCATCGCCTGGATGAACGGTGAGCGGGTCGGAACGTTAATGCAGCATCATGACGGGACGCTGAGCTTCCAGTACGCTGCCAGCTGGCTTCAGCATCCGCTCACCCGGCCTCTCTCACTGTCACTGCCGCTGCAACGTGCCGCCCACCACTCAGTCAGGGTGAGCTATTTCTTCGAAAACCTGCTAAGCCCCATCCCATTGACAGAAAAGGAAAAGAACCAGGCTTTCCAGACAAAATCCTGTGGGGTTTTCGCCGTATTGCAAAAAGTGGGATACCGGTTACCGGGTGCACTCATCATGCTGCCGGTAAACCAGCAGCCCGTTGAGCTGGATGACGAATCCATAATGTCCGATATGGCCAGCGCACATGCCGACAGCGACAACGCCTTTCTGTGTCTTGCGCTGGCGCGTGAATTGGGCCTGCCTGTACCGGATGCCAGGCCGCTTCGCCAGGAAGGCGGGGGCTGGCAATTGTGCATCACGCGTGACGACCGTCGCTGGAATGCGGACCGGACGCAGTGCTACCGCCTTCCCACCGAAAACCTGTGCCAGGCGCTGGGATTCCCGCCCGCATGCAGTCATGAACAATCGGGCGGTCCGGGCCTTGAGGCACTGATGGGATTACTGATGGGATCGCGCAGCGCGCTTACCGATCGCGAAGCGATAATGCGTTGCCTGGTATTTCAGTGGTTAACAGGCATCACCAGTCTGGATGCCCGACATATCAGATTGTTCATCGAGCGCGAGGGGAGTTTTCGGCTGGCACCGTTTCGTTGTCTGGTCTCCGCCTGGCCCGCGCGCTCTCAGCGCAAAATGGACCGCGATGACATCCAGTTACCCCTTGGTGTCACTGGCCCGGCGGGCAAGCTGCATCGCATCACGCAGATCGCGCCCTCACACTTTCTGGCCAGTGCCCGCAGCGTGCGGTTCAGTGAGGAGCAGATGCACGCTATCCTGAATGGCTTTGTGTCTGCTTTACCGGCTGCGATGATCCGGGTACGTGACAGCCTGCCAGAAGAGGTTTCTCTGGTGGTGGCCGATGCGATTTTCAGCCATTCATTGCTGATGCTCGAACAGGTCCGTTCGCTGACCTGAAGGGATCATGACGTTTCCGGCTGGTAAATCAGATGTCCCGCCACGCCGCCTTTGCCCCCATCTTTGGGATGATTCATGCCATCCGTCACGGGAACGGAGGCGAAATCAAAAGGGGAAACGCCTGTCAGGCACGCCGCGTTAACCCCGAACTGTTCGGGATTAGAGCGGCTCTGGTGGAAGGTGTAAATACCACAAACCGAGCAGAAATAATGCACCGCCTGTCCGGAATTAAAGCGGTATTCACTCAGCGCCGCTTTCCCTTTGTGGATCGTCAGCCCCGAAGCAGGGGCAAACACCACCACGGCACCGCGCATCCGGCAAAATGAACAGTTACAGCGTCGGGCCGTATTCAGCCCATCCAGCAGTTCAACAGTAAACGCAACCGCACCACAGTGGCACTGTCCTGAAGTGATTTCTGACATCGCTTGCTCCTTTTTCATCCTGTCACGTTTCGCAGCGTGACAGAGGTGAGGGGTTAATGGCATAAAGACGAAAGGGAATTCAGCCAGGATATTGTGAATGCTTAACGTAAAAGACACCAGCATGACGCCGGAAGAGTGCAGACATTTTCTCACGCAGCACATGTTTGGAACCCTGGTGAGCAGCGATCTGCAAATCAGCCATATTCCGTTTTGCTTCAACGGTGAAAACGTTCTTGAAACACATCTGGCACGCAATAATCCGCAACGGGTTGCGCTGGCGCAGCAGCCGTGCCTGCTGAGCGTTCTGGGTCCGCATGCCTTTATCAGTACGGATTACTATCTGGCGTCACCTGCCGTTCCAACCTGGAACTATGCCGCCGTCAGCGTGAAAGGCATCAGCAGGCTGATGACGCAGGCGGAACTGGGCCAGTCGCTGGACAGAATGTTAGCCGCGTTTCAACCGGGCCTGAGGCAGGATAAACAACGGCTTCCCGATGATTATCAACAAAAACTGATGCAGGGCATCACCGGTGTCAGGATAGAGATTAGCCACATCAGCGGCACGCTGAAGCTTGGGCAGCATCGCCGTCCACCCGAACAGCTTAATGTTTTCCAGCAACTGGCTGCCCAGGGCGGTGCGTATGCGGATTATGCGCGCTTTGCTCAGGACTGGCTGAGCCGCTTCCGGCCAGACGTACTGACCCGTCACCACGGTGCGTAAAGGCTGAGGAGGGAATAAACCGGGCAGCGTCACATGAAGACGCTGCCCGGGTACGTCAATCAAAACTCTTTTTGCCCACCCAGCTCAATGACGCGGTTTGGCGGGATCATAAACTGTTCATGGGCACGTAACGCATTGCGCTGGAAGAAATGGAAGATGGCACCACGGGCATGTGCCAGACCGCGTCGTTTCTTCATCACCAGCGTGTCGTGAGAGGTGAAAAACGACGCCTCATTTAACGTACAGCCAAATCCTTCCAGCCCGCACAGGTGCAACACATCTTTCATGGAAGGCCGTTCATGCCAGCCGTATTCGGCCGTCACCTGCCAGAAGGACGGCGAAAGCTGACGTAGCGCGATGCGCTTCTGGTTATGAACACGCGGCAGGTCAACCGTTTTGATATGCAGAAGAACCGTCCGCTCATGCAGCACCCGGTTGTGTTTCAGGTTATGCAACAGCGCCTGCGGAATTTCATACGCTTTGCGGGTCAGAAAAATTGCCGTACCGCCAACCCGCATCGGGGGCGAAGCCTCCAGCGAGCTAATCAGGGCTTTTAACCTGACGGGATCGTCAGTCAGACGACGAATGAGCCTTGAACGCTCTCCGCTCCAGATCAGCATCAGCATCAGCATCGTCATCGCCAGCAACACGGGGACCCAGCCGCCCGACAGCAGTTTCATCAGGTTGGAAATAAACAACGGAACGTCGATCGCCAACATACAGAGCAGGAAAACCAGCGCCACGGGCAGCGGCCATTTCCAGTTTTTAAAGGCGACGATACCGGCCAGGCAGGCTGTCAGAACCATGGTGCCGGTCACCACGATGCCGTACGCCGAAGAGAGGGCCGAGGACTGACGGAAGGCCAGGATGACGACGGTCACCGCACCGAAAAGTAACCAGTTCACTACCGGAATGTAGATTTGCCCCGATTCGGTTGCCGAGGTGAAAATGACGCGCATCGGCGGCAAAAAGCCCTGACGAATTGCCTGATGTGTCAGGGTATAAACCCCACTAATAATCGCCTGAGCCGCAATAACGGTGGCCAGCGTCGACAGGATGATTAACGGAATCTGCGCCCAGACCGGGGCCAGGATATAAAACGGGTTTTGTATCGCGGCGGGACTGGCCAGCACCAGCGCCCCCTGACCGAAATAGTTCAGTACCAGAGCAGGCAGGGCAATGATCAGCCACGCCAGCCTGATGGGGGTTTTCCCCAAATGCCCCATGTCAGCATACAGGGCCTCCGCACCGGTCACCGCCAGCACCACCATGCCCAAAGCTGCGAAAGACAGGGCTTCATGATTCAGCAGAAATTTCAGCGCAAATGCCGGGTTGAGCGCATGAAGAACATGGGGATTCATCAGAATTCCGTGCACGCCCAGTATCGCCAGGGTGATAAACCACACCAGCATAATCGGCCCAAAGACGCGGCTGACCCGTTCAGTGCCGTGTTTTTGAATCACAAATAACAGAGTCAGAATCACCACAGCCAGCGGCACGATATAGCGATCCAGCGCGGGTGCAACAACCTCGATCCCCTCAACGGCAGATAGCACTGAGATGGCCGGCGTGATAATGCCGTCGCCGTAAAAAAAGGCGCCGCCCGTCAAACCGGCAAGCACAATGATGCGGCTGAGCGTGGCGCCAACATTTTGCCGGGCCAGCGACATTAAGGTCAGTATTCCCCCTTCGCCATCGTGATCGGCGCGCATGATGAACATGACATATTTCACCGTCACAATCAGCATCAGTCCCCAGAAGATCAGCGACAGAAAGCCCATCACGGCTTCTTCGGTGACCGCGCCAGAAGGAAGGATAGAAAGACACTCTTTTAAGGTATAAAGCGGGCTGGTACCGATATCACCAAATACGATCCCTGCTGCTGCCAGCATACCGGCTGGAAGGGATTGCTTTTCAGACTGGGCCATTTAATGTCCTGTTGTATTTCACGTCATCATAAGCTTCAAACCGACAGTTACACCGGTTGACGCTGAGCATGACATTACGCGTTTTGCTGTGAATTAGGGAGTAGCTGGTGATGTTATGTACTGCATTTTTACAGCTTTGCGCTTTATTTTTACGGCATTTTTATACAACTGTCGATTTATCCGGCAGTGAGGCCTGACGCTGACCCTTTACCGCTACCGTTTCCCCCTGACGCGTGATTCGCCTGCCAGGTCAACACACGCGGATAAGGTCTCATCTCAACGCTGCCTCCCTCGTAACAGCATGCGGACGCGTCCGTGCACGCTCAGAACAGTTCCTCAAAGTGTAATCAGCCCGTACAGGAAACACCACGCAGCCTCTGCCGTTTTAAAAAAATATTTTTTAATAGTCCTTATTTATGATTAATGCTGTCAGCGATTTTTTAAGGCTAATTAATTTCAAAAAATAAAAGACAAATACGGTGTCGTGGACAGGGGGTGAAGACGATTTTGCGCTGTCTTTAGCCAACTTTTACTGATTAATGTTGTGTGTCGTTTTAAATAAGGTTGGATAAACGATGACTGAAAATAAATTTTGTTTATTTTTAATCATTATCACTTCTTCTTTTTAATTTTCCTTTCTGCCTTTAATAGTCAAACTCTCATTCAGCGGGCTAATCTGTTTTTATGAAAATAAACGTTTTGTCCTGATATCTTTGCGACACAGCACCATCTGACATTAATGCTAATACCTGAAGCGTCGATATATTTATTGCTGGCGTTATTCAGCATTACTTACAGAATTACCGTCTTAATATTCGGGGTTTTAATATGACTATTACACAGCGACTTTTCCTGACGTTTTCTCTACTCTCCGCAGCTATGGTCGCGATGGTAGTGATCGTCATCATGGTGTTAGCAGGCTTTCAGTCGCGTTTTCAGTACGTGCAAGACAACACGCTACCTTCAATTGTAGACCTTGATAAAATGGTCAACGGCAGTAATCGGGTTAACGTATCGCTTTATCGCCACCAGAGTGCCAAAGATTCGGCTAAGCAGGTTGAGTTCGAAAAAGAAATCGCTGCGAAGATGGATACGCTGAAAGGCCTGACCCTGTTCTATTTAAAAAATGAAATTACCAACGATCAGGATAAGCAGTTAAGTGAACATGCGCTGGCACTGATTAAACAGATCCAGACGCGCTTACCTGCCTTCCTTGAATACTCGCGTTCGCATGATGACGCTCATTCTCTTTCCGCCTTGCAAGGCCCGGACGGTGTGGGGCAGTCTATCCGTGATCTCATTGAGAGTTATCAGAACCAACTGCAGTTTAATGTGCAGGTGGGCGCGGCTTTTCAAAAAGAGAATAACCGCGTTTATCATCAAACCTTATGGGCCTTAATCGCCGGTTCCAGCGTCATTATCCTGATATTGGGCGCGTTATCTGTTCGTACTATATTAAGCATTCGTCGCCATCTGAATGGTATGCGCACAACCATGGAGCACGCCAGCGAGCGGCTTGATTTAACGCTGCGTGCCGATGACGCACGTAAAGATGAAATCGGGTTAACGGCAAAAGCATTTAATGCTTTGGTGGAGAATGTGGCGCAGTCTTTGTCTGCCGTCGAACGGTCCGCCCACTCGGTCAGCACGGCCTCGTCGCAAATTTCAGCCGGTAACGAAGATCTCTCCTCACGAACCGAACAGCAGGCCGCGTCGCTTGAAGAAACGGCGGCCAGCATGTCTGAACTGAGCGAAACGGTTCGTCAGACGGCTGAAAATACCCGTCTTGCCAGCCAGTTGTCTAAAAACGCGCGTGAGATATCCAGTGACAGCTCTGACAAAGTGCACACCATGTTAGGCACCATGACCGATATAAAACAGAGTTCGGAGAAAATCACCGCCATCATCGCGCTGATTGAAGGTGTGGCGTTTCAGACCAATATCCTGGCACTCAATGCCGCCGTTGAGGCCGCCCGTGCCGGCGAGCAGGGGCGGGGCTTTGCCGTGGTGGCCGGTGAAGTGCGTAATCTTGCCCAACGCTCGTCGGCCTCCGCACGGGAGATTAAAGATCTGATCGAATCGTCGATGCGTTATGTGGAAACGGGCGTCAGCCAGGCAGAGCAGGTCGGGGAAAATATGGGGCGCATGAATGATGCAATTCGCCAGGTCACCGATCTGGTTGATGAGATTGCCATTGCGTCTCAGGAGCAGTCGCTGGGCATCAGTCAGGTCCATCAGGCAGTGCATCAGATGGATGACGTTACGCAACAGAACGCCGCACTGGTGCAGGAAGCGTCATCAGCATCGCGCTCGCTGATGGATCAGGCAGGCGCACAGAATGATCTGGTTGCCGCCTTCGTGCTGACCGAGGCTCCCGCTGTACAGGCGCGCACGGTGGCGCCGCTCAAACCCGCCTTCGCGATGGCGACCGCATCGGCGGCAAATCAGGACGCAAACTGGCAACATTTCTGATGTGTCGGGCCTATATTTTACCACTGTAGAGTACGGGCCCGGTGGGTTGCCCGGTCGGTGAGCCGCCCCGCGGCTCCCGGCTGATGGCGACCACCGCGTTTTTCAGGGAATCTTGCCGTTTCAGTGCCAGTTGGGTGGCCTGTTCAGCGTTAAGTAACCCCAGCGAAATGGGACGACTGCCTGTTGGAATCAGCCATAACTGCAGGCTGGTGTGGCTGTCAGCCGTTACCGGCTGCAATGGCGTCACCCGTAGCTGGGTTAAATCGTGGTCGGCGCTGACCACCCATTGGCTGTGTTGCTGAGCGTCACTCATGACGGTAAGCGGGGTAAACTCTGGCACGTAAAATATGCGCCAGGAAAAAAGGGCAAGGACCGCAATGGCCGCCGCTACCATCCAGCCCAGTGCGGCGCGGCGGGCAGGGCGGGCAGAGGGTTTTGCGGGCAGATTCAGGACAATTTTCTTCCAGACCCGATCCGGCGGGATTTCGGGTATCAGTTGACTGTCCAGCCCAGCGAGTAACGTTTGCCATTTGGCAACCTGTTCGGCCAGATCTGGCTCGGTCAGCAGGCGCGTCTGAAAGCGTAACCGGGCGGGGCCACGCAGCGTACCAATGGCGTACTCTGCAGAGAGTGCATCGTCACGTTGTTGTCTGTTCATAGTCCGACACATTCCCGAAGGTGGGCCATGGCACGGCGGATCCAGCTTTTCACCGAACCTACCGGCTGCTGTAGCCAGTGAGCAATATCGCTGTGTGACATGCCCTGATAATAGGCCAGCGTAACGCTCTGCCGTTGCTCGCTGCTAAGGTTTTCCATACAGCGACGCAGGCGCGCAGCCTGGGCATCATCGGGCCTGCTGTCCGGTTCGTCGGTATCGACGACCAGCAGGGCATCATCATGCGGTTCTTCTGTACTGGCCATGCGCGCCTGTCCGCTACGTAACCAGTCAATACAACGATGACGAACGATCTGCGTCATCCAGGTCATCGGCGCGCTCAGCGCTGGATCATAGGTCTCCGCTTTGCTCCAGATGGTGAGAAAGCAGTCATGCAGCACTTCTTCCGCCCAGGGGCGATGGCGTAACATTCGTAAGGCAATGGCAAAAAGGTGCGGCGAGGTTTGCCGATACAGTTTTTCGAACGCCAGGCGATCGCCTTTCACGATCGCCTGCATCAGGGTTACCTGCTCCACTGCCCGCACCTTGTCCATAATCATCCTGAATGATGTGATTTTCCGTTTGAGTATAGAGAATTACTTCGGCATTAATACGGTATCAATCACATCTATCACGCCGTTTTTCTGGTTGACGTCATACGTACTGATATTGGCCACGTTACCCTGTGCATCTTTCAGCTGAATATTGTGTGGGCCATTATTCATAATCCACAACGGCTGGCCGTTAACGGTTTTCAGTTCAGCATGACCGCCGCCTTGCTTAATCTTGTTCTCCAGCGCTTTCATGTCGTATTTGCCTGCCACAACATGGTAGGTCAGGACGCTGGTCAACTGCGCTTTGTTTTCCGGCTTAAGCAGATTATCGACGGTACCGGCGGGCAGTTTCGCGAACGCGGCATTGGTCGGGGCAAAGACGGTAAACGGCCCTTTACCCTGTAGTGTGTCAACCAGACCGGCCGCCTTCACCGCCGCCACCAGCGTGGTGTGATCTTTCGAATTCACCGCATTCTCAACGATATTTTTCTGAGGGTACATCGCAGCGCCACCGACCATCACGGAGCCCGACTCCATTGCGGCAAATGAGGCGGCAGTAAACAGGAATGCGCTTGAAACTACGGCAACAGCGAAGAACTTTTTCATCGTAAATCCTCATAAGAGAGAGTGGGTAAGTGTCTTGCAAAGAGAGATACGAGAGCAGGGTCGTCACTGGATGCAGAAAAAAATAATTTTTTTACGAAGATTTATCCGCTGGAGGCGGGCGCACGGGTACGGTCAAGCACGCCTGGCCGTTTAAGCACAATTTTCACGGGCTGTCCGGCCTGGCGATACCGTCACTAATACAAAGCGTTTGAAGCACACTCAACCCGTTTCCTGTGTGCTTCAGACCTCATGCCGTTCGCAACAGCTGGCGTGAGCGGCTGATAAGCCTTATGGACCGCGAAGCACACCTGTCCCCCCCAACAAGACCTGTGGCTTACTGTTCGTTCTGCATCCACGGCGGCGCGCTAAAGGTAGTTTTCAGTAACGTGATAAAGCCCTGAGTACGGGGCAGGCGTTTGATTTCTGGCATGCTGGTCAGCGCGGCAATGTCGGCGGGCGGCAGCATAAATTCAGGCAGGAGTGGAACCAGTCGCCCCTGTTTAATTTCACTGCTGATGTCCCAGATCGAGCGCACCATAATCCCTTTGCCTTGCAGCGCCCAGCGTTTAATCACCCGACCATCGTTACTTGCCAGACGGGGCGTAATTTTGACGGTGACCGGGTCATGCTGATGCGCAAACACCCAACGAGTCACGTCCTCAGCATTTTCACGGATAACCAGACAGTGGTGCTGCGTGAGTTCAGCGGGATGCGTGGGCACACCGTGGCGCTGCAGATAATCCGGCGAAGCGCACAGCACGCGGCGGTTAGGTGCAATTCGGGTGCTGTACAACGACGAGTCCCGCAGGTTGCCAATATAGATCGCCACGTCCCATTTATCGGCCTGCATCCAGTTCGGATTGTCTGACAGCATCAGATCCACGCTGAGATCGGGATGCTGGTCAACATAATCGGAGAGCAAGGGCGCGATATATTCCGAGCCAAAGCCCAGCGGAGCCAGTACCCGCAACGTGCCGCTTATCCGGTTTCGGGTCTGGTCAATCACATCCTGTAGCTGGTCCAGCTCATGCAAAATCAGCCGCGCGCGTGCTAATAACGCTTCACCTTCGTCGGTCAGAATGATCCGTTTTGCCGGACGCAAAATAAGCTTAATGCCCATTTTTTGTTCAATGTGCTGCAGCCGCTGGGTCACGGACGGTGGCGTGATATCCAGATAGCGGGCGGCGGCGGCCAGGGTCGCGCTGGCGGAGATCACCTGAAAAAACCGCAGATCGTCACTGTTGATCATTAGGTTCAAACCTAATCATTAATTGGGTGTGTCTGCATTTTAAACTAAATGCATTGATGAGAGCATCCAGTAAACCCCTCAGGACAGACAATGATGCTTAACGATTCCTCACTGACAACGCCGTATCTGCTGCTGGACAAAGTGAAGTTCAGGCGGAATATCCGCAGGCTCTACGATCATATTGATAGCCTGCACTGTCAGATTCGCCCCCATCTGAAAACGCTACGCACGGTACAGTCGGCCCCCTGGCTACTGCGTGACCGGGCTTCACCGGCCACGGTGTCCACACTGGCTGAAGCCGAGGCGTTTGCTGCCGCAGGTTACCGCAATATCCTTTATGCCGTGGGGATTGCGCCGGACAAGCTGCCGCGCATCGCGGCCTGTCTTCGTCAGGGTGCCCAGGTGCATCTTCTGCTCGACAGTCTGACACAGGCGCAGGCCATATCTGCATACGGGCAGCAGCATCAGGTGGCCTTTAGCGTGTTTATCGAGATTGACTGCGACGGTCATCGGGGCGGCATAAAACCGGACGACAGCGCCCTGACCGACATTGGCGCGTATTTGCAGCAGAACGGAATGCATGTCGAAGGGGTGTTAACTCACGCAGGGGAATCGTATCACTGCCGTACGCAGGACGAGATTGCACAGGCGGCACGGGCGGAGTGCCAGGCCGCCATCAAAGCGGCTAAGCGCCTTCGCGCGGCTGGCGTGACCTGTCCGGTGGTGAGCGTGGGATCGACGCCCACGGCCCATGCCGTAAGGGATTTAGACGGGGTAACGGAAGTGCGCGCCGGGGTGTTTTCCACTTTCGATCTGTTTATGACCAACCTCGGCGTCTGCACCGCCGACGATATCGCGCTTTCTGTTGTCACCACGGTAATTGGCCACAACGCTGAAAAAGGCTGGCTGTTTGTCGATGCAGGCTGGATGGCGATGTCGCGCGACCGTGGCACCGCCTCGCAAAAAACCGACTATGGCTACGGCCTGGTATGTGACAGCGAAGGGCGATCCACCGGACTCCTGCTGTCGACCACCAATCAGGAACACGGCATTATCGCCATTCCGCCCGACAGCGGTCACCAGGTCACGGATTTCTCGCTCGGGACCCGGCTGCGGATTTTGCCCAATCACGCCTGCGCCACTGCCGGAATGCACACCCGGTATCAGGTAATGGACAGCCAGAGCGGGGAACACGAAGTCTGGCATCGCGTCACCGGCTGGTGATGTCCCGCTCCTTTCTTTTTTCAAGAGGCACGTATGACTGATTTCAATCCCGATGACGTTCACCTGTCCAGCGGACACTTTATCGACGGACAATTTGTATCCGCCAGCGGTCAGGCTATGCGCATTAAACGGCCTTCTGACGGTCAGCATTATGCAGAGATCCATGAGGCGGATGCCCGTACCGTCGACGATGCCGTGACCGTGGCCGAAGCACGGCGCATCAGCAGCGGCTGGTCGGGTTGTTCGCCACGAGAACGGGGTGCAGCCCTCTCGCGCTGGGCAGACTTAATCGAAAAAGACAGTGAATACCTGGCGCAGCTGGAAGCCGTCGGATCGACCCGACCCGTCACCGATGCACGCAATATCGAAGTGCCCTTTACCGCGGCGGCCCTGCGTTTTTATGCCGAATGCGCGGACAAATACAGCGGTGACGTGTTTCCAACGCAGCACAGTAGCCTGGGCATGCTGGTGCCTGAGCCCTATGGGGTGATCGGCGCAATCACGCCGTGGAATTTTCCCCTGTCAATGGCTTCCTGGAAATGCGGCCCGGCTCTGGCGGCAGGTAACGCGGTGGTGCTGAAGCCGTCTGAACTGACGCCGTTTTCAACGGCCCGTCTGGCCGAACTGGCGGTGCAGGCGGGGATCCCATCCGGTGTGCTGAATGTGATCCAGGGCAGCGGCAAGGTCACCGGTAATGCGCTGGTAACGCATCCGCTGGTGCGCAAGGTCTCCTTTACCGGCTCCACTGCCACCGGTGCGGCGATTATGAGCCAGGCGGCCCTGCACGGCACTAAACCGGTCACGCTGGAGCTGGGCGGCAAAAGCCCGCAGCTGGTCTTTGATGACGCCGGCGACGCCGACGAGATTGCCGAACGCCTCTTTCTGGGATTCACAGTGAATGCCGGTCAGGCCTGCGTGTCCGGAACACGCTTGATTATTCAGAAAGGCATTGCTGAACGTGTGACAGAAAAGCTGATTGCACGCTGTCAGAAACCCGTGCCCGGCATGACCTGGCACGCGTCAACACGTTATTGTCCGCTGATTGACGCACGCCAGGGTGAAAAAGTGGCCACGATTATTGCGCAGTCCGTCGCTCAGGGTGCGCGGGTGCTGGTGGGTGGAAAACGCTACGACAATACGAAAGAAGGCTGGTTCTGGCAGCCCACACTGCTGGAGAACGTCGGCCCGGATAACGTGGCGTTGCACGAAGAGATTTTTGGACCGGTGCTGACCATTCAGACCTTTACCGATGAGGAAGAAGCCCTGGCGCTGGCGCAGCATGCGGTCTTTGGCCTGTGCGCGGGCGTCCACACCTTGAACATGCCACGGGCGATGCGCTTAATGCGCGCGCTGGACAGCGGAACGGTGTGGGTTAACCGCTATCGCCGCACCTGGGATTTCATTATCCCTACCGGCGGTTTTCAGGGATCCGGCTTTGGTAAAGATCTGGGCCGCCAGGCCTTTGAGGCCTGTCAGCGCTATAAAAGCGTATTAATCGATTTTTAACCTTTCGCTGGAGAGCAGATATTATGCCCGCACCGCTCAGGCTGGTTCAGGACAGTACGCATTTTCCCGACTCGGTGGATGTAGTGATTATTGGGGCAGGCATTGTCGGCGCGGCAACCTGCTGGGCGCTCACCCAAAAAGGCTATAGGGTGGCGGTGATCGAAAAGGGCCTGGTCGGGGCTGAACAGTCAAGCCGTAACTGGGGCTGGTGCCGCCAGCTTAACCGGGATGAACGGGAGATCCCGCTGATCCTGCATGCGCTGCAACGCTGGCATGAACTGAGCAAGGAAATCGGCATGGACGTAGGATTCCGCGCCACCGGGCTGGTCTATGCAACGTGCACGGAAAAGGACATCCGCAACTGGGATAACTGGGGGAAAATGGCGAAGCAGTACGGCATTCGTAGCCAGATTCTCAATGCCGCAGAGGCAAAAGCCATGACGCCCGGTAGCCGCACAGCGTGGAAAGGCGGCGTGCATTCACCCGATGACGGTTATGCCGATCCCGCGCTTGCCGCGCCAGGCCTGATGGAGGCGGCGGTGAAAAAGGGCGCCTTTCTGTTTCAGCGCTGTGCGGTGCGCGGGCTGGATATTTCGGCAGGTCAGGTGAGCGGGGTGATCACGGAAAGAGGTCTGATTAAAACCTCGCGCGTGGTCTGCGCCGCAGGTGCCTGGACATCGCTGTTTTGTCGCCGGCACGGCATCGATTTACCTGCGGGTAATGTCATCGGCAGTGCGTTTCGTACTTATCCCGTCGAACAGGTGATTACCCGGCCTTTCTATACGGATGCGTTTGCCTGTCGGCCACGATCGGACGGCGGTTATACCATCGCACTGTCCGGCACGGGTCGTCTTGAGCCCGGCATTCAGGGGCTGAAATATGCCCGTCAGTTCTTCCCGTTATACAAAGCACGTCGGCTCAATCTGGAAACCAAAATCCGCCTGACCTCCTTTCTACAGGGACCGGAGTCGCTGGCGCGCTGGTCAATGGAGCGCCCGTCCCCCTTTGAAAAAATCCGCATTCTGGACCCGACGGTGTCGGACGGCGTGGTGGAAAAGGGGCTGATGGCCATCGGCCGTGAGTATCCTGCGCTGGCCGGGCTGCGAGTCACGCAGGCCTGGGGCGGCGTCATCGACTGTATGCCTGACGATATACCGGTCATCTCCACCGTGCCACAGCTTCCCGGTCTGGTTCTGTCGGCGGGCTACAGTGGGCATGGCTTTGGCATCGGTCCCGGTGCCGGCCGCCTGACGGCCGATCTGGTGACCGGTGATGATCCCATCGTGGACCCCACGGCGTTCCGTTACAGCCGTTTCCGCGATGGCAGCGCCCTGAAACAACCCGGCATGATGTAAGGAGAAAATATGCTTCAGCGATTGCAGGCGCGAGATATCAATGACCAGCCGCATCCCGGTCATTACTCCCACTATTGTCTGGGGGCAGGAATGATGTTTATTTCGGGTCTGTTACCGGCCACGCCCGCAGGGGAGATGCTCAGCGCCGCGCCCTTTGCCGATCAGGTCCTGCAGGTCTTTGCCAGTCTGGATACCTGCCTGCGCCAGGAGAATCTTACCCGATCACAACTGGTGATGGTCAGAGTCTATCTGGCTGACATCGCATTATGGGATGATTTTAATGCGCTTTACGCGCAGTGGCTGGGGAGCTGGAAACCCGCCCGCGCTGTGGTGCCGGTTTCCGGACTGCATTATGGTGTCCTGTTAGAGATTGAAGCGACGGCGGTGCAGACGCGTTGAACGGCGCGCTTTGCCCGCGGCGCGTCGCCGTAAGGGATGGTAAAATGCGCATATGCTCGTCAGGAGAAGGCCGCCAGGCATGAAGCTCACCGCTGAATTCTTCAGGATACAACTCTGTTTCGCGGCCTGGGTGGCGTCAGGCACAGGCATGCCGCTGGCCAACGCGATTATGGATTACACGAACATTTTTATTCGTCTGGGGTGCGGGCGGCGGTTCGATCCTCAGCTTCCCGCCTGGTCAGACTATATTCGCGGCCTGCGGCACAACCCCGATAAAGATGCTGAGTATACGCTGGCTGTCTGGCAATCCCGGCCGCCTGTTGCCCCACCCGATATGGTGGGGCGTTCGGGCTGTTTCTCATTCAGTCTGGAAACGGATCGGTCCGCACGCATTCATTTTGAGCCCACTGACGGAACGGTTTCGCCCCTGTGTGACAGCGAGGTCGCCGCGCGTCAGCGCGAATTGTGCGGTTTACTGGCGCAGATAGTGACTCTCACGCCCGCGGTAAAAACCCTTCGTGGGCTGTCGTGGCTCTACCATCATCACCGCTATCGTCGGCTGTTTCCGCCCGCGTACCTGCGTTCGGCCATGCCGGTCACGGACCGCTACCGTAATATGCCGCTCTGGGGACAGTTTTTGCGCTGGGACGGTAGCCTCAGAGCAGAACGTGCGTCGCACTTGTATCAGCATATTCAGGGCGAGTTTCATCCTTCCCGCCTGGCGACCGGTTTTCCGCTTCAGCCGCTGGCGGTCAGCGCACCGGTGACTGTTTTTCAAGCGTTTTACGCGCGTCGGTAAAGAGGCTGAGTCAGCATGTCCGACATGACGCGTTCAGCGCTGAAGAGGGAACCGGTGACGGGCTAGTGTGACAGAAGGAGAAGACGTCGCTTTTTACGTGACAGTGTCACCTTTATAAGCGGCTAGCGCCGTGCCATAAAATCTGGAAAGGCCGGAACAGGCAGCACAGATAACACTTTCAGCCGCTGCAACGTGCGAACCTGCGCGCGCTCCAGATGATCCTTCATGCAGGCGGCCGCCAGTTCCCAGTTCCGTTTCAGCAAAAATTCATAGACCAGGCAGTGTTCATCCAGCATGGCACTGTCGACAGGGATACGCAGCAGGTCATAGAAAATGCGCGTGACGATAAAGGGCGACTGGTGTTGTCGCAGTATCTGCATCATCAGCTTGTTACCGGCAGGCTCCAGGCAGCGAATGTGCAGATCTTCTTCCAGGGTTTCCAGTTCAATGGCCGTTAACTGCTTACCCTGCGATTTTTTCGCGTTATCCAGCCGCGACTTCAGCCAGTCGACGTCCAGCCGTTCGCCTGCTTTACGCAGCGCTGCGGGTTCAAGATTGGCCCGGATTTCAAAATGGTCGCCCAGCTCGCGCGCCGTTAACGGACCGGTAAGCCACTGGGAATAGGGTTCTTTTTCCACCAGGCCTTTATCACGCAGGCGCATTAAGCTCTCACGAATCACGCCCCGGCTGGTGGTGTAATAGTGTGCCGCGTCCTGCTCATCCACCTGATAGCAACCAAAGATCATCGCGGTCGACAGCACACCCTGGAGGTGCTCCAGCACTTTTTCACCCGTACTGCGGGTGTCGACCAGTTCCTCATGATGCGCCAGCCCCAACAGTTCGCGCGTCAGGGCAATGCGCACGGGTTCGACGTCTTCGTCGTCACGGGCCACGATAAAGCCCCGGCCTTCAAAGCGGGCAATCCAGCCTTCTTCATGCAGCATACTTAACGCCCGCCTGACCGGCACGCGGCTGGTGCCGAAGAGCTGTGCTAACGGACCTTCCAGCAACACCAGGCCTTTAGGAACGGCGTTTTGCTGCAGCACGTTAAGCAGCACCTGGCGGATGATTTCATAACGCGCAGAACCGGCGTCATCCATGTCTGCTCCATTCATTATGTTTCGCATTGTCTTTTTCCGCTCCCATCCTGCCCGCCAGATTATCACATCTGAGGAAATAACGACGGCTGCCCACGCACAGCACTGCGTTAGTGCACGGCGCTCTAAAATGGATCATAAATAAATTAGTACATTTAATACAAAGACAGGATTTTACTCCGCCTGAACAAATGTCTGTCACTACTCCCAATTTAAGCTTTTGTTATTGCTGATTTAAATTATTTAATGATCGATAAGATCACAAATATGTAACTTAACAGTCCTTTTCCTGGCATTGTTATTGCTATCTTCAAATGTACATTAAATTGCAATATACATTTAAAGGTAAGCGTGTGCAGCCAGAAACCGTCCGTCAGTTATACATTCAGGGTCAGATCGATGCGCTGGGAATCAGTGCGCTTTATGCACAGCACCGCCTTTCACCCCTGGCGTTTACTGAGGCCTGCCTGACCGCCGCAGAAAATGCCCCTTCGGTGTTTATTTCGCTCACCCCGGCGCGCGCCCGTGAAGAGGCCGAAGCCTCAATGCAGCGCTGGCGGCAGGGCCAGCCGTTGAGTCCACTGGATGGAATTCCGGTGGCCTGGAAAGACCTGTTCGACCTTCAGGACTGCCAGACCACCGCCGGTTCGGCCACCCGGCAACACGTTTCGCCCGCCCTACAGGATGCACCCGTCGTTGCCCGGTGCGCGGCGGCGGGCATGGTCACGATCGGCAAAACCAATCTCAGCGAATTTGCGTTTTCCGGACTCGGCCTGAATCCCGCGTTTGGTACACCGGTTATCCGGTCATCAGCGGGCAGCCTGCACGCGCCGGGCGGATCGTCCAGCGGGGCAGGCAGGGCAGTCGCGGAAGGCCTGGCCTGTATCGCGTTTGGCACCGATACCGGCGGATCCATTCGTATTCCGGCCGCATTCAGCGGCATTACGGGCTACCGCGCCAGCCGTGGCCGTTATGCCATGGACGCCGTTTTTCCGCTGGCCCGCTCGCTGGATACCCTCGGCCCGTTATGCCGCAGCGTCCGGGATGCTATCGCTCTTGATGACATCCTGTGCGGTCCGAATACCACCGCCTTTCCTGAACCCCGTTTCCGGGTTGACGACGCGCTCCTCATGACATGCCAGCCCGCCGTTCGCGATAACGGCCTGAGAATGCTGGATCGCCTCGACGCGGCCGGCTTTGCCATTGACCGCCAGCCGCTTACCGCGTTTACGCAGGCGCTTGACTGGATCGCTGAAAAAGGCTGGCCGGGTGGGCGCGAAGCCTGGTTGCTGCATCGCCTCTTATTAGCCTCACCTGACGCAGAACGCATGGATGCCAGAGTGCGCGAACGTCTGCTTGCCGCCAGCGATCAGGACCCGGCCGTGCTCGATACCTTTCTGGCTCAACGTCAGCAGTGGCAACAGGCCCTGGCGGCGGAGCTGGCGGGCGCAATACTGATCACTCCCACGGTGGCCCATACCGCACCGGAACTGGGTCCGCTGATGCAGGACAGCGCGCTGTTCGCCCAGACCAACGTGGCCACGCTGCGCCTGACCATGCCGGGCAGCCTGCTGGATATGCCGGGCATCGCCCTGCCGAGCGGTACCGATGACCGTGGGTTGCATACCAGTCTGCTTTTCTCTCTACCGGCTGGCGAAGATCGCCGGCTCCTTCATGCTGCCAGCCGACTGGCAGGTCTTTTTACCGCAGACGATTCGGTCTGCGCTTAACGCTCCAGAGGAAGAAAAGATGGCGAAAGAAATCTTATGTGCATTTGGTGTGGATGTGGATGCTGTTGCCGGCTGGCTCGGCTCTTACGGCGGGGAAGATTCCCCTGACGATATCTCGCGCGGGCTGTTCGCCGGAGAAGTGGGCGCACCGCGTTTGCTGAAAATGTTTGCTGAACATAATCTGCGCACCACCTGGTTTATTCCCGGCCACTCAATCGAAACCTTCCCGGCGCAGATGAAAGCGGTGGTTGACGCCGGCCACGAGATTGGCGTGCATGGCTACAGCCATGAAAACCCGATTGCCATGACGCCCGCGCAGGAAGAGGCGGTGCTGGATCGCAGTATTGAACTGGTGACGCAGCTTGCGGGTAAACGTCCAACCGGTTACGTCGCGCCCTGGTGGGAATTCAGCAATGTGACCAATGAGCTGCTGCTAAAAAAAGGCATCAAATACGATCACAGCCTGATGCACAACGACTTTCATCCCTACTACGTTCGCGTAGGCGACAGCTGGACCAAAATTGACTACAGCCAGCATCCGGACACCTGGATGAAGCCGCTGATGCGCGGCGAAGAGACCGACCTGGTGGAGATCCCCGCTAACTGGTATCTGGATGATCTGCCACCCATGATGTTTATCAAGAAGTCACCGAACAGCCACGGTTTTGTCAATCCGCGCCATCTGGAGGAGATCTGGCGCGATCAGTTCGACTGGGTATATCGCGAAAACGACTATGCCGTCTTTACCATGACGATTCATCCCGACGTATCAGGCCGTCCGCAGGTGCTGCTGATGCTGGAGCGCCTGATTAAGTACATCCAGAGTCACCAGGGCGTGCGTTTCGTCACTTTCGACGAAATTGCCGACGACTTCTTAGCGCGCCAACCGCGTTAAGCCTTTTTCTCTTGCAGAGTGATCACGACATGAGCATCTACAAAAAAAAATCCGTTAACGGCTGGCAGCCCCAGCAGTTAACCACCAGGGATGTCAAATTCGCTACATGGATCGCCTTCTTCGCCTGGATCTTCGCCGTCTATGACTTCATCCTTTTCGGCACCTTGCTGCCGGAGATCGGCGGTCATTTTGGCTGGAGCGAAGTCGAACAGTCTGAAATTGCTACCTGGGTCGCGTTTGGTGGGGCAGTGATCGCTCTGGCCATTGGCCCGCTGGTGGATCGCCTGGGACGGCGCATGGGCATCGTTATTACCGTGGGAGGCGCGGCCCTGTGTTCGCTGCTGACCGCAATAGGGGGATTATGGGGCAAGGGCGCATTGACCGCCATTCGCTCCGTTGCCGGTCTGGGTTATGCAGAGCAAACGGTTAACGCCACCTATTTATCAGAACTCTATACTGCGCTGGACGATCCCAAACTCAACAAACGGAAGGGATTTGTCTACAGCCTGGTGCAGGGCGGATGGCCGGTCGGTGCGCTGGTGGCCTCGGCGCTGACCGCGATTCTGCTGCCGATTATCGGCTGGCAGGGCAGCTTTATCTTCGCAGCCTTTCCGTCGCTGGTGATCGCGCTACTGGCGCTGAAGCTGAAAGAAACGCCTCAGTTTGAAGTGCAGAAGAAAATCAAAACGCTGCGGGAGCAGGGTAAAGAGAAGGATGCACGCCAGGTCGCGGCCGACTATCAGGTTCCGTATGAAGATCAGCCGAAGTCAGGTTTTGCCTCGGCATTTCGCGGCACGGCGTTGCGCTCAACCGTGGTACTGGGTGTTGCCATTTTGCTGAACTGGTTCGCCATTCAGATCTTCAGCGTGCTGGGCACCACGGTAATTACCAAAACCCACGCGGTCTCGTTCAATAACTCTTTATTGATCCTGATTCTGTCTAACCTGGTGGGCTATTGCGGCTATCTGGCACACGGCTGGCTCGGTGACCGCATCGGTCGTCGCAACACCATCGCGGCCGGCTGGATGCTGGGCGGTATCGCCTTTGCCGCGATGCTGTTCTGCCCGGACAACTTTGCCATCATCGTGGCCCTGTACAGCGTCGGTCTGTTTTTCCTGATTGGTCCGTATGCGGCCGCACTGTTCTTTATCAGTGAAAGTTTCCCGACCGCCATTCGTGCTACTGCGGGCGCATTAATTATGGCGATGGGGCCGGTGGGCGCAATTGTGGCCGGTGTCGGCACCACCTCAGTGCTGAGTCAGGGTGGACACTGGCAGGAGGCGGCACTGTGGTTTGGTGCGGTTCCGTGCTTTGTCTCGGGCATCATTATTCTGTTCGCCCGGCCGGTCACGCAACTGAATACGCACATCGCCGCCGCCTCCACTCAACCTCAGGCCTAAGGAAACCCTATGCAGAATGCAAACACAGCCCCGGTTGCCGCGATCAGCGGAGCCGCAAGTGGGATTGGACTGGCGCTGGCAACGCTGTATGCCCAGAGAGGCGTGCGGGTGATAGCGGGCTATTATCCGCAGGATCCCCACGATCCGGCCGTCGCGGCCGAGCAGATTGAAGCGGAGGGCGGTGACGCGCTCTGGCTGCCGCTTAACGTCGGATCCACCGACTCGGTGGACGCGTTTATTGCGCAAGGCGTACAGCACTTTGGACGGCTTGACGCGGTCGTCGCCAATGCGGGCATTCTGCGTCGGGCAGAGATTGAGGAGATGAGCGACGCACGCTGGGATGAGATGCTCAATGTCGATCTGACCGGCGTGATGCGCCTGTTCCGTGCCGCTGCCGCCCACCTTCAGTCGGGGGCCAGCCTGGTTGCGGTGTCGTCGATTGCGGGCGGTGTATATGGCTGGCAGGCGCATGCGCACTATGCCGCCGCGAAGGCGGCGGTGCCCGGCATTTGCCGCTCGCTGGCCGTCGAACTCGCGCCGCGCGGGGTGCGATGTAATGCCATCATCCCCGGGCTGATTGAAACGCCGCAGTCGCTGGATAAGGACAATTCGCTTGGCCCGGAAGGGCTGGCGAAGGCGGCGAAGGCGATTCCGCTGGGTCGCGTTGGACGCGCCGAGGAAGTGGCGAAAGTCATCGCGTTTCTCACCAGCGACGAGAGCAGTTACCTCACCGGACAGAGTCTGATTGTCGACGGTGGACTCACCGTTCGCTGGCCGGATTAAGGAGAACCCATGCAACTCAGGATGAAACGTTGTGTAATCAGCGGCGCGGCCAGCGGCATCGGGGCGGCCATCGCGATGCTGTTCGCCCGCGAAGGTGCCCATCTGATACTCACTGACCGCGACAGTACAAAGCTCAAGACTGTGGTTGATCAGTGTCGCCAGTCTGGCGTGCCGTGTTTTGGCATTGTGGCCGATGTCGGCGACGTGGAAGGCGCCACGGCGGGCGTGGATGCCTGCCTGGCGCAGTTCGACGGAATCGATATTCTGGTGAATAACGCCGGAATGCTGACCCAGGCGCGCTGTACCGATATCACGCTGCCCATGTGGGAAGAGATGATGGCTGTGGATTTACGCAGTGTCTTCCTGGCGACGCAACGGGCGTTGCCGTCCATGCTGGCGCAGCGCTGGGGCAGAGTGATCAACATCGCGTCGCAGCTCGGTATCAAAGGCGGTGCCGAACTCAGCCATTATGCGGCGGCCAAAGCCGGCGTATTAGGCTTTACCCGATCGCTGGGGCTGGAGGTGTCCGCAGATAATGTGCTGGTGAACGCCATCGCGCCCGGTCCGATTGAAACGCCGCTTATCGATGGCATCAATCAGGCATGGAAAACGGCTAAGGCAGCCGAACTGCCGCTGGGACGTTTTGGCCGGGCGGAAGAGGTCGCGCCGGTAGCGTTACTGCTGGCAAGTGAGCCCGGCGGTAACCTGTTTGTTGGCCAGACGCTTGGCCCAAATTCCGGCGATGTCATGCCCTGAGGAGAAGCAGATATGTGCGGCGTTTGTGGTTTACTGGACAGCGGTCCGCAATGGAGCGATGCGCTACAAAACGATCTGCCCCAGCGCCAGTTGCGGTTAAAGCAGCTGGCGCTGCTCAACCGAACGCTTAAACCCTGGCGGCTCACGCTGACTGAGTTTCATGCCAGTTGGGTGCTCTCCAGCCCAACCGGTCAGCAGGTGATGGTGAATTCACTGGACCTGTTGTGGAAAGAGGTCGAGAAGATCACCAAACGCCCGCTTGATCCACTGGATGAAGCCTGGCTGGCGGCGCTGTAAGGCATACAAGAGGAGCGGCTATGCTGCACGATCAAAAACTGCCGCTGCATATTCTGAGCGGTTTCCTGGGAAGCGGCAAAACCACGCTGCTGAAAGGCTGGCTGGCGCAGCAAGATCTGAACGACGTTGCATTGCTGGTTAATGAATTTGGTGAGGTGGGCATCGACCATCATCTGCTGAATGAAGTCGCGCCCGATACGGTGCTGCTGCCCAGCGGCTGCGTCTGTTGCCAGATTCGCGGCGAACTGAAAACGGCGTTACTGGATCTCTATGAACGGCGCGTGCGCGGCATGCTGCCGCCGTTCAGCCAGGTCATTCTGGAAACCACCGGCCTTGCCGATCCTGCGCCCATCCTGTCAACATTGCTGCACGATCCCCAGCTTAAACATCACTTCAGTCAGGGCACGCTGGTGACGCTGGTCGATGCCGAGCATGCCCGGCAGCAGTCGATGCATCAACCGGAATGGATAGCCCAGGTCAGCGCGGCGGATAAACTGTTGTTCAGCAAATGCGACCGTATCGGACAGACCGAACGCGTGGCGCTTCAGGCCTGGATTGCCGGGCTGAACCCTATGGCGGAACTGAGTGACACCGTGCAGGCGCTGGCCGATCCGGACCCCTTATTTGGCCTGCGCCTGGCAAAAGGCAGCGGGCAACAGCGGTTTCGCTGGCTTGGCGCAGCCGGTGCGTCCGGTTATCGTCTTGCACCCCATGATGAGAATCCGCATCCGCTTACGCAAACCTGCGTGATCACCTTAGAGAACGCCCTGAACTGGCCCGCGTTTGCTATCTGGTTGTCAATGCTGTTACATAGCCATGGTCAGTCTGTATTGAGAATGAAAGGCATCTTACGTTTCAGCGGCAGCAGTTCACCCGTGGTGATTCATGGCGTACAGCATACGTTACATCCGCCCGTTCACCTGAATGACTGGCCCGGCGATGTCGATACCTCAAAACTGGTGTTTATTCTGCGCGGACTGGATCCCGAGCGACTGAAACAGGGATTCAGCCGTTTTCAGCAGGCGGTAAAGGATAAGTAAAACAATGAACGCTGCGGCGAAAGTCAACGATCAACTGACATTGCGCGTACTGGGCACCTCGGTTACGCTGCTTGAAATATTGCGTGTCCGTGCGGAAAGCGATCTGGGCATTCGCATTGAATATCTGCTGCACAGCGTGGAAGATGCCCAGCGCATTGCGGTCATGCATCCGGAAAGTTATGACCTTTACGATCAGTGGTTTCATAATATCGATTTTGTCTGGCCTGCCCGGGCAATCCAGCCGCTGGAAATCAAGCGACTGACATACTGGGACGAGATAACGCCGCTGGCCAAAACCGGCAGGCTAGGTTCCGATCTGCCGTTAGCCGATGGCAGTGTACCTTCGGAGCGACTGTATGTTCAGCGCGATATGCATTTAGGCAGCCACGCGAGTGACCATATCAGCATGTTGCCGCTTACCCATAACGTGGACAGTTTTGCCTATCATGCCGACCGGCTGCCTGCGGTGCTGCAACAGCAGGAAGAGAGCTGGGGCTGGCTGGTACATCCTTCGCTGACGGGGCAGGTGGCACTACAGGAAGATGCGGCCATGGGCGGTATTGATGCGGCGCTGGCCATGCAGGGGGCCGGGCTGGCACGCTTTGCGAATATCGGTAATCTGACGCTTGATGAGATCGACCTGTTAACACAACAGCTGGCGCGCCTTCACCGTAACGGCCATTTTGCGGCCTTCTGGGCATCGCAGGATGAGGCATGCGATCTGATTGCCAATCAGCAGGTTGAAGTACAAAGTCTCTGGGCACCCATCTATTTTCGTCATCATTTCCATCAGCGCGGCTATAAAATGGCGCGACCACGTGAAGGCTACCGTGCGTGGTACGGCGGCATGTCGCTTTCACGCTGTGCGACCGGCAAAATCAAAGAGGCGGCCTACGACTACCTTAACTGGTGGCAGTCTGGCTGGCCCGGTGCGGTCATGGCGCGGCAGGGTTATTACATTTCTAACGCGGAACGCAGCCGGACGCATCTGTCGGCAGCGGAATGGGATTTCTGGTACGGTGGTCAACCCGCACGCGAAATGCTGCTGGATGCCTGGGGCGCACCGCTGATTCCCCAGGGGGAAGTGCGCGATGGCGGAAGTTACGAGCAACGGATGAGCCACATTGCCGTCTGGAACGCCGTGATGGATGAACATAACTATCTGACGCGCCGCTGGCAGGATTTTTTGCGGCCCCGTTGAGAAATCTTTATCCGTGAGCACGCCACCAATAAAAGGAAGAGAATATGCGCACGCGTCGCTCGGCCCGGTTACTGATCCTGAATGCTTCCCATGAGGTGTTGCTGTTTCGTTTTGTGCATTCGCAGGATGCGCTGGCCGGCAGCGCATACTGGGCAACGCCCGGCGGCGGCGTAGAGCAGGGCGAATCTTTTGAGCAGGCGGCGGTCAGGGAACTGTATGAAGAAACCGGCATTCACCGTGCCGATGTGGGTCCGTCTGTCGGTGAGCGATGCTTTGCCATGACGCTGCCTTCGGGCGAGATCGTGCAGGCACATGAGCGGTTCTTTATTGTTACTGCCGCAGGGAACGAAATTAACACACTGGGCTGGAGTGAAAATGAGAAATCAGTCATTGCCAGTTCGCGCTGGTGGACCGTCAAAGCACTCAGTGAAACAACCGAAACGGTTTATCCCGCCAATATTATGAGCCTGTTGCCTCTGCAATATACCTGAATGCATTCTGACCGACTCTGATTAAATCACCCCGTCGGATTTATGTTAAATAGCAGGCTATTATGTGCGCGTGCTTTTGCATCACGGCATAATCTGTTTAATGCTGGTTCTCTTTACGCCTGACCAAAGAGGTGAAAGTGAACTTACTCAAGATCGACCACGTCCATATTTATGTGCATGACCTGAAGAAAGCAGAACACTGGTATAAACGGGTGCTGGGTTTTTCACGCGATAAATCGTTGCTGTTTTGGTTTACGCAGGGCGGTCCACTGGTGCTGAAAAATAATGCTGCCGTAATATCGCTGTTTTTAAGAACCCATCAGCCGCCGGGTAACACCGTGGCATTTAGCCTGGATGCCAAGTGTTTCTCTCAGTTATTACGCATCCTGGTCGCGCAATCCATACCTTATACAGTCAGCGATCATCAGGTGTCGATGTCCGTTTATTTTTGCGATCCTGACGGAAATCAGATTGAACTGACGTCTTATCAGTACGCGGAAGCGAAGGAAAACCTGGCGATATTTGAGAACAGCGTGTATCGGCCTTAAACAGGCACTTGCTTTGTCAGGTAACGTTAATTGAGACTGACCATCACTCTCTATGCTCATTAAACGCAGAATAAAAAAGAAAAGGGCGGTCTTTTTTCGAGGCACGCCATATTTTGATAACGCTCGTTGTGATTACACCGCGACATCGTTATTTTTTTCAAGAAACGTCTTTAGACGCCGATATTAGTTAATTCACATCAGCTATTGCGTTAAGGAGAACCTAAAATGACGTATTTACATATTAAACAGCCATCAGACGACGAAGGATGTGGTATCGCGGTTATGGCCCGATTACATCAAAAAAGTTATGATGAGATGTTGTCAATTGCTATGGAAAATGGCTTCTGCGACAAGAAGAAACGTGTCAATCTCGCGCAAATGAAAAGATTTCTGGGTTATAAGGGATTAGAGAACGTATCGTATAAAAGACACAACGGGGCCAGCGTACCGACGGATTGTGGTATTTTTCATGGTCGCTGGAATAACGTTAAAACCGGGACACGTCACTGGATTGCTTACCACGATGGTATGTTTTTTGATCCGCTTTTGCCGCAACCCGTCTCGCAATTATCCGCGCAGTTTTATGTGACGCAAATTTTCAAACATCCTTAAATATTCATTGCCTGGAAGGCCAATGGAGATGTTAATAGTCAACGTGAGCACCTTGCAAACTGCTAAATTCGGGGCCAGGCCCTGGGTTGGCTTTTAATATCCTTCATCAGGCATCATAGATCTGTGGGTACCGATATCAAACAGCGTTTCGTATTAATCGATATGTGTGAATGTTGTGGGGATTTCGGTACCTCAGTACGCTAATTTTTACGTAGCCGCGTCAGTTCAGGTTGCAGACGTCAGTTCGTGGCTGATCAGCCTCAGCGATGGAACCAGGCAAAACATCACGTCGCCGCTTTTCGGTATTCACTGCCTGTAAGATGTTTTCTCAACATCAGGTGAGTTGTCATCAAGAACGGCTGATGCGCGTTTAGGGTGATAGACATGAGTTGCAGGGGTGACTCGGTTATCACTGGTAACGCGCACGGCATCAGATTTTGATGTGGCCTGAAGACGAGATATGAGAGCACATAATCAGGCGAAGCGAAGACAAAGCGAAAAAGCAGAGAAAATGGTGCAAAACCGGAAAAGACGCGGAACAACCCATATCGGAGCCTGATGTATAAAAGTACGCATAATGTATATTATGTTAAATAAGATATCCGGTTACGCACTCAGCCAGCCCGTTTACGCCTTTCCTGCCTCACCGCTTCTTTTTGTCCGCTTCTGTACCCACAAATCACAACAACGCTACGTAAAAAACTGGCGCTTATCGCTTATCCCTGTGCTGGATTGGCAGATTTCACGTAGCGTTGCCTGGCATAATTCACGTTTAGCTGGCTCTGTTCAGTGTTACCTGCGCCCCGTATTCTCGCGTCAGACGACGCGCCTGGTAATAAACCGATTTCCAGTATGGGTTGTTCAGTGATGAGCGAATCACGCCCTTGCTGGCCGACGCGTGAATAAACTGATTATCCGTATCGTAGAAGCCAACGTGCATGCCGCCACCAATGCGGAAAAACACCAGATCGCCTGGTTGCAGATGTTCCGGTGTGACACGAACGCCCATATGCAGCAGATCGGCTGTGGTGACGCGGTCCATTGGCAGATTAAAACGATCGTGCAAGGTTCGCCAGACGTAGCCCGAGCAATCCACGCCAGACAGCTGTGTGCCGCCCCATTGGTACGGCGTATCATGCCAGGTGTGCATTTGGTCATGCAACGCCGCGACGATAGGAATCAAATCCGGGTTTTGCGATGCGTCAGCGGCGGTGGTGTCCTTGGGTTCATCTGAATGATGATGACTGCAACCAGAAAGCAGGAGCATAAGGCCGGAAAGAAAAAAGAATGAGGTTTTACGCTTCATCGAATAATCCGCACAGTAAAGATAACAAGGTGAGCAACGCTAAGGGCTTTTATAACCCATTCAATCGCTTATAGAAATATCTACGCTCTGCTTTACTTAACCTTACACTCAAACGGCAGGCTCTCTTTATATAGCGTAAAAAAGCGCACCTGGAAACGGATTTTCGCGAATAAATAACAACGCTACGCGAAATCTGACGCATAACTCCCCTGCTCTTTTATCAGAATTCACGTAGCGGCGCCTGTTTTTTGTGCTATCCGTTTTCGCTCGCATCCAGACCGCATACCTGCCAGCGCACCGAACTGACCCCTTTCTCCAGGCTAATGCGGCTTACCAGACTTTCCAGCTGTCCGGTCATGCTGGGTTGGCCCATCACTTCGGCATTCACTTCCATGCGATGTGGCGGATCCAAATCTTCACTGTGGAGCGATTGCAGGCGCAGGCCGCTGTTGCCCAGGCTGTGCAGCATCAAACTGCGCACCTGAACTTCATCCTGCGCCAGACAAACGATCTGCACTTTGTAATGTTGTACTGCCTCGTCGGCCGACACGATGGACTGGCGATTAATGCCCAGCGCCAGTTCACGCAGCAGAATGTTGGCACAGAGAATTACCATGCAACCTATCGCGGCTTCGAGTAACAACCCCATGCTGCACAGGACGCCGACGGCCGCGGTACACCACAAGGTGGCGGCGGTATTCAGGCCGCGAACGTTCAAACCGTCGCGCATAATCACACCGCCACCCAGGAAGCCGATACCGGAAACCACATAGGCGGCAACGCGAGTGGCGTCGGTGGCAATGCCGGGAACACACTGCGTCATCAGAACGAACAGACAGGCGCCGGTGCTGACCAGCGCGTTAGTACGTAAGCCGGTCATGCGTTGACGCAGCTGACGTTCGCTGCCGATGAGCGCACCCAGAATCAGCGCGGCCGATACGCGCAGTAAAAAGATTTTCCAGTCCATGATAAACCTCTCTCCGCCGCGCGGCAGGCGCAGTACGGAAAAACAAAGATGAATAAAATGGATTACAGCGGGCGTTGATGCAAAGCGCATCACGTCAGGGAAGGATGTTGATACAGCCGCCATCTTAACGTGCAGTTAAGACAGCCAAAACTATCTTACTGCAGAAGCCTGGTGTAATCGTTCGGGACTTGTGTCCAATGTAGGTTGCCTCTTGCGTAAAATTCGCGGCGATTGTATAGCCATCTGAGGGCGGATTTCCACTCAGATGGCGCTTCGTTCAGGATTGGTTTAGCTGGACGGACGTTTAACGGCGCGTTGCGGACGCCTCAACTGGCACGTCGGCGCGGGCCCGCTCCATCCTCACCGGTGTGCTTTTATAGGAGGGAATACCGCTTTTTGTGTCGTAACTGTCTAAGGGAATTAACACGTTAGCTTCAGGGTAATAGGCCGCAACCGATCCTTCGGCCATATCATGCACTGCGATGGTCAGATTATCGAGACGGCGATGAGTGGGATTGCCGTCCGGGTCCAGCGCAATGATGTTAACCTGATCGCCCATGCGAACCCCCTTTTTCTCCGCCTCGTTTTCACTGATAAACAGAATGTCGCGGCGGCCTGAAACGCCGCGATAGCGGTCATCCAGCCCGTAGAGCGTGGTGTTGTACTGATCGTGACTGCGCAGTGTCGTCAGAACGAGATCATGACATTTCAACGAGCGCGGATCTTCATTGATGCCCTCCATCACCAGGAATTGTGCTTTGCCCGATGGCGTATGCCAGACACGTTCAGACGCGCCATTCGGTAAACGGAACCCGCCCGGCTGCTGAATACGTTCGTTGAAGTTGTCAAAACCCGGAATCACCGCTTCGATGGCGTCACGAATCAGGCTGTAGTCGCCTGTCAACGTGTCCCAGTCCACGACCGTGTCCGGCAACGTGGCTTTGGCCAGGCCCGCGATGAGCGCGGGTTCGGATTTCAGATGAGGCGACGCCGGATCGAGCGTGCCGCGTGAGGCGTGTACCATCGACATGGAATCTTCAACCGTCACGCTCTGTGCACCAGACTGTTGCTGGTCAATCTCGGTGCGGCCAAGCACCGGGAACAGATAGCTGTGTTTTGCCAGCAGCAAATGCGAGCGGTTCAGTTTGGTGGCCATGTGCACCACCATATCCAGCTTGCGCATCGCAGCAAAGGTTTGCTGTGGATCCGACATGGCTTCGGCCAGATTACCGCCCAGGCACAGCAGCGCGTTTATCTCACCATCGCGAATGGCCTGAACGGCCTTAACGGCACTGTGTCCGTGTTTTGTCGGTGGTGTGAAACCAAAGACCGCTTCGATGCGCTTCAGCAGGCTTTCGGAGGGAACTTCGGTGATGCCAACGGTACGATCGCCCTGCACATTCGAGTGACCGCGTAACGGACAAATGCCCGCGCCCTTCTTGCCCATATTGCCGCGTAACAGCAGCAGATTCGCAATTTGTTGCACGTTCTGCGTGCCGTACTGATGCTGAGTAATTCCCATGCCATAGCAAATGATCGTGCGTTCAGCATTAGCGTAAAGCTGCGCGATATGCTCAATCTGTTCGCGTGACATACCTGAAACGTTAAGAATATGCGCCCAGTCCGTCGCCTCAAGGTCGGCTTTTAAGGCATCCAGGCCCTGCGTATGTTCAGCGATAAACGCGGCGTCAAACACGCCAGGATTGCCGCGGGTTTTGGCCTCTTCATCCATCGCCATCAGGCACTTCATCACGCCTTTAAGCATGGCCGCATCACCGCCAACCCGGATTTTGTAATAGGTTGACGCCAGTTCCGTTGAACTCAGCGTCACCATCTGTACCGGATTTTGCGGGGCGGTAAAACGCTCAAGTCCCCGTTCGCGCAACGGATTGATCGCGACGATTTTCGCACCGCGTTTCGACACCTCCTGCAACGTGGCCAGCATGCGCGGATGGTTTGTACCAGGATTATGACCGATACAGATCACCAGATCGCAATGGTCAAAATCATCCAGCTCTACCGTGCCTTTGCCGATGCCAATCGATTCAGGTAAGCCGACGCTGGTTGGCTCGTGGCACATATTGGAACAGTCGGGAAAGTTATTGGTGCCAAATTCGCGGGCAAACAGCTGCCACAGAAAGGCGGCCTCGTTGGAAGCACGTCCCGAGGTATAAAATTCCACGCTGTCGGGATTGTGATAACTGCGCAGCCGCTCACCAATTTCATTGAAGGCGGTTTGCCACTCGATGGGCTGATAGGTATCCGTTACCGGATCGTATTTCATTGGATGCGTCAGCCTGCCTTCGCCTTCAAGCTCGTAGGCGCTGCGCTGCCACAATTCGCTGACCGGATGGGCCGCGAAAAACTCAGGTGTTGTGCGTTTACTGGTGGCTTCCCATGACACCGCTTTCGCGCCGTTTTCACAGAACTCAAAGGAGGACGTGTGTTTGGGATCGGGCCAGGCACAGCCGGGACAGTCAAAGCCTTCAGGCTGGTTAACTTTAAATAAGGCAATCACGTCCTGTTTCACGGCCATCTGACCACGAATCGCCCCTGCTACCGCTTTCAGGGCACCCCAGCCGCCCGCTGCGCCATCATAGGGTTTCACACCTTCCGTCCTGTTTTGCTCTTTCATTGCTGCTCCAGACTGACTGTTTTTGTTTTTATTAAGCCTGGTACAGTAATCGCAACGGCGCGTGAGAACAGTCGTGTAAAATTCAGGTTAACTTTTGCTAAATGTTTCACCGAGGCGGCAAAGCCAGGCGAAGCGAGAAAATGTTATTCTCCGTCAGCGGTATTTCGACGCTGTCGCCTGCAACGTTCAGAGCAGTACTGTACCTGATCCCAGCATTTTGCCCACTTTTTACGCCAGGTCATGGGTTTATGGCACTGCCTGCAGTAGCGCACCGGTAGCCCCTGTTTATTTCCTTTAAAAGTGTGCATCGTCTGCCCCCTGTCATCAGGTGATAAGTATAGACAGGCCGGGTTAATTGACTTTACGCCAAATAGGATCAGAATACTGTTCCAGTTAAGGACTACGCGACACGGAGTTTACCATCGCCACTTTTCGCGACGTTTATCGCGCCCGTACGGGACGCCGAGCCGGCCTGTTCGCCGCCTCGGCTTTGTTATTAGCCAGCTGTTCGTCGGAACCGCCAAAATCGCTGGTCACGCCCTTTCCGACCGTCAGTAAACCGCCGGTAACCAGCCAACCGGTGCGGGAGAATGTGCCTGTACGCGGCGTCTGGCTGACGACGGTTTCCCGTCTCGACTGGCCACCGATCGCCTCGGTGAATATCCGCGATGAGGCGCTGCGCGTCAGTCAGCAAAAGCGTGCGCTGACCGATAAACTCGACAAGCTGAAAAGCCTGGGAATCAATACGGTGTTCTTTCAGGTCAAACCGGATGGCACTGCGCTGTGGGCATCGAAGATCCTGCCCTGGTCAGACATGATGACAGGCGAAACAGGTCAGAACCCGGGCTTTGATCCGCTGCAGTTTATGCTGGATGAAGCCCATAAGCGCGGTATGCGCGTGCATGCCTGGTTTAATCCCTACCGCGTTTCCGTGAATACCAAACCCTCAACGGTCGCCGAGCTGAACCGCACCCTGTCACAGCAGCCTGCCAGCGTCTTTGTTCTGCATCGTGACTGGATTCGCACGTCGGGGGATCGTTACGTGCTCGATCCCGGCATTCCGGATGTGCGTGACTGGATAACCAGCATCGTGGCTGAAGTTGTAAAACATTACGATATCGATGGCGTGCAGTTTGATGATTACTTCTACGCCGAGTCGCCCGGCTCGCCCCTGAACGACAGTCAGACGTTTATTCGATACGGTCAGGGCTTTGCCTCGAAGGCAGACTGGCGCAGGCATAATACACAGTTGTTGATCGAGCAGGTTTCTCACACGATCAAGCAGCTCAAGCCGCAGGTGGAGTTTGGCGTCAGCCCGGCGGGCGTCTGGCGTAACCGTTCGCACGATGCTGCCGGCTCGGATACGCGCGGCGCGGCGGCCTACGATGAGTCCTATGCGGATACACGCCGCTGGGTACAGGACGGCTTACTGGATTATATTGCGCCCCAGATTTACTGGCCCTTCTCACGCAGTGCCGCCCGTTACGATGTGCTGGCGAACTGGTGGGCTAACGTTGTTAAGCCGACTAAAACGCGTCTGTATATCGGTATCGCCTTATACAAAGTCGGGGTGCCCGCCAAAAACGAGCCGGAATGGACGATTCAGGGCGGCGTGCCGGAACTGAAACGGCAGCTTGACCTTAACGCTTCCCTGCCGCAGGTCAGCGGCACGATTTTGTTCCGGGAAGACTACCTGAATCAGCCACAAACGCAGCCAGCAGTGAATTACCTGCGCAGCCGCTGGGGGCAACAGCCGTGATAACCGTGGCGGTTGTCGAGGCAGCAACCCCGGCGTTACAGGTCCTGACGGCCCGGCTGTCAGCGGAACTGTCTGCCCTTACTGGCGATGCGGGGACACAGCACTTCAGCGCGCCTGAGGCGGCGACCTGGGTGCTGGCCCGAGACAGCCAGGGCAAGGCAATTGGCTGTGGGGCGCTGGTGCATGTCTCCCCTGAGACAGCCGAACTGAAGCGCATGTTTTCCACCCGCGATATCCCCGGTACGGGCGCGGCCGTGCTGGCCGCGCTTGAGCAGATTGCCCGCGCGCGTGGCTATCGCGCGCTGCGGTGTTCAACGCGCCGGGTGAATACCCGGGCAGTGGCGTTTTATCATCGTTGCCATTTTCAGGAAACCGCACCTTACGGCGCTTATGTCGATAAGCCCGCTTCTGTGTGTCTGATTAAAGCCCTCTGACACAAATCATTAACAAATATTTTACTATTCAGCCCAAAATAGCACTTTTGTCAGCACCGCATTCGCTGCGTGGCGTAATATACGTCAATAAACGTAAAGTCCTCCCACACGGAAATGCGCATGTCTCAATACTCAAGTGAAGTGAAAACCAGTCAGCCCGGACTGGCCGCCAACGTTGATGACAGTCAGAAAATTGTGATGTCGATACTGGGCGCAGTGGCCTTTTCCCACTGCTGTAATGACTTTATCCAGGCCATGCTGCCGTCCATTTATCCGCTGCTGAAAACCAACTTCGCGCTCAGCTACGCCCAGATTGGCTTGATCACGCTGATTTATCAGATGACCGCCTCGCTGCTGCAGCCGTGGATTGGCCTTTATACCGACAAACATCCCAAACCCTGGCTGCTGCCGTCCGGTATGGTTGCGACGCTCATCGGCATCGGGCTGCTGGCCATCGCGCCGCATTTCTCAGTGGTGTTGATGGCATCGGCGCTTATCGGCGTAGGTTCAGCCACGTTTCATCCGGAAGCGTCGCGTGTGGCACGGATGGCTTCGGGCGGGCAATTTGGGACGGCACAATCCACCTTCCAGGTCGGCGGCTATGTCGGTACCGCTTTTGCGCCGCTGGTCGCCGCGATGCTGATCATCCCGCACGGACAGCTGGCGGTGGGCTGGCTGATGCTGATCGCGCTGTTTGCGGTCATCATTCTGTCAGGTATCAGCCGCTGGACGGTGAAGCACGGTCATGCCCACATGAAAAAGCACAACCAGCGGTCACTGCGCGCCCTGTCGTCGCGCGATGTGAAGCTGGCGCTGTCCGTTGTGGGCGTGCTGTTACTGGCTAAATTCACCTATATTGCCTCGATCAGCAACTACTACATTTTTTATCTGGTCGAGCGCTTCCAGTTACCGGTGCCGGAAGCCCAGATTTACCTGTTTACCTTTCTGGCCGCGGTGGCGATTGGGACGCTGGTTGGCGGCCCGGTGGGCGATCGTATCGGACGTAAGGCGGTGGTCTGGATCTCTTTTCTGGGCGTCATTCCCTTCTCGCTCCTGATGCCGCACGCCAACCTGTTCTGGACCGCGATGTTAACCGTTTGCATTGGTTTGGTTTTTTCATCGGCGTTTGCCGCGCTGGTCGTCTATGCCCAGGAGGTGCTGCCGGGCCGCACGGGCATGGTGGCCGGGATCATGTTTGGCACGATGTTTGGGATTGGCGGTATCGCCGCGGCCGCACTGGGGAAATTTGCGGACTGGTACGGTATTACCACGGTATACAACGCCTGTGGCTTTTTACCGCTGCTTGGCTTTGTGACCTTACTGATGCCTGACACGCGAAACAAAAAAGCGTAAAACGCCCAGGCAGCACCCGGCTGCCTGTTGCTTTCCCTACACGTACCCCATCATTTTCAGCATCGACTGCGCATGCGTCATCGCTTCCGCCCGATGGGTGATGCCCAGTTTTTGATACAGGTTGCGGATATGGGTTTTGATGGTGGTGGCGGCCACATCCAGCTCGGCCGCGATCTGCTCGTTGCTGTAGCCGGAATAGATTAATCCCAGCACCTGCCATTCACGTTGCGTCAGTGGGCTGGTGCGGATCAGCTCCGGTACGTCCGGATGGTTCAGCAACCGGCTGACAAAGCCTTCATCAAAATGCGCAAACTTGTGGCGGTGATATTTGTTGATCTCGTTCAGGATGCGCCGCGCCCGATGGTGATCCAGCTCATCAAGTGTATTCAGCTGTAACAGCTGACGGAGCTGCTGCGCCATAGTTTCACCCTGCACAACGAAATGGCTGATAAAGCCGGTGCTGCGTGCCAGATTGAGCGCACTGAGTAAAGCCTGCTGGGCCTTTGCGCGCTGATCCGTTTCCCAGTAGATCTGATTCAGCAACAGCAAATTGCGGTTGAGATCGCTCATTAGCTGCAACGCCCGGGCGTTGTCATTCAGCTCGTCCAGAATCACCTCGGCCTCAGTGTACTGCCCCAGCAGAATCTGCGCCCGCGCCACGTTACGCCACTGTCCCTGTAAAAAATGGTTACTGGCACTGGCCGGTTTTGGCGTCTGACGCAGCCAGTCACGCGCGCTTTGCAAATCGCCGGTCATCTGCCAGTACAGTACCCGCACTTTATCTGCATTGGCCAGCCAGTCATGATGCCAGCGGCCGTTGTTCAGCAGGTTCTCCAGGCGATTTAATAAGGTGCGCGCGTTATCAAGGTTGCCACGGGCGATGGCGCTCTGCACCAGTAAACCCAGGCACTGGATCTGCTGCTGCGGCTGAAAACCCTGTAAGACTTTCATGCCGTCGCGCGCGGCCTGCTCCGCCTCATCCAGCCGTCCCCAGGCCCATAACAGTTGGGCGCGGATGCGCAGCAGAAACTCATGCAACGGGAAGTGAGACAAATGCTGTGCCTTTACCAGCGCGAAGGCCCGATCCTGGGTTTCATACGCGGTTTGCAGAAAGCCCTGGGCAAACAGAATCTCGCTTTGCTGAATCAGGCTCCACAGCACATAGTGCCAGGCATCTTCCCGGCGAGCCATATGCTCCGTCTGGCGCATCAGCGCCAGCGAGTTACTGAGTTCGCCTTTACAATGCAGAATTTCGCCGTGCACCGAGGTCGCGACAATCCGGCTGTAGTGGCGGCTTTCAGGCAGCGCGTCCAGCGCCAGCATCGCCAGACGCTCGGCCTCATCCGCATTACCGTCATTGATCGCCACCTGCGCCAGTAGCGCGTTAAACTCGCCGCGCAGGACCGCATCGATTTCGCAACGGCTCTCCTGCTCAAACCGGGCCAACAGGCTGTTCACCTCTGTGAAGCGGTGCTGGCTCTGCATCAGCCAGGCCTGCAATAACACCAGGTTGGGATGCGCCAGCAGCATACTCCAGGGCAGTGCTTTCAACGACGATTCCAGTAACGGCAGCTCGCTCTGGTTAAACAGAGACCAAGCGTGCTCAATGAGCACGTCCCGCAGCATCTCAGCATCGCCTGAGGCGCGCGCATGATGAATGGCTTCACCCGGAAAGCCCTGCGCCATCCAGCTGGTTGCCGCCGCACGATGCAGGGCGGGAAGCTCTGCAGCCAGCTCCCACAGGCAGCGCTGTTGCAGGAAGCTGCCAAATAACGGGTGATAGCTGAACCACTGACCGGAATCATCCATGCGTTGCAGAAACAGCCCCTGGCGCTCAATCTCCTCCAGCCAGCGTTGGCCGTTCTCCTCACCGGTGACTTCGGCGATCAGCGCCGCATTGAGCGAACGTAGCAGCGCGCTTTTTAACAGGAAATGGCGGGTGGGCAACGTCACGTTATCCAGCACTTCCTCGACCAGATAGTCGTTTAAGTGACTGGCATTAATACCCGACAGACGTCGGGCCGAATGCTGCGCCGCGCCTGCGCCCTGCCGGGCCGACAGGGCGATCAGCTGCAGAGCCGTTGCCCAGCCTGCGACGTCATCGCACAGGCGCCCGGTTTCGTCGGACGCCAGCGGTGCGGGCAGCCGGGCAGCAAAAAACGCCTGCGCTTCCTGATGGGTAAAGGCCAGTTGCTGGCTGCTGAGTTCCAGCAGCTGTTCGCGCACGCGCAGATTGGCAATGCCTAACTGCGGCAGATTACGCGATAGCACGACCAGCGTGACGTTTTCAGGTTGATGGCGTAGAAAGAAGCGCATGGCATCATGAATCGCCGGATTGGTGATGTGATGGTAATCATCAATGATCAGCCACAGCGGCTTATGCCATTCCTGCAAATCGTTAAAGAGTTGGGTAAAGAGTGCGTTAAGGTTGACGTACTGCCGCTTCTGCGCCAGCACTTCACTACGGCGGCAGCATCCCTGCGTGGCCTGCTGCAGGGCCGCTACCAGATAATCCGCAAAGCGCTCCGTCTGGTTGTCGCTTTCATCCAGGGAATACCAGCCCAGCTCGGCTTTATCGGCTGCCCAGTGGGAGATCAAGGTGGTTTTACCGTAGCCAGCGGGGCTCGTCACCAGCACCAGGCGATAGTTACCGGCGGCGGATAATTTTCGCATCAGTCGCTCGCGTTTCACCGTGGTTTCATGCCGGACAGGACGGCTGAGTTTTGAGGGAATTAACATAGACGCACGCTTCTCCATTTGCTTCGGCGCATCATTTTTTTACGCTTCGTAATTATTCTTCACACGTTCAGCTATCCCTTCGGATAAAGCAAGCAGACGCTTAAGTGAATCTTCACAAAAGCGAATCTAATCACACTTAAGTAAAACTTTCGGACTTCCCTCAGGCTCTCCACCCTGCGGCTCCGCCTGCGCGAAATTCTGCCGGGAGGAGGCGCGCGCCGAAACGCAAAAGCACACTGTGGGTTATTTCCTTTTCTCCTTAAAACAGGATTTTCGGCTATGACACAGCATCCCTTTGATCAATCGCTTTTTAACGCTGCGCTGGCGCGCCAGTGGCAACAGTTTGGCTTGCAAGAGGCACACGAGATGACGCCGCATCAGTGGTGGCACGCACTGAGTGGTGCGCTGGCTGAAATGCTGCGCGCGCTCCCTGCCCGGCCCGCTTCCGGCGATCAACGCCATGTCAATTATCTGTCGATGGAGTTTCTGACCGGACGACTGACCGGCAATAACCTCCTCAACCTGGGCTGGTATAACGCTGTCGCTGCCGCCTTATCGCAATGGGATGTGTCACTCAGTGACGTACTGGAAAACGAGCGCGATCCGGCGCTGGGTAATGGCGGCTTAGGGCGTCTGGCAGCCTGCTTTCTGGACGCGATGGCCACTGTCGGTCAGCCCGCTACCGGCTATGGCCTGAATTACCAGTACGGTCTGTTTCGTCAGCGTTTTGTCGACGGCGCGCAGGATGAACAACCCGACGACTGGCAGCGCGAGCGTTATCCCTGGTTTACGTACAATGCCCGGCGGGATGTCCAGGTGGGCTTAGGCGGCAGAGTCAGCAACGAAAACGGCACAATCCGCTGGCAGCCCGCGTTTTACCTCAAGGGCGAAGCCTGGGATCTGCCGGTGGTCGGCTTTGAAAACGGTGTGACGCAGCCGCTGCGGCTGTGGCAGGCCACGCATGCGCAGCCATTTGACCTGCAAACCTTCAACAACGGGGCGTTTATGCGGGCTGAAAAACAGGGCATGGATGCGGCGAAGCTGACGAAAGTCCTTTACCCTAACGACCATCATCAGGCCGGCAAAAAACTCCGCCTGATGCAGCAGTACTTTCAGTGCGCCTGTTCGCTGACTGATATCCTTCGCCGCCACCTGCAGGCGGGCCGTTCGCTCGACAGCCTGGCCGATTACGAAGTGATTCAGCTAAACGACACGCATCCCACGCTGGCGATCCCCGAACTGATGCGGCTGCTGATCGATGAGCACCAATTCAGCTGGGACAGCGCCTGGACCCTCACCCAGCGCACATTTGCCTATACCAACCATACTTTGTTGCCTGAAGCGTTGGAGTGCTGGGATACCGGCATCGTCCGCGCCCTGCTGCCGCGCCATATGCTGATCATCCACCGCCTCAATGCCCAGCTAAAGGCAGAAGTGGATGCACGCTGGCCGGGCGATGACGCGGTCTGGGCCCGACTGGCGATCGTACATCATAAGCAACTCCGCATGGCTAACCTGTGTGTAATGAGTTGCTTTGCCGTAAATGGCGTCGCCGCGCTGCACTCCCGACTCGTCAAAGAAGAGCTGTTCCCGGAATACGTCGCACTATGGCCTGATAAGTTTCATAACGTCACTAACGGCATTACGCCACGCCGCTGGATCAACCAGTGCAATCCCCGCCTTGCCCGCCTGATAAGCCACACGCTGAAGCGGCCGTGGATCAACGATCTGGACGCGCTCGCCTCTCTGGAAAACTGGGTGGATGATGCCGGTTTTTGTGCCGACTATCAGCAGATCAAGCAGCAAAACAAGCAGGATTTGGCCGCGTGGATTGCTGAGCGGACCGACATTGTCGTTAATCCCGCGGCGATGTTTGATGTGCAAATCAAGCGACTGCATGAATACAAACGGCAGCATCTGACGCTGCTGCATATCATCGCCCTCTGGCAGATGCTGTATCGCGATCCACAGGCGAACCTGTGTCCGCGCGTGGTGATCTTCGGGGCCAAAGCGGCACCCGGTTATGCGCTGGCCAAAAACATCATTTACGCCATTAATCAGGTTGCTGAGGTCATAAATCACGACCCGCGCGTGGCCGATCGCCTGAAAGTGGTGTTTATTCCGGACTATAACGTTTCTGTTGCTGAACGGCTGATCCCTGCCGCGGACCTGTCAGAGCAGATATCAACGGCGGGCAAAGAAGCGTCCGGCACCGGCAATATGAAGCTGGCCCTGAACGGTGCGCTTACGATAGGTACGCTCGATGGTGCCAACGTCGAAATTGCCGAACAGGTCGGTGAAGACAATATCTTTATCTTTGGCCACACCGTGGAGCAGGTGCAGGCGCTGAAGGCCGGGCATTACGATCCTGTTCAGTGGCGCACCAACGACGTCCAACTCGATCAGGCCTTACAGGCGCTGGAAAACGGCACCTTTAGCGCGGGCGATACGCACGCGTTTGACCTGCTGTTAAACAGTCTCGGTCCTGAGAACGGCGATCCCTGGCGGGTGCTGGCTGACTTCCGTCACTATCTGAATGCTCAGCAACGTGCCGAAGCCTTATGGGCCGATAAGCAGGCGTGGACGCGCGCAGCCATCCTGAATACCGCCCGCTGCGGAATGTTCAGCGCGGACCGTGCGATTCGCCATTACCAGCAGCGCATCTGGCAGCGTAAAGGATAATTACAATGACGCCTTTTCATCCACCTCAGGAGACGGGCCGCATAGCAACGGAATATGTGGATGCGCATGGAACGGTGCAGACGGTTTCTGCCCTCACGCGTCAGCGTTTGCTGACGGCGATGGCGCGCGAGTCGGCCCCATCCACACCATTGCCCCCCGTATGGGTTATCGCGCAGGGTAAACCGATAGTGTTAACGCCTGTGCTGACCGGTCCCACGCGCTGGCAGTTAACAAGCGAATGCGGGCAGCACTGGTCGGGGCAATGTGAGCCGGATAAACCGTTGTGCTTACCGGAACTGCCTGATGGCTACCATCAATTGCGCCTGACGCAAGGCATGCAACGGGTTATCTGCCAGATAATTGTGACACCGTCACGTTGCTATGCGCCGGAGGCGTTGCTTAAAGGGCGCAGGCGCTGGGGAATCTGTGTGCAGCTCTATTCGTTGCGCTCAGCGGGCAACTGGGGCATGGGCGATTTTGCCGATCTGCGGCAACTGGTGAACGAGACCGGTCAGCGAGGCGGCGCCTTTATCGGTCTGAATCCGTTACATGCGCTGTTCCCCGCGCTGCCCGATCAGGCCAGTCCTTACAGTCCCTCTTCCCGGCGCTGGCTGAATGTGTTGTATATCAGCGTGCCCGATGTGGCTGATTTTACGCTGAGCGCCGCCGCACAGGACTGGTGGCTCGCGGCAGAAACGCAGGACGTTCTCAAGCGCGCCCGCGCGGCACAATGGGTGGATTATCCCGCTGTCGCTTCGCTCAAGCTCACCGCACTGCGGTTTGCGTGGGCGCAGTTTTTGCAGCGTGATAACGAGGACAGTGAGGTCGTCGCATTCGAGGCGTTTATCGTTCAGGGGGGTGAAAGCCTGCTGCATCAGGGCATTTTCGATGCCTTACAGGCCTGGTTTGTGGGTCAGGATCCAACCTGTCACGGCTGGGATACCTGGCCCGCTGCGTATCAACAGCCGGACAGCGCCGCCGTGCACGCCTTTCGCATCGAACACGGTGATGAGATCCGTTTTTATCAGTGGTTACAATGGCTTGCCGCCCGACAATTTGCGGCGTGCTGGCAGGACAGCCAGCGGCTACAGATGACGCTGGGGCTTTATCGCGATCTCGCCGTCGGCGTGGCCGCGAATGGGGCTGAAACCTGGAGCCAGCGTGCCTTGTATTGCCTGGCGGCCAGCGTGGGCGCGCCGCCGGATATTCTCGGACCGCTTGGCCAGAACTGGGGATTACCGCCGCTGCATCCCGGGGAATTGTATGACCGGGCATACGAACCCTGGATAACCCTGCTGCGTGCGAATATGCGTGACTGTGGCGCACTGCGTATTGACCATGTGATGGCGTTACTGCGTCTGTGGTGGATTCCGGCGGGTGAAACGGCAGCGGAAGGTGCCTATGTGACCTATCCTGTCGACGATTTGCTGGCCATTCTGGCGCTGGAAAGCCAGCGTCACCGCTGCATGGTGATCGGAGAAGATCTGGGTACAGTACCGGATACCATCGTGGCGAAACTGCGTGATGCCGGCGTTTACTCCTACAAAGTGCTCTACTTTGAACGAACCGCTGAACGCGCCTTTCGTCCGCCTGCCGCATGGCCTGCGCAGGCCATGGCGGTAGCCACCACCCATGATATGCCAACGCTGCGCGGCTGGTGGCAACACGACGATCTGACGCTCGGCAGCCAGTTGGGACTCTATCCTGACAACGCGGTGCTGGCCGGGCTCCATCGCCAGCGCAGGACAGCCCGCGCGGCGCTGTTGCAGAGCCTGCAGCGCCAGGGTTATCTGAAGAACGGCGCACTGGTGCAGGCCAACAGCCCGCGCATGAGTCTGGTGTTGAATACCGCGCTTCATTGCTATCTGGCTGACTGCAACAGCGCCCTGCTGGGCTTGCAGCCCGAAGACTGGCTGGATATGGCTTCTCCGGTCAATGTACCCGGCACGGTGGAGACCTATCCGAACTGGCGACGTAAGCTCAGCCTGCCGCTGGAGGCGATGTTTGCCGATGCGCGGATTAACGGGCTGCTGGCGACCATGACGCAGAAGCGCGGATAAGAAAATAATGCGGTCCATATCAACCAAAATACAATGCCGATATGGACTGCTAAATGAATTTGGGTGTTGGCTACGCTTCATATGTCATTTCTGTGGCCGGGTTCAATTTACCTTTGGACCGAAACTTGCACACTGGCAAAGATATTAATCAGATTTATTAATATATTGAGAGGGTGCGATGATCGGTTGCTGTGCGTGTTGCGGTATTGCTTTAAACAGGGGGCTTCCCAAAGTCAAAAACAACGTTGAATATAAAAGTTGCCCGAAATGCTCTGTGACACACGGACGGCAGCATATTTACTTTCAGACGCCTAATCACTTTGGAACCACACCCGCGCGTGAAACGATAAATAATCCTCAAGGTCTTCAAAGTTATTGTGAAAGTTGCAGGCCCGCCTCAGAAAAAGACAACCCATCGAGAGTATTTCAGCATGGCTTAACATGTCATCATTTCGAATAGTCGTTCAATTTTCCGGCCGACATTCGTATTTACTTCTCTGACTGACAAAAAAAGGTGCGCCTCAGCGCACCAGGTGGAGCAAATCAGCACTGCGGAGTGATTACTCCTTGCCTTTAACACTGCTGATAAATGTTTTTCGTGCGGAAGGTGAACCGAGCCGCTCTGCTTCGTCGAGCAGTTTAAGCGCTTTATCAATATTGCCCTGGGCCACTGCCTGCCTGATGCTCTGGTTAAAGTAGCTTTCGGTATCGGTGACAAGGGGCTGAGATTTTGTGTCAGGCGCAGCAGTGGGTTGCGCGGCCTGCACGGCAGGTTGTGTTTGTCCGACCGTCACGGGCGTTGAACGGGAAGCGCCAAACAACGGCCCGACCAGTATTGAGGAGGCGGAACTGGTGCTGACGTTGATTTTTAGCCTGCCCGAGAGGCTATGGCATGCAACGGGATCGGGAATATCCGGCACCGCGTGGCCGGTTCCCCTGGCATAGGCTTTTGCCGGATCCAACAGCGTGGTGGTTTGTGTCAGATCCTTTTCTGTGGTGAACACTAACAGATAGATTTTCTGCTGCCCCGGCACGGGCGTCAGTTTCATTACGCCTTCAAGCCGGTCAGCGGCCATTACGCCGGGTTGCTGATAGGTAAACCAGCGGCTCGGAAACCAGGCGGCCGGACGGAGATGTTCATCCAGGACAAGCACATTAGGGGCAAAGACCTGGTTATTCTGCACCTCACTGCTCAGGGTAATGGTCAGCTCTCCCAGCGTCGCAGGCAGGCTGTAAGCCGCGACCGGGCCCGTCATCCCCGGGACATTCCATCGTGAATGGCTGCCATCAAGCACTGTCACCTGAGCGCGTGAAGTATCCAGCGGCTGCCAGGTCAGGCTTTGCAGACTGGTTTGTGAAAAGTGTGGTGCGGCAGAGACATCCTGCGGCATCAGATTGATTTCGGCGCGGACAGTAGCGCTGTGCCCTGCCAGCAGCATTGCGCTCAGGCTCAGCGCTAATCCGACTTTATGCATTTTCATTGTGAACCTCGCAGAACCGGCAGCGGCACCGCCAGGCAATAGCAGCCGCTACCAGAAAAAAAGAATGCGGTGAGAGAACGTTAACCGGGGATCGCCTTACCACCAGATTTCCATCTGGGCGCCAAAGGTCCACTCGTCATTGTTGCCACGACTGTTGGTGAACAAGCCGTTGCCACTGCTGTCACGTGCGGCCAGCGTGGTGAGATCGCCCGCCGCATCTTTGCTGTAGCCCCACTTCTCATCCCATTTGGCATAGGTCGCAAACAGACGCAGCGCCGGGCGCGACCAGATGCTGTCACCTGCCTGCCATTGCTGGGCAAGCGTGATTTTGTACTGGCCATTGCGCTCGCCGACCTCCTGAGACTTCACGTTGTCATAGCCCACTTCCAGCAGGGTGCTCATGATCGGTGTCCACTTGTACATTGGCCGCACGCCCACGGTGTACCACTCGTTGCCCCGGTTGTTATCGAGGTCGGTGTTCTGGTACATCGCGACGTACATCATGTCCCAGCGCTCTGCCAGCGAGATCGCGCCGTGATCCAGGATCCGGTACAGCCGGCCGTTGTTATTGATATTGCTGCCCTGCGCTAACCCTTTGCCCTGTGACGTCAGCGCGTCCGTGGCGTACTGGAGCACAAACTTGTTGTAGCCCTTCAGCATGCTCTGGGTATGTTCTGCGGTGAACAGCCAGCCATCTTTTGAGGCGCCCTCGTCCAGGCGATAACCGTCACGGGCATTGGCACGACCATAGTCCACGCCCAGCTCAAGCACGCCATTAGGGTTGGTTTCCAGTCCGGCCAGCCGTACGTCAAAGACATCGTCAGCTGTGCTGGTGGCGTAATTGCGGATTCGATCGCTGGAGAAGGTATACGAACCGCCCGCTTCTGAAGAACGGGTTGCCGCAAAAGAAAGCTTTCCAAATCCCAGATCGACATCTTCCAGGCCCGCCCCCGGTCCCGAAATATCCCAGTAGTAGAAGTCGATCATGTGTACATCGTGGCGTTGATAAAAACGCTTACCGGCCCAGATCGTAGAACCCGGCAGCGCATCAATCAGGTTCTTGCCTTTGACATTGGCCTCACGAAACGCCGGTGAGGTGGATTCCCAGTCATTTTGCTGAGAAACCGAGTACGCCACGTTGGTGTCAAAATAGAAGCTCTTATCGCCCTCTTTCCACACTTCCTGACCCAGCTTCAGTTCCGCGTAGGTTTCGCATTCGTTGCCGAGGCGGTATTTACTTTGTGCACCGGTTGCCTGAAAGCATTGCTGCTCGCCGCCGCTACCGGTCCAGCCGATGCCGGAGCGCGCATAACCGGAAAAATCCACCGCCATAAGCGGCGCAGACAGCGTGCCTGTCGCCACGGCCACGGCGAGGGAAAGCTTGCGCAGAGTTAACATTTTCGATCTCCTGAGGTTATTGCTTTTTGTATTTGGCGGGCTCAACACCGGGTTCCTGATGCAGCCTGCGGCACGCGCTTCCGTCCTCGCGGAACAGGTGACAACGCTCGGGCGGCAAGCCAATACCCATCGTGGTGCCCTCTTTTACCAACACCACGTCCTCCTGGCGGTACACCAGGTTTTGACGGATGGCGGGGATTTGGATGTGGATCTGCGTTTCATGTCCCAGTTGCTCGACAACCTGGACTTCACCTTCCAGCGTAACGTCGGCGATCTCGCTGGATAGAAGGTGTTCGGGACGGATGCCCAGAGACATGTTGCTGCCGACCTGCACACCGGTGCTGTCGACCGGCAGCCATACAAATTGGTTATTGGGCAGGCGCACCTGTACCTGCTCAATGGCGGTCGCCGTGACCTTGACGGGCAGAAAGTTCATTTTGGGCGAGCCGATAAACCCTGCGACAAAGCGGTTGGCCGGATAGTGATACAGCTCCAGCGGTCGGCCAACCTGTGCGACGCGTCCGGCGTCCAGCACGACGATCTTGTCGGCCAGCGTCATCGCTTCGATTTGATCGTGGGTGACATAAATCATCGTGCGTCCGAGGCGCTTATGCAGACGGGCGATCTCGATGCGCATCTGCACCCGCAGCGCGGCATCCAGATTAGAGAGCGGTTCATCCAGCAAAAAGACGCGCGGCTCTGCCACCAGAGTGCGGCCAATGGCCACACGTTGACGTTGCCCGCCGGAGAGCGCTTTGGGGCGGCGGTCAAGCAGATGTGCCAGTTGCAGCACTTCGGCGACCTGCGTCACGCGCTGTTCAATGTCCGCTTTCTTCACGCCCGCAAGCTTCAGTCCGAAAGACATGTTTTCAGCGACAGAGAGATGGGGATAAAGCGCATAGGACTGAAACACCATCCCGATCCCGCGTTCAGCGGGTGGGACATCATTCATTCGCCGATCGCCGATCAACAATTCTCCGCTGGTGATGGTTTCTAGCCCGGCGATCATGCGTAACAGTGTGGATTTGCCGCATCCCGACGGCCCGACAAAGACCACGAACTCCCCTTCAGCCATCTCCAGGTTAATGTTCTTCGACACCACCGTGTCGCCCCAGGCTTTGGTGACATTGCGTAATACGACGCTTGCCATAGTGCTTTCCTCTCACTCACGAATGCGGCCTGCACGGCAGCGGAAAATTCTGGCGTTTACTATGCGCAGAGCCTCACCCCGTCACATCCTCCGCAAACGCGCTTTTGCTGGGGGAGGAGCCGGGAGGAGGAGAACATGGCGAGGCGGACGAACTGCGTGCCGCCGCGCCGTTTTTTGTGATGGATAACGCAGTCTGGTGGGGGCCATTGTGTGAGCTGTACCGTGATAACGCGCTTATTTTGCTACGGCGATCACGGCCCGGCTGGCGCAGGCGTAGACCGCAGGAGGATGAGAAGCCCGACAGAACACCCACAATGTGGCGCAGGTAACAGATGTGTTTCCGCTAACAGGATGGAGTGTTAAAGATGAAAACCGGCGCAAAGATTTTGGCTCTGTCAGCCCTTGCGGCTGTGCTGTTCTCGGCCTCAGCCATGGCAAAAATTGAAGAAGGCAAACTGGTCATCTGGATCAACGGTGACAAAGGCTATAACGGCCTGGCCGAGGTGGGGAAAAAGTTTGAGCAGGAAACCGGTATCCACGTCACCGTCGAACATCCGGATAAGATGGAAGAAAAATTCCCCCAGGTTGCCGCAACGGGTGATGGCCCGGATATTATTTTCTGGGCGCACGATCGCTTTGGCGGCTATGCCCAGTCGGGTTTATTAGCCGAAGTCACGCCGGACGCGACCTTTCAGCAAACGATCTTCCCCTTCACCTGGGATGCGGTTCGCTACAATGGCAAATTGATCGGCTATCCGGTCTCGGTGGAATCACTGTCGCTGATTTATAACAAAGATCTGTTGCCAACGCCGCCGAAAACATGGGAAGAGATGGCCGCGCTGGATAAGCAACTGCGCGCAAAAGGCAAAAGCGCCATCATGTTTAATCTGCAGGAACCCTATTTCACCTGGCCTCTGCTGGCCGCCGGTGGCGCTTATGCCTATCAAGGAAACGCGGGCCGTTACGATGTCAACAACACGGGCGTCGACAGTGCCGGGGCGAAAGCCGGTTTGCAGTTTCTGGTCGATCAGGTCAAGGCAAAGGTCCTGAATGCGGATACCGACTATTCCATTGCCGAAGCCGCCTTTAATAAAGGCCAGACGGCCATGACGATTAACGGCCCCTGGGCCTGGAGCAATATTGATAAAAGCGGTATTCACTACGGCGTTGCGGCATTGCCGACGTTAAACGGTAAACCGTCTAAACCTTTCGTTGGCGTGCTGAGCGCCGGCATCAATGCGGCCAGCCCTAATAAAGAGCTGGCAAAAGAATTTCTGGAAAACTACCTGCTGACGGATGCGGGTCTGGAAACCGTCAACAAAGACAAACCCTTGGGCGCGGTGGCGCTGAAGTCTTTTCAGCAAAAACTGGAAAAAGACACCCGTATCGCCGCTACCATGAACAATGCGCAAAACGGCGAGATTATGCCCAATATTCCGCAGATGGCGGCCTTCTGGTACGCCATGCGCACCGCCACGCTTAACGCCCTCAGCGGTCGGCAAACCGTCGATGCCGCGCTGAAGGATGCGCAGTCACGTCTGAATAAATAAACCTTATAAAGCGGGCCGGTAAAACGGGTCCGCCTCTTGCCGTTGAGGAAATCGGGTCATGTCAGAAAAACCGCAAGCGGGACGGCATCGTTCGTTGTTGAAAGGTCTGGTGTTGGGCATGTGCTGCCTGCTGGTCGGCTACCTGTTAGTGCTGATGTACGCCCAGGGGGAATACCTGTTCGCCCTGCTCACGCTGGTGATCAGCGGACTGGGGATCGGGATTTACAGCCAGCGCCGGGCTTACGCCTGGCGCTATGTTTATCCGGGACTGGCCGGAATGACACTGTTTGTGTTGTTTCCCCTGGTCTGCACAGTGGGCATTGCTTTCACCAACTACAGCAGCACCCATCAGCTGAGTCAGGAACGGGCGGAGCAGGTCTTACTCAGCCGACACTATCAGGACGGCGCAGGTCTGAATTTTTCGCTGTTTGCGATAAACGATCGCTGGCAGCTGGTCCTGACGAACAGCGCAGATAATCAGTCCTGGGTTTCCTCGCCCTTTTCCTTTGCGGCGGTCGGAAACCTGAAGATGGTCAGTGGGCCGATTCCAGAAGGAACGCGCGCGTCGCTCCGTGTCATTACGACGCATCGCCAGGCCCTGGGGAAGATCCGCGCTGAAATGCCGGATGGTCGTGAACTGGTGATGAGTTCGCTGCGTCAGTTTTCCGGCACACGTCCGCTGTATCAGGTGGTGGATGGTGACACGCTGAAAAATCAGCAAAGCGGCCTTCGCTATCGGGCAAACCCGGAAACGGGGTTCTACCAGGCGATCACTGCGCAGGGGCAATGGGGAAATGAACAGTTAAGTCCCGGCTTCACCGTAAGCGCGGGCTGGAAAAACTTTGTGCGGGTGTTTACCGATGAGGGGATTCAAAAGCCCTTCCTGGCGATTTTCGGCTGGACGATGATCTTTTCCTTACTGACGGTGGTGTTGACGGTCGCTGTCGGCATGGTGCTGGCCTGTCTGGTGCAATGGGAGGCGCTGAAAGGCAAAGCGATTTATCGCGTCCTGCTGATTCTGCCGTATGCCGTGCCCGCGTTTATCTCCATCCTGATTTTCAAAGGGCTGTTTAATCAGAGCTTCGGCGAAATCAATGTGCTGCTCAGTACGCTGTTTGGGATCAAACCGGCATGGTTTAGCGATCCCACGCTGGCCCGCACGATGTTGATCATTGTGAATACCTGGCTGGGTTACCCCTACATGATGATCCTGTGCATGGGGCTGCTGAAAGCGATCCCAGAGGATTTGTATGAAGCCTCTGCGATGGACGGTGCGGGCCCGCTGCAAAATTTCTTTTTAATTACGGTGCCGCTGCTGCTGAAGCCGTTAACGCCGCTGATGATTGCCAGTTTTGCCTTTAACTTTAATAACTTTGTACTGGTTCAGTTGCTGACCAATGGCGCACCTGACCGACTCGGCACGACCACACCGGCCGGTTACACCGACCTGCTGGTGAACTACACATGGCGCATCGCGTTTGAAGGCGGCGGCGGGCAGGATTTTGGTCTGGCGGCCGCGATTGCGACGCTGATTTTCCTGTTGGTTGGCGCTCTGGCGGTGCTGAATCTGAAAGCTGCCCGAATGAAATTTGATTAAGGAGACGTTATGGCTATGGTTCAACCCAAATCGCAACGGTTGCGTCTGCTTCTGACGCATCTGCTGCTGCTGACGTTTATCGCGGCAATCGTCTTTCCGCTGCTGATGGTCGTGGCCATCTCGCTGCGCGCCGGTAACTTTGCCACCGGCAGCCTGATCCCCGATCAGATCTCCTGGGAGCACTGGCGGCTGGCGCTGGGGTTCAGCGTCCAGCACGCCGACGGTTCCGTTACGCCGCCGCCCTTTCCGGTGCTGTTGTGGCTCTGGAACTCCGTGAAAATTGCCGCGATCAGCGCACTGGGCATTGTGGCGCTGTCGACCACCTGCGCCTATGCCTTTGCCCGTATGCGCTTTAAAGGCCGCGCCAGCCTGTTGAAAGGCATGCTGATTTTTCAGATGTTCCCGGCGGTACTGTCCCTTGTGGCGCTCTATGCCCTGTTTGATCGCATTGGACAATACGTGCCGTTTATCGGCCTGAATACTCACAGCGGTGTGATTTTCGCCTATCTGGGCGGTATTGCGCTGCATGTCTGGACAATTAAGGGCTATTTCGAAACGATTGACCGCTCGCTGGAGGAGGCCGCTGCCCTTGACGGTGCCACGCCGTGGCAGGCATTTCGTCTGGTGCTGCTGCCGCTGTCCGTGCCCATTTTAGCCGTCGTGTTTATTCTGGCTTTTATTGCCGCCGTGACGGAAGTGCCGGTAGCGTCTTTACTGCTGCGCGACGTGAACAGCTATACGCTGGCCGTCGGGATGCAGCAGTACCTCAATCCGCAAAATTATCTGTGGGGGGATTTTGCTGCCGCTGCCGTGCTCTCTGCCATTCCGATTACCCTGGTGTTTTTGCTTGCGCAACGCTGGCTGGTTAATGGCCTGACCGCCGGTGGCGTTAAAGGCTGACAGCTTCATCATTTGCCACTGCTGTGTTCGTGTTGGCGGCCACTGGCCGCCTTTTTTAGTTGTCGTCTGTCAGATCGTCATAAACGGCACGCAGGCGCATACGCAGATACAGCACGGCTTTGTGCTTGCGCGACAACAGAGTCTGAACGCTTACGCCGGTAGCGTGAGACAGTGCTTTGTAACTTATGCCCTGCAGCTCTGTTTTATCGAACACCTCAAACTGCGCTGGCGGCAGTTCAGACAGTGCCGCTTCCAGGGCTTCCCAAAGCAGCCCCCTGAGATAATCGTCTTCGGGCGTTTGCGGCGTGCCAAACAGGGTTTCCGCCAGTTCGACGTCTACCGCCTCCTCCTCATCATCATCCTGCACGTAAGGAAAAAGCGGCAGTTCTCGTTTCTTACGCGCCCGGTCGGTCATTTCATTACGCGCCGCCCGAAACAACCACGCCGAGATATTCTCTACAGGTTGTTCCACCCCGATCAACTGACAGGTCACTTCCTGCAAAATATCCTCAGCCTCATCGCGAACGGCGATGCGACCCCGGATAAAAGCGTGGAGTTTTGTTTTGCAGCGTTCAAGCGCTTTTACCAGTGATGCGGCTTGTAATGCGCTGGCCTTCATCGTCATTACTCTGACCGGGTGTCAGAATGAGTGTCCGCAGACGGTGGCTGCTCTTCCCGGCATCTGTCCCGACGATGGTGAGCACGATGGCCAAACCCTTCACGCCGTTGCTTCATAAATTCATCCCGTTCTTCCGGTGTCATCTGCATCCAGCGCTCATGCATGCGCCGCCGCGCCTTGCCAAACATCCCCGGTCTGATGCCCAGGCCGCCAAACAGAATCCGGCACAGCAGCAGCAGTCCGGCGGCCTGCCAGAAACCAATTGTTTTAACGCCTGTGATGGCAGGCAGTATGGCATTCCATAGTGTCATGACCAGCAGACACAGCACGACAATTAACACGCCCCCGACAATGAACGCCTTTGGCAGGCGGTGCCTGCCCATGCCGCGAGAAGGGTGAAACGGGTGATTATCGACATTTCTCATAGTTGTATGACCTCAGCAGTGATGAACATGATGAGGTAGACGAATGAGCCCGCAAAATATTGCTGGCTCGTTAAAAAAAATTTGTTGAGTGTGGAAGGTGGCGGTCCGGTCTGGCATAAAACCGCGCTGCCGATCAGCACAGGCCGACCGGCAACGGGCAAGAGGTAAAAACCACGGGACCGAAAATCCCGCTCATGGTGACAACGTCACATCATGATTTACTTACGTGGTCGGGCATCACTTTTTCGACCGCCCTGCCTTCAAGCACCGCCTTCACAACGGTAAAAACGTCGGTGTTATCAATATAGTCGCCCTGGTTGTAGCCCACATGCTTAGCATAGCCCGCATCGTTGCCACGCACGCGCTCCGCAAAGGCATCGGCCCCAACGCCTTTTGCCCACAGCGGCACAAGCGCGTTGGAATGGTTGCCGGTTGGACGGAATGAGATGCCGGGCATCATGCCTTTCCCTTTATTAATGACGGCCTGGAAAGGGATGTTCTGCGCATCGGGTCCCATTGGCATGCCGTTGTCGTGATCGGTCGTCACGATCAATAGCGTCTCGTTCCAGTTACTGTTTTTCTCTACCCATTCAATCACGGAGGCCACAGCGTTGTTGAAGTCTGCACTTTCTTCAATCAGGCGACCATATTCCACGCCGACGCAGTTGGGGTTGTAGGAATTCCCCAGTCGCCTTTTTCGCTACAGGCATTGCTGGTATGCGCGGACCAGTCAGTCGCACCGCCTTCGACCATCATAAAAAAGCCGTCGGGGTTTTTACTCAGGTGCTGAATGGCTCCCCGGGTCATCGTATTCAGGGTCGGTACCGTGGCAATAAACGCATCCCCGGACGGATTCGCCGCATCTTTGCCAACAATGGCGGCCTGACGGCCCTGCTGCAACGTGCCGTTGGGGGCAACGTTCGGCGATCCCAGTAACGGGCCGCTATGCACCAGCGCGCCACTGGCGAGGCGGGCGAACGCCTCAGTACTGCGCACCACTTTCCACGGCTGACCACCCGCAGGGGCCAGCTTGCCAGCATTGAGCAATGTCCAGTCAGCTTCAGACAGGTAACGGTGCGCATCTTCTCCGCACCCCACGGTGGTTTCGTTTGAAGCCAGATGCTGACAGTCGGTGCCGTTGGCGTTTCCAGTTTCCCTGACGTCAGCATTTGTTTCGCAATCGCGTGATAATCGTTACGCGACGCGTTTTGTGCGCCAAAGGCGGCGGGCGTGGCGTGGGAGAACGGCACGCTGGTGACGACGCCTGTCGCTTTGCCCATGGCTTTCGCCGTTAGTGTGACAAAATCAACCGGTTGTCCGTTGTTATCGACGTTGATGGCGTTGTTATAGGTTTTAATTCCTGACGCCAGCGCTGTGCCGGCGGCGGCGCTGTCCGTAGGATTCACCGCCAGATAGTCGTAACCCCTGAACGGCAGATCCTTGTTATCTGTTCGGGTTGTATCCCAGGCTTTCTGCGGATCGTAATTAACCAGAGAGGCATTATTGTGCGTGGCTTTTTTTGAGGCATTCAGGGGATAGGTTGTCATGGCATATTTTGCCGGAAACGCGGCATACGGCGTACTTTCACGGCTGCCATACTGCCAGTAGGCTGTTGCATCCCAGGTGCCCCAGCCTGCCCCGTCATTAATCATGATAATCACATTTTTGGCTTTCACTTCTGCCGCCAGCACGGCGGAGCTGGCGGTCATACCGCCCATTGCCAGCATAAGCAGACTGAGTTTACCCAGAGAAAACGCGGCAGCGGTACGGTAAAGACGTGGTTTGCGTGACATAAAACTCTCCCTATTATTGCGGCAAGCCCCTGACAGACAAGCCAGGTTTCAACCCATGTCAAACAATGTCTGTTTGTAACATTGATGGCTGCGCAGTATTACGGCGACGTGTGACAGTTTTATGAAGAAAATCCCCCTCCTGCTTCCCCCTGTCTGGCCATCGCTTTCAGCGTAACGGATAAAAAGCTTTTATATCAATGTATTGAGGCATCACTTTAAAAAACCTGCTGCAGAAAGCGTGCTGTGTAAAGCTCTGTAAGTGAGCACACGGATGACCCAACGTTAATGCCAGGGCGTGCCGACTTTGTTTGTTAATTTGACGTTGGGATTTTGTGTCTTAATTTCACAACCTGTAAGCAGACACAAAAATCCTGCCAAATTTCAGCTCAAGTGTGGCGGAAGCTTTCATAAGCCTCTGATTAGCAAGAAAAGCCAAATTCATTTACTTGAAAAGGTATTTGATAACTTCTGCCGACAGTATTTAACACGGCAATAAAACGTAAGCACATCGCAAACCCGTAACGATCACTGTCGCGTCGTTTGCCCGTGATAGCGATACATTCCGATATTCAGGAGCATTAAAATGAAAGCACTTGTTCAGGATCTTTTGTCTATCTTCTCTCCTCAGACAGTCAGCCCTGTGTTTATCCGTAGCGGCTTATCTCAGGAAGAAAAAAATGCCATCACCCCGATGGGCGTAACGACGGTGACCTGGGCGACCTCAATGCAGGAAGTGACTGATGCGCTGCTGCGCAAAGCCACTGAGGCCGGTGCTGTGGGTTACCACATTACCCAGGTTGATTCTCACAAACCCGGTAATGACCAGCAGCATATTCTGGAAGCGACCGCGACCCTGTATGCGCTGGATGAGAAGGCATTGCAGAGAGCACACTAGTGACATCTCCATCTTCGCAACGCATTTTTAGCCCTTCCGAACCCTGCTGATTATCCGGATGATAACAGCAGGGTTTTTTGATCCTTTTCCTGCTGCCAACGCCGGCATAGTCTGCATTTTTAAACATTTCACCGCTGTCTCATCGTGCGGTGTAAATCAGAAACTTAACTGTATGATGTAACTAATATCAGTTAAGGGATAAATTGTTTTGCCGCCTGTCGCCCCTGTTTTGCATTCAGCCACTATAGTTTTTCAACGTATTGATTCTCAGACATGAGGTTTTTATGAGCACGCTGTTTTCCACTTTTTCACTCGGTGAATTAACGCTCGATAACAGAATTGTTATTGCGCCAATGTGTCAGTATTCCGCTGAAGAGGGTTGCGCAACCGCCTGGCATCGTATCCATCTGGGGCAGCTCGCCTTTTCAGGGGCTGGACTGTTAATCATTGAAGCGACCGCGGTAGAAGATATTGGTCGTATCACCTACGGCGACCTGGGGTTATGGAATGATGACACCGAAGCCGCACTGGCGGCGGTATTAGCTGACATCCGTCGCTATTCCGATATGCCGATTGGTATTCAGTTGGGTCATGCCGGGCGCAAAGCATCCTGCGACGTGCCGTGGGAAGGCGGCGAACACATCTCGCCTCAGAACGGTGGCTGGCAAACCGTGGCCCCTTCCGCCCTGCCGTTCAGTGAAGGCGATCATCCGCCCAGCGCAATGGACGCCAGCGCGCTGGCGCGTGTCAAAGAGGCGTTTGTCGCTACGGCAAAGCGGGCCGTTCGTCTTGGCCTTAAACTCATTGAGGTGCATGCCGCGCACGGCTATCTGCTGCACCAGTTTCTGTCGCCGCTTTCCAATACCCGCGATGATGAATACGGCGGCTCACTGGAGAACCGAATGCGTTATCCGCTTGAGGTCTTTAAAGCAGTACGTGAGGCCGTCCCGGCCGCCATTCCAGTGGGCGTGCGTATTTCTGCCAGCGACTGGGTTGGAGGCGGCTGGGATGTAAGCCAGTCCATTGCCTTTTCGCAACAGCTGGAAGCGCTGAACTGCGCCTATATCCACGTTTCCAGTGGGGGCCTGTCAGAACAGCAGCAGATCAGCGTTGGCCCGAACTATCAGGTCCCTTTCGCGCGGGATATTCGTCAGCAAATCGGTATCCCGGTGATTGCGGTAGGCTTAATTACCGAGCCGCAGCAAGCCGAAGATATTTTGCAGCAGGGGGAAGCGGATCTGGTCGCGCTGGCACGCGGTATGCTCTATAACCCACGCTGGCCATGGCACGCCGCTGCCGCATTCGATGCAACGGTGAAAGCGCCGCCGCAGTATTTGCGTTCTGAACCTCACGGCGCAAAAGGAACACTGACGCCGGACGAGTAAACCGTTATGGCCGCACGGCGTGCGGCCTTACTGATAGTGTTGAAGACAACGCTGTAGCGCCAGATGCGGGCCGGTCAGGGGCTGACGTGTTGATGCGAAATGCGCCGCCGCCGGTGCCATTGACGTCTGCGCCAGCACAACCTGCTCTGCGCCCTGCTGCCAGGCCGCTTCAACCGCTTCTGTTACACAGGCAAGATAGCCGGTCTGATCCCCCGCTTTAAACTTCTGCCACGCCCCCGGAATCAGAACGACCTCTGCCCGCCCGTTGGCACCGTGAAACAGTGCCCGCGTGGCGCCCAGCGTGGATTCAGCCGCACAAAGCACGACCGTTTGCCTGGGATTTTCGCGGACCGCCTCTGCCAGCATGCTGTCTGTGCGCCAGACCACGCACGGCGAAGATGCGTTTGTAAAGCTTTCAGCCACCGGTCCGAGCGTGGAACAGGTCATCAGAATGGCGTCAAAATGGGGTTGCAGACTCGCCAGCAACGCGCCGATCCGTGCATGAAGTTCCGGCGTCAGTCCGCCACTGGCTTCGGCCTCCGCCAGCAGCTGCGGCATCACCAGATGACTCAGTTGCAGATCTCCCGACGGCAACTGGCTCGCTGCATCGTCAAAGATGGGAATATTGCTGGCCGCAGTATGTAAACAGGCAATGGCGATCATGTGTGGGCTCGGCGTAAAAACGGGTTTTCATCATGCCATGGGCGACGCCAGATTCAAACGTCTCATCTGTAAGAGAGAGCCGCACGCCATAAACCCACCAGTCCGTGTGGTAGCGCCTGCTTATTACTTATGCCGTCAGGCCTGCCATGCGGCATGCTGGATAACGATCCGATAGCCGTCCCTGTCCTGAAAGGTTGCGCCGTTTTTTGCCCAGTACGGGTTAAAAGACGTCACTTCAGTAAACCCGGCACGCGTCATTACCTGACAACGTTGCTGCCAGCACGCCGCGTCCGGCAGATACAGCACCAGCAGATCGTCAACCGTTGTCGCGGGCTGGACAGGATGGTGCTGACAAAACGTAAACTCCAGATGCCAGGGCAAGGTCTTATCACCCAGCATAATGCCGCTGAATCCGTCATGGTCACTGAACTCCCCCAGTTTATGCAATCCAAGGCCAGTGCAGTACAGGTCTGCGCTCGCGGTCAGGTCACTGACCGGGCGCGCAATGCGCAGTTGTTGTATCACCATTGCTTCTCCTGATTCTGTAAAAAGGCTATTAATAGTGGGCGTGGATAACGGCATAACAGTGAGGTTTATAATGTATCTGCAGTCAGCACGTTTGTTGCTCAGAGCTATGCGCCCTTCCGATGACAAGGATCTGTTCCGCATTTATGGCGATCCCGCGACCAACACGTTTAACCCGGCAGGCCCGTATCCGAGCCTGGCGTTCGCGCAGCAGAAGCTGGCCGAGAGGCTGACCGCTTTTGAACGGTACGGGTTTGAAAGCTGGGCGATATCGACGCGAGATGCGCCCGATACGCTGATTGGCTTTGGTGGGTTGAGCGTACGTAAGTTTGCCGGTGAGTTGACCAATAATCTTGGCTATCGCTTTGATACCCAGGCATGGGGTAAAGGTTATGCTACTGAGCTGTCACGTTTTGCCCTGGATTACGGCTTCAACGAGCTGGGGCTGGCGTCCGTGACCGCATCGGTACGACGTCATCATCAGGCTTCAATTCATGTGCTGGAGAAAAGCGGGTTGCGCTACATCAAAGAGATTTATGACGTCGAAAATGCCCCGCCAAGCCTGTGTTATGCGATGACGCGTGAGCAGTGGCAGGCCTCAGCGGAACGTAAATATTAGCAGGGTGAGCTGTTAATTATCCTGCACGCAGCCGGATGAGAACGCACCAGGATGTGTACTTATCGTAACGGTGATCGCCAGAGGATTTGTCAAGACGACTTGCTGAAAGGCGCCCCGCGATGATTGTCGATTCACACGCAGAACCCGTGTAAATGGGATTCTGCATGAGGGTGCATTTGCTGGTTTCTACGTTTTTACTGGACGGGCCGCCTGAGGTGGTGTCCCTGACACAGTAACAGTCGAAGGCATTTACCACTGTCACCGGTATTGCTTTCAGACCACATTTCCGTCCAGGCATGGCGCTGCATCACACAGCAACCCCCGGGCGCGCTGGTTGGAGCGCAGAATGCTATCGCGCACCGGTACGGTGCCGCTCTCAATGCAGGCTGTCCACTGCTGAGTAGTCAGCACGGCCGCAAAGTTTGACTGCAGCACTACACAGCATACCCGATGAATCTCTTCTGCACTCACGCGCCCTGCCTGATTTTGGTAAGGAACTGAACCTGAAGCATCACTGAGGTATTCCACAGCAATGCCGTTATGCCACGCATGATTAATGGTAGAAAGATTGCAGTTGTGAGTCATATAGCCCACTACCGTCAGCGTGTTAATGGCGTGATCGGCTAACCAGTGCGCCAGTCCCGTTCCGGTAAAAGCGCTGGCCCGATTTTTACTCAAAAGAAGCGCTCGGGGACGTGAAGCGACAACGGGATGCAACTGCCAGCCATCGCTGTTAATCGCAAAAAGCGGTGATTCTGCAGGCGCAGTATGCTGTACCACGATTACCGGTATGTTTGCCGCACTCGCCCTGTCCATGGCAATCGCGATGTTTTCCAGTGAATGTTGCGGATGTGGATATTCAATCGGCAACGCGCCGCTGAAATATTCATTCTGTACATCAATGACAATAAGCGCGCATTGAGGTAAAGCGGAAACGGTCATAGCCAAATTCCTCAGATTAGTGGCTCTACAGAGCGTAAAGCCGTAGACACCATCTTCACCCGACGATAATCTCAGCAACAGCGTCCCGAAAGACAACGCACGAAAGTATTGGGCCATCGTTATGGAGAATGATCATGTCGTGCAAAAATATCGCGGTACTGGCTTTTCATGACATCAGTCCTTTTCATCTTTCAGTGCCCTGTCTGGTTTTTGAAAACCGTACCGAACATGGCCTGCCCGCTTTTAACCTGCGGGTTTGCGCAGCCGAGACCGCCAGCGGTGATTTAATCCGTACCTGTGCGGGTTTTATGCTAAAAAGTGAGTTGACGCTCGAAGATGCAACAGACGCGGATGTCTTAATTGTTCCCTCCTGGCGTAGCCCACAGGAGCGTCCGTCGGACGCTATGCTGCATGCGATACGAATGGCACGACAGCGCGGTGCTACGGTCGTGGGGTTGTGCATGGGTGCGTTTGTGTTAGCAGAGGCTGGCGTACTGGACGGATACAAAGCGACTACACACTGGAGCGCAGCACCGTATTTCGCGCAGCATTTTCCCAAAATCAAGCTGATGCCAGATGTGTTGTATCAGGATGCGGATGACGGCAGGCTGGTTACCTCTGCCGGGACAGCCGCCGGTCTTGATTGCTGCCTGCACCTGGTTCGTCGCTGGCACGGCGCCGATATCGCCAATAAGATTGCACGCCGGTTGGTCACGGCCCCGCATCGCCAGGGAGGACAGGCCCAGTACATTGAACAGCCTCTCCATAGCCAGCCGGGAGGCGATCGTCTGTCAGACCTGCTGAACTGGATGGTGGCCAATCTTGCAGAGCAGCACTCTCTGGATTCACTGGCGCAGCGGGTTGCAATGAGCCGACGTAATTTCACCCGCCGTTTTCGCGACCTGACAGGTATGACGGTCAGTCAGTGGTTACAGGGACAAAGGCTGGCCTATGCGCAACGCTTACTCGAAAGCACGCCCCATTCTGTAGAATATGTGGCGCAGTTATCAGGCTTCGGCAGCGCCGTATCACTACGCCAATATTTTAATAAAGCGTTTAATACCTCACCCTCCGCATGGCGGGCACTGTTTGCTCATCGAGGGTAAACGATATTTATCCTTCACTTTTGCTGAGGCGGCACTGTGAGACAGCCTCGTCGGCTCTCTTATCTGTCGCTAATGTCCGGCGGGCATGGCACATTCCTGCGCCACGGGCATCCGTGATAATCAGCCAAGCACATCCTGCACGCAGGCTTTAAACACTTTCACCCCAAGCGCCAGCGCGTCACGGTCAAAATGCATCTCCGGATGATGCAGACCGGGCGTCAGGTTGGCCCCCAGTCCCCAGAAGCCGCCTTTAATCTGTGGACGAAGACGCAGATAGTGAAAGAAGTCTTCACTGCCGGGTGTCGACTTCGGCGCAGTGAGGCCGGTTTCGCCAAATACGCTGCGAATACCGCGTGCGATCACCTCTGTGGCCTCGTCATGGATAATGGCGGCGGGCATCTCTTTCAGAATGCGGATCTCTGCGCGTGCGCCATAGGCGGCGGCGCTGCTCTCAATCGCGCGTACCACCTGTGGTTTGAGGGTAGCCATCGCTTCGTTCTCTGCCGCACGCAGATCCCAGCACACCTGCGCTTTATCAGGGATTGAGTTAGTTACGCCCGCATCACAGAGAAACCGCGTCGCTTTTGCGCTCCATGTCAGCGACGGAGCAAGATGAATGCCATTCACCGCCTGCACCGCGTGCGCAGCGGCATCCAGTGCATTGACGCCCAAATGTGGCCGCGCGGCGTGCGCCGCTTTGCCGTGGAACATCACTTCCACGGTAGCGGACGCTGAGTAGTACATCGCCGGCACGGCCTGGCCCATCGGGCACTCCTCCAGCGGGCGCAGGTGGAAGCCGAGCAACATGTCGACATCATCAAGCACGCCGCCTTCGGTCAGGGCAATCGCCCCGGTGCCCAGCTCTTCCGCAGGCTGGAAGATGAATTTTAACCGGCCCTTTTTCACCAATCCTTCAGCCATCACCTCCTGGGCGGTGGTCAGTACGACGGTGGAGTGGCCATCGTGCCCACAGGTGTGACGCGCCACATGTTGGCCGTCAATGATATGCCCCAGCGCATCCATATCGGCGCGCAGCGCTAACGTCGGGCCAGGCTTACCGCTGTCCAGGACGGCGACAATACCGGTGGTGTTGTTTACCTGGCGAGTGACCCGGTAGCCCGCCGCCTCCAGTACGCCCGCGATATAGGCGGAGGTTTTAAACTCTTCGAACCCCAGTTCCGGGATTTGGTGCAGGTAATTAAAGTGCTCAAGTGTACGCGACACGTCTTACTCCTTAGTGCTCAGGCAATAACGCGCATAATCAGCATGGCGATTACGGCATTGAGAATGCTGACCGCCATCAGTAACGGCCAGTACTTCTTCGGCACATCGGCCACGCCCAGCAGGCGCCCCATGTACTGGAGTTGCGAGCCCATCAAAAAGATGGCGGGCGCGAGAATGGTAATCTGGGCCATATCAAGCTGGCCTTTACTCAGCAGGCTGACGGCAACGCCGGTGCCCGCAGAGGAAGAGAGCCAGGCGGTTAACAGTACGGTGATCGCCTCGCCCGGCAGGCCAAAAAGCCCCATCAGCGGGGCGCAAATGTGCCCAATAATCTGCATCACGCCCAGCAAATTAAGCATTTCTGCGATGACATAGGCCATTAATACATTTGGCATCAGATTATTAATGGCGATATTAAACCCTTTGCGCGCACCAATAACGAAAATATCAAACGGATTACCGGAGACTTTTGCCTGATTATTCATTGTCGAAATCTCGCTTATAAACAGTATTTAATGCCAGGCGAACCACGGCGGCACCGACGAATTTAAGAACAAACATTAAAATCAGCGGAATAATAATGGGGAGCGTTAATGAAGCGAACATCGCCGAGCCGATAGAGAAATAGTTATTAATCAACCCGGCACCCGAGTATTGCCACGAGCCCATAATCACCACATCTTTACGGGTGATTTTTTTGCTGTCATAGAGCTCTTTGGTTAATGCCGCGCCGGCATCGGTGCTTTGCAGATCGGTAATCAACGCAAGACCGGTATAACCCGGAATCCCGAGCAGTGGTTTTAACAGCGGAGTAAGTAATTTATGTGCCGCGCGGATCGCGCCATAATGAGTGAAGATTTCCAGCAGGCCGAGTGCCAGCATTACCGTGGGCACCAGCGAGAGTGCAAAGAGAAAGCCGGCTTTGGCGCTCAGGCCGCCGCTGCCGATAAAGGTATTGGTTTCCGGCGTTTTCATGGTGCCGAACGCGCCACCTAACGTGGTAAAATCGAATGCACCCAGCCAGGCCATACCGTCAACTTTAAAAAAGAAGCCGGAAAAGACCAGCAGCACAATGATCAGTGAAATCCACGCGCCCGGCCCCACTTTCCACTCCTCTGTCGCTTCTTTATCTGGCTGCTTCAGTGTTTTTGATTCGCTCATATCATCTCTCTTTACATCTGTAATGGAAAAGTCCTGATACTAAGCAGGATCCATGCCTGAATAGCCCAGCCGTGAAATAAACCTCTTTTATTAAGATTTTTAGTGCAGTAAAAACCCTTCCCAAAAAAACATGAGAACGTCATATCCCTTTTCGGAGAAGTGTATTTTTCTCTGCCTGCCTAAAGGCGCAGGCAAATAATTTCTCACCGTTTTTGGGCGCGCTTTTGGTGCAGTACGATGTTGTTCGCTTTTTTTCTTTTCTGACCAGCGAAAATTAACGGTTAATTTGATTATCACTATTTAAAGAGCTTGATAAATAGCCGTGGAGTGATGTTATTGTTGCCTTAAGGTCAACAGTAACGAGGAAATGTGGCAGATGTTCCAGGATAAACAGGTGGGCTATCTGTATGAAGTCGGTAATCAGGGCGGCATTCGCCGCGCGGCAGATATCCTCGGGGTTAATGCGTCGGTCGTCAGCCGTCAAATCGCACAACTTGAGCGTGCGCTACAGCTTCCCTTGCTGGAACGGCGTGGGCGTAACGTGGTGTTGACCGAAGCGGGACGCCTGCTGGCAGAGGACTATTTTGTCAGCCGTATGCGGCGCGAAAAGCTGGAGAGCCAGCTTAAAGATCTGCGCCATATGCGCGGCGGAACGCTTTCGGTGCGCATTGGCGGCGGACTGATCACGGCGTTTATCGAAGGGGTTATGCGCGAATTTGCCCAGTCTTACCCGCAGGTGTTTGTCGATATTGTGGTCGGCAGCATGCAGGAGATGATGAACGATATCGTCAGCGGCGAAGCGGATATGGCGCTGGCGTTTGGTCCGATTGGCACACCGGAACTGAAGCGGCACAGTTTTAAGTGGGGGCCGATTTGTGCCGTCGTCGCGCCGCAGCATCCTGTCGCCAGTCTCGCCAGCATCACCATTGAAGCGTTGACTGCTCACCCGCTTATCGCCCTCACAGAAAACTTTGGCCTGCAGCGGCATATGAACGCGATGTTCAAAAGCCAGGGCCTGCAGTTTCATCCGGCTTACCGGTGTAACCTCTTCTCGACCGCCATGAACCTCAGTCAGGCCGGGCTCGGCGTCTCATTTATGACGGCCCACGCCGCCGCCGACCCGATTCGCCAGGGCACACTTGTCGCCGTGCCAATCGATCATCCGATTGCCAGTAGCGCTCAGTGTCACCTGTTACGGAACTCCGACAGGCGCTTTACCCCGGCAGCCCATCATATGTGGCGACTTCTGCATAATGCGTTTCGCGACAGATAAAGGCAGAGACAGCCGTAAGGGATGGATGTCATGCCAAATACAGAAAGAAATGGACAGCGAAGATGGCTAAAGCCAGCGGTGAGCAAGGAGAAGCGATAAACCGTTTCGTCAGACAGTCTGTACTGAGGCAGTAACAGTCAGAGAGGTATCGCTTAAAAGCCCGGCGTGAATGCAGGAATACCTTCCCCATCATGCCGGGCAGATGACTCAGCGAGACGGCGTGAGCAATTCCCGTTCTATCCGCTCGCGGGTCTCAACGGCCTGATATTTCATTTTTTCCGGGTAACCGAACAGCGAAGCGGCCACGACAGGTTCGCCACCCACTTTGAACGTCTGCTCTGCAAACTTCATTTCCCGCAGGGTGCGGAACAGCGTCTCAAAATCCACCTCGCCTTCTCCGATGCCAACATGCTGATGAATGGTCGCATCGACACCGGGTGGATTGACAATGTAGCGGCAATGTTTGGTGTGATTCATCGTATCGGCAATGAGAACATGAGAGAGATCGTGCCCCGCATGACGAAGCATCCTCTCTACGTCCCCTTTTCCTTTATCGTAAAAAAAGGTATGCGGGACGCTGTAAACGTATTTAACGTTATCACTCCTGAATGACCTGACCATATTGACGGTTTCGTCGCTTTCTTCGCAGAAGTCCCATGGATGCGCCTGTATTTCTACACGGATCCCTTCACGTTCGAACAACGGAAGCAGTGTTTCCATCGAGCGGTAAAACATCTCATCGCAGATTTCAGGTTGATTAGGATCGCCCGCCAGTTCGGTATTAATAACCTGAACCCCCATTTCGACGGCGATTTCAACGAGGCGTGTCCAGTTTTTTACCGCCGCCTGTCGGCGCAGTTCATCCGGGCCAGACCATCGGTAAACACAAATGAAAGAGGAAATTTCAACGCCCGTTTCGCGCAGGGCCTTCTTATACTCCGCAATGATTTCGCGGCTTGCGCGGGGATGCTTATAGAACGGATTAATTTCCGGATGCGGAGACTGCTCGATGTACTTGTAGCCCCATTCCGACACCTGACGGACCATTTTGGTGATACCCAGATCTTTGATTACATCTACGTCGAATGCAATTTTCATTGATGCCACCTTTACGTTATCTCATGCTGCCTGAGTCGGGTTTCAGGCAGAGAAAGTCACTTAATCGCAAATCTCATCCTCAACAGACTGATGCGCTCATCCACTACAGTCGATATCAGCATTCCACCCACGTCGAGCCGGATTCGGCTGAACGGACACAGTTTTCCACCCATTTGACGCCCGCCAGCCCCGCATGCACATCGGGATACCAGAAATCCTTAAGGAAGGCGTCGTCACCCCGATCGGTGGCATCCATAGCCAGCGCGAAACGTCTGTAGAGGTTTGACCAGGCCTCGAAAAGACCTTCCGGATGTCCCCCTCCGATACGGTCATCTGCACGCGCGGCCGGGTGAAGATAGTCCATGCCCCTTTCCAGGATGCGTACCGGCTCGCCCTGAATTTCAAACCGGAGCTGGTTCGGCTGTTCATCCCACCACTCGATACTGGCTTTAGCGCCGACGATGCGCACTTTTTGCCCATGCATGGAGCCGCAGTTAACGGCGGAGGCCCACAGACTGCCGACCGCGCCATTCTCATATTCCATCAGGACAAACGCGTTATCTTCGAGGGGAGCGCGGCTTTTAACAAAGCTCTGACGCGAGCACAGCAGTCGCCTGATTTTTAAGGCGGGAGCCATAGTTTCAGCGATGCACAACGGATGGGTTGCCAGGTCCCCCAGCACGTAACTGGGTCCGACAAAGCGCGGGTTAACGCGCCAGCTGGTACTGGCGTTATTTTGTTCAACGGATTCGTTGTGAAAACCGTGTGCAAACTGCATGTTAACAATGCGGATGTCGCCCAAGAGTCCCTCCGCAATCATTTCTCTGGCCTGGAGAATGAGCTGATGACCGGTATAACCATATGTCAAGCCGATGATCTTGTTTTTCTCCCGGCTCAGTTTCGCCAGATGCTCAGCCTCTTCGACCGTAAAGCACAGCGGCTTCTCACATATCACATGAAGTCCGGCTTCAAGCGCGGCGAAGCAGACAGCAAAATGCGTGTTGTTTGGTGTGGCGATGGAGACGGCCTGAATACCGTCCTCGCGTTGTCCTTCTGTAGCAAACAGGGTTTCGTAATCGGCATAGCACCGGTCTGGTGAAAGGCCCAGTGCCTCACCAAAGGCGCGCCCACGTGCGGCATCAAGATCGAACGCGCCGGCGACTAACGTAAAGGTATGATCACGGAGTGCCGATGAGCGGTGAATGTAGCCAATCTGACTGGTCCGGCCACCGCCAACCATGCCCCACCGAAGTGATTTTTCGAGCGGTTTAATGCCGTTAATCATGATTATTCTCCTCAGAAACCGACGGAATGCAGATAATGCAGACTGGCCGTGACATCACGCAGGCTTGTATCCGCATCACGCGGATCTCTTTCCTGTTCAATGGTTATCCAGCCCTTGTAACGACGCTGGCGCAGAAATGCATGAACGTCCGGATAGTTGATGGCACCGCTGCCAAGAGGACACATGACGCCCTGGGCGCAGGCGGTGAAAAAATCCAGCCCTTCTTTAACTGCCCGGCGCCAGACAGCCTCGTTAACATCCTTGAAGTGCAGGTAATCAATCCTGTCCCAGTAACGTTCCAGCGCGGCCACCGGCGCCATGCCAGCGTAATACAGGTGGCCGGTATCCAGGCAAAGCCCGGCTACGGTATGGGGAATATCGTGGACCAGCTTTTCCAGTTCATCGGCAAACTCAATGCAGCCACCAGCATGGGGATGAATGACCGGCCTGACACCGTACACTTTCCAGGCAATCTCACTCAGAATGGTGATATGTCTTATCATCGTCTGCCAGTCACTGGGATTAAGCCGCGGGGCCTTTTCTGACTGACCGGCTGTGGCGGCACGTTCAGGATCACCAAAGTCGATGATGACAAGATAAGGTGGCGATAACCCCTCATTGACAGCGTCAGCCTGCCGGGTAACGGCGCTCAGGTTGTGGCAGATCTTATGGGTCAGATCGATCATTGCCGGGAAGTTTTCTTCACTGACTAAATCGTCGAAAAGGGTGCCGGCAATAACAGACAGCTGATGTTCCTGAAGTGCAGACGTCAGGGCTTCGGGCTCAACAGGCAAGTATCCCCATGGTCCCAGCTCCAGACTTTTGTATCCGGCGAGCGCGGCCTCTTTTAGCACGCTCTGCCAGGGGGGAAGAAACGGGTTTTTCGGGTCGTCCACTCCCCAGCTACAGGGTGCAGTCGCTATGGAAATGGTCATGGTTTTTCTCCGGATGCGGCAACACAGGTAAGCACTGACATGCAGGCGACAAATGCCTGACTCAGTGCGCGCAGTATTGCGCCGGTTTTTTGATACCAGCAACCCTCCGTCGTGGATTATTTGATAGAGATCATGATTTTTTTAAATCATATTATTGATAGTTTTACATCAAATCCAGACAGCGCAACCCTCTGCGTGATACGTCGTGAGACGTCAGATATTTTCCCGGGTAACCAGATCGAAGGGAACGGTAACAGAGAGAGGATTGCGGTCGGTTTCCTGATATCTGCGGATAAAAACAGAGACGATCGTCTCAGCCACAACATCGATACGGTGGCGTATCATCACATCGACATGCCCCGCGATAAGCGCCATTTCATCGCCGATGAACGGGCCATGGCAGAGAATTTTTATATCATGTCGCGCACTTTCACAGACCGCCTTGATTACGCCCTCTATGCCACCGCACGGCGCATAAATCATGGCCACACTGGGATGGTTTTTGAGCAGTTGGCTGGCAGCCAGATAGCCCCCACTGATGCTTTCCCGCGTCTGTAACGGCTCAAGCACCACCGCATCTTGTCTGTTCTCGCGCAGGTACGAACGAAAACTTATTTCACAGCTTTCCTGGCAGTTGAAACGGTGATCGCCGAGCAGCACACCAATAACACTGTCTTTTTCCATCATGCGCTCAGCAAACCATCCCGCTGTACGCCCTGCTTTGAGATTATCGAGACCGATATAGCCCGCCTGACCACAGGGAGAAAGATCGGAAAACAAAGTGAAAATTTGCACGCCTGATGCGGATATTTGCTTAATGGTGTGCCGTATAAGAGGATGATCGAGCGCAACTACTCCAATGATATCGACGCGTTTTGCCAGAGCTTCAAGAGACGACACAACTTTCTCCACATCATGTATATCAGCCCACACAAAGGCCGGCTCTGTCGCCAGTTTTCCGTCTGCATACCGGCGGATTTCCTCTGACAGCACCTGATAAAACGAATAATCACTGGGCAGCAGAATAAACCCGGTGCGCACCGCGCTCTTAACCGCCGTGGCTTCTGGCGTCATCACCTTACGCAGATCTTCCCGGTAACCGAGCGCTTCCGCTGCGCGCAGAACGCGGTCCCGGGTTTCCTGCTTCACTGACGCTCTGTTATTTAGAACACGATCAACGGTAGCCACCCCGACACCCGCCGCTCTGGCAACCGCTGACATGGATATTTTTTTCATTACACAGCCCGAGATGATAGATTTCTATCATCTTAAACACAAAAAGTGTGCAGCAGCAAAATACTTCTGCTGCTTTACGGTGTTTTTTACAGGATGACGCATTGGCAGAAAGTGACCGCCGCATGACAGTAGGCAGAGAAAACGTGGATGTAGGTTATTCAACAGAATGTGTGATTAACATTCCAGTCCGTGCGGTTTCATACACCAGTCCCGGCAGGCAGCGTGAGAACGCCTTCAGTAAACAAGCCGTCATAAGGTAAGAGCGGCATTTTTCCGCTTCCCTTGCATCAGGCTGGCATATCGGCGGTAAATGACCGCACACGGAATATCCGCACACATAGTCAGGGGCAGAGCCCGCGATAAACGGCGTGTTTACTGCGGTTACGTTACGTAATTGCATATATCGGGGGCCACGATTCGTGCAGCCGCTATCAACAGAAGCGCGATGCGATTATTACCCCAGAAAAACACCCTAAGGTTTCCCCTGTGTATTAGTGGCTGTCCTGTGTTTTAGCCGGGAAATGTGTGAAAAGTTTCAAACACCACAAAGCTCGTGAGCACGTAATTTCCATTCCTCAACCTGAGTGGGGTGGTCAAAAGAGTAATAGACGTTAGCGTTCTCAGGCAGGATATTATGCAGTGCCTGCATGCAGTTGGCCTCACAGGGTCGCAATTCAATATAGGCAGCCGTGATGGGTATGACATCATCGCTGGAAAAGCGCTCAATGCGTTCTATCGCAGCAACGAGTGCAGCCATTTCGCCATGCAGCCTTACCCAGTTATTAGTATAGATTCCTGGTGGCACGCTTACCTGCATCCGACTGTTTCCGAACGCATAACGAATATTACCCCGTAGCCGGTACTCGACTACTGCACAGCAGGACTCAGGACCGAAACCAGGCTGTTTCACTAAATTCTTTTTGTTCTCCAGCGTGCGCCTGACAATCGGATAACCGGATCTAAGGGTGTATTCAGTTTTTATCAGTTGCATCAGCGCTTCCTTTACTTGACCATTGTTAATCAATGATATGGGGTTCCGGCGCAAAACTCCATAAGAACAGGACTCTCAGGGGCTGGAAAATTAAGGTCTGCTTAATCATAACCAGAGGGACTGAGTGATGACAGCCGAGCCCTGCGTTTGCCTTACGGCTTCACCAGCTAGCCGCTGCTCTGCATCTGGTTCATATCTGTGGTTCAGATTCAGCCAGTTCTTTATCGTTCGGCTCTGTAAGTATTACGTCTGTAAGGGAAAACCTAATGATGATTTACCATTATGATCAGGAAAATCCATGGCTGTGTCTGAAGAGGTATGTTTCGGCCTGAAATCCTGCACAGGCCAGTCCAGTTAAATCGTAAGGTCCGGTTTGCGCTGTGAGTTCAACGGGTCGATGAAACGCGCTCCTTTATCAGGGGGGCGTTGTGTAAACATCCGCCTTATAACTGATCGCGCTAAATACCAGGTTCATGAACGACGTAGGGCACAAGGTAAAACTGTTCTATTGCTTTATAAGTCATGCCTGATCTTTGCATCACTCGCTGAGAGGAAGCATTTTCAGGAGCGGCAACAGTCACTAAACACGTTACCTCAGCAGCAAAACACTACCAGTCAGCGTCAACCATTGCCTCAGGAGCGTCCTGTCATACCTGTTTCTGAAAACTGTTCCCTGACCCAGTCCGCAAATAATCGTATACGGGGAGCCAGTTGGCGGTTCTCCGGCCAGGCAATATGAACCGGGAGTTCATCAACCAGCCATTCATCAAACAGCCTGATAAGGTCCCCCTTTCTCAGCGCGTCTGCCACCAGAAACTCATAGGTCGTTACGATGCCCAGGCCCGCGCGCGCCGCACTGAATGCCGCGTAAGCGTCGTTGACGGATATCTGAAACGGACCGCTAAGCGGAAACGATTCGCTGGCTTTCATCAGTTGATGCTCAAAACGTCTGCCGCTCTGTGGGGAACGCACCTGAATATGATGAAAGTGCACTAACTGCGTGGGATGGGAGGGTTTACCCTGTCTTTTAAGGTATGCGGGCGCGGCGCATACCACCATGGGCAGTGCTCCCAGAGAGCGGGCAACAAGCGAGTCATCGTGAAGTCGTCCTATGCGTATCACGCAGTCAAACTGATTTTCAATGAGATCGCTGGTTCGGTTGCCCACGCTTGTGATGATCTGTAAATCCGGATAGCGGTCTATGAAATCCCCCAACCTCGGAATAATCAGGCAGTATGCCAGCGCGCCCGGCATGTCTACCCTGAGCTGGCCACGCCACGTTCCAGCCGCTCCCGAAACGCTGCTGTCCAGTTTTTCCGCCTGGATAAGTAATGCCTGCGCGCCCTTGTGGTAAACCTCACCCTGTTCCGTGAGGCTTAGCCGTCGTGAAGAACGATGTAAGAGTTTTACACCCAGCTCATTTTCGAGGGCCTGAATCTGCCGTGTCACCGTTGACTTGGGTAACCCGAGACTTTCCGCAGCACGGGTGAAGGCTCCGGTTTCAACGACCTGTAGAAAGCTGCGTATCGCAGAAAATTTATCCATGCCCCGCCTTATTGTTGCTGTATCTGCAATTTAAGTTTGCCCGGCGCCCGATTGTTCATTACGCCCACAACCCTGAATATACGGCCATCCAGTCCATTCCCCCAACGGAAAAGCACATGAGCAAGCTGTTAACCTGGCACGTCGCCGGTGCAAAAATCACAAAGATTCCAGAGCAACAGAGCAACGGCATTCCCGTGTTGTCTCTGTTTCCACAGTGGGATCGTCAGTCAGCCTTGCGTTTTGCTGAACACATTCAACGTCATGATCTGGATTTTACAGACGAGACCGTGTCGCTCAGCACACACAGCTGGCTGATTGAAAAAGACGGTAGGGTCATCATCCTTGACACCGCATCGGGTAACGGCAAAAAACGCCCCGGCAATGCAAAGTTTCATGAAATGAACAGCCACTGGCTGCATGCGCTGCGAGCGGCCGGCGTTGAGCCTGAGCAGGTGGATGCGGTCGTTTTAACGCACCTTCATGTCGATCACGTCGGCTGGAATACTGTTTTGAAGAAAGGTCAGTGGCGCACCACGTTTCCGAACGCCCGCTACTACTTCTCCGCAGATGAATACCATTTTTATCAGAACCCACTTAATGTCATGCCGGAAAGCACAGGTGCAATGGATGACAGTGTGTATCCGGTCGTCGCTTCAGGGCAGGCCGTGTTTCTGGACAGCGCCGAGACAGAGGTCGTTGCCGGGCTGCAGATTCACAGAACACCGGGGCACAGCGTTGATCACCTGGCATTCAGTTTCTCAGACGGCGGTGAGACGGCCCTGTTCTGGGGTGACGTCGTGCACAGCCCGCTTCAGATATGCCTCCCCGAGTGGAACAGCCGCTACTGCGAATTTCCCGACACGGCAAAAAAATCCCGGACAGTGATGATGAATTTTGCTGCTCAGACCCGGGCGCTGGTTTTTACCTCTCACTTTCCGGACAGCTCGGCTGGACGGGTTCTCAATACAAACGGCCAGTTAACCTGGCAGCACGCCTGACAGGAGAATATCATGACAAACACACCACCGCTGTTCAGCGAAGCTTTCGCCATACCCTCCGATACCAGAGACATTTCATTGTGGCTGCGTCACAGGCGGCGCGCTGATACTACGGACTTTGATGCGGCACAGACGGTTCTGCTGATGCACGGCGCCACTTTCTCATCGGGAAGTCTGTTTGATACACCGCTTGAGGGGGAATCTTTCCTTGATTACCTTGCCGCAGCCGGTCTGGATGTCTGGGCAGTGGATGTGCGTGGATACGGCCGCGCATCAAGACTACCTTCTTTCTCTTTGCCTGCGCGGGAAAATCCGCCGTCAGCGCGTGCTGAAACCGCAGTAAGGGACTTAGGAAGTGCGGTTGATTACGTTCTTGCACATCATGGACTGACGCAGTTGAACCTCATCGGGATGTCATGGGGAGGAACGGTGGCGTCGCTTTACACCACACGGAATACCGCTAACGTGCGGCGTCTGACGCTTATTGCGCCACAGTGGATTCAGGACGGTAAATACGCGCTGGATCCCGGCGGCGAAATAGGCGCATGGCGCGATATTGACATTGATGCAGTGGAATCACGCTGGCTTCAGGCCGTGCCAGACAATAAAAAGAACAGCCTTATTTGTCCCGGCGGATTTATGCACTGGGCCCGGCAAACAGTGGATGAGGAACCCGATCCGGTTTTGAGAGCCCAGCGCAAAATCCGGGTTAGCACCGGTCCGATTCAGGATACACGGTGTTACTGGGCAAAAAATAAAGGCGTCTACGATCCCGCCGACATCCGCGTCCCCGTATTGCTTTTACATGGTGAATGGGATCGTGATGTACCTGTGAATGCAATCCAGGACTGGTTCCTGCGAGCGACAGGCACCCCCTGGAAGCGCTGGACAGAAATCGGTGAAGCCACACACATGATGGTGCTGGAGAAAAACCGACGTCAGGTGTTTGAGCTTACCCGGTATTTTATCAGTCAGGTTCTGGATATTTAATGAGGCATGTATCACTCAAGCCTCATGTTCAGAAAAGTATCGTGCCAGACAACATCCGCTTCAGGTACAAAGCAACCTCTGAAACAGATTAAGGTCCGTCAGGTGCGAAAAGGAGAATTTCGCCCTGCCCGCTGTTGAACGTCACGCTCAAAATTTTATCAAACCGGGACTGGCGCGCGCCCTCAGTGCATTGAGCAGATGCGCAAAGTCGGCGCGCTTTGTCTTCCCCTTATAGCGCCCATCACTGAGCGCGCCCCCGGGCCTGCGTTTTGCACAGCACCCGCTTTCTCACCTGACCACGACGCGGGTACAAACCCTGACAGAAGCCTTCCGCTGACCAGCCCAGTGAATGTTGGTAAAACACAGGACCAAAGGTTTCATCACGGTGACAACCGGATTCAGTTTGTCATTCAATGCAGTACTGTTGCGCAGCATGTTGCCGATCCAGTGTAAAAACCTGCAATGTCGTTTTCTCGCTTTCCAGCGTGAAAATGGCTGTCGCAAGCGTGTTTTCTTCATCCGGGTCATGCGGCGACAGGCGATAAACAGGCAACACAGGATCATGCTGATCCGAGAGGATAGCTTTAGCCGACGCGCCATCAAGTTGCGTCTGTGTGTCCAGCCAGTCGTTCAGGCGCTGCTGACGTGAAGCGGAGCTCTCGGTAATCACTTGCTCAGTGGTATCAAGTTTCGCATGAATCAGGTGGTTGGCATGGGCGAAGACATGACGCAATGGCGTGACAGAACAACCGGAACCGGTTGCTTCCACGCTAAACAGGCGGCTGTCGCCCCGCTGCCCTAATGTATGGTGGAATGCCCCCGCACGCGGTCCTGTTGTCAGAATCGCGATAGCCTCATCCAGAGTTGTCGCATCCAGCGCTGCACGGGCCAGAACCTGACGAGGAACCCCCGCCGGGCGATCCACTGCGCGGATGTTATTCACCGTGTTGACAATCCCTTTTTCATTCACAGCGAATGTATGGCCGCAAATCGACCCTGGATAGGCGAAGCTGATAAATTTCAGACCCTGTTCCGGCACCACTGAGACGATCGCACAGTCATCCCGTAACTGCGGAAAACCGTCTTCGTTATGCGCAATAATCCGCTCACCGTTCGCATTGCTTCCCGCCACGGTGGTACAACCATCCGACGTAGACCGCACCAGATCGCCACGGCAGTTCCATGCGAAAACCTCATCAAGCGGTGCCTGCAATCCATCAGCAAGTCCCTCTAGTTCCTGCCAGATAAGCGGGAACTGCTGCTGAACACGCTGACGCATAGCCTGGGTGGGTTCAGCCTCTTTCATTGCCGTTACGGTTTGCCACAGCGCCGTTACGGTGAGCTTTTTGTGCCAGGCCTCACGGCCAAATTCACCAAGCTGCTGACCGATTGCAAAAGCGGAACCCGTGATTGTAAGTGCTTTCATTGTGTATTTATTCACTTCTGTTCAGGAGACATGCTGCAAAAATTCTTTAAGACGCGGGTTGCTGCTGGCGTTAAGCAAACTGTCAGGTGAACCATCTTCGGCAATCGTGCCACCATCAATAAAGATCAGGCGCGAGGCCACATCGCGGGCAAAGCCAATCTCATGCGTCACAATGATCATTGTCATCCCTTCTTCAGCCAGCGAGCGCATGACTTTTAATACTTCATGGCGCAGTTCAGGATCCAGTGCCGATGTCGGTTCGTCAAACAGCATCATTTTAGGCTTAACGGCCAGCGCCCGGGCAATGGCTACGCGCTGCTGTTGACCACCTGAGAGTTCAGAAGGATAGTGATCGGCACGTTCGCGTAACCCGACACGCTCCAGTAACGCCATTGCCTGTTCACGGGCGGCCGCTTTGCTCTGCTTGCGTACGCGAATCGGACCGAACATCACATTTTCCAGCGCGGTCAGATGCGGGAACAGATGAAACTGCTGAAACACCATGCCGGCTTCGCGGCGGATGTCACACTCGTTGGCATGCGGATCCGTAATGTGTTTTCCCGCAACCAGCAACGTTCCGCCAGATATCTCTTCAAGTTTATTGATACAGCGCAAAAGTGTGGATTTGCCGGAACCTGACGGGCCAATAATCACCACCACTTCACCGGTTTCAATCTTTAAGTTGATATCGTGAAGGACCTGCGTTGTGCCAAAGTTTTTGGATACCGCGTTAAATTCAACGATGCTCATAGAATATGCATCCTTTTCTCCAGTTGCTTAAGCAGGAAACTCAGGCACAACGTGACGGCCAGATAAATCATCGCCACGGCGGTCCATACCTCAAGTGCCCGAAAATTACCGGCAATAATTTCCTGGCCCTGACGCGTTAATTCGGCCACGCCAATGACAATAAACAGTGAGGTATCTTTGATACTGATAATCCATTGATTGCCTAAGGCAGGGATCATACGGCGCAGCGCTAACGGCATGATGACATGCCACAATGTACTTCGCTGCGATAGTCCCATTGCCAGACTGGCTTCTTTGAAGCCTTTATTAATAGAAAGAATCGCTCCGCGCGTGATTTCCGCGATATAGGCACCCGAGTTAATCACAATCGTTACGATGGCTGCCGTGACCGGCTCAATGCGAATGGGCAGCACCATCGGCAGCGCGAAATAAATAAACATCACCTGTACCATAATCGGTGTGCCACGAATCACTTCGACAAAAATCAGCGAAAGTGTTTTGGCTATTTTGCCACCTAAGGCACGGCAGGTTCCGGCCAGTAATCCAATAATAAAACCGCCTAACAATCCTGACAGTGAAATAATCAGCGTCAGTTGCAATCCCTGTAAAAGAATCGGCAACGATTCCCAAATATATTTACTTTCAAAATTCATAATTCGACCCATGGAGCGAAACGAGGCCAGCTCACGCCGGCCTGGCGGGATTATTTCGGTTCTTTAGCAAACCATTTCACATAGATTTTGTTGTACGTACCGTCAGCACGCAGTGCCTTAAGGGCGGCATTGACTTTGGGTGTCAGAGGGCTGTTTTTCTGCATCGCAAAGCCGTACTGCTGAGGCAGAATGCTGTCGTTTTCACCGACGGCTTTAATCTTGCCATCGCCGGCAGTTTTTACGTAGTAGAGGACGTTCGGCGAGTCGTGCACAACCGCATCCAGGTTTCCGGCCTGTAAATCGAGATAAGCATTATCGATATTGGGAAATTCAACGTAGTCGGCTTTGTATTTGCCTTTCATAAACGTGGCGGCAGCCGTACCCTGTTTCAGGCCGACTTTTTTGCCCACTAAATCGCCGAACTTCGTGATTGACGTGTTGTTGCTTTTGACGGCGATTAATAAATCGGCGTTGTAGTAGCCATCACTGAAATCGACGACCTGCTTGCGAGGTTCAGTGATTGTAATGCCCGCCATGGCAACGTCCAGGTTGCGCGACTGCAGGCCAGGAATTAATCCGCCAAAATCCATCGGCCGTAATTCATAGCTGACATTCATTTTTTTCGCGATGGCATTCCATAAATCAATATCGAAGCCAACATATTTATCGCCTTGTTTAAATTCAAAAGGCACAAAAGCCGTATCAACGCCGACCACTAATTTATCCTGCGCTGCCACAGCAAAGGTGGCGGAACAGGCGACCAGCGCGAATGCAATTTTTAACTTAGTAAATAATCCAGACATAATAACCCTCAGCGTCAGTGAAATAGCGTGCAGTACATGTCACCCGATGGCGTCCATCGGGATATAAAAAAGAGAATATTGATTATTCAGGACAGGTCAGGACGTGCCCTGATTAAACCCAAAGTTTACGCAGGAATAATGTGATCCTGCGTGTCGGGCACCGGCGTCTGTGCGCCGTTCATTACCATCGAAAGAAAACTGTAATAGCCATTAATACCTATCAGATCGACCACGCCTTTTTCGCCCCATAACTCGATGGCCTGCTGCCAGGTGATATCACTGACGTTTTGCTGCTGATATAACTGCTGGCAGAAAGCGTAAATGATCGCTTCATCCGGCTTTAAATCCGTGGGCGGGCGTTTTTCATTGATGGCCTTCACAGCCGCCGCTGAAATCCCCTTTTCACGCGCTATGGGTGCGTGAATAGCCCACTCAACAGGCTGCGACCAGTGCCGTGCCGTGATCAAAATCGCCAGCTCAGATAAGCGCTGACCCAGCGCACTACGATAGCGAAGATATTCCCCCATGCGTTGTGCATGCGCCATCAGCTCGGGGCTGCGTAACAGCGGCTCAAAAGGCGGGAGCAGTGCGCCGCGCGGACCGTTGATAATCTCTTGCGCCAGTACGCGCTGCTCATCGTCCCACTCATCCGCTTTTAGCGGGGGTAAACGGTTCATCATAATTTTGCCGTCTCTTCACGGATGACGATATTCAGTGTGTCCACAACAAAATCCAGCTGGCTGGTCGTCACGATAAACGGCGGCGCAATTAATATATGGTCGCCATACTGACCGTCCAGGGTGCCGCCCATGGGATAGACCATCAGTCCGCGCGCCATACAGTTTGCTTTGACAGCCGCATGGAGCTTAAGGCCCGGATCGAACGGCGTTTTAGCTGCTTTATCAGAGACCAGCTCAACGCCGGCAAACAGACCACGCCCGCGTGTATCACCCACGTGCGGTAATTCGCCCAGCACGTCACGCAGGGCATTGTGCAGATAAGCCCCTTGCTGTTTTACCGCGTCCAGCAGGTTATCGCGCTCAATCACGTGCTGAACCGCCAGTGCGGCCGACGCCGCGGTCGCATGACAGATATAGGTATGGCCGTGCTGGAACAGCCCGCTACCGGCCTGAAGTGCTGACACAATTTTCTCACTCGCCAGCACGGCACCAATGGGTTGATAACCGCCGCCCAGGCCTTTGGCGATGGTCACCAAATCGGGAACCACGTCATCCTGTTCAACGGCATACAGCGTGCCGGTGCGGCCCATTCCACACATCACTTCATCAGCGATATAGAGAATGCCGTATTTATCACACAGGCGACGCACGCCTTTCAGATAGCCGGGCGTTGGCGGTGTGGCGCCGGTGGTGGCACCGACGACCGTTTCCGCACAAAAACCGATAATAGTTTCCGGGCCAGCCTCAATGATCGCCTGCTCAAGCTCGTTAAGCAGGCGATCGGTGTATTGCTGCTGGGTTTCATGTTCAAGGCGATCGCGATACTCATTACAGGCAGAAACCCGGATCACGTCGATGAGCAGCGGCGCGAACTGGCGGCGACGCCATTCATTACCGCCGACAGCCAGCGCCCCCAGCGTGTTGCCATGATAGCTTTGCTTACGGGCAATAAACTTCGTGCGTGACGTCTGACCGATTTCAACAAAATACTGACGGGCCAGCTTGAGGGCGGTTTCCACCGCTTCCGAACCGCCGGAGACAAAATAGGCATAGTTAAGATCGCCCGGCGCGTTACGCGTCAGGTGGTCGGCGAGCTGTTCGACCGTATCGCTGGTGAAAAAACTGGTGTGCGCATAAGCCAGCTGATCGATCTGGCGATGCATCGCGGCCAGAACATCCGGATGGGCGTGTCCTAAACAGGAAACGGCCGCACCCCCGCAGGCGTCGAGATACTGTTTACCCTTCGTATCATAAATGTACGCGCCTTGTGCGCGCGCCGCCACGATGGGTGTGCTACGCAAGCTACGGTGGATGATATGACTCATGCTGGATCCTGCTCCTGAATACGCTGTATAGACTCAGCGCATCTTGCAGGATTCATTTGAATCACGTCAATGGAATTATGATTCAAATGCATTCCGTTTTCTTATGACCGATCCCTTTGCCTCATGCTGTCAGGGTTTACCCTGTACCACATAAGCGCCCGACTCCATCAAATAGCGCTCAGCATTTTCGATTTTACTCACCGCATCGCGGCCATGACGGGCAACCAGCATCGCGAGCAGGCACTCTGCCAGCCCCATGCCAGAAACGACGGAAGGGAAAAAGGACGGACTGTCGATGGAAAACAACATTTTACAGTCGGCGGCCTGGGCTAACGGTGACACCAGCGAATCGGTAATCGCAATGATCTTCGCGCCCGCCCGTTGTGCGGCCTGCAATACCGCCAGAGACTCGCGAGAATACGGAGCAAAGCTGATAAGTAAGACACAATCGTCTGAACTGAATTCTCGTGTAAAGACTTCGATATTACTCGCCAGGCCATCGATCAAGGATACGTTGCGATGAAACAAGCGATAAATGTAGAACAGCGACCAGGCAATAGGGAAACTGGCACGGAAACCGCAGATATAGACATTCTCAGCCGCATCCAGCAGGGACACGGACTGCTCCATCATCGGACGGTTTTCATTATGTGTGAATTCGAGATTACTTTGATGCGCCTGGAACATCTCACTGTAAAGTTGAGACTGCGGACCCGACGCAACGAGCTTTTCAGCCCTGGATACATATGTATCATTACGCAGCCCAATATCATCGATGAACGCGTCTTTTAGCTCACCCCAACCGCTGTACCCCAGCCGTTTTGCCAGACGGAGCAGAGTGGCAGGTTTAACTCCAGCCTGAAAGGCAAAGGTGCGCATCGATTGCACGACCAGTTGGTTGGTATTCTGCAGGGAGTATTCCGCAGCGCGTTGCAGTTCCGCAGACAACGTACTGAACTCACTGAGAATGTTTTCTCTTGGATTCATAGCCACTCTTCACGGGCGTTAAGGTTCAGGTATCTAAACACATTTGCTTAAGAGACTCTATAAACGGCAAACATCCCCTGGTGTTACGGCTTCATTATACTTTTCACAGCAGGGTCAACGTTTGTTTGTCGCTCATCGCTGTCTTGCAAAGCACTTTCTGAATTTTGCTGATTTCCCTTTTCTTATTAATAATTTGAAACTCCGGGGAATACCGGCTGCCTCGTACCGATGACCTGCCGTTCACTCATCTTTTCGTTAAGCCGTAGTTGGTCCAGAACGGACAGGGGAAAGGTAGTGTTTGCTGTGAGTGAGGAACGGCCGTTTGGGGTGTTCACAGCAGGTGGAAATTTTACTTACACAGCCGTGTTGGGTTTAACGGGAACCGATCAAGACATAAAATCGCCCGTTCGTTCCTTACACTACCTGAACAGGTAATCGGTAAGCAGCCCGGTAGCGGTGTCGATTTTAGAGAGAAAAGGCATTGGCTAATTTTTCAGCAAGCAGATATCAGAAGCTGACCGGCATTTTTCCAGCTGATTCTGAATACCGGGGCATGATCTGATGAAGGCATATCGGATAATGTTCTCTCCACAATGGTGCCCCCGAGGCGCTGATAAAAAGCTGTTGCCTGGGTGTTATCTTCAAACACCCACAAATAGAGCGGTGACTCATCATCCCTGCTCTTGACCCATTCGGCTGCGCGCCAGAGAAGTTGTTTTCCTACACCGTGACCACGTAGTGAAGAGCTTACATGCAGGCTGTCTATATAACAGCCCCACTGCGCGTCATAGTGGAGCTTAATACATATGAAGCCTTCAACCTTTCCATCATATTCAGCTACAAACACTGTTTCGCTTTCATTGCTCTGATTCAGTGCTGAGCGCCAGTGTGAAAGACGATCTTCCTGCGCCTGATTTTCAAGGAAATCCGCAGACATCACTTTCGTGTAGGTATCTCTCCATCCGGCGGTGTGCAGATGTGCTATTGCATCGGCATCACTGCGCTGAGCCTGTCTTAAGTGAATCACTGTTACCTCTCACAAACGCAATGGCGTTTCATGCTAGCAAAATCACATTCAGTCGAAAATCAGCTTACCCGGTTCAAACCATACATCACATCTTACGCAAGGATGAAAATGAATCTGGAAAACTCATGGTGACAGAGTGCTTACCTCATACGTAAATGTTCGCTTCTGATACAAAGCGGACATCCACATAAAGCATTGTCAGGAAACGTGGGGCTTCATTAATCAACATTTTCGATGCTGGCCTGTAAAACTGAGCGCGCATCGCAACAGGATTCAACATTACGACTCTTCAGCAAATCTCTTCCGCCTGTCTGGTATCATACATCAACTGAGCCCGTTCCATTTCCGCTCCATGTTTTAGCGCCCATCCATACAGCGCACTGAATGGCTCCTGAAGCGTCTGTGCCAGTGGTGTAAGGCTGTACTCCACGCTCACTGGTGAAGTAGGCAGTACCTTTCGGAGCACCAATCCATTGCGCTCAAGCCGCTTCAGCGCATCAGACAATGCTTTATGCGTAATACCCTCCAGCCGGCGACGGAGTTCGTTGAAGCGCACAGGTTCATTACAAAGCACAGTGAGAATTAAAATTGACCATTTATTGGTTATGTTCTCCAGAACCGGCCGCGTTTTCCCTATTTCTTTCAGGTCATTACAATCAGTTTGAGACATGGCGATATATTCCCCGATACCTGATATAAATAAAGTGCGTAATTGTTATTAAGTTTACAAATTATATCATCTGTTTTCCACCCTTACAGGAGAGAGCAGATGAGTAGATTAGAGAATAAAGTTGCCCTGATACTCGGCGGTGCAAAAGGCATTGGTCTGGCTATCAGCCAGCGATTTGCCAGTGAAGGTGCCACAACCTGGCTGACCTCACGCCGTAATGAGGAGTTAGAAGCAGCCAGTCAGACCATAAAGGGCACTGCCAGGCCAGTCCGTGCTGACGTCAGCCAGATAAGTGAACTGACGCGAATAGTCGATTTAATCAAGACAGAATCCAGCCAGATAGATGTGCTGGTCATCAACGCCGGCATGGCAGAATACTCGACGATTGATGATGTCACGCCGACACATTTTGATTCTGTTTTTGGCCTGAATGTGCGCTCACCGCTTTTTGCTCTGCAGGCAGCCCTTCCTCTGATGAAGGAGGGAGCGAGCGTCGTTTTGATAGGTTCGGTTGCCGATGTGATTGGCACGCCGGGATATGGCGTATATGGTGCCAGTAAAGCAGCACTCCGTTCTTTTGCCCGCACATGGACACGTGAACTCTCCGCCCGTGGCATCCGCGTTAATGTTGTCGCCCCCGGCCCTGTCGATACGGAGATGATGCGTGCAGCCTCTGAAGAGCTACGAAATGAGATAATCCGCACCATTCCCTTATCAAGAATGGGCAAACCTGAAGAAATTGCCAGTGCCGTCCTGTTCCTTGCAAGTGATGAAAGCAGCTATATAGCCGGAGCAGAAATCTGTGTGGATGGTGGCATGACACAGGTATGAGGCATGGCGTTCAGTTTCACTAAGATCAGAGAAAAGCTGTACGAGAAACGAACCGGGCGACGACCCGGTTTTTCTTTAGCCAGAATGGCTGTGCTCAAATTCCCGTTTATTTGTATCGGTGTCCGGCAGGCGGTATGCTGCGGCTTATTGCGGCATTGGCGCGCTCGCCGTTAATGAATCCGACATCATTTCAGCAAGGCCCGCTTCTGGCACAAAGCGGACAGGCTGACTGAGCTGAAGATCCGCTATGCGCGAAAAGTGGTCTTTTGCTAATTTCTCAGAAATAGAATAGGTATGCTTTGACTTTGTTCTGTATGAAAGCCTTAACAGCAGGATTGAAAATATGAAACAGGTCAGAATTTATACACTCAAAGACAAACAGTCAGCAGAAATTTATTTTCACCGACACTGGCCCAGACATATGGCCTCTCTCCCAGCCTTTGGTATATATGTAAATCATGTTTATCTCGGGAAAGAATGTCAGGTCATTGCAACCGTTACCTATCAGGAAAATACCGAAATACAAGCTATAAATCAGAAATATATGGCCAGCAAGGCGTTCATGTCAGACATGGAAGGTTTCGATATGTCTTCAATCCTCCGGGTGGATGAAATCATTTTTAAGGAAACACTTTTCTGACTTGCGACTTTCTCAGCCAGCAGGAACATTCCTGTCGCAGTCACTTAAATTGATACACAGCAATTAACCGGCCGTTAAGGCGGGGTCATACAAAGCGCATTTGGCCTGTCCGCTTCTGGCACAAAGCGGACGCTAAAATCTCTTCCTTTGTCCGCTATAAGCGAGAAGCGGACATTTAAACCCCTGTTACCTGGTGCTACCCAGGTCCCGGTCACTTTCCAGACCTTTAAGCATAAGTGTGGCTTCTTCAATACGAACAAATAGCCCTGAATCATCTGTTTCAGCAAACATATAAACTTCCATCTCAACCTCTTCCCCATTGCGCTTAGTACACAATACACGATGTCTGGTAGCATAGAGATTGCCTTCACGAAGTTCGTCATGCACATCAATTTTGCCGAAAGAAATTATTTCGCGAAGTTTACGAGCATGATGAGCAAAGCTATCTAAACTTCCCCACTCATTATCAGTGCGCTGCCGATAACCGGGACTAAAGTGGCGATTAAGTATCTCTTCCAGGGGGATTTCCTGTTGGTTAATAATCTCATCCAATACGTTAGCAATAGAAATCATTTTCATGGTCAGTCCTCATCATAAGTTATCAGTACTCTACAATCGACCTGATGGCTTCGGTACGGTATAAAAGACAATAAATACCTCAAATAAGCCAATATGACCGACCCGTTAATTCCATTCTCCCGGGCTTTTTCTTCTGATGGACCCACTTTGATTGTCGCGGCCCGCCAGTCGGATGCAATAAGGGAAACACCACGTCACCATCACATTCGTGGACAGTTACTCGGCGCTGAGCATGGGCTGCTTACGATCGATGCGGAAGAGTGTCGCTGGGTCGTACCAGCAACGCATGCCGTGTGGATACCTCCAAATATTCCGCATGGTCTGCGCTCGCACGGCCCATATTCAGGATGGAGTGTTTATATATCTGCTGCGGCCTGTGGCGCATTATCTGATAAGCCTGCTGTGCTCTCAGTTACAAATCTGCTACGCGAAGCGATAACACGAGCAGCCTCCTGGAAGGTTGCAGAGCTTAATGCGCCTCAAAAACGTTTATCTGACGTTATCCTTGATGAAATCGGTTCGCTTCCCAGCGTTAATCTTGGGTTGCCAATGCCGCAGGATATACGGCTCTTAAAAGTTGCTCAGGTGCTGTCTGAGAGTCCAGATGACGGTCGCACACTTGAAGAATGGGCATTCTGGGCGGGAGTATCGTCACGCACACTGACACGGCGTTTCAGATCCGAAACCGGTTTTAGCTTTAATGAATGGCGACAGCGCATACGGTTACTCAAAGCTCTTGAGCTTCTTGCCGCAGGCAAGCAAGTGACGACAGTTGCACTGGAACTTGGATATGACAACGTGAGTGCCTTTATCGCCATGTTTCGCAGGGTATTTGGCACCACTCCTGCACGATTCAGAATTTAAATATGCAGGCCCGCATTAAGCATCGGCTTCTGGCTCAAAGCAGACGGTGCTTCTGATAAAACTCACTAATAAACAGATTCAGGCTTTTATGCTGAAAAAGTTCTCTGCATAAAAAAGTAAAAGGGCCGGTGTCAGCCCTTAATTAAATGAAACGCTGTTAACGTAAAGATCAGAAACTCTGCCAGTTGTTTTCATCTGCTGCTGCAACGGCAGGACCTGAACGAAAAGACGATGGCGCGTGTGAAGAAGGTACCACCTTGCTGCGGACCACCGCAGGGACGTGTGAAACCGGTTTAAGGGTAAAGTTATTGACCAACTGGTTCAGTGATGCGGCCTGCCCCATCAGCGAATTTGAGGCAGCCGAGGCTTCTTCAACCAGCGCGGCGTTCTGCTGAGTGACATCATCCATCTGGTTAACGGCCTGATGCACCTGGCTGATCCCCTGTGACTGCTCACTGGCGGCCACAGAGATTTCATCCACAAGATCGGTAACCTGCCTGACGGCATCATTCATGCGTGACATATTACTGCCAACGCCCTCAGCCTGTTCGGAGCCTGCCTGGACAAAACTTATAGACGATTCGATCAGCTCTTTAATTTCACGGGCTGAAGAGGATGACCGCTGTGCAAGATTACGCACTTCACCTGCCACCACGGCAAATCCACGCCCCTGCTCCCCTGCCCGAGCCGCTTCGACAGCGGCGTTGAGGGCAAGAATATTGGTCTGGAAGGCAATACCTTCAATCAGCGCAATGATGTCAGTAATTTTTGCGGAACTGCCTTTGATATCGCCCATCGTCGACAGCAGTGTGCGGACACGGCCTGCGCTGTCTTCTGAAATGTCCTGTGCATTTTTGGCTAGTTGGCTGGCAAGCCGTGTGTTTTCTGCGGTCTGACGAACGGTTTCACTGAGTTCAGACATGCTTGCTGCTGTCTGCTCAAGCGACGCGGCCTGCTCCTCCGTGCGCGAAGACAGATCTTCGTTGCCGGCCGAAATCTGCGCCGATGCTGAACTGACAGACTGAGCCGACGCTTCAACCTTAGAAAGTGAGTCTGACACATTCTCAATCAGATGGTTAAAGGCGCTGGCGGTCAGGCCAATTTCATCCCGGCGACTCACATCTGCACGCAGCGTCAGGTCAAGGCGTTCACTGGCGGTTTCCATTACATGACGCATGCCGTTCAACTGACGTTTGATGCCAAAAATGGTTCTGAGGGCGAAGAATGCGAGAATGATAATGGCTATGGCAGAACCGCCGATGAGGCTCCACACTGTTACGTTATAAGTGTGATCATTTTGTTTGCGCAGCGCATTACCAATGTCTACGTTGAGTTTCAGCTGTTTCTGAAAACCGGCATTGAGCTGACGCGCAGCGGCACCAATACCGTCGTTACCCTGAAGGGAGCCAAGTGAAGCCGCATCATTTTGTGCACGAGAGGCGGCCAGAAAAGCCGGTAAAGTTTCCTCAACTTTTTTGATAGCGGCAAACGAACTTTCCGTTAACTGACGGTCCTCATCGCTTGAAATATCATTCTTCAGATAATACTGGTTGAGCGACTTAATCTGGCTAATCGCCCCCTCGATTTCCTTTTCCAGCACAGCCTGACGGCGCGGGTCTGTTGCACTCTGGTGGCGGTAAAGTGAGATGACAAGCGCATTACTGCTGTCGACCATTTTGCCGATGTCCAGAATGGACGGAACCGTATTTTCCTGAACATAGTTAAAGCGGGACTGAAAGCCGCCCGCCACCAGCACTGCAACGATAACCATTGTCACCAGGGCAGCAGAAAGGAGTGAAAAGGTAAAGAGTAAACGCTGTGTAATGGTCATGTTATTTCCTGCCATAAAGGGATTCTGATGACTGATGAATATCAGTACTAACTCAAACATTCAGACGATTTATCGGCGGGAGAAAAATATCATTTAATAAAAATGATCAGAGAATGACCTATTACTGTGACAGGTGATGAAAACAAAGTTGGGCCGGGGACATAAACAGCACGTTCAACATGGTTCAGATTCGGTGAGTAAAAGCCTGAGGCAGACATGACAAACGGCACTTTTCACACTACGCGAAGTATAAATTATACGACGCATATGTCTTTATGTTCGCTCCAGTTGTTGCGACAGGTTTAACCTTACATCGGCAGGATGGCGTCCTTATTTACAGTAGAAACTGTTGTATTTGCATCCACTTCTGGCAGGCAGCGGAACAGCGCTGTAAGGCCGCAGTTTTCGGCTGACGCGATCAGCCCTGAGCGCGACGGTCTGATGCGCAGGGACATGTTTACGTTGCCTGTATGCCCATGATCGTCCTGTGACGCACCTGCGGGTCACGGCTGTACGTTCATTTCGACTTTCCTGTACGATGCGAGTGGCCTGGTGGGTTCGACAGGCTCTTCCCCCGCTCGACATCGATGCGGGCCCGGTATGTCAGCGCAACACGGCGTCGTTGAGAGGACAGGAATGAAAAGCCCGCACTGTCGCTTCAGGTTTTCAGTTCACACGCTCTGTAGACAGGCTGTTTTCCGCCCTTTTTACGGATTGTTCACGATGTTCCTCCTTGCGGTTCTTTGCCTGACGTCCGCGTTATCGCGCGCTGCCGATCTGCCGGACGGCTTTGCCAAAGGCGTGACGGGCGGTAGCGGTGGCGCGGTTGTTCATCCCATCCGCACTGATGATCTGGTGAAGGCGTTGTGCGCCACCTATGACCGACACGGAAACTGTACGGATGATCGTCCCCGGATCATCGCTCTGGATCATACCGTCGATTTTCGTGGAACGGTCATGGTCAACGGCAAAGCCACGACCACGGAAAGGGGTTGCATGGCAAATGCCTGCCCAGGAGGCGGTGGCCAATTGGCGCGCAACGGTGCCAACCAGTTTTGTCAGGGCAAAGCGCCGGTTTCGGTGACCTATGATAATGCCGGTTTAGACCGTCTTATGGTGGGATCAAACAAGACGCTGATTGGTGTAGGGGCACATGCGGGGATTCAGGGCATCGGACTTTACGTCGGTGGCGGCGTTCACAACGTGATTATCCGCAATCTGACACTGTCAGATATCAATCCGCAGCTGGTCTGGGGAGGGGATGCCCTTACCGTTGATAATGCGGAGGGTGTGTGGATTGATCACAATACTTTCGCCCGCATTGGCCGACAGATGATTGTCACGGGCTGGGGCTCCGCGTCCCATGTCACGCTTTCCGATAACGAATTTGACGGCAGAACACCCTATTCCGCAACCTGCGACGGTCACCATTACTGGGTCTGGCTGTTTCTGGGGCAGCATGACACATTAACGGTCGCGCGCAATTATGTTCATGATACCTCCGGGCGTGCCCCGCATGCCGGTGGGATGGGCAATGCCAGTGTCCTGGCGCAGCTGGTTAACAATGTCTTTGTCAATCTGACGTATCAGGGCGCGATAATGTCCAGAACACCCTCTTCGCGTCTGCTGGTGGAAGGTAACGCCTTTGAGAATGTGGCTCATCCGCTGTTTAACGACATCCGGCAGCCCGGTAATGCCTTCTCGCTTTTTGATACGAACGCCGCCGCTGGGGAAAACGCCTGTCTGAAAAATCTGGGCAGGCGCTGTGTCAGTAATCTGCAAACCCAGAGCGGCACCGACTATCGCCCACAAGATATCACGGTCCTGGAGGCTTTCAGATACGATCGTGCCTGGCTCATCTCGCCTGTTTCCGCAGAGGTGGCCAGCGTCCAGGTGCCCCGTGAAGCTGGCGTGGGCCATATTCACAGTCCGGTGCGGTAAGTTTTTAATGTGAGGGTTTCCCCGATGGCACGTTTATTGTTGCGCATTTTTGTCTTCTGTCTGTTCAGCAGGCTGGGCGTTGCCAGTGCCTTCGGCATGACACACTCCGGCAACACTCTGGTGGTGGATACCGGTGCCGATCTGGTGTTTAGCATCGATGACCGCAACGGTGATCTGACATCAATGCGGTTTCATGGCAGTGAGCTGGCATCACCAGAGCACAAGGCCTCACAAGTCGCCTCCGGACTGGGGCACGCGCAGGTTGCAGTGAAAACGGCAGGCGATGTCATTGTCATCAGTGCGCAGGCGGGGGAACTTATCCACTACTACCTCGCCAAAAAAGGCCGTAATGCCCTGTATATGGCGACCTACGCGCCCGCGCTTCTGCCGGTCGGGGAACTGCGTTTCGTGACGCGTCTGGATGTCAAAAAATTCCCAAAGGCCGACTGGGGCAACGATTCAAACGTCGGAAAAGCGATTGAAGGCAACGACGTCTTTTTGTTGCCTGACGGACGGACCAGTTCCAAGTTTTACTCTGCCCGTCCCATGATTGATGACGATCTGCACGGCGTCCACGGTCCGGGCGTAGCGGTCTTTATGCTGACGGGCAATCATGAGCTCAGTTCAGGTGGCCCGTTCTTTAAGGACATCGCGACGCAAAAAACGCAGATGACACACGAGCTGTACAACTATATGTATTCCAGTCATACCCAGACAGAACCGTTTCGACCGGGGTTGCATGGTATCTATGGGCTGTTGTTTACGACCGGAGAGAAGCCCTCCGCCACGTTAACCGATGTGGGATTTATTCATGCGTCACTGGGGCTGAAAGGGTTTGTCGATCAGACTGAACGCGGCACGCTGTCAGGTGTGGTGACAGGAATGAGCGATCGCCCTGCCGCCGTTGTCGGCCTGCGAAACGCCAGCGCCGAATACTGGACGCGCGTGGACAGTCAGGGGCGTTTTACACTGACGGGCGTGCGTCAGGGGCACTATCAGATAACGCTGTACGATAAGGAACGGGAAGTCGCGCAACGTACAGCAGAAATCCAGGCCGGCAGACAAACTCAGATTGCATTAGCCGCACAGACCTTACCGGGTCAGGTTATTTGGCAGACGGGTTCACCGGATGGGACTCCGTAGGGGTTTCGTAACGCCCGTTTGCTGATGTCCGCTCACCCGTCCGATCGGCGTATGTCGCCCTGGACAGCCGCTGATTACCTTGTGGGAACCGCATCAGAAAGCGACTTTCCTGCCGCGCAGTGGCGGGATATTAACTCGCCAACCCGCATCCGTTTCATGCTGTCCCGTCACGATGTGCATGATTTAACCTTACGGATTTTTATTACTCTGGCGCAGTCTGGAGGACGCCCTCAGGTCAGCGTCAATCAACGCTGGACCGCGCCGATTCCGCCGGCTTCTGGCCAGCCTGCGAGTCGGGGGATCACCCGCGGCACTTTCCGGGGCAATAATGCGCTTTTTACTTTTGTCCTGCCGGCTTCCGCCCTGCAGGCAGGAATTAACACACTGGATATCAATGTGGCCTCGGGGCAAAAAGGCACAGGATTTCTGAGCCCAGGCTTCGTCTATGACAGTATTCAGTTAGTGCGATGAGCGGCGCGTTATCAGACCTGAAAAGGCGGAGAAAACGCTGTCTCCATCGCGGTCAGGTTCCCCAGTGACGGCGCACAACAGCCTTGATGACAGGATGTGTTTCTGCCTCTTCCAGCGAAGCACAGAAAGCGGGTCTGGTGCGGCTGAGATGCGCACGCGCATTGCTCCAGCGGCTCACGACACAGGCCAGCATTTCAAGCGCGCCGGGGTTAGCAGGCTGCCATGCGCGCGTGTCAAAAAAGAGATCGCTGAACATGTCCCACTGCTCATAGAGTTTTTTGACCGCCCCCTCGGCCAGCTGCTTACGCTGATCCGGCGAGCCTGTGTCCAGCCATCTTTCCGGGTAATCAATGATGCCGATGGCGGCATAACAGTTTGCACTTATATACACCAGCCCTCGTAATTGCTGAGCACGAACGTTGGCGTCAGTTGAAAGGATGCCGGCATCAGGACAGGCCATACCAAGATAAATCATGATGGCTGCACTTTCAGTCAGCACGGCCCCGTCAGGCAGGATGAGCGTGGGGATCTGGACCAGCGGATTCAACCGCTTTAAGGTTTCAAACCCACTGTCTTTGTGCCATGAACTCGCCTCAACCGTTGTGTATTCCGCCCCGGCCAATCTGAGCGCCATCTCAATCGCGGCGGCGCCCGAACGTGCGCTTCCGTAAAGTGTGTACATATAAGATACCCTGTATGCGTTAATCCCGCGCTCTGAGGCGAGCCTGCATACATATTACCAGCAGTGATGACGTTCATCAGGGTGGCACCAGAAGTAGCATGACTCCCTGCTACAGATGAGAATAAAGGCGGTATTGAGTAATCGCGTAATAAGCATCGGACAAAATCAGGCACGTTATCGACGCGAAAAGAATTACATCATGTCTTAAACAGGTTTCTTTTTGAAATAACAGCGCGTGTTTTGATGTTGCTCAGCGTCTTCATATACGCCATTGATGACGAAACACGGTCATATTTATCACTCTTCTCGTGGCGTTATCAGTCACTTCCTTAATAAAAAGAAAGTGACAGCGAATTCCCCGCTCCTCGTTACAGACAGGATCAGGGACTTCCGTAACAGAATTCCCCTTCTGCTTGCGCCAGGACGTTGTATGCAGGAGTCAGCATTAATGGGCATAATGTCCAAAAAACTGAATCAGTGCCCTGGCCGTCGCTTCAGGTTGCTCCTCCGGCTGAAAATGGCCGCAATCCGCCAGCCGCTGGCTGTGAATATCGTCCCCATACGCTTTCAGGGTGGCGGCCATATCCGCAATAGAGCCCTGATCGGCTGACAGCCCCAGTACCGGCATCGTCAGGCGTGTTTGCTGTGCAAGCGCAGCATTCTGTGCCGCTGACTGTGACAGGGCGCGGTAAAACGCCAGTCCTGCGCGCAATCCACCAGGGGCTTTGAGCAAGCGTTCATATTCGTTAATTTCCGTCTCGCCGTAACAACGGTGGTCGGCCGCTTTCTCCCGAAAGAACCATTCCAGATAAATGCGCTCACGCCCCGTCAGTAAGGCTTCGGGAAGATCCGCGACGGCATTGAAGGCGAAGTGCCAGGTCTTCCAGGATTGACGGGAATCAGTAGGCAACGTATCCGGCAGCGATATGCCGGGAATACCGGCGTCCATCAGGGTCAGCGCCCGGATCTCCTCGCCGTAAAGCATCGCATAAGTAAAGGCGACCCAGGCACCGACGTCGTGTCCAGCCAGAAAATACCGGCCTAATGCTAACGATGCGACGAAGGCGTGCAGTCGGCTGGCAACCGTTTGAGTATCGTAGCCCGCAAGCGGTTTATCGGTATCGCCCTGGCCGGGTAAATCGACGGCCACAATGCGAAAGTGCGCCATCAGACTGGGCATAACCTTTCGCAAGGCAAACCAGCTTTCAGGGAAACCGGCCAGCAACACCAGCGGAAAGCCATCTGGTCGGCCACCGGTGACATAATGAAAACGCAACCCTTCCACACGTGCAAAGCAGTGACGAAAACCGTCGGGCGCATCAGGGATCACAGAAGCAGACATAACCTGTTCCTCTTGTCATACGATCACTCGTCGGCAACCGACAGGTGCATGAATGAAAACAAACCCGACGGGCGGACTTGTGCCATTTTTTGGTGAACCAACCTGACCGGCAGTCGCCCGCACAATCGTGATAACCGCCCCGTTTTCGTACGCAGCTTCCTGAGCGGCCAGCATTATCGACCTGTTCATTTCGTGTGACCTGAACACGTTCATTAACCCGGTCAGCAACGGACTCAACGTCGGGAAACGGCTCGGCAGTACGCTGTCAGGTCCGCAGAATACGGGATCGAAGCCGGCTTCCAGTCGGAAGAACACCTCGTCGCGAGCGTTGGATGTACGCCAGTATTTTCAGCGTCCGGCCGATAGATCGGTATCGTGCGTATTGATGCTTTACCTACTCCTCGCATTCCCTGGTGAAGCGCCAGAAAGCTCTCTGCCGCAGCGGTTTCATTCGCCGTTGCCGCCACAGAGCCGTCCTGTTCGCCCGCTTCTGTCAGTGCCTAGAGTTAGGAAATGATCATTTCCTATATAAATCTGTAGCGGTTATCATGTCAAGCTCAATGCTTCACTTCATAACACGCTAGCTGAGATACCTGGCGACAACGCGAGGCGGGCTGAATACGAGCCGTAACAGGGATGTCAGGATGGCGCATTCCGTCGTTCCAAGGCCATCCCGTTATTCTGCCCCCCTTATCTGAGATCTGTTTAGGAACGGTATAACCAGGAAACATACGAAATTGTCAAGGCGAATTATAATTTAATCGCTTTGACAGGCATCATTAAATGTTGCCGGGGAAAGATACACAGCAAAATTCACTTTTATAACGAGAACAAAATGAAAATTTCAACCCGTCTGACTGCAGGTTTCGGCCTGCTTATCCTTCTGTTTATTATCTGCACAGGCACGGCGCTCAATGCCCTTCATAAAGCCCGGGCAAGCATGGATATCGTCGTGAATATCAAGATGAAAAAATATCAGCTTGCGCAGGATATGCTGGGGGAATTAAGGGAGATGGCTATTGATGTCAGAACGCTTGGCCTGCTTAGCGATCCGGTTGCTATGAAACCCGTCGCTGCGCAGATGGAAAAAAATAAAGCTGACTTCATTGCCAATCGTCAGGCGCTGGGCGATCTGTTGCAGATTGACTCGCTTCCGCCGGGTCGCGCGGCCTTTAAAAGACTGACCGACACCGAGAGCGAGTTCTTCAGCATCTTCGCCAAAGCCAGTCAGCTTGGGCTGGCCAACCGTGATAAAGAATTTTTCGAGTGCCTGACAAAAGAGGTACAACCTGTCCAGGATAAAATGCTGAAAGATCTGCTGATCGTCACTAACATTCAGCAGAAAACCAGTCTGGCCGAGGTGCAGCAAAACAGCGCGGCTACCGCCCGTGATACCCTTTTTCTTTTGCTGCTCGCCGGGGCTTCGGTGCTGGTGGGCGTGGGTGCCTGCGTCGTGGTGATCCGCATCCTCATGCGTCAACTGGGCGGTGAGCCCGCCCAGGCCCAGGCACTGGCTGCGACCATTGCGGCTGGCGACCTGACCTCGCCTGTCGTGCTTCGTCGTAATGATACCACCAGCCTGCTGGCCTCGCTCGACAGTATGCAGGCTAACCTGCGCGGGCTGGTCTCGCAGATCAAGGATGCATCGGCTTCCGTTTCTCTGGCGGCTGATGAGATTGACCAGGGTAACACCGAACTCTCATCCCGCACCGAGCAACAGGCCGCCGCCCTGCAGGAAACCGCCGCCAGCATGGAGCAACTCACCGCAACGGTGAAGAGCAACTCGGCGGGTGCGCAGCAGACAGCCGACGCGGCACGGGGGACGGCGAAACTGGCGCGCGAGGGGGAATCTGATATGCAACGCATGACACATACCATGCATGACATTTCGGTCAGCGCCACCAAAGTGCGTGATATTACCTCGGTGATCGAGAGCATCGCCTTTCAAACTAATATCCTGGCCCTCAATGCCGCAGTAGAAGCGGCGCGCGCGGGTGAGGAAGGGCGCGGTTTCGCGGTAGTTGCAGGCGAAGTACGCACGCTGGCACAGCGCAGCGCCACGGCCGCGCGGGATATTAAAATCCTGATTGAACAGGCCGTAACACAGGTAGAAAGCGGCGTGAACGTGGCCTCTTCCACCGGACAAAGCATTTTGAAAATTGTGGGAATGGTCGGCGAACTCGCGGAGGCGATGGATAACATCTCTCTGGCCTCTTCAGAGCAGATGCAGGGTATTTCGCAGATCAGCGTGGCGGTGAGCCAGATGGACGGTGTGACGCAGAGCAACGCCGCGCTGGTTGAAGAGTCTTCTACGGCCTCGCGTTCGCTTTCTGAACAGGCGCATGCCCTGCGCGGCATGGTGGAGGCGTTCCGTGTCTGAGCCCCATCCGCAGCCTGATGCGCCAGAGAACGATCCGCTTAACATCGCGAAGATAAGTGCGCTGAAGGCCGATATTGATGTCATTTTTATTCAGCTCAGGCACGGTGGCTACGCCAGTATGGACACCTTTGCCAATAACTGGGCGCATCTGATACGTCGGGTTCAGGACATAAAGCCCCTGCTGAGTCGGCCCGGCGTCACCGAAACGTTGCTGCGCACGGATGTGCGGCTGACGGCAGATCTGATGGCGATCAGTTATGCCGTAGAAATCATTGAAAATTTCATGGCCTGCGCCGCACAGCAGGCGAAAGACGGGAAAGACCGACAGGGATAAACGATGGCGCGGACGCTCAGGGGTGCCGCGCGATTGCCTTCAGCCTGCATGCAACAGGGCATGGCCCGCCGCGTTTTTCAGGCGGGCTTTTTTTGCCTGAATCAGGTGCTGATTTCGGCTGTGAATCCCCTTTTCAACGGCACTTTCGTGTTGGTCGGGCGAAGAGCCTGTCAACTGAATATTCCTTTACGCCATATGCTGACCCTCCTCCGCCAGGCAGGCATTGTGATGCAGACGAGCCAGCCCGGCTTTTGGGGCTATGCTGCCCTGTTTTTTAAGTCTCCCGACTGAGTTTATTAAGCTCAGACATCGCCTGACGAACCAGCCAGAAGCCAGGGGAATAAAACGCCCGACCGAGTTTTTCAGCCACGGCTGGCGTAACAGTCAGCGTGCCGCGCAGGAGGAACCGGGCCTCATGCATCTGCAGCCCGGAACGGCGGCAGAGCTGTTCTACGCTCATATTGTATTCGGCTAACAAAGACGCCAGAAAGCGTCCGACTGAATGCTCGTCCATAAAGCCTCACTTCTTCCATGGTTTCCCCCGAGCATAAAACACTCATCAGCCCTGTTCAATACGCATGCAATATCTTATTGGGATAAGCGAAACGCTAAACGAGGGCGCGTAAACGGGCAGATTCCCCTGCTCCGCAGGCTTCACACCGCCTGATAAAAAGCGGCAGGATTTAGCCAGATAAAGGCGTGTGCTTTATAAAGACGGGCTCATTGTGGCCCCGCCCCCTCAGCGGCAGAACACAGACCAATACATATGTCGGCGTTATGCTAAATAAAGACGCTGAACGCATCGGCTTCTGTATGGGCCAGCTGCGAAGCCCGACGTTCCGGCCTGGCAGCAAGATAGCTGGCCACCAGATTAAAACCCAGGGTATAGCCCAGCCAGCGCGGCATATCGCCGGCGCCATAAAACCACTTGCTGTGATCGTAATCGGTGCACAGCCAGTCCTGATGCAGTTGTGGCAGATAAGCGTGAATCAGTTCGGCGTTGATGCATTCCCACAGTTCAGGTTCTCCGCCAAAAAGCTCAAGCACGAAATGCCCGGCCAGCCCTTCAGAAACACACGCTTCGCCCAAGGTGGTGCCATAGCCGGGACCTGCCCACCGCGCGGCATGATGAAGTTCATGCGCGAACATCCGTTCAAGCGATTGTGCCGCATTTTGGCAGAATGCAGGATTGTCAGGATCAACCGTCACATACACGATCCCGGGTTCGGGGCAAAATCCGCTATGCCCTTTTTCCGGAACAACTCTGTTTCCCGTTTTAACCACCACATCCAGCGCCGGGAGAGACATAAGGCTATCCGCACGTCTGTGCGTCGCCGTCAGGCAGTCCTTAATCCAGTCACTGTGTGCGGTGAGTGTCTTTTGCGCATCCAGAAAGTGCAGCATCATATAAGACATCGTCTTACCCCCCCAGCCCGTCAGGAAATGACACTATTCTGTCAGATCTTATTGTGCTGAAAAAACTGTCGCCCCGCGCCTGCATCGCGCACAGGGTGGGTTTTCATTTGTGTGCCTGCCGCTGGCTTAATGGGCCCCGCTCACACCGGGTTTACGGTCACAACCAGAGGCGGGATTTGATTCTATTCTCCCCATGCGGGAACGTGTTTTTGACGTTGATAAGCTGCTGACCGGCTTTAAATGCATCCTGAGTCTGGAGGACAGCAGCCTGTGCCCTTCCCGTAGAAAGGTGCTGACTTTATCGCCTCTTTCCTTTACGGGGTCAACGCGAAAACAGGCTGACTCCTGGAGGTTTTATCGTTTCCCGTTAAGAACGGGCAGCACACAATCAGCATCACGTCCCGCTTACCGCGCTGCCGCTTTTAACGCTTTATGGCAAAAATGCAGCCGGCGAGAAAACATCACCGGGGCGTTTCCCAGCTAAAAAAACTTTAATTAAATTTATATTAACCACTTCGCCTTCCAGGTCACCAGGATGTCACCATGCTGTACAAAGGGGGCTTAATCCAACGTCTCGCTTGGCTTAAATACACAACAAAAAGAAAAAAGATATCAGCTCCGCTTCTCTGCAACCGCCTAAAACATAAAAAAAATTGCTGGATAAATCCGAAACTCCACTATACTGACCAGTGCACTTGTTATCTCCCTACATGGCTGTACACAGAAAATTCCCTGTCGTCAGCCTCCCTGTAAGCTTCAGGAGAACGAAATGAAAAAGAGTAAGATGTTAACTGGCCTGCTGGCCGTTTCAGCTGCCGTCGCGATGTTCAGCAGCGTGAGCGTGCAGGCGCAGACGCCAACGAGCGCGGCGCAGAGCACCACAGCTGGACAAACAGGGACAAAGCTTAGTTCCGGTGACGAAAAAGCAATCAAAGACATGGCGCAGGCAAATATCAATGAAATCGCTGCCGCTAAAATCGCGCTGAGTAAGGCTGAAAGCAGCGAAACCAAAGCCTTCGCGCAGAAGATGATCGATGATCACACCAGTGCCTTGACCAAAGTGCAGACCGTCGCTCAGCAAAAAGGGGTTACGCTGCCGACCGCGCCTGATGCTAAACATAAAGCCATGGCAACTAAACTGGAAAAACAGAGCGGCAAGGCTTTTGACAAGATGTATATGGAAAATGCCGGCGTCAAAGACCACAAGATGGTGTTGTCGACGCTGGAAAGTGACGCGAAAAAGATAAAAGATCCCGATGTGAAGGCGCTGGCAGACGCCCATACTCCGGTTGTCGAGCAGCACCTGAAGTCCGCCCAGGACGCGTCAATGTAAGGCTCTGTGCCAGCCATCAACTAAACAGGTTGTCCGGTGAACCTTTGTCATGCCGCCCGGGCAACCTCTTATTCAGCTTTTCAGGACGGTAACGCGTTTACGTCTGGATCCAGTACGGTCCCGGCCTGCCAAAAAGATACCCTTGCATTAAAGGACATTCATATGTCCTGAGCCAGGCCGCCTGAGCCAACGTTTCCACACCCTCTGCAGTGACTTCTACGTTCAGTTGACGGCACAGTGAAAGAACAGCACTGACGATGGCTGCCGCCCCGGCATCCTGGTGCAGATCGCTGATGAATGACCTGTCTATCTTAATTCTGCTGAAAAGCCCGGAACTGAGGTGGCTCAGTGAAGAAAACCCCGTGCCAAAATCATCCAGAACGACATTAATGCCTGTCTCCCGAAACTTCCGTATCACTTCGTAACTGAAATCCGGGTTGTCGAACAAGGCCGATTCGGTAATTTCCAGTTCGAGCCTGTTGGGATGTAGCCCACTATGGATGAGAACGTTTTTCACCCTGTCAGACAGTTGCGGGTCCCTGAACTGTCGGGGGGAAATGTTTACGGCTATCCGCTCCTGTCCTGACCAGCCCGCCATATCCGTACAGGCGCGCGCAAGCGCGAAGGCACCGATATCATGGATAAGTCCGGTTTTTTCAGCAAGAGGAATGAAAATATCTGGCGGCACACTTCCTCTCACAGGATGATGCCAGCGCAGCAGGGCTTCATAAGCCACAATCTCTTCACTGACGCTGCAGACAACAGGCTGATAAAATAGCTGTAGCTCACCGTTTTCCAGTGCCCCACGCAGGTCGTTTTCCAGGCTGAAGCGCTCTGCCGCAGAGCGGGCAAGCTCATCGGTAAAGATGACCCAGCCGTTACGTCCGGCTGACTTGGCCGCATACAGGGCAATATCCGCCGCCGATAACATACTTTCAGCATCCCGTGCATAGCCGGGAAAGAGGCAGACGCCGAAGCTGCAACCCGACGTAACTTTCCGGCCCTTCAGCATGAACGGCTCCTGCAATACGGCCGTAAGGCGTGATGCCGTTTCGCTGGCTTCAGAGGCTGAGTTGATACCTGGCAGGACGGCAACAAACTCGTCGCCGCCTGTACGGGCCAGTATATCTTCAGGGCGCAGGACGGATTGCAGCCGCGCGGAAACCTCAATAAGCAGTGCATCTCCGGTAGGATGTCCCAGCACGTCATTGATACTTTTGAAACGATCGATGTCGGACACCATGACGGCAAAGGGGCTGTCACCGCTAAGAAGCGTCTCCAGCTCGGGCATCAGGCCCCGCCGGTTAAGGAGCCCTGTCAGTGGGTCATGAAGGGCAAGGTGATTCGCCCTTGCCGCAGCCTGAAACTCCGCAGTGACGTCCAGAATGGTATACAGGAGATAGTCTTCTCCCCCGCCCGAATTAAGCCTTTCAGCCGTGATGCGGAGTGAAAAGGCCGGCTCTGTCGCCGTCGACGAGACCGTTTCGCTGAAACCTTCATCGGGAAGAAGCGTAAAGGCTTGCCTGAACACACCCGCCAGATCGTCTGGCAGATCCGCGTGAAGCGAGGTTTGCGTGTTACCGCTCAGCACCAGTTCCTGCAAACAGGGCAAATTTCTGGCAGTCGGGTTGGCGCGTATAATGTCGCCGGATTTTGCGTCACACAGGATAAGCGCACAGGGCGTGTGACAGAAAACCGCGTCAAGCACCTTATTGGCGTCTGACAACTCCGTTTCTCTTTTCAGGATAACCTGTTGAGCGATGCGTAATGCCGCCCTTTCCTGATAATCATGCGTGACGTCGCGCACGATTTTAATAAATGCCGCATGTTCCTGATCGGAGGGATTAAGGAATTCAATTTCTACGGATGCACGAAATGCGCTGCCGTTTTTCCGCAGCCGCCAGCCTTCGCCTGTAAACTTGCCATGCTCGCGGGCCTCTCTCAGGTTTGCCTCAGGTATGTTCCTGGCCTGTTCATCTTCATCATAGAAAACCGAAATATGTTGCCCTCTGATATCACGGCTGTCCCAGCCCTTAATCTCGCGGCACCCCAGATTCCAGCTCATGACTTCTCCGGTTGAAGACAGCAGGTATATTGCGCAAAGAGACGTTCTGGCCACGGCGGCCCCCAGTTGGTCATTGGTTACGGATTTCATGCGGCTGTCCTTGAAAAGTTCACCGACCTGTTCGGAGATGATCCTGCTTTACAGATGAGTATCGGCGCCGGTGGCCTAAAACAGTGACACAATTTTGTAAAAATTTAGTCAGAGAAAAAAGAGCGACAGGTATTTCTACCTGTCACAAAATAATGCATGCAAGACGGTCGCAACGTTATCCGCTTCTGGCTCAAATCAGCCCCCTCAAATCCGGGGGCGGTTTCAGAATGTTGTCCAGTTTTCTTCCGCATCTTTCCCGGCTGGTCGGCTGGAGTGAGGCGTTGTCGTTGAGGCGGAAACCGTGACCGGCGCTTCAACCAGTGCGGTTTGAGCGACGGGCGATAACGGCTCTGACAGCGTAAAAACAGAGACGGACTGCAGCAATATATCGGCCTGTTCGCGCAGACTTGCTGCCGCTGAAGCGGACTCTTCCACCAGGGAAGCATTCTGCTGCGTCACATCATCAATTTCCGTCACGGCAATGCTGACCTGTTCAATTCCGCGAGCCTGTTCTGCGGTGGCGGCGGTGATTTCCTCCACCCTGTCAGTCAGCTGACCGACCGACGAAACCACGGCAGACATGGTGTCAGCAGAACGCGCCACCAGTGAAGTCCCTTCGCTGACGCGCTGTGCGTTGGCTTCGATGAGCTGACGAATCTCCCCTGCCGCTGTTGCACTGCGTTGCGCCAGCGAACGGACCTCACCTGCCACCACGGCAAAGCCACGCCCTTGCTCGCCTGCCCGCGCGGCTTCGACAGCGGCATTAAGCGCCAGAATATTGGTCTGGAAAGCAATGCTGTCAATCACTGACGTGATATCCGCAATGCGTCCTGAGCTCTCACCAATTCCCTTCATGGTACCGGTGATATCTGTGGTGATGTCATTACCCTGGCGGGCAACGTCACGCACCGTTACCGCCAGCATCGCGGCCTGGCTGGCATTGTCTGCGTTATTCCTGACCGTGACGCCCAGTTCACCCATTGTGGCGGCGGTCTGTTCCAGCGCGCTGGCCTGTTCTTCAGTGCGCTGTGACAGATCGGTGTTTCCCTGAGCTATCTGCAGGCTCGCGGCGGCAACACTCTCCGCGTTCGCCCGGACAGCGCTGACGGTTTGCACCAGTGAATGCTGCATCCCACGAATCGCTATAAGGAGTTTTCCGGTTTCGTCACGTCCTTTGACCGGCACTTCTGCGGTCAGGTCGCCGTCAGCAATGCGCTCTGCGGCCTGCAGCGCGATGTTCACGGGCCTGACAATGCTGCGGGTAATAAACCAGGCCAGGGTTGCTGCCAGCACAATAGCCGCCACGCTGAGGGAGACAAGAACAACCTGAGCGCTGCGCTGCTCTGCCGCTGCTTTGGCACCGGCGGTCTTCATCTGCTGGCCCTGAAAGGTCGCAAGGTCTGTGATAGCCTTTGTGTATTCGTCCTGCGCCTCATAAGCGGGTCCGGTGAGCAGCCGCGTTACCTCATCCCGCTTACCTTCCATGCCCAGTTTTACCGCCTGTTCAGAGTAGGCAAGATACTGCGTACCGGCCCGTTTCATCACGGCGATGAGCTCACGGCTTCTGGGCGCATGAAGTATCTGATCGACTTTATTAAACGCCGTTTCAAGCCGGGCGCGGGACTGCTCATAGTTTTGTTTCAGTCTTTCTTTTTGAGCCGGGTCATCGACCAGTGCGATACTGCGGACCATACGACTCATATCCGTAACGTAAAAGCGCAGGTTACTGGCAGCGGTCGCTTTATCAAAACGATCGCCAGCCAGTTTATCCACGGTGTCGCCCAGGGAGTCGATACGAATTAAACCGGCCAGCGCAATACCGATAAGAAGAAGCAGAATAAAGCCAAAAGCGGCACCCAGTCGAATGCCGATGCGTATGTTGTTCATTACCTTTCCTCGGTTAAAATATAAAAATTAAAATTATTCAGAGCCAGGGTTCAGACCTGACGAGCCTAATCCCGCGCGCGCGTTTTACCGCTCTCTTTCAGCAAACAGCGATCAGGATGATTAAGCTGTTCGGGAACAAGCTGCGCACAATTTATAATCAGGTGCCGTTTTAACACCCTGTTTAACGGGACTGGCCGCACAGAGAAATACGTGTTTGTGGCCCCCTCATGACGTAAGCATGTGAGGAACGGCATCAGACGGCATCGCAGGCTGTCCCTCCGCTTTGATTAACGCAGTAGTGACAGCATGGCCTGCGCCAGCACAGAAGACAGGCGCGCAATCGCCCTACGCAGTGAAGACGGTGAAAGCGTGAGGTTAGTCTGGGTAACCCATGACAGCCCGGTTATGTGGCTAACGGTCATGTTAAATCCTTCTGGTAAAAGCGCGTTTATCCCGTTTTAAAGTTATCGTCACTGTAGTTACTTTCTTTAACTGTGACATACATCAATTATTTTAACCCGTTATTACACGCATCTTAATTCGCTCTTAATGTACGGCGATGGAGAGAAACACAGCCAGGCCGGGCGCGTAACGGTTCCGCTACGCGCAAAAAGCGACCGTTCGCGCCAGCCTCCGTCAGGCGCCGAGTTCTGACCATGACGTAAAGCCGGACCGTTAAGACGTTGACGGATAACAAATGCGTGATGACCGGGGGGCGTGATGGAATATCAATGCGGAAGTTTTTGCCGCTTACGCTTGCAGGGAGGTGCCTGCAGAACCAGGCTGATTGAGGCTATCCCTCCAGGGAAAGATCTTGTTGCATGGATGATGACTTAACCGCCTACGGGCGGTTTTTTTTATCCGGATAAAACAGTGAAGAATCAACATTATCTGGGGTGATGAGACGTTCAGGCGCTTTTCGCGTATCCTCACTGAAAATCATAAGTCCGCCCTGAAGAACAGGGCCAACAGCGTATAAGACTTGTTAACAAGACGGCCCGGCAGGCTGACCGGGCCACTGATTTACAACCCTTTCGTCTTGTTAATCCAGTCCTGCTAAGGTCCTCTTTAAAACAGGCGTTGAAAGCCGCAAGCACGCAAGTCGCAAAGGCGGCGACTCAACCAGGCCGGGAAGCGGTTTCCTGTGCGCTGCCCCGGCGACTTGCCTTACCCCCTTTTCGTCCGGCCTCAACCGCTCTTTCCGGGTTATTTTTAAAATTACCGCTACTGGCGGCTCCGCCTTTCCTTCCGGCTTCCGCCGCACGCTGGGGATTTTCCGCGAAATTTCCCGCGCCACCACGTCTGTTGCTCATATCTGTTACCTTTTGATTATGTAAAATGTTGATGAGAATATAAGCATGGCTGTAATTTTGGATAAAAACAGGAATAAACATAGATTTACGTCGGAAGAATAAAGGGTTTTAGATTCACCGCTTCGCTTTCTACAGATTTTTTATCTATTTAAAGCAGCGTTAACAAAATAAAAATTGTACACCATGAGTGGGTCGTGTACAGTTTCCACAGCCGGCTTTTTAAGAAGATTCTGACCACCATCCCGAGCAGGTTTGCTGCTTGTCTCCTTCTTTGCGAGACAGCGCTTGCCGGAGTCAGCCTGCGGGACCTGACGCAGCGTATGCTTATTAACGATCCTGGCCCCCGGGCGGACAAGGCATGTTCTGATTTTACAGTTTCGGGTGGCCGGGACTACACTCAAAAAACATACAAAAATGATGCTTTAGCGCAATACCGCTTGTCTGCCGCAACGGACTTTTACTGCCAGCAACAAGAAGGTTGATATGTTCAGGAGTGAAGAAGAAAAGGTAAACATTGTTATCGGCTAAGCCCTGCTGTCGCTGCTTAAAGATGATGCAGACATGAGTTCTGAGGCGCTGCGCGTGCAGCTGAACAGGATGCTCAAAACGGAAACTGATGATGCCCGGCGTCAGCTTATCGATCATGCTTTGCGCCAGACCCGCAGACTTTTAAGCGGTGCAGTCAGTGAAGAAAGCAATTTTTTCGGAGAAAGACATCTCCAGTTATGGGCGGGAAATGACCACTAACTTCCTGACAGCATCGGCTGATACACGTGGCAGAGCATGTCGCAGATGTCAGTGAACTCTGCGTTTCATTATCAGCACGGCCTTCTCACAGCCTGCCCCAGGCGGTGTAGCGCGCAGATAATCTCTTCTTTCTTTACACTGGCTTTTTCGCTAAGCAACGGCGAGATAACCTTACCCGCCAGTTCAGGCGCTTTTTCTTCGGTATCTTCTCTGGCTCCCATGAAGCCTCCGTGAAGCAAACGTCCTTACAGTATAGCATTCTGACCGAAGCGGCCCGGCAGCGCCTGATGGACCGCTTCCTGCAGGTCGCAAAAAACGGCCCGGTTAACAGGATGATTTCCGTTTTCGATGGCCGTCCGGCCCCTTCCCGCCGGCAACGTATTCATCACCGCAACCGAACCCAGCGGCAAGCAAAACCTCCCCTTGGAGAAGGCGATCTGTCGCGCCTCAACAGGCCTTGAGACGGGGTTCAGATGAAGCAGATGATAAGAAACGTTGAAGTCGTGATTGACGGGAAGCTGCCCAATCACGTTATGGCCTGTCATACAGCATAAAAAATTGTTCACCCTCGCAGTCGCACGTCCTGACCGCAGGCAGCCCCTCTGCCCGGTGCCGCACGTCAACACAGCACTGGGATGGGCCGGGCTTAACGCCCGGCCCATATGGCGAAGTTTGCTGGCGAAAGCGGAAGTGAATGGGTTATTCCCCACCTCCACTGATTCTCCCTGACCTCCCACGCCGTCCTTCAGAGGGATACATCTGAGCCGTTACGCGGCGTCTGATTTACCGGGTGTCATACCTTAAAGGTTTCTACCATAGTGCGCAGGGCATGCGCCTGCTCAGAAAGCGACTGTGAGGCGGAGGAGGATTCCTCCACCAGCGCCGCGTTGTTTTGCGTCACACCGTCCATCTGGCTGACGGCGATACTTACCTGCGAGATGCCCTGCATCTGTTCAGATGATGCCAGGGAAAGCTCGTCCATGGATTCAGCCAGTTCGCCGACCATGCCGACGATTTTCAGGATGCTTTGACCAGTTGAGAAGGCCACCGTGACACCGCTCTCCACCTGCGTAACGGCCTGCTCGATCAGCGTTTTAATGTCTTTTGCGGCCGTGGCACTGCGCTGTGCCAGCGTTCTGACTTCGCCCGCCACCACGGCGAACCCGCGTCCGTCCTCGCCTGCCCGCGCCGCTTCGACAGCGGCGTTTAGGGCAAGGATGTTGGTCTGGAACGCGATGCTCTCAATAACGGAGGTGATGTCACGCACTTTGGTGGCGCTGACGGAGATGTCGTGCATCGTGTCTGACATACGCTTCACATCCGTTTCGCCGCTACGGGCCAGTTGCGCGGTCTCACGGGCGGACTCGGCTGTCTGCCGGGCACCCGCCGCGTTACTTTTCACAGTGGCGGAAAGCTGCTCCATGCTGGCCGCGGTTTCCTGCAGCGCCGCGGCCTGTTGCTCGGTGCGGGATGACAGTTCCGTATTGCCTTGTGAAATCTCATCGGCGGCCAGCGCAACGGAGGCGGACGAATCCTTAATTTTTGACACCAGGCCACGCAGGTTCGCCTGCATCCCATCCAGTGAGGCCAGCAGGCTGGTTGTGTCATTGCGGCGCAGCACGACCGGTCCCGTCAGGTCTCCGGCGGCGATGGCGGCGGCGAGCGCCTGAGCCTGAGCCGGTTCGCCACCCAGCTGGCGCATCAGGCTGCGGCTGACAATCATGCAGCCCGCCACGGCAGTCAGCACTGACAGCAGGGTCAGCACGATCAGCATTGCTCTTGTGCGGGAAACGGTCTCGCTGGTCTCGCCAACCGTAAGAACGGTCTGCGCCTTCTGAATCTCTGTCAGTTGGTTGAGCAGTTTCAGAAGCTTTTGCTGAGCCGGTCGCGCAGTCTTCATCAGGTAGACAGTCGCGTCCTGCTGACGGTTTTCCAGCCCCATTTTGGCCGCGGTCATCAGGGTTTGCATGGCGTCATCTTCAGCTGCCAGTATTTCATCCAGCACGGTTTTACCCTGTGCACTGACGCTGTGTGTCATGCTTTCAACCAGTTGCTCCCGCTCGTGGATATATTTTTCCCGCTGTGTCGTCATACGGTCCCATTCGGGCCTGGATTCCTTCTCATCCGTCAGCAACGCCAGATTGCGTGCGGCGATGGCCATATCACGGATATCACCACGCATATCCAGAACGATCGCAAACCGTTTCATTTTGTTGTTTATCGCGTCATTCATGCCGCGCTGTGCATCGGTCAGCGCATGTAACGCAGTGCCCGTACAGATAATTAAAAGCAGAACAAGTAAACCAAAGCCTGTCGCAAGACGCGTCGAAACCTTCATTATATTTTCCCGAATGTTATGTCACTGTCAGGTTCTATCGGCCGCAGACGCGTCAACTGCACAGACTTTACAAAATAAATTGAACACAACTTAATTGACGTCGATATGATTGCGGTCACGTTCAGTTTGGCCGCGGTTTAAAGCATCCATGACGTGTCCGTGATATCTTGTGTTTCCGGCTTCCTGACGTCTGTCGCCTCACACGATTCACCGAACGCTTGCCGGCCTCCCCCTTATCTGGAGCCCCGGCATGAAAGAGATTAATGACGCCAGCGCGAGTAAAGACACCCAACCTCAGTGCCTGGAGGAGTTTCTCTGCTTTGCGCTTTACTCGGCCTCGCTGGCTATGACAAAGCTTTATCAGCCTCACCTGAAACCGCTGGGGCTGACCTATCCACAGTATCTGGCGCTGCTGGTCTTGTGGGAAAAGGATGGCATCACGGTCTCTGAGGTAGGTCAGCGCGTGCAGCTGGACTCCGGCACGCTCAGCCACCTCCTCAAGCGACTTGAGCAGGCAGGCTTTATCAGTCGCCTGCGCGATACCGGTCATGATGAACGCAGAGTGATTATTCGCCTGACTGAAGCAGGCCGTGAACTTGAAAAACGCGCCACAGGCGTACCTGCAGCGATGATTTGTGAAATGGGCATCCCGTTTGAAACCCTGGCCAGCCTGCGCGACAGGGTAAGACAGGTTCAGGAAAAAATTATCCAGGCATTGCCGGAACAGCGGAACCCTGACGCCTGATGTTTTGTCATTATCTCAGACGAAATGACAGGCTGGGGCTGGCAGCAGAGTGCCCCATCTTATCCACTGAAGCACAATCGCACTGATTATGGCCAACCGGACAGACCGGTTTTAATTTGAGAGCAACTTGCTGACCGATTTCGTTTGAAAGTTTAAGAGGGACGATAATGAAAAACGTTGTACTTAGCATGCTGGCTAAAATATCGCATATCGACGCAGGGATGAAGCAGTTAACAGCCCGTGTTGAGGCGCAGTCTCTGCTCATCAGCGCACTTGTGCTGGCGGTGAGTAAAGAAGGCGGTGTGACTGAAATGATTGAAAGTGCTAACAAGGCCATTAACACCGTCATCGACTCTGCTGAATGTGATGATCTGCTGAAGTCTGACGCCGCGCTCCTGCTCAGTGAATTTCAGAGCCTGCTCACCATTTCGAGGGCTGTCGATGGCGCGGATGACGAAATTAATCATGAAGGAATGACTAAACTTAAAGGATTATCCCCCTCTGTGGAATAAGCCGGCTTGGTTAAGCGCCAGGCCACACCTTACCGCCCGTCATCCTTTACCCAACGGGCCAGCAACCGGACGTTATTTATGTTGCGTGGCCCAGCTGACCGTATTTAAAGGTGGAGAGCCAGCTTTTTAGTGCCTGCGGAAGCAAGGGATGAGAAATGTAAAAACCCTGTGCCTGATCGCATCCCCATGAAGCGAGCATATCCAGAGCCTCTGGTATTTCAACGCCTTCAGCCACAACAACATAGTTCAGAGATTTCAGCATACCTATCACGCTCGATGCGATAATGCGGCTTGCTTCATTCGAGGTCAAATCGGCTATCAGCGCCCTGTCAAGCTTGATAACGTCCACCGGCATCCTGCGCAGATAACCAATATTACTGTAACCGGCACCAAAATCGTCCAGCGAAAGACGATATCCTCGTTGTCTTAACTGCGCCATCATTGCCAGGGCGGCAGGATTTTCCGTGGCCAGCTCCGTTTCAAGACATTCGAACTCCAGCAGAGCGGGTGGCAGTTGGGCCTGCGCCATCTTCGCGTCAAGGTGGTCAATAAAGCCACTTCGTGCAAGGTCGCTGACACTGACGTTAACGGATACCGGCAGACTGATGCCCTCGGATAACCAGACGCGCAGCTGACGGATCACCTCCGTAATCACCCAGTCAGTGATATCGCTCATCAGGCTGGTTAACTGCGCTGCGGGCAGAAATTCGGCGGGCGAAAGCTCGCCCCGCTCGGGATGACACCAGCGTATCAGCGCCTCAAACCCCGCCGGTTGCACATCAGATAAGGAAAGCCGGGGCTGATAAACCAGATAAAGCCCGCCTGTACCGGTTTTAAGGGCTGTCGACAGATCGTTCATCAACATGAAATCGCCATTGCGCCTGCTGTCACTCACCTCACTAAACGAACGAGCGCCACCATTGATGCTGATGGCTTCGTGGAGTGCGCTGACCGCGCGCCGCAGGGCTTCCTGGGCCGGTAGCGCCGCTGGCGTAAAGCAGACATCGCCCGCGTACAATGTCAGGTCCATAGCAAGACCTTCGGGCGCGAGAGGCCGCGCGTCGCGCATTGCTTCAAGAACAGCATCGGCCGAAAACGGCTCATCTGAGCGGGACAGGAAGGCAAAGCGCCCAGTGGCTACCGTGTAAAAAATTTTTTCAGGCCCCAGCGCCAGCTTGTTTTGCAGCAGACGCCCGCTGTCCCGCAGGAGCGCTTCCACTGGCGGCATGCCCAGTGCCCGGGCCAGCTCATAGGCACGGGGCATATCGATGCAGTCGATAACGGTGAGCCTGAGGACGTCGGAATGCCCCGCCTCAGACAGTTGATCCAGATGGCGGATGAGTTGCTGACGGTTAGGCAAGCCTGTTACCGCATCCGTTAATCCTGCGACCTGCCAGGCCTTCAGAAAGACCGTCACCATCGCGGCAAGTCGGCTGAGCAACCTGACCTTTTCAGCCGGAAAAGCGTGTGGCTGACTGTCTGTGACGCATAGCGTCCCCATAACCTTTCCTTGCGTGTTGATCAACGGCACGCCCGCGTAGAAGCGGAGGTAAGGCTCCCCTGTGACAAGCAGATTCGTGGCGAAACGTGCGTCCAGCAAGGTATCTGGCACAATGACCGGAATCGCGCTCTCCACGACGAAGCGGCAGAATGCATCTTTGCGATCAGTCTGACACAGCGTCGTGTTGTACTTTGCGCGAAACGTCTGGTGCTGCTCATCAAGAACGGATATAAAGCTGGTCGGTATGCCCAGCAACGTGCTGGTCAGGGCGGCGAAGTGGTTGAGTACCTCATCACGCTCCTGATCGGGCAATCGCAGAATGTCTGCGGAGCGTGGCGAAGACTGCGCTCCGTGACGAATGTTTATCAACATGGCGTATCCTTTCCCTGAAAGGCAAAAGTTAAAAAAGCAAGGCGCTGCACTGAAGGACATCCCTGTGCTCAGAAAGCAGGATAATGCTGAATGATAAAACGGCTAAAGCGGATTCGTTACTCAGTTTCAACCGTATGCGTAAACTCCCTGACCGCCCCTTCCACGCGTTCCGAGTTTTTCTTAATGATGGCGATGACCTCGCCGGCCTCGCGCATCAGTATGACGCCCTGCTCCGTATTTTTCTGGTTGAGTTCCATACCTTTCAGCACTTCCCGGGCCAGCTGATTATTATTTGATACCACCTGTTCTATTTCTTCTGTGGCCCCGCTGACGCTTGCCGCCAGCGCGCGCACTTCGGCGGCCACAACCGCAAAGCTCCTGCCGGACGCCCCTGCTCTGGCAGCTTCAATCGCGGCGTTAAGGGCAATAAGCCGTGTTTGTGTCGCAAACCGTCTGATGGTCTCTACCATGCCGTCAATGCTTCCTGACTGGCTGTTGAGGCGCGCGATGTCAGCGGAGATCGCGTTCATGTCCTGCGCGATCCGGTCCACAACTTCAATACTACTCTCAATTACATTCGCCCCATTCTGCGCATTACCCAGCGTCTGTACAGCCATTTCCCAGGCCTGTACGGCGGCATCGTGCTCTTTTTGGTTATTCAAAACCTGTTCGGTCACATCCGTGGCAAACTTGACGATTTTATATAACTCGCCATTGCTGTTAAAAACAGGATTATACGTCGCGCGCAGCCAGAGTGGCTTCCCGTGATGATTGAGTCTGGGAAACTGCCCCGAAAAAAATTCGCCCTGATTAAGCCTTTTCCAGAACTGCCGGTACGCGTCGCTTGCAGAAAGCTGTTCTGAACAGAACATCCGATGATGTTGACCCACAACCTGCTCACGTTTGTAACCGGTCGTTTTCAGGAAATTGTCATTAGCATCCAGGACACGACCGTCAGGACTGAACTCAATCACAGCCATTGACCGGTTGATGGCGTTGATCACAGATTCCTGTTCCAGCCCTGCCTCTATGCGTTCTGAGATGTCCGCCGCTATCTTAATGATTTTGCACACCCTGCCACGGCGGTTCCTGACCGGGATATAACTGGCTTCCAGCCAGACAGGACGGTTTCCTTTAGCCAGCCGCAGATGTTTACCACTGCGAACGTCACCGGCGGCAAGGCGCTGCCAGAAATGGCGGTATTCAGGTGAATCCGTCAGGGAAGTCGGGCAGAACAAGCTATGATGTTGGCCAATTATTTCGTGCGCCTCGTAGCCCATTGCGGCCAGGAAAAGCGGGCTGGCTTTCTGAATCGTTCCGTCAGGGCTGAATTCAATAACCGGCATCGCGCTGTTCAGCGCCCTGAACGGCGCCGATCTACGCCCGCTGCGAAGATCGTTAAGAAAGGAAAACACATTTTTCAATACATTAGAGCGCATAACCACGACCGTAATCTGAGTTGACTAATCTGGTTATCGGCTGTTAACACCCTGGCATTATGTATTGTTGTGATAGTTTCCGTTGATTATTACCGAATGAAATTAACTGGCTGATGAAAAATAAATTTTTTGTATGACCTTCATCAGGATGCGCAAACGACTCCGCTGCAAAAGGCATGCTGCTGCGCAAACTGCGTCATGCAGGCAACCTCGGCAGCCTGACTGACCGCTCGGGCCTGCTCGTCTGAGGATAATGACGGGACACGGCATTAAGACCGCTGTAAGAACAATCCCCTATTTGCTCAGCGCCCAGGCGGCTGGAACCGGCTTTCCTCCTGCCCGCACTGGCCCGACCGATCCCCGCACCACCATCCAGCTGTCGAATGCCGGTAACGCGCCGGCGGGCTGCTGCCGGATATGGCAGATTAACCGGCGTGCGGCTTCGCGGCCCATCTCATAAACCGGCTGGGCCACGACCGTAAGCGCGGGCGTCATCAGTTCGGTCCAGGGAAAATCATCGTACATAACAAACGAAATATCCTCGGGCACACGCAACCCACGTCTGGCCAGTCCACGTAGAATTCCCATTGCAATCAAATTGTCGGACGCAATCAGCGCACTGGGCGGTTCGGGAAGCGAGAGAAGCTCCGTCAGAATCTGTTCGATGCACGCTTCGTTAAGGGCATTCAGGCGCACCAGATTCGGGTCGAGTGCCATACCGGCATCGTGGTGGGCATCAATCATTCCTTTCACCCGCTGCGCCACCGGCGTGGGTCCTAAGCTCATCGCGTGAGTGTAAGGCGCGGCAATGCGCATACTGGAAAGGTATGCGATACGGTGATGACCGGCGTTAAGCAACAGCTGCGTCGCATCCCTCGCCACGTTAAGAAAGTCAGCCTGAATGGTTTCCACGTCCAGCCCTTCGACGGAACGGTCAAAGGTCATCAGCGCGCGGCCTTCCGTCAGCACCTGTTTAAGATGGTCGTTATCACACGCCAGCGAGCTGCAGGGGGCCACGATGATGCCATCAACGCGCTTGTCCAGCATGACGCGCACGGCTTCCCGTTCCTCTTCCACGGTTTCATCGCTGTTGCTGAGCAGCAAATGAAACCCCGCCTGGCGCGCCACATCCGCCATGCCACGCAGCGCAAGGCCGAAATGCGGGTTTTCAATATCGCCAACGATCACGCCAATCGTGTTCGAACGCCCCGTATTCATGCTGCGCGCCAGCTCATTGGGCCGGTAACCCAGGGTTTCTGCCGCCTGGGTGACGCGGATTTGTACCTCTTCACTTACGGCGCCATAGCCGCCCAATGCTCTGGCCGCCTGGGCTTTTGACACGCCCGCCTGACGTGCCACATCGGCTACTGTGGGTCCGCGTACTTGCTGTTTTTTGCTGGTCATAATTATTTTGAATCACAAGTTGATAACATCGTAATTGACGCTGCTGAAAGCGTGTGCTTAATATCATTGTATCCACTTGAGACCGGTCTCACAACAACTACCGGTTTCATTTTGACCCGCATTGAGACCGGTCTCAATCAGACAGTACTGGCTCAGTGACCTTCGACGTTTCACCTGCAAAATGGAAGAGCTTTATGACATCGCATAAACGTTTAACCAAAATAACCGCCGTTGTCTTCGGCCTCGCGGTAATGCTCTCAACCAGCGTCAGTGCACGGGCAGCCAGCGACAACAATCCCTATGGGCTGATTGAACCGGGCCATCTGCGTGTCGCCAGCCTGGGCGACGCGAAACCCTATACCTTTACGGACAAAGACGGAAATTTCACCGGCTTTGACGTCGAATTTTTCAAAAATGTCGCCCATCGTATGGGCATTGATAAGGTGGATTTTGTCGGACAGGATTTTTCCGCCATCCTGCCCGCCGTCGCCAACGGACAATATGATGCAGGCGTGGCCGCGATCGGAATCACACCGGCCCGTGAAAAAACCGTTGATTTCTCCACGGGCTATCTGGCGGGTTACCTGACGGTGCTCACCCGCAGCGATTCCGGCGTGAAAAACGTGGCAACGCTGGCGCACAAGCGACTGGGCGTCATTCAGGGCACGCTGCAGGAAAGCTATGCGCTGGCCAACTTCAAACAGACCGATCTGGTGCGCTTTCCCGATAACAACGCGGCCGTTTCTGCGCTGAACAACGGCACTATTGATGCCATGTTCCTCGATTACGAAGCCGCCAAAGATTATGCCACCCGCTTCAAACTGGTGACGGCAGCCAACATCCCCTCTTTCGACGCCCCGGCGGGCGTGGCGATAGCGAAAAACAAACCGGCCTTTAAAGCGGCGCTGGACAAAGCCATCAAAGCGGCGATGCAGGATGGGACGTGGAAACAGCTTTATGAGAAGTGGTTTCCGGGCTCGCCTATGCCTGAACAGTATCTGCCTCAGCACAATTAGTCCCCGCGCAACCGGTGTGCGAGTGAATACATTCGGTGACGGGCGTTGTCCGTCACCCGCAACAGAGAATCGGCTATGGATCTGATCACTATTCTTTCCCGTACCTTCTTTGATTTTTCTGCAATGAAGGACGTCCTGCCGCAGCTGCTGGCAACGGGCCTGGTCAACACGTTGATCATCTCGTTGGCCGCCACGCTGCTGGGCACCTTTTTCGGCCTGATTCTGGCGCTGATGGGGATTTCGCCTTCCCGCTGGCTGCGTGTACCGGCCCGGCTGTATACCGATCTGTTTCGCGGCCTGCCCTCTATCCTGACCATTTTGCTGATTGGTCAGGGGCTGGCGCGCTTCAGCTATCAGCTGTTTGGCCCCTCACCTTATCCGCTGGGCATTTTTGCCCTGAGTCTGATTGCCAGCGCCTATATGGGCGAAATCTTTCGCTCAGGGATCCAGAGCATTGAGCAAGGCCAGATGGAAGCCTGCCGGGCGCTGGGCATGAGCTATGGTCGGGCGATGCGGCTGGTGATCATTCCTCAGGGCATCCGCCGCGTCTTGCCTGCCATCGTGAATCAGTTCATCGCGATTATTAAAGACTCTTCGCTGGTTTATCTGCTGGGGCTGATGTCCAGCCAGCGCGAACTGTTCCGGGTTGGCCAGGATGCCGCGGTGCTGAGCGGCAATCTGTCACCGCTGATGCTGGCGGGGCTGTTCTACCTGATGATTACCGTGCCCTTAACCCATGCGGTGAACCATATTGACGTCCGTTACCGCACCGGACGCCGCCGGGCAACGGCGCCGCAGAGCGGACTGAAAGAAATTGATGAGGTGGCGGTAAAACGCGCCGTCACGCCCACGGCCTCCCTGACCAGCGAACGAGGACACTGAGATGGCAACGTCCACTGCATTTCACGGCGCAAGCCTGGAGCTGCGTAATCTGACCCTGGCGTACGGCCCGATTGAGGTGCTGCGCAATGTGTCACTGACCATCGCGCCCGGCACCACTACCTGCATCATCGGCCCTTCCGGATCGGGAAAATCGACCCTGCTGCGCGGTATCAATCGCCTGCATGAACCCAAAAGCGGCGACGTTTTGCTGGCCGGGCGTTCGGTACTGAAGGACAAACCCGATGCGCTGCGGTTGCGCATTGGCATGGTCTTTCAGCACTTCAATCTGTTCCCCGATCACAGTGCGCTGGAAAACGTCGCGCTGGCCCCCTGGAAAGTCAAAGGCCGCTCGAAAACGGAGGCAGAGACAATTGCCCGGCAACGTCTGGCTGAGGTCGGCTTAGCACAGCGCGCCGACCATCGTCCGCGCGATCTCTCCGGCGGGCAGCAACAACGTGTCGCGATCGCCCGGGCGCTGGCGATGGAGCCCGAGGTGATGCTGTTTGACGAGGCCACGTCGGCGCTCGATCCCGAACTGGTGAAAGGCGTGCTGACGCTGATGGCTGAACTCTGTCAGCGCGGCATGACGATGGTGGTGGTCACGCATGAGATGGGATTTGCCCGCCGCGTGGCCGACCAGGTGGTGTTTATGGATGAAGGCGAGATTGTCGAAGCAGGGCCACCCGATCAGTTATTTGAACGTCCACAGTCTGCCCGTTTACAACGTTTTTTATCGGAGGTGCTCTGATGGCACAGCATAAGGTGACAGGTCCCATCCGCACGGCGCTGGTGGGATTTGGCATTGCCGGCAAGGTCTTTCATGCCCCACTCATTTCACACGATGCCGCTTACCGTCTTGAGGTGATCGTGACCGGTAATGCGCAACGCGTCGCCGCGGCAAAAACGCATTATCCCCAGGCGCGAATTGTGCCGGACTGGCCGTCACTGCTGCAGTTGATCGACAACGGCGACATCGCGGTGGATCTTATTGTGCTGGCGACGCCGCCCGCTCAGCACCGTGAGCAGGCTGTCCAGGCCAGCCTGCGCGGTATTCATCTGGTGGTGGATAAACCTTTTGCGCCTGACGTCAACGCGGCGGAAGCGATGATTGACGCCGCCCGAGAGGCTGGCACCCTGTTAACGGTCTTTCACAATCGCCGCTGGGACGGCGATTTTCTGACGCTGCAACGTCTGGTGCAGGACGAGGCATTTGGCACCGTCAGAAGCTTTGAGTCGCGCTTTGAGTGGTGGCGACCTGACGGATTTGGTAACTGGCGCGACAGCGTTTCGCTTGCGCAAGGGGGCGGCCTGCTGCTGGATCTGGGCAGCCACCTGATCGATCAGGCGATACAGCTGTTTGGTCCGGTGCAGGAGGCCAGCGCCGAGCTGGCACGCTATTCCGGCAGTCAGTCCGACAGCGATGAGGATTGCTTCGTTTCTTTACTGCATACCTGTGGCGTGCGTTCGCGGCTGTGGATGAATGGCCAGGCCGCGCTTAATGCTCCCCGCTTCCATCTGCTGGGCAGCCAGCGAGCTTTTACGCACTGGGGCCTGGATAACCAGGAGCCGCAACTGGCCGCGGGCATGTCCCCGACTGACAGCGCCTACGGCGTAACGCCGCCTGAACGCGCAGCCCGGCTGGGCACCGTGGAGCAAAGTGAGGCGGTGGCGCTGCAGCGCGGCAATTACCCTGAATTTTATCACCGTCTTGCCCGTGCTCTGGTACACGGCGGTCCGCCGCCAGTGGACGCCAGCGAGGCGCTGGGCGTGCTGAAACTTATTGAGCAACTCCATCGGCAAAGTCGCGTACGCCTTGCCTGAATGGGGTATTTTCTGACAGAAGGAATCCATGATGACTGACAACTCTGTGGCCAAAACCGTTGTTGTACTGGGTGGCGGCATTTTAGGCGTTTCCACGGCATGCCAGCTGGCACAGGCTGGCGCGAAAGTGACGCTGGTCACCGAAGCCGAACTCTGTTCTGGCGCATCAGGACGTTCACTTTCCTGGCTTAACTCTGCCGGGGAGCGTTCTGCGCCTTACCATGCGCTGAGAATGGCGGGCATTGACCGCTACCGCACCCTGTTTGCCCGCCATCCCGATCTCAGCTGGCTGCGCTTTGACGGCGCGCTGTTCTGGGCGGCGGATGACGAGGCGGGCACCAAAGCGCGTCATGATTATGAAAACGCCCTTGGCTATGCTTCCCGGCTGGTTAATCCGCGCACGGTGCATGAGGTGGATCCGCAGGTTAACCCCAGCGCGCTGGCCAGCGTCGCTATTGCCAACCCTGGTGAGGGCTGGGTAAGCCTGCCGCATCTGGCCGCAAAACTGGTTGAGGATTTCAAAGCCGCAGGCGGCGAAGTGATTGAACAGGCAGGCAAAGCCAGTGTGCTGACCGCAGGTGGACGGGCCACAGGCATTCGCAGCGCGAAACGGGGCGACATCATGGCCGATCGGGTGCTTGTCGCCTGTGGTCCCTGGACGCCCGATGTCGTTGCGCCGCTTGGTGTACGCATTCCCAACGGGTCGCCGGTGTCCATGCTGGTTACCACTACCGCACAGGAACGCGATCTTAACGTGGTATTAAATACGCCCCGCGCGGCGATACGTCCCAACCCTGGCCGTACGCTGGCGGTCGATCATGACTGGTATGAAGAGGATATCGTTGCGCATGCTGATGGTCAGTACAGCATCGATCATGCCGTTATTCGCCAGTTAATGGCGGATGCGGGTCACCTGCTTGGCGACGGCGCACCACTGGAAGCAGACAGCTGGAAAATTGGCCTGAAACCCGTGCCGGGGGATGGTGAACCGGTTGTCGGGGAGCTGAAAAAAGTCCCCGGTTGCTTTGTGGCCTTTACCCATTCGGGCGCGACGCTGGCACTGATTCTGGGCGAATTGCTGACGGAGGAGATCCTCAACGATATCCGGCATCCCATGCTCGCGACCTTCCGGCCGGAACGATTTAACTAAGCCCGCCCCCGCGCCGTCGCCCGACGGCGCGGGAACCGTCTGCGACATGGTTATGCGCTGGGGCATCTTTGCCCCCTTTCTCCCGCCACCTGACGCGGCTTTCAGCGTCACCACACCCTTCAGACGCCGTGACGACCGGTATAACGTTGTTCCCCGTGTGACACCGTCACGACGCGCTGGATTCGGAGCAATCTGAACGGGCCACGTGGCGCGCGCTGTGCGTAGCGGTACGCCGGGCGAGTCCTGTTTGCCCTGCCCGTTGACCGCCAGCACGGTTAAGCATGCTTTGTTCTGTCATCTACACTTAGCCATTCATTCCCGGCAACCCTGAGCGGTTTGCCCATGCAAAGGACGACTTTATGACTGAACAATCGACAACAAATCACGCCTGGCTTTTGGCTTCACGCCCCAAGGGTGAACCAACGGAAGACAACTTCCGTTATGTTGCGCAGCCGACACCTGAAATCAAAGATGGCGAGATCTTACTGCGTACGATTTATCTGTCACTCGACCCTTATATGCGCGGACGTATGGATGAAGGGAAATCTTACGCGCCACCGGCAGAGCTGGATAAGCCGATGGTTGGCGGCACGGTTTGTCAGGTCGCCGAATCCAAAAACAGTGAATTTAAAGCGGGTGACTGGGTGCTTTGCCAGAGCGGCTGGCAGGAATATGCCGTGTCTGATGGTAAAGACGTTGCCCGTCTGAATAGCGACCTCCCGCATCCCTCCTGGGCGCTGGGAATTCTCGGCATGCCCGGATTTACGGCCTATATGGGATTAATGGATATCGGTCAGCCGAAAGAAGGCGAAACCCTGGTTGTCGCGGCGGCAACCGGTCCGGTGGGCGCGACCGTGGGCCAGTTAGGAAAAATGAAAGGCTGTCGCGTGGTAGGTGTCGCGGGTGGTGAAGAAAAATGCCGTCATGCGGTGGAAAATCTGGGCTTTGATGCCTGTATCGATCACCACAGCCAGGACTTTGAAGAGCAGCTCAAAAATGCCTGCCCGGATGGCATTGATATCTATTTTGAAAACGTGGGCGGTAAGGTGTTCGATGCGGTCTTCCCGCTGCTGAACCCGGCGGCGCGGGTGCCGGTTTGCGGACTGGTTTCTGCCTACAGCCAAAAAGAGCTGCCGCCAGGCCCTGACCGTACCTCACGCATCATGGCCGGTATTCTGACCCGGCGCATTCGCATGCAGGGCTTTATCATTTTCCAGGATTATGACCACCGCTATCCTGAGTTTTTGAAAGCCATGACGCCGCTGGTGGAAAGCAAGAAAATTCAGTATCGCGAGCACGTGATTGACGGGCTGGAAAATGCGCCTAAGGCATTTATTGATATGCTGAACGGTAAAAACTTCGGTAAGACTGTGGTGAAAGTAGCCTCGTAATCCCACGCATCACGTAATAATGCAACGTCACTGACGTTGCATTTTTTTTAGCGGATGGGCTGCGAAACATGCGTAGCGGCTGCATCATTGGCCTTCGCGACGGCCAGCGCCAGCGCCTCACCGTCTGCCAGCGCCTGACACAATACGCCCATGAAACAGTCACCCGCGCCATGCGTACTGACCAGCGTCACCTTTCGGGCTGGCAACGTTTGCGTATTCCCGGCTTCGCTGAACGCCACACCGTGTTCACCGGCGGTCACCACTACGCACGGAAAGCGAGCAGCCAGTTGGGTTGCCGCCTGCTGTGCCGACGACAGATCGGTGACCACAATGCCACTCATGTCTCGCGCTTCAACCGCATTGACCACCAGCACATCAATGCTGCGTTCAAATTCAGCAGAGAGCGGGCGCGCCGGTGCCGCATTGATGCAGACCGGAATATGCTGCTGCCGTGCTGCCTGCGCCGCCGCCAGATTCACCGCTTCCGGCACCTCATTTTGCAGTACCAGCATCGAAACGCCCTGCCAGAAATCTGCCTGCGCAAACGGCAGGCAGGAAATATGCTGGTTGGCATTGGAGACGACCACTGCGCCGTAATCCCCTTCCGCATCGGTAATCGCCACGCTCATACCAGAGGGCATGTCGTTAAGAACCGCAACGTGTTGTGTTTCTACACCCGCCTGTTGCAGGCGATTCAGTAAGAACCGGCCCTGTTCATCCGCGCCTACGGCCCCGATAAAACACACCGCCGCGCCCGCACTGGCCGCTGCGATTGCCTGGTTGCCGCCTTTGCCACCAAACTTATAGCGGCACGCGGTACCCATGACCGTTTCGCCTTTTTCAGGGCGATGGTGGGCATCCAGCATAATGTCGTAATGAAGACTGCCGGTGACTGCAATTTTGCTCATGCTCAGAATTCCCGCAGATCCTGAACCGCATGCTGGGTTTTCATCAGGTTTTTCTCCGCCCGCTTCAAATCCTTTTTCGCGATAGCCACAAAAAGCGCATCCAGTATATTCAGTTGGGCGATTCGTGACGCGGCGTTTTCCCCTAACAGATGCGATCCCTGAGAAGTTGAATTAAGAACCACATGCGCATGACGCGCAATAGGCGACTCCGCGTAATTAGTAATGACAATCACTCTGGCGCCGTTGCGACCGGCTAATTTCACCGGATCGTTCACGGCACGCGTTGCGCCTGAGTGACTAATGGCAATCACCACATCGTCATCAGATAATACGGCGGCAGACATTAGCATAATATGGGCATCATCATAGGCGCTGGATTTAATCCCTATTTTTAGCATCTTGTGGGATAAATCACGGGCGACCGTTGCCGAACCGCCGACAGCATAAAGATCAATATGACGTGCTTTAAAAATAATATCTGCCGCGCGATTAAATTCGGACACATCTAAAACCGACAGGGTTTCTTCAATAGCCTGAATAGACGTGCGGAAAACTTTTGCCAGTAATTGTTCCGAAGAATCATCAGGCTCAATTTCTGCATGCAAACCGGCCACTTCAGACGCGTTATAATAAATTAAACTGCTCCTGAAATTTCTGAATCCCGTGAAGTTAAGCTTTTTTGTTATCTTCACTATCATCGCTTCCGATACACCGTTCTCCTGCGCAATCTCTTTTAATGAGGTTTGTTCAGTGATGTCGGTTCGGGCCGTGATCGCCTCAACCACGCGCCGTTCTAACGGGGTCAGTTGGGGTAATCGCATACGAATTTGAGCGCCAATGGCTCGCGGATCTTGCTTCATTACTTGCCTCGGGTCGCTCGGTCAATCAACATCGCTATGATAATAATAAGACCGGTAGCGAGCAATTGATAAAACGCCTGAATATTAAGCAGTGTCAATCCATTACGCAGCGCCCCCAGAATAATGACGCCGATCAGGGTGCCAAAAATACTGCCTTTCCCTCCCATCAGTGACGCCCCGCCGATGGCGGCGGCGGCAATCGCATCCAGCTCCCACAGATTGCCAATGGTGGGTTCCGCCGCGCCCAGGCGACCAATCAGAATCAACGAGGCCAGTGACGCCAGCATGCCGGAGATCACGTACACCGTCACCTTGGTGCGCTTCACCGGCACACCCGCTACCCGGGCAGCCTCTTCATTACCGCCAATCGCCAGAATGTATTCGCCCAGCGGCGTCTTATTCATAACGACCCATAAGCACAAAGCAATGACCGCCACCACCACGATGGGCGTGGGCACGCCAAATAGCGTGCTGTTAATCAGGCTACGGAACGACATCGGAATGCCAAAGACCGGATTGCCACCGGTATAAATCAGGGCAACGGCGCGAAACAGCGACAGACCGCCCAGCGTCACAATAAACGGTTGTAGCCCGGCATAAGCAATCAGTGAACCGCTAAACATGCCGCTAATGACCCCGATGCCCAGCGTCGCCATGATTGCCAGGGGGACCGGTACGCCAGAAACCATCAGCGTAGCCCCTAATACGGCGGACAGCGCCGCCGTGGGCCCGACCGATAAGTCAATGCCGCCCGAAATGATTACCAGGGTCATGCCCAGCGCAATTAAGGCATTTATTGACGACTGCTGCATAATATTCAGCAGATTGGGAACGGTTAAAAAGACCGGTGACAAAAATGAGAATGTCACCACAATAATGACCAAACCGATTAAGGTTCCGGCATCGCGCAGGTTGAATTTAAGCAGCGACGAAGAACGCCCTGGCTGCTGCATATTAGTTTGCGTTGTCATGTTTATCGCCTTTATCTTTAAAGGTGTTCGATCAGGCCATTTCTGTTTCTTTAATGGCAAAGCGGGCTATATTCTCTTCGGTAATCGCATCACCGGTTAATGTCTGGGTAATCTTCCCTTCCCGCATGACCAGAACACGATCGCAAATACGAATAATTTCTGTCATCTCTGACGAGACAACAATAATCGCTTTACCTGCCTGTGCCAGGCGCTCAATAAGATTGTAAATTTCGGACTTGGCACCAATATCAATTCCCCGGGTTGGCTCATCAAATAAGAAAACTTTGGTATCAGCTGCTACCCAGCGACCAATAATCACTTTCTGTTGATTACCGCCGCTAAGCGTGCCGATGGTTTTTTCGATATCCAGCGGGCGAAGTTTCAGGTCGCTCATCACATCGTGCGCCACGCGATTTAACCGGAGTTTATTGATTACCCCGGCCAGGGTGAACTGGCGCATAGACGACAGCGCCATATTCATCTTCACGGCGCGCGCTTTGATGATGCCCTCTTTTTTACGATCTTCCGGTACCAGGCCGATGCCTGCCCGGATCGCCGCGCTGATATTGTGGTTGGGGACCAACCGGCCATTGACCTGCACCGTGCCGCTGGTGCGCCTGTCAATACCGGCGATCAGTTTGAGAAGTTCGGTACGTCCTGCACCCACCAGTCCTGCAATGCCCAACACTTCCCCGGCGTTGACGCTAAAATTTGCAGGCGATATGACGTTGCTCCGTCCCAGGTTCTCTACCCGTAATACTTCCTGCGACGTCACGAAGGCATTGTGGTCGAGCTTTTCGATCTTGCGGCCCACCATTTTGGCCACAATGCTCTCTTCAGTTTCATCACAGATATTAACGACCCCGACCTGTTTGCCATCACGCATGATGGTTGCCCGGTCGCACACGCTGAAGATCTCGTTCATCTTATGTGACACGTAGATCAGTGAAACGCCCAGAGACTTCAGGTCGGCAATCAGTTCAGCCAGACGGTCAAACTCTTGCGGTGTCAGGCTGGACGTCGGCTCATCCATGGCGATGATTTTTGCGTCATCCAGTAAGGCACGCGCAATTTCCACCACCTGCTGTTGCGAAACCTTTAGCGCCTTAATCGGCATATCAGGATCGATCGTCGGATCCAGGCGCTTCAGGATTAACGTGGCACGCGCTAACTGTGCCGCTTTATCGACCCACAACCCCTTCGCTTTGGTTAACGGGCGGCCCAGAAACATGTTCTGCGCAACGGAGAGTTCGGGAACATGCTGCAGCTCCTGATGGATCATCGCAATGCCTGCATGACGCGCACTGAGCGGGTTTTTCATGTGTACCGTCTGGCCGTTCACGCTGATTTCACCGCTGTCCGCATCGCGCACGCCGGAAAGAATGTTTAACAGGGTGGATTTTCCCGCACCATTCTCGCCAATCAGGGCATGCACTTCACCCGGCTTCACAAAAAAGTCGACATTTTGTAAAGCTGCAGCGCTGCCGTAGGTTTTGCTGATGCCGCGCATCATTAAGCGATACTGTTCCATACACTCTCCGCCTGGCTTACTGCTGCGCTAACAGCTGACGCAGCTTATCCATGTCTTTGGTAGAAAAGGCATCGGCATTCTCTTTGGTGATGAGCGCCTGCGGTGTTGAGACGACACGTGAAATTTTCTGGCCGTCGATGAGACGCAGCATCACATCCATCGCCACTTCGCCAGTCAGCATCGGGAAGCTGTCTACTGTGCCGGTCAACTCACCGCGCTTGATCGAGGCATAGGCATCTGAAATACCGTCAGTCCCAAATACCGCAACCTGTTTTGCCTTGTCCATTGCGCGCACCGCTTCCACCACGCCAAGGGCCATGGTGTCATTGTTGGCGTAGAAACCAATCAGATCGGGATGCTGTTGCAGAATGGTGCTGGCCGCATTGTAAGCCTGCTCACGGCTCCAGTTCGCTGGCACGCTGGCCACCACATTGAACTTGCCGTTCGCTTTCAGCGTTTCTTTAAAACCACTGGTGCGCTGGCCAGCCGCGTAAACGCCAGGTTGCCCTTCAATGACCGCAACCTTGCCGCCCTGGGGATGGTGCTCAATAAACCACTTCGCCACCCGAACCCCGTTGTCTTTCTGGACGTTGCCAACGTAGTGTTCCGCGTTTGGCATGACGGCATCGTTGACGTTCACGACCGGAATTTTTTTGCTGTTGGCGCTTTCCAGTGCGGGTTCGAGGTTGATATCGGTTTGAGGTGAAACCAACAGGCCGTTAAACCCTTGAGAGATTAGCGTTTCGGCAATCGAGAGTTGTCCCAGCTGGTCGTCTTCATTTGCCGCGGCCTGATAAGCCACGGTGATACCATATTTTTTGGCCGCGTTCTGGTAGCCTTCACCAAGTAAACGCCAGTATTCGTTGGTCAGCGTTTTGGATACGCCGCCAATTTTCAGCGACTTATCGACCTTGGGCATCGCACCGTATTGACTGTCAAGCTGTGACCAGTCAGTACGGTCCGTTTCGGTATCGGATTTGAGGGGTGCCAGATCGGCTGCGTAAACGCTGGAACCGAGCAGCAACGAGGCCAGCACAGCGAGGAGACGTTTTTTCATATTGTTAGCCTTCTAATTATGCATTTGTAAGGTACATCTGGATGGTTTCACACCGACGCGATGACTAACGCGCCAGCATAATGTCGTTGACGATCTGCTGCGACGCCACGGCATCCTGATGACGGATAGCCTCGGCCAGCGCCGCGTTATCATTAAATTGCTCGCACAGTTTCAGGAGGCGTTTCACGGTGGCGATGTTGGTTTCGGCTTCACGCACTGGATCCAGCCCGCTGGCGTCCGGGAACGTGTCGAAGTAATATGCGCCCTGATAGCCATCGCGCTGCATCTGCCACAGGAATTCCAGCGTGGCACGCGGATTCACCGCTCCGACCATTAACCCGTCATCACGTTTACCCCAGCCATCATTCAGATCCAGCCCCAGCAGCCGGGAGCGGCGTGCGACCATGGCGGCAGCCCAGGCCGGAATTTCATTGGCGAACAGGACGTGAGCGAAATCCAGGGTGATCCCCAGGTTCGGGCAGCCCGCTTCTTCCACCGCCAGCAGGCAGGTTGTGACGTTAGGAAAGATGCTGTAGGCGCGGGGTTCGTTAGGTTTGTACTCAATACTCACGTCGACATCCGGGGCATATTCTGCAATTTCGCGCACTGCGCTGACCGCGTCTTCCCAGATTTTTTTGTAATTGACCTGAAAACAGTAATCAAAGCCATCCTGCCCCATCCACAACGTCATCAGTGTTGAGCCGAATTCCCGTCCGGCATCAATGCCGCGCTTGGTGAGCTCGATAGCTTCGCGACGAATGTTGGCATCAGGATGGGTAAAGGCGCCAATCTTGAACTGCGGTGCATCCCAACGCATCTGCATGCCGTTCACTGCCAGTCCCGCGTCCTCAATGGCCTGACGCAGCGTTTTGATATCTGCCGTAAGGTGTTGGGGATAGTTGAGATCCAGGTGGGTCAGGCCATTAACGGTACCCGCACGCGCCACCATTTGCATAACGGAGGGCTTCCCCTGTAACGCTGGCCAGTAGCGATGTGCCCCCGATGCAAACGAGTTAAGACGTGTGGCAAATTTTAAATCAGACATGTGGCGCAATCCTTCATCACAGGGTTGTAATGTACTTTTCTTTTTCACACTTAATTGTGAAGTTATAAGACAATTTACGCCTTGCCGCGCCACACGCAAGCACCAAAACAGACAGGATCGTTGAAATGCGATAACCGTCACGGATAGCTCGTCAGTGGAAAGCCGGGTTCAGAGTGCGAAAAGTCCCAACGGGATGGGCCTGGCGCGATAAAGGTCACGTGTGTGTGAGAGAAAACGGCTATTGGGATGCAATCTGCCGTTGCGCTTCTGCGTTTTACGCTACGCTTATTCCATGCAATACCCGTATAAACATGGAGACTAATTGAATGAGTCACGATGCGCGTAAACCCACCACCACCGACGCAGGCATTCCGGTTGCCAGCTATGAGCACTCGTTGTCGGTAGGACCGGACGGCCCGCTGGTACTGCACGATCACTATCTGATTGAGCAGATGGCGAACTTTAACCGTGAACGTATTCCTGAACGGCAGCCACATGCAAAAGGGAGCGGTGCCTTTGGCTTTTTTGAGGTGACTGAAGATGTCAGTCGCTACACCAAAGCCAACGTTTTTCAGCCCGGCACGAAAACGGATGTGCTGATGCGCTTCTCAACCGTAGCCGGTGAGCGCGGCAGCCCGGATACATGGCGCGATCCACGCGGTTTTTCCATCAAGTTTTATACCCGCGAAGGCAATTACGACCTGGTGGGCAACAATACGCCGGTGTTTTTTATTCGCGACCCGATGAAGTTTCAGCATTTTATTCGCTCGCAAAAACGCCGTGCGGACAACAATCTGCGTGACAACGATATGCAGTGGGATTTCTGGACGCTGTCACCGGAATCGTCGCACCAGGTCACGTGGCTGATGGGCGATCGCGGTATTCCCAAAAGCTGGCGTCATATGAACGGCTACTCCAGTCACACCTATATGTGGGTAAACGCACAGGGCGAGAAGTTCTGGGTGAAATACCACTTCCATACCGATCAGGGCATTGAAAACCTGACGCAGCAGGAAGCCGATAAGCTGGCAGGTGAGGACGGCGATTACCATACGCGCGATCTGTTTATGTCTATTAAAAACGGCCACTTTCCGAGCTGGACGCTCTATATGCAGATCATGCCCTTTGCGGAGGCAGATGAATACCGCTACAACCCGTTCGATCTCACCAAGGTCTGGCCGCACAGCGATTACCCGTTGATCAAGGTTGGAAAACTTACGCTGAACCGCAATCCTACCGACAACCATGCGCAGATTGAACAGGCTGCCTTTGAGCCTAACAATCTGGTGCCCGGTATTGGTCTGAGCCCGGATAAGATGCTGCTCGGGCGCGTCTTTGCCTATGCGGATGCCCACCGCGCCCGACTCGGGGTAAATTACAAGCAGATTCCGGTTAACGCCCCGCAGTCGCCGGTCAACAGCTACAGCAAAGACGGCGCGATGCGTATTAACCCGGTATCCGACCCGGTTTATGCGCCCAACAGCAAAGGCGGCCCGGTTGCCGATGGTGAACGTTATCCAACCGACTCGGTCTGGTCTGTCAGCGGCGATATGGTACGGGCACCCTATTCTCTGCGCCGTGACGACGACGACGTAGGCCAGGCGAATACGTTGATCAATAAGGTGATGGATGACGCCGCGCGTGACCGGCTGGTCAACAACGTTACGGGTCATCTGTTAAACGGCGTGGAAGAGCCAGTGCTGTCGCGGGCTTTTGCGTACTGGCGCAATATCGACAAAACCATTGGCGACCGCATCGCCACGGCCGTGCTGGACGCGCGGGCTAAACGCTAAACCGCCCTGCCAAACGGTGGCATCCGCCACCGTTTTATCCCCGTCGCATTCAGCCATGCTTTGCACAAAACTGCTCAATATCCTCTGACTGAAAATCGGCAAGGTTTGCCATGATCTTTTCCCGTGGCCAGTTCCACCAGGCGATGTGTTGTAAGCGCGTGGCAATCGCCGGATGGAAGCGAACCCGAATCGGTTTGGCGGGCACGCCACCGACCACGGTATAGGCTGCAACGTCTTTCGTCACCACCGCGCCCGCCGCCAGCACCGCCCCGTCGCCCACCGTGACGCCGGGCAATACGATCACGCCATGACCGATCCAGACGTCATTGCCAATGATCACTCTGTCTTCTCGCCGGGCGGTGAAAAAACCGTGGTCGCGCGTGGCGGTCGCGTCGTAATACTCCGGACAATAGGTAAAGCGGTGTTGTGACGCGCGATTCATCGGGTGATTCGGCGCGCCAATCCGGACCTGATTAGCGATCGCGGTGAAACGGCCAATCTCACTGTCGGCAATGCAACAATGTTCACCTACATAGGAGAAATCGCCCAGGGTGCTGTATTCCAGATAGCTGTGAGCCAGAATTTCACACTGCGCGCCAATCTGCGTTTCACGCATGCGTACGCTGGCATCGATTTCGGTTTGTTGAAGTTTGGCGGGTTTTACCGCGGCAAGTGACATGGAAACGCTCCCGGCTCTGGTCTGAGGTCTGGATAAGTGATGCCCGTAAGGCGCCTGACTGCCGCGCCACTGTAGCCGGATAACATGACAGACAATTGACAACGAAAAAGGCGGAGTGGTTAGCTCCGCCTTGGTCAAAGTTCCGGTTATTTTGCATGACCGGTCAGTTGCAAAAGGGCAACGATGATCTGCAAGATGACCCGGATAATCTCCAGAATCAGCTTAGTCAGTTCCATCACTTTCCTTCTCCTGCTTAGGGAGCGCGCTGTTCAGCAGCCAGGACTCTGACATTACCCGCCGACTGCCTGAGCACAACGTTGTGGAGAGGGCTGAGCGGCACTCATGGTTTAAGTCACAGGCCAGCACCACCTGGGACCTGCCGGGATTTACATAACCGTGCTCCCCTGGAAGCAATCAGTTAACCACGGTGCGATGCCCGACGCTCAACACATGTATAAATATACAGTATTTTGGCCAAACTTGAAGTCTTCGCTGTCACTCTTTACACTCAACCTGTGGAGAGTGCTGAGCACCTCGTTTGTCCTCCGGTTACCCGCCGCAGGACGAACAAAAGAAAAAAGGATTTGGCATTATGCCAAATCCTTTTTTTATGCCTGCGCAGTCGCAATTACTTCGCTGAACTGACGCGCCAGATCGTATCACCTGCATCATCGGCGATAATTAACCCGCCCTGCTTATCGCTGGCAAGGCCCACCGGTAAGCCGTGCACTTCTTTTTCATCCTCAGTCAAAAAGCCGGACACCACGGTTTGCGGTTGCCCCACCGGTTTCCCGTTTTCGAATTTCACCCAGATGACCTTGTAGCCGTTCAGTGGCTTACGGTTCCAGCTCCCGTGTTCGCTGATAAAGGCACCGCCCCGGTACTGCGGCATATTCTCTGCACCATAGAACAACAGGCCCAGTGGGGCGACATGCGAGCTCAGAGCGTAATCAGGCTTGATGGCTGTTTTGACCAGATCCGGTCGCTGCGGCTGAGCGCGTACATCAACGTGTTGACCAAAATAGCTGTAGGGCCAGCCATAGAAGCCTTTCTCTTTAACAGATGTCAGGTAGTCAGGCACCAGATCCGAGCCAATTTCGTCACGCTCGTTGACGACCGCCCACAACTGCTTCGTCTGCGGCTCCCAGTCGAGCCCCGTCGGGTTACGCAAGCCGCTGGCATAAATGCGGCTGGCACCGCTGGCGGCATCGACCTCCAGCACGGCGGCACGGCGGTATTCCGCACCAATACCGTTTTCGGTGATATTGCTGTTCGACCCGACGCCGACATACAGTTTGCTGCCATCAGGACTGGCTAACAGCGCTTTTGTCCAGTGGTGGTTAATGGGCCCGCCGGGTAATTCGGTCACCTCTTCCGGCGCGGTGCGAATCTCGGTTTGTCCTTCGCTGTAGGGAAATTTCACCAGACTGTCTGCATTTGCCACATACAGGGTATTCCCGACCAGTTGCATGCCAAACGGCGCGGTCAGATTTTCGATAAAGCGGTGTTGCTCCCACTTGCCATTCACATTACGCAACAGGGTGATGCGGTTACCGCCTTTGCCCCCTTTACCTGAGGCATTTTTTACCAGACCCGTAATCAGCTCTTTCGGCTTGGTCGTGGGTTTGGGTGTGCCGTTGGATTCCGCGACCAAAATATCGTTGTTCGGCAGCACGTAGACCTGACGAGGATGCTGAAGCTTATCGGCAATCTTCTCTATCTTCAGCCCCTCGGCGACCTTGGGCATTTCTCCGTTCTTCCACGGAACACCTTTGGGCACCTGCATCGGCGGTACCATAAAATTTTTGGCTTCCGGCAGCTCAGGATTCGCACCAATCTGTTTTTCAGGCGCGACCGACGCACCGTTATCACACCCGGCTAACAGGGCCGTCAGCGCCAACGCTATCAGGGAATATTGTGGTATTTTCATTGGGGCTTCTCCTTAAGCGATGCGTTGACGAAGGGCAAGTTGCACATTCGCCAGCAGTAGCAGTATCACCACCAGCGTTGAGAGAATCACCGCCGTGGGCACCACTGCGTACGCATCACGGCTGTGAATAAAGGCGTTGGCGATAGCCAGCAGGATAGCCACCAGCGAGATCCAGAAATGGGTTTTCTCTGGCGCGCTGCTGCCGCGGAACAGATAAATAAGACTAATTACTCGTGGCAGAACAGCGATGACCAGACCTATTGCGATTAACCAACTGGCACTGACAGACCAGAAGATGACAGTCGTCTTCATATAGATGATATCGAACAGCCAGGCCGCTACAAAAAAGCCCACCGGTAGAGGTTCGAGGAGAGCGTAAAGCGTCACGGCGATGGCCGATCGTCCAGAGGTGTTGCGCATGATTTTCTCCATTTTCAATAGTTATACAGCCCAGGCACAACGTATTACCTTCCCATCACGTTGTTAACCTGCCTGTAAAATATTAGTAAACCTGAAGAAAAATGATGGTTTTAATTCACCTTTGCAGGCGATGACGGGTAAAGCGGTGTCGTCAGGCCTGATGCGACAGGAACCGGCCTGGATAATCGGCGCGAATGGGCTGTTGCGTCGCATAGCGGCCAAACAGCCTGTAGCGGTTCAGCGCAATGGCGTCGTAAAAAAGGTTACTGAGGCGTTTCGGCAACCAGCGCAGCACGCTCATGATGCGCCACGGCAGCGGCAACTGCTGAAAAACGCGAAAAATAGCCTGCGCCCGAAGCCAGTGCTGTTCATCCCGAATGTAGACGATCGTGCTGATATTGTCGTCAGGCAGGCCGGCCCATCTCAGTAGTGCTTTGCCCTCCTCACTCTGGACGGAAGCAAAACGGACCTGCCGCGCCAGCCGGTGGCGCAACAGGAAACGCACCCATCCTGTACAAAGTTTGCATACACCATCATAAAGCACGACGCTCTCACCCGTTTGCAGATAAGGGGGCTGTGGCATGGGGCGGCTCCTCTGTTTCATCCTCAACAGACGCAGTATAGTCCTTCTTTCCCGTATGCTGAGCCAGCCACTGACAAACCGCCGCTTCATCGATGGCCCTGGCATTAACCCGCAGCAGCGGCCCCAGTGCCATGGGTTGTGCTTCTTCCGCCAGACGACGCAGTTCCGCAAGATACTCCGCGCCGGGGTGACCCGGCATGCGTTGCGCCAGGCGAGCCTGGTAACGCGCCACCGCCTCATCGGGTGAGATCTGCATCCAGATCTCCAGCACCTCATCCACGCCCGCTCGCTGCAAACCCTGCTCCAGCACGCTTTTCGACTGAAACCCAAACCAGGCATCAATCAGAAAAACCGTGTTCACCGGTGACTGGCCCACAATATTCCAGATCGCCTGGTAAGCCGCACAGCCGAGCTGTCGGTTACGCTGACGATCGACCGGGGCGAAGCTGGACATGAAGGGCTCCTTAATGCTGTCCAGCGTTAATACCGGTAAGGTGAAACGCCCGGACAGCATCAGGGTCAGCGTACTTTTGCCCGAGGCGGGAATTCCGTTAACCAGTACTACTCGCTTACTTTCCGCCTGTCTGGTCATAAGATCTCCATGACGTCCGCCACGCTACTGGCCTGGCGTAGTTTGACCAGCGTCGCGTCATCGTCAAGCAGCGAGACAATCGCGCGAATGCCCTCTTCAATGTGGGCATTACTGTCACGGGCACCGAACATGATGACGATATCGGCCTTTTCACTGCCCTCAAACGAGATCGGTTCTGCCAGCACAATCAGACTAAAACAGTCGCGAATAACGCCCGTTTCCGGGCGGGCATGAGGAATGGCGATACCTTCTTCAAAAACATAATAGGCACCGTGCGTGAGCGTGTTATCAATGACAGCCTGAGGATACGAGGCCCGAATATAGCCGCCCGCCACCAGCGGTTTGGCCGCCATGGCGATCACCTGTTGCCAGTCGCTGGCCGCAACCCCGACCTGAATGGCATTGGCTTCCTGTAATAACTGTTTAATGGTCATTACTGCTCCTTAAACTGATTTTCGCACCAGATTGCGTAATTCATCAATTTTCACAAACAGAGGATCGATGTGATCCCGGTAACGACGGCTTTTTGCATAGAGTGATAATGCCCGGTTATATTCCAGCATTAATTGTTTTTGCGTGTCGGTATCGGCGGTATTACTGGCCAGCTTCGCTTCCAGCTGCCTTATTTTCTCGCTGACGGATTCTGCCAGGCGATCCTGTTCGGCCGCATCCTGCGGTTGATTTTCCACTTTCTTTTTCATGAATCCAAACATAGCGACTCCTGCCCCGAAAAGCGCGTGGGCACTTCAGGTTTATTTACGTCGGGATAAATGGGGTTAGCGGAATAACTGCATTTTTTCCACTAATACATTGGTTACCGCATTATTAGCGGGCACCAGGAAATTACGCACGCTGTCGTTTACTTTGCCTTTTTCGAACGTGGTTTTGCACTGCGCCACCCACTGGACATTCATCTCGGTGCCCACGTTCACTTTGTCGATACCGCTGCTGACAGCCAGGCGCATATCTTCATCACTCACACCCGTTCCGCCGTGCAGGACCAGCGGCGTCGCGGTGGCGTCGGTGATTGCGGCCAGGCGCTGGTGCTGAATATGGGCTTTCCCGGTATACAGGCCGTGCACGGTGCCGATGGAAATCGCCAGCATATCGACGCCCGTTTCGTGCACAAAGTGCCTGGCATCCTCTACAGGGGTAAACGCAATTTCATCCATCTCCACGCATTTACCATCTTCCGATCCGCCGATTGCGCCCAGTTCAGCTTCCACGGAGACATTTAGCGGGCGCGCCATATCAATAACCCGTCGGGTATTAGCAATATTTTCCTCAAGCGGTAAATGTGAGCCATCGTACATGACCGAACTGAATCCGGCGTTAATCGCTGTCTGAATCGCCTCTAAATCAGAACAGTGATCCAGATGCAGACAGGTTGGAATATTTTTACTTTTCGCTAAAGATTTAACGGCATCGACCAGTAATTCGTGTCCGAGATATTTTGCCGTACCGGTAGATATCTGAATCATTAACGGGCTGTGGGTTTGTTCTGCCGCCTTAAAAAAGGCGGGCAGCATTTCCAGACAATGTAGATTAAACGATCCCACCGCTTTAAAATCACGTTCTTTGGCAATCTTGAGCAGGTCAGTGAAATTATAAAGTTTCATGCACGTTTTCCTCACGGGATGAAGTGGATTTTCCGTTAACAAACCAGGCGATAGCGGTAACAAAGGCGACGAATACGGCGACGAACAACCAGTTATTCTGGAAAGCATGTCCCAAAACCAGGCCGGTACTGATGACGTCGGAATCGCTGAAGGTCACGCCGGTAAAGCCATAACTTTCCAGCATCGGCACCAGAATGGCCGGCAGGAAGGTAATGAATAAGCCGTGCACGAAGCCCCCGATCATCGCTCCGCGCCGGCCCCCCAACGCATTACCAAACACGCCTGCCGTGCCGCCTGCAAAGAAGTTGGTGAGCAGACCCGGCAGAATCATTGCCAGACCAAACATCGGGAACACCAGCATGCCGACCACGGAACCGAGCGTGGTCGCCAGGAAACCGACAATGACTGCATTAGGCGCATAAGGAAACATGACCGGGCAGTCGAGTGCAGGCTTCGCATCCGGCACCAGCCGCATGGCAATGCCACGGAATGCCGGAACCAGTTCATTCAGCAGCAGTCGCACACCGCTGTAGAGGACAAACACGCCCGCGACAAACTGAATGGACTGCATAAAGGCATACATCAGGTAGTTGGTGCCGCTGCTGTACTGCGCAATAAAGGCGGGACCGGCTGCCAGCGCAGGGATCAGGTACATTGGCACCATCACCACCGCCATTGACAGGTAGGTGTCCTGTAAAAATTTGAAGTTGTCCGGTAACTTCAGATCCTCCGTCGAACGTGACCCTTTACCGACCACCTTCGCCACGGCCGCCGTCAGCAGATAGCCGATGGTACAGAAGTGGCCCAGGGCAACATCGTCCGAATCGGTAATACGCCGTACCACCGGCTGGGCCAGCGCGGGCATCACGACAGCCATAACGCCACCAAAAATCCCGCCGGTCAGAATCAGCGGTAAGCCGGTTAAGCCTGCTTTATAGCCGATGACCGCACCAATCGTGGCCATCCATAACAACGCCTGTCCGGTCAGGAAGATGTATTTAAACGGCGTCAGGCGGGCAATGATGATATTGACGATAAAGATCACCAGCAGCGTCATGGCCACTTCGGAGCCCAGTTCACGGTTGGCCAGCCCGGCGATGGCAGCCACATCAGTGATGTAGCCCTGCATGCCAAAGCCGTGGGTGAAGATACTGTTCAGGAAGGTCAGTGCGCCGACAATAATATTGATGCCCGCCATCATAATTAAGAAGCCGAGCAGGGTTTTAAACGTCCCTTCCACCACTTTTCCCGCAGATTTCTTTTGCAGCACCAGCCCAATCAGCGCAATAAAAGCGATAAGAATGGATGCCTGCCCCAGTAAATCTTTAACCAGAAAATTGATTACACTATTCATGATTAGCAACCTTCATATTACGTTCTTTTAAGAAAGCCACGATCTTTTGCTCAATTTCGGCTTTATCGGTAAGTTTATTTAATATAATGACCCGTTTAATCTGTTCTGGTGTGGCGTCGGCATTTAAAACATCCGCAAACGCTTTTTGCGTCAGAATCATGTCGGATTTAAATGCATTAGCTTCTGAAATTGTGGTGTGATCGATATCGGCTTCAATTTCCAGTTTTTTTAAAACGGCTTTCGCACTCATTTCGATGGCGAAACTTGAACCCAGACCACAACCACAAACACATAAAATTTTCAGCATGTTTTCTCCTCACACTATTTGCAGTTGTTTAGCGAGTTTATAATGGTGCCCTTCTGTATCGACCAGGCGTTTTTTCATGCTTATTAAGTCAATCGGAATAGGCTTATTGCTGCCGTTAATAATGACGGCTTTATTGCGCATTCCGGATTGAATACAACGAACCACTTCACTTGCCATAATGGTGCCCTGATAAATTTCTTCACAGGTGGGATCGCCATTACGCAGTCCATAACCGACAATCGTTTTGCGAATGCGCACACCGATCAACGGTTCAAGTTGCTTAATTAAGGTATCGATTGCGCCCTGAAAGCCCGGTGAATATTCACGTGTATAACCCTCAGAGCACAGGATAATGACGCTGTTCTGTTCACTGAGGCGCTGAGTGATGCGCCCGGCCAGCGTCGCCGTCGGAATCTGACACTCGGGGATTAACGCAAAATCCGCATTCGATTTTATTGCCGATTGCAGCGTCAGTTCACCGCAGTAACCACCGAGCAACTCGACCATAAATACCCGGCCGGTTAATGCGCGCCCCGTATTCCGCAGTTTTGCCACCTCTTTAAGTACCTGCTCACAGGCAGTGGAAAAGCCCACGGTATAATCACTGCCGAAGACATCGTTATCAATCGTCATGCCGATGCCAAAACAGTTCACCCCAAATTCGCTCAGCGTATGTAAAAATTGCAGTGAGCCATCTCCGCCGGCCATAATTAATACATCAATACGCAATGACTTGAGCTGTCGGGTGATGGTTTCGTATTCGCTGCGAATTAATTTTCGCGTGGTTCTTCCCGACTGCATAACCGGAATCGAGGTAACAGAGAAATCCACTAAATCGCGTTGCGCAATTTCCTGACAGACATTATCGATAAGCCCCGGAATACCGCCATTAAATAACACCATTTCCGCCTGCGTCATTCTCGCAATCTGAAAAATAAAATTATTTATGCCGGTAACATCGCCGCCGCTGATTACCATCCCGATTCTCATTCTCCATTCCTCTCTGGCTCAATGCGTCTGCGGGCTATTGTTTCGGGATACAAGCCTTATATTTGCAAGTGAGATCACAAAAACGAGAGTATTTTGCCGGGTGGATAGATTGACAGCGGGGTTATAACAGGTGTTTATGTGAATTAAATCACAATTAATAAGCGCGCCCGTTCTGTGAGCTTCGGTTGATAAAACAACAGGTTAAATATCATCAGGCGAAGAGAAACGGCTATTTCAGGCGCGTGTCCGGATAACAAAAAAACCGCGATGCAGATTTGTGATTTTCGCCTCACTTTTCACTGTGATGCTGACGGGTTAGTTATACGGGCAGCATAGATACCGGTTATTTCGGCAGCGAAAAAGGATTCATCTTGTCCGGTTAAGCGTTTACCGGGTTTTCTTACACGCGCGGCACGATGATGAACGTTTGCGCAAAGCGGGCTGTGTTGTACCGGTGGCGTTGGGTGAAGCGGGCATAAAAAAACCCGGCAACGGATGTGCCGGGCGGGAAAACATGCTGAAAGCGTTATTTTGCGTACGCTTCGGTGGAGATGGTCAGTTTGACATCGTCGCTGACCGCAGGCACGTATTTATCCAGTTTGAAGTCAGAACGCTTGATGGTGCCGGTCGCATCAAAACCAATCGCCTGCTTTTTCACCATCGGATGCTCACCCTGCTTGTTCAGCGTGGCGTGCAGCGTAACCGGTTTGGTGATGCCTTTCAGCGTCAGATTACCTTCTACGTCAAATTTGTTATCGCCTTTAGCAATGACTTTGGTGCTGCGGAAGGTCGCGCTCGGGTATTTGGCGACGTCAAAATAGTCGGCGCCTTTAAATTCTTTCGTCAGTGCAGGCACATGGCTGTCAATTTTGGTGACAGGCAAGGTCACGTCAACACGCGACTGCTCGGGTTTGCTGCTGTCGAACACCAGTGACCCCGTGGCATCCGGAATATCGGCGGTAGGATGCGAGAAGCCGAAGTGTTCCCAGCTCATAACGACCGACGTATGCTGTGGATCCAGCTGGTAGTGCATTGTCTCAGCCTGAGAAACCGGGATATACAGCGCGGCAACTGCGATCAGTGGCAGTGTAAAACGTTTAACATCTTTCACTTTTCATTCCTTTTTTATGGCGTCACATTGAGTCTGGTGCAAAGCGGCAGGAATAAAAAGTGAAGAGATTTGGCGTAAACAATCAAAATCATTCAACAATATCGATGAGTAATTATTCTACTGCTTATCGTCTGTACGTAAGATGCGCCACGCTGATTTCTGGCTGCATAACTGGTGATGCAGCTGCGTTAACTGCTGAGTGCTGAGGGCAGCAATATCCTGTGGCGTCAGTGTGGGCAGTGCGTTAGCCTGACGCAGCGCCTCGACGGTGGGTTCTTCCTGCGCTGCGGCTAACTGTGTTTTCACCCCGTCGAGATCGGCCGCGTCTGTCACGGACGTCATCTGCTGCAGAAAATCGTCGCAATACTGAATCAGCGTTGTGGCAGACAGGGTGGGTGACTGAAGCGCAAAAAGAATACCGTCGATATCCACACAACGCTGGTAACGGCAGCTGACGACATAACCGATGGGGCGTTCAACACGGTAGCGCTGATAAAATCGCGGCGCGTATAGCAGCGCCAGCGCGCGCAGTGCGGCCAGCTGTTGAGGATCGGCCAGTGGTATAAACAGCAGAATGGCGCTGTCGTCCGAGGGGTGCGGTATCCTGCTTTCGCCGCTCACCCATGCCCGCGCGGGTAATGTAGGAGAATTGACCTTCAGCACGCTGAGCTGTTGCGCAAGTTGTTGATGTCGACGGGCATTACCGCCCAGAAGGATGGCCCGCCAGCGCTGCGGCTGCACGGACGACGCCAGGCAGTAAGGCAATTGTCGTAGCAGTTCGCGTATTGCAATACCGGGAATGGCAGAGCTGGCCTCTTCCGTTGTCGGCATCAGGCAGGATAACAGTTGCGCCAGCGCCGCGCTGAGCAACGCCTCGTCGGCGGGTAAGTCCAGCGTCAGTTGCCAGACGCCCTGCCTTTCACACCATTCCCCACCGCCGCCAAAGTGACGCAGTACTGCAAACACCGACCGCAAGGCGCTTTCGCAGGCCTGACCTGCCGCCAGCGTGCTGTACAGTTCGGGACGAAGTATCAGCGTGCCGGAGGTTTCATCCGGGTGAATGTGTGGCAACGTCACTGCGGTGGTGGGCAGCCTGGCGGGCGGGAAAGGATTAGGGCCGGGATAAAAAAACCACTTAACAGGGGGAACACTGATGTCGGGCACCTGCCAGCGTGCCAGGGTGAGCGCATAACCCTGTACGCTGCGTGATTCGCCAGCCACGTCGGCGGCACAAACCAGGGTGGTTGCTGGCACACCGGCCAGCGTCTGTAATAAGGGCGAGAGTTCGGGGCAGTCGCCCGTGGCGGCAAACCCTAAAGCCCGCGCCTGAAGCTGCATTAAGGGCGACAATGCAGCCAGCCGCCGCTGCGCAAGGTGCCAGTAGTGTTGCCGCTGCGTCGCTGTGGTATGACTCAAGGCGGCGAAAAATGACTTCAGCAATGCCTGCACCACGGCGGGTTGCTCACCCGTCACTGTCATCATCAACCACTGCGTTTTTGCGGACTGATACAGCCATTTTAGCTGTAGCTGACTGGCGAGCCCGCGCGCATAGAAGGCGGCCAGCAAGCCGCCGGGGGCTTCATCCAGCAAAAACTCGCGCAACAGCGTGACACTGTCACTTAACGCCGTTGGTAACAGCCAGCTCAGCGTCACTTCGGACGGGCCGTCCTGCTGCAACATCAGCCTCCTGTCGGCCGATAATTCAACGTCTGGTGCCGGAAGACTGCCCGCATCGCGAAGGGCAAAAGGAGCAGCAAAAAACTCAGCCAGCGTTGCCAGTTCGTCCAGCGGCTGCGGCCCCTGAAGCCACAGCGTCATCGTGCCGGCGTGATAAAAACGCTGATGAAACGCCCGCAGCGCGGCCTGCAATTCAGTGACGTTGTCACCAAAAACCGCCCTGTTGCCGGTCTGAAAGCGCTGGAAACTGGCCGGTGCGATGACCGTTGAGAATATAGCCGCCTCTGCTCTGGCCGCAGCGTGATGCTGCAGCAGCCGATGCTCGGCATCAATCACAGCAATTTCCTGAGTAATGGCCTCTGGCGTTAACCGCGGCGCGCTCAGCATATCCTGCAGGCGCAGCAGGCCATCAGCCAGACTGTCCGGGGCGACTTCAAAAAAAAAGGCGCTCTGGCGCGCCAGGGTGGTGGCATTCACCTGTCCGCCCTGCGCCTGCACCCAGCTCATCAGCCGCCCTTCGTCGGGCCAGCGCTGGCCACCGCTGAACAGCATATGCTCAAGCAGATGCGCCAGGCCGGGCCAGTTATCAGGTTCATCGTGACTGCCCGCCGCCACCTTCACCAGCGCCGCCGCCTGCGTTGCGTCCGGCTGGTGGACGAGCGTCACGCGGAGTCCGTTCAGGGTCAGGCTGCGTGTGTGCATTACAGATTCCGCGTTTTATAGATCAACTGAGAATTGGTGCGGTTGCGGAACTGTAGCTGACCGATTTTGATATCACTACAGTCTGCCTGACGACGCGCCTCAAGGATTGTGCCGTGATGCGGTGACTTACTGCAGACCGGATCGGTATTATCGGCATCGCCGGTCAGCATAAAGGCCTGGCAGCGGCAGCCACCAAAGTCTTTCTCTTTTTCATCACAGGAGCGGCAGGGTTCCGGCATCCAGTCGAACCCCCGGTAGCGGTTAAAACCAAACGAGTGATACCAGATGTCTTCCAGCGACTGCTCCAGGACCGAAGGAAAGGCCACCGGCAACTGTCGCGCGCTGTGGCACGGCAGCGCCGTGCCTTCTGGCGTGACGCTCAGGAAAATCGCGCCCCAACCGCTCATGCACGGCTTTGGTCGTTCTTCATAGTAATCTGGCGTAACGAACAGCAGGTTAGTGAGGCTGCCCCGCTCGTTCATCTGCGTGCGGTAGCGGTTAACGACCGCCTCCGCCCGGGCAATCTGCTCACGCGTCGGCAATAACCCTTCGCGGTTCAGCTGTGCCCAACCGTAAAACTGGCAGGTCGCCAGTTCAACATCATCCGCCTCCAGCTCAATGCACAGATCGATAATCTTATCGATCTGGTCAATGTTATGGCGATGCAGTACGAAATTCAGCACCATCGGATAGCCGTGAGCTTTCACTGCGCGCGCCATCTCCAGCTTCTGCTGAAAGGCTTTTTTCGAGCCTGCCAGCGCCGCGTTGAGGGTTTCATCACTGGCCTGAAAACTGATCTGAATATGATCCAGACCGGCCTCGCTGAATGCGTCGAGTTTTTTCTCCGTCAGACCAATGCCGGAGGTGATCAGGTTGGTATAAAACCCTAAATCACGCGCCGCTTTGATGAGTTCGGGCAGATCCTTACGCGTCAGCGGTTCACCGCCCGAAAAGCCCAGCTGCACGCTGCCCATGGCACGGGCCTGGCGAAAGACCTCGATCCACTGTGCGGTGGTAAGCTCGCGCGCCTGCTGGGCAAAATCCAGGGGGTTCGAACAGTACGGACACTGGAGCGGACAGCGATAGGTTAACTCTGCCAGCAGCCAGAGCGGTGGGTTGACGCCGGGTTTAGGTTGGGTCACGGAACTGTATCCACTTCTGTTCATAAGCTGACTGCAGGAATTCTTTCACATCTTCGCCCACGCCGCCCGCGTCCGGGAACTGAGCATCCAGCGTGGCAATAATGGAAGCGATATCCTGTTTGCCGTCCACCAGCGCCAGAATGGCCGCTGCGGTTTCATTTAACTTCGCCATGCCTTCGGGATAAAGCACCACATGGCTGTCCTGTGCCGCTTCCCATTGCATACGGTAGCCACGGCGAAAGGCGACAATTGTGTGTTCGTTCATCATTATACCAGTCGGGTTGTGTGCCAGACGGCCTTATCGGTCACGCTGTGATAAGGCGGGCGGTGAAGTTCGTAAGCCATGGTCATGGCATCCAGCAGCGTCCAGAGAATGTCCAGCTTGAACTGCAGAATCTCCAGCATCCTGTTCTGTTTTTCCGCCGTATTACAGAACTCAAGCGCCAGGGCAAGACCGTGTTCCACGTCGCGGTTAGCCTGACTCAGACGGCTGCGGAAGTAAAAATAGCCTTCTTCTTTAATCCATGGATAGTGCTGAGGCCAGCTGTCGAGCCGTGACTGATGAATCTGTGGCGCAAACAACTCCGTCAGCGAACTGCAGGCCGCCTCCTGCCAGTTAGCGCGGCGGGCAAAGTTGACATAGGCATCTACCGCAAAACGCACGCCCGGCAGGACATGCTGTTCAGAAAGCAATGCCTCACGCGTCAGCCCGACCGCCTCGCCCAGCCGCAGCCAGGCCTCAATGCCGCCATCAGCGCCCTGGCTGCCATCGTGATCCAGAATACGTTGTACCCATTTACGCCGGGTGGCCGGGTCCGGGCAGTTGGCCATGATGGCCGCATCCTTCAACGGGATACTGGTTTGATAATAGAAGCGGTTCGCCACCCAGCCCTGAATCTGCTCGCGTGTGGCCTGGCCATTGTGCATCGCGATGTGATAAGGGTGATGGATATGGTAGTACGCGCCTTTATCACGCAGCGCCTGTTCGAAGGCCTGAGGCGACAGGGTTTCCGTAATCAGCATCTTTCGTCCTGCAACTGTATCGCCATTCCGTCCTGACTCACCTCAATGCCCTGTTCAGTCAGGTACTGACGCTGAGGCGACTGTTCGTCAAGGATGGGATTGGTGTTGTTAATATGAATAAGGATTTTGCGTTTTGCGGGCAGACGGGCGAGTAACGCCATCAGCCCCTGCTCTTCAGCCAGCGCCAGATGGCCCATGGCCTTGCCGGTATTTTTGCCCACGCCCGCGGAGAGTAATTCATCGTCCTGCCAGACCGTGCCGTCAATCAGCAGGCAGTCCGCCTGTTCGAGCCACGGCAGAATCACCGCATCCGGCTCGCCCAGTCCGGGCGCATACAGCAGTTTCTGGCCGTTTGCGCGGTTTTCAATAAACAGCGCCACGTTATGGCCCGGTAACGGCCGATCGCGATAAGGCGAGTACGGTGGTGCGTTACTGAGGATTGGAATCGCAGTGAACTGGAGATCCGGACAGACGTCCACGCTAAACGGCGCTAACGGGCGAATGGGCCGATGCTGTAAGCCGCCGTTCCAGTGTTTCAGCATGGTGAACACCGGGAAACCCGTGGTGAGATCGTCATAGACTTCCGGCGTGCACCATACCTGATGCGGACAACCTTCACGCAGACTGAGCAGACCGGTAGTATGGTCGATCTGGCTGTCAGTCAGGATAATGCCGCCGATCGCCGTACCGCGCAGCACACCTTTTTTGATGAGTTCTGGCGTGTGCAAAATCTGCTGACTGATATCGGGGGAGGCATTGCACAGCACCCAGTCCTCGCCATTATCGCTGACAATAATGGAGGACTGCGTACGCGGCGTCGCCTGAACGGTGCCGTTACGGACACCCTGACAGTTGGGACAGTTGCAGTTCCATTGCGGGAATCCGCCGCCTGCCGCCGAACCAAGGACTTTAATAAACATGAAAGGGACCAGGTGTTGAAACAAAATGCCCGCACAAGCGGCGGGCAAAGGATTAACGGTTGGAAATGTACAGTGTTACTTCCAGACCGAGGCGCAGATCAACAAATGTTGGTTTTTTCCACATAATTTTCTTCCTTATAAATAAACAGACAAAGAACGTACTGCAAGACAGCATCGTAACAGGGATTAAAATGCGAACCTTGTCACGCTATTTTCTCGCAGACCCTGGGGTGAAATCAACGAAAAGCCCGTAAGAAAACGTGTTAACGGATGCCGGTAAGGTGTAAAACCCGCAGCCAGTTTCCCCACGTCAATTTCTCAAGCACGCTTTCATCATAGCCTTTGTCGCGAAAAACAGCGAGCAACCGGGGCAACCCACTGACATCGCCGAGCGCATCGGGCACCGAAATGCCGTCAAAGTCTGACCCGAAGGCCACATGATCGCTGCCCATTATGTTAATAAGGTGATCGCAATGTTTGACGATTTCTGTCAAATCGGTGTCGCTGTCACGTTTTCCGTCAGCACGCAGAAAAGCGTTGCCAAAGTTAATCCCGACCACACCGCCGCTGTCGCGAATCGCCCGAAGCTGATCATCCGTCAGGTTACGGGGTTGCGGACAGAGAGCATGCGCATTGGAATGACTGGCGACCAGTGGGGAAAGGCCGAGCCGCGCGGTATCCCAGAATGCCTTCTCGTTCATATGGGACACATCAATCATCATATTCAGCGCGGCCGCCTGCCTGATAAGCGCTTCCCCTTCTGACGTCAGGCCGGGACCGGTGTCGGGTGATCCCGGAAAGCTGCCGCTAACCCCTTCGCCAAAGCGGTTTTTCAGATTCCAGAAAGGCCCAATCGAGCGCACCCCGGCATGATAAAACGCCGTCAACGCCTCGCCGTCGGGATCCAGCGCATCCGCGCCTTCGATATGGGCGACTAACGCCAAAACGCCCTCTGCGCGACAGGCGTCGATTTCTGCCGCGCTGCGGCACAGTTTTACCCGCCCCTCCGCGTGCGCCACGATACGCTGCAGCAGGTCAAGCTGCTGCCACATTATCGTCAGGGGATCATAAGGTTCTTCTGCAGCACGCGTGGACGCGACCTGCGCCAGGTAATCCTTCGGCAGAACAAAAATCGCGCACAGCCCACCTGCGAATCCGCCCTGCTGGATGCGAGGGTAATCCAGATGGCCCTCAGGCACGCCGGCAAAGAACGCCTCAGCAGGCGCATCACGATGGTGCAGCCACAAATTCAGTAACAGATCGTTGTGCCCGTCGAAAATCTGCATAGAAAACCCCCTCAAGAACATCGGGTTATGCTAACGCTGTCGCCCCGCTTCGGCAAATGGCAGCGCACACTGTGCCACAGCCTATGAATCACGATTGTCACTTTTGCGTATCAGGTTGTCAGTTTTGCGCGCGCCGCATGGCTGCGCTTTCGCCACACTGAGCTGACACCGAAAAGGAGAACGCAATGTTAACGAATCCCGCCGAGAAATACCGCCCTTTCCCCCTGGTTGACCTGCCTGACCGTCAGTGGCCTTCGCGGTCAATCAGCCGTGCGCCGCGCTGGCTGTCTACCGACCTGCGGGATGGCAATCAGGCGCTGGCTGAACCGATGAGTCGCGCGCAAAAGCTGCAGTTCTGGCAATTATTGCTGGACTGCGGGGCCAAAGAAATCGAAGTCGCCTTCCCGTCAGCCTCGCAAACCGACTTTGACTTCGTACGGGATTTGATTGAACAGCAGCGCATTCCTGAAGACGTGACGGTGCAGGTTTTAACCCCCGCGCGCCACGATCTGATTGAGACGACCTTCTGCGCCCTGAAAGGCGCACCGCGCGCCATTATCCATTTGTACAATGCCACCGCACCGCTGTTCCGGGAACGTGTATTTAACCAGAGTAAAGCGCAGATTGTGGCGCTGGCTACCGACAGCGCGCGGCAAATCCGGGCCGCCTGCGAGGCCGCACCCGAGACACTGTGGACCTTTGAATACTCCCCGGAAACCTTCTGCTTTACCGAGCCAGCGTTTGCCCTCGACATTTGTGAAGCGGTGGCCGCCGTCTGGGAACCCGGGCCTGAGCGCCCCATGATCATCAACTTACCCGCCACGGTTGAGGTCAACACGCCTAATGTGTATGCCGATCAGATTGAGTTTTTCTGTCGTCACTTTAGTCGTCGACAGGCAGTGTGCATTAGCGTTCATCCGCATAACGATCGCGGCACGGGCGTTGCCTGCGCGGAACTGGCGCTGTTAGCCGGTGCGGACCGCATTGAAGGCTGCCTGTTGGGTAACGGAGAGCGCACGGGGAATGTGGATCTGGTGACGCTGGCGTTAAACCTTTATACCCAGGGCGTTGCCCCCGGACTGGATTTCAGTGACATGGCCCGCGTGATTGAGGTCGTCACCGCCTGCAATAAACTGCCCGTCCATCCGCGTCATCCCTATGCCGGCGAACTGGTGTTCACCGCGTTTTCCGGTTCGCATCAGGATGCAATCAAAAAGGGGTTTACCTGGCGCGCACAGCAGCAGGAAACCGTGTGGCAGATGCCCTATTTGCCCCTCGACCCGGCGGATATCGGCAGCAGTTATGAAGCGGTGATTCGGGTTAACAGCCAGTCGGGGAAAAGTGGGGCGGCCTGGCTGCTGGAGCAGAACCACGGTCTGCAACTGCCGCGCGCCCTTCAGCAGGATTTCAGTAGGTGTGTACAACAGGAAACCGATGCCCACGGAAAAGAAATGACGCAGCACGCGGTCTGGCAACTGTTCTGTCGTCACTACCAGATTGATCGGCCCACGCTGCGTCTGATGGATGCGCAGAGTGAAAGCGAACAAGGCGAGCAAACGCGCCTGCGCGCCCACGTCCGCCATCACGACCACCTTCTCCTGCTGACAGGCTGCGGTAACGGGCTGTTGTCCGCCGCCGTCAACGCGCTGCGTCACGCCTGCGATCTGACGTTAACGATCGAACATTACCATGAACACACGCTGGGAAAACGCAGCGACAGCCGATCGGTTGCCTATGTCAGCTGTATCAATCTTCAGGGAGAGCGCGCATGGGGCGTCAGCATCGACAGCGATACGTCACGTGCCGCCCTGCAGGCCCTCCTCAACGCGGCAGGTCACTTTCTGCCGCCGGGAAGTAGTCCGTCGGTGCCACACCGAGCACACGACGAAACATCGCACTAAACGCACCGGGGCTCTCATAGCCCAGATCGAGGGCGACCTGTAGAACCGGGTCGCCCTGTGCCAGCCGGGTCAGGGCAATGGCCACGCGCGCACGGCGTACCCACTCGCTGAAATAAAGCCCGGTTTCACGTTCGAAGTGACGGGCCAGCGTCCGGCCAGACACATTAAGCCATTCGCTGGCGCGGGCCAGCGTCCAGTCACCGGCGGGCTCCGCCTGAATCTGCATGCACAATGCCTGTAAACGCGGGCTGTCGGGCACGGGCAAGGCAAAGGGCAGCACATCCATGCCGCGAATTTCATCCAGGATCAGCTCGTAAATCCGTTCCGCCCGGCTGGCGGGCGCATAGGAAACCGGTAAATCCATGGCGCTGACGATCAGCGCCCGCAGCAGGGCCGAAATTTGTACGACCTGGCAACTGGCAGGCAGATCGGCCCTGGCCAGCGGGTCCACAAACAACACCCGGGCCGCGACCGCGCCGGTAATCTGTAAGCTATGGCGCGTCATGGCTGGCAGCCAGACGCCGCGGCTGGGCGGTACCACCCAACTGCCCTGTTCGGTTTCAACCCGCACCACGCCACTTAAGGTATGAATCAACTGCGCACAACGATGAAAATGCCAGGGCTCCGTTGCCCCATGCGGATAATCGTGCGCCAGCGGCACCAGCGGACGCGTGCTGAAATCGAAACTGATCGTTGCACTCATTGCGACTTAAGGTACTTATAGATCACCGCTAAATCCTCTTCGCCGTGCCCGGCCTCAACGGCCTGCTGCCAGACGCGGGCGATATTTTCCAGCGCGGGCAGCGTGCTGTCCGACGCCTCAAGCGCCAGCCGGGCATCTTTAAGCGCCCATTGCAGATGCATCTGCGGCGTGTAATCTTCGCTTTCCATCATGGCGAGCTTCATTTTGGCATACGGCGCGGCCAGCGGACCGCCGTCCAGCACCTGCCACAGATCGTGGGTTGAAAAACCAAACTGTTCAGCGAGCCGGTTGCTCTCCGCCAGACTTTGCATCAGGCCGATTAACCAGCTGTTGATCACCAGTTTCATACGCGAACTTTTGCCCGCCTCGCCCAGCCACTGCGTGCCTTTACCTATCGCGGCAAACACCGCTTCAGCAGCCTGGGCACGCGAACGGTCGCCGCTGGCCAGCACCAGAATCTGGGCGTTTTCCGCAGGCGCTTTGGTGCCGGAAACCGGTGCATCGATAAACACCACATCCGGGCGCGTTTGGGCAAAGAAAGCGATTAGCGCATCGGTTTTTTCAACGCCAATGGTCCCCATCTGACACAGCGTGGCGCCCTGCTTCATAGCCGCATTCACCTCATGCAGCACCTGCGCTGTCGTTTCGCCATCGGATAACATCGCAATCACGACATCAGCCTCGCTTACCGCTTCAGATGCCGAATCCGCAAGGTTCAGCCCGGCGTCAACCAGGTCTTCGCCCCGTGCGCGCGTGCGGTTCCAGCCGTGAACCTCAAACCCTTTTTTCAGTAAATTCGCTGCAAAGGCGTGCCCCATGGCACCCAATCCTAAAACCGCTACGTTCATGCTGATTTCCTTGTAGTGAATAGTCAGGCCCGTGTTGCTCATACGGGTTGGCGTAAGATAAAAGGTAGCATCGGTTACCTCGTCCTTCCGTTAACGTCCGCTGTGGCTTCCCAAACCAGTTACTGACAACGCCGCCTGTCGTTCGGCCCGCAACCGGGCCAAACGCGGGAGAGATCTACCCAGGATGCCCGTCTCACGGTTACATCCATCGGCTGAACATTTACGTTTTTCCAGACAACAGACAAAACGATTAACATAAGGGCGATTGTGCCCGTGGGTTCGTTTATCTCCCTATACTGCGACCTGCCGCCAGTCGTCATGGCGTTCGACCCGCATCGGGCTGGCGACCTCCCCCTGGATAGCCGCTTTCAGGCCAAATACAGAGGGATATTAAGCGATTACGCCGGTAAAGCCTGCCGTTTTTTGTGCTGCCTGCCATCTTTTCTCTGCCGCTGACTGCGACGGCAAGCGGATGCCCGGTATCGTGCGCAACCGGATCGATACCGGCTTAGAATCAGCCCCTGAACAGGGCTTTTATGCGGTCGCGGAATGGCGTTATATGAGCAATATTGCCGCAGATGACAGCAACACAGTGCGTGCACCTTCGTATGCCGTAACGGTGGTAAACAGCGGCTAAAAATGGCTGGTTGATGCATAAACACAGGATCTGGTTGGCCGGGTCGATAATCTGGTTGACTATATGGGCTCAGTCATCGTCAACGAAAGCAATGGCCGTTATTACGAATCTGTACCGGGACGCAACTACAGCGTTGGCCTGACAGTTCCAGTAAACGCAGGCGGCTGCGCAGGTGCTTCGTGACCGCTGACTCGCTCTTTCCCTTATTTTTCAGGCATGACGTTGTTACATGCCGGGATAATTTTGCGGGAAGCCGCGAATGGATCCCTGCGTTCTCGCGGGGGCCGGTGGTGCTGAGGCTGACAGGACCTTTATTTCGGCCGTGACATGGCTGGAAACCAGACGCGGCATCGCGCGCCTGGCGAGGCGGGACAGTGAACAGGCGCAGCGCTTACGCCACGCGTACCAGACCCAGGTGCTGGCGGTGTATCATGAGCGGACGCTGGCAGGATTGCACGCAACTGCGCACGGCTGTATATGCCCGTTAGACGTGCTGACACCCATGCGTTGATTGCAGCGACGGCGATGCAGCCTGATCTCATTCTGGCGACGCGTCAGCCGAAAGACGTCCAGGGAATGAGCGTGATGCTGCTCATCCCCTGGCAAGTCGCTTAACCCTTACAGGGCGTTAAGTTTTGCACGCACATCGTCACAACTGCCGGTTTCCCCCAGGCGAGGAAAAATGCGTTTAATGCTGTTTTCGTGCGTATCGCTATTTAAATCCGTCATCGCATCGACCGCTAACGTGACGTTGTAACCTAATTCGTAAGCCTGACGTGCCGTCGACTCTACGCCGATACTGGTGGCAATACCGCAGATAACCACCTGCGTAATACCGCGTTTTTGTAGCTGATCATGAAGCGTGGTTTGATTAAACGCGCCCCAGGTGTGCTTAGTGACGGTGATATCGTTGTGTTGCGGTGTCATCGCCGGTACCAGTGTGGCCCAATTTGCCGGTAATTCGCCCTGATGCCGGGGGGATTCGGTTCGGCCCGGTGCGCCGCCCGCGACATTCACAATCACGACAGGCAGGTCTTTTTCACGAAAGGCGGCCGCCAGGGCTGCGCAGCGTTCAATAACCGGCTGTGGCTCATGCACAACCGGCAGCGCAACAATCCCCTCTTGCAGATCGATAACAATCAGAGCGGTTTTCGCATCAAGTGTGGTTAAAGCCATGGTGAGTCCTCTGGAAACAGTATAAGAAGTATGGCGCAGGCTGATGCCGCTACGCACCGCCGGTTCGCCGCCAGTGCCCGAACAGGCGCGCCATACAGGGGGAGGCAATTATAGCGTGCCGGGCAGCGCTGAACAGGCGCGGGTCGTTTCAATTTGTAAGTCAGGCTGATTAATGGGCAAACCCGAGCCGGTGCTCAGCGTCGCTCGACATAGTGAATCAGGCTGTGAAAGCGCAGGCGCGTATCCAGCGGATTGCGATAACTGTGGGCCACGTCCGCGCGGAACTGAAAGGCCTCGTCCCGCTTCAGCCGCCGCCAGGTATCAGCAATGCCCAGCAACAGCTCGCCTTCCAGCACCACCACCTGCTCGATCACGCCTTTTTCATGCGCGGCAGAATCACTCTGCGCGCCTGGTGCCAGCTCAACGGCAAGCAAATCAAAGCGTAGCCGATCGTCATAAGGTAACAACGGCGTCACCGCCATCTGCGCATTGTGCTGGCGATAACGGGCCACTTCCCCTTCGGCGATGGGCAACTGATGAACAAAAAACGAGAACGGGACATTAAAGCCGGTGGCGATTTTCCACAGGGTGGCAATCGTCGGGCTGGACTCGCCGCGTTCAATCTGCCCCAGCATCGCCTTACTGACGCCTGTTTTCTCGGCGGTTAACGTAAGGCTCCAGCCATTGGCTTGCCTCAGTTGTTTCAGCGCCTCGCCAAGATAGTGATGCAAATTTTCCATATTGTCTCCTGCATAAGCGCATCAGTGTAGCACTTGTGCGTTATAGCGCACTATGCCACGATGTGCGCTATAACGCACAAGAGGAAGAGACCATGTCACTGCGCCATCCACCGTTTCCCGTTACCCTGCCTATGGTGGTGTCAGGCTTTGTCGCCGTGCTGGTCGGCTACAGCAGCACAGGTGCGATTGTTTATCAGGCCGCCCAGGCGGCTGGCGCGCCGCCTGCGCTGATCGCAGGCTGGTTCTCCGTCATTGGCATCGCAATGGGAATCGCCTCAACGGGGCTTTCCCTGGCTTACCGCATGCCGGTGCTGGCCGCCTGGTCCACGCCGGGGGCGGCCTTGCTGGCCACCAGCCTGCCGGGCACGTCTCTCAATGAGGCTGTGGGCGTATTTGTTTTTGCCAATGTCCTGATTGTGTTATGCGGGGTCACGGGCCTGTTTGCCCGCCTGATGAATCATATCCCGGCGTCGCTGGCGGCTGCCATGCTGGCGGGCATTTTACTGCGCTTTGGCTTGCAGACGTTTAGCGACTTCGCCGTGAACTTTCCCCTCGCCGCCACGATGTGTATGAGCTGGTTACTGGCGCGCCGCTGGTTGGCCCGTTATGCCATTCTGATTACGCTTCTGGTCGGTGTTACCCTGGCGGTAGCCCAGAACAGTCTTCATTTTCCGGCGCAGGCTGCCCGTTTCAGCCTTCCTGCGCCTGTCTGGCCGTCGTTTTCACTGCACACGCTTATCGGTATTGGTCTACCCTATTTTTTAGTCACCATGGCGTCACAAAATGCGCCCGGCGTCGCCACCCTACAGGCACACGGCTATCGTCCGTCGGTATCCGGGCTCATGAGCTGGACCGGATTACTGGCGTTGGTTCTGTCGCCGTTCGGCGGATTTTCGGTGTGTGTGGCGGCCATTACGGCAGCGATTTGTATGGGCGAAGAGGTCGATCCCGATCCCCGTCGTCGCTGGATTGCCGCGGCAGTGGCCGGCGGATGTTATCTGTTGGCTGGCCTGTCCGGTGCGCTGATTGCGGTGCTGTTCAGCGCACTGCCGGCTGTAATGGTGCACGTAGTGGCGGGCCTGGCGCTGGTGACGACCCTGGGCGGCAGTCTGCAACGGGCACTGGCAGAGCCTGCTGACCGCGACAGCGCGCTGTTGGCTTTTTTAATCACGGCGTCGGGCGTGACGCTTTTAGGGATCGGGTCGGCGTTTTGGGGATTAGTGGGTGGCGTTATCGCGCATCTGTTATTAAAACGTAAAACAGCGTAACATCATCTGGGCATTGGTTATTTTCCCGGCAGCGGGCGAAAAAACCACGCATTTGACCTCTTTTTCTGCGGTTTGATTTGCCATTGCCCCACGTAAAATCACCGTAATTGACGATAACACGCGATCTTCTGCCTCAGACAACGACCGATAAGGGCCTAACAGGTGGCAAAAACTTTTCTGCGCAGCGGCAATCTGGATGCGGTTCTGGCTTTAGGTGAGAACGGCCAGCCGGTATTTACGTCCGCCCTGCAAATCCGTGAGACCCTGCGTTTGCGCCGCCAAAGCGCACTGGCAGACTGCCTGGCGATTCCGCAAACCAATGAACGTGGCGACCGGCTTGACTGGTACGCGCCTTTTTCCGGCAAAGTCAAATCCTGGATGGCCGCGAGCGATTATGAACGCCGTCAGGCGTTGCAACATCTCACCGCCTGCCAGCAGGATCTGCAAGCCATTAGCGCCCGCGCCCGCGAGGCTGCCAATCCGGCGATGCGCCTGTTTGGCGCGCTGCTCGGCAAGAGCCTGCAATTCCCCAATCAGCAATATGTTTATCTGGTGAACGGTAAACCTGTCATCACCTTTTGGGGATTTGTGGATGCGCAGGAGCGCAACCGTGATGATGCACTTGCCTGCCTGCGTGAAAGCCTGGAGGAGTCGCTGCCTGCTTCGCTGGTCGAACTGCCACCCGAACCTGTTGTGCCGCCTGCGCCCGAACCGGTGGTGGTGCCCGAACCCGCCGCGGTGGTACCGCCGGTCGCAGAGGTGCCCGCGCCTGAGCCGGAACCTGTACCAGAGCCTGTGCCCGCTCAGGCCGCGCGTCGTCCGGCTTTCCGTCTGTGGTATCTGATTCCGACGCTGGCCGTTGCCGCAGCGGCCGCGACGGCGGTTATCCTGCATATGCCGCAATCGGAGCCCGTCACGCCGTCCGCCCCGGTCGCTCAAAACACCGCCCCTGTTGCCGCCATCAGACCGGCAGCCATGGTGCCGGCTGAAAAACTGGCTGACACTTTGCCGCAGAAACCGGCCGCCGTGGTAGCGGGTGCGCAAACCGCCGCCAGCGCTGCGCCTGTGCCTGCAGCGGCACCGTCTGCGACGCTTTCCAACGTGGTTGCGCCTGCGGTGCCCGCGAAACCCGACGATCTGGTGGTAACACCGGATGCCGTACGTGATGGTCAGGTTCAGGTGATTGACGGACGCTGGCGCGTAGAGATCGAAAACATCAAAACGCCAACCGGTAAACCCCCTGTCATGCACTTCCAGTTTAACAATGGCAAGGGCAGCGTACAGATCAACCAGGGGAACACCACCTGTAAGGCCGATGTCACGGCGGCGATGACCAGCGCGGGTAACATGGTGATAGAAAGCCGCTTTACCGCCCGGTGCGCGGACAAATCGCGTTACCGTATGCCGATGTTAGTGTGTCATTCCAGCATTGGCGCCGCCGCCTGCGAAGCGCAATACACCGGGGATCGTGTGTATCCCATTACGATTAAGCGTGAGAGTAAGTAACTATGTTGGCTCCCCTGATCGATGATAAGCAAAAAATTTCTCTGATTGAGAACAGCGGCGTGCAGTTCCTGGATTTTGGTCTGCAACTCTCCGCAACCCAGGCGCGCCGTCAGTTTGTGCGCCAGACCGCAAATGGTCCGTTACTGCGTCTGAATATGGACGGTAACAGCGGTAAATTTTTACTTTACCCGCAGGACGGTGGCGCACCGGAAGTCGTGCGTCCCGAAACCGATATCGCGCTGTCCGACTCCCTGACCTTACTGGAAGCCTGCTGGCTGCCGCTGCCAATGCTGCGTTGCGCCTCAGGTCGTCGCTTTATCGGCGGCCCGGAAAACTGGGCGCGCATGCGGTTAGTGGCGCTGGAAAAACCTGACAGCGCAGGCAACACGCACCGCGTTACGCTGGCGTTTGATACGCGCTGCGTGGCGGAAGAAGATGGCGGCGAACAGTTGGGACTGACGCCATCCGACGCACAGAACGGCGTTACCTTTGCCCTGGCCTGGCACAACTACGAGTTGGGGGAATTTCTTGATCACACCTGGGTAGATGGCTGGCTGCGCGAATCCTTCACTGACCGCGTGTCCGATCGCCGTGAACAGGCCATCAGCCAGGCGCTACGTGAGTTTGAATATCAGGCGCACTACCTCAACCTGCTGGAATTGCTGGGCGAGCAGCTTAACCTCACGGAGATTCACATCCAGGCCGCAACGCTGCAAACGCCAGCCGTCAACGTGGATATCATTCTTGACGTCGGCAACTCGCACACCTGCGGTATTCTGGTGGAAGACCATCCGGAAGAGAGCAACGGCCTGAAGCAGACCTACGAGCTGCAGATGCGCGATCTGTCTCAACCACATCGCGTGTATAACGAGCTGTTCGACAGTCGGCTGGAATTTGCCGAAGCGCGTTTTGGTAAAGCCAACTTTTCGCTGGAAAGCGGCCGTGAGCAGGCCTTTATGTGGCCTTCACTGACCCGCGTCGGACGCGAAGCCAGCCGCCTGGCCTTGCAGCGTGCCGGCCTGGAAGGCAGCACCGGGCTGTCCAGCCCGCGGCGTTACCTGTGGGACGAAGCGCGCTATCAGCCGGGCTGGCGGTTTAATCAGCAGAGCCCACAAGGTGAACCGCAGGCCTGCGCCGCCCCTTTCACCTCACTGATGAATGACGAAGGTCAGCCGCTGTATGCGCTGCCGCTGGATGAACGCCTGCCGGTGTTCTCCGCTCACTACAGCCGCAGTTCACTCATGACGTTTATGCTGTGTGAGCTGCTGGCCCAGGCACTGATGCAAATGAACAGCGCGGCACAGCGTCAGCGCATGCCGCAAAGCCATGCACCGCGCCAGCTGCGTCATGTGATTCTGACGCTTCCGTCCGCCATGCCAAAACCTGAACGTGAAATCTTTCGTCGTCGCATGCAGGAAGCGATTGCGCTGGTGTGGAAAGCCGAAGGCTGGCATCCGGCCGACGAGGAATTTACGGCGGAGACGCAGGCGCAAAGCAGTAAACCCGTGCCGGACGTACAGATGGAGTGGGATGAAGCCACCTGCGGTCAGATGGTGTGGCTGTTTAACGAAACCCAGGTGAACTTTGCCGGCCGCGCAGAAGACTTCTTCAGCAGCATGGCGCGTCCGGATCGTCCGCGTGAAGCCGATGAGCAGCCCGGCAAGAGCCTGCGCATTGCCTCTATCGACATTGGCGGCGGCACTACCGACCTGGCGATTACCCAGTACCGTCTCGATGACGGCCAGGGCAATAACGTCAAAATTACGCCGCGTCTGCTGTTCCGTGAAGGCTTTAAAGTGGCCGGCGACGATATATTACTGGATGTGATTCAGCTGTGGGTTTTGCCGGCCCTGCAACAGAGCCTGCAGAAAGCCGGCCTGACGCTGGCCGAACCGCTGATCAACAAACTGTTTGGCCACGACAGCCGGATGGACGGTCAGGCAACGCTGCGGCAGCAAGCCACGTTGCAGGTGTTTATTCCCCTGGCGCAGGCGGTGCTTGAACGTTACGAGAACTGGGATCCGCTGGAAAGCCATGCCGAAATCAATGCGCTGTTTGGTGAGCTGGTCGATCAGCGTCCGGCAGACGCGGTGCTGGCGTTTGTTAATGGCGAAATCCAGCGTGAATTAGGCGGCAACAGCCGCTTTGACCTGCTTGAGGTGCCGCTGGTGGTCAGCATGGCGCAGCTTCACGGTGAGTTTATGCAGCATCGCATGGCGATCATTCCGGCACTGCGATCTATGTGTGAAGTGGTCTCACTGTATCAGTGTGACGTCCTGCTGCTGACCGGACGGCCCTCACGCTTCCCCGGCATTCAGGCGCTGGTGCGTCATCTGCAACCGCTGCCGGGCAGCCGCATTTTGTCGCTGGAAGGCTATCACACCAGTGACTGGTATCCGTTTAACAAACATGGTCGTATCGATAACCCGAAATCCACGGCCGCCGTGGGCGCGATGTTATGCCTGCTGGCCCTGGATTTGCGCCTGAGCAGCTTCTGGTTCCGCGCGGGCGATTTCGAGCCCTATTCCACGATCCGTTATCTCGGCATGCTGGACGAAAACCAGGCCCTGACCGATGAGAACCTGTGCTACAGCGACATCGACCTGGACGATCCCGCTTTCTCGCTGGATCGCAAAAGCAGCTTCCGGATTCGTGGCAACGTCTGTCTGGGCTTCCGCCAACTGGATAATGAACGCTGGCCCGCGTCGCCGTTGTACAGCCTGACGCTCAATGATGCCGCGCTGGCGCGCAAGGTTGCGGGTGAAAGCGTGCTGCGCGTGAAGCTGGCGGTGAAGGCCGGTCCGGATGCGCCTGGCCCCGAGACGTTGGTGTTAAGCGAAGCCCGACTGGACGATGGTACGCGCGTTCCGCTTGAACATCTGAGCCTCAAACTGAATACTCTCTCCGCCACTGGCAATGCCAATGCGCAATACTGGATTGACAGCGGGAGTGTATGTAAACGATGAGATCGGTTAAACCCCGCCAGCCGCAAACGCTGGCAAAACGCCTGAGTTTATTGCAGGACGCCCTGAATGGCAGCCTGGCATGGATTGAAAACACCCGCGAACAGTCGCCCCGTCTGGCACTGGAAGCCGAAACCCTGACCCTGCAGTTACGTCAGGCCCGTGTGCAAACGCAGGCGCTGGCGCAGCAGGTGGCCCGCCCCGTCACCTTAGCCCTGTTTGGGCAGTCTCAGGCAGGCAAAGCCTGGTTGTTAACGGAGATGGTCGCCGATGCCCAGGGACAGTTAATCACCGCGCTAAGCGACAAGCCGGTTAACTATTTTCAGCATATCAACCCGGGTAATCTTGATTTCGCCACGGCGACGCGGTTTACCCATCAGCGCGAGCCGCTGTCGTCGGAGTGGCCGGTAGAGCTGGCCCTGATGAGCGAAGCCGAGGTGCTACGCCTGGCGATTTCGTGTGGCGAAGGCGTCAGCCAGCCCGATACCGCAAACATCGACAGCGTGATACAACGTCTGCAGCGTCACCGCTTAACGACGCCACTGCCTGGCCTGGAGAGCGATGCGCTGGTCACGCTCTGGTCATGGTGCCGCCGCCATCATTTGTATGATGCACAACTGGATCGGCACTTCTGGCCTCAGGCGGTTGAACTGGCCCCGTGGCTGAGCGTCGACGATCGGGTCCAGCTGTTCTCTCTGCTCTGGCCCGCCGAACCGGCCCTGAATGAGCTGGTGCGGAGCTTGCTGCATCTGCGCCACCAACTGCGCAACAGCACACGCGTGCTGGGGCCGCTTAGCCTGTTAACCGATTCGTCTCTGCTGCCTGCCGAACAGCTTATCGTCCCGGCCAGCGAACAGGATCTCTCGCTGCACATTGAGATCTGCCCGTTAAACGGAAACCGCCTGGCCAAGCCGCAAAATGTGGCGCTGGGATTACTGGCGCTGCTGACGCTGGAGGTGACGATTCCGCTCAGCTCCACGCCGCGCACCGCGATCTATGACGAAGCGGACATGCTGGAGCTGCCTGCACCCGGTACGCCGAGTGATGCGGCGCTGCGGGAAGAACGCCAGCGCCTGCAGCAGCAGGATGCGCTGCGCGCACGGCTGCTGGAGCACAAACGTACACTGCTCCCCGGCATCTATGCCGCCCGCCAGGGCATCGATTTGCTGCTGATCTGCACCGCCGCCAGCCAGCGTCAGGATGTGGATATCGCCAGCCGCGCCCTGCGCGAATGGCAACGCCTTCAGCCAAAAAACGACGCGGGTGAAAAACCGCGTCTGATTTGGGCGATCACGCCTTATGATGCGCGCCATCAGCAGGTGAATGTGGATGAGGCGGTACAGCGTCAGGTCGGCCAGCCGGGTCAGCAATGGGGTTCCATGCTGGCACTGGATCGCGCCGGTGTGGATCGCATGTCCGAATGGTTACAGGATGAGATGCAGCCAGAGGCACGCCGCGATCAGCTTATCGCGCAACTGGCGCAAATTCAGCACATGGTCGTTGAACGTCGGCTACAGCCCTGGACCGAAGCCGGTGCGTCGCCCGATCAGGCGGCGCGCAAGCAGAACATCGCGGATACCTTGTTGAAATGCCTGCAACATCGCACCGGTTTGCATGGAGAACTGCTGGAGCGGTTGCAGCCTTCCCGTGAAGCCCTGCGTCAGCTGTGGCTGAATCAGTCGGGCTCATCCGTTCCTGCCGCCACCACCAGTATTCAGGCACCGGAGAACCAGTTTGGTATCGGTTTTGAGTTCGACCTGTTCAGCGATGCTGAAATTGAACAGCCCGCGCCTCAGCAGTCCAGCTTTGGCCAGGGCCTGACTCAGTTCCCGCGCCAGGTCTTCAGCCTGTGGCTGAACCATCTGCGCCAGTTGCCGGAAAATCAGAGCCTGCTCACGCTGCTGAATATCGACAAAGCCACGATGGAATGGTTAATAGAAGAACTGATCACCGCCAGTTTCCGCACCGGTATCCTGCAGTCGCTGCAAACCGCCCTGCATGAACCGGACGCGCAGAGCATGTCGCATGAGTCGCGCGCCGATCGTCAGGTGACGCGTGCCATGACGGTATTGGGGGATTTCGTCGCGTGGCTGGGCTTCCTGCAGCGTCCGGAAGCGGAACGTCCGGCCAGCCGGGTTAACCGTGGCCAGTCGATCTTCTCACGTCCGCCTGCGCCGAGTGTGAATTTCAGCGCCGGTCAGCGACTGACAAAACTGTCGGCTACGCCAGCAAACCACACGGCGTACTACATATATGACTGGCTGGTGGGCCTGAACACGGTCATTATCGAAAACAACGGCTATACCGGTGGGGGCGACCTGCCGGTCAGCGCGCGCGAAGCGCTAGCCGACCTGCTCAAACCGCTGCGTAACTAAGCGTATATCAGGCGCAGTTCGCCACTCAGCGACTGCGCCGCCTCTTCCAGCAACGCCAGAACCGGGGCCAGATCCGCATCGTGCCGATCGGCATTCAGCAGATAAATCTCCGCCGGCAGGGCCATGCCACCTGTCAGCCAGTCCCAGAGCGCGTCCAGGTTATTGCCGAAGTCGCCGTAACAGTTGCTTTGCGCGGCAAACTGCCGGTAAAAGGCATCGCGATCCGCCAGCTCACCGAGATCAAACCGTAGACGCAACATCGTTACTGCACCGGCTTAAAACTGCGATAGTGGTCAGTGGAAAGAAACACCAGCCCGTCTGACGAATACACGAGGCGATCCGCCTCACGATGGCCGCAGCGGTAGTTCACATCCGCCTCATACCACTGCCGGTCGGAACGTTCAGGTAGCTTTCTTTCGCGGTTGGAAAAGCGATCGCCGCCAATCGCCCAGCCCGGCAGCACGTCACACAGATTGCCCTTCGCAGGATTCCAGCCCAGACGGCGGGCCTGCTTCTTTGTGATGTAGTAATCGGGCAACTGCTGATGCTGTAGCACCCAGCGGGCGACGGTTCGCACATCCGTTAAGGCGGCGATGTCTGCAGCAGAGGTTTTGGCAGGTGCAGACGTCAGATAGGGTCGCAGACCTATCCAGGAGAGGATAAGGATGAGGACTAATCCTAACCACAGTTTTTTTGACATGATGACATCCCTGGAAAACAGGATGCAGATAATAGCAGTTTTCTCAGCGGATAAAACAGCGCGGGCCAGATGACCTGGCCCTGGCGGGGTTTACTGCATTGCAGCCTGCGACGGCACACTGTGACGGCGCCACGCACCCGGAGCAACACCATACTGGCGCTTGAAGCTGCGGTTGAACGACTGCTGCGAATCAAAGCCCAGCGAAATGGCTACGTTCAGAATAGGTTCGTTGGTGCTGGTCAGGCGATCCGCTGATTTTTTTAATTTTTTCATACGGATATATTCACCCAGTGGATAGCCTGTGTGCTCTTTAAACATCCGTTGCAGGTGCCATTTTGAGTAGCCCGCGCGCTCAGAAACCGTATCGAGATCGAGGCGTGCTTCAATATTGTTGTCAATCCAGTTAATCAGATCGTGAATAAAAGCGTTACTCATCATTTGTCTTCTCCGGTCGCGACAGCGAACAGTATTAGTATCAGTTGCAGTTACACTTAAAGCGTGACTGACAATGCCATTTAATGCAAGTTTAATTAATACATTAAATGCCGCACATTTTATGGGGACTTACCTCATGCCCTGTCAGGCTGGATGCTGGCCGATAAATCATCGCTCATCAGACCGCACATAAAGTGTATCAGTTATTCTTGCAGTTCTCAGACACACAAGCCTACACTCCTCGCGATAAATTGCAACCATAGAAGTTGCAAATATTGGCCTGCGGGCTTTACTTCACTGTTCATCGCGGAATCACAACAATGATAAGCAACTGGGTTCGTCAGGGAGTTACCCTGCTGGGGATGGGACTGGTCATCAGTCAGTTAAGTGGATGTGACACGGGTCAGGCGAACAGCGCCCTGCCGCCGCCGCCCGAGGTGAGTGCGGCTATGGTGGTGACAAAACCGGTCAGTCAGTGGGACAGCTTTAATGGCCGCATAGAAACGGTTGAAAGCGTCCAACTGCGTCCACGGGTTTCAGGCTACATCACCACGGTTAATTACCATGAAGGGGATGAGGTGAAAAAGGGCCAGGTCCTGTTCACCATTGACGACCGTAGCTACCGCACCGCACTGGATCAGGCGAGAGCCTCGCTGGCGCGTGCCCGGAGTCAGGCCAGCCTGACCCGCAGTGAATCGGCGCGCACAGAAAAACTGCTCGGTACTCAGGCGGTATCACGTGAGATGTGGGAGCAACGACGCGCCAGCGCCAGCCAGGCGCAGGCCGATGTGCAGGCCGCCGAGTCGGCTGTGGCCATGGCCCAGCTGAACCTGGATTTTACCCGCGTCACGGCGCCCATTGACGGCCGCGCCAGTCGGGCCATGATCACCGCAGGAAACCTGGTAACCGCCGGGGACAGCGCCAGCGTTCTGACGACGCTGGTCTCGCAAGACAAGATGGTGGTCTATTTCGACGTCGATGAAACCACCTTCCTGCACTACCAGGCCATGGCGCGTCAGGGCCAGCAACGTCATGCCCTGCCCGTCGAGATTGCGCTGGCAGGCGAACAGGGTTACCCGCACCGGGGTAACGTCGACTTCCTGGATAACCAACTCAACGCCAGTACCGGCACCATTCGCATGCGTGCGCAGCTGGATAACCATCAGCGTATCTTTACGCCTGGCCTCTTTGCGCGGGTTCGCCTGCCGGGTCGTGCGACCTTCAACGCCCTGTTAATTGACGATAAAGCCGTGCTGACCGACCAGGATCGCAAATATGTTTATATCGTTGATGCTCAGGGGAAAGCGCAGCGCCGCGACATTAAGCCTGGTGCCATGGCTGACGGACTGCGTATCGTCGAGGCCGGTTTGCAGGCGGGCGACCGGGTCATCGTTGCCGGACTGCAAAAAGTGTTTATGCCCGGAATGCCGGTGACGGCCAAAACTGTCGATATGGCCGCTACCGCCGCTCAATAACCCGAGGTTGATATGGATTTTTCCCGCTTTTTTATTGATCGGCCAATCTTTGCCGCCGTGCTGTCGGTATTGATTTTCATGACCGGCCTGATCGCCATACCGTTATTGCCCATCAGTGAGTATCCCGACGTGGTGCCGCCGAGCGTGCAGGTGCGCGCCGAATACCCCGGCGCGAACCCAAAGGTCATTGCCGATTCCGTGGCGACCCCGCTGGAAGAAGCGATTAACGGCGTCGAAAACATGATGTATATGAAGTCCGTCGCCGGTTCGGATGGCGTGCTGGTGACCACCGTGACGTTTCGTCCCGGCACCGATCCGGACCAGGCGCAGGTTCAGGTACAAAACCGTGTCGCTCAGGCGGAAGCGCGACTGCCTGAAGACGTGCGCCGGCTGGGCATTACGACGCAAAAAATGTCCCCTACGCTGACCTTAGTGGTACATCTGTTTTCGCCGGGCAGTACCTATGATTCTCTTTACCTGCGTAATTACGCCACGCTGAAAGTGAAAGACGAACTGGCCCGCCTGCCAGGCGTCGGGCAGATCCAGATCTTTGGTGCAGGCGAATATGCCATGCGCGTCTGGCTGGATCCCAACAAGGTGGCCGCACGCGGCCTGACCGCCGCCGACGTCGTCAGCGCAATGCAGGAGCAGAACGTGCAGGTTTCTGCCGGGCAGCTTGGTGCGGAACCGCTGAAAAAGCAGAGCGATTTTCTGCTGTCGATCAACATGCAGGGCCGGCTCGAAAATGAGCAGCAGTTCGGCGATATCATTTTAAAAACCGCTGAGGACGGCTCGCTGGTGCGGCTGCGCGATGTGGCACGCATCGAAATGGGTGCGGGCAGCTATGCGTTGCGTTCGCAGCTGAACAATAAAGATGCCGTCGGCATTGGTATTTTTCAGGCCCCCGGGGCCAACGCGATCGATCTTTCCAATGCGGTGCGAGCCAAAATGGATGAGCTGGCCACCCGCTTTCCTGACGATGTGAAATGGGCAGCGCCCTACGATCCCACTGTGTTTGTGCGCGACTCCATCAAGGCCGTGGTCCAGACTCTGCTGGAGGCAGTCTTTCTGGTCGTGCTGGTGGTGATTCTGTTCCTGCAAACCTGGCGGGCCTCGATCATTCCCCTGCTGGCGGTCCCTGTTTCCGTGGTGGGCACGTTCAGCGTGCTTTACCTGCTCGGTTTCTCGCTTAACACCCTGAGCCTGTTCGGTCTGGTGCTGGCCATCGGTATCGTGGTGGATGATGCCATCGTGGTGGTGGAAAACGTTGAGCGCAATATTGAAATGGGTCTGTCACCCAAAGCGGCGGCGCATCAGGCCATGCGCGAAGTATCGGGGCCGATTATCGCTATCGCGCTCGTGCTCTGTGCCGTGTTTGTGCCGATGGCGTTTCTGTCGGGCGTCACCGGTCAGTTTTACAAGCAGTTTGCCACCACCATTGCCATTTCGACCGTCATCTCTGCCATCAACTCGCTGACCTTATCGCCTGCGCTGGCAGCAATGTTGCTGAAGGATCACCAGGCCGCCAAAGACAGGCCCACGCGCCTGATCGACTGGCTGTTTGGCTGGATTTTCCGCCCGTTCAACCGTTTCTTTCACCGCACGGCCCATGGCTACGAGTCGATGGTAGCGAAAACCCTGCGGCGGCGCGGCGCGGTGTTTGGCGTGTATCTGGTGTTACTGGCGGGCGCCGGCTGGATGTTCCATGCCGTACCGGGCGGATTTATCCCCACGCAGGATAAGCTTTACCTGATTGGCGGCGTGAAAATGCCGGAAGGATCGTCGCTGGCGCGCACGGATAAGGTCATCCGGCAGATGAGTGAAATCGGTCTGCAAACGGAAGGCGTGGCCTATGCGGTTGCCTTTCCGGGCCTGAATGCGCTGCAGTTTACCAATACGCCGAACAGCGGCACGGTGTTTTTCGGTCTGAAACCTTTCAGTGAACGTAAGCGCACGGCGGCGGAGATTAACGCGGACATCAATGCAAAAATCGCCCGTATCCAGCAGGGGTTTGGCTTCTCCATTATGCCGCCACCGATTCTGGGTCTGGGCCAGGGTTCGGGCTATTCGCTTTATGTACAGGATCGGGCCGGATTGGGCTATGGCGCACTGCAAACCGCGATTAATACACTCTCCGGCGCGGTAATGCAGACGCCGGGCATGCACTTCCCCATCTCGTCTTATCAGGCCAACGTACCGCAACTGGATGTGCAGGTTGACCGTGATAAGGCCAAGGCACAGGGTGTGGCGCTGACGGATTTGTTCAGTACGCTGCAAACTTATCTGGGGTCATCCTATGTTAATGACTTTAACCGCTTTGGCCGGACCTGGCGGGTGATGGCACAGGCAGATGGCGAATTTCGTGACAGCGTGGAGGACATTGCCAACCTGCGTACCCGCAACGATCGTGGCGAGATGGTGCCCATCGGCAGCATGGTGCATATCACCACCACTTACGGGCCCGATCCGGTTATTCGTTACAACGGCTATCCGGCGGCGGACCTGATCGGTGATGCGGACCCCCGGGTACTGTCCTCCGCCCAGGCGATGCGCCAGCTTGAGGCGATGTCCGGCCAGCTGTTGCCGAACGGCATGAACATCGAATGGACCGACCTCAGCTACCAGCAGGCGACGCAGGGCAATACCGCGCTGATTGTTTTCCCGGTGGCGGTGTTACTGGCCTTCCTGGTGCTGGCCGCGCTGTATGAGAGCTGGACGTTACCGCTGGCGGTGATTCTGATTGTGCCGGTTACCATGCTGTCGGCCCTGCTGGGCGTGTGGTTAACAGGCGGAGACAACAACGTCTTTGTGCAGGTCGGTCTGGTGGTGCTGATGGGCCTGGCCTGTAAGAACGCCATTCTGATTGTGGAGTTTGCGCGCGAACTGGAGATGCAGGGTAAAGGGATTGTCGACGCCGCGCTTGAGGCCTGTCGGTTACGTCTGCGCCCTATCGTGATGACCTCTATCGCCTTTATCGCCGGAACTATTCCGTTGATTCTGGGGGAAGGCGCAGGCGCGGAAGTCCGCGGCGTGACGGGCGTCACGGTGTTCTCCGGTATGTTAGGCGTGACGCTGTTTGGCCTGTTTTTAACGCCGGTGTTTTATGTGGCGCTGCGTAAGCTGGTGACGCGTAACGCCGCGCGCCCGGTTACGGAACACGCGCAGTAATGCGTGTGCCCCGACGATCCTGCGGACGTCGGGGCACTGCCTCTCAACGTCAGTATATACAACGCCCGACCCGTGCCCTGGCGGAGCCGGTTAGCGTTTATTTTATTTAAAAGGCGTTGTGCGCGCGCGGACGGAATTACTGAGTACGGGCGTTCGTCAGAGACAGGCAGAGAGGACGTGACGGTGAAAGCTGCCGATGATGAATGCAACACCCTTGCACGTGATGGTCGTCAGTTTACATAAGACGTAAAAAAAGCCGCATCAGCGGCTTTTTTTGCAGTCGGTATCCGGTTCCGTCACCTCAGGCTCAGGCACGGCGGTGCAGTTGCTGGTGTCGTGGGTTTTCAGCTCATTTAACGCGTCGGCGACGGTGCGCTTCGCAAGTACCGCCAGTGATGCCTGCTCGGCTTCCTCGGCAATCGATTTAAAATACCAGCACAGGTTGGCGCTGACCAGGCAACGCGGTGCCACATCCGGGCGAGCCGCCCAGAGTTTTTTATCATCTGTCACAGAGACATAAATATCACGCAGCGTGATTTCGGCTGCGGGTCTGCCCAAATGAATGGAACCCGTACGACCCAGCGTGGACACGATAATGCCATCACGGGTTAATGGCACCATTAACTTACGTATAAAGCTCGGGTTTGCTTCAAGCCCGTAAGCGAGAATCGCGCTGGTAGAGCGTTTTCCCATTTGCTCCGCCACCGCCACACTCAGAACCATTTGCAAAGCTGTCGGGAAGCGATAATCAAGCATCTTTGTATCCTGAATTGCGGTGCATTCTTGTTGTTATATAGCCGCCTAAGTGAACCAACAAACAGGGATGAATATAACAAACACTGTCACTTTTTAGAAGCAACCCACCCGCCACAAGGCACATATTCCCCACCCGGAAGCCCGCGACCGCACAAGGTGCTTATTTGCCCAGCGGTAGCGGACAGCATTAGCGCACAGATGGCGCTGGCGCTGGAAGCCGCTTTTTCAGTGCCACCACCAGCAGCAAGTTAATTACTGCCAGTGTGCACAGTAACCACAGCGTGGCTTTGGGCCCCAACGTCGCAAACACATAGCCCACGCCTAACGGCGTTACCGCCTGCCCCATTAACGCCGGACGCGCCATCCGGCCTGCCAGTACCGCGTACGCTTCAGGTTTTACCATCATCAGCGGCAAAGTGCCGCGCACAATGGCGCGTAAGCCGTTTCCCGCACCGTAAAAGATCATACTTAACAGGGCCAGTTGCGGAAACAGCGCCAGCAACAACAACCCCAGCGCCACCAGCCCCACCGAAAAAAAAGTGGTCCAGATGGGATGGCCCCCTTTAAAGGCCATATCAATGAGACGGGATGCCACCTGGCACGGCCCCAGCAGCGTACTGATTGCCAGCGCCGCCGCCATGCTGTAACCACTGGCCTGCAACAGGGTGATAAGCTGCACCGAAATGGCCGTCATAATCACCGAGGCCAGCGTGAAAATGGCGCACAACAGGTAAAACAAGACTGCGGGCAAATCCGGCGCTGTGCCGGGTGCGCTTTTACGTTTGACGGGTGAGATAAGATGGCCTTTGGGCAAAGCATAAAAATAGGCCGGTAAGACGCTGACCAGCAACAGCGCGGCGATGGCGAAACACGCGCCCCGCCAGTTCAGCCAGTGAATAAGCAGCGCGGTGGCAGGCCAGACCACGCTGGTACAAAAACCGGAAATCAGGGTTATGCCGGTAATGGCGCTGCGTGCCTGCCCACCATAGCGGGTGCCCAGCGTCGCAAACAGCGCATCATACAGCCCCATCGCCATGCCGATGCCGATGATGGCCCAGGCCAGTAAAAACACCGGTAAGTGATGGCTGAATCCCATAAGGGTAAGCCCTGCCGCCATCACGATGCCATTGAGTGCCAGCATCAGGCGACCGCCCGTGCGTGCAATAAGGTGGCCACAGCGCGGAGCGAGCAACCCAGACACTAAAATGCCCAGCGATAACGCGCCGTAAACCCACTGTTGCGACCATCCGGTTTCTGCTACAACAGGCGCGGCCATGACCGCCATCAGATAAAACGAACCGCCCCAGGAGAGGATCTGAACCAGGCCCAGCGTGACAATTTGCGTGACACCCGGCTTTTTAATCACGTCCATGTTGAGGATCCGTTAGCAAACAAAGTGTTTTTATAACATGTTCAGCTAAAAGGAAAAATGCCGCCGTTGGCTTTACCGCTTTTTTACGCCCCCCAACGGTCCGGTTACCAACGCGCCCCAGCGGGATTTCTTCTCCCTGTGGTGGTAGAGCACACGCAGCTAAGGCGATAAGGACATTCAAAATGTGCTGTTGCCCTGCCGCACAGTTAATCGCCCGGCAGGATGTGAAAAAATCAGCAACCAAAATGAAAAAGGCATGTCCCGCTCAGGCCTGAGCCGAAGCGGGACGCGCGGCGTGATGTCGTTGCCCGTCTGAACCGGCTTGTGCGTTCCGTTAGCACCGGTGGTGAATTCGGCTATTCTGACTCATGACCTGACAGGACACGGCATAAACAGGAAGATGCCAGGCCGGGCTGGAAAGCCACGCAAGGAGTAAAAGGCTGAATGCACCGCCTTTTTTCAGATATCGACGAACCGGACTTATTAACCCCTATCCAGGAAGCAACGATGACCCCTTCTCTGCCCCTGCTCGATGCGCAGGATGTCACCTTTTCACACGGCGGCAGACAGCTATTGCAGCCGGTCTCTTTACAGCTGTCGCCGGGCGACGTTGTCGTGCTCACCGGTGCCTCCGGCAGTGGCAAAAGTACCTTCCTGAAGATCCTTGCCTCTCTGTTAACGCCAACGACCGGAGAGATCCGCTTTCAGGGCCGCGATATCGCCACGCTCAGGGCCGAGGAATACCGTCAGCAGGTATCGTACTGTTTTCAGACGCCACAGCTTTTCGGTCAGACGGTTTATGACAACCTTGCCCTGCCCTGGCAACTTCGCCGCCAGACGCCGCCACAGGCAAAACTTAAGGCGGCGCTGGAGAGCGTTAATCTCTCGCCGGATATGCTGAATGCTGCGATTGAGCCCCTCTCTGGCGGCGAAAAGCAGCGTATTGGGCTGCTGCGCCATCTGCAGTTTGTGCCGGCCGTGCTGTTACTTGACGAAGTGACCAGCGCGCTTGATGAAGAAAACAGCCTGACGGTACAGTCGCTGATCAGGCGGCTTGTCGCAGAACACCCGATGGCCGTCGTCTGGATAAGTCACGATGTTAACGACATACAGCAGGCAGAGCATGTGCTTCGCCTCACGTCACCTGACAGGGAGAAGATGAATGCATCAGACAACAATAAGTGACAACTCGCTACTGCTGTCGCTGGTTCTGGTCCTGATGGCGTTGCTTATCAGCCAGAAAGAGAAGCTTGGCATGAGCAAAGATATTTTGTGGAGCGTCAGCCGCGCGATCGTTCAACTGGCCATCGTAGGCTATGTCCTCAAGTCGGTCTTCGATGTGAATAACGGCGGGCTGACCGTGCTGATGGTGCTGTTTATCTGCGTCAATGCGGCGCTTAATGCCCATAAGCGCAGCCGTAACATTGATAATGCCTTTGTGATTTCGTTCGTTGCGATCGCGAGTGGCACCGCCATTACGCTGACCATTCTGGTCATGAGCGGTGCAATCGCCTTTCTGCCTATGCAGGTCATTCCGGTTTCCGGCATGATTGCCGGCAATGCCATGGTTGCTGTGGGGCTGTGTTACAGCAACCTGAACCAGCGCTTCAGCGACAATGCCCAAAAAATTCAGGAGATGCTGAGCCTTGGCGCGCCGGTCAAACTGGCCTCGCAGCGAATCCTTGCCGACAGCATTCGCGCCGCGATGATCCCCACCGTTGATGCCGCCAAAACTGTTGGTCTGGTGAGTTTACCCGGCATGATGTCCGGGCTGATCTTTGCGGGTGTTGACCCGCTTAAGGCGATTAAATACCAGATTATGGTTACGTTTATGCTGCTTGGCACAGCCAGTTTATCGACCATCATCGCCGTCTATTTGTCGTATCGTCGTTTTTTCACGGCCCGATCGCAGTTGAAAGTCTTAGCGAAGTGATGTTTCAGGCACCACGTCACGTTACCGATGCGGTGTGTTCTTCATTCATGGGTGGGGTTAACGGTCAGGCACTGACTGAACGAGATCCCCCCTGTTTGTGAGGGAGAAAATGCGCGTTGCCGCTGACATATCATGCCCGCCTGAGGATACCCTGCGCTTACCGCTGTGGTGTTTATGGCAGCCGCAAGGCGGGCCTCTTTCTTGAGAACGTGTTTCCACTCATTCAGCCGGCTGAACAGATGAACGCGGCGAATGACGATTAAGGTTTTATTAATCTTGCGCGGGGAAAATGGCCCTTGTCCTCTCTTACCACAGAGCCCACGCGCTGATGAATACTTTGCTGGAAACCTATAATCAGGATCTGTTCCTTACCATTAATGCCCTTCCCGGCACGCCCGGCTGGCTCATCGATTTTGCGACATTCAGCGCAGAGTATCTGATCTTTCTGCTGCCGCTTATGCTGCTGATTTACTGGTTTACAGGTGGGCGCGCAGAACGCGAAACCGCCCTGTTTGCCATCGTAACGGCCATCACAGGGCTGACACTGAATTTTCTCTGTTCAGCATTCTATTTTCATCCGCGCCCTTTTATGATTCGGCTGGGTCATCTGTGGATCGATCACGCTGCGGATACGTCATTTCCCAGCGACCACGGCACGCTGTTTTTCAGTATCACGCTGGCATTATGGGCCAGGGGTAACTGGGGCTCCGGTGGCATTCTCACGCTCGTCTCACTGCTGGTTGCCTGGTCACGCATCTTTCTCGGGGTTCACTTCCCACTGGATATGGCAGGCGCGCTCGGTGTAGCGGCCGTAGCCGTGATCATCGTAACCCTGTTCTGGCGCAAAAAAGGCGAAACGCTGCTGTCATGTTGCGAAGCCGTATCAATATGTTTATTCAGCCTGCTCCCGGAACGGATTTATCAGTTGTTCAGCCGACATTCGTAATCCTGCGCCGCTTAACCCCGGTGCCTGAAGGCGGCGAGAGCGCCCGCCAGGCACCGAATAACCTTTTTTGGTTTTGTCACCGTCGGTGACCAGCCGCTTCCCGCCGATTCTGTCTACGCTGGTGACGATGGTAATGCACCCTGTCCCGCGTGGAGCTGTCACTCGCTTTTTTCTGGTGGGCCTCATCGCACCCTGTGCTATCTTCGCCCTGCTTATGCCAAAGACCGCACCGTTTCAGAAAGCCTGTTTAGTATGTTGTAACTATAAAGACGTTTGCAGCAGCGCGATCTTTCTGCCACATTGCGCATGTTGTAACTACAGGAGAGACTGCGGTGCGTTATGATTTAGTCACAGATATGCAGCAGTGCGTCAAGGATCTCGAAGAAGCCCTGGGAGCATTACGGCAGCAGATTGAGGCGCAGCCGCTGTTAATCGCCCGGGTCTTCAGTCTGCCCCCGATTGAAAAAGGGCATGAACACGATGCGATTACTCAGATTGCCGTGGAGCAGCACCTGGGCACAGAGGCACGGGAGCGGGCGCTCAACCACTATTGCCGTCTGTTCATGCAGCACCAGTCAGAAAAGCTCAGTACTAAAGCCGCCGTGCGCCTGCCGGGTGCGCTCTGCATCGAATGCAGCGAGCAGGACGCGCAGCAGCTTACCGCGTTTATCAACAGCATCAACCAGCTGAAAGCCCGTCTTGAGCACATGATCACCGTGGAGTCCGGTCTGCCTTCCGAAGCCCGGTTCGAATTTGTGCATCAGCATTTGCGCGGCTTAATTACCCTGAATGCTTACCGGACCATCACCGCCCTTCCCGCGCCAGAGAGTGTGCGCTTTGGCTGGGCAAACAAGCAGGTCATTAAGAACGTTAAACGGGACGAGATCATCGCCCAACTGGAAAAGAGTCTGAAGGCTGGCCGTGCCCAGGCTCCCTGGACACGCGAGCAGTGGGCGGAAAAAGTGCAGCAGGAACTGGCGGATGTACGCGCCCTGCCCGCATCCGCGCGCCTGAAGATTAAACGTCCGGTGAAAGTGCAGCCGGTTGCGCGCATCTGGCGTGCGGAAGAGAAAAAGCAAACGCAGCTTGCCTGCCCGTCACCGATTCTTGTGCTGTGCCGGGATCGCACCCAGGTGCCAAAGTTAGGTGAGCTGCTGAATTACGATGCAGAGGCGATTAAGCATCGCTATAAACCCGCCGCAGAACCCCTGCATTTGCTGATCCCACGGCTGCATCTCTGGGTGGACTGCCCGGTGTGATATCAGGGCCTGTGCAGGCCCTGACAGACCTCACTTACGACTTCATGCTGCCTACCATGTCTTCCGGACGCACCCAGGCATCAAACTCCGCTTCCGTCAGATAGCCCAGCTTCAGCGCCGAAGCTTTCAGCGTTAAGCCTTGTTTATGGGCCTGTTTGGCAATTTCAGCGGCCTTGTCATAACCGATGTGCGTATTCAGCGCGGTGACCAGCATCAGCGACTCGTTGAGCAACTGATCAATACGCTCACGCACCGGTTCGATACCGACAGCGCAGTGGTGATTGAAACTGTCCATCCCATCCGCCAGTAAACGAACGGACTGCAGGAAGTTATGGATAATCATCGGACGATAAACGTTCAGTTCGAAGTTGCCTGATGCGCCCCCCATGTTAATCGCCACGTCATTACCCATGACCTGACAGCACAACATTGTCATCGCTTCACACTGGGTGGGGTTAACCTTGCCCGGCATGATGGAGCTGCCGGGTTCGTTTTCCGGGATAGCAATTTCGCCGATACCACAGCGCGGACCGGATGACAGCCAGCGGACATCATTAGCAATCTTCATCAGTGAAGCCGCCAGGCCTTTCAGCGCACCGTGTGCATGCACCAGCGCGTCGCAGGTGGCCAGGGCTTCAAACTTATTAGGGGCGGTCACAAACGGCTGCTCTGTCAGTTCCGCCAGGGCTTTCGCCACACGCACGGCATATTCAGGATGGGTATTCAGGCCGGTTCCCACCGCGGTGCCGCCCAGCGCCAGCTCGGCCAGATGCGGAATGCTCTGCTCAATATGTTTAAGGTTGTGCTCCAGCATGGCGACCCAGCCGGAGATCTCCTGACCGAGCGTGAGCGGCGTGGCGTCCTGCAGATGGGTACGGCCAATTTTAACGATGTCTTTAAAGGCGTCAGATTTGGCACGCAGGGTTTGCTTCAGGACGTTCAGTTGGGGAATCAGGTGCTCACGTACCGCAATGACCGCCGCAACGTGCATCGCCGTCGGGAAGACATCGTTTGAACTCTGGCTTTTATTAACGTCATCGTTGGGATGCACCAGACGGGACATACCGCGCTCACCGCCCAACAGCTCACTCGCACGGTTGGCCAACACTTCATTCATGTTCATGTTGGTCTGGGTGCCGGAGCCGGTCTGCCAGATCGCTAGCGGGAATTCATCGCTGTGTTTATCCGCCAGCACTTCATCAGCGGCCTGAATAATCGCCTCCGCCCGCTCCGCAGGCAGTAAGCCTAAATCCCGGTTAACGCTGGCGGCCGCGCGTTTGGTCATCGCCAGCGCGTGCACCAGCGCCACCGGCATTTTCTCTGTTGAGATACGGAAATGCTCCAGGGAGCGCTGTGTCTGTGCGCCCCAAAGTTTATCAGCCGGTACATCAATTGGCCCCATTGAATCTTTTTCAACGCGATTGGCTGCCATGACTTTCTCCTTTCACCGTTTTAAATAAACCCTTCGTTCACGCGCGGGTGTTCGCTACGCATGAAGCAGATAAACTCATACAAATTTTTAACATCATCCGAGCTTAGCATCCTTCTTGCGCTGGATATGTATTTTCCATGTCAGTTTCTGCTTTAATAAGCGCAATATTCCCATGCCAGAAAGGCAGTGAAATGAAAAAGATGAGTAATGCGGTGCAATATTATGCCTGGGGGAGCAAGACGGCATTAACCTCCCTGTATGGCATCGCCAATCCTGAAGACTTACCGATGGCGGAACTGTGGATGGGGGCGCATCCTAAAAGCCCGTCCGCCGTTGACGTTGAGGGGCAATCCCGCTCGTTACGCGATGTCATCGCGGCCCATCCGTCGCAGATGCTGGGCGATGCCGTGGCAAAACGCTTTGGCGAACTGCCCTTTTTATTTAAAGTGCTGTGTGCCGATCAGCCGCTCTCAATTCAGGTGCACCCCAGCAAATCCGCCGCCGAAGAGGGGTTTGCGCGTGAAAATGCCGCCTCTGTACCGCTCAGTTCGCCTGAGCGTAACTATAAAGATGCCAACCATAAACCGGAGCTGGTGTACGCCTTAACGCCGTTTAAAGCCATCAATGGGTTTCGCGAGCGCAACGAGATGGTGACACTGCTCACCCCAGTGGCGGACGCGCATCCTGAGATCGCGCATTTCCTGCGCCAACCGAGCCCCGACAACCTGGCGCAACTGTTTTCAACCCTGCTGTCGCTTCAACAGGACGAAAAAGCGCAGGCGTTAACCGTACTGAAAAACGTCGTCAGTCAGCAGACAGGCGAACCCTGGCAAACCATTCATGAGATTGCGGAATACTATCCGGATGACAGCGGGTTATTCTCGCCGCTGCTGCTCAATGTGATTACTCTGCAGCCCGGACAGGCGATGTTCCTGTTTGCGGAAACGCCGCATGCTTATCTGCATGGCGTGGCGCTGGAGGTCATGGCCAACTCCGATAACGTTTTGCGCGCTGGCCTGACGCCAAAATATATTGATATTCCGGAACTGATGGCCAACCTCAAATTTGACGAAAAGCCGGCCAGCCAGCTTCTTACACAACCGGAGATACAGCAGGATGGCGAGTATTTTCCCATTCCGGTAGACGACTTTGCTTTCTCCATTCATACGGTGAATGCGCAGCCGCTTACCCTGCATCAGGAAAGCGCGGCACTGCTGTTTTGTATTGAAGGTGAGGCCACCGTCACCAATCGCCAGCAGCAACTGGTGCTAAAACCCGGCGAGTCCTGTTTCGTGGCCGCCACCGATGCGCCAGTGTCACTCACCGGCCAGGGTCGGGTGGCGCGCGTGTATAACACGTTTAACTGAGACGGCTGACGCCATTGCGCTTAACTGCTATTATTTCAAACTATTAGCTAAAATGCCTGCGGGCGCTTCTTCACCCGCTGTCTGTGACACGGGTGAAATCAAGGATAAGGACGATTCAGCAATGAAAAAGACTCAAGTTGCCGTTGGTGTGGTAGTCGCTCTGGGCGTAGTCTGGACAGGCGCGGCGTGGTTTACCGGCAAAAAGCTGGAAAGCAATATGGATCAAATGATTCAAAATGCTAACGCTCAGTTAACCACCCTGGCGCCCAACAGTCGTCTGAAAGTCAGCTATCAGGATTATCAACGCGGCATTTTCAGCAGCAAAATGAATGTGGTTATCCAGGCCAGCTCTCAGACCGAAGATAATCCTCTGCTCAAGCCCGGCCAGAGCATCATCCTGAACGAGCAGATCGACCACGGCCCGTTCCCCTTCGCACAGCTGAAAAAAGCCAACCTGATCCCCAGCATGGCGTCCGTGCATACCACGCTGACCAATACCGATGCGGTCAAAAAGCTGTTTGAACTGACCAACAATCAGTCGTTTATCAACGCCGAAACGCGTGTGGGTTACAGCGGCAGCACCGACACCGCAATAAAAATTCTGCCCATCGATTATCAAAATGCGCAAACAGCGCAACGCTTAGCCACCAGCGGCGGCACGCTGAATATCAGCGCAGACAACAAAGGCGATAAAGTGGGCCTGGACAGTGACATCGACAGCATTGCCATCACCACCAAAAATCAGGTCGATCAGCCGGTGATGTTTACGCTGAACGGCCTGAAGCTGAAAGCGGATACGCATCTCACCAACGAAGGCGTACGCATTGGCGATCAGTCCATCAGCGTGGATAAAGTGGCCGCCGCAGTCAGCGGTCAGGACGCGGTTATTCTTAACAAGATGGTCGGTGATTCCTCTTTTGATAATCAGTCCGGCAAAATCAATGGCGACATTAATTACAAAATTGACGGCGTTGAGGTGCAGAAGCAGAACCTGGGTCAGTTCGCATTAAAAATGAAGCTGTCACAGTTTGATGCGCAAAGCGTTAAAGCGTTCTCGGATAACTACAACGCTCAGCTGACCACCCTGATGAACCAGCCTGGCGTGGAAGACGATCCGGTGCGTTTCCAGAACGGTGTGCGCGCGATCCTGCTGAACAATTTGCCGACCCTGCTGAAAGGGGCCCCGTCCATCAGCATCGCACCACTGAGCTGGAAGAACGATAAAGGCGAGAGTACTTTCAACCTGAATGCCCACTTTAACGATCCGTCCACGGTGACAGGCGAACCGCAGACGCTGGCGGCATCCGTTGATCGCGTACTGAAAACGCTGGATCTGAAGCTGTCTGTCAACATGCCGATGGCGACGGAAACCATGCGCCATATTGGCCTGGCTGAAGGTTATCAGGCTGAAGACGCGCAGAAACTGGCCGATCAGCAGGTTAAAGGGCTGGCAGCGATGGGCCAGATGTTCCGTCTGACACAAACGCAGGACAACAACATCGTTACCAGCCTGCAGTATGCCAACGGTCAGGTGAACATGAACGGCGATAAGATGTCGCTGGAGCAGTTCATGTCACGCTATATGCTTGGCGTCCCGACAAACGAAGGCATGCCGCAATAAGGTCAACCTTTTCGATCAAGGCGGCCCTGGCCGCCTTTTTTACGTCACTGCACCGCCCTCTTTTCTCTCCCGATTCGCTCTCACCAGGCGGCCTGCGCCGCGTTCCCGTTTATAAAGTGAACAGTTAACCCCTGCCTTTCACACTTGTTGCGCAAATCACTGGCGTTGTTGCGCAAGATATTTTTATAATGCTCTGCACTTTACAGATATCCAGACGAGTGCACTCCATGATTGATTCAACGCTTCCCCTTACCGACATTCACCGCCACCTTGATGGCAACATCCGTGCACAAACCATCCTTGATTTAGGCCGCCAGTTTAACCTGACCTTACCGGCGGATACGCTGGACACCCTGCGTCCGCATGTTCAGGTCACCGAAACGCAACCGGATCTGGTCAGCTTTCTGCAAAAGCTGGACTGGGGCGTGAAAGTGCTGGGCGATCTTGACGCCTGTCAGCGTATCGCGCGTGAGAACGTCGAGGATGCCGCCCGCGCCGGGATTCACTATGCCGAGCTGCGCTTTTCACCCGGCTATATGGCGATGACCCACCATCTGCCGATTGCCGGTGTGGTTGAGGCGGTGATTGATGGCGTAAAGGCCGGCTGCCAGCAGCATGATATCACCGTGCGCTTAACGGGCATCATGAGCCGGACTTTTGGCGAACAGGCCTGTCTGGATGAACTGAACGGCTTCCTCGCCCATCGCGACCATATTACCGCCGTGGATTTGGCCGGGGATGAACTCGGTGCGCCGGGCCACCGTTTTCTGAGCCACTTCCGTCGCGCCCGGGATGCCGGTTTTCATATTACCGTGCATGCCGGTGAAGCCGCAGGCCCGGAAAGTATCTGGCAGGCGATTCGTGATCTGGGCGCTGAACGCATCGGTCATGGTGTGAAGGCTATTGAAGATCGCGCGCTGATGGATTATCTGGCGGAAAACGGTATTGGTATCGAATCCTGCCTGACCTCCAATATCCAGACCAGCACCGTCGCCTCGCTGGCGCAGCATCCGCTGAAAACGTTCCTGGAGCATGGCGTGCTGGCGACCATCAACACCGACGATCCCGCCGTACAGGGCATTGAGCTGGCCCATGAGTATCTGCATGCCGCCCCGGCTGCGGGACTGAGCCAGGCGCAAATGCGTCAGGCACAGGACAACGGCCTGACTATCGCGTTTTTAAGCGCGGCAGAAAAAGCCGCCATCCGGGCGAAAGTGCAGTAAGCATAAAAAAGGCCGCGTTATTCGCGGCCTTTTTAGCGCTGAAAGCGCTTATTTAAGCGACATGGTCTGGCGTTTTTCCGCCGAATGCAGCCCCAGCTCAATCAGTTCCATGACCTGAATGGCTTCTTCCGCCGTCACCGGATTCGCCCCGCGCCCGGTAATGGCATCACGAATCGCAGCGTAATAGGCGGGATAGTTGCCCGGCTGTGTCAGGACAGTTTTTTCATTCAGCGCGTCGCCCTCCACCTGGGTCAGCGTACCGTCACGCATGTCGTAACCCCAGTTCTCGCCCGGCGGGAAATCCCCCGCTTTCAGCCGATCTTCCTGCGGGTCCAGACCGTATTTGACGTAACTGCCGCGCGTACCGTGCACGGTATAGCGTGCGGATTCGGCCGCCACCAGCATGCTGGCGTGCAGCACCACCCGGCGCTGTGGATAGGTCAGCGTCGCATGAAAATAGTCGGTGGTCTGGGCACCCGGCCGCATTTCCGCCAGATCAACGTTAATCGCCACCGGGGGGCCAAACAGCTGTAGCGCCTGATCCAGCAGGTGCGGTCCCAGATCGTACCAGATGCCGCTGCCTGCCCCTTTCATCTCGCGCCAGCGCTGCCGTACTTCCAGACGGAAACGGTCAAAGTGCGATTCAAAATAACGCACCTCACCCAGCTCACCCTCTGCCAGTAAGCCTTTCAGCGTCAGGAAATCACTGTCCCAACGGCGGTTATGGAATACGGATAACAGCAGCCCTTTGGCTTTAGCTAAGGCATCCAGCTCGCGCGCCTGTGACAACGTCACGGTGAACGGTTTGTCCACCACGACGTGCTTGCCTGCGTTGAGTGCGGCTTTAGCCAGAGGGAAGTGCGTATCATTCGGTGTAGGGATAACAATCAGATCTAACGTAGGATCGTCGAACAGGGCCTGGGGCTCGGCGACGACCTGCACGGCGGGCCAGTCGGCATGGACTTTGCTGGCATCGCTGCTGGAGATGGCAGCCAGTTCAACCTCCGGCGTGCCCGCGATCAGGGGCGCGTGGAAGGTTTTGCTGGCAAAGCCATAGCCGATGAGTCCTACTCGCAGTTTCTCGCTCATTCCTTTTCCTCATTAATCGCTAACCAGACTGATTTAAGACTAATAGTCGGGTCAGGACAAGGAGGATTCCCCTTAAAATCAGGAGACTGAGCGCCGTGCACCGTTCCAGGCGCTCTGACTGGCCAGATTATCGTGTACGTCCTGATTGCGGCGGCGGAAATCACTCGGGCTGACGCCGACGCGCTTACGGAAGACGCGCGAAAAATAGAGCTGATCGTCGTAGCCCACTTCACGCCCAATGCTCGCGATGGGTTCCTGCGTGGTTTGCAGCAGCAACTTAGCGCGAATGACGCGCTGATCTTCCCGCCAGCGAAGCAGGTTCACGCCCATTTGCTCGCGGAACAGGTGCGCCAGCCGCGAAGGTGACAGACACACATGGCGCGCCACTTCCTCTATTTTGACCTCGCTGGCAAGATGATTATTCACATACTGGCAGGCTTCGATGATACGGGGATCGCGGATTTGCTGATGGTTACGTGGATCTTCTTCCACCGCCCGTAACAACAGCCGTTCCAGCAAATTCATTGCCAGTTCTTCGGCAAAACGACGCGATGAGTTGTGGGTTTGTTCAATAGTGGCAAACAGGCGATCAAATTCGCCCCGCAGTGACTCCGGTAATCGCAGCCGACCGACGCCTTCCTGTTCATCCTGCCAGCGCAGCCAGTCATGCCAGTACGCGCGCGGACGAAAATAGACCCAGCGGTGAAACCACTGCGGACTGTCGGGCGCCCGACCATAATAGTGAGCCGTTTTTGGCTGGAACAGCAGCATTTCACCCGGTTCACAGTCAAAGGCCTTTTCGCCGTCGAACACCCGCCCTTTGCCTTTAATGGTCAGGTTGAGAATATAGCCCTTCATGCCGTGTGGGCGATCAATAAAGAAATCCAGCGGACCATCCGCGGTGATCGGGGTTAATCCCGCCACCAGCCAGGCATTAAACGCGTATCCGGGCAGCAAAGGGTTCTGCTGCTCTGCCGGTAATTCACGGTGATACATACTGTCCTCACTTCGTCGTTGATTGATCACGCGCGGACACCTTTCGCGTCCGCGGGAAGGTTTCACGCCAAATCAGACTTTATTCTTTTGTTTGTAGCGGTCGAATATCACCGCTGCCAACAGTATCAAACCCCGCACAACATACTGTGAGAATGGCGAGATATTTAATAAATTCATCGCATTCTCAACGGTGCCCAGAATCAGTACCCCGGCGATCACATAGGAGATTTTGCCGATGCCGCCCTTCAGTGACACGCCGCCCAGTACGCAGGCCGAGATGACCACCAGTTCATAACCAATTGAGGTCATGGGCTGACCGCTGGTCATACGTGACGCCAGGATGATGCCCGCCGCCGCAGAAACCAGGCCAGAGAGAATAAAGATAATGATGCGGGTACGCACAACCGGCACGCCCGCCAGCCGTGCAGCCTCTTCATTCCCGCCAATCGCCAGCGTGTTGCGGCCAAAGGTGGTTTTGTTCAACAGGAAGGCGAAGATCACCATGGTACCCAGCGTGATCCAGATGGGCGCAGGCACGCCCAGCCAGTTGGCGAAGCCCAGTACGAAGAAGCGCTCGTCTTCGATGCCCACCGCTTTACCGTCCGAGAAGATATAGGCCAGACCGCGCACAATCTGCATGGTCGCCAGCGTGGTAATCAGGGCGTTGATTTTCAGTCGGGCGATAACAAACCCATTGATAAATCCGGTGATGACACCGAGTAACAGCCCGGCCGCCACCCCCAGCCAGAGGCTCTCGCTCATATTGATCACCACGGCGGTGACCACGCCCGCGCAGGCAATCACCGAGGCCACCGACAGGTCAAAATCGCCGGAGGCCAGGCAGAACAGCATACCGCAGGCCACCATGCCGGACATCGACATGGCCAGCCCCAGGCCTTTCATGTTGATAAAGGAGCCAAAGTTAGGGACAAAAACCGCACAGGCGATGAACAGCAGGGCAAACACCACCAGCATGCCAAAGTTGTCCCAGACGCGCCCAAAATGCACACCCCGGCGAGGGGCGGCTGGCGGCGTATTTGATGTCGTGGAAGAAGTCACGGTACTCTCCTGTCAGGCCACGGCGGCCGCATGTGTCGTTTTAGGCATGGCCAGGCTCAGCGTCAGCTGCTCTGTGGCCTCGTCATGCAGTAATTCCCCGGCGACCGCCCCTTCGCGCATTACGATAATGCGGTCGGCCAGGCCCATCACTTCCGGGAGATCGCTGGAGGCAAACAGCACCGCAATGCCGTTGTTCGCCAGCTGGTAAATCAGGTTATAAATTTCGTGTTTAGCCCCGACATCAATGCCACGGGTAGGCTCGTCCAGCAAAATCACCTTGATCTCCTCGGACAACCAGCGGCCAAGAATGGCTTTTTGCTGGTTACCGCCGGACAGGTTCATGATCAACTGGTCAGCGCTGGGCGTTTTGATTTTGAGGGAACGGATATGGCTGTCGGCATTCTTCACCTCCCAGCCGTTTTTGATCAGGCAACCGGCGGTGAGGTTATGACGGCGGGCGCTGATGTTGATGTTGTCGCGCACCGAATGCACCGGAATAATGCCTTCGGCTTTGCGATCTTCAGGGCACAGCATCACGCCCGCCCGAATCGCATCAATTGGCGCCATCACGTTAAGGGGTTCCCCGTCCAGCAGAATGCGGCCACCGCGCAGGCGCGTGGCGCCAAACAGCCCTTTCAGCAGTTCGGTGCGTCCCGCGCCCACCAGACCAAACAGGCCGACAATTTCCCCGGCATGCACATTCAGCGAGATTGGCGCTCTGACGCCCTTCGCCTCCACGTCCTGTAGCGCCAGCCGTACCGGGCCTTTTTCCCGCGGCGCGTAGCCGTAGATATCACCCAGATTACGTCCGACCATCGCCTGCACCAGATCGTCGTGATGCGTATTGGCCATGTCCGTAAAGGTGCGCACATAGCGCCCGTCTTTAAACACGGTGATGGCGTCACTGAGGGCAAAAATCTCTTCCATACGGTGCGAGACATACAGCACCACGCGCCCTTCCGCGCGCAACTGGCGGATCACCCGAAACAGATTGTCGATTTCGCGTGCGGACAGCGAACTGGTTGGCTCATCAAAGGCAATGATGCGCGCGTTACGGGCCAGCGCTTTGGCAATCTCAACCATCTGCCACTGGCCCAGCGACAGGTATTTCAGCGGCATGTCCGGATCGATGTCCATACCTAAATTTTTCAGTTGCAGCCCTGCTTCGTAACGCAGCAGCTTGCGGTTCACCAGGCCATGTTTATGCGGCAACTGACCCAGATAGATATTCTCCGCCACGCTCATTTCGGGCACTAAATGCAGTTCCTGGTAGATAATGGCGACACCCGCATCCAGCGCATCCGTGGTGTGCTGGAAATTCATCGGCTTGCCTTTGATGCGAATCTCGCCGCCACTGGGCAGATAGCTGCCGCTGAGGATTTTAAGCAGTGTCGATTTACCGGCACCGTTTTCCCCCATCAGCGCGTGCACCTGACCGCCATGGCATTCAAATGAAATATCCTGCAGCGCTTTCACGCCGGGAAAAGTTTTACTGATGCCATGAAACGACAGAAAGGCTGAATCAGTGTTCATGGTGTCTCCAATAAATGGCTGTGAGGAATCGGGGCACCTGACGCTCAGGCTGAATACCGTCGCGGTGTTCAGCCCTGCTTTCCTGATGACCCGATGGTGTTATCCGTACTGCCTGTTATTACATCAACCCTTTCTTCGCCAGCTCGGTTTTGAAGTTGTCACGCGTAATCAACACGACGTCTGTCACTTCGGTGAATTTCGGTGGCTCCTGTCCTTTGCTTACCCAGTTGTAGAGCATCTGGCTGCTCTTATAGCCATGGATGTCCGGACTTGGCAGCAGTGAGCCATAGAAGCCGGTCGCGTTGGCTTTTGACAGTTCGCTGACGGCGTCGACGCCGTTGATACCGATACCGATCACGTCAGCGGCTTTAAAGCCCTGACCTTCGGTTGCACGCACGCCGCCCAGCACGGTGTTGTCGTTCATGCCGACAATCAGCCAGTGCTTCACTTCAGGGTGCTGAACCAGCAGGGAGTTACCGGCATCAAATGCGCCGGGGATGTCATTCGATTTGGTCGGGACCTGATAGATCTGTTTTTCCGGGAAGCCGGCCGCTTTCAGGGCATCCATCGAACCACCGGTACGACGACGCGCGGTATCCAGTTCGTTAGCGGTGATCGCCATCACGGCGGTGTCTTTGACATCCCAGCCGCGTTTCTGCATTTCTTTATACAGTTCCTGTCCCTGACGTTCGCCAATTTTGGTCGCGGCCATCATGACCAGCGGTACGCTGTCCATCGGCTTGCCTTTGGCGTTCACAAACTGATCGTCCACGGCGATCACCTTCAGGCCATAACCGCGCGCCTTTGCCATGATGGCGGAGCCGAGTTTGGGATCCGGTGTGCAGATCACGAAGCCTTTTGCGCCATTCGCGGCCAGGCTGTCGATAGCATTAAGGGTTTTTTCGCCGTCCGGAACGGCAATTTTGATCACCTCAAAGCCCAGGTCTTTACCGGCTTTATCCGCAAATTTCCATTCGGTCTGGAACCAGGGTTCTTCCGGCTGCTTCACCAGAAAACCCAGCTTCATAGTCTCGGCGATAGCTGATTGTGACATAACCGCTGCCAGCCCGATGGCTGCCAGCGCTTTAGTGAATTTATGCATGATGCTCTCCGGCGCTAGTGGTTTTATCGCTGTTAAATACGAATCGGTGTAAACGCTACCAGTTAACTCTCTTTTGTAGGTACATATGTAAATCAGCACGTTAGCGGGAGCCATGAGGGTAGCCTGCTTAAACGCTGGCCTAGTTTTAGCGGGAATGAAGAAGAAAAATGTAGAGCGGTATCACATCTTAAAATCACGACAGAATGATCCATATATTCAGCAAATTTAACCGTCTGTTAACTTTTGCAATGGATCACAAATTCACTGCGTGTGGCAGAAAAGTGCATATTCTCAGCCAGCCGTGACTAACCCTTCTTTTTTACACATCTCAGGATAAGGAGGTTTATTCACAACAGGAGAGTCAAATGCGTACTGAAGCCATCACCCTGGGGCTGGACTTTGGTAGTGATTCGGTGCGTGCGCTGGCGGTGGATTGTCACACTGGTCAGGAGCTGCACAGTGCCGTGGCCAACTATGCACGCTGGCAGCAGGGACTTTACAGCGATCCTCACAGCAACCGCTTTCGTCACCATCCTCAGGACTATATTGATGCTATGGAGCAGGCCATGCTGGGTGTGCTCGCGGCGCTAAGCGACACGCAACGGGCCGCCGTCGTCGGCATCGGTGTCGACAGCACCGGCTCCACCCCCGCTCCGATCGATCGTGACGGCAAGGTACTTGCCCTGCGGCCGGAGTTTGCGGAAAACCCCAATGCGATGTTTGTGCTGTGGAAAGACCATACGGCCATTGAAGAAGCGGAAGAGATTAACCGCCTGTGTCGCAGCGGCCGCTTTACCGATTACAGCCGCTATATCGGCGGGATCTACTCGTCGGAATGGTTCTGGGCCAAGATTCTTCATATTACCCGCCAGGATGCTGCCGTGCGCGATGCGGCCGTGTCCTGGGTTGAACTCTGTGACTGGGTGCCCGCCTTACTCAGCGATACCGTCGCCCCGGACAAACTCCGTCGTGGGCGTTGTGCCGCTGGTCACAAAGCGCTGTTTCATGCTGACTGGAACGGCTTACCCGACGCCGACTTCCTTAACGCGCTGGACCCGGCGCTGACTCAACAGCTGGATTCTCCCCTGTTCAGCGAGACCTGGACCGCGGATATCCCGGTGGGCACGCTAAGCCCGGAATGGTCGCAACGCCTGGGTTTACCGCAGCAGGTTACGATTTCGGGCGGCGCATTTGACTGCCATATGGGCGCGGTCGGCGCCGGTGCGCGACCCTATACCTTAGTGAAAGTGATTGGCACGTCGACCTGCGACATCCTGATTGCTGACACCGGGAAAGTCGGCGACCGCGCCATCAAAGGCATCTGTGGTCAGGTTGATGGCAGCGTCGTGCCGGGCGCGATTGGTCTGGAAGCAGGCCAGTCGGCGTTTGGCGATATTTATGCCTGGTACAGCCGCCTGCTGGGCTGGCCGCTGCAGCTGGCAGCGCAGCACCATCCCGAACTCAAACCGCAGTTGGCTGAGATGCAAACGTCACTGATCACCCGTCTGACCGAGGCCTGGGTCGCCAGTCCGCAGTTGGATCACCTGCCCGTAGTGCTGGACTGGTTCAACGGCCGCCGTACGCCCAATGCCAACCAGCGCCTGAAAGGGGTCATTACCGACCTGAATCTCGGCACGGATGCTCCGGCCCTGTTTGGCGGCCTGATTGCGGCCACCGCCTTTGGTGCCCGCGCCATCATGGAGTGCTTCGAGCAGCAGGCAATTCCGGTGGAAAACATTCTTACCCTCGGCGGCATTGCCCGTAAATCCCCCGCCATTATGCAGGCCTGCTGCGACGTGATGAACCGGCCGCTGGATATCGTCGCCTCCGATGAGTGCTGTGCGCTAGGCGCAGCCATCTTCGCTGCCGTCGCCGCGGGCTTTCACCGCGATGTGGAGCAGGCGCAGGACGTCATGGCCAGCCCGATTGACGTGACGCTGCAGCCCGATCCGCAACGCGTCGCGCGCTATCAGGCACTTTATCAACGCTATCAACAATGGTGCGAGACGGCAGAACCCCATTATGCCGCCCGTTCCGCTTCCGCTAAGTAAAGGAGTGGTTTTATGCAACAGTTCAACGTGTGGTTTGTCATTGGTACACAGCACCTCTACGGCGCGGAAACGTTACGTCAGGTTGAACACAATGCCCGGCAGGTGGTGGACGGATTAAATCAGGCGGGTTTGCCTGTACGTCTGACGCTGAAACCGCTGGTCAAATCGCCTGATGAAGCGCTGTCGCTGTGCCGTGACGCCAGTCACGATCAAAACTGTATCGGTATCATTACGTGGTTGCATACCTTTTCGCCGGCCAAAATGTGGATCGGCGGATTGAATGTCTTAACGAAGCCCCTGCTACAGTTTCATACCCAGTTCAATGCCGAGATCCCCTGGGACAGCATGGACATGGACTTTATGAACCTGAATCAAACGGCGCACGGTGGCCGTGAGTTTGGCTTTATTGGTGCGCGCATGGGCCTGCAGCACAGCGTGGTGACCGGCCACTGGCAGGATAAACACAGCCAGCAGCGCGTCGCCAACTGGATGCGTGCGGCGCTGGCCAAACAGGCCAGTCAGCATCTGAAAGTCGCGCGTTTTGGTGACAACATGCGTGAAGTCGCGGTCACCGAAGGCGATAAAGTGGCGGCGCAAATCCAGTTCGGCTATGCGGTTAATGGCTGGGGCGTGGGGGATTTGGTGGAGGTGATCAACAGCGTCAGCGAGGGTGATGTCAATGCGCTGGTTGACGAATATGAAAGCCAGTATCGTTTCTCCGACGTGGCCGCCGCAGGCGGTGAAAAACGGCAAAACGTACTGGACGCCGCACGCATCGAGCTGGGCCTGAAGCGTTTTCTGGACGACGAAGGCTGCAAGGCGTTTACCACCAACTTCCAGACGCTGCACGGCATGACGCAGTTGCCCGGCCTGGCGGTACAGCGCCTGATGGGCCAGGGTTATGGCTTTGCGGGCGAAGGAGACTGGAAGACCGCCGCCCTGCTGCGCATCTTTAAAGTGCTGGCGGGTGACCGTCCCGGCGGCACCTCCTTTATGGAGGATTACACTTACCACTTCTCGCCGGGCAACGATTTAGTGCTGGGTTCTCATATGCTGGAAGTGTGCCCGTCTATCGCGCGGGAAGAGAAGCCGCTGATCGACGTGCAGTTCCTCGGCATCGGCAACAAAGCCGATCCGGCGCGGCTGATTTTCTCCACGCCGGCCGGTCGTGCCATTAACGCCAGCGTGATCGATATGGGCGATCGTTTCCGCCTGCTGGTTAACGTAGTGGACGCGATTGAACAGCCTAAACCACTGCCAAAACTGCCGGTAGCCCGCGCGTTGTGGAAAGCGCAGCCGTCTCTGGCGACCGCCTCTGAAGCCTGGATTCTGGCAGGCGGTGCGCACCATACGGTGTTCAGTCAGGCCCTGACGCTGGACGATATGTATCTGTACGGCGAGATGCACGGCATTGAAGTGCTGGTAATTGATGAGCACACCCGGCTTCCGGCCTTTAAAGATGCGCTGCGCTGGAATGACGCCTATTACCATATGAAGCGCTAAGCACCGCTAGCGAACGCATTAACAAAGCGGCGGGCCAGCCCGTTGGCGGCCCGCTTTTTTTATGCGTCGCGCTCAACCTGAGGCACAGCGTTACTGCCCTGATATCGGGCAATAATCCCCCCTGGCCGCTGTCTGTTTCCTTTGCCAGTCGATCGGCAAAAGCCGCTGCCGGCCTGGCGATATGACCGCCCGATAACGGGACAGGTTATCTTCGTTAACCTTCCCCACCGCGAGGCACCGTTACATGGCTGTCATGCGGCTCAGACGTTGTGCGTGAGGGCAGTGTGACGCGGCGTCACGCTATGACTGCCCGTCTGATCGTTAATGTTTTGATAGTGAACGTCGCTGTGGCTGACGCGCGCGGGCCTGTCAGACAGGAAGCGGCTGTCTTGCTCTGTCTGTTGCGTGGGCGTTGCTGCGGCATTGCCTGCCTTGACCAGAAGCGGCTTCACGGGCGCTGCCGAAGGCTGCCAGGCTATTCGCGCCTCGGTCAGCGTATTTTGGGCCAGATTCTCATTCACCTGCGCCAGTTGCCGCCGCAGCACATTGAGTTTCACTGCGGTCGCCAGCGGAATCTGACGTTCCTGATCCTCCAGCACGCTAATCTGCTGACGGGTCGCATACTGCTGTTGCAGCAACGCGCGGTACTGGCTTTCATAGCCCCAGACCACCGACTGCTCCTGTGCAAACTGCAACGCCGAAATATAGCCTTTGTTCAGCAGCGGTCGCCATTTGTTGACCAGGTTTTGCGCCATGCCAACCTGCGCGGACTCGATTTTGATTTGCTGATCAAGTTGCGCCAGTTGTCCGTTCAGCATGGCGGCCTGGAAGTGGTTATCACTGACCTGTTGCAGCGCCAGCTGCTGCGTGTGGGCCATGTCCTGCAGCAGGCTGCCCTGCTCCAGCTTCAACTGATTGCTGACGAGTTGCATGCCTTTGAGTGCCTGACGGTTTGCCTCGGCGATCATAACGACTGAGGGCGCGGAGGCATGCGGCAAATGTTCACTGACGGCAGCGATTTGTCCGGTCGGGTTGGGTACAGTAGCGGCGCTGAGCGGGCGCGCGGACGCGTGCCGGCTGGACAGGACCTGGCGCAGAGCGGACGCATGATTGTCGACAAAACAGATCAGGCTCACCGTCCCCACCACCAGCGAGAACAGATTACGCCGCACAAAAAGTGAGGCAGAGGAAACGCCGCCAGCCGCGGCCACGCGGGACGACTCAGGTGATGGCTGTTGTAAAAATGGTTTTTCCATTTTTTACCCTTAACTCAGTGCGCGTTGGTGGTCTGTTTACGGGATGTCGCGGAAACGTTTTGCTCCCTGGCGGGCAAAAGGCCTCACCGCACACCTAACATCACATGCCCCGGAGCAGAGATAAAACAGAAGTTCATTTCCAGTCGTTACGCTTTGAAAGGGAATCTCACGATGTTTCACCAGCGGTTCAGGGATGTAAATGCCGATGTCTGGCTAACAGCACGCCTTCTCACCTACATTTTACGCAAGCGAGCGAATTAAATAGGGCGCCAGAAAACACTCAACGTCATTTCTCGCCACGCCCAGCGTCACGCCGATGCCCGCTTGCTTTAAGATCGCAATCCCTTCTCCGCGATTACGCGGATGCGGATCTTCAATGGCGATGTAAATATGTCTGGGCCTGAGCCGGGCCAGTGTTAGTGCGCAGGACGGGGTTCTGCCCTGAAAGGCACAGGGCTCTAGCGTGACATAGATTTCGCACTCTTCTACAGGTAACGTAAGTGTGGAAAGTGCATCAGCCTCAGCATGGTACTGACCCGGTGAACGGGTAAATCCGGTCGAGACAACCCGACCATTGTGAACAATTACGCACCCTACCGGTGGGTTAGGTCTGCAATGCGGCAGCGCATGGCGGGACTGCGCCAGCGCTAACAGCATAAATTGTTGTGATTTTTGCATCATTAACAGGACTCGTCTCATTACCGTTTTACGTCCGTGAGCTTAGCTACAGAACGTAAAACTCAGATAAACTGCCATTCAAATCCCGCAGAGGTGCGGCTGACATAACCTGCCGACGAGCCCGGAAAATGCGAACTAAACCAGCGTGCCTGATGCTCACTCGCCCACGTCATTGCCCAGCGCCGCTGGGCTTCGGCCTGCGCGGCATCAGCACAAAAGCGCGAGGCAAGCTGGGGCTGACTGACCTGCAAATCGTTATGCATCAGGTCACCGGAAAACAGCGCATAATCGCCCGCACTGTGCAGAATAATCGACGCGTGGTCATGACTGTGGCCGGGCGTGGGCACATAGCGCAGCACATCAGCAAACACCGGCTCTTGCGTCACATCGAACGTCTCCAGCAAACCCGCCGCGATAACCGGATTAATGCTGTCCTCTAACAGCGTTTTGCGTGCCGGATCGTGTTGCCAGCCTTTTAACCCGCTATCCGAACAGTAGTAGCGGGCATGTTTGAAAAACGGTGTCCATTTACCGTCCATCCAGTGCGTATTCCAGCCCACATGATCGCCATGCAGATGGGTGATCAGCACGATATCCACCGCGTCAGGATCGACGCCCGCGTCACGTAAGCGCTGCGCATACGGCGTATTCAGCTGATGGGAGAGCGGAGAGCCTGCCCGCTCGCGACCATTGCCGCTGCCCGTATCGATCACAATAAGGTTGTCAGGCGTGCGGACCACCCAACTGTGAACAGAGAGCGTAATCGTTTCCGGCGTTCCGCTCGCTAACGCCTGCGCGGGAAACAGCCATTCCGTGGACAGAGACGCGTCCAGTTCAGGAATTTTAAAGACCTCGCACTCACCTACGCGGTAAACCGGCGTCACAGACATATGACCTCTCAAATCAGGGGAAAATGATACTGACTCGTCGCATATTGCCATCTTCCCGGCAGCTAAGCACGCTTAGCCCGGCATGCGTTCAAGATCGGCAATCAATCCCGGCCCTGTGGGCTGCCATCCCAGTTGCGCCCGAGTAAGCCTGCCTGAGGCGGACATATCCTGCGCAACGAAATGACTCAGCCAGCCAAAATGATCGGTAGCTTCAGCGGCTGAAAGGGATATGACCGGCAGGTTGAGGATCCGCCCGAGGGCGTCGGCAAGCACGCGCAGCGTAATGCCTTCTTCGGCGACAGCATGATAACGGCTTCCTGGTCTGTTTTTTTCCAGCGCCAGCCTGTAGAGGCAAACCGTATCGTCAAGATGCACTGCTGACCAGCGGTTTTGGCCTTCATCAATAAAAGCGGAAACGCCTGTCTGTCTCGCCACCTCAATCAGCGACGTAACCAGGCCCTGTTTCAACGGATTATGTACCTGAGATAACCGCACAACGGAAACGTTGCCCCCTTTTTCCAGTGCCACTATTGCGGCCAGCTCGGATGCCCGGCGCGGATTAGGATGAAGCGGGTTGAAATAGTCTTCTACGGCAGGTCTTCCCTGCCCCGGCGAGCCCAGTCCCACCGCCGAGGTGATGATTAAGGGCCGTGCGCTTCCTGCCAGTGCCGTGGCCATCGCGGCGATTGCCTGCCGATCGGCTTCACAGTTTGTCAGAAACGTCGAAAAATCATGGTTAAAGGCGGTATGAATCACCCCCTCGCAGCTTGCCGCGCCCCGTTGCAAACTATTGTGATCGTTAATATCACCCCAAAAGGGCTCGACACCTGCTTTGCTGAGCCTGTCGACACCCTGCTGATGTCGGGTCAGTCCGACCACCTCATGCCCTGCCGCGATCAGATCGGCCGCAATCGCCGACCCGATAAAACCCGTTGCTCCTGTAAGAAATAACCGCATGTCTGTTCGTCCTCTTGTCAGCCTTCGCAACCGTGGTTGTCTACTTTACGGTGGAGAAGGAATGCGCTCTATGTGATAACGTCGCTTTTTTATGTCTGACCGTCTGGGATGATCATGGACCCGCTTTCACAGCTCTTAGCCCTGCTTGAACCACAACGTTACGTTTCCGGTGGTGTGATACTGACGCCGGAGATGTCGGTACAATGGCCCGCTCATGATGGCGTGAAGTGCTATGCCGTCGTAGCGGGTGCCTGCTGGCTGACCGTTGACGGTGTTGCGGAACCCTTGCGCCTTAACGCCGGCGAGTGCTATCTGCTCCCGCCAGGCGCACCTTTCAGGCTGGCCACAAACCCGGACGCGCAGACTGTCGATTTTCAGACGGTGCGGTCTGAGATGGTTGCCGTGACAGCGGCAAAGCTTGATGAAACCTCCGCCTGTTTACTGGTAGGCGGGCATTTCCTGCTGACCGGACGGCCCGCACAGATGCTGTTAGGTACGCTGCCGCCAGTGGTGCATATCCGGCGCAGCGCAGACAGAGCCGCCATGCAATGGGCGCTGGAAAGAATGTCACAGGAAGTCCGTGAAGCGCAGCCCGGCAGCATCCTCATCGTGCAACAGCTGGCATTTATGCTGCTCATTCAGGCGTTACGGCTGTATGCAAATGACCCGCAGCAGTCAGGCTGGCTTGCGGCCCTGAAGGATAAAAAGCTGGGCGCGGCGCTGGCCTGCATGCACCAGCACCCCGAACACAAGTGGACGCTGGCGGAACTGGCAGCCAGGGTGGGAATGTCACGCGCGGTTTTTGCTGAACGATTTAAGCAAACGGTGGGCATCGCGCCCGTCGACTATCTCACGCAATGGCGCATGCATCTTGCCTGCGACCAGTTAAAAAAAGGGAATGGCGGGCTTACCGCGATTGCTGCCGGGCTGGGCTATGAATCTGAGAGCGCCTTTGCAAAAGCCTTCAAGCGTGTCATCGGTGTTTCACCAGGCAAGTTCAGTAAACAAAACGCCTGATCGGGCGGCCCGAAACCAGGGATGATGGCGGGCTTCAGGGGAATATGGCTGCGCGGCGCTGAAAAGCCCTGCGTGAGTACGGCAGCGCTTGCTGCGGGCCTGTACAACGCTCATGAAAGAGGCTCATTAACCTGAATAAATATCACCGCTTTTCCCGCAACATGAGAAATCTTCACATGAGCCGTTTTCATGAGGAGGCGGAAACCGGGATATTGGCAGGCCTTACGCCACAAGGGTTCAGGGCGCATTGCATCACGGCACAGTCTGTCCGTTTGTATCCATTCCGCGTATGGCAGAGGCTTTACCTCTGTCGACCATGAAGATGGCTCATGTTGTGTTGAAATTAAGTCGCTTTCCCTTCCTCCGCGCCTCTGGCATAAAATATGCTTTATTGACAAACACACAACGTGAAAGCGGTTAAACGAAAAACCAGAATGCAGGCCAGTCTGGATAACTAACAGCCACAGACCGTTTTTCACATCAGAACGCAGGGTGCATCACGATGAAAAAAGAATTCACATTTACGATTAAGGGCAGTGTTTTCGATGAGAATTACAACCCGTCTGAAAATACGCGCATCACCACCAATTTTGCTAACCTGGCGCGCGGGACGAACCGTCAGGAAAACCTGCGCAATGCCTTAACGATGATTGATAATCGCTTCAACTCGCTGGCGCACTGGGATAATCCAAAGGCCGATCGTTATGGTGTGGAACTTGAAATCATCTCGGTTGAGTTAAATATCGAAAACGAGACGCAACGCGGCGCGTTTCCTGTAATTGAAATTCTGAAAACCCATATCGTCGATAAAAAAACTCAGCAGCGTATTGAAGGTATTGTTGGCAATAACTTCTCCTCTTACGTGCGCGATTATGATTTCAGCGTGCTGCTGTCTGAGCACAATAAAAACAACACCGGCTTCAGCGCACCTGCTAACTTTGGCGATTTGCACGGCAATATTTTCAAGTGCTTCGTGAACTCTTCGGCCTTTAAAGAGAACTTTAAAAAACAGCCGGTCATTTGCCTGAGCGTGTCCAGCAAAAACGTTTATACCCGCACAGGAAACCGTCATCCGGTACTGGGTATTGAATACCAGCAGGATGCCTATTCCCTGACTGACCAGTATTTCCACAAGATGGGTCTGACGGCGCGCTATTTCATGCCGGAAAACAGTGTTGCCCCGTTGGCGTTTTATTTCTCGGGTGACCTGTTGAGTGATTACACCAATCTTGAGCTGATCAGCACCATTAGTACGATGGAGACGTTCCAGAAAATTTATCGTCCTGAGATTTACAATGCTAATTCACCGGCTGGCCAGTGTTATCAGCCAAGCCTGAACCATCTGGACTATTCATTAACGCGCATTGTTTACGATCGCGAAGAGCGTAGCCTGTTAGCGGTAGAACAAGGGAAATTTACCGAAGAGAAATTCATTAAACCTTATAAAGCCGTTCTTGAAGAGTGGTCTGCCAGTTACGCGCTTTGATTAACCGAAATACAAGGTCACCTATTATGAAAACGTTGTTACCTACCTCAACCGCAGGCAGTTTACCGAAGCCATCCTGGCTGGCTCAGCCTGAAACGCTGTGGTCGCCCTGGAAGCTGCAAGGCTCAGAACTGGCTGAAGGGAAAAAAGATGCGCTGCGTTTAATTCTGGACGATCAAATCCAGGCCGGTATTGATATCGTCAGCGACGGTGAACAAACGCGCCAGCACTTTGTGACGACATTTATTGAGCACCTGAATGGTGTTGATTTCGAGAAGCGCGAAATTGTCCGTATCCGTAATCGTTATGATGCCAGCGTACCGACGGTGATCAGCGCGGTTAGCCGTCAGAAACCCGTTTTTATTGACGATGCGAAATTCTTGCGTCAGCAGACTAAGCAGCCAATCAAATGGGCGCTGCCGGGTCCGATGACCATGATTGATACGCTGTATGACGGCCATTACAAGAGTCGTGAAAAGCTGGCCTGGGAATTTGCCAAAATTCTGAATCAGGAAGCCAAAGAGTTAGAAGCGATTGGCATCGACATTATTCAGTTTGATGAGCCCGCTTTTAACGTGTTCTTTGATGAAGTCAACGACTGGGGCATCGCCGCGCTGGAACGCGCTGTGGAAGGCCTGAAGTGCGAAACCGCTGTGCATATTTGCTACGGCTACGGTATCAAAGCCAATACCGACTGGAAGAAGACGCTGGGGACGGAATGGCGTCAATATGAAGAAGTCTTCCCGAAACTGCAAAAATCAAAAATCGATATCGTTTCGCTGGAATGTCAGAATTCGCGCGTGCCGATGGAGCTGATTGAGCTGATTCGGGGTAAAAAAGTCATGGTGGGTGCCATTGATGTAGCAACCAATACCATTGAAACGCCGGAAGAAGTGGCCGCGACGCTGCGTAAGGCGTTGCAGTTTGTGGATGCCGACAAACTCTATCCGTCAACCAACTGCGGTATGACGCCATTATCCCGTGAGGTGGCGCGTGGCAAGCTCCATGCCTTAAGCGCGGGTGCGGCTATTGTCCGTCAGGAGCTTTCAGCATAGTTCACGCGGGTAATCTGCAGCAGGTGAGCGCGCTGACGTGACTCGCCTGCCATCCCTGCCTTGTCGTTATCATCCCTTTGTGTAAGAACAGCCTGGCACTGACCGGGCTTTTTCGTGCGGGGGCCGCTGCCGTCTCTGATGAATTAGCCTGGGCATTGATGATGCCTGCGGAAACGGTGGGATCATGGAGCAGTCCCTGCTCCGCTGTTCAGTCCTTTATAAGCCGGTATCAGGAGCCACGATGGCTGTTCTGGCCCCCTTTCTTACCGGCTTCTGAGGCTTTTTCACGATCGTTTTTGAAATTGCCGCCGCTGTTCTGGCCGCCTTTTTTACCGGCTTCAGAAGCTTTCTCTTTATCTTCCGCGAAATTACCTGATCCGCCACGATGTTCAGTCATAATATTTCCTCTTCAGGTTAAAGTTGTCTGCTTCTTTGCTTCACCATTTGCATGGCACTGTTAAGGTTATAACGCGCCTGTTAATCTGCAAGCGTGGCGGATAAAACATTCGCCGCTTTGTTTAGCGCTTTTAATACTGCCGCGCAACCGCAACGGAGGGCGGAAAATAAAAGCGAAAAACAACAAGATAATCACCATAAAACTCGCTTCTCTTGTTTAAATGCGACTGCTTTCATTCGTCAAAAAATTAACAAGAGGTTACATTTAGGCGTGTAGAACGGCAATTTTCAGGCAAAATAAATACTCAGCCTTAGGCTGACATCCCTTCACGGTTAAAAGACAATCTGTTTACGCACCACCACGTGCTCCCGCAGCATCCCACTCAACCTTTTGCCAGCCTCAGAAAACGACGCTACCACGTCTGACGCCTGCCCTGTAATACCGTGCTCTGCCATTAAGCTTTACCTGTTGGCGTCGGCCACGTGTTAACGGCCTTATTGATCAGGGGCACAATAACGCTGCCTGGAAATAAAAGAGAGTGGTCTGTCGTCAGGAGCAGGTAATGTATTTCAGTCATCCGTCAGCGGCAACAGCGCGCGCTCAGGAAAAGCCACGGCGATTGTGAATATTCATTACTCATCGCGCTCTAAATAAAACCCTGCGCCTAAAAAAGGCTCCCCGCGCCTGTCGCGCGAGTGAATATACCGCTTTATTTTCTCGCCTGGCTGTTTAAAAAGACGACCTCCCGTTTCGTCGGTTAAAACATAACAGGACGCCCCCAACGCCAGCTATGAAAATAGTGGCATTCACTGACATCAAAAAATGCTATCGCGCCCTGTGTGTTGATAAGCGGATTGAGCGTTTCTGTTGGGTAAAAAAAGAAAATGGGATCGTTGCGTGGCAGCATGAATATGTCGCCGTCAGGCCGACAGGTTATAAAAAAGTTAAGATTCGTCTTAAAAAAATCGGGCAGTAAAGCTGTACATGGAATGAAACTTTCGTACAAATTTAATGCTAATAATCCTCATTTTCAAAGAGTAAAAAACCTTTCAAGACGAAGCGGTATTAAAAAAACCGTTTTTTATTTTTTTCCATTGTATTGTTTCGCATTGGAATTATCAGAAACCATCGACCAAAATGAGGCTTTCCACTGTTAATGATGAAATGAGAGAGGATAGACCCATGGTCAAATATCGTGGCGGCGCAGGAAATTTTGCAGCAAACCCCGAGAGAGCCTCTGAAGCGGGTCGGAAAGGCGGCAAAAACAGTAGCGGAAACTTCAGGAACAACCCCGAGCGTGCAGTAGAGGCGGGCCGTAAAGGGGGAAAAGTCAGCCGTCGTACGGGCTAGTTCCCTTTGCGATTTCGCCCGTCTGCCTTTGCCGCGCTGGCGAGCATCTCTTTATACCTCCACCGAAACGCGCAACGCCAGGAAGGCCGCTTATCTTCCTGGCGCTGGCGCACATCTGATTTTTATAAACAGGAGTTTTTATGTTGTCATCCGACACGCTTTGTGCGCTCACAGGCGCCTCCCTGACCAATGTACGACGCTGGCAACGGTATGGACTTGTTGCTGTAGATCCCGTGACAGACTACTGGACAGAAGCCCAGCTCGAAGAAATCCGCGAAGTCATGTCAGCCAATGCCCACGGCGCAACGGCGCAGGAAATGCACGATGGCCGCAGGCAATCAGAGGGCGTAATGACGTATGGCTGGCCCGCCCGCCGTGGCGAAATCCTGACCAGTCTGGAGTTTGGTTCAGACAGGCAGTTGATCCGGATTATCCGTAGCCTGAGTCGGGACCTTGCCGGTGACGATTTTATCCGGTCTTTAATGCGTCCACTCTGCAGTTGGCTGCGCGAGGACCAGCGTCGTGGCGCTGCGCGCAGGCTTGCCCGCTTTGAACATGTCACGGAGCATCATCACGCCTGTGTGACCCGCGCAGCCTCTCGCTCGGCCAGCGTACCGCTGTTGCTTGAGATTGCAGGTGAAGTACAGAACACGGATGTGCTGCTTGAGGCCATCCGGTTAACGGCACAGGGCTTTAGTGTGGATGTCTGCGTGGACACCTCTGTGCCGCTGCCAGCTCATCAGCGTAAGTCTTACGATCACCATCTGATCTGGCAGGCCAGCCAAATCAGCGTTCAGTAGCCGGTTCGCGTTAATGCTGCCCTTCCCCTCTTCATTCCGCAAACAGGTTAGCGTTTTCCCTTCACTCCGCGTGGCTGCGGTATGTTCTCCGGCGCTTTCCCTTGCGTTCTGACACCCCCTTGCGTGCTGTTCTGGTGTGGATACGCGTGACCCCAGCCTTACAGTAAACGCACTCATTTATCCTTCAATCCTGACGTTTTATGAAAGACCGTGGACTAACGCGGGCCATAGCATGGCGGTGATTGCGCCGGACAGGTTAGTTCCGGGCCGCCTTTTCCGGTTACGCATCCCCGGCGGTGCACGCCCCCAGTGATGCGCCCCATACAACTCAATGCCACTGGCGGCGCACAATGCGGTGGCGACGCGATTCTGCACCCGCTGCGTACCGCTTCTCTCAGAGGGCGCACACGTTCTGTGAATACCGGGCTAACGACGTGTGGCAGAGCCGGCCAGTGCGCTTTCAGGCTGAACGCGTTCGAGCCTGACAGGGGTGCTTTTATAGGCCGGTATACCACTTTTGGTATCATGGCTGTCCAGCGGTACCAGTACGTTCGCTTCCGGATAATAGGCTGCGACCGAACCATAGGCCATATCGTGCACCACGATGGTCAGCTTATCCATGCGCCTTGAGGTCGGGCTACCGTCCGGGTCCAGGGCGATGACGTTGACCTGCTCGCCGACGCGTAACTGCCGTTTTTCGGCCTCATCCGGGTTGATAAACAGCACATCCCGGCGTCCTGTTACGCCCCGGTAGCGATCGTTCAGACCATAAAGCGTTGTATTGTATTGGTCGTGGCTGCGCAATGTCGTCAGCACCAGATCGTGGCAGGTCAGTGAGCGTGGATCTTCATTGATGCCCGCCATCACCAGGAACTGCGCTTTTCCTGACGGCGTGTGCCAGATGCGCTCGGATGCGCCATTGGGCAGGCGAAAACCACCCGGTTGTTGAATGCGCTGATTATAGTTTTCGAAGCCCGGAAACACCGCTTCAATGGCCTGGCGGATATTACTGTAATCACGCGTCATCTTGTCCCAGTCGACAACCGTATCAGGCAATGTGGCTTTCGCCAGGCTGGCCACCAGCAGCGGCTCTGACTTCAGGTGCGGCGAGGCGGGATCGAGCGTGCCTCGTGAAGCATGTACCATCGACATGGAATCCTCAACCGTAACACTTTGCGCACCCGAGGGTTGCTCATCCACCTCCGTGCGTCCCAGTACCGGAAAAAGATAACTGTGCTTTGCCATCAACAGATGTGAACGGTTCAACTTCGTCGCCATGTGCACTACCAAATCCAGATTGCGCATGGCAGGAAAGGTGACCTGTGGGTCAGACATGGCTTCAGCCAGGTTGCCGCCAAGGCACAGCAGCGCTTTAGCACTGCCGTCACGGATGGCGCGAATTGCCTCAACCGCGCCGTGACCGTGTTGTCTGGGCGGCGTAAAGCCAAACACTTTTTCCAGACTGTTCAGCAGACTGTCAGACGGGATTTCGGTAATCCCAACCGTGCGATCACCCTGAACATTGGAGTGGCCGCGCAGCGGACAAATGCCGGCCCCCTTTTTGCCCATGTTGCCGCGCATCAGCAACAGATTCGCGATTTGCTGTACATTCTGTGTTCCGTACTGATGTTGTGTAATGCCCATGCCGTAGCAAATAATGGTGCGATCCGCCTCCGCATACAGCCGGGCAAGATGCTGAATCTCTTCACGCTCCATCCCAGAAACTTTCAGAATGTGCGCCCAACTGGTCGCCTCCAGATCGGCCTTCAGTGCCTCGAAGCCCTCAGTGTGTTCATGAATAAAGGCCTCATCCAGCACACCCGGTTCGCCCTGTTCTCTGGCCGTCGCATCCATAGCGATCAGGAATTTCATCATCCCTTTCAACATGGCCGCGTCACCGCCTACGCGCACTTTATAATAGGTTGACGCCAGCTCGGTTGAGCCCATCGACAGCATCTCGATCGGGCTTTGCGGTGAGGTAAACCGCTCCAGCCCGCGTTCGCGTAACGGATTAATCGCAACAATCGTCGCACCACGTTTTGACACCTCTCTGAGCGTGCCCAACATGCGCGGATGGTTGGTGCCCGGGTTATGACCAATACATAAGACAAGGTCGCAATGGTCAAAGTCATCCAGCTCGACGGTGCCCTTTCCTACGCCGATGGATTCCGGCAACCCCACACTGGTCGGCTCGTGGCACATATTGGAACAGTCTGGGAAGTTATTGGTACCGTATTCGCGGGCAAACAACTGCCAGAGAAAAGCGGCTTCATTCGATGCGCGGCCAGAGGTATAAAACTCAACCATGTTCGGATCGCTATAACTGCGCAGCCGCTCACCTATTTCACGAAAGGCCGTTTCCCATGCGATGGGCTGATAGGTATCGCTGGCCGCATCATATTTCATCGGATGGGTCAGCCTCCCTTCGCCTTCCAGATCCAACGCGCTGCGCGCCCACAAATCGCTGACCTTGTTAGCCGCGAAAAAATCGGGCGTGGCACGCTTACTGGTGGCTTCCCACGACACCGCTTTGGCCCCGTTTTCGCAAAACTCAAAAGAAGACGTATGCTGCGGATCAGGCCAGGCGCAGCCGGGGCAATCAAAGCCCTGGGGCTGGTTCACCCTGAACAGGGCAATGACGTCCTGTTTCACCGCCATTTGTCCCCGAATCGCATCCGCTACAGCTTTTAATGCGCCCCAGCCACCCGCTGATCCGCCATACGGTTTGACCCCAAAAGTACGATTCGTTTCTTTCATTTTTATTCCAACCTGTATCAATGACTTTTGCTTAAGCCTGGTACAGGATTAGGAACACGCCTGATAAGCAGGGCGCAAAGTCTGATTTAATTTTTGCAAAATGTTACCTCGCTGCGGTTAATTGCAGCCCATGCGCTTTTTGTGTCCCAACGGCGTTACCCGCCGTGTTTCGCTTAAAAGGCAGAATTTTAGATCACGCATAAATAGCGAGCCGGCGTCACTTTTCATTTGCATAATCATGGGCAGGCAGCGTCCGCCAAATAGCGGGAAAATGACGACGAAAATCATATCCACGCGCGTCGCGTGATATTTATTTATCCGTTCTGCTTATTTCTGGCTGGCCATTGACGTTTCTGGCGGTTTATATTTCTCCGGTAAGTCACGTCACGCCAACGGCCTGTTCGCTTACACTTTCAGTTCTGACTTTACAGCAGCATCCTGTACAGGTTCTTTTTTACTGGCTCCCCAGACGTCATCATAGGCATAGCCGGTCAGCGCTTTGATCACCTCACGGGTTTCGGCATCACAGTCTTTAGGTGAACCGCCCAGCTTACGGCGTGCGACCTCTTTAATCAGCAATTTGTGGCTGCGCTGGGTCAGTTTGAACTGGAACGTCAGCCAGAAACTCACGGCCAGAAGCGCGCCTGTCACGCCTACCATCAGCAGGACAATGGCGGTGACTGCGCTATCAGGCTGAGCGCCGTTCCCCTTGGCAAACCCGCTTTCCTGGAGCACCACGCCAATAATAAAGATGGCAATCGCGACCGAACTTTTGCGCGTAAGCACCATGACGCCCGCGAAGATGCCTTCCCGGCGCTGACGGGTTACCATTTCATCAATATCGGGAATAAAGCTGTAAATGTTCCACGGAATATAATACAGCCCCGCGCGCGCTATCCCCATAAACAGGAAGGCGGCGCTAAATAACAGCACGGGTACATGCCACTGCCAGAGATAAACGGCATACAGAAAAAGCAGCACGACGGCAATAGATATATAAGAGAGTCTCAAGGCGTTAGAGGGCGTCATAGAAAATCTGCCCAGCAACAGCATAAATAAAAAGGTGCCGGGGATAGACATAAACATCATATTACTCAGAAGCAGCGAGGCTAATGAGGCATCCTGTTTTAACCCATAAATAACGAAATAGGTAAAAACGGCAAGAAACACATCCATCGCTGTGAACGAGCAGATATAAATGAGCAGGTGCTGACGAAACGCCCGAATTTTAAATGACGAGGCGAGATCCACAAACATGTGTTTCACATGCGAAAGAAAATGACGCGCGGGTGCCGGTGGCTTTTGAACCTCGTCTGCATCCTGAATATCTTTCGCTTCCCAGGTGGTATACCAGGTAATAAATACCGCGACGCAGTAAATCACTGAGAAAATCACGCCCGTGAGTGTATAGGTGATGGCGTTGTCTTTGCCCGTGTACGTCATGATGACGCCCGGTACCGAGACCGCGAGAAAACTTCCCAGCGAGGAAAACATCATCCGCACGCCGGAAAGGCGAGTGCGTTCACTGAAACGGTTGGTCATTTCTGACGACAGGGTTTCCCACGGCACCAGCACCATGGCAGATAACAATTCGATGGTGAGATAGGTGCCAAGATAATACCAGTAGCTCATATCCGTGACCCACAATGCGCCGTACAGCAGCATCAGAGGCGAGGAAATTAACAAGAAAAAACGACGACGGCCGAATTTGCGCCCGGCCCAGGTATGGCCGAAATTATCCGTGATATACCCCATGATCGGACTCAGTACGGAATCAATCACCCTGGCGATGGCGAAGATGGATCCGGCTTCCAGCACCGATAACCCGCAGTAGGTGGTATAAAAAAACAGTAACCAGGCACCTATCACTGCAAAGGCACCGCCCCCAAATAAGTCGGTAATGCCGTAGCCTGTTGCTACGCCATACCCGACGCGACGTTCAGTCGGTTTAACCATTTATCTGCTTCCTGTTCTGGTCGGTGTTTTATAACGGCAAGCCAGTGCCTGCCGTCGCTGTTATCAACAGAATTGGAAAAGAATGGGCGTGCGGGCTGACTACACCGCGTTAGCTAACATTTGGGCTTTGATACACAGTTCAGCCGCTTTAAACGCATGTTCCTGCGTCATGGCGTGCTCTGTGCGATGCAGACAGTCGGTGATCAACTGGCCAAAGAACGGGAAACCCACCGTGCCCGCCACGCTGTAGCGAAACTCACCGTCCTGATTCACCAGGTAAACCACATCCTGCTCGTCACGCGTGAGATCGGTATACTTGCGAATTTCGATGTAACCGTCGGTTCCGAGCAGCGTCATTCGCCCGTCGCCCCAGGTCGATAAGCCTTCCGGGGTGAACCAGTCACAGCGAAAATAGCCGGTTGCGCCATTTTCCCCTGCCAGCATCGCCTCGCCGAAATCTTCAAACTGCGGATGGTGCGGATGGTGAAAATTGCGCACCTGACTGGCAACCACACGGGCCTGACTATTGCCGGTGTAATAGAGAAACTGCTCGATCTGGTGGCTGCCGATATCGCACAAAATGCCGCCAAAGTAGCGACGTTGATAGAACCAGTCCGGACGGCCGGTTCCTTCGCGATGCGGGCCCGTGCCCAGCGTTTGCACCACCCGTCCAATCGCGCCCTGTTCCACTAACTGTCCCGCGAAAACCGCGCTCTCAACGTGCAGACGCTCGCTGTAGTACACCGCATATTTGCGGCCGGTTCTGGCGCACATGGCTTTGGCATCGTCCAGCTGTTCCAGGCTGGTGAGTGGGGCTTTATCGGTGAAGTAATCTTTCCCGGCCGCCATGACTTTCAGTCCCAGCGCACAGCGTTCCGAGGGAATGGCCGCCCCTGCCACCAGCCGCACCTGTGTGTCAGCGAGGATCGTGTCCAGGGAATCCGCCGCCTGAGCCTGCGGAAACTGTTGCAGGAACCTGTCGACTTTGGTCGCATCCGGGTCATAAACCCATTTCAGCGTCGCCCCGGCTTCAGTCAGGCCATTGCACATCGCATAGATATGCCCATGATCCAGCCCGGCGGCAGCGATAATAAACTCGCCTGGGTTTACAACCGGCTGGGGTTTGCCTTTCGGCGCGTAGTTCATGCCATCCTTTTGATTCATGCTGTTGTCCTCACGCAAAGTTTTTGCCTAACGGGATCGCATCCTCATCCGCGAAATTTTCCACGGAGGCCTGTTTTTCATAAAAGTGCGGTGCGCTGGCAATCAGGCCACCGGTACGGTAGAAGGTGTCGTTGCTGGCAATCGGCAGCGTGACGGTGGTATGGGTTATAGCCGACTTGTAGATGGCGGTGATTAACGCCAGGGATTGCTTGCCCTGCTCACCGTCTACCAGCGGCGCACGCTGCTGCTCAATGGCCGAGAAAAAGTCATCCACCTGACCGGCATGCAGTGTCCATGTCAAGGGCGGGATCTGCGCATACAACTGGTCCAGTTCGTTTTCCAGCGCGATGTGATGATCCTGTTCCGGAAAGCCGTTTTCCGCCGCCTGATAAGCAACAGGTTGCCAGGGCGCAGAGAGCCGCGCTTTCTCGCCCTGTAAAATGATTTTTTGATCTTCACCGTGATGCACCACCGAGGCCGTCAGCTGTGCCAGCGTGCCGTTCGGGTAACGGAAAATAGCGGCACTGAGATCTTCGACCTCCGCATTGTCATGGGCGACATTGCTCATCATGGCGACCACGTCCGTCGGTGCGCCGAGCATCCATTGCAGCGCATCGATGTGGTGCACAGCATGATTGAGCGTGCAGCCCCCACCTTCTTTTTCCCACGTCCCGCGCCACCACAGGTCGTAGTAGGCATGACCGCGCCACCACAATGAATCAACCTGGGCGTGACAAATCTTTCCTGCCAGGCCGGAATCCACGGCCGCTTTTAACCGCCAGAAGGCATCGGTAAAGCGGTTCTGCGCCACCACGGAGAGCACTTTGCCGCTGGCCTTTTGCGCCGCGATCATGGCATCGCACTCTTCAAGCGATGCCGCCATCGGCTTCTCGCACAGCACATGTTTGCCTGCCTGTAGCGCCGCTATCGTATTCTCGGCGTGCACATAAGGCGGCGTGCAGACATCCACCACATCGATATCTGCGCCATCCGCCAGCATGGCGAGATGATCGCTGTACACGCGTACATCCTTCAGGCCGTAACGCTGCAATTTATCGCGGGCTTTGTCCGGGTACACATCCACTACCGCCACAATTTTGCCGCGTTCGGGAAACTGCAAAAACGCCTGAATATGTAAATTGGCAATATTACCCATACCTACTATCGCAATTTTTAACATGCCACTTCTCCGTCTTTGACCGTCGCTGTCGTCTTTGCGAGGAACATAGAAAAGCGGCTGTCGTGGGACAAACTGTTTTTGTGAGAATGTTCGCAGAGCGGCAAGGTAGTTTGTGAACAGCATGTAAAATCGCATTACTATCAAGCCACTACGACTGCAAAAAATTGCAAAAATTGATTGGGACGGGGATCACACTATGGCGGGCAAGCTCAGGATGGACGAAATTTCGGCAAAAACCGGATACTCTGTCAGTACCGTTTCGCGCGTACTGAGCGGCAAGGCCTATACCAGTGAAAAAGCCCGTAATGCGATTGTGCGCTGTGCACGTCAACTGGGTGTGTTGCACGACATGGTCAGCAGCCGCCTGTTAATTAACGGTCTGGTGGTCTTTGCGCCCGCCCGGACCTTTGCGCCGCGCGGCGATCACTTCTATCTGGAAGTGACGCGCGGGATTGCCGAAGCCTGTGCCAGCCATGATGTGCACATCAGTTACTGCCCACTGGAGGAACAGCGTGCCGATGTGAAACTGTTTCTGGAGAAGGCGGGCGCAAAAAGTAACGATGCGATCATCATCATCGGCACCGACGATCAGGCGATATTCAGCCTGGCAGCCTCGCTGAATAAACCCTGCGTCCTGATAAATTCCCGCGATAAAGACATGAAACTGGATGCGGTCTCCCCCGATCACCATGCGATTGGGTTCAGCGCCATGCAGCACCTGTTTGAGCAAGGGCACCGCCGGGTTTTGACCGTCACCTGTCTGCGCCGTGAAACACTGTTTCTGCGGCTGGAGGGAATTAAAGACGCGTACCGCCATTTTCACCTGCCCTTTAGCGCGCAGAAGGACCTGATTGTGGTTGAAGCCTATTCTGAGCATGAAACCGAAGCCGCTCTGAATGGCTGGCTGGACGAACATCCGCGTGAGGAGTGGCCCGATGTGATAGTGCCGGTGGGCAAAGGGATTATTACCGGCGTTCAGACTGTGCTGGCGGCACGTTCCTTGCGTATTCCCGAGGATATCTCACTGATGACGACCGATCTGGCAAGTCAGCTGGCGGGCGCGGCCGGCAGGCCGGTGACAGGCTTTGCCGTCCCGTGTCGGGAGCTGGGCTACGAAGCCATCCAGCTTCTACAGAACCGTCTGAACCGGCCCCATGCGCCCGTGTATAATCTGCTGTTGCAGGCAAAACTGATCGACCACGGCACGGTCGCCAATGCCACTCGCCATGCGGCGCGGGAGGAAATACGGGACGATCAGACACCGGCCTGAACAGAAGGATGCGGGTTTGCAGCAGGCAAGTCATCTGTTGCAGGCCCCGCTCAACGCTAGCATTTGTGATTAGCCGGCTGACACGGGCACAATAGGCGTGAATTCTCACCGAGCCCACAAGGCAAACTGTGCAAAACAGCCTGCCTTTCCTGCCCACATAGCTGAATACAGGCTTCCCTCTTCACCTCATCGTGCTTTGTAAACCGGTTTGCATCGTAGACCTGCCCTGCCGACGCTCTTGCCGGTTCGGCATCCTGACCTCCCCGCCGGACAGTTATCACGCCTGACCCGATCTTCTGGTTCGTTGCTGCGCATGTCAGTTGCCGTGACCGCCTCCCGTTTGCGCTATACAGGTGCCTTCACGATTTCGCCTGCAAACGTGCCAGCATACGTTGCCTGTTGACATAAATAATGGCGCAGAGCAGGAGGCTCAGCATGGCCGTGCTTATAAATACGCCCGGCCCGGTCATGGCCAGCATCACACCACCCAGTAGCGGCCCGGCAGCAATACCGAGCGTTGACAATGTTGAGGCGCCCAGGTAGGCACCTCGATGTTCGGCGGGTGCCAACTGGTCGAGTAAAATATTCAGGTTCGGCATCAGAATCGCTTCGCCTGCACTAAACAACACGGTGACAGACAGCCAAAGCCAACTATCCGCTGTTCGCAGGGAGAAAAAAGACAGCTGTGAGAAAAAGAAAATCACTGCACCCAACAGAATTCGCTGAGGTAAATGCATCCTCGCCATAATGCGGACCAGAAAGGTTTGAAATACCAGCACGGTCGAGGCATTCGTGACCAGTATTAACGTCACCAGCTTTACAGCCGCGTCGCTGTTCAGTAACAGAAGGTACTGGGGCAGTACCGCTTCAAAATGAATAAAAACGATACTGCACAATGTGCTGCACAAAAGCCCGGCCACAAAAATTTTATCTCTGATAATAATTCCCATAACCTGGTGAAGTCTAACAGCGGAAACCTTGTCGGCCGGCGGCGTGTTCACCGGTTTACCCGCCGGGATAAACAGGAGCACGTAGATAAAAAAAGGGAAATAGCTCAGGCCGGTTATCAGAAATGTGCCTTTCTGAGACGTCAGGCCAAAAGCAATGCCCACCAGGGGGCCCAACACCGCAGCGACGTTGACCAGGTAGTAGCGCACTTGCAAAGCCAGTGCGCGGCGGCGACGATCGCCCAGTAAATCACTCATTAGCGCACGCAAAGGCGGATCGACCCACGCAAAGCAAACGCCGATAATCATCAGGCCGGTAATAAACAGACCGACTCCCGTCGCCTGCGCCAGAAGGATATAGCCGACTGCCGAAAATCCACAGCCCATCAGCAGAATAATCCGTCGTCCTAACCTGTCCGAAATCTGGCCGCCATACATGCCCAGCCCCACGGATACCAGCGCACTACTGGTCATCGCGCAACCGATGGCAACAGGCGACATGTGGTAGTTCTGTGTCATGATCATTGCGATAAATGGCCAGGCCATAAAATAGCTGAACCGAATAATCAGGGTAAAAATGAGCAGCGCGTGAACTGTCGCCGGAAAGGTTTTTAACGTCTTAAATACACCGGGCTCTACCCTGATTTCAGCGGCGGGCTGTGTTGTCATACGTCACCTTATGATGGGTCTGTTGCACACTGAAGCGTCAGAGAAGCGCACGGTTTGTCAATTAGTAATATAAGTATTCCTGACACGATGCAATATAAAATCACGCTAACTCTTTGATTCACAGGCTTATGACGTATTCAACCCTCGCCACAGGATAATGTAATGAAAAGCCTGTTAATGATTTATAACGTCAGGCGTTAATCCTGAAACAAACACCAAGACCGCCAGGGGCGCAGGCGAGAAACAAGGCGATATGGCGCATCGTTGGAAAATTACGCCTGATTCTCACGTCAGCCTGAATGCACAGGATGGGTTTTACCCACTCTTTAAAGTTCGCCATCCCATCAATGTAAGGCGGCCATTTTTTCTCCTAACGCAGCGGTTTTTAACTGTTTCCTTACTAAAAGGGACGCCGCGCAGAGATAGCCGTTTTTTTATCCGTACATCATGCAGGCCCGGACGCTGCCTGAAATCAGACACTGTTTTGTCAGTGGTTACCCGACAAAGACCCACTCGATTGTGAATAGCAGGGATTATGTGCTCCGGGAAGAAGCCGGGATCGCCGTCGTTCAGGTGATAAGACCGGTTACACCGGATAACAGGGGACGGCTTACAGGTCGTCATACAGCGGGTCGGTTTCAGAGGAAATGGAGACAGGTCTGCCCGCACCAGGTGTTGCTGCCAGTAGAAAGCTTTAACAGGTTGCATGAAGCGAACAGCGCTACAGGCTGGCTGTTTCACCACGTGCTTGTGTTTTCAGACCGGAAATAACGGACCCTGTTTAGCATAATATGGCACCCCTCAGGCTGGTGATAACAAGGCGCTAAGCGCGCCCCGAATACCCTTATTGCGGTAGTGCATGCGCAAAGAATTTAACCCCATCAGGCCAGGCGCCCCGGTGGCCTGAAAAGGCGGCAGCGGCGTGACCGATCGTCATATTTCGGCTGCCTGCCTGGGTGATATCCGGGCCGTCTGCGCGTAATCTTGCCAGCGAGATGCGTGACGGCCTGACAACAGCGATATGACCTGGTCTGTGCTGATCCGGGCTTTCATAGGCGACCACCACCAGCATGCCTTTATTCGCCAGCTGCTGAGCGTGCCACGCATCGCTGACCCTGATCCAGCCTGACTGACGCCCTTCACTACTGTCAAACCAGCGCGTTTGTGCGCTCGCCAGGAAAATCTGGCTATGCTGAGGCGGCCTGAGCATATAGACGCCCAGGCGTGCGCCTACCGCCGCCGCAAACGCACTGCAGTGCGTATGATTACCGGGACCAGAATAGGTATCCGGTCTGTCAGGCTTGCCCGTTTCCCAGTTGACGTGATGATGATTCAGCCATAAATGCTCCACGTCCGCATGGTCAAGCACGGCCAGAATCTTTTGCGCGTTGGGCGTGAGCGCGCCGCAACAGGGCGCATCCTGCGGCGGCACGGACTGGACGTTGCCAGCCGGAACCGGGCTGGCGACAGCCGACAGGGACGGGAAGAGAAAAGCCGCACTCGCAAAGACGGCCAACGCATATCTGCTCAGTGATGGTTTCATAGTGACCTGACTGTATAGAATTAAGGTTCGGCATTGAAGGGGCTCCTTGAGGAAGCGCGCGCACCCCTTCGTCCGCCATTCCGTGCGGTGAAGCGCCGGAACCCATCGCGCCTGCCTGCACCTTTATTTTACGCCTCTGCCACATCTTCAGGGTTGGGTTTCTGCATGGCGAATTGAGCTCTGCCTCCCGGGTATCCCGCCTGAAGCGGCGAACAGCCTGCATGTTTCTGTCATCGCACACCCGGTCGTGGCGTGCCTCGGTGACGTGACACGTCAGGCGGATTTCAACTTACTCCGGTAGGGATTTTTTGCAAGGATCACGTTCTGTAAGAACCGCAAGGTCACCACGGAGAATCTGTGGTGACCCCTGCCCGTTCAGAGCCTGCGCCCGTTTTCAGCAGCACAGGCGTTTGTGTTGATTTTCAAAAACTCTGCCAGTTGGTCTCCGCTGCAGCGGGAACAATATTGCTGACAGGGCGCGTCATGGCGGGCGGAGCTATCGCGCTTTTCACTTCCTTAAGCGCGTCAGGTCCTGCACGCTGGATAACAAACGTGGCAACCAGGCGGTTTAATGCTGAGGCCTGTTCCATTAATGAACGCGACGCAGAGGATGCTTCTTCCACCAGGGCCGCATTTTGCTGCGTCACATCATCCATTTGATTGACGGCCAGATGGACCTGGCTAATTCCCTGAGACTGTTCCTGGGCGGCGACAGAGATTTCATCGACCAAATCGGTAACCTGCCGGACGGCATCGTTCATTTTGTGCATATTTGTACCCACCCCTTCAGCCTGTACCGCACCGGCTTCCACAAAGCCCATTGACGATTCAATCAGCGCTTTAATCTCGCGGGCTGATGATGACGAACGCTGCGCCAGGTTGCGCACCTCGCCAGCCACGACCGCAAAACCACGGCCCTGCTCGCCTGCCCGTGCGGCTTCGACCGCCGCATTCAGGGCAAGGATATTGGTCTGAAAGGCAATCCCCTCAATGAGAGAAATAATGTCGGTAATTTTGGCCGAGCTTTCGCGTATATCGCCCATCGTCGTCAGCATTGTTTTCACCCGATCTGCGCTGTCTTCTGAAATCTCGCGCGCATTTTTCGCTAACTGGCTGGCCAGTCGGGTATTTTCTGCCGTCTGACGCACCGTTTCACTCAGCTCTGACATACTGGCAGCCGTTTGCTCAAGTGATGCCGCCTGCTCTTCAGTCCTTGCCGATAAATCCTCGTTACCCGCTGACATTTGCGATGACGCTGTACTGACAGACTGCGCGGCACTTTCCACAGCGTTCAGTGACAGCGACACAGTCTGAATCAGATGATTAAACGCTTTTGCCGTCAGGCCGATTTCATCAGAGCGTGTGTCATCTGCTTTGAGAGTGAGATCGAGGTTTTCGCTGGCCTGCTCCATCGTCAGGCGCATGGCATTCAGCTGGCGGCGAATGGCTAAAATTGTCTTAACGGTAAAAAACCCCAGCAGCAAAATAGCGGCGGCTGAGCCGGTGATCAGGGTTAACAGCGTATGGTGATAGGTTCTGTCGTTTTCTCTGCTGAGCGCATTGGCGAGATCGGTATTGAGCTGAAGTTGCTGCTGATAATTCGCAATGAGCTGTCGGGCTTCGGCACCAATCCCTGTTGTCCCCTGCAACATTCCCAGAGACACAGCATCATTCTGAGCACGTGAGGCGGCCAGAAAGGCCGGCAGGTCGCGTTCTATTTTATTAATCATCGTAAACGCCTTTTCCGTCATTTGCCTGTCTTGCTCGTTGGACGTGTCCTCTGCAAGGTAGTGCTGATTAAGCGCACGAATATGTTTGATTGTGTCGTTGACTTCTTTTTCGATGACAGCCTGCCTGGCCAGGTCAGTCACGCTCTGATGATGATAAAGGGCGATGATGACGGCGTTACTGCCTTCAATCATCTTTGAAATACCGGTGATTGACGGGACCGTATTTTCATTAACGTATTTGAAGCGGGTCTGAAATCCTTGCGACACGCTGACAGATACGCCAACCATAGCGACCAGCGCTGCGGAAAGCAGCGAAAACGTGAACAAAAGACGCTGAGTTATAGTCATTGTTTTTACCAGGTAAAAGAGAAAAGAAATACGTCTGATATGACTCAGAAAAAAGGCGACATACAGACAGTCAAATAAAATATCGGCGCCATAAAAAAATAATCAAACTGAGTTGCCGCTCTGTTTATACGCCATTTATACATGCCTCTCTCCTGAAAAAACAACTCACTGAAAGGCCTCAGTTATTTTTGCAACGCTGTTTTCTAAAAATTTAATGTCGCGCATTTAAAACGTAATAACACCCCTTTTTCTGTGCCTTACGTTAAGCACCCTCCTTTATCTTTCACTTTTCCTGTTAAAAGGGGAAAGCCATCAAGAAAATTTAAACAGTATTTTAAATGACATATTTAAATATTTTTTCTATACGCGGGAGCGCTGTTTTGTAAGGGAGAAAAATCCTGCATCGCGTCCTCACCCTGCTGAGCGGCGTCCTGCTGCTTTCTGATGCGACAGCCAGCCTCACCACACGAAAAACCCATAAAAACCCTTTTAAAACAAATCATTATGGAAAATTGCGTGGCGGAGCGCGCCATTAAACCGTTACCCTGTCGTTTTCAATACGGGGACATTTTACGTCATCAGCCACGCTGAATGCCTGTACAGTGATGAACCGGCAACGCATAAAACCCTATTTTTAATTTATCCTTAAGCGATAACTCATTACTTGTAGCCATAAAAAAAGCCCGGCATGCCGGGCTAACAAAAATCAATAAACTGCCACCTTTAGGCCGACACTGTATAGCGCAGCGCAGAAAGTGTAGTTGAGCGCCGCATTATTACTGTAGGGAATACCATAAGAGATGTAATCAGATGTTAATTTTTCGCAAAACTCAATTAAACACCGCACTATTTTAAGAGCCTTATAGTATTTTCCTCTTTTCTACAATGCTGTGTCATTGCAGCCATATAAACGCTTTGCTGCTGTCTGCTTTTTTAAACGGCATCGTGAACATGAGGTTATTTTTTTACGACGCAGGCGCGGGACATATTTACGTTAACAGAAAAGTGTCTCACAGGCGGCTTTCGCCATCAGCCGGTCAGCGCGCATCAGAAAGCCCTGACAGGGGCTGCGCCTCACCGGGCGTTGATTTTCGCAGCCAGGCGCATCCTGTTAGTCACCCGTGTCATGCTGATAATGACTCGCTGTCAGCTGAGACAGTAAGAATATCCCCCTCAACATTCATGACGTTGCGTCAGATAACAGGGTTCATCCGGTTACTGCACCGCCCGCCCGGATAGCCCGGCGGGCGGTGATCTGTCAGACCTGAAATGCCTCCACCATGTTACGCAGCGCATGCGCCTGTTCTGACAACGAATGGGAGGCAGAGGATGACTCCTCGACCAGGGCTGCATTGTTCTGCGTTACGCCATCCATCTGGCTCACCGCGATGCTGACCTGCGAAATGCCCTGCATTTGCTCAGAGGAAGCCAGAGAAATATTATCCATAGCCTCAGCCAGCTCGTTCACCCTCCCCACAATGTTGACAATGCTTTGTCCGGTCGTAGACGCCACCGTGGTGCCGTTTTCTACCTGACCTACCGCCTCTTCAATCAGCAGTTTGATATCGCGCGCAGCCGTAGCGCTGCGCTGCGCAAGCGTTCTGACTTCACCGGCCACTACCGCAAATCCCCGGCCCTCTTCGCCTGCGCGTGCCGCTTCAACCGCAGCATTGAGCGCCAGAATATTGGTCTGGAAAGCGATGCCTTCAATGACGGTCGTAATATCACGCACTTTCGTTGCGCTCATGGATATGTCCTGCATGGTATCGACCATCCGCTGCACATCCTCTTCGCCGCCTCGGGCAAGACGGGCGGTTTCGCGGGCAGATTCGGCGGTCTGCCGTGCGCCGCTGGTGTTGCTTTTCACCGTGGCCGTCAGCTGCTCCATGCTGGCGGCCGTTTCCTGTAAAGCTGCCGCCTGCTGTTCGGTGCGGGAAGAAAGCTCGGCATTCCCCTTGGAAATTTCATCGGCGGCTAACGCGACAGCGTTCGACGTATCCCGGATATTCGCGACCATGTTGCGCAGGTTGGCCTGCATGACATGAAGGGAGGCCAGCAGGCTGGTCGTGTCGTTACGACGAAGTGTGACAGGTGACGTTAAATTTCCGGACGCAATCGATGCTGCCAGCACCTGTGCCTGCGCCGGTTCGCCGCCCAGCTGGCGCATCAGCGTACGGATAATGATAACGCAGGCCATCACAGCAACAACCAGAGACAAAAAGACCATTATCGCCATCAGACTGGCCGTACGTGACGCTGACTCTCTGGCATCAGAAACCGTTTTTTGACTCACCTCCATCTGAATTTCAGAAAGCCGATCCAGTGCATCCAGCATTTTCCGCTGTACCGGCCGTACCGTTTTCAGCAGGTAATCAATCGTGGCCGCCTGGTCGCTTTGCATCGCCTTCTGGCCTGCCATGGTGATCAGGTTCAGCGCCTGGTCATCTTTAGCGAGCAGGTTCTCCAGGGCATTTTTTCCTTCGGCTGATACATTCTGTGACATGCTGCTCACCAGTTTTTCGCGTTTCGCCAGGTAGTTCGCTTTCTGGTTTTGCACCCGCTCCCACTCGGTTTGCTTCTCTTTTGCATCGGTCAGTAAGGCAATATTTCTTACCGCAACGGACATATCCCGGGCAGCACTGCGCATATCCTGGATCAGATTGTACCGATACATTTTATTGTTGACGGCATTATCCATGTCGTCCCGTGCCTGCCAGAGTGCGTGAAACGCAATGCCTGTGCAGAGCACAAAAAGCAGGATGAGCAGACTGAAGCCTGCAGCGAGACGTGTGGCAATTTTCATGGTGTTTTCCCCGATAATGTTGCTACTGCTGTGTGTAGTCCGACTTTGCTGAATACATTTGCCGGAAAGATCTCTGCAAATGAAAATGTGTGTTTCCTTCACCTGTCAGTAACGGCTGACAGGGAAATCTATATAGATGACAAAATGAAATTCGGGTGGGACAAAGGGGACAGAAAGCAAAGCCAATACGGCAAAGTCGCGCATAGCGCGGCTGGGAGGGCGAAAACTTACTTTACAGAATATTGTTAGTAAACATGTCACGATAAAACGCGGCGTATCAGACATCTCCCGTGACAGGGGGCTCATGCTGTTCGTATGCGATCTCCCGCTTCTGTGAACAGCATTGTGTTACGTTGACGGCAACGCCCGCAGGCAGGCGTAACCGCATGAATCCTGTACGGGCGGAGGCGGTTCTGTGCCCGGTTTGCGATGAACATCGATACGGTCAGGACGATTCATCGGGTCCCTTTCGGAAATGCCTGTGACGCGATGTTGTCCATTGTTCAGACGGGGAAGATGCCGTAAACCGCTTTTCCATTCCCCCGTTAAGCCGTCTTACCTGCCGCCAGAAAACATGGCAACGGCTATTCTGCCAGGGAGACTGAATGGACGGGGGTGCCCCGGCGATCCCAGCGGCGGGCCATCCACCACAGCAGTGCCGTGATGCACCAGCCAATACACCACGACACATCGTTACCGGCAAACAGCCAGGTGAGTGAACCATGATGAAGTGGATTGTCGATAAACGGCAGTTGTACCAGCACACCCAGGACATAAACGGTAATCCCCACCCTGTTCCAGCGGCCATAACGTCCGTCTGGCTGTGACAGCGCAGGAATATCCACTTTGCCCTGGGTGATCACATAGAAATCGATCAGGCTAATCGCGCTCCATGGCACGAAAAACGCCAGTAAAAACAGCAGAAAATGGGTGAACGTTTTCAGAAAAGCGGGTTCACTCAGCAATCCAATCACACAGGCCACACTGACCATCAGGACCACAAACAGAATGCGTGCACCCCGACCCATTGCGGATTGCCGGCGGAAACCCGAGACAATAGTGGTCAGTGCCATAAAACTGCCGTAAGCGTTCAGGGTGGTGAACGTGATTTTGCCGAAGCAGATAGCGAAATAGATCACCATCGCCATCGTGGGCGTACTACCCAGGCTGACAATATAGCCAACCTCGTTGCCCGCAAACGCCTTTCCGGCCAGCGCCGCGACAATCACACCCAGCGTCATGGACGCCTGCGTCCCCGTTACGGTGCCGAAAAACACTGACCAGAACAACGTTTTCGCGGAGACATTCGCAGGCAAATAGCGCGAATAGTCGGAGACATAAGGACAAAATGCGATCTGCCATGAGGAGGAGAGCGATACCGCCAACAGGAAATGAGCCAGCGTGAAGTGCTGATTCTGCCAGACAGGCGTTAAGTCATGCGTCACCACCAATGTGATAAACAGATAAGCAAAAGCCAGTACACCAATAAGGCTGGCCAGTTTGCCAAGCTGATGGATCACCCGGTACCCCAGCACCGCAATGACGATGATTATCGCGCTAAACAGGATCATCCCCGTCGCATTGCTGACATGCACCAGCTTAGCCAGCGCCTGACCGGCCAGCACGGTACCGCTGGCCGAAAAACCGACGTACATCATGCATACCAGCAGCAGCGGAATGACCGCCCCATAGACGCCGAACTGCATGCGGCTGGTGATCATTTGCGGTAAACCCAGGCGCGGCCCCTGAACCGCATGTAATGACATGATACCTGCGCCCAGGATCTGTCCGACCAGTAATCCCACCAGTGACCAGACCACATCGCCCCCCAACACCACCGCCAGCGCACCCGTAACTATCGCGGTGATTTGCAGATTTCCGCCAAACCACAATGTGAACTGGCTAAAAGGATGACCATGTCGCTCCCGCAGTGGGATGTAATCAATGGAACGGCTTTCAGAGAGGCGCGGTTGCTCAACGCCTGAATAACCTGCTGCAGATGTTTCGGCTGGCATCATTTCCTCACTGGGCAGTGTATGGGGTGCGTTGCTGTTTACGTCCGGCGGACGCCAACGCAGGGTGACAGTACATGTATAGACAGGCAAGGATGGTGTCATGCTCACGCTGAAGTGACAAGGCCATGCGTCATTGGAAAATGTGATGAGGCCTGTTCGGCAAAATGTGCGCACGAAAAAGCAAAACTGCTTATTTCTGATACGATTTAAACGTAGCCGTAAAAAGTAATGTCCTTTTTGCTACGAACGCAAACACAGCAAATTTAACCTACATAATGAGACAATAATGAAAATATCCACACGCCTTATTGCAGGTTTTGGCCTGCTTATTCTTTTGTTCATCCTGTGCACCGGGATCGCCCAACAGGCCCTGCATCATGCCCGTGAAGGCATGGACGATACCGTCAACATCAAGATGAAAAAGTATCAGTTAGCGCAATCCATGTACGGTGAAGTCAGAGATATGGGCATTGCCGTCAGGAATATCGCGCTACTCAGCGACACCCAGGCGATGCAGCCTGAAGTCACGCGGATTCAGAAACAGAAAGCGCTCTTTATTGCTAACCGTCAGGCGCTCGGCGCTATCCTGGCAACCGACTCTACGCCGGCGGGTCGTGAGGCTTTCAAAAGAATTACCGACAGCGAAGGACCAACGTTTGCCGCCCTGGATCAGGCAACCAGGCTCGGGCTGGCCAATCTTGATAAAGAAACCACGGACTATCTGTTAAAGGACGTGCGTCCTGTTCAGACTAAGTTACTGAATGCTCTGCGCGATATGACAGAGATTCAGGAGAAAAACAGCCAGGCTGCTGTGCAACAAAACAGCCATTCTACTGCCCGCGCCTCGCTGATTCTGATGCTACTGGCCACCGCTTCTGTGATTGTCGCGGTCGGTGCCTGTGCGGTCACTATCAGCGTGCTGATGCGCCAGCTGGGCGGTGAACCGGCACAGGCGCAGGCGCTGGCCGCCTCCATCGCAGCCGGCGATCTGACCGCCGCCGTGTCACTGCGCCGCAAGGACACCACCAGCCTGCTGGCCTCCCTTGACGTCATGCAAGCCAGGCTCCGTGCGCTGGTTTCCCAGATTAAAGAGGCTTCGGCCTCCGTTGCGCTGGCTGCCGATGAAATCGCGCAGGGCAATACCGAACTGTCCTCACGTACCGAACAGCAGGCGGCGGCTTTGCAGGAGACGGCTGCCAGCATGGAGCAGCTGACGGCCACGGTGAAAAGCAATACGGCCGGTGCACAGCAGACGGCCGATTCGGCACGTGAAACCGCACAGCTTGCCCGCACGGGCGAATCTGACATGCAGCGCATGACGCACACCATGCATGACATTTCGGTCAGCGCCACTAAAGTGCGCGACATCACCGCCGTGATCGAAAGCATTGCCTTTCAGACCAATATCCTGGCCCTGAACGCGGCTGTTGAGGCGGCCCGTGCCGGCGAGGAAGGACGCGGTTTCGCCGTGGTCGCGGGCGAAGTGCGCACGCTGGCCCAGCGCAGCGCTACAGCAGCACGTGACATTAAAACGCTGATAGAACAGGCCGTTGAACAGGTGGAAAGCGGCGTGACGGTTGCCTCCTCAACCGGGCAGAGCATCCTGAAAATCGTTGGAATGGTCGGCGAACTGGCTGACGCCATGGATAATATCTCTCTGGCCTCCTCCGAGCAGATGCAGGGCATTTCGCAGGTCAGTATCGCGGTGAGCCAGATGGATGGCGTGACGCAGAACAATGCCGCCTTGGTTGAAGAATCGTCTTCGGCGTCACGCTCACTGTCGGAACAGGCGCATGCGCTGCGCGGCATGGTCGCGGCATTCCAGGTGTAAAAAAGGCGGCAACCGCCGCCAGTGAGCAATAAATTCGGCACAAACCGCCAGGAACAGGTGGGCGTCGTCATGACAAAGCCTGTCCCTGGCGGACAGTCGACAGCGGCAGTTATCTTGCTCGATCATGCTGTCCGCCAGGAACGCCACCGCCCCGCACGCAGCGGTGTCGCTGACCGTCCCTGAGACCGGCGTGTCAATGCAGTCCAGACGTCGCGCCCGCCTGTGGCTTAACGCCACACTTTCCTTGCCCCACGCCCGTTTGCCCCACACGGGTGAGCCAGCCTCCTGCCTCAATACAGACGTGAGAACCCCTGGCGTCAGCGCGAGTCCGTCTCAGTCAGCGTTGCCCTGACATGCGGCAGGCTCTGCGGGTAGTTCTGCTGAATAAATTCGATCATTTTTTCCCGCACGTAGCAGCGCAAATCCCAGGCGGTGGGCGAATTTTGTGCCGTCATTAATAATCTGATTGTCATGGTTTTTTCAGAGGTGTCGGTGACCTGAAGCACCTGGGTTTGCTGATCCCAGAGTTTGGTTTCACTGAGCACTTTCTCGAAATGCTGACGCAGCGGCTCAAGCGGCAGGGAGTAATCCACATACAGAAACACCGAGCCCAGGATTTGCGCGTTGTTGCGCGTCCAGTTCTGGAAGGCGTTTTCCGTGAAATAGGTAATCGGCAGCACCAGCCGACGGAGATCCCAGATACGCACGACCACATACGTCAGATTGATCTCCTCTATCCAGCCCCACTCTTTTTCCACCACAACAGCGTCATCAATTTTGATTGGCTGGGTAAAGGCAATCTGAATACCGGCAAACAGGTTAACCAGCGACTTTTGCAGCGCAAAACCGATGATGATGCCTGCGACGCCCGCACCGGCCAGGATGGTCGTGCCGAATTTACGCACGCCGGGAAAGCTGAGCAAGATCATCGACAGACTCAGCGAGACCAGGATCACGATGGCCACTTTTTTCACATAAATTAACTGCGTGCGAATCTTACGGGCACGCAGATTGTTCGACAGATTGATATCGTAGCGAATAAAAAGCATATCCTGCGCCACATTGGTCAACCGAATCAAAATGGAACAAATCGATAAAATGATAAAGATATTGGCGGTGGAGGTGATAAACGCCACGGTTTCAGGACGCAGATCGATGTAGTTAATGCCGATATTGATCAACACCAAGGGGATAAACAGAAACAGCGAACCGCGCAGGTGCTTTTCCAGTGATTTGAACAGTTTTCGGTCCCGGTTCTGCCAGAAGCGGATGAACCTGAGAAAAATAAACCGGGCCAGAAAGCCCACGATAAATGAAAGCGTGACGAGCAATACAGCAGGTATCCATGTTGGCGCACCCGATAACTCCCCAATAAGTAATGGCATCATTTCCCCTTATAGTCCGTCAGCAACCTGAGTTGTCGGATAAGTCACTAAAATCAGTAACCGTTGTGTTCCCGGTTATCTACGAATGAAGTCATTGCGCACATTAGTTTATGAAATTTTTTAACAATTGACTGACCTGTCGGCAAAAAAGCCCTGCCAGCATGCATATGGCCCGAGACAGCCAAATGCAATTAACTGTTATTTATAGCATTTTTATTCTTTCGCGAAGCAGCGGATCGCCGTTTTGTGTGGGGATGTTTATGTCAGCGCAAGCCCTGACAGCCGACGGCCAGGCAGGCATACGCGACTGCCGCCGTTGACAGTACCGCGCCAGGATGCGCGGTGCGGCTGGCAAAACGGGAGAAGAAATCTGTCCCGCTGTGCCGTCGGTGTTGCGAAAAAGGCGCCGGTGGGCGGTATCGCTGAGAGGTCGCCCCCCTGCCTGACGAATGGCGCAGGCAACCCTTTAGTATGCCGGAAGAGATCGGTCTTAAAGAGAGCGAGTCCAGCCTTAGAGTCCCAGGCTGGCGAGCAAATCGTCCACGTCATCCTGCGAGGCTGACGGGCTCTCTGATGGCTGTGCAGCAGCCGGTGGACTGGCCACTTTGGCCACAGGCTGTGCGGGCACGTTATCCCTCAGCACCTGAACCAGGTGGACTTCCAGCTCGTTCAGCATTTTCGTCATGCGCTGGATAATCTGGCCCGTCAGGTCCTGGAAACCCTGAGCCATCATCACCGCCTGAAGTTGCTGACGGGTGAAACCGGTTAACTGCGGCACTGTGCCAAGCCATGTGCGCGTTTCTTCCGCCAGCGCCCGTGCCGCGCCCTCGTTTTCCGGTGTGATAGCCGTGCTGTTCCAGCGCGCCAGCAGACTTTCCGCCTTATCCTGTAGCGTTGTCTGCGCAGGCTGTGTCAGCTCCACGCAGCCCAGTACCTCACTGGCCGCATTTTCGGTCATAGTCACCACATAGCCCAGACGCGCGCGGGCATCCGGGATCCCGCCCGCGACCTCTGACAGGATTTGATCGTAGCCCAGTTCACGTAGGCTGTTACGTAAATTACGCAGCATAAAACCTGCACGAATGATCAGTGTGCGCGTATCATCCGCAGATAAAGACAGTTTAAGTTCAGACATCGAAACGCCCTCCGTTCAGAGTTGTGATTAGATTATCGGCAGGCGCGGCCTGAAAATTAATTGCTGTGGTCATTATCTTTATGGCGCAGCGGATAAAGGACGTTGGGAGACGGATTTACAGCGGAGACTAAGGCGCTTGTTGCACGGCCTGCCGGTTAAAACAGGCCGTACTGCTCACTATTTTTTCAGTAAGCGTGGCAGTTGATTATCCAGCTCCAGCAGGCAGGCATCCATCATCTTTTGCGTCACCTGCGTGACTTTGGCGTAATGGTTGGCCGTCCAGTCATTCAGCGGTGCGGTGACATGCGCGGGTTCACATTCCGAAACCACATAGGGACTCAGGATCGTGCCGCCTTCCGGACGTTTATAAAACAGGACCCGATACGTTAAATCGTAGTTACTGTTGCCGGACGACATATCGGTGTACACCAGCGACCATTTTGAGGCAGCAATGAACAAGGGTTGTGTGTAAGCATAACCCCCGCCATTTTTATTCAGCCATTGCTGGATTTTGACGTCGGCTTTGGGCGTGAAATACGCGGCGGTAGGTTCCGGCATGCTGTCAATATCACTGCCCTTGTAGTTATTCTTATCAAATGAACCCGTGCTGATGCCGCCCCCCAGCACGGCACTCAGTACCGCTATTCCCATTCCTGTCCCGGCTCGGGCCGGCGTGACCTGGCGCAGTTTAACATCCGCGTAGGTATTATTATTCATATCGGTAGGTGCGAAAATCGTGTTGACGGTTAGTGAACTGCCGTTCTCCGCCTTGATCAAATGCGTATTTTTATTCTCCGCACATCCCGTCAGAAAGAGTAAAGCCAGCGTGCCCGTAACGATAATTTTGTTCATCATGAATGCCATTCCCTTTATTCAGCAGCCCTGATTCGTTATTTTTTATGCAGTTATAATGATCACACTGCATTTATCTATAACGGGTATTCATGAAAAACCTTTAGGTATTTTTTATTAACCTTTTTTGACGCCCCGTAACCGGCTGTGTCGCTGCCAGCGCCAGGGAAAGACGGAAAGATAATGCAGCCTGTTGTGGCGCGGGCCCGGTTAGCTGGCAGGATGCGCCTGGTCTGTCGCGCCCTGTCGTGATGTCTGTTCCCGCCTGCAACAAGGCGGTGAACAGCGTGTCACGCCCGGAGCTTACTGGCGCGGTGCCCGCAACCGTGCTGATCTGGTCAGATCCCCGCAGTGAACCGATGACGTCCGGCCTGCCGGTAAGCACGCCAGCGATCACCGCGCTGGCTATCAGCCGTTAGCCGCTGTGACCGGCATTAACTAACGCAGCGTGCGCGGGCTTATCCTGCGCCTGGCGTGATTCGCCTGCGGGCGGAAAATGGGTTACTATCCGCGCCCGCTTCCCTTTGAGGCTGCCTGATGTCTGCCCTGTTCGACGATGTTATTGCGCCGCCCTGCCATGAGGCGATCGCGATCCTCTATGAGGACGCGCACCTGCTGCTGATTAACAAACCCAGCGGGCTGCTGAGCCTGTCCGGCAGGCACCCGAAAAATCAGGACTCGGTCCATTTCCGGCTGGCAGCGCGCTTTCCCGGTTGTACCCTGGTTCACCGGCTGGATTTCGGCACCTCCGGGCTGATGGTCATTGCCCGTAATAAGGCGATCAATGCCGCCCTGTGCGCGCAGTTCAGTCAGCGAAGCGTCAGCAAAGTTTACACCGCGCTACTTTGCGGCCACGTTGAACACGATGAGGGAAGAGTGGATGCGCCGATTGCGAAGCAGTTTCCGTTGATGGCGATTTGCGCACGCACCGGCAAACCAGCGCGCTCGCGCTATCAGGTGTTGGCGCGTTTTACGTATGTCCCAGATGACGGGCCGTCTCTGCCGGTCACGCGGGTGCAGTTACGTCCTGAAACCGGTCGCACTCACCAGCTGCGTATTCACTGTCAGCACCTGGGGCACCCTATTTTAGGCTGTGAGTGGTATGGCGGTCTGCCGCCGCACAGCGCACGGGCACCCAGACTGATGCTGCATGCCAGCGAGCTGCATTTTAACCATCCTGTCAGCGGAGACGCGATTCAGGCCCGTCATGACAGTCCGTTTTAGGGGTAAAACGCCATGCGGTTATTCTGCGCCCCGCGACCAGGCGGAGGCGGTCTGAAGCGGCTGATGTCGCGTGGATTACCACATCAAATCGTCTGGCACTTTGAAATCGGCATAAGGATCGTCCTCTTCCTGCGCGTCCTGACTGAGTGCGCTGTTTAAGACAATGCTGTCGGGATCGCGCTGCGCGATCTTATCCGCGACGCTGGCCGGAATAATCGCGTAGTGCGGCTCGTCGCTGTTTTCTGCCATCAGACGGGCAATGGCCAGGCGACCGTTAATCAGTTGGGTCTGCACAGGTTTATCGACCATGATTTTTTTAATCAGGTTGTTATCCGTGAAGTTAAAACCGATCTCACCTTTTGCCACGACGATTCTGTTCATTTCAATTAACTGCTTCACCTGCGCTTTATACTCTTTCGCCAGCACCGCTTGTTTATGCTGTTCGCTGAGCTGCCTGTCCCGCTCGATCTGCGCTTTTTTGTTTTCTTCTACGGCTTCTCGCGCTTCGCGCGCCTGCACGCGTGATTTTTTCGCGGTTCTCTGGACCTTGTCCATTTTTTTACTGGTTACCAGTCCCGCTTTTAATAACTGCTCCTGAAGAGTGAGTTTTGTCATGGTCGTCTCTGCATCGGTGAAATTAGGGTGTAGAAGTGAGCCTGAGGCGTTACCGCCCCGCCTTTTTGCGTCGGCAGACAGGCGGAAAGCGCGAGGTCAGGTACGGATCTGCGGCGCGTGGCAGGTGCGTCATAACGGCGCTGCTGGCGGCGCATGACCTCGCTCCATGAACATCGCCTTGTCGGCCAGGCCGTCGTCCCAGCGGGCCAGCGGCGTTATCGGGCATCAGACTTTGAGCATTTTGACGGTAGCGTCAATATCAATCTCATCTTCCGTGAAGATTAAGGTTGCGCCCTGAAAGGTCGTGATCGCCAGTTTTTTCAGGGTGCGCATCGCTTTCGTCTTTTGCGCTGATTTGGGTCGGATATTATTCATCAGTATTCCCACCGACAGCACCGTGTTTTCTTTATCAATCCCTGCATCTGCCGGAACGTCTTCACTGAAAACAACGTAAGATTTAATCGCGGTAAGTTTGATGCGCTCACCCGCAATATAAATGTATTTACTCTCCGGCAGGACTTTCACCGCAAACGCTGACAGCCCTTTATTATTCGTCGTAGGTTCGAACGTGACCGAGGCATCTTTTTTAATCAGGTCAGGATTGGCAACTTTGATGACATGAAAATAACGGTTATCGCCGTTTTCATCTTTAATAAAACCAAAGCCTTTATCCTGAAACCAGGTAGTAATTGTACCGTTCATCGCCATTGTCGCCTGTTTAATCGTTTATCACCTTAATTTTTGCAGCGCGCAGTGTAAAACACAATGCCCGTACGCACTACGTTTTTGGGCATCATTACGTCCGGTCCCGCCGTTTCAGCCTGCCCCGTCAGTGAGGATCTTCCACACCACCCGGCCCGATGCCGTAAAGCGGCCGCAATTGAGCAAAAACCCCTTCTTTGTCGCGGTAATAAGAAATTATGTGTTTGTGTCGCGCGATATACTTCTTTCATCCACATGAAAGAGGTTAAGCAAATGATTTTCAGGCCAAAATTTATCAGCTTTGATTGCTATGGCACGCTAATCAATTTCGAAATGGGCCCAACGGCAAAGGGCATTTATGCCGATCGGGTCAGCGAAGCGCACATGGCGACTTTCCTGGCGCATTTTCGTTTCTACCGGCTTGATGAGGTGCTGGGTGCCTGGAAACCATTTTACCAGGTGATTGAAAATGCGCTTCAGCGCGCCTGTCATGCCCATGGCGTCGTCTATCAGGAAAGCGATGCGCAGACGCTTTATGCTGCCGTGGCCAGCTGGCAACCTCATCCGCATGTGGTTGAGACGCTGACGACGATAGCACAGCATATTCCGTTAGTGATTTTATCCAATTCCATGATCGACCTGATCCCGCACAGCGTTACCCGTCTCGGCGCGCCCTTTCATGCGGTGTACACCGCCGAAGAAGCCCAGGCCTACAAGCCGCGTGCCCGGATCTTTGAGTATATGTTCGACCAACTGGGCTGCGGCCCCGAACAGATGATGCACTGTTCATCCAGTTTTCGTTATGACCTGATGACAGCGTGCGATCTGGGCTTTATGGCCAGGGCGTTTATCGATCGCGGTCATGAGCCGGCCATTGACGGTTACGGTGTGAACCGCCTGACCGACTTCCGCCAGCTTCCCGGCCTGCTGGGCCTGTAATCTCTTCAACGGCAGGGAAACATCATGTCTGAAACTGAGACACATCAGGCTGTCGCCCTGAATACCGCCGCGCCTGCGCTGTCGTTATCTGCCGTACAGGCGTTAGTGGCAGAGCGGTACGGTATGACGGATACCGTTGTGCAGCCGCTGGCAAGCGAACGCGACCAGAACTGCTGCATTGAAACCCGGACCGGTACGCGTTTTGTCCTGAAAATCAGTAATCCCGCCGAAGCGAAGGCGATTGTCGATTTCCAGATCGCCGCGCTTGAGCATATCGCCGAGGTAGCACCGGATCTGCCCACACCGCGCGTCGTGCGCACATCAGCGGGTAAGAAATGTGACGCTGTCACGTTACCAGCAGGGAGCACCACGCTGGTTCGTATGCTGAGCTGGCTGGAGGGCACTCAGGTCAGGGATACCCAACCTACCCCCGCACAGCGTCGGGCCATGGCGTGCTGTCTGGGCCGGCTGGATTTGGCGTTGCAGGGTTTTTCACATCCGGCCGCCCGCCACGATCTGCTGTGGAATGTTTCCGCCGCGCATCGCCTGATGGACAAACTGGAGGCAGTCATCGATCCGGCACGGCGTCGCCTCGCAGAAAAATTTATGATGCGCTTCACCACCCAGGTATTGCCGCGTCTTGGCTCGCTGCGGGCGCAGGTGATCCATAACGATTATCACCTGTATAACGTGCTGGTTGCGCCAGATGAACAGGAGCGTCTCACTGGCATCATTGACTTTGGCGACATGATCTATGCACCGCTGGTAGGCGAAGTGGCCACTGCCGCGGCCTTTCAGATGACCGGCTGTGACGATCCCTTCGCAGGGGCTGCGCAGTTCGTCGGTGCCTACCACAAAACCCTGCCGCTCACCGATCTGGAACAGGCTCTTGTCACCGACCTGATGGCGACGCGTCATCTGATTACTGTTCTGATTACCGAATGGCGCGCGGCCCGCTATCCACATAACCGCGCTTACATCATGCGTCACAATCCTGCCGCCTGGGAGGCGCTGTCGATGCTGGCAGACCTGTCCCGCGACACGGCACGTGATCGCCTGCTGGCCGAACTCTGATACGGGAGACTTTCATGAAAAGCACCACCGACCTGAATATGGTTAATGCCTATATCCCCGGGCAGGCCGATGTTGACCCGGTGACCGTGGCGATGATTGACCGCCGCGATGCGTTGCTGGGCCCGGCCTATCGCCTGATGTATGAACATCCTCTGCACATCGTGCGCGGTGAGGGTGCCTGGCTGTTCGATCCCGAAGGGCGCCGCTATCTGGATGTGTATAACAACGTGACATCGCTGGGGCACTGCCATCCGGCGGTGACGGACGCCATCTGCAATCAGGTCAAAACGCTGGCCACCAACACGCGCTATTTGCATGACACGATTCTGACCCTGGCTGAGCGCCTGCTGGCGACGGTACCTGAAACCCACCTGGCTCACCTGATGCTGACCTGCACGGGCAGTGAAGCCAACGATCTGGCCTTTCGTATTGCCAAAATCCGGACCGGTGGCACCGGAATTATTGTGACCGAAACCGCCTATCATGGCATTACGGACGCCGTCTCACAGTTCTCACCCTCGCTGGGCAAAAGCGTCGATCTGGGGCCGCATGTTCGGCTGGTCCCTGCCCCGCGCGCCTATCACGCCGACGGTGTCGATCTGAGCGAACGTTTTACCCAGGATGTGGAAATGGCCATTGCCGATCTGCAACGTCACGGCATTCAGCCTGCTGCGTTGATCGTGGATTCACTCTTTACCAGCGACGGGATCCTGCCCGGCCCGACCGGCTTCCTGCACGGCGCGGTGAACGCCATCCGGCAGGCTGGCGGCCTGTTTATCGCCGATGAAGTCCAGCCCGGCTTTGGCCGCACGGGCGAAAACATGTGGGGTTTTCAACGTCACGGACTCAGACCGGATATCGTGACGCTGGGCAAACCCATGGGCAACGGTCAGCCTGTTGCCGGTTTACTGGCCACAGCCGACGTGCTGGCGGAGTTTGGGCAGCGCTCCCGCTACTTCAATACCTTTGCCGGTAATACTGTTTCCTGCGCGGCGGCCCTGGCGGTGCTGGATACCATTGAGCGAGAGGGACTGATTGCGCATGCGCGTGAAACCGGGAACAGGCTGCTGGAAGGCATTCGCGGCCTGAGCCACCGGCACGAAGCCATCGGCGATGTCCGGGGGGCGGGCCTGTTTGTCGGCGTGGAACTGGTTTCTGATCGGCAGAGCCGCGCAGCCGACCGCTGGCTGACCAGTCAGGTGGTGAACCGGATGCGGCAAAAAGGCGTATTGCTGAGTGCCTGCGCCATGGGCCATAACGTATTGAAGATCCGTCCTCCTCTGGTGTTGACGGCCGAACAGGCGGAAATAATAATCGACGTGCTCGACCAGGCGTTGACGGACGCCACCGCAGCACGCATGGGCCATTCAACCTGAGAGAATACGCCATCTATGTCACATGCCAGGCTCCCTGACCGCACCGATATCCGGATACTTGAGCATCTGCAACGCGAGGGGCGCTGTTCGATTGTCGAACTGGCTGAGGCAATAAACCTCAGCCCCAGTCCCTGTCTGGCGCGAACCCGCCGTCTGGAGCAGAGCGGCATTATCGCCGGTTATGCCGCCCGGATTTCACTGAATAAACTGGGCTGCAATCTGGTGGTGTTCTCCGAGATCACCCTGGCGAGTCATTACCCTGCTGATTTCCTGCGGTTTGAAACCGGTGCCCGTCAGTATCGGGAGATTGTCGAGTGCTACAACATCAGCGGCGGCTACGATTATCTGTTGAAAATCATCGCCCCCAACCTTTACCGGTTTCAGGATTTAATGGCGCGGCTGCTGGACGACGAAATCGGCATTGCCAAATTCGCCAGCCGCGTGGTGCTCAGGCACCCCTGGCCGTGGCGAGAAGAACCGTTGAGCGAAATTGCCAACGGAAACTGCAGCTGGGAATAGGCAAGTAACGGGCCTGTGCACGGGCGTTACCTGAGACATCAACCGTTGAACCGCCTTTCCGTCTGTTTCGTTGCGGTGTGGGTCCGCGCCCTGTCCGGCCGTTTTGCGCCCGCTACCGCTGCTGTCTGGCGGCCATATCGACACAGACACGTTTTTTCCTCACCCGACGGGTTACGTCCTTTCTGAACCTGGCAGTTTACGCCTGTCACGGCTTTTAGCGGTCTCGTTCTGACGATGCGCCGCACGAGGCCATAAGACCGCCACTCAGCCGTGCTTTATTTAACAAATTATTTACTTGAGTAAATGTTACTCAAAGTGAATATTTCACCTAAAGCCTTTGCCGAATAATGCCGATACCACGACTGGCGATAGTTAACCTTACAAAATTTTATACCGATCACCTTCCGACCTTTACGTAAAACATTTTCGCATCAGCTCGCCCATCGGGCTCGTTCATGCCGGGGCCTGACACTATGGAATGCATATGAACAACATCAGAATTGGAATACGGCTTGGGGCCGCCTTCGGCTTTATGGCGCTGCTGGTTATTTTTATGGTCCTGATCGGCGTGATAAAAATTAACTCACTCGGCAACGCCAATGATGAGATCTCGGGCGCGCTCTACAGCAAATCCTCCTCGTCTGCTGCGTTGCGCTATTACACCTCTGATATGAGCCGTCTGGCACGAAATGCCATTCTTCTTAAAGACGTGACGAAAAGAGAGAAAGCCATAAGTGATTACCGTGGGGAACGTCATGAAGTGGATACGCTGATCGCGCAGATGGGCAAACAGGTCAGCACGTCTCAGGGCAAAGCGATTTTTGACCAACTGAACGCCCGCTCAGCCCTGTTCCTGCCTTTTATCGATGAGGTTGTCGCGCTGGCTCAGCAGGGAAAAAGTGATGAGGCGACGCAGTTGCTTTTTGGCCCCCGTTACCAGACGCAGGGTGACTTCATGGCGTCGCTGAAAGAGATGCAGACGTTTCAGGAAGCGCGCATGAAATACGCGGCCGACAAATCGGGGGAAGATCGCGCCGATGCGCTGATGATACTCATTATTGCCGGGATTGTTGCGCTGCTGTTGGCCGCCATATCCGCCGCGATTATCACCCGCAGTATTACACGTCCACTGAAAGAAGCGGTTGAGGCCGCCTATCGCGTGTCCCACGGCGATCTGAGTGGTGTCGTCGTAACCACGGGTAAAGATGAAACGGGCAAACTGTTGTCCGCCATCCGCGAAATGCAGGATTCGCTAATCAATACGGTCAGCCTGGTCAGGAAAAACGCGGAGAGTGTTGCCTCGGCCAGCACACAGATTGCTCAGGGTAATGCAGAGCTTTCACAACGTACCGAAGAACAGGCCAGCTCGCTGGAACAGACCGCCGCAACGATGACGCAGTTGGGTATGACGGTCAAAAATAACGTCGACAATGCCCGTCAGGCGGGGCAACTGGCGGTCAGTGTGCGTGAAGTGGCCAATAAAGGCAGTGACGCGACAGAGGCGATCACCGGCACCATGAAATCCATCAGCGACAGCTCCGGCCGTATCGCTGAAATCACCGCCGTTATCGACGGGATCGCTTTCCAGACCAATATCCTTGCGCTTAACGCCGCGGTGGAAGCCGCCCGTGCAGGCGAGCACGGCAAAGGCTTTGCGGTCGTCGCCAGTGAAGTGCGATCGCTGGCACAGCGCAGCGCCACCGCAGCCGGTGAAATTCGCCAGCTGATCGCGGCAAACGCCCAAAGCGTAGGCCAGGGAAATGAACTGGTCGTTCACGCGTCTGAAACCATGTCAGGCATTCTGTCTGCTGTGGGCAAACTGACAGATACGGTAGAAGAGATTACCACTGCCAGTGCCGAACAGGCGCGTGGCATTGAGCAAGTGGGCACCGCCGTGACAGAAATGGACAGCACCACACAGCAGAATGCGTCACTGGTGGAAGAATCCGCGTCTGCCGCATCCAGTCTGAAAGAACAGGCCGACATGCTGTTACAGGCCGTTTCCGTGTTCAGCCTGGGTTCTCCGGCGACCACGGTGGCGACGGACGGTGTCGCGCCCACGGTCATGTCTCCACGCCAGACGAAGGCGGTTACCACGAAGGCGGACAATGCCGACGACGGCTGGACGAGCTTTTAATAACCTTACCGCGTCGGGTACCGGCGCGGCGGTTTCAAAGACAGAGCCCGGCGGCCGTGCGGGCTTATTCCCCCTGCGCCCGAGCCCTCATCGTTGATGCCCGCGCCTGAGATGACGATAAGGTTGCCGCTGGTTCGTCGCGTCCCTCTTCCCTGCCCGACACCGACAAAAGCGGCGCCGCAGCGCCGCTTTCTCATGCACCTGCCTGACGTCAACTCAGCCGCTTCACCGGTGCATTCTGCTGCCTGTCCCAAATTACGGTGAGTAACCGTTGCAGGGCGATAAAGGCAAACAGCAGGATGCCAATGGCGATTTTGGTCCACCAGGAACTGAGCGTGCCGTCGAAGTTAATCCAGGTCTGAATCAGCCCCTGAATCAGGACGCCAAATAACGTGCCGAGAAGGGTCCCTACACCACCGGACAGCAGGGTTCCCCCGATGACGACAGAGGCGATGGCATCCAGCTCAACGCCCAGCCCGGCCAGCGCATAACCCGCAGAGGTGTAGATGGAAAACACAATACCCGCCAGCGAGGCTAACGTGGTCGACAACATATAGATTTTGATGGTCGTGGCGCGGGTTGAAACGCCCATCAGCTGCGCGGAAGTCATATTGCCCCCGATGGCGTACACCTGATTACCGAACCGGGTGCGGTGCGCCAGAATCATCCCGCCTACAACCACCAGCAACATGATCAACGCCAACAAACTGAGCCGCCCGCCGCCCGGCACTTTCCAGGCCAGGCCGGAAAGCGTGGCGTACAGCGGATGATCAATCGGAATGGAGTTTTCGGAGACCAGATAGCTGCATCCACGCAGGAAAAACATGCCCGCCAGCGTAATAATAAACGCAGGGATTTTGAGTGCGTCGATTAGCCAGCCCATCATCGCACCAAACAGCGCCCCCATGCAGAGGACCAGGGCAAAGGCCACCAGCGGATTAAGGTGATAATCGCCGATGACTTTGGCCAGGAAGACGCCAGAAAACGCGATGACGGCCCCCACAGACAGATCGATGCCGCCCGACAGAATCACAAAGGTCATGCCCACCGCGATAATGCCCAGAAACGCGTTATCCGTCAGAATATTACAGATGACCCGCGTCGAGGCAAAACCGGGAAACTGGCTCAGGCAAAACAGATAGCCGAGTACAAACACCAGCAGCGTAATCATTAAAGGCAGATGACGTTTAATCATGATGCACGTCTCCGTTTAAACATCGCAATAAAGCGCGGGGATTGCAGCAGCAGTACACACATCACCACCACCGCCTTCACCACCTGATTAAGTTCCGGCGGAAAGCCCGACAGTAAAATACCGGTATTCATCGCCTGAATAATCAGTGCCCCCATCAGCGACAGCAGAATGTTAAATCGCCCGCCCATCAGCGAGGCACCGCCAATCACCACCGCCAGAATGGCGTCCAGCTCCAGCCACAGCCCCGCGTTGTTCGCATCGGCCCCGCGAATATCGGCCGCCACAATCAGCCCCGCCACCGCTGCGCAGATTCCGCTGATGGCATAGGTGGACATCACAACCAGCCAGCCATTCACGCCCGCATTACGCGCAGCGCGCAGGTTGATCCCGACGGCTTCGATAAACAACCCAAGGGCCGTTTTACGCACCAGCAGCCATACCAGCAGCGCGACCGCAATCGTGATCCAGACCGGCACCGGCAACAGCCAGAGCGCGCCGTTGCCGAACCAGCCCAGGCTGTCGTTGTTAAACGTCACGATCTGTCCCTGCGTAATTAACTGGGCGATGCCGCGCCCGGCCACCATCAAAATCAGCGTCGCCACAAATGGCTGTATGCGTAACAACGCAACCAGAATGCCGTTCCACAGCCCGCAGGCCAGCCCGCTGGCCACCGTGACCAGAATAATAAACGGCACGCTGTGGCCCGCCACGGTCAGCGTGGCCGCCGTCGCGCCGGCAATCGCCATAACGGCACCGACCGATAAATCGATCCCACCTGTGGCAATCACTAAGGTCATGCCGACGGCCAGTAAGGCTACCGGCGCAGCCCGGTTGAGGATATCAATCGGGCTGCCAAACAGCCGGCCATCCTGTAAATGGATGGCGAAGAAATGCGTTGCAACCAGGCTGTCGACCAACAGCACCAACAACAGCGCGATAAGTTGCGGCATGCCTGGCGGCAGCCTGAACATGCGACGTGCCACCCGGGTCGGGGTAACCGGTGATTCAAGCATGCTGCGTACCTCCATCAGCAATGGCGTTAACGATTGCCGCCACAGAAAGCGCTTCCAGTGGGATTTCTGCTACCTGTTTCAGATCGCGCATAATGATGACGCGATCGGCATAGCCCACCAGTTCTTCCAGCTCCGAGGAAATGACCAGTAGCGCCAGCCCATCGGCACATAACGATTCAATTAAGCGGATAATTTCGGCATGTGCGCCCACGTCAATGCCGCGCGTGGGTTCATCCAGAATCAGGAACTGCGGTTTTGTCACCAGCCAGCGAGACAACAGCACCTTTTGCTGGTTTCCGCCCGACAACAGCTCGACGGGCTGCTCCGCATGCGGTGTGCGAATGCCCAGGCTTTTAATAAAACGCTCGGCAATCGCCTGCTGCTCGCGTTTCTTGATCGGGCGCAGCCAGCCGCGCTGCGCCTGTAACGCCAAAATGATGTTCTCGCGGACAGAAGCCGCCCCGATAATTCCGTCGGTTTTTCGGTCTTCCGGACAAAAGCCCATCCCGAGACGGGAAGCCTGCGCGGGCGTTCGGATCGATTCAACCCTGCCTTTGATTTTTGCCGTGCCGCGATCGGCGCGGCGAATGCCAAACAGCACCTCTGCGGTTTCGGTCCGCCCCGAACCCAGCAAGCCTGCCAGCCCGACCACTTCACCGGGCCGGACCTGAAGCGTGAAGGGTTCGATCGTGCCCTTCTTACCATAATCTTCGAATGACACGACCGGCTGGTTGCTCTTCAGCGTACTGCCCTGACGCTGCAGCGCGGTCGCCATCAGTTCCCGGCCAATCATCAGTTTGACCAGATCAATTTGCGGCAGCGTAGCGGTGTCGTGCGTGGCAATAAACTTGCCGTTGCGCAGAACGGTAATGCGATCGGTAATGCGGTAAACCTGGTCCAGAAAATGGGTGACGAAGATCAGGCTCATCCCGCGATGTTTTAACTCTGTCATCAGGGTGAACAGCATTTCCACTTCGCTGGCATCCAGACTGGCGGTGGGTTCATCGAGGATTAATACCTGGGCGGAGAGATCCACCGCCCGGCAGATCGCAATAATCTGCTGCATCGCGACGGAGTAATGACCAAGCGGCCGCGTGACGTCCAGCACAAAACCGTATTTGCGCATCAGGGCATCCGCCTCGCGCACCATGCGCTTACGATCAATCATGCCGAACCGACGCGGCTCGCGCCCAATGTACAGATTATCGGCCACCGACATATTCGGCAGCATATTCACTTCCTGGTAGACCGTGCCGATACCGATTTTCTGTGCTTCAGCAGTACTGCGCGGCGAAATGGCCTGACCGTTTAACGTAATCGTGCCGCTGTCGCGGGTGTACACGCCGGTCAGCACTTTGATCAGGGTTGATTTGCCTGCGCCGTTCTCACCTAACAGCGCCATGATTTCGCCTTTGCGCAGGCTGAAAGAGACATCGTCCAGCGCTTTCACGCCGGGAAAACCTTTACTGACGCCGTTGATGGCTAAAAGAGGTGATTCATTGTGTGTCGTCATGCTGTCAACTCCGCCCTACATCAAAGAAGACCGCCCCGAAGGGCGGCCTGCGGCTTAGTAACCCATGTTCTTTTTCTTGTCTAACTCGGCCTGCGCGTCAGCAGGTAAAAAGAGTTTTGATTCGGTTCGGATAATTTTGGGTGGCAGGGTGCCGTCTTTTTTGAATTTTTCCAGCGCGTCAAAGGCCGGGCCGGCCATATCTGGCGTCAGCTCGACGTTAGCGTTGGCTTCCCCGGCCAGCATCGCTTTGTAGATATCCGGCACACCATCGATCGATCCGGTCAGAATATCTTTGCCCGGTTTCAGACCGGCTTCTTTGATCGCCTGAATGGCCCCGATGGCCATATCGTCGTTATGGGCATAAACCATGCAGATATTTTTGCCGTTGTTCTCGGCCTTGATGAAACTTTCCATGACTTCTTTCCCTTTACTGCGGGTAAAGTCGCCAGACTGAGAGCGAATCACTTTAATATTCGGGTGGCCACTGATCGCTTCAGCAAAGCCTTTTTTACGATCGATGGCGACGCTCGCGCCAACCGTGCCTTGCAGCTCTACGACATTACATTTTTTATCGCCGACGGTTTTTACCAGCCAGTCACCAATCAGCTTGCCTTCCAGAACGTTATCGGCGGTGACAACGGCCTGATACAGCGAGTTATCTTTTACGACGATGGCGCGGTCCAGCAGGTATACCGGGATTTTGGCATCTTTGGCTTCTTCTAATACCGGCTCCCAGCCCGTCTGCACAACAGGCGCAATAAAGATGGCGTCCACGCCCTGCGCGATAAAGGAGCGCACGGCTTTAATCTGATTCTCTTGTTTCTGTTGACCATCGGCGATCTTTAAATTAATGCCGCGTTTTTTGGCTTCGCTTTTTGCGACATTGGTTTCAGCCGAACGCCAGCCGGATTCTGAGCCTACCTGTGAGAATCCCACTGTCATTTCCGCCGCTAACACTGAGCCACTTAATGCGGCGCTGACCATTGTCGTCAGGAGTAAACGTTTCCACATAGTTTTTCTTCCTCTGAAGGGCGTTTGCTGTACAGGGTAAAGTGCCTGTGTAGCCTGACGTAAAAAAGGGCAGATTAGGGCGACACGCCTCACAAAACTGAGCGATTTAAAGGGGTTACGTTGATTAACGGAATGCTCTCAGCGCGGGCTTATGGACAAAACGCCTGTGTCTTTTTTCAACTTACGTTAAATAAATGTAATAAACAGAATCGCTTAAGTGTGACACTGCTGAAAACGATTACAGCCAGGCGTACAGAATGAGCCATCCCGTTTTCAGCCCCGGGAAAAGTCTGTTTTGTGATTTCCAGCACACACAGAAATCCCCTGTCTCCGGCATGAAACGATTCCGCTGACCGCACTGGCCTGAGGTTTATCCTGGTTATGTTGTTATCCGGCCCTGAATCGCAGTTATACACAATCGATTCGTACATAAAAGCAGATAAAAAGTGACTTGTGACTCAGAAATGATTCTTTTAGGTTGGGTCTGGATGCACCGCTTTACAGCGACAGGATTATGGCGACTATTCAAAACCTGATAAAATTCACCTTTAGCGAGCTATGCCCCACGTTTGTCTGATTTTTGCTTTTTTTCATCCGCGGAACTGGACAGCGTTAAGCGGCTCCCTATACTTGGCCTTCTTTCTTATTGATTCGTTATGACAAAAATGACTGCGCACGATTACCTGTTAAAATTTCGCAAAGTGAATAACCTTGAAAGTCTTGAAAAACTGTATGACCATCTGAATTATTCGCTGTCGGACGACAAAGACATTATCAATATGTACCGGGCAGCCGACCATCGTCGTGCCGAACTCGCATCGGGTGGCCGCTTGTTCGACCTGGGCTGCGTACCAAAGTCAGTCTGGCGCTACGTGGTGTAATCCCGCGCATCTCCCCTGTTCCCGCCCTCCTGTTTTCACTGTTGGTTTGCGTCTGTCTTAACATGCTATTCTGACCCGCTGACGACGTTGAAACAGGATGAACCGCAATGACGACCCCGATGACAGCCCCACGTATTGGCGGCTGGCTTTTACTGCCACTGGCATGGTTGCTGATGACGCTGCTGACCACCGCGCTGGTGATGGCCATGTATCTGACGCCACTGTTTGATGCGCAATGGCGCGAAACCTTGTTTAACCACCGTTCGCTGGTGACGGGCTATTGGGCCATTTCATTATTGACCGCCACCGCATTGTGGGCTTACAGCATGTGGGTTGTGTGGATGTTCTTTAAACGTTCGCACCGTCTGCCGCGCCACTATATCGTGTGGTTGCTGATCACCGTTTTGCTGGCGCTGAAAACCTTTGCCTTTACGCCGGTGTCTGATGCACGCGCGTTGCAGACTTTGCTACTCTCACTGGCCGCCGCCGCCGTTTTTGTTCCCTATTTCAAACGTTCCGCGCGGGTAAAAGCGACATTTACTCAGCGATAACGCTGCTGTTTTCGTCAAGAGTTTAATTCTGAGTGCGGTTGGCGGCTGGCAATAATGCGATGGAGTTGTGATGCAGCGCTTTATCAATGATAATAAGCCGCTTTCTGGTATTCAGGCGAAAAAATGACCGATTATCTTCTCCTTTTTGTTGGCACAGTGCTGGTGAACAACTTCGTGTTGGTGAAGTTTCTCGGCCTTTGCCCGTTTATGGGCGTTTCCAAAAAGCTGGAAACGGCCATTGGCATGGGCCTCGCCACCACGTTTGTGATTACGCTGGCCTCCATTTGCGCGTGGCTGGTGAATCACCTCATTCTGGTTCCGCTGGACTTAGTGTATCTGCGGACCATGGCTTATATCCTGGTGATCGCGGTTGTCGTTCAGTTCACCGAAATGGTGGTGCGCAAAACCAGCCCATCGCTGTATCGCCTGCTGGGTATTTTCCTGCCGTTGATCACGACAAACTGTGCGGTACTGGGCGTCCCCCTGTTGAGCGTTAACCTGAATCACACCTTTCTTCAGGCGGCGCTGTATGGATTCAGCGCCTCGCTGGGCTTCTCGCTGGTGATGGTGTTATTTGCCGGGATGCGTGAGCGTCTGGTGCTGGCGAATGTCCCGGCCCCCTTCAAAGGGAATTCTATTGCGTTGATCACCGCGGGGCTGATGGCACTGGCCTTTATGGGCTTTACAGGTCTGGTGAAATTCTGATGAGTGCAATTTGGATAGCGGTGGCGGTACTGAGCGCCCTGAGCCTGGTCTTTGGTGCCCTGCTGGGTTACGCGTCACGCCGCTTTGAAGTCGAAGAAGATCCCATTGTTGAGCAGATTGACGCCGTGCTGCCGCAGAGCCAGTGCGGTCAGTGTGGTTACCCCGGCTGTCGTCCCTATGCTGACGCCGTGGGCAACAATGGCGAAGCCATTAACAAATGCGCGCCCGGTGGTGAGCAGACCATGCTTAAGCTGGCCGCCCTGCTCAATGTTGAGCCACAACCGATCGATGGCGATGACGAGGCTAAAGCGCCCGTGCGTACCGTCGCGTGGATTGACGAAGAAAACTGTATTGGCTGCACAAAGTGCATTCAGGCCTGCCCGGTTGATGCCATCGTCGGTGCCACGCGCGCCATGCATACCGTGCTGAGCGATGTCTGCACCGGCTGCGATCTGTGTGTTGCCCCCTGTCCTACCGACTGCATTGAAATGCGTCCGGTTGCCACCACCACGGCCAACTGGAAGTGGGATCTGAATACCATTCCTGTTCGGGTGATCCCGGTAGAGAGTCATGCTTAATCTGCTTAATTTCTTTAAAAAAGAGAAGATCTGGGATTTTCAGGGCGGGATTCATCCGCCTGAGATGAAAACCCAGTCCAACGGCACGCCGCTCGCTGAATTGCCGCTGCCGCACCGGTTTATCATTCCCCTGAAGCAACATATTGGCCACGAAGGCGAAATTTGCGTTTCCCCTGGCGATAAGGTGCTGCGCGGCCAGCCGCTTACGTTTGGACAGGGCAGAATGCTGCCCGTACATGCGCCCACGTCGGGCGTCATTGACGCTATCGCTCAGCACATGACAGCGCACCCGTCTGGCCTGTCAGAGCTGTGTATTTTTCTGACGCCTGACGGTGACGATCGCTGGATGCCGCTCTCCCCGCTTCCGGACTACCGTCAGCATGAACGCAGCGCCATTCTTAAACGCATACATGATGCCGGCATCGCCGGTCTGGGCGGCGCGGGCTTCCCGACGGCCACCAAGCTGAAAGGCGGCCTGCAGGGCGTCAACACGCTGATCATTAACGCGGCTGAGTGCGAACCTTACATCACCGCTGACGATCGTCTGATGCAGGACTGCGCCGCCGAGGTGCTGGAAGGATGCCGCATTCTGGCCTGGGTGCTTCAGGCGGAGCGCGTGCTGATTGGTATCGAAGATAACAAACCCGAGGCTATCGCCGCCCTGAAGCAGGCGTTGGGTGGTGAGCGGGATTTACAGATCCGCGTTATCCCGACGAAATATCCGTCCGGCGGCGCTAAGCAGCTGACCAAAATACTCACCGGCATGGAAGTGCCGCATGGTGGTCGCTCTACGGATATTGGCGTGCTGATGCAAAACGTCGGTACGGCATGGGCCGTGAAGCGCGCCATTATCAATGGCGAACCGATCACCGAGCGCGTGGTGACACTCACCGGTGAAGCCATCGCGCAACCCCGGAACGTGTGGAGCCGCTTAGGGACGCCAATCAGCCACCTGTTGCACCAGGTCGGTTTTCACCCTTCACCAGGACAAATGGTCATTATGGGCGGCCCGCTGATGGGCTTTACCCTGCCGTCGCTGGATGTGCCGGTCGTGAAGATCACCAACTGTATTCTGGCCCCGTCCGGCACTGAGATGGGCAACACGCAACAGGAACAGTCCTGCATTCGTTGCTCTGCCTGTGCTGACGCCTGTCCGGCCAACCTGCTGCCACAGCAGCTGTACTGGTATAGCCAGGGGGGCGATCACGATAAAGCCCGTGCCCATCACATTGATGACTGCATTGAATGTGGTGCGTGCGCCTACGTCTGCCCGAGTAACATTCCGCTGGTGCAGTACTATCGTCAGGAAAAAGCTGAGCTGCGCGCCATCGACCTGGAAGCCAAACGCACGCTGGAAGCGAAAGCGCGTTTTGAGGCACGCCAGGCACGACTGGAGCGGGAAAAGCAGGCGCGTGAAGCACGTCATGCTGAAGCCAAACAGCGCGTAGCCCGCAGCGAAAGCGGAGAGCTGGCTGCGGCAAAAGCCCGCGCCAGAGCGAAACAATCTGCTGAGAATGTAGATGCCGCTGCCGAAGCACGTCATGCGCAGGCCCGGTTACGGCAGGCTGAGGCACAGGCGGAAACCCAGGCGCTGAGTCGTCAGACGACCGATCCACGCAAGGCTGCGGTTGAAGCGGCAATTGCGCGTGCCAGAGCGAAGAAACCGGTGACGCCTGACAGTGCGGACACGACTGAAACGGCGGTGGCGGATCCACGCAAAGCCGCGGTGACCGCCGCCATCGAACGTGCCAAAGCGAAGAAAGCCGCCCAGGCGGCTGACGCTGAGACGGCCGACACCGCATCCGACGATCCACGCAAAGCCGCGGTGGCCGCCGCCGTCGAACGTGCCAAAGCGAAGAAAGCCGCCCAGGCGGCTGACGCTGAGACGACCGACACCGCATCCGACGATCCGCGCAAAGCCGCGGTAGCCGCCGCCATTGAACGTGCCAAAGCGAAGAAAGCCGCCCAGGCGGCGGCTGACGCTGAGGCTACCGACACCGCATCTGAAGACCCGCGTAAGGCCGCGGTGGCCGCTGCCGTCGAACGAGCCAAAGCGAAGAAAGCCGCTCAGGCGGCGGCTGACGCTGAGGCTGCCGACACCGCATCTGAAGATCCACGTAAAGCTGCGGTGGCCGCTGCCATTGAACGTGCCAAAGCGAAGAAAGCCGCCCAGGCAGCTGACGGTGAGACGGCCGACACCGCCCCCGAAGACCCGCGTAAGGCCGCGGTGGCCGCCGCCATTGAACGTGCCAAAGCGAAAAAGCGCGCTGCCGCGCAGGCGCAGGCAGAAGACGCGTCCCGTGAGGCGGCCGAAGCGCACAGGGACGTTGAGCAGGCAGAGAGGGCGCAGGAGCAGGCTAATCATGCCAATGCCGAAGCCGAAGAGGCACCTGAACTCGATCACCCCGCCGATGCGCGTAAAGCCGCGATTGCGGCGGCTGTCGCCCGTGCCAAAGCGCGTAAAGCGCAATCGACATTGACACCTGAGGATTAAATGGCGTTCCGTATCGCAAGTTCACCTTATACTCATAACCGCCGCAGTACCGGCAACATCATGATGCTGGTTATCCTGGCGGCGCTGCCTGGTTTTGCCGCGCAGTGCTACTTTTTTGGCGTGGGAACCTTATTGCAGGTTGTGTTGGCCTCGCTGACAGCGTTGCTGACAGAAGCGGCTATCCTGCGCCTGCGTAACACACCGGTCGCCCCTCAGTTGGCCGATAACTCCGCCCTGCTGACGGCAATTCTGCTGGGGATCAGCATCCCGTCTCTGGCCCCCTGGTGGTTAGTGGTGGTCGGTACGGTATTTGCGATTGTTATTGCCAAACAGTTGTACGGTGGCCTGGGACAAAACCCCTTCAACCCGGCCATGGTCGGCTATGTCGTTCTTCTGATCTCATTTCCGGTTCAGATGACCAGCTGGATGCCGCCAGAAGCCTTACAGGTGATTAAACCCGGCGTGCTGGACTCGCTGAGCATGATCTTTACGGGTCATACGCTGGCGGGCGATACGTTACAGCAACTGCAGTTGGGCGTGGACGGTGTCAGCCAGGCCACACCGCTGGATACCTTTAAAACCGGCTTGCGCGCAGGCCACAGTGCAGAGCAACTGTTAGCCCAGCCCATTTACAGCGGCGTTCTGGCCGGTCTGGGCTGGCAATGGGTTAACGTGGGTTACCTGCTTGGCGGGGTATTCCTGCTGTGGAAAAACACCATTCGCTGGCATATTCCGGCCGCGATGTTGCTGTCGCTGACCGTCTGCGCCACGCTCGGTTGGTTACTGGCTCCCGCCTCGCTGAACAGTCCGCTGATTCATCTGTTTTCCGGGGCGACGATGCTGGGTGCATTTTTTATCGCCACCGATCCGGTTACTGCCTCCACCACTGACCGTGGTCGTCTGATTTATGGTGCCCTGATTGGTCTGCTGGTGTGGCTCATTCGGAGTTTTGGCGGTTACCCGGACGGCGTTGCTTTTGCCGTTCTGCTGGCTAATATATGCGTACCGCTGATTGACTATTACACGCAGCCGCGCGTTTACGGTCATCAAAAGGATTAAATGATGCTGGACACCATACGCAAGAATGGCGTGACCCTGGCTCTCTTTGCCGCGATCACCACCGGCGTCACTGCTGTTGTAAATACCGTGACCAAACCCACCGTTGAGCACCAGACGCAGTTACAGCAAAAAAATCTGCTGGATCAGGTGGTGCCGACCGATATGTACGATAACCACATTCAGCAGGAATGTTACGTTGTCACTGATGCGGCACTGGGTAATGCCAGCCCTCATCATCTTTATCTGGCGCGAAAAGGCAACGAACCTGTGGCCGCCGCCCTGGAAACCACTGCCCCGGATGGCTATTCTGGCGCGATTCAGATGCTGGTCGGCGCGGATTTTCACGGTAAGGTACTCGGCGTGCGGGTGATTGAGCACCATGAAACGCCGGGCCTGGGGGACAAAATCGAGTTACGGATTTCTGACTGGATCAACAGTTTTAATGGCAAAGTGGTAACCGGGCCGGATGACAAAGCGTTTGCCGTCAAAAAAGATGGCGGCGAATTCGACCAGTTTACCGGTGCCACCATTACCCCGCGCGCCGTCGTAAATGCCACCAAACGTACGGCATTGTTAATTGAATCCCTGAAAGGGAAACTCTCTTCGTTACCCGAATGTGGAGACGCCAATGAGTGAAGCGAAAAACCTGCTGGTCGGCGGGCTGTGGAAAAATAACTCGGCGCTGGTGCAGCTGCTGGGCCTGTGCCCTTTGCTGGCGGTGACCGCCACGGCCACCAATGCTCTGGGGCTGGGGCTTGCCACGACGCTGGTGCTGACCCTGACAAACAGTTTTATTTCGGCCTCGCGTCGTTGGGTGCCTTCTGAGATCCGTATTCCTATCTACGTGATGATCATCGCCTCTGTCGTAAGCTGCGTGCAGATGCTGATTAACGCTTACGCCTACGGTCTGTATCAGTCACTCGGTATTTTTATTCCGCTGATCGTGACCAACTGCATCGTAGTGGGCCGGGCTGAAGCCGTGGCCTCGAAAAGCAGTATTCCCCTTGCCGCACTGGATGGCTTTGCTATCGGTATGGGCGCCACCTGCGCAATGGTGGTACTGGGTTCGATCCGTGAAATCATCGGCAGCGGCACATTGTTTAACGGTGCGGATCAGTTGCTGGGTCCCTGGGCTAAAGTGTTGCGGATTGACGTGATTCATTTTAACTCGCCAATGCTGCTGGCAATGCTCCCGCCGGGTGCCTTTATCGGTCTGGGCATGATGCTGGCGGGGAAATATGTGATCGATCAGAAAATGAAGCAGCGCGCAGCGCGTCGCGCAGAAGACGCGGCGCTTGATGCGCCGCAGGGCAACACGGGAAAAGCCGTGTGAACCAGACGAAACGCATTGAGATTCTCAGTCGTCTGCAGCAGGCCAACCCTCACCCCACGACCGAGCTGCAGTTCACCTCGCCGTTTGAACTGCTGATTGCGGTTCTGCTGTCGGCTCAGGCGACGGACGTGAGCGTTAACAAGGCTACTGCAAAGCTGTACCCGGTGGCGAATACACCTGCTGCGATGCTGGCGCTGGGCGTGGACGGCGTGAAGGAGTACATCAAAACGATCGGCCTGTTCAACAGTAAGGCCGAGAACGTGATTAAGACCTGCCGTATTTTACTGGACCAGCACGGCGGTCAGGTGCCTGAAGATCGCGCCGCGCTCGAAGCCTTACCTGGCGTCGGCCGTAAAACGGCTAACGTGGTGCTGAATACGGCTTTTGGCTGGCCGACGATTGCGGTGGATACGCACATTTTCCGCGTCTGCAACCGGACGAATTTTGCGCCGGGTAAGAACGTCGAGCAGGTCGAAGAGAAACTGTTAAAAGTCGTGCCGAAGGCGTTTAAAGTCGACTGCCATCACTGGCTGATTCTGCACGGTCGTTACACCTGCGTGGCGCGCAAACCGCGCTGCGGGTCCTGCCTGATTGAAGACCTGTGTGAATATCCCGATAAGGTCGAATAAGCCCGGATAACAGCCTGTGACTGGTCACAGGCTGTTTTACTGTTCAGCGCTGACGCTGCGCCAGCGCCGCCTGCATCCAGGCCATCACCAGCGGCGAATCCTTATCCTGTAATGCCGCCCGTTCGGACTGGAATAAGGTGGCGACATAGAAAGGATGATCGGTCAGTTCAATGCCGCGTACATCGCCGTTCAGATCCCAGGACGTGATCCGCATGTTTTTACCCTGCAGCGCCGCACTGAAAGCCGGGTTCACGCCAAAATTGCAATGATAACCTTCATCGCTGGTCAGCGCACCGTAGGCGCTGGCCATACGCGAGCCGGGTGCAAACGTGACCTCCCCTCGCTGTTCGACCAGTGAGCAGCTTAGCGGCGCAATCACCATCCGACCGGTCTCGCTGGTTTCGGCATGACTGGCATCTTCCCAGCCCAATACGTGGCGGGCATAGTCGATAACCGCATACTGAAACCCGCCACAGGAGCCGAGAAAGGGCTTACCGTTTTCCCGTACCCAACGCAGCATGCTAAACACGCCGTCATCGTTTTTATAGGGGCTGCCGGGCACCAGCCAGACGGCATCATGCTGCGTAACGGCGGACAGATCATCTAAATCCGGGGTGGGAATCCAGTCAGGCTCAATCGGGATGGCAAGGTGCGCCGCGGCGCGCGCCAGCGCCAGGGGAATGGATTGATGCGAAACAGCGTCCGGGCGGTAGTCACCCACTAAGGCGAGACGTAAAGATAACGACATAGCAACATCCTTTTTGGGAAATAAAGAGGCTACGTGAGTGCGCGTGCGCTGTCGAGCAGGTGAGCGCATTTTTGCTGGTTTTTTACGCCTGTTAATTAAGGGCCGGACGCATTATTTCCTGATGAAACCATTTTTCTTCTGCTGAAATAACGGCGAATAATGTGAGTTTAATCAACTTTATTGCGCACCCGGCGTCGTTTTGCACCATAGTATGCAGATTATTTCAGCGAAACGACGTCAAAAGCCGCATTTCCGGCGCTTTATTCTGATGAAAGATCACTTTCCAAAGCAAAGCTCTACGCAACCACCGTTTAGTGGTTAATGTCATTATTGACGATCTGAAAAGCCCCACGCAGGTATTTTGAACCAATAAAAAACCTGAAAACATGACAAAATTTCAATCAGTAATATTTATTTAGGTTTTAACACCATATTGACCCTGTCTGGCAGAAGGTAGAAAACGCTTGCCCTGCCGCCTTTATTCAGCCAAATTAGTCGCCGTTTTTCCCATCTAATAAAAATCTGGCCCATGGTGTGATCACATGGCGCGGACGGAATGCCTGTCACGACGCAGGATATGAAATAACAGAGGTACAAGTGTCAACTGCAAACAAACACACCGACGAGGCCGTCAGCCTTAATGCTTTTAAACAGCCCAAAGCGTTTTACCTGATCTTTTCAATCGAATTATGGGAACGTTTTGGCTACTACGGCCTGCAGGCCATTATGGCCGTTTATCTGGTTCGACAGCTCGGCATGTCGGAGTCCGACTCCATTACCCTGTTCTCGTCCTTTAGCGCACTGGTTTATGGTCTGGTCGCTATCGGCGGCTGGCTGGGCGATAAAGTGTTGGGCACCAAACGCGTTATCGTGCTGGGTGTACTGGTGCTGGCCATCGGCTACGCGCTTGTCGCCTTCTCCGGTCATAACGTCAGCGTCGTCTATATCGGTATGGCGACTATTGCGGTGGGCAGCGGCTTGTTTAAAGCGAACCCCTCTTCCCTGCTTTCCACCTGCTACGAGAAAGACGATCCGCGCATTGATGGCGCCTTTACCATGTTCTACATGTCCATCAACATCGGCTCACTGTTTTCAATGATGCTGACGCCGTGGTTAGCCGAAAAATATGGCTATAACGTGGCGTTTTCGCTGTCGGTGATCGGCCTGGTCATCACGCTGCTTAACTTCCTGTTCTGTAAGCGCCTGGTGAAAGACTTTGGTTCCAAACCGGACTTTGCCCCACTCCAGTTCGGCAAACTGCTGATGACGCTGGCAGGTATTGTGGTGTTGATCGCCCTGGCTAACTGGATGCTGCACCATCAGGCCATTGCCCGTATTCTGCTGGGCCTGATTGCGCTGGGCATTATGGTGATCTTTGCCAAAGAAGCCTTCGCACTGAAGGGCGCGGCACGTCGCCGTATGATTGTCGCTTTCCTGCTGATGGTCGAAGCCATCGTCTTCTTCGTGCTTTACATGCAGATGCCTACGTCGCTGAACTTCTTTGCGATTCGTAACGTTGAGCACACCCTTTTTGGCATTACCTTTGCGCCAGAGCAGTTCCAGGCGCTGAACCCGTTCTGGATTATGCTGGCCAGCCCCATTCTGGCAGCCGTGTATAACAAGCTGGGCGACAAGCTGCCGATGCCGCACAAGTTCGCTATCGGCATGGTGCTGTGTTCTGCCGCGTTCCTGGTATTGCCTGTCGGCGCGAAATTTGCCAGCGATGCCGGTATCGTGTCCCTGAACTGGCTCATTCTCAGCTATGGCCTGCAAAGTATCGGCGAACTGATGATTTCGGGACTGGGCCTGGCGATGGTGGCACAGCTGGTTCCACAGCGCCTGATGGGCTTTATCATGGGCTCATGGTTCCTGACCACCGCGGGTGCTGCCGTCATTGCCGGTAAAGTGGCCAACCTGATGGCGGTGCCTGAAAACGTTACCGATCCGCTGATTTCGCTGGTCACGTACGGCAAAGTGTTCCAGCGATTGCCACCGCCGTCATCGCTGTGCTGATGCTGGTGACGGCCCCGCTGCTGAACCGTATGACGCAGACGACGGAAGCGGAAAAAGCCTGAGTGCGATTTTGACACGCAGCAAAAACCGGGCCTTGCCCGGTTTTTTTGTTTTTGTCGCCGATCGGTTCCTGGTAGATTACTCATGCTAATAACTGGTAATTCTGCCACAGGGGATTACTATGCAAACACGACTCGCAACATGGTGGCTTCATGATGAAACTGTTTTGTAAAGCTGGTGCCTGTTCTCTTTCACCCCATATTGTTCTGCGTGAATGTGGGCTGGATTTCACTCAGGTCAATGTCGACCTGCAAACCAAGCTCACCGAGCGCGGGGATGATTTTCGTCAAATCAACCCCAAGGGTCAGGTACCGGCGCTGCAATTGAGTGAGGGTAATGTCCTGACTGAAGGCGCGGCGATTGTGCAGTACCTGGCCGATCTCAAGCCCGATCGTCATCTTCTGGCCCCCGTCGGCAGCCTGACGCGTTATCACACTATTGAGTGGCTCGGCTACATCAGCAGTGAGTTACATAAGAGTTTTTCACCGCTGTTCCGCAACGATGCGCCCGACGAGTACAAAGCGCTGGTGCGCCGTCAGCTGGAGGCAAAATTTGCCTGGGTAAACGGTGAACTGCAGGACAAGCCCTGGCTGATGGGCGTGCATTTCAGCGTCGCGGATGCTTATCTGTATGTGGTGACGCGCTGGGCGAAAGCGCTGAACCTGGATGTCAGCGCGTTGAGCCACCTGCAACAGTGGTTTGCGCGCGTTGAAGAACGGCCATCGGTTCAGGCCGCGCTAAAAGCGGAAGGCCTTATCTGACACGATCAGGGCCGTTACCGGCCCTTTTTTTACAGCTTCTCTGCCGGAAAATAGTGCGTTGGCCGGGCAATAGCGTCCTGCGCGGCAACCAACTGCAGCTCATATTCCCCCATCTCATGCGTTTTCAGCATCACTTCATAGACGGCGGCCGTGACGTGCTCCAGCGCCGCCTGCAGCGACTGTCCGTGCAGCAGATCGACCAGCAATAAGCCGCTGGTTAAATCGCCCACGCCTACAGGCTGGCGAACGCCAAAGTCCACCAGCGGACGGCTGATGTGCCAGGCTTCGTCGGCGGTGACCAGCAGCATTTCAAAGCGATCGCTGCGGCGTCCTGCCCGTGCCAGATGCTTAATCAGCACCACTTTTGGCCCCTGCGTGATCAGCAGGCGGGCAGCCTCAACGGCGGATTCGACACTGGTTACCGTGCGTTCGCTGAGCATTTCCAGCTCCAGCAGATTTGGCGCGATGATATCGCTGGCCGGTAGCGCCATTTTGCAGTGAAACTCCGCCACGCCCGGTGCCACAATGCAGCCCTTTTCCGGATGCCCCATGACCGGATCGCAAAAATACCAGGCCTCGGGGTTGGCGGCTTTTACCTGATGCACGATGTCCAGAATCTTTTCGCCCTGTTCGGCCGATCCCAGATAGCCGCTTAACACCGCATCACAGGTTTTCAGGCGGTCGATATCGGCGATGCCTTTGACAATGTCGGTGAGATGCGACGCCGGCATGACGGTGCCGGTCCAGTGCCCATACTGCGTATGATTGGAAAACTGCACGGTATTCAGCGGCCAGACGTTCACGCCCATACGGCGCATCGGGAACTCTGCCGCCGCATTGCCTGCATGACCAAACACCACGTGCGACTGAATTGCTAAAACGTTTTTCACTTTTTTACCCTGTCGTGCCTTGCCATAAAAAAGGGCCGGAAACCGGCCCTGAAAAGCTACTGCCAGTTGATCAGGCAGTAATGTTTTTTACCGCGGCGTAATAACGTGAAGCGGTTAAACAGCTTGTCGCTGTCGCGGAAGCGGTATTCTGCATCAGACTGCTTCTCACCGTTCAGCGATACGGCATTTGAGCCAATCATGGTGCGCGCCTGGCCGCGTGAGGGTACCAGCTCCGCTTTAACCAGTGCCTGCTGCAGATCGTCCTCAGCAGACAGCGTGATGGTGGGCATGCCGTCCTGCGCCAGCTGTTCGAAATCGGCCTCGGTCATGTCACTGAGCGCACCGGAGAACAGACTTTCCGTGATGCGTTTCGCGGCTGCCAGCCCCTCTTCGCCATGAACCAGGCGCGTAACCTGCTCGGCCAGGACATACTGTGCACGCGGCGCGGTTCCGCTGTTTTTATCTTCTTCTTCCAGGGCAGTAATCTCTTCAATGCTCAGGAACGTGAAGAATTTCAGGAAACGGTAAACATCCGCATCGGCGGTGTTGATCCAGAACTGGTAGAACTTGTACGGGCTGGTTTTCTTAGCATCCAGCCAGACCGCGCCGCCTTCGGTCTTACCGAACTTGGTGCCGTCCGATTTGGTGATCAGAGGAACGGTCAGACCAAACACCTGGTTCTGATGCAGACGACGTGTCAGATCGATACCGGAAGTGATGTTGCCCCACTGGTCCGAGCCGCCGATCTGCAGCGTTACGCCGTGCAGTTCGTTCAGGCAGGCAAAATCATAGCCCTGCAACAGGTTGTAGGAGAATTCGGTAAACGAGATCCCCTGGTCGTCACGGTTCAGACGCTGTTTGACCGCTTCCTTGTTGATCATCTGGTTAACCGAGAAGTGTTTACCAATGTCACGCAGGAAGGTCAGCACGTTCATATTGCCAAACCAGTCATAGTTGTTGGCCGCAATCGCACTGTTCGCCCCACAGTCAAAATCCAGGAATGGCGCAACCTGTTTACGGATTTTTTCGACCCATTCACCGACGGTTTCGCTGGTGTTGAGCTTACGCTCTGCCGCTTTAAAACTGGGATCGCCAATCAGACCGGTTGCGCCGCCCACCAGCGCCACCGGCCTGTGTCCGGCGTCCTGAAAACGTTTCAGGCAGAGCAGCGGTACCAGATGGCCCAAGTGCAAGCTGTCAGCAGTGGGGTCAAAGCCGCAATAGAGCGAAATTGGCCCTTGCGCCAGTTTCTCGACTAACGCGTCTTCATCCGTCACCTGGGCGATCAGGCCCCGTTCTTGCAATTGTTGTATCAGGTTACTGCTGGTCATCACTGACTCCAAATTGATCAGACTGCACCTAGGCTGGTACACAGCTTTCCGCTGAGTTGCGGAAGAAAAAAATGAGGGCTATAGCATAAAGCGCTGACGGCTTCTGTGCCAGCGCTTATAAGGGGAAAGCGCAGTTTTACGGGGCGAGTCGGTCAATTTTCCAGCCGTCGTTATCCCGTTGGTAGAGGAAACGATCGTGAAGGCGATGTTCGCCCCCTTGCCAGAACTCCATGGTGTTAAATTTTACCCGATAGCCGCCCCAAAAACTGGGCAGCGGCACATCGCCCTGCTGGAATTTCTGCTTCAGTTCCAGAAACTTCGCTTCCAGCACACCACGGGCAGAAATCCGGCTGGACTGACGCGAAACCCAGGCACCGATCTGGCTGTCACGCGGGCGGCTGCTGAAATATTTCAGGACGTCCAGCGGCGACAGTTTTTCGACTTCGCCCAGCACCATGACCTGGCGCTCCAGAAAATGCCACGGGAAATGCAGCGAAATACGCGGATTGTTGGCCAGATGTTGTGCTTTACGGCTGCCGAGGTTGGTATAGAACACCATGCCCTGCTCATCATAATGCTTCAACAGCACGATACGCTGATAAGGCTGGCCTTGTTCATCGACCGTGGCTACCGTCATGGCTGTAGGATCGGGCAATTGTGCCTCGCAGGCCTGCTTTAACCAGCTTTCGAACAGCGCCAGCGGATTATCCGGCAAATCGTTACGACGCAGACCACCGCGCGTGTATTCACGACGCAGGTGGGCAATGTTTTGCAGCATTTCATTATCACTCATCATGCACACTCACTCAGATAACGTTAACCAGCCGGTTGCAGCTCGCAGTCATTCACGACGATTTTATCGTTGCGCTCAATAAAAGCACCGTTTCCTTTAGACCAGAAAACATACTGTCCGTCGCTGTAGCGGGCCCCGGAGGCAGAAACGGTTTGCATCAGCGTCAGCGGTTTGCCATCCATGATAAAGCTGACCTGATCTTTAGCGTTATCCAGGGTGACGGTGAGCGGCAAGGTGCCACAGCGATAGTGTAACGTTTCTGGCGCGGGCGACGATTTGTGCATCAGGCTGCAGCCTGACAGCATGACCATGGCAACCACAGTTAATCCTTTTCGCATCAGCGATTCTCCTGTACGTAAAGCAGGCACAACGCGCCCTGCTTTGTTCGGTATGAAGGTTCCGGCACCGGCAGGTTAACCGTTCCGGCACAGAGGGGCAATTTAACCGATGATCGCACCCGTAGCAGCAAAAGTTTTTTTGTCCGGACGTGGCAAGGTGAAGACTGCAAAGCCAGGGTTTGGTCGGGAAAACGCGACATCGCGCGGCGATGACCAGGGCGGAGGGGGCGAAAGAGACCGGCAACAACCGGGTATTCAGGCGTTGCCGGTGAGGATTAATTACCGCGATAGGTAGAATAGCCGTACGGGCTCAGCAGCAATGGAATATGGTAATGCGATTCACTTTTGTCCATGTGAAATATCACCGGAATTTCCGGGAAAAAGGACGCGTGCTGAACCTTCTGATAATAATCTCCCGTTTTAAATACAACTTTATAATCGCCCGTTTCATATTGTTTATCTGTCGGGAATAGTGCACTAATTCTGCCGTTTTTATCGGTTACCCCTGAGGAAAGCTTAACCCACTTGCCCTGTTCTTTATGTTCGAGGTCAACAGAAATACCGGGAGTCGGCGTGCCGGTCTCCAGATTTAATACGTGTACACTCAGCGGATTCTTCATCGCGGTTGTTTCTGCCGCACAAGCAACGGAACCCATTAATAACGCTGCAACTGCACCCATTTGCCATTTCATTCTCGATTCCTTTTTTTCGTTAACCTGTCAACGAGCGTAAAGGGCCGCAGACTAAATACCAAACCGCAGGCGCTAAATGTGAAATTTCTGAGAGGAATAAATACGCTTTAGCTATTCGCGCTTTTTCTGCGCAAGTGCGTTTATTGTTTCGCTCACCGCCCTGCAAAATTCTCAAAAGCGACTATGCTGTTTAATTCAAGGTCCACTTCAAGGAGATGAAATGCATACTAAATCCCTGTCAGCTGCCGTTTTGCTTGCCCTCTCTCTGGCAACGTTAGCCGGTTGTTCTTCCAACCAGTCCATTAAAACGTCAGACGGCCGTACAATAGTGACCGATGGTAAGCCTCACATTGACAGCGATACGGGGCTGGTGTCCTATCGTGACGCCCAGACAGGCAAAACCGAACAAATTAATCGCGATCAGATCAGCAATATGAGTGAACTTGATAACTAACGGACTCAATCACAGAAATAAGGTGGATAATATGAAGAAGACTCTGATTTTACCGCTGGCAGTTTTGATCGGCATGACCGCATTAACAGGTTGTACCCGCACAAGCTACGCTATTCATACCAACGATGGCCGCACTATTATCAGCGACGGTAAGCCGTCTGAATCTGATGCCGGTTTACTGGGTTATACCGATGCCAATGGTGTGAAACAGCAGATTAATAAAGCGGACGTTAAAGCCGTTTCCGAAGTGCCAAAATAACAGCGTTGCCGCCTGATCAGGGCGGCTTTTTTATTTCCTGCCGCCTCTTCATTGCTTCACCCTCTCAATATCTTTTTATCCGGAAATAACAGATCGTCGAAAACAGTGTAATAACGACTTACACGGCATGTTCATGGCTCATATATCCTTTTGTCTTTCTGACACAGGCGCTCGCCTGTTATGGCCTTTTTCATTCCCTCTCACTTTGCTTTGCGACAATACAAACACATTAGCATCTCTTTCTTATGGACATTTTATTTACAGCGTCAGGTTGCGGTCCGGAATGCCGCTGACGGCCAGGTCACCGTGTCAGGGACCTATCGTAATTTCAGGCCAGTTCGCCACTATCTAGTGGTTTAATCACTTCAATTCTGGCGGATAAAACGGGTCTGTATAAATTTTCGCTCGCTTATTAAGGTGTTAGCCTGCGGTATGAAAGTTCACTTTTTTTAATATTTTCTTTGATAGGTATCACCGAATGAAATCACACTATCGCTATTCATTCCTTTTACTAAACTAATCACTGGGTCGACGACATTCTCACTCACTCTCAGGAGGTGCATATGAATTTTCACGATGAGGCTACCGGTCATAAGATTATTGGTGAAGCTGCGGTGAACCTGGCACTACAGAATGAGGAGATCACGGTGGTTTCACTGATTCGCCAGCTCAGCACGATGGCGGACCATGAAAGCGACGATGAGCGCGTGCTCCTGATCGCCGATGCGCGTAAATGGCTGAAAAGCTTTATTAACGTGGCCACGCGCGAGCGGGCCGAACTCAACTGGATGGTAGTAACGGGCCAGGTTCCCGCCAATGTGACCGAGCATTAACGCTGACAGGTTAGTGCGATACCGCGCTTCGCGGGCGCCGGATGCGTCCGCGTTTACTGCGTGCTAACTGTCTGTATTCTCTCTGTGTCCGCTTTCCGCCCTTCTCCTTGTCCCCGCCTGAATCGCGCCGCGCACTTTTTCTGCGAAAATAGCTGTACAAGTTTTATTTTATTGTATAACTTTACGCTACTTTCAACTGACTACTTTTGAACCACCCGAGAACATCTATGCAACGCAATCATCGCTTACCGCAGAGCGCCGACGATATCTCCCGCTATTTTTCTGCGGCGGGTCTCCCTTCACAGCAGGAAATGCTGGGGCAAATCGTGGTAGATATTTTACGCGCCGGTCAGAACGTGAACCGTAAGTCTATCTGCACTAAACTGCTGCGCCGTCTTGAGCTGTCAGCCAGTCAGGAAGAAGAGCGCCTTTGCCGTGAACTGATTGGGTTGCTGTTTGGTCGTTAAGACGGCCAGTGACTGCCGTGACGGGACGGGGCATCGTTGCGAAGCCGTTGCGGCCTTTTCGCTGCTGCTGCTGGCATTATTGTTGCTGCTGTCGTTACTGTGACGTGACGGCCGTACAGGCTTCCTTGCTTCAGCCCGTCGTCATTAATGGAGTTTATGCGCTAGGATACGGATAGCCTCTTCGCAGATCTGTCGGGTCGTTTTACAGCTTGTCTGTAGACTTTGCTGGTGCAACGCACCAATAATTTCCTGCAGTGTGAGCGTTTTACCCGGCTGCAGGATGTCTGACACAACGCGCCCTAAAAGCGCGTGAATCTCTTCACCGATGTTTGCCCTGTCATGTTTCACGCATAATCCTCAAATTTTACTTTTTCTGTAACAGCAAAGTGTTTTAGAGAAGGCACACTGTGCCTGTGTCTGGCAGCCCGTGGGTGACCGGCCACCCTGCATGGATGACATAAGGGAATATTTACTTCCTAAATGAGCAAAGATTAATCCAGGATTTTCAGGGCCAGCGCAATCGTAGCCTGTTCATCGTGTACATCCGCCACCTTGCCGGTAACACGCATACCAAAGGCAATACGCAAAATCAGTCCTGCAGCCGTCTCCACATCCAGGTCGCGCCTGATGGAGCCATCATGCTGCCCTTCCTGCAAGAGTGACATCAGAAAGGCCTTATTGCGGAAGATAACCTGTGTAACCTGTTGTGACAGCTCCGCATCCAGCACCTGTAATTCAATAGCACTGCCTACGACCAGACAGCCGGTCCGCCCTTCCGTTGACCGGGAAGAATCCAGATAAAACTGGAGTAGTTCACTTAACTTTGCGCGGCCGGTCGAAAAGCGGGCCAGGCGTCCGCGCAGATCCTCGTTGCGGAGCGTGATGTAACGCTGAAAAACCAGCAGGAACAACGATCGCTTGTCCTGAAACGCTTTGTAGATACTACCGACAGAAAGCTGCATTGCCTCACTCAAATCGTTAAGCGAGGCGGCATGATATCCTTTTTGCCGGAACACGATCATCGCCTGGTCCAGAGCCTGTTCGATATCAAATTCTCTGGGCCTGCCGCGTTCTTTTTGTTTATTCGCTGTGGATTGTTGGCTGCTCATGACGACCAGTTTGAGAGGCTGCATTTCCGACATTACCCGGAAACGATAGGCAGAACGATTGTATCTCAGGCACCGGGTGCAAGTACACCCGAATCCCACCCCGGCGCATCGTCTGCACAAAGTGCGGTGCAGGCGATGCCGTGGTGGGATAAAAAGCAGGCCGATCAGGCGTTGGCTTTAAGCAGCTCGTCTGCCGCCAGTTTACCGAGCGCGTTCGCCGCAAAGGGACTGTCGCCCGTCAGTACCCGGCGATCTTTATGCACGGTCCCTTTAATATCGCTGTTCACCAGCGTCAGTCCCATGGCCTGAAGTTTCTCCCCAAAGAACCAGGTTAACTGTCCCGGCATGTAGCCGATATCCGGTGTTTGTTTGTCGGTCGCATCGGGGAAGGCGCAAATTTTATAGCCATTAAGCGGATTGTCGCCTTTGTCCAGAGCAAGAAAGGCAGCCGGGCCATGGCACAGCGAAATCAGGTGACGATCGTTGGCCAGCGTCCAGCGGATCACCTCAGCGACGGCTTCACTTTCGGGCAGCCCTATCAGCGCGCCGTGACCGCCCGGAATAAAGACGCCTGCGTACTCTGACCGGGGCGTCAGTGACTGAACGACAGCGTTCAGCGTCAGCGGGGAACGAAACAGCGACAGGCAGTGATTGTAAAAGCCAATGACCACCTCATCCTGCTGGGGCATCGCCCAGTGTTCAAACTTCACCATCTGCCCGGACAACGTCGCCACATCAAACTGGAAACCGGCCTGATACAGGTGATACATCGGAAGCAGCGTTTCAATCGGATGGTTACCGGTGGAAAACAGGGTGTCGTTATCAAGCGGCAGATAGCGCTCGTCGGTGCAGATCACCAGGACCTTTTTATTCCCTGAATACGGCTGGGGATAGTCGGCATCACCGAGATCAGATGTGGGACGGGTGAACTGGTCAAGTGAGTAGGCAGAAGGAAAAAAGGCGTGATGTTCGGCCCGATCTGCCACCGGCGATTTACTGAGTTCTGACATGACAAAGCTCTCCTTAAGGGGATGGATACCTGTTTTAGCCTAGACCACAACGCCAGATTTAAACCGAGCGGCAGCCCAAACGGCCCCCTTATAAGAGCATTCTGTTGCTGTCATCCCTGCCCGCGCCTTACTTCACCACCGGCAGATCGCTGATGCGCGTGGTATAAGCTGGCGACAGCATTTCGCGCTTCATCGCCCAGCGCTTTTCTGTCCCCTGTCCGGCGAACCACATTTTCCCCTTGCCCGCTTTGTGGATCTGATCGATAACCTGCATCAGATCGTTACGGCCCGGGTTGACCGGTCGCTCATCAAACAAATCCAATTGAGTCACACCGTGGTCAAAGAAGTCGCTCAGGACAACGCCCGCTTTGATATAGCGGTGGCCCGCGATCCAGATGTAGTCCAGCATGTCGGTCGCCACCCGGATAATGTCGCGCGTATCGTGCGACGGCGTCAGTAACTGACCAGTGGCCTGATTACCGTAAAAGTTTTCACCAACGGCATGGGGGCTGGTGCGCAGAAACACCCCGATTTGTCGGCAGTACTGTTTTTCTTTCCGCAGTTTTTCGGCGGCACGTTCGGCATAGGTACAGACTGCCTCACGCACCTGTGCATAGTCTGAAAGACGGCTACTGAAAGAACGTGAGCACATGATCTGCTGTTTGGTGGGTTCGAGGGCTTCTAAATCCTGACAGGGTTCACCGCATAATTCTCTGACCGTGCGTTCCAGCACCACGCTGAAATTCTTACGAATCAGGCTGGGACGCTGACGCGCCAGGTCTGCGGCCGAGGTTATCCCCATCTCCTCAAGCCGCTGGCTGAGACGGCGGCCAACGCCCCAGATATCCTTGACCGGCACCTTCGCCAGCAGTTTTTGCTGGCGCACCGGATCGGACAGATCGACCACACCGTTGGTGTAGCCTGCCCATTTTTTGGCCGCAAAATTCGCCAGCTTCGCCAGCGTCTTGGTAGGGGCAATCCCGACACAGACGTTAAGATGAATTTCTTTTTTGATGCGTTTTTTAATCTGGTGCCCCAGGGTATCAAGCGACATGCAGTGGCTGACGCCGGTTAAATCCAGAAAGGCCTCATCAATCGAATAAATTTCTACCGACGGGGCCATTTCCTCCAGTAGCGTCATGACCCGGGTGCTCATATCCGCATACAGCGCATAGTTAGAGCTAAAGACCTGCACGTTATGGCGGGCAATGATTTCTCGCATTTTAAAAAACGGCACGGCCATGGTGACGCCAAGGGCTTTGGCTTCGGCATTACGCGCAATCACACAGCCATCGTTGTTAGAGAGCACAATAATGGGCTTGCCCTTGAGATCCGGTCGAAACACCGTTTCACAGGAGGCATAAAAATTGTTCACATCAACCAGCGCAAACATGATTAATAAACCGACTTGATCACATAGGTCACAACGCCAAACACTTCGAGCGCGTCTTCTGTGCTAATCACAATGGGTTTGAACTGACGGTTCATTGGCATCAGTTGCAGGCAGGGCTGAAGCTGAAGCCGCTTGACGGTAAATTCGCCCTCAATCGCGGCCACCACAATATCGCCATGAGAAGCCACCAGTGCGCTGTCCACCACCAGCATATCGCCGTCGTTAATGCCCGCTCCGGACATCGATTCTCCACTGACGCGCACAAAGTATGTCGAACTGGGATGCTGAACGATGAGCTTGTTCAAATCAATCCGCTGCTCAACGTAGTCCTGCGCCGGAGACGGAAAACCGCACGGCACCCGCTCGACAAACAGCGGTAATTGCAAAGGCGTGCTCACTTTTGCTGGCCTGATAAATTCCATATTCACCTCTCACGCCAAATTACTGTATATAATTACAGTAATCGCGATCCGCCAGTGCGATCAAGCGAAACCGGAGAGGTTTATGTAAACCAGTTGATGTGGATGGATATTTTTTTCTGCCCTTTTCACCGCCTTATGACAGGCCTGTGCAGCCATTAACCGTACCGGTTGTTTTTTCGCCGGCGCATGCAGAATTCTTCTCTTCGCTGAACGGATGTTTAAAAAGCACGGAACGCTGCCCGTTAGCGGCGCGTATTTATTCGCCGCACAACCCGGGCGGAAATAATGCTGACAGCGTTAGCAACATCAATCGGCTAAGCGTACAAGCGGCGCGTAGACGATAACGGAAATAAACAACCGCCTGACCGTGCATAGTGATAAAAATAGCCCTAAGCAAGTCCGAAAAAGGCGTCAAAATAGCAGGCGATAAACGGGGTCTGATTTGCCAGCGCTGTTTCACGCTGCACGCTCGCCCTTTATGACGGGAAAATCACTACAGCCAATCTTTTTTGCAAAAATGAAGACAGGATCGCCAGATACAACGTTCATCTTTTGTGATGTGAACGTGTCTCATCCGGATTAAAAATAATAATAATCATATAGTTAAAAAAAAATAAGATAACGTGAAATGATTTATACTGTGATATCCAACACGTTTGCCTATCATGCCTGCATTACCGCCAAACACGGCTATCACCGTGGCATTGAAAAAAGCATTGAGAGGCAGAATAAAAATGGAATTGAAAAGTACACAGGGAAAAAAGGTCTATTTAACCGAGCAGGAACTTTCTTTAAGCTGGCTTTTTATGACCGGTATGACGGTTAACCAGATCGCGTACCAGATGGCTTCACCTGTACACGTCATCTATTATCTTAAGCAAAAAATCATGCAGAAAGTAGGCGTGAGAAATAACAGTGAGTTTATCCTCTGGCTGATTCATCTCAGAAAATAAAAAACGTCGCGCTGTTTTGCCCGCATGGCAGGATAATACGTTGCCTCCGCCCGTGTGATGAATACGCACAATGTCCGCGCAGGCATCATCGGTTAACCCTGCGCCGTCATCATGCCGGGATAACGTCACCGCGCGCCTGACTCGCCCTGCGCTTTCCGCCGGCAACCGTAACCTGAGCGGCGTGTGGGGCGCATGGGCTTGTGACCGATCCGGTCAGCCATTTACCTGCTGCCTTATCCATTCGCGAAATATCTCCATCGATGGCGTCAGCGTTTTTGATCGCAGCCAGGTTAACCAGTAGCCACCGACATCAATCTCAATGTCAAAAGGCCGCACCAGGATGCCCGCCTCCAGCTCCCGCTGAAACATGCAGACCGGCACCAGCGCGACACCGCCCGTCTGAACCGCTGCCTCGACCATCAGCCGCGAGGAGTCGAAAACCGGACCAGTCATTCTGGGGGGCGTGATATTTGCCGCAGTGAACCAGTTGCCCCACTCATCCGCGCGATAAGAACGCAGCAGCGTTTCCCGTAACAGATCGCCGGGCTGCTGCAGCCGACGGGCGATATCCGGCCGGCAAAGCGCAGTCAGCGGTGCGGTAAACAGCGGTTCGTTGTGCGTTGCAGGCCAGGCCCCCGTCCCAAAGCGAATAGCATAATCGATGCCTTCGCCCGCCAGATTCACGACGTTATTATGGGTGCGCACGTTCACTTCCAGCGCAGGATGCTGCTGATGAAAGGCATCCAGACGCGGCAGCAGCCAGCCCAGCGCAAAGGTCCCGACACAGGCGAGGGTCATCACTTCGCGGTATTCACCCCCTTCAAACCGGCGCCAGGCTTTTTCAAGCTGGGTGAACGCCTCGGACACCTCGGCAAACAGCAGCCGGGACTCATCCGTCATCTCCAGTCCACGCGGTAAGCGCCGAAATAACGTCACGCCCAGCCGCTCTTCAAGTAGCCTGACCTGCTGGCTCACGGCCGCCTGCGAGACGAAAAGTGCCATACCTGCGTGAGTAAAATTCAGGTACCGGGCCGAAGCATAAAAGGCCCGGAGTGCATTAAGCGGAACATCATTTTTCATTGTTAACCCCAGAAATTCTTTTGGCTTCTCTCAAATTATCTCGCTTGTCGATAATTTGAAATCCCTTACTCTCTCCCTCGTCACACTTTTGACAGGCGATATGTCCCGCAATAACTCGACCTTCGTGTCATAACGGGGGCATCAGGTGGCAGAAACTGACATAAGTTTCACGAGGGGCGCATTTTACACGTTTCGCTCAGCACGCCCCGCTTCCTGAGGCGGTGAGGTGCCGGGCATGTCTGAATGCAGATACACATTAACGGAGGTTTATATGGCTACGGCTCCCCGGCTGCGCATCTGTGCAGCGGCAACCCTACTGGCGCTGGCAGTCCCTTTTGTCGCCGAGGCCCATTTCAATGACGCATTGTTAGCGCAACCTGTCCGGCAGCTGGAACATGCCGCAGGCGGACGCTTAGGCGTGGCGGCGATCGACACCGGTGATGGTTCTGTTTTTACTTATCGTGGTAACGAACGTTTTCCCCTTTGCAGCACCAGTAAAGTCTTTACGGTGGCGGCCATTCTGAAGAAAGCGGAAACCGCACAAGGCCTGCTGAATGAAAACATCGCGATTCGTCACGCCGACCTGGTGAATTACAACCCCGTGACCGAAAAACAGGTGGGCGGCACGATGACCGTGGCAGAACTCAGTGCGGCGGCCTTGCAATACAGCGACAACGCGGCGATGAATAAACTGCTGACGCGCCTTGGCGGGCCGCATGCCGTGACCGCCTTCGCCCGCAGCATCGGCGATAACACGTTTCGTCTCGATCGAACCGAGCCCACGCTTAATACCGCTATTCCGGGTGATACACGTGATACAACGTCACCGACAGCGATGGCGCAGAGCCTGCAAAAACTGGTTTTAGGCACGGCGCTGGCACCTGCTCAACGCCAGCAGTTAGCCGACTGGATGAAGGGCAATACAACCGGCACCTACAGCATACGTGCGGGTCTGCCTGCTGACTGGGTGGTCGCGGATAAAACCGGCAGCGGTGATTACGGCACCACCAACGACATCGCCGTGATCTGGCCACCGCATCATGCCCCGCTGGTGCTGGTGACCTACTACACGCAGACCGACAAACACGCGGCCTCGCGTAAGGATGTGCTGGCCAGCGCCGCAAAAATTATCGCCTCAGGTTATGAAAACTAAGCGACCGTAACGGCGTTAACACGTGATATGGCCTGTCTGTACGGGCTGTATCACGCCGCTGAAAAGGTTTGTCAGGTCAATAAACCCGTTGACAGGCATCCGTCACTTCCCTAAATTGAGCGCTTGCTCAAGTCACCGGTTTACCGCCAGCACGCCTGCCTGAGCACAGGCGACTGGCCGGGATTACGCCGTGCATACCCACGTTATTTAACCGACAGGAAATAACCTATGAGGCTGGCTTATCATGCAATCCTTCGCCCCCGTAACGGAAGACTGACCGCCCTGCTGCTTGCCTTAAGCCTGATGCCCGGCGCAGTGCTGGCTGTCCCGCCGCCGCTGAACATCGCCGTTTATCGCGGCGCGGCAGGATGTGACGGCTGTTCGGAAATGGTGGTGAAATCGCTCCACGGCCTCACCCGGCCGGTTCGCACAACGTACATCGGCGAGCATGAAACGCTCAGGCTGACGGCACAGAACCTGCGTCAGTTTGATCTCTATATTCAGCCTGGCGGCGGTCAGGATATTCCCGCGGCTTATGCCGCACTGGGAGAGGAAGGCGTCCGGGCTATTCGACAGTTTGTTCGCAGCGGCAAGGGGTTCTTGGGCCTTTGCATGGGGGCCTACCTGGCAGACAGTCAGTGGCTGGGGCTGATTAGCTCACCGCTGGAATCGGAAGTGGGCCGTCCAGGCTCGGGCATTGCTGATGAGGGCGATTACACGATTCGCGTTGACTGGCAGCGTCAGCCAACGCGGTTCTATTATCAGGACGGTCCGTACCTTGAGGGCAATCAAGCCCGGGATGGTTTTACCCCTCTGGCCTTTTACCGGAATGGTGACGTCGCTATCGCCCACTATACGTATGGAAAAGGCACGGTTGTGTTAACCGGACCGCATCCGGAAGCCGACGAGAGCTGGATGGGCCAGGCAGACGGCGGTAAAGACGGCGTTGACACCACGCCCCAGGCAAAAATGTCCCGCCTGTTGGCCGGGTTTGATAACACCCACCGCGTGCCTTAAGCCCGCACTGCGTGAGTGTCCGTGGCCGGGCGGCGTGGCCCTGTCGTGACGGTGCCGCTTTTCCTGTACGCGATGTGAGCGGCATCCGGCTCGCTGCGTAGCTGTCTGTCGTGAATATAACCGGGAGATCCGGCTGGCGGACAGCTGACGCTCACGTTCCTTAATCCGCCCTGCGCCCGCCAGGTCGCCGTGCCTGACGGCTGGCACGTGAAGGCAATCAGCGTCGCGCATCCCGTCAGGCAGGGAGATTACACGGTGCTGTCGGCCTCCAGCGCATCCTGAATCGCATCCGCCAGATTGGCAATTTCGTTTGCCACGGCCTGCAAATCCCAGGTTGCTTTAGAGCCATTCGCTGACGTCGAGGCGCTGACTGACTCTTTTGCCACTGCCAGCGCCGCCGCAACGGCGACCGTACGTTTGTGTTGTTCCTGCGTCATGCCCGCGGGCGGCAGTGAAAAATAGTCGTTAACCATTATCATGTCCTTGTGATTCAAGAGGCGTAAACCTTAACGCCCTGCGCGTTCATAAGAAAGTAAATTATGACCACGGCTCCCGACAGATTCACACGGCGCTTCCAGGCAACGCGCCCGCCCCGGCCTGTTTGCAGAGTTCACCTGCCAGACGCGGTTCCCCGTCTGCGCTCAGGGGTTATTAACCTGCCATGTCGACGTTGCCGCCAGGAAGGACGCCGCCGCACACAGCACGCGTGACAGTGATCCGTTCCCGCGTCGCCTGTACAATCCGGCCCGTTCAGAAAAGCCATCTTGTACAAGGTTGTACAACTTTCCAAAGAGGCGCCGCACAGAGGAGCATCCTCAATAACCCCTTAAAAATCAACAGAAAATGTTAATATTTTTAGATTTTATGTTGCAATAAGCGCCGAAAAGTCATCCGACCACTTAAAATTTTATACAAAAAATTGTACAATCTTGGTTTTTTTGTATAACTTTACGGCGTGATGTTAAGTCACTTGTAACGAAAGGTGCTTTGCACCGCATCTGAAGGTGAGTGGATTTCCACCTTCAGATGCAAAATTTTTCCTTCTAACGATTTTGAGGCCATGATGCAAACGACAACGAATACTGAGTCTCAGATTTCAGACTATTTCATGAACGCGGGTGCCCATTTCACCAGCGAAAAAGATGTGATTGCCGAAACCTGGTCAGAGCTTGCTGCCTATAAGGCTCACGTTTCTGAAAAAGACATCGTGCTGGGTTTGATCCACAAACTCGAATGTGAAACCGATGTGACCATGCAGGATATCTATCGTCAGGCCCTGGAGATTGTGCTTCAGCGTACGCCGGGCGATGTCCGTTTTTGATAAGTTGTGATGAAACGCTAATTAGCATGGATGCTTTGCCTTCCCTAAAAATTCGCCCCTGATTCAGGGGCTTTTTTTTTATTTTTTTTCAGCTTACCTCGCCTCTCCTTTCGCGGTAAATCAACAGGTTAAACGCAGCGGCGATGAAGAAAACCTACCTCGCTGCGCTTTATTTCTCTGGCATTCATGACCAGGCTTTTGGCTGTTGATCGATTCCTCACTAACCAGGAGATAACCATGTTTCATCACTCATCAAAGCTGCAGTACCCCGTGCGAGTAGAGAAACCCGATCCTGAATTCGCCATGTTACTCCAGCAAGCCATTGGTGGCGTGGAAGGCGAAATACGTGTGGCAATGCAGTACTTCTTCCAGGCCATGGGCGCACGCGGCGATGCGCGAATCAAAGATCTTCTTATCTCTACGGCAACTGAAGAACTGAGCCATATTGAGATGCTGGGCCATGCGGTGGCCCTCAACCTGGAGGGCGCGCCCCTTTCTTATCAGGAAGCCTCGGCAAAAGATCCCGTGGTGAATGCGATTCTCGGCGGAATGAATCCCCGTCATATCCTGTCATCAGGGCTGGCTGCCCTGCCGGTGAATGCGAACGGCATGCCTTTTGACATGAGCCATATTTACGCGTCCGGCAATGTGGCGGCCGATATGCTGGCAAACGTGACGGCTGAAGCCACAGGCCGGGTACTGGCGACGCGCCTGTACAATCTGACTGAGGATAAAGGCATGAAGGATTTCCTGTCTTTCCTGATTGCCCGCGACACGATGCACCAGCAGCAGTGGCTGGCGGTAATCGAAGATTTAGGCGGCCTGGATGCGTCGCTGCCCATCCCGGACAGTTTCCCACAGGAAGGGGAAGCGCAGGAACATGCTTACTACTGCCTGAATACCTCACTGGATAAACCGTTGCCGAAAGGCCGCTGGAGTGAAGGCCCCTCCTTCGACGGTCGCGGTGAGTTTAGCGCGAAAGAGCAGCCGGATATTTTAGGAGAAGAGCCGCTGCTGGGGAATGCCCGCCCCGGTTCCGGTGCTCAGCAGGCACAAATCGAAGGCGGCGTTCCGCCACTGAAAAAGGGATTGTGATGATCTGAAGGGCCACCGGCCCTTCTTTTTTTGCCCGCCGGTCCTGTCAGGCCACCAGCCTGTGACTTTTTGCCTGCGTGTAAAGCGTTTCTCTGGCCAGGTTCTTCATTTTCACTTCGCACATAATGTCGAAATCGCTAAACGACAATGCCCAGTCATTGAGCGTCGCGTTGAAATAATAATCGGAGTGCGCCCGCAGTTTGGTTTTTGGCACCGCCAGTTGCTGCTGATCGGGGAACCCCTTCTCAGGGATAAGGCCCTCCTGCGAAATGGAATAGTGCAATACTGGCCGTACCCCACGCCAGGACTCTGTAATTTGGGCAATACGAACATCATCGGCCTGAATAAACTGATTCTCCTTCACCCAGTGATGATGAATGTCTAACACGACGGGACACAATGCACGGGCCTGAAGCACGTCGTCCAGCGAACAGGATATCTCATCATTTTCTACCGTCAGCATCAGGCGGGCTTCGGGACTGAGACGGTGAAAGGCCTGTTTAAACCCGTCAAAACCCCGTTTGCCATTCATATGGATGTTGATTTTAAAATCCTGAAAGGTTTTGCCGTAGCCCATCAGGCAGGCGCACAGGGCATGGTATTCCACATCTTCCAGCGCGCGGGTTACTACATCAGGATTGTCTGACGCCAGCACGCTGTACTGTCCCGGATGGAATGACAGACGAATGTTATGCTGTCTGGCCAGTTCACCGCAGCGGGCAAAAAGCGGATACAGTTCCGGCAAAAAACGGGCAAACAGGGGTTTTGCTTCTGGCACGGTGTACAGCGGCAGTAAATCGCTGCCAATGCGCATCATTCTTAACGCATCAGGCTGTGTCGCTATCGCCTCCAGCGTTAAATACAGATTCTGCAAATTAGTTTGCGCGATCTCATAAAGCAGTGCGCTGCCCTGCGTCTTATCCAGGCTGAGAAAACGTGTCCGGGTGGTGGCGCGAAAGGGAAAGAACTGCTTGCCGTCCGCATTTAAGTACTTGCATGCAAAGCCTAATTTCATAGTCACTCCTGAAAGGTATTCAGAAAGTGTAACAGCTAATTTTTAACTCGCCATTTTGGGCAATTTTATCAATAGGTTAATGACCATCTTTCCAGGTAATGCTTCATTAAACCCATTCTGACAGTGGGTAAACGATAAGCGTCACTCATCCCGTCACAGCCGCTCACCCGTAAGAGAATATTACTTACTGATTTTTCGGGAAATAACTTACGAAAGCCGCAAAAAGTCTGCGTGTGCAGAGTGGCATAATTTCCTGTAACAACTAAAATGACAGTGTGACTAGCTAGTCCTTTTTATCTTACGGAACACTGATATGAGGTCTGACTATGACACAACAGAAATACAGAGGTGGAGCCGGAAATTTTGCTAACGATCCTGATCGCGCCAGTGAAGCTGGCAGTGCAGGAGGCAAAGCCAGCGGAGGTAATTTCAGGAACGATCCTGAAAGAGCCAGGGAGGCCGGTCGGAAAGGCGGCAAAACCAGCCGACGCACGTCTAAGTAGTTCTGAGTAAGGCGCCTTAAGGAAGGACGACGCCATGGACTGGCACTTTTCCTCTGTCAGTTCCCCTTTTATCCGCTCTGCACACTATCACCGGCTCTGCTTTGTCTTTTGTCTGACTCAATCACATCGCCCTTTATCTTAATAAGCGCAGCGGTATAACGCTATGCGTAAAATACCGTATCGCCAGCAAAGTGCGTTAATCACGAGAGGCGACCTGTTTCAGAAAATACCGCATGAAAAATAAACGTGCGGCGATTACCCCGGCCCTTCCCCGCCTTTACAGAAAACAATCAACCAGATGAAAAACAAATAAAAATCATCAAAAACTCGCCATTTAATTTCGCTAATAAATTATTTCCGCCTGTGCTTTGCTGAAAATAAAAAAACAGGCATCACACACCGTGCGATATTTAAGCGCACCGGTTAAACAGAATATTTTCAGGCGTAATCGGTGAGGTGTTCTATATTTACAGCCACCTCACGTCGTATAAAAAAAAGCTGGAGCAATGTGTCATGTCGAATGAGAAATCTACTACGCCCCTAAATCACCGTGCCCCAACCACCGGCCCCGAATCCTCACAGCCCGGCCTGGGATCATTAGCCCCCAAAGACGGTTCACATCAGCCTCCTGCCGAACCCACACCACCGGGGAAACAACCAACGGCGCCCGGCAGCCTTAAAGCACCTGAGACGCGTAATGCAAAGCTGGATCAGCTGGAGGTGAACCGCAAAGGCGGCACAGGCAGCGCGCTGACCACCAACCAGGGCACCCGTATTGCAGACGACCAGAACTCATTGCGCGCCGGATCACGCGGTCCGACGCTGCTTGAAGATTTTATTATGCGGGAGAAGATCACCCATTTTGATCATGAACGCATCCCTGAGCGCATCGTCCATGCGCGCGGCTCGGCCGCCCATGGTTACTTCCAGCCTTACTGCTCGCTGAAGGACGTGACCAAAGCCCATTTTCTGAGCGAGCCTGAGCAGATCACGCCGGTCTTTGTGCGCTTCTCAACCGTACAGGGCGGTGCCGGTTCGGCGGATACCGTGCGGGATATTCGTGGCTTTGCCACCAAGTTCTATACCGAGGAAGGCGTTTTTGATTTAGTGGGCAACAATACGCCCGTCTTTTTTATTCAGGATGCGCATAAGTTCCCGGACTTTGTGCATGCGGTGAAACCCGAACCGCACAATGAGATCCCTCAGGGCCAGAGTGCGCACGACACATTCTGGGATTATGTCTCGCTGCAGCCCGAAACCCTGCACAACGTTATGTGGGCGATGTCCGACCGCGGTATCCCACGCAGCTACCGCACGATGGAAGGCTTCGGCATTCATACGTTCCGCCTGATCAACGACGAAGGTAAAGCCACATTTGTGCGTTTCCACTGGAAACCGCTGGCCGGTAAAGCCTCATTGCTGTGGGACGAATCTCAGAAGCTGACAGGCCGCGATCCCGACTTCCACCGTCGCGATCTGTGGGAAGCGATTGAAGCGGGTGATTTCCCTGAGTTTGAGCTTGGCCTGCAGATGATTCCGGAAGAGGATGAGTTTAAGTTTGACTTTGATATTCTGGACGCCACCAAACTGATTCCTGAAGCGCTGGTGCCTGTGGTGCGCGTCGGCAAAATGGTGCTGAACCGCAACCCGGACAACTTCTTCGCCGAAACCGAGCAGGTCGCCTTCCATCCCGGTCACATCGTTCCCGGCCTGGATTTCACCAACGATCCCCTGCTTCAGGGCCGTCTGTTCTCCTACACCGATACGCAAATCAGCCGTCTTGGCGGGCCTAACTTCCATGAAATTCCGATTAACCGCCCGGTTTGCCCTTACCACAATTTTCAGCGTCAGGGCATGCACCGGATGGACATTGATACCAATCCGGCCAACTACGAGCCGAACTCGATCAATGACAACTGGCCACGGGAAACCCCACCGGCGGCAAAAGGAGGCGGCTTTGAAAGCTATCAGGAGCGCATTGAAGGACATAAAGTGCGCGAACGCAGCCCTTCATTCGGCGAATACTATTCACAGCCGCGACTGTTCTGGAACAGCCAGACTGCCATCGAACAGCAACATATTATTGGCGCGTATTCGTTTGAACTGAGTAAAGTGGCTCGCCCTTACATTCGTGAGCGCGTGCTCGATCATCTGCTGCGCATTGACGTCACGCTGGCGCAGGGCGTTGCCGCCAATCTGGGGATTGCGCTCAGCGACGACCAGTTGAATACCGCCGCGCCAAAAGAGGTTAACGGCCTGCAAAAAGATGACAGCCTGAGCCTGTACGCGATCCCGGATGGGGATATCAAAGGCCGCCAGGTGGCGCTGTTAGTCAGCGAGGGCGTTAACGCCGATGATGTGCTGCATATCCTGCAACACCTGAAAACGGCCGGCGTGCATACGAAACTGCTGGCGGCGCACATGGGCCAGGTCAGTGCCGACGATGGATCACAGTTACCCATCGATGCCACCTTTAACGGCCTGCCTTCCCTTACGTTCGACGCCGTGATCGTCCCCGATGGCAACATGGATGCGCTGCTGAAAAGCGGTGATGCGCGCTACTTCCTGCTGGAAGCGTACAAGCACCTGAAAGTCATTGGTCTGAGTGGGGAAGCGCGTCGCTTTAAAGCGCAGTTTGACCTGGATGAGAATCAGCAGGAAGACGGCATCGTGGAAGCCGACAATGCTGAAATCGCGCTGATGAATGATTTCACGGCGGCTATGGCCGAACACCGCGTCTGGTCACGTAGCCAAAAGGCGGAAACCATCCCGGCCTGATGGCGCGTCAGCCAGGCTTTCGGGTCTGGCTGACGTTATCGTGACAACGTCACATAAATTCACCTGTTTGACCGCGAAACCGCTGTTTACGGCGGTTTTTTTGTGCATAACGGCACAGGGTTTTATCTGATTTTCCATAAAATTCTGCGAAAACCAGGGCGGGCCCGATGGCGGTGCGTATCAGCCTCGCTGAGGAATAAATCGTGTACAAAGGCGGGCACGCGCAGTAAATGCGGCAACGTAGTCTATGATTAGGGCTTAAGCATGGTGTGAAACAGACGCTGCCTGGCGTCTGAAGCGGTATGACACATAACACTTTCTGAATAGTAACGCAGGCAGAGGTGATGAAGGCGTTCCCCTCTCCTGGGTGCCTGATCTCGTTAACAACATTTTCAACCCGTACCCTCGGCTGACCGATAGCGTGAGGGTGCTTATTGCGTACTTTCTGATTAAAGAGGCAACGGAATGGGATCGACAGCATTTTGTAAGAGTTGGGGGGCGGAGTTTCTGGCCGACGGGAGTGTGCGTTTCCGCGTTTGGGCGACCGGCCAGCAGCAGGTCACGCTGCGACTGGGCGGTCAGGATAGTGCCATGACACCCGCCGAAGACGGCTGGTTTGAATATCATGCCAGCGGCATTCAGGCGGGCGCAGCGTACAACTTTGTGCTGAACGATGGCACCGTTATCCCCGATCCCGCCTCACGCGCGCAGCAGGATGATGTCAGTGGACCGTCGCTGGTTATCGATCCGACACACTATCGCTGGCAGAACACCGACTGGCGTGGTCGTCCGTGGCAGGAAAGCGTGGTCTATGAAATGCATATCGGCACGTTCACGGAAGAAGGTACTTTCCAGGCCGCAATTAAAAAACTGCCTTATCTGGCTGAGACCGGCATCACCATGATTGAGGTGTTGCCGGTCTCGCAGTTTGGCGGCCAGCGCGGATGGGGCTACGATGGCGTGCTGCTTTACGCACCGCATGCCGCCTACGGTACGCCCGACGATTTCAAAGCGTTTATTGATGCCGCGCATGGCTATGGCATTGCAGTTGTACTCGATATCGTGCTTAACCACTTTGGTCCGGACGGAAATTATCTGCCGCTGCTGTCACCCGACTTCTTTCACAAAGATCGCATGACGCCGTGGGGCGCGGGTATTGCCTATGATGTTGACGCCGTTCGCCGCTATATCGCGGAAGCGCCCCTTTTCTGGCTGCAGGAGTATTGTCTGGACGGCCTGCGTTTTGATGCCATCGATCAGATTGAGGATATCGCTGACAAACACGTGCTGACGGAGATTGCTGAGCGGATCCGGGCGGACATTCCTGACCGCCAGATTCACCTCACCACCGAAGATTGCCGTAACGTCATTTTCCTGCACCCCAGGACGGAAAACGGCGGCGTGCCGCTGTTTACGGCGGAGTGGAATGACGACTTCCATAATGCCGTGCGTGTCTTCGCCACCGGTGAAACGCACGCTTACTACAAAGACTTTGCCGATCAGCCTGAAAAACGCGTGGCGCGCGCGCTGGCCGAGGGCTTTGTCTATCAGGGTGAGGTGTCCGTTCAGTCCGGTGAGAAACGCGGTGTAGACAGCACGGGACAGCCGCCTGTGGCCTTTGTTGATTTTATTCAGAACCACGACCAGGTGGGCAACCGTGCGCAGGGCGAAAGGCTGATTTCGCTGGCCGGCGCTGAACGCACACAGGTGCTACTGGCGACATTACTGTTATCACCGCATATCCCGCTGCTGTTTATGGGGGAAGAGTATGGCGAAACCCACCCTTTCCTGTTCTTTACCGATTTTCATGGTGATCTGGCTAAAGCCGTGCGTGAAGGCCGGGCAAAAGAGTTTGAAGGCCATGCCGGTCATGAGGGCGAAAGCGTGCCCGATCCAAACGACGAAGCGACGTTTGTGCGTTCAAAGCTGGACTGGCGCAAGCTGGAAAGTGAGGAAGGCCAACGCTGGCTGACGCTGACCCGGTCACTGCTGGCAATCCGACAGCAGTCCATTGTCCCGCTGCTGGCCACCGCAGGCGGTCACAGCGGTCAGGTGCTGGCGACCGCCGAGGGCTTTGTTGCCGTGAGCTGGACCTTTCCTGCGGGGACACTGTCCATGGCGCTGAACATAGGTGAGCAGGCCCAGCCGCTGCCTGAAATGCCCGGTGAAACCCTCTTTGCCTGGCCGAAAGCGGCCGATCGGTTGCCCCAACATTCCATCGTGGTTCGTCTGGCTGCGGGAGACAGCAAATGAGTATTCCAACCGCTACCTACCGTATTCAGTTTCGTAACGGTATGACGTTTGATCGTGCTGCGGCGCTGGTGCCCTATCTGAAAGACCTGGGCATCAGCCATCTTTATGCCTCGCCCATTTTTACCGCTACAAAGGGATCCACCCACGGCTACGATGTCACCGACGTCAACGCGATCGATCCGGCCATTGGCGGTCGTGCGGGCTTTGATCGTCTGGTCAGCGCCCTGAAAGCCGCCGGACTGGGGTTGATTATTGATATCGTACCCAACCACATGGCGGCCTCGCTGGAAAATGGCTGGTGGCGCGACGTCCTTGAGCATGGTCAGGACAGCCGCTATGCACGTTACTTTGATATTGACTGGTCACGGCGCTTAACGCTGCCGTTCCTGGGCGACGATATCGATACCGTGCTGGAAAATGGCGAGATCAGCGTGAAACGCGATCCCGATACAGGCAAGCCCGCGCTGGCCTATTTCGAAAGCTATTATCCGCTGACCCCGGCAAGCTGGGAGGGCCGAGAAGCAGCAGTGCTCCAGCTCAGCGGCAAAGGCGACCTGGCGGCACTGCATGAGCAGCAGCCCTGGCGGCTGATGTCGTGGCGCAATGCTGCACACGACCTCTCCTATCGTCGCTTTTTCGAGGTCACCGGTTTAGTGGGCGTGCGGGTGGAAGATCCGGCGGTGTTCGAAGATGCGCACCGGCTTATTCTGAGCCTCGTACACAGCGGTGCGGTTGACGGACTGCGCGTTGACCACGTTGACGGGCTGGCCGATCCCAAAGGCTATCTGGAGCAGCTCCGCCAGGCCGCCGGGCCAGATTGTTATCTCACCGTTGAGAAAATCCTGGGCGCCGGAGAACACCTTCCGGCCGACTGGCCCATCTCGGGCACCACGGGCTATGAATTTATTAGCGCGTTGTCTCATGTGCTGGTGGATAATAAAACGCTTGGGTCACTGCGTCAGGCCTGGGAAGACGTCAGCGGCGCTGACGTGCAGATGGAAGAGGAACTGCGTAAAACGAAATGCCTGATGGCAGACCGTAACTTTGCCGGCGAGTTTTCACGTCTGCTGCAGCTGGCCACGGCTATTGCCGAAGATGAAAACGTCGCCGTGCGCCCGGACGATATGCGCAACGCGCTGCGTGAGCTGCTGGTGGCGTTTCCGGTTTATCGTACCTATGGCAATACGCAGGGCCTGACCGCCGATGACCAGCAACGGTTACAGGCGGTCGCCGCAGACGTCAAGGCATCAGCTCATGCACCGGACAGCCACGCGCTGGATTTCCTGCTGCGCATTATGCAGGGTGATGTGGCGCATGCGGTGACCGGGCAGGCAGACAGCTTCCGTACACGTTTCCAGCAACTGACCGGCCCGCTGATGGCGAAATCCATCGAAGACACGCTGTTTTATCGTCAAAACATGGCGCTGGCGTTGAATGAAGTGGGCGCAGAACCGCTGCAGGCGCAGTTTTCACCGGCGCAGTTTCATGAGGAAATGCAGGACCGCCTTGCGCGCCAGCCCGATGCTCTTTCCGCCAGTTCAACCCATGATACCAAGCGTGGCGAAGATGCCCGTGCCCGTCTCTATACCCTGACAGAAGCACCGCAGCAGTGGGCAGCCTGCGTCGCGCGCTGGCGTGAGCTGAATCGCCCGGCGGTCCGCTCGCTTGCGGAGGGTCCGGCACCCGAAGCCACCGTGGAATGGCTACTCTTTCAGGCACTGGCGGGCGTCTGGTCGCCGACGTTGCAACCGGATGATCGGGCCGGACTGGCCGCCCTGGCCGAGCGCTTTGCCGGCTACGTTGAAAAAGCCCTGCGTGAAGCCAAGCTGCGTACCGACTGGACGGAAAACAATACGGATTACGAACAGGCGGTACTGGATTACGCTCATCATCTGCTCTCCCCTGATAATCAGGCTTTTCTGCAGGATTTTGTCGCCGCATTACAGCCGTTTATTCAGGCCGGGCTGATAAACAGTCTGAGCCAGCGAATTATCAAACTTACCGCACCCGGCGTGCCGGATATTTATCAGGGAAGTGAAGCGCTGGACTTCAGCCTGGTCGATCCGGACAACCGGCGTGAGCCCGATTACGCGGCGCTGGACAAGATGCTGCATGCTGGCATCACCGCGCTGCCCGATACGCCTGAGGGCTGGCTCAGTGGTCACGTGAACCAGTATGCCACGCAGGCCTTGCTGAACGCCCGGCAGTCGCACCCCGCGCTCTTTGCCCGGGGCGCGTACCTGCCGCTGACGGCACAGGGCGCCCATGAGGACGCGCTGCTGGCGTTTGCCCGCACGCAGGGTGACGAGGCGATTATTGTGATTACGCCGCGATTGATTTTTAACACGTTACAGACGCTGACGTCCCCGCCTGCCGGACGCTGGGATGACACCGCGATCCCGCTGCCTGAGGCGCTGGCGCATCGACGCTACCGCGATCTGCTGAGCGGCGAGGAAATCACCCTGACCGACCATATTGCGCTGGACAGGTTAAATAACTTTTGGGCACTGGCACTGTTAGCTTGCTAGAAACAGGCTGGTACAAGGACTAAAACGCCGTTACTGGGTTCGTTAATTGAGAGGGACAGATGTCAAATCATCGTTTTGAAATTACGTCGGGATCGGCCCATCAGCTTGGGGCAAATTATGATGGGCAAGGCGTCAACTTTGCGCTGTTTTCTGCGCATGCAGAACGCGTAGAGCTGTGTCTTTATGATCCCAGCGGCAAGCAGGAGATTGCCCGTCTGGAGCTGCCAGAGTTTACGCATGAGATCTGGCACGGTTACGTGCCGGGTTTACAGCCAGGTGCGCTTTATGGCTACCGGGTGTATGGCCCTTACGACCCGGAAAACGGTCACCGCTTCAACCCTAACAAATTACTCGTCGATCCGTATGCGCGCGAACTGGCCGGAGATATCGCCTGGAATGAGGCGCACTTCGCATATGATTTGTATCACGACGATAAAGATTTGACGTTTGACGATCGCGACAGTGCGCCTTTTACGCCGAAATGTCGCGTCATCGATCCGAACGAATTTGACTGGCAGGATCAGAACCGGCCGCAGATTCCCTGGTCAGAAACCATCGTTTATGAAACCCATGTGAAAGGCTTCACCCAACTGAACATGGCGTTACCCCCGGAGATGCGCGGCACCTACGATGGCATGAGCCATCAGTCGACGGTGGGCTATATCAAAAGTCTGGGCATTACGTCAGTCGAGTTGCTGCCGGTGCACTGGTTTCCCGACGATCAACACCTGCTGGATAAAGGGCTGAAAAACTTCTGGGGCTATAACTCACTGAACTTTTTTGCCCCGGCCACACGCTATTTCGGCCCGCGTGGAATTCAGGGATTCCGCGATATGGTGCGCGCCTTCCATGATGCCGGTATCGAAGTGATTCTGGACGTGGTTTATAACCACACGGCCGAGGGCAATGAGCTCGGTCCAACCCTGTCGTTTAAGGGCATCGATAACTTCTCCTACTACCGTACATTACCGGACCAGCATCGTTACTACATTAACGACACCGGAACCGGTAACACGGTCAACACCTCGCATCCACGTGTGTTGCAGATGGTCACGGACTCCTTGCGCTACTGGGCAGAATCCATGCATATCGATGGTTTCCGCTTCGATCTGGGTACAATTCTGGGACGTGAACCGGAAGGCTTCGATCCACGCGGCGGCTTCTTCGACGCCATTACTCAGGATCCGCTGCTTTCCCGATTAAAACTGATCGGGGAACCGTGGGACATTGGTCCGGGTGGTTATCAGGTTGGTGGTTTCCCGCCGGGCTGGGCGGAATGGAACGATCAGTATCGCGATACGGTGCGTGATTACTGGAAAGGCAATAATGTCTCTACCGACTTTGCGGCGCGGTTGCTTGGCTCCGGCGATCTGTATGACCAGCGCGGTCGCCGCCCCTGGGCCAGCGTCAATTTTATCACGGCGCATGATGGCTTCACGCTGAACGACCTGGTGTCGTACAACGAGAAGCATAATGCCGACAATGGTGAAGACAATAACGACGGGCATAACGATAACCGTTCGTACAATTATGGCGTTGAGGGGCCGACGGATGACGAAGGCATCAATGCCGTCCGTGAGCGTCAGAAGCGTAACTTCCTGGCCACCCTGTTTTTCTCGCACGGTACGCCCATGCTGCTGGCAGGCGATGAGTTTGGCCGTAGCCAGATGGGCAACAATAACGGCTATTGTCAGGACAGTGAAATTTCCTGGGTTCACTGGGACAATCTGCCCCCTTCCGCCGAAGCGTTACGCGAATTTACCCGTCACATTATCGCCTTACGTAAAACCCAGCCGTTATTGCGGCGCGAAAGCTGGCGCGATGGCATGGAAATTAAATGGTTCAATGCGGGCGGCGGTCTGCAACAGGCTGAACAGTGGGATGAAGGCTCAACCCTTGGCGTTTATATCGGTCGGCCCGACCTGCAGAATCAGGAAGGAATCTGGTATGACGTGCTGATGTTAATTAATCCTTTCGAGGGTAATGTGCCCTTCCGTATTCCGCAGTTCGGTGACGGCGGCTGGGTGCTGGAGCTGACCACCAGCGATGTGGATAAACGCGGTCTGGTGATTACCAAGGAAAAGGACTTCGAACTGGAAGGCCGCAGTATGGCGCTGTTCAGAAGGCCGTAGGCCGGCGTTAGCGCAACGCGTACCGCGATTGCTCAGGTTAAACTCTGCGCGTCCGGACGCGCTGCGCTTGACCTGAGCCTGGTGGCTGCCAGGCTTAAACGCGTATCAACAGAAAAGCAACGCCATTAAGGAGGCAACATGTCCAGATTTACAGGAAAAATCGTTGTAGTGACAGGCGCCGGATCAGGAATTGGCGCAGCGAGTGCAAAACGCTTTGCGGAGGAAGGCGCGTCTGTTGTGCTGGTGGGACGTACCCGGGATAAACTGGAAAAGGTCGCGGCACAACTGTCGGGTCAGGACCATATGGTTGCCGATTGTGATGTCGCTGAAGCCGACCAGGTTCAGGCCCTGGCAAGCCGCGTTGAAGAAAAATATGGCCGCGTTGATGTGCTGGTGAATAACGCCGGAATCATCGTGCAGGGCCGCATTCACGAGATTGAACTCGCTGACTGGAAAAAGCTGATGAGCGTTGATCTCGATGGCGTCTTCCACTGCGTGCACTATTTTATGCCTGCCCTGCTGAAAACCCGGGGCAATGTCGTGAACATTTCGTCAGTATCAGGCCTGGGCGGCGACTGGGGCATGAGTGTGTATAACGCGGCGAAAGGCGCAATCACCAATTTTACCCGCTCACTGGCGATGGACTACGGCACCGACGGCGTGCGGGTCAACGCCATTTGTCCTGGCTTTACGTTTACCGACCTGACCGAAGGCGTTAAGAACGATCAGGCACTGCTTGAACGCTTCTATGACCGTATTCCGCTGCGTCGCGCCGGGGAGCCGGAAGATATCGCTGATGCGATTGCGTTTATTGCCAGCGACGACGCCCGCTACATTACCGGGGCGAATCTGCCTGTCGATGGCGGCCTGACCGCCTCAAACGGTCAGCCTAAACAGGCTTAACCGTCTTAAGCAGCTGTTCGCAGCTGCTTTTTTATTGACTGCACGACAGTGTCGCTGCCCGTTATTTCACGGGCTCAGCAACCGCTATTTCAACTTCTGGCATTCACGTCGGGCTGATCGGCGCCCTCCGCCTTCTGACATCATAGTCCCCTGCTTTATCACTCAGCCTTATTCAGGATGATTTTGGCGTATGTCGTGTCGGCAGCGGACGGCCACGGGAAGTGAGACGGTTGCCAGCTGTGGGACAGACATAATGGCTCAGGCAGACCGTACACAGAATCGCTTCGGGATGATGGATTTTTGCCACTGTCAGCGCCTGCTGACGGCTATACAGTGAACCAATAAATTCCCGGCCACGGCTGTTATAAAGGTGAACACAGCCTTCTTTATGAATGATCCATCCGCTTCTGTTGTATGGACACACATAATAGTAGCTTGATTTAAGCATGGTACTGCCCCCGGTGGTTGCTGTATCAATCAGGTGAGAAAAAGCGAAGTATGATTTTATTTAATAATGTAGCGTCATTAACACTAGCTGAGAATTATGCCTAAAACTACGCAGGCAATTATAAAACGGTGGTTTTGAGATTTATTCGCAACCCATCTTCGCCCTTCCGTTAATGTTGTATCAGCATCCTGTTTTACAAAACGGTTTATACGGAAAGTTCGGTACGCCGTCTTAATCATTACGTTCAGCCTTATCGTCTGGCCTCCCGCTAAGAAAATCATACCAAATCAAGGCACTACCCTTTTTAAATCCCGTGCAGGAGAAGATGAAAGAGAAAATTTGATTACCTCGCGTAACCTGACTGCTGAGGCAGAGAAACCGCTTTATTAACCGTTCATAAACTGCAAAAAAGACACCAGGATTTCCTCGCCGGACGTCGAAGTACTGATATAATGGAAACGATGCGATACCACGCTGGTAAAGAAAAAACCAGAGCAAATCGGTTGATGCCCGACAGCGTGATCTGAACGCTATTAACCCGTCTGTGACAACGGAACCTCACAGGTAAGCCCCCTCCTTGCGCCATGCTGGAAACGCCTGGCTCAAACACATTTTGCAACGGGATTCACGCAGGCTCGGGGCCGCCCGGTCTGGGTTTTGGCAATGTGTGCGGTAAAAAGAACAAGAATCTGGAAGACGTTATGTTGTCGACAATTATCTATCGCAGTCACATCGCTGATCATGTTCCACTGAAAATGCTGGAAGGCCTGGTCGCTAAAGCCAATAAAATTAATGAGTCATCAAGCGTTACCGGCATCTTATTATTTAATGGCACCCATTTTTTTCAGGTTCTTGAAGGTCCAGAGAATGATGTACTGGCGGTTTACGAACGTATCTGCCGTGATACCAGCCACCATAATATTGTGGAATTAATGCGGGATTATGCGCCTTCCCGCCGTTTTGGTAACGTGGGCATGGAGCTGTTTGATCTGCGTGAATACGATAAAACCACTGTGCTTAATGCCGTGCTTGAAAAAGGCACAACCAAATATCAGCTGACCTATGAAGACAGAGCGCTTAAATTTTTGCGCACCTTTGTCGAAGCACGGGAAAAAGAGAATTATTTTGAAATTCCCTCAGCGGAAAGCTGGGATTTTATCAGTGATGATGAGGAAGTGCGCGAAGGTGACGACGCGCTGATTAATCACGAAGGCATCAATTTTGCTTTTCAGGCGATTATCGATCCCCTTGCACGGAAAATCGTCTCGCTGGAAGCCCTGCTTCGGGGCTCGCAGGGCGAAACACAACAGGATTACTTTTCACGCCTCCCGCCGGAGAACATCTACCGCGACGATCTGCAGTCCAAACGCATCGCTTTTGCACAGGCGAAGGCGCTGGGGATAGACGGCATTATGCTGTCAGTCAACCTGTTGCCCATGTCGCTGGTGCTGGTGCCGGATGCCGTAACGTTTCTGCTTACTGAAATCTACGCCCACGATTTGGTTCCTGAGCAGATCGTGGTCGAGTTTACCGAAAATGAAATCATTTCCCGTCCTGACGACTTTGCAGCGGCGCTGAAACAGCTCAAAGCAGCGGGCATTAGCGTGGCACTGGATGATTTTGGCGCGGGCTATGCCGGGCTATCCTTACTGACGCAGATTCAGCCCGACAAAATAAAAATTGATCGCAGCATTATCAGCAATGTGCATAAAAGCGGCCCGAAGCAGGCTATTGTGCACGCTATTTTAGCCTGTTGTTCGTCACTGGAAATTACCGTGATTGCAGAGGGCATTGAACAGCCCGAAGAATGGATGTGGCTGGAAGCGGCCGGCGTTTCACAATTCCAGGGGTTTCTTTTCTCCTGGCCGAAAGTCAACGGCGTCTCCTCTGTTACCTGGCCTGAGTTAAAATAAGACGGTTATCCGCAGGAAAGTGAATTTTTCGTTCTTCCTTGCCGGACTGAAAACGCGCTGCTAAATATTAGAAGCGCGTTTCAGATTGTGTCATCGCATTGCAATAGTCGACGTGCACGCTGTTTTTAAATTATCAAAGATGTTAAGCAGTCAGATGTTCAGTGTTAAAGGCCGAAGTCACGCGCCGTCTTCAGGCGCGCCCCACAGGTACAGCATTTGAGGAACTGAATGAAGCAAATCATCCGCGGTGATAAAGAACCCGTCCATATCGTAGCCGCCTCGCGCGCGCTTGAAGCCCATATGTCCCGCTATGGTGAGGGAAATAAATACCATCCGGTTATCTATTCAATTGCCTATCGCAGCAAATACTACCAGGTTGAAGTCATTACACGACGTGAAACGATCGTCGCCACCGTCATTACCGGCGTGCGTAAACTGACGCACCTGCCCGGCGTGGCCTGATGCTGTTTTACGCGCCTTCTGCTCAGGGGACAAACCTGTCCCCTTTCTCTCAGCGGTAAAAGCGCGGATTCGCCGGATAAATCGCCCCGATGATGCTTTTCTCCCGCGCCCCGGTCACCGCAGGTAAATTGCCCGGCAAACCAGACAGCGTGCGGTAAGCCAGCCAGGCAAACGCCAGCGCTTCCATATCGTCACCATTAATCCCGACGGTATCGGTTGTCGTGACTTCTGTTCCGGCCAGATGCGCCGCCAGGCGGGCCATCAGCAACGGATTTCGGCTGCCGCCCCCGCATACCAGCAACCGATCGCAGCCATCATTGAGTTGCACCTGTTGCGCAATGGTCACGGCGGTAAACTCGTTTAGCGTGGCCTGCACATCCTGAGCAGCGATGCCGGGAAAGTGGCGCAAATGCTGTTCAAGCCAGCCCAGATTAAACAGTTCACGTCCGGTACTTTTGGGCGGCACCCGCGCCAGCCAGGGTTCACGCAGTAGCGCTTCCAGTAACGCAGGACTGACCTTACCGCTTCGCGCCCAGTTCGCGTCCTTATCGTAGGCTTTCCCCTGATTACGCCATATCCATGCGTCCAGCAGCATATTGCCCGGCCCGGTATCAAAGCCGCGCACGGGCTGTCCCGGAATCAGCAGGGAGAGATTGGCAATACCGCCGATATTCAGCACCATGCGCCGTTCCGTGGCATCCATCAGCAGGGCCTGATGAAAGGCAGGCACCAGCGGCGCGCCTTGCCCACCCAGCGCCATATCGCGCCGACGGAAATCCCCGACCACCGTCACGCCTGTTGCCGCCACTATCTGGTTGTTATCGCCAATTTGTAAGGTATTGGGTGCCGCGCTGTGCGGCTCATGCCATACCGTTTGACCGTGACAGCCAATCGCCACCACATCGCTCATCTCCAGCGCCTCGCGCTGCATAAGCGTCAGTACTGCGTCAGCGAATAGCTGGCCCAGTCGCGTGTCCAGTTGCCCCAGTTGCGACAACGTCACTGCCTGGCCCTGACAAATCGCCAGAATGCTTTGGCGCAGGTCGGGCGGCATGGGATGGCAATAGCTCGCCTGCTGCGCCACCATATTTTCGTCGATGGCGGCCAGCACGACATCGACCCCATCAAGGCTGGTACCCGACATCACGCCAATGTAGCGTCCTGATTTCATAGCCGTTCCTTTCATCGGGGTGAAAAAGTGAATACGCTGCCTGTAGCCTGACAAAATATCGGCCCTGAATCCATGATTACTTTGTTTTAAATCAACAAACTGTCTGGTGGTTAACGTCCCGGATATTTTTATGATTGATTGAATCATTGTTAAAAATTTGCGGTCTATGCTGTCGACAGCCAAGTTTTATTCCGCAGAAGGTTAATTCGCCAGGTTTCTGTCTTATACTGTTTACAGGATTTCGCGATAGAGATGGCGCATTCTTGAATAAAGGAGTTTCAAATGATTAAGCGTTTAATTGTGGTCGCTTTGACTGGTGCGATGCTGGCGGGCTGTAGCAATACCGATACGTTATCGGGCGATACCTACAGTGCCAGTGAGGCCAAGCAGGTACAAAGTGTTTCTTACGGTACCTTAGTCTCAGTTCGCCCGGTTAAAATCCAGGGTGGAGACGACAGCAACATCATTGGGGCCATTGGCGGTGCTGTACTGGGTGGATTCCTGGGTAATACCATCGGCGGTGGTGCAGGACGTAGCCTGGCAACAGCGGGGGGCGCGGTGCTGGGTGGCGTTGCAGGTCAGGGCGTACAAGGCGCAATGAACAAAACTGACGGCGTTGAGCTGGAAATCCGTAAGGATGACGGCAACACCATTATGGTGGTGCAGAAACAGGCAGCCAGCCGTTATTCAGTCGGACAACGTGTTGCGTTGGCCACCGACGGTAGTCAGGTTACCGTTTCTCCGCGTTAACGCAGTGACCAACCGACGCCGGTGCCGGTCGCACTGCGCGTCGGTCTTATTTCTCTTTGTTTTGCAGTTCGAGAATATTCTTTTCAAGACGCGCAATCAGCGTCACCATTTGGTTGATTTCGTCGCGGCTGATACCGGAGAGAATGTCATCCCGGGTAATATCAATCACGTGTTCAACCTGCTGAATGACTGGCTCTGCCTGTTGTGTCAGCTTAATGCGTTTGGCCCGGCGATCGTGGGCGCAAGTGGTCCGGGTAATCAGCCCTTTCTCCTCAAGTTGATCCAGGGTTCTGACCAGAGAAGGCTGCTCGATACCAATGGCTTTCGCTAACTGGATTTGCGACTGCTCAGGCGGCAGTTGATGGATATTGTGCAGTGTTACCCAGTGCGTTTGAGTCAGCTCTAACGGCTTCAAACGTTGATCAATCAGTGCTCGCCAGATTCGCACCAGCCTGGACAGATCCGTGCCGAGAGGGGTATCCATGCTATCTCCTTATAATGTATGTACGCAGCTATCAAGCTGCATTGTATAGCATTTTGCAAGCCCGAAGTTTAAATTACAAATAACCAAGTGAACAGTTTCGGCTGAAATTGTTTCACGCACAGGTTCCAGGATACTGCACTGCAATGGATATCATTCGCCAAGGATTTTTCAGCATCAGCCCGCTTTCCGAATTGATTTTCGGCGCCTCACTCTATTTCCCTCCTCTGTTTAAAGCGGTGCTGGCCGGTTTTGTTCTCTGGTTATTTATCCACCCGCTTCTGCGCGGCTGGCTTGCGTCGGGTGAGGTCTGGCATCCCACCTTGTTTGATCTCTCGCTGTTTGTGTTGTGTGTAACAGGCGCACTCTGGTTAATGGCGCACGGATGAAAAAGATGAACCTTTCAGGATTAAAGTACTTTTCTACGTTGATTGTTTTCACGCTGGCGCTTCTCAGCGCCTGGTGGGCCTGGAACTACTACATGCAGTCACCGTGGACGCGCGACGGCAAAGTACGTGTCGAGCTGGTCACGATCACCCCGCAAATTTCGGGACGGATCACGGCACTGAACGTGGTCGATAATCAGTTTGTACATAAAGGGGATCGGTTACTGACGCTGGATCCTGTGCCCTGGCAAATCGCTTTGCATAGAGCCGACGCACAGCTGAGTCAGGCGCAGGCCGATATGGCGAAAGCCCAAAATGAATTCAACCGGCGCAGTAAACTGCCGCGCAATACCATCTCGGGCGAAGATCTGGATGTCGCCCGACTGAATGCAGCGGCGGCGCAGGCCAACGTCAAGGCCGCGCAGGCCGCGCGTGAACAGGCCGCATGGAATTTACAGCAAACCACCGTGAACGCCCCCACGGACGGTTGGGTCAGCAATCTGACCCTACGTCCCGGCAATTTCGCCACGGCTGGCACTCCGCTTTTTGCGCTGGTGGACAGTCACGCTTTTTATGTCGTGGGCTACTTTGAAGAGACCAAATTGCGCCATATTCGTCCGGGTGCGGCCGCGCAAGTGACGCTCTACAGTACGGGCCGGCAGTTATCCGGTCAGGTTGAGAGCATAGGGCGCGCGATTTACGATCAGAGTCTGGACGTCGACAGTGGGCTGCTGCCCGATATCAAGCCGAACGTGCCCTGGGTGCGCCTTGCTCAACGTGTTCCTGTACGCATTCGTCTCGATGCTCTCCCGGATAACGCTCTGTTAATCGCCGGTACGACCTGCACGATTACGATACAACCATGAACCTCAACGGACTGGCCTGGCAAAACCTGCCCTGGCTGAAAGCGGACAGCAATCAGTGGCGTTATGCTCTGCGTAACGCGACTGCCATGTGCCTGGCCCTGAGCATTGCCTATGGACTGGATCTTAACGAACCCTACTGGGCCATGACCTCCGCTGCGGTGGTAAGCTTCCCGACAATCGGCGGTGTGATCAGTAAGAGTCTGGGACGTATTGTTGGAAGCCTGCTGGGGGCAACGGCCGCCTTGCTGATTGCGGGCCATACGCTTAATGAACCCTGGCTGTTTGCCTTTTTTATCGCAGGCTGGCTGGCGCTGTGTACCTGGGTGGCCAACCACTATCAAAATAATGTCGCCTATGGGTTTTCGCTGGCCGGGTACACTGCGGCGATCATTGCCTTTAGCTGTGTCAATCTGACCGATATCAGTGGCCTGTGGGACATTGCCCAGGCGCGCGTCTGTGAGGTGATTTCCGGGCTGCTCTGTGCGGGTTTAATGATGATGATCCTGCCCAGTACGTCAGACGGTGAAGCCCTGATCACCGCCCTGAAGCAGATGCACACGCGTCTGCTGGATCACGCCACGCTGCTCTTGCAGGACACCCGGAACGACGAGATCCGTCACGCTCACGAAGCGGTGATTGGCCAGATCCTGACCATGAATTTATTGCGTATCCAGGCATTCTGGAGCCATTACCGCTTTCGTCGCCAAAATAACGTTCTGAACTATATCCTGCATCAGCAGCTTCGTCTGACCAGCGTCCTGTCCAGCCTGCGGCGCATGCTGCTGAACTGGCCAGATGCGCCGGAAGCGCTGTATCAGGCTTTAACACGCATTATGCAGGAGCTGGCAAAACCGGACTGTGATAAGTACCGGCTGGCAGCTTTGTTACGCAGCATCACCCCTGCCAGCGATGGTGATTACCGGCAACGGGCGTTTTGTCAGCGGTTGCGCTACTTCTGCTGGATGTACCTCAATGTGTTGCGCTGGATAAGGCAGCTGGAACAGGCTGATGCCGATACCCGCTTTCAACCGCCTGCAGTGTCTGCGCTGGCCAGCGAAAGTGACAGCGCCGAAGCCAGCTGGAGTGCGCTACGAACATTCAGCATCATCGTGGCAGGCTGCGCATTCTGGATCGCGACACAATGGACCTCGGGCGCCTCGGCCCTGACGTTTACGGCGATTGCCTGTGTCCTTTACGCCTCGGCCCCTTCGCCCACAGGCAGCATTACGCTGTTACTGAAAACGTTGCTCTGGCTGTTTGCTTTTAGCGTGCTGTTTAAATTTGGTGTGATGGTGCAGTTTAATCAGCTGTGGCAACTGCTGGCCATCCTGTTTCCGCTGCTGCTGACGCTACAACTGTTCCGGGTACAGCAAAAACAGCGGGCGGCGATGTGGGGCCAGTTTATTGTTTTTTTGGGGTCGTTTCTGGCCGTCACTAATCCGCCCGACTGGGATTATCAGGGGTTCGTGAACGATAACATAGCGAAAGTCTGCGGTGTGCTGCTGGCCTGGCTGGCTTTCCAGATCCTGCGTCCCAGCTCCGATTCACGCCGCAGCCGTCGCCATATCCAGGCGTTGAGGCTGGCGTTTCTGGATCAGCTTCGTCAGCATCCCCACCGGGATCAAAACCGTTTTGAGTCGCTGATTTATCATAAAATTGGTCAACTCAGTAACAGTAAAGATGAAACGGCGCGCGTCTGGCTACTGCGTTGGGGCGTCGTTCTGCTTAACTGTTCCCATCTCGTCTGGCAACTGCGTGACTGGCAAACAGACACCCCGATACTGAACCAGTACCGGAGCAAAGCATTGCACAATCTGCAGAATATTATGAGCTTACACGGTGTGCAGCATCGCCACCTGGACACCGCGCTGGACGCGCTTCAGGGCCTCACAGAAGAGGCGCTTAGTGTCAACAGTGCCGACGCCAGCACCCTGGCCGGCCTGCTGTGGCGGTTGCGCTGTTCACTGGCGCAGCTGAAACAGGCGATTCCCGACTGATTACTGGCAATACTGCTGGTGCTGCCGGTTAAAATCATCCTGAAGTTGCTGAACGGTTTTTTGCCCTTCGAACCGGGTTTTATCGGCTTCGGAAACAGGCTCAATCACCAGGGCTTTTTCGTCGGGTGAATAGATAAAACGCCGGTAAATCATCGACCCCGTAAAACTTTTGCCCAGGATGCCACCACAAATCATTGTCGTGTTGTGCCGGTAAATGGTGGTATCCGTGAAATTGGTTTCCGTGGCGCTGCGCAGAACATTCTGGCAATGCTGCGCTTCAAGCTTTTGCCGCACATCCCGACTGAGCCGTTCACGGCCCTTCGCAATCTCTTCGCAGCGAAGGCGTGCTGAACTGGTATCAATGGTGCGCTGCAGTTCACGTCCTGTTTCTGTGATCAGTTGCGTATCATTGGGTTTATCGCATCCTGCCAGCAACAGACACAGTAGCCAGGCGCCCTTCCATTTCATTTGCACTGCTCCTCAGTTTGTCAGGCTTTGTAACGGGAATCAGTATCATAGGGGGGAATAAGACGATGATGCTACAACAAATTGTCAACAAGCGAAAAGCCGTGATGGCGGCAAAATCTGCCGCCATCAGCGACACTCAGCGTCAGATAACACCGCAGGCAAACCGTGCCCCGCCACCGCCCAAAGGTTGTGGGTGATCCGCATGGTTATCCCCGCCCACATGCACCATCAACGCTTTGCCTTTCACCTCACTCAGCGTTTTAATGCGCGGTGCCAGCACCGGATAGGTGGCTTTACCCTGCGCATCGACATAGAGCGCAGGCAGGTCGCCTAAATGGCCCTCAGCATAAGGCCCCAGGTGCTTGCCGGTGTTCGCCGGATCAAGATGCCCCCCTGCCGCCCCCGCGGCCACCCTTTTTCCTTCCGATTCGCCGGGTTCACAGCTGCCTTTCGCATGGACATGAAAACCGTGAATGCCCGGCTTCAGTCCTTCCAGCATGGGCGTCAGTTGCAAACCGTATTGCGTCTCTTCAATATTTACCGTGCCGATGGCATTGCCGATTCCCTGCGCCGAAATGGCATGAATTGTCACCTGTTCGCTGGCCGCCTGCGCGGCACCGCAGGCTAACAGCGTCGCTATCGCAATTGCGTTCACTTTCATTGTGGCTCCTTTTTGCTCTGGGGTTCAGCTTAAGCCTGGCCCCGTAGCGCAAAGATTGCCGCAAATTGACGAATGTTTACGCTCAGGGCACGTCATAGCCCAGTGCGGCTTTGCGGATGCGGAACCACTGCTGCCGACTGAGCGTCAGCCCGGCCGCCCCTGCCGCTTCTGTAATGCGATGGGTTTTGCCTGACCCGATGATGGGCAAGGGTTTACTCGGCAGACGCATCACCCAGGCATAGACGACCTGCTCAAGGCTTGATGCCCCGATCTCCTGACGAATGGCTTCAAGCTCGTCGCGCAGCGGCTGAAAATGCGGATCGCTGAACAGACGTCCGCCTCCCAGGCACGACCAGGCCATTGGGCGCAAACGCTGCTGCTGGCAGTGATCCAGCGATCCATCAAGCAGAACATGTTGCTGAACGGGTGAGATCTCAAGCTGGTTGGTCACGAGGCTAAACGGCAAACGAGACTGCAGCAGGGCAAACTGCGAGGGGGTAAAATTGGACACGCCAAAATGCAACACTTTGCCTGCCTGATGCAGGTGCAGAAAGGCTTCGGCAACCTCATCGGCCGCCATGAGCGGGTCGGGGCGATGAATCAACAGCAGATCAAGGCGATCGGTATTGAAATGTCCCAGCGAGCGTTCGGCACTGGCCACAATATGCGCTTTTTCCGTAATGTAATGGCCAATCTGGTGTTCAGGTTTTGCGCGGGTCGCGATACCGCACTTGGTGACGATCTGCAGCCGATCACGTAATCCCGGGGCCTGTCTGAGCGCCTCACCAAATGCGGCCTCACAGCGGTAATCACCATAAATGTCGGCATGATCGACCGTCGAAATGCCCAGTGAAAGATGGTGCTCAATAAACCCCACCAGCTGCTGTGGTGTCATGCCCCATTCCATCAAACGCCAATAGCCCATAATCAGCGGTGAAAAGTCGGGACCCTGTGGCGCGATGGCTTGCGGTTGTAACATGGTGTTCTCCCTGTGGCCTTGAGGCTGAATGTGTGTCAGGGAGTATAACGGAAATCACCATGCGGTCAGAATAAGGTGGGTTGCTGCGGTTCCTGCGGTTCTTCTTTGTGCTGCTGACGTAACAGGCGCAAACGGCGCTGGTGACAGAGGCGGAGCACCTCACGCTTTTGACTGTCGCTGTATTGCAGCCAGTTAAAACGTTCCTCACGGCTGCGCAGGCAGCCTTTGCAGTAGCCACGTGAATCGGTTTCGCAAATACGCCGGCAGGGACTGGGTACCGGAAAAAACTCAAGCTGCTCTGCCACAACGGCCTCTACTGAAACGGTGATACGTCTATTGAAGCCAGAGTCCGGCATTTGTGCAAGAAATAATCATAACTTGAACAATTTATTCATTCTAAATCACCTTCAATTTAACACTGCGTGCCTGGCGCGCGATAAAAGTTTGCATTAGACCGATTGGTCTACCAGGATGAACCCCATGAATAAGATGCCGCAACGTAATGAAACCCGGGAACACCTGCTGACGACAGGCGAATCGCTTTGTCTGCAACGGGGCTTTACCGGCATGGGCCTGAGCCAGCTACTGAACCAGGCGCAGATCCCTAAGGGATCGTTTTATTACTATTTTCCCTCTAAAGAAGCCTTTGGCGTGGCGTTGCTTGAGCGGTACTTTGTCCGTTACCTGCAGAACCTTGAGCAGCAGCTCTTCCAGCCTGCGGGATCGGCGGGTGAGCGATTACTGGCCCATTTTCGCCATGCGCTCGATCTGTTTGAACGGCAGGGCAATATTGTGGGCTGCCTGAGCGTAAAATTATCAGCCGAAGTCTGCGACCTGTCAGAGCCTATGCGCATAGCCTTGCAGCAGGGAGCCAGCCACGTTATCGCCGCCTATGCTAAGGCGCTGACGCAGGCACAGCACGAAGAGGATTTATCTCTACCCTCGCCTCCGGAGCAACTGGCTGAACTGCTGTATGTTCTCTGGCTGGGTGCAAGTTTACAGAGCAAGCTATCCCGTAATGCACAGCCCATTCGGCTGGCCTTAATTACCATCGAACAGTGGCTAACAAAACCGCTGGTTTAAAAAAACCACCATTTGTAGACGACCGGTCTACTTGAAAGGAGTTGTTATGGCGAGTACTCAGTTGTTTCGTCCGTTAAAAGTGGGCGCAATTACCGTTCCTCATCGTGTCTTTATGGCCCCACTGACGCGTTTACGTAGCATCGAACCGGGCGATATCCCGACGCCGTTGATGGCCGAATACTATCGCCAACGTGCGGGTGCGGGGTTAATTATCACTGAAGCGACTCAGGTCTCCTTCCAGGCGAAAGGTTATGCGGGCGCGCCAGGCCTGCACACGCAGGAACAAATTGCCGCGTGGAAAGTCATCAATGAAGGCATTCATCAGGCAGGCGGCCACAGCGCAGTCCAGCTTTGGCACACCGGCCGCATTTCACATAACAGCGTTCAGCCTGAAGGTAAGGCACCGGTTGCACCGTCCGCCATTCCGGCAGGCACCCGCACCTCATTGCGTGCTGAAGACGGCAGCGTGTATCGCGATGATACCTCGATGCCGCGCGAGCTGAGCGTCAGTGAAATCCAGCAGATTGTGGCGGATTTTGGTCAGGCAGCCGCCAATGCGCGTGAAGCTGATTTCGACCTGCTGGAACTGCACTCTGCTCATGGTTATCTGATGCATCAGTTCCTGTCGCCGTCGTCTAACCATCGTACCGATGCCTACGGCGGCAGCGTGGAAAACCGTGGCCGTTTTGCGCTGGAGGTCGTCGATGCCGCCATTGCTAACTGGTCCGCAGACCGCGTAGGTATTCGCGTGTCGCCTGTTGGCAGTTTCCAGAACCTAGATAACGGTCCGAACGAAGAAGAAGATGCGCTGTGGTTTATCGCTGAGCTGGCGAAACGCAACATCGCTTATCTGCACATGTCCGAACCGGACTGGGCAGGCGGCACGCCTTACAGCGATGCGTTCCGCCAGAAAGTGCGGGATACCTTCCCGGGCGTCATCATTGGTGCCGGCGCCTACACCGTCGAAAAAGCCGATGACCTGATCAGCCGTGGCCTGATCGATGCCGTTGCGTTTGGTCGTGACTACATCGCCAACCCGGATCTGGCGCAGCGTTTACAAAAAGATGCTCCGCTTAACCCACAACGTCCCGAATCGTTCTACGGCGGTGGCGCAGAGGGCTATACTGATTATCCTGCGCTGTAAAACAGCAGGCAGCCGTGAGAAGGTGTCACGGCTGCGGTTATTGTTTGGCGATGATCGTCGCTATACTGCGTATTTATGTCATCCGGGGATGACGTTTTTTTAAAGAGGAAACTATGCGTTTACTTCATACCATGCTGCGCGTTGGCGATTTACAACGCTCAATCGATTTTTACACCCGTGTGCTGGGCATGCGTCTGCTGCGTCAAAGCGAAAATGCTGAATATAAATATACGCTTGCGTTCGTCGGCTACACCGAAGAGAGCGAAGGCGCGGTGATTGAACTGACCTATAACTGGGGCGTAGACAGCTACGACCTGGGGAATGCTTATGGCCACATTGCGCTGGGCGTTGATGATGTCGCGGCGACCTGTGAACGTATCCGTAACGACGGCGGCAACGTGACCCGTGAAGCGGGCCCGGTGAAAGGCGGTTCCACCATCATCGCCTTCGTTGAAGATCCTGACGGTTATAAGATCGAGCTGATCGAAAACAAACATGCCGGTCACGGCCTCGGTAACTAACCGTTGCCGCCCATCAGCCTGCCCCCTGCAGGCTGATTCTTACTTCCCTCGCCCACATCTGCTGCAGAGAGTGCGCTTTTTTGGCATACTACGCGCTGCCCTTTTTCTGCAATGAGATCCTGATGTCTGAATCGTCTTCCCCCAACGCACTCAATCAACGCTTTCGTGGTTTTTATCCTGTCGTGATCGATGTTGAAACGGCGGGCTTTAATGCGCAAACCGATGCGCTGCTGGAAGTCGCTGCCATCACCCTGAAAATGGATGATGAGGGTTGGCTTCATCACGACGAGACGCTGCATTTTCATGTGGAACCTTTTGTCGGTTCGCTCCTGCACCCTGAAGCGCTGGCGTTTACGGGCATCGATCCCACGAATCCCTTGCGCGGCGCAGTCACCGAATATGAGGCCCTGCATGCCATTTTTAAAATGGTGCGAAAAGGCATCAAAGAGACCGGATGCAACCGCGCCATCATGGTCGCTCACAACGCCACGTTTGATCTGAACTTTATGAATGCGGCGGCGGAACGTGCGGGCCTGAAACGCAATCCCTTTCATCCCTTTGCGACCTTCGACACGGCCGCGCTGAGCGGACTGGTGCTGGGCCAGACCGTGCTGGCAAAAGCCTGCAAAGCCGCAGGCATGGCGTTCGACAGCAGTCAGGCGCACTCCGCACTCTATGATACACAGCAAACGGCGACCTTATTTTGTGAGCTGGTTAACCGCTGGAAACGGCTGGGAGGCTGGCCGTTAGCTGTTACGGAAGCGTCGGCGACGGGTGGAGAAACAACCGAGTAACGCGCGTAAAAAAGGCCGACGAGGTCGGCCTTTTTCAGTTATTCCGCTTCTTTAAACTTCTCAGCGGTTTCTTTGATTAACGGCTGCAACTCGCCGCGCTGGAACATTTCAACAATAATGTCGCAGCCGCCGACCAGTTCGCCATCAACCCATAACTGCGGGAACGTGGGCCAGTTGGCGTATTTTGGCAGCTCTGCGCGAATATCCGGGTTCTGCAGAATATCCACGTAAGCAAAGCGCTCACCACAGGCAGACAACGCCTGGACCGCCTGCGCAGAGAAACCGCAGCTTGGCAGTTTCGGCGAACCTTTCATGTACAGCAGGATCGGGTTTTCTGCGATCTGGCGCTGAATTTTTTCTACAGTACTCATTATTGCCTTCCTTAATTCGTCACTTCGTGTTTCTTTATTGTAGCGACTTCACGCCAGGACTGAAAACGAGATTTTGGCTCGTCTGACGTTAAATCGCCATGTTTGCTAAGTAAGCTGGTCAGGCATCCGCAGGAAACTGTGACAAAGACTATGAATGTATTCATAATTTGCAATGAATTTGCTGTTATAAGAGACTGAAATTCCTGATTTATGCCTGATTTTTATCCAGGCCAGCAATTAATAAAAAAAGGACTTACTCTTTTAAAAAAAACTGGACTAGAATGACTTCGGCGCTGATCGGTGATCAGATTTTTCTTAACTTTGTCAGAGACCTGTTTGATCTGACAGCTTAACCAGTAAACGGACTATGCGTTCAATCATTACGCTTCTTATTCTGGCTTTTGCGCAACTCTTCTTTAACATCGCTGCTGCCTCCCCGCATGCGACGGTTAAGGCCAGCTTGCATAAGGTAGAGAAAAAAAGTGCGCGCGACGATGATCGGCGCAAACGACGCGCGGTTAAAGCCTCATCTAAAAAAAGTCGCGCCTCCGCTGTTCAGAAAGTCAGTAAGACCACGAAAACCAGCAAAACGACCTCTCACACCATCACGCACAAAACACTCGCTAAAACGACTGCCTCGCACAAGACGCTGAGCAAAAAAGTCGCCGCCAATGCCGCCAGCAAAAAACGGTATGGTCATCAACGTGCTGCGAAGGCGTTAACGGCAGACAATACCGAAACCGGCACCATTAAAATGAGTAAAGCGCATCGCCAGCGTTACCAGAAAGCGCGTGAAACGGCGATGGCAAAACTGATGGGGCAACTTGGCAAGCGTTATCAGTGGGGAGGCAAATCGCCCCATACGGGTTTTGATTGCAGTGGCCTCGTATGGTACGCCTACAAAGACGTCGTGAAGTTTAAGATCCCCCGTACCGCTAACGAAATGTACCATCTGCGGGATGCAGCACCGGTCAACCGCGAATCCCTTGAAAAAGGCGATCTGGTTTTCTTCCGCATCAACGGGCGTGGAACCGCAGATCATGTCGGGGTTTACCTGGGCAACGGTAAATTCATTCAGTCACCGCGTACCGGTAAAGATATTCAAATCAGTGCGTTGAGCGAAGATTACTGGCAGCGCCATTATATTGGTGCGCGTCGCGTTATGACGCCAAAGACCGTTCGCTAAACGTCCTTCATACAAAAAAGCCGGGAAAGGCAGCTTCCCGGCTTTTTTATTGCCCATATCGCCCCGATTGTGCAGCGGGGTGTTCCGGGCGAAAATGCCGCACTTGCCGGTGATACGGTCTGACAGACAGGACGTATCACCGGCAAGGCTGGACGCGCAGTCAGCCAGTATAGCGTCGCTGCAAACGAATGCGGCTAGTGCAGAATAGCGGTGAAGCTAAACGCGATGATCATCAACAGTGCGGCTGCCGTCGTCATTAATGACAGTTTTAAATCGGTACTCATCCCCTCTCCTTTAACCCTGACGTTTGTAAGGTGATAGCATTTTCACATACGCGTGGGTAAAAATCTCGTTTTATCCGCACAGCCTTGTTAGAATCCCCCCTTTGTTGCGCAACAGCGCGCAATATCGGTTGCGTCCGCGCCCTTTTCAGACGTTATTTCCTGCCCTGATGACTCAATACCGGACAGAAAAGCGATGTTTTTCGCAGAAATAACCGTCCGCTGACGCAAACGTTTAACAATATGCTTATCAATAATTTAGATAGGCCCGGGAGTTCGATTTACATGGCAACAATTAAAGATGTGGCGAAGCGTGCGGGCGTGTCCACCACGACCGTCTCACACGTCATCAATAAAACGCGCTTTGTCGCAGAAAATACCTGCGAAGCGGTGTGGGAAGCGATTCGGGAACTGCATTATTCTCCCAGCGCAGTCGCGCGTAGCCTGAAGGTGAATCACACCAAAACGCTGGGCCTGCTCGCCACGTCCAGTGAAGCGCCCTACTTTGCTGAAATTATCGAAGCCATTGAGAATCACTGCTTCGATAAAGGCTATACCCTGATTCTGGGCAACGCACATAATGACCTGCAAAAACAGCGCGCCTATCTGTCGATGATGGCGCAAAAGCGCGTTGACGGGCTTCTGGTGATGTGTTCAGAGTATCCGGATGATCTGCTGCAAATGCTGGAAGCGAACCGCAATATTCCGATGGTGGTGATGGACTGGGGCGAATCCCGTGCCGACTTTACCGATACCGTACTGGACAATGCTTTTCAGGGCGGTTATCTGGCGGGACGTTATTTGATTGAGCGTGGTCATCGCGATATTGGTGCCATTCCCGGCCAGATGGAGCGTAACACGGGAGGCGGTCGCCATGCCGGTTTCCTTAAGGCGCTGGAAGAAGCGGGTATTCAGCCACGTGCCGAATGGATTGTGCAGGGTGACTTTGAACCCGAATCTGGCTATCAGGCCATGCAGCAGATTCTGTCACAGAAGCAGCGCCCAAGCGCCGTATTCTGTGGGGGCGACATCATGGCGATGGGCGCAATCTGCGCGGCCGACGAAATGGGCCTGCGCGTGCCGCAGGATATCTCCGTCATTGGTTACGACAATGTGCGCAATGCGCGCTATTTCACTCCGGCACTGACCACGGTGCATCAACCTAAAGCCCAGTTGGGTGAGAAAGCGCTGGAGATGTTGTTAGATCGCATTACCAGTAAGCGGGAAGAGTCGCAGACGATTGAAGTCCACCCGACGCTTATTGAGCGACGCTCGGTGGGCTATGGTCCTTATCGCGATTACCGCCGTTAATCCTCGCTCAACCACTCCTGATTTAGCGTTTGCGCATCGCCCAGGTACTGGAGTAACCACCCCAGCGCCGGTGATGCGCGATCTTCCGCCCAGCTGACGCAGCAGGGACTTTCCGGAAACGCCTGTGGTAAGTTCAGCTCTGCCATCTCGCCGCTGTCCAGTAAGGGCCGCGCTAAATGGCCGGGTATCATCGCGACACACAAGCCGGCGCGCACGCAGTCCAGACCGGTTTGCCAGTCCGGGACCACCAGCCGGCGTTGGTTATCCAGCGCCCAGGTCATACGACGCGGTAACGCGCGTGACGTATCTTCCAGCACCAGAGAAGGCCAGTAGCGCAACGCCTCATCATCCAGCGTAGCAACCTGCGTCAGAGGATGCTGATGCGCCACCACGCAACGCCAGTTCAGGGTGCCCATATCGCGAAAGGCGAAACGCCCCCCCACCGGAATCGCCTGTGTCGCACCTATCGCCACATCCACTCGCCCGTCTGCCAGCGCATCCCAGACGCCGTTAAAGACCTCATAGCTGATGTGCAACTCCATGTCGGGAAAATGACGGTAAAAATCCCTGACAAACTGCCGGGTCCGCTGCGGTTTGACGATGCAGTCGACGGCAATACCAATCTGACCGCGCCAGCCGTTGGCGAGCTGTTGACACTGACGTCGTGTGGCATCCATTTTTTTGATAACGCTGCGCCCTTCCCGCACGAAATGCTCGCCCGCCGGCGTGAGAATCACCTCCCGGTGCTGGCGTTCAAACAGCGGCACAGCCAGCCAGGTTTCCAGCTGGCGAACGGTATAGCTGATGGCAGAAGGCACACGGTGCAGTTCCTGGGCGGCCGCGCTAAAGCTGCCACCGCGTGCGACCGCATCCACCACTTCCAGCGCATATTCAGACCACATAATTTGCCTTCAAAATTTTTAACAGCAACAGGCAAATTTTACCGTTTCACAGCGTGAAGTACAGCTTTTACACTGCCCCGCGTTTATTCTGCAACTGATGAGAACCCGATGTCCGCTTCAAAAGGCTTTATTCCCTATCTTGCCGTGCTCAGTATGCTGGGCTTTCTGGCAACCGATATGTACCTGCCCGCCTTCGGCGCTATGCAGCAAAGTTTTAGCACGTCAGCCGGGATGATCAGCGCCAGCATGAGTCTGTTTCTGGCCGGTTTTGCCTGTGGTCAACTGGTCTGGGGCCCCTTATCTGATCGGTTGGGGCGTAAGCCGGTGCTGCTGGCAGGCCTCGCCCTGTTTGCTCTGGGCTGTGCGGGTATGTTGTGGGTAGATAATGTGATCCTGATGCTGGTACTGCGTTTTGTGCAGGCTATCGGCGTGTGCGCGGCGGCCGTCAGCTGGCAGGCGCTGGTCGTCGATCGCTATCCTCAGTCACAGGCTAATAAAGTCTTTGCTACCATTATGCCGCTCGTCGCGCTGTCTCCCGCCCTGGCGCCGTTACTGGGCGCCTGGCTGATCGGCCATTTTCACTGGCGCGCCATTTTTGCGGTGCTGACGGGAATTGCTGTGGCGCTCATCCTGGTCACGCTGCGCCTGCCTTCGCCGCAAAAAAAGCAACGTTCCCCTGCTCCGCAGCCTGGGTTTCTGACGCTGCTGCGCGCACGTGCCTACAGCGGTAACGTACTGATGTATTCCGCCTGCTCAGCCAGTTTTTTTGCATGGCTGACGGGTTCGCCGTTTATCCTGGCTGATATTGGTCTGTCTCCTGCGGATATCGGGCTCAGTTATATTCCCCAAACCATCGCCTTTTTAATCGGCGGGTTTGGCTGCCGTGCGCTGCTCAACCGGTTTTCTGGCGCAACGCTGCTGCCGTGGCTGCTCGGCGTCTATAGCCTGAGTGTCGGGGCGCTGTTTGCCGTCGCGCTTTCGGGAAGCCCGTCACTCACGGCGTTACTGGTGCCGTTCTGCGGCATGGCGCTGGCAAATGGCGCGATTTATCCGATTGTGGTGTCCAGTGCGCTGCTGCCCTTCCCAAATGCCACCGGGAAAGCGGCGGCATTGCAGAACACGCTTCAGCTCGGACTCTGTTTTGCCGCCAGCCTTGCGGTGTCCGCAGGCTTGATCCAGGCTCTGTTTACGACCACGCTAATTATGATGGTGACGATTGGTCTGGCATGGATGGGCTATCAGCTACAGCGCCGCGCCGGCGCACAAACTGATATTGCCTCATCTGCACATCCCTGCCAGGATAATCACTGAGGCAACGATTTGCGTGTTACCCGTTTTCACTGACTGAATCAGGGTCTGCCAGTGTGCCTCCTCTGCCAGACCCACTCGCACTGTCATCATAATAAAAATGTTTCACACAGCCTTCAGGCTGTGACGGCATCTGTGTGAGCAACGCTGCATGGATACCGACGTTTTCTCTTCTCTGTACCCTTTTTGTTGTCTGGCGCAAGGCGTCATCTGTGACTTTTCTCATAATCCTGAGAAACAGCTCCTGCTTTTTCTCAGGTTCTGACGGTTCTGGTGATGGAGTGGCTATGAGTTCATCATGTGTAGAAGAAGTAGGCATCGAACGTAACCATTGGTATCGCATCGTTCAGGAGTTACTGCAAAAAGCCGATATTGAAATTAACGGTTCGCGGCCCTGGGATATTCAGGTTAAACACCCCGATTTTTTCAAACGGGTTCTGCAGAAAGGATCGCTGGGCCTGGGCGAGAGTTATATGGATGGCTGGTGGGAATGCGAGCGGCTGGATATGTTTTTTCATCGGGCGCTGAAGCATAAACTCGACGAGCAACTGCCGCATCATATTCAGGACATCCTGCGTATTGCGCTGGCGCGTCTGGTGAACCTGCAATCCAAAAAGCGGGCCTGGCAGGTGGGTAAAGCCCACTACGATTTAGGCAACGATCTCTTCAGCCTGATGCTGGATCCTTACATGCAGTATTCCTGCGCGTACTGGAAAGACGCCACCACGCTTGAGGCGGCGCAGGAAGCCAAACTCGATATGATTTGCCGCAAGCTGCAACTCAAACCGGGAATGCGCCTGCTGGATATCGGCTGCGGCTGGGGCGGCCTGGCGGCCTTTGCCGCCAGAAATTATGGCGTGAGCGTTCAGGGCGTAACCATCTCGGCAGAGCAACAAAAACTGGCTCAACAGCGCTGTGAGGGGCTGGATGTCCAAATCCTGTTGCAGGACTACCGCGATCTCGATCAGCAGTTTGATCGCATTGTGTCCGTGGGCATGTTTGAACATGTCGGGCCTAAAAATTACCCCACCTATTTTGCTACGGTCGATCGCAACCTGAAGCCTGACGGGATTTTCCTGCTTCACACAATAGGCGCGATCAAAACGGATATGCATGTCGATCCCTGGATTGGCAAATATATCTTTCCGAACGGCTGCCTGCCTTCTTTGCGCCATATCGCCGACGTCAGCGAACCCCATTTTATTATGGAAGACTGGCATAACTTTGGCGCGGACTATGACACGACATTGATGGCCTGGCACGAACGCTTCTTACATGCCTGGCCGCAGCTTGCCGGGCGCTATGACGAACGCTTCCGCCGCATGTTCACGTACTATCTGAATGCCTGCGCGGGTGCGTTTCGCGCCCGCGAGATCCAGCTATGGCAGGTGGTGTTTAGCCGAGGCATAGAGGGGGGATTGCGCGTAGCACGGTAACAGGACGCGCTGCGGTTTGGCGCCGCGCATTGCCCGAACCGGCTCAGGTCGGTTGACTGAGATGCCGGGGCGACGAAACGCGACGGCGCGTCAGCGGTTTCCCGATAAAAAAGCAGCCCTGATAACAGGGCTGCTTTTTTTGCAATACCCGCATGCGGATGACAACAAGATTGTTGCCAGGCGGGCCTTATTCGTGATCGGCTTCCGGCTGATCGGCCTGCTCCGCAAGTGCCTTCACGGCAGCGGCTTCACGCTGCGCCAGCACGCGCTCTACCGTATCCACAATGGCCTGTGTATGGGGATCGATTTCAATGTTGACCCGATCGCCAAAGGTTTTGGCTCCCAGAGTGGTGCGCTCCAGCGTTTCAGGAATCAAATGGACGCAGAACTTCGTTTTTGTCACATCACCCACAGTCAGACTGATGCCATCAATGCCGACAAATCCTTTGTGCAGGATGTATTTCATCTGCAGAGGATCCTGAATCCTGAACCACACTTCGCGGTTGTTTTCAGAGCGGATAATTTTGCAAATTTCTGCCGTGGTCATGATATGGCCCGACATCAGGTGTCCGCCAATCTCATCACTGAATTTGGCCGCGCGTTCAATATTCACCACGTCGCCCTGGCGCAAGTCGCCCAGATTGGTCACGCGTAAGGTTTCTTTGATCAGGTCAAAACTCACCAAATCACCGTTAATCTCGGTAACGGTCAGGCAACAGCCGTTATGGGCCACGGATGCGCCAAGTGCCAGGCCTGGCACCAGTTCAGCGGGAAGCCGGACAACATGAGTACGGAATAAACCTTTATCTTCAATGGACACGATTTCTGCGGTGCCCTGCACAATACCGGTAAACATAATCTTTGCCTCTGTGAAGTTTGCCTCCAGTTTATCACAGGCGCGCTTAACTTTTAGATTTCAACGTGCTGAGAGATGCGCAACCGCAAAGCGTGACAAAGATTGGAGAAATCGGCTGCGGCAGTTACACTAGTCCCGACTTCGCCTGAAGTCGTCCTCATTTCCTTATTAATCACACAAGTCAGGTGTTTACGTGCAGAAGTATTTAACAGAAGCGCGTCAATTGCTGGCCCTCGCGATTCCCGTTATCCTGGCTCAGGTGGCGCAAACCGCGATGGGATTTGTAGATACCATTATGGCCGGCGCCGTCAGCGCCACGGATATGGCCGCCGTCGCTGTTGGCACGTCCATTTGGCTTCCCGCCATCCTGTTTGGTCATGGTGTTTTACTGGCATTGACGCCGACCATTGCGCAACTTAATGGTTCAGGTCGCCGCGAGCGCATTGCTGAACAGATTCGTCAGGGGTTTTGGCTGGCGTTTTTTCTCTCATTGCTCATCATGCTGGTCCTCTGGAACGCGGGCTATTTTATTCGCTCGATGCATGATATCGATCCGCTGCTGGCTGAAAAAGCGGAAGGTTATCTGCATGCCCTGCTGTTTGGCGCGCCGGGTTACCTGTTTTTTCAGGTGATGCGTAACCAGTGCGAAGGGCTGTCTAAAACCAAGCCCGGCATGGTGCTGGGCTTTCTGGGATTGATGCTCAACATTCCGCTCAACTATGTCTTTATCTATGGGCATTTTGGTATGCCCGCGTTGGGCGGTGTGGGCTGTGGCGTCGCTACCGCCTCCGTTTACTGGGCGATGTTTATCTGTATGCGCTTTTGGGTGCGGCGCATGCGCAGCATGCAGGATATCCGGCCTGAACAGCGCTGGTCATCGCCCTCGGCCGCCATTCTGAAACGTCTGGCCGGTCTGGGCCTGCCGGTCGCCCTGGCGCTGTTTTTTGAAGTGACCCTGTTTGCCGTGGTGGCGCTGTTAGTCTCCCCGCTGGGCATTGTGAATGTGGCTGGTCACCAGATTGCCCTGAACTTCAGCTCACTGATGTTCGTGCTGCCGCTGTCATTGGGCGTCGCGACAACCATTCGCGTGGGCTATCGTCTGGGTCAGGGATCAACCGAACAGGCGCGCGTGTCCGCCTGGACCGCGCAGGGCGTGGGCGTGAGTATGGCCGTGCTTACGGCGATCTTTACGGTGACCTTCCGCCATCACATTGCGCAGCTCTATAACGATAACCCCGACGTAGTGACGCTGGCTGCTCAACTGATGATGCTGGCCGCCATTTACCAGATTTCGGATTCCATTCAGGTGATTGGCAGCGGTATCCTGCGCGGTTACAAAGACACAAGGTCCATTTTCTTTATAACCTTTATCGCCTACTGGCTACTGGGGCTGCCTTCAGGGTATATCCTGGCGTTGACCGACTGGGTGGTGCCGCGCATGGGCCCGGCAGGATTCTGGTGTGGGTTTATTGTCGGCCTGACCTCAGCCGCCGTCATGATGCTGTGGCGGGTTCGGCGTTTGCAGCAACTCCCGGCCGCGTTAATCCTTTCGCGCGCATCGCGTTAAAAGCAGAACGGGCCGTAACAGGCCCGTTACGTTCAAAAAAACGACGCTTCGCACAGATGATGTTCATTCATTTGCAATTTTGCGTTTTTCCCCTTGCCAGCCTTCTGCGCTGTCGTTAATATTCGTCCCCGCTGTCGCCCTGACAGCATGTTGCGCTCTTAGCTCAGTTGGTTAGAGCACCACCTTGACATGGTGGGGGTCGATGGTTCGAGTCCATTAGAGCGCACCAAGTGCGTCCGTAGCTCAGTTGGTTAGAGCACCACCTTGACATGGTGGGGGTCGGTGGTTCGAGTCCACTCGGACGCACCAAATTTACTTTGCGCTCTTAGCTCAGTTGGTTAGAGCACCACCTTGACATGGTGGGGGTCGATGGTTCGAGTCCATTAGAGCGCACCACTCTTTTACTTCCTTTCTTCACTTGCGCAACAACCCATTTCTTGATTTACATTACCTTTACGTACTGTTTTTCGATTGGTTTTCGCATACTTAGTGATTATACTGGCCGCGTTGTTTACTTGAAAGGTTTCAGCGACTACGTGCTTATGACGATAATTAAGATTGTTTGCGCAACAACGTCCCGGTGGTTAAGCCAACTAACCACGCAACTTCTCTGCACGCCTGGCCTTCGTCACCTATTCTTATCCTGTATCACCCTTTTCTCTTTCAACCAGCGTTTTCATTTCGGTGCGCTGTCATCGAAACCCTATTTATCATCCATCACAACTTACAGATAACCCGTCATGAAAAAGACTAAGATCGTTTGTACTATCGGCCCAAAAACCGAATCCGAAGAGATGTTGACCCAGCTGCTTGAAGCAGGCATGAACGTGATGCGTCTGAACTTCTCGCACGGCGACTATGCAGAACACGGTCAGCGCATCACCAATATGCGTGCTGTCACCCAAAAAACTGGCATTCCTGCCGCTATTCTGCTGGATACCAAAGGTCCGGAAATCCGCACCATGAAGCTGGAAGGTGGCAATGATGTGTCACTGAAAGCTGGCCAGACCTTTACTTTTACCACTGACCAGAGCGTGATTGGCAACAGCGAACGTGTTGCGGTGACGTATTCTGGCTTTGCCAACGATTTGAAAATCGGCAATACCGTTCTGGTTGACGATGGTCTGATCGGCATGAAAGTGACTGAAGTCACCGAAAACAGCGTCATCTGTGAAGTCCTGAACAACGGTGATTTAGGTGAGAATAAAGGTGTTAACCTGCCAGGCGTTTCTATCCAGTTGCCTGCGCTGGCCGAGAAAGACAAACGCGACCTGATTTTTGGTTGTGAGCAAGGCGTTGATTTCGTTGCCGCGTCCTTTATCCGTAAGCGCTCTGACGTGCTGGAAATCCGTGAGCACCTGAAGCAGCACGGCGGCGAAAATATTCAGATCATCTCTAAAATTGAAAACCAGGAAGGCCTGAACAACTTCGACGAGATCCTGGATGCGTCTGACGGCATCATGGTCGCCCGTGGCGATTTGGGCGTTGAAATCCCGGTTGAAGAAGTGATCTTCGCGCAGAAGATGATGATCAAAAAATGTAATAAGGCGCGTAAGGTTGTTATCACCGCCACCCAGATGCTGGATTCCATGATCAAGAATCCACGCCCTACTCGCGCAGAAGCCGGCGACGTAGCGAACGCCATCCTGGACGGGACGGACGCCGTCATGCTGTCGGGCGAAAGTGCGAAAGGCCGTTATCCGCTGGAGTCGGTCACCATCATGGCGACCATCTGTGAGCGTACCGACCGCGTGATGAAGCCGCGCATTGATGAGCAGAATGACAACCGCAAACTGCGTATCACCGAAGCGGTGTGCCGTGGTGCCGTTGAAACCGCCGAGAAGCTCGAAGCGCCACTTATCGTTGTCGCAACAGAAGGCGGTAAATCAGCGAAGGCCGTGCGTAAGTACTTCCCTAACGCCACCATCCTGGCCTTAACCACCAATGCCACCACAGCGCGTCAGTTGATTCTGAGCAAAGGTATTGAGACGCGTATGGTCAGCGAAATTGCCTCAACTGACGATTTCTATCGTCTGGGTAAAGAAGCGGCGCTGGAAAGCGGTTTTGCTCAAAAAGGCGATGTTGTTGTGCTGGTTTCTGGCGCGCTGGTGCCAAGTGGAACCACGAATACCGCATCGGTACACGTGCTGTAATACGGGGTTTATGGCTTTATTATCGAAAGCGCCTTAAAAGGCGCTTTTTTTATGGGCTTTGTAATACAGATTCCTGAAAACGCCAGCCCAAAACAACAATAAAAACGCCCCTGAAATTAAGGTTAATCCGATTAAATCTCTCTGTTTTAGCTAAATTTTTTTATCTTCTTCTTTGATCCGCTGTTTCTTTGAGCGAACGATCATGTTTAAGCATGTTCTTATCAAAAAATTATTCTCAAGTTAAAAAGCTTTGTGTAATACTTGTAACGCTACATGGAGATTAACTCAATCTAGAGGGTATAAATAATGAATCGTACTAAACTGGTACTGGGCGCGGTAATCCTGGGTTCAACTCTGCTGGCTGGTTGCTCAAGCAACGCTAAAATCGACCAGCTGTCTTCAGACGTTCAGACTCTGAACGCTAAAGTTGACCAGCTGAGCAACGACGTGAACGCAGTGCGTTCTGACGTTCAGGCTGCTAAAGATGACGCAGCTCGCGCTAACCAGCGTCTGGACAACCAGGCTCACTCTTACCGTAAGTAAGAGTTCTGGTTTTAAAAATGGTGCCCTTGTGGCACCATTTTTTTTGTCTGCTGATCCGCAACTAACGCCTTCTCTTTCACTGATGCCGCGTCGTTCGTCGACAGCACGTTTGCCCTGTCCTGCCTCGTTTACTGTCGCGACTGTCCGTTAGCCCCATTCCGCATCGGTTATGTCCAGGCAGGCCTGTCGCCTCAATCTGCTTCGGTTACTGCACTGACAGGACTCGCGCCCTGTCCCGCATTAATTAGTGTGCCGACAGGACGCTTGCCTCATCCCGCACCGGCTCACCGGCACTGACCAGCACCGGCATGCCCGAACGGCGCGTCAGCGTAGCGTTAATTAAGGCCTGGTCACTTTTCTCGCTCTTCATAAACGTCCTGAAGCCCGCACTTAAGGCCAGAGGCGCGGTTTGCGGATCGTCTTTCTCGCTACGCGACAAGGGCTGATGGACTTCAACGTAACGTTTGCCATCGGGCTCAACGGTATATTTCACCGGTTGGTTAATCACCTGCACACGCGTTCCCACCGGCACCGCATTAAACAGCGCTTCAATATCGTCCGTGCGCAGGCGAATACAACCCGAACTCACGCGCATGCCGATACCAAAATTGGCATTAGTACCATGGATAAGATATTGCCCGGTTCCCCGCGCCATACGCAACGCATGCAGCCCCATAGGGTTATCCGGGCCTGCGGGCACCACTGCAGGCAGGGTAATGCCCTCTTTCGCGTAGCGCTTACGAATATTCGCGGTAGGCGTCCAGGTGGGATTAGGGATTTTCTGGCTGATGCTGGTCACCATCACGGGCGTCATGATCCCCATCTGACCGATACCAATCGGATACACGATGACCTTGTTTTCACCTTTTGGGTAATAGTACAACCGCAGTTCCGCCAGGTTTACCACAATGCCTTCGCGTGGCGTATCCGGCAGAATCATCTGTAGCGGAATGGTCAGCTGCGTACCCGGCTTGGGCAACCACGGATCGGTGCCTGGGTTCGCTTCCAGCATGCCCAGCAGGCCAACCTGATAACGCGCAGCGATATCTTCCAGCGGGCGTTTATTATCTGGCACCTGGGTAACAAGATTTTCACCTGTCAGGCGGCTGCCAGGCGGCGGCAAGGGATATTCGGTAGCAAAACCGGGTGCAGAGAGCCCAAAACAGGTCAGCAGCAATGCACCGGCTATATAAAAAGCAGGTTTCATGCGATGTTCTCATCAGACAGTAAAAAGACGCCGGATGGCGTCTTTGGAGTGTATCTTAGCTGAGGTTCTGAGCGGTATGGCGAATTGACTTAATCATCGCCTCCAGCCCCTGCGAGCGCGTCGGCGTGAGGTGCTGAACGAGGGCCAGTTCGCTGAACCAGTGGCGAACATCCAGTGCCACGATTTCAGCGGGTTGCAGGTCCTGATAAAGGCTAAATACGATAGCAATCAGTCCCTTAACGATAGCTGCATCACTGTCACCTTCAAAGGCGATCGTACCGTCTGCCTGCGGGGTCATCTTGATCCACACCTGACTCTGACAGCCGGTAATGGCATTTTCAGGCTGGTGCAGTGTTTCAGACGATTCCGGGAGTTTGGCACCTAATTCAATGATGTACAGATACTTCTCTTCCCAGTTAGCGCAACGATTAAAGTTGCGCACCAGTTTCTCTTTTTCTGGCAACGTGGCCATGAATCACTCCGTTTACGTTGTTCAGCCGCCCAGCAGGCGATGAATACGCGTCAGACCTGCCGCCAGCCGATCCACTTCGTCTTCACTGTTGTAGAACGTGAAAGAAGCGCGACACATCGCGGGGACCTGATAATGGCGCAGCAGCGGCATAGCGCAATGGTGGCCGGTACGAATCGCGATACCGTACTGATCAAGGAAGCTGCCGACATCAAAGGCGTGATGTTTGCCCAGGTTAAAGGCAATCACACCGGTACGCTGCTGCGAACCGTAGATCTGGATATCCGGCACGGAGGCGAGCTTATCAAGCGCATAATTCATCAGGATTGTTTCCCGCTGATGAATCGTATCCAGTCCCAGCGCCTCAACATACTCCAGCGCGGCGCCCAGACCAATGATGCCACCGGTATTCGGCGTTCCGGCTTCAAAACGCCACGGTGCCGTATTCCAGGTGGTGCCGGTGGGCAGCAGGACTTCACCAATCATCGATCCGCCCCCTTCCCAGGGCGGCATGATGTTCAGCAGCGCCTTGCGGCCATACAGCACGCCAATGCCCGTTGGGCCATAGAGCTTATGGCCGGAGAACACATAGAAGTCGCAGCCGATATCCTGTACATCGACGGCGCTGTGCATCACGGCCTGCGCCCCGTCGATCAGGGTAACCACACCTGCTGCCCTGGCCTGCGCGACGATGGCTTTGACCGGATTCACCGTACCGAGCACATTGGACACATGGGTGACCGCCAGCAGGCGCGTGCGACTGTCAATCAGCCCCGCCAGTTGATCCAGCGCCAGCTCACCGTTGTCGGTCAGGGGCAGTACCCGAATTTCCGCACCACAGCGTTGAGCCACCATCTGCCAGGGCACGATATTCGCATGGTGCTCCATCTGCGTGATAATCAGGTTATCACCGGGTTGCAGTTGACTGCCCGCCCAGCTGTTGGCAACCAGGTTGATGCCTTCCGTCGTACCTTTAACAAAAACGATTTCTTCCGCAGAAGCCGCATTCAGAAAACGTGCCGCCTGTTCGCGAACGTTTTCCATATCGCTGGTTGCCTGCTGGCTGAGCGTGTGAATACCGCGGTGCACGGCGGCATAGCCGTGCTGGTAGAAATGGCTTTCGGCATTGATGACCGACAAAGGACGCTGTGCGCTGGCCGCGCTGTCAAGGTAAGCCAGCGGATGACCGTTGACCTCACGCTTCAGAACCGGAAAATCCGCTCTGATACGCTCGAGATCGAAGTTCATCATGAGTTGTCTCCTGGAAAACGCTGAGCAATGCGCTGGAGCACCGCCTGGCGAAGAACGGGGTTCTCCAGCGTTTCGGTTAACTCAGCCGCAAAGGCGTGAATGATCATGGTCTGCGCGGCATCCTGCTCAATACCGCGCGAACGCAGGTAGAACATCTGCTCGTCATCAATACGGCCTACGGTCGCACCGTGGCTGCATTTAACGTCATCGGCATAAATTTCCAGCTGCGGCTTGGTATCCACTTCGGCCAGGCGGCCTAACAGCAGATTGTTGTTGGTCATCTGACCATCTGTCTTTAACGCATGCTGCGCCACTTTGATGTGGCCGTTAAAGACCGCACGCCCTTTGTCACGCACGATGGTTTTGTGCATCTGACGGCTCAGGCAGTGGCCTTTGTTGTGCTCAAGATAGGTGCGGGTATCCGCCACTTCCTGATTCACGGGCAGCACCAGACTGTTCAAAGAAAGCTGGGTGTTTTCGCCATTGAGCTGCGTACTGGTGTTATGACGGCTTAAACCCGCACCCAGTAAGAAGCTGGTGCTGGTCACCTGCGCATCACGGTTAATCACGATGTCATTATGGGCAAAGTGATAACTTTTAGTGCTTTCAAAGGCCAGCTTGGTGTGCCTGAGCGTAGCATTATCAGCGACAGCAAAGGTAAAGCGACCGCCGGTGAAGTGCGCGCTGTCGTTCAGCGTGACATAGTGCTCGATGACTTCCGCTTCTGCACTCTCTTCCAGTTGCAGATGATGACGGTAATGAACGGTGTTCATGCCATCATCTTTGCCGCTGGTGATGTGCAGCAGGTAAAGCGGACGTGAAGCCGCCTTACCGCGCGGCAGACGAACATGGGTCACTTCTTCAGCCAGGCTTTCCGTCAGATGCAGAAAGACTTCTGGCTGAACGGGCGCAGGCAGATCGCGACGCTCAGCGGCAACGCTGTGCTGAATCTCGAAAAAATCAGTCCCGGTCGCGCTCAGCGCAGACTGGAATTTGCCGTCGACAAACACCAGACGAATGGCATCCAGCGGCAGAGCGAGCGCTTCAACCTGTGAAGCACTCACGTCCTGAGACTCAGGCAACACAAAGTGCTGTGCCAGCAGGCCATCCAGCGGCGTGTATTTCCAGTTTTCATGCTTGCGCGTGGGCAAGCCCAGACGCATTAACTGCTGCCAGTGCTGCTGTGCCTGCATGGAACGCAGTTCACCGCGCGATTCAAACAGGTGGTGCCACTGTTGCAGCGCAGTATCACTCTTCGTCGGTAAGCCAGCCATAACCCTGCTCCTCCAACTGTTTCACCAGCGAGAAGTCGCCAGATTTCACGATCTTGCCCTGATACAGCACATGCACAAAATCAGGTTTGATATAGTCCAGGATACGCTGATAGTGCGTGACAATGATGAACGCACGCTTCTCATCGCGCAGGCTGTTTACGCCGTTAGCCACGATTTTCAGGGCATCGATGTCAAGACCGGAGTCCGTTTCGTCCAGAATGCACAGATCGGGCTCAAGCGCGGCCATCTGCAGAATATCGTTACGCTTCTTCTCACCGCCGGAGAAACCGACGTTGACAGAACGGGTCAGCAGATCTTCAGGCATCTTGAGCAGATTAATTTTCTCTTCGATGAAATCCTGGAAATCAAAACGATCGAGCTCATCCTGCTGACGGTATTTGCGCACTGCGTTCACAGAGGTCTGCAGGAAAAACTGGTTGCTGACGCCAGGAATTTCAACCGGATACTGGAACGCCATGAAGATCCCTTCACCCGCGCGCTCTTCCGGCTCCAGCTCCAGCAAGTCTTTGCCTTTAAAGGTCACTGAACCGCCGGTGATTTCATAGTCTTCACGGCCAGCTAAGGTCGCAGACAGCGTACTTTTACCTGAACCATTCGGTCCCATGATGGCATGAACTTCGCCTGGTTTAATCTCAAGGTTCAGACCACGTAAGATCGCTTTGTCTTCAACGCTAACCTGTAAATCTTTAATACTTAACATACTTATTCCTTCACATTGCTTCCGGCAACGCGTGTGACGGCGTCAATCAGCCCACACTGTGCTCAAGGCTGATGGCTAACAGTTTTTGTGCTTCCACTGCAAATTCCAGCGGCAGCTCAGAGAATACGTCTTTACAGAAGCCGTTCACGATCATCGAGATAGCATCTTCTTCACTGATGCCACGTTGCAGACAGTAGAACATCTGATCTTCGCCGATACGTGAAGTGGTCGCTTCATGCTCCAGCTGGGCGGTGTTGTTGCGGGTTTCAACATACGGGAACGTATGTGCACCACAATCTGGCCCAATCAGCATGGAATCACACTGGGTAAAGTTACGTGCGTTGGTGGCCGTCGGCATGATTTTCACCAGGCCACGGTAAGTGTTCTGGCTTTTACCGGCAGAGATACCTTTGGAGATAATGGTCGACCGGGTGTTTTTACCAATGTGAATCATCTTGGTACCGGTGTCCGCCTGCTGGCGTCCGCTGGTTAAGGCGACGGAGTAGAACTCGCCCACGGAGTGATCGCCACGCAGGATACAGCTCGGGTATTTCCAGGTAATGGCCGACCCGGTTTCCGACTGCGTCCAGGACATTTTACTGTGGTCGCCTTCACACAGCGCACGCTTGGTCACGAAGTTAAGGATACCGCCCTCGCCTTCACCGCCCGGGAACCAGTTCTGTACGGTGGAGTATTTCACTTCCGCATTCTTGTGGATGATCACCTCGACCACCGCTGCGTGCAGCTGATAGCTGTCACGGACCGGTGCAGAACAGCCTTCAATGTAGCTGACATAGCTGTCTTCATCAGCAATCAGGATGGTGCGTTCAAACTGACCGGTTTTCGCCGCGTTAATACGGAAGTAGGTTGACAGCTCCATCGGACAACGCACCCCTTTCGGGATGTAAACAAAGGTACCGTCTGACGCAACCGCTGAATTCAGGGCAGCGAAGAAGTTGTCGTTGGGCGGCACTACCGTGCCCAGATATTTCTTCACCAGCTCCGGATGATCGTGAATGGCTTCACCGAACGAGCAGAAGATAATGCCCTGTTCCGCCAGCTTGCTACGATAGGTGGTGGACACCGACACCGAGTCAAAAATGGCGTCAACCGCCACTTCCTTGCCTTCACGCACCGGTACACCCAGTTGGTTGAAGGCGTTTTCCACTTCCTGCGTCAGGTAATCGTTGGCAGGCGCCGCGCCTGAAGCCTGCGTGGCTCCCGGCTCCGACGCACAGGTATCGTCACAGTTGCCGCACGACGGCGCGGAATAGTAACTGTAATCCTGATAGTCGAGCTTTTCGTAGTGCGCTTTCAGCCAGTGTGGCTCTTCCATTTCCAGCCAGGCACGAAAAGCTTTAAGCCGAAACTCCAGCATCCACTCTGGCTCGTTACGCTTAGCCGAAATTGCGCGTACGACATCTTCATTGATGCCGTTGGCAAATTCTTCGGTTTGCAACTGGGTAAAGAAGCCCTCTTTATAATTGAGCTTGCCTTCCCACATTTGTACATCGTCAGATGTTTCGCTGTGTCGTGACATATTTCACTTACTCGACGCCAAAGCTTTCACCGCACCCGCAGGCGTGTTGAGCTTTAGGGTTATTGAATTTAAAAATTTGATTCAGGCCTTCACGGACGTAATCCACTTCAGTGCCATCGATAAATGGCATCGCCTGAAGCGGTACAAACAATGTTGCGCCGTAGTAGGTAAACTGCAGGTCGTCATCTTCTGGTTGCTTCACCAGATCCATGACATAACCAAAGCCGGCACAACCGGATTGTTTAATCGCTAAACGCAGGCCCTTGACTTCTGGGTTTTCTGCGGCCAGATTTAGAATTTGTTTCGCTGCGGTTTCGGTCAGCGTTAACCCTTTCCACACATATTCGTCAGGTGAGAAAGAGTCTGCATTCACGGATGACATGTTGCTACCTCTTGTGAGTCCGGACCTTTTCAGGCTATCCCCCTATGGTAGTGATCTCACTGATCACTTCAACCTCTTGTTTTGCAGGGATAATCATTAGGTGCTGTTTTTAACAGCGCATTTATTAAGCATAGCGTCTTCAGCCAGGCTTGCATTCGCAAAACAGGCAGGAAGCACGACCCCGTAACCTGTTAATAACTGGTGAATTTTAAAATCATCACTTTATGATAAACCCTTTATTGATAGGTTACGCCTTTCTGTGTTGTAAATAGATTGTTATTTCCGATTATACCGACAGGTGAAATAAATCGGAAAAAAATTCTCATTTGCCAATTGCAATCGCTGTTCAGTTGAATATGATAATTATTATCATTCAGCATCAGGATGCGTTATGTCGTTATCGGTTTCCGCCTGGCTTCAGCACAAACTTGATGAATACCGTTTTTCGGTTCGCGATCTCACTGTCGATTTTTACCTGGCGCAGGCCAGACTTGACCGGGCTGAGTGTACCGTTCAGCAGTTACGTCAGTTCAATGATACCTGTCTGGATATGGCAGAACTTTGCCAACTGAACGGTGACGACCAGAGTTATTTGCATGCCATGGGTAAGCTTCATCACCGACTGGTCGTAGAAATGCAAAATCCCGACCGGGATCGGCTGTTTCGCATTCAGGCTTACCAGCTGGCAAGACTGTCACTCACCCGGCTATGCCACCAGCTGGCCATTACAGGTGAATGGGAACAGGCGACGGTGCTCCAGAGTAACTTTGTCAAACATGCAGGCTGGATATTCTAATCCAGCCTGCGGTTGACGTCTCCTGCCTTTTTACACCAGCTCAAGCAGAGCCTGAAGCGGATGGCGCATACCATTGCCTTCAACACGTTTAACCTGGCTCCGGCAGGAAAAACCGGTTGCCAGACAGCGTTGACGCGGCAGCTTTTGCAACTGCGGATGCCATGAGAGCGCGTAAATGCCCAGCGAATTGTCCAGATTTTTGCTCTCGTGTCCGTAAGTGCCCGCCATGCCACAGCAGCCCACGTTGATGTTTTCCAGCTTTGCACCAAACCGTAAAAAAATCGCCTGCCACTGACCGGGCGTTGCAGGCAAGGCGGTGACTTCGGTGCAGTGCGCAAACAGGTACCAGGCTTCGCCGCTGGCAATCTGGACGTCACGTTCCTGCACCGCATTCTGCAACCATTCATGCACCAACAGCACAGTGAAATCGCCCCGCGCCTCCCCCAGCGTCTGGCGATATTCATCGCGATAACACAGGACCGTTGCTGGATCGATGCCGACCATTGGCATGCCCAGCCGGGCGACGCGATTGAGAAAATCGGCGGTTTTACTGGCCGTGCGGGCAAAGCGTTGTAAAAAGCCTTTAACGTGCTGTGCCTTACCGTTTGGCGAGAAGGGCAACAGAACAGGTTGATAGCCGAGTTTCTCAATCAGCCTGATAAAGTCGCTGACCAGCCGGGCCTCATAGAAGCTGGTAAAGGGATCCTGCACCACCAGCACCGTTTTCGCCCGCTGCGCCTCCGTCAGCCCTTCAAGCTGTTCCAGCGTCATCTGCATTGCCGGATGGCCGCTCAGCTGCTGTTTGAGAGTGGGTGAGGAAAGCAAGGGCAAATCCACCATGCCAATGTGCGTTTTGCTGAACGATGCGGCCCAGGGCTGTTTAAGGAAGAAGTTAAAGACCGTAGGCGCTTTTGCCATCACGGGCGCATAGCTTTCCACCGCGGCCACCAGATGATCGCTCAGGGGACGAAGATAGCGCGTATGATAAAGCTGCAAAAAACGCGAGCGGAAAGCCGGCACGTCAATTTTAATCGGGCACTGGGTTGAACAGGCCTTACAGGCCAGGCAGCCTGACATGGCGTCCTTCACTTCATGCGAAAAATCATATTCGCCTTTATTCGCATACCAGGTGTTCCGCATGCGGCCAACCAGCCCCCGCAACGACAGTGTCTTCTCCGGCAGTTTTTTCTCCAGCATCACCGGATCCACGCCCTGCTCTGCCAGCAAGCGCAGCCATTCGCGTGTTAAGGTGGCGCGCCCTTTAGGTGAATGAATGCGGTTGCGCGTGATTTTCATCGAGGGGCACATCGGGCTGCGCACGTCGAAATTGAAGCACAAGCCATTACCGTTACATTCCATCGCGCCACGCCAGGTGTCACGCACCTGTACAGGAATCTGGCGGTCATAGCTGCCGCGTTTGGTGGCATCCACCTGCATCATCGCCGCATCGCTGTTGTAAGGCGTACAGATCTTGCCGGGGTTCAGCCGGTTATCGGGATCGAACGCCGCTTTGATACGGCGCAGTTCGTTGAACAGGGTGTCCCCGAAGAAGGCCGGACTGTATTGCGCGCGAAAGCCCTTGCCATGTTCGCCCCACAGCAGACCGCCATAGCGCGCGGTCAGTTCGACCACCTCATCAGAAATCTGCTTCATCATCATTTCCTGATGCGGATCGCACATATCCAGCGCCGGCCGGACATGGAGCACGCCTGCGTCCACATGGCCAAACATGCCGTAACTCAGGCCATGGCTGTCAAGAAGCGCCCGGAACTCGACGATGTAGTCGGCAAGGTGTTCCGGCGGCACGGCCGTATCTTCGACAAACGGAATCGGCTTCGCCCGCCCTTTCGCATTGCCCAATAATCCCACCGCTTTTTTACGCATGTTATAAATGCGTTCGATGCTGTCCAGGTCGTTACAGCGTTGATAGCCAATGACGCCGCCTTCCTGCTGCGCGATCAGCGCATCAAGTCGGCTGCAGAGTTGCGTCAGTTGCTGCTCAATTTTCGCTTCGTCATCCCCGGCAAACTCCACAATATTCAGCCCTGACATCGTTTTGTCGGGAACATCGGTGATCAGCGCTTTCACCGAGTGCCAGACGATGTCCTCCCGTGCCAGATTGAGCACTTTCGAGTCCACAGTTTCGACGGAAAGAGCCTGCGCCTGTACCATCAGAGGCGCATTGCGCAAAGCAGAATCAAAGGAGTCGTATTTGATATTCACCACGCGCCGCACTTTAGGCAGGGGCGTAATGTCCAGCCGGGCTTCACTGATAAAGGCCAGCGTGCCTTCTGCGCCGCACAGCAGGCGCGTCAGGTCAAACGTTTGCATATCGTCGCTGAAGACATGACGCAAATCGTAGCCAGTCAGGAAGCGGTTCAGTTTGGGAAATTTTTCCAGAATCAGGTCACGCTGTTCGCGACATCGCGTCAGGACCTGCTGATAGATGCGGCCCTCTGGCGTGGGCGTTTGCGCCAGGCTTTCGGCCAGCGCCGTGGGCATGGGCCGGGTATCCAGAATATCGCCCCCCAGCAGGACCGCCCGCAACCCAAGAACATGATCAGAGGTTTTACCATACACCAGCGATCCCTGGCCGGAGGCATCGGTATTGATCATGCCGCCCAGCGTAGCACGGTTACTGGTCGACAACTCTGGCGAGAAAAAGTAACCAAACGGTTTCAGATACGCGTTAAGTTGATCTTTAACCACGCCCGCTTCTACACGCACCCATCCCTGTTCGGTGTTAACCTCCAGGATACGGTTCATGTAGCGGGACATATCCACAATAATGCCCTGATTCAGTGACTGGCCGTTAGTGCCGGTCCCGCCACCGCGCGGGGTGAAAACCAGACTCGAGAACGCCGGGTCCCCCGCTACGCGGGCAATCAGCGCGACATCAGCCGTCGAGCGCGGAAACAGCACCGCATCGGGCAGCAGCTGATAGATGCTGTTGTCGGTTGAGAGAGAAAGCCTGTCGGCATAACTGGTGGCGGTATCGCCGGTGAAGCCCTGTTCTTTGAGGGTTTCAAGGAATGTCAGCACCCGCTGGATAAGACCCGGTGCCTGAGAAATCTGTGGGATCATGATTCTGTGACCAACGATGTTGTGTAGGTTTGCGTCTGTCGCGTGCGTTAATCTCCTGTTTTATCACATTTCTGTCAGCCCTGTCGTTTTTTCAGGAAAGGCTGAAACCATTTCTTTACAAGCCTGTTTAAACGCCCTCAAATAGCTCATGATGACGGGTCACTGTCATCCCCTGCGTTGAAGGATCTCAAAGAGGTAATGCTTAAGATGAAAAGCCTGGAACGGCAGATAGACCTTCCCCAAATGTTGTTCACTCTGATATTCATTTTGCTGTTGATTGCCGCCTGCTTATGGGTGGTGCAACCTTTTATCCTCGGCTTCGCCTGGGCCAGCATGGTAGTGATTGCGACCTGGCCGTTGATGCTGAGAATTCAGCGACTGCTCTGGGGCCGGCGTTCTCTGGCCGTCATTGTGATGACCATTCTGCTTCTGCTGCTGTTTATTATTCCGGTTGCCCTGCTGGTGAACAGCCTGATTGATAACAGTGCTCCGGTAATTGCCTGGGCGACGCAGGGCCATATGCTGCCGACGCTGAGCTGGCTGAATGACATTCCTGTGGTCGGGGAAAAACTGTATGCCAGCTACCAGAAACTGGTGGCCGGCGGCGGTGCGGCCATCATGGCCAAGCTTCAGCCTTACGTCGGTCGTACAACAGGCTTCTTTGTTGCGCAGGCCGGACACTTTGGCCGGTTTATGATTCATCTGGCCGTGATGCTGCTGTTTAGCGTGCTGCTCTACTGGCGCGGTGAACAGGCGGCGCTGGGGATTCGCCATTTCGCTGTGCGCATGGCGGGCCGTCGCGGTGATGCCGCCGTTTTGCTGGCCGGGCAAGCCGTACGTGCGGTGGCGCTGGGCGTGGTGGTGACTGCGCTGGTACAGGGCGTGCTGGGCGGTATCGGGCTGGCCATCTCCGGCATTCCTTATGCGACCTTGCTGACCGTCCTGATGATCCTCTGCTGTCTGGTCCAGATTGGTCCCCTGCTGGTGCTGGTGCCCGCCATTGTTTATCTCTACTGGAGCGGCGATACGACCTGGGGCACGGTGCTGCTGGTGTGGAGCTGCGTCGTCGGAACACTGGACAATATTTTGCGTCCCGTGCTGATTCGTATGGGTGCCGACCTGCCGCTGATTCTGATTTTATCCGGTGTCATTGGCGGACTCATCGCGTTTGGCATGATCGGACTGTTTATCGGCCCCGTCGTGCTGGCCGTCTCCTATCGCCTGGTGTCCGTCTGGATGAATGAAGTGCCCAGACCACCGGTCGATCCGCTCAAAGCCTTGGACAAAAAGACGGATCAATAGGCCCTGTTCTGCATTTCATATGATTAGTAGTGGTTAAGTAGGCTGGCTGATTAAGATATCACCAGCCTTTTTTCCATTAGTAGTTTTTAAGATAAAACGCATATTTAGCGCTTTAAGCCCATTTTTCGGCCTGAAATGATTATTTTTCATACATAATAACTCTCCTGAACGCTCTTAATGATGGTCAAAATATTATTTCCTTTAAACTAATAAGAGGATTCTTAAAGACGCCAGCAAGCGGTATGAATAACATATTTAACAAGTTTGAAATCAACTCACTGATTTCTAAACACCCTTATTTCCCCTGAGTAGCGTAAAGAATTGCTGTGTGTAGTCTTTGCCCATCCCCTGTGATGGGCTTTTTTTTTGCCTGTCGAAAAGGGGTTGCGCCCTCTTTTTACCGGTCAGGTTGTATGAACAGGCCGAAGAGCAACCTCGCCCCATATACGCTTTCCGCGCAAGTGATATCTCGACAACCGGAGCGGGTCAGCACTGATCAACCCCGTCTGTTTTTCCGCCGGGAATAAAAAAGCCAGCTTGCGCTGGCCTTAAAGTAACAGTGTAAACGTCGCGTCAGGCAGACTTATTCAGGGCCGCCAGGCTCAGCCACGTTTCCACGACGGTATCCGGGTTAAGTGACAAACTGTCGATGCCCTGCTCCATCAACCAGGCCGCAAAATCCTGATGATCCGAAGGCCCTTGTCCACAAATACCGACGTATTTACCCTGTTTTTTCGCCGCCTTGATCGCCATGGACAGTAAGGCTTTCACCGCCTCATTGCGTTCATCAAACAGGGCAGACACGACGCCGGAATCACGATCGAGCCCCAGCGCCAGCTGCGTCATGTCGTTCGAGCCAATGGAGAAGCCGTCAAAGTGCTGTAAAAACTGCTCCGCCAGCAGAGCATTTGACGGGATTTCACACATCATAATGACCTTCAGTCCGTTCTCACCCCGCTTCAGCCCCTGGCGACCTAACTCTTCGACCACCGCCTGCGCCTGGTCCACCGTACGTACAAACGGCACCATGATCTCGACATTGGTCAGTCCCATGTCATTTCGCACCCGCTTCACCGCTTCACACTCAAGCGCAAAACAGTCGCGGAAGCTTTCTGACACGTAACGGCCAGCGCCGCGGAAGCCCAGCATGGGGTTCTCTTCTTCCGGTTCGTACCGTTCCCCGCCGACCAGATTGGCGTATTCATTGGTTTTGAAGTCGGACAATCGCACAATCACCCGTTTGGGTGCGAATGCCGCGCCCAGGGTCGCGATACCTTCAGTCAGGCGCGCAATGTAGAACTCGACGGGATCGTCAAAGCCTTTCATCAGCTGACGAATGTGTTGCTGCAACGCCGGCGGTTGTTGGTCAAACTCAAGCAGCGCTTTAGGATGCACACCGATCATGCGGTTGATGATGAACTCCAGGCGCGCCAGCCCAACCCCTTCATTGGGTAAGCAGGCAAAATCAAAGGCGCGATCCGGGTTACCCACGTTCATCATCACCTTCAGCGGCAGGTCCGGCATGGTATCGACCTGCGAACTGGTCACGTCAAAATCGAGCAGTTCGTCGTAAACATAGCCGGTATCGCCTTCCGCACAGGACACGGTCACGGTATGACCTTCTTTCAGGCGCTCGGTGGCATCGCCGCACCCGACCACCGCCGGAATTCCCAATTCACGCGCTATAATCGCGGCATGACAGGTACGCCCCCCGCGATTGGTGACAATAGCGGAGGCCTTTTTCATGATCGGTTCCCAGTCAGGATCGGTCATATCGGTCACCAGCACGTCACCTTTTTCGATACGGTTCATTTCGCTGATGTCATGAATCACCTTAACCGGCCCGGCACCAATGCGATGGCCAATTGCACGGCCTTCAATGACCACATTTCCCTGGCCTTGCAGGGTGTAACGCTCCATCACCTGACCATTTGAGCGCACGGTTTCCGGTCGCGCCTGCACGATGAACAGCTTGCCGGTATGCCCGTCTTTTGCCCATTCAATATCCATCGGGCGCTTATAGTGCTGCTCGATCAGTACCGCCTGCTGTGCCAGCGCCTGAACTTCGCTGTCGTTCAGGCAGAAGCGGTCGCGTTCCGTTTCCGGCACATCCTCGATTCGCACCTGCTCGCCGTGCTCACGTGAATCGGCATACACCATCCGCACTTTTTTCGAGCCCATGTTGCGGCGCACGATTGCCGGACGCTTCGCGGCCAGTGTGGGTTTATGCACGTAAAACTCATCCGGGTTGACAGCGCCCTGCACCACCATTTCGCCCAGACCCAGCGCCGCCGTGATAAACACCACCTGATCAAAGCCAGATTCCGTATCAATGGTAAACATCACGCCTGATGCGGCCAGATCGGAACGGACCATACGCTGTATGCCTGCCGACAGGGCAACACCCCGGTGATCGTAGCCCTGATGAACACGGTAAGAGATGGCACGATCGTTAAACAGGGATGCGTAAACATGTTTCACCGCTACCATCACAGCTTCGATGCCCTGCACGTTCAGAAAGGTTTCCTGTTGTCCGGCAAAGGAAGCATCGGGCATATCTTCTGCGGTGGCCGAGGAGCGTACGGCAAAAGAGGCCTCGGCATCGTCTGCTGAGAGCTGTTCGTAAGCCGACAAAATGGCGGCTTCAAGTTCAGGCTGGAAGGGCGTTTCGACGACCCACTGACGAATCTGCTTACCTGCTTTCGCCAGTTGATCAACATCATCAATATTGGTGTCATCCAGCAATGCATAAATACGCTGGTTCAGACCGCTCTGCTCAAGAAACTGATTAAAGGCCCAGGAGGTGGTCGCGAAACCATTGGGTACCGAAACCCCCAGAGAGGATAAATTAGTAATCATCTCACCCAGAGACGCATTTTTGCCTCCTACCCGATCAACATCATGCATGCCAAGCTGGTTGTACCAGAGTACTAACGGCTGTTCGCCTTTATTGGACATTGAACTGATCCTTTATTAATGAATGGGCACATGGAAAATCCTGCTATTAACACAATCAGCCTGGCATAACGTTTTGGCAAACACGATCTGTTGAATCGTTAAAGCAGATTCTGCACGGCAGTTTCAGACTATAACCCGCTTTTTTAAGACGTTGCGCAAAGGATTGTTTTTATCACAACCCACTCATTTAAAAGTATTTTTCATTTCAGGGTCCTCTAAAGCGTCGTTTTTGTTGCGCAACAAGGCGGGTGGAAAAGGCAGCTTCAGGCGCGATTTTCATGGCAAATCTGTGGCGGAGAAAAGGAATACTTTCTGTCGGTTATGCTAAAACTGTACGACAAATGGTTAAGCCAGACTTCACATGCCCCCGCTGGGATTCGCGCGCCTGAACTTAACCCTGCTCCGTCTTTTCACGACTTCCTTGCACGAGGCCTGCTCCATGACCACCGACAGAAGCGTTTTTTATATCTCCGACGGCACTGCGATTACCGCCGAAGTATTAGGCCACGCGGTGCTATCGCAGTTTCCCGTTAACACCAACAGTGTCACCCTGCCGTTTGTTGAGAATGTTCAGCGCGCGCAGGCGGTTAAAGCGCAGATCAATGCCCTTTTTCAGCAAAGCGGCGTGCGTCCACTGGTCTTTTTTTCTATCGTCACGCCGGAAGTGCGCGACATCATTCTGCAAAGTGACGGGTTTTGTCAGGACATTGTTCAGGCGCTGGTCGCTCCGCTTCAGCAGGAGCTTGGTCTCGCACCGGCTCCGGTCGCACACCGAACGCACGGACTGGATGCCAGCAATCTGGGCAAATACGATGCGCGTATTGCGGCGATCGATTACACCCTGGCACATGATGACGGCATTTCACTGCGCGGCCTGGAAGACGCGCAGGTCATTCTGTTAGGCGTTTCCCGTTGTGGTAAAACCCCCACCAGCCTCTATCTGGCGATGCAGTTTGGTATTCGTGCCGCGAACTATCCGTTTATTGCCGATGATATGGATAACCTGAAACTGCCGCCCGCTCTGCGCCAGCATCAGCATAAACTGTTTGGTCTGACAATTGACCCGGAACGCCTGGCGGCCATACGTCAGGAACGCGCGGAAAATACCCGCTATGCTTCCCTGCGTCAGTGTCGACTGGAGGTGGGCGAAGTGGAAGCGCTGTTCCGTACCCACCAGATTCGCTATCTCAACAGTACCAACTATTCCGTGGAAGAGATCGCCACCAAGATCCTCGATATTATGGGCCTGACGCGCCGCATGTACTGATCCGCCGCCGGCAGCGCCCTGTAACGTGGCGCTGCCGTAATTTTGCCTGCCATTGTCACGTTGATGCTTGAATTCACAAGCTAATGGTTTATTGTGACCCTCATCACTTCCCGGTATTCCACCGCTGCGAAGAACACATTTAGAGAACACCATGAATAAAACTGACGAACTGCGCACGGCGCGCATTGGCAGCCTGATCTCTCCTGCCAGTCTGGCAGCTGAATATCCGCTTTCCTCCGCCATGGCCGATAATATCACCGCAGCACGCAAGCGCATTGCGCGCATCCTCACGGGCGACGATCCCCGTCTGCTGGTCGTGATTGGTCCCTGCTCCCTGCATGACCCGGTGGCGGCTTTAGACTATGCCCGGCGTTTAAATGCGCTGCGCGAGCAGTATCAGGACCGGCTGGAAATCGTGATGCGGGCCTATTTTGAAAAGCCACGTACGGTGGTCGGCTGGAAAGGCCTGATCTCCGATCCGGATCTGGACGGTAGCTTTGATGTGAACCGCGGCATCGGCATTGCCCGTAAACTACTGATTGATATCAACGCCCTCGGCTTACCCACAGCAACGGAATTTCTGGATATGGTGATCGGGCAGTTTATTGCCGATCTGATCAGCTGGGGGGCCATTGGAGCCCGCACCACTGAAAGCCAGATCCATCGTGAAATGGCCTCTGCGCTCTCCTGTCCTGTCGGCTTCAAAAACGGCACCGATGGCAATGTGCGTATTGCTGTGGATGCCATTCGCGCTGCCCGAACCAGCCATATGTTCCTGTCGCCGGATAAACAGGGGCAAATGACCATTTACCAGACCAGCGGCAACCCGCACGGCCATGTGATTTTACGTGGCGGTAAACAGCCCAATTATCATGCCGCCGATGTCGCCGAGGCGACTGCCTGCCTGAATGAATTCGGCTTAGCGCCACAGCTGGTGATTGATTTCAGCCACGGCAACTGCCTGAAACAGCATCGTCGTCAGCGCGACGTTGCTGCTGATGTGGCTGAACAGATCAAAGGAGGTTCACGCGCGGTAGCGGGCGTGATGATCGAAAGTTTTATCGAAGAAGGCAATCAGAAAGTAGTGAGCGGTGAGCCCCTGACGTACGGTCAGTCCATCACCGATCCCTGCCTCAACTGGCAAGACAGCGAAGCTGTACTGGCCCTGTTAGCTGAGGCAGTTTCTCACCGTTTATAACTTAGCTGGAACAACTGACTTCCAGTGATTTGCCCCAGTCCGGCGGCCGTTGACGATACTCAGCGGCCGTCGCGTCACTGAAGGGCTGCTGAAGCGCCTGATGTAAACGGGCCAGCGCCCCGCTCTCACCCTGCTCCGCCGCCTCGATCGCCTGCTGTGCCAGATAATTTCGCAATACCAGTGCCGGATTGGCCGCTTTCATTACCTGTTGGCGCGTCGCATCGCTGACCTGCTCCTGCAACAAACGGGTGCGGTAATCCTGATACCAGCGATCAAAGGCAGCGCGATCGATAAATTCATCCCGTAACGGCGATCGCTGTTCTGACTGCTGCGTTTCACTGAGCAGGCGGAACGTCAGCGTATAATCGCGCCGTTCCTGACTCATTAAGCTGAGCAGACCGGTCAGAATCGCGTTATCCCCTGCCTCTTCGGTCAGAAAGCCCAGTTTCGCCCGCATCCGCTGGCCCCAGACGCGCATCAGTTCGTTTTCATAACCGCTCAGCGCCTGCTTTAGCTGCTCGGTACTGAGTAATCCTGACAGGGCATGCGCCAGACGATTAAGGTTCCACAGACCGATCATCGGCTGATTCTCGAAGCTGTAGCGCCCCTGGTAATCGCTGTGATTACAGATAAAGTCCGGCTGATAGTCATCCAGAAAACCGTAAGGGCCGTAATCCAGCGTCAGGCCAAGGATCGACATGTTGTCGGTATTCATCACACCATGCGCAAAGCCCACGCTCTGCCACTGCGCAATCAGGCGTGCTGTGCGCAGGACGATATCGGCGAACCACAGATAATAACGGTCGGCGTCCTCCGCCAGATGCGGCCAGTGATGACGAATGGCATACTCCGCCAGCTGTTTGACCTTGTCAGGCTGCTGGCTGTAAAAGAAGTGTTCGAAATGGCCAAAGCGCAGATGACTCGGCGCGATCCGCATCAGCATTGCACCGCGCTCAGCGGTTTCACGGTAAACCGGCTCATCGCTGATGGCTATCGTTAACGCGCGCGTGGTCGGGATCCCCAGATGGTGCAGCGCCTCCGAGGCCAGAAACTCACGCACCGTCGAGCGCACCACAGCACGACCATCGCCCATGCGCGAATACGGCGTCAGCCCTGCGCCTTTTAAATGCCAGTCGAGACGGCTGCCATCTTGCTGGCGCTGCTCACCCAGCAGAATGCCGCGCCCGTCACCCAGCTGACCTGCCCAGACGCCGAACTGATGGCCACTGTATACCTGCGCCAGCGGTTGCATACCCGGCAACAGTGACGCACCGTACCAGACACCGTGCCCCTGCCCGGTAAACAGATCGCTCTCCAGCGCCATTTCGTGCGCCAGCGGACCGTTGTGATATAACAGTCTGCCACCGGCAAGCGGGGTGGGATGTAAGGCGGTATAAGTACCCGAAAGCTCTCGAAACCAGCTGTTGTCAAAGACCATGTCTACTCCCAAACGACACCGGGTATCGTATGATAAAACCCACAGTGTAGCGTTGATAGCCGGGATTAAACAGGCGACAGTCGTGCAAATATCAGGGAGAGTGCAGGAATTGCTCGGAGTAGATCAAGGACTCAAACGCATCAGATTTCACCACCGGGAACAAGGCCCCCTGCAGATGCACATTACTTAGATGGCTAACTTTATCCAGTAAAATTTCGTCATCTACGCCACAAATAATCATCCGATCGCAATGGCTACGGAAATTATCAATGATGCTTTGCATAAATGGTAAAAAAGAAGCACGTTTAGCAAGCGACTGAATAAAGTGTTTGTCCAGCCTGATACAGCTAAACAGATTATCGTAAACGGCAGTCGTCGACGATTTCCCCGCGCCAAAATGCGACAGAGACAATTTAAACTCACCATATAACGCCGCGAGAAGCGGATTATTTTTTCCCAAATGGAGCGAGAGAAACGTTTCGCTGATATCTAACCTTAAAAAGGGCAGTTGTTTTATTTTACGCGTCAGAAACTCACTTTCGAGCAGGGTGCTTGCCATGCCCTCGTCTGTGGGCATAAAGGCCAGCAGATTGTGCGTTTCGAAAAAGGTCTGATGCTTTTCCAGTAACGAAACCTGCCGCTGCAGCAGGCGCAGGCGCTGTGTCTCATCAAGCTGCGGCAACAGAACATCCTGCGGCAACGTGATAGGCGCACTTTCGTGGACGAACTGGGTAGCCAGCTCAATAGCGGTTAAGTGCCCTTCCTGGGAACAGGCGGCATAAAACCAAATTTCCGACTCATAGTCGGCCGACAGATGAATTTTCATTTTACAGCCAGTATATGTGGCGATAGTGCATCGTATATGATTAAAAACTTACTGGCAATAGTAGCAAAGGACTGATGAGATAGATATTTTTAGGCCATTACTGGCTTTAGTTTTAAGAAAATAAACTTTAAGCCAAATAATTTTTGGGACAATTCTGTAAAGTATGAAAAAGATTCCCGCTCCCAATGTTATAAATAAAATGAGTTGGTTAAAGCCAAATTAGGAATATTTTTTAGATCCGGTCATTTTCTGAATTAATCCGCACTAACCGGGCGGGCTTAGGTTGACAAATTATATGCGTCGCGCCTGCCAAAACACTTTCCGCCAGTAGACATTATCCAGCGAGGATCGAATGACGCCCTGACTGGTTGAAGCATGGATGAAGGCGTTATCCGTGTCGTAAATGCCCACATGTAAGCCATTTTCGCCACTGCCGGTCCTGAAGAACACCAGGTCGCCGGGCAGAAGGTCCTCTTTGCTGATACGCGTGCCGATATCACTCTGGGCGGCGGTACTGCGTGGGAGCTGCAAATCAAACTTATCCCGAAATGTCAGATAGACAAAACCCGAGCAGTCAACGCCATTGCGGCTCATGCCACCATAGCGATACGGTGTTCCCCGCCAGCTCCCCAGTTGATCGTTGAGCTGCGCGATAACGGTAATGGAGTCAGAGAGGCGACCATTGACAGGCGGTGCACGATGGCTACAGCCCACCAACAGTAACACCACGAACAGCAACCCCATGCGCATCACAGCTCATCCTTAATCAGTTATAACGGGGTAAATGTAGCGGCAAAGCCCGCCACGTGGCAAGTCTCAGGGTAAAACCGTTAGCAGCGGACGGCCTTCCAGGATGAGTTGTCGGAAAGGGATACCGTAGAGTGGCGTGAGCTGTTCCGGACGCAGGACCTCACAGGGTTTGCCCTGTGCCACAACCGCGCCCTGATGCAACAGCCAGACCCGATCGGCATGCCACAGGCTGTGGTTGAGGTCATGGCTGCTGGCAATCACACAAACCCCTACACGACAGAGTTCCTGAATCAGATTATCGACAGCGTGTTGCTGCGCAACATCCAGCGCCGTCATGGGTTCGTCAAGAATCAGCAGTTTACCGTCCGCATTAATCTGCGGATCGATTTGTGCCATGACCGCACAGAGCCGGACGCGCTGCCATTCGCCCCCGGAAAGCTGATTCAGCGGTCGGGAGAGTTTTTCTGTCAACTGCAGCCGGGCGAGTAAGCTCATTAACCGCGCATCATTGTGTGGCCCTGAAGACGCCAGATGCAAACGAAGATAGTGATAAACCGGCATCATGCCAGGTGGCAGTTGCTGTTGAGGCAGCCAGCCGCGCACCCGGGCCAGCGCCGGTCCGGGCCAGTCAGCCAGCGCTTTATCCTGTAAAGTCATCTGACCGGTTATCGGCTCCAGACCGGCCAGCGCGGACAACAAGGTGCTTTTGCCCGCGCCATTCGGCCCCACCAGATGGATCAGATGCCCGGCATGAAGCGCACCGCTTACCGGTTGCAGCCGTCCGGCAACGGCGACCGCTTGCAGGCTGAGTAACACCTACTTCGCTAGCGCGACCTTAATCGTTTCCAGAATAATCGGGTCTTCTGGCGACATATCGGGCGAGAAACGCTGGATCACGCTGCCGTCACGTCCAATCAGGAATTTTTCAAAATTCCACAAAATATCCCCTGGCGCTTTTGGTGCCCGGCCTTTACTGACCATACGCTCATAAAAGCCACTTTTTTCCGGCCGAACGGCATCCGGTTTTGCGGCCACCAGCTGCGCATAAAGCGGATGACGATGTTCACCATTCACCTCACATTTTTCGAACAGAGGGAAGGTCACACCGTAGGTGGTGCTGCAAAACGTCTTGATTTCTTCGCTGGTGCCGGGTTCCTGCTCCAGGAACTGATTGCACGGGAAACCCAGTACACTGAAGCCCTGGTCATGCCAGGCTTCATGGATATTTTCCAGTGCTTCGTATTGCGGCGTTAAACCACATTTCGAGGCCACGTTCACCACCAGCAGGACGTTGCCCTGCCAGGCAGACAGCGTGGTTTTCTCACCATCCAGCGTAACCAGTTCAGTTTGATAAATGCTCATACGGGGTTCCTGTGGTTAAGACTTGTTTGTCAGCGCAGGCTGACGTGTCGATTTGACTAACAGAACGATAAACAATGGCGCACCCAGCGTGACCGTGACCACGCCAACAGGTAACTCAGCCGAGGCCAGTGCCAGACGGGCAATAATATCTGCCCCCAGCAGTACGCTGGCCCCTGCCAGCGCGGAGGCCGGCAGCAACGCACGATGATCGTGCAATCCCACCAGGCGTAACAGATGAGGAATGACCAGCCCGACAAATCCTATCGCCCCGGCCAGCGCAACGCTGACCCCGACCAGCCAGCCCATGGCCAGCACCAGCAGATTACGCCAGCAGACCAGAGACAGTCCTAACTGGCGCGCGGAGGTCTCACCGAGGGCCAACAGATTGAGCGCGCGGGCCGCCGTCATGCTGGCCAGAATCACCGGCAATAACGCCAGCATCATCCAGCCATAACGCCAGTCGATGCCGCTGAATCCGCCCATCATCCAGTACATCAGTTGGCGCAAATCGAGACTGCTGCTGAAATACACCGCCCAGGTCATCATCGCGCTGCAAATCATGCCCAACGCTACGCCGGTGAGCAACAAACGGCTGACGGATAAATGGCGGTGGGCAAAGTGCAGCAGAATCAGCGTAATCACCAACGCGCCCGCTATCGCCGAAAGCGAGAGGCTCCATAATGCGCCGCCGCTGAACAGCACGCCCGCCACCAGGCCAATGCCTGCCCCGCTGGACACCCCCAGCAGGCCGGGCTCGGCCAGCGGATTGGTAAACAGCGCCTGCATCATCACCCCGCTCAACGCCAGCGCCGCCCCCACCAGCATCACCGCGACGGTACGGGGTAAACGTAACTGGCCGACAAACAGCCTGCCGCTCTCACTCCACCAGGCGGCAGGCCCTATCCAGCGCTCGCCTGCACACAGGCTGACCGTAAAAAGCGCCAGCAGCAGCAGACTCAGGCCCATCAGCCATTTTTGATTTTGCCGTGTGCTGTGCCGTGCAAGTTGTTCAAGCTGGGACATAAGCGGAATTGATCTGGGTAACAGGGAATTGATTGTAAAAGGATTGCGAAAAAAAGAAATGAAAAAGGCCGCTTGCGCGGCCTTTTTAAAACACTGGGATCAGTCACTGTCTTTGGGTGTGGCGTTCTCAACGCGACTTTTAAGCTTCTGCCCTGGACGGAAGGTGACTACGCGACGTGCAGTAATCGGAATATCCTCTCCCGTTTTTGGGTTTCTGCCCGGACGTTGGTTTTTGTCACGCAGATCAAAATTACCAAACCCCGACAGTTTAACCTGTTCTCCATTTTCCAAAGCGCGGCGAACCTCTTCGAAAAACAGCTCCACTAACTCTTTTGCATCACGTTTGCTCAGCCCGAGTTTCTCAAACAGGTATTCTGACATCTCAGCTTTTGTAAGCGCCATAGGTTCAATCCCTCAAGGTTGCCTGGAATCGCTCTTTTAATGCCGCAACGCATTTGGCAACCGTCGCGGCAATCTCCTCTTCTTCGAGTGTCCGGCTGGTATCCTGCAAAATCAGGCTGATTGCGAGGCTCTTATAGCCCTCGGAAACACCCTTACCTCGGTACACGTCAAACAAGTTTACGCCAACTACCTGATTTACGCCAACTTTCTTACACTCTGCGATGATATCTGCTGCGGGCACGTTTTCCGCCACAACAACGGCGATATCTCGGCGGTTTGCCGGGAAGCGCGAAATCTCTTGCGCATCAGGCAGGACGCGGTCTGCGACCTTATTCCAAAGCAGTTCAAAGACTAAGGTGCGACCGTTGAGATCCAGCTTACGTTCAAGTTCGGGATGAACCACTCCGATAAATCCGATTCGTTCATCATGCAAATAAATTGCCGCACTTTGTCCCGGATGTAACGCCGGATTCGCTTCTGCACGGAAAGTGATGGCGTCGAGCTTACCGGTTAAATCCAGTAATGACTCTAAATCGCCTTTCAAATCATAGAAGTCAACCGCCTGGCGCGCCAGATCCCAGTGCTCTTCGAAGCGATTGCCACTCAGTACGCCGGCCAGCATCAAATCCTGACGGATACCTAAATCTGCCTGTGTATCAGGCACAAAACGCAGGCCGCTCTCAAACAGGCGCACGCGGCTCTGCTGACGATTCTGATTATAGACCACGGCGCTCAGCAAACCGGTCCACAGCGACAGACGCATGGTGGACATATCGCTGGAAATCGGGCTTGGCAGCAGCAATGCCTCTTCGCCGGGATGCAGCAACTGCTGGACTTTTGGATCCACGAAGCTGTAGGTAATGGCCTCCTGATAGCCTTTATCCACCAGCAGCATCTTCGCGCGTTTCAGCGACAGGTTGGCTTCACGGTGCTTCGTCATCACCAACCCGGCCTGCACCGGCACGTTGGGGATATTGTTGTAACCGTAGATGCGCGCAATCTCTTCCACCAGGTCTTCTTCGATAGCCATATCGAAGCGCCAGGTCGGTGCGACCGCCTGCCATTCCTGATTGTCTACGCTCACCTGACAACCGAGGCGGGTCAGAATGTCGGTCACCTGGGCATCGCTGACCACATGACCGATTAAGCGATCCAGCTTCTCACGACGTAAGGTGATGGTGGCTGGCACCGGCAACGCGGCCTCTACCGTCTGATCGATAACCGGACCGGCTTCGCCGCCACAGATGCTCAGCAGCAGCTGCGTCGCCCGCGCCATCGCCTTGTGCTGCAGCGCCGAATCCACACCACGCTCGTAACGATGTGAAGCATCCGTATGCAAACCATGACGACGCGCACGGCCGGTAATCGCCAGCGGCTCAAACCAGGCGCATTCCAGTAAAATATTTTGCGTTTCGGTGTTTACGCCGGAATGCTCACCGCCAAAAATGCCGCCCATCGCCAGCGCTTTCTGGTGGTCAGCAATGACCAGCGTATCGCTGCTGAGTCTGGCTTCTGTACCGTCCAGCAGCGTGAGTGCTTCGCCCTCTTCTGCCATGCGCACCACGATCCCGCCGTCAAGACGATCCAGATCGAAGGCGTGCATCGGCTGACCCAGTTCCAGCAGCACGTAGTTGGTGATATCCACGACCGGATCGATAGAGCGAATACCGCAGCGGCGCAGTTTCTCTCTCATCCACAGCGGCGTTGCTGCGGCAACGTTCACGCCTTTGACCACCCGGCCTAAATAGCGAGGACAGGCATCGGTCGCGTCAACGCGAATCGGGAAGGTATCGGGAATCGTGGCAGTGACCGACTCGATGGCGGGCGTATTCAGCGGCAGGCCGTTCAGGACCGCAACATCCCGAGCGATGCCCATGATGCCCAGACAGTCAGCGCGGTTAGGCGTCACGCTGATTTCGATGGTGTTGTCATCTAACTGCAGATAGTCACGGATATCGGTGCCCACAGGCGCATCGGCAGGCAGTTCAATAATGCCATTGTGATCATCGGAAATACCCAGCTCCGAGAACGAGCACAGCATGCCTTCCGAGGGTTCACCGCGCAGCTTTGCGGCTTTGATTTTGAAATCGCCCGGCAGAACGGCACCCACGGTGGCGACGGCCACTTTCAGGCCCTGACGACAGTTCGGTGCACCGCACACGATATCCAGCAGACGATCGCCCCCGGTGTTGATTTTGGTCACGCGCAGCTTGTCGGCATTCGGGTGCTGACCGCACTCTACGACCTCACCGACCACCACGCCATGAAACGCGCCAGCCACTGGCTCAACGCCATCCACTTCCAGACCCGCCATGGTGATTTGTTCTGACAGCGCTGCGCTGTCAAGGGCTGGATTTACCCATTCGCGTAACCAGAGTTCACTGAATTTCATTGGATAACCTGCCCTTACTTAAATTGTTTGAGGAAACGTAAATCATTTTCGAAGAATGCGCGTAAATCGGTCACGCCGTAACGCAGCATGGTCAGACGCTCCATGCCCATACCAAAGGCGAAGCCCGAGTAGACTTCCGGATCGATACCGACGTTGCGCAGCACGTTAGGATGCACCATGCCGCAGCCCAGCACTTCCAGCCACTTGCCGTTTTTCCCCATCACATCCACTTCCGCAGACGGTTCGGTGAACGGGAAGTAAGACGGACGGAAACGGATCTGCAAATCTTCCTCAAAGAAGTTGTTCAGGAAATCGTGCAGCGTGCCTTTCAGGTTGGTGAAGTTGATGTTCTTATCGACGATCAGGCCTTCCATCTGGTGGAACATCGGCGTGTGTGTCTGATCGTAGTCGTTACGGTACACGCGGCCCGGGGCGATAATGCGCAGCGGCGGCTGCTGGTTTTTCATCGTGCGGATCTGTACGCCGGATGTCTGCGTACGCAGCAGGCGAGTGGCATCGAACCAGAAGGTGTCGTGATCGGCACGTGCCGGGTGATGGCCGGGGATATTCAGCGCGTCAAAGTTATGGTAATCGTCTTCAATTTCCGGGCCGGTTACCACCGCAAAGCCCAGTTCACCAAAGAAGGTTTTGATGCGATCGATAGTACGGGTAACCGGATGCAGCCCACCGTTTTCGATACGGCGTCCCGGCAGCGAGACATCGATGGTTTCCGCCGCCAGACGGGCGTTGAGCGCCGCCGACTCCATCGCTTCTTTGCGGGCATTCAGACGATCTGTCACCTGCTGTTTGGCTTCGTTAATCACGGCACCGGCTGCTGGACGCTCTTCTGCTGGCAGCTCACGCAACGTGGTCATCTGCAAAGTCAGATGCCCTTTTTTCCCCAGATATTCGACGCGCACCGCGTCAAGGGCGGCGATATCGGTCGCCCCGTCGATGGCCGCCGTGGCGTTCGCCACCAGTTCTGCTAGTTGGGACATGTTTTCCTCTTTTTCCAGTCAGGCTGGTTAGTACTTGTTGGGACCTGCCGGTCCAATATGCCAGCGCCAAAAATAAAAAAGCCTCCACGTGGGAGGCTTTCAGCGCGATTTTTCGTTTCTTTTCTTATGCGCAAAAGCCCCTGATTGTCAGGCGCTAAAGTAAAAAAAGAAACGGAAAATAGCAGCATTCATGCTTGCGTTACCTTGTCGTGATACTCAACGGCACTATTGAAAAGCGCAGAGGCGAAAAAGTCAATCTTTTGCTCAGGTTACAGGTAATAAAAAAGGGAGCAAGCTCCCTTTTTCAACTGACTTACGCCAGAGCTGATTTCGCTTTTTCTACCAGTGCAGTGAATGCCACTTTGTCGAATACAGCGATGTCGGCCAGGATTTTACGGTCAATTTCAATGGCTGCTTTTTTCAGACCATTGATGAAACGGCTGTAAGACATACCGTTCTGACGCGCCGCTGCGTTGATACGCGCGATCCACAGCTGACGGAACTGACGCTTACGTTGACGACGGTCGCGGTAAGCATACTGACCAGCTTTGATAACAGCCTGGAAGGCAACGCGGTAAACACGTGAACGTGCACCGTAGTAACCTTTAGCTTGTTTTAAGATTTTTTTGTGACGTGCGCGAGCAACTACACCACGTTTTACACGAGCCATTTAGCTCTCCTGTTTAATATTCTGAATTAATTAAAAAAATTTACTTATGCGTACGGCAGGCAGGCAACAACCAGACCCAGATCGCCTTTAGACACCATGCCTTTCGGACGCAGGTGACGTTTACGCTTGGTAGATTTCTTAGTCAGAATATGACGCAGGTTCGCGTGTTTACGCTTGAAGCCGCCAGAAGCGGTCTTCTTGAAGCGCTTAGCCGCGCCACGTACAGTTTTAATCTTTGGCATTTTAAAAAATATCCACTTCGCATTGTTGATAACATGACCCAGACAGGCGAACAACAAACCGCACAACGCGAGCGCTGCGCGGTCATTGCTACTTGAATGCCTACTGTTTCTTCTTAGGTGCGAGCACCATGATCATCTGGCGGCCTTCGATCTTCGAAGGGAAGGATTCGACAATAGCCAAATCCAGATCATCACACAGGTCTTTACGGACGCGGTTAAGCACTTCCATACCGATCTGCTGGTGCGCCATCTCACGACCGCGGAAACGCAGCGTGATTTTGGCTTTATCGCCTTCTTCCAGAAAGCGAATCAGGTTGCGTAGTTTGACCTGATAGTCGCCATCATCGGTTCCAGGACGGAATTTAATTTCCTTAACCTGAATAACTTTTTGCTTCTTCTTCTGTTCCTTAGAAGATTTGCTTTTTTCATAGAGGAACTTGCCGTAATCCATAATGCGGCAAACCGGCGGTTCGGCGTTCGGGCTGATTTCAACTAAATCTACACCCGCTTCCTCAGCTTTTTCCAAAGCTTCGCGTAGACTGACAATACCAAGTTGCTCGCCTTCAACGCCTGTTAAGCGCACTTCTGTTGCGCGAATTTCACTGTTGATGCGATTCGGACGCGTAGGTTGTACTCGTTTTCCGCCTTTAATACCTTATTCCTCCAATTGGTGAAGATTGCGGCTGCGAATCTCTTGCTGCAGCTTCTCAACAAACACATCGACATCCATCGACCCAAGGTCTTTACCACGGCGGGTGCGAACGGCCACTTTGCCAGCTTCCACCTCTTTATCACCACAGACCAACATATAAGGGATGCGACGTAATGTGTGCTCGCGGATTTTAAAGCCTATCTTCTCGTTTCTCAAGTCCGCTTTCACACGAATGCCAGCATTCTGCAATTTACGTGTCAAAGTCTCAACATATTCTGCCTGACCGTCGGTAATATTCATGACGACAGCCTGCACTGGTGCCAGCCAGCTAGGGAAGAAACCGGCAAACTCTTCGGTCAAAATACCGATAAAGCGTTCCATCGACCCCAGAATCGCACGGTGAATCATCACGGGCGTCTGACGATCGTTGTTTTCACCCACGTAAGTGGCATCCAGACGTTTAGGCAGGGAAAAGTCTAGCTGAACTGTTCCGCACTGCCAGGCACGGTCAAGGCAATCGTATAGAGTAAATTCAATTTTCGGGCCGTAGAAGGCGCCCTCACCCGGCTGGTATTCAAACGCAATGTTGTTTTCATTGAGCGCCGCAGCCAGATCCTCTTCTGCACGATCCCAGGTTTCATCAGAACCGATGCGTTTTTCAGGACGGGTAGACAGTTTCACCACGATCTTTTCAAAGCCAAAGGTGCTGTACATGTCGTAAACCATGCGGATACAGCTGTTCACTTCGGCGCGCAGTTGATCTTCCGTACAGAAAATATGGGCATCATCCTGAGTAAAGCCACGAACGCGCATCAGACCATGTAACGCACCTGAGGGTTCATTACGGTGGCAGCTCCCGAACTCGGCCATACGCAGTGGCAAATCGCGATAGGATTTCAGCCCCTGATTAAAGATTTGCACATGACCCGGGCAGTTCATTGGCTTGATGCAGTACTCACGGTTCTCCGAAGAGGTCGTAAACATCGCATCTTTGTAGTTTTCCCAGTGACCGGTTTTTTCCCACAACACGCGGTCCATCATGAACGGACCTTTTACTTCCTGGTACTGGTACTCTTTCAGCTTACTGCGGACGAACACTTCCAGTTCACGGAAAATTGTCCAGCCGTCATTATGCCAGAAAACCATACCCGGCGCTTCTTCCTGCATATGGTAGAGGTCGAGCTGTTTACCGATCTTACGGTGGTCGCGCTTCGCCGCTTCTTCCAGACGCTGCAGATAGGCAGACAGCTGCTTTTTATCGGCCCAGGCGGTGCCGTAGATGCGCTGCAACATTTTGTTGTCGCTGTCGCCACGCCAGTAGGCGCCTGAAATTTTCTGCAGTTTGAAATGGTGACAAAAACGCATATTCGGTACGTGCGGACCGCGGCACATATCGACGTATTCTTCATGATGATACAGCCCAGGGCGATCATCATGACTGATATTCTCGTCCAGGATGGTGGTCTTATAGACTTCACCCCGCGCCGCGAAGACATCGCGCGCTTCCTGCCAGCTGACCTTCTTCTTCACGACATCGTAGTTGGTCTCAGCCAACTGATGCATGCGTTTTTCCAGCAGCTCAATATCTTCCTGGGTCAGCGTGCGATCGATGTCGACATCATAGTAGAAACCGTTGTCGATAACCGGACCAATAGCCATTTTCGTGTCGGGCCACAGCTGCTTAATGGCATGGCCTAACAGGTGCGCGCAAGAGTGACGGATGATTTCAAGACCCGCTTCGTCTTTTGCAGTAATAATGGCGACAGACGCGTCGTCGGTGATGGGATCAACCGCATCGACCAGTTCACCGTTCACTCGTCCGGCGATACAGGCTTTGGCCAGACCGGGGCCGATATCAAGCGCGATGTCCATCACGCTGACAGGGCGATCATAAGTGCGCTGGCTGCCATCAGGAAGCGTAATTACAGGCATAGAATGTCCTTAGTTGCAGTGGTAAGCCACACGAAAGCCTACATACAAAATTGAGTAGTTTGATTCACCTGGCGTGAAATCAGACCCACATTGTCGGAATGTCGCCAGGAAGTTGATGCGGCACGAATAATAGCAGTTTTCAGACGTGAGCAAAACCCATGCCTTTCCGCTAACTCTCAGACAGATCGAAAAAAAAGCGGCCAGGCCCCAGGCCAGACCGCTTCTCCGTCAGACAGAGTTAACGCGGATTACATCGCGTACGTTAGCATGACCGTGGTTTTGGTATCCGTATGGTCGGGCGCAGACTCAGGTGGATTGTTGTTCCAGGTGACGTTATACGCCAGTTTCAGGGCGAAATGGTCGTTAATCGCTACCTGTAAGCCCGTTTCAGAGTTCACTGTCGTATCGTCACCCAGTGAGCTCAGCACGGAAACACCCTGAATGAATTTGGTGGTATCTGTCAGCTGCCACTGGTAGCTCACCGCACCGTAAGCCAGCGCCTGCGTTTTATGGCCACCTTCGCGGTAATCGTCGTAACGGACACCAGGACCGAATTCCGCACGCAGTGAATGCACCGGGCCATTCAGGATCTGACGACCATAACCGGCGGTCAGGACATCGCGTCCGTCATAACCATTGTAACGGTCACTTAACCAGCTTGCCTGACCAAACAGGTAGTCATAGGCACTCATGTTGTAACGCGAACGCGCACCTACGTTATAGGTTTCGGACGAGCGCTCATCGTTTGCAGAGGTATTCGCGGCATTGCCCCACAAGCTGTAGGCCATTGATTCTGTATACCAGGTCATGTTGGTCTGTGCGGTCAACGATGAGCTGGTGGTGTTACCGGTTTGCGCCAGGTAACCTGCAGAGGCCGATCCTTCAAAAGGCTTTTTCGCCGTTGAAGGGTCATCCATCGCGGTGAAGACCGCGTTATCGGCCAGCGCCTGGTGACAAAACGCTCCGGCAGAGAGCAATAGAACAGCAGACAGCTTGTTAAAGGCGTTCATTAAGTGTGATCCGTGCAACAGTTTTGAAAACGAAGATTCTGAAGGGTTTCCCGGTGCGATCAATCCCCTTTACCGTAACTTTTGTAAAGAGATATGAATTCGCTCAGAACATCATGCATTAGCGTAACGTCCCGTATTTGCTGGACGTTAACCTGAGTTCGGCGCGCATTATAGAGTTGTTTTTGCCAAATAACATCTGTTCGTTTACAAGATTTACATACGTTCGGGTCGCCAGCATCCGCACAAACGGTAAACAGTTTAGTCCGAATTGTTGGCTCATCCCCTTCATTATTCGCCTGTTTTTTCACCCTGTACTACGCTGTGTGATATTTAACCCTTTCGAGGTGCAAAATGCGCAGTGGAGATCTACATCGCTATGTCGTGACCTTTCATTATCAGGAAGCCGGACTCAGTGACGTTCTGAACCTGACCGGTGCTCTGACATCAGGGGGCTTCTCTACCACGTTAATGGATGACAGTGGCACCGCCCATGAGCTTGGCACCAACAGTTTTGGCATTGTCACCACACTGGATGAGGCCGCGCTAAAACAGCAGGCTCTTGCCGCGGGCGAAAGCGCGCTGGGCCAGAAACCCGACGTGACGTTGACCACGCTTGACGACTTTCTGCGCCAAGCAACAGGTGCCGCAGACTAGTCTGTGCACACGCGCAGGTTTTTATCGCGTGCGTCCGCGTTACAATTGAACTCAGGCAGCGAATAAAGAGGATAACCCGATGTGGTCAGCCATTAGTCGTCTGTTAAACGAGCAATTTGGCAACGCCGAAATTACCCAACGTCACGAACTCCCCGGGGGTGATGTGCATCCCGCCTGGCTCATCCGCTATGGTGAGCAGGATGTGTTTGTGAAGTGCAACAGCCGCGATAAAGTGTCCCTGTTTAGCTGGGAAGCCGATCAACTCGCCCTGCTGCGCCGTACCCAGACGGTCCGCGTTCCGGACGTTTATGGCGTTGGCAGCGATCGTGACTACAGTTTCCTGCTGCTGGAATATATCAAACCTCAGCCCCTGGATCCGCAGAGCGCCTACCAGTTAGGCCAGCAGTTGGCGCGTCTGCATCAGTGGAGCGAGCAACCTCAGTTCGGGCTTGATTTCGATAATAATCTGACCTCTACACCACAGCCCAACAGCTGGTTGCGGCGCTGGTCAGTTTTCTTTGCGGAGCAACGAATCGGCTGGCAACTGCAGATTGCCGCTGAGAAAGGCATTCTGTACGGCGATGCCGAACGGATTATTGATTGTGTGCAACGGACCCTGGCGTCCCATCACCCTCAACCTTCCCTGCTCCACGGCGATCTGTGGCCAGCTAACTGTGCGGGCAGCGAGACTGGCCCCTGGATTTTCGATCCTGCCTGTTACTGGGGCGACCGGGAATGCGACCTGGCGATGCTGAGCTGGTTTACCGATCTGCCGAAGGCGATCTTTGACGGTTATCACCAGAGCTGGCCATTACCCGATGGCTTTTCGCAGCGTCAGCCGGTTTATCAGCTTTACTATCTCCTGAACAGGGCCAACGTGTTTGGCGGCAACTGGCTGGGCGCGGCGCAGTTTGCCGTGGGCCAGTTGCTGGATGACGATGCACGGGCAGCCGGTCAGGTGAAACCGGCCTGATCGTTTAGAGAAAACCAAGCAGAGAAAGCAGAAAGTAACCGGCGATGGCAATCACCAGCGGCAGGATGTAGAGCGGGAAAATCTGCAGAAAAATGGTGTGGCGCGGGACCCGTACCTTTTCTTCCAGCTGCTGCCGGGTCCGGCCATCGCTGCCTTTTGCCTGCTCAAGAATCATCTGATCTTCAATCCCTTCCCGCACATGGCGCACCTGACGTCCCATGCGCGCACCGGACGCTTCCAGCGCCAGCCCGACAAAAATCAAAATATAGATAAACCAGAAGCCCAGATTCATCTGTCCATTGAACTCGGGCACCGGTGAGTTTTGCCAGAACACATTCAGAAACGGCGTATTAAAGCGAATCATATCCACCATGACATGAATGAAATCCAGCATCACGGCATCAATACCGGGTTTCTTTTCACTGTGCTTAAACAAAAAGCTCAGCAGTGAAATGATGGTAGACAGCAACGCGAGTAAAAAAATCACCCAGCCAGCGACACGCTTAAGGATGGCAATGCGGCCAGCCTGTTGATAGGTCATGATATCTCCTGAACCCAAAATCCCATTTGCTTCAGTCTACCTGCCCTTGCAGAATTTTCCCAAAAAAAAGAGCGGTCTGCGCCCGTTTCGCCTCATCTGCGCACCAACCCTGTGTTCATGCTAAGGTAGCCTGAACTTTTTAAGGAGCGACACATGTCTTACCACCGCCCTGTTTTTGCAGCTTTATTTGATATGGATGGCTTGTTGATTGATTCTGAACCTCTCTGGGATCAGGCTGAAATGGACATCTTCTCAACCCTGAATATCGATTTGACCCGACGCCACGAATTACCTGATACGCTCGGATTACGTATCGATCAGACGGTGCGCATGTGGTACGAAACGTTGCCCTGGTCGGGACCGAGTCAGGAAGCGGTCACACAGCGTATCATCGCCCGTGCAATGGAACTGATTGCGATAAACCGCCCGCTTCTGCCCGGCGTTGAGTCCGCCCTCTCATTGTGCAAACAGCACGGCCTGAAGACCGGCCTGGTTTCCGCATCGCCCCGCTTCATGCTGGAACAGGTACTGGCGATGTTTAACCTGAATCACTCTTTTGATGTGCTGTCTTCCGCCGAACATCTGCCCTACAGCAAGCCGCATCCGCAGGTCTACCTCAACGCCGCCGAGGCGCTGGGCATTGATCCGCTTCACTGCGTCGCGCTGGAAGATTCGGTGAACGGCATGGTAGCAAGCAAAGCCGCACGAATGCGATCAATTGTGATTCCGGCAGCCAGCCATCAGGATGATGCCCGCTGGGCGCTCGCCGACGTGAAGCTGAGTAGCCTGACGCAGTTAACGCGGGAGCATTTGCAGGCTTAACGGCAAAGGCGCTGTAACCTGTTGCATCCCCTTAAAAAATTAACGCTTCGTTACAGCGTCACAGGTTCTCATTTACTGGATAAATCCCTATACTGGATGCATTGACAGTTTCTTTTGCAGCCAGGTTTATCATGACGGCCGAAGGCCATATCTTTTTTGCTGTTGCCAGCGCCATTTTTGCGAAACGGGCCGAGCTCACCCCGGTGATGGCTCAGGCGGACTGGTGGCATTTAATTCCCGCCAGCCTGCTGACCTGCCTGCTCCCTGACATCGATCATCCTAAGTCCTTGCTGGGCCAGCGCCTGCGCTGGTTGTCGCATCCCATTGCCCGGGCATTTGGTCACCGCGGGTTCACCCACAGCCTGCTAGCCGTTGCGGCTGGCCTGTGGCTGTTTCAGATTAACGTGCCGAAGAGCTGGCCGCTGCCCGCCGATGTTCTGCAGGGCATGACGCTGGGTTACCTGAGCCACATTGTGGCCGATATGCTCACTCCCGCCGGCGTTCCTCTGCTCTGGCCCTGCCGCTGGCGTTTTCGTCTGCCCATTCTGAACAGCCAAAAAGGCAATCAGCTGGAGCGCGCTCTGTGCCTGGGCCTGATGGCTTACGCGCTGTGGTTCCCGCCAGGGATGCCTGCGTTTGGCGAAAATGGCTGGCCCACCCAGGTATTTGATACCTTGCAAAACGGCGTCAGTCGCCTCCTGTCGGGGCATTCCGGCTCCTGAGCCACTGGCCGCTCAAACAAAGTTATAAGCTATTCCATTTGGATATAAGATCGCACTAAATTCACCTGATACCATTTCCGGACACCTGTATGAACAATAACTACTTTTGCTTTCCTTACCAGGGGAATGCTGCATGATTCGGAGTTTCTATGGATATCCCTTTAACGCTTAATATCATTGCCTTTGTGGTGCTGCTGCTTCTGCTGTCACGCCTGAGCCGCGCCAACTGGAGTCTGTCCAAAAAAGTGCTGGTCGGGTTAGTGTTTGGCGTCGCGTTTGGCCTGGCGCTGCAGTTTATTTACGGCAGTAACAGCGATACGGTCAAAGCGTCGATTGGCTGGTTTAACGTGGTCGGTAACGGCTATGTCCAGCTGTTGCAGATGATCGTGATGCCGCTGGTCTTTGTCTCAATTCTGAGCGCGGTGGCGCGCCTGCATAACGCCTCTTCGCTGGGCAAAATCAGTTTCCTGACCATTGGCGTGCTGCTGTTTACGACCGCGATTGCGGCGCTGGTCGGAGTTTTCGTGACCGGGCTGTTCCATCTTAATGCAACCGGCCTGGTACAGGGTGCCCAGGAAACGGCGCGCCTGAGTGCCATCCAGAATAACTATGTAGGCAAAGTGGCCGATCTGACGGCGCCGCAGCTTATCCTGTCCTTTATCCCGAAAAACCCCTTTGCCGATTTAACCGGTGCCAGCCCCACCTCGATTATCAGTGTCGTCATCTTCGCAGCCTTTTTAGGCGTGGCGGCCCTGCACCTGCTTAAAGATGACGAAGTGAAAGGCCAGCGCGTCCTGACGGCGATCGATACGCTGCAGTCATGGGTGATGAAGCTGGTGCGCCTGATCATGAAACTGACGCCTTACGGCGTGCTGGCGCTGATGACTAAAGTGGTTGCCGGATCGAACCTGCAGGACATCATTAAGCTGGGTAGCTTCGTGGTCGCATCCTATCTGGGCCTGGGCATTATGTTTGTGGTACACGGTCTGCTGCTGTCCGTAAATGGCATCAACCCTATGCGCTTTTTTCGCAAAGTCTGGCCCGTGCTGACCTTTGCCTTCACCAGCCGCTCCAGTGCCGCCAGCATTCCGCTGAATGTGGAAGCGCAAACCCGTCGTCTGGGCGTGCCGGAATCCATTGCCAGTTTCTCGGCGTCGTTTGGCGCTACGATCGGGCAGAACGGTTGTGCCGGTCTTTATCCGACCATGCTGGCCGTGATGGTGGCGCCGACAGTGGGCATTAACCCGTTTGATCCGCTGTGGATTGCCACCCTGGTGGGCATTGTGACGTTGAGCTCAGCGGGCGTTGCCGGTGTCGGCGGTGGCGCGACTTTCGCGGCGTTAATCGTGCTGCCCGCGATGGGCCTGCCCGTCACGCTGGTCGCGCTGCTGATTTCGATCGAGCCGTTGATCGATATGGGCAGAACCGCGTTGAACGTGAATGGTGCAATGACCGCAGGTTCCCTGACCAGTCGCTGGCTGGGCCTGACAGACCGACGCGTTCTTGAGCAAGACGAACACCATGAATTAGAGCACAGCTAATCACAGCTGACCTGGCACCCGGTGCCAGGTCTTCTCCCTTTTCCCTGCCTGTTTCTCCTTATTTCCCCTCTCTCTTTACATTCACGTTAAGGAAACGTTAAGCGTGGTAAAGGGGCAATAATACGTGCGCTTTCTGCTTGTTTTTGGACGCTAAAAGGAGAATTCTGCAGCGAGTCACAGCAGGAGAATGCACATGAAAACGGTTATCGCTTCATTCCTCGCGTTAGCGATGATTACGCCCAGCGCAGTGTTTGCGCGCCCCGGCGACTGGGGGCCCGGCCCTCACTGGTACCGGCCCGGCCCAGGCTGGCATGGTCCTGCGCCACGCTGGCATGGTCCTGACCATTTCCACGTTCTGCCACTGGCGGCAACGGCGGTTCTGATTGGGGGATTAACCTACTATTTGCTGAATGGCAGTTATTATCAGCGACACGGTGATGAGTACGTGGTTGTTGAGCCGCCTGCTCCGACCTATGTCAGCAGCGTCGGCGGTATGCGGGTGCTGGATTTTAATGGCCGACGGTTCTACGTGCAGGACGGGCATTACTATCAGCGGGAGATTAACGGCAGCTACGTTGAAGTGCCGCGTCCGGCTGGACTGTAGAGATAAAAAAACGGCTCGCCATAAGCGAGCCGTTTTTTCAGGTCAGCGGAAATTTACTGCTTAACCTGCGGATCGGTATCGTATTCAGCACAGCTCTGGAAGCCGTAGTTCATCACGCGACCCATATCGTTATAGCTCACAAAGTAAGTCTGTGCTTTACCGTCACGCTCGCCAATCACATAGGTCTGACAGGTACCGCGCGCATGCACCATGGTGATTTCAGTTGAAGCAGGGCCAGCAATCTGACGGACCTGCTGGCGGGTCATGCCTTTTTTGACGTCCTTAACCACTGGCTTAGTCACGTAGCTTTCCGCACGATCGTAAGTCGTACAACCAGAGAGCGCAGCCAGCGTCAGCGCTGCAGCGATACATCCCATCACTTTATTCATCTTGTTGTTCCTCATTTTTTGTCCATGTGGTGAAAAGCCTGGAACATAAAACGGTTTTTATCAAGTTAATGACAGACTTAAACTCAATCTGTCTCGCGGGATTTGTTAAAATGCGCCGGAACAGACCAGGCATGCTGGCTCACTGCACCATTGCGTGTTGGCCAGTGCCGTTTTTACAGGCACAAAAGACGCGCTGAATGCACTTTTGTGACAACGTCACTTAAACATTATCATCAGAGGCCAAATGACGCTTTCCTCACCCAACCGGCTGGTTTACGCCATCACCCTGGGATTACTGGCTGCGCTGGGACCGTTGTGCATCGATCTGTATCTGCCCGCCCTGCCGCAGTTAGCCAGTGACCTGGCTACGCCAACGTCTACGGCACAGCTCAGCCTTACCGCTGGCCTGCTGGGACTGGGCGCCGGTCAGCTTCTGTTTGGTCCCATGAGCGACAAATTTGGTCGTCTGCGCCCTCTGACCCTGTCACTGACGTTGTTGTTTATCGCGTCGCTGGGCTGCGCCCTTGCCCAGACTATTGATCAACTGTTACTGGCTCGTCTGTTTCAGGGATTAGCGGGAGCGGGCGGTGCGGTGCTGTCACGGGCGGTAGCGCGCGATATGTACAATGGCCATGAACTGACGCGCTTTTTTGCGCTGCTGATGCTGGTTAACGGCCTTGCCCCTATTGGCGCCCCCGTACTGGGCGGTGCCCTGATGACCGTGCTGGACTGGCGCGGTATTTTTGTTGTGCTGAGCGGCATCGCCATTTTGCTCATCCTGCTGGCGCGCGGGAAACTGCATGAAAGTCTGCCCGTTGATCGGCGGAGTCAGGGCTCGGTTTTTGCTGCTTATGCTGCGCTGGGGCAGGTCATCACCCACCGTGCCTTTATGGGTTTCTGCCTGACGCAAGGGTTTATGATGTCGGGCATGTTCGCCTATATCGGCGCATCGCCGTTCGTGCTGCAGGAAATCTATGGTCTGTCACCCCAGGCGTTCAGCTTTTGCTTTGCCGCCAACGGTATCGGTTTAGTGATTGCCTCACAGACCAGCGCCCGCCTCTGCCCGCTGTGGGGTGAATATCGCGTCCTGAAAGGCGGCCTGATGCTGGCATTCGTGGCCTCCAGCGCGCTGCTGGCCGCCGGGTTAACGCACGCCCCGCTCCCGCTGCTGCTGGTTGCGCTGTTCTTTTCGATTGCCAGCAATGGTGTCATTGCCACCACCGCCGCCTCACTGGCGATGCAAAGTCAGGGGCAACGTGCCGGTAGCGCCTCGGCCGTCATTGGCGTGACGATGTTCACTCTGGGCGCACTCGCCGTGCCGGTAACCGGGATGGGCGGCACATCAGTAATCAGTATGACGTTGACGATATTTGGTTGCTTCATGCTGGCTATACTGACCTTTATCGTTTTGGCAAAAAAACCTCCGCTGAGGTAAAAATTGTCGGATTCAGACCAGCAAAAAGAAAACATCACCCGCTTTGGCTTGTTGTTTTCGGGGATGCGCGTTAGCTTTAAGACAGGCTTTGTATTGTGCCGGCTGGCTAAAGACTTAAGGAGATGTTGATGTCACTGCAGCAGGAAATCATTACCGCACTGGGTGTGAAACCCACTATCGATCCGCAGCAGGAAATTCGTACCAGCGTGGATTTCCTCAAAGCGTATTTAACGCGCCACAGCGGCCTGAAGGCGTTAATACTCGGTATCAGCGGCGGACAAGATTCTACCCTGACGGGCAAGCTGGCCCAGATGGCGATCACGGAGCTTCGCCAGGAAACAGGCGATAACGACTACACCTTTATCGCGGTGCGTCTGCCTTACGGCGTGCAGGCTGATGAGCAGGACTGCCAGGATGCGCTGGCCTTCATCCAGCCAGACCGCTCGCTGGTGGTCAATATTAAAGAAGCGGTGCTGGCCAGTGAGCGCGCGCTGAAAGACGCCGGCATTGTGCTGTCGGATTTCGTCCGCGGCAATGAGAAAGCCCGTGAGCGTATGAAAGCGCAGTACAGCATTGCCGGTATGACCAAAGGCGTGGTGGTGGGCACCGACCATGGCGCAGAAGCCGTCACGGGCTTCTTTACCAAGTACGGCGATGGCGGCAGCGATATTAACCCTATCTTCCGCCTCAATAAGCGCCAGGGCAAACTGCTGCTGAAAACGCTGGGTTGCCCGGAACATCTGTATCTGAAAAAACCGACCGCCGATTTAGAAGACGATCGCCCCGGTCTGCAGGATGAAGTCGCACTGGGCGTCACCTACGACATGATCGATGACTACCTTGAAGGGAAAACGATCGATCCGGACAGCGCGAAAATCATTGAAGGCTGGTATCTGAAAACCGAGCACAAACGTCGACCGCCTATCACTGTTTTCGACGATTTCTGGAAATAACGCCGCCGACCCTTGCCGCCCGGCAAGGGTTGCCTTAACTGCTGAAACCCCATGTCCGTAACGTTACACGAACGCCACCCTGACCGGGCTGAGCGCAATTTTACTCTGGAGTACGACCCTGGGTCTGCTGCGTAGCGTCAGTGAGGCTTTGGGCCCCACCGGCGGTGCCGCCCTGATCTATTCCATCACCGCCCTGCTGTTGTGCCTGACAAGAGGCCTGCCCGATCCGCGTGTCCTGCCCCGTCGCTATCTGCTGGTGGGCGGCGGGTTGTTTGTTGGATATGAAATCTGTCTGGCGCTGGCGATTGGACTTGCCCACGATCGGACACAGTCGCTGGAACTGGGCATGATCAATTACCTCTGGCCATCCCTGACCATTGTGCTGGCCATTCCGTTTAATCAGCAGCGTTTCCGCCACTGGCTGTGGCCCGGCCTGCTGCTCTCTCTGTGCGGCATTGTCTGGGTCATGAAAGGCACACATGACAGCGTGGCCACGCAGATGGCGTTACATATGGCCCATAACCCGCTGGCTTATCTGCTGGCACTGGCGGCAGCGCTGGCCTGGGCGCTTTATAACAATGTGACACGCCGTTATGCATGCGGTAGCAACGGTGTTTCACTGTTTTTTATCGTCACCGCGCTGGCGCTCTGGCTTAAATTTGCGTTCGGCACACAGCAGGAAGCGATGCACGTCAGCACAGCCGCGCTGGCGCAAGTGCTGTTCGTGGGTGCTTCTACCGCCGTGGCCTACTCTGCATGGAACTACGGCATTCAGCAGGGAAATTTGCCCCTGCTGGCGACCGCCTCCTGTTTTACGCCCGTGCTGTCCGCCTTGCTGGCCAGCTTATGGCTGGGCCTGACACCGCCCGCCAGCTTCTGGCAAGGTGTTGCCCTGATCACCGCAGGCTCGCTGATCTGCTGGCGGGCAACATACCGGTTATGAATCTGAGGCTGGCGATCATTTAACCTGCCTGTTATGCTGTATGGACAACCAGTATAGGGAGTTCGTTTTGGCAAGACGTGCAGCAACCCACCGCCTCGAATTTGATGCGGCAGCGATTTATGAATACCCGGAACATTTGCGTGAATGGCTGGAAGGCTTGCCCAACCTGCCCGGCGTGTATACCTTTCATGGCGAAAGCGACACGCTGCCGTTATACATTGGCAAAAGCGTTAACCTGCGTTCGCGCGTCATGTCTCATTTCCGTACACCTGATGAAGCCAAAATGTTGCGCCAGTCGCGACGCGTGAGCTGGATCCCCACGGCGGGCGATCTCGGCGCGTTACTACTGGAAGCGCAGATGATTAAAACTCAGCAGCCGCTCTTCAATAAACGCCTGCGCAAAAATCGCCAGCTCTGCTCGCTGCAAATTACGCCCGAAGGGAAACCACAGGTCGTGTATGCGCGCGATGTCGATTTCAGTCAGTCGCCCAACCTGTTTGGTTTATACCGCAGTCGCTTCGCTGCCCTGGAACGGCTGAAACAGCTGGCCGATGAGTATCAGCTTTGCCACGGCTTATTAGGTCTGGAAGCACTGAGCCCCAGCCGGGGCTGTTTCCGCTCAGCGTTACGCCGCTGTGCGGGTGCCTGCTGTGGCAAAGAGTCCGTGAGCGATCATCAGGACCGACTGTTGGCGGCGCTGGAAAACGTTCGCGTCTTCTGCTGGCCCTGGCAGGGGGCGGTGGCGCTGGTGGAAGAAGGAAAACAGATGACGCAGATTCATGTCATTGACCACTGGTTCTATCTGGGCTCAGTTGACTCACTTGAAGAAGCCAGACGGCTGAAACGGGGTAAAGGCGGGTTCGACCACGATGGTTATAAGATCCTGTGCCGTCCGGTGCTGTCCGGCCAGTATCCGGTCATTCCGCTCTGAACCGCCTGCTGACGGCACAAAAGGCGGACAGATGGCGACCTGCAACGCAACCCTGAGTTGACCGCGTGACGCGACAGAACTGCCTTTCCCTTAACCGCCTTCCCGCTGGCGCGCGTGCATAAAAAAACCGCCGACACTGCCCACGCAACGTGGACAAGGCCGGCGGTCTCAGACTCTCTTTAGTGATTAACCCGAGGCTTATTCAGCAGGTGCAGGGGCCGGAGCCGCTTTGTCATGCATCGGGCGTTTTTCAGTCAGGTGCTTTTCAAAATTCGCGTTGTACTGCTTTTTCTGCTCTGGCGTCAATACGTTGTACAGTTTGTTCTGGGTTTCCATCATTGCCACCGCGTTCGCTTTGGCGTTGGCGGTCATTTTCTCCGCCTGGGCTTCGGCCTTCGCTTTGTCGAAGCTGTCAGAGGCGATAATCGCATGGTTAGCGCGACGCTCTTCGATTGACGGGCGCTGCATCTCGCCACGGCCCGCTTTCATAATTTCATGCATTTTTGTTTTTTGTTCTGGCGTCAGATTCAGTCCGCCAAACATCATGTCCATCCCACCCCGGTGCATCGGCTTGTGCATCGGTTTCTCACTGCCTGCTGGCGGTGGCGTCAGGTTATCCGCTTCGGCATGCACTACAGATGCCGCACCAAATGCCAGGGTAGAAGCCAGTAACAGAGAAGTCAGTTTACGCATAACAGTGTCCTTTTTTACTTGTTCACTTTCGTTACGACAGCGCGCTGTCGCGTCTTCGGAAACAAGCATACGACGTTGAACGTCAACTACTGCGAGTGAGCGTAAAAGCGTGAAAGCACAAAAGTCATATTTCAGGCGATCATGGAGGGAATAAGAAGAATGGCGTCAGGAATTGCAAAAGAGTATGAATAATCAGGAAATTTCGGATAAATCGTGGAGAATTGTAATGCCTTTAGCAGTAAAGCGGAAGGTTTCTTCCGCTCTTTTTTTATACTGCGCGGTGAGACCGTTCAGAGAGGTAACGCCTGAGTCTGCTCGCTCTCTTCAATCAGCATTAAACCCGCCCGCAATCCCAGCGCGACATGGGGATTGGGAAAGAGCACGTATTCCCGCGCCTGCTGGACAAAGTAGCGCGTCTCGCCATCCTCAGCTAACAACGCCCCCTGCGGAAACGCGGTAAAATTTTTCGTGTCATCCGGCATATGCAGCTGAAACGCCTCACTTAAGCGCGTGATCTGCTGGCAGACCCGATAACGGCGCGGGCGACCGGCGGGCTCAGGCAATGTTTCACCATACAGCAGGGCAGCCAGCGCCTGAGACGCGGCGCTGAACTGCGACAGATCGTTTTCGCCAAACGGCCGCGCCTGCCCCAACTCCAGGGTACAGCTGGCTGCGCCAAAATGTTCACAGCTGAAATGGGTAAAGGTGCCCCCCGGCGAACGATGAAATACCAGCGCCTCCAGACCGGCTGCGCCCAGCCAGTGCAAAAACGCATCCGGCCAGGGACGCGGATTATGCGGCAGTACGCCAAAACGGGGATGGTAAGAGCCGCGCAGTGCCGTATGCATATCCAGGTGCCAGCGGGTTTCGTCACATGCCCCCCGCTGCCAGAAGTTTTCCAGCGTTTGTTCCAGCCGCAGCACCCGCCGCGCTTCATCGCCGTCATCAATCTGCTGCCAGCGACCGCCAAACAGTCGGTTAATGTCACAGGTCACATAACGCTTCCCCGCGCGCAGCGCCGAGGGATTACCTAACACCACCAGCATACGCTGCTGAAGCGGTTTTTCGCCCCGGAGTAAAGGCGTGATGAGCTGATTAAGGATTTCAACCGGGGCGGTTTCATTTCCGTGAACGCCCGCAGAGAGTACCAGCGCCTGGTTAACCGGTGCCTTTGGCTCCATAAGCAAGAGACCATGGTATAACCACTGCCAGCGAAGATGCGCCGTCTCACCGCTACGCAAACGTGGCGCTTCACCCGACAGCGTTTGCTGCAAAAAGTCCTGCATCGTTTCTCCTTAAAAGCGGAAGCGGGCAACCCTGACGGCACCACCTGCTTCACTGCTGAAATGTATACACATTTCCTAAGTCTAGCAGCCTGGTCAATTCATCAAGGGCAACCCGCCCTTCTTCCAGTAATTGCGGATCGCCTAAATCGCTTTGCGTCAGCCTGTCGCGATAGTGCTTATCGACCCACTGGTTCAGCGTGGCGAACACGTGATCGTTCATTAGCACCGCCGGGTTAACGGCCCGGTGCTCCTCGGGGGTTAATACCACGCGCAACCGCAGGCAGGCGGGGCCGCCACCGTTGTGCATACTTTCCCGCAGGTCAAACACCTGCAGGGACTGTAACGGACCGCCGCCTTCCACCTGTTCACGCAGGTATTCCCAGACGCCGGGATGCTGGCGCGACTCTTCCGGCAGCACCAGCATCATGCTGCCATCCGGGCGCGTCAGCAGCTGGCTGTTAAACAGGTAGGTACTGACGGCATCCTGCACGGAGACCCGGGCTGTTGGCACTTCCAGGGCGACAAAACCCGGCACACGGTCGCGCAGTTGCGCCAGTAAACCGGGCTGATCAACAAAAGCCTGCTGATGGCAAAACAGCAGCTGCTGATTGCTCACGGCAATGACATCGTTATGGAAAACGCCCTGATCGATGACCGCCGGATTTTGCTGCGCAAAAATGACTTTTTCAGGCGAGAGCTGATGCAGGCGGGCGACCGCTTCACTGGCTTCACGGGTTTGCCGGGCCGGGTAGCGTCGGGGGGCCGTATCAGACTGGCCGTCGCGACCATAGATAAACAGTTGTACACCCGCGTCACCATAGTCGCCGCCCAGACGATTGTGGTTGGCCGCCCCTTCATCACCAAACCTGGCCACCTGCGGTAGTGCATCATGCACAACAAAATGTCGCGGATCGCGAAACAGCGCTCGCAGCAGAGCGGCCGTTTGCGGGGCTTCAATGGAACGGTGAAATTTGTTGTTGAGATTCGCGACGGTGAAATGCACCCGACGGTCAGCGCTGTCGGCTGAGGGTGATACCGTTGCCGCATTGGCCACCCACATCGCCGAGGCCGAGCTGGCGGCTGACAGTAACGCGGGGGCCGTTTTATGGGCTTTTTCCAGGACCTGCGCATCGCTGCCGCTAAAACCCAGCTGACGCAGCACGGCAATGCCGGGCCGCTCATGCGGCGGGATCACGCCCTGAACAAATCCCATGTCGGCCAGCGCTTTCATTTTCAGTAAGCCCTGCTTTGCCGCCAGCCGCGGATTCGACGGCTGGTGTTGATGGCGCGTCGAGGCTTCGTTACCGAATGACAACCCCGCGTAATGGTGCGTCAGTCCGACCAGCCCATCAAAGTTGGCTTCTGTGGCTTTCATGGGCGACCTCCTTGCGGTGAAAAATCCAGGCCCGGTGACAGTGTTGCCGGAAGCGTAAGCTGCGGCGATTCCAGCGAGGCCATCGGCCAGGCACAATAGTCTGCGGCATACCAGGCGCTGGCGCGATGGTTACCCGAGGCGCCAATCCCGCCAAACGGTGCCGTACTGGCAGCGCCAGTCAGCGGCTTATTCCAGTTCACAATACCGGCACGCGCTTCCAGCAACAGCTGGTCAAACTGCTCGCGGGAAGGTGAAATTAACCCGCACGCCAGGCCGTAACGCGTCTGGTTAGCCAGTTGAATCGCCTGCGGATAATCGTCGTAACGCATCACCGCCAGTAGCGGGCCAAATACTTCTTCATCCGGCAAATTGTCTACCGCGGTCACGTCAATAATGCCGGGCGTTAACAGCGCCTGTTGCCGGTTGGGCCAGCGCATTGCCAGCAGTATCTTGCCGCCCGCCGCGACGCGCTGCTGCCATTCGGCATAAATTTTTTTGGCAGCGGCGCAGGAGATCACGCTGCCCATAAAAGGTTGCGGATCGGCGTTCCAGGCGCCAGGTTGCAACCGCCCGGCTACCTCAACCAACCGTGTCAGGAAGGCATCACCGGCCGCGCCCCGTTTGACCAGTAAGCGGCGCGCGCAGGTACAACGCTGGCCTGCCGTGATAAAGGCCGACTGAATGGCGATATGCACCGCCCCGTCGGTATCCGCGGGATCGTCCACGATCAGTGCATTGTTACCGCCCATTTCCAGCGCCAGCATTTTTTCAGGCTGCCCGGCAAACTGGCGATGAAGCTGATAACCGGTATGTGCGCTACCGGTAAACAGCAGGCCGTCAATGCCCTGCTCAGCCGCCAGCGCCTGGCCGGTTTCACGTCCGCCCTGCAGCAGTCCCATGACGCCATCTGGCAGGCCCGCCTCCCGCCACAGCTGTACCGTTTTCTCAGCGGTGGCCGGCGTCAGCTCGCTGGGTTTGAACACCACACAGTTACCGGCGAGTAAGGCGGGCACAATGTGGCCATTCGGTAAATGGCCCGGGAAATTATACGGGCCGAATACCGCCAGCACGCCATGAGGACGATGACGCAGGGCATTTTCGCCCTGTTGCTGCTCCCCGGTGCGAGCGTGATAGGCTTTAACGGAAATCGCAATTTTGTTGATCATCGCGGTCACTTCCGTCAGCGCTTCCCAGCGCGGTTTCCCCGTTTCCTGCGCAATGCAGTCGGCCAGGGCGGTTTTGTGGTTCTCGAGCTGTACCGCGAAACGTTCAACGATGGCCTGACGGGCGGCAAAAGGCTGTCTTGCCCACGCCGGAAAGGCCGACCGGGCCGCCTGGCAGGCCGCTGTAACCTGCTCCGATGAAGCCGCGCACCCCTGCCACAGCGTGTCGCCGCTGACCGGGTCCTGTTTGGAAAAGTGATCTGACTCGCCAGCGAGCCACTGTCCGTTAATCAGGTGCGTCATGCCTTTTTCTCCTCACTACACAGCGTCACTACGCGCAGGCTGTCACCCGGCTGGCACTGCAACGCCTGTAACTGTTCGTCATTAAGCTGAATATGTTCAGCGCTCGGATCGACCGGTATAAGTGCGACACGAAACCGGTGATAATCGGTGTTGGCGACCAGACAAAGTGGCGCATCCTGCCGGGCCTCGCCTTTTCGTGCCGTCAGTAACCGGCTGTCCCGCACGGCGCGGATGTCATCAATGTCACATTCCAGCGTCGGCCCGCCATCAAAGATGTCAATATACTGGCGGTAGCGGAAACCCTCCGCCTCCAGTACCGCACGTGCGGGCGCGGTTTTAGGATGGACCTGACCAATGACGGCCTGCGCTTCCGGGGTTAAATAGTGCAGATAAAGCGGGTGCTTGGGCATGAGTTCCGCAATAAACGTTTTCTGCCCGGTACCGCTCAGAAAATCGGCTTTGCGAAATTCCATCGAGAAAAAGTGAATGCCCACGCTGTCCCAAAACGGGGAATGCCCCTGTTCATCGCTGACGCCGCGCATTTCGGCAACCACCCGCGCCATAAAGCAGTCGCGAAAGTTCGCCATAAACAGAAAACGGGACTTCGATAACAGATAACCGTTTTTACCGTCACGATAGTCGGGATCCAGAAACAGCGTGCAGAGTTCGCTACTGCCTGTATGGTCATTGCTTAATGACAGTGTCGGCAACGTGGCGTACACGTTCAGCTCTTTTGAGGCATGCACCTGTGTGCCGACCCGAAAGTTGTACCAGGGTTCCTGTAGACCTACAGCCACCTCAATGGCGCAGATCCCCACCGCGCGATTGTCCTGGCTGTCAGCCAGCACAAACACATAGCCCTGTTCAGCACGCGGCAGCGTGCCCTGCCAGGTATGCAGCGAGCGTTCAATTCGGGCCTGTAGCGTGGCGCTGTCAACCGGCAAGGAGGTCAGTCCGCCGCCTGTTTTTGCCGCCAGTGCCATCAGCTGACTCAAATCATCCCGCTCGACCGGACGAATCACCATCATGATGCCTGGCCCTTAAACAGCTGTTCACAGGCCTGGGCAAAGCGCGCCATACCGGTCTTTACTTCCTGTTCGCTGATATTCAGCGCCGGCGCAAAACGCACCACGTTAGCCCCGGCGATCAGTACCATAACGCCCTGTTCAGCGGCGGCGAGGTTGATCTGTTTGGCTTTCCCCGCAAAGTCGTCGTTCAGTACGGCCCCAATCAATAACCCTAACCCGCGCACCGTTTTAAACAGATGCAGACGTTGATTGAGGTCATTCAGCGCCGCCATAATCCAGTCATGGCGCATCTTCACGCCGTCCATCACTTCAGGCCGGTTAATCAGTTCCATGACTTTCCCTGCCACCGCGCCCGCCAGGGGATTACCGCCATAGGTTGTGCCATGTGTGCCCACGCCCATCACCTGCGCCAGGTCTTCACGCGTTAACATGGCACCAATGGGAAACCCACCGCCCAGCGCCTTGGCACTGGTCAGGACATCCGGCGTCACGCCATAGTGCATATAGGCGTACAGCGAGCCGGTCCGGCCAACGCCGCTCTGCACTTCATCGAAAATCAGCAAGGCCTGATGTTTATCGCACAGTTCACGCAGGCCGCGCAGAAACGCGGGCTCTGCCGGAACAACACCGCCTTCCCCCTGAACAGGTTCGACAATGACGGCACAGGTCTGATCGGAAACCAGTGCGGCAGCAGACGCAAGATCGTTAAATTCCGCGTGCTGAATATCTGCCGGAAGTGGCGCAAAATCTTTTGAATAGGCAGGCTGCCCTCCCGCAGAAACGGTAAACAGCGTGCGGCCATGAAAGGCATTTTTAAATGCGACGATGCCGCTTTTATGGTTACCAAACCGGTCATGTGCCACTTTTCGGGCCAGCTTCAGCGCCGCTTCGTTTGCCTCTGCCCCGGAGTTGCAAAAGAACACACGGTCAGCAAAGGTGGCATCGATCAGGTGTTTCGCCAGACGTAAAACGGGTTCATTGGTATATCCATTGCCTGTATGCCACAGACGTGAAGCCTGCTCCTGAAGCGCCTGCTGAAGCGCGGGATGCGCATGGCCCAGCGCATTAACGGCGATACCGCCGGCGAAATCGATATAGTCTTTTCCCTGCTGATCCCAGACGGTTGAGCCCTCTGCGCGGACCGGTACAAAACTGGCGGGTGCATAAACCGGCATCATCCAGTGATCAAAATCATGACGCGAAACCTGCAGTGGCATAGTCCTTCTCCTGTACCCCAGGGGTAATCTGTTTGTTTGTTAAATGTTAAGAATGTAAAGACTCGTCCTACGATAGATTGCAGATAACGTGCCAGCCAAGGACTAAAATGCATAAAATGGAGCGCATAACCAATTATCAATAACTTACGAGTGGCGATAATTCATTTAAAATGCATAAATAGTGAATAACAGTCTGAGGGAGACGGGATAGTAGCGTTTTTTATAGCGGAATTATGCAAGGGCGATATGAAATATTGCTTTTGTGATCGCTGATAAATTATTTGTTTAAAAGCGTGCAAAGTGCGCCTCACAATGGGGCGCTTGCATGGTTGTTGTGCAAAACAAAAGAAAACTATTATGACCGGGATGAATTAACTCAAATAAAAGACAAAAGAATGAACTGGAATAAATCACTCCTGGTTTCATAATTTATAATTATTCATCTGTTTTTTTATTTTATTTCCAGGGTGACTATCAGGAATTTAATAACCTGTACCAGGCCAGAATTACAATTACCACGCAGACTAATGATATGAAATCTGTCCTTTTTAGATTATTTTTTAGTCATAAAAGGTTGATTATTTCACCACGGTCGCTAGCGCTTTCGTTTTTTTACTGGTCTGAACAGGTCACGTTAATGATATATATCAAATGACTGTTATATATGACATTTTCTTATTTTTATTGCCAGATAATTCATAAGGAAAAACAATAACACCGGCCACAAGCCAGTCAGCAAAAGCGTTTTTATCGTTTAGTTCCCTGAAATACACATTTAGTTACACTTATTGCGCTAGGCTGAATTAACAATTTGTGTCATTTTCTTTTCACCCCACCAGAGGGGCAAATAATAAGACAACCACAGGGTAAATAATAAATGATGAAGCGCACTTTAGTGGCGGCATTAATGCCGTTACTGATCGGCCTGCCGACTGCTCAGGCCGCACAAATTTATAATAAAGACGGAAATAAGCTGGATTTAACAGGCAAGGTCAACGTCATGCGTCTTTTTTCTAAAGACGATTCGAATAATGGCGACTCCAGCTACACTCGTATCGGTTTCAAAGGTGAAACCGCCATCACCGATCAACTCACCGGTTATGGTTTCTGGCAGTATCAGTACAGTCTGTCTAACTCTGAAGGGTCAGATGCCAACAACACCAACAAAACCCGTCTGGGTTATGCCGGTCTGAAATTTGGTCAACTGGGTTCACTGGATTATGGTCGTAACTATGGCCTGGTCTATGATGCACTGGGCTATACAGACATGCTGCCGGTATTTGGTGGTGACTCCGCTAACACCGATGCCTTCCTGAGCCTGCGTTCAGGCGGTTTGCTGACCTGGCGCAATAAAGATTTCTTCGGTCTGGTTAAGGGCTGGAACGTCGCGGCGCAGTATGAAGGCAAAAACGACCGTACCAGCACCACGGATGCAGGTCTGGAAGTCCGTCGTTCGAATGGCGATGGTTATGCCCTGTCAACATCCTATGACTTTGACTTTGGTCTGAGCTTTGTCGGCTCCTTTGCCAGCCTGAACCGCATTACGGCACAGAACAGCGCGGCCTTTGGTCGCGGTGATAAAGCGCAGCTGTGGGCAACGGCCGCCAAGTACGATGCTAACCAGATTTACCTGGCCGCAATGTACGGTGAAACGCTCAACGCCACCCCAATCAAAGTGGGTAATTCTTCGGGCTTTGCGAATAAAACGCAAAATCTGGAACTCGTGGCTCAGTATCAGTTCCTGAACGGCTTCCGTCCTTCCGTGGGTTATGTCACATCGAAAGCGAAAGATGTCGAAGGGATTGGCGACGGCGATCTTTACAAGTACACCTCTGTGGGTGCCACCTACTACTTCAACAAAAACATGTCCGTCTATGCAGAGTACAAATTTAACCTGTTGAAGAAAAACAATGCGCTGGGCAGAGCAACAGACGATATTACTGGCGTCGGTCTGACCTACCAGTTCTAAGCGTTACCCCCTCATTGTTAAACGGCCCGGCCTGTGTCTGACGGGCCGTTTCTCTTTACCCCGTCCTCTCAGCTCAGGCGATAGTGACAGTCTGGCTGCATCGGTTGGGGCAGATCCTTCTCTCCCGACATTTCCCGCAAATTGATTTCTATGTTGATGCAGATAGCATCCATCGGCAGATGGTTATTCTTATAGCCAAACGGCATTTCCAGCTCTTCCGCCAGCGTATCGAGTGACAAAAAGGTGTAGGAAATAAACATCGACACCAGCGGCGTCATCGCATGCAGGTCCGGCGCCAGCGCAAACGGCAGCAACGCACAAAACAGATAAACGGTACGCCGTAGCAGCAAGCCATAGGCAAACGGCACCGGCATGCTGGCCAGCCGTTCACATCCTCCCAGTACTGCCGCAATCTGGTTGAGGTTGTTGTCAATCGTGCTCCAGACAATATCGCTGATTACCCCTATTTGTCGCTGCTTTGCCAGCCACTGCGACAATTGCAAATGCAGCATATTTGCCGCCGAGTGCTGGCCCAGCAGCACCTCGGCCTCGCTGCCCAGCAGGCGCGTCAGGTCGTCACGTGCATCCGTATGACGGAGTTGATGTTTCAGACTGGCACAGAATGCCAGCAGCATGGCCTGCACCCGCTCCGCATCTGCCGGACAGAAGGCAATAACCTGACGCAAAATATTACGGCAGGCAATCAGCAACGCCCCCAGTAACAGGCGGGCCTCGCTGAATCGCGCATAGCAAACGCTGTTACGGAAACCCAGAAAGATAGCGATGGAGACGCCCAACAGGCTGAACGGCGCCAGCGTGAGCTTAATGCCCAAAGTTTCATACCAGTCCAGCAACGCCAGGGCGAGCAGCGACATTAACAGGTTAAGAAACAGGCGGAACAGGATATCGGGCAGAACAGAGCCATGCCAGGCAAACAGGCGGATAAACCAATGGTTGGGTGGTCGAAGAATCATGGTGTGCAGATGAATGGATATTTTTGCCGATTCTGCGAGTGTGCGTGTGCTTTTACCAGTGAAAAAGTGTGACAAAAATCACACTTTATTGTGACGTTAGTTACTGAAGCTCAGCGGATCGGTAACCGGCGAGCGCGCCTCCGCCTGTTCCGCGGGCGGCTCATCCAGCGACAACGGCGGCTGGACCCTGAGGGTGATCCAGTTGGACGTGACGCGCTGTTGTTTACTGTCTTCGACCGTAACCGACAGATGGTAAGTATTGCTGGCCCCCGGAGTGCTGTCCCACGGCGGCACAATCACGCTCCAGCCGTCCGTTGCACTGTTGTTCGGGGGAGCAGTCAGACTCAGCGCCGCCGTGTCGCCCTGCCAGCTCAGCCCCTCAATCGCATGACTGGCGCGTACCTGCAGCTTAAGTGGAACGCTCTCGCCCGGATTAAGCTGCCATGGCGGCGTCGCCAGAAACACGGAGAGGGTTTTGCGCTGCCGGTAAGCCATTACCGGCGTTTGGCTGCGCGTGACGGTATCGTAGCGACTGCCACGCAACGAACGCATCTCGGCGACGTTACTGGCATCCAGCTGGCGGCTTAAAGCCACGCCAAAACGATAATTCAGTTTCAGCCCAACCTGATCCTGGGTCTCGCCGGCACTGCTGGTTTTGTGGCTGGCCGTAAAGGTCACCAGCGGCACGGGCGTGTAAGACAGCCCGAGCGAGAGTGCCGCCGGATTGTGGTAGCGATTACCGCTGTTAAACAGATCAACCTTTTCACCCAGATACTGCTGATAACTGAATGACACGCCCAGCTGACGGTAAAAAGGCAGATAGCTTTGAGTGGTGATGTCGTAACCTTCGGCCATGCGGTATTGCTGGCTGCTGTCACGATTGCGCCATCCTGAAAGCGGATGATAGTAATTAGCGGAGAGCCGCAGGTTGTTGCTCCAGGCTTCCGTTCCCACCGATGCGCGCTGGAGGCCGCTGCGAAAACTGCGATCGATAAAACTGTTGTAGCCTAACAGCCAGTTGCCCAGATCCCAGCGCTGGCCCAGTCCCGCATTACCGACCACCCCTTCCACCGTATCGTGTAGACCAAGCTGACTAAACGTCAGATAGCGGTTTTCATCGGCCAGCGGACTAAACAGATTACCGCCGGTCCCGTCAAAATTGCCGTCCATGTCGACTTTCAGGTCGAACTCTGCATTGCCGTAGGGAGAGAGCAGCGACTGCCCTTCCGTTTCCACCCGCGTCGCAACTTCGTCACGCAGATGATTAAACGCCCACTGCCCGGCCTGCTGACCAAAGGTCACATCGCTGCTGCTTTCACTGGCTTCTGCAATGCTTTTCGCCGCCTTCGCCAGTTTTTCACTCCACTGATGATCCTCCTCGACATGCCCCAGCGACGGAAGATCGTCAAGCGACTGCCGAAAACGAGCGGGATCGCCAAATGGGGTGGCAGGAATCTGACTGTCGGCTTGCAGCGCACGAACAGGGGCGGCGGCGATGGCCGTCATGACAGTCAACGCGAGAAGAACAGGTCTGTAAATCACATCATCAGGTCCGGGCATAAACATTATCAGGTGGTTTCTCAACGAGAATGACAAAACCAGCGCAGACTATTTTAGCATAATGTGACCCAGATTAATGATTTGAAGCGATATTTGTGCTCAGCGAAGCGGCAAACCCCGCATGAAACGGGGTTAAGATAACCCCTCACCGACGTAACGCGCCGGGGAAAAGATCAGGAGAAAATCAATCCGCCGTCCACATTGATCGTTTGCCCGGTAATATAGCGCGCATCATCCGAGGCCAAAAACGCCACCAGCCCGGCCACATCCTGCGGCTGTCCGGCGCGCTTCAACGGAATCGTGTCGACCCACTCCGCCATTAGCTCGCCTTTGCCATAGGTTTTCTTATCGCTGCTGAGAATGGCTCCCCAGGCCCGATCGTTGTAATCCCACATTTCACTTTCAATAATGCCCGGGCAAAACGCATTCACGGTAATGTTCCAGCGCGCCAGTTCCAGTGCCAGACTTTGTGTAATACCGATTACCCCCATTTTACTGGCGGCGTAATGCGGCGTGTAGATAAAGCCTTTGCGTCCCTGGCCGGAGGACGTATTGATCAGGCTGCCGCCGTTTTGCTGCACCATGTATTTGGCCGCCTCACGACAGCACAGCCAGACACCGGTGGTATTGACGGCGAGCACGCGCTCGAAATCGCTTTTCGGCAACGCATCAAACGCATCAATGGTGATAACCCCTGCGTTTTGAATCGACACGTCAATGCCGCCAAAACGTTCTGCGGCCTGCCGGTACAGGCGTTGTACCTGCGCTTCATCCGTGACATCCGCCTGCAGGGCCAGGATAGCGGCCCCGGTGGCGCGAAGACTGTCGGCCGTGGCAAATACCCGATCAGCGTTGGAGACCATCACAAGGTTTGCGCCGTCCTGGGCAAAGCGGGCGGCGATGCCGGCACCAATCCCGCGGCAGGCACCGGTGATCACCACGGTTTTTCCACTAAAATTGCGGTTCATGCTGCTCCCCTGTTATCCATGACTGATATCAGCCCGTGGCGTGACCGGCTGCTTTTTTTCATGACGACGCAGCAGTATCACTTTGCTCTGCAGGCGCTGCTGGAACTGGTCAATCACCACGGCGGTCACTATCACCACGCCCTTGATCACCATTTGCCAGAAATCACTGACGCCCATCATGACCATGCCGTCAGCCAGAAAGACGATAACAAAGGCCCCGATGATTGAGCCGGAGAGACGACCGCGTCCCCCCGCCAGCGCGGTACCGCCCAGCACCGTGGCACCGATAGCATCCATTTCAAACATATTGCCGGTCATCGGATGCGCAGTCTGTAACTGGGAGGCAACGATCAGGCCGACCAGTGCGGCACACAGACCCGAAAAGGCATAGACGAATACTTTCACTTTGATAATCGGCACACCGGCCAGCCTTGCGGCCGGTTCATTGCCGCCCGTCGCATAGATGTAGCGACCAAGCGGCGTTTTACGGGTGAGATAAAGGCCAAGCAGCAGGAAGCCGATCATCAGCCAGATCGGAATGTACACGCCCAGGAAGGTGCCCGATCCTAACCACGCGAAGCCGGTGTTGCCTAACGCAGGCAGGCCCACCAGGTTGGCATAGGTCGCGCCATCGTTAAACAGCAGCGCCGCGCCACGGGCGACATACATCACGCCCAGGGTACAGATGAAGGGGGCGACGCCCAACCGGGTAATCATCGCCCCGTTAAGCATGCCCACCAGCACACCAAACAGCGCTACCACCAGAATCACCTCCGGCACGTTCAGAAAGAGCCGGTTCCCGTCCCATAACGGGATGCCTGCGGTCAGCAACGCCCCCGCGACCATGCCGCAGATACCGGCAACCGCGCCCACCGAGAGATCAATGCCGCCGGTCAGGATCACCAGCGTCATGCCAATCGCCAGCAGGCCGGTAATCGCCACATGCTGCGTCATGATCAGTACGTTAGAGGGCGTCAGAAAATTCGGCACCATGACGCTAAAGAAACCGACGACGATCAGTAAGGCAATAAAGGTACGCGCCTTGAGCATATACATATAAAGCAGATATTTTTGGTTCATGGAGTTCTCCGGCACCTCAGGCTTGCGGGGTTGACGCGCTAATCAGTTTTTCGCGCGTGGCATCCGCGCGGGGAAGATCGGCAGTAATATGGCCGTCGGCCATCACCAGAATGCGATCGGCCAGCGCCATGACCTCATCCAGTTCAGACGACGAAAACATGACCGCCAGCCCCTGTTGCGCCAGCTGACCAATCAGGTGGTACACATCGGTTTTGGCGCCCACATCAATGCCGCGCGTGGGTTCATCGAGCAGGACGACCTGAGGACCGGTCATCAGCGCTTTGCCCAGCACCACTTTCTGTTGGTTGCCGCCGCTCAGCGAGGTGATGGGCAGTTCGCTGTCGCTGACTTTAATGGCCAGCTGCCGAATCATGTCATTCACCCGCTGCTGCTCCCGTTCAGGGTTTACGAGGCCCAGCGCGCGTCGAAACCCGCGCAGGCTGAGATCGGACAACGTCATGTTGGCGGTGATCGACATCAACCCCACGATGCCTTCGCCCTTGCGATCCTCCGGCACCAGCGCAATACCACGCCTGAGCCGCTGCTGAAAATTACAGGTATCCAGTCGCTGCTCACCCAGACAGATATGCCCGTCCTGACAGGACTGTAGCCCGATCAGACCTTTAAACAGCTCCGTTCGCCCGGCACCCAGCAGACCATAAATCCCAATCACCTCGCCTTTGCGCAGGCTAAAACTGACTGCATTCAGGCGGTAACCGCCGTTCTGATGCAGCGCCGTCAGCCCGTCGACTTTCAGTACCGTTTCGCCCTGTACGGCAGGCTGATAGTCGAAGTGTTTTTTCTTGTCGCCCACCATTTGCGCAATGATCCAGGGCACGCTGGCCTCGCGAACCTCCCGTTCCGCAATAAAGCGCCCGTCCCGGAAAATGGTGATGTGGTCGCCAATTTCCATCAGTTCTTCCAGCCGATGAGAGATATAAATGATGGTGACGCCACGTCGCTTGAGTTGCTCAATCACGTTGAACAGCACTTTGACTTCCGACTGACTCAGGGCGCTGGTGGGTTCGTCCATGATCAGCACGCGCGTGTCCTTTGACAGCGCCCGGGCGATTTCTACCAGTTGTTGATGACCAATGCCCAACTCATCCAGCGGCGCACAGGGATCGACGTCCAGCTCCAGCCGCTCCAGCAGCGCCTGGGCCAGCTGATACTGGTACTTTTCATTGATGACGCCGCGCTGAAAGAATTCGTTGGCGATAAAGATGTTGTCCATCACGTTCATATTGGGGAACAGGTTCAGTTCCTGAAAAATAATGCTGATGCCCAACTTCTCAGCCTGATGAGTGGAACTGAGCGTAACCGGCTTGCCATCCAGCCAGATTTCACCTGATGAGGGCGTTTCAACCCCCGCCAGCATCTTCATCATGGTGGATTTGCCTGCGCCGTTCTCCCCGATCAGCACATTTACTTTGTTGCGATACACCCGATAATTGACCTGATCCAGCGCGGTCACACCGGGATACACGCGTGACAGGCCACGCGTTTCAATAATGACGTCGTCTTGCGGTTGCGCTTCAGGCATGATCACCTCCTCACTGACGCGTAATCTGGGCTGGCGTGATAGCAGGAAGGGCGCGCGGAATATCCCAGCTACTGAACACCCCTACCACCTGGACGTGATCACCGGTTTTGATATGGCTGTCCTTCATCATGTTGACGGCCTGCTGATTAATGGCTTTGCCAAAATCACTGAACAGGTCCTGATTGTTGAAGTCCTGATAGCTGGTGCCTTTATACGCATCCCGCAGCGCCGTACCACGAATAATCGGGCCCGTCTGAATAGTGACAGTGTCACCTGATGCATCTTTGACTTTCATTTTGCCGTTGCGCGAGGTGGTCTCCAGCGCCGTGACATCGCCGCTGACACTGACGCTAAAGACACAGGGGTTTTCGCTTTGTGAGCGATAGCCGAGCGCCTTACAGGCGCTGTCCAGATCCTTCTCTGCCTGCAGCCGCTGCATCAACTCGCCCAGCGGTCTGGCCTGAGCGACGATCTGCGGAACCAGCTTCTGCTGCCAGAGGGCGTGGATGTTGGCCATGTGCGGATTGGGGGGATTCTTGAGATCGGCCAGTTCCTGCTGCGAGACAATACGGCAGCCACTCAGCGCGGCAACCACCAGTATCAGACAGAGTCGGTTGTACATACATTCTCCCTGGCGCCCGTAAAGACGGGCGCAATACGCGTGAATTACGACTTGTAGTTAAAATCTTGTACGTTTTTGGCATTGTCTGGCGTGATCAGAATGCCGCGGAACATCACACGTTGTTTCTCCGGCTTGACGCCCTTCTGGATGTAGTTATCCAGGTCAGTCATGCCCTGCGCGGCAATCGCCTGGGCCTGCAGCATGACGGTGGCTTTTAAGGTCCCGGCTTTCACCGCATCACGCTCGTCATTGCTGCCGTCAATCCCGACCACGACCACATCGTTGCGGCCTGCCGCTTTCAGTGCGGCAATCGCGCCCAGCGCAACCGGACCATTACCGCAAATCACCCCTTTTACGTCCGGGTGGGCCTGTAAAATGCTGTCCATGATGCGTTTGCCGTCGATAAGCGTGCCTTTGGCATCCTGACGGGCGATGCTTTGCATATCGGGATACTGTTCCAGTACCTGGTGGAAGGATTTTGAACGGGTGACGCAGTTGTTGTCTGCGAGATTACAGGTCAGCTCGGCATACTTGCCTTTCTCACCCATTTTCTCGACAAACACGTTGGCCACATCCGAACCGGCCTGAAAATTGTTATGGGTGATTTGTTCCAGCGCCACATCGTCTACCGGGATTTCGCGATTGATTAACACCACCGGTATCCCGGCGTCTTTCGCTTTCTTAATGGCTGCGACGCTGGCTGTCGAGTCCGCGTTATCCAGAATGATGCCCTGCACTTTTTTGCCGATGGCCGCATCGATCAGCTCATTTTGTTTTTTGACATCCTCACCATGAGACAGCACCGAAGTTTTGTAGCCCAGTTCCTGCGCTTTCAGATTGGCCCCCTTCGCTTCTGAGGCGTAATAGGGATTATCCAGGGAGTTAACCAAAATCATGATGGTGCCCTTTTCCACGGCAAGCGCCGCGTGGGAAAACAGGCAGGCGGCAATCGAAGTACAGAGCAACGTCGTTTTTTTCATGGTGATGTCTCGCTATTATCGTTGTGGCAGGGAAAAGATGACGGGGCCGGTCGCCTTACCAGATGGTGAATCCACCGTCGATCATCAGGTCAGCACCGGTGATCATGTCGCTGCCATTGCTGGCAAAGAACAGGACGGCGGCGGCAATTTCGTCGGTATAGGCAAAGCGGCCCAAGGGGATGAGTTTTTTCATTTCTGTGCCCTTCTCACCGCGCCAGGCTTTTTCGCCCATGGGCGTCAGTACCACCGTCGGTGATAAGGTATTGACGTTAATGCGGTGCGGGGCGAACTCTTTCGCCATCACCTTTGTCATACCCAGCAGGCCAGCTTTCGCCGAGGTATAGGCCACATGGTTGTCGATAGCGATGGACGCCGCCTGAGAGGCGATATTAATAATCTTGCCGCCGTTGCCAGCCCGGACCATGCGTTTCGCCACTGCCTGCGAGCACAGAAAAGGCCCGGTCAGATTGACGGCGATCTGCTTTTGCCATTCCGCAAATTCGGTGTCCAGCACCGGCTGGAGCATCACATAGCCCGCGCAGTTCACCAGAATGTCGATATGTCCGTAGTGGTTTTCCACCGCCCCGAACGCCCGTTCAACGTCGGCAGGTTCCGTCACATCACAGCACACCAGCTGCACCGGCTGACCGGCGAACGTCTCACGCAGGTGTTCCGCTTTTTCGGCTTCAAAAGGCGGATAAAGCAGCGCCAGGCGAGCCCCTTTCTTCAACAGCATCTCGTTACTGGCCATGGCAATGCCGCCCAGGCCGCCCGTCACCACGGCTACTTTGCCGCTGAGATCCATGTTGTTGTCTACGCCATAACGCAGGTTAACGTCATATTCACTGCTCATCCGACTGTCCTCTCAGGTTTTTAATTCCCTACAATCATTTTCGAACAAAAATATATGCTATCGAATTGATGGTTAATGTGGCTAAGATCAAATTTCGCGAAAATGCCCTTCAGGCAGCTACGGCCCGTTAAAATCCCGTGATCCAGATTACAGATCCAGTGAAACAGGCGGTGCAAACGGTGACAGGGTGAGAGACAGGAGGCGACAATAAATCATATTCATTTTCGTTCGAAAACACACAGAGAGTCGGGGCTCACTCGCCAACGCGAAACCGGCAAGGTAAACTCTTTCACAGCGCGTGAATGCACGAAGCCCGATGCAAGTAAAAGAGGGAGCATTTCGATTGAAAAGCAAAACTGAGCAGTTAGCTGAAATGCAGCAGCGGCGTGAAAAGATTTTAGAGATGATTCGGGAAGACGGCACGGTAACGGTTAAAGCGTTAACCCAAACCTTTGGGCTTACCGAGGCCACGCTGCGGACCGACCTGCGCATGCTGCAAAAACAGGGGTTTGTACAACGCTATCATGGTGGCGCAACGCTGGTGACCGGCAAGCAGAACACCGGCCTGTTGCAGCTTGAACGTCAGACGCATCTGGAAGAGAAAGACGCCATTGGTCGTTTGGCCGCGCAGCACATCGAAAATGGTGATACGGTGATTTTCGATTCCGGTACGACAACGACGGCGATTGCCGATGCCATCAGCCACATTCGCCGTCTGTCCGTGGTGACCACCGCCGTCAACATCGCCCTGAAACTGGGCGGTGAGCCGGGCATTAATGTGTTGCTGACAGGCGGCACCTTTAAGTTTCCGACGCTGTCAACGTCGGGCGATAAAGCGGCCAGCTTTTTTGAAAATGTGCTGGCGGAAAAGCTGTTTCTCGCCACCGCCTGTATTTCGCCGCGGCTGGGCCTGAGCTTTCCCAGTGAAACCGATATTAAAGTGAAAATGGCGATGATTAACTCCGCCAGTACCGTTTATGTTGTGGCGGACTCCAGCAAAATCGACAAGGTCTCGATGTTTGCCCTGCCCTGCGACTGGAGCCACATCCACTATCTGATCACCGACAGTGGGATCAGCCCGTCGCATATTGCGGCCTTTGAAGCGCTGGGCGTCAGGGTGCTGGTTGCGCCCACTCCGACCCGCCGGTCAGGATAGTCTGTCCCTTGTCTTTACCCCGACGCCGTTATCGTCAGTGCGGTGCCATCACGCTCATCGCCGTCTCGCGCGGTTGGGCAGCCATAAGATCGGCACGGTAATAGCGCACCACGTCGCCCACAATCAGTAACGACGGTGACACCGGTTTTTGCTGTTCGACCGTATCAGGCAACCCGGCCAGCGTGGTGATCAGCACCCGCTGGTCCCGGCGCGTACCGTTTTCAATGATTGCCACCGGCGTCGCCTCACTGCGGCCATATTCCCGTAACCGGGCGCTAATCACGCTGCTCCAGCTTAACCCCATGTAAAACACCAGCGTCTGATTGGTGGCGGTCAGCGCCGCCGCATCCAGCTGCGGTTCGCCGCTGCGCCCGTGCCCGGTGATAAAGCGCAATGACTGGGCGCAGTCACGGTGCGTCAGCGGAATGCCGCTGGCAGCCGCACAGCCCACGGCGGCGGTAATGCCGGGTACCACCTCGCAGACAATATTCGCCTGCTGCAGGCTGACCATCTCTTCGCCGCCACGGCCAAAGATAAAGGGATCGCCGCCTTTTAACCGCACGACATTGCGCCCGCTGGCGGCCAGATCCACCAGCAGTTGATTGATCTGTGCCTGCTTCAGGCCGTGATGACCCGGCTGTTTACCGACGTCGATACAGAGCGCGCTGCTGGCGACTTCCGCCATCACCGCTTCGCTGACCAGGCGATCATAAACCACGACGTCCGCGCGTTGCAGCAAACGCAGCGCCTTGACTGTCAGTAGCTCCACATCCCCCGGCCCAGCCCCGACCAGCCAGACCTTGCCCGGGCTGGACGCGTTTTCCGGCGCCAGCAGTTTATCTAAAGCGTTGATCGCGATCGTCATTCTTCCTCCGGTACAGCAACGGAAAGCAAAAGGTGTTTTAGCTCCGGCAGACAGGAGCCGCAGTTAGTACCACAGTTGAGTGCGTTACCCAGTGCCTGGGTGCTGTGACAGCCCTGTTTAATCGCCTGTAAGATCGTGTTTTCTCCGACGCCAAAGCAGCTACAGATCGTCCGGCCAGCCACGGCACGTTGTGCCGATTGTCCTGCCAGCAGAGCATGCCGTTCCGCCGCATTCGCCGGCGCCTGGCGAAAAGCCTGCGCAACCCAGTCATGATCGATCGCGGGTAACGACGCGCCGGCATAAAAAGCCAGCTGCAGCTCACCGTTGCGCCAGGCCAGCAGGCGGTAATGCGGTTCCGCCGCGTGGGCGGTTTGCCGTTGCAGCCCGTCCAGCGGGATCGTTGCCGTGAGCCACTGTTCTGGCGAACCGTCTCCGGCCAGGCTAAAACGTTGCGCGCCCTCATAGGGTGTACGCGCCCAGTAGCGCAGCCCGTCAGGCGGGCTTACGTCGCGCTGCCAGAGCCAGCCCTGCCAGCGGGTGTGGAGCGGCTGGATACGTACGGCGGTTTGTTTAAAGGCAGGCTGTGCCGAGACCGGACAGCGGGTTGAGGCCACCAGCCCACCGACCGTGCCCTGCAGGCTGAACTGTCGGTTCCAGTGCATAGGGACAAAGATCTCACCGCGTCGCAGACCGCTGTCCAGCGTCACGCGCACCGTCATCCAGCCCGCGTCGGACTGCACCCGTGCCAGTGCCCCCGCGCACAGGCCATAGCGTTGTGCGTCCTGCGGATGCAGTGCTGCAAACGGCTCATCACAATGCTGCATGAGCCGGGGAACCAGACCGGTGCGTGTCATGGTGTGCCACTGATCGCGGATCCGTCCGCTGTTCATCAATAACGGATACGCCGCCCTGCACGCGACGGGCTGCGGCGTGGCCGGTGGCAACAGGCGGGCTTTACCATCAGGATGGTAAAAGTGCCGGTCGCTAAACAGCCGCGCGCAACCCTGGGGATAGCGGGCGTTGACCGGCCACTGCACCGGCGTCAGCGCATCCCACTGTGCGTCGCTCATCCCGGCCAGACCGCTGATATCAAACGCGCGCTGGCCGTTGTTCTCAAATCCCGACAACGCCGCGTGTTCTCGGAAGATGGCTGCCGGATGCGTCCAGGCAAAACCTTCATGAAAGCCCAGACGCTGGGCGACCTGGGCGAGTAACCACCAGTCCGGTTTCGCTTCTCCGGCCGGGGGCATAAACGCGCGCTGGCGGGAAATCCGGCGTTCAGAATTGGTCACGGTGCCGTTCTTTTCCCCCCAGCCCTGCGCGGGTAGCAAAATATGCGCAAAGGCGGTGGTATCCGTTTGCGCCAGTACGTCTGACACTATCACCAGCGGACAGGCAGCCAGCGCCCGGGCAATGCGATTGCATTCTGGCATCGAAACCGCCGGATTGGTGCCCATAATCCATACGGCTTTGACCGCCCCGCGATCAATGGCGTCGAACAGATCGACCGCCGTCAGGCCGGGCTGACGCGCCATACGCGGACTGCGCCAGAAACGCTGTAAACGGTCGCAGTCTTCCGCAGTGAAACTCATATGAGCCGCCAGTTGGTTGGCCAGTCCGCCAACCTCCCGCCCGCCCATCGCATTCGGCTGTCCGGTCAGCGAAAACGGGCCGCAGCCGGGTCGGCCTATCTTGCCGCTGAGCAGATGCGCATTGAGAATGGCATTGTTGTTGTCACTGCCGCTTTGTGACTGGTTGATGCCCATACACCATAAGGTCAGTACGCGCTCATGCCGGGTAAACAACCGGTAGAACGCGGCGATCATGTCGTGGCTGATATCACAATGGGCTGCCACCGTCGCACAATCCCACTGCCGCGCGGCCTGTAAGGTTGTGTCTACACCGTCCAGATGCGGCAGCATCGTGGCGTCAATGCCGCCATGCTGTTCCAGCCAGTGCAACAGGCCCGAAAACAGGGCCGGATCGCTGCCCGGCCGGAGCGGTAAGTGCAGATCGGCGAATTCACAACTGGCCGTTCGGCGCGGATCGATCACCACAACCTGCATCTCAGGGCGCTGCGTTTTTGCCTGCTTCAGGCGCTGAAACAGCACCGGATGAGCCCAGGCGGCGTTCGAGCCGACCAGGATAACCACCTCGGCCTGATCCAGATCCTCGTAACAGCACGGCACGGCATCCGCGCCAAACGCCCGTTTATAGCCCGTCACCGCTGAGGCCATGCACAGGCGTGAATTGGTATCGATATTGGCGACGCCGAGAAAACCTTTCATCAGCTTGTTCGCCACATAGTAATCCTCGGTCAGTAACTGGCCGGAACCGTAAAAAGCCACCGCCTCCGGGCCGTACGTATCGATAATCCTGCGCAGTCCGTCAGCCGCGGCATCCAGCGCCGTCTCCATGCTGACGCGCTGGTGATGAAGCTGAGGATGCAGCAACCGTCCGGCCTGTGTCAGGGTTTCGCCCAGCGCCGCGCCCTTCACGCACAGCCGCCCGGCATTCGCCGGATGACTGGCATCGCCCCGGACCTGAGCCGACGCGCTCTGCGACTGCGTGACCTCGACGCCGCAGCCCACACCGCAATAAGCGCAGGTGGTTTTCATGATGCCTGCGCCATCAGGTTAAGCGGACGGTTGGCGACCCACACCTGGCCGTCCTCCAGTTTGACCGGCCAGCAGCGCAGTTGATGCTGAGGGTTATCCAGGCTCTGTCCGTCCCGCAGGCGCACCCGCTGTTTGTAAAGCGGAGAGATCACCACCGGCTCCCCGGCAACATCGCCAAGGATGCCGCGTGACAGCACGCTGGCTTCGCTGCCTGGCTCACGATCCTCCAGCGCATAACAGTCATCACCCAGACGGAATAAAGCAATACGGACGCTGCCAAGACGGGCCCCAATGCCGGCCTCTGGCGGGATGGCCTCCAGCGGACAGATTTCGCTCCAGGGTTCGGCGGGCAGATGCATCAGGGGAATACCGCTGGCCTTGTGGGGCTGGCGCTGTCCGCGCACGCGCGCATAGTGCAGCGTTTCATCCGGGTGATCGCTGTTCACTGTGGCGGTAAACAGCGCACGTCGCGAAGGATCGGCCAGCGTGGTCTGCCATTCACACTGCCAGGTGTCCACCACCTGTTGCATGTCCTGTTCCAGCGTGGCGGCGATCCCCAGGCTGTCATGAATCACCACCTCACGCAGGTAGTCCAGCCCGCCCTCCATGTTATCCATCCAGACGCTGGTACGCTGCAGGCGATCCGCCGTGCGCACGTAGAACATCAGAATCCGGTCGACGTACCGGATCAACGTGTCATCGTCCAGATCGCTGGCAAACAGTTCCGCATGGCGTGGCTTCATGCCGCCATTGCCGCAGACATACAGGTTCCAGCCGTTTTCCGTGGCGATGACCCCGATATCTTTACTTTGCGCTTCCGCACATTCGCGGGTACAGCCGGACACGGCCATCTTGATCTTATGTGGTGCGCGCAGGCCCTTATACCGGTTCTCCAGCGCGATGGCGAAGGCGGTAGAATCCTGCACGCCATAACGACACCAGGTCGAGCCAACGCAGGATTTCACTGTACGCAGGGATTTTCCGTAGGCATGACCGGTTTCAAAGCCGGCTTCCAGCAGGGTTTCCCAGATAGCAGGCAACTGGTCCAGTCGCGCACCGAACAGATCGATACGCTGGCCGCCGGTGATTTTGGTATAGAGATCGTAACGCGCGGCCACTTCGCCGATGGCGATCAGGCCCTGTGGCGTGATCTCGCCCCCTGGCACGCGCGGCACTACCGAATAGGTGCCATCTTTCTGGATATTGGCAAAGTAACGGTCGTTCGTGTCCTGTAAGGGTAAATGGGCCGGTTTCAGCAGGTAATCGTTCCAGCACGAGGCCAGCAGCGAACCCACCAGCGGTTTACATACCTCGCAACCACAGCCCCGTCCGTGGCTGGCCAGCAGCTCGTCAAAGGTTTTGATGCCATTGATACGGATCAGGTCATACAGCGCCTGGCGGGAATAGGCGAAGTGCTCACAGATGTCTTTTTTAACGGCGACGCCCTGGTTTTCCAGCTGAAACTCCATTACCTGTTTTACCAGCGCAGCGCAGCCGCCACAGCCGGTTGCCGCTTTGGTGCAGCTTTTAATACTGGCCATCTCGCCACAGCCGCTCTGCACCGCCTGGCAGATATCGCCTTTACTGACGTTATGACAGGAGCACACCTGGGCGCTGTCCGGCAGCGCAGCGACGCCCAACCCTTTGGCCGGCGCGCCATTTAATACAGGCAAAATCAGCGCTTCCGGTACTGCCGGCAGCGGCATGTCATTTAACATCGTTTGCAGGAGGGTGGCATAGTCGCTGCTGTCTCCCACCAGCACGCCGCCCAGCAGTCGTGTATTGTCGGCGCTCACGACGATCTTCTTGTAAATGCCTTTTGGTCCATTGGCCCAGTGGTAGCTCAGGCTGCCCGGCGTTTTGCCGTGCGCATCGCCAAAGGAGGCGACGTCTACGCCCAGCAGCTTCAGTTTGGTGCTCATGTCGGCACCAGTGAACTGCGCGGGTTCGGCCGCCAGATGCCCGGCCAGCACTCGCGCCATCTGGTAGCCCGGCGCTACCAGGCCAAAAATCTGCCCGTTCCACAGCGCGCATTCGCCGATGGCATAAATGTCGCTGTCACTGGTCTGGCAATGGTCATTGATGGTAATGCCGCCGCGCGGCCCCACGCTGATGTCGGCACTGCGGGCCAGCTCATCACGCGGACGGATACCGGCAGAGAACAGCACCAGGTCGGTGGCCAGCTCGCCGCCATCGGCAAAGTGCAGCACCAGACTGCCGTCAGGCTGGCTGGCAATTTGTTCGGTCTGCTTCGCGGTATGTACCGTCACGCCCAGCGCGTCGATCTTTTGCCGCAGCATCAGCGCCCCGCCTTCGTCCAGTTGCACGGCCATCAGGCGCGGCGCAAACTCAACCACGTGGGTCTCCAGCCCAAGCTGCTTCAGCGCGTTGGCGGCCTCCAGGCCCAGCAGCCCGCCGCCGATCACCACGCCGCGCTGACTCTGGCGGGCACAGGCTGCGATGGCATCCAGATCGTCCAGCGTACGGTAGACAAAGCAGCGCTCGCCGTCATGGCCGGGTACCGGGGGGACAAAGGCGCGCGAGCCGGTGGCCAGCACCAGCTTATCCCAGGCCAGCTCACGGCCCGCGCTGTCGCGCAGGCTGCGCTGCTGGCGATCGATCGCCTCTACCCGGCAACCGCTACGCAGTTCAATCGCGTTTTGGGCAAAAAATTCTTCGCTTACCAGCGACAACTGCGTGGCCGTTTTACCGGTGAAATACTCGGAAAGGTGAACCCGGTCGTAAGCCTGATAGCGCTCTTCGCCGTAAACCACCACGTGATAATGTTGATGCAGGTTACGATCGACCAGTTGCTCCAGAAAATGGTGGCTGACCATGCCGTGACCCACCACGGCTAATACAGGTTTCGTTTGGCTCATCACAGGGTTTCCTGCAGCCAGCGGCTGCGTTTCAGGTTCATCAAGGCCGAACAGCGTATTCACAGAAACCGGTCCGGCATTATGGAGTTGGTTCAGCAGCGCACCACTTTGCTGGCAGTCGCCATACAGCAGCACGCCGTTCAGCCGGCCGTCTTTGAGGAACAGGCGGCGATAGTGCCCGGCGATCGGGTCAAAACTAGTGACAGACGGGGCTTCGCGAACGTCACCGGCGCTAAACAGGGAAATGCCGCTGACTTTGAGACGGGTGCCCGTGGCCGCGCTGTAGAAATCCGCCTGAGGCCGATCGGCCAGTTGCGCCGCCAGAATCTTCGCCTGGGCCAGACAGGGCGCGACCAGACCGAAGGTCTCGCCGCTGATTTCACAACATTCGCCTACGGCATAAATTCCCGCGTGCGCACTGCGCAACTGGCGATCCACCAGAATGCCGCGCTGGCAGGGAATCCCGGCGGCCTGCGCCAGGGCGATTGCCGGCTGGACACCAATGGCCATCACCACCTGCTGCGCCGCCAGCACCCGGCCATCGTGGAGGATCACGCTATCCGTCCGGATCGCCGCAAGGCTGGTATTCAGTTCACAGCGAATGCCGCGCGCCCGGAGCTGGGCCAGCAGTAATTCCCCTGCCCTGGCGTCCAGCTGTCTGTCCAGCAAACACGACTGACGATGAATCAGCGTAACCTGACGCCCCTGCGCCTGAAGGCCGGCGGCCGCTTCAATACCCAGAAAGCCCCCGCCGACCACCACAACCGGACCCTGCCCCGCCAGCAAAGTGTCCACATCCTGCAGCGTGCGAAAGGTGCTGACATGCGGCAGGTCGCTGCCTGGGACAGACGGCCGGCAGGGCTGCGATCCGGTCGCCAGTACCAGGCGGTCCCAGTGCAGCAGGCGCTGGTCGGTGCGTAAGGTCCGCTCAGCGACATTCACCTGTTCCACCGTCTCTCCCGCCAGCAAGGTCATGCCGTGACGGTGATACCAGTCACGATCGTGGATCAGCGTTTGCGCAACGGTGGTTTCTCCGGCCAGCAGTGGCGACAACAGCACACGGTTATAGTTGCCGTGCGGCTCACTGCCAATCACGGTGATGTCGTAACGCGTCGGCGCCAGCTGCAACAGGGTTTCCACCATGTGCATGCCCGCCATCCCGTTACCCACAACCAGCAACCGTTGTCTCATGGTGTCGTCCTTATGCCGCCGAGGTTTGTTTTTCGTAGAGAAAATGCAGCACTTTCTGGCGCAGATGGTGATAACGCACGTCATCCGCCAGCGCCACGCGTGAACGCGGCCGGGCCAGGTCAATCGTCAGGATGTCGCCCACCTGCGCCGCCGGGCCATTGGTCATCATCAGCACCCGATCGGACAGCAACACGGCTTCATCCACATCATGGGTAATCAGGACGATGGTGGTGTTCAGCGCCTGCTGGATGCGCATGACGCTGTCCTGCAGATGCGCGCGCGTTAAGGCATCCAGCGCACCGAAGGGTTCGTCCAGCAGCAGCACGCGAGGTTTCATTGCCAGCGCGCGGGCGATGCCGACGCGCTGCTTCATGCCGCCGGAGATCTCGCCGGGGCGCTTATGCATGGCATGACTCATTTGCACCTGGTTGAGGTTGTGCTCGATCCAGTCACGCCTTTCGGCCTTGTTCATCTTGCCTTTGAACACCTGCTCGACCGCCAGCTCAACGTTTTGATACGCCGTCAGCCAGGGCAACAGCGAGTGGTTTTGAAACACAACGGCGCGCTCAGGGCCGGGGCCGGTAACTTCGCGGTTATCGCACAACAGGACACCGCTGGTAGGCCGGGTTAAACCGGCGATCAGGTTGAGCAGCGTGGATTTACCACAGCCAGAGTGACCGATCAGGCTCAGCGTTTCCCCCTGATGAAGATCAAAACTGACATTATCGAGCGCCAGAAAATCGCCGCCGGAGGTGGTAAAACGCTGGCTGACCTGCTGTACACGAATGATAGGTTGCATAGTGTTCCCCTTATTTATCCCAGCTAAAGCGACGCGCCAGCAGCATCAGTCCCTGCTCCAGTAGCAGGCCGACGACGCCAATCAGCAAAATGGCAATCAGGATGTTTTCAACATTGAGGTTGTTCCACTCGTTCCAGATCCAGAAGCCGATCCCCAGGCCGCCCGTCAGCATTTCGGCGGCCACGATCACCAGCCAGGCGATGCCAATCGACAGGCGGACCCCGGTCAGCACCGCTGGCAGAACGGCGGGAAAGAGGATGCGGCGCAGGATGGTCCATTCCGACAGTTGCAGCACGCGCGCCACGTTGAGGTAATCCTGGGGAATGCGCTGTACGCCTTCTGCGGTATTGATAATCATCGGCCAGATGGAACAGATAAAAATGGTCCAGCTGGAGGCCGGTTCGGCGCGCTGAAACAGCAGCAGGCCGATAGGCAGCCAGGCCAGCGGGCTGACCGGGCGCAGTAGCGCGATAACCGGATTGAACATGCGTGCCACAAAGGTAAAACGCCCCAGCAGAAAGCCTGCGGGAATCCCCACCAGCGCGGCCAGACCAAAGCCGACAGCCACGCGCTGCAGCGAGGCCAGCACATTCCAGCCGATGCCCTGATCGTTGGGACCGTTGTTATAGAACGGATCGGCGAACAGGACTTTCGCCGCCTCCCAGGTGGCGTACGGGCCGGGAAAGCCTTTGCTGGAAAGCGCCGCGATCTGCCAGATCAGGAGCAGAAGCAGCACACCGCACAGCGCGGGAATGGCACGCTGCAAAAACGGACGCAGGCGCGCAGGTGAACGCATCTTTTTTGGCGTCACCTGAAGGGGCACCACGGTGGCGTGGGTGGGCAGCGTCTCAGGCTGCGCCAGCGAGCGAGTCTGGGTTTTCATCACGACCTCTCTTTATGGTTAATGGCAAAGCTGGCGGCGTAAGCGGCAGGATTCGTGCCATCCCATACCTTGCCGTCCATCAGGGTGCTGCTGCGCATCTCACTGCCGGGCAACGTGACGTTGCCGACAGCGCTGGCAGCCTGTTTGTAGATATCGATCTGGTTGATCTGCTTTGCGACAGCCAGGTAGTCCGGATCCTGGGTCAGCATTCCCCAGCGCTTAAGCTGGGTAAGGAACCACATACCATCGGACAGATACGGGAAACTGACGCTGCCGTCATGGAAGAAGCGCATCGCATGCGGATCCTGCCATTTCTGTCCCAGCCCGTTTTCGTACTGGCCGAGCATGCGGCCTTGCAGAATCTCAGGTTTGGTGTTGATCCAGGCGCGCCCGGCCAGCACCTGCGCCGTTTCGCGGCGGTTATCATCGGAGGCATCGATCCAGCGTGCCGTCTCAAGGACAGCCGCCGTCAGCGCGCGCGCCGTATTGGGGTTCTCTTTCACCCACGCGGCGCGGGTGCCGAGAATTTTTTCGGGATGATCGGGCCAAATCTGCTGACTGGTGGCGACGGTAAAACCAATATCGTCGCTGATGGCGCGCTGGTTCCACGGCTCGCCCACACAGAAGCCGCTCATATTGCCAATCTTCATATTCATCACCATCTGCGGCGGCGGCACGACGACGGTGCGCACGTCATCAAACGGATTGATACCGGCATTCGCCAGCCAGTAGTACAGCCACATTGCGTGGGTGCTGGTCGGAAAGGTATGGGCAAAGGTGAGACTGCCTTTGGCCTGGCTGTCGATGGTCTTTTTCAGGCTGGCGGCATCGGTAACCTTCTGCGCTTTCAGCTGGTTCGACAGGGAGATCGCCTGGCCATTGTTATTAAGCGTCATCAGGTTCGCCATCGCATGCTGCGGGCCGGCAACGCCCAGTTGCAGGCCATAGATCAGGCTGTACAAAACGTGTGCCGCATCGAGCTCACCGGAGATCAGCTTGTCGCGGACGGCTGCCCAACTGGCTTCTTTACTGGGCTGTAGCGTCAGACCATATTTTTTGTCAAAGCCTTTCACCGAGGCCATGACGACCGGCGCACAGTCGGTCAGCGGAATAAATCCCACCCGCACGGTGGCTTTTTCTGGCGCATCGGAACCCGCCGCCCATACGGCGTTGCGCAATCCCGGCAACAGCCACAGCCCGCCAACGGCGGCGCTGGATAACAGCAGTTGACGACGAGACAGTGAAACTGGCGATTTGCTCATTTTTTGCCACCCTCAGGAAATAAAAAAAGGCGTCCTCTCCACTGCTTTCACAGGGAGATGGACGCCTTTATCCAAAGCACTCGCTTTACCGCCGTTGGCAAAGCAAATGCACACACTCAGTAAGGTAAAGCAAACCGCGTGCCAGCTTTGAAACGGTCCTGCGCGTGGCGCTTCAGGGTTTTCTCTGGTGAGTTTTTAACCGATTTTGCACATTGGTGACGCAGATCACGCACAAGCATTGTGCAGCTAACGCTTTCGAGTTACCTCTTCATCGTGGCGGCCACCGTGACGATCGCCTGAGCGATTTCCGGCAGCCGTTTGTTCTGATCCATCGCGCTTTTACGCAGCCGTTGCCAGGCGTGCTCTTCACTCAACCCATGCTGCTGCATCAGCCAGTTTTTAGCCTGGTCGAGCAGTTTGCGCTCTTCCAGCGTGGCGCGCAGAGTGGCCAGCTCATTGGCCTGATGCTGCAAACGCTGGGACTGCTCCGCGATCAACGACAGCAGCGAGCGACCGAGCTGGGGCGCCAGCCCGTCGCTGTTCAGCGCACCGGACTCGGCAGCCAGCCAGTCCGCCCCCGAGACATATAACGTAAAATTGCAGCCCGACTGTGCCACATGCAGGGGTTCAGCGGCCTGATGCTGTGCCAGTGCGATCGCCTCGCGGCAGCGCGACATCAGCGTGGCTGACAGCTGATCCTCCAGCAGTTTCATTTGATCGATACGCTGTGACAGCAGTGAAAACCAGTGCGGTGCGCCGCTGTCATCCCGCCGCCCGTCGGTACAGGCAATGCGCCGCAGTCGTTCAATCTCGCGACTGGCCTGCGCCAGCGGCTGCCAGTGGTGCAAAACCGCCTCATCGGCAAACTGCTGGAACGTCGAAAAACTTTGTTCCTGTGCTTCAATTAAGGCCACCATGGCGCTGCGCTGCTCTGCGCTGAACTGGCCGGCGGCAAAGCCGGCCGCTCCCAGAGCGCGTTCCTGTCCCGCCAGCTCTTTGCCCTGCATAAAGCTGAACAGCGCAATGAGCGCGCGGGTAATGTCAGGATGGCTGGCGGTGTCGGCGGCTTCAAAGACCAGGTTCAGTAAGCTACGGATAATTGTGTTGAATGCCGCAACGGCCTGCGCGTGCGCAATCTGTTGTTGCGTAATCTGCTGGCGCAACGCCGGTAACCCGGCCAGGGCCTGCAGCGCGGCGGCGATCAGGTTACAGAACCGGCTGTATCCCGGCTGGGCTTCGGCTTTGGGTAAGGCCTGGCAAAAATCCCGTTGGCAGCGCGTCACATCCTGCTCACTGGCGAGCCGCTGCTCACCGTAAAGCCGGCCTTCAGAACAAATCCACAGAGTGCTCGCCCCCCGCTCACGCTGAAGCTGATGCACCAGTTCGCTGACGGTGGTAATGAGTTTACCGGTCTGGCGAAGGCGTTGCAGGCTGGCAATATCGCTTTGCCGTGAGGCCTGCACCCAGCTCAGTGCGTCATCCATTGCTCATCCCCTTTTCGTACAAAAAAGGAGTCAAGCAAAAGCCGTGCCGTTTCCGCCCCGTCTTTTCTTAGCCTGACGGCTTGTGCCGCACGTTCCGCCCTTTCCGTTTCTCACTGCGGTGTAAAGTGGTTAACGCGGCTTATTCTTTTACCCAGGCCGCCGGGCCGTGGCAGGGATGGGATCACCCGCTTTTTTGAGGCGAAATGTCGCGAGTAATGCGCCCGATAATGCCCCGGAGGCGCCATCCCTGAAGCCCCTGCACAAGGAACGGGCTAAACGGCCATTACCATGCTATATCATTGGGTGCAATGGTTTGAATTCTCAAAAGTCTTAGGTAGACTGAGCGCTGTAAAGAGTGACCATGAGCGGCCTTGTCTCTGAACAGATCACCTGCCCGGCTGTGCGCCTCCCGATGAGGAGGCGCGATACGTGTGATAAACATCGTGCAGGCAGAGACACTGACGTGAGGAAAAGGGTGAAAAATCATTTAGCGTTTTGCCCGTTAGCTGCACATTTTTTGTCCGGCAGCAAAACGCCCCCCTCCTCGGTCAATGCCGATTCGCCGGTGACGTGCAGTGGAACGTGCGCGCCCTGTTCGGGACATGCCCACCGCCCTTGCCTGAGTCAGGCCGCGCGGGCAAAGGCTCAACACAGCCCCGGTCCACCCCGACGTTGCCGATACGGATATGCCATTGCGGTGATGTCCGCGGGCAGGCTCCCGGCGAGGTTGAGCTGACCACAGGTGTGAACCATCGTCCTGACGGTGACACGCGAGGCAGCACGCATTTGCATGGCCAGATAACTTAACCCCTGTGCGTTGACGTGGGTGGCGACAGCAGACACTGCGGTCCTGTCACGACGGCAACCTGGATCATGAACTGATGAAATTTAACCCCTGCCGTCCTGCGCATGCTGCCGGACGCGCAACGCAACGCGGGAAGTACACACAGCCATGAGCGTGGAATCTTCACCGCGTGAGGTGACGACCTCTGGTCGCGAAAATTTGTTACTTAAAGCGGCCGCGCCTCTGCTGAATGCGGTGGTGCAAATTCGTCAGGCTGCTACCCACGATGACCCGGCAGGTTTACGTCAGTCTCTGATTGATGAAATCCGCCTGTTTGAACAACGCTGCAAGCAGGCAGGCCTGCCGTTTGAGATGATCATCGGTGCACGGTACTGTGTGTGCAGTGCCCTGGATGAAGCCGCCGCGCAAACGCCATGGGGCACGCGCGGCGTCTGGTCCGGCAACGGCATGCTGGTGACCTTCCATAATGAAAGCTGGGGCGGCGAAAAGTTCTTCCAGCTGCTTTCACGCATTTCACAAAGCCCTCAGCAGCACCTTTGGCTGCTGGAAATTATTCATTACTGCCTGCTGCTGGGTTATGAAGGGCGTTACCGGGGCAGTGAAAAAGGCCGGGCGCAGTGCGACAGCCTGCGGGCAAGGTTAAAAGCGCTGATCGACGAAACCCGTGCGCAGCAAACCACGGAGTCCACGCCGCTGGTGCAGGTACATCCGCTGGTTAATACGCTGGCCCGTCCGATGGTGCCACTCTGGGCCTGTGCCATGCTGGTGGCCCTGATCGGCTGCCTGATTTACAGCGGACTCAACTGGCGGCTCGGCAACGCGGCTGAGCCTCTGCTGCGCAGTCTGTATAATATGCCGTTGCCACAAATCATGATGAATCGTCGCCCTTCGTCGCCACAGGCGCTGCTCGACTTACGTCAGCGGTTAAATGACGTGATCGCCGCCGGCCAGCTCGAAGTCAGCGACGGTGCGTTTGGCAGCAAAGTGATTATCCCGGCAGACAAGCTGTTTGCCGAACAGGGCACGGTGATTAATCCGGTGGGCCGGGCGCTTCTGGCGCGGGTCTCCGCAGCGATGAAAGACGTCAAAGGCACCATTCTGGTGTCGGTGTTTACCGACGATCAGCCTGTTGACGGCAGTCGGTTTGCCTCAAACTATGAATTCTCTTTCGCCCGTGCCCGGGCGATTAGCCAGTTACTGCAGGTGCAACTGGCCGATTCACACGTGCTGCGGTCAGAAGGCCGCGGCGACAGCGATCCGCTGCTGCCCAACGACAGCAGCGAGAACCGTACCCGTAATCGCCGTGTTGAAATTACGCTGTTTGCCGCACCTGAAACACTGAGTACTCACCAAGGAACACCCTGATGCGCGCTTCTTTCCGCTTATTCTTAACGCATCGGCTGCTGTGGAGCTTTATTGGCGTCACGGCACTGAGTTGCCTGCTGTGGATGCTGGGACCGCTTATCGCGTGGAATGAAACCCGCCCGCTTGAACCCGCGCTACACCGCAAGATTGTGGTCAGTCTGCTTTATCTTCTCTGGATTGGTTTCCAGCTAATTCCTGCGCTGTACCGTGCCTGGTTCAACAGTCGCCTGCTTGACCGGTTGCAGGTCGCAGAGAGCGACGATCCGGCGGAACGGCAGGCCACTGAGGCGCTGCTCAGCCAGCGCTTTAGTGAGGCGGCCATGCGCCTCAAGCGCACCCATTTTGGCCGACGCCAGGGCAGCCTGTGGGCACGGATTAACGCCAATTACCTCTATCAGCTTCCCTGGTATCTGATGATTGGTGCGCCGGGTGCCGGTAAAACCACCGCTCTGCTCAATGCCGGCCTGAAATTTCCCCTGACCGATACGTTCGGCAACGAGGCCGTTCGCGGCGTCGGCGGTACCCGGCACTGCGACTGGTGGTTCACCGACAGCGCCGTGCTGATCGATACTGCCGGGCGCTATGCGTTACAGGAAAGCCAGCGGGCACGCGATGCCAGCGAGTGGCAGAGTTTTATCAATCTGCTGAAGCGCTATCGGGCGCGGCAGCCGATCAACGGCGTCATCCTGACCATCAGCGTCGCGGATTTACTCAGCGATTCGGCTGAGGCGCGTTACGAACAGGCGAACGCCCTGCGCGAACGGCTGAACGAACTGCATCAGCACACCGGTATTCATTTTCCCGTCTATGTCATGGTGACCAAAACCGACCTGCTGAAAGGCTTTATGAGTTATTTCGGCAGCATGGAGAAGGCCCGCCGCGATGCTATCTGGGGCTTCACGTTTCCCTGGGAAGCCGGTAAGCCACACAAGCAGGACTGGCATCTTCACTTCGAGGGGCAGTTTACGCAGTTAGAACAGCAACTGCAGCAGCAACTGGCCGGGCAAATGACCCATGAGCGCGACCTCAATGAGCGGGCAGAATGTTTTCTGTTTCCGCAGGAGTTTGCTTCGCTGCGTCCCCTGCTCAGCGAATACCTGGACAGCATTTTTTCCCCGCGTTCTGAGACCGTGGCCTGGAATCCTCGTGGGCTGTTCTTTACCAGCGGTACACAGGAAGGTTTGCCTTTTGACCGCGTGATGGGCGAGCTGAGCCGCAAACTGCAACTGCGTCAGGCGGGGGCTCACTCGATTGCCGCCTGGGATCGGGTCAACCGCAACAGCCCTATTCCCGGCAATAAAGGCCAGAGCTTTTTTATTCGTGATTTGCTGAGCAATCTGGTGTTTAAAGAAAGTGGTCTGGCGGGCAGCAATCGCCGCTGGGAATACCGTAATCAGCTCCTGCACTGGATTGGCTATGGCATGCTGGCCGGGGCGCTGGTGATCATGAGCGGACTGTGGTTGATCAGCTACTATCAGAACCAGCATTATCTGCAGCAGGTTACCGCGCGCGTACCGGCAATTTCTGCACAAAGTCAGCAAGTGATACATCAGCCCGCTGATAATATTTTCGATCTGCTACCCTTTCTGAATAACCTGGTGAAGTTACCGGTGTCCGACCAGTTTTCTCTCGATAATCCGCCGCTTACTATGCGGGCAGGCTTATATCGTGGCAATCAGGTCAGCGATGCCGCCTGGGCGCTTTATCAAAATGCGCTTAAGTCTTTACTGCTGCCCCGGGTCGCTCAGCAGATCACCAACCTGCTGCGTAACGATCCCGGTGATGACAATGAATACAGTCGTAATGCGCTCCGCGCTTATCAGATGCTGTATCAGCCCAGAAACTACGATGGGGAATTTCTACGGGCCTGGCTACTGCAAAATCTGCAGCGTTCGTTACCTGAAAAGGTCAGCGCGCGGGATTTGCAGCAGCTTGACTGGCACTTAAGCCAGCTACTCGATCAGCAAATTCAGTCTTCACCTTATGCGCGTGACAATGCGCTGATGATGCGCAAGCTGGCTGATAATTTGAACAATGCGGGGCGCGGCGGCGCGGTACTGGCGATTGCCCCCGCGAAGGCACAGCGCCCGACAACGCATAATCCATAATGGCGAGGTGAACATGTCTGTATCTCTGGCCCCTGGCTGGTTTGGCAAACTGCCCTCAACAGGGGACTTTATACATCATCGGCTCACTGAACAGGTCATCACGCCGTGGAATCACTGGTTTCAGCAGGGCCTCATTCACTGGCATCAGCTGGACGCGGCCGTGAGCGCCGATTTTCTGCGCGCGCCGGTGTGGAATTTTGTCTTACCGATCACGCCAACGCGTCAGCAGGTACAGATGGGCTGCCTGTTACCGTCATGCGATCGTGTGGGGCGCGCCTGGCCGCTGCTGGCCTTGCTGAGCTTTCCGCTCAGTCAGTGGCATCCGGCACAGTTAACGATCTCGGGGGACTGGTATCAGGATTTGGGGGCCACGCTGCTGAATGCCGTGACTCACGGTCTGAGCCCGGACCAGCTCGATCAGCACATCCAGGCCCTGGCTCCGCTGATGGTCCCGGTCCAGCAGCCGTCAGATATTATGGATGTAATCGGTTTCGCGGATTTGCCTTGCACGCTGAGCTGGCAGGACGTCGCCGAACATTTCGACCCGCAGCAACACATAAGTTACTGGTGGAGCAACCGCAGTGACGGTTTCGTACATGCGACACACAAGCATAGCGGTACCCTCACGGCAGAACTGTTCTCATTACTGTTTAATCCGGCAGCAGGTGCACAGCCGGGACGCAACGGCCTCTATCCACCGATGTTCGAGTGAGACGTTGCCTTTGTCCTTCATAACGGGATAGCTCATGCAATTTACCATCGTTCAATGCACGTCTGATGTGCCGGTGAAAACCGTCACGTTTCATCCGCCGGGCGGCACGATCGGCCGCAGTCAGGATAACGATTTGGTGTTACCGGATGAAGCCCGTTCTATTTCTCGTCTGCAGGCGCTGGTGCACCTGTCCTGTAACGGAGAGTGCCGCCTGACTAATCAGGGCAGCGTGACACCGGTCGAACACAACGGTGTGCCGCTCAGCCGGGGGATGCAGGTGAGCCTGAAACACGGGGATGCTCTGCGCATCGGCGACTATGCCATCGACGTACGTGACCCTGCGGTACAGGGCATCAACAGCGATCCGTTGGCGTTTTTTAGCCATACGGGCCCGCAGACGAATCCGCTGGATATCCCCGAATTTACTGAAGTCGAAGAGGTCGCTCAGGAACCTGTCGCCAGACGCCACGACCACCGGGGCGATGCCAGGCTGGCCATCGATCCCCAGGCCGGTGAGTCCCGATATGCGCCCTCGCCCGCCGCACACGATCACGACAACCTGGTCGCGGCGCTGCTTGACGGTATGGGACTAAGCAACGGCCACAATACGGTGATTAACGAAGAACAGATGCGGACCACTGGCCGCATGTTAAGTCTGTTTTCGCAGGGCACGGTGGCATTGCTGTCGTCGCGCTCTATCCTTAAACGGGGCGTCAAAGCGGAAATGACGATGATCCTGAACGAAGCAAATAACCCGTTCAAGATTCTGCCCTCGGGCAAAACCGTATTGATGCAGATGTACCAGAGCCAGATGCCGGGCTTTATGCAGCCTGAACAGGCGGTACGGGATGCGCTGGTGGATCTGCAGGCACATCAGTTGGGCATGATCGCCGGGATCCGCGCCATCATCGCCGCCATGTTGCAGTCGTTTAATCCGCAGGGGCTGGAGGAGCAGGCGAAGTCAGACGGTGCCGTGTCAAAAGTCCCGTTTACGCCTTATCAAAAAGCCGCACTGTGGGACTATTTCACTCGCCGCTATCAGCGCACTGCGGGTGAAATCGAAGACGATTTCCATACGCTGTTTGGTGAAGCTTTCCTTCATGCTTACGACATGGAGGTGAATCAGTACAAAGATTCCCAGACGCGTACGGATGATGCATGAATATCGCGTTTGCCCAGCGAAGTCAGCAAGGTCAGCGTGATGAACATGCGGATCGCACCGGTGTGGTACTGAATGCCCATCAGGCCAGCTTCGTGGTATGCGACGGCGTAGCGGGACTGCCCGGTGGGGAACAGGCGGCACAACTGGTATGCGACAGCCTGCTGACTCAGTTGCACACCTGTCCGCACCTTACCCTCGCCTTCACACAGCAGGCGATAGAAACGTGCCGCTCTGTGCTTGAAATCGCACAGGGTAATAATCCGAATTTTGCCACGATGTGCACCACGCTGGCGGGCCTGTTTATCGACCGCACCCGACAGCGCGCATGGTGGGCGCACGCGGGCGACAGCCGGGTTTACCACTTTCGGCATGGCGTGCTCAATGCGGTCACCCGCGACCACAGTCTTGTGCAAAAACTGAGCGAGGCAGGCTATGAAAATACCGGAATTAACAGTAATTTACTTTATAATGCGCTCGGCACAGAACCTGCCCATCCTGTGAGCTTTTCTGACGAAATACTGCTGGAAGACGGCGATGCGTTTTTAGTCTGTAGCGACGGGTTTTGGCTCAATCTGACCACCCGGGAAATGGAGCAGACCTTGCGCATGGTGAATGCCTGTGAAGAGTGGCTGACGTTGATGGAACATGCCGTGAGCCGTGAAGTAAAGAAAGATAATCTGAGTGCGCTGGCCGTGTGGATCGGCGAACCGCAGGAGGCCACGCTGCTTTATTCGCTGGCTGACTCAACCCGTTTTCTGCCCTCTCGTGATGGATGAAAGAAACGCTATGAAAGTGTGGTTGCCCGCTCTGGCTACCTTGTTGATGGCCTTTACTGCGCAGGCGGAAAATTATCGCGTGGTGTACTCACCCAGCCTCGAACTGGAAGTGTATATCGACAACGTTGAAGGCAAAACGCCCGACGACTGGTGCCAGGAGACACTGCCACTGCGTATTGTCTCGGGTAAGAGCCAGAATGCAGAGATCCTTAAATCGTTCCTGCCGCGCGTCGGGACACTGTTAGCGAATCAGTGCAATGAACTAGACGTTCTGCCCTGGCAAATGACCAACAGCCAGGGTAGCGTGCTGGCTTCCGGCAGCGCCAGTAAATTGCAGAACTGGCGTCTGATTGTGAACGCCGATGCCGCCACAAGCAGTAACGTTCCGGTTGTCGCGTCGCGGCCAGCAGACAGCACCCCGTTACAGCATTTTGCGTTACCTGATGGCTGCCGCTTTCGCACCGCATGGGACGAAAACGGATTGTCGATCTTTGTCCCGCAAGGCGGTCGGTTGCGCTGCTCGTCGGAAGGCTGGCTCGAAGGCAACAGTGATATTACCGTCAGTGGACACGGCCAACCGCAGACGCTTGCCGTCACGTTTTACCAGGGTTACCCGATCGCCAGTCTGGCCATTGCCGGTAACGCCCTGCAAATCGTTAGCGTCAATAAACAGCGCATGATTGTGACCCGTGCTGATGCGCCTGACAGCTGGCTGGTGCTGCCTTTCGACGATACGCAACATCTGTGGCGCTTTGAGGGCACCCTTCTGGTCAGAGCGGATAAAGCCACTGCGCAGCAGAATGCCAGCGCCCTGTCTGCACGGCTCGGCACGCTGCGTAGCCGGTGGGCAGGCAGTTTACCGTCACAACAGAAAGTGAATGTGTTACTTGTGGACACCTTGCGCGCGGATCAGGTTGATCCCGGCGCAGGTGCCTGGCGTAACATCCATTAATTATCGCGTTGCCTGGCAAGCAGGCCCAGTTCAGAGAGTCCACTATGTCGGCTAATGACAATCAGAAAGCAGTACCGAATGCCTTGCCTGACGGATATCGCTTTAACGAGTTCGAAATCAAAGAAGTGATTGGCGGCGGCGGTTTCGGCATTGTCTATCGCGCATGGGACCATCAACTTGAACGCACCATTGCCATTAAAGAATACATGCCTGTTTCGCTGGCGTTCAGGACGGCGGATATGTCGCTGGAATTGCGCGGTGAACGTTTTCAGAAGCTGTTTAATGCCGGTCTGAACAGCTTTATTCAGGAAGCCCGACTGCTGGCACGCTTCAATCATCCGGGCCTGTTGCATGTCCTGCGCTTCTGGGAACAAAACGGCACCGCCTATATGGGCACACTTTACTACAACGGCATGACGTTGAAAGAGTGGCAGTTAACCAGCCATGAGTCTATCACCGAAGACTGGATTCGCCGCTTACTGCCGCCCTTGCTGGGGGCTATCAATACCATTCATCAGGCTGGCTATCTGCATCGTGATATTTCGCTGGATAATATTCAGATTCAGGAAAATCAACTGCCGGTGCTGCTCGACTTTGGCTCTGCCCGCAAAGAGATAGGCAATCTCTCTGATGAAACCGAAATCATGCTGAAACCGGGTTTTGCCCCCATTGAGCAGTACAGCGAAGAAGGCGAAGGTGAACAAGGCCCGTGGACAGATATCTATGCGCTGGGCGCGGTACTGCACACGCTGATTACCGGCTCCCCGCCGCCGGTCAGCGTGGTGCGCTGCATTGAAGACAACTATCAACCGCTGGTAGTGCGTAAGCCTTCAGGCTATTCGCTGCCGCTGCTGCATGCCATTGACTGTGCGCTATTGATGAAACCGCACGATCGTCCGCAGAGCATCGACGTGTTTGCTGCCCTCATTGCCTTACCGGTCAGCGATGTGGAGGCGGTCGTTAACAGTCTGCAACAGCGCAATGACGCGCAAAACCAACTGGACGCAGCCGCGGCCGACACGGTCCCACCGGTGGTCCTGGCGATGAATCACGGGGCGACGATGGCGGAACCGCTGACCGGACGCACAGTGCGTCGTCTGTCACCGGGGCTTCTGGCGCTGGCCGCCGTTGCCGTTATTGCCGTCGGCGCGGTGGTGTGGGTTGAAAACTCGCAAACCGCTTCGGTGCCACAGGTGGCGAAACGCAGTGCTGCACCAGCGACCGGCACGGTGCCCGCGGGCCTGGCGATGGTTTACCTGAAACTGGCCGGTGATGAACAGGTGGTCCTGAACGGTCAGCCCGTGGCCTTGCACGCCAGCAGCAACGGTTTTGCCGTGCTGAACCTGGCGGCAGGCCAGTACCGCATTGATGTGCATGCCGGGAATACGACGCGCAGTCAGTCCGTGGTGATTGACAGACCGGGCACCTGGCTGATTAACCCAACTCAGTGACCGGATGCTGCTGGCCTGGCGGGCGCGGATTACGCCTGTCTTGGCCAGTGCTGCTGCAGTTCACGCACCTGGTGCGCCAGGCGGATCAAATCGTCCTCCTGCATCCCGCGCTTAGTCAGTTCTTCTTCCAGCGAAAACAGGTACTGGGCGTTCGAGCCTAACGGTCCACTGGCCGCTGCGATCAGGGGCGCAACCGCCTGAGGACAGGTATCCGGTTCATAAAGCGGATGACGCGGATCCATAATAAAAACCAGCGCCGTCACGCGGCGTTGATCGTCCAGCACCAGCTCACACCAGGTCGGCAAATAGCAGCCGGTGATCATTTCACGCTTCCACAGTAATGCCAGTTCGTCGTGCAGCCGTGATTCCGGCAGGCGAAATGCCAGTCCCTGCGTGATGCCGCCCTCTTTCAGCGCCAGCATGCGCCCCGGATGGGAAGCCGTGCCGCGCCCGGCTGTGAGGCGCAAGCAAAAGGCACGGTGCCAGCCGTGCAGCGAGGCCGATGCCACTTCATCGGCTTCAAATACCGGGTTCCACATCAGAGAACCGTAGCCGAAGATCCATACCGGGCTGTGATCGGGCCGACATGCCAGGGTTGCCGCCAGCGACGCCGCGCGCTGTTCACAACTCCACAGTAATGTCTCCTCAATATCACCAAATGATGTTTTACAATCCGCTTTTAATAAAAATTCCCGGGTAAGCAATGCGACCTCCTCGACTTTCACCACGTCCTGTGTAAGACACTCCTCGGTTCTGTTGCGTGAACATTCACAAATTTACGCTGTATTCATTAAACTGACATTAATTATTAACAAAATCAGTTTCAAGTAAGAGTGGGAATATCCGCTAAAAAATAGCCTTTATTTAACTATTAAAAGCGGCAGCTATAACACCGCAAAAAGGTGTTTTACAGCGCGTAAAACGGTAAGGGCTGATGAGTTTCTTCACGGCATCCTGGCGTTCAGGATAACCCCTGCTCGCGCAACGTGAAGTAAACATGCGTAACGTGGGCGCGAAAAGAAGCCTGAAACGTGGGCGATCAGAGGGAAGAAATGCGCGTGAGAACGGACATGATGCTGGCGGGACGGGACATATAAACGGGCCTGCTGTTCAGGCCCACAACGCAACACACTATTTTTTGTGATGCCATTTATCGTCATCCCCTTTTTCATAGTCATGTTTCACCGCTGACCAGGCCACTTTGTGGGCCACTTCCTCGCGTGATTCATTGCCTCGCCGGTCATCGGGATCCTTATATTGTGACCAGGCATTGTTAAAGGCCTGTTGATAGATATCCTGGGCATGCGCTGGCAGGACGTGCTTAACGCTTTCTGGCAGGTCGCTTCGCTTAGCATAAGGCATCGTTTATCCTCCTCTAACATGATGGTTTATAAGTCTGGCGCAGATAAGCCAAAATGCAAACTGTGGTTTCTGCGCCTCTCCGCTTGTTATTTCTCTGTTCCGGCATTAACGATCACCTTATTGGGATGTATTTTGCAATAATGCGGAAGATTATCGCGAAAGAGGATTTGCTTTATGACTGATTTATCGGACAAAAGCGGGAATAAATTTTTATAAACCCCTTTTCAGGCTGAATGTGTGTGAAAGTAAAAAGCGGTAAATTTTCACCTGCTGTTCGATTGAAAAGTTACACTGCCTGACTTATATATTTCCCTGTCAGGGTGGGTAAATGAATTGCCCCTTTTATTCAGCAGCGAGGAGAGTGAATGCCTTTACATGAAAAAACACGTCACAAAGAGTTTTCACTGATACTTCCCCTTATTGCCCTGGGTGTACTCTATTTTTTTGGTGCACAAACCTCACTCCCGCTCGTCGTCGGCATTAATTTACTGGCGCTGGTTGCTATTCTCAGCAGCGCGTTCAGCGTGGTGCGTCATGCGGATGTGCTGGCTCACCGCCTGGGCGAACCCTATGGTTCCCTGATCCTCAGCCTGTCTGTCGTGATTCTGGAAGTCAGCCTGATTTCGGCACTGATGGCCACCGGCGATGCGGCACCTGCGCTGATGCGCGATACGCTCTACTCGATCATTATGATCGTGACCGGCGGGCTGGTGGGCTTTGCCTTACTGCTGGGCGGCAGAAAGTTTGCGACGCAATACGTGAATCTGGCCGGGGTAAAGCAATACCTGATCGCTATTTTTCCGTTAGCCATCCTGGTGCTGGTGTTTCCGAATGCCTTGCCGGACGGAAATTTCACCGCTGCGCAAAGTTTACTGATTGCCGCTATTTCTGCCGCGATGTATGGCGTTTTCCTGTTGATTCAGACCAAAACGCACCAGAGCCTGTTTGTCTATGAGCACGAAGATGACAGTGATGATGGCGATCCTCACCACGGTAAACCTTCTGCGCACAGTAGCCTCTGGCACGCCATCTGGCTGATCGTGCATCTTATTGCGGTGATTGCCGTCACCAAGATGAATGCTAACCCGCTGGAGCATCTGCTGACCGACCTCAACGCACCGAAGCAGTTCACCGGCTTCCTGGTGGCGTTACTGATCCTCTCACCGGAAGGTCTGGGTGCCATCCGGGCCGTCCTGATGAACCAGGTACAGCGCGCGATGAACCTGTTCTTTGGCTCAGTGCTGGCCACGATTTCGCTGACCGTACCGGCGGTCTCTATTATTGCGACGCTGACAGGCCAGGAATTGATATTCGGCCTGGAACCGCCGCAGATGGTCATTATGATTGCCTCTCTGATCCTGTGTCAGATTAGCTTCTCAACCGGCAGAACGAATGTGCTGAATGGTGCCGCGCACCTGGCCTTATTTGTCGGCTATCTGATGACCATCATGCTGTAATCTCACAAACCTGAGACGAAAAAAAAGAGCGAGAATTCGCTCTTTTTTCGTCTGCACTGCGGCTTATTTGCTGGTGTCCAGTGCCGGGAAGCTTTTCACCAGATCGTCAATCGCCTTCATCTGCACCAGGAACGGTTCCAGTTTATCCAGCGGTAACGCCGACGGACCGTCGCATTTGGCGTTGTCCGGCTCCGGATGGGCTTCAATAAACAGGCCCGCAATGCCCACCGCCATACCGGCACGCGCCAGTTCGGCCACCTGAGCACGGCGTCCGCCTGAGGCTGCACCGAACGGATCGCGGGTTTGCAGCGCGTGCGTCACGTCGAAAATCACCGGCGAGTTATTCGTCACCTTTTTCATGACGTTGAAACCCAGCATATCCACTACCAGGTTGTCGTAGCCAAAGTTACTGCCGCGGTCGCAAAGAATAACCTTGTCGTTTCCGCCTTCGGCAAACTTGTCCACGATGTTGCCCATCTGACCGGGGCTGACAAACTGGGGCTTCTTGACGTTAATCACCGCGCCCGTTTTCGCCATCGCCTCAACCAGATCGGTCTGACGCGCCAGGAAGGCCGGCAGCTGAATCACGTCAACAACATCCGCCACAGGCTGAGCCTGCGCCGCTTCGTGCACATCGGTGATGATTTTCACGCCAAAGGCCTGCTTCAGCGCCTGGAAAATCTTCATGCCCTCTTCCAGGCCGGGGCCACGGTAAGAGTGGATGGAGGAGCGGTTGGCTTTGTCAAAAGACGCTTTGAAAACGTAAGGAATGCCGAGTTTGTCGGTCACGTTTACATAGTGCTCGCAGATGCGCATCGCGAGGTCGTAGGATTCCAGCACGTTCATGCCGCCAAAGAGAACAAATGGCAGATCGTTTGCGACCCTGATATCACCAATACTGACAACTTTCTGTGTCATGCCCTTTCCTTATCTGGGGTGACGCTTAATGCAGCGTCACGCGTTTTTGTTCGATTGCGTGAATCTGGACTTTAATCATTTCGCTGACCGGATCCTCAGGACACTGTTCAACGAAGTAGGTTAAGTCCGTTAACGCGATATGATCGCACTCAAGCTGTGCATAGATTAATCCCCGATCGCGAATTTCATAGGGATCGTCCGGGTCAATGCGCAACAACACCTGGCTGACGTTCAGGGCCAGCTCCATCTGCTTCTCTTCCATCAGCGCCGCTTTCAGCGTATCCAGCATTTTGCGCATTACGCTGACGGTTTTGGCTTCGTCGAGATCGTCATCATACAGACGCGCCAGCGGGCTGATATTGCCTTTCAGCCATACTTCGAGCGTGTGCGTATCCAGGGTTTCCCCGTTGAACGGATTAATCAGCCACTTGTCGCCATCCAGCCAGTCGGCGCGCAGAATCAACTGCGTCGGGAAAATCACCGGCATCAGGGGCAGTTCCAGTTCCGCCGCAATATGCAGCAGAATCACGCCCAGTGACACGGCGGTTCCCTGACGGGTTTTCAGCACTTTATCCAGCCAGAGTGCATCAGACAGATTATACACGCCGCTGGCACCGCCAAATTTCCACTGCTTGTAAAACAGCTCCAGCAGCTTTTCGAGCTTTAAATCCGCATCCTGTTGGTCGCTGACGTAATCCCGGGCTTCAGCCACTAACGCCGCTAACTGTTGTTCGACCGACAGGGTCGGAAAATCGGTGCGAATGGCTTTGGTTGCACCCATCACCGCCTCACAGAGCGGTGTTTCACTGTAATCAAGTTGTTCGGTGGAGCTCATACTATCCCCAATAACGGCATTTTACTCAGTGCCAGCTTAATGATCGTCACCAGCGCGATTAAGGCGACCACAAAGGCCATCCAGCGGGTGCGATCAGAACGAGGGCGGCGGCTCAGCGCCACGGACCCAAGGGCAATATAGATAATAACGCCTAACAGCTTCTCCGTCAGCCAGCTTCCCTGAGGTGAAAACGGATAGAAGTGGGTCAGCATTACCAGCGCTGCGCCGCTCAGCAGCAGCAACGTGTCGTTGACATGTGGAAGGATGCGGACCCAGCGGCGTTGCAGTATGGCTGCGCCAACGCGCTGCCAGTAGAAGCGCAGCAGAAACAGCGAAACCGTGATCGCCACGGTCAGCAGATGCAGATTTTTTAGCAGTGGGTAATAAGTAAACATCATTCATCCCTGTGATTTTACGTTGCGGCACTATACCGGTATCGGCGCGGTCTGCCCAAATGTGACCCGGGGATTGCCACCGTAATCCTTCACCGTGTCCACCGCCTGATAGTGGTGCTGGCACATCAGTTGACGCACCGCCTCATCCTGCTGCCAGCCATGTTCCAGTAGCAGCCAGCCACCCGGCTGTAACCAGGCGGGTGACTGTGCGATCAGCCACCGGAGATCGGCCATGCCCGCCTCATCTGCCACCAGTGCGCTGCGCGGTTCAAAACGCACATCGCCCTCCTCCAGATGGTGATCGCTGGCATCAATGTAAGGCGGATTACTCACGATAAGATCAAATCGGGTCGGGGTGAGCTGTGCAAACCAGTGGCTGTGCACAAACGTCGCGTTAGCTATCGCCAGATGCGCAGCGTTATCCTGCGCCAGCGCAACGGCAGCAGGGACACGATCAACGCCGATCACGGTGCAATCGGGCCGTTCGCTGGCAATCGCCAGGGCAATGGCGCCGGTGCCCGTGCCGAGATCCAGCACGCGCGCAGGTGCGGCAGGCAATCGGGCCAGCGCCTGTTCAACCAGGATCTCGGTATCCGGCCGCGGGATAAGTGTGGCGTCGCTAACCCTCAGCGGGAGCGACCAGAATTCGCGCTCGCCAACTAAATGGGCAATCGGTTCTCCCCGTGCGCGCCGTGCCAGCAACGCCGTCAACTGTTGTAACTGCGCGTCACTGAGCAGGGTTTCATCAAAAGCCACCAGCCAGCTGCGGGGTTTGCCTGTGACATAACCCAGCAGGATTTCCGCATCACGCTTCGGGCTGTCGCCCCCACACAGCGTGGCAACCGCCTGTTTGAGCCAGTGGCGAATATCCATTAATCCTGACCGGCCAGCGCCGCCAGTTGGTCAGCCTGGTATTCCTGAACGATGGGTTCGATCAGGCTGTCCAGTTTACCTTCCATGGTTTCATCCAGACGATAAAGCGTCAGGTTGATGCGATGGTCGGTCACACGGCCCTGCGGGAAGTTATAGGTGCGGATACGATCGGAACGGTCACCGCTGCCCAGCAGGTTACGGCGGGTGCTGGCTTCAGCTTCGTGACGTTTTGCCATTTCGGCCGCATGGATACGCGCGCCCAACACCGATAAGGCTTTTGCCTTGTTCTTGTGCTGAGAGCGTTCATCCTGACATTCCACCACAATACCGGTCGGCAAGTGGGTAATACGGATCGCGGAGTCGGTGGTGTTAACGTGCTGCCCACCGGCACCGGAGGAGCGGAAAGTATCGATTTTTAAATCTGACGGGTTGATCTCGGGCAGCTCCGCTTCCGGCAGTTCAGGCATCACCGCCACCGTACAGGCAGAGGTATGAATACGGCCCTGGGATTCCGTCTCGGGTACGCGTTGTACGCGATGGCCGCCGGATTCAAATTTCAGTCGGCCATAGGCACCGTCACCCATAATACGGGCAATCACCTCTTTATAGCCACCGTGCTCACCGTCGTTAGCGCTGACGATTTCCACCCGCCAGCGACGTGACTCGGCGTAACGGCTGTACATACGGAACAGGTCACCCGCAAAAATGGCCGCTTCGTCGCCGCCGGTACCGGCACGGACTTCGACAAAACAGTCGCGCTCATCGTCCGGATCTTTCGGCAGCAGTAACAGCTGCAACTGTTGCTCCAGCGCGTCGGTTTTCTCACGCGCCGCCTGCAGCTCTTCCTGCGCCATATCGCGCATTTCAGGATCGTCGAGTAACATTTTAGCCGTCTCGATATCATCCTGGTTCTGCTGCCAGTCGCGGAAGCAGCGCGTGACATCGGTCAACTGAGCATATTCACGCGACAAAGCACGAAAGCGTTCCTGATCGGCAATGACGCCTGCATCGCCCAGCATCGCTTCCACTTCTTCGTGGCGCTCCTGCAGCGCTTCCAGTTTCGCAACAATAGAGGTTTTCATTTAACTGTGGGATTCCCGTAACAGAAGACGACAGCAGTGTGCCTAATCGAGACCCAGGCTGTCGCGTAAAATCTGCAGGCGTTCGCTGTCGCCGTCGCGCGCGGCCTGCTGAAGAGATTTGGTCGGTGCATGAATCAAACGGTTGGTCAGCTTGTGGGCCAGTTCCTGCATCACTTTTTGCGGATCGGCACCCTGCTGCAGCGCCTGCAGCGCACGGCCTTCCAGTTCAGCGCGGATATCATCCGCCTGAGCACGGTATTCACGAATAGAGTTGACCGCGCCCTGGGAACGCAGCCAGGCCATGAAATCGCTGCATTCCTGCACCACGATACTTTCGGCCTGCACCGCAGCGGCTTTGCGCTGGGCAAGGTTCTGCTCAATGATGGCCTGCAGGTCGTCAACGCTGTAGAGATAGGCATTCGCTAACTTGCCCACTTCCGGCTCTACGTCGCGCGGCACCGCAATATCCACCAGCAGCATTGGCTGGTTACGGCGCGCTTTGAGCGCCCGTTCCATCATGCCTTTACCAATGATGGGCAAGGGACTGGAGGTGGAAGTAATGACGATGTCGGCATCGGCCAGGCGCGCGTCGATGTCCGCAAGGCCAATCACTTCCGCGCCCACTTCTTTCGCCAGCGCGTCCGCGCGTTCGCGGGTACGGTTGGCAATAATCAGTTTTTTGACCTGATGTTCACTCAGATGACGCGCCACCAGCTCGATGGTTTCCCCCGCGCCAACCAGTAACACGTTGACGGTAGAAAGGGACTCAAAGATCTGCCGCGCCAGCGTACAGGCGGCAAAGGCAACGGAAACGGCGTTCGCGCCGATCTCCGTTTCCGTGCGCACGCGCTTGGCAACCGAGAAGGTTTTCTGAAACATACGTTCCAGTTCACTGCTCAGTGCATGACCGCGCTGCGAATCGGCAAAGGCTTTTTTCACCTGCCCTAAAATCTGCGGCTCGCCCAGCACCAGCGAATCCAGCCCGCTGGCGACGCGCATAAGATGACTGACCGCCTCATTGTCCTGATGCCAGTAGAGGCTGTTACGTACATCCTCTTCATCAAGCTGGTGATAGTCACACAGCCAGCGCACAAGACGTTCCTGCAGATCGACCTGTTGCTCTACACTCAGGTAGAGTTCGGTTCGGTTACAGGTGGAGAGCACGACGCCACTCTGCACCATGGGCTGGGATAACAGGCTGTCTAAGGCCTGTTCCAGCGACTCCGGCCCGAACGCAACGCGTTCGCGCAGAGCAATGGGTGCAGTTTTGTGATTGATTCCGAGAGCGAGCAGCGTCATGGCGATTTAGGTTGGGTTGTCCCAATAATGTCAGGGTTTTGTGAAGCGCATTCTACAAGATGCAGCAGATCAAGAAAAGCCATACAAAGGCTATGACTGTAATAAGATTAAGCCGATCATAGCGATTTTGCCGTATAACAGCATTGACGGTTAAAATGCGGATGGTTAGCGTTACCTGTTACCAATGAAAAATGAGTCCGAGGAGATGACCACTTGATGCTTACTTCCCCACGCAATCTGTTGCGCCTTTTACCCCTGGCCGGTGCTGTTCTGCTGGCTGCCTGTAGCATCAATAAACCACAAGGTCCCGGCCCGAGCGCCACTGCACCCCAATGGCAACATCATCAGCAAGCGGTCAGTAAAGTGACGCAGTACCAGACGCGCGGCGCGTTCGCCTATCTGTCGGACAAACAAAAAGTCTATGCCCGCTTCAACTGGCAGCAGACCGCACCTGACCGTTATCGTCTGCTGTTAACCAACCCGTTAGGCAGCACAGAACTGCAGCTTGATGCGCAGGGTTCTGTGGTGCAGATCGTGGATAGCCAGGGCAAACGCTATGTCAGCAACGATGCGCAGAAGATGATCTCGCAGCTGACCGGCATGGATATTCCGCTGACCAACCTGCGCCAGTGGATGATGGGCCTGCCGGGCGATGCGACCGACTACCAGCTTAACGATCAGTATCAGTTGCGCAGCCTGAACTATCAGCATGATGGCCAGACCTGGCAGGTGACCATCGCCGGCTACGACAGCAACGTCACCCCTGCGCTGCCCGCCAGCCTGGAGCTGAAAGAAGGCGATCAGCGCATCAAGTTACGTATGGATAGCTGGACGCTGAAATGATCACCACCTGGCCTGCTCCGGCAAAACTGAACCTTTTTTTGTACATCACCGGGCGCCGGGCGGACGGTTACCATAACCTGCAAACCCTGTTTCAGTTTCTGGATTATGGCGACAGTCTGGAGATTGTTCCCGATCAGAGCGATGCCATTACCCTTCTCACGCCCGTGTCCGGCGTGCCGGATGCTGAAAACCTGATCGTGCGTGCCGCCGACATGCTTAAGGCGGCTGCCCGCGAGAAGGGAACGCTGCCGGCGCAGGCGGGTGCGCGGATCGCCATTGAAAAGCGTTTGCCAATGGGCGGTGGACTGGGTGGCGGTTCTTCTGACGCCGCTACGGTTCTGGTGGCGCTTAATCATCTCTGGAAAACCGGTTTTTCGCCGACGGAACTGGCACAGATGGGCGTGAAACTGGGTGCGGATGTCCCGGTGTTCGTTAAAGGGCACGCCGCCTTCGCCGAAGGGGTCGGCGAGGTGCTTTCTCCCGCATCGCCTGCCGAAAAATGGTATCTTGTTGCCCATCCCGGCGTCAGCGTGGCCACGCCGGTGGTCTTTAACGATCCGGCACTCCCCCGTGACACGCCCGTGCGCACTTTATCAGCACTTTTACAGGCCCCCTTTCTTAACGATTGCGAATCAGTAGTAAGAAAACGTTTTCGTGAGGTTGATGAGCTTGTTTCATGGCTGCTAGAATACGCGCCGTCGCGCCTGACAGGGACAGGTGCTTGTGTGTTTGCTGAATTTGACACCGAGTACGCTGCTCGCCAGGTGCTGGAACTTGCCCCGTCATGGGTGCGCGGTTTTGTAGCCCGAGGCGTTAACGTCTCGCCGTTACAGCGCACTCTGCAAGGCGATTAGCGATAGCGTGACTGTGTCACCCTGTTCCAGATACAGCACGTTTCGCACTCACATACCCGTGTGAACGATCACGACAGTATTCGCCGGTTACTGTCATGACGTTCATTCTCTGGACGCAAAGCCTGAGGTTCTTCTCGTGCCTGATATGAAGCTTTTTGCTGGTAACGCCACCCCGGAACTAGCACAACGTATTGCCAACCGCCTTTACACCAGCCTGGGCGACGCCGCTGTCGGTCGTTTCAGTGATGGCGAAGTAAGCGTACAAATTAATGAAAATGTACGCGGTGGTGATATTTTCATCATCCAGTCCACCTGTGCTCCCACCAATGATAATTTGATGGAACTGGTCGTGATGGTCGACGCGCTGCGTCGTGCTTCAGCTGGTCGTATTACCGCTGTTATCCCCTACTTTGGTTATGCCCGTCAGGACCGCCGCGTGCGTTCTGCGCGTGTGCCTATTACCGCCAAAGTCGTGGCTGACTTTCTTTCCAGCGTCGGCGTTGACCGTGTTTTAACGGTTGACCTGCACGCTGAGCAGATCCAGGGCTTCTTCGACGTCCCGGTTGATAACGTCTTCGGCAGTCCCATTCTGCTGGAGGATATGTTACAGATTGGCCTGGAAAACCCGATTGTTGTTTCGCCTGACATTGGCGGCGTGGTTCGTGCCCGTGCTATTGCGAAACTGCTGAACGACACCGATATGGCCATCATCGACAAACGTCGCCCGCGTGCGAACGTTTCTCAGGTTATGCATATCATTGGTGACGTTGCGGGCCGTGACTGTGTGCTGGTCGATGACATGATCGACACCGGCGGCACACTGTGCAAAGCCGCGGAAGCGCTGAAAGAGCGCGGTGCCAAGCGCGTGTTCGCGTACGCGACGCACCCTATCTTCTCCGGTAACGCGGTGGAAAACTTACGTAAATCTGTCATCGATCAGGTTATCGTGTGTGACACCATTCCGTTATCCGAAGAGATGAAGTCGCTGCCAAACGTCCGTACCCTGACGCTGTCAGGCATGCTGGCCGAAGCCATTCGCCGCATCAGTAACGAAGAGTCCATTTCGGCAATGTTCGAACACTAATCTTCGCAGGCCGGACACGCTGTCCGGCCTTTTCTTTTGTCTGTGCCGTTCCCCTTCCGACAAAGCTGCTTGATTCACAGAAATTTTCGTTATGAGTCACCGCCGTTATTGTCACGCTTACTACGAAAAACTCTTTCGCTGAAATTATCTTATCTGCTCTTTTGCCATTCTGCGTTGAGTGGTACTTTGCCCGCACTTTTTATTGCGATCGTTTTCCACTATGAACCTCGACGTCTATACGTTATTTATTTGCGAACTCTACGTACTGGGGTTTATGAGTCTGATCCTGGCATTTGCCTGGGTCGGTTCGCATTACGATCGCACGCTGGGCTATGTTTGCGTGGCCATTTTACTGACGCTGGTCGCCTTTATTCTCAGTAGCCTGCGCAGCCAGGGCTATCAGTTTTTACCGGTGGCCATGAGCAACGTGTTGCTTATGCTGGCTTACGGGGGATTGTTCAGCGCGTTTCGCACCTTTTGCGGTAAGCAGCCGGGGATGAGTGGTCTGGTCGGGGCGCTGATCTGGTCACTGCTCTGCCTGATTCCGGGATTTTATTACAGCTTATCGCTGCGCGTACTGGTGCTCTGCCTGCTCTGCATCGGGTATACCGGAGCGCTTATCTATTTTCTCTGGCTGGCGCGGCGCAATATGGATGCAACGTTCTGGCCTGCCCAGCTCCTGCTCTGGATTCACCTGATATTCCATGTGGCTCGCATATTTCTGGATAATTCCCGCCCGGTCGGCGTTCAGGGCGCGATAAGCGGATCGAATTTCTCCGTCTATGTGATTATGGAATCCATGCTGTTTGTCATTGGGTTTACCGTGACGATTCTGGCGATGGTCAATGAGCGGACGCGCAATGCGCTGAAAGCGGCTTCACTGCACGATCCTCTGACCAATATCTGGAACCGTCGTGCGCTGTTTACCGGGGCCGAGGTGATGATTGAAGCCTGTCAGAAGCAGAATAAAGCGCTGACGGTGGTGTTATTCGATCTGGACCATTTTAAAGGTATTAATGACCGCTACGGGCATCATCAGGGCGACCAGGTTCTGATTGATTTCAGTCACCGTGTGTCCGGCATGCTGCCTGAAGGGGCGCGCTTTGCGCGACTGGGCGGCGAAGAATTTGCCGCCCTTCTGCCGATGATGTCAGCGCAGGCTAACGTCTGGTGCGAGCAGGTGCGCCAGGCGATCCACCTTTCCCGACCGGGACAGATTCCCTATTCCGTCAGCATTGGCTTCTCTACCGCCGACAATCGCCACATTGATTTTAGCGAACTGATGGCGCTGGCTGACAAAGCGCTCTATCAGGCAAAAGCCAAAGGCAGAAACCGAACCCAACCCTGCCTGACGTTGCCGGGAACGTGATTATGACGAGTGATGGCTGCGGCGGCAGCGTTTATCGCCATAATGCCGCTCCCAGTAATAGCGATCTTCGACTTTTTCACGACCGCTAATGCAGGCACCGGCCAGCCATAACAGTGCGCCAAAGAAAATCCCAAACATCGCGCCCTGCGCCAGTATCTGCGGCAGATTTAAAGAGGGAAGTTGGTTAATAATCGAAAAACCAACGCCGAGTACCATGGTCACTAAGCCCAGTGCCATTAAGGCATTTCCTGCCATACTTGAGTGATGACGTTTCATCTTTCACCTCCTGACGGTGCGGTCCGATGAGCGCACACAATGTTAACCTGTCAGTAGTTTAGGCAATGACAGCAGGCTAATTTGTGCACTTCGTCACACTCAGAACAGGATAAGTGTGACCAAAGCATAATTACAGCTTATTGATTTAGATGAAAAACAATTAATCACCGACACTAATAATTCGTGGCTCACACTTTGTGATCCGCAGCCTGGCACAGTAAACTACTGCCCTTTGGTGATAACAGCAGGATATTCCTTGTGAGCAGCATTAAACTGATTGTCGGCCTGGCGAATCCCGGTGCGGAATATGCCGCCACGCGCCATAACGCGGGGGCGTGGTATCTGGATTTGCTGGCTGAGCGGCACAATCAGTCGTTAAAAGAAGAAGCCAAATTTTTCGGTTATACGGCGCGACTGGCGCTGGCGGGCGAAGATGTCCGACTGCTGGTGCCCACCACCTTTATGAACCTCAGCGGCAAAGCGGTCGCGGCGATGGCGACCTTCTACCGTATTGCGCCCGAAGAAATTTTAGTGGCGCACGATGAACTCGATCTGCCACCGGGCATTGCGAAATTCAAACAAGGCGGCGGTCACGGCGGTCATAACGGCCTGAAAGACATCATCAGCAAGCTGGGCAATAATAATAACTTTCATCGCCTGCGCATCGGTATCGGCCATCCCGGTGACCGCAACAAAGTGACCGGATTTGTGTTAGGCAAACCGCCCGCCAGTGAGCAAAAGCTGATCGATGACGCCATTGATGAAGCAGCGCGCTGCACCGAACTGTGGCTGAAGGAAGATCGCATTAAGGCAATGAACCGCCTGCATGCCTTTAAGCCTGTCTAATCGCCCCGATTGTCGCGAATCTGTGTATAATGCGCGAAAATTATCTTACGTTTCCGGCGGCGCCTGCGTCCAGGCGTTGCCCATCCAGCTATAAAGGGTATTAAACCATGGGATTCAAATGCGGTATCGTGGGCCTGCCAAATGTCGGTAAATCCACTCTGTTTAACGCGCTGACAAAAGCGGGTATTGAAGCGGCGAACTTCCCCTTCTGCACCATTGAACCCAACACGGGCGTTGTACCTATGCCTGACCTGCGTCTGGATCAGCTGTCCGAGATCGTCAAGCCACAGCGCGTGGTTCCGACTACCATGGAATTCGTCGATATCGCCGGTCTGGTAAAAGGTGCATCGAAAGGTGAGGGCCTGGGCAACCAGTTCCTGACCAATATCCGTGAAACCGAAGCGATCGGCCACGTGGTTCGCTGCTTTGAAAACGACAATATTATCCACGTGAATAATAAAGTCGATCCGGCTGATGATATCGAAACCATCAACACCGAGCTGGCGCTGGCGGATCTGGACACCTGTGAACGTGCACTGCAGCGCGTGCAGAAAAAAGCCAAAGGTGGCGATAAAGACGCGAAAGCGGAACAGGCGGCGCTGGAGAAATGTCTGCCTCATCTGGAAAACGCGGGCATGCTGCGCGCGCTGGATCTGACCGATGAGGACAAAGCCGCTCTGCGCTATCTGAGCTTCCTGACGCTCAAGCCCACGATGTACATTGCTAACGTCAACGAAGATGGCTTTGAAAACAACCCGTACCTGGATAAAGTGCGCGAAATCGCCGCCAAAGAAGGTTCTGTCGTTGTGCCAGTCTGTGCCTCTGTCGAATCTGATATCGCCGAACTGGAAGACGAAGATCGTGACGAGTTTATGGCCGAGCTGGGCATCGAAGAGCCAGGCCTGAACCGCGTGATTCGTGCCGGTTACGCACTGCTGAATCTGCAGACCTATTTCACCGCCGGCGTCAAAGAAGTACGCGCATGGACTATCCCTGTTGGCGCCACCGCCCCACAGGCCGCCGGTAAAATCCACACCGACTTCGAGAAAGGCTTTATTCGCGCACAAACGATCGCGTTTGAAGACTTTATTACCTATAAGGGTGAGCAAGGCGCGAAAGAAGCGGGCAAGATGCGTTCAGAAGGCAAAGAGTACATCGTTAAAGATGGCGATGTGATGAATTTCTTGTTTAACGTCTAATCCCTGTAGTTAAAACAAACTGCACGTGAGTGAACAAGGTTGTGAAAGCCACGCGAATGCGTGGCTTTTTCGTTTTAAAGCTTCACAGAACAGGTTTGAAAAAAGCCACTAAGACATTGAGGATCAAACGCAACGTAGGCTGAATTTTCCGTCTTGAAAATAAGGCGGCTAATAAGCAACCTGACGAGGTGTGATAAATAACAACAAGAAAGCCCGGGTTCACTTTGCCATCACCTCAGTTGTTATCCCTGCTTAACAGAGACTGGCGCAGGGCCTTCCTGGTCGCGGCGCCAGCAGTGACTTATCGTGACGAGGAAAGTGTCTGCAGCACTCTCAGCTCGGCGACCGCTTCCTGCATCGCATCCATACCTGCCGTTAAGGTGCGCAGATTATCCAGCTGTTTCGCCATCCCTGCCCGTTCATGGCGGCTTCGATCGCTCATGGCGGCAATCGCATCGGCAGCCTGGATACTGCGGTCTGCCATGTCCGTCGCGGTTTGTACCGTGTTTGTCGCGACATCGCGGATACGCGAGATCGTGTCGACCGCATCATTAATGTTGCTAGCGGTCGCTTCAGCCTGCTCTTTCGAGGATTGCGCCAGACGGCGAACTTCCCCTGCCACAACGGCAAATCCTCTGCCAGCTTCCCCCGCGCGTGCAGCCTCGACAGCGGCATTGAGCGCCAGAATATTGGTCTGGAAAGCGATATTGCTGATGCCGTGCGTAATAACGTTGATGCCGTTAGATATCGCTTCCAGATCGTCCAGCCCGCCCCCCAGGCGCCCTTGTGCCTGCTGGCTTTCTTTGGCGAGAGTGCTGATAGCGCGAATGCTGCTTTCGGCCATCGACAACGCTTCGCTCTGGCTCTGGGTTGCCGCCTCAAGTACCGGCAGCGCCTGAACGATAGGTGCCAACTCCTGCTGATAGTTCACCACGCGAGCCAGCACGCCCGACTGGACGCGGTTTAGCGCTTCCCAGCGACGTAACGCGCGCTGCGCATAGTGCGCGGCATAGCTGGCATATTCCACCGGAAATTGCGCCATGGCGTTTACGTTATGATTGAAGAATACCAGTGCAGACAAGGTCTGATTGATCGGTACGCCCAGAATTTCACCAAAGCTGGAGAACCCGGCCGCCGGGATGCCTTTAAAGAAATGCGCATCGTGCAGCTTATCGGGATTGCCCTGTCGGCGCAGTATGCAGTCATTCATCAGGACCGCCGCCGGTTTGCCGTGACGTTGCGTAAAGGCCTGCCAGTCCCGCAGCGTAGCCTGTTTAAAATCGGTTTCACGCATTAAGTAAAGCCGATCGCCAAACTCCAGATCGCAAAAAAACTGTACACTGTGGCTGTCCATCTTCGCTACAGAACGAATGAAATACGCGTCACCTACCTTCACCGCAAACGTTAAACCTTTCAGACGCTCCGTCAGCTGCTGTTCATTGCAGCCCAGATGTTCAGCCAGTGCCTGGGTGAAGGGCTGTTGCTGCCCCTGTGGGTTGAACACGGAAGTCAGGGTACGCTTAACCGGATCCGCCTCGGCAATCAGCCAGCTCTTGTTCAGTGGCTCGAAGTTCTGACTCTTAAAGGGTGAAAAGGACTTACCCGCCGCCATTTTGCAGAAAACAATAACGGCTTTCCCCTGCAGTACACGCCCGCCAGCGCCAATCCATGTCCCGTCAAAGGTGACGCGTCCACCGGCGGATCCGCCGATTGCCAGGCAGGGAAAGCGGCCCGTATTATACCAGGCCTGCATTAAAAACCCTTCCGATGCAGACAGCCCGTCACAGTAAATCATGGCAAAGGTACGGTCAGCAGAGAGCGGCATGCTCAGCCTCAACGCAGCCAGCTCATCCTGGATGGCACGAATGCGATCCGTCGCCGTGTGGGTATCGTGAAGGTGCAGATCGACCACATGTGTTTCATGCTCTGCAATCAGGTTACGGGGTAACCAGAGCCAGCTGCCTTCCTGCCCGTCGCCTTTGCAGTACGTTGTTTGCTTGCCGCTGGCGCTGAGCGCTCCGTTAGAGGAGAGCGTAATGACGGTCAAATCTGTTGATGTAAAGCGTTGCCATGCCTGACTGACCTTATGAAAATCGGCCTCTGGCGGCACAAACGTCAGCAAAATACCCGCAGCACGACTGCTGAGGCCTGCTGCAGAGAGCGAAGTGGGTAAGCTTTCACAGTTAAAGATCCCGTTGGCGGGCTGAGATCCCCCCGCAAAACGTGAACCGGTTAAGCTTCTGGTCATTGTCTTGATGACAGACATATTGTTGTTTCCACTGTAATTAAAAGGAATGCACGTACTGGTGTCGTAAAAAAGCACACAAATGACTGAGTAATAATCAGCTTTGACGCTTCAGGCTCAGCCCCAACATTGAGCTGAGCATGCGTTATCGACACAGGAGGCAATTGCTTCAACGATTACTGCGATTATTGTTATTGATGGGTCAGTGCTGGACAGGGCGACGGTTGCGACAGGCTGGTTCTCTGCATTTTCATTGGGATGCCTGCCCGCAGTTAAGATGCGCACAGAACCGCCGCGCCCTTTCCGCCCGGACGCCTTCATGGCCAGCGCAGTGATCTGCCCTTCTGTTTAGTCATGCTAAAACCCGTCACGCCGTAAGACAGAGGGGAAGACATGACTTTTTTACTGCGATTTACCGATGCTTTTATGACGGAAGGGATATAAGAAAAACCTATGAATAATGCGTCTTAACTCATTGACAAAATTTAATTTTTACAGAAATTACCATGACGTGTTTTCTTACATTTAATTGTCCTGGTTTCGATAAAGGTTGGTCTGTCTGTGCCGAAAGATCACCTTCCCCCTCTCCCTTTATCAGGATAGATTTATGAAGATTGCAACACGGCTCGGTTTGGGTTTTGGCACGTTAATCATTTTTTTCTCCCTGTGCATAGTGGTAGCCATTCATTCTTTATACCAGTCTAAAAACACCCTTGAAGCCATTGTTCAGGGTGATATGAAGAAAACAAAATTAATCACAGACCTGACACTTATTCAGCGTGATATGGCAATCACGGTAAGGAATCTGTCCTTATTTACAGATGAAAAAGGTCTTGAAGAGCAATCCGCTCGTCTTGAAAAATTAAAAGCCCGGTTTGTTGACAGTAGTTCTCAACTGGGCCAGATGATTGACCAGTCGGGCAGTAACGAGGAAAAAAAAGCGTTTGAGGCAATAGAAAAGAGTCAAAAAAATGCCCTGGACTCCTTCAGTAATACTGTTCCTCTGGCATTGGGGAAAAATAACGCAGCAACAGTGAAATTTCTTCTTGATACCGTCAGACCAGCCCAGAACCCCCTGATTGACGGACTCACCTCAATGGGCGAAGTGCTCACTCAGCGCTCTGATAATGCCGTCAGTCAGAACAGTAAGACAACGGAGCAGGCCTATATTATTTTGCTGGTTCTGCTGGGCATTGCGGTCATTTTGGGCTTGCTGACGGGAAGTTACCTGATTCGCAAGATTATGCGTGAACTCGGCGGTGAGCCGGTTACAGCGCAACGGCTCGCTTACGCTATTTCACAAGGGAATCTGACCTCAACGGTTCAACTGCGAAAAAATGATGACCGCAGCCTCATGGCGTCTCTCGACGCGATGCAAGCCAGACTGCGCGGGATCGTGTTGCAGATTAAAGACGCCTCCGCGTCCGTTGCGCTGGCGGCCGATGAAATCGACCGGGGAAATACAGAACTCTCATCACGAACCGAGCAGCAGGCTGCCGCGCTGCAGCAGACCGCCGCCAGCATGGAGCAGCTCACCAGCACGGTGAAGAGCAACACAGCCGGTGCGCAGCAGACCGCTGAATCTGCCCGGGCAACAGCACAGACCGTTAACGCCGACAAGTCCAAGGTCAGCCACATGACCGATACCATGCACAACATCCATGAGAGCGCAGTCAAGGTCCGTGATATTACGTCCGTGATTGAAAGCATCGCTTTTCAGACCAACATCCTGGCGTTGAATGCCGCCGTGGAAGCCGCGCGTGCAGGTGAAGATGGTCGCGGATTCGCCGTCGTGGCTGGTGAGGTGCGGACACTTGCCCAGCGTAGTGCCACGGCCGCGAAAGACATCAAGCGTCTGATTGAACAGGCCGTCGCACACGTTGACAGCGGCGTAGAAATTGCCGCGCTAACCGGGCAGAGCGTCCTGAAGGTCATGAGTATGGTCAGCGACCTGGCTGAAGGGATGGACTCGATTGCCCGGGCCTCTTCTGAACAGCTGCAGGGAATTTCAGAAGTCAGCGTGGCAGTGAATCAGATGGACGGCGTCACACAGAATAACGCGGCGCTGGTCCAGGAATCGTCAATGGCCTCCCGTTCGCTGTCTGAACAGGCCCAAACATTACGACAGATTGTTGGATCGTTTAGCGTCTGAACATTCAGAAAACGCTGGCGTTCCAGGCTTCATCAGGAAGGTACAGGGGCAATCACATCCGCCTGGCGCAGGTTCACAGGCTGTGGTATCTGCGACAAATTCCGGCGCGTGTTGCGAAGGGATGGCGCTTTGTATCGTGACTTATTCAGGCTGCCCTAAACGTCGCAACGGTAAAAGAGAGTGGCGCTCATGCGCCCTCTCTTCCTCGCCAGCGAAATGCGTGAGCCTGGCGCTGATTTTCATGCATGTCCTGATGTGCCACAACGCAGCGTTACCGGACGTCCGTATGATTGTCGTTGACAAGCCGCCTACAGATCCTGCAGGGCCTGGATAATTGACGTATTCATCTCGTGAACCGCCTCTTCACGCCGGCGATAGTATGTCCATTTACCGACCTTGCTTGCCTCAAGCAGGCCGGCATCATGCAGCGCTTTCAGACATAACGAGGTGGCGGGCTGTGAGAGGCCCGCTTTGTCCTGAATAAGACTGGCACAGACACCGTACTGATCGAAGGGATACAGCTGAGAATAGTCAGCAAAGGCTTCGTCAGGGCGTTTAAGCCATTTGAGCACCGCAACCCGTGTCGGGTTAGCCAGTAATTTAATGGCATTTTCAGGTGTCATGCCGTCTCAGAACCTCAAGCAGAATAGAAAGGGTAGTCAGTATAGCCTTTCTCACTTCCACCATACAGTGAGGCAGGATCCGCGTTGTTCAGCGGGTAGCCCATTTTGAAACGCGCCGGTAAATCCGGGTTAGCGATAAACGTGCGCCCGAAGCCAAACAGATCGCCCCATCCCTTTTCCAGCATACGTTCGGCCTTTTCCCTGGTATAACGTCCGGAATACATGATGGGGGAACGGAAGGTTTCACGCAGCGCAATACGGAAGCTTTCGGGCATCTCCGGACTGTTGTCCCAGTCCGCTTCGGCGATAGACAGATAGCCAGTTTCAAGCTCGTTTAGCATCTGCGCAGCACGAATGTAGGTAGCATGCGGATTGCGTTCAACCAGCCCCAGATAAACGCGTTCTTCCTCTGTGCTTGAGAACAATGGCGCGAAACGTACGCCGACACGGTGACTGCCAAATACCGCACTCACCGCTTCGGTGACTTCACGCAGAAAGCGCAGGCGGTTATCAAGGGAGCCGCCATATTCATCGGTACGGAAATTGGTGTGTTCAGAAATAAACTGATTGATCAGATAACCGTTGGCGGCATGCAGCTCGACACCGTCAAAACCGGCTTTTTTCGCGTTCTCTGCTGCCGTGCGGTACATCGCCACAATCGCTTTGACTTCCGATGTGGTCAGTTCGCGCGGCATGCTGGGTTCCGTCAGCATACCGGCACCAGGTCCGGTTTCAATAAAGACCCTTACGCCGCTGGCGGCAACGGCGGAAGGAGCAACAGGCGGCTGTTTACCGGGCTGCAACGCATTGTGCGATACGCGGCCCACGTGCCAGAGCTGGCAAAAGAGCGTTCCGCCCTCTGCATGCACAGCGTCGGTGACGTTTCGCCATCCCGCAATTTGTGCGTCGCTGTGAATGCCAGGCGTCCAGGCATAGCCCTGCCCGCGCGGTTCAATTTGCGTACCTTCGGTGATCATGAAGCCCGCGCTGGCACGCTGGCGATAGTACTCCACCATCATCCTGCCGGGAATGTTGCCCGGCTGCTCGCTACGGCAACGGGTCAGGGGTGGAAGCGCAATGCGGTTACGCAACGTGAGATCACCCAGCGTCAGGGGCGTGAAAAGAGACGGCATAATTAACATCCTTAAAAAGAAACAGGGCTGGCATTATATTTACACATTTAAATTTGTAAATATGTGATGTGTGCGGTTATCTCCCGTTGTCATGATGACTTTGCCAGATTGCCTTCACCGCGCCCTTCACCTAAGCGGCACCGTTATCCTCACGGCAGAACGACCGTGCTGATGGTGGCTGTTTCGGCTTTTTTGCGGCAAAAATCGGCATCACCCCGCCGGTCGGGAAATCTCCCCCTGTCCTTTATCAGCGCAGTCTGAACGGATGCAGCCTCGATGATGAACGCAGCAAAACAATGGCTGCTCGGCGCATAAAGCAGAAGATAGCCGCTTTATACCCTGTTATATCGTCAGAACCGGTCACCTGAAACGCGACCTGCGGTACAGCTCGGGCAGAGACGATGGCGAGTCGCTTTCACATAACATTGCTTCTCTGTCCCGTCCTCAGCGTATGCATGCCGCCCTTTTCAGGAGAGAGGACAGGGATATATCAGGTTGGGGATACGACGGCACGTAATCTTTGCGCCACGGGGGCCTCTTCACTGGCACAGGCCCCCATGCCTTCGCCCTTTCCTTTGCACCCTTTTTACACCGCGCCCGATCTTTTTTACGCCACTTTTACACGCCGGGCGCTTAAATCAACGGCACCGGGCGCTGAGGCGTCCATGTAAAAGGAAACCGTTGATGAAATGTGTGAATGCGGCCTCTTTCCTGCCGGTTTGTGGTGATGCCGTGATTGCGGATCTTGCCGAGCAACAGCGGCTGCGCCTGCTGTCTCCCCGTAAATGGTTCAGAGAGACGATGGAGGTCAACACCGATCCGGCCATGCTCAACCCGCGGCTGATTGCCCAGTGGCTGGGTTCGGCTATTCCCGATGCACGTCTGCTGACGCTGGCGCTGAACAGCAGTCTTTGCTTTGGCCTCTATCGTCATACCCGGCAGATTGGTTTTGCGCGGGTCGTTACCGATATGGCCGAAACCTGGGTTATACAGGACCTGTTTATCTCGCCAGAGTATCGCTATATCGGGCTGGGATCCTGGCTGCTCCACTGCTGTCTGACCCACCCTGGCGCCAGTGGCTGTCATCGCATTATTGCGCTGAGCGACAGTAACCAGGACTTTCTTGAACGCAACGGATTCATTTGCCATGCCTCGCTGCCGGGTCTTTATCTCAGGGCGGTTGCGCCTTACGGCCTGAGCGATTGCTTGAGCGCTGACCGCGCCCACCACCATTAAGCGGACAGGACGCTTTGCCATGTGTGGCCTGCTGCAGTTTTTCATCCGACCTCAACCCGATAACGGCTGGACACCGGGCACGGCAACTGATGCCCTGCCCGCCCATAAGGAAAACACCATGTCAGGTTTTATCCTGGTATCACATAATCATTCACAACGTTCCACACTGTCTGCAATTTATGAAGGCCTGCTTTCCCGCCATGGCGGACTCTGGATAAGCTGGGATGGTGAGACGACGGTGCTGCCTTCTGATGCACCAAGACCGCTGAGCATTCAGCAGAAAGGCCCTTATGAAACGCTGACCTTTCCTCTGTCTTCCGCCGAAGTGAAAGAGGGTTATCACCACTATGTTCATCAGGGATTGTGGCCGGTTTTCCACCAGCGTCCGGATTTGGCCCGCTTTTCTGCTGACGGCTATCGGGAATACAAAAAGATTAACGAAGCCTATGCGCGGGTCATCTGTGATAACGCTATGCCCGAAGACACCATCTGGATACAGGATTACCATCTGCTGGGCTGCGCCCATTACCTTCGTGAGGCCGGACTGACTAATCCTGTGGGCTTTTTCCTGCACCAGCCCTTTCCCTCAGGCACGATGTTTGAGGCGATTCCCGACTGGCGCTGGCTCACACAGTCGCTGCTGTGCTGTGATCTGCTTGGCTTTCAGACCGTTCAGGACCTGAACAACTTTATCGTCTGGCTGGAAAGCGAATTCCGCACCGAGCGCCTGAGCGTAGACAGCGTTCGCGTGCAGGGGCGGATTGTAAAGCTCGGCGTCTTTCCTGTCGGGATCGATCTGGACGATGTGCGCTGCCTGCGTGACAGCAACAGCTGTGCGTTTATGGAAATGCAGTGTCGTGAAAGCTTACCGGAAAACACCGTTCTGAGCGGCGGTCATCTTGATGAGAGCGCCGGGCTGCCTTACCGCATCAGTGCGGTAGAAGTGTTACTGCGCAAACATGCCGTCTATCAAAAAAATATTACCCTGCTGCAACTGGCCCCGTCTGCTGCGGGCTACGCGGACCGGGCAGCGGCTGTCACGCACACGTTAGAAACTCTGTGCAGAGAATGTAATGGCGTGCATGGCATGATGAACTGGTATCCCGTGAATTGCCTGACGCATGCCTACAGCCGTGAGGAGCAGGCGGGTATTTATCGTGCCTCACGCGTCGCGCTGGTCACGCCCCTGATGTCAGGCATGAGTCTGATGGCGAAGATGTATGTGGCCCTGCAGGATCCGGAAAACCCGGGTGTGTTGATCCTGTCACAGTTTGCGGGCGCGGCGGAGCAGATGGACGGCGCGCTTATCGTCAATCCCTACGATCCGGATGCCATGGCCGATGCCATTCACAGTGCCCTGCTGATGCCGCTGCGTGAACGGCGACACCTGCACGCGCGCCTGATGAAGGGGTTACATCTGCATGACAGCCATCACTGGGCAGAGGCATTTCTGTCTGTGCTGGGTGGCATGCCGGTCATTCCGGGCCCGGTTATGGCAGCCGCGCCCGCGTTGCGTCTGAGCAGCAGCCGGGTGCGCTACTGAGGTGACAGGCAAACGCTGCGCCAGTCAGCCTCCTGGCGCCGGTTGCGGCACGGCAGACAACCTGACAGGGTCGCTGTCCTTTGCTGGCACTCAGATCAACGCTTCACATCACAGCCGCTGTGCTTTCCAGCGCGGCAACAATCGCAGCTTCCATTTTTTCAGGAGAAGTGATGGGGGCAAATCGTCTGAGCGGTTTACCATCACGCGCGATCAGAAACTTAGTGAAATTCCACTTAATCCGCCCACCCAGCACACCAGGCAATGCCTGTTTCAGGAAACGAAACACCGGGTGCGCTGCGGCGCCGTTGACCTCGACTTTCTCGAACATCGGGAAGCTCACGCCATAGTTGATATGGCAGGTCTGTGCGATATCGTCGGCATTACCGGGTTCCTGCCTGCCGAACTGGTTGCAGGGAAAGCCCAGTACCACCAGCCCCTGATCGGCATACTTTTTGTAAAGCGCTTCCAGGCCTGCATATTGGGGCGTGAAGCCACAATGACTGGCGGTATTCACCACCAACACCACCTTGCCTGCATAGTCGGCCATCGTAATGCGCTCGCCATGTAAACGGGTGGCACTGAGTTGATAAAAGGCCGTCATAGTGTAATCCTCAGAGAAAAAAAATTTACCGCCAGGACTGGCGCGCCGTACATAACAATGCAGGGGCCCGGCAAGCCGACTTTTGATCGGCGGCGAAGGCGCTGGCAACAGGATGTGACCCGGCCCACCCATTCTATGGCACACCCTCTTCGCGCTTAGTCAGGGATAACACTGGCCAGGGTATTTAAAAAGACGTGGCCAAAGCATAACAGAGAAATACGCCTTTCATTAAACCAGCGGTGTACAGCGGAACGATGTCGCGTTAAGAAGAAAAAAGGCCCGGCCCCCATGTTTACAGGCGTTTGTTGCCTGTCCCGTCAGAGCGGCTATCTGGCTCATCCTGTCTCTTTCTCCCAACGTCATTGGGCGATCAGTTGCTTTGAAACCTGATGATTTGGCCTCTAAAAATCAGAACCTAAAATAAACCTGTACAATGACTGATTTGTTGTATAACTTAGATCTATACACTCAGCATAATAACTGTACAATGGAGAAACTTATGCAACACAGACTGCCCGTAACTGGCGTAAGTAAAGATGTTTCATCCTTCTTCAGCCGCGCATCACTGCCCTCTCAGCAGGAAACGCTGGGCGTTGTTGTGGTTGAAATACTCAGAGCAGGTCGTACGCTGAACCGCAAAGCGCTTTGCAAGTCGCTCATTGAACGTATGAGCCATGTTTCTTCTCCTCAGGAAGAAGAACACCTGCAGGAACTGTTGCGCCTTCTGTTCTGATACTGGCTGGAACCTTCTGAAAGGGAGTTTGCGGCACAGTGGCTGATATACACGACAGCCGGGCAGGCAAAACTTATTCAGAGAGTAATAATGACATACAGTAAAGATGAAAAACTCCGTGACACACTCATTGGAGAGGCTGCCCTGGCATCCCTTGAGGAGCAGGGCAGCGTCACATTCAAGAGCGTGCTGGAAAATCTTGATGCCATCATGCGTTCTTCTGACAGCGAAGAGAAAAGCCGCGCAGTAAGCATGGCCATCAGTGAAATTAAAGCCGATATGGCCGCTCGTCGCTCTCCTGATGACAGGGACGATGACCATGCCGCCCATCTGTCACAAGATGCCGATGAAACCTCACGGAACTGATCGTGTCTCAGCGTTATACACGTCTGTCAAAGCAAGTCATTTACGATTAACGACACAAGCAGGCTGTCTGTTTGGGGATGAAAACAGCGTTGAAGCGCTATCCCTGCCAGGCAAGGCTTTCTGGAAGACAAAACGTTTCGTATTACCGTGACCGGAACGACACCAGAGAGAGTAAGGCCCGATATTCTGCGCACGTAGCTTACGGCGACTGGCCCGACTGCGACGCAGATAAGAAGATGCCTGACGTGAAGCGGATATTAATGCATCTTTTTCATAAGCCGGATAATGAGTTCACCGCAGTCCGCGCGCGTTTTTGCCTCTACGGTATGTTCACTCATCGTCTGCAAGGCCCTCGTCAGGTCTTCAGGCATGACAGTGCCCTCCCGTCTCAGGAGCTGGCTGACGGTTCTGCCTACCAGAGCAAGCACCTCTTGTGAAATATCGTGCTCATTGTTTTTCAATCGTCCTCCCGGCAGGTGTATAAACATACAGTTTATCACTTTTCACCCCACCACCCAACCTCGGCTCTTTCTTGCGCTTTCAGGTTAAGACAGTGCAAATGAAACTGAACACCCGAAGAGATTACGCTAACGGTAATAACTTTAAATGAAAAAGATTTTCTCCCTTCCGGTCACAGTGCCATTATGTTCCCTTTAACGCACGAATAACAGACCCGGCTTGGGTTACGCGTACCTGTTTCTGAGCGCATCAGGACAGAACAGGGTAAGTGCTGAATATTTTAAGCAGGCATTATCTGCGGGGACGACTACAGTCAGTGGTGAGGTTGTCATAAATCGTACTTATGGAGGATTGACCGTGTTACTTCAAGACGACGAGAAAGGCCACGTCATTATTGGCGAAGCAGCATTGCACCTGGCGCTGGCTGACAGGGAAATAAACATTACTTCTCTGATGAATGAACTGAGACGCATGGCAACAGACAATTGCAGCGACGATCGCCTGAGTAAAATCCTGGAAGCCAGAACATGGCTAAGAGCATTTTTAACGCCCGGTCTCGTAAAGCAGCCAGTGCCCTACCTGCAGACACTTGCAGGCCTGAACGAAGAAAAGAAATAACGCCAATGGACGTAGTCCGGCCCCGGCCGGAAGACGACGATACGAGATAACCTCATCGGTCTCGCGCGAGCGTGTACCGGCCGGAGATACTGTCAGGGACGACACTTCACGGCATGTTGCGAATAACCACGGTGTTGTCTTTTGCTCCTCGTGCGGTCAAAACACGTTCTGTAAACGAAACGATCGCGTCAAACACGCGGATACAGCTGGCTCACGACGCGTGGCGCTTTCTTTCAAGTACGGCCGCCCCCCTTCCTCACTGTGTTCCCCTGACACTCACTTTCGGGTTGACTTTGCAGCCTGTCAGAAATATGCAGGACGATTTAACGTTGACCTGCGTGTCGTTTTGTTTATAGTGAGTCGCTGTTCTGCTCAGGAAAGCACCATTTCGTCACCTGACAGGCATCGCCGTCTGCCCCGGACATCGCGTCCGGGCAGGAATGTCCTTCCTGAAAGCCCCTTATGGCCGTAAAGGAGAATTACCATCATGCGTCTTACGCCACCCTGAGTTTTCCCCCCTTCCCTGGCGCACCGGCTTAACCGATCGCGCACGCAATAACATCCCGACTGCGGATGTGCTTTTGCATCACTAAATTTTGCCCGCATGGGCTTACTTTCATCTAAAAAGCTGAGAAATCAACATGTTGCTGTCCTCGACGCGTAAGGACTGGCTGGGTAACGTCCGGGGTGACGTCCTTGCCGGTATTGTGGTCGCGCTCGCCCTTATTCCAGAAGCGATCGCCTTTTCGATTATTGCTGGCGTAGATCCCCAGGTCGGACTCTACTCCGCGTTCTGTATTCCCTTCGTTATGGCCTTTCTTGGTGGCCGACCGGCGATGATTTCGTCGGCCACCGGCGCGATGGCGCTGCTGATGGTCACGCTGGTTAAAGAGCACGGCTTGCAGTATCTGCTGGCGACCTCCGTGCTGACCGGCCTTCTGCAGTTGCTGGCAGGCTATCTCAGGTTAGGCAGTCTGATGCGCTACGTCTCCCGCTCGGTGGTGACCGGCTTCGTCAACGCGCTGGCCATCCTGATATTTATGGCCCAGTTGCCGGAACTGACTCATGTGAGCTGGCAGGTTTATGCCCTGACCGCTGCCGGGCTCGGCATCATTTATCTTTTCCCCCGGATCACCAAAGCCATCCCTTCCCCCCTGGTCTGCATTATTGTTCTGACTGCAATCTCTGTATGGCTCCATCTGGATGTGCGCACCGTCGGCGATATGGGCAGGCTGCCCGACAGCCTGCCCGTGTTTCTGATCCCGGACATTCCGCTGAATCTGCACACCCTGCTGATCATCCTGCCTTACGCCGCAGGCCTGGCTGTGGTGGGATTGCTGGAGTCGATGATGACCGCCACCATCGTGGATGACATGACCGATACAGGCAGCGATAAAAACCGCGAGTGCAAAGCGCAAGGGATCGCCAACATCTGTACCGCCTTTATTGGCGGTATGGCGGGCTGCGCCATGATTGGTCAGTCGGTGATTAACGTGAAGTCAGGCGGCCAGGGACGGTTGTCCACCCTGACGGCGGGCGTGGTGTTACTGCTGATGGTGGTCTTTCTGCGCCAGTGGGTGTCTCAGATCCCGATGGCAGCCCTGGTCGCCGTGATGATTATGGTATCTGTAAGAACCTTCTCCTGGCAGTCGATTGCCAACCTGCGCACCCATCCCATGTCCACCAGCGTGGTGATGCTGGCCACCGTCGTCGTTGTGGTCGCCACTCACAACCTGGCGCTGGGTGTGCTGATCGGCGTACTGATTGCCTCGCTGAACTTTGCCACTAAAGTGGCGCGCTTTATGGCGGTGTCCTCTGAGCGGCAAGGTAACACACGTATTTATACCGTGACGGGCCAGGTCTTTTTTGCCTCGTCCGATCGCTTCACCCGCCATTTTGACGTCAGCGAGGAGGTGGAACGCGTCATTATTGATGTCACCCATGCACATTTCTGGGACATCACGTCAGTGAGCGCGCTGGACCGCATCGTGATCAAGTTCCGGCGGGAAGGCACGGAGGTCGGGCTGCGGGGAATGAATGCGGCAACGCAAACTTTGGTTGACCGCTTCGGCGTGCATGACAAACCTGACGAGGTCGAAAGACTGATGAACGGTCACTGAGAAACAGGGCTGGGGCTGTGGGTCCCAGCCACTGAAGGCGTGGCCAGACGCGCCACGCTTTCCCGCAGTTGAGTGTTTCGGATGGGCCTTCTACGCTTAAGCCTGACCAGATGGGCGTTACTGTACCGTCTGTTTATATTCAACGGTTAACGGAGGTCAAATGACAGACATGACTGTCACCCGTAAAGATACCCACACGCTTTTTTTTGATGTCAATGAAACCCTCCTGGATACCGCGCCGTTAAAAGCCTGTGTGGTGCGTCGCCTGGGCAATAAACCCGAACGCGCAGAAGCCTGGTTCACTTCGCTGCTGCATTACTCGCTGGTGGAATCCGTCACAGGCAGCTGGCACAGCTTTGGTGATATCGCAGAAGCCGTGCTGCAGATGACCGCCGAACGCTATGGGATCACGCCTTTACCTGACGCTACTTCGCTGGCTGACGCCTTATCGGCCATGCCGGCTTTTCCTGACGTTGCTGAGGGTTTATCCGCATTAAAATCGCACGGCCTGACGCTGGTGGCGTTGACGAACTCGTCACAGGCACTGGCTGAAAAACAACTCAGTCAGGCGGGGCTAAGCTCTTTTTTCAGCCGGGTGCTCAGCGTCGAGTCATTACAGGTCTATAAGCCGGATTTGCGCGTTTATCGCTGGGCAATGGATGAAATGAAACAGCCAGCCACATCATGCATGATGGTAGCCGCGCACGGCTGGGATGTCGGCGGTGCGAAGCGCGCGGGGATGAAAACCGCCTTTATCGCGCGGCCGGGACAAACGCCTTTCCTGTTGGCGCCTGAACCCGATGTGATCGTCAGGGATATTGGCGCGCTTGCCGCTGTGTTCACTCACCGGTGAAACAGAACCTGCCCCGCGGTAACGACAGCCCGCAGGGCAGAAAAACCCACGCAACCCTGCTATGATCGCCGCCTGTGAGCAGTAAGCACTTTCCCTGAGGACCTGATATGACCCCTGATGTTCCACTCAAGTATTATGACATTGCTGAAGAATACGCGGCAGAAACAGCAACGCCGGTCAGCGAGTCAGAACATGATGCGCTGGCGCACTACTTCCAGTTACTGATTACCCGGCTGATGAATAACGAAGCGATCAGCGAAGACGCGCAGCAGGAGATGGCCGCCGAGGCAGGCATTGATGCGGCGCGTATTGACGAGATCGCCACCTTTCTGAATCAATGGGGCAATGAGGACTAATGTCGATAATTGATGCACGTCCGTGCATCAGTTTTATGGGCTGCCTGTCCGCTTTCTGTTTCTTTTAATATATGGGCTCAAAAAAAAGGATTTTTCACACTCAGCAGGAGCAAGAGGAACGGCACAATGCCTGATGTGGGCGGTCAAAAAAGTGAATGTCACAACGGAGCGCCGTCATGAGAAACTGCACCTGTGCCGGGCACAGGCGCAGACGATAAACGCTAGGACGCGTGTTTGCCGAAGGATACCGACTCCTCCTCCTCATTGGTAATATTAGGTTTCGCCAGGCTGGCGCTCACGCCCCAAAAGTAGCAGACCAGGGATGCGACAATGATAAGAATCATGTCGAATGGCGTGCTAATCACGCCGCTCCCGCCGTAGGTACCGAGCATGGAAATCACCATCACCACAATGTAGTAAGCCAGCAGCCACCAGGCGCAACGCAGATCCTGACTGAATTCGCTGTTCTTCTTACCAAAGACGGCGTAAGCGACCCAGGCAATAATCAGGATCGGGATAAGAATCTCATTGACCGACCAGCCGCTCCAGTAAATCAGGAGCGTACTGGCTACAAACGCCAGCGGACTGAGCAGCCCGGCTATCGGCAGGCGAAACGGGCGCTGCATGTCCGGCAGGTGACGACGAAATGCGCCCAGCGTGATCGGGCCCGGCATATAGGTAAAGACGGTGGCCGAGGTGACCGCACCGATTAATCCGCCCCAGACCTGAAACTCAGAAGGCAGCGTCCAGGCGATGGCCAGCAGCAGCGATAACCACAATGCGCCGCGTGGTACGCCCGATTTTGCATCCACTTCACCAAACACTTTAAACAGATGACCGTTACGCGCCCAGGCAAACAGCACGCGCGCAGCCCCCGCCAGATAGATGTTGCCGGTTCCGGCCGGAGAAATCACGGCGTCGATAAGAATCAGGTTAATCAGCCAGGTCAGTCCCAGGCTGCGCGCTAAATCGGCATAGGGCGACTGGAACACCTGCTTCAGCCCGGCCCAGCCATGTTGTGACAGTAAATCGGCCGGCACCGCGCCCATAAAGGCATACTGCAGGGCCAGGTAAATCACGAAGCTGACGGCAATGGCAATACCAATCGCCAGCGGTACGTTGCGCTGTGGGTTTTTGGCTTCACTCGCAAAATCCACGGCCTGGCGAAAACCAAGATAGGCAAAGACAATCCCTGCCCCCGTCAGCGAGCTAAAAACACCATGCGCCCCGCCCGGCGGTGCTGGCGGAACGTCAAGATTCGGCGCATGAAAGTAAAGCAGGAGCGTAATGATGGTCAGTACCGGCACGATAAATTTGAAGGTGGTAACAATGGTATTCACACGACCAAAAAAACTCACGCTCCAGTAGTTAAGCAGGAAAAATACCACCAGCAGCCCAATCTGCACCACAAACCCTAATCCCGTTGGGCTGCCGTCCGTATGCCCCAGGGCAGGCCACCAGTAAATCGCGTACTGACGAACGGCCTCCACTTCCACTCCGGCGGTGCTGGTATACGCCAGCAGAGAACTGACACCAATGACAAAGCCGACGATATTGCCGTGCGAATAGTTAGGATAGCGCACAAAACCGCCTGCGCGCGGCAACGCCGAGGAGAGCTCGGCGTAAACCAGGCCAATCATCAGCACAATCACCGCACCCAGCACTCAGGCCCAGCCGGTATGGCTGCCTGCATAACCGGAGCTGTTAAGGGCGGCATACAGCCAGCCCGACCCGATCATGGAGCCGATGCCCAGTAACGACAGATCGACCAATCCTAATTTCTTTTTAAGTCCCGTGGACGCCATAATATGCCCCTGTATGATTTTGATTTTTAGATGTTGTGCGTGGGAATAAAGCATATTGTGTGCCAGCACTATTTTACTGTCGTGATGGTTTATGTAAGAAACATTCTGGTTCACATAAGCAGGCGATAAAGGGTTTCAGGCGATGCTTTCTACGGAAATAAACAGATCTGTCGACAATCAGGGCAAAATTAAGCAGGAGATCACGGTGCAAGGCGCACTGCAATGATCCGAAAAATATATTGTGAAGGTAATTGAAACATTCCGTCACCGGTAAAAAAGTCATGACACAGTTTTGGACGCCTCTGAGTCTGAAAGCCGGTGAAACAGCCCCCTGAGAAACTGACGCGCCTACCTTCTGCCCTGCCTTAGTCAGGCCTTGTACGCCCGCCGTTCGCATTTTGCCGGGCCATCCGATGCGGGAACGCCGGACGCAAAAACAGGCTTTCCTCATCCTCATTAATACGATCAATAAGAGCGGGCAGTCACAGACGGCATTTTTGCACCAGGCCGACACGTAAAGATGTGTTCTGGCCTGCCGGAAATAAAAACAGATTGGTCAGGCGGCACAGAACTTTTTTATCTGGCCCGCTGATGGTGTGTTAATACCCTGTCCGCAACATGCAGGGAAAATAAGTGAGAAAATGACGCAGTGCGGTGCCCTTATTTAAACAGCGGATGTCAGTGAATCATCTTTATTAAACGGCCACATTTTGCGCCTGTTGCCAGCGTCCTGAACGGATCCGGTAATCCAGCCCGGACGGGCTGAATTGCCGGCACAACAGGCTCCCGGGAAAGCCACCGTTACCCGATACTCAACTTTGGGTAGGCTTCCCACTATACCGGCTGATCGGTTTTTCAGACGGCTGTTTCATCTCACGTCCAAACGCGCGGACGCCTGCCAGAGCCGGTTTAATCCCTCGCCATAACTCTTCATCTTTCAGTAATCGGATGATGCCGCGGATGCCGGGTGCGCTTTTGTCTTCCCCGGCCAGTCCGGCCCCCCGCATCGCTTTTGCGGCATTAACGATCCCCAACAGCACAGGATTGAACTCTTCGGGGGGAATCGTTGCCAGCGCCTTAAAGACCAGGGACAGATTCTGCATGGCATTAAGCGCTCCAGGCTGGTTCAGGCCGTCAACCAGCACTCCGGCAATCTGGGTATTGGCATTGACGATATCTGTAGCCAGACGCAGGAAGCCATGTTGATGAAGGCTTTCCAGCAGCGTGGCAAGGGCTTCGTTTGCTGTGGGCTCGGTGCGCGTGGGCGGCACGTCATACTTTAGCGGTTCAGCCATTAAAACTTCTCCGGATGGGCGGTGTGTTCAGGCGGCAGCGTATAACCTGGCTGACGCCATTTATCCTCAACGGGCAGATGATCGCGCGGCGTGCGGTGCCCATGGCGAAAATTGTGCGACGGCAGCGGTGAAGCGTGAGGAGGACGCGCCAGCTTCTCCAGGCGAATGGCAATTTCTTTATAGGCTGGCGTCTGCACGTCTGGATCGTGATGATCCCCCGTGAGTCCGTTTACGCCCGGCTTACCATGGTGTATCGGGATAAAAAGGATATTACCTGCCACGCGTTCAGTAATGATCACCGGCACCTCAAGCGCACCGCGCCGTGACGTCAGTCTGACCCAGTCGCCTTCCTGCAAGTGACGCTCCTGCGCCAGTGCGGGGCTGATTTCAACGTACCAGTGAGGCGACAGCGAGGTGATTCGTCCCCCCGCCCCCGTCTGGTTGGTGGCCTGAAAATGCTCCAGCATGCGGCCGTTGTTAAGCAGCAGATCATAATGGGCATCGCTCTCCTCGGCAGGCGCTTCCCACTGCAACGGATAAAGCCGCGCTTTGCCATCGGGGAAGTGAAAACCGTCGGTATAGAGCAACGGCGTGCTACTGCCGTCGGCGCTGACAGGCCAGAGCTGTGACTGCCAGCCCGCCAGCCGGTCATAGCTGACGCCGGCAAAGATACCGGCGATGCGCGCCGCTTCCGCCATAATGTCGGCGGGATGCTGATAATACCAGGGATGGCCCAGACGGCTGGCGAGTTCGGTCAGTATCCGCCAGTCGGGACGACTGTCGCCTAAGGGCGGTAGCACCTCGTAAAAGCGCTGAATACGCCGTTCGGTGTTCACAAACGTCCCCTCTTTTTCGACGCTCGGGCAGGCAGGCAACACGACATCCGCAAATTCTGCCGTCCGGCTCATAAAGATATCCTGCACCACCATAAAATCGAGCCGACTGAACGCCTCATGGACTTTTGTGGAATGCGCATCCGCAAATGCCGTTTCTTCACCAATGATGTACATCGCTTTCAGCGTGCCCTGATGCGCCTGCTCGATCATCCGGTAATTATCTGCGCCCTCTTCCGCCGAAAGCGCTTCCGGATCGACGCCCCAGGCCGCCGCCCATTTTTGCCGCACGGCCGGATCCGTAACGCTTTCATAGCCGGGATAGACATTACTCAGGCAGCCAAAATCACTGGCCCCCTGCACATTATTGTGGCCGCGCATGGGATACCCGCCGGTGCCTGGCTTACCATAGTTGCCGGTCACCAGCAGCAGATTCGAGAGTGCGGTGCTGGTATCCGAACCGTGACTGTGCTGCGTAATGCCCATCGCCCACAACAGACAGGCGCTTTTGGCCTGGCCTATCATTTCTGCCGCGTTCGTCAGTTCCTGCACGCTCAGACCGGTTAACTGACTGGCATAGTCGAGCGTGAAAGGCGCCAGCGACGCCCGAAACTCGGCGACGTTATTGACCTTTTCGGCAAGAAAGGCCTCATCGGCATAACCGTGATCGAACATGTAACGCGCCATCGCCGATGCCCATACCATGTCATAACCCGGCTTAATCCGCAGGTACAGATCCGCGCGCTCAGCCATTTCATGGCGACGGGGATCCACAACGAGAAGCTGCTGCCCGTGATGTTTATGGGACTGTTTGATATGGGAGGCAATGACCGGGTGATTTTCTGCAATGTTGCTGCCGACGATAATGATCAGCGACGCCTGCTGCATATCCTTGATGGTTCCCGCGTCGCCCCCATGCCCGACGGTCCGGAACAATCCCTGGGTGGCAGGGTTTTGACAATAACGGGAGGAGTTATCGACATTGTTGGTGCCAAAGATTAAACGGGCGATTTTTTGTGTCAGATAGGCTTCTTCATTACTGGCTTTACTGGAACCGATAAAACCAATGCTGTTGCCGCCCGACTGTCGATGAATCTGCGTCAGGCGCTGGACGATAACCGCCAGCGCTTCATCCCAGCTGGCGGGACGAAAGCGCCCCTGCTCACGGATAAGCGGGGTAGTCAGGCGGTGCGGATCATTCACAAAATCCCAGCCAAACTTGCCTTTTACACAGGTTGAAATGCCGTTTGCGGGTGCATCTGCAACCGGCTGCACTTTTAAGATGTGGCGATCACGCGTCCACATTTCAAAACTGCAGCCTACGCCACAATAAGTGCAGACCGTTTTCGTTTTTTTAATTTCAGACTGGCGCATCGCCATATCGATCAGTGAAACACCGGTAACGGGTCCCGCGCCGATGCTGTTTTCCAGTTTTTTAACCACGTCAATCAGCGGACGTTTAACGGTTTCCGGCATATTGGTGAAGGGACCGGCATTGGGCTGCATCGTTTTTTCCAGCAGCGCATTGCAGGGGCAAACGGTAACGCAATGGCCGCAGCTCACACAGCTTGATCCGGCTATGCGCTCGCCACCGTCCCACAATACGCGGGGATGGTCGGCGGTGTAATCGATAGACAGCGTTTCGTTTACCTCGACGTTCTGGCACGCCTCTACACAGCGACCACAGAGGATACACTGGTCAGGATCGTAAGTATAAAAGGGGTTGGTATGGTCTTTTTCCGCAGGTTTACGCTCATAGGGATAATACTGAATCGGTATCGCCATATCGCTGACCGCGTTGTGTAAGGTGCAGTCGCCGGTATTGTGTTCGCATACCGTACAGTAAAGTTCATGGCGCGCTAAAACGCGGTCCATGCCCTCTTCCTGCGCCGCCTGCGCCTGCGGATCTACACTGCTCACCACCATGTCGTGTGCGGTTTCTAACGTACATCCCCGCACCAGTTTGCCCGCATGCTCTACCCAACAGACATCACAGGTTTCCAGTGGCTTCAGAGCGGGGTGATAACAGACATGCGGCAGTTTTTTGCCGTGCAGTTCGAGAAAATCAATCAGGGGCAAACCTGCCTGACCTGACAGCCGTTCCCCGTTGTAGACAATGGTGCATGTTTCCATGATTTTACCTTTTTTCTTTTCGCGGATGGGATAAGCGGTCATCGGCTTTCTGCCTGTATAAAGGCCAGGTAATTTTTATTTCCTGTTAAAACTAGTTGTGCTCAGTCGATAAATCAGGCGAGACGGCAGGAGAATTTGAGGGAAAAGGGGTAACAAAGTGTAAGCGCAATATCGGAAACAGGATTCTTATACCAACGGAATATGAAACAGGCAGGCAGCCACCAGGAAAACTCTTAAATTCTTTTTTTTGCTCCCTTCCTGATAGTTTTTGGTTGCCGCTTACGCTTGCGAAAAAATATTTTGTGAAATTAACTTAGCGACAGGTTTCCCCCAAACCGAATTTCACTGTTTCACTTAACCGCCGCGCCGGCGGTTTTTTTTCGCTAAAATAAAGCCAGTAAAATGACGTAGCGTTCTCATATAACAGACCCGCGTTTTTTCGGTGCACACTTTCGGATGCCAAACGATTATATTCACGTTTCTCTCGTGTTATAAACGCCGCCCTGTACCAGACCTTTCCACAGCAGGTATGGGCTGTGACTTACGCTGGCACGGTGAAGGCGAGGCGGCCTCGTACTTTGCCACCCATGCTGTTGAGATAAAACGTCATCGGTCAGTCAGCTAACCACAGGGGCCGTCTTTAACCGCCAACAGTTCGGTCCCCGGTACTCAGACGAGATCCCAGACTGCGGCGGCCCGGTTAACTGCGAATTATTCAGGGTTTTAAAATCACTTTTGTCCACCCGCTGTCGCGGTTGTCAAAATGTTTATAGCCCTCTGCGGCTTCTGTCAGCTGCAGCCGGTGGGAAATGATTTGTCCCGGCTTCGCTTTGTCCAGCGCGATCAGACGCGCCAGCTGGCGGTTATAGGCTTTGACGTTTGCCTGACCAGTGCGGACAGACTGGCCTTTAAACCAGAAGCTGCCGAAGTCGAAAGGCATTTTACCTTCTTTCGCCAGATCGGTGGCAGCACCGGGATCCTGTGGCACAAATACGCCCACCACACCAATGCCGCCCGTCGCTTTGGTGGAGGCCACCAGGCTGTTCATGGTGTCGGCGTTATCTTCAACCCCATGTTTGTTACAGCACTGATATCCCACACATTCGCAGCCACAATCGGTGCCCCGGCCATCCGTCAGGTCGAGAATTTTATTTACCGCATCGGCCCCGGTGGCATTAATGGCAATGGCACCGACTTTTTCAGCCAGCGCCAGCCTGTCGGCATGCGTGTCCACAACGTACACTTCGGAGGCACCCTTGATAATCGCCGAATGCGCCGCCATCAGTCCTACCGGCCCAGCGCCATAGATAGCCACACTTTCACCAGGTTTGAGCCCCGCCAGTTCAGTGGCATGCCAGCCGGTGGGAAAAATATCAGACAGCATGACGTAATCGTCTTCCTTTTCAACCGCATCGGGTGGCAGCACCAGGCAGTTAAAATCGGCAAAGGGTACGCGCAATAATTCTGCCTGCCCACCAGACCAGGGCCCCATTTCGGCAAAGCCGTACGCCGCCCCTGCCGTGCCTGGATTGGTCGTCAGGCAGAAGCCTGTCAGCCCTTTTTCACAGTTTTCGCAGAATCCGCAGCCGACGTTGAAAGGCAGGCAGACATAATCTCCGACTTTCACGCGCTCCACACCGCTGCCGATCTCTACCACCTGCCCCAGATTTTCATGGCCCAGGATACGGCCCTGTTCGAAGCTGGTACGCCCTTCGTACATATGAAGATCAGATCCGCAAATATTGGTGGTGGTGATACGAACCAGAACATCCGTGGGACGCTCAATTTTGGCATCGGGCACGTCTTTTACTGACACATCGTATGGTCCGTTATAAACGACTGCTTTCATATTTTTCCCCTCGGGTCATTGATGATTTGGCGCCCACCGGCCCTGACCGGGACGGCGAGCGGCATCGGATTTTCTGGGCTGGTTAATCAGCCTGACGCTAATCGTGCGTTCGCTGTGGAAAGAGGCCGTTCGCTTAAAATACGCGTGACTAAAAAGCGTGATTGCCTGCCCTGTTTTTAAAATAATTAGGGTTGCGCAATATTTTCGGATATTTCCGACAAATTTAACTACAGCGGAATAATGACAGATTCCCTCTGGAATGACCTGCGATACATTTCTCCTTCGTGGTTAAGATTTGCCTTCATGTTCTTTTTAAATCAGTCTTAAAAGCGTAACTGAGATAAATAAAATTGCTGCTCATCGTGAAAATTAATTCAAATAAAAATAACTTAGACTTTTTTTACAATGACTTATCTGAGAAGGTGATTATGTGAACGGAAGTTACAAAGGAGAAAAGCGAAGCCGCCTGCTGATTTAATGCACAGCAATGCCGTAAACCTGAACAGATTAATTACAGACGGTATCCGAAAACATGCATTCCTTATGCCTGACAGAAAATCGTGTTTATTTTTCACAGGTTGCGCATTATGCCCGGCAGGGGATTATCACGGCCTGGCTTATATTACCTTTCTGCGTGTTAATTTATCATGGCAGTATTCGCGCTTGTGGCCCGTTCCCGCCGGGCTTTAATTACAGACTGCCGATGCTTACTCTGTCAATACAGATTCAGGCAATACACTGATCCTGCCTGTGTGCTAACGGTTTTTTCCTTCGGTGCTGAGCCGGTCTGGCGGGTCAGACCGGTGTGCAGACATAAACGTGCACAACGCTATCAGGCAGAGAGATGACAGCAGGTAAGTGATCTCCGGCCTGCCCCATCCGATGAGGTGCCTGCGGGGGCGCAGGTTTTTACGATGCGGCAGCGTGCCCATTCAGCCTGGTTTTGAACGTCCCGGTAATATCTTACTTTCCGCGCCCTGCTGTTTAGCGGAAAAATCCTGTTCCACAGGGTGTTCTGTGCCCATCCGGCTACTGATGTCGATACCGAATACACAGAAGCCCAGCAAGTCTTTGGCTTCATCCTCCACCCGGGTAATGATAACCAGATCAATTCGACCGCCCGGCAGCGTCACTTCATAAGGCGGATAAGGCAGCCCTTTTTCGCGGAAATCCTGAAGCCATAACAGTTTATCCGCCTCCGAAGGGATGACTTCATAGATATAACGGTCGATGAGATCGTCCAGTTCCCAGCAGACGCGTTCGGCGAAGGTCTCACTGGCATCCACGATCCGGAGATCCGTGTTGAGGAAACAGATGGAGGTCCCAGGCGCAGCGTACATGGACGAGATCTGATGCGCGCGCTGATCGAGAGACATGCGTTGTACCCTGCGATGAAATTTTTTACCCGGTCGGGTGAGTAGCAACGCGTGCGTCTCATCTGCGGTCAGCGGCTTGCCGAATAAATAGCCCTGCGCATAGGTGCAGCCTATTTTCCGCAGCATTTCCGCCTCTTCCTCTGTTTCAACCCCTTCGGCGATCACGTCCATATCCAGACTGCGTCCCAGGCCGACAACGCTGGAAACAATCTTGCGACTGTCCTTTTGGTGCAGCATTGAGCGAATGAAACTGCTGTCGATTTTGATTGTGGTGGCAGGAAGCTGAATGAGCCAGGCCAGGCTTGAGAAGCCGGTGCCAAAGTCATCCATTGCTATCATGCAGCCCATCTCTGAAAGGTAATCAATCTGCGCACGCGCAGAATCCACATCATCTATCAGGGCCGTTTCGGTGATTTCTATCTTGAGCCTGGGCAAACTGAAGGCGTACTGATTTGCCACGTGCTTGATGATGTCAGGCAGATGACAACCCTTCAGTTGGGAAGGCGAAACATTAACCGATAAAAACTGCTGTTCGGGCCAGGTGCCTGCGGTCAGGATGCCCTGAGTTAACAGGACGGCGGTCAGTTCATTCAGCAGGCCCTGACGTTCCATTTCGGGAATGAATTGATCGGGCGGGATAATAAGCCCGTCCGGTAAAACGCGGCGGGCCAGCATTTCAAAGCCGACTACCCGCTCATCCTCGAGCGACACAATCGGCTGAAAATAAGGCGTAAATTCACCGGCCTGAAGCCGTTTCTTAAAGCAGGTATGCAATGTCGCATTTTTTCTTTTCGTGTTCATTCAGGTGCCTGCAACCTGCCGCGTGTTTTCATCCGGCCGTTATGGGTGATCGGTTAGTCGTTAAGTCCTCATAAAATGACGAGGTTTCATATCTGAAAAAGGCGCGCTGGCGGAATGTCTGCCGTCACCCTCTCTTTCAGTCAGTCATGAAAGGTTGAGCCGCCGTGAGATGGCCGCATCATATTGCTGCACGTCGGGAAACGCCGGGCGTTTTGCCTTTCATTCTTCTGCCAGCACTTGCGCTGTGATCGTGTTATCGGCATTAAACAAGCGAACCGTAGTGATTTATGCTTTTCAGTTGCGAATCACCTCGCATGATCCCCGCTAAGCCCCTGCCCTGCCTTGCTGACAGGCTGCTGAAGAGCCGCAGCCAGGCGGCGCATTGACCGTGATGATCGGGCTGGGGCGAAATTTTTTCGTCCTGCGTGGCGCGTCACTGACAAACGCCCCGGGAAGACGAGGGGCACCGTCACGGCAGACTGGCTTGTCTCCGCAGCAAAAACGCGGTGCTACCGCTGCCTTGCTTCATCCTGAACAAGCCGCCACGCGGGTAGGTTTTGTAAAGACAGAGACTGAATATGTAAATTATTCCTTGTCTGGCCGGGCCTGCCGATAACCTTTTTGCAGCATTAGCGGAAACAATTCGTATGGAGAACCTTATGTTCAGACCAGGAAAAATGTCACTCAACATGATGCTCAACGCGGCTTTCCTGACCGTCATCATGCTCGGCGTGTGTATTACCCTTTTTGCCGGTATCAAGCTCAGTACGGTCAGAGATCAGCAGAAGCTGACGGTGGCCCGACTGAATGATTTACGCACCTTACAGACCATTAAGGACAATGTTGCACAGCAAACTACGCTGCTTCTGGCGGCATCCTCGGGTGACAGGCACGCATCCATACAGGATATCGCTGCAAAATTTGCGGCATTACAACAAAACAGTGATGACACCACTGCCCACTTCCGCACGCTGATTAACGGAGCGCGTACCATTCCGGGTATTAACCTCAGCGAAGTGGATGAAGCCTCTGACTTTTTGAAAAAAATCGAAACGTCATCGCCGCCTTTCAAGGCCAGTGCGACGCGCGCCCTGCAACAGGACGCCAATGCCGTCCGTGAACATATCGACAACGCGCTACTGACGGACCTGGCGAACTACCGCTCAGCCGTCAGCGATATGGTGGCTTATCAGGATCGTGTGACCGGCGGTACGGCAGTGAAGACCGAAACGGGGCTGGCAGGCGTGTTCCTGTCGCTGAGCGTACTCACCGTGGTGTTTATCGCTCTGGGCTTTGTCATGAGCTGGCTGATTACGCGCCGTATCAAGAAACAATTGGGCGCAGAACCCGCCCAGGCACAGGCGCTGGCCGCCGCCATTGCCGCCGGCGATCTGAGTACGCCGGTTAAACTTCGCCGCGATGATGCTTTCAGCCTGATGGCCTCACTGGCAGGCATGCAGGACAACCTGCGTGACCTGGTATCGCAGATTAAAGCCTCATCCGCTTCCGTCTCGCTGGCGGCCGATGAAATCTCACGAGGCAATACCGAGCTGTCTTCCCGAACCGAACAGCAGGCCGCCGCGTTACAGGAAACGGCCGCCAGTATGGAGGAGCTGACGACAACGGTGAAAAACAATGCCGCCAGTGCGCAGAAGACCGCCGAGTCTGCCCGTGAGACCGCATTGCTGGCACGTAAGGGGGAAACTGACGTGCAGAAAATGTCGGATACCATGCACACGATTTCGGCCAGTGCGCTTAAAGTTCGCGACATCATCGCCGTGATTGAAAGCATCGCCTTCCAGACTAATATTCTGGCGCTCAATGCCGCCGTAGAAGCCGCGCGCGCCGGTGAAGATGGCCGGGGTTTTGCGGTCGTTGCGGGGGAGGTCAGAACACTGGCGCAGCGCAGTGCGACGGCAGCCCGTGACATCAAGCAGCTCATTGAGCAGGCGGTTACGCAGGTGGAAAGCGGCGTGGGCGTCGCACAGGGAACGGGGGAAAGTATTCTGAAGATTGTCGGTATGGTCGGCTCACTGGCGTCCGCCATGGATGAGATTTCACTGGCATCGACTGAGCAGATGCAGGGTATTTCGCAGGTCAGCATCGCTGTCAGTCAGATGGATGGCGTCACGCAAAATAACGCGGCCCTGGTTGAGGAATCTTCCACCGCGTCTCACGGTTTGTCTGATCAGGCGCATGCGCTCCAGGCGATTGTGGAAACGTTCAGGGTCTGACCCCGACAGAGGCCAGATGCAGATGCTGGCCTCTTTCATGCTCAACGCGCCGCTCTCAGCTCTCCCCTTTCCCGTTTCTCAGCCATCAGGCATCGCTGTCTTTTAGCGGCTTCGTTACAGGCTTTCATGACAAACCATCTGCGCATTCATTTCTACCGGTCAGGACAGTCAGATGAAACGCCATTCAGTCCCTCGGCATCCTGTTTAAAGGATTTAAAATGCTGATTGTCGTCAATTTTCACCACATAGATAGAATCGAAATCGGTTGCTGGCCAGTCCGGCACCTGCCCGGCATCCCCACCCGTTTTTTCAACCAGCCTGCGCGCAGCGGTCACCAGATTTTTGTGTTCCCAGGAGATAAACGTCAGAGGCACCGCTTTTTCTGCCAGCAGATCCGCGACCAGCTTATTGGGCTTGTCGGCGTGAAAGCGCAGTATGACGGGTTGAGAAACCTGTACCGCCAGAGGAATAAGGGTTGAAAGCGGGCGCAGTGAACTGCCGGTTTTATCCTCTTTTGGTGCCGAGGCATAAAGCGCATCGGGATTACCGTAGCGGCTGAGCAATACCCTCGGCAGTTTCAGGGCGCGATTCAGCCCTTTGCAGGTCAGTTGCCCGCTGGCATTGTCGGGCTTTTCGCCATGACGGAAAAACACAAATGTACTGTCAGCCGAAGCCTTCAACGGGATAAGTGTTGCAAGACCAAACAACAGCGCGAAAACGTTTTTCATCCGGATTTCCTGTTGGCGATGATGGCGGAGTGGATAACCTACTTCACGTGGGCCTGTAATAACCAGGGGTAAATGATGGGTAAGACGGCAAAAGCAAAAGACTGGCAAAGATATCGCGGTTGCTGTGGTCAGATTTATCGGCTGTATTGCGTCTGCCAGGCGCGAATATTTTTTGGCGGCGGTCTGTGATTATAAGGCCTGCCCCGTTTCCCTTCTCTGCGTTGTAAGAGACCGGCCCGCGAAAAAAGCCCCATTCGGGCATTACCCTACATGATCTGCAGACAACGCTGCCCGGCTAAACAGTAGAAAATTTAATCACTTAGCTGACTTATGCATCCTGCAACATGGCCGATAACCTGTCTGTAGTTAATTTTAATCACAGGGAGCAATTATGTTAGGCAAATTATTCAGGAAATCCCCGCCCGCGCCAGAAGTCATTTTACCGCCACGCCAGGAGGTGCCCGTCGAAGAAGTGCCGCCATGCGGGACGTTATCCGATCGTCTGGACAGTTTTTTGACTCTGCTGCCAGAGTTCTTGTGGGTCTGTGAGGGGAAAGACATCACCGACAGCACTCCGCTCTGGATTTCATCTGCCGCGCCGTTTAATTTTCCGCAAGGGGGCAACAATATCCTGACTCTCTCGGCGCTTTGCTCGCTTGTTCATGATGAAGACAAAAGTCATTTCAGACAGCTTTTACGAACCGTTAAACCCTCTGCCGCTTCCGGTGTGACCCATAAATGCCGTTTTATGACGGCAGGCGGCAGCTACGAATGGTTTCAGGTAGCCGTTAAACGTGAGCGCGGCGCTGACGGCCATAATCAGAGGCTGACAGGTACGTTGCTGAACATCAGTGAGGACGTGGCGCACGAAAGCGAATATGACATTGTCATGACCCGCTTCAACCTGTCGCGTGAAATGCTGAATGACGGGCTCTGGGACCTGCAGATCATCAATGGTGACCCTTTACATCCGAATAACGTTTTCTGGTGGTCCCCACAGTTCAGAAAACTGCTTGGATTCGAAACCGTTGAAGAGTTTCCTGATGTGATTGACAGCTGGGCTTCCCGCCTCCATCCCGACGACAGTCAGCACACGCTGGATGCCTTTATCAAACACCTTAACGACCATTCGGGCGCAACAGGTTATGACGTTGAATACCGCGTTAAACTCAAAAACGGCAATTACCGGTGGTTCCGTGCACGTGGGCAGACCCGACGGGACAAAGAGGGTATACCTTTGCGGGCGGTCGGGGCGCTGATCGATATACAGACGCTGAAAGACCAGGAAGTTCAGGCTGAACATGAACGCCAGCGAAGAGATGAGGCATCAGCCTCTGTCAGTGAGATCGCTGATTTGGTCTCTGAAAATGCCAATATTGCCGCTCAGATCAAACTCATCTCACTGAATGCCAGCATTGAGGCCGCCAGAGCCGGCGTGCAGGGACGAGGGTTTTCTGTTATTGCCAGCGAAATCCGCGAACTGGCTGACAGAGCCGCGGAGATAACCGAAAACATAAGCCGTCTGCAGATCCGGCTGGATGCCTCTTCGCGCCTGTAAAATTACCACTGCACCCTTCAGTTTTATCGCACACTTTCTGGTTGGCTTCCGGGGAGTGTGCCCACTACTCAACACAACATCCCATTTTGCCGGGCTCGGACTAAATTGCGCATCCTACCCTTTACTGCCTCTACTACGGGTCCAAAACCGGGCCTGGTCATCGGTGAATATGCGTTAAAGCGCGAAGCGACAAAATATGGATTGGATTTTGCTTGTTTTATGGACTGTATCAAAGGGTGTGCAGGCAGGAAGAGCGCTTACGCTTCACGGCGCTGAATGCTGATGAGCTGCATTACGGAATGCAGCTCACCGGCGTCTGTTAGCGAAGCAGTGACAGCATGGTCTGCGGCACTTGGTTAGCCTGTGCCAATACAGAGGACCCCGCCTGCTGCAGGATCTGCGCACGCGACATGTTTGACACTTCCGTCGCGTAGTCCGCATCCTGAATACGGCTGCGGGCAGCGGTCAGGTTGGTCACGGTGTTGTTCAGGTTGCTGATGGTGGACTCAAAACGGTTCTGAGACGCACCCAGCAGGCTGCGCTGGTTGTCGACCGCCTTAATCGCTTTATCAATGTCGGCCAGCGGCGTATTGCTGGACGCCGTCCCGCCAGTGCCGCCGGTGACCGCGCCCTTCAGAACGTCGAAGCCGATAGCAGAGGTGCTGCGGGCATTGCCGTTTACGGTCTGGCCCGTGGTTGTCTCGGTATTCTGGGTGGTGCCAGACTGCCCCGCTGCCGCCAGGTCGAAGCCGTCACTTGCGCTCAGCGTAATGCCGATTGTCTGACCGTCTTTTGCGCCTACCTGGAAGTTGTAGGTGGTGCTGCCGGAACCGGTGTTCAGGACTTTAATGCCGTTGAAGTCGGTCTGTTTGGTGACGCGGTCGATTTCCTGCATACGCTGGTTAACTTCCGCCTGGATTGAGTCGATGTCAGACGCTGAGTTAGAGCTGTTCTGCGCCTGAACGGTCAGGTCGCGTACGCGTTGCAGGTTATTGTTGATTTCGGTCAGTGCGCCTTCAGCCGTCTGCGACAGAGAGATACCGTCGTTGGCGTTACGGGCTGCAACGGTCATACCGTTGATGTTAGAGGTAAAGCGGTTAGCGATGGCTTCGCCGGCTGCGTCGTCTTTAGCGCTGTTGATGCGCAGACCGGAAGAGAGACGCTCAATTGCCGTGCCCAGAGCAGACTGTGATTTGGTCAGGTTATTCTGCGTAACCAGTGAAAGCGTATTGGTGTTAATGACGGCCATGTTAAGTCCTTGTAGTTAAAGCGTGTATATCACGCTATACCGTTATCGCCACGATAGTTACTTTCTTTAACTGTGTCGTAGAGAAATCATCTAACTGTCATAGACTGCTGCTTTTTTAACCAGGCCTCGTTGCTTATAATGCCCGCGTTGAGCGAGAAATGGAGATATATATTCTCAACGAGAGATCTTTCTTTTTTTATGGTTACTCAGAAAGTTTTTTAGGCCATCAATAAAAATGCGCACCCTCAGGGAGAGATGTAAGCGAGTGGGGTAAATAGCATGGATAGCAACCTCCTCGCCTCGTGTATCAGCCAATACCTGTACCAGGTGCCCTGCTAAAATATCCTTTTCAATCATGAATGAAGGTAAATAACCGATACCCAATCCGGCTATGGCAGCTAAGCGTATGGCATCGCCGCTGTCGAACCTGACATGGTTCCTGCCGTTCAGCGTTATTTGCCCATGCTCCTCGTCAAAGAGTGTCCATGCGCCTGAAGCCGCTCCTAAACCATAAACAAGACGACGATGTTCTTTGAGGTCAGCAGGTGATTCCGGTTTACCCCATTGCTTAAGATAGTCCGGTGATACGAATAGCTGTGACCTTGCTCTGTCGATCACCTGCGTGATGTATTGATGGCTTGTGGCTGCACTGCCTACCCGAACGGCAAGGTCAAATCCTTCTTCCACCAGATCGACAACCCGATCGCTAAGGCTGACTTCAATGTTTATATTTGGTGAGTTCTGTAAAAACGTCTGGAGAAAAGGAAGGATAACCATTTTGCCATAACCCTCTGACACGGTCAGTCTCAGAATGCCTTTTGGCACTGGTGAATTATGCCGGATACTGGCTTCGGCTTCTTCTATGTCTTCCAGTAATCTGCAGCAGCGGTGATGGAATTCATGCCCCTCTGGGGTCAGAGATAACCGCCGCGTGGTGCGTTGAAAAAGCCTTGTCTGCAGGTGCTCTTCTAACCGGGTTATCGCTTTACCCGGTTAGAAGAGCGCGTTAACCCCATCGCCTTGCCGCCAGCAACAAAACTCCCTGCCTCTGCAACAGCGACAAAGATCCGCATTGCCCTGATGTCCAGAGCGGAGCCTGTAGACATTGTCGAAGCGATTTTCCTGCCCGTCATTAGGGGACCTTTTTCGTCAATAATTACTTTAAAGTGAAATTGTAGAATTTCACTTATATTGTTTAAGTAGCCAGCGTTTCATGTTGCATTGATCATGCCCAATTATTATCCCTTCTTCCTGTGTAAATCTGCAGTCTCTCATCATGGGATATGTCTGCCATCGAATAACTTTTGCTGGCGCTTTTATCGCAGGAATAAGAAGGAATTGATATGGAACAGCAATATACCAACGAACTAACCCCGGATGTTCTGGCCTGTCAGGATGTTTCGCCTTTCAGTCCTGAGCAACTGGCTGAGATGAGCGATGAAGCGCGTGCGCTGATTGAAGAGCAGAAAGTCTTCTGCCGTTCACACCCGGTGAATGCCATCTTCCGTATTGCGACTGACGGCAGCCTGACCCGTGACGGTGGCATCGTCCGGGCGGCGGATACGGGACATCAGCTTATGCTGGACGACGGAAGCTACGCGAATGTAGCGCGTGCCGGGGATGAAGTGGCCTACCCGGACGGGCGGACGGCGAAAGTCGTGACCGGTGCGGGAGAGGCCAGCGCGATTGACGGTACCGGCGTGGCACTGGTTGGCAGTCAGCTGGATAACGGTGATGAAATAATCAGTACGCCACAGGGCATTCGTGGCTGGTTCGCCGTGAGGGTGTTCCAATGTGTCAGTCGTTTCTGGCGGAAGAGGCCTGAATACGATGCGGGTTAACAGAGGCTGTACTGTTCACGATAAAAACGTTGGACTTGACGGGGACGAAACGTCCACAGGTGCATTTTGTATTGCCGCCCGCCCCGGCATGTCGGTTATGGGGAAGCTGAAACTCTATATCGGTGACAAAACGTCACCCTGCCCCAAATGTGGCGAGGTCGGGGTGATTGTCAGTGGTGATCATCGTCACTCAAACAGTGTTGCTGTCGCCGTGGATGGCTCAGTCATTCGCTGTGGGTGCCCGGCCGGGACCCATTATCTGATTGCGCCGGGCGTGGTGTCCGTGCCAGATAACCCCAGGATGGTACCTTTGGTTTCCGGGGCAGAGTCAGAACCGGAACAGCACGCGCAGGCGGCGAAGAAAAAGAAGCGGGAAATAACGCTGACAATAGGCGTGTTTTTCGACGGTACGGGCAACAATGCTGTTAACACGCAGAACATGCTGAAGGCGTATACCGCAGAACATTACAACCTGGATGACCCGGAAGCCGGGTCCATTCTGGCAAAATGCGCCCGGGAAAATCTTGGCGTGTCGGGCAGCGGTGCAATCAGTTATACCGGGTACTACACCAATATACACTGGCTGAGTACGCTATATAAGAAATCCCTGTCCGGTAACGATTCAGATGTTCAGACGGGCATTTACATTGATGGCATTGGTACGGAAGCAGGTAAACCTGACAGCAAACTGGGACAGGGGTTTGGTATCTCTGATACCGGTGTCGTTGCCAAAACGAATAAAGCGGTTTCCATGCTGGCTGACAGCATTCAGGATGTGCTGGAGGTTGTTGGTAAAAAACAGGCTGACGGCAAGCTTATCGTCAGAGCCCTGCAGTTCGATATTTTTGGCTTCAGCCGGGGTGCAGCGGCGGCACGCCATTTTGCCAACCGCATCCAGTCCGAAGACCCGGCCATTATCAGCGCCATCCGGCAGGCCATGACGGATACGACCTTCAAGGGTTCTCCTGCCGGTAAAACCCGCTTCATCGGCATTTTCGATACCGTTGCCGCCATTGGCACCCCGGTTAACGGCCTGAACCCGCACAGCGCGGATACCGGTGACGTGAAGCTCACCCTGCGTCCCGGTGTGGCAGAGAAGGTGTTTCATATCACCGCCGCGAACGAGTGTCGGTTCAACTTTGCGCTGAACAGCGTGAAACCGGCCTGGCCGGAACTGGCGCTGCCCGGCGCACATTCCGATATCGGCGGCGGATACCTGCCGGTCACTAAAGAACATCTTTTTCTGACGCGTCCGGTAACGGAGACGGTCCCGTACAGTCAGCCCGGTGAAAAGACGCAGGCCTACCGGCAGGCCGTGGCGCAGCTGCAGACGCTGGATAAATCGCCCTGCCTTGCCCCTCTGCTGCGGACAAATGACATTTCGGCAGAAACCTGGCATGACGACAGGCTTCCTCCGGACCGCTACGGCCAGGTGCAGAAGCGCAGCTTTGCGGCGCTGACCCTGCGGGAGCGGACCGTCAGAAACGACTGGTCCCGCGTGGCGCTTAGGGTGATGCTTGAGGCCGCAAAGGAAGCCGGAGTGGTATTTGAGCCCATTCTGAGTAAAGACAAAGAACTCGTCATTCCGGATGAGCTCACCCCCCTCCGGGATAAGGCGCTGGCGATGGGGAAAGCTGTCCGCAGCGGCCAGACGGCACAGGCGTTCAGTCAGGATGAGCTGGACGTGATTGCTGAGAAGTATATTCACTGTTCGGCCAACTGGAATGCCATCGTGGTCAATACGGACGGCTTCATCCACGGGGGCGCATCGCCCTCAGCGCTGATTGGCTTTATCAACCGTCCGGATGAGCAGTGGAAACGCTCGGTCTACAGCATGGACGGGAAAAAGGTATGAAGCTGAAAGCCCTTTTTCCCCTGCTGATGCTGGTCATGATCGGCGGCTGTCGGGCAGGCGAAGCGCAGACGCCGGAAGACACCGGTGAAATGCCCTATGGGGAGGTTGGTTTTGCGTTTTTCACCCCCAGGGCATTACCGGCGGTGGTGACGAAAGCGCTGATTATCGACAACGAAAAGGTGGTCTCCACCTTCCGTACGCTGGACAGTACGCAGAGTGATCCCGATGTGGTAGGTTCCTGGAATAACACAACCTATGGTGTGGGGATCCAGTTCAACAAAGTCCGTCACCCGCCAGCGCTGATGCTGTTCTGCTGGGATTCGGTCATCGATAAAAAGACCTACGAGACGCGCATCACCTTCTCACCGGCCCTGCGGGAAAAAATGTCGGTACCAACCGGCACAGATCGGAGAGGAAATACCGCCTGGTATAAAACATTATTGTTTGGTCTGGCACCTGAAGGCAAAGTGCGCATCTGGCTCCAGAACAGCGGCCCGGCCGCTAATATGCCGGTTGAGCCGGTAAAAATCACCACGCTGTCCGGGGATAAACTGGATGCCTGTAAAGACGTCCCTTCGCGGATTGATTTCAACTACAGCATTCCCGATGGGTATGACCAGGACATAAAAGATTTTATCAAAGGGAAAACCTATCCCTATGGCAGCTGGTAACACCGCCAGATGAAATCTGCCGGATAATATGCGCCGGTGCGGTGGTATCTGTTTTTCCTGTCTGGAGGGCGATCATCATGCTGGTTTTCACCGACCTGAGCCGTACACCGGAGCTGGCGGGCGTGGCAGAGCGGCTGGGTATTATTGACGGCCAGCCCTTTCTCATCGGGGAGGATGGGGTATTTGACCGTGAAGTGAATGCCTTTTTACGGTCCCTGGTTGATCCATCAAGCCCGGGGCGTAATACCTGGCGTACCTATGCCTATCATCTTACCCGGTTTCTGGGCTGGCTCGATCAACAACAAATAGCCTGGCGTGCGGTCGATCGCAGTGTTCTGCGGCATTACTACACGCAGAGGCGGTTCAGCCAGAAACGCCCCGTCTCGGCCCGGACGTGGAACAATATTGCTGCGGCGCTGACGCGGTTTTATGAATGGGCCGCCATGACCGGGGAAATAGCCAAAAGCCCCGTTACGTATCGCGATATCAGGGCGGGTCGCATGACCGCCGCCCCGGGCACGCAGCGGGTCAGGTCAGCGATTATGGAGTCAGTCCCGGCCAGCCCGGTTCGCTACCTTCCCCTGAGGGTTTATCTTGCTCAGTTCAGGCCCGCCTTTGGCGGTACGCGAACAGCGGAGCGGGATCGCGCCTTCGCCAATTTGCTGATTTCAACGGGGATGCGTATTAATGAGGCAAACAGCCTGCTTCTGGGGGATCTGCCCGATCCCGATGCCGTGGAATGGCGGGGGAAAAAGACGGTTCCCCTGACGTTACACCGGGGAACAAAGGGCCGGAAGGTTCGCGTCATCCGTATTCCCGTGCACGTGCTTCGCACGGTGTTCCGGTATATCGCAGAAGATCGTGAAAATGCCGTTGCCATGCTCAGCGCCCGTGAACGCCCGGCAGAACTGTGGCTGTCAGAGTCCGGCAGGCCGATGAAAACGGCGCGGTGGCACGCCGTTTTCCGGCGGGCGTCACAACGGTCAGGCGTTTCCTGTACCCCCCACATGCTGCGTCACGCGTTTGCCATTCACCAGCTGACGGCAATGATCCAGCGTTTACTCGCCGACCCGGCATGGGCGACATCCGGACCGGTGCGCCAATTCCTGCATCTCCGCGAAGCATAAGCCCGCCTGGGAGACTGCCATCGCTGATGCGGAGGCCATGCGGCGGGTACCTAAACTGAGTCCGCTGCAGCGGGTTGCGCTGGACCAGGAAATCGAACGTATGCGTAAAGCGATTATCCATCTGCAGGAGGTTCACCATGGCTCGTAATCCCCGACAGGAAGTGGCGCTGCGGCGCAGATATGCTATCAGCAGGGATGAAACCCGGATGGCCTTTGAGCAGGCGCTTGCTGCCATTGCCGCCAATCCTTCCGCGCCGGTAACAGAAAAAGCATTGTATGAGGCCGCCGGGCGCTCCCGGGCCACGCTGAACCGTTATCCGGATATGAAAGAAAAACTGGCAGAGATTCGTGCTGGCCGGGACACCGTGAGTACGGAGAAAAGTAAAGAGGAACCAGAGCAGGCAGGGGCTAATCATCGATTACGGTCTCTCCAGCAGGCCAGCGCAACGCTGGCGCAGCGGGTGGCGATCCTGTCAGTGGCCGTTCAGGATTTTGAGCGCAGAAATTCGTCGCTGGTGAGGCTTCTGCGTCAACATAAAGTCGCCATACCGGTTGAGCTGGTCGTGGATAACACCGGGGAAAAATGATACAGGTACTCAATATGAAACAGTATCATATTGAAAAGGTTGTTGAACCTCAGTAAATCCGCATTACTGACAATAAAATACCGCCATTAAATAAAATATAATTACACTCATTAAGGTCATAATAATGTTGTCGAAAAAAACCCTGATTAGCCGGCCAGACGTTTAGGGCCGGTTAATGTTTTATCAAAAAAGACTGTCAGTGAATACGATTACCGACTTCTGTTGCGGTCGTGGCTGGCGAAGTCAGAAATCTTGCACAGCGATCCTCCGCCTCGGCGCGTGAAATCGAAGAGCTGATTGAATCATCCATCGCGTTTGTAGAGGCCGGAGCGTCTCAGGCCAGTGACGTTGGTGAGAACATGGCGCGAATGGATGATGCAGTCCGTCAGGTCACCGATCTGATTGAAGAAATTTCGGTTGCAGCGCAGGAGCAGTCACTGGGAATAAGCCAGGTGCATCAGGCGGTGAATCAGATGGACGACGTGACGCAGCAGAACGCCGCATTGGTTGAAGAAGCGTCCTCCGCTGCCCGCTCTCTGACCGAACAGGCAGAAGCGCTGAACGGCCTGGTCGCCGCGTTTACGCCTGGTGCAGACGGGAACTTCAGAAAGCCCGATATCAAGCCACATCCGGGCAGATCTGACGCGCAACCAGTAACATTAAAGCCGCTGGCGGGAACATACCAGAGTAGCGAGAATAACTGGACGCAGTTCTGACATACAGGTTATACCGCCGGCCAGCCCCGGCGGTATATCCGCCATCTCAGGGCTATCGGCTCACCGAAGGCAAATCAGAATGCACAGCAATATATTGCAGGCAATAAAACAGCTGTATTAAGCGCGTTATTGAGGATGCGAACAGCACGTTGATTAACTATGTTGACGCAGGCCTGGATTACATCAGCATCCAGGTCCTGGCGGATACCATTTCGCATTATGATTTGTCTGTCACCCGGCGCTTTATACATTCTATAAAGAACTGGTCCATTATGGTTTGACAACGCAAATCATCAGCGAAATATACTATTACTTGAGATATTCGGACTAATATATAAATTATATTTCAACATAATCAAAAACTTGCAATTTACATTTACTTTGCCGATTATCATTAAGCGAACCGGCTAACCGGTGAGTAACACTCTATAAACGATAGCAAGTTAATGCAGTCATTTGGGGCTCACGTCCGGGCCCCTTTTTTCTGTGGTTTTAAAGCATGAATACGCGTCTGACGTCAACCCGCATAAGGACGAAAGCGAAAAGCATTACACTTAATATTCGTCTTGTGATCGCGACCAGGGATTGGCTTTTAGCGCTGAGCAGAGGCGTTGAATACTTCATATTTCAGCGTTTAATACCCGACGGGCAAAGATTGCACCTTTCCCCTTTCACTTTATCCCGATGACGTCGTGTTCTCACTTTATGGCAGACCGCGTTTCTGTAACAGGGGTTTTACACTAGGGTAGTTATGAAACGATTAATTTATTTTTTCTTATTGATGACAGGCAATGCTCTCGCGGCTCAGACGCCAGACCTTAAAACAGTACAGGAATACTGCCACATCACGTCCATTCCGTTAATTCAGGCCGCCTCTGATGCCGTCATCTTTGACGCGTTTGGACACCCTGAAAAAATGAAAGCGCTGTCTGATACCGTTTTTTCAAGCCAGATTTTTAAAGCTGCGCCTGACGATGTCCGGAAAGCGATGAAAGACACGCTTGAAGAGGTGATACTGTCCAAAGACAAGAAAGATAAACTGTTAAAAGCCTATTCAGGTGACAGTCAGCATGACCTGAATGTCCTGTCGTCAGTCTGGGCATATTATTCAGTCGAACCTTACCTGATCAGGTGTGCATATATGAAATTTGCGGGCTAAATCCCCCAATCTTTTCTGCCTGCGCCTGGACAAATGACGGAGCGACGTCACCGACCATCAGCGTCAGCTCCTTACTCCTGTTCTCCGCCTGGTTGGCCATACGCAACCTGTTAGCAGCGGTTCGGCATGTTTTGCGCGGCCTTACCTTCGCCGTACGTTTACAGCATGCGCAAGTCGCACACGGCGGGGCTCAGGTGTATCTGATGCCAGCCAGGACGTTTAATAAATGCGCCGTGCGTACAGAGGATAAACGTCAGCGATACGCAGCCATTCTGCGCACGACACCTTACACTTTTTTGCTGGTAAGCTGGTTTTCCGCAGCAGAAAAGCAATGTGCCCGGGATGCACGCCGAAAGTCGCTTACCGCAGCCCCCGCCCGGCCAACGGAACTTACCGCAGAAGGAACGTTACCCCGTCCTGAAGGTATCCAGACAGGCATTGCACATGGTGATGAGCTGTCGGATCACCCTGTCCGCGTTTGACGGCGTAAGGTCCTGCTCAAACACATTACGCACGGTGCCAAATATGACGGTGATAAGCGTCAGGTTGACGCTACTGACGTCAGGAAACGTCATGTTGCTGGCGCTCGTAAGCATCGCTGTTGTCGCGCTGTTTACCCGCTTGCTAAACGTATCAATCAGCGGCTGGTTATCCAGCTCTGCCACCGAGCGGTAAAGTGCCTTTGTCACGTCGATACGTGCTGTTTTGGCCTGCCAGTAGGTCATGATCAATGACGCACTCATGTCGCTGACGGTCGCACCACTCTGGTTGCGGCAGGTGACTTCAATCCTGTCGGCCAGCGCTGCTAAATAGCGTTACATTTACCGGTTCTGGTCTTTTCCCACAGCCGGAACATTTGGCGTTTTTTCCTCACAGGCTGAGAAACGCGTTGAGGCGGTTCCTGCCATCACCAGGGTGAACGCGCTTACCCTGTCTGCCCCGTATGGCGGTCTGCTGTCCTGTTATTGGGCCGGAAGACGTTCAGGCGCAGGATAAAAGCTCAGATACCCTGCGGGCAGAAAGCTGACTGGCCCGTAGCCGGTCAGTTCAGGAAACACAGACACCGCACCTGTGAACGGTGTCTGTCGATTTTACTCGTTATGCGTTGCCATCGTTCGGGCAACTCGGACCCACACCCAGCGAAGGATCATCACAGGCCTGGTTAATCTCCAGATGGTGATGCCACGCGGCCAGTTTAACTGCACGTTCATTAATAGAAACATCAGGCTTTTTAGGAGAAACATTGCCGGTTGCCACTGCACCGAAAGTCATTTGAGAAGGCAGATCCTTTGCAAACGAAGACACCTGCAGGCCAGCCAGTACGACAGTGGCCAAAGCTGTGGTTTTAACTGCATTTTTAATGACAGACAGAGACATGATGAATCCTCTCAGCTTAAGTAAGTTAATCGCTGTTTGCCCGGACAGCACTCAGCGAAATGAGAAACATGTTCACAAAAGCGGGCGCGGTGTTAAGACGCGCCTCAGGTATTCAAAAATTTTTCTGTGACAGTTTGATGATACCGGCTGCTAAAGAGAGTAATGAAATATTGCCTGTGTAACGCGGGGAAACAGTTGCAGGAAATGGCGTCCAGACCCTGCCAGGCACCTTCATCATGAGGTCTGATTTCTCAGCCTCTTTCAGATCACCATGGTAAATAACCGGTTTGTTTACTCACCCGAAGCGGGGAATGGTAAAGCTCCCGTCTCACCAAACCGAGGCACAGAGAGGCAAGGGAACAGGCGTGTTTTTTTAATACTTACCCGCTTTGCGATAGGTGCCTGTTTGCATTCAGCCAGCCATCCATCAGGTATTTTTACTGTGACAACTTAAGTAAAAACGCAGGTCGCTTGTCTACTGAACTGACAGGCGGAGTTGAGGTAAATCAGACGGCCATCTGAAAGTTAAATACGCAGAATGGAAAGATTAAACCGTCAAATATTGAATTGCTTTACCTTGATATCGACATGATGGACTTTTGACACTTCTCTTAATTCTCTTGCCGTCTGAATTCTGAGATTTTTTATCAAGTCTTTTGCGCTGGCTTTCAACACCTTGTCTTTTCTGAAAATCAAATTGCTCCCGAAAGTAATATTTTCACGAAGCGTAAATACATCTACTGCTTCAGCGTTAATCCCCGCCAGGGTCAGAGGATGCACAATACCCACACCGGCCCCAGACGTCACCATTTCTAACACCGTATGACAATATGGCGTTTCAACGAGCATGTTTAAGCTTAATTTCTTTAACCGACACTCTTTTTCCAGCGCTATTCTCGTCGTATCCTCAGAGTTAAGGGCGATAAAGTTTTGATCGGCTATCTCTGTAAGGCTGACCGATTTTACTGAGGCGCTGAGCATGTTTTTTGGCGTAATGAATACACCTTGCACCGTGCAGAAACTGTAAAAAACGCAGCTGTTGCCATATATTTCGTTTGCTACCAGACCAAAATCCAGTTCTCCCGAATCTACGGTTTCATAAATATCACGAGAACTGTTAATAGAAAATTTGACTTTCGTCACAGAGGCTTTGACAAAGTCAGCAATCACTTTCGGAATCACTTTTTGCCCGAACACCGGGTGAGCCGCAAGATGGATGGTTGTATCAATGCGATTTTTGAGAGATTTCACTTTGTGTTCAATCAGTTCTATACCGCGAAAATGTTTTTCAACCTCTTTCATAAGCAGGTGAGCATTTTCCGTGGCTTCTAACCTGCCCCTTTCTCGCCTGAACAACACAAGCCCGCATTCGTTTTCAAAAATTTTTAATTTCTGGCTGACGGCAGACTGAGAAACACCAATCATTTCAGCTGCTTTTGTTGCGCTTCCTGTAAGCATAACTGCTCTGAAGGTTTCAATTTCTCTGTACACTTCCCATTACCTGTACTTATGAAGTCATTAGCTTCCAGTATAGAATTACGCTTTTTTAAGCGCAATAGTGGGGGCAGCGTATAAACACAAGAGGAAAAGCCGTGAAAACGAACAATGATAAACATTCATTTAAATCTCTGGCGACGCCGGTTTACAGAGGTTCAACAATTGTTTTCGAGGATTTTCAAAGTTTCGAAGAAAGAAAGAAAAGGCAGCCGGATGGATTCAGTTACGGCATTACGGGCTCACCCACCCACCGCGAAGTGGAAAAGTTAATTTCCGGTCTGGAAGGCAGCCGAAATACCGTTGTACTTCCTTCAGGCCAGGCCGCTCTGGTGCTGGTATTAATGTCAACATTGAAGGGCGGAGACCATATTATTGCGCCTGATTCCTGCTACGGGCCGTTACGTGACTTTCTAACAGATTATTTAGCACAGCTAAACGTTGAAGTAACATTCTGCCCACCGCGAGATACTGCTTTTATACAGAATGCACTATGTGACAACACCCGGCTGATCTTAATTGAGTCACCCTGTTCACTGACAATGGAAATACAGGATATTGAACAAATTGCCATGCTAGCGCGTCGACATAATATTCTCACGGTTGTCGATAATTCGTGGGGAGGTCCGCTGCTGTCCAGACCCTTCAGGTTTAGCGTGGATTATGTCGTCGAGGCGGTGTCGAAAATGATGAATGGCCATTCTGACATTCTGCTGGGCAGCATCAGCACTGTTGATAATGAACACCATGCCCGTCTCAGAAAGTTGCAGGATATTATGGGCATGTATGTCAGCCCCGACGACTGTTTCCTGGCGATAAGAGGGCTTGAAACGTATTCATTACGCCAGGAGAAACAGTCCTCTTCGGCTGAGATTATTTCTCACTGGCTTGAGAAGCATCCTGCCGTGGCCGCTGTGTTTCATCCCGGACTGGCATCTTCCGAAGACAATCGTCTCTATAAGAAATACTTTGATGGATATGGAACTGTTTTTTCTTTAACGTTAAAAGATGAACGTCGCCTCGAACGCTTCTTTGACAGCCTGACCCGGTTCAGAATTGGAGCCAGCTATGGTGGCACTAAAAGCCTGATTGCCTATTACTCGCCTGAAAGTCTGTCTTCCCGGCGTTATCACGACAGCACCGCCTCTATTATCAGGCTGTCTGTAGGCCTGGAAGACTGTCAGTTACTTATTAACGATCTTGATTCCGCATTGAATAAAATAATTTAAATAAACATAACATCCCCTCGTGAAATGGAGATTACCATGTCTTCCAGTACCCTTACGCCAAAAATAACCGGGAACACCGTTAAAACAGATATAATGTGGATTTTAGCCATTTATGGATGTGCCGTCGGAAGCGGATCGCTTTTCTGGCCTGTGAGTCTGGGCAGCGCCGGCTTATGGTCAATGATGATACTTATTGCTCTGGCTTTTCCGGTTACTTATTTTACGTACCGCGTGCTTTCACTGTATATCTCGGCAGGAACGGTGACGAGAACGTCAAAAAGCAATCTTATCGACACAACCAACGAATTACTGGGAGGGAAAGCGGTAAAATTACTTACCGTGGCATACTTTCTCATTATGGTCCCATCATTGGCCGTTTATGCCATAACAATGAGCAACACATTTTTGGATTTTTTCAAAACGCAGATGGGATTTCCTTCCTTAAACAGGGGCGCTACCGTTTTCGGAATAATCTTTTTGATGTCGCTTATTTCTTTAGGGAAAACAGAGACGATATTAAAAGTTGTCGGGGTAATCGTTTTCCCATTCATCCTGTCTTTGATTTTTTTTGGCATTATGTCAGTTCCACACTGGAATACTTCTTTCCTTACCGCGGAGGCGAATACAACGTCAATACCGGAGATTGCAAAATCCCTCTTCAATAACCTTCCGGTATTAATTTTTGCTTTCAGCTTCACGCCCATCGTTTCCAGCCTGGTTGCTCATTATAAACAGACCCACGGTGAACAGGCTTTCGAAAAAATAAATCAGATCCTCGTTCTTTCACTGATAATCATCATATCAACCGTGGTCTTTTTCTCGCTCGGGTGTATCTTTTCCTTAACGCCGTCAGACATTAAGGAAGCGCGCCTCGAGAATCTGACATCGCTGTCAATACTGGCAAGAAAGTTTGACGCCCCCTGGCTTGCCATCTGTTCTCAGATAATTATATTTTTTGCGGCGATGAAAGCCTTCCAGGGTAAGTTTGTTGCCACGCGTGAAAGCCTGACTGGAATGGCGCTTAATAATTTCGGATGCAACGACGCCTTTTCAAACGGAACGGGAATGCGCCTTGTATCTGTCGTGGTCGTCTTTTTTATTACCATCATACCCACCATAGCCAATCTGGATGTTATTAACATCATCAAGTATTTTATGGTCCCCGTCAGCGTATTCATTGTTTTCTTTCTGCCTCAATATGCATTTTACCGAATCCCGGCATTGCATCATCTTCGCGGTGGATTCATTAACTGGTTTGTCATCCTGACCGGAATATGTGCTCTGTTTGCAGGCGTTTTAACTATTATCAGGCACGTTTTCTGATAAAGTTTAACGCCTGAAATCAGGATGCTAGTGTCGCTTCTTATTTTGCTGATCACTACAATACGATCATTGTCTGTGTGATGATTGATCACCTGCTCTGCGCCCGTTAGCAGGGCAGGTTTAATGATAATGAAACTCGGCTATCGGACGTAAAGTGGCCTGGGTTGCGTCGTTTTAAACCGCCTTTTACTCTGTAAACCCGCCTTCCGGGTCAGATTCATAAACGACCGCGTTTGCATCAGCCAATCACACGGATCAATGCTCCGCGAATACACATCATCACTCCCTTATAACGGTGACTACCCCACACTGCCGCGTTTTGCGCAGACATAGGTGGCGAAAGTTTGCAGTCTGCTGAGCGTCAGCAAAGATGTTAATCAGGCGACGCGCCTGCTGATAGCATTGCCAGCCGCTTCTGCCGAATTTATGCACTGCGCCCTCCTCTCGTCTGTCCATGAACTCCAGCCAGGCTGCCGCCCGCTTCGGACGCACGCTTAACCTTCCGGTGTCCGGCCAGACAGCCTGTCAGATGCTGGCGGGGAGCAGGACAGCGCTCAGCCTACAGTGCGCCAACATTTTCGACGCGCCAAATGTGGCACAGGCATTAACGTACAGAGAGGGTTCATTCCCCGGAAAACGAACGCAGAAGGGTTAAAGAGCACAGTATCAGGCGAAGGCGTGATCCGCTAAAGCACGCCGCCCAGCGACGTCCGCTCAGTCCTGTGTCGGACGGCTGCGGATGGAAAGTGAAATATTAATTTAACAAAACTAGTGTGGAGCAAGCGGAGCGGTGTGCCGATAGTAAATTGTGGTTAGTAACTAAAAACACAGCAAAATAACAACTTAAAAGAGAGAGCGCATGAAAATTTCCACCCGCCTTGCCGCCGGTTTCGGCCTTCTTATCCTCCTGTCTGCCATATGTACTGGCACTGCGCTTCATGCCCTGATTAAAGCGCGTGAAAGCCTGGATGATGTTGTTCGTTACAAAATGAAAAAAAGCCAGCTTGCCACCCTCATGCTCAGTGAACTGAAAGACATGGCCATCTCGGTGAGGACACTCGGCCTGCTCAGCGCTCCTGAAGACATGAAACCTGCTGATGTACTTATGCAGAAGAGTAAAGCCGACTTTCTGACCAGCCTTGCAGAAATGCATCAGATCATGGAAGCAGACTCAACGCCAGCGGGTCAGGAAGCGCTGAAAAGACTGAACGACGCTCAGAACGCTTTTTTTACCGTTTTTGAAAATGCCAGACAGCTCGGACTCGCCAATCAGGACAAGGCCTTTATTGCCTATCTTGCAAAAGAGGTCAATCCGGTTCAGGACAGGATGCTCAGCGCCCTTACTGACCTGGTAAAAATACAGAAGAAGGTTAGCGTCACATCCGGAGAACAAAACAGTGCCGCCATCGCACATGCCTCACTCATCCTGATGTTGCTCGCTGTCGCATCCGTGCTTGTTGCGGCAGGCACCGGTGTTTTCATTACCCGGCTGCTGATGCGTCAGCTGGGCGGTGAACCCGCACAGGCGCAGACGCTGGCTGCCAGCATCGCCGCAGGTGACCTGACCACCCCCGTCGTCCTTCGCCGCAACGACACAACCAGCCTGCTGGCCTCGCTGGACAGCATGCAGGCCAACCTGCGCGGCTTGGTGTCGCAGATCAAGGATGCCGCCGCCTCCGTGGCCCTGGCCGCCGACGAAATTGCTCAGGGGAACACCGAACTCTCTTCCCGCACCGAAGAACAGGCCGCCGCGCTGCAGGAAACCGCCGCCAGCATGGAGCAGCTGACCGCCACGGTGAAGAGCAACACTGCCGGTGCGCAGCAGACTGCGGAGTCCGCCCGCGAAACCGCGCGCACGGTCGACGCCGACAAGGCAAAGGTCACTGACATGACGGAGACGATGCATAACATTCAGGCAAGTGCGCTGAAAGTCCGGGATATTACATCGGTGATTGAGAGCATCGCGTTCCAGACCAATATCCTGGCGCTGAACGCCGCCGTTGAAGCGGCGCGCGCCGGGGAGGAAGGTCGCGGCTTCGCCGTGGTGGCCGGTGAGGTCCGTACGCTGGCGCAGCGCAGCGCCACGGCAGCGAAGGACATCAAGGCCCTGATTGAACAGGCCGTGAGCCAGGTGGACAGCGGCGTGGAGGTTGCCACTGGCACCGGGCAGAGCATCCTGAAAATCGTAGATATGGTCGGTGAACTGGCCGAATCCATGGACACGATTGCGCTGGCCTCGTCGGAGCAGATGCAGGGGATTTCGCAGGTCAGCGTGGCGGTGAGCCAGATGGACGGCGTAACGCAGAACAACGCGGCGCTGGTCGAGGAGTCATCGTCGGCATCCCGCTCCCTCTCTGAGCAGGCGCACGCCCTGCGCGGCATGGTGGAGGCATTCCGTGTCTGAAAAGGATGACATCGAGTACATGACTCTCGTCCTGAGACTAAAAGCAGATGTTGATGTACTTTTTACGCAACTGAAAAGCGGTGACTACAGCAGCCCGGATACCTTTGCCAACAATCTCCATCATCTGCTGCGAATGGTTAAGGACATTGAGCCCTTTCTGGCACAGTCCGGTCTTATTGATCGCCTGGCGCGTACTGATTTGCTGCTCACGGCAGATCTGCTGGGTATCGTCAGTTCAGTCGCCATACTGGGAAACTTTATTCACTGTCTTTCCCGTCAGGCCGCAAAAGAAACAACGGAGAAGCCGAAACCTGACGCGGGCTGAAATATGCCTGTCATGAAGTGCGAGTTAACTCTGATGTGATGTGGTTGTTGTCAGAAAGATACTTATCGCCTTCGGGCTGGCCCGTCGCGTTTATGCCGACGGGCTTTTTTTTACAGGCATAATGTCTGCCAGACAGCCCCCGCACCTGACTTTCCCTGCCCTTCCCTGCCTCCGGCCTGTCCGATCCTGTAGCGTGTTTCTTCACGGTCAGAAGACGCCCTGGACCGGACTGAATAAACAGACATTACCGGCTCACCGGGCGGACTATTCTTATCATTTGCGTTAGTCGCCATTTCCGGACCGGCAGCATTCGCTGACAGTCGGGTACACCGAAGCCTGCCGTGGCTGACGATGACACGGCATTGTCTCTGCTTGCGCCAGGCGCCTGCCCCCGCTGTACAGCACCAGCATGTGAATCCCTCCCTGTGGGCGCATTACGCTTCCAGATTTGACTACATCAAGACTCCGTGCGGCATCGTCATCAATAACGGTATGAGCACCTTGACTCCCGTGCTGGCCGGGCATTTTTCAAACACAAAGCGCGCGCATTGCTGCTCATCTTCCTTACATTGTGTCTTCCCACTCTTGTCTGCACCCCACACGAACCTCAGTGAAATCCTCCCTGAAGCGCAACGAAACACGTCAGCGTCATAACGGTTGCGCCACGCTTATCGGCACCTCGGATACCGACAAGGCAGGATTAAACAAATGACGGCTTTAAGCGTCTGAGCGGACGCCGCTTAGGGCATCAGGACGACTGATGTATCAGATGGCAGGTCAGATGTTTCGTGTGCGCTGTTTTGCTTTTTTGCCGCGCCAGTACTCTTCAAGGTAAGGCAGCAATTCAAGCACCACTATTCCTGTAAGTACAGCCACGATATAGTGGCCTGGCAACGGGTCTGCTCTGAGTTTAAGTTCAAATCGTGCAGATTCTTCACCGAAACCAAACAGTGCCAAAAACTGCGGCCAGTGACGGGAAACCACCAGCAGAAGCGCCACTAAAGGTAGCATTTCCAAAAAACTGTGCACATGCTGCTCAACCGGTGAGACCCGCCTGGCGGTCACAGCATAAGTCACATCCCACAGCGCTGTCGCCTCATGGCAGAAAAACAGCACTATCATAAACGCAATGACTAACGCGTTTACCTCTAAAAAGAGGGCCGCGAGTAAGGGCAGGCCCATCTCCAGAAACATCAGAATATGAATATAGGTTTCTTTCAGACCGGTGGTGGTTTCGATATCAGTGGCTCTGTGACAAAGCCAGTCCGCAAACCCAGCAATAAGCCAGACAGGCAAAATAAAGTAGAGCAGCAGCAACATCTGAGGATCGGAAGAAGGAAGCATTTTACTTTACCTGTAAAGCTTAAATGAAAAAGCATAGACGCAGAGCGAGGGTGAGCAAGGCAACCGGGACAGGATGAGCAGGACTGCGCGCCCCAAACAACTACATAAGCAGGTCAGAAACGTCCGCTTCTGCCACCGCGCAAACATTCATGCGTCAGACAAGCGACACCTTCCTCGCGAACCTTGTATTAGAAACAGTGCCAGAGCAGCAGACGTTACCCTGGCAGAGGGAAACGACCGCCTTTACAGGCAAACATGACGGGGTTACAAACCGGTTACTGCACCGTCTTTCCTGAATTATTTACCCTCAGTTGCAACGCAGCTCCCTCGACAAACGCTCAAGATGTCACCGCGCGTTATAAAAGCGGAGAGATGAAGTGTAAGCCGTACTTCTACAGGTCCTTGCACATATACACGCTTAAAGGATCGCTGATATAGGGAGGGAAAGCCTCACAAAGCCTGTAGCCGCAGCGACGATACAGCGCTATAGCGGGCTGTTGATGAATGCCGGTTTCAAGGCGTAGCTGATAACAGCTGTTCTCTGACGCGAATTTTTCAAGTGAGGCCAGAATTTGCTCGCCGAGTTGGCGTCCCCGATATTCTGGACGAATGTAAACCCGTTTAATTTCGCCTACGTTGCCGTCCTGAAGAAGTAAAGTGCCACAACCAGCGGGCAGCCCATTAGCATCCCGCGCAATGACGCAGCGCAGTTTCTTATTACTGATGGTGCAAAGGTCCAGGCAATGATGACTTTCTGCAGGATAAAGCGCGCGTTGAAACGCATCAAGTTCACTTATCAGGCAGGCTAACGCAGCGTCATCTTTATTTATTTCTGAAAGGTAGAACATGATAGTCCTTTTCATTTTCGTCTGATGAAATCATCACGATATTTCAGACCTGTTTATATTGTTTGTCTGACTCAGCACATGAACAGGCCTTATTTAATGACGCAGGGCATCACCTGTCGTGCTCCATGCCGGATTCTGGCGCATTATTACAACAACCGGTCTCACGTTTAAAAAACGCGCTTCCCCCTTTACTGGCGTACAACAAGAAAGTCACCCTACCTCCCTTCAATCAACGATAAACAGCGTTGCGCCCTGCGTTGTCGTCGAGCGATGCGCTTCGGCATTGTCCGCCACCTGATAGCTCACGCCAGGCGTCAGGACAAACACTCGTCCATCGTCCAGTTCCGTGGTCATTTCGCCTTTCAGGCACAGAAGAATGTGACCTTTTAAACACCAGTGATCGGCGACATAACCCGGAGAGTACTCAACCATTCTGACCCGGATAGCGCCAAACTTTGCCACACGCCAGAGCGCGAAGCCGCATTCACCTTCATGGCGTTCTTCCTCGATCTGTGACCAGTCGGTTATGCCAAAAGGGATATTTTCCATCTTCATTTTTTTATGCCTTATTCGCGAGGGTGAGTGACGTCACCTGGGGTATTTAAAGCGGAGCAGGCAGATAACGGCTGGCTCAGTAAACGCGACGCTTCAGCTTCAGGCCATTAAACCATTTCCTACCCTCTGCGCTCGGGTATGTGAGCCGTGAATACGAGTGGACTCGATGACAAACCTGGCGATAGTTAAACGGATCAGCGGATGGCTTTATCATTTTCCGGCTTTCTGTTTAGCTTTCTTAAACGTGTTATCTTTTCCCTGAACACCCGTACGTATTGACACTGCGTCCACGTAACGGTTTAGCGCAGCAAATTGCGTTTAATCCAGCGCCTCAGGGTTGATCACGTGGCTTGTGTCACCCTGGAAAAAACGCACCACATTGTCAAACGCGGTGCTGAAATAAAGCGTGTAACTGTCCTTTTCAACATAGCCGATGTGGGGCGTGCAAAGTACGTTGGGCATCGATAACACTGGATGCGCCGGATCGTAAAGGGGCTCTGCCTCAAAGACATCCAGCGCGGCAAATCCTGGACGGCCCTGCCGGAGCGCGCTCAGCAGGGCGCCCTCTGCCACCAGCTCTGCCCGGCTGGTGTTCACAAACAACGCATCGGGCTTCATCTGCACCAGGTCGCTCAGCGTGATGTTGCCCTCGGTGGCGGCCACCAGGCGCTGATGAACAGTTATCACATCGCTGGTGGCAAAAAACGCCTCACGGCTGGCTGGCACGATTAAGCCTTCTTGCTGCGCTTCCTGTCGGGCGCGATCGCTGCCCCAAATCTGCACCTGCATGCCAAACGCGCGGGCGTAAGCCGCAATGCGCTTGCCGATTTTGCCATAGCCCAGAATCCCTAACGTCTGTTTGTGTACACCCTGCCCCAGTTCTGCCTGCCAGTGTCCGGCACGCATGGCGTTAACGGCCTGTACGAACTTCCTGCGGGCCGCCATGATTAACAGCCATGTCAGCTCTGCCGGCGCAACGGGCGAACCCACGCCTTCCACCACCGCCACGCCAGCCCGGGAACAGGCTGCAAGATCGATATTGCGGGCGATCTTGCCGGTCTGGCTGATCAGCTTCAGTTGGGGCGTACGCTGTAAAAACGCCTCGTCAATGGTGGTGCGCTCGCGAATCAGGATCAGGGCCTGAGCACTTGCCAGCGCTTCAGCGGCGGCGGGATCGCAATGGATATCCCCAACGGCGGTACAGTGAAAGGCCGGATGGCGTTTCAGGCAGTCCAGTCCTGCCGTAGCCAGTTGATAATCGTCGGGAATACATACCGGTATCGTCATCGTTACGCGCGCCTCAAGAGTCGGATTCGCTTTTCACTGCCGCCTGTAAGCAGTCTTACATCATTAAAACACCAACAGGGTTTCGTCAATCGACTTCGCCGCATTCTGTCCATGCTTTTGAGCAAGGCGGATCCTGCCAATGGGTTGCGAAAAAAAGAGTGAATAGAAATCGCAGGACGCACGTTTACTCAGCAGAAATCTGAACGAGAGAACCCACGTCATGATTCATGCTCAACCCGTAAAACCCCGACAGCACGATGACCGGCTGACTCTGGCGCTGCACTGGATCACCGCCGCCAGCCTCCTCTTTTTATTCGCCAGCGCCCACATCTGGCAATGGCTGGAGCGCGACACACCGCTCAGGAAAGGCTTACAGTCAGTGCACATTTCCTGCGGTATTTTGCTGGCGCTGGTGATGGTGGTTCGTCCGGTCTGGCGGGTGATGAGTCAATGCTCGCCGCGTTATGCCCTGCCTGCTGCGTCGATATCCCGTCCGGCATCCATTCTGTCTCACTGCGTGCACGGCGCGCGCTGCCTGTTGCTGTTCACGCAGGTTGTATTGGGTTTTCTGTTCCGCTGGGCACAGCAGGAGCCGTTTCACTTTTTCGGCCTCTTTGAGCTAAGCCGGCGGGTCCATGTCGATGCCCTGTTTAAACATTCATTGAGGGAATGGCATAACACCATCGCCTGGACGCTGATCGTTCTGGCCGCGTTTCATGCCCTGCCGACCTGCTTCATCACTTTGTTTTCCGCGATAACGTGCTGCGTCGCATGCTGCCCGTTCGCCCGTTCGCCCGTTCCGCTAACTGGAGCTCTGCTATGAAAAACATTGCATCGATACTGCATAATACAGGCCGTAAACTATGGGTTCCGGCGCTGCTGCTGGTTATCCACACCGCACCCGCGCTGGCCGCAGGGGATGACAGCACCAACAGTACGATCCCGGACTGTCCGCATGGGCAGGTTTATGACAGCAAGCGTAAACAGTGCGTCCCCGATAAATCGGCGCGTCTGACTGACGAAGACAAAACCCGTTATGCCTATCATCTGGCGAAAAAAGGCGAGTACCAGGCCGCGCTGACGCTGCTGGACAAGCTGAAACAGCCTGACACCGCCGAGGCCTGGAATTACCGCGGCTATGCCACCCGAAAACTCGGGCGAACCGATGAAGGTATCGGGTATTATCAGCGTTCGCTGGCGCTCAATCCACGCTATGCCAAAGTACGCGAATATCTCGGTGAAGCGTGGCTGATTAAAGGTCGTCCCGACCTGGCGAAAGCGCAGTTAAATACTCTCGCCCGCCTGTGCGGAACGGGCTGCGAGGAGTATCGTGATTTGCAGGCCGCCATTGCTGGCCATCCGGAATCCTGATACGCAATGCGAGGACAGTGATATTACGACCAGCGAAGTTCGTCAGCAGCTTGCTGCCCATCTGACGCGCCTGTGGCGCTACGGCTTGGTGCTGTCCCGAAACCACGACGTTGCCGAAGAGCTGGTACAGTCGACCTGCGTTCGCGCGCTCGAAAAGAGCGCGCAGTATACGCCCGGCACGCGCATCGATCGCTGGCTGTTCACGATCCTTCACTCCATCTGGATTTCTGATCTGCGCGCCCGCCGCGTGCGGCTGGGACAGGGCTTTGTTGACAGTGACGAACTGCTGGCCCCGGACGCGCAGGAACGTGATGAAAAACGCCTGCATTTTCAGAAAATCATGCAGCGCGTCAGTGCGCTACCGGAAGCCCAGCGTAATACCGTGTTTCTGGTTTATGTAGAAGGCTTTACCTATCAGGAAGCCGCAGAGACGCTGGCCGTGCCTGTCGGCACCATCATGAGCAGGCTGGCCACCGCGCGTTCGGCGCTGGCCAAGTCGTTTGATGATAGGGATGCCGCAAAGGAGAAACGCTCATGAACACGTCGCAATTTACGCCTCCGTACAGCGACGAAGCCCTGGTCGCCTGGCTGGATGGCGAGATGGATCCGGCTGACGCGCGCAGGCTCGAAGCGCTGCTGGAGACGGATTCTGATCTGGCTGATCGCATTGATGAACTGATGAAAAGCCAGCTCGACTTTGAGGCGGCCTTTGCGCCGTTACTGGACAAAGCCCCGGAAGCCAACATGCGGCGCCAGCTGGATGCACTCTCAGCTCCCCCCGCGCCTGAACCCAAAATGACGTCCACTACGGGCGTCAGTCGTCGTTCACTGATCGCCGCCTCGCTGAGTTTTCTGCTGATCGGCTCGGGGCTGGGTTATCTGGCGCGCCCCGGCAAAACCGCGCTGAGTGAGAGTGAGAAGATTCGCGATCTTGAAGCGCAGTACATGTCGCTCTACAGCGCAGAAACCCTGCTGGATGCCGATAACTCCCCTGCCGCCTTGCAGCATGGCCTGGCCCGCACGGCACAGGATATCGGTCTGCATCTGCATACGCAGCAGCTCACGCTGCCCGACGCAGAGTTAAAAATGGTGCGCATGCTACGCTATGACAGTACGTCAATTGCGCAGATTGCCTGGATCCATGCGGAATATGGCCCGATGGCGCTGTGCATTTCCCCCGATGCGCATCCGACTTCAACCGGGCTTGAGCGCGAACAGCGCCATGATATGCGCCTGGTGTGGTGGCATCACCGCGGCTACCAGTTTGTTCTGATTGGCCGCAATCCGGCCGGGGAATTATCCGCCAGCGCCAGTGCCCTGAAAACCGCGCTTAACGCCTGACCACCACGCGGCAGTTAGCCAGGCGCGTTCAGGGGACATGGCTGGCCTCTGCCTGAATATCGATAGTAATGGTTACCCTGTCATCCACCAGCGAGGTAAAGCGATCCATATGGTAGGCCGAGCGCGAGATCGTGGTCATCGCATGCAGCGAGATCCTGTCGCCAGTCTCTGCGGTGCGATCATGCTCTTCCATCGTCGCGTCAAGGATCACCGGTCGCTGGACGTCCTTCACCGCTAACGCACCAAAAAGCCGGTATTTACCGTTGCCGCGCGCCACGATGCGGGTGCTGGTGAAGACGATATTGGGATAGCGCGGCGCATCAAAAAACATGCTGCTTTTAAGCTGATAGGTCAGCAGATTGTTTGAGGCGATTAGCGTGGAAACCGGAATGGTGACCCGGACATGATTATCCAGCTCATTCGCCGGGTTCAGCGTCACCTCGCCGGTCACACCCGTCAGTTTCGCATGCGACATCCCGCCAAAGGCACGCCATGACAGCCCTATTGCCGTGTCAGGCGTGGAAATCGTGTAGTAAAGCGGGGCCGCATGGGCGAACGGACTCAGCAGCACTCCAGCAACCAAAAAAGAAACAGCGCGCGTCATAGCAGGCTTCTCCAGTAAACAGATAACGCGTTAACGCGCCAGGTGACAACGTTATTCGATTGATACTTACAGTTATATAACATTCGTGAGGCCGGAGATCGCATTTGGATGGGGAAGCGGCACGGTTATATGAGGTGGATGCAGGATAGTGCGGTGGTTTTTGGCGATGCGCGAGCGTCTTTCCGCTGGGAGCGGAGTTGTTGGCGCGGTGTCCGGCGTGGAGGTTGCCCAACCTGTTATCTGAAGCGGATGCAGATCTTCATCGCTTGTGATAAGAAAGAAAATTAATCTGAGTTCAGGAGATGAGTTATGTACCTGGATGATATTCCCCTTAATTTTCGGCAGCATGAAACCTTTTATCTGATCGCCCCGGACATGAGTCGTACGGAAGAAATGCAGCAAAAACTGAATGCATTTAGTTCCCTTCATCATGAATTCCTGCTCTGGTCTCCCGGTTTTCACTCTCTGAATGCTGTTGAGAAAAATATGGCGGAGGCGGCCGGGAATTTCCTGAATGACAACGTTGAATATAAGTTTTTAATCATTGATCGTCAGTCAGATGACCTCTCAGGCTGTATTAGCTTATTTATCAGGAATCGCGCGATTCCTTATTATGAAATCGGCTACTGGCTCGCCACTGATATGTGGGGTAAAGGCATTATGTCTGAAGCTTGTAAGCTGGTCACAAACATGGCCGCCGATTTTTTTCAGGCAAAGCGAATCGAAATTCGTACGGCAGGACGTAACGTACGCAGTCAGTCTGTTGCGTTAAAGTGCGGTTTCAAACCCGAAGCCAGACTGGTTAACGAACGCCTCGATAGTCTGGGGCGGATTGATGATACGGTTATCTACCGGTATTAGCACGGCTTAAATATGAGTGATAAATCAGAAAAAGAGCGGTTTTCTACCTGCTCATTTTGCATCTCGTCAGCGATGCCATCACAGCTTCAGTGCGATGACACAAATGCAGAGTTTTGCTGCAAAGGCGGAAAGGCGAAATTACGTTGCATACGCTTTATCTCTTCTGCCGGTGGCAGGCCAAACAGCCGTTTGAACTCACGATTAAATTGCGACGGGCTCTCGTAGCCAACGGCGTAGCTCGCGGCGGCGGCAGTGAGCTGCTGACGGACCATCAGCATTCGCGCCTGATGCAGGCGAACTGATTTTACATACTGCATCGGCGGCAGCTGGGTTATGGCTTTAAAGTGGTGATGAAAGGTCGGCACGCTCATACCGCTTTCCGCCGCCAGTTGCGTAAGCGTTAAAGGATCAGCATAAGTGGCATGGATACGCCGTAAGGCTTTGCCGATTTTGCCGAACTGACCTTGTAAAGCCAGCGCCGCGCGCATTGCGTTGCCCTGCGCGCCGGTTAATACACGAAAATAGAGTTCGCGCATCCTCCCGTGCCCCAGAATGGCGGCTTCTGCGGGATTCTCCAGCACGTCAAGCACACGTAACACAGCCGTTTTTATCGTGTCATCCATCGGGCTCGACATCATGCTCTCAGGCGCGGCGGAAAGTTGCGGTGCACCATGCTGCTCAATCTGCAGCATCAGTTCCGCAGCAAGCTGAAAATCCAGATGAATATATATAGCCAGTAGCGGATGGTCTGCCGATGCGTCAGTTTCCATGGTAAAGGGCACGGGGACTGAGACGGCAAGATAGTGCTGTTCATCGTACAGATAGGTCTTTTGACCGAAATAACCGCGTTTACGGCCCTGGCAGACAATGACAAGGCCGGGATCATAGAGCACAGGGGTTCTGGCAAGCGGGCGGTTGGCGCGCAAAATTCTCACATCGGGCAGCGCAGTAAGGTTGTACCCTTCCTGAACGGCCAGTGTTTTTACCCGTGTAATCATGTCGGACATTATCGCACCCTCATAAAATCAGGCAATAAAACCAGAAGATATGGCCTGAAAATCCATTGGTGCAGAGAATATCATGCAGCTTTTACTGCATGGGAATAAATTATGACATCTGCAAAAACGATTTTTATCACCGGTGTGAGTAGTGGCTTTGGTCATGCCCTGGCGAAGGAAGCCCTGCTTGCGGGCCATCGGGTTATTGGAACCGTGCGCAACCCTGACGCATTACAGGCATTTGAAGCGCTTGATGCGCAGCGGGCATTTGGTCGCCTGCTTGACGTGACAGACGTTGAGCGAATTGCTGAGACCGTTAAGGAGATAGTCGCTACCGTTGGTCCTGTTGATGTTCTGGTGAACAATGCGGGTTATGGTCATGAAGGCATTCTGGAAGAATCTTCGCTGGAAGAAATGCGCCGCCAGTTTGACGTAAATGTGCTTGGCGCAGTGGCGATGATAAAAGCCGTCCTGCCAGAGATGCGTCAGCGACGCTGCGGCCACATCATCAATATCACGTCAATGGGCGGTTTTATCACCCTGCCCGGTATCAGCTATTACTGCGGCAGCAAATTTGCGCTGGAAGGCATATCAGAAACCTTAGGTAAGGAACTGGCCCCGTTTAATGTAAAAGTCACCGCGGTCGCACCCGGCTCGTTTCGCACCGACTGGGCCGGTCGCTCAATGTCACGCAGTGCCCGCACCCTTCCGGACTACGACGCGTTATTTGACCCCATTCGCCAGGCGCGCCAGGAAAAAAGCGGAAACCAGCCCGGCGATCCCGTAAAAGCAGCGCAGGCCATCCTGACGTTGATTGAAAGCCAGAGCCCACCCACGCACTTGTTGTTAGGCAGTGATGCATTAACGTTGGTGCGGCAAAAGCTCGCCGCTTTGCATCATGAAATCGAACAATGGGAATCCCTGACACTTTCAACAGATGGCTAATTCGTTGCTGAAATACATCCCTGTGATGGCTGTTGAAACGGTCAGCCATCACAGATGGATGGTGCGTATGATAAAGGGGTTACCCGGGAGTGAAGGTAATTTCCATTATTCCCGGGCGTTGATATTGTTCTGTAGCTTTGTGCCAGAATCAGACCTGGAATCCAAAATGAGGCGCTGTTAAATACGAAAACGATTAGTTTTTCGAAGCTGCTCTTGTCTTCAGGTAATACTCACCTGCAAGGTAACCCGTTACCGCAATGAAGGTTATTGCCCCGCCCAGTAATGTATTGCCGGGCGGTAATTCACTGAAGAAGATCCAGACCCATAAAGGCCCCAACACAATATCAGTTTGCGCAATAAGGCTGGCTTCAGCGGGGTTAATATACCGACTACCTGCCATGAAAAGGAGATAACTCAGACTCTGCGTGGCCAGCGCAAAAGCACATAACCATACCATGTCATGTAAACCGGGAAGTGGAAGGCCCTGCGGCATCATTATAAAACAGAATGCACCGCAGAGTGCGCACGCCAGTGCCGTAACTGCCGGCAGATTCATATCCGGCCATGTCCCGGACATCACGATGCTGGCGGCAAAACCGGCCGTCATCATGAGTGCCAGTGCGTTACCCGCCATATCGCCCGTACCTGAGGCAGAGGTCGCCATAACAATGACCCCCACGAGACTCAGTGCCGCCGAGATAAGCGCGCGCTTTGTTATTTTTTTCTTCTGTATCAGCCAGCCCAGCCCCATGGCAAAAAAGGGAATGGTGGCATAAACCGTCATCACACCAGCAACACTGGTGAGTTTCAATGCCGCTACGTAACAAAACATAGAAACCGCCATGACGGCAGCCGCGATCAGACCTTTTATACCCATATCATGACGAAATGCAAAACGGCGCAAATACCCACCCAGCGCCAGCAGAAGAACCAGTGACAGAAAAGCAAACAGTGACCGCCATGCGACCATTGCCCACGTGTTCATATCGAGCATTCTCACGAAGAAACCTGCTGAACTCCACATGACGGCTGAAAGGCACACCATGCTTATCCCCAGACTGTGCCTGCTGGCGGTTTTAAACAGTGGCATCGCTTATCCTTGTTCGCTATAGTTTTAAAAAAAAGTAGAACGGTCTAATTATTATGACAAAGAGTGATACGCGCAAACGTCTTTTAAATGCCGGTGTAAGGGTTTTCATGAGGGAAGGATATGAAGGTAGTGGTATTACCACTATTCTTGGTGAAGCAGGAATGCCTAAAGGATCATTTTATAATCTCTTCTCCAGCAAAGAAGAATTTGCCTGTGCCGCCCTTGACGTCTATATCAAGACGTTTGACGCACTCCGGGAAAATACACTGCTGAATACAGCGCTTGTTCCCCGCCAGCGTCTGATAAACTGGCTGAGCGGACACAGGGAATATATTGAGCGTGAACCCGAAGCAGGCGGCTGTCTGGCAGGAATTATAGGGCAGACGGGCGCTGTACACAGTGAAAAAATGCGTCAGAAGCTGCTGGCAATTTTTAGCGCCTGGGAGCGCGATCTGATTAACATCTTTACTGACGCTCAGCAGTCTCAGACATTATCGCCACGCATGTCTCCGGAAAGCGCGGCAAGGCTGGTTATTCACAGTTATGAAGGCGTAATGATCCGTATTCGCATAGAACGTAGCCTTTCTCCTTATGCTTTCTTGATGCAAACGCTACCAGACCTTCTTTTTGCTGAACCTGACGCTGTTTAAAGCATTACAGTCCGTCAAAACGGCTGACGGGATAGTATGGCTAACCGCATCGCCGGGCCTGATACAGGACGGACTCTCACAAAAGGCACCTTGCGGTAAAAGCCGGTTTACGCCGCCAGGCACTTTGTACGGCATTGCAGAAATATTCCCGTTATGAGGTCTGCCTCTTTCTGCCCGAATACGCCACCATCCAGACCGCAATGCCGATGAGGCAGGCGCCTGCAATAAATTTCTCTCCAATTTTCTCGTCAAGCGCAAGATAGCCCCACAAGCAGGCAAAGGGAGGGATAATAAATGTGACCGTAAGAGATTTCAGAGGCCCCGTATCTGCAATAAGCCTGAAATACAAAATGTACGCCAGCGCAGTACAGATTAAGCCCAGCGCGACTACGCTGCTCCATACCCAGGGCTGAAACCCGTTAACGGTACCTGCTGAAAACAGGTTCCAGCCAAAAAAGGGGAACAGAAAAACGGATGCCCCAGCCTGACTTCCAGGTGCGACCAGAAGCGGATCGAGCCCTCCCCGCTCGGTAATCCATCGTCTGGTAAGATAACCCGTAAGTCCGTAACAGGTTGTCGCCACCAGACAGGCCAGCGCGCCTGCTATAAACATTCCGCCTAAACCAGAGAAAGCAGGACTGCTTATAAGCATTATTCCCGCCAGACCCGTTAATATTCCGATCAATTTTCTTACGGTGATGACTTCCCCAAAAAAGCAGTAGCCGATAAGTGCTCCCATCATCGGCGCTGTCGCGTTAAACAGTGCGGAGTAGCCCGTCGGGAGCCATCTCGCCGCAATACAGTACATCAGAAAAGGAAGGCCGGAATTGATGATGCCGAGCACCAGCTTTGCCCTCAGTTTCCCATTGAATGTCTGTAATTGCCTGTTGAACAGGACGACGGCGGCAAGACCCGTAAATCCTAATAGTACGCGTAAAAAAGCCACGTTAATGGATCCAAAGGCGGGCACGGCTATTCTCATAAACAGAAAACTTGAACCCCACACCGCGGCCAGTAAAATAAGCCTGACAACATCAGAAATCTTCATCTGGTTTTTCCTGACCGATCCCAAACGGCATGCTCATTTACAGAACACGTTCGGCAAGACAGGCGAAACATCCCCGTTTTGCGTAGTGGAAATGAATATAACTTACGGCAGGATCGTCGAAAAAATGATTCAGCCATTGTTCCGCTGCATTGCCCTGACAGATTTCAGCTTTTACCATGAGATGGTTTTCACTATAGGCTCTGAGGGAAAGAAGTCTGTGGATCATCACTTCCGGTATGTTATTGAGATATATGCCCTGCTCCGTACATCCCTCCCACAGATAGATGGCATGAGAGCCATGGTAAGGTGTATTTGCGGGCTGATAGGTATGGTTGATCAGAATCGCTGTTTCACCGGCAGGAATATCGCGCAGCGAGATTCTGTCGGGATACCCCGGGCAACTCTCGACCTTGACTCTTACAGCACCGTGGAAAGTTAAATAGTGTTCGTCCTGGCCAAAAAGATGGACGAACTGTCCCGCATCAAGCCCCGAAATTTTGTAGTTCATTTTCGCCTCCCGTGTTGGTCAGAATGACAGTACCTTTTTATTGACGGGAACTGCTCGCTGTTTTCGGACAGGGAAATACTGCATACAGGATTGAGAAAGGGTTACGTTAAAGCCGTGGTAAAAGGCGAAGAAATCAGAGGGAATGCTGGCATTCAAACGCATGTGTCTGCTACAAGCCACTCACAGGTCGGCTCGGTCAGCCGGTCGGTAACCTGACGCATCACAAACGACATCATCAAGTGCAGGCAGCCGCTTTGCAGGCTCACAGTGATTGCTACTGTCCGCCAGGTCGAAAGCGTGGTAATCCCCCTGGAGTATGAAAACGCATTGTCGGTACGGTCAGCTGACATCCTGAATTTGTTTGAACACGCAAAAATCCTCCATGAACTGACAAAGGCGCAGTTGATGCGATGAGATGAACGCAGGGTAAAGCAGGCTGAATTTTTTTAAAGGGTGCAGACACCACAATGGTAAAGGGTGCCTGCAGATTTTATGCGTTATGCGTTGTCATCGTCAGTACAACCCAGACCTGAAGAAGGATCATTACAACCTGGGTTAATTTCCAGATGGTGATGCCACGCAGCCAGTTTAACCGCGCTTTCACTGGTCGAGACATCGGTTTTTTGAGCAGACGTATCTTTGACTGAATCGAGCCCAGGCATCGCGCGGGAAGGCAGCTCTTTTGCAAACGTAGCGCCCTGCAGGCCAGCCAGTAAGACTGCGGCTAACGCTGCGGTTTTAACGGCAGATTTCATGACAGATACAGGCATAACGATTCCTCTCAGCTAAAGTAAACAGAATGCTGATGGCTCTGACAGCGCTCAGCGAATCCAGAAACATCATCATAAAACCTTCAGAAACACAGTAGGCACGCTCTCAGCGTCAGGCTCCGATGCGCCTCTGTTATTCAAGAATGCTTATATGTCAGTTTGATAATACGGGTTATTAAAGACAGTAAGAATATGTTGCTAACGGGTAGCAATCAAATGGTGATAGTGATCAGGCACATCAACTCAGGGCCAGGATTAAAAGCGCTCTCATAAAGGCTTTGTGCTTTCGATAAGGTGAGTTCTTCTCTTTAAGATGAGCATCACTATCCCCTTTGAACCGGGTTTAATTCAGATAAGTCCTGCCCTTTGTGCATTCACCTGTGTGAGTCCGCACGACGTCAGAAGCGAACGTTTAAAATATATTTTGCTTCGCCGGGCAACAACCCCGTATCAGATCTGAATCCTGTTCTCCCAGTTACTCCTTAAAAAAGGAAAGGATTATGTCTCTATTGCAGAATCACCGTGACCTGCTCCCTGTAAATGAATACGCGGCTTCATTAGCAAACTCTCTACTGTCGGCTAACTTCGCGCGTCCGCTTTTCGCTCAAAACGGACCCTCATCTCAGTCAGCCTGTCCGCTTTGTGTCAGAAGCAGACGTTGTCACGCCAGGAATTAATGGATGTGCACCGGACTTTCTGGAAAACGAAAGATTTTCATACTTTCTTTAGCGAAGTCTGGGCTGCGCTGTGTGGAAACAGGTTTGTAACCCAGTGGATTTCTGGTCGCTGCCGGATTGAAATAACCCGTATATGTCTTTGCGTGGCTCAGGCAGACGATCGACGCTGAACAACTTAAACCCCATACTCTCAGGACTGACTGTTTCCACTGACGGCGCGGTTTCTTCCGTTTCGCTTGGCTTGATAAAGCGCGTTATCAGCCTGCTCTTTTAGTCTTTCTGCCTCACTGGCGTCTCCCCTGGCGGTTATCGTCCCGCACCCGGCGCTGACAGTTACGGTCCCGCCCTCTACAGCGGTTGCTTTATGCACCAGTCCGGCATCGGACACGGCCTGCACCGCCCGTTGCGCCACTTTCAGTGCATCAGCCTGACCGGTATTTGGCAGGATGACAGCAAACTCCTCTCCACCGTAACGGGCCACGATATCGTCACTGCGATGGATAACGCTCTTAAGGGCAACACCTACTTTTTTCAGACACTCATCGCCCGTCACGTGCCCGTACGTATCGTTGTAGCGCTTGAAGTAGTCAATATCCACCATAATCAGCGACAGCGGTTCACCTGACTCAGCCGAGCGTTTCAGATTCCTTTCCAGCAGCACATCAAACTGCCTGCGGTTAGCCAGTCCCGTCAGGCCATCCACCAGTGCCAGTGACTGAAGCGTATGGTTAATGCCGGTAAGTTCATCCCTGACCAGCGTCAACTCCAGCTGGTTTTTTACGTTGACTCTGACCTGTCTCAGCATAAATAACCCCATCCCGGTGATGACAAACAGCAGCACGACATTGAGTGCTAAATCGATCAGGTTTTCAGATATCCATTCAGCCCGGGCTTCGTCCCGGTCATATCCTGCCGTTACAATCAGTGGATACCGTTCCAGCCGGGCATAACCAAATATCCGCTCCACACCGTCAAGCGCAGAGCGCCATGACGCACTGCCGCTGTCAGAATTTTTAAGCACGCTCCTGAACAGCGGGCTTGAGGAAAGGCTGCGGTTGATATAGGAATCGGGTAAAGGACGAATGTAAAGCACGGACGTGTCGGCAAGGATAAGCGCCAGCATATCCCGCTTGCCCAGGCTGTAGTAACTGTAGAACTGCCGAAAATAGTCCACCTTCACGGTCGCCAGCGCAACCCCTGCAAAATTGCCGGCGGCATCATTCAGCCGGACCGATACCGGTATGACCAAATCGCCCGTTGAGCGGCTTCGGATTACGTGACTGATATGAATCCCTGTATCAGCATGCGTGCGGTGCCAGATAAAATAGTCCCGGTCAGCATTAGTTGCCTTTACCGGCACGAAGCTGCCTGACGTCGCGACCCAGTTGCCCTGTCTGTCATAGATGAACAAACCGTGCAGTTGGGGAAGCTTTCCCTGCTGCTCGTGGATTTGCGATTTAAATGCTGACGTGGAAGCATACTCCGGTCCGTTCAGCGTAAATTGCCTCACTGCGTCGCTAAGAGTGATGTCCACCTGAAGAAACGCGTCTTCGGCCTGCCTGGCAAGTGAGACGGAAAGATTACGCGCGCCTTCCTCCCGCTCACAAAGTTTGAGGCGCCAGTCATTCCAGAGAGACCACGCGTTAATACCGACAACCGACAGGGCCGTAACGAGTAAAAATACAGCCAGGCTACGGCCAAGCGATGTCCGCATCAGCGGGGAAGATACGTTATCGGGTAACTGATTCAAGAAGGCATGACTCCGGAAGGCATTAGAAACACTTAAGGATATAGCAGGTGGACGATTTTAAAAGCTTTCTGAGGTTTGACCAGACCTCCCTGGGCGGGCGAACATCTCAACTGCCTTTGCAAGGTTTTTATCATTTGAGTCTCCCCTGTATTGCCCGCCGGGCTGAAGAGAGTCCAGGCTGTTTGTCAAAAAGCCAGAAACGCAGATGAGTCACGAAAAGGGATGCTTAACCGTGGACTGATTGCCAGCGGGGAAAGCCAGCGCGATGTGCTGACAGACACAGGGCTCGTTGGTTAGAACAACAGGGAACAGAAATTCCGGAACAATGGGAAGGGAATTATTGTATGTGCCTCGACCGGACCGAGCGTCAGCATCACCTTTCAGGTCCACTCGGTTCCGCTCTTCTGGAGGCTTTTATCTCATGGAAAAGGCTGAGCTGTCTGGGTAAATCCCGAGCGCTGAAGATAACCCCCTCAGGCTGGAAAGCCTCCGGGCACCCTTTTGGCCTTCGTCAGCTACAGGGTAACCCCGCAGCAGAATAGTCCTTTTTTAATTTAGTCATGTGAACCAGGCGCTTTATATTGCTGTGACAGCTACTGACGAGTGAAGCTAACACCAGCTCTGGATGCGAATACTGTTAATGTGCCCTGAATCTACTGCTTTCGTCCGTCGATTATTAATTTCACCCACTTAATCTCACCGCAGTACAAAGTCATGTCATCAAATAATTTTTTGATTCAGTAACAGAAATGAAGCAGGTTTAACGTGGCAAATCATTCATAGCGGGCCTGGGCCCGCCATAAAGGAAATTACCGGGTTAACAGAGGAGGTACAGACGGGACTTCCGGCGCCGTATCAATATCATGTTGGGTCATGCGGAAAGCGTCAGGATAATGTTCCCGCGCCGTTCTTCTGGCCGGCTCTGTGCTGCGCCATGTGTACAGGCAATGCTGACACTGCTGTACCGTCCATACACCCTCAACAGGCGATGTTGCCATCATTTCAATGTGCTCATCAGCACAACGTGGACAAATCATACTCTCTCCTTAACCGCGATTTGATAACAGGGCCGTTAACTTCTCAACCCAGAGTGAGGTTTCTGGCAGGTCTTTTACCGGCTGACTGTAGTGGCCGCGTATATCGGGTGCGACCGGTGTCGTCGCATCGATCACAAGCTTATCTGTTATCCCTGCGGGACTAGAGCCCGGGTCCAGTTCCAGTACGGACATGTTTGGCAACTGAACGAGATCGCCTTGTGGATTGACCTTGGAAGACAGGGCCCACATAACCTGAGGCAGGTTAAAGGGATCGACATCTTCATCGACCATGATCACCATCTTGACATAGCCCAGACCATGCGGCGTCGTCATCGCACGTAGCCCTACCGCACGGGCAAACCCACCATAGCGTTTCTTAGTAGAAATAATGGCCAGTAAACCGTGCGTGTACATGGCGTTTACAGCCTGCACCTCGGGGAAATCCGCTTTCAATTGTTGATACAGAGGGACGCAAGTTGCCGGGCCTATCAGATAGTCAATTTCGGTCCAGGGCATGCCCAGATACAAGGATTCGAATATGGGCTTAGTGCGGTAGGAGACTTTATCAATCCGCACAACCGTCATCTTGCGACCGCCGGAATAGTGACCGGTAAATTCGCCAAACGGTCCTTCAATCTCACGTTTGCGGCCCTCAATCACGCCTTCAAGAATGACTTCCGATCCCCATGGCACATCAAAGCCTGTCAAAGGGGCCGTCGCGATGGGGTACGGGCTTTCACGAAGTGCACCTGCCATTTCATATTCTGACTGATCGTATTTCAGCGGCGTGGCTCCCATCAGCGTGATAACGGGGTCATTGCCCAGCGAGATAGCCACGGGCAAATCTTCGCCACGTTCTTCTGCCTTGTGAAGATGAAGTGCAATATCGTGCATCGGCACGGGCTGCAGCCCGAGTTTGCGTTTACCTTTCACCTCCATCCGGTAAATGCCAACGTTTTGCTTCCCGAAATGTTCCGGGTCAAGTGGGTCACGTGAAACTACGCAGGCCTTATCAAGATAGAAACCGCCATCGCCATCGTTTAAGCGAAACAGTGGAAGGATGTCGAAGAGGTTGATCTCTTCACCCTCAACGGTATTTTCTGACCAGGGCGCATTGGCGCGCCTTTCAGGAGCCACAGGAAACGTTTCCCAGCGGCGAATGAATTCGTCTATCTGCTGTTTCACTGGTGTATTCAGTGGGAGGCCCAGCGAAATGGCATGGTTTTGCCAGGAACCGATGGTGTTCATCACGACATGAGCATGATGGTAACCCTTAATTTTTTTAAACGAGAGGGCCGGTGCGCCTTCACCCATTCGCCCTGTCGCATTTGCCGCGGCGGCGATATCCGGTTCGGGCAACACCTCTTCATCAATTTCAAGAAGCTGGCCCTGTTCGTCCAGCGCCTTCAGGAAACTACGTAGGTCATCAAACGCCATTATTCACTCTCCATACTCAGAAATTTCTAAAGACTAGTTGAGGCCTTTCCAGCGATTTGCCTTTGGCGAGGCAATTCCAAACTGGTCGAGAACGCGGGCGACGACATGATCGATCACATCATCAATAGTTTTGGGGTGGTTATAAAAAGCGGGCATTGGCGGAACCATAGCGACGCCAAGACGAGAGAGGGCCAGCATATTTTCAAGATGAAGAGGACTGAGAGGCGTCTCTCTGGGAACCAGGACAAGTTTTCTGCCTTCTTTAATGATGACGTCAGCAGCCTGTCCAATGAGCCCTTCCGCGTATCCGATGCGAATGCCAGCTAACGTTTTCAAACTGCAGGGAATAATCACCATCCCATCGGTGTGAAAAGAGCCTGACGAGAGGGTAGCGGCCTGGTCGGCAGGACCGTGCACAACATCAGCCATATTCATCACCTCACGCGATGAAAAAGGCGTTTCGAGTTCAATTGTGGTTTTAGCCCACTTGCTCAAAATCAGATGCGTTTCAACCTCGCTGATTTCCTGTAAAACCCTGAGCAGCGCAACCCCTAAAGGCGCGCCTGTGGCTCCCGTCATACCGATGACAATTCTCATCTGACTGCCTCATTAAAATAATGTTCGTGTACGAATGAAATTGACGGTACGTCAGGCACGCCCTGAAAGTCAATTGATTTCTATGGTTACTATTATCAGCGTTATCTTTTATGTCTGCCGACAAAGAGTGTTGAACGGAGGGAATAATGATTTAACATTAGCAGGACACTGCGGGTAAAAAATCAGGAATAAACCTTAATGCACAAAGACTTGAGCAACCTTTTCTTTCATCTGACGCGGAAACTTCTTCAGGAACATACCGCCTTATGGCAGGAAAAGATGCCCTTTCTGACAAAGCAACAGTTCGCTGTTCTGTCAGCCGTTCATGCTCAACCGGGAATCGAACAACTGGACTTAATGGAGGCGGCGTTGAGTTCAAAGGCTACGCTGGCAGAACTGCTTGTACGAATGGAAGGTAAAGGACTGATCAATCGTGCAGAGGGAAAAAAAGACAAACGTCGTAGATTTATTACGCTGACGGTTCAGGGCGAAGAGATGCTTAAAACTGCGGCACCGATAGCTGAACGCGTTGATTCCCATTTTCTGAACAGGTTAGAAAAAAATGAACAAAACGAAATCATTAGTCTCCTGAAGATCATGTTAAAAAAACCTGTTTCCTGAAAGCATCCTTACCTTTTAGAAACAGGTTTAACCGCCGGGGCGTACCCGCAGCGGAATGACAAACCACCAGGGCCATCTTCGCCGCCTGGGAATATTCACGGCGCGGTTAGCGGATTTTGCGGGTAAATTGCTGTTCCGTAATCGTGCTGCCCCATTGATCCCCTTCCCACTCATTCGATAATTCAAACCCGAATGACTCGTATAAGCGCCTTGCCGCCGTTAGCTTATTAAAGGTCCATAGCTGCACCGCAGAGAACTTCTGCTCATCGCAAAACGCCATCGCCATTGCCATCAGTTTTCGACCGACACCGCTGCCCCGGCAGTCATCGTCAAGAATGAACCAGCGCAGATGCGCCTCATTGTTCCCGAGATCTTCACCATCAATGGCCACAGAGCCAACGATACGATCGTTCATGACTGCCAGCCAGATCTGGTTGCCTTCATTACCGAGACGTCCCGTAAAATCGGCAAGGCCCGCTGCGACCTTTGCTTCGAAAAAGGCACCGAAATTGTGCTCTCTGGCATAGTAACGGCCATGCATCTCCGTAATGCGGCCTGCCATGCCCGGCTGGTAGCCAGTGACGATGCTCACATGGCTGTGTTCATCAAGCTCTGTGTTTTCACGACAGGCTTTGAGTGCGCGGGCGTAGGATGACAGCCCCAGTGAGAAAGTGTGCTGTCGCGCAGGGTCAAGCTTTCTCAGCGCAGCGGCGACCCGCTCAGTGCCCGTCTGAACGGACCAGGCTTAACCGTGAATACCCACCAGTTGAGGAAGTAACTGCGCGATCACATCCACAACGCCCCTGACGCTCGGGGGAATAAAACGGGCATCAGGAAAAATCGCATAAAGAAACCTATCCGGGAGTCGCCATGTCGGCAGGACAGGAACCAGTAACCCCGACGCCAGCCCTTCCGTTGCCAGCGGATGCTGAATGCCCCCGATCCCGATACCTGCCTGAATAGCAGCGATGAGCCCTTCGCTGGTGTTGGCCCGAAAAACGGTGTTCACCTCTAATTCGATTGCCTCCTCTCCTGAAACTAACTGCAGAGGCCTGTCCAGCACGAGACCGCTGAACCGGATATGAGGCAACTGCGTCAGCTCATCAACTGAATGAATTTGTTTAAATCCCGGCGCCGCATAAAGCCCGGATGTCACGCGGCCCAGCATGCGTACCGCATGTAAGTCTGGCGATTTGCCCGCCAGCCGCACCGCAACATCTACCCCTTCACTGACCAGGTCGGCAATACGATCATCAAGTGAAAGCTCAAGATGTAATCCGGCGTGCGATTTCTGGAGCGCCAGAAGATGGGGAAGAAAAAGACGCCCTAAGCCGCTGGGCAACTGCACGCGCACCGTGCCCTGCCACTGCTGATCCCCGGGATTGAGCGCCCTCTCGGCTTCCCGTATGGCATCCAGCAAAGGTTTGATGTCGCGTCTGTACCTCTCTCCCTGCTCGGTGAGCATCATAACGCGCGTTGTCCGGCGAAATAACACCACACCCAGCTCTGCTTCCAGTGCGGCAATCTGCTGACTCACGGCAGACTGTTTCATGCCGATCAGGCGTGCAGCGGCGGAAAAGGAGCCTGCCTCAGCGACCCGCAGGAACGTCGCCATCGCGTTAAGCTTGTTGTTCATTTAATGATTTCACTTATAAGTGCCATCAGTTAAGGGGGATATGCGCAAAAAAATGAATATATCACACTCTCTCCCGTCACCTTATCTGGAGAAAATGCATGAATACGCTGCAAACGAAAAACGTCGCGCTGGTCGCGGGAGCCAGTGGCATTGTCGGGCGCCAGCTCGTTAACACGCTGCTGCAAAATGACTGGGAGGTGATTGGCCTGAGCCGTAACCCATCGCCGCATCTCCAAAACCTACCCGTTGTCACCGTAGATTTACGGGATGCCGGGCAGGCCGCACGTGCGCTGCAGCCGTTAACGCATGTCACGCATATTTTTTACAGTGCCTGGCTTAACGCGGCCAACTGGGCCGAAATGGTGGAACCCAACGTCACCATGCTGCGTAATCTGGTGTCCAACATTGATACCGTGGCATCGTTAAAAACGGTAAGCCTGATGCAGGGTTATAAAGTGTATGGCGCACATCTTGGTCCCTTTAAAACGCCTGCGCGTGAAAGCGATCCTGGCGTTGCTGGCGCTGAATTCAATGCGGCTCAACTGACGTGGCTCAGCGATTATCAACGTGGACGGTTATGGCGATGGAATGCTGTCAGGCCGGGCGTAGTAGGCAGTAACGTGCCCGGTAATACCATGAATCTTGCACTGAGCATCGCGCTGTATGCTTCACTTTGTCAGTCGCTGAATCTCCCGCTCCGTTTTCCTGGATCACCGCAGACCTGGGGCAGCATCGTTGATTTTACAGATGCAGGTTTACTCGCTGATGCAACGCTCTGGGCAGCCACCTCACCCGCGGCCTCAAACCAGGCGTTCAACGTCAACAACGGCGATGTCTGGCGCTGGGCTGAACTCTGGCCGTTGATTGCGCGTTGGTTTGAGATTGAATGCGCACCGCCCGTGAGAGTGTCGTTTGAGCGTATGTTCACAGATTACCGCTCAGTCTGGCGTGAACTTGCGCTGAGCAAGCGTCTGGCAGAATCTGACATTCTGAAGCTGAACGACGGGCAGTTCGCAGACTTTGTTTTTAGCTGGGATTATGACATGTTCGGCGATGGCAGTAAGCTGCGCCGTGCAGGATTTCGGGGCATGCAGGCAACAGATGAGATGTTCTTCCGTCTGTTCAGACAGTTCAGAACTGCCCGCATAATTCCTTAATCGCTGACCGCCGCGGGTTCCGGCCGGCGTAAACAAAAGTGGGCAGTCGGGACGCCCTTGCGCGGGAACAGATCCGTCGTATAAAAAATGCGGGCTTAGCAAACCGCTGATGATGCCTGTGCGTTGATTATGACGCACGGGCGTCATCCCCTCTGTGACGTTACTCGTCGTTTTATGTCCGTCGCGGCATAACTGAATTAAGCACCCATGAATAATTCACCGGAAGTCAACCATGTAGCCTGTATAACCGGTTATTGCGTCATTTCAGCCTTGAATAAACAGCCATCTTCTGCATGCTTATTAATCCACCTTCACTAAGGAAATATTATGCGTGATGAATACAAAAGCTGTATTGAGGCTTGTTATTTGTGTGCAGCCGCATGCGACCATTGTGCCGCCTCATGCCTTGAAGAAGAAAATGTCGATATGATGCGCACGTGCATAAAACTGGATATGCAATGTGCCAATATATGTCGTCTTGCCGCGCAGTTTATGGCGCTTAATAGCGAATTTGCGTCAGCGCTTTGTCAGCTCTGCGCGGAGGTCTGTCAGCGGTGCAGCGATGAATGCGGTCAGCACAGACATGACCATTGCCAGGATTGCGCCAGAGCCTGTCACCAGTGTGCTGAACATTGCAGGAAGATGGCCGCATGAGGCAGATTACCAGGCCCGCTTTGGCGGGTTTTTAATAAAGGTAAAGGACAGAGTGAATATTCAGCCTGAAGCTGATGTCACCTCGATCCAGTCGCGCCAATGCTATCCTGCGTGACTCGCCGACTCAGTTTACCGGTTGGCAGGCCCTGTCTGATACGTTCTGCACGGTGACAGGTTTAATGCGTGCATAAAATCATTTTAAAAGGACTGGCACAGGATACAGGAGTTGTAAGCTGTAGCGTTGAAATTCTGTCATTACCTGACTTTCTACAGCACATGTATTCTTTTATGAATCAAAATCCATTCGGAATAACCATTCAGAGCGCAGCGGCAAACGAATAGATCAGCGTCTGCGCTTCGTTTATTGCAGCCTGTTATTTCAGGGGTAAGCGGTAACATGATCATCCCACTCATGGCTAAAATTAAGATTATTCCCGAGCGTCTATCCAGCTGCGCTAACTGACTGTTTAAAGTTATTAAAATTTTCTGACTGTTATCTTTGACGGCGGCTTTTCATTTATTCAGTCTGCCGGTTCGCCTGCTTTATTCCCGTCTGACAGCTAATTTAAAACAACGTTGAGTAAATTACCCGGTCCGTTTATGCGCAACAGCGAGTCACCCTTTCAGCGCACGGGCCTGCTGGTCAGAAAGGCGAATACGATGGAAACATACTCCTCTGTCTGCGATGCGGAACAGCCGTCGGGCGTCAGCCGTGTTACCCCCTGCCCCCTGAACAGGCGGCCTGTCCAGCGACATTCTTATCGCCGAACCGCCAGACCTGGCGCGCAATTTGTCCGCACCGGGCATACGGCAAGCAGATGCTCTGTCTGGTTGCGGGAAAGCAGACATCGACAGGGTTTCCTGCGTCCTGTCACGGACAAGGCCGATAGCCACACATCGATTTATGCGCAGCCAGTCAACGACCCGCATCCGCCTGGTGTGCGCAATGCCGTGCAGAAGCGGTTACGGCGCTTTGAGCCGCAGGTAACGATTCCGTCCGGGGCGTTTAATCCGGTGGCGTTAGTCATCGTTCATGCTGCAAAAACGACGCAGATGGCAGGACGGGCTGATGAGCACATCATCAGGTTAACGAAAGACGATACGTTACGGCGGGAGATAAAACCGGCCCGGCAAGACATGTGCGCGTCGGGCCGGGAGAGCCGACAATCGTCTGGAAACGGTGTCAGCCGTTACCGTGGTCAGCCATGCTGATGCCTGAATCCGAAATCGTACTCTTGCTGTCGCGCGCGCAGTTTGCGTTGACGATAGGCATGCACATTGTGCTGGCGGCGTTTACCCTGGGGCTTGGCCTGATCATTGTTTTGCTGGAAGGAGCCTGGTTACGCTACCGCCGTTCACACCACTGGCAGGCGCTTCAGTTCTGGATGCGAGTCTTTTCGCTCACGGTTGCAGTGGGTGCCGTCTCGGGTGTGGTCATGGAATTCCAGTTTGGTACCAACTGGAGCCCCTTTGCTCATAAAGTGGGTGGCGTCATGGGCCCCCTGATGTTTTATGAAATCCTGGTGGCGTTTTTCCTGGAGTCAGGCCTGACCGGCGTGATGTTATTTGGTATGGGTAAAATAAACCCAAAACTGCACTTCGTTGTAACCTGCCTGGTGGCGTTAGGGGCTTTCCTCAGCGCATTCTGGATCCTTGCCGCCAACTCCTGGATGCAAACGCCTGTTGGCTATCTCCGCGATGAGCATGGCATTTTCCATGCCAGGAGCTGGATAAGCATCGTCTTCTCTCCCTCGTTTCCACTGCGGTTTACGCATATGGTGCTGGCCTCTCTTATTGCGAGTTTTTGCGTGACTGCCGGGGCCAGTGCATGGCGGTTACTTAAGCAACCCGCCGACCTTGCCGCGAAATGTGTGATGTCATGGTCCCTCTGGCTGCTGCTGATTGCTATGCCGCTGCAAATCGTAACGGGCGATCTGCAGGGCGAAAAAACCCATGACTACCAGCCTGCTAAACTGGCTGCAATTGAAGGCAGCTGGCGCAGGCCGCCTCAGGGTGAGGGGGAGCCTTTACGCCTTTTCGCCCTGCCCGATCAAAAAGCGCAGGTTAACCACGCAGAAGTGGCGATCCCGACAGTGGCCTCACTTTATTTGCGCCATAACCTCACCGGGCACATTAAAAGTCTGAGCGAATTCCAGCCTGATCAACAGCCGCCGGTCTGGCCGGTCTTTTTTGCCTTCCGCGTGATGGTAGGTATGGGGCTCATAATTTTTGTGACCAGCCTGACCGCGCTCTGGCTGCGTTACCGGCGCGCGCTGTGGCCGCGCCGGTTGATGAAGGGGGTTGTGGGCCTGACGCCCGCTGGCTTTATTGCCCTGCTCGCAGGCTGGATCGTGACTGAGGTGGGCCGTCAGCCCTGGACGATCTACGGGTTATTACGTACCGACCAAAGTATTGCTCCCCTTTCTTTATCGACCGTCATCTTCTCTTTCACCGGCATCATCGGGGTGTATTCTCTGGTCTTTGGCCTGGGAATCTATTATTTCTTACGCCTCGTTAATTCGTTCGACAGTCATGCGCTCAGCGACGAAATCAGCACGGAGGCCTCTTCATGAGTCTCGATGATCTGTCCGCCGCCACGGTAGCCTTTTCGTTACTCATCTACCTCTTGCTGGACGGAACCGATCTGGGCGTCGGTTCCGTTATTCTTTTTTTTGATAATGAGCAGGATCGCCGCCGCCTGGTCCAGTCCATCCTGCCTGTGTGGGATGCTAATGAAACCTGGCTTGTCCTGACCGCGGGTGCGCTTTTAGCACTATTTCCCGCGGCCTACAGTCGGATCTTTAATGCTATCTATGTTCCGCTGTTTCTGATGTTTTTCTCCCTCTTTGGCCGTGCGCTGGCGCTGGAATACCGCGGGCAGGCTTCATCTCGCGTTAAGCGCTGGCTTGATTTCGTCCTTTTTATCGCATCGTTTGCGGCCGGTTTCTTGCAGGGCTATATGGCCGGCTTACTGGTGAGCGGTTTACCGGGTCAAACCGAATTTAGCTGGCTGTCGGGATATGCATTAATCAGTGGCCTGGGCATGGTATGGATTAACAGCCTGCTGGCCTGTTGCTGGATACGCTGGCGCGTGGGCGATCAGGCAAACATACGTGCGAGGCAACTGAGTGGGTGGTTACTGGGGCTGACTTTCCTGTTTTTCATTTTTAACATAGCGTATTTACCTGCCCCCTGGCAGAAAGCCCTCTCAACGCTTCCCGGAAAAATAAGCCTCGCGCTTGTCGCACTCTGTTGGGCAGGGCTGATCGTGAAGTTGAAAAGTAACGCCGCTTTATCGCCGTTAATTTTTGCGCTGCTGATGGTGACGTTCACGTTTATCACCCTGATGACCGGCATGTATCCATGGCTGATTACTGGTACGTTAACGCTGTCTGACGCCTCTTCAGGTGCCTCTGGTCAGTATTTCTTGTTGGCGGGCATCGCCATCATTATGCCCCTGACACTGGTCTACAATAGCTGGGCTTTCTGGGTTTTTCGGGGACGGGTCAAATGATCCCACAGATAACCTGACAGACACGATCTGGCGCACGAACTGAACGCTGCGGCAGCCTTAACACATTCGCTGCGTTGCGCGATGAGGTTAACCGGTGCACTATCGATTTCATCGATTCGCTTTCTTACCGTTTCCATTAACGAAGAACATCCATCTATCTCGTCTTACCCGTTTATAAGTATGCGGCATGACATAACCCTCCGGTTAAATACAGTATTCCAGCCAGACGCGTGTAGCTATCAGCATCGTAATGACCCCGGAAGTGTCGGTTCTCCCTTTATGCCCGGTGCAGGCGCTCCTTCGCGATGTTCTGCCTAAAACCTGCAGCTGACAGGGTTATCACGTGTACTGATTGACCCGTACACATTGCGCGGTAACAACGCGCTAAAAACGCGGCTTTGACGTTAAGACCGGCTATTTGTGATTAACATCTTATTTACACAATTAACATCCTCTTTTTGCTGGCTTGCCGCTGGGCGATGACTCTATAGTCAATTTATTCTGTAAAACACAGTTTTACTCTGTAAACCCCGCATTGCGTGCAGACTGGCTCCCGAGTCCTGTCAGCAACGTCAGATTGGGTTCGAAAAGCATAAGGGGAAGCGATGGAGACAGTTAACGCACCGCATTTGCCTGTCAGAGAAACCTGGCTGGCACGGCATCACGAAAACGCGTTGATGCCCGATCTAACGATAGTGGATGCTCATCACCACTTATGGGATCGCCAGTCAGGACGTTATCTGGTTCCTGAGTTCAGCCACGATATTGAGCAGTCCGGACACCGGGTTCTGTCGACGGTTTATGTGCAGTGCCGTTCCATGCTGCGCTGTAACGGACCTGAAGCTTTCAGGCCCGTGGGTGAGGTTGAGTTCGCGAGCGGCGCTGCCGCTATGTTTGACAGTGGCCATTATGGTAAGGCAGCAGGCTGCGAAGCGATTGTAGGTGGTGCCAGTCTGCTGGCAGGAGATGACCTGCAACCCGTCATTGAACTCATGATGGCGCGCTCAGGTGGACGTTTACGAGGAATGCGTAATCCGCTTGCCTGGCACAGTGATCCCCGCGTCGTATCAAGCCCTGTCACACCGCCTGCTGGCCTTGCCACCACTACCGCATTTCGCAAAGGCGCAGCCTGCCTTGTCCGGAACGGACTCTCGCTGGATGTCTGGGTTTACCACACCCAGCTTGATGACATTATTGCGCTGGCAGATGCGCTACCCGATCTTCATATCATTGTGGACCACTGCGGCGGGCCGATCGGCACGGGGCCTTATGCTGGCAAAAGGGATACCGCCTTTCAGGCGTGGCAAAACGCCATTACCGCTCTGGCTGAACGACCAAACGTCAGCATGAAGATCAGCGGCTTTGGCATGACTGTCATGGGCTTTCCCTTCGCACAAAACGCCACACCACCGGACTCGCTGACGCTCTCTCTCGCCTGGCGGCCACTGTTTGAAACGCTGGTCGAAACGTTCGGCGTCACACGCTGTATGTTTGCCAGCAATTTCCCGGTCGACAAAGGCATGTTCAGCTATGGCGTGTTCTGGAACGCCTGCAAACGGCTGGCTGAACACGTGTCTGCCGACGAAAAAGCACACCTTTTCTGGCGCACCGCAGCGTTGAGCTATCGCTTATCTTCCCTGGAGAATGCTGATGAATATCAAATCAAGACCGCATGAGGCTCATTCACTGGAACAGAATGAAGCAAGCCTGACGCTCTCTCAAACATCGGCAGAAAAACGAACGCTCGCGCTGGGTGGGCTCGGGTGGGCTTTTGAAAGCTATGACTCATTTTTGCTCTCGCTTTTATTGCCTGTGCTTGGCGTGGTATTTGCTGTCAGCAAAACTGAACTGGGTCTGTTTATCAGCACCACGGCTGGCGGACAAATCATTGGCGGCATTCTGTTCGGGATGGTCGCCGACAAAATCGGACGAGTCAGAACCGCTTTCATTTGTATTACGATCTATTCGCTTTTCTCAGGACTGCTGGCCTTTTCCCATCATCAACAAACCTTTGCTTTGCTGCGATTTTGCGGGGCACTGGGAATGGGTGGGATGTGGACCTCAGGGGCAGCGCTCATCGCCGAAACGTGGCGCCCTGAACGCCGTGCCCGGGGTGGTGCACTGATGCAAATGGGTTTGCCGGTGGGGGCCATTTTAGCGATTGGGCTGACGGCACTGGTCACGGCGCTGACAGGCAAACTGGAAAACGGCGGATGGCGATACCTTTTCATGATTGGCGCCTTGCCGGTTTTTATCATGATGGTCATTGCCTATATCACGCCTGAATCGCCAGTGTGGCTGGCACGCCAGCGGGAACGGGCTCACAGACCGACCCAGACGGCGCGGTCGGGCAAAACGAATCTAAAAGGACTGTTGCTGGCCTTTACCTTTATTTTTTTCATTCAGTACCTGTTCTGGGGTGTTTTTACCTGGACGCCCACCTATCTACGTGAAGTGAAGCACCTTGATTTCCTGCACAGCCTGAAATTTGTGCTGGCCTTGCAAACAGGTGCGATTGCCGGCTTCCTTGTGTTTTCACTCCTGGCAGATAAATGGGGGCGCAGGCCCATGTTTTTGCTCTACCTGTTTATCGGCGCTGTGGCAGTCGGCCTGTATCTGGCGACAAGCCAGCCACTGGTTCTGATGGCAGCCATCTTTATGGCGGGGTTTGGTGTAAACGGTATTTTTGCCGGCTCCGGGCCCTTCCTTGCCGAGATTATTGGCGACACACAGTCACGCGGCTTTTTAATGGGCCTGGCTTATAACGGTGGTCGCTTAGGTGGGTTTATTGCGCCGCTACTTATTGGCTATGTTGCCAGCATAGGGGGATTTACCGCAGGGCTGGCGACCACAGTTCTGGCCTTTATCGCCGCGATGGTTGTGGTGTGGATGGCACCCGAAACGAAAGGCATTAAGCTGCAATAGCTCTTTTCCTGTAGCCTGATAAGGCACGACTGTTTTGGCCGTGCTTTTTTAGTGGCGCGGAGAGACAACCGATGGTTAGTGCAATGCTAACCATCCTTCCGGGCTCACCGCTTTTGATCAATTTATTACCCCAATGACGTGTCACTCTTGCTGCCAAAAGCGGATGTTCAATTAAACATAGAAGACAGCACTATCACATGACCTGACCATAATACCAACGCTCTCCGGTGAACCATTCATCACGATTCTCACTCCCGTAGTATTCGAGTGTTATACCCAGCTCCTGCACATTAGCTGGAAGCATGAGCCCCCACCCAGCAGCCAGGCTGTGTTCCTGAATCAAAGCGGAGGCACCCTTTTCTGAATAGTTTTCAGTAATAAAGCTTTGGTAATAGTCCTCTGACCGATACAGACAGATTTCGCTTGTAAACATATCTGGAAGGCATATAACAGCAGTAATCCGTGGGAGATAATTCTTGTCTGCAGTTACCGTAATGAGATTTGAACAAGCGTTGATCATGGCTTGCGCACAGGCTGCCTCATATCTAAGCGTGCTGTACTTTCCCTGAACAAGATTGATTTCCACAGAGATTTTGAAATTGCAGTATTGCTCATTTTCAGAAAACAGGGCTCGCTCAAGGCAGTTGAAAGTATCAGCCCAACGGTTAAGAGCTTTCAGGCGGCGTGGAATGTTTCTGAATTTGGTTCGATGATTTCTGTTAAGTCCTCTGCTTATGATTATTTTATATTTTAAACTGGTGAAATAATGTAGGCGATAGTGCAACACAGAATCATGTTGTGCTCAAAATTACAGCTAATTATTACATAGCAATGTAACGCCCTTTTCTTCTTTTGGACCTTTTATGTCAGTCCGCTCCTCGCTCATATGGGACAACCATAATCACATCTCCTAACCAAAGGAGATTGAGCATGACAACATCCCCCTGGAACAAGGGCCGTATTATTGGCCAGAAACGGCCTCTTCAGATCTCTCATATCTGGGGTATCCGTATCAGACTTGAGCTGGAAGGAAAAGTACGCGATTTAGTTCTGTTTAACATGGCTCTGGACAGTAAACTTCGGGGCTGTGATCTGGTAAAGCTAAAAGTTTCTGATGTAGCCTATGGGCACTCTGTTTCGAGCAGAGCGACAGTGCTGCAGCAAAAAACTGGAAGTCCTGTACAGTTTGAACTTACTAAAGGAACAAGAGAGGCTGTAGCAGCCTGGATCAAAATGGCTCATCTACATAGTAGCGACTATCTATTCCAGTCCCGCGTCGGTTCTTCACGACATATCTCAACCAGGCAATATAACCGTATTTTTCATGGATGGATTGATAAGCTGGGTCTCGACGAGACTCTGTACAGTACGCATTCTATGCGAAGAACCAAGCCATGTCTGATCTATAAAAAAACGAAGAATCTTCGAGTGAACCAGCTACTTTTAGGTCACAAAAATCTCGAAAGTACCGTCCGTTATCTCGGTATTGAAGTGGATGATGCCCTGGAGATATCTGAGTCTATTGAAGTTTGATTTAGGAGGGCTGCAACAGCAGCCCGGTGCCAAAAGGAGACATCATTCGAGGAATATACAAATTAAAAAATGAAAGCACGGTTAGATATGCTTTCATGCAATCCAACTGGCAACGATTTTAATCAACCTTACCAGCAATCCGGTCAAATAAGACCTCAGGATCTATAGTTTGAGTTCTGGTGCGCATCAGTGACAGTTGTCTGAAATGCGGGCTGCCATGAGCTATTACGGGCAAAAGCGCAGCGCCAATTGCAGGGGCCATAGCTCCAAGACGCGCACTTTCTAACCGCGACGTGTCTCTTGTTTTTCGGGCAGAGACAGAAGGAAGTAATGGATAGGTGCGATCAACCAGCGAGGAAAACAGCGCTGAAGGAAGATAGCCCCCAATCAAAATTTTCTGCGGATCGAACATGTTTTCAATGACTGAAATAAGGATACGTAACCGCTTACTGTTGCATTCCAGCCATGACATCAGCTGACTGTCTCGTTGAACGTACAATTTTTCAAGATAGCCGGGCTTTTCAACCGCATCCAGGTCAACGTTCAACGTGGTTGCCAGCTCCTCTAATGAGAAAGGGGGAATATCGCGGGGGCACTTCGTTAACTCAGGTGGCCAGCAGATCATCCCAATCTCACCCGCATTGTTAAACGCCCCCTGAAACGGCAGACCGTCGACAATGATTCCGGCACCCAGTCCGTGACCGACAAAGATATAGACGTAATGCGTCATTCCACTGGCTGCCCCCGCATGGCGTTCTGCTATCGCAGCGGCAGTCGCATCATTCTCAACAATAACCGGTACCCCACAGCGCGCTTCAAGCCTGTCGGCGACGGGAATCTGGCTCCACGACTGCCAACCCGGTGCACCGACGTACTCCTCGTATCCGGCCTCCTGCAGGGTCGGCATCGCGATGCCGGTTCCCCACACAGGTATCCCCTCACACTTCAGCGTCAGATCGGCAATGACGTGGGCGATGGTGTCGAGGCTCGCTTCAGGATTATTCCACTCCATTGGCGCGTGCAGGCTGGCTAACGCATTTGCGGCAAGGTCACAGGCGACAGCAGTAATCCCTTTCCGATCAAGATGTATTCCTAAAGCACAACCTGCGCGATGATTAAGCCGCAACAACTTTTGCGGGGCACCGCGTCGGTGTTGCAGGCGCCCTTCCTCACTGACCAGCCCACGCTCAAGCAAATCCTTTGTGATGTTAGTAATCGTTTGAGGCTGGAGTCCTGTTGCGTTGACCAGGTCCGATCGCGATAGCACACCAGCCGTACGGATCAGATCAAAAACCAGCCTGCGATTATAGCGGCCTGAAAAGGCATGGTTATTACCCGGGTATGCCACAGTGCTTTCGCCTTTTTTAAATCCATTAAATGGATAATAGAATGGAGAGCCTAATCACGTCCAGCGCTCAATTTTTAAAAAAATCGATTTTTGTCATAAAAAAATCATAAAAGCCCCGTTTAATTGCCCACATTCACCATTTAATTAAACCATTAACTGGATTTAAATGCAGGAGTGTGCCGACAATGAGTAAGGTGTTTTATTCCCTGGTCGCGTTGACCGTCAGCGCGTTATTAATGACGGGCACCGCCAGTTCTTCTGAGTTGGTGATTTACACGGCTCACGGTGAAACGACGACATCACCTGTCCTTGAGATGTTTAAAAAAGTGCATCCGGAAATTAACGTCACACTGGTAAGAGGCGGTACTGGCGAAGTGGTCGAAAGGCTGCGCGCCGAGGCAGGCAACCCTTCAGCGGATCTCATGTGGGGAGGCCCCACACAGATTTATGATGAAAATGCGGCTCTGTTCCAGCCTTATGAGAGCAAAACAGACAGTGCAATGGTCACCGCAGATCCACGTCATATCTGGCATCCTTTTACCCTTCTTCTGCAACCCATCATCGTGAGTACGAAGCGTGTCCCTTCAACAGAAATGCCGTCCTCGCAGGCCGATATGGTAACAGGAAAATGGCGAAAACAGGGGACATTGATCATCCCCGATCCGGCCCGTTCGGGAACCGGTTATACCCTGATATCGGCGCTTGCCGGACAGTTTGGTTGGCCGTTTATCTGCAATCTGGTCAAAGGTGCACGGATCGCAGCAGGCTCCGATGATGCCTTCAACGCCGTCCGTGATGGCGAAGCCGCGGCAGGCTGGATAAACGAAGATTTGGGCGCTAAATGGAAAGCCAACGGACTGCCGGTCAGCATTGTTTATCCCACTGATGCGGTGACCGGTCAGATTGATGCACAGGCTGTCGTTCAGGGCGCTCCTCATCCCAATCAGGCCAAACTGTTTATCGACTTTCTCGGACAGAAAGACACGCATGAAAAAGTCAGGGATCTCACGATACGTCGTTCAGCCCGCTCAGATATCGCGCCTCCCGCTGCGCTTCCCGATCTGAGCACGCTCAATATTATCTCGCCACAGGACCCTAAACAGGTTGTCGTCGCACGTTTTCAGGCGGCGTTACCAAAATGAAAGGGCTTCGTGATTCATGGCGCTGGTTCACCGTCCTTATGCTGCTGTTCTGTGGAATAACCATCCTCTGGCCTCAGGCTCGCCTGCTCAGCGCATCATTGCTGAGCGACAGTGGCAAATTTACCCTTGTAAGTCGGGCTGGAGGGCTTGACGCCGTTCCGGAAATGACTCGCGACTATACGCTGAAAACAGATAAGGATGGCGTGACGGTGACAAAACGTGGCGATGAACCACTGCGTTTTGTCGCCTCGGGCACAAATAAAATAGTGATTCACAGTACATCGCCGCTCAGCGTTACCTCTGCAAGCCGCGGAGAAATGCATTTAGGCGTGGGCAGCGACACTTTACTCCTGACTCAGCAAGCGCCGCGAAGCCTTTTCAGTCGAACAGCGGCAAAATCGCTAACGGCTACCTTGCAGCCAGACGGAACAGTCATTCTCGGGCACGCGACGAATGCATTTATCACAGCAGAAAATCCGACGCTGACCTATACGCTCAGCCATTATTTTGCCTTTATTGCCACCAGTGAAACGCTGCACGCTACCCTGAACAGCCTGATGATTTCCTTTTTTGCCACGACGCTCGCCGCGTTAATTGGCGTTTCGCTGGCCTATATGATCGCGCGCTTCAGAATTGCAGGCGCCAACGCGCTTGTTTTCATGGTGACAATGGCATCGGTTTCTCCCCCTTTCCTTGGTGCCTATGCCTGGCGGCTTCTGCTGGGACGCAACGGGATTGTGACGACGTTGCTGGACTTGCAGACGTCAATTGTGGGCATTTATGGGGTCACTTGGGTCATCACCTGGCTGGTTTTTCCGGTTATATTTTTGCTCAGTTACAGCGCCTTTCGGCAACTGGATGCGTCCCATATTGAGGCAGCAGAGTCTCTGGGCGCATCCCCCTTACGTGCCCGTCTGACAGTGGAGATTCCGTTAGCCATGCCGGGAATCGTGACAGGGCTCTATCTGGCGATGATGGCGGCCCTGTCAGACTTCGGCACACCGCGCATCATTGGTCTTGATTTGAATGTCTTACCTGTACTGATCTATAACGCGTTTCTGAGTGAAGCGGGAAGAAACCCTGCACTGGCGGCCACGGGTTCAGTGGTTCTGGTCGCGATTTCCAGCCTTTTTCTTATGATGCAGCAGCTCTATCTTTCACGTCGTGGCTATGCTGCCGTTTCATCACGGCGTCCCGAACAACGCGAACTTTCCCGTGCAGGTCACTGCCTGACCCTTATCCTGAGCGGCTGTGTTCTGCTGCTGGCCTTTGTCCCGCACATCACTGTGCTGGTTACCAGCTTTGTTAAATGGCGTGTGGGCCTGCCAACGCTGACTCCCACGTTGGCTAACTATGTAACCATGTGGAAAAACGGGTTGATGCCCGCATGGGTCACGCTGTCACTGGGTCTTTCGGGCACGCTGGTTGCCTTTGCCGGGGGACTGGGCGTGGCTTACGTTCTGGTGCGTAAACGCTACACATTCCTTGCGCCTTCGCTTAGCGGTCTTGTCATGTTGCCTTATGTTATTCCTGGAACCGTGCTGGGCATCGGGCTGATCCTGATTTTCAATCAGGCACCTCTGCAGCTCACCGGGACGTGGTTTATTCTGGCACTGGCTTACGTCGTCCGAAACCTGCCCTTTACCGTTAAAGCGTCTGAAGCCGCACTTCGCCAGGTTCATCCTGCTCTCGACGAAGCCGCCATCAGCTTAGGTGCCAGACCCGCTCGCGTTTTTCTGACCATCACGGCCCCGCTAATGCTGGCCGGGGCACTCACCGGTGCGACGCTGACGTTTTTACATATCGTCACTGAACTGTCTTCGACAATCGTCCTCTATCGTCCGCCCTGGAAGCCCATGACGGCCGTGATATTTGAAAACACGCTGGTCGATGCCGATTTTGGCATTTCTGCAGCCCAGACGATTTTGCTGATGCTGATTATCTATGTGCCACTTTATGCCGTTGTCCGTTACGGGCAGTCGGAGAGGAACAATTATGTCTGACATTCATCACGACGCAGCATCGCGGCGAGGCTGTGAGGTGACTATTCAGTCTGTGTCAAAACGCTATAGCACGCATCTTGTTCTGGATGATGTCTCAATGACGATCCGACCGGGCGAGTTCTTTACGTTGCTGGGCCCGTCAGGCTGCGGTAAAACGACCTTACTTCGTTCAGTGGCAGGCTTTCACGCGATTAACAGCGGTCACATCTTATTTGACGGCGTCGACGTGTCAACACGCGCCCCCTGGGACAGAAATATCGGTTTTGTCTTCCAGAACTACGCGCTGTGGCCCAATAAAACCATTTTCGATAACGTGGCTTACGGGCTTAAGTTACGGAAAATCAGCAGGGAAGACATTCAAAAACGGGTTCGCCTTGCACTGGCTCAGGTGCAGCTTCGCCATGTGGAAGAACGCTATCCGGCTGAAATGAGCGGCGGCATGCAACAGCGCATCGCAATGGCCCGCGCACTTGTTATCGATCCGCCACTGTTGTTACTGGATGAGCCGATGTCCAACCTTGACGCAAAACTCCGCGTCTCGTTAAGGCAGGAACTGCGCGAATTGCAGCAGCGCATCGGTGTGACCGCTATTTATGTCACACACGATCAGGAAGAGGCGTTGGCGCTGTCTGACCGCATTGCCGTAATGAGGGGGGGAAAAGTCGATCAACTCGCCTGCCCGGAAGCGGTCTATTCCCGTCCCGAAACGCGCTTTGTGGCAGACTTTGTCGGTCAGGCCAACTTTATCGACGGCGTGCTGGAAGACCAGGGCTTCAGACCGGATGAAGGTCCTTTTTTAAACATCATCGTTCCGTCACGAAGAGGACGAGCAACCTTTTTCGTGCGCCCCGAAAGCGTTCACTTTTGTGAGCCGGGCACTGGCGCCTGCGACGTGACCGTCACGGATGTACGTTACATTGGCCGCGCATGGGTTCACATCTTGTCATTCAGCCCCAAGCACAGCCTCTCGGCTGAAGCCAGCGCCCCTCTGCCGCGCGGCAAGCGTGTAGGCATTACGTTTGATAACCCACGTTTTATGAAGGAGGAGGCATGACAAAAAATGACCTAGACAGACCTCGCCTTCTTCTGGCGGCGAAGCGCGCAGCCCGGGCAGGCGGTGCTGAGCTGATTAAGCGCTTTGGCAGCCTGGAAGACACCGACATCTGTAAGAAAGGCACCGCAGATTATGCTTCTGCCGCCGATCTGGCTGCAGAAAGCATCATCTTTTCGCGTCTTAACGAAGACGCGCCGGGTTTTGGTTTCCTGGGGGAAGAAACGGGGTTTACCCGCGGCCATCATTCGCAATACTGGGTCGTCGACCCGCTGGATGGCACCAGCAATTTTATCTGGGGTATCCCTTACTTTGCGGTCAGTATTGCGCTCTGCGATGACGAGGGGGAAATACTGGGCGTTGTATACGATCCGCTTCGGGAAGAGTGCTTTACCGCCATCAGAGGTCAAGGTGCCCGCCTGGATGGTCTGCCGCTTCCGGATTTGACGGCGAAAACACCGGCTGAAGCACTGTGCTCGGTCTCGCTGCCTGTTCCTGGACAGTTAAAGGTAATTGACCAGACGGTACTTTTTAACGGCCTGGCGCGGCTTATGGCTGAAAGCGCAGGCGTCCGGCGACTGGGTTCGGCGGCGCTCGATCTTGCCTATGTCGCATCAGGCAGACTGGACGCGTTTTTTGAGGACGGGTTGAGTTATTACGATATCGCCGCAGGAAAATTGATTGCCCAGGAAAACGGCATTCAGGTCAGGCAATTTTCTGGCGAAGAAGCCCATGAAGGTTCGGTGGTAGCAGCGCGTCCTGAACTTTATGACTGGTTCCATCAACGCTTTTCATAACCCCTCAGTGAGCTATATCTACATGCATATATGAAATGCGCACAGGCCAGATGTGTCAGCACATAGCTTTTAAAACTATTGAGCACCACAGACCTCAAGTATGCATGTCAGTAGGGTTCGTTTTAACTTCTGACCCGACTTTGACCGGTGTCGCACATAACGGACTCAGGTATTCTTTAATGTCCGCTTGGTGCCAAGAGCGGACATTGCAGAAGCTATGTCTCGCGAGGTCAAATATCAAAAAGCGTATTGTCTGCTGTCATTAACTTTTATGCCTTTTTTGACCTCATGTTTTTTAACGTTTTATATGCCTTACCAACGAAGTATCATCCTGATAAATTTATTCTTTTCTTGCTGCGTGAACTTTGGATTAAACTCACAATCAAGAAACTCGCCCTCATCATCTCCAAACTCGTTCTCAAACCCGCAGACGATAAATTTATTGCTAAAGTGTTCAAAAAGATAAACATGATAGCTAATGAAGAAGTTTGTAAAGTTAATGTTATAAAAACATTCAGACAAACGACCAGATTCCGAGTGACTCGCTCGGTTTGAAGTACCATCTACATTATCAAATACGCGTTCTAGATATTACAATGCGCTTCGTTCAATTTTTTCAACCTCGGTTTTCGTAAGATCATCTCGACATTTAAAAGCACAAAACAAATAATAGTTAGGATTGGCAGAACTATATGATCGACTTGAAAGGTCACCCATGGTCAAACCTACCTTAGCAAATCCGCTGTCTTTAATATCAGCTCCAAGGTATAACCATTTTGTTAATGACTCGAAATTTTTTTATCTCTTTCATGAAGCCACTCCATCTTATAATCTGCATTTGGTTCAAGTTCTAAACCATATTCAACCTTTTGTTTTTTCATATTTCCCTCTGAAAAATTGATCTAGAATCGGTATCAATAGGTGGTAAAATAGCTTGAGACTGAGATTTTCAAGACTACCCGGCTAGTTACGATGCAACAGAACGACATCGACTGCAATTCAATTTTGAAAATAACCGGTCTGGCTGAAGGCTAGTTGGTCAGATCCGTTGATTAACACGCGGAAATATTAGTAATGCCCCTTGGTGGTGAGAACAACAATTTCGTACTTCCGCTTCTCGCTCAAAGCGGACCTTCAGCACCGACCGTCCGCCTTGTGCCACAAGCGGACGTTTAGAAATGGACTTTGCTTAGCCATGCAACAAATCCGTATAAGACTGAATCCTGTTCCGCCTGTTAATCCTTAAAAAAGGAAACGATGATTTCCATTATTTGTTGCAGAATCACCGTCTTCTGCCGATAGTGATAATAGTGGATGCGGAGAAGCCGGATATGCCAACACCAGGGCAGAACGATCCGGTTTCCCTGCGGTGCATTAATAATGCTGGCTACCACGTTGAACAGGCGACTGCCAGGCGGTTTTTTTATGTTCTTTTCTGTTGTTCGGTGAAATGCCCACTCTGCGGAAATGAAACGTTATCTCGTGCCTCCCTGTCGCTGAAGCGGCTTTGTACAAACTGAACATCAGGTTGTTCTACAAAATTTTGTTGCGCTTCATATGGTATTTCACCTGGTATTCACTGGGATTCATGTACATGACCGAAAAATCAAGATATTCCCCTTCAGTTGAAAGCGCCAGAGACGTAAGCTGCAGCAGTAGCGCGCCCTTTTTAAGATTCAAATGATAAGCATACGGCTCTGTAGCCAGCGCAGGCGCAAAGGTTTCGATACAGTAGTCAATCACGATGCCGCACTGGTTCTCTATGTAGTCAAATTTTGAACCGCGCATGTAGTGTAAAGAAAGCGTGGGATACAGCCGAACTGGCATATAACTGTCTTCCACCATATACGGTTTGCCGTCTATATAGCGGATGCGCTGAAAAAAATACACCTGGTCGTTCGTCTTGATGCGTAGCTGGCGCGCGATGGCCGGTGGTGCCAGCCTGATGCAAAACTGCACGACTTCATTCCTCAGCTCTCTTTTAATTTCCTTCATATGCTCGGCAAAACTGTTTAGCGCGTAGGTATCGTGCTGCAAATCCTTTTGGACTATATATGTTCCGCTGCCGTGCCTGCGTTCGAGCATGCCTTCTTCAACCAGAATAGTGATCGCTTTACGCAGCGTACTGCGCGAAACACCGGTTTCCTGCGCCAGTACCTGCTCACCGGGCAGCGCATCACCCTGCTTAAACTCATCTGAGTTGATGCGCTCACGTAGCCTCTGTGCTGTCAGCCTAAAAATCACTTTTATACCTCTTGTATGATCGAGGTTGTTAAAACCCGGAAAAGAAAGGACAAAATAAATAACTGATTAAAAATACTATTTTTTTACACAATGATAAATAGCCCAGTAAATCTATACAACTTACACATTTAAAAGACATCTCATCAGCAGTTTTTTTTAGAGCTTGCTCTCAAAATTTCTATCTGACCTGCGCCTTTAAAAAGCCGGGGATTACCTTTCCGTCGGGACATACATTCGCCATCCCCCTTACCCAACGCGATAAAGACGCGAAGGAAAACTTCAATTCAGCCAGTCGCTTGCGGCGGCATCAGATGTTTTGGCGCTATTAATGAGATTGCAAAATGAACACGTTAATCAAGAAAACGGCAACATTACGTATGGGTTGGTTATCTGCGGCGCTGATGGCGGCATTACTGAGCCAGCAGGCAATTGCATCGGAAACGGAGAAGACAATGCCAAAAAACACAGCGGCTCAATCAGTTCCGGGTGAGAATAAATGGTGGAAAGAGGCAGTGGTTTACCAGGTTTACCCACGTTCATTTAACGATACCAATGGCGATGGCATCGGCGATCTGAATGGCATTACCGAAAAACTTGATTACCTGAAAACGCTGGGCGTTAACGTTATCTGGCTGAGTCCACATTTTGATTCACCCAATGCCGATAACGGCTATGACATTCGTGACTACAGAAAGGTCATGAAAGAGTTCGGCACGATGGCAGACTTCGATCGCATGATGGCAGAAATGAAAAAACGTCATATGCGGCTGATTATCGATCTGGTGGTCAATCATACGAGTGATGAGAATCAGTGGTTTGTGGAAAGCCGCAAATCCAAAGACAACCCGTACCGTGATTTTTATATCTGGCGCGACGGTCACAATGGCAAAGAGCCAAATAACTATCCGTCATTCTTTGGTGGTTCGGCCTGGAAACTGGATCCGCAAACCGGCCAGTACTATCTGCACTATTTTGCCAGCAAACAGCCGGATCTTAACTGGGATAACCCGAAGGTGCGGGCTGATGTGTATGACATCATGCGCTTCTGGCTGGATAAAGGCGTATCAGGCTTTCGCATGGACGTCATTCCTTTTATTTCCAAGCAGCCAGGGCTTCCGGATCTGCCTCCCGCTGCGCTGGCTCACCCTGAGTTCGTTTTTGCTAACGGACCTTACGTCCATCAGTATCTGCAGGAAATGAACCGGGAAGTCCTCTCACATTATGACACGATGACCGTAGGCGAGGCGTTTGGAGTGACACCAGAACAGGCGAAGACATTCACCGATCCGCAGCGCCATGAACTGAACATGCTGTTTAATTTTGATTTGGTGAGACTGGACCGTGATGGCTGGCGTAAAACCGACTGGACCCTGCCGCAGCTTAAAGCAACCTATACCAAAATTGACAATGCAGCAGGTGATGATGGCTGGAACACAAGTTTCCTGAGTAACCACGATAATCCGCGTGCCGTATCGCACTTCGGTGACGACGGTCCACTTTGGCGTGAAGCCTCTGCAAAGGCGCTGGCGACCATGATGATGACGCAACGCGCCACACCGTTTATCTATCAGGGTGATGAGCTCGGAATGACTAATTACCCGTTCAGGCGCATTGAGGACTATGAAGATGTTGAAGTACGGGGCCAGTGGAAAGATTTTGTTGTCAGCGGGAAAGTTTCAGCTCAGGAATATCTGCAAAACGTCAGGCAAACCAGCCGTGACAACGCACGTACACCCATGCAATGGAACAGCCAGGCTAATGGGGGATTTACAACCGGTAAGCCATGGCTGGCGGTCAATCCTGACTATGTGCAGATCAATGCCGCATCTCAGGAACACAATCCCGACTCGGTCTATAACTATTACCGGCACCTTATCGCTCTGCGCAGCCAAACGCCGGCGCTGATATATGGCAAATTTAAGGATATCGATCCAGCAAACGATAAGGTGTTCGCCTATACGCGAACACAAGATGACCAACGCTATCTTGTTGTAATCAACTTCACTAAACAACAACTGAAATATTCACTTCCAGAGGGGATAAAAATCAACAGGCTCGCATTAGACAGTGGTTCCGCCCATCCGGCTAAAGAGGGTGCAACCCAACTGGCTCTGCAACCATGGCAGGCTTCCATTTACAGACTCTAAACTACAGCCGAATGACGCCGCCGGTCATGCATCGGCGGTTTGCTCTTCACCACGATTTCCTTCTCCCTCATAGCGGACACTGGTTGATACGGATGTCCGCTTTGTGCCGGAAGCGGACATGGCAAACATCCCACCGTAATCAACCGGGAGCAGGTCAATAGTGAGAGAGCTACATATACATTGATATCCTTCATTGCATTACACCGATACTTACAGTTCTGCCAGCAGTGATTTTAAGCGGTTGAGCCAGGCCTCGGTATCGTTCAGCAATGCACAACTGAGATTTTCAATGGTCATGTGTTGTGCCATTGAGGCGCGGCGCAGCAGGCTATAGGCATCGTCCTCGTCCAGACTGAGCGCATCCATAACCCGCAGTTGTGCGGAAAACAGAAACTTACGTGCCCGAAGTCGCTCTTCCTGCCGCCGGAGTTGCGCGTCGAGTTGGTTGATATGCGAGGCATTGTTAAGCGCCAGGGTAAACGCGGTCATCACGCCATCAAAGCGCACCGGTTTACGCATGTAGCTGTCGATCTTCTGTTCGGCAATCCACTGTAAGCGCGAGGGCGTTTCAACGGCGGTAAGCGCAATCTTAGGTAACGCGGGCCAGGGGAGCGGGTTTGTGGGGTGAAACAGGGTTGAGTTATCGCCGTCGAACACCAGTAACTGCCGATCGGCAAGTTGATGCTCGTCCGGAAACACGGCACAGAACAGGCCCTCAATCCCTATGCGGCTGAACTGCTGTGCCAGATGATGGTTATCGCGGTCGGAACAGCCGATCACACACACTTTTAATCCGCGTAACTGTACGTTTTTTCGGCTCATGCGCCACCTCCGCGCGGCATGAGGCTCGCAAGATCCACCCTGGCCAGCCAGGGATCGGGTTTCACAGCGGCATCTGCCTGCCAGAAACTCTCCAGCCTGCCGTTGTGACATCGTGCCAGATGCGGGGTCAACCAGCAGTGATTGTTGTCGGCGTCGAGGCGGATCCGCCCGGCTGGCGAATCCATTTCATCCTGCAATACCGCATTGCGCACACCTTCAACATCCCCGTTACCATGGCGCGCAATGGCTCTCGCCAGCAAATGTCCGGCCAGCCAGGCACTCTCGCTGTCCACTGACGGCGAAACATGCTCCCCAAAGCGCTGATGATAGCTGCTCAGAAAGCGCCGGTTGGCGGCGCTGTCAATCGACTGAAACCAGCTTGCAGAAACCAGGTATCCCTCTAACGCCTCTGCGCCAATTAACTGAACTTCCGGTTCACACAGCGTCAGACTGAGCTTCAGCACCTCGTTTAACCACGGTTGCTGCTGGCAGGCCTGGTGCCAGGCGCGGTAAAAACTGTAGGCACTTTTGCCGACCATGGTATTGAGGAGGACTGTCGGGCGGCAGGCGATAATATCCGCGATTAACGTCTCCACATTTTCGTCACCCATGGGCAGTAATTTACTCTGCAGCACGCTGCCGCCCGCAGGGATCACGGCTTCACGGGTGATGCGATCCATCTCCCATGACCAGACATAGTTAGAACCGATGTGATAGATCTCCGCCGCCTGCTGCTGTAACAGCCAACTGAGCATCGGCAGAATGTGCTGGTTGGGGGAGGCACCAAGGTAAATCACGCTATTGCTGCTCTCAAAGCCCTCATAGCGTGCAGAGTGCCACAGTAGCGCGTTGGCGCCTTCGATCAACGGCAGAATGGTCTTCCGCGCTGCAGACGTATAGCAGCCAATCACATGACGCACACCATGGCGATAGAGTAAGTCGTGGCAATAGTCGTAATAGAGGTCCAGCGATCCCTGCGGATCGCGGATCACGGGCGCAAGGGTAAATTGATGGGCAGGATTGGCGTTTATCTCCTCAATCGCCAGCAGAATGCCGTTGAGCATCTCGCGCCCGATAACCGCATAATCGCCTGAAACTGAATAGAGAATACCGACCGGAATAACTCGTTTAGGCAGCGGTTGAGTGGCAGTCATCATAGCTCCTGAATCAACGCGGCCCGCAGGCCGCGTCTGTGGCTCATCGTGGTGGCTGAGCAATCAGCGCAGTGTAGTAATGCGGCTGACGCATCAGCACCAGGTCTTTACGCCTTACCACATGGCCGGGATAAGGGGTTCCGGCTGAACCCGTAGAGATAGCCAGCACCGCCAGCCCTTTCGCACCGATCGCTTTCGCTTCCTTACGCGGAAAAGAAAAGGTTTCCGGACCAAATATCCCACTCAGGCCAAAGCTTTCGCCTTCCGCAGCGGGCCAGTTGGCAAAAGCCAGCCAGACATTATTCTCCCCCGCACGGACGCGCGGCAGTAGCCAGTGGTGAGGATCGGCGCCGCGCGGAATCGGCCAGACATGCGGTATCGCCGTGCCCGCATGCGCCATTGGCACAGGGGAATAAAGCTGCGCCGGGCAGGCAATGATGTCGCAGCCTTCCAGCGCCAGAATCCGGGCGGCTTCCGGCACCAGCAGATCTTCACCCAGCAAAATACCAACGCGTCCGCAGGGCAGATCGCACGTCACCCACTGATTGCCTGCGCAGGCCCAGTGCCGATCCTGTTCGCTCAAATGAATCTGGCGATAGTGCGCGTTGACCCCTTCACTGCTCACCAGCACCGCGCTGTTATAGCATCGATTGCCTTCCCGCTCGGCGAACCCTGCGAGCAGCGCGATATTCAGTTCCATCGCCAGCGCGATCAGCGCCTGTACAGGCGCATCCTCCCGCGTCAGTGCAAAGCGGCTACCGTCACTACCGGTCAGCGCGCGCTCCGGCAGGACCAGCAGTTCCACGCCATCTGATTTCGCCTGTTCGGCCCAGTGCCGAATCTGTGCCAGATTGGCATTCACCTCGTTTTGCGGGCGAAACTGCGCCACCGCGATACGGGATACTTTGCCGTCGGGCAGGGGATCACGCCCATACAGGCCAAAAAAGTCCATTGGATTCCAGTGGTAAGTATTGATCATCAAACGCTGATAGAGTTCAGGCCGCCGCTTATTTAGCTGCGAATTTTTCTCAGGAAGGGGTAACTCAACGCTGAGTATCCGATCGCCACTGTCACAACTGGCCAGCACATTCCCCAGACTATCCACAATGCAACTGCCGCCGCTGAACTGTACGCCCCGCTCCCATCCCCAGCGGTTGCTTTCAATCAGCGCACAGCCATTCTCCCAGGCACGGGTGAGCCAGTAAGGCGCGGGCGTACGTTCAGCCAGCCAGTTACTGATGTGGCAGATAATCTGCGCGCCCGCCAGCGCGGCCAGCCTGGCGGTTTCAATAAAGTGAATATCCATACAGATCAATAGCGCGATATTGCCGATCTCAGTGTGAAAGACCTGATGTCCGCCATCACCGTTAGCCGCCCATTTCGGTTCCGAAATATAGGGGTGCGTTTTACGGTGGACGCCAATCACGCCCTGCGGCCCGACAAGAATAGCGCTGTTAAAGTAGAGATCAGTTACCCTGTCTCGCTCCGGCATGCCAAAGACCAAAAAGCAGTTAAACTCACGCGCAATCGCAGCAAATGCCTGGCTGGTAGGGCCGTCCGCCGTTTCTACATAGGGGGCGACTTCCGCGCGATCCAGCCAGCAGTAGCCGGTGGTGGCCATTTCCGGCATCACAATTAAGCGCGCGCCATCACGCGCGGCCTGGGTTGCTAATGCCAGCAGGCGAGCAACGTTTTCCTCTTTTCTGAACTGCGTGGGTTCAAACTGGATGGTGGCAACACTGATGCGCATTATTCTGCCTCCTTGCTCAGTAACGGATTAAAAACCGGTTTCGGCCCCTGGTAAGCATCGGCGGGTTTCCAGCGAGTTTGCATATCCTTCGGGAAGGTTTTGAAGTAATAGCTGCCGCGGGTCGCCATGCTGATAGCCACATGCAGCACAGGACCAACCAGCATGGCAATAAACGAGGCGTACACCATGGGATACAGGCCCAGCACGCCTGCCGCCCCTGTCGCCACCGCGACGCACAACGCAATGACGCCTGACGGATTCCACATACGCAGATACTCTTTGCGAAATTCCACGAAATCGGAAGGCGCAAGGTGCAGCACTTTGCGACAGATAAAGTAATCTGCAAGGATAATAAATACCCAGGTGTTGGTGAGAATGCCGGTAATAGACAGGAAAGTGCCGGTATACTGCAAAATGTTGCAGATATAGAACACTACGCCGAGCAACCAGACCAGCAACATCCACCACTGACGTCCCGGGCGATAGTTAAAGGCCATATCCATGGTGTTCGACAGGGCAATCGAACCAGAGTAAAGATTGAGCACGTTAATGCGAATCTGGGTAATCACCGCAAATAACACACCTGTCAGACCAATAACCAGCGGGAAGACAAAGCCCGGATCCAGCGCCAGCGACCAGACATCTTCGCCCTGAATATGTGGCATCAGGGTATAAGCCATAAATGCGCCAAACAGCATGACCACGACAATCGGGATCAGCATCCCCAGCATGATCGTTGCGGTGCCTTTATGCGTGATCCCCGGACGGGCAAAACGACCATAATCGGTTGCCATCAATCCCTGAAAAACAATTTGCCCGTTGGCCATGTTCATGACCAGCCACAATGCATGACTGTCGACTTCCCCTTTGGGTTGCCAGCCGCTGAAACTGACCGCCTGATAGTGGTGTGTTAATTGCCAGATACAAAAGCCAAACAGCGCAATGAAAATGGGAACACCCCAGGTTTGCAGAAATTGCATTGATGACATGCCTTTCCAGACAAACCAGATGGCGGCCAGCCCCATCAGCGCAAAGATGGCGATACCGGTAATGGAGTTGACCGGCACGCCCGCATAGTTGGCGATGGCGTGAGAAACAATGGTGCCTTCAAACAGAAAATAGAAGATGAAGTTGACGGCGTAAATCAGCGAGGTGAAGGCTGAGCCCATATAGCCAAACCCCAGCCCGCGCGTCATCAGATTGAGTGAGAGCCCCTCTTTACTCGCCATCTTCATAATGCACGAGCCAATCAGGGTGGCGAACACTACCATATAACCAATCGGAAGCAGCAACATTGGCCAACCGACCTGATAGCTCATGTCCGCGCCAAGGCTGAACCAGAACATCGCGGTAGAGTTGCCCAGCAACACCAGAATAATAGCCGGGATGGGCCAGCGATAGTGCGATGGTACACGGCCTACCGCGTAATCCTCAACGGCCTCTGCTTCGGTAATATCCTGCGGCCCCTGAAACCATGCTTTCAACTTATTCATAGATTTACTCCAAAAAAAAGCCCCGCCGACAGCATTGCCGGTAGGGCTTCTTCGCCTGAAATCAATGTAGTGGAGTGGCTGCTCGCCACAAGCCGCTTGCCAGGCTACAGTGCCTGTTCCTGTACGGCAGGATGCGGTAACAGTTAGAAAGCAATTAATGCGCCAACTGTTAAATAAACGGAGGAAGGCGGTATTCAGGCCCGGTGGCGGGAGTAAAGCGCATGATGTCAGTGCAGCACGCACCACGGTGATACATATGAGCTGAGCGTTTTTTATGAACCGTCTTGATTAACGCACGATGAGACTTGAGGCAACTGTCATTGCAACGCAATTGCTTAGTCGACGGATACTGGCCTGATCCCTGCTGGTTCATCCAGAATGCCACCAGCAATATCACCAGACCGCGCAAACAAAACATTGCAGGGCAGAAATGTCACGTCAGGTTCAGTGATTAAGTCGGTTCCCGAGCTCGTCAATGACCTTCTCCCCCTCTTCTTTGGTAAAAGCCCCCTGCTGTGGGTCCGGCAGGAGGTCCAGAACCGCCTCTGACGGACGACAGAGTTTTGTACCAAGAGGCGTTACGACCACCGGACGGTTAATGAGGATAGGATGATCCAGCATAGCATTCAGCAGTTCATCATCGCTGAACCGGTCCTCTGCCAGCCCCAACTGCTCGTACGGTTCCGTATTCTTGCGCAGCAGGTCGCGCACGCTGATCCCCATATCCGCAATCAGCTTTTTCAGTTCGTCGCGCGCTGGCGGCGTTTCAAGATAACAAAATCACTGATGGTTCTGCGCCGCTATTACGTATAAGCGCCAGGGTGTTACGCGAGGTTCCACAAGCGGGGTTATGGTAAATCGTAATGTCAGTCATAAGTAATGCTCCCTTAACGTGCTGGATGAATACAGTACCCGTTATGATTTAAATAGACAGACGCAGGGCCAATACAGCAAGCGTGACAAAAAGCACCGGCAGAATCATCAGGATGCCTGTGCGAAAGTAATAGCCCCAGCTGACAGTGATGTTTTTCTGCGCCAGTACGTGCAGCCACAGCAAGGTCGCAAGGCTGCCTGTTGGGGTGATTTTCGGGCCAAGATCGCAGCCAATGATGTTGGCGTAAATCATCGCCGCCTTTACCGCGCCCTGAGCCGTACTCCCCTCAATGGACAGGGCACCGACCAGAACGGTAGGCATGTTGTTCATCGCTGATGACAGAAAGGCGGTCAAAAAACCAGTGCCGAGCGTGGCCACCCAGACGCCCTGCTCTGCAAAACGGTTCAGGAGGGCTGAAAGGTAATCCGTCAGCCCGGCGTTGCGCAGGCCATACACAACGAGATACATACCCAACGAGAAGATGACGATCTGCCAGGGTGCGCCTTTCAGCACTTTACGCGTGTCAATTACGTGCCCTTTCCGGGCAACAAGCCACAGAATAAATGCCGCCACTGCTGCCACTACACTGACCGGAACGCCGATAGGCTCAAGGGCAAAAAAGCCGGTCAGCAGCAGGAGCAGGACCAGCCATCCGGCTTTAAACGTTCGCATGTCACGAATGGCTTCCTGCGGTGCCTTCAGTTTCACCAGGTCATAAGTGACTGGAAGATCTTTACGGAAAAAGAGGTGAAGCATAACCAGGGTAGCCGCCACGGACACAATATTTACCGGCACCATGACAGACGCATATTCGCTGAACCCCAGCTTAAAAAAGTCCGCCGTCACGATGTTAACCAGGTTCGATACGATGAGCGGCAGGCTGGATGTGTCAGCGATAAAGCCTGCCGCCATCACAAACGCCAGCGTGGCACCGGGGCTGAAGCCCAGCGCCACCAGCATGGCGATGACAACAGGCGTCAGAATAAGTGCCGCCCCGTCATTGGCAAACAGGGCCGCCACTGTCGCACCCAGCAAAATAATATACGTGAACAGCAACCTGCCTTTACCGCCTCCCCAGCGGGCAATGTGCAGTGCAGCCCATTCAAAAAAACCAGATTCATCAAGCAGCAGGCTAATGATAATCACCGCGATAAACGTGGCCGTGGCGTTCCAGACAATCTGCCAGACAACCGGAATATCATCGATATGCACCATGCCGGTCAGCAGTGCCAGCGCCGCCCCGATAACCGCACTCCAGCCAATACTGAGTCTCTTTGGCTGCCAGATAACTAGCACCAGCGTCAGGACGAATACAGCGCCTGCCAGAATCATACTTTCTCCTTTGGATATAAAACCTGTAAACCGAACGCAAGATAATCCAGCAAAAAAATATGAAAAATCATATGTGTTTGGATAAATTTTTTAAATGCAGACAGGCTTGCCGTTGGTGGTCGCGTTATTCCTTTCAGCCTGCCGGGTGAGTTGCAGAATGTCATCGCGCTGACACAGGTAAGCCTGCTCAATCACCGCGGCAGCCCAGGCGGGCATGTGTGGTGATAACCGATAATGAATCCACTTGCCGTCACGTCTGTCCATAAGCAGGCCGGCGTCTCTGAGTAAAGCCAGATGCCGGGAAATTTTTGGCTGACTTTCTTTCAGCATGGACGTGAGTTCACAGACGCAAAGCTCTCCTTTTTCGCGCAACAGCAACACCAGACGGAGTCGTGTTTCGTCAGAGAGATTTTTGAAAAGCTGTAGAGGCTGAAATTGAGGCATGATGACTCCTGAGTCCGGCAGTAAAGCCATTCTCACTGTCTGCAATCTGTGAGTCAATTATATATTCGTTAATTCAGATATGTTAATCCGGCAATGGCGCATCTTGTGACAACTCGTTTACAGTATGCCTGCACAGGTAAACCAGAAGGATGCAATCCATTTCTGAGCACGCATGTCCGCTTTCTGCTCCTGACGGACACTGGTCTGTGCGTGCGTCTCCTCCGGCCAGAAGCGGAAGTACAGCAAATTCTTCAATTACTAAAAATGGTATGTTCAGGCAGCTTACTGTCAGGGGGATTTAAATGAATTTAAGAGTCAATCAGGAAACATTACAGCTTGAAAGTGAAGAGAAAATTTTTGATGTGACCTTATTTCAGGTAAAGGATGCAACAGCGTGTATTCTTTTTGCTGCAGGACTTGGCGGCAGCCCGCTACGGCACATCGGGCTCATAAAGACATTTGCCCGTCACGGCATATGTGTTGTAGCACCGCATTTCGAACGAGTGACCTCGCCCTTTCCGACTAAAGCCGAATTAACAGAACGCCTCCAGCGGCTTGACTTAACGGCTGAGAAATTCTGCACGCATTATGTTTCAGTTTCAGGCGTTGGTCATTCGCTTGGGACAACGATTTTACTTATTCATGCCGGCGCTACAGCATGGACAATTGCAAGAGAACCCGTTTCGTTTGACGGCCAAAAAATCCTGAACCGACTTGTTCTTTTGACACCACCCGCCGATTTTTTTCCAACACATAAGTCATTAGCCGCCATACATGTTCCGCTTCAGATTTGGGCGGGTGATAAGGACTTCATCACCCCACCTTCGCAGGCCACATTTCTTCATCAGTCATTGAGTATCCACACATCCTCTGAATTGCATATTGCTGAGAATGCCGGTCACTTTACCTTCATGGATGAGCTCCCCCCGCAGGTAACTGAGCCTCATCCTTCGCGAAACGATTTTCTTCTGCGCCTGGGAGAAACAGTATCTCAGTTCATTTTATTGCCCGGGACTAAATGATGTCTGATGTTTTTGTAATGGAGGTCCGCTTCTCGCTCATAGCGGACTACGCCCAGTTACCCTCATGAGCGCTTCAGTCGGTAAAGTGTCAACTCAACCTGAGTCAGGAATTCAGCGCAGCACGCGGGCCTCCGTCACAAAAAGCCGTTCCCGTCTTCAGGACGCCATAACACCAGTGAACCAGTTTTCGCATCAGTGCACCAATGGCCACCATCTTGGGTTTTCCCCGCAGGCACATTTCCTCGTAAATGTTACGCATACGTTTGTTATGAATCTTTCCGCACAGAGCTGACATGTAAAGTTTGGCTCTCAGCTGAGGCGGGCCGATTTTAGACATGCGTGGACGTCCCCGGACCGAGGTACCGGAACGCTTCTCGACAGGCACCACGCCCAGAAAAGCCGCCGCCTGGTCTGCTGATTCAAAGTGATGGCTGCGGAGCACAACCAGCATGTGCATCCCCAGTTGGGGCCCGACAGATTTAATAGACGTAAGCAGCGCATAATCTCGTTTAAGGTCAGGACTGGCCTTAATATGCGCCTTTATCTGCCGTTCGATATTTTTTACCTCTTCGCGTAACAGTTGAGCCATCCTGATGCATGAACTGATGACGTCTGCAGGCGTGTCGGTAGACTGATATTTTTCAAGCCTGTTTTCCTCCCGCACGGCGTCAGCGAGTATTACATCCCGCCGACGCAGAAGTGCGCTGAGATGCCTGATATCCGCTGCGGGCGGCTCCCAGCGGTGCGGTTTTTTCAGCAGCGCGTAACAGGCGAGCATATACGCATCCACTTTGTCCGTTTTGGTCATAATCCCCATGCCACGGGCAAACTCCCGGCTGCGGTGAGGGTTGGCCAGAGACAAATAAAAATCCGCATCGTGCAGGGCAGTGGCCAGCCGCTCGTGATAGACACCGGTGGCCTCCATCACCACATGAACATCTTCCGGTCCACAGTGCTGAAGTCTCAGCCAGCGGCTGATGTTCTCAACCGCACTGCGATCATTTTTTATATTACGTGTCTTAACGCGGCCTTTGATGCCGTCATAAAGCATGCAGAGGTCAAGCGTGTCTTTGCTGACGTCAATACCGATTGGAAACATGATATCTCTCCTCTCACATAGACCGTCACGCCTGTTCGCCTTGTACATACGGAGTCGTGCTCCCGGTAACCGTTCAACCTGAAGTGCTGGCGTGAAAGGTGAAGTGGAGGGCCATGTGCTGCTAAGCAGGATCGGTATTTAAAACCGTCCCCAGCTACCGTGTTAAGTTCCGCATCCGTCGCTGAAAGTTATGATGACCCCCCCCTAAGCGTCAGCAGCAAGCTGCCAACGCCAAGTCCCCGGAAATCACGCCCTTCACGTCGCAGACGCCGTGAAGCCCGCTCACCGGGGTTAAAAGGGGTTACCTCAGTTTCTTCATTGCTGCAAGCCCGCAGGGCTATTCAGGGAAAGGTAGGGTATAGCACGATTTATACGTCTCTAACCGGCTACGCCGGGCGTACGGCGCCGTTCAGCTTCTGCGCCATCTTTTACTTCATCTGGCGCCTTCATGCCGCTGAAGCGGCATTCTGAATACGGGTCTCACTACAGCGGTTAATTCAGATTAAAACTTCCGATTTGTGCCATAAGCGGGAGCAGCTGACAACAATCTGTGTTGCCTACGGAGAGAAAAAGGAGGGGGGTCAGGTTCAGGGAGATGGCTGAAAGATAAACATCTTTAGATATATGGCCCGGAAAGGGCCACTATTAAATTATTTCTTAAACATAAATGTCTATCAAGTTGGCGCTGGTGTTATTGATTTTATTCTCAGGCCCGGATTGGCTGTCTTTATCCTTTTTCTCAGCTTTCTCTGCCTGCTTTCTCTGCAACTGGGCCATTTCAGCCGCCAGACTTTGTATCTGCTTCTGGATCATCCTTGCCATTTCTTTTTTCTGTTCAGGAGTAATACCGTCTTCTGAAGGGATTTTGGCCAGCTTCTCTGTCAGTTTCTGAATCTGTTTAGCTATTTGCGCTATTTGCGATGAGAGGTCCTGACCAGAGTTGTCTGAAGCCCCTATGCCAGTATTGGTGGTGGTTTGAATTGAGACAGACATACAGTCCTCCTTTGTCCTTGTTAAACCTCATTTGTTATCGGCATTGCGTCGTGAAACTTTAACGTAACGTTACTATTCGGTACCCCGCCAAGTGTATTTGCTTTGAATTTACTTCTGGTTACGCAGAATGAAATGATAAAGCCATCGTCTTCTTTCGGCACAGCTAGTAAGCTGTCTCTCTTCTGACCTGCGCATCAACTGGCAACTGAGACAGTTTCTCTGGTGACTGGACCGGATAGATAAAGAGGCCGTTACACTGGTTACAGAATCGACATATGTCGGTTTAATGGGTGACATTGTTGGCATGGGCTGTGTTGTGCTGATTGACAGTCGACTGCGTAAAAATAATATTCACTGGCTTAAGGAAACTTCAAATGTCCTCTATAGCCAGAAGCGGACACAGGAAAGCCCGCACTTCATAAGTTTTGAGAGTGGATCAGGGAACGCTGAAGAAAATATTCATGCTAAAAATCAGACAGCAAAAAAGTTCGTATACCGGTTAGGCCTGCAGGAAGAATGCCGGGACGACTCAGTTTTCGGATTTACTCAGTTTACTGATATGTATACCAAGCCAGGTCAGTTCATCATTAGAAATAACAACGCTTAAGTTAGTGCGGATATAGTCACGTACTGACTCTGCTATCTCCATTGATTTTGGGTGAAACCTGACTAATTCATGATAAAAATCATCGGTTTCCTGCTGTTCAGTCCTGCCATTCAGCACGCGCTCGGCAAAGTACCGTAAATGGGTAATAAAGCGAGCATAGTGAGTAGAATCAACGTCTATATTTTTATTGAGTTTGTAGCGGACGATTTCGGCGACCCTGTTTACCAGTTCGACCTGCTTGTGCGCATTAGTTTCATCACTTTGCGAACGCGCATTAATGAGATGGAAAGCAATGTGTACCGCCTCATCCTCTGGAAGATTTACAGAAAACTTATCAGACACCATATCCCTTGCGAGTTCACCTATCCGGTATTCTTTTTTGTAGTAACGCTTTACTTCCCATGTGAGCCTGTTTGCTATGTTGGTATTTGTCTTACAACGCTCCAGGGCATAAGAGAGATGTTCTGCAAGTGTAAACAGAAGCACAGAGTTAAGCTTTTCGCTGTAATAACTTTGAGCAATTTTAACGATCTCGTGGGTGATTTCAAAAAGCGCCGCAGGGATCGTGTCCGTCAAGGCCAGATAGTGCTTTGACCTCAGTGTCTGTAAAGGGATAAATACCTGTTCTACGTCCTCCAGATTGACCGTAGTGCCCGGTCTGGTACTGAAGCCCAACCCCTTACCAAACAGTATTATTTCCCTGCCATCACTTTCAACGAGCAACATACTGTTATTGAGAGACTTTTTAACTTTCATCATTTATCCCTGCGGCTTTTGAGTATCAGCTTAAATCCATTCCGTTTGTCTTTATAACCTTCGAATACCAGTAGAAAGAATCTTTACGTAGCCGGTTCAGTGTTCCATGGCCTTCATCATCCTGATCCACATAGATAAATCCATAGCGCTTGGTCATTTGTGACGTTCCTGCACTGATGATATCTATGGTTCCCCAGCTTGTGTAACCCATCAACTCCACACCTTCCTTTACCGCCTCAAGCATATGTTCGAAATGGGCGCGGAAATAGTCAATACGGTAGTCATCATGAATGCGGCCATCGACAACGGTGTCTTTTGCTCCGAATCCATTCTCAACAATAAAAAGAGGGATTTGGTAACGGTCATACAGCTCCAGCAGGGAAATTTTGAGTCCTACAGGGTCAATTTGCCATCCCCATTCTGACGCGGGCAGGTACGGGTTTTTCACACCCATAATCGTGTTTCCTGCCGTCCGTTCAGCGTCCGGTTGCACACTTTCGGTAATGGACATGTAATAACTGAAAGAAAGAAAATCGACCGTGTTGTGACGTAAAATATCCAGGTCGTCCGGCTGCATGTCAATGCTGATCCCGCGCAGTTCAAGATCCCGTTTGATCAGGGGCGGATACTCTCCCTTTACCTGAACGTCAGCGTAAAAATAGTTCTCGAGATTTTTTTTCAGCGTGGCTTCAACGTCGTCAGGATGGCAGGTAGAAGGATAAGTGGTGAGCTTTGTCAGCATGCATCCGACCTGGCTTCCCGGGATCTTTTCATGGCAGTCACGCGTGGCCAGAGCGGATGCTACAAACTGATGATGAAGAGCCTGATATATATCCTGCTTACTCTTTCCGGGCAGGCTTTTTTCTTCGCGTATACCGGCCGTAGTAAAAGGATGACGGTGAATACTGTCTATCTCATTAAAGGTCAGCCAGTAACGCACCAGGTCTTTATAACGGTCAAAGCACACGTTGCAGTAACGAAGGAAGGCATGAATGACGTTCCGGTGCACCCAGCCGTTATATTTCTCACTCAGCACCAGAGGCATTTCATAGTGCGACAGCGTGACCAGCGGTTCAATGTCGTGTCTGCGCATCTCTGTGAACAGATTTTCATAAAACTTCAGACCTGCTTCATTTGGCTCATCGTCTTCTCCGGTCGGGAAAATTCTCGTCCAGGCTATAGAGATGCGCAGGACTTTGATCCCCATTTCAGCCATAAGCGCCAGGTCCTCCCTGTAGCGGTGATAAAAATCGACCCCACGGCGCTTTGGATAATTGTTATCGTGCCTGCCGTTCAGAGCATCGCTGACGTTTTCATCCGACACGGCACTATGTCCTGCATAATCACTCGTACTCAGATGAGCCTTGTACGCTACAGCATCTGCAACAGATGGCCCTTTACCATCCACATTCCAGGCGCCTTCAGCCTGGTTAGCTGCAATAGCCGCACCCCATAAAAAGTTGTCGGGAAGAATTGACTGAGACATAATCATTAAACCTCTTTTAACTTCAGAACCGTTGACTGATGTGAAATATCAGGCGTTAAGGGCTTCATCCTGATTTTAAACTGGTCACTGTTTGTAACGACCATCACCACGACAGGGTCGAAACCCGCCTTCATGATGTCATTAATATCGAATTGAATAAGAAGATCCCCCGTTTTTACCCGCTGCCCAGAAGTGACCTGAGGGGAAAAACCCGCACCGTTCATTTTTATCGTGTCAATGCCGATGTGAAAAATAAGTTCTGCCCCTTCATCAGTTTTCATGCTTGCGGCATGGCCACTTTCAAAAAGGTGTTCAATGACACCATCTGCCGGCGCGTATAAGGCCCCGAGATCCGGGATTACCGCGATACCTTCTCCCATGATTTTTGCAGAGAACACGCTGTCATTGACGTCTTCAATGGGAATAATCTTCCCCTGAGCAGGGCTGGTAAATGAATGTTCTCTCGCCGCAACCGGCGGGACACTCTCGCTCACTGACTGATGCTCAGTGATTGCCGCAGCTGACGCTCTGACTGGTTTTTTTTCTTTCCAGAAAAACAGTGTTGAAATAAAAGCAATGCTGAATGACATTGCTGCGCCTGTGAATGCGTACATCAGGCTGGTCGGGTTTTCTGGTGAAGCAAAAATTGAAATGCTGGCAAGGCTGGGGGCGACTATGGCATAGGCTGAAACCATCATCATGCCCATAAAGCACCCTCCGGTGGCCGCGCCGAGTATCACTGAAATAAGCACAGGCCTGTTGAGCAGCGTAATGCCGTAAAGTGCGGGCTCAGTAATGCCAAACAGAGCCGAAATCCCGGAGGTCATGGCTGTGCCTTTAAACATCTTATCTTTAGCCTTCAGTGAAACGGCCAGACATGCGCCTGCTTCAGCAATGTTGTGCGCCAGCGAGGCAGGGTTATAGAGGGATTCTTTCCCTGACTGACTCATCGACATAATGGCGTAGGGTAAAAACGGTTTGTGCATACCGGCAGCAACAATAAACGGAAGACCGCCGGCCAGTAAGCCCGTGGCGATAAATCCAAATTTGTTGTGCATCCACAGTATGCCCTGTGTGAGCAGGGAGCCTGCCTCGAATCCCAGGGGCCCCAGAACAAGCAGGGTTACAGGAACGGTCGTCACCAGTGAAAGCATGGGTGATAAAAATCCACGTAATGCGCTGGGCGTATATCGGTTGAAAAGGGATTCAGTCCTGGCATAAAAAAGTACACAGAGTATTGCGGGAAAAACCTGGGCGGCATAGGAGACATTTGTAATGTCGAGCGTCAGAAACGTTGTGCCCTGCTTCGATAGGGTCGTGAAAGCGGGCAGCAGCAGTACAGAAACAGCGGTTAATGCAACCAGCACATTAACTTTCAGTTTATTTGCCGTGGTAACGGCGATCAGTAAGGGCAAAAAATAGATGGGGGCAGTACCTATGCAGTCCAGCACTTTATAGGTTGGCGTGTCTTTATGAAGCCACCCGCACATATCCATGACAATCAGTAATGATTTCAGTACGCCACCACCCGCTATGGCCGGAATGAGTGGCTGAAATATACTGATGACAAAATCAATGAGCCGTGCACTCCACTTTTGCCTGACTGCGCGCTCCGGATTATCACGCACAGCAGATGGCATCAATGTCTTAATGGCATCACACACCTTTACCACGTCTTTACCAATGACAATCTGGCACTGAACATTGAGCACCACTCCGATTACGCCCGGAATGCTCCTGAGCCTTTCAACCTGAACTTTAGCGTTGTCATAAAGACTCAGCCGGAGCCTCGTAGAACAATGCTCAATATTTTCAACATTATCCGCCCCGCCGACCAGGGCAAGTATATTACGGCCAGTATTAATGTGATCCATCGCAACCCCTTCCCCAAAAAAAAAGACCTGAAGCCCCTCTTACGAGGAGCTTCAGGTCTTGCCTGCATTACCAGTAACACGCCTGTGTGTCGTTCAGCTCATCAATAGCGCATTGGGGAACAACAGGCAATCAAAATGAGCCTTGTGACTGACAAAACGTGATGTACACGACATCTTTTACTCCTTCGGAGCAAGCTGTCTTTATCCGGTGAATGAGCATATTTTCATAATGTAACCTACACCCTGATCGGTGATTTGAATTGCCACTGTCCGCTTTGTGCTGTGAGTTCAACCGAGGGATGCAACACACTGATTGAACCGCTCTGCGGGTGATTCATAGTCTGACGTTTTTCTCGGCCTTTCGTTGAGCTGTCTGGCAACACTGTTAAGTCTTTGCTGGCTGTGAACCGATAAGTTAGTTCCTTTTGGAAAATATTGTCTGAGCAATCTATTCGTATTTTCATTTGAGCCACGTTGCCAGGGAGATTGAGGATCGCAGAAGTAAACCTGAATTGATCTGCCCCCTAAGAATTGATACACCATCAGTCAGTAATGTCGGTTGGTTTTTCTTGATATTTCCCGTTTCGCCAGTCCGCTGGAAATTCAGACAGCAGAACTACAGTATCGTCATAATTCGACGTCCGCTTATCGCTCAAAGCGGACACTGTCTGATGAAGACCAGAAACTTGTTTCATAAACCAACACTGACGAGACTTACTGCAGGATTTTTACGTCGTACCGCGCCAGTCAGCAGCGCGGTACTCCGATCAGAAATGCTTCCAGCCTTCGTCCCTGTTCGTTACGCCAGTGCCTGTTTCCGGCGTACTGAATTTCTGCCCTACGGGTTCATAAGCCGCATTAACAGAAGACCTAATGACCTGATTACCCAGACTGAAAACGGATACGGCCTGGAGAAGCCGTTCGGCCTGATCTTTAAGGCTCGCAGACGCTGAGGCAGATTCCTCGACCAGCGAGGCATTCTGTTGCGTGGTGCTGTCCATCTCCGTTACCGCAATGCCTACCTGTTCAATACCACGGGCCTGTTCGGCGCTTGAGGAGGTGATTTCCTCCACGGTGTCAGTCAGCTTTCCGACCGCAGAGAGGATGCCTGACATTGTTTCAGAAGCGTGTAACACCAGTTTGTTACCTTCTTCGACGCTGTGCGCATTTGCCTCAATAAGCTGACGTATTTCACCGGCAGCTGTTGCGCTGCGCTGCGCCAGAGACCTGACCTCACTGGCCACCACGGCAAAACCCCGGCCGTGTTCACCCGCCCTTGCTGCCTCAACCGCGGCGTTGAGCGCAAGGATATTCGTCTGGAATGCGATTCCGTCAATCACGGCAGTAATCTCGGCAATACGGCCGGAGCTTTCGCTGATGGATTTCATGGTGCCGGTAATGGCCGTGGTGGCATCGCTGCCTTTATTTGCAACATCCCGAACGCTTACTGCAAGCTGGCCTGCCTGACGGGCATTATCTGCGTTATTCTTCACCGTCACGCCGAGCTGCGTCATGGTTGCTGATGTTTGTTCAAGGGCGCTGGCCTGCTCCTCGGTACGCTGTGACAGGTCTGAGTTACCCTGGGCAATCTGGGTACTGGCGGATGCCACACTTTCTGCATTGCTTCTCACGAGGCTGACCGTGTTAATCAGCGAGGCCTGCATGTCACTGATGGCAGACAGCAGTATGCCCGTTTCGTCTTTACGGTCTGCACTGACGCTACCAGTCAGGTCACCGCGGGCCACCCGGCGGGCGGCCTCAACGGCCACACTGAGCGGCCGCGTGATACTCCGGGTGATAACCCAAGCGGATATCGCGGCCAGTAACAGCGCAACCAAACCGGCAACAACCAGCATCATCAGTGCACCAGAACGGTCGGCGCGAGCCTGCGCAGCGGCAGAGCTCATTCGGGTCTCCTGGAAGGTCTGCATCTCTTTCAGCGACGCCATAAAGTCTCCCTGAGTCTGGTAACGGGGGCCAAACAGGAGTTGGGTGGCATCATCGCTTTTTCCCTGTTGGGCAAGTGCCACAACCTCATCAATGAAAGGCAGAAAAAGTTCTGCACGGGCTTTGAGCCGGATAAAGATTTCGTTTCCCTGGGGGGTGTTCACCTACGTGCCGATAAGGCTGATTAACCTGTCAACCTCGCGTCTTTCGTCGCGGTAATCGCTTATAGCTTTTTCCCTTTTTGGAGCGTCTTTAAGGAGAATCGCATTACGCGCAAGCCGGCTCATGTCTGATGTGTAGTAACGGATTGACAGAGAAGTGGAGGCTTTGGTGTAAAGACTCCCTGATATGTCATCGTTGGCATTCCCGAGAGCGTTAATTTTTATGATGCCGATGAGCACCATAAACATGACAAGGAGAGCCATAAAGCCGAAGGTGATACCGAGACGAACTCCGATTCTTATGTTATTCATATTTATTCCTAGGTTAGGGCGTCAGCATTAATGCATGGCGCTGACGAAAAAGACTTCCACTGAGGGGAAGATGAGCAATGTGTACGGAGCCGCATAATTTGTTTGCGGTATATGTTTTATCGGCAATTTTCAAAAAAAGGTTCATGAAGCAAGGTGCAGATCAGATGAGAGCATCAAGGAAGGAATCCACTCATTGAGAAGGGTAAGCACGGGGTTGTGCAGTACAATATAAGCCTTCTGAAGAAGGATATTTCCAAAAGAATAAAACAGGCCGCTCAGATCCAACCCTCAATTTATTGGGGGCAAGTTCCGCGTTCCCGGAAATGAATTACCTGAGGAGAGAAGCCTCATTTTTGGCGATGAGCTCTAAATTTCTGGCCGTTGATCGGATATCCTGAATGTCCGCAGATCGCTCATGGCGGATTTAAGCTCCATGTCAGTCCGCTCTTTACCAGAAGCGAATGTCAACAACCTCACGTTCTCGCTAATTAACACGCTACAACCGACTGGCGTCCCAGGCCTTCATCGCGAAGGTTACCGCAACATTCAGTTCCTCGTCTGTTGCCCCATCACATGCTTCGGTTGACAGACCTGCCCGGCGTCCATCCGGTGCTGTGCACTCTCTCAGAACTCAGCACCGGGCGGCGGGTAAAAGACCAGCCAGCCTGTATCCTTCAATGAGTTCATCAAAAAGCTGAATAGTGTTTCGACTTCTGGCCATCAGCTGCGCGCCGGCGATGGCAGAAAAAATCGCACCGGCACGGATTCTGCTGTCTTCTGACGATGTAATCCCCGCTTCCAGAAGCTGTGTTTCCAGCCAGTCGATGTTGACGTCCGCAAACTTTTGCACCTCAAGCTTGACCGGTTCTGGCAAGTCATCGTACTCAGCCGACATAAAACTTCCCATACAGAGCCGGTTACCACTTTCCAGCGAACGGCGAAATATCTGCGGATAGCGGCCCAGGCTGTTTATCGCATCGCCCTCCGTTTCCCGTAATGCCGCCAGGTCTCGTGCCGTGTCCTCCCAGTAACGCTGGGCCACTGCCGTGCCCAGTTCAGCCTTACTGGGAAAATGATAATAAATACTGGCTGCTTTAATCCCCACCTCGTCGGCCAGTCCACGAATATTTAATCCTGTATAACCATGCGCCTGTGCCGCCAGCCTGGCGGCGTTGAGGATCTCGTCGCGTGATGTTTTGCTCATTGCCCTGCTCCTCCGGAAACCTGAAAAACAATTCTAACATTTGTTAGGTAGGTATTGACAGTGCGATTTTTCGCGCCCACAATTCAACTACCAATCGTTAGGTAGTTTTTTTTCAACGAGGATTAATCATGAGCAAAGACATTTATTATTCCGACGCAACTCATCTGGCCAGCCTGATCCGCAACCGCGATATTTCGCCGGTTGAAGTGATGCAGGCACATCTTGATCGCATTGCTACCACGAATCCGGACGTTAACGCTGTCGTCACGCTGGCAGATGACGCTCTGAAACAGGCGGCCATCGCTGAAGCCGCCGTGATGAAGGGAGAGAAACTTGGCCCTCTTCATGGTGTTCCCTTCACCGTAAAGGATTCCATTGATACGGCTGGTGTACTGACCCAGCGTGGTTCGCCCATTTTTGAAGGCCGACTTCCTGATGAAGACGCGACCAGCGTGGCACGGCTTAAAAAAGCAGGCGGTATCCTGCTGGCTAAGACGAACCTGCCGGAATTTTCATACTGGATCGAGAGCGATAATCTGCTGTCCGGCCGGTCAAATAATCCCTGGGACCTGACCCGGACGCCCGGCGGCTCCAGCGGCGGTGAATCTGCCGCGATTGCCGCAGGAATGTCTCCGCTGGGACTGGGAACAGATCTGGCCATTTCTGTACGAGGACCCGCCGCCCAGACCGGCATCACGTCGATGAAAGCCACGCACGGCAGTGTGCCGATGACGGGCATCTGGCCGCGCGCGCCCCGCCGCTTCTGGCATGTTGGTCCAATGGCCCGCTCAGTTCGCGATATTGCGCTGGCCTTCTCTCAGCTTTCCGGACCGGACGGTCATGATGCATTCTCAAGCACCGCGCGAGTCCATGCTAACGGGCTACCGCCGGTAGCATCACGTTCGCTGCGTATTGGCTGGATGACCGGTCCGGGTTTTGGCCCGGTAGACCCGGAAGTGGCCGCCGTGGTGAAGACGGCCGCGGAAGCGTTAAAAGCCCCTGGCGTTGAGGTTGAACATGTCGGCATCCCTGCTCTGGAACAGGACTTTGCGCTGGACGTGTTTAACCGCCTTCACGTTATGGAGATGAAGCCTGCCTTTGCGGCGGCAACGGCAGGTCGCCACCCTGATGAACTCTACAAAATGGCAAAAACCATGCTGTCTCTGCCAGATAGCTCGATGACGGATTTTATTGATGCGGAGCAGGCCGCCGAAAGGTTACGGGATGGCTTTGCAGCATACTTTTCACGTTACGATGCGCTTATCACGCATGTCCTCCCCATTACGGCGCATAAACATGGCGTAGACAGATTTGTGATTGACGGTCAGGACGTTGACGCCACTTATCTGCAGGGTGCGACGGTGCCGCTGAATATCACCGGCCTGCCTGGCGTCGCGCTGCCGTTCGGTAAGAGCCGTGACGGATTACCGATCAACGTACAGATTGTCGGCAAATGGCACGATGAGCATGTCATTCTTCACATTGCTTCCCTACTGGAAGCCGTAAGCCCGATGAAAGGCGCACATCCGTCACTGTAAAAGCAAGAAGCCCCGCCAATGCCGCGGGGCTTCTTGCTTTCGTTTTACCCGCCTTGTACATGCGGATTGCGCCGCACAGCGCTCATTGTCCTGGCTGAGGCTTCCCACTCACAGACAGGCTTCGGACACGGCATAGCTGTCCTCAAACATGCGGAAACGCGTAATAAGTCCCTGTTCGATGTACATATCAAGGACAAACTCAGTCTCAATTAACTTACCGGTTTTTTTGACACGCGTGGCAAGTTCCCCCGTAGCAACAACATGGTTACCATTGATAAGCATATCGTTAAGATCGAATTTTTCGGACGTCGTCTGCTCCCGGATTTGTGCGTAGAATTCTGCCACACCCGTTCTGCCACATTTGCGCCCAATCCAGGGAACCACCTGCGTATTACCAGCGATGAACCAGTCTACCTTTTCACTGACCAGTTCCGCGATCTCGCTTACCGACTCTGAGGTGGCGATACGATGAAAGAAGGTTTCGACTACAGCCTGAGGTGTTGGCGTCGTCATAAAGTGTCACTCCCGTTAACTGAAGCCCAGGCCCTCAAGATTAATTTAGTGTTCCGGCAAGCGGCTTATCTGCAGATGCGGTTATATGGTGCAGGTCAAAACTCGGGTTACTGACGTGATCGTGTTTCGAAGAGCATGTTGCATAACGCGGGCGGTTTCCCCTTTAACTCGTCACTTGAGATAATGTCGCGATCATTAACGCGGTTTTATTCAGGCAAAATGAAGACGAACCGCTTTCCAGACCTGTTCGCTTTGTTCTGAAAAAAACATTTAGTCATGCCGGGCGAGTTATTCTGGATAATCCCTCCACAGGGTAACGCCGCATAATCGCTTTTACCGCTCTCTCTGAGATGAAATGCAGCTTATTGTAATAGTGAGCTGACTGACTTAACAGCAATGTAATGCCAGCGTATTCCGTCACAGAGAAAGGGGATTGCGTCAGCCATATAGTCACTAACAGTGATTATACGAGAAGCTCTTTAATAGCGGCAGGTTAACGCCCTCTGAAAATCTTATCCCGCGCTTAGTACACCATTCTATTTTCTCTAGCGAAAAATATAATTCTGTTCCTTTCGGGTTATTTACCCTCCTTTTCCCCAAAATCACAAATTACAAATAACCCCTTAATAATAAAGGCAAAAAACACCTGGAAATCTTTTATTGATGGACGCAAACTGTTAAAAGTGAAAACCGGTGAAACAGCTCTTTACATTTCTCGCCTGGCCAGTGCCGAATATAAAAGCATTTATTCACCCTGTTTCTCCAGCCATTTTTGAAATACGCTTCAGTCACTCGCGCTTTGAACAGGGTGCCATATACTTCAGGCATATTCTCATTCGGAATATAAAACTCATTTCAATTTATGGCAGCGCAAACGGCCCTGTAAAGTCGTCTGTGCAAGGAGACAGTATTATGGATCAAACCGCATTTTTGATCGGGTTTTCGGTCATGGCAATTGCGTCACTGGCGATTTATGCCACCGGCAAAAAAACCTTCCCCTTCCGACATCATACGTTAATGCATGCCTCGGTCCCTTTTATTGCTGCCACCGCTTATCTGGCCATGGCCTTTGGTTTCGGAAATCTGGCCACAGAGAGTGGCAGCATCGTTTATCTGGCCCGCTACGCAGACTGGTCCGTCACCACGCCTGTTTTACTGGCAGGGCTTGTTATGGTTGCCTTTCACGAGCAGAGTAAACCGGGTGAAATGGGCGGCTTTTTAACAGCCATCATCATTCTGGATGTGATGATGATTATCACCGGTCTGGTCTCTTCGCTGGCGGCAACGTTCGCCGCAAAATGGGTCTGGTATCTCTGGTCATGTGCTGCGTTTCTTGGCGTGGTTTACCTCCTGTGGGGGCCGCTGCGGACGATTGCCGCGGAGCGCGGCAGGGCGATAGCGGACGCTTACAACAAAAACGTCGCATTACTGACGGTGGTCTGGTTCATCTACCCTATCGTTTTCCTTGTCGGTCCGGAAGGGTTAAAAATCATCACCGATCCTGCGTCCGTATGGGCATTCCTGGTTCTTGATATCATCGCCAAGGTGTTTTACGCCTTTTACGCTGCATCCAGTCTTGAAAAAGCGCTGCGCCATACCACATTTGATGGTGCTGTGCGGGTATGACTCTGCGGCAGACTGCCGGCTGGACAGGACTTTGGGGGGCAGCGCTGGCTGCCTCTTTCAGTCCGCTGTCCGTGCAGTTAATATTTGCCATTGTCGCAATAGGTGTTATTGGCATGGCACACGGTGCCAGCGATCTGGCCGTAGTAAAACGCGGGCGTAAGTTGCCGTTCCTGGCTGCTTACGGCGTGATCATCCTGCTTTGCCTGTTCTGGTGGCACTGCTCGCCGGCACTGGCATTACCCGGTTTCTTGCTGGCATCTGCGCTGCATTTTGCCCTTGAGGATGCGCCAAAGGGAAGGATGACAGAACGCCTGGCCAGAGGCGTCAGCATGATAGCGACGCCCGCCCTCTTCCACCTGCAAGAATACAACATCATTCTTCACCAGGCAGGACTGGCACCCGCTCTGCTCAGTTCTGTGACGTTATGCATGGCGATTGCGGGCGCACTTTGTGCCATTAGCCTGATGATCACCGGCTTGAGGCGTCACGATGTGCGGCTCATTACCGGGACGCTGGCGTTACTGCTCCTTCCCCCTTTTGTCGGCTTTTCCATGGGTTTTTTAATTTTGCATGCCCTGCCACAAACCCGGTTACGTCGTATTCAGTTGGGTTATGCGCATTACACCGGCTACCTTTATGCGACCTGGCCGGTGCTGGCAGCGGCCATTCTGCTGGCGGTCGCGACAACCTGTATGATGTATCCCTCCAGTGACGCAGACATAAAATCGCTGTTTGCTGCGCTCGCTTCACTCGCTATTCCCCATATGCTGATTACCCCTTACTTCGAGCCGGGTAAAAGTGAATAACGTCAGAAGTAACAGGAACGCTTCGCCGGACGCAGAAGGTTAACTGTGGCGTCAGCATGTAGATGCCTGACTTTCAGGCATGATAATCAGCGCGGCCCTTTCTGACGTTACCCACCGCACACGTTGCAACGTTCCCCTGAACATCCCCTGACCCCGGCGCTGAGCGCGTGCGTAATAATGGCGTAAGGTTATGCCGCCGGAATCATGCAGCGGCAAAAGGGGTGAACGTCAGGGAAACGAGGGGAAAGACGAGTATCGGGATTCAGCCTGGCAGTCGTGGGGGATCAGTTCCCGGATTTACGACCGAACAAAAGACCCAGGAGTTCACGGTAGTGCTGCTCTTCTTCTGCACTTCCTGCCAGCTCCAGGCGGCGGACAAGTTTGCTGCATATGGCCGTGCGGTTCAGGCTTTTTCCTGCGCGAAGAATTTCTGACGCGATGCTCCCCAGCGTTTCCTGCTGAGTGGGCAGTGACGCACTGTCGAAGTAGCGGGCAATGGCGCTCATGGCGTCGGATTTGGACGAGTTTTTGTACAATGTTGGCTCTGGGAAAATGTTTAATGGGTTTACTATTACTTGTGGGTAAAGTTATAGACTTGATGGTCCGCTGTACAGGTGTATTTTGGGAAACGCTCGTTTTCTTTTGCAAAACGTGCTTTTACTATTATTCTGAGGATGATGATGAGAGTCTGGCAGACTTTCGGCCCTGACCCAGGCTGATTCAGTAGCATAACAAACGCCATGGCCGCATCCCTGTACAGGTGCTGCTTTCCGTGACAGAGATGAAATGAGAGCGGTAAAGGCACGCTAAGCGAAGGGGATTTTGCGCCATTATTCCCGGTCACTGTGCTGAAAACGTCGAAGGAGATCGGCAAAGATTAACCCATTTCCGCATCAGGATTCAGGGCCCGCAATTGTTTTGCATCGTGGCTGCAAAAGAAGGTGATTTCCTGATGATAGTGACTTAACAACGCACGAAGCTGCCGTTGCGTATCCCGTCTGGTTTTATTATCCATTGCCATCATCCACTGATAGAAACGTAGCCCTGGCGTACAGTGGGGTTTATGCAGTGCCATTTCTTCCCGATAGAACCAGGCGTCCCCGCCATGAAGCAGCCATCCTTCCGCCCCGCGAACTGCAATGCCTGCATGCCCTTGTGTATGACCGGGCAGTGGCACAAGCAGAATATCAGCGGGAAGCCCTGTCAGAGATGTTACGGCATCGAAGCCGTACCACCGCTCTCCCTGAACCTGATAGCCCGTCCAGCCGGAAACGCCTGTCCATTGCCCCGGTCGATAGCGCTCACGGGCCAGCCAGCTGTGCCGTTGCTGTGACGTATCGATTTCGGTTTGCAGCAGATGTATCTGCGCACCAGGAAAATCAGTGAGCCCGCCTGCATGGTCAAAATCGAGATGAGTAAGAACGATGTGACGGACATCTATAGCGTCAAACCCCAGCGCCTCAATGCGAGAACGTGCGGTAAGATCTTCACGTCGTTGAATATTGTTCAGCAGTCGAAAAAAGCCAGAAAGGCGTTTTTCTGGCTGGCGCATATCCTCTCGTCCAAAACCGGTATCAACCAGTACAAGGCCGTGCCGGTCTGTTTCTATCAGCAGACAATGGCACACCAGATGCGCATACAGACCTTTACTGAAACCGTCAAACAGCGCTCCACCTACGGGGCACATACATCCACAGTTGAGATGATGAATTTTCATAAATTATCCAGTTTTAAGGTGTAGTCAGGCATTCTGACGACCCCTATCTGTAGGCCTGCTTGCTTAAGGACCTAACGCAGGAAGCAGAATGGCTGAATATTTTTTGTCGCTTCCCTGATGATTGACGCGTCAGAGGCAAAAGCAGAACTGGCGAAAAGCCGCCCTTCAGGCGGGTTACGATGACTGTATTAATGGGGCTCACTGTTCTGTGCAGCAGCACTAAGCCTGTCATCCTGCCCGTCACCCGACGCTCGCTTCAGTGATTTCATCAGACATGAATGGTCAGAGGGGTTATCAACCTGACATGCCGGACTGTCTGCCATAAATAATGCTGTTCATGCCAGGCAGAGATAAAAAATTCCCCACCTGAATAGCGGGGAGCGAACTAACTAAACAGTTCCAGGCTACTTTAGCTGCAGGCGCCAGCAGCTCCCACGTTAATGAATTATTGTACTGATATCTGAGCGTTGCAAACGAGACGGTGACACGACGCTAATTTACATACCGGTTTCTTTTTACTTAGTCAGAATCCGACAAGATCTAAAAATATCAGGACAGCCGCTTCGTTAAAATTAACATCAGAGGAAAACATGACAGACACAATATTGCGCTTATTTGCAAACCAGACAAGAAACGCAAGGCGATTTTATATACGTTTAATAGGATGCCTGCTCCACTAACGCACCCCTTTTACGCCATTTCTTGTTGAAACCCTTAAAATCACCCACACTCTTTTTATACCAAAGCAAATAAAATTAAATGTATAAAATTCAAAGTCTTAATTAATTAATCAACCCAAAAACCTTTGGTTAAACGATAAAGTAGATTTCATATAATAACGCCTGAAATAATGAAATGCCTGATTTTAATCCAATGAAAACGGGCGTGATTAGGTTGATCAAAATCAAATAAATTTAAAAATAACGGGCAAAAACCAAAAGAAGCATAACGAATGTATCTTTTGTGCCGATATACGATTACCGCCTGAGAAACCTAAGACTCGGGGTAACGTTCAACACAGGGTTAATTAAATGAAAATTATAAAAAGCTTTTACAATTTAAAGATAGGCGGTAAACTGGTTCTGGGTTTTCTGTTAGTTATTCTTGCCTCACTGATTATCTCTTCGCTGGCGCTCAAATGTTTTTTAAATATCAAAGAGAACTCTGCCAAACGTGACATTACCGTACAAATGCTGGATTCGCTGGCTAAAGCCCGGCTTAACCGCACACTTTTTCAGTATACTCGTGAGACGAAGTTTATCGAAATCAATGGCGAGGCAATGAACCAGCTTTCGGGTTTACGGCAAAGCCTGGAGCACTACTCCTGGTCCACGGCCGGGCGTGAAAAGCTTTCTGTTCTCAGCGTTGCCCTGAATCAGTATCGGGAGAAACGGCAGACTTTTCTTGCGAGTACAGACAAAACCGTCTTCGCCTTAAATGAACTGAACCGCCTGGAACTGGCCGCGCTGTCAGAAAAACTGGCAGCCCGACAGACGTCCGTTCCTGCTGACGCTGCTCAACTGCTCACGCTGAGCCTGAAGATCGAACAGGCCGCGTTTTATGTGCAGGCATTTATTAAAACGCCAGATTCGTCATCGCTGGATAAATTTGCTGGCATCAGGGATACCCTGTCATCGCTTAAGACCCAGCTGTCCGTTCCGTCCGCTTCAGAATTCACTACCTTGTTAGCCGAAGTGGAGCAAAAAACAACGTCCGGCCCTGTGCTGTTGAACAACTATCTTCTTGCCGTTAACGCAGAGAAACACGCCTCAGACGACATGACGGCCGCCGCAGGCAAACTTAATCAGTCCATGACAGATTTGGCTTTCTTCCAGTCTCAGATGGCTGAAGAGTACATACATACCGCCCTCTGGCAGATAGGTTTCACCACGATTACCTGTATTATTCTTAGCCTTGTTGTCGCCTGGAGAATGACCCGTAGCATTACCGTTCCCCTGAAAGAGACGCTTTCTTCAGCAAAACGCATTTCAGCAGGCGACCTGACGTCAGAAATAACCAGTTCGCGTACTGATGAACTGGGCGAACTGATGACCGCCGTCGGTGCCATGAATCACAGTCTGCGCACTATCATTTCGAAAGTCCGGGACGGTGTGAACAGCGTAGCACGCGCCTCCTCTGAAATTGCAGCAGGTAATACTGACCTTTCCTCACGAACAGAACAGCAGTCCGCAGCCGTTGTAGAGACCGCTGCCAGTATGGAAGAGCTGACCTCCACCGTAAAACAGAATGCTGAAAACGCCCATCATGCCAGCCAGTTGGCTACCGAAGCATCACATAACGCCAGCCGTGGCGGGGAAATTATCAGCGACGTGATCGCCACGATGGGTGGGATAAGTCAGAGCTCGGGCAAAATTGGAGAAATCATCACTGTCATTAACGGCATTGCTTTCCAGACGAACATTCTGGCGTTGAATGCCGCGGTCGAGGCGGCACGGGCAGGCGAACAGGGACGCGGCTTTGCTGTGGTAGCAGGTGAAGTACGTAGCCTGGCACAGCGCAGTTCTGTTGCGGCAAAAGAAATTGAGGCACTCATTCGCGAATCCCTGGAGCGCGTAAACAACGGTACCGAACTGGTTAACCGTGCCGGTAATACCATGGGAGATATCGTCAAATCCGTCACTCAGGTCAGAGATATTATGGGCGAAATCGCTGCCGCGTCTGACGAGCAGAACCGGGGCATTACCCAGATAGCGCAGGCGATGACGGAAATGGATACCACGACGCAACAGAATGCTGCGCTGGTTGAGGAGTCATCTGCGGCGGCCAGCAGCCTGGAGGATCAGGCGCTGGAACTCGAAAAAACCGTGGCCGTATTTCGGTTACCGGCACCCTCTTCAATGACCGTGACCAGCGCTCCGGTGATCGCGCGCAGTCGGCACATTCCGGCTTCAGTGAAAACCTCAGACGCCAACTGGGAGACATTTTAAGGCATAACGCAAGGCCGTGCTGGGGCGCTGTGTGTGACGCGCCTCAGCAAGGGTTGATGCGCCTGACGGCATCGGGAGGATACGTGACTGAAAATAAAATGCATACCGCTCACATTATCGTTGGTGAGGCAGCCGAAGCCCTGTTTTATGAAGCCGATTCAATCACGCGGAAAACGTTAATTGATAAGCTCTACAGCATTCTGCAGCAGGAAACAGGCAGTCAGCGTAAAGCCGCAATCATCGAAGCAATAAACTGTTCATTTGATTTGTACACTCAGTGCCTGAGGAAATGTGAAAGCCCTTCAGTCAGGAAGCATCCTTACCTTACGAAACGTAAGTGCCACTCAGGCGCGTCATACGCTTGAGGTCCTTCTCACGACCACAAAGGCGAAGAATGGCCGCAAGTTGTGCTTTCACGGGTAAAAACACCTGCTGCGATTTGATACTCACGGTAACGGTTTCGCCTACTGAGAGAGCAGTCCAGCCTTGTTCTGTCAAAATGTGGAAGCCACCGAGGAGTTCAACCGGCACCGGACCAGTCTCAGGTCGCAGCAAAAAGTCGGAGCGGAACCGTAAAGACGTCTCATCAGCATAGTTGGGCCAGGCGTATTTCTTGCTCAGAAAAGCCGCGGCATGCGAAGGCAGGACAATATCGATATCGTTCACCGGCCCCTATTCAAGGCCGTAAAGCACCATGGCCGCTCCCCCGATCACCATCCAGGGCAAAGCGTGCTGATTCAGTTGCTGTGCCATTTTTGCCAGGGTTAATTCTAAATCGTCCATATATCACTATCACTCGGTTGAGCGCGTTTTACGACGTAATGTTTTTTCGTTGTGCTGACGTTGTCTTAACGCAACTGGATAACTGTATGCCAGGTTTATGACATCTGAAGGCAACTGCAAGGAAGAGTCAGAATCGCGACAGGTTGGCTAAACAGCACCATCATAAAGCCCTCTGTCGCCTTACCCGATCAGAAATGACGTAAACCGGTGCAGGAAAAACGGCGCAACCTGTCGTCAGGCCAGCCACAACGCGCATCTGAAAAGCCCGACCAGGGCCGTTCAGGCGCGGCGAAAGGCCTGAACGCAGCTCGTACCACCGTTTATTTGCTCAGTCACAAATAAACTGCGCTTCGCACTGGCGGGCGATTTCCCACAGCCTGTTGCGAATCACCTGCTTAAGTTGCAGCGTGGACTGGGACTGGGGTTGATCACGACGGCTGATCAGCATCACTTCAAACGGCAACGGTTGTGCGACGGGGAGTAATTTTAGCTGTTCGGCATAGCGGCAAGCCGTGAACAGATCCACCACGCCCACACCGCCGCCTGCCAGTACCATATCCGCAATCACCGAGTAGGTTTTAATCGATAACGACACCGCCGGATTCAGCTTTTTATCGCGTAGCGCGCGGTGCAGGACGCGCCCAAGCGGATCCTGGGTCTGCATCATCAGCAGGTTATTCGCGCATAACCATGCCAGCGTAACGGGCTCATGTTGGGGATGATTTGGCGGCAGCAGCGCCACCATTGACGACTGAAACAGCGGTTCCGCCAGCAGCGCTGCATCCACCTGCTGACCAAAGACCAGGGCGAAATCAAGCTGATTCTCCAGGATCATTTGGCATAAGGTACTAAAGTGTTCCGTGACCAGTTCAACGCTGACCGAGGGCACCTGTTGTCGCCAGGTGACCAATGCCGGTGCCAACACCATTTGACCGAAAGCGTGAGCCGCACCGACACGGACGATCTGCCCTTCGCCGCGTCGCAGTTGTTCAGTGAGCTGGGTGATGGATTGTAAGCGTTGGTAGAGATCTTCCACCTCTGGCAGCAGCCTTCGTCCTTCTGCCGTGACGCTCATGCCCTGGATACGCCGCTCAAACAGCGCAAAGCCCAGTTGCTGTTCTGCATGGTTCAGCACGCGGCTGATATTGGGCTGCGATACGTTGAGCAGGCGCGCGGCTGCGCTGATGCTGCCGGTCTGTACGATGGCCTGAAAGACTTCTATGTGACGGAGCCGCATCATTATTTACCCTGTGTGGATTCAGCTACCCGCAGGCCGCTGTGATGCACCCTTTCCAGCGCTTCACTTACAGCACCGCCAACGTCTGAATCAAAATGGAAAACCTGAACCATCTGTCATCTCACCCGCGGTACGGGCAAAGAAACGGCCAGCGCCTGAATCTGTCCTGCCTCGTCGTTATTCCTTACTGCCGATACGATCCGGGCGGGTAAAGACAGGACAATCCCTGCTGCAAAAATTGTACCGTAAAACAGAGGGAGGCGAAGCGACCCGCTACCGCCTTGCGCTGAAATAAGGCGGCGCCGGGCTTATGCAAGGGGAAACAGGTGCAAATCGCACCGGTCTTGGCCCATTTCCCCTCACTGGCTGAATCATTGAAAAGGGTAAAGCCAGGCGTTCGCCCTGCCATGGTGCAGCGGGGAGACGGCCGGGTTATCTCATGAGGGTCAACGGTGCCTGGTGGCGGATTGTCGGTCAGTGCGCACGATCGCGCCCGGCGGCGATGTTTCTGAAAAAAGGAAGCTGCAGGGGCGAAGGTTATCCGCCCCTGACCTCATGGCTGTCCCTGTGCTACGACTGGGTACTCGCCAGGTAAGAAAATGCACTGAGCAAGCTGATCAACGTCTCCATCCGCTCTGCCTGATATCCCACGGTAACCGCATCGATGCGCGTGACGCCGGGGATCAGGCTGAACAGATCGGCCAACACGGGTTTACTGGCCTGAAGCTGCATATGATAAGGCGCGGTCAACCGGGTCGTGCGCGTATCGCGCTGATGCTCAAGCGCGGCGCGTGCAGCACTGCCTATGGCACGTTGTGCCGCTTTGGGACTAATGGATTCCGCGCAGGTATGGGAAATGGCGCGTTTGACACAAACGTAGTCAACCGTTGGGTAATATTCGGCTATCCAGCTCTGTAGCTGATCGTCGCCCGTGACCAGCCACAGTGGCGTGCCCTGCTCAGCGGCGGCAGCGGCGTAAATATCAGTTTCGCCCATCACCAGGCCATTGATATGGATACGCCAGAATGCACGGCCATTAATGGTGTGCGCCAGTACGCCGGGTTCGCCTGCTGCGCTGTGATAGCCCACCAGAAATAATCCGTCGAACGTCTGCTGTTCTATGCCTTCAACCATCGATAAGCCGCGCGGTTTGCCCTGCACCAGCCGGGCGCGGGGATCAAGATTTTCCGCCCGCAGATTGGTCATTTGCGCATGGCTGTCTGCGACGACCACCTCCGTTGCGCCTCCCGCGAACGCCCCCTCTATCGCGGCATTCACTTCCTGTTCCATCAGACCGCGGGCCAACTGATATTCCGGGTTGCCGGGTGTGCATTGCTCCGGGCGCATAACGCCCGCGATACCTTCAATATCGGCAGAAATAAAAATTTTCATGTGGTTAACCTGTCCAGAATCTGAGTCAGTGAGGGACGATGGTGACCCCGAAAGCCGGTAACAGGCTCTGCGCTCAACAAGGCATCGAGTACAGCCTGTTCGGTGGCATCTGCCGCGGCGGAAAGCAGCGGCTCCAGCATGGCGTCCTGCGGCGGTTGTGGCAGCGGTTGCGTTGAAAACGCTACGGCGATATCGCCCGAGCCGTGGCCCCAGTAGCTGCCCAGCCGCCCGAGGCCGGCACCGGCACGCTTCGCGATACGCTTCAACTGACGCGCATCCAGCGGCGCATCCGTCGCCATCACGATGATGACAGAACCGGCATCACGCTGCGGTGCCTCTCCTGCCAGCAGCGGTGCAATCACTTCACCGAGTCGCACACCGTCAAGCGTGAGCGCGCTGAGCGCGCCAAAATTCGCCAGCACCAGCACTCCCAGCGTGGCATTGAGCGACGGAATAACACGCGAGGCCGTGCCGATCCCGCCCTTCAGATTAAAACAGCTCATCCCGCGTCCTGCGCCAACGCTGCCGCGGGAAAAGTCCGCTGCGGCTGCATGCAATGCTTCCTGCGCCATCGCCTCACTGATGGCCAGCGCCTGAATATCATTGAGCCAGCCGTCGTTGCACTCCAGGGCCAGCGGGTTCACCGTCGGTAGCGTCCGCCCGAGTTCCGGGTTACGACGGATGGCGTCCCGTACCAGCGCGGTAAACAGCGTGCCCACCGCCAGCGTGTTACTGAGCAGAATCGGCGTGTGTAACACACCCAGCTCCTCGACCTGTGTCAGTCCGACCGGTTTCGCAAAGCCATTCAGAACCTCAGCCCCGCACGGCAGCGGCGTGAGAAACAGGTTATCACCCGGCGGAACGATAGCGGTGACGCCAGTCTGCCGCTCTCCCTCAGCCAGCGTGACGTGGCCGACGCGCACACCAGCCACATCGCTGATGCGATTAGTGGGGCCACATGCGCTGCGCGGCTGCCCCAACTGACGCTCGTTACGCCAGCGATCCAGCAGCAGTTCGCACTGCAGTTGTTGAAAGTCCATCATCAGCCCTTGAGTTTCGGGTCGAGCGTGTCACGCAGCGCGTCGCCGAGCAGGTTAAACGCCAGCACCGTGATAAAAATCGCCAGCCCCGGAAACACGCTCATGTGCCACGCGCCCGCCATCATCATGCTCCGGCTCATGGCCAGAATATTGCCCCATTCAGGCACATCCGGCTCCGGTCCGAGGCCAATAAAGCTTAAGCCTGCCGCTGTGAGAATACTGGTGCCAATGCGCATCGTAAAATAAACAATGACGCTGGAAAGCGTGCCCGGCAGAATATGGCGCAGGATAATGATTCGGTCGGGTGCACCGGCACAGCGCACGGCTTCCACATAGGCAGCCTGTCTCAATGACAGCGTGGAGGCGCGAACAATCCGGGCAAAGACGGGCACGCTGAACACCGCGACGGCGATGATGACATTGTTCAGGCCCGTTCCCAGAAGCGCCACCACCGCAATGGCCAGCAGCATGCCGGGAAACGCGAATAACACATCAGCACCGCGCATGATCAGCATATCGACCCAGCCACCGTAATAGCCCGCCAGCAACCCCAGCACGACGCCGACAATCATGCCGAGCGTCACGGACAGCACGCCGACATACAGCGAAATACGCGCCCCATAGATAATACGGCTGAGCAGGTCGCGCCCCAGTTCATCGGTGCCCATCCAGTGTGCTGCCGAAGGGGGCGAGGATAACGCCATCCAGTCGGGCGCCATCGGATCCCAGGGAGCCAGCCAGGGCGCAAAGATCGCCACCAGAATCAGCAGCAGGACAAATCCGCCTGAAACCAGCGCCAGAGGATTGCGCACAAAAGCATGCAGGAAATCGCGCCACGGCGAGCGAATAACCTGAGGCGGGTTATCAGTCAGCGATTGATGACTCATCTCGGCTCCTGTCGCAGACGAATTGCCGGATTGACGACCGCGTAAAGCAGATCCACCAGCAGATTAATGACGATAAATTCAAATACAAACAGCATCACCAGCGCCTGAATGACCGGCTGATCCTGCGCTTTGATAGACTCAATTAACAGCCAGCCTAACCCTGGCCAGTTGAAGACGCTTTCCACGACAATCGAACCGCCCAGCAGAAAACCAAACTGCAACCCCAGCATGGTGATCACCGGGATGAGCGCATTACGCATCACGTGTTTCCACGTCACCAGACGGTTACGCAGCCCTTTCGCTTTCGCGGTGCGTACGTAATCTTCCTGTGCCACTTCAAGAAAGGCCGAGCGGGTAAAGCGTGCCATGACCGCCGCAACGGACGATCCCAGCGTGATGGCGGGCAGGACAATATCGCTGGCCTTGTTAAAGCCGCTGACCGAGAACAGGCCAAAAGGCATCGCAACGAACTGGATTAGCAGCAGCCCCAGCCAGAACGCCGGCATCGAGATACCGCCCACCGCCACGCTCATTAGCGTCCAGTCTTGCCATTTCCCTCGTCTCAGGGCCGCGAGTACGCCAAGCATCAGGCCGAGAAGCACAGACCAGGCGAAACCGGCTAAGGCGAGCCACAGTGTGGGCAGGAAGCCCTGCTTAATCACCTGCAGCACCGGTTGCTGGGTGCGGTACGTGGTGCCAAGATCGCCATGTAACAGGTTGTCTATCCAGTTAACATATTGCTGCGGCAACGAGTCGTTGAGCCCGAGGTGCTGACGTGCCGCTTCGACCGCTTCAATCGGTGCATCCGGTCCGGCATAAATGCGCGCCGGATCGCCCGGCAGCAGCTTGATGAAACCGAAAACCAGCAGCGAGACCACCAGCAAAACCGGGATCATCTCCAGCAATCGGCGAATGATGTATGCAAACATGCCATTCCCTGAAATAAAGGTGAGACGGGGAGCCTCACGTGCCACCGCAACCGGCAAAGGCACGTGAGGGACATCCGCGACTTATTTAAACGACGCCTGAGTAAACAACAGATTGCCATCAGGCAGCATCGAAACGCCGCTCAGGGTGCTGCGTTTGCCTACCAGATTGTCTGGCGTGCCAAGGAACGCCACGGGGGCCTCTTTCCACAACAGCTTTTGCGCTTGTGCATAGGCGATACCACGTTTTGCCGGATCGGCCGTCGCCAGCCCGGCAGCAATCGCCTTGTCGACGTCAGGATTGCTGAAATAGGAGACATTGTACGAGGTAGGTACCCATGATTCGGTGGCGAACAGCGGACGCAGAGCCCAGTCGGCATCGCCGGTAGACGTCGACCAGCCGCCATAATAGAGGTCAAATTCGGCTTTTTTCGGGTCCTGAACGCCCCACAGCTTCGCGTTGCGCGTTCCGGAATCCATCGGTGTCACCGTGGCGCGAATACCCACCGTGGCCAGTTGCGCCTTCAGCACCTGGGCGGCGCGCACGCTGGCGGTCGCATTGGTGACCCAGAGCTTGAGATCCAGCCCATTCGGGTAGCCCGCCGCCTTCAGCAACGCTTTGGCCTTATCCGGCGCATAGTGGTAATCGGGATCGCTCTGCTTCTCATAGAACTGCACCCCTTCCGGCATCGCGGAGGTGGCCGGTTTACCCAAACCGGCAAAGGCCACCTTCAACCACAGATTACGGTCAATCGCATAGTTGATTGCCTGGCGCACGCGGACATCGGCCAGAGGTTTATGCTGCGTATTGATCGCCATGTAATAGAGATAGATGCTCGGATCGCGCTGAATCGCGAGGTTGCTGTCCTGCTTCACCGCCGCGATCAGATCCGAAGGCAAAGGCCAAATGGCATCCACCTGACCCGATTTCAACGCGGCAACCCGTGTCGCATCTTCCGGGCTGGGTGAGAAAATCACCTGATCGACTTTGGGCCAGCCCTGCCGCCAGTAACCGTCATACTTCGCCAGCGTGACCGCTTTGCCCGGAGTCCAGTTTACGAATTTAAATGGCCCGGTCCCCACCGGATGCAGCCGCAACTGGGCCTCGTCCGGATACTGTTTCAGAACCGACGGGCTCCACATCACCGCCGAAGGGTGCGCCAGCGTATTAATAAAAGCACCAAATGACTGATTGAGTGAGATTTTCACCTGATCGGGTGCCAGCACCGTCACCTTATCGATCATTTTGTACAGGCTGTTGCGCTTCAGCCCTTTTTTCTGGTCTGCCAGACGATCAAGGTTCGCTTTGACCGCTTCCGCATCAAAAGGCGTACCATCCTGAAAGGTAACGCCTTTACGCAGCGTCAGCGTAAATTCCGTCGCACTGTCGTTGGAGGTGTAACCGGTCGCCAGCCAGGGCTCCAGCTTCATCTGGGGATCAAACTGAAACAGGCGCTCAAAGATACCGCTCTGCACCGAGTAGCTGACATTATCCGAGGTATCGTGCGGATCGAGCCCCGTAATATCGGCATACATTGAAATGCGCAGATCCTGTGCCTGCGCAGTCATGACCAGTGTCGTCGTTAAGGCGAGGGCGAGTGAAGTACGGCGGAACAGCGTTTTCATAAAATCTCCTGGTCGTTAAGGATTATCGCAATGCAATGCCGTCAGCGACCCAGTGTTGCGGTGCAACCTGCCGATAACGGGGTTTCGTGACCGTTTCGCCCACCTTTCGCAACGGCGAAGGAATTTCGCTGTCATCAAAACGGCGAGGCTGACGGTTCTCGGGATCCGCCACCGGCACGGAGGCCAGCAGACGTTGGGTATAAGGATGTTGCGGTTGATTAAAGACCGACTGGCGCGGTCCGAGCTCGACAATCTGGCCGAGGTACATCACCGCCACGCGGTTGGCAATGCGCTCGACGACCGCCATATCATGAGAGATGAATATCCAGGCTACGCCCGTTTGCTGCTGGAGATCCATCATCAGATTCACCACCTGCGCCTGAATTGAAACGTCAAGGGCCGATACGGCTTCATCAGCAATAATCACTTTCGGTTTCAGGGCCATCGCGCGGGCAATGGCAATACGCTGGCGCTGACCGCCCGAAAATTCGTGCGGATAACGACGCGCGTGCTCCGGCAACAGCCCAACGCTTGTCAGCAGCGCATCAATGTGTGGAGAAGCCTGTTCCAGTGAGTCCACCATGCCATGCAACAGCAACGGCTCGGCAATGGTAAACCCCACCGTCAGACGTGGATTCAGTGACGCATAGGGATCCTGAAACACCATCTGAATTTCACGGCGCAGCGGCTGGAATGCCGTCTCTTTCAGATGAGAGATTTCCTTTCCTTCAAAGTGGATGCTTTCCGCCTCACTGGCGATCAGGCGCATCAGCGCACGCCCGGTGGTCGATTTACCGCAGCCGCTTTCACCCACGATGGCCAGGGTTTCACCCGGCCACAGACTGAAATCAATCTGCTCAACCGCATGCACATGATGCGTATGGGTCGAGAAGATGCCGCTGCGGATGGGGTAATACACTTTTAACCCACGTACATCGAGTAGCGGTTCGCTGTCGTAGCGCGCCGTCAGCTGTTCGTGTTGCGCCGCCTGTTGTGCACCCAACAGAGGAAAGCGTTGCGGCCACGCGTATTCGCGCATATCGCCCAGTTTTGGCACGGCTGCCAGCAACGCTTTGGTATACGCATGCTGCGGGGCGGCAAAAATCTCTGACACGGTGCCCTGCTCGACCACTTCGCCACGCAGCATGACCACAACACGATCCGCAATTTCCGCCACAACGCCCATATCATGGGTGATAAATAACACCGCCATGTTCTTCTCGCGTTGCAGCTCACGCAGGATATGTAAAATGCGCGCCTGTACGGTGACGTCCAGCGCCGTCGTGGGTTCGTCGGCAATCAGGAGTTGCGGATCACAGGCCAGCGCCTGAGCAATCATTACGCGCTGGCGCATCCCGCCGGACAGCGCGTGCGGATAGCTTTTCATGACGCGATCGACATCGGCAATACGTACCTGTCGCAGCAGTTCACGTACGCGCGCATGAGCCTGTTTCTTGTCGCACTGATGATGGTCGCGTAACGCTTCGGTGAGTTGATCATCGATACGCAGCACCGGATTCAGTGAGGTCATCGGCTCCTGAAAGATCATCGCCATTTCACGGCCACGCAACGTGCGGCGCTGACTGTCATCCAGCGTTTCTAACGCATGAACTTCTCCGCGGCGATCGCGAAACTGCATGCTGCCGCGATCGATACGACCGCTGCTCGCCAGCAAGCCCATCACGGCCAGCGACGTGACTGATTTACCTGAGCCGCTCTCGCCCACCACGGCGACAATTTCGCCTGGATAAATGGCGAAACTGATGCCTTTCAGCGCCTGATTCTCAGCACTGCGTCCACGAAATGAGACGCTAAGGTCCTGAACAGCAAGCACCGGTGATGCACCGTCAGCACGTGTGGCAGAAGAAGTGAGTCGTGTGTCCGTCATCAATGCCTCGTCGCGTTACAGCCAGATACGGCCATCGGAGTAATTCAAAAAAGGAGAGCTGTCAGCCGCCAGCCAGATCGGGCCATCTAAATCGACGTGCTCTGCGTGCACCGCCACGGGCAATGCCGCTTCCATCGCCAGGGATGAACCCAGCATGCAGCCGACCATGATGCGCATGTTCTGCTTGTGCGCTTCATCGACCATCGCCAGCGCTTCCGTCAGACCTCCGCACTTATCCAGCTTGATGTTGATCATCTCGTAGCGATGACGCAGGCTGGCAATATCCTCTCGCGTGTGGCAACTCTCGTCCGCACAGACGGGAACAGGATGACGGAAGCGTTGCAGGTCATGATCCTGACCTGCGGGAAGCGGTTGCTCGACCATCGCGATGTTAAAGGCCTGAAGCGCCACCAGCAGGCTTTCCAGATCCATTCCCGACCAGGCTTCATTGGCATCGATAATGAGCGTCGCACGCGGGGCCGCCGCACGAATCGCCGCCACTTTTTCCAGAACCGCATCGCGGTCAAGCTTGATTTTGAGCAGGATGGCACCCCGCGAGACGGCATCCGCCGCCGCCAGCGCCATGTTTTCCAGCGTATCGAGGCTGAGGGTTTCCGCCGTGACGACCGAGCGTGGCGGCGGGCATGCACTTTGTTGCCAGAGCGTTTGACTGGCCCGTGCGGCGTCAAGTCGCCACAGTGCGCAGTCCAGCACATTGCGCGCGGAACCGGCGGGCAAACGGTGTTGCAGATCATCGCGGCTCAGGCCTGCTTCCACGTCAGCACGTACCGCCTCAAGCTGGGCCTGAACGCTGTCTGGCGTTTCATCGTAGCGCGCCGTTGGTGTACATTCGCCCTGCCCAATAAAGCCGTTTTGCTCAAGCGTGACACGGATAACCGTCACGGCGGTACGCACACCGCGCGAGATAGCAAACGGTCGCGCCAGCGGCAGTTCCACCACGTTGATCTGCACCTGTCTCATCTCAGCCCCGCTCCTGAAGCAGCGCGGCGATGTCATCGATACCAAAACGCACCGGATCGGTTGCCGGTAAACCGAATTCGGCACGGATTTCAGCACAATAGGCGCGCGCGTCTTCTTCCGTGTAGTTTGAGGTGTTAATTGCAAAGCCAGCCAGTTGAACGGACTCACTGGTCACGTGGGCGGCGCGCAGATTGGCTTCCACGCAGTCTTTCAGGCTGACCATCGGTTGATGCGGCAAATGGCGCATATGCGGACGGCCCATTTCATGGCACATCACCAGCCAGTGCGGTTGCGCACCGTGCATAAGCCCCATACTGACGCCCGCGTAAGAGGGATGGAACAACGATCCCTGCCCTTCCACGATATCCCAGTGATCATCATCGTTGGCAGGAGACAGGGCTTCCGCCGCACCGGCAATAAAGTCCGCGATTACCGCATCCACAGCAATGCCTTCCCCTGCAACCAGAATCCCGGTCTGTCCCGTGGCACGAAAATCCGCTTTCATTCCGCGCGCACGCATTGCCGCTTCCAGCGCCAGTGAGGTGTACATCTTGCCCACTGAGCAGTCGGTCCCCACCGTGAGTATCCGCTTACCTGAACGCTTCTTACCGCTACCGACACTCAGCTTCGGACGCATATGACGTAAATCGAAAAGCGCAACACCAAACGTCTCTGCCAGCGTGACCAGCTCGGGCTCATCCACCAGACGATGATGTAATCCACTGGCCACGTTCATGCCGGCTTTGATGGCACTTTTCACCGTATCCAGCCAGTGTTCGGGCAGATACCCCCTGCGTTGGCGGTGCCCAGCACCAGCGTTTTCGCGCCGCGCGCTTTGGCGCTGGCGATATCAAGTTCATCCAGCCCCAGGCTGACCGTACAGCCCGGCAGTTTAATTTCGCCAACGCACTGTTCCGGTCGCCAGATATGAATACCGCGCGCCGTTTTTGCCGCGAGGGGATCGGTAACATCGCCAAGAAAAAGTAAATAGGGTTGTGGGATTAGCATGAGAGTTCTCGTTTCAGACAAAGGTAAGGTTCTGAAACCACTATTTCATGCGTGTTGAAAGGTGACGAATGCTTGTTTGGTGGCGGGGTATAACGGCAGGCTATAGTCAGATAAAAAAGTGATGGCAACCGCGTTATTTCAACGAATCCGGGTGAAATCGGCCCCGGTGCCGGGACGAGTCATAGGAAAAGGCTAATATCCGCCGGAGAGTTAATGGAGAGATATCGTTTAATGTCAGTCAACGGGAAGCAAGGCCGTTTACTTCGACGCTGTCTTTCATAATGCCCCGGCGTGGTATCGGGTACCACAGATAACACGCTTTGGGGCGTGGTGAGGATGTTATCTTTCCTCTCAAAACGCTGTGACTGACAACCGAGAGGAAACGCGGTAATTACAGCTTTCCGGTCAGATACTGTGCTTCACCATCCGCAAAGCTCCAGTCACCCGGCGCATTGGTAATAAAGCTGATCATCAGATCTTTTCCATCCACCCCACAGTGCTCTGCCAGCTCCCGTGCCAGTTCCGCCATGAAACGCGTTTTTTGCTCTTCACTTCTCGGGCTGGTAAACACCCGGACCATCACCAGACGGTCGCTGCGTTCAAACCCCAGCCCGGTATCCTGGAACACCATCTGATAATTTTTATTTTCGTGAACAATCTGATAACGGTCACGTTCGGGAACGTTAAACGCGGTGAGCACAGCCCGATGTGCAGCGTCCAGCATTGTTCTGATTTCCGTAGCAGAACGTCCCTCAATGATGTCGAATGTCAGCAATGGCATAAATAAACCCTCGGTTGGTCTGAATCGTAAGTGTATGATGTCGCGCTATGTTGACGACTGCTGTTGAAAAGAAAAAGAGACAGGACTGAAATGATTATTCGCTATTTTGAACAATCCCGATGAAAGCATTCCGCACGGATGAACTGTGGGTGCATTTGTACTGGCTGACGGTACTCGCTGAATCGGGAAGTTTTACCCGCGCGGCTGATCGGCTGGAGGTCAGCAAGGCAGCCATGAGTCAGAAAATCAAAGAGCTGGAGAATATGGCCGGCACAGCACTGGTGCAGCGCACTACCCGCAGCGTCCGTCTGACCTCGGCGGGCGAAAAACTGGTGGATAACTTGCGCGATCCTTTTGCGCAAATTGAGCAATCCTTTTTACGCATTCGTGATGAAACCGGCCCGGTGAGAGGCCTGGTGCGTGTCAGTGCGCCGGTAGCCTTTGCGCGCCAGCAGCTCGTCCCGGTTATTGGCGATTTTGTCCGGGAGTACCCGCAGGTCACTATTCAGCTGGATGTCAACGACCGTCTGGTATCACTGACTCGTGAAGGTTTTGATTTGGCCATCCGTCACAGCCAGACACTTCCGGAGACCCACATTGCGCTGAAGTTGTGTGACACGCATGCGGTTCTGGTTGCCTCCCCCGCTTACCTGGCGCAATACGGCACCCCGCAAAAGCCCGACGACCTTGAGCGGCATAACTGTCTGTACTATCTGCGCGGACAGGAACCGCCGCGATGGCATTTCCATAAAGTGACGGGCGGAGAGGAAACCGTAATGGTGAAGGGACAGGGAAACTTTGCCACTAACAACAGCGAATCCGTCCGCGATGCGGCATTACAGGGACTCGGTATCGCCCTGCTTCCTGATTTTAGTGCGCGAGCCGCGCTGGCTGCAGGGACACTAACGCAGGTTCTGCCCGCATGGCGAACGGTAGACGCATTTGCCGAAAGCTTATGGGTAGTACGTCCGCATACTGCGCAGGTTCCTAAGGCTGTGACCACGTTTATTCGGTGGCTGCGGGCGAGGTTTGCGGAGTAGAGTTTAGTAGAATGGTGATGGTGATTATGTGCGGATGGGCTGCATTGTGCCAGGAGCGGACGTTGGCGTGTTATGACGATTTCAGGATTACTCATAGAATGGCTTTGTAGTTGAGATTAACGTGTTCGGAATATTATTCCGCTGTATCCTGACCAAATTGTTTTTGATATCACTCACGCAAAATGTTTTGCGTAGTTGAAAAGAAGGAATTCGTATAATATGTCTCAAATTAAATTTGAACTGAGTCGTGGAAGCGACATATTACGTGATGGTATGTTTCTGGAATTATCTGTCAGCGAGACATCTCCTTTACGGCAAATTGCTGAAGTTTTCTATTCGGATGTTACGCACGAATTCTTTTTGACCTGCTACGAAGAGAATATCCCTCTGGAAGCAGTGGAAAAACTGATTTCGGAGGCGAGGATATCTCTCCCGCCAGTGAAGCAAGAACAATCCACATAGCACAGACCACATATCAATGTCCGCTCCTCGCTCAAAGCGGACCTTCATCTTAGTCAGCTCGTTCGCTCTGCGCCAAAAGCTGAAGGACTTAAATCAGTCTGGTATTTTTATCGTTGCTACCGTTCATCCTGTACAGGAGTAAACGAATGAAAACAGACTGGCACGGTTCTTCATTGACTCGTAACACTGTCGTGAATAACAACTACAAAAACACACAAAACGTTCGTCGTTTCATGACTGATGAATGTGGGCCAGATTTTAGATTTGATCGTGCTTTTATGGCCTGGATTCGAAACGATATCCCTAAAAATTTAGGTGATGTGGTGGATGAGTGGAAACGCAGACATTGCCTTTAAAAGTTACCCAACTGGTTACTCTCAGCTTAAATTGTACCGTGATACTGCCCGTTACGTGCAAAGAGCGAACCTTGCTAATGTTCTGCCATATCGATCAAATACGAGTCGGTCACCTCAGGCGTACAGGTACCTGTTTACGTACCGCATTCGACAGAACTAAGGATGTCGTCACTGAACCATGAACTGCAAGGGCATCGACAATGGCCTCCAGATCAGTCGGTTGAGAAAAAACGCAACGTACGATGAAGCAGTCCTCTCCTGTGATTCTGTCAGCTTCTATCACTTCAGGAATAGCGTTAAATAACGCCAGATATTGTTTGATGTATTGGTGGGTGGTGCGCACTCGCAGGATCGCCTGTAATCCCAGTCCAATCTCTCGCAAACTGACGCGGGCACCGTAACCTTCAATGACGCCTGCACTTTCGAGTTTTTTGACCCGTTCGCTCATCGCTGGCTGCGAAAGTCCAATGCATTTGCCCAGAGACGCCAGACTCTGACGTGCGTTCGTTTGGAGTGCTTCCAGAATTTGCCGATCTTTACTGTCAAGCTCCATGCTGATCCTTTGCCCAAAACAGAGATGAATCATCGGCTAATCGGGCTGTATTTCGATGATTTGCCATTCAGGAACGATGTGGCATTTGACTACATTATGTGAACACCTCTTTGGGAATCAAGACATGACATCTCCAATATTGCTTCTTCCGGGAATTGGCAACTCGGGCTCCGGACACTGGCAAACGCTATGGGCAAAAACTGACGCGTCAATGACCCTCATTTCGGGACAAGACTGGGATCACCCGATTTGCGAAGAGTGGGTCGAAAATTTAGAAACTGCCGTCAGAAAGATCGGGCCAGACGTCATTTTGGTCGCCCATAGCCTTGGCTGCCTGCAGGTTGCGAACTGGGCACAACATAGCCGCACAGTTGTGAGAGGCGCTTTGCTGGTCGCAGTGCCAGATCCCACACGCGATGCGTTTCCAGAAGAGGCTCAGGGGTTTAGTGTTTCCCGAAGTGAAAAGCATCTCGCATTTCCGAGCATAATGATTGTCAGTTCCAATGACCCTTATGCCGATATCCATTACAGCCAGTGCCGTGCCAATGCCTGGGGCAGTCGTCTGGTCAATATCGGTGAGCGAGGGCATATCAACGCAGCCAGCGGACTCGGTGACTGGCCTCAAGGGAGAGCATGGTTAAAAGCGCTTATTGCCAAGTCCACAATGCCGAACTGATCGTGAGTATGCCGCCCAAAAGAGATATCGCTGCTGGCGTTCACCGCCTCGATACCCGCTACAGTAAAAGCCAGAAGCTGAATGGCATGTTGGCGCACGATGTCAGGATTTTTACTGCCGCAGTTGGTCGTGTTGCTCGAGTTCATAATCAATAAACGCACCGATCATCGCCCGGTAGACCTTTTCGATAATCACTTCGGGAAGTCCTGCTTCAGTTGCCTGTTTACTGACTTTGTCGATTACCTGCTGGACGCGGTCTGGAGCACGCACAGCTGAGTGGTCACTTTTAAAAGCTGCTGCAGCTTTAACACATCGGCCACGTTGCGCGATCATTTTAACCAGTTCACTGTCAATTTGATCGATACGATTTCTGACATCATCAATTGATGAAAAATCCATTTCAACCCCATATAGCTAGTACATGAGTACGTCAGGTTACACAAATTTTCGATTAAAAACAGTCTTCAATTTTGACCTGTTCCCTGAAAATGAATATACGGCCTCATTCGCAAATTCCTCCTCCACGATCTTATAACCGCGAACGTCCGCTTCTCGCTCATAGCCGACGTTCATTTTTTAACAGCCATCACGTATCTTCTCATTCCCGAGCTGCCTGCTACCCAACACCTCTGCCCCTCACCTGCCAGCGCACTAACTCCCCGGCATCGCCCATTCCCCCCGATCACGTAACGGCTTTATCTATTACTTTTCGTAAAGCGGATCACAAATCAGCGCGCCAGATGACTCACTGCACAATTTCATATTGAATATCAATTTTCCAGGTGCCAGGATTAACCGGCATCACGCTTGTTACCGATTATCGGGCAAAACCTGAATGCAGGCTGAGGGATAATCCCTTCAACGCTGTATTTATGTTTTGCCCGATTGTGTTTCAGGAATGAGCGATGCTGGTAAGACAAATACTGAATAATAATGTGGTCAGTGCCGTAGATGATAACGGCCTTGAAGTGATTTTAACCGGTCGGGGGCTGGGATTTAATACACGCAACGGGGCCCGTATTCATCTGCACGAAGCAGAAAAGATATTTCGGCTGCAAGATTCAGGCATCTCTGCACGCTTTAAAGATCTGGTCAGTGAAGTTCCCATCGATATTCTCCAGTTGACCGCCGATATCGTCAGCCTGGCGCATGAAACGCTGAAGCATAAACTAAGCGAAGGGCTGTATGTCACGCTGGCCGATCACCTCTACTTTGCGCTGGAGCGGCATAAAAATAACGCGCTGCTCGCCAACCCACTGGAATGGGAAGTCCGTCATTTTTACACCGCAGAATATGCGATTGGCCGCCAGGCACTGGGCATGGTGGTGGCCCGCACCGGCACCGTGCTACCAGACAGCGAAGCCTGCAGTATTGCGCTGCATATCGTGAATGCCGGGCTCAATGATAACTTAGGCAAAACCACTAAAATCACCCAACTCCTCTGTCAGTTACAACAAATCGTAAAATACTTTTTTACGCTGACCCGCGATGAACACAGTCTGAATTACCAGCGCTTCATTACCCATTTAAAATTCTTTGCGCAGCGGGTCATTGATGGCGAAGTATTAAATAACGACGACGAGGAATTATTCACGCTGGCACAACAGCGATATGCCCGAACGTTTGAGTGCGTAGAAGCCATCAGCACCTTCGTAAAAAAACATTATCACCACAGTATGAGTCACTCAGAAAAACTCTATCTAACGGTACACATTGAAAACATCGTGCAGCGCAGTGCGCATGATGTTGACACCCCATAATGCATTACTGAATTGCTTTACCGGCTTGTGACTGTTTAATCAGGCAAACCCCAGAAAATATGCCACCCGGTTTATGCCGGTCATTGTGGATGACGTCATATCGACTTCAGTCTGGAGGGATTTATGAATTATCAGGACACCGCACAGCAAATTATTCCCCTGATAGGCGGAAAAGATAACGTACAGTCTTTATTTCACTGCATTACCCGCCTGCGTTTTTTACTAAGAGATAACAGTAAAGCCGACCGTCACGCGCTTGAAGCACTGGATGGCGTGATCGGGGTTAATATTTCTGGCGACCAGTTTCAACTCATCATCGGTAATGATGTCAAACCACTGTGCGATGCGCTGCTCAGTCAGCTTCCGCTTCAGGAAGCTTCTGTCCGCCCTGCTTCGCGCTGTAACCCTGTTTCCGCAGTGCTTGAAGGGCTGTCCGGCATCTTCTCACCGATTATTCCGGCCATAGCGGGTGCAGGGATTCTCAAGGGCATTCTGGCGCTAATGGTGGCGTTTCACTGGCTGGAGACACAAAACCAGAGCTACCAGATCCTGCTGGCGATCAGTGATGGCGTGTTCTATTTTTTGCCGCTGGCGCTGGCGTTCAGTGCGGCAAAACGCTTTGGTGCCAATCCTTATGTCGCTGTTGCGCTGGCGGCATCACTCTTTCACCCTGCCCTGCAAACCCTCTTTACCGCAGGTGAGCCGATACGTTTTCTGGGTTTACCCGTTCCCACGGTGAACTATGCTTCGACAGTCATTCCGGTCCTGCTATCAATCTGGCTGTTGAGTTACGTGGAGCGCCTGATTGACCGCGTTATCCCTGCCGCCCTCAAAACCATGTTTGTTCCGCTTTTAAGCCTGCTTATCGTCACGCCGGTGACGCTGATCGCTATCGGGCCATTAGGGATTTTTGCCGGTAACGCGCTGACCGGGGGCATTATCTGGCTGGTCGAAAACATGGGCATTATCGCGGGCGTGGTGGTCGGCGGGACGTTGTCGCTGATTATTATTACCGGCATGCACTATGTGCTGGTGCCGGTCATGATCCATAACATCAGCCATATGGGATTCGACCCGTTTAAAATTCTTTTCTATGTGGCCAACCTTGGTCAGGCCGGTGCGGCGTTTGGCGTCTTTCTGCGGGCCCGGGATAAAAAGCTTAAATCGCTGGCGCTTACCACCAGCTTCAGTGCTGCCATGGGCATCACCGAGCCTGCGATGTACGGCATCAACATTCGCTACAAACGTCCCTTTGCCGCCGCTCTGCTTGGCGGTGCCTGTGGTGGCGCGTTTGCGATGGCGATGGGCGTAAAAACCTATGCGTTTGCACTCAGCGGCCTGCCCGGCATTCCCGCCCTGGTTGGTCCCACCTTCTTATCAGCACTGCTGAGTCTGGTCATTGCCTTTTCCAGTGCGGCCCTGCTGACCGTCATACTGGGTTTTGAGGAAGCGACCCGGAAGAACGTGGACAATACAGCCTCCTCACACTGTCATCATACGCAGGACCACGTAAGGCTTTTTGCGCCGGTCAGCGGTGAGATCACTCCGTTAAGCGCCTTAGCCGATCCGGTTTTTGCCGATGAAATTTTTGGCAAAGGGCTGGCGATTTATCCGACCGGCGGCAAGTTGCGCTCCCCCATTGATGGCCGCGTCGAGTCGCTCTTTGAAACCCACCACGCGCTGGGGCTGAAAAGTGACACTGGCGCGGAAATCCTGATCCACATTGGCATCGATACCGTGAAACTCGGCGGCCGCCATTTCACCAGCCATATTCAGCCGGGCCAGTTTATCCGCACCGGCGATCTGCTGATCACATTCGATCTGAACGCGCTTGAGGCCGAAGGCATCGATCCGAGCGTGATTGTAATCGTGACCAACTGCGAACGCTATGGCGAGGTTCGCCCGGTAAAAGCCGGGGGACATATCGCCTGCCGTGACGCTTTTCTGACACTCACCGCTGCGGCGGTTTAAGGAGCAAAGCATGACGTATTCACCCTCTTTTCCCGAAGGTTTTCTGTGGGGCGGTGCCACGGCCGCGAATCAGCTTGAGGGCGCCTGGCATGTCGGCGGTAAAGGACTGTCCGTATCGGATGTGTACACCTTTGACGCATCCACACCACAAGACCAGTGGCTGGATCAGTGGTTAAGCATGACCCATGCGCAGGTAGCGGAAGCACAGAATCCGGAGAGCAAAAAATATTATCCCAAACGTAAAGGCAACGGGTTTTACACCCACTTTAAAGAGGATATCGCGCTGTTCGCCGGGATGGGATTCAGGTGCTTCAGGATGTCGATTGCCTGGACGCGCATCTTTCCACGCGGCGATGAAGCAGAACCCAACGAGGCGGGCCTGCAGTTTTATGATGCAGTGCTGGATGCTCTGCTCGCTCACGGGATCGAACCGATTGTGTCATTGTCACATTACGAAATGCCGCTTGCGCTGGTGACGGATTACGGCGGCTGGCCCAATCGCCAACTGGTAGATTTCTATGTGCGTTTTGCCACCACAGTTTTCATGCGCTATCGCAAAAAAGTGAAATACTGGATGACGTTCAACGAGATCAACTGTGTTAAGCATCACCCTTACGTGAGCATTGGCGTAATTGAAGAAGGTCACCCGCATATTGAACAGGATAAATACCAGGGTGCCCATCATCAGTTTGTCGCCAGCGCGCTGGCGACAAAGGCTTGCCACGCCATTATTCCGAGTGCGCAGGTGGGCTGTATGATCAGCTATCAAATCCTGTATCCGCACACCTGCCATCCGGATGATGTGCAGGCGTGCGAAGAGATGCAGCGCGTGTCGTTGTTTTTTAGCGATGTGCAGGCACGCGGCTACTATCCGGCTTATGCAGAAAGAATGCTGGCGGAAAAAGGCGTACAGCTGATTAAAGCCGTAGGCGACGATGAAATCCTGCGGCAACATCCGGTGGACTTTGTTTCCTTTAGTTATTACATGTCCAGCACGGTCAGCGCCCATCCTGAAAAACTCACCGGCGCGCAGGGCAACCTGATCACAGGCGGCATCAGAAATCCGCACCTGGAAACCAGTGAATGGGGTTGGCAAATCGATCCCAAAGGCCTGCGACTGGCACTGAATCAGCTGTATGATCGCTATCAAAAGCCGCTCTTTATTGCCGAAAACGGCCTGGGCGCAGTGGATACCGTCAAGGCCGATGGCAGTATTGATGACGATTACCGCATTGACTACCTGCGCCAGCACGTCGCGCAAATGAAAGAGGCCATTGCAGATGGCGTTCCCCTGTTTGGCTACACCTGGTGGGGACCGATTGACGTGGTGAGCGCAGGTACGGCGCAGATGTCTAAACGTTATGGGTTTATCTACGTGGATCAGGACGATATGGGCAATGGCACGCAGAAACGTACCTTAAAAAAGAGCTATCACTGGTATAAAAAACTGATAGCCTCTAATGGCGAAGACACAGGTCATTAAGCCGGTTGAACGCCATTGCTGTGACCTGCTGGCAGTCGCTGTCAGCAGGTCATTTTGATCTCAGCCGCTACCATGCATATCTGGCAGAAACACGTTGCTGTCACATCAACCTGAAGAGAGGGTTAAGTTGAACACGCTGCATCTCGTCGATCCCGAGCTACGTCCCCTGCTCGCTAACAGCGCGCCGCTGGAACTCACGCCTGACGCAATCATTGCGCTACGCCAGCAGCGCCAGGATGCTGCGCTTAAGCAGGTCCAGTCGTACCGCGACCAGGGGCTGAACATTGATGAACACCTGATCGCGTTTCCCGGCCATCCGTCGGTCAGAGTCTGTGTGATCACGCCCGTTGCGGCCGCCGGTAAACGCATGGGCATATTACATCTTCATGGCGGCGGTCATCTGTTTGGCAGCCCGGAGCAGTCTCTGTCGCTGACCAGCGCGACGGCACGGCGACATAACTGTGTGGTGGTCTCGGTGGACTATCGGCTGTCACCGGAAACCGTATTTCCGGGATCGCTGGAAGACAGCTATCAGGTGCTGAACTGGATGGTGAATGAAGCCGCGATGCTGGGCATTGATCCGGCACGTATCGGTGTTATGGGCGACAGCGCCGGTGCCGGGCTGGCGGCCTCACTGGCGCTGTTCACCCGCGATCGGAATGGCCCCACGCTGGCCTTTCAGAATCTGATGTTCCCGATGCTGGATGACCGCACGGTCACCGAAACCCACCCCAATCCCGTGACCGGCGAGTTTGTCTGGACGCGGGAATACAACCGCATCGGCTGGTCGGCGCTGCTGGGCGAAGCGCCCGGTGGCGAAGCCGTTTCGCCTTATGCGGCCCCCGCTCGCGCCACAGACCTGCGCGGGCTTCCCCCGGCCTGGATTGGCGTGGGTACGCTGGATCTGTTTCTGGATGAGAACCTCGACTATGCACAGCGGTTAATCCGCGCCGGGGTTGCCGTGGAGTTGCACGTCTGGCCGGGCGCATTTCATGGTTTCCACGGCAGTGAGACGGCGGCAGTATCGTTGCAGGCCCGGGAACTCCGCCAAATCTGGCTGTCGCGCTTTGCGCCCTGATACTCAGCCAGGCCAGGGTAAACGTCCATCCAGGGCTCACGGAGTGAAGTGATGCAAATGCTGCACATTGTGCCTCGCCTGATGACAGCGGTGCGGGCGGGCAACAAACGCCATACGATATGCTGGCAGGAACAGGCCATTACGCCCGGTCCGCTGCGTTATATCAACCACGAAGATCCTGCTGACAGCGTCATTGTGACTGTTGAACGGGTTGTCATGATGCCGCTGTCATCCGTCGCGCAGCATCTGGGCAAAGATGAGGAATGGCCCGATGCGGAACTGCTGGCAGGCATGCAGGAGCACTATCCCGCGATTCAGCTCGATTCTCAGGTGGCAGTGATACATCACTCCGCCCCCTGTGAGACGGAGACAGGACGCTATCAGACACTGCTGGCCGCATTGACGGCGCTGGAATGCAGTCTGCATCAGGAAAAACGTTACGATGCAGCCTGGCTGGCGCAGCGACTGCATCCTGAATTTCAGGAAATTACCCGCTCGGGCGTGCGGGTGAATCGCGCGCAGACGATTGCGGCCTTACAAGCTGAAGCGCATGCGCCGGCAATCGTCAGCCGCGATTTTCAGCTGATACAGACAGGAACACATCACGCCCTGTTGCTTTACCGTACCGCAAGACCCGATGGCCGCCATGCCGCATGGCGGTCGTCCCATTGGGTGTACCACGCAACGCAAGGCTGGCAGATGATTTTTCATCAGGCCAGCCCCGCAGCAGAACCGGATTTTTAGTGCGGATACCGGCGCATCCTGAAGACGGATGCGCCCGCCTGGCTATTTCACTACCGGGTTTTTCTGCAACGACAGCGCATCCATAAACGCATCGTCCAGTTGCAGGTGTTGTTTCACCAGGTCGCGCGGCGTACCGGCCAGCCATTGATTCAGTGAAATGTCAGCGTAATAATCGCTTTTGAACAGCTCCAGGAAACGCAGCGGCCCCTTGCCGGTGTTTTCCACATAGTGCCCCATGGCGAACGGCACATAGCCGACATCTCCGGCCCGGTAATCAAAGGTTCTGGCCTGGCCGGATGAACCAAACACGCCCATGCGTCCTTCGCCTTCCAGATAGTATTGCCACTCATCGTTGTTTGGATGCCAGTGCAGCTCACGCAAGCCACCGGGTTCGATCTCGACCAGTGCCGCCGCAATGGTTTTGGAGACCTTAAAGGTGGAAGAGTCGGTGATGCGGACCGTGCCGCCTGGCGCTTTGATCGGGTCCTGCGCCAGCATACGGTGAGTAAAGGTGCGTTTGGCTTTGGTTGCCCCTTGCACCTGCACCGATGACAGGCTGCCGGGCACCGGTGCGGCAAAGATATATTCGTCCTGCGGTGACGGTAATTTCGCAAAGGTTGAGACAGGGACCTTAAAGTTTTTCGCCAGGATCTCGGGCGGAATATGTTTAAACCAGTCAGACAGCAGGAAGGTGCTGTCTTCATCGAATCCACCGTTATCAAAGGCCAGCAGGAACTCACAGCCGTCCGGCCCCAGGCCCTGAATAGAGTGCGGAATGCCCGGCGGGAAATACCACAAATCACCCACGCCAATATCGTCCACGAACCAGGTGCCGTCGGTATCAAACGCCGTGACGCGGGCGTTGCCGTAGGTCATGTACGCCCATTCGCCCTCTTTATGCCAGTGCAGCTCACGAATGCCCCCTGCATTGAGGCGCATATCCACGCCCGCAATCGTGGTGGAGACGCCGAGCTCACGTTGAGTGACCTGGCGGGTCCATCCACCGCTGCTTTTACGTACGTGCGCGTCACTGAAGGAAAAGCGCAGATTCGGTAACGTGCCGCTGTCCGTCGCCGGTGGATTCACAATATCCGGGTTTTCGGCTTCGCGGATCGGATCGTGCGGGCCGGGATCGCGGCCCCCGCCGGAAAAAGACTGGATGCTGTCATGCGCGTGCACCTGTCCGGCCGCCAGCGCGACGGTGCCGCCCGCCGCAAAAGCCATAAAACTTCTTCGGGTTAATTTACTCATAAATACACTACCTCGTTCCTTGCTGATAAAGTCGCCGACATGCACTGTCCTAAGGAATGTATAGCGGGGAAAGTTAAATTTTATTTATGTGATATGTAAATTTTGATGACAACCACAAGACAGGTATGGCGCAGAAGTTATCAACGCGTGCGAACTCTTTGCCGCTGGTTTAGGAATGGTTAATTTTTCTTATTGATACTGCCCCAGAACTGGCACGAAAAGATAATTTTCGCGTCCGGCCTTCGTATCGTTTTTGGTCACACTTTGTTACAGGTGCAGGCCAGTGAGTGCACCGGCGCAGGCGGGTGACTGAGCAGGCATAAGGTGAATTGACTGCATAACGGGCGATCAGGTTATCCGGCCAGCATGACGGTGGTGTCCTGACCGCCTGAACAGGGCGCAAATAAGTCGGAACAGTGCGGCGTCTGGCCGACATAACCTGCGTGACCCGACATGAACGTCCTGTCAGAACATGCCGTCCCGACGCGGTCTGGCGGCCTGTTGGGGTGCGCGTGCGGAGAAAGGCGCATCAGGTTGTTGCGCACAAGACGGGTAAGCGCTGTGCCGTTCAGGCAGGTTAACGATGATGATGCTCTCTTCCGGTCCGTCGAGCACCTCATCCATCAGGTTCAGATAGTCGTAAGCATTTTGCATAAATCGTCTCTGTTCAGTTATCCATAGTGAAGCAGGTAATCCAGTCAACACAGGCACGAAATGATCACTGCGAAGGATCGATAATAGCCGCTAATCACCCTGTCACAAGCAGATTACGCTTATATGACAACAATCAGAGGAAAATGCGGCGTGCACAGGGCACGCCGCACCAGGTCAGAAGAAGCCAAGTGGCTGAATGCTGTAACTCACTAGCAGGTTTTTAGTCTGCTGATAGTGATCAAGCATCATCTTGTGGGTTTCACGACCAATGCCCGATTTCTTGTACCCGCCAAAGGCGGCATGGGCAGGATAGAGATGGTAACAGTTAGTCCAGACGCGACCGGCTTTGATCGCACGGCCCACCCGATAGGCGCGGTTGATATCCCGCGTCCAGACGCCCGCGCCCAGCCCATAGATGGAATCATTGGCGATGGCGATGGCTTCTGCCTCGTCTTTGAAGGTGGTGATGCCGACAACCGGCCCAAAGATCTCCTCCTGGAAGACGCGCATGCTGTTGTTGCCTTTCAGCAGCGTCGGCTGGATGTAGTAGCCGCTGGCGAGCGCATCATCGAGCTTTTCAACGCCGCCGCCGGTGAGGATTTCGGCCCCTTCCTGACGGGCAATCTCCAGATACGAGAGTATCTTGTCGAACTGCTGCTGTGACGCCTGAGCACCGACCATGGTCTCCGTATCCAGCGGATCGCCGCGTCTGATGGTTTTGATACGTTTAAGCACCGCCGCCATAAAGGGCTCATAGATGGATTCCTGCACCAGCGCGCGCGACGGGCAGGTACAGACTTCGCCCTGATTCAGGAAGCCCAGCACTACGCCCTCTGCCGCTTTTTCAATGAAGCTCTCTTCGGCCTGCATAATGTCTTCGAAGAAGATGTTAGGTGATTTACCGCCCAGCTCAACGGTGGACGGGATCAGGCTTTTCGCCGCCAGCTCCAGAATGTGTCCGCCCGTCGCCGTCGATCCGGTAAAGGCCACCTTGGCAATACCGGGATGCGAGGCCAGCGCCTCACCGGCTTCTTTTCCGTAGCCGTGAACCACGTTCACCACACCGGGCGGCAGCAGATCTTGAATCAGTTCAACAAACAGCGTGATCGACAGCGGCGTTTGTTCTGCCGGTTTAAGCACCACGCAGTTGCCCGCACCCAGTGCCGGTGCCAGCTTCCAGGCCGCCATCAGCAGCGGGAAGTTCCACGGAATAATCTGCGCCACCACGCCCAGTGGCTCGTGGAAGTGATAGGCGGCGGTAAACTCGTCGATTTCAGCTGCGCTGCCCTCCTGCGCCCTGACGCAACCGGCGAAATAACGGAAATGATCCACCGCCAGCGGCATATCCGCAGCCAGCGTTTCCCGCACCGGCTTACCGTTATCCCAGGTTTCATTGACCGCCATGTATTCCAGATTTTCTTCCAGGCGGTCAGCAATTTTTAACAGTACCAGCGCACGTTGCTGAGGTGAGGTTTTGCCCCATGCGTCAGCGGCTGCGGCGGCGGCCGCCACGGCCTTATCGACATCGGCCTTGTCCGATCGGGGAAACTCGCCCACGGCTGAGCCGTTAACGGGGGACGTATTGGTAAAATAGTTACCGTTTACCGGGACGACGAACTCGCCGTTGATGAAATTGCCGTAGTGCTTCTGCAAAGTGATGAGAGAACCCTGTTCTCCTGGAGCGGCATAACGCATGCTGGATCTCCTTACGCTGTGTGATGTGAAACAACTATGAAACTTGTTGTTAACATATTCGATCAGCGCCAGCCTGACAGGTTTGTTGTCCCTAAACTGTGACCGCGGCGAAGGAAATACCCGCCAGAGCCACTACAGATAATTCCGACTTTTTACCGCTTCGCCTGTTAACTGGAAACTTTCGGCGCGAATGAGGTCAATATGAGGATATGTTCACTCTGGAGGTAGGTCAGCATGTTGGCTTCGGCTTTCACGTTAATGCGCGCAAAAGCAGATTTCGTCCACCAGTTCATCCGCAATCCGCGCAAGATGGGCAGCATCACGCCGTCTTCCGAAGCGCTGTGTCGCACTATGGTGGAAGCGGTCGACTGGCGTCATCAATTCCGGATCGCTGAGTTAGGCGCAGGCGATGGTGTGCTGACGCGTCGCCTGCTGGCAAAGATGGCACCTGAGGCCACACTGGACGTATTTGAAATCAGCAGCGCGCTGGCACAAAAGCTTAACGCTGGATGATGAACGCATGACGGTACGCACCTGTTCGGCGGAGTACCTGAACGGCAGCTATGACGCTATTTTTTCTGGCCTTCCGCTTCTGTCGCTGTCGCCGGAACTGCGCGAGGCGATTTTACAGGCGGTTTTCCACGCGCTGGGCCCAAACGGCGTCTTTGTACAGTTTCAGTACACATCCCTGACCCAGCCCGATTTGTCCCGTTACTTTACCTGGGAACGTCAGCGGGTTTTAAAAAACGTGCCGCCCGCCTGGGTTTACCGCTGCGCCCGTCACTATGCGCCCTGAGCGCTGTCGACCGCCGGGCGCGTTTGCAGCCAGAAATGGGTTAAAATGCTGCGTGCCCAGTCCGCCCCCTGCAGTTCGGCGCCATCGCTGTCTACATCGTCGGGCAGACAGGCATCCATAATCTGGCGATCAAATTCGGGATGGAACTGCATGGACAGCGCATTCGGCGAATAGCGCAATACCTGGCAGGGATCTTTTTCTGACTGTGCCAGAATCGTCGACTGCGGCGGCGGTATCACCACCGACTGACGATGAGAAAGCCAGGCCTCGAAGTGATCCGGCAGGGTCGCAAGCAGGGGATCGTGCTTCGCCGCGGTTGTCGTGTTCAGCGCCAGTAATCCCCGTTCCCAGCCATGAGGGTTGTCCGCGACTTTACCTCCCAGCGCATACGCCATGAGCTGATGGCCGTAACACACGCCCAGTAGTGGCAACTGCGCGTCCATCCCCGCGCGAACCCAGGCGGCGGTGCGTTCGCTCCACTCCTCATGGTCAGTCACCATTGCCCACGAACCGCTTAATACCGCGCCGGAGATTTCAGTAAACTGCGGCAACGGCTCACCCAGATGCGGACGGACGATAAGGTAATCTTCAGGCTGTAAATTCAGAGCATCAATAAACCAGACCGGCTGTTCACCGATTTTTTCGACCACACTGGCAGGAGGAACATCTAACTGAATCAGGGCAAGCGGCAAGGCAGGTGCATAAGTCATACCGAATCGGATCCTCACAGGCGTTAACGTTTCGGAAAATCAGTCTGACAGCAACTGTTGTAAAAGTCTTATGAATTTTTAGAGTTAACTAAATAAAAAAAACGTTAATCATTGTCTTAACCGCGCGGGTTCATGCCATGATTATCGGGTAACGTGTTTTTTCAAAGGATGACATTGTGGCAGTGCGGCATTTCTTTACGGTTCTGATGGTCGTGTCCATCTGGGCCTTTAATAACGTGGCGGTGAAATGGGGCTTAGTGGATTTACCGCCCCTGTTCCTGACCTGGATGCGGTTTTTCGTCGTGGCGATTGTCCTGGTACCGTTTTGCCGGATTAACCGTCAACAGTTTCCCTGGCTGTTACTGCTGGCCTTTACGTTTGGCTTTATGCACTTCTCACTGCTGTTTCTCGGCATGCGTTACACCGATGCCGGAACAGGAGCGATTGTGGTGCAACTGGGCACGCCGATTGCGATGCTGCTGGCGATGGTATTCCTGAAAGAGAAGCTGCGGCTTATCCAGCTTATCGGCATTATGATTTCGCTGAGCGGTGTAGTGGTGCTGTCCGGCAGCCCGACGATCCCCGCCTGGTGGGTGCTCTGTATCCTGCTGTGCAGCGCCACGGGCTGGGCGGTGAGCAATCTGATTGTGAAAAAATCGCCCCCGATTAAGCCGCTGACCATGACGGGCTGGATCGCGTTTCTGGCGTTGCCCATTGTCGGCGCGGCCAGCTATATGTCCGAATCACATCAGCTTTATGCCCTGCAACATGCGGGCTGGCGCGGCTGGTTTGCCATTCTCTACAGTGCGATTGCCTCTTCGGTAGTCGCCTATACCTTGTGGTATTCACTACTGAAGAAATACAACGTTAACCTGATTATGCCCTACTCCCTGCTGACACCGGTGCTGGCAGTGATCATGGGCATTGTGGTGCTGGGCGACAGCCTGAACAGTTTCAAAATTATTGGTGCCTCGCTGGTGATCCTCGGCACTACCATTGCGGTAATCAACCTGCGTAATCTGCGCATGCACGCCCGGTTTCCGCGCTTACGACGTCGTTAAAGGCACATGCTATGCTTCAGGAATCGTCCGCTTCAGGAGCCTGTAGCATGAATCATCTGGCCAACGCACTCTGGCAGCAGATGTGGCAAGGATTGCATGGCAACCCTGCGCCACACGCGCTGCCCGTTTTCACCGATCACGCGGCCTTTTCCTCCGCCTATGCCGTCAGTGAACTGGCGGCCACCAGTCTGGGATTAGCGACGCAGGGCATCGCTGAATTACTCAATCGTCCTGTCCGTGCACAGATCAATGTCCGCCTTGCCTCACGCTGGTTCCAGCACAGTTTTATGCCGCTTAACCGCCCTGCACCCGCACTGTGGGATGCCTTCGCGGGCGATTACGCCTGCCGCAACGGCTGGATCCGTCTGCATACCAATGCGCCCCACCATCGCCTGGCGATGGAGAGCGTGCTGGGTCAGCATCCGGATCGGGATGCGCTGGCGCGGGAAGTGGCGCAGTGGCAGGCTACCGAGCTGGAGCAGGCCGTGATTGACGCTGGCGGTTGCGCTGCAGAAATGCGCAGTGCTGAAGCCTGGCGACAGCATCCGCAGGGACTGGCCGTCATACATGAACCGTTGTTTGCCCTGCAGACCATGACCGAAGGCCCTGCGGTCGACTGGGCGTTGCCCGACGCGCGTCCGTTACTGGGCATCAGGGTGCTGGATCTGACGCGCATCATCGCGGGCCCGGTGGCCACGCGCTTTCTCGCCGGCCTGGGGGCAAATGTGTTGCGTATCGATCTACCCGGCTGGCAGGAGCCGGGCGCGGATGAAGAGCTTGCCTGCGGCAAGCGCCGCGCCGTGCTGGACCTGAAACAGCCCGCTGACCGTGCGCAGTTTATCTGGTTGCTGAAACAGGCCGATGTGCTTGTGCACGGTTACCGTGCCGATGCGCTGGAAAAGCTGGGATTTGATGCGGAATCGCTGCAAAGTCTGTGTCCCGGTCTGGTGGACGTGGGCCTGAATGCCTGGGGCTGGCAGGGCCCCTGGCGCAACCGGCGCGGTTTCGACAGTCTGGTGCAGATGGGTTGCGGTATTGCCGAACAGGGCATGCGCTGGAAGCAACATACTGCACCGGTGCCTCTGCCGGTTCAGGCGCTGGATCATGCCACGGGTTACCTGATAGCGGCGGCCGTGCTGGCCGGTCTGCGTCAGCGCCTTCATGAAGGCAGCGGAAGCCAGGCGCGCCTGTCGCTGGCGCGCACCGCCTGGCTGCTGGAGCAGCACCGTTACGCCAGCGACATGGCCCATTCGGGGATCATCCCGCAGCACAGCGACAATCAGCCCAGCCTGGAACTTACACCGTGGGGAATCGGCGTGCGTCTGCATTCCGCCGCATGGCTGCCCGGCACCGCCCTGAAGTGTGCCACGCCCGGCTGCCCACCCGGCAGCCATCCGGCGACGTGGTAAATCAGGCGTCGTCGCCCTGCTCGCTGGCGCTTTCCACCAGCTCATCGTACATGGCCTGAATCGCTTCACGGCTCAACTCGGCCAGGGTGCGGTAAAAGGCGGTAGTGGCATGCGCCTCGACTTTGCCCAGGAACGCGCCGCACCACGGCATCAGAAAGGTATCAAACAGCGCCAGTTGAGCGGCGCTTTCGTCTGCCGCAGACTGATCTTCCAGCCATGACGCCGCCAGCAACAGCGCGCCAAAATGGTCCGTCGGTGCTTCACCCAGCGGCATACCGCGCGAGGTTAAAAAGGCGCGGATCTCGGACTCCGGCTTTCCTTCCGGCCAGTGTGAGGCAAAGGGCGAAACGTTACATGATTCGCCAACAAACAGCGCCTCATAGTCGGCAGTCAGTGCCTGCGGATCGCTGCTCTGCTGCAACCGTTTCAACAGCGCATCCTGCTCCAGCGGCCACTGCGCCGCCAGTTTGCCTTCGCGAATCAGCGTAAACAGCGGTGCCAGCAGGGGATCCTGCGGATGGCGGTTAAACAGCGAGCCGATAATGCGGCACAGAATGGAAAACTCATTCATGAGTCAGAATTCCTTGAAGGAGAAAAATTAAAAGTCCGCCAGCTCGGGGATCGTCTTGCCCGTGCGCAGTGCCAGAAAATCGAGCAGGCGACGCGGCGTGACATTTAACACGCGATCCTCCGGAAAATCCACTTCTCTGGCGATACGCAGGCAGTGCTCAAAATTGCCCAGGGTAAATGCCGTATGGGAATCAGAGCCGACGGCTTCGGCAATCGCCCGGCACGCTGCCATAATGGATACTTTATTGATATCGCATTGCGTTTAACAACGTAGTGCTGGCCACTGCCGTTTCTTACAGCGCAATGTTAATGGTAACTTGATACAACGATAAGTCTGAAATCAGCCTCCTACAGCAAAAGCCCTCTCTTTTTTCACTCCTTATGCTCTCCTCTCGCTTTTCCAAGGTAATAAGCAGCAATAAAGCCTGCCAGAACTGAGCCTGCAAAGCCGCACAGTTTTAACGTCAGACTTTCAAAAAGGTACAGTGAAGTGAGGGCCAAAAAACTCATGATCACGGTTATCGTACCTTCAATAAGATGTACAGAGAGTTTTCCTGCCCAATTCACACATTTCATTATTTATCCTATAGCGTGTTTGCCAGTATTCACTCATTGAACCCATACAGGGCTTTAGCAGGTTATGAATTCATATCAATTAATATGTTGTGCTGAAGTGTTTTTACATTATACGGAGGGTTGAGGCGACTTCTTTGATAAGGGCCATACTGACAGCGAAACTGATGCCATCATACAACGATGCGTTGTATACGTAACACATGTGAGCATTCTTCGTGATTGCTAGTGTCAGAGACGCAACAAATTTGCTATTCCCCTCCCGCCTGAAAACTTGCACAAGCTAACTGATTGCGGAGAGGTTCTTTAACCTGCTCATCAGGTTTATTGCCTAACCCATAAAAGCCAAAGTAAGCAGGTAAGATTTACCGGAATGTTGGTGTATTCCTAAACCAACATTCCTTGATGAGGACGAACTAAAAGTCCGCCAGCTCGGGGATCGTCTTGCCCGTGCGCAGTGCCAGAAAATCGAGCAGGCGACGCGGCGTGACATTTAACACGCGATCCTCCGGAAAATCCACTTCTCTGGCGATACGCAGGCAGTGCTCAAAATTGCCCAGGGTAAACGCCGTATGGGAATCAGAGCCGAAGGCCAGCCGTCCACCCGCCTTGCCGACGGCTTCGGCAATCGCCCGGCAGTTCGGTTCGCTGCCCGGACGCGAATGGGTAAAGGAGGAATTGTTCAGCTCCAGCGCCACATCGTAGTGTGCGGCCGCTTCGGTAATCGCCGGGATATCAACGGGATATTTCGGGTTGCCGGGATGGCTGATGATGTGCACTAACCCTCCCGCCATGGCGGCAATCATCGCCTCGGTATTCTGAGTAAGGTCGCGCGGTGCATAGACGGGTTCGTGGAAGCCCGCCACAATCAGATCCAGCGATTCCAGCATCGGGCCGGAACAGTCGATTTCGCCCTGCTGGTTTTTGATGTTGGCCTCGATGCCGCGCAGGATCGCCACACCGTCAATGATGCGGGGCCAGATACGCATATTCACAAAGTGCCAGTAGTGCGGTGCATCGGCCATATCCGGGCCGTGATCGGTGATGGCAAACAGTTTCAGGCCGTTCAGTTTAGCCTGCGCGACATAATCATGTAGCGTGCTGTAGGCATGGGTGCTGGCAACCGTGTGCATGTGAAGATCGACGGGATACATTGTCTGCTCCTGTAGGGGCCGGTTACGGCCCGAATCGTTAATAGCCACGTTGGCGATCGACGTAGCCCTGTGGGTTTTCACCTGCTTCAAGTTGAGTAATCGCGCGGGCAATGTAGTCCATCGCTTCCTCTTTCAGGGTGACCGCCGCATTATGCGGAGTAATTGTGACGCGCGGATGGAACCACAACGGATGATCGGCAGGCAGTGGCTCGACCTGGAAAACATCCAGTGCGGCGCCCTTTATTTGCCCGCTATCCAGGGCGGTGAGCAAATCGGCTTCCACAACCTGATCCCCACGAGCGAGGTTAAGGAAAAACGCGCCCTGCGGCAACTGGGCTAACAGTTTCTGATCAATCAGATTGCGCGTTTCTGCGGTGCTGGGCAGCAGATTGATCAGTACCTGAGTGTCACGCAGGAAATCGTCCAGCGCGTCGCGCCCGGCGAAGCTGGTCACACCGGCAATCTGCTTGGCTGAACGGCTCCAGACGCGCACCGGGAATCCCCAGGCCGCCAGGCTTTTCGCCACCTGTTGCCCCAGCACGCCCGCGCCTAAAATCCCGATATGAAACTGGTCACGCGAATACGACGGCAGCGGTTGCCACTGGGCCGACTGCTGCTGCTGTTGGTAATCATCAAAGCGCCGAAACCAGCCCAGCACCCGACAGACCGCGTACTCCTGCATCTGTTGCGCCATGCCTGTGTCTTCCAGACGATAAAGGGGAACACTGTCTGCCAGCATGTCCGGGTTTTGCTGCAGCTGACGCAAAATTTCGTCTACGCCCGCCCCCAGCGCAAATACCCCTTTCAGGTCATTGCGGCCCCGCAGCATGGCCGGTGGCGGCGAACGGACCAGCGCATAATCTGCCGGGGACGTATCGTCGGTCGTCCAGTGACGGACACGTGCATGAGGTAAGCGCTGCTGTAATCCGCTGATCCAGTCGTCAGCAGGTTGCGATGGATGAAACCAGATGATGTCCATAGTGATCCTCTTTTTTTCTCAGCCTCGGGGAAAAGTGGTCTCAGGGCAAGCGGAGCCTGAAAAAAAAGCACAAAATTTCGCAGGCTATGATCATCAATAAGTTACGCGGCTTCACATTTCCGCGGGACGAAAGGGTGAAAATTGCGGTTAAGGTCTAAAGTTGGAGAGTGGTCAATGCGTGACACATGATCACATTTCGGACAAGGAGAAACACCGATGAGAAACACTGAGGTAACAACGACTAAACGGTCTCAACGTCATGCGCCCGTTTTGCTTGGCGTGTTGTTAAGTGCGACCGTTTTCAGCACCTGGGCAGCCGAGGATTCCCGATTACTGACCAGTCAACCCCAGCCGCCCGATGTCCGTTTAGGACCGTTGTTCAATGCCGTACAACAGGCAAAATTTTACCCTGACCAAAAGACGTTTGCAGATGCCGTGCCTAAATATGATCCGTCCTCCATTCTGGCCGACTGGCAGATGCAGAAGAATCAGCGCGGTTTTGATTTAAAGCGCTTCGTCGCCGCGAATTTCACCCTGCCCACCGACAGTGACAAATATGTGCCGCCTGCGGGCCAGAACCTTCGTGACCATATTAACGGCCTGTGGCCGGTGTTAACGCGGACGACAAGTAACACAGGAAAATATGACTCGTTGCTGCCGTTGCCCAAACCCTATGTGGTGCCAGGCGGGCGTTTCCGTGAGGTTTACTACTGGGACAGCTACTTTACCATGCTCGGCCTGGCGGAAAGCGGCCACTGGGATAAAGTGCAGGATATGGTGGACAACTTCGCCTCGCTGCTGGATCGCTATGGCCACATTCCCAACGGCAACCGCACTTACTATCTGAGTCGCTCGCAGCCGCCATTCTTTAGCCTGATGGTGGATCTGCTGGCGACGCATGAAGGCGATAACGTCTATGTGCGTTATTTGCCGCAGTTACAAAAAGAGTACGATTACTGGATGGCGGACAGCGACAGCGTCGCCGCAGGTAATGCCAGCAAGCGGGTGGTCAAACTGGCCGACGGGACAGTGCTGAACCGCTACTGGGACGCACGCGACGTGCCGCGTACCGAATCATGGATGGACGACATTGCAACGGCGAACAAAGCGCCACAGCGCAACAAAGCAGAGATATATCGCGATCTGCGCGCCGGTGCGGCATCGGGCTGGGATTTCAGCTCACGCTGGTTTACCGATGCGCATAACCTTTCGACCATCCGCACCACGCAACTGGCCCCGGTCGATCTCAACAGCCTGATGTTCCATCTGGAAAAAACGCTCTCGACGGCGTATCGCCTGAATAAACAGGATGCGCAGGCTAAAGCCTTTGCCGATCGGGCTGAAAAACGTCAAGCGGCGATTAACCGCTATCTGTGGAACAGCAAACAGGGCTGGTACGCCGACTACGACTGGAAAACGCGTAAGATTCATCCGCAGCTAACGGCTGCTACGCTGTTTCCGCTCTATATGCAGATTGCCAGTGACAAACAGGCTGACAGCACCGCCAGCGCGGTGGAAAAACAGCTGCTGAAACCGGGCGGTCTGGTGACCACCACAGTGAACAACGGCCAGCAATGGGACGCTCCCAACGGCTGGGCACCGCTGCAGTGGGTGGCCGTTGAAGGGCTGGAGCACTATAAAAAGCCGCAGCTGGCGCAGCAGGTGGGCCTGCGTTTCCTGCGTAACGTTCAGCTGACGTACGATAAAGAGCATAAGCTGGTCGAAAAATACGTGGTCGAAGGCAACAATCTTGGCGGCGGCGGCGGTGGTGAATATCCGCTTCAGGACGGTTTTGGCTGGACGAACGGGGTCACGTTAAAATTGCTGGATAAATATTGTCCGAAAGATAAAACCTGTAACAGCGCCCACGATATTCCCGAGGCGCAAAGCAGCGCGAAATAAAGCGAACAGGCGAGAGATCGCGTTAACATAAAAAAGGCCCGCTGCGAGGCGGGCCTTTTTTGGTTATCTGCGTACGTTAACTGCGTACTTTGCGGTAGATAAACAGCACAATAAGCGCGCCGATAACCGCGATAACGAAGCTACCGAAGTTGAATCCATCCACAGTTCCATAACCTAAGCGGGTACTGATCCATCCACCGACAACGGCACCCACGATACCCAGAATAATAGTAATGATGAATCCACCACCATCTTTGCCTGGCATGATCCACTTCGCCAGGATACCAGCGATTAAACCAAAGATGATCCATGAAATAATACCCATCTGTTACTCCTTCCTTTTGGTTAGTCAATGGCGATCGCCTGATTAATCAAGCGGTTCACGCGCTTAGTATAGTCGCAATTTTTAAAAATGCTGCGCGTGAAGGTTATGATAGTGGTTATTGTGTTAAAGCTTTATTATTGTCAGCCGATAACGAACGGGTAGTAACAGGATAAATACAAATGATAAAGCGTTGCTCATCGGGGGCCAGCAAGTGAAAGAAGCCGATAAAGAACATTATCTCAAACGTGGCACGCTGGCGGTTCTGGGCGTCATGAAAGACCTGCTTCAGGCGCAAACACCTTTGCTGGTGAATTTCTCACGTGGGCAGTTTATCAGCCGTATGCTGGCGGCGGATGAAAACCGCATTGTTTTTGATCTGGGCAGTAATAATCTGGATAACGACTACGCACTGCAGTGCAACGATATTACCGTGTTTGCCGAAACCCAGGGCGCGAAGGTTGAATTTGCCTTACCCGGGCTGGAGAAAACGGAATTCGACGGCCTGCCTGCATTTCAGGCAACGTTACCGGAGGTGCTGTGGCAAATTCAGCGGCGTGAATTCTTCCGCATCAGCGCACCGATGGACCCGCAGTTCTGGTGTCACTGCACATGGCCTGACGGCTCGGCTGCCCGACTGCGATTACAGGATTTATCGTTAGGCGGTATCGGCGTGCTGGTGGACGACGCGATGCCGGACGGCCTGAAAAGCGGCGACGATTTTAAAAATCTGCAGGTGGAACTGGGTGAATACGGTCAGTTCAACGTCAATGCGACGTTAATGCATATTGGTGAACGCAGCATGATTACCAGTAAAAATGAAACCAAAGTTACGCCGCGGCTGAGCTTCCGTTTTACGGCACTAGAACCCCATCAGGAACGGCAGTTGCAGCAGGTGATTTTTAGCCTGGAGCGGCTGGCGCGCGACAAAGCGCAACGCTTCCAGTAACCTCCGCTCTTTTTCCGCGCCGCACATCCGCGGCGCATCCAGGCTATGCTTTCCTTGCTTTCTCGTTTAACCGGAACCAGCAAGGAGACACTCCCCAATGGAAAACTGGCTCAGTTTGCGTCATTTTCAGTCCATTCTTTTTAATCAAACGCTGTGGATCAACAGCGCCATCGTCATCATTGCCACCCTCGTTATTTACTGGTTGCTGCGCAGCCTGATCAGTTTCGTGTCCAACCGCATTGCGCACTTCAGCGAAGACCGCCACGTCCGCTTTACCGGCATCCTGGTGGAAATACTGCGCAGCACCAGCCACCTGCTGCTGCTGATTTTTTCGCTGCTGATTGCCCTGCGTTTCATCGATTTGCCCGACTCGTGGCGCTCGACGGTTTCTCACAGCTGGTTCCTGGCGCTGATTGTGCAACTGGCGTTGTGGATCGACTGCGGCATTCGCCTGTGGTTAAAAAGCCTGCTGCGCGATCCGCTTCACGTGCGCAATCCGGTGACCACCGTCATTCTGGGGATTCTGTTGCGGGTCGTGGTGTGGGTCATGATGCTGCTGGCGATTCTGTCGAATATGGGCATCGACATCACGGCGCTGGTAGCCAGCCTGGGCGTGGGCGGTATTGCCATCGCCCTGGCGATTCAGACCGTCCTGAGTGATGTGTTTGCTTCCCTGGCGATTGGCTTTGATAAGCCTTTTGAGCACGGCGATTTTATCGTATTTGGCGATATTGCCGGCACTATTGAGCATATAGGCCTGAAAACCACGCGGCTGCGTAGCCTGAGCGGTGAGCAGATCGTCTGTTCCAATACCATTTTGTTGCAGCAGACAATTCATAACTACAAGCGGATGCAGCAACGTCGTCTGGTGTTTACATTCGGTATCAGCTACGCCACGCCGTCTGAGCAGGTGCGAGAAATCAGCGAACTGGTGAAAACCATCATTCAGGGTATTGAAATGACGCGCTTTGACCGCGCCCATTTTCTGGCCTTCGATGACTCGAAGCTGACCTTTGAAGTGGTCTACTTTGTGCTGAGCGCCGACTACAACGTCTATATGGATATTCAGCAGGAGATTAACCTGCAACTGATGGCGGCGCTGGAAGAACGCAATATTCGCTTTGCCTTTCCGATCCGTCAGGTCGAATTCAGCGGCGGAAGTTTACCGCCGGTCGATCTTAAACCGGTGCCGGACGATGAAGAGACTGTCCCGCAACGCGTCAGTCGTTAACCTCGCTGTACTGAGGGCTGGCTGTTACAGTCTGGCCCTCATTTTCCGTTCATTGTGGCTGATAGCGACAGCGGGTCACCGCGTTTTTCCAGCCCTGATAGTTATCCTGCATGTGCTGCGCCAGATGGGTTCGGGGCATGATGATCGGCCCGCCCTGCAAGGCCAGCATATCGTCGCCCTGCTGCCACCATCCCAGCCCTTTTCCTGCCAGCAGTGCCGCCCCCAGCGCAGAGGCTTCGGCGGTCGGCGCGCAGTGCAGCGGACGTTGCAATACGTCGGCCTGAAACTGCATCAGCCAGGGGTTTTGCGTGGCGCTGCCGTCAACGCACAAGGCCGGAAGCGCTGTGCCGCAGGCCTCTTCCATGGCAAAAAACACGTCAGCAATCTGCCAGCAGATGGATTCCAGCGCCACCCGCGCCAGTACGGCGGGCGTGGCCGCATCGGTCAGGCCGCAGATCAGGCCTCTGGCCTTGAGATCCCACCACGGCGCCCCCAGCCCCGACAGCGCCGGAACAAAATAGCAGCCCTGATTATCATCACAGCCTTCAGCCAGTGCCGTAAGTTGCCGGGGATCGTGAATGCCCAGCATCGTCCCCAGCCAGGCGGCCCCGGACCCGGTGTGCGTGATATTACCTTCAAAGGCAAAGCGCGCCTGGCCGTCGTGCCAGGCAACGGTGGTGCTGAGCCCGTTATCGGTCAGCAGCGGCGTGGCCATCGACATCATCAGCGATGATCCAGTGCCGTAAGTGGCTTTGACCACTTCCGCCGTGCCGCGTCGCTGAGCATAAAGCGCGGCATGAGAATCGCCGATGCGCGCCAGGATCGGTGTGCCGGGTGCGAGTCCCGGTATATCGCTCACGCATATCATGCCTGCCACGCTCGCCGACGCGACAATCTGTGGCAGCGCCGCACGCGGCAGGCTGAACAGTGACAGCAGTTCATCGTCCCAGTCATTGCGGTGCAGGCTGTAAAGCTGCGTGCGCGCGGCATTGGCATGATCGGTCACAAATGTCGTGCCCGCCGTCAGTTGCCAGGTCAGCCAGCTGTCCACGGTGCCGATGCACAGTTCCCCCGCCGCTGCCCGGGCGAAACCGTCCGGTATGGCTGCCAGCATACCGGTCAGTTTGGCGGCCGGGAACATCGGATCGACCGCCAGGCCCGTCAGAGCGCTGATGCGCGCGGCGCTGCCCGACTGCTGTAAATCCCGGCAAAACGATTCGGAACGGCGATCCTGCCAGCTCACCAGCGGCGTTAACGGCACGCCATCACGGCGCTGCCAGATCAGTACGGATTCGCGCTGGTTACTGATAGCCACCGCTGCCACGCTTGCTCCGTCGCACTGCGCCAGGCAGTCGATGATGGCCTGCCTGACAGCTGACCATATCGCCTGGGGATCCTGTTCTGCCAGGCCGGGTTGCGGATGTTGTAACGTTAAACCCTGACTGCCGCGCGCCACCATGCGTCCCTTTCGATCGACGGCTACCGCTTTGGCATTGGTGGTGCCTTCATCAATGGCCAGAATCACCGACTCCCGCATCGTCAGCCTCCTGCACAGAGGCGTAACGCCTGCGCGGCGATGCTGCTGGCATCAATGCCATGGTGCGCGCGCGTGGCGGGCCGATCGCCGGCTATGGCATATTCGCCGTTGGCAATCCCCAGCCGCAGAAGCTTAACCGGCAAGCCGTGTTCCGCCAGCACCTCCGCCACCAGGCTGCCTACGCCACCATTAATGTTATGCTCTTCCACCGTGATCACGGCGCGGAAGTGGCTGAGCAGATTGTGCAACTGCTGCGTATTACAGGGGCGAATGGACGGAACCGAAATCACGGCGGCAGAAACGCCCTGCTTTTCCAGTTGCTCTGCGGCGGTCACGGCTTCATGTACCGTCGAGCCCATGGCAACAAGCGCAATATCGTGGCCTTCTCGCAGCCGGTCAATCTGACCGGGCCGGAAGCGGTAATTTTCGTCGTGCAACGACGGCAGCGCTTTGCCGTCCAGCCGGATATAAACCGGCCCCCTGTGGTCAAGCGCATAGTCGATAATTTGGCGGCACTCGACTGGACAGGCGGGCGCATAAATTTCGATATTGCCGAATCCACGCATGACGGCGATGTCATCGATGCTGTGATGGGTGCTGGCAAGCGGACCATAGCTGGCACCGGCATTCAGTCCAAACAGCTTCACGTTAGTGTTGTTGTAGCAGACATCGATTTTGATCTGCTCATTTGCGCGCGAAATCAGAAAGGGCGCGGCGTTACAGGTCACGGCGATTTTGCCGCCCAGCGCCAGGCCAGCGGCTGTGCTGACCAGCGCCTGTTCAGCAATACCGACGTTAACCAGACGACCGGGAAAGGCGTCAATAAAGGGCGCAATCTTCGCCGTGGAGGTCGAATCCGCCACGACCGGCACCACATCGATGCCGCGATGTACGGCATCTGTTAACGCGTCGACCATGACGTTGGCCAGGTGTTGTGCATTACTCATCGTTTAATTCCTCCAGTGCCCGCGCAATCTCGTCCCCTTTCGGCACCCGATGGTGCCATTCGGCTTGTCCCTGAATAAACGAGATGCCAAAGCCCTTTTCGGTGTGCGCGATAATGACCTGTGGCTTACCGTTCACAGGCAGGTTTTCCAGCGTATTCACCACTGCGGCCATGTCATTGCCGTTGCATTCCCTGACCTCCAGACCAAAGGCGCGCCATTTTTCTGCCAGTGGATCGGTATTGAGAATGTCACGCGTTGCACCCGCCAGTTGCAGCTTGTTCTTGTCGTTTATGATGATGAGGTTATCCAGGCCATAGTGCGCGGCTACCAGCGCGGCTTCCCAGTTGCTGCCTTCTGCCAGCTCACCGTCGCCGGTCACCACAAACACACGGCGCGGGCTGTGGTTCTTTTTCGCCGCCAGCGCAATGCCCACCGCCACGGGCAATCCGTGACCCAGCGCACCGGTGTTGAGTTCAACGCCCGGAGTTTTCTGCCGTACAGGATGGCCCGGCAACGCAGAATCGGCATGTTGATAGGTAGGCAGCCAGTCCAGCGGGAAATAGCCGGCTTCCGCCAGCACGCAATAGTATCCTCCCACAGCATGACCTTTTGACTGGATATAGATATCACGTTGATCGTCTTCCGTTCGATCCGGTGCACAATTCAGAATGCGAAAATAGAGCGCGGTCAGAATCTCAACCTGTGACAGGTCGGCACCGGTATGCCCGCCTGCCGGACTGCCCGCGTTAAGCTGGATGATGCGGCGGCGTACGGCCCGGGCCTTTTTTTCGAGCGCATCCACAGAAAGCGTAAATGGATTCATATTTCACCTTTGAATTTTAAGTCGAACTTGAATATATATTCAGAGAGGGTACAACTCTCCCTTCTTCCGCCGTGATGACAGCAATAACCTACCCTTTCATCGCCTGCTATTACGCGCAGAAACACAACAGCCTTAACAATTATGAATATATATTCAATAATGATTTTATATTCATAGTTACTATGCGCCTGACGAACGACGGCGTCTATGCACGAAGTGATAAAAAGCGAAAACGATCACAAATTGCCCTGGATTGTGCTTTTCACGTCAGTGGTTAACAATGGCGGGCAGAATACGAGAGGAAAAACAGATGGCGAAGCAGGACGAACAGCGGCTCATGGTGAAAATTGCCACGCTCTACTATGTCGAAGGCAGGAAGCAATCCGATATTGCGCAGTTACTTAAGCTGTCCCAGTCGTTTGTTTCACGCATCCTGACCCGCAGTGTGAAAGAAGGCGTGGTGAAAATTAGCGTGGTTCCCCCCGCCAACGTTTTTCCTGAACTGGAAAAAGCGATCGAGCAAACCTATCAGTTACCTCAGGCCATCGTAGTGGATGTGGCAGAACAGGCTTCTGTCAGCGAAATTAAACAGGCGATTGGATCGGCGGCGGCTCACTATCTGGAGACGCGACTGCGTCCCGATGAGCTGATCGGCATCTCTTCCTGGAGCGGCACCATTCGCTGTATGGTCGATGCGTTGCATCCGCTGAATGCCTCATGCAAAGGGGTGATTCAGCTCCTGGGCGGCGTGGGGGCGAACGGCAACGTGCAGGCGACTATCCTGACGCAAAACCTGGCCGCCCTGCTGAACTGTCCGGCCTGGCTGCTGCCTTCGCAGTCGATTGAACATTCGGTGAGCGACCGTCAGCGGCTGGCGGCCAATCCGGAGGTGGCCGAGGTGCTGAATAAGTTCGGCGAAGTAGACCTGGCGATTGTCGGCATCGGCGACCTGGAGCCGTCCGCCCTGTTGCGCAACTCCGGTAACTATTACGATGCAACCATGTTGCGCACGCTGGCAGCGCGCGGTGCGGTCGGCGATATCTGTCTGCATTATTTTGACGAACAGGGCCAGCCCGTGCTGCAGGCCGACGAAGATCCGGTGATTGGTATGGAGCTGGAACAGGTCAGACAGTGTCCGCAGGTGGTGGCGCTGGCGGGTGGCAAAGAGAAGGCCCAGGCGATTCGCGGAGCCCTGCGCGGCGGTTATGTCAATGTGCTGATCGTCGATTATCCGACGGCCCGGCTGCTGGTGGGTTAAGTGTTTTCTCCTCACCTTCTGTCAGGTGAGGAGAAAAAACGCGACTCAGCTGATAGCCCGGTAGGCCGTGGTGACTTTCCATAAGTAACGCGGTGCCTGAGCAGCCGGATGCTTGTTCTGCACGTGCTGGTAGAATTCGTCCGGCGTCATGGCGTTAATCATGGCAATCGCGCGGTCACGATCGCGCGAGAACGTGCGAAGCAATGCCCCGGCACCGTTAGCGTAAGAAACAATCGTGGCATAACGCAGCGTGAGTGGATCGCGGATGCCGGACAGCGCAGACTGCTGGAGGATTTTGATATAGGCGGTGCCGATCTCAATATTCCTGGCGGGATCGCGTAACTCAGCGGTGGTCGGTTGACCCCGGCGCCCCTGGGTACGGTACACTTCACGTCCGGCCGTTGCCGCTTTGATTTGCATCAACCCGACAGCATTCGAACGGCTGACCACGCCCGGATTTCCTCCGGATTCCACATTAATAATCGCGCTAATCAGTTTCTCATCCACCCCGTACTGGCTGGCCGCGCTTTCGGTAAAGAGTGACCATGTGCCCGAAATACGCGACGGCGGTGCCTGCGTCAGCGGTGTATTCTTCTCTTTAACATACGTATGCGGCGGTTCACTGGCACAGCCTGTCAGCAATAATGCTGAAATGACAAAGTAGCGAATTTTAAGCAATTTTTTATCTCGTCGCAGAAGTGGCGGAAGCTATCATACCTGGCAGGGTAAATTGCAAAATTACCGTTTATCCTAATTACAGTAGTCGGATGACTTATTGGCACTTTTTCGTCATTATCGTGACGTCTGTCACTGACTAATTTCAGGAATTTACTATGACGTCACGTTCAATCCGTCTTATCGCCCCTTCAGGTTATTGCCACAATCAGCCTGCAGCCCATCTGGGGGTTGAACGCCTGCGCGCAGCGGGGCACCAGGTTGAAAATACGGGGGCAATCGCACGGCGTTTTCAACGTTTTGCCGGTACGGATTCGGAACGCTTAGACGATATCAATGCGCTGGCCGATCTGGCGACCTTACCTGATATTGTGCTGGCAGTGCGCGGCGGCTACGGTGCCACGCGCCTGCTGCCCTCAATCAACTATGCCGCGTTACAGCGCCGCTTAGCGGACCAGCCGCTGGCACTGTGTGGCCACAGCGACTTCACCGTGATTCAACTGGCCTTACTGCAACACGCCGGAATAATCAGCTTCAGTGGGCCAATGCTGGCGGGCAACTTTGGCGCTGCGGTTTTATCCGAATTTACCCTGCAGCACTTTTGGCAGGCGCTGACATCACCTACAGTCAGTGTGAACTGGAAAAGTGACACGCCCGATAACGGTACCTGGCACGGTACGTTATGGGGAGGAAACCTGGCGATGATCAGCTCGCTTATCGGTACGCCGTGGATGCCGGCCATCACAGACGGCATTCTGGTGATTGAGGATGTGAATGAGCATCCGTTCCGGATTGAACGTATGCTGCTGCAGCTCCACCAGTGTGGGATTCTGGCGCAGCAACGAGCGATTATCACCGGCAGTTTCACCAGCACCGCCTTGTCCGACTACGATAACGGGTTTGACTTCGCCACGGTCTGGCAGTACCTCCGCGATCTGAGCGGTCTGCCCGTTATCAGCGATCTGGATTTCGGTCACGGCCCTGACACCGTGACCCTGCCGTTGGGTGCCAGGGCGACCTTAGCGGTACATCAGGGACAGGTCAGTTTACAGGCAAGCGGGCATCCCGTATTGCGCACATAACTGGAGTTGCAGGAGATCGACATTGAAGCCGCTGTATGACGATTTGTGGATCTCTACGCCGGAGTTTCCGGAAGACGATGCCGTCGATATCATGATGCATGGGTTTTTACTGCGCCATCCGCGCGGTAATTTACTGATTGGCCGGGTGGAAAATCCGCTCGATCATGAAGTGCTGGCCGATGAGAACGGCGTGATTCGCCATTATCTGACTCACTGGCATGAATCTGCACCGGGCGCAGCGGTAATCCAGAAGCGTTTTAGCAGCGCGCTGTACTGTCACAGCCGCTCGCTCGGGCAAATCAGCCGCTTTGTGGAGCCGGACGATACTTTTACCCAGCAGGAAACCCATTTCGGTGATTTTCATCTGTTGCCCACGCCCGGCCATACGCCCGGCAGCTGCAGCTACCTCTACCATTCGCCGCAGGGGCCGACCTATTTATTTGTCGGGGATACGCTGACGCGTGATCATGACCGCTGGGTAACGGTGTTGGTACCCGACAGCAATCCTGCCGAACTGGCGGCGTCGCTGGAGCTTTACCGTAGCCTGCGTCCCGATGTGGTGCTGATGAGCACCACGCGTGGTCATCTGTCCTGGCAAAAGGTTACACTGCCCTGCTGGCTGGCCGCGATTGATGAGGCTGAGCAGCACGCGCTGGATTTGCGGCAGCAGGCGCTGCCCTCAGCATAGCGTTTTCGTCAGATAGTGACGCTGATGATGCATAATGTACTCGCCCAGCGTCAACCGGACACGGTAACCCAGCTTTTCGTAAAACGGCTTTGCCTGAAAGCTGCCTGTATCCACCTGTGCAAAATGGCAGCCGCGCTGGCGGGCTTCCTGCTCAGCCGCCAGGACCAACTGGCGACCGGTGCCTTGCCCACGCAGCGCCTGTGCGACCCAGAGTAAATCAATGCGTAGCCAGTTGCCGGTGGTCGTGCCGGTCAATCCGGCCAGTTTCCTGCCCTGCGCATCGCAGATGAACAGTCCAAGGGGTTTAATCAGGTCAGCATCGTAAAACTGACTGTTCCAGGCATTCAGGCCCAGCCGGATTTCATCCAGATCCTTACTGCTCACCGTGTCAGTCAGGGTAATCTGCATTTATCTTCCTTATCGCTGCGGGTCAGGAGTCGTTGCGCTGGCGATCATCGTAGCGCTCAAGGCTCAGCGCATCGACCTCACGCGTCGTGGTACGGCGGCACGGGATCAGATCGTCGCTGTCATGGTAGACAAAGAAGGTGTCGAGATTACTTTTGTTCACAATCAACTGATCGCCGTTGCGAAAGCGTGTAATCGCGACCTTGTCGCCGTTATCCGTGCGGGTTTGCAGCTGGCCTGCGGCAATCTGGAAATGCTGTTTCGGCCAGTAGAGCGTGCTGAGCCCATATTGCGCCCGCGAGACGGTCATAACGGGACGTCCGGGACACTGGATCTGAAACTCACTTTCGCTCCATGCGGATGCGCTGAAACCGGCGATCAGGCACAGGGCAAGACGGGCTGCTTTCATCTGATTCCTCCACTGAAAATAAGGGCGGCCACATGTCAGGTGGCGCTAAGACGCTGTAAGCAGGGGTAAAGCATCGCGCGGTGAGCGCGACCGCGCAATAAAAAACGGCACATCAGGCCGTAAGAGACGCGTGACTGGCTGCCGCCAGCGGGATGACACTCGCGCATGCGGATACCAGGCGCGACGGATGAAACTTACTCTGCCGCAACCTCCGCCGCGACCAGCATCAAGGCCAGACCGGCAGGTTCGTTGTCGAAACTGCTCATGACATCGCGGATTTCTGCCGCACAGGCAATCACCTGCTGCCTTTTCTCTGCGTCCAGCGCATCGATGGCATGGCGAATAATCATTAGACTGGCTTCTTCTTCTTTCATCTTTTATCCCTGAATTTGCTTAAGCGACGCGCAAAGATGGCAAGAATAACGTTTATTTGCACCGAAAGTCATCTTTTACATTCCCACTGCTTAACGATTGAACAAACGGCAAATCAACCCGGCGCGCGTAAACGCTATGATCATGTTATTTGTCGCGTTTCAGGCTAAAATCGATCATTCATTCTATGGACCGGGGCAGGAGCAGGCTATGTTGCGACCAGGATTTTTCATTTTTATGGCACTGCTCTCAGGCTGTTCCTCTTCGCCGAAAGGTGTGGAGTGTCCAGGCGACGTCAGCACAATTTACGGTCAGTCACTGAGGCAAACGCAGGGAACGGTATTCGATCTGGTCACCGCGTTCAGCGTCAGTCGGGATGGCGTAAACGTGCAGAGCGGGCCGCTTCAGTCGCTGGATCGCTTTCAGTATGTCCCCTCTGCGGTGACGTCTGAAGGTTACTACGCTCAACGCCTGTCCGATAAACAGTTTCGTCTGATCAACCCCTATCAGGACACCATGATTACCTGGACCTGTCCGTAAAGCGGGCAATCCTGACACTGCGTGATATAGTGTCAGGAAACGTCAAGCGACAGGTCAGGCTCATCATGGAAAAACGGCTGGATAACAACGGTTATATTGATTTCCCGTTCCCTGCTACCCGCAATGCAGATGGCTCTGTTAATCCCTGCGGTATCGACCTGACCCTGGAGACAGAACGGCTGGACGAGATCGCCGTGATTCGTCACTCCCCTAACCTGCAACGTTTACTGGAAGAGGTGAATCTGCAGGAAGGCCTGTTTATGACCCTGGCCTGCGACTGGCAGCAGCAGGAAAACGCGGTATGCGGATTCATTGATATCGCCTTTCGGCCCGAACTCCTTCACTGTTCTCACAAGGAGGCACTCCAGCTAGAAGCCGCCTTTTATGACTATCTGAAGGAACAAGAGCAGCAGCACGCGCTGGCAGCCGACACGCTGGTGAACTTTGCCCGTTGTGTACTTGACTGGGGCTGGTCACCGCTACAGCAACGCCAGCGCCATTATGAAAAAATTACGATTCAGTATTACTGCCAGCAGGCTGAGGATGCCGAGTGGTGCTTTGACCATCTGCGGCATTTTCTGGTGAGCTGGTATCCCAACACGCGATCCCATCCACTTCATCCCGTCAGGTGAAACAGCTGGTAATAATTTTCCTCGCCGGGCCCTCCGCGTGGTGGCGTTAACGCGCCCTGTCCGCTTCATGCCCGTCTCTCCGCGCCTTCCGCCAGTCCGATGGCCATTACCAGGCGGAGTTTTCATCTGGTCAATTCCCCTCTGACAGACGATTAATGCGTCTAAACGCAGCACAGTGGCGAAGGTTTGCTACGCTTTAAATGACTGTGATAACCAAGGAGATGAAGCATGTCAGGAAAAATTGAAGATGCCGTAAAAGAAGTCGCCGGTGCCGCAGAGCAACAATGGGGTGAAGTCACCGATTCGCCGCGTCACCGCGCCCGTGGTGCAGCCCGCCGCTACACCAACCAGGCATCCTATGCCGCACGCGATGCCGCCGATTGCATCAAAGATCAGATGCAGTCTAACCCGTTTGCGGGTCTGGCGGTCGCGGCCGGTGTGGGCGTCGTACTGGGCTTCCTGCTCGGTCGTAAGTAAGTTCAAAACGGGGGCGTTTGCTCCCGTTTTTCCTTTATGTCAGCTCCCGCGTGTGGTCGTCTTTATTGAGTGTCATCAGGGCCGGGATGGAAACCAGTGCCGTTGCCATCATATACCAAGCCGGAATATCCAGATTGCCCGTCTGCTTAATCAACCCTGTAATAATTAAACCCGCACAGCCGGAAAACACCGCATTGGATAACGCATAGGCGACACCCAGCCCGGTATAACGTACCGTTGTTGGAAACATTTCCGCCAGCATCGCAGGCCCCGGCCCGGCGAGCAAACCAACCAGTCCCCCCGCTATCAGCACCACCAGCGCTTTTAGCAGCAAACTCACGCCATCCGCCTGCACTATTTTCAATAGCGGCATCGCCATAAGTAGCAGGAGTACGCTGGCGCTAACCATGACACGACGCCGACCAACGCGATCACTGACGATGCCCGCCGGGATAATTGTCAATGCGAAGCCCACATTAGCGATCACGGCAATCAGCAGCGCCTGATTCATAACGGTATGTAGCGCCGACTGCAAATAGCCGGGCATGATCACCAGACAGGTATAGCCTGCGGAGGACCACAGCATGACGCGCGCGATCGCTAGGAAAATAATTTTTATCGTCTGGCGCGGTGCAGCCCTGACGCGCTGCTGTTGCTGGCGTGCAAAGTCCGGCGTTTCTGTGATTGCCAGACGCAACCATAGCGCAACCAGGCCCAGCGGTAACGCCAGCCAAAACGGAATGCGCCAGCCCCATGCCAGCATCGCCTGCGGGCTGAGCAGCCAGGACAGCAGCGCCACCAGCCCCACGCCGGCCAACAGGCCAAACGCCACGGTCAGCGACTGCCAGGCACCATAGCGTCCACGTTGACCGCGCGGCGCAAATTCGGTCATCAGCGCCACCGCCCCGCCATATTCGCCGCCGGCAAATAGCCCTTGCAGGATACGCAGTGCCGTAAGCAGCACGGGCGCGAGAATGCCCGCCGTCGCATAGGTAGGAATTAACCCGATAGCGGTGGTCGCCAGCGTCATCAATATCAGGACGGTAATCAGGACAGGCTTGCGGCCCAGGCGGTCGCCCAGTCGGCCAAACACCAGGGCGCCAAGGGGGCGAAAAAAGAACGCAATGGCAAAGGACGCCCAGGTCAGGATCAGGCCACTCAGCGCTGACTCGCCCTGAAGCTGAAAAAAATTGTGCGCAATAATTGTGGCGAGGAAACCGTAGATGGCAAATTCATACCATTCGATAAAGTTGCCTACCGCACCCGCGATCAGTGCGCGTATTGAGTGTTTTACGGGTGAAAGAGGCGTTTCCATTCAGGGTTCCTCCGGGATTTATGCAAAATCAGTACGGCGTTGACAGTGAGAGTATAGAATTTCAGCCGATACGATTTTGTCTCCCGGACGAAAATAATCACATCACACCCTGGCGCCCTGCCCTGCGCGCAGTGCCGACAGCAATATACCGCTGGACACTGTACGTAAAGAGTTGCTGCGTCATCAGGACATTCGGCCAGCCGGGCATGAAGTTTCTTACCCGTTGAATATTTTACGCATCACAGTACGTAAAGCGATGAATGCCTGACAGGACGGGAGCATTCGCGCGGCTGAGGCACGTACACTGGAATAGTCGCTAAACGCGTCGCAGGGCTTTACATAGCAGATCGTGTCAGGGGGAAAAACCGGATACCGCGTGGCAGCAAAACGCCGGATGCAAAAAGCCACCAGACAGCAGACACAGCCTGGCTGTCTTTTATAGCCTGGGGTTATGGCTCGCGGGTATAACGTTGCGCATCTTCCGCCATGCTGCCCGACGGCTCAGCCTTTAGTGCCGACTGTTCACGTCTGGCAGACAGCGAGCTGTCAACGGCATTCCCTCGGCCTTTCCGTTCTGAATCCTAAACCAATAAGCCGGCCAAATACGAAGCGCAGAAACGGGAATTTACGCATCATGGCGGGCATCTTACTTTGCCCGCTGGCACGTGGCTTGTTGCTGCTCATTTTAATTTGCAGGAACTGGGTCGCCACGGTAGGAAACTGACGGCGTTTCTGGACCTTATGGAGATCGCTTAACTTCAGCGTTCCCCTGCGCAGTGGTCGCGTTAACAGGTTCGCCGCCGCCACCGCATCCTGAATCGCCAGGTTAACCCCAACCCCGCCGATCGGTGACATAGCATGCGCCGCATCGCCAATGCACAGCACGCCCGGTTTTGCCCACTGATCCAGACGGTCTATCCGGATAGACAACAGTTTGAGTTTTTCCCAACTGTCGACCTCCGCCAGACGTGAAGCGGCAAAGGGCGAAACCGCCGCAATAGTGTCTTTAAGCGCATCCAGCCCCTGCGCCTGTAAGGCCTCAAACTGGCCTTTGGGAATGGTAAGACCACATTGCCAGTAATCCCCCCGATCAATGACGATAAAATTGTTGCGCGGGCCGGTATGGCCCATGCCGGTCAGCGGATCGTCGGGCTGTTTATTGAGGTGGAACCAGAGAACGTCGCGCGGCGCGCCAAAATGCTGGCTGCTGAGCCCGGCCTGGGCACGAATAACGGAATCCCGTCCGTCCGCTCCCACCACCAGACGGGCGCGAATTTCCATTGGCTGGCCTGCCTGCTCCGCCAGTACGCCGCACACCTGACCATTCTCGGTGATCAACTCACGACACACGGTCGATTTAAGCAGTGTAAAACCTGAAAACTGCGCGCTTTTCTCCGCCAGAAAATTCAGAAAGTCCCACTGCGGCATAAAGGCAATAAAGCGGCAACGCACCGGCAGGCGGGAGAAGTCGGCCATCGTGACCTCTTCACCGCCCATTTCTGCCTGCAGTTTTTCGACACGCTGATGCGGCAGCGTGAGCAGCGCATCAAGTAAGCCCAGATGGTGCATGATTTGAAGGGTGGAGGGATGAATGGTATCGCCACGAAAGTCGCGCAGAAAATCAGCGTGCTTCTCCAGCACTACCACCTGCAAACCGGCACGTGACAATAAATATCCCAGCATCAGACCTGCCGGGCCACCACCGACAATACAGCAATCGGAGGTTATGTGTTTGATGGATGGCATCGCTTAGCCCTCGTTGTATACGTGGTCAGTGTATGCCAGCCGGGAAAATTTGAATACCGAGGAAGTACAGGGATACTGCGACCTGTCCCGGACAGGCTTTATGTATAGCGCCTGTCATCCGGCGCTATCTTCTTTTACCTCCACCAGCACCAGCGGACATTTTCGGACCTGGCAGGCGTGATGATAAGCCAGGGAACACACTGAACAATAATCGGCAGAATCAGACTGGTACTCATATTCCTGGAAATAGCGAAACCCGCCATTATCAGCATCGGTACGCGCGCTGTAAAAAGCGTGATCAGCAAGCTGCTCATCCAGTTGCATGAATGTAAGTGGAGAGGGGTTGTGGTAGCCCACTTTAATACGATATGTCTTCATATCCCCATAGTCACGCTGACGGGGAGATGCGGCAAATTGTTATTATTGTTTAGTGTGATAGCCCGCGGTTATCAGAACTTTGCCTTATAATTCAGAACACACCATTACAGGCAATTTACATAAGCGCAACATAGCTTCTTATCGAGGCCTTAAAACGGCAATGCTGTCTTCTCATTATCATTGATCTGACAGGCCAAATATTGTGATAGCTTTTCATCAAGTTTGCATTTATGGTCTCATACCTTACAAACGAAGGCGAAACATTACAGCAGTGTCAAAAAGTTTAAGAAAAGTTCTCCAATTGTAAATGAACACGTATGGATCAAACCCCATCGCGTATCTCGTGCATTATTGCGCAAAAATTAATCAAGATAACATTTAAGCATAAATTATAAATATAACATCAAAATTTCGGCATTATTAATTACCAACACTAGGGATTTTAACATCACACCATGATTTATTATCATTTAAATATAACCATAACAGGAAATTAACCAGAAAAGTGATTTTATCTTAAAGTGCGATAATTTTATTGATCGTTTAAAAAGAATTAATTGAAAAATCCTGGAAAGCGCGGAATTATCTTACTTTCGAAAAAAAGTGCCATCTTTGACAGTTCGTATGAAATTGCCCTCTTGTGAGAAAAATCTCTTTTCGACACCGCTCAAAAATGAAACATAACTCTTTCGGATTATTCCGCACATATTATACACTGCGCCTTTCCAACGCGTTGAGTTATAAAGCTTAATGATGCTATGTTTACCTCACCTTTCTTAAAGAGCATCAGAATCAGCTTATGAGAAGGATTACACGAGAAAGGATTTCCTGTTTTAGCTGCCGCTATCGATGCGAATTAGTGAATGAACTTACAGCAGAAATCAAACGCTGTCCGATACAGAAAGTAGCCATCTGGCCAGCAAGGAATTCTTTTTTAGTTAAAGGAATTTTGTCAGTAGTCACTGGCCGTTATGAAAGCTTATATATGAAAGGTTGCATTTTTGTAGACTTTTCCGCACACAACATTCGCTACTTTACTAATCACAACTGGCTCGACTACCTGAAGTCTCCAGGTTTAATTATTATTCTGATTTGCGATCGCCGCCTGGCATCCTTAGCAGCCTTCTGGAAACAGCAGGATAAAAGCATCAATACGGTCATTTATCCGGGGACGGGCATTGCCGAGATAAAAAAATCTATTAACGCATGTTACTACGGTTTAAAAGGAGGTGAGAAAAAAGGTGTTAATCCGTTAACCAGCGATGAGGTTAATTTTTTGGAACTGGTGAATCATGGGTTATCTCTGGGTGAAATATCAAAAAAAATGCAACTTGGTGTAAAAAAGATCTACTGCATTAAAGATTCGGTGCGTCGTAAGACGGGAAGCAGCCTGAATCAGTTGTTCTCCAGTTAAAAATGTAAAAGGAAAATACAATCATGTTAAATACTAAAGCTATGACCTTACCTCTGTTGATTAGTGCAGCGCTGGTATCAGGACAAGCACTGGCGGATTCAGCTAACACTATTAATTTTAAAGGTGAAGTCAGTGATGAAACCTGTTCCGTTAGCGTGAATAGCAATGAGAGTGCACCGGTTGTACTCATGCCAACCGTAGGCGTAAACGAGTTGCTTAAAACCGGAGATATCGCTGGTAAGACGGATTTCACTGTCGCCATCAGTGGCTGTACCGGTTCAACAAATTCAACTCGCGTGTCCACTATTTTTATCGGTAACAACGTGAGCACTACCGGTAATTTGAAAAGCAATGGTAGTGCTGAAAACGTTGAAGTTCAGTTGCTGGACACGGAAGGTAAAGAAATAAATTTAACCGGAGGCTACGACGGTAATGGTGATTTAACCCTGAGCCCCGGCGAAACGGAAAAATCAGCGACCTATTCTGCACAATATTATGCTACTAACTCCGCTACTGCAGGTACCGTTAGCGCCTCACTTCAGTATGCCGTGACTTATCAGTAATTCTTACCTGGTGCACTCCCATTCAGCGGAGTGCACAATAAATGATTGAGAACCTGTCTATGTTTATTCGCAGACGCGCCATTGCGTTAAAATTTTTTTCAACATTATTTTCGGCCTTGTTATTGGCCCCTTGCACGAATGCCAGCGTGACAATTATGGGCAGTCGTATTATCTATCCCGAACAGGCACGCTCTATAGATGTTCAATTTAAAAACAATGATGCTGTTCCCTACGTTATTCAGAGCTGGTTCGATAATGGCGACGACAGCTCACAGCCAGAAAGCCGCGCAAATACACCGTTCATTATTACGCCACCGGTATTCCGCATTCAGCCCAAAGCTGGTCAGATTGCTAAAGTAATATTGAATAATCCCGCATCACAACCGCAGGATCGTGAATCTGTATACTGGTTTAATACACTTCAGATCCCACCTTCAAATATCGCTAAAGATAAAACGCAGAATGCAATGCTGGTGGTATTACGTAATCGTATGAAGATCTTTTATCGCCCTAAAAGTATTGGCGCGCCAAAAAATATTCTTAAAGGCATAAAGATAACACCTTTATATCAGTCGAATAAAGGGATGGGGATCGAAATTGACAACGCGCAGCCCTGGCACGCGTCATTAGTGGATGTTGTTTTAAAAGTGGGCAATCAGTCTTTAAAACAAGAGGCGGATATGGTCTCTCCTTTCTCCAGAAAGACTTACTGGTTCAGTAATAGTAAACGTCTTCAGGGCACAGGGGTGATTTCAGTCTCGGCAGTTAATGATCAGGGAGCTAAAATCAGTGAAAACTTTACGGTTGAAGTTAATTAGTCCGAAACTCATAGCTTTTACCGTGTCGGCCTGCTTTTCTTACTCTGTCTGTAGCGAAGAATATTATTTCGACTCCTCGCTTTTTCAAGGGGCGACATTTGGGAAAAACATCGAACAATTCAATCAAAACGAAATTGTCCAAGGCTATTACCTGGTTGATATTTACCTCAACAACAAGATGATTAAATCCGGGGTCAAAATTAACTTCAGGAAATTCAGCGACGAGGGCGAAGTCGAGCCCTGCCTGCCTGAAGATATCGTGACGCTAATGCAATTAAAAATCCCGCGCGCCGGGCAACCTACAGAGCGCTGTCAGCCATTAGCCGGCTGGACAGAGGCGGGCAGTTGGCGTTTCGATCAGTCATCGCTTCGTCTGCATTTTATGCTTCCACTGGCGAGCCTGAACCGTGCTCCCCGCGGCTACATTCCCACATCTGAATGGGATGAAGGCGTTACGGCCCTCTTTCTGCGTCACAACACCAACTTCATGTGGTCGGAAAACCGCTCGTCAAATTACCGGTATGAATATTTATGGAGCGGAATCACAGCAGGCACCAATCTGGAAAAGTGGCAGTTTCGTCATCAGGGTAATCTGCGTTATTTACGCAACAGCCGAGCCGGAAGCCGTTATCGATACAATCAGGTCAGAAGCTGGGTGCAACGGCCTTTAGAGGGCATAAACAGTCAGCTTGCTTTAGGTGATAACTACACGAGCAACTCTCTGTTCGGCAGCCTTGCGTTTAACGGCATCAAACTCGCCTCTGACGAACGCATGTGGCCGCAGGGCAAGCGAGGTTATGCGCCAGAAGTACAGGGTGTGGCGACTTCCGATGCCCGCGTTATCGTGCGTCAGCTCAATAACGTTGTCTATGAGACAAGCGTTCCACCCGGCCCCTTTGTCATTGACGACCTGTATAACACCAGCGGTCAGGGAGACCTGGAGGTTGAGGTTATTGAAGCTAACGGGAAGCGATCGACCTTTACGGTGCCCTACTCTTCTGTCCCGGATTCTGTTCGCCCTGGAAACTGGACATATGGCCTGGCATTGGGACGTGTACGTCAGTATTACAGTGTGGACAACACTTTTTTTGAAGGTGTCTTGCAGCGCGGCATCAGTAACCGCTTCACCGCAACGGCCGGTTCACGCATCGCGAAAGATTATCAGGCATGGCTGGCAGGCGGTGTATGGGGTTCACCGGTCGGAGCTATGGGTATAAACACCATTTTTTCACAAGCTCGCGTGGAGCAAAATAAAAAAACGACCGGCTGGCGTGCCGAACTGAGCTACAGTAAAACCTTCGAAACCGGCACAAATCTGGTATTAGCGGCCTACCGTTACTCCACCAGCGGTTTCCGCGATCTGCAGGACGTTTTGGGCGTCAGAAGGCAGAATGAGACAGGCATCAGCTACTATTCCGATTCGATGAACCAGCGTAACCGGTTATCCGCAACCCTGGGTCAGTCATTTGATAACGTCGGTATGTTCAGCCTGAGCGCCAGCACAGCCGATTACTACAACAATAAATCCCGCATCACTCAGTTGCAGCTTGGCTATAACAACAACTGGAAAAAGATCAGTTACGGCTTCAACGTCGCACGCCAGCGCACGACATGGAATACGACGCGATCCGACCTGGATCTCTTCAACCGGCAGGATGACTCTCGCGCACAACGTTATACCGAAAATACCTTCTCCTTTAATATCTCAATGCCTCTGGACTGGAACAACACCTCTTCTGTCTCCTATTACTATAACCAGTCAAAACAAACACGTAGCTCATCCCTGTCCCTGTCAGGCGCGGCGGGTGACAACAATGATGTGTCTTATTCTGTCTATGGCGGCAGCGAGCATTCTCGCAATGGCGATGGCAACAGCGGACACGCACTGAACTTTGGCGGGAACATTCAGCAGAATACGCGTCTGGGGGCTTTTCGTGCGAATTATGGCCAGGGCGAAGACTATCGCCAGGCTGGGTTGGGAGCATCTGGCACCGTGGTGCTTCATCGGGGCGGCATCACACTTGGCCCGTACAGCAGTGAGACGTTCGCTCTGGTTGAGGCCGATGGCGCACAGGGCGCGCTGGTGCGTAATGGTCAGAGAGCTGTCATCGATCGCTTCGGCTATGCCATTTTGCCTTCACTCAGTGCCTACCGCGAAAATAACATCAGCCTGGACACGCTGGATATGAATGCTGATGCCGAACTGACCGGTGGTAGTCAACGTGTTGTTCCCTATGCGGGGGCTGTTGTACGGGTAAATTTCGCCACCATTAAAGGCAAAGCAGTCTTGATCTCGCTCACCAGTAACGAAGGGGAAGCGCCCCCGATGGGCGCTGAAGTTCGTGATGCCGACAACACCGTCATTGGTGTTGTCGGCCAGGGCGGCCAGCTTTATGCGCGTGTCCCCCACGACTCCGGCACACTTAAAGTCAGTTGGGATAACGATGGACAACAAACCTGTCTTGTGAGTTATCAAATTACTGGAAAGCAAGACGATCACCTGATCCAGCTTCCCGGCTTATGTAATAAGGAGTAGCGCGTGTTTACAAGAACCCTGCTTTCGTTAATCATTACTTCACTGGTACCGCTTCCACTACTGGCGAATTGCACAAAAGTGACAAGTAAAAGCCAGCTTTCCCAGGCCGCTCAAGATGCCGGCTATACCGCAAAGGGATGGGAGGGTGCCTGTGATGAATGCACAGGGCGGCTGGCATTGCCTGCAATCATTAATATCAATTCCGGCAACCTCTTTCAGCCCTCGGGGACGTTGCTGGCCAGTGCGGTCGGCCATCCGCTCAATAACCCGATGAAGGATGCGTTTACGCCAAATCAGATTCTGTACCGCTGCGACATGGCTGATGCCGGCAAACTCTATGAAATGTATTCGACTAATGGCGACAGAGAAGAAGCTGGTAAATATGTCACCAGCGAGGTTGACGGCGCTTATTTTGATAAGTTCAAAAATGTGGCGGTGAGACTAACCAACCTTAGCACGGGTGAATATTACAGCCGCTACTGGAAAGGACGGCAGCTTAGTGCCAGCGACTGGTATACCGACGGGCAAAAAATCTACATCCCGGCCAGTATATTTAGCAGTGTGCTCTACGAGATATTTAAAATTGATGAAGGTAAACATTACGTCAATAGTGACAACTATTATTTTGAGACAAACAATCAACCCCGCGGATATATTGCATTTAAAGGTCCTGGACTGGAAAGTAATAATCTTTATATCGGTGCGGATCATGCCACGGTGTGGAATGGCTGGCACTATGACTGGCCTGTTGGCTGGAGTTCATGGAAGACAGTCACCTATGTTCGCGGCGCAGCCTGCGAGGTGTACGATTACCCTGCGGTCGTCTCTCTGCCATTGACCAGTATTGGCGTTTTAGCCGGTGGAGGCAGCAGCCAGGCACCTTTTTCCATTACCCTTCGCTGCGAAACCGGGGCAACATCCGGGATCCAGAACTCCACTCTGAAATCAGCCAACGTCGCGATGGGTTTTCTGGTAAATCAGCCTCAGGCTGTGGCCATGGCTCAGACGCTGGGTCTCACCACCAGTAGCGGTGGGTTAACCTGGCTGCTTGACACAAATTATGGGGAAAGCAACGGCAGTTCAGCCTCTGGCGTAGGGATAAAAATCTACAACAGTGCCGGTACTCCTCTCAACCTGTTGCCCGATATAAGCAGTACCGGCACAGGCAATACGCGTGGATGGTATGCCTATAAAGATTTAACCACACTTACGTCATCAGACAACGGTGAGATCTACAGCGGCGATTTTACTGCCTCCCTTGAGGCTATTCCCGGACAAGTTATCACTTCAGGAACCGTTAATGCACAGTTACAAGTGGTGGTCAGTTTTCAGTAGCAGCCTGTATTTACTCACGGCGTTATTGTCAACGCAGGCAGTTGCCGTTGTAAACATTGATAAAACCCGCATTATTTTCAACGCCAACGAGATTGCGCAATCCGTCAATCTGGTCAACAGTGAAAACAGCCCTGCCGTTTTACAAATCTGGACAGATGACGGCGATATCTATGCCCCGCCAGAGAAGAGTAAAACACCGGTCATGGCTATGCCGCCGGTCTTGAAAATGCAGCCCGGCGAATTACGCTCTATAAAGCTGATGCTGACCTCACGCGCTGGCTTGCCCACCGGGAAAGAAACCCTGTACTGGCTAAATCTCTACCAGATACCGGCGCTCAAAAAATCTGACAACCAACGCGATAAAAAAGTCGTTCTGCCGCTGCGTCTTCGCCTGAAGGTTTTTGTACGTCCGACAGGGCTGGGTGCACCCCGGCCGGAAGATGCACAAAAACTACGCTTTACCCGACAAAGCCAGCAAATCATGATTTCTAATCCTACGCCCTGGTATATGAGCCTGAACGCGAAAGTGGAAAAAGCGGTATTGAGAAATATTATGGTCGCACCGCTGTCTGATATTGTGGTTCCCGTCACCACTTCCGTTAACCCCGGTGCAAACGTCGAATATGAAGTGATTGACCAGAACGGTAACGTTGAGAAACATCGCAGCACGCTTCGCGCGACTGTTGGGAAGTAGCCGAATTACCTGTTTTTGGCACAAAGAGAGATGATATGGAACGCTGATGAGGCACTGAAATGCAGTGCCTCTGACAAGGTACGTTCTTCAATGAAGCGCATTTTTTATCTGTTTAATTTTTCGTAAGCGGGCAAAACACGGCATTCAACTGGAAAGTTTCATATTCGATATTATCTCTCTCATCTTCTTCGTTTTCATACACCATAATTGCTTCGGTAAACAGATAGCCATTAATGGGCAAAATAAACATGTTTTCATTAATTATACCGTCCTCGACAAGACTATGGTAAATTTTGACATTTTCCTTTTGATATTCCAGGAAGTCGCCGACAGTGTCGAACTTGTCAGCCGTAGTTCCATAAGGAAAAATATTTCGCGTACCGTTGTAGTTAATGAATACGTATCCAGGGCTGACAAATGGACCACCGGACCAGTGTATTATGCCAGTATCGCATCCGACTCGATAAAGGCGCATCGCTACCTTGTATTTTTTTGTGCCTCCGTAACGTCCGGATTGATTTCTACTGCCCCCATAGAAAGAACATCTCCGGGCTGGTGACCGTTCAGGCTCCACGGGATCATTTTTGCATTTCTGAAAAACCACATATATCGCTCCTTTTATAGTTAATAAATTAAGTCACTAAGAAAGACAGGCAACCTGCGGTGTTCGCACATCCGTTTTTGATCATTTTGAAACCACAATATCAAAAGGCGAGAAAAGGCCTTTCTCTTCCACATAAGCAAGCATTCAAAATGGAATCAGAAAAAATGAAGCCTTATGACGACATATTAGCTGGCTATGTCGGATAGATTCCGGATTGTTTACCTGGCTCCGTTCCCTAAATCAATAAACATATGAAAATGTAATCGATAACGTTTTATAAGGCTAACATATATTTTTATCATCAGTAATTATTGCCCCAGGACAATAAATGAACCGTCTTACTGATTCTGCTCCCTGAGAGTCAATAGCAGACAAGGAGTAACTGGCAGGTAAAGCTCATGGTGAACGCGATGGAATAGAGATGGCATTTTCACTCATTTAACTTTGTTATCTCTGAAATAATATTCGGTTAAAGTTTTTCATTTGAGCATTACAGCAACAGAAGCCGTTTTTTGCAGTTATATAGGGCATAAATAAAGCTTTTGGCCCTGACAAAAAACATCGCTGTACAGGGTAAGTAAGTTTGATTTTACAGTTCTGAAGAACGGTTGCTAACATGCGGATAATCTATCCAATGCTGTCTGTTCACCCCGTTGCCTTCATTCTGAAGGGCATGGATTGTGATCTGGATTAAGCATGTAAGAGGGTGATCATCACAGCGCATTACAATTATCACGCGATTTAATCTGCGCCCGACAGGGCGACCTACAAATAACCTATCTTTGACTTGCGGCTATCTTCTCAATCAATAACGGAATAAGCTGCACTCTCATTGAGAAAAAGAATGGTTTGCAAATGAACGGACACTTGCAGACTGACGGGTTCATGTCCTTTGCCAACAACAGAGATAAAACTATAAACGCCTAATTTTTTGCTTTGACATCAAGCTTATACCTGCTAATATTTTCATTCTGAAATATACCTGCGTCCCTTTCTGATTTACTCTCAGCCAAGAATGAATACTACATGAATGCTCACACGCAGCCAGTTGATACTGCTGAATTGATTAGAGACGACCTTTATCGTTACGCAGCTGACATCAGTTTTAAAACATTTATTAAAACCTTTCTTAAAAATGAAGCGTTTAATTTTTGTTTTTGGTTCAGAATGAGCACACATAAGAGTAAGACGTGCAGACGTATTGCTAAACGTGTTTTTAAGCGTAAGTGCAAAAAATTTCATATCTTTCTCTGCCCTTCTACCCGGATTGGGCCAGGGCTGTATATCGGTCATATCGACGTCGGAAGCATTGTGATCAATCCCGGCACCCAGATAGGCGCAAACTTCAACGTTTCGCCAAATGTCTGTATTGGTTCCAATACAGGAGACTGTGCCATCATTGGCGATAACGTCTATATCGCCCCGAACGTTTCTGTAGTTGAAGGTGTTAAGATAGGCAATGATGTTGTGATTGGCGCAGGTTCTGTTTTAACGAAAGACATTCCTCCCTATACTGTTGCTGCAGGCAATCCTGCAAAAGTGATTAAATCACATCATAAAAACCCGTTTATACAAAACAGGTGCGTCATACCAGAAAAAGCGGCCTCCACTGTTGAGTCATGTCGCTGATAGTCAGCGTTCTGACTATCAGTCGAGCAAGCAATGCGATTGGCAAAACAGGTTGCTATCCCAGATAAGGGATTACTCGCCCGTCTTTTAGGTGCGCACCAATGCAGTCGGTATTCTTTCCTTTCTCCTGTGAGCTGGCTGAAAAAACAATAAGTTCGGCTTTGAACGCTAACCGACTCAAATTCACATACTGGGCGAAAAATCCTGGGCCACTTGAGCTTGTTTACAGAAGTAAAACTGCAATTGGTTACGGTCTCAGGCAAGGCAGTTCAATCAAAGAAACCTGCTCAAGTGTGAGGGTTGTTTTGCTTCAAAAATTCTACAATGGGAAGTCATATTATGTTCTCACGTCTTATCCGTGGATGGGGTAAAGATAAAATGACGTACCCAGTCATGCGCGAGATTTTAACCGCCTCTTTCAGCTGTTATCACGACGATTTTGACAACGCTGTCGGTGAAACAGCCGCCTGCTATTTCGACACTAACGTCCTTTCAAAAGCAGATGCCCGCAATGAAATCGGTTCATTATTACGTATCTCTGACGATGAGGAACTAAAAACAACGTCAGAGCAGTTAGATTGCGATCATTTTCGTCCAGAACCATGGGGTGAAACATGGCGCAGTTTCCTGGAAAAAATTGCTAAGGCAATTCGATGGTAAGAACGAATAACCCTGACAGAGGGCTGTGAAATCGTTATTGTGATAAGATTTTAAGACTCGCAATCTATCTCAAGCCGCACATCAAGCTTGCCAGTTCCTTTCAACAAAACCCTCCGCCATTTGAAATTTAATGCGGTTCATTCCCTCTGAGAGCTTTAGTTTGCGGTACGCATTGTTCCTATCTAAGGACAAGCTGTTTACTGCGGCAGAACTGTTTACCGTAATGCTGTCTCTAAACCTAATTGCCAAGGTAATTAGCTGCGTGATTTTGGAAGCCAAAAAAACCTTAACGTTTATGATGAATAACCTGGTTTTGATAAATAATGTTGCTGAATGTTATTAACATACTAATAAAAAACGGGAACCAACCGGCTCCCGTTCTCGTTTAACCCAAATTCTGGATTACATATTCGCGATAATCGCGTCACCAAACTCTGAACATTTCAGCAGCTTAGCGCCATCCATCAGACGTTCGAAGTCATAGGTCACGGTCTTGGCAGCGATTGCGCCTTCCATGCCTTTAACAATCAGGTCTGCGGCTTCGAACCATTCCATATGACGCAGCATCATTTCAGCGGACAGAATCACGGAACCTGGGTTCACTTTATCCTGACCTGCGTACTTCGGTGCCGTACCGTGGGTGGCTTCGAACAGCGCACATTCGTCACCGATGTTTGCGCCTGGTGCAATACCGATACCGCCAACCTGCGCCGCCAGGGCGTCAGAGATGTAGTCACCGTTCAGGTTCATACAGGCGATAACGTCATATTCTGCCGGACGCAGCAGGATTTGCTGCAGGAAGGCATCGGCGATCACGTCTTTTACGATGATCTCTTTACCGGTGTTTGGATTTTTAAATTTCATCCATGGGCCGCCATCGATCAGCTCGCCGCCGAACTCGTCTTTCACTAACTGGTAACCCCAGTCTTTGAAGGAGCCTTCGGTGAACTTCATGATGTTGCCTTTGTGTACCAGCGTCAGTGAATCACGATCGTTAGTGATGGTATATTCCACTGCTGCACGGACCAGGCGCTTGGTGCCCTCTTCCGAACACGGTTTAACACCGATACCGCAGTTTTCTGGGAAGCGAATTTTCTTCACGCCCATTTCTTCACGCAGGAATTTGATGACTTTATCCGCTTCTGGCGTGCCCGCTTTCCATTCGATACCGGCATAGATATCTTCGGAGTTTTCGCGGAAGATCACCATATCCGTGTCTTCAGGACGTTTTACCGGGCTTGGTGTACCGGTATAGTAGCGCACCGGACGCAGGCAAACGTACAGATCCAGTTCCTGACGCAGCGCAACGTTCAGAGAACGGATGCCGCCGCCAACTGGCGTGGTCAGTGGGCCTTTGATCGCTACGCGGTATTCTTTAATTAAATCGAGGGTTTCTTGCGGCAGCCAGACATCCTGACCGTAGAGTTCAACCGATTTTTCACCGGTATAAATCTCCATCCAGGAGATTTTACGCTCGCCGTTGTAGGCTTTTTTCACAGCGGCATCAACCACTTTCAGCATCACTGGTGACACATCAACGCCGATACCATCCCCTTCGATGTAAGGGATAACCGGGTTATTTGGGACAACCAGTTTACCTTGATTCAGGGTGATTTTCTGACCTTCCGCCGGAACAACTACTTTGCTTTCCATTAACCTCTCCTTCGAGCGATTTTTTGTTAATGATTTGTAAGATGCGCGTCAATACTACTTGAATATTCACGCCACGCCAATCACCGCAATTTCGCGTTATAATGCGCTGAATGTTCCAGACTGCAAAGCGTATGCGAAAAACTAATCAGACTTCTCATCCAAATAAACGATTCAGCCAACAAACACGTCCCGTGCATCGCAAGGCGTCCTCGCCGCCTGCCGTCCGCCGCGTGCTTCTGTTCAACAAACCCTTCGATGTTCTGCCGCAATTTACCGATGAAGCCGGCCGCCGCACCCTCAAAGATTTTATCGACGTGAGTGACGTTTACGCGGCGGGCCGACTCGATCGCGACAGCGAAGGACTGATGGTCCTGACTAACGATGGTCCGCTACAGGCGGCGCTGACGCAGCCCGGCAAGCGCACCGGCAAGATTTACTATGTGCAGGTGGAAGGCGCGCCTGAGGAAACCGATCTACAACCTTTGCGCGATGGCGTTAATCTGAAAGATGGCCCGACGTTACCGGCTGGCGTCGAAAAAGTGGCTGAGCCCGACTGGTTGTGGCCGCGCCAGCCGCCGATTCGCGAGCGCAAAGCCATTCCAACACAGTGGCTGAAAATAACGCTTTTTGAAGGACGCAACCGTCAGGTCAGACGTATGACGGCCCATATTGGCTTTCCAACCCTGCGTCTGGTGCGCTATGCCATGGGCGAGTTTACGCTGGGCGATTTGGCGCCGGGTGCCTGGCGCGATATCAGCGCACAAGGTTGACTGCCATTATCATTTCCATAACTTTAAGTTAACAATTCAGGAGGATCGATGTTTAAACCGCATGTCACCGTCGCGTGCCTGGTGCAGGCTCGGGGTGCATTACTGGTCGTTGAAGAACGCGTCAACGGCATCGCCACCTGGAACCAGCCTGCCGGTCATCTTGAAGCCGATGAAACGCTGCATGAAGCCGCATCACGGGAATTGTTTGAAGAGACCGGCATTCGGGCCGAAATGCAGTATTTTATCGGCATAAACCAGTGGATCGCCCCGGATAATACGCCTTTTGTGCGGTTTCTGTTTGGCGTGGATCTGGACGATATCCAGCCAACGGCTCCGCAGGACAGCGACATTGATTGCTGTTGGTGGGTCGCGCCAGAGCAGATTCTGTCGGCCTCTAACCTGCGCTCGCCTCTGGTTGCCGAAAGCGTACGCCGCTGGCAACAGGGCGTACGCTATCCGCTCGACCTGATCAGCCCGTTCAACTGGCCGTTTCATGAAGGTGCGCACCCGCGTTCAGCGTGATAGAATGCGCCGCCTGTTTTACTGTTTTGCGAGCTTGTGATGTCTGATAACTGCCAGAAAAAAGTGATCGTCGGAATGTCCGGCGGCGTCGATTCTTCCGTTTCCGCCTGGTTACTGCAACAGCAGGGCTATCAGGTTGAAGGCCTGTTCATGAAGAACTGGGAGGAAGACGATGGCGAGGAATACTGTACCGCCGCTGACGATCTGGCGGATGCGCAAGCCGTGTGCGACAAGTTAGGTATTAAACTGCACAAAGTGAACTTTGCGGCAGAGTACTGGGACAATGTCTTTGAACACTTCCTGGAAGAGTACAAAGCGGGCCGCACTCCCAATCCCGATATCCTGTGTAATAAAGAAATCAAATTCAAGGCGTTTCTGGAGTTTGCCGCAGAGGATCTGGGTGCAGACTTCATCGCCACCGGGCACTATGTCCGCCGTCAGGATATCGATGGCCGCAGCCACCTGCTGCGCGGTCTGGATGGTAACAAAGACCAGAGCTATTTCCTTTACACACTCAGCCACCAGCAAATCGCGCAGAGCCTGTTCCCGGTCGGCGAGCTGGAAAAGCCTGAAGTGCGTCGCATCGCTGAACAACTTGAGCTGGTGACGGCGAAGAAAAAAGACTCCACCGGCATTTGCTTCATCGGTGAACGCAAGTTTACCGAATTCCTCGCGCGCTACCTCCCTGCCCAGCCGGGTGAAATTGAAACCGTCGACGGACAGGTTGTGGGTGAGCACCAGGGCCTGATGTATCACACGCTCGGCCAGCGTAAAGGGCTGGGCATTGGCGGTCTTAAAGAAAGCAAAGACGATCCCTGGTACGTCGTTGATAAAGACGTGGCGCGCAACCGCCTGATCGTGGCGCAGGGCGGCGACCATCCCCGACTGATGTCAGTGGGTCTGATTGCCCAGCAGTTACACTGGGTTGATCGTCAGCCGCTAACCGCACCGCTGCGTTGTACGGTGAAAACCCGCTACCGTCAGACCGATATCCCCTGCGAAATTATCCCGCACGGCGAGGATAAAATTGAAGTCCGGTTTGATGAGCCCGTTGCTGCGGTCACGCCGGGTCAGTCTGCGGTGTTCTACCTTGATGAAGTCTGCCTGGGTGGCGGTATCATCGAAGAACGTTTGCCTTGGGTTGCCGCATAATACCGGTGGGAATAACGCGTAAACAGGAGTAACCGTGGCAAAAAACTATCAGGACATTACCTTTGCACTGGCGGGAATTTGCCAGGCGGCCCATCTGGTGCAGCAGTTAGCCAATCAGGGACATTGTCAGCCGGAGGCGCTGACGGTGTCACTGCGCAGCGTACTGGACCTGAATCCTCCCTCGACCCTGGCGGTATTTGGTAACAACGAAGCCAACCTGCGCCTGGGGCTGGAAACCCTGATGGCCGTGTTGAACAGCACGCAACGTCAGGGCGCTGGTGCCGAACTGACCCGTTACACGTTGAGCCTGACGGTACTGGAGCGCAAGCTCAATGCGAACAAGCAGGCTATGAACACCCTGGCCCAGCGTATCAGCCAGCTCGATCGTCAGCTGGCGCATTACACGTTGGAATCCGACACTATTCTGAGCGCCATGGCGGGCATTTATGTCGATGTGATTAGCCCGCTCGGCCCACGTATTCAGGTAACCGGATCGCCGGCAGTGCTACAGAATTCCCTGCTACAGAGTAAAGTTCGCGCCACGCTGCTGGCCGGCATTCGTGCCGCCGTGTTGTGGCAACAGGTTGGCGGAGGCCGACTGCAGCTGATGTTTTCGCGCCAGCGTTTACTGCGCGAAGCCAAATCGATTTTATCCCGCCTGCCACTGACTTACTGAGTCAGTGAGGCAAACACCGTTAAATGAATCAGGAGTTGCACTGATGGAATTATCCTCTCTGACCGCCGTCTCACCTGTCGATGGTCGTTACGGCGATAAAGTCAGCCCGCTGCGCGCAATTTTCAGCGAATTTGGTTTGCTGAAGTTCCGCGTTGAGGTTGAAGTTCGCTGGTTACAAAAACTGGCTGCGACCGCAGAGATCAAGGAAGTTCCTGCATTTGATGCTGACGCAAACGCTTTCCTTGACGAGATCGTCGCCCGTTTCAGCGAAGCAGACGCCGCACGCATCAAAACCATTGAGCGCACCACCAACCATGACGTGAAAGCGGTTGAGTATTTCCTGAAAGAAAAAGTGGCGGATGTGCCCGCCCTGCATGCAGTGTCGGAATTTATTCATTTTGCCTGCACCTCTGAAGACATTAATAACCTGTCCCATGCGTTGATGCTGGAAACAGCACGCCGCGATGTCATTCTGCCTTACTGGCAGCAGCTGATCGCCGCCGTAAAAGGCCTGGCGCAGGAATACCGTGATATTCCCCTGCTGTCTCGCACGCACGGCCAGCCCGCTACGCCATCGACCATGGGTAAAGAGATGGCCAACGTAGCCTACCGCATGGAACGTCAGCTACGTCAGCTGTCGCAGATTGAAGTGCTGGGCAAAATCAACGGCGCCGTGGGCAACTACAACGCGCACATTGCGGCGTACCCGGAAGCCGACTGGCACCAGCTGAGTGAAGAGTTTGTTACCTCGCTGGGCATCACCTGGAATCCCTATACGACGCAAATCGAGCCGCACGACTACATTGCCGAGCTGTTTGACTGTATCGCCCGCTTTAACACCATCCTGATCGACTTTGATCGCGATATCTGGGGCTATGTGGCACTCAACCACTTCAAACAGAAAACCGTTGCGGGTGAAATCGGCTCGTCGACCATGCCGCATAAAGTAAACCCTATCGATTTTGAAAACTCGGAAGGCAATCTGGGCCTGGCCAACGCGGTCATGCAGCATCTGGCCAGCAAACTGCCGGTTTCCCGCTGGCAGCGTGATCTGACCGATTCTACCGTGCTGCGTAACCTGGGTGTCGGCGTAGGCTATGCGCTGATCGCCTATCAGGCCACCTTAAAAGGTATTTCAAAACTGGAAGTGAACCGCGAGCGCCTGCTGGATGAACTGGATCACAACTGGGAAGTGCTGGCCGAGCCGATTCAGACCGTGATGCGCCGTTACGGCATCGAAAAACCGTACGAGAAGCTGAAAGAGCTGACCCGCGGTAAACGTGTTGACGCCGCAGGCATGCAGGCCTTTATCGACAGCCTGGCGCTGCCTGAAGAAGAAAAAACCCGTTTAAAACAGATGACCCCGGCAAATTATCTTGGCCGTGCGATTCAAATGGTTGATGATCTGAAATAATATCCCTTCTGCAGACCGGTTCCCGCCGGTCTGCGTTAACCTGCTGTTTAATTCATTTCGCTTATACTTATTTAAATTCGTTTCGATCTGATGCTAAGGAAATCCTATGCGTGTTCTGGTTGTGGAAGATAATGCCCTGCTGCGCCACCATCTTTCAGTACAACTGCGAGAAATGGGTCATCAGGTTGATGCTGCTGAAGATGCCAAAGAAGCCGATTATTTTCTCCAGGAACATTTACCTGATATCGCGTTGGTTGATCTGGGCTTACCCGGTGAAGACGGCATGTCGTTAATTCGTCGCTGGCGCAATGATGCCGTGCGTCAGCCTATTCTGGTGCTGACCGCCCGTGAAGGCTGGCAGGCGAAAGTCGAAGCGCTGGAAGCCGGTGCGGATGATTACGTCACAAAACCGTTTCATATTGAAGAAGTTGCCGCACGCCTCCAGGCATTAATGCGCCGCAACAGTGGTCATGCGTCGCAAATTATTGCCATGCCGCCGTTTCAGGTCGATTTATCGCGTCGCGAACTGACGGTGAATGAAAGCCCGGTTAAGCTGACCGCCTTTGAATATACCATCGTGGAAACCTTAATTCGTAATGCGGGCAAAGTGGTGAGTAAAGATTCATTAATGTTGCAGCTGTATCCCGATGCCGAATTGCGTGAAAGCCACACGATCGATGTATTAATGGGCCGCCTGCGCAAAAAAATCCTCGCGCTGCATTCTGACGAAGTTATCGCTACCGTTCGCGGCCAGGGTTACCGCTTTGATCTCTGATGATGTCCTGGCTTAAACGTTATCGCCCTATTTCGCTGCGGACACGCTTTTTACTGGCCTCCGCAGCCATCGTTCTCATTCTCTCGCTTTCTTATGGCATGGTCGCCGTGATTGGCTATGTGGTGAGTTTTGATAAAAACACCTATCGCGTGATGCGAGGCGAGAGCAATTTATTTTTTACCCTGGCACAGTGGAAAGATAATAAGCTGACAATTGCGCAGCCCGAGCGCACCATGCTTAATTTCCCCACCCTGGTATTTATTTATGATGAACACGGCAAGCTGCTCTGGCAGCAGCGTGATGTGCCGGTAATTCGTGAGAAGATTCAACCCGAATGGCTGTTAAAACCTGATTTCTACGAGATTGATACCAACAACAGCACCAGCCGGGCCGCCATGGGCGACAATCTGACGGCACAGCAGCAGCTTCATGCGTGGGATGATAACGACGATGACGATCAGGATACGTTTACCCATTCGGTTGCCGTCAACCGCTACGATGCCACCACCAACCTGCCCGCCCTGACCATTGTGGTGGTCGATACCATTCCGCAAGAGCTACAGCACTCCGATGTGGTCTGGTCATGGTTCAGCTATGTTCTGGCCGCTAACCTGATTTTAATTGTCCCGCTGCTCTGGCTGGCGGCGCACTGGAGTTTACGGCCGATTGGGCATTTGACGCTTCAGGTACGCGAACTGGAAACCGGGCAGCGTGAGAATCTGGACGATAAGCCGCCGCAGGAGCTGCGTTCGCTGGTGCGTAACCTCAATCTGTTGCTGACCAACGAGCGTCAACGTTACACGCGTTACCGCACGACGCTGGCCGATCTGACCCACAGCCTGAAAACACCGCTGGCGGTCCTGCAAAGTACCCTGCGTTCGCTGCGCGGCGGAAAAGAGTTAACCATCGAACAGGCCGAGCCGGTGATGCTGGAGCAGATCAGCCGCATCTCTCAGCAGGTCGGTTATTACCTGCACCGAGCCAGCATGCAGGCCGATCATAATCCCCTGCAGCGTGATCTGCATTCGGTATCGGGTTTACTGGACAGCCTGTGCTCGGCACTGAATAAAGTGTATCAGCGTAAAGGGGTGGAAATTACCCTGGATATTTCCCCGGAAATCACCTTCTTTGGCGATCAGAACGACTTTATGGAAGTGATGGGCAATGTGCTGGATAACGCCTGCAAATACTGTCTGGAATTCATTGAGGTCAGTGCTCATCAGACCGAAGATGCGCTGCACATCTATATTGATGATGACGGTCCGGGCATTCCGGAAAGTAAACGCGACCTGATTTTCGTGCGGGGACAGCGCGTCGACACCATGCGACCAGGCCAGGGGCTGGGGCTGGCCGTGGTGCGTGATATCCTTGAGCAGTACGCCGGTAATGTCATCGCCTCCAGCAGCCCGTTAGGCGGTGCGCGCATGGAAGTCGTATTTCAGCGTCAGGAAATGGAACATCGCCGCGAGTAGTTCAGGCTGCGGGCTGTTATACTTGCAGCTATTTTCAGCCCTTAGCGGACTTTCTTTATGGATTATCAGCTCGATCTCAACTGGCCCGATTTTATTCAGCGTTACTGGCAAAAGCGCCCGGTAGTGCTGAAGCGTGGCTTTAAGAATTTTATCGATCCCATTTCGCCGGATGAACTGGCGGGCTTAGCCATGGAAAATGAGGTCGACAGTCGGCTGGTCAGCCAGCCAAACGGAAAATGGCAGGTCAGCCATGGTCCGTTTGAAAGCTACGATCACCTGGGCGAAAACAACTGGTCACTGCTGGTTCAGGCGGTCAATCACTGGCATGAGCCCTCTGCCGCACTGATGCGCCCTTTCCGCTTTCTGCCGGACTGGCGCATTGACGATCTGATGATCTCGTTCTCCGTGCCCGGCGGCGGCGTGGGTCCGCATTTCGATCAGTACGATGTGTTTATTATTCAGGGCACCGGCCGCCGCCGCTGGCGCGTCGGGGAAAAAGTGCCGATGAAACAGCACTGCCCGCATCCTGACCTGCTGCAGGTCGAGCCGTTTGACGCCATTATCGATGAAGAAATGGAACCGGGCGATATTCTCTATATTCCGCCGGGTTTCCCGCATGAAGGCTACTCCCTCGAAAATGCGTTGAACTACTCTGTAGGATTCCGCGCGCCCAGCGGACGTGAACTCATCAGCGGCTTCGCCGATTATGCGCTGGCCAATGAGCTGGGCAGCCTGCGTTATACCGATCCCGATGTGCCTTCGCGCGACTGCCCGTCGCTGATTTTGCCTGAAGAAGTGGAAGGCTTACGCAAGGTGATGCTGGATGTGGTGAATCAGCCTGCACACTTTGAGCAGTGGCTGGGCGAATTTATTTCACAATCACGCCACGAACTTGACATTGCGCCACCGGAACCGCCTTATCAGCCCGATGAAATCTATGATGCGCTGCAACAGGGCGATGTATTGTCTCGTCTGGGTGGATTACGTGTCCTGACGCTGGGCAATGCGATTTATATCAACGGCGAGCGCGTCGAATGCGCCGATCCGCGCGTGATGTCCGTGCTGGCACATCGTGATGAAATCACCCTGGATGATCTGGGAGAGGCTCTTGACGATCCGGCCGTGCTGGCGCAGATTGCCGGGCTGATTAACGCGGGTTACTGGTATTTCGGCGCTGAATAAACCGCCGGAGAAGTGGTGTTCCCATCCGTTTACGCCGTCTCCTCGCCCGGCCCGGACGAGGAGACGTTGTTTTAACCTTTCTTCTGACCGGCCAGTTCTGCCAGGCGAACGATGACGTCGACTGACTGCGCCATGATGTTCAGCGAGGCAAACTCGTGCTTGCCGTGGTAGTTATAGCCCCCGGTAAACAGGTTTGGACAGGGCAATCCTTTCCATGACAGGGACGAACCGTCCGTACCGCCGCGAATCGGTTTCACCACCGGCTCGATGCCGCAGTCGCGCATCGCCTGCAAGGCCAGATCGATAATGTGCGGGAAAGGTTCGACTTTTTCGCGCATATTGCGGTAGCTGTTGCTGATCTCTACCGTAATACCACAGCCGGGATGCAGGTCTTTATTGATCTCATCCGCAATTTGCTGCAGTGTGCGTTTGCGTTGTTCAAACGCCTCGGTATCAAAATCACGAATGATGTAGTGCAGCTCAGCGTGCTCAACCGTGCCTTTCATCTGGTGCAGATGAAAGAAGCCCTCATAACCGTCTGTCCATTCCGGCTTCTCTTTCGCAGGCAACGCTGCACTGAAACGCGTCGCCAGCTCCAGCGCATTGACCATGACATTTTTCGCAGACCCGGGATGAACATTGTTGCCCACGACTTTCACCAGCGCCGAGGCCGCATTGAAGTTTTCGTATTCGAATTCGCCCAGATCGCTGCCGTCGACGGTATAGGCCCAGTCAGCCGCAAAGCCTTCAACATCGAAATGCGACGTGCCCCGCCCAATCTCTTCGTCTGGGGTAAAGGCAACGCGAATGGCACCGTGCGGAATATCGCCTTCCGCCAGTCTGGCCATGGCCGTCATGATCTCGGCAATGCCCGCTTTATCATCCGCGCCCAGCAGGGTTTTGCCATCGGTGGTGATCAGGGTGTGACCGATAAGCTTATGCAACACGGGGAACATGACCGGTGACAGCACTTCATCACCATTGCCCAACGCGATATCGCCGCCCCGGTAGTTTTCGATGATTTGCGGATTAACATGTTTCGCGGTGAAATCTGGTGAGGTATCCATGTGCGAAATAAAGCCCACCACCGGCGTTGGCCAGTCCACATTGGCCGGTAGCGTGCCCATCACACAACAGTGATCTCTCAGGCTGACATCCACAAAACCCAGGGCCAGCAGTTCTTCCTGCAACTGGCGGGCCAGTACCCACTGACCTTCGCTGCTGGGCACCTGACGTGCCTGCGGTTTTGCCTGCGTCTCTACTGCCACATAACGCAAAAAGCGTTCTAATAGTTGCTTCATATGCCATCCTTAAAATTTACCGCCGGTCATTATTGATAAACCGGCAAGACATCGTGTTGCGTCAAATCATTATCGTTCAGGTTAAGGCTGCCGGGACATATTCCGCACGCCAGACAGCATAAAAAAACGGGTAATCGCTGGTTTTTGCGGCGGTTAACGCAATCCTGCGCTGCATCAGCCAGATTCAGAGTCAAAACCGGGGCGCGTTTTTCCCCACTATCGCGGCCCTTTTCTTTGCTGACAGGCTGCCGGGTCAGCAGACAGAAATATTAATAAGGCAAACACGCACAGCCGTTTCGGGCACCTGTAACCTTTGTGATGCCGATATGATGCGCCCCGGGAAGCATCCGGCTGCGCTCAAACATACGGCGGCGGGGTTTAACGCGGCTGAGGATGAGAGGAGGCAGGCAACAGCCGCATGCCGTTCGGAAACCGCACGCAGGCCGTTAACCCGTGCATCAACAGGCGGCCTGACTCCCTGCCGCCGCTGGGCTGCCGTAAACCCTGAGGCCGGCGTGTGGCGCGACCGTCTTACTGCTGAAAGTGTTTTCTTTCAGGTGTGCGGTGGCATCACACACAAGATTATTTGTGCAGCCCGTGCAACAGCTTATGTACGAAGGCGGGAACCACTTCACTTGCGAGCCCGTAGTGACTTTCGGCAAACTCATTGCCCACCTGACTGGGCTCCAGATTCAGTTCCACCGTGTGCGCGCCTTGCAGCTTTGCCTCATGGACAAAGCCCGCCGCGGGATACACGTGGCCTGAGGTGCCGATGGCGATAAACAGATCGGCCTGTTCCAGCGCCTGGTAGATGTCTTCCATACCCAGCGGCATTTCGCCAAACCAGACGACATGGGGGCGCAGGACAGAGGGAAACTGACAGCAGGTACACCGGTCGTTCTCCGTGACGTCTTCCTGCCAGTCGATCACCTGTCCGCTACTGGCACAGCGCACTTTTAACAATTCGCCGTGCATATGCAGCACACGGCTGTTGCCCGCGCGCTCGTGCAAGTTATCGATATTTTGCGTGACAAGGAAAAAGTTGTCGCCCAGCACCTGTTCCAGTTCTGCCAGCGCCAGATGCGCGGCATTGGGCTGGATCTCGGGCTGCTGAAGCTGCTGACGCCGCGCGTTATAAAAGCGCTGCACCAGCGCCGGATCGCGTCGGAAACCTTCTGGCGTGGCGACATCTTCAACCCGATGCTCTTCCCATAATCCGCCTGCGGCACGAAAGGTCCTGATACCGGATTCGGCGGATATCCCTGCCCCCGTTAACACGACGATGCGCGGCAACGGGTGCGCCGCCAGTTCGGCCTGACGATCGCGTTCGAAAATACGCTGGCGAAAGCGCTGATGCACTTTCCTGCGTGTTTTCTTCAGGCGGGCAAGTCGTATACGGCGACGAGGTGTACGCATAAAGTCTCCTGGTGCGGTGAGTAAAACGTCCGCAGGTCAATCAACAAAGTTTGGGCCAGTTGGCCCGACAATCCAAAGAACAGGGCCGACAGCGCAGCATGAACGGCGCTGTCTGGTACGACTACTGTCCACTCAGGACACGCGCCGGATCGATGCGGCTGGCGCGCCGTGCGGGATACCAACTTGCCAGCAGGCTTAGCACAATAGCGGTAATCAGTACTGAAAACACGTCCAGCCAGTGCAATTCAGACGGCAGGAAGTCGATGAAGTAGATATCGCCGGCTAACAAATGGTGACCGGTCAGCGTTTCAAGACCTTTCATCAGCGATGTCAGATTCAGCGCCACCAGTACACCGACCACCACGCCGCTCACGCTGCCCAGCAGGCCTGCCAGCAGGCCGTACCAGATAAAAATTGCCCGAATCAGGCCATCTTTTGCGCCCAGCGTCCGCAGAACGGCGATATCACTGCTCTTGTCTTTAACGGCCATCACCAGTGTCGACACAATGTTGAAACAGGCGACGCCGATCACCAGCACCATGGCCAGGTACATGATGGCGCGAATCATCTGGATATCGCGGTACATATAACCGTAGGTGCCAATCCAGCTTTTGATATACACGTAAGCGTGCGTCACTTCACCCGCCGCGCGCACCAGTTTGGCCGCCTGGAAGGGATCGTTCATCTTCAGCGCGATGCCGGTCACGCTGTCACCCATATCCAGATACTGCTGCGCGTCCGCCAGCGGCACCAGAGCCAGGCTATGATCCAGCATTCCGCTCAGCTGCAAAATACCGCTCACCTGCAGGCGAATACGTTTGGGTTGCAGGAGCTTATTCTCACCGTCGTTGTTCGGGATCATGATGGTGATCCAGTCGCCCTGCTTCACGTTGAGCGCCTTTGCGATACCACCACCGAGGATGATTTGTTGTTTCCCTGCCGCAAAGGATGACCAGGCATTGTCGGTGACAAAAGAAGGTAAGGCACTCAGCCGTGGCTCCTGTGCCGGATCCACGCCTTTCACCTGCAACGCTTCCATCTTCGCGCCACTTTCAATCAGGCCGGTAAAGTTGACATAGGGCGCGGCAGCCGCGATGCCAGGCACCTGCTCAATCGGCGCGATCAATGACTGCCAGCGCTGAAAAGGCTGATTAACGGCTTCGATTTCACCGTGCGGGACCACGGCAAGAATGCGTTTATTCAGCTCACGCTCGAAGCCGTTCATGGCGCTCAGGCCAATGATCAGCACCGCAACGCCGAGTGCAATGCCCACGGTGGAAATCACCGAGATCAGCGACACCATGCCGCCGCGACGACGGCCACGGCTAAAACGCAGCCCCAGTAACAGTGATAGCGACGATCCCATCAGACCGCTCCCGCCAGGATAATCTGATCGCTGAGCTGGCCGTCGCGCATTTCCATCTGACGCGTCATGCGTTTTGCCAGATGCAGATCGTGGGTGACCACCAGAAACGCCGTGCCCTGACGCACATTCAGCTCCCCCAGCAGTTCAAAAATGGCATCCGCATTGCGGGCATCCAGGTTACCGGTGGGCTCATCAGCCATGACCAGGCGGGGACGATTCACCAGCGCACGGGCAATCGCCACGCGCTGACGTTCACCACCAGACAGTTCAGACGGACGATGGGCGGCGCGGTGTTCCAGCCCGACGGCGGCCAGCATTTCCCGCGCGCGTGCCTGGGCTTCGCCTTTAGCGGTTTTGCCAATCAGCAGTGGCATCGCGACGTTTTCCAGCGCGCTAAAGTCGGGCAGCAGGTGGTGAAACTGGTAGATAAAGCCCAGTTCGCGGTTACGCAGTTCGGCCTTATCAGAAGAAGACATGCTGTTCAGCGAACGTCCGTCAAACACCACATCGCCCGCAGTGGGCGTATCCAGCCCGCCCAGCAGGTGCAGCAGGGTACTTTTTCCTGATCCTGAACTGCCGACAATCGCCATCAGTTCACCAGGTTGCACATCAAAATTCACGTTGCGCAGTACGTCGGTCTGTACGCTGCCTTCCTGATAGCGTTTGCACAGGTCGCGGCACTGCAACAAAGGAGAGTTACTCATAGCGTAAAGCCTCAGCGGGTTGTACGGCGGCAGCGCGCCATGAAGGGTAAAGCGTAGAAAGCAGCGCAATCACCATTGCGCTGAAGGCGATAGTCACCACCTGCCACAGATTAATATCCACAGGCAGCGCGGCACCGTCCAAAAACAGGCCAATGACCGGCATCAGGTTATTAAGCTGGCTGGCTAACAGGAGGCCAAGCAGCGCCCCGAGCAACGTGCCAATAATCCCGGCACTGGCACCCTGCACCATAAAAACGGCGACAATCTGACGGCGGGTTAATCCCTGGGTTTGCAGAATGGCCACTTCACCTTGCTTCTCCATGATCAGCAGGCCCAGCGAGGTGATGATATTGAAGGCCGCAACGGCAATGATCAGGCTCAGCAGCAGCCCCATCATGTTTTTCTCCATACGCACGGCCTGGAATAAATCCCCTTTGCGTTCGCGCCAGTCTTTCCAGACCATGCCCGCGGGCAGAGCCTGTTGGCTCACGCTGTCAACCTCAAGCGGCTTATCCAGCCACAGACGCCAGCCGGTAATATTGCCCGCGGGATAGCGCATAATGCGCGACGCATCCTGCTGGTTAACCAGAATCTGATAGCCATCAACTTCGCTGTTAGCCGCATACGTGCCCGCCACGGTAAACAGGCGCTGGCTCGGCACGCGCCCCATGGGCGTGAACTGGCTGACGGACGGCACCATCAGGCGGATCTGATCACCCCGTTTCACGCCCAGCTGCGAGGCCAGTTGTTCGCCCAGGATGACGTTATACTGACCGGGCTGTAACACGCTTTGCGGCGTGTTAACGAGAAAAGGCGTCAGGGGATCCTTTTCGTCCGGCTGGATCCCCAGCATCACCCCGACTGAGACGTTGTGTGCACTTTGCAGCACCACATTACCGGTGGTCAGCGGCGCGATGCGGTCAACGCCGTTGAGCTTGAGTGCAGAGGCAGGGAATTGCTGCGGATTGATGCTGCCCGTGTTGCTGGTGATCAGCGCCTGTGGCATCAGGCCCAGGATGTTGCCCTCAAGCTCGCGCTCGAAACCGTTCATCACAGACAGCACAGTAATCATGGCCAGCACGCCAAGCGTGATACCAATGGTGGAGAGCCAGGAGACAAAGCGACCGAAACGATCCGCTGCTCTTCCGCGCATGTAGCGCAGACCGATAAATAGCGCGACAGGTTGATACATGGTATCCAATGTGCAGTTGCTGGAAAATAAGTAGAGAGAATGATAAAGGAGCTGTGCACTTTATGAAACCTCTAACCCTCTGAGTCTGCTGCAAAGTTGTATCAGAATAGGTTAGCAGACGGTTTGATGCACAGGATTACGCCACAAAGATGATGTTTATCGTACGATCATTCACGCCCCACATCGGTATACTTATTCGGGTAAAGCGGTGACGGCTATGACCGTGACTCTGATGTACCCGATTCACTTTCCTGCGAGCCCTGTTCGCAAAAAAGATTTACACACAGCAACCCTTCTGCATCGCCTGCATCAGGCGAAGCGGCAGAAAAAATCTGCCGCAGAGGTGATCCCCATGGCGTATTATGGAATGATGACGCCCTGGTAAAAATGGAGCAACCTCGAGATCACATGTCCGAACCGACTCGCTATACCCTGCCCGTGAAATCAGGCGACCAACGCCTGCTCGGTCAGCTGACTGGCGCTGCGCACGCGGTTGAGTGTGCCAGCATCACTGAGCGCCATGCAGGTCCGGTGTTAATGATTACACCCGATACGCAAACCGCCCTGCGTCTGCTGGACGAGATTCGTCAGTTTACCGATTTACCTGTTACCCACCTTGCGGACTGGGAAACGCTGCCTTATGACAGCTTCTCACCCCACCAAGATATTATCTCGGCACGTCTGTCCACCCTGTATCAGTTGCCCACGCTGCAACGCGGCATGCTGATTATGCCGGTCAACACGCTGATGCAGCGTGTTTGTCCTCACAGCTACCTGCACGGTCATGCGCTGGTGATGCAGCAGGGCCAGAAACTGTCACGCGACCGCCTGCGCGACCAGCTTGAACAGGCCGGCTATCGCCATGTCGATCAGGTGATGGAGCACGGCGAGTACGCCACACGCGGCGCCCTGCTCGATCTGTTCCCGATGGGCAGTGATCAGCCCTACCGTATTGATTTTTTTGATGACGAGATCGACAGCCTGCGCCTGTTTGATGTCGACAGCCAGCGAACGCTGGAAGCCGTTCCCGCCATTAATTTGCTGCCGGCCCATGAATTTCCCAGCGATAAAACAGCCATTGAACTGTTCCGTAGCCGCTGGCGTGAAAACTTTGATGTGCGCCGTGAGGCAGAGCATATTTATCAGCAGGTGAGCAAAGGCACCCTGCCGGCCGGTATTGAATACTGGCAACCGCTGTTCTTCGACCAGCCGTTACCGTCGCTGTTTAGCTATCTGCCTGACAATACGTTGATCGTGAACTGTGGCGATCTGGAAGGCAGTGCCGAGCGCTTCTGGCAGGATGCGAATGCGCGTTACGAAAACCGCCGTGTCGATCCCATGCGCCCGCTGCTGGAGCCGACCACGCTGTGGCTGCGCCCGGATGCCTTAATGGGGGAACTCAAAGCCTGGCCGCGTATCCGTATGACCCATGAGGTGCTGCCGGCCAGGGCCGCCAATACCAACCTGGGCTATGAATCCCTGCCCGATCTGTCCGTTCAGGCGCAGGCGAAAGCGCCGCTGGATCATTTACGTCAGTTCCTGGAACAGTTTACCGGCGACGTGGTGTTTTCTGTGGAAAGCGAAGGCCGCCGTGAAAGCCTGCAGGAGTTGCTGGCGCGCATTAAAGTACGGCCGAAACCCATTCGTCATCTGCGCGAGGCCCGTGAGGCACAGTATGGTCTGATGATCGGTGCCAGCGAGCGTGGCTTTGTGGATACACAGGGGAAGCTGGCTTTCATCTGTGAAAGCGATTTGCTGGGCGAACGCATCAGCCGCCGCCGCCAGGATACGCGCCGCACCATTAATCCAGACATCCTGATTCGCAACCTGGCGGAACTGCATCCGGGCCAGCCTGTGGTGCACCTTGAACACGGCGTCGGGCGCTACATCGGCCTGACCACGCTGGAAGCCGGCGGCATTCAGGCAGAGTATTTGATGCTCTCCTATGCCAATGACGCCAAGTTGTACGTCCCGGTTTCCTCCCTGCATCTTATCAGTCGTTATGCCGGCGGTGCCGACGAAAATGCACCGCTGCATAAACTGGGCAGCGATGCCTGGTCGCGCGCGCGGCAGAAAGCGGCGGAGAAAGTGCGCGACGTGGCCGCTGAACTGCTGGATATCTATGCTCAGCGTGCCGCCAAGGCCGGGTTTGCCTTCAAACATGACCGTGAGCAGTATCAACTGTTCTGCGAAAGTTTTCCGTTTGAAACTACACCCGATCAAACCCAGGCCATCAATGCCGTGTTAAGTGACATGTGCCAGCCGCTGGCCATGGATCGTCTGGTGTGCGGTGATGTGGGCTTTGGTAAAACCGAAGTCGCCATGCGCGCGGCCTTCCTGGCGGTGGAGAACAACAAGCAGGTGGCGGTGCTGGTTCCCACCACCCTGCTGGCTCAGCAGCATTACGATAATTTCCGTGACCGCTTCGCTAACTGGCCGGTGCGCATCGAAATGCTGTCACGCTTCCGCAGCGCCAAAGAGCAGAATCAGATTTTGCAGGAGGCCAGCGAAGGCAAAATTGATGTGCTGATTGGCACTCACAAGCTGTTGATGAGCGACATTAAGTGGCACGATCTGGGCTTACTGATCGTCGATGAAGAACACCGCTTTGGCGTGCGTCACAAAGAGCGCATCAAGGCGATGCGCGCCGATGTGGATATCCTTACGCTGACCGCCACGCCGATTCCCCGTACGCTGAATATGGCCATGAGCGGGATGCGCGACCTGTCCATCATTGCCACGCCACCCGCGCGTCGTCTGGCGGTAAAAACCTTTGTACGGGAATACGACGACTTAGTGATTCGCGAAGCCATTTTGCGCGAAATTTTGCGCGGTGGTCAGGTCTATTACCTGTATAACGATGTCGAAAATATCGAGAAAGCCTCGCAGCGGCTGGCGGAACTGGTGCCGGAAGCGCGCATTGCCATTGGTCACGGACAGATGCGCGAACGCGATCTGGAACGGGTGATGAATGACTTCCATCATCAGCGTTTCAATGTTCTGGTATGTACCACCATCATCGAAACCGGCATTGATATTCCGACGGCGAATACCATCATTATCGAACGGGCCGATCACTTCGGGCTGGCACAGCTACATCAGTTGCGTGGTCGCGTGGGCCGGTCGCACCATCAGGCTTATGCCTGGCTGCTGACCCCACATCCCAAAGCCATGACGACCGACGCGCAAAAACGTCTGGAAGCCATCGCCTCCCTGGAAGATCTGGGGGCAGGCTTTGCGCTGGCTACGCACGATCTCGAAATTCGGGGTGCCGGTGAACTGCTGGGTGAAGAGCAAAGTGGTCAGATGGAAACCCTGGGCTTCTCGCTGTACATGGAACTGCTGGAAAATGCGGTCGATGCATTGAAAGCCGGTCGCGAGCCTTCGCTGGAAGATCTCACCAGTAATCAGACCGAAGTAGAACTGCGCATGCCTGCCCTGCTGCCGGAAGACTTTATTCCGGACGTGAATACCCGTTTATCGCTGTATAAACGCGTAGCCAGTGCCGAAACGGAAGAGGAGTTGCAGGAGCTGAAGGTGGAAATGATCGATCGCTTCGGTCTGTTACCCGATCCAGCGCGTAATCTGCTGGACATCGCCGTGCTGCGCATGAAAGCGCGAGCGGTGGGCGTGCGCAAAATTGAAGCCAGCGACAAAGGCGGTTATTTTGATTTTGCTCCGCAGAACAGTGTCGATCCGGCCTGGCTGATTGGTCTGCTGCAGAAAGATGCAAAGCAGTGGAAACTGGAAGGTCCGACACGGTTACGCTTTACCCGTGAGCTGACGGAACGAAAGGTGCGCATGGACTGGGTGCAGTCATTTATGAACCAGTTACTGGAAAATCAGGTCGCGTCTTAACCGTGCTCATCGTTTTGCATTCATGCAGCTGACAAGCCGCCTTACGGCGGCTTTTTATATGGTTTGCTGAGAAGTGCGTATCATGCGCCTGTTTCCGCTGCCACGCTTTTCATCAGGAGCGTGCATTCATGCCGTGGTGTCAGACAGGCTTTTTATGCGGATCACGCGGTGACTGACGTCGGCCAATCAACAGCGCGCCAAGGCAGGCACAGGACGTGACCAGCATCAGGGGCGTCAGCGCATAGGTAAAACTCCCCGTGCTGGTGCGAATTAAGCCGATTAGCCAGGTGCCCACAAACACGCCCAGATTATTAAGGGCATTGATTTGCCCGATGACCACAGCCGCCGCGCTGGCGGGGATCATCTCGGTTGCCATCGCCCAGAACGGGCCCTTAATCATCGACGCTGCGGTAATGGTCAGGCATAGCACCATCAGCATCGGCCAGAGATGGGTAACATACATGCTGGCCGCAAGACCGGTCGCTCCCAGCAATAACGGAAAAGCGGTGTGCAGACGACGCTCGCCTGTCTGGTCAGAGTGACGTCCCCACAGATACATCGCCAGGCTCGCCACCGCGAACGGAATGGCATTGACTAAGCCAATCTGAATAACGCTCAGGTTAAAGGTTTTAATGATTTGAGGTTGCCATAATGCCAGACCATTGGTAACGGCGGTTCCGCCCAGATAAATAAGCGTCAGCAGCAGCACGCGCGGACTGAACAACGTGGCGAACAGGCTGACGCGCGGGGTTGTCGGGGCGGTACTTTTCTGCTCTTCCGCCATCGTATGGCGTAACCAGCTGCTTTCCTGCGGGCTCAGCCATTTAGCCTCCAGAGGCTGCCTCGGCAACATCAGAAAAGTCAGGAATCCCAGCGCGACAGCCGGCGCACCTTCAAGGATAAATAACCAATGCCAGCCACGCAGGTTCATCAGGCCATCGAAATTAAGCAGTGCGGCGGACAGCGGTGAACCCAGCACGCTGGACACCGGCAGCGCCATCATCAGGATGGCCACCATTTGTCCACGATAACGTTTGGGAAAACAAAGCGTAAAGTAATAAATGACGCCCGGGAAAAAGCCGGCTTCCGCGATCCCCAGTAAAAACCGGAGAAGATAAAAAGATACCGGGCCCTGCGCCATTGACATGCCCGCCGCCAGCAATCCCCATGCAATCATGACGGCAGACAGCCAGCGGGTTGCGCCCACTTTTGTCATCACCATATTGCAGGGCACGGCGAAAAGGCAGTAGGCAAAGAAAAACAGCCCTGCACCCAGGCCGTATGCGGCAGCGGATAAGCCGATGTCGCCATTCATTTGTAATGCCGCAAAGCCGACGTTGACGCGGTCCAGGGACGCCAGAAAATAGCCTACCGTAAACAGCGGCATCAGCCGCCATGCCATCTTGCGCACTGTGCTGTGCTCGACTGAGGTGTTATCACGCATTGAACTGTTCCCTTTTACTTTTGCACCGAAGCAAACCGGTTTTGTTATCAACGGTTAGCCTGCTTTCTCAATGCATTTGATAAGAAAGAGTAATTAAGCGTAATGCTCTTTCCCTGACTGTGCACTTTGTTCTAAATATGTAAAAATCCAGCAAGTAATGTGTTACAAAAACTGTCCTGACGTGACTGTCTGTGAATCGCGTGAATGAAAATGTCAGCCTGACGCCGCCGCTTTAACGCAGTCATATTTACCGGGCAGCCGGGATCTGATGCATAAGGTCAGCCATGCACGGCGAGCAGCCTGGAAGAGGCTATCGTTCGGTTGCGCGCTTTAGCGTTCGGATAAGCAAAAAAAAGCGCATCCGGAGATGCGCTTATCATTTTTGTTATGTGTGCTGTGTGACCGCAGTGCGGCAAGCTTTGCCCTTAAGCCTTGTCGCCGTTCAGGATCAATTGTCCGTTACGGTCAACCGGAATACGCGTACCCGGATCGTTTTCCATACGGATTTTACCCTGCTGGTCGCCGATCTTGTAGGTTACGTCATAACCCAGCATCTTTTCTTGTTTGTCGTATACGGTTCTGCAACGCTGTTCAGACGTCGTATAGGTATCACGATCCTGCAGGCTGCCCTGAACCTGGTTACCGGCATAACCGCCTGCCAGCGCACCGGCTACCGTTGCGACATCGCGTCCGCGACCGCCGCCAAACTGATGACCCAGCACACCGCCCGCTACCGCACCCAGTACTGAACCGGCGATACGGTTTTCATCCTGAACCGGACGACGATGCGTCAGCGTCACGTTACGACATTCCTGACGCGGTTGTTTGATAGATTCTTTTATTGGTGTTGCTGACAGCACCTGTGCGTATTGAGGACCGCGGTCAAACACGTTAATGCTTGCTACGGCGGCAACACCCAGTGCCGCTGCCACGCCAATACCGATACCCGCTAACATTGATTTATTCACAGGAAGTTCCTCCTGAAAGTGTTACCGCGCATTCCTGCCGCTGGATATCCCTCACAGCACTGGCAGAACCGGCGTGCGCGACTCGCCGTTTGGTTGAGATAAGTTTTACAGATGTAAAGCTTTTGCAATATCGGAATTTGGGAAGAAAATCGCGCCAACAGTGGTACTACCACGTTTTCGGAGAGTTCTGAACAGAAATGACAGCGTAAAATCGTGCGCGGGTTTCGCCACCGGAACAGCACCGGTGGCGAAGTCAGACGAATCCGCCCCGTACTCTTAGTGCAGTTTCAGCCGGGGGCGAATCACCCGGTTCAGGCTCCCCACCACCATCATCAGGCCAGTTTTGATATAGCCATGCAGGGCGACCTGATGCATGCGGTACAGGGAGATATAGACAACACGGGCGATGCGCCCTTCAATCATCATAGAGCCGCGCATCAGGTTGCCCATCAGGCTTCCCACCGTACTAAAGCGCGACAGCGACACCAGCGAGCCGTGGTCTTTATAGACGTAGGCTTTCAACGGCTTGCCCCGGTACTGTAGCAGGATGTTATCCAGCGCACAGGACGCCATCTGATGAGCTGACTGCGCACGCGGTGGCACGAATCCGCCACCCGGCAAGGCACAGGAGGCACAGTCGCCGATAGCGTAGATATCCTCATCCAGCGTGGTTTGCAGCGTGTCTTTGACCACCAGCTGATTAATGCGATTCGTTTCCAGTCCACCGATGCCTTTCATAAAATCAGGCGCTTTGATGCCCGCTGCCCAGACCATTAAATCGGCTTCGATAAATTCGCCGCTCTTCGTGTGCAGGCCCTGCTTATCTGCGCTGGTGACCATCGTTTGTGTCAGCACGCGAACACCCAGCTTTGACAGTTCCTGATGGGCCGCAGCCGAAATACGCGGTGGTAAGGCTGGCAGGATACGTTCGCCCGCTTCCACCAGCGTTACGTTCAGCGCTTCACTGTCGAGCGCCTTATAGCCATAGCTGTGCAGTTGCTTCACGGCATTATGCAGCTCCGCCGACAGCTCAACGCCTGTTGCTCCGCCCCCGACGATGGCGATATTGACCTTCTCCAGCGCCCCTTCACTGGCCGAGAATTTCAGGAACAGGTTGAGCATTTCGTTATGGAAACGGCGAGCCTGGTGCGGGTTATCGAGAAAAATGCAGTGATCTTTGACGCCCGGCGTCCCAAAGTCGTTTGAGGTACTGCCCAGCGCCATCACCAGCGTGTCGTAGGCCAGTTCGCGCTCGGGCACTAATACGTCCCCCTGCGCATTGACCACTTCGGCCAGCTGAATCACTTTCTTTTCGCGGTTAATGTTAGTGAGCGAACCCAGCTGGAACTGGAAACCGTGATTACGGGCATGCGCCAGATAACTCAGCGCATCAATCCCTTCGTCCATCGATCCGGTAGCGACTTCATGCAGCAGCGGCTTCCACAAGTGACTGTGGTTGCGATCGACCAGAATAATCTCGGCTTTCTTTTTACGCCCCAGCTTGTGGCCCAGTTGCGTGGCCATTTCCAGCCCGCCGGCACCGCCGCCAACAATAACAATTTTCTTAACAGATGCAGTCAACAAGGACCCCCTCAAATTGTGAACCAAAAGTTAATCAATGGTTAAATTAAACCTTAATAAACATAGGGTTGGCGACATAACATCGCTATCTGAAGGCAGAATACCATGACGGCCCCGGATGGGCCTCAGAAAATTGATGTACATCAAATTTAGCAGACTGTTCCTGGCATAGAGCCCGGCATCGTGCGGTTGCCGCGTTGTGTTAAACGGTGGTTTTGAAGGCGTTGATTCGCTGGAGATGGGGCGAGAGATTCCTGAACTTATGGCTTTCGCTTTCGTCCCAGATAAGGGGGTAATAAGGCTGGAGCAGCGTCGCGGTGCGCTGGCTGTCAAGCGCCTCATCATGACGCGCTAAAATGGTCAGGCAGCGGTCACGATTACGCTCGCGAAAATCGCTGACGCACTTGGTGGCTATATCCAGGTACTCTTCAGGACGATCAATCCTGCCTTCCATGGTCTCGAAGGGAAAGAGGTTGGGGTTAAACAGGACCTGACGGATACCGCATAAAAAACCAATACGCTCGGACCAGTAGCCTCCTAAGCCGACCCCGCAGATCAGCGGACGGGGATCATCACTGAGGCCCAGCATTTTATCCGTTTCTTTCAGCAGAAATTGCATGTCATGTTTAGGATGACGGGTGCTGTAACTGATGAGTCTGACATCAGGATCGATAAACTGCAGTTGCAACACTTTTTCGTGGTTGCCCGGGCTCGTCGCGTCAAAACCGTGCAGATAAATAATCATGTTTATCCTCTATGGCTGTCGCGCCGGGCAACCTGATGGCTATAACGCGGCTTTATGTGCCAGCCAGCGCGCCTGTAGCGCACTGAGCTGCTGCGCATTGTCTTTCCAGCGGCGACTCGCTTTCAGGCTCTCCCGGCTCAGGATTCCACGATGATACAACTGCATGACAGGCTCCGCTTCGATCAGGGTCAAATTATCTATGACACTGACGGCGCCCTTGCGATCGTTACAAACCAGAACCATGTCACAACCGGCAGACAGTGACTGCTGCGCACGCTCCGCATAGCTGCCCATCACGGCGGCACCTTCCATGGAGAGATCGTCAGAGAAAATCACGCCCTTAAAGCCCAGTTCCTGGCGTAACACCGTTTTCAGCCAGTAGGGTGATCCGCTGGCAGGAAGCGGGTCCGCTTCGCTGTAGATCACATGGGCAGGCATAATGGCATCCAGCGCCTGTTCATGAATCAGCGTACGAAAAATGGCCATATCGTGCTCGCGCACCTCGGCTTCACGGCGATTGTCGCGCGGGGTTTCTTTATGGGAATCTGCGCTGACCGCACCATGACCGGGGAAATGCTTACCGGTCGTCTTCATTCCCGCCTCATGCATACCGGCAATAAAGCGGCGCGCTATCGCGAGGGCGATCTGCGGATCCGCGTGAAATGACCGGTCGCCAATGGCCGCACTGATGTGGCCGATATCCAGCACCGGCGCAAAGCTGATGTCGATATCCATCGCTATCATTTCGGCGGCCATCTGCCAGCCTGCCTGCTGGGCCAACTCCCCTGCCGTGCTCATATCGTGGAGCGCAGCAAATGACTGCATCGCCGGTAGTGTGGTGAAGCCGTCACGAAAACGCTGTACCCGACCACCTTCCTGATCGACGGCCACAACCAGACGAGTGTGCGACGCGGCGCGGATCTGACGGACGAGCTCGGCCAGTTGCGCCGGATCGTGGTAATTGCGGGCAAAAAGAATCACGCCCCCCACCAGCGGATGGCGCAGTATGTCGCGCTCTTCGGCATCCAGCTCGAAACGCTCAACGTCCAGCATGAGTGGGCCGGGAAAACGTGTTGTCATAACCTGTATCCTGTCTCTCTGCGCCTCTGCGCAAAGCCGTTAAATCTGTGACCAGCTCTGTTGAGCCAGCTGTTGTAATTGGGCATCGCCACTCTGTTCTGCGCGCAGTTGATACCAGCTGGCCACTAGCAGGTGCAGCCATGGTTGCCAGCGACGAACCTGACGCTGAAGTGAAGCCAGCGGTAACTGCATCCGCTCAGCATAGTCGGTTAGCCAACCGGTTTGCTGATCCGGCACGGCTAAACAGACGGCGGCCAGCTCCAGCGCCACATCCCCGTCCGCGGCATATTCCCAGTCGATAAGATGCAGCCCCTGCGATGACTGGATCAGGTTGGCAGGATGAACATCCATATGCAGCGGGGCAAGGCGCAACGGACGCGGCTCCCCCTGCTCTGTCAGCCGTTTTAGCTGGCGCAGCCAGCAATACTGACGCTGCTGGCACTGCTGCCAGTATTGCCACAGCAGGGGTAACAGCACGACACGATAACCGGTCAGCGGCTGGTGATGAAGCCGCTGGAGGAGCGTAATCACCTCGCACCGCTGTGCACGAAAACCCGCCTCATCCAGCACCTCACCTTCCTGCCAGGGCATAATAAGGCCATGGCGGTTACCCGCCAGCGGCGCGTTCACCAGCCCGCTGGGCTGCAACTTGCGCAACACACGGTGCTCGCGCTGGCGATTAACGAACGGTATCGCGGGATGCGGTGCCGGGCGGAGAAGATAGCGTCCCTGTGCAGTCAGGATGCGACAACTCTGCCCGGTTAAGCCCGCGAGTGAGGTCAGGTTGCCCGGCTGCTCACCCGTTGTAGCCTGAATCAGCTGTAAAAAAGCGGCATTAATTCTGGGCGACACCGTTGCCCGACCAGATAATTTCGCCCGTCTGCACCAGCATGAGCTGCATCTGGATGGTCGGCGTTTTGACGTCACCCTTCGCCGTGCTGTAAAGCACATACTGGGCGTTAACGTTACGCGCCAGGCCAATCGCTTTACTGCGTGAGTTAAGACTGTCGTCCGGCGAAAGCCCCAGCGCCTGTTTGGCCTGCGCCAGCTGCTCCGGCGACACCAGGCTGAACTTACCATTGTTGTTCAGCGCCGTCTGAATGGCACTGGTTGCCTTCTCCGACTGGAGTGAACCGTTGGTGTTGTTTTTGATACGATCCACCAACAGCACGCTGCCCGGCTGCACAGTTGCGGCACGCACCATTTGGGCGACCAGCGGCTGTACGGTGGCATCCCAGTTAATTGTCACCAGCTTTGGCGGCTGCGGAACGGGTTGAGGCTGAGGAACCGGCTGCGGCTCAGGCTGAGGAACGGGCTGAGTCTGTTCCTCGGGCTGAGTTTGCTGTTCCACGGGGGCAGGCTGCTGCTGTTTCAACACACAGCCCGAAAGAATAAGCGCCATCACCAGTGCGCCAGTACGATTAACACTGCGAATCACGTAACAGTCCTCAGAGATAGATATAGAGACGAACCTTGCTGGCCGTAAGGTTACCCAGTTGCGACACCGCAGCGACGCTGCCGTCAGGCGGCACCGTGACAATCTGCGCGGGTTCACGCGGCGTTATTTCCAGCCCTTTATCGTCGTACCAGTAATAACGATAGTGCACCACAACCGGCGTTTCACGCTGATTGTAGAGTATGCTGCTGGCACGTTTCTGACCGTCGTGGTCATCCAGCGTGGGCTCATCGGTAATAATGCCCGCTGAAAGCACGGATGATTCCATCACCAGCGACTGAGACGTATTGATCATCGGTTTATCACTACTGCAACCGGTCAGACTCAGCAAAACGGCCAGTCCTGTCAGCCATGAACGCATAGCAAGGTCCCCTTCAGGGATCAATGTGACAGCATCGGACCAAGCGGTTTACCGCCCACCAGATGCATATGAATATGGTAAACTTCCTGACCACCGTGCTGATTGCAGTTGACGATCAGGCGATAACCCTCTTTATCAATCCCTTCTTCACGCGCAATCTTCGCCGCCGCCGTGAACATCCGGCCAAGCGCCTGCTCATGTGCCGCCTCAACATCGTTGGCGGTCGGGATAAGAATGTTAGGGACAATCAGGATGTGCGTGGGGGCTTTAGGCGAGATATCGCGAAACGCCGTGACGAGTTCATCCTGATAAACCACGTCGGCGGGAATTTCGCGACGGATGATTTTACTGAAAATCGTTTCTTCAGCCATAGAGAACAGTTCCTTTAGCCTGGGTAGATAATCTCTCAGTATGCGGGAGAAATTCGTTTTCTTTCAACCTCGCGCCGCTCTTTCTTACATTAAGTGGCGGTGTTTAACGCATTTACGCCCTTGTAAGGACACGAAACGGGCCTTTCCATTTTTATCACCCCACAGTCAGTGTCGTCTCCTTTCCTGCAGCCTGCCGGGTAATGAAACGATCACGTATCTCTGGTTTTCACGCGCAGCAGCCCTGCAAACGTTGGGTCGTTGCCACAGTCTCCGCTCCCCTGCTGTCCTGGCCGGGTTGACGGATATCACCCGCTGTCTTTCCGTGCAACAACAGCCCTTTCTGCTCTACGCACTGTTGACCCCAACAGTCGGCTCATCACAGCGTGACGGGCGTTGCTTAAGTCCCTGCATTACTGAGCGGGGGCGACAGCAAAAGGTTGCAACATTTGATCATTAAAGCCCTATCATTTCTTGCCGAAACTATAAATAACGTGTCGGATTAGTTTGATCCCGAGCCCGTCGCGTTTTACACCGCTTCAGGCCGTTAAATCTTGATGCGCAATAACGTGCCTGACTGAAAACGATTACAATTAACCGTTAAACAGGATGTTAATTATGCGATTCTTACAACGCGTTAAACTGTCACACCGACTGATTTTTCTCACCGCTTTTTTTCTCATCGCCATGGTCATTATTGCCGTTATCTGTCTTCATTCCCTCAGAACACTGGCGGCATCAGAACAGCAGTTATACACATCGCGGCTTGAACCGGTTCAGATGATGAACGTGGCGGCCCGCGAAATGGCGACCCACTTTCGACGGGGCTATGCGTATGTTTTTCCGGGTGGCAACGTCACCGCGGCCGAATCCCGTCAAAATACGATAAAATTTAACCAAAAATCACAGCAGTCGGTCCAAACCGCAGTGGATTTTCTGAAACAGTCCCAGGATCCCGCGTTGGTCGCGATTACGCAAAAAGTGTTGCAGGCCTGGCCGGACTATCTGGCCTCTATGCAGCGGGTTTATGCGCTGGCGAACAATAACGACATTCCGGGCGCCCTGAAGGAAATTGCCACTCAGACCGACCGCCTGCACGTCGCTGTCAGAGATCCGCTGCTGGAGGCCGTGAAGATTTACAACGTCTCTGTGCATCAGGTCATTGATGACAATGTTTCCCACATAGACAGTACCTCGTTCACGCTCATTCTGTTAATCGGTCTGACCTTCCTCGCCGGCGGCGTACTGGGTACGCTGATTTTTATCTCCGTCATGAAGCAACTGGGGGCGGAACCGGAAGTGGCGGTCCACATGGCGGGACTGATTGCGCGCGGTGACCTTCACGGGCACAACGAAACAAAACCCGGTGATACCTCCAGCCTGATTTTTCAGTTGTCTGTGATGCGTCAGCACATCCGCGATCTGATCAGTGAAGTTCAGGACGCCGCTGAGCAGGTGGCAAAATCCTCCGCAGAAATCGCCAACGGCACGCAGGATTTGTCACGCCGTACCGAGTCTCAGGCATCTGCACTGGAAGAAACCAGCGCCTCAATGGAACAGCTCTCTTCGGCAGTACAGAGCAATGCAGATAATGCGCGGGTGGCCAATGATGTCGTCAAACACGCGTTTCAGATTGTGGCCAGCGGCGGCCAGTCCGTCTCGGATGTAGAAGAGACCATGCACGCTATCCAGGACAGCAGCAGCCGGATAGGGGAAATCATTAGCGTGATTGACGGCATTGCTTTTCAGACCAATATCCTGGCGCTTAACGCGGCGGTCGAAGCGGCCCGGGCGGGCGATCAGGGACGGGGTTTTGCTGTGGTAGCCGGTGAGGTTCGCAGTCTGGCACAACGCAGCGCCGTGGCGGCTCAGGAAATCAAAGCGTTGATTACGGAGAGCCACTCGCGGGTAGCAACCGGGGTGAATAATGTCAGCGTGGCGGGTGAGACCATGAAGGCGGTGGTGAAAGAGATTCATCGCGTTAACGATCTGGTTGCCGAAATCAGCACCGGAAGCCATGAGCAGAGCACCGGCGTGAAACAGGTCGGCATTGCCGTGGCGCAGATGGACAGCGATACGCAGCAGAATGCGGCACTGGTTGAAGAAACGGCGGCGGCCACAGCTCAGCTGCAACGGTTGTCCGATCTGCTGTTGCAGACGACCTCTAAATTTGTGACGCGTCAGGCCAGCTAAAGCCAGCCCCAAACAGGTTATCGCCGTCATGCCGTTATGTCATGCCATAAAAAAACAGCGTTGAGTCGGAACTCAACGCTGTTTATGAAAGGCAAAAACGTACGCTACGGCCTGTTACATTTTACGGATGTAGTCATCCATATCGGTTTTCAGGTTATCAGATTTGGTGCCGAAAATGGCCTGAACCCCTGAACCTGCCACGACCACACCGCGTGCACCCAGGTTTTTCAGTTCTGTTTGATCGACCTTGCTGACATCCGCCACGCTGACGCGCAGACGGGTAATACAGGCATCCAGGTTGGTAATGTTATCTTTACCGCCAAACGCCGTAACCAGTTTGCCCGCCATTTCGGTGCCGGTTGCTGATGACGACTGCTCGCTGGCGCTGTCTTCACGGCCTGGCGTTTTCAGATCCAGCTTAACGATCAGCACACGGAACACGGTGTAGTAAACCGCCGCATAAATCATCCCGATGATCGGGAACAGCCAGATTTTGCTGCTGTTACCACTCAGAACGATAAAGTCGATCAGTCCGTGAGAGAAGCTGGTACCATCACGCATGCCGAGCAGAATACAAATCGGGAACGCCAGACCGGCCAGGATCGCATGGATGACATACAGGACAGGCGCAACGAACATGAACGAGAATTCGATCGGCTCGGTAATCCCGGTCAGGAACGAGGTCAGTGCAGCCGAAATCATGATGCCGCCCACTTTCGCCCGGTTTTCTGGTTTTGCCGAATGCCAAATCGCAATGGCGGCCGCAGGCAAGCCATACATCTTAAACAGGAAGCCACCCGACAGTTTACCTGCGGTTGGGTCACCCGCCATATAGCGCGGAATATCGCCGTGGAAGACCTGACCTGCCGCATTGGTATATTCACCAATCTGCATCTGGAAAGGGACGTTCCAGATGTGGTGCAGACCAAATGGCACCAGCGCACGTTCAACCACGCCGTAAATACCAAAGGCGACCACAGGGTTCTGATAGGCTGCCCACTGTGAGAAATCCTGAATCGCTGAACCGACCGGCGGCCAGATAAATGACAGTACCAGGCCCATCGCGATAGCCGCCAGACCGGAAATAATCGGCACAAAGCGCTTGCCCGCAAAAAAGCCCAGATACTCAGGCAGCTTGATGCGATAGAAGCGGTTGAACATGTAAGCCGCGATGGAGCCGGCAATGATACCGCCCAGCACACCGGTGTCCGCCAGGTGTTTGGCCTCAATTTCTGCCGCAGGCAGATGCAGCACTAAAGGTGCCACCACGGCCATGGTTTTCACCATGATGCCATAAGCCACTACCGCCGCCAGGGCCGAAACGCCATCGTTATTGGTAAAGCCCAGCGCAACACCGATGGCAAAAATCAACGGCATATTCGCAAAGACCGAGCCGCCCGCTTCCGCCATAACATGTGAGACGACCACAGGTAACCAGCTAAAATTGGCGGAACCTACTCCTAATAAAATACCGGCGATAGGCAGAACCGACACCGGCAGCATGAGCGATTTACCAACCTTTTGTAAGTTGGCAAAAGCGTTTTTGAACATAACGTGAAACTCCTGAGTATGAGTGCGTTTTTCGCGCAGTGCGCGTGGTAAAGAGGGAGGTTCTTTACCGGTTGGCGTTATCCGCCATTTTGATTTATTACGAAGGGTAAAATAAATTACGCCTCGTTACTTTGACGGCTATCACGTTTCGCAAACCAGAGCGCTCAGACAGGTAAACATACGTGCATAACCGCCTATTTTTTCAGCGAAATCCTCTGACTCTGTTGGACAAAAACAGAGTCAGCAGCGGATATGTCGTATTTATTACAAAGCCTGAAATAAACTAACTGTCAGGCGCCGAGGCGGCTCATGGGGATATGGAAAAGCGTGGAGAAATTCTGCGTGGTGGTTGCCGCCAGCGTCTCGATATCCACGCCTTTCAGTACCGCCAGATAGTCCGCTACATCGCGTGTATAGGCCGGTTGATTTTCCTTGCCGCGATAAGGTACAGGTGCCAGATAGGGCGAATCGGTTTCAACCAGAATACGATCAAGGGGAATATAGCGTGCCGCCTCGCGGATCTGCTCAGCATTGCGGAACGTCACGATCCCTGAGAAAGAAATGTAGAACCCCATATCCAGCAGCTTCGCCGCTGTCGCCTGATCTTCCGTAAAACAGTGTAGTACACCGCCGCAGCGTTCAACCTGTTCTTCACGCAGAATCGCCAGAGTATCTTCACGCGCATCACGCGTATGCACGATGATCGGCTTGTTCAGCGCGATCCCGGTACGGATATGCTCGCGAAACGAGTGCTGCTGCTGCGCTTTGGTTTCCTGCTGGTAATAATAATCCAGTCCGGTTTCACCCAAGGCCACCACCTGTGGATCGGCGGCCAGCCGACGGAATTCGTCGACATCGTAAGGTTCCTCCTGATTCAGCGGATGTACACCGCAGGAGAGTGCGATATTTTCGCGACCGCCTACCAGCGCCTTTAACGTGCTAAAGCCAGGTAACGTTGTGGCAATCGCCAGCATAAACCTGACGTCGCGCGCTGCCGCTTTGGCGATCACGTCATCAAGATCCTGATGGGTTTTTTCATAGTCAAGGCCATCAAGATGGCAGTGGGAATCAACAATAAACATAGTTTTCTCAGTCAGCCGGGTACTGCGGGCTTCAGGTTGTCCGCCCAGCTCAGTAGCCTGTCAGTTAACAAAAGTTCACGATTCACTGCCGCAACCTCTGACAGCGTTTCGCGGCAGCGCATCCAGTCCTGAGCGCTGTTGTTCAGCGCCGTTTGCGAGAAATGCTGCGCCAGCATCGCCACCACATCCTGACGATCCACATTGGTCAGCCACTGTGCCGCACCCTGCTGCCACTTGATGGCATCCAGTATCAACGCCAGCAGCCAGCCTATGCGCGTGCCTGGGTTATCAGTATTCAGTACTGGAAGCAGTTGCAGGATGTCCTGTTGCAGGGCGCTGGCAAGGGCATCACAGAGTGCCTGCCTTGCCTGCCATGCTCGCTCATCCAGCAGCGCCAGGGCGGCACCGGGCGCGCCTGCACTCAGGCGCAGCGCAGCCAGTAAGTGTGACTCGTCATACGCTCCCTGCTTTCTGAGCCATGCGAGACTGTGGGCTTCGTCTGGCGGTGCCAGCGTTAACACCATACAGCGGCTGCGCAGCGTCGCCAGCAAACGCGAAGGTTCACGACTGCTCAGAAAGAACCAGCTGTTTGCCGGCGGTTCTTCAAGGGTTTTCAGCAAGGCGTTCGCTGCCGCATCACTGAGCTGCGACGCATCGGGTAGCCAGACGACTTTAGCCCCGCCCTGCTGTGCATGGTGGTACATTTTTTCCGTCACCTGGCGCACGGCATCAATGCCGAGCGTGGCTTTGCCTTTTTCGGCTTCCAGCCGGTACCAGTCAGGATGCGTGTTTGCCTGCATCAGTTGACAGCCATGACAGTGACCGCAGCTTTTCAGTCCGTCGCGGCGCTGACACATCAGCCAGCGGCTCATTCCCCACACCAGGGCATCATCGCCCATGCCTTCCATGGCATTCACCAGCAGCGCGTGATGCGCGCGATCCGCCTGGTGCTGTGCAATCACCTGCCGGTAAGGCTGGTTTAGCCAGGGATACCAGTTCATGCCCGCTGTTCCGCCAGCCAGGCAGACAATGTGGATTGCAGCGCGGTGGTCACCTGTTCCAGAGGCTGCGTCGCATCGATTGTCCGAATCGTCGCATCTTCCGCCGCCAGGGCCAGGTAGCGGTCACGCGTGCGTTCGAAAAAGCGCAGTGACTCCTGCTCGATGCGATCCAGCGCACCACGAGCGCGGGCACGTTGTAATCCTGTTTCCGGTGTGACATCCAGATACAACGTCAGGTCAGGACGAAAATCCCCCAGCACCGTATCACGCAATGTACGCATCAGTTCGGCATCAACCCCACGGCCGCCGCCCTGGTAAGCCTGAGAGGAGAGATCATGCCGATCGCCCACCACCCAGGCGCCGCGCGCAAGGGCCGGTTTAATCACGGTTTCGACCAGCTGGACACGGGCGGCGTACAGCATTAACAGTTCCGCTTTATCGGTCACCTGCTCGCCCTCAATGCCCTGCTTCACCAGAATACGGAGCTGTTCAGCCAGCGGCGTACCGCCGGGTTCACGGGTAAAGACGATGTCTTCAATCCCGTGTGCCTGTAACGTTGCCACAATGGCCTCACGGGCCGTGGTTTTTCCCGCGCCTTCCAGGCCCTCAATCACAATAAACTTACTGTCCATTTTTTTCCTTTAACGCAAGCCGGTAAGCCTGGACGGCCTTGTTATGGCTGGCAAGATTGGTCGTGAACGTATGTCCACCTTTGCCATCCGCCACAAAATAGAGGTAATTGGTCTTTTCCGGATGGGCGGCGGCAATCAATGAGGCCTTACTCGGCATCGCAATCGGGCCTGGCGGCAAACCACTGATGATATAGGTATTGTAAGGCGTCGCTGTTTCCAGATCTTTGCGCGTCAGCGTGCCATTGTAGGCTGCGCCCATACCGTAAATCACGGTCGGATCGGTCTGCAGGCGCATGCCCGTCCGCAGTCGGTTAATAAACACAGAGGCCACTTTCGCCCGCTCTTCGCTGACGCCCGTCTCTTTTTCAATGATCGACGCCATCGTCACCATCTCCTGCTCATTCTTGTAGGGCAGGTTGTCCATGCGGCCTTGCCAGACTTCATCAACCATCTTTTGCATTCGCTGATGCGCACGCGTCAGCAACGCAATATCCGTTGTATTGGCGGTATACAGATAGGTATCCGGACAGAAGCTCCCTTCCAGCTGATTTTCATCCAGCCTGAGCGCCTTTGCCACGGTGGCATACTTATCATCAGGCAACGTATGTTTTACATAGGGTGCCTGGCGTAATTCACTCAGCCACTCCTGCAGGCGTTGTCCTTCTACAAAGCGCAGCGGGAACTGGGCCTCTTTGCCGCTGGCCAGCAATGCCAGTAGCTCGCGCACCGTCATTGACGGTTCCAGACGATAGGTCCCGGCTTTGAATTTTGCCAGTTCAGGCTCAAACTTAAGCAACGCGCCAAACCAGATGCTGTGGGGAATAATATGCTGACTTTCCAGCTGGGCTTCTAACGCCACACGGCCCGTCCCAGCGGGCAGCGTGTAAATCGTTTCCTGGGAAAGGGGCAGACGGCTGGCAGCAAGTTGCTTCACCTGCCAGTAGCTGACGCCTGCGGCCGCCAGCAGCACTGCCAGCACACCCGCAATAATTTTTTTGCTTCGACTCATTCTGCTTCCATTATCGTTTTACAGCTTGCCTGTAGCTGGTTAAACAATGTGCGTTGATGAAAGGTCACCGCATCAAGTTGTCGAACGGGCAAGACAGGCATGAGCGTATTACAGATGACAATTTCGTCTGCGGCTAACAGCGACGCCAGCGTCGCCTGCACCACCTGACAACTCTGTCCTGCTGCACGTATTTGCGCCATCAGATTCTGCCGCATAATGCCGTCAACGCCAGCCTGATCCAGCCGGGGCGTAAAGATCGTGTTGCCGCTCCGCCAGAATAAATTGGCCGCACAGCATTCCACCACCCAACCTTCGGTGTCAAGCACCAGGGCTTCATCCGCGTCTGTCTGCTCAAGATGGGCACGAATCATCACCTGTTCAAGCCGGTTGAGATGTTTTAGCCCGGCAAACTGGGGGTTGCGTGCCAGCCGGACCGGACTGACCACCAGCCTGACACCGGTATTTTCTAACGCAGCATAGTGTCCGGGCCAGTCAGAGACCGAGACAATGCGCGTCGGCCCGCTACAGCCCGCACGACTGTAACCGCGTCCCCCACTGCCTGCGCTGATAATGACTTTAAGCACCGCGCTGTCATGGCCCGAGGCCGCCTGCAGCATTTCCCCCGCCAGAGCCTGCCAGTCAACATTCTGTAACCACAGGCGTTCGCAGCTTTGCTGTAGCCGCTGAATATGCCAGTCAAACAGCGCGATATTGCCCTTGATGATAGCGGCCGTGGTAAAGCAGCCATCGCCAAATTGTACAGCGCGATCGCGGGCCGTGAGATGGGATTGTTCGATGCCGTTAATCCACATTACCGCGTCTCCCGTATCGATATCGTGGTTGTCATGACGGTGATTTTATCGGTTTCTCTTCGTCTCTGGACAGAAAAAAGGCCCGCATAGCGGGCCTTTTAAGCAATCATAAACGCCAGGTTTAGATTTTACGGAAAATCAGTGAACCGTTAGTGCCACCGAAACCGAAAGAGTTACACAGCGTATATTCCAGTCCAGACACCTGACGTGCAGTGTGAGGAACGAAATCAAGATCGCAACCTTCGTCCGGGTTATCCAGGTTCAGGGTCGGTGGAACCGCCTGATCGCGCAGCGCCAGAATCGAATAGATCGATTCAACCGCGCCTGCCGCACCCAGTAAATGGCCGGTCATCGACTTAGTTGAGCTGACCATAACCTTGCTGGCAGCCTCACCAAACACTGATTTCACCGCCTGCGCTTCGGCTTTATCGCCTGCTGGCGTTGACGTGCCATGCGCGTTGACGTAACCGATCCTGTCAGGCGTCATCTGTGCATCACGCAGCGCATTGATCATCGCTGCGGCTGCGCCAGAGCCGTCTTCCGGTGGCGAGGTCATGTGATAGGCATCGCTGCTCATCCCAAAGCCCACGATTTCCGCGTAGATTTTAGCGCCACGCTTCTTAGCATGCTCGTACTCTTCCAGTACGATAATGCCCGCGCCGTCGCCCAGTACAAAACCATCACGGTCTTTATCCCATGGGCGGCTTGCCGCCTGCGGGTTGTCGTTACGTGTAGACAGTGCACGCGCCGCGCCAAACCCACCTACACCCAATGGTGTACTGGCTTTTTCCGCGCCACCTGCCAGCATCACGTCAGCATCGTTATAAGCGATGATACGTGCCGCATGACCAATGTTGTGAACGCCAGAAGTACAGGCGGTCGCAATGGAAATGCTGGGGCCTTTCAGGCCATACATGATGGTGAGATGTCCCGCCACCATATTGACGATTGTGGAAGGCACGAAGAAAGGGCTGATTTTACGCGGACCGCCGTTCACCAGCGAGGTATGGTTTTCTTCAATCAGACCCAAACCACCGATGCCCGAACCAATTGCCGCGCCAATCCGGCCTGCATTTTCCTCGGTCACTTCAAGACCGCTGTCCTGCATGGCCTGAATGCCTGCCACGATGCCGTACTGAATGAAGTCATCCATCTTGCGTTGATCTTTACGGGAAATAAAGTCATCGCAATTGAAATCTCTTACCAGACCTGCAAAGCGTGTTGCATAGGCGCTGGTATCAAAATGGTCGATCAGGTTAATGCCGCTCTGACCGGCAAGGAGAGCACTCCAGGTAGACTCTACGGTATTGCCGACAGGAGACAACATGCCAAGACCAGTCACAACTACACGACGCTTAGACACGTTCGTCCTCCAGGGAGGGAAAAAAATGACTATTGTGGGGCAAACATAAAACTCAGGCGGTCAATTGACCGCCTGAAGATATTCATTAGCCTTTGTGGCTATTGATATAGTCGATCGCTGCCTGAACGGTAGTGATTTTCTCAGCTTCTTCGTCTGGAATTTCAGTATCAAACTCTTCTTCCAGAGCCATTACCAGCTCAACGGTATCAAGAGAATCGGCACCCAGGTCTTCTACGAAAGATGCAGAGTTGGTCACTTCTTCCTCTTTCACACCCAGCTGCTCACTGATGATTTTCTTAACGCGTTGTTCGATATCGCTCATACTATTTAATTTCCTATCAAAACTCGCTTTCGCGATGGTTTTCGTAGTGTATAAAATGTTGAAAAAGATGCAACAAAATCCCGGCTGGTCTAACCACGATTTACGCTATTGTGCGGTTTTATACGCAAATAATGCAAATGATTTCGTGATTATCAGACCATATACATGCCGCCATTGACGTGCAGCGTCTCACCCGTGATGTAGGCTGCTTCGTCAGAGGCTAAGAATGCAACAGCATTAGCAATTTCCTGCGCTTCGCCTAAGCGACCCGCAGGCACTTCTGCCAGAATACCGGAACGTTGATCTTCGTTCAGTGCCCGCGTCATGTCGGTCTCTATGAAGCCCGGAGCCACGACGTTGACGGTAATGCCACGTGACGCGATTTCCCGCGCCAGTGATTTGCTAAAGCCAATCAAACCCGCTTTTGCTGCAGCATAGTTTGCCTGACCCGCATTACCCATGGTTCCGACAACGGAACCAATGGTGATGATACGTCCCATGCGCTTTTTCATCATGGCACGCATCACCGCCTTAGAAAGACGGAAAACTGATGTGAGGTTGGTATCAAGGATATCCTGCCACTCATCGTCTTTCATACGCATCAGTAAATTATCACGCGTAATGCCTGCATTATTGACCAAAATGTCCACTTCGCCAAATTCAGCGCGAATTTTCTCTAAAACGCTGTCGATGGAAGCGGCATCTGTCACATTTAACAGCAGGCCCAGTCCCTTATCGCCAAGGTAAGCACTGATCGCATCGGCACCACTTTGGCTGGTTGCAGTTCCCACCACTTTTGCACCACGTGCAGCCAGGGTTTCTGCAATCGCACGGCCAATGCCGCGGCTCGCGCCCGTTACCAGCGCTACTTTACCTTCAAAGCTCATGATTTTCCTCTTATTCCTGTGCAAGTGCCGCAGTCAATGACGCAGTATCGTTCACCGCTGCCGCAGACAGGCCATCTACGATACGTTTGGTCAGGCCAGTGAGCACTTTACCCGGACCCATTTCAATCAGTTGCGTCACGCCCTGCGCAGCCATCGCCTCTACGCTTTCTGTCCAGCGTACCGGGCTATAAAGCTGGCGAATCAGCGCCTGACGAATCGCGTCGGCATCCGTTTCGGCTTTCACGTCGACGTTGTTAATCACCGGCACCTGGGGTGCCTTAAAGGTGAGCGTTTCCAGCGTCAGTGCCAGTTTTTCCGCCGCAGGCTTCATCAGTGCACAATGCGAAGGTACGCTGACCGGCAACGGCAACGCGCGCTTGGCGCCCGCCGCTTTACAGGCCGCGCCTGCACGTTCTACCGCATCTTTGTTACCCGCGATAACGACCTGGCCTGGCGAATTGAAGTTCACCGGCGAAACGACTTCACCCTGCGCACTTTCTTCACAGGCTTTCGCAATGGCCGCATCATCAAGCCCGATGATCGCCTGCATGGCACCGGTGCCTTCTGGCACGGCTTCCTGCATCAGTTTACCGCGCAGTTCAACCAGTTTGATTGCGTCTGCGAAATCCAGTACGCCCGCACAGACCAGCGCAGAATATTCGCCCAGGCTGTGGCCCGCCATCAGCACAGGCTGTTTGCCCCCCTGCTGCTGCCAGACACGGTAAATCGCCACGGAAGCGGCCAGCAGCGCAGGCTGCGTCTGCCAGGTTTTGTTCAACTCTTCCGCGGGGCCCTGGCTCACTAACTGCCACAGATCATAACCGAGGGCCTCAGAGGCTTCACGGAACGTCTCTTCAACCACCGGATAAGCGGCAGCGAGTTCTGTCAACATGCCCACAGACTGTGAGCCCTGACCTGGGAAAACAAAAGCAAGTTGCGTCATTTTCAGTTCCTGTCAATCAAAAGCGAACCAGCGCAGAACCCCAAGTGAATCCACCACCAAAGGCTTCCAGCAAAATAAGTTGTCCGGGTTTGATGCGGCCATCGCGCACGGCTTCATCCAGTGCGCTGGGCACCGATGCGGCTGAGGTATTTCCATGACGATCCAGCGTGACCACCACTTTTTCCATGGTCATGCCCAGTTTTTTCGCCGTGGCGCTGATAATGCGAAGGTTTGCCTGATGCGGCACCAGCCAGTCCAGCTCTTCACGCGCAATGTTGTTCGCCTGCAAGGTCTCATCAACGATGTGCGCCAGTTCTGTCACGGCCACTTTGAAGACTTCATTACCTGCCATTGTCAGGTAAGCGGGTTGATCCTGATGCGCGCGATCCTGATAAGGCAGCGTCAGCAATTTGGCGTAACGGCCATCAGCATGCAGATGGGTAGAAATGATGCCCTGCTCTTCACTTTGACCCAGTACCACTGCGCCCGCACCGTCACCGAACAGAATGATCGTGCCACGATCTTCAGGATCGAGCGTACGCGCCAGGACATCAGAACCGATGACCAGCGCATGTTTCACTGCACCATTTTTGATGTATTGATCGGCAACGCTTAACGCATAAGTAAAGCCTGCACAGGCCGCGGCCAGGTCAAACGCGGCGCAATCTTTGATTTCAAGCATCTGCTGAATCAGGCAGGCAGAGCTGGGGAAGGCATGACTGGAAGACGTGGTCGCCACAATGATCAGGCCCACGTCATTGGCATCGACGCCCGCCATCTCCAGGGCACGTTGTGCTGCCTGGTGGCCCATACTTGCAACAGTCTCATCCGGCGCAGCAATACGGCGCTCACGGATGCCGGTACGGGTAACAATCCACTCGTCCGAGGTCTCCACCATTTTTTCCAGGTCGGCATTGGTGCGGACCTGGCTGGGCAAATAACTGCCCGTACCGATAATTTTGGTAAACATCTAGGCTTTGTCACTCCTGGCTAATACAGCGTCCAGACGGGCGGCAATGTGTTCAGGAACCTGCCGCCTCACCGCCTGCTCGGCCTGATTGATCGCCATGGCAAAGGCATGTTGATTTGCTGCGCCATGACTCTTGATCACTGTCCCGCGCAATCCTAACAGACAAGCGCCATTATACTGGTCGGGGTTGAGATGGCCGAAACGCCTGACCAAACGCTTTTTAACCCAGCGCCCCAGCAACGTCAGCCACCACGACCGCTTTTCACCTTCTCCCGATGATTTCAGCAGAGAAAGGAACATTCTTACCACGCCTTCCATTGTCTTCAGTGTGATGTTTCCAGCGAAACCATCACAAACCAGCACGTCCGTTTTGCCGGTCAGCAAATCATTACCTTCAAGGTAACCAATGTAATTAATTTGCGGTAATGCCTTCAGAATTAACGCCGCATCGCGAATGCTTTCAAGCCCTTTATGCTCTTCATGGCCAATATTGAGAAGTGCCACGCGGGGATGCGCTATGCCTAACACTTCTTCGGCCATGACCGCGCCCATCACCGCAAACTGCACCAGCATCGCACTGTCAGAATCGACGTTGGCACCTAAATCCAGAATGACCGTCTTTCCCTGATGTTGGTGGGGTAAAACGGTCATCAACGCCGGACGCTTAATGCCGTCCAGCGGCTTCAGTAATAATGTCGCCAGCCCCATCAGCGCGCCGGTATTGCCGCTGCTGACGCAGGCCTCTGCCCGCCCTTCTTTCACCAACTCTAACGCCACTCGCATTGAACTGCCGCGGCTGTTACGTATGGCTTGTGCGGGTCGCGCATCACTTGCAATAACGGATTCGGCAGGAACAACCTGCAAACGCGCCAGCAGGGCGGAATCGGCTTTGGCAAGCAATGGCGTGAGAATGTCGGGGTCTCCGACCAGAAGAAGGATAAGTTCCGAATGAGAGGCCAGTGCCTGCAATGCTGCAGGCACCGTCACGCAGGGACCGAAATCCCCGCCCATGGCATCGATAGCCAGGGTCAAACGTGTCAAGGTATCGCCTTGCTAAGCAAAGATCTTACTTAACGATAACCTTGCGACCGCGGTAGTAACCATCCGCAGTGATGTGGTGACGCAGATGAGTTTCACCAGAAACTTTATCTACTGACAGAGCAGCAGTGGTCAGCGCATCGTGCGAACGACGCATACCACGCTTAGAACGGGTGGGTTTATTCTGTTGTACGGCCATGGACCTTACTCCTATTACTTACGCTTTAAACTGGCTAATACGGCAAATGGGTTTGGTTTTTCTGCCTCTGCAGGCAATTGGCCAAAGACCATGTCCGCCTCGGACACTTCACAGTGTTCAGAATCGTGCACCGGAACCACAGGCAGCGCGAGAATAACTTCATCCTCGATAACCGCCAGCAAGTCGATCTCACCGAATTCGTTGACATCAACCGGCTCGTACGCTTCCGGCAACGCCTCGGCCTGCTCATCAGATGAAACAGGACTGAAGCAATAGCTTACGTGAACATGATGTGGAAAAACCTGGTTGCAGCGCTGACAACGAAGCGTAACCTCAACATCAGCAGTACCCGTCAGTACTGCCAGACGCTGGTTATCAACCGCGAACGACATGGCACATTCAACATCACTGTCCACACTGACGACCGACTCAGCCACACGCTCTACCTGTTGCGAGGTATAAACACCCTGGTAATCAAGGCGTTTTTGAGCGGTGCGGACGGGGTCCAGCGTCAGGGGTAATTTTACCTTTTGCATAGGGCGCGCATATTAACTTTGTAATCACATAGAGTCAAAGAAAAAGGCCGTTGGACAGCATCTTTCAACCACTATTCGCATCCAGTGCGGCGCACAGTTTAAAATGACTGCCACCAATTCGCTATCAATATTGAAAAAAAATGACAGCATCGATTCTTTTAGCATCAACCTCACCGTTTCGTCAGGCGCTGCTGAGCAAGCTTGGCCTGCCTTTTACAGTAGATTCACCCCAGACAGATGAAACCCCGTTAGAAAATGAACGCGCAGAGGATCTGGTTACGCGCCTGGCCATAGCCAAAGCTCAGGCGCTGGCTGAGCGTTATCCACATCACTGGATCATTGGTTCCGATCAGGTCTGCGTCCTTAACGGCAGGATTACCGGAAAACCCCATACGGCGCAGAACGCAGAAGCACAGCTGCGCGCTGCCAGTGGCAACCGCGTAACCTTTTACACCGGCCTCGCCCTCTACCACCCTGCCAGCCAGCGGCTGATGCAGTGCTGCGAACCTTTTACCGTGCATTTCCGCACGCTGAGTCAGGCCGACATCACCAACTATATAAAGAAAGAGCAACCGCTCCAGTGCGCCGGCAGTTTCAAAAGTGAAGGACTGGGCATCTGCTTATTTGACCGGCTTGAAGGGCGCGATCCGAATGCGTTGGTGGGACTGCCGCTTATCGCGCTCAGCGCGATGCTGCGTGAAGCGGGCATCAATCCCTTAGGAGCGTGATGCCGCCCTGCGTCAGTTTTTTTGCTGGCGCAGCTTCGTCAGGCACTGCTGTAACGTGTCATCCAGCGGCGCTTCCATACGCAGGGTCTCCCCTGTATTCGGGTGCGTAAATGTCAACGCAGCCGCGTGCAGGAACAGCCGATCCAGCCCCGTAGAGGCCAGTTTGCTGTCAAAGTCACGCTCGCCGTAACGATCGTCAAAGGCGATGGGATGACCGGCGTGCAAGGTGTGTACACGAATCTGGTGCGTACGCCCGGTTACCGGACTGGCTTTGACCAGCGTGGCAAACGCAAAACGTTCTTCCACTTTAAAGCGGGTTTCCGACGGTTTGCCGTCACTGCTGACACGCACCATACGTTCACCGCTTTGCAGGATATTTTTCAGCAGCGGCGCCTGAACCACTTTGATATGCGAGGGCCAGTTGCCCTGCACCAGCGCAAGATAATCTTTCTGCATGCCCTTCTCACGCAGCTGTTCATGCAGCGAACGCAATGCTGAGCGCTTTTTGGCCACCAGTAAAATGCCGGACGTATCGCGGTCAAGGCGATGTACCAGCTCCAGAAAGCGCGCTTCCGGACGCAGGGCGCGCAGTCCTTCAATCACACCAAAGCTTAAGCCGCTGCCGCCGTGTACGGCTGTACCGGACGGTTTGTTCATGACCAGCAAATGATCGTCTTCAAAGAGGATGGCGTTAGCCAGTGAGGCAACTTTGGCCAGTTTGGGCGAGACAGCGTCCTCATCACGCTCCGCCACACGTACTGGCGGAATGCGCACCTCATCGCCCTCTTCGAGTTTATATTCAGGCTTGATGCGTTTTTTATTCACGCGCACTTCACCTTTTCGCACGATGCGATAAATCATGCTCTTCGGCACGCCCTTTAACTGGGTGCGCAAAAAGTTATCAATACGTTGTCCGGCGTTTTCAGCCGTGATGGCGACAAACTGTACGCCGGGATTCTCTGTTTTCATGGCGGCGATTCTAAATAGTGTCCCCTGATAGCGCCACCCCTTTTTATGTGCTTAACTCTCTGCGTAGCGTCGGGATGAGCAATCAGATTGCTGGCATTTTCAACAGCCTGAATGCGCTTTCTGCCGCAGGGTTCTTAAAATGTAAAGAAAATTGATCAGTCAGTTAAAGTCACCTTGCTATATGAAGGTTAGCAGTGGAATAATGCTTAGGTTTCTTAGCTGAGGATTCAGATAAGAAAAAAAGCGAAATTAGTTATTTTGTCGGATTGAGCAGACACGCAGCAATGGCGTAAGACGTAATGCGAAATCAGGCACTTAGCGGGCTGCGGGTTGCGGCCTGGACATGAGATGGAGTGCACGGGTTTACAGAATTATCTCTCGCATTTCCACTATCTGGTGCTGTTGTTCCTTATGAAAAACAGGCCACCGACGTTATTTGCGCCCCTCGCGCGGTCGATAACCGTGAGGTTGACGACATTGCACTAAGTCACGGGGCCATCGGTTGATACTCGTCCAGGGTAACTATGCCCGCAGCTTTAATCACTCATGAAAGAATAACGAGTACGTTACGATGAAAAGAATGTTAATTAACGCAACTCAGCAGGAGGAGTTGCGCGTTGCCCTGGTTGATGGTCAACGTCTGTACGATCTGGATATCGAAAGTCCCGGACACGAACAGAAAAAAGCCAATATCTACAAAGGTAAAATCACCCGTATCGAACCCAGCCTTGAAGCGGCTTTCGTCGACTACGGTGCAGAACGTCACGGTTTCCTCCCTCTCAAAGAAATTTCTCGCGAATACTTCCCTGCTTCCTACAACGCTCACGGTCGTCCAAACATTAAGGATGTGCTGCGTGAAGGCCAGGAAGTTATTGTTCAGATCGATAAAGAAGAACGGGGTAATAAAGGCGCCGCCCTGACCACCTTTATCTCGCTGGCAGGAAGTTATCTGGTATTGATGCCGAACAACCCGCGCGCGGGCGGCATTTCTCGTCGAATTGAAGGTGACGACCGTACCGAACTGAAAGAAGCGCTTTCGGCACTGGAACTGCCTGATGGTATGGGGCTGATTGTCCGTACCGCAGGTGTAGGCAAATCAGCCGAATCGCTGCAGTGGGATCTCAGCTTCCGTCTGAAACACTGGGAAGCGATTAAGAAAGCCGCTGACAGCCGTCCTGCGCCCTTCCTGATTCATCAGGAAAGTAACGTAATCGTGCGCGCATTCCGCGATTACCTGCGCCAGGACATCGGCGAAATTCTTATCGACAACCCGAAGGTCCTGGAACTGGCGCGTCAGCATATTGCGGCTCTGGGCCGTCCGGACTTTACCAGCAAGATCAAGCTCTACACCGGCGAAATCCCGTTGTTCAGCCACTATCAAATCGAGTCGCAAATCGAGTCCGCTTTCCAGCGTGAAGTGCGCCTGCCTTCCGGTGGCTCGATTGTTATCGACAGCACCGAAGCACTGACCGCCATCGATATCAACTCGGCACGCGCTACGCGTGGTGGCGATATCGAAGAAACCGCGTTTAACACGAACCTTGAAGCAGCAGATGAAATCGCCCGCCAGTTACGCCTGCGAGACCTTGGCGGTTTGATCGTTATCGACTTTATCGATATGACGCCGGTTCGCCATCAGCGCGCGGTAGAAAACCGTCTGCGTGAGGCGGTCCGTCAGGATCGCGCCCGTATCCAGATCAGCCATATTTCACGTTTTGGCCTGCTGGAAATGTCCCGCCAGCGTCTCAGCCCGTCACTGGGTGAGTCGAGCCATCATGTCTGCCCGCGCTGTAGCGGTACCGGCACCATTCGTGATAACGAGTCACTGTCACTGTCTATTCTGCGCCTGATCGAAGAAGAAGCGCTGAAGGACAACACCAAAGAAGTGCATGCTATTGTCCCGGTGCCTGTGGCCTCTTACCTGCTGAATGAAAAACGTGAAGCGGTCAATGCTATCGAAAAACGCCAGGGCGGCGTGCGTGCGGTTATCGTACCGGACGACCGGATGGAAACGCCGCACTACTCCGTGTTGCGCGTGCGTAAAGGTGAAGAAACGCAGACGCTGAGCTATCACCTGCCTAAGCTGCACGAAGCCGAAATGGCGATGCCTTCGGAAGAAGAACATGCCGAACGTCGTCGTCCAGAACAACCGGCCCTGGCGGCGTTTGTGATGCCTGATGCGCCACCGGCACCGACGGAAGCAGCGCCGGAAACTACCAAAGCGCGAACTGCGCCGGTTGCTGAAACCGCCCCTGCAACGCCATCCAACGGAACAGGCTTTGTTGGTCGCCTGCTGGCGGGCCTGAAAAAAATGTTCGCCGGTGAGCCTGCGCCTGCTACGGCAGAGCCCGTTGCTGAAGTAACCGAACCGCAGAAAACCAGCGGTGAGGAGAACGGCAATCAGCGTGGCGATCGCCGTAACAACCGCCGTAACAATAACCGCCGTGAGCGCACGCCACGTAATGGTGACACCACCCAGCAGCGTGAATCTCGGGACAACCGCGAAACCCGTGACAATCGTGAACCGCGTGAAGACAACCGTCGTAATAAGCGTCAGGGGCAGTCTAACGAGGCGCGTGATGAACGTCCGGCGCTGAGCGATGAAGCTCGCCAGCAACGCGATGAGCAACAGCAGCAGCGTCGTGAACAGCGTGCTGAACGTCAGCGTCGTCGTCAGGAAGAGAAACGTGCCCAGCAGGAAGCGAACAGCGCGGTTGGACAGGCCGTTGAAACCGCTGAGCCCGTTGCGGCTGAAGCACAGGACGATGAGCGCGTTCAGGCTATGCCACGCCGCAAACCGCGTCAGCTGACGCAAAAAGTGCGCGTTGGTGACAACAATGATCAGCCTCAGCATGCTGCCGTCGAGTCAGCAGAATCTGTTGAAGCCCGCAAGATTCAGCCGGTTGCAGAAGCCTCACAGGACGCGGACGAAACCGAAGCGCGTGATAACGCCAACATGCCGCGTCGCTCTCGTCGTTCACCGCGTCATCTGCGCGTCAGTGGTCAGCGTCGCCGTCGTTACCGCGATGAACGCTACCCAACACAGTCTGCTATGCCATTAGAAGCCGCATCGGCCTCACCTGAAATGGCGTCAGGCAAAGTCTGGGTGCGCTATCCGGTCGCACAGACGAACGAAGAGCAGACCACACAGGATGCAGTGAAAACCGCACAGGACGACAGCCATGCAGACACAGCACCTGCTATCGCCCTGCCTGTGGCAGCGGCCGTAGACGAGGCGCCGGTTTCACAGACCGATCCAGTACAGGTTGCTGAACCCCAGGCAGACACACCGGTTACTGTGGTGAATACGGATGACACGCAGGCGATTGATGCTCCTGTGCATCAGGAACCCTCTGTGATTCCTGCGGCTGCAGAAGCCCGCGCCGACGCCGTTGCGCAGCAGGCACAACCTGCCGATGTTACGGCTGAAGACGCGCATAAGTCCGACGTGACCGCCGCGCCTGAGGTTGCCCAACACGAGCACGTTGAGCCCTCAGAGCAGGCCGGTACGGCGGTGAGCCCGACAACCGAAGCTCAGGTTGACGCGGTGTTAAATGCACCGGTTGCTGCAGAGGAAACCGTTGCACCCATCACCGAACCGCATGCGCCTGTGGCTGCGCGCGACGTTGCTGTAGAAGCCCTCCAGGCCAATGCGGAAACGCGCTGGAAGCACTTTGCGTCAGCCCCAATGACCAAAGCGCCTGCGCCAGCATGGCAACCAGAGCCTGTGCGTCACAGCGACTGGCAGCGTCCTTCCTTCAATTTTGAAGGCAAGGGTTCTGCGGGCGGCCATAGTGCTACCCACCAGGCAACGGCCCCTGCGACCAAGCCATAAGCACGGTTCGCAGACGTGATAAACCCGGCTCCGGCCGGGTTTTTTATTGTCTGTTACGGACATTTCGGGTGAGGTATGCGGGCAGAAACACCACGGAGGGATCATCCTGAGGTATGTAATCAGGGCTACATTAGCCTGATCCGTGCAGCGCGGCGTCAATCATGCAGCAAAGGTTCTCCGCACAGGTCGCCATGTTAATTGAGCAGCGAAAGAGGCATTACGCAGACAAAAAAAATCCCACCGTCCCTGTAGGGCGATGGGAAATACTAAGCGCACCCGGTTAAAGTACGCCTAAAATTTTTATGAATTTAACTGGAACAATGACATCTGAGACATATCAGTGAAGGTCTTATAAGAAGCCTGCAGCGCCTGTTGTTGCATGGTGTAGCTGGAAATCGCCTGGGTGTAATCCACATCCACCAGGCTACTCATCTGCGAGTCATAAATCACTTTGCGATCGTCACCCTGCGCATTCAACGTATCCAGCTCTTTCAGCTGTGTTCCGATTTCGGAACGTACGCTGAGCACGTTGTTAAGCGAGTTGCTCAGACCACGGTTGGTTTTATCCATTGCCGCTGAAAAAGTCGCTTTGGTGGCATCATCCGCGCCATTTTGGGGCACTTTTAGCGCACTGATAGCACCGTCCAGCATATTGAATAAATTCGTTTCACTGGTGCCACCGTTAGGTTCTTTCACCGCGTTGCTGGTGATCGACATTACGATGCTGTTGCCGGTATGACCGATCGTCATCGTACGGTCCGTATCGACTTTTTGCGTAATCGCGTCGGTTCCGCCCTGATAGGTCACGCCGCCGGCACCATCAACAAACGGTGGTGTATCGGTCTTATAGCCGGCAAAGATATAACGCCCGTTGGCGTCTTTGCTGTTGACCTGGTTCAGTAACTGCGCACGCAACCCTTCCAGCTGCGTCGCATACGAGGCGCGGTCATCGTCGCTCAATGAGCCGTTTGAGGCGGCCACAATCATCGACTGCGCGCTCATAATGCTGTTTGTCACACCGTCCAGCGTGTTTTCTTCCAGGGATAAGCCCTGGTCGGCGAAGGTACGGGCAACCGCATACTGGCTTGCCTGCGCCTGGGTTTGCGACAGCACCACGGCACGGGAAGCGGCGATAGGATCGTCAGAAGGGTTTGACACTCTGAGTCCGGTGGACAGTTGTTTGCCTGCATTTAACCAGGAGGATTGCGCATCACTTACGCCACGAACCTGCTGGTCAAAAATCATATTTGTACTGAGTCGCATGATGTCCTCGGCTCTTAGTTGATGCTAAGCAGGGCGTCAAAAACGGTGCTGGCCGCTTTTAAAACCTGCGCATTCGCCATGTAATATTGTTGGTATTTCGTCAGGTTCGCGTACTCTTCGTCCAGGTTAACGCCAGACACAGACTGCTGACGGTTTGTTAACTGCGTCACCACGTTCTGCTGCGTTGTACTGGTCGTTTTCAGGGCCTGCGTTTTGTTACCGACCGTACTCACCATCGTGCCGTAGGCCTGAGACAGGGTCGCGTTACCGTTGACAATTTTGGCATCCTGTAGCGCCAGCAAATTTTGGGCATTACGGTTATCGCTTTCCCCATCTGCCGCCGCCGCCGCCGCAATCTGCGAGCCGCTGGTAATGGCCACTGACATCCCGTTAACCACGTTTTGAACGGGTTTTACCAGGAAACTGTCTTTGGCGTTTGGTGTACCATTGACCGTCAGGCTCATCCCGTCCAGGCTGAGCGTGGTGACGCCGCCAGAAGTAGTGGGGGTGAGCGTCGTTTTGGTGTTGTCTGACAGACGCGTGGCTGACCAGTTTGTTCCGTCATAAGTCACGGTATAATTGGATGCCTGCAGCGCATTGGTATTGCTCCACGCCGCGGTTAAGGTGGCGGAAGAGGTATTTTTGCTGTTGCCCTGCGCTGTTGGACTGCCGATAGTAAAGAAGTCGACGCCCTGGTTACCGTTGCTGTCATAGCCTTGCTTGTGCACGGTATTGAAATTGGTGGTGAAGGCGGCGGCAAGCTGTCCCAGCTGGTTTTGTGCCAGGTCCAGATCCTGCGAGCGGAAGCTTAACATCCCGCCCAGTGAGCCGGTGGTTATGGAAGATTCCGGAATCTGCACATTGCCAGCCTGCGGATCAACATAGCCCACCGTGGTGCGCGTCAGATCGCTGCTGGATGGCATTGCCACCAGCTTGGTGGACTGGAAGCCACTGACCAGAGAAAGGCCGTTGGCCATGGAAACCGTGTAGCTTCCATCCTGCTGTGACACTGTCACACCGACGATATTATTCAGACCATTAACCAACTGATCACGTTGATCCAGTAAGTCATTGGGAGCGGCACCATTACCGGTTGTCAGTTTGGCAATCTGCTGGTTGAGACTGGAAATCTGGCTGGTAAAGGTATTGATCTGATCTACGTCAGAGGCCACGTTGGTATTCACGCTGTCTTGCATGTTAGTCAGGTATTGCGCCTGGGTCTGAAACTGGTTGACCAGGCCCTGTGAGTTGCTAAGCAAAGACTGACGCGCTGCAGGATCGTTGGCATTACTGACCACGTTCTGCATGTTGCTAAAGAAGCCCTGAATCGCGCTCGACAGGTTTGTCGTCGAGGTTGACATCAGATCGTCGATATTGGAGACCTGCGAATACTGCGTATTTGCCGCATTATAGGTGGCTGAAGACCCACGCAGCTGCGCTGCGATAAAACTGTCGTATTCACGCTGAACACCGGTTACGTTAACCCCGTTACCGTAATAACTTTTTCCCTGCAGGGTACTGTTGGCTTCTGCCAGAATCGTCGTCTGACGTGAATAGCCGGCAACGGTGTAATTGCTGATGTTATTACTGGTGGTGCTTAAGGCGGCCTGTGCGGCACTGAGCCCGCTCATTGCGGAGTTAATTATGCTGGACATCTCGGTTCCTTACATTCCCCGCTACACGGGTCGCTGTCATCAGTGTGGTCGCCAACGTGCGCTGGCGCGCCTGGCTCTTGCTGTTATTATCGGCATGCTTAAGTGAAACTTGAGGCACAATTCTCAGAACAATGTGCTTAAATCCTGGCTATAAGCTTTCACCACTTTTTCACCCATGCTCTTGAATTGCTGAATCATTCCCATCAGTTTTTGCGCATATTTCGGATCGGTGGCATAGCCCGCAGCCTGCAATGCCTGGGCGCCCTGCTCCGCGCTCTGTGCATTGGTGACAGCCGCATAACGTGGGTTATTTGAAAGCAGTTTGACGTAGTCGTTTAACGCTTCGAAATAAGAACTGTAAACCCGGAATGTCGCACGCACCTTTTTAGCTTCACCGTGCTCATATTCTGTGGTCATGATATCGGTCGTTTCGCCTTTCCAGTTCCCACTGGCTTTGATGCCAAAGACGTTATAGCTCGGCTTTCCATCGCGGGTCAGGATTTGACGTTGTCCCCAGCCTGACTCCAGTGCAGCCTGCGCCAGAATCAGGTGATGAGGGATACCACTCTGCTGACTGGCGGCCTGAGCGGGCTGAGTCAGTTGGGCAATAAAGTCACGACTGTCGCTCGGCAGGCCGGTGGGCGAAGGCGCGGGCAGGCGCGGCATGGCTTTGCGCACCATTTGCTCCAGCGGCGTGGCGCCGCTGGTGCTCATGATGAAGCTGTTATCCAGCTTCATCGGCACCGTACCGGCGCGCTCGTCCGGGGCTTTGGCGGGTTCCATCTGTTTAACGATGATATCCGCCAGGCCCAGGCCACGTTTACCGATGTCCTGCGCAATCTGCTGATCGTACATTGACGTGAAAAGCTTGGTCTGTTCATTGCTGAGAATGCCGTCCTGCGGTAACGCTTCACGCATACTCTTCAGCATCATCTGAACAAACATCCCTTCAACCTGCTGCGCGACCTGCAGTGCTTTCCCTTTGGGATCGGCAGTGACATCGCGTTTCAGGTCGTTCAACGAGCGGCTGTCAAAAGCCGCATTCATCAGCGATTGCGTATCGTTCATCAGATAATTTCCAGTTTTGCGCGCAGGCAACCCGCGCTCTGCATTGACTGCAAAATAGACATCAGTTCGATAGGCGACGCACCCAGCGCATTCAGCGCACGCACCACGCTGTTCAGGTTGGCGCTGGAGTTAACCCGTTGCAACGCACCGCCGCTCTGACGCAGATCGATCTGCGTATTGGTGGTAGCGACAGTCTGTCCACCCGCCAGCGGCGTGTTCGGCTGACTCACGTTTTGCTGCTGATTGACCGTGACAGACAGGTTGCCCTGAGCGACCGCGCAGGTGTTCAGTTTCACTTCACGATTCATCACAACAGAGCCGGTGCGTGAGTTAATGATGACTTTGGCATCCTCAACCGGCACGGAGACATCAATGTTTTGAATCTCTGCCAGTAAACGAACCTGCGCACCATTATTCGGGGACACGCGGACCTGGACCGTACGGGCGTCCAGCGGCTGGGCCGAACCGTATCCGCCACGGGCGTTGATCGCATCAGCAATTCGTTGCGCCATGGAGAAATCTTCGGTATTCAGCTGCAGGTTAATCGTGTTCTGCGAACCAAAGTTGCTCTGCAGTTCACGTTCAACCGTTGCCCCATCGGTAATCCGTCCACCGTTAAGCTGGTTGACCTGAACGCTGCTGCCGCCTGCTGCGGCGCCCGCGCCGCCGACCAGAATGTTACCCTGGGCCAGCGCATAAACCTGATTATCCACGCCTTTCAGTGGCGTCATTAACAGCGTGCCACCGCGCAGGCTTTTCGCGTTACCCATCGACGACACCACGACATCCAGCGTCTGGCCCTGGCGGGCAAACGAAGGCAGCCTGGCGGTAACCATCACGGCGGCGACGTTTTTGAGCTGCATGTTGGTGCCCGGCGGCACGGTAATGCCCAGTTGGGACAGCATGTTGCTGACGGTTTGGGTCGTAAACGGCGTCTGCGTTGTCTGATCGCCTGTACCGTCCAGACCCACGACAAGGCCATAACCCAGCAGTTGGTTATCACGCACACCCTGTACGGTGGTTAAGTCGCGGATCAGATCGGCACGCGCCATCAGGCTTACGCCTAACAGTAATCCCAGACCGACACGCCATAATGTTAGCTTTTTCATTGCAACCTCTTAGAACGGCGAGATATTCAGGAAGAAGCGCTGCAACCAGCCCATATTTTGCGCTTCATTGATATAACCATTTCCGACGTACTCAATACGTGCATCGGCCACGGCTGTAGACAACACGGCGTTACTCGCACTGATGGTGCGTGGGTTAACCACGCCCGAGAAACGAATAAACTCGGTGCCCTGGTTGATCTCAATTTGTTTTTCTCCGACCACGTGCAGGTTGCCGTTCGACAGAACCTGATCCACCGTGACGGTGATGGTGCCGGTAAAGGTGTTGTTGGCAGATGCCCCACCTTTGCCTGCGAAATCATTTTTGCCACCCGCCGCAAAGTTGGCTTTTTCGCCCGTTGCGCCGGCTAAACCTTCTAAACCGGTAGGCACTGCAGTGATACCCAGACTGCCGCTGCCGTTACGGCTGGCATTCGAGGTCGAACTTTTGCTGGCACTGACGTTTTCCTGCAAGGTGATAGTCAGCGTATCGCCGATATTACGTGGGCGGCGATCTTCAAACAGCGGCTGATAGCCGTAGTTGAGCGGCGCAACACCCTGAAAAATGGACCCATTTACCACAGGTGGCGCAGAGGGCAACGGCTGAGCCGTGGTCGCTCCTTGCACCAGTGGCGTGCGTGGCACCAACGCACAACCGTTAAGCGTCAGCAGTGCGGTGACTACTAACCAATGTCCAGGCTTAAGAATATGTTGCATCGCCACGGAGTTACGACCTTATTCATGACTAGTCTTCAGGCCAGCCTTAGCTGGCCCTGTTCGTGTTACAGCTGTGTCAACTTCGCCAGCATTTGATCGGAGGTGCTGATCGCTTTGCTGTTAATTTCGTAAGCACGCTGCGTCTGGATCATCGTAACCAGTTCTTCCGCGACGTTTACGTTAGAGGTTTCGGTATAACCCTGATACAGCAAACCGGCACCGTTCTGGCCAGGCGTACTGTCCGTCGGCGCACCTGATGCCTGCGTTTCCTTGTAGAGGTTTTCACCCACGCTATCGAGACCCGCATTGTTCATGAAGGTGCTCAGCGTTAACTGTCCGACCTGGGCGGCCTGCGTCTGCCCCTGCTGGGTTACGCTCACCACACCATCACGCGACACGGTGATACTTGTGGCGTTGGCTGGAATAGTAATACCAGGCTGCACAGGGAAACCCGCGTTGGTCACCAGTTGGCCGTTCTGGTCAACCTGAAATGAACCATCACGTGTATACGCAGAAGTTCCATCTGGCATCTGGATTTGGAAAAAACCCTGGCCGTTAATGGCGATATCTTTTGAGTTGTTGGTTTGCGACAGGTTGCCCTGCGTATGCAAACGCTCGGTCGTCACCGGACGTACACCAGTACCGATTTGCAAACCTGACGGCAGCGTCGTCTGCTCAGATGACTGCGTGCCCGGCTGACGCATGGTCTGGTACATCAGATCTTCAAACACGGCACGTGAGCGCTTAAACCCGTTAGTACTGACGTTGGCCAGGTTGTTGGCGATCACGTCCATGTTCATCTGCTGTGCATCAAGACCGGTTTTGGCGATCCATAAAGAACGAATCATGTATTTATCCTCGCGCCTTAGCTGCCGATGCTGAGCAACTGGTTGGCTTTCTGTTCGTTTTGGTCAACGTTGTTAATGACCTTCATCTGCATCTCGAAACGGCGGGCATTGGCGATCATATCGACCATCGTTTCCACCGGCTTCACGTTACTGCCCTCAAGCACACCCGGCATGACCTGCATAGTCGGATCGGCCTGCAGGGCTGCGCCACGTGTCGCCTGCGTCGCGGCGGTGGGACGGAACATGCCATCGTCCCCACGCTCTAACTCTTTACCGGTTGCCTGGACGAGCTTCAGACGGCCCAGTTGTACAGTCGCATTAGGTGAGTCGCCAGCGTTCAGCCCGGTAATAGAGCCATCAGCCGCGATGGTGATCTCAGAACCTTGAGGGATCACAATCGGACCACCTTCGCCCATTACGGGATTGCCCTGCACCGTCAGCGTACCGTCCGAACGAATTTGCATGTTGCCGTTGCGGGTATAGGCTTCGCTGCCGTCGGCGGTGCGTACTGCCAGCCAGCCATCCTGCTGCATTGCCACGTCCAGTGGGCGCTGGGTGTAATCCATTGCCCCCTGACTCATGTCGGCACCCGGCGTAGATGCCGTGACCAACGTGCGCGTGGGCAGTGACCAACCAGTGACCGGTACAGCACGCAACGCGTTCAGCTGCGCCCGGAAACCGGGCGTTGAGGCGTTGGCGAGGTTGCTGGCGGTAACCGCCTGCTGATCCAGTGTCTGACTGGCCGCGCCCATCGCGGTATATATCGCGTGATCCATAGAGCAATCCCGTTAGCGAATTAACGTAAGTTGACCAGAGTGTTAAGGATCTGATCCTGCGTTTTGATGGTCTGCGCGTTCGCCTGGTAGTTGCGTTGCGCGACGATCATATTGACCAGCTCTTTACTCATATCGACGTTCGAGGACTCCAGCGCGCCCGCGGTCAGTGACCCAAAGGTGCCGGTGTTTGCCAGGCCAACCGCTGCCTGACCAGACGCATTGGTTTCCGCCCAGACGTTATCGCCCTGCGATTTCAGGCCTTCGGGGTTAGAGAAACTGGCCAGGACGATCTGTCCCAGTAACTGCGTGCGTTGGTTTGAGTAACTGCCGGTGATGGTGCCGTCGTTGTTGATGGCATAGCTGGTCAAATCGCCAGGCGCATAACCGTTTTGCGTGGCGTTACCAAAGGTGGTCGCCCCGGTATTTTGCTGCAGACTGCCCACAAAGTTTAACGCGACAGTCGTGCCGTTCGCGCCATTTACGCCAGGAATCGTGACGGTCGCGGTGCTGGCTGTTGTTGAGCCTGCCACCACGTTGCCGTTTGCATCCAGTGAAGATACGCCAGTCAGCTGACCGTTGGCGTTATAGCTCATCTGGTAATTCCCTACGTTTGAACCCGCAGTGGAGTCAATGCCGTGAATTTTCCAGGTGTTGTCTGCGGTCTTAACGAAATACAGGTCAAGCGAGTGCGCATTACCCTGCGTATCGTACATAGTGATAGTGTTCTTCGCGCTGTACGTCGTCGGATCGGTGGCAGAAAACTTGGTGTCGTCTAATACCGCTGAAGTCGAGTTCAGTTTCGCCACCTGGTTTGCCGTGGTAGTGGCATTAGCAGGCATCTGCGTGGTAGGAATTTTCAGCGCAACCGGGTTCGCACCCGTCTGGATAGTCGGAGGCACGCCTGAAGCCGGGTAACCGGTTACGTTCAGGCCCTGGGTATTCACCAGGTTACGGTTCTGGTCCAGAGTGAACTGGCCATTACGTGAATAGGACACCGCACCCGCCGAGTTGGTCAAACGGAAAAAACCGTTACCGCTCAGTGCCACATCCAGCCCACGGCTGGTGGTGGTGGTAGAACCATCGTTGAAGTTCTGGATCACGGCAGCGACTTTAGTTCCCAGACCCACGTTTGAACCGGCAAACATGTCGGCAAACGCGATGGTGCTGGACTTAAAGCCCGCTGTGGCGGAGTTAGCGATGTTGTTACCGATAACGTCCAGGTTACTTGAGGCAGCGCCGAGACCGCTGACCGCTTGTGAAAATGACATTTAAATCTCTCCTGTCTACAGGTGAATCAGAGAATCTGACGTACGTCGTCAAGGGTGGCGGAGCCCATGGTGCCGAGATCCAGTTTTGCGGTATTACCCGCTGTGCTTACGCCATTGACGTAGGCATAGTTAAGTGGCTGAGCCACCTGTTGACCGCTGCTGTTACTGGCAGCAATCGCAACTTTGTATTTTCCATCTGGCGCGACGCTGCCATCCGGTAATTTGCCGTCCCACGAGAACGTGTGAACGCCGGCGGTCAGTGCGCCCAGGTCCTGGGTGCTGACCACATTGCCCTGTGCATCGGTAATCGTCGCCGTGGCGGTGGTGGCTGCGTTAGTCAGCTCCACGCCAAACGGCGTTGTCGTGCCTTTACCGACCAGAATCTGTGAACCATTCACCATCACGCCATGACCAATCAGCGTCGAACTTTGCAGTGACTGGCTGGTGCTGATCTGACCCGAAATCGATCCCAGTGTGGTGTTCAGTTTTTCAATACCGCTCAGGGTGTTGATCTGGGCCAGCTGTGTTGTCAGCTGACTGTTATCCATCGGATTGGTGGGATCCTGGTTTTGCAGCTGCGTCACCAGCATGGTCAAAAACTGGTTTTGCAGATCCTGGGCGCTGTTACTTGTGCCGGTGCTGGATGAGCTAAGGACCGTGGGGTCCAGCTTTTCATTAACGCCTACCGCGATAGTCATTATTTTTCTCCGTTACTGACCCAGGGTCAGCGTTTTCATCATCATCGACTTCACGGTATTCAGCACCTCGACGTTCGCCTGGTAGCTGCGTGATGCCGACATGGTGTTGACCGTTTCCGCTACCACATCCACGTTAGGCATCTTCACGTAGCCTTTGGCATCCGCCATCGGGTTACCCGGGTCATACACCAGTTTCGCGGGCGTAGGATCATCAACAACCTGCGCCACTTTTACGCCACCGGTGGCCGCACCCGGCGCAGCATCGGTCTGAAAAACGACCTGCTTTGCCACATAAGGCTGCCCGTCCGGGCCGGTCACGCTGTCGGCGTTTGCCAGGTTACTGGCACTGACGTTTAATCGCTGTGATTGCGCGGTCATCGCTGAGCCGGCAATGTCAAAAATATTCAGCAATGCCATGATTATTGCCCTTGTAACACGCTCATCATGCCTTTGATTTGGCTACTGATAAGTGTGAGATCGGTTTGATATTTCAGGCTGTTATCCGCGAACTGAGTACGTTCGCGGTCCATATCAACGGTGTTACCGTCCGCAGATGGCTGATCCGGAATGCGATACAGCAAATCCATCGACGGTGCCGTGTTCGTCTGCGCTTCGATGTGACGCGACGAGGTAACTTTGAGCGCCAGGCTACTGCCTTCAGCACGTCCATTCGCCATTGCCCGATTCAGCTCGCTGGCAAAGTCGATATCCCTGGCCTGATAGCCTGGGGTGTCGGCGTTGGCAATGTTGGATGCCAGAATCTCCTGACGTTGAGCTCGCAGGTTGAGGGCTTCGGTACCGAAATGTAGCGCCGCATCGAGTTTGTCGAGCATGCTTCCTCCGCAAATGAGAATTTCGAGCTGGCAGCATAATTGGGAAAAAGCAAGAGCCATCGTCTGAATAACGCCTCAAATCGTCGCTATTTTAACTCTTGAGTTTTTTTTCAAACGCGTACACTCATTGCCATCATCAGTGAGGAAAAGCACATGCGTGGATATCCAGCCCTGTTAGCCAGCCTGCTGGCCCTGTTTGCCTTACCCGTTATGGCAGGCGATTTCAGCGCCCAACTGAACCAGTTTTTTAAAGCCCGTGATCCTGAGCATGCCACGGGCATGAACGTCGTCATTCGCACGCCACAGGCACAGTGGCCCTTATGTGATACGCCGCAATTTACGCTGCCCGGCAACAGCCGCCCGTGGGGCAATATGAGCGTGGCAGCCAACTGCGGAGAAAATCGACGTTATATTCAGGTCCAGGTTCAGGTCACTGGCCGTTATCTGGTGGCGAAAAATTTAATCGCCCGCGGCGCAACCGTGAGCAAAGACGACTTCCGTATCGAAGAGGGACGTCTGGATACGCTGCCGCCGCGCACCCTGCTTAACGATGAGACCGTCGCCGATTCTGTGGTGCTGCGTGACATTCAGCCGGGACAGCCGGTGAGTCAGTCGATGCTGCGCCAGCCGTGGCGTGTAAAAGCAGGTCAGGATGTCATGGTGGTTGCCAGTGGCGACGGATTTGATGCCAGCGGCGAGGGGAAAGCCTTAAGCAATGGCACTATCGCGCAATGGGTTCGTGTACGTATGGGGAACGGTCAGGTTGTGAGCGGTCGGGTCAGTGATGATGGGAAAATTCTTATAACACTATAAAACATTAAAGAAGCCTGTTTATTTGCCGATAGAAGAATCAGCAAAGCGATTACGCTATTATGATTCAGGTGGCAGACCCCCTGACCCTACAGGAGCCCGAATATGAGCATCGAAAGAACACAACCGTTAAAGCCCGCCAGCACCGTGCAAACACGTGACAGCAGCGAGCCGCAAACTGCGCGTGTGCGCCAGAGTGACAGCGCAACAGCGACCACGCCAGCCGCCGCTCAGGTGAGCCTGAGCAGCGCCCAGGCGCAGCTGATGAAGCCAGGCAGCCAGGACATTAACGTCCAACGCGTTGAACAATTGAAAACCGCTATTCGTAATGGCGAGTTGAAGATGGATACCGGCAAGATCGCCGATGCGCTGATTGCCGACACTAAGGCGTATTTAGAGGGTAAATAATCCCCATGAGTAATTTGCTGACCACATTAGATAAGATGCAGGAAGTGCTGGTGTCTCTGGCGACCGTTCTGGATGAAGAAGAACAACAGTTGTCGTCCGGAATGATTGACAGCAACAATTTGCAGCGCATTACCGAAGATAAAAGCGCGCTGCTGACGACGCTGAACTATCTGGATGAGATGCGCCGTAGCAACGAGAAAAGTCTGGGGACATCTGCACCTTATCGTGGTCAGAGTGACATGGCGCGCCGCTGGGAAGGTATTCAGCAGCATACACGCCGGTTACACCGTGCCAACACGCACAACGGCATCCTGTTACAGCACCAGATTACCTTCACGCATGATGCGTTAGACGTGCTTAAGCCGCATCAGACGCAAGCGTTCTACGGACCGGATGGAAAAGGTCAGGGCCAGGCGACGCTGAGCCGTAAAATCTGATAACGTCAGTCTGGTGATCACGCTGTCCATTTTTGAAGAATCCGTCATCACGCGTGGATGACGGATTTTTTCATGCTGTCGTCACAGGGCGGCGGGTCTGTTATGCAGAATATCTGCCCCCTCCGCCCAACAGATGCAGTGTCCAACGCGCTATACATCCTGCACCTCCGGCATCCCGGATAACGTCTCTGCTCCAGCGCATCCCTGCGCATACTGCCTGTTCTGATAAGAAGCGGACGCCGATTTAGCCTGCCACGATCTGGCAGGCATTCGTCTTAAAACGCTTCCCAGTTGTCGTGACCTTTCTTCGGTGCCGCTGCTGCAAAAGCAGGAACGGCGGGAGCAACGACTACAGTGGGGGCGTCAGACGGTGTTAACGGGGCTCGTTCAAGTTTAAAGACGGCCACGGCTTTCGTCAGTTTATCCGCCTGATCCTCAAGGGAGGCCGCAGCGGCTGAAGCCTCTTCAACCAGTGACGCATTTTGCTGGGTTACTGCATCCATTTCTGTGATCGCGTGGCTGACCTGCTGAATGCCTCGTTTCTGCTCGTCTGAAGAGACGGCAATTTCAGAAATGATGTCATTCACACGCTGGAATGCGTCTACCGTTTTCATCATGGTGGTACCGGCATCGCTAACCAGTTCCGTGCCGTTGTTAACCAGTCCGACAGAAGTGGCGATAAGCCCTTCGATTTCTTTTGCAGCCTGCGCGCTGCGCTGAGCAAGGCTGCGCACTTCGCTGGCGACCACCGCAAATCCGCGTCCCTGCTCCCCTGCCCGCGCGGCTTCGACCGCGGCATTCAATGCCAGAATATTCGTCTGAAAGGCGATGCTGTTAATGACGCTGGTAATTTCAGCGATCTTTTTCGAACTGCCGGAGATATCGTCCATGGTTTTGACGACGCGATTAACAATCTCTCCACCCGACTGGGCTTTTTCGGACGCATCGGACGCCAGCTGGCAGGCGTGATGCGCATTGTCGGCATTCTGTTTAACCGTCGCGGTCAGTTGTTCCATACTGGCAGCCGTCTGTTCCAGCGACGCGGCCTGCTGTTCCGTTCGGGAGGAAAGATCGGTGTTGCCGGAGGCAATTTCCCCCGCGCTCTGAAAGATAGCAATGGCCCCATCGCGGACAGCGCCGACAGTTTGGGCAAGCGATGACTGCATACGTTGCAGGTTCGACAGTAACATACCCGGCTCGTTACGACCGCAGGCCGAGGGTGGTACGGTCAAATCGCCGTGGGCAATCAGATCGATACGGTGAAGTGACTGTCTTAAAGGCTTAATTACCACTTTTCTCAGCAGAGCAAAAGCCAGTAGCACAATCACTACGGATGCGATAAAGGCCACTAACATCGTGGTATAGCCTGTTTTAACCTGTTCAACCGCCTGCTGTTTAATGTCCATCGAGCGCTGATTGCGCATCTGAATGGCTTTCATCAACACGTCTTTATACGCTTTGTCGAGTTTGTCAGCCGCCGTTTCATCCGCAATGATCTCTTCAAAACTGTTCTGTTTGGCTGCCTCAATCATCGGCATCAACCCTTTTTGCAGGTAATCCTTAAATCGCGCCTGCAGTTGTTTATCGAGTTCGATGCCGACTGGCGTCCTGACCGGACGGTTAAGGTAAATATTCAGCCCATTTTCTGCCTTTTTAATGCTGCCCTCTGTGGCGCTGAGGAAAGCGGCGTAGTTATCCGTGTCGGCAATACGTGCCGCTGCGCCGGCCTGAATAATATTGAGCCTGGCAGAGCGCATATGCGTTGAGCTGTCGAGTAATCCCTGCCTTACCGAAATTTCATCCGTTGACACGTCAAGGGAATGTTGCCCCTGCGTCAGAAACCAGGCGGATATCGTGCTACTGCACACGAACAGAAATAAGATGCCGCCAAAAATCAGGCTGAATAAGGGAATAAGATTGAGGTTGTACCAGAAACCTGGCATCGCGTTTTCATGAGCGCGGGTATGCATTTTGATCTTCCTCTCAATGATGGACTAAAGGTACTCATCGGCAGGAAGAAGACAGGATTTACGCCAAAACGGACTTTTGAATCAGTTTCTTACAACATTATGGGCTTACCGCCCGAAGCGATGTCAGACGCTAAATAGCAATGAAAAAAACATGAATTTTTTATGACAATACGCTGTAAACAGGCTTTTCGACGCGCCGTATTAACGTCTTGCGCCTGATGAGTCAGTAACGGCGTGCCCCCATCCATTATCGGGTATCGTCTCTTTGGCAACCCGCTGAGCGGATTATTCACCTGAAGATGCCTACAGGTCTGCTGCGATAGCTGTTCCAGGCCAGCAAAAGGGATGACAGAGGTTCGTGGCATCGCCGGGCGTGATGAAATGACTGGTCTGGCACAGAATCCCTTGTTAGTCCGGCCTGCACTGCGCAGGTTTATGACAAAAAGGCCGTAATGTTATCCATTACGGCCTGGATTACGGCATTAACCGTTGGAGGGTTTCATGGTCAGACGGCGGTACGGCGGGCATAATCCCGCAGTCGGAAGCCCATCATGCCCAGGGCCAGGAAATAAGCGCCGCCGCCTACCGCACAGACGAGAGCCAGCCGCAACAGGCGCCATAGCATGTTGCCCTGCTCCCAGTCAGGCATCCAGTACAGCATGCCTGACAGCGCGGCCGCCATGACGATTACCGCCACCAGTAAGCGAATCAGAAAACCGGCCCAGCCAGGCTGAGGTTGAAAGATTTTCTTTTTACGCAGTTGCCAGTAGAGCAACCCAGCATTGAGGCAGGCACCCAGACCAATGGAGAGTGACAGTCCGGCGTGCTTCAGCGGGCCAATAAAGGCCAGATTCATTAGCTGGGTCGCGATCAGCGTAATAATCGCAATTTTTACCGGCGTTTTAATGTCCTGACGGGAATAAAAGCCCGGCGCCAGGACTTTCACGACGATCAGGCCCATCAATCCCACCGAGTAGGCAATCAGCGCACGCTGCGTCATAGCGGCATCAAAGGCAGTAAATTTTCCGTACTGGAACAACGCGACAGTCAGCGGACCGGACAACATACCCAGCGCCACCGCACTGGGCAACGCCAGTAAAAAGCACAAACGCAGGCCCCAGTCCATTAAGCGCGAATACTCTTCATGGTGGCCACTGGCGAAACTTTTTGCCAGAGAAGGCAATAAAATCGTGCCCAGCGCCACGCCTAACACGCCGGACGGAAACTCCATCAGGCGGTCAGCGTAATACATCCATGAGACAGAGCCCGAGACCAGGAACGAGGCAAAAATCGTATTGATGATCAGTGAGATCTGACTCACTGAAACCCCAAGAATTGCCGGCCCCATCTGGCGCATCACGCGCCAGACGCCAGCATCACGCAGGTTGATCCGCGGCAGGACCAGCATGCCCAGCTTTTTCAGATGCGGTAACTGATAGCCCAGTTGCAGCAGTCCGCCGACCACCACCGCCCACGCCAGCGCCATGATGGGCGGATGGAAGTGCGGTGCGGCGAACAGCGCAAAGCCGATCATGCTGATATTCAGCAGCGTGGGGGCAAACGCCGGCACCGAAAAACGGTTCCAGGTGTTTAATATGGCCCCAGCCAGCGAAGCCAGCGAAATCAGGAGAATATAGGGGAAAGTGACGCGCAGCAGCGCGCTGGTCAGGGCAAACTTATCGGCTGTATCGGCGAACCCCGGCGCCGTCACCAGGATGACCCAGGGTGCGGCAACCATGCCTGCGACGGTCACGAGCGCCAGCGCCAGGGTCAGCAGACCGGAAACGTAGGACACGAAAAGCCGCGTAGCTTCTTCGCCCTGCTTACTTTTATACTCGGCCAGAATAGGAACAAATGCCTGCGAGAAGGCCCCTTCAGCAAAAATACGCCGCAGAAGATTGGGTAGTTTAAACGCAACAAAGAACGCATCGGTCGCCATGCCGGCACCAAACACCCGTGCCACAATGGCATCCCGGGCAAAACCCAGCACGCGGGAAAACAGGGTCATTGAACTGACCGCTGCCAGCGATTTCAACAAATTCATAATTGACGGGGCATCCTGAAAAGAATCGGCAAAATGAGTGACTTAGCACGGGTCCTGTCACACGTCGGGCGATAGTCTACTGCGATCGCGTGAAATGACCAGCACTGAGTGTTACAAGGCGTTATTCCCGTTCCGCGTCACGCCACATGGATTCGACGATACGTTGCGCCAGTAGCGCCTGCTCACCACTCGTTTCCGGCTTTGTCTGATTTTCGATGCAGTGAACAAAATGTTCTGCCACGCCCACAAATCCGCGCTGAGCCAGGTGGCTCTGCCAGGCAGCAGGCGGCGTGATCACTACGCCTGCACCGCACTCTTCCTGCCAGTCGCGCATGTCATGAATATCAATGCATTTGCCATCACAGATGGCGCTGATACGTTCGCGCTGGCTGCCTGCCCGACGGTGCATACTGGTGGTTACCTGCAATCCACCCGCATTGAAATGGTGCTCGGCGTAAAGCATCTGTCCCTGTTCATTGGTCGCAATATGGCCCTGACGGGGCAGCGCACGGCCTCCTGCCAGCCACAGAGCCGTATCAACGACATGCAGGTAATCATCTAACAGTGTAAAGCGCAGATCCTGTGGACCCACGCTGTCGCTGCGGTGTTTTTCGATACGCAGCGCAGCGGCGGAGTGCATTTGTGTTTTCAGTTGCTGATAGCAGGGCGCGAAACGCCGGTTAAACGCCACCATTAGCTTTCGTTGTTTCTTTTCGGCCAGCGCGACCAGCGCCTCTGCCTGATTCAGGGTTTCTGCCAGCGGTTTGTCGACACAGACATCCTTGCCAGCCTGAAGCAGTGCTTTGACCACGTCGTAATGGCTGGCCGTACTGCTGTGCACAAATACGGCGTCACAGGCGGCAGCCAGATCGGTCAGTGAAGGGAAGCAGGTGATACGGTAGCGGTCACAGACGATGCGGGCGTTGGCCTGATTCGGCGAAAATGCGCCGACTAACTGCCAGTTATTTGCCTGCGATAACACAGGCAACCAGGCCTTTTGCGCAATACCGCCTAACCCAACAACACCAATGCGAATCGTCATTTATTGTTCTCTTTCCAGTAATTGCGCCAGTTGTGCCTGAAGATCGGCAACCTGTTGCTCAAGCGCCTCAACCCGATCCCGCAGCGCGGCATCGTCCGCCGTGGCTGGGTGTTGCTCCAGCGCCCCGAGTTCGACCTCATCAGCAAACATGTGCATAAAACGGCTTTCACGTTTACCCGGCTCCCGCGCCAGTCGCATGACCATGGGCCCCTCAGCGCGCGACATCAACGTGTCCAGCGTCTGTTCAACGTCGCTGACGTCGGCAAACTCATGCAAACGCCCACTCCGGGTCCGCAGTTCACCAGGGGTTTGTGCGCCACGCAGGAACAGCAATGTGAGAACGGCAACTTCTGCGCTACTGAGCTGTAAATTACCGAAGGCGGAATTGCAGAAGCGTTGCTCGTATTTCACCACGCGCTGGCCGAACCCGCTGTTGGCGGTCACCAGATGCTTTTTAATCAGGAGATCGAGCTGATCCTGCACGTCGCTTTCGCTCAGCGTCATCACGGGCTCGCGATTAGATTTTTGATTACAGGCGGTAAGCACGCCATTTAATGAAAGAGGATACTGTTCCGGTGTGGTGATTTGCTTTTCCAGCAGGCAACCCAGCACGCGCAACGCCTGCGCCGACAAGGTCATCTTCATTGCGAACTCCTCATTTTACCCACGACGATTGGGTGTCCATTCCTTGCTGGTCAGCGCAGTCAGGACATGATCCTGCCACTGACCGTTAATCATCAGGTAGTTTTTAGCATAGCCCTCTTTTTCGAATCCCAGGCGGGCCAGCAGGTCACCACTGCGCTGGTTATGCGGCATGTAGTTTGCCATGATGCGGTGGATATATTGCTGGCGCTGCATATAGCGAATCGCCGACTGCAGCGCTTCAAACATCAGGCCCTGCCCTTGCCACTTCTCGCCAAGCGAATAGCCAAGATAGCAGGCATGAAAGGCACCGCGCAGGACATTGCTAAAATTCGCCACGCCACGCACTTCCGTTTCATTGCTGTCCATTAAAATAAAATAGAACGCCGAGCCCTGTTTATGCATATCAGCGATCAGGCCCAGCCGGGCTTGCCAGCCAGAGGGATAACAGTGGCTGTCATCACGCACCGGCTCCCAGGGTTTAAGGAAGTCACGGTTTTCCGCGTAATAGTCGGCTAAACGCCATGCATCGCGTTCATGAACCAGTCTTACCACCAGCCGCTCGGTCGTGAGTCGCACCCTTGGTGCGGCAGAACGATAGCCAAACATCATCTCTCCTGAAGTCCATGGCGGGAAGGAAATGCCAGTCATTGATAACTTTCACTATAACCGCCGCCAGGTCTGCGGTAAAACGTTACGCATACCACAACAGCCAGGTCGCTGAATTATCGTCCGGCCCACCGTGCAGCGCAGACGCGTCAAAAGATCTGTTCATATCTCCGATCCAGAAAACTGGTTCGGTAACCACATCGGTTTCTTAACCCTGTGCGCTGCCACTGCCCCGCCGCGTAAGAAGTCGTAGGTGCCGCAAGCCGCCCGTTTTAACAGCGGCAGATCGGGACACTTTCTTCCGGAAGGCATTTTCGGCAAATCCATATCATCCCATTCCTGATGACAGACGGTTTGCATTCAGGCAGGCTATGCCACGAGCGAGTTTTACAGTTAAACGAGGGAAGTATGAAGACGGTTTTTCACGGGCTGGTTGCCCTGTTTTTAGCGGTTTTACTGAGTGGCTGTAATCAGTTAACGCAATACACAATTAGCGAACAGGAAGTCAATCAGGCCCTGCAAAAACATAATAACTTCGAAAAAGACATTGGCGTATCAGGTCTGGTCAATGCCCATATTGTGTTAACTAACCTGAATAGCCAGATTGGTCGGGACGTGCCAGGCAAAGTCACCTTATCGGGCGATGCCAAAATTAATGTCTCCTCACTCTTTGGTCCGCAACAGGCCGATATGCAGCTCAAAATGCGTGCGCAGCCAGTGTTTGATCAGCAGCAAGGAGCCATATATTTGCGCGATATGGAAATCGTCGATGCGCAGGTTCAGCCCGAGAAAATGGCCTCTATTATGAAAACCCTGACGCCTTATCTGAATCAGTCGTTAAAAAGCTACTTTGATCAGCACCCGGCCTACGTGCTGAGCGCCGATCGCAGTAAAGCGGAATCGCTGGCGAAAAAATTCGCGAAAGGGCTGGAAGTGAAGCCTGGTGAACTGGTCATCCCCTTCACCGACTAACCGCCTGACAGGCAGCTTTACCGTCATCTTATCCGCGCCTTCAGGCGCGGATTTTTTTTAAAAAAGAAAAACAGGTGCAAACGGTTGCCTGAGTCCTTATGCTTATAACCCGGCCTAAACACGCCTTTCGTTTATTCTACTTGCCGGAGCCGCATTCATGACCGCACACCCTCAGCAACTTACTATCCGCCGTCCAGATGACTGGCATATCCATCTTCGTGATGATGATATGCTCAACACTGTGCTGCCCTATACCAGCGCAGTCAATGGTCGTGCTATCGTCATGCCCAATCTGGTTCCGCCGGTAGTCAGCGTCGCGGCGGGCGAAGCTTATCGCAATCGCATTCTGGCTGCCTTACCTGATGGGCACGCTTTTACCCCCCTGATGACCTGCTACCTGACCGACTCGTTAGAGGCCGATGAGCTGGCCCGCGGTTTTCAGTCGGGATTGTTCACGGCCGCCAAACTGTATCCCGCTCATGCCACGACCAATTCAAGCCATGGTGTCACCAATATTGCTTCGATTGCTTCAGTGCTGGAGCGGATGCAAACGCTGGGAATGCCGCTGCTGGTGCATGGTGAAGTGACGGACTCGCACATCGATATTTTTGACCGCGAAGCCCGCTTTATTGAAACGGTGATGGAACCGCTACGCAAACAGTTCCCCGCGCTGAAAGTGGTGATGGAACACATCACGACCAAAGATGCAGCTGACTATGTGGAAAGCGCCAATGAAAACCTGGCGGCAACGATTACGCCGCAGCATCTGATGTTCAACCGCAACCATATGCTGGTCGGGGGTATCCGCCCTCACCTGTACTGTCTGCCGATCCTGAAACGCAATACGCATCAGCAGGCGCTGCGCAGGATTGTCGCCTCCGGTCATCCCCGTTTCTTTCTGGGTACCGACACCGCGCCTCATTTGCGCCATCTGAAAGAGAGCAGCTGCGGCTGTGCGGGTGTGTTCAACGCCCCTACCTCCCTGCCCGCGTACGCCACCGTATTTGAAGAGCTCAATGCCCTGCAGCATTTTGAGGCATTTTGTTCTGAAAATGGTCCGCGTTTCTATGGCCTGCCGCTGAACGAAGGCACCCTTACGCTGGTGCGTGAGCCATGGACGGTAGAAGAAAGTATCGCAATGGGCTCTCATACGCTGGTGCCTTTCCTGGCCGGGGAAACCCTCAACTGGCGTATAAAATAATTTCGCTTGCCTCCGCTATATTTATACTGTAATTATATACAGTATCTTATACGGAGGCTTTTATGCGTGTTGAAATTACCGTTGCCAAAACCCAACCTCTTCCCGCTGGTGCGATGGAAGCCCTGAGCCAGGAGCTGTCGCGCCGGATCGATGAACAATTTCCGCAATTCACCAATCAGGTCAAAGTGCGTTACGCCACGGCGAATCAGCTGAGCGTAATGGGCGGTGACAAAGACACGCGTGAACAAATCAGTGAAATCCTGCAGCAAACGTGGGAAAGCGCTGACGACTGGTTCATTACCGATTAACCGCCACTGTGCTGTTTTTACCGGGTTTCGCCACCCGGTTTTTTTATCTTCATTTATGCCTGACTAACCGCTTGCCCATCTGGACTCCGAATGACCAATGCCCTATGCTGGCGCTGATCATGCATAAAAGGAGTTTCATCCCATGACTACAGATAAACCCGAAGAAGCCATGACCTTTGGCGAGCTGCTGACGCTCATCGGTGAACAGCAACGCCGCTTGACGGTGCTGGAAAACGCCTTTTCCAGCCTGATTTTCTGTCTTGATGACCGGGCCAGTCAGTTGCTGGTGCATAATCTTTCGCTTGAAGCGCAAAATCAAAACCATGATGAGCAATTGCAGCAGCAGTTTGCGCGCCTTGCAGAGACATTACAAAAACGTAGCGGTTCAGCAGGCGTTGAAACTTCCCCTCTTTAACCCTGTTTAACGACCTTAATAAGCCTTTTTTATTGTTCAATTAGGACAATTGCACGCCCGGTATTCAGGTATTATATCTTCTCAGCCTGACTGTTTTAGAGATAATCATTCTGCATTCAGGCTTTCCATGATACGTTTTAATCAGTGAATCGCCATTTTGCTGTTATAATTGTTTCGCAGTGGAAATTAAAAGCCGCATTGAACCTCATCATGCACTTCGTTTAACGAGTAATAAGGAGGTTATAATGGACAGTCGGAAAGATGTAATTCAGACCCATCCTCTGGTGGGCTGGGATATCAGTACTGTTGACAGCTATGATGCGATGATGATCCGTCTGCACTCCCTTTCGTCGCAGGATCAAACTGAAGAAGACGCGGACGTCGGCCCGACCTACTGGCTGACGACAGATGTAGCCAGGCAATTTATCTCTATTCTCGAAGCGGGTATCGCTAAGATTGAATCTGCCGAGCAAGTAGAACGACTACGAAAGAAGCATTAATACTGCTGCATCAGCGAGGCACCCACCCGGGTGCCTTTTTTCATGGACTTTCTGTTATGCTATTGATTATGTAACCCTTTCAGGAGTTCCATTTTCATGATTTACGATCTCATTGTAGTCGGTAGCGGTTCAGTGGGTGCAGCGGCTGGCTATTATGCGACCCAGGCTGGCCTTTCCGTGCTGATGATTGACAGCGCACATCCTCCCCATCATCAGGGTGCTCATCACGGAGAAAGCCGTTTGATTCGTCATGCCTATGGCGAGGGCGAACGCTATGTACCGCTGGTATTGCGTGCGCAAACGTTGTGGGATGAACTGGAACAGCAGGCGGGCGAGCGCATTATGCATCGTTGCGGTGTCCTGAATCTTGCGCCTGTCCAGTCTGAATTTATTCAAAACGTCGTAAGCAGCGCCCAAACCTGGCAGCTCCCTGTCGAGGTGCTGCAGGCGGCTGACGTGCGCAAGCGCTGGCCACAGCTGGCGGTTCCTGACGAATATCTGGGCGTTTTCGAACCAAACTCTGGCTTTTTAAAAAGTGAACAGGCGGTTCGAAGCTGGATACAGCTGGCAGAAAAACAGGGCTGCGCGCAGTTGTTTAACTGCCCGGTTACTCAGATCCGGCGTGACGGCGAATTGCAACAGGTTACCACGCTCGATGGCCTTTACCGCGGGCGCAAACTGTTGGTCAGTGCGGGCACCTGGGTGAGTAAACTGGTCCCCGATTTGCCCATCGCCCCTACGCGTAAAGTGTTTGCCTGGTATCAGGCTGATGGCCGCTACAGTGAAAACAATGCGTTTCCTGGCTTCACCTGCGAAATGCCGGATGGCAGTCAGTATTATGGTTTCCCGGCGGACAACAATGCCTTAAAAGTCGGTCGTCATGATGGTGGTCAGCTAATGACAACACCTGAAGACCGCAAGCCGTTCGGCAGCCTTTCCGCCGATGGCAGTGAAGCCTTCCGGTTTCTCCGTCAGTTTTTACCGGGCGTTGGGGTTTGCCTGCACGGTGAAGCCTGTAGCTATGACGTGAGTCCTGATGAGGATTTCATCATTGATACGCTTCCGGGCGAACCGAATCGTCTGATCATCACCGGTTTAAGCGGACATGGCTTTAAATTTGCCAGCGTGTTGGGTGAACTCGCCAGTCAGTTTGCACAGAATAAACCGTTCAGTTTCGATCTTACTCCTTTCCGTTTATCGCGTTTTCACGCCTGACCGTACGGCGCGCGTGCAGTGCACCGCGCCGCATTGACACAGATTTACACGCCAGCCCGTTTTACCGCTTTTTCTTCTGCCAGCCAGGTGTTTCAGAGATGTTTTCTCCATCAGTCACGTCATGCCGCCGCCAGATAAGTGCGTTTATTCAATAATCCTGCGCATAGTCAAATCGGTTCACCAAACCCATTGCACCAGCACCAATAAATTTATAGAAAAGTAAGCATCATTGATTTTGTGTTTCATTCTGTAGATTCTTGTTTCCACGTATTCCTTTGATGCTGCAGCACAATGTCGCTGACAAATTCCTCCACCCGTTACGGTTTACTCACGATTTTTCTGCACTGGTCAATGGCCGTGGTTATTTACGCCATGTTCGCGCTGGGCCTGTGGATGGTTGGCCTGAGTTATTACGACAGCTGGTACCATAACGCGCCTGACATTCATAAAAGCATCGGCGTGTTATTAATGCTGGCGCTGGTCATCCGACTGGTATGGCGTGTGCTTTCGCCGCCCCCTGAACCGTTGCGTAGCTATTCTCCTGCGGTGCGCTTCGCGGCAGTGTTCGTGCACTGGCTGCTTTACAGCCTGCTTATTGCCCTTCTGTTAAGTGGCTATCTGATCTCGACTGCGGATGGCAAACCCGTGTCTGTTTTCGGTTGGTTCTCGTTACCGGCATTATTCAGTGGCGCGGGTGAACAGGCGGATTTAGCAGGAAATATTCATCTGTGGCTGGCGTGGAGCATCGTGGTGCTGTCGGTGTTGCATGGTCTTGCCGCGTTAAAACATCACTTTATTGACCGCGATATCACCCTGAAAAGGATGCTGGGACTGCGCATCCACTCTCCCTCTGAAAAGGAAAAATGATATGTTCAAAAAAACGCTTCTGGCTGTTACCGCTACTGCCCTGCTGCTGGGATCACTGACCGCTAATGCCGCCGATTACAAAATCGATAAAGAAGGCCAGCACGCCTTTGTTCAGTTCCGTATTCAGCATCTGGGCTACAGCTGGCTGTATGGGACGTTTAAAGATTTTGATGGCTCATTCACCTTCGATGCAGACAATCCCACCGCCGATAAAGTCGATGTCACGATTAAAACCAACAGCGTGGATACCAACCACGCCGAGCGTGACAAACATATTCGTGGCCCTGAATTTCTGAACGTGGCGAAACATCCCACCGCGACGTTCAAATCGACTTCCGTGAAAAAAGACGGTGACAAACTGGCGGTCACCGGGGATTTAACGCTGAATGGCGTGACAAAACCGGTGACGCTGGAAGCCAAAATGATGGGCGAAGGAAAAGATCCGTGGGGCGGTTATCGAGCCGGTTTTGAAGCTGAAGGCGAGATTGCGCTGAAAGACTTTAATATCACCCATGACCTGGGCCCTGCCTCGCAGAACGTCGAGTTAATTATCTCTGTTGAAGGCGTCCGTCAGTAACAAAACACCCGCCTGAAGTCGGCCTTCAGGCGGGGTCGGTTATTTCCGCGTCGGTGCCGGAATGGTCATATTCAGCAAGCCACGCGACTTGTTAAAGATTTTATTGCCATTCTCACGTCCCGCCCGACGGGCACGCTGTTCTTCAGGCGACAGACGGGCTTCTTCCTGGCACAACGGGCTACAGCAGTGCTCATACTTCTCGGCACAACTTTCGCACTGTATAAACAGTAAGTGACAACCATCATTGACGCAGTTGACGTGCGTATCGCAGGGCTCACCACACTGATGACAATGCGCCAGAACATCATCCGATATACGCTCGCCCATGCGTTCATCAAAAACAAAGTTTTTACCTTTAAAACGCACCGGTAAATTTTGTTCCCGCGCCCGACGAGCATATTCAATAATCCCACCCTCGACATGATAAACATCCTGAAAACCGTTGTGTCGCATCCAGGCGCTGGCTTTTTCACAGCGAATCCCTCCGGTGCAGTACATCACGATTTTTTTGTCTTTCTTGTCTTTGAGCATATCCACGGCCATGGGCAGCTGATCGCGGAACGTGTCGGCAGGCACCTCTAATGCGTTATCGAAACGCCCGACTTCATACTCATAATGATTGCGCATATCGACAAAGACCGCATCAGGATCGTCGAGCATGGCGTTAACTTCGGCCGCTTTCAGGTAGTTGCCGACGTTACTGGCATCAAAGGTGTCGTCCTCAATCCCGTCAGCCACGATGCGATCGCGCACTTTCAGGCGCAGCACCCAAAACGACTTGCCATCATCATCCAGCGCAATATTCATGCGCAGATTGTCCAGCGCAGGATCAAAGCCGTACAAAAAGGCTTTCATAGCCTCGTACTGGCTGGCTGGCACGCTGATCTGCGCATTGATGCCCTCATGGGCAACGTAGATGCGACCAAACACCTTTAATGCGGTTAACCCGACATAGAGCGCATCGCGAAAGGCTTTGGGATCGGCAATGGTGAAGTACTTGTAAAAAGAGACTGTGGTGCGCGGTTCGGTTTCGGCCAACATACGCGCCTTCAGCTCTTTATTGGAAACAAGGTTGTGTAACACTGGCATGGTGTTCGTTCCTGTTATCAATAGAAGAAATTTAGCGCGCACATGATACCTGAAATGAAAAAAATGCGAAGCGTATAAGAAAAATTGATAGGTAAAACGGTAAATTTCGTTGCGCGATGGTGTTGTGCCCTCATTTTCATCTTCTGCAACACCCGGAGAAATGCTCTAACATTTCAGCCGCGGGGAAAAAAATGGCACAATAACCGCAACTGACGAATAACAGCACCGCAGGTGCACGACGCAGGATAACAGTATTCAAGATGACCCAATTGCCTCAATTTTCACGTGCACTTTTTCATCCCCGCTATTGGTTGACCTGGTTGGGTATCATTTTTCTTTATATTTTGGTCCTGTTACCTTATCCCCTGCTCTACGCGCTGGGTAGCGGTATTGGCCGTATCGCTATGCGGTTTATGAAGCGACGTGTGGCCATTGCTCGCCGCAACCTGGAACTGAGCTTTCCGGATATGCCGACCAACGATCGTGAAGCCATGATTAAGCATAATTTTGAATCTGTGGGCATGGGTCTGATTGAAACCGGCATGGCGTGGTTCTGGCCCGACTGGCGGATTCATAAATGGCACACACCTTCCGGTCTGGAACATATTCAGCAGGCCCATGATACCCAGCGCGGCGTGTTACTTATCGGTATGCATTTCCTGACGCTGGAAATTGGCGCGCGTATGTTTGGCATTCATAATCCCGGTATTGGCGTTTACCGGCCGAATGACAATAAATTGATCGACTGGTTACAAACCCGTGGTCGTATGCGCTCCAATAAAGGCATGCTGGATCGTAAGGACCTGAAAGGCATGATCCGGGCCTTAAAACGTGGGGATATCATCTGGTATGCGCCCGATCATGATTATGGTCCCCGCAGCAGCGTGTTCGTCCCCTTCTTTGGCGTCGACAAAGCCGCCACCACCGTAGGGACACATATGTTAATGCGTACCGGAAAACCGGCGGTTATCCCGTTTGTGCCGCGCCGTCTGCCGGAAGGACGCGGTTACGAGTTGATCATTTTGCCTGATGTCAGCGCTGATTTTCCGCTGACCAGCGAAGAAGACACCGCCGCGCGCATGAATAAAGTGGTGGAAGAAGGCGTACTGCTGGCACCTGAGCAGTACATGTGGCTGCATCGCCGCTTTAAAACCCGCCCTGAAGGCGAACCCTCGCGCTATTAACCTCACCGCTGCCCGACACCGATGCGGGCAGCGCTTTTCCCTTACGGGGTGGTAAACCGTTTGTTCTGCACCCGACCTGGCGGTACGACCTCGCCCTGCCCCCATTCCACCGTCGGGCATGCCCTTCATGTTAAGCTGGATAATGCGTTGCGGTTGAACAGGAGAAAACGATGCTCTGGCTGCTTTCAAAATATGCAATAACGGCCCTGATGGTGGTGGTGATCTCGGAAGCGGCAAAACGCAGCGATCGTCTTGGCGGCCTGCTTGCGGCGCTGCCACTGGTCACGATTCTGGTGCTTGTCTGGATGAAACTGGAAGGACAAACGCAGGCCAAAATTGCCGCCCACGCCTGGTACACCTTCTGGTATGTGGTGCCGACCTTGCCCATGTTTATCCTGTTTCCTTTTTTGTATCAGCGTACAGGCTTCTGGCTTACCCTGGGACTGAGCTGCGTCCTGACGCTTATCGTATTCGTTCTCTGGGCCGTTCTGCTGAAACGCTGGGGCATCGAACTGCTGTGATGGCCTTCTCTGCGAGACAAGCCAGCACGATGTACCGCCTGATTTCATCACATCATTTTGCCTGCCGAACCACCAGACATATTCGCCCTCTGACGCACTGACTTTCTCTCCTGCGATTTTGGTCTATCCTTCACTGAAATCACGTTAATCAGGCAAGGAGAGAAGCATGAGTATGTTCACTACACTGGAAGAAGCGATTGACGCTGCGCGTGAAGAGTTTCTCGCCAACCATCCAGACCTTGAGCAAGATGATGCAGCTATCAATCAGTTCGGTCTGCAAAAATATGTTATGCAGGATGGCGATATCATGTGGCAGGCAGAGTTCTTCGAAGACGAAGGGGATTCAGGCGAATGTTTACCGATTCGCAGTGGTGAAGCCGCTCAGGCAATTTTTGACGGTGACTTCGATGAGATTGAGTTGCGTCAGGAGTGGTTAGCGGAAAACACGCTGCATGAATGGGACGATGGCGAATTTCAGCTTGAGCCTCCACTGGACAGTGAAGAAGGTAAGGCTGCCGCCGAAGAGTGGGAAGACGATAACAACGATTCCGATCGCGGTTACGTGTAAGGTCCATGGCTGGCGTCGACCGGAATAAGCAACGTATCGACGACCAGTGATAACGGCAGGTCGAGAATGGTGATAATCCGCCATGCCCCCTCCCTGACGTCCCACTTTACGCCGGGATAAAACTGGTTACCGTGTCCCTGTCCGGGCACGGTACGGCTGATAATACTGCCACAGCCGCTCAGCGTAACGATAGCGAGGGACAGCAGCGTTAACATAACGAGTTTATTCACAATAGCGACTCAGGTTAGACAGCCGTCATTTTAATCATGACTCAGGTGGCGTTACCATCCTGTTTACGTAAAACTGCAAAATAATGTTGCTGTCTGTGTCGGGCCAGGGGCAAAAAAAAGCGGCATCTCTGCCGCTTTTTTCATTATGCCTGATGCGGAAGCGCGTCAGGATTAAGCGAAAGTTTTTGATAACTCTCTACCCATTGATGGTATTTCTCGCCACTTTCCCACAAACGGGTGTGAACGCGCGCCAGTACCACCGGATCGCTGATCAGCTGCAAACGTTGTTCACGACCCAGCTTCTCGGGCGCATCGCTCAGTGCCTGATCAACCCGCCGATCGCGCGCATGATCTAACAACTGGCTGTGCTTGTGCCGTGAGGTCGCCAGCGCTGTCGCCAGTGCGTTAAACGCCGGGTTAAACAACGCGTGCATAAAGCCGTTTTTCAGGACGCGCTGGCGGTTCAGCTCGACGTAACGGTCAGTATCGATCAGCTCTTTTGGCGGATCATACTCTTCCGGAATCAGGAACAGCTTCGCCTTCTTGGTCTTCAGGCCCAGCCCCGAACGGCTCGACATCACTGAGACAAACGGTGACAGAATCAGTGAGAAGACAATAGGCGCCAGCCACCACAGGAAGTTGAGATCCAGCCAGCCCATTCCGGCTGCCCATACGATACCCAATGCCATCTGCGAGCCATGACGTTTAAAGGCCTCGCTCCAGGGCGTTGCATCATCATCACGCTGCGGTGAGTTCCAGACGACTTCCCAGCCCAGGAACGCGCTGACCACAAATACGGTGTGGAACAGCATGCGCACCGGTGCCAGCAGAACCGAGAACAGCATTTCCAGCAGCAGCGACACAAACAGACGTAGTGCGCCACCGTAAGGTTTCGCGCCTTTACACCAGATCAGCACTACGCTCAGCAGCTTCGGCAGGAACAGCAGCACCAGCGTGGTGGAGAACAGCGCAATCGCCAGTTCAGGACGCCACTGCGGCCAGACCGGGAACAGCTGTCGAGGCTGCAGGAAGTAGGTCGGTTCCATCAGCGTGTGGACCACCTGTAGGGCGGTGGACAGCGCCAGGAACATAAACCACAGCGGGGCTGAAAGGTATGACATCACGCCCGTCAGGAAGACCGCACGGTGAACCGGGTGCATCCCTTTAACGAGGAACAGGCGGAAGTTCATCAGGTTACCATGACACCAGCGGCGATCGCGTTTGAGCTCATCCAGCAGATTCGGCGGCAATTCCTCGTACGAGCCAGGCAGATCATAGGCAATCCATACGCCCCAACCCGCACGGCGCATCAGTGCCGCTTCCACAAAGTCGTGAGACAAAATGGATCCCGCAAAAGACCCTTCACCGGGCAGCGGTGCCAGCGCACAGTGCTCAATAAACGGTTTCACACGGATGATGGCGTTATGGCCCCAGTAATGCGATTCCCCTAACTGCCAGAAATGCAGACCCGCGGTAAACAACGGCCCATAAACACGCGTCGCAAACTGCTGGCAGCGCGCATACAGCGTGTCCATTCCGGACGCTTTTGGTGACGACTGAATGATCCCGGCATTCGGGTTCGCTTCCATCATGCGCACCAGACCGGTCAGACATTCCCCGCTCATGACGCTGTCCGCATCCAGTACGACCATGTAGCTGTAGTTGCTGCCCCAGCGACGACAGAAGTCATCAATGTTGCCGCTCTTACGCTTCACACGACGACGGCGACGGCGGTAGAAGATCTTTCCTGCCCCACCGACATCACGCACCAGCTCCATCCAGGCCTTTTGCTCAGCAACAGCAATATCGGCATCGTAGCTGTCACTCAGGATATAGACATCGAAGTGCTCAGCGTTGCCTGTACGCACAACGGATTCCCAGGTGGCGCGCAAGCCTGCGAACACACGGCCCACATCTTCATTACAGATGGGCATGATCAGCGCGGTACGGTGCTCTGGATTCAGCGCCTCATCCCCGACTGTCGAGTAAGAGATGCTGTATTTATCCCGACCGATCAGCAGTTGTAAAAAGCCCATCAGTGCTGTCCAGAAGCCCGCCGACACCCAGCAGAACAGAATCGCAAACAGGAACAAAATTCCCGTCTGCAACACATAAGGCAGAATCTGCATGACAGACTGCTGCCAGTTCTGGTTGATCATGTCCATCGGATCCAGCAGCGTCCAGCCCTGGTAAGGCAGAATGGTCTTCATGTACCACGTTGCCACCACGGTTTGAAACACCGTAAGAATCAGGAGGATATAGCGGCGAACAGAACCGACATGGCGCCATTTTTCTTCTGCGCGCTGCTCTTCCGCCGTGGCATAACGCGGAACCGCCTTATGACCCCGTAATGAGTCCCAGGCACGTGCCAGCGGGTTAGTGCGCCAGGCTTCCGGAAACATCAGTGAACGCTTCACCTTTGGCATCGCTTTCAGGGTGGTACGTTCCAGATAGTCTTTGCCTAGCTGTGCACCACCCGCGAGGGAATCAGGCCAGGCCATTTCAATACGTGATGAAACGGACTTCAGCGGTGCATCGTCAGGACGATCGCTGGCGGCCACATCCTGACCCAGCGATTCGTGCAGTTGATGGAACGTCTGGGCATTCTGTAAAGACGCCGCCAGACGCGCTTTTCCTGCCGCATCCAGCGGCAGGGCTTCTACATAGCGTTGAGGTGTAAAAGTCAGATTATTCATTGGCAGGTAACTGATAGCTCCAGGTTTCCGTCAATGTTTTGTCACCGCTTACCAGCGCGGCACGCATTTCAGTCGCCTGCTTGTTATCTTTAACCCGGATACGCAGAACCAAGCGCCAGCCTTTGGTAACCGGATTGTAGCGAACGCTCTGTTCCACCACTTCCCCGTTTTTACCTACGCTGACCTGAGGCGCAACCTGGCTGTCGGCCGGCATTTCACTCATGTCTTTCCCTACGAAATCGATGGTGAAGGCCACGGTGCCATCCGGCTGACGAACCAGGTTTGACTGCTTCACGTCGCCCGCCGAGCGCAGCGTATCTTTGACCCAGGCAACATCATCTGAATGCAGCTTGTTTTCATTACGGCCAAAGTGCAGACGGTAGTCAAAGTCCATGGCTTTGCCGGGTTCCGGCAGATTTTCCGGTGTCCAGAACGCCACGATGTTATCGTTGGTTTCGTCAGCGGTGGGGATTTCCACCAGCTCAACATGGCCTTTGCCCCACTCGCCTAATGGCTCAACCCAGCCGCTTGGGCGCAGATCGTAACGATCGTCCAGATCCTGATAATTATTGAAATCACGTCCGCGCTGCAGCAGCCCGAAGCCTTTCGGATTTTCAATCGTGTAGGTGCTGACCGCCAGATGGCGCGGGTTGTTGAGTGGACGCCAGATCCATTCACCATTGCCGCTGTGGATCGACAAACCGTCCGAATCATGCAGTTCAGGGCGGAAATTCGAGACCGTCGATGGCTGATTGCGGCCAAACAGGAACATGCTGGTTAACGGCGCGATGCCCAGTTTACCGACCTTGTCACGCAAATAGACCTGCGTCTTAACATCGACGGTAGTCTCCTGGCCTGGGTGAATCGTGAAACGGTAGGCACCGGTGGCACGTGGAGAATCCAGCAGCGCATAAATCACTAACTGCTTGTCCTGGGGTTTTGGACGTTCAATCCAGAACTCTTTGAAACGCGGGAACTCTTCACCTGACGGCAGCGCGGTATCGATCGCCAGACCACGGGCAGACAGACCATAAACCTGGCCTGCACCAATCACACGAAAATAACTGGCCCCCAGGAAGCTGGCGATTTCGTCATCTTTCTTATTCTTGCTGTTCAACGGATACAGGACTTTAAAACCGGCAAAGCCAAGGTTTTTAACCGCATCAGCATCGTGCTTCACGTTGCCAAAGTTGAAATAGTCAGGATTGTATTTGATCTCACGTACGGTATTGGCGGTGATTTCATTGATCTTCACCGGCAAATCAAAGTACATGCCCTGATGGTAAAACTCGAGCTTAAACGGCGTACGCAGTTTGCCCCAATACGCTTTATCGTGGTTGAACTGAATCTGCTGATAATCAGCAAATTTCATGTCACGAAACTGAGAGGGTAAATTACTTTTTGGCGCTTCAAAGCTTTTTCCAGACAACTCTTTCGCTTGTTTCGCGACATCATCAAAGTTAAACGCCCAACTGTTGTTGGCATACAAAGCCAGCAGGACCGCTGCGCCAATCCAGCGCATTTTCGTCAGCCCCACATTATTTTTTACATTAGTCAGCACATCCCCCCCTTTCGTGTGCTTAATACAAACCCGCTTATCTTAATGGATAATTCGGCTTTCCGACAGCATATGCACAACAATGTTCCCGATAATCATCTACTCGCGAGGTGATTTTAGGACAATTAAACGTTACGGGCTCAACTGAGATTCAACTGATAGTATACTCTGTTATCTCCAGCTAGAATTTCCCTCCAACATAAAACGGTTTCAGGGCGAAACCGCCTAAAACGTACTAACGAACTGGAACTTTATGAGTACAAAAAAACCTGAGCGTGAATATTTTCTCGACTCCATTCGGGCCTGTTTGATGTTGTTAGGCGTGCCGTTTCACGTCTCCCTGATCTATTCGTCTCAGTCATGGGCCGTCAACAGCCACGATGCCTCACTATGGCTCACTACCCTCAATGATTTTATTCATTCGTTTCGTATGCAGGTGTTCTTTGTTATCTCGGGCTACTTCTCTTATATGCTCTATCTGCGCTATCAGCCTCAGCGCTTTCTGAAAGTCCGCTTAGAGCGCGTCGGGATTCCGATGCTCACCGCGGTTCCGCTGATCACGCTGCCGCAGTTCTTTATGCTGAAAGCCTGGACACCAAAGCTGTCGAACTGGAACAATTTGTCGCTGTATGACAAATACAATACGCTGATGTGGGAGTTGATCTCGCACCTGTGGTTTTTGCTGGTGCTGGTATTGCTTACCACACTGGGCATGCTCACCTTCCGCTGGCTACGCGATCAGCAGCGCAATATTGACTACCAACGTGTCGGCTGGACAAAGCTGGCTCTGGGGCTGTTGTTGTGGGCCGTGCTCTGGGGAGCGGTACGGCGGGCGATTTTTTATGCCCACCCTTCCCTGTTGGGCGATGCGCTGTTTAACTTTGCCGTTATGCAGTGTCTGTTCTTCCTGCCGTTTTTTATGCTGGGTGCCCTCAGCTGGAAACATCAGGCGCTGAAAACGCTGTTTGTCCGGGCAAACCCGCTGCTGTACGTTGGGGCCGTCGTGATGCTGGTCGCCTACATTGCAAACCAACGGCTGAACAGTGGCGAAGGCTGGCTGTATGAAACCGACGCGCTGATCAGCAGCATGATGGGGCTTTGCATGCTGAACGTTTGTTACAGCCTGGGTCATAAATGGCTGAATTCTCACTCTCCTCAGATCATGTACCTGGTCAATGCCTCCCTGTTCATTTACCTGGTGCATCACCCTTTGACCCTGCTGTACGGAATTTTTATGACGCCGCATCTGCACAACAACACGTTTGGCTTTTTTCTGGGCCTCTTAATGGTGTTTGGTGCCTCCTTCATTTTGTATGAGTTGCACCTGCGCATTCCTCTGCTGCGCTTTCTGTTCTCCGGTAAACCGCAAAAGCGTTAAGGTAAAGGCGACCATCCGGGTCGCCTTTTTTATTACAGTAGCCACTCAATAGGCAGCCGCCAGACCAGCCGGACCTGCAGACGTTGCCACCAGTTACAGCCGGGCTCATGCTTATGCACAACCTGCTGCGCTTCGCCCGGATATTCCAGCCAGTTTACCCGGCCCCACTTATCCAGTTGCAATGTCCAGGCTCTGTCACGCATGGATTCACTAAAGCGCCGGTGGGTTTCCGTGGCCAGGGTTTCACTTTCGATCACCAGTCCCATCTCCGTGTTTAACACGGCGGAACGCGGATCAAAGTTAAACGAGCCAATAAACAGAATGGCTTCGTCTACCGAGAAGGTTTTCGCATGCAGGCTTGAGCCAGAATTCCCGGTTAACCCGCGATCGTGCGGCGCATCGTTTACGCCCGCCTGCGGCTTTAGCTCATACAGCGCGATGCCATGACGCAGGAGCTTTTTGCGCCACTTGGCATAACCGGCATGCACAACAGAAACGTCGTTCGCTGCCAGAGAGTTCGTCAGAATCGCAATTTTCACGCCTTTACGCTTTAGCGACAATAACTGCGCCACGCCCGCGCGGGTGGGAACAAAGTAGGCGGAAATGATATCAAACTGACGCTGGGGTGAACCGATAACCTCCAGCATGCGCTGGGGCAGAAGCGATTTGCGACGGGCTTTACCCAGCCCCTTGCGCGGATCGTCACTCAACAGCCGGGCTTTTGCCCAGACAAACGGTAAGCTGTCCTGCGTCAGTTGCTGAATCAGTGGCGAATGGCTCAGTCGCTTCAGATAGTGCTGAACGCCCTCGTTCTCACGCCATTCGGGAGGCAGAACGACCTCAGGATGTGCCGTCACGTCCTGTTCCAGCACATCGTCCAAAGGGGAAACCGGTTTACTGTGCCAGTAGCGTTCAAAATCCTCCGCCACTTCCTTGACCACGGTTCCAATTGCCAGCACGTCGAGATCGGCAAACAGCGGTTCGTTACCTGTCCCAAAGTATTCATCGCCAATGTTGCGCCCACCCACCACCGTGGTGATGCCATCGGCGGTAAAGCTTTTATTGTGCATACGACGATTGAGGCGTGCAAAATCAGTGAGGTAACCCAAGGCGCGCAACGTGCGAAAGGAAAAGGGGTTGAACAGTCTGACGGTAATATTTGGATGATGATTAAGCTGCGCCAGCGTATCGTCCAGCCCTGGCGTATTGTTATCATCGAGCAGGAGCCGGACTTTCACGCCGCGATTGGCTGCATCCAGCATGGCGCTGAACAGGAGCCGACCAGACATGTCGTTTTGCCAGATATAGTATTGAATATCCAGCGTCTTTGTCGCTTTTTCCATCAGCAGGTAACGGGCAGCAAAGGCATCCAGCCCGTCACTCAGCGGATGAATACCGCTTAGCCCCGGATGACGCAGCCCGGGCGGAACAAGCCGTTGCTCAAGCCAACTCTGGCTCGGTGCAGGCTGGGGAAGATTAAACGCTTCGGTCATGGAGAGTCCCTGAATCTTACGGTCATTTATTATTATTCCTTCGCGCGGCACGGGATGCCAGTCGCGGTTGCGCAGCTGCAAGACTGAAAGCAATGTTTTTTAGTCTAGACTTACTCCAACGATCTGTGACCGACATTTGTCCGGCAGGAGAGGAATATGCGCAACCAGCCTATCACTGACGATCACGTACACCATCAACCCCGTCTGTTTCAAAGCTTTTTTCAGGGCAGTTTTCCCTGCTCCACCGCCTGCCGCACGCCAGGTAAGCGCCTGGATATGGTGATCAGCAGTGGCCACGATATGTTGTTCAGAAAAGACTATGCCGCGCTGGTCGACTTGCACCTGTTGACCGCACGTGACGGTGCGCGCTGGCATCTGATTGAGAAAACGCCAGGCCAGTACGACTGGCGTAGCTTTTTACCCATGGTCGATGCGGCGCGGGATCAACAGTTGCAGGTCATCTGGGAGCTGGCCCATTTTGGCTATCCGGACCATCTCACTATCTGGAAAGCCAGCTTTGTCGATCATTTTGAACGTTATGCCCGTGCGATGGCGACATTGCTGCGCGATCGGGGAATCGAACAGCCCTTTTTTACCCCGATTAACCAAATATCGTTCTGGTCCTGGGCGGGTGCGGAGGTGGCCTGGTTTAATCCTCACGTCAGTCAGCGCGGAAAAGAGTTAAAACGGCAACTGGTCCGTGCCTCTCTGGCGGCGATACAGGCGATTCGCGACGTGATTCCCGCGGCGCGATTTGTCCTTACCGATCCGCTGGTACAGATTGCCCATCATCCTGATAACCCCGACAGTAAACCCGGGGCCGATGCCCAACATCAGGCTCAGTTTGAGGCATGGGATATGCTGGCCGGTCGCCTTGATAAGGAACTGGGCGGGCGCGAAGAGTATCTGGATATTCTGGGTCTGAATTATTACCCCGATAACCACTGGTATTTTCCCGATCAGCCCATGGACAGAGACGATCCCGTACGGGCCCCACTCCACCTGTTACTGGCCCAGTACTGGCAACGCTATCAGCGCCCCATGTTAATCGCTGAGACGGGCGCAGAAGGCGAGGCACGGGCCCCCTGGCTGCAGGAAGTCAGTGAAAATGTTATGGTCGCGCTGGATCAGGGTATCGCGATGGAAGGGATTTCTCTGTACCCGGTGGTTGAGTATCCGGCCTGGGCCGATGACAGACGGTCGCCAGGCTCACTGTTAGGGCTGGCCGATCCGAACGGCAACCGAACGGTACACGAGAATCTGGCACTGGTGCTACGAAGCCAGCAGATTAAATTCAGTCAGCGAGTTCAGCGTTGACCGGTGGGCGGTTTAGGATAGCAGGTTTGTACATCGACATGGTCGACGGGCGTGGTAAGACGGCTGTCGTTAAACCATGTCATCAGAAACAGAAAGGTGACACCAATCAGGCAAGCCGTCAGCAGCCCAATAATCGCAATCAGTTTATCATCGCGCGATTCCATCCCTCACTCCTTTCAGGTCCGGTTGATAAACACTAGCTCATCCAAAGCGTGACGATCAGAACGAAAATTATAAGCGTTACCGACGTCACTGCAAGCACCACAATCGCGAAGTGCGCATCGGCAAGCGGCTGAGCCACGGGTTCCTCATGCTCTTCTGGTGGGTGGGGTAAGAACATGCTCTTCCTGGTCAAAACGGCATAATGGGGCGATAGTGCGCGACAGTGTAAAACAAACCCGTCGCGTTAGCCGTGATTTTACAAAACAGACCGCTGGCAAACTGATGGGCGACGATTACGGCCCCCTGGCGTCAGCCTGATGCCGTGCCCCACTCTGGTTTTCGCCCGACCAGCCCCCGCCGAGTGCACTGTATAACGCGATTTGGGCCTGCAACAGATTATTCTTTACCGTTACCAGATTTAGCTGCGTGGCAAACAGGGTGCGTTGCGCATCCAGTTCGTCCAGATAAGAAGCATAGCCATTTTGATAGCGATTCGTTGCAATACGCAGTGCCTCAGCGACAAACTGCTCTTGCTTCTGGAGCGCTTCACGCTGTGCTTCGCCCTGGCGAATGGCATCCAGCGCGTTATTGACTTCGGAGAACGCGTTTCTTACCACTTTCTCATAGGTGTAAAGTGCCTGATTGCGAGAAGCCATAGCGACATCGACCTGAGCGGTCAATGCTTCACGGTTCAGCAACGGTGCCAGAATACTGCCCCCTACGCTCCAGAGGCGGAACGGATCGTCCACCAGCTGATGCAAAACGGAACGCTGTAATGTGCCCGACGCTGTCAGATTAATTCCCGGCAGTAACTTCGCCTTTGACGCAGCCAGGCTGGCATCGGCGGCCAGCAGCTGGCGCTGCGCCTGGACGATATCCGGGCGACGATTCAGTAAGGCTGACGGCAAAATGCCCGGTATCGTCTGTGGCATCAGGACAGTAAAGTCGCGGTGACGGGCCACCTCCCGAGGGTTCATGCCGACTAAAATACTGAGCGCGTTTTCCTGCTGAGCAATCTGATGCTGTAACTGCGGTACCTGGGCTTGCGCGGACTGATACTCCGATGAGGCCTGCATCCACTCCAGCCGGGACGTATAACCTGTTTCAAACTGACGCTGCGCCAGTCGGAGCGAGTTACGCCGTAAGGCCAGCGTCGCTTCGGTCACGCGCAGTTGTTCATCCAGCGCGCAGAGCGTCATATAACCCGATGCAACGGAACTGGCGATGGTCAGTTCTGCGGCCGACGCGGCCGCCTGCTGCGCCTCCAGCGTGGCGCGGGTGGCATCAATCGTATCGGCCCGTGCGCCCCACAAATCGACATTGTAACTGGCCTGAAGCTGCCCCTGAAAAACGGAGGTTTCATAAGGCTGCCCGGTCACAGCCGACAGGGCACGTTGACGCGTTGCCGCAACCCCGCCACTGAGCGTGGGAAAGTTATCGCCCTCAGCGCCACGCAGTTGCGCACGATATTGATCCACCCGCGACCGGGCTATCAAAATATCGGGATTATGCTGTAATGCCTGCTCCACCAGTCGGTTCAGATCCCGATCGCCAAACGCCTGCCACCAGGCCGCCTCTGGCGGCGCGGAAGGCCCAACCTGCTCGCGCCATTGTGACGGAATGGGTAACGAGGCCGGGGCTTTCTCAACCTGTGTGCTGCACCCTGCTAACAGGGCGGCCAGCATGCCTGCCACTAACCGAGCGCCCTTCATGGTGCGGTCTCACTGACTGGTGAAGCCGCCGTATCAATACTGACCTCGACTGACATGCCGGGCCGTAACTGTTGCTGCACCTCCGGCGCGACGTCAATGCGTACGGGAATACGCTGGGCGATTTTCACAAAGTTACCGGTCGCGTTATCCGGTGAGATAGCGCTGAATTCTGAGCCTGCCGCTGGCGAGATATCGGCAACGCGACCGTCGAAACGTTTACCATCCAGCGCATCGACACGAATCGTCACCGGCAACCCCGCGCGAATATGCGCAAGCTGGGTTTCTTTATAGTTTGCGATGATCCACTTATGTGCAGGCACCACGGAGGTCAGGCGCGTCCCGGCCGTCACATAGGCGCCTTTACGCACCGATAACTGCCCTAACTGACCCGCATCGGGCGATATGATACGGGTGTTTGCCAGGTCGATTTCAGCCAGTTCCAGCGCCGCCTGCGCACTGGCAACGTCCGCCTCCAGCGACGCCCGGTTTACGATCACCGTTTGCAGATTTTGCTGAGCGACTGCAACCTGGGCTTCCGCCTGATGAAGCTGAGCCAGCCCCTGCGCGTTCGCTGCGCGTGCGGCATCCCGCTCACGCACGGAGAGCGAACCATCCGCGGCCAGATTCTCTACCCGCTTCAGATCCAGGCCACTTTTCACCGCCTGCGCTCTGGCGTTTTCCAGAGCGGCTTTGTTGCTCTGGATCGAGGCCTGCGCGCTAAGACGCTGCTGTTGATTGTTGCTCAGAGCGGCCTGCTTCATGGCCAGTTGTGCCTGCGCCTGATGCACTCGCTGGCGATAAATACGATCGTCAATCGTCATCAGCACCTGGCCTTTTTTGACCGACTGCAGATCGGCCACGTTCACAGCGGTCAGATATCCGCTCACCTGCGGGCTGATAAAGGTGACCTGGCCGCGTACATAGGCGTTTTCCGTGCTCTGGACCGGACTGGTAAAAGGCCATAGCTGCCAGGCATACAGAATAACCAGCACACCAATGACCGCAATGCCGCTCCCCAGGGCGATAGAGAGAATACGACGACGATTGGCCCGATCGCGTTCTGCTGCCTGAAGTTCATCCTGCTGACTCATACTTACTCCGTTCGTTCTTGTGCGGCGGCGAGCTGACGCTGCTCTGCCAGATGAAATTTGGCCTGTCGCCAGTCAAGGTAGCGTCGACGTGTTAAACGCCACAACACCCACATCAGCGTAACCAGCGCCAGGGTTGCGGTCAGCAGATAGGTGTCGTTGTAGGCCAGGACGTTCGCCTGCAGGGTGGCGACGGACTGAAGCTGGCTGGTGCTTTGGGCACTCAATAACGCGCTATCGCCAATCTGGCTGCTAAAGAGCCCACCATATTGTGTAAGCCGGTCGCTGACGTTGGGATCCAGTAACGATAATTGATCGCCGAGCAGGCTGGAGTGGTATTTTTCACGCCAGACCTGAAAGGTCCCCAAAATCGCGGATCCGATTAAACCGCCCAGATTTTGGCTCATGCCGAACAGGACCACGAAACTGACCAGATTTTTAGGCTGCGTGACGACGCTGCCAATTCCCATCAGCATGGCCGGCGCCATGAAAAAGGCACTGCCGAACCCCAGCAGAAACTGACTCAGGTACATATTGTTCGCGCGCGTGACCGGGCTGGATTGCGCATCCATCAGTGAGGCGATAATCATGACGACCAGCGATGCGACGATCGGCCAGTTAAGATGGGTAGGTTTGATAGTCAGCGCGCTGGCGGCAATGCCCGCCACCACACCGGCCATGATGGCAAGCGCCAGGCCGTGCATTTGATCATTCTGTAATCCAATCTGCTGCAGGAAGCCGACTGCCCCCGTATTCTGCTCTGCCAGTACGATGCGAATCATGATCATCACAATGCCTAAACGCACGATCATTCCACTGCTGAGCCAGCGCGTGTTTATGAGTGGATTGCGGCGATTGTGCTCAATCACAAAGGCACTGACGATCAGCACCAGCGCCAGGGCTGAACAGATCCCCAGCCAGGGCGTACTGAACCACCACTCAATACGGCCCAGCGACAGCACGCCACACAGCAACGCCATGCCCGGAGCCAGCAGGATAAACGTCAGGAAATCCATCTTTTCAAAAGCTTTAATACGATCGCCCGGCGGCAGCTTAACCACCAGCACCGCCCCTAATGCAATCAGCGCTAACCCCAGCTCAAACAGATACAGCCCTCGCCACTCGTCCAGTTGTAACAACTCACTGGAGAACAGGCGCGCCAGCGGAATAGCGAGCTGTGAGGCGGTGAGACCAATGACCAGCGCTTTTAAGCGATGCCTGGCAGGCCAGGCCTGAACCTGGTAATAAATGCCCAGCGAGCTTAGCGCCGCACCGACCATGCCATGGGCCGTACGCACGATAATCGCTGAACTCAGATCGTTGGCAAACAGATGGAAAAAGGCGACCAGGACGTACAGCACCAAAAACGCTTCGGTAAATACGCGTAAACCAAACTGCTGGCGAAATTTTACCAACAGCAGGTTGATAGAGATATTCCCCATCACATAAACCGCGGGCAGCCAGGCAATTTCGTTGGAATAAGCCGCAAAGGTGCCTTGCAGATTGGTCAGATTAGCCGTAACCAGCGCATTACTTAAGGCGCCGGTCAGCGAGATCAGCAACCCTATCAGCCCAAAGGCAACACGCTTGGGTGGGGAATGGATTGGCGTCGAAGGCGAGCCCGGCAGCATGGGTTTTTCATGAGGCAACCATTCACGCGCAGCGTAGGGATTGCGCCGGGCCATACTTACATACTTCCCATTCGGGTCAGCAGCGTTTGTAAAACGCGCTCTACCAGGGCGATTTCCTGAGGATCAATATCCGCCAGCAGTTGCGTGCGCAGCGCATCGGCCTGCGTCTTTACTTTTGCGAACGCTTCATTGCCCTTCTCGGTCAGCACCAGATGACGCTTGCGGCGATCTTCGGCGGGCTGGACCCGGGATAACAGGTCCTGTTTCACCAGGCGATCCACCAACGGCACCATACTCGCATCTTCCAGGCCCATTAACTGCGCCAGTTCGGTTTGCGTGAGGCGTTGAGGTTCACTGGCGATAAGCCCTATCGCCATCCAGCTACTGGTGCTCAAACCGCTGTCTTTAAGATGGCGGTCAACGGCCAGGCGCCAGGCATGGGCGGTCAGGTGCAGCAGGTGGGTAAAGGTACGGTTAGATGACATTTATAAGTAGCTGCCTAATTATTAGAGTTCTAATTAATTGGTTAAGTTATTATACGCAAAGCAAAATGCGAAAGAAAAGCATCTGTACTGTTAAATACTGGATAACAACGTCAAAATGTCCAGTCCTGATCCTGCTGTCAACACCTCGGGGAGGACAAAAGCGTGAACACCTCCACCCATAACTGGGTCGATCTGCGCCGCGACGCGCGTAGCGGCATCGAAACGATACGGGCGCATTTTACCGGACATGCTTACGATCCTCACTGGCATGACAGTTACTTAATTGGCGTGACGGAGCAAGGCGTGCAGCAGTTCCACTCCCGTCAGAAACGTCATCAGAGCCGACCGGGCACGGTCTTTATGTTGGAACCTGAAGAGCTTCACGATGGCGATGCCATTGATGCACAGGGCTTTACCTACCGCATGCTCTATCTGTCACCTCATCATCTGCACCAGCAGTTTGCACCTGGCTGTCTGGACAGTGTGCCCGGCAGTGAACTGCGTTTTGCCACCACGCTTCAGGATGAGAAATGGCTCTCCTGGGCGGTCTGGCACGCCTTCGACGCGCTCTGGCACAATCACCCGCAGTTAATCAAAGATGCGGCGCTGGAGCGGTTATTCCGCCATCTTCGTCACTTGCCTGTCTGGCGCAATACGCGGCCGGATGTGGCACCGACACTGGCCCATCAGGCACGAGACTGGCTTATTGCTTACCATGTCAATAACCCCGGCATTGCCCAGATGGCACAGGCGCTGAACGTGGATCGTTTTCGGCTTTCCCGCCTGTTCCAACAGCAGTGGGGCCTACCGCCTCACGCCTGGTTAGTACAGTGGCGGCTCAGTCAGGCACGCCGACGGCTGGCTATGGGCCATTTACCCGCTGAGGTGGCTGCCGATCTGGGCTTTGCAGACCAGAGTCATCTGGGGCGCTGGTTTAAACGCGCCTGCCAGCTGACGCCTGCACGTTACCAGCAACTATGCACAAATCTTCCAGACGCTGACCACTAGCCTTGCCACAATGGCATTTTGTGTCAGGAGAAGATAATGAGCGACTTACGATGTGTGATGATTTTGAACAGTGCGTTACCGGCCGGCAAAGCCACCAATGCTGCCGCCGTTATCGCTCTGACGCTGGGACAACGTCATCCCAGTCTGGTCGGTGAAGATCTGGAAGATGCGACAATGCAGCGCTATCCGGGGCTCATCCCCGTTGGCATTCCTGTCCTGGGGGCCGATAGTGCACAACTCAGCACCGTGTGGCACCAGAGTGAACAGACAGACTGTGACACTGTGGTCTTTCCCGAGCAGGGTCAGTCAACCACCGACTACCAGGCCTTCAGTGACACGATGAAGACGCTGCCCGCCTCGGAATGGCGCCTGCTTGGGATGGCGATAGTGGGCGACAAAAAAGCGGTTCGCAAACTCACTGCAAAACTCAACCTGTTTAATTAACCCTCCCGGGAAAGCACGCTGCTTTCCCGTCGGCCTGGTCCGCTTGTACACATTTCCTGTACAGGAAAGCGACAAACAAAATTCTTAACATCTTAATTGTTAAGGATTAGCATTTTATGCTTAATAATCTACTTGTACAAATAAACTTTAATTGTATAACTTTACATACAACGAGTTGTGATCACGACTCTGTAACGAATGATGCATCTGCGTCGCCTCTGAAGGTGTAATGGATTTCCACCCTCAGAGGTTTCTTTTTTGATTTTGATGACCTGCTTGTTGAGTTTGGCGCCATTGTATTTTTATGCGATGGCTTTTAGGTCTGTTTGTCGCGCACTCTACCGGGTAGCCGACTTTTTCAAAGGCTGACACATGCAAAACACACTGCCCCAAACGGATAAAGAGATCGCGGATTACTTCACCGCTGCGGCGAATAAACCCGACAGCGATATGGAGATTCTTGGTCTCGTTGTCGCGGAAATCCTACAGTCAGGTATGGCCGTCAATAATAAAGCCATTATTTCGAAACTGATTCATCGCCTCGAGCTGGAGCGCGACGAAGTGTCACTGGACGTTTATCGTCACCTGCTTGAGATGGTGGTGTATAAAACGCCAGACGACCTGACGTTATAATCTTTTCTCCATGGATGGAGTCATTTCGCTTTTTCTGGCTTCTTCTTTAAGCTGTCGGTAACATTCGCCCTTCACCAAATCCTGTCTTCCTTGCCTTTCGCGCAAGCTTAAAATAAAAGAGCCTGTTTACACTATGAATCAACAACATGATGTCGCCACAACTGCCGTTGTGGAAAACGATGTCAGTGTCGGCCGCGTCTTACGCTCGCCTGCACTGCTGACGCGAGAATGCCTGGCCGGCGTGATCACGGCGCTGGCGCTTATTCCGGAAGTGATCTCGTTTTCGGTTATCGCCGGTGTCGATCCGAAGGTCAGCCTGGTGGCCTCTGTCGTACTCTGCCTGACGCTGTCTTTGCTTGGCGGCCGCCCTGCCATGGTAACCGCCGCAGCGGGTTCGGTTGCGCTGGTGATTGGGCCTATGGTCCATGCGCATGGCGTGGCCTATATTCTTCCTGCCGTTGTAATGGCCGGGATCATTCAGATTCTGTTCGGCGTGACAGGTATGTCACGTGCGATGCGTTATATTCCCCGTTCGGTCATGATCGGCTTTGTGAATGCGCTTGGCGTTTTAATTTTCTTTGCTCAGGTCCCGCATGTCTGGGGTCAATCGCCGCTGGTGTGGGCACTCTTCGCTGTGACGCTGGCCATCGTGCTGCTCCTGCCCCGCGTGCTGAAAAGTGTGCCCTCTCCCTTAGTGGCCATCGTGGTCGTGACCGCCGTGGCGCTGGCGATGGGCTATCGCGTCCCGACGGTGGGTGATGAAGGCCCCATGAGCGCAGGTCTGCCAGACTTTACGGCACTGACCGTTCCGCTCAACTGGCAGACCTTATCCATCGTCTGGCCCACCGCGCTGAGCGTGGCGTTTGTAGGACTAATGGAATCGCTACTGACCGCCAAGCTGGTGGATGACCTTACAGATACGCCGTCCAGCAAACGTCGCGAATCCTGGGGGCTGGGTATAGGTAATATTTTGGCCGGTTTTTACGGTGGTATCGCCGGATGCGCCATGATCGGACAGACCATTGTCAACGTGGAACTGGGTAAAGCACGTAGCCGGGTTTCAACGTTTGCCGCCGCCCTCGTGCTGTTACTGCTGGTGACGGGCCTGAGCCACATCATGGCGCAGATCCCGATGGTGGTGCTGGCCGGCATCATGATGATTGTCGCCGTCAAGACGGTCAACTGGCACAGTTTGCAGCCCGCGACGCTGAAACGGATGCCCTGGTCAGAAACGCTGGTCATGCTGTTAACGGTAGGTATTACCGTGTTAACCAGTAACCTGGCGCTGGGGGTGCTGGCGGGTGTAGTGGTGGCAATGATGTTGTTTGCCCGGCGCGTCGCGCATGTGATTCATGCGGAAAGAACGTTGAGTGAGGACGGACAGTCTGTGCGCTACGATGTTCGCGGACCGCTGTTTTTTGCCAGCAGCAACGATTTGTTTGAGCACTTCGATTACGCACATGACCCTAAATCTGTCACCATTGATTTAACGCACGCACAGATATGGGATGCCTCCACCGTCGCTGCACTGGATGGTATCGAATACCGTTATCAGCGTCATGGTGCCAGCGTCACCATTGAAGGTCTGGATATGCGCAGCAGCGATTTTCATCGCCGCCTGAGCGGTAATCTGAGCTGAGACACTGGCCTGCTGCGGCACGCAGCAGGCCCCTCTTACGCCTGCTGTCGCCGTGCCCGATAGCGCGCGACCATCGTAATTAATGCCTGGTATAACAGGCCAGCATAAAGACTCATCAAAACAGCCAGGCCAATTTCTTTGCCCTGCGCCTGCCATGACATAAACCACATGAAGACGCCCCATAACACTGAAAAAATCAGCCAGCCGCGGACGAATTTCAAAATGCCATTCATAAACGCCACTCCTCTTTTGTGATGCGCTACTTTAGCTGGCGTTGAAACAAAAAACCGGATTAAACGCGCGAGATGAGAAGTATCTCAAAAAACGGATAGAGGGCGGAATCGCTTCGCTTTTCTGCTTTACCACCGTTATGTTTAGTAACAGCTAACTACAATTAGCTTACTGTTAATTTCACAAGGGAAATAGCATGAATCGTCGTCTGACTTTTTTCGCTGCTGTTGTCGCTGCCTCAACATTGACCGCGTGCGCACCGCCGCCACCGGGCCCCGGCTGTGCGCCACCCCCACTGCCACACGATCATCGCCCGCCGCCGCCTCCGCCACCACCACCGGGTCAGGCACTGGCCCCACCACCGGCAGGCACCGTTGCACCACCGCCGCCTGCAACCGGGCAGCAACCTTCACCACCGCCCGCCCGCACCTGGTGATCTCCTGAAATCGCCTCACCTTTCATTTAGCCTGCCTGAGTCGTTCATATATCAGGCAGGCTGAATGCGTTTAGCTGTCCGTGATACAGGGGTAAAGGACTACTGAGGTTTTTGTGGATGTTGATCGATGCGCTTTACGTGTACCAGTTCTGCCAGGGTGATTGCCGGGCGAAGTAATAACTGAAGGCTCCCCACGACAAATAACCATGTTCCACCTGTCATCAGCGAGTCGAAGAAAAACAGGATGCTGCCCGTCAGGAACCATACTGCGATAAAGAGATCGTTGAGCGCGCCAAGAGCGCGGTAACGTCGAGCGATAATGATATGATCTGAACCCACAGTGATTTCTGCTTTGTTTCCCGGCACGGCTTGCCCTTCTCTGAATAATGAAATGACTGCAGACAAGATTAGTACACAGAGAAGAAAGGTAACCTACTGGCCTCAGCCTGTCCGCCACAGTAACCCCGCCGCGCGGGAAAAAAGTCGTATCCGACCGTAAGAACATATCGTTTAACGCCTGCCAAAACATCTCCACGCCATTTTTATGTTGATTGTCAGGGAACACACTGCCATTGCTCAAACGACGGATAAGCGCTAACGGCACCATTAAGTCTTAGGGACACCTGGTCTGAATCTGACTCTGCCGCTTCTGCCAGCACGATCAATCTCGCAAAACCGAATAGCGACACGCTGTAAAAGTCAGTCAACGGGATAAGAACAGAGCACGTTGCCCGCCTTCCGCACCGAAGGCTGTCGGCAATATAAAAGGTTTATTTTTTACAGCGGCTAAAGCCTGCCGCGGGATTGCCGATAGTAAGGAAGTAATTGTTAGAACCTTACATTAATAGCCAATTTTGCTATGCCCACATCCGAGTGGGCTTTTTTATGCCTGCAACATACACATCGTGCCTTTTGCTGATCAAAAGTTATTCACTTGTATCTAAAAACCCCATTCGCTGTATGCTTGCCGGGTCAGCGCATGCTGACAACTGCATTTTCCCTTGTAACGATTTCTGCCTGTGTAACGCAGGCTTTTTTAATGAACGGATTGAACCGCTTAAAATCCGCAGCCTTCTCAATCTGCCTCCTTTTCCTCGCGTTTATTTTGGCCCTGAATGTATTGGTCAAAGGTAATCCATTCCGTTTTGATCGAGAAACGGCAATGATGCGTGACAGGACTGCCCGTAGCCAAAGGCGAAAATACCAGATAATGCCTTCTGTCACCGTCATGTCTGTCAAAACGGGGATGGAGAGCATAGTCAAAACTGTTACTGGTTTTGATATTGTCACCCACATTCAGGATGAGCGTTTTGGTGATAGATATCATGCTGCCTGTACCCGTAAAGCCTCTCTTTCTCAGTCTACCGGGCTTGTTTCCACTCATCGTGCAGACGTCATCTGGATGCCTCTGCTGGATTACTGGATTGCCAGACGTGACACGTTATAAAAAACAGCGTCAGGTCAGCACAGGAGGAGACAAACGGCAAAGGGAGAAAGGGGTTTAACAGGAGCCTGAGACCAGAATCAGAAATGACATAGCAGGAAGGGCTTATAAAAACAAAAAACCGCCCAAAGAGGCGGCTTAAACGACATTGCTACAACTTGATTTTATTGGTGTTTCAATATGGTGCCCGGGGCGGGACTTGAACCCGCACGACCTTACGATCGAGGGATTTTAAATCCCTTGTGTCTACCGATTTCACCACCCGGGCGAGGTATAACTGGAGGCGCGTCCCGGAGTCGAACCGAGGTACACGGATTTGCAATCCGCTGCATAGCCACTCTGCCAACGCGCCTAAAACCGATTTGCCGCCAGGATTGCCTGGTCTGCGAATTTGGAGCGGGAAACGAGACTCGAACTCGCGACCCCGACCTTGGCAAGGTCGTGCTCTACCAACTGAGCTATTCCCGCATCATCTTACCGTTCAGATAACTCGCTGCTGAAGGGTCAGACTTTACTACGCTTTATCGAACTTACTGATTTTTCTTAGCTTCTGCAGCTGTGCTGCCGTTCGATGCGATGCATTCTACTGAGATGACGCGGTGAGTCAATAAAATTATCCCCACATTGCGTCCGTTTGCTGCTTTTTGAATCGCATCGATCACGGTTCGAGCAAATCGCCTCTGGCAGCGCTTAAATACTGGAACATGGACCAGAACGTCAGTACCGCGGCAATGTACAGCGCGACCACGCCAACACCGACCACCATACTGTCCGGACGCCACAGCAGAGCAAAAAGCGAAAACATCTGCGCGGTGGTTTTCACTTTACCGATCCAGGAAACCGCAACGCTGCTCCGTTTACCTATCTCTGCCATCCACTCGCGCAGGGCTGAAATAATAATTTCACGGGCGATCATCGTGGCAGCGGGCAGCGTGATCCACCAGGCATGGAAATATTCCGCAACCAGTACCAAAGCAATGGCCACCATCACCTTATCCGCCACCGGATCGAGAAACGCACCAAAGCGGGTTGTCTGCTTCCAGCGGCGAGCCAGGAAGCCATCGAACCAGTCGGTCACGGCGGCAACAACGAAAATCAACGCGGTAACAAAGGGCGCCCAGTGAAAAGGCAGATAGAAAGCCAGCACAAAGAACGGAATAAGAACGACGCGAAACAGGGTAAGACAGGTCGGAATGTTAAATTGCATATGCTGGTAACTGTCTGGATTGGGTGGTGTTTAACGTATGTTCCTACATTGCCCCCCCTGTTTCAATGCTAGTGTTTCAACGAGTAGTAGATTTTTTCCGCCAGCGCATGCGATATACCGGGCACATTGGCGATCTCCTCGACCGACGCATTCATCAACGGTTGCAGGCCGCCCATGTACTTGAGCAACTGCTGTCGCCGTTTTGGTCCCACGCCCTCGATACTTTCCAGTGCGCTGGTGTTTTTGACTTTGGCCCGTTTTTTACGGTGCCCTGAAATTGCATGATTGTGAGCGTCATCACGAATATGCTGAATGACATGAAGCGCTGGCGCATCGGGTGACAGGGAAACGCCCTCACCTTCTGACTCGAAAAATAAGGTTTCCAGACCGGCTTTACGATCGGTGCCCTTTGCAACGCCCAGCAAAATGGGGCGGGATTTATCCCAGGGCACGTCCAGCTCTGCGAACACCTGTTTTGCCTGTGCCAGCTGACCTTTGCCCCCATCTATCAGGATCACATCGGGGATTTTTTCTTCCTCAATCGCTTTGCCATAACGGCGACGTAGCACCTGATTCATGGCCGCATAGTCATCGCCGGGTGTGATGCCGTTGATGTTATAACGGCGGTAGTCAGCGCGAAGCGGGCCGTTTTGATCAAACACGACGCAGGAAGCGATGGTTTGTTCACCCATGGTATGACTGATGTCAAAACACTCCATACGGCCAATCTTCTCCAGTTGGAGGAATTCGGCCAATGCGGTGAGGCGCTGATGAATCGTGGAATGCTGCGACAGACGCGTTTTTAATGCCGAACCGGCATTGGTCCGAGCCAGCTTGAGGTAACGCGCGCGGTCTCCGCGAGGTTTACTTTGAATGTTTACCCGTCGACCGGCTAATTCTGTTAATGAATCTGCCAGTAATTCACGTTCGGGTAAGGTGAAATCGAGTAAAATCTCGCTGGGCAAGGTGCGCATTTCACTGCCCTGCAAATAGAACTGTCCGACAAAAGTCTGGACGACTTCAGCCAGGTCCGTATCCGCAGGGACTTTGGGAAAATAGCTTCGGCTTCCCAGTACTTTCCCCTGGCGGATAAACAGGACGTGCAAACACGCCATTCCGGCGTCATACGCAACGCCAATCACATCCAGATCGTCGCCCTGATTAGAGACAAACTGTTTCTCGGTAATGCGTCTGACAGCCTGAATCTGATCGCGCAGCCGGGCCGCGTCTTCGAAGCGCAGCGATTGACTGGCCTCTTCCATGCGCGCAACCAGCAGATTCAGCACCTGATCGTCTTTGCCCGCTAAAAACAATCTGACGTAATCTGTTTGCTGGGCGTACTCCTCCTCACTGACCAATCCTGCCACGCAAGGGCCAAGGCAGCGGCCGATTTGATATTGCAAACAAGGGCGCGTGCGGTTGCGGTACACGCTGTTTTCACATTGACGTATCGGAAAGACCTTTTGCAGCAACGCCAGCGTTTCTCTTACCGCATAACCATTAGGAAACGGACCGAAATACTCTCCTTTGGCGTGCTTAGCGCCCCGGTGCATTGCCAGACGCGGATGTATGTCGCCACTCAGAAAAATGTAGGGGTAGGATTTATCGTCACGCAACAGGACGTTATAGCGCGGTTGATAAAGCTTGATGTAATTGTGCTCAAGCAACAACGCTTCGGTTTCAGTGTGGGTTACGGTGACATCAATGTGATGGATGTTACTTACCAGCGCTTCGGTTTTTCGGCTACCCACCTGGGTGCGAAAGTAGCTTGTCAGTCGCTTTTTCAGATCTTTCGCTTTACCGACATAGATAACCGTTCCGGATACATCGTACATCCGGTAAACACCTGGTTCGCTGGTGACCGTACTGAGAAAATTTTTGGGATTAAAGAGGTCACTCACTACTGATTAACGGCTCCGCATTGAACAGGCCATGTCTGATGGCCAGATGCGTTAACTCTACGTCGCCACTGATGTTCAGCTTACTGAACATTCTGTAGCGGTAGCTGTTAACGGTTTTAGGACTGAGATTCAGCTGCTCGGAAATTTCCGTCACCTTTTGTCCTTTGGTGATCATCAGCATAATCTGCAATTCCCTTTCCGACAAACAGCTGAAGGGAGATTCGGCTTTTTGCGGCTCAATCTGGCTTAACGCCATTTGCTGAGCAATGTCCGAGGCAATGTAGCGTTGGCCGGCCTTAACCGAACGAATCGCGTTCACCACTTCCTGCGGCGCGGCACCTTTACTCAGATAACCTGCCGCACCGGCCTGCATCACTTTGGCAGGCAGCGGGTTTTCAGTGTGAATCGTCAGCATAATAATTTTGATATCCGGGTTGTAACGCACAATTTTGCGCGTGGCTTCCAGCCCACCGATACCCGGCATATTCATGTCCATTAAGATGACGTCAACCTGATTAACCCGACACCACTTAACTGCATCTTCGCCACAACACGCTTCGCCAGCGATCACCAGACCTTTGATATCTTCAAGAATACGGCGGATGCCGGCACGTACCAGCTCATGGTCATCGACAAGAAGGACAGTGATCAACGCGAAGCACTCCGCAGCTAATAAAGAGGTAGCATTTAACGATTGCAAGCGGCAATCATACCTGTTTTTGCATTAAAAGCACAGATACAAAGTGGCAGGTCAGATCGCGTCAGTGTTTTATCTTCATGCAACCTGGCTCTGTTCTTGTTTACGCCTGCAGGAACAGACCTGACAGCCTGCATAATGTAAAAAAAATTTTTTATCAAACAGTTACAACAATCAGACGATATTGTATTTATGAGATTTTTACCAAACTGAGACGCTCTCGTCAGTTACTATTCACATCCGTGATTAATTAATATGACTGAACTGATATAGTTAAACAGCCTGCGTTGCCCACGCTAACAGCAAGTAATCTTTCATGTGATATACTCACCGGTTGCTGCGCGTAAAGATTGTAGAGACGATGTTAATCACCAAGGAGAAATTCATGAGCGATGAAGATTTCGCTACCTCGCAGGAAACGCAAAAATTATCTGATGAAGTGGCTTGCCTTAAGATGATGATTACTTTGATCCTGAAAGGGATGGGCCAGGCTGATGCCGGAAAAGTAATCATTAATATGGAACGTTATGTGAAAACACTGGGCGAAAAGCCGCAGGCAGACGTGTTCAGTAACACCATTAAACAAATCAAAGCGGCTTATCGCCAGTAATGGCTTGTGCTGCCCCCGCCCGGGGGCAGCGCGCTAACCGTTCGAATGCCAGTTAACGGACACGCCGAGGGAAGGCAGCACCTCTTCCGGGCTGAAACGCCGCGTACCGCGGTATTTCTCTGCCAGCGCAGGTTGACTGACGGGGATACGGATGGCAAAGAGATTATCCTCTGACAGAATTAAACCCGGCGTCAGAGGTTCATAGACGACCTGATGTTCTTCAAACATTTTTTCCAGCATCGGCGTAGCCGAACTGATAATGCATTCAATGCCGTTCAGCTCCGCCAGCTGTACCGCATGCCACAGAATATTCAGCGGTAGCTCAGGATCCACTTCCAGTCGTGCAGAGAAGCGGGACATTTCCCAGACCTTTTCATGATCGAACGGCAAAACAATGCCTTCCGTTTGCTCGGGTTCCGTCCAGGGCATCAGGCGGGCGCAGCCGCTAATGCCGCTTCGCACGCTCCAGGCGATTAACCAGGTCACATCAGAGCGGTCATACCGGTCGTATTCTTGCCCTGGTGTACTCAGACGCGGTGGAATCGACCAGCCTTCACCCCGCGCAAACACGCTGTAACGGTAGCTGCCAAGTTCGGCAAGCAAAGAGGATGGCATATCCTTTAACTGCGTTTGAACTATTTTCATCATGCGCCTCTAACATCCCCATGTTTGCAATGATTTCTATGCGCCTGCCAAAAGCGCACCCGCGCAGGGTAGAGAAGTCCCTTCAGGTAAGGAACTACTAAAGTTGGCAGTTGCTTTTCTTTTAAATCACACCAATTGCTGCGGCATAGCAGGCAATCTGCGTTTTATTGGAAACATTAAAACGTTTTTTCATATTTTTTTGGTAAAAATTTACGGTGTGTTCAGAAATCGACAAAATAAGTGAAATTTCCTGAGAGGTTTTTCCCTCTGCGGTCCATTTCAAAATTTCCAGCTCACGCTGGCTGAAATCATTTCCCTGAACCATCAGCGCTTCATCATTGAGGCGTTCAAGTAAGCACAAGCTTTGCTCGGCGAGGAAGTGCAACTTTACCTCCAGCTCCACTTGCCGACAGTCAGTAATAAAGGGACGATGCGAACCTATAGATAATATACCAACGGCTCGATTTGACGCCATTGCAGAACAAGAAAATCCGCTCAGCAGCCCAAAATTACCCGCGTCTTGCCACATTTCCTTCGCCGAGCAAAAGAGTTCAGGTGTCCATTCGACCCCCTTTCCAGCACGCAGGCAGCGCTGCAACACGGGGTCAATGGCATAATAATTCCGTTCCTTATAACGTTTAATCCACGCTTCGGGGTAAGTATCATGCAAATAAACTCGCGGACGCGTAAAAGGAACGCGATGCTGGATAAAAAAAGCGAAAAAATCGAAGCCCAGTGACTGGATATAATCCTGTAAAAGCCCCTTTAATTGCGGAGCTGCCGTTAATACCTGAAACTGCTGTTCAACATTTTCACGCCAGGGAAAATAATCTTCACCTATCATATTGCCTCAAATTCAACAACTTGCCGGGTATTTCTGATTAACACGTTATGTAATTAACTTACTCTTTGTTGCGACGTCATAAAAAGCATTATTTTCATTCTGGCGACAACGACTTGCAGAGAAAAGGATAAAAATACAGGGTAAGCAAACGCTTCGGGATAACTCAGGCGAGTGCAACAGAGGAAATAATAAGATTTTTGTTACATTTTTTCAATCATTTAACATAGCCATGATCAACAAATATCACTCGATAAGTTGCGCCCGGCAACGTATTATGCTGAAAAAAAACGCAGATCATATCTTGTAAAACACGATGTCTTTTTCAGGCAATAACCGCCGCATGTTTTCTGCAGTCAGGCAGAGAAAGCCCCCCTTTTCTGGTACGCGTTTTACCCGGATCTTTTGGTCCTACAAAAGATGGCTTATGGCTCTGCGTCGTTGGGCAGACGGCCGTACAAGGCCTGTTGACTGGCCAGTCATAACGGCACTGCCCGTCTTTACAGGCAAGACGCCTGGCGGATGGCGCAGACCTGTGGCCGCTGTCATTTTGGCCTGGTGCGGACTTGTACAGATAACTTATTTAATAAATAACGCATCTGAAAAGAGAAAAATAATTATTTAACGATACTGTCATCCTCCTTTATTTATGTACAGATAACTCAAATTTATCGCCCTGTTAAAACGGCATCATTCACCCAGTCAGGTAATAAAAACGCAGTATCCTCTCTCAATTTGGTCATTTAGCAGGCAATGAACGGTGATAACACCGGGTGAATGATTTAAATAACACTGACGCCATGAGAAAAAATAAGCCGATGTGACACCCTTTTTAAAACGGTAAAAAAGCAGAACAGAAGAAAATAATATTAAACCCACGACACAGTTTTACGGTGAAAGTAAAGGTTAATCTCACCTGCAATAACCCGCCCCCCGCATGCCCAGATGAAAATGTGTAGCATGCGCGCGATTATAATCAGGCCCAAGCGCATTACCAAAAAAGTTACAACCCGATCGCCATAATGCATGAAGTAATAGTGATTTCTGGCCAGGTTGTTGCCAGTTTTTTCCTGGCACCAACCACTCGCCGTTAGCAAGCTGGTAGGCGGTAATATCCCAGGCATCCGCGCTGGCATGTTCACTCAGCCGTCCGGTGGCCTGATGGTAGATGTTGCGGCAGGCATAACTTCCGACATGTTCAATTCGGGTCAGATCACTGCCAGACAGATGTAACATTTGCTCGCGGCTGTAAGCCACGTACATTGTAGCCGCAACGGCCATTGGGCAACTGGCGAGGAAACTGCTGCTGAGCGAGACGGGCCCAAAATTTTGCAGCCTGAGGGGGCCGGACAACGGGCAGGCCCCTGTCACCGCCGGCCGTTGACTGAAACGTACAACGCCGGCCTGCTGTGCACGCTGCATCACGTCAAGACAGGCGGCGGGATCAGTTTGCAGTCTTTTGAGTTTTAATCGCGTCATCCAGCCCGGCGGATCCGTTACAGAGAGTGGCGTAAAGGGATTAAATTGCGCAGGAAGGTGCTGTTTTAACCATGGCAAACTCATCCACCCCACTCCGGTCATGATGATAAGCAGAACAAGTGTGCGCATAGAACCTCTGTAGCTGAAAGAAGCTGTACGGAGGTAGTGTAGAAGCACACGGCAGGATACGCTTAAAAGATGACACAGGGTGATGAAATATTACTTAATCTGACGTAAAAATCGCCAACGTTAAGTGAAAGCGCCGTTTTAATGCCAGCGTTGTCCGATATTGTTAAAAAACAATTACCGTTTTCATTAACACTTCCACTATCTTATGCCAAATTGCTCCCGGCAATCCGGTATTCTCAACAGCCACCAGAGCTGACACAACATCAAGACAGGAAAGACACTTTCATGGTTGATCAATCTACTCAAACGCAGGCGAGCTCACAGGGCGATGACACGCTGCGACGTAATCTTCATAACCGACACATCCAGCTCATCGCTATTGGCGGTGCGATTGGCACCGGTTTGTTCATGGGCTCGGGTAAAACAATTAGTCTGGCAGGGCCTTCGATCATTTTCGTTTACATGATCATCGGCTTCATGCTGTTTTTTGTCATGCGGGCAATGGGCGAATTACTGCTGTCGAATCTTGAGTATAAATCCTTTAGCGACTTTGCGGCTGACTTACTGGGTCCCTGGGCCGGCTACTTCACCGGCTGGACATACTGGTTCTGTTGGGTTGTTACCGGGATTGCCGACGTGGTGGCTATAAGCGCCTACTTCCAGCTCTGGTTTCCCGGCTTTTCGATCTGGATGAGCGCACTGCTATGTGTTTTTGTTTTCCTGGCCTTAAACATTGCCACGGTGAAATTATTTGGCGAGATGGAGTTCTGGTTTGCCATCATCAAGATCGTGGCGATTGTCGCGCTGATCATTACCGGCATTGTGTTAGTGTCCATTCATTACCCGTCACCGGGTGGTGGCACCGCTGCACTGAGTAATATCTGGGATCACGGGGGGCTTTTCCCGAAAGGACTGAGCGGATTTTTTGCCGGATTCCAGATCGCCGTCTTTGCGTTTGTCGGTATCGAGCTGGTGGGAACAGCGGCGGCCGAAACGCATGACCCGCACAGGGTTTTACCGCGGGCCATTAATGCCATTCCGCTGCGCGTCATTATGTTCTATGTTCTGGCGCTGCTGGTGATTATGTCCGTTACCCCGTGGACCGAAGTGATGGCCGATCGCAGTCCGTTTGTGGAAATGTTCGTGCTCATTGGCCTGCCAGCTGCGGCCAGCATTGTTAACTTCGTGGTCCTGACGTCGGCGGCATCCTCAGCCAACAGCGGTATTTTCTCCACCAGCCGCATGCTGTATGGTCTGTCGCAGCAGGGCGTTGCCAGCCGTGCTTTTGGTCGTTTATCGTCACGCGCGGTGCCCACGACCGGCTTGTTCTTTTCCTGCTTCTGCCTGCTGTGTGGTGTGGCTCTGATTTACCTGATCCCGAATGTGATGACGGTCTTTACGCTGGTGACCACCGTGTCTGCCATTCTGTTTATGTTTGTGTGGACAATTATCCTGTGCAGTTACCTTGCATATCGCAAAAAATTTCCGGAACGTCATGCCGCCTCGACATTTAAAATGCCTTTAGGCAAATTCATGTGCTGGGCATGTATGGCGTTTTTTGTCTTTATACTGGTGCTGCTAACACTGCAGGAAGACACGCGACAGGCACTCATGGTCACGCCGTTGTGGTTTATCCTGCTCGCCGCAGGCTGGCAACTGCGTCGACGCACGCGTCGTTGATATAGAGACTGAAAAAAGCCCGACGCACGTCGGGCTTTTTTATAACCGCTCAAGTATACGATTGACGCCGCGGCGCAGGGCCCGTTCACCAGACGGCAGGCGCTGTGGCTGCAAATCAGGGCTTTCCGCCGTGCCCAAACCAAACGTAAACGTGTAATGGCTCCCTTCTCCCATACGCAAATCTGCAATGGTGACCTGCCCGTCACGCTCATCCATGGCATAAAAGCCATGGCTGAACCAGGCAACACGTTCTGCCAGCCAGTTTCCTTTAAACGGGACGAATAGCTCAGGATGACGCGGCCGCCACGTTACCGTGACAGGACGAGCAGGCGACAGCAAAGACCAGTAAGCCTCGCCATAGCGGTCAGGCGTGATGATGACGCTGCGCCAGACCAGCGTATTGAATGCCGTTGGGGTGACCAACACCTTGTCAGTCGCCACCCCCTGCTGTTCGAGTGAGTGTTTAATGTGTTCATCAGCCACCTGCTGAATGACTATACTCCAGGCGAGGTAGCCGGTACTGAGTGCCAGCCCCGCGTGATTCCAGCGTAATCCCCGTCTGTTACGCCGCCACAAAGCGACACAGAGCCCGATGATAAGCGGCAACGTATAAAGCGGATCGACGATGTACATGCTGCCAATCGCATAAGGATGATCGGTGAGAGGCAGCCCAAGCTGAGTGCCATAGACTGTCATCAAATCAAGAAGGGGATGCGTGATCAGCGCCAGCCAAATAGCAGGCCACCAGGCGATCCATGTCACGCCGGATTTGAACAGCCGCGCGACCAGCGCGGCGAGCAACGGTGAACACAACGTCAGATAGAGTAAGGCATGGCTTTCAGTCCGGTGCAGCGTCATGTTGCGGATAGCATCACCGTGGTCGATAAACACATCCAGATCGGGCAATGTGCCACTGATTGCGCCTACCGCCGCGGCTTGCCAGGCAGGTACGCGCCGCCCCATCACAGCCAGCGCCACGGATGCGCCCAGAACACATTGTGAAACAGAATCCATCACGCCACTCCCTTGTCTGTTACAGGGCTGAGTTTGATCGCGTTTTATTAACGAACGCGAATGCCTTCAATAATAATGCGCTGAACGTTCTCCACCGTTTCCTCGAAGAAAACAGGATTGCTGAGTTGATTCCCCGTGATCGCTTCGACCTGGCTGGCAAAGTCAGCATAATGCTGTGTCGTCGCCCACAGCATAAAGATCAGATGCTGAGGCGCAATCGCCGTCAGCCGTCCTTCAGCTATCCAGCGCTCAATTATCGCTGTTTTGTCGTCCATCAACGTCTTCAGATCGCCGGCCAGTTCACCTTTCAGCAAGGGCGCACCCTGCAGCATTTCCAGGCAAAACAACTTTGATGCCTGTGGATAATCGCGAGAAACCTCCAGCTTAAGGCGAATATACTGACGCACGGCGCGCAACGGCTCCTGCTCGTAAGTCAGGGCACGTAGCGGTGCCAGCCAGACATCCAGGATCTCTTTTAATACGGCAATATAAAGCGCTTCTTTAGAGGGATAGTAGTACAGCAAATTGGTTTTGGAGACGCCAGCCTGCTCCGCGACTTTCTCCAACCGCGTCCCGTGAATACCAAACTGGGAAAAACAGGTCAGGGCAGCCTGCAGAATTGCCGCACGTTTCGCTGCAACGGCGACCGCACGACGCGTTGGCCCGGGCGTAGCCTTTTTCATACGTTTCTCCTTCACGTTACCGTTACGCATCACGGCAACAGACTGTTTTCAGGCGGTAACGTGCCGACAGCTGTGATATACGGCGCAGGGAAAGGGCCACACTGACAGGGCCATAAGCACTTATTCTCGCGCCACTATTCATCGGAAGAGGCCGATGGCATGCTACGTTTCCAGCGCAACTCGCTGACAATGACTCCGCAGACAATCAGGATACCGCCAAGAATGGCAGCGGCCGGCAGACGCTCGCCTGCTAAACGCCCCACCACACCCGCCCAGACCGGTTCACCGGCATAAATGACCGTGGCGCGTGTCGGTGATACGCTGCGTTGAGCCCAGTTCATTGTTACCTGTATCAGCGCACTGGCTGCGCCGAGCCCGACCGCGCTGACTAACAGCGGGGTCGATAACGCAGGCACGGATTCACCATTCGGGATCATAAAGCAGAAGGCACACAGTGAAGCGACAGCCAGTTGAATGAAGGTCACCCGACACACATCAACCTGACCGGCAAAACGACTGATAAGAATGATTTCTCCGGCAATAGCCAGCGTGCTGAGTAACGTCGCGGCTTCCCCTTGATTCAGCGCAATTCGGCCATCCTGCGGCCCCGCGACCAGAATCAATCCGCAGAACGCCAGTGAAATACCCAACCACGCCATCAGTTTTGGCGGACGGCGCAGAAACAGCCACTGCAACAGCGGCACCACGGGAACATAAAGCGCGGTGAGAAACGCTGACTGACTGCTGGATATCGTCTGCATGCCCCAGGTTTGTAAGCCGTAGCCCCCCGCAATCGTGAGGCCGATCATCGTGCCCGCTTTGACTTCGCGCCAACAGACGGCAGCAAGATAGCGGCGGAAAAAAAACGCCAGTAACAGCGCAGCGGTAGCAAAGCGTAAACCGACAAAGAAGAACGGACCTGAATAATGCATCGCCTGATGCACGACCAGAAACGTTCCCCCCCAGATTACCGTAATAAAAATAAGGACCAGTTCCTGACGCGTAATACCGACGGTCAGTTTGCGAGTCGTATCCGACATAATTCACCTGTATCTGTTTTCAGGCGCTATTGTGATCAGTGATTCGGGCGAATGCAATTCCGTTTCCTGCCGCGTGACTGTCGCCTCGCATCAGGCGGCACCCCGTCGCCTGACACGGTCTGGGCTGGAGCGATAACAGGTGAACATACCTGCACCGGTTTGCGATCTTCTGATGCATGAACGTTCAGTGCCACATCGCTTCACGTGAGGCGGCTTGATGTTCATCGAAGGACATGTGCGTGAAAGCCTGTGTGACATTCCACCTTTTAGGTCTCTGGATCGCTGAAAATTACATTTAGAAACAGACTCTACGCTAAGAATTGACTTAAAAGACGACGATTAATCCTTAAAAAAACCCATTCTCAGCATTTTCAGCGTCGTTACGCTGCGTTACGCTGACTGTCTGACCGGTGATTTCTCACAGTCAGGTAAAGCTCTTCTATACTTTTCGATGTGTTGACTAACTCCCGGAGAGATCAATGGCTAAGATTCTGGTGCTTTACTATTCAATGTATGGACACGTTGAAACCATGGCGAACGCTGTCGCAGAAGGCGCACGCAAGGTGCCTGGCGCCCAGGTAGATGTGATGCGCGTCCCTGAAACCATGGATGCACAACGCTTTGCGGAAGTTGGCGGTAAAACTCAGCAATCCGCGCCTGAAGCGACGCCAGAGATACTGCCTGACTACGATGCCATCATCGTGGGCACCCCTACCCGTTTCGGCAACATGTCAGGGCAGATGCGAACATTCTGGGACCGGACAGGCGGCCTGTGGGCCTCTGGCGCGCTCTACGGCAAAATTGCCAGCGTCTTTACCTCCACCGGTACCGGAGGAGGACAGGAACAAACCATTACGTCTGTCTGGACCACCCTCGCCCACCACGGCATGGTCATCGTGCCTATCGGCTATGGTACCAAAGAGATGTTTGACATTTCTGAGGTCCGCGGCGGTACGCCTTATGGTGCCACTACGCTGGCCGGTGGTGACGGTTCACGTCAGCCAACCCAGGAAGAATTGATTATTGCCCGTTTCCAGGGCGAACACGTTGCCGGGCTGGCAGCAAAACTTAAGGACTAACCTTTCAGAAGGAGATCAGTATGTCGACGAATCAGTCAAAAGCACATCACGTAGGTGAATGGGCCAGTTTGCGTCACACCTCGCCCGAAATTGCCGAGGCCATTTTTGAAGTCGCAAACTATGACGAGCGCCTGGCGGAAGAGATCTGGCGTCAACAGGGAAGCGATGACGTATTAATCCGCGCGTTTGAAAAAACCGATCAGGACGTCCTCACGTGGGACGACAAAACGGTTGAGCGAAAGAACGTCTGACGGCATGGCGGGCCTGGCCCCGCCCTTTTTTTATCGTTGACCACGGAGAATTCTATGTCTTCTTATCAAAGCATCAACCCGGCAAACAATCAGTTAATGAAAAGCTGGCCTTCCCATGACAGCGCGGCCGTGACGCAAGCGCTGGAAACGGCGGATCGGCTGTTCCACTCTGACTGGAGTAAAGGCGCTATTCAGCCACGACTTCAGGTATTGAAAAAACTGGCTGATCTGATTGATGACCGTGCGGAAGAACTGGCGACTATTGCCAGTAAAGAGATGGGCAAGCTGATTGGCCAAAGCCGTGGCGAAGTCAAAATCTGCGCGCAAATCGCCCGCTATTACGCTGAGCATGCAGAACGCATCCTGAAGCCACAACCTTATGAAAGTGAGTTGGGCGATGCCTGGGTTGAGTATCATCCCATTGGTGTGCTGGTTGCGGTCGAACCGTGGAACTTCCCCTACTACCAACTGATGCGCGTGCTGGCACCAAATCTGGCACTGGGTAATCCGGTACTGGCTAAACACGCCAACATCGTGCCGCATTGTGCCGATGTCTTCGAAAAGCTGGTGAAGGAAGCGGGCGCGCCTGAGGGTGCCTGGACCAACCTGTTTATCTCTACCGATCAGGTTGCGGAACTGATTGCCGATGACCGGGTACAGGGCGTGGCTCTGACAGGATCCGAACGGGCGGGAAGCGCCGTTGCTGAACAGGCTGGTAAGCATTTGAAAAAATCCACGCTGGAGTTGGGCGGCAATGACGTCTTTGTGGTCACGGAGGATGCCGATCTGGATGAAGCCGTTCGTCAGGGCGTGCAGGCGCGACTGAGCAACTGCGGTCAGGTCTGTACAGCAGCCAAGCGTTTTATTCTGAACGAGAAGATTGCGGATACCTTTATCGATAAATTGAGTGCGGCGCTTAACGCAGCGGTGTTGGGCGATCCGCTGGATGAGAAAACCACTCTGGGACCGCTTTCGTCGGCTGATGCGCGCGATCGTCTGGTTAAACAGGTTGATGAAGCCGTCGCAAACGGCGCTAAGCTGGTCACAGGTGGTAAAGCGGTGGCGGGCGTAGGATGCTATTACCAGCCCACGCTGCTTACCCATATCACCCGCGATAACCCTGCCTATTTTCAGGAGTTTTTTGGCCCGGTGGCGCAGGTTTATGTGGTCGCCAGTGATGACGAGGCGGTGGCCTTGGCCAATGATTCACACTATGGGCTGGGCGGTTCCGTGTGGACACGCGATATTGCGCGTGGCCGTAAACTGGCCTCCGCCATTGAAACGGGCATGGTGTTCATCAACTCGCAGAGCGACACCTCTGCGGAGCTGCCTTTCGGCGGTGTGAAGCGTTCTGGCTACGGACGCGAACTTTCCGATCTGGGTATCAAAGAGTTTGCGAACCAGAAACTGGTGGTTGTGGCCGGATAAGCGCAGCCTGAAGCGTAAAAAAAACCCCGTCTTAACGGGGTTTTTTGTTTTCAGTGACCGAAAGCTATTAGTTGGCTGCAGCGGGCTGCTTCGCAGGGCTGTTATCCGTTTTATTTTGCGCGTTGGCGGCGTTTTCCGCTTTGGCTTTGTCATCCGCCGCTTTCTGGGCAGTAGCCTTATCAGCGCTGGCCTTCTCATCCGCCGCCTTTTGCGCAGCGGCTTTATCCGCGGCGGCTTTATCAGCTTTCGCTTTCTCGTCAGCCGCTTTGTCCGCCTTTACCTTATCGTCAGCCGCTTTCTGGGCAGCAGCGTTATCAGCCGTCGCCTTATCGGCGCTGGCTTTATCGTCAGCTTTTGACTCCGCAGGATTCGCCGCGCCCGCGTTGGCACTGGCCGCTGGCTGCTCTGCCGCCGCCGGTTGCAACGCGGTCCCCTGCAGCGCGCTGTTCAGCACCTGGGTAAACTGCTCCCAGCTGCAGTAACCGTTCGCGTCAGTCGGACAACCCGCCAGTTGCAGGGTGACGCGCTTCGGTGGCGTTTTCAGACTTAACACCTGGGCATCGCGCAACTGATCGGCGGTCTGATACACGTATTCCATCTTCAGCAGGTCTTTGTTGTTTTTGGCATCATGCCAGCGTTCAAACACCACCTGTCCACCAATGGGCGTTTTCTCATAGGTCTCTGGCAGATCATAAGGTTTGACCTGTAAGGCGCTCAATAATGACGCTATGTTGGAGTCATGCCCTACCATCAGGGTCACTTTGGGTGAGTCAGCTTTATCCTGATCGATGAGCTGGCTGCGAATATAGTCCACCAGTGGAGCCGCGACGTTGCGTGCCACATCTGGTGTGGTAAACAGCGTGTCCTGATAGCCGTTTTTAATCGCTGACAGTGACTGCCACTGCTCAGGGGTTTTAATTTGCCCCCAGGCAACCTGATCCAGCGGAAAGCCTTCGTAATATTGCAGCGTAAAGGCATCCATAAGGGAATTCCCCACTTTCAGCGGTCCGTTCACGCCAGGCTCTTTGCCGTTTTCAACAATAAAGGTATTTTGCCCACTGCTCAGATCGCACTGCTTTTTGTTATTACAGGCCGGAGAAGACTTGTAGTCGACAATTTTGTCCAGACGCTGATACGCTGGCTTCAGGGCCAGCTTCTCATTAGCGGCAGTCATGTCCGCCAGCGCTTTTTTGATGAATTCTTCATTGCCATCGGTGATCACGGGATTAAATACCGGATCCATGCTGCCCATTTCATCCTGATGGGTCACCGCAATATCACAGCCCGGGAAGGCACCATTTACAAAAAACTGGGCCGTCGCTACGGTACGTTGCAGACTGTTTGCGTAGACAAACACGCTGTTGCTGTCCGGACAGGCGCCGTTCTTCACCAGGCCCTGCTGCGCAAGCCACTGGCGCGTGTAGTTACCCATATAGACTTCGAGCACGCCACCTTTGGTGGTCAGTTGCCCGCCGGGCACCTCCCACTCTGGCCAGCTTTTTTTGGTGGACTGTGCCAGTACGCTACCATTATCCGCAAGCGGCGCACGCAGATTATGGCGGCTAAACATCAGTACCTGCTGGAGCTGCATCTCGTTATCCGCGGCGTGGGCCAGCGTCCCGATCGGTAATGCAGCGAGTACCGACAATGCGCAAAGACTCAGTTTCTTGATCATTGTGCCTATTCCATTCATTCAGTAAAAAAACACTCTGGCTATCAACCGATTAGCTCGCCATAGAGCGACGTGACGGATAGTGTAACTCAGCTTGCCCCTGAAAAGCGCCAGGTGAAAGTAAAAACAATTACTGGACTATAGCAGAGATACCGGACGCGGGTAAAAACAGTCCAGTTTACTGAAAAGGCAGGGATAATAATGGAGAAACGTGTAAGGCACGTAAAACGAAACAGGCCAGCACGCTGTGCTGGCCTGTAAATGTGGCGGAGGAAGAGAGATTCGAACTCTCGGATGGTTTCCCATCGGCGGTTTTCAAGACCGCTGCCTTAAGCCGCTCGGCCATCCCTCCGGGTTGTCATACTACTGCAAAGGCAAGATGCGATAACGCTGTCTTGCCACTTCACTCTTTAAGAGATGAAGTGGCGGAGGAGGAGAGATTCGAACTCTCGGATGGTTTCCCATCGGCGGTTTTCAAGACCGCTGCCTTAAGCCGCTCGGCCACCCCTCCGCAATGACGCGCACTATAAACATCCCCTATGGAGATGTAAAGCCTGTGATAATCCGTTCGCCTGAAAAACAGTCAAAAAAGCGTTATTCGTTGTCAAAATCGCCAGTGTGCTCAAAGAATTAGCGTTTTTTTCGCGTAAAGAAGGGTAAAACCTCTTTTCCCGCTTTATCGCGCTGCGTATTCTCAACGCATATTTGGTGTTCTGCCTTACAGGAGCGCAACATGGACAGAATAGTTTCATCATCATCGCGACAGTCATTACTGAGTACGCACAAGGTCCTGCGTAACACCTATTTTCTGCTGGGCCTGACCCTCGCCTTTTCCGCGCTGACCGCAACAGCGAGTACACTGCTGGCCCTGCCCGCCCCGGGTTTGATCCTGATGCTGGTGGGCTTCTATGGTCTGATGTTCCTGACCTACCGTCTGGCTGACAGCCCGACGGGAATTTTAGCTGCTTTCGCATTTACGGGCTTCCTGGGCTACTGTCTGGGTCCTATCCTGAGCACCTATCTGGCCGCAGGGATGGGTGACGTGATCGCCCTGGCGCTCGGCGGAACGGCACTGGTGTTTTTCTGCTGCTCTGCCTATGTGCTGACGACAGGACGGGATATGTCCTTCCTTGGCGGCATGATGATGGCGGGCTTTGTCGTGTTACTGGTCGCCGTTGTGGCGAACCTGTTCCTGCACTTGCCAGCGCTGCAACTGGCGATTAGCGCCCTGTTCATTCTGTTCTCGGCGGGGGCTATTTTGTGGGAAACCAGCAACATCATTCATGGCGGCGAAACCAACTATATTCGTGCAACGGTCAGCCTGTATGTTTCCCTCTATAACATCTTCGTGAGCCTGTTAAGCATTTTAGGTTTCTCACGCAGTAACTAACGCACTGCAGGTAAACTGAAAAACCCCGCTCAGGCGGGGTTTTTGCTTTTTCTGTGGGGCCAGTTTGGTAAACTGCAGCCCGAACGAATCTGAGGATGCACTATGAATTACAACGGTGACGAAATTGCTGTCGATGCCGAAGGTTATCTGAAAAACCATCAGGACTGGAGCGAAGGCCTGGCGCTGCAGATTGCGGCAGAAGAAGCCATCACCATGACAGATGCCCATTGGGAAGTCGTGCGCTTCGTACGCGACTTTTATCTGGAATTTAATACTTCCCCCGCCGTAAGAATGCTGGTGAAGGCGATGGCAAAAAAGTATGGCGAAGAAAAAGGAAACAGCCGTTACCTGTTTCGCCTTTTCCCCGAGGGCCCTGCTAAGCAGGCAACCAAAATTGCCGGTCTGCCAAAACCGGCAAAATGCCTGTAATCAACCCGTGGTGAAGCCGTGCGGCATGTCAGCGGCATGATGCGGCTCCACCAGGACCTTTTCTACACGGGCTGTGCGCGGCCCGCCCGCTTTTAACCAGTCGAGTAATGCATTAACCTGTTCGGCATCGCCGCAGGCCAGGACTTCCACACGACCATCTTCAAGGTTCCGTGCGTAACCCTGCACGTTAAGTGTATTTGCTTTCGCCTGGGTGCTGTAACGGAAACCCACGCCCTGCACCGTACCCTGTACCCAGGCTTTGTAACAGACCTTCGCCATGGCCTTCTCCTGCCTTTCGTTGCAATTTGCCGTTATCCACTGGACAATAGCGCCTCATTTTTTCAGGTAAGCATAGCAAATATGACCGTTCGATTGATTCTCGCGAAGGGACGTGAAAAGTCCCTGCTCCGTCGCCATCCCTGGGTTTTCTCTGGGGCCGTTGCTCGTCTGGAAGGCAAAGCGCAACAAGGTGAAACCATTGATGTCTGTGACAGTAATGGCAAATGGCTGGCTCGCGCCGCCTATTCACCGCAGTCACAGATTCGCGCCCGCGTCTGGAGCTGGCAGCAGGACGAATCCATCGATATCGCCTTTTTCGTGCGGCGTTTTCAGCACGCGCTGGTCTGGCGTGAATGGCTGGCTGAGCGCGATGGGCTGGACAGCTATCGCCTGATCGCTGGCGAGTCGGATGGTCTGCCTGGCGTGACTATTGACCGTTTCGGACGCTTTCTGGTGCTGCAGTTATTATCCGCCGGCGCAGAATACCAACGTCCGGCTATCATTTCAGCGCTGCAGCAGTGCTTTCCGGATTGTGCTATCTACGATCGATCTGATGTCGCTATCCGTAAAAAAGAAGGGCTGGAACTGGCGCAGGGCACCGTTACCGGTGAGTATCCTCCCGCACTCTTGCCGATCACCGAACACGATATGAAACTGCTGGTGGATATTCAGGGTGGGCATAAAACAGGCTATTACCTTGACCAGCGCGACAGCCGTTATGCCACACGGCGCTATGCCAAAGATGCTCGCGTGCTTAACTGTTTCTCCTACACCGGTGGCTTTGCCGTATCAGCGCTAATCGGCGGTTGTCAGGAAGTTATCAGCGTAGATACGTCTCAGGACGCGCTGGATGTTGCACGACAAAACGTTGAGCTGAATAAGCTGGATCTCGCGCGTGCTAAATTTCAGCGCGATGATGTCTTTAAACTGCTGCGCCGCTACCGTGATGAGGGTGAAAAATTTGATCTCATCATTATGGATCCGCCTAAGTTCGTGGAGAATAAAAGCCAGCTCATGGGAGCCTGCCGTGGCTATAAAGACATTAACATGCTGGCCATTCAGTTACTGAATCCCGGCGGAATATTGATGACCTTCTCCTGTTCGGGCTTAATGGCTACCGACCTTTTCCAGAAAATCATCGCAGATGCCGCACTGGATGCCGGCCGTGACGTGCAGTTTGTTGAACAGTTCCGCCAGGCGGCCGATCATCCCGTGATTGCAACCTATCCTGAAGGACTTTACCTGAAAGGCTTCGCCTGCCGCGTCATGTGACTTGAAATGACTGTTCCTGCCCCCATATAACAGGCAGGACAGTTTTTTTCGGAGGTCATCATGATTGCCAGTAAATTTGGTATTGGTCAGCAGGTTCGTCATCGCCTCTCCGGCGTGCTGGGTGTCATTGTCGATGTCGATCCTGAATACGCGTTAGATGAGCCGCACCTGGATGAAATTGGTGCCGTCGATACCATGCGCAGTGCGCCCTGGTATCATGTGGTGATGGAAGATGAGCAAGGCAGTCAGGTTCATACCTATGTGGCCGAAATTCAGCTGGCCGGTGAAACCAGCCCGGAACATCCTGAGCAGCCCTCAATGGATGAACTGGCCGCCTCGGTACGTAAACAGCTTCAGGCTCCTCATCTGCGCCATTAACAGCGGGCGGCAACGGTGTTGCCGCGCCTGATATTAGTGCCCCAGCCCCAGTCTCGGGATCTCGATTTTGGGGCAACGATCCATAATCACCGTCATTCCCGCATCCTGGGCCAGCACGGCGGCCTGCTCATTGATTACCCCAATTTGTAACCAGAGCGAATCAGCTCCGGCAGCGATGGCTTCCTGAGCCACTTCCCATGCCGCCTCTGAATTGCGGAACACATCCACCATATCGATTTTTCCCGGCACCTCTGCCAGCGATCCATAGGCTGTCTGCCCTAACAGGGTTTTGCCTGCCAGCTTCGGACTCACCGGAATAACCTCATAGCCTTGATCAAGCAGATACTTCATTACGCCATAACTGGGGCGTTCCGGACGATCACTCGCCCCCACCAACGCGATGCGTTTTGTCCGGGTCAGTACGTCACGAATAGTCTGATCATTCATGTCCATCTCCTTTCACTTTAATCTTTAGTGTAGATGAGGCGTTACAGAGTTCGCACCTGGCGTAAAGACATATTGTGCCGCTTCGCTCGAATATATATGTATAATTGTAAACTTAATGCCATAATGTAAAAAATTGCTACATCCACCCACTTTTGACCGGAGTCGAAATGAAGCTGTCAATGGCTGTAACGGGGTTTATTGCCCTCCTCGTTTCGGCGTCCTGTTCTGCAATTACGTTAAAACTTGATCCGCAGATTACGCTGATGGTACTGGACGGGCGTAAGATTTCAGGCTCTCTCTTGAAAGGGGCCGACAGCCTGGAGCTTGAACGGGGTCAACATCAATTTTTATTTCGGGTAGAACAACCGGCAGATCCGCGTAAGACGGCGCTACCGGGCTACCAATCCGTGCCCATGATCGTGGCATTCACTGCGGCGGCAAAAACCATCACGATTCGCCTGCCACCGCTGACCAGTGCGCGCGAGCGACATAACTTCGACCGGACGCTGGCCTTCAGGCTGGTGGACGAGAAGGGCAAAGAAATATTCAGCGTGCGCGATCGTCTGCCCACCAGCCCGGGCGTGGACATCGAAAAAGCCATGGTTAAGTATAATCGCATGGGCCTGGCGGCCTCTGTGCCGCAATTCGCGAATCTTACCGCGCCCTCTCCTTCCGCCCAACTGACGGCGGACCTCGCCTGGTCCGTTCAGAGCACAACGCCTTCAATTCAGCGCTGGTTTGAACGTTTTGATGAAGCAACCCGCCAGCAATTTATCAATCTGGTCAAAATGCTGCGGGCAAGTTGATAGACAGAAAGCGTACAAGGTAAACTGCGGCAACGGGCTGTTGGGCTCACTGGCATCAGGATGCTGTTATGGACTACACCGTACGAACGCTTGGTCAACAAAAACATATCGCGCTGGTCGCCCATGACCATTGCAAAGCTTCTCTGCTGGACTGGGTTACACGAAACCAATCCGCACTTGAACCCCATATTCTTTACGCAACCGGGACGACAGGTAATCTCATCAACCGTCACACCGGCCTGAACGTGAACGCGATGCTCAGTGGCCCGATGGGCGGCGATCAACAGGTCGGTGCGCTCATTGCCGAAGGCAAAATAGATGCGCTGATGTTTTTCTGGGATCCGCTTAATGCCGTGCCCCACGATCCTGATGTTAAGGCCCTGCTTCGTCTGGCGACAGTGTGGAATATTCCGGTCGCCACCAATCGGGCAACGGCCGATTTTATTATTCAGTCACCGCTTTTTTCGCAAACAGTGGACGTGCGAATCCCGGATTACGCACGCTACCTTGCCGAACGCCTGAACTGATTCAGGCTTTACGTAATACGGGTACATCCAGTGCCCGGAACGCATCGACGAAGACTGAGGGTTGTTGTTTATCGAACAGCAACCAGACCTGTTGCCGCGCGCGCGTCAGGGCAACATACGCCAGCCGGCGCTCTTCTGCATCAGGGAAGTCTTCGGGCTGCGGCAGCAGCCCCTGCTCCATAATGGACTCACGCTGCGGCGCGGGAAACCCTTCTTTGCCTTGCTGCAGACCCAGCACAATGACGTAATCGGCCTGCTGACCTTTACTGGCATGAATGGTCATAAAATCGATACGCATTTTTGGCCAGCGGGTTTTTGCCTTATCCAGCAGTTCAGGACGCAAATAGTGATAGCGAGCCAACAGCAGTACGCGCTCATCCGCTTTAACATAACCGCTTAGCTTGTTAAGAAGTGCCTCAAACTGATCGTGCGGGAGCAAAGCAATCGACTTTTTATTCCCTTTCGTCAGACTGTTTAAGGGCTTACGCAGTTGATGCGGATTTTGCTGGATAAACCGATTCGCCACTTCACCAATACGATCATTGAAACGATAGGTCGTATCCAGCACACAACGATCGCCCTCACCAAAATAGTGATGGAATGCCGTTGTCAGACTCATCTCTGCGCCGCTGAACCGGTAAATTGCCTGCCAGTCATCGCCCACCGCAAACAATGTCGTGCGTGTGTTTTGCTGACGCAGCGCGCTGAGTAAAGCCGCGCGTTGTGGCGAGATATCCTGAAATTCGTCAACCAGAATATGCTTCCAGGGGCTGACAAAGCGGCCCTTTTCAAGGATCGCGATGGCCTGATGAATCAGCCCGGAGAAGTCGACTGCGCCCTCGTCCTTAAGCGCACTTTTCCAGGCCTTCAGAAGGGGTGCCATCAATTTAACCCGCTTACTGAATACGTCGCGCAGCGCGTCAGGTACATCCTCAATCATGGCGGCCTGTGCGCCGCCATGCATCCGCATCAGGCCAAGCCAGCGTTCAAGACGAGACGCCAGGCGCTGTGCTAAACGATCATCCTGCCAGAAAGGGCCTTCGCTGACCTCCCACTCCAGTTCATCACGCAACCATTGCCGCCAGCCATTCGCCTGGGCTTTCTTTTCATTACACTGCTGGCGCCAGTGGTCGATCAGCCATGTCCGACGCGCGTCGGCATCGCTTTCGAGTTTACTGATGACCGGCTGTTTATGACTTCCTTCCCGAATGATATGCAGGGCCAGCGCATGAAACGTATGCGCCTGGATATCCCCGGCCCCTAAGCGGCTTTGAATACGGTCATTCATCTCTTCCGCCGCATGACGACCAAATGCCAGCAACAAAATCTGATCGGCAGCGGCCAGTCTGCGCTGTAACAGCCACCCCGCGCGGGCCACTAATACTGACGTTTTGCCGCTGCCAGCGCCCGCCAGCACCAGCACAGCGTCTTCGCCGTTAACCACCGCTTCTGCCTGTGACTCGTTCAGCGGGGTGGATTCCACCGTGGCGAAAAAATCCCGGTAGCGGGTCAACATGGCGGCCGTCCAGTCACGATTGCGCTGCGTCATCGCCGTCTCGCCCTGCTGCAGCCAGTATTGGCAAAATGCCCAGTTTTCACGGCAGGAATCAAACTGCTCAATGCGGGAAAGCGGCAAAGGTAACGCGTCAAACTGTTTGCGGATCTTATCTTTGATCGCCTGAAGTTCGCTGCGCTTCAGCCAACGCTCCTGTTCGCTGAATCCCTGAATGTCGTCGCGCAGCGCCTGTAAAACCGCGGCGCATACTTCACTCATTTCCTGACTCCAGCTTTGCCACGACTGCATGAGGTAGTGGAAAAAACGCTGCGTCTCCTGCCATTCCGTACCGTGCAAACGCACAACCTTGTTGTCCGCCAGTAAAAATTCCAGTTCACCCCACACCATTCCCCGTTTACAGGTGATGTCGGACAACTGATTGAAGGGGATCAAATATTCGTGTTTGTCGCCGCTGACCTCAACGCCCGCGGATAACAGGCGAACACGATGATAAGGATGCTGGGCAAGCCGTTTGCCCATGGATGTTGCTTTAAGTTCCACGCCGACACCAACGACCGAGATAGAGAGTAATCGGAGTTTACCTGTCAGACTCTTGACGCTCCAGCCTTAAAACACGCTAAACTTGGCGGCACAGATTGCGGAGTGCAAAAGGAAAAGCCTGTTATGCGTACTGTTTTAAATATTCTTAATTTTGTCCTGGGTGGATTTTTCACCACGCTGAGTTGGTTATTCGCCACGCTCATCAGTATCGTCCTGATCTTTACCCTGCCCTTAACGCGCTCCTGCTGGGAGATCACTAAGCTGTCATTTCTGCCGTTTGGCAATGAAGCGGTCCATGTTGACGTTCTGCGTCCGGAGAATAAAAGCTCTATCATGAACACCGGCGGCACGTTTCTGAACATTTTCTGGTTTATCTTTTTCGGTTGGTGGTTATGCCTGTCGCACATTTCTGTCGGCATCGTGCAGTGCATCAGCATTATTGGTATTCCGGTGGGCCTCGCCAATTTCAAGATTGCCGCCATTGCACTCTGGCCGGTAGGACGTCGGGTTGTCTCTGTGGAAGAGGCGCGTGCCGCGCGTGATGCCAATGCCCGCCGCCGCTATTAGTATGCTGTCCGGGTGGCGAAAGTATCTTTTTAACAGCACCTGGCGTTATCTGCTGCGCATTCTGTTTGCCTTATCAGGATGTGCGGCTGTGCCCTGGATACTGCAGCAAATTGAGTGGACGATTCCGTTAACCCTCGGCGTGGTTGCCGCCGCGCTGGCCGATCTGGATGACAGGCTGGCCGGGCGGCTTAAAAACCTGCTGATTACCTTACTTTGTTTTTGCATCGCTTCGGTTTCAGTAGAGCTGCTGTTCCCGCATCCGTTGGTATTTATTATCGGCCTGGCAGGTTCAACATGGGGATTCATTCTGTTAGGCGCGCTGGGACAGCGCTATGCCACCATTGCATTTGGCGCCTTACTGATTGCCGTTTACACCATGCTGGGCATTGGGTTGTTCTCACAATGGTATATGCAGCCCATGCTGCTGTTGGTTGGGGCTCTGTGGTATAACCTGCTGACGCTGCTGGGCCATTTAATGTTTCCGGTTCGTCCAGTGCAGGAACAACTGGCAGCCAGTTTTTCACAGCTGGCCCACTATCTGGATGCCAAAGCCAATCTGTTTGATCCTGACGCGGGTGAACAGGATGATGCTGCATTTGTTAAAGCCGCGATGGTAAACAGCCAGCTTGTTGCACAGCTCAATCTGACCAAGACCACCTTGCAAAGCCGTTTACGAGGTGACAGAGGCTCACGCGGTACCCGACGCAGCCTGCACTATTACTTCGTGGCTCAGGATATCCATGAACGCGCCAGCTCTTCGCATCTGCAGTACCATCTTCTGCGTGGCGACTGGCGTTACAACGAGATCCTGTTTCGCTTTCAGCGTTTACTGAATATGCAGGCACAGGCCTGTCGCCAGCTTGCCCGGGCGATTCTGCTGCGCGAACGCTGGGAACATGATGGCCGCTTTGAGCGTGTTTTTGAACGTCTGGAAAATGCGATTCACCGGCTGGCACAGAGCGAGCCGGATGCCGCCCATACCGGTGCACTGCTTTGGCTGCTTCGCAACCTGCAGGCCATCGATGCACAACTGGCCTCAATCGAAACCGAGCAGGCGCAGGCAGTTGATCCGCAGCACAGCGACAACCTGCTGTCACGCGAAGAACTGAGTGGCTGGAGTGATATTAAACTGCGCCTCAGCCTTCACCTGAGTCCGGCCTCTGCCCTGTTTCGCCACGCCGTACGCATGTCGATTGTGATGTGTGTGGGATACGGATTTATTCAGATTACCGGGCTGGAGCGCGGCTACTGGATCCTGCTGACCAGTCTGTTTGTTTGCCAGCCTAACTATAGCGCAACCCAACGCCGACTGGCGCTACGCATTGGCGGCACGCTCGCGGGCATTGCGCTTGGACTGCCCCTGCTCTGGCTGGTCCCTTCCATTGAAGGCCAACTGGTCTTGATTGTGGTCACGGGCGTCATGTTCTTTGCGTTTCGTCAGGTGCAGTATGCTCATGCAACCTTGTTCATTACTCTGCTGGTGTTGTTCTGTTTTAATTTGTTAGGCGAAGGCTTTGAAGTGGCCCTGCCCCGGGTAGTGGACACGTTACTGGGCTGTGCGCTGGCCTGGCTGGCCGTCACCTTTATCTGGCCAGACTGGCGTTTTCGCCAGCTTCCGGCGGTGGCGACGCGCACACTCAATGCCAATTGCCGTTATCTGGATGCCATTATGGAACAATACCATCAGGGCAAAGATAATCGCCTCGCTTACCGTATTGCCCGCCGCGATGCACACAATGCTGACGCGGAACTGGCCTCCGTCGTGTCGAATATGAGCAGTGAAACCCGTACCAACCCTAAGCTGCGGGAATGGGCCTTTCAGCTACTTTGCCTGAACCACTCGTTGCTCAGCTATATCTCCGCGCTGGGGGCGCACCGCGATAAAGTCACTGATCCAGTGCTGCTGGCACTTCTCGACGACACGGTGTGCTATGTCGAAGATGTGCTGCAAACCGACATCGTCAGTGACAGCCGGGCTGAGGAAATGCGTCGGGAACTGGAACAGCGCATCACCCGGTTTACCGCCGGACCTGATTCACGTACGCCGCTGGTGCTTCAGCAGTTGAGTTTACTGGTTGTCCTGCTGCCGGGAATCGCCCGCCTGCGACGCGCATTAGGCTCCCATTAAGACTCCTTCTTTGCCTTTTCTACCATTTTGAGCGCAGCCTGGTACCATTCGCCCAGCTCCGCTTTGACCGTCGGTGGCAGAGCGGCTTCATGATGGCCAGAAATGGCTCCTTCAAGCGCCAGCAAGGTTTTAAAGCCGAGGTGCTGGTTATGACGTTTAAGTTTTAACCAGCACGCCCGGGCTCCCACTTCGTGCAGATGTTCGACGCTGCAAATGCCTACCTCATGGAGCATCATTTCCAGCCGTAAAGTGACATTGGGTAAATCTTTTAAACGCACACGTCCCTGCCGATCGTCCTGTTCCCTGCGCGCAGTCTGTAATGAGGCCGCTGAAAGGGCAACCAGGTGCGCCTGGTCACACCATAAATGCTCATCGACTCTGAAATAATTCAGGCTAACCGCCATACCACGCTTGCGAAAAGTGAGCGGCTCCAATGGGCGTTGTGCAACATATTCTTTTAGCGCTTCGCTGGCGCGCAGATAAAGCTGATCGTCCTTTATCAGCGCAAACACGACGCGTTCAACAGCTAACGCGTAACCGCCGAACTGAGTGCGGGATTCAATGTTACCTAAAGGTGCCAGTTGTTGCTTTGATCGCAAAATGACCCGCTGTTCTTTCTTCATATCATCACCTCCCTGTAACAAACCCATGTTAAAATCTTTACTATTCAGTCAGTTAGAAGATAGGGAAATTCAGTTACAGGTTCAATGAATAAATCGTATTGAACACAAAATTATGAAAATTTTGCGAGGCATTTTCAGAAATTCAGGTTGATCTTTATCCAGGATGCCATTACTGTACATCCATACAGTCAACTGCTGAGTGATTAATTTATGCGCACCCAACATCCCCGTAATGTATGCCCGACTCACCGTTACGCTTCGCCTTCTGACCCCGCTTCTCAGAGCGGCTGGATTACTGAATTGCGCTATAGCGAAAAACCGGGAATGATGCAGATGCTGCTGTTACCGTTGCTTCAGCAACTGAGCCAGCAATCCCGCTGGCAGCTTTGGTTAACACCGGCGCATAAGTTGAGTCGGGTCTGGATGCAGGAAGCAGGCTTGCCCCTGGAGAAAAGTATGCATATCGCCGACGCTGAACGTTACAACGCCGTCGAGGCCATGATTAAGGCCCTGCGTACGGGAAATTACAGTGTCGTTTTAGCCTGGATTCCCTACGATCTGGATGAAGATGAGCGTCGGGAACTGGAGCTCGCTGCGGCTGAAGGTGAAGCGTTAGGACTCATCCTGCGCTCGGGTGAGTCCTCCAAAACGCCAGTCAGACCAGAAAGTCGGCTAAAAATTCAGTCTGATTTGTTTCATTAAGTAAAAAATGAGATTTATCTCAAGAAATTTTTTCTCTCGCGTTGGGCTAAGACACTGATTCTGCTCCTGCCAGTAATGACAATGGCTTAGCCCCCATTTCGCGGGTTACCCCCATCACAGAAGTTCACCCTAAATTGTTAGAATTTATGTATAAAACACTGTTTTTTTACATAAGTGCCTCACATCACACTTGTAAGTTTCCAATCTCGTTGTAGACTTTATCTCGCCAGGGTGCTCAATAACCTCCGTTTTTTGCGGTAGAGTCATAAGCGAGCGTTTTGACCCGGCGAAGGATTAAACCAAGAGCAACCTTTATGCTCATTGCCTATTTGGATGATAACGAGGCGCAAAATGAAAAAGACAGCTATCGCAATTGCAGTGGCACTGGCTGGCTTCGCTACCGTAGCGCAGGCCGCCCCTAAAGATAACACCTGGTACACCGGTGCTAAACTGGGCTGGTCTCAGTATCACGACACTGGTTACTACGGCAATCAATACGAAAACAACGATGGCCCAACTCACGAAAGCCAACTGGGTGCTGGTGCATTCGCCGGTTACCAGGCTAACCCATACCTGGGTTTCGAGCTGGGTTATGACTGGTTAGGTCGTATGCCTTACAAAGGCAACGTCACTAATGGCGCTTTCAAAGCACAGGGCATCCAACTGGCTGCTAAACTGAGCTACCCAATCGCTGACGATCTCGACGTTTATACCCGCCTGGGCGGTATGGTATGGCGTGCAGATTCTACTCAAACGAATCCAACTGTTGGCCGCATCAGCGACCACGACACCGGTGTTTCTCCACTGGCAGCGGTTGGTGTTGAGTATGCTCTGACCAAAAACTGGGCAACCCGTCTGGATTACCAGTGGGTGAACAACATCGGTGACGCACAGACCGTTGGTACACGTCCAGACAACGGCATGCTGAGCCTGGGTGTTTCTTACCGTTTCGGTCAGGATGATGTTGCTGCGCCAGCTCCGGCTCCAGCTCCAGCACCAGCGCCAGTTGTTCAGACTAAGCGCTTTACTCTGAAATCAGACGTTCTGTTCACCTTCAACAAGTCAACACTGAAGCCAGAAGGCCAGCAGGCTCTGGATCAGCTGTACAGCCAGCTGAGCTCAATGGATCCTAAAGACGGTTCAGTCGTTGTTCTGGGCTTCACCGATCGCATCGGTTCAGAGCAGTACAACCAGAAACTGTCTGAGAAACGTGCTCAGTCTGTAGTAGATTACCTGGTATCTAAAGGTATCCCTGCTAACAAGATCTCTGCTCGCGGCATGGGTGAATCTAACCCAGTGACTGGCAACACCTGTGACAGCGTGAAAGGCCGTAAAGCCCTGATCGACTGCCTGGCGCCAGACCGTCGTGTAGAAATCGACGTTAAAGGTATCAAAGACGTGGTAACTCAGCCTCAGGCTTAAGTTATACGTGATAAAAAACCCCGCGCATGCGGGGTTTTTTTTGTCCTTTAATCCGGAGCAGGCCTGAATATTGCTCCGTAAACTACCCGTTGTCAGTATCCGACTTGCCCAGTATAGCCTGCAAATCCTGCTTCAGCGTCGACATCTGGCTGGCGTACTTTTCTTTGCGTTCGGCATCTTCAATTAGCTGCACAATCGTTTCAGACAGGGTGCAGTTGCGCCGTTGCGCCAGGCCGGCCAGCCGCTGCCAGACCAGATATTCAAGATCGATGGATTTTTTTCGTGTGTGCTGATGCTCGGCATTGAAATGCCGTTTTCGCCGCGCACGGATCGTTTGTTTAAGCCGGTTGTCCAGTTCGGGATGAATGTGTTGGCTAATCCAGTCGTTAACGTCGACGGGATTATTCTCCATGATTAACAGCTTATCGACTGCCGCCTGTGCCGCGCTGAGTTCAAGGTGACGCGTGATCAGTTCACCTTCCCGATGTTTTTTCACCAGGTATTTCCACTTCCATCCACATTCAAGATTTTCGAGCTGCTGGTATTTCATCGGAATCTCATCGTGATCACGTAACGAACTAAGAATAACAGCTTTTTTACTGGATGCAGCAACGAAAAACATGTCGTCAGTGTCACAACTTCTGATTGAACTCCGCAGTGCTTAAGCACAGTGAATCCTGTATAATCTCGCTTTTCTCAAAACAGACAAATGCGATTATTTTGACCAGCACTCAACTCACGTGGCAAACCTTACAGCCGGATAGCGCGCAATATCAATCCGTTTTCTCCCGAATTGCTGATGAAGAAACCGATGCTTTAGCAACGGTGCAGCCCCGATTGCTGAATGCGCTGGCCCACTTGCACCATCAGAGTCAGGGTTTTCCTTTGCTGCTGGTTCGCAGCCAGGAAAACCGCGATTATCTCTCGCTGATCGCCAGTGCGGCACAGCGCGTAATGGGCACCGCTTCGTCCCTGGCGGGCGGGGATTATCATATCCTGGCCGACAACGTCACGTTGCAGCCGCCCACTGACAGTCAGCGTCCTTTTACCAGCCAGGGTGGTGTGCATTTTGCCGACTGGATTGAGCAGGAGCAGCTGTTTGGCTGTGTCCGGGTACATAAAGATCGTATTCAGCTGGAACCTGGTCTGATCCATCGTGCCAATGGCGGAACGCTGGTGCTTTCACTCCGTGCGCTCCTCGCTCAGCCCCTGCTCTGGCTGCGGCTGAAAAGGAGCATTGAGCAAGGCTACCTCGAATGGCTGTCGCAGGATGAGCGCCGCCCTTTGCCTGTCTCTGTCCCGCCGCTTCCGCTGAAGTTAAATCTGGTGCTCTGTGGCGAACGCGATACGCTCGCTGATTTTCAGGAGCTGGATGCCGAAGCGCATGAGATGGCGATTTACACTGAATTTGAAGAAAACCTTCAAATTGTGGATGAAGATGATGTGCTGGCATGGTGCCGCTGGACAGTAGATTTGGCCGCACAGGCTGATATCGCTGCGCCAGATGAGGACTTTTGGCCTGAGCTCATCAAAGAAGGCGTTCGCTATAGTGGCGATCAGGAAACCTATCCCCTTTGTCCACGTTGGCTGCTGCGTCAGCTGCGTGAGACCGCGTTGATGGGTGAAACACTAAACGCTGAAGCCTTGCGTGACGCGCTGGAAGCACGTCTGTGGCGCGAAAATTATCTGAATGAACGCATGCGTGATGAGATTTTGCTGCGCCAGATTTTGGTCGAAACGGAAGGCGAAGTGGTGGGCCAGATCAACGGTCTTTCCGTCGTGGAATATCCCGGTCACCCGCGGGCCTGGGGCGATCCCTGCCGTATCACCTGCGTGGTTCATCCTGGCGACGGAGAATTTACCGACGTCGAACGCAAAGCGGAGCTGGGCGGCAATATTCATGCTAAAGGCATGATGATTATGCAGGCCTATCTTATTGCGGAGCTGGAGTTAGATCAGCAACTGCCTTTTTCTGCTTCGCTGGTGTTTGAACAATCCTATTCGGAAGTTGACGGCGACAGCGCGTCGCTGGCAGAACTGTGTGCTCTGATCAGTGCCCTTGCCGATACACCGCTAAATCAGCAAATTGCGGTCACGGGCTCGGTCGATCAGTTTGGTAATGTCCAGCCGGTCGGTGGCCTGAATGAGAAAATTGAAGGCTTCTTCGACATCTGCCATCAGCGTGAGCTCACGGGTCAGCAAGGTGTGATTATTCCTGCCTGCAATGTGCGCCACCTGAGTCTGAATCAGCAGGTTGTGAGTGCGGTCGAAGCCGGTCGTTTCCATATCTGGGCAATCGATACGGCTGATGAAGCGTTGCCCTTATTGACCGGAAAAGTCTGGAACACGGAAGACGGCGAAGGCGAATGCCTGCTGCGTACGATTCAGGAGCGCATCAGTCAGATGAATCAGCCTGAGCCCACCCCTCGGGCATGGCCGTTGAGATGGCTTAACTGGTTCAACCACCGTTAATCTCATTTGCTCAGTGTACAACTGTTCGCTAATATTCGTGATTCACTAAAAGAAGGCTTAATAAGAACATGGTAGATAAACGCGAATCCTATACCAAAGAAGACCTGATCCTGTCTGGTCGCGGTGAACTGTTCGGCGAAAATGGTCCGCCACTCCCTTCCGGCAATATGCTGATGATGGACCGCGTGGTCAAAATGACCGAGGACGGCGGGAAATATGATAAAGGCTTCGTGGAAGCTGAACTGGATATCAATCCAGATCTGTGGTTCTTTGGCTGCCATTTCATTGGTGATCCGGTGATGCCTGGCTGTCTGGGCCTGGATGCGATGTGGCAACTGGTTGGCTTCTATCTCGGCTGGCTGGGTGGCGAAGGAAAAGGCCGCGCGCTGGGCGTGGGTGAAGTTAAATTCACCGGTCAGGTTCTGCCAGACGCGAAAAAAGTCACCTACCGCATTCACTTTAAACGCGTGATTAACCGTAAACTGGTTATGGGCGTGGCAGATGGTGAAGTGTTTGTTGACGGGAATTTGATCTATACAGCCAGCGATCTGAAAGTTGGCCTGTTCAAAGATACTGCTGCATTCTGACGTTTCATTCCACAGAAACGAAAACCTCCGCACAGTGCGGAGGTTATATCCCTTTTCAGTGACATCCGGCTAAGCCGCAGCCGACCTGTCCTCCATGGCTTGTCGCCAACCTCCCAACCAGTGAGACTTAGCGTCTATCATTTGATACGGACACATCTCTTTAGAGCGTCCTGTAATGCCAGCTTGATAACCACGTGAATGGGCGCGCTCAAGGCGGTCTCGTTTCTGTCTCTTCATACTCCGTGTCCCTCATGTAAGGTCTGTGGAATCTGGTGGAAAGAAAAAGGTGGCGAATTAATGTTCAGCCACCCTTTTGTTTTACTCGCTCTGTATGAAAAGATCAATGCGCAATATTCACGCCAGTGTCACAAATATGACCTGCTCCAGACATATACTTTCTGTTTCACCCTATGAAACTGTGACGATATCCGTATGATTTATAAAGAAAGCCTGGAAAACGTCAGAAAAATTATATGTGCTGAAACAACACGTTAACTAAAGCCCTGTTGCGGTTGACTCTGCCGTGGTTGCACCGCGTGCAATCTGCTGTGCGATTTGCTGCCAGCCCTGTGCCAGCGTTTTAACCAGCGAATCATAGCCATCTTCACGCTGCGGTAGCACCAGATTAAAAGCCTGCTTTGTGAAGCGCCCCTGATGTTCCAGTGTCCACTGACCGCTGATTACCGCCTTGCCATCATAACGGCCCTGGAAATCATTCACCGTTACGCTCAGCGTATCGTGCTCCTGACCGATAAGCGTCTGGGTAACCAGACGGCCGGGTAACGCTTTCGTCAGATTAGTGATCAACGTTTGTTGCAATTGCTGATCGAGCGGGCTGGCCCACAGATTATTAGCGGCAATGACATATTTTACGTCGCTGGTCTGATAGACCAGCCCATTGCCCGCCAGATAGTCGGGGACCGTAATTTGCTGCACCCATAATGTCGGCTGCGCATTCGCCTCGCTGCTTATCACCTGCATTGAGGCTGCCCCCGAGGGCAGCTGATAATAGGTAGTATTGACCGTACTGCTACAGGCACTCAGTGCGAGAGCGGCAAAAAGCATTAATCCTTTTTTCATTGTTTCGCCCTCTTTGGCTGGGGATCCTGTCCCGGTTTGGCCTCAAACACTAACGCATTACTTTTCGCATTTAACGTTTTTAACACGGGCTGAAGTTCACGCAGCACCTGATCAAGCCGTTGCATATCGCCCACCAGCTTGCTGTAAGCCGGGGAGCCTGGCTGTAACCCTTTCATGCTACGGTTCAGCTCACGAAGCGTCTGCTGCGTTTCTTCTGGCAAGGTCTTCATCGCCGGACTGCTGGTCACCACATTGATGTTATCAATAGTACGCTGCAGATCCCTGAGCGTCTTCTGGCTCTCTTTCAGTGTGCCCGTGGCTTCCGTCACCATGTTGTTCAGCGGTAAACTGTTAATCTTATCCAGCGCCGCCATCAGTTTTTGCTGGATCTGACTGAGGCCGCCGCTTACTGTTGGAATCACTTCGTATCCCGCGACTTTATCCGGACCGGTATACGGCGGTGCGTTATTATAGAAGTCGATATCCACATACAGCGCACCGGACAGCAAATTGCCCGTTTTCAACGTTGCGCGCAGGCCACGTTTCTTACCATCCTGCAAATGCTGCTCAAGATCGAAGTTTTGCCCTAAACGGTTAATAAAGCGATCGGGTTCAATACGAATCAACACCGGCACGCGATAATCATTATTTAACGCCTGAGCGGTGCCCGCATTCATGAACGGCACTTCGGCAACGGTACCCAGACGAATGCCGCGGAATTCAACCGGCGCGCCCACCTGCAAGCCACGAATCGAATCCGAGAAGAACATCAGATAGTCGATATGATTGGTATACAGCGAATCCTGAATACTGCGTTGATCGTCGAACAAATGATATTCAGCCTGATTCTGCGCCGCTTTGCCTAAATCCCACCCGTCCGGGACGTCAAAACTCACTCCGCCGCTAAACAGCGTGGTCAGGGATCCCATTTCGACGCGCATCCCTGAGGCCGACATATCGACCGCGATGCCGCTGTCTTTCCAGAAGCGCACATTGGTCGTCACCAGGCGATCGTAAGGCGCGGCGATAAACAGCTGATAGGTCATCAGGCGTTTATCCGTGTCGAACGTGCTGGTTTCAACGGTGCCGACACGGAAACCGCGGAACAGAACCGGATCGCCCGGATTCAGTTGGCCTGCTTTATTACTGTCGAGCGTAATCCGGATACCTTTGGCATCCGGCGGGGCAAGCGGCGGTGAATCCATCAGGGTGTACTGCTCCAGAGGCGCTTTTTTGGTGCCGGGCTGCAGCTCAATATAGGCCCCGGAAAGTAACGTGCCCAGACCGGTGATCCCTTCACGGCCCACCTGCGGTTTAACTACCCAGAAGACGCTGTCGCTGTGCAACAGTTTTTCCATACCGGCATTCAGTCGGGCTTTAATTTCCACATGATGAAGATCGTCTGTCAGCACCGCACTTTCCACCACGCCAACGTTCACGCTGCGACTTTTAATCGTGGTTTTGCCCGCTTCGATCCCTTCTGCACTCTCGGTGATCAGGGTCACTTCGGGCCCCTGATGGCTGAAGTGATAAAACAGAATCCAGCCGCCTATTAATAACGTGACAATAGGGACGATCCATACCGGTGACCAGCGCTTAATCTGGTCCACTTTGGCATAACCGTGATTATTTTCCGTCAAGATGCGGCTCCTTCATGTTTTTCTCACCAGCACGATCCCAGGTTAAGCGCGGGTCAAACGTCATTGCCGCAATCATGGTCAGAATCACCACCAACGCAAACAACACCGCTCCCCATGCCGGATAAATTTTCATTAATTGCCCCATGCGCACCAGCGCAGAGAGCACGGCAATCACAAAGACGTCAATCATTGACCAGCGCCCCACAAACTCAACGACTTCATAAATCCGGTGCATTTTGTGACTGTCGCGCTGCCCTCGCCCACTGGCATCCCAGCACAGCCAGCCAATCGCCAGCATTTTCAGAGACGGCACCATAATACTGGCGATGAAAATCACCAGCGCGACCGGATAAGAGCCATCGCCCCATAGCAAAATGACGCCAGCCATGATGTTGGACGGCATCGCGGAGCCCAGGGTTTCCGTAATCATGATGGGCAGCAGATTGGCCGGCACGTAGAGCATAATGGAGGTGATCAGCAGTGCCATGGTCCACTGCAGGCTGTGCTTACGTCGGGCATGGGCGACTACGCCACAACGGGGGCATTCCTGCTGCGCCACGGGCAAGATCGCCGTACAGCAAGGACAGGATCGCAGCCCCTGCCTGAGTCCGCTAATGCCAGGCTGTGGCGCATGCGGCAAAGGCGGCGGTGCCTCAATTTGCAGCCAGAGCCAGCGACGGTCCAGGCACTGAAACGCCCGCAGTTGTAAAAGACAAAACAGACACCAGGGCCAGAAACTGGTTTCAAGGCTGATTTCGCCATAGGCCATGAGCTTCACAAAACTTACCAGCACACCGGCCATAAAAATTTCGGCCATGCCCCAGCTCCGCATATGAAACAGAATACGCGCCAGCCCCAGTTTCAGGCTAAGGGGCATCTTGACCTGGTTGACCAGCAGGACCAGCGTGACCATGCAAAACGCCGGAATCGCCTGAACAAACAGCAGAAACAGGGTGGCCAGGCTGGCATAGTCATCGGCCACCATGACACCAGGAATTTGCATCAGGCTAATCTGGCTGGAGAGCCCAGCCACTTTCATGGTGATAAACGGGAACAGATTAGCCAGGACTAACATAAACAGTGCCGCCAGCGCATAGCCGGTGGGACGTTTGCGTGGCTCTGACCAGTTGACTGTCAGGGACGTGTGGCAGCGCGGGCATGACGCGCGGCTGCCAACAGGGATATCCGGCAGTTTGACCATCAGGTCGCATTGTGGACAAAGCATCCACGCACTGGTTTTGTCTGCAGAACACATTCCCTGACCCTTATCGCTAGCCGCCGTTTTTCATTGATTCCAGTTCTTCCCAACGCGCAAACGCGGTTTCCAGCTGCGCTTCTACCTGAGCCAGTTCATCCAGCACCGGCTGCGTTTTATCGTGCGGCTGGCTGAAGAAATTCGGGTGGCTCATGCTTGCCTGCAGTTCGCCGATACGCGCCTCTAACTGTTCCAGTTTTTGCGGTAATTGCTCCAGCTCACGCGTCAGGTTATAGCTTAGTTTGTTCGCGCTGCGTTTGGCAGATTCATTTTTCGGTTCAGCAGACTGAGCGGCACGATTTGCCTCTTTCGCTTTCGCGGTCACCTGCGTTTTTTGCTGCTTATAGGCCGCACGCTGCTGTTGGGCATCGTGATAACCCCCGACGAAGGTGCCAATCTCACCATTGCCTTCAAAGATCCAGCACTCCGTCACGGTGTTATCCACAAACTGGCGATCGTGGCTGACCAGCAGCACGGTGCCCTGATAGCCGTCGATAAGCTCTTCCAACAGTTCCAGTGTTTCCACATCAAGGTCGTTGGTCGGTTCATCGAGGATCATCAGGTTACTTGGGCGCAGAAACAAACGCGCCAGCAGCAGGCGGTTACGTTCTCCACCGGACAGCGCTCTGACAGGTGTCATCGCCCGCTTGGGATGGAACAGGAAGTCCTGCAGATAACCCAGCACATGGCGGGGCTTACCGTTCACCAGCACTTCCTGCTTCCCTTCGGCGAGGTTATCCATCACCGTTTTGCCGGGATCGAGTTCTGCACGATGCTGATCGAAATAGGCCACTTCAAGCTTGGTGCCTGAATGCACGCGGCCATGGTCGGCCTTAAGCTGTTGCAGCATCAGGCGCAGTAAGGTGGTTTTGCCACAGCCATTTGGGCCAATCAGGGCAATCTTGTCGCCGCGCTGAACCTGCGCCGAGAAATCGTTGACCAGTTGCTTGCCGTCTACCGCGTAATCGACATTCTCCAGCTCAAAGACAATTTTGCCGGAACGGGACGCTTCGCCGACCTGCATATTGGCTTTACCCATCACCTCACGGCGCTCTGAGCGCTCGCGACGCAGGGCTTTTAACGCGCGGACGCGGCCTTCATTGCGGGTACGGCGCGCCTTAATCCCCTGACGTATCCACACTTCTTCCTGTGCCAGCTTGCGATCAAACTCGGCGTTTTGCATTTCTTCAACGCGCAAGGCTTCTTCTTTGCCTTCCAGATAGGCGTCGTAGTTACCCGGCCACGAAACCAGTTTGCCACGATCCAGATCCACGATACGGGTGGCCATATTGCGAATAAACGAACGGTCATGAGAGATAAACACGATGCTGCCGCTGAAACTTTTCAGGAAGGTTTCCAGCCAGTCAATCGTTTCAATATCCAGGTGGTTCGTTGGCTCATCCAGCATCAGTACGCGTGGATTACTGACCAGCGCGCGTCCGAGCGCGGCTTTACGTAACCAGCCGCCCGATAACGACGACAGCTCCGTATCCGGTGACAGGCCAATCTGCTGCAACACATCATTGATGCGACTTTCCAGTTGCCACAGATTGTGGTGATCCAGAATGCCCTGCAAGCGTGCCATCTCATTGAGGTTCCTGTCGCTCGGATCCTCCATGACCTGATGGGAAATCGCGTGGTAGGCTTTCAGATGCTCCGCCTGTTCCTGCACGCCTTCTGCCACAAAGTCGTAAACCGAGCCGGTAATATTTCGCGGCGGATCCTGTTGCAGACGTGCGACGACCAGATCGGTCTCATAAATGATGCGGCCATCATCCAGCGGTTGCTCGCCGTTGATGATTTTCATCAATGTGGATTTACCCGCACCGTTACGACCAACCAGACACACGCGCTCATTCTCTTCGATGTGCAGCTCGGTGTTATCTAACAGCGGCGCATCGCTGAAGGAGAGATAAGCGCCGTGGATACTAATTAATGACATGTAGCTTATTCCTTACCGGCATGTGTAATCAGCCAGCAGTTGTGAATTTGGCGATTACGCGCAAAATCCTGTGACAGGGTTTTCTGTGTGATGTCCTGCGCCTGAAGGCCTAATGCCTTAAGGCCGTCCAGATCCATTTTGAAACCACGTTTGTTATTCGAGAACATGATGGTGCCGCCTTTGCGCAGCAGACGCTTCAGATTGCGCATCAGCATCATATGGTCGCGCTGCACATCGAAACTCTCTTCCATACGTTTAGAGTTTGAGAACGTAGGCGGATCGATAAAGATCAGATCGAAATTTTCATCAGTTTCATTCAGCCAGCTCAGGCAGTCCGCATGCAATAAGCGATGCTGACGGCCTGTCAGGCCATTCAGCCGCAGGTTCCGTTCCGCCCATTCCAGATAGGTGCGCGACATATCCACTGTGGTCGTAGAACGCGCGCCGCCCAGCCCCGCATGGACGCTGGCGGTGCCGGTGTAGGCAAACAAATTCAGGAAATCTTTGCCTTGGCTCATCTGGCCCAGCATTTTGCGCGCGATACGGTGATCGAGGAACAACCCGGTGTCCAGGTAATCGGTCAGATTCACCAGGAAGCGGGCATTGAATTCCTGCACCTCGAAATAATCGCCCTTCTCGCTCAGTTTCTGATACTGCGCTTTGCCCTTTTGGCGTTCGCGGGTTTTCAGGATGAGGCGGCTGGACGGCAGCTCCAGCACGCTGAGCGTCGCGCTGATAACATCGAACAGGCGCTGACGGGCTTTATTTGCGTCGATAGTTTTCGGTGGCGCATATTCCTGTACCACTACCCAGTCCGCATAGCGATCCACCGCCACGTTGTAGTCAGGCAGATCGGCATCATAAATGCGATAGCACTCAATCCCTTCCTGGCGCGCCCATTTATCGAGCTTCTTCAGGTTTTTACGCAAGCGGTTAGCGTAATCTTCGGCAATCTGGTTGGCGCGCTCACCACTGGCGGCAGATAACTGATAATTCTTCTGTACGCAGTCCAGTGGTCCGTTTTTCGCCTTGAACTGTCGATCGGCGCGCAGTTGCAGGCAACTGAGCAGCTCGGGTGAGGCGCTGAACAGCGATAAGTTCCAGCCCGCAAAATGCTGCTTCATCAGCCGCCCCAACTGACTGTGCAGGGCAATAAGCGCAGGCTCGCTTTCCAGACGCTCACCGTACGGTGGGTTACTCAGTACCGTGCCCGTTACGCCGTTCTCAAGCGGATTGTTCAGCTTCAGCAGGTCCTGTTGCCCAAAGGTGAACAACTCGAAAACGCCTGCGCGGCGGGCGTTGGCTTTCGCCCATTCCAGCACCCGGCCATTATTATCGAAACCATAAAAACGTGCCTGACAGACCGCCGTGCCCGCACGGGCCCGCGCCTGCGCATCGCGTTTAACGTCCAGCCACAGGCTTTCGTTAAAGCCGGCCCAGGCCGTAAAGCCCCACTGGCTCCGGAGTAAACCTGGCGCACGATCGCAGGCCATCAGTGCCGCTTCAATCAGCAGCGTACCGGAACCACACATCGGGTCGATGAGCGGCGTAGTCGTTTGCCAGCCTGAACGCATCACAATGGCTGCGGCCAGGTTCTCTTTCAACGGCGCCTGACCGGTTTGCTGGCGATAACCACGCTGATGTAACGCGCTGCCGCTGAGGTCCAGTGCAATGCTGGCGCGATCGTCGTCGAGCCAGACGTTAATGCGGATCTCCGCCTGTTCACGATCCACATCTGGTCGTGGCAGATTGCGGCGGGTAAAGCTGTCAACAATCGCGTCTTTGACACGCAACGCGCCAAACTGACTGTTACGGATCGCCTCGTTAGTCCCGTTAAAATGCACCACAAAGGTTTTATCGCTGCCAAAGGTAGCAGGCCAGTCAATGCCCTGCACACCAAGATAAAGATCGAGATCGCTGTACACGCCCACCTCCGTCAGCGGAAGCAGAATGCGCGACGCCAGACGGCTCCACATCAGGCTTTGATACATGACGCGATCGTCAGCTTTGAAGTGAACGCCTCCCTGTACCACTTGCAGGTCCTGCGCGCCCAGCGCGTCCAGCTCATTTTTTAACAGCTCTTCGAGCCCACGCGCCGTGCTGGCAAACAGAGAATTCATATCGTCACTTTTTACTCTTGAGAAAATTGTTGCGCATTATAGCGAATCGCAGACCTATGTCATAAAGTTAGCTTCTTTTGTCTTGCGCGCCTGCTTCAGGAGACTGTCATGATTACGCTTTCCCGCTTGTTTATTCATCCTGTTAAATCAATGCGGGGGCTGCAGGTTTCCCATGCCTGGGCTGCCAACAGCGGATTGACCTTCGATCGCATTTTTATGGTGACCGAACCCGATGGCACTTTTATTACTGCGCGCCAGTTCCCGGAAATGGTGCAGTTTACGCCCGCCGTCACCCCTGAGGGATTATTTTTACAGGCGCCCGACGGCAGTCAGTCGCTGATTCGCTTCGCCGATTTTACGCAAACGGAAGCGCCAACAGAGGTATGGGGAAACACCTTTACCGCCCGTATCGCGCCGGAGGCGATCAACCAGTGGCTGAGTGCCTTTTTCCCAAGACCGGTCCAACTGCGCTGGACTGGACCACAGCCGTCACGCCGCGTGAAGCGCTTCACCGAGGTGCCGCTGGGGTTTGCCGATGGCTATCCTTATCTGTTAGTGAATAATGCCTCTCTGCGGGATCTGCAACAGCGCTGTCCGGCCAGCGTGCGCGTTGAGCAATTTCGTCCTAACCTGGTGGTCAGCGGTGCGCCTGCCTGGGATGAAGACAACTGGGCGGAGATTACGGTAGGTCAGGTACATTTTGCTGTCCCTAAGCCCTGCAGTCGTTGCGTGTTTACTACGGTTAGCGTTGAAAATGGCCAGAAACATCCTGACGGACAACCTCTCGCCACACTTCAGGGCTTTCGCACCGCACAGGACGGCAGTGGTGACATTGATTTTGGCCTGAACCTTATTGCGCTAAACAGTGGGATTATTCGTGTCGGTGATGACGTCAAGGTCGTCAAACGCCAGCCGCCACGCGCCTATGGTGCGGGAGAGGTTGTGGAAACCCTCAAGCCGCAGCAGCAATCCCCCAATGCGGTGACGATTTCGTATCAGGGCCAGACATTCAGCGGCGATAACCAGCAAATTTTGCTTGAGCAGCTCGAAGCCCAGGGGTTCCGCATTCCCTACTCGTGTCGGGCAGGTTTGTGTGGCAGTTGCAAAATCACCCTGGTGGCGGGAAAAGTGAAGCCCCTAAAACAGAGTGCCATCCGTGAGGATGGCACAATATTGAGTTGCAGTTGTATTCCTGCCGGCGATATTGATGTGAAGTAAGTTACACCGCGCGTGCATAACGCGTGGTTTTTTCCTGCTGATGCGGTTGAAGACGGTCGTTCATCACTTTAATCGCATCCCCTAACACCATTCCTTTGCCCGCCAGCGTTAACGCGGGCTGCGCCAGCAGGCAGAGCGCGGCGTTATCGCCATTTTCAACCACCAGCAAACGTGCCTGCTCGCCATTCTCGGCCAGCGTGACCTCAACCATCTCGCCGACCGCAGGTTGCATTGGCTGGCGATGTGCGGAGAAATGCCAGCTTTTGGGCATCAGGGGTTTTAGAAAGCGGGCGGCCACCAGCGCATTTAACACCAGTTCGGCGCGCTGATTACTGCTTAACGGGCTCTGGCGGCACTTCTCTTCAAAGGTGAAATAGAGCGCGGCGTCATCAACACAAAATCCGGATTCCGTGAAAGCATCCGGTGTCAGCATTTTGCGTGCATAGCGGGAACGAAAAAGCATACCGTCAGCCAGATCGAGCATCATCCGGTCGTGCTCGGCGTCATAATACCAACGCCAGTTGTCATCGGGTTTAATTTTCATCGTGTGCCCTGTATTTACCGCTGTGCTAAAGGCAAAATATCTGTCGAAGAATAATGAATGCTGAAAAATCGTGCAACAGGACAAAATATAAACGAGCCGGAGAGAGAAATAAACCCCCCGGCGCATTAATAGAGCGATTCTCTTAGATGTGGGTCACGATATCTTTAATTAAGCCCGGACCTTTATAAATAAAACCAGAATAAATTTGAACGAGCGTGGCGCCGGCAGCGATTTTTTCTCGTGCCGCGGTCAGCGAATCAATTCCGCCCACGCCAATAATGGGCAAACGCCCCTGCAGCTCTTGTGACAGACGCTGAATGACGGCGGTGCTGCGCGACTGAACCGGACGTCCACTTAATCCCCCGGCTTCCTCGCTATATTTCAGTCCATTCACCAGGGTACGATCCAGTGTGGTATTTGTGGCAATGACGCCATCAATTTGGTGGCGAACTAAACTGTCAGCCACCTGGATCAACTCGTCTTCAGAAAGATCCGGCGCGATCTTTACAGCGACAGGCACATATTTGAGATGCCGCTTTTCCAGTTCTTTTTGTTTTGCTTTGATGGAACTGAGCAGATCGTCAAGCGCCTCACCATATTGCAGAGAACGTAAACCTGGCGTATTCGGTGACGAAATATTGATGGCAATATAACCGGCATGGGCATAAATTTTCTCCATGCACAGCAGATAATCGTCTTTGCCCTGCTCCACTGGCGTATCTTTATTTTTGCCAATATTGATGCCCAGCACGCCCTTGAATCGGGATTTTTTGACATTTTCCACCAGATTATCCACGCCGAGATTATTGAATCCCATGCGGTTAATAATCCCTTCGGCTTCAACTAAGCGAAACATGCGCGGCTTATCGTTACCTGGCTGAGCCCGTGGCGTGACCGTTCCCACTTCAACAAAACCAAATCCCATTGCGCCAAACGCATCAATGCACTCGGCATTTTTATCCAGCCCGGCCGCAAGGCCCAGCGCATTATCAAACGTCAGCCCCATACAGGTCACGGGGCGCGAGGGTAAACGCTGGCGGATAAGGGCTTCCAGCGGCGTGCCGCTCATAAAGCGTAACTGCTGAAAGGTGAGATGGTGCGCGCGCTCAGGATCGAGCCTGAATAACGCCGGTCGGACGATTGAGTAAAACATGCACTCTCCTGGAAGACGGAAGCGACGGTGGAAATCAGTGCACAGGAAATTGTGCGCCAGAATGGTAAGGTGCTCTGGCGCAAAAGTAAATCGTGGGGCGTTAAGCGAGGAAACTGTTTGACGCAGATTTGATCTTACACAACGGAATCGTTTGCCGTGCGCGAATTCATCCTGTCCGGAAACGCATAGTCACGCCAGATATTGTGGCGAACCATAATGCCAAAAATACCGATACAGACCAGCACTTCCGCCAGCACCATTGACCATGCTGCGCCGATCGCGCCAAATTTCCACGCCAGCAAACAGCAAACAGGTACGTTGACGACGCCCGCGACCATCATCACCATCATGCGCTGACGCGCCAGCCCGTGCGGAATCAGAATCTGCAGTCCGGCGGGATAGGCGATATTGCCGAACAGGAAGCACAGCACAAAGACGCGGAGAACATCGGCTGACGGCAGGAAGTCTTTGCCTAACAGCAATGACACCACCTGATCGGCAAACAGCCAAGTAAAGATCACAATAGACAGACTGAGGCCAAAAGACAGCATCAGGCTTTTACGTGTGGCAGCAACCGCAGCCGCTTTATCGCGACCAAACAGATGGCTGACGCGCGGGAAAAACGCGCTGCCAATCTGCTCCGGTACAGAATTCGCGGCTTTGCGCAGCCTGTCCGCACCGTTGTAGATCCCCACCATGTAGTGGGAGGTAAAGCTGGCGAGAATCACGACGTTTACGCTGTTAAACAGGTTAGCACCGGCAATGGCGATAAACACATCTGCACTGTCGGTAATGCGCTGTTTGATCTCTTTCGGTTCGAAGCGATACGCGCCAATCACCTTCATTTCCAGCACAAACTTCAGCGTAATAATGGCGTTAATAATGGATACCGCGCCCGGTATCAGCGCCGCCAGCCAGGTATCGTCCGGTGTTTTCACCAGTAAAAACGTCAGCGGGATGGCACAAAAGTTGCCAAAGGTGGCGATCATCGCCGTTTTACCCAGCTTCTCAAAACCCTGCATCAGCCAGCCAAAGGAAAACAGTGAACCGACTAATGTGGTGCAGTTAGCCAGAATAATAAAAAACAATGAATGCCAGGACGGATTAAACCAGGTCGCCGTGAGCAATGTGCCGCTGGTCAGCAGCAGCAGCATCAGTTTGGCATTGAATGTTGACCAGAAGAGTTGCGTCACGCGCGCCTTGTCATCACGGTGGTGGGCAATGTCTTTAGTCGTAAAAACATTGAACCCCCAGTCAGAAATCGTACTGCAGTAAAGTACGCAGGCGATGGCCAACGCCAGAATCCCCATATGATCGACACCCAGCACGCGCGCCAGGTAGGGTAAGGTCGCCAGCGGAAACAGGAAAGAAGCTCCCCGGTACGCCAGCAAAGATAAGATATTGACTACTAAACTTTTATCGAGCACTTTTGCCATGTCGCAACAACCTTATACACATTGCATGCCTCACCTTCTCATTTCGCTCAGGTGCAAACAATATCACTTGCCATTTTTCGGAATTACGGAACGCGTTTGAGTTCTTTTTTCACTTTATGGCTTTGCAATAAAATGAAGGTTTCCGGACTGTTGAACAGCAGCCACTCTTTCAGACTACTGGCTTTAACTCTGCGCCCGAAATAACGAATCGCATTAAGCACATAGTCAGGAACGGGCGTCTGGTTGTAGAGCGACAAATAAATCATCAACCGGAAGGAATGAAACAGGTAGGCTTTTTCTAAATCCTTTTTCAATTCACTTTTATGCAGTGAACGGCACAATGTGTTGAAGGTTGTAATAAATGCATTGTAGCGTTGAATAAAAAAGGTCGGGTTTTTGCTACTGTTGGTCAGTGAGCCGCCACGGATGCGCTGTTTGTAATAGGTTTGACGGCTTACCCAGACCTGATTGCATTTCATAAACACCGATAACGTAAAATTATGGTCTTCATGAACACGATCGATAAAACGTAACTGATGCTGCTGGATGACGCTTTTTTTCACGACATAATTCCAGGCGGCGGAAGTATACGAACCGTTTTGTAACAATCCCAACAGGACATCCTGCGGGCGCTGAATGCCAAACAGGCCGTGCCTGACTTTCGGCCACGTAATTTCCGGTTTGTCTTCACGGTAAGCACTGGAATTAAAACAAAACAAATCCGTATCCGGATAATGCTCAATGACCTGAGCCAGTTCGCTGACAAGGCCGTCCACCACCACATCATCAGGATCGCAGAAAAAAACAAACTGTCCTTTAGCGGCCTCTACGCCTTTGTCGCGCGCATTGCCTGCTCCTCCATTCGGAATCGTGATCACCTTGACCTGGGGCAGGTGCGCATAATGCTGTTCAATTAACGCCACTGTCCCGTCAGTCGAACTGTCGTTAACAATGATAATTTCATTCGGCGCGCGAATTTGACTTACCAGGGAGTCAACGCATTCAACAATATATTTCTCAACGTTGTACGTTGGAATAATGACCGATAACAGGATGTCAGACATACATGATTTCTCTGCTGTTAGAAAATGAAAAATAAAATCCACCAGCCTGAGACAGGCACTGACTAAAGGCGAATAGTTATATTTAAAATAACAGGCGCTTACATTGAGCTGCGTTATTTTAATGCCTGGTGCCGCAAAATGCCTGCCTCAATATCGTGCGGAGGCAGCACAGGCAAAAACCATCGTAAGAAAAACTAAAGTTTAATCACTTAACTTTCGTCACTTCGTTGAGAAATCATTTAATAAATACATCAGTAGCCTTTTCACTTTCGCCCTGCCGCCTGTAACCAGTTGTGAAATTCCATTAAAATTTTTATAAATGCTGGCCCTGTTTATCTGACACTTTTGTGGAACCCGTCTTAAACCCAGGCTTACTGCATCACAAAACCCCGTTGAAACATCGAATCTTTTTCGCTTTGTCCATTTTGATAACCCACAGTCAGAGAAGACCACTCTTTTCTTTCATGGATTTATTTCAATCTTGCGATATTCAAGTAACCAAATGTACGAAATCCATCTGCGACAGAGAATTCATTCATCCGGATTAATGTATCCCGTTGCGTACCAGGCCGTTTTTAAGATTTGTCGTAGCGGTTTTCTCCTGGATTCCAGATGCCACGCCTTATCTTCCTTTTGCGGTTTTCACCTTTAGATTGTCAGAAAAATCATTTAAGCCCTGCCGTGGCCTCTGCCAGGATGAAAGCCTGAGTTCTCAACAACAGATAATCAATAACTTTCAGTTATAAGGAGTAGTGAATGCGAGTGCTTACCTTGGCAGGCAGTCCACGGTTTCCTTCACGGTCCACCTCGTTACTGGCGCTGTGCCAGCACAAACTGGAAGCGCGCGGCGTGGAAGTTATTCCGTGGAATATTCATAACTTTCAGCCGGAAGACCTTATTAACGCCCGCTTTGATTCCCCGGCGATTCTGGCGCTGAGTGAGGACTTGTCTGCCGCCGATGGTCTGGTGATTGCTACGCCCGTTTACAAGGCGTCTTTCTCGGGTGCGCTGAAAACGGTACTGGACCTGTTGCCCGAACGCGCACTGGCCCACAAAGTCGTGCTGCCGCTTGCCAGTGGTGGCAGCGCAGGCCACATGCTGGCCCTGGATTACGCGCTCAAGCCCGTTTTAAACGCGCTGAAAGCGGAAGAAGTGCTTCATGGGGTTTATGCCGAAGATAAACAGATCACGCATTACGATCGTCAGCCAGAACTGGATCCCCTTCTGGCCACCCGCCTGGATGAGGCGGTGGATTCTTTCTCACTGGCATTGTCACGCCGTCATCAACCGGTTGCCTGGGCAGTATAAGGATTAAGCATGAAACGGATAGTAAGCGCGTGGTTACTGGCAGGGATGTTGATAACGGGAACTCAGGTTTATGCTGCTGAGCCAGCCCCCGAACAGGTGCGTATCGGCTACCAGAAAGGATCGGTCAGTATGGTGCTGGCAAAAGCTCACCGGTTACTGGAAACGCGTTTCCCTCAGACCAAAATACAGTGGGTTGAATTTCCAGCCGGGCCGCAAATGCTGGAAGCCCTGAACGTTAACAGTATTGATATTGCCAGTACCGGCGATATTCCACCCATTTTTGCCCAGGCGGCGGGGGCAGATTTACTCTATATCGGCTCGGAGCCGCCTAAGCCCAAAGCCGAGGTGATTCTGGTCAGCCAGGACAGCCCGCTGAAATCGGTGGCCGACCTGAAGGGCAAAAAAGTGGCCTTTCAGAAAGGCTCCAGCTCGCACAACCTGTTACTGCGCGCACTGGAGGAGGCCGGCCTGTCAATAAAAGATATACAGCCGGTTTATCTTACGCCTGCCGATGCCCGCGCGGCCTTTCAGCAGGGTAACGTTGATGCCTGGGCGATATGGGATCCCTATTATTCCGCAGTGCTGCTTCAGGGGCACGTTCGCGTTTTAAAAGACGGTACCACACTCAATCAGACCGGTCCGTTCTACCTTGCGACGCGCGCATTCGCCCAGAACCATAATGACTTTGTCTTAGCAACGCTCAAAACCTTTAGCGATGCGGAAGCGCTGACGCGCAGCGAACGTGACCAGAGCATTCATCTGCTTGCCACCTCCATTGGCCTGCCTGAGGCGGTCATTGCCAGTAATCTGGATCATCGTCCCCCTAGCCCGGTCAGTCCGGTCAGCGCGCACACTGTTGCGTTACAACAGAAAACCGCCGATCTGTTTTATGCCAATCACCTGATTCCCGTGAAAGTATCAATTGCCGATCGCATCTGGCATCCCCGTAGCGTGACGCAATAAGGAGAGAAAAATGAGTGTTTCCGTATTCTGGTTCCTGCCCACCCATGGTGACGGTCACTACCTTGGCACGGCCGAAGGTGCGCGCCCGGTCGATCATGCGTATCTGCAGCAGGTCGCGCAGGCAGCCGATCGCCTGGGTTTTGGTGGCGTGCTGATCCCGACCGGCCGCTCGTGTGAAGATGCCTGGCTGGTGGCCGCCTCATTAATTCCGGTCACTCAGCGCCTGCGTTTTCTGGTTGCCCTGCGCCCTGGCGTGATTTCACCGACTCAGGCCGCCCGCCAGGCCGCGACGCTCGATCGCCTGTCTAACGGACGTGCACTGTTTAATCTGGTAACGGGCGGCGATCCCGAAGAGCTGGCAGGTGATGGCGTTTTCCTCGACCATCGTGAACGCTATGCCGAATCGGCCGAGTTCACCCGCGTCTGGCGCCGGGTGCTGGAAGGTGAAACAGTGGACTACGAGGGCAAGCATGTGCATGTGCGCGGGGCGCGCCTGATGTTTAAGCCGGTGCAGCAGCCTCGTCCACCGCTGTGGTTTGGCGGGTCATCAGAGCCCGCTCAGGATCTGGCCGCTGAACAGGTTGATGTGTACCTCACCTGGGGCGAGCCACCTGAACTGGTAAAAGAAAAAATTGAACAGGTGCGCGCTAAAGCCGCTGCTCAGGGCCGCCAGGTTCGTTTTGGTATCCGCCTGCATGTCATCGTCCGTGAAACCAATGAAGAAGCCTGGCAGGCTGCCGACAAACTGATTGCTAACGTCGATGACGCCACTATTGCCAGAGCGCAAAGCGCCTTCCAGCGTACCGATTCCGTTGGGCAGCAACGCATGGCCGCCCTGCACGGAGGTCGCCGTGACAAACTGGAGATTAGCCCCAATCTCTGGGCTGGCGTTGGGCTGGTTCGCAGCGGTGCCGGTACCGCGCTGGTGGGCGATGCCCCAACCGTAGCGGCGCGAATGAAAGAGTACGAAGCGCTGGGCATTGAAACCTTTATTCTTTCCGGCTATCCGCACCTGGAAGAAGCCTATCGCGTGGGCGAGCTGCTGTTTCCCCATCTGGATCTGAAGATACCTGAAGTGCCTCTACCTCGGGTCGTTCAGGCGCACGGTGAAGCAGTTGCGAACGATTTTACCCCCGAGAAAAAAGCCGCACGGGCCTGAGGAGATCGCCATGATCCGATTACGTCAATCCTTCTCAGCGGCGCTTGTGCCCTGGCTGTTACCGGTATTACTGGTCGTGGTCTGGCAGATTGCGTCGCAGACCGGCTGGCTCTCCAGCCGTATCCTGCCGGCACCGGAGAAGATCGTCACCACCTTCTGGCAACTGGCCGCCAGCGGCGAGCTGTGGCGGAATCTGGCTATCAGCAGCTGGCGCGCGCTGCTGGGCTTTAGCATCGGCGGTTCGATCGGGTTAGTGCTGGGATTGATTACCGGCACCTCACGTCTGGGCGAGCGCCTGCTGGATACCTCGGTACAAATGTTACGTAACGTGCCTCATCTGGCGCTTATCCCGCTGGTCATCCTGTGGTTTGGTATCGATGAAACCGCCAAAATTTTTCTGGTGGCGCTGGGCACACTGTTCCCGATTTATCTGAATACGTATCACGGCATTCGCAACGTGGATCGGGGGCTGGTTGAAATGGCACGCAGCTATGGCTTATCGGGCTGGAGCCTGTTTGTGCAGGTGATATTGCCGGGTGCGTTACCGAGCATCATGGTCGGCGTGCGTTTTGGTCTGGGATTAATGTGGCTCACGCTGATTGTGGCTGAAACCATTTCCGCTAACGCCGGGATTGGCTACCTGGCCATGAATGCCCGTGAATTTCTGCAAACCGATGTGGTGATGGTCGCCATTATTCTTTATGCCCTGCTGGGGAAACTGGCCGATGTCAGTGCGCTACTGCTGGAACGTGTCTGGTTACGCTGGCATCCGGCTTATCAACATAAGGAGGAAGCAGCATGATTAACTCCGCTATCCCGGCGCGTCTGACGGCCGGTACGCCGGTTGGTGTAAAGGGCGTCAGCAAAAAATATGGCGAGCGTACGATTCTTAATAACCTCGACCTGCACATACCGTCTGGACAATTTGTGGCCGTCGTGGGCCGCAGCGGCTGCGGCAAAAGTACCCTGCTGCGTTTGCTGGCCGGGCTGGAAAACAGCACTGAGGGTCAGCTACTGGCCGGCACTGCGCCATTGCACACGGCGCGCGACGAAACCCGTCTGATGTTCCAGGATGCGCGACTGCTGCCCTGGAAAAAAGTGATTGATAACGTGGCACTTGGTCTGCGGGGCAATGCCTGGCGGGAAGCCGCACACGAGGCGCTGGCGGCCGTTGGGCTGGCCGATCGCGCCAGTGACTGGCCTGCCGCCCTGTCTGGCGGTCAGAAACAGCGCGTGGCACTGGCTCGCGCCCTGATTCATCGCCCCGGTCTGCTCCTTCTGGATGAGCCACTCGGCGCGCTCGATGCGTTAACCCGAATTGAGATGCAGGAGCTGATTGAATCACTGTGGCAGCAACACAATTTTACGGTGTTGTTGGTCACCCATGATGTCAGTGAAGCGGTTGCAATGGCGGATCGGGTTCTGCTGATTGAGGAAGGTCGGATTGGGCTGGATTTGCAGGTTGATTTGCCACGTCCCCGGCGGCGGGGTTCCGCCCGTCTGGCCGAGCTGGAAGCGGAGGTGCTGGATCGGGTGATGCGTCGCAGTGCGGCAGATAAACCGCCGCGCTATGCGCAACAGCGCTGATGAAACGGCGGGCCATGGCCCGCCGTTTTTTATCAGGCGTTAAGCGCCTTGGTAATTTTCTCGTACAGATCGCCCGACAGTTTCTCCAGACCCTGTAGCTGCTCCAGCGCCTGGCGCATCAGCGCCTGACGGCGAGTATCGTAACGTTTCAGACGAATCAATGGCTCAATCATGCGCGACGCAACCTGCGGATTTCGGGTATTTAAATCCGTCAACATCTCGACCAGGAAGCGATAGCCGCTGCCATCTTCGGCATGGAAGGCCGAGGGGTTCCCCGATGCGAAGGCACCGATCAATGAACGAATACGGTTGGGGTTCCCCATGCTGAACGAACGGTGCGACAGCAACCGGCGCACGTTAAGTAACGCATTCTGCGCCGGGCTGGTGGCCTGCAACATAAACCATTTGTCCATCACCAGGCCATCGCGATGCCAGCGATCGTCATAGTCAGCCAGTAAGGCGTCACGGCACGGCAACTGCGCCGCCACGGCGGCCGAGAGTGCCGCCAGGGAATCGGTCATATTATTCGCGCGCTGATACTGTGCCTGAACCAGTTTATCGGCCAGATCCATGTCACCAAACGCCAGATAGTACAGGCAGATGTTTTTCAGTGACCGTTTGCCTGTTTCCGCATGATCAACGTGATAGTCCGCCTGCTGATTGGCGTTATACACGGCAAAGAATTCATCCGCCAGTTCACGCGCCAGCGTACGGACCAACGCTTCGCGCACCAGCGCAATGGCCTGCGGATCGATAATCTCAAACAGCTCGGCAATTTCGTTCTCACTCGGCAATGTCAAAATCAGCGCCGTCAATGCCGGGTCGCTGTCTGCGTCAAGCAGCACGGTGCGGAAAGCATCGGCAACGTGCAGCGGCAGTGACAAATGCTGCCCCTGCTGATGACGCGCAACATTGAGACGTAAATAGGTTGCCAGCAGACTTTGCGCCGCATCCCAGCGGGAAAAATCGTTACTGGCATGGCGCATCAGGAAGGTGAGCTGGGCATCGCTCCACTTGTAATCAAGTTTCACAGGTGCGGAGAATTCACGCAGCAGTGACGGCACCGGCTGGAAATAGACGTTATCAAACGTAAACGTCTGGAACTCTTCCGTCACGTTCAGGACGTGATGCACAGGATGGCCATCGCGCTGCAACGGAATCACCTTGCCCTGGCCGTCATACAGTTCGATATCCAGCGGGATGTGTAGCGGCAGTTTTTCTTTCTGATCGGCTGTCGGTGGCGTGTGTTGCGTAACGTGCAACGTGTACTGCTCCAGTTCCGGATTGTAGTCGTCGCGTACCGTGACGGTTGGTGTACCTGACTGGCTGTACCAGCGGCGGAACTGAGACAGATCAACGCCAGACGCGTCTTCCATCGCCTGAACAAAATCATCGCAGGTGGCGGCGCTGCCGTCATGCCGTTTGAAGTACAGTTGCATCCCTTTCTGAAAGTTCTCCTCTCCCAGCAAGGTATGCATCATGCGGATCACTTCCGATCCTTTTTCATACACGGTTAAGGTGTAGAAATTATTCATTTCGATCACCTGATCCGGCCGGATCGGGTGCGCCATCGGACTGGCATCCTCAGCAAACTGCGCGCCGCGCATGATACGGACATTATCGATACGATTAACGGCACGCGATCCCAGGTCTGAACTGAATTCCTGATCGCGGAAGACGGTCAGGCCCTCTTTGAGGCTCAACTGGAACCAGTCACGACAGGTGACGCGGTTGCCGGTCCAGTTGTGGAAATATTCATGGCCTATCACGGCCTCAATCCCCAGGTAATCTTTATCGGTTGCGGTTTCGGCTTTTGCCAGCACATATTTGGAGTTAAAGATGTTAAGCCCTTTATTCTCCATCGCGCCCATATTAAAGAAGTCCACCGCGACAATCATAAAGATGTCGAGGTCATACTCCAGGCCAAAGCGCTCTTCATCCCACTTCATGCTGTTTTTCAGCGAGGTCATTGCCCAGTCGGCACGGTCCAGATTGCCTCTGTCAACAAAGATCTCCAGTGCGACATCACGACCCGAACGCGTGGTAAAGCTGTCGCGCAGCACGTCAAAATCACCTGCCACCAGCGCAAACAGATAGCAGGGCTTCGGGAACGGATCCTGCCACTTCACCCAGTGACGTCCCTGCTCGTCATGACCACTGTCGATACGGTTGCCGTTCGACAACAGGAAAGGATAGCGGTTGCCATCGGCAATGATGGTGGTCGTGAAACGCGCCAGCACATCCGGCCGATCCAGATACCAGGTAATATGGCGGAAGCCTTCGGCTTCACATTGCGTACAAAGTGCCTCACCTGACTTGTACAATCCTTCAAGCGCGCTGTTGCGGTCAGGATGAATGTCATTCACGATTTTCAGCGTGAAACTGTCTGGCAACTGGCTGAGTACCAGTGCGCCTTCTTCCTCTTTATAAGCCGTCCAGGCCTGGCCATTAACTTCCAGCGAGATCAGGGTCAGATCTTCACCGTCCAGACGCAATTCAGCCCCGTTATCACCCTGGCGTTTAACCTGACTGATGGCCGTGACGCGCGTGGTCGACTCATCCAGTTCAAAGGTTAAATCAATATCGGTGATGGTATAATCGGGAGCCCGGTAATCGTGGCGATATTTTATTTTTGGCTGCTGCGTCATATTTCGTCTCGCAATGAATAGTTTACCCGTCAAAGTCTAAGCCTGATGCGTTAAGCTTGCCATGCGTAATGCATGTCGTGGGCAAAATGGCTACACTTTCTTAACAATGACACAATTCGGCCTCGACTCGCTATCCTGAAATATGCTGTGATCGCCGTCTGTTAGTGATTTATACTTTTGCGTCTTTGTGACGTTTAATACACCGGGCTCTGCGCCACCGAACAGGATGCCGAAACGCGCCATGACAGGACATGCTTCCCCGATACTGACTTCGCTGCTGGATACTGACGCGTATAAGCTTCATATGCAGCAAGCCGTCTTCCATCGCTACTATGATGTTACGGTAGCGGCGGAGTTTCGCTGCCGCAGCGATGAGTTACTGGGTTTTTATGCTGACGAAATCCGTGCAGCGATCAATGCCATGCAGACGCTGGCGCTGACCGACGCCGAATATGCCTGGTTATCTGACCTCCCCTTCTTTGCTGACGACTACCTTAACTGGCTGCGCAATTTTCGCTATGACCCCCAGCAGGTCGACGTGCAAAATCACAACGGCAAGCTGGCTATCCGAATTCAGGGGCCCTGGCGTGAGGTCATCATGTGGGAAGTTCCCCTGTTGGCCTTGATCAGCGAAGTGGTGCATCGCCATCGTACACCACACACCGGCAGTCAGCAGGCCGTGGACTTTCTGCACCAGAAACTGGCGACGTTTAAAACGCAAATTGCGGATACCGATATGTCACGTTTTCGGTTGATGGATTTTGGTACCCGTCGCCGCTATTCCCGGTCGGTGCAGGAAGCCATTGTCAGTACGCTGAAGCAGGACTTTCCCTGGCTGATGGGCACCAGCAACTATGATCTGGCCCGCCGTCTTGAACTGACGCCTGTCGGCACGCAGGCGCACGAATGGTTTCAGGCTTTTCAGCAAATCAGTCCGGTGCTGGCGAACAGCCAGCGGGCCGCGTTACAGGCCTGGCTGGATGAATATGATGACAAACTGGGTATTGCGTTAACGGACTGCATCGCTATGGACGCCTTCCTGCGCGACTTCGGCCCGGTCTTCGCCCGCCGTTACCAGGGTTTACGCCATGATTCGGGCGATCCGGTTGAATGGGGTGAAAAAGCCCTGGCGCATTATCAGCAACTGGGCATAGATCCACAGAGTAAAACCCTGGTGTTCTCCGACAACCTGAATCTGGATAAAGCGCTGGCGCTCTATCGCCACTTTGGTCAGCGTACTCACGTTGTGTTTGGCATTGGCACCCGACTGACCTGCGATATTCCCGGCGTGACGCCACTCAATATTGTCATTAAGCTGGTGCAGTGTAACGGGAAGCCGGTTGCCAAGCTGTCAGACAGTCCGGGCAAAACCATTTGTCAGGATAAAGCCTTCGTCAGAGCCTTGAGAAAAGCCTTTGACCTGCCGCTGGTAAAAAAAGCCAGCTAAGCGCTATGTGACTGGGGCGCTCTGCGCCCCGCTTTCCTGGCAATAAATCTGCCCTTCCCCCTGAATTTTGCTTGTTTCCTGTTGACTCGCAAGTAACATAGCAACACCCCAGTCTGGGGAATTCATTCACACACTTCTTCTATATAGAGAGATATTTATGAGCGTAGTGCCTGTAGCGGATGTACTGCACGGTCGCGTCGCGGTTGACAGTGAAGTCACCGTACGTGGTTGGGTACGTACCCGAAGAGATTCAAAAGCCGGTCTGTCCTTTATCGCCGTGTATGACGGCTCCTGCTTTAATCCCGTTCAGGCCGTCGTCAATAATTCTCTGAATAATTATCAGGACGAAGTGCTGCGCCTGACTACCGGCTGCTCCGTCATTGTCACCGGTACCGTTGTGGCATCTCCGGGCCAGGGGCAGGCGTTTGAAATCCAGGCGACAAAGCTGGAGGTGGTAGGCTGGGTGGAAGATCCCGACAGCTATCCTATGGCGGCCAAACGTCACAGCATTGAGTATTTGCGTGAAGTGGCCCACCTGCGTCCACGCACGAACCTGATTGGTGCCGTAGCCCGTGTTCGTCACACGCTGGCGCAGGCGCTGCACCGTTTCTTCCATGAGAACGGCTATTTCTGGGTTTCTACGCCGCTGATTACCGCTTCCGATACTGAAGGTGCGGGTGAAATGTTCCGCGTATCAACGCTGGATCTGGAAAACCTGCCGCGTGACGATCAGGGCAAAGTCGACTTTTCAGAAGACTTCTTTGGTAAGGAAGCCTTCCTGACGGTATCCGGCCAGCTCAACGGCGAAACCTACGCCAGTGCGCTGTCAAAAATTTATACCTTCGGCCCCACCTTCCGGGCCGAAAACTCCAACACCAGCCGTCATCTCGCGGAATTCTGGATGCTGGAGCCGGAAATAGCCTTCGCCTCCCTGGATGATGCGGCCGATCTGGCGGAAGCCATGCTGAAGTATGTGTTTAAAGCCGTCCTGGAAGAACGTGCAGACGACATGGCGTTCTTTGCCGAGCGGGTTGATAACGACGCCATTGCTCGTCTGGAGCGCTTCGTCACCACAGACTTTGCGCAGGTCGACTATACCGATGCCGTCGAGATTCTGATGAACTGCGGCCAGACGTTTGAGAACCCTGTCTCCTGGGGCATTGATTTGTCTTCTGAGCATGAGCGTTACCTGGCGGAGAAACACTTTAAAGCGCCTGTCGTTGTGAAAAACTACCCGAAAGACATCAAAGCGTTCTACATGCGCCTTAACGAAGACGGTAAAACCGTGGCCGCGATGGATGTGTTAGCGCCTGGCATTGGTGAAATTATCGGCGGTTCACAGCGTGAAGAGCGTCTGGATGTACTGGATGCGCGTCTGGAAGAGATGGGGCTGAAAAAAGAGGATTACTGGTGGTATCGTGATCTGCGTCGCTATGGCACTGTTCCCCATTCCGGATTCGGATTAGGTTTCGAACGTTTAATCGCCTATGTCACAGGCGTACAAAATGTAAGAGATGTTATCCCGTTCCCACGCACGCCACGTAATGCGAGCTTCTGATTTTCAGCATTTAATATAAGAAATTCATATATATAAAGAGGTCGGCTTCGCCGGCCTTTTTTTATTTTTGTAAATTTTGATATGACTCACAAAGTTCCGTTATTTTTACATTTGGAAATACATTTTTTATATTTGAAACAAGATTACGACTTTTGTAGCATTTTCGCAGTAGAATTACCCGATGGGGGATGGAAAGATGCGTGCAGACACAGGAGACACCAAACTTCTTTCAAGGTTCATGTAAAGATTTCTTGACGGCAGTGGCAGGTGTCCAAATAACTCCAATGAGGGTAATAAATAATGATGAAGCGCAACATTCTGGCAGTGGTTATCCCTGCTCTGCTCGCCGCTGGCGCAGCCAATGCAGCAGAAGTTTATAACAAAGACGGCAATAAGCTGGACCTGTACGGTAAAGTGGATGCACGTCACCAGTTCTCTGATAACTCAGGTGATGACGGCGATCAGACTTATATTCGCTTCGGCTTCAAAGGCGAAACCAAGATCAATGACCAGATGACTGGTTATGGTCAGTGGGAATACAACATTCAGGGTAATAACTCTGAAGGTTCTGATGCGCAAACTGACAATAAAACCCGTCTGGGCTTTGCTGGCCTTAAGTTCGGCGATGCCGGCTCAATCGACTATGGCCGTAACTACGGTGTGGTTTATGATGCAATCGGCTGGACCGATATGCTGCCAGTATTCGGCGGTGACTCAGGTAACTCAGACAACTTCATGAACGGTCGTAGTGGTGGTCTGCTGACCTACCGCAACAGTAACTTCTTTGGTCTGGTAGATGGCTGGAACTTTGCGCTTCAGTATCAGGGCAAAAATGAAAATTCAAATCGCGCTGATCGTAGAGCAAATGGCGATGGATGGGGTGCATCAACATCTTACACCTCGCCAATCGGCGTAGGCATTGTTGGTGCATATAGCAGCAGCGATCGTACTGACTCGCAGGCTCAGGGTGTTGCAGCCAACGGCAATATTGTTGGCGCTGGCAAACATGCTGAAAGCTGGGCAACCGCTCTGAAATATGATGCTAACAATGTTTATCTGGCAGCGATGTATGGTGAAATGCGTAATGCAGCACCAATTTCAATCGTTACTGGCCCAACAACTACCGCTCCTGCCTTTGCAAACAAAGCTCAAATCATTGAGATGGTTGCACAGTACCAGTTTGACTTCGGTCTGCGTCCTTCACTGGCTTACGTTCAGTCCAAAGGCAAAGACATTGAAGGTATCGGCGATGCGGATATCTACAAATACTTCGATGTGGGCGCAACCTACTACTTCAACAAAAACATGGCCACCTACGTTGATTATAAAATCAACCAGCTGGACAAAAACAACCCACTGGGCATTCCTAACGACGACGTAGTCGGCCTGGGTGTGGTTTACCAGTTCTAAGTTTGTTGATGCAGTACAAAAAACGGAGCTTCGGCTCCGTTTTTTATTGCCTTTATTCAGCGCAGCCGATACGTGGCCCCCTTCTCCCTATAAGTACTGGTAATTCTGCCGACCGGACAATGAATTTTATCGCAAACGGTTGGCATTTCGCCGTGCTGACGTTAACCTGATGCTTCATTTGCTAAAGTTCACGCTACTGGACCCGACTCATGTTTGAATCGATCTCTGCTGCACCTGCCGATCCTATCCTTGGCCTGGCCGATCTGTTTCGTGCCGATGACCGCCCGAATAAAATTAATCTCGGTATTGGCGTTTATAAAGATGAAACCGGGAAAACCCCGGTGCTCACCAGCGTTAAAAAAGCAGAGCAATATCTGCTGGAAAACGAGACCAGCAAAAATTACCTGAGCATTGACGGTCTGCCGGATTTCGTATACTGCACTCAGGAATTGTTATTTGGTAAAGGCAACGCCCTGATTTCGGCGGGCCGCGTACGTTCCGCGCAGACGCCAGGCGGGACAGGTGCACTGCGTGTCGCTGCGGATTTTCTGGCCACGCAGACGTCGGTGAAGCGCGTATGGGTCAGCAACCCGAGCTGGCCGAACCATAAAAACGTGTTTAACGCCGCGGGTCTCGAGGTGTGTGAATACTCGTATTATGATGCGGTCAACCATACGCTGGACTTTGACAGCATGCTGGCCTCGCTGAAAGAGGTTAAAGCCGGTGATGTGGTGCTGTTCCACGGCTGCTGCCATAACCCAACCGGTATCGATCCGACAGCAGAGCAGTGGCAACAGCTGGCTGCGCTTTCCAAAGCCAATGGCTGGTTGCCGCTGTTTGACTTCGCCTATCAGGGCTTTGCCCGTGGGCTGGAAGAAGATGCAGCAGGTCTGCGCCTGTTTGCGGCCAGCCATCAGGAGCTGATTGTGGCCAGTTCCTATTCCAAAAACTTTGGTCTGTATAATGAACGCGTGGGTGCGATTACGCTGGTGGCGAGCGATGCAGCCACGGCCGATACCGCCTTCAGTCAGGTGAAGTACACGATTCGCGCGAACTACTCTAACCCACCGTCACACGGTGCGGCAGTGGTGGCAACCATCCTGGGAAATGACGCGCTCCGTACCATCTGGCAGCAGGAGTTGTCCGATATGCGTCAGCGTATCCAGCGCATGCGTCAGCTGTTTGTGAATACGCTGGCGGAAAAAGGGGCGCAGCAGGATTTCAGCTTTATCATTAAGCAGAACGGTATGTTCTCGTTCAGCGGGCTGACCAAAGATCAGGTCATTCGTCTGCGTGAAGAGTTTGGCGTATATGCGGTGAACTCAGGCCGGGTGAACGTGGCCGGGATGACGCCCGATAATATGTCTGCCCTGTGTGAAGCGATTGTCGCCGTGCTGTAATCCTGTCCTTATGAAAAAAATGGGCCTGACTGGCCCATTTTTTATTGCAGAAAAGGATTCGTCAGACGTTCACGACCTAAAGTGGATAGCGGACCGTGACCGGGCAAAAACGTCACATCATCTCCCAGCGGCAACACTTTGTTTTTGATGGCATCAATCAGATGCTGATGGTTACCCTGCGGAAAGTCGGTGCGTCCTACACCACCGTTAAAGATCACATCACCGGAAACCAGTAAACGCCCCTGTCGGTCAAAAAACACGATATGACCTGGCGTATGACCGGGACAGTGCAGAACCTCAAGATTAACCTGACCAACCTGAACAGTGTCCCCCTCTTCCAGCCAGCGATCGGGCGTAAGCGGCGCGCAGTACTCAAGTCCAAACATCTGGCTCTGCGTGGGCAATGCCTCAAGCCAGAACGCATCCTGTTTGTGCGGGCCTACCAGTGGTATGTTCCAGCAGGCCGCCAGTTCCGCCGCGGCCCCGACATGATCAAGATGACCATGCGTCAGCAGGATCTGGCCAGGCGTTAAATCAAGCTGTTTCAGCGTTTGCCTGATTGTATCGGCGTCACCACCCGGATCCACTATCGCAGATTCACGTGTGGTGTCGCACCAGATAACCGAACAGTTCTGCGCGAAGGCGGTAACGGGGATAATGTGATAATTCATAACGCTCCATGGTCGGCACCCGCAGCGTTGCCGACGTTACGACCAGTGCCTGACCGGACCGGTATCAATATGTACAAAGTTGCTGCTGGGGTAATATCCTACACCACCCGCCCGCATTTTTAACGCGGCTTTCCGGACATTCGCCAGACTAATCCCCTCAATATGGAAATCCATCGCCTGACCTTTGGTGTGGTAGCTGTGTTTTGCGACACCAGGACCAGATTCGCGCAGCATATTATTGGTGGCCAGAGTGCGGTAGCCCGAGATCAGCTGAACGGGCTTACGCGTTTCCAGCAGCGCCTGGAGGCGGTAGAGCTGATCGAAAAGGTGGGGATCGATACTTTTGATTTTATTGGCGCGGTAGTCACGGAAAAAATGGTTAAGACGCGATAACTCGCTCTTGTCGTAACTTTTACCGTTGAAGAATTCTGTTTTGAGGGTTTCACCCGTGTGAAGGTTATTCAGCGTTAAGACGCGCGGTCGTGACGTAGAGAGTGAAGCCATCGCTGACGTCGGCAACAAAGCCAGTCCCGCAGCGGCACTTCCGCAAAACAACAGTTTGCGACGGACAGAATCAATTGTAGACATGAAGCGTTTTACCTGAGAACAGAGCCAATGACACGTGCAAAAAACGCACTGGCGGAACCATAACTTTCTCGCGGTAGCACGTCAACCCATGTCTGGCAAGTTTGGAAGACGGCGCCTCATCGGAGACACCGCCTTTCTCAGGTCATCTTCCCGTGCGCAATGCGCACTTACGGTTAAAAATCAACCGTTAGAGGAGCAACTGCTGCGCGCGACTCAGCACCAGACTCCCGGAACGGGCAGTATTATCATAATTGTAAATATCTGTACGAAACTGCGTTTTACCATCATCCGCGACCCAGGCGGTTAAATAATACAGGTTAACCGGTATCCGATGGCGAATAGGCACATAGCGCGTATCACCCTGTTTTAACGTCCCTGAGATACGGGCATCATTCCAGCCTACATCCTGCAGCAGAATGCCCGCCAGTTCTGACGCTTTGTTGACCCGCACGCAGCCCGAGCTGAGTGCGCGAATATCACGCTGGAACAGATTATGATTGGGCGTGTCGTGCAAATAGATAGCATCTGAACTGGGCATATTAAATTTGAAACGGCCCAGTGAATTGGTCTGCCCCGGCGCCTGACGAATTCGGTACGGGAACGACGAGGCAGACACCATGCTCCAGTCGATCATGGTGGGATCGATCACCTCCGCATCCGCACTCCAGCCCGACAGCAGGGTATATCCGTGCTTATACAGGTACGTCGGGTCCTGTTTCACTTTTGGAATGATGTCCTGGCGCACCAGCGTGGTAGGCACATTCCAGGGCGGATTCAGCACCACGTTGTTGAGCGCGCTGCGCATCAGTGGCGTTTTACGGTCTGGCCGGCCCACAATCACCCGCGATGTCAGCACCCGGGTGCCGTTGTTGTAATAATTCAACGAGTAATTGGGAATGTTGACCATAATGCCGTTGTGCATATCATCCGGCAGCAAACGCAGGCGTTGAATGTTCAGCGCCAGCAGGGCGGCACGTTGCTGAGGTGACACATTCAGCCATTCACGTGTACGCGGACCAATGGCTCCATCCGCGTCCAGCCCCTGCCACTGTTGAAAGCGTTTTACCGCTGCGACCAGATTATCGTCATAGACATTGACGCCACTTGTCGCCGTAGGTGCCACTTGTACGTTGTCCGGCGCGCCTGGCGGTGGCGGCGGAATAGCGTTCACGGCAACGGCAGACGGGCTGACCGCGACAGGTTCACTGTGGCTGACCGTAACTGGCGCAGTAGGAACCGCATCGTCATTCGGTGCAGGTGCCGTCGTCTGTGCACTTAACATACCGCTGCGCCGCAGGATTTCCCGCAGCGCCGGTACATCATCACTGACCTGACCGGGCCTTACCGTGTCGCGATTTTTGATTTGCGGCCACGGCTGTTTATCGTTAAGCAGGTTTATTAACGCTTTGTGCATTAAGGGATACTGTGGATGTTGCGGTTCCAGCGAATTCACAAAGGCCGCTGCCCGCCCCGCATTCACGGCGTTCTGCCAGGCATTAATGACGGACACCGACGGCACCGCCAACTTATAGGGCACCGTACTGTAGAGCCACGTTTCCCCCTGTGCGGGAACCGATGAGACAAACTGCAGATAACCCAGCATGGCATCGGACAGTGTCACATCGCGGGCGAATCCGGTAATGGATGGATCGGTCAGACGCTCCACCCACCGGGTAAATTGTGGCTGGACGCCGGATAACGCTACCTCAGCCAGCTGCTGCTGAAACTTCTGCACGGCGTCATGATCCTGCCAGATCGGTTGCATATTTCGCGCGGCATACAGGGCGGCCAGTGAAGCACCGTAAAAAGGCTGACTGTCACTGGCAAACGCCTGGCGAATTTTTTGCTGACTGGCAGAAACAGAGGTGGTGGCCTGGGTCGAATGGACACCGGGCATGGCCGCGATGATAGCCGCCTGGGACGGCACGCACGGACTCAGGGCAAGTGCCAGCACCAGCCATGAACTAACCTGATGAATTGTTAAGCCTTTATTCAGTAACATCCCTGCCCCCTTCATTAATCTACCGCGCAGCCTGAGAGGAAAAAGCTGCAATCGGGCTGTTACTCATATGACTGAGTATACAAACAAAAACGGCATTTGCCTCCTGCGACAAATGCCGTTACCAGATTAACCAATGGCGCTGTTTTTGACTATCCTTGCCGCACGAATATTATGTCGTCGTTTCACTGGCTGAATCGGCTTCACTGCCGCGTTTGGCAGGCAGCGGATCGGCGGCGAAACCCCGTAATCCCACGACATGAACGTGTTCCGTGTTGTTAAACAACTTACGCATCAGTTTGTAGGTCGTGCCCTTCTCAGGACTGATGTTCTCAGGTGCAGCGATGACCAGTTGCATCTCCAGGCGCTCACAGAGTTCAAACAGCGTGGCGATTGAACGCGCATCCAGACGGGCGGCTTCATCCAGGAACAGCAAGCGGCAGGGTGAGATATCTTTCCCACGCAGACGGCGTGATTCCTCTTCCCAGCTCTGCACGACCATGACCAGAATCGACATACCGGTACCAATCGCTTCACCGGTAGAGAGCGCACCACTTTCTGCACGCAGCCAGCCATCGGAGCCACGATTCACCTCGACTTCCATCTCCAGGTAGTTACGGTAATCCAGCAGTTCTTCACCAATTGTCTGCGGCGTGCGCTGTCCCATATCAATCTGTGGATTGAGGCGTTGATACAGTTTTGCTAGCGCTTCCGAGAAGGTCAGTCGGTTGCTGTTAAACAGATCCTGATGCTGTTCATGCTCTTCGGACAAGGTATCGAGCAGCATCGCGTGTGTTTCCCGCACGTTCACGTTGAGCCGCACGCTGCGTACCTGTCCAAAGCTGACGGTCTGTAACCCCTGGTTCAGCTGGCGAATACGGTTCTGTTCACGCTGAATCGTTTTGCGAATAATGTTCGCCACGCTGCGTGAACTGATGGCCAGCGTTTGCTCGCGAGCAGTCAGCTCTTCCGTCAGACGGTTCAGCTCGATTTCCATCTGTTCGATGGCTTCAACCGGATCGTCGGTACGGATAATGTCCTGACGGATACGTTCGCGCAGATGCTGATACACGGCGATAAAGAACTGAATTTTACGCTCTGGCCGTTTGGGATCTTCCGACAGGCGCAGCACATCGCGCAGGTGTTCGTTATCCGCCACCGCCAGGCGCAGTGCACCGAGTGCCTTATCCGACATTGAACGCAGCTCATCCGCGCTCAGGTAAGCCAGCTCCCGACGATGCAGACGCCGCTCCACGCCATTGTCCTTCACCAGACGCAGCACCATGCACCAGCCTGCTTTGGCACTGACCACCTGTTCGCGGATCTGATGATAGTTGCGCTCAAGCTGGCGCAGCTTCTTCTGCAGATTGTCCATTTCGGCTTCGCAGAAGGTGAGCTGTTTCTCCAGCTGATTACGACGGGCACGATTGTGACTAAGCGCGGTATACAGCTCGTCACGGCGGATACGGGCGCGTTCTTCCGCGCTGGCATCGGCCTGCACACCGATATCCTGCATCTCCTGCTGCAACTCTTTCAGCATGTCGCGTTTGGCGTCATAAGCGCTTTTCAGCGATGCCAGCACCTGAGAATACTGGGTCAGCTGCGACTGATGCGCGCGCAGGCGCTCACGGCAGCGGCTGCGCTCCGCTTCCGCCTGCTCCAGACGCTGGCGCAGCTTATCACTCAGATCGGTGTTGCCACCGAGCATACTGGCCGAGTCGTCATAGCTGAAGTGGGCGCGACGCTGTACCACCTCGGTCAGCGCAAAAGCCTGCTGACGCGCGCGCTGCTGCTGCTGCTGTGCATGCTGGTAATCTGCCTGCAACTGATCGTGCTGTTCCGGATCGCTCTGCAGCACCGCCAGCATCGGTTCAAGTTTGGCCAGCTTCGCCCCATGCTGATGGAGGAAGCGTGCGGCTTCCTGCGCGTCTTCCACCTGCTCACGGATCTCTTCACAACGGTCTGCCAGCGTGTCGTCCAGTAACAGATTCACGCGCGGCAACAGGCGGTTAAGCTGCGCAACGCCCTCTTTGGCCAGGTCAAACTGCTGACGTTGCTGCTGATTGTTGCTTTCATGCTGGTTGAGCGCACGTTCCAGCTCACCCCGACGGGCGCCGAGCTGACGAATCTGCGCTTCGGGATCGTCATCAAAGGCGACCGCCAGATGGCTACCGATAAAACGGCTGAATGACTGATGAAGCCGCTGCGTCTTTTGAACGTCAAACGACAGGGTGGCATACCGTTCCGCCAGACGATCGCGTTCGTTATTGAGCAACTCCAGCTGGTTTTCGCGTGCCGCCCGGCCGAAAAGCGGGATTTTAGGGAAGCGGGAATAGCGCCACTGGCGCTCGGCCACCTTGACCACGACGGCATTTTGTAACTCGTCGACGCTGAACACGCTGTCATCAAAGGATTGCGGATCGCCCTCGATCAAATAGAGATCTTCCGGGCACTCTTCCAGGCCATCCAGTTGCTCACGCACCAGCGAAAGATCGGGCACCACAATGGCGTGACGTGACGGGCCGTACAGGGCGGAGAAGTAAGGCGCATCGTCGAGCGTGACATCGTCATAAATCTCAGACAGCAGCACACCGCCAAAGCGTTCGGCCAGCTGGTTCAGTCGCGGATCTTCCGCACCGCCCGGCTGGCTCAAGCGCTCAATCTGCTGCTCAATTTCACGTTTCCTTGCGGCCACTTCATCACGTTCAACAGTGGTTTCACGTTCCCGCTCCAGCAGCTGCTGCATGTATTCCGTAACGTCCTGGCTGCTGGTCAACGCCTGACCGGTTTGCTCGCTGAGCTGCGTCAGGATTTCTTGCGCAGCCAGCCAGTGCGGCGCACGCGCGGTCAACGTCGCGATGCGCTGACGGAGCTGTTCCAGCTCCTGACGCATCAACATACGCTGTTCGCCCGCATCGGCAACGCTGCTGTTCAACTGCTCGATTTGGGCTTCCAGTTCACGCTGCAATCCTTCCAGCGCATCGGGCTCATATTGCTGCCCCTGACGCTTGCAGAATTCCGCCAGCAGACGTTCTGCTTCCTGCTGCTCGCGCAGGCGCTGTTCAAGTTCGCTCAGACGCAGGCGCAGTGAAGCAAGCTGATCGGCGTGGTGACGCTGATTGCTGGCATCACGCAGGAGATCGCGCCCGACTTGCCAGGCCTCTTTACGGCTGACCTCACCGGCAATGCTGGTCACCAGCGATAAGGCCTGCTCAAACTGACTGTGCGCCGCTTCGGCCACACTCAGTTTCTGCTCCAGGCGCAACAACTGCCCGGTTGCTTCTTCTTCTTTGGCCTGGAAGCTGGCCTGCCATTCCGCCGCGTTGTCAATGTTCAGCTCAGGCAATTCACACAGCGAACGCGCACGTTCCAGAGCCTGTAACGCCTGCTGATACTGAATGGCACGGGTTTGCTGCACGTCCAGCGCCTGCTGAAAATCGGCCAGCTGACTTTTCAGCTCATCCACTTCCAGTTCGGCCGCTTCAGCACGGGCTTCATTTTCTTCCTGGATTTCACGCGCTTCGGCCACGACTTCACTCTGTTCTTCCAGGCGAAGTGTCAGATCCTCGATATCACTGTCATAACGGGTAATTTTTTCCTGCTGGCGCATTGCCGTCTGCACCAGATTCAGGTGATCGCTGGCCGCCTGATAATCAATTTCAAGATCGTTCTCTGCCCCGCTGTGTTCAGCCAGCTCTCGTGCCATTTCCACGTGGCGATACTGCTCCGACGCCAGCTGCTTGCGGCTGGTGAACAGTTCATTGCGCAGCTGTAGTGCGCTATCCAGGTGGATGCGTCGTTCGTTGGCATGACGCATATAGTCGGCCGATACATAGCTGGTGGCTTCAGAAATCAGGTGCTTAAACAGATCGCGATCAGACTGGGTTACGCGGATCGCTTCCAGCGTCATACGGTTTTCGCGCAGCGCAGCTTCCATGTCCTGGAACGCTTTACGCACGCCACTGTTTTCAGGCAACAGATAATCGCGCAGAGAACGGGTGATGGCGCTGGAGATACCGCCGTACAGAGAGGCTTCAATCAGGCGATAAAACTTACTGCGGTCGCTGGCGGTACGCAGACGACGCGGCACAATCCCCAGATCAAACATCATCGCGTGATAGTCCGTTACCGAGCTGTACTGCCGATACTGGACACCTTCCAGCGCCTCGACGCGTTCTTTGACCTCATTAAGCGGTAACACGCGCGCCTGACGGCTGTTCAGAATTTCCGTGAGCATGTCCGTGGGCAGCGTATCCGTGGGCAGGCCATGGATACTAAAGGGCTTGATATCAACCTTTTTGTCACGTCCTGCCACCTGCTGTAACCGGACCCCGACCACCACACGTTGATGGCGTGAGTTCACTACGTCCAGCATCGCGTAGCAGACGCCTGCCCGCAGTTTACCGTGCAGGCCTTTATCGCGTGAGCCTGAGGTTGCGCCCGCTTCGGTGGTGTTACGGAAATGCAGCAGGGTTAAGTCAGGAATCAGCGCCGTGACAAAGGCTGCCATTGTGGTGGACTTACCTGCCCCGTTTCCGCCCGACAGCGTGGTGACCAGTTCATCCAGATCAAAGGTTCGGGCAAAAAACCCGTTCCAGTTGATCAGGGTTAGCGAACGAAATTTGCCGCGTTCAATCATGCCTGCTCTTCCTCCGCGATATCACCCGCATCGCTGTCATTCTCTTCACTGTCATCAGCCTCTGTGGCTGCCGTCGTGTTGTCCAGCAACATCGCTTCGCCATCGCGGATCAGGCGCAGTTGCGCTTCACGCGCATCATCACCGCTACGGACATCGGCACCAAAGCGGAAGACAGACTCGGTAATACGAAACTTGCTGCTGTCGTTGCCAAAAAACCACACCATGCCCAGACGGCGCAGGCGGCTTAAGGACGCACGCATTTTTTCCTGTAACTTAGCCCGATCGAGATCCGACCCGGTTGAACGCTGGTTAACCAGCTTCAGCAGCTTGCTTTCGTCCGCTAGGGACAGCAGTTCATCATAGAGTTCCTGTTGCGTGAAAATGCCTTCATTCGCCAGGCGTTCCGGGCTGAGATACAGATAGCAGAGGATTTTCCCGACCATCATGTCCAGTTCGGAAAGCACGGAACGGGGAATCAGCGTGGTTGAGCGTGGACGCAGATAGAAAAAGCCCTCTGGAGCACGGATCAGCTCAACGTTGTAGCGCGTGTAAAACTCTTCCAGATACTGCTGGTAATCCATCAGAAAAGCGTGGTTATCCAGCTCTTCAATGCCAATATGGCGACCGGCACGTAACTGGCTGTCCAGCGCCGGAAAAATCGGATTTGCCAGTGCCTGTGCCAGCTTAACCGGCATCACTTGTTCAATATTTGTCGATGACATGTGCCTGCACCTTGGCTCCGTAATCATTAATGGCTTGCCATTCCACAGGCAAACCGGCTAAATCGGCTTCCGCTACACCTAATCGCACCGCCTGGTCCACGACAATGCGCGCAAGGTCGAAGTGACGCGCGCGCGGGTACTGGGCCAGATAGTCGCGCATGACGGCGGCGAGGTTAAGCGGTTTTTGCTGCGTTTTATAAATCGTTAAGGCTTCTTCGATCATGGCCGCCAGCTGCTCGCGAATTTCATTAAATTCTTCGAACTCCAGTTCAGCAGGTAATTCGCCCATCACTTCGTCATTACGCAGCGTCAGCTCATCGTCACGCATATCGTAAAGACGTTCGGCATTGGCATAAGTCAGCGCCCAGGGTGAGTCAAAATAGTTCTGTACGGATACGCGCAAGCGCTGGGCAAAAACACGGTTTTTGTCCATGTCGATAGCGGTGCGGATAAATTTATGTACGTGGCGGTCATAACCAATCCACAGGTCAATGGCCTGCTGCCCCCAACTGGTGATGCGGTCGAGTTTACTTTGCAGATCGAACACCAGTTTATCGACGAAGCCCAAATCCGGGCTGTCCAGCGTCGCGTCCTGAATACGCAGCAGATTTTCCTGGAGTTTGTCACCGGCCGCTTCCAGCGTATCCTGCAATTCACGCAGCGTACCGGAGGTTTCCGACAGTAACATTTCACAGCTTGAAATCGCGGCGCGCCAGTCTTTATTCAGTAGCTCCGCAATATCCGCTTTCACCGCCTGCTGCTGCTCATCCATCAGGCGTTGCGTCATATCAATGCTGTCGAAGATTTCGGCTACGGAGTATTTCAGCGGCGCGAATACGTTACGATGCCAGTGAAATTCATCGCCATTCTCCTGCGCCGCGTCGGCGGCACGCTTAAGTTCAGCGGCAACGATGGAAAGCTGCATGGAAAGCCGCAGCGTGGAGAACTCGCGCTGGCGGATATAGTAATCCGTGATGCCGATGGCCAGCGGCGTCAGACGATAAATTGCATTGCCTTCAGTTAATTCACTGGTGAAACGGTTCAACAGGCGCTGACGCACCATATCATTGATGGCGTTGTTGGCCCGCACCAGTACGGTTTCGCTGGTTTGTTCAAACGCTTTGCTGACATGACGAAACGCATCGACCAGGTCACCTTCACTCATTTCTCCGTCCATGCGCTCGCCATTCAGCGTGGCGATGGCCAGCAAAAAAGCCAGACGTTCAACGGGCAGCGCAAGGGAGAAGTCGTTCTTGCGCGCCCAGGATACCAGCTCCGGTACCGTCTGGGAAAATTCACTCATAATTCGTCCTTCTGCCCGGGTTTGCGCGCGGTCACGTGGATGTAACGCCCTAAGCTTAAAAAGGGTTCCTGACGGCAAAAACGCCGCTCCATCTCAATGATTTCGTCGTCGCTTTTTGGCTCGCCTTTAGGCGGCTTCATATAGTCGCTGAACACCCGAATCCCGGCACGCTGTTCAATCTGGAAACCGCAGGCCTGTAACCAGCGTGACACATCGTCAGGATCGCGCGGAAAGTCCGGTGACAGCGTGCGCTTCTTACGCTTGGTTAAGTTGGTACGAAGGTAACCAAAATTGCCCAGCGTCAGGGTGCGTAATGTTAACCCATGCAGGTTATAAAACATCAATGACAGCACGCCTCCCGGCCGCAATGTATCAAACAGGGCTTTCAGCACGGTTTCCGGTTCAGCGACCCATTCAAGCACAGCGTGAAACAATACCAGATCCACCGGCTTATCCAAATGTTCACCGACCTGCTGCGCGCTAATTTGTTTGAATTGCATGTTATGGCTCACACCCAGCGCATCCGCATTTTCCTGGGCACGCCGCAACATTTCACCTGAGAGGTCGCACAGCAGAATCTGATGGCCCCGCGCGGCCAGTCCACTGGAAATTTGCCCAATGCCACCGCCCGCATCCAGCACGTTCAGTGAGGGAGACGAGGACGTCAGGCTGGGAAGCAAGGCTTCAAGCTCATCCCAGACGATTGCCTGACGCACCCGGCCTTTGGTGGTGCCGTAAATATTTTGCGAAAATTTATCCGCGAGATCGTCAAAGTTACGATCCTGCATGGCATGGACTCCGGTATGCTGCGGTAAAACGTATGCTATTTTGTCACAGGTGCCGTAAGAATGAAGCTTTCATGCTCTTCTTCTGCTCTGGCTGCTGTTTTTTCGGACAACAAGAGGGATTTTACATGTTTTTTATGCTGAAAAAGGCATTTGGCAACCTGTTACTGCCCCTGCCTTTTCTGCTTCTTTTGATGGCTGTCGGCATTTTGCTGCTTTGGTTCAGCCGCTGGCAGAAAAGCGGTAAAATCTTTATCTCAGTGAGTTGGCTGATGTTATTACTGATAAGCCTACAGCCGGTCGCCGATCGCTTACTGTTGCCCGTCGAATCGCATTACCCGACGTGGAATGGGACTGAAAAAGTCGATTACATCGTGGTGTTAGGGGGCGGCTATACCTATAACCCGGCCTGGGCGCCCAGCTCGAACCTGCTGAACAACAGTTTGCCTCGCGTGACAGAAGGTGTGCGTCAGTGGCAGCGCCATCCGGATGCTACCCTGGTCTTTACCGGTGCTGCGGCAGGGCAAAATCCCAAAAGTAATGCCTGGGTCGCCGCACAGGTTGCCGAAAGCCTGGGCGTACCTTCATCGCACATTCGTCTGCTGGATCAGCCAAAAGATACCGCACAGGAGGCGCAGGCTGTCAGCACGCTCATCGGGCACCACCCTTTCCTGCTGGTTACCTCAGCTAATCATATGCCGCGCGCGATGCGGTTTTTCACTCAGGCAGGACTCAAGCCGATTGCAGCGCCCGCCAATCAGCTGGCGATTACTTCGCCACTTAACTGGTGGGAACGTTTTTATCCTTCCCCGCTCTGGATGAGTCACAGCGAACGCGCGATCTATGAAACGCTGGGAAGCGCATTGCAACGTTTCTCATCCGCCTCACCTTCTGATGGATAGACGCAAAGGCGCACATCCGTCATGGCGCAGGCTGAGTGCGACCGGAACCCGGCGCCTCAGCCGCGTGCGCAGACGGTCATCGCACAAGAAGCGGAACAGGTCAGCGAAGCATCGCGGCGCGAACCCGGGTGAGATCCTCTGGCGTATCCACGCCAACGCCCGGAATCGTTTTTGCCACCGCAACGTGGATCTTTTCGCCGTACCACAGCACGCGCAACTGCTCCAGCAGTTCGATCTGCTCAAGCGGACAGGGTTCCCAGCTGATATAGCGACGAATAAACCCGGCACGATAAGCATAGATGCCGATATGGCGCAGCAGCGTGTCACCGATCTGTTCCCGGGACTGCGCATAACGTTCACGATCCCAGGGAATCGTCGCGCGTGAAAAATACAACGCGTAGCCTCTGGCATCCATGACCACCTTGACGGCGTTGGGATTGAACGCCTCTTCCGCATCCGTAATCGGCACCGCCAGCGTCGCCATGCCGGCGTCAGCCTGAGCCAGGTTGTTCGCCACCTGATGGACGATATCAGCGGGGATCATGGGTTCGTCGCCCTGAACATTGACGATGATCTGGTCATCCGCGAACTGATATTTTTCAATCACTTCTGCAAGGCGTTCCGTACCGGAATGATGGTCGGCGCGTGTCATACACACCTCGCCACCGGCAGCCTCGACAGCGCGGGCCACCTCAGGATGATCGGTCGCGACAATCACACGGCTGGCACCCGATTCCCGGGCGCGCGCCATCACATGCACCACCATTGGCTTGCCATGAATATCAACCAGGGGTTTACCCGGTAAACGGGTGGAAGCATAACGCGCAGGAATGATGGCAATAAAACTCATGGATGGATCTCTTCAACCGATAACGTACGGGCTTCGTTTTCCAGCAGTACCGGAATACCGTCACGCACAGGGAAAGCCAGCGCGTCGGGCTTGCAGATCAGCTCTTGCTGTTCTTTGTTAAAGTACAATTTGCCATTACAAACCGGGCAGGCAACGATTTCGAGTAAACGGTGATCCATATGTCCTCCATCTCGGACCGAGAGCGTAAGGACTAAAGCATATCACAGCGCTGATGAGAGCGGGTAAATCACACCCGCGCTGCATCAGGAATTGTTAAGCTGCCAGCGCGTTGGCCAGTGTGTCAGTAACGCCGAAGGCGCATTCTTTAGCAAAACCGTTTCGGCCCCCTGCCAACGGGCGAAGCGTTCAATAGCACGTTGCACGTCATTGAGAAAGGAAACGGTTACCGCGACGTCAGGTTCCAGCCAGATGTTGTTAATTTCCAGCAAGGCTGTTGAGCGCACCATCCGTGCATCCAGACGGGCTTTGAGTTGGCCCCGATGCAGCACCGGTAAGACAAAATAGCCATATTTACGTTTGGCCGCAGGCGTGTAACATTCAATGCGGTAGTCAAAGTCAAACAACGCAAGCGCACGTTTCCTGTCCCATACCAGCGGATCGAAAGGGGATAACAGCGTGGTATGTGTTGCGATCAACGGCGTGGCTAATGCGGCCTGAGCGTCCCGATGCAGCCACATCTCTCCCATGCCGTCGACCTCAACCGGCATGATTTCGCCGGCCCCCTGTGCCCATAAGATAAAGTCTTTAACGGGCGCGCGCTTTAGCCGGTAATAGTCTGCCAGCCACTCACGGCGAAAAATGCCCAGACAGCGTGCGCTGTTCACTAACATCAGGCGGACAGCGTCATCCTCACTGATAGCATGCAGCGCATCCTGCCAGTCAGGCATGACACGTGAGCGTAAGTCATAGACGCGCTGAAAATTATGGCGCGCTGACACCATTAGCTCCCCTGAACTGAACAGGTTTTCGAGATGCCGCTTGTGGGGTTTCCTTGCCCACCATCCTGGCTTATGATTTTTTCCACTGGCGAAATCAGCCGATCTGACGGGCCCGTTGTCGCGTATATAGGTAAGTAGATCAGCGATTTCCTGCTGATGTTCCGTTGCCCAGTCTGCACTGTACTTCCAGCCCAGGCGCTCTGGCGACAGCATGCGGTGCCGCAGTAACCGGTAATCTGCGCGGGGAATAAAACAGGCTTCATGCGCCCAGTATTCGAAAATCTCCCCCTGCGCCAGCGACTCGTCCAGCCAGACGGGCGGATAGTCGCCTAAGCGACTGAATAAGACAAGATACGGACTGCGGGCCACCACATTGATGGTGTCGATTTGCAACAGCGACATGCGGCTAATGCAGGCTGAAATATCCTGAAAACGTGCCCTACGTTTCACCGGACGCAATAACCCCTGCGCCGCGAGCTGAATATTACGTGCCTGCTGTCGTGAAAGTGAATGCGTGCCCATTCTCTTCCTTCTCAGTGGGAATTAGTGCGGCTCCCGTGGTGAATACGTGCCACACAGGCGTTGTATATCGTCTAACAGTAGCGTCGCTGCCTCAGCCTGCAGATGGGCATCGACTGGAAGATACCACCATGAGGATTGCGCGAATGCGCGGCATTTAACGGCATCTTTCTCCGTCATCAACAGCGTTTGGCCGGGCGTGACCAGACGCGACAGTTCCTCTTCGCTGTAAGCATGATGATCGGCAAAGGCGATCTCCGCAACGGGCGTCAGACCGTGCTGTTTTAAGGTATGAAAAAAGCGCGGCGGATGACCAATGCCGGCCATGGCGACGACATCGTGCAACGTGTTGAGCGGTCGTTGTTCACCGCTGAGCAGATGGGTTGCCATCCCCGCCTGCAGTTGCATGGCAATTTCGCCTTGCTGCGCTTCACCACCGTTAACGATCACCGCGTCTACCGTCTTAAGGCGGGATGCCCGTTCCCGCATGGGTCCGGCAGGTAACCACCAGCCGTTGCCAAAACGTCGCACGCCATCCACCACCACAATTTCCCGATCGCGCTGGAGCGCATAATGTTGCAGGCCATCATCAGTCACGATGAGATCCAGTGAATGATGTTGCAGAAGGGCTTCGATCGCCTCACGGCGTCGCGGTGCCACTGCCACGGGTGCAGCTGTGCGCTGCGCAATCAGCACCGGCTCGTCACCCGCCTGATCGGTGGCGGTTTCCGCAGTGACACGCAGCGGATAGCGGTCTGCTTTCCCCCCGTAGCCGCGGGAAATCACACCTACCCGTAATCCTCGCTGCTGCAGGGCGTCAACCAGCCAGATGACCACGGGTGTTTTACCATTCCCGCCCGCGGTCAGATTCCCCACCACGACAACAGGCAAGGGCGCACGCCAGCTTTTACGCCAGCCACGCCGGAAACTGAGACGGATCAGCGCCGTGATGGCACCATAGAGCACACTGAGTGGCCACAGGACTAACCATAATGGCGATCGGCCACTCCAGATGCGCTCAATCATTGGCCGAACTGCATTTTATGGAGTTGAGCATAAGCACCTTTTTCCGCCAGCAGGTCGGCGTGCGTACCGCGTTCGATGATATTGCCCTCTTCCACCACCACAATTTCATCCGCTTTTTCAATAGTAGAAAGGCGATGCGCGATCACCAGTGAGGTGCGGTTTTTCTGCAGCTCATCCAGAGCAGACTGGATAGCACGCTCGGACTCGGTGTCCAGCGCAGAGGTGGCTTCATCAAGAATCAGGATAGGACAGTCACGCAGCAGAGCGCGGGCGATGGCGATACGCTGGCGTTGACCGCCTGATAGCAGCACACCATTTTCCCCGATGACGGTATCCAGCCCCTTGTCCATGTTTTTGATAAAGTCCATCGCGTGTGCCATCGTCGCCGCCTTTTCGATTTCCTCGCGGCTATACTGTTCACTGCGCGCATAGGCAATGTTATTGGCAACGGTATCGTTGAACAGATGCACATTTTGCGACACAAGTGCGACCTGATTACGCAACGACGCTAAGGTGTATTCACGCAGGTCATGGCCATCCAGTAAAATCTCGCCCTGCTGAATATCATAAAAACGCGTCAGCAAACTGGCGATAGTCGATTTACCTGAGCCGGAGCGCCCGACTAAGGCAACGGTTTTTCCGGCAGGCAGCATCAGGTTAATGTTTTTCAACGCAGGTGTTTCACGGCCGGGATAGGTGAAGGTCACACCTCGGAATTCGACATCACCTTTTGCGCGCGTGATTTCACGCGTACCGGTGTCGTTCTCCTGCTCACTGTCGAGAATGGAGAACAGCGTCTGACAGGCCGCCATACCACGCTGAAACTGCGCATTCACGTTTGTCAGCGATTTCAGCGGGCGCATCAGAGCAATCATAGATGAGAAGACTACCGTAATGGTCCCCGCAGTCAGCGTATCCATCACGCTGGGGAAACTGGCGGCGTACAGAACGAATGCCAGAGCCAGAGAAGCAATGAGCTGAATAACCGGATCGGAGATTGAAGAGGCTGAAACCAGCTTCATCCCCTGCTGACGCATGCGGTTACTGACCTTGGCAAAACGCTCGGATTCAATGTCCTGGCCACCAAAAATCAGCACTTCTTTGTGCCCTTTCAACATCTGCTCGGCACTGGTCGTCACCTGTCCCATGGTGTTTTGCATCGATTTGCTGATGTTGCGGAAGCGTTTTGACACGGTACGAATCGCGAAGGATACGATTGGAGCCAGAACAATCAGAATCAACGACAGCTGCCAGCTGTAATAAAACATCATGACAAACAGGCCAATTATTGAAGCGCCCTCACGCACAACGGTGACCAGCGCCCCCGATGACGACGAGGCGACCTGTTCCGAATCATAGGTGATGCGAGAGAGTAACGTACCCGTGGACTGCTGATCGAAGAACGCGACCGGCATGCCCATCATATGGCTGAACAGACGACGGCGCATATTCATCACCACATTGCCTGACACCCATGAGATGCAGTAGCTGGAGATATAGCTGCTTACGCCACGAACCAGCATCAAGCCGATGACTGCCAACGGCATCCACAGCATCACGGATCTGTCCGCTTTACCAAAGCCGTCATCCAGCAAAGGCTTCAACAGGGAGAGCATTAACGTATCGCCTGCGGCATTAATAATCAGGGCAATAGCCGCCACAATTAAGCCAGCTTTGTTGGGTGCGATCATCGGCCAGAGTCGACGGAATGTCTGCCACGTTGAGAGATCTTTATCTTGATGCATTATTTATTCACGTTGTTGGAAATAGCCGGTCATTCTACCTGGATTCGCGTTTGACGCCAAACCACTGATGATACCAACGGGGCACTAATTGTTCTCTGAAGGAAAAAACCTGCACGGTGTTTGCCTCTATTTTGATACTTATTTGTCCGGACTGACCGGTATCACGCCAGTCATAAGCGTGTTCACGGTAATTTCGCAGCACGGACTTCGCGGGCATTCGCCACGCATTATAGCGTGCTACAGAGGCGATGGCGGTATGGCCGGCGATGCTGCGCAGCAGTAAGCGCGATGAGGATGTCCGGCTGCCATGATGAGGTACCTGCAGAATATCCGCCTTTAACTGCTGCTTTTCCAGCCGCACTAACTGCCGCTCCGCCTCGGTTTCCAGATCGCCCATGAGTAACAAACGGACGCTTCCATCATCCACACTCACCACGCATGAATCGTTGTTTTCCCCCTGGTTGGGAGACGTTGCTGGCCAGAGCACCCGGAAATGTAGCCGTTTCCAGCGCCATGTGGTACCGCGTACACAGGGTAAATGCCCGCTTTCTGTAAGTCCGCTGCGCACCCATACAGTAGGGACATGTTGCAGAATAGCCGACAGCCCGCCGGTATGGTCAAGATGCCGGTGGCTGAGAATAACCTCCCGCAGTCTGAGTCCTTTACGTTCAAGCCAGGGCAGAATAACGCGGCTCCCTGCATCGCTGTATTTCCAGCGTGGACCGGTATCGTAGAGCACCGCTTCACCGCCCTGACTGATGACGACGCTCAATCCATGCCCCACGTCCAGCATATCAATGCGCCATAGCGCTTCCGGCTTAGCATGGCGGGAAAACAGGATTGCCAGTGCGACAGCGCTACAACTGAACGGCATGGAGAACAGTACGCCGGAACGCCACAGGAGTAGCCCTCCCCATATGGCTATTATCAGGAAAGGTGCGCCTTGCAGCGGCCACCAGCCTGCCGGTAGCAGGGCAAGGCCGGAGAACAGAAACCGCAGGGACAGATCGGCCGCCTGCCACCCCCACACTGATAATGCCGGGAAAGGTAGCAACAGGGTGATGAGTATCAATGGCACCGTAATAAACGACACGACAGGAATCGCAAACAGATTAGCGAGCAGCGCGGTCAGGCTGATGCCATTAAATAATGCGGCCTGAAGCGGCACCATCAGGATCATCATTCCCAGTTGCAGATGAAGGAGTTGCAGTAAAAACCAGCGCCGCCTGTCACGAAAGCGCTCGGCCAGAGGAAACCAGCGATACCAGGTCAGCAACATCCCCACCGCCAGCACCGACAGCCAGAAGCTGTCCGAGAGAACGGTAAGCGGATCCAGTGCCAGCAACAACCCTACGCAGAGCGTCCAGATTTGCCAGGGGCTGAGCTGGACACCTGCTATACGTGTTATTGCCCATAGCGTCAGTGCCAGTAATGCCCGCTGCGCTGGCGCCTGGGCCCCTGAAAGCCACGTATAGAGTGCGGCACAGAGCCAACTGACAATGAGCGGATACAGATAGCTAATGCAGCGTGCCGGTAACAAAAACTGGCTGCCCCGCGCCAGTAGCCATCCGGTGCCCGCGGCCAGGCCAATGTGCATACCTGAAATGGCCATAAGATGCGCCGTTCCGGTATCACGTAACAGCTGACGGGTTGCCTCACTCAGATTGTCGCGAATGCCAAAAGCCAGTGCCTCAAGCGTAGCCGAAGCGGGTAAATGTTCGTAATGTTGCCTGTGGCCACGAATATGCTGCCAACGCCAGCTGCATTCAGACTGCACAGGATGTTGCTTGATAATGCGCCCCTGCACCGGGGTATGATTCGCCATGGCAAAGCGTTGTGCGTCGAATTCTCCCTCATTAAGTCTGGCATGAACAGCGCGTAACCTGAGCCGCATTTGCCAGCGCTGCCCCGGACAATAGGCTGTAGCGTTATCCTGCAGTGACAGCCAGGCAAAACGGGGAGGAAAGAAAATCCGGTTTCCCGCTTTCAACATTCTGACCCGAATACGTGACGCGTCTTGTTTTACCTCTTCAATTTGCACGACAAACCAGGCGGGTCGGGTACTCATCCATTCCGTGTCGTTGACCAGGGATTGCGCATTAACCAGCCCCCAGGCGGCCAGCAAAAGCGCACAGCCTGCGATGCGGACATAACGTACGGACATCCCCACCAGACAAGTGCCACACAGCAGCATCACGACAATAAACGTTCGCGAAGGGAGCTGAGGCACGATCAGTAAGGGTAACGCGGTCAGCGAGGCCAGTCTCGCCAGTCCAATCCATGTCAACATACCGTATCCCGCTGATGAACTGGCGTAAGTATGTCCTTCAGACTTTCAGGGTAAAGCGCGTAAAGAGTGAATTAAGAAAGGGTTTCCAGAGAGGATAATTCGTTGCAGCGCAGACGCATTTTTTTGCGGGAGAGCGAACATAATCACGCGGGCAAAAAAAAACGACATCCGGAGATGTCGTTTAGGCGTTTCGGTATCGGCTTAGCCGTAGATGTTAGCACGGTCACGCAGTTCTTTGCCCGGCTTGAAGTGGGGAACGTATTTACCTTCCAGATCCACTTTGTCACCCGTTTTCGGGTTACGGCCAGTGCGCGGTGCGCGATAGTGCAACGAAAAGCTGCCGAATCCCCGGATTTCAATGCGTTCGCCCTGTGCCAGCGTTGTGGCCATGTGCTCAAGCATCTCTTTGACTGCATCCTCAACGACTTTCGCCGGTATATGAGTATGCTGTCCCGCCAGCCTTTCAATCAATTCTGACTTGGTCATGTAACCTCCGGTTAATCCCTACAGGAATGTATGACAGCCTTTACCGAAACCGGGCGGATAAATCCGCCCGGTGCAAGGTCGATTACTCGCCTTTAGCCGCTTTGAACGCTTCAGCCATTGCGCTTGAGAAGTTGCCTTCTTCCTGTTTGGTGTTAACAGTGTTGATAGCTTCTTTCTCGTCAGCCTGGTCTTTCGCACGAACAGACAGGCTCACTACGCGGTTTTTACGGTCAACGCCAGTAAATTTAGCTTCAACGTCGTCACCGACGTTCAGAACCAGTGTAGCGTCTTCGATACGGTCCATTGAAGCTTCAGAAGCGCGCAGGTAACCCTCAACGCCGTCTGCCAATTCAACTGTAGCACCTTTCGCATCAACTGCAGTCACTTTACCGGTGACGATAGCACCTTTCTTGTTCAAAGTGATGTAGTTGTTGAACGGATCTTCTGCCAGCTGTTTCACGCCCAGAGAGATACGCTCGCGCTCTGCATCAACCTGCAGTACAACGGCAGCGATTTCGTCGCCTTTTTTGTACTCACGAACTGCTTCTTCGCCAGTCGCGTTCCAGGAGATGTCAGACAGGTGAACCAGACCGTCGATGCCACCGTCCAGGCCGATGAAGATACCGAAGTCAGTGATTGACTTGATTTTACCTTCAACGCGATCGCCTTTGTTGTGGGTCTCAGCGAACTGCTGCCATGGGTTAGATTTGCACTGCTTCAGACCCAGGGAGATACGACGACGCTCTTCATCGATGTCCAGAACCATCACTTCAACCACATCGCCTACGTTTACAACTTTAGACGGATGGATGTTTTTGTTGGTCCAGTCCATTTCTGAAACGTGTACCAGGCCTTCAACGCCTTCTTCGATTTCAACGAAGCAGCCGTAGTCAGTCAGGTTGGTTACACGCCCAGTCAGCTTGGTGCCTTCTGGATAGCGCTTAGCGATAGCCACCCATGGATCTTCGCCCAGCTGCTTCAGACCCAGAGATACACGGGTACGCTCGCGGTCGAATTTCAGGACTTTAACGTTGATTTCATCGCCAACATTCACGATCTCGCTTGGATGCTTAACGCGCTTCCAGGCCATGTCAGTGATGTGCAGCAGGCCGTCAACACCGCCCAGATCAACGAATGCGCCGTAGTCAGTGAGGTTCTTAACGATACCTTTAACTTCCATGCCTTCCTGCAGGTTTTCCAGCAGCTGATCGCGCTCTGCGCTGTTCTCAGATTCGATAACCGCACGACGTGAAACCACGACGTTGTTGCGTTTCTGATCAAGCTTGATCACTTTGAATTCAAGCTCTTTGCCTTCCAGGTGCAGTGTGTCGCGTACTGGACGCACATCAACCAGTGAACCTGGCAGGAACGCACGGATACCGTTCAGCTCAACTGTGAAGCCACCTTTGACTTTGCCGTTGATAATACCGGTAACAGTTTCAGCTTCTTCGTAAGCTTTTTCCAGCGTGATCCAAGCTTCGTGACGCTTAGCTTTCTCACGTGACAGCAGAGTTTCACCGAAGCCATCTTCCACTGCGTCCAGAGCAACGTCAACTTCGTCACCAACCTGGATTTCCAGTTCGCCGGCTGCGTTTTTGAACTGCTCTGCAGGGATTGCAGATTCAGATTTCAGGCCCGCATCAACCAGAACAACGTCTTTGTCGATAGAGACAACAACGCCACGAACGATGGAACCCGGGCGGGTTTCGATTTCTTTCAGGGATTCTTCAAATAGTTGAGCAAAAGATTCAGTCATATTGATAATCTTAGGATTCTTCAATTTAACGTCCATCTGACATCATGTCGGATGGGGTTGTTTCACATGCCCTGCACCGGATCCGTGGCACAGGGTTAATACATTCGTTTAAGCCGGAAGATTACACACCAAGCGTTTTGCGGGCATAATTTAACGCGTTATCAATAACCTGCTCGATGGACATCTGGGTTGAATCCAACACCAAAGCATCAGCGGCAGGGACTAACGGTGCGATAGCGCGGTTGCGATCGCGGTCGTCGCGTTCTTTTATCTCGGCTAAAAGGCGATCAAAGTTAACATTAAAGCCATTCGCCTGCAACTGTAGCATACGTCGCTGAGCACGTTCTTCCGGGCTGGCATCAAGGAAAATCTTTACAGGCGCATCGGGGAAAACGACGGTGCCCATATCCCGCCCGTCTGCAATCAAACCGGGTTCCTCGCGAAACGCGCGTTGACGACGTAACAGCGCTTCCCGAACGCGAGGAAAAGCCGCGACGCGTGAGGCGGTATTACTGACTTCCTGGGTACGAATTTCGCTGGTGACGTCTTCCCCTTCCAGGATGACCTGCATTTCGCCATGATGAGAAAGGAAACGCACATCAAGATGGGCGGCGATAGGGACTAACGCCTCTTCAGACTCAATATCGACCTGATGATGTAATGCGGCTAAGGCCAGTACACGATAAATTGCGCCGGAATCCAGTAAATGCCACTGTAATGCTTCCGCCATCGCCTTGCACAGGGTGCCCTTTCCCGCGCCACTTGGCCCATCAATTGTTATGACCGGGGCAGTTGCTGTCATCATTCCCTCCTGTTGCTGCGCGCATTTTGGCCGGTTGGCCGTCACAAATGTCGGGCATTATACGCTGCCCGGCGACGCTTAGTTACCTTTTGAGAAGAGGCAATGAGAAATTTAGCCAGGAAAAAGGCCTCTGGCGTGGAAAAGCGTCCTGAAGATGATGAGCCCGATGCACGACATCGGGCGAGGGGATTAGGCGTTTTCGCTAATTTTTTGCAGCTGTTCAAAATAATCAGGGAAGGTTTTTGCCGTACAGCCTGGATCAAGAATGGTAACGGGCGTATCGGACAGCGCAACCAGCGAGAAACACATCGCCATACGGTGATCGTTATACGTGCCGATGTCGGCATGCTTCAACGTCTCAGGCGGCGTGATGCGAATAAAATCGTGCCCTTCTTCCACCTCGGCACCGACTTTACGCAACTCGGTTGCCATAGCCGTCAGACGATCCGTTTCTTTAACTCGCCAGTTATAAATATTGCGCAGTTGCGTCGTACCTTCTGCAAACAATGCCGCAGTGGCAATGGTCATGGCAGCATCAGGAATATGGTTCATATCCATATCAATAGCGCGTAATGTCCCGGCCGTGCAGGCAATATAGTCATCGCCCCACTCAATTGATGCCCCCATCTTTTCGAGTACATCCGCAAAGCGAATATCGCCTTGTACGCTGTTGCGACCAATGCCGGTGACACGCACGGTACCGCCTTTGATTGCGGCTGCGGCAAGAAAATAGGAGGCAGAAGACGCATCCCCCTCCACCAGATATTCACCTGGTGACTGGTAGTGCTGTTTACCCTTAATCAGGAAGTGTTGATACTGCTGATTCTCAACCTCGACACCAAAGCAGCGCATCAGGTGCAGAGTAATGTCGATGTAAGGTTTGGAAACCAGCTCACCTTTAATGCTGATACGGGTAGGATTTTCAGCTAACGGAGCCATCATCAGAAGCGCGGTCAAAAACTGGCTGGATACGCTGCCATCTACTGTAACGTCGCCGCCAGTAAACCCACCCCGCAGGCGGACTGGGGGATAATCTGTATTTTCGAGATAGTCTATAGTAGCCCCACCTTGCCGTAGTGCATCGACCAGGTGCCCGATAGGGCGTTCTTTCATGCGTGGTTCGCCCGTCAGGACGACATCCTGCACACCCAGGCAAAGCGCTGCCGCAAGCGGCCGCATGGCAGTGCCGGCGTTGCCCAGAAACAGCTCTGTGGGCTGTGATGCATGCAGCGGCCCACCCTTTCCTGTCACCTCGCACACCGTACGATCGCTGGAAAGCGTGAACTCAACACCCATTGCATCAAGCGCATTAAGCATGTGCTTAACATCGTCGCTGTCCAGCAGATTAGTTAATCGGGTTTTACCTTTCGCCAGTGCAGCAAGCAGAAGCGCACGGTTTGACACGCTTTTGGAACCGGGCAAATTAACCGTACCATTAACGCGAGCGATGGGCTGAAGGGTCAGGGAATCTTGCATGTGAAACGTAATCCTTAAAAAACGATGACTCCGCCAGAGGGCGGAGTCGGGTGTCAGTCATTCCACTGACAGTGAAAGACTTAGCCGTGGCGGCGTTCGAAATCAATCATGAAATCGGTCAGCGCTTTAACGCCTTCCAATGGCATCGCATTGTAGATTGAGGCACGCATGCCGCCCACAACACGGTGACCTTTTAATGCGTGCAGACCTGCCTTAAATGACTCTTCCAGGAAGAGGCTGTCCAGCGAGGCATCAGCCAGTTGGAAAGGAATGTTCATCCGGGAACGGTTTTGCAGTGCCACATCGTTACGGTAAAAATCGCTGTTATCGATGAGACCATAGAGTAATCCGGCTTTTGCCTGATTAATTTTTTCCATCTCAGCGACACCACCCTTCTGCTTCAGCCACTTAAAGACCAGGCCACTCAGATACCAGGCAAACGTAGGTGGCGTATTAAACATGGAATCATTTTCAGCCAGAACGGTGTAGTCAAGGATGGAAGGCACGCTTTGATGCGCGTTGCCGAGAAGATCGTCCCGTACGATAACCAGGGTAAGGCCAGCCGGACCAATATTTTTCTGCGCACCTGCGTAAATCACACCATAGCGCTTGATATCAATTGGGCGTGACAGAATCGTGGAGGAAAGATCGGCGACCACAACCTTGTCACCAAAGTCAGGCTCTTCGTCAATAGCCAGACCGTCAATGGTTTCATTTGGGCAAAAATGCAAATAGGCGGCCGTGTCGCTGACATCCCATTCGCGCATCGGCAGGATGGCGCGCTTACCTTCTTGGGTCGTTTTGACATCCAGCGTCCGCGGTGAGCAATATTTTTCCGCTTCTTTAATGGCACTGTGAGCCCAGTAGCCTCCATCTGCATAGTCCGCACTGGTCGCACTGCCGAGTAAATTGCCCGGTACAGCAGCAAACTGCGCACGTGCGCCGCCATGACAGAATAATACTTTGTAATTGGAAGGAATTTTCAGCAGATCGCGGAAGTCCGCTTCAGCCTCTTCTGCCACCTGAATAAATTCTTTACTGCGGTGGCTGATCTCCATTACTGAAGTTCCCAGACCATGCCAGTTTGTCAGTTCTTGTTCTGCACGGCGGAGTACTTCGCTCGGCAGCATCGCTGGCCCAGAGCTAAAATTATAAATTTGCGTCATTTCCCTCACCACTGTCATATCGAACGGTTATGAATAACGATTCGGTTTTATCACTGCCTTCTGGTGGCTGCAATCATAAATCGAACTGCGGTCACATTTTTTCGGCATGACGCACCGAAGGTTATATTACCAATGTAATCCGGCACGAAATATTGTGAGGCGGCTTCCTTTCATGCAGTCCCGGCTTTGGCTCAGATGACAAAGCATGAGAAAAACGACGGTAAAATTGCGGCGTCTTGATAGCGAACAGACGGTAAAAAACGTATCATTGCGCGCTTTATGTCTCCCCATTTACAGAGAGAGCGGCACCATGACGCAAACTTTTATCCCGGGCAAAGATGCCGCCCTGGAAGACTCCATTTCACGCTTCCAGACCAAATTACAGGATCTGGGTTTTAATATTGAAGAAGCCTCCTGGCTGAATCCTGTGCCACACGTCTGGTCTGTCCACATTCGTGATCGCGACTGCCCCCTCTGCTTCACCAATGGTAAGGGCGCCAGCAAAAAAGCCGCTCTGGCCTCGGCGCTGGGGGAATATTTTGAACGCCTGTCCACGAATTACTTTTTTGCTGATTTCTGGCTTGGCAACAGTATCGCCCAGGGGGATTTTGTTCACTATCCCAATGAAAAATGGTTTGCTCTGCCTGAAGACGACAGCCTGCCTGAAGGCATTCTGGATGCGCGCCTGCGCGCCTTTTACGATCCTGAAAACGCCCTCTCCGCTTCAGATTTAATCGATCTCCAGTCGGGTAACAGCGCACGCGGCATCTGCGCCCTGCCCTTTACCCGTCAGTCCGATCAGCAGACCGTTTATATTCCGATGAATATTATCGGTAACCTGTATGTGTCGAACGGCATGTCCGCCGGCAACACGGCCAACGAGGCACGGGTACAGGGGCTGTCAGAAGTTTTCGAGCGCTATATTAAAAATCGTATCATCGCCGAGTCCATCAGCCTGCCTGCCATTCCTGAATCCGTGATGGCGCGTTACCCCGATGTGGTTGAAGCCATCGCCCGTCTGGAAGCCGAAGGGTTCCCGATTTTTGCCTATGACGCGTCACTGGGTGGGAAATATCCGGTTATCTGCGTTGTGCTGTTTAATCCTGCCAACGGCACCTGTTTCGCCTCTTTTGGCGCGCACCCTGATTTTGGTGTCGCGCTGGAGCGTACCGTTACCGAACTGCTTCAGGGCCGCAGCCTGAAAGATCTGGATGTGTTCACGCCGCCCACGTTTGATGATGAAGAAGTGGCAGAGCACGCCAACCTGGAAACCCACTTTATCGATTCAAGCGGCCTGATCTCCTGGGATCTGTTTAAAGAAACAGCGGATTATCCCTTCGTTGACTGGAAATTTGATGGCACCACCGAGCAGGAATTCAGTACGCTCATGGCGATTTTCAAAGCCGAAGGTCAGGACGTTTACATCGCTGATTATGAGCACCTCGGTGTGTATGCCTGCCGCATTATTGTGCCCGGTATGTCAGATATTTATCCGGCTGAAGACTTGTTGCTGGCGAATAACAGCATGGGTGCAGGTATTCGTGAAACGCTTCTGGCCCTGCCCGGCAGCAACTGGAATCCGGAAGAGTACCTGGATTTAATTTCTCAGCTGGACGAAGAAGGTTTTGATGACTTCACGCGTGTCCGCGAGTTGCTGGGACTGGCGACAGGCAAAGATAACGGCTGGTACACGCTGCGCATTGGTGAACTCAAAGCCATGCTGGCCCTGGCTGGCGGTGATCTCGATCAGGCGCTGATCTGGACGGAATGGACAATGGAATTTAATGGCTCCGTATTCAGCCCGGAGCGTGCAAATTATTACCGCTGTCTGCAAACTCTGCTGCTGCTGGCGATGGAAGATGAGCGGAATCCGCTTGAGTATCACGCAGCCTTTGTGCGTATGTATGGTGCTGACGCTGTCGACGCCGCCTCGGCGGCAATCAGCGGTGAGGCGGCCTTCAATGGCCTCCAGCCGGTAGACAGCGATCTTAAGGCTTTCCCTGCTCATCAGGCTTTGCTTGCTGCCTATGAAAAGCTGCAAAAGGCGAAACGTCTTTACTGGAAAAACGCCTAATCTTTCGCGGCTCTGTTTCAGGATAAAGCGATAATAATCTCACAGGCACCTTATTTAATGGGTGCCTTTCTTTTTTTTGAGAATAAGTATTTAAGGGATGTATTGTTCAGCGTTTTTATCATCATTATTTAAAGCAACATAACAGATGCATTTCGTTAACTCTGCAGAGATCGTCCTGACGGCACACCGCCATCTCTTAAACAAAAATTGCATAATTTAAAATATTTTTAATCATTATATTTCAATAAATTAACCCCAAAAATCCCGTCTTTCAGTCAAACACGCACCGTCCTTGCATGGCTGATCATGATCCAAATCAACTTCTGTAACTGTTGCCTTTGTTATCATTTTTTCAGACAACTTTTGGAGTGAGTTAGTGTGAAAGCTGACAATCCTTTTAATCTGTTATTACCCGCCGCGATGGCGAAAGTGGCTGAAGATGCTGGCGTTTATAAAGCCACTAAACATCCCCTCACCACGACCTTTCTGGCCTTTACTGCGGGCATGTTCATCTCGATTGCTTTCGTGTTTTACATCACGGCTACCACGGGCAGCGGTGCTGTGCCTTATGGCCTGGCAAAACTGATCGGCGGCATCTGTTTTTCACTGGGACTCATACTGGTCGTGGTATGCGGTGCCGATCTGTTCACATCTACCGTCCTCATTGTGGTCGCCAAAGCCAGTGGACGCATCACCTGGGGGCAACTGGCACGAAACTGGATAACCGTTTATATCGGTAACCTGGCTGGCGCGTTATTTTTCGTCACGCTCATGTGGTTCTCCGGTGAACAGATGGTGGCAAACGGCGCGTGGGGATTAAACGTCCTGCAAACAGCCGACCATAAAATGCATCATACTTTTATCGAAGCCGTTTGCCTCGGCACATTGGCCAATTTGATGGTCTGCCTGGCGGTCTGGATGAGCTATTCAGGACGGACATTGACCGATAAAAGCCTGATTATGATTTTGCCGGTGGCCATGTTTGTCGCCTGTGGTTTTGAACACAGTATCGCCAATATGTTTTTGATTCCTTTCGCGATCGTGATACGCGACTTTTCCGGGCCTGAGTTTTGGCAGGCCGCAGGGGCCACAGCAGCACAGTTCCCGGCCCTCACCGTTAAAAACTTTATTTTCGACAATCTGATTCCGGTCACGCTCGGTAACATCATTGGCGGCGGCCTGCTAGTCGGATTGACCTACTGGGTAATTTACTTACGCGGTGGTAAAGAAACGCACTAATCCTGTCTCAACGGCATATCGCAGCCTGGTACGCCCGAGAGCAAAAGTCTCCTTAAATAAGGCAGGTATATTATGACCGAACGTAATGCAAAACTCGCTTCAGCCTGGCAGGGATTTACTGAAGGCGAATGGCAGAACAGCGTCAACGTACGCGACTTTATTCAGAAAAACTATACGCCTTATGAAGGCGACGAGTCCTTTCTGGCCGGTGCCACCGAGGCCACCACAACACTGTGGGAGAGCGTGCTGGAAGGCATCAAAATTGAAAACCGCACCCATGCACCAGTCGATTTTGATACCGATCTTGCCTCAACCATCACTTCCCACGATGCCGGTTACATCAATAAATCACTGGAAAAAATTGTTGGCCTGCAAACCGAAGCCCCGTTGAAACGCGCCATTATTCCTTTTGGCGGTATTAAAATGGTTGAAGGCTCATGCAAGGTCTATGGTCGTGAACTCGACGCGTCTCTGAAAAAGATTTTCACGGAATACCGCAAAACGCATAACCAGGGTGTTTTTGATGTTTATACACCTGACATTTTACGCTGCCGTAAATCCGGCGTATTGACCGGCCTGCCTGATGCTTATGGTCGTGGACGCATCATCGGTGATTATCGTCGTGTTGCCCTATACGGCATTGATTATCTGATGGCGGATAAGTTTGCTCAGTTCACCTCACTGCAAAACGATCTTGAAAACGGCGTAAACCTGGAAGCCACGATTCGCCTGCGCGAAGAAATTGCTGATCAGCATCGGGCGCTTGAACAAATTAAAGCGATGGCAGCCAAATACGGTCATGATATTTCTGGCCCGGCCACCAACGCGGCTGAAGCCGTTCAGTGGACCTATTATGGCTATCTGGCTGCAGTTAAATCACAGAACGGCGCGGCCATGTCTTTTGGCAGGGTGTCGACTTTCCTCGATATCTACATCGAACGCGACCTCCAGGCAGGAAAACTGAACGAAGAGCAGGCACAGGAACTGATTGACCATCTGGTCATGAAACTGCGCATGGTCCGCTTCCTGCGTACACCGGAATACGATGAGCTGTTTTCTGGCGACCCTATCTGGGCCACCGAATCGCTGGCGGGGATGGGCGTTGATGGTCGCACGCTGGTCAGTAAAACCACGTTCCGTTTCCTGAACACGCTTTACACCATGGGCCCCTCCCCTGAACCAAACATGACCATTCTGTGGTCTGAAAAACTGCCCGTTAACTTCAAAAAATATGCGGCTAAAGTTTCAATCGACACCTCGTCACTGCAGTATGAAAATGACGACCTGATGCGTCCTGACTTTAACAACGATGATTACGCCATTGCCTGCTGTGTCAGCCCTATGATCGTCGGCAAGCAAATGCAGTTCTTTGGTGCCCGCGCCAACCTGGCAAAAACCTTGTTGTACGCGATCAACGGCGGCATGGACGAAAAACTGAAAATGCAGGTGGGGCCGAAAGAAGCCAAAATCATGGATGAAGTGCTCGATTTCGACGTCGTGATGGCCCGTCTGGATCACTTCATGGACTGGCTGGCAAAACAGTATGTCACCGCACTGAACATCATCCACTTCATGCATGATAAATACAGCTATGAAGCGTCACTCATGGCGCTGCACGATCGTGATGTTTACCGCACCATGGCCTGCGGTATCGCCGGACTGTCTGTGGCTGCGGATTCACTCTCAGCCATTAAATATGCCAAAGTGAAACCCGTGCGTGATGAAGATGGCCTGGCAATTGATTTCGACATCGAAGGCGACTATCCCCAGTTCGGTAACAACGATCCGCGCGTGGACGACCTGGCATGCGACCTGGTTGAACGGTTTATGAAGAAAATTCAGAAACTGGAAACATATCGCAACGCGGTGCCAACGCAGTCCGTTCTGACCATTACCTCTAACGTCGTTTATGGCAAGAAAACTGGTAATACGCCAGACGGCCGCCGTGCAGGCGCCCCCTTTGGCCCTGGCGCTAACCCCATGCACGGTCGCGACCAGAAAGGAGCGGTAGCATCGCTGACCTCGGTAGCGAAATTACCCTTTGCGTACGCTAAAGACGGTATCTCTTATACTTTCTCCATCGTGCCTAATGCGCTTGGCAAAGATGATAATGTACGTAAAACCAATCTGGCAGGACTAATGGATGGTTACTTCCATCATGAGGCCAGTATTGAAGGCGGCCAGCATCTGAATGTTAACGTGATGAACCGGGAAATGTTGATGGACGCAATGGATAACCCTGAGAAATATCCTCAGTTAACCATCCGCGTTTCGGGCTATGCCGTTCGCTTTAACTCGCTCACCAAAGAGCAGCAGCAGGACGTGATTACCCGTACCTTTACCCAGTCACTCTAGTTCACCCTTGAGGCTCCTTCATGGAGCCTCTTCTTTCGAGTCAGGTTTGGTCGCTGTCTGTATGACGGATAACCACCAAAATTGATTTCCCGTTCAGAGCGCACCGGAGAGTGCGCCACCTGCTTCGCAGGCTCATCAGGAGAATACATCGCAATGTCTGCCATTGGTCGCATCCACTCATTTGAATCATGCGGAACCGTAGACGGTCCCGGCATCCGTTTTATCACCTTTTTTCAGGGCTGCCTGATGCGCTGCCTGTACTGCCACAACCGTGATACATGGGACACGCATTGCGGCAAAGAAATTACCGTCGACGCGCTCATGGCGGACGTTCTGTCTTATCGCCATTTCATGAATGCGTCCGGTGGCGGGGTGACGGCTTCAGGCGGTGAGGCCATTTTGCAGGCGGAGTTTGTGCGCGACTGGTTTCGCGCATGTCAAGCTGAGGGCATTCATACCTGCCTTGACACCAACGGCTTTGTCCGCCGCTACGATCCCGTTATTGATGAATTACTGGATGCAACAGATTTGGTGATGCTTGACCTCAAGCAGATGAACGATGACATCCACCAGATTCTTGTCGGTGTGTCGAATCATCGCACACTCGATTTTGCGCGCTATCTTCAGAAGAAAGGAAAACGGACGTGGATTCGTTTCGTCGTCGTGCCCGGCTATTCTGATGATGATGACAGTGTCCATCGCTTAGGTGCATTTACGCAGGATATGGCAAATGTGGAGAAGATTGAGCTTCTGCCTTATCACGAGCTGGGTAAGCATAAATGGATTGCGATGGGTGAAGAGTACAAGCTCGACGGCGTAAAACCGCCCAGTAAAGCGACCATGGAACGGGTCAAGCATATTCTTGCCAGCTACGGACATGAAGTGATGTATTGACAGACCACGTCACCGCAGTCAGTAAACGATAACCGTCTGACAGTCAGCGCAGCCAGACGGCGATAATTAAGCCCAGGCGCCCTGTCACCGCCTGGTTATCGTTATGATCAGGCATGTGCCACTGGCGTGGCATGGTGATCGGCCTTACGCAGTAACATGACTAAGTAAACCAGCGCTACCGCCGCGATCATAACGAACAGCAGACGGTCGGAATAACTTTGCATCAGCATGGCCGTCATGCTTGGTCCGGCCAGGCTGCCCACGGTGTAGCTCAGTAACAGCGCCTGGTTCATTGCCACCAGTTCATGGTGCGCCACGGTTTCGCAGGCCCATGACATGGCGACCGGATAAAGCGTAAAACCTGCCAGCCCCAACACAAACAGGGCCGGGGCCATCGCGGCATTTGTCAGCATCGCAATCGCGCCGAGGATCACCACAAATACCTGCACTCGCAGTACCATCATGCGGCCAAAGCGGTCAGCAAGCCGACCAATCGGCCACTGCCCGACAATGCCGGCACTCACCAGCAAGGCCATCCAGTAACCCACGTTGGCATCACTCATACCCTGATGAGAAAGATAGAGCGGCATCAAGCCGTACAGCGATCCCAGAACAATGCCAGAAATAATACAGCCGTTAATACCGAGACGAGAACTGCGACGACGCAGCATAGGTAAAATTCGTCCGCCTGGCGTAGCTTCTACGGTATCGCTGTTGGCAGAAACCTGCGTGAAGATTAACGGTAAGATGGCGCTGATGACCGTGGCGGTTACCCAGGGAATCACACTCAGTAATTCGGTAGACAGTTTGCTCACCAGCAGTTGTCCGGCAACCGTACCCAGGTAATAGACGATCATATAGGCAGCGAGCAACTGCCCACGGTTACGTACTGTTCCACTGCATAACAATGCGCTTTCCACCACGACCCAGACTAACGCGCAGCCGATACCGGCCGTGAAGCGCAGCAATGTCCATGCCCAGAATCCTTCCAGCGCCAGCATGCACAGTGTCGACAGCGCAAAAAGGCCGGTCGCCAGATAATAGCTTCGGTTAAAACCGTATCGCTTGATCAGCCAGCCAGCCACTAAAGTGCCCAGCAGGTTACCGGTGTAATACGACGAACTCACCACGCCTACCTGCCATGTTGCCAGCGCATCATGCGTCAGCCAAAGGGGCACTAGCGTATTCAGTACCGCAATGGAAACTGTCATCAATAACAGGCCGCAGAGCAGCAATATCACAGGACGTGACCAGGTCGACATAGGGGATAAAAACCAAAAGAAATGAAGGAAATTGCGCGCAGTTTGCCATCGCGCGTTGTAAAGTCAACGGGAGGAATGAGGGTGCAGCACATTTTGCTGCGTGACCATTTAAATTATTTATCTTCAGTAAGTTAGCCATCTGTCAGGCATCAGATAACTTTGCGCTATCTCTATGATAATCTGGATTTTTACGCTTTCTGCCCGCGTCGTCATCGATAATGTTTATTTGTGATAAATTTTAAACGTGTTGAGGATGCCTCGCGGTAAAGATAAAAAAACCCAGCCTGAGCTGGGTTATTTTAGACAGGATGAACGCTTAGCCAATAAATTCCAGGCCGTTCATATAAGGACGTAATACCTCTGGCACGGCGATGCGGCCGTCCTGCTGCTGGTAATTTTCCAGCACGGCAACCAGCGTACGTCCTACGGCCAGGCCCGAGCCATTCAGGGTATGCACCAGACGCGGTTTTTTATCCTGCTTATTGCGGGTGCGCGCCTGCATACGGCGAGCCTGGAAATCCCCCATGTTTGAGCAAGAAGAGATTTCACGGTAGGTATTTTGCGCCGGTAACCATACTTCTAAATCGTAGGTTTTTGTCGCACCAAAGCCCATATCACCGCTGCACAGCAAGACCTTGCGATACGGCAGGTTCAGCAGTTGCAACACTTTTTCAGCATGGCCAACCAGCTCTTCCAGCGCATCCATAGAGGTTTCAGGCGCGACGATTTGTACCATTTCAACTTTGTCGAACTGGTGCATACGGATGAGCCCACGCGTATCACGGCCATAGGAGCCTGCTTCAGAGCGGAAGCAGGGTGTATGTGCCGTAAGCTTCAGCGGCAGGCTCTCTTCTTCAACGATTTCATCCCGCACAAGGTTGGTCAGCGGCACTTCAGCGGTCGGAATGAGCGCGTAATGGCTGCTTTCGGATTCTTCTTCCAGCGGACGTGTATGGAACAGATCTTCACCAAACTTAGGTAACTGGCCTGTACCGTATAAGGTCGCATGGTTAACCAGGTAAGGGACGTAAGTTTCCAGATAACCATGTTGTTCCGTGTGCAGGTCAATCATGAACTGGCTGAGCGCACGGTGCAGGCGAGCAATCTGGCCTTGCATAACCACGAAGCGTGAGCCGGTGAGTTTCACTGCCGCAGCAAAGTCCAGCCCTTTAGCCGCTTCACCCAGCTCAACGTGATCTTTCACCTCAAAATCAAACTGGCGGGGTTCACCCCAGCGACTGATTTCCAGGTTTTCCGTGTCGTCTTTCCCCAGCGGCACTTCATCCGCAGGAAGATTCGGCAGCGCCAGGCTGAAATCGCGGATCTGATTTTGCAGCTCGTCCAGTTCTGCTTTAGCCGCATCCAGGCGTTCGCCCAGGCTGTTCACTTCCTGACGCAGTGGCTCGATGTCTTCCCCACGTGCTTTGGCCTGACCGATGGATTTGGAGCGGGAGTTGCGCTCGGCCTGCAGGTTTTCCGTTTCAACCTGCAAGACTTTGCGACGCTCTTCGAGCGAACGCAGCATTTCCACATCCAGTTTAAATCCTCGGCGTGCCAGTTTTTCTGCGACTGCGTCTGGCTCATTACGCAGCAGATTGGGATCGAGCATGCTTATCCTGTGTATTTATGAGTTAAAAGAAGGGGACGCACTCCCGCTGGAATGCGTTGAAAACATTGACCACATTACCGCAACGTCTGTTTCAGCGGTAGCGTTTTGTCGGGCTATTTTGATCGAGTTCAGCCAGCCAGGCCAGCTTTTCGCCAATTTTGCCTTCAAGACCGCGTTGAGTGGGATGATAGTAACGCGTTTGCGCCATTTCGGGTGGGAAATAGATTTCACCCGCAGCATAGGCATTGGCTTCGTCATGCGCATAGCGATAGCTTTCGCCCAGCCCCATCTCTTTCATTAGCTTCGTGGGGGCATTGCGCAAATGATCGGGAACATCGAAATCTGGATGGTCGCGTGCATCACGCATCGCCGCCTTAAACGCGTTATAGACGGCGTTACTTTTTGGCGCACAGGCGAGATAGACAATGGCCTGCGCAATCGCGCGCTCCCCTTCTGCCGGACCAACCCGGGTGAAACAGTCCCAGGCCGCAATAGCCACCTGCATGCCTCGTGGATCGGCATTGCCGACGTCTTCAGACGCAATGGCCAGTAGCCGACGCGCGACATACAGCGGATCGCCACCGGCGGTAATAATACGGGCGTACCAGTACAGGGCGGCATCCGGCGCCGATCCCCGGACGGATTTATGCAAGGCAGAAATCAGGTCATAAAAGCGATCGCCTTTATTATCGAACCGGGCAGACCGTTCCCCCGCCACTTCGGTCAGCAACTGGGGCGTCAGCTCACGTTTGCCTGTGCCGTTGGTTTCGGCCATATCGGCCATCATTTCCAGCGTATTCAGAGCACGACGTGCATCGCCGTTGACCAGTTCCGCAATCATACGCCGCGTATTGTCAGGTAACAGGATATCGCTGTTGCCATAACCCCGACTGGCATCCTGCATCGCCTGGTCAAGCACCTGCTCAATATCTTCTGTGGTCAGGGATTTAAGTAAATAGACACGAGCACGTGACAGCAGTGCGGAGTTAAGCTCAAAGCTGGGATTTTCTGTCGTGGCACCGATAAACGTGATAGTGCCGTCTTCAATATGGGGAAGAAACGCATCCTGCTGACTTTTGTTGAAGCGATGGACTTCATCTACAAACAGGATAGTGCGGCGGCCCGCCTGCTTGCTCAGCCTTGCGCGTTCAATGGCTTCACGAATCTCTTTGACACCAGAGGTGACCGCAGAAATACGCTCAACGTCCGCATTGCCATAGTGAGCGATAATCTCGGCCAGCGTTGTTTTTCCTGTCCCTGGCGGTCCCCAGAGAATCATGGAGTGCAGGTGCCCCGCTTCGATCGCGCGCGGCAACGGTTTACCCGCAGCCAGCAGGTGCTGCTGTCCAATGTATTGCTTCAGGGTTGCTGGCCGCATACGCGCGGCCAGCGGTTTAAAATCTTCACTGGAAAAATCCAGGGACAGGTTACCCACTACCACCTCACTGACGTTGGTCATCCACCGTGACGCCTTTTGGCGGGGTGAATGTGAATTTATCCGGGCTAATCGGGCCGTTTTTCTGGCTCTTTAGCTGGTAGTTACTGCGCTGCCCATCCTGCTCGATGGCGCTAAACTGATTAATGGTGCCATCTGGCGTCACGTCAATCGTGAACTGCTTGAGGTTGCCATCGCTTTTCTTCGGCGTTAGTTCAAATTTGTCACCCTGCTGTTTTACGTTGTATTGCTGCCAGTCACTGGCCTGGTTACGGGCAATCAACATAAACGGTGTATTGCTTGTCGCATTCTTTAACAGGCTGACCGTAGCTTGTTCAACAAACGGGTTATAGAACCATAACGATTTCCCGTCAGAAATAATGATGCTCTCGTCGGGTGCGGTCATATGCCAGTTGAACAGGCTGGGGCGCTTAACCCAGAGCTCGCCTTCACCCTCCTGCACGTTGGCACCGCTGCCATCGGTCACCTTTTGAGTAAAGCTGGCGTGGAAGCTGTTAACTTTATTAAGGCGCTGTTGCAGGTCGCTCGACGCATCGGCGAGAACGTTGGCTGACCCCAAAGCGGCCAGCAGGCCTAAGGCGATTACGCGTAATTTCATCTGCTTAAATCCTTATTAAATCGTTTCCCGTTGATCACGTGACTAAGCCTGGTCGCTGTCCTGCGTTTAATACAGGAGAAAAAACCGAAACACTAATCAACTATGGGGGTTAACCGCTAAAAAACAATGAGCCAGTGGAAACTGGCTCATTGTTTTGTGTTTCAAAGCTTATCGTTCAGGCTTTACATATCATGGGGTGGTGGAGAGAGCACTTCACGGTTACCGTTGTGGCCCGGTGACGAGACGATGCCCTGTGCTTCCATCTGTTCAATGATGCGCGCAGCACGGTTATAACCGATACGGAACTGACGCTGTACGCCCGAAATCGAGGCGCGTCGCTTATCCACCACAAAGGCAACAGCCTGATCGAACAACGGATCGAGTTCTTCATCGCTGTCAATGCCGCCCCCGCCTTCACTTTCTTCGCCCGCTGTAATGCTTTCAATATATTGCGGACGCCCGCGCGCTTTCCAGTCCTGCACGACAGCATGTACTTCCTGATCGCGCACAAAGGCACCGTGAACACGCACCGGCATTGATGAGTTGGGCGGCATGTAAAGCATATCGCCCATCCCCAGTAACGATTCTGCACCGCCCTGATCAAGGATGGTTCGCGAGTCAATTTTACTTGAGACAGTAAACGCGATACGGGTAGGAATGTTGGCTTTGATGAGGCCGGTAATGACGTCAACTGACGGACGCTGGGTTGCCAGAACAAGGTGGATTCCCGCCGCACGCGCTTTCTGTGCAAGACGTGCAATCAGTTCTTCCACTTTCTTACCGACAGCCATCATCAAATCGGCGAACTCATCCACCATCACCACGACGTAAGGCAGTTTTTCCAGCACTGGCGGCGTCATATCCATGCTGTCGCCTGGCTTCCAGAACGGATCGGGAATCGGCCGCCCCATTGCATCCGCCTGCGCCACTTTTTCGTTGTAGCCAGCCAGATTACGTACACCTAGCGCCGACATCAGCTTATAGCGACGCTCCATCTCACCGACACTCCAGCGCAGCGCGTTCGCCGCATCTTTCATATCGGTCACGACTTCGGTCAGCAGATGCGGAATGCCTTCGTAAACGGAAAGCTCGAGCATCTTGGGGTCAATCATAATAAAGCGCACGTCTTCCGGCGTGGCTTTATACAGCATGCTGAGGATCATCGCATTCACGCCGACGGACTTACCGGAACCGGTTGTACCCGCTACCAGTAAGTGTGGCATTTTAGCCAGATCGGCGACGACCGGCTGGCCGGCAATATCTTTACCCAGCACCACAGACAGCGGCGAGGGATTGTCACGGAATTTTGGACAATCCAGCACTTCACGCAGGTAAACGGTCTGGCGATGACGGTTGGGTAATTCCAGACCAACATAGGGTTTGCCAGGGATCACTTCAACCACACGCACTGCCGTAGTCGACAGGGAGCGGGCCAAATCGCGTGACAGGTTAGAGATACGCGCCGCTTTTACGCCCGGCGCGAGATCCAGTTCAAAACGGGTAATCACAGGTCCTGGCGAAATGCCCACCACCTCGGCCTTGACGCGGTAGTCACCCAGACGCGCCTCAACCAGTCTTGCTGTCTGCTCAAGGGCGAACATATCAACCGGTTCTTCCTCTTCCGGCGGCGCGGTCAGGAGATCGAGTGACGGTAAGGGTGTAGAAGGTTTTTCGAGTGGCTGCTCGTGACGCATCAGGAAGGGGTGAATCAGGCTGTCATGCACGGATGGCTTCGCCTCCGTGACCGGCTCCGGCTGCTGCGCAGGCGCGGCAAAATGATCGGCCGCAAAGGTCTGGGCCGATTCTACACGCTGAGCCGCAGGCTGTTCTGGTGCAGCCTGAACGTGCTGCCAGGGCTCATGTTGTGGCGCGACCTCGCTGACGTCCGGCGATGCTGCAATGGTGAACAGCGGCTCGACAGGGCCATCGTCGACCAGGTCCTTCATTGGGGAGAAATCGAAGGCCGCTGACGTATCCAGATTGAAAACGGGTGCATTGTCTTCAGGCACCGTTTCATAGCGCTGTTGCTGTTGCTGTGCGAACTGACGCGCCAGCGAGGCCTGCTGCAATGCCAGCTCATCGTCCTCGTGCGCGTCGTCCTGCTGCCAGCTTTCGCCATAGCGTTGCTGCTGCTCTGACTGGAACGCCTGACGCAACTCTGCCTGTTGCAGCGCATCCTGCTCCTCTGCTGACCAGTCAGTGAGTGACGCATCTTCTTTCGTAGGTTGTGATGACGGCAGTTCAGCACGTTTGGCTTTTTCTTCCGCCATACGCTGTGAAGGCAGTTTAATGCCGTACGAGGCCAGCTCACGTCGGGTAGGCAGTTTAACCGGATTAGGCCGCGGCAGCGCCGGACCAATCCCCTGTTTCACCTGTGGATTCGACACCGTTTCAGGGACAGGCTCAAACAGCGGTGAGGATGCTGACGATGCTGCGGTTGCCGCAGCACCGGCGACGGCAGCGCTGTTCAGCGAGGCTGCTGACGTGGCTTCACGCCAGTTACCCATTTTGGGTTCGTCATCCTCATAAGCGGTAAAGTGCGGGGCAGCAGCCGGTGCATCGTCGGGTAACTCAAAGCGGTAGCGCGGCGGTTCAGTGAGAGGCTTCTCCTGTGACACCGGCTCGCGCGGTGCAGTGTGCGTCACCGGGGCAGGATGAGGCGATGCCGCAACAGGCGAAACAGGTTCAGGCGTCGCTGCAACCTGTTCAGGCTCAGGTGAAGCTGATGGCGCACTGACAGGCGTTGCCGCCATTGTTGCGGCAGCAGGCTGCGCAGGTGCTGTGGCAGTAGCCTGAGCGCTTGCCGTCGGTGTCGTGGTCGCAGATACTTCGGCTGTGGCCGCAACAGCGGCGCGGGTGGCGGTGGCGGCCCTGGCTAACAGTGGATCATGCGCATCCAGATCGGGCTGCGCCTTACGCGGCGCGGTTAGCAATACGTCATCGTCGTCGTCCGTCTGAGCATGAAGGACGGGTGCGCTCTCGTGATAATCGTCTGCTTCGTCCTCTTCATGCCAGGGTTCATCATGACGTGAGCGGTTGCTGGCGAATGTCAGCACGCCCATGACCACGCCACCGATTCTTTCCGCAATGGTTAACCATGACCAGCCCGTATACAGCGTGATCCCTGCGGCCCAGATGCAGAGCAAAGTCAGTGTGCCACCTGCCGGACTGAACCAGGGTGAAATGGCATTACTGACGAGGCTGCCAATGACGCCTCCGGAAGCAAAATACCAGATGTCGTCCGCGTTGAGCGCGGCCATCCCACAGGTGGTGACGACCAGGGCCAGGACACCGATTAAGCGTAAACCAATGGCAAAGTAGTCCACATAATCCTGGTTATCCCGCTGGCGAAACGCTATCCAGCACAGCCCCAGTATGACCGGCGGAATGGCATAGGCCATCACACCAAAGATGAAAAGCAGCGTATCAGCCAGCCATGCGCCGACTGTGCCACCCATGTTATGGATAGGTTCATGCCAGGCCGTTTGCGACCAGCTCGGATCGGAAGGATTAAAGCTGACCAGGGAAACCATCAGGTAGATGGCGAACAATGCCACCAAAATAAGTAACGCTTCCAGCAGACGGCGTCCGCTGCTCAGCGACTGTAACGAAACGTCTTTATCTTCTGTGTATTCCTGGCTCAAGAGATCTCTCCAGGTGCCTGTAAAGTAAGAAACAACAGCGTCGGGCTCACCCGACGCTGGTCCTGTATGTATTCACAGGAGTGTACCGAAATTTCCCAGGCTTTGCACCTGCCACGCATCAGCGCGTTTTGATCACCAGACGATTGCTCTGTTTGACCTCTTCCATCACCACATAAGTACGCGTGTCGTTTACGCCTGGCAGGCGCAGCAAGGTTTCACCCAGCAGCTTGCGGTAAGCGGACATATCAGGCACGCGCGTTTTAAGCAGGTAGTCGAAATCACCAGAAACCAGGTGACACTCTTGAGTTTCCTCAAGTTTTTGCACAGCGGCGTTAAATTGCTCAAACACATCAGGTGCGCCACGATTCAGAGTAATCTCAACAAATACCAGTAATGAAGCATCCAGGTAGTGAGGGTTGAGTTGCGCAGTATAGCCAAGGATGAACCCCTGACGTTCAAGACGGCGTACACGCTCAAGACAAGGTGTAGGAGATAATCCTACACGTTTGGAAAGTTCCACGTTTGAGATGCGACCGTCTTTCTGCAATTCATTGAGAATGTTTCTGTCGATCCTGTCGAGATCCTTACCGGGGCGTTTCTTATTATCTACCATTATTATTGTCTCTCTTCATTCCTTCCCTTTACCTGCCATCCCCTGAAAACGGTCATTGTTCGGGGCATTTTTGAAGTGAAATAACGGCGTCTGAGCGCATTCGTACCTATTTGTATGACGCATGCTGTCTGTCCACCGCATGCGTCATGACCAATATCAGACGATAAAATTCGTTCGGTACTCTGCCCAAAACGCGGCGGCAACACCCGTTTTGTTCAGACTAAGTTATTCGCTTCTCACACTGTTTTCGCAAATGCGCAGGCGATTGTCAAAGTAAAATGTCTAAATTCAGGACAAGATGCCAGACACTTCGCTGGGTCACTGTTTTTAAATGAGTATTTTCGTGCGATGGTGGTCTGTAAACTGAATTTTTGCCCCCTTTTGGCACAGGAGGCAGGCGAAAAAGCCATTCATCGTCTACGCCGTTTGCAGCAATCGCTAACAAAAGTGCGCAAGTGTTGTCTTTGCTACGGCATATTCCCTACAATCGCAGGTTATGTCAGGTGAATAAAACTGAGGAACGCATGAGTACGGCTAAACACAGTAAGTTGCTCATTTTGGGCTCTGGTCCGGCAGGTTATACCGCGGCCGTCTATGCTGCACGCGCCAATTTGAATCCAGTACTGATTACCGGGCTGGAAAAAGGCGGTCAGCTGACCACCACGACGGAAGTGGAAAACTGGCCGGGCGACCCGCATGATCTGACAGGTCCCTCGCTGATGGAACGTATGCATGAGCATGCCGAGAAATTTAACACGGAAATTATTTTCGATCATATTCATACGGTCGATCTGCAGAACCGTCCCTTCCGTCTGACCGGTGACAGTGGCGAATATACTGCCGATGCGCTGATTATTGCCACGGGTGCATCAGCACGCTATCTGGGCTTACCGTCGGAAGACGCTTTTAAAGGCAAAGGCGTTTCGGCCTGTGCGACCTGTGATGGTTTCTTCTACCGCAACCAAAAAGTCGCCGTTATCGGTGGCGGAAACACCGCGGTTGAAGAAGCACTTTATCTGGCGAATATCGCCTCTGAAGTGCATTTAATTCACCGCCGCGACAGCTTCCGCGCAGAGAAAATCCTTATTGATCGTCTGATGGAAAAAGTCAGCAACGGCAATATCGTGTTGCATACACACAGAACGCTGGAAGAAGTGGTCGGCGATCAGATGGGCGTGACGGGCCTGACGCTACGTTCAACGCTGAATACCGAAGAGACCGAAACGCTGGATGTTGCCGGCCTGTTTGTTGCTATCGGACACAGCCCGAATACGGCGATTTTCGATGGTCAGCTGGCGCTGGAAAACGGCTACATCAAGGTACAGTCCGGCCTGCATGGTAATGCCACGCAAACCAGTATCCCTGGCGTGTTTGCCGCGGGTGACGTCATGGACCATATCTACCGTCAGGCCATTACCTCTGCCGGTACCGGTTGTATGGCTGCGTTAGATGCAGAGCGTTATCTTGACGGATTGGTTAAGAACGATAAGTAAGTTGTTAATAACCTGATCTTAATTGTTTGAGGCGACTGTTTTTCAGTCGCCTTTTTTATTATCACCATGCTAAATTCAGGCGCCGGGTGTGAGGACCAGCCTCATTTCATTTGTCTTTGCCACATTGGGTTTCGCATGAATAAATCGCGTCAGCAGCATCTTACTCGTTGGCTTCGTCAACAGTGTCATCATGCTGGCCCCTGGTTGCGCGTTACGTCGTTGCTGGGCTGCGCTGGCGCGCTTCTGATTATCATGCAGGCATGGCTTTTAGCGTCGCTACTGCAGGCGCTGATTATTGACAGGCATTCTCCAGCCTCCCTTTTGTCCTCATTTTCACTTCTGATCCTGTGCTTTGTTCTGCGCGCCGCGCTGAATTATGCCCGTGAGCAGGCTGGATTCCGTGCAGGGCAGGCCATCCGTCAGGCTTTGCGTAAACAGGTGCTGGATCGTCTGGCCGCGTTGGGTCCGGCCTGGATACAGGGCAAGCCCGCCGGCAGCTGGGCAACGTTACTTCTTGAGCAAACCGAGGATATGCAGGCCTATTACGCGCGTTATTTGCCACAGATGACGCTGGCGGCGGTCATTCCCTGTTGCATATTGCTCACCCTGTTTCCGTTAAACTGGGCGGCAGGTCTGATCCTGTTCGCGACCGCGCCGTTGATCCCGCTTTTTATGGCCCTGGTCGGCATGGGCGCGGCCGAGGCTAATCGCCGTAACTTTGTGGCGCTCGCACGCCTGAGTGGCAACTTTCTGGATCGCTTGCGTGGTCGGGAAACCCTGCGTCTGTTTCATCGGGCAGACGCCGAAAAACAGGCGATTGCTGACGCCACGACGGATTTCCGTCAACGGACGATGGAGGTTCTGCGCCTGGCCTTTCTTTCTTCGTCAGTACTGGAATTTTTTGCGTCACTGTCCATCGCCGTTGTCGCCGTTTATTTTGGCTTTTCCTATTTGGGCGAACTGCACTTTGGTGATTATGGCCGCGGCGTGACGCTGTTTGCCGGCTTCCTGGTGCTGATTCTGGCCCCGGAATTTTTTCAGCCTCTGCGCGATTTGGGCACATTCTACCATGCTAAAGCGCAGGCAATTGGCGGTGCCGATGCGCTTGAACGCTTTATGCAGGAAACGCCAGAGGCCGAAAACACATCCGCCAGCGACGCCTTTAGCGCAACGGCGCCAGTAGAGCTGGTGGCAGAAAATCTGACGGTGCACGCGCCCAATGGCCATCAGCTCTGCGGCCCGCTCACCTTCACCCTGCGCGCAGGCACGCGCGTCGCGCTGGTGGGCAAAAGCGGTGCAGGCAAAACCGCACTGTTAAATGCCCTGCTGGGCTTTTTACCTTATCAGGGATCGCTGAAAGTTAACGGCATTGAACTTCACCGTATCGCACGCCATGACTGGCATCGGCATCTTGCCTGGGTCGGCCAGAATCCCCAGCTACCCGCCGCAACGTTACGGGACAATATCATCATGGATGCGCCGCACGATCCCGCACGGCTAAGTGCCTTAACCGCATCATGTGGGATCGATGAATTTCTTTCCCGACTGCCTGCCGGACTGGATACCGAACCGGGGGATGCCAGTCATCACTTATCGGTCGGTCAGGCACAGCGCATTGCCGTAGCCCGCGCGCTGTATAAACCCGCCCAGTTATTGTTACTGGATGAGCCCGCTGCCAGCCTGGACAGTCAAAGTGAACATCATGTGATGCAGGCATTAAATCAGGCGGCCACGCGCCAGACGACACTGATGATCACCCACCAAATTGATCTGCTTCAGACATGGGATGCGATCTGGGTAATGCAGGCCGGTCAGATCGTACAGCAGGGCGACTGGCAGACGCTGACTGCGTCCGGTCCGTTCAGTGATTTATTACAACACCGGCAACAGGAGATTTTCTGATGACGGCTCTGCGTCCCTTTCTGCGGCTATGGCTGCGTCATCCCTTCCGCCTGACGTCAGGGATCGTGCTGGCGATTGTCACGCTGTTAGCCAGTATCGGCTTGCTCACGTTGTCGGGCTGGTTTCTGGCCGCCTCTTCTGTAGCCGGTGTGGCTGGCCTGTATAGTTTCAACTATATGCTTCCCGCCGCTGGCGTGCGCGGCGCAGCGATTACCCGTACCGCCGCCCGGTATTTTGAGCGGTTAGTAAGTCACGACGCAACGTTTCGGGTTTTACAGCATCTGCGTGTCTTCACGTTTAGCCGCCTGATTGCGCTTTCTCCCGGCCAGCTCGCGCTCTTTCGTCAGGCCGATCTGCTTAATCGTTTTGTTGGTGATGTGGATACGCTGGATTATCTCTATTTGCGGGTCCTCTCGCCGCTGCTGGGCGCGTTTATCGTTATCGTCGTGGTAACAGCCGGCCTCAGCCTGATTGATCTGCACCTGGCGCTGGTGCTGGGCGGCATTCTGCTTACGCTGCTCTGCCTTTTTCCCCCGCTGTTCTACCGTCTGGGCGCGCCCACCGGCATCGCGATTGCCAGGCAGCGATCGCGCTGGCGAGAGCAGTTAATGCACTGGCTGGCGGGACAGGCAGAACTGACACTGTATGGTAACGCTGCCCGCTGGCGGGCCAGGCTGGACGAAGATGAGCAGCAGTGGCAGGACGCACAACGTCAGCAGGAGCGTTTACAGGCGCTGGCGCAAAGTCTGCTGCTGTTATGCAGTGGCCTCACTGTTACTGCCCTGCTCTGGCTGAGCGCAACAAGCATTGCGCAGCAGCAACTGCCCGGACCGCTCATTGCCCTGGTGGTGTTTTGTGCCCTGGCAGCTTTTGAAGCACTGGCGCCGATCGCGAGCGCCTTTTTGCCCCTGTCTCAGGTAATCACAGCAGCACAACGCGTCAATGACGTTATCGATCAGTCGCCTGCCATCCTCTTTCCATCCACAAGCACGGTTCCCGCCGGTGCGCTGCAACTCAGGATTGACGCGCTGGATTTCCGTTATCCGGGACGACCTGAAAAGGTGTTGGATCAGTTTTCACTGACGATGAAAGCCGGTGAACGTATTGCCCTTCTCGGCCCCACAGGCTGCGGCAAGTCCACCTTGCTTGGGCTGCTCACCCGCGCCTGGGAGGCGCAACAGGGCGAAATCGTATTGAACAGCGTACCGCTTGCGGACTGGGATGAAGCCCAACTTCGCCAGCGCATCAGCGTAGTCACCCAGCGCGTCCATGTGTTTAGTCAGACGCTACGGGACAATTTGTTGCTGGCCTGCCCCACCGCCAGTGATGCAATGCTTGAAAATGCACTGGTGCAAACCGGGCTTCAGGGCCTGCTGGAAAATGAAGAAGGGCTTAATGCCTGGCTGGGTGAAGGCGGCCGTCCGCTGTCGGGTGGAGAGCTACGCCGCCTGGCCATCGCCCGGGCGATGTTACACAACGGCGACTTATGGCTTCTGGACGAGCCGACTGAAGGACTTGATGCCACCACCGAGCAGCAGATTCTCGCCCTTCTGCAGCAGATCACCACGGGTAAAACGGTCATTATGGTAACGCATCGTCTGCGCGGCCTGGCGCAAATGGACCGAATTTGCCTTATGGACAGCGGTAAGATCGTCGAGCAGGGAAATCATTCTGAATTAGTCGCAAAAGGTGGACGTTACTGGCGTTTCCAGCAGCGCTTTGCGCTATAGTGCTGAGCAAACGCTGAGGGGTACATTACCGCGATGAGACTGGTTCAACTGTCACAAGAGTCGTTGCGCTTTCCGCCACCGGAAACCGCGCTGCGCGAGCCGAACGGCCTGCTGGCGATGGGCGGCGATCTCTCCCCTGCACGCCTGCTGAGTGCCTATCAGCAGGGTATTTTTCCCTGGTTCTCGCCCGGCGATCCGATTTTGTGGTGGTCACCCGATCCGCGAGCGGTGTTATTCCCGACGCAGTTCCATCTCAGTCGCAGTATGAAGCGGTTTCATCAGCAGTCACCTTATCGGGTGACGATGAATGAGGCCTTTGGCGATGTCGTTGACGGCTGTGCCCTGGGCCGCGAAGAAGGTACATGGATTACGTTTGAAGTGAAACGCGCCTGGCAGAAGCTCTATGAACTGGGCCACGCGCATTCGATTGAAGTCTGGCGCGATCAAACCCTTGCAGGTGGCATGTACGGTCTGGCGTTGGGACAAATCTTTTGCGGCGAATCGATGTTCAGCCTGCAACCCAATGCGTCAAAAACGGCCTTACTGGTATTCTGTCAGCATTTTATTAAGCACGGGGGCCAGTTAGTGGATTGTCAGATACTTAACCCCCATACCGCTTCGCTGGGAGCGGTTGAGATTGCACGCGATCGTTATCTTGAGCAGGTAAAAAACCTGGCATCCCTGGCCGTTGACAGCGGCTGCTGGCGTAATCAAACCCTTTTTTAAAAGTTGCGTAGATGTTTTGCACACATAAAGTCGGTTAAGTGATATAATAGCCAGGTTTGGTATGTCGTCCGCGCTTGGTTTTCAAGCCGGAATTGCCAGGCTGGGAATCTCATCGCACTCTCGGAACTGTTTCAATCGTGCGCGTGTTACCGGTTGATTCAGATTCTTAGCCCGCTAATCCCCCGCAGACGTCACATAAACACCCGAATTTAACCGACATGCTCGCGTTGACACGCGAAGCACGGCGATGCGTTGGCTTTATTGCCGACGGTTCTTTACATAACTTGTTGAATTGGGCATTATCTTGCCGATTCAACTGAAAGGTAGTACACCCAGAGGATTCGATGGCCAAAGAAGACAATATTGAAATGCAAGGTACCGTACTGGATACGTTACCTAACACCATGTTCCGCGTAGAACTTGAGAACGGACACGTGGTTACCGCTCATATCTCCGGTAAAATGCGTAAAAACTACATCCGCATCCTGACGGGCGACAAAGTGACTGTCGAGCTGACCCCGTACGACCTGAGCAAAGGCCGCATTGTCTTCCGTAGTCGCTGAGTTGCGTTGATGCTGCTGCCTGCGTGCGCGCAGGCGGACAAAAAAAAGGCCGGATTTTATCCGGCCTTTTCTCTTTCTGTGAAACGGTGCTTAGTGCACCGTCCCTTCCGTTTTGCGTTTTTGCGCGCTGAGGAAGTGATAGGTCAGTTGCCCCTTCTCTTTATCCAGCGCAACGGAAACCGATCCCCCGTCGACCAGAGAACCAAACAGCAGTTCGTTCGCCAGCGGTTTCTTCAGGCTCTCCTGCACGGTACGCGCCATTGGACGGGCACCCATCGCTTTGTCATAGCCCTTCTCTGCCAGCCAGTCACGCGCTTCGTCACTGACTTCCAGCGAAACGCCTTTCGCATCCAGCTGCGCCTGCAGTTCAACAATAAACTTGTCGACCACCTGGTGAATGACGTCCGTTGACAGGTGGCTGAACCAGATAATGTTGTCCAGACGGTTACGGAATTCAGGCGTAAAGATTTTCTTAATCTCTTCCATTGCATCCGTACTGTTGTCCTGATGAATCAGGCCAATAGATTTACGCTCAGTTTCACGCACGCCGGCGTTGGTGGTCATCACCAGCACCACGTTACGGAAGTCCGCTTTGCGACCGTTGTTATCAGTCAGCATGCCGTTGTCCATGACCTGCAACAACAGGTTGAACACGTCCGGATGCGCTTTCTCAATTTCATCCAGCAGCACAACGGCGTGAGGATGTTTGATCACCGCATCGGTCAGCAAGCCGCCCTGATCGAAACCGACATAGCCGGGAGGCGCACCAATCAGACGGCTGACGGTGTGACGTTCCATATATTCGGACATGTCGAAGCGCAGCAGTTCGATGCCCAGCGCTTTAGCTAACTGGACGGTCACTTCGGTTTTACCCACACCGGTAGGACCGGCAAACAGGAACGACCCTACCGGCTTGCGATCCTGACCCAGACCTGCGCGGCTCATCTTGATGGCTTCAGTCAATGCCTCAATGGCATTATCCTGACCGAAGACCAGCATTTTCAGACGGTCGCCCAGATTTTTCAGCGTATCGCGATCGGTTGCTGACACACTTTGCTCCGGAATACGGGCAATACGCGCCACCACCGTTTCAATGTCCGCCACATTCACCGTTTTCTTACGTTTGCTGGCAGGCATCAGGCGCGCACGGGCACCGGCTTCATCAATGACATCGATAGCCTTATCCGGCAAATGACGATCGTTGATGTATTTCACCGCCAGCTCCACCGCCGCGCGCACGGCTTTCGCGGTGTAACGTACATCATGGTGCGCTTCGTATTTGGTTTTCAGACCATTAAGAATCTGCACCGTCTCTTCAACAGAGGGCTCGGTAATGTCAATTTTCTGGAAACGACGCGCCAGGGCACGATCTTTCTCAAAAATATTGCTGAATTCCTGATAAGTGGTTGATCCCATTACGCGGATTTTGCCACTGGAGAGCAGCGGCTTAATCAGGTTAGCGGCATCCACCTGTCCACCCGATGCGGCGCCCGCACCGATAATGGTGTGAATTTCATCAATAAACAGGATGCTGGAGTTATCTTGCTCAAGCTGTTTCAGCAACGCTTTAAAACGTTTTTCAAAGTCACCACGGTACTTGGTGCCCGCCAGCAGCGAACCAATGTCCAGCGAGTAAATGGTGCAGTCCTTCATCACCTCTGGCACGTCGCCCTGAACGATTCGCCAGGCTAATCCTTCCGCAATCGCGGTTTTACCGACGCCCGACTCACCCACCAGCAGGGGATTATTTTTACGGCGACGACACAGAACCTGAATCGTACGTTCCAGCTCTTTGTCGCGGCCAATCAGCGGATCAATGCCGCCAACGCGAGCAAGCTGATTAAGATTGGTGGTGAAGTTTTCCATACGTTCCTCCCCGCCTGCTTGCTCTTCGTTAACCGGATTTTCAGCACCAGGTGCCTGGCCCGGTTCGTCTTTGCGCGTACCGTGAGAGATGAAGTTCACCACATCGAGGCGGCTGACTTCGTGTTTGCGCAGCAGATACGCTGCCTGGGATTCTTGTTCGCTGAAGATGGCGACCAAAACATTCGCGCCATTGACTTCGCTGCGTCCGGATGACTGAACGTGGAACACGGCGCGTTGCAACACGCGCTGGAAGCTGAGCGTCGGTTGCGTATCGCGCTCCTCTTCACTGGCGGGCAGCACAGGCGTGGTTTGTTCAATGAAGGCTTCAAGCTCCTGCCGCAGAGCCACAATGTCCACCGTACAGGCTTCCAGTGCCTCTCTTGCCGACGGGTTACTGAGCAATGCCAGTAACAAATGCTCGACAGTCATAAACTCATGACGGTGCTCACGCGCTCTGGCGAAAGCCATGTTTAAACTGAGTTCCAGTTCTTGATTGAGCATTAGGCACCTCCTCCAGTTAATCGCTCTGACCTGCTTCCTGTATGGAGAGAGGCTCAGGCTTTTTCAAGCGTACACAGCAACGGATGATGATTGTCCCGCGCGTAATTGTTCACCTGTGCCGCTTTCGTCTCAGCGACTTCTGCGGTAAATACACCACAGATGGCTTTACCGTGGTAGTGAACTTTCAGCATCAGTTGCGTTGCACGTTCAATATCATAAGAAAAGAACTTTTGCAGAACGTCAATAACAAATTCCATAGGTGTATAATCGTCATTATTCAGAATGACTTTATACATCGAAGGTGGCTTTAACTCTTCGCGTACTTTACCTTCGGCTAAGTGTTCGAAATTTAGCCAGTCTTTAGTGTTTGCCATAGTGTTCCGTTGTGAGTCAGTACGTCATCATCAAACCCGGTGTCATCTGTAGAGTTTAACACGTGTGTCAAGTGCACTGCCGCTAATGAATCGGTCAGCCAAAAATTCGTTACGCGACCTGTATCACAAAATTTCAAATAGCGTTAACTACCTCAAATTTTGATGATTTTCTCCCCACCTGGCCCGGTGGTTTGCTTGACGATCGCGGCGATTTTTCTACATTCTAGCTTCACAAGCTGATTGAGTTTTAATCAAACCCGACTCACAGCTTACGTCACCTCACCTACTTATAAAATGTCTTGCGAGGGAAGTAAAAGCATGGAGACAGGTACCGTTAAATGGTTCAATAACGCCAAAGGTTTCGGCTTTATCTGTCCAATCGGGGGCGGCGAAGATATCTTCGCACACTACTCAACAATACAGATGGATGGTTACAGGACGTTAAAAGCGGGCCAGCAGGTCCATTTTGACGTTCATCAAGGCCCGAAGGGCAACCATGCCAGTCTTATTGTACCCGTAGAAGCGCAGCAGGCCGTGGCCTGACATCCCCAACGTTGGACCGCTCCGTCAAAAATGCCAGCCTGATGCGCTGGCATTTTTACTTTATGCCTTAACCCGCCTTCCCCTGCGCCAGTTGGATGACGCGAACAAACATCTCTTGCAGACAGGTCGGAACAGACGCGGTTCCGCGTTCTGCGGCCGCCATAGCGACCGTGATGGCCAGTTCCGGTTTTGATGCGCGATGAATCGCTTTGGTAATAATACGCCTGGAATTAACAGGCACGTTTAACGGCAGATGCGCTGCCGCATGGTAAACCTCGCTAAAGCCGTTGTTGTAGAGGAACTGTTCCATATCGGCCGCCGGAAGCTGGGTCAGATGATGCTTTTCATTATCATGCGGCTGAAGCTGGCTGCGCGCCGTGGCGGCATATTTTTTTCCTGCCATGTCGCCATCCGTCAGGACATGCCAGGCGATGCCCATGCGTCGGGCAAATTTCAGCAACGGCTTCAGACCTGACTGCGCATATTCAATGACTTTTATCCCTTCTGCCGCGAAGTGATAACCGCATTGTCGTGCCATCTGATTGATAATCCAGACTTCGGTTTCACCTTCCACCAGCAACCAGCAACGGGCAAACAACGCTGAGGGGCGGTTAACACGAATATGAAAGCCGATGCGACGGCTGTCTTCTGCACTCAATCCTTCAGGGCCGATGCGCCACGCCGCCACGCGCGTGGGTTCGCGTACCAGTCGACACACATCCTCTACCGCCACCTGCGACAATAACTCGCCCGAGTTGGTCGTGGCAATCTTCTGCAACGGCAGCAGCGCAAGCAAGTTCCAGGCCACCGAAAGCATGATGGGATGCAGTCGTGTTTCCGGATCTTCAATTAACAACAGCGGTCGCGCACCCGGGAGCAACGGCTCATTGCCCCTTGCCTGCATCAGTAAGCTAAACATCCGCAGCAAAATCAGCTGACGGCTGCGCACATCGGTCGCAGCAATCAGATGATTAAGCTGATCTAGCGAACGCCAGCCCTCAACGCCATCCCGTGACTGTGGATCGACGCGGAACGCCTGGCTCCCGTGATCCGGATGCTGCACCAGAAAATAGTGCTCCATCAGTTGCTGTAGCGTTTGCACGCCCTGACGCAGGACCGCATCGCTCAACTGTTGGGGATGACGGTCCAGATCGCGCGTCAGGTTATCCAGCTCCTGCGTCAGTTGATTTAATGTCGTCAGACGTTCATCCACCCGGCTGGCAATGGGACGCAGGCGGCGGCTAAAACGCGCATCGCGCAGGCGTAATACCGGATTCATACGCAGAAGAACATCGATCGCCTCAGCCGTTCCCGCTTCAGGCAACACCTGGCCCTCGCTGTCGATAAAGCGTCGCGAGGATCGAATCTGGCCAGCGTGTCGTCTGGCCTGGATGCTGTAACGCAGATAGCGTTGTCCGGGTATCGCGCCTCGCCAGAAAGGCGCAAGTGGTCCGCTGGTTTCTGCCTCATCCTCACGAAAATGAAAAACCACAGACAGGCGATGCACCTGGTCGTCCCTGTCACCTGGCGTAAAATGAAAATCGTCAGACGTAAAAACATACTCGCGCGTGTGCGGTGACAGCAGCAGACTCAGTGCATCCAGCAGACTGGATTTCCCCCAGGCATTTTCGCCGATCAACAGGTTAATGCGCGTTAACGGAAGAGAAAGCTGATTAATGCCGCGAAATCCCCGGATATCGATATGTTCCAGATTCATAGCGCTTTATCCTCTGAGCTGACCGAAGAAGGGAACGCGTTGCTCTGGCGGTCAGGTGACTTTACCGTCAGGGTTTACTCCCCTGTGCTTTTTCGTTAGCGTAGCGTCAATTTTAACATGGACGATCTTTTCATTATGTATTCAGGACTGTTACTGATTCTCCTCCCGCTTTTCGCTGGCTGGCTGTTACCCGTCCGGCAGGCCAGGTTTCTTAAGGCGGTAAATCGTCTGCTGGGCTGGATGGTCTATGTCATTCTGTTTTTTATGGGCATCAGCCTGGCTTTTCTGGACAACCTTAGCAGCAATCTGATCACCGTTTTTTATACGGCATCCGTCGCTGCGGGCTGTATTTTACTGTGCAACCTGCTGGCATTGCGCTGGCTGGAACAGCGGATGCCCTGGCAACATCATCATAAACAGCAAAAACTGCCGTCACGTTTACATATGGCGCTGGAATCGCTGACGTTGTGCGGCGTCGTAGTCCTCGGCTTTGCGCTGGGCCTTACGCAATGGCCCTGGCTGCACCATGCATCCGCAGCCAGTGAATATGCCTTGATCTTCCTGCTCTTGCTGGTCGGTATTCAACTGCGCGGCAGCGGCATGACGCTGCGTCAGATTATCCTGAATCGCCGGGGGATGACGATTGCCTGTGTCGTCCTGCTGAGTGGCTTACTGGGCGGCATTATAGCGGCGCTGATACTGGGGCTCCCCCTTAAAACCGGCCTGGCACTCGCCAGTGGCTTTGGCTGGTATTCCCTTTCCGGCATTCTGATGACAGAAGCCTTTGGGCCAGTGATCGGCAGTGCCGCGTTTTTTAATGACCTGCTGCGAGAGCTTATCGCCATTATGCTGATTCCCGCGCTGATCGCCCGCCACCGCAGCAGCGCGCTGGGCTTGTGCGGCGCGACGTCGATGGATTTTACCCTGCCCGTTTTACAACGTGCAGGCGGTACCGATATTGTGCCGGCGGCGATCGTGCATGGATTTATTATGAGCCTGGCCGCGCCCGTGCTTATTGCGCTGTTCTCAGCCTGAGCGCGAAATTCAACTTTTGATGCAATTTTTTACGGTAGAGTTGAATGACTCTCGTCTACGCTTCTTGGTAGCTGTTTAATTCTGCCCTCCCCGGGATGGCAACGAATGACCAAGGAGATGAAGATGAAACAAACCGTCGCGGCGCTGGTGGCCAAAACGCTGGAAAACGCCGGTGTAAAACGTATTTGGGGCGTCACAGGTGACTCGTTAAACGGACTCACTGACAGTCTGAACAAAATGGGCACCATTGAGTGGATGCCTACCCGCCATGAAGAAGTGGCAGCTTTTGCTGCGGGTGCGGAAGCACATGCCAGTGGCACGCTTGCGGTCTGCGCGGGTTCCTGTGGGCCAGGTAACCTGCATCTGATTAACGGGCTGTTCGACTGCCACCGCAATCGCGTTCCGGTACTGGCCATTGCCGCCCACATCCCCTCCAGTGAGATCGGCAGCGGTTACTTCCAGGAAACGCATCCACAAGAGTTGTTTCGCGAGTGCAGTCACTATTGCGAACTGGTCTCCAATCCCGAGCAGTTGCCCCAGGTATTGGGCATTGCCATGCGCAAAGCGATTCTGAACCGTGGGGTTTCCGTGGTGGTGCTGCCGGGCGATGTGGCGCTGCAACCTGCTCCCGATGCTGCGCGTGCAGAGTGGTATCCACCGCAGCTACCCGTCGTGTTGCCGTCTGCCGATGAACTGGCGACCCTGACACAAACACTGAATGACGCCCGCAATATTACGCTGATGTGCGGCAGCGGCTGTGCCGGTGCGCATGAGGAAGTGGTGCAACTGGCGGCAACGCTGAAAGCCCCTGTTGTGCATGCGTTGCGCGGCAAAGAGCATATCGAATATGACAACCCGTACGATGTGGGCATGACCGGGCTAATCGGTTTCTCCTCGGGTTATCATGCCATGATGAATGCGGATACGCTGGTGCTGTTGGGTACTCAGTTCCCCTATCGCGCCTTCTACCCTGAGAAAGCCAACATCATTCAAATCGATATTAATCCCGGCAGTCTGGGATCGCACTGTCATGTCGACCAGGCGTACGTCGGTGATGTCAAAACGACGCTGCGCGCGTTACTGCCGAAGCTGCAGGTGAAAACCGATCAGCATCATCTCGACAGTGCGCTGAAACACTACGCGGAAGCGCGTAAGGATTTGGATGCGCTGGCCACCGCGAACGACAGGCAGCCCATTCACCCGCAGTATCTGGCTCAGCAAATCAGTGAACTGGCTGACGAAGATGCTATTTTTACCTGCGATGTGGGCACGCCGACCGTGTGGGCGGCGCGTTATCTGAAGATGAACGGCAAGCGTCGCCTGCTCGGATCGTTTAATCACGGTTCGATGGCGAACGCCATGCCACAGGCGATGGGTGCACAGTCGCTTAACCGGGACCGTCAGGTCGTGGCGCTCTGTGGCGATGGTGGATTCAGCATGCTGATGGGTGATTTTCTGACCGTCGCACAGCTGAAATTGCCTGTCAAACTGGTCATTTTTAACAACAGTTCGCTGGGGTTTGTCGCCATGGAAATGAAAGCGGGCGGCTACCTGACTGACGGGACGGATCTGCATAATCCTGACTTTGCGGCCATTGCCGAGGCCTGCGGCGTGAAAGGTATTCGGGTTGAAAAAGCGTCAGAACTCAATGGCGCACTGGAACAGGCCTTTGCCCATGACGGCCCGGTGCTGGTGGATGTGATCACCGCGAAGGAAGAGCTGGCTATGCCGCCGGAGATCAAGCTGGAACAGGCCAAAGGATTCAGCCTCTATATGCTTCGTGCCATCATCAATGGACGGGGTGACGAAGTGCTGGAGCTGGCAAAAACCAACTGGCTACGGTAAAACAGAGTGCTCTTGCGGGCGGGTTCTCTGCCCGCCTGTTTTCCGCAGACCAGGAGCGCCCGATGATCGATTTACGCAGTGATACCGTCACCCGTCCCGGCAGCGCGATGTTACAGGCGATGATGGCCGCTGAAACCGGTGATGACGTCTATCGCGATGATCCCACCGTCAATGCACTGGAAGCCGAAGCCGCACGTCTGAGTGGTAAAGCGGCAGCGCTGTTTTTCCCTACCGGCACGCAGGCGAACCTGGTGGCCCTGCTCAGCCACTGCGAACGCGGCGAAGAGTATATTGTGGGCCAGCAGGCGCACAATTATAAATATGAAGCCGGCGGCGCGGCGGTGATGGGCAGTATCCAGCCCCAACCCATTCTCGCAGCAGCAGACGGCAGTTTGCCGCTGGATGTCGTGGCAGACGTTATTAAACCCGACGACATCCATTTTGCCCGCACCCGGCTGCTGAGCCTGGAAAATACCCATCATGGTAAAGTGTTACCCGCTGCCTACCTGGAGCAGGCCTGGCATTTTACCCGAGCACATAAACTGGCGCTGCATATCGACGGCGCTCGCATTTTCAATGCGGTCGTCGCACAGCAAACCACGCTGGAAAACATTGCCCGCTATTGCGATACCTTGACCATTTGTCTGTCGAAGGGCCTGGGCGCGCCGGTAGGCTCGCTACTCTGCGGCGAGGCAGCCTATATCGAACGTGCACGCCGCTGGCGCAAAATGGCCGGCGGAGGCATGCGCCAGGCCGGTATTCTGGCGGCGGCGGGCCTGTATGCGCTGCAACACAACGTTACGCGTTTGCAAACGGACCACGACAACGCCGCCTGGCTGGGACAGGAACTGCAAAAGATGGGGATTGACGTCGCTGAGCAGCAGACGAATATGCTGTTCGTGCGCATCCCGGTCGATCAGGTTACGGCGCTGGGCCAGTGGATGCATGCGCACAACGTCCTGATGAGTGTGGGCCCGGTAACACGGATTGTGACCCATCTGGATGCTGAGCGTCCCGCGCTTGAAACGGTGCTCGGTCATTGGCGGGCCTTCCTGGCACAGCACCGTCCTGATGCGGCAACGGATGCGGTGAACCTGCCCGCCTCGCCTTACGCAGGCCGCTGACCTCGCCACAGCGCCGTGATCGAGGGATTATTGCGCTGTGCCGTATTTCTCCAGCAGGGCCTGCGCTATCGCCAGGGTTTCGGCATCCGCGAAGCCCTGAATATTTGCAGAACGAAAATGCATCTGAAAGGCGGCAATCAGTTTCTGTTGCGCGTCCGCGCTCATTCCTTCCGTTACCTGATAACCATAACGCTGCAAGCACTCCAGCAGGGTTACGGCTGGCACAGCGGCGTAACGATCGCGTCCGGCCAGATAAAACGCCACGCGTTGTGGATCGGGCCACGCGCCAATGCCCTCAGCGGCCAGTTGCTGCCAGGGAAACAGCGGGCCGGGATCCTGCTTACGCTGCGGCGCGATATCGCTGTGGCCCACAATATTTTCCGGTGCGATGCCATAGCGCTGCGTTATATCCCGTACCAGCGCCGCCAGGGTGCGAATCTGCGCAGGAGGAAACGGTTGCCACGTCACTCCGGCCGGCGTCCGGCGATAGCCGTTGTTCACCAGTTCGATGCCCACCGAGGTGTCGTTAATACGGGTTGCGCCGCGCCAGAAGCTGGCGCCGGCATGCCAGGCCAAATCCTGCTCCGGTACCAGTTGCCAGATAATGCCTTTACCGTTGCGCTGCGGTGGCTGGCGAGGAATAAGATAATGCACGCTGACGTCACGGTCAGTCAGCGTAGCCAGCGAGGAGGAGAAATCCTCAGCGGTATAGTGAATCACTACCACCTTCACGCGCGGACGCGCCCCCTGTGCGGGATGGCGCAAATCAACCCAGTAGCCCGATCGTGATTCAATGCCTGAGTGGCAGCCCGCCAGCAGCAGCGCCATCAGACAGCACAGGAGGCGTTTCAACGAATAACAACCGCCGTGCCGCTGACGCTAACCATCAGCATGCTGCTGTCTTTCCCTACGGTTTCATAGTCAATATCAATGCCCACCACCGCGTTCGCCCCTAGCGCTCTGGCCTGCTCTTCCAGCTCTTTAAACGCGATCTCGCGCGCTTTACGCAGTTCTTTCTCATAAGCGCCCGAGCGGCCGCCCACAATATCGCGAATCCCGGCGAAAAAATCGCGGAATATATTGGCCCCCAGAATCGCTTCACCGGTGACTACGCCGCAGTATTCCGTGATGCTGTGTCCTTCCAGCGTCGGGGTTGTTGACAATTTCATCGTACTCTCCTGTTACCGAAACGGGTCAAAGGCTCTTTCACCTAAAAGCAGGGCTATACTCTATGTTAAAAAAGCACCTTGCCAGAGAACAATAAGGAAATCGAGATGAGAAACAAAGGTTTTGCGCTTTTGCTCCCGGCTGCGCTGCTGCTGAGTGCCTGTACGACGGTCGAGCCGGTAATTAAGGATAATGGCCCGCGCATGGCCCCCTGCGTGGAAGGTGGCCCGGACACCGTCGCCCAGCGTTTTTACGACATGCGTATTGAGCATCCTTCATCCGGCCTGCCTGATACCGCGACGCTGGCACAGTATCGCCCTTACCTGAGCGATGGGCTTTATCAGGCGCTGCTGCAAGCCAGCCAACGTCCGGATGCGGCGACGTGGCGCAACGGCGATCTCTTCTCCAGCCTGGCTCAGGGGCCAACCGGGGTTGACGTTGCCGATGCTTCCACGATTCCTAACCGGGATGCCCGTAACATTCCCCTGCGCGTGAAAATGAGCCGCGGTGACAAACAGTGGCAGGACGAAGTGCTGATGATTCATCAGGGCAGTTGCTGGGTCGTCGATGATGTCCGCTATGTGGCAGATGTCCCGCATCCTGGCGGAGGATCGCTTAGCCAGCTGCTTGAAAAAACAAAGAAATAAACGCTTTTTGACATCAGCAGATAAAAACGCCGGCGGCCAGGCCGTGCGTTTTTATCCCGTGCCACCTCCGGTTCCCCGTCTTCTCACCGCCTTGTCTCGCGATATCTTGTGCTAATCTTTTGTGTGTTTACCGCTTATTCGTAAATTTTAAGCCACCTTAATTGCATAACTATTTTGGTGACGTTAAAATCCGCAAAACTAATAGCTATTCAAAATTGGCGCATGAGTATTCAACTAAACGCGATTAATTGTTTCTACGGTGCTCACCAGGCGCTGTTTGACATTAACCTGGAATGTCCGCAGGGCGAAACGCTGGTGCTGCTTGGCCCAAGCGGCGCAGGAAAAAGTTCGCTGTTGCGCGTGCTGAATCTGCTTGAGCGCCCACGCTCAGGCCAGTTGCACATTGCAGGTAATGATTTCGACTTCAGCAAAACCCCTTCAGAGGCCGCGATACGCGAGCTTCGTCAAAATGTCGGGATGGTCTTCCAGCAATATAATCTCTGGCCGCACCTGACGGTGCTGCAAAACCTGATGGAAGCCCCCTGCCGTGTACTAGGCCTGAGCAAGGCCGACGCACGGGCCAGAGCCGACAAGCTCCTCGATCGTCTGCGCCTGACCAGCTATAGCGACCGTTTCCCCCTGCACCTTTCTGGCGGGCAACAGCAACGCGTAGCCATTGCCCGTGCGCTGATGATGGAGCCGCAGGTGCTGTTATTTGATGAACCCACTGCCGCGCTCGACCCTGAAATCACCGCCCAGATCGTCAGTATTATCCGCGAACTGGCTCAGACGCAGATTACACAGGTTATCGTGACGCACGAAGTGGACGTGGCCCGTAAAACGGCCAGCCGTGTGGTTTATATGGAAAACGGGCATATCGTGGAACAGGGTGATGCCAGCCGCTTTACACAGCCGCAAACCGAGGCGTTTGCACATTATCTTTCGCACTAAGTCAGGATGCTAAAAATGAAAAAAGTCGTACTTGCTGCACTGCTTGCCGGATTGAGTTTAAGCGCCTCCGCCGCTGAAACTATTCGTATTGCCACCGAGGCCTCCTATCCTCCGTTTGAATTTGTCGATGCCAACAACAAAATTCAGGGCTTCGACGTCGATCTGGCGAATGCGCTGTGTAAAGAGATGGATGCAACCTGTACCTTTACCAACCAGTCTTTTGACAGCCTGATCCCAAGCCTGAAATTCCGCCGTTTCGATGCCGTTATGGCCGGTATGGACATTACGCCTGAGCGCGAAAAGCAGGTGCTGTTCAGCAAGCCTTACTACGATAACTCCGCGATTTTCGTGGCGCAGAAAGGCAAAGTGGCCAGTGTTGACGCGCTGAAAGGTAAACGTGTAGGCGTGCAAAACGGCACCACACATCAGAAATACCTGGCCGACAAACACAGTGACATCACCGTTGTCCCTTATGACAGCTATCAGAATGCCGTGCTTGACCTGAAAAATGGCCGTATTGATGCGGTCTTTGGCGACAGCGCCGTGGTGAACGAGTGGCTGAAACAAAACGCGAATCTGGCCCCGGTGGGTGAGAAAGTCACGGATAAAGCCTATTTTGGCACCGGCCTGGGCATCGCCGTTCGTCAGGGCAATACCGAGCTGCAAGGCAAGTTCAACACCGCGCTTGATAAAATCAAGGCCAATGGCACTTACAAAACCATCTACAACAAATGGTTTCAGCAGTAATTTCTGATGAATGAAATAATTCCGCTTGCAAGCGCCGCCGGCATGACCGTCGGCCTTGCTGTTTGTGCCCTCATCGCTGGCCTTGTGCTGGCGATGATTTTTGCTGGCTGGGAGTCAATGCGGCTGCGTCCGCTCGCCTGGGCAGGCACCGCACTGGTCACCCTGATTCGCGGCCTGCCAGAGATTCTGGTGGTGCTGTTTATCTACTTTGGTGCCTCGCAACTGCTCCTGACGCTGTCTGACGGTTTTACGCTACATTTCGGTCTGTTCAGCGTACCGGTTAAGATGCAGATCGAAAATTTTGATGTCAGCCCGTTCCTGTGTGGCGTGATTGCACTGGCTATGCTTTACGCCGCCTATGCGTCACAAACGCTGCGCGGTGCGTTAAAAGCCGTGCCGGTCGGTCAATGGGAATCGGGCCAGGCGCTGGGCATGAGGAGGTCGGCGATCTTTTTCCGCCTCATCATGCCGCAGATGTGGCGTCATGCGCTGCCCGGTCTGGGTAACCAGTGGCTGGTCTTGCTGAAGGACACTGCGCTGGTGTCGCTTATCAGCGTTAACGACCTGATGTTGCAAACCAAAAGCATCGCTACGCGTACGCAGGAACCCTTTACCTGGTTCCTGATTGCGGCGGCCATTTACCTGGTGATTACGCTGTTTAGCCAGGCAGTGCTGCGTCGTATTGAACACCGTACGACCCGTTTTGAACGGGGGAACAGCTGATGCTGCAATATTTACCCGAACTGTTGAAAGGGCTTCATACCAGCCTGACACTGACTGCGGCATCGCTGGTGGTCGCGCTGTGTCTGTCGCTGATGTTTACCATCGCACTGACCCTGAAAACACCGCTGTTTTCGCCCCTGATTAAAGGATTTATCACCCTGTTTACCGGCACCCCGCTGCTGGTGCAGATTTTCCTGATCTACTACGGGCCCGGTCAGTTTCCCAGCCTGCAAAAACTGCCGTGGCTGTGGCATCTGCTGTCACAACCCTGGTTGTGTGCCATGCTGGCGTTGTCGCTGAACAGTGCTGCCTATACCACGCAGCTGTTTTACGGTGCGGTGCGGGCGATACCTGCCGGTCAGTGGCAGTCCTGCGAGGCGCTGGGCATGACGCCCAGACAAAGCCTGCGCATTTTGCTGCCTTATGCATTTAAGCGTGCACTCTCCTCTTACTCCAATGAAGTCGTGTTGGTCTTTAAGGGCACCTCGCTGGCGTTTACGATTACGCTGATGGAAGTCATGGGACACGGTCAGTTACTGTATGGCCGGACCTACGATGTCACGGTTTATGCGGCTGCGGGACTGATTTACCTGTGCGTTAACGGCCTGCTTACCCTTCTGATGCGCCTGATCGAAAAACGCGCTCTGGCCTTTGAGCGTCGCGACTAATCTTCAGGCAGGGAAACCTGCCTGAGTAATTTCCAGTCACATTTATTGCATAAAAATTCATTATCTGGCATCTTACTCCGCTGTATGTTATGTGACTGATGGCCAGGGAGCCTGTAATGAAAAAATGGATGATTGCTGCAGTACTGGTAAGCCTGGCGGTAAGCGCGCAGGCCGCTGAGAAAATTCGTTTCGCCACCTCTGCTACCTATCCCCCTTTTGAATCGCTGAACAGCGACAACCAGATTGTCGGCTTTGATATTGATCTGGCAAAGGCCCTTTGCCAGCAGATGAAAGCGGAATGCTCGTTTACCAATACGGCATTTGACAGCCTGATCCCCTCGCTGAAGTTTCGCCGATATGATGCCGTCATTGCCGGCATGGACATCACGGCCGAGCGCAGCAAACAGGTCGATTTCACCCAGCCTTATTATGCCAACTCGGCGATTGTGATTGCCCCGAAAGGCAAATTCAGCGCGATAAGTGACCTGAACGGTAAACGCGTAGGCGTCGAAAACGGCACCACGCACCAGAAATACCTACAGGACAAACATCCGGACATCAAGGTGGTGGCTTATGACAGCTATCAGAATGCCATTCTGGATATGAAAAGCGGCCGTCTTGACGGCGTGTTTGGCGACAGCGCGGTGGTCAATCAGTGGTTAAAAACCAACAGCGATCTGGCCAGTGTGGGTGAGCATGTGACGGACGCCGATTATTTTGGGACCGGCTTAGGCATTGCGGTACGCAAAGGTAACGACGGCCTGCGTGAGAAACTTAATCAGGCACTGGCGGCACTTAAAGCCAACGGCACCTGGCAGAAAATCAACCAGCAATGGTTTCCTGAATAAGGTTTATGGGCCAGCCGCGTACTCTGCTGACCGGTTCTGCACTGTCCTCAGTTCAGCAGCTTATCTGGCTGGCCCGCCCTGACGTTGATGCGTCAACAGCGTCAGCACCTCATAATGCGCGGTGTGCGGGAACATATCAAACAGCTGGACCTGCGTTACCCTGTAGTCACTGAGCCGGGCGATATCCTGCGCCATGGTCTGTGCATTACAACTTGAATAAAGTACATAATCCGGTGCCATCGCACGGAGATACTCACACAACTCACGGCCAATCCCCCGACGCGGTGGATTGACCAGCACCAGCTGCGGCACCGCTTCGCGTCCCAATGCAAACGCGGTGGAATCCAGCGCGGCAAAACTGACATTATCCAGGCCCAGCATAGCGGCAGAGCGTTCTGCACAGCGAATCGCTTCGGCGCTGATTTCAATCCCGGTAAGCTGCAGGGCCGGCGAGGCGCAATGCAGGCCAAATCCGCCCACCCCGCAGAACAGATCCCACATGCTGGTTACCGGGAGCGCACGGACCCAGTCGCGCGCCGTGGCATACAGTGCACTGGCGACCTGAGGATTGGTCTGGAAAAAACTCTGAGGGCGGATCCACAACGGCACCCCATTGAACGTTTCTGCCAGCGACTGGGTCGGCGTTAACGGAATCTCCTCCTCCCCTTCCAGAATGGCCATATGAACCGGCTGGATATTGGCGGAGATCACCGTCAGTTGCGGCAGCTGTTGCTGAAGCCAGGGCAGCGCAGCTCGCAGTTGTGCCAGCTTCGTGTGCGAGCGCAGAACAAAGCGCAGCATCATGCCGCCCTGCGTGCTTTCCGTCAGCAGCAGATACTTCAGCTCACCGCGCTGGCGTTCAATGTTGTACGGCGTTAACCCCGCGCGCGCGATAAACGGTTTTAAGGTTGCCAGCACTGGTGAAAAACGGTCAGGGTAAAGCGGACAGTCCGACAGATCGACGGCCTCGCCGTTGCGCTGCACGATGCCAAAAACAGGCCGCTCTACACTTCCACTGACCACCATCTTCGCTTTATTACGAAACCCTTCCTGGGCCGAGACGACCGGCGGCAGCCAGGTTGCAACCGGAACATCAGCCAGCAGTTGGGCCAGCAGAGACTGTTTTTCATCAAGCTGCTGTGAATAGGGTTTTTCGAGCCACTGGCATGAGCGGCAGCGGTTAGCGTCATAGAGCGCGCATTGCATGGTAAAGCCTGTATTGCCTGTCGGGAGGGTGAGCGGAGCGCGATTGTATCACCGCTTACGAAAAAATGCGCGGCTACTGGCGGGCAGAAACAACAGCAGGAATACCGCCAGGTCGGGCAGTTTTTGCTGCAAGGTGTGGTGAATGATCTGCAGATTACTTTCGCCGTCAATACTGAAAATTTCCGGATAGATCCCGCCCGTGGAGGCCATCAGCATGTAGCACAACACCACAATCTGCACCACGACAAATCCCCAGCGCCCGCGATTGCTCCCGCGCATCAGGGTAAAGGCACAGCGCAGCTCAAATAAAAAAATGATCTGACTGGCAATGAAAATCAACGTGGAATCCCAGGACTGCGCACTGCGATGGAGAAAGTTGATGATTTCGGTATAGCCCAGCGCGTTCACCAGCATCAGCACGCTGAGGCAGCGCGTGGCAATAATGGCGATGCCGGCCACCGTAACGGGCACCGGCGCATCCGGTAAAACAGAACTGTGCTTCAGGGTTTCCGACATGTCCTCGACTCCGCCACGCGATAAAAAGGCTGGATAAACCAGCCTTTATCTATATTGGCAAACGTCAGGCATTTCAGCCACGTTTAGCTTTCTGAATATCGCTTAAACGCTGTTTTTCTTCATGCGCCATCACGCGCCAGGCGATAAAACCGACAATGCCCACGACAAACAGGATGAGTGACGCCAGGGCGTTAATCTCCGGATTGACCCCACGACGCACCGTGGCAAAAATCGCCATCGGCAACGTTGTCGCGCCCGGCCCGGTGACAAAGCTGGCAATCACCAGATCGTCCAGCGATAAGGTAAAGGCCAGCAGCCAGCCGGTGACGATAGCGGGTGCAATCATCGGCACCGTAATCACGAAAAACACCTTCAACGGCGTTGCGCCCAGATCCATCGCCGCCTCTTCAATGGAACGGTCCAGCTCACGCAGGCGCGAGTTAATCACCACCGCCACGTAGGCTGTACAGAAGGTCACGTGCGCCAGCCAGATGGTCAGCGTGCCGCGTTCGCTTGGCCAGCCCAGCGCATTACCCAGCCCCACAAAGAGCAGTAACAGCGACAGACCGGTAATCACATCCGGCATTACCAGCGGTGCAGTCAGCATAAAGGCAAAGCCGTTATGCCCACGAAAACGCCCAAAGCGCACGATAATTACCGCCGCCATGGTGCCCAGCACCACCGCCATGGTGGCGGAAAGCGCGGCGATGGTCAGGCTCAGCACCACCGCATCGATCATGGCATCGTCCTGGAACAACACCTTATACCAGTGGAAGGAGAAACCTTCCCACACCGTCACCAGCTGCGAGCTGTTGAAGGAGTAAACCACCAGCAGCAGCATCGGCGCGTAGAGAAATAAAAAGCAGCAGGCCAGGATGACTGTGCGCCAGGGAGAGCGGATCGTTGGCAGATTGTTCATCCCTTCTCTCCCATTTCGCGGTTTTGGTGTTTGTGGAACCAGATAATCGGCAAAATCAAAATCAGTAAGATGATCACCGCCAGTGCCGACGCCACCGGCCAGTCACGGTTGTTAAAGAACTCCTGCCACAGAATGCGGCCAATCATGATACTGTCCGGGCCGCCCAGCAGCTCAGGGATCACGTACTCGCCGACCGCCGGAATAAACACCAGCATGGATCCGGCAATGATGCCGCCTTTGGTCAGCGGCACAATCACGCTAAAGAAGGTTTTCAGCGGACGCGCGCCCAGGTCCAGCGAGGCTTCCACCAGCGAATAATCAATGCGCGTCAGCGCGGTATAGATCGGCAGCACCATAAACGGCAGATAGCAGTAGACGATGCCAATGTACACCGCCGTGTTGGTATACAGGATGATCAGCGGATGATCGATCACCCCCAGCCACAGCAGGAAACGATTAAGAATACCGTTATTGTTCAGCAGCCCCATCCACGCATAAACCCGCACCAGAAACGATGTCCATGAGGGCAGAATCACCAGCAGCAGCAGGATGGATCGCATTGAAGGCTTACTGTGCGCGACCGCCCACGCCAGCGGATAACCTATCAGCAGGCAAATCACCGTCGAGATAGCGGCCACTTTTAATGACTGCAGATAGGCGTCAATGTAGAGCGGATCGTCGCTGAGCGTGACGTAGTTGCCCAGATTGAGCACCAGGCTCAGCTGATCGTCAGCCCAGTTAACCAGTTCGGTATAGGGCGGAATGGCGCGCGCAATGTCGGCAAAACTGATCTTAAGCACGATCAGGAAAGGCAGCAGAAAGAACAGCGTCAGCCATATGTAAGGTAAGGCAATGACCAGCTTGCGCCCGTGCTGCATTTTGACGCGCGTTGCCCAGCGCTGCAGCGGCGTGCCCAGCAGTTTGGCAGGGGCTTTAGTGCGTTGAAAAATCTGGCTCATCCCGCCTCCTTAAACCGTCAACACCACGCAGCTGTCGCTGTCCCAGCACAGGCGAACTTCATCGCCCCATGTCGGTAGCCCTTTGCGGTAGCGATGTTCATTTTGCAACTGGGCGCTCAGCATCTGACCGCTGTGCAGGCGCACGTGATAAATGGACAGATCGCCCAGGTAGGCAATATGGACCACTTCACCGACGGCAAAGTTACAGCCATCCGCCGGCACCGTTTCGCACAGCATCACTTTTTCCGGGCGCAGCGCAACATGTACCGGCACGTTATCGACCACCGACACGTCCGAATCGACTTTAAGCGGATGTTTCAGGCCCGGGCTGTCAATCACCAGGCCATCTGCCTGACGCTCACGCAGCAGACCTTCAAACACATTGACCGAACCGATAAATTCCGCGCTGTAGCGGCTGGTCGGATGCTCATAAATCTCCTCCGGCTCGCCGATCTGCACAAATTTGCCCCGGTTCATGATAGCGATGCGCCCCGCCATCGTCATGGCTTCTTCCTGATCATGCGTCACCATCACGCAGGTTGCCCCCACCCGTTCCAGGATATCCACCACTTCCAGCTGCATCCGATCGCGCAGCTTTTTATCGAGCGCGCCCATTGGCTCATCCAGCAGCAGCAGTTTTGGCCGTTTTGCCAGGCTGCGCGCCAGCGCCACGCGCTGACGCTGGCCGCCCGAAAGTTGATGGGGTTTGCGCTTAGCAAACTCCTGCATATGTACCAGCGATAACATTTCTTCGACACGGCTGGTAATTTCGCCTTTAGCCAGCTTGTCCTGTTTCAGCCCGAACGCAATGTTCTGCTCCACCGTCATGTGGGGAAACAGCGCGTAACTCTGAAACATCATATTAATGGGACGCTGATAGGGCGCGACATGCGACAGATCGTGTCCATCCAGCACAATCTGCCCGCTGGTGGGCTGTTCAAAGCCTGCCAGCATGCGGAGTAAGGTCGATTTACCACAGCCGGATGCGCCGAGCAGGGCAAAAATTTCGCCTTTATAAATAGTCAGGCTGACATCGTCCACGGCATGCTGGCCGTCAAAGGATTTTGTCAGATTACGAATTTCCAGTAACGGCGTTAACGCTTTTGCCGTTTTAGTCTGCGGGCGTGGGATGGCATCGTTCACTCATATCTCTCCGGAGCCAGGCGGAACAACGCGGCAAACAGTGCCGCTAAAAATGGCACAACAGAGGCCGGGACTGCGCCTCTGTTGCTGTAGCAGGACATGCCGTTTCGTTACTTACCGCTTTTAACCTTAGTCCATGCACGCGTGCGCACACGATCCAGTTTAGGATCCTGTACCTTCAGTACAAACAATTTGGCCATGGCATCCGGCGTAGGGTAAATGCCCGGATTGTTGCGGATATCGGCATTAATCAGCGGCAGAGACGCTTTATTGCCGTTGGCATAATTCATTTTGTTGGACACGTCAGCGATGACTTTCGGATCCATGATGTAGTTCAGCCAGGTGTAAGCCGCGTCCACATCTTTGGCATCTTTAGGAATCGCCATCATATCAAAGAACGCCAGTGCGCCCTCTTTCGGTACGCTGTAGCCGATATTAACGCCGTTCTTCGCTTTTTCTGCGCGATTTTTTGCCTGAAGAATATCGCCGGACCAGCCGATCGCCACACAGATGTTGCCGTTGGCCAGATCGTTAATGTATTGCGACGAGTGGAAGTAACGAATATTTGGACGCAGCTTCAGCAGCAGATCGGTCGCGGCACCGGAATAATCCTTAGGATCGCTGCTGTTCGGATCTTTGCCGAGGTAGTTCAGCACGGTCGCGAAAATTTCTTCAGGTGCATCCAGGAACGAGACGCCACAGCTTTTCAGTTTTTCCAGGTTCTCAGGTTTCAGCACCAGATCCCAGCTGTTGACCGGCGCATCCGCACCCAGTGCGGCTTTGACTTTTTCAACGTTGTAGCCAATGCCAGTGGTGCCCCACAAATACGGAATGGCATATTTATTACCCGGATCGTGCTGGGCAACCTTCTCCATCAACGCCGGATCAAGATTTTTATAGTTGGGCAGTTTGCTTTTATCCAGCGGCTGGAACACGCCAGACTGCAGCTGACGCGCCAGGAAGCTGGACGAAGGCACCACCACATCGTAGCCGGTGCTGCCGGCCATCAGTTTGCCTTCCAGCACTTCGTTGGAATCAAACACGTCATAAACCACTTTAATACCGGTCTGCTTTTCAAAGTTCGGCACGGTATCGGGCGAAATATAATCCGACCAGTTATAAACGTGCAGCGTTTTATCTTCCGCCATGGTACTGGCTGAAGCAGCCATCAGCACCCCAGCAACCACACCTGACAACCATTTTTTACGTTGGTTGAACATGTTTTTAATCCTCCTGAGCGGGTTATAACAACGCTGCACATCAGTGATCCGACATTGCGTTTTTATGATTTAAAAATCAGTGACACAATGAATCATTATTCAGTGGACGTTTAATAGTAAAAACCTATACCAGCACGGTATTCCTGCGGTTAGTGCCGCACCGCAAGCATAGCCGCCCCGTTCGGGGTTAACCATACCTCAGCGTAAAAAACGCCTGAACGTAATATTTTATGCATGTTTAAGCTATGAGGTTCGGCTTTTACGGCATAAAGAACGTCATAAATCTGGCAATTAAGGGCTTAATGCAGAATAAAACATTACGGTTACAAAATAATCTACCTCCTTCACAATTGATAACATTGAGAATATTTGACGCTGAAGGAAAAAAACGATTGCATGACGCGTGCGGCAGGAAAGCCTGTGCCAGGGACAGGCAGCGTGACAGGCATAAAAAAGCCGTCCTGGCAGACGGCTTAATCACGGCGGTGAGGATCAGTGAAGAACGGAATGCATGCTGCTGGTGGCAACATGCTCTTCATCTTCACCCATCATCAGCAGGTTGTTGGCGAAGGCTTCCATGATGACCATGGAAATTTCTTCTTCGCTCTGCTTCATGAAATGCGAAAACTGGCCGAAGGTTAATCCGGCTGTGATCATCATCGACTGGCACACAATCAGCTTCGGCAGATTGTCATCCTGAATATCGATAAACGCTTTCACCGTTAACGAACTGGCGTTAATTTGCGACAGGTCACCCACCAGCGGAATTAACGCCGTCGGCTTCACTTCCGCCAGTGCTGAAAACAGAATGACGTTGTCTACCAGGTCGATTTTAGCGTCAAACACCCCGTCGAAGTTTTGCATATGCGGCAAATGCAGCGCCTGACAAGCATCACATTCAAACCAAGTGATATTTTGCTGATCCAGCCAACGACGCAGCAGGTCGATATCCGGAACGACAAGAGAATCCATTGTAAAATCCCATGGGGTGATAAATAAGCGACTTAGCTTACGGAAAAATGTGGTGAGTTTCCACGAAAACCACTGAAAAGCGCGGGTCAACCTGCGGTTTTAGGACGGTGCCCGGGGGCAGCGTACCGCTCAATATGATCGATCATCATACCTGCAATGTTAAGACCACTTGTAGTTTCAATACCTTCCAGACCGGGCGAGGCATTCACTTCCATCACCAGTGGACCGCGATTTGAACGCAGAATATCTACACCCGCGACATCCAGCCCCAACACCGCCGCCGCTTTAACGGCCATCAGACGTTCCTGCTCACTGATGTCAACGATGCGGGCTTTGCCGCCCCGGTGCAAATTCGAACGAAAATCGCCCTCTTTTGCCTGACGCTCAATCGCCGCCACGACCCGGTCGCCAATCACCAGACAGCGTACATCGCATCCGCGCGCTTCCTGAATAAACTCCTGCACCAAAATATGCGCATTCAGTCCACGAAACGCATCGATGACACTTTCAGCCGCCTGGCGGGTTTCCGCCAGAACCACGCCGATGCCCTGCGTGCCCTCGACGAGCTTTACCACCAGCGGCGCACCGCCCACCATGGCGATCAGGTCCTGTGTATCATCGGGCGACGAGGCGAATCCGGTCACCGGCATGTCGATGCCATCACGGGCGAGCAGTTGCAGGGAACGCAGTTTGTCCCGGGCACGCGTGACCGCAGCGGACTCATTGAGTGGATAGCTGCCGCACATCTCAAACTGGCGCAGCACCGCCGTGCCATAGAAGGTGATTCCGGTACCGATACGGGGAATCACGGCATCGAAGTGACCCAGCAACTCGCCACGGTAATGGATACCGGGCGAGGCAGAATTGATGTTCATGTAGCAGGAAAGAGGATCAATGATTTGTACAAAATGACCACGCTGTTCGGCGACTTCACGTAAACGGCGGCAGGAATAGAGCGATCCATCGCGCGACAGAATAGCCATTTTCATCAATTAAAATCCTTGGGTTGTATTAGCGTGTTGCCCAGCCCTGCTGATGCAGGTAGTCCAGCATAAACGGGCGCGTTTCTTTAATAATCAGGCGCTGAATCAACTGACTCCAGGTTTCGCTGCGCTGGTTGCTGTCGCGTTGTTCGTAATAGATCGCCGTCCGGTTATCGTAATCAGCCAGCACGGCCGGATCCACTGGTTGATAGCGATTTTCATGCACTAACATGGCCTGGGGAATACGCGGCTTCACATCCGGCACCGATTCGGGATAGCCCAGACAAAAACCAAACAGCGGCAGGACAAATTTTGGCAGCCCCAGCAGTTCTGTTACCTGAGCGATACTGTTACGGATGCCACCAATAAAAACGCCGCCCAGCCCCAGCGACTCTGCTGCAACCATGGCATTTTGCGCCATCAGCGCCGTATCGACACAGCCCAGCAGCAGTTGTTCTGCGCGGCCCAGCTGCGCATCAGGACAAATTTGCAGATGACGATTAAAGTCAGCACAAAATACCCAAAACTCAGCGGCTTCCCCTACCCATGTCTGTCCGCCTGTTAATGTCACCAGCTGCTCACGCATGGCCGGATCGGTGATACGGATGATGGATGAGCACTGCAAAAAGCTGGACGTGGACGCCGATTGCGCCGCAGCAATAATCGCTTCGCGCTGTTCAGCGCTTACCGGCTGGTCAGTGAACGCGCGAATTGAACGGTGGCTGCACAGTAAATCGATTGTCGGTGTCATAAAGTCTCCAGCTGATTTATCTTTTTTTGTCGGAAAGGTTGAACAACTGCGGCGCAAGCGCTTTCGCACTGCGCCACATCAGGAGCCAGGCGGCAGGCAACATTAGCAGAATGCCGATGATAAACAGCGCGGTAGCCAGCCCGGGTGTAGCCAGGCGGCCCGGCAGGCCAGGGAACCAGTGATTCACAACCAGCAATGCACTGGCAATCAGTAACCCACCCAGCGCTTCCATCACCAGCAGTGCTTTCGGCAATTTAGCGACGTTTTGCATGCGTTTCTCCTGCCTCAAGGCCAATCGCCCCCCAATTATGGTTAACATCCGCAAATTTGCACATCAGAGGTGTCGGGATTGTTCCGCTCTGCCGACGTGCGACGGATTCATCGGGGACGGGCATTAGACTAACAGGTAATTCCTGCTTTCTTTAAGCGCAACGAGCGGGCATCATAAGCGGCTTTTCTGACGTGATTCCGTGTCACTCACACGACGTCCCTTGCAAGGAGTTTTCGATGATTGCTGTTATTTTTGGTCGTCCCGGCTGCCCGTACTGCGTTCGCGCAAAAGAACTGGCTGATAAACTGCAAGCTGAGCGTGATGATTTCAACTATCAATACGTAGATATTCAGGCGGAAGGCATTACTAAAGCGGATTTAGAGGCCAGTGCGGGGAAACCGGTCAGCACCGTGCCGCAAATTTTCCTGGATGAGCAGCATATTGGTGGTTATACCGAGTTTGCCGCATGGACGAAAGAGAATCTGGGCTTCGTGGCCTGATTTCGCTCACCCGGTCAGCGCGCTGACCTCACGGGTGAGTTCTTCGTTGCCTGCATCAGATACCGTTCGCAGAGTGCCGGGTCTCTGATGCAGGCCGTTCCGGCCTTACTGTCTGATTGCCACAATCAGCTTCATCAGTCTGACGATTAATGCGCCGCATCCTGCCCAGAACATCCCGCTCAGGCTCCAGACCATAATATAGTCCCAGCGTGCCGGCACAGCGAAAATACCGTGCAGCAACAGCGCCGCCAGCAAGGTGCCAACAGAGGCCATGATCAACGTACTTTTCAGCGGTGCCGAGTGCTGCATAAACGCCATCAATCCACCCGGCAGTAAAAAAAGCAACAATGCAGGCTGACTGTGCAACGCATGTTTATCCAGGGCACAAAAATCCTGGGCAAAAATAAACACCAGACAATAAAGCAGACCTCCTGACAGACAGGTCGCCCAAAAATAATAACGCTGCGGCATAACTCCCCACTCATTTAAAACACGCCAAAACATCGCTTTTGACCTTGATGAGCCTGGTGGAAATAAAAATAAACAGTCGTTTTGTGTACGAATGAAAGTCGCCAATGGCTGAGAAAGTATTTTCTGATTAGAATATTACCCGCGTTATCCGCGCAGTCATTATGGATGACGTAACGGCACGCTTACGGTCTGGACAAGATAGCGAAAAACAGACCACTCTTCAATACGTTACACGTAAACAAGAAGTTAAAATGTTGAATGTTAACATCGCAGAATTGTTAAGAAGTAATGACATTTTGTTATTATTTTTCGTACTGGCGTTGGGACTTTGCTTAGGAAAATTACGTTTTGGCTCCGTCCAGCTCGGAAATTCCATTGGCGTATTAGTCGTTTCGTTATTATTAGGCCAGCAACACTTCTCGATGAATACCGATGCCCTGAGCCTGGGCTTTATGCTGTTTATTTTTTGTGTCGGCATTGAAGCCGGCCCTAACTTTTTCTCTATTTTCTTTCGGGACGGGAAAAATTATTTCATGCTGGCCATTGTCATGGTCGCCAGTGCTCTGCTGCTGGCGCTGGGCTTTGGCAAGCTTTTCGGCTGGGACATCGGTCTCACCGCCGGTGTTCTGGCGGGTTCGATGACGTCGACGCCAGTCCTGGTGGGCGCGGGCGATACGCTGCGTCAGAGCATTAGCGACCCCAGGCAGTTAGGCATCATGCAGGATCAACTCAGTCTGGGCTATGCGGTTACCTATCTGGTGGGGCTGGTCAGCCTGATTTTCGGTGCACGTTACCTGCCACGTCTGCAGCATCAGGATCTGTCCACCTGTGCTCAACAGATTGCGCGTGAGCGCGGTCTTGATGCCGACAGTCAGCGTAAGGTTTTTCTGCCCGTTATCCGCGCCTATCGCGTGGGCCCGGAGCTGGTGGAATGGAGCGGCGGTAAGAATCTGCGCGAGCTGGGCATCTATCGCCAGACGGGCTGCTATATCGAACGTATCCGACGCAACGGTATTCTCGCCAGCCCCGATGGCGATGCTGTGCTCCAGCTGGGCGATGACATTTCGCTGGTGGGCTACCCGGATGCGCACGCGCGCCTGGATCCCAGTTTCCGCAACGGGAAAGAAGTCTTTGATCGCGATTTGCTCGACATGCGAATCGTGACCGAGGAGATTGTGGTGAAAAATCACAATGCCGTGAACAAGCGGCTGAGCAAACTTAACCTGACCGATCACGGCTGCTTTTTAAACCGCGTCATTCGCAGTCAGATAGAAATGCCTATCGACGACAATATTATGCTGAACAAAGGCGATGTGTTGCAGGTCAGCGGGGAAGCCCGCCGGGTGAAAAGCGTCGCGGATCGCATCGGCTTTATTGCTATTCACAGCCAGATGACCGACTTACTGGCTTTCTGCGCCTTTTTTATCATCGGCCTGATGACAGGACTGATCACGTTCCAGTTCAGCAACTTCAGTTTTGGCATCGGTAACGCGGCCGGGCTGTTATTTGCCGGTATCATGCTGGGCTTCCTGCGGGCTAACCATCCTACCTTTGGCTATATTCCGCAGGGTGCGCTGACGATGGTCAAAGAGTTTGGTCTGATGGTGTTTATGGCAGGGGTTGGCCTGAGTGCAGGCAGTGGAATCGATCACGGTATTTCCAGTAACGGGGCGCTGATGCTGTTGTGCGGCCTGCTGGTCAGCCTGCTGCCGGTGGTGATTTGCTACCTGTTTGGTGCCTATATACTGCGCATGAACCGGGCACTGCTGTTTGGGGCGATTATGGGTGCCCGCACCTGCGCGCCAGCCATGGAAATTATCAGTGATACCGCGCGCAGCAATATTCCGGCTTTAGGCTATGCCGGCACCTATGCTATTGCCAACGTCCTGCTGACGCTGGCCGGCACGCTAATCGTCATTATCTGGCCGTTATTGCCCTTATAAAATTTTTTTACTGACGTCCAGAACTTTTTATTTTGATCACAGTCTGAATAAGTGCCACTGCTTTTCTTTGAAATCCCCAAATTGTGGAGCCCGCTGGTCTTTTTCCCGGCGGGTTTTTTTATGCCTGCTTTTCTCCCGTCCTTTTTAACACAAAAAAGTCATAAAAGTTAAACCGCATTGCAACCTCTGTGCAGATTAAGAACCTTGTGATGGACTCGCCGGGCATCTGGATTCAGGATAGCTGACTTAATTTGTTAGCAATGTGTGCTGGCAGATGCGACAGACTCCATCCGGTTTGACCTGCTTGTCAGGCTTTTTTTGGATCGAGAAAATCTGAACATCAGTAAAACGAGGAACCGTTCACGTAATGGAAGAATTAAACCGTACCCTGTTCACGGCGATTAACGCGACGCCCGACTCACCTCACTGGTTACTGCAGCTTGCCACGTTTATTGCCAGAGACGTCATTGCCATCGTGCCACTTTTGATTGTGGCGTTGTGGTTATGGGGCCCGCGCGATCAGGTTGCGTCACAGCGTGTGCTGGTGCTGAAAACCGGCATCGCGCTACTTTACGCACTGGCGATATCCTGGTGCGTTGGTCAACTGTTACCGCATCCGCGGCCTTTCGCCATTGGTTTCGGTTATCAGTTTCTTCATCACGCACCTGACGACTCGTATCCGAGCGATCATGGCACCACCATTTTTACTTTTGCGCTGGCCTTTCTCTTCTGGCACCGCCTCTGGTCAGGCGTCATCCTGATGGTCGTAGGTACCGCAATCGCCTGGTCACGTATTTATTTGGGCGTGCACTGGCCAATGGATATGCTGGGCGGCTTGCTGGTAGGTATGCTGGGTTGTCTGGCGTCGCATCTTGCCTGGCAGCTTTATGGTGAACGCCTGTTGAATGTTCTTAACCCCGCTTACCGACTGCTGTTTGCGCTACCGATTCGTAAAGGCTGGACGCAGAGTTAATCTTTTGCTGATGTCGGCGCAAACGTACGTGGATTTCAGGGCCAAACGGGCCGCCTGCCGTAAAAAAGGGACGCCCTCGCGTCCCTGATTGTTAGCTGAACCACTTCCCGAACCAGCCGTTGAACTTCATCATCACAAAATCGATCATCCGGCTGAAGAAGCCGCCCTCCGGCACATCCTGCAGCACGACCAGTGGCCTTTGTTCAATGGTTTTGCCATCCAGCTGGAAATTAATGGTGCCGACGACCTGATTTTTCTTCAGCGGCGCTTCTAACTGGGGCGATGACAGCGTATAGCTGGCTTTCAGGTTTTTCATCTGACCTTTTGGAATGGTCAGCGCGGCATCCTTCGCCACGCCCAGACTGACCTGACTCTGATCACCAAACCAGACGCGCTGCTGGGCGAACGGGGCATCCGCTTTTACTGGCGTAACCGTTTCGAAGAAGCGGAAACCCCACGTCAGCAGCTTTTCGCTTTCGCGGAAGCGAATGGCATCGCTGGCGGTGCCCAGCACCACCGAAATCAGTCGCATATCGCCCTCGGTTGCCGAGGCGACCAGATTATTACCTGCGCCTGACGTATGGCCCGTCTTGATGCCGTCAACGTGAAGGTTGGTGCTCCAGAGCAGACGGTTGCGGTTCATCTGGCGAATATGATTGAAGGTGAACTCTTTCTCTTTATTCAGTGCGTACTCTTCCGGCACGTCGCGGATCAACGCCTGACCAAGCAGCGCCATATCCCGTGCGGTACTGTACTGCCCTTCCGCATCCAGACCGTGTACCGTCATGAAATGTGTATTGGTCAGCCCCAGCGCTTTAACGTAGTTATTCATCAGCCCGATAAACGCGTCCTGACTGCCTGCCACATAGTCGGCCAGCGCGATACAGGCATCATTGCCTGACTGGATCACAATGCCTTTATTCAGCTCATGCACCGGAATACGATCGCCCGGTTTAAGAAACATCAGCGACGATCCGCGCAGTTTGGGGTTGCCGGTCGCCCAGGCATCCTGTCCTACGGTCACCATGTCATCTGGCTTAATTTTGCCGGCTTTAATTGCCTGCCCAACCACATAGCTGGTCATCATTTTGGTCAGGCTGGCTGGATCAAGCCGCTGGTCCGCATTGGACTCGGTCAGGACCTTGCCGCTGGCATAGTCGATTAAGATCCAGGCTTTGGCATCAATTTGAGGAGCATCCGGTGCCTGTACTGCCAATACAGTCATCGGTGCAATCAGTAGCAAAGAGGTGGCAGCGACGCGCCGCAGGTGAGATGAGAAGCTAGTTTTTGTCATGAGCTTGACCGGATTGTCCTTGTTAAAACGGAAAGTCAAAGGCGTGAAACCCTCTGTCAGAACGCTACCCGCTGGCGTGACTGAAAAAAACCGCTTAATCGTAAAGTTTTATAGATTTTAGTAGATTAACCCTGGCATGACCGCCGCGCGCGTGCCATTTTCCGGCAACAGTGTCGTCCATAAAAATGCGTTAAATTCCGAAATTTTCATCAGAAAGTTAAGGCCGTCACAAAACTGGGTTAACCTGACGCTATTCACTCGAGGAGAACCCGTATGGACCTGGCACTGTTTGATCTGGATGAAACGCTGATTAGTGAAGACAGCACCGGCCTGTGGCTGCGCTGGCTGGTTTCACAAGGCTTTGCGTCCAGTGAGCTGATTGAGGAAGAGCAGGCGCTTATGCGCCAGTATTACGCCGGGACGCTGTCCATTGAAAACTATATGCATAAAACGCTGTCCCCGTTAAGCGGCATGGCGACCCTGACGGTTGAGGGCTGGATCCGCCGCTTTATTCATCGCGACATTATGCCGCGCGTCTATCCTGAAGCCCGGGAACGTCTCAAATGGCATCAGTCACGTGGCGACAGAATCATTGTTATCTCCGCCAGCGGTGAACATCTGGTGACGCCGATTGCCCGCCAGTTAGGGGCCTGCGGTGCCCTCGCCATCGGTGTGGAAGTGGTGGATGAGCGCTACAGCGGCAACACCTACGGAACGATGACCTTTCAGCAGGGCAAAGTGACGCGTGTGGAAGAATGGAAAGCCCAGCGGCCGGATGAACACTACTCACATACCTGGGCTTACAGTGATTCTCTGAACGACCTGCCGATGCTGGTGCAGGCCGATTATGCTCACGTGATTAACCCTGCGGAACCGTTACGCCAGGAAGCCGAAAAACGCGGCTGGCCGGTTTACCACTGGGCGCGTTAAGTTAACCGCGGGAGGCGCTGGCGTCCTGCGCCAGCCCTACCTTCAGGAGCTTGCCGTTAGCTTCATCCGTCAACACATACAGATACCCATCCGGCCCCTGGCGGACATCACGAATGCGTTCGTTTCGCTCACCCAGCAGGCGTTGCGCCTCAACGACTTTTTCACCATTGACACGCAGTCGAATCAGTTGCTTCTCTTTCAGCGCCCCGATAAAGAGCGAGTTTTTCCACTGGGGGAAACGGGCACTGTTATAAAAGGCCATGCCGCTTAGCGCCGGTGAAACTTTCCAGTAAAATACCGGCTGTTCCGTGCCCGCCACGTGCGTGCCTTTCGATTCAGGAACCTTGCTGCCGTTGTAATCAATCCCATAGGTCGCCAGCGGCCAACCATAATTTTTCCCTTTTTCGATCACGTTGACCTCATCGCCACCACGTGGGCCGTGCTCACTTTCCCACATGACCTGTGTCCAGGGATTAAGCGCCAGGCCTTGTGGGTTACGTAAACCGTAGGCCCAGATTTCAGGCCGGGCGCCCTGCCTGCCCACGAAAGGATTATCCCTGGGGACGCTACCGTCGCCGTTCAGGCGCAGCAGTTTTCCCTGCAGCTTGTCGAGATCCTGGGCGGCGCTGCTGACAAAATTATCCCCGAAGGCAATCCACACGAACCCCTGACGGTCAAAGGCCAGCCGGGTGCCAATATTGTTGCCGCTTGAGAGCCGGGGCGTTTGGCTGATGACTTCATGAAAATCGGTCAGCTGGCGATGATCGTCGCCGAGTGTGCCATAACCCACGACGGCCCCCGCCTTGCCGTCGCTGTCCGCTTTGGTATAGCTGAGCCACACCCGACGGCTCTGGGCAAAATCCGGGGCCAGCACCACATCCAGCAGGCCGCTCTGTCGCTGCGCCCACACCGCGGGCACGCCCTTAATCGGCTCAGATAAACCGGTATCAGGTCGCCAGCTACGCAACTGGCCGGCACGTTCAGTGATGAGTAACGTCTGGTTATCCGGCAAAAAGGCCACCGACCAGGGATGGTCCAGCTTATCCTGAAGCACCTTCACCGTCAGATCATCCGCCCATAACGGGCTGGAAACGAGTAACGCGCCATTCAGTAACAGTAGGGTGGAAACACGGGTCATAGCATTCTCCAGACAGAGGCAGTGTGTTTAAGCGTAGTCAGCCTGTCCGGCATGATGTTGAGGATTTACAAAAGATTAAACAGCGTGGGCGTGATAAAGACGGGATGAAAAAACAGGCGGTAAGGGGCCCGCGACCTGAACGGCGCGGGCAAACGGAACTTACTCGAAAAAGGTCTCGGGATTATCCGCCAGTGAGATGAACTCTTTACCGCCCGGCGTGAGCGCCAGAATGGTGCCCGACTCAATGTCGTAAACCCAGCCATGCAGACGCAGCTTGCCCTGACGTAACCCTACCGACACCGAAGGATGGGTTTTCATGTTGTTTAGCTGCGCAATCACGTTCTCCTGCACCATAGCGTTGAGCTTTTTCTCGGGTGATTCATAGTCACGCTGCTCCACCACCGCTTTGGCCGCATCGGCAAAGCGCAGCCAGTGCTCGACGGCTGGCATGCTGTCCATGCAGGCACAGGACGAAATCGCGTTCATCGCACCGCAGTTAGAGTGACCACAGATGATGATGTCAGAAACGCCCAGCACCATCACCGCATACTCAATGGTGGCTGACACGCCACCCGGCTCCGGCCCAAAAGACGGCACAATGTTGCCCGCATTACGGATAACGAATAGCTGCCCGGGTTCCTGCTGCGTGACCAGCTCCGGCACCAGACGGCTGTCTGAGCAAGAGATAAACAGGGCTTTCGGGTTCTGATTTGAGGCCAGACTTTTAAACAGCGCCTCTCTTTCAGGAAAGACAGTCTGCTGAAAACTCAGAAACCCGTTAATGATCTCTTTCATTATTTTGCTCTCACATTATCCACGTCATTGTCTGAAAGGCCAGGCTCTCAGCACTTGTTAAGCGAATCATTATTAATGAAAACAAGCAAATATCAACCAACAATATGACCTTCAAATGGCGTTATCACCTGCGTTGATAAGAAAATTAACGAATTAATTTTTAGCTATTTATTAGAAATCCTTTTGCAAAACGGCGGGTTACTGCGGTTTTCTTCCTTTCCGATCATCGGCTTAAACGCCTGTCACTCTCGGGAACCCTTTACGGTTTTTTGCGTGACTTTACACTGTTATGCCTGAGGTCAGATAACGCTACAATTTTCATCGCAACACAGGTAAAATCGCGCGCCATTGCTGTGCTGAACCGGAAACCACCTTATGTCCACTACTACTACACTGCCGCCGCGCGTGGGATTTGTCTCGCTTGGCTGCCCCAAAAACCTTGTCGACTCTGAGCGCATTCTGACGGAACTGCGCACCGAGGGCTATGAGGTGGTCCCACGCTATGACGATGCGGAAATCGTTATCGTCAACACCTGCGGATTCATCGACAGCGCCGTCCAGGAATCGCTGGAAGCGATCGGTGAAGCCCTGAACGAAAACGGCAAGGTGATTGTGACCGGCTGCCTGGGGGCGAAAGTCGACCAGATTCGCGAAGTGCACCCGAAGGTACTGGAAATCACCGGTCCGCACAGCTATGAACAAGTGCTGTCGCACGTGCACCGCTACGTGCCGAAGCCCCAACATAATCCGTTCCTGAGTCTGGTGCCGCAACAGGGCGTGAAGCTGACGCCGCGTCATTACGCTTACCTGAAAATTTCTGAAGGCTGCAACCATCGCTGCACCTTCTGTATCATCCCGTCTATGCGCGGCGATCTCGACAGTCGTGCCATTGGCGAAGTGCTGGACGAAGCAAAACGGCTGGTTGAAGCGGGCGTGAAAGAGTTGCTGGTCATTTCGCAGGATACCTCGGCTTACGGCGTGGACGTGAAACACCGCACAGGGTTCTGGAACGGCGCGCCGGTGAAAACCAGCATGGTGAGCCTGTGCGAGCAGTTAGCGAAACTCGGCGTGTGGGTTCGCCTGCATTATGTTTATCCTTATCCTCACGTGGACGACGTGATTCCACTGATGGCAGAAGGCAAGATTCTGCCGTATCTGGATATCCCGCTTCAGCACGCCAGCCCACGCATTCTGAAGCTGATGAAGCGTCCGGGTGCCGTGGAACGCACGCTGGAGCGCATTAAGCGCTGGCGTGAGATCTGCCCGACGCTGACGCTGCGCTCAACGTTTATTGTAGGCTTCCCCGGCGAAACCGAAGAAGACTTCCAGATGCTGCTCGACTTTATTAAAGAAGCGCGTCTGGATCGTGTGGGTTGCTTCCAGTACAGCCCGGTTGAAGGCGCAACGGCAAACCAGTTACCCGATCCGGTCGATGACGCAGTGAAACAGGAACGTTATGACCGCTTTATGCAGTTGCAGCAGCAGATCTCTGCCGAGCGCCTGCAGGAAAAAATCGGCCGTGAAATTATGGTCATCATCGATGAAGTCGATGAAGAAGGCGCGATTGGTCGCAGCATGGCTGACGCGCCAGAGATCGATGGTGCCGTCTATCTGAATGGCGAGAGCAACGTTAAGCCGGGCGATGTTCTGCGTGTCAAAGTGGAACATGCTGACGAATACGATTTATGGGCGAGCCGCGTCTAACCATACTTCTGCTGGTGCGCTTTTTTGCGCGCCAGATAATCGTCATCTGCCCGTAGCTTATCCCAGTACGCTTTGAAAATGGCCGCCGCAGCGGCCTTTTCTTCGTCCCTGCCCCGGGGCAACTCCTTGCCCTCCGCATCGTATTTCCGTCCGCCCTTATGGTTGCTGTAGCGGCGCGCACGGGTGTAGCCCATTTGAATAAATTTGCGCGCCATGTCCATGCCCACAAAGTCATCCTGCTGGCGATAGGCTTCGAACAGCCGCATGATTTCTTCTGCCGAGGCTTTCGCAACCTCAACGGTACGAAAACGCCAGTGCGGCAGGATTTCGCCTTTATAGGGCTGGACCATCAGCACGCCCTGCTCACCGCGCCCGACCTGATAACGTTCAGGATGTTTGCGGAAGTCGATAGTGCTGAAGTCTTGTTCATAGTCAAAAGGTTTCATGTCTTCAGTTTAGGATCAAGTGCGTCACGTAGCCCGTCGCCAAGCAAATTAAAGGCTAAAACCGTGAAAAAAATAGCCAGTGCCGGAAAAATCGCCACGTGCGGCGCGATAACCATATCCGCGCGCGCTTCGTTGAGCATCGCGCCCCACTCTGGCGTCGGTGGCTGCGCGCCCAGCCCCAGAAATGACAGGCTTGCGGCGGTGATAACCGAGGTCCCGATGCGCATGGTGAAGTACACCACAATAGAGGATACCGTGCCGGGCAGCAGGTGACGTATCATGATCGTCCAGTCTGACGCTCCGATACTGCGGGCTGACTCGATGTAGGTTTGCCGTTTCAGTACCAGCGTATTGCCACGCACCAGGCGGGCAAAGGCAGGAATACTGAATATCGCCACGGCGATAATGACGTTACTGATGCCACTGCCCATGATGGCCACGACGGCAATCGCCAGCAAAATGCCGGGAAACGCAAACAGCACGTCGCAGATGCGCATGGTGATCCTGTCCCACCAGCCTTCATAGTAGCCCGCCAGCAGTCCTGCCAGCGTCCCCACTATCGCCCCTATCGCGACGGAAACGAAGCCGGCGAGAAGCGAAATTCGGGTTCCCACCAGCACGCGGCTAAAGATATCGCGTCCCAGTGAATCCACGCCAAACCAGTGCACCAGTGAGGGGCCGTCGTTAAGTCGGTCGTAATCAAAGTAATTTTCTGCATCGAATGGCGCAACATACGGTGCCGTAAACGCCAGTACGATCAGCACCAGGACAAACAGGCCCGCCAGCAGAGCGACCGGCTGACGACGAAAGCGTCGCCAGAATTCCCGCCAGGGCGTTCTTACCCGGTTGCTGTCCAGCAGTGGCATGTGTTTGAGTGCCGCTTCCCGTCGCCAGTTTTTCATCAGGTGTCCTTAAAGCGAATCGCCGGGTTAATGACGGCATACAGCATATCGACAATCAGATTGATCAAAATAAACTCCAGCGAAAACAGCAATACCTCTGCCTGAATCACCGGATAGTCACGCATCTGTACCGAATCCACCAGCAGGCGTCCCAGCCCCGGCCAGTTGAACACGACCTCAACCACAATCGAGCCACCCAGCAGGAAACCAAACTGCAGGCCCATCATGGTGACCACCGGTATCATGGCATTCCGCAGACCGTGCTTAATCACCACGCGGTACTCACTGACGCCTTTGGCACGCGCGGTGCGCATGTAATCTTCCTGCATCACCTCCACAAAGGATGCCCGGGTGAAACGGGCCATCACAGCCGCTACCGCCGCGCCCAGCGTGAGAGAGGGCAAAATATAGTGCTGCCAGCTGTCTGCGCCCACCGTAGGCAACCAGCCCAACTGGACGGAAAACACGTCCATCAGTAACATGCCCAGGGCAAAAGCCGGAAAAGAGATACCCGAAACCGCGAGCGTCATGCCGAGGCGATCCGGCCAGCGATTGCGCCATACGGCCGAAACAATGCCGATCGCCATGCCCAGGATCACCGCCCACACCATGCTGGTGAGCGTCAGCCACAGGGTTGGCATAAAACGCGTAGCGATTTCCGCCGAAACCGGACGCCGGGAAACCAGCGACTGACCAAAATCCCCCTGCAGCGCATTGACGATAAAGTGCACAAACTGCACCGGCAGGGGTTTATCCAGGCCCAGCTCCTGACGGACCAATGCCACAACAGACGCATCGGCTTCCTGTCCGGCAATCAGCCGCGCCGGATCGCCCGGCAGCAGATGGACAAACAGAAACACCAGCACTGCCACGATAAACAGCGTGGGAATCAGGCCCAGCAGGCGTTTAAGAAAATAGTTAACCATGTGACATCCCACACAACAGTCAGCAGCGCAGCTGACCTGCCCGGTGCCTCATTGCTGACGAGGCACCGGGCATCACACATCCTGTTCAGGACAGAACAGGTCCGGCGACTTACTTCATCTCGGCGTCATCAAAACTGAATGACGTATCCGGCATCATGTAAAAACCGCTCAGGTTTTTGCTGTGTGCGGACACCAGTTGCTCCACCACCAGCGGGATCCACGGATGATCGTTCCAGATGGTGTCCTGCGCATCTTTATACAGTTTGGCTTTTTCCGCCTGATCGGTCGTTTTCAGCGCGTCGGCCAGGTCTTTATCCACCTTCGGATTGCTGTAAAACGCCGTGTTGAAGATCGCCGGTGGCCAGGCTGCGGTTGCGAACAACGGCGTCAGCGCCCAGTCGGCTTCACCCGTTGAGGCTGACCAGCCAGTGTAGAACATGCGCACGCCGCTCTCTTTCTGGCCCTTGCCTTCCACTTCCGCTGCGCGCTGTCCCGCATCCATCGCGGTCACTTTCACCTTCACGCCGACCTGTGCCAGTTGCTGCTGAACAAACTGCAACACTTTCTGTGCCGTGCTGTGGTTATGCGACGACCAGAGCGTGGTGTCGAAACCGTTCGGATAACCCGCTTCTTTCAGCAACGCTTTTGCTTTAGCGGGATCGTAAGGAATGGGCGGATACGTTTGCGCATAGGCAATAGAGGGAGGCACTACGCCGGTAGCAGGTGTGGCATAACCGGCGAACGCAACTTTAACCAGTGCCTGGCGATTGATCGCGTACTCCAGCGCCTCACGCACTTTCGGATTATCAAACGGTTTTTGTGTCACATTCAGGCTGATGTAGCGCTGCATGATGGAGGGCGATACCACCACGTCCAGCTTGCTGTCCTTCTCCAGCAATTTGGCCTGCTCATAAGGCACCGGGAAGGCAAAGTTCGCTTCACCGGTCTGCAGCATGGCCGCACGCGTATTGTTATCCACGACCGGGCGCCACGTAATGCTGTCGAGTTTGGGATAGCCTTTTTTCCAGTAGCCGTCCCATTTCTTCACCTTCACAAAGTCGGTCTGATTCCAGGTCACAAATTCGAACGGCCCGGTGCCCACCGGATGAAAACCGATGTCCTTACCGTATTTTTTCAGGGCGGCAGGGGAAATCATCACCGCCGCAGGGTGCGCCAGAATATTAATAAAGGCCGAGAACGGCTGCTTCAGCGTAATTTTCACCGTCGTGGGATCGACCGCTTCCGTGCTGGCGATGTATTTAAACAGGTTATAACGTTTGAGATGGTTGTCGGGATTACTGGCCCGATCCAGGTTGACCTTGACCGCCTCGGCATTAAAGTCGGTGCCATCCTGAAACTTCACGCCTGAGTGCAGCTTAATGGTGTAGGTCAGGCCATCGCCGCTCACCGTGTAACTGTCCGCCAGCACATTGGTCAGTTTCATATCTTTATCAAAGCCAAACAGCCCCTGATAAAATGATTTCGCGACCGCCTGGGACAAGGTGTCGTTAGCGTCATAGGGATCAAGCGTGGTGAAATTAGAGGCGACGGCGATCACCGCATCACCCGCGGCCCAGGCGGGCAGCGTCATGACGCTACTTAATATCCCTGCTGCCAGTAAGCTTCTACGCATCGTTATCTGCATTGTTTTCTCCTGTAATCCCTGTCTGATTTATCGCCGTGGCGATAGCGTATTATTTCAGATCGCGCTGGTGGCAGAGCGAGCCACAAAATGACCGGGGGCCACTTCCATCAGCGAAACCCGTTCGGGTTCATCGCCCAGTGCACGAATCGGGCTGGGGATCTCATCGACCAGCAGACTGCGCTCGCGTTGCCGACGTGTCGGGTCGGCAACCGGCACGGCGGCCATTAATTTTTGGGTATACGGATGATGTGGCTGCCCGAATACCGACTGACGTGGGCCGATTTCCACAATCTGTCCAAGATACATCACCGCTACGCGGTGGCTGATGCGCTCAACCACCGCCATATCATGGGAAATAAACAAAAAGGCGATACCAAATTCACGCTGAAGGTCTAGCATCAGGTTGATGATTTGTGCCTGAATGGAGACATCAAGCGCGGACACCGACTCATCGGCAATCACCACTTTGGGGTTCAGCGCCAGTGCCCGCGCGATGCAGATACGCTGACGCTGGCCACCCGAAAACTCATGCGGATAACGCTTTGCGTGTTCCGGCAGTAAGCCAACCTTTTCCAGTAACCAGGCCACGCGCTGTTCCGCTTCGCGTCGTGGCATCACCTTGTGAACCAGCAGCGGCTCCATAATCGAAAATCCCACCGTCAGGCGCGGATCGAGCGATGCATAAGGGTCCTGGAAGATAAACTGAATATCGCGCCGCAGATGCGCCAGCGCCGCTCCCGAAAGATCGTTAATACGCTGCCCGTCAAAGATAATGCTGCCTCCCTGACTGGCGACCAGTTTTAGCAGTGAACGTCCGGTGGTCGATTTACCGCACCCGGATTCCCCCACCAGCGCCAGCGTTTCGCCTGCATACAGATCAAAGCTGATGTTCTCGACCGCGTGCACCCGGCTCGTTACGCGATTCAGTAATCCTGAGCGAATATCGAAGCGCGTGACCAGATTGCGCACCTGCAGGATGGGCGGGCGATCGTGACGTACGGTGTTTTGCGGTACGTCGGGTGCCGCATCGTTGAGCAGGAGAGGAAATTTCGCGGGCAGCGGCTGGTCCTGCATCGCACCCAGGGTCGGGACAGCGGCCAGCAACGCCCGGGTGTAAGGCTGCTGCGGTGCGCTGAACAGCTCGGCGGTAGGGGCGTTTTCCAGCACCTCACCGCGATACATCACCTGGACGCGGTCCGCCATTTCCGCCACCACGCCCATATCGTGAGTGATAAAAATCACGCCCATCTGCATCTCTTTCTGCAGCTCGCGGATCAGTTGCAGGATCTGGGCCTGAATCGTCACGTCCAGAGCAGTAGTCGGCTCGTCGGCAATCAGCAGCGCAGGCTTACACGACAGGGCCATCGCAATCATCACGCGCTGCCGCATACCGCCGGAAAGCTGGTGAGGATAACGGCGCAGCATACTTTGTGCGTCAGGAATGCGTACCCGATCCAGCATACGACGCGCTTCCGTCAGGGCTTCGGACTGGCTTTTACCCTGATGCAGTCGAATGGATTCTGCGATCTGATCGCCTACCGTAAACACCGGATTCAGCGAGGTCATCGGTTCCTGAAAAATCATGGCCATATCCGCGCCGCGCACCCTGGGCATCTGACCGCGCGGCATCCGCATCAGATCCAGTGCCTCACCACTGCGTCGACGCAGCCGTATCTCACCACTGACCTCTGCGCTGTCCTGCGCCAACAGGCGCATGATCGCCAGTGAGGTGACGGATTTGCCCGAGCCGGACTCGCCCACTAAAGCCAGCGTTTCGCCGCGAAACACATCAAGTGAAAGATGACGCACGGCTTCGGTCACCTGGCCGTCATGGTGAAAACGTACGTTCAGGTCGCGCACCGCCAACACCTGTTCGGGAGACAGAGGGAGCCTGTCAGGCTGGCTGTTAGCTTTCACGGTAAATTGCGACCTCTGCGACGTCATCCACCCGGGCAACAGCCCGGTACATGCCTTCGCTGTTGAACGGCAGTGCCACATTGCCCTCCCGATCAACCGCAATCAGCCCACCGCTGCCGCCCAGCTCCAGCACGCTGTCATGAATCACATTGACGCTGGCCTGTTGTAATGTCCGCCCGGCGTAACGCATTTGTGCCGCCACATCGTAGGCCGCCAGGGTGCGGATAAACACTTCGCCAGTGCCGGTGCAGGACACCGCCGCGCTGTCGTTACTGGCATAGCAGCCTGCGCCAGGCAACGGTGAGTCGCCTACGCGCCCCTGCTGTTTATTGGTCATGCCGCCGGTCGACGTCGCCGCCGCCAGGTTTCCCGCCAAATCCAGCGCCACGGCACCGACCGTGCCAAACTTACGATCCGGGTCAAGAGGATCGCCGCCCTGGGCGGCGCCATCGTGGTCAAGCACAGCGGCATCGCTGCGCAGCGCCCGTTGCAGTTGCTCCAGGCGTTCAGGCGTGGAAAAGAAATCCGGTTCAACCTGCTCAAGCCCCTGCGCAAACGCAAAGGCTTCGGCCCCTTCCCCGATCAACAGGACATGCGGGCTGTGGTCTAACAGCGCACGCGCTGCCAGTACCGGGTTGCGCAGCCGGGAGACGCCCGCCACTGCCCCAGCCTGCAGCGTTCTGCCATCCATGATGCTGGCATCCAGCTCATGCGTGCCCTGATGGGTAAACACAGCACCTTTACCCGCATTAAACAACGGGCACTCTTCCAGCCTGCGCACCGCTTCAGTCACCACATCCAGCGCGGATGCGCCCTGCGCCAGCAGGGTTTGGCCATGTGTCACAATATCGTGAAGCGCCTGACGATAAGCCTGTTCTTTCTCTGCGCTCATGGCAGCACGCGTAATTGCGCCTGCGCCGCCATGAATGGCGATCACTGCTTTAGCCATAATGCGTTACCCTGTGGTTGCATCAGAAGGAAAAACACTGATTTTGAATGGTTTTACGTCTTGTTAGCGTATTTTTGAATATAGAAAGCCCGCCATAGCTTGTAAAGCGGAAACTGGTCCCGCGCTAATAACCTTTCGTTGTGGCTTATACCGATGTGACTCTGAGGATAAAAGCCACCATAATAGTCAGCAATTGCAACAGACAGACTGAGACAATAATGGAAAGCTTTACTGCCGGACTGATTTCCCTTGAAGACGCGCAACAGAAGATGCTGGCGCAACTGACGCCCATCACCGAATCCCTGGATGTGCCCCTGACTGACGCGGCCGGGCGCATCACCGCCTGCAGCGTGACCTCCCCCATTGATGTACCGCCTTTTAACAACTCAGCCATGGACGGTTATGCCGTCAGGCTTGCTGATGTACAAGAGGGTCAGCCCTTAACGGTTGCCGGTAAAGCCTTTGCCGGTGCGCCGTTTTCGGGTGACTGGCCTGCGGGCAGCGTCATCAGAATCATGACGGGCGCGCCGGTACCGGACGGCTGCGATGCCGTCGTCATGCAGGAGCAAACCCATCTGCAGGGCGAACAGATTGTTATTGATGCGCCCGTAAAAGCCGGAAAAAACATCCGCCTGATCGGCGATGATATCCGGGCAGGCCATCAGGTCCTTGCGCCTGGCGTGCGCCTGGGCGCTGCGGAACTGCCGTTGCTGGCCTCATTAGGCATCGCCACGGTGAAGGTGCTGCGCAAATTGCGCGTGGCAATTTTCTCCACCGGGGATGAGCTGCAACCCGTGGGCCAGCCGTTGTCTGACGGGCAAATCTATGACACCAACCGGTTTGCCATCTCCCTCATGCTGCATAAGCTGGGCTGCGAGGTGATCGATCTTGGCATTGTTCGCGACGATCCGGTCGCCCTTCGGGCTGCCTTTATGGACGCCGATCGCCAGGCCGATGTGGTCATCAGCACCGGCGGTGTCTCTGTCGGTGAAGCCGACTTTACTAAGGCGATGCTGGAGGAACTGGGCAGTATTCGCTTCTGGAAGCTGGCCATTAAACCGGGCAAACCTTTCGCCTTTGGCCGCCTGGCAAACAGCTGGTTCTGCGGCCTGCCCGGCAATCCGGTCTCGGCCGTCGTGACCTTTTATCAACTGGTGCAGCCCCTGCTGGCCCGTCTGACCGGACAGTCAGCTTCGGCTTTACCGCCACGTCAGCGCGTGCGTACAGCAAGCGCACTGAAAAAATCGCCAGGCCGTCTGGATTTTCAGCGCGGTGTGCTGCGGCGAAATGCTGAGGGTGAAACAGAAGTCATCAGCACGGGTGCCCAGGGTTCGCATGTGTACAGCTCGTTTTCACAGGCTAACTGCTTTATCGTACTGGAGCGTGAGCGCGGCTATGTCGAGGCGGGAGAATGGGTAGATGTTGAGCCCTTCAACGCCCTGCTGGAGGGATAAATGCTGCCCGAACTCAGCCACGAGGAAATGCTGCGCTATAACCGGCAAATTGTCCTGCGGGGGTTTGACTTTGACGGACAGGAAGCCCTGAAGGCCAGCCATGTGTTGGTCGTGGGCCTGGGCGGTTTAGGCTGTGCAGCCGCACCTTATCTGGCGGCAGCGGGCGTCGGTCACCTGTCTCTGCTGGATTTTGATACGGTTTCGCTCTCAAACCTGCAGCGACAGATTCTGCATCATGATGCGGATATTGGTCGGGCCAAGGTCGAATCCGCCCGGGCACGCCTGGCGGAGATCAATCCCCACTGTCATTTATATCCTGTCCACGGCCAGTTGGACGATAACGCGCTGCGGGCGATCATCGCCAGGCAGCAGGTCGTGGTCGACTGCACGGATAATGTCAGCGTGCGTGAACAGCTTAACCGGCTTTGTTATGAACTGAAGGTGCCTCTGGTTTCGGGCGCGGCGATTCGCATGGAAGGTCAGTTGAGTGTGTTTGACTGGCAGCCTGGTGCGCCCTGCTACCGCTGTATCAGCCGTTTGTTTGGCGCTCAGGTGCTCAGCTGCGTGGAAGCCGGTGTAATGGCGCCGCTGGTGGGCGTTGTCGGTGCCATGCAGGCGATGGAAGCGATAAAGCTGCTGACCCGGTTTGGCACGCCCGCGCGCTCACGTTTGCTCATGTATGATGCCATGCGCGCAGAGTTTCGCACGATGCATGTCGCACAGGATCCGAATTGTGAAGTCTGTGGCCATTCTGAGTGCACAGGCTAAAGGCCGGTCTGATTGAACGCTGAGCGTGAGCGATTACAAAAGGCGGGTAAATGCACGAAAGAAAACGGGGTAGTCAGCGCTACCCCGCAGGTCTTAAACGATGCCCTGACTGCGCAGGTAGTCTTCGTAATTCCCGGTGAAATCGACGATGCGATCCGCCTTGATTTCCATAACACGCGTCGCCAGTGAGCTGACGAATTCACGGTCATGGGAAACGAAAATCAGCGTGCCTTCATACATTTCCAGCGCCATGTTTAATGACTCGATGGATTCCATATCCAGGTGGTTGGTGGGTTCATCCATAATCAGAATGTTAGGCTTCTGCATCATCAGCTTGCCGAACAGCATGCGCCCTTTCTCACCACCCGACAGCACCTTGGCGGGCTTTTTAATGTCGTCCTGAGAAAACAACAGGCGGCCAAGAATACCGCGTACGGCCTGCTCATCATCGCCCGGCTGCTTCCACTGACTCATCCAGTCAAAAACCGTCAGATCGTCAGCAAAATCGTCTGCGTGGTCCTGCGCGTAATAGCCAATTTTGGCATTCTCGGACCATTTAACGCTGCCGCTTTCTGGCGTCAGTTCGCCGACCAGGGTTTTTAACAGCGTGGATTTACCGATACCGTTAGCCCCTAATATCGCCAGTTTTTCACCGACTTCCAGCAGCAGATTAAGATTTTTGAACAGAGGACCGTTATCAAAGCCTTTCGTCAGGCCTTCCACTTCCAGCGCATTACGGAACAGTTTCTTATCCTGTTCAAAACGGATATATGGATTCTGACGGCTGGAGGCTTTCACTTCTTCCAGTTTTATTTTATCCATTTGTTTAGCGCGCGAGGTGGCCTGACGCGATTTAGAAGCGTTGGCACTAAAGCGGCTGACAAACGACTGCAGATCGGCAATTTGCGCTTTTTTCTTGGCGTTATCCGCTAACAGACGTTCACGCGCCTGGGTGGCCGCGGTCATATATTCATCATAATTACCGGAATAAACGCGCAGCTCGCCATAGTCCAGATCGGCCATGTGCGTGCAGACCATATTGAGGAAGTGACGGTCGTGCGAAATGATAATCATGGTGCTGTCGCGTTCGTTTAACACCTGCTCCAGCCAACGGATGGTATCGATATCCAGGTTGTTGGTCGGTTCGTCCAGCAGCAAAATATCCGGATTAGAAAACAAGGCCTGGGCTAAAAGAACGCGTAATTTAAAGCCTGGCGCAATTTCGCTCATCGGCCCGTAATGCTGTTCAACCGGGATGCCCACGCCAAGTAATAATTCACCGGCGCGCGATTCCGCGCTGTAACCATCCATTTCGCCATACTGTACTTCCAGGTCTGCGACTTTGTAGCCTTCCTCTTCGCTCATTTCGGGCAGGGAATAAATACGGTCACGTTCCTGTTTCACTTCCCATAATTCATGGTGCCCCATGATTACCGTATCAATCACACTATATTGTTCAAAGGCGAACTGGTCCTGGCGTAATTTACCAATACGTTCATTGGGATCGTAGGAAACATTGCCGCCCGACGGCACCAAATCGCCACCCAAAATCTTCATGAAGGTGGATTTTCCGCTGCCGTTCGCACCGATTAAACCGTACCGATTACCCCCGCCAAATTTAACGGAGATATTTTCGAACAGTGGCTTGCTGCCAAACTGCATGGTGATATTGCTGCTAACTAACACGGCATTGACCTTAGTGAAGAGAGTGGATGGAAAACGGCGGCTATTATGCCAGATGTGACGTAGCGCACGCCAGTCTCCGGCTACCCTTGCATGAGTGTCTGTTGAAAACGCATGACTTTTTATTTTCACTGCCCGTACGTTTGCCGCTTAACCCAGCCGCTGGCTAAACGTACCGGACGCTGCGCAGAGGGGAAGCCCTACCTGCGCACGCCACACCGGGTGCATGACAGCGAGAGTAATAAAGCAAAGAGCAGGGTTTTTTAAATAAAAAAAGCCGGCGACATAAATGTCGCCGGCTACCACTTACAAGGATTGTGTCGATTAATCGATCAGGAAGCTGTCCAGGCTTTTACCTTCGTCCAGCGCTTTTTTAATTGCTGCTGGCGTGCGGCCCTGGCCGGTCCATGATTTTTTCTCGCCATTTTCGTCGGTGTAAGAATATTTAGCCGGACGTGGCGCACGCTTAGTGCGTTTTTTACCCTGCTCCAGCGCACCTAATAATTCATTAGGATCGATGCCATCAGCCAACAGCATTTCGCGATATTTCGATAACTTCTCTTCTTTTTCACGATTCTGTTGTTCTTCAGCGTGCGCTTCTTCACGACGTTCCGTTACTACAACGGTCAATTTCTCAAGAATTTCTTCCAGATCGCTCAGTGGCAGTTCACGAGCCTGGGCACGTAATGTGCGAATGTTGTTTAGAACTTTAAATGCGTCACTCATCACAATATCCTTGATTAAGGGGTTTAAATAAACTGTAGCGTCAAGATTACCTAATTCAAATAAAAAAATAAATTAATTTATTACTACAGATAATTCCGATAGGTTTTTTAAATGTCAGTGAAGTATTCAGAATGCTTATGTGGAGAGATAATTAACCTCAAATTAACACTAAATGCCTGCTATCCTTGCACAATGTAAACGATTTCATTGATTACACTTACTGTATGAATTCGCTATGCGCTTTTAAATTTTAACGCTGAATATTTTTTAACACCGGTGAAGAATTTGGATTAATTTGCCTGTCCTGACTCAGACGTTCTCCGCCCGGAACACGCGGTCTGTGAACAAAATAGCTGACGTCGGGTACGAGGTTTATCGCGCTTCGCCACAATAATATCGGCTTTATGGCGAATAAAATGTGGGGATATTGCCTTTGTCCCCCTTCACTCCCCGACAAAAATGCTGCATCGGCACAGGCAAGGCGACGGCGTTTCACAGCCGTTATAAGGTTGAATACATTTACAGACAATTTATGCTTCACAGTAAGTGCGCCGGCTAAATAGCCAGCAACCCTTTTAAACCACCAGCTTTAAGGGTGATTAAATGAGTTTACTGAACGATATAACAGATAAATAATAAAGCGCAGGTATTACACTGTCTGATAACAGGCCGTGGTCTGCCGAAAGGCCACGGCCTGAAGGATTAATTTACCTGGGTCGCAGGTCCAAACACGTCATACTGAGGGAGCTGAACGTTTTGATAGGTTTCCCAGCCGCCGCCCAGCGCTTTGTAGAGCGCCACGAGATCCAGCCCGCTTTGCATGCGCGCCTGTGTTGCCTGCTCCTCGGCCTGGGCGAGCTGGCGCTGCGCATCAAGCACCTCAAGGAAGGTCGATAATCCCTGGCGATAGCTGTCGCTCGCCAAATCAAAGGTCCGTTGCAGTGCACCGGTCGTTTCGTCCAGCGCCGTGACGCGCTGCTGATCGGCCCGGTAACTCACAAGGGCGTTTTCGACATCCTGCAAAGCCGTCAGCACCGTCTGGCGATAATCCAGCGCCGCGCTGGCCTGCTGAGCACGTGCAAGCTTCACGCTGGAAACCAGCCGGCCCCCCTGAAAAAGAGGAATCGACAGCGAAGGCCCCACGCTATAGAAGTGGCTGCTCCAGTCGTCCAGATAACTGGCATCAGTATTGCGCACGCCCAACTGTCCGGTGAGAGAGAGGCTGGGGAACAGCTGTGCGACAGAAACGCCGATCCCGGCGGTTTGCGCATGGAGTTTCGCCTCTGCCTGGCGAATATCCGGGCGTCGACGCGCTAAGGTTGAGGGAATGCCGACCGCGACCGCATTCGGCAAGGCTGGCAGCGCTTTCGGCGTCTGCAGTTCTGCATCCAGCGCGCCGGGGGTTTTACCGATAAGCACAGCCAGACCGTTCATCGCCTGACGCGTTTGCGCCTGATACTGCGGTAGCTGCGCCTGTAAACTGCTCAACTGTGCCCGGGCATTTTCCACATCGGTTAACGGCGCCAGGCCATTGCGCTGCTGGCTTTGTGTCAGTTGCCAGGTCTGATCCGCCACCGCGATTTGCTGTTGCAGCGTGTTGACGGTTGCCTGCGCCCCACGCAGTTGTAACCAGGCACGGACAACTTCCGCTTCCAGCGACACCAGCGCATCGTTACGTTGCTCAATGGCCGCCTGTTGCTGTGCATTGGCTGATTCGATCTGACGTCGTACCTTGCCCCACAGATCCAGTTCCCAACTGGCATCGAAGCTGCCCTGATATAAGGTGACGGGCTGCGTCAGCCCGTTCAACTGGCTGGCGACAGTGCTGTCTACCTGGTCATTGACCCCATTCGCTTTCAGCAAACCTTCCAGCCCCAGTTGCTGACGCGTGACTTTTGCCGAACCGTTCAGGCTGGGAAACAAGCCGCCCTGCGCCTGAGATAACTGCTCGCGCGCGCCCGCAATGCGCAGGACGGTCTGCTGCAACGACAGATTACCCGCGATTGCGCGGGCAATCAGGCTGTCCAGTTGGGGATCGTTGAAGTTACGCCACCAGCGCGTATCCACTGCCGACGTCTGCGGTTTCGAGCGCTCCTGAGAATCCAGCGCGTGGTAGCTGCCCGGCAGCTGAGGTTTTGGCGCCTGGTAGTCCGGGCCCACGCTGCAACCTGCCAGCGATAACGTCAGCAATAAGGTAAAGGGATTCAGGCGATACGTAGTCATAACCTTCATGTCAGTGTGCTCCTGCACTGCCTTCGCTTTTGACGGGCGACAGCAGCCAACAAAATGGAATCAAAATCAGGGCGACAATACTTAAGCCTGAAAAGACGTCGATATAAGCCAGAATGCGTGACTGGACAATCATCTCTTTATAGAGCTGGCCGGTTGCCAGCGTCACGGGATCGCCCACCGCCGACGTAAAGTCGCGAATCGCCTGCGCCCAGTGCTGAACGGTAATGTTAAATTGTTCATTTAACGGCGTCATGTTGTGCACCATGTGGGCCGAACGCGCCTGCTCCCGCTCCGTAATTGCCGCCGTGGATAACGAGATGCCAATCGAGCCCGCAACGTTACGGAACATCGTAAATAATGCTGATGCATCCGCGTTCAGGCGTTGTGGGATGGTAATGAAGGCAATAGTGGTCAGCGGCACAAACAGGAAACCCAGGCCAATAGACTGCGCACTGCGCATCATGACCAGCGTGGAGAAATCGACATTGGGCGTTAACGTGGACGAGTAGAAAAACGCCAGGGCCAGGCAGCTAAAACCAAATGCGATGATATAGCGGGTTTGCACGACCGGCATCAGCTTAAGCACCAGCGGAATCGTCAGCACAATCAGCACGGCTCCGGGTGAAAGCACCAGCCCTGACCAGGTCGCCGTATAACCCAGATCCTGCTGGGCCAGTTGAGGCAGCACGACGGAACTACCATACAGAATCATCGCCATCCCGGCCATGAGCAGGCCCGCAACCCAGAAGTTACGGTCTTTCATTACCAGAATGTCGACCACCGGTTTGCGAGCATACATTAGCCAGTAGACGGCTCCGACAATGCCGACCAGCGCCAGTACCGCGAATAACACAATAAAGTGCGACGCAAACCAGTCCTCATCTTCACCCCGATCCAGCATTACCTGCAGGCAGCCCAGGCCCAGCGTAATTAAACCGATACCGATGTAGTCAATTTTCAGTTTGCCCCTGGCCCACTTGCGCTCCCATGGCGGATCTTCCAGCAGCGGCAAAATGGCCATGATCGTCAGGATACCGACCGGGATATTGATAAAGAACACCCAGCGCCAGCTGTAGTTATCCGTAATCCAGCCGCCCAGCGTCGGGCCGATAACAGGCGCCACGATAATCGCAATCGAGGAAAGGCCAAACGCTTTGCCCCGATCCTCAGGTTTAAAGTAGTCGAGCAGCACCGACTGCTGCACAGGCTGCAGGCCGCCGCCGAAAAACCCTTGCAGGACGCGGAACAGAATGATCTGCCAGAGTTCGGTGGCAATACCACACAGGAATGAGCAGATCGTGAACATGACGATACAGATTAAGAAAAACTGTTTACGGCCAAATAAACGACTGAAGAAGGCAGAGATGGGCAGCACAATGCCGTTCGCCACGAGGTACGAGGTTAGCACCCAGGTGGATTCATCGTAACTGGATGAGAGCGAACCGGCGATATGTGGCAGGGCCACGTTCACGATGGTGGTATCCAGGATTTCCATAAATACCGCCAGCGTTACCGTAATGGCCACGAGCCACGGATTACTGGCGGGTTTCCAGCTCTGCGATTCACTCATTCCACGGTTACCTTCGGTTCAACCGATATGCCCAGTGGCAGTGGACGGTTAGGATCCAGTCCTTTATCAATCACAATTTTGACCGGCACGCGCTGAACAATTTTCACGTAGTTGCCCGTGGCATTCTCCGCCGGGAAAGTCGAAAAGCGCGAACCGGTGCCCATCTGGATGCTGTCGACGTGGCCTTCAAGTTTCATGTCAGGCCAGGCATCCACGCTGATGGTTACCTTGTCGCCGGGATTCATTCGCTCCAGCTGTGACTCTTTAAAGTTGGCGGTGATCCAGATATCCGGGGAAACCAGTGAGAACAAGGCGCTGCCCGCCTGAACCAACGTTCCCAACTGGACATTTCGCTTAGTCACAAACCCGTCGTAAGGAGCACGAACCTGGGTGTAAGACAGATTCAGCTCGGCCACATTCAGTTGGGCTTTTGCCTGCTCGACCTGTTCCTGACGCGCTTCAACATTGGTTTCCTGCTGACGGATTTGCAGGGCCACCTGCGAGGCGACTTCCACCTGAGCTTTGGCGCTTTGCAGTTGTGCCTGCGCGGAGCGTAACTGCGCCGAGGCTGAATCAATATTGCGTTGACTGGTGGCGCGGGGATCGACGCCGCGCTGACGACGGTAATCCGCCTGCGCATTCAGGTAGTTGGCCTCGGCTTTGGCCTGATCGGCCAGCGCCTGGTCGCGTTGCGCCGGGTACTGAACGCGCGACAGTGCCAGTTGCGCCTGAGCCTGGTGCAACTGTGCCATGGCCAGGCCAAGCTGTGCTTTTGCCTGCGCGCGCTGGGCTTCGTTATCGCTGGGATCGATTTCCACCAGCAGATCGCCCTTCTTCACGCGCTGGTTGTCTTTCACCAGCAATTTTACGACGTAACCCGAGGCTTTCGCTGCGATAGTCACTGCGTTGCCTTCGGTAAACGCATCGTCAGTCGTTTCTTCATTACGGGTGGTAAACCAGAAGAAGAACGCCACGATCAACATCACCACGACGACGACCGCCAAAATAATTAACGGCTTTTTGCCGGGACGCTTACGCGGTTTCTCGTCGTTATCGCTTTGGCTATCGTGTGCTGGGCTGTTTTTATCGGGCGCGTTTTCTGTGTCTTTCTGGTGTGGGTCGCGGTTGTTGTTGTTCTCGCTCATAGTGTCCGTCGCTGGCTAAGGCCCTCAGTCCTGGGCGTAGAAAGTCAACTAAACATTAGATCGAAAACTGACAAAATCCAGTACAACTTTACTTAACTTGAGAAAGTCCGCACGTCCTGCCACGAGGGCAGGACAGGTTCGCGTCAGGCAACCAGTTTAAGCAACAGCCAGCCGGTCAGCATCGACCATGCGAGTAAGGGAACGGAGAACAGATGGAAGCGCCACCAGATGGCACGATCTTTCGCCATGCGCAGCGCAATCAGGTTGGCAAGCGAACCCGGCAGCAGGCCAAACCCACCGATATTGACCGCCCAGGCAAGGACGTCTGAAGGCGGCACTTTCTGCAAAAGCAGGATCGTGGCAGGCACATTACTGATTACCTGTGACAAGCCAATCGCCAACAGATAAAGCTCCCCTTTGGCAAGATGGGCAATCGCATCAAAATGGGCCTGCACAACAGGCAAGCGTGTCAGCAAGAACACGTCCAGGAACATGACGATGAAGACCACCAGCAGGCTCCAGTCGATATTCAGCAATACCTGGCGCGCCATAATAAAAAAGCAGACAAGAATCAGCAGTAGCGCCCAGCCGGTCAGGTGCCACTCCAGCGCGGCGATAAACAAGACGTAAAGCGCCAGACTGACGGCAAACAGTGGCTTCTGCCAGCTGTGCTGTTCTGCGTTCTCATGTTTTTCAATCGCGCGTTTGGCAAAACTAAACCAGGTGACGACCAGCAGGCTTAACAGCAGCCAGACGGCCAGCGGCGTCATTTGCCAGATAAAACCGACTACACTCAGCGAGCCGTGGCTCCACAGCAAAATATTCTGCGGATTGCCCACCGGCGTCAGCAACGAACCGGCATTTACGGCCAGCGCTTCGAAGATGATTAAGCGGGAAATCGGTAAATGGGAAAACTTGCGCAATGTCAGCGTCAGCGGCACCAGAATAAACAGGGCCACATCGTTGGTTAAGAAGGTCGAGAGCACCGCCGCCGCCAGCACCATAAACAGGGCCAGCGTGCGCTCATGCTTAAACCCCGCAATTAACCGACCGCCCAGAACATCAAAATACCCACTGGTTTCTAACCCCTTGGTGAGGATAAGCAGCCCACTCAGGGTGATGATGGTGTGCCAGTCCACTGCGGCAGGCAGATCCGCCCAGTGGTAATGAGCAAGAAACAGCAGAACAACCCCAACAACGACTAACAAGTGCAATATATGGTCATGCAGAAATGAGCGAAGCACAATGGGCATGATGTCCGGCGCCTTAACTGAGGATTAATTGTTTTGGTAAAATTTCTGGAATACGGCCAGGGTTTCATCACTGACGTGATGTTCGATGCCTTCAGAATCGCGGCGTGCCGTTTCCGGACTAATGCCAAGCGCTAACAGGAAGGTTTCAACGATGTGATGGCGGGCGCGGCTCTCTTCAGCCAGCTTTTCCCCTTCACGCGTCAAAAAGACGCCGCGATAAGGCACCTGCTCGACCAGGCCGGCAGTTCCTAACCGCTTTAACATTTTGGCGACGGTCGGTTGCGAAACCCCCAAACGCGCGGCCATGTCGACCTGGCGCGCCTCGCCAAACTCACCAATCAAATCAGAGATTAGCTCAACATAGTCATCAATCAGTTCACGACGATGCGCTTCGCGCACCTGCCGAAAACCTTCGACATGCTCTTCAATATCTTTTAGTGGTCCTTGCGGGGCAGAAACCACGCTTTTGGCACGACGACTCATTCAGCTTCCTCTTTATTTTTTCCACACCAGCCCTTCCGTGTGGATTTAGCTGCGCTCATTGTAAACCAGGCGCAAATAAGCTCAAATTTTTCGTCGTTAGCCTTGGCTAAACGGTATAGCCAGTGCTATATTTGTCGATAATGTAAACAGAGTGATGCATTAAAGCACGATCTCTGCTTACCGTTGCGTTAAATTTTATGGGAGGTGATGCTATGAGCACTCTGAAAAGCTGTATCGACTGCAGCAAATGCTTCCAGGCGGAAAAAACAACATCAGGAAAATCCTGGTGGTGCCTGCTGACGCGCTCCCCTTTTACGCTGCGCCTCATGCTTATTGAGCGTCTGCTGGGCCAGCAGCCGGAAACACGCTACTGCCAAAAACTGATCTGGCGCGGCTGAATCCGTTTTCACATTCAGATTCATTACCCACGCGCGGCCTGTTTTCCTTTCCTCGCCGCGCGCCTGCATTGATCCACGCTTCTGATCTGGTCACCTGTTCCCCCGCGCTCAGCGTTGCTATTGCCCTTTCCTGTAGAAGGTAAGCGTCAAAATACAGCCGCTGTGTAAGGCGCCCTTCTTTTGTTCTGTCCGGGCCTGAAAAAAGGCTTTCAGCCAGGGAAGTCCGGGGCGCGGGTTAATGTCAGAACGCAATGCGGCGCGGAGAAGACAGATACAGGGACAGTTGCGGTGGCAAAGACAAAGACAAAGACAAAGACAAAGACAAAGACAAAGACAAAGACAAAGACAAAGACAGGTTATTAGCGCGGGTTTTTGTTACCAATAAAAACGGCCCTGTAGAGGGCCGTTTTTAATCTCGACTAAGCTCGCTTAGAAGCTGTAGCCTACGCCAGCAATCCAGGTGCCAACGTCAACGCTACGGATGCGGCTCTGCTCATAGCCAACGTCCAGTGCAACGTTTTCCATTGGGTTGAACTGCATACCTGCGCCGTAAGAGAAACCGTAGTCGCTGGTGTCAGCTTTGTCGCGTGAAGTGGTGTCGTTAGCCTGGTATTTGCCGTAGCCAACACCAACCACACCATAGATGCTTGCCCAGTCATTCAGACGGAATGCTGGACCACCGGTGATACCGTAGTACTGGCCTTTATTGTAAATGCCGTCTTCGGTACGATCTTTCTCGGTGTAAGTGAATGAGCCGATCCAACCCAGTGGGTTAGAACCGTCTTCATAGCGATATTTCAGGTTGAAGCCGTTTGCTTTGTTAGCAACGCCCTGGTAGTCGCTCTGTGCGTAGCCACCGGTTACGGTGCTCTGTGCCATGGCGGAACCTGTTGCGACTGCTAACACACAGGCTAATGCTGAAAGACATGCAATTTTTTTCATAACCACCTCAAATGTGAAAGTACTTCTCTCCTGACAACGCTAAAAATATAACAAAAAATAGCGAGAAACTCTGCCCGCATTTTGTTGTCTAACACAGTGTTTGGTGTAACAGAAAGTTAATGGAGTTTCCTATGTCATTCATTTTTCTTATAAAAACCGTCATATCCTTGCAATAATGACCCCAAACAAATTTTCATTCTTTAAGTAAATTCCTAAAAAAACCTGACATTAATTTACTTTCCAGCCGGAAAAACTGCTTAAAAAGCAGGCAAACAGACAAAATTAAAATCAGTTTACGTCCCCTTTTTGACCAACATTTCCTTTACACTGGTCATCTTGTTAGCTCATTGACTGGGAAGTATCAACAGGATGTCAGTTTCGCCACTCAAATCGCTCACGCCAGCTTTACTCCCTGTCGTCGTGTTACTTATCTCGATGTTGTCGCTTCAGGGCGGCGCCTCACTGGCAAAAACACTTTTTCCCACCGTGGGTGCCACCGGCATCACCGCATTGCGCCTAGGCTTTGGCACCGTCATCCTTTGCCTTATCTTCAAGCCCTGGCGACTGCGTTTTCGTCCTGAACAGCGCATGCCGCTAATTATTTATGGCTTAGCATTGGGTACAATGAACTTTTTATTTTACCTGTCTATTCGGACGGTACCGCTTGGCATCGCGGTCGGGCTGGAGTTTGTTGGCCCGCTTACGCTTGCGCTGCTCGGCTCACGTCGGCCACTCGATTTTCTTTGGGTCGTACTGGCGGTCATTGGGCTGTGGTTTTTACTGCCGTTCAGTACCGGTATTACCTCCGTCGATCCGATAGGTGCACTATTTGCGCTCGGTGCCGGTGTCTGTTGGGCAGTCTATATTCTGTCAGGGCAGCGCGCGGGCGCAGAGCACGGCGCGGCAACGGTCGCCATCGGCTCTCTGATCGCTTCGCTGATTTTTGTTCCCGTAGGGTTGACGTTTGCCGCAAGCGGCATCTGGCAATGGAGCGTCGTGCCGGTTGCCATTTTAGTGGCCTTTCTTTCAACGGCGCTTCCCTATTCACTGGAAATGATGGCACTGACCCGTTTACCTGCGCGCATTTTTGGTACGCTGATGAGCCTTGAGCCTGCGGTGGCGGCACTGTCTGGCATGCTTTATCTGGATGAGAGCCTTTCCGGCGTGCAGTGTCTGGCGCTGCTGGCGATTATCCTGGCCTCGTCCGGCGCGACCCTGACCATGCGTCCCAGAAAGCGCCAGTTAAATGCAATAGAATTATCTGATAATAAAAAGAAATAACAGGTTTCCGCCTGCTGAAAGGCAGGCTAAATAACAATAACTCTCATGCTGATAATTATTTCAGTTAATGTGTAATAGAAAGTTAATATTTAATACAGGTAAAAATCATTCTATTGAATTTTTATTTAACCTTATGTATTTAAAGTGCTTTATGAAATTTTAATTTTAACAATTTATTAACTATTTCATCCGCGCACCCACGCACGCTAAGGTGAATGCTATTTCATCCATTGATTAAGCCAATCCTGCAAGGCGGCAAATCGCTGCTATACTTAGTTTCGTACTTGATTAGGACAACCATTGAAAGAGAGGACTGAAACAATGAGTACCGCTAAACTGGTTAAAACAAAATCTTCTGATCTACTTTATACCCGTAATGACGTGGCAGATGACGAAAAGCGCGCCACCATTGAGGTGCTCAATCGCCTGGTCGTGGAGTTCATCGATCTGTCCCTGATAACTAAGCAAGCGCACTGGAACATGCGCGGCGCGAACTTCATCGGTGTGCACGAAATGCTGGACGGTTTCCGTACCACCATCACCGACCATCAGGACACCATCGCGGAACGCGTGGTGCAACTGGGTGGTGTAGCACTGGGTACCACTCAGGTCGTCAACGATAAAACGCCACTTAAAAGCTATCCGCTGAATATCCACAGCGTACAGGATCATCTGAAAGCGCTGGCCGACCGTTATGCTGTGGTGGCTAACGATACGCGCAAAGCAATTTCTGAAGTGAAAGATGAAGATACCGCCGATATCTTTACCGCGGCTTCTCGCGACCTGGATAAATTCCTGTGGTTCATTGAGTCTAATATCGAATAACGGTCTTACAGACTATTACCAGGCGGGGAAACCCGCCTTTTTTACGTCTGCGTTACTATAATTTATGACTTTGTTAACATTTCTGACGCTGCGCCCTTCCCGTTTTCGCCTTCTGATGCACACTACTCCTGCACCACTTTAGCGCTTCGCACCAAGATGGTGCCACCATAATGGTGCATCGGCGCGACAGGTTGCAGAATCGTGTCAGCGATGATCTCCTGATCATTATATTTTTTACATTTTGAAAAGTTGGCATACTTTTTTCATATGAAAGCCCGCAAATGATAGCTCGCAAACCCGGGCCCGGTGCCCGGTCGCAATAAGGAAAAATGATGAAATCGCTATTTAACATCTCTGTGGCCGCGTTGGCGCTGGCCTTCTCTCTCTCCACTACCGCAGCAGAAAAGAAACTGATCGTCGCCACCGATACAGCTTTTGTCCCATTTGAATTCAAACAAGGGGACAAATATGTCGGCTTTGACGTGGATTTATGGGATGCCATTGCGAAGGAACTGAAACTGGATTACACCCTGAAGCCGATGGACTTCAGCGGCATCATCCCTGCCCTTCAGACGCACAACGTTGATGTGGCACTGGCCGGCATTACCATTACTGACGAGCGCAAGAAAGCCATTGAGTTCTCTGATGGCTACTACAAAAGCGGTCTGCTGGTCATGGTGCGTAACAACGAGAAAGACATCAAAGGCATTGACGATCTGAACGGCAAAGTGGTGGCGGTGAAGAGCGGCACAGGTTCCGTAGATTATGCGAAGGCGCACATTAAAACGAAAGATTTGCGCCAGTTCCCGAATATCGATAACGCTTACATGGAACTGGGCACCAACCGCGCTGACGCAGTGTTGCACGATACGCCCAATATCCTCTATTTCATCAACACCGCAGGTAAAGGCCGTTTCAAAGCTGTAGGTGATTCTATTGAAGCCCAGCAGTACGGCATTGCGTTCCCGAAAGGCAGTGATGAACTGCGTGAAAAAGTGAACGGGGCGCTGAAAACGCTTAAAGAGAACGGTACCTACAATCAACTCTATAAAAAGTGGTTCGGAACTGAACCGAAATAATCACTGAGCCCGTTTTTTATTTTTCAGCAGGGACCCTGTCCCTGCTTTTTTCCATCGCAACAACAGCGGAGTTTCACCATGGATTTTGACTGGAGCGTCATCTGGCCAGCCATGCCCGCGCTACTCGAAGGCGCAAAACTGACCTTAATTATTTCCATTATTGGCCTGGTCGGTGGATTGATCATCGGCCTGGTCGCGGGTTTTGCCCGCGCATACGGTGGCTGGCTGAGCAATAATATCGCCCTGGTTTTTATTGAAATCATTCGCGGTACGCCCATCGTCGTGCAGGTTATGTTCATCTATTTTGCCCTGCCTATGGCGTTCCCGGATTTACGCATCGATCCGTTCACCGCCGCGGTGGTAACCATTATGATTAACTCGGGTGCCTATATTGCGGAAATTACCCGCGGTGCGGTTCTGTCCATTAACAAAGGCTTTCGCGAGGCCGGGCTGGCTTTGGGCCTGTCAGGCCGCGAAACCCTGCGCTACGTCATCATGCCGCTGGCGCTGCGTCGTATGCTGCCCCCGCTGGGCAATCAGTGGATTGTCAGCATTAAGGACACCTCGCTGTTTATTGTGATCGGTGTGGCCGAACTGACCCGCCAGGGACAGGAAATTATTGCCGGTAACTTCCGCGCGCTGGAAATCTGGAGCGCAGTGGCCGTTATTTATCTTGTGATTACGTTGGTGTTGAGCTTTGTGCTGCGCCGTATTGAGAAAAGGGTGAAAATCCTGTGATTGAATTTAAAAACGTCTCAAAGCATTTTGGCCAAACCCAGGTGCTGCACAATATCGACCTGAAGATTAATCAGGGTGAAGTCGTCGTGATTATCGGCCCCTCCGGTTCGGGTAAATCGACGCTGCTGCGTTGCATCAACAAGCTGGAAGAGATCACCAGCGGCGAACTGATCGTCGATGGCCTGAACGTTAACGATCCCAAAGTAGACGATCGCCTTATTCGTCAGGAAGCCGGCATGGTGTTTCAGCAGTTCCACCTTTTCCCGCAGATGAGTGCGCTCGATAACGTGGCTTTTGGCCCGATTCGCGTTCGCGGTGCCAGCAAAGAAGACGCACGAAAACTGGCCCATAGCCTGCTGGCGAAAGTGGGCCTGGCCGAGCGCGCCAACCATTTCCCTTCTGAGCTTTCGGGTGGGCAGCAACAGCGCGTGGCGATTGCCCGGGCACTGGCGGTGAAACCCAAAATGATGCTGTTTGATGAGCCCACCTCCGCGCTGGACCCAGAACTGCGTCACGAAGTGCTGAAAGTCATGCAGGATCTGGCTGAAGAAGGCATGACAATGGTTATCGTCACACACGAAGTGGGTTTTGCCCAGAAAGTGGCGTCGCGCCTGATCTTTATTGATAAAGGCCGTATTGCCGAAGACGGCGATCCGGACCGTCTGATCAGTGATCCGCCCAGCGAACGTCTGCGCGAATTTTTACAGCACGTTTCCTGAGTGCGAACGGGCCGGCAGGCGGCCCGTTTTTCTCTGGCGACGCCACACGATGATGCGGCGAACTGACGCAAGCGCCTGCGTTAGCGGGACAATCGCTGCGCGCGTTGGGCGGCGGACATAAAGCTCCATGCCAGGAACCGGCTCTGCTTCTGCCCCTGCGCCATATTGACCACACGTACCACCTGGGTATCCAGCGCCTTCAGCTGTTTCTCCAGCGCGGGTAAATGCTCTTTGCGTGATACCAGCGACGTAAACCAGACGACCTGCTGAGCCAGACTGGCGCTTTCAGCGATCATTTTCCCGACAAAGCCCTTTTCTCCCCCTTCGCACCACAATTCATTGTGCTGGCCGCCAAAATTCAGCGGTGCAGCCGGTGCCAGTCCCAGGTTGCGCGTTTTGCGCTGTGAACCGGCCGCCGCCTCTGCCGCAGAAGCGTGAAAAGGCGGATTGCAGATGACCGCATGGAAGTTTTCATTCTTATTCACCACGCCATTCAGCACCACGGCGGGATTTTTTTGCCGACGCAGGCGGATCAGGCGTTGCATGCCCGGGTTCGCCGCGACAATTTTTGTCGCCGTTTTTAGTGCCGCGTCATCAATATCCGTACCGGTAAAACGCCAGCCATATTCCGCCGCGCCGATCAGGGGATAAATACAGTTCGCCCCGCAGCCAATATCCAGGATGTCCGCCGGCGGGATCCTGCCCTGGTTGTCCAGTGCCAGTAAATCGGCCAGGTAGTGAAGATAGTCAGCGCGCCCAGGCACGGGCGGGCACAACGAACCAGGCGCCAGTTGCCAGTCAAGGCCGTAGAACCGTTTAAGCAGCGCCTGATTCAACAGCATGACCGCTTCAGGATCGGCAAAGTCCACCGACATGACGCCATAGCCGTTGGGCCGGACTTTTTCTGCCAGCGGCGGGTGCGCTGCCGTCAGCGCGGCAAAATCATATTCACCCTGGTGGCGGTTACGGGCATGGAAAGGGGACGGGCTGGCAGATTTTTTCATACGTTCTCTCATATTTTCAGGCGCGCGTACAATACGCTGTGGCGGGCAGAAAATAAACCGCATTCTCGGTCAGAGCGGCCAGCAGGCCGACGTTGCGGACGTGCGAAATCGCGAGGGTACGGCGTCGTTGCAGGAAAGCGAGGTGAGCAAAAAAGCAAAATGCGCCCCGCCAGCAACAATGCTGGCCGGGCGTTAAGTCTGCGGGATTATTTAAAATCGACGCGCATTAAATCCTGAATCGGCATGCCCCGGGTGGTTTCAACACAGCGGTCAATATAGCTGGTGAATCCTGGCGGTGAGCTCATGCCCAGACGCAGTAATTTGTCGTTAGAGAACACTACATTCAGACGGGCGAACTCGCCGTAAAGACGCATTGCGCGCAACATCAGACGTTCGTTGCAGGGTCCGTAGATCTTTTTAAAGTTCTTACGCTCTTTAACGATTTCGCTGAAATCAACCTGCAGATAATTCGGTGCCAACGGGGCACTTTTTTCTGCACTGGCAAAAGCCGAATCAATTTCAGAGAAGGTATTACTGCTGCGCTCGCCGGCAGAGATGTGATAAACCATCTCCTCGGTGCAGCCATGATCCATCAGGAACACCAGCGATTTGGCACAGTAGTCTACCGGGATGACATCAACACGGTCATCGAGTGAGCAGAGGAATTTCTCCAGCTTCATGACCATTTTAAACACCCAGAAGATGCTGCCTGACGGCGTGCATCCTTCCTGAGAGTGGCCCACCACAATGGACGGACGCGCGATGACCAGTGGCAGATGCGGCAATTCCTGTTTGATCTTATTTTCGATATACGACTTGGAATAGGTGTAATCGACAATGTGATCTTCGCGTGAAGACAGCACCAGATCTTCTTTTACAATCTCACCGTGATCCGGGGCAGACGACATCGCCGTGCCGACGTGGACGAATTTAACAAATTCAGGCAAGGCTGCCATTCTGGCGGCCAGTTTAAACGTCCCTTCCACGTTGACGCGCCAGATATCGTTATTCTCACCAAATGACGCAATCGCTGCGCAGTTGATAACGTGGCTGATCTGATCGATGCGCGCATCATCCAGGAAAAGCTCCGGGGCCAGTAAATCGCCGACCAGAATCTGATCTGCTGTCAGGCGCGCAATCGCCTGCGCCGAACATGAAAACTTGGTTAAATTATCTTTAACCCTCTCCAGTCCCTGGTTAGCATCGCTGGCTCTGACGAGCAGCAATAACTCAACATCCTGGCGCATCAGCAATTCTGCCACGACTGCACCACCAACGAATCCAGAAGATCCTGTAACAAGAATTTTTTTCATATTCGACCACGAGAACAATTGATGAGATTGCATAATGCCTCAGTTTCGTTAAACAAATACGAAACTTTCATTAGCACAAAATGTATAAAATGATTCCGTTTAACTTTCGTTTACTTTTTAAACACATCTTTTCGCGGATTGCTCATCAAATAAATAGTTAATCTTTTGATATTTATCGTTATTAATGCTGTAGTACAGAACATTCCCTCCTGTCGCTGAACCAGACTAATCTGGTTAACAATGCGCAAAAAAGCGGCGCGGCTCTGACGGTTTAACGCATGGCGGACAGGCCAGGCTAGACTCTTTTTTTATCCAGGAGATGACGATGCATAAACGCTATTCCTATCAGCCCCGCGCCGGACACGGTTTGCCTCACGATCCACTGAATGCCATCATTGGCCCACGTCCAATAGGCTGGATCAGCAGCACCAGCGCCAAAGGCGTGCGCAACCTTGCGCCCTACAGTTTTTTTAACTGTTTCAATTACCAGCCGCCCATTATTGGCTTCGCCAGCAGCGGCTGGAAAGACAGTGTGCAAAACATCGCTGAAACAAAAGAATTTGTCTGGAATCTGGCGACCCGACCGCTGGCGGAGGCCATGAATGAAAGCTCAATTTCTGCCCCAGCCGATCAGGACGAGTTTGCCCTGGCAGGCTTAACCCCTCTGGCCGCCTCGCAGGTCAAGGCCTGTCTGGTACAGGAAAGTCCGGTGAATTTTGAATGCAGGCTGACACAACTGATTCAGTTACAGGATGCCGGCGGGCGCGCCATCGACAGCTGGCTGGTGCTGGGCGAAGCCGTTGCCATCCATATTGACGAAAGCATGCTGGAAAACGGTATTTATCAGACGGCGAAAGCGGAACCGATTTTACGCGCCGGTGGGCCCAGCGCGTATTATGGCATCAGTGAAGCACAGCGCTTTGACCTGGTGCGGCCCGATGCGCGCCGCAGCTAAGTCAGAGCAGTTCTGCCGAATGCGTTCGTAACGTTTTGACCGCACGGGCGATCTCAGGTGCCAGCCAGCGATCGTCCTGCCAGCGGGTAACGACTTCGCGCAGTTGCCGCCAGGCGCGTCGCGTGCCGCTGGCCAGTTGTGCCTCACCGTGGAACTCCAGCGCCTGTGCGGCCAGCAGGTATTCAATCGCCAGAACCTGATAGACGTTATTGACGAGCCTGAGCAATTTTAGCGCCGCGCCGGTACCCAGACTGAGGTGATCTTCCTGCAGTCCGGAAGTCATATAATTATCCAGTACCGCGGGCTGGGCCAGTTGGCGGTTTTCAGCGCACAATGAGGCCGCCACATATTGCGCAATCATCATGCCGGAATTCACGCCAGGCTGCGCGACCAGAAAAGGCGGTAAGCCACTGACCAGCGGGTTCACCAGCCTGTCCAGACGCCGTTCTGCAATACTGCCCAGTTCCGCCAGTGCAATCGCCAGCAGATCACAGGCCATCGCCACCGATTCGCCATGAGGATGGGCTTGTGACACCACGCGCCAGGCCTGCGGCGTACCCAGCACTAATGGATTATCGGTACAGGCATTCAGTTCGATGGCGATCTGGCGAGCAGCGTGATCAAACTGATCGCGGCAGGCACCGTGCACCTGTGGCATCGACCGCAGGCTTAGTGCATCCTGCGTGCGAATGCCACTACTCACCTTTAATAATGGGCTGTCACAGAGTAACCGCCGAAGCCGTTGGCCGCTGCGCTGAATACCCGGACTGGCTTTCAGCGCCAGCACGTCTTCATCGAAGGCGACCACCTGACCGCGTAACGCCTCAAAACTCATCGCGCCGGTTACATCAGCCCAGTCCAGTAACCGCTGCGCATCATCCAGTGCCAGGCAGGCCAGTCCGGTCATGCACGGTGTGCCGTTAACCAGACTCAACCCCTCTTTTGCACCTGGCCGTAACGGCACTAAACCATGACGCGCCAGCGCCTGCGAGGCGGGCATGATCTGCCCGTCGCACTCAGCATCTCCTACGCCAATCAACGTCAGGCTGATATGCGCCATATGAGTCAGGTAACCCACCGATCCCTGCGAAGGCACCTGCGGCGTAATATGCAGATTCAGCAGCGCCAGCAGGTGTTCAACCAGCGCGACCGAAACGCCGGATTTGCCGTGACTGTAGTTGGCAATCGCGACGCAGAGGATGGCGCGTACCTCCTGCTTCGTCAGCAATGGCCCGACGCCGCAGGCATGACTTAACAACGTATTGCGCGACAGCTGGCTGAGTTCTTCTTCCGCCAGCACGATATTGCAGAGTGCACCCAGCCCGGTGTTAATGCCGTAGGCAATCTGACCACTCGCCACGATGTGCGTCACTATCTCACGTCCCCGCGCAATGCGCTGCCAGGCCGCATCACTCAGTACCAGTTCCGCATCATGACGGGCAACCTCAACGACCTCCTGCCACGTTAAGGCCGTATCGCCCCAGACAACGCGCCGCATTACACCGGCTCCGCTGCATGGTGGCTGGAAATAAACTGCCTGAAACGGGCGGAGCCGCCTTCGCCAAACATCTCGGCAGGCGTTCCCTGACAGTCAATGGTGCCCTGATGCATAAACACCACACGGTTCGAGACATGACGGGCGAAGCCCATTTCATGTGTAACCACCAGCATGGTGCGCCCCTCTTCAGCCAGACTGCGCATTACCTTCAACACCTCACCGACCAGTTCAGGATCCAGTGCCGAGGTAGGCTCGTCGAACAGCATCACTTCCGGATCCATGGCCAGCGCGCGGGCAATCGCGACGCGCTGCTGCTGACCACCAGACAACTGCGCTGGATAAAAACTTTTACGATTGAGCAGGCCGACACGATCCAGCAACTGCTCAGCCTGAGCGATACAGGTTTGCTTATCACGTTTTAAGACGTAATGCGGCCCCTCGATTACGTTTTGCAGTACCGTCATATGGGACCAGAGGTTAAAGCTCTGAAACACCATACCCAACCGTGAGCGTAGCCGCTCAATCTGTTTGGGGTTGGCTGCCAGTTGATGGCCGCGGGCGTGACGCTTCATCTCAATCGTTTCACCGCCGACGCTGACCACGCCGGCATCTGGCGTTTCAAGTAAATTGATGCAGCGTAACAGCGTACTTTTGCCCGAGCCGCTGGCACCGAGAATGGAAATCACATCCCCTTTATGGGCCTGGAGTGAAATGCCTTTCAGGACCTCCATCGCACCAAATGATTTACGAATATCGCTGGCGGACAGCGTCACTGCGGGTAAATCCTGCATTTTACTCTCCTCCCGTCATGGGTTTAACGGCCGCTAATGGCGCTTTTTCAGGCTGATGGACCGGTGTCAGTCGGCGCTCCAGCAGGGCATACAACTGGATAATAATGAAGTTGAGAAGCAGATAGATGGCTGCCGCACAGAGAAACACTTCCATCGTGCGGTAGGTCCGCTGGATAGTCTGTTGCGCCACGCCTGTGACGTCCCAGACGGTCACCAGGCTGGCGAGCGCGGTGGATTTCACCAACAGAATCGCTTCCGTTGAATAGGCTGGCAAAGCATAGCGCAGCATGACCGGGGCAATAATGCGCCGCAGCAGCAAGCCCCGCGACATGCCGCAGGCAATACCGGCTTCCACCTGTCCCACCGGTACGGCCAGCAGCGCCCCGCGCAGAATCTCTGCGGTGTAAGCGGCGGTACACAGCGACAGCGCCAGCACGGCGCAGCTGAACGGTTCACGTAAAAAGGGCCAGAAAATACTGTGGCGAATCACACCAAACTGTCCCAGACCGTAATAAATCAGGAACAGCTGGATCATCAGAGGCGACCCCCGGAACACCAGAATATAGCCGCGGGCAAAACCGCTCACCAGGCGCCAGCGGCTCAGGCGCAGCGCCAGAATCCCTATCGCCAGCAGCCCGCCGCACAGGAATGAACAGATAAACAGGCCGAGCGTAACCGGCAGTGCGGCGCTCAGTTTCAGGAACGTATCCGTAAGAAAAGCAAAATCGATCATGATGCGGTTCCTTAATGCTGTGCCGCGGTCCGGCTCTGCCAGGCCCGGCCCAGTCGGGCTTCCGCGCGCAGAAACGCCCGATTCGACAGAACGGTTAACAACAGATAGCATCCCCCGCCGATCATATAGAAGGTGAAATAGTCCCGCGTTGAACCTGCGGCAATCTGGCTGGCGCGCATCAATTCTACAATGCCCGTAACTGAAACCAGCGCTGAATCCTTCAGGCTCATCTGCCAGACATTTGAGAGACCTGGCAGCGCATACCGCGCCACCTGAGGCAACAGAATACGCTGGCGAATACGCCAGCGTGACATGCCGATCGCCAGCGCGGCTTCTACCTCGCCATGGGCAAGCGCCAGCCGGGCGGCACGGTAAACTTCAGCCTGATACGATCCTGAAATCAGGCCGATCGCTAGCGCCCCGATCAGAAATGGCGGCGCTTCGATGAATCCCTCTGCACCAAATAACTGTCCGATCTGGGTGATCAGGCCTGCGCCCCCGAAGTAGAACAGGTAGATCACCAGCAACTCAGGAATGCCACGAAAAATTACCGAGTAACCTTCACCCAGCCAGCGCAGCGGGCGGTGAGCGGATAACTTAGCGGCCGCAATGCCTGAGCCCACGACGGCACCGACCAGTAATGCGACCAGCGACAGCAGTAAGGTGGTGAGCGTGGCAGACAAAATCAACCGCCCCCAACCATCGGCACCCAATCCCAGCAGGCTCATCATGCTCCACCCCACTTATGGCGTAACGTCAGTTTTAAACCATTTTTCACTGAGTTCTTTTACCGTGCCGTCAGCGAGTGCAGCCTTGATGGCCTCATCGAGTTTGGCTTTCAGATCGTTATCTGCCATCCGCACGCCCAGGGCTTCACCTTCTCCCCAGACAGGCCCACCCAGTTGCGGTCCGCTGAAGGTCAGGTTGCTGTTGTCTTTACGTGCCAGCATTGATTTGGCAAACGTCACATCATCAAATACCGCATCGATGCGTCCGGCCTGCAGATCGAGGATGGCATCGGCGGAGGTGGTGTACTCACGTACGTCGGCAATGCCTTTGAAATATTTATCGATAAACGGCGTATAGACCGTGCCGGAGGCAATGCCGATAGTTTTTCCTTTCAACGCGGCTTTCATCGGTGCCAGCGCGGCGTCGATCGCTTTTTCGTCGTCATTCAACTTAATCACGCCTTTGCCGGGCGGCAGCAGCGTGCCTTTCACCGCAATGAAAGTGGCGGGCGTGGAGGCATAAGGAATCGTGAAATTCACGACTTTTTTACGTTCCGGGGTAATGACGATGGCATCCATCATGACGTCGTATTTTCCGGCATTCAGCCCGGCAATCATGCCATCCCAGTTCTGAACCACCAGTTTGCATTCCATCCCCATGCGTTTACACAGATTCGCCATGAGCTCTGGTTCAAAACCGCCTAATTTGCCGCCTGGCAAGGTCAGGTTCCAGGGCTCGTAACTGCCCTCTGTGGCAATCGTGATGGATTTCCACTCTTTCGCCTGTACTGCAACGGTGCTGACAAGCAGGCTGGAAAACAACGTCGAAAGGCAAAAACGGCGAAACGTTACGGGGTGCTTCATTCGGCTTCTCCTGGATTAAAAAGGCGTTTTAAGCGTGTCGCTGTTGTTATTAACAAAAATCTCACAAAATGATGAATCATGTATATACAAGCAAGCGACGCAGCGTTCATTGACGTCCTGATATTTTTGTGAGCCAGACACGATAAATAGCGGCGAGGTTTCTCTGAACCTTCACTTGTACATACAAGCTAGCAAAGGTCGTGCCAGCTCCGCTGTCGCTCTCTACGGCGAAGCGCCGACTGATGACCGTCCAGCCTGGCGGATTGATGCACTATCAGGGCGCATAATTGCATGAATGCAGTGCATCTTATTCAGCGTGGTTAGGCTTCATCCCCTCTGTCCGTGAGCCAGTTGGAAGGACAACCTGTTTAGCTGCGCCTCAAATGGCGAGGTGGATAAAAAAGAAGTTTGTTAAACCGCGTCAGGCCGCAAAGATCGTCAGCCGTGTTGAACACGAGCGAGGACACCGCTGGGCGGCCTTCGTCAGCGACATCAGGCTGTACACGCTGGTATCGGCATGCCGAAAGAATGAGTTAGAGAAGCACGGTAAGCATCAGCCCGCCTTAACCCAGGCGGGCGCTGCGCATCATGAACGTCGCCGTCAGCCCTTGCCCTGCGCCACAAAGCTGTGTAACAGCGGCTTCAGGACTTTTTTCAGTTCTGCCGCGCGGGCTTCATGCCAGGTAAAGGGCGGTGTCTCGTCCATATAATTGATTTGCGACAGCTCCAGTTGCACCGCCTGGATCTGCCGATCGGGTTGACCGTAAGCGCGCGTAATGTAGCCGCCTTTGAAACGGCCATTGACGACCCAGCTATAGCGATCCTGCTCGCTGCATACCGATGTCAGCCCGTCGATGACGCGATTGCTGCAACTGGCCCCGTCATTGGTACCAATATTGAGATCCGGCAGGCGACCGTCAAACAGTCGTGGAATTTCACTGGCAATCGAATGAGCGTCAAACAGCAGCGCATAGCCAAATTCCGCTTTCATCTGCGCCAGTGTCTGCTGGATCTGCTGATGATAAGGCTGCCAGATTGTCTGAATATATCCCTGTCGCTGTGCATCCGTGGGGGCTTTGCCCGCAACAAATGTCGGCGTGCCGTCAAACAGGGTTTCCGGAAACAGGCCGGTGGTGGCGGTCGTATAAAGCGGTTGATTGTCTGAGGGACGATTGAGATCGACAACAAAGCGTGAGTAGCGGCCAATGACCAGACTGGCTCCCATATCACGCACAAAATCATAAAGTTGTGGAATGTGCCAGTCCGTATCCGGTAAGTCACGGGCGGCATCGCTGAGCCCGGCTTCAACTTCCGGTGTTAACATCGTGCCGGCATGGGGAATACTGACCAGCAGCGGGATAGTCCCTTGGGTAAAATGAAAAGGTGTCATTGTACTTCTCCGCGGTAGATAACGGTACAGGGCAGTTCACCGCCCAGCCAGTAAACCAGTTCCGCCGGGCGGGCCAGCGGCCAGTGAACAAAACTGGCCACTTTTCCCGCCTCCAGCGAACCGTGACTTGCCTCCAGCCCCAGCGCCTTTGCCCCCCACAGGGTCACGCCTGCCAGCGCTTCTTCCGGTGTCATACCGAACAGGGTGCAGCCCATATTCAGCATCAGGCGCAGCGACAGCGCGGGCGATGTGCCGGGGTTGGCATCACTCGCCAGTGCCATGGGCACACCATAGCGTCGGAACAACGCTACCGGCGGGCGCTGCGTTTCCCGCAGCAGATAAAACGCGCCGGGCAATAACACGGCTACCGTACCCTGTTCTGCCATTGCCTGAACATCCGTTTCCGTTGCATATTCCAGATGATCGGCGGACAGCGCGCCATAACGGGCGGCCAGCGCCGCACCGCCCAAAGAGGAAAGCTGCTCGGCATGCAGTTTCACCGGCATGCCCAGCGCCGTTGCCCGGTCAAATACCCGGGCGACCTGCTGCGGGGTAAACGCCAGATGTTCGCAGAATGCATCCACCGCATCCGCCAGGCCTTCGGCGCTGATCTGAGGTAACAGGCGGTCACAGATGATCGTGATCCAGCCATCGGGATCCTGTTTAAATTCGGGCGGAACCGCATGAGCGGCCAGGCAGGTGGCCTGCACATCCGCAGCCACCTCCTGACTGAGCTGTCGAATGGCACGCAGCATACGTAATTCACTTTCTTCATCCAGACCGTAGCCGGATTTAATCTCGACGGTGGTCACGCCCTCGGCCAGTAAGCGATTCAACCGCCAGCGGGCTGTCTCCACTAACGTTTGTTCACTGGCATCACGGGTGGCCCGAACGGTAGAAAGGATGCCACCGCCCTGGGCCGCAATATCGGCATAGCTCACGCCGTTGAGGCGCTGCTCAAACTCCTGACTGCGATCGCCACCAAAAACCAGATGCGTGTGGCAGTCCACTAAACCCGGCGTGATGATCCCGCCCGGCAGACGATGATGTTCACTCGCCTCAAAAGCCGGCATCGCGGCGGCGGGCCCAACCCACACCAGCCTGCCCGCCTTTACTGCCAGCGCACCCTGTTGGATAAGATGATAGTGGCCGCTTTGCATGGTTACCACATCTGCCCCGCTCCACACGCTGTCTACCTGGAGTTTTTCTGCCATTCCCGCCTCACAATGCGCTTGCCGTTTACAGCAAACTTTAAAGTATGTATATGTATATACAACTACATCCTTTGAGGATCAACCATGGCAACTTTTTTTGCGCCACGCGCATGGCTGGCCGGAGGCTGGCATAAACAGGTGCGTATCAGCGTCAACGCGGCGGGCATGATTGATGCGATTACGCCCGACGGTGATGACAGGCAAGCGACACGTTTAGCCGGTAACGTGATTCCCGCTATTGCGAATTTGCATTCACATGCTTTTCAACGTGCCATGGCCGGTCTGGCTGAAGTGGCGGGCGATCCGCAGGACAGCTTCTGGACCTGGCGCGATCGGATGTATCGCATGGTGCAGCGTCTGACGCCCGGGCAGGTAGGTGATATCGCCGCCCTGCTGTATATCGATATGCTAAAAGGCGGTTATTGCCAGGTCGCAGAATTTCATTATCTGCATCACGATATTGACGGTAAACCTTATGCGGACGATGCCATGCTGCGCCAGCTTATTGCGGCGGCAGAGACGGCAGGCATAGGTCAGACGTTGCTACCGGTGCTTTACAGCTACAGCGGTTTTGGCGCTCAGCCGCCGGTGCCGGGACAAAAGCGCTTTATTCAGCAGACCGACAGCTATCTGCAACAGCAGGTACGTCTTCAGACATGGATAAAAGATAAACCCCTGCACAACGCAGGCCTCTGCTTTCACTCACTGCGCGCAGTCAGTGAAGCGCAAATGCATGCCGTGCTCAGCGCCAGCGATACCACGTTACCCATCCATATTCACATCGCCGAGCAGGAGAAGGAGGTCAATGACAGTCTGGCCTGGAGCGGCGAGCGTCCGGTGAGCTGGCTGATGACGCGTTTCGATGTCGATGCACGCTGGTGCCTGATTCATGCAACGCATCTCGATGACAGCGAAGTGACGCGCCTTGCCGCCAGCGGTGCGGTTGCCGGGCTCTGCCCGACCACGGAAGCCAACCTCGGTGACGGTATTTTTCCCGCCGTGGACTATATCGCCCAGGGCGGACGCTGGGGCATTGGCTCCGACAGTCATGTTTCGCTCAGTGTTCAGGAGGAGTTGCGCTGGCTTGAATATGCCCAACGCCTGCGCGACCGTCGTCGCAATCGCATCACGCTGCCCGACCAGCCCTCAGTCGGCGATCTGCTGTGGCAACAGGCCGCGGCGGGCGGTGCCCAGGCCTGCGGAATAAAGAGTGGGGCGCTGGCCGTCGGGCAACGCGCCGACTGGCTGGTATTACGCGATGACGCCTGGCTGGGCAGTGTGGATGAGCCTGCCCTGCTCAATCGCTGGCTGTTTGCTGGCCAGCGCGAGCAGATTCGCGACGTGTATGTGGCGGGTAACCGGGTGATCAGCGATGGCCATCATGCAGAAGAAGAAGCCTGTGCAGCCCGTTTCGCGCAGGCAATGGCAGCGTTGCGATGAGAAGCGTTTTTTCTTTAGACAGCTTACCCGTCAGTCGCTGGCGCAACGGCGGTGGCGAAACACGTGAAATTATCGGCTATCCGCCCGGGGCAGGCGACTTCGCCTGGCGCGCCAGTATTGCCACCATCGCCAGCGACGGCCCCTTCTCGGCGTTTACCGGTGTCGATCGCATTATCACTCTGCTAAACGGCAGCCCTGTTCTGCTGCGTGGCGAGAACGTCGCGCATCGCCTGTTGCCGGAAAGGCCCTGGGCTTTTGCGGGGGAGCAGGCACTTGAGGCTCAGTTGCAGGGTAAAGCGCCCAGTCAGGATTTTAACATCATGACACGACGAGGCGAATGGCGGGCACAGGCTGACGTCGTCACCGACGCCGTCAGCAGCGAGCACGGTGTGGCCTGGGTGCTGGCAGGAGAATGGCGCATAGTGAACGATGCGCCATTAGCGGAGCAGCACGGCGTCTGGTGGATCGATCATCCCACCCGACTGCAGCCGGACAGCCAGGATGCGAGGTTACTGTTTATTCGTCTTACCCGTGCCCTTTAAAGCGCCCCAGCAGCTTGTAACGCGAGCCGGGATAGAGTAAACGCGCATAGGTCACAATCTTGTTATCGCTCCAGGTCTGGCGACGGATGAGCAGACAAGGTTCGTGCTCATCAATCGCCAGATGTTTACGCTGTCGCGCATCCGGCATCACCGCCTCAACGATATGTTCACCCGCCGTCAACGGTGCCGCGCGCATCAGGTACGTATAAGGCGTGAGCGTGTGGTAATCCTGGGCCAGGTAATCCGGGGCCAGTTGTGGATTCACCAGCCGATCCTCCAGCTGCACCGGCATGTCATTTTCATAATGCACAATCAGAGAATGAAACAGCGTTTGTCCGGTTGTCAGGCCCAACACGGAAGCCTGTTCCGGATCGGCTTTATTCTGACCAATGGTAAGAATCTTGCAGCTGTGCTTATGACCCCGCTGCGCAATTTCATCCGCGATGTTGTGCACCTCAAGCATGGCTGTGTAGCCTTTCATCTCCGCGACAAACGTACCAACGCCTTGCATGCGCACCAGAAATCCTTCGCTGGTTAATTCCCGCAATGCCCGGTTAATCGTCATACGACTTACGCCAAGCTCATTCACCAGCTCGCTTTCTGAAGGCACCCGTTGGTTAGCTTTCCAGTGGCCTTCACGAATCTGGCTGATGATCGCCTGTTTGACCCGTTGATAGATGGGTGCGGGTTCGTCACTCATGGCCGCTGCCAGTTGTGCAATTGCCGTGTGCTCGGCCATATCGTATTCCTTAAGCTGATAATGCCCAAAGTTTACTGCCTGACGGGCTGGATGTATATACATTCCAGCCCGAGATCGGCACGTAAACTGTGCACCTGTTGCCCTACAGCGGTGCAGGAAACCCGCCTGTTGCTCACGTTAGCCCTCTGTTAATACCTGATCAATTTTGTGATCGGTCTGGCATGCCGATTGCAACTTGTATAGACAAGAATAGACAGTTATGTTTCACTCGCGTTATTCCGCTATTCGGGTCAACAGAACGGCCAGCGAATAAGCCAACCCTTGTATAGACAGGAGCAAAGTATGTCAGGTTCGTCTCAGGGATTACGTCTGGTGCCAGGCAAGGTCGATCTCGCGATGTTGCGCGCAATATATCAAGGCAACGTCACACTCAGCCTTGATGACGGCGCCCGCCACGCCATCACTGAAGCGCAACAAACCGTTGAAGCGATTGTGGCCTCCGGTAGCGTGGTGTACGGCATCAATACCGGTTTCGGTAAACTGGCGCAGACTCAAATCCCCGCCAGCCGCCTTGCCGATCTGCAGCGAAACCTGGTGCTGTCTCACAGCGTCGGCCTGGGGGAACTTCTGCCCGATAACGTGACGCGCCTGGTGGTCGCCAGCAAAATCATCAGCCTTTCCCGTGGTCATTCTGGCGTGCGGATTGAACTGGTGGAGGCGTTGCTGGCCCTGTTCAATGCGGGCGTGATGCCGTGCATTCCCGCCAAAGGATCGGTGGGGGCCTCTGGCGATCTGGCCCCACTGGCGCACATGTCGCTGATGCTGCTGGGTGAAGGTGAAGTACGGGTCAACGGTGAACGTATTCCGGCGACGGAAGGTCTGGCAAAAGTGGGCCTGACGCCGTTTGTGCTGGGTCCCAAAGAAGGGCTGGCCTTACTCAACGGTACCCAGGTATCGACTGCGCTGGCCCTGCGCGGCCTGTTCGAAGCGGAAAATCTGTTTGCCGCAGGCTTAATGGCGGGCGCGCTGTCGCTGGAAGCGATTAAAGGCTCATTAAAACCGTTCGACGCGCGTATTCATCAGGCGCGTGGCCAGCATGGCCAGATTGCCGTGGCGGCCGCCGTCACCGCCCTGATTGAAGGCAGCGAGATCCTGGGTTCTCATACCCATTGTGGGCGCGTGCAGGATCCCTACTCTGTCCGCTGCGTCCCTCAGGTCATGGGAGCGTGCCTGGATAACCTCAGCCATGCCGCCCGCATCCTGCAGATTGAAGCCAACGCCGCGTCCGATAACCCGCTGGTGTTCACCGAAACCGGTGATGTGATCTCCGGTGGCAACTTCCATGCTGAACCCGTGGCTTTTGCCGCAGACATTATTGCCCTGGCCGTCGCCGAAGTGGGCGCCATCTCTGAACGTCGACTGGCCCTGCTGCTGGATACCGGTTTGTCCGGTCTGCCCCCTTTCCTGGTCCGCGACGGCGGCGTGAACTCCGGTTTTATGATTGCTCAGGTCACCGCGGCGGCGCTCGCCTCCGAAAATAAATCGCTGGCGCATCCCGGCAGCGTCGACAGTTTGCCTACCTCGGCTAACCAGGAAGATCACGTGTCGATGGCCACCTATGCCGCCCGCCGACTGGGCGACATGTGCTTTAACAGCGCGGCGGTAGTCGGCATTGAAGCCATGGCAGCGGCCCAGGGCATTGAGTTTCATCGTCCCCTGCAAAGTTCTGCACTGATAGAACAGGCCATTGGCACGATCCGCGAACGCGTCGCCTTCCTTGAGGAAGACCGCCTGCTGGCACCGGACATCGAAGCGATGCGCCAGTGGGCAAGCCGCTGCGACTGGCCGCAGGCACTCACCGCATTGTTACCCAGCATGGGCACCCATTCAGTTGAATAAGGAATCCGTCATGAGCGAAACCCTGTCAAAAGTGGTAGCACGCGAGATTCGTGCGCCGCGTGGAAATACACTGCACTGCGCAAACTGGTTGATTGAAGCGGCCTACCGCATGATTCAGAACAACCTCGATCCCGATGTGGCAGAGCGCCCGGAGGATTTGGTGGTCTATGGTGGGATTGGTAAAGCCGCGCGTAACTGGGCATGCTTTGAGCAAATTTTACGTTCGCTACAGGTGCTGCAACCCGACGAAACCCTGCTGATCCAGTCGGGCAAGCCGGTTGGCGTGTTTCGCACCCATGCGGATGCGCCACGCGTACTGCTGGCTAATTCCAATCTGGTGCCGCACTGGGCCAACTGGGATCACTTCCATGAACTCGATAAGGCCGGGCTGATGATGTACGGCCAGATGACCGCCGGTTCCTGGATTTACATCGGTGCGCAGGGGATTGTACAGGGCACCTACGAGACGTTTGTCGAGGCCGGACGTCAGCATTACAACAATGATTTAAGTGGACGCTGGATCCTGACGGCCGGATTAGGCGGCATGGGCGGTGCCCAACCGCTGGCCGGCGTGCTGGCCGGGGCCTGCGTGCTGGCCATTGAATGTCAGGAATCGCGTATCGATTTCCGTTTACGCACCCGCTATGTCGATCACAAAGCCACCTCGCTGGATGAAGCCCTGACGTTAATCCACGCGGCCACGCAGGCGAAAAAGGCAATCTCCGTGGGTCTGTTAGGCAACGCGGCAGAAATCCTGCCGGAGCTGGTGAAACGCGCCAAAGCCGGTGGGCCGAAGCCGGACATCGTGACCGATCAAACCTCGGCGCACGATCCCGTCAACGGCTATCTGCCGATTGACTGGGATGTGTCGCGCTGGGAGCAGGAACGTAAGGCGAATCCTAAAGCCGTAGAAAAAGCCGCCCGCGCCTCCATGGCGGTGCATGTGCAGGCGATGCTCGACTTTTGTCACATGGGCATCCCTACTGTGGATTATGGCAACAATATCCGCCAGGTCGCGCTGGATGAAGGTGTCAGCAACGCGTTTGATTTCCCCGGTTTTGTGCCCGCCTATATCCGTCCCCTGTTTTGCGAGGGCAAAGGACCGTTTCGCTGGGTGGCCCTGTCTGGCGATCCGGAGGATATCTATAAAACGGACGCTAAACTCAAAGCGCTCTTCCCTGAACATAAAACGCTGCATCGCTGGCTGGATATGGCGCAGGAACGCATCGCTTTCCAGGGGGTACCGGCACGTATCTGCTGGCTGGGGCTGGGCGAACGCCATCTTGCGGCGCTGGCCTTTAATGACATGGTGCGCACCGGCGAGCTGAAAGCGCCGATAGTCATTGGCCGCGATCATCTCGACTGCGGTTCTGTCGCCTCGCCCAACCGTGAAACCGAAGCGATGAAAGACGGTTCGGACGCGGTCTCTGACTGGCCATTACTGAACGCCCTGCTCAACACGGCGGGCGGTGCGACCTGGGTCAGTCTGCACCACGGCGGCGGTGTGGGCATGGGCTTCTCTCAGCACGCCGGCGTGGTGATTGTGTGTGACGGCAGTGAAGCGGCAGATGCGCGTCTGGGCCGCGTGCTGTGGAACGATCCCGCCACCGGCGTGATGCGCCATGCCGATGCCGGCTATGAACTGGCGCAGACCTGTGCCCAAAAGCACGGACTGAACTTACCGATGCAATAACGGTATCAAAACGCGCGGTTCCGGCGAGCACCATGCCGGAACCGCACAGCCCCAGCCTGCTGTCACATCGAGCCACGTCAGACGGTAATGAACCTACGACAATCCGGATAATACGCCCATAAACCGTGTTGAACCCACAGCATCATCGAATGCCAGAGTAAGATGGATCTTACCGGAACCTGCGCCGTGCCCCTGCTGGCCGAACCGTCCTGCGAAGACAGCCTTATCGGTATTGGCTTTCTGTGCGTGATACGAGAACCGGCATAAACGACTGCATTTTTGTACACTTGCTTATTACTTATTCCATTTTGATTTAGCCTGTCATCCCATTTCGCCTTTTCGGTAATAGACGTACCGCTGTCAGATCTCTAAAGTGAAGCTTCCTGAATGATATGGAGCGCGATACTGCATGACTCTTTCCCCTGCCCTGCTTGACGAAGCGCTGCGCTGGCGCCATCAGTTTCATCGCGAACCTGAACTGGGTTATCAGGAACATCAGACCAGCGATAAGGTCGCTCAGGAGCTGGAATTTGCAGGCCTGCAGGTGTTTCGCGGTCTGGCTGGCACCGGCGTGGTGGGCACGCTGGAAAATGGCGCCGGGCCGGTTATCGGCCTGCGCGCGGATATGGATGCGCTGCCGATCAACGAGAAAGGTGATGCGGCCTGGCGCTCTGCGACGCCCGGCGTGATGCATGCCTGCGGCCATGATGGTCACACGGCAATTTTGCTGGCGGCAGCAAAACATCTGGCGGCTACGCGTCGCTTCAGCGGCACTGTGCATTTCATTTTTCAGCCGGCGGAAGAGAATCTGGGCGGTGCACGCAAAATGGTCGAAGAGGGCTTATTTACGCGCTTCCCGATGGATGCCGTTTACGCGATGCATAACTGGCCGGGCTTACCGCTGGGATCGCTGGCCGTCAATCCCGGCGCAATGATGGCCTCGCTGGACGCCTTTGAAATCACCCTGAGCGGTAAGAGTTGCCATGCGGCCATGCCGGAGAGCGGTGCCGATCCGATGGTGGTCGCCGCCGAACTGATCCTGGCGCTGCAAACTATTCCCTCACGTCGCCTGTCGCCGCTGTCATCTGCGGTTGTCAGCGTCACCCAGATTCAGGGCGGTGAGGCGATTAACGTGATTCCGGAGCAGATTGTTCTGCGCGGAACGGTGCGCTGTCTGCAGGACGACGTGCGCAAACGGGTTCATGCCCTTGTTGATGATTTTGTGACGACGCTGCCGAAACCTTTTGGCGTATGTGGGGCCATTCACTGGCTGCCCGGCTATCCGGTAACGGCGAATCATGCTGGCCCGGCTCAGCAGGTGCATGACGTTGCCGTTAGTACCTTCGGCGAAGGCCAGGTGCGCTGGCAGGTGAATCCGTCCATGGCCTCGGAAGACTTTGCCTGTATGCTGGAAGCCTGCCCTGGCGCCTACTTCTGGCTGGGTGCCGATGGCGCAACGCCCTCCGCACCGCTGCACAATGCCCATTATGACTTCAATGATGCGCTGATTCCGACCGGAATCCAGTTCTGGCAGAACCTGGTGGAACAGGCTCTGCCACAGACGCGCGCTTAAAAACCCGCTGCCGCGAGCCTGTCCAGACCGGCCTGCAGCGTCGCCGCCTCACCGCTGGCACGCAGGCAGCAGGCAATCTGCAGACGCAGCGAGGCGGGCAGTGGACGTTGCTGATTCAGCACCTCCTGCGTCCAGCGCGCGGTCTCCTCTGCCGATTTGTCCGCGGGCAGCGCTACACTGATTTCCGGCTGCCTCTCCACCCAGACCTCGGCCTGCTGTCCAGCACCGCCCACGTAGCTGATGGACGGGCAGCGCTGCGGATTGGCGTAAACCTCGCCCTCTGTGCCATTCAGCAAAATAGCCGGGGCATCGATATCAAAAAAAAACGTTGCCACCCGCGGCACGTATTCGGGATGCGAGACGCTCGACAGGCGTAGCGCCTCGCGTTCGCCAAACGGGGTGGCCAGTTTTGCCAGCGTATGGGCGCTGTTGCGGACGCCCATGCGCCAGCGCAGCGACAGCTGTTTTGCCATTGGCGGACAGAGGTGATCGATGGTGATAAACACCAGTTCGCCCTTGTCGAGCAACGTCTGTGCCTGCTCTGCAGTGGTGACCGGCATGATGCCCAGCGCCGCAAACACCGCTTCGCTGGTGATGCGCGTCGCATCGTCACTGACGCCGTGAACCAGCACCGGCAAACCCAGCCGGTTCAGCACCAGCGCCAGCAGGGGCGTCAGATTGCCCTGACGACGCGCACCGTTATAGCTGGGAATGACCACGGGCATCGGACGGCCTGCGGGTGCCTGCAGGCGCAGCATACGCGCCTGCATCGCCTGATAAAATCCGCGCATCTCCGCCTCGCCCTCGCCCTTGATACGCAGGGCAATTAAAATACTGCCCATTTCAAGATCCGGTACGCTGCCGTCCAGCATAGCGCCGTAAAGTGCAACGGCACTGTCGAAATCAATATCACGTGCATGGTTCTTACCACGCCCGACTTCTTTGATAATTTTATTCAGTTCCATCACTCGTTTCCGTTCAGTGGTACCGACTTAACGCCGCGTCGCACGCGGTTTGCGCGCGCCAGGTTTGGATCGGGCCTTCAGGGCTTCAGGCTCAGGCGTCACCGGTTGTTCAATGGCGAACACGGGCAACGCGGCTAACAGCCGGGCACCGTAAGCTTTGCTCAGCAGACGGCGATCGTAAATCACGATTTCGCCATAGCACTGGTGGCTGCGAATTAAGCGCCCGACCTGCTGAATTAACGTAAAGGAGGCGCTGGGCAGGCTTTGCACTTCAAACGGATAGCGTTTGAGACTTTTTAGCCACTCTCCCTCGGTTAAAATTACCGGACTGTCTATGGGCGGGAAAGCGATTTTATGAATGTGCACCTGGCTGAGCAGCTCGCCTTTTAAATCCAGCCCCTCGGCAAAGGACTGCAAACCAATCAGAATGCTGGTTTCGCCCTGTTCTATCCGCTTACGGTGCAGGGCGATCAGCCGGCTACGCGGTTGATCGCCCTGCACCAGCATCATCAGGCGCAACTCGGGCAACGCCTCGACAAATTGCTGCATGGCCCGACCGCTGGCAAAGAGGACCAGAATGCCTTTGTGTTTATCGGTCTGCATTTGCTGGCGAAAAAAGGCCGCCATCTCGGCGATATGGGCTGCTTCATTCGCCATCAGCGGCTCGTAGCGCATCTGCGGGATAACGAGCTTACCCTGGTCGACGTGGCTGAACGGCGAGTCCAGCGCCACGAAGCGGTCCCCGGCCTTTTCATTCAGCCCGGACATCTCCTGCAGGCGGGTAAAACTGTTTAATGAGCGCAGTGTCGCAGAGGTCACCACCACATGCGGGATTTTCCGCCACAGCATTTTTTCCAGTTGATCGCAGACGCGAATGCCTGCGCAGTGAAACAAGAGATGTGCCTGTCCCTCACGCAGCTCGCGGGTAATCCATTTGGAGACGGGTGCACCAGAGGCTTTCTCCATCGCGGCCAGCCGCCACAGTTTGCTGACCGATTCAAACCAGCCAAAGTGGCGGTTAAGCTGCAATAAATTGCGATGCAGACGGACCAGATCAACGCTGCCGGTTTGTTCACTCAGCGCGTTGATCAGTCCCTCCGCCAGCCCGCGCAGCGCATCGCTCAGCTTAAACAGACGCGCGCACAGCGCCAGCACATCCTCAGGCAACGCGCCCAGTACAAAGCGAAACTCGCCGGGCTGATTATGCGCGGGTAACAGCGGGCTCAATGCATCGCTTATCACGGTCAGTAACTCGCGCAGTTCATCACAGTGCGCTTTCAGGCGTTTAGAACTGGCCAGCGGAGGCGGCGACTTGGGCCGCATCTGGCTCATTATCGCCTCGACCAGTTTGACAAACAGATCGAGCTGCAGGCTGGTCCAGCCCGGCGTAATATCCGCGCTCATCTCCAGCGCATCCCGCGCCACGTCGGGCAGATGGTGGCCTTCATCCACCACCAGCATCAGGTTTTTGGCGGGCGGCAATACCGATTCATTTTCCATTGCCGCCATCACCAGCGCGTGGTTGGCGACCACCACATCGACCTGCTCGATCTCACGTCGCGCGATAAAAAACGGACACTCCCGATACCAGCGACAATGCACGCCCAGACAACTGGCTTTATCCGTCGACAGGCGCTGCCACAGGCTGTCGCTGACGTTTTCATCGCTGTGATCGCGCAGGCCATCCCACTGATGGCGATCGAGTGACTTTTGCAGCCGTCCGCACAGGATCTGCTCGTCTTTGGTGCTGCTGACCGCGTCATCATCCAGGTAGAACAGCAAATCAGCCTGCTGATGATCATCCGCCACCAGCGCAGCCAGGTTACGCGGGCAGACGTAACGTCCCCGCCCAAAGGCCGCTGTAAAGGTTAAATCCGGAATGATTTTTTTCAGCAACGGCAAGTCTTTGCTGAAGATTTGATCCTGCAAGGCCACGTTGGCCGTGCTGATCACCAGCCGTTTCTCTTCGGCACGGCTGACGGCGATACCGGGGATCAGATAAGAAAGGGTTTTGCCCACGCCCGTGGGCGCTTCCACGGCCAGGTGACGACCGTCATCACCCGACAGGCATTTTGCCACCTCAGCAATCATCTGACGCTGGGCCGGGCGAGGAATAAAATCGGGCACCTGTTGCTGCAGCGCTTTGTACCACTGTGCTATCTGGCTTTTTATTGCTGCTGTCAGGGCCATGTTCAGATTACCGTGTTACTCATTGGCCTGTATTTTTACACAGTATTGCGGTGTCGTCAGCTTTCAGGTCTGTTTTTTCGTGCCCGCTTCAGAAACGGGCGGCGAGGCGAGCGGGCTGAGCACCGGACAAACCGAGCGGCGCAGTGCATGTTTGATTGCCGATCCCGTTGACCCGGCGCACTCTCGCAGCACATCCGCTACGTCAGCAGCTTAAACATCACCGTGGTCGCGTCCATCTCACCGTGAATGGATTCCGCATAGAGAGGAATAAATCCGGCCACCTGCCAGTTCAGCGCCAGGTAAAGCTCGCTGGCGACATCGCCACGCCGCGTGTCCAGCACCAGTAAGCGTTTCCCCTGCTGGCGTGCCCGCTGCTCTGCCTGCTGCATTAACTGGCGTGCAATGCCCTGCCGCCGCGCGCGGGGATGCACTAATAATTTACTGATCTCGGCCCGGTGTCGGCCATTCGGCATTGCGCTCGCGTTCAGCATAACCGTCGCGACAACCGTGCCATGCTGACGGGCGACCAGCAGCTCACTTTGGCCCTGTTCCAGTCCGGCAAGCTGACGTTGCCAGAACTGATGAATGGCCGCCCGGTCATCGGGATCGATAAACCCGACGCTGGCCCCGTCGGCGACACAGGCCTGTAAAACCTCGACCAGCTCGCTTAACGCCTGGTGCGCCGCACCGGCGCTGAGTGGTTCATAGAGTGTCATGGTTTACATACCACCAGCAGGTAACGCGCACCTTCAGTCAGATGCGCCTGAAAGCCGGATGCGCCCGTAAGATGGAAACGCAGGCTGTCGCCCGGACCGAGTGTCCAGCTCTGCGCGCCCATCGTTACCGTCAGTTGCCCTTGTCGCAGCCAGATATGCTGCTCCATGCCCTGCACGGGCGGCGCATTATAATCAATACGGGCACCCGGTCGCAGCGTTCCCTCAATAAGCTCACATCGGAAGGTGGCCGCAGGCGGCGATACGTTACGGCGAATAAAACCGCTGGCTTCGTCCTGCCAGACCGGTTGGCGATCGCGCGGAATCAGCAGATCGTTACCTTCTTCAACTTCGCTCAACAGGCGTGACATTGTTAAACTGTAAGCGACGCATAAGCGGTTCAGGAGAGCAGCCGTTGGACTGGTTTCAGCGCGCTCAATACGCGATAATGTTGCCCGGCTAATGCCTGTTGCGGTGGATAACTCATCCAGTGACCAGCCCTGTTTTATGCGCAGTTCTGCCAGGCGAGCCGCGAGGCGTTGTTCAGTATTATCAGCAGCCATTTTTATCTCTATTATGAAATTTAATTCTCATAAATGAGATAGGACACCATTTAAGCGCAGCCGTCAAGTTGTACATTTAAAAATTGGTTGTACAACTTAACAGGCTTCGCTATGGTGGTTTCATTCAGGTCAGTGAAAGAGGTAAATATGACCTTATACAGTATCGGCGACGTCGCCGAGCGCTGTGGCATAAATCCGGTTACCTTACGCGCCTGGCAACGACGTTATGGATTATTGAAACCACAACGTACTGAAGGCGGTCATCGACAGTTCGATGAAGAAGATGTTCAGCGCATCCAGGAAATTATGCGCTGGATTGAGAGTGGAGTCCCGGTAGGCAAGGTAAAAGCCCTACTGGAAGGCGGCGATGTTGATACGCATGATGGCTGGACGGCCATGCAGGACGAGCTTATCAGCATACTGCGCCATGTAAGACCGGCAAAGCTACGCAATAAAATCGCCTTAATTGGTCGCGAATATGCAGTCGATTCGTTGATCGATCATGTTTTTATGCCCGTAAGGCAAAAACTCAGCCTTGATCAGAATACGGCCCGCACGATGTGCAGCCTGCTGGACGGCATTCTGATCGACTATGTGGCGTTCTGTCTTGCCAGTAATCGCAAAAAGGCAGGCAAGGAAGCGCTGATCATTGGCTGGGGCATTGAGGATCGAACCCGCATCTGGCTGGAAGGCTGGCGGTTATCCCAGCATGGCTGGCGGATTGATGTGCTGTCAGAACCGCTGGATGTTCCGCGACCGGAGCTGTTTCCCGGGCTGAATATGTTTGTTTTTACGGGGAAAAAACTGACGCGTCGTCAGCAGGAACAACTGTCGCACTGGCAGGAGCAGGGATTCTCTGTGCTTTTGCATGAGGCTCACTGACACAAAAACGCACGCTCGGCACTATGACGGCTGCCTTGCGCGCGCTATCATCCCCGCCTTCCCATCAACACCTTCAGGTTATTTATGAACTGGAAAAAAACCTTTTTCGCCACGCTGTTTGCTATTCTGGCGCTTGGCGGAACCAGTGGGCTGATGCTGGTTGGCTATTCGCTCATCGTCCATTCACGCTAAATCTGCGCTGTAGCCGTTCAAACAGGCGATCGCAGACAATCGCCAACAGTGCGACCAGTAAAGCGCCCTGCAGCACATAGGCGGTATTAAAGCCGCTTAATCCAATAATGATGGGCGATCCCAGGCTTTTTGCCCCTACGGTAGAGGCGATGGCTGCCGTACCGATATTGATAATCACCGACGTGCGCATTCCCGCAATAATCACCGGCGCGGCCAGGGCGAGCTCCACCTGCCATAAGCGCTGCCAACGGCTCATTCCCACCCCTACGGCAATCTCCCGGCTGCTGGCAGGCACGTTGTCCAGCCCTGCTAAGGTGCCCTGAAGGATGGGCAGCAAACCATAGAGCAACAATGCCACGATCGCGGGCCAGGCGCCAAATCCCATCACCGGTATCGCAATGGCCAGCACGGCCACAGGCGGGATGGTCTGACCGGCTGCCGCAATGGTTTCCAGCAGAGGGCGGAAAGCGCGGCCACTGCGACGCGTCGCCAGCACGCCACAGCCGACGCCGATAACGGTTGCCAGCAGACTGGCTACGACCACTAAAAACAGGTGCGCCAGGGTGAGTTGCCAGAAACTGTCCTGCTGGTAGAGTGGGCGCGCAAGTTCAGGAAACCAGGCGGCAAACAGCGGGCCACTGTAGGGCATCGCCCAGAGCAGTCCCAGATAGAGCAGCACCAGCCACAGTAGCGGATCGGCTAACCGTCGCATCGGCCCGTCTCCGCATGATGCAGCAGGTCAGCGAAGTGAAGCACACCAAGCGGGCGGTGATCGCCATCGACTACCGGCAATTTATCGGTGCCGCGACTGATAAACTGCGACAGCGCCTCACGTAACGTCAGATCTGCCCTGAGCGGTTCTGCTTCCAGCCATTCGCCATGACGCACCACGCTGCCGACCTGTCCGAGCGCCAGTAGCCGCAGTCCTCTTTCACTGCGGCCAAAAAAATCCCGGACAAAATCGTTGCCTGGCCGGGTCAGCAACGTCAGCGGTTTCCCCTGCTGAACGATCTCACCGTCATGGAGCAGCACGATGTTGTCGGCCAGCGTCAGGGCTTCATCAATATCATGCGTCACCAACACAATCGTGCAGCCGGAAACCTGATGGATACGTAACATTTCCTGTTGTAGCGCGCTGCGCGTTACCGGATCCAGTGCACCAAACGGTTCATCCATCAGTAACACCTGGGGATCGGCTGCCAGCGCCCGGGCAACCCCGACGCGCTGCTGCTGCCCGCCGGAAAGCTGATGCGGATAGCGATGCAATAAGGCCGGATCCAGATTCAGTAGCGTGATGAGTTCCGCAATTCGTGCCTGGCGGCGTGCATTCGGCCAGCCAAGCAAGGCGGGCACCGTGGCAATATTCTTTTCGATCGTCCAGTGGGGAAATAACCCCGTCGACTGAATCGCATAGCCCATTTGTCGGCGCAGGGCCTGCGCATCCAGCTGACGAATCGACGTCCCCCGAAAGCGAATATCGCCCTGATCGTACTCCACCAGGCGGTTGATCATTTTCAGCGTGGTCGACTTGCCGGAACCCGACGTACCCAACAGAACGCTAAAGCTTCCCTCGGCAAGCGTCAGAGAAAGATTTTTCACCGCCGCCTGGCCCGCAAAGTATTTTGTGACGCGCTCAAACTCAATCATCGCTTCGCTCCAGCAGGGCTATCACTACCCGAAATAACGCATCCAGCACGACCGCCAGCGCAATGACCGGGATCACGCCTAACAGCACCAGATCCAGCGCATTGCTCAGCAATCCCTGGAAAATAATGGCGCCGAATCCGCCTGCGCCAATCAGCGCCGCGATCACCGCCATGCCCAGCGTCTGCACCACCACCACACGTAATCCTGCCAGCCACACTGGCAACGCCAGGGGGACGTCAACGGCAAGGAACTGCTGGCGGCGGCTCAGTCCCATGCCGCGCGCAGTTTCGCGCACGTCCGGAGGCACCTGTTGCAGACCGGTCACCACATTGCGCACAAGCGGCAACAGCGCATAGAGCACCAGGGCGATGATCGCGGGCGCCATCCCAATGCCGCTGATGCCCCATTCACCTGCCAGGGGAACACGTTTTGCCAGCGCCGCCAGCGGGGCAATCAGTAAACCAAACAACGCCACTGAGGGCACTGTCTGAACGACATTCAGTACGCCAAACACACTGCTTTGCCAGCCAGGCCGTCGGTAGAGCGCTATGCCAAGCGGCAACGCGATGAATAAGGCAGGCAGAACGGTGCCGACTAATAACGTCAGATGGCGCAGTAAAGCGGCATCGAACACCGCCTCACGACTGGCATATTCTTTAAGCAGAGACAGCTGTGAAAGTTGACCGCTGAACAGCAGAAACAGAGGGATGATCCAGACCGACAGATTCAGCACGAGCTGCCAGCGCTTATGTTTGGTTAACTGACGCACCGTATCCGTGATGAGCAGTAGCGTAATGGCACTTGCACACCACATGCCGCTGGCAAACCGGGTACGCGCGAGCCGGCTACCCTGCTCCGCCACCCATGTTGCCTGATCGCCGCACACGCCAGTCAGCGCCGCCAACAGCAGGGCGGCGGTGAGGAATTGCAGGGCGCTGCGCAGGGAAGACGATCGTATCCATAACAGTGCCACCAGCATCAGCCACAGCGGGAGCACCAGGCTGCCGTGTGCGGTTTGCCAGAGCATCAGGGACTGGCCGCTGACCAGCCGGTTGGCCGCCACAATGACAAACGGCAGCCCGCCCAGCACCAGACTCAGGAGCAAAACAAGGACCAGAGCCACAGGCTGTCGCCAGGGCCAGTTGATGACCGACCGCGTAAGCGACACCGTTACAGCAGCTTTTGCTGTTGCAGCCACGCTTTTGCCACACTGCTGGCATCCTGCCCTTCCACAGCAATTTTGGCGTTGAGCTGTTGCAATGTTTTTTCGTCAAGTGCACTGAACGCCGGTTTTAGCCAGGCATCCATTTGCGGATAGGCTTTGAGCACCGCTTCACGTACAACGGGTGTGGGCGCATAGATGGGCTGCACGCCTTTGGGATCGCTCAGGGTTTTCAGGCCCAGCGCGGCAACCGGGCCATCCGTGCCGTAGGCCATGGCCGCATTTACCCCGGAGGTTTGCTGGGCGGCCGCACCGATAGTTACCGCCGTATCGCCGCCTGCCAGCGACAACAGTTGATCCTGCTTAAGCGTAAAGTCATAGGCTTTTTCAAAGGCCGGCAACGCATCGCTGCGTTCAATAAATTCCGCCGAGGCAGCCAGCTTAAACGTACCGCCTTTTTTGAGGTAAGCGCTCAGGTCCTGAAGTGAATTAAGCTGATTTTTTTCGGCCACATCATTGCGCACCGCAATGGTCCAGGTGTTATTGGCGGGCGCGGGCGTCAGCCAGATCAGGTGATTTTTCTCTGCATCCAGCTTTTTGACCTTCTCATAACCCTGACGGGCATTCTTCCAGGCGCTGTCTTTTTCGTCGTTAAAAAAGAACGCGCCATTACCGGTGTATTCCGGGTAGATATCCAGTTCCCCCGCCGTAATGGCACCGCGTACCACCTGGGTGGCGCCCAACTGGATTTTATTCACGGTTTTGACACCATGCTTTTCCAGCACCAGCAGAATCACATTTCCCAACAGTGAGCCTTCGGTATCAATCTTGGAACCGACACGAACCGGTTCGGCCGCATGCACCATCCCGAGGCTAAACACTACTGCACCGATGCCCGCCCAACCGCGAATAGTTGCCATGTTGCTTTCCTTATCACGTTATTCACCTGGAGTCGCCGTTGGTTGTCAGCACTGCGTAACGCGCACGGGCACCCCACCGTTTTTATTCATTGCAATAAAAGCGTAGCCTGGTAACAGCGTTGCGCGATGGGTTTTGTGACGAAACCGGCCCTGACCGCATCAGCCAGGGCGAGAACGTTATGCCGGGAAAGTGAAATGCTCAAGGTAGGCAGGAATACGCGGGAATGTATGAAGAAACCAGGGCGTAAACTGCTGCGGCTGCTGCTGCATTTGCCGGGCGATATCCTGCATTGAACGGTAGTCGAAAGCGTCGGCCTCCTGCGGATTAAGCTGGGGCAGCTCATCGCTGACCGCAAAAAACACATGGCCGTATTCATGCTCTGTCAGACCATTACTCAGGGGCAGGTTGTAGCTCAGTTCGAAGATCGGCGTCAGCGACAAGGTCATGCCCATTTCTTCACGTAACCGACGTTCAGCCGCGTCTTTAGTCGACTCATGAGGATAAGGATGGCCGCAGCAGGTATTACTCCAGAGGCCGCCGCAATGGTATTTATCGCTGGCGCGACGCTGAAGCAGCAATTCCTGACGGGCGTTAAAAACATACACCGTCACGGCACGGTGCAGTAATCCTTTTTCATGTACTTCCAGCTTTTCCATTTTGCCAGTGGGGCGATCAAGATGGTCGACGAGGATGACTTCAATAGCAGACATGAGGATTCCTTGAATGTGTTCCTCATCATTCTGGCACAAGATCGGCGAGGTTGAGGGGATAAAATTGTGCTGTTTATGCACAAATCTGTCAGAGGGTGAAGCCGATCGGCAAAAATATCGGGCCAGCGGAGGCTGGCCCGATGGGCGTTACAGTTTAAAGCTTTTAACAACCTGTTCCAGTTGCAGACTTTGCGCTTCCATCGCCTGGGCGGCTGAAGAGACTTCTTCAACCAGCACGGCGTTTTGCTGCGTGGTGCTGTCTAGCTGGTTGATGGCCACGTTGACCTGCTCAATGCCCATGCTCTGTTCACGGCTGGCCGCCATAATCTCGCTCATCAGGGTGGTCACGCTGCTGACGCCCTGCACCAGTTCGTCCATCGTCTGCCCGGCCTGCTCGACCAACTGGCTACCCGCATCGATATTGGCTACGGACTCTTCGATGAGTTTTTTGATCTCACGGGCAGAGTTAGCGGAACGTTGCGCCAGGTTACGGACTTCTGATGCCACCACGGCAAAGCCCCGGCCCTGTTCTCCGGCACGCGCCGCTTCAACGGCGGCGTTCAGCGCCAGGATATTGGTCTGGAAGGCAATGCTGTCGATCACGCTAATGATATCCACGACTTTACGTGAAGAGTGATGGATTTCACCCATAGTGCTGACGACCTGCCGAACCACCTCTGTGCCACGTGCCGCCACCTGTGACGCCTCACCGGCCAGCTGGTTCGCATGTGTGGCGTTATCGGCGTTCTGACGCACGGTGCCGGTCAGCTGTTCCATTGAGGCCGCCGTCTCAACAATCGAGCTGGCCTGATCTTCCGTCCGTGACGACAGATTCGTATTACCGCTGGCAATTTCACGTGATGCGGCTGAAATGGCCAGTGCGCTGCTGCCAACCTGCTGCATTAACCCTTGCAGGTAGCTGATAAAATTATTGAAGCTCTGTGCCACCGCGTTGAATTCCGGGCTGTTGCTGGCCGGCAGGCGCTGGGTCAAATCCGCACCGCCTGTCGACAAGGCTTCAATATTTTGATTCAGCATTCTCAGGCGCTTCATCATCGCGCGGACAAAGCCTAACAGCACCAGTAACAGAATAACTGCCAGCGGGATCTGTACCAGGCCCAGACGCATCAGCATGTTGTGGGACTGTGCTTTCAGGAGGCTGCTCGGAACGCTACTGGCCAGATACCACGGGCTGCCCGGAATAGCCTGTAAAAACAGCGTCTGTTCACCGTCATGACTATTGTAAGTGGTTTCTGTCGGCTGGGTGCCTGCGTGAGCCAGCAGGGTTTTCAATGGCCCAGCCATTGGATTCTGCAGATCGCTCAGGTTCTCAAGTTTTGGCGTACCGTTCGCCAGCGCTGCGTTGCCGACCACTTTGCCGTCAGACTCAACGATCAGTACGTCTCCATGAATCGCCTCGCCCATTTTTTTAGCCAGTTGGTTGAAAAAACCCAACGTAACGTCGATGGTTGAGACGCCCCAGACGGAACCGTCGCGGTAGATGGCCATCGCACAGTTGGTACGCGGCTGTGGGCTGGCGGCATCCTGATAAGCCTTAGCCCAGGCGCACTGCCCTTTTGGTGCAGCCATCCCGTCTTTGTACCAGGGTTGCTCCCAGTACTTGTCAGCCGCCTCAGAGTTCCAGTAGGTATTCACCTGCAGCTTATTGCTTGCATCACGCGCGAAAAAGCTGCTGTCTTTCTCTTTTCCGGCTTCGCGACGATTAGGTAAGGGCCAGATACCGCCGCCAAAGACGTTGCTGTCCTGATACTGGTTGACCAGCGCCGGTAATAAGGTGTCGATCGCCGCGCTGTCGATGACGGCCGCAGCCTCGGTGATGGCGCGTTGCTGCGCCTGCACACGGTTCATTTGCTCAACAATGCCGGTAGCCAGTGAATCCACCTGATAACGAATCAGGCGGCTTTCATTTTCCACCAGTTGAGGCGCAACAAACTGATTAATTACCCAGATAGTGACCAACATTAACGCAACAAAGAAGCCGATAAGTGTTGCAGTGAAGCGGGATTGCGTGGTCTTTAACATTATTGTTCCCCTGACCTTTTGTGGCGCCATTGCCTGATCCGGGTTAACGGCACAGCAAAGGGGAACTTGAGTAGACTAGATCACAAATTTAACAAGTCATTTAACAATAAAGATATTTAATTGCGCCAGGTGCGTAACTTTCTTACCCCTGGCGGCAGGCGAGCACTCGATTGCGCGGCTTATCCCGCCTCGACGACCTGCTCGCGTGGCCGGAAAATATGGGTATTTCCGCCAGCGGAAAGGCGTTCACGAAGTTGTTGCCCGCCCTGGGGTTCAGCCTGTGCAAACTGACGCTCCGCTTCGGTTACCGGCGTGGCCCACAGTAACGTTGGCCTGTCGCCATCGCGCCTCGGCAGGACAAACTGCGCGCTTTCCGGTGCCAGCTCGTTGGCTAACAGATAGCTTTCAAATCCCACAGGTGCCACTTCCGAAGCGAGTGTATGGCCTTCGCCGAGCCAGGTGAGGCGCGCCCATGGTAAATGCACAAATTCTGCCAGCGCGCTGGCCATTTGCACCGCATTGCTCTCCGTCATCACCTCGCCATCAACAGCCATGCCCAGCTCTGCCCGGCGATAGTGCGGTGCCAGTTCATCAAACAGAAAATCCACCTGCGGCATAGGACGAATACTCATCCCCAGCGTCAGAAAATACCAGATGCCGTTGTGATAATGCTGCGACAGCGCCATTGGCGGCCAGTTGCCTTGATCGATCGCGTAGTATTTTACCGACTCGCCAAACTGCGCCTGATAACAGGTCATCAGATCCTGCTGTACCTTGTCCCATTCGCTGCCGTCATGCCATTCACGCCAGAACTGCCGTTGCTGTTCGGCCAGGGCGTAATAATGGTTAGTGGACGCCGAACCCAGGGGTGCGGTCAGCCGGTTCTTTTTAATACAGCCTGCAGAAAAACTGACCTGCTTATCCTGATAAAGACTCCAGCCCGGGATCACGGCAAGAAGCTGACCGTAGTACCAGAGTGCTGCGCCCGCATCGCCCGGTTCCCAGAGTATTTGCAACCCTACCGGATCCAGCGGCGGCTCCGCTTCCAGGTTACGACAGTATTCGGCACTTAACAGGGGGGCAATGCCCTGCGCCATCGCCTGGTGATCGTCCTCAACCGGCGCGGGCAGGAGGTTACGTAACCAGCAGCCCCGCACCGCAAACTGGCTACGAAACAGGTCAGTGGGCCAGATATAGAAATAAGCAGTACGCGCATCCTGTTCGACAATGGCCGTCAGGGTGCGCTGCTGATTGTGGGCTTCGGCAATCAGTGTTTGGTACGTCATAGCGCCTCATTCGTGCTTGAGGAATCCATTTTCCCCGAGGATAGAGCAGGATCATGCCTGTCGCCATGTCAGACAAGGGTAAAACTCTCAAAGTGGGGAGGTCCGGGCAGGATGGCTGAAGCAGAAACGGGACGCGCTTCCCCGGTACGGGGAAGCGTTAATCAGCACGAACCGGATGTCGGTTCGTGCCGGGGCTTACTGATAGGTAAACTGGGCGTTCTGGGTGCGTACCGAGTCCAGACCAATCATGACGTTAAATTTGCCCGGTTCAGCAACGTGTTTCATCTGCTGATTCCAGAATTTCAGTGCATCAACGTCAATCCTGAAGGTCACTTTCTGCGACTCCCCGGCTTTAAGCATGATCCGTTTGAACCCGTGCAGCTCTTTTACCGGCCGGCTCATGCTGGCTACCGGATCGTTCAGGTACAGCTGGACGACTGTGGCCCCGTCAACTTTACCGCTGTTTGTTACGGTCACGCTGGCTTCAACACTGCCGTTGTGCGGCATGGTTTCAGCGGACAGCGTCACCGGCGACACGGTAAACGTGGTATAGCTCAGGCCGTATCCAAACGGATAGAGCGGGCCATTTTCCGCATCGTAATAGTGGGACGTGTACTTGTTTGGCTTGGCAAAGTTATAAGGCCGGCCGGTCGGCAGATGGTTGTAATAGATGGGAATTTGTCCCACGGAACGCGGGAAGGACATCGGCAGCTTGCCGGACGGGTTGTAATCGCCAAACAGCACATCCGCAATGGCATTGCCCCCTTCTGTCCCGCTGAACCAGGTTTCCAGCATGGCATCGGCCATACGATCTTCGTTGACCAGCGCTAATGGACGACCGTTCATCAGTACGATGACCAGCGGCTTGCCTGTTGCCTTCAGCGCAGCCAGTAATTTTTGCTGCGCAGGTGGAATCATCAGATCGCTACGGCTGGACGCTTCGTGTGCCATCCCCTGCGCTTCCCCCACGGCGGCCACGACGACATCTGCCTGTTTTGCCTTCTCTACCGCCTCATCGATCATGGCCTGTGCGGAGCGCGGATCGACGACGATGGCAGGTTCATACATATTCAGGAAGTCCTGAATACCTTTGTTGTCTGACACATTGGATCCTTTGGCATACAGCAGCGTCGCTTTACCCTGCGTCGCATTTTGCATCCCCTGCAACAGCGAAACAGACTGTTTCGCGACACCTGCCGCTGACCAGCTGCCCATGATATCGCGCTGGCTGTCTGCCAGCGGCCCGATCAAGGCAATGGTGCCGGATTTTTTCAGCGGTAACGTATTCAGGCGGTTTTTCAGCAGCACCATACTTTTGCGTGCCACATCCCGGGCTTCGGGACGATGCAGGCGGCTTTCCGCATTGGTGTCCTGGGGATCGCTCTCTTTCGGCCCCAGATGACTATAGGGATCGTTAAACAGCCCCATGTCGTATTTCACGTTAAGCACGTGGCGCGCCGCATCGTCGATTTCCGCCCGACTGACAATGCCGCGTTTCACCAGGTCCGGTAAGTATTTGCTGTAATATTCATCGCTCATACTCATATCGACACCGGATTTGAGGGCAATACGCACCGCATCCTGGGGATCGCTGGCCACGCCATGTTTAATCAACTCTTTGATCGCACCGTGGTCGCTGATGGTGATCCCTTTAAATTTCCAGTCACGGCGCAGCAGATCTTTCAGCAGCCAGCTGTCGGCCGTGGCGGGCACACCATTAATGGAGTTGAGCGCCACCATGACGCCGCCGCTGCCGGCATCCAGAGAGGCTTTATACGGCGGCAGATAGTCCTGGAACATGCGTTGCGGACTCATGTCCACGGTGTTGTAATCCCGTCCGCCTTCAACCGCGCCGTACAGCGCAAAGTGCTTTACGCTGGTCATAATATTGTAGCGGTCTGCCGGGCTTTTGCCCTGCATCGCCTTCACCATGGTGCGTCCCATTTCGGACGTTAAATAGGTGTCCTCGCCGAAGCCTTCGGACACGCGTCCCCAGCGCGGCTCCCGGCTGACGTCAACCATCGGCGCCCAGGTCATATTTAACCCATCGTCTGCCGCTTCATAAGCTGAAATGCGCCCAACCTCTTTAACGGCATCCAGATCCCAGCTGGAGGCTAACGCCAGCGGAATCGGGAAAATCGTCCGCTGACCGTGCACGACGTCATAGGCGAAAAACAGCGGAATTTTCAGCCGGCTGAGCTGCATCACCTGATCCTGCATTGCCCGGATATCCGGGCGCGTAACCGTATTAAAAATCGCGCCCACCTGCCCCTTGTGGATCATCTCACGCACGGCTTCTTTTGGCGTATCCGGTCCCACGCTAATTAAACGCAACTGGCCAATTTTCTCATCCAGCGTCATCTTTTTAAGCAGATTATTGACGTAGGCATCACGCGCCTTTTCGGTCATCGGATGCTGAACGGTGGGCTCCCCGGCCAGTGCAGGTTGCAGCGCAAGGGAAACAGCGAGGCTAACAGCGCAAATCCATTTCATCGGGTTGGGTTCTCTTAAGTAACTGCGCAATATCGACTAAATGCAGGATGGCATCATCAGAGCATAGCATGTCGCCTGCGGCTATCACACTGCGCCCGACGCAACTGACGTGCTACAGTAAGGACGCATGCATACGACAAGGGAATTGCCCATGATGACATCGTCTGTCCTGATTGCCGATCTGCGCCGTCTGGTTGGCACAAGTAACGTTCTGACTGAGGCCGCGCACACGGCTCGCTATCGTAAAGGCTTTCGTTCTGGTGAAGGCGAGGCGCTGGCCGTGGTGTTTCCGGCTACGCTGCTGGAGCTGTGGCGCGTACTACAGACGCTGGTCGCTGCGGATGCGATCATTTTGATGCAGGCGGCCAATACCGGCCTGACCGAAGGCTCGACGCCGCAGGGCGACGACTACGATCGTCCGTTGGTGATTATCAGCACACTGAAGCTGGATAAGCTACAGCTCATCGATAAGGGCCGACAGGTCCTGGCCTTTCCGGGCAGTACCCTGTATCAACTGGAAAAGATCCTGAAGCCGCTGGGCCGTGAGCCGCACTCGGTGATTGGATCTTCCTGTATTGGTGCGTCGGTGCTGGGTGGCATCTGTAATAACTCTGGCGGCTCGCTGATCAAACGCGGCCCGGCCTACAGTGAAATGGCGCTGTTTGCTCAGATTGATGCCCAGGGGCGACTGAAGCTGGTCAATCATCTGGGCATTGACCTGGGCACCTCGCCGGAAGAGATTCTGGGACGTCTGGATGACGATCGCTGGCAGCCGGACGATGTCCTGCATGATGGCCGTCACGCGTCCGATCATGATTATGCTGACCGCGTGCGCGATGTGAATGCCGATACGCCCGCCCGTTTTAACGCGGATGCCCGTCGTCTGTTTGAAGCGTCCGGCTGCGCAGGCAAGCTGGCGGTTTTCGCGGTACGCCTGGACACATTTGAGCAGGAACCGCAGCAGCAGGTGTTCTATATCGGCACTAACGATGCCGCCGTGCTCAGCGACCTGCGCTGCCATATGCTGGCCCATTTTAAAAACCTGCCCGTTGCCGCGGAATATATGCACCGGGATATCTACGATATCGCCGAAGTGTACGGCAAAGATACATTCCTGATGATTGACAAGCTGGGCACCGACAAGATGCCCCTGTTTTTTACGCTTAAAGGTCGGGTTGACGGCTGGCTTAATAAACTGTCTTTCATAAAACCGCATCTGACTGACCGGCTGCTGCAACGGCTGAGTCGCCTGTTTCCGGCGCATCTGCCGAAACGCATGAAGCAGTATCGCGATAAATACCAGCATCATTTAATGCTGAAAATGTCGGGTGACGGCGTCGAAGAGGCGCGCAACTACCTGCGGGAGTTTTTCCGTGAAGGTGGCGGAGAGTTTTTTGAGTGCGAAGGCAAAGAAGGCGCGCACGCTTTCCTGCACCGCTTTGCCGCTGCCGGTGCGGCAGTGCGTTATCACGCCGTTCACGCCACAGAGGTGGAAGATATTCTGGCGCTGGATATTGCGCTGCGCCGCAATGACAGAGACTGGTTCGAAACCCTGCCTGCCGGGATAACGCAGTCACTCAGTCATCAGCTGTATTACGGCCATTTTTTCTGCCATGTCTTCCATCAGGACTACATCGTTAAAAAAGGGGTAGATGTCCATGCCCTGAAAGCGCAAATGCTGGCGATTCTGAAGACGCGCGGCGCGGAGTATCCGGCAGAGCATAACGTCGGCCATCTTTATCAGGCCCAGCCGCAGTTGGCCGCGTTCTATCGTCAGCTCGATCCGACCAACAGCTTTAACCCCGGTATTGGCAAAACCAGTAAGCTGAAAGGCTGGGCGGTCAGGCAGCCCTGACGCCTCAAAAGGCCATGAAAAAACAGGCAGCCATAGGGCTGCCTGTTTCATTAACGCGGTTGCTCTGTGACCGTTACGTCATCGCTGACATCCGAGGCCAGCAGCTGGCGACGTTCGATAATCATGGTCTGCGGCGTCGACAGGACGATCCCTTCTTTACGTAATCGCGTCAGAATATCAAACAGCAGATCGCTTTTTGCGCCTGCAATCTGGCGCTGGCTGGCCACGTTACCGGTTACGCTGAGTACAATGCCCTGCGCGGTAAGATCTTTAAACGACACTGACGGTTCCGGCGTCTCCAGAATGCGCTCATTCTCTTCATACACCTTAAGCAGAATTTCACGTACCTGCACGGGGTCAATATTGAGCGGGAACGTCAGGGTAATCGTCACCACGCCCTGCGCGTTACCCATGGTCGCGTTACGGACGTTCTGAGAAATAAACTGCGAGTTAGGCACGATCACCGTAGATTTATCGCCCAGCTGAATTTCCGTCGCACGCACGTTGATACGACGAATATCCCCTTCCACGCCGCTGATCGTCACCAGATCGCCCACTTTCACCGGGCGCTCAGTCAGCAGAATCAAACCCGAAATAAAGTTCTTAACGATCTCCTGTAAGCCGAAACCGATACCGACGGATAATGCACTGACGATCCAGGCCAGCTTGTTCCATTGCAGCCCCATAATCGACAGGGTCAGCAGGATAATCAGCACATAGCCCACGTTACTGAACAGCGTCACCAGGGACACCCGCATCCCGCTGTCCATGGTGGTTTTGGGCAGGAAGTCGTTGTCCAGCCAGCGCCGCACTGAACGCAAGACGTAAATCCCGACAATCAGGCACAGCAATGCATTAACCAGGTGCGCCGGAACGATATTCAGCGACTCCAGGCCTTTACCGCCCCAGAATTCGATGGCTTTCTGCAACAACTCAATCGGCGTGGACGAGGCAAAGGTGCCGTTGAGCAGCGCCAGCGCCACAAACAGCACCAGGAACGTTTTACCTATCGCCGCCAGAATGGTCGCCACCTGCTGCAGATGACGTTCATCAATGTTCAGTGAACTCTGGATGCGTTTACCTGTCGTGTTACTGATCGAGAACAGACTCTCACAGCCGTCGTTGACCAGATGACTGAGAATATAAAATGAGCCAAACAAAATGCCGCACCACACCAGCTCATAGCTGAGAAAACGCGCCAGCGTGACGTAGCCGATCACCAGTGAGGCCAGGATGGTCAGCGCGGTGATCGTCAGCGCCATCTGAATCAATCCAACCAGGGTAGAACGCGCTTCCGGCGGCGTACCCGACTGCGCCAGGCGACGACGAACGCGCTTGGTGCGCATGCTGATCGCCAGTGCCGTAGTGCCGATAAGTAATGCTGTCAGGCCGTTGGCAAAAATACTGGTATTCAGGCTGGTGCCGACGGTGTAGTTAAAGGACTCGACCATCTGAAAGATAAACACCAGCAGGGCCGTAATCGGCGGGAACGGTTTAAGCGCGATGGCGACTTCGTTCGAAATCGTCGGCAGACGCCAGCTGGGGCGACGCGTGGATAAAAAGGCACGGCCCAGCCCGGCAATCAGGCCGCAGTAGACGCTGAGTTCGACCAGACGGTAAATAAAGTCCTGCACATCGCTGGAGACTTCATCGCGGCGCGTAAAGGCCTGCGAAATAAAGACGAAGGTCAGGACAACGGCCGCCAGGCTGGTCAGCGCCACGGCAGTCGCCAGAAAACTACGGCGCAAACGCCCTTCAGGCAATTTATTGATACTGACCCAGGCCAGGAACTCTTCACCATAGCGACGGCCGAGCGTCATCACCAGCACCGCGGCCAGCAACCAGCCAACCGTGCCAATGCGCCAGCCCGGCTCCCAGGAGAGTGCGGCCGTGTCTTTCAGCTCATTGAGAAAATCGCCAATTTTTTCCGCATCCAGATCCTGACTACTTAACACGGGCGCCCAGAAGCGCGGCCCCAGAATACTGCCTGAATTCAGGGCGAGTTTATTTTTTAGCTGGTCGCGGCGCAGATTGACGATTTGTGAGGAGAGCATCAGTGCACTGTTTTTAATGCCTTCCGCCTGCTTGATTTGATCGTCAAGCTTGCTCTTCTGACTTTCCAGCGCGCTGCGTTTGCGCGTCACGTCCGGTGTCTCTTTGACGCCGCTTTCCGGTTTGGGTGCCGGACCGAGCACGGCCAGCTGCGCTTCCAGTTGTTGACGATCGGGCTGTAACGCCTGCGCAAGCGTATCCGTATTGCCTGATAGCTCCAGCGCCATCTCATTCAAACGACTGAGCTTATTTTCGTCGCTTTCAACGGAGACCTGGCTTTTAATTTTATCGAGGATCTTCTGCATTTTCGGCAGCTCGACAGAGGCATCCACCTTGGGTTTGTCGTCGGTTTGCTGCGAGGCTTGCGTCGCATCGTCGGCAAAACTCAGCGCGGGGGCGAGCGTCATCAACGCGAAAAAAATCAGAACACTAAATGAACGTAACTTGAGCATATCAATGAGATTCCGGCACAGTAATCAGGCGAATCACCCTCGCCATTTGCGGGTAGTTTAGATTTTCGTCTGCCATGAAACTATAGGAATACAGGTCAATCTCAGCCGGGGAACCGTAGCGCCCCGGCAGAGGATTACTCTACAGCGGCCCCACTGGCTGCGTTGCTGGCAACCTCATCCGCTTTTTGTTTTTTATAGGCCAGTGCAGCCGCCGGAACCGGCGCAGCCTTGCCGGTTTCCAGCCAGTCGCGCAGACGATTCGCATCGGCGAAATGGGTATATTTGCCAAACGCATCGAGTACCACCAGCGCGACCGGGCGGTTCTTAATCATCGTCCGCATGACCAGACAGTGCCCCGCCTGATCGGTGTAACCCGTTTTCGTTAACTGGATATGCCAGCCATTTTTATATACCAGGTGATTGGTATTGCGGAACGGTAGCGCATAACTCGGATGGGCAAACACGGCGGTTTCTTCTTTGGTCGTGCTGAGCTCACCCAGAAGCGGATATTCACGCGTCGCTTTCAGCAGCTTCACCAGATCCTGGGCGCTGGACACGTTTTTGATAGAGAGGCCCGTGGGTTCAACGTAATGCGTGTGCATCATGCCGAGCGCGCGCGCCTTGGCATTCATTGCCCGGATAAAAGCATCGTACCCGCCCGGATAAGCGTGAGCCAGACTGGCTGCCGCGCGGTTTTCCGAGGACATCAGCGCCAGCATCAGCATACTGCGGCGACTAATTTCGCTGTTCAGTTTGACGCGCGAAAACACACCACGCATCTCGGGGGTCTGGCTGATATCGACCTTCACCATCTCGTTCATCGGCTGGTGCGCATCCAGTACCACCATGGCCGTCATTAACTTCGTGATAGACGCGATGGGGCGCACCCGATCCGGGTGACTGGAGAACAGGACTTTACCATTGGTCAGATCGACAATCAGGGCGCTCCCTGAGGCGATTTGCGGCTGAGCAATCGGGGCCATCTGCGACAACGTGGTGGTCGCCTGTGCTGGAAGGGTAAAAACCTGCCCGGAAACGAGCAGCGCCAGCGACAACAGTGAAAAGCGAATTTTTGCAGGCATCGTGGAAAAAAGACCCGGTTAAGATTGTGCGCTGTGTAAACACAGGCCGCCAACGCCTGAACAGGCAGAGCGCGGGCTGGCCGCAGCATCATACGCTGAAGTCAGGGAATTTTCCTGGTGAGATTGTTTCTGAGCGTTAAAAAAAGGTTGCCGCCCTGTAGGCGGCAACGGCAGGTTAAAACAGACGCGGGCCATAGCCCCATAACACCACGGTCAGAGCCAGTAGCACTTCGAAGACCAGCACACCAATAGCCAGTGTTGAACTGGAAAAACGCAGACTTTCGTCACGGTCGATATTCAGAAACAGCGGAATGCCGACATACAGCAGATACCCGGTATACAGGAGCGCCAGCGCTGCCGCCAGCACACATAGCCAGACCAGCGGATAAAGCGCGACAAGGCCGCTCAAAAACAGGGGCGTAGCGACATAGCCCGCAAATACGGTGCAGCGCCCCATGCTGGGACGATGGGGATAGTCACGCGCCATCCAGTGAATCACCCGCCCCATAACGGCGACGCCGCCCAGGATCACCAGATAGAACAGAATCCCCAGGCCCAACGCCGTCAGCAAATTAAGCTGCACATATTGCCCTTCTCCCAGGTTCCAGCCTGACTGAGTGGTGCCAATCATGGCGCAGATCACCGGCACAGCGGCCATCAGCAGCACGTGGTGAGTGTAATGGTGCGAAACCGTTTCGTTCTCTTGCTTGATAGTGCGCATTTCCTGGTTCGGATGCGCTAACAAACCCCAGACATGGTTCATACGCTTACTCCTCTGACCGATTGGGCCACCCGATCTGTTAACATTTCCACAAGGGGGCAGCAGTCATTTGAGTATAATCGGCAGGATAATTTCCGGGGCCTCTGCGCAAAAAAACGGCGAAAAAGATCGCTTACGGGGTCTTAATCCGCTGTCCTGGCAAATCGGGTATAGACTGAAAGAAAAATCTTCACACAGGGAGTTCAGCCTTGCATTTGGATATCAATGGGTTAATTACGCAGTACGGCTATCTTGCGCTGTTTATTGGCTGTATTGCCGAGGGCGAAACGTTTTTGCTGCTGGGCGGGGTTGCCGCTCACGAAGGGCTACTGCACTACAGTGGCGTCGTACTGGCGGCGATGGCGGGCGGGGTGGTGGGCGATCAGATGCTCTACTGGATTGGCCGGCGTTTTGGTACCCGCATTTTGCGACGCTTTAAAAAACATCAGGATAAAGTGGTGAAGGCGAACCGCCTGATTAAGCGTCGTCCCAGCCTGTTCGTGATTGGCGCACGTTTTATGTATGGCTTTCGTATTATTGGGCCGATCATTATTGGCGCAAGCCGCCTGAAGCCGCTGAAGTTTTTTCTCCTCAACGTCACCGGGGCGGCTGTCTGGGCACTGCTGTTTGTTACGCTCGGCTATTTTGCAGGCGGCATTATCGCCCCCTGGCTGCACAAACTCGACCAACACTTTAAACACCTGCTATGGCTGGGCGCGGCGGTGGTCTTTGCGTTTGTGCTGCGCTGGGCGATTCGCCGCTGGAATCATCACCGGGCCGATCAGTAGCCTTTAAACTGTGGGTTGGCCAGCATAAAGCCGCCGTCGATAATAAACGACTGACCGGTGGTATAGGTCGCCCACTCGGAACTCAGCCAGGCTACCATACTGGCAATTTCGTGCGTATCGCCAGGGCGGCCGGCAGGAATTTCTGGCATTTTTACGTTGTGCGCATCCGCGTCGGACATCTTGTTCATCGGCGTCGCAATCGCCCCCGGGGCGACCGCATTGACCAGAATATTGTGGGGCAGCAGACTCAGCGCCATCGATTTGGTCAGGCCGCCTGCCGCATGTTTTGCCGCGGTGTAGGCCACTGAGCCCGGCAGGGGCGTATGCTCGTGCACAGAGGTGATATTGATGATGCGTCCGCCCTGCCCTTGTTTGATCATGTTACGTGCCGCCACCTGCCCACAGATAAAGACGCCATCGACATCCACGCTGAAGGTTTTACGCCAGTCTTCCCAGGTCACGTCCATAAAGTCGGCTTTAAAATTTGCCCCGGCATTGTTGACCAGCACATCGATACGGCCCAGTTTGTCGATCAACTGCTGCAACACCTTGCCGCCTTCTGGCGGATCGGCCAGATCGAGCTGAATCGTCTCTGCCCGTTGTCCGGTCTCTTCTACCCGACGGGCGGTCCGCTGTGCGCCTTCCTCGTCTGAACGCCAGGTGATGCCAATATCAAAGCCCTGTTCGGCTAACATCTCAGCACAACGGCTGCCGATGCCCGAATCCGATGCGGTCACAATGGCCACTTTTCGTTGGGGTGCTGTCATAACGGTCTCCTCTGGAAGTGTATGAAAAGTATATACCGGGCTGAAAATTGTGCCGGACGCGGACAACGGGCTCGCCAGGTTAACGATCCGTGCCCGAACGAAGCGGTATGCAGGTACCTGGCTATAGTTAAGTCAGACACTGACAGGGAGAACGCGATGAGTAAGGTTAAACGCAAGATTGACGATCATGGTGTCATAGGTGATCTCCGCACCTGTGCACTGGTCGCAAACGATGGCACGATCGACTATCTCTGCTGGCCGGAGCTGGACAGCCCGTCGGTGTTTTCGGCCTTACTGGACAGTGACGAAGCGGGCCTGTTTTCAATCGCACCCGAGTGGCAAAACGCCCGTCGGCAACAAATTTACCTGCCGGATACCAATATTCTGCAAACGCGCTGGCTGGCCGAAGAAGGCGTGGCCGAAATTACTGACTACATGCCCATCTGCGACCGTCAGGACAAACTGCCACGCATTATCCGCCGGGTGAAAATGGTGCGGGGTCAGGCCCGGTTTAACATGGTCTGTTCGCCTCGCCATGATTACGCCCGAGCGGAAACCCGCGCCGAGATTCAGCGCGGTTGTATCGATTTTCATGCGACGGATCAGCCCTCGCTTCGGCTGGCCGCCACGGTCGTGATGACCCTGGAAGGTAATAGCGCCACCGCCAGTTTCGAGTTAAAAGCGGGCGAACACGCCGCATTTGAATTCGGCAGCGTAAATGACGCACACGTTGAAAAACTGGCGACCGCGAACTGTTTCGAAGAGACGCTGAGCTACTGGCGTGAGTGGAGTTGCCACAGCACCTATCGTGGCCGCTGGCAGGAAATGGTTCAGCGCTCAGCGTTGGTGCTGAAGCTGCTGACCTCCTGGCAGCACGGCTCCATTGCCGCCGCCGCAACCTTTGGCCTGCCGGAGGAGCTGGGGGGCGAACGTAACTGGGATTACCGTGCCTCCTGGATACGCGATGCGTCCTTCAGCATGTACGCGCTGATGCGCCTGGGCTACGTGGATGAGGCCAAGCACTTCACCGAATGGGTCGGTCGCTGTGTGGAGAACAGCCATCATGACGAGATGCGTTTACAGGTGATGTATCGCCTGGACAGCAGCACGGAACTGCAGGAAATGTCGCTGCTCAACCTGTCCGGCTATGCCGATTCCTGCCCGGTCAGGATAGGCAACGATGCCTGGCAACAGAAACAACTGGATATCTATGGCGAACTGATGGACGCCATTTACCTTGCCAATAAATATGGTGAAGCCATCTCTCAACGGGGCTGGAACCATGTCTCAGAGATGCTGGACTGGCTCTGTGATAACTGGCATCAGCCGGATGCGGGCATCTGGGAAATGCGCGGTGAACCGGAACACTTCCTGCACTCCCGTTTGATGTGCTGGGTGGCCATGGATCGCGGGCTGCGTCTTGGCATGAAACGTTCCCTGCCGATGCCTTATGAGCGGTGGGACCGTACCCGCCGCGAGATTCGCGACGATATCTGGAAAAACTTCTGGAACAGCGAACGCGGCCATTTTGTTTCGACCCGCCATGGTGACTACCTGGATGCCTCCATGCTGCTGATGCCGCTGGTGCGTTTTGTCGGCGCAACCGATCCTGACTGGATTGCCACGCTGGATGCCATCAAGGCGAATCTGGTCAGCGATGGGATGGTGCGACGCTATAACATCCATGAAACCCCGGCGGACGGGCTCACCGGCGGAGAAGGTTCATTTGGTGCCTGCTCGTTCTGGTACGTCGAATGTCTGGCGCGTGCCGGGCGCGTACGCGAAGCCCATTTTGAGTTCGAGAAATTACTGAGCTACGCTAATCCGTTGGGGTTATATGCCGAAGAGTTCGACAGCCACGGCCAGGCACTAGGCAATATGCCGCAGGCGCTGACGCATCTCGCCCTGATTAGCGCCGCTTTTTTCCTGAACCGCAAGCTAAACGGAGATGTCACGTTATGGCAGCCGTAGAGGGCGGTTTTCGCCCAAAATGTTAATGAACAAAGGCGGATAACGCAGGTAAGTCAGGTAAAGTATTTCGATGCGGTAAAAATCCTGATTCACAACATCAGTTTAATGAACATATAATGCGCAGCAGGTCATAGTGACCAGCATGGGTTCGATACATTGACAAGCCTGAAACATGGCGATAAAGACTTGTAAAATATGAAAAAAAGCATTCGCGCGTTCGCTTCACTTGCATTGGCTTTGGCAGCATTCAGTCAGTCAGCCCTTGCGGTTGTTTATCCCTTACCGCCGGCGAACAGCCGTCTGACCGGGCAAAACATTGAGATTACGATTCCTCAGGACAGTAAACTGCCTCTGGAAGCTTTTGCAGCACAGTTCCAGATGGGCCTCAGCAATATGCTGGAAGCCAATCCGGGTGTTGACGTTTATCTGCCTAAGCCTGGCAGCAAACTGATTATCCCTCAGCAGTTACTCCTGCCTGACGCCCCGCGTGAAGGCATCGTGATTAACAGTGCTGAAATGCGTCTTTATTACTACCCGAAAGGCACGAAAACCGTAGTCGTTCTGCCTATCGGTATTGGTGAGCTGGGTAAAGATACGCCGCTGAACTGGACCACAACCGTCCAACGTAAAAAAGATGGCCCGACCTGGACGCCCACCAAAGCGATGCACGCTGAATATGCATCACGTGGCGAAAATCTGCCGGCTGTGTTCCCGGCAGGCCCGGATAACCCAATGGGGCTGTATGCGCTCTACATTGGGCGTCTGTACGCCATTCACGGCACCAACGCCAACTTTGGTATCGGCCTGCGCGTCAGCCACGGCTGTGTCCGCCTGCGTGCCGATGATATCAAATGGCTGTTCGATCACGTGCCCGTTGGCACGCGCGTGCAGTTTATCAACCAGCCGGTGAAAGCCTCTGTTGAGCCAGACGGTTCACGCTGGATGGAAGTGCATAATCCGCTGTCAACCACGGAAGAGCAGTTTAACTCTCGTGAACTGGTGCCGATTACGCTGACTCAGGCGGTTGGCAAAGTACTGGTAGACGGTAGCGTGAATCAGTCTCAGGTTGATAAGGCCATCCAGAACCGCTCTGGTATGCCTGTACAGGTTAATGCGCCAGAAAACAGCGTGGCCCCTGCGCCTGTTCCCTTCAATGAAGGTGAAGATGCTGAGCCGAAAGAAGAGCCCATGACGCCAGTGATGTCGCAGCCTGCTAACCCGGTCGCGGTCCAGTCAGAGCCCGCGCCGCAACAGGCTCAACCTGTGCAGCCTTCGCAGCCGCAGCCAGAGCAACCACAGCAGTCGCAACCTGCCCAGCCACAGCCGGCGCAGTAACATTCGCCTGTTACGGGCCAGCCATTCAGGCCCGGTCGTCAGGTCAGTGAAAAGCCAGCGTTGGCGATAGCCACGCTGGCTTTTTTATTGGTCACGGGCTCCACTGTCAACACCACTATCTGGATGGACGGCGAAAACTCAGCCAGCCGGCCAGCAGCGTGAAGGCCAGGACGATCAGAACCAGCAGTAAAAACCCGTGCGGGTTCGACGCCAGCGGAATGCCGCCCACGTTCATACCAAAAAATCCCGCCACAATGTTAATCGGTAGTGCAAGCACCGTAATCACGGTCAGCAGATAAAGTGTCCGGTTACTCTGCTCCATCAACCGTGCTGCAATTTCCTCCTGCAGCAGACGGATGCGCTCCATCAGGCTGGCCAGGTCGTTCAGCACCACGCTAAATTCTTCCGTGAACGCCCGCAGCTCGCGGAGCGTGTCGCGGTTGAGCCAGGCGGGTGGGCGGTTAAGCAACCGGAACAGCGCCGCCGGTTCGGGTGCCAGCAGGCGCTGAATGCGCAGCAGCATGCGCCGGTAATGCCCCAGCTCACTGCGGTTGGCCTTGATTGCCGGACTTAATAAACGCTCTTCAATGTTATCGACTACCTGGCTGATGCGACGCACCACCAGTTCCAGCTGCAACTCCTGTTCACCGAGCAGGTAAAGTAACAGGGCCTCCGCACTGGGAAAATTATGCTTCGCCAGCCCCTGCTGCATCTTTTCGATCATCACTGACGAGCGATAACGTGCGCTCACGACCAGATTATGACGGCACCAGATCCACAGGGTCGCATTTTGCGTACTGCGATTTTCCTGGCTCAGCGTGACGTCGTTCAGTACCGCCAGCAGGGCATTGCTTTGTTCCGCTAACCGGGTGCGCGGCGAGGCGGAATGGATCTCGTCAAAAAAATCATCATCAACCTGAAAGTGGCCCTGCACCCAGTGCTGTGCCCGCGCGTGATTCAGATTGATATGTAACCAGAGAAAGCCTTCTTCAGGAGGGTGTTCACCGAGTTTTACCGCTTCACGGGCATTCAGGCGTTGAGGGAGGGCATCAGGAGAAAAGCGATAACCATGGATGAGTCCGGCCACATCATCATCAAAATCACGTTTTTGTGGGGTGAGAACAACGTCTGTCGCCATGGCAATCCTGTCAGCATCATCAATTAAGATCCACAGCCTGCTGAAGTTTTGTTACAGCAAAATGACCTGTGCCGCCTGGATCATTTTTTTGTCATAAAAAGCGGGTATCACACAGCGTTAACCAGATGTAACTCCGCATCTGCATCCGCTAAGAGGTACGGCATGAGCGAAAACAGTTTATCCTCTTCAGGCACGACGCAGGGACGTCCCGATTTCAACGGCAAAGGCAGCCGCGCAACCAAAACGGCTTTTTATGTCCTGTTAATAGCCGGTCTGGCCTTTGCCGGATTTAATCTGTTTCACGATGTGGAAAAAACTAACACGCCCGTCACCAGTTATGTGCCTTTCTTTCTGCTCGGCCTGGCGCTGCTGATTGCGCTGGGCTTTGAATTCGTTAACGGGTTTCACGATACCGCCAACGCGGTCGCTACGGTGATCTACACGCATTCGCTGACGCCCGGTGCGGCCGTCGTCTGGTCAGGGCTGTGCAACTTTCTTGGCGTGATGCTTTCCAGCGGCGTGGTCGCGTTTGGCATTATTTCGCTTCTGCCCGTCGAACTCATCCTGCAGGCCAGCAGCGGCAACGGCTTTGCCATGATTTACGCCCTGCTGTTCTCGGCGATTATCTGGAATCTGGGCACCTGGTACTTTGGCCTGCCCTCGTCGTCGTCACATACTTTAATTGGCTCGATTATTGGCGTGGGTGTGGCGAATGCGATGTTGCATGGTCGCAGTGGTCTGAGTGGCGTTGACTGGGATCAGGCGCTGAAGGTCGGCTATGCCTTACTGCTCTCGCCCGTCGTGGGCTTCGTCTGCGCCGCCCTGCTGCTGTGGGCCATGAAGCTGTTGATTCGTAACCGCCAGTTGTACGAAGCCCCGCACAGCAACGAGCCGCCGCCGGTCTGGATTCGTGGCCTGCTGATTCTGACCTGCACCGGCGTCTCCTTTGCTCACGGGTCGAATGACGGGCAGAAAGGGATGGGACTCATCATGCTGATCCTGGTTGGCACCATGCCCATCGCCTATGCACTGAACCGTTCACTTCCGCCCGAGCAAATCCCGCGCGTTGCCGCACTGAGTGACGTGACGGCGCGCCAGTTACTGCATATTCAACCGGCCGCCACGCCCGCCCCGGATTCACGCAATGTGTTGACGGCCTTTGTCAGCACTGACACGGTCAATCCGAACGTCTTGCCCGCGCTTGGCATGACGTTACGGGATATCAGCGACCAGATTCGCCGCTACGGCTCGATGGACAATATTCCGGCCCAGTCCGTGACCAATACCCGCAATCAAATGTACCTGGCCGCAGAATCGATCAAGCACCTGCAAACCGCCCATGTCTCGCTCCCCGATGAGACGGCACGTAACCTGAAGGCGGTGAAAACAGAGCTGGACAGCGCCACACGCTTTATTCCGATGTGGGTGAAGGTGGTGGTGGCAATCGCGTTGGGGCTGGGCACCATGGTGGGCTGGCGACGTATTGTGGTCACCGTGGGTGAGCGCATCGGCAAAACCCATCTGACCTATGCGCAAGGGGCCAGCGCCGAACTGGTGGCAATGGCGACCATCGGCGCGGCCGATGCCTTTGGTCTGCCGGTCTCCACGACGCATGTGCTCTCATCCGGCGTGGCGGGCACCATGGCGGCGAACCGCTCTGGCCTGCAGATGTCCACCCTGCGCAATCTTGCCGTCGCCTGGATATTGACGCTGCCGGTCTCGATTTTACTTTCTGCCCTGCTCTACGGGCTGTTCATTCATATCTGACCAGGTGAACTGTCATGGCAACACACGACAACAGTTTCAATCGCGACGCTTTTAATCAGCGTTTAATGCAGGAGTTCTATGACAGCTACGACGAAGAGCTGGAGCTGGAGCTCGACGATCTGCGCTTTAGCGAGGCCGCGCCCACGGGCAGCGATGAAAAAGCCTGGCGCCGTCGTTATTTTCGCGAGCTGCTGCAGTTGCAGGGCGAGCTGGTGAAGCTACAGGACTGGGTAATGCGCACCGGCCATCGGCTGGTCATTCTGTTTGAGGGCCGCGATGCGGCCGGTAAAGGAGGCGTGATTAAGCGCATTACGCAACGCCTTAATCCGCGCACCTGCCGGGTGGCTGCGCTGCCCGCGCCCAACGATCGTGAAAAAACCCAGTGGTACTTTCAGCGTTATATCGCGCATTTGCCCGCCGCGGGCGAGATGGTGCTGTTCGACCGCAGCTGGTACAACCGGGCAGGCGTGGAGCGCGTCATGGGATTTTGCAGTGATGCCGACGTGGCGGAGTTTTATCGCAGCGTGCCCGAGTTTGAAAAAATGCTGACCCGCAGCGGGATTCAAATCATTAAGTACTGGTTTTCAATCACGGACGAGGAGCAGGAACTGCGCTTCATGAGCCGTATCCACGATCCCCTCAAGCAGTGGAAGCTCAGCCCAATGGATCTGGAAAGCCGCCGCCGTTGGGAAGATTACACGGAAGCAAAAGAAGAGATGCTGAGCCGCACCCATATTCAGGAAGCCCCCTGGTGGGTTGTTCAGGGCGTAGACAAGAAACGGGCGCGCCTTAACTGCATCAGCCACCTTTTGCAGCAGGTGCCTTATGAAGCCGCCCCACACGACGAAATCATTCTGCCGCCGCGTGAACGCTCACAGGACTACCACCGCAACGAGGTGCCGGAAAATATGATCGTGCCAGAAAAGTATTGATCGCGTGCGCGGCTAAGCGCCGCGCTGTCACGCTCTCACTTCCGGTGAGGCTGAAGAGAACTGACAGGTCTGCCGCTGTAATGCCGCATAGCGGTCAATCGCCGTAGCAATATCGGCTGAGGTTTTTAAGGCGCGAATCTCAGCGAACAGCTCACCCGCTTCGACGTAGGCTTTACGCAAATAGCCCAGCCACTGTTTGATACGTGCGACATGGTACATGCCCGTATCACCCTGTTTTTCAAGCCGGGTATATTTTTGCAGGAGCACCACCACCTCCGGCCAGGCCATGGGCGCATCATTGTATTTGACGACCCGGCTCAGGTTAGGCACGTTAAGCGCACCACGCCCAATCATCACCGCATCACAGCCTGTGATTCGCAGACAATCCTGGGCGCTTTGCCAGTCCCAGATTTCGCCATTCGCGATAACCGGAATAGACAGTCGCCGACGAATCTCGCCAATCGCCTGCCAGTTAATAGCCTCAGCACGGTAGCCGTCTTCTTTGGTACGGCCGTGCACGACCAGTTCGCTGGCACCGGCCTGCGCTACCGCATCCGCAATTTCCATGCTGCGGGCGCTGGAATCCCAGCCCAGGCGCACCTTAACCGTAACGGGCAAGGAGGCAGGTACGGCTGCCCGCATGGCTTTGGCCGCGCGGTAGATTAAGTCGGGATCTTTTAACAGCGTCGCCCCACCGCCGCTGCCGTTGACCAGCTTCGACGGGCAACCGCAGTTCAGATCCACGCCCCACGAGCCCAGCTCAACCGCGCGGGCCGCGTTTTCCGCCAGCCACTCGGGATGCTGCCCCAGCAGTTGCAGACGAACCAGCGTACCCGACGGCGTCCGGCTGGCATGATGCAGTTCGGGACAAAGGCGATAAAAGGATTTTACCGGCAGCAGTTGGTCGACGACGCGCAAAAATTCCGTGATGCACAAATCGTAGTCGTTGACGTCCGTCAACAGCTGGCGCACCAGAGAATCCAGTACGCCCTCCATGGGTGCCAGTAAAACCCGCATGATCAGACGTTTCCGCTGCGTTTAGGCGCGGGCCGACGTGGACGAGACGCAGGCTTGTCAGACTGGCCCGCTGCGGGTCCCTGACGACGCGGCTGCGCACGCTTGTCCCCTTGAGGACGCGCCGCGCCGGCACCTTGTCCGCCCTGCCCCCGACCACGGCCGCGTGAAGACGGTGACTGGCGGCCGTTCACAATCGGTTCCGCTTTGATGCTGGGATCCGGCTCATAGCCCGGCACAGCCAGTCGTGGAATTTCACGCTTCAGCAAGCGCTCAATATCACGCAACAGTTTGTGTTCGTCGACGCAAACCAGCGACAGCGCCGCACCCGTTGCGGCGGCACGACCGGTACGCCCAATGCGGTGTACGTAGTCTTCAGGCACGTTTGGCAATTCATAGTTCACGACGTGCGGCAGTTCTTCAATATCCAGACCGCGGGCCGCGATATCCGTCGCAACCAGCACACGAATCGCGCCGGATTTGAAGTCGGCCAGTGCACGGGTACGTGCGCCCTGACTCTTGTTACCGTGGATGGCGGCGGCCGTAATGCCGTCTTTGCCCAGTTGTTCGGCAAGGTGATTGGCACCGTGCTTGGTGCGGGTAAAGACCAGCACCTGCTGCCAGTTACCTTCGCCAATCAGCTGAGACAGCAGTTCCCGCTTGCGCTTTTTGTCAACAAAATGCACCTGCTGAGAAACCTGCTCAGACGCGGTATTGCGGCGCGCGACTTCAACCTGCTCCGGGTTGTGCAGCAGTTTTTCTGCCAGGGTTTTGATCTCATCTGAGAACGTCGCCGAGAACAGCAGGTTCTGACGTTTAGCTGGCAGTTTGGCCAGTACGCGGCGGATATCGTGGATAAAGCCCATATCAAGCATGCGATCCGCTTCATCCAGTACCAGCACTTCAACCTGAGACAGGTCAACGGCGTTTTGATGAGCCAGATCCAGTAGACGGCCCGGCGTGGCCACCAGAATATCGACGCCGCCGCGCAGCTTCATCATCTGTGGGTTGATGCTGACGCCGCCAAACACCACCAGCGAACGCAGCGGAAGATATTTGCTGTAGTCGCTGACGTTTTCACCGACCTGAGCGGCCAGTTCACGGGTCGGTGTCAGAATCAGCGCGCGCACCGGACGACGGCCGCGCACTGTTCCGGTATTCGCGGACAGTTTCTGTAATAAAGGTAAGGTAAACCCGGCGGTTTTGCCGGTGCCGGTCTGGGCGCTTGCCAGCAGATCGCGGCCGGACAGCACAACAGGAATCGCCTGGCGCTGAACAGGCGTCGGTTCGCTGTAGCCCTGCTCAGCTACCGCACGCAGAATATCGGCACTCAGGCCGAGAGAGTCAAAAGACATGACGAGTATTACTCCGGTCCACTCTGACCGCGTTTGGCGGTGTAGTTTTCAGAGGGATAGTGACGCCAGCTGAGGCTGACGCGTGAAAAGGGTGCAAACTACGATGCATAAGCGGCGGAGTGTAACAGTTTTACTGCCCCTGTGCGAGATAGCTCACAATTGATTACATATCTCCCAACGACAAAAGCCACCTTGCGGTGGCTTTTTTAGCGCGACAGCCTGATTCAGCTGCGTTTTTTCTCAATGCGTCCTGCCGGCTCTTTCGCCAGCAACGACACCAGCGCGGGCCCCAACAACATCACCACGCCAAGGCTGGCTAACAGTAAGTTGTTGTGGAAAATGCGCGACACCAGGAACAGCGTCATCATCGCGGCACCGAAATAGTACGTGGTGGTCGCTTCTTCCAGGTAATCACCCAGGGTACGTAAACGGGCACTACGCTGCGTGATCAGCATGGCGATAAACACCGCTGCATAGGCCACCACCAGGGTACTGCACACTTCGACCAGTGCTTTATGTTTCCAGCCCCAGACCAGTGCGGCAATCACCAGCAGGTGCATCGCGATGTGGGCCCAGGTTTGACCGGTAATAATTTGAAAGCGATTCGACAATTTCATTTCTCTCTCCTGCAGACCTGGCACGTTGCACATATGCAACCGTAACCGGCCAGGGACGGTTTCTCAATGTAAAGCAAATTTCAGATAACGCCCTAATTATTCCTCTTCTTCACCCTCCATTTGTGACAAAGACTACACTTTGTTGTTGATGAAGATGAAAAGGAGCGCGTCGCGAGTATGCCACAAATCAAGCAAGGATTTTCATTTAAAGTCCTGACGATTAATACCCATAAAGGTTTTGCCCCGTTTAACCGACGCTTCATCTTGCCCGAATTGCGTGAAGCGGTGCGCGCAACGTCAGCAGATATCGTTTTTTTGCAGGAGGTGATGGGAACCCATGACATTCACCCTCTGCAACATGAAAACTGGCCTGATACCTCCCACTACGAGTTTCTGGCCGACACGATGTGGAACGATTTTGCCTATGGGCGCAATGCGGTTTACCCGGAAGGACATCATGGCAACGCCGTGCTGTCGCGTTTTCCCATTGCTGAGTACGACAATCGCGATGTTTCAATTGCCGGGAGCGAAAATCGCGGCATGTTGCATTGCCAGCTTACCCTGCCCGATGGCCGGGGCACGCTGCATGTCATCTGTGTGCACCTGGGGCTGAAAGAGGCGCACCGTCGTGCCCAGTTGGCGATGTTAAACGACATGGTGATGGCGTTACCCGCTGACGCACCTGTCGTCGTCGCCGGTGACTTTAACGACTGGCAGGGGCGAGCCAACAACATACTGCAAAAAGGGGCGGGACTAAAAGAGGTCTTTAGCCTGAAAAGCGGACGACCTGCGCGGACGTTTCCGGCACGCTTTCCCCTTCTGCGACTGGATCGTATTTACGTGCGCAATGCGACGATCAGTCAACCCTGGGCATTGCCGCGTAAACCCTGGTCACACCTTTCCGATCACGCGCCGCTGGCGGTGGAGATCCATCTATGAATTTTGAGTGGCAAGACGGCAACAAACTGCGCCTGCTGGAAAACGGGGACGCATTTTTCCCCCGGGTATTTGGCGCGATTGCACGTGCCGAACACAGCGTACTGCTGGAAACCTTTATCCTGTTCGAAGACGATGTGGGCAACGCCCTGCACAAGGTGTTGCTGGCGGCGGCGCAGCGCGGCGTCAAGGTCGAAATGATGGTCGATGGCTACGGCTCCTCCGAGCTGTCCCAGAGTTATGTCAACAGTCTGACGCAGGCGGGCGTGCGCTTTATCTATTACGATCCGCGTCCGCTGATCATGGGCATGCGGACTAACGTCTTTCGCCGTCTGCACCGTAAAACTGTGGTCGTGGACGGCGTTATCGCCTTTGTCGGCGGCATCAACTTTTCCGCCGAGCACTACACGGATTTTGGCCCGGAAGCCAAACAGGATTATACCGTGGAGGTCAAAGGTCCGGTGGTCGCCGACATTACCCGCTTCCTGCAAGAGGCGATTGGCAGTCAGGCCACCACTCGCCGCTGGTGGGGACAGCGTTCACATCGTCCGGCCAAAAACACCCTGCCCGGCGATGCGCAGGTCCTGTTTGTCTATCGCGACAACGATCAGCACCGGGATGATATTGAGCAGCATTATCTGGACATGCTGCGCACCGCCAAACAGGACGTCATTATCGCCAACGCCTACTTTTTCCCTGGCTACCGTTTGCTTAAGGAGATGCGCAATGCGGCACAGCGCGGCGTGCGCGTGCGACTGATTGTGCAGGGTGAACCGGATATGCCGATTGTGAAAGTGGGCGCTGAGCTGCTTTATAACTATCTGGTGGATGCGGGCGTGGAAGTCTACGAATATTGCCGCCGACCGCTGCATGGCAAAGTGGCGGTGAAAGATCAGCAGTGGGCTACCGTTGGCTCAAGCAACCTCGATCCCTTGAGTTTGTCCCTCAATCTCGAAGCCAACCTGATCATTCACGATCGCAACTTTAACCAGACATTACGCGATAATCTTGAGCATTTACTGGCTGAAGACTGTCAGCGCGTGGAAGAGGATAAGTTGCCACCACGCACCTGGTGGCAGCTGACGAAAGGCGTTGTCGTGTTCCACTTTCTGCGTCACTTCCCGGCTATCGCCGGCTGGTTACCGGCGCATACGCCAAAGCTGGCTCAGGTGGATCCGCCGGTTCAGCCCGAAATGGAGACGCAAGATCGCGTCGAAGCCAACAATGAAGGAGCCAATTCCTGATGGCAAACACGCACCCACGCTGGAAACTGGCAAAAAAAATCCTGACCGGGCTCTTCTTCGTCGCCGTCATTGTGCTGCTGGTGATTTATGCACGCAAAGTGAACTGGGATGACGTCTATAAGGTCATTGTTAACTACAACCGCTTTGTGGTGCTGACCGCGGCGGCACTGGTCATCGTCAGTTATCTGGTTTACGGCTGCTACGACCTGATTGGTCGGGCCTACTGTGGTCATAAGCTGGCCAAACGTCAGGTGATGCTGGTGTCATTTATCTGCTACGCCTTTAATCTGACGCTCAGTACCTGGGTTGGCGGTGTCGCTATGCGCTACCGGCTCTATTCGCGGCTCGGCCTGGACAGTGCGACGATTACGCGCATTTTCTCCCTCAGCATCGCCACTAACTGGCTGGGCTACATCCTGCTGGCGGGCGTGATCTTCAGTGCAGGCCTGGTTCCCATTCCCGGCGGCTGGTTTATCGGCGAAACCACACTACGGCTTATTGGTGCCGCGCTGCTGGTGCTCGTCGCGTTTTATCTCTGGGCGTGCGCGTTTTCTAAACGTCGTCGCTGGAAAGTGAAAGGGCAAACCCTGCAGTTGCCTTCCCTGCGCATGGCGCTGTTTCAGTTTGCCGTCTCCTGCGCCAACTGGCTGGTTATGGGCACGATTATCTGGCTGCTGCTGGGCCGGGATGCCGGTTATCCCATGGTGCTGGGCGTACTGTTAATCAGTAGTATCGCAGGCGTAATTATTCATATTCCGGCGGGGATTGGGGTGCTAGAAGCGGTATTCGTGGCGCTGCTGAGCGGCGAGAACCTTTCACACGGGACCATCATCGCCGCGCTGCTGGCTTACCGCGTGCTGTACTTCATTTTGCCGTTGCTCCTGGCACTGGTGCTGTATCTGGGGCTGGAGAGCCGCGCGAAACATATGCGCCATAAGAACGAGCAGAAGCTACAAAAATCGTAGTAAACGGCTGCTCTGGTTCACCAGAGCAGCCTGTTTTTTAACGGCGGTTGCCAAAAATACGCAGCAGCATCAGGAACAGGTTGATGAAATCAAGATAGAGCGTCAGCGCGCCCATGATTGAGTAGCGGCGCAGGTTTTCCGTGTCACGCGCATCAATCTGCTCACCGATATTTTTCAGTTTCTGCGTGTCATACGCGGTCAGACCGACAAACACCACCACACCGATGTAGGTAATGGCCCACATCAATGCCGGGCTTTTCAGCCAGAAGTTCACCAGCGAGGCCAGCAGAATACCAATCAGCGCCATAAACAGCAGACTGCCCAGGCGGCTTAAATCACGTTTTGTGGTGTAGCCGTAGAACGTCATGGCACCAAACATCCCGGCCGTGACGAAGAACGTGCTGGCAATGGACGAATAAGTGTACACCAGAAAGATACTGGCCATGGTCAGCCCGGTCAGGGCCGAATAGAGCATGAATAACCCCGTCGCCACGGCCCCGCTCAGGCGATGCACCATACCTGAGAGGAAGAACACCAGCGCCAGTTGCACAATGATCAGGCCGAAGAAGGTGATGCGATTTGCAAACACCAGCTCCATCACCGCCGGTGTGCGCGCGGCAAACCAGGAGACGAAGGCAGTGAGTAACAAACCACAGGTCATCCAGCCATAAACCTGTGCCATATAAGCCTGCAACCCACGAGATGCAGGCTGAACTATTGAATCATTCTGTGGATATCGGTCCATGATGCACCTCTTGTTAAACAAATATGTTGTGCCCCAAAACGGGCTGTCTGAGTAAGTGTGGCACAGCTCTGTTCAACTGTGCCACAACGCCGTACTTATCGACGTGACAGGCACTGCTGATAACGACTGTCGACGCGTTGAGCAAACCACGCCGTGGTTAAATTGCGGGTAATTTTAGGACTTTCAAGTCTGATGCCCGGCAACATTTCCCGTGGCAAAGGCTTTCCGGCCATCTTGTCTGCCAGCGTAAAAACCTGCTTCCACAGATCGCTGTCGCTGAAGTCCGCCTTTTCGCCCTGCTCCAGATCGTGGCGGATTTCGCGGTTGCTCATATCAATGCGTTTCGCCAGCGTCCGCACCGCCAGCTCCGTCGATCCTGGCGTGTCCGAACCATACTGAATCAGATCGCCATCCAGCGCCAGCTTCATCCCTGTCGCGCGGGCTACCGCCGCCTGGAACGCCGCATTGCGGCTGGCGTACCAGCCCGCATTGTAGTCCGCGAACCGGTAAAGCGGCTTGCTGTAGTCAGCCGGATAGCCCAGCAGGTGCATTGTGCCGAAATAGACGCCGCCATGACGCGTGAAAACTTCACGGCGAATGGAACCGTCAACCGGCCATGGATAGCCTTTGGCATGGGCTTCTGCAAACGCAATACTCACCTGCATCGGTCCGCCGGTATGAACAGGATTGAGGTTGCCAAACAGCTTCTGCCCCATGGGCACCATCTCAATAAAGTCGTCGAAAATGGCGCTCAGATCTTTTTCACTTCTCGCCTTATCCAGCCGCGCAGCGTAGCTTTCGCCATTACTGGACTTGATTAACAGCGCGGTGCGCACTAAAAACGCCGGAACATGCACCTTCGCCGCCCGGCGGTCGATCTCCTCCCAGGCGATTTTTGCCATACCGGGTACGGTGCCGTTGGCGTCAAATCCTGACTCCTGGCCCGCCACCGCAATAACTGCGCACAAATTACTGTCGCTGGCGGTCAGGCCCTGGGTACGGAACGACGTATAGATATCGTCAGCCCAGCCTGATTTATCGCTGACACCGGCGGGCAGCAGGCGCTGAATCTGCGCTTTGACATCCTCAGGTTGCCTGGCGGGCGCTTCTGGTGTTTTTTTGCTGCTACAGCCCGCCAGTATCAGGATAGCGAGCAACGTCAGGCGTTTGGGGAATGAAATGAATGACATACCTGTCCTCTGAGGCAAAAAGAGTAGCTTAACACTGCGCCGCTTCGCAGGGCAGATGCGATTATATGAACTAAGGTTATCTCTTTTCACGAAAAAGGGATGTTTTATGTCAAAACGCTGGACACTTATCGCACTGAGCCTGCTGCTGGCCGGCTGCGGCGGCAATAACACACCGGCTCAGGTCAGTTCGCCGGGCGCTCCCACTTCACCGACGCTAAAAGCGCTGGACAGCGGCGCGGCCGTGCTGCAGTCCCGCCCGCCCATTGATGCGATCAATGCCTATCTGGATGGTTTTCATTTCTATAACGGCGACAAGAATGGCCAGATGGAAGCCCATCACTATGTGACGGTCCTGAATGATGATGTGATGCAGGCGGTGATTTATGATGGTAATACGCGCGATGCGCGCCTGATGGGCGTGGAATATATTATCAGTGAGCGCCTGTACCGCACCCTGCCCGCCGAAGAGAAAAAACTGTGGCACAGTCATCAGTACGAGGTGAAATCCGGTTCACTGGTCGCGCCCGGCCTGCCGGCCGTCGCAGAAAAAGCGCTGATGACGCGCATCGTCAACACGTACGGGAAAACCTGGCATACCTGGCACACCGACCGCGACAAGCAACTGCCCATTGGCATTCCGGCGCTGATGATGGGCTTTACCGCCGACGGGCAAATGGATGCGCGCTTGCTGGCCGATCGCGACCGCCGTTTTGACATCGACAGTCAAAAAATTCGTGCTGAACGGGCGGATATCGTCGCACATCCCGTGGTGCCCGGCGCCAATGCCTGGCAGGACGGTGACGTTATTCAGCTTCGGCGAGGACAAGGCGGCGGTGAACACGCGCACGGCAACACGCAGTTTGCTCCCGCCGAACAGCGTGGTACGCCTTAATCCCAGCGCTGCGCAGCCTCGTGATCGCTGCTGCGTGCATCGACCCAGCGATCGCCCTGCCCGGTGGTTTCCCGTTTCCAGAACGGGGCGCGGGTTTTCAGGTAATCCATGATGAATTCCGCAGCGGCAAAGGCGCTGCTGCGGTGCGCACTGGTGACGCCGACAAAGACAATCTCATCGCCGGGAAACAGTTCACCAATGCGGTGGATGACAGAGACGCGCTGAAGCGGCCAGCGCTGGCGCGCCTCGTCAGTAATTTCCTGCAGCGCCTTCTCGGTCATACCGGGATAATGTTCCAGCGTCAGGGCCGCAACATCATCGCCCAGGTTGTGATTGCGCACTTTGCCCGTGAACGTGACAACCGCGCCGTCTTCGTTGCACCCTGCCAGCCACTGGTATTCCTGCGCCATCGCAAAGGGCGCGGGACCGACCCGAATTTGCGTGTCCATTTATCCTCCGGTAACGGGTGGGAAAAAGGCGACTTCATCGCCGTCCTGTAAAGGGTGCGTCATGGGGCGTAGTGTCTGGTTAACCGCCGCCAGTAATCGTTCGCTGTCGAGCGCCAGCGCCCAGCGTTCGCCCTGCTGAGACAACGCTGTCCGCAGCGCCGCGACGTCGGGATAGTCGGCGGCCAGCGTCAGCGAGTCCGTGCCCACCAGCTCCCGCACCTGCGCAAAAAACAGTACCTTAATCATGGGCTGCCGCCTGAAAATCGCCGCTTTTGCCGCCGCTTTTATGCAGCAGGCGCAGCCGATCAATCACGATATCTTTCTGGACGGCTTTGCACATGTCATAGATGGTCAGCGCCGCCACGGAAGCCGCCGTCAGGGCTTCCATTTCTACCCCGGTTTTCCCCGTCAGCCGACACAGTGAGGTGATGCGAACCCGGTTCAATTCGGGTTCCGCAACCAGGTTGATCTCCACTTTGCTCAGCATAAGCGGATGACAGAGTGGGATCAGTTCCCAGGTGCGTTTTGCCGCCTGAATACCGGCAATGCGCGCTGTGGCGAACACATCACCCTTATGGTGACGGCCTTCCATGATCATCTGTAACGTTTCTGGCTTCATCAGTACCAGCACGTCGGCCTGCGCTTCGCGTACCGTGTCGTCTTTGGTGGAAACATCCACCATGTGGGCTTCGCCCGCGGCGTTGATGTGGGTAAGTTGTGACATGCTTAAAGCTTCTTTAAATGAGTGACAAAATTGCAGGGACGCGTACGCGCATCCAGTTGGTCAGCGATGATGCGTTCCCACGCGGTGGTACAGGCTGACGTTGAGCCCGGGACCGCAAAGATCAACGTCTGGTTAGCGAGACCGGCCACCGCACGGGACTGCAATGTCGAGCCGCCAATGTCTTCGTAAGACACCATGCGGAACAGCTCGCCAAAGCCGTCAATCTCCCGATCGAACAACGGCAGCAGCGCCTCAGGCGTGCTGTTTTTCGCATTGAAGCCGGTGCCGCCATTAATAATGACCACCTGGACATCTTCACTGGCGATCCAGCGCGACACAATCGCGCGAATACGGTAAACATTGTCGGGAACAATGGCGTGATCGATCACGCTGTGGCCCGCCTCGGCTGCCGCTTCACGCAGATAATCGCCGGAGGTATCGCTGCTGGCATCACGGCTGTCAGAGACCGTCAGCATAGCGAGCTGTAACGGTTGAAACGTGCTGGCTGATTTGCCCATGTCTGCTCCTGCAGTTAACCGCCAATATAAGAAAGATTTTGTGTAATACCGGTATTTCCCTGTAACAGGAAATGCGTCTGCTTCTTCTGGCCCAGGCTGCTGGCAATGCGTGCCTGAAGTTCATCTTGCTGGTCGTCAGAGGCCAGCAGATCGCGTAAAGGAATCCCGCCATCGCCAAACAGGCAGAGATGCAAATTTCCCTGTGCGGAAACCCGCAGACGGTTGCAGCTGGCGCAGAAATCTTTGGAATACGGCATGATCAGCCCGATTTCACCGACGTAATCCGGATGATAAAACACCTGGGCCGGGCCATCACTGCGGCCGCTGATACGACGCTGCCAGCCCTGAGCAATCAGCTGATCGCGGATAACTTCGCCCGAGACATGCTGCTGGCGAAACAGCGCACCGCCCTCGCCGGTTTCCATCAGTTCGATAAAACGCAGCTGGATGGGACGCGTACGGATCCAGTCAAGAAAGGTCGCCAGATGGTGGCTGTTGACATCGCGCATCAGCACGCTGTTGACTTTGACCTGGCTAAAACCCGCCTCAAAAGCCGCGTCAATCCCGGCCATCACCTGGTGGAACTTGTCCTGACCGGTAATCGCATGAAACTGACGTGCATCAAGGCTGTCCACGCTGACGTTCAGCGCGGTCAGTCCCGCGTCGCGCCACTGCTTAACATCGCGCGCCAGTCGGTAGCCGTTGGTGGTGACCGCAATCTGGCGAATCGCAGCATTTTCGTTAACCGCGGCGATAATGTCGGTGAAATCACGACGTAAAGAGGGCTCACCGCCGGTCAGACGCACTTTTTCAGTGCCCGCCGCCGCAAAGGCGCGCGTGACACGGCGAATTTCATCCAGTGAGAGAAAGCTTTTATTGCGGATACCGTTTGGCTGATAACCCTCCGGCAGGCAATAGGTACAACGGAAATTACAGACATCCGTGACCGAGAGGCGCAAGTAATAAAACTTACGCGCAAATGCATCAGTAAATTGTGACACCAGAGAACACCTTTCCAGTTCGGGAGATGCAGTCATTTCTTCCTGCACCCTGGCAGCGCGGAGGCTACGGCCTGAATCCCCTATCCGCAGACGTAGGCATTCAGGCTTGAGTGTACGTTAACCGGCTGATTAACGCGGTATACAGATGGTAGCGCGATTAGGGTAAATGCGCCATCCACGGCTTTTACTCTGTGTGCGCAGTAACGTTAACTTTCACCGTATTTCGCGCCCGGGATACGGTAAACTGCCGGTCATAAACTGACACACATCATCCTCGTCTGCACCCTGCGCGTTTCACGCCTCTGCAGACGCGAAAAAGGAGAAATATGAATCGAACACTGGCGGACCTGGATCGCGTCGTGGCACTGGGCGGCGGACATGGATTAGGTCGCGTGATGTCGGCCTTGTCACCACTGGGTTCGCGCCTGACCGGCATCGTCACCACCACTGATAACGGTGGCTCCACCGGTCGCATCCGTCGGGCTGAAGGCGGTATCGCCTGGGGCGATCTGCGCAACTGCATTAACCAGTTGATTACCGAGCCCAGCGTCGCGTCCGCGATGTTCGAATACCGCTTTACCGGCAATGGCGAACTGGCCGGGCACAATCTGGGCAATTTAATACTGAAAGCGCTGGATCATCTGAGCGTGCGTCCGCTGGAAGTGGTCAATATCATCCGAAATCTGCTAAAAGTTGACGCGTTTTTAATCCCGATGTCTGAACATCCGGTGGATTTGATGGCAACGGATGACGAAGGCAATGCCGTTTATGGTGAAACCGCCATTGATGAGATGCGCGCACCACCACAGGCGTTAATGCTGCATCCTGTGGTGCAACCGACGCGCGAAGCGCTCGATGCCGTTGCAGAAGCCGATTTGATTCTGATTGGGCCAGGCAGCTTCTACACCAGCCTGATGCCCATTCTGTTAATGAAAGAGATGGCGCAGGCGCTGCGCCGCACGCCCGCGAACATGGTGTTTATCGGCAACCTGGGCCGTGAACTCAGTCCGGCGGCGGCGGCGCTGACCGTGGCGGATAAGCTGAGAATAATGGAAGAGGCGATTGGTAAACGGGTCATCGACGCCGTGGTTGTCGGACCGGCCACGGACGTCAGTCTGATCGACAACCGCCTGATCATCCAGGAGCCGCTGGAGGCCGCAGATATTAAATATCGTCACGACCGCCAGCTGCTGCGCGGCGCGCTGGAGCACGCCATTCAGCGGTTTAACTGACTCAGGACACCGCGATAAACAGCGTGCGCAGTTCCTGGAGCTGATCGCGCAGGCCAGCAGCCTGTTCGAACTCCAGGTTTTGCGCATGCTGCTGCATCTGCCCTTCCAGTTCGTGGATCTTTTTCTGCAACGCCTGCGGTGACAACGCCAGGTAATCCGTCTCTGTCTCGGCGGCGTTGCGCTTGCCGGGTTTGGCTTTACCCCGCGTTTTCACCACGTTATTGCCCAGTTCCAGAATATCGGTGATTTTCTTATTCAGGCCCTGCGGTACGATGCCATTCTCTTCGTTGTAGCGCTGCTGCTTCTCACGACGGCGCTCAGTTTCTTCAATGGCGCGCGCCATGGAAGGCGTGATCTTATCGCCGTAGAGGATCGCTTTACCATTGATGTTACGTGCAGCGCGCCCGATGGTCTGGATCAGGGAGCGCTCGGAACGCAGGAACCCCTCTTTATCGGCATCCAGAATGGCCACCAGCGAGACTTCCGGCATATCCAGCCCTTCTCGCAGCAGGTTGATGCCCACCAGCACATCAAATTTGCCCAGGCGCAGGTCGCGAATAATTTCCATGCGCTCGACGGTATCGATGTCAGAGTGCAGATAGCGCACCTTTTCACCGTGTTCTTCCAGGTACTCCGTCAGGTCTTCGGCCATGCGTTTGGTGAGCACCGTGACCAGTACGCGTTCATTGACGTTAACGCGCTGGCGGATCTCTGACAGCAAATCGTCCACCTGAGTCGCCACGGGCCGCACCTCAAGGATCGGATCCAGCAGCCCCGTCGGACGCACCACCTGATCGATCACCTCATCGCCCGATTTTTCCAGCTCGTATTTGCCTGGCGTGGCGGAGACATAAATGGTCTGAGGGGCCAACGCCTCGAACTCTTCAAATTTCATGGGGCGGTTGTCCAGCGCCGAAGGCAGGCGGAAGCCATATTCGACTAACGTCTCTTTACGCGCCCTGTCCCCGCGGTACATGCCGCCAATCTGCGGAATGGTTACGTGCGACTCATCGACAACCAGCAGGCCATCCGCCGGCAGATAGTCAAATAAGGTCGGCGGCGCTTCCCCCGGTCCGCGGCCAGACAGATAGCGGGAGTAGTTTTCGATACCTGAGCAGTATCCCAGCTCCCCCATCATTTCAAGGTCAAACTGCGTCCGTTGGGTAATACGCTGCTCTTCCAGCAGTTTGTTGTTTTCCAGCAGGATCTTGCGCCGTTCGGCCAGTTCAACCTTGATGTCTTCCATGGCCTGCAGGATACGCTCACGCGGCGTAACGTAGTGCGTTTTAGGGTAAATGGTAAAGCGCGGCACCACCGATTCGACCTGACCGGTAAGCGGGTCAAACAGGGACAGCCGCTCCACCTCTTCATCGAATAATTCAACCCGCAGGGCCATATCGTCAGATTCGGCCGGGAAGATATCAATGACTTCGCCCCGGACCCGGAACGTCCCGCGCTGAAACGCCTGATCGTTACGCGTGTACTGTAACTCCGACAGGCGACGCAGGATGCTGCGCTGATCGATTATCATGCCGCGCGTTAAGTGCAGCATCATTTTCAGATACAGATCGGGATCGCCCAGGCCGTAGATGGCAGACACAGAGGCCACGACAATCACGTCGCGCCTTTCCAGCAACGCTTTCGTCGCGGAGAGGCGCATTTGCTCGATATGTTCGTTAACCGACGCATCCTTTTCGATAAAGGTATCCGAACTGGGCACGTAAGCTTCGGGCTGGTAGTAGTCATAGTACGAGACAAAAAACTCTACGGCGTTTTCGGGAAAGAACTCCTTCATCTCGCCATACAGTTGCGCCGCCAGCGTCTTATTAGGAGCCAGCACCATGGTAGGACGATTCAGGTCGGCAATAACGTTAGCAACGGTAAAGGTTTTACCCGATCCGGTTACGCCTAACAGCGTCTGATGCGCCAGGCCGTCTTCCAGTCCGGCTTCCAGACGGCGGATCGCTTCCGGCTGATCGCCAGAAGGCTTGAAAGCGGAGTTCAGTTTAAAATCTTTACTCATGAATGCGGTTCCTGCAGAAGAAAGACGGCGGGCAGCCCATTATTTTACTCTGCTATGGCAATTTTGCCAGAAAAAAATACTGGATATAATACCAGTGATGATGCACAGTATTGTCGTCAGGTTTTACTTGACTCTGGCACTTTTGCCCAGGCAAACACCCGTTTTTGTTGCGCAAGGTTATCCCCAAGCCACGTATTGATTTAACATTTGTCAAGCCTGTGTCATAAAATTGCAGTTTGATGAATCGCGTCCAATCCGGCAGGCTTGTTTTTTACTAACACACTGATTTTTAATAGTAAGTAAAAAAAGCCCAGATTGTCATCATTACGTGACCAGGCCGCGTATTTCCTCGCTTCTAACCTGTTTTCATTATCTAATGCACAAGGTTATCCACAGGAATAGTGGATAACTGATGAGAGGCCTTGGAATATCGGCTGTGCATAATTTTTTCTGCCGCCGCGTTTTGATGAAAAAAAATTTTTTTTAGCGAAATTTTTAACGCCAATAGCGTTGTTTTAGCGCAATGCATGGCGCGCATTCAACGTTGATCGTCTGGCTTTTCAGGTTGCTGTTTTTTACAGCAGACTGCCTGCGCCATTTATGGGCAACTGCACCTGACGCTCATTTTTCCTGCACCCTCATCGCGCTACGCAGTCGTCCCGCCCGTCAATTGTTCACTTTTGCTTATATTTAAACCGTCAAAATTCCGCATGTTAAGCGCGCAAACTTCGTTCACTCCGACTCTGGCCCGGTAATTGCATGCTCTGTGATCAGGATGTCATGCGCCACAGCAGCAGTCATAGCCCTGCTATTCTGGTAGTGCGATTTACCCGTTATGAGCAGCAAAACATTCAGGTTAATTATCTGGAAGGAGCGCGTCAGATGCTAAGTTTACGGTCGGTGAATCAGTTTTACGGAAAAAATCATATTCTCTGGAATGTGGACCTTGACCTGCCCCCCGGCACCTGTACCGGCATACTGGGACGTCCCGGCATGGGAAAAACCACGCTGGTGAACTGCATCATGGGTAAGCTTCCCATCAACAGCGGCACGATTAGCTGGCAGCAGGATGGCTCGCCGCCAGAGGATTTGCTGTCGCAGCCTGCCGATCAACGTGCACGCCAGGGCATTGGTTACGTGCCACAGGGACGACATATTTTCACGCAGATGAGCGTAGAAGATAACTTACTGATTGCCCTGCTGGCAGGCGCTGAATCGCGCGAAAATCACCGGCCTATTCCGGAAATGATTTTTGATCTTCTGCCGGCTCTCTATTCGCTGCGTCAACAGCGCAGCGGGGATTTGCCGGTTTACCAGCAGCAGCAACTGGCCCTTGCCCGCGCGCTGGTATTACAGCCACGCCTGCTGATTCTGGATGAGCCCGCCGATGGCATGGCGCCCTGGCTGGAAGAAGAGATGGGTAACCTGATTCGGCGTCTTAACCGGGAGTACGGCCTGACGATTCTGCTGCTGGAGCAGCGGGTTTCCCTGATTCGGCGCGTCGCTGACAGCTTTTTGCTGTTGCATCGCGGGCGTAATGTGGCGCAGGGTAACGTCACCCTGCTGGATGACGGTACGCTCGATAAATGGCTGACGATGGCGTGATTAATCCGGTAGCGTCAGATAGTGACCACAGTCCGCCTGCTGGCTGTCATCCGCTAACCAGGGAATGACACCTAGACAAGGCGCGGGCAGGCGCTCCTTCAGGGCCGTAAGGTATGCCTGATAACGCTGGCCGGGCGGCTGAACCGTGTTGGCAATCCAGCCAGCCAGTCGCAGTCCACGCGCCCTTACCGCCTCGGCGGTCAGCATGGCATGATTAAGACAGCCCAGTTTTACACCCACCACCAAAATCACCGGTAGCCGTTCAGTCTCAACCCAGTCGGCATAGGTTTGCGTTTCAGACAGCGGCGTATACCAGCCGCCCGCGCCTTCAATCAGAATCCAGTCAGCCAGCGGCTCCAGCTCGCGAAGCCCTGCCGATAGCGTTGAAAAGGTAATTGGCCTGCCTTCCTCTGCGCTGACGATATGCGGCGATGTCGGCTCCATAAAGGCCAGCGGATTCACCTGCTCATAGCAGAGCGGCACACTGCTGTAACGTTGCAGCGCCAGCGCATCGCTGTTACGGATGCCTTCTGCGGTTAACGTACAGCCCGAGGCCACCGGTTTGTAGCCCGCACAGCGGTAGCCTGCTGCGCTCGCCGCCTGCAGCAGGGCGCTACTGGCAACGGTTTTACCGACTTCAGTATCGGTACCGGTGATAAACCAGCGTGTCATGATTCACTTACTCCATACATCAAATGATAACTGAGGCGGAAACCCTGTTCGTCCCGTGGCCAGTGGGCTTCAAGCTGTGCCAGACGGCGACGCGTCAGCACATAATCGGCCCGTCCGGCATGCAGATGCGTTGCGCCAATGCCCTTCAGAGAGCGCATGGCGCTGAGCGCATCGGGAAAATGCAGGGTGACGGTTTGCGCGTGACAGCGCAGCCGTTGTGTAGCACAGGCCGCGGCGATCGCCTGCGCCGGCAGAAAGCGGTTGGCGTGCACATGCGCGTCAAGATGCGACCAGGCCTCGTGAACCTCATGCAGCGATCCCGCGCTCAGCGTTGAAAACAGCATACAGCCGCCGGGTTTCAGCACCCGCGTAAACTGCCTGAGCGCGGCCGGTAAATCATCGCTCCATTGCACCACCAGATTGCTCCATAACAGGTCAATGCTCTGATCGGCCAACGGCAGTGCGTCGATGTCGCCCGCCAGATAATGATGCGCCACCGCGTTTTGCCGGGCCTGATGCAACATCTGCGGCGACAGATCCAGCGCCATGACCTGTTTCCCACGGTCGCGCCATAGCCGGCTGTACCAGCCGGTGCCACAGCCCGCATCCAGCACCTGTGGACCGGTTTGGGCTGGCACCCATGCCAGCAGCGCATCCCCGCTCATCCGTTGCAGTTCGGCATGCCTGTCGTAACACGACGCCGCGCGCCCAAAGGCTCTGGCTACGGCACGTTTATCAATGTGCAGCGTCATGAAGTGCCTCCAGCAGGACATCAATATCGTCTGGCTGATGCGCGGCGGTCAGCGTGATGCGCAAACGTGCCGTGCCCGGCGGTACGGTAGGCGGACGAATCGCGCTGACCCAGCAACCGGCTTCGGCTAAACGGGCCGACAAGGCCATCGCCTGGGCGTTATCGCCAACAAGTAACGGTTGGATGGCGCTGGATGACGGCATAAGCGACCAGGGCAAGGAGGAGGCGCCCCGGCGGAAATGGGCAATGTTGCGGCTCAGGCGCTGGCGCAGTCCATCGCCTGCCTGCACCTGTTTCAGGGCGGCCAGTAACGCGCTGGCCTGTGCTGGCGGCATGGCGGTTGAGTAGATGAGGTGGCGCGAAAACTGCACAAAATAGTCGGCCGTCGCGTCATCACACAGCAATGCCGCGCCGCTGACGCCAAAGGCTTTACCGAAGGTGACCACCAGCAGTTCGGGCTTAATGCCCTGTTGCCAACAGCTGCCGCGCCCCTGCTCACCTGTGACGCCAATGCCGTGCGCATCGTCAACCAGTAACCAGGCCCCTGCCTCACGCGACTGCGCCGCCAGCGTCTGTAACGGCGCGCTGTCACCATCCATGCTGAAGATCCCTTCCGTGACCACCAGCGTTTGCCCTTCACAGGGCGCACTCAGCCGCACAGCCAGACTGTCCGGATCGTTATGGGCGAAACGACGCAGTTGCGCAGGGCTGTGACTTGCAGCATCCAGCAACGAGGCATGGCTCAGCTTGTCAGCAAGAATGCGATCGTTTTTCCCGGCGAGCAGGTGAATGACCGCCTGGTTGGCGGCAAAGCCGGAAATAAACAGTAATGCCCGGGGATAACCCAGCCACCCGGCCAGTTGCGCTTCCAGGGTGGCATGAAGAGCCTGGAAACCGGTGACATGGCTGGATGCGCCTGCCCCCGCCCCGGCCAGTGCCGCGCCCTGTTGCCATCCGGCAATCACCGCCGGATGCTGGCTTAACCCAAGATAATCATTACTGGAAAAGTGACGATAATCCCGGCCTGCATAGCGGATCAGGCGCGTCTGACTGGCGTCAACCACGCGCCGTTCGCGCCAGCCCTCTTCAGCACGGCGTTGCGCGAGCGCCTGCTGTATGCGTTGCGGCCAGCCCATTACAGCGCCGCGTTATAGAATTTTTCTGTGTCGGCATTGAGCAGTTGCTCACTGAGCTGCTGCTGTTGCGCATTATCGCCATGGGCGGTCTGAGTATGTTCCGGATTCAGTCCGAGCTTGCGGAACAGCAGCATATCTTTGTCTTCTTCCGGGTTTGGCGTGGTCAGCAGCTTGCAACCGTAAAAAATCGAGTTAGCCCCGGCCATAAAGCACATCGCCTGGGTTTGTTCATTCATCTGTTCGCGGCCCGCCGACAGACGTACGTGGGAGGCAGGCATCATGATGCGGGCGACGGCGATCGTGCGGATAAAATCGAAAGGTTCGACATCGTCATTGTCTGCCAGCGGGGTGCCTTTCACCTTGACCAGCATGTTGATCGGCACGCTTTCCGGCGGCGTCGGTAAGTTGGCCAGCTGCACCAGCAACCCGGCGCGATCATTAACCGTTTCGCCCAGGCCAACAATCCCGCCCGAGCAGACCTTGATACCAGCCTCGCGCACCTTGCCCAGCGTATCCAGTCGTTCCTGATAGCTGCGCGTGGTAATGATGTTGCCGTAAAACTCGGGCGAGGTATCCAGATTGTGGTTATAAAAGTCCAGCCCGGCGCGACCTAAACGCTGGGCCTGGCTGTCGCTCAGCGTTCCCAGCGTCATGCAGGTTTCCATGCCCATTGCTTTCACGCCTTCGACCATTTTTTCCAGATAAGGCATATCGCGATCGCTGGGGTTTTTCCACGCCGCGCCCATGCAGAAGCGGCTGGATCCGGCCGCTTTCGCTTTTTGCGCCGAACGCAGGACCTCATCCACCTCCATCAGGCGCTCTGATTCCAGCCCGGTCTTGTAGCGGGCACTTTGCGGACAGTATTTGCAGTCTTCCGGGCAGGCACCCGTTTTAATCGACAGCAGTGTGCTGACCTGAACCTGGCGCGGATCGAAGTGCTGGCGATGTACCTGCTGTGCTTCAAACATCAGTTCAAGAAACGGGCGTTCAAACAGGGCCTGTGCCTGGGCTAGCGTCCAACGTTGTGACATTACGTACTCCAAAAAAGGTGTCATCCCGACAGTTAACGTGGTTATACTTGTAAACTAAATCTTTTTATTTTGGTTTACAACTACGATGTTTACGCTTCAGGACGCCGAATTCGATCGCCAGCATATCTGGCATCCTTACACCTCCATGCAGCAACCGTTGCCCTGTTACCCGGTCGTGGCGGCACAGGGTTACACGCTGCAGCTGGCGGATGGGCGCACACTGGTAGACGGGATGTCCTCCTGGTGGGCGGCGATTCATGGTTACAACCATCCACGCCTGAACCAGGCCCTGCAGCAGCAGATGGCCCAGATGTCCCACGTGATGTTCGGCGGGATTACGCATCCCGCCGCGGTGGCGCTGTGTCGTCAGTTAGTGGCGATGACACCTGACGCGCTGGCGTGCGTATTCCTTGCAGACTCCGGCTCCGTTGCCGTCGAAGTGGCAATGAAGATGGCGTTGCAGTACTGGCTGGGTCGGGGAGAAACGCGTCAGCAGTTCTTAACCCTCAAGCGTGGCTATCACGGTGATACATTTGCGGCGATGTCGGTGTGCGATCCGGATAATTCCATGCACAGCCTGTGGCGCGGCTACCTGCCCAAGCACCACTTTGCCGAGGCGCCGCAATGTGGTTTTGACGCGGCCTGGAATGAAGAAGATTTTCAGGATTTCGCCCGGCTGATCGAACAGCATCAGCATCAGTTGGCCGCGGTGATTCTGGAGCCCATCGTACAGGGCGCGGGCGGCATGCGTTTTTACCATCCCCGCTACCTGCAGAAGGTGCGCGAGTGGTGTGATCGTTACGGCATCCTGCTGATCGCTGATGAAATCGCCACGGGCTTTGGCCGCACCGGCACGCTGTTTGCCTGCGAACATGCGGCGATCACACCGGACATCCTGTGCGTCGGCAAAGCCCTGACCGGCGGCACGATGAGCCTGGCCGCCACGCTGACCACACGTGATGTCGCCGATACCATCAGCCGCAGTCCGGCGGGCTGCTTTATGCATGGCCCAACCTTTATGGGCAATCCGCTGGCGTGCGCCGTGGCGGCGGAGAGCCTGAAAATGGTACAGGAAGGCCACTGGCGCGGGCAGGTCAGCGCTATCAAGCGTCAGCTTCAGGCGGGACTGACGCCACTGCGCCAGTCGCCAGCGGTAGCCGATGTTCGTGTGCTGGGCGCGATTGGCGTGGTAGAAACTCACCGTCCAGTGAATATGGCCGCCCTGCAGCAGTTTTTCGTCAGTCAGGGCGTCTGGATTCGGCCCTTTGGTCGTCTGATCTACCTGATGCCGCCCTATATCATCGCGCCTGAAGCACTGGATACGCTGATCCAGGCCATGGCCGCAGCCCTGGCGCACCCCGGTCATTTTCTGCGTTGACCCCTGAAGGCTGGACGTCCAGGCGGTTTTGGTTAAGATGAAGACGCAGTCACCATAAACCCAAGGAGATGTGATGCGAGTTTATAGTCAGGATTTACACGACGGCGACAAAATGCCGGAAAAGCATGTTTTCAACGGGATGGGCTATCAGGGCGAAAATGTGTCACCGCATCTTGCCTGGGAAGACGTGCCGGAAGGCACAAAAAGTTTTGTCGTGACCTGTTTCGATCCTGATGCCCCGACCGGCTCAGGCTGGTGGCACTGGGTGGTCGCCAATCTTCCGGCCGATACCACATCGCTGCCGCAGGGTGCGGGTTCCGGTAAAGCCGCCTTACCTGCAGGTGCCGTGCAAACCCGCACAGATTTCGGCCAGGCCGGGTACGGCGGGGCCGCGCCACCGGCGGGTGAAACGCACCGCTACATTTTTAGCGTCCATGCGCTGGATGTGGAGAGCATTGAGGTCGATGCAGGCGCCAGCGGCGCGATGGTGGGCTTCAACGTGCATTTTCACGTGTTAGCCAGCGCGTCATTGACCGTTCATTACGTCTGATTGCGCGTGCTCTTCTGCCGCTCCCGCCCGGGAGCGGCAACGCTGAACGTTAAGCCAGCTGATGTACCACAACCCACATTGGGCCCTGTCCAACGGCATAACGGCCGACAGGTTCAAGTTGCCCCTGCGGTTGAGTAATGCGGTATACCTCAATGTGATGCGACTTCTGTCCTGCCGCCACCAGATACTGGCCCGTGTGGTCGATATTGAAGCCCCGCGGCTGCGTTTCGGTCGGCTGGAAGCCCTCCACCGTCAGTAGCGCGCCATCTTCACTCACGCTGAACACCGTAATGGTGCTGCTGGTGCGATCGCAGGCGTACAGGAAACGTCCGTCCGGCGTCAGGTGAATATCGGCGGCCCAGCGCGTGCCGGTAAAATCAGGCGGCATCATATCGAGCGTTTGCACCGATTCCATTTTGCCGTGTGCATTCTTCAGTGACCAGACTTCGACCGTGCTGTTAAGTTCATTAACGCTGTAGGCGTACTGGCCGTTGGCATGAAACGCCATATGACGCGGGCCCGCGCCCTCTGCCGTAGTGACCTGTTGCTGGGAATGCGGCGTTAACTGACCGTCCGCCCCGAGGTTAAACAGGCAGATGCGATCCTGTTTGAGCGCGGGCACATATAACGTGCTGTCGGCATTATCGATGTTCGCAGAGTGGCAACCTGCCAGACCGTCGATCACCTGGCTCGGAGCCTGGGGCACACCGTCAGCGCCGATGGGGCTGATGCTGACGCAGGCATCATTGTAGGAGCCACAAAACAGGAAACGGCCAGCGTGATCGGTGGAGATGTGGGTGGGGCTGCCCGGCAACGGCGCCTGACCCGCTTCCGTTAAGGTGCCATCCTGCGCAATACGAAAGGCCAGCACGCGGAAATCCGGACGCACGCCCACATACAAGAAATCTTTTTTCGGACTGACCACCATAGGCTGAACCTGACCGGCGATATCCGTTACCTGCAGTAGCGTCAAGGTGCCCTCATCGTTCAACTGCCAGACATGGATTTGTTGACTCTCGGGACTGGCGGTGTAGACAACCTGCTTCATGTATTCTCCTTTTTCGCTGACTCATGTTGTTCTGCAGGTCACTGTAGCGCGTTTTTTTCTGTCTCGCTGGAATGATTTGTGCCCTGATTTTTGTTTCCGGGCCACAGTCAGGTGTAGACTTGCTGTTTCGCTAACCTATCCAGATGAGAGGATTAATGAGCTATCGTGTAATCGCCCTCGACCTTGACGGCACGCTGTTGACCCCGACGAAAACCATTCTGCCCCAATCCACAGAAGCGATTACCCAGGCGCGCAAAGCGGGCATCAAGGTGATTATCGTGACCGGACGCCATCACTGTGCCATTCATCCTTTCTACCAGACGCTCAATCTGGATACGCCCGCCATCTGTTGTAACGGGACCTACCTGTACGATTATCCGGCGAAAAAAGTCCTGGCTGCCGATCCGCTGGATACCGACGTTGCGGTACGTGTGATCGAGATGCTGGATGAACATCATATTCACGGTCTGCTGTATGTGGACGATGCGATGCTCTATCAAACGCCGACCGGCCATGTGATTCGTACGCTGAAATGGAGTGAGTCATTACCTCCACATCAGCGTCCGGTGTTCAGACAGGTGGACAGCCTGGCGCAGGCCGCCAGAGAGGCGCAGTCGATCTGGAAGTTTGCCCTGTCTCACGACAACACAGCAGCGTTGCAGCAGTTTGCGCAGCGTGCGCAAGACGAGCTGGGTCTGGCCTGCGAATGGTCCTGGCACGATCAGGTCGACGTTGCCCGCGGCGGTAACAGCAAAGGCAAGCGCCTGGCGCAGTGGGTAGAATCTATCGGGCTGACAATGCAGGACGTCATTGCCTTCGGCGACAACTACAACGATCTGAGCATGCTGGAAACGGTGGGGCTGGGCGTGGCCATGGGCAATGCGGATGACGCCATTAAAGCCCGCGCGAAGAGGGTCATCGGTACGAATCTGGAAACCGGCATTGCCGAGACGCTTTATCAGCTCGTTCTGTAAGTTTCACTGACCCGGTGAGCACGGTTTCAGCGGGTCATTCCGGTGTGACAGAGACGCTTTTAATCTGTGCGTACAGCCACTGCTCCGGGCGAATATTAAGTTCGTCCCGGGCCCAGGGAGAAATGCGCGCCCAGAGTTCGCTGATACCGATGCGCAGCTTAACCTCCACCTGATCGCCCACCTCAATTAACTCCACCACCTGTGCCGGCAGCACATTGCGAACAGAGCTGTGTTTTGCCGGTTGCAGCGTCAGCGAAACATCGGCCGACGCTATCCTTATCCGTAACGGCGTTTTGACCGGCTGATTTACCCGGCTGACCCAGATATGCTGATCGCCCAACGATAACGCCGTCATCGGGTAATCTGGATGATGCTCTAGCACCTGAACGCGCAGTACGCTGGTCAGGTCGCTGACCGGCAGCCAGGGGCGCATCGCACTGCTGCTCCAGACCCGCTCCAGCGGGCCAAAGGCCTTCACCTTACCGTGATCCAGAACCAGCACCGTCTCGGCCAGTTGCAGAATTTCGTCGAGGCTGTGAGAAACGTACAGCACCGGGATATCCACCTGCTTTGCCAGTTTTTGCAGATAAGGCATCAGCTCACGCTTGCGCGGCAAATCCAGCGAGGCCAGGGGTTCATCCATTAACAGGATATCAGGGGCGCTGAGCAACGCCCGCCCGATGGCCACCCGCTGCTTTTCGCCGCCCGAGAGTGAAAGCGGAAAGCGGTCCAGTAAGGGTTCGAGTCCCAGTAAGTCCACCAGCGTGTCAAACTGCCCTTTCATACTGGCTGCCAGGCCATAGCGTAAGTTACCCCGGACACGATAGTGCGGAAACAGTCGCGCCTCCTGGAAAACGTAACCCACGTTGCGCTTTTCAGGCGGCAAGGCAATCTGCTGTTCGGCGTCAAACAACACACGGTCATGCAGCTGAATGCGCCCGCGCTGCGGCCGGGTCAGCCCGCCAATCGCGTTGATTAACGAGGTTTTACCCGCACCCGACACGCCAAATATTGCCGTGATGCCGTTGGCGGGAACCGTCACGTTGATTTCCAGCTCGTGTTCGCCCAGCCGTTGTGTGAAATCGAGCGTCAGCATCCGGCCCCCATCCGTTTCCGGCCCCATTGCGCCAGCCATTCAGACACCAGCAAGGAGGCCAGTGCCAGCACCACCGCGATAACGCACAGACGCGCAGCGGCCCCTTCTGCCCCGGGCGTTTCAATCAGCGTATACATCGCCAGCGGCAGCGTGCGCGTTTCGCCAGGAATATTGGAAACAAATGTAATAGTGGCACCGAATTCCCCCAGCGAGCGGGCAAAGGCCAGCACCGTACCGACGATAATACCGGGCAGCGTTAACGGCAGCGTAATGGTAAAAAAGACCCGCCAGCGGCCCGCGCCCAGCGTCCGGGCCGCCTGTTCCAGCCGGATATCCACGGCGTCCAGCGCCAGGCGAATAGCCCGCACCATGAGCGGAAAGGCAATCACCGCCGATGCCAGTGCCGCACCGCGCCAGCTAAACGCGAAGCTAAAGCCGAACCATTCATACAGCTTTTCACCAATAAAGCCGCGTCGGCCCAAGCCAATCAGTAACAGATAACCGACCACCACCGGCGGCAGCACCAGCGGCAGGTGAATCACACCGTCCAGAAGCGCTTTACCCGGAAACTGGCAGCGGACCAGAACCCATGCCATAAGGATGCCGAAGGGCAGACTGCACAGGACGGCAATGCCGGAGACCTGCAGGCTGAGCATCACGGCCTGCCATTCAACATCACTGAGTATCATTTTTTAGGCGTGAATCCGTATTGGGTAAACACTGCGGCCGCTTCCGGCCCTTTCAGGTAGTTATAAAAAGCCTTAACGGCCGCGTTGTCGTGATCTTTAACAATCGCGACAGGATATTCGACCGGTTTATGGCTGTCTTCCGGAAAGGTGCCGACCACCTGGACTTTTTGGCTGGCGACCGCATCAGAGCCGTACACAATGCCGTAAGGCGTTTCATTACGTTCCACCAGCGCCAGGGCGGCACGCACATTGTTGGCGCGCGCCAGCACAGGTGACAGTGAAGACCAGGCACCCAGCTTCTCAAGTGCCTCTTTGGCATAGATGCCCGCCGGCACATGATCGGGATCGCCGACCGCCAGACGTTCGCCTTTCAACAGACGTTTCCAGTCGGTTTTATCGTTAATCGTTACCGGCCTGGCGTTCTCACTGCGTGGCGCTATCAGAACCAGATCGTTGCCCAACAAGGTATAGCGGGTTGTGTCGATCATGCTTTTTTTTGCGACCGCATCATCCATCCACTGCTGATCGGCTGAGATGAACAGATCGGCGGGCGCGCCCTGCTCAATCTGACGGGCCAGGACTGACGACGAGGCAAATGACGACACCACCTCTGTCCCATGTGTTTTCTTATAGTGTGCCGCAATATCGTTAAGCGCATTGGTCAGTGAGGCCGCCGCAAAGACGGTGATTTTATCGGCTGCCAGCGCCGGAACGGCCAGTGACAGGGCAATTACGACGGCAGTTGCGGAACGTAGTAAGGTTAAACGCATGATTTTTCTCCAGTGATCGTTATATATAAAATAATACAGCGAACGGCCTGACAGCCAGACAAAATGATTAAAAGAGGAAGAAAAGCGTGGACGTAAAACAGCAACGTCCGTGCTGAGACGGACGTTGCAGGCGGATTAATGCTGAGAGCGGGCGTTAGTGTTGTCGCGGCGACCCGTTTTAGAGATGAGGTTAAACACTTCACCCAGACCGTAAATCAGGCCTAACATAATCGCCATAACCACAGGTACCATAATCACTGCCACGGCGAGGCTTTTAATGAGTTCCAGCATGGAAAGTCCCACTTTGCGGATAAAAAAGAGATTGTAACGGCTCAGTAAAAATTTGCGCAGACCTTTTCGTGCTTTTACTTTGAGGCGCAAAGCTCGTTATCATCAGCCCGATCACGCGACTTACCTTTTGCAGGAGCCACCATGCAAGCCGACCTCACCCTTCATATTCGCCTGCAGCAGAAACTGTTTGCCGATCCCCGCCGCATTGCCTTGCTGCAACGCGTGCAGCAAACCGGCTCCATCAGTCAGGGCGCTAAACTGGCGGGCATCAGTTACAAAAGCGCCTGGGATGCCATCAGCGACATGAACCACCTGGCCGCGCAGGAAGTCGTGGCACGCGCGACCGGGGGCAAAGGCGGTGGCGGCGCGCAGTTAACCCGCTACGGTGAACGACTGGTACAGCTGTTTGGCCTGATGGAAAAGATTCAGCAACATGCCTTCGATGCGCTGCAACAGGATACCCTGCCGCTCGACAGCTTACTCGCGGCTATCGCCCGTTCCTCCCTGCAAACCAGTGCACGTAATCAACTGTTTGGTACCGTCGTGCACAATGATGCTCAGCAGGTGATACAGCATCTGACGATTCTGCTTGCCGATGGCGTGACGCGGCTCAACATTGCCCTGACCGAGCGCAGCGCAGAACGGTTGAATTTGCACGCCGGAAAAGAGGTACTGGTATTAATCAAGGCCCCGTGGGTCAGTGTGCATACCGCGCCCACTGATGCCGAGAATCAGCTTGCCGCAACGCTGACCGCTATCGAAAAAGGCCAGCAGGTGAGTGAAGTGCTGATGACCTTACCCAGTGGCGAAACGTTGTGTGCCACGCTGGATAACCGTGAAACGGAACAGCGTCAGCTTCACATCGGCATGAATGTTATCGCCAGCTTCAGCGCCAGTCATGCGATTGTTGCCTCACTGCGGTGATTTTCACCGGCCGGTTTGACATCCCTGTTTGTAGTCGCTAAAACGTCAGTTAACGCTGCATAAAATGGAACAAATCATGGCTTCATTGCAAATTTCGCAAGGCATATTTCACCTTAATGATACCCGGGTGCTGTCCCTGGCCGATGTGCATCTTCGCCGGGGTGAGCGCTGGGCGTTTGTTGGCGCAAACGGCAGCGGCAAGTCCTCGCTGGCACGCGCGCTTTCAGGCGAGCTTCACCCGTTATCGGGTAAGGTGACGCACGATTTTCAGCGCCCGTGGCGCCTGTCGCTGGAGCAGCTACAGAAGCTGGTCGCCGAGGAATGGCAACGTAACAATACCGATTTACTCAGCGAAGGTGAGGACGACAGCGGCCGCACAACGGCGGAAATTATTCAGGATGCGGTGAAAGATGCCGCACGCTGTGAACGTCTGGCGGCGCAGTTTGGCATCAGTAGTCTGCTCAGTCGCCGCTTTAAATACCTGTCCACAGGCGAGACGCGAAAAACGCTGCTGTGCCAGGCGCTGATGGCACAGCCTGATCTGCTGATTCTGGATGAACCTTTTGACGGCCTGGATGTGGATTCCCGCGCGAATCTGACGGCCACCTTAGCAACGCTGCATGAGGCTGACGTCACGCTGGTGCTGGTGCTGAACCGCTTTGACGATATTCCGGATTATGTCGATCAGGTGGGCGTTCTGGCCGAATGCAGCCTGACGCAGGTCGGGCCACGCGAGACCATTCTGGCCCAGACGCTGGTCGCGCAGTTGGCTCGCAGTGAACAGCTGGACGGTATGGCGTTGCCGGAGGCCGATGTGCCCGATCAGTTGCCCGCGTTGGCGGATGATGCGCCGCGCGTGATCCTGCGCAACGCGGTGGTGTCCTATAACGATCAGCCCGTGATCAACGGCCTGAACTGGCAGGTGAATCCCGGTGAGCACTGGCACATCATTGGCCCCAATGGCGCGGGTAAATCCACCTTACTGAGCCTGGTGACGGGCGATCATCCGCAGGGTTACAGCAATGATTTAACCCTGTTCGGCATTCGCCGCGGCAGCGGCGAGACCATCTGGGACATCAAGCAGCATATCGGCTATGTCAGCAGCAGCCTGCATCTGGACTACCGGGTCAGCGTGAATGTGCGCACCGTGATTTTATCGGGCTTTTTCGATTCGATTGGTCTCTATCAGGCTGTATCTGACCGCCAGATGGCGCTGGCGCAACAGTGGCTGGCGCTGACAGGGATGGATAATGCGATGGCGAATGCGCCGTTCCACAGTTTGTCCTGGGGGCAACAACGGCTGGTCTTAATCGCCCGCGCGCTGGTTAAGCATCCCACGTTATTGATCCTTGACGAGCCCTTGCAGGGGCTGGATCCGCTTAACCGGCAACTGGTGCGCCGCTTTGTGGATATTCTGATTGGGGAAGGCCGGACCCAGCTGCTGTTCGTTTCGCATCATGCCGAAGATGCCCCGCACTGTATTACGCATCGCCTGCATTTTCTCCCTGATGGCACAGGCGGCTACCGTTATCAGCAAGATGTGATCTGACACAACCCTGCCGTGCAAACGGCGGGGATATTATCCGCAATGTAAACGTTACCATTTAAAACCCCATTCCATGACCATAACGTGCCTTTTCGCCTTTAAATAAGAATAGTCATCTTGTGTAAACGATACCATTTATTCAGACTTGATCACGCTTTCATGCCGTTTGATGTGCTATTTTTTAGCGATGATTTTTTATTTTGACGCTGACCAGGATGCGACATGCAAAAATTTAACCCGGCCGATCATCCCCATCGCCGTTACAATCCCCTGACCGACCAATGGATTCTGGTTTCACCTCACCGGGCCAAACGTCCCTGGCAGGGTGCGCAGGAAACGCCCGCGGTAAATGCCCTGCCGTCACACGATCCAGACTGTTTTCTGTGTGCAGGAAATACGCGCATTACCGGCGATGTGAACCCGGATTACAAAGGTACGTACGTTTTCACCAATGACTTTGCTGCGCTGATGACGGATACGCCGGATGCGTCCGAAAGCGATGATCTCCTGATGCGTTGCGAAAGCGCGCGCGGCACCAGCCGCGTGATTTGCTTTTCGCCCGATCACAGTAAAACGTTGCCTGAAATGTCCCTGAGCGCGCTGGAAGAGGTCGTGCGCACCTGGCAGGAACAGACCGCAGAGCTGGGTCAGCATTATCCGTGGGTGCAGGTGTTTGAGAACAAAGGCGCTGCCATGGGCTGTTCGAATCCGCATCCGCATGGCCAGGTCTGGGCCAACAGCTTCCTGCCTAACGAGGCCCAGCGCGAAGATGACCATCAACGTCAGTACTTTGCAAAAACCGGCTCGCCGCTGCTGGTGGATTACTGTGCGCGTGAACAACAAGACGGCAGCCGCACCGTAGTGGAAACCGAGCACTGGATCGCCGTGGTGCCGTGGTGGGCCGCCTGGCCCTTTGAAACCCTGCTACTGCCCAAAGCGCACGTGAAACGCATGACCGATTTGAGCGAGGCGCAACGCAACGATCTGGCGAAAGCCCTTAAGCTGCTGACCAGCCGCTATGACAACCTGTTCCAGTGCGCCTTCCCTTACTCCATGGGCTGGCACGGTGCGCCGTTTAACGGCGAGGAAAACGCCCACTGGCAACTTCATGCCCATTTTTATCCGCCGCTGCTGCGTTCAGCCACGGTGCGCAAATTTATGGTCGGCTACGAGATGCTGGCTGAAACCCAACGCGATTTAACCGCGGAGCAGGCAGCAGAACGTCTGCGCGCCGTGAGTGACATTCATTTCCGTGAGGCACAACAATGAGCTTAAAAACCATCACGCAGCAGGTCTTTACCGACACCTTTGGCTATGCGCCCACTCACACGATTCAGGCACCCGGCCGCGTCAACCTGATTGGCGAGCATACGGATTATAACGATGGTTTCGTTTTGCCTTGTGCCATTGACTACCAAACCGTTATCGCCTGTGCCAGACGCGACGATCGTCAGGTACGCGTTGTGGCCGTGGATTACGATCAGGCTCAGGACAGCTTCTCACTGGACGATCCCATTACCAGCGTGAGCGAGCCGATGTGGGCAAACTATGTGCGCGGCGTGGTGAAGCATTTACAGAAGCGCGCGCCTGATTTTAACGGCGTGGATATGGTGATTAGCGGTAACGTGCCTCAGGGCGCGGGCCTCAGCTCCTCTGCCTCGCTCGAAGTGGCCGTCGGGACCGTTTTTCAGCAGTTGTTCAACCTGCCGTTGGATGGCGCCGCCATTGCGGTAAACGGTCAGGAGGCGGAGAACCAGTTCGTGGGCTGTAACTGCGGCATTATGGATCAGCTGATTTCCGCGCTGGGGCAAAAAGATCATGCCATGCTGTTGGATTGCCGCTCACTCGGCACCAAACCGGTTTCCCTGCCGGAAGACGTGGCCGTGGTGATCATTAACTCTAACTTCCGCCGAAGCCTGGTGGGCAGCGAATACAATACCCGCCGCCAGCAGTGTGAAACCGGTGCGCGCTTCTTTAATAAGAAAGCACTACGCGATGTCGGCCTGGCGGAATTTGAGGCGGCGGTCGCGCAGTTAGATCCTGACGTCGCGAAGCGCGTGCGCCATGTCATTACCGAAAATGCCCGTACGCTGGAAGCCGCAGAGGCGCTTTCGCGTGGCGATTTAACGCGCATGGGGGAACTGATGGCGGAATCGCATGCCTCAATGCGTGATGACTTTGAAATCACCGTGCCGCCTGTCGACACGCTGGTTGAAATTGTTAAAGCCGAGATCGGCAATCGTGGTGGTGTCCGTATGACCGGTGGCGGCTTCGGGGGCTGTATCGTTGCGCTGATGCCGCTTGAGCTGGTTGAGCAGGTGCAGGCCGCCGTCGCCAGCCAGTACGAAGCTAAAACGGGCATCAAGGAGACCTTCTACGTGTGTAAAGCTTCAGAAGGAGCAGGTCAATGTTAAGCGATGTCAATTCCCATGCGCCGGATGGTCAACCATGGCGCATCACCGTGCTGCGTAATGCGCACGGAATGGTAGCCACCTTTATGGACTGGGGAGCAACCTGGCTGTCGGCGCGCGTGCCACTTCAGGACGGCAGCGTGCGCGAGGCCCTCTTAGGCTGTGCCACGCCGTCCGATTATCTGCATCAGAATGCCTATCTGGGGGCGACCGTTGGCCGTTACGCTAACCGTATCGCCGGGGCAAAACTCAATACCCTCAACCGACAACTGCTCGCCAACCAGGGTGAGCATCAGTTACACGGTGGTCCGGACGGGTTCGATAAACGCCGCTGGCAGATTATCAGCCAGTCAGAAAGCGAAGTGCATTATCGTCTGGATTCGCCTGACGGCGATCAGGGCTATCCGGGAAATCTGATCGCGGATTTGCGCTATGTGCTGGATGACGATAACTGCCTGTCCATCCACTATGAAGTCCGGTGCGATCAACCCTGTCCGGTGAATCTCACTAACCATGCTTACTTTAATCTTGATGCGCATCATGGCGATGCGCGCCAGCATCGCTTACAACTGCACGCCGATCGTTATCTGCCCGTCGATAGCGAGGGTATTCCCAACGGCCCGCTGAAAGCCGTGGACGGCACCAGCTTTGACTTCCGTCAGGCCAAAAGCCTGGCGCAGGATTTCCTTGCCGATGCCGATCAACAGGCGGTTAAAGGCTACGATCATGCCTTTCTACTTAACAGCGCGGGCGATGCAAGCCAGCCCGCAGCAGCGTTATGGTCGCAGGACGGCAAGCTACAGTTAAGTGTAACGACGTCGGCCCCTGCCCTGCAGCTGTACAGCGGCAACTATCTGGCTGGCACGCGCGCCCGGGAGCAGGAAAGCTATACTGCTTACCAGGGGATTGCGCTGGAGAGTGAGTTTTTACCGGATTCGCCCAATCATCCCGAGTGGCCACAGGATGATTGCTGGCTGCAGCCGGGGGATCGTTGGGAATCCGTTACGCGCTATCGTTTTACCTCACACTGAGCCGCCGGGTGAAAAACGCGCAGTGCGTCACAGACAGACTTACGCAGTGCGCTGTTTTCCGCTATGGTAGAGCGCAATGGTCGGCCAGCGGGCTGGCGACAACAGGTTTCCATTATCTCAGAAACATCAAGTATTAAGGAGTTAAGCTATGGCTGTAACTAAGCTGGTTCTGGTGCGACACGGCGAAAGCCAGTGGAACAACGAAAACCGCTTCACCGGATGGTATGATGTAGACCTTTCTGACAAAGGCCGTACCGAAGCTAAAGCAGCCGGACAGCTGCTGAAGAAAGAAGGTTTCGTGTTCGATTTCGCCTACACCTCCGTGCTGAAACGCGCCATCCATACCCTGTGGAATATTCTGGATGAGCTGGATCAGGCCTGGCTGCCCGTTGAAAAATCCTGGCGTCTGAACGAGCGTCACTATGGTGCGTTACAGGGGCTGGATAAAGCCGAAACCGCCGCTAAATATGGTGACGAGCAGGTCAAACAGTGGCGTCGTGGCTTCGCCGTGACCCCGCCGGAGCTGGATCGCAGTGATGAGCGTTTCCCGGGACACGATCCGCGCTATGCGTCATTGTCCCCTGAGCAACTGCCCACCACGGAAAGTCTGGCACTGACCATCGATCGCGTTATTCCTTACTGGAACGAAAGCATCCTGCCACGCATTAAAAGTGGTGAGAAAGTGATTATCGCCGCACACGGCAACTCACTGCGCGCGCTGGTGAAATACCTGGATAACATGAGCGAAGACGAAATTCTTGAGCTGAATATCCCAACCGGCGTTCCGCTGGTTTACGAATTCGATGAGAACTTCAAGCCCGTCAAACACTACTACCTGGGTGATGCCGATGAGATCGCAGCGAAAGCGGCGGCCGTGGCAAATCAGGGTAAAGCGAAGTAATGTACTGACCTGTAAAAAGGGCCAGACTGCGATGTCTGGCCCTTTTTTATGGCCTCACGGTTAACCGCGACGCTGTTTGACCGCATCGGCCAGCTGACGTAATACCTTTTCGGTATCTTCCCAGCCGATACAGGCATCGGTCACGCTCTTACCGTAAACCAGCGGTTCACCGCTTTCCAGGCTCTGATTGCCTTCCACCAGATGGCTTTCAATCATCACGCCAATGATGCCGCGCTCGCCATTGATCATCTGCTGTGCCACATCATCAGCCACCTGCATCTGCTTCTGGAACTGCTTGCTGCTGTTTGCGTGACTGAAATCGATCATCACCTGCTGCGGTAAGCCAGCCTTCTCCAGTCCGGCCTTCACGGCACTGACGTGGCTGGCGCTGTAGTTAGGTTCTTTTCCGCCGCGCAGGATGATGTGACAGTCGCTGTTGCCGCGCGTTTCCACAATTGCAGAGTGACCATATTTGGTCACGGACAAGAAACAGTGCGGTGAACCGGCTGCGTTGATCGCATCAATCGCTACTTTAATGGTGCCATCGGTCCCGTTTTTAAAACCCACCGGGCAGGAAAGACCGGAAGCCAGTTCACGGTGCACCTGCGACTCTGTCGTCCTGGCACCAATGGCGCCCCAGCTCATCAGGTCAGCGACATACTGCGGCGTAATCATGTCCAGAAACTCACCCGCCGCAGGCAGGCCAGAATCGTTAATCTCCAGCAGCAGCTTACGCGCCAGGCGCAGGCCATCATTTAGCTGGAAGGTGCCATCCATATAGGGATCGTTGATCAGCCCTTTCCAGCCAACGGTGGTACGCGGTTTTTCAAAGTAAACGCGCATTACCACTTCCAGCTCGCCCTTCAGCTGCTCACGCAGGTTTAACAGACGTGCGGCATACTCTTTTGCGGCCTCGGTATCGTGGATAGAGCAGGGTCCAATGACCACCAGCAGCCGATCATCGGCCCCGTTCAGGATCTGGTGAATGGCCTGACGCGCCTGAGAAACGGTTTGCGCGGCACGTTCGGTTGCAGGAAATTTTTCCAGCAGGGCAACGGGGGGCAACAGCTCTTTTATCTCTTTAATGCGTAAATCATCATTCTGGTAATTCATACTGATTCCATATAATTTCTGGCCCGGCGCGCGCCGGGCTCAACCCAGCCAATGTAGCCGGAAGCGCACAGGGTGTAAATTCTGAATCCATGTAAAATGCATGTGTAAAATTTGCATAAATGGGTTATGCGTCTAGACTTTTAAGGGTAACTACTGAGGATCGGTGGCTTACGTTTATTAATACCTGTCTTTAAGCTAACCAGCGAAATTTTATTTCGCTCAGGTCGCTTTTTGTCTGAAACCTGACAGCGGGTTAGAGACAGCAAATATCATTGATTAACGGGAGCATAATGATGAATAAGTTTGCACTAATTTTTCTGACGGCAGCGATGACTCTGGGCAGCGGCGCAGCAATGGCTGCCAACGGAAACTCTAACCAGGCTGCAGCAGCAGGTGCCGTTGCGGGCGGGGCGAATGAGAACCTGCCACCGAATAAAGTCGATAACAGCAAAATTAACAATACCGGTACTGAGATGTCGTCTCCAACCCGAGACAGCACCTCCAGCAGCAAGCATATGACCGCGAACGAAATTGATCAGAACAGCCAGTGTAAAGATGGCAAATGTCCTGATATCAACAAAAAAGTGCACACCAAAAAAGGTGGCGGCCACGTCAATACCAAAACTGACGGCACGACGCAGTAAAGTATACTGTGTGCATTATGAGGAGAGCCGCGGCTCTCCTTTATTTTATCCCGCTGCGACTTCCGCTATGCTGAGCCTGTGAAATTTACAGGGAAATGTTCATGGCCTCACTGCTTCTGATTGACGATCATCCACTGGTTGAAGTGGCGCTGGACGCGGCACTCTCGCAATCGCCTGTCCCCATTCAGCTTATTTCGGCCAGCAGCGAGCACGCCGCTCGCCCTTATCTCCAGCTTCCTCCGGATATCATTGTGCTGGATATCGGCCTGCCCGATGGCGACGGACTGGAGATTCTGCGCCGCCTGAAAGTGCACTTACCCGATTGTCCTGTACTGATCTATTCTGCCCAGCAAAGCAGCCACTACATCCGGCGTGCGCAGGCGCTGGGGGCGGCGGGTTATGTGGTGAAAAGCCAGCGGATGGCGCATTTACTCAGTGCCATTCTTGCCGTACTGGGCGGCCAGTCAGCCTTTCCTGAAGGCCACAGCAGCGAACCCGAATTACCGTTAACCAGTAAAGAGCGCCAGGTGCTGGCGTTGCTGGCCAGCGGCCTGTCCAACCTGCAAATTGCCGAACAGTTGCATATCAGTAATAAAACCGTCAGTACGCATAAAAAGAATATTCTGGAGAAAACCGGCGCGCGTTCTGTTGTCGAGCTGGCCGATCTGTGGAAAGCACAGCAGTGATACGCTGGTTACTTCTCCTGCTCCTGCTGGCGCCGCTGGCCCAGGCCGACGTGCGTCCGGTCAGCAGTATCAATCTGCCTATGATGATGCCGGTAAAAGGCGCAGAGCTGATGCAGGGCAAAGTGGTGCGTGTGGGCCTGCTGGATGAGAATACGGCGCCCTGGGCCATGCATGTGGGCAACGATCTGTACGGGATTGACGCCGATTATCTGGCGGCGCTGCACCAGTTAACCGGGGCGCAGTTCTCCCTTCACCTCTATGCCACCCAGCCGGCTCTGCTGAGCGCCCTGCAGGTGGGGCAGATTGATTTTGCGTTAGGCATGCTGGCCCCGCCCTTTCCTGCGGGCGCCGTTGCCAGCGACAGCTGGTTTAGCAGCCCGTTACGTATTTACCGTAATCAGCAGAACCAGCGTGCCGTCATGTTTAACAGTGATAATGCACAACTGGCGATCAGCGAGCAAACCCTGGCACAGCTTCCGCCTGCGCTGGCTGCCCGCCATCACTGGCGCACCTACGGCAGCGATCTTCAGGCGCTCTATACGCTGCTCAATCAGCAAAACGACTATGTGGTCGCCGATGAAACCAGCGCGGGATTTTTGCTGAGTCAGCTACAGCAGGGACAAATTTACCAAATCGCGTCGGGGATTGATGCCGGGCAACTGACTCTGCGCGCGGTTTCCCGCGATCCCGCGCTGATTGCGTGGCTGAATCAGAGCCTGCGCCAGTTACCCGCAGAGTTGATGAGCACGTTACAGGCGCGCTGGAGCAGCAGCCTGCCGCGGTATCAGGACACACAAACGCTGATGCTGAGCGCCAGCGAGCGGCAATGGATAGCAGCCCATCCCCAGGTTACCTACGCCGCTGAAGCCGATAACTATCCCTGGAGCTATCGCGACAGCAACGGCACGCCCCGCGGTTACGGTATCGATCTGCTCAATGCGGTCGCACAGAGCACCGGTTTACGTTTTACGCCGCACTGGGTCAGTAATCCGCAACAGGCGGCCACGCTGCTGGCACAGCATCAGGTGATGTTACAGCTGATGCAACCGCTCAACGGTGAAACTCAAAGCACCAGCCTGCCCGTCTGGCGGGCACTCTGGGGTATTTACAGCCGCCAGCCCGCAGCCGGCTCTCACTGGAGCGATCTGGCAGGCAAACGTATTGGTATCCTGCAGGATGATCTGGCCCAGCGCCTCGTCCCTGACACCATCCCGGTTCAGCGCTTTGCGGATCGCAACAGCCTGTACGACGCGCTGGCTACCGGTCAGATTGACGCGCTGGTCGATAACGTCCTGTCTGCGCGCTGGCGCATTGCCAGCCGTAACGATCCTCTCATTCATCTGGCTTTCGCGGCCAGCGATATCGCCTGGCCTGTGGCCATCGGAGTGGCACCTGATGAGCCTGTTCTGCGTGGGCTGCTGGATCGCGCGTTACAGCAGATTCCCGTCGATACGCAAAACCAGATGCGCGATCGCTGGTCAATGCCGCCCCAGCCCGGCAGCGTGGGCGCGATGCGCGTGCTGCCCGTCGCGGTGTTGGCGGCGGCAGGTGTTGCCATTGTCGTGTTACTGCTGTTACTGGCCCGGCGTTACTGGCAGCAACGGCGGGATCGCCAACAGCGCGAACAGGCGGAACACGCGAATGCCATGAAGAGCCAGTTTTTAGCGACGGTCAGCCATGAGCTGCGAACGCCGATGCAGGCGATCCTGGGGCTACTGGAGCTGGAAAAACAGCAAAGCAGCCGTGAAAACCTGCAGCTTCTGTACCAGAGCGCGCAGTCCCTGATGACGTTGCTGAATGATTTGCAGGATCACGCGCGCATTGAAAACAACAGTTTCACCCTGTCGCCCCGCCCGCTGGCACTGGCACCCTGGCTGGCGCAGCAGCGCCATTTCTATCATCCGCTGATGCGGCCGGATGGCCCGCATTTACAGGTAGAGGCCCTGACGCCGCTGCCTGACGCGGTGATGCTGGATGCGGACCGCCTGCAGCAGATCGTCAACAACTTAGTGACCAATGCCTTTAAATTCACCCGGCACGGCCTGATCCGCCTGACGCTGTCGGCTACAGACAAATTGCAGTTAACCGTCAGCGACAACGGCAGCGGGATTCCCCCTGAAGAACAGCTCAGACTGTTCGATCCCTGGTACCAGGCCCCGTCGGGCAAAGCGCTTTCCGTTCAGGGCAGTGGCCTGGGGCTGTTTATTTGTCGGGAAATGGTGCAGCGCATGGGCGGTGAGATTCACCTGCATTCTCAGCCCGGCAAAGGTACCGAGGTCACACTTATCCTGCCGCTGATTCCCTGCGATAGCGTCCCTGAGGGCGATCCGGCCACGCTGCCAGGTTTTCCGCAACTGCGCGTGGCCGTAGTGGATGATCATCCGACAAACCTGATCGTGATGCAGCAGCAGCTGGCGCGCTTTGCGATTCAGGCGGACTGTTTTGAGCAGGGCCGCGACCTGTTGCTGGCCGATGCCCGGCGCCCTTACGACCTGCTGTTTATCGATCAGATGATGCCGCGCCCGGACGGTATGCTCCTGCTGCGCGTGTTGCGTCGTCGCCAGCGTCAGCGAGGCGGAAGGCCGTTGCGGGTGCTGTGCTCTGCTGATGCGCAGTTACTGAATGTACAGACTGAGCCGCATGAACGGGTGCTGATTAAACCGGTACAGCTACAGGATATCAGCGACCTGCTGACCGCCTTCCATGACGATCCGCTGGCCGCGCTGGATAACAACCTGTGGACACTGGCGCAGCAAAACGAGAACTATCTTAGCCGACTGGGCAAAACCTTACGTGATACCGTGGAGAAAGACATGGCACAACTGCGCGCGGCCATTGCCAGCGGTGACGAAAGACAGTTAGCCGAGTCCGCGCATCGCCTGAAAGGAAGCTGGCTGCTGATTGGCATTGATGAGGGCGTAGCGCTTTGTCAGAAGTTGACCGATCGCGCCAGACAGCATCACAACATCTCAGCAGAGTGGCAATTGCTGATATCATTGACCGAAAGATTACTACATAAACTGGACACGTATGGCACACACCCACTCTCATAGCGGTCAGGACACTAACCGTACGCGGCTGATGGCCGCGTTTGCCGTGACGGCACTCTTTATGGTGGCAGAAGTGATTGGCGGCTGGCTGTCGGGCTCGCTGGCGCTGCTGGCCGATGCCGGTCACATGCTGACCGATACCGCCGCCCTGTTAATGGCCTTACTGGCGGTTCAGTTTGCCAAACGCAAACCCAATGAACGTCATACCTTTGGCCTGCTACGTCTGACCACGCTGGCCGCGTTTGTAAACGCCCTCGCCTTAATCGGCATCACCATTTTGATTGTCTGGGAAGCGGTGGAACGGTTTACCCATCCGCAACCCGTCACAGGCGGCCTGATGCTCGGCATTGCGATTGCCGGCTTGCTGGCGAATATTCTGTCTTTCTGGTTGCTGCATCACGGCAGTGAAGAAAAGAACCTGAATGTGCGGGCGGCTGCGCTGCACGTCATGGGGGATTTGCTTGGTTCGGTGGGCGCGATTGTCGCCGCGGTGATTATTCTGTTTACCAACTGGACGCCCATTGACCCCATCTTATCCATCGTCGTGTCGATGCTGGTGCTGCGTAGCGCCTGGTCGCTGCTGCGGGAAAGTTTACATGAGTTGCTGGAAGGCGCGCCTGCGTCGCTGGATGTGAAGAAACTGCGGCGCGATCTGAAGCGGAACATTCCCGAGGTGCGCGATGTCCATCATGTACATGTCTGGCAGGTGGGCGAGCAACCGATCTTAACGCTGCACGTCCAGGTCATTCCACCGCGCGATCATGATGGCCTGCTGCGCCGCATCCACACGTACCTGCATGACCATTATCAGATTGAGCATGCTACGGTACAGATGGAGTTTCAGCCCTGCGTGGGCCCTGACTGTGAGCTGAACGGACAGGTCATTGAAGAGGGCCATCATCATGGCGGGCATTCGGATCATGCTGCTGAAACGTCCCATCAGCACAGTGATCATTCACCTCACCACAGTGACCACGTTCATCATCACAGCCATCATCACTGAGCTGAGAGCGCACGCGAACCCTGTTTGCGTGCGCTGATGATCCACATGCGTGAGCCGTTCAGCGCAATTAACGTCAGAATGGCGTACTCCAGCGACATCGCATACACCCCCTGACGGGCAAACACCATCACACTGATCACGTTGATGACCACCCACAAAAGCCAGTTTTCAACATACTTCCGCGTCATCAGCACCATTGCCACAATCGACAGCACCATCAGGCAGGCATCCCAGAAAGGGAAGGCGTCCGGCTGCAACGTCGGCATCGCCACCGTAAAACCCAGTGCATTCATCAGGGCCACCGCGGTACGGGTGAGAAAGGCAAACACCGGATCGATGTAGATCGTCATCAGCCCCACCGCTATAACGCAAACCGCCGCCCAGCCAATGGCCTTGGGCAGCGGAAGCCAGCGAATCGTTAACGCCGCCTGGTTATCAATGGTTTGTCGGCTCCAGGCGTACCAGCCATAAACGTTGGCCGCAAAAAAGAACAGCTGTAACAGCAGGCTGGCATAGAGCTGAATCTGAAAAAATATCACCGCAAACAGCGTCACGTTTATCAGGCCGAACGCGTAGTTAGCGATTTTCTCCAGGCTGGCCAGCCAGATACATAACAGGCCCGCCAGGGTGCCAACGGCTTCAATCCAGGACAGATCGTACCCGGTCGCGCCCAACGGGATGTGAACTAAAATGTTTTGCGTGCTAAAAAAATCCATATCAGGCACCTGTCAACGACGCGGATTACGCGTTTCCTTTCACGTTATGTTTGAGGTCTGCTGCAAAGGATAGCATACGGTTTAGCGGCACCAGCGCGGCCTCGCGCAGCGCCGCGTCTACGTGGATCTCATGAGCCCGCCCACCCGACGTCAGCGCCTCGGCAATGGCCTGCAGTCCGTTCATCGCCATCCAGGGACAGTGCGCACAGCTTCGGCAGGTTGCGCCCTCACCGGCGGTGGGCGCTTCCAGCAATATTTTGTCAGGAACCGCCTGCTGCATCTTGTAAAAGATGCCGCGATCGGTGGCGACGATCATCTGCGGATGTGGCAAGGTTTTTGCCGCCTGAATCAGCTGGCTGGTTGAGCCTACCGCATCGGCCAGATCCACAATCGCCTGCGGCGATTCGGGATGAACCAGCACTGCCGCATCCGGATACAGCGCTTTCATCCGCTGCAGCGCCTGAGTTTTGAATTCGTCGTGGACGATGCAGGCGCCCTGCCAGCATAACACGTCGGCCCCGCTTTTTTGCGTAACATACCGCCCGAGATGCCGATCCGGTGCCCAGATGATTTTTTCCCCCAGGCTGTCCAGATGTTCAATCAGTTCGACGGCAATGCTGGAGGTGACAACCCAGTCGGCGCGCGCTTTTACCGCCGCAGAAGTATTGGCGTATACCACCACCGTCCGGTCAGGATGCGCATCACAGAAGGCCGTAAACGCCTCAATCGGGCAGCCCAGATCCAGCGAGCATTCGGCCTCCAGCGTCGGCATCAACACGGTTTTCTCCGGGCTGAGAATTTTGGCGGTTTCGCCCATAAAGCGCACGCCGGCCACCAGCAGCGTAGTGGCGGGATGCTGGCTGCCAAAACGCGCCATTTCGAGCGAGTCAGAGACGCAACCGCCGGTTTCTTCGGCTAAGGCCTGGATGTCCGGATCCGTGTAATAGTGCGCCACCATCACGGCGTTACGGGCTTTCAGCAGGGCTTTAATTTTTTCCCGGTAAAGCGTTTTTTGCTCGTCACTCAGCCGGGCGGGTTTAGGAGGAAAAGGATACACCGCATGTTCAGGATCAAAGATTGCGCTCATGACACCGCTCTCGTTCTGTAAAATTAACGAAAATAGCCGTTTCTGGCTTAACAGGACGTAAATACCGCCATCGTGTTTTATATGCTAAACACGATAGCGAAAAAGCAGCAGCCTGTCGCGTTTTATTTGGTCATGACGATGCAGAAAGCCCCACCAGACCGGGCTGAGGGGCTTCCAGTTGAAGCAAAAAGGCTTTGACCGTCAGGCCACCGGCAAATCCCGTCAGTTTTCCATTGGCCCCAATGACCCGATGACACGGTGCCACAATGGACAACGGATTTCTGCCGTTAGCAGCACCGACGGCACGTACCGCTGCCGGATGCCCAATCTGCTCGGCGATCTGGCGGTAACTGCGGGTTTCGCCAAACGGAATAGAAAGTAGCGCCTGCCAGACTTTTTTCTGAAATGCTGTGCCGTCCATATCCAGCGGTAAGTCAAAAACGCGCCGAGTGCCGGCAAAGTACTCACGTAACTGCGTTTCGGTTTCGCGTAAAACAGGATGATTATCGTCGCGCTCACGCGGCGACAACCGGGGATGTCTGCGCACTTCGTCCTGCCATAAAATGGCCGCCAGACCGCGATCGCTGGCGATCAGCGTTAGTTCGCCCACCGGCGTTATCACAGGTTTGCAGTAATACATGCTGTTCCCTCCATCACATTGCTGTCTGGCATTATCGCATTTTCGCCACGCGAAACTGGCTGTTTTCGGTCATTACAATAAACTGTTGTGCTGTCCGAAAACAGCCAGTCAATATCCAATGCCCGCGCTACGCTGTCGCTCTTTGCCGGAGAAAAACCATGTTTGATTCAGATACCGCTTACCAGGCACTGACCTCGCGTGATACGCGCTTCGATGGCGTGTTTTTTGTCGGCGTGACCTCAACAGGCATTTACTGTCGCCCGATTTGCCCGGTGAAAGCGCCAATGCAGAAAAACTGTCTGTTCTTCAACAGCGCTGAGGCGGCAGAGAAAGCGCATTTTCGCCCTTGTCTGCGCTGTCGTCCGGAGCTGGCACCCGGCAACGCCCCCGTGGACAACGCCCACCGCGTGGCCGACCGACTGGTGCAGCGCATTGAAGAGGGCTTGCTGGAAACCCACAGCGGCCTGGATGCGATTGCTGCAGAGTTTGGCATCAGCGCCCGTCAGCTGCGGCGCATTGTGCAGCAGGAGCTGGGCGTCACGCCACTGGAGCTTAAACAGACACGTCGTATGCTGCTGGCTAAGCAGCTTCTGACCGAAACCACGCTGCCGGTAACCGAGATCGCTTACGCCAGTGGATTTGGCAGCTTACGGCGCTTCAATGACGTGTTTCAGGCGCGCTATCGCATGACACCGGGCGCACTGCGCAAAAGCGGCAACCTGTCGCCGCAACCTGCAACGGACACAATGCGGTTACGCCTCAGCTATCGTCCGCCTTACGACTGGCAGGCGATGCTGGACTTTTTACGCCTGCGGTTAATGAACGACATTGAAGCCGTTGATGGTGAAACCTACCGCCGGACGGTGGCGCTGGGCGAATACCGGGGTTGGGTCAGCATTTCGCATCTCCCGGCAAAGCAGGCGCTTCAGGTTGAATTCACCCGCTCTCTCACGCCTGTGCTGCCTGCCCTGCTGCGTCGGCTGCGCGACCTGTTTGACCTGAATGCACAGCCGCAGCGCATTGCCGAACACCTGCAACAGGATCCCCTGCTGGCGCAAAGTATTCAGGATTACCCCGGCCTGCGTGTCCCCGGAGCATTTGACAGTGTCGAAATGGGCGTACGCGCCATCCTGGGCCAGCAGGTCACCGTTAAAGCCGCCACGACGCTCAGCAGCCGCTTTGCTCAGGCATTTGGTGAACCCTGCACCACGCCGTTCCCTGATCTGTCGCGCTATTCTGCGCAACCCCAGCGCATTGCTCGGGCCACAGTCGATGAGATTGCCCGCCTGGGCATTGTCAGTGCGCGCGCCAGAGCGATTCTGGCCTTTGCGGCCGCCTGCAACGAGGGCAGCCTGCGTTTCAATGCGACGCTTTCGCCTGACGACATCATGGCGCGCCTGGTGGCCTTACCGGGCATTGGCCCCTGGACCGCCCACTACATTGCCATGCGGGCGCTGCGCTGGCCGGACGCCTTCCCGAAAGAGGATATTGCCGTGCGCAATAATCTGGGGGGATTAACACCCAAAGCGGCAGACGCGCGCTCACAGGTATGGCGTCCCTGGCGCAGCTACGCCGTGATGCATATCTGGAAAAGCCTGTCACCGGCCAGTGCGAAGTAAGCAGCCCGTTGTCCTGAAAAGAAATATCACGCCTCGCCTCTAAACTCCTGGCCTGCTCAACCGATAACCAATTTGGCTTAACATCGTTGACATGGGCAGGAGGCAGAGGTCATGGGGTTGCGGTTAGAAAATACAAAAATTTCGCACAAACTCAGTTTAGGATTTGGACTCGTTTTGCTGTTGGTGGTGGGATCGGGCGCGGTAAGCATCGCGCGTTTTAAAACTATCCATGACGTTTATGAACAGAGCAACCTGATTTATGACATTAATATTGACGTGTTTCAGGCTAAGGTTAACCGGCTGAAACTGCTGTATGGCGATGAGAAAGCGGGGAAAGTGATGGCGGATTATATCGCCCATGCCGCTCAGCTGACGCATGATGCCCAACAGTACCGATGGCTGCCCGAGGAGGAAACACAGCTCCAGGATATCGCCAGCCAGCTCAGCCACTTTCAGGCCAGCATCAGCGCAATGACCCAGGCCATGCAGTCTCTGGCAGAAACGGGTAAGCAGCTCGATCAGCGCAACATGCAGAGCCAGTCAACGCTGTACGAAGCGTTGATTAAAACCCAGATGACCGATGCCAGTGCACTGTTTCAGCAACTGCTTGCAATCAGCCAGTTGCGCGATCAGCTTCAGTTACTCCGTTATGATCCCGCTCATGCCAGCGCGATTCAGTCGCAGCTCACACCGCAGGTCAACGCCATCCAGACCGCCCTCACCACCCTGCTACCGCAATTACCTCCCGATGCTCAGGCGCAGCTCAACGCGCTGTGGAATGCAACCCTTGAGGTTAAGCAACTCAGTGAACGTTACGCAGCAGGCTTTCTGGCCCTCAGTCAGGCGGAGAACGCGGTGAAGGTCGATGGCGATAAGAGCAGTGCTATCCTCAAAACGCTTCTGCAGCAGATGAAGGTAGAAAACAGCGACCTGACCAGGAGTTCTGTTAACCTGACGCTGTTGACGGTTGGCCTTGCTGTGCTGCTGGGCATGTTGATTGCCTGGCTGATTGGCCGACAGATTACTCATCCCGTCAGAAAGAATTTATGGCTGGCGGAGCGCATTGCTAAGGGCGATTTAAGCGCCGATATCAAACCGGCGGGCCGTGATGAGCTGGGCAAACTGGCTGGCGCGATGGGCGCGATGAATCAGCGTCTGCGGACAATGATTCTGGAGGTCCGCGACAGCGTGCTCACGCTGTCGCAGGCGGCGAGCAGTATTAACAGCGACAACCACACGCTCTCGTCCCGCACAGAACAGCAGTCCGCCGCCGTGGTGCAGACGGCTGCCAGCATGGAACAGTTAACCGTTACGGTGAAGCACAACGCAGATAACGCGCGCCACGCCAGCCAGATTGCTGCTGAAGCGTCTAAAACGGCGGAGCAAGGCGGTGCCGCCGTCACGGAAGTCGTGCAAACCATGGGCGATATTTCTGCCAGCTCGAAGAAAATCGCCGAGATCACGGCCGTTATCGACAGTATTGCTTTCCAGACCAATATCCTGGCTCTGAATGCCGCCGTGGAAGCGGCACGCGCTGGCGAGCATGGCCGGGGGTTTGCGGTCGTCGCCAGCGAAGTACGTAACCTTTCGCAGCGCAGTGCGCAGGCAGCGAAGGATATCGATCAGCTGATCAGCGCATCGGTCAGTCAAATCGCGGAAGGCAATAACCGCGTTGCGCGCGCGGGCGAGAGAATGGGACAGGTAGTTCAGGCGATTTCCCGTGTGAATGACATCGTGGGTGAGATCTCTTCCGCCTCGGATGAGCAAAGCCGTGGCATTGAGCAGATTGCGCGTGCGGTCTCAGAACTGGACAGCACCACCCAGCAAAACGCCTCGCTGGTCTCTGCCTCTGCCCTTTCAGCCACCGCGCTGGAAGATCAGGCGCGCCGACTTGAAACGCTGGTCAAACAGTTTAGTTTGGAACCCGGTCAGACAGCCGCACGCTAATCCGGCTGACGTATTACGCCCTATAAGCGCCTGTCGGGCGCTTTTTTTATGGCAGATGATTAGATCCGCCTGCGTGACGCCCGTTCAACGGCACGCTGCCGGACAGGAACAGTGCGGACGCAGGGTGTTGGGCCCTGACGGGAGTACGACAGATTTTGCGGGCCCGTAGGCCTCGCCCTGCGGGTGGTGCTGACGCATCAGCCTGAATCACAACGCGATTCAGTCGAACCTGCTGCAGGTTCTCATCATGCACGCCTGACTGTAATGCCCCATAAACGAAAAGCGCGCCCGTGGGCGCGCTTTTCTGTATTGGTGGGTCGTGCAGGATGGCCTTCGGCCCCGTGGGCCTCGCCCTGCGGGTGATGCTGACGCATCAGCCTGAATCGCACCGCGATTCAGTCGAACCTGCTGCAGGTTCTCATCATGCACGCTTGACTGTACTGCTCCATAAACGAAAAGCGCGCCCGTTGGGCGCGCTTTTCTGTATTGGTGGGTCGTGCAGGATTCGAACCTGCGACCAATTGATTAAAAGTCAACTGCTCTACCAACTGAGCTAACGACCCGCTCGGGGCTTACAACCGCTCAAACACATGCCTGCATGCTGCCTGAGAATAAGATGGTGGGTCGTGCAGGATTCGAACCTGCGACCAATTGATTAAAAGTCAACTGCTCTACCAACTGAGCTAACGACCCATCTTAATGGTTGTGAAGCAATACTGAAGGTTCTCTTGGGGAACAGCGTCCTGCGGGAGATGGTGGGTCGTGCAGGATTCGAACCTGCGACCAATTGATTAAAAGTCAACTGCTCTACCAACTGAGCTAACGACCCATCTTCAGGCTTGCCAGACACATTTGCAATGTGTCCCGGCAACGGCGGCATATATTACTGATTTACCGAGGTAGCGCAACCCTTATTTTCTGTTAAGGGGTTCAATTGCCTACCTTTCATGCGGCAAGACCAGAAATCCATCGATATCCGGTCAAACCTGCACAAATTACATACCAGACAAGCGTTTTTGTGCCTGCTTAGCTGATTCGGTGTTCGGGTAAAGTTTGATCACCTGCTGATAAACGGCTTTGGCTTTTGCCGTGTCGTTTTTCTCTTGCATGATCACGCCAACCTTAAACAACGCTTCAGCCGCCTTGGGGGATTTTGGATACTGCTTCACCACCGTGGCGTAATAATACGCTGCGTCGTCTTTTTTACCTTTGTTATAAAACAGCTGCCCCAGCCAGTAATTGGCATTCGGCTGATACGTCGAGTCCGGGTAACGCTTCACCCACGCCTGCAGCGCAGTGATGGCCTGATCGTACTGTTTTTTCTCCAGAATGAGCGCAACAGCAGCATTGTAATCGCTGTTAGCATCGCCACTCTGAACAGGCGCACTGCTGCCGGCCGCGGCCGCACCTGCATCGTTGCCCGCTGTCGCAGCGCCCGCAGCCGCATTGTCACCGGCACCCGCGGCAGGCTGACTGGCATTGCTGCTGTTATTGCTGCTCAGACTGTCGATCTGTTGATAGATCTGCTTCTGGCGCTCAATAACCTGATTCAGCTGATAGGTATTTTGCTGGATTTCCCCACGCAATGAGTCGATATCCCGCTGGTTATCACTCATCTGCTGCTGCAGTTGCTGCATCAGCTGTGCCTGGGCATTGGAGATTCTTTCGAGACTGGTGACACGGTCTTCGACCGAGCCGGAGCCAACGCTACTGATTGACGCTTGGGCATGAGCGGCCCAGGGGGCCGCTACGCCAATCAGTAACGACAGACTCAACAGGTGATGTCTGAAGTTACTAACCATGTGATTCTCTTAGTAGACCAGTACGGCACGACGGTTTTTAGCGTAAGCCGCTTCGTCGTGGCCCAGAACAGCTGGTTTCTCTTTACCGTAAGATACGATAGACATCTGATCCGCAGACACGCCTTTACCTTGCAGGTACATCTTAACGGCGTTAGCACGACGCTCGCCCAGGGCGATGTTGTACTCTGGCGTACCGCGCTCATCCGCATGACCTTCAATGGTCACTTTGTAAGACGGGTTGCTACGCAGGAAGTTAGCGTGCTGATCCAGCATCTGAGCGTAGTCAGGCTGAACATCGTATTTGTCCAGACCGAAGTAAACGATGTTGTTCTGTTGCAGCTGTTGCATCTGCAGACGCGCCTGCTCATCAGAAGACATGTTGCCGTTGTTCATACCAGAGTTAGCACCGTAAGCGCCGTCAGCACCTGCGCCAGACTGGTCGTTGTTGTTATTTTTGTGTGAGCTACACGCCGCAACTGCCATGATTGGCAGAGCCAGCATTAAACCCTTCAGTACTTTGTTCAGTTGCATTTGAAAATTCCCATTATTGTTTATTTTTTTGTAATGTCAGAAAGCTCAGACATTACAGGTACGGCGACCAGGCAGGAAATTTGACCTGTCCATCAGTTGCCGGAAGACGCGCTTTGAAACGACCGTCGGTTGAAACCAACTGCAACACAGAACCCATGCCCTGAGTCGAGCTGTAGATTACCATGGTGCCGTTTGGAGCCAGGCTCGGCGTTTCATCCAGGAACGTGTCCGTTAACGTTTGAACGGCTCCCGTTACCAGATCCTGTTTGGCGACGTGTTGAGCACCGCCACTGGTGCTAATCATCACCATTGATTTTCCATCACTGGCTACATCCGCATCCTGGTTCTGAGCGCCTTCCCAGGTAATGCGCTGTGATGCACCACCATTGATGCTGATTTTGTAGATCTGCGGCGCACCGGCCTGGTCAGAGGTATACGCCAGCGTCTGGCTGTCCGGGAACCAGGTTGGTTCAGTGCTGTTATAGCGACCATCTGTAATCTGACGAATCTGCCCGGAGGCCAGGTCCATAACATAGAGATTCAGACTACCGGTTTTAGACAGGGCGAAGGCCAGCTTGGTGCCGTCCGGTGAGAAGGCTGGCGCACCATTGTGACGCGGGAATGAAGCGACCTGACGGACAGAGCCGTTAGACAAGGTCTGAATCACCAGCGCTGACTTGCCGCTTTCAAAGGTTACATATGCCAGTTTGCTGCCATCGGGCGACCAGGCAGGCGACATCAGCGGTTGCGGTGAACGGTGCACGACAAACTGGTTGTAACCGTCGTAATCGGCAACGCGCAGTTCATACGGGAACTGACCGCCGTTGGTTTGTACCACATAGGCGATACGGGTGCGGAACGCCCCTTTAATGCCGGTCAGTTTCTGGAACGCCTCATCACTGACGGTGTGCGCCGCATAGCGCAGCCACTGTTTCGTAATTTTATAGGAGTTTTGCGCCAGCACGGTACCTGGCGCACCTGCGGTATCCACCAGCTGGTAGGACACCTGATAGCTGCCATCAGCATTCGGCTGAATCTGTCCAACAACCACGGCATCAATACCCAGTGCGCTCCATGCAGCAGGCTGCACTTCCTGAGCACTGGTCGGCTGCTGCGGCAGACGTGAACGATCAAGCGGGTTAAATTTACCGCTGTTACGCAGGTCAGCTGCGACGATACCACCGATATCTTCCGGTGCCGCGCCTGGGCCAGACCATTTAAACGGAACCACACCGATAGGGCGCGCGCTGTTGACGCCCTGGGTGATTTCAATGCGAACCTCTGCATGCAGCACCGCTGCCCACAGCAGGATAAAAAAGCCTAACGTTACGCGAAGAGCTTGCTTCATTTTATCTCCCTTATCTGAACCTGAGTCCGCGATAATTGGCACTGTTCCTGAAAACCACGAGTACAACTAGAGTACGGCAAGCTAACCATAGATCAACCTGCCGCAGGTTACTGCATTATTGCGGTCTGAAACGCATCGGGGCGTTTTTAAACACTTCGTACACCGCTTGTGAAGGCGGTTTCGGAATATGTGCCTGCTTCGCCGCCGCAATGGCGGCCTGGCACAGCGCTGGATCGCCGCCTTCTGATTTAACATCAATCAGCATGCCATCAGGAGCAAGTTTAATACGTAAGTCACAGCTTTTGCCGCTATACAGGTCCGCATCGTAGAAACGGCTCTGAATTGCGCTGGTGATCTGCCCAAGATACGCATTCACATCTGCGCCAGAAGCACCCGCCTTCTTCTGATTACCCTGCCCTGCTGCTCCACCCGACGCGCCGCTTTTCGGTGCATTCTTACCGGACGCTAAGCCGCCCAGCAGGTCATCGACGTCGCTGTCATTGGTGGCATCAGCGGCCGCTTTCGCCTCGGCTTTTGCCTTCGCATCCGCTTTTGCTTTGGCAGCAGCCTCCGCTTTCGCTTTGGCGGCGGCATCCGCTTTTTCTTTGGCGGCCTTTTCTTTCGCTGCGGCGGCCGCTTTCTCTTTCGCTTCCTGGGCGGCTGCGGCTTTCGCTTCCGCTGCGGCTTTGGCTTCAGCCGCTTTCGCTTCTTTCGCGGCTTCCGCTTTAGCCTGTTTCGCCGCTTCGGCCTTAGCTTGTTTTGCGGCTTCGGCAGCCTCAGCTTTCGCCTGCTGCTCGGCCTGCTTCTTCGCTTCTGCGGCTGCGGCTTTCGCCTCTTGCTCAGCCTGCTTCTTCGCCTCTGCTGCGGCCTTCTTTGCCTCTTCCTGCGCCTTCATCTTTGCGTCTGCCGCGGCTTTCGCCTGTGCATCCGCTTCCGCTTTCGCATCGGCTTTGGCTTTCGCCGCGGCCGCTTCGGCGGCTTTCTGTTGCGCCTCGGCCTGTTTCGCTGCGGCTTCGGCGGCCTTCTGCTGTTCAGCCTGCGCTTTCGCCTGCTGTTTCGCGTCTTCCTGTGCCTGCAGTCGCTCTTTTTCCAGCTCTTTCAGCCGCTGCTGTTCAGCCGCTTGTTTCTGCTGAAGCTCTTCGGCCTGCTGCTGGGCCTGTTTCTGGCGCTGCTGCTCCGCACGCTGACTGTCGCTTTGCTGATTCTGCTGACGGTTATACTGTTCAACCACCGCACCGGGATCGACCATGACCGCTTCTATATCGCTACCGCCACCGCCGCCGCTGGCCTCAATGTGCTCATTAAACGAGCTCCATATCAGCAGGGCGATCAGCACGATATGCAGAATCACCGAAATGATTATCGCGCGCTTTAACTTTTCGTTTTGCTCGGTTGCCTTCGACACACTCGGTTCCCAAAAACGGTTCGACTTTAAATCGGCTGCGTCATCAAACCGACAGATTTAACCCCTGCCTGATGCAGCAGGTTCAGCGCCTTGATGATTTCATCATAAGGTACCTCTTTGGCACCACCGATCAAAAAGACGGTTTTCGGATTGGCTTCCAGACGACGTTGCGCTTCGCTAATCACCTGTTCTGGCGGCAACTGCGGCAAACGATCGTGATCGACGACCATGCTGTATTGTCCCACGCCGGACACTTCAACAATCACGGGTGGGTTATCATCACTGGAAACCGTCTTAGAATCTGTTGCATCGGGCAAATCCACTTCCACGCTTTGCGTGATGATGGGGGCCGTTGCCATAAAGATCAGCAGCAGCACCAGCAAAACGTCCAGCAGTGGAACGATGTTAATTTCCGACTTTAGCTCGCGGCGACCGCGACCACGCACTCGGGCCATCATTTACCTCTGTTTACTTAGCGCTGTCGCTGGAGAAAGCCTGACGATGCAGGATAGCCGTAAACTCTTCCATAAAGTTGTCGTAGCCCTGCTCCAGTTTATTGACGCGCTGGTTCAGTCGGTTGTACGCCATTACGGCAGGAATCGCAGCAAACAGACCGATCGCGGTGGCGATCAATGCTTCTGCAATCCCCGGTGCCACCATCTGCAGGGTGGCCTGTTTGACCGCCCCCAGGGCAATAAACGCATGCATAATCCCCCAGACCGTACCAAACAGACCGATATAAGGACTGATTGAGCCCACCGTGCCCAGGAAAGGAATGTGGGTTTCCAGCGCTTCGAGTTCGCGATTCATGGAAATGCGCATGGCCCTGCTCGCGCCTTCAACAGCCGCTTCAGGCGCATGATTATTCGCGCGATGTAAACGGGCAAACTCTTTGAAGCCGGCGTAGAAGATTTGCTCGGCACCCGCCAGCTCTTCACGACGTCCCTGACTTTCCTGATAGAGGCGAGACAGTTCAACGCCGGACCAGAATTTGTCTTCAAAGGCTTCAGCTTCCCTTCCCGCCGCATTCAGAATTCGCGTGCGCTGGATGATGATTGCCCAGGAGGCAATCGAAAAGCCGATCAAAATCAACATGATAAGTTTGACCAGAAGGCTCGCCTTCAGGAACAAATCAAGAACGTTCATGTCAGTCACTGCTTGAACTCCGCGACAATAGACTTGGGAAGCGCAATCGGCTTCATTAGGTGTGGGTTGATGCAGGCAATCAGGACCTCTGCCTCATTGAGCACTTTGCCTTCTGCGTTCACGATACGCTGGGAGAATGTCATCGTCGCCCGCGTCATTGATGTCACTTCGCTCTGGATCTCCAGAAGGTCATCAAGACGTGCCGCCGAAAGATAGTCCACCGTCATGCGCCGTACCACAAAAGCAACCTGCTGTTCTAACAGCGCCTGCTGATTGAAATGGTGCTGACGCAGCATTTCGGTACGTGCTCGTTCATAAAAAGCGATATAGCTGGCGTGATAAACCACACCACCGGCATCGGTATCTTCATAGTAGACCCGAACCGGCCAGCGAAACAGCGTTGTACTCACTCTACATCCCGGCCTCGTTTTAAACGTTGCTACTATACGCAAGACAATTAGGGTTGGGAATGGGCTGTCAGAGCCAGGAGAAAATAATTATCAGTTGGTTACAACCGGACGTCATTAATGGAGGTTTCTTGACCAGACGCTGAAGTAAACTCACGCGCCTGGGGTGAAGGGTGACAGGTCGTCAGCGATAAAAATGACTCAGCGCCCAGAAGAGTACCAGTAAGGCGGGCAATGGCGCAAAGAACGCACGCCAGCGTAAACGGCGCGGACGGAATCCGCTGCCGTGAATAACCCCCGTGCAGACCGCCCAAATCAGTACGATGCCCTGCCATAGCAGGATGCCTTCCGGGCGGGTTGCATAGCGCGCGGGGTCCCATAACAGGCAGCCGGCCAGCCATAAGGCGAGTATCAGAGAAAGGGCCCGCGGGCCCTTATCCATCAGGCGATAACCTGTCTGAATGCCTGTGCGCATTACGACTGGCGTTCCGCGTCGGCGCTGTCTTCGATATGTTCTATCGCCAGCGCGGTGATGATGCCAAAGGCACAGGCCAGCAGGGTGCCGAGAATCCAGGCAAAATACCACATATGTCGTCTCCTTTATTAATAGAGTGCGTTACTGTTGCGCTCAACATGTTCTTTAGTGATACGACCAAACATCTTCCAGTAACACCAACTGGTATAGAGCAGAATAACCGGCACAAAAATTATCGCCGCGAAGGTCATAATTTCCAGCGTCAGCAAACTGGAGGTGGCATCCCACATGGTCAGGCTGGTGCCGGGAACGGTACTGGACGGCATAATGAACGGAAACATCGCGATGCCGGCGGTCATGATGACGCAGGCCAGCGTCAGCGATGAGCAGAGAAACGCCCAGCCGCCCTTCTCTCCGCGCGAACACATTACGGTCAGTAAGGGTAACACCACGCCCAGAAGCGGGAATAACCACAACACAGGATGCTGCTGGAAATTCACCATCCAGGCCCCCGCTTCGCGCATCACGGTTTTCCCCAGGGGATTAGAAGCAGCGAAGTGATCAAGCGTGCTGGTCACCACATAGCCGTCAATACCGTACCTTACCCAGACGCCAGCCAGCGCGAAACACGCCATCATCACCAGCGCGGCAATCTGCGCCGTGATGCGTGAACGCAGGTGCAGTTCGCCCGTGGTGCGCATTTGCAGATAGGTCGCACCCTGCGTCAGTATCATGGCAACGCTCACCACACCGGCCAGCAGTGCAAAGGGGTTCAGCAGCTGGAAAAAGTTTCCGGTGTAATACAGCCGCATGTACTCGTCGGCATGAAAAGGCACGCCCTGCAGCAGATTGCCAAAGGCGACGCCGATCACCAGCGGCGGGACAAAGCTGCCGATAAAAATGCCCCAGTCCCAGGCACCGCGCCAGCGTGCATCTTCGATTTTTGAGCGATAGTCAAAGCCTACCGGACGGAAGTACAACGAGGCCAGCACCAGAATCATCGCCACGTAGAAGCCGGAAAACGCGGCGGCGTACACCATCGGCCAGGCGGCAAACAGTGCGCCACCGGCGGTGATCAACCAGACCTGATTGCCGTCCCAGTGCGGCGCGATAGAATTGATCATCACACGACGCTCGGTATCGGTCCGGCCTAATACGCGCGTCAGCATCCCGACGCCCATATCGAAACCATCGGTGACGGCAAAGCCCACCAGCAGAATGCCGATTAGCAGCCACCAGACAAAGCGCAGAACTTCATAATCAAACATGGGGCTTCTCCTTATCCACGCACCGGCTGAGCGTTTTTAACGATCTGTTCATGGTGATAGCGCCCTGTTTTCAGGCTGCTGGGCCCCAGACGCGCGAACTTAAACATCAGGTACATCTCGGCCACCAGAAACAGGGTATACAGTCCGCAAATCAGTATCATTGAGAACAGGACATCGCCCACGGTCAGCGTGGAGTTCGCAATCGCGGTGGGCAGGACTTCCCCAATCGCCCAGGGCTGACGACCGTACTCCGCCACAAACCAGCCCGCTTCTACCGCAATCCACGGCAGCGGAATGCCGTACAGTGCGGCTTTGAGTAACCAGCGCTGTTGACCAATGCGATTTCGAATCACACTCCAGAATGACAGTGCAATGACGCCGAGCAGCAGCACGCCGCAAAGCACCATGATACGGAACGCAAAGTAGAGCGGTGCGACGCGAGGAATCGAATCCTGCGTGGCCTGTTTAATCTGCGCTTCACTGGCATCCGACACGTTCGCGGTATAGCGTTTTAACAGCAGGCCATAACCCAGGTCTTTTTTGCTGTGGTTAAAGGCATCGCGGACGGCCGGATCGGTATTGCCCTGTCGCAGTTCATCCAGCAGCGCGTAAGCCTTCATACCGTTACGAATTCGCACTTCGTGTTGCGCCAGCAGTTCTTTTAGTCCGGTCACCGGCGTATCGGTCGACCGCGTGGCAATGAGCCCTAGGAGATAAGGGATCTGGATCGCATACTTGTTGTGCTGTGCTGACTGATCGGGCACGCCAAAGAGCGTAAAGGCGGCCGGTGCCGGTTGGGTTTCCCATTCCGCTTCAATAGCGGCCAGCTTGGTTTTCTGTACGTCGCCCATCTCGTAACCGGATTCGTCACCCAGCACAATCACCGACAGCACCGCCGCCATGCCGAAACTGGCCGCGATGGCAAAAGAGCGTTTTGCAAACGCCATGTCACGGCCTTTCAGTAAATACCAGGCGCTGATGCCTAAAATAAACATGGCTCCTGTGGTATAGCCTGCCGCCACGGTATGCACGAATTTCACCTGCGCAACCGGGTTTAATACCAGCTCAGAGAAGCTCACCATCTCCATGCGCATGGTTTCAAAGTTAAACTCAGAGGCGATGGGGTTTTGCATCCAGCCATTCGCTACCAGAATCCACAGTGCCGACATATTCGAACCGATTGCGACCAGCCAGGTCACCGCCAGATGCTGCACTTTACCCAGGCGATCCCAGCCGAAAAAGAACAGGCCCACAAAGGTGGATTCCAGGAAGAAAGCCATTAAGCCTTCAATCGCGAGCGGCGCACCAAAAATATCGCCAACATAATGAGAATAATAAGACCAGTTGGTGCCGAACTGAAATTCCATTGTCAGTCCGGTGGCCACGCCCAGGGCAAAGTTAATACCAAACAACTTGCCCCAGAACTTGGTCATATCTTTATAGATTTGTTTACCACTCAGGACGTATACCGTTTCCATGATGGCCAGTAAAAACGCCATACCGAGCGTTAATGGCACAAACAGAAAATGGTACATCGCCGTCAAGGCAAACTGTAAACGCGACAGTTCGACGATATCTAGCATAAAAACTCCTTGCTCCTCGCATGAACGCCTGAGCCGTGTGGGCCGAATAAGCGTCAGGAACGACTGATTATTGATTCCAGTTTTATCATCGGCAGGTCATAACGCTGTGCGGCCTGAGATGAGGGAGTAGCGGTTAATCTAACCTGGTTAAACATCAACGCAGCGGCGTGGTTCAAACGCTTAACGGGGGATAAATAAAAATTGATGCTTTCCCGTATTTGAACAAACGTTTGTTTATTTTTTTAAAAGGCTGGATTGATGCAGCGCAATTTAAGCGCTTAACGGTAGGCTTTGCTAGCGGTAAAGTTTGTTATATATAAGGGGAAGTTGATCTGGAATAATGAAGCAAAGATAGAAATATGTTCTTAAGCGTTCTTTGTTAAAAAATTGTCTCTTATTAATTTTTAATTATAAAGAAATTTAACTTTGTTCCCTTTTTAATAACTTAACGATCCGCGACGACGATGCGGTGGGCTGAATTCAGCATAGCAAATAAACGGGGCAATACTTAAATTAATTTAATGGTTATTTCACGTTCTTATTCAATATCTAAAAAACGGGCCTGAGGGCAGCGTATTTTTTAAGTGAGTGACAGGCAATCATCCTGCCTGCAATCCGCCCTGCCCGTCCGGCCAGCGCCCTTTTTTCACTACCCACGTTCGTGACCGGCCTTGTGGCTGTGCGGCAATGTTTTGCCAGCCATAAAAAAAGCCACCCGAAGGTGGCTTTTTCAGTGGATGCGATTACTTCGCTGGCAGAACGGCTTTAACAGCATCACCGATGTCAGCCAGGCTGCGTACGGTTTTCACGCCCGCCGCTTCCAGTGCAGCAAACTTCTCGTCTGCCGTACCTTTACCGCCGGCGATGATGGCGCCTGCATGGCCCATACGTTTGCCTTTCGGCGCGGTCACGCCTGCGATGTAGCCCACAACCGGCTTGGTCACGTGATCTTTGATAAAGGCAGCCGCTTCTTCTTCCGCGCTGCCCCCGATTTCACCGATCATGACGATCGCTTCAGTCTGTGGATCGTCCTGGAACATTTTCAGGATGTCGATGAAGTTAGAACCCGGGATCGGGTCACCACCAATACCAACACAGGTAGACTGGCCGTAACCGATATCGGTAGTCTGCTTAACGGCTTCATACGTCAGCGTACCTGAACGCGATACGATACCGACGCGGCCTGGCTGATGAATGTGGCCCGGCATGATACCGATCTTACATTCGCCTGGGGTGATCACACCCGGGCAGTTTGGCCCGATCATGCGAACGCCCGCTTCATCCAGCTTCATTTTCACGGTCAGCATATCCAGCGTCGGGATGCCTTCGGTGATGGTGATGATCAGCTTGATGCCGGCATCGATCGCTTCCAGGATACCGTCTTTACAGAACGGAGCCGGAACGTAGATGACGGTAGCCGTTGCGCCAGTGGCTTCAACCGCTTCACGCACGGTGTTAAACACCGGCAGGCCCAGATGAGTGGTGCCGCCTTTGCCTGGCGTCACACCGCCGACCAGCTGCGTGCCGTAAGCCAGCGCCTGCTCAGAGTGGAACGTCCCTTGTCCGCCGGTGAAACCCTGGCAAATGACTTTGGTGTTTTTGTCGATCAAAATGGACATTATTTACCCTCCGCAGCAGCAACAACACGCTGTGCCGCGTCTGTCAGACTGGTTGCTGCAATGATGTTCAGACCACTGTCCGCCAGTTTCTTAGCGCCCAGCTCAGCGTTGTTACCTTCCAGACGTACCACAACCGGTACGTTCACACCCACTTCTGCCACTGCACCGATGATGCCGTCTGCGATCAGGTCGCAACGCACGATGCCGCCGAAGATGTTAACGAAAACCGCTTTCACGGCGTCGTCAGACAGGATGATTTTGAAGGCTTCCGTTACGCGCTCTTTGGTCGCGCCGCCGCCGACATCCAGGAAGTTTGCTGGCTGACCGCCGTGGTGCTTAACGATGTCCATGGTGCCCATCGCCAGGCCTGCGCCGTTAACCATACAACCGATGTTGCCTTCCAGCGCAACATAGTTGAGTTCCCACTGCGTTGCGTGTGCTTCACGTGGGTCTTCCTGGCTTGGATCGCGCATTTCACGCAGCTCTGGCTGACGGAACAGGGCATTGCCATCGGCACCCAGTTTGCCATCCAGACAGATCAGATCGCCCTGTTTGGTGATGACCAGCGGGTTGATCTCAACCATCGCCAGGTCACGTTCCAGGAACATGGTCGCCAGACCCATGAAAATTTTGGTGAACTGGCTGACTTGCTTGCCGGTCAGGCCCAGTTTGAACGCCAACTCACGGCCCTGATAAGGCTGAGGACCGGTCAGCGGATCAAGCGCCATTTTGTGGATCAGGTGCGGGGTTTCTTCCGCCACTTTCTCGATTTCCACGCCACCTTCGGTTGACGCCATGAAGATCACGCGACGCGTTGCACGGTCGACCACGGCACCCAGATACAGCTCCTGATCGATGTCGGTCGCCGCTTCAACCAGAATCTGGTTTACCGGCTGGCCATTGGCGTCAGTTTGGTAGGTCACCAGACGTTTACCCAGCCAGTTTTCAGCGAAAGCACGGATATCTTCTTTACTGTTAACTACCTTCACACCGCCCGCTTTACCGCGGCCACCGGCATGAACCTGACATTTAACTACCCACGGGCCTGCGCCGATTTTCGATGCCGCTTCTTCTGCTTCACGTGGTGTAGTACAGGCGTAGCCGGTCGGTGCTGGCATGCCATACCGTGCAAACAGCTGTTTAGCCTGGTATTCGTGTAAGTTCATGATGTTCTATCCATTCAGATCTGAAAAGAGTATTGAGGTTGGGCACGCAACGCGTGCCCAGTGATGAATCAGACATCCAGCAGCAGACGCGCCGGATCTTCCAGCATCTCTTTCACTGCGACCAGATAGCCGACAGATTCACGACCATCGATCAAACGGTGATCATAAGAGAGCGCCAGGTACATCATTGGCAGGATCACAACCTGACCATTCACCGCCATAGGACGATCTTTAATGGCGTGCATGCCTAGGATTGCGCTCTGTGGCGGGTTGATGATTGGCGTTGACATCAGTGAACCAAACACACCACCGTTGGTGATGGTGAAGTTACCGCCCGTCAGATCGTCAACCGTCAGCTTGCCGTCACGGCCTTTTACTGCCAGTTCTTTAATTTTCTTCTCGATGTCAGCCATGCTCAGCGCATCCACATCACGCAGAACAGGGGTCACCAGGCCTCGTGGGGTAGAAACGGCGATGCTGACATCAAAGTAGTTGTGGTAAACCACGTCTTCGCCATCAATTGAGGCGTTGACTTCAGGGTAACGCTTCAGCGCTTCCACCACGGCTTTAATGTAGAACGACATAAAGCCCAGACGCACACCGTGACGCTTCTCGAACGCTTCGCCGTACTGCTTACGCAGATCCATAATCGGCTTCATGTTGATTTCGTTGAAGGTTGTCAACATGGCGGTGCTGTTCTTGGCTTCCAGCAGACGTTCCGCCACGCGCTTACGCAGGCGCGTCATTGGCACACGTTTTTCGCTGCGGTTAGCCACAGGCTGCTGGGCAGGCTGCGCGTCAGATGCCGGTGCCGCGGCTTTGTCTGCCTGCGGTTTGTTCGCCAGATGTTTTTCAACATCTTCGCGCGTTAAACGTCCACCCACGCCGGTGCCTTTGATCTGTGAGGCATCAAGGTTGTGTTCGGCAATCAGACGACGAATCGCCGGGCTCAGCGCATCGTTGCTCTCTTCTTCCAGAGAAGCGGTCTGACGCTGGGCTGGTGTGGATTCGTTGCTGTCGACTTTCGCACTGCTTTCTTTGCCAGCGCTGTTACCTTCTTTCAGGCGGCCGAGAATCTGACGAGAGGTAACGGTTGCCCCTTCCTCTTCCAGTACGGCTTCCAGCACGCCGTCCGCAGACGCCGGCACTTCCAGAACCACTTTGTCGGTTTCAATTTCGACGATGACTTCATCGCGACTGACTGCATCGCCTGGTTTCTTGTGCCAGGTTGCTACTGTGGCATCTGCAACCGATTCAGGCAGGTCGGGAACGAGAATATCTACGCTACTCATTATCTTTCCTTTTAATTAATTGACGTTCAGTGCGTCATTAACCAGGTCTTGCTGCTGTTGTTGATGTACGGACATATAACCCACGGCCGGTGAAGCCGATGCCGGGCGACCTGCATAACGCAGCGTTGCACCAAACGGTACCACATCACGGAAATGGTGCTGGCTACAGTACCAGGCACCCTGGTTCAGTGGCTCTTCCTGACACCAGACAAAATCCTGTACGTGGGAATACGCTTTTAACGCTTCCTGTACCGCCTGATGCGGGAACGGGTAAAGTTGTTCGATACGCACGATAGCGACATCGGTTTTTTCGTCTTTACGGCGCTGTTCCAGCAGATCGTAGTAGACCTTACCGGAGCACAGCACGACGCGCTTGATGCCTTGCGGATCCAGATCGTCAATTTCGCCAATCGCTGGCTGGAAGCTGCCGTTTGCCAGTTCATCCAGCGAGGAAATCGCCAGAGGATGACGCAACAGCGACTTCGGTGACATCACCACCAGCGGACGGCGCATACCGCGCAGCGCCTGACGACGCAGCATGTGGTAAACCTGAGCCGGTGTTGAGGGTACGCAGACCTGCATGTTCTGCTCAGCGCAGAGCTGCAGATAACGTTCCAGACGGGCGGAGGAGTGCTCAGGGCCCTGACCTTCATAGCCGTGTGGCAGCAGCATCACCAGGCCACACATACGGCCCCATTTTTGCTCGCCGGAGCTGATGAACTGGTCAATCACCACCTGCGCACCGTTAGCAAAATCGCCGAACTGCGCTTCCCAAATGGTCAGCACGCGCGGCTCTGCGGTGGCATAACCGTATTCAAAGGCCAGCACGGCTTCTTCAGACAGGACGGAGTCCCAGACTTTGAATTCACCCTGACTGTTATGAATATGGTGTAGTGGCGTGTAGGTTGAACCGTTGGTCTGATTGTGGATCACGGCATGACGGTGGAAGAAGGTGCCACGGCCGGAGTCTTCACCCGACAAACGTACCGGAATGCCTTCATCGACCAGCGTGGCGTACGCCAGGTTTTCAGCCCCGCCCCAGTCAAACGCTTTCTCGCCTTCGGCCATCAGCTTACGATCGTTATAGATCTTGGCGACGCGAGACTGGACTTCAATCTCTTCAGGGATCTGGCTGATACGCAGCGCCAGCTCCTTCAGACGCTTCATGTCCACCTGAGCCGGATAGGGTTCATCCCACTCGTGATTCAGATACGGTGACCACGTGAAGGAGTGCAGGCTCATCGGACGCCATTCTGGCACCACGCATTCGCCGGCATCCAGCGCATCACGGTACAGATTGACCATTTCGGTGGCATCTTCCTGCGACGCGACACCTTCGCTTTCCAGACGATCGGCGTAGATTTTACGCGGTGTGGGATGCTTTTTGATTTTCTGGTACATCAACGGCTGCGTGGCGCTTGGCTCATCCGCTTCGTTGTGACCATGGCGGCGATAGCACACCAAATCGATAAACACATCGCGTTTAAAGGTATTGCGATAGTCCAGCGCCAGTCGGGTCACAAAGGCCACCGCTTCCGGATCGTCCGCATTGACGTGGAAAATCGGTGCCAGCACCATTTTACCAATGTCAGTACAGTACGGTGTAGAACGCGCGTCTTTCGGATTCGAGGTGGTGAAACCCACCTGGTTGTTGATCACGATACGCACGGTGCCACCGACTTCATAGCCGCGGGCCTGAGACATGTTCAGGGTTTCCTGCACCACGCCCTGACCAATGACCGCCGCATCACCGTGAATAGTGATGGGCAGCACTTTATTGCTGACCGGCTCAGCCAGACGATCCAGACGGGCACGCACCGACCCCATGACCACCGGGCTGACAATTTCCAGGTGAGACGGGTTAAAGGCCAGCGCCAGGTGTACCAGACCGCCTTCGGTTTCGATATCCGATGAGAAGCCCATGTGATACTTCACATCACCGGTGCCCAGGTGTTCTTTATGTTTGCCTGAGAACTCGTCGAACAGATCCTGTGGCTTTTTACCCAGCACGTTAATCAGGACGTTGAGACGGCCACGGTGCGCCATCCCCAGCACCACTTCGCGGGTGCCGCTTTTACCTGCATGACGAATCATCTCACGCAGCATAGGCACCAGTGCATCACCGCCTTCCAGCGAGAAGCGTTTGGCACCCGGGAATTTTGCGCCCAGATATTTTTCAAGGCCTTCTGCCGCAGTCAGCTCTTTCAGGAAACCTTTTTTCTCTTCACCGCTGAACGAACAGTGGCCAGCACCGGATTCGAGACGCTGCTGAATCCAGCGTTTCTCTTCGGTGTTGTTGATGTGCATGTACTCTGCACCAATCGAACCACAGTAAGTCTGCTTCAGCGCCTCGAACAGATCGGCCAGCTTCATGGTTTCTTTGCCAATAGCAAAAGAACCTACGTTAAAGCTTTCCTGAAAATCGGCGTCGGTCAGATCGTGAAAAGCAGGGTCGAGATCGGCAACACGGTCCTGTTTCCACAGGCCAAGCGGATCCAGGTTTGCTTCCTGATGGCCGCGAAAACGAAACGCGTTGATCAGTTGCAGCACTTTCACTTGCTTGGAGTTGGTTGCCGGATCGGTGACTGAGGAGGTGTAACGAGATGCGTCTTTCGCCAGGCGACGGAAATATTCGCGGGTCGCGGAGTGGAACTGCTCGGGTTTCACTCCCGTGCCTGGTAACTGTTGGAACATCGAGCGCCACACTGCATCCACAGAGTCAGGATCGGTCAGGAAATCCTCATAGAGTTGCTCTATGTAAGACTGATTCGCGCCGGCCAGCCAGGAGGAGTCCAGCCAGGGCTTCATCGCGCTGTTCTGCATTGTGATCCCTTAAGCAATGTTATGCTTTATTGAGGTTTCATTTGTTGCCGCTTTCGCGGTTTGCCGTAGTGAGTTCAGCGATACGAGCACTGTGCGCAGCGCGCGCCCGGCCCGTAAGGGAACCTTTGTAAACGTGGTCGGGACCGCGTTTAAAGAGGCTTCCGTAAAACACCGGGAACCTGAGGTTCCCGGCTGTATCACTATGCCCCGCGTTGCAGCAGCATCGACTTGATATGGCCGATGGCGCGCGTGGGGTTAAGACCTTTAGGACACACGCTGACACAGTTCATGATGCTGTGGCAGCGGAACACGCTGAATGCATCGCTCAGATTATCCAGACGCGCATCGGTTTCGGTGTCGCGACTGTCAATAATGAAGCGGTATGCCGCCAGCAGACCCGCAGGCCCGATGAACTTATCGGGATTCCACCAGAACGACGGGCATGAGGTTGAGCAACAGGCGCAGAGAATACACTCATACAGGCCGTCCAGATGCTCACGCTCGCCCGGCGTCTGCAGATGCTCACGCGCAGGTGGGTTTTCACCGTTGTTTAACAAGAAAGGCTTAATTTTCTCATACTGAGTATAAAACTGGCTCATGTCTACCACGAGGTCGCGCACCACAGGCAGGCCAGGCAGAGGACGAATCACAATCTTCTGCTTACCGTTGCCTAAAGCGGAAACCGGCGTAATGCAGGCCAGGCCGTTTTTACCGTTCATGTTCAGGCCATCTGATCCGCACACGCCTTCACGGCACGAGCGACGGAAAGCCAGCGTAGGATCCTTTTCTTTTAAACGGATCAGCGCGTCCAGCAGCATCATGTCACGGCCATCTTCCGCTTCCAGGCTGTAATCCTGCATGCGCGGTTTATCATCGACGTCCGGGTTATAACGATAGATCGAAAATTCTAGTCTCATGATGATCTCCGCAATTAATAGGTACGCGCTTTTGGCGGGAAGGCCGCACGCAGTTTCGGTTGCATGTTCACCTCACGGCGCGTCATGCTTTCCGTTTGCGGAACATAGAGGCTATGGCACAGCCAGTTCGCATCATCACGTTCCGGATAGTCGAAGCGGCTGTGTGCACCACGGCTTTCTGTACGGAAGTTAGCCGCAACCGCTGTGGCATAGGCGGTTTCCATCAGGTTATCCAGCTCAAGGCACTCGATACGCTGTGTATTGAAGTCGGGTGAACGGTCATCCAGACGCGCAGACTTCAGGCGCTCACGAATCACTTTCAGCTCTTCAAGACCTTCACGCATGGCATCACCTTCGCGGAAGACCGAGAAGTTGTTCTGCATGCAGCGTTGCAACGCTTTACGGATTTCAACCGGATCTTCACCCGTGGTGTTGTTCTCCCAGCGATTGAAGCGCGCCATGGCAGCATCGATGTTTTCCTGACTGGCTTCGCGCAGTTCGCCCTGCTCTTCCAGACATTCAAGCAGATGAACACCCGCCGCGCGACCAAAGACCACCAGGTCCAGCAGTGAGTTTCCGCCCAGACGGTTCGCGCCGTGAACAGATACGCAGGCGATTTCACCCACAGCGAACAGGCCCGGAATCACTTCATCTTCGCCCTGCGCATTGACGCGCAGCGCCTGGCCGGTCACTTTGGTCGGTACGCCGCCCATCATGTAGTGACAGGTTGGGATAACAGGAATCGGCTCTTTAATCGGGTCAACGTGCGCAAAGGTACGGGACAGTTCCAGGATTCCCGGCAGACGTGACTCCAGCACTTCGGCACCCAGATGGTCAAGTTTCAACTTGATGTGCGGGCCCCATGGACCATCACAGCCCCGGCCTTCACGAATTTCCACCATCATAGAACGGGCCACCACGTCACGACCTGCCAGGTCTTTGGCGTTTGGCGCATAGCGCTCCATGAAGCGCTCACCGTGTTTGTTCAGCAGATAGCCGCCTTCACCGCGGCAGCCCTCGGTGACCAGCACACCCGCACCTGCGATACCGGTTGGGTGGAACTGCCACATTTCCATGTCCTGCACCGGTACACCTGCGCGCAGCGCCATGCCAACACCGTCGCCAGTGTTAATGTGGGCATTGGTCGTCGACTGATAGATACGTCCTGCACCACCGGTCGCCAGAATGGTCGCCTTGGCTTTGAAGTAGACGGTTTCACCGGTTTCCATGCAGATAGCGGTACAACCCACAATCGCATCGTCGTCATTCTTGACCAGATCCAGTGCATACCATTCGGAGAAGATGGTGGTTTTGTTTTTCAGGTTCTGCTGATACAGCGTATGCAGCAGGGCATGGCCAGTACGGTCAGCTGCCGCGGCAGTACGCGCCGCCTGCTCACCACCGAAGTTTTTTGACTGACCACCAAACGGACGCTGATAAACGCGGCCGTCATCAAGACGGGAGAAAGGTAAGCCCATGTGTTCCAGTTCCAGAATCGCTTCCGGACCGACGTGGCACATGTATTCAATCGCGTCCTGGTCGCCGATATAGTCGGAGCCTTTGACGGTGTCATACATATGCCATTCCCAGTTATCGTCATGGGTATTGCCCAGCGCAACGGTAATACCGCCCTGCGCGGATACCGTATGAGAACGGGTTGGGAACACTTTGGACAGCAGGGCGCACGTCTGGCCCGACTGGGAGATTTGCAGTGCCGCGCGCATACCCGCGCCACCTGCGCCGATCACCACGGCATCAAATTCTCTGACTGGTAACTTCATTTACACACCCCACACCACAACAAACCCATAAATTGCATATGACAACAGTGCCACCACGATAACCAGCTGTAACAGCAAACGCGCCGCCAGCGATTTCACGTAGTCCGTTAAGACCTGCCACATACCAATCCAGCCGTGGATCAGGATGGAAAACAGCGTCAGGAGCGTGAACACTTTTGTAAATGCTGAGGCAAAGAAGCCACGCCAGATGTCATACGTCAGCGTGTCTGTCATCACCACGAAACCGAGCATGTAGATGATGTAAAGCGTAATAAGGATTGCCGACGCGCGCAGCAACAGCCAGTCCTGAATGCCATTGCGACCCAACGCGGATGCATTGCTTACCATACGAGGACTCCTGCTAAGATTGAAAGCACGACAGTAATACCAAATGTCACCTGCGCAGAACGCTTACCTGCTTCGAGCGTTTCCGCCAGATAACCAAAATCCATTAACATATGACGTATCCCGCCCACCGTATGATAGGCCAACGCGGTCAGAATGCCCCACATGATAAACTTCACAAAGAAGCCGCTCATGATAGATGCCGCGTGCTGAAAACCTTCAGGAGAGGAGAGAGAAAGACCGAGAAGCCACAACAGGATGCCGAGAGCAACCAGAGTGATGACGCCGGAGACACGGTGGAGAATGGACGATATTGCAGTAACGGGAAACCGGATCGTCGAGAGATCCAAGTTGACAGGTCTTTGTTTTTTCACGGTTTTGCCCACACAGCTCTTTTTATTTTGCTTCCTCCGGAAGACAGGCCCAAACCCGAAAAAAAGGTTCAGTCTTAATCCGTCACCAAAATAGCAACATCCAGTGTTAAATGACGTGGTACAAACGCTGGGTGGCTCCTGGTGTCAGGGTGTTCCGGAGACCTGGCCGGAAGTATAGGACGATCACATTCTGATTACAATTCCCCTACAAACTCTTTGGAGAATTTTCGATGGAACAGTGATCCCACTCACGTTTTTCACAATTCATACAAATTTAATTATCTGATTTGACAATAGTTCAACAATTCAGTTACAAACTAGTCCGATAAAATCCTATGATGCACAAAAGTTATGGGGATACACTTTCTCCTAAGCTGAAGTTATGTAACATTGTCGGTAACCGCTTTAAATACCATCAGGTTATTGGTTACAAAGAAGTTATGTCCTGACCGGATCTTTAACAACCGCGATATGCACATGTCACGGCTTTACATTTCCAGTGGAACGCGCCTCTCACTCTGTACCCTTCACTGCTTATAATGCAGAGTGACACCGTGAAGTACTGCCAAATTGCAACATGCACGCGTTTCAGGTGTCGAAAGATCCTTACCTGCCTAAGGCGCTATGGAGACGAAAATGACAGATAAAAAAGTGACGCTAACCCTATCAGATGAAACGTCCATTGAACTGGGTGTACTGCAAGGCACGCTGGGCCAGGATGTCGTCGATGTCCGTCAGCTGGGTTCCAACGGCCTGTTTACCTTCGATCCTGGTTTCACGTCTACAGCGTCCTGCGAATCAAAAATCACCTTTATCGATGGTGATGAAGGCATTCTGCTTCACCGCGGCTTCCCTATTGACCAACTGGCTACCCACTCTAACTACCTGGAAGTGTGCTACATCCTGTTAAATGGTGAAGCCCCCACGAAAGCCCAGTTTGAAGAGTTTAAACAAACGGTTACGCGCCACACGATGATTCATGAGCAGATTACCCGTCTGTTCCACGGTTTCCGTCGTGATTCACACCCGATGGCGGTGATGTGCGGCGTGACCGGCGCACTGGCTGCGTTTTATCACGATTCGCTGGATGTAAACATCGAGCGCCACCGTGAAATCGCCGCTTTCCGTCTGCTGTCGAAAATGCCTACCATGGCAGCGATGTGTTACAAGTATTCAATCGGTCAGCCGTTCGTCTATCCCCGTAACGACCTCTCCTATGCCGGTAACTTCCTGCACATGATGTTTGCAACACCGTGTGAAGAATACAAGGTTAACCCTGTGCTTGAACGCGCCATGGATCGCATTCTGATTCTGCACGCCGATCATGAACAGAACGCCTCGACCTCTACCGTACGTACCGCTGGCTCGTCAGGCGCTAACCCGTTTGCCTGTATCGCGGCCGGTATTGCCTCCCTGTGGGGACCCGCACACGGCGGCGCGAACGAAGCCTGTCTGCGTATGCTGGAAGAGATCAGCACCGTCGAGCACATTCCTGAGTTTGTGCGCCGTGCTAAAGACAAAAATGACTCTTTCCGCCTGATGGGCTTTGGACACCGTGTTTATAAAAACTATGACCCGCGCGCGACCGTTATGCGTGAAACCTGCCATGAAGTACTGAACGAACTGGGCATGAAAGACGATCTGCTGGAAGTGGCGCTGGAACTGGAACACATTGCGCTGAACGACCCGTACTTCATCGAACGCAAACTCTATCCAAACGTGGATTTCTACTCCGGTATCATCCTGAAAGCCATGGGCATCCCTTCGTCCATGTTTACCGTGATTTTCGCCATGGCGCGTACCGTTGGCTGGATCGCGCACTGGAAAGAAATGCACGACGAAGGCATGAAAATTGCCCGTCCGCGTCAGCTGTATACTGGTTACACCGAACGCGAGTTCAGCTCGAAGCTGGATAAATAAGCTGTCCGGCAACGGGCGGTAAGGCGAAAAGCGGTGGTGTCCTTACGGCACCGCCGCTTTTTTTTACTGACGCCGCCGGTCAGCGTGAGCGAATCTTAGTGAGAGGATGAACGGCGGACGTTTGAGATGCCCGAAAGGCCTGCCATTCTTCTCGCGTCACTTCCCATAATTGCGAGTCATGTGTGCCTGAAACGTACTGTTTTTTCTCTGTGCGGATACAGCGCATACCACTGTTGACCGAAATGTTCACAGATCGCTGATTCAGTGCCGCTTTTGGCGTTCTCAGCAGCGGTTTTTTCAGATCGGTAAACCAGTAGTCCGTCACGGCCAGGCAGGCTTCTGTCATATAGCCCTGCCCCTGCCACTCCGGTACCAACCAGAAGCCCCGGTTATTATCCGGCGTCTCCATCAGGCAAATAACGCCAATCAGTTGCTGTTCCGCCGCTTTAGGCCGCAATGTCCAGTACCAGCCCGTCCCGGCCGCGACCGCCGGTAAGGCGACATTGGCAATATAGTCTCGTGCCCCGCCCTCGGGATAAGGCCAGGGCACCGAATCGATCAGGTAGCGTACAATTTCCCAGCGCGGAAACGCGATCTGCATGGCATCGGCATCCTCCAGCGACAGGGGTTTTAAGCGCAACCTTTCCGTCACAATCTCAGGTGTCATGATGATTCCTTATGCTGTGAAGAAAACCGGGTGACGATATCCTTCGCTGACGAGTGACATTGCCCGCGTGCAACGGCGGGACAGGCCAGCGTTTTTATCTCTGACAGCCAGGGCACCAGTAAAACGGTCGGGCGGACAGGACGCCCTTTTCGATCACTTCACCGCAGCGGCGACATGTCTTGCCCTGACGGTGGAACACTTCAAACCGAAATGCCGCTTCGCTGTGGTATTTTTTCATGGTGCCGCGCATGCGATAGGCATGACGCGGCACAGACAACAGCGCTTCGCAGAAAGCCGTCAGTTGCGCCTCACTCAGCGACTGTGCGTTATGCCGGGGAAGCAACTGGGCCAGCCAGAGGATCTCAGCACGTAAATAGTTGCCCAGTCCGGCCAGAAAAGCCTGATCCAGTAACAGTCCGCTGAACCGGCGGCGACAGAAACGCGGCGAGCACAGCCGTTCCCTGACCGCCTCTACGGTCAACTCCGCATTCAGTACATCCGGCCCAATGCGGTTGAGAAACGGATGACGGGCAAGCGTTTCCGCATTCAGGAGTTCAATATCCGACGCGCTGTAAAGCAATATCGCCTGATTGGCCGTCGCGAGACGCACACGTAACTGCCGTTTTGTCTCGGGCTGCATGTCTGGCGGGACGATGCGCCAGACGCCGTACAGCTGATTGTGCGAATACAGCGTCAGGCCGTTACTGAAATGGGTCAGCAACGCTTTACCGCGCGTCTCTATCGACGCCACCTGTTCTCCCAGCAATGCGGGCTCATAGGTTTTTAATTCGGGAAACGCAAACCAGACGTCGGTCAGGGGCTGGCCGACGATGGCCACTTCAAGCTGATCCGCCACGCGGCGAATCTCCGGTCCTTCAGGCATCACTCGTCCTCTTAATGCGTTGCGCCACCCACTTCCTTCACATCCTGAGCGGTGGTCAGGGTCGTTTGTACGGCAATTTTCAGCGCCTCAATAACGGTTGCGGCGGGCATACTGGGTGCACCCGGGTGATGCACCGCCTGTTCAGGCAGGTAGGGAATATGAATGAAACCGCCCCGTGCCGGGCTGCCGTTGCTTTCAAGCCAGTGCAACAGGCCATACATTGCCCGGTTACAGGTAAAAGTTCCTGCGGTTTGCGACACCGATGCCGGAATGCCCGCTTCCCGCACCGCGGCCACAATGGCTTTGATCGGCAGGCGTGAAAAATATCCGGCCGGGCCATCCTGAACGATGGGTTCGTCCACGGGTTGCCTGCCCGCATTATCCGGAATGCGCGCATCATCCACATTAATACCAATTCGCTCTACCGTGATATCGCTGCGACCGCCTGCCTGCCCGACAGCGATAACGGCATCGGGCCTGATCGTTTCCAGCGCCTGATACAGCACGTCCAGCACCTCGCTGAATACGACGGGCAACTGGCGCGTCACGATGCGTGCGCCGGCAATAGTCTGGCCTTCAAGGGCACTGACCGCCTGCCAGGAGGGATTAATGGATTCGCCGCCAAAGGGCTCAAATGCCGTCATTAATACCGTTTTCATGCTGCCTCACAAAAACATCAGGAAGTAGAGTAAGAAAATGTTAACAATTAACAGTAGCACACCGGTTGGCACCTGAGCTTTGATGACCGCGTTGCGATCCGGTAACTCCAGCAAGGCAGCAGGCACAATGTTGAAGTTTGCTGCCATCGGCGTCATTAACGTACCGCAGTAGCCGGAAAACATCCCGATTGCCGCCATGACCGCCGGGTTACCGCCATGCTGTAACACCAGAATGGGAATGCCGATGCCCGCGGTAATAATCGGGAACGCCGCGAATGCATTCCCCATCACCATGGTGAGCAGTGCCATCCCTGCCGCGTAAACCGTGACCGCAATGAAGCGGTTATCCACGGCAAGATAATGTTCGGTGAGATGGGAGATCGCGCCACCGACGCCCGCGGCCGTAAACAGTAGCCCCAGGGTTGCCAGGATTTGCGGCAGGAGAAACGCCCAGCCGATGCAGTCCAGCAAACGTCGGGTTTCCTGCATCGACTGCACTGGGGTTTCACGCGTCATTTTCATGGCGATCAGCCAGCCCAGCAGACAGCCTGTGGCCATGGAGAACAGCGTAATCAGGGTGGAATGGTTGCCCGCGCCGAACACCCACGTTTGCAGACCGGGAAGGTTATTAAACGCTAACACACCGATCACTGTCACGACGGGGATCGCCAGGGCTGGCAGGAAAAGTTTGTTGCCCAGACGCTGGGCACTGGCCTGTTTTTCCGCCTCACTGCGCTGGTGATAGCGGCCCATTCTTACCCCACCACAACCGGCAAGGATCCCCATGATAACCACCGCTACGCCCACGCTAATTTGCAACATACGTGTGCCGCTTTCGGCAGAGCCCATCAGTTGGGTCATCAGGGCGGTTGTCCAGTCACCCACCAGAAAAATCAGGCCATACAGTCCCCAAAATAAGCCAGTGGTGAAACGGCGCGGATTTGCGCTGTCGCGCCAGGATAAAACCGCGACAACCAGCAGAATCAGGCCAGCCAGCCACATCAGATACTGTTGCTGAATCATGACGGCTCTCCTTTGGCTTTCATGGCCTTGCTGTTGATAACGCGCAGTTCTCGTGCCAGCTGGCGGTCCAGCCTGATCAGGCGGGCGGAATGAATCAGAAAGGCTGAGAGCGCCGTGGGAATGCCCCACAGGGCAATATGCAATGGCTCAGTCTGGATACCGGCGGACTCCTGCATAAAGTTATGCATAAAAATAATGGCGCCAAAGGCGACAAAGATATCCTCACCAAAGAACAGCCCGACGTTGTCGGTGGCAGCGGACATGGCACGCAGGCGATGACGGACCTCGGGCGGTAGTGCCCCGTAGCGGTTTTCGCTGGCCCCCTCGGCCATCGGCGCAAGTAGCGGGCGCACCATTTGCGGATGGCCGCCGAGACTGGTCAGCCCGAGGGCCGCAGTCACCTCACGCACAAACAGATAGACAATGAGCAACCGTCCCGCCGTCGCCGTTTTGATCCGGGCAATCCACGCCTGCGCACGCTGTTTCAGACCATGGCGTTCCAGTAAGCCAATAACCGCCAGCGGCAGCAGCAGGATCAACGGCAGGTTGCGGGTATTCAGAAATCCCTCACCCAGCTTTTGTAAAATATCGCCCAGCGGCATCAGGGCAGCGATCCCGGTGACGAAGCCTGAAACAATGACCACCAGCACCGGATTAAAACGCAAAACGAAGCCAACGACGATGGCAGCAATGCCCAGCAGCGGCCAGAGATTTACTACGCTGTCCATACTTTTCCCCTCGTGAAGTAGTAAGCCTGAGACGTTCAGGCTGGTTATGCCGTTTTTTTATTGACTGGTGACGGTGATAGCATGGCTGGCAAAGCTGGCACGCAGACGTTGCGCAAACGTCAGTGCATGCGCCCCGTCACCATGCAGGCAGACGGTTTCTGCGTTCACCTGAACCGCCTCACCGGTCACACTGATGACCTGCCCCTGTCGCACCATCATCAGGGTTTGCTGAATCGCCTGGTCTTCCTCTTCAATCAATGCGCCGGGCTGGCCACGGGGCACCAGCGCGCCGCTGCTGAGATAGCCGCGATCGGCAAACACCTCCTCCCGGGTTTTCAGGCCGTGATGGGCCGCCGCGCGAATCAACTCACTGTTAGCCAGCCCCACCATGATCAGCCGGGCATCGACGGCTTTGACGGCTCGCGCAATCGCCTCGGCCAGCGTGGCATCCGCCGCCGCCTGGTTATACAACATACCGTGAGGTTTAACGTGAACAAGCGACTGCCCTTCGCTCTCAGCCAGACTTTTGAGCGCACCAACCTGATAGATGATTTGCGCATAGACAGTTTCCGGCGGCAGTTGCATCGCACTGCGGCCAAAGTTTTCACGATCGGGAAAGCTGGGATGCGCGCCAATCGCCACGCCAAATTCGCTGGCCCAGCGAATGGCCTGCAACATCATCTGCGCGTCGCCTGCGTGAAAGCCGCAGGCGATGTTGGCGGAACTCACCAGCTGCAACAGCGCACGATCGCTGCTGCTCCCCTCGCCCAGATCGGCGTTTAAATCAATTTTCATTTGCCAGTCCCCAGGCCATTTGCCCCAATACATGCTGCTGCTGTCGCGTTGCCGCCAGCGCCTCTTCGGGCGTACAGGGCATAAAATGAATCGGCTCGCCCAGACGAATCTGCGCCAGATGATAAAGATCGCATTCAATGACGCAGGCGATACGTGGATAGCCGCCGGTGGTCTGTGCATCCGCCAGCAGAACGATAGGCTGACCGTTTCCAGGCACCTGAATGACGCCGGGCACCAGACCATGCGATAACAACTCGCGCGGCACGTCGCGTTGCAAAGCAGGCCCCTGCAAACGGTAGCCCATGCGATTACTTTGAGGGTTCAGTTTCCAGGCTGCTCGCCAGAACGCCTGTTGTGACGCTTTGCTGAATTCGTGGTATTCCGGTCCGGGTAACGCACGAATACGGTTACCCCAGAGCAACTGGCGCACGCCTTTTTTGCTCGTGAAGTGCTGTTGCGGTTTGCCCAGCGGAATGACGTCGCCGTCCTGCAGCGTTCGCCCCTCAAAGCCGCCAAAACCGGCCTTGATGTCGGTGCTGCATGAGCCCAGCACCGGCGGAATCGCGAAACCACCGTGCACAGCCAGGTAGCTGCGCATGCCGTGAATCGGTTTCTTCAACACCAGGACCTGCCCTTTTTTTACCGGTAAACGCCAGCCTGTCCAGACAGGCTTGCCATCCAGTTCGGCCTGACAACCCGCTCCCGTTAGTGCAAACCATCCATCCCGACGGAATTCCGCTTTGAACTGTCCGAGGACAATTTCCAGCACGGCGCTGCCCGGCGGATTGCCTGCCAGCAGATTGGCTGTGATCATGGCGGGCTGATCCAGGACACCACTGACGCCTATGCCATACTGTCGCCAGTGATAGCGTCCGAAATCCTGAATGCTGGTTGCCAGACCCGCGCGAAGAATGTTTAACATATCCCTTCCTTTTGCGGCACAAACCGGACATTGTCACCCGGACGTAGTAAGGTTGGCGGCTGCTGGCTGGGTGTGAAAAGCGCGACCTGCGTCCTGCCAATCAACTGCCAGCCGCCTGGTGAGACCAGCGGATAAACACCGGTCTGGCTGCCGCCGATGCCGACCGATCCAGCCGGAACCGCAACGCGCGGTTCGGCGCGGCGCGGCATATGCAGGCGCGCATCCAGGCCGGCCAGGTAAGGAAAGCCGGGCTGAAAACCAATAAAGAAAACCGCGTAATCCGTGCTGCTGTGTAACGCGACGAGCTGCTTTTCCGTCATGCCGGCGTGGTCGGCCACCTGACGCAAATCCGGCCCCGCCTCGCCCCCATAGATGACCGGTATGGTCACAAGGCGCGACTCTGTGTCCTGCACCTCACTTTCCTGCCACCACTGTTCAAGTTGCGCCGTCGCCTGTCGGGCATCTCTGGGCGGCTCCCGTAACAGCAGCGTCAGGTTGTTCATGCCGGGAATCACTTCCCGGGTCGCGTCGTGTGACTGCAAACGCTGGCACAGATGCCAGATTCGCTGCTGACTGGCCAGCGAAACGGGCGGAGACAACTCCAGTACCACCGCGCGCTCGCCCAGCATATAGCATCGTGTTTTTTGCAACACGTACCTCCTGGTAAACAGCTTTGCGGCGCTCAGACAGGATTCTGGCGCGCAAAAGCCAAATGTGTTTTACAACCCAGGAAGGTAGTTATGCGAAAGTGACGGTAATGTGTCAACAGGTTTGGGTTCTGCGCAGATGGCAGAACCCAGGGGGATCAGGCGGGATTGGGAATATCAATAAACGTGACATCCAGGCCATGATGCTCCGCCAGCCATTCACCCAACGCCCGAATACCCGCGCGTTCGGTGGCATGGTGGCCTGCGGCGAAAAAGTGCAGGCCTTGTTCACGGGCGCTGTGAATGGTTTGCTCAGAGACCTCGCCCGTAATAAAGGCATCTACGCCAAAGGCGGCCGCATTATCAATAAATCCCTGACCGCCGCCACTGCACCAGGCAACACGACGGATCGCTGCTGGCGCATTATCACCACAATGAAGCGGCTCCCGTCCCAGCACCTCAGTAATACGCTGTGCCAACGCATGGCCGCTCACAGGCTGAGTCAGTTCGCCCCAGGGCACCAGCGGCATAATCTCGCCCATCACGTTAATACCCAGCAGCTTAGCCAACTGCGCGTTATTACCCAGCTCAGGGTGCGCATCCAGCGGCAGGTGCCAGCCGTAGAGGTTAATATCGTTTGCCAGTAGCGTGCGCAGACGCTGGCGTTTCATGCCTTTAATCACCGCCGGTTCACTTTTCCAGAAATAACCGTGATGTACCAGCACCGCATCGGCTTTGCGCGCCACCGCTTCATCCAGCAGCGCCTGGCAGGCGGTCACGCCGGTAACGATCGTTTTCACTTCAGGTCGGCCTTCGACCTGTAGCCCGTTTGGCGCATAATCGCTGAAGGTATGGGTTGCCAGCTGATCGTTAACGATTTTTTCTAACGCATAGTGATTCATTTCTGCTCCTTGCCACCTCAGGCCACATTTTTTGCGCGCTCGAAGGCGTCGAGTGTCTTTTTACGTGCGTCCTTATGTTCCACGATCGGTGTTGGATAATCGAGTGTCTTGTTGTTTTTCCGCGCCCATTCGTGCGGCTGATGAATCGCACTGTCCGGCACGTCTTTCAGTTCGGGAAGGTAGTGACGAATAAAATCACCCTGTTCATCGAAACGCTCACTTTGCGTAGTAGGGTTAAAAATGCGGAAATACGGCGCGGCATCGGTCCCCGTGGACGCCGCCCACTGCCAGCCGCCGTTATTGGCGGCCAGGTCGCCATCGATAAGCTGCTGCATGAAATAGCGCTCGCCTTGGCGCCAGTCGATTAACAGATCCTTTACCAGAAAACTGGCCGTGATCATGCGAAGCCGGTTATGCATCCAGCCGGTCTGCAACATCTGTCGCATGGCCGCATCGACGATGGGATAACCGGTTTTCCCGGCTTTCCAGGCGTCAAAATGCGCCTCGTTTCGTTGCCACGCGACATGACGCGTCCAGTGGACAAAAGGCTGATGCTTACACAGTCGGGGAAACGCAACGATGAGATGGCGATAGAACTCACGCCAGATGAGTTCATTGATCCAGACAGCCGCCGGGCTGCCTTCCAGCGCCCCGGGATGTTCATGCAACACCCGATGCAGACACTGGCGCGGTGAAAGCACGCCGATGGTCAGGTAAGCCGATAACCGGCTGGTGCTGTCGCGCGCAGGCAGGTCACGCTGCTTTGGATAATCCAGCACGGCATGTTGCGCAAACGCACGTAGCCGCTTAATCGCCGCCTGTTCACCGGCCGGAAACAGCGCATCATCAACCTCAGCATGGTCGTAATCAAACGGCGAAATCGCTTTTGGTGTGTTCAGGGGCGCGCCAGCCCGGGCTTTAGGCGCCGGGACACACTCAGGCAACCCCTGCTGCAGGCGACGAATAAAGGCTTTGCTGAACGGGGTAAACACTTTGTACATCTCACCATCGCCGGTCTGGATACTGCCGGGCGACAAAAGTACGCTGTCATCAAACCCCTGACAGATCACGTCCGCTTCATCTAACCGCTTTTCCGCCTGCGCATCGCGCTGACGTTCGTTAAATTCGTACTGGTAGTTATAAAACAGTTGATCAACGTTTTGCTGTTCACAAAACGTGACGAGAAAATCCACGCTGGCAGCGAAATCATCACACTGATGAACATGCAGCGGGATGCCTTTTTCGGCCAGTGATGCCTGCAGGCTGCAGAGATTCTGGTGAATAAACGCGGCCTGGCGGGGGGCCATATCGTGTTGCTGCCACTGTCCCGGCGTGGCAATAAACAGTGCTATGACACGGGCATCTGACTTGCTGCAGGCGGCATGCAGCGCAAGGTTATCATTGATGCGCAGGTCATTACGGAACCAGACAAGATGGGTCGTCATCATGCTCCCGACTCATTGTCCGTAGCGCAGGCGCAGCGCTTCCGGGTAAGGATCGAAGTAGCGCTGCTGCGTCAGCCACGGATGAGGATATTCAGCCATGTAGTGCTTAAGAATCGTAATCGGCGCCAGTAACGGTTGCGTGCCCTGACGGTAACAATCAATCAGTGACGTCAGTTCTCTGCGTTGCGGCGAACTCAGTTGACTGCGGAAATAACCCTGAACATGCATCAACACATTGGTGTGGTTAGTGCGCGAGGCCGGTTGTGACATCAGATCCATAAGGCGGTTGCGGTACTCGAAGGCAAACGCCTCCAGCGACTCCCACTGGTTCATCGAGGCAACAAAGGGGCCCAGTTCACGGTATTTTTTTTGCGAATGCGCCAGCAGTAACAATTTATACTGGCTGTGGAAGGCAATCAGGCCATGACGGGTCAGCCCCTTTTTCCACATTTCATGAAACTCGTGCAGCGCGCAAATCCGGCCGATAAAGTTTTCACGTAATGTCGGATCGTTCAGACGCCCGTCTTCTTCGAGCGGTAACCAGGGCATTTCACGTTGCAGAAAACGGGTAAATATACCGGTTCCCGCTTTACGGTTATTATTGGTGGCGGGCTCGTAGATACGCACGCGCTCCATCCCGCAACTGGGTGATTTTGCACACAGTATGTAGCCGCACAGGTGATGCAGCGATTTCACGCGTTTTTCGGACCAGTCGCGCATCTTATCGGTGATGTCATCGCCGCCCTCTTTGCTGAAGCAAAGGTGCAGTTCATCGTCGTCGCTCTGCTTAACTAAGCGCAGCGCCGGGCGCGGCGTGGGCAGCCCAATCGCCATTTCAGGGCAAACGGGTTCGAAACGAACAAAAGGCGTCAGTTGCTCAGTGGCGAACGCGAGCCGCTTGTGGCCGCCATCAAATCTGACGCTCTCACCAAGCAGGCAAGCGCTGATCCCAACGGGAATTTTTTCGCTCATACTTGTACAACCTCCGAAAACTTGTAGAGGTTTAAGTGTAGCGTAAAACGACCGGGATGGTACAGATTCTGTGTAGCAAAAGTGAACGCCGCGAAGCCTTTCAGATGACCAGCCCGTGGTCTTTTTTAACGGTTTATTCTCCCACTGCCACGCTGACCAGCCAGCGCCGAATCACCTTTTCATCCTCAGGCGTGACACCCGAAAGCAGGCTGGCCTCAACCAACTGAACCGCTACTTTGCACTGCGCGAGAACGTCACGCCCGGCGTCAGCAATCTCAATCACCTGAATTCTGCCGTGCACCGCATGCGGACGACGACAAATCATTCCGGCCCGCTCCAGATTCGCCACAATGACGCTCATCGTCTGTGGCGTCAGCAGCGACAGACGCGCAAGGTCGGCACCCGATGCGCCGGGATAGGCCGCAAGCATGGTCAGCACCGAAAATTGCGGCAACGTGACGCCTTTATCCTTCAGCGCATTTTCCATTCTGATTTTATGAGCCGCATGGGCCTGCCGCAGCAGATAACCAATATGGCCTGACTCACCGCGTTTTCCTTCACCGGGTTCGGGGATGGCGGTGCTCTGCAGATCTGACTTGCGCATAATATAAGAGTTCGTATATTGTTATTCGAACTCTTATATTAGCAGATGAGGTATATCGTGACATCGCTTAATCACCGTCGCAGCGACTGGTCTTCGTTCGAACATACCGCACCCGATGTGGTGGCAGCCTTAGCGATGCTGGGCAAAGCCGTTGACGATTCCGGGCTGGAAAAATCGCTCACTGAGCTGATCAAACTGCGCGCTTCACAGCTGAATGCGTGCGCTTTTTGCCTCCAGTACCATCTCAATCTGGCGCGTAAGACCGATTTGAGCCCGGTAAAAATGGATCTGGTCGCCCTATGGCGCGAAGCCGGTATCTATTCGGAGCGGGAATGTGCGGCGCTGGCCTGGACAGAGGCCCTGACCTTAATGGTGCAGCAGCCGGTTTCTGATGCGGTTTATGCTGAGGTCAGCCGCGTCTTCGATAAACAGGAGATCGCGTTTCTTACCTCGGCTGTTGCCGCGATCAATGCCTGGAACCGTATCGCAGGCGCGCTGCAGTTTGCCCCGCCGGTGCCTAAACGCTAAGAAGCGCGTAAAGTGCGGTGCCCGTCGGGCCGCCATGTCGGGGCTACGGGCCAGATAACAAGGAAGGGCTGCCCGTGAACGGGTACTGGCGAACGGGGCGGCTTGCCCGGACACTGGGAAGGTTTCCTGCGTCACTGGCGCAAAGCTAAGGCGCAACTAAGCTGCGTGACGGAATGAACAGGGAAAAAAGAGGCGCTGTGTCGACCTTAACACCGGGCCACAGCACACTGCAGGTGAAAACAGATAAGCACGTCTGAAAACGCTGGCAATCCCCTCTGTAGGGATGTGTCCCTAGGCCTGTGCGGCGTAAAATCAAGCGCACAGCAGGGACTTACCAGAAAATACCCGCCGCTGCTTCAGACTGCGCCAGCCAGACCGGTTTGGCGCTGGTTTTGCACCACATCCGATGCAGGTAGCTGTAGAAGCGCGCCCGATCCTGGCGAAACAGCATAACTGGCAGAGCGAGCAGACCTGACAGGATGACCAGCGTTCGGCGCAAAATAATTTTGTGAAGTGGATAGGTGCGGTACATAGCAGCCTCCTGAGTAAAAAAACGTCATAAATGTGATCTGTGTCTAATATTACGCCGGGTTGGATGATTTTACTACTCATCTGACCACTAAATTTGCGTCTTTTTTGTTCTGCACGGGTAAGTTTACCTGGCCGTTATACCCAGGTTAATTATGAGTTACAGAGGTGATCCTTCAACGGATTTCATGGCAACACGGACGAACGCCAGAAAAGTTGATACAGTGTGTTTTCCCTTTTCAGGCAATGGCAGGATTGGTGTGACCACGGTTTTAATCATTGAAGATGAGAAAGAAATTCGCCGCTTCGTGCGCCTCGCGCTGGAAAGTGAAGGCCTGAAGGTTTTCGATGCTGAGACGCTGCAACGTGGGCTGATCGAAGCCGCCACGCGAAAGCCCGATTTAGTCATCCTTGATCTGGGTTTACCTGATGGCGACGGCAAGACGTTTATTGGTGAACTCCGCCAGTGGAGCACGCTGCCAGTTATTGTTCTCTCTGCCCGTACTGACGAGCAGGACAAAATTGACGCACTGGATGCTGGTGCCGATGATTACCTGACTAAACCTTTTGGGATTGGTGAACTGCTGGCGCGTGTTCGGGTCGCCCTGCGGCGTCATGCCGGGAAGCACCCGGATCCGAAGGTCAGCTTCGCCGACGTGGTCGTCGATATTGCCGCACGCCGCGTGCTGCGCGCGGGCGAAGAGGTTCACCTTACGCCCATCGAGTTTCGTTTGCTGACCACATTACTGAATAACGCGGGGAAAGTTCTGACGCAGCGTCAGCTGCTGAATCAGGTCTGGGGACCCAATGCTGTCGAACACAGCCATTATCTGCGCATTTATATGGGCCATCTGCGTCAAAAGCTTGAAGCCAATCCGACACAACCCGTTCACCTGCTGACGGAAACCGGTATCGGCTACCGGTTCATGCCATAAAAAAAGCGCCAGCGGCGCTTTTTTTATTTAACAGATTTATCAGGCGTTTTTCAGCACTTCACTGACAATCTCGACGGCTTCTTTCTCGATCTGCGCACGGTGCTCTGCGCCCAGGAAGCTTTCACAGTAGATCTTATACGCGTCTTCGGTGCCCGATGGACGCGCAGCGAACCAGCCGTTTTCCGTCATGACTTTCAGTCCACCGATAGACGCGCCGTTACCGGGAGCGGCCGTTAAGCGCGCGGTAATCGGATCGCCCGCCAGCGTATCTGCACTGACCATTTCAGGTGACAGCTTCGACAATGCGGCTTTCTGCGCTGATGTTGCTGGTGCCTGCAGACGGTTGTAGCTTGGCGCACCGAAGCGTGCAGCCAGTTCATCATAGTGTTGCTGCGGGTTCTTGCCCGTTACGGCCGTAATTTCTGCCGCCAGCAGACACAGGATGATCCCGTCTTTGTCGGTTGACCAGGGTGTGCCGTCGAAGCGCAGGAATGACGCGCCCGCACTTTCTTCGCCGCCAAAACCAAAGCTGCCATCAAACAGGCCATCCACGAACCATTTAAAGCCCACCGGAACTTCTACCAGCTTGCGGCCAATATCGTCCACGACCCGGTCAATCATCGCACTGGACACGAGGGTTTTACCCACGGCAACATCCTGACCCCACTGCGGACGGTGCTGGAACAAATAGTTGATCGCAACGGCCAGATAATGGTTTGGATTCATGAGCCCGGCAGGGGTAACAATGCCGTGACGGTCATAATCTGGATCGTTTCCGAAGGCCAGATCGAATTTGTCTTTGTAGGCCAGCAGCCCCGCCATGGCGCATTCGGACGAACAGTCCATGCGCACCACACCATCTTTATCCAGGTGCATAAAGCGGAAAGTCTGGTCGACAGCGTCATTCACCAGCGTCAGATCCAGCTTGTAGTGCTCAGCGATACGCTGCCAGTAAGCGATCCCGGAACCGCCAAGCGGATCGACACCAATCTTCAGGCCCGCTTTCTGAATCGCAGGAATGTCGATGATCTGTGACAGACCTTCCACGTAAGGCTGAATCAGATCTTTTTCATGGATGTGGCCGCTGGCCCAGGCCTGATCCAGTGACAGACGTTTAACGTCTTTAAGGCCGTCTTTCAACAGCTGATTCGCGCGGTCTTCCACCACTTTGGTAACGTTGGTATCTGCCGGCCCACCGTTTGGCGGATTGTATTTAATGCCGCCATCTTCCGGGGGATTGTGCGACGGCGTAATCACAATGCCATCCGCCAGTGGGCCGCCGGATTTGTTGTGTTCAAGGATAGCGTTCGAAATCGCAGGCGTTGGCGTATAACCGTTATCCTGCTGAACGATCACATCAACCCCGTTTGCGGTCAGCACGGACAGCACGGACAGCAGCGCGGGCTCAGACAGCGCGTGCGTATCTTTACCCACATAGCACGGGCCGGTAATACCGTTCTTTTTACGCTCTTCCGCAATCGCCTGCGCAATCGCCAGAATGTGCTTTTCGTTAAAGCTGTGACGTCCTGCGCTACCGCGATGGCCTGATGTGCCAAATTTCACCGCATGTTCTGGATTCGCCACATCGGGCTGCAGGACATAATATTGTGAAGTTAATTGTGCAACGTTAATCAAATCGCTCTGCTGGGCAGGCTGCCCGGCACGGGGGTGATTGGCCATTGGCGCTTCTCCCTGACGCTTCAGTTTAAATGGTGCCGCAAACTTTCTCAGCCAGTTCCGATGGGAACTGCATCGACAGCATAATGTGTTCGATCATGCTGCGTTTACGACCGGTATTGGTATTCGTAATGACCCAGTACGGCGTGCCGGGCACATGCTTCGGCTTGGTATGGGTGCCGCTTTGCAGCAGCGTGTGCTCATCGCCTGCAAAATAGATGCGCGTACGGCCCTGCATGGAGGTGGTCGCCTCAGCAAACGCGGCCGTATCCAGACGATAGAGCGTTGACAAGATTAGCATAAAGCGATTTACCGCCCGCTTCTGCTCTGCATATTCATCAGAAAGCAGCAACTCGCGCACCGCACGAACACGATCCTGAGGGCGTGACTCATTCCCTGCCGACTGTGCCGTTTTAGACGGCTGCGAGGCGGCAACAGGCTGTGTTTCGGTCGCGGTGGCTGTCTGACCCGCAGTAAACTTCAGCATACGGCGCAGAATATCGGATGCGCTTTCGCCAATATGTTGCGTGTGGCTGGCAATATAACGGTAGAGCTCTTCGTCAACTTCGATCGTTTTCATCTTATTCCGTACGGTTTTGACTCACGACAGAACCCGCGATTTTCTGAAAATCCAGAGGTGAACACCGGGGTTTCAGGCCGTGTGCAGGTTCTAACATGAAGATTATAAAGTTAAATTCAGACAGGCTGATAGCATTCAAACGGTTTAGGGGCAAAAGTCAGAATATGTCCTAATGCCACCGGAAGCAGCGCACCTGAAAAGGTGAAACCATGATAACCTAAGCGCAGGTCTCACACTTAAGAACTTTGCTATGATTTTGAATGCCCGTCTGCAAACTGAACAATCTTCTGCTGATTCCACACCCGTTCTGCTCATTCACGGTTTGTTTGGCAGTCTTGATAACCTCGGCGTTCTGGCGCGCGGTCTGAAAGATGACCATCCGCTTATCCAGGTTGATGTGCGTAATCATGGCTTATCTCCGCGCGCTGACGAGATGACCTATCAGGTTATGGCCCAGGATATGCTGGACACGCTTGATGCGCAGGGCATTGAGCGCCTTTCCGTCATTGGTCACTCCATGGGCGGTAAAATTGCCATGACGATGAGCGCCCTGGCCCCTGAGCGGATAGAACAGATGGTGATGATCGACATTGCGCCCGTCGACTATCAGACGCGCCGCCACGACGAAATTTTTGCCGCGATCCGAGCCGTCACCGACGCGGGCGTGACGCTGCGCAGTGAGGCGGCCGGGATTATGCGTCAGCATCTTAACGAAGAAGGTGTGATTCAGTTCATCCTGAAATCGTTCAGTAGCGGTGAATGGCGCTTTAACGTTCCAGCGCTCTGGGACAACTATGCGTATATCACGGGTTGGGAAACGGTGCCCGCGTGGCCGCACCCGGCGTTGTTCATTCGCGGTGGTGACTCCCCTTATCTGGACAATCAGTACCGTGACGCGATACTGCAACAGTTTCCCGCCGCGCAGGCGCACGTGATTGGCGGTGCAGGTCACTGGGTCCACGCCGAAAAACCTGATGCTGTTTTACGCAGCATTCGCCGCTTTTTTGCACGATAAATCCGCTTAACTGGCTGTAAAAGTTTAGGATTGGCGTCCATGGTTAGCCTGGAGTATGATGGCGCGCTAAATTTTTGCCGTGGGCGCGTATCCACGGTAAAAGCCAGTAATTTAATCTGCGCAGCGGCACGATCCGTTTGCGCCCATTCAGTTGTACTAAGCCATGGCAAAAGAAAACACTGACCGCACGACGCTCGATCTGTTCGCTAACGAGCGTCGCCCTGGTCGCCCTAAAACCAGTCCGCTTACGCGTGATGAACAACTGCGTATCAATAAACGCAATCAACTGAAACGTGACAAAGGGCGCGGGCTTCGCCGTGTCGAACTCAAAATGAACAGCCAGGCGGTAGAAGCGCTTAATACGCTGGCTGAACAGCGTAATCTCAGCCGCAGTGAATTAATTGAACAAATGCTGCTGGCGCAACTCAAACTGGACTAACGCACGCAAACCGCACACAGAAACAAATGTCGCGGCTTTACAAGTTCCGCCCTTTTGCGTGGTCTGCTATCATTTGCTGAATATGCTCAGGCATTCATTCTATCATCAGGATTTAAGAGGTTATTTTACCCATGGCAATCGTAGGCATCTTCTTTGGCAGCGATACCGGTAACACCGAAAACATTGCAAAAATGATCCAGAAACAACTGGGCAAAGACGTTGCAGAGGTTCACGACATCGCGAAAAGCACTAAAGAAGATCTGGAAGCCTTTGACATCCTGCTGCTGGGTATTCCGACCTGGTACTATGGTGAAGCACAGTGCGACTGGGATGACTTTTTCCCGACGCTGGAAGAGATCGACTTCAACGGTAAGCTGGTGGCGCTGTTCGGTTGTGGCGATCAGGAAGACTACGCCGAGTACTTCTGTGACGCGATGGGCACCATTCGTGACATCATCGAACCTAACGGTGCCATTATCGTGGGCCACTGGCCAACCGAGGGTTACCACTTCGAGGCCTCAAAAGGTCTGGCAGACGATAACCACTTCCTGGGCCTGGCGATTGATGAAGATCGCCAGCCAGAACTGACGAACGAACGCGTCGACAAGTGGGTTAAGCAGATCTTCGATGAACTGCAACTCAAAGAAATTATCGAAGCCTGATAGCCGTGAGCGCAGTGTGGGCGCTGGTCCACACTGCATCAATGGCTTTTCCTATAAAAATAATAGCTACATTTTTGTAACTTTCCGCATTTAGTCTGTAGAATACCCGCATCGATCATCTGCTTATTTCCCTGGAATTGAGATGACACAACGCGAAATGGTAGCCAGCCCGCCCTCCATGCTTTGTACCGCGAACATCGCCACGGTTTCATCGCAGGCAGCATCGGTTTTCATTTCAGCGCATCAGTTCTATAATGAGACGCAAATGAGAATGGCGGTCGATCGACATACAGGCTACATGCCACAAGAGTGACCAAAGTAACAGGACAATATCCGCATGACTGACAACAACACCGCATTAAAGAAGGCTGGCCTGAAAGTCACCCTGCCCAGACTCAAAATTCTGGAAGTGCTTCAGGAACCTGCATGCCATCACGTCAGCGCGGAAGATCTGTATAAACGCCTGATTGATATGGGCGAAGAGATTGGACTGGCCACGGTTTACCGTGTACTGAACCAGTTCGACGATGCCGGCATTGTGACCCGCCACAACTTTGAAGGCGGTAAATCGGTGTTTGAGCTGACGCAGCAGCACCATCACGATCACCTGATCTGTCTGGATTGCGGTAAAGTCATTGAATTTAGTGATGAGTCTATTGAAACGCGTCAGCGTGATATCGCGACCCGTCACGGTATTAAGCTCACCAACCACAGCCTGTACCTGTATGGTCACTGTGCCCTGGGCGATTGCCGCGAAGACGAAACACTGCACGACAAGTAACGTTTGTCAGACGGTAAAGAAAAAGCCGATGCCTGCATCGGCTTTTTTGTGCCTGTCAGTCACGCCACCAGCGTTTCCTGCAGGTAGCGCCAGCGGGGCACCGAGGTGGAGCAGTCCAGAATCGCAACGGAAATGCGGCTTTTATTTTCCCCATTCATCATCTGCACTTCCCGATACTGAATGGTGACCTCGTTAGCGTGCTCTGACAGGATCACATGTTCGCTGGTCGCGATGCGCATCCCTTCCCGTGCGCCCTGTAAGCGGCGAAAGAGTTCTTCAACCTCATTGAGGTTCAGCATCTTGCCCTGTGGCGTGACCATCTGGAAGTCAGGATGAAAATGAGAAAGCAGCAGATGAAAGCTGTCACCACTGTCACGGCTGTGGTTAAAAATATGTTCAATGAGTTGATGTAAGACGACAACGCTGTGTTTGGCTTCCTGTGCGAAAACTGTCATTTTTTTCCTTTTTAACCCGCAAACAAAGACTACAGAGGGTTAGCGTACCTGAAAAAAAATAATTCACACCGGGAAAGTTATTAAAAAAATTAAACTGAGAGCGATTCCACAGAAGTAAAATTAATCGAATTAAACGGGTTCAGGACAAATGTCGGCGCTAAAAAAAATCCACCCAATAAAAAAGGGCGATTGCTCGCCCTTTACCGATCATCTGATGACCATGCGGCGTAAATTATTCGCCGTTTTTCGCCCAGGTATCGCGCAGACCAACAGTACGGTTAAACACTAACTGCGACGGTGTTGAATACACACTGTCAGCGCAGAAATAGCCTTCACGTTCGAACTGATAAGGCGCACTGGCTTCTGCGTCACGCAGACCGGGTTCAACGAAGCCGTGTTTAATCGCCAGCGAATCCGGATTGATTGTCGTCAGAAAATCATCCGCCGCACCCGGATTCGGGACGCTGAACAGACGGTCATACAGACGGAATTCTGCCGGTAGTGCATGTTCAGCTGAGACCCAGTGGATAACCCCTTTGACTTTACGGCCATCAGCAGGATCTTTGCTCAGCGTATCGACGTCACAGGTGCAGTAGATGCAGGTGATATTGCCTTCTTCATCTTTCGCGGTCCGTTCCGCACGGATGACATAGGCATTACGCAGACGCACTTCTTTACCCAGCACCAGGCGCTTATATTGCTTATTCGCCTCTTCGCGGAAGTCGGCACGATCGATCCAGATCTCGCGGCTAAAGGGAACATCGCGTGTGCCCATTTCCGGTTTGTTAGGATGATTTGGCATGCTGAGCACTTCATTGTGCCCGGCAGGCAGGTTTTCCAGCACAATTTTCACCGGATCCAGCACCGCCATCGCCCGCGGCGCATTTTCGTTGAGATCGTCGCGGATACAGGATTCCAGCGAAGCCATTTCAACGATGTTGTCCTGCTTCGTGATACCAATGCGGCGGCAGAACTCACGAATGGAGGCCGCGGTGTAACCACGACGACGCAAACCCGACACGGTTAACATGCGCGGATCGTCCCAGCCTTCAACATGCTTCTCGCTGACCAACTGCGTCAGTTTGCGTTTTGACATCACCGCATACTCCAGATTCAGGCGCGAAAACTCATACTGACGCGGATGAACAGGAATAGTAATGTTATCCAGCACCCAGTCATACAGGCGGCGGTTGTCCTGGAATTCCAGCGTGCAAAGGGAGTGCGTAATGCCTTCCAGCGCATCCGAAATGCAGTGGGTGAAATCGTACATCGGGTAGATGCACCACTTATTGCCGGTTTGATGATGCTCGGCAAACTTGATGCGGTACAGCACCGGATCGCGCATGACGATAAAGCTGGAAGCCATGTCGATTTTCGCGCGCAGACAGGCTTTGCCCTCTGCGAACTCGCCATTGCGCATTTTTTCAAACAGCGCGAGGTTCTCTTCCACACTGCGGTCGCGGTAAGGGCTGTTTTTACCCGGTGCCGTTAAGGTACCGCGGTATTCACGAATTTCGTCTGGCGTCAGTTCATCAACGTAGGCCAGGCCTTTGTTGATCAGTTCAACGGCATAGTGATAAAGCTGGTCGAAATAGTCAGATGAATAACGAACCTCGCCGCTCCAGGTAAAACCCAGCCACTGCACGTCACGCTTAATGGATTCGACGAACTCCATATCTTCTTTGACCGGATTGGTATCGTCAAAACGCAGATTGCACTCGCCCTGATAATCTTGTGCAATACCGAAATTCAGGCAGATTGATTTAGCATGGCCGATATGCAGATAACCATTTGGCTCTGGCGGAAAACGGGTATGCACACTGCTGTGCTTACCGCTCGCCAAATCCTCGTCAATAATCTGACGAATAAAGTTCGTTGGGCGGGCTTCAGCCTCACTCATCTCAAAATCCTCAACGCATAGAATGGGTGGTTTATACCACGTAATATCCGGGTATGATCCACAAAGCGTTGCAGAGAAACAACCGTTTGTTGGGCGATTAAAATAAAAAAGGCAGGAATCGCTTCCTGCCTTTTGTTGAGGATACAGGGAATTAGCCTTTTACTTCATACAGCGGGGTTTCACCGGCGATGACCTGGCCCTGCGTCAGCAGCGTTAAACCGGCGAAGTCTTCAATATTGCTCACCACCACCGGACTGATCATTGAGCGGGCATGGGCGTTAAGATAGTCCAGATCCATCTCCAGCACCGGCTGGCCTGCTGTGACCTGTGCACCCTCTTCCACTAAACGGGTAAAGCCCTGACCGTCCAGCGCCACGGTATCCAGCCCCATGTGCACGACGATCTCTACCCCGTTTTCACTTTCCAGACAGAAAGCATGGTTCGTGTTGAAAATTTTCACCACCGTACCGGCTACAGGCGCAACGACGCGCTTGTCGCTCGGCTTAATCGCCACGCCATCACCCACGGCTTTACTGGCGAAAGCCTCATCCGGCACCGCATCCAGTGCGATAACCTCACCGCTCACCGGGGCCACCAGCGTTGCGATAACGCGTTTTTCACTGTTCAGGACGGCCTGGGGTTTGGCCTCGTTAGCGGGGGCTGGCGCACTGCCACTGCTGGCTGCGCCAGCAACCGGGCCTTTCACCAGCACTTTTTTCATGGCCGTGGCGATACTTTCCGCCTGGGTACCCACGATAATCTGGACACTTTGCTTGTTGAGGCGAATCACACCCGACGCACCCAGCCGTTTTGCCACACCTTCGTTAACCTGGCCCGCATCTTTCACGTTCAGACGTAAACGGGTAATACAGGCATCAATGGCGGTAAGGTTGTCTGAACCGCCCACCGCGCCGATGTAGCGGCGTGCCAGTGATTCCGTGGCGCTTTCACCATTATCAGTGGTATCAACGTTCACGTCATAACCGTCCGCTTCATCCCCCGCTACCGCCAGTTCACGACCTGGGGTCATCAGGTTGAATTTTTTGATGGTAAAGCGGAAGACCAGATAATAAATCACGAAGAACACCAGGCCCTGCGGAATCAGCATGTACCAGTGCGTCGCCAGGGGATTACGGGTAGAGAGCACCATATCCACTAATCCCGCACTGAAGCCAAAGCCGGCAATCCAGTGCATGCTGGCAGCGATAAAGACCGAGATGCCGGTCAGTACAGCATGGATGACATACAGTACCGGTGCCACGAACATAAAGGAGAATTCCAGCGGTTCGGTGATACCGGTAAAGAATGCTGCGAAAGCGGCCGCCAGCATGATACCGCCCACTTTTGCCCGGTTTTCAGGGCGAGCGCAATGGTAAATTGCCAGCGCCGCGCCCGGCAAACCGAACATCATAATTGGGAAGAAACCCGCCTGATAGCGGCCAGTGATGCCCGGGATAGCAGTGCCATTTGCCAGTGACTGCGCACCGCCGAGGAATTTAGGGATATCGTTAATGCCTGCTACGTCGAACCAGAAAACGGAGTTCAGCGCATGATGTAAGCCAACCGGAATAAGCAAACGGTTAAAGAAGGCGTAAACACCCGCACCAACCGATCCCAGTTTTTGTATATGCTCACCGAAGCTCACCAGACCATTAAAGATGACAGGCCAGATGTACATCAGGATAAATGCCACCAGAATCATCAGGAAGGACACCAGAATAGGCACCAGCCGACGCCCGCTAAAGAATGAGAACGCTTTGGGCAGTTCTACATGGCTAAAACGGTTATAGACTTCTGCGGACAGCACGCCTACCAGAATACCGACAAACTGGTTGCTGATTTTTCCAAACGCCGCCGGCACGTCCGCCACCGGGATTTTCTGGATCATGGCTACAGCAGCCGGTGAACACAGCGTAGTGACGACCAGGAAGCCCACAAAGCCGGTCAGTGCAGCCGCACCGTCTTTATCTTTTGACATGCCGTATGCAACGCCAATGGCGAACAGCACCGACATATTTTCGATGATCGCGCCACCGGATTTAATTAACAACGCGGCAAAGGCATTGCCTGCACCCCAGCTGTCAGGATCGATCCAGTACCCTATTCCCATTAAAATTGCTGCTGCGGGCAGCGTAGCGACCGGCACCATCAGGGCCCGCCCCACACGTTGTAAGTAACTTAACATTGACCTTTTCCCCCATTGAAACTGACTTATTGCATGGCTGCCGCTTAATGTTGTTATGTCAGCAGCCCGCTTCTGACGGCATTACACTCAGTGCAGAGGAGTGTAATAACAAATTAATTCGCTCTACAAATTAATAGCAGCCATTTGTGACAAAAATCACCAAAGATTGATTTTTAACGTCGACATGACTGGCTATGAACGCCCACTTATTTTATGATGCGAAATATCGAGACGCGCGTTTCCTTCCCGTTCACCTGTCCTCACCGGCAACATGGCTTTGCTGCGCGTCGAATCCTTCACTCACATTTGAGGTGCAACATGAGACTGATTCCTTTATCTACTCCCACTCAGGTCGGCAAATGGGCAGCGCGCCATATAGTGAACCGTATTAATGCGTTTAATCCCAGCGCTGACAAGCCCTTTATTCTGGGACTGCCTACGGGCGGTACGCCTCTGGAAGCGTACAAGCACCTGATCGTTATGCATAAAGCGGGCCAGGTTAGCTTCAGACATGTCATTACCTTCAACATGGATGAATATGTCGGGCTGCCGAAAGAGCATCCGGAAAGCTACTACAGCTTTATGCATCGTAATTTCTTTGACCACGTTGATATTCAACCCGAAAACATCAATTTGCTGAATGGTAATGCGCCCGATATTGACGCAGAATGTCGCCGTTATGAAGATAAAATTCGGTCTCTGGGCAAAATCCACCTGTTCATGGGCGGCGTCGGTAATGATGGCCATATCGCCTTTAACGAACCCGCGTCGTCATTATCTTCACGCACTCGTATCAAAACGCTGACTCACGACACACGTGTGGCAAATTCACGCTTTTTTAACGGTGATGTTGATCAGGTGCCGAAATATGCCCTGACCGTTGGCGTGGGCACGCTGCTGGACGCTGAAGAAGTGATGATTCTGGTTACTGGTCACGTTAAAGCACAGGCGTTGCAGGCTGCTGTGGAAGGAAACGTGAACCACATGTGGACAATCAGTTGCCTGCAACTCCATCCTAAATCCGTGGTGGTCTGCGACGAGCCCGCGACCATGGAGTTGAAAGTTAAAACGGTGAAGTACTTCCGTGAAATGGAAGCGGAAAATATGCAGGGCGTTTAATACCGTTATTACGTCACCTGCTGTCAGATGCACGAGCGGCAGGTAAGCCGGGAGAAGAAGATGTACGCATTAGTCAATGGCCGAATCTACAGCGGCTACGAAATTCTGGATCACCATGCCGTGGTGATCGCTGACGGACGCATTGAACGGGTTTGCCCTGTTACTGCCTTGCCGTCAGGCATTGAACAGCAGGACGTAAGCGGCGCCATTATCGCGCCCGGGTTTATCGACCTGCAGCTTAACGGCTGTGGCGGCGTCCAGTTTAATGACGATATAGACGCCATCAGCGTGGAAACGCTGGAAACCATGCATCGCGCCAATGTGAAATCGGGCTGCACCAGCTTTCTGCCTACGCTGATTACCAGCAGTGACGCGCTGATGGTGCGCGCGGTGGAAACAATGCGCGCCTTTTTGCAGAAGTATCCTCACGTTATGCTGGGCTTACATCTGGAAGGCCCGTGGCTGAGTGTGGCGAAAAAGGGCACACATAATCCTGCCCTGATCCGTGAGCCCGATGCGCAGATGGTGCAATTCCTTTGCGACAACGCAGACGTGATCAGCAAAGTTACGCTGGCACCCGAAGTGGTGGGCAGCGCGGTGATTCGCCAACTGAGCGAAGCGGGTATCGTGGTCTCAGCCGGGCATTCCAGTGCCACTTATGAAGAGGCAAAAGCGGGGTTTGCGGCGGGCATTACGTTCGCCACGCACCTCTATAATGCGATGCCTGCCTTTGCCGGACGTGAGCCCGGCCTCATCGGTGCGCTGTTTGATGCGCCTGATGTATACTGCGGCATTATTGCAGATGGTTTACATGTCCATTACGCTAACGTCCGCAATGCTAAACGCATCAAAGGTGACAAACTGGTGTTGGTCACCGACGCGACAGCACCGGCAGGCGCTGCTATCGATAAGTTTATTTTTGCTGGTAAAACAATCTATTATCGTAACGGGCTGTGCGTGGATGAGCAGGGCACGCTAAGCGGTTCAGCACTGACAATGATTGAAGCCGTACAAAACTGCGTTGAGCATGCGGGCATTGCGTTGGATGAAGCCCTGCGCATGGCATCACTTTATCCCGCACAGGCAATGGGCGTTGAAAAACAGTCAGGTACGATTCAGGCAGGGAAACTCGCCAACCTGACGGTTTTTACACGCGACTTTAAAATTATTAAGACGTTAGTCAATGGAGATAACGTCCTGAGCGAGTAAGCACTGAATGACCACTGGCGGCCAGACTCAAATTGGAAATGTCGATCTTGTCAAACAACTGAATAGCGCGGCCGTCTACCGGTTAATCGACCAGCAAGGGCCGATTTCACGTATTCAGATTGCGGATTTAAGCCAACTTGCCCCCGCCAGTGTCACCAAAATTACACGTCAGCTTATTGAGCGCGGTTTGATTAAAGAAGTGGACCAGCAGGCGTCCACCGGCGGTCGCCGCGCCATTTCTATCGTGACGGAAACCCGCCACTTTCACACCATCGGTGTGCGTCTTGGCCGCAATGATGCCACGCTAACCCTGTTCGATTTAAGCGGTAAATCCCTGGCTCAGCAGGATTATCCCCTGCCCCAGCGCACGCAGGAAGCACTCGAACAGGCGTTATTCGATGCCATTGCGCATTTTATCCAGCAGAGTGAAGCGAATATTCGCGAGCTAATCGCGATTTCCGTGATTTTGCCCGGCCTCGTTGATCCGCTTAATGGCGTTATCCGCTACATGCCGCATATTCATGTGAATCAGTGGCCGCTGGTTGCTAATCTAAAGCACCGGTTTAACGTCACCAGTTTTGTGGGCCATGATATTCGCAGCCTGGCGCTGGCTGAGCACTATTTTGGCGCAACGCGCGATTGTGCCGACTCGATATTAGTGCGCCTGCATCGGGGAACCGGCGCAGGCATTATCGCCAACGGGCAGATTTTTTTGGGCAGTAATGGCAATGTCGGTGAAATCGGTCATATTCAGGTCGATCCCCTGGGGGAACGCTGCCACTGTGGCAACTTTGGCTGTCTTGAAACCATTGCGGCAAACAGCGCCATTGAACATCGTGTAAGCGAGCTACTGAATAAAGGCTACCCGAGCATCCTGACTCAGGCGGCGTGCCAGATGCAGCATATCTGCCAGGCCGCCAATCAGGGCGATGCGTTAGCCTGCGAAGTTGTCGAGCATGTGGGGCGTTATCTGGGTAAGGCGATTGCGATTGCGATCAACCTGTTTAACCCGCAAAAAATCGTGCTGGCAGGCGAGATCACCGAAGCAGAACGTGTCTTGCTACCCGCGATTGAAAGTTGCATTAATACGCAGACACTGGCGGCCTTTCGTAAAAATCTGCCTGTGGTGCGTTCACAACTCGATCATCGCTCGGCGATCGGCGCCTTTGCGCTGGCGAAACGAGCGATGTTAAACGGCATCCTGCTGCAACATCTTTTGGAAGACTAAGCGCAGCCTGTTTTCTGACAGCGCGCATCGGAACACATTTATGACGATTAAAAATGTAATTTGTGACATTGATGGCGTGCTGATGCACGACAATACCGCGGTGCCCGGTGCAAAAGAGTTTTTGCAGCGCATTCTGGCTAAAGATATGCCATTAGTGGTGCTGACCAACTACCCTTCCCAGACGGCGCGGGACTTAGCCAATCGCTTCTCCTCCGCGGGCATCGACATACCGGATTCGGTGTTTTACACCTCAGCCATGGCGACCGCTGACTTTCTGCGTCGTCAGGAAGGCAAAAAAGCCTATGTCATTGGTGAGGGTGCGCTGGTGCACGAACTCTACAAAGCGGGCTTTACCATCACTGACGTTAACCCGGACTTTGTCATCGTGGGCGAAACCCGGTCGTTTAACTGGGACATGATGCATAAGGCGGCTTTCTTTGTGGCAAACGGGGCGCGTTTCATTGCCACCAACCCCGACACGCACGCCAGGGGATTCGTGCCCGCCTGCGGTGCCTTGTGTGCCGGTATTGAAAAGATCTCCGGTCGCAGGCCGTTTTATGTCGGCAAACCCAGCCCGTATATCATGCGTGCCGCGCTGAATAAAATGCAGGCGCACTCAGAGGACACGGTGATCGTGGGTGACAACCTTCGCACCGATATTCTGGCCGGTTTTCAGGCCGGACTGGAAACCATTCTTGTCCTGTCTGGGGTGTCAACCCTGAGCGATATTGACGCGATGCCTTTCCGTCCTGACTGGATTTTCCCTTCCGTGGCCGATATCGATCTCTTCTAAACGTTCAGCTTATGACGCACTGCCGCCTCAGGCAGTGCATTCCCCTTCCTTGCCCCTCTCTGCTGGCTTGAGATCGTTCAAAAAACACCCCAAAATCACTTTTTATTGCCGATTCATCAATAAAAAGACAATTTCATTAGATAAAATTCAATATCCAGGGTTATTCAACAACCTTTTTATCAGTGAAACACGATTCCTCTTGCATTGTGTACCTGAAATAACGCATTTTCTTATACATCACGCAGCGAACGGCTGCCGGACAAACGTAAAATTACATCGCCGCAGGTGAGTTCAGGAGTCAGATATGTGTTCTATTTTTGGTGTGCTGGATCTGAAAAGCGATCCCGTTGAGTTACGTAAAAAAGCATTGGAAAGCTCACGCTTAATGCGTCACCGTGGGCCGGACTGGTCAGGTGTGTATGCTGACGACCACGCGATCCTTGCTCACGAACGTCTCTCAATTGTCGACGTCAACAACGGTGCACAGCCACTGTATAACGCCGATCACACTCACGTTCTGGCCGTCAACGGTGAAATCTACAACCATCAGGCCCTGCGCGCAGAGTTAAGCGATCGTTATAGTTTCCAGACCGGTTCGGACTGCGAAGTCATTCTGGCGCTGTATCAGGAAAAAGGCGTCGATTTCCTGGACGAGTTGCAGGGCATGTTTGCCTTTATCCTGTACGACACCGTGAAGCAAACGTATCTGATTGGTCGCGACCATATCGGTATCATTCCGCTGTATATGGGCAACGATGAGCACGGCAACCTGTTTGTGGCGTCTGAAATGAAGGCGCTGGTGCCGGTTTGCCGCACCATTAAAGAATTCCCACCGGGAAGCTACCTTTCCAGTACTGACGGTGAAATTCGTCGTTACTGGCAGCGTGACTGGATGGAATACAAAAACGTTGAAAACAACGTGACTGACGCGGCTGGCCTGAAACATGCGCTGGAAGAGTCGGTAAAAAGTCATCTGATGTCAGACGTTCCTTATGGCGTGCTGCTGTCTGGCGGTCTGGATTCTTCTATTATCTCAGCCGTGACCAAGCGTTTTGCCGCTAAGCGCGTTGAAGATCAGGACAAAAGCGATGCCTGGTGGCCACAGCTGCACTCTTTTGCCGTCGGTCTGGAAGGCTCACCGGATCTGAAAGCAGCCAAACTGGTTGCCGAGCACCTGGGTACGGTTCACCATGAAATCCACTTCACGGTGCAGGAAGGTCTGGATGCTATTCGTGACGTGATCTACCACATTGAGACCTACGATGTGACCACCATTCGTGCCTCCACGCCGATGTACCTGATGTCGCGTAAGATCAAAGCGATGGGCATTAAAATGGTGCTGTCAGGCGAAGGCGCAGATGAAGTCTTCGGTGGCTACCTCTATTTCCATAAAGCGCCTGATGCCAAAGAATTCCATGAAGAGAACGTGCGTAAGCTGCTGGCTCTGCACATGTTTGACTGTGCTCGCGCCAACAAAGCGATGTCCGCCTGGGGCGTAGAAGCGCGCGTGCCGTTCCTGGATAAGAAATTCCTGGATGTCGCCATGCGTATCAACCCACAGGACAAGATGTGCGGCAGCAACGGTAAAATGGAAAAACACATTCTGCGCGAATGTTTCTCTTCCTATCTGCCTGAAAGCGTTGCCTGGCGTCAGAAAGAGCAGTTCTCTGACGGCGTAGGTTACAGCTGGATTGACACGCTGAAAGAAGTGGCGGCTAAGCAGATTAGCGATCAGCAACTGGCGACGGCGCATTTCCGCTTCCCGTATAACACGCCGGGTTCGAAAGAAGCGTATCTCTATCGCGAAATTTTCGAAGAACTGTTCCCACTGCCAAGTGCTGCCGAGTGCGTGCCAGGTGGGCCGTCTGTTGCCTGTTCGTCGGCAAAAGCGATTGAGTGGGATGAAGCCTTCAAAAACATGGACGATCCTTCAGGACGTGCCGTGGGCGTGCACCAGTCCGCTTACAAATAAGTGCTATACTGAGTGAACAGATGGGCCAGTAATGGCCCATTTTTTGTGGAGTTGCCGTTGTATTCACTGAAAAATTGCCGAATAAAGCACCACCCTGGTTATAAGCCAGACAAACAGGCGTTTGAAGGCAAAAAACGGCAAAAAACTTGTTGACGCTGTGTAGTCAACTCCGCATAATGCGCCCCGCAACGCCGATGAAGGTTGCGCGAAAAAAGATGGCTACGTAGCTCAGCTGGTTAGAGCACAGCACTCATAATGCTGGGGTCACAGGTTCGATTCCCGTCGTAGCCACCATCTTTTTTTTGCGGGAGTGGCGAAATTGGTAGACGCACCAGATTTAGGTTCTGGCGCCGCAAGGTGTGCGAGTTCAAGTCTCGCCTCCCGCACCATTTCACGAGTCGGCAGCATGGATGGGGTATCGCCAAGCGGTAAGGCACCGGTTTTTGATACCGGCATTCCCTGGTTCGAATCCAGGTACCCCAGCCAATTTCGATGTATCTCGCGGCTGCGAGTGGACGAATGGGATATCGCCAAGCGGTAAGGCACCGGTTTTTGATACCGGCATTCCCTGGTTCGAATCCAGGTATCCCAGCCATCATCGAAAGGTAATACAATTTGGCTACGTAGCTCAGCTGGTTAGAGCACAGCACTCATAATGCTGGGGTCACAGGTTCGATTCCCGTCGTAGCCACCATTTTCTTGGGGTGTCGCCAAGCGGTAAGGCACTGGTTTCTGATACCAGCATTCCGGGGTTCGAATCCCTGCACCCCAGCCATTTTAGACAATTTGATTTGACACCATTGGGGTGTCGCCAAGCGGTAAGGCACTGGTTTCTGATACCAGCATTCCGGGGTTCGAATCCCTGCACCCCAGCCAAATTAAGCAAAAAAGCCCGCAGTAGCGGGCTTTTTTGTTTCTGGCTTCCGGCTCATGACCACGCGTCACATCCGTGCGACGCGTGGCTGAGGCTTACAAGCCTAACGCATAGCGCAAGACCTGACGTTTCAGCACGCCGGAATGCTCAGCGGCGATCAATCCCAGATTGCGTACCAGCTTTAACGGGCCGACGCGGTTGCTAAACGTAAAATAGAACAGATCCATCCCGCTCTGCATCAGCAGATTATCGTGGCGGCGCTGGCGCTGATAACGTAACAGCACCCGTTCCGACGACCAGGTTTCAGCATTGTCACGTGCAGCAATTACTACATCCATTAACGCATCGATGTCACGATATCCCAGATTCACGCCCTGCCCTGCCAGAGGATTAATGGTGTGCGCCGCATCACCGACCAGCGCCAGCCCCGGCAGGACATAACGCGCGGCATGACGACGCACCAGGGGAAAGCCACCGGCTGCATGCACATGAAAACGGCCCAGTCGGGCCGGAAAGTGATGGGCGATCTCTTTCTCCAGCTGCGCGACAGGCATGGCCTGTAACTGTCGGATACGGGCGGCGGCGTCATACCATACCAGCGAGGCATGATGACCGAACAGCGGCAGGAAAGCACGTGGACCGTCGGGCGTAAAGTGCTGCCAGGTCGCATCGCCAGCCGGATGCTCGCAGGTGACGCTGATCAGTAAGCAGGACTGTGCGTAACTCCAGCCGTGAATCCCAATACCCGCCATCTGTCGCACCTGTGAGCTTGCGCCGTCTGCCCCCACCACTAATTTTGCGGTTACGGTCGTGCCATTGCTTAATGACAGCGTCCAGCCCGCATTACAGGGCTGAAGATCCTCCATCGTCGCCGGACACAGCAAGGTGATCCCTCGCTGCGTCATCTCTTCCCACAGCGCACGTTGCAGCACCGAGTTCTCCACCATATAACCCAGTTCAGGCAAACCCAGCGACTCCGCATCGAAACTGACCTGCGCCGTCTGCCACTCCCAGGTTTCCAGTTTGCGGTAAGGCGCACAGCGCATCGCCTCCACGCGTTGCCAGACGTTCAGTTGTTTCAGGAGCGCCACCGACGAGGAGCCGACAGCGGAAATGCGCACGTCCGGCAGGCTGTCGGGATCGAAAGGTGGCGGGGTTGCCCGCTCAATCACCGCCACCCGAAAGCGGTGCTGCGCTAAACCACAGGCCAGCGCCGCTCCGACCATGCCGCCGCCGACAATCACCACATCAAACTGGTTATCCTGCATCACTTGTATCCCTCTCTTAGGCCGCCACTTTTCAGCACGGTGGTATTCCTGCAAAGTGTACCGGAAAAATGAGGCACGATCAGAAAAGCCCTCAGGCTGGTCACATCCGCAGCAAAGCATTACAATACGCGCCCAGCACTTCACTGCACTGATTTAATGGCTAGCTCGATGACAAAAAAACTGCATATCAAAACCTGGGGATGTCAGATGAATGAGTACGATTCATCTAAGATGTCTGACCTGCTGAACAGCACGCACGGCTATACCCTGACAGAGGAAGCCGAAGAGGCGGATATTCTGCTGCTCAACACCTGCTCAATCCGCGAGAAAGCGCAGGAGAAGGTTTTCCACCAGTTGGGGCGCTGGAAAAAACTCAAAGAGCGCAACCCGGATTTGATCATCGGTGTTGGCGGCTGCGTCGCGTCGCAGGAAGGGGATCATATTCGCCAGCGTGCGCCTTGCGTGGACATTGTCTTTGGTCCGCAAACCCTGCATCGCCTGCCTGAAATGATTAATACCGTGCGCGGCAGCAAAAGTCCGGTTGTGGACATCAGCTTCCCGGAAATCGAAAAATTCGACCGCCTGCCTGAACCGCGGGCCGAAGGCCCCACCGCGTTTGTCTCCATCATGGAAGGCTGCAACAAATATTGTACGTTCTGCGTGGTGCCTTATACGCGCGGTGAAGAAGTCAGCCGTCCGTCAGACGATATTCTGCTGGAGATCGCGCAGTTGGCTGCGCAGGGCGTACGCGAAGTGAACCTGTTAGGACAGAACGTGAACGCCTATCGCGGCGAAACCTTTGACGGCGACGTGTGCACCTTTGCTGAACTGCTGCGTCTGGTGGCGGCGATTGACGGCATTGACCGTATTCGCTTCACCACCAGCCATCCGATTGAGTTCACCGATGACATCATTGATGTCTATCGCGATACGCCAGAGCTGGTGAGCTTCCTCCACCTGCCTGTGCAGAGCGGCGCCGACCGGATTCTGACGCTGATGAAGCGTGCGCACACTGCGCTGGAGTACAAGGCTATCATTCGCAAACTGCGCGCTGCACGCCCTGACATTGAGATCAGTTCTGACTTTATCGTGGGTTTCCCGGGTGAAACACAGCAGGACTTTGAGCAAACGATGAAGCTGATTGGTGATATCAACTTTGATATGAGCTACAGCTTTATCTACTCAGCGCGTCCGGGCACACCTGCGGCAGACTTGCCTGACGACGTCAGCGACGAAGAGAAAAAACAGCGTCTGTATATTCTGCAGGATCGCATCAACCAGCAGGCCATGGCGATCAGCCGCCGTATGCTGGGCAGCGTGCAGCGGATTCTGGTAGAAGGCATTTCACGTAAAAACGTGATGGAGCTGACCGGCCGGACCGAAAACAACCGAGTGGTAAATTTCGAAGGTCCGGTAGAGATGATTGGTAAGTTTGTCGACGTCGAAATTGTCGATGTGTATACCAACTCCTTGCGCGGCAAGCTGGTGCGGACTGAAGAGGAAATGGGCTTACGTGTGGTTGAAAGCCCGGCCTCCGTTATCGCCCGTACCCGCAAAGAAAATGATATCGGCGTTGGCGTCTTCCAGCCCTGATCTTCCGTTATGTGCGGCAGCTCACCGTCGGCTGCCGCACATTCTGCTGTTTTGCACTTGGTTTCTGCCGGTGCCGCCCAAATATCACCTCGTAAGCTTGCGCCCCGGCGTGACCGCATAAATAATTTCGTTATGATGCATCCGCTTAACACATCTGATGCACCCGCAATCCCTTTCAACTGGCCCTGAGTGACCCAAAGGATTCGTTTGAATATTGAAACCCGTGAAATCGCCCTTGAACCGGCTGATAACCGCCGTCTGATGAGCCTGTGCGGTCCATTTGATGACAATGTAAAACAGCTGGAGCGTCGTCTTGGCATTGAGATAAACCGCCGGGACAATCAGTTTAAACTGGTTGGTCGGGTGCTGTGCGTGAATGCCGCGGTCGAGATCCTGAAAACACTTTATGTCGATACCGCGCCCGTGCGCGGCGAAATTCCGGATATCGAACCCGAGCAGATTCATCTGGCGATCAAAGAAAGCCGGGTGCTGGAACAAACGGCAGAAAGCGTGCCCGACTACGGTAAAGCGGTCAATATCAAGACCAAGCGTGGCGTCATCAAGCCGCGCACCCCAAATCAGGCACAGTATATTGCCAATATCCTCGACCACGACATCACCTTTGGCGTGGGCCCGGCGGGTACCGGTAAAACCTACCTGGCCGTCGCTGCCGCGGTCGATGCGCTCGAACGCCAGGAGATTCGTCGCATCCTGCTCACGCGCCCCGCCGTCGAGGCCGGTGAAAAACTGGGCTTCCTGCCGGGCGATTTGAGCCAGAAAGTGGACCCCTACCTGCGTCCGCTTTACGACGCCCTGTTTGAGATGCTGGGCTTTGAAAAAGTCGAGAAGCTGATGGAACGCAACGTTATCGAAGTCGCGCCGCTGGCCTATATGCGCGGCCGTACGCTGAATGACGCGTTTATCATTCTTGATGAAAGCCAGAACACCACTATCGAGCAGATGAAGATGTTTCTGACCCGTATCGGCTTTAACTCGAAAGCAGTCATCACCGGCGACGTCACGCAGATTGACCTGCCCCGCCACACAAAATCGGGTTTACGTCACGCGATTGAGGTCCTGTCTGAAGTGGAAGAAATCAGCTTTAACTTCTTTCACAGTGAAGACGTTGTGCGTCATCCGGTCGTGGCACGCATCGTGACCGCTTATGAAGCCTGGGAAGAAGCCGATCAGAAACGTCGCGATCAGCAGGCCGAAGAGCGTAAGCGTGAAGCCCTTGCTGCCCAAGATAGCGTTCAGGAGAAACCATGAGCGACGTGATTCTCGACCTGCAACTGGCCTGTGAACAAACAGAAAATCTCCCCACGGAAAGCCAGTTTCAGCGCTGGCTGGAAGCTGCGGTGACGCCGTTTCAGCCGGAGAGCGAAGTGACTATTCGTCTGGTGGATGAACAGGAAAGCCATGAGCTTAACCTGACCTACCGTGGTAAAGATAAACCCACCAATGTGTTGTCATTTCCTTTTGAAGCGCCACCCGGTATTGAATTGCCCCTGCTGGGCGATTTGATCATCTGCCGTCAGGTCGTGGAACAGGAAGCGCAGGAACAAGGGAAAAGCGTCGAAGCCCACTGGGCGCACATGGTGGTTCACGGTACGCTGCATCTGTTGGGTTATGATCACATTGAAGACAGCGAAGCCGAAGAGATGGAAGGTCTGGAGACCGAGATAATGCTTGCTCTTGGTTATCCTGATCCGTACATTTCGGAGAAAGAAAACGCCTGAGTTGTGGACTCAGGCTATCCTGCTGCCGGTAACCCGACCGGCAGCATCACTTACTGACCAGAGAGATCTTTAAAAACCGCCATGAGCGACGACCATTCTCAAAACAGCGATGCACCCAGTAGTAAAAAGGGATTTTTTTCCCTACTGCTCAACCAACTGTTTCACGGTGAACCCAAAAACCGTGACGAGCTCTTGAGCCTTATCCGTGATTCCAATCAAAAGGACCTGATTGATCAGGATACCCGCGACATGCTGGAAGGCGTGCTGGATATTGCAGAACAGCGCGTACGCGACATCATGATTCCGCGCTCTCAGATGATCACCCTGAAACGCAACCAGAACCTCGAAGAGTGCCTGGATGTGATCATTGACTCCGCACACTCCCGCTTTCCGGTGATCAGCGAAGACAAGGACCATGTTGAAGGCATCCTGATGGCGAAAGATCTGCTGCCGTTTATGAGCAGCGAATCAGAAGCCTTCAGCGTCGAAAAAGTGCTGCGTCCTGCGGTGGTTGTGCCTGAGAGCAAGCGCGTTGACCGTATGCTAAAAGAGTTTCGTTCCCAGCGCTATCATATGGCGATTGTGATCGATGAGTTTGGTGGCGTGTCCGGACTGGTTACGATTGAAGATATTCTCGAACTGATTGTTGGCGAAATTGAAGACGAATATGACGATGAGGAAGATCGGGATATCCGCCAGCTCAACCGCCAGACCTACACGGTGCGTGCGTTAACCCCCATTGAGGATTTCAATGAGGTGTTCGGCACCCAGTTCAGCGATGACGAAGTGGATACCATTGGTGGACTGGTAATGCAGGGCTTTGGTCATCTGCCGGCGCGCGGTGAAAGCATCGACATTGATGGTTACCAGTTCAAAGTTGCCATGGCCGACAGCCGCCGTATCATTCAGGTCCACGTAAAAATCCCGGAAAATTCGGCGCTACCTCAACTGGATGACGAATAACGCTATGGCATTAGCCTCCTTTTACCAGCAGCAGCGGGTCCGTCTGCTGCTGGCTTTACTGAGCGGCGCCTGTGGCACGCTCGCCTTTTCCCCTTATGATTTCTGGCCTGCCGCCCTGCTTTCGCTGTTCGGCCTGCAACTTCTGACGTTGAACCGCACCAGTCCTCAGGCCAGCGCCATTGGTTTCAGTTGGGGGTTTGGCCTGTTTGGCAGCGGTATTAACTGGGTTTATGTCAGCATTGCCACTTTTGGCGGCATGCCTGGCCCAGTGAACGTTTTTCTGGTGGTCCTGCTGGCGGCTTACCTCGCGATTTATCCGGCGCTGTTTACCGGCATCCTGAACCGGATTTGGCCACGTCCCACACTGTGGCGACTGGCGCTGGCCGCTCCCGCGTTATGGCAGGTGACGGAGTTTTTGCGCGGCTGGATTTTAACCGGCTTTCCGTGGTTGCAGTTTGGCTACAGTCAGATTGATGGCCCGCTAAAGGGGATTGCGCCGCTGGCTGGCGTGGAAAGTATTACCTTCCTGCTGATGGTCATTGCGGGTTTGCTGGTTTATGCGCAGCAGCGACGTCAGGTGAAAAGCCTGGTGGGCGCGCTCGCGTTACTGGCAATATGCTGGCCGTTGCGTTATCTGCACTGGTATCAGCCTTTACCCCAGCAGGCGGTCGATGTCGCGCTGGTGCAGGGCGATATTCCCCAGTCGATGAAGTGGGACCCGCAGCAGTTGCTGAACACGCTGCGCATTTATAACGATTTAAGCCAGCCGCTGATGGGGAAAGCCCCCATTATTATCTGGCCGGAGTCGGCAATTACCGATCTGGAAAGTAACCAGCAACCGTTCCTGCGTTCGCTGGATGCCGAACTCCGCGCGCGCGGTAGCGCACTGGTGACCGGTATCGTGGATTCGCGCCTGGAGCAGAATCGTTATCATGATTACAACACGGTTATCGTGCTGGGCGGGCCGAAGCCCTACAACTACTTCAGCACTAACCGCTATCAGAAAAACCATCTGGTGCCGTTTGGTGAGTTTGTTCCCATGGCGGATTTGCTGCGCCCGCTTGCCCCCTTCTTCGATTTGCCGATGTCTGCCTTCAGCCGCGGTGCCTATTTGCAGCCTCAGCTCAATGTGGCGAATTATCACCTTACGACGGCGATTTGCTACGAGATCGTGTTGGGTGAGCAGGTGCGGGCGAACTTCCGTCCGGACACCGACTTTCTGCTGACCGTCTCTAATGATGCCTGGTTTGGTCACTCGATTGGTCCCTGGCAACACTTCCAGATGGCGCGTATGCGCGCACTTGAGCTGGGCAGACCGCTGCTGCGCGGCACCAACAATGGCGTAACCGCCGTGGTTAATGCCAATGGCGATGTGGAAAAGGTTCTGCCGCAGTTCACGCGCGGCGTACTCGTGGATAAGGTAACGCCTACCCGCGGCGAAACGCCATACTCGAAAGCCGGGATCTGGCCGGTATGGATAGCGACAGTGCTGGCCGGGTTACTGGCCTTCATCCGACGTCAGCGCTGACACGCTGTGGTGAAGCGCTGCTTCGCCACAGCCTTTCGCGGTGTCTTAATCCGCACGCTGTTTCCCTTTCCCCTTTTACTGCTTCTGCTTCTGCTTCTGCTTCTGCTTCTTCAGTCAAACCGTTCGTTCACCCCACTGTCATTTTATTCTGGCACGATGATTGCTAAATGTTTCTGTATTCCTGCAACGCGGGGCTTGTTACCCACGATGGCATGGGCGTAATGCACCATTAACGCTCAATCTGCGCACCTTCCGCGTGCATGGACGCGCGATTGCCTTTTTTTGGTGCGAATGCCATCGCAAAAAAGAAACTTTTTTGTTTCATTAGGTTAACAATCCGCTATGTTAGTGAATATTCTTAAGCGCAGACGCGCGAGGGAATAATAAGAAAAGCAGTGCAAAATACACACAACATCACACTCAGTACAGGGTTGATCCTGTGCAATTTCCACACGAAGGAGTTGGAACATGCAATTACGCAAAGTGGCATTATCTCTTTTGCTGTTGAGCGCAGCAGCGGGAGCGGCCCAGGCGGAAGATCTCAGCGGTACCCTGAAAAAAATTAATGACAGTGGCGTCATTGTTATCGGGCATCGCGAATCGTCAGTTCCCTTTTCATATTACGACAACCAACAGAAAGTCGTTGGCTATTCACAGGCTTATTCAAACGCGATTGCTGATGCCATTAAAGCGAAGCTGAATAAACCTGATCTGCAGATCAAAATGATCCCGATTACTTCACAGAACCGTATTCCGCTGCTGCAAAACGGCACCTATGACTACGAATGTGGCTCAACGACCAACAACCTTGAGCGCCAGAAACAGGCGGCCTTTTCCGACACCATTTTTGTTATCGGTACCCGCTTGCTGGTTAAAAAAGGCAGCCCAATTAAGGATTTTGACGATCTGAAAGGCAAGACTGTCGTGGTGACCTCAGGTACGACGTCAGAAGTGCTGCTGCATAAACTGAACGACGAGAAAAAGATGGATATGCGCATCATCAGCGCCAAAGACCATGGTGATTCGTTCCGTACGCTGGAAACCGGTCGTGCCGTGGCCTTTATGATGGATGACGCCCTACTGGCTGGCGAACGCGCTAAAGCGAAAAAACCGGATGACTGGGTCATTATCGGTACGCCACAGTCTAAAGAAGCTTATGGCTGTATGCTGCGCAAAGACGATCCGCAGTTCAAAAAGCTGGTTGATGACACCATTGCAAAAGCCCAGACCTCCGGCCAGGCAGAAAAATGGTTCGACACCTGGTTTAAACAGCCTATTCCTCCTAAAAACCTGAACATGAACTTTGAATTGTCTGATGACATGAAAGCCCTGTTCAAAACGCCGAATGATAAGGCGCTGAATTAACAACGATAACAAGGGCGGCGCTGTCGCCCTCTCGATTGCTGAAACCGCGGCGTGGACAGACCGCCTGATCGGGTCGTTCCCCTGACTCAGGCGCATTAAGCCGTTCATCAATCTTCAGGGTAGCTCTGCTACCCTTTTTTACCGGAGTTCGTTATGGGTATCGATTGGAACTGGGGCATTTTTCTCGAACAGGCCCCGTTCGGAAATACCACCTATCTCGGCTGGTTGTGGTCCGGTTTTCAGGTGACAATTGCTGTCTCCTGCTGTGCCTGGATTATCGCTTTCTGCGTAGGTTCATTCTTTGGCATTCTGCGTACCGTGCCTAATCGGCTGCTGGCAACGATTGGCACCTGCTATGTGGAATTGTTTCGTAACATCCCCCTGATCGTGCAGTTCTTCTTCTGGTATCTGGTGGCGCCAGAGCTGGTTGGTCAGAAGCTTGGCATGTGGTTTAAGTCGGAGCTGGATCCCAACCTGCAGTTCTTTATCTCGTCGGTGATCTGTCTGGGCCTGTTTACCGCCGCACGCGTCTGCGAGCAGGTGCGCGCGGCGATTCAGTCTTTGCCGCGGGGACAAAAGAATGCCGGGCTGGCAATGGGCCTGACGCTGCCGCAAACCTATCGCTATGTGTTGCTTCCTAATGCTTACCGCGTGATTGTGCCGCCAATGACGTCAGAAATGCTTAACCTGGTTAAAAACTCGGCGATTGCGTCGACGATCGGCCTGGTGGACATGGCTGCGCAGGCGGGCAAGCTGCTGGACTATTCCGCACACGCCTATGAATCGTTTACGGCCATTACGCTGGCCTACATTGCCATCAACCTGGTGATTATGTTTTTAATGAGCCTGGTTGAGCGCAAAGTGCGTCTGCCCGGCAATATGGGAGGCAAGTGATGTACGCGTTTGACTGGAGTTCCATTCCTCCCAGCCTGCCTTACCTGCTTAATGGTCTGGTCATTACCTTTAAAATCACCCTTACGGCGGTGGTCTTTGGCATCCTGTGGGGCACGCTGCTGGCGGTGATGCGTTTGTCGACCTTCAGGCCCATCAGCTGGTTTGCCAAACTGTACGTTAACCTGTTCCGTTCGGTACCGCTGGTTATGGTCCTGCTGTGGTTTTATCTGGTGGTGCCGAGTTTCCTGCAGCAGGTGCTGGGTATTTCCCCTAAAACCGACATTCGTTTGATTTCGGCAATGGTCGCCTTTTCGCTGTTCGAAGCGGCGTATTATTCGGAAATCATTCGCGCCGGCATCATCAGTATTGCGCGTGGGCAATCCAGCGCGGCGCTGGCGCTGGGCATGACGCAGTGGCAGTCCATGCGCCTGGTGATTCTGCCTCAGGCGTTTCGTGCCATGGTTCCGCTGTTACTGACCCAGGGCATCGTCCTGTTCCAGGATACCTCGTTAGTGTATGTGCTGAGCCTGGCGGACTTCTTCCGCACCGCCTCCACCATCGGTGAGCGTGACGGTACCCAGGTTGAGATGGTGTTGTTTGCCGGTCTGGTCTACTTCGTGATCAGCCTGAGCGCGTCACTGTTGGTCAGCTATCTAAAAAGAAAAAGGACGGTTTAAATGATTAGCCTGAAAAACGTTTCTAAGTGGTATGGTCAATTTCAGGTGCTGACCGACTGCTCTACCGAAGTCAAGACCGGTGAAGTGGTTGTGGTATGCGGGCCGTCAGGCTCGGGCAAATCGACCCTGATCAAAACCGTGAATGGCCTGGAACCTGTGCAACAGGGCAGCATTACGGTAAACGGTACTGAAGTGAACAATAAAAAAACCAATCTGGCCAAACTGCGCAGTAAGGTCGGCATGGTGTTTCAGCACTTCGAACTGTTCCCTCACCTGAGCATTATTGATAACCTGGTGCTGGCGCAGGTCAAAGTCTTAAAGCGCGACAAAACCGCCGCCCGCGAGAAAGGCCTCAAATTGCTGACTCGCGTGGGCCTGTCAGCGCATGCGGATAAGTTTCCCGGCCAGCTCTCGGGCGGTCAGCAGCAGCGTGTCGCGATTGCGCGGGCACTCTGTATGGATCCGATTGCCATGCTGTTTGATGAGCCGACCTCCGCACTCGATCCCGAAATGATCAATGAAGTGCTGGACGTTATGGTCGAACTGGCCCAGGAAGGCATGACCATGATGGTCGTGACACATGAAATGGGCTTCGCCCGTAAGGTGGCCAATCGGGTGATCTTTATGGACGAAGGAAAAATTATCGAAGACACCCATAAAGATGACTTCTTTAATAATCCACAGTCTGAGCGGGCAAAGGATTTCCTGGCAAAAATTCTGCACTAAACGTCAGGCGGGCACAAAGCCCGCCTGCTTCTTCTACGGCTCAAAAGGCTGACGATAAAACTGATCGTGATTGCATTCGGGGCAACGTGACAGCGTTTCCGGCGTATAAATGGCGCGAGTGAAGTGGCATTTTTCGCAGACCAGATTGCCCAGGCCCACCACCTCACCACTTTGGTACACACCGTGATGTTGCAAATCCTGAAAAACCTCACGCCACTCTAACTGGCTTTTATCCGTAATATCTGCCAGCTCCTTCCAGATGCTTTCCCGAATCACGCGCATAAAAACGGAGTCGGCGACCGGCTCTTCCGCCTCTGCATAGTTACGGCCAAACTCTGCCAGATCGCGACGCACCGACGTCAGCGCCCGATCGATTTCGTCCGGCGTCAGATCGGAGTGCGCTTGTAAATGACGGCGCCGATCGTCAACTAACGTATCCAGATCGCGATCGCCGTGGCGAAGACGTTCGGTTAATACCGCCAGTGAGGCGTGATATTCCTGGGCCACTTTATTCATTTTATTCTCCTTTTTGCGCTCAGTACCTGTACTAAGTTTAGCTACTTTGTCACATTTGCCCGGCTCGCTGGGTAAGGAAGCGTAAAAGAGTGAAAGCAGGGATGCGTTGACGATAAATCGCCCCCGTAAAAGTGGGAAGTGTTGTTGATGTGCGGCCTTATGGGTATGCTATGCGGATCGTAAAGTCAGCAAAGTGTCATCTATTAAGGACCACAGGCAGCCATGCAAGAGCAATACCGCCCGGAAGAGATTGAATCCCGCGTTCAGCAGCAGTGGGATGAAAACGAAACGTTTAAAGTGACTGAGCAGGAAGGCAAAGAGAAGTACTACTGCCTGTCTATGCTGCCCTATCCTTCTGGCCGCCTGCACATGGGCCACGTTCGTAACTACACCATCGGCGACGTCATTGCGCGTTATCAGCGCATGCTCGGCAAAAACGTGCTGCAGCCAATTGGCTGGGACGCCTTCGGTCTGCCTGCGGAAGGCGCGGCGGTCAAAAACAATACCGCGCCGGCGCCCTGGACTTATAACAACATCGCGTACATGAAAAACCAGCTTAAGCTGCTGGGATTTGGCTATGACTGGAGCCGCGAGCTGGCGACCTGTCAACCGGAGTATTACCGCTGGGAACAGTGGTTCTTCACCAAACTGTATGAAAAAGGCCTGGTGTACAAAAAAACCTCGGCGGTGAACTGGTGCCCGAACGATCAGACCGTACTGGCCAACGAGCAGGTTATCGATGGCTGCTGCTGGCGCTGTGACACCAAAGTCGAGCGCAAAGAGATCCCACAGTGGTTCATTAAAATCACTGATTACGCCGAAGAGCTGTTAAACGATCTGGATACGCTGGAAGAGTGGCCTGAGCAGGTCAAAACCATGCAGCGTAACTGGATCGGCCGTTCTGAAGGGGTGGAAATCACCTTTGACGTGGCAGACAGCAGCGAAAAAGTGACGGTTTATACCACGCGTCCGGACACCTTCTACGGCGCGACCTATGTCGCTGTCGCCGCCGGTCATCCGCTGGCGGCACAGGCGGCGGCCAGCAACCCTGCTCTGGCTGATTTTATCGCAGAATGCCGCAACACCAAGGTAGCCGAAGCCGATATGGCCACCATGGAAAAGAAAGGCATGGCGACAGGCCTGTCTGTCGTGCATCCGTTAACGGGTGAACGCCTGCCTGTCTGGGTCGCGAACTTCGTCCTGATGGAATACGGTACGGGTGCGGTCATGGCCGTGCCGGCGCATGACCAGCGCGACTGGGAATTTGCGACCAAATACGATCTGCCGATCAAACCGGTTATCCTCAATCTGGACGGCAGCGAGCCTGACGTCAGCGCCGCCGCGATGACCGACAAAGGTACGCTGTTTAACTCTGCCGAGTGCAGCGGCCTGGATCACAGTGCCGGTTTTAACGCCATTGCAGATGCGCTGGCGGCAAAAGGCGTTGGCGAGCGTAAAGTCAACTATCGCCTGCGCGACTGGGGCGTTTCTCGTCAGCGTTACTGGGGCGCGCCGATTCCGATGGTAACCCTGGAAGATGGCACCGTCATGCCGACACCAGAAGACCAGTTACCGGTGATTCTGCCGGAAGATGTGGTTATGGACGGCATTACCAGTCCGATTAAAGCCGATCCGGACTGGGCAAAAACCACCGTGAACGGTCAGCCTGCGCTGCGCGAAACTGATACCTTTGACACCTTTATGGAATCGTCGTGGTACTACGCGCGTTATACCTGTGCCGACTACAAGGACGGTATGCTGGATCCGGCTGCAGCAAACTACTGGCTGCCGGTAGATCAATATGTCGGCGGTATCGAACACGCCATCATGCACCTGATGTATTTCCGCTTCTTCCATAAACTGCTGCGTGATGCAGGCCTGGTGAATTCGAATGAGCCAGCCAAACGTCTGCTGTGCCAGGGCATGGTGTTAGCGGATGCGTTCTATTATCTGGGCGTTAACGGCGAACGTAACTGGGTTTCGCCGGTTGACGTGACCGTCGAGCGCGATGAGAAAGGCCGCATTGTTAAAGCCTTAGATACTCAGGGCCGCGAGGTGATTTACGCGGGCATGAGCAAAATGTCCAAGTCGAAAAACAACGGCATCGATCCCCAGCTGATGGTTGAGCGCTATGGCGCCGATACCGTCCGTCTGTTCATGATGTTTGCCTCGCCTGCGGATATGACGCTGGAGTGGCAGGAATCCGGTGTGGAAGGGGCAAATCGCTTCCTGAAACGTGTCTGGAAACTGGTCTACGATCATTCACAGAAAGGTGCAACGGTTGCCCTGGACGTCGCCAGCCTGAATGACGATCAGAAAGCGTTGCGCCGCGACCTGCACAAAACCATTGCCAAAGTGTCGGATGATATTGGTCGTCGCCAGACCTTTAACACCGCGATTGCGGCGGTCATGGAGCTGATGAACAAGCTGGCGCGTGCGCCGCAGGACAGCGAGCAGGATCGTGCGTTGATGCAGGAGGCCTTACTGGCCGTGACGCGTTTGCTGTATCCGTTCACCCCGCATGCCAGCTACGTGCTGTGGCAGACGCTGGGCGGCGAAGGCACTATCGACAATGCGGAATGGCCAGTGGCAGATGACGCCGCAATGGTCGAAGATTCTCTGCTGATCGTGGTGCAGGTCAACGGTAAAGTGCGGGGTAAAATTACTGTGGCAGCCGAGGCTACACAGGAGCAGGTTCAGGCGCGCGCTGCTGAGGAGCCTCTGGTGGCGAAATACCTTGATGGTGTGAGCATTCGTAAAGTCATTTATGTACCGGGCAAACTGCTTAACCTGGTTGTGGGTTAAGTTCAGGAGGAACTGTGCGACATCCGATTATCAGGTTGTTTGTCATGCTGGCGGCGGTGATCACCGCTGGCTGTGGTTTTCACCCGCGCGGCACCACTCAGGTGCCGACGGAACTGCGAACGCTGGTCTTAGAAACGGGCGATCCTTACGGGCCGCTGACGCGCGTGGTGCGTCAGCAGTTGCGAATCAACAACGTTAACATCGTTGAAGCGACGCAGAAAAACAGCATGGTCGTACCGACCCTGCGTCTGGGCGGGGAATCTCAGGGTCGAAGCACCGCATCCGTCTTCATCAGCGGCACCACCGCTGAATATCAGATGGCGATGGTGGTTACGGCTCAGGTCTTGATTCCCAACAAAGGGATCTACCCTATCAGCACGACCGTTTATCGCTCGTTCTTTGATAACCCGAACGCGGCCCTGGCGAAAGATGCGGAACAGGACATGATCACCCAGGAGATGCGTCAACGTGCAGCCGAACAACTGGTTCGTAAGCTGTTGGCGGTACATGCGGCCCAGATGGACAGCCCGCAGACATCCTCTTCGTCAACGGTGGCAAAACCGGTTCACTCTGCTGCGGGAACGGCCTCTTCCGCGGCACCCCTGACGCAATGATCAGGATTTATCCGGAACAACTCAGCGCGCAGCTCCGTGAGGGGCTGCGCGCCTGTTATTTATTAACCGGCAATGAACCTCTGTTGTTGCAGGAAAGTGCGGATGCCATTCGCGCCAGCGCCGTGGCGCAGGGCTTTGAAGAACATATGAGTTTTACCCTGGATGCACAAACAGACTGGGACAGCCTGTTTGTCAGTTGCCAGTCAATGAGCCTGTTTACTCAGCGACAGACGCTTACATTGCAGTTTCCTGAAAATGGTCCCAATGCCGCCATCGCCGAACATCTGATCACGCTCGCCTCGCTGCTTCATGAGGATATTTTGCTGATTTGCCGGATGGCGAAACTCAGCAAAGCGCAGGAAAACAGCGCCTGGTTTAAAGCGCTGTCAGCCCATGCGGTACTGGTCCCCTGCCAGACGCCGGAGCAGGCGCAACTGCCGCGCTGGGTCACCAGCCGGGCCAAAGCGATGAAGCTCGCGATCGACGATGCGGCGGTCCAGCTACTCTGTTACTGCTACGAAGGTAACCTGCTGGCGCTGGCGCAGGCACTTGAACGTCTGTCTCTTCAGTGGCCTGATGGCAAGCTCACGCTACCGCGCGTTGAAGCCGCAGTCAGTGATGCCGCGCACTTTACGCCTTATCACTGGGTCGACGCGCTACTGGCAGGCAAGAGCCGTCGCGCACTGCATATCCTGCAACAGTTGGAAAGTGAAGACAGCGAAGTGACGATATTGCTGCGGACGCTGCAGCGCGATCTGATGACTCTGCTGCACCTGCGACGTCATCAGACACAGCAACCTCTGCGTACACTGATGGATCAACAGCGCATCTGGCAAAATCGCCGTCCTCTCTTTACTGAGGCGTTGCAGCGCCTTGATGCAGCGCGCTTACAACAGGCAATCCATCTGTTGACGCAAATCGAAATTACGCTGAAACAGGATTATGGACAATCGGTCTGGCCACAGTTGCAAACGCTGTCAATGCTGATTGCCAACCGTGCTTTTCCCGCGAGTTTTGCCCATGTCTGATTTACACGCCCTGTTTGGCGGCACCTTCGACCCGATCCATTTCGGCCATTTACGCCCGGCAGAAGCGCTGGCGCAGCAAACTGGCCTGGCCCGGGTTACCCTGTTGCCCAACAATGTGCCGCCGCACCGGCCGCAGCCGGAAGCCAGTCCGCAACAGCGCCTGGCGATGCTGCGGTGCGCTATTCGCGATCTGCCGCTTTTTGATATCGATACGCGCGAACTGCAACGGGACACGCCCTCATGGACTGTCGATACGTTAGAAGCCATACGGGCTGAACGTGGCGATCAGCCGTTAGGGTTTATTATCGGTCAGGACTCATTACTGACGCTTGCAAAATGGCATCGCTGGCAGGATTTACTGAGCCTGTGTCATCTGCTGGTGTGCCAGCGACCAGGCTATCCGACTGAGATGGCGACGCCGGACATGCAGGACTGGCTGGACAGACACGTGATCCACGATCCTCAGGAACTGCAGCAGCGTCCGGCCGGCGGCATCTGGCTGGCAGAAACCCCGCTCTATGCCATTTCAGCTACCGAAATTCGCAAGCGTCGTCATCAACATCTCGCCTGTGACGATTTACTGCCCGCCTCGGTAATCGACTATATCGACCGCGCCGGCTTATATCGCGACTGATATGGGCGTGATATACTACGCCGCTAAATTTTTCGGCTGTATCCCGGGCGTCAGCCAGCCCGCTCTCACCAGTTTTTAAAGGGGAACCTTTTGCAAGGTAAAGCACTCCAAGAGTTCGTTGTTGATAAGATTGATGATTTGAAAGGTCAGAACATCGTCACCCTCGACGTTCAGGGTAAATCAAGCATTACTGATTTCATGATCATCTGCACCGGCACCTCGACGCGCCACGTTACCTCAATCGCTGAACACGTTGAGCAGGAATCCCGCGCCGCCGGCCTGATGCCGCTGGGCGTTGAAGGCAAGACGGCCGCTGACTGGGTTGTGGTCGACCTCGGTGAAGTCATCGTGCATGTGATGCAGGAAGAGAGCCGTCAGTTATATGAACTGGAAAAGCTCTGGGGTTAAGCGGTGAAATTGCAGCTTGTTGCCGTCGGCACCAAAATGCCTGACTGGGTGCAGACCGGTTTTATGGAATACCTGCGTCGTTTTCCCAAAGACATGCCGTTTGAACTGACGGAAGTTCCGGCGGGCAAACGGGGTAAAAATGCCGACATCAAACGCATCCTGGAAAAGGAAGGTGAAGCGATGCTGGCCGCCACAGGTAAAGGCAACCGGATTGTCACGCTGGATATTCCCGGACAGCCCTGGGAAACCCCACAGTTGGCCCAACAGCTGGAACGCTGGAAACAGGATGGCCGCGATGTCAGCCTGCTGATTGGCGGCCCGGAAGGGTTAGCGCCAGCCTGCAAAGCGGCGGCGGAACAGAGCTGGTCGCTTTCGGCCTTAACGTTGCCTCATCCGCTGGTGCGCGTGCTGGTTGCCGAAAGCCTCTATCGCGCATGGAGCATTACGACAAATCATCCTTATCATCGTGAATAACCGATAAGCTCACTCCAGACATTACAAGTAGCGGATGAAATTACAAAGCAACGCCTTTCGCGATTACAGCGCCGAACAAAAAGTCTTTGTCCGCAGGGCTTATATTGCTTTTGTCGGCGTCTTACTGCTCTCCTCCGTGCTGGTGGTTAATCTCTATCACCTGCAGATTTTACGTTTCGACGATTACAGTACCCGCTCCAACGAAAACCGAATCAAACTGGTGCCGGTCGCGCCCAGCCGCGGCATCATCTATGACCGCACGGGTACGCCGCTGGCCCTGAACCGGACCATTTATCAGGCGGAACTGGTGCCGGAAAAGGTCGATGACCTGAAACAAACCCTGCAAAATTTGCGTCCGGTCCTCGAACTCACCGATGAGGATATCGAGGCGTTTGAAAAAGAGCGTAAACGTTCGCGCCGCTTCACGTCGATTCCGGTTAAAACCGGGTTGAATGAGGTGCAGGTGGCGCGCTTTGCGGTGAATCAGTATCGCTTTCCTGGCGTAGAAGTGAAAGGCTACCAGCGCCGCTATTATCCCTATGGCCAGACACTGACTCATGTTGTGGGCTATGTGTCGAAAATTAACGACCGCGACGTGGCCCGTCTGGATAAAGAGGGAAAATGGCCCAACTATGCGGCAACGCATGATATCGGCAAACTCGGTATCGAAGCCTATTACGAAGACCTGCTGCATGGCAAAACCGGCTATGAAGAGGTCGAAGTTAACAACCGTGGCCGGGTCATACGGCAGTTGCACGAGCAGTCGCCCCAGGCCGGTCGTGATATTTATCTGACTATCGATCTCAAACTGCAGCAGTATATCGAGACGCTGCTGGCCGGTAGTCGTGCAGCGGTCGTGGTCAGCGATCCGCGCACCGGTGAGATTCTGGCGATGGTGTCGACCCCCAGCTACGATCCCAACCTGTTCGTTGACGGCATTTCCAGCAAAGACTATCGCGGCTTGCTGAACGATGAAAATCGCCCACTCTATAACCGTGCGATTCAGGCCGCTTATCCGCCTGCTTCTACCGTTAAACCCTATGTTGCCGTCTCCGCCCTGAGTGCGGGGGTGATTAACCGTAATACCAGCCTGTTCGATCCTGGCTGGTGGCAACTCCCCGGCTCCGAGAAACGCTACCGTGACTGGAAAAAATGGGGACATGGTCGCCTGAATGTCACCAAATCGCTGGAAGAGTCCGCTGATACCTTCTTTTATCAGGTTGCCTATGACATGGGCATCGATCGTCTGTCGGAGTGGATGACGAAATTTGGCTATGGCATGCGCACCGGCGTTGACCTGCCTCAGGAAAGCGCTGGCAACATGCCGACGCGTGACTGGAAAATGCGTCGCTTTAAAAAGCCCTGGTATCAAGGCGATACCATTCCAGTCGGCATCGGTCAGGGTTACTGGACAGCGACACCGTTGCAGATGAACAAAGCGATGATGATTCTTATCAACGACGGCATCATCAAAGTGCCGCATTTGCTGCGCGCGACCCGTGAAGGCCGTACGCTGGTGCCTTATCGTCAGCCGCCTTCCCAGCCGATTGGCGATATCCACTCTGGCTACTGGGAAATTGCCAAAGACGGCATGTACGGCGTCGCCAACCGGCCAAACGGCACGGCCCACAAAAGCTTTGCCGATGCGCCTTACAAAATTGCCGCGAAGTCCGGTACCGCACAGGTCTTCGGTCTGAAAGAGAACGAAACGTATAATGCGCATAAAATCGCTGAACGCTTACGTGACCATAAGCTGATGACCGCTTTCGCGCCTTACGATAAACCACGCGTTGCCGTCACCATGATTCTGGAAAACGGCGGGGCCGGTCCGGCAGTGGGCACGGTCATGCGCCAGATTCTGGATCACATTATGTTAGGCGATAACAATACTGTCCTGCCGGATGCTGCGCCTACACCACCTGGCTATGAAGGTGAATAATCATGTCGATGAATGACAGCCCGCAGAAGCGGACGATCTGGATGCGCATGCACATTGATCCGCTGTTTATGCTGATCATCCTTGCGCTACTGACCTACAGCGCCATTGTTATCTGGAGTGCCAGCGGCCAGGATCCCGGCATGATGGAACGTAAACTGGGCCAGATCGCCATGGGATTAGTGGTTATGCTGGTGCTGGCGCAGGTCCCGCCGCGAGTGTATGAAGGCTGGGCACCTTATCTGTATATTATCTGCGTCATTCTGCTGATCGCGGTGGATGCTTTTGGGCAAATCAGTAAAGGCGCACAGCGCTGGCTGGATTTGGGGTTTGTCCGCTTTCAGCCTTCCGAGATCGCCAAAATTGCGGTGCCGTTAATGGTGGCGCGTTTTATTAACCGCGATGTCTGTCCACCTACCCTGAAGAATACCGCAATTGCGCTGGTGCTGATTTTTCTTCCCACACTGCTGGTGGCCGCACAGCCTGACCTCGGCACCTCGATTCTCATCGCCGCGTCCGGGCTGTTTGTGCTGTTTCTGTCGGGCATGAGCTGGAAACTGATTGGCATTGCCGTCCTGCTGGTCGCAGCCTTTATTCCTATCCTGTGGTTCTTCCTGATGCATGATTATCAGCGAGACCGCGTGATGATGCTGCTTGATCCGGAAAGCGACCCATTGGGCGCGGGCTATCACATCATTCAGTCAAAAATCGCCATTGGCTCCGGCGGCTTGCGCGGTAAAGGCTGGCTGCACGGTACACAGTCACAGCTGGAATTCTTGCCGGAACGTCATACGGACTTTATTTTTGCCGTGCTGGCCGAAGAGCTGGGTCTGGTTGGCGTGTTGTTACTGCTGGTGCTCTACCTGCTGTTAATCATGCGCGGCCTGATCGTCGCCGCCCGGGCACAGACCACCTTTGGGCGCGTCATGGCGGGCGGATTAATGTTGATTTTATTCGTCTATGTTTTCGTTAACATTGGCATGGTTAGTGGTATCTTACCGGTGGTTGGCGTTCCGCTGCCGCTGGTCAGCTATGGCGGCTCGGCGCTTATTGTGCTTATGGCGGGATTTGGCATCGTAATGTCGATCCACACACACCGAAAAATGTTATCTAAAAGTGTTTAAGAGGTCGCAGATGCGTAAGGACTGGCTTGGCGTTGTATTGGCTTCAATGGTGTTGGCTGCATGTTCTACTCAGGAACCGCAACAGCAGAGTGCTCCACCCCAGCCCGCCTACAATGGCCCGGTGGTGGAAATTCCTGGCGTTGAGCCGCGTTATGAGCCGGTCAACCCGTCGACCAGTCAGGACTACAGCGTCAATGGCAAGACTTATCACATCATCAAAAATCCGGCTAACTACAGTGAAGTCGGTTTGGCCGCCTGGTATGGTGACGAAGCCCAGGGCAGCCGTACCGCCATCGGCGAGCCTTTTGATCCGGATGCCCTGACCGCCGCGCATCCGACACTGCCGCTGCCAAGTTATGTGCGCGTCACGAATCTGGCCAACGGACGTCAGATTGTCGTGCGCGTTAACGATCGTGGCCCTTACACGCCAGGACGCATTATCGATCTGTCACGTGCGGCCGGCGATCGTCTGAACATCTCCAATAACACCCGCGTCCGCGTGGATTACATCAGCGTCGCGCCAGATGGCACGCTCTCGGGTCCGGGTACTATCGGCACTGTTGTGGCAAAACAGAGTTACGCCCTGCCCGCACGTCCCGATCTGAACGGCCCCGTCATGAGTTCGCCCTCCGTCATGAACGGCGGCGGTCAGACGCAAACGGCACCGGCAATGGAAACGGCACCTGCCGCACAGGACGTGTCGCCCATCAGTAATGCGACGCTGAAAACGGACAATGCCATGGGCGCGCCCGTTCAGAGCAGTGGTTTTCTGGGGGCCCCTCAGCCCTTACCGAGCGGTGTTCTGGAAGGCAGTGAGCCAGAGGCGGCCCCCGCCACTGCCGCTGCCGCACCGGTGGTTGCCAGCGCCGCCGCGCCTCACGCCGCTTCATCCAGCCAGAGCAGCAGCGCTTCGCTGTCCGGCTATGTCGTCCAGGTCAGCGCTATCAATGATGCAGCACGTGCGCGCCAGCTGCTCAGCAGTCTGCGCCAGCGCTTCGGCGTACCCGGCGCAGTGGAAAACGCGGGGAACAACGTTTATCGCGTACAGCTCGGCGGTTACAAAACCCGTGCCGAAGCTGTGGCGCTACAGCAGCGCCTGAGCCGTGAGGGTCAGAGCGCGGCTTTTGTGACCACCGCAGGTCGTTAAACAACAGCTTTACTCATGACTGGTAACGTCTGTTAACAACCCAGTTATCAAGCCGGGTGCCTGTTAATCAGGCATTTGTTATGATGAATGACTTTTTTTAACCCTAAACCCATGGATGTTGTCGTCCCACACATGAACACGCTGAAACCTTCTCGTTTGTTAAAACGCCTGACAGTGGGATCACTGATCGCTTTCTCTCTCAGCCATGCCGCCATTGCTGATGATGTCAATCTTAAGACCATGATTCCGGGCGTTCCGGATATTGATGCGGAAGCCTACGTTCTAATCGACTACAACTCAGGCAAAGTGCTGGCTGAAAAGAACGCCGATGCACGCCGCGATCCTGCCAGTCTGACGAAGATGATGACCAGCTACGTGATCGGTCAGGCAGTGAAAGCCGGGAAAATTCATCAGGACGACATGGTGACTGTTGGTCAGGATGCCTGGGCAACGGGCAATCCGGTCTTTAAAGGATCATCACTGATGTTCCTGAAACCCGGCGATCGCGTACCGGTTTCTCAGTTAACGCGCGGTATCGTCCTGCAGTCTGGTAATGATGCCTGCGTCGCGATGGCGGACTATGTTGCCGGCAGCCAGGATGCTTTCGTAGGGCTGATGAACAACTACGTGAAAGCGCTGGGTCTGCAGAACACGCACTTCCAGACCGTCCATGGCCTGGACGCCGAAGGCCAATACAGCTCCGCCCGTGATATGGCGTTGATTGGTCAGGCGCTTATCCGTGATGTGCCGGAAGAGTATGCGGTTTACAAAGAAAAAGAGTTTACCTTCAACAACATTCGCCAGATGAACCGTAATGGTCTTCTGTGGGATACCAGTCTGTCGGTCGACGGGATCAAAACCGGCCACACCGCAGCGGCGGGCTATAACCTGGTTGCCTCTGCGACAGAAGGTCAGATGCGCCTGATTTCCGCCGTAATGGGTGGACATACCTTTAAGGGCCGTGAAACCGAAAGCAAAAAGCTGCTGACCTGGGGCTTCCGCTTCTTTGAAACGGTTGCACCGTTGAAAGCCGGCAAAGAGTTTGCCTCTGAGCCCGTGTGGTTTGGTAACAGCGATCGCGTACAGCTGGGCGTGGAAAAAGATGCGTATCTGACCATTCCTCGTGGCCGTATGAAAGACCTAAAAGCCAGCTATGTGCTGAGCAATACTGAACTGCATGCGCCGTTGAAGAAAAATCAGGTTGTGGGCAGCATCAACTTCCAGTTAGATGGCAAAACCATCGATCAACGCCCTCTGGTGGTGCTGAACGAAGTCTCTGAAGGCGGCTTCTTTAGCCGTATCGTTGACTACATCAAACTGATGTTCCATCACTGGTTTGGTTAAAGGTGCATGGCGGCGGTTGAAAAACCGCCACCTCGCCCCCATTACAGGTTAATATGATGCTCCCGCTTCGGCGGGAGCCTGTTTTTTAAGTACCGGAGTGATTATGAAAACCAAACTGAATGAACTGCTCGAATTCCCGACCCCGTTTACCTATAAAGTGATGGGGCTGGCACAACCGGAGCTGGTTGATTTGGTGCTTGAAGTGGTGCAGCGCCATGCTCCCGGCGATTACAGCCCTGAGGTGAAACCGAGCAGCAAGGGTAACTATCACTCGGTCAACGTCACCATTAATGCGACACATATCGAACAGGTTGAAACCCTGTATGAAGAACTGGGCAAAATTGAAATCGTGCGCATGGTGTTGTAACACTGTCAGTCATACTGCCAACGAGCCATGTCGGTGCTACCGGCTGGCCCGTTTTTGTTTGCAGACCGCGCCGGTGCGGCGGAAAACGTCTCAGCCTTCCTTTTACGCTCATCATTTCACTTCCGCGCGGCCGGCGTTATACTCAGCCTCTGCCCTCTTAACGGATATTCGTTTTGTCAGCTGAAACGCTCCTTATTCGCCAGCCTGGTTTATGTGACTGGCAGTTAACCTCAGACGCGATGCATCGCTACACCGACCAGCGCGACGCTGAAAGCCGTGATGAAATCTGGCTGGTTGAACACCCGCCGGTCTTTACCCAGGGCCAGGCAGGCAAAGCCGAGCACCTGTTGATGCCCGGCTCGATTCCGGTGGTACAGAGCGATCGCGGCGGCCAGGTGACCTATCACGGTCCGGGTCAGCAGATCATGTATGTGCTGATCGATGTTAAACGTCGCAAAACCGGCGTGCGTCAGCTTGTCACCGCGTTAGAAGAAACGGTGATCGCCGTACTGGACAGCTTTGGTGTGGCGGCTCGGGCGCGCGCCGATGCACCCGGCGTTTATGTCGGAGAAGAAAAAATCTGCTCGCTGGGCCTGCGCATTCGCAAAGGGTGCTCGTTTCATGGGCTGGCTCTCAATGTCGATATGGATCTCAGCCCGTTTTTGCGTATCAACCCCTGCGGTTACGCGGGCATGCACATGACGCAGTTAAAACATTTTTGCCCGGAGGTCACGCTGGCGGATGTCCGCCCACGGCTTGCCGAGACCTTCGCCCGCCAGTTAGGTTATCAGCAGGTGGAATGGCATGAGGCGGAACCGGCCTTACCTTGACGGTGCGTGCGTATTTACAAATATGTAACTTATCACGCACGTCTGTGGCTGCTTCCTGGCCGCTGAGATGATATAATTTTTGCACTTTTTTCAAATAAAGTTGAAAGCCGCCTTCTCGGGTTGAGTGAGACAGCTTTCAAATCGCAATCCGACCGGAACCTGCTGATTTATGAGTAAACCAATTCAGATGGAACGCGGCGTCAAATACCGTGACGCAGACAAAATGGCGCTGATCCCGGTGAAAACCGTGGCCGTTGACCGGCAAGAAATCTTACGCAAGCCGGAGTGGATGAAAATCAAACTGCCTGCGGACTCCAGTCGTATTCAGGGCATTAAAGCGGCGATGCGTAAAAACGGTCTGCACTCTGTTTGTGAAGAAGCCTCCTGCCCTAACCTTGCCGAATGCTTTAACCACGGTACCGCCACCTTTATGATTCTGGGTGCAATTTGTACCCGCCGTTGCCCGTTCTGCGATGTGGCACACGGTCGCCCCAACGCGCCCGACGCGAATGAACCCGGTAAGCTGGCACAGACCATTGCCGACATGGCATTGCGCTATGTGGTAATCACCTCCGTGGACCGCGACGATCTGCGCGACGGCGGTGCTCAGCATTTTGCGGACTGTATTACCGCCATCCGCGAAAAAAGCCCTAATATCAAGATCGAAACGCTGGTACCCGACTTCCGTGGTCGCATGGATCGTGCGCTCGAGATTCTGACCGCCGCCCCACCGGATGTGTTTAACCACAACCTTGAGAACGTGCCGCGTGTATACCGTCAGGTGCGTCCGGGTGCCAACTATGAATGGTCGCTGAAGCTGCTGGAGCGTTTTAAAGAGGCGCATCCTGATGTACCGACGAAATCCGGTTTAATGGTTGGTCTGGGTGAAACCAATGCTGAAATCATTGAGGTCATGCGCGATCTGCGTCGTCACGGTGTGACAATGCTTACTCTGGGACAGTACTTGCAGCCCAGCCGCCACCATTTACCTGTTCAGCGTTATGTCAGCCCGGCGGAGTTCGATGAAATGAAAGAAGAAGCGCTGGCGATGGGCTTTACCCACGCGGCCTGTGGACCCTTTGTGCGTTCTTCTTATCACGCGGATATGCAGGCAAAAGGGCTGGAAGTGAAATAAGCATTTGCCGTTATGTCAGGTGCAGAAAAAACAAAAACCAGATTGTCCGCAATCTGGTTTTTTTCTGCAGTCAGAAATAAAAAGTAACACTTCTGTCATTCTGACGCGGTCTTACTCTTTATGAGAAACGCGTTCTGCAGGGGTTTCTTCCGCTGAGGTACGTGCTGCACTGGAATCTTCGTCTTTCATAGCCTTTTTAAAGCCTTTGATTGCGGAGCCCAGATCGCCACCCAGAGAGCGTAACTTGTTGGTGCCAAAAAGCAGTACGATAAGCGCACCGATAATCAGCAGCTTGGCAATACTGATACCTTCCATATTTAACCTTATAATCTGACGAATAACGGTAATGACTATTTAGGCGCAGTTTAGGGGCAACCTCAAGCGGAATCTGTAACAGAGTAAGAAAACGCCCGACGCATTTTATGCGCTACGCTTTGCCCGTTCCCCTGCGCCTCGGGGATCAACGCGCCGGATCCAGCTCTGGCCGGGCAAAGCGACGGTTCTCCAGCACCGGCAGCAGAGCCCGCGCCGCCGCAATGCGCTGTGGGTCCAGATCGGCAACGATCAAAGCAGGCGACTCCGCGGCGCGACTTATGGGTACGCCCAGCGGATCGATCACCATACTGTTGCCAATATTACGTGCGCCGCACTCGCCCACCGCCAATACATAACAGGTATTTTCCAGCGCTCGCGTTCGGGTGAGTAAATCCCAGTGCATCTCTTTTAGCGGTCCTCTGACCCATGCTGATGGCACGACCAGCACGTCAGCACCATCCAGCACAAGACGTCGTGCCATTTCCGGAAACCGCACGTCATAGCAGGTCATCAGCCCAACGTTCATGCCCGCCACGGGCACCAACGGCGGCACGTCCTGACCGGCCTCAACCCGCGCCGATTCCTGCATTGAAAAGGCATCGTACAGATGCAGCTTGCGGTATTCCGCCAGAATCTTGCCGTCGCAAATGGCTACCAGAACGTTAAAGACTTTATGGCTGTCGCCCGGCACATGCATCCCGAACACGGTCGTCAGCGCCTGCCCCTGGCTGGCGGCCAGTAACTGGGTCAGAAACGGGCCGTTCAGCGGTTGGGCCGCTTCCCGTATCCAGTCAGGGTTGGTCATATCTGTGGCCAGCACGGCCTCCGGTAGCACCAGCAGATCGGCGCTGGCTTCCCGGGCTTGTGCCATCATGTTTATACAGGCTTGCGCATTCTCCTGCCATTCCCGTTTAACGACAAACTGACCCAGCGCGACTTTCATTCGTCATCCTCCCTGCCGACAGCAGCCCTGCTGTGGCGCTTATAATGGCTGTAAGGCTTTCACATGGTAGCGCGGTGATTCAACATACCCTTCGCGGCCATAAAACTGGTTGGCTTTAAGGCGTGACGCATGACAATGTACTTCCATGCGATCACAGCCATGTTGCGCCGCCAGCGCTTCAGCCTGCTTAAGCAGCGTCTGTCCCACCCCTTTGCTGCGCTCACCATCGGCAATACAAAAATAGCTGATACGGGCAAAATCACCGGCCAGGGCCAGTTGTGGGATGAAGTGCATAGAGAGAAAACCCAGCACCTGATTACCGTGTTCGGCCACCAGCAGCGTTTCACTGGGATCGGTTATCAACTGGGCAAGGCGCTGTTCAATAAACGACTCTGTGCCGCCATAACCTAATTCACTTAACAGCGCGCTCAACACGAAACTGTCCCTGGCCTGGGCGGGGCGAATATTCATCCTGTCACCTCTTCCTCTGCGATGTAGAAAGGTAGTTATAACCCGATCAGCCCGAAAATGCTGCCTCGGGAGGTTGTTATAATTATGTTACAAGAGCTATCTGTGACTGGTAGCGCAATTTATGCGCTGAAATACCGTCCTGACGGCGGATAAGCGGCTGACTGGATTAAGAAAGGCAGCAGGAAAGCAGCCGTTCGTGAGGTTAAAGTGAGCAACACCGCAAGCAGGGTTCTCGCCGCAGCAAAAAACAGATTAACGCAGGCATAAAAAAACCCGCCAGAAGGCGGGTTTTTAGAATTCTGACTGTTAACTTACAGACTGATAACGTTAGCAGCAGATGGGCCTTTTGCGCCGTCAGTGATTTCAAACTCTACACGCTGACCTTCAGCCAGAGTTTTGAAGCCATTGCTCTGGATCGCAGAGAAGTGTACGAATACATCTTTGCTGCCATCTTCAGGAGTAATGAAACCGAATCCTTTAGATTCATTAAACCACTTAACGTTACCTTTAATCTTAGACATCTATATTACCTTTACATGAAAAATGGACACTAAACTGTGTCGTCATCTAGTACAGCAATTGCTGAAGGTTTTGTCCAGCCTGATTTGATGAAAAAGTGATAAATATCCATTTTATTTACCCTTCGGTGACTTATTCACTGGCGCGGACAGTTAAAACTGCCAGCGCACCCAGGCAAAATACACGTTCCCGTTGTTATAAGTCCCTGGAATGTAAGTCATTTGAAAGTTCACTGGGCCGTAACCTACTGATGCCAGAGGTAATATAGCCGGGATGGGATAATATCCCCAGTTATCCCTTGCCGTTACCCCAACCGTATAGCCCAGTCCATAATGAAATGCCTGATTAGTGAGCGGGCGCCAGGTCGCTTCCCAGCCATAGCCTGTAAAAGGTTCCCAATGATTAAAGGAGTCTTTGAACGCCATCGCATAAAGGCCATGCCAGTTCCCTTTCTCGTCGTAACGGGAAACGCCACCGCCCGCTCCCCAGGGACGTTCGTTGTAGCGATCAATATGCTCTCTGTCATAGGTCCAACGGTTGTGCCAGGTGATGGCAGGCACATAAAGATCGATGCTCTGCGGTTGTTCCCAGGTTTGCTGAACATTATCGCTAAAGGTGTTCCAGCCGGATTTGATTTGCTGGGTAAATGTGGCGGCCTGGAGGGAAAAAGAGACAAACAGGGCCAAAAAGGGGCCTGAAAAAAGAGATTTATTCACGTCAATGCTACCTGTATCGTTTCGATTAAATTCAGTATTCCACACTGAAACTCAGTAACGGAAAAACGCCTCAATCCCGGATACGTGTCCCTCTCCGGGTATTTTCAGCATGTAATTATCATTCATGTTACGGAAAAGTGGGGAAATTTTAACGTAAAAAATCTGAACACATCCCAAACGGCAAGGGCAAATAGCCGCTTACCTGCCCTTCAGCTAGCGAAACAGCAACTTACAGGCAACCGGGCTTACTGAGAAACCCGCTAAAATATGGTGTGTCCCTGTTACACTCCTCTATGAAACCGGGCGCTGATCCTGCTTGTGCGGGCGTACGAGGGCCTTGATGAGAAGAACAGCGATTGCGGCCACAACGTACCTGGGGATGGCACAGCCGGTCGGGATGACGCAGAGATGCAGGCTGAAATACGAAGGGGAAAGAAACAACACACAGGAAAATTTTAGGCATCGGGCACCCGTCTGGATGCCCGTAAAAACACGATCAGAAGATGAGCTTAAACACGCCTGTCAGCGTCAGCAGTCCGACGATAAAAATGATGGCGATGATCCACAAAATTATTTTCATTTCATATCCCTTACCTAATAAAACAATCCCCTGACAGTATAGGCGAGATTTTGCCGTTTGCTTTTTGCCAGCCGTGATCGCATACCGGAAGGCAATAATCGGTTTTAGCGGTTTCTTTCTGTGAGAAGTATCGCATCGCGTGACTTTAGTGCGGCCTGCCGTTTCGTTTTGCAGATTATTCCTGGCTAAAATTTATGCCGACAGGAAAGCCCGAGAATGTTGACAGTCCAAATGCAGAGCAGGGAGAGACCTTATGAGCAGTATTAATACCAGTATGGGCCGCTACAGCCTTAAGGCAAAGTACAGCGGCGACAAAATCAAAGGTTTTTTCGCCATCAATGATGAAGGCGGCACGCAACTGACCCGACAAGAGTTTGCGGAGCATTACCTTGATGATGTGGTCAACAATGTGATTTATCCGGTTACAGGCGGTAACCGTGAGATTGCCCGCGCACTGCGAGAAGAAATGGTGAAAGCGGGTTTTGAAGATGCAGATTAACCTTTTGGGCCGCCCGTTCTGTGCGGCCCTTTTGTTTTCTACACTCTGATTTCTATACCACGTAAGAGAGCAACAAACAGCCCACCAGCCCACACACCGAAATAATGGTTTCCAGCGCAGACCAAGAGCGAAGCGTCTCGCCTATAGTCAGGTTAAAATACTCTTTAAATAACCAGAACCCCGGATCGTTAACGTGTGAAAAAATCACACTGCCCGAGCCCACCGCAATGACCATCAGTTCAGGGCTGGCACCGCTGGTCGCAATCAGTGGTGCCACAATGCCGCCTGCCGTAATGGCCGCAACGGTAGCGGATCCGAGTGCAATACGTAACACAGCAGCGATTGACCATGCCATGAAGAGAGGCGACAGATTAGTTGCATGCATCATACCGGCGATGTATTTATCCACGCCGCTGTCCACCAGGACCTGTTTAAAGGCACCGCCGCCGCCAATGATGAGCAGCATCATGGCGATAATCTTGATGGAGTCGCTCAGGGTATCCATGACCTGTTCCATACTGCGACCACGATTCAGACCGAAGGTGAAGATAGCAATCAGCACAGCAATCAGTGTCGCCATGATGGGATCGCCAAAGAACTCAGCATAAGGGAGCAAGGCATGCCCTTTAGGCAGAACCATTTCGGCCACCGCGCGCAGCGCCATCAGTATTACAGGCACAAGCGATGTCCAGACGCTGACCCCAAAGCCCGGCATTTCCGCTTCCGTGAAAGTTTTGGGGTTGTACAGGCCTTCCGGAATCGGTTTATCAATGCCTTTCAGGAAACGGGCATAAACCGGCCCCGCAAGAATCACCGTTGGAATGCCCAGTAAGGTGCCAAACAGCAGCGTTTTCCCCATATCTGCGTTGAACAGCGTCGCAATGGCGGTCGGGCCCGGATGAGGAGGCAGAAAACCGTGGGTTACGGACAGTGCCGCGGCCATCGGCACGCCCACAAACAGCAGCGGGACACGTGCTGATGCGGCGACGCTAAACACCAGCGGCAGCATTAAGACAAAACCGACCTCATAAAACAGCGCAAACCCCACGATGAAGCCGGTCAGCACGAGCGCCCACTGAATATGCCGCGTGCCAAACTTCGCAATCAACGTGGTGGCAATACGCTGCGCACCGCCGCAGTCGGCCAGCAGTTTACCGAGCATCGCGCCAAAACCCATAATCAGCGCCAGACCGCCCAGCGTGCCGCCCACGCCATTTTTAATTGAAATAATCACTTTGTTGACCGGCATGCCCTGCATCACGCCCACCGCCAGCGCAACCAGAATCAACGCGATAAAACCATTAAGTTTAAAGCGAATCATCAGCAGTAACAGTAATGCCACGCCAATCGCCACATAGAGTAATGGCATAATTTTTCTCCACCTGATGCCCTGAATGATGTCAGTGCCGCTTGGTTATCGTGGTCCCGGAGGACGCTTAAAATCAGGGAAATGTCGTGACATTTATGTTTTGACACACCCTGTTACCGATAACATGTTAAGGGTAACATCCCGACTCGCGCATCACCCCGCCAGGGATGAATTTACGTTTTGCGAAGGTGATCAACTTTTTAACCGACCGCTATCAGAAAGTTTCTTGAGGCCTGACGTTGGGTTTTCGTTACACTCAAAGCTTAGCGAAGAGACAAAAGGATGCGCGGGTGAGTGACAATCTGAGTGAGCTGTACAGCAATCAACATACCCTTTTTGGCCGGGGAAGCCTCAGCAAGCTGATTCCTCTGCTGGCTGCCCAACCCCAGGCCACTCTGCTCTTTTGCGGCCGGTCATTTTTGCAGGGGGAAGCTTATGCACGTATCAAAACCACCCTGAACGATCATATTGTGGGTTATGAAATTGTCAGCCATGAGGCTTCCCCGGCGGATATTGATGGCTGGGTCACCCGCTGGCGAGGGCATGTTGATCGGGTCGTCGCGATAGGCGGCGGAAGCGTACTGGATGCGGCTAAAGCCTTTAGCGCCATGATTCAGCATCCACTCTCCACGGCCCGTTATCTGGAAAAAGTCGGCGATACGGCGGTCAACCCGGTTACCCTTCCCCTCATCGCCGTTCCGACCACGGCGGGCACCGGCAGCGAAGTTACCCAAAACGCGGTGGTGACCGACCAGCAGGATATCCAGATCAAAGCGTCGCTGCGTCATCCGGTATTTGTGCCGCAGGTCGCCATCCTGGATCCCGACTTACTCAAAGGCGCCCCCGATACTGTGCTGGCGACCTGCGGGATCGATGCCTTCACACATCTGTTTGAAGCCTACCTGTCTGGCAAGGGCAACCACTTTACCCGTCAGATGGCCTTGAGTGGGCTGCGTCAGTTTATCCAGGCCTGGCCGGCCTTGAACCAGTTGGATGAAACAGGCGATCGGGCGCGTGAGGCGATGATGATGGCTTCCTGGCTGGGCGGTGTCAGCCTGAGCACTGCCGGTCTGGGCGTGATTCACGGTATTGCGGGCGAGTTGGGGGCGATAAAGCCTTTCCATCATGGCGAAGTCTGCGGCAGGCTGTTATTCACGTTTCTGGACCATCTGGCCGTGAGCCAGCATCCTGAACAACGTCAGTTGATGGCCGACATGCATCAGCAGCTGTTTGGCACGCACACGGACTCTCCGGCACGTGACCTGAAAGCCTGGCTGCAACGTACCGCGATTACCGCATTCTGGCTGGATGGCCCGACGCTGAGCGAAGCGGACGTGGCCTGGATTCTGGCCCGCGCGAACAGTAAAAACAGTCTGATCAGCTACAGTAAAGATGAGATGCACGACATGCTTGTTCGTGCCTGGACCGTCACCGCGTAGCCCACGGGCGGGCGTTTTGCCCGCCCGCATCAGGCCACTACCTCTGCTGCGCTGCCGCTGTATTGAACGGCGCTTCCCCTGCCAGCATCTGTTCAATCACCTGCAGGACACCTTCCTCATTGTTTCCGGGAGCCAAAAAACGCGCCGTTTGCTTTACCCGTTGCGGCGCATTGCGCATGGCGAAGCTGTACCCGGACTGCTGCAGCATTTCCAGATCGTTACCGCCATCACCAAAGGCCAGCACCTGATCGTGGGAAATGTCCCAGCGCTGTGCCAGCAGGTTCAGGCCATTGGCTTTATGCTGACCGGGCACGATTAAATCTACCGAGCCGTGACCGCTGGATGTGGCTGCTGCCGATCCTGCGTGCAGGCGACCAATATCCGCCATTAAAGGCTCAACGTAATCGTCTGACAGATTCAGCGCAAATTTCAGTATCCGATCGTCAGCCACCTCATCAAGCGTACGTATTGGCTTAAGCCGGTGACAGTAGTGACGCATCTTCACCAGCCACGTTTCATCCATTCCCTCAAAATAATAGGCGCTGTTTCGTCCACAAAGCAGATAACGCAGGTCGGGATAGTGTCCGTTTTTCAACGTATCGAGCACGGCATCAATGTCGCTGCGTGAGAACGCGCCACAGAACCGCTCTTCATCCCTGTCGATAATCAATGCGCCATTTTCAGCGACGAAGGCGATCTCGCTGGCAATCTCAGGAAAAAACGACCGCAGTTGGTGGTATTGATTGCCACTGGCGACCACAAACCTGATGTTTCGCTGGCTGAGCTGGTGGTAACAGGCAAGAAAACGGGCGCGGTTGTACTGCTTTTTGTCATCCAGAAAGGTGCCGTCCATATCAACGGCAACCATTTTTACCGTGGTCATCAGAACTCCTTAGCAGGGAAACGTTCAGGATTCACTGTCAGAATAGCCTGATAATGCAGCGCATGTGGCATAAAAAAGGGATGGCATCTGCCATCCCTGTATGGTGATCAATGAAACGCGTTGTTGAGGATGAGTGAGGTGATAATGCCGGTGGCCGCTGCAATCAGCACATAGTTACCATCGATATCCGCCCAGTGCTGCCCTTCCGGTGGCTCTCTCAACCCGCGCTCACGCCAGTCATCGATCCGGTATCTGTCGCCGCAATATTCCCGTGGAACGGGTCGGCCGCGCCGGAATTCATGCCCTTCCCACGCAAACCGATCGTGGTCGTAGTCACGACGCGCATCAGGCGGTGGCGGTCCACCCGGTCCCGGCGGTCCTTCGCGTCGCAGGCCCGGCGGGCCGAAACCATCAGGACCGCGTCCCGGATGATGCCATGGGCCACCAGGACCACCGGGGCCATCCGCCAGTCCCGGCAGGCTGTACAGGGTGCTGTATGCTAAAAGGACACTCACTAAAACTGATTTTATTTTTTTCATGGTACTGCCTCCAGTATAACGGCGACGACGCGCCGTTATGACTACTATCGGCATGAGGCGTCACAATAAGTATCGCCAAAACTCTTAAAAGTCAGCAGATGAAAGCGCCGTGTCTCAGGACGCGCTGAACGACGCCGCAGGTGGAAGAACAACAGGGTGACAGCAGAGACTCACGCGTAATCAGGCGAGCAGGGTCAGCCCGACCATGATGTTAAACGGCACGAAAGCGCGTCAGCCAGAGGCGCGCGGTCATCGGCAACGTAACGGAATCCTTTCCGATAAGCGGATCAGCCTCAACCGCAGCGCGTTATGCAGGCTGACTCAACACATAATTCAGCCTGCACGCGGCGGTCAACAGGTTCGCGCCTCAGGGAAAGGTATCAGGGATAACTCAGCATGACGGGCGCATCCGGTAATTTAGTAAACTGGCGGATAATGTTGTGGTAATCCGCGGTAGGATCCAGGTCACTAAACTGCTTTGGATAAAGATCTTTTGCCAGAATTTCCATACCAATAATGTTGTAGGGATGGTTATAAAAGTGGTGATAAATCCCGTAGGTCTTTCCCTGTTTCACCGGCTCAATCTGCGCCAGCCCTGTGCGTTTTAGTAATGTGGTAAAAGTGGTGGCGACATCCTGTTTATTCGCCCCGTAGCCCAGCGGCAACACGTTGCTGTTGGACCGTTTCGAGCCGGTCATAATGTAAACGTCCGGCTTCATGGCGATGATCTTCTCCAGCGACACAAAACCGGCATTACCGGGCAGCAGTGACGAGCCAATATTTTTACCGCCGACCGCCTCAACCAGCCCGCCCCAGCCGCTGTGAGCGTGGGTAAAACAGCAGCTGTCGCTGTTACCGGCGATAGGTTCAATAAAGACGGTAGGCTTGTTTTTGACCTGATCGATTTTCGTTTGCAGCGCATGCCAGCGCTGTTGATAAAAATCTGTATAGGCTTTCGCCTCCGCTTCACGGTTCAGCACGCTGCCCAGCAACGTTATCCCTGGCACCGTGTTTTGCTTAGGATGCAGTTCGTCATCGACAAACACGACCGGGATATTCAGGCTTTTCAACGTGGTCAGTACGCCAGATTGCATCAGCGCCGGTTTGGCACGCAGTTGCGCAATCATCAGATCCGGCTTCTGCGCCAGCACGCTTTCAAGGTTTACCTGTCCCTGATCGTTGAATCCCATATCCACAATACTGGCAGCCTGCGGCCAGGTTTTCTCCAGCAGCGCCCACGTTTGCGTGTCCTGCTTTTTGGGCAGATTGTTCCAGGCCACGACGCGTTTGAACGGATTATCACGATCCAGCAACGCCAGCGCCATAATGTCGCGCCCGTCCTGCAAAATGATGTGCCGGGGCTCTTTCTGCAGCGTGATACGCTGGCCATCCATGTCGGTGACGGTGACAGGATACGTCGTTGCCGAACAGACGGTTGAGGCCAACAATGTTGCTGCAAAAATACCGAATTTCATGTTTAGTAACCCTGTTAAGGAATAAGAATTATTCTCGTTAACTTTAACATGCAAATTCGTAAAAAATTTAAAACTTTTTTTAGCGAATACGTCTGAAGCCGTGAACGGAGGATCGCTGTCCGGCAGAAACACAGGGCGGCGTTGCCAGCCGCCCGCCAGTCACGCCTGCAAAAGCGAATAGAAAATAGCGGAAATGGCAATCAGCCCACTGGCCACCACAAAGACATTACTGAGCTTGCCGCTGTATTGGCGCATGGCAGGAACACGATGAATAGCGTACATCGGCATTAAAAACAGAATGACCGCAATCACCGGGCCGCCCAGGGTTTCAATCATGCTCAGAATATTAGGATCGAGCGTCGCCACCAACCAGGTCGTCAGCAGCATAAAGCCTGCCGTCAGGCGATTCAGCCGCTGAGGCGCAATCGTCTTGCCCCGGCTGCGCAGGGCTTTGTTAACGATGCCGTTAAACCCTTCGCGTGCCCCTAAGTAGTGCCCGAGAAAGGATTTAGCGATTGCAACCATGGCGATTACCGGCCCCGTCCAGGCGATCAGCGGCGCATTAAAATGGTTCGCCAGATAGGACAATATCGTAATGTTCTGAGCTTTCGCTGACCGCAGGTCATCAGGGGACAAGCTCAGCACACAGCTGAACACAAAGAACATAACGGTCAGCACCATTAACAGGTGCGCGCAGGCCAGAATCCGTGAGCATTTTTGCTCAGCCTGGGCGCCGTATTCCTGACGTTTGGCCACCGCAAATGATGAGATAATCGGCGAGTGATTAAAAGAAAAGACCATCACCGGCAGGGCCAGCCACAACGTGCTCCACAGGTTGCCGCCGCCGCTGTGCAACGTTTGCAGTGCGGCGCTGTGCCAGTGAGGAATCAGGCAGACGGCCATCAACATCAGCACCGCGACGAAGGGATAAACCAGCACGCTCATCGCCTTGACAATCATGGTCTGGCCGAAGCGCACCACCGTCATCATGCCGACAATTAACAGCAGCGCCAGTAAGGCGCGCGGGGGCGCAGTCAACCCAAGTTGATTGACCATCAGGCTTTCGACCGTATTCGTCATCGCCACGCTGTACATCAGCAAAATGGGGTAGATAGCAAAGAAATAGAGCAGCGTGATCAACCTGCCTGCGCCAGCCCCAAAATGCTCCTCCACCACATCCGTGATGTCGCCCGCCGGATGACTGCCTGACAGCACGAAACGCGTTAAGGCGCGATGGGCAAAAAATGTCAGCGGAAAAGCCAGCAGCGCCATAATTATCAGCGGCAACAGACCGCCCATCCCCGCATTGATGGGCAGAAACAGGACGCCTGCGCCGATTGCGGTGCCGTACAGCCCCAGCATCCAGACGGTATCCGTTTTACGCCAGCCCGTTTCTTCTGTAATGCGGGCAGATTCCAGGGGGCGGGTGTGCGAGGTTTTCATTAGCTTTTCCAGAGTATGCATCAGCCGCAAAGGCGGCCAGTTGCGGATAAAAGTGTGGCCGTTCTCAGAGGGAACAGGTAAACGCGGGCGACAGGAATGCCTCAGGCTGCCGCTGCGTAATCGATTGCGCGTGCGTTTTTTTACACTATCTGACGACCTGAGTTCAAGTAATGCGTCATATCGTGCAGATTCCGGGCGGGTTATGCGCATCATCCCCTACAGGAAAGGCTTTACAGGCCGTGGTTGTTTCATGGTTTCACCCCACCGCTCTGCTTACCCGTTTTTCCCTCACTACACTTCAAGCACCCTTACAAATTTTGGCGACGACTGTTGTCGGGCGGGTATCGCCGACCGCGCCGTTGCTGTGCTTCACCGGTTTACAGGAGTCAACTACATGAAAGCCTTAACCTGGCATGGTCCGCATAAAGTCAGCGTTGATAATGTTGCCGATCCCGGTCTGGAAGCGGCCGATGATATTATTCTTCGCGTTACCGCCACGGCTATTTGTGGCTCAGATCTGCACCTGTACCGGGGAAAAATTCCGGGTACGGATCATGGCGACATTTTTGGCCACGAGTTCATGGGCGAAGTGGTGGAAGCAGGTCGCGCAGTGACCGCCGTGGCAAAAGGTGATCGGGTGGTGATTCCGTTTGTGATTGCCTGCGGCGACTGCTTTTTTTGTCATCTGCATCAGTACGCCGCGTGCGAAAACACCAACAGCGGAAGAGGCGCGATCTTAAACCGCAAAAAAATTACGCCACCTGCGGCCCTGTTTGGCTACAGCAAACTGTACGGCGGTATCCCCGGCGGTCAGGCGGAATATGTCCGAGTTCCCAAAGCGAATACCGGTCCGTTTAAAGTGCCTGCAACGCTCCCGGACGAGAAAGTGCTGTTTCTGTCTGATATCCTGCCGACCGCCTGGCAGGCGGTCAAAAATGCTGAAATCAAGCCGGGTTCAAGCGTCGCGATCTTTGGTGCTGGCCCCGTCGGCTTACTCAGCGCCGCCTGCGCCCGCCTGGAGGGCGCAGAACAGATCTATATGATCGATTATAATGACTACCGGCTGGACTTTGCCCGGGAACGTTATGGTGTGATCCCGATTAATTTCGATAAAACTGACGATCCCGCCGCCTGGATCATTGAACACAGTGCGGGCCATCGCGGCGTGGATGCGGTCATTGACGCCGTTGGTTTTGAAGCCAAGGGCAGCCTGACAGAAACGGTATTAACTAACCTGAAACTGGAAGGCAGCAGCGGGAAAGCGTTACGTCAGTGTATTGCGGCCGTTCGCCGGGGCGGAATTGTCAGCGTGCCCGGTGTGTACGCCGGCTTTATTCACGGCTTCCTGTTCGGCGATGCGTTTGACAAGGGCCTGACCTTCAAAATGGGCCAGACGCATGTTCATGCTTATCTGCCCGACCTGCTCAGCCTCATCGAAAAAGGGCATTTAACCCCGGAAGAGATTGTGACGCACCATATGCCGCTGGAGGATGCGGCACGGGGCTATGCCATCTTTGAAAAACGGGAAGAAGCGTGCCGAAAAGTGATTCTGGTGCCGGGCATGACGCCAACCCAGGCGACGCTGTAGCAAACACGGGCGGGGTTTTCCGCCCGTTACAGGTTAACGGTGCCTCGCCTGGGCGTAGGCCGCATCTAAATCCAGCCGCTGCCAGAATGCCTGATCCGCGCCCGGCCCACCCAGTGGGTAACCGGCGGGTAACGCGCTTTTCACCATCAGCGCACGGCGCTGCTTCGCCGACAGTTGAGGCAAGGCAGTTTCCAGCAACACCTCTGCGCCGTCGGGAACCGTTAACCTGGCCTTATTGCCTGCCACCTTCGGCAGGTTATAGCTCATGGTGAAACGGTAAAACGGCTTCATGCTGCCAGTGCCATAGGGATCATCCTGTCCTGCGGGTTTTGCGCACACCGCTAATGTGGTACCACACTCTTTTTCCAGCGCACTGCGTAGTTGCTGGCGAGCCTCTGCGAATAATGTCCGGTAAGCAGCATCATTCAGATAATGTGCGACGTTATATTGGGCCACCATGCGCGATCCCATCACGTCCAGCGGATAATGTACGCCCAGAACCAGACGCGAATACCCGTAACGCGCGCCCCGTTGCAGCAACGCATCAAAACGTTCCGGGATCATCTCAGCCAGCAATAACGCATCGGTGTAGCCGGTATTGGTATGTCCGCTGGGAAAAGACCCCCCATCGGCCGTATAAGGCTGGTTATCTTTGATCACCGTGTCATCCGGCACCAGATGAATCGTATTGCCTTTGTGCAGGAAAGGACGTGGATAGTCGAAGTGTTTTTTTGCCGCGCTGGTGCTGACTTCACTGGCTTTTATCAGCGCGGCAGCTTTACTCAGCTCGCCTTTTTCATAGGCCGCAAGAAAAGCTTTACCTAAGCGCGGTCCCAGGGCATCGGCAAGGAAATACAGATAGCTAATCCCTTCGGCGTCCGCCAGCGCCTGACGGCGTTCGCCCTGCGTGGCATTAAGATTAATTGATGTCACTGTGGCCCGGTTAGCGTTCATCACGTTATCCGGCAGCGTACTGAATCCCGATAACAGCGCAATGCCCGCCTGTTGCAGGGGTTGGGTCTGGAAATTGTAGCCACTGGCTTTCAGCCAGCGATAGTCGGCGAGTTTGTCACTTTGTTTCGCCTGTTTTAGCTGGTCACGGCTGAGCGTAGGTGCACCGTTCTGGATGGCCGTGCGCTCTGCCGCCAGCGCCTGCAGTTCAAGCGCATTGAATACCGGACTGGATGAGCCCTGAGACGTTTTGTTCGCCAGCGCACTGGCTTCAGACAACGGGATTGCCTGCGCCTGTTGCGTCATGAACAGCGCCGCCGCAATCAGGGTAATGTGCATTTTCATTATTATTCCTTTTTTCTCTGACCTTGCCGGTTGTCACGCTAGCATTGCTGTATGACAGTTTTATTTCGCAAGCCTGGGCCGCGCGTCAGTCGTCAGTGGCAGGCTTATCTGAGAAATCTGTCGCGCTGCGCCAGCAAAACCGCCCGAACCCGCTACGCTAAGGTAGGCATCGTTCGCGGCCGCGGCCGGGGTCGCGACATGGCCTGTCTCTCGTCGGTTGTCTGCGACTGAAGAATGCGCTGGCGAATGCAGCGTGAGGAGAAAATAAAAACAGAATTGATCGTTGATTCCCGATGCCACATTCATACACTTTCGGGTGGCCAATGCCCGCATCGGCATACGTGCTTATCAAGGGATGTTTACATGAGGTTATCCTATGCGCTTTAAAGGACTTACTATCGGGTTTTTCCTGCTGATACTGGCCATCGCGACGGTGGCTTTTTTCGAGGTATTAGCGCCCTACTTCTCGCCGATTCTCTGGGCTGCCGTGCTGGCCGTGATCTTCCATCCGCTGAAAACGTATTTGCGAGGCAAGCTGGGCGATCGTAACGGGCTTGCCGCCCTGCTGACGCTGTTATGCATCTGTCTGATCGTCTTTACGCCTTTAGCGATTATTGCGTCATCGCTGGTGGTCGAAGTGAATACGGTTTACCACAAGCTGCAAACCAACTCGGCCCAGTTCCCGGTCGTTTTCGCCGATCTGCTGCAACATCTGCCAGGCTGGGCCAAACATTACCTTGCAGAAAACAACCTGGACAATGCTACGCAGATTCAGCAAAAGCTGTCGGCCTTTGCCCTCAAAGGCGGCCAGTACCTGGCCGGTAGCGCCTTTATCATCGGTAAGGGGACATTCAGCTTCACCGTCGGCTTCGGCATCATGCTCTATCTGCTGTTCTTCCTGTTGAAAGATGGATCGTACCTGGTCCATCTGATTCTGGAAGCGCTGCCGCTGTCTACCTATGTAAAACACCATCTGTTTAAGAAGTTTGCCGCCGTGTCGCGCGCGACGGTAAAAGGCACGGTCGTGGTCGGTGTGGTACAGGGGATTTTAGGTGGGCTCGCCTTCTGGATTACCGATATTGATGGCAGCCTGCTCTGGGGGGCCTTGATGGGTTTCCTGTCGCTTATTCCTGCCGTCGGCTCCGCTATTATCTGGGTGCCCGCTGCGATTTTCTTCTTCGCAACCGGGGCGTTGTGGAAAGGGCTGTTTCTTGTGGGCTTCTTTGTGGTCATCGTCGGGCTGGTGGATAACATCCTGCGCCCACTGCTGGTCGGCAAAGACACCAAAATGCCTGATTACCTGATCCTGATCGCCACCCTGGGCGGAATGGAAATCTATGGCATCAACGGTTTCGTCATCGGCCCGGTGATTGCTGCCCTGTTCATTGCCTGCTGGAATTTACTGTCCGGACGCGATAACCGCGAAAACATCGAAGAAATCGATGAAGAGTTTATCGAAGAGGGGAAAAAACAGTCTGATACGGCGCAGCAGGATGCCGCAGAAGCAGCAAAGGCCGAAGCCTTACAGGCTAAGACCGTTCCGGCCGACCCCGAACAGAAATAGGGAATAAAAAAACCCACCAGCGGTGGGTTTTTTCTACACAAAAGCGGCTTAGTTGGTCGCTTTGTTTTTCAGGTCTTCGGCACCCTGCTTGGTTTTATCCCAGCCTTTCTCGGTGCCTTCTTTAGTTTTGTGCCAGCCTTTCTGCGCACCTTCAGAGATTTTGCTTGAGGTGGCGTTGCTCTTACCTTCCGCTGCATGCTCAGACTTCAGCTTCAGCTCCTGGCCTTTGTGCTGCGTCTGATGCAGTTTTTCTTTAGCGGTATCTGCGCCTTTATGCGCTTCAGCGACAGTTTCATCCGTTGTGGTAGCAGCGAAAACTGGCGAGGCCAGTAAAACAGCAGACAGTGCAATAATTGCTTTCTTCATCGTAATTCCCTCTTGTGTGAAATTTGTCGTCTTGCGTAATTATTCTGGCACAGGAGACCAAAGAACGATTTAAGAATAGACCTGAAATGAAATATAGCGAACCTGACTGGTTAAAAGGACACCAGAGGTATAATCGTTGCCTATAACAAATCGAGTTGCTGAGGCGACGGGTCCGGTGCCGCAGGTTTGCGCACGCGACGTGGAGGAGGGGGTTGCTGCATAGCCTGGTGAATCCAGTCCATGATCACGGCTACCACATAAGCCTGCTGGTTATCAGTCAGCGTCTGATGTTGCGCAATACCGTGCCACTTTGCCAGGCATCCGCGACAGCAGGTCGCCGTCGCATGCTGAGCAATAAAGACCGGATGACCGCGCATCGGCGTTTGCTTGCCGTCATTCACCGGATGGGCGGCGGACAGACGCTGGTGGATAAACCCGGCGGCGTGCTGTTGCACCCCAGCCTGCCCTTTCGCAAGACAGTAATCGTATTCTTTACGACCCAGACGAAAACGCTGGCGAAAAGGCGAGCGCGACAGGCGCGCAAACAGGTCCTCAAACATTGTTCTTCTCTGTCTCAACGATCACGACAACTTTCTTCCTGCCAGATAACGTACGCCCTGCGCGCCAAACGTCTCGCGGTGCGGTTGCCCGGCCTGCAAATGAAAAATGTCTCCTACCTGGTAGGTACGGACACCGTCTTCGGTAAATAGGGTGATATCCCCTTCAAGAATCAGCGCCATCGCCTCAAAAGGATGATCGTGCTGGTCCAGTTCACTGTGGGCTTCACGTTCGACAATGACCGGTTCTGCAAAGCCTTTCTCAGCCAGCAGCGTTCTGAATTGATGTTCTGTCATCGGCATCCTCGTCTGTCATTGGGTTTACTGGCAGTGTAGTCACTCGCGTGCTTTTTTGCCGTTGCGTAAAGTAGCGCAAGCAAGGTTGTAACAGAGAATCCCGCATGTGTACTTTCTGCTAATCGTCTCGTTAACACGTCATCTCTTAAACGGATTAAGCATGCCGCACAGGGTAAAGACTGCGCTGTTATTGATCAATCAACGTTCACGCAAGGGCCGCATTGATGCCGCCCGCGCCACAGAACTGCTGCAGCAGGCGGGCATTAATCTAATCCTGCCCGCCCCGGGCGATCAACGTAGTTACCCCGATCTTATTTCTGCTTACGCCGGCCAAATCGATTGGGTGATTGTGGGCGGCGGCGACGGCACGCTCAATGCGGCAGCGCCGGGACTGATGCGCACCGGGCTGCCGCTGGGGATTCTTCCGCTGGGCACCGCCAATGATTTTGCGCGAACACTGGGGATTCCCACCCAGCTGGAACAGGCGGTGAGTGTCATTTGCCAGGGCCATATGCGCTCTGTGGATCTCGGTGAGGTCAATGGCCACCTGTTTCTCAACGTCTCCAGTATTGGTTTCTCGGCTGAGCTGGCTCGTAATCTTACGGCACAGGCGAAAAAGCGCTGGGGCGTGCTGGGTTATGCCTTTGCCGCGTTGCGCATTCTGCGGCAAAGTCGACCTTTCCGCGCCACGCTGATTCATGGCGGCAAGGCAACCGCCATTAAAACCGTGCAGGTGTCGGTTGGCAATGGGCGCTTTTATGGTGGCGGAATGACCGTACAGCAAAGCGCCGCGCCTGACGATGGCTTGCTGGACGTCTACAGCCTCGAAATCAAACGCAGCTGGCAACTGCTGTTGCTGTTTCCTTCGCTGCGACGCGGCACTCATGGCCGCTGGCGCAATGTCCGCACGTTCAGCACGACCGCCCTGACACTGCAAACGCGTCGGCCACACTTTATTAATGCAGATGGTGAGATCATCGGGCAAACGCCAGCCCATTTCCGCCTGCTTAATGATGCGTTGAGGGTGCTGGCTCCCGCCCCCTCCGGCAGGGAAAATCCTTAAAAGCTTACAGGTAGTGCGGGGCGCTTGCGCATAGCGCTCAGCGCCAGGATGACCAGCCCCAGCCCAATCAGCACCAGGAAGTAGTAATTGAGTAAATGCCAGAGCCCGATGCCGGCGATCCCGCCCGCCAGGAAAGAGAGGATCGTGTAGGTATGCAGCCGCAGACGCTCAACATACAGCGGCGCGTCTTTTGGCGACGCCTTACGTCGAAGCACATCAAACAGCATCGCCAGCTCGATTCCAATGTCGGTGGAGGTCCCGGAGACATGTGTCGTTCTGACGCGCGCATTGGAGATGCGGGTCACCACCGCATTTTGCAGGCCCATCAAAAAACTCAGGCTCAGAATCAACAGCGCGCCGGACGACGCCAGCGTGTAATGGGCTTCGGTTATGCCCAGCGCCACCAGCGCCGCACCTTCCAGCAGAATATTCACAGCGTAGATTGTGCGAATCTGCCGTCGGCGTCCGGCATTAATAATCAGCGTCGATACCATCGCGCCAAAAATAAACATGCAGACAATCAGCAGGAAAAAGATGCCCTGATGCACATTGGCTTTGGCCAGATAATCCGACAGTGAGGATACGTTGCCTGTCATATTGGCCGAGAAGAAACCGACTATCTCAAAGGCAGCCGTGTTTAACGCGCCGGCGACAGCGGCAAGCGTGCAGGCAAGACGGCTGTCCGCAATATGCGTCCGTTCGGTTTCCGTGCTGATCAACATAATGTTCACTCAGGTACGATGCGATTGGCTCTATCATTCGCTGAGTTCGTTAAGGAAACAAGCGCTAATTCAGCGACGTAGACCTCCGTCTGCCTGACTGTTTTTAACGAGAGGGTAGAAGCTATTACTGTGTCATTCGGCGCGAAGCCGGATGGCCTTTTCGGCTGGCGTGGCCGGTCTCCCTCTGTTCTGCTACTTACCGCCATAGAGAGACTGTTTCGACAACAATGCCGCACCTTATCAGGCTGTGTTCGCGTCTGTTGTGTTGGCCTCTGCTGACCCGCTTCACCCTGTTCATAGCAACAGCATCAGGGCACATCGTCAGGAGGGTATATTTTATCTCGTCAGATCCGAACGCCGCGATAAAACCCCTCGCTAAAACAGTAAGCGCCTCACTTTTCAGCCTGTTGCACCCTACTCTGTGGCAGATCAAGGTACCACGTGGCGCAACGCTTCATGCTTTGCGCTCCCTCCACCGACTCATTTATTAAGAGTATGAACCCGATTTCTAAAGCAGTACTGACGTTAACAGCGACAGGATGGCTGGCTGGCAATGTGCTCGCTCAGCCGTTACGCGCACCGCTGCTGGGAAATTTTCAGGCCAGCGCACACCAGCGCTGTGGACAGGACATCACACTGCAACTGCTGAAAACGACCGATAACATCATGCTTATGGGCCTGAAAAACCGGGAAAGTGGCGAAACCGATCTGTTCATGTCCAGCAGCCCGTTTACTGCAGACAATAGCTATTCCCGCTTCGTGCCCGTGAAATTCGATCAGTTGTCGAAGCACTTTATCGAAACGCATAACGATGTGCTGGAGGTGATCTGGGGCGCAGCAAAAGACGATAAGAATGTGCTGCGCTATACACTGGCGTTAGGCAGTTACACCTATTCCTGCGGTGCCATTGAGTCCTGGCCGAATGATACGGCAAACCAGTTGTACGGTGAGCCGGATAGCAGCGATGCTGGCACTGCGGCAGAGAAAAAAGCGTTCAGGGAATAGCGCAACCCTCGACCTGTTTAACGGCACGCAGTCTGAGGCGCCCGCGTAAATTGACCATGAATAATGGCAAAGCGTTGTACTACCGTGGCCTGCTCAGCGATAGAGACATTTTTTATCGTCATCTCAAGCGGAAACGTCTCGCTGTACCCGTCCAGCGTAATTTTTCCGTTGCCTGTCCTGACGTTGTCGAAGGTGATATCCCGGTAATCGGGGATCATCGTGCCGCTGGCGTGCGGATCATAATGCGTATCAATGACCACGGGATTGTCCACATCCTGCATACAAATGTTTTGGTAGCGAACCGCCCGCACCTGCCCACCGCGCGAGCGGTCGCTTTTGATGCGCAGGCCATTGGTCGTGCCGGTTAACGTCAGCCCGTCCACCAGCACATCGCTGACGCCTCGGTTTATTTCACTGCCAATCGACATACCATGACCAGAGCCAAACTGGTTATTCACGATGGAAATATGCGAGGCCGGTGCGTTTCCGGCTTTAATCGCCACATTGTCATCACCGGTACTGATCCGACTGTTGATTAACGTAACATCGCTGGACCCCATGGGATCCACACCGTCGGTGTTTCGTGCCGTCGCGGGCGTGTCGATGGTGATGCCCCATAGCGTAATGCCCTCACTGTCACTGACAGCCACGTGAAAGTTTGGCGCATTCTTCAGGGTGATCTGATACAGCGTGATATCCCGGGCGTGATCAACCTGGATCAGCCGCGGCGCATTTTGCTTTGCGTCATCACTCTTGGCGCTGGTCGCCAGTTGCCACCAGGTTTGCGTCTTACCGGTGACAGAGGCTCCGCCCTGCCCGTCGATCATGCCCTGCCCGTATATCCCGCTACCACGGACATGACTGAGAGTAATAAACGCCCTGCAACCGTTGCCCTGCGAATCCAGCGTCCCACAGCTTCCGCGCCCGTTATCATACAATCGTGGATCCGGAAGTGCGCGCAACACCGCTCCCTTATCAATGCCCAGACTGACACCCGAAGGCAAAGACAGTGGCCCGCTATAAAATACCTTCGCACGGGTTGAGGGTACTAACAGCACCATTTTGCCGGACGGGCAGCTATCCAGCGCCTGTTGAATAGTCTGACTGACAGTGTATTGATCCATGGCCGGGATACGCTGGCAGACCGGCGGATAAACCGGTGGTGTTACCGTTCGTCGATCGCCCATTTGTGCCTGAGCGGTAAAACTGATCGCCAGGCCAACAATCATGGCTAACAGAACAAAGGGAGAGCGATACATCGTCACAATCAGGTCAGTCATAGTGAAAGGGGCGACAGAGGGACAGGCCTTCACAATACGCAAGTCCTTCCTGGCAGGTAAAGCAGAAAAATGAGCCCGTCGCCGGAAGTGGTCAAAATGTTAAATTGATGCGCAGGGGTCAGCGAAATAAAAGCGGGATGGCTTCGTTTTCCCCTTTGAAATGCCGCCGTCCACAGCCTGGATAAAGCGGATTTTGACCTTTATTCGCCCAAGGGATGGGTTTGACAGCACCAGGGCCAGTGCTACGCTTCTTGTCATATAACCGACTGATTTTTGGCAGCCTTCGCGAGGCCGGGCGGCCATTAAACGCTGAGGTATTGATGCATGATGCTCAGAAAACCCCGTATTAAGGAAAATATAAAAAACCTTAATTTTGAATATCAGTTTAGTCGTGCAGGGTTTATTTTACTGACAAGTGTTGTTGTGGCGGCAGTGCTGGGATTATTTTCCAACGGCCTGTTTAGCGAGCAGCACCTGCAGAATAAAACGCACACCTTACGTCTCAATTACGATCGGTTTGGCCGCCTGACCAGCGAAAACGAAATCAAAGTCTCCATCAAAGAGCTCAACGCACCGGACTATATTCTCAGCTTTGGAAAAACGTTTCTGGACGAATTTCAGATTGGCAGCATTAAACCTCAGCCTGACCGGATGTACAGCGAAAAGGGTTATGTCTACCTGGTCTATAACCACGCCGACAAACAGCCGACCTTCTCAGTCTGGCTGGCCCTTACCCCCAGGAAGCCGGGCGCTTTTAGTAATACCCTGCAGGTCAACAATGAACCCGAAATCCATTTCAGCCAGTTTATTTATCCGTAGGTAACCTTTATGGAAATGGTCCTCAGAGCCGCTGCGATATACCTGATCCTCCTCCTTGTGTTCAAAATTGCCGGGCGAAGAGCCCTGCTTCAGATGACCAGTTTTGATCTGATCCTGCTTCTCATCATCAGTGAGGCAACCCAACAGGCGCTGCTGGGAAGCGATTTCTCCGTCACCGGCGCAATGATCACCATTATCACACTGATAGTGATGGATATGCTGTTTGGTTACATCAAGCGGAAACATAAAGGGTTTGAACAACTGATTGATGGCAGCCCGGCCGTCCTGGTTGAAAACGGCCAGCCTTTTCCCGATAAGATGAAAAAAGTGAACGTCAGCGAGGATGATATTTTGCTGGTCGCGCGACAAAATCATGGGCTGTGCGAACTCGATGAAATTCGCTATGCCATTCTGGAAAGTAACGGGCAGATTTCGATTATTCCTGCTGAGAAATGAAACCCGTTTAATCCGCACCTGGCCATGGCGGCATTTCATCATGTGAGAAACGACACAACGACCGAAAAGTCAGATACGGATCACGCATAGCCTGTATAAAATGCGTCAGAAGAGGATTCAGTGACGGCAGGAGGAGATGGGCGGTCTTGGAAAGCTATGACGATATCTATCGGCGCCTCAAAAATGAGGGCTATGAAGCCTGGACAGGAAGCGGCTTTTCGCGAGCCCGTCAGCGGCTCAGCGAGGTGCTTTATGAGCTTGAAGAAGCAGCATGGCTTCCTGACAAAGGGACTGTTCTTGAACTCGGATGTGGCAATGCTGCCATGGCATCACATTATTTTGCCCGACAATCATTCGTCGTTTACGGGGTCGATATCTCAGACGTGGCGATTTGCTGGGCTCGGGAACGCTTCAGGGAAGCAGGTCTGGTCGGTCATTTTAACCAAGGCAACGTATGCGACCTTTCTCTCTATAACGATGCTCAGTTCGATGTCATCGTTGACGGCAGCTGCTTTCATTGTCTGGTGGGAACACAACGTACACATTGCCTTAAAGCCGTGCGCCGTGTACTGGCCTGTGACGGCGCGTTAATTATCAGCAGCATGTGTGGTTCGCCTAAACAAATAAGCGAATCTCTGCGTTATGACCCTGGACAGCACCTGTTACTGAAAGATGGCATTCCCTGGCGCACGCTGAAACCGCTGGACGACCTGACCGCAGAAATCACAGCAGCCGGTTTTAACATCCGTTATTTTTCAGTTAATCAGAATTCGTGGTGGGATCATGCAACGCTTGTGTGCCACAAGGCTTCCAGTTAGTGCAGCCCGTCATCGTATTGGTGCGGATTGCCCTTACCCGAATACTTACCGCTTTTTGCCCGACGCGGTTGGCAGTTCAATGCCAACAAAACGCCTGACCGTCGGCATCAAGATTCCTGTAAAGATGGCGTAAAAAAAGAGGCATACAAAGCATGCCTCATAGTGTAGTAACAGGTTAATCAGACCGTAAATAAGCCGGGCTGAGAAACAAACATGCTGAGATTAGTTGGCTGCGCGCTCTTTTTTAATCTTATCTGCGTACTCAATAACTTCTTCGCCGGTCTTACCGGCCAGTGCGCCTTTGATCTTTTTATCAATCAGCGCGCGTCCACCTTCATCACCGCTGCCCGCCTGCATCAGCTCTTTCATGCTGACCTGGCTGAAGGCGACAACCTGAATAGCATCGTTAAACGCGGCGCGTTTATCCTCTGCAAGTGACTCCCGAACTTTTTGAAGCGATGTCTGAAAAGCCTCTTCGGAAGAACCATCAATTTTAGGCTCTCCACATCCCGTGAGGGCGAATGCTAACAAAACGACTGCAATTGCTTTTTTCATATGGGTTTTATCCTAAAAAAATTCTTATCAATCGTAAGTTTTTATGCGTTTTTTTAAAAGAACTTTCCACTGCTTCTCACCGGGTTGAACATAAAAAAAACAAATTACCTGTCCTTAGACAGTTGCCAGCCATCAGGAGCCGGCATGCATGACGGAAATGGGACGGTAAAAATTATGTAACCTGATTAAAGCAAAAGCCTTCTGAGTATTAAAAGCCGCTCAAAACAGGCCATCGCCAATTTTTCAGATGTTTAATGTGTCTTAGTGTGGGGAAGAATGTTATTCCCCTATTTTTACTGCGTGACCACAATGTTTTGCTCACGTTAAAACAAATAAAATTTATCCGCGCGCGCATGGATATCTTTTTGTCAGGTCATAAGAAATCCTGACCATATTGAGCCAGGGTAAGTATACCCTTCCTTTCACCCTCTTATTTTTCAACACCTTCAACAAGAACTGCTGAGATATTTCAGATGTGTGTAAAATAAGCAAACAAAATTACTTAGGTTGCTTTGTTTCATTACGGTCACGTTTTATGCCACTCACACTCAACGCTATTTTATTCATTTCTGGCATGAGTACTGACGTAACATCATCTAACCACACATGCCAGCCGATTTACCTGAGTATTAAAATATTTTTTCAAAAAAATTTTCCAGGAGCACAGTAAAGTGGTTCACCCTGGTCCTGAATTTCCAGAACGATACGACGCTGATGACTAATCTTTAAAAGTCCCCTTACTTTTATAACGTTACTTAACACTTTAACAGGCAAGTTAAGCCAGTAGCATCCTGCACTGATTAACAGGTATTCGACTTGCCAAATAAATAAAGAAAAAGATTTTTAGCCGATGATCTGCAAAACCATTTCATTGTGGTATTGCATTTGATATTTGATAAAACCTTATGCACCACAGAATAATACGTGGTTGCAACCTGATACGCTTAATAGCACTAAACATGATTATTCCTGTGCCGCCCCTGCGTGAACTTTAACAGTAATACTTTACCCGCATAAATTTTCTGGTGATGTGAAACGACGCATTTATGCGTGCCGTAATGCCGAATCATAGCATTTTTTTGAAGAGCAGAGACTTTATCGCTCATTAAAAGTACAGTGTTCAAAATGCGAAAAACCCAGCAGCAGTAATCTGCGCTGAGCTTTCGCTATCTGTTACCGATGGATATCAGGGTAAAAAGCGCTAGCGCCCCAAATCCCGTAGCTTCTCACCCGCCATCAAATTCTTCTCAATCCGTTCCAGCGTGACATTCTTGGTTTCCGGCACCAGATAAACCGTTATTACGATAAACACCAGATTAAAGCCGGTATAAAGCCAGAACGTGCCCGCCGCGCCAATGCTGCCCAGCAGGGACAGGAAGGTGGCACCGATAATCATGTTTGCCACCCAGTTAGTGGTCGTCGAACAGGTGATACCAAAGTCGCGGCATTTAAGCGGCTGAATCTCAGAGCACAGGATCCAGACGACAGGCGCTGCGCTCATCGCATATCCACCGATACACAGCATGGTCATGCCCACAGAAACCCAGGATAACCCATGGCTGATCTCTCCCTGTCCCGCTTTCATCAGGCAATAGCCCAGCACCAGCGTAGCAAACGCCATGACTGAGAAACCAATTTTCAGAATCGGTTTTCTGCCCGCTTTATCTACGGTAAAAACAGCAATAAAAGTGGCAAACATAAAGGTCAGGCCAACAATGACCGTGGCGATCATCTGCTCCTGTGTGCTTTTAAAACCCGCCATTTTAAAAATCTGCGGCGCGTAATACATAATGATGTTCATCCCGGTAAACTGCTGCATGCCCTGTAATAACATGCCCAGAAAGACCGCACGCCTGACGTTCCTGTTGCTTTTAAACAGCGAAAAGCCCCCCTGCTTCATGCGCAGACTTTCCCGAATCTCGTTCAGTTCCTGACGGGCTTTTTCAGACGTATCGCGCAGCATCCGCAAGACATCTTCTGCTTCAACATGCATGCCTTTTGCAGCCAGCCAGCGCGGGCTGTTCGGCAAGAAAATAACCATGACAAACAGTACGACGGCGGGGATAGCCAGGACGCCCAGCATGGCTCGCCAGTTACCGCTGTAGCTAAAAGCCGTATCCGATACAAAGGCCAGTACAATGCCCAATGTAATCATCAGTTGATACAGACTGATCATTTTGCCACGGACGTTTTCGGTTGCCATTTCAGACAGATAAAGCGGTGCGGTATAGGAGGCTACGCCCACAGCAAGGCCCAGCAGGAGGCGAAAGATCAAGAGCATTTCAACGCTGGTTGCACCGGCTGAACCCAGCGATCCAATAGCAAACAGCACTGCGCCCGCCATCAGACTGTATTTGCGGCCAAGACGATGTGATACCCAGCCATTACATACTGCCCCTATTGCGGCACCCAGCATCATGATACTCACCACCCATTCCTGCTCATGGCTGCTCAGATTAAAGTGATGGGTGAGAAACGGCAGTGCCCCTGAAATCACGCCAATATCCAGTCCAAACAGCAGTCCTGCTAACGCAGCGGAAACAGAGATAAACAGGTTCATACGGCGAACTTTTTGCTTATGTTCGCTTTGAAGATTGAAAGTATTTACATGAGACATCATTAAGCTCCGCTCACACAACATGTAGTGTCCATGCAGCATATAAAGCAGAGACAGCGGGCGATGAGGGCAAATAAGGTCTGGATATGGACGATTTTACTGATCTCACTCTAAGTGTGATGGAGATCTCATCGACAGAGTGAGCGTCTGTTTTTCGTTTTATGACGTAATATTGCTACACGTCTTTTCTGGCGATAATGTGTAAAACAATCCATTGATGGGCCGCTTAATGCGGCGGACTGTTCAGGTCCGGCAGACACTCTGCAATACTTCACCACTGACGCAGTATATGAATTAAAGCGCTGTCAACATCGCTAAAAATCTGCCCTGGCCGCAACCGGTCTGACGATATGATGTATCGCCCAGACACCCTTCATAACAGAATCCCCCTTTATAATGAAAGCCAGCCACGACTCGCCCGCTTGAATCTCGTTCCAGGCTTATTTCGTTGTCGAGGGTTTATTCGCCGCACTACGGAAATACAATAATGCTCAGCAAAATGCATAACGTTTATCAGGATAGGACAGGACGAAGGAAATGGTGTGCGCCGTTTTGGTTCAACCTGTTTTAATGACTGTCCTGTTTGAGCTCTGAGCATAACCTGATCTACTGAATGATCGTTTAAACCGTTGCCAGAACAGGCTGCCGTGAATACGTGCTTCAGTTGCGGAGAAAAGTGAACACAGGAAATTAGTCATGACCGGCATCATTTTATTATTACTGCTCATTCTCATCTTGCTTCTGATTCAGGAAGTGCTTGATGAGCGTTATTCACCTCATTATGAAAGTGAGGATTACGATTAAACCTTCGTATTTCTGTCATGGCTTTCAACCTGAACGCTTATAATCGTTCATGACCACCCGACCTGTTTACATCGTTATCGTTTCTGGATTAGCCCAGTTATAAACCGCAAAGACCAGCCGGATATCGCCAGCTACGCTCCCATACCTACGGTGCATATTGTCAATAAAATACGATTTAAGCGAGTCGGGCAAGCTGGCAGCGCGATAGCGAAGTATTGTCGTATGCCAGAATTCAGGCGGGGTCGTTTTTCCACCGTGCCTTTCGAGCAGTAAATCCCGCCACGTCGCTGATGACATCAAAACATTCCAGAACGCAGCTCTTTGCGCGACTGCGCTGCCGTCAGGAAAACCTGCCAGCAACAGCTGATCGGGAAGCGCGAGCAAACGCAATCCCTCCACCCTGAGTGATGAATCCGTTACGCACTGGCGGAAGGTGCCAGTCACTTCGCTTATCATCGGGATTTGCTGGCGCTCGTGATAACGGGCTGGCGTGAGCGGCAGGAAGGTGACATGAAAGTTTTTTGCCTGCATAACATCTGCAAGTGGGTCATCGCGGGTTAAACGGCGGATGTCGTCAAGAAGAGCAAGGATGTCGGGATTCAGATCAGGCAAAATGCCACAGCTCAGCGCTTTAAGCCCGTCAGGGTAAAAGAATTTTTCAGCATGGTGATGCGCTTGCCTGTTTTCCTGTTGCCACAGCCGCAGGGTTTCACTGTTTCGGTCTGCATAGAGAGTGTCAAAACAAGCCGCCTTTTTCACCTTCTCTCCTGAATGTCCCTGAACGAGGTGTCCACAGCATAGCCAGACGAGCGGGGAAATACAGCACTTTCTACAGCGGATATATTCCGGCCCACTTCACGCAGGTGGGCCGGCAGACTTAATCTGGCTGTTTATCGCCGGATTCAGGCGCGTGGGTTACATCATCTTCCGCGCCGTCGGTGCCGCCTTGTGACAGGCTTTTTTTCCCCGGTTGATAATCCGGATGATCACCCTCTACTGGTCTTTCTGTCATACAGGCCTCTCTGGTTAGCAAACCGAACACTAAGTCTGGTTCACAAAAAGCGAGTAAGCACAGCGGCTTCCCCTCGTGGGATGGCGCTGCACGTATCCGTTTTCATAAAGGCATTGATATCACGCGCTTTTTTTTCGCTACATTGACTTAGCGAAAATACCGACCAGACTTATCAGGCGAGTTGTTTTTTAAGTGTGTTAATCACGAGGGAAAGAGATGAAAAGCATTTTGAGCGGTCTGTTAATTGTTTCCAGCCTTTTAATGATGTCAGGTTGTCAGCAGGACAGCAGCGCCGTCGGCAACGATGGTCGCCCGCATGCGCCAAGCGGTCAGTCAGTGCCTGGCGGTCCACTGGGTAAAGGGCCGGTTGGCCAGCCGCAGGCATAAAAAATCCGGCCATGTGCCGGTTTTTTTATGCCTGCGCAGAAGCCCACCTGTGGCTTGAACTTTATGTACGTAACCATCATCCGCGACATTACTCCCGCGCAGTATTTAACGGCAATGGTCATATTGCTGCGTGCTGTAACAATTGCACAATGTGGACTCACACCGCGTTTAAAGGTATCGTCACACCGGATACGGAATATAATCCCCGTCATATCTGTGGCACACGATAACGAAAGCATTTTCAGGCAATATAAGACCTGGCGCGAACACGGTATCTCAATACATGATTATTTCAGTAACGCGCAACGGACTGACAACGCCCATGGCAGTCCGCTTTAACGTCAACCTCTCCTGCCCTACTGAATGGACGACGAAAGCCGGAAAACCGGTCTGTATTCCGCCATGTCCTCAAACACGCAAAACGCCGGTGCATTCAGTTCAATGATCGGAGAAACCCGCATAAGCTTTTCCAGATAAACCGCTCTTAACCTCTGAAGGAGGCGGCACTCCTCGGCGAACGGCGGGTTAATCAGATATGACACACTGATATGAAACTCGTAAACATCATGATTATGTCGTCTGCAGCGCAGGACATGACTGAGACGATCTCTCAGCCCGCGAATTTTTATTTCTTCCGCCTGATTCATTGGCGCCAACGAGATCGAGACGCCGCGCTTTAATACAACAGCCCCAATCCGCATTTTTACGGGAAATTCAGTTACGCTAAAGTCGGTCAGCTTTTGGGCAAATAACCGATCGCACGCCGACATGGGCGCATCGAGGCTCAGGTCTGCGGGCCAGGCCGGCAAATAACGCGCCCTGTCATTCGCACCATTAAAGACGGTCATGTGGTAGCTCGCCGACGGCAGAAAGGTATAACACCGTGCCAGTCCTTCCGCCTTCATGGCCTCCACCATCTCAGAGATCACGCTAACGATTTCGCTTCCCTGATCCAACTGGCAAATGAGCGTGTTACCTCTGAAAGGCAAATATGCACCATCAGCCGCAAATTTTTCACCGATAGCATTCTCTTTCCAGCCGTCGTACTCAAGCACTTCTGACATAGCTTCTGCCCTAATCAATGGATAAATGCCTGCGTTTGAGGCGCGCGTGCTTCGCACAACAAAAGACAGCGCCGCACAACATGATCGTCCACGCCTGAAAAGTGTGGCCTCACGGGCTTATGACAATAATGCCGAAACATGACCGTTTTTATTGCGCTGCCCGAAGCAGGCAACGAACGCCGTCGTGCAAGGTGGCTGCATATCAGCAGCGGAAAGGGGCGCGCAAAGACTGTTAAAATTTTATGTCTCTTTACCCTGCTGCGCCGGACAGACGTTGTATTCCTGTGCTGGCTACCCACGTCGCACGCGCGTGTGATGAAGTTTCATTCTGCAACAAATTTCACGCCATTTACCGCTTATGCCCGGAAGGCTTTTGCCGAAAACATCATGGGCCATATAAAATCTTAACTGGGGTGAAAAATGAAAGTATCGACGCGATTATCTGCTGGATTTGCTTTTTTAATGTTGTTTTTCGTCATTAGCTCTGGGGTTGCACTGAATCATCTGCTTGAAGCCCGAAAAAATATCAACGAAATCGTCAACACTAATCTGAAAAAAGTCACGCTGGCGAATGATGCGGGAACGGCCCTGCGAAATATGCTGGTCGAAGTCAGGAATATGGCCCTGTTTTCTGATCCCAAAGCCATCGAGAATGAATGGGGCCGTTTCGAGGGCCAGAAGGCCGTTTATACACAAAAGCGCGCTGAACTGGCCTCGCTGATTGAAATCAACAAAAACCCCGAAGAGCTCGGCCTGCTTAAAAAAGTGCAGGAAAATGAAAACGCCGCGCTTACCACCCTGGCGACAGCGGCCACAATGGGCAGACAGCGGCAACTGACCGGACTGGCGGACTATCTGACCAATGTTGTCCGCCCGCCCCAGCAAATCCTTATTGGCAGCCTTAATGAACTGACCGAGATGCAGCGGGCCTTTGCAGAGCAAACGGCAGAGAAGAGCAATGACTCTGTCAGCCGCATCATTAAGATCTTTATTTTTCTGGTTCTGGCGTCCCTGATTTCTGGCGCCGTGATCTGTGTGTTAATGAGCAGGAAACTGATGGCGCAGTTGGGTGGAGAGCCGGCTCAGGCCCAGCAGCTGGCCGCCGCGATTGCGGCGGGTGATCTGACTACGTCCGTTACGTTACGCCGCCACGACAGGAGCAGTCTGCTCGCTTCTCTGGATACCATGCAGGCAAATCTGCGCGGCCTGGTGTCGCAGATTAAACATGCCTCCACTACTGTTGCTCAGGCCGCCGATGAAATTTCCCAGGGCAATACCGAACTGTCCTCACGCACCGAGCAGCAGGCCGCCGCGCTGCAGGAAACTGCCGCCAGCATGGAGCAACTCACAGCCACGGTGAAAAGCAACAGCGCTGGTGCGCAGCAGACGGCTGAATCCGCGCGCGAAACCGCCCGACTTGCCCGTTCCGGCGAAACGGATATGAATCGCATGTCGGATACCATGAACGCGATTGCCATCAGCGCGACCAAAGTGCGGGACATCACCGCGGTAATCGAAAGCATCGCTTTTCAGACCAATATTCTGGCGCTCAACGCGGCAGTGGAAGCGGCACGCGCCGGAGAAGGCGGACGCGGTTTTGCCGTGGTGGCGGGCGAAGTCCGAACGCTGGCGCAGCGCAGCGCTACCGCAGCCCGCGATATCAAAACGTTAATTGAACAGGCCGTAAGCCAGGTTGAAAGCGGTGTTGCAGTGGCGTCAGGCACGGGCGAAAGCATCATGAAGATTGTCGGCATGGTCGGAGAGCTTGCCAGCGCAATGGACAACCTGTCGCTGGCCTCTTCAGAACAAATGCAGGGTATTTCTCAGGTCAGCGTGGCGGTCAGCCAGATGGACAGCGTGACGCAGAATAACGCAGCACTGGTAGAAGAGTCTTCTTCCGCGTCACAGTCCCTGTCAGTTCAGGCCCATGCGCTTCGGGGCATGGTGGAAACCTTCCGGGTCTGATTATCATGACGCGGCGAGACGGTTACTCAACGTTTTTCGCCTGAGGGCAGCAATCCGCCCTCTTTATCGTATCACCACCAGCCCGGATGCCGGGCTTTTTTCATTTGTATAAAAATCGCACTGACCAACAGTGAATATCGGACATGCTGTTATGGTTTTCAGTATGTGCGGGACCGGGCTGCCACCTTCGCTATCTTCATGTCGCTTACATTCGCCGGGGTCGATGAGCGACCCCGGACATTTTCGTCGTGCTGAGAACATCAGACACAAAGACTACGTTACTTAACCAGATACAGGTCTTTGGTATAGTAGAAACGCAGATGCGACGGCGCGTAGCCGCCTACTTTTGGACTGACCATCTGATTCAGAGCGCCGTAAAAGACCGGAATGACTGGCGTATCATTAGCAATAATATCGCTGGCTTTTTGATAATCCCGGGTCACGGCATCCAGGCTGGTATCCATGCCTGCGGCTTTTACAGCGGCATCAAAGGCCGGGCTGGCATAACCCGCCGTATTTTGACTGTCGCCGGTACGATAGGTGTTAAGGAAGGTGGACGGTTCGCTGTAATCGGCGACCCAGGTATAGCGCACCAGATCAAACTGCCCCTGATGCATATTATCCACCATGGTTTTCCACTCCTGGTTTTGCAGGGTGACCCGGGCGCCCAGCACTTTCCCCCACATCGACGCGGCAGCGATCGCGATACGTTGATTATCCTGATTGGTGTTGTAGAGCAGAGTAAAAGTTAAAGGATGGCTGGCGGAATAACCGGCTTCACTGAGCAGCGATTGGGCTTTTTTCACCCGTTGTTCCTGCGTCCAGCCCGCCCATGCTGGTGCCTTGAGCGTCACCTCCCCCATAGATAAGGGCAGCATAGCCCAGGCCGGTTGCTGGCCCATACCGATGACTTTATCAGCGATAATGGTTTTATCCAGCGCCAGGTTGAGCGCCTGCCGCACACGCACATCCGTAAAGGGCGGCTTGCGGTTATTAATTTGAAAATAGAACACGCTGTATATCGGTGTGCTGCGCACCTCTTTTGGCCGCTCTTTTTTCATACGAGGAAAGTCAACGGCAGGGATGTTATCCGTGATGGTAATGCCGCCCGCAAGATAGCGATTAAGCTCTGCGGATACATCGTTGATCGGTAAAAAAGTGACCTTGTTAATTACCGTATGTGCGTTATCCCAATAGCGATCGTTACGGACGAGCGTAATTTTTTCATTTACCACCCACTGGTCCAGCTTAAACGCTCCGCTGCTGACCATATTGCCGGGCCGTGTCCAGGTTTCTCCAAACTTTTTGACATTATTTTCGCTAATCGGGAACAGGGAAGGATGAGCGACAAACTGCAAAAAATACGATACCGGCTGATCGAGCGTGACCTGAACAGTATGGTCGTCCAGTGCCTTAACCCCCAAACTGTCAGTCGGGCTTTTTCCGCCCGTTACCGCATCCGCATTGAGGATGTGGGCATAGCTGGCAAAAGAGGCATAAGGCGAAGCCGTTTTGGGATCGGTGAGACGACGCCAGCTAAATACAACGTCCTGTGCGGTCAGCGGCGATCCATCGGACCAGGTCAGATCCGGGCGAAGGTGAAAGGTCCAGACTTTGTTATCCGCCGTTTCCCATGAGGCTGCCAGCCCGGGCACCACCTTACCGTCGGGCGTGGTCTGCACCAGCCCCTCAAACAGATCGTTAAGAATTGAAAAAGCATCATTCGTTTCCGCTTTTTCGACGTCCAGTGTGGCAGGTTCAGCACCATTACCGCGCACAATTTCCTGTAAGGGAGCCAGCGTTACTCCCGTTGGCACATTTGCCCCTATGGCGGGAAAGGAGGATAGCAGCCCTGAAAAAATTACCGACCCACACAAATGGGCAACATATGAACGGCTTACTGGCATTCGTCTGACTCCTGTTGGATAAATTATTATGCGACTTTGCGCCAGCACTGCTGCAATTTATGGGCCAGAGGCGAGACGCTGTACTGCGCCAGTCTGCCAAAGGTCAGGTGGTAAAAAGCGTTATCACTGCACAGTTTTGATGCAAAACGACAAACGGGCTGTGCCGTTTGCCCCGTTGCGATTAACAGAACTTTTACACTATGCCAGCAACCCTTTTTCACCCGCTTCACACCTCGACACAGCCAAATTGATAGAGTAATGGGATATCAATCTGGAGCCTGTATGAAAAAAGTCATCCTTTTAGTGATTGCGTTAGCCAGCGTCTCGGCGCTGTCGGGCTGTGTCTGGCCGTTCTGGGGACCGGGCGGTGGCGGCCCAGGGCATATGGGACCGGGCGGCGGACCCGGTGGTGGTCCGGGCGGTGGCCCGCACGGCTAAAGAACCCAGGACGGTCTCTTCATGAAGCCGTCCTGCTTCCCTAATCAAAATCATTCTGGCATTCACACCTGTGTTGCCAGATGCGCGCGACAACTGCGAAATACTGCACTGGAACTTAAATTGACAACTCAGCGTATGACACGATCCGCTGGCAGACGAGGTGCGCCGGCCGATAACACGCTGGGCTTACTGATCATCCTGACCGATCGCCTTGGCCGTACGCGGCGCGGACATTTTAATACGCGCGCTAATCTGCTATGACGGGATCCGCCCGGCAACCTCATTCACCTTACCCTGCCAGGAGAACAGCAGCTCACGTGGCTGCATCACAGCTCCCGCCACGTCAACACCATTCGCTTTAATCAGTAACTGATCAGTGAATTTACCCGTTATCGCCTGCCTCGGGAAATCTGCCACAGTCAGGAAGTGCGTGAGAATGTACGGCATGACGACCGCCCGGGCAGACGCACCTTACATCACGGTGAGCCTGAATTGGGTTGTTTTTTTGCTACTCAGAGAAATCCATCTGTATTTCTGTGAAGAGTAATAAAGCATGATAATATTGATTTTTTATTTCAAAGAAAATCTCCTGAAAATTGAAATTATATATTCTACAGATGAAAGGTGTGATTAAAAAACAAAGCCAGCCACCAGGCTGGGTTTGCTATTTTTAAAAGTATAAATAAAATGCCTGACTTTTTTAGCAGGTAAGCTGAAGCCTGCAGAGTAATCGTTTACTTCATCATACAATCCGTTACTGATATCCATTTCAATTAAAGTTATCAATTAAAAAAAGATAAAAACAGCACTAATTAAAACAAACCCCCTCACTAATAAAACAACCGCATTACAAAATAAAAGTTAATATCACACCCGGGTCAAAAAACACGTGCTGAAATCAGTAAAATAGATGATTAACAATAAATCATTAAGCTGTTAAGAATGAAATCAACTCCCTCTCAATGCCATTTTCTATGTCTTTTTTTACAGTATATACTTATTTTCCCACCAGACTTATGATTGTAAGGTGCCATGTGGACACGGTGGAGGTCGATATGAGAAATTTCGGTTTCGTCGTAATAGGTCTGGTTGGTTTTGCTGCATTCAGCGTTGCTTTTTGTGCCCTTTGCCTGACGACATCCGGTGTCATCCATTAGCTGCGCGGGAAATCCACGATATGGCCATTCGTGGCCATTTTGGTCAATATCATAACGCCCTCTACCGGCTCTGCCTTATCTCTTCGTTGCAGAGTCACATCGCTAAGCGGTATCTGAACGTGCAATGACCTGAAAATTTTAACGGAAGGCCTGCGATGTTCAGGTCAGCGATCTTTGCCCTGCGTCTGACTTCTGCTAACTTTGTTATGAAAACGTTAACTTCAGACAAGGCAAGCTATGAATCAGTATGACAACCTCTGGAATGCTATCGAAACGCGCGTTAAGCAGAACAATGATGCCTCAACGCTGGATATGAGCCATTCCGATAATCTGATGGTTAACCAGGTGAAACAACGCACCGCGCAGATATTTATTCTTGAAATCATTTTGGATAAACATCGTAAACAATTTGGCACGCGTTATTTCCCGTTATCCGGCGAAGAAGCGCTTTATCATTTGATCTTTACGCGCACGAACTGGTTACCGGCACAAATCAGAACCCTTTCACTTTCTGATGCACTTTTTGTTATCGCAGAACTGTTTCGCGATGGCAATCTACAGGAGGGCGTCAGAAACTTTCTGGGCACGCAGGGACTGCGAAATGTCTCTTATCCCCTTGATGAGTTTTCAGACAGAGACTGGGCACCTAAGGAAAACGAGGTACATCTGTCCCTTCCCTGAGACAAACGTAACAGGATGCCGTAGGTGATATCACTGTGCCTGTGAGACTATCCCAGGCACCGTTGGCGCTAAAGAAAAAATGTCCTGGCCATCAAGCCGATAAAGTTGGTAACTTTCTTCTTTATCTGCTGGTCTTTCCCCCTGCCAGACAAGCGTGCCATCCACAAATTCCTGCGGATGCTTTTTATCGTGCTGTACCAGAAGCCAGTGACAGCGAAAGGCACCTCTGTGCTTTCCTTCCCTTAGCGTGACTAAGCCGTCGTAATACTCCAGTAACGCACGCTGTGGCTCGCCAAGGTGCCGACTGGCTACGCACTCATCTTTAGGCAGCCAGGCTCGCATCGGGATAAAGACGTCTGAATAACGCTTCGTATAATCCAGATAAGGCATGCCGAGTGTCATGGCCAACACCCAGCACAGGGTTATACAACTGGTGAAAATATATAAGGGGCTTTGTCGCGCTGCCCGATGGAAAAACACGATGCCACTCATCATCAGGGTAACCAGCAGTGCCACGCTAAACATAAGCGGATGGAACTCAGGCATAAATCCAGGTGCGCCTGGCGCCACCCACTTATTCCATAACGGGACAGGCCAACCGGTTATCAGTATGATCCCCGCGCCCCACATCACTGCAGGAAGCAGACAAAACAGGCCCAGAGACCAGGGCCGCAATTTTTCAGCCCACTCCGCTTTTCGTTGACACGCCCCCGCCGCTAATATTGCCAGTGGCAGCAACAACGGCATGGCATAGAGTTCGCGTGCATCTGCGGCGGCAGACAATGTAGCAAACCCCGCCACAAAAAACGTCAACAGGACTTTGACTGCCGGACTAATGCCGTTTGCCCCGCAGCGCCATAACCACCATACCGCCATAGGAAGCGCTGGAAATGCATACCACGGAAGCAATTTAAGATAAAAGAACGGCTTCGCTTTCGGACCCAGTCTGGCGGTACCGTCAAATCGGCCAAAGTTATTCACCATAAGCCAGGTTGAAAACAGTTTTTCTGAACGCATCCAGAGCGCGTAAAGCCAGGGCGCGACCAGCGGGCAAAAAACCAAAAAAGCAATGGCACAAAAGATGACGTAGCGCCTGTTGCGAAATTCAGTATTGAGCAACGGTAACCCCATTGCCGTTACTCCCAGAATCCCGGGACCCAGTAGCCCCTTTGAGAGAAACATAACGGCAGCACCCACGCCCAGTACAATGCCGCCAGCAACATGGCGTCGAATCCCCAACACGAAACCATAAATGCCGATGGCGCCTCCCGCCAGTAAGGCCGTATCGGTAATCATCTGGTGCGCCCGAATGGGAAAGCCGACGCAGGCAAAGAGAATAAGAACAGCCCAGCGTCCGGCGCCTTTACCCAGTAACTCTCTGGCAGATAGTGCAATAGCGTAACAGGCGATCAGGATGAAGAAGCCTGTAGTCAGACGCGCTGCATCCGGCTCGCCTAATAACGGACTGAACAGCCGAAGGAAAAACGACGCCGCCACAAAATAGAGCGGCGGCTTTTCCATAAAAGGCTCACCTGCCAGCGTAGGCACTACCCAGTCACCGGTCTGCGCGATGTGGCGAATTAACCCAAAGGTATAAGCTTCGTCAGGCTTCCACGGTTCATGTCCTACCAATCCTGGTAATAACCAGCAGCTAAAAACAATAAAGCATAAAAATAAGGGAATTTGCTGCGAGACAGGAAAGATGGTCAGAATACGCTGCGTGCGAGTCTCGCTGCTGTTTGTGGATGTCAGAGGTATAAATGCATCCGGGGCAGCGGCCCGTGTTGCAGGAAAAATAACCTGAAAATGTTTTGTGTTCACGCGTTACTCGCTTGTCTTACCGACTTTTAGAGTAAAAATACGGTGTATAAGCTCTATGTCTGTTCGCAAAAATCTTTACAGAAACGACCCAATAAAGATGCAAAATGTGCTTCTTAAGCAAAATGCTGAATCCCTTTATCCGCTCAGCACTTTTTGAAGTTTATAAGCGCTTATTAGTGCGAGGATTTGAACATCCGGAGCTCCGGGCTTACAAAAAATTCACTGTTAATAAGATAAAGAAGCGGAAGTAAACGAGAAATAAACATTCTGCGCTTTGAGTTTAAACGCTTAGCCCAGACTGACATTGAGGATAAGAACTGATGAGGAGCCACCACCAAATCTAAAAAGATGAATGTAAAGAACGGAATAATGACTTATGGGTCCGGTTCAATTACGGGATCTGATCATGATTGACGTGTTAAACGCATCACTAAAGCAGAAGCATCTGGCATAGTGTTCCCGTTTAAATGAAAGCTCGAAGTGCAAGAAATGTTCCTGTCAATAAGTCAGCTGAGGCACCATTAAATCACCTATTATTCGGACCTAAAGACGAACGTCTCTAAGTGCCCTGTGCAGCAATACGATCACAGGATCTAACGCCTTTCTGAAAAGGTGCAGATATGAGCCAGAGCGAGGCAAGTCGCCCATTGACTAAGAAGCATTATGAGATGCTTAAACGAAAAAAGCCCTGTAACGAGCAGGGCTGATAACCATTCAAAAAAATTTATCTATTTCTTATAAAAAGTGTATGATGAGCGCGGAGTATTCCCTGGTGTTGGCTGTGTTAGCCACCCTCACATCAACCCTTGAGGTTTCCGAGGCCACTAGTGGTGTGGGGGTTTCTTTTTTAAATCATAAATTATGTTGAACCTTAACCCCCTTCATAACAACTAGACTTTAGATCAAAAAAAACTATACTAAAGGATAGCAAAGGGAGCATTATCACTTTGTAATCAGATACATAAGCGAGAACCCTCTCAAGCTAACTTCGGATTGCGCTTGAGTTTTTTGTTCATCACCTTTAATTAACCACACAAACACCTGAGCAGCATTATGCTCTGCAAGCACGTCGTTTCCAAACGCCTTCAGACTGATTCCCTGCCCCCGGAAAGAATAAAACCATCAGAAAAATTGATACTAACCAAGTATGCTGCGCTGCAAGCTGAGCCGATCTGCCTTTCCACGTACAGCACCTGGTGCCAGTTCACCCCTTCTCCTGGTTTCACTGAATTCTCTTCCGCCGGACCCACGTATGTTTTACATCGTCGTATAATTGTCATCATCCTGTGATAGGTTCTCTGAGGGGTTATACACGCTCTTCTTAAACGCACTGGAGTTGTTACATGAAAACGACAAAAGCCCACTCTTTAGAACAGGCTAATGAATTACTGTCCAAAGGACTGGCTAAGAATGTTGAGTTGTGTTTTGAATTGACCACGGATGAGTTTTTCAGATTCACCGATCACTGGTGTGATAAAGGGGCAAAAATTCTAAAAAAAGAACACTTTGTCGTTAAACTGAAGCCTTCCGCTTCGGTCTCCGACCCAGAGTAATTCTGTTCTTTGCCTGCTGACTGCGGTCTTAACGATCGAGACGCTAACCGCGTTTTTATACACGCAACGACAGTCAGTAGGTGTTTTTTCACGGCTTGCTTTTTGAATAACGCTGGAAATCCCTCCAGTAAAACCGGGTATAGTGCTGCCTGACCCGTCAAAATCCTTATACATCTCAGTTCAGCGTGCCGGTACAGCCCGTAAGCAGTAGCAGAACGACACAAAGCACCACGTTTATCACTCGCGGAGACATTCTGATTGAAGCGAGTAAATTACGGTCTTTTGATACGTGCTTATTATGACCCGTTTTAGCGAAACGCTGAGACAGCATTAAAATGTCGAATGGCAGTAACAGCATTGCGGGAGTCAGCTTTGGCCGGTTCTCACTCTTAAATGGCTGCATTACGTTTTTCTCCGTCATCGAGTTTAACTGCGAGGTGGCTCACTGACATCTGTCACAACCCCGATAACCCTATATCCGCTAGCGAGTTCTGAATGGGTATACCTTGTAGCAATAAGAAAAAAATCGTGAACCAGCGCAATAGTGTTTCCAGTGCTAAATACGGCAACAAGCTTAATCAATTTCACTATGAACGTTACGTGATTAATTCCAAGGGTACTGCATGTCAGCTTATAAAGCATAATTAATGCATGTCTTTTTCTTAGCGCAGCGCTTAAAAAGCTGAAAAAAGACTAACATTATCGTTAAGTATGGTGTGGTAAGTGTAAAACGCTTATTAGACAGCACTATTTTGCTTTGCATCAGGCGCTAAAAATGCTCTTCCAGGGTGCTGTGGATAGCAATCAGCTGTCATTCCTTGCCAACGAAGCCATTTTTTCAGCAGTATTGGTAGTTCAACACCGCACTAGTGAGTATGAACTTAAAAATATGACAAAATGATGGCGAAGACAGTATGTCTGTAGCAAATCGCATCAAATGCAACAGCCAGCCTTTTTCAATGCGCAACCTTCAAACCGTCATTAATTATTAAAAAATAACATTCAAATCAATTATTTATCGATAGATAAATTAACATGCAAAAATCAGATGTGAAGTTAAACCTTCGTAAATAAAAAGCCTGCGCTTTTAAAATTCTCTCTGGGTATAGACTCCCGTTATATAGTGAAGGAAGATTTAAAAGTCACTGCGATGAGCATCCATTATCTGACAGAAAAGACGAACAGCCCAGTAAAGCGTATTGTCATGGACAGGAGCTAATTCTCTGTCGGGCAAATTCACGAAGTACACTGCATAACTTTATCATGTACCGTTTATCGATAACCCATTTCCGTTACTTCTGGAGTCAGGGGCTCTCGGCCTTAGCTTCTTGCTGTACATTATTAAACGAAGAATCAAGACCGTGCTTCTTTATCCAGGCATTAAAAGTATGCGTGACGATATAGAGACATGCTGCTACCATGGAAACAGAATGAGTGCAATCAACGACCTGTTTGTCCGCTTAAATTTCAAACATTTTAGGATAACACTTACCATTCATGTACATATATCTTAACTCATATTAAATAATACTAAGATGTCTGTAAAAACCTATGGCGATTCAATAAATTCTCAGTTATATCTTGAGAAAAAAATCCATTCCAGCCTCTTTCTGTAATTTTCTTTGAATATTTACACTTACGAGGCTATCAGACATATCTTCGATACGATTTTTACATTAACGTGAGTTGAAAAAAACAGCGCCCTATATAAGTTATAGAAAAAAAAGAGCGCTTGATTTTAATAAAAATCTACCGAAAAATTAATTCTGCCACTTTTCAATAATCACATTAACAGAGCCAGAATCACCCGCACGTTGCCAGTCTTCTAAATACAAGTCAAACCCGCCGCCCTGGGGAAAAGCATGGATAAGAGATGAAGATTGAAGCCCATCATTGTTTAAACCATAATAGCTTACAGAGGCGGTTTTATCTGCAGTTGTTGTACGATCGTAAGTTCTTAATGCGGCAGATTTTGAGTTTGTATTTCCTGCTTGTCCAGTGGCATAATCAATCCCTACCGAAGCCGAATCAATACGGAAACGATAGACTCCAGAAGCCACATTAGTTTCGTAATAAAGATTCCCACCGGGAACCGTATTATTATATCCATCTAAAGAAACAGTTTTATAGGGTTGCCAATCTGCCATAGCTGAAAAAGATGCTATTACAGAAGCAGTTAAGATAGAGGCTTTCAACGTTTTCATCATAGTTTAATTTCCTTAAGTGAGTCAACCAGCCTCTTATACATATCGGTATCTGACTCAGTTGTTAAGGGTATAAACTTTACTGATGAACTACACAACAAAACACCTTTTGGGGCCTAAAATTTTAGCCTGAAGCTTTTATGCGTCATCAAACCGTCAACTCAGAATAATAAAATTCAATTATTTTACGAAATCTGATGTAGACTCATTAAAATTTCATATCAGCAACTTTAAAGTGAGAATAAATTGGCTATATAACCAATTTTCGATGCTGAAAATATGCTCCAGCATCTGACATTGATCTTTTTTATATAAACCAGAATGCTGAATAAATAATTTGCAAGGAGTAATAGGTGTCCTAAATCACTTGATACAAAGGGCAAAATGAGAGCCATTACCACTCAATTTTTATCACCTCGATTCCAGACGTTCCTTACCCGCTATCTGTTTCGATAGGCCTTTTTTCTTGATAGACTCAGGTTACTTTAAGACCTGTTAACCATGGTTAAAGAAAGGTATTGTTATGAACAATTACGGGAACAGGAAAAGAAAATCAAATTACTTTTCTACGTATGGCAAGCCTTTAGACCAGTCATTTAGTTAATTTTGCTCCATGCACGTCAAAGTTATATACCAAAGATGCGCTTGTCCGTCTGAATTTTCAGTAAGAAGTTCGGACCATAACCGCTTGCAGTCTCCAGCTTTTGGCTCCGTTTAGAGATATATCAAGATATATACCTCCACCATCGGAAAGTTTGTATGACTTTTCCCTGGGCTTCGCAGAGTCGATTTGGCGGGCTGTTAGCTTCATTTGGGGGCATCATTTCCATTGAACCTGTCGATGCCCCCTATCGTGCCCCCATATTGGATAAGAACGCAATAGGTGACCCTGGACCGAAATGGACCAGTTAAAAGATTTATGTTCTGATTTTTAAGGGAAAAGTAGACTTTAAGGGATGTAAACAGAAGAGAAAGTGGCGCGCCCTACAGGATTCGAACCTGTGACCTACGGCTTAGAAGGCCGGTGCTCTATCCAGCTGAGCTAAGGGCGCGGAGAGGTTGGGTCGAATTATACGGTTGAACGCTGTTACGTCAACGTTTTTGCCGCGCCGACGCGGTGAGTGCCCAGGTAATGACCAATTTTCGCTAATGTTTGTCTCGCCAGGCGCTCAGCGACACCAGGTTACTCACCTCGGCAGTTTCACCTTCCAGCTCAACGCCTTGCTGAGTCACGCGCGTATTATATTGCTCGCGTAGCGCATTGAGCTCATGACTATCCGGTTCCAGCTGGCGCAAAAAGCCCAACGCCAGCAACAACTGCTGGCGGGAAATCGTCGCGGTAAAGCCTGCCCGGCTGAGTGCGCCGTGCCAGCGCCAGAGATTTTCATCGCTGCCATCGACAATCATCACCTGCCAGATTACCAGCACTGCCGCACCATTATTCAGATGTGCTTCATTATCACCGCTGATGTAGTCGGTAAACTCTTTTGCCGCCTCCTTTCCCATCAGGGAAAGCATGGATTCGATATGAACCGGCGGGAGTTGTAGACGCTTACTGAGCGCCTGCGCGGCATGGCGTGAACCGGCGGTCAGCAGCTGGAAGCCTATAACAAACACGACAACTAAAGTGGCGATTATTAACCAAATCATTACGTCTTCCCTTCATTTCTCTGTCTGGCATCATAAGCGTTAACCCATACTTTCGTCACGGCGAAATGTCGGTAACCACACTGTGGTCAGAATCTCTACCTGACAGCCGGACGTGCTTCTGACAAAATAGGCGCCATTCCCGATTCAAACTCAACACAGTGGATTTACGCTCTGATGGCAGCAAAAATTATTGACGGTAAAACGATTGCGCAGCAGGTACGGCTTGAGGTTGCAGAAAAAGTGAAACAACGCCTGGCCGCCGGTAAACGTGCACCGGGTCTGGCCGTAGTTTTGGTAGGTGAGAACCCTGCCTCACAGATTTATGTCGGCAGCAAACGCCGCGCCTGTGAAGAAGTCGGCTTTATCTCCCGCTCTTACGATCTGCCCGACACCACCAGTGAAGCGGAATTGCTGCAGCTGATTGATACTCTGAACAGCGACAACACGATCGATGGCATTCTGGTGCAACTGCCTTTGCCAGCCGGCATTGATAACGTCAAAGTGCTTGAGCGCATCACGCCCGATAAAGATGTTGATGGTTTCCATCCCTATAACGTTGGTCGCCTGTGCCAGCGTGCGCCAAAACTGCGCCCGTGCACCCCGCGCGGCATTGTGACACTGCTGGAGCGCTACAACATTGATGCTTACGGGCTCAATGCGGTGGTTGTCGGTGCATCAAACATTGTGGGCCGTCCCATGAGCATGGAACTGCTGTTAGCCGGCTGCACAACCACCGTCACGCACCGTTTTACCCGCGATCTGCGCCACCATGTTGAACACGCCGATCTGCTGATTGTCGCGGTCGGTAAACCCCATTTTATTCCGGGCGACTGGATTAAACCGGGCGCAATCGTCATCGATGTCGGTATTAACCGTCTTGAAAGCGGCAAAGTGGTCGGGGATGTGGATTATGAGGCTGCCTTTGAACGTGCTTCTTATATCACCCCGGTTCCGGGTGGCGTAGGGCCAATGACCGTGGCGACACTTATTCAAAATACCTTGCAGGCATGCGAAGCGTTTCATGATGGGGAGCAGGCATAATGGCTACGTTTTCTTTGGGCAAATTTCCCCACGTTGATCTCTGCGATCTGCTGAAACTTGAAGGCTGGGTAGAAAGCGGTGCACAGGCTAAAGTGGCGATCGGTGACGGCGAGGTGCGGGTCGACGGCGAAGTCGAAACCCGTAAGCGCTGCAAAATCTTTCAGGGGCAAACGGTCGAGTTTGCCGGGCAGCGCGTTACCGTTGTTGCCTGATCCGCTGGTGCCCCAGGTGGGGCACCTTAAATCCGCGCCTCTCCCACTATCCGCGTCTCACCGTTAACCTGCTCCAGCGCAATGTGACTGACCTCTGCATGTTGTGCAATCAGCGTCGCCAGCCGGGGCGAATGGCTGGTGATCCATAACTGACTGAACTGACTGGCCTCGGCAATCAGGGCGGCAAGGGCAGGCAGTAAATCCTCATGCAGGCTGTTTTCAGGCTCGTTCAGCGCCATAAAGGCAGGCGGGCGCGGGCTGAGCAGCGCCACGACCAGGCACAGGAAGCGCAGCGTACCATCGGAAAATTCGGCGCTTTCCAGCGGGCGCAAAATGCCCTGGCGCTGCATCAGCATCTGAAAACGTCCGTTCTGCACATCCACCTGAAACTCAGTGTCCGGGAAGGCTGTTTTCATCACTTTATACAACAGTTCATGATGCCCACGTTCCACTATCGTTGCCCATGCTGCGGCGAGATTACTGCCATCATGGGCCAGAACGGGTGCGCGCACGCCAATCTGCGGCGAACGAATCGGTGAACCTGGCCAGACGGCAAACTCATGATAAAAGCGCCATGCTTTCAGGCGTTCACGCATCCGGGAAAGTTCGGGATAGCGGTGCGGCTCCCCCAGTTGTCCAAACAGGGATTCTTCAGGATGCAGTACGCCAGCATAACTGACGCGCTCTCCGTCGATGTTATGCAGAAAGGCGGTCTGATTAGTGCGCTGCATAATGCAGGAAGACGGTCGGCGCTGCTGGCCACTCAGCCAGATGCGTTCTTCTTTAACCAGCGGATCCAGGTTAAACAGGCTGGTTGATAGCGGTTCAGGAAAACCGGTTTCCAGCTGGTAATCCATATCATCCATCGTCACGGCCAGGATGAGCCGCTTAGGATCATGTCGGCGGTCGCCACGGCGCAATCCGCCCGCCCACATCACTTTTTGCCCCCCGCCCTCTTCGGCCAGCGCCAGCGCAAGCCGTCCGTTAGCCGCCTCGTGCAGCAGCCGCACCGCTTTATAAAGATTGGATTTACCACAGCCGTTGGGACCGCTCACCACGTTGAGCGGGTGCAGCGGAAGCGTGAGATCGCGTACCGAACGGAAACCGCGAATGTGAATCTGCTTTATCGTCATCGACAAAAAAGGGCGATTGCTCGCCCTCTCCTGTGTTGCGTGTTATTTACGTCGCCAGGTGGAACCCTGCGGGCCGTCTTCCACAATCACGCCCAGCGCATTGAGCTTATCGCGTGCCACATCCGCCTGCGCCCAGTCTTTCGCCGCACGCGCATCGGCGCGGGCTTTGACCCAGTGTTCAATTTCAGCCACTTCATCGTCATTGCCTTGGGCACTGCTTTGCAAAAACACTTCCGGCTCCTGTTGCAGAATCCCCAATACATTGGCGATTTCACGCAGTTTTGCTGCCAGCGCACTGGCGGCCGTCATGTCTTCACCTTTCAGACGATTCACTTCACGCGCCATATCAAACAGCACCGAATAGGCTTCTGGCGTGTTGAAATCGTCGTTCATTGCTTCGCGGAAACGGGCTTCGAACGCCTCGCCACCGCTGGCCGCTACGGTGCGGTCAGTATGACGCAGCGCGGTGTAAAGGCGTTCCAGCGCGGCGCGTGCCTGGTTCAGGTTATCTTCACCATAATTTAGCTGGCTGCGATAGTGGCCCGACATCAGAAAGTAACGCACGGTTTCGGCATCATAATGCTGTAGCACATCGCGCACGGTGAAAAAGTTGTTCAGTGACTTCGACATCTTTTCACGGTCAATCATCACCATGCCGGAATGCATCCAGTAATTCACATACGGACCATCGTGGGCACAGGTCGACTGGGCGATTTCGTTTTCATGATGGGGAAACATCAGATCAGAACCGCCACCGTGAATATCAAAGTGCGCACCCAGCTGTTTGCAGTTCATCGCCGAACATTCAATGTGCCAGCCCGGACGACCGTTGCCCCACGGCGATGGCCATGAAGGTTCGTCCGCTTTGGACATTTTCCACAGCACGAAATCCATCGGGTTACGTTTCACGTCGGCAACCTCTACACGCGCACCTGCCTGTAGCTGCTCCAGATCCTGACGCGACAGTGCGCCATAATCAACATCGCTCAGGACATCAAACATGACATCGCCGTTATCCGCGACATAGGCGTGACCGCGGGCAATCAGCGTTTCCACCAGCGCAATGATGTCAGGAATATGGCGCGTGGCACGCGGCTCCACATCCGGCGGTAAAATCCCCAGCGCATCGAAGTCGCTGTGCATTTCGCCGATCATACGGTTGGTCAGCGTTTCGATGCTCTCGCCGTTCTCATTGGCTCGTTTGATGATTTTGTCATCAATGTCGGTAATGTTGCGCACATAATTGACGTCATAACCGACGTAGCGCAGATAGCGCGAAACCACGTCGAAGGCCACAAACGTGCGCCCGTGCCCAATGTGACAGAGGTCATACACCGTGATGCCGCAGACATACATGCCGATTTTGCCAGCATGAATAGGGGTGAATTCCTCTTTTTGTCGACTCAGGGTGTTGTAAATCTTCAGCATTGGGGGTTTCCGTAGTGAGGCGTGCGTAACGCACCGTTTTGAGTATCCTGTTATTGTGCCGTATTTTTATCTGTCACGCGACGCAAAGCAAGCCAACTGCGCTGCCTGGCTGACGTATTATCGGAAATTATGATATAAGAACGTTCGAGAAAAAGGCGTGTGCGCTTAAAAGCACACCCTATGCTACTGACGACAACCTTTACAGGACGAAAAAAATGGTAACTTTCCAGACTAACCATGGCGATATCGTGATCAAGACCTTCGATGACAAAGCGCCCGCAACCGTAAAGAACTTCCTGGATTACTGCCGTGAAGGTTTCTACGACAACACCATTTTCCACCGTGTGATTAACGGCTTTATGATTCAGGGCGGCGGTTTTGAGCCTGGCATGAAGCAGAAAGCCACCAAAGAAGAGATCCGTAACGAAGCCAACAACGGTCTGAAAAACACCAAAGGCACGCTGGCCATGGCCCGTACCTCTGCGCCGCACTCTGCGACCGCACAGTTCTTCATCAACGTGGCGGACAACGACTTCCTGAACTTCCGTGACGAAAGCCTGCAGGGCTGGGGTTACTGTGTATTTGCTGAAGTGGTTGAAGGGATGGACGTGGTAGAGAAAATCAAAGCGGTTTCAACTGGTCGCAGCGGTATGCATCAGGACGTACCGAAAGATGACGTCATCATTCAGAAAGTGACCGTTAGCGAGTAATGTCGCGCACGCTGTTTATCGCAGATCTCCATCTGTGTCAGGAAGAACCGGCGATTACCGCCGGTTTTCTGCATTTTTTGCAGCGCGAAGCGCCCCACTGCGACGCGCTTTATATTCTGGGCGATCTGTTCGAAGCCTGGATCGGTGATGACGATCCGAATCCGCTGCATCAACAGGTTGCCAGCGCCCTTCATGCCCTGCCCGTGCCGGTCTTTTTTATTCACGGCAACCGCGATTTTCTGATCGGCAAACGCTTTGCCCGCGCCAGCGGCATGACCTTATTGCCCGAGGAGCAGGTTCTGACGCTTTATGGTCACCGACTTCTGATTATGCATGGCGATACGTTGTGCACCGACGATGCGGGTTATCTGCAGTTCCGGGCGAAAGTGCATAATCTCTGGATTCAACGTCTGTTCCTGACGCTGCCGCTGTTTATTCGTAAACGGATTGCGGCACGGATGCGCGCCAACAGTAAACAGGCCAACCAGCATAAGTCGCTGGAGATTATGGATGTCAATCAACAGGCCGTGGTCGATGCGATGGTACGTCAGCAGGTGCCTTTACTGATTCATGGTCATACGCACCGCCCCGCTATCCATGATGTGTCGCTGAACGGAGCCCCCGCACAGCGCGCGGTATTGGGTGCCTGGCACAGCCGGGGATCAATGATCCAACTGGATGCAAACGGCATCCAGCTCATCGACTTCGATTTTTAGTCGTCCGGTGACATCGCGTTGCACACCTGCGCTGAGGCCCGTCGAGCGGCGCAAGGTACCCGGGGACTGTGCGAACGGGCGGCAGGCCAGCATAGTGAAACGCGTTCACGCCCTGCCGCCTGCCTTCCCCGCCCTGCGGTGAGCCGAGTTGTCTCACTCAGGCCGTATGCATTCCTGATGCGATAAGCTTATCGTCTGACGCTAACCCGCCCGACGCAACCGTTTTCCTTGCGCCTTTCTCATGGTATTCTCTGTGCCCTTCAAAACCTGTCCGCCTGGTCAGGTGTGTTTTTATTCACAGGAGTTGACCGCATGTCGTCGAATGCCGCCCCGGCCCGCATCGCAGTTGTTATGGGTTCCAAAAGTGACTGGTCCACCATGCAGTTCGCTGCGGAAATCCTTACCAGCCTGGACGTACCCTTCCATGTGGAAGTGGTGTCAGCGCACCGTACCCCGGATAAACTGTTTAGCTTTGCGGAAACCGCAGCGGACAACGGTTTTCAGGTGATTATTGCCGGTGCCGGTGGCGCGGCGCATTTGCCAGGGATGCTGGCTGCCAAGACCCTGCTGCCGGTACTCGGTGTGCCGGTACAGAGCGCCGCGCTGAGCGGCGTCGACAGCCTCTACTCGATTGTGCAAATGCCACGCGGCATTCCGGTCGGCACGCTGGCCATTGGCAAAGCGGGCGCCGCTAACGCAGCCCTGCTGGCGGCGCAGATTCTGGCGATTCATGACAGCGCGCTGGCGTCACGTCTGGCCGCCTGGCGTCAGTCACAGACCGATGAGGTACTGGACAATCCGGACCCGCGGGAGGAAGCATGAAGCCGGTTTGCGTACTGGGTAACGGACAGCTTGGCCGTATGTTACGTCAGGCGGGCGAGCCTATGGGCATTGCCGTGCATCCGGTTGGCCTGGATGCCGACCCCGCTACCCTGCCTATCGCCGGGAGCGTGATTACGGCTGAGATCGAACGCTGGCCCGAGACGGCACTGACGCGCGAACTCGCGAGCCACCCGGCCTTTGTGAATCGCGATATTTTCCCGCGGCTGGCCGACCGTCTGACGCAAAAACAGCTGCTGGATCAGCTCAGTCTGGCGACTGCCCCCTGGCAACTGCTGGCGGATAAAGGTGAATGGCCGCACGTTTTCAAAACGTTGGGCGAACTGGCTATTGTTAAGCGCCGCACGGGCGGTTATGACGGTCGTGGTCAATGGCGGTTACGTGCCGGTGAAACCGATACGTTACCCGACGACTGTTACGGTGAATGCATTGTCGAACAAGGCATTAACTTCTCGGGGGAAGTGTCGCTGGTCGGCGCGCGCGGCCATGATGGCAGCACCGTATTTTATCCGCTGACACATAATCTGCATGAAGAAGGCATTCTGCGTACCAGCGTTGCGTTCCCGCAGGCAGATGCCGCGCAGCAACAGCAGGCTGAGGCGATGTTAAGCGCCATCCTGCACGAGCTGAACTACGTCGGCGTCATGGCCATGGAATGCTTTGTCACGCCGCAGGGATTGCTGATTAACGAACTGGCGCCTCGCGTTCACAACAGCGGGCACTGGACTCAGAACGGGGCCTCAATCAGTCAGTTTGAACTTCACCTGCGCGCTGTTCTGGGTCTGGCTCTGCCACAGCCCGTGGTCATTGCGCCCTCAGTGATGGTTAACCTGATTGGCACAGCGTTAAATACTGACTGGCTCCAGCAGCCGCTGGTGCATTTGCACTGGTACGACAAAGCGGTGCGTGAAGGACGCAAAGTCGGTCACCTCAACCTGACCGACAGCGACCAGAGCCGTCTCGCTGCCGCCTTGCAGGCCTTGTTGCCGCTGTTACCTGCCGGGTATGCCAGCGGTATTCGCTGGGCAGCAGCCAAGCTGTAAATCTGTTCACGACCGGGCGCAGTATCATCGCGCCCGGTCGGTTTTACGTCGCGTCAAACGTCCTGAACAACGCATTGCCTTTCAACAAACGCACGCCCAGCCAGCCACCACAGAGCGACAGTAAGAGCGCGCCGCCCAGCGGTAAGGCCAGCCACAATGTCCAGTCGGGTTGCCACGGAAAATCAAAGATTTTACGCTGCAATGCCCAGAGTGCGGCCTCAGCACCGAGCGCCGCCGCAATGCCCGAGACGACGCCAATCAGCGCAAATTCACACCACAACGTAGTGCGCAGCAGACGTTTGCCCGCGCCCAGCGTGCGATAGACGACCAGTTCCTGTCGGCGCTGGCGCATCCCCACCTGAATCTGCGCCATGAGCAGCAATACACCGCAGGCCGTGACCAGCACTACCATGATTTCCAGTGCCTGGCTGACCTGGGTCAGAACCTGTCCAATCTGACGCAGGATACTGCCGATATCCAGCAGACTCAGCGTGGGGAATGTGCGGTTAAGCTGCGCCAGTAATGCGGCACGGTTGTCCAGACGGAAACTGGTCAGCCAGGTCAGCGGCTGGCTGTCCAGCGCGCCGGGGGGAAAAATAAAGAAGAAATTGGGGCGCAGGCTTTCCCAGTCCACTTTTCGCAGACTGGTGATTTTGGCGCTGAACCGCTGCGTATCGCCCTCAAAGGTCAAACTGTCGCCCGGTTTTACCCCCAGGCGATCGGCCAGCGCCACCTCCATGGACACTTCTCCGGCTTTCGGCGGCCAGCTCCCCGCGACAAGCGGATTATGATCGGGAAGCGTTGCCAGCGCAGTCAGATTCAGTTCGCGGTTCAGCGCGTTGTCCCGTGCGGGATCGGCAGGCTGACCGTTAATCTCACTCAGGCGCATGCGCGCAATCGGGTAAAAGGTTTCAGGTTTAACCTGATGCGACTGCAGAAACTCACGCACCTGCGGAATCTGCTCCGCCGTGATGTTGAGCAGGAAAAAGTTCGGGCTGTCTGCGGGCAACTGCTGCTGCCAGCGATCCAGCAGATCACCCCGCATCACCAGCAGCAACGCCAGTAACATAAACGACAGGGAAAAGGCGGCAAGCTGACTCAGCGTCATAGCAGGCTGACGCAGTAAACGATTAATGGCAAGCCGCAGCGCCAGATTACGTACGGACAAACGACGCAGAAGCAGTAATGTGCCCCAGCCGAGCAGGGCCAGCAGCCCTGCCAGCACCATTACGCCCGCCAGCAGTGCCCAGAGCATTTTGCTGCCGCCGACCAGTACCTCCAGCAGCGCCACCACCAGTAAGCCCATCGCGGGCAGATAGATTTTCAGCGGCCAGACGGCGGCAACGGCATCGCGTCGCAACACGCGTAACGGCTGCGTCGCCAGCAGCAAGCGGTAAGGACGTAATCCCACCAGCAGGGAAATCATAAACAGCGAACCGATCGCCCACACCCACGGCCACAGGCTGGCCGCTGGCAGAGACGCCGGCAGCACCGGTTTCAACATCGCCATCAGGATGGCTTCAACCACCTGACCGACTGCGCCACCGGCCAGGGCGGCCAGCAGCAACACCGCCAGCCACTGACCGATGATCAATCGTTGTAACGCGCCGCGCGTGGCACCCAGCGTTTTCAGCACGGCCACCAGATCGTAGCGGCTGCGGCAGTAGTGACTCATGGCGACCGCCACCGCGGCAATGGCGAGCATCAGCGTTAACAGAGCAGATAACAGCAAAAACTGCTGGGCACGCTGCATGGAGCGGCCCAGCGCGTCTTCCGAATTTTCAATACTGATCCAGCGCTGCCCGGTTTTAATCTGTGGCGTTATCCAGCGGTCATACGTGTCCAGTTGCTGAGGCTTGCCTGCGAATTTATAGCGCCAGGTGAGGCGACTGCCGGGCTGGATGGCACCGGTTTTATCCGCGTCAGCCAGGTTAATCAGTAAACGCGGGGCCATCTCAAACGGATTAAAACCGCCATCTGGCTCCTGGATAATCTCACCCGTAATACGTAGCGTGGTATCGCCCACATCCAGTTCATCGCCGACGTGCAGATTAAACAGTGCCATTAAACGCGGCGCGGCCAGCGCGGTACCGGGCTGGGGCTTCAGGCCTGGCGGCTGCGTTTTCAGCTCACCAAACATCGGATAAGTGTTTTCTACGGCTTTCACCGCAGCCAACTGCGGTGTCTGACCGGCAAAAGTCATGGTCATAAAGCTTAACTGTCGGCTGACTAATAACCCCGTTTCGCGGGCTTTATCCAGCCATGCCGCCGGCGCCGCCGTGCTGCTGCGCAACGTGCGATCGCCTGCCATAAAATCCCGGCTCTGCTGGCTCAGCCCCTTTTCCATGCGATCGCTAATCGATCCCAGCGCCAGCACACAGGCGACAGCCAGCATTAACGCCAGCCAGACGATCAATAATGAGGGCGAGCGCCACTCACGCCAGAACCACCGCCAGATCATTTTTCCTCCCATAATTTTCCCTCGCGCAGACGCAAACGGCGGTCACAACGCGCCGCCAGCTGCGCATCGTGGGTAACCAGAATTAACGTCGTGGCAAAATCGCGATTGAGGGAAAATAACAGGTCGGCAATGCGATCGCCGGTGTGGCGATCCAGATTGCCTGTGGGTTCATCGGCAAACAGCAGCCCCGGACGGCCGCTGAACGCCCGCGCCAGCGCAACGCGTTGTTGTTCGCCGCCGGATAACTGCGCAGGCAGATGCTGTAAACGCCCGGCCAGGCCTAACTGCGTCAGGAGATCGCGCGCCTGATCGCGGCTCTGCCGATCGCTCTCACCGCGCAGCAGTGCAGGTAACTGGACGTTTTCCAGCGCGTTGAGCGTGGGCACCAGCATAAATGACTGGAACACGAACCCGACCTGCTTCGCGCGCAACGCGGCACGCTGTTCTTCGTTCATGTGATGTAACGGCTGCCCCAACAGATGCACTTCACCTTCGCTGCCGTCATCCAGCCCGGCCAGAATGCCCAGCAAGGTAGATTTACCGGATCCTGACTCGCCAATCAGGGCTATCGTTTCTGCTGGTTTGACAACTAACTCAACTCCGGTAAGGATGGTTAACTGATGCTCTCCCTGACCCACGGACTTAGTAAGATGATGAACTTCAAGAATGTTTTCCGCTGGCATTATCCTTTCCTGTTATTGTGCTGTCTGTTGGTGTCCCGTCTTGCTGCGGCCGATACGTTGCTGGTGCTGGGTGACAGCTTGAGCGCAGGCTATCAAATGTCAGCCAGTCAGGCCTGGCCCAGCCTGCTGAATAAACAGTGGCAGCAGCAGCCCAGCGTCGTGAATGCCAGTATCAGTGGCGATACCGCCGCACAAGGGCTGGCACGCTTACCTGCCCTATTAAAACAACATCAGCCGCAGTGGGTGTTAATCGAACTGGGCGGTAATGACGGTCTGCGCGGCTTTCCTCCCAAAGACGTGGCGCAAACGCTGGGCACCATCATCGATCAGGTGAAAGCCGCAAAGGCAAAACCGATTCTGATGCAGATACGTTTACCCGCGAACTATGGCCGCCGTTATACTGATGCCTTCCGCGATATTTATCCGCAACTGGCAAAACAGTACGACATTGCTTTAGTGCCCTTTTTTATGGAGCAGGTTTATTTGAAACCGGAATGGATGCAGCAGGATGGGATTCACCCCAATCCTGATGCCCAACCGTTTATCGCCGACCTGATGGCAAAAGAGCTGGCTCCCTTAGTTAAGCAGTAGTTGTGCAAAAAAGGTAACGCATGCAAAAAACCATTTTGATAACGGGCTGCTCCAGCGGGATTGGTCTGGTCGCCGCCAAAGATCTGCTGGCACGCGGCTATCACGTCATCGCAGCCTGTCGTAAAGCCGACGATGTCGCACGGATGGACAGCCTGGGATTCACAGGGCTGCAGCTGGATCTGGACGATCCTGACAGCGTTGATCGCGCTGCCGACAGGGTACTGGCGCTGACGCATGGCCGACTGTTTGCGCTGTTTAACAATGCGGGATTTGGCACCTATGGTCCCTTAAATACCCTGACGCGCCAGCAACTGGAAAAGCAGTTTTCCAGCAATGTGTTCGGCACTCATCAGCTCACCCTGCGCCTGCTCCCGGCCTTAAAGGCCTGGGGCAATGCCCGAATCATTAATACCAGCTCGGTGCTGGGCATTATTTCGACGCCGGGCCGCGGCGCTTATGCGGCCAGTAAATACGCGCTGGAAGCCTGGAGCGACGCGTTACGTATGGAACTGCATACCAGTGGCGTGCGTGTCAGTTTAATCGAACCGGGTCCCATTCATACCCGCTTCACGGATAATGTTACTCAGGGCGAGCAGGATAATCCGGTGCAAAATCCGGGCCTTGCGGCACGTTTTACATTACCACCTGAGGCCATTTTACCCAAACTGCGCCACGCACTGGAGAGCAACCATCCTCGCCTGCGTTATCCGGTGACGCTGGTCGCGCATATCATGAGCCTGTTGAAACGTCTGCTGCCTGGCTGGATACTGGATCGCATAATTCGCAGTCAGTGAGGCGAATCCGCGAATACAACTTGAAGCCGGGTCGGTCGGCCCCATATTCTTTAAACATTTTCTGCAAAGAGACTTAGTCATGTCACCACACGCTTCGATTATCGACATTAACGAATCCAACCTGCATCAGACCCTTGAGCAGTCAATGCAGATTCCGGTGCTGTTCTACTTTTGGTCGGATCGCAGCCAACACTGTCAGGAACTGACGCCACTGCTGGAACGCCTGGCGCAGGAATATGCAAGCCAGTTTATTCTTGCCAGACTGGATTGTGACAAGGAACAACGGGTTGCCTCGCAGTTTGGGTTACGCTCCATTCCCACGGTTTACCTGTTCCAGAATGGCCAGCCCGTCGATGGCTTCCAGGGGCCGCAGCCAGAAGAGGCCGTGCGCGCCCTGCTGGAAAAAGTGCTGCCGCGCGAAGAAGAGCTAAAAGCCCAACAGGCGATGGCGCTGATGCAGGAAGGCAAACCGCTGGATGCGCTGCCGCTGCTGAAAGACGCCTGGCAGCTCAGTAATAAAGACAGCGAAATCGGCTTTCTGCTGGCAGAAGTGCTGATTACGTTAAATCGTAGCGACGAAGCTGAAACCGTCTTAAAGGCCGTTCCCCTGCAGGATCAGGACACCCGTTATCAAAGCCTGGTCGCGCAGATCGACCTGCTGAAACAGGCCGCTGACACGCCAGAAATTCAGCAGTTGCAGTCGCAGCTGGAAAGCGATCCGGAAAACGCCGAACTGGCAACCAAACTGTCGCTTCAGCTGCATCAGGTCGGACGCAATGAAGAAGCGCTGGAACTGTTATTTAGTTTTATCAAACGCGATCTGAATGCTGCAGATGGCCAGGCGCGTAAAATGTTGCAGGAGATTCTGGCTGCATTAGGCACCGGCGACGCCCTCGCTGCACGCTACCGCCGCCAGCTTTACTCCCTGCTTTACTGAGGTAAGCAGAAAACGGGCCGAACGACTTGGCCCGTCACGCTGACAACCCGGAGGTTATATGTTCACGGTTATTCCCGTTCTTATCCTGGTCGCACTGGTCATTGTCTGGTCCGGCGTGAAAATTGTGCCGCAAGGTTACCAGTGGACAGTTGAACGCTTTGGTCGTTATACCCGTACACTGCAGCCCGGCCTGAGTCTGGTCGTGCCTTTCATGGATCGTATCGGGCATAAGATCAACATGATGGAACGGGTGCTGGATATTCCCTCCCAGGAGATCATCTCCAAAGATAATGCGAACGTGACCATCGACGCCGTCTGTTTTGTTCAGGCTATCGATCCGGCACGGGCTGCCTATGAAGTCAGTAATCTTGAACTGGCTATCCTCAATCTCACTATGACCAATATGCGCACCGTGCTGGGCAGCATGGAACTTGACGAGATGCTGTCCCAGCGTGACAGCATTAATACGCGCCTGCTGCATATTCTGGACGAAGCCACCAATCCCTGGGGCGTAAAAATCACCCGTATCGAAATCCGCGATGTCCGGCCGCCGCAGGAGCTGATCGGTGCTATGAATGCGCAAATGAAGGCCGAACGCACCAAACGTGCCGATATTTTAACGGCGGAGGGCGTGCGTCAGGCAGAGATTTTGCGCGCGGAGGGAGAGAAACAGGCCCAGATTTTGAAAGCGGAAGGGGAAAGAACGTCAGCTTTCCTTCAGGCAGAAGCGCGTGAGCGCCAGGCCGAAGCGGAAGCCCGTGCGACAAAAATGGTGTCGGACGCCATTGCCTCAGGCAATATCCAGGCCGTGAACTACTTTGTGGCGCAGAAATATACCGACGCGCTGCAAAAAATTGGCGAATCCAGCAACAGTAAAGTGGTGATGATGCCGCTGGATGCCAGCAGCCTGATGGGCGCCGTTGGCGGTATCAGTGAGTTGTTAAAAGAAACCCGTAGCGAGTCAACGCGCTGATGCTCAGCGAAATTGTGGCGCATCCGCACGGATTCTGGCTGACGCTGGGCGGCTTACTGCTGGCGGCTGAGATGCTGGGTACCAGTGGTTATCTGCTCTGGAGCGGGCTGGCCGCGATGCTGGTTGGCCTTGTAGTCTGGTTTCTCCCCATGAACTGGGCCGCACAAGGGATGCTGTTTGCCCTGTTCACACTGGTCAGCGTATTTTTATGGTCTCGCTGGCTGCGCTACCGCGAACGTCAGCAGCAGCCCAGTTCACTGAATCAGCGCGGCAGTCAGATGATTGGTTTACACCTGACGCTGGAACAGACGCTGCAAAACGGTATCGGACATGTGCGCATCGGTGACAGCAGCTGGCGCGTTCAGGCCGAACACAATTTGCCTGCCGGAACCGAAGTGGTCATCGTGGCCGTTGAAGGCATCACGCTACGTATTCAGCCACGTTTGCCGTCAGCCTGACGGCAGCAACCTGCCAGATCATTAATGATGGGGCAGTCTGCACTGTCGTTGCCCGGACAGGCTGCCGCCAGCGCCAGCAAACGTGCGCGCATGGCGTGCAACTCTTCAATATGCGCAGCAATCTCATCGGCTTTTTGCAGCGTACGCGCCTTCACATCGGCGCTGTGACGCTCAGGATCGTTAAACAGCGCAACCAGTTCGCGGCATTCATCCAGCGTAAAGCCAACCTGGCGCGCCTGGCGCAGCAGATTCAGCTCATCAAGATGATGCGTATTGTAATGCCGGTAACCATTATCCCCGCGCAACGGGGGCGTCACGACGCCCTTCTCCTCATAAAAACGAATAGCCTTGCTGGTCAGTCCGGTCTTTTTCGCTACGGCACTAATATTCATAATGGATTCCCTGCCCTTCCCCTTAACAGTTAGCGGGATGATGAAAACAACGTTTGCACGCTGCTGGCTTAATACTCAGTTTACCTGTTTAGCCTCTGCCTTATCACCCTGGTTTCACTTCACTATGTTGACCCGCTTTCCTGAGAAACTATAGCGCACATCACCCCGTTTCTGAGGTCTGAGCCTGCTCATCGTCAGGCTTCAGAGACCGCGCGTTGATTCCTGTTTCCCTTATGTTGCTTACGTTGGCAGCTCTTCCTCTGCCCCAGGCTGCCCGTGCACAAGCACGGCACTTAAATCAAAGCCATAAAAAACAGCCATATAAATATTGTCAATGCGTAAAAATCTTATAAAATGCCGCCCATTTGTAACTGTTAATCACATAAATTAAGGAGTGATTATGGCTTTAGTCAGCTGCCCGGAGTGTCATAAGGAAGTAAGTGATTCAGCATTACGTTGTCCGTCATGTGCCAAACAGCTCAGAAAACCACGCCGTTCGTTCTTTGGCAAAGTCATCAAATGGGCTTTCATCCTGTTCAACATTCTCATGATCTACTGCCTTGTTGCCGGATTAAGTGGAAGCGGCGAGGTGGTCAACAACGCGGCTTCTGATGCGGAAAGAGCGGGTGCTGCGATCGGTGCCGGTTTAGGTGTCATGGCTATTGGCGGCATTTGGGTGATTGGCGACATTATTCTGGGCATACTGGTCCTCTTCACAAGACCGAAGGGATGATGGACGTCACAGCGGTGTTGTACAGTATTTTTTGCGTTAAATGCGCCAGTGCGTCACCCCGCGATAACGCGTAAAAAACCCTGTATCGTGACCATCATTAACGATTAAGTCTGACAGTGAAGCGGACAGGCCCTGAAGGCGCCCTGCTGCGCAACCCCGGCAAAGGCTCGCCGCTCAGATAATCCGATTCGGGTTAGTTGGCACACAGCTCGTCTGACGCCGAAACGATGCATAAAAGCCCCGCGGATAACCCGGGGCTTTTTGCTTTTCCACCCCCACCCGCGACACGGGCTGCACATTTTTTACCCACCCATTCTGGCATTCTGTCCCTTTTAACAGCCTGTATTTGACCTTCCCCTTGATGGAAGGTTTATCCTTAGTCACAGTCACTTCTGACTACTCACTCCGCCACACCAACCAAGGAGTCAACGATGTCAAATACGGTTATCCTGGCACTGGAAGGATTATCCTGCGGCCATTGCGTTAAACGCGTAAAAGAGGCGCTTGAGCAGCGCGACGATGTTGAACAGGCCGAGGTCACCCAACAGGAAGCCAGCATTTCTGGCAGCGCCGAGGTCACTTCGCTCATCGCCACTGTCGAACAGGCGGGCTATCATGCAACGCTGAAACCTGAAGGCGCGTGCCCAAAGCCTGAGCCGTTGACAGCATCAGAGCCGCCGCCGGAGGCGCTGACAACGGAGTCCTCTTCCCTGCCGGCAACCGAAGCATTGCCTGCTTACGTCCTGCTTATTGACGGCATGAGCTGTGCCAGTTGCGTCAGCCGGGTTGAAAAAGCCCTTGAACAGGTTGCCGGTGTACAGCAGGCACGCGTTAATCTTGCCGAGCGAAGCGCGCTGGTCATGGGCCATGTTGAGCCACAGCAGCTGGTCGCTGCCGTGGATGCGGCCGGTTACGGTGCGGAAGTGGTTGACGACGAGCAGCAGCGGCGTGAAAAGCAGCAAACCAGCGCCCGTCGCGCCCTGCGTCGCTTTAGCTGGCAGGCAGGCGTCGCGCTGCTGCTGGGCGTGCCGCTGATGGTATGGGGCATGATGGGCGACAATATGATGCTCACTGCCGCGAACAGAACCACCTGGCTGGTCCTCGGGATGCTCACCCTGCTGGTAATGATCGGGGCGGGTGGCCACTTCTACCGCAGCGCCTGGCGCAGTCTCCTTAACCGCAGCGCCACCATGGATACGCTGGTGGCGCTGGGAACGGCGGCCGCCTGGAGTTACTCCTTCAGCGTGGTCGTCTGGCCTGACTTTTTCCCGCCGCAGGCGCGCCATCTCTATTTTGAAGCCAGCGTGATGATTCTGGGCCTGATCAATCTGGGCCATGCGCTTGAACAACGCGCGCGCCAGCGTGCCTCACGCGCCCTGGAACGGCTGCTGGATCTTACGCCCGCACAGGCCAATGTCATCACGGAACAAGGTGAGACGCTTATGCCCGTCAGCGCGGTAGAGCCCGGTATGATCCTGCGACTGGTCGCAGGCGATCGTATCCCCGTAGACGGCGAGGTACAGTCAGGCGAAGCCTGGTGTGACGAAGCAATGCTGACTGGCGAAGCGGTTCCCCAATCCAAAACACAGGGCGATCGCCTGTTTGCCGGTACGCTGGTGCAGGACGGGACCGTTCGCTTTATTGCGCAGGCGACTGGCGGCAATACCGCGCTGGCACGAATTATTCAGCTGGTACGTAAAGCGCAGAGCAGCAAACCTGAGGTTGGCCGTCTTGCGGATCGTATCTCTGCGGTCTTCGTACCGGTGGTCGTGGTTATTGCCTTGCTGAGTGCGCTGATTTGGTACCTGGTGGGTCCACAGCCCCAACTGGCCTATGCGCTGGTTGTGGCCACCACCGTCATGATCATCGCCTGTCCCTGTGCGCTGGGTCTGGCAACACCGATGTCGATTATCGCGGGCACCGGACGCGCTGCTGAATACGGTGTGCTGGTGCGGGATGCCGATGCATTGCAACGCGCAAGTCATATCGACACGCTGGTGTTTGATAAAACGGGCACGCTTACCCAAGGTGCCCCGCAGGTCACCGAGGTTATCACCTGGCAGGGCAGCACCCGCGATGCCGTGCTCTCTGCCGCTGCGGCACTGGAACAGGCGTCAGGGCATCCACTGGCGAAAGCTATCGTGGCAGAGGCCGGCGCTGGCGAGAAGCCTGAGATTTCGCAATTTCGTACAATACGCGGCAAAGGGGTGAGTGGCATTCTTAACGGCAGACAACTTGTCCTGGGTAATGTCAGCCTGTTAAGCGAGCACGGTGTGGATTGCCAGGCGGCACAGGAAGAAACGGAGAGACTAACCCGCCAGGGCGCAACGCCGGTTTTACTGGCTGAAGACGGGAAGCTTACTGGCCTGATTAGCCTGCGTGATACTCTGCGGCCGGAGGCGGGTGAAGCGCTGCAACGGCTGCATCAGGCAGGTTACCGGTTGATTATGCTGACCGGGGACCATGAGAATACCGCCCGCGCTATTGCTGATGACGTGGGCATGGATGAAGTGATTGCGGGTGTTTTGCCGGAAGGTAAAGCCGATGCGATCAGCCAGTTGCAGCAGCAAGGCCGTCAGGTCGCCATGATCGGCGATGGGATTAATGATGCACCCGCGCTGGCCCAGGCGGATGTCGGCATAGCCATGGGCGGCGGCAGTGATGTGGCGGTGGAAAGCGCATCGATAACGTTGCTACGTGACGATCTGCATGGCGTGGCAGATGCCTTAGCGATTGCATCCGCCACACTCAGGAATATCCGTCAGAACCTGTTTGGTGCCTCTATCTACAACATTATCGGTATTCCGCTAGCTGCGGGCGTGCTCTATCCCTTCACGGGGTTGTTACTCAGCCCGATTGTTGCCGGCGCGGCGATGGCACTCTCATCGATTACCGTCGTCAGCAATGCTAACCGGCTACTGCGCTTCACACCGCGCAAGAAGCCTTAACGGCCGCCTCTGTTTTTCGCCGCCGGATCCCGCTAGCATGGTGTCTTTAACACAGTAAGGACAGGGAATGACTGCGAGCCTTTGGCAACGTTTGCGTAACTGGATGGCGCCACTTTTTCCCACCAGCTACCGGTGGCCGGCCGTCGATATCCGGTCGGGAGCATGCCAGTTTCATCTGGTGGGAAGCATTCATATGGGCACGCGCGATATGCAGCCTCTGCCAGTGCGGCTGCTACAACAGTTGCAAAATGCCGATGCCCTGGTAGTGGAAGCGGATATTACTCAGGGCGGTTCGCCATTTGATGACACCGAAGTATGCCCGCCGCTGTCGGTGCGTATGGATGAAGGCACGCTGGCGAAGCTGGACGCGTTATGCAATGAGACCGGTTTGTCCCTGACGCAGTTTGATACGTCACCGGCCTGGCAAATTGCGTTGATGCTGCAGGCCCGTCAGGCCCAGCGGCTGGGATTGCGCCCGGATTACGGCATTGATTATCAGTTGCTTCAGGCGGCACGTTCACTGCAAAAACCCGTGATTGAGCTTGAGGGCGCAGACGCGCAAATCACCCTGTTAAAGTCGCTGCCCGATAACGGCATGGCGCTGCTGCAGGATACGCTGACGCACTGGCACACCAACGCGCGCATGTTGCAGACGATGGTGAGCTGGTGGCTGGAAAGCCCGCCCCGCGAACCGCAAATCGCCTTACCGGCGACGTTCAGTCAGACGCTCAATGACACGCTGATTAGCCAGCGCAACCGTGAGTGGCGCGGGCGATTACAAACGTTGCCCGCGGGACGTTATGTGGTGGCCGTCGGCGCACTGCATTTATATGGTGAGAACAATCTGCCAGCCCTGCTACGGGCGGAGTAATCAGGGATAAAAAAAAGAGAGCCGACAGTCATATCGGCTCTTCAAAGAGGAATGTGTTAATGATTTTAGTTATCGCTCAACAACCCAGTTGCTGGCGCGTGGCAATTCTCGCCTAAAGCACATTATTTCGCCACATTTATCTTTCAATAAAACGTAATAAGATTTTTCTGAATCAGAGGCCATTATGACGCCTGCGGTAAAACTGTTGGAAAAACAAAAAGTCAGCTTCACACTGCACCCTTATGAGCATGACGCAAGCGAAACGCATTTTGGCGATGAAGCGGTACGTAAGCTTAACCTGGACGCCCGCCAGGTCTATAAAACGTTGCTTGTAGCGCTGAACGGCGATGCAAAGCAGCTGGCCGTGGCGGTGACGCCCGTGGCAACGCAGCTTGATCTCAAAAAGGTGGCTAAGGCTCTCGGGGCAAAAAAAGCGGAGATGGCCGAGCCCCTGCTGGCGCAGCGGATTACGGGTTATCTGATCGGCGGCATCAGTCCGCTGGGGCAAAAAAAGCGTCTGCCGACGGTGATTGACCACTCAGCCAACGACTTTGCCACGCTGTTCATTTCTGGCGGTAAACGCGGACTGGATATTGAACTCAGCCCGCAGGATTTGTCCCGTCTTCTGGATGCCCCGCTGGCAGACATTGCCCGACGCGATTAAGCCGGTTGCAGAGCGCAGAGTTCATCAATCATCCAGCGCCCGGCCGGGCCGGGCGGATGGCGGCGCGACCAGACCACTTCTACGGCGATGCGCTGCGGCCACCCGGCGACAGGCAATTCCTTTAAGACACCATGTCCAAACTGTTTCACCAGCCAGCGCGGCAAAATGCTCCAGCCAAAGCCCTGTTCCGCCATTTCAAGCAGCACATAATATGTCTGAGCAGACCAGGCCCGGCCCTGAAAAGTGGGGGCGCGGCGTTCGGTCCAGGTATTGAGACGAAGGTGACGAAGGGGGTCAAGCTGGCTTTCATTCACCGTCGCTTCCTGCGCCAGAGGATGATCCCGGTGCAGGTAAATCCCTAACTCAGCATCGACCTGCAGGCGGGCGACCGCGATGTCAGCCGGGAGCGTCGGCTGGGCACGAATCACGCCGATCTGCGCGCGCCCGGTTTGCAACAGTTCGACGACATCGTCATCTTCCGCCGCGATGCCTTCCAGCTCCACCTCCGGATAGCGCCTGTCAAATTGCCTGAGCAGGCGCTGATGGTAGTGCGTTTGCCAGAAGTCAGATACCGCCACGCTGAGCCGCGGTTCGATTCCCTCGGACAGGCGCGTTGCCAGCGCATCCAGTCGCTCACTGGCGGCAAGAATCTGCTGAACCTGCGGTAAGACGCGTCGCCCTTGTTCGGTCAGTTGCGGCTGACGACCGCGCCGGTCAAATAAGGCAAAACCCAGATCGTCTTCCAGGTTAACCACAGCCACGCTGATGGTGGACTGGCTTTTGTTTAAGGCGCGCGCGGCGGCAGAAAACGAGCCACTGGCTACCGTTTGCACAAAGGCTTCCAGGGATTCAGGAGAGTAACGCATGTGAACCATCGCTTTTATCGATAGATGATCATTTTATCTTAGCATGATGCCATGGGAAAATAGGCACCTGAACTAAGGAGACTGACATGCAAACCCATTCACTCACCGAGCGCATCTTACATGCCAGCCTGTTTGAAGGTCTGGCCATCCTCACCATTGCCCCGCTGGCAGCCTGGATGATGGATAAACCGCTGTTTCAGATGGGCGCACTGGCCATCATGTTGTCCACGGTCGCGATGCTCTGGAATATGATGTACAACAGCGTGTTTGATCGCTGGTATCCGCCTCGTCAGAAACGCAGTGCGTGGGTTCGTGTGCTGCATGCTCTGGGATTTGAGGGCGGCTTTATCCTGATAGGGCTTCCGCTGGCCGCCTGGATGCTGGAGATTTCGTTATGGCAGGCCTTTATGATCGAAGTGGCGTTTTTTCTGTTCTTTCTGCCCTACACCTTCGTCTATAACCTGGTGTGGGATAAACTGCGGTCGCACTGGTTCAACCGTAAGGCCTGCCGCGCCTGACAAGGCACCGGGGAGACGAAGCGCCTCCCCGGTGATTTAACGCGGTGCTGCACGTTCCCCGTTCCAGTGTTGTATCCATGCCAAAATCATTTTGGGATAACGACGCGCGGGCACCGTTTCTTTCGCGTCTTTCAATGCATCCTGGGCCGTTGCCGTCTGGTAAATCACCTTATCGCGAGGCACGTAGTCGCTGGCATTCAGCGGCGAATGTTTACTGACCCAGTCACGCAGCACCACGGCGTCAACGTTGCCACTGTTGACATAACCCGGATGTGAATCAATACGGGGATAGCCATCGCCGCCCGCCGCATTGAAGCTGTTAGTCGCCATCCGATAAGTTTTGGTGTCATCCAGCGGCTGTCCGTTGATCGTGACTTTACTCACGCCGCTGCCATTCGCGGTCAGACTGACATTTGCAAACTGGGCATAACCGCCTGAACCCGGTTCGATATTCGCCACCACCGCCAGATAGCGTTTAATTTCCGCCCCACTCAGCGTGACGGAAACGACCTGATTGGCAAAGGGTTGGACCTGGAGCAAATCGCGCCACGCTACGGGCCCTGGTTTGAGCGAGGCCCGAATTCCGCCGCCGCTCATCACGGCGAAGTCGGCCTGGGTCGCGGCCATCTGCGCCCGCAGGATAAGCTGCCCGAGGCTGCTTTGCTGAACGCGCACGGTTTCTTTTTCGCCGGAAAACACCCCGTTGACGCGCCCGACATTCACCTGCAACGTCGCTTCAGCGCGTTTTTGAAACGGCGTCAGTAATTTCATCATAGCCGTGTTTTTGGGGATCTCTTCCTGCCAGGTCAGCCAGGATTCGCTGCCATCGAGATTTTTGATTTTATGTTTGAGGTTAACCGGGATGAGCTGATACGACGCCAGGGTAACCTCGCCATTGCGGTAGGTAAAATCGCCACGTCCGACATATTTTCCCCACTTTTCCGCCTGCATAATCCAGACGCCATTTTGCCGGTCAGGCTGACAGGGCTGACCCGGCTGGTAATCTTTGCGGCTCACATTCTCTTTTTCCATACAGACCGCGTCATGCGAATGCCCCCCTACGATCATATTGAGGGTGCCCGCAGGCAACCTGCGCGCCAGCGTCACATCATCAATCCCGTTACTGCCGTGTTTGCCGTCGTCATAATGACCAAGATGGGTCAGCGCCACGATCACATCCGGTTTTTCTTTGGCGCGTAGTTCAGACACAACCTTTACGGCTTCGGCTACCGGGTCACGGAATTCGATATCCGTTAACTGTTCAGGGTTGGTCAGGCGGGCGGTATCCGGCGTGATTAACCCGATAACCGCAATCTTCAGCCCCATGCGCCGGAACATCGCCCAGGGTTTAAACAGACGTTTACCTGTGCTTTTTTGATAAACATTCGCGGCCAGAAAAGGAAATTTGGCCCATTTTTCCTGTTTCCGCAGCACGGCGAGGGGTTTATCGAATTCATGGTTGCCCAGCGTCATGGCATCGTAACCAATCAGGTTCATGCCACGAATATCAGGTTCGGCATCCAGGGCATCCGATTCCGGCACGCCAGTGTTGACATCTCCGGCCGACAAAATCAGTGCACCACCGCCTTTGGCCTGAATATCGTAGCGTGCGGTATCTATTAATGTTTTTTGTGCCGCCAGACCGTACTCGCCCTGCTCATCAAACCAGAAATGGCCGTGCAGATCGTTGGTGTGCAAAATGCTGAAACGGTAACTCCGGTCAGGCACGGCAGCCTGAGTAAACAGTGATGAGAGCAACATCGCCCCGGTCAGACCCGCACCCGCCCATCGAGATAACACCACAGCCTCTCTCCTTTGAATAATGATTCTTGCCGATCGTCAGCGCCCTTTTGTGTCGCACATTCCCTGTGTTAACTCAAGTTTATCGCGCGTCGTCCGGTCATTATCGCAGGTTGTTCAGCGCAGGACAGGGTCTGATTTTGTCATCACTGTTATGCATGAAGGCGCAATGTTAAGCAGAAGGAACAATCAGCTTGTTAATTTTTAGCTACTTTCGCTGGTGTGATTCGCCCTGTGTTAAATTTATGTATTACTCTGTTTTTAACAGTGCATTTCGTCAAGATGGCCTTCGCGCGCGCAGACAAGGCTGGCTGAGCCAATGCTAAATAACAGACTGTTTTGTTTGCTGTTTTATCACCCGCTTTCATGCCATCAGGTCAGCCGCCTATCCGACCGCCCCGACGCACAGAGGCCAACGAAGCAAAGGGAGCAGGCAAATCGCTGCCTGAGTGCGGTTGTAGGCTGTTACCAACACATTTTCACCTCATTATCGTCACGCTTGTGTCATTTAGAATGAATAAACTCCTTCATGACCGTACGCAACAGACCGTTGTATCGACCCATAACTGCGATAAGTGAGAAAAACAGCCTTCATCTTGCACTTTTCGCCTATTTCCCTAATTTCTTTTGATAATCCCACAAATTATTCAGCGATGCCGCCTGATATGCATTAAACTCATTTGTTACAACCGGATACATTTACATCCAAGGAGACAGGCATGCATCACACCACACCGCTGATCACCACTATTGTCGGGGCACTGGTTCTGGCTTTCCTCCTTGGTATGCTGGCTAACCGGTTACGAATTTCTCCGCTGGTGGGTTACCTTGTTGCTGGTGTTATGGCCGGCCCTTTTACACCCGGCTTTGTGGCAGACACGAATCTGGCACCGGAACTGGCCGAACTGGGCGTGATTCTGCTGATGTTTGGCGTCGGTCTGCACTTTTCACTGAAGGACCTGATGTCGGTAAAGCGGATAGCCATTCCCGGCGCGATTGCACAGATCGCGGTAGCCACCTTGCTGGGAATGCTGATGTCGTGGGCGATGGGTTGGTCGTGGATGACCGGCCTGGTGTTTGGCTTGTGTCTTTCAACCGCCAGTACTGTGGTGTTGCTGCGTGCGTTAGAAGAACGGCAGCTGATTGAAAGCCAGCGCGGTCAAATTGCTATCGGCTGGTTAATTGTCGAAGACCTGGTGATGGTGCTTACGCTGGTCTTGCTGCCCGCCATTGCGGGCATGATGGAACAGGGCAACGCCAGCGCCAGCCTGGTGATCTGGGATCTGCTCTGGACCATCGGCAAAGTTGCCGCCTTTATGGTGCTGATGATGGTGGTAGGCCGCCGTGCGGTCCCCTGGATTCTGGCGAAAAGTGCGGCCACGGGTTCACGCGAGCTGTTTACGCTGTCTGTCCTGGCGCTGGCGCTGGGCATCGCATTTGGCGCCGTCGAGTTCTTCGACGTGTCTTTTGCGCTGGGTGCGTTCTTTGCCGGAATGGTGCTGAATGAATCGGAGTTAAGTCAGCGCGCTGCCCGTGACACGTTGCCGTTACGGGATGCTTTTGCAGTGCTGTTCTTTGTCTCTGTCGGCATGTTATTTGATCCCATGATCCTGGTGAAAGAGCCGCTGGCCGTGCTGGGTGCGTTGGTGATTGTCGTCATCGGCAAATCCGCCGCCGCCTGGCTGTTGGTTTCGCTGCTGGGTCATTCGCGTCGGACAGCGATGACCATCTCGGTGAGTCTGGCGCAAATCGGCGAGTTTGCCTTTATTCTTGCCGGTCTGGGCATTTCACTTGGCCTGCTTGATGAAGAAGGCCGAAATCTGGTCCTGGCGGCCGCTATCCTTTCGATCATGCTCAATCCGGTTCTGTTTACGCTGCTGGGGCGTTACCTCGCCAAAAATGAAACGATGGAGCAGCAGACGCTGGAAGAAGCGCTGGAAGAAGAACAAGAGATTCCTGTGGATGTCTGCAACCATGCGGTCATCGTTGGCTATGGTCGCGTCGGCAACCTGCTGTGTGAGCAACTGATCAAACTGAATATTCCGGTGGTGGTGGTAGAAAGCTCCATCCCGCGCGTAAAAGCCTTACGGGATCAGGGGATCAGAGCGGTGCTGGCGAATGCCGCCCGCGCCAATACCCTGGCGCTGGCCCGGGTGGACTGTGCCAGTTGGCTGTTAGTCACTATCCCTAACGGCTACGAGGTAGGCGAAATTGTGACGGCAGCACGACAGAAGCAGGCTGATATCGATATTATCGTGCATGCCCATTATGACGATGAAGTGGAGTATATTCTGGAGCGCGGTGCAAACCACGTCGTTATGGGTGAGCGGGAAATTGCCGCCAGTATTATTCAGAAGTTACAGGAAAAGCTAACGCTGCGGGAAGAAAAAACCGTCCGCGAAGGCCAGCACTAATCCATCCCAAACGGCTGTCGCCCCGCTGAACTCTCAGAGATTCAGCGGGGCGTCTGACTTGTCGGCCTTAACGATCCCAGTAGGACTCTTCCAGGCTGTCTTCACGCTCAGGCAAACCGCGCGTCAGTCGGGGCGAATGCTGATTCAGGACCTGATAGCTGACCCGGTTAGCATATTTGCAGACCTGCGCCAGCGACGAATAGGTCAGATAAGCACGCGCATGTTTACTGGAGTTAGGTACGTTGCGGCGATGGTAGTTATTCGCCGTAATGTCATGCAGCAACGCTGCCAGCGCGCCGTCCCCTGCCCCATTGGTATTCATGATCTTCTCCGGGCCGCCCATGTAAGGCGCGATGTGCGAGAAAATGCGTAACGGCTGCTGACAATCCTGTTTACGCATTGCGCGACTGAATTCGTACTGGTTGAATTCAGCAATCGCGCCCGGTAACAAAGGATGGTTGGTTTTACGCTTAAATTCGTCTTCGGTATAGCCCGCCATATATAAACCGGTCGGCCCTGCCGTGCACAGCACCAGATCCACCCACTCCAGCGCCCTGTCCGAGGCCAGTAGCGGGTCGGCCTCGCCCGTCAGCGCCAGCGCCTCTTCTTCGTTCATCGCCACAATCGACACGTGGTCACGCAGGAAATCACGCCAGAACTGAGGATTGTCACCTATCACGTGTTTCGTGCCTAACGTCAGCACCACCGGCACGTTGTGGCGCTTTGCATACTCGATAGCCTGCAGCGTCGCCTGTGGCATCGGTTCACCGTCTTTGCAACGCACCAGATACGAGGTCAGAACCAGCGCGGAAGCGCCCGCAATTACGTCCTCAGGCACACTTTCCGCTTTGAGCTGGTTCATCTGGCCAGGGCTAATCGCAAAGGTCCGATCGCCCTGATCGCCGATCAGGGTGAAACAGCGGCCAATCGCTCCGTCCACGCCCTGAAGATAGTTAAGATCCATGCGGCTCGACGTATTACAAAGGTAACGATACGCATAACCGCCAATCTGAATGTTATTGCACATCACGCCCAGCAATACGGAACGGTCGTCCGCCAGCACGGAGAAATTGTGCAGCGTGTTGCCAATCGTGCCGCCTGCGAACTGGTGAGTAATCAGTTCGTCACGCATCAGTTCAGCGTACAGCGCTTCTGCCACGGCATCGTCAATGACCAGCGAATGGCCGGCACTCAGACCATAGCGGACCAGAAAGGCATCATCGACTTTCGCTTCGATATCGACCAACGTCTGATCGATGCCCACTACCCAACTGCCGTCTTCGTTATCGAATGACGAGGACTGGAGAAGGGGATCGCGCGCGCTGACGGGAAAATAGTGTTTGGATTTACGTTTGCCAGGAAATTTCATGGTGACTGCCGTGAGGAAAAACAGGCAGAGAAGCATATCATATTCTCTGCGACGACTTTAACGCTGCGCGCGAATCCGTAGCACGCCCATCCCGCCCTGCCAGACTCCGGCGCATCTGACGTGTCAGCGTATATTCCTGGCAGGCCATCTGATGAACGCCGGGACGTGGCGCCTGCAGGTTCATGACAGCCTGTAGGAGGATGCAGCACGACTGCAATGCGGTTCCGTACCTGTCAGGCAGCAAGGGCCAGAAAACGGTCTGCGACAAGCGCGGCTGGCGTTCAGAGGACAACGAAGAAGGAAAACGCAGGAAAATATGGGTAGATTCACTACAGCAAAAGGGGCCAGTCGTACCGGCCCCTCTCTGCTTAGCCCAGAATTTTAGCCAGCTCTGCACTCACGTCGGACACATTACGTGTGCCGTCGATTTTGTGGTACTCAGTGTTACCCGCTTCGGCTTCTTTGCTGTAGTAAGCAATCAGCGGTGCGGTTAGCTGATGGTATTCCACCAGACGTTTGCGCACCGTTTCTTCCTGATCGTCTTTACGCGTGGTCAGCTCTTCACCGGTCACGTCATCCTTGCCTTCCACTTTCGGTGGATTGAATTTGACATGGTAAACACGGCCTGATGGCGCATGAACACGGCGACCGACGATGCGTTCAACGATCAGTTCATCCGGCACAGCGAACTCCAGCACATAGTCCACTTTGATACCGGCTTCTTTCATTGCGTCAGCCTGAGGAATGGTGCGTGGGAAACCATCAAGCAGGAAACCGTTTTTGCAATCTTCCTGGGCGATGCGCTCTTTAACCAGCGCAATCACCAGCTCATCAGTAACCAGCTTGCCGGCATCCATAATGGCTTTCGCCTGGTTGCCCAGTTCGGTGCCCGCTTTAACCGCTGCACGCAACATGTCGCCAGTGGAGATCTGCGGAATGCCGTATTTCTCCATGATGAATTGGGCTTGAGTCCCCTTACCTGCGCCCGGAGCTCCGAGCAGAATAATACGCATTGCGTAAATCCCCTTGCGAATCGCATTGATGAATCTGAGAAGCGGAAGAACATACCATTATGATCCGCGCACCACAAGGAAGGGGCGGATCAACGCAGATCAGTGTACTGACTTTAGCCAGCGATCGCAGTGCGCGATACCAGTGAAAAGGCATTTTCGGACTGGTAGCGGGTACAATGGGGCTTTTAAGGCGGTTGCGCAACAAATATGGGTGCCGGAAGGCAGGAAGGCTGCAGCCAAAAAAAACCGGTGAGGATCTCACCGGTTTCGTCGTCTTACGCCGTCAGCAGTTGGTTCATCCGACGGATAAACTGATTAGGATCGTCCAGCGTGCCGCGCTCTGCCAGCAGGGCCTGATCCAGTAACAGCTCAATCCATTCACCGAAGCGGGCTTCATCCTGGGTATCTGCCACGCGCTTCACCAGTTGGTGATCGGGGTTGATCTCGAAGATATATTTCACTTCCGGCACGTCCTGTCCTGCCGCCGCGAACAGTTTGGCCATTTGCGTGGTCATCTCGTTTGCATCGGTGGTCACAATCGCAGGCGTATCGGTCAGACGGTGCGTCAGACGGACTTCTTTCACACGTTCGCCCAGCAGCGTTTTCACGCGCTCAACAAAAGGTTCCAGCGCTTTTTCCGCTTCTTTCTGCGCTTCCGTTTCTTCGTCAGCCAGCTTATCCAGCGCTTCATCCGCTTTGCTGACGGACTGGAAGGCCTTACCGTCGAACTCGGTCAGATAGCTCATCATCCATTCATCGATACGATCGGACAGCAGCAGGACCTCAATGCCTTTTTTACGGAACAGCTCCAGATGCGGACTGCTTTTCGCTGCAGCATAGCTGTCGGCGGTAATGTAGTAGATCTTCTCCTGACCCTCGACCATACGGCTGACGTAATCTTCCAGCGACACGGTTTGCGCCGCGCTCTCGCTTTGTGTGGTGGCAAAACGCAGCAGTTTGGCAATCGTCTCTTTGTTGGCGTGATCTTCAGCGGGGCCCTCTTTCAGGACCAGACCAAACTCTTTCCAGAAGGTCTGGTACTTTTCGCTGTCCTCTTTCGCCAGCTTCTCCAGCATCTGCAGAACACGTTTGGTCAACGCACCGCGCAGATTCTGGGTAACACGGCTGTCCTGCAGAATCTCACGCGATACGTTGAGCGGCAGATCGTTAGAGTCAATCAGGCCGCGCACAAAGCGCAGGTAGTTCGGCATAAACTGCTCGGCGTCATCCATGATAAACACGCGCTGCACGTAGAGTTTCAGACCATGTTTATGGTCGCGGTTCCACATGTCGAACGGTGCGCGAGCCGGGATATATAGCAGGCTGGTGTACTCCTGTTTCCCTTCTACGCGGTTGTGGCTCCATGTCGCCGGATCGCTGAAATCATGGGCAATATGTTTGTAGAACTCTTTGTACTCTTCGTCGCTGATCTCTGACTTGCTGCGGGTCCACAGCGCCTGAGCTTTGTTGATTTTCTCCCAGGTCGTGGTGCCGCTTTCTTCATCTTTGGTTTCGATTTCAACCGGCAACGCAATGTGATCGGAGTATTTACCAATGATGTTGCGGACGCGCCAGCTGTCGAGGAATTCATCTTCGCCTTCACGCAGGTGCAAGGTGATTTCCGTACCGCGATCGGCTTTGCTGATGTCAGCGATGGTATACTCACCTTCACCTGCCGATTCCCAGAACACGCCTTCGTCTTCGGCGGCACCCGCCGCGCGCGTGCGCACCGAGACTTTGTCGGCAACGATAAAGGCCGAGTAGAAACCCACACCGAACTGACCGATCAGCTGACTGTCTTTGGCCTGATCGGAGCCCAGGGATTCCAGAAAGGCTTTGGTGCCGGATTTTGCAATAGTGCCAAGGTTTTCAATCACTTCATCACGGCGCATGCCGATACCGTTATCGCTCAGCGTGATGGTGCGGTTATCCTTATCGACAGAGAGACGCACGCGCAGGTCACCATCGCCTTCGTACAGGCTGGCATCAGACAGCGCGCGGAAGCGCAGTTTATCCGCCGCATCCGAGGCGTTGGAAATCAGTTCACGCAGGAAAATCTCTTTGTTTGAATAGAGAGAATGGATCATCAGGTGCAGAAGTTGTTTTACCTCTGACTGAAAGCCACGAGTCTCTTGTCCTTTCATGGTCATTGCTACCTCAACAGAATCAGATTTAACGAACGTTGAGGAGGATGTGGGGGTACATGCAGGATTTTCAAGCCGGCGTTTTTCACAACGCCGGCAAGCGTTTAAAATTTAATCTTCTGGCGGCCTGCCAGTGAGTGGGATAGCGTGGTGCCATCCACCATTTCCAGTTCGCCGCCCATCGGAACGCCATGCGCAATGCGGCTGGCTTCAACGCCATACTGGCCGCATAATTCTGCAATGTAGTTCGCGGTCGCTTCGCCTTCCACGGTGGGGTTGGTCGCCAGGATCACTTCCTGAATCGCTTCCTTCTCCAGACGCTGTTCCAGCCGATCGAGACCGATATCTGCCGGGCCAATGCCATCCAGGGGCGAAAGATGGCCCATCAGAACGAAATAACGGCCGGCAAATTGCCCGGTTTGCTCAATAGCATGGATATCTGCCGGACTTTCCACCACGCAGATCTGACCGTTTTGCTGACGCCGGGGATTGGCGCAGATAGTGCAGATTTCCTGCTCGGTGAAGGTGCGGCAATCGGCACAGTGACCGATTTCCGACATTGCCCGGGTCAGCGCCTGTGCCAGCCGCATTCCCCCACTACGATCGCGCTGTAGCAGTTGGAACGCCATCCGTTGCGCCGACTTCGGCCCAACGCCCGGCAAACAGCGCAATGATTCCATTAAGGACTCTAGCAGTGGGCTGGTTTGCATCAGAACGGCATCTTGAAGCCTGGTGGCAACTGCATGCCTGAAGAGACAGACGCCATTTTCTCTTTCTGCGCTTCATCAATGCGACGCGCCGCGTCGTTGAAGGCGGCAGCGATCAAATCTTCCAGCATGTCTTTGTCATCTTCCAGCAAGCTGGGATCGACTTCCACACGGCGGCAGTTGTGGGCACCATTGATGGTCACTTTGACCATGCCTGCGCCTGATTCACCCGTGACTTCCAGGGCGGCAATTTCTTCCTGAACCTGGGCCATTTTGTCTTGCATCTGCTGGGCCTGTTTCATCAGGTTGCCCAATCCGCCTTTACCAAACATAGTTTTCTCTCTCTGCTGAGGCTACAACGCGGTTTATTCATAACGTTGCAGCGTGTTCAAACGGGTCGAATGCTTTCCTCATCCAAATCGGCATCGAAAAAGCGACGAAGGGTTTGAATGTGGCTGTCACTCAAGATGGACTGACGCGCCTGCGCCAGCTTCTCTTCATAAATGGCCTGACGCCACTCCAGTGGCGTCAATACCGTAGGATTATCGTCTTCAATAACCGACAGTTCAACCTGATGTCCGGCAACCTGACTCAATGCGGCGGTCAGGGCCTGCTGCGCGGAGGCCGAATTCAGGTGGCGCTGGCTGGAACGTAAATGCAGGCAAATACCCTGATCGGTGGTCTCTTTCCAGGCATTCAACGCCAGCTGTTGAACCAGTTTAGGCAGCGGCAAACCGGCCACTTCAGCCGCCCAGGCATCACGCTGCTGGGCTTCTTCAGCCAGCCGTGCGGCCAGCTCAGGATTTTTCTCATGCTCCAGCGCAGAACGCAAGGCTTTTGGCGTGGCGACGGGCGCGGCCGCTTCGGTTACGGGCGTCAGCGCTTTCCAGCGGTACGCCTCTTTTTTTACCGGCGCTTCAGGGGCGCGCTCACGCACACGCTGCTGACTGCGTTCGGTCACCGAGGCCAGTCGCTCAAGGGCAGAACTGGCCGGCCGCGCACCTGGCGCTGCCGGCTCACTCTTTTTTGCTTTGTTTGCTCCCTGGCGCAGCAGTTGGGTTCGCGCCTGCAGGAGCTGGCTGGTGGAACTGGACAGTGACGGTTCGGGTGCCGCAGGCGAGACAGACTGCGCGGTTGGTGCCGAAGCGGGTTCGGGTGCCGCCATTTGTGGCCGGGCAGCGGGCGCCGATTCGGTTGGCGACGGCGGTACGTTCTGTACCGGCACCGGCGCTGACTGCGCGGTCAGCGTGGGCCGCGCGATCGGCTCCGCGACGGCCGCTTTGGGATGAAACGCCAGCGCGCGCAATAAGGCCATCTCAATGCCCATACGACGATCGGGCGCAAGGGGTAAATCTTTGCGCCCCATCAGCAGGGTTTGATAATAAAGCTGCAGATCGGCAGGCGGCACGACGCGCGCCAGTTCCCGTAGGCGCAACGCATTGCTTTCTTCATCGTCGTTAAGAGAGGCAGGCAGTAACTGTACCATGGCAATGCGGTGCAGCAGGCGAAGCATCTCAACGAGCAATGCCTCCCAGTCAACCCCGCGCGAAGCTGCCTGCGCCAGCAACGCCATCACCTGTTCCCCGTTGCCGTCGACTACGGCTTCAAGCAGCCCCAGGGGTTGCTCATCGTCAAGCGTCCCGAGCATCGCCCCGACGGTCGCGCTGGTCACGCTGCCCTCGCCCATCGCAATGGCCTGATCGGTAAGGCTCAGCGCATCGCGCATACTGCCATCGGCAGCACGGGCCAGCAGTTGCAGCGCCCGAGGTTCCCGGGCGATCTGCTCCTGTTCTAATACATTGTCAAGCTGCTGACGGATCTGGTCAACATCCAGCGCTTTAAGGTGAAACTGCAGACAACGGGACAGGATTGTCACCGGCAGCTTCTGCGGATCGGTCGTCGCCAGCAGGAATTTAACGTGTGAAGGCGGTTCTTCCAGCGTTTTCAGCAGCGCATTGAAGCTGTGACGCGACAGCATGTGCACTTCATCAATAAGGTAAACTTTAAAGCGGCCGCGGGCGGGCGCATACTGCACGTTATCAAGCAGATCGCGCGTGTCTTCCACTTTGGTGCGCGAGGCGGCATCAATTTCGATGAGATCGACAAAACGGCCCTGTTCGATCTCACGGCAGTTATCGCACTGGCCACAGGGCGTGGCGGTGATCCCGGTTTCGCAGTTAAGGCCTTTTGCCAGCAGACGGGCAATCGTGGTTTTCCCTACGCCCCGTGTGCCGGAGAAGAGATAAGCATGATGGATGCGTCCCAGAGACAATCCATTCGCCAGCGCCGTCAGAACATGTTCCTGACCGACAACATCAGCAAACGCCTGTGGACGCCATTTTCGGGCAAGTACCTGATAGCTCATGTGGTTTCGACGAATTTGGATGGAAATGTGAGCGCAGACGCACTGCAACCCCTGTATATGATTGCAGTAGTCTAACAGCTACGCTTTCACCTATCACTCGTTATCTTGAAGCGGTAAAGCGGAATGGCCCCACAGGTGCGCGAGGCCAGAAGCGAGGCTTAGTGGCCGGGGAAATTGACCAGGCTGTAGCTGTCAACGCCCAGCGCCTTGAGGCGGGCTTCCCCTGCCAAATCGAACAGGTTAATAATAAAAGCAGCATCTTTTACTTCACCGCCTGCACGACGGATCAGTTTGATCGTGGCTTCCAGCGTTCCGCCGGTCGCCAGCAGATCGTCGACCACCAGCACGACGTCGCCCGGCTGGATCGCATCTTTGTGCAATTCCAGTTGGTCGGTACCGTATTCCAGCTCGTAGGATTCGCTGTAGGTTTCACGTGGCAGTTTGCCCGGTTTACGCACCGGGACAAAACCCAGCCCCAGCCCCAGGGCAACCGGCGCACCAAAGAGGAAGCCACGCGCTTCTGTGCCGACAACTTTGGTGATGCCTTTATTACGGTAGCGCTCAACCAGCAGGGCGATGGACGCTGCATAGGCGTTCGGGTCTTCCAACAGGCTGGTGACGTCACGGAAAAGAATACCCGGCTTCGGGTAATCAGGAATACTTTTGATACTGTTTTTAATCAGTTCAAGCTGCTGCGCAGTGTCGGTCATAATCTTAAGCCTGGTAAAAAAATTCTGTTTTGCGCAGCTTCAATAGCGCCAATACCTGATTAAAGGTTCAGCGGAAATACATTCATAATGGGAAGCCGCACACGAAGAGGCCCAAATCTAAGCAAATGGCCGGCTAATTGCAACTTTATCGCGGAGGTAAACTGTCGTCTGGTGTTTCTGCCACCACCGGCATCCGCCACATAAACAGCAACAGAAGGCACAACATGATGCCCAGCATGATCCGTACCCACAGCACTGGCACCAGCCACAAGGATAACGCAAATGTCGCCACAATCAGTATGATGGCGCGGCTTTTTGCCCCTGGCGGCATGCCACGATGCTGTTGCCAGTGACGAATATAGCGACCAAAGGGCGATTTCCAGAGCAGCCAGTGATGAAAACGTGGTGAAGAACGGGCAAAACACCATGCTGCCAGCAGCATGAATGGCGTTGTAGGTAATAAAGGTAATACAATGCCCAGTATGCCAAGCACTATCGCCAGCCAACCCAGGGTTAATAAGACAATGCGTTGCATACCTGCCACCCAGTGCGTTTTCCGTTGCATGACTTTAGCATACCTGCGTTGGGCGCAATGAGTAAGCATCCGACGCGGCAAAGGCTGCATCACTGCCTTCTCACCTTGCGCCAGGCCATCCACAGCCATCCCGACGGCGAGTGTCGCTCGCCGCGTTTTGACAACCAACTCTTTACGACGAAAGGGACCCGACTGGCCGATTATCTGCAGGAGATTGAGCACAACTATCAGCGCCTTTGTCAGGCCGGCGAGGATGTGGAACGTAGCCAGTGGCTGGCGGGTCATCTGGTGGACCAAATCGCTGCCCTGCAGCGTGAAGCCAGTACCCAGCAACTTCGTAGCCGCGCAGAACGTGTCCGGCCTTCCGCCCGTCAGCAAAAATATCTGGAATACCGGGAATATGAGCGTCGACTACAGGCGATGATCGACCAGCGGGAGCAACGGCTGTCGCTGGCAGAAACCTTTGCCGTTCAGCAGCAGTTGAAAAAAGACCTGGAGGTACTGGAAGGCCGTATGGCACGCTGCCGGCAGGCGATCCGCTCGGTGGAGTGGGCAATGTCACTGTCAGACAGCCCGTTTAGCAGTTAATGCGCTATCTTTGCAAGACCGCCATCGCAGGATGGCACGCTTATCAGGCCCATGATACAACGTCGCAGGAGGAATGATGTCCCTGGAAACGGCCCCCGAAGAGGTCAAACTGGCGGTAGATTTGATTCAGCTGTTTGAAGAACACCAACTGTCGGTGGAAACGGTGTTGTCCGCCCTGGCCATTGTTCAGCGCGATTACGAAAAGAAACGCGACGAACAGCGCAAAGACTAAGCCTTTTTTGCCAGCGTCGGACTTAAGCGCAACATATCAATCAGGGCATCCACCAGTTCGGGCGCATCGGCAACCAGATCGAATTTGCCAGGCGTAAAAAGCCAGCTTTCCATCATGCCATTGACATAGCTGCGCATGATTAACGCCGCCTGTCGGGTCTGGAACGTTTCTGGAAGTTGCCCGGCATCAATGCACTGACGCAGTACGTCTTCAATTTCGTTGTAACGCTCAAGCAACAGACTTTGCTGGATACTTTTTACGGCAGCCATTTCCCCGACAAATTCGCATTTATGAAAGATGATTTCCATCAACGCACGGCGCTGCGGATCGCGCGCAGTCGCCTGAAAGATATAGACCAGCATCGCCCGTAAAATGGAGAGTGGATCACCGGGGTATTTTGTTTGATACTCAAGTTTCACTTCATTAAGCCCGGCATCGCAGCGAAGCCATATTTCGTTCAACAAATCGGCTTTGTTTTTGAAATGCCAGTAGATAGCGCCACGGGTTACGCTGGCTGCAGAAGCGATGTCCGCCAGGGAGGTGGCTGAAACCCCCTCTTTCGAAAACAGAGCAAGGGCGGCGTCCAGAATTTGATGCCGGGTTTCAAGAGCTTGCGCTTTGGTTTTTCGTGCCATAGGGGACTTTTTTTACAAACAGGTAAGTTTACATACATTTGTGAATGTATGTACCATAGCACGAGCTAAAATAATACGCAGCAATGGGTTCATGGCTTTGTGATCCATTGATCATTTGATATCGGACTCTAGAGGTTTATTTATGAACAAATTCAGAGGGTTAACGCCTCTGGCGGCCGTCCTGATGCTCTCAGGCAGCTTTGTGTTAACAGGATGTGACGGAAATAAATCCGACCAGGCCGCCCAACAACAGCCGCCGGAAGTCGGTGTTGTCACCGTTAAAAGTGAACCCCTAAAAATTTCGACCGAACTGCCTGGCCGTACCCTGGCTTACCGTATTGCCGAAGTGCGTCCGCAGGTTTCCGGTATCATTCTGAAGCGTAACTTTATTGAAGGCAGTGAGATTAAAGCCGGTGAATCGCTCTATCAGATCGATCCCGCGACCTATCAGGCGTCCTATGACAGCGCCAAAGCCGATTTAGCGAAAGCAGAGGCCAATGCACGTATAGCGCAACTGACGGTCAATCGTTATAAGCCGCTGCTTGGCACCAAATATATCAGTCAGCAGGACTACGATAATGCCGTCGCCACCGCGGCACAAAACAATGCGGCCGTTCAGGCCGCGAAGGCTAACGTAGAAACCGCACGCATTAACCTGGCGTACACAAAAGTCTCTTCGCCTATCAGTGGCCGCATTGGTAAGTCATCCGTTACAGAAGGTGCGCTGGTACAAAGCGGGCAAACCACAGCGCTGGCCACGGTGCAGCAGTTGGATCCGATGTATGTCGATGTTACCCAGTCGAGTGAAGATTTCCTGCGTCTGCGTTCAGAACTGGAGTCCGGTCAGCTGAAACAGAACGATGGCAAAGCCAACGTTACCCTGCTGATGCAGAATGGTAAAAACTATGCTCAGCCGGGTACGCTGGAGTTCTCGGATGTGACCGTTGATCAAACCACCGGCTCGATCACCCTGCGCGCGATCTTCCCTAACCCTGATAAAGCCTTGCTGCCAGGGATGTTTGTACGTGCCCGTCTGGATGAAGGTACCAATCCAAACGCCCTGCTCGTTCCTCAGCAGGCGGTAACGCGCACACCAACCGGTGACGCCTCTGTCATGGTGGTCGGCGCGGACAATAAAGTTGAAGCACGTAAGATCAAAGCAGCCCAGGCTATTGGCGATAAATGGCTGGTAACAGAAGGTCTGAAAGCGGGCGAGCGTGTGATCTTTACAGGTCTGCAGCGTGCAAAACCGGGTGCACAAGTTACACCTAAAGAAGTCACAGACGATGCAAAAGCCGCAAAAGGTGATCCCTCTCAGGCCCAGTCTGCTAAAACATCGTCCTAACAGGAGCCGTTGATACATGGCTAAGTTCTTTATCGATCGCCCAATCTTTGCGTGGGTGCTGGCTATTATCGTCATGCTGGCGGGCGCGTTATCGATTATTAAATTACCGATTGAGCAATATCCCAATGTTGCGCCACCGGCCATTGAGATTCAGGCTAACTACCCTGGTGCTGACGCGAAAACGTTGCAAGACTCGGTGACGCAGGTCATCGAACAAAACATGAACGGCATTGATGGCCTGATGTATATGTCATCAAGCAGTGATTCCTCGGGTGCTCTGACGCTGACTATCTCCTTCCAGTCAGGGACTGATGCGGATATCGCGCAGGTTCAGGTGCAGAACAAACTGCAGCTGGCAATGCCACTGCTGCCTCAGGAAGTGCAACAACAGGGGATTCAGGTTAAAAAATCCTCCAGTAGCTTCCTGATGGTAGCGGGTTTCATCAGCGATGATGGCAGCATGACGCAGAACGATATTGCTGACTATGTTGCCTCTAACATCAAAGATCCTATCAGCCGTACGCCTGGCGTGGGTGATACCCAGGTCTTTGGTGCGCAGTACGCGATGCGCATCTGGATGGATCCGAGTAAGTTAAATAACTATCAGCTGACGCCGGTTGATGTGATCAATGCACTTAAAACCCAGAACGCCCAGGTGGCTGCCGGTCAGTTAGGCGGAACACCGCCGGTGCCGGGACAGCAGCTGAACGCCTCGATTATTGCGCAAACGCGTCTGACCTCCACCAAAGAGTTCGGCAACATTCTGCTGAAAGTGAATAACGATGGCTCTCAGGTGCGTCTGCGCGATGTGGCACAGATCGAACTGGGTGGTGAAAACTACGAGATCATTGCGCGCTATAACGGTAAGCCTGCGTCCGGTATCGGTATCAAACTGGCGACTGGCGCTAACGCCCTGAATACCGCCGAAGCCGTTAAAGCCGAGCTGGCTAAGCTGCAGCCAACGTTCCCGGCGGGAATGAAGGTCGTTTATCCTTACGACACCACACCGTTCGTTAAAATTTCTATTTTCGAAGTGGTGAAAACACTGATGGAAGCGATTCTGTTGGTGTTCCTGGTGATGTATCTGTTCCTGCAAAACTTCCGAGCCACGCTGATTCCGACTATTGCCGTGCCGGTTGTGTTGCTGGGGACCTTCGCCATTATCGGCGCCTTTGGTTACTCGATAAACACCCTGACGATGTTCGGGATGGTGCTGGCCATCGGCCTGTTGGTGGATGACGCCATCGTGGTGGTCGAGAACGTCGAGCGCGTCATGGTGGAGGAAGGACTGCCACCGAAAGAAGCGACCAAGCGCTCGATGGAGCAGATTCAGGGCGCACTGGTCGGTATTGCCCTGGTGCTGTCAGCGGTCTTTATTCCCATGGCTTTCTTTGGTGGATCGACCGGCGTGATTTATCGTCAGTTCTCCATCACCATCGTGTCGGCCATGGCACTGTCAGTACTGGTTGCGTTGATTCTGACCCCCGCACTCTGCGCCACTATGCTCAAGCCGGTGAAAAAAGGCGATCACGGCGCCACCAAAGGCTTCTTTGGCTGGTTTAACCGCCTGTTCGACAAGAGTACGCATCACTATGTTGACAGCGTAGGTCACATCGTTCGCGGTACGGGTCGCTATCTGCTGCTTTATCTGCTGATTGTGCTGGGGATGGCATTTCTGTTCCTGCGTCTGCCTTCATCGTTCCTGCCGGAAGAAGATCAGGGCCTGTTACTGGCTCAGGCTCAGCTCCCTGCCGGTGCCACACAGGAGCGCACGCAGAAAGTGCTGGATCAGGTTTCTGATTACTTCCTGACGAAAGAAAAAGACTCGGTGAAATCTGTCTTTACCGTTGCGGGCTTTGGCTTTGCGGGCCGTGGACAGAATACCGGTATTGCCTTCGTCAGCCTCAAGCCGTGGGATGAGCGTACCAGCAGCGACATGAAAGTGCCTGCGATCCAGGGACGTGCAATGCAAGCGCTGGCGCAAATTAAAGACGGTATGGTCTTTGCGTTTAACCTGCCTGCCATTATCGAGTTAGGTAACGCGACCGGCTTTGACTTTGAACTTATCGATCAGGGTAACCTGGGGCATGAAAAGCTGACGCAGGCGCGTAACCAGCTGTTTGGCATGATCGCACAACATCCGGATACGCTGGTCGGTGTGCGTCCCAACGGTCTGGAAGATACGCCGCAGTTCAAACTGGATATCGATCAGGAGAAAGCCCAGGCACTGGGTGTCTCACTCAGTGATATCAATACCACGCTGGGCGCATCCTGGGGCGGCTCTTACGTTAATGACTTCATTGACCGCGGTCGTGTGAAGAAAGTCTACGTGATGGGTAAAGCTGATGCGCGTATGCTGCCTGACGACATCAATAAGTGGTATGTCCGAAACAGCAACGGCGAGATGGTGCCCTTCTCTGCCTTCTCATCAGCACGCTGGCAGTATGGTTCACCGCGTCTGGAACGTTACAACGGTTTACCGTCTATGGAAATCCTTGGGCAGGCAGCCCCCGGCAAGAGCTCCGGTGATGCCATGAACCTGATGGAAGAACTGGCTTCGAAACTGCCGTCGGGCATTGGCTTTGACTGGACCGGGATGTCCTATCAGGAACGTCTGTCGGGTAACCAGGCACCTGCCTTGTATGCCATTTCACTGATCGTCGTGTTCCTGTGCCTCGCGGCCCTGTATGAGAGCTGGTCCATTCCGTTCTCGGTCATGCTGGTGGTTCCGCTGGGCGTGGTCGGTGCATTGATCTTTACGACCTTGCGCGGACTGAGCAATGACGTTTACTTTGTCGTGGGGTTACTGACCACTATTGGCCTCTCGGCGAAGAACGCCATCCTGATCGTGGAATTTGCGAAGGACCTGATGGAGAAAGAAGGCAAAGGGCTGGTGGAAGCCACGCTTGAAGCCTGCCGTATGCGTCTGCGTCCTATCCTGATGACCTCACTGGCGTTTATTCTGGGCGTACTGCCGCTGGCCATCAGTACCGGTGCCGGCTCTGGTGCACAGAATGCGGTCGGTACGGGCGTCATGGGCGGGATGGTGACCGCGACCGCGCTGGCCATCTTCTTCGTACCGGTATTCTTTGTGGTGGTGCGTCGTCGCTTTGGTAAAAACAAAGCCGAAATCGAAAAGGGTCATCCCGTCGATCATCCTGACCACTCGCATTAATCTGTAAACTTAAAGGCCGCATCAGCGGCCTTTTTTAATGCCTCACGCCGTCTCTTTTTTGACAGCCGCAGGGATTAACCGCTGCCACGATGACGCTGGCTTGTATTATCGCGATAACTTCCTGTTCACTCGGGGTGAACGCTGCCTTCCTCACCCTCTTTTACATTCAGGCTGGTCACGTCCGGCGCGATCCCGGATGACCTGACGAGTCACTTTGCTTCTTTTCGGTCTTAACCGGTTCACGCTGATTTCACACCCGCTTCTTTCTCTTGTCTCTGCCCGGCTTCTTACCCTCTCGTCAGACTGCGCTGACGTGTCACGCGGCTGACAAGCGTGTCTGAAGCCACTTTGTCTTTGTGGCAGCGCAAATCTGTTCTTTCCTGTCTGCCTGAAGCACGGTCTGCCCTGCGCCTGTTCTCAGTCAGCGACAGCGTGCTATCCGTTGCACGGTTTGCCCGCCATCGCCGCCCCGCTGTTTCCCCTGGGTTTTACAGGGTTGCATTCATATCGGCCACGGCGCATAATATTGTTATATTATAACATTACATTGTTGAGAAGTATGAAAGCGAATATTCATCCCTCCTATCGTGCCGTGGTGTTCCATGACACCTCGGCTGATGTCTTTTTCAAAATCGGTTCAACAATCAAAACCGACCGTACCGTTGAGTTTGAAGGCGAAACCCTGCCGTATGTGACGCTTGATGTCTCCTCGGCCTCTCATGTGTTTTACACCGGTAAGCAGAAAGACTTTGCCAAAGAAGGCAGTACCGCGCGCTTTAATCAGCGTTTTGGGCGTTTTCTGGGTCGGAAATAAGCGAGGGCAACATGCAGGTACTCAGCTCACTCCGTTGCGCAAAGCGTCGCCATCGGGATTGCAAAGTCGTTCGGCGTAAAGGCCGTATCTATGTCATCTGCAAAACGAATCCGCGCTTTAAAGCCGTGCAGGGAAGAAAGAAAAAACGTTGATGTGTCGTGAACCTTAGCCGGACTGTCTCTTTCGAGCCATTCCGGCTTTTTTTATGCTTAGCGCATGCTCTTGAGCATCACGTCAACGTTGTGTTTAAACGCGGCTTCATAGGTCGGCGCCGGGCCGGACGCGGTGGACAGCGCTTCCGGATAAAGCTCACCACCCGGCTTCGCGCCTGTCGCGCTGGCAATCTGTTTCACCAGACGGGGATCGGTCTGATTTTCCATAAAGTAGGTTTTGATATGCTCCTGCTTAAGTTGGGTGATCAAACTGGCTACATCGCTGGCGCTGGCTTCCGCTTCGGTGGAGAAACCAACCGGCGCAAGGAACGTGACGCCATAGCGTTGGCCAAAGTAACCGAAAGCATCATGGCTGGTCAGCACCTTACGTTTTTGCTGCGGAATGGCGGCAAAAGAGGTTTTGGCCCAGGCGTCCAGCTTTTGCAGTTGCTGAATATATTTTTCGCCGCGCTGACGGATATCTTCAGCGTCCTGGGGATCGGCCTTGATTAACGCATTCATCACGTTTTTGGCATAAATGGTGCCGTTATACATGCTGTTCCACGCATGGGGATCGGTAATGGTTTTGCCATCCTCTTCCATCGTGCGGGTTTCAATCCCTGTCGAGGCCACTACGGGCTCCCCTTTATAACCTGAGGCCGTCACCAGACGGTTCATCCAGCCCTCCAGACCGAGTCCGCTGACAAACACCACATCGGCTTTTGCCAGCGCTTCGCTGTCCTGCGGCGTCGGTTCGAAAGTATGGGGATCGCCATTGGGCCCGACCAGGCTTTTAACATGAACATGATCGCCGCCAATTTGTTTGACGATATCGGCCAGCACGGTAAAACTCGCCACTGCATCGATCGTTTTCGCCATGGTGAAGGGGCTGACGACTAATGCACCGATTGCCAGACTAATGGGTAATATCTTCATCGCTACCTCTGATTAATGGCGGCGCAGAATGCCACCGCACGGCCCTGTTAAGATGGAGAGAAAAAACAACATTGCGGCACTCAACACCACCGCCGGTCCGGCCGGCAGTGAAAAGTGCCAGGAAAGGACTAATCCCGTAAATGCCGACAGGACAGCCATCAACATGGCCGCGCCCAGCATCAGCACCAGATGACGGCTCCAGAATCGCGCGCTGGCGGCAGGCAACATCATCAGCCCGACCGACATCAGCGTGCCCAGCACTTGAAAACCCGCCACCAGGTTAAGCACCACCAGCGTCAGGAAAATACCGTGCACCAGTGGTGCGCTCCATTTACCTTGCGCACGAAGGAAATCCGCATCAAAAGCGTCAATGACCAGAGGGCGATAGATCACCGCCAGCATCAAGAGGGTAAACGCGGCGATGCTGCCCACCACGATCAGGGCCGGGTTGTCCACCGCCAGCAATGAACCGAACAGGACGTGAAGCAGATCCACGCTGGAACCGCGTAGTGACACTAACGTCACGCCCAGCGCCAGCGAACCCAGATAGAAGCCGGCAAAACTCGCATCTTCTTTCAGTGGCGTATAACGGCTGACCGCACCGGACAATAACGCCACCGCCAGCCCCGCTATCAGCCCACCCACGCCCATCGCAACAAGGGATAAGCCTGAGATTAAATAGCCAATGGCGGCACCGGGCAGTACGGCATGGGATAACGCATCACCGATCAGGCTCATACGCCGCAAGGAGAGAAAGACGCCCAGCGGGGTGGCACTGAATGCCAGAGCAATACAGGCCACCAGCGCCCTGCGCATAAAGCTGAATTCAATAAAAGGTTGAATAAGCGTCACGGGGCAATGCTCCGTAACGGCGTCATAGCAACCGCACTGCGCTGATGCGATCCCTCATCCATTGACAGCACATCCGTAAAATAACGTTCAACTAACGGACGGTCATGCAACACGACCAGCAGCGTCGTGCCCGCCTGCTGCTGCTGCTGCAGAATTGACATCAGTAACGCCACCGTTTTGCTGTCAATGCCGTTAAAAGGCTCATCCAGCAGCCACAAGCGACTACGTTGCAGCATGAGCCGGGCAAACAGGACACGCTGTAGCTGGCCGCCAGACAATGTCGCGGGCTGAGCATCCGCATAATCACGCATCTGCACCGCATCCAGCGCGGCGTTTATCTCATTGCGCAGTGCCCGGTTAATGCCGCCAAACCAGCCACAGCGCGGCCAGCAGCCAATAGAAACCAGCTCAAACACGGTGAGAGGGAAACGCGTTTCCAGTTCGCTACGTTGCGGCAACCAGCCCACTTCACGGCGCGAGATCCGCACATCACACTGCCCGCTTACCGGGGGTAATAATCCGGCGATCGTCTTTATCAGGGTAGATTTACCGCTGCCGTTGGCACCGATTAAGGCGGTCATACTGCCCTGCGCCAGTTCTGTTGTCACAACGGGCGTGACCGCGCGTCCCTGATAACCTGCCTGCAAATGCCTGAACGTTATCACGGCTGCATTCCCCACCACATCGCCAGCGCCAGTACGGCGATTAACATCAATGCCACCAACAGCCGTCCACCGAGTGACATCAACAGTCCACTTTGATTCATCACTACACCAAAAATGTTATAACATAACAACCATCATACCCGATGTTGTCCGCCCGCTGGCACGGCAATGTGTTTCAAAAAATAAACCAGGGCACAAATTGCCCGTATAAGGCCCAATAAGAAGCAGCAGTGAATCAATCACTTGCTTAAATGAGAGCATCACAGCGCAATATTGCTGAAGAGGGGGACTTGCAAAGCGACAAAAGAACATCAATGATGGGTCTGAAGACATTTATTATGAGTAAGCTATGTCAGTAAGCATTGAATGTGATGTTGCGCAGAATGAAACGGATTGCGTAAAATTAGCTACAATCATTGAACGGAATATTCTCAAAATAACAGAATCTCTGGTTGGCGATTTGCAATGGTATTCCGCAAACGCTCAGTTAGTACCAGACAGTTTAAAAGTTATTGATGTTCAGATGACCGGACCGAATAGATTTAAGTTACTTTACGATTTCCAGTGGAATTTATTTAATCCTTGTCTGGATTTAAATGAAACCATTACGCAAAATGAACAAGTCAGTTTTCATATCGGCCCTGCCGCGCTTGTGTTTGAGCCCATTGAGAATCACCGTCCCTCACCCGGAGATGAATTGTAATATTTAGTAATGGAGGTGAGCAGAACTAATGATTTTACACTATCCTTAATGCAGTCCGTTAATTATAAGCCCAACCACCACTTCCTGGCCGCTTCACCGAACCTGGCCGCATTGCGGTAACTTTGCTAGCTACGGAGGGGAAAAAGATGGACGAATACTCACCGAAACGGCATGATATTGCCCAGCTTAAATACGTGTGTGAGAGTTTGTTTGACGCCAGTATGGCAACATTAACCGACAGCCATCATGGCTGGGTAAATGACCCTACTGCCGATGGTAATTTACAGCTGAACGATCTGATAGAGCATATCGCCTCTTTCACCATGAATTACAAAATTAAGCATGCAGAAGACGAAGCGCTGATTACCCAAATCGATGAATATCTTGATGATACTTTTATGCTATTTAGCAACTATAGCGTTAACACTCAGGATCTGCAGCGCTGGCAACGTTCAGCAAAACGTTTATTTAATCTGTTTCAAGAAGAGTGCGCTTATCTTCAACAGCCAAGCCATTCATTATAGTACTGACGTGAGAACGGTTTATTTATGAACAAAACCCTGACTAAAACTGATTATTTGATGCGACTGAGACGTTGTCGCTCAATTGACACGCTCGAAAGAGTGATTGAGAAAAATAAGTATGAATTGTCCGATGATGAATTAGCCGTATTTTACTCCGCAGCCGATCACCGCCTGGCTGAACTGACGATGAACAAACTGTATGACAAAGTCCCCGTGTCAGTATGGAAATTTGTACGCTAAGTTAATTTTTGCGTTACGTTTAATCTGATTTAACCCGCCCGTTTCTGTTCGACTCGCCTGCCGGCAATGGATCGGCCCAGGCGAGCTTTGCCTGCCTGCGAAGAAAGAGGCGTGTCAAAAAAAGCGAGTGACAAGAGAGGAATCGGGTGGAGACAAAATGGTGGAGGCCCTGCCAGCTACATCCCGGCACACGCGTCACCTGCTGCGGCTGCTTCCTTCCGGACCTGACCGAGTTCACAAGCTAGCATTGCGGGAGAACCAACAGGGCCCCCATTGACAAGCCCTCATATCGAGAGCGCAGGCATTATCGGGGAAGCCTATGGCAATTGCAAGCCTGGCACGGATGACCGTTGGTTTCTTGTACGATCCCTGTAAATTACCCCCTTTATGTTAGCATTATGGTTCTTTTACTGGCAGGTAAGCCTATGAACTCAACCACTGACGGCTTTAAACAACGTATCTGGCAAATTGTGGCCGCCATTCCGCCCGGCAAGGTTACCACCTATGGCGATGTGGCATTACTGGCAGGCTCGCCCCGCGCGGCGCGCCAGGTGGGCGGCGTTCTGAGCCGCTTACCGGAAGGCAGTACGCTTCCCTGGCATAGAGTGATTAACCGTAACGGTACGCTTTCGCTCCAGGGCGAACGTTTTTTTCGTCAGCGTGAAGCGCTGGAAGCGGAAGGCGTGGAAGTTACGGAGGCAGGTCAGATCGATCTGGCTAAGTTTCGCTGGCAGTTTTAATACTGCAGGGCGGTACAGCACGCCGCCCTGCCTCAGAGCCTTACATCGTTGTCGGTGCCGGCACGGCGGCGGACGGCGTAACCTGCGTGGGCGATGTGGGTGGCACAGTGGTGACGGCGCCAGGCTGAGTCTTCATCGGTACAGAAGGCACGGGCACTAACACCAGATCGGCTTTGGTGCCGCCCTGATTCACGACCGGTTTCACTTCTTCCGTAACGAAGGCCAGCTTGCCATCAACCGTAATTGCTGCGCTCAACAAAATGCGTGCATTTGGCTGAACATCCGCTGGGTTAAACGGCAGTATGAAATGGAACGGCGCCTGTTTCCCGTCGGTGCGAACCACGCGCTGTGCCAACACTTTGGACGGTGCATCTGCCACCGATGCATCAGACAGGGTCACTGTCAGGGCTGCATCAGGCGGTAACGCGATACGCTGACGAATATAAACCGCCCCGCTTACATTAGGCTGAGCGATGGTCGCCGTTTGTCCTGCGACCGCAGAACCCAATGTCGGTGTCGGTACCGGTTTTCCTTTATGGGCACAACCTGCGAGAGCCATGGCCATCGCGACGCCACTTAACACATGCCAGAATTTCATCGATGTCGTCTCCTTTTGATCAGAATGATTTTTAGCAGTGAATCTTTATTACAGCGTTTCACTCGCCGTATAGCTTTAATGTTGGCACAAAATCAAAAGTTTGCCTGGTTGGATGAAAGTCCAAAAGTGTGGTTGACGGAAACTGGTCGGATCTTTCACACTTAACAAAATACATTTTCTCAGGATAGCGCCATGAGTCAGGCACTCGAAAATCTGCTTAATCTTATTCATCTGGAAAAACTCGACGAGGGGTTATTTCGCGGCCAGAGCGAAGATTTGGGCCTGCGTCAGGTATTTGGCGGTCAGGTCGTTGGACAGGCTCTCTTTGCGGCCAAACAGACCGTTCCCGAGGATCGGGGCGTTCACTCCTTTCACAGCTATTTTCTTCGCCCCGGCGACAGCCAAAAGGCGATTATTTACGATGTTGAAAGTCTGCGCGACGGCAAAAGTTTTAGCGCGCGCCGCGTCAGTGCCATCCAAAATGGTCAGCCGATCTTTTATATGACGGCATCCTTCCAGTCTCCGGAAAGCGGGTTTGAACATCAAAAACCGATGCCGCAGGTTAAAGGACCGGAAAACCTGGCCAACGAGCAGCAAATGGCGCAAAAAATGGCGCATATGCTGCCGGAAAAATTACGCGAAAAATTTGTCGCTGAACGCCCGCTGGAAATCCGCCCGGTACAGATCCACAACCCGTTAAGAGGCCATGTCGATAAACCGCAGCGTCAGGTGTGGATTCGGGCCAATGGCACCCTGCCCGACGATGTGCGTATCCATCAGTACCTCCTTGGCTATGCGTCCGATCTCAACTTTCTGCCTGTGGCCTTACAACCGCATGGTAAAGGTTTTCTTGAAGCCGATATGCAGGTGGCGACCATTGATCACTCTATGTGGTTCCATCGGCCACTGAACTTTAATGACTGGCTGCTTTACAGCGTTGAAAGCACCTCAGCATCGGGTGCACGCGGCTTTGTTCGCGGGGAGTTTTACAATCAACAGGGTGAGCTGGTCGCGTCTACCGTGCAGGAAGGCGTTATGCGTCAGCGCAGCGAATAGCAAAAAGGGGCGAATCATCGCCCCTTTTTATTTATTCAGACTGACAAGTTACTGGTTGTAAGCGTTCTCGCCATGGCTGTTGACGTCCAGACCTTCGCGCTCCTGCTCTTCCGGTACACGCAGACCGACGATCATATCGGCCAGTTTAAAGCCAATAAAGGCAACGACGGCAGACCAGACAATGGTAACGCCCACGCTCAGCAACTGAATCGCAACCTGATGGCCCATGGTCACGCCAGGCGCATAACCCACGCCGCCCAGTGAAGATGAAGCAAACACGCCGGTCAGGATACAACCGATGATGCCACAGACACCGTGGACACCGAACACATCGCAGGGATCGTCAACGCGCAGCCATTTTTTCAGCGTTGTCACGCCCCAGATACCTGCCAGACCACCCACGATACCGATGATCAGCGCGCCGCCGACACCGACATAACCACAAGCCGGCGTGATGGCAACCAGACCAGCAATAAAGCCAGAACAGGCACCTAACAAAGACGGTTTACCACGCAGCGCCCACTCGCCAAAGGTCCAGGCCAGCACCGCACCCGCCGTCGCAACCACGGTATTCAGGAAGGCCAGAGCAGCAATTTCATTCGCAGCGGAAGCTGAACCGGCGTTAAAACCAAACCAGCCAACATACAGAATCGCAGTACCGGTGAACACCATCGGCAGGTTGTGTGGTTTGAATGCTTCTTTGCCAAAACCGGCACGTTTGCCCACCAGGTAAGCACCAACCAGACCGGCTACCGCAGCGTTAATGTGCACCACCGTGCCGCCCGCGAAGTCCAGTGCGCCATCCTGAGCCAGTAAGCCGCCCGCCCAGACCATATGCGCAATGGGAAGATAAGCCAGGGTCAGCCAGACACCGACAAAAATCAGCACCGCGGAGAAACGGATACGTTCCGCCAGCGCACCGACGACCAGACCGACCGTGATACAGGCAAAGGATGCCTGGAACGCGACGTGAATATATTGATAAAAGGTGCCCATGACGGCGGTCAGTGCAATGTTTTTCAGCATGGCCCAGTTGAAGCTGCCAAAGAAGGCATTGCCTTCGCTGAAGGCCAGTGAGTAGCCATAAACCACCCACAGCACACACACCAGCGAGAAGGTCACCGCAACCTGTGTGAGCATCGACAGCACGTTTTTACTGCGGATCAGGCCGCCGTAAAACAGTGCAATCCCAGGAATTGACATAAACAGCACCAGTGCGGTGCAAATCATCATAAAGGCGTTGTCGGCTTTGTCCGCTACGGCAGGTGCCGCCATCGCCAGCGACGGTAACAGTGCCAGGCTGGTCAGGCCCAACTTGGTCAGCATTTTATTCATTTTTTTCCATCCCATCACATTACTGAGTCTTGTTTACAGTGCGGCTTCGTCGGTTTCGCCGGTACGTATGCGAATCACGCGCTGCAGTTCAGCAACGAAAATCTTGCCGTCGCCAATTTTTCCGGTGTAAGCCGCTTTACTGATTACGTCCACTACTTCGTCCAGTTGGTCATCGGCAATGGCGATATCAATTTTTACTTTCGGCAGAAAATTTACGCTGTATTCCGCCCCGCGATAGAGTTCAGCATGTCCTTTCTGACGCCCAAAACCTTTAACTTCGGAGACGGTCAGTCCCTGAATACCAATTGAAGACAATGCTTCTCGCACATCTTCCAGCTTGAACGGCTTAATCACAACGGTAACCAGCTTCATAGCCTCTCCTTAAGGATTAAAATAGGTCGGTCTCATGGACACGGAGAGAGTTAAGCAAAGCCTGTGCCAGATATAATTAATGGGCACAATCACTTTCCAGGCTGCGATAGAATCAGGGTTAGGAAACGCAGAATAAATAAGCAGGACGCAGTGATGGGATGGCTAAGCGAAGCGGATGCACGCTTTTGGTGCTGTTAAGCACAAAGACGTGCATCCAAACGGGTCAACAAGGAAAAAATGCGCAAAAAAGGTGCAGATCATCCGGCACTGGTCAGCACCTCATCCGATTCGAGCCGATCACCTGCCTGCTGCAGCTGGTACATTTGCCAGTAACGGCCCTGCAAGGCCAGCAGCTGCTGATGATTCCCCTGCTCGACAACGCGGCCACGGTGCAAAACCAGAATCGTATCGGCCTCGGTGATAGTGGAAAGGCGGTGAGCAATCACTACCAGGGTCGTATATTGACGTAAGGTGCGCAGCGTGTGTTGGATCGCCTGCTCCGTGCCGGAGTCAATATTCGCGGTAGCTTCATCCAGTATTAAAATCTGCGGCAGTTGCACCAGCACCCGAGCCAGGGCCAGTAACTGTTTCTGCCCTACCGAGAGATTATTACCCTGCTCTCCCAGTCGGGTATGGATACCGTCAGGCAAGGCGCGCGCCAGCGGGGCCAGCTGTACCTGTTCAAGTATCGACCAGACCGCCTCTTCACTGATATCCCGACCCAGCCGTACATTCGCTAACAGCGTGTCGGCCAGCACCACCGGATCCTGCTGTACCATCGCGATACCGCGACGCAGTGCCTCATGGGAATACTGGTTAAGCGGACGATCGTCCAGGCGCACCTCGCCGCGCGTGGCGGGGTAATAGCCCATCAGCAAATTTGCCAGTGTGCTCTTGCCGCTGCCGGTATGTCCCACCAGGGCGACAAAGCCCCGCGAAGGCACGTCGAGATCAATATTACTCAGCACCTCACGATCGTCCCGGTAGGCAAAGCTCAGGTTCTCCAGCGTAATGCGTCCCGATTGCAGAGGCCGATCGTCATGACCGTAATGCTGCTGTGGCGCATCCATGAGTTCAAAAATACGTTCGCCCGCCACGACCGCCTGTTGCAGCATCGACTGCTGGGTGGTCAGTTCGATCAGCGGTTCATTGAGGCGCCCCAGATAGGTAATAAAGGCGTAAAGTACCCCAACTTCAAACACACCCGGCACCGAAAAGCTGAACAGCAACAGCAATCCGCAGAGTATCAGCGCGGAGAACAGGCTCAGCAGCGGCCGTAGCAGGAAACCATCCAGCCTGAGCGTTTCCATGCGCGCCAGATAATGTGAACGGCTGGCCTCCAGCATGCGTTCACCAAAGCGCGCCTGCTGGCGAAACTGTTGTATCACGCTCATTCCGCTGATGACTTCATTGAAGCCATTATTAATGTCTGCCAGGTAGCTGCGTACACGACGGGCTATCGGCGTGCTGTAGCGCTGATAAATCAGCATCACAATGAGCACCATCGGGAAAATTAACATCGCCACCAGCGCCATGCGCCAGTCCAGACTAAACATCGCCACCATCATGGCACCGACCAGCGCGGCGCTACGCAGCACCGTTGCCACCACCGTGACGTACAGATCCCGAACAACTTCGGTATCATTCGTGACCCGGGAAATAATTTGCCCGACCGGCTGCGTATCAAAGGCGCCGAGCGGCTGGCGCAGTGCCGCATTCATGGCGTCGGTGCGCAGGCGCTGTACCACGCCAATGGCGGCCCGGTTAAACAGTAAGGCCTGCCAGTAATGCAAAGCGGCAGCCAGAAGCTGCAACAGGATAAAACTTACGACCAGTCCCGCCACCGTGCCCCACGGCATCTGATGCTTTGCGACCAGATTATCAATAAAATAGCTCACCAGAACCGGACCGGTCACTTCTGCCGCGGCCGCAATCCACAGCATCAACACGGCCAAAGACAATGACTTGCGCCACGGGCTGCCATAACTGAGCAGGCGTTTGAGCGTTGGCCACATACGTTGTGATTTAGCCATGTGCCACCTCTTCTTCCCTCTCAGCGTCGTCCAGTGCCGCTTCCAGCTGTTGGTAACGGTACATATCGCGATACCAGCCAGGCATATTCGCCAGCCCGGCATGATCGCCACGCTGTGCCACCGTGCCTTTTTGCAGCACCAGAATTTCGCTGGCCTCTGTCAGCGCCGACAAACGATGCGCACTGATAATGATCGTTCGCCCTTTGCCCCACTGCCGCAGATTATGCAGGATGTCGTGTTCAGTGCGACCATCAACCGCCGAGAGTGCATCATCAAGCACCAGAATTTCCGCATTCATCAGCAAGGCACGGGCGATGGAAATACGTTGTTTTTGACCACCCGACAGCATGACGCCGCGCTCGCCCACCTCGGTTTCATAGCCCTGCGGCAGACGCAGAATATCCTCGTGCACGCAGGCCATTTTCGCCGCCTGCTCAATCTCGTCCTGCGTAGCGTTGGGCTTACCCAACGCAATATTGCGGGCCACACTGTCCGAGAACAGGAACGGAGTTTGGCTCACCACGGCCAGGCGACTGCGCCAGCTGTCCAGACGCAGCGACGGCAGCGGGATGGCATGGTAGCGAATATCACCTTGCTGAATGTCGAAATGACGCTGAATCAGACTCAGTAACGTGGTTTTACCACTGCCGGTCGGGCCACACAGCCCCAGCATATCGCCCGGTTTTAACTGGAACGTGACATTGCTTAATACCGCACCGGCACTGGCGGGATAATGAAATTCGCGGATAGCCACCTGCAGCGTTCCCGCTGGCTCAGGCAAGGTGTGATCACCGTCTTCCACCACTGGCGCTTCGGATAATAATGCGCGGATGCGGCTCCAGGCTGCGCTGCCTCGTTCAACGATGTTAAACATCCATGCCAGCGCCAGCATCGGCCAAATCATCAGGCCAAGATACATTACAAAGCTGGTGAGCTGGCCCAGCGTCATGTCTCCGTGCCACACCAGCCAGCTTCCGCCGCCTATCGCCAGCAGGTTGGCAAAACCAATGGCAATATAGATGGTGGGATCGAAACGCGCATCCACCCGGGCGACGCGCAGATTTTTTTCGCCGGTATCGCGTGCAATATCGGCAAACTGCTGGGACTGATGCTGCTCAAGTCCAAATGCTTTGATCATACGGATACTGGTCAGGCTCTCCTGCGTTTGATCGTTCAGGCTGGAAAAGGCGGCCTGAGCCAGTTTGAAACGGTTATGGAGTTGCTCGCCATAGCGGTGAATTACCAGTGCCATAAACGGCATTGGAATAAGCGAAATCAGCGTTAACTGCCAGCTGATTTGGGTACTCATGGCAATCAGCACAACACATCCCATCACCAGCGAATCCACCAGCGTGAGCACGCCTTCCCCGGCAGCAAAAACCACGCGATCCACATCGTTCGTGGCACGGGCAATGAGATCGCCGGTGCGATGGCGCAGGTAAAAGGCGGGCTGCTGTCGGCTGAGCTGACGGTAAAAGTCCTCGCGTAATTCGACGGCGAGTTGATAGGACGCGCCAAACAACAGCACGCGCCAGACATAACGCAGCAGATAAACCACGACGGCAGTCAGCAGCATCACCCCAATCCACATCATAATGCGGCTGGCGCTCATGCTGTGATGCGTTACGCCGTCAACCACCACGCCAACCACCCACGGCGGCAAAAGTTGCAGTACGGCAATGATGATTAATAAAGTGACGGCGCCCAGATAACGCCGCCACTCACGGATAAAATACCAACTTAACTGGCTGAATAATCGCACAAGGCAGCTCTCAATCTCAGGTAATCAGGGGGCAACCGGCAGGGCTGTAGTGTATTTGATCTCTTCCATCGCAAAGCTGGAGGTCACATCGATCAGGCCTGTTACACCATTAACTAAACGCTTATAGAAGGCATCATAACTTTTCATGTCGGCAACCTGAATACGCAGCAGATAATCATACTCCCCGGCCATGCGATAGAAGCCCATCACTTCAGGCATGCTTTGCACTACCGACACAAATTCCTGATACCAGTCTTTGCTGTGCTGGGTGGTTTTCACAAACATAAAGGCGGTAAGTGACAGGCCGAGTTTTTCATTATCAAGTAGGGCAACGCGTGCGCGGATGAAGCCATCTTCTTCCAGCTTTTTCAGGCGCTTCCAGCAGGGCGTGGTGGTGAGGTTAACCGCATCCGCCAGTACCTGGAGCGAAACTGTGCAATCCTGCTGCAGCATCGCCAGCAGTTTAAGGTCGATTTTATCTAACATGCGCACTCCGGTAGAAATTTTTTCTCCATTACGCCGATCTTACTGCAAAAGCTGCAAGCTCTTTTTCCTGCACGTGCCTTAAAATAGGGGGCTTTCACCCGGTCGGAAATAACCCTTATGTCTTCATGCTGGATACGCCACGCGATAAACGAAATCAATGCTGACTTTCAACGCTCTGCGGATACGCATCTGATCCGCTTTGCATTGCCCGATTTCCCGGGAATCGGGTTCTATCTGAAAGACGAAAGTACGCATCCCAGCGGTAGCCTGAAACACCGTCTGGCGCGGTCATTGTTTCTTTATGCTCTCGCTAATGGCTGGATCAAACAGGGTACGCCCGTGATTGAAGCGTCATCGGGCAGCACCGCCGTCTCAGAGGCGTATTTTGCCCGCCTGCTGGGCCTGCCCTTTATCGCCGTGATGCCAGCCAGTACGGCCCGACGTAAAATCGAACAAATCACGTTCTATGGTGGACAGTGTCATTTTGTGAGCGATCCCTGTCAGCTTTATGCCGAATCAGAACGGCTGGCGCGGGAACTGAATGGCCACTTCATGGATCAGTTCACCTATGCAGAGCGGGCAACTGACTGGCGCGGCAATAACAACATTGCCGAGAGTATTTTCCGCCAGATGGCGAATGAGCCTTTTCCTGTTCCTCATACGCTGATTATGAGTGCGGGAACCGGTGGGACCTCCGCCACGCTTGGCCGCTACATTCGCTATCAGGGATGCGATACCCGTTTGCTGGTTGTTGATCCGGAGCATTCCGTGTTTTACGACTACTGGCGAAACCGTGATGCCTTGCTCACCGGTCAGCGCGGCAGCATGATTGAAGGCATTGGACGTCCGCGCGTGGAACCGTCGTTTATGCCCGACGTTATTGATGAAATGATCAAAGTCCCGGATGCAGCCTCGATTGCCGCCATGCTTAAGCTGGAAACCCTGCTGGGGCGTAAACCGGGCCCGTCTACCGGCACAAACTTCTGGGGCATGATGCAGGTGGCCAAACGCCTGCGCGACAATAACCAACAGGGTTCACTGGTTACCCTGCTGTGCGACAGCGGCGAGCGCTATCCTGACACTTACTACCAGCCTGACTGGGTCGCACAACATATTGGTGATATCACGCCCTGGCAGCGCGAACTGGAATAATATTTCACCCCGCCAGGCAGATATAACCTGATGTGATCGCCGCCTGCAGCTGTTCAGCGGCGCACTCAGGTATTACCATAAGCGCAAATGTTTAAACTGGGATATCTCATGAAACGCGCTGTTGTGGTGTTTAGCGGTGGGCAAGACTCCACCACCTGTCTGGTTCAGGCTTTGCAACGTTATGATGAAGTGCACTGTGTGACCTTTGATTACGGTCAGCGTCATCGTGAAGAGATTGACGTTGCCCGCGACCTGGCCCTGAAGCTGGGTGCCCGTGCTCATAAAGTGCTGGATGTGACGATGCTGAATGCGCTGGCGGTGAGCAGCCTGACGCGTGACAGCATCCCGGTGCCATCGTATGACCCGACTGCAACCGGCCTGCCCAGCACCTTTGTCCCCGGCCGCAATATCCTGTTTCTGACCCTGGCATCAGTTTATGCCTATCAGGTTGAAGCGGAAGCGGTCATCACAGGCGTTTGCGAGACCGACTTCTCGGGCTACCCCGACTGCCGCGATGAGTTTGTCAAGGCGCTCAACCATGCCGTCAGCCTGGGCATGGCGCGTAACATTCGTTTTGAAACACCGCTGATGTGGCTTAATAAAGCCGAAACCTGGGCGCTGGCCGATTACTGGCAGCAGCTCACCTTAATCCGCGAAGACACCCTCACCTGCTACAACGGCATTAAAGGCGATGGTTGCGGCGACTGTGCCGCCTGCCATCTGCGGGCCAATGGCCTGAAGGCCTATCAGCAGGATCGCGCTGGCATTATGGCCGCCATGAAGGCCAAAACCGGTCTGGAATAATACTTTTGCGGCGACGATGGCGTGTCGCCGCCTCAATCAGACCGGCTTCATTAATCTTTCCAGTCGCTGCCGCAGTTCTCCTTCGAGCGGAACGGCTTTTTGCGTGCGAAGATCAATGCACACAAACGTCAGTGCAGCATCCGCGACCACCGTTTCACTGCCCGCTAACAAAATGTGTTGAGTGATGATGCCACTTTTCCCATTGAGGTGCTTAATATCACTGCTGACCTCCAGTACGTCGCCCAATACGGCCGGGCGACGATAATTGATATTGATGTTTACCACCACAAAAGCCAGTTTTTGCTCAAGCAGCCAGGTAAAGGCCTCTGCTTCTTCCAGCCATTGCCAGCGCGCTTCCTCTAAAAACTCCAGATAACGCGCATTGTTAACATGCTGGTAAACATCCAGATGGTAGCCGCGCACTTTTATCGTGGTCTGCATGATCCTTCTCCTGCTGCTTATTGACTGGTTGGACCTGTTCACTCTAGCAGAGTCCCGCCCTGACAGCAGGTTAAGCATCAGAGTTGCGCTTCACTTCACAATTTTAACCGTGAGGCATTTCGCTCCACCAGCGCGTGACCAAAGCCAGGCACGTCTTTCAGTTGATCTACCGCCGTGAACGGCCCGTATTCTTCACGATAGCTGACGATAGATTGCGCCTTTTTCAGACCAACGCCATTCATCACCGCTGAGAGTTGCTCCGCCGTGGCTTCATTGATACTGACCTGCTCCTGATGCGGCATTGAAACCTGTGCAGCCTGTGTCTCACTGGGGGTTTCCGCCGCTGCCAGTGGCGTTTGAACGAGGGCGCCACACAGGGCGAGGGAAAGATAAAAGGCATGTAAGTGGGTTTTAGCCATGCTGTGTTTCTCCTTGTGTTAAACAGCAGGCTCAGCGTGTCATGTCCGCTAAACAGACTCAAAGGGCAACGTTCTAAAATGGAAAAGGCCGCATAAGCGGCCTTTAGTCATTTCAGCTGTTACCTGAAATTTGCGAGGATTACTGCATTTGAGCAGCGGCACCGTATTTGATTTTGGCCGCTTTACGCAGGTTTTGCAGTAAGGCTTCAAAGGTCAGTTGCGCGTTGTTTTGCGTGACGCCTTTGACCATCTCGTCAATCTGCGCCTGAGGCAGGCTACCGGTCGTAACCTTATTCACCGCGATCAGCACCACATTGCCTTGCATGTCCTCACCCACGCCCCATGACGGTTTGTTATCCGCTGGCTCTGGCAGGTTGAAGGCAGCCTGAGCAACGGGATCCTGCGTGTTACGGTCAACCGTTTTGCTGGCGGTTAACGTCAGACCTGCGGCTTTCAGCACATCCGGTTTACCGGCTTTCAGCTCGGCTAACAGTTTATCAGCCTGGGCTTTTGCCTGTTGCGTCGCTTTATCATGCTTGATCGTCTCGGTGATTTGCGCTTTTACCTTGTCGAGGGGTTCCACCGCTTCGGGTTTATGCGCACTGATACGCAGTACAAAGGCACGATCGCCATCGACATTGATGATGTCAGAGTTATTTCCGGGCGCACCGTTTTGTCCCACTAACCCACCATTGAAGATGGCCTGCTTAACGGCATCAAAGTCGAGATCTTTAGGCACATCGTCACGGCTGAACCAGCCTGTTTCTGTGGCTTTCATACCTGACGCCTGCTCTGCACCAGCCAGCGACTCATTATCATTGCTCGCGGCTTCACTGACTTTCTGCTGCAGTTTGTAGAATTCCGCCTGTGCTTTATCCTGTTTGACCGCGTCCGCGATCTCATCACGTACTTCTGCCAGCGGTTTAACCTGCTCAGGCTTGATGTCGTCAAGACGGGCAATCAGGAAACCTACAGAAGACTTGATTACACCGGAAAGCTGACCCTTTTCTTTCAGTCCCGCATTCTTCAGCTCGTCTGGCGTTGTTGACGGCTCAAGCCAGCCCATATCGCCGCCTTTACGGGAAGAGATCGGGTCAATGGATTTGGTTTTTGCCAGTTCCGCGAAATCCGCGCCGCCTTTCAGCTGCGCCAGAATAGCGTCGGCATCGGCTTCGGTTTTGGTCTGAATCACGCTGTAACGATCGCGCTGGGGCTGCGTGTAGTCCGCTTTATGTTGATCGTACCAGGCCTGAATATCCGCATCGCTGGCATTTTCCTGCATGCTGGCGGCATCCAGTTTGATATAGCTTACGCGGAACTGCTCAGGGGCCATAAAGCTGCTTTTATGCTGCTGATAATACTGGTTGATTTCGTCGTCATTGACGGTTTGCTTTGCAGCCAGAGCATTCACATCGAGGGTAGCCGTCTGAATATCACGCTTTTGCGCCACCAAATCCACCAGCTTAGTGGTTTCATTTTTCAGCATAAAATCGGTATTCGCGACCGCATTGATCAGCTGTTGGGTGGCCAGTTGTTTACGCAACGCTTCGGCATACTGATCCGGCGTGAATCCCATATTGCGGATCATCGCATTGTATTTAGCATTATCGAACTTGCCGTTGGTCTGAAACGCAGACTGGCTGAAGATAGCCTGTTTGACCTGATCGTCACTGATGGCAATATGCAGATCTTTTATGTAGGTATCCAGTAATGCCTGGTCAATCAGCTGAGACAGCGCCTGCTGGCGCATCTGCTGCATGTAACCTTCGTTGCCTGCAAGCTGCGAGAACTGATCACCCAGCATCTGCTGCTGACGATTGCGCTCGTTGTTGAACGCCTGCTCTAACTGCGCACGGCTGATCTCCTGGCCATTAACTTTGGCCGCATAATCGTTGTTACCGCCAATCAGATAGTTGCCAACGCCGGTCAGCACAAAGGAGAGAATGATCAACCCCAAAATAATCTTGAGCACGACATGGTTCGACGCCGCGCGTAAATTGTCCATCATGGTATGACAACACTCCGCTGTAGTGTGAATGTAAAGCCCTGCCGCAATAACGCCATCTTCCCGACGCATTACTCCGCTGCAAGTCTGGCTGGCAGCATGCATCCTGTTGAGACAAGTCTCGCAACCTTAAACCGCCTCTCCGGATGTAAAAAAGGCACATCTTATTGATGTGCCCGTATGTTACATGAGAACGCGTTAACCGTCCTCTAATCCACTCAAGAAAATGTGTTATTGAGTGGTGGCGTTGTCATTAGTTGACAGCGTCTTTCAGTGCTTTACCTGCACGGAAACCCGGTACTTTACCTGCCGGGATAGTAATCTCTTTACCGGTTTGTGGGTTACGGCCGGTGCGCGCTGCACGCTCACGTACTGAGAAAGTGCCGAAACCTACCAGCGCCACTTCATCTCCGCTTTTCAGCGCGTCAGAAACAGAGCCCATAAATGCATCTAAAACACGTCCTGCTGCTGCTTTAGAAATGTCGGCATCGGCAGCAATTTTATCGATCAGTTGTGACTTATTCACTCTATTCATCCCCTCTTTATTATTTCACATCGTACCCACGCTTCCTGTCGGGCACGAACGCGCAGCAAGTTATATCAAGCCTTATATGCCGAAACAACGGTAATCCTCTTATAACATCGCTTCAGCAGCCACCTAAATTAGCGGGACAAAAAAAAGCTGGCAAGCACCAATTGGTGTTGCCAGCGCGGCTTTTTAACGCTTTATGCCATTAATCACTATTTTGCGGTAGCTACCTGCATACCGTAAGGCGCGTTTTCCAGTGCCAGGTTCAGCACTTCCTCAATACGTTTGACCGGATGAATTTCCAGATCGGCAATCACGTTCTGAGGAATTTCTTCCAGATCGCGTTTGTTTTCGTCCGGGATCAGCACCACTTTAATACCACCGCGGTGTGCCGCCAGCAGCTTCTCTTTCAGCCCGCCGATAGGCAGGACCTGACCACGCAGGGTGATCTCGCCGGTCATCGCGACGTTTGAACGCACCGGGTTACCGGTCAGGCAGGACACCAGGGCAGTACACATGGCAATACCGGCACTGGGACCATCTTTCGGCGTCGCGCCTTCCGGTACGTGCACATGGATATCGCGTTTTTCATAGAAATCGCCATTGATACCCAGTTTTTCCGCCCGGGCGCGGACGACAGTCAGCGCGGCCTGAATGGATTCCTGCATGACTTCGCCCAGCGAACCGGTATAAGTCAGCTTGCCTTTACCCGGTACACAGGCGGTTTCAATGGTCAGCAAATCGCCACCCACTTCCGTCCAGGCCAGACCTGTTACCTGACCCACGCGGTTTTCGCTGTCGGCGCGGCCATAGTCAAAACGCTGCACCCCAAGGAAATCCTTCAGGTTTTCACCATTAATGGTGATGTGCTTTTTGGTTTTGTCCATGAGCAGCGTTTTCACTGCTTTACGGCACAGCTTGGACAGTTCACGTTCCAGGCTACGCACACCGGCTTCACGCGTGTAGTAACGAATGATGCCAATGATGGCGCTGTCTTCGACGGTGATCTCAGACGACTTCAGGGCGTTACGCTCAATCTGCTTCGGCAGGAGATGCTGCTTGGCGATATTGAGTTTTTCGTCCTCGGTATAGCCAGAAAGACGAATCACTTCCATACGATCCAGCAGTGGAGCCGGAATGTTCATGGAGTTCGACGTCGCCACAAACATCACATCAGACAGATCGTAATCGACTTCCAGATAGTGGTCGTTAAAGGCGATGTTCTGTTCAGGATCCAGTACTTCCAGCAGCGCTGAGGCCGGATCGCCGCGCATATCCGACGACATTTTGTCGATTTCATCCAACAGGAACAGCGGGTTTTTCACGCCGACTTTCGCCATCTTCTGAATCAACTTGCCCGGCATAGAGCCAATATAGGTACGGCGATGACCGCGAATTTCCGCTTCATCCCGCACGCCGCCGAGGGCCATGCGTACATACTTACGCCCGGTTGCTTTCGCAATAGACTGACCCAGCGAGGTTTTACCCACGCCCGGCGGTCCCACCAGACACAGAATCGGCCCTTTAATTTTGCTGACGCGACTTTGCACCGCAAGGTACTCAAGGATGCGGTCTTTGACGCGTTCCAGGCCATAATGGTCGGTATCCAGCGTTTCCTGGGCTTTGCGCAGATCTTTCTTCACTTTGCTGCGCGCATTCCACGGAACCTGAACCATCCAGTCGATATAGCCGCGCACCACGGTCGCCTCGGCAGACATCGGCGACATCATTTTTAGCTTCTGCAGTTCTGCTTCAGCTTTCTCACGCGCTTCCTGCGGCATTTTGGCCGCATCGATTTTACGTTTTAACGCTTCGTACTCGTCAGGCGTATCATCCATCTCGCCCAGCTCTTTCTGAATGGCCTTCATCTGCTCATTCAGGTAGTACTCACGCTGGCTCTTTTCCATCTGCTTTTTGACGCGATTGCGAATGCGTTTCTCAACCTGCAGCAGATCGATTTCAGATTCCATCATGGCCATCAGATATTCCAGACGTTCATTGACGTCTGACATCTCCAGCACTGACTGTTTATCCGCGAGTTTTAATGGCATGTGCGCCGCCACCGTATCCGCCAGGCGCGCCGCATCATCAATATTGTTCAGTGACGTTAAGACCTCAGGCGGGATCTTTTTATTCAGTTTGATATAGCCTTCAAACTGATTGATCGCCGTGCGCACCAGCACTTCCTGCTCGCGCTCTTCAATCTCCGGAGAGACCAGATATTCCGCCTGGGCGACAAAATGGTCACCGTTGTCAGCCAGCGTAGTGATATTGGCACGCTGTAAACCTTCAACCAGCACTTTTACCGTTCCGTCTGGCAGTTTTAACATCTGCAGTACGGAGGCAATGGTACCCACTGAAAAAAGATCGTTTATGCCAGGTTCATCCGTTGAAGCCTCTTTCTGTGCGACCAGCATGATCTTTTTATCATGATCCATTGCGGCTTCGAGGCACCGAATTGATTTTTCCCGGCCAACAAACAACGGAATTACCATGTGCGGATAAACTACCACGTCGCGCAACGGCAGGACGGGGATTTCAATGCGTTCAGAACGCTCAGGATTCATAGAGCTCTCTCTTAGTTTAGTGTCCGCAAGGTGATGGGTACCGCATCAGGCAGGTGTGCGGTCAAACCCACAGGTGTCTGAGTATATGGGGATGATTGTCAGACATTCAATGTCACAACGGTGAGAAATGCAAAAGGGGAAAGATTTTCCCCTTTATAGATGGCACAATGTGGACGATTTGTTTATTTATTCGCCAGAAGCCTGAGCTTCGTGCTTGCCATAAATCAGCATGGGTTCAGACTGACCTTCAATCACCGACTCATCAATCACCACTTTCTCGACATCTTCCATGGACGGCAGATCGTACATGGTTTCGAGCAGCGCGCCTTCCACGATAGAACGCAGACCGCGCGCACCGGTTTTACGTGACATCGCCTTTTTAGCAATCGCCGTCAGGGCTTCGTCACGGAACTCCAGCTCAACGCCTTCCAGGTTAAACAACGCCTGATACTGCTTGGTGAGTGCGTTTTTCGGCTCACGCAGAATCTGAATCAGCGCTTCCTCACTCAGTTCATTGAGCGTGGCTACCACAGGCAGGCGGCCAATGAATTCTGGGATCAGGCCAAATTTGATCAGATCTTCCGGCTCACATTGCGCCAGTAACTCGCCTTCTGTTGCCTTCTGTGATTTACCTTTCACCGTTGCGCCAAAGCCAATGCCTGAACCGGTTTCAACGCGCTGCGAGATAACCTTATCCAGACCGGCGAAGGCGCCACCACAGATAAACAGAATCTTAGAGGTATCGACCTGCAAAAACTCCTGCTGCGGATGCTTACGGCCACCCTGCGGCGGCACAGCGGCGACGGTGCCTTCAATCAACTTCAGTAACGCCTGCTGCACACCCTCACCCGATACGTCGCGGGTGATCGATGGGTTGTCTGATTTACGTGAAATTTTATCGATTTCATCGATATAGACGATACCACGTTGGGCTTTCTGCACATCGTAGTCACATTTTTGCAGCAGCTTCTGGATGATATTTTCGACGTCTTCCCCCACATAACCGGCTTCGGTCAGCGTGGTTGCATCCGCCATGGTAAAAGGCACATCCAGTAAACGGGCCAGGGTTTCAGCCAGCAACGTTTTACCGCTACCGGTCGGACCGATCAGCAGAATGTTACTTTTGCCCAGTTCGATACCGTTGCTGGTATCCCCGTTGCGTAAACGTTTGTAGTGGTTGTACACCGCCACGGCCAGGACTTTTTTGGCCCGTTCCTGACCAATAACGTAATCGTCGAGGTGATGGCGGATCTCATGCGGCGTAGGCAGCGCACTACGTTCGCGATGCGGGGCAACCTCTTTAATCTCTTCGCGAATAATGTCGTTACACAGATCAACGCACTCATCGCAGATATACACTGACGGCCCGGCAATCAGCTTACGCACTTCATGCTGGCTTTTGCCGCAAAAAGAGCAGTACAGCAACTTTCCTGAACCGTCTTTGCGCTTATCTGTCATCAGTTAACCTCTTCTTGTTCTCAGGCCGTACCAGCCGTACAGCACTGGCCGTGGGTACACGGCCGATGTTCATTCAACCCGTCATTATCTTGTCCTGTTAACTATAGACCAGAGACAAGGTGAAGTTAGGGCTTATTGGCGATGCGTCAGGATTGAATCGACCAATCCATACTCTACCGCTTCGCTGGCGGAGAGGAAACGGTCACGCTCAGTGTCACGCTCAATTTCTTCCAGTGACTTACCGGTATGTTCCGCCATCAGCTCGTTCATGCGCTGCTTCACTTTCAAAATTTCACGCGCATGAATCTCAATGTCGGTCGCCTGTCCCTGATAGCCACCCAGCGGTTGGTGAATCATCACGCGTGAGTTTGGCAGGCAGAAACGCTTGCCTTTCGTCCCGGCTGTCAGCAGGAAAGCCCCCATTGAGCAGGCCTGGCCCATACAAATGGTGCTGACGTCAGGCTTGATAAACTTCATGGTGTCATAAATTGACATGCCAGCCGTAATGACGCCACCCGGTGAGTTGATATAAAGGTAAATATCTTTTTCCGGGTTCTCCGCTTCCAGAAACAGCATCTGGGCCACAATCAGGTTAGCCATGTGATCTTCTACCTGGCCGGTTAAGAAGATAACGCGCTCTTTAAGCAGACGGGAATAGATGTCGTATGAACGCTCGCCGCGCGAGGTTTGCTCGACCACCATTGGCACCAACGCATTGTGCGGTGCAGTAAACTCACGATCGCCACTGTATGACATTACCGTCTCCTGGATAAATTTCATTGGCAACATTCTGTACCGATTTTACGTAAGACGAGCAACAAAAACTATGCTCTGCCTCTTACCGACAACATCAGGACGGTTAATCAGTCAGCCGAACTGTTTTTTGCATACTCCCTCTATCTTGGGATAGTGCTCAGTTGTTTCAAGCATAACAACCTTTTCATCAATCGCTAACCCGGAAAAAGCGATGCGTGAACAATTCGCCTAAAAATTAATCAAATAGCGACAGACCCGTTGCCAGAAAGCGTATTACAGAAAAAAGCCCGCGACTTTTCAGGCGCGGGCTTTAGCACAAGGGGTTAAACGGACGATCAGGCCTGAGCGGTCTGATTCATCAGTTCCTGGAAGTTAGTTTCTTTTTCAGAAACTTTGGCTTTCGCCAGCACAGCTTCAACCGCCTGCTCTTCCAGCGCCACATTGCGCATGTTGTTCATCAGCTCGTTATTTTTGCTGTAGAACTCGATCACTTCCTGCGGATCTTCGTAAGCAGACGCCATTTCTTCGATCAGCACTTTAACGCGATCTTCATCGGCTTTCAGTTCGTGCGTGCGAATCACTTCGCCCAGCAGCAGACCGACCACAACGCGACGCTTCGCCTGCTCTTCAAACAGTTCGCGTGGCAGTTCCAGCGCTTGCTTCTCGTTACCACCAAAGCGTTGTGCAGCCTGACGACGCAGAACGTCGATTTCGCTGTCGATCAGCGCAGCAGGCACATCAATAGGGTTCGCTTCAACCAGACCGTCGATAGCCTGTGTCTTCACGCGGTTACGAATCGCGCCTTTCAGCTCACGTTCCATGTTCTTACGCACTTCCGCACGCAGGCCCGCAACCGAACCATCTTCCACGCCGAAACGCTTGATGAATTCTTCGGTCAGTTCTGGCAGTTCGCGCGTTTCCACTTTCTTCAGCACGATCTCGAACTTCGCGTCTTTCCCTTTCAGGTTTTCCGCGTGGTAGTCGTCAGGGAATTTCACGTCGATAGTGAAGGTTTCGCCTGCTTTGTGACCCACAACGCCTTCTTCAAAGCCTGGGATCATACGGCCCTGGCCCATGGCCAGAACGAAGTCAGATGCTTTACCGCCTTCGAATTCTTCGCCGTCAACAGAACCGGTGAAATCGAGGGTAGCGCGGTCTTCAGCACCCGCTGCAGCGTCGGTTTCAATCCAGTTAGCCTGCTGCTTGCGCAGCGTTTCCAGCATGGTATCGACATCGGCGTCGGTCACTTCGACCTGAGGCTTTTCAACTTCGATGTTTTCCAGGCCTTTCAGCTCAACTTCTGGATACACTTCGAACTCAACCGCATAGGTGAAGTCCTGACCTTCTTTATATTCGCCTGGCACATAGTTAGGCGCGCCAGCCGGATTGATCTTCTCTTTGATGATGGCGTCAACAAAGTTACGCGTCATCAGATCGCCCAGCACGTCCTGGCGCACAGAAGCACCGAAGCGCTGCGCGACGATGTTCATGGGCACTTTGCCTTTACGGAAACCATCGATACGGACTTTCTTCGCCACATCCACCAGTTCTTTTTTAACGGCGCTTTCGATGCTGTCAGCTGCGACAGTAATCGTAATGCGACGGCCCAGGCCCTGAGTGGTTTCTACAGAAACTTGCATCTTGTTACCTCAAAAAATCACGTGCTCGGTCAACTTCAGACACCACACATTAATTAATGCGCCGTATCTAACAACCGGGACGGCTTCCGTGAAGAGAACCTGATCCCTGTTACCAGAAGCGTCCCGAAGACATTCCGGAAAAATAGACGCAGCATTATAGCGGCATCACTGAGATGAGTCGAGGACGCTAAGTCACCACTTTTCAGGGAGTTTGCTGCTTTTTTGAGCCAGGTAACGCGTTTAGCAAGGATAAAACACAAAAACGGCCCGCAGGCCGTTTAAAAAGAGAGGGTGTTATGCGAGTGTGCCCGCACCGCGACAGTTCGGCGAAGCGAGTACCGTATCCTGCAATCCTTCCCACTCTTTCAGGGTATAAGTATGCAAGGCCAGTGCGTGAACACTTCCCGCCAGCTCAGCACTGAGTTCACCATAAATTGCGCGATGGCGGGCGAGAAAACGCTGACCGGTAAAAACGTCGCTGACAATCACCACTTTGAAATGGCTTTCAGAACCGGCAGGCACATTGTGTCGGTAGCTTTCATCATGCACTTCCAGATGAGCCGGCTCAAAAGCCAGGCGCAGCTTCTCTTCTATCTGTTCTCGAATCATGGTTTTACCCTCAATGGCGAGCGCTGTGCCCCATCTGTTTAAATATTAGTCCGTTTTTGGCTGCGCAACGCGACAGCGGACGCAATATTATCACTCCGTCGCCCTCTTCGCTTGTGCCTTGTCAGGCGGGGAATATGAAAAGGTAGAGAGCAAGAAAAAGCGCCTTGCGCGGTTTACCTTGTGGCAAAGGACTTTATTCACTGCACCGCTTTGCTATGATGGCCGCAGTTTTTGCACACCAACCCATGACACTAACGAGAAAGCGTATGTTGAAAAAACTGTTATTCCCGCTGCTGGCTGCTTTTATCCTGGCCGGTTGCGCTTCCAGCAACAACACATTGACCATTCAACCTAAGATTCAGCTGCCACAGCGCGATCCGAGCCTGATGGGCATTACGGTGAGTATCAACGGCGCCGATCAGCGTCGCGATCAGGCGCTGGCAAAAGTTAATCGCGATGGACAATTGGTCAGCCTGACCCCGTCGCGCGATCTGCGTTTCTTACTCCAGGAAGTGCTGGAGAAACAAATGACAGCGCGCGGCTATATGGTCGGTCCTAATGGCGCGGTTGATCTGCAAATCATCGTCAATAATCTGTATGCCGACGTCACCCAGGGTGATGTGCGTTACAGCATTACCACCAAGGCGGATATCTCTATCGTGGCGACCGCGAAAAATGGCAATAAACAGATTAAAAATTACCGCCAGACCTACAGCGTAGAAGGGGCTTTCAGCGCCACCAATCAGAAAATCACCAATGCGGTGAATTCTACGCTGAGCGACGTGATCGCCGATATGGCGCAGGACACCAGCGTCAACGACTTCATCAAACAAAACGCCCGTTAATCAGGTCTTTTGCCCGGCACCCGGCCGGGCACTTTTTAAGGTCAGTATGAATCACTACTTCCGTGTCTTCCGCCAAAAAAATGCAGCCATTTTACTCCTTCTGGGATTCGCATCAGGTTTGCCTCTGGCCTTAACCAGCGGGACGCTGCAGGCGTGGATGACGGTTGATAATATCGATTTGAAAACCATCGGATTCTTTTCACTGGTGGGCCAGGCCTATGTGTTTAAGTTTCTCTGGTCCCCCATGATGGATCGCTTCACGCCGCCGCTTCTCGGTCGGCGCAGAGGCTGGTTGCTCATTACGCAACTGACACTGGTGGCCAGCATTGTGGCAATGGGCTTTTTGCAGCCCAGCCGGGATTTAACCCTGATGGCGGCACTGGCGGTACTGATTGCATTCTGTTCTGCGTCACAGGATATCGTCTTCGATGCCTGGAAAACGGATGTGTTGCCGCCGGAAGAACGCGGAAGTGGCGCTGCCATCACGGTGTTAGGCTATCGCCTGGCAATGTTGATATCGGGCGGTCTGGCGCTGTGGCTGGCCGATCGCTATCTCGGCTGGGAGGCGACTTACTGGCTCATGGCCCTGCTCCTGCTGCCCTGTCTTATCGCAACCTGTCTTGCCAAAGAGCCGGACAACGCGCAGGCCGCGCCGCGCACGCTACGTCAGGCGGTTGTCGATCCTCTGCACGATTTTTTTAATCGCAACAACGCCTGGCTGCTGATCACGCTCATCATTCTTTACAAGCTCGGCGATGCATTTGCCGCCTCTCTCACCACCACCTTTTTGATTCGCGGCGTGGGATTTAATCCGGGCGACGTCGGGCTGGTAAACAAAACGCTGGGCTTGCTGGCGACCATCATTGGCGCGCTTTATGGCGGCATGCTGATGCAACGCCTGAGCCTGTTTCGCGCGTTAATGATTTTTGGCCTGCTCCAGGCGGTGTCGAATTTCGGCTACTGGCTGCTGGCGGTCACCGACAAACACCTCTGGAGCATGGCGAGCGCGGTCTTTATTGAGAACCTGTGTGGCGGAATGGGAACCGCTGCGTTTGTCGCGCTGCTGATGACGCTGTGTAATAAGTCCTTCTCGGCGACGCAGTTCGCCCTGCTGTCTGCGCTTTCAGCGGTAGGCCGGGTTTACGTGGGACCTGCAGCCGGTTATCTGGTCGAGATCTGGGGCTGGCCAACGTTCTACGCCTTTACCGTTTTTGCCGGTCTGCCGGGCCTGGCCCTGCTGGCTTTTTGTCGCGGTACACTGGACTTTATCCAAAAAACCGGCCAGTTTTTGCCGCGCCGCTATTTTTCCACAGGCTACCGCTGGACGAAACGGCTGTTTGCAGGCGGATGCGGGTTACTGGCGCTGTGGCTGCTGTCGCTGGCGCTGAATGCAACGGGTATGCTCACGCTTTCGACGTGGCTGGCTCCGCTGTTTGAAGCCGGTATGGCGCTGGCGCTTTGCGGTGTGCTGTCCGGTGTGGTGCTGGATTATCGCGCATTGAGAAAGGCCGGGAATTGACCTTTTGCCTCATAATCGCACAGTCGCAGGTGCCATTTCAGCCAATTGGTTAAGCGCACCTAATTTGTCTTTGCGTGTCAATTTACAAAAAATATTTTTATCATGTGCGCGCTTCGGGCAAGATATTTAAATCCGGTACGCAATTAATTAAGTTAAAAATTAGAGAAAAAATGATGCAATATTGTTAAATAATTGAGTATTAAAAGTCAGGGTTATTCCTTTCCTACTTTTGTTTAACCCCGCATCCATCTCTTTTTGTTATATTACTGCCAACTGCTTGTCCACGTTAATAATTTGTCACCGAGAACAACATCTGTGACACCCTTAGCAAAAGGTGTCAACATGGTTCTGACACATCCTTAAGCTGGTTTACACTGCATAAACCTTCCCGTAAAATGCGCGCACACTTAAACGACAATAGAGCCCTTTGTCATTGAGGTCGTTAAATGAGACTCAGTAAATACAATAAAAGTTTGGGGATTTTGTCATTAATCGCAGGCACTTTATTAATGAGTGGCTGCGATAATGCATTGTTAAATCCCAAAGGACAGATTGCGCTGGAGCAACGTTCGCTGATACTGACCGCTTTTGGTCTGATGATGATCGTCGTGATTCCTGCAGTCTTAATGGCAGTCGTGTTTGCCTGGAAATATCGGGCGTCGAACACGAATGCTAAGTACAGCCCTAACTGGTCACACTCCAATAAAGTGGAAGCTGTGGTCTGGACCATTCCGATCCTGATCATCGTTTTCCTTGGTGTACTGACCTGGAAATCAACCCATGCGCTGGAGCCAAGCAAACCCCTGGTCTCTGACGTGAAACCGGTTGAAATTGACGTCGTTGCTCTGGACTGGAAATGGTTATTCATTTATCCAGAACAAGGTATTGCGACAGTTAACCAGATTGCCTTCCCGGCAAACACCCCGGTTAACTTCAAAATCACCTCCAACTCCGTCATGAACTCCTTCTTTATTCCTACGCTCGGTAGCCAGATCTACGCGATGGCGGGCATGCAGACCAAACTGCACCTGATTGCCAACGAGCCAGGAACTTTCGACGGTATTTCCGCCAACTTCAGTGGTCGCGGTTTCTCTGGCATGAAGTTCAAAGCCATTGCAACCAAAGACGATGCGGAGTTCCAGCAGTGGGTTGCCAAAGTAAAAGCGGCACCTAACACGCTGATGACGATGGATGATTTCGAGAAAGTGGCTGTGCCAAGCGAAAATCACCCGGTGGAATATTTCTCTTCAGCTAATCCTGAACTGTTCTTGCAGGTCATTAACAAGTTCATGAATAGCCACGGGAAAATGGACATGTCTGAACACAAAGGCATGGACATGAGTCACACCGCTACCGCGGGAGCCGAGGAATAATACGATGTTCGGAAAATTAACTCTGGATGCAGTGCCCTACCATGAACCGATTATCATGGTTACGGTTGCCGGCATCATCATTGCAGGTCTGGCGATCGTCTCTGCCATCACCTACTTTGGTAAGTGGAAATATCTGTGGTCTGAATGGCTGACGTCAATCGACCATAAAAAACTGGGTATCATGTATATCATCATGGCGTTCGTTATGCTGCTGCGCGGCTTTGCTGACGCCGTGATGATGCGTACCCAACAGGTTCTGGCTTCCTCCGGGGAAGCAGGCATATTGCCCCCTCATCACTACGACCAGATCTTTACCGCTCACGGCGTAATCATGATCTTCTTCGTGGCGATGCCATTCGTGGTGGGCCTGATGAACATTGCCGTACCGTTGCAAATCGGTGCGCGTGACGTTGCCTTCCCGTTCCTGAACAACCTGAGCTTCTGGTTTACCGCAATCGGTGTGATTCTGGTTAACCTGTCTCTGGGTGTCGGCGAATTCGCGCAAACTGGCTGGCTGGCCTATCCACCGCTGTCGGGGGCAGAATACAGTCCCGGCGTGGGGGTGGATTACTGGATCTGGAGTCTCCAGCTTTCCGGTATTGGTACAACCCTGACCGGTATTAACTTCTTCGTGACCATTCTGAAGATGCGTGCGCCGGGCATGGACCTGTTCAAAATGCCCGTCTTTACCTGGGCTGCGCTGTGCACCAACGTCCTGATCATCGCTGCGTTCCCGGTTCTGACCGTGACTCTGGCGCTGTTGACACTTGATCGTTACCTCGACTTCCATTTCTTTACTAATGATATGGGCGGTAACATGATGATGTACGTCAACCTGATCTGGGTCTGGGGTCACCCAGAGGTGTACATTCTTGTTCTGCCGGTGTTTGGTGTCTTCTCCGAAGTCACGGCCACCTTCTCGAAAAAACGTCTGTTTGGTTATACCTCACTGGTCTGGGCGACCATCGCCATTACCGTGTTGTCGTTCATCGTCTGGCTGCACCACTTCTTCACCATGGGTGCCGGTGCCAACGTTAACGCCTTCTTCGGTATCATGACGATGATCATCGCGATTCCAACCGGGGTTAAAATCTTTAACTGGCTGTTCACCATGTATCAGGGTCGCATTCAGATGCACTCTGCGATGCTGTGGACCGTAGGCTTCCTGGTCACCTTCTCTGTGGGTGGTATGACCGGTGTTCTGCTGGCCGTTCCGGGCGCTGACTTTGTCCTGCACAACAGTCTGTTCCTGATTGCGCACTTCCATAACGTGATTATCGGTGGTGTGGTATTCGGTTGTATGGCGGGTGTGACCTACTGGTTCCCGAAAGCCTTCGGCTTTACCCTGAACGAAACCTGGGGCAAACGTGCTTTCTGGTTCTGGATCATCGGCTTCTTCGTTGCCTTTATGCCGCTGTACGCACTGGGCTTCATGGGAATGACCCGTCGTCTGAGCCAGGATATCGATCCTCAGTTCCACTCTCTGCTGGTTGTTGCAGCGGTAGGTGCGGGTCTGATTGCCTGCGGTATTGTTTGTCAGCTGATCATGTTCTACGTGTCTGTACGTGACCGCGACCAGAACCGTGACCTGACTGGCGATCCGTGGGGTGGCCGTACGCTGGAGTGGGCAACCTCTTCACCACCGCCGTTCTATAACTTTGCTGTTATCCCGCATGTGCATGAGCGTGACGCTTTCTGGGAAATGAAAGAGAAAGGCGAAGCGTACAAGCAGCCGGCTAAATATGAAGAAATTCATATGCCAAAAAACAGCGGTGCTGCGATTGTAATTGCCGCGTTTGCGACCATCTTCGGTTTTGCGATGATCTGGCATATCTGGTGGCTGGCAGGTCTTACTTTCCTCGGCATGATCGTAAGCTGGATCGTGAAGAGCTTCGACGAAGACGTGGACTACTACGTTCCTGTTGCCGAAGTAGAGAAGATTGAAAAGCAGCACTTTGACGAAATCAGCAAAGCAGGTCTGAAATAATGTCAACTACCGTAAAACACCACCACGACGCCCATGCGGAGCATGGGCATCACGATGCAGGAGCCAATAAAGTCTTTGGCTTCTGGATCTACCTGATGAGTGACTGCATTATCTTTGCAACCCTGTTTGCGACCTATGCAGTTATGGTTAACAACACCGCCGGCGGCCCGGCAGGCAAAGATATCTTTGAACTGCCGTTCGTGCTGGTTGAAACCGCCCTGCTGTTATTAAGCTCCATCACCTACGGCATGGCTGTTATCGCCATGAACAAGGAAAATAAAGGCGCCGTTATCGGCTGGCTGGCGTTGACCTTCCTGTTTGGTGCGGGCTTTATCGGGATGGAAATCTATGAATTCCATCACCTGATTGCTGAAGGCTTCGGTCCAAACCGTAGTGGCTTCCTGTCCGGCTTCTTTACACTGGTCGGTACGCACGGTCTGCACGTGACCTCGGGTCTGATCTGGATGGCCGTGCTGATGTTCCAGATCGCGAAACGCGGTCTGAACGCCACTAACCGTACCCGTATCATGTGTCTGAGCCTGTTCTGGCACTTCCTGGACGTGGTTTGGATCTGCGTGTTTACCGTTGTTTATCTGATGGGAGCCATGTAATGAGTCATTCTGTTAACGAACATGGTGCATCACACGGTAGCGTGAAGTCTTACATGATCGGCTTCATCCTCTCTATCATCCTGACGGCAATCCCGTTCTGGATGGTAATGGATGGTAGTGCTTCTCATGGAACCATCCTCGGCGTTGTGCTGGTCTGTGCAGTCGTTCAGGTGCTGGTTCACCTGGTTTACTTCCTGCATCTGGACAGCAAATCTGAGGGCGGCTGGAACATGGTGGCCATTGTCTTCTCAGCAATCATTATCCTGATTGTTGTGGTTGGCTCACTGTGGATCATGTGGAACCTCAACTACAACATGATGCCCCACTAAAGAGTCTGTGTAATGTTTAAGCAATACCTGCAAGTTACAAAGCCAGGAATTATTTTCGGGAATTTAATTTCTGTGATTGGCGGATTTTTGCTGGCCTCTAAGGGCAGCATTGATTACGCCCTGTTTCTCACCTCACTGGTTGGCGTGTCGCTGGTGGTTGCGTCAGGTTGTGTCTTCAACAACGTGATTGACCGCGATATCGACATCAAGATGGAAAGAACCAGGAATCGGGTGCTGGTTAAAGGCCTTATCTCCGCGAAAGTAAGCCTGGTGTATGCCACTGTGTTGGGTATTGCTGGCTTTGCACTGCTGTATTTCGGTGCTAACCCGCTGGCCATGTGGCTGGCGGTGATGGGCTTCGTGGTATACGTTGGCGTTTACAGCCTGTATATGAAGCGTCATTCGGTTTACGGTACGCTGATTGGTAGCTTGTCTGGCGCTGCGCCGCCGGTGATTGGCTACTGTGCCGTGACCAATGAGTTTGATGCGGGCGCCCTGATCCTGCTGGCGATTTTTAGCCTGTGGCAGATGCCGCACTCCTATGCGATTGCTATCTTCCGCTTTAAGGATTACCAGGCTGCCAACATCCCGGTCTTACCGGTTGTGAAAGGCATCTCTGTAGCAAAAAATCATATTACGCTTTATATCCTGGCGTTTATGATTGCCACGCTGATGCTGACGCTGGGTGGCTATGCAGGCTATAAGTATCTGGTCGTTGCCGCTGCCGTCAGCGTCTGGTGGCTGGGCATGGCGCTGTCAGGTTATAAAACCTCAAACGATCGGGTTTGGGCACGTAAGCTGTTTGTCTTCTCCATCGTCGCCATCACCGCGCTGAGCGTGATGATGTCAGTGGATTTCATGACGCCTGCGTCAAAAGATTTGCTGACTTACGTGCGCTGATGTGTACCAAAACAGCATGAAACGGGCGCGATTTTCGCGCCCTTTCTTTTTGTTACGACTGCTTAAGAACTATTGTTTTACCCTTCCACTCTCCCTCCCTAAAATAAATGCAGCACATCAACAGAGGTAGGAATGAACGATAACAAAATGACTCCGGTGGAGCTGCGCGCCACATGGGGCCTTGGCACGGTCTTTTCCCTGCGTATGCTGGGAATGTTTATGGTCCTGCCGGTATTGACCACCTATGGCATGGCGCTCCAGGGAGCGAGTGAAACCTTAATCGGTCTGGCCATTGGCATTTATGGCCTGGCTCAGGCCATTTTCCAGATCCCCTTTGGCCTGCTGTCCGATCGTATTGGACGCAAGCCTCTGATTGTGGGCGGCCTGCTGCTGTTTGTCCTTGGCAGCGTGATTGCCGCCAGCACGGAATCCATTTGGGGCATCATCCTTGGCCGGGCGTTGCAGGGTTCGGGCGCGATTGCGGCCGCCGTGATGGCGCTGCTGTCGGATTTAACGCGTGAACAGAACCGCACCAAAGCGATGGCGTTTATTGGCATCAGTTTTGGCGTTACCTTTGCGATTGCGATGGTGGTGGGACCGATTGTGACCCACGCGCTGGGCCTGCATGCGCTGTTCTGGATGATCGCAACGCTGGCGACGCTGGGTATTCTCATTACGCTTTGGGTGGTCCCCTCCTCCACTCAGCATGTCCTGAACCGTGAGTCGGGCATGGTGCGCGGCAGCTTTAAAAAAGTGCTGGCCAACCCGCGCCTGGTAAAACTGAATCTTGGCATCTTCTTTTTGCATATCCTGTTGATGTCGAGCTTTGTTGCGCTGCCCGACCAGTTTGAACAGGCGGGATTACCGCCATCAGAACACTGGAAGGTCTATTTAACGACCATGCTGATCGCCTTTGCGGGCGTCGTGCCTTTTATCATTTATGCGGAAGTGAAGCGCAAAATGAAGCGCGTCTTTGTCGGCTGTGTCGGCATGATGGTCATCGCAGAAATTGTTTTATGGGGCGCGCAGGGCCATTTCTGGACGCTGGTGCTCGGCGTACAGCTCTTCTTCCTCGCCTTTAACCTGATGGAAGCCATCCTGCCTTCCCTGGTCAGTAAGGAATCGCCTGCCGGTTACAAAGGGACAGCAATGGGGCTTTACTCCACCAGCCAGTTTCTGGGCGTTGCGATCGGCGGAAGCCTGGGCGGTTGGGTGTTCGGTCATTTTGATGCGCAAACTGTGTTTATGGTGGGAGCGATTGTGGCGGCAATCTGGCTGTTCGTCAGTATGACCATGCAGGAACCGCCCTACGTCAGCAGTCTGCGCATTGTGCTGAGTGATGCGGCGCTGGCAGTACCGAACCTGGAGAAGCGCCTGAAGGCCCAGCCTGGAGTGAACGCGGTGCTGATCGTACCGGAAGAAAAAAGCGCTTACATTAAGATAGACAGTAAGATCACCAGCCGACCGGAGCTTGAAGCCCTTATCGGCGGTGGCTAATCCCCTGCCCTCACCGGGTTTGTCGTCTTTGACAAACCCGGTTCCTCCCGTTTATCCCCGCGCAAAATGCGTCCCTCTGGTCACGCAGATTCCGTCACGGACGTCAGCACCTTGCAGGGCAAAAGCGTTGCTGTCGCGGAAGGGGATCAGTGACAGCCTGACGGGTGTCACAGTCAGGCTGCCAACCTGACAGGATGCCTCAGAGGGCATCCTGTGCTCACGTGCTGAGCGGAGAGATTAATCGCGGAAGTTTTTGAACTGGAAAGGCTGGCCCAGGTTGCCATTACGCACCAGCGCCATTGCGCCCTGTAAATCATCACGAGACTTACCCGTTACGCGCAGAGATTCGCCCTGAATCTGCGTCTGCACTTTCAGCTTGCTGTCTTTAATCAGCTTCACCAGCTTTTTCGCGACGTCGCTTTCAATGCCTTTTTTCATTTTGGCATCCACGCTCCAGCTTTTGCCGCTGTGTTCAATCTCTTCTGGTACTTCCAGCGCCGCGCCTTCAATACCGCGCTTGAGCATTTTCTCGCGCAGGATATCCACCAGCTGCTTTACCTGAAAATCCGATTCACTGATGACCTTAATGGTTTCATTTTTTTCATTGAGTTCGTAACTGGCAGTGACGTTGCGAAAATCAAAACGCGTCGACAGTTCACGGTTAGCATTCTCTACTGCGTTGCGAACTTCCTGCATGTCGACTTCTGAAACGATATCGAAAGATGGCATCTCTTCTTCTCCTGAGGCTAAACTGGCATGCATAATACGCGTCTTACGGCACTAAATAAAATCGCACTGTGTAGCGCTATACTTAACTCATTGCCACAGCGCATAAATAATAAGCCCGCGAGCGGGAGGCAGCATGAAAATAACCGTATTAGGATGTGGCGCATTGGGCCAGGTGTGGCTCACCGCTCTTGCTCATTGCGGGCACGATGTCCAGGGCTGGTTACGCGTACCTCAGCCCTACTGCTCAGCAAATGTAATCGATCCGCTGGGGCGCGTGACGAACCGGACCTTCATTGCCAACGATCCGCTGTTTTTGGCGCAGAGCCAGCTGCTGTTGGTGACGCTGAAAGCCCCGCAGGTATCAACGGCCGTAAAAAATCTGGAAAGCGTGATGTCAGAAAACTGCCCGGTTTTGCTGTTGCACAATGGCATGGGCACGCTTGGCGAATTAAAAGGTCTGACGCAGCCGCTGTTACGCGGTATTACCACGCACGCCGCAATGAGGGATGGCACGGTCATTAAGCACGTCGCCACGGGCGTCACCCATATTGGTCCCGGCAACCGTAAAAGCGAGCACTGGAGTGAGGTCGCCGATGTGCTGCACGAAGCGCTGCCCGATGTCGCCTGGCATGACAATATCCGGGCGGCCTGCTGGCGTAAGCTGGCGGTAAACTGTGTGATCAACCCACTCAGCGTGGTTTACGACTGTCAGAATGGCGCACTGCGTCAGCATCAGGCCGACATCATCACCTTATGTGACGAAATCAGTTGGGTTATGGAGCGTGAAGGCCAGTCCGTGGCCAGCCAGAGCCTGCAGGATCAGGTGCTGAATGTGATTGAGACGACCGCCGCCAACACCTCATCAATGCTGCAGGATATACGCGCTCAGCGACTGACGGAAATTGAATACATCACCGGCTTTCTGCTGCGTCGCGCACGCACTCACGGCTTAGTGTTACCTGAAAACACCCGGCTGTACGACATGATTAAACGCAAGGAGTCTTATTATGGGCGCGAACGCCTCGGTACTGGTCTGTCTGGCTCATGGCAGTGAAGAGACGGAAGCCGTTACCACACTCGATCTGCTGGTCCGTGGCGGGATAAAGACGGTGACCGCCAGCGTGGAAAGCGATGGCTGCCGTGAAATCGTCTGTTCGCGCGGCGTTCGCCTGCTGGCCGACGTCCCGCTGGTCGAGGTGGCGGACAACGCCTACGATGCCATTGTCCTGCCCGGCGGACTAAAAGGAGCCGAGACATTTCGTGACAGTCCGCTGTTGGTTGAAACCGTACGCCAGTTTCATTTGTCAGGACGTATTGTTGCGGCCATCTGCGCAGCCGCTGGCACGGTACTGGTGCCGCATAACCTGTTTCCGGTCGGCAATATGACAGGGTTTCCCGGTTTAAAGTCCACCATACCGGAAGAGAAATGGATGGAACGTCGTGTCGTCTGGGATCCGCGAGTCAATTTGCTCACCAGTCAGGGACCGGGCACGGCGATGGATTTTGCGCTGAAATTAATTGATTTGCTAGCAGGCAGTGATAAAGCACGTGAGGTCGCGGCACAACTGGTGCTGGCGCCGGGTATTTACGACTATCAGGCCAGTTAAGTCGCCGGTTCAGACGCCTGCCGGACGCTCTGTGCTCGTCTTGCCCTGGTACGCAAGGCGAGCACAGGGGGAAGCGGTCAGTGACCGCTATGCGGATTACGGACGATATACCTTCACGTTTTTAAATCCCTGCTCATGCAGATAGAGCGCCTGTAATTTACTCATCACACCGCGATCGCAGTACAACAGCCAGGTTTTGTTCTGATCAAGGTCGCCAAACTGCGTACTGAGTTTGTAGAAAGGCATCGACTTCACCTCCGTTCCCGCCAGCTGTAGCGGTTTGTCTTCCTGCTCATCCACCGAGCGGATATCCAGCACGCTGTCGTTTTCGTTCAGCAAGCCGACCGTCTCAACCTCAACCACCTCTTCCTGCGTCTGCTCCGCGATTTCGCGAATATCCACATTGGTCGCCTCGGCCACCATGCGTTCCAGAATCGCGAAATCAAACTGGCTTTCTTCGGCTTCGATTTTGCCTTTTACCGCTTTGACCGTCGGGCTTTTCGAAATCACGCCACAATATTCCGGCATGGTGCTGGCAAAGTCTTCGGTGCCGATTTCACGCGCCACTTTAATAATGTGCTCTTTGTCGTGGGAAATCAGCGGGCGCAAAATCAACGTATCGGAGGCATTGTCGATCAGTCGCAGATTGGTCAGCGTCTGGCTGGAGACCTGCCCCACCGCTTCGCCTGTGACCAGGGCCTGTACGCCATAACGTTCCGCCACCATTGAGGCTGCACGGACCATCATACGTTTCAGCACCACGCCCATTTGACCGTCGTCGATTTTTTCTAAAATTTCGCCGACAACTGGCTCAAAGTTGATTGCCACAAAACGTACACGGTGCGAACGGCCAAAGCGGTTCCACAGATAATGGGCGACCTGACGTACGCCGATTTCATGTGCCGCGCCGCCCAGGTTAAAGAAGCAGTAGTGAACGCGGCTGCCACGACGCATCAGCATGTAGCTGGAAACGCCGGAGTCAAATCCACCCGAGATCAGCGACAGCACATCTTCCTGGGTACCAATCGGGAAGCCGCCCAGCCCTTCATAGCGTGCGGTGACCAGCGTTAAGCGGTTTTCTTCCACTTCGAGGTTAACCGTCACCTCAGGTTTCTTAAGCTGAACGGTGGCGCTGGCGATGTGCTGATTTAGCCCGCCGCCAACATAGCGCTCGACGTCCTGCGAACTGAAGCTGTGTTTGCCACGGCGCTTAACCCGCACGCAAAAGGTTTTGTTTTCCAGGCTGTCGCGATACTGTGCCAGCGTCTGCTCGAAAATATCGTGGATGTCGGTATATTCGCGCTCTTCAACCGCAAGGACATGATGAATACCCGGGATGCGCATCAGCTCATCGGGAATAATCTGCCGCATGGCTTCATCTTTGCAGCGCACTTCAATATGATCCCAAAAACGCACCACCGCGATCTCATCGCTGACCGTTTTGAGCACGTTGCGGATATTACTGGCAAGAATCTTAATAAAGCGCAGACGCACCGACTGACTCTTGATGGTGATTTCAGGAAATAACTTGACGATAAACTTCATGGCAATACAGCTTCGTTGGGCAAATAAGTGCTAAAACAGGCTGCACTTAGCTGGTAAGATCATAAAATTGCGGGGTGACAGGCGCATCCGCATCCGAGGCGCGAGAGTATATCACCTTTACCCGGTGACTGCTTCTGCAACAGCATGCACATTGATTATTTTGCTAATCATTCTCTCTCAGCTACCATGACCGATTGCAAGATAACGTTCCAACCGTGAGTCGACACGAAATATGCCGAAAAAAGCCGAACAGCCAGCCAGCTTTGAAACGTCATTGCAGCAGCTGGAGCAGATTGTTAATCGTCTGGAAAGTGGTGAACTGCCGTTGGAAGACGCCCTGAATGAATTTGAGCGCGGCGTGCAGTTAGCGCGCAATGGCCAGCAAACGTTGCAGCAAGCCGAGCAGCGCGTGCGCATTCTCCTCAGCGACGATAACGATGCCGATCTCTCCTCTTTCACGCCGGAAAACAACTAATGGATTTTCCTGAACTGCTCAATGCGTATCACCAGCAGGTGAATCACGCGTTGATGGGCTACCTGGATGCCCTCCCTTTTCAGAGTTCTCCTCTGGTGAATGCCATGCAGTATGGGGCACTATTAGGCGGCAAACGCATGCGCCCGTTTCTGGTTTACGCAACCGGCACCATGCTCAATGCGAATAAAGCCAGTCTCGATGTGCCTGCAGCGGCTGTCGAATGTATTCACGCCTATTCACTGATTCATGACGATTTGCCGGCAATGGACGATGATGCGTTACGTCGTGGGCAACCGACCTGCCACATCAAATATGGCGAAGATACCGCCATTCTTGCCGGTGATGCGCTACAAACGCTGGCCTTTTCTATTCTGGCCGACCAGCCCATGCCGGGCGTGAGTGCGGAATACCGCCTCGCTATGCTGTCAGAGCTGGCCAGGGCCAGCGGCGTAGCGGGTATGTGCGGCGGGCAGGCGCTGGATCTGGCGGCAGAAGGTCAGTCTGTCGATCTTCATCAACTGGAACAGATCCATCGTCACAAAACGGGGGCGTTGATTCGCTCAGCCGTGCGACTCGGTGCCTTTGCTGCCGGCGACGCGGGCCGTGAAGCGCTGCCGTATCTTGACCGCTATGCGGATGCCATCGGCCTGGCCTTTCAGGTGCAGGATGACATCCTGGATGTGACGGGCGACACAGCCGTTATCGGAAAACGTCAAGGTGCCGATCAAGATCTTGGAAAAAGCACCTATCCTTCATTGATGGGTCTGGATAATGCCCGGATTAAGGCACTGGATTTATACCAGGAAGCCGTGGATGCTTTGCACATGCTCTCTGCAAAATCCTATGACACCTCTGCCCTGAAGGCGCTGGCGAGCTTCGTAATTGAACGCGATAAATAACTTCCATGATGAGTCACTGATGAGTTTTGATACTACAAAATACCCGACACTGGCGCAGGCAGAAACGGTACAGGCACTACGTGCCCTGCCTAAAGAAAAATTGCCTGCGCTCTGCAATGAGCTGCGCCAGTATTTATTAGACAGCGTGAGCCGCTCAAGCGGCCATTTTGCGTCGGGCTTGGGCGTGGTCGAGCTGACGGTGGCGCTGCATTACGTCTATAACACACCGTTCGACCACCTCGTGTGGGACGTCGGTCATCAGGCTTATCCGCATAAAATTTTAACCGGCCGCCGCGATCGCATTGGATCGATTCGGCAAAAGAATGGCGTGCACCCCTTTCCGTGGCGGGGAGAAAGTGAATACGACGTCCTGAGCGTCGGTCACTCCTCTACCTCCATCAGTGCCGGGCTGGGCATGGCTGCTGCGGCCGAACGGGAAGGTAAAGGGCGCCGTACCGCCTGTATTATCGGCGACGGTGCCATCACCGCAGGCATGGCCTTTGAGGCCATGAACCATGCGGGCGATATTAAACCCGATATGCTGGTTATCCTGAACGACAACGAAATGTCGATTTCTGAAAACGTCGGGGCGCTGAATAACCGCCTGGCACAGATTTTATCGGGTAAGACCTACGCGCGTCTGCGCGAAGGAGGCAAGCGCGTACTGACCGGCCTGCCGCCGATTAAAGAGTTAGTAAAACGCACCGAAGAACACCTGAAAGGCATGGTGGTGCCGGGCACCCTGTTTGAAGAACTGGGGTTCAATTACATCGGACCGGTCGATGGTCATGATGTCCTGACGCTGGTGAATACGCTGACGAATATGCGTAGCCTGAAAGGCCCGCAGTTCCTGCATATTATGACGAAAAAGGGTAAAGGTTATGCCCCGGCAGAGCAGGATCCGATCACCTGGCATGCGGTGCCCAAATTTGATGTCGCCAGCGGCGAACTGCCTAAGAGCGCCGAAGGATTGCCGAGTTATTCGAAGATCTTCGGTAACTGGCTGTGCGAAACGGCGGCTGACGACGCGAAGCTGATGGCGATTACGCCCGCCATGCGCGAAGGGTCGGGTATGGTAGGATTCTCCCGCAAGTATCCCAACCAGTATTTTGACGTTGCCATTGCCGAACAGCACGCCGTGACCTTTGCGGCGGGCCTGGCCATTGGGGGCTATAAACCGGTTGTTGCGATTTACTCTACCTTCCTGCAGCGCGCCTACGATCAGGTTATTCACGATGTCGCGATTCAGAAGCTTCCGGTCCTGTTCGCGATTGACCGTGGCGGCATCGTTGGGGCCGACGGCCAGACGCATCAGGGTGCCTTTGATCTCGCCTATCTGCGCTGCATTCCGGATATGGTCATCATGACGCCGAGCGATGAGGACGAATGCCGCCAGATGCTTTATACCGGCTATCACTATCAGGCGGGTCCGGCTGCCGTGCGTTATCCACGCGGAACCGGCACTGGCGTTGCTCTGACGCCACTGCAAAGCCTGCCGCTGGGCAAAGGTGTGGTTAAACGTCGGGGCGAAAAGCTGGCGATCCTTAACTTCGGTACACTGCTGCCTGAAGCCAGCCACGTTGCCGAAGCGCTGAACGCCACTCTGGTGGATATGCGTTTTGTTAAACCGCTGGATGAAGCGTTAATTACCGAACTGGCCGCACAGCATGAGTCGTTGATTACGCTGGAAGAAGGCGCGATTAAGGGCGGCGCAGGCAGCGGCGTCAACGAGTTCGTGATGGCGAAACGTCTGGGCATTCCCGTTCTCAATATTGGCCTGCCTGATGAGTTCATTCCCCCGGGCACGCAGGAAGAGATGCGTCACGACTACCACCTGGACGCAGACGGTATTCAGCAGCAAATCAGTCACTGGCTGGCGCAGTAGTTCCCCTCCCCCGCTCTCTGCGGAGAGCGGTATTCCTGCTATGCTTAATTCCCCTGGAAGGACATAGCAGGAGTCATGATGAAAACCGTTCCACTCGCGAATACTGATTTAAAAGTTTCCCAGCTCTGCCTGGGCTGTATGACATTTGGTGAGCCCACCCGCGGTAAACATGCCTGGACACTGCCCGAAGAGAGCAGCCGACCGCTTATCAGGCAGGCGCTGGAGGCCGGGATTAATTTCTTCGACACCGCTAACAGCTATTCAGACGGCAGTAGTGAAGAGATTCTGGGGCGAGCGCTCAGGGATTTCGCCCGCCGCGAGGAGGTCGTGGTCGCCACCAAAGTCTATTTCCCGCTGAGTAATCTGTCACAAGGCCTGTCCCGTAAAAACATTCTGCAATCCATTGATGACAGCCTGCAACGGCTGGGCATGGAGTATGTCGATCTGCTGCAGATTCACCGCTGGGACTATGACACGCCGCTCGAAGAAACCCTGTCGGCACTTGATGAGGTGGTGAAATCCGGCAAAGCACGTTATATCGGCGCCTCATCCATGCACGCCAGTCAGTTTGCACAGGCCTTAACCATGCAGGCAGAACAGGGCTGGGCACGCTTCGTCAGCATGCAGGATCAGTACAACCTGATTCAGCGCGAAGAAGAACGTGAGATGCACCCGCTGTGCCAGCGTGAAAATGTTGCGGTCCTGCCATGGAGTCCACTGGCACGCGGTAAGCTCACCCGGCCATGGGGCGAAACCACCGCCCGCTCCGTTTCTGATGAGGTGATGAGCACGCTCTATGCTTCAACGGAGGAAAACGATGCGGCGATTGCGGCGCGCCTGGCGCAGGTTGCAGCTGACAAAGGCGTAACGCGAGCGCAGGTCGCACTGGCGTGGTTACTGAGCAAACCGGTGGTGACAGCGCCCATCATTGGCGCCTCCCGTGCAGAGCAGTTTGCTGAGCTGGTGGAAGCCGTGAACGTTGACCTGACAACGCAGGATATTGCGGCCCTGGAAAGTGAATATCAGCCTCACCCGGCAACCGGCTATCAGTGATACCAACGCAGCGTGTTCACAGGCGTGACGCGCTCATTCGGCCCGGCCGGGAGAGAGATAAGGATGAGACAACCGTACGCCGTATTTCGGCTACGGTTGCAAAACGGTGATGATAAGGGCCGCAGTACGAACGCTTAACCGGCGAGATAAACCCCGGCACCATAAAGGATGGCTGCAGCAATAATGCCCGCAATAATGTCATCGACCATAATGCCCATGCCGCCATGCACGTTACGGTCGAACCAGCGAATCGGCCAGGGCTTCCAGATATCCAGCACGCGGAACAGCACAAAACCGGCCACCACCCACTGCCAGCTGTTCACCGGAATGGCCATCAGCGTAATCCACATCCCGATAAACTCATCCCAGACAATGCTGCCGTGATCGTGAACGCCCATGTCTTTGGCGGTGCGATGGCAAAGGTACACGCCCACGCTGATGCCTAGCAGCACGACCAGCGAATACAGATCGTGCGGAAGCAAGGTCAGCAGACACCAAAAAGGAATGGCGGCCAGCGATCCCACTGTACCGGGCATAACCGGGCTGAGCCCACTGCCAAAACCGGTCGCCAGTAAATGCCAGGGATTACGCATCCGCAGACGACCTTTGGCGATATGTTTATCTGATGTCAAAATGGTCGAATCCTTTAAAACGCACATCTGTCGGTTTGCCGTTTTCGAGCAGTGACAGTCCTTCTGACTCGGGCGCCATCTGCCCAATACAGGTATAAGGCACGCCAAGATGTCCCAGCGCCACGTCCAGTGCCCCCCGATTCACTTCCGGCACACTGAAGCACAGCTCATAGTCTTCGCCGCCGCTGAGCGCCCAGCGCAGCACCTGTGACGCGTCAAAATTGTCACGCAGTGCCGGGGACAGCGGAAGCGCGTCAAGGTTGATACGTGCCCCGCAGCCGCTGGCTTTCAGCACATGACCTATATCAGAAATCAGCCCGTCTGAGATATCGATAGCGGAAGAGGCCAGCGAACGCAGTGACTGCCCCTGTAACACGCGCGGCATAGGCCGCAGGTGACGTTTAATCAGGGCTTCATGAATGGCCGGATCGTCAATGCGGCAGTGATGCTGCAGCAACGCCAGCCCGGCCGCGCTGTCGCCCAATGTACCGGTGACATAGATCCAGTCGCCGGGTTTTGCGCCCGAACGCTTTAACGCTTTGCCGTGAGGAATCAGCCCATGAATACCCAGCGTCAGGCTGAGAGGCCCCCGCGTCGTGTCTCCCCCCACCAGCTGCATATCGTAATATTCCAGCAGGTCAAACAGGCTTTCGCTGAAGCTGCTCAGCCAGCTTTCATTCACATCCGGCAAGGTCAGCGCCAGGGTTAGCCAGGCAGGATCGGCACCCATCGCGGCCAAGTCGCTCAGATTCACCGCCAGTGATTTATAGGCTAAATCTGCAGGATGGATCGTGGGCAGGAAGTGGATACCGGAAACCAGCGTATCGGTGCTGACCGCCAGCGTTTGCTTTTCGGGCACGCTCAGCAGCGCGCAATCGTCGCCGATGCCGAGTTCGACATCACGGCGGCTACGCGTTCTGCGATTGAAGTAGCGTGCGATGAGTTCAAATTCACCACATGACATAATTGCGTTCCGCTTAACCATTAATGAAAAAGGCCGGCAAGCCGGCCTTATTGATTATTTGCGTTGGGGTCGAATTTGCGGACCGGCTTTATCCAGCACACCGTTGACAAATTTATGGCTGTCTTCAGCGCCAAATACTTTCGCCAGTTCGATACCTTCGTTGATGGCCACTTTATAAGGCACATCAGAACGCTTGCTCAGTTCATACAGCGACACACGCAGAATGGCTTTTTCCACCTGCCCCAGTTCTTCTAACTGGCGCGACAGATAGGGTTGCATCAATCCATCCAGGTACGCGCTGTTGGTCGCCACACCGGCCAGCAGTTCGCGGAAATAAGTAATATCGACGTCTTTAACGTCCTGTTCCGCCAGAAACTGGTATTCCACATCGGCAATGTCGTTGTTAGACAACTGCCAGGAGTAAAGCGCCTGGACAGCGCACTCACGGGCGCGACGGCGAGCAGCAGGTTTCACAAAATTCCCCTTACAAAAATCAGGCTTTAATGGCTTTCAATACGTTGATCATTTCAAGTGCGGTCAGGGCCGCTTCGGCACCTTTGTTACCCGCTTTGGTTCCAGCACGCTCAATGGCCTGCTCGATATTTTCGGTTGTCAGTACGCCGAATGCCACAGGAATATCGCTGTCCATGGCAACACTGGCAATGCCCGAGCTGGCTTCACCCGCGACGTATTCGAAGTGCGCCGTGCCACCACGAATCACGGTACCCAGCGCAATCACGGCATCATGTTTGCCGGTTTTAGCCAGCGCACGCGCGGCCAGCGGCAGTTCGTAAGCACCCGGTACCCAGACGACAGTGATATTGTCATCGTTGACCTGGCCGATACGCTTCAGGGCATCCACAGCGCCGTCTAACAGGCTCTCGTTGATAAAGTTGTTAAAACGCGCGATAACGATGGCAATTTTTGCCTCTGGCGTTGCAACGGCAGCTTCGATAACTTTCATACATATCCTTTCAGGGGTTTGTTTAGCCCCGCGCAGGGGGGCGGATTCTAACATACTCTTTGGCGGCGTGCTCTCGCTTTTCCGCCTCTGTTATTGCGGTATCAGGGTCAGACGGAGATCGCTGCCGACCTGACGCACGTCGCTGAAGGCAAAAACCGGCGCGTCAGCCAACTGCGTCAGACCCGTAAGCTGACACAAACCGCGCGCGTCATTACCCAGTAATTTCGGTGCCACATACACAATGAGTTCGTCAACCAGACCGGCCTGAAGCAGTGCCCCTGCCAGCGTGGCACCGGCTTCAACCCAGACGCTGTTAATCTGGCGCTGGCCCAGCACCATCATCAGCGCCACTAAATCCAGTTGGGTGTCGCGTAAAGGAACCGGAATTTGCGTCACCGAGTCAGGCCAGCGCTGAGTGTCGGCCTGCTGTCGCATCAGCCAGGTTTCGCCCAATTGTTCTATAAGTTTGTGCTGCGGTGTTACGCGATTCTGGCTGTCGACGATGACGCGTACCGGCTGGCGTAAGGTCTGCGCATCGATCAGGCGCTGACTGTCGCTGTCCAGTTCAGCCCAGCGTACGGTCAGGGAAGGATCGTCGGCCAGCACCGTTGCGCTGCTGCTGAGAATGGCGGCGCTCTGCGCTCGCAAACGCTGGACATCGCGTCGGGCAGCCGGCGAGGTGATCCACTGGCTTTCGCCACTCGCCATGGCGGTGCGGCCATCCAGTGATGCCCCCAGTTTAAGCTGTATCCAGGGGAAGCCGGTCCGCATGCGTTTCAGGAATCCCCGGTTCAGGGCTTCCGCTTCCTGCATCATCAGTCCGTGGCTGACTTCAATGCCCGCCAGCTGCAGTCGATGTAATCCCCGTCCGGCGACCTGCGGATTGGGATCCTGCATCGCGGCCACGACGCGTTTTACACCGGCCTCAATAAGCGCGTCGCAACACGGCGGCGTGCGCCCGTGATGACTGCATGGCTCCAGCGTCACATAGGCTGTCGCCCCACGCGCACGCGCACCGGCCATGCGCAGGGCATGCACTTCCGCATGCGGTTCTCCGGCGCGCTGGTGCCAGCCTTCGCCAACAATGTCGCCATCGCGTACAATGACGCAACCGACATTGGGGTTCGGCATGGTAGTAAAACGTCCGCGCCGCGCCAGTTCCAGCGCGCGCGCCATATAACGTTCATCGGTCATGATTTAATCCTGTAATCTGGCAATCTCTTCGCCAAAATCACGCACGTCCTCAAAGCTGCGATAAACAGATGCAAAGCGAATATAGGCCACTTTATCGAGTTTTTTTAGCTCGTCCATGACAAGGTTACCGATCAGCTTGCTGGGAATTTCACGTTCCCCCGTCGCACGCAACTGCGTTTTGATATGGCTTACCGCACTCTCTACGGCATCCGCACTGACCGGGCGTTTCTCCAGCGCTTTCATCATGCCGCTGGCGAGTTTGTCTTCATTGAAAGGTTCACGCACATCGTTGCTTTTCACCACGCGTGGCATGACCAGCTCAGCGACTTCAAACGTAGTAAATCGCTCATGGCACACCAGACACTGACGACGGCGCCGCACTGACGAACCCTCACTGACCAGACGAGAATCAATCACTTTTGTGTCTACAGCGGAGCAGAATGGGCAATGCATGACGTTTCCTGACACGAGATAAATGGGCCGTACAGTGTAGCGCGAACTGCAAGTCAACAAAATCGATTCCCGTGTTTTACCCCGCCCGCTTCACAGACCGGATGGGAAATGCCCGCCCGCGTAAAACCCGCTACGCTTAAAGTGTTCAGGGCAAAAAGCGGAGAACGTAGCCACTTTAGTGCCGATCCGGGGTACTGCATCACCGGATACCTGCGCCACTGCGCTGGCCGGATGCCCGATATCGACCTGTTTCACCTTGCATCATTACGCGTAACGCGAGGTGAAATCGGCACGCCAGCGGCTACGGCATTTTATCGCTCAGGGAAAGGCAATTTCAGAGCACACTTAAGGTAATCGGCGTGATTTCAGTTCAGGCTTCAACGCCATAAGCGGATGCTGATGGGTCCCGCGACAAGGGGCAATTATTACGTCATTTGAATAAAGGATAAAAAAACATGATGAACAGGATGGTTTGGGCACCCGCGGCCCTGTCACTGGTTCTGCTAAGTGGTTGCAGCACCCCAGCCCAGCCGCAGGTGAAACAACTGCACCGGGAAGTCAGTCAGCTTAATCAGCAGATGCAGCAACTCACCAGCCAGGCAAGTGCGGTTGAAATTCAGGGACAGCTGAACGCCCATTCACAGCAGGGCGCATGGCTGTTGCCGCAGGCAAACACGCCCGTGGCACTTCAAACGCAGGTTGGCACGCTGCGCCTGTCGCTCGCACGCATTGAGGCCGAGGCCGGCGGTACGCATGCTGACCTGACGCTTCGCATACAAGACAATTCACCGCTGCCCGGACTGCATGTGACAGTAGTCTGGGGCCAGCTCGATCCCGCAACCGGTAAGCCACTTGAGGCCGACAGCCTGACGCAAACCCTCAGCGTTCCCGCTTCACTGACGCCACGCAGTTCGGTCACCGTACCATTACGGTTAAAGGATGTGACGCCGGAGCAACTGGGTTATGTTCGAATTCACCAGGTGATCGCGGATACGTCCAGGCCCTGAAAACAAAAAAGCCGCCAGATTACGCTGGCGGCTTTTTTTATCGTACCAATACTACGGCAGGATCGAAGGCTGATCGGCGCCCTCTTTCTCCACTTTCTGTACCAGCATATGTTCGCGTTTCATGCCCAGCTTCAGCGCCAGCGCTGAAGAAACGTAGATCGACGAAACGGTACCGATGGTGACACCAATCAGCATGGTCAGTGAGAAGCCTTTCAGCAGCGCACCACCAAAGATGAAGAGGATCAGGATCATCGCCAGCGTAGTCAGCGAGGTGATCAGGGTACGGCTTAACGTCTGCGTCAGGGACACGTTCGTAATGTCATAAGAGGAGCCGCGACGGATCTTGCGGAAGTTCTCACGAATACGGTCCGAGACCACGATTTTATCGTTCAGCGAGTAACCGATGACCGACATCAGCGAGGCCACAATCGTAAGGTCAATCTCGACCCGGAACAGCGACAGCAGTCCACAGGTGATAATGACGTCATGCGCCAGCGCCAAAACCGTACCCAGTGCCAGACGCCACTCAAAGCGAATACCGATATAAATCAGAATCGCAATCAGTGCCGACAGCAGGGCTAACGCCCCGGCCTGCGCCAGATCGCTGCCCACGCTCGGTCCGACAAACTCGATACGTTTGACCGTCGCGTTTTGCTGCGTCGTCTGGTTGATAACCGTTACCACTTTATTACCCAGCTCGGTTCCCGCAGGCCCTGTGACCGGCGGCATGCGCACCATCACATCGCGGCTGCTACCGAAATTCTGGATCAACGGTTCCTGGAACCCGGACTTCACCAGCGCACCGCGGATGGCGTCGAGATCGGCCGGTTTCTCCAGATTGATCTCAATGACCGTACCGCCGGTGAAATCGAGCCCCCAGTTAAAACCGCGTACGCCAACAATGGCAATCGAGATGATGATTAACAGTCCCGAAATGATGAATGCCAGCGTATCCCAGCGCATAAAGTCAACGACTTTACGGCCGTGGTTTAACTGCTCAATGTTATATTCCTGTGCCACAACGCACTCCTCAGATAGACAGCTTCTTAACGCGCTTGCCACCGTACATCAGGTTGATAATGGCGCGGGTTCCGACGATCGATGTGAACATGGAGGTCGCAATACCGATAGCCGTTGTAATCGCAAAGCCCTTAATGGAGCCCGTACCAATTGCATACAGAATCACCACCTTAATCAGGGTCGTCACGTTCGCATCGACAATACTGGAGAAGGCACCTTTGTAGCCCTCATGAATTGCCTGCTGTACGGAACGCCCGTTGCGCAGTTCTTCTTTGATACGTTCATTGATCAGGACGTTTGCATCGACTGCCACCGCCAACGTCAGCACAATACCGGCGATGCCTGGCATGGTCAGCGTGGCCCCCGGTAACAGCGACATAATGCCGACAATCAGCACCAGGTTTGCCAGCAGTGCGCTGGTCGCAATCAGGCCCACTTTCTTGTAGTACAGCACCATAAACAGGATGGAGGCGACCAGGCCCCACAGGCAGGCTTCCAGCCCCTGAGTAATGTTCTGCTGACCCATTGTCGGACCGATTGTCCGCTCTTCCACAATCTGGATAGGCGCAATCAAGGCCCCGGCGCGCAGCAGCAGTGACAGCTGACGTGCTTCGTTCGGGTTGCTGATACCGGTGATGCGGAAGCTGTTGCCCAGGCGTGACTGGATGTTGGCGACGTTAATCACCTCTTCCTGTTTCACCAGAATGGCGCGACCATTCGCATCTTTCTTACCGCTGTCTTTGTACTCCACAAACAGGGTCGCCATCGGTTTACCGATGTTGTCCTTGGTGAAGTTCGACATGATATTACCGCCCGCGCCATCGAGTGAAATATTCACCTGAGGCTGGTTGTATTCGTCCATGCTGGAGGTCGAATCAGTAATGTGGTCACCGGTCAGAATCACGCGTTTGTACAGCACGACAGGCTGGCCGTCACGCATGTCTTTGACCTCGGAATCCCCCGGCACGCGACCATTGGCGGCGGCGGTCGGATCAACGCTGGTATTGACCAGACGGAACTCCAGCGTCGCGGTTGCGCCCAGAATTTCTTTGGCGCGCGCCGTGTCCTGAATACCTGGCAGTTCTACCACGATGCGGTCAGAACCCTGACGTTGCACCAGCGGCTCCGCGACACCCAGTTGGTTCACACGATTACGCAGGATAGTGATGTTCTGCTGAACGGCATATTCGCGCGCTTCGCTGAGGCGAGCATCGGTCATGGTGGCTCGCAGAGCATCGTTACCGCTGTTGCTGATCACCAGATCCTGATGACGGGATGACAGCCACTTCACGGCAGCGTCACGGCTGGCTGCGTCACGGAAACGGATTTCCACGCCGTAGTTAGCAATCTTGCTGACGTTGATATAAGGGATATTCTTTTCGCGCAGGTCGCTGCGCAGGCTGTCCGCATTCTGCTCTTGCAGTTTGCTCAGGGCAGTGTCCATATCCACTTCCATCAGGAAGTGCACGCCACCGCGCAGATCGAGGCCAAGTTTCATTGGCTGCGCCGCCAGCAGGGTAAGCCAGCGCGGCGTTGCGGGAGCCAGATTCAGCGCCACAACATAGTTTTCGCCCAGCGCTTTCATGATCGCTTCACGGGCGCGCAACTGCACATCCGTGTTAGAAAAACGCGCCGTAATCGCCCCGTTTTCCAGGGCAACAGACTTCGCCTGAATATTATCTTGTTTTAATACGTTCTGAATTTGATCCAACGTTTGCTCACTGGCGGCGCTTCCGCGCGCGCCAGTGATTTGAACAGCCGGATCCTCACCATAAAGGTTGGGAAGTGCATATACCAGGCCAATGACAAGCACCACGACCAGCATTATGTACTTCCACAAAGGATAACGATTTAACACGGCAGTTCCCTTAGGGAAGTAAAAATTACAGCGCCTTCATAGAACCTTTCGGCAGGACGGCAGCCACGAAATCACGTTTAATAACCACTTCGGTAGTGTCGTTCAGCGCAATCGCAATGTAGCCGGTTTCTGCCACTTTGGTTACGCGACCCACCAGGCCACCATTCGTCAGCACTTCATCACCTTTGGAGATAGAATCCATCAGCTTCTTGTGCTCTTTTGCGCGTTTCTGCTGAGGGCGCAGGATCATGAAGTAAAAAATCAGGCCAAAGACGACCAGCATGATCACCAGAGAATACGGACTTCCCTGAGACGGTGCGCCTGCTGCAGCCACAGCGTCAGAAATGAAAAAGCTCATTAAATTTCCCTCATTGATGAATTATCAGACGTTAAAGGCGGAACCGCTTTGCCCGTCCGTTGGTAGAACTCGGTAACAAAGCGCTCTAATTTACCCTCTTCAATAGCCTGGCGTAAACCTGCCATCAGGCGCTGGTAGTAGCGCAGGTTATGAATCGTGTTCAGACGCGCGCCCAGTATTTCGTTACAGCGATCAAGATGATGCAAGTAAGCACGGCTGTAATTGCGACAGGTGTAACAATCACACTCGGCATCCAGCGGCGACACATCGTCTTTATGCTTCGCATTGCGGATTTTTACCACGCCGTCTGTCACAAATAAGTGACCATTACGTGCATTACGCGTTGGCATCACACAGTCAAACATGTCCACGCCACGACGCACACCTTCGACCAGATCTTCAGGTTTGCCCACGCCCATTAAATAACGCGGTTTGTCCTCAGGGATCTGCGGGCAAACATGCTCCAGGATGCGGTGCATGTCCTCTTTCGGCTCACCGACCGCCAGGCCGCCCACAGCGTACCCATCAAAGCCAATCTCTACCAGACCTTTCACAGACACATCACGTAAATCTTCGTAAACCGAGCCCTGAATAATACCGAACAGCGCGTTCTTGTTGCCCAGGCTGTCAAAGCGGTCACGGCTGCGCTGCGCCCAGCGCAACGACATTTCCATTGAGCGTTTCGCATAATCCCAGTCGGCCGGGTACGGCGTGCACTCATCGAAGATCATGACGATATCGGAGCCCAGATCGTACTGAATTTCCATGGATTTTTCTGGATCGAGGAAAATCTGATCGCCATTGATCGGGTTACGGAAGTGAACGCCCGCTTCGGTGATTTTACGAATGTCGCCCAGGCTGAAGACCTGGAAACCGCCGGAGTCCGTCAGGATAGGGCCTTTCCACTGCATAAAATCATGCAGATCGCCATGCAGCTTCATGATTTCCTGACCGGGACGCAGCCAGAGGTGGAAAGTATTGCCCAGAATAATTTGCGCGCCGGTATCCTGCACTTCTTCCGGCGTCATGCCTTTTACGGTGCCATAGGTGCCCACGGGCATAAACGCCGGGGTTTCGACCACGCCACGATCAAAAATCAGACGCCCGCGACGCGCGCGACCGTCTGTGGTATCAAGCTCAAATTTCACAAGACCTCCATCGGAGAAACAGTCCGATGTTCAAAGTAAACAGATCAGGCGCCCACTTTTTCCAGCGGCGCCTGGGGGTTTTTGCTGATAAACATCGCGTCGCCGTAGCTGAAGAAACGGTATTCTTCTGCCACCGCAGCGCGATAAGCAGCCATGGTGTGCTGGTAACCGGCGAAGGCCGAGACCAGCATAATCAGGGTTGATTCCGGCAAATGGAAGTTGGTGATTAACGCATCGATCACCTGGTACTCGTAGCCCGGATAGATAAAAATTTGGGTATCGTCGAAGAACGGCGCAATCAGGGCATCCTGACTGGCTTTGGCGGCGCTTTCCAGCGAACGTACCGAGGTGGTGCCAACGGCGACCACTTTATTCCTCCGCGCCTTACAGGCCAACACCGCGTCTACCACATCCTGCGGGACTTCAGCATACTCCGCGTGCATGTGGTGATCTTCAATCGTCTCGACGCGCACCGGTTGGAAGGTGCCCGCCCCAACGTGCAACGTGACAAAGGCCATTTCCACGCCTTTATCTTTGAGCGCCTGCAACAGCGGCTCATCAAAATGCAGCCCCGCCGTGGGCGCGGCGACGGCACCGGGTCGGGCGCTGTAAACCGTTTGATAAAGCTCACGATCCGCCTCTTCATCCGGGCGGTCAATGTACGGCGGCAACGGCATATGGCCGACGCGGTTAAGAATGTCCAGTACGTCACGGTCATCGTCAAAGGCGATCTCGAACAACGCATCGTGCCGCGCCACCATAGTGGCTTTCACGCTCTCGTCGTCACCCAGCAGCAGCGCTGCGCCAGGCTTCGGCGCTTTCGATGCGCGAACATGCGCCAGCACGCGCTTGTCATCAAGCATGCGCTCGACCAGCATCTCAATTTTGCCGCCGCTTGCCTTGCGTCCGAACACCCTGGCCGGGATAACGCGCGTGTTGTTAAACACCAGCAGATCTCCGGGCTGGAGCTTATCCAGCACATCCGTAAACACGCCGTGAGTGAGCGCGCCGGTTGGGCCATCCAGCGACAGCAGGCGGCAACCACTTCGTTGCGCCTGGGGATAATGGGCGATAAGAGATTCAGGCAAATCAAAAGCAAAATCGGCGACACGCATGACAGACTTCTTACTCAGAAAAACAGGCGGCACAGTTTAGCGGAAAACCGAACAATTCTGAACAACTGGCTGCGTAAACGGAGTTGCGCTTATAATGCCGCATGAATTTTCTTGCGCATCTTCACTTAGCCCATCTTGCCAACAGCTCTTTGCTGGGCAATCTGATGGCCGATTTCGTTCGCGGCGCGCCGCACCAACACTGGCCTGAACCGGTGGCCGACGGCATTCTGATGCATCGTCGCCTGGACGTAATGACCGATGCCCTGCCGGAAGTGCGCGCGGCACGCCAGCTTTTCCGGGCAGAGACCTATCGCGTCGCCCCCATCACGCTGGATGTCATCTGGGACCATTTTCTGGCGCGCCACTGGGATCGCGTTCATCCGTCACAAACGCTGCAAGCGTTTACGGCCCGTGCCGAGCGCGAAATCGTCCCGCAACTGGCCGCCACGCCCGAGGAATTTAAAGAACTGAATGCGGTGATGTGGCGAGAACGCTGGTTCGAACACTACGCCGATCCCCTGCGCCTTGAACGCGTGCTGAATGGCATGGCCCGACGTCGGCCAAGGCTGGCGGCACTCAGCGACTCTTACCAGGACTTCACCGCCCATTATCCGGCCTTTGAAGCCTGTTTCTTTCAGTTTTATCCCCGCCTGATGCAGTTGGCCGCCAGCCGGCAGCTGTGATTCACCCTCTTTATCAGGTAAGACGCGGCTTACCTGATAACGCTGAAAAAGCACGCAAACAGTACACCGACGATATTGCCATTACTGGCGCACTACGGCTTAATAAGCCTTGCTTAACTATGCTTTGCGCTACTCTCACTGTCAGACCGCCTGTTCAGGCGCTTCCTGTATTCGATGTGTTTTAAAATCATAAGAGGGAAACATGTCATCCGCTTCGCATTCTGAAATTGACGCGCGCTATCGCTACGCCTGCGAAATCGCCCGTGCCGCCGCAAGCCGCGCCTTGTCATGGTATCAACAGCGTCAAAAACTGGTGGTGGAACATAAAAGGGACCTTCAGGACGTGGTCAGTGAAGCTGACCGTAACGTTGAAGAATTAATTAAATCACTGATTGCAGAACGCTATCCCGAGGATGCGGTATTAGGTGAAGAGAGCGGTGGAGAAACAGGCGAGGCCCGCATTTTATGGGTCATCGATCCGATTGATGGCACCGCCTGCTTCGTCAATGGTCTGCATAACTGGTGCGTTTCGCTGGCCATCGTCTGCGAAGGTGAACCGGTGGTGGGCGTGGTTTGCGATCCCAATCATCAGGAGCTGTTTCACGCCCGCAAAGGCCAGGGCGCCTGGCTTAATGAGACCCGGCTTGAGGTTCATCAGGCCCGTCACCTCAACGAAGGGCTGTTGGGCATCAGTAATTCCAGCCGGGTGCCGGGAGAAAAGGTTACGCAGCTTATCGATGCGCTACTCAAACAAGGCGGGATGTTCATTCGCATCGGCTCCGGTGCCTTAACCAGCGCCTGGGCCGCTGCCGGTCGCCTGATTGGCTATTACGAAGCCCATATGCATCCCTGGGACAGCCTGCCGGGCATCGTGTTAATGCGGGAAGCGGGCGGCATCACCAATGACTATATGCGCAATGATGGCCTGAAAAACGGCAATCCCGTTTTGCTGGCGAATGCCGTAATCTATCCACAGATTAAAGCCCTTCTCGCGCCTCAGGAACTGGAGGATGAATAATGTCTGCCTGTAGCCCCCTGCGCGTAGTCGCGCTCTGTGCGTTATGGTTCGTGGCGGGGTCGCTTTACGCGGCGCCAGAATACCAGTTAGAGAAAGTGGTCGAACTCAGCCGACACGGGGTGCGCCCGCCGACGCCGGGCAACCGCCAGGAGACAGAGGCAGCAACCGGACAGCCCTGGCCCCGGTGGAGTACAGCGGACGGCGAGCTGACGGGCCATGGCTACAGTGCGGTGGTGAATAAAGCGCGCTGGGAAGGCGATCACTATCGCCAGTTGGGATTACTTCCCGCGGGTTGTCCGAACGCGACAGCACTCTACGTACGCGCCAGCCCTCTTCAGCGAACGCGCGCCACTGCCGAAGCGTTGGTGGATGGCGCATTTCCCGGCTGCGGCGTGGCGGTGCATACCGTCACGGGCGACGTCGATCCGCTTTTTCAGACGGAAAAACTGCCCTTTGCCCGCATCGATCCGCAGCGTGAGATGGAAGAAAAGCGGCGTGTGGCGGGCGATTTAGCACAGCGACAGCAGCAGCTCCAGCCCGCCATTCAGGCGCTTAAACAGGCGGTCTGTCCGGCTAATCGCGCGTGCCCGTTTTTTGATCGCCCCTGGCAGTTAAAGCAGACCCAAAGCGGCAGCGTCTATGTTGAAGGCTTAAGCACGCTGGCCGCCATGGTCGAGACGTTGCGCCTGGGCTACAGCGAAAACTTACCGTTCGCGAGGCTGGCGTGGGGACACATCACTTCCGCTCAACAGATCACCGCCCTGCTCCCCCTGCTGACCGCCAGTTATGATCTCAGCAATGATGTGCTCTATATGGCGCAACGTCGTGGCTCGCTTCTGTTACAGCGGATGCTCGACGCCATTCAGGGGAACGATCCCGATGTACGATGGGTACTGCTGGTGGCCCATGACACGAATATCGCGATGGTTCGCCGCCTGATGGGATTTGAATGGCAACTGCCGGGTTATACGCGCGGTAATATTCCGCCGGGAAGCAGCCTGGTGATGGAGCGCTGGCGGGATAAGCAAAGCAATCAGCGCTACCTGCGCGTCTATTTTCAGGCACAAAGTCTGGACGGGCTACGTCAGTTACAACCCATTAATGACCGTCATCCTTTGTTGCGTCAGGAGTGGCAGCAAGCCGGCTGCCATATCACCGACGTGGGTACACTGTGCCCGTTACAGGATGCGATTGCCGCGTTGGGTCAACAGCTGGACCGCAGCGCGATCGTTCCGGAATCCCTTATATTACCCGCGCAGAACGCATTAGCGCCCGTGTCGGGTTAACGGTGGGCTTTCTCTTATTTTTCGGCAACTTATTTAACGACGTACGCTTTTGCATTAGCATCGTTTCGTCAATCATCCCTCTGTTTGTTTCATTTGCTATGTGACGTTTTCGGCGAATCCTTTCGCCGATTTTATTTCGTCGTGTCAGTCGCCTTCGCGTCCGGGAATCAGGACGGCTTGCGCACCAGCTTATAACCCAGCAGCAACAGCACAATCCACACCATGCCCACGTAAAGTGAGATGCGCGTATCCGGAAAGTAGCCGATCAGGCCGATGATAAAGCATAAAAAGGCTACGCCGAAACCGGCTGTCCAGCTTCCGCCCGGGAGGGCAAATGTCAGCTGACGGGCTGCCGCTTTACCAATTTTGCGGCGAAACGCAATCTGGGACAGCAGAATCATAATCCAGACCCAGACGGTGGCAAAGGTGGCCAGAGAGGCAATGACCAGGAACACTTTCTCGGGCATCAGGTAGTTGAGCCAGACCGCAATCAGCATGGCAAACATCATAACTACTACCGTGACCCACGGAATCCCGCGTGCTGACACCTTCATAAACACTTTAGGCGCATGGCCCTGCTGCGCCATACCGTGCAGCATACGCCCGACACCGAACACATCGCTGTTAATCGCGGACAGGGAGGCCGTCAGTACCACAAAGTTGAGGATAGAAGCGGCAGCGGCAATACCCAGATGCTGGAAGGTCAGCACAAACGGGCTACCGTTGGTGCCCACCTGATTCCATGGATAGAGGGACATGATGACAAACAGCGTACCAACGTAAAACACCAGAATACGCATCGGCACGGAATTAATGGCGCGTGGGATAGAGGTCGCCGGATCCTTAGCTTCACCGGCCGTGATGCCAATAATTTCTATCCCGCCGTAAGCAAACATCACCATCTGAAGTGACAGCAGCATGCCAACGATCCCGTGGGCAAAAAAGCCGCCGTTGGTCCACAGGTTGTGAATGCCGGTCGGATGGCCACCGTTACCGATGCCCCAGATGATCATGCCAAATCCGGCCAGGATCATCACAATAATGGTGGCGACTTTGAAGAAGGAGAACCAGAACTCCACTTCGCCGAACACCTTCACGCTCATCAGATTGACCGCACCGATGATCAGCACGACGCTCAGTACCCAGATCCAGTGCGGCACCTCCGGGAACCAGACCCCCATATAAATACCAAATGCCGTGACGTCGGCGATGGCCACAATCAGAATCTCAAAGCAGTACGTCCAGCCGGTGATATACCCAGCCATTGGTCCAAGATAATCCTGCGCGTAACGAGAAAACGAGCTGGCCTGGGGATTATTAACGGACATTTCTCCCAGCGCGCGCATGATAATGTACGCCACCGCGCCGCCGATAATATAGGCGAGCAGAACGCTCGGTCCTGCCATCCTGATGGCGTCCGCCGAGCCATAAAACAGCCCGGTGCCAATCGCCGATCCCAGCGCCATAAAACGGATGTGGCGCGTGCTCAGTCCGCGTTTGAGCTTGTTGGTTTCTTGCATAACAACCTGTACCTGTGAAATGAAAAAACCACGGGCAAGCCCGTGGTTAAAGAAGAATCAATCTTAGCCGTTACGAGTGAACTGTCACCTGTTCCGGCCCTTTTAACCGATCAACCAACGCCACAAGCAGCAACATCACCAGTGAGGGCGGCAACCAGGCAAGCCCCTGGTCGGCTAATGGCAGATGCTGGCTGAATGCGGGTAACGCCTCTTTAAACCCGGTGGTTTTGATTGCGTCAAGGATACCAAACAGCAGGCTGACAAGCATAGTCGGAGCAATGATTCGGCTGCTTTTGTTCCAGATATTCTGGGTAAAACTCAGCACAACCAGTACGATGCACGGCGGATAAATGGCGGTCAGCACCGGAATCGAGATCTGGATCAGATGACTCAGCCCCAGGTTGGAAACCACCATGGAGAACAGCCCCAGCACAAACACCAGCGTTTTGTATGACAACGGCAGATACTGGGCAAAAAACTCGGCGCAGGCACAGGTCAGGCCCACGGCTGTCACCATACAGGCAATAAAAATCAGCGCGGCAAGGAAGAAGCTGCCCATATCGCCAAAGGTGTGCTGTACGTAGGCATGCAGAATCGCGGCGCCGTTAGCATTTTGATCGACCAGCGCCCCGCTTCCTGCGCCCAGTTTAAACAGGCTCAGGTAGACCAGCGTCAGCCCTACACCCGCGATAATCCCCGCCAGTACCGTATAACGGGTTAACAGTGCCGCGTTATCAATACCGCGTGAACGGGCCGCATTCACAATCACAATCCCGAATACCAGGGCACCCAGCGTATCCATCGTGAGATAGCCGTTCACGAAACCGCTGGAAAACGCAGCGCGCTGGTAGTCGGCGGTGGCCGGAATGGTGCCGCCTGCGGGCCACAGCAGGGCGGCAACGCCGAGCAGCGTCAGGGCGGCAATTTTCAGCGGTGCCAGAATATGCCCGACCGTATCCAGCAGTTTGCCGGGATAGAGCGAAATGCCCATCACCAGCACAAAGTAGATCAGGCTGTAGATGAACAACGGCAATGCACCGTCGCCGGTGATCGGCGCGATCCCGACTTCAAACGACACCGTGGCGGTGCGCGGCGTGGCAAAGAGTGGCCCCACCGCCAGATAGCAGACAGTGGCCAGAACCACCCCGGCAATTTTACCAATCGGTGTACTCAGCGCGTCAATCCCGCCGCCGACGCGCGCCAGCGCAATGACGGTGATGACGGGTAATCCCACAGCGGTAAGCAGAAACCCTAAAGCGGCCACCCAGACATGTTCGCCTGACTGAATACCGACCATAGGAGGAAAGATAATGTTACCCGCACCAACAAACAGGGCAAACGTCATAAAGCCCAGCGCGAGAATGTCTTTAACGGTTAAACGATGTGTCATACGGCCTGTCACTGATGTTGCGATGAAAGATAAGTTTGCGTTGCCCCCTCGCTGCGCTATGACAACGGCTGATCAGACGACAGCAGCGCATTATGCGCAGCGTCCGGTTTAGCGCAGGTGATTTGAGCTGCTTTTTTTCTGTTCACAGAGGGATAAATCGACAACGGCCGTAAGTAAAACGTTTATAGCGAAGAAAGGCAATACGAGATCGGAAAACCAGAGGCTTATTTCGTTATTTAAGTCAAAATTAGTGGATCACATCAATATTAGCAGCAAGCACATCAGATGATGTGCCTTAATAATAAACAGGCCATGGGAAATACCAGCATGCTGACGTCTTTTTATGCACAAGTGGCGCATACATTGCGCCACACTGCGCACTTTTGACGCTTACCAGACCTGATTCGCCACATCCACAACCAGACGAATCTTCTGCCACTGTTCCGCTTCGGTCAGGCTGTTCCCCTCTTCCGTTGAGGCAAAGCCACACTGTGGACTAAGGCAGATCTGGTCAAGGCTGAGGTACTGCGTCGCCTCCTGTAAACGTGCTTTTACCTGATCCACGTCTTCGAGTTCGCCGACCTTGGTGGTAATTAAACCAAGCACCGCCTGCTGATGACCCGGCCGGATAAAACGCAGCGGCTCGAAACCGCCGGAACGGTGGTTATCATATTCCAGGAAAAACGCATCGACATTAACAGTGCCAAACAGGATTTCGGCCACAGGTTCATAGCCGCCTTCTGAAATCCAGGTCGAACGGAAATTGCCGCGGCAGACATGCAGACCGACGGTCAGATCGGCCGGTTTATCCTCCAGCGCTTTATTCAGCACGCGGGCGTACGTTCGGGCCAGCTGCTCGGGATCGTCACCGCGCTCGCGGATCTCACGCTTTTGCTCGTCCGAGCACAGGTAAGCCCACACCGTATCATCCAGTTGCAGATAGCGGCAGCCTGCCGCATAAAAGGCGGCGATTGCGTCTTTGTAAGTCTGTGCCAGATCGTCAAAGTACACATCTAGATCGGGATACACCTCCGCGTCGATCACTTTACGTCCGCCACGGAAATGCAGCACGCTGGGACTGGGAATCGTCATTTTCGCCACGGCATCCCCTGCGATGCCTTGCAAAAAGCGGAAATGATCCAGCATCGGATGCCCGTCAAACCCCAGTTTGCCGGTCACTTTGACACCGTGCGCTTTGGTCTGTACGCCGTTGAACTGAATGCCCTGATCGGCTTCAAAATGTTCCACGCCTTTCAGGCCGTAGAAAAAGTCAAAATGCCACCAGCCGCGACGGAATTCCCCATCCGTGACCACTTTGAGGCCGTTTTCACGCTGTTTTGCCACCACATCACGGATGGCTTCGTTTTCAACCTCACGCAACTCGTCAGCGCTGATTTCCCCCGCCTGGTATTTCTCGCGAGCCTGTTTGATCGCGGCAGGACGAAGAAAGCTGCCAACGGTGTCGGCACGAAACGGGGCGGTTTGTCTTTGCATGATCACTCCTCGTCACGGCCAGATAATTTCGGCCGGGAATAGTTACATAATGTTATTTTAGCCTTCTGGATGGCTAAACGTCTAAATGCAGAGTGACATGCCGTTCTCTCAGCGGCAAACGAATAAAATTCACGTCGCCTGAAAAAAATTCATGTTGCATCGTCGCCGTCGGCTTTTCTGTCAGCGGCCGCAGGACAGACAGCCTGATCGGGCTTACGGGTCCGGAGGCAGGCTGTTTTACGGTGACGCTAACGACGTTTGTTGACGGGCAGGTGGGCGTTATTCGAGCGAAGCGCGAGCCTGAGCAATCTGCGCCGCAGAGAGCGGCAAATACCCGGCCTCGCTGACGCGCTGTTGCCCCTGACTGGAAAGCACCTGTCGTAAAAAGGCATCGACCAGTGGCGGTAAAGGTTTACCTGGCGCTTTATTCACATAGAGATAAAGCGGACGCGACCATGGATAGCGGCCGGTACGGATAGTCTCTGGATCCGGTGCCACCGCGTCGCCGTTTTTGGTCACCACGGGCAGCAACCTGACGCCGCTCAGATGGAAACCAAAACTGGCATAGCCGATGCTGCGGGGATTACCGGCTACGGCCTGTACCACGGCGGCAGAGCCGGGAAACTCGGCCACGTCATTGCGGAAATCGCCCTGACACAGCGCCTGCTGTTTGAAAAAGCCCCATGTTCCCGAGGCGGAGTTACGGCCATAGCGCTGGATGGGACGCTGCTGCCATTCTGTCTGGCGCAGTCCCAGGTCACCCCAGCGTTGTGGAACCTGATGCGCGCCGCAAAGCCGGGTGATGGAAAAAACCGCATCGAGCTGCCGCGGATCAATTTCACGCAGCGGGTTACGTTGATTGACCACCACGACCAGCGCATCCATTGCCACCGGCACGGCCAGCGGCGGATAGCCATAGCGCGCCTCAAAGGCCTGGCGCTCATCAGCCTGCATCGGACGACTCATCGCGCCCAGTTGAACGGCCCCGGCGGTCAACGCAGTGGGCGCGGTAGACGACCCCGAAGCCTGAACCTGAACGTTCACGCCAGGCGCCTGACGGCTAAAGTCATCTCCCCATAACGTCATCAGATAGCCGAGCGTGTCGGAGCCGGCGCTACTGAGATTTCCGGACAGCATGACGGGCTGCGCCTGCCCGAGGGCTGGCAACAGCGAAAAGAACACCAAGAGAAAAGCGCGCATCGTTCCGGTCCGTTCACGATTGATGAACGGCATTCTCCTGCATCCCGTTACTGACAATCAACCTTGGTGCCAGGGTAAATGTAAAACAGGTTTCCTGATGCGGGATGCTGGTGATCTCCAGCCGGGCATTATGGTGACTCAACGCATGTTTGACGATAGCCAGCCCCAGCCCGCTGCCGCCGGTCGCACGTGAACGCGCTTTATCTACACGATAAAAGCGTTCGGTCAGGCGCGGAATATGCTCAGCGGGAATACCGGGACCGTTATCGCAGACCTTAAATACCGCGCCCTGCTTGCTGCGTAACCAACTGATATCAATTCGTGTGCCGTCTGGCGTATGGTTGACCGCGTTGTAGACCAGGTTGGAGATGGCACTGCGCAATTGCTCGTCATTGCCAAACACTTTCAGATGCGGATCGGTGTGAAAATGGATTTGATGTCGCCCGCCGCTCAGCGTTTCCGCTTCATGTTGCAGCAGTTTCAACATGACCGGCACATCAACTTTTTCTTTCATATTGATGACCGGGGCCGCCTCAATACGCGACAGCGTCAGAAGCTGCTTCACCAGGCTGTCCATTCGGCGGGTTTGTTCTGACATGGTGTGCAACGCTTTGTCACGCGAACGTTGATTCATGACCGAGTCATTCATCATCTCCAGATAACCCTGAAGCACCGTCAGCGGCGTGCGAAGCTCGTGACTGACGTTGGCGAAGAAGTTGCGTCGTGCACCTTCCAGCTGGTGCATTTGCGTTACGTCGCGGGCCACCATCAACCACTGGCCTTCGCTGTAGGGCATAACACGAAATTCCATGTGATGCTGGTTATTCAGCACCAGCGTCAGCGGCTTGTCGAAATCGCGCTGACGCAGATAACGTGAAAATTCAGGATAGCGCAGCAGATTAAGGATATTTTGCCCGTTATCTTCGGGCCAGCGCAGCCCGAGGTGCTGCTGTGCCAGGCCATTGCACCAGAAGATGGTGCCCTCTTCCGTTGTCAGGATAACGGCATCCGGCAGCGACTCTGCACCACTGCGAAACCGTTTGATCAGATGACCCAGCTCACGCCGCCGACGTCGGTTGCGCAGCTGCATTTGATACAGACCGTAAAACAGCGGTTCCCAGCTTGCCTGACCGGAAGGCGGGGTCATCGTGCGATCCAGCCACAGCCAGTGCGACAGCCGCATCAGGTTATAAAAATGCCACAGTAAAATACCGACTACGCTGAGTAACAACAGCCACGGCAGATAGCCGAACAACAGGCCGAGTACCAGCGCAGGCAAACACGCCAGCACCAGTTCGGACAATAATCGCTTCCAGGAGAGGCGTTCCAGCACGATTAAAGCTCCGTTTAAAAGCGGGCAGAGAAACGATAACCTGTTCCGCGGACGGTTTGTACCATGCGATCGTGACCGGTCAGTTCCAGCGCTTTGCGCAGACGGCGAATATGCACGTCAACTGTACGATCTTCAACATAGACGTTGGTGCCCCAGACGTGATTCAGTAGCTGTTCACGGCTGTAAACACGTTCAGGATGGGTCATAAAGAAGTGGAGCAGCTTGTACTCTGTCGGCCCCATCTCCAGCGGCGTGGTTTCCGACATCACCCGGTGCGAGGAGGGATCCAGGCTCAGGCCCTGCATTTCAATTACATCTTCGACCGCCATCGGCGAAATGCGACGCATCACAGCTTTGATACGGGCCATGAGCTCTTTCGGGGAAAACGGTTTGGTAATGTAGTCGTCGGCCCCGACTTCCAGGCCACGCACGCGATCTTCCTCTTCGCCACGTGCGGTCAGCATCATGACCGGAATATCACGCGTCATCGCTTCACGTTTAAGGTGTTTGATAAACTGAATGCCGCTGCCGCCAGGTAACATCCAGTCCAGCAGGATAAGGTCAGGCCAGGGTTCAATCAGCTTACTGACGGCGCTGTCATAATCTTCTGCCTCAATCGGCTGATAATCATTTTGTTCCAGAACGAAACATAACATCTCACGGATTGGAGCTTCATCTTCCACAACTAAAATGCGCTTAGCCATTATGACTCCTGCAGGTAGGACGGCTTTCACTGATATTTGCGGCGCCATTATGCGTCAGTTTTGTGACACTTTTATGAAAAAGTTAGCCATAAAAACCGGCCTGCAACAACCATTTATGACAACATGACGACATGTTTTGTGGCTTTAGTGATGGAGCCAGTATAATCGCCGGGCGATTTGTTATGGCAGGGAGTGTTATGCGCATTATCCATACCGCGGACTGGCACCTGGGGCAGTTCTTTTACAACAAAAGCCGGGCCGCTGAGCATCAGGCCTTTCTGGACTGGCTGCTGGCCCGGATTGAAGAGCATCAGGTGGATGCGCTGATTGTGGCGGGTGATTTATTCGATACCGGCACACCGCCCAGCTATGCACGTGAAATGTTCAACCGCTTTGTGGTGGCGTTACAACCCAGCGGCTGTCAGCTGGTGGTGCTGGCAGGAAATCACGATTCGGTGGCGACGCTGAACGAGTCGCGTGAACTGCTCGCCTGCCTGAATACCCGCGTGATTACCACGCCGCAGGACGGGGACGATGTGCTGGTGTTAACGACGCGTCGGGGCGAACCGGGCGCGCTGCTGTGCGCCATTCCTTATTTGCGGCCACGCGATATTATGCGCAGCCAGGCCGGCCAGTCAGGACGCGATAAACAGCGCAGCCTGCTGGAGGCCATTACCGCCCATTATCAGCGCAGCTTTGCTGCCGCGCAGGCGCTGAATCTGGCGCTTCCCATCGTCGCGACCGGCCACCTCACTGCTCTCGGCGTCAGCAAAAGCGACTCAGTGCGCGATATCTACATTGGTACACTGGATGCCTTTCCGGCCTCGGCCTTTCCGCCTGCGGACTATATCGCGCTGGGGCATATTCATCGTGCGCAGCGCGTGGCCGACAGCGATCATATTCGCTACAGCGGTTCGCCGATTCCGCTCAGCTTCGATGAACTGGGCAGCGAAAAAAGTGTGTTCCTGCTGGATTTCAGCCCGTCAGGCCTGACGGTCACGCCCCTGACCATTCCCCTGTTCCAGCCAATGCAGGTCCTGAAAGGCTCGCTGGCGCAAATCACCCGGCAGCTCAGCCAGTTTTCTGCGCCCGACGGGACCAAACCGGTCTGGCTGGATATTGAAGTGACCACGCAGGAATATTTAAGTGATTTGCAGCGCCAGGTAGAAGCGCTGACGGCCTCCCTGCCCGTAGACGTTTTGCTGCTGCGCCGCAGCCGTGAACAGCGCCGGCACAGTCTGGCACAGCTGGATAAAGAAACCCTGAGCGAACTGAATGTGGAAGAAGTGTTTGCCCGACGACTGGCGCTGGATGACGCGCTGGACGCGGATCAGATTGCCCAGACCACCCTGCGGTTTAAACAGACGCTGTCGGATCTGGAGGAACAGCCATGAAAATTCTGACGCTGCGCTTCAAAAATCTTAACGCGCTCAAAGGTGAGTGGTTTATTGATTTTCGCACCGAGCCGTTTGCCAGCAACGGGCTGTTTGCGATTACCGGCGCGACGGGCGCCGGTAAAACCACGCTGCTGGACGCCATCTGTCTGGCACTGTATCACCAGACGCCGCGCCTGGGCGGCATCTCTCAGGGGCATAACCCCCTGATGACACGCGACTGTGCCGAGTGCCTGGCGGAGGTCGAGTTTGAAATTAAAGGCGAAGCCTGGCGGGCATTCTGGAGCCAGAACCGCGCGCGCGGCACCGCTGACGGTAAACTGCAGGCTCCCCGCGTTGAGCTGGCGCGCTGCGCCGATAATCAGATTGTGGCAGATAAAGTGAGCGATAAGCTCAAACTTACGGAAACGCTGAGCGGGCTGGATTTTGCGCGCTTCACCCGCTCAATGATGCTGTCGCAAGGCCAGTTTGCGGCGTTTCTTAACGCCAAAGCCAATGAGCGGGCAGAACTGCTGGAAGAACTGACCGGAACCGAAATTTATGGTCGTCTGTCCATGGCCGTGTTCGAACGCCACAAAGCGGCCAAAACGGCGCTGGAACTGTTACGCAGTCGGGCAGGCGGCATGGCGCTGCTTGATGAGGCAACCCGTACTGCACTGCACCAGCAAAAAAAGGCCCTCAGCGACGCTGAACACCAGCTGACTGCCGCGCTTGCCGTGGCGCAGGCGCAGCAACAGTGGCAGCAACAGCATCAGCAGGCTATTGCGGATACAGAGCAGGCAACCGCGGCCCTCGCAGTGGCAGAGCACGCCAGTCAGGCGGCAGAGCCGGATCGTCAACGTCTGGCGCGCAGTGAACCGGCGGAGAAACTGCGCGGTCCGTTGCAGCAACGTGACAGTCTGCTGGCCGAACGCAACGCGATGCGGGAACGTCAGCAGCAGCTCAGCCAACAGATGCACACGGCCACACAGGCGCATCATGTGTTGCAGCAACGCTATGCGGAAACGGACACGGCGCACGAACAGTGCCGACAGCAACAGCAGCAGCAGGAAACGCTGTTGACCGGGCAGGTCATTCCGCTTGATCAGTCTCTCTCTGCCTTATACGAGCACATTCAGCAGCTACAGCAGGATGCCGAACGGCAACAGCAACACTGCGCTCAGCGCGAAGCCGCGTTACACAGTGAAGCCCGCCAGGTGCGCCACCTGCAAGAGACGATTGCCCAACAGCATGCCCTACGTGAGCAGTTAGCTGACATGCCGCAATGGGGTGAACACCTTCCGATCTGGAAAGAGCGTTTTGCCCAACTGACCCGCTATGAAGCGGCACAGGCTGAGCTGGATCAGCAGATACAGCAGCAACAGCGCCACATTCATCAGCGCCAGGGGGATATTGAGCAGCTGGCACAGCAACTCACGCCACTGGATCAGGCCGCACAGCAGGCGCAGCAGTCCTTGTCTCAGGCTGAGCAAGCACTAACTTCCCTTCAGAACGCGCATCCACCTGAAGCCTTACGTCAGGCACTGAGCCAGCATCAGCAACAGCGCGAGGCGCGCCATACGCTGACGATAGTGGCCGCGCAGTGGCAACCCCTGCATCAGCAGCGCACGCAGTACGAAAAACGCCTGCATGAGCTTGAGACGGCTCAGCAGCAGGCTGAAAGCGCTTTGCTGACGTTAAGAGAAACCTGGCGACGGGAAAAACAGCAGCTCAGCGACGTAGAGAAAATTTGCCAGCTCGAAAGCCAGATTGCTGACCTGGAACAGTACCGCGCCCGGCTTGAAGCCGGGCAGCCCTGCCCGTTGTGCGGCGCCTGCGAGCATCCTGCGGTCGAAACCTATCGTGCTCTGGAAGTTAGTGCTAACCAACAACGTAAAGCCGAGCTGCAAAAACAGGTAGACGCGTTGAGTGAAACCGGGACGGCAAAGAAGGAGCAGATAAAGCAGCTACAGGCTCAACAGCAATCCCTGCGTGAAGAAATCACGGGTCTGACCCAACAACTTGATGCCCTTTCTCAACAATGGCAGGAACTGAGCAGTGAGCTGGCGCTCACCTTCCCGCTGACAGATACGGATGCAAGAATCGCGTGGCAGCAGGCGCAAAATCGCCACGAGCAGACGCTTACGGCCCGGCTTGACGCACTGGAGCAAGCCGAGCGCGCGGTGCTGGCGGCCAAAGATCACCACCTGCGGCAGCACCAGACATTACAACAGCATCAGCAAACGCTACTGTTGACTCAGCAGCAACTGGAAAGCCAGGACCAGGCGCTTCAGGCGTTACAGCAACAGCAGCGTCAGGCCGCAGAAAACGGCCAGCAGCTTGAAGCCGCGCTGGCACAGCAGTTCAGCGACGTGGCGTTATCTTTACCTGAACGTACGGCGCGCGACAGCTGGCTGGCAACCCAGCAAGAGCGCTGGCAGCGCTGGCAAGAGAGTGAGCGGTTGCTTGCTAACCTGCAGCCGCAACTTGCACGGGCGGAAACACAGGCTGACGCGCTGCAACAGCAGTTACAGCTTGAGCAGCAACGCCTGGATCAGCAGCGGCAGCAGCTCACCGCGTTACAGCAGCAGGCACATGAAAAACAGCAGCAGCGTCAGGCCCTGTTTGGCGATCGCGATGTGGCTCAGGCGCGCCAGCAGATGCAAGTGCTCGTCGATCAGCACGAGGCGCAACTTACGCAGCAGCGCAACGCACTGCATCAGTCACAGGCAGAGGTCAGCCGTCTTAATGGCCAGTTGACGCTGCTGGAAAGCCAACTGCAGAGCCTGTCCGGGCGCGTCACGGAAGCAGAACAACGCTTCAGCGCCGCGCTGGCGGCGGCCGAATTCGCTGATGAAACGCACCTGCGCGCGGCATTGCTGGATGAACAGGCGGCGCAGCAACTGCGTCAGCAGCTTCAGCAGATTGACCAGCACCGTCTGCACCAGCAGGCACGCCTGGCAGAACTGCAGCAGCGGCTGGCGGCACATCAGCAGCAAAAACCGGCTTTGATGCCGGATTCACCGGACGTGCTGGCGGCAGAGCTGGCGCGCTTACAGCAGTCCCTGCGTGAAAATGCAAACCAGCAGGGCCAGGTACAGCAGCAGTTAGACAGCGATGCCAGCCTGCGAAACCAGCAGCAAACGCTGCTGGCGCGTATTGCGCAGGATGAGACGGCGTTAACGCAATGGACCCTGCTTAACGATCTTATTGGCTCGGCAACGGGCGATAAATTCCGGCGCTTTGCCCAGGGGCTTACGCTCGATCACCTGGTGGCCCTGGCCAACCGTCAGTTAGATCGCCTGCACGGTCGCTACCTTTTACAGCGACGTGCCAGCGATGTGCTGGAACTGGATGTGGTGGATACCTGGCAGGCCGACAGCGCCCGCGATACGCGCACGCTGTCCGGCGGAGAAAGTTTCCTGGTGAGCCTGGCGCTGGCGCTGGCACTGTCTGACCTCGTCAGCCATAAAACCCGCATTGAGTCGTTATTTCTGGATGAGGGCTTTGGTACGCTGGATGCCGAAACGCTGGACACCGCTCTGGATGCCCTGGATGCGCTTAACGCCAGTGGCAAAACTATTGGCGTCATCAGCCATGTTGAAGCCATGAAAGAGCGCATTCCCGTTCAGATTAAGGTACGCAAAATGAATGGCCTGGGTTACAGCACCCTTGACATCCCCGGCCAGTAAGAGGTTAACCATGTTGAGATGGACCGGTATTTTCGCGGTTGCCCTGCTGCTTTTAGCAGGCTGCAGCCAGCCGCACGGCGCTGATGCCAGGCACTGCGCGCCGAACATGACGCAGACTCAGTGCCAGGCCGTCGACCACTATATCGCGCAGGTGAATGCCGTGGTGATGCGCAATTTTCATCACGCGCAACGTTACGCAGGCCAGCGCTGCCTGGTGACGGCACAACGCCGCGCGGACGGCCGCTATAACGTCATGCGCACAGAAGGAAATGAATCGTTATGCCTGAGCGCCTGGCAGAGCGTGAGTAGCGCGCGTGATATGCCCCTTCCGCCTCAGGGCGCGCCCCGGCAATGGGTATTTGCTTTTGCCCCGTAACCATAACGCGGCAGCACGCGCCATCGCGGCCTGAACGTGAATGCAGATGCGCCCTTTCGGAAAGTCGTGAACCGGCGGTGCAGCCTGACGGTGATCAAGCCTGAAAACTGGCGGTTCACCGTCCACAACGGATTACTCAGGCCAGAGCCAGGCGGCTCCGCGAACACCGCTCGAATCCCCGTGTACGGCTTTCAGTACCGGCGTTTCACATTCGCCGCCAAATACCCATTTTTTCATCAGCGTGGGGACGGTCTGGTACAGACGATCCACGTTGCTCATGCCGCCGCCCAGAACAATCACATCCGGATCGATCAGGTTAACCACCTGGGCCAGCGATTTGGCCAGGCGCATTTCGTAGCGGCTCATAGCCAGTTCCGCCACCGGATCCTGCTGTGCCAGCAGGTGAACAATCTCGGCACCTTTGCGTGTAACGCCGCTCAAACGCTGATAATCAGTGGCAAAGCCGGTGCCCGAGACAAAGGTTTCAATACAGCCCTGTAGTCCGCAATAACAGGGCACTTCAGCGCGATAGCGCAGTTCATCTTCGTCCATCCACGGCAGCGGATTGTGGCCCCATTCGCCCGCATTACCATTGCCACCGATACGGGATTCACCGTTTATCGCCACGCCCGCCCCCGAACCGGTGCCAATAATCACTCCAAAGACCAGCGGCTTACCGGCACCCGCGCCGTCAACGGCTTCGGATACGGCCAGACAGTTCGCGTCGTTGGCAATGCGGACGTCACGATTCAGCGCGTGCGCCAGATCCTTGTCCAGCGGCTGTCCGTTAAGCCAGGTTGAGTTCGCGTTTTTTACCCGCTGCGTGTAGGGAGAAAGCGTGCCGGGAATACCGAGGCCTACCGTGCCCGTCTGTCCGGTCTTTTCTTCCGCCAGACGCACCAGATCGACAATAGCCTGTACCGTAGCGGCATAGTCGTTTCGGGGCGTGGAAACCCGATGGCGAAACAGCTCGCTTCCCTCGCTGGACAACGCAATCACTTCTGTTTTGGTGCCGCCCAAATCAATGCCGATGCGCACGGTTTATTCCTCATTATTCGTTAGGGGATTCTTACACTAAAAGGCGATGCCCTTAAAGGCAATGAAACCGCATCGATGTTTCGCTATCATGCGCACACTTAGTGAGATTTGTGCGCCCGATCGCGCCACGGTAAGGAATCCTGATGTTGTGGTTTAAAAATATGATGGTTTATCGTCTGAATCGTGACATTCCGTTGTCCGCAGACGACATGGAAAAACAGCTTGAGGCATTCACCTTCTCGCCTTGTGGCAGCCAGGACATGAGCAAGACCGGTTGGGTGTCACCGATGGGAAACCGCAGCGATGCGCTGACCCATGTGAATAACGGTCAGATTGTCATCTGCGCGCGCAAAGAAGAGAAAATTTTGCCTTCACCGGTGGTGAAGCAGGCGCTGGAAGCCAAAATTGACAAGCTTGAGGCAGAACAGAGCCGTAAGCTGAAAAAAACCGAGAAAGATTCGCTTAAGGATGAAGTGCTGCACAGCCTGTTGCCGCGTGCCTTCAGCCGTTTCAGCCAGACGTTTATGTGGATCGATACCGTTAATAATCTGATCATGGTGGACTGCGCCAGCGCGAAAAAAGCCGAAGATACGCTGGCCCTGCTGCGTAAAAGCCTGGGTTCACTGCCGGTCGTACCTCTGACGCTGGAAAGCCCGATTGAACTGACGCTGACCGAGTGGGTACGTTCCGGCGATCTGCCCGCAGGCTTTGCCCTGATGGATGAAGCCGAGCTGAAAGCGATTCTGGAAGACGGCGGCGTGATTCGCTGTAAAAAACAGGATCTGGTATGCGACGAAATCGCCAACCATATCGAGGCTGGCAAGCTGGTGACAAAACTGGCGCTCGACTGGCAGGAACGGATTCAGTTCGTCCTGTCGGATGATGGTTCCGTGAAGCGCCTGAAATTCAGCGATACGCTGCGTGATCAGAACGACGATATCGATCGGGAGGATTTTGCTCAGCGCTTCGATGCCGACTTTATCCTGATGACCAGCGAACTGGCCGCCCTGACCAGTAATCTGATTGAAGCGTTGGGTGGTGAGGCTCAGCGGTAAAACAGGCGGCCGCAAAAGATGCGGCCGTTTTTTTCAGTCTTTCAGATAGCGGCAAAGATAAGAGCTGGGCTCGCCTACCTGCAGATGAAACTCGCTGTGACCCGGCACGTTAAATACCGATCCCGCCTCGAACCATTTCCACTCTGTTTCCCCCGGCAGCAACACTTTCATTGATCCACTGACCACGGTCATCTCTTCCGGCTGGGCAGTGCCAAAGGTGTATTCGCCTTCTGCCATCACACCAACGCTGGCACGACCGGTGCTCGCACTGTCAAAACCGATGGATTTAACTTTTCCGTCAAAATACTCACTTACGTTGAGCATAAATCTTCCTCACAGCACATTAGGGTGACTGGCAGTGTAGAAGCGAACTTGCTGATCTGTCACGCGAAATAATGAGCGAATGTGATCGCTGGCGGTGACAAGGGGCGGGGATAAAACGGGCGCGCATCGACGGCATCCTTGCCAGCGCGACGGCTTACTCTTTTTCTACATCTTCGTAACGTTGTTTCGCATCATGCGCTTCCTGCTCTGAATCGTGCTCACTAATGAGTGAATCCGGCTTCGGATGATCGGCTCGCAGTTGCCAGGACGTGACTTTTTTACCTTCGGGGCCTTTTTCCACGGTCACAACGCGCGCTTCTCTGGGGTAAGGAGGTCTTGACGGCATCATTTGTCCCTCTTGGCTGAATGACATTCCACACGACAGGCGGTTGCCCGTCATGGAATAAGTATAGTCAAAAAGGCGTAAATCGCGGCGGGAAGGAGATAAATCTGACGGTTAGCTGGCGCGTGCCAGCGATAACGACTGCAGAATTTGCTCAACAACGCGTTCCGGCGGCTGCATCGCGTCCACTTCATGATGAGCGGCCATACGGTACAGGTGAGCACGGGCGCGCAGCACCTCTGTCATCTCTTCTGCGATGGGCCGTCCGGTCAGCGTCGGGCGCTGCGCAGCTTCAGGCTGGCTTTCCAGACGTCGGGCAAGCACCTCAGAAGGCGCACTTAACCAGATAACCTGACCATGTTCGCGCATATAGCGGCGGTTGACCTCTGCCAGCACCATGCCACCACCGGTCGCGATGATGGTTGAGGGCGCCGTCACGGCTTTCAGCGACTCGGTCTCCCGCGCACGAAAGCTTTCCCAGCCCTCCGCCGCGACAATTTCAGCCACGGTACGCTGGGTCGTGAATTGCAGGTGGTGATCGGTATCGCGGAAGGCATAACCCAGCGCATGAGACAGGGCTTCACCGATGGTGGTTTTTCCGCAGCCGCGCGCACCAATCAAAAAAATGGACAAGGACATCTGGGCACTTCCTCCGCCGTACAGCCCATAACAGCTGCAGGTCTGGCTTAAATAATACGCGCATCATAGCGGGAAATGATGGCGGCCTCTACCCATTGAGCGTATTTTACGCACAGTCAGACAACCCATTGCATTAAGCTTTTTATAAACAATGAATTAACCATGCACATTTTGTGCATGAACACCGTATTTTTGTCTCTGCAACATTTGCTTACCGCCACGAATTTACATTGCTGCTCATCGCCCCCATATACTGTTTACAGTCGCAACGGGAGAGTAATCATGCAACGCGAAGAACAACAACTGATTGAAAATCTGTTCAGCCGTTTGAAACAAGCGGAAAGCCAGACAGCGGCGCGCGATGCTGCTGCCGAACAACTCATCAAACAACACCTGCAGGAACAACCAGGCGCGCCCTACTACATGGCGCAGGCCATTCTGATTCAGGAAGCGGCCCTTAAAAAACTTAATGAACGTATTAAGGAACTGGAAAACCAGCTGGCGCAACAACAGGCGCAGCAGCAGCCGAAGAGCAGTGGTGGATTTTTATCCAGCCTGTTTGGCGGCGGCAGCGCCCAACCGCAGCCAGCTCAGCCGCAGTGGAACAGTGCGCCGCAACAGGCACCGCAACCGCAGCAATCTTATGCCAGCGCCCCGGCGCCACGTGGCAGCGGCTTCCTGGGCGGTGCCCTGCAAACCGCCGTTGGGGTGGCAGGTGGTGTGGTCATGGCCGATATGCTGACCAGCATGTTCCATCATTCTCAGCCGCAGGAAATCGTTAACATCATCAACGAGCAGCCGTTGCCGCAGGTGGACGACAGTCTGAATACCTTCAACGGTGGCAACGATCAGTCGTTCCTTGACCAGAACGGGGCGGATAATCAGTCTTTCCTGGATCAAAGTAACGGCTGGAGTGATTCCTACGCCGACAACGGCGACCTGAATGATTTTGGCGGCAATGACTTCGACGACGACGACAACTTCGTCTGATTTAGCGCTGGCGTTGTCGGAGCCAGCTGTCTAGTTCATTGGCAAACTGCTGGCGGTCCCGTGGGCTTAATGCGGCGGGGCCGCCTGTCTGAACACCGCTGGCGCGCATGGTGTCCATAAAATCGCGCATGGTCAGTCGTTCGCGAATGGTTGCTGGTGAATAGCGTTCACCGCGTGGATTCAAGGCTGCCGCGCCCTTCTCAATCACTTCCGCGGCCAACGGAATATCGGCCGTAATCACCAGATCGCCGACGTTTACGCGCTTAACAATCTCATTGTCCGCCACATCAAATCCCGCAGGCACCTGCAGTGTTCGCAGCCAGGGCGAAGGTGGCACCCGCAGGGACTGGTTAGCCACAAAGGTCACCACGGTTTGCGTTCTGTCCGCTGCCCGGTACAGCACGTCCTTAATCACGTTAGGACAGGCATCAGCATCAACCCAGATAGCCATTGTTATTCCTTGTTCTGCAAAAGAGTGACGATGGTAACCTGTTTTGCTGATCGGGTTGAGTGAAAAACACAGCCCTCTTTAACGCAGAACCTGCTTTAGCCGACCTGGCTGCACCGCCCCTGCGCCTTAATGCGCACCGCGCCATGTCCTGGCACGGTTGAACGCCTCCAGTCAGCGGGGTGACAGCAGGCCGTTCAGCACAGGGCTAACTTGTTATTAATCCTGTCTGCAGTAAGCTACATCGTTGATATGTGTAAACAGCGAAGGAGACGGTGATGCAGGAAAAGAAAATCGGATTTATTGGCGGAGGCAACATGGCCAAAGCCATCATTGGCGGCCTGATAAACAGCGGGCAAGTTGCACCGTCAGCGATCTGGATTTATGACCGTAAAGCCAGCACTAATCAGGAAATGGCCGAACAGTACGGTATCCATGCGGCTGAGAGCGCAGAAGCGCTGGCGCAGCATGTTGATGTCCTGTTTGGTGCGGTAAAACCGAACGTCATCCTCAGAGTTCTGAATGATCTCGCCACCTGCATGAAAAAAGAGACGCTGGTTGTCTCCATTGCGGCAGGCGTTACCCTGGACAATCTGGCCTCCGTACTGGGACACGATCGAAAAATCATTCGGGCCATGCCGAATACCCCGTCTCTGGTGGGAGAAGGGATGACCTCGGTCACGCCCAATGCGCTGGTTGAACAGAGCGAACTCGATGAGGTCGTTGCAATGTTTAAAAGCTTTGGCCAGGCCGCGGTAGTGGATGAATACCTGATTCATTCCGTGGTAGGCGTGAGTGGTTCGGCACCGGCTTACGTGTTTATGTTCATTGAAGCCATGGCCGATGCTGCGGTGGCTGGTGGCATGCCGCGGGCGCAGGCCTACCAGTTTGCGGCACAGGCCGTAAAAGGTTCGGCACAGATGGTACTGGAGACCGGCAAACACCCGGGCGAGTTAAAAGATATGGTCTGCTCGCCGGGCGGCACCACGATAGAAGCGGTCAAAGTTCTGGAAGAAAAAGGTTTTCGCTCCGCCGTGATTGAGGCGATGCAGCAGTGCATGGCGAAATCAGAGAAGCTGAGCCGCAGTTAACCCGCGGCGTCTGGCAACGGCAGTGCGCGTTGCCAGGCGCATCCCCACTAGCCGGCGGAACGGTAGTCCTGATAAAGCGCCAGCGCCTGCTTCACCGTCATGGGTTGCTGCATGTTGTCAACCAGCGCGGCGGTCAGAGTGTAAAGGCCACAGGAGAAGATCGCCGCCAGTTGCCCTTCTTTGCCATAAAACGCCATGAATTCCTTTTCTTCCAGCGAGCCCACCGACTGGTAGTCATCCCAGTCCGCCGCATGGCCAAGATATTCATAGCGCGTACCGTAGTGCGCGGTCCAGAAAAACGGCACCCGATCAAAGTGACGGATATTGCCCAGCATATTGATGGCCGCTGTCTGTCCTTGTTGTTCGGCAACACGAAAGTGTTCGATTCGCAACGGCCCCTGGGGAGAAGGATACGTGGCGATATCGCCTGCCACCCAGACATTCTCGGCCACCCGGAGTTGTTCGTCCGTTTGCAGGCTGCCATCCTCCAGCAGCGGCAAATCATGAATAAAGTGTGTGGCGGGTTTAACGCCGGTCGCAAACAGCACCACATCGGCGGCAATATGCTTGCCCGTTTTTAGTCGTACCGCGTTAACATGGTCTTCGCCCAGCAGGGCATCGATCTCGCCTTCGATAAACTTTACGCCGTTCGCCTGATGGAGCTGATAAAAATAGCGACCAACGGCTTCGCCAAACTGTTTCGCAAACGGCAGCGGATGACGCGCAATGACGGTGACATCAATGTCGCGATTACGCAGTGAGGAGGCCAGTTCCATGCCGATAAAGCTGTTGCCGATAATGACAATCTGTTGAGTGTCATCGACCGCCTGCAGTAAGTCTGCGGTGTGCTGTTTACTGCGCAGGATATGAACGCCAGCAAGATCGCGCCCGGACAGCGCAGGTTTGACGGGCGCGCCACCTGTGGCAATCAGGAGCTTATCGAATTGCAGCGTCGTACCGTCAGCAAATATTATCCGGTGCTGATGGTTATCAATCCGCTCCACGCGCTTTTGCAGGCGTTCTACGTGCGCCATGATGTCCTCACCCAGCAGTGAGGGCACCTCATCGATGTCCATTTTGCCCGAGGGGACAAATTTGGTTAACGCCGTGCGATCATAGGGTGCATCTGGCTCCTGCTCAATCAGGATCAGCCGCCCTTTAAACCCCTCGTGACGTAACCGCCATAGCGCCGCACTCCCGGCTGCGCCACCACCCAGCACGACAAAGACCGGCGCAGCGGCTCCACTGCCTATCGCAGTCGCAGGCGACATGGCTTTGGGATTCACCAGAACCGCCTCGTTTTCAATGCGCACGGGATACTGTTTGAGATCGGCCAGCGCGAGCGGCTCACACATTTTGCCACTGTCCAGTTCAAAAGTGGCTTTATGCCAGGGACAGATCAGCCGGTTTTCACAAATGGCACCCTGCTCAAGGGGTGCGCCGGCATGGGGACACTTCGCCTGGTAAGCGTGTACGTTGTCGCCATCACGAATTAACAGCAGCTCTGTTTCCCCGAGCTTTTTTTTAACCGGCTGGCGGTGCGGTAAATCCTTCAGAGCGACCACAAATTGATAGTTCACGACATAGCTCCTTCTCCGACTGTCACGGCTGAACGCGCAGATCAACAGGGCTTCTGCGCAAATGCCTGTAAACAGTAAGTGTGGCAAAGGATCGGCCAGACTCCGGTTTTAACGTCAGGATTTTTTGCTAACTGTTTGTTTAAGCGGAAATTAAAAATACGTGAGGATGTGACAGCGCAGGCAGGAGAAAACTAAAGCGGCCACCGAAATGGCCGACCGAACGTTAACTTTTCTTCAGACACTGACTCATGAAGGTTTTGCGTGCTTCCCCCGTCAGCTTTTTATCACCGGCCTGCAGATTACAGGTTTTCATTTTTACCTGCTGCGGCGACATGTCGGCGACCTTACTGTCCTTTTTCAGGCAATCGCTCATAAATTTCTTTCGCACATCGCCTTTCAACGCTTGTGACGTGGCATGTTCATTACACATGGCCATTTTTTGCTGTTGTGGCGTTTTTTCAGCCGCACTGGCGCTGCCGCCCACCAGTAAGCCTGCTAACACTAGCGTCATTAAACCGCGTTTCATTGTATTCACTCCCTCTTGATGAAAACAGATTAATTCTGGCACGTTACACGCTATACGGAATACGTTTATCAGGGAATAAGGCAGAGATCGCAAATCTGAATTGTCGGTGGCACTTTTCAGATACGCGGACGATTAAGTAAGCGCGTGACATAACGTTTTAGCAGGACCGTATTTTTATCATTATGATCTACATCGGCATTCATCATGGCGGTTTCAATACTGCTGACGATAGCGTGATGCTGCTCGGGTGGAAGCAAACGCAGCATCGCGGTAACCACGATTTCCAGCGCTTCGATCTGTGCAACCTGCTCTTTTGACGCCTCTTCTTTTTCTGCCAGGGTGATTAGCAACTCAGCAATCAGGTTTTTCATGCCGGGGCCCCTTCGTGTAAGACAAATAAAAATTAGCATTCGTCAGATTAAAAAACAAAGTGATTTTTCAGCCCGCTTTGCGCCCGACTCAGGCCATTTTGTCGCTACGGTTTTATTGCATTTATTTTGCCGGACAACGAAACGTTGTTATCGCAATGAAATAACACGCTGACTCACTCAGTCGAAATAAAATAAAGATTCCCGGCTGGCTTTTTTTAGCAGAGATTCTTTTCTTACAAGCGATAACGGCCGTTTTCATTCCCGTTAACGTGAGAATAATCTCCCCGCGATGGCGGGCAGTTGGCCCCCCTGTTCCTTAACCTTCCACCCGGACAACAGGATCCTCACGGCCCGGTAATGACGGGCTACTCAGCCCTTTGGCTGCGCCAAAAACGCACCTGATTCAGTGCAACAGCTTGTCTTTCATCAAGATAGTCTGAAAAAATGCCTTATTGCATATTGGCACTATTCGATTTTCACTCATCACATCTGAAAAATATTTCAGGCTGTTACTGACAATCCTCTCTGGCCCACCTATGTTTAAAAAACCGCCAGGTACGGGCGGGACGTTGGCTGTTCTGACCAACGAAACGCTCCCGATAAAACCCTTGCCGTTCTTTCCGGGAGCCCATCATTCAGTAGCTTCTGCCTGCTGCGCCGTTGCGCACCGGGCAAAGGGTCTGTTTGCGGAGACGGGGAATGAGCGTCCAATCTAATAGTGCCAGTCGTGCTATCACTGATTACTTCAACAGCCCGGACTGGAACGTGCTGCCGGAGTCCGATCTGCTGGCCGTTATCCTGCGTGAACTGATGGAAGCAGGCCAGCCGACAACGAATAAGGCAATAATCGCACGCGTCATTAATAAACTGGAGTTTGAAGGGGATGAGCAGCGCCTGCAGCGTTACCGGGGTTTACTGGCCCAGTTGATGGAAGCGCGGCCACGTGAGTAGGCCGCCTTTATGCTATTTCACCCAACGGAGCTGACGGGCTTCACTTACACTGGCACGGCCGCTGCTGCGTTGAAACAGGCAGAGTTCACGCCCACGCCGGTTTTTCATTTGCTTCTGTGGGTAATGCCCCTCAAGTAACAAGGCGCTGTAACCCACGCTGTCATCATAGTCGATGGGCTGCCCCACGATTTTTACCTTACTTAGCGTACTGGCATTGATACAGGCCTGCCGCATGACCTGCTGGTTTTCCTGCCATGCCGTCGGGCTGGAAGCCAGTGCGACCGGACTGATCAGCAATAAAAGTGACAGTGAGAGGCGTGGACGAGAGTACATGCGTTGCTCCTTCCAGACTGAGCCAGAAAAAAATTCCCGCCAGAGCGGGAATAAACAAGACGAGCATTGCAAATTGATGTGACGAGGAAATCCCGATCCTGCTGGCTCAGTGCGACCAGACGACCACAGGCTGAAGACAACAGAATACCGGCCTTATCTTCCCCTGTCCCCATGACACCTCAATGACAATGCGCGGTTTATTTAACGCTTAACCACAATAGACCTGGGTGATAGTACCGCTTTTGTCTGCCAGAAAGTTCAGGCGGGCGAAATTAAAATCCATCGTGACGGCAGAATTCCACGGAATAGCGCGCACCTTCTGACTGAAACGCTGTTGCTCAAGGGCGGACAGCGGTTTGCCGACAAAGTTTTGGTAATGAGAGGCACCGCAACTGTCCGCTTCCTTGCCGGGCGGGACGGCTGCCGTATCAGGCTGCGTGGTGGACTGACAAGCCGTCAGCAGTAAGAAGCCGGTTGCCACCAGCACTTTTCCGTAATGATTCACGTATGTTCTCCTGTAACCGTGTTAAACCCTGACCTGAAGCGTAACAAGCCCCACCACCGGGTTTAATCGTTAAAATCAAGCGATTCACACATTATTAAGCATTAAATGCTGCCTTATTGTCAGATAACCAGTGTAAAGGCACTTACCGTTCAGAATTTCAAATACAAGGCGCTAACCTTACTAAGAATTATCTTAGGAGGCTACTATGGAACTTGTGATTTTTATCTGCTTTGCCGTTGTGATGACACTGATTGCGGTTCGGGTGCGATAAGCGGCCCGTTTGCGGGTGCGGTTTCACGTCTGACAGGCTGGGCGACCTGACAGGCGACAGAGTGTATCTCAGGCAACGCACTGATTTTTAACTGATTAACCCAGACTCGTTTACGTAAGGTAATAAACAGCTAACATTGTGTGATCGGCTCTCTCGACAGCGATTTGAGGCATTGCTACTATGCGCTTATCTTCGCTGGCTGGGTCGCCTATGAACACCAATTCCGACAGAGTGACGTTGACACTGTTTTATGTCGGCAGCTTTGTTGTTTATTACCTCGTTACCATGTTGATTACCCTGTTTCCTAATTACGGTATTCTGCGTAATGACGGTTTACTGGTGCCTGTGCTTTGCCTGTTTGAATTTGCCGTTATCTATCCGCTGTATCGCTTTTATTGCCAGCGTCGTACCGATATTCCTCTGGGCTTTTTGCGTTCCGGTCAGACTTTACTGTTTATTGGCGCGCTGTTTATTTTAATGGTGGCACAAACGCAGTATTTGCAGCCGGAAGGCTGGCTGGTCGCACAAACTCAGCAGGGGCCCAGTTCGATGCTTATCCTGCTGTTGACCGCCGTCTTACTGGCTCCTGTGTTTGAGGAAGTGTTGTTTCGCGGCTTTTTATTACAGGGATTTCTGTTGTGGGCACCTAACAGCCGTTTTGCCTGTGTTTTACTGACCTCGTTACTGTTTGCGCTCATGCATACGCAATATGTCCACTGGGAAACGGTGGTGGCGCTGACGCTGTTTTCTATGCTGCTTTGCTACGCCCGTCTGCGCAGCAATACGCTGGCCCTGCCAGTCTTTCTGCATACGCTGAATAATCTGATTGCGATTCTGCCTGCCTGGTATTTCGCCTGATCCCGCTGACCTTTTGTTACCGGGTCATCACTAACCTGCGTAAAATCAGCGTGTATCTTTTACTAACAGGGAGGGATGGTCAGAAAGCCCATGATTACCATGCTGGATGTGGCCCGCAAGGCCGGCGTCTCTAAAGCCACCGTCTCGCGCGTGCTGGCTGGAAATCGCTACGTCAGTAAGAGTACGCAACAGAAGGTCTTTCAGGCTGTGGCGGAAACCGGTTATCGCCCTAACCTGCTGGCGCGTAGCCTGGCGACGCAGAAATCCCAGAATATCGGGCTTATCGTTACCCATTCTTTATTCAATGGGCCTTACTTCAGCGAATTGCTGTTTCAGGCTGCTACGTTGACGAATAACTATGGCCGGCAGCTTATTCTGGCGGATGGTAAAACCAGCGCTGACGATGAACGTGCCGCCATTGAGTTTCTGCTCGACCTGCGCTGTGACGCCATCATAATCTACCCCCGTTTTCTGGATACCGCGGCGCTGGATGCCATTATTGAGCAGCACGCCATTCCCGTTATGGTGGTGAATCGTCAGCTGCAGCGTCATCCGGCACACTGCGTCTGGGCCACCCATCAGCAGAATACCTTTCAGGCCACCCGCTATTTGATTACGCGCGGCCATTACGACATCGCTTTCATTACGGGTCTGGCAGGCTCACCGACCGCTGCGGCCCGCCTGGCCGGTTATCAGCAGGCGCTTGACGAGCATGGCTTAGCGGACCGTGCGCTGATCGTGCAGGGTGCATGGACGCCCGCCAGCGGCATGGCGGCGGCAAAAACGCTGCTTGAATCGGACATGCCATTTAGTGCACTGATGGCCAGTAATGACGATATGGCTATTGGGGCCGCGCTGGCGCTGAACGCTGCGGGCAAACGGCTGCCGGAGGATGTCTCCCTGCTGGGCTTTGATGATATTCGTATGGCGGAATTTTTTCTCCCGCCGCTCACCACGGTACATGTGCCGGTCGCAGAGATGATTCAGCACACGCTGGCGCAGTTGGTGGCGATGCTGGAAGGGGAAGCGGTCACGGCCTTGCCGCCGTTTAGCGGTCACCTGATCGAACGGGCCTCGGTCACTGACGGGCCTTATAAACAGTAAGGCGCGGCATCCCTGCCGCGCACCATCAGTAGTCGACTGAATCGTTCAGCGTTGCGCCATTACTGCGAATCAGTTTCTGGTACCAGAAAAAACTCTTCTTACGGTAACGTGCCAGATCCTTTAAATCTTTTTCATCGCGGTTGACGTAAATAAAGCCGTAACGCTTGTTGATGCCCTGATGCGTACTTACCAGATCTATTGCCGACCAGGGACAATAGCCAAACAGTTCCACACCATCGGCAAGTGCCAGCTGCAGTTGCGCAATGTGTTCGCGCAGATACGCAATACGGTAATCATCATGTACCTTATTATCGGCCTCCAGCCGATCAAAGGCACCCAACCCGTTTTCGGTCACGATAAGCGGCAAAGCATAGCGGGCATAAATCTGGCGCGCCGTAATGCGAAAACCCACCGGATCGATATACCAGCCGAACTGATTTTGCCGGAGATGCGGATTATCACATCCCACATAAACCGACCGATCAATGCCCGCCATTTGCTGATCGGGCCGAGGTTTATTTTCGCTTTGCTCCCCCTCGCCTTCGGCTCCCACCGTCGCGGACGCATAATAATTAAAGGCGATAAAATCCGGCTTGCCTGCGGCGATGATGGCCATGTCATCGTCTTCGATCGTCGGTAACCAGCCGCGCTGCCTCAGGAAAGCCCAGACCACGGCGTTATAGCGACCATGGACCGCCAGATCCAGATAGAGCCAGTTGCGAATTGCAGAGAAATTATCGGCTGCCAGCACATCTTCCGGCCGCGCACTGGCGGCATAGACGCAGGAGATATTGGGTGCCGGACCAATTTTGGCATCCGGCAACCGTTCATGGCAGGCGATCATCGCTTTCGCCTGCGCCAGCATCATATGGTGATTCTGCTGATATAGCGTTTTCTGCGGATCGGCGGTGCCGGGTGGCAACGTACCAATCACATCGCCCTTGAGGATCATCATGTTCTGTTCGTTTATGGTCAGCCAGTACTTAACCTGACGACCATAGTGCTCAAAGCAGGTGATGGCAAAACGCTCAAAGGCCGCTACAGTACGCCGTGAAGACCAGCCGCCCGCCTGCTGCAACGCCCAGGGCAAATCAAAATGATAAAGGGTGACCAGCGGCGTAATGCCGTACCGACAGAGTTCATCGATCACCTGCTGATAAAAAGCCACGCCCGCCGGGTTCAACGCACCATCGCCCTCGGGATAAAGACGGCTCCAGGCAATGGAAAAGCGGTAGGTTTTTAATCCCATCTCCGCCAGCAGCGCGATGTCCTCTCTGAAACGATGATAGTGATCGCTGCAAACGGTAAAATCGGTAAGATCCTGATGGAAGGTTGCCTGGTCAATGACGGAAGGCCCTTTGCCCTCTTCATTCCAGGCCCCTTCAACCTGATAAGCTGAGGTGGACGCGCCCCAGAGAAAGTCCCTGGGAAACGCGGGCAATGTCGAATGTTGCATATAACCTCCTGTTTAACGTGCGGCTAACTCCCGGCGCAGTTGAATGATCTCCTCAGCCAGTTCGCGACAGAGCATTGCGTTCATCAGGTGGTCCTGAGCATGGACCATAATCAGACTGACCGGAATCTTTCCGCTGCCCTCATCAGCGCCAATGAGCTGCGTCTGCGTTTGATGGGCTGCTTTGGCCGCCGCGGTTGCGGCACTGAGCATACTGTCCGCCTGCGCCCAGTTTTGCTGCCGCGCCGCCCGCAACGCCTCCATTGAACAGGAGCGAGCTTCGCCTGCCTGGATAATCAGTTCGATTACCGTGCTTTCATCAATTTCCATGGGTTACTCCTTAACCGGTTGCGCTGCGGCAGAGGGTTGCTCTTGCTGCAGCAGTTGACGCTCGTACATTTTGAAAAACGGGTAGTAGATCAGCGTGGCAATAGTGACCAGCACGGCAATCAACACAATGACGCGCCAGTCCCAGCCGGTTGACCAGGCGGCCCCGATGGGGGCGGGCGTCGTCCACGGAGCCAGTGAGATCACGTGATTAATCAGGTTCGTTTTGGTGGCGATCCAGGCAATGACGGCGTTAACTAACGGGGCAAGAATAAAAGGGATAAACAGAATGGGGTTCATCACGACCGGTGAACCAAAAATCACCGGTTCGTTGATGTTGAACATGCTGGGCACCACACTCAGTTTTCCAATCGATCGCAGATGTGCTGACTGACTGCGCAAGTAAAGCAACACCAACCCCATCGTCGAACCGGAGCCACCGATAACAATAAAAAACTGCCAGAAGGGTTCAATAAACACGTGGCTGATGGGTTCTCCCGCGTTCAGCGCCTGCTGATTCAGACCGAGATTGGTCAGCCAGAAAGCCTGCAATATGCCCCCGACAATCACCGCCCCATGAATGCCTGCAAACCACAGCAGATGGCACAGCAGTACCGCCACCAGCACGGCAGGCAGCGAATCAGAGGCAGAGATGATGGGCGAGAAAATGGCCATGATGGCCTGAGGCAGCAACATGCCGAACTGCGCCTGTACCCACAGGCTCAGGGGAAACAACGTAATAAAAATCGTGATAATCGGGATGAGCAGATCGAACGACTGACGGATCTTCGGCGGCACCTGCTCGGGCAGTTTGAAACCGATGTTGTATTTCTGCAGAACGTGCATCAGCTCCGTCGCAAAGAGCGCGACCAGAATGGCGGTAAAAATGCCCTCCCCGCCCAGCGAACCAACCGGCAACGTTTTGCCGCTCTGCGGTGCCGCCACCACCAGAAACGCCATCAGCGACAGACTGGCCGCCATAAAGCCATTCATCTTATAACTGTTTGCGAGGTTATAGGCGATGGCACTGGCGATATAGAGCGCCATAATGCCCATCGTCATGTTGTACGGCATCATGATTTGTTCTTCATGCGCCTTTACCATGCCCAGCCACCACTGTGCGAACGCCCAACTGCTGTCTGCCGAAAAAGGCGGATGAGCAAACAACAGCATAAACGAGCCCACGATCAGAAACGGCATGGAGGCAATAAATCCGTCCCGGATAGCGATGACATGACGCTGGCTGGAAAGACGGCCCGCCAGTGGGCTAATACGGTTTTCGATGACGCCGAATAGAGATTCACTGAAGTGGCTCATTGCCTGACTCCTTGCTGAGGCAAAAGAGAATAACCTGCCTGACGCAGTGCGGGTTTCGCGTGATATATCCCGGACCTCCCTGGTGTCAGGTATGAATAAGCTTTAGTGCGTCGCTTAATATTTTTTCACCATTCATCATGCCGTAATCCATACTGTTGATGACCGCAACCGGCTTGCTGTATTGCTGGGCGATCGGTTGAAAATCGGCCAGCTTGTATTTGATTTGTGGCCCGAGCAGGCAGCAGTCGTAATCGGCGATATCGTCTCTAAACTCTTCAATCCCCACAGCTTTTATCTCGACGTCCAGCCCTTGCTGTTGCGCCGCCTTTTCCATTTTCTGTACCACCATACTGGTGGACATACCCGCAGCACAGCACAGTAAAATCTTCGTCATGGTGTATTCCTCTTTGTGGTGAATGATTAACGAATACACAGGGTGAAAATTTTCTGCAACCGGTTTCAGATTTGCGTATCAGAAGTGTGAGAAATATCAAAACGCGAGCATTAAAGAGGTTCGGGGCGAATAAACACCTGAATAAGCCTTATCAGGAAGCCCGTTTCTCGTCATGCTGAGGCAATAAAACAGCGGTTCACTCAGCCATATCGTCGGCGCTGTCCATCGCAGTGATGGGTAAGAATTCACTGCCTGATAAGCGGGTAACGCGTATAATTGCTCAGAGCAATCCGATACCGACTGCCGTAACACGGGCGTCCGGCGGCAATTAGCTATACTGGTGATATATAAAGGAACACTCACCCTTCTCGCAGTACGCGGACCGGGATAAGGAGTCGGTTATGTTAATTGGTTTTGTGTTATTGGTCAGCGCGTGTGGACACGATGCCTGTGAAGCTTTACCGGTATCAGAACGCATTTATCCGACGAAAACCGCCTGTGAAGTCATGGCAAATCGTATCCATAAAGTGCGTCCTAACGTCGTGCTGATATGTGGCGAAGTGCATCGTTAAGAAAGCGGTACAGGGCGAATGGCACAAAAAGTAGCCGATGACATTGCAAGGTTGCCGCTTAACGTTCAAAATATAAGCTGTTCTACACCAACACAGTCGTGAATCCCATGAAAAGTAGTCGTCCCCGCCGTCCTACCGGGCGTTGGGTTTATTACATTTTGTATGAAGGCATTCTGTGGCCCTGTCCGGTTCGCTGGGAATGGGAAAGCGGATACGGTGGCTGGCTGCCGTTTTACTACTCACCTACGTTTGAGTTTGTCGCGGGCGATCCCGGCAAGGCGTACCGTATTGCGCGCACGGATGTACGTGTGAAGCGGAGTGAAGAGATTTACGCCTGATTGCTGTCATGCATTCCATGGCAGCCACGAGGCGGTAAGAAGGAAACAGATTACCTCCAGCAGCAGTACCACCATCAGCAACACGCCGAGTTTGTGGCGCGACAGCCAGGTTTTCAGCCCCATAGCATTGCGGCCCTGTGGATCAGCAGCAGTCCGCCACCCATGCTCAGCAAAACCCGCCCCCCTTTTCCGTCTTTTTTGCCATTTCAGTGTCCCTCTGAAGAAAGCGAAAATGCGCCCTGAGGCGCATCCGGATGCTGCAAGATTGCTGCGGGAGCCGCCAGAAGGCGACTCAGGTACGCAATCAGTTGTTCAGCGTGTAATCGAGTGTGATCTCTGCATTAAGCACCTGCGAAACCGGACAGCCGGCTTTAGCTTTATTGATGATTTCATCAAAGGTGTCGTTATCAATGCCCGGCAGCGAGATGGTGCTGGTCAGCGCCACTTTCGTAATCGCGAAGCCTTCACCTTTTTTGTCCAGCGACACATCGGCACTGGTATCAATGCTTTCAGGTTTATGGCCTGCGTTACCTAACATGAGCGACAGTGCCATTGAAAAACAGGCGGCATGTGCTGCGCCGATAAGCTCTTCCGGATTGGTGCCTTTCTGCCCTTCGAAACGGGTGTTAAAGCCGTAAGGTTGCTGGTTCAGTACACCACTTTCTGTGCTGACTGTGCCTTTGCCTTTGATATCGCCTTCCCAATGCGCCGAACCTTTCTTATGAATGGTCATATCATTCCTCCTGTTGGTAAAGAAGGTAAGTATAGACAACGTCGCTCAGTTTGCCGGGCATGAGGCCGGATGCAGGGCCACTTCGCCCAGCAACGCATTCGCCTGCACCAGCGACGTCTGGTTGATATCGGCTATACACTTCGCGCCTGTTAAGGTCATCGCGACTTTCATTTCGTTTTCAATCAGCGTCAGCAGATGTTCGACGCCACGTTGGCCATGTGTGGCCAGCGCGTAAACAAAGGCCCGTCCCAGCAGAACAGTATCTGCGCCCAACGCAATCATGCGCACCACATCAAGCCCATTACGGATGCCGCTGTCGGCAAGAATCGTCATATCCCCCTTCACCGCATCCGCGATGGCCGGTAAGGCACGAGCCGAAGACAACACGCCGTCCAGCTGGCGTCCGCCATGGTTTGAGACCACAATGCCATCGGCACCAAACCGCACCGCATCGCGGGCATCTTCCGGATCCAGAATGCCTTTAATCACCATTGGCCCGTCCCAGAACTCACGGATCCATTCCAGATCTTTCCAGGAAATCGACGGATCGAAATTCTTTGCCAGCCAGCCAATATAGTCTTCCAGCCCGGTCGGTTTGCCCAGATAGGTGGAAATATTGCCCAGATCGTGTGGTCGGCCCTGTAGCCCAACATCCAGTGCCCAGCGTGGGTGCGTGACAGCCTGCCAGTAGCGGCGCAGGGCCGCGTGCTTGCCGCTCATGCCCGAGTGCGCATCGCGATAGCGTGCGCCCGGCGTTGGCATATCAACGGTAAATACTAATGTGGTACAGCCCGCCGCTTTTGCCCGCTCAAGGGCGTTACGCATAAAGCCGCGATCGCGCAGCACATACAGTTGAAACCACATGGGCCGACTGATTTGCGGTGCCACTTCCTCAATCGGGCAAACGGAGACGGTCGATAAGGTAAACGGAATCCCTTTGCCCGCCGCAGCGCGCGCGGCCTGCACTTCCCCCCGACGCGCGTACATGCCACACAGCCCAACCGGTGCCAGCGCGACGGGCATGGACAGCGTTTCACTGAACAGCGTGGTTTCCAGGCTGAGCGCCGACATGTTCCGGAGAATGCGCTGGCGCAACGCCACGTCTGACAGATCGGCAACATTCCGCCGTAGCGTATGCTCTGCATAGGCACCGCCATCCAGATAATGAAACAGAAAAGGCGGTAAAATGCGCTGCGCGGCGGCGCGATAGTCACTGGCGGCAGAGATGATCATCAGCGGTTTTCCTTGTGATTGTGCAGGTCATGACCCGGCAAACGCGTAATTCGCGCCTGCCTGGCTTCGTCTTCATCAAGTGTTTTCATCGTGGTGTGAACAAAACCCAGATGATCCATGGCGGCTGACCGGGCAGCCTCGGCATCGCCCAGTAAAATCGCGTCGAGCATCGCCCGGTGCTGATCGGTCAGGCGGTCAAAAATCACGGGTCTGATGTACATCAGCTTACGACTGTGCAGCATGGACGAGTGCAGTAAATCGAATAACCCCCGCATGGTTTGCAGCAGCACGATGTTGTGTGAGGCTTCTGCGATGGCCAGATGAAAGCGCAGATCGGCCTGCCCGGCCAGATGGGGATCGTCACTCTCTTTCATCGCCAGCGTGGCATCAAAGGCGTACCGCAGACGCTCTTTATCTGACTCGGTAGCCCGTAGCGCCGCATGCCAGGCCGTGCTTCCCTCAATCGCATGGCGCGCTTCAAGAATGTCGTAACGGTAGTCTGGATCGTTGGCGAGAAGCTGACGAATGGGCTCGACGATGCGCTGCTCAGACCAGGGCTCCTGCGGCTGACGCAGCCAGGTACCGTCACCGCGCCGACTCATCAAAACGCCGCTGCTGATCAGTTGCTGAATAGCTTCACGCAGCGACGAACGGGAAACGCCCAGCGCGGCCGCCAGCTGACGCTCGGCGGGCAAACGCATGCCCGGCTCAAGCTGATGATCGCGGATATAGTGCTTAAGCCGCATCGGTAAGGGATCGTTTGGTGTCATGGGATCATCCAGGGAAAAACGTAAGCCTGCAGCGTGGTCATCACCCCAACCAGGCCGGTGAAGATCAGGCTGTGCTTTACGGTGAAGCGGAACAGATCGGACTCTTTGCCGACCAGACCGACCGCTGCACAGGCAATAGCGATCGACTGGGGAGAGATCATTTTACCGGTGACGCCACCCGTGGTATTCGCTGCCACCAGCAGGATATCGGAAACGCCAATCTGCTGCGCCGTGGTGGCCTGCAACGCGGCAAACAGCGCGTTGGAGGAGGTATCCGAACCGGTAAGAAACACGCCAAGCCAGCCCAGAAAGGGGGAGAAAAAGGTAAAGGCATGGCCCGTGTGCGCTAAGGCCAGCGCCAGCGTGGCTGATAAACCCGAGTAGTTCGAGATAAAGGCAAAGGCCAGCACCATACCAATAGAGTAGATGGGCAACATCAGGGATTTCAGTGTTTCGACAAATGTCCCGACTGCCGCTCTGGGTTTCATTTTCAGAAAGATAATCGCCACAATTGCCGCAATCAGAATGGCAGTGCCGGTTGCAGACAGCAGATCCAGTTTAAAAATGGCGGGCCAGGCGCTGGGCTGTGCCACAACCGGCGGTATCCGGGTAATCCAGTCATGCAGGCCAGGGACGGGAATGCTCATCACCCAGTTGGCCAGTGCACCCCCTTTGGCAAACAGTGCTTTAAAGGGCGGGATACTCCACAGCGTTACCGTTGCGGTGAGAAACAGGAAGGGCATCCAGGCGCGAATGACCTGCTTTGTCGTATACGTCTGCTGACGTGCGGGTTGCGTCGCCGTGTGATTTTCGGCATCGCTGAAGCGAAAGATGCGAACCGGCTGCCAGACGCGCAGAAACAGAGTCAGGGAAACCAGTGATGCCAGCGAAGAGATAATATCGGGTAACGCCGGGCCCAGGAAATTTGAACTCAGGAATTGGGCTATCGCGAACGACCCACCCGCAACCATCACCGCCGGCCAGGTTTCTTTCATCCCGCGCCAGCCATCCATGATCGCCATGATCCAGAACAGCACGATGACGGTTAAAAAAGGCAGCTGGCGTCCGGCCATCTGACCGATGGCAAAGCTGTCCAGACCGGTAACCTGCCCGGCTACAATAATGGGAATACCCATCGCACCAAACGCCACCGGCGCGGTATTCACGATCAGGCATAACCCTGCGGCATAAAGCGGATTAAAACCCAGCCCTACCAGCAACGCAGCCGTGATCGCCACCGGCGCACCAAAACCTGCCGCGCCCTCTAAAAAGGCACCAAAGGAAAAACCGACAATCAGCATCTGTAAGCGCTGATCCGGCGTGATCGACAAGATGGACGCGCGAATGATATCGAACTGTCCCGTCCTGACCGAGATTTTATAGACAAAGACCGCGGCCACGATAATCCAGGCAATGGGCCACAGGCCGTACAGGAAGCCGTAGGCCGCTGAGGCCAGCGCCTGCTGCCACGGCATATGATACAGCAGCAGCGCAACTCCCAGCGACAGCATGACAGTGATGGTGGCAGCCTGATGGCCTTTCATCTTTAGCTTAATCAACGCAAAAAAGAAAAACAGAACAGGCAGTAACGCAATCAGGCTGGAGAGCCAGATGTTATTGAGCGGATCATAATTTTGCTGCCAGACCTGCATGCCGTTATCTCCAGAAAGGTGATGAGAGCGATGCGCGACGGGCATAAACACAGGGCGCATCTGTCACGCCCGTCCTGCTTATTGGTCCTACCAATTTTGCCAGTTGGGGCTTATCCGTTACAGATACTTAACCCGCTGTTAACCCAAGGCAACAGTTACGGCTTTAATTTTAACGTTATGTGAAGCACTGAAAAGGTTTAGCTGTTTTGGTCGGACCAATCACGGTTGTGGAAAGGCGTATTTGTAACTTTGCGGATGAAAACGCAGATTCAACCCGACCAGCCCAATCGTAACGCCGCACTGGAGCCACCAGATCGTGGAGAAATCCCCGGTCAGTGCATGTAACTGACCGGCGATAAAGGGCATACTGCCGGCAATAATAAAGCCAATCCCTTGCATGAACGCCACCAGTCGTCCGCCCGCCTGCGGATGCGCCAGATGGTCCAGCGCCAGCACCAGCGCCAGGGGAAAAGCACCACCCAGACCCACGCCCGCCATTCCCACCCACAGCCATGGATGGTAAAGCGGTGCAAACAGGAGGCCAAGCATACCGCTTAGCTGAAAAATCAGCGTTAACAGCAACAGCGGCCGTCGATCCGGGCCGCGCGTCAACAGCGGAAACACCATCGCCCCGGCGACCTGGCAGGTAATCATCACGCCCAACAGGCTTCCGCCCGCCTGTGCGCTCCAGCCGAGTTGATGGTAGAAATCAGGCAACCATGCCACGCAAATGGCATAACCGCCATTCACTAAACCAAAGCTGAGCGCCAGCATCCAGGCGCGCGCGTTGCGCCATAGTGAAGGCATCACGACCGACGCGCGCGCTGGCGACGTCACCCCGGGCATCCACGCCCAAAGCAGGATGGCCAGCAGCGCAGGCACGGCCCAACTGCTGAGGGCCATCTGCCAGCTCAGGTGAGCACTTAACCACGGTGTTAATGCGGCACCCAGTCCGCCCCCGCCCATCAGGGCCGCAGACCACAGCCCGGTCATCATCGCACTGCGTTGTGGAAAGCGTTGGCGGATAAAGCCCGGCATCGCCATTTGCACTATCCCGATACCAATGCCGCCCGGTAGCGTGCTCCCTACCAGCGATTCGCCCTGCGCCACAAAAAGGCGGCTGAGGAGCGCCAACACTAACAGAGCCAGTCCGCCACACAGCAGTCCGCGCAGTTGAACACGCTGCATAAGTGGTGCGCTGATTAACGCTATCGCTCCCATCATCATCATGGGAATCGCAGGCAGCAGTGACGCTGCCAAGGCGGAGAGTCCAATGCTTTCGCGTAACTGATCCAGCAACGGACTGACGGAGGTCATCAGTGGACGCATATTCAGTCCCGCCAGCACCAGGGCGGTAACGATCACAATATTCTCTTTTTTCATGGGCCATCCTGGAAGTAAACCTTGTCAGCCTGGCAGCTGTCGTTACTATTTGGAAATGGAATATCATCATGACAGGCAGTGGAAAAATGAATCGCCAGCCTATGTTCACGCCCCAGCAGCTTCTGAGCTTTGTTGCGGTCTGCGAAACCGCCAGCTTCACCCGTGCCGCCGATCGCGTGCACCTGTCGCAATCAACAGTGAGCCAGCAGGTGCGGCGACTGGAAGAGAGGGTGGGAAAAGCACTGCTGGCCCGCTCATCACATCAGGTAACCGTCACGGAGGAAGGCGAGAAGCTGCTGGGTTATGCCCGCCGTATCATTGCCCTGAATGGCGAAGCACTCGATGTGTTGAGCGATAAGTGGCGCGATGGTGTGCTGCGGCTTGGCGTTCCGGAAGATTTTGCGGCCCCCACGGCTGCCCTGCTGGCGCAGTTCAGTCGCGAACATCCCCATATGCGGCTGGATGTGATGAGCGGGATGCAGGTAGAACTACGTCGGGCCTGGCAGCGGGAGGAACTGGATATCATGCTGATTAAGCAACCTTACGGTGAACGCCCGCTGGCTTCCCGACCCGAGCCGCTGTTATGGCTGGACAGCGCCGCATATCCCTGCTTTGAGCATTCGCCGGTGCCGCTGGTCCTGTTTCCTCAACAGGGACTTTATCGCGAGGAGATCTGCCAGACGCTGGATGGGTTGGGCCGCAGCTGGCGCATCGGTTACAGCAGTGCCAGCCTTGTGGCCCTGTCTGCCGCCAGTGCCCAGGGCCTGGGCGTTACGCTGTTGCCTGCCAGCTGCCGTCTGCCTGCACATCGTGTGCTGGGCGACCAGCAGGGCTTGCCGGTGATTAACACTTTTGAGCTGGCGCTGTTTTGTCGCCAGCCGGATGAGGCGCTTCAGCGCCAGCTGGCAGAGGCACTGGTGACATTTGCCGATCTGCACTGGCAGTGAGTTTTTCACTGACAGGCAGTGGAAAAGGACGCTGTAAAACCAGAAACCGCGGGCAGATGCGGACGCGCCCCCTGTCACAGAGCTGGCATGGGGCGCGGACAGCCGAATGAAGGCGACGCTAAACCCGAGCCTCCCTCGTCTGTGACATTAACGCCATCGCAAGCGTATAGAGATGGGCGCCATCAGAAGCCACCGGATCGTCTTCGGCATAACATCCAATCATAGAGGCCACTTTATCTGCCGATAAGCTTTCCCCATAGAGATGCAATGTCAGGACTGCACGACCTACGATTTTAAGTACGTCTTCATGCAAGATCTGCGGGATATTATTCAATGAAAAAATCCTCTGCCAGTAGTGATATCGATGTATCCTCCTCAATATAAAGGCGTTTACAAGTCGTTTTCATCTTCTCTTCTGGCGATACTTTTGCATTATTAATGCGTTAATTCCGTCGCAAATGCGGAATAATCTGATTAACTTTAAATTGTGTATTACAAAGAAAATATTAGAAAAAACATTCTTAATCTTAATGGCTTAGTCCATGTAAGCGGTTTCACATTTGACGTTTTAATTGATTAAAATTTCCCAACTAATCTTTTTCATCTTCAGTTTATTCTTAGATAAAAGCGCCGCCCGGCGCAGGGTTTGCAGGTTAACATTGCTGTTGTGTACGCTTTCTGACAGACTTGCGCTCGCAATGATGCCCCAACTTACAGCCGCAGAGGCCGCACCCGTGACCGCTTTTTCCTCGCTTAATTCTCTTCCCGATAGTCAGCTCGATAACCTGCGCGAGATGGGCTATACCAGCATGACGCCGGTCCAGGCCGCCTCGCTGCCCGCTATCTTAGCCGGACGTGACGTTCGTGCGCAGGCAAAAACCGGCAGCGGCAAAACGGCCGCATTTGGTATTGGCCTGTTGCATCATATCGACAGTGCGCGTTTTCAGACTCAGGCGCTGATTTTATGTCCGACGCGAGAACTGGCCGATCAGGTCAGCAACGTTCTGCGGCAGTTAGCGCGCTTCACGCGCAATATCAAAATTCTGACCTTATGCGGCGGCCAGCCCATGAGTGCGCAGCGCGATTCGCTGGTGCATCCGCCGCAGATTGTGGTCGGTACGCCGGGCCGTATTCTTGACCATCTCAAGCGCGAAACGCTGCAGCTCGACAGTCTGCGCACGCTGGTGCTGGACGAAGCCGATCGGATGCTGGAAATGGGCTTTCGTGACGATATGGAAACCATTATTGCCGCCACGCCCGCCGCGCGTCAGACGCTGTTATTCTCTGCCACCTGGCCAAACGGCATTGCAACACTGAGCCAGCGCTTTCAACGTGATGCGCTGAGCGTCGTGACGGAAGAGGTCAGCGAACTGCCAGCAATCGAACAACAATTTATTGAAGCGACGCACAGCGAAAAATTGTCGCTGCTGATTAGCCTGCTCAGCGAACGCCAGCCATCGTCCTGTGTGGTGTTCTGCAACACCAAACGCGAATGTGATGATATTGCCGCCGCGCTTAACGCCCGCGAGATCAGCGCCATGCCCCTGCATGGCGATCTCGAACAACGCGATCGCGAACGTGTGCTGATCCGGTTTGCTAACGGCAGTGGTCGCGTGCTGGTGGCGACGGACGTCGCGGCCCGCGGCCTGGACATCAAGTCGCTGTCGCTGGTGGTGAACTACCAGCTGGCGTGGGATCCCGAAGTGCATCTGCATCGTATCGGCCGTACCGCGCGGGCGGGCGAAGAAGGCGCTGCCGTGAGTTTTGTCGCGGCCGATGAAATGGCGCGCGCGCATGCGTTAGAAGATTTCCTGCAGCAGAAGCTGCCATGGGTTGCCGCCAGTGCGCTCAGGAAAAGTAGTAAGCCGTTGCCGGCAGCCATGATGACGATTTGCATTGATGGTGGGCGTAAGGCCAAGATTCGGCCCGGCGATATTCTGGGTGCGCTGACAGGAGAAGCAGGCTATCGCGCCGATCAGATCGGTAAGATTGATCTCACCCCGACGCACGCTTATGTAGCGATTGAAGCGGCTCAGGCAAAATCTGCGCTGGTCAAACTTAAGCAGGGCAAAATAAAAGGCAAAACCTGCCGGGCTGTACTGCTGAAAGACTAAAAGAAAGGGCGAGAATCATTCTCGCCCTGCCGATTATGGCTCATCGATCCGCATAACGTGCAGCGTGGTTTTGTCACCTTTTCCGTGCACTTTACCGCTGACGCGAACTTTGTCGTCAGCGGAATAGGTTTTGCCATCGAACGTTTTCTTCGGCGCAATAATGGTTAAAGTGCCGGTGCTGTCACGAAACTGATAATTATTGTCCGCGACTTTTTTTACGATATAACCTTCCAGCGTGACGTAACCGCCCTGCCGAAAGTCACGAATCTGATCGATGTGCGTCTGTCCTGTGTCTTCTGACCCTTTGTAGCCTGCATCCTGTTTATGCTGTGGCGGCGGCGTATCACCTGCCTTGAAGCCACCTTCTTCCGCGTAAGCCCCTGTGGTCGCTACCGCCAGTAAGGTCGCCAGTACTAATTTTTTCATCGCTTACTCCTTTATAGGGAAAAGTATCCATGCTGCGTTCTCACTGTTAAGCCTGGCACAATAATCTCTTAACGTGCGTTTTCCCCTCTCACCTTTTTCCGATGGCTGCCGATAACTTCATCACACCCTTTTTCACCTGCTGCGCTGACGCTGAGGCAACGATGGATAATTTTCAGAAAGAGATCGATGAGAGAGCGAATCTCGCCTTATCGAATAAGTTTGAGCTGCTGCTGTTTCGCCTTGGCTCTGACCAGTTAAAAGGTAAATCAGAGCTGTTTGGGATAAACGTATTTAAACTGCGTGAAATTGTTCCGATGCCGCCGATTACGAAAGCTGCGGGCATGCGTTCGCCGTTGCTGGGCATGGCGAGCATTCGTGGACAGTTCATTCCTGTTATTGACCTGCCTGCGGTAGCCGGTTGCGTGCCTGAAACGGGCCTGAACTTGCTGCTGGTGACCGAATACGCGCGTAATACGCAGGCGTTTGCCGTCGAATCCGTTGAAAACATCGTGCGTCTTAACTGGAGCCAGGTTCATACCGCTGAAGCCGGTATCGGTGGACGTAACATCACCAGTATCGCGTGCCTGGATGACGACGAACAAAAAAGCAATCTGGCCATGGTGCTGGATGTCGAACAGATTCTCTATGACATCATCCCGTCCGTTCGTGGCGTGGAGCCTGAAGCGCCGAAAGAGCGTCAGTATAAAATGAAGCCCGGTTCCGTCGCGATTGTGGCTGAAGACTCCAAAGTTGCCCGCCAGTTGCTGGAGCAGGGCCTGAAGAGCATGGGCATTCCTGCCGTCATGTGTAACACCGGCCTGGAAGCGTGGGAAAAAATCAAAGCGATCCACCAGCAGGCTCAGTCGCAGGGTGAATCCATTCACGACAAGATCGCGCTGGTGTTAACCGACCTGGAAATGCCCGAAATGGACGGCTTTACGCTCACGCGTAACATCAAGCGCGACACCACGTTGCGTCATATTCCCGTCGTGATCCACTCCTCGCTTTCGGGCAGTGCTAACGAAGATCACGTTCGCAAAGTCGGGGCTGATGGCTATGTTGCCAAGTTCGAATTAAACGAACTGTCGGATGTCATTTTCAAAGCGCTGGAAGCCGCCAGCTAAAACGTAGCGGGCAGCACAACCCTGCCCTGCTGTCACCTAACGTTCAATACATGAGACTATGAAAATGCAGAGTGAAGCGCTTCCTGTCGTACGTAAGCCCCTGTTCCGCGGGCGTTTACGTCAGCTGAGCTGGATTGCAATGGTGATAGCCTGTCTGGCGTTCTGGGCCGGCGTTCTTGTGCTGATGGTATAAGCGCAGCCTGGAAAACGGCTTCTACATTTCGCGAAAAGGGAATGAAAAAAGGCTGCCACTGGCAGCCTTTTTGATTACGGTAAATGCACAACGCTATAACGCTCTTTAGCCTTTTCAGAGCGCCTGTGGCTGACTCTGAGTTGCAATCCTTGTCGCGTTAATCTGAACAACGACCGTTTTGCAAAAAATGCATTTTGCTCCATGCGGGTTGGCTCTTGTCACATCGAAATGTGATGTACGGTACTGCGAGCCATTACAGTGAGGACACTTGAAACGCGTAATTTTCAGTCCTTAGAGACCAACAACGTTTGCAGCAGCTGGGCCTTTAGCACCATTTTCTACTGTAAATTCAACTTGTTGACCTTCATCTAAAGTACGGAAATCAGTACCCTGGATTGCAGAGAAGTGTACGAATACATCTTTGCTGCCGTCCTGAGGAGAGATGAAACCGAAGCCTTTCTCAGCGTTGAACCATTTAACGGTACCGCGGATTTTGTTAGACATGTTTAATTCCTTAAATAATTGAGCCTTCCGGCGTAATGGCCTGAGAACAGATTTCAATCAGAACGTAAGAGAAGACTCAAAAAGAAGGAATGTCTCGCGACAGGCTTAGAGATGAGAACTGCTGTAGATACTTACTTTGATAGCGTCTGTTAATCAAACCGACGATTCATTAGGTCACATCCTCGCGTTGCATGCAAGGGTTATTTTGAAATCGATGCAAACAGGGCAGATAAGCCAGACGACGTGCCTCTGCCCTGTTCTGCCCTCAGCCTTGGCGAATGTGGATTCTGTGGCCCTGCTCACCGGCTGCCAGATCGTCACGCAAGGTTAACTCGGGGATCGCGTAATCCCCGCCGTTTTGCCGATAATAGCCAACAGGTGCAGTAATAAACAGGTTATCGAGCCGCTTACTCAGTTCCTGACACAGCGCATCAAAACGTACGCTATCGATCCGGCCGGTACGGTAAACCGTGAACGGCGGCAGCACGTCAAAGCCGGGGTAAAACAGAATGCCATGCTGAATGGGAAACAAAATGTCATCAATATGCCCATTGATGCCGCGAGGACTGTAATGCGACGCCCATCCGCCCATCGTGACCACCAGCATGGCGCGCTTCCCTGCCAGCGTACCTTCACCGTAGCGATCGCCCCAGTGCGTATCTGAATGTTCGCCTACGCCGTAGGCAAACCCGCAGGCATAAACACGATCGATCCAGCCTTTCAAGATGGCGGGCATCGAAAACCACCATAACGGGAACTGCAAAATCACCGCATCGGCCCAGAGTAGTTTTTCCTGTTCCTGCTGGATGTCTTCGCTTTGAAAACCGCCTTCAAAAGCCTGAGTGGATTCCAGTGAGGGAGTAAACCGTTCGGCATGTTGGCGATGTTGTGTGTCGGCAGGCGATACGCGCGCCTCCCAGTTCATGGCATAGAGATCGGAAACGCGCACCTGATGGCCCAGCCGTTCCAGATGACTGACGGAAAAACGCGCCAGCGCACCGTTAAGCGAGCGGGGTTCAGGGTGAGCAACAACGATTAACACATTCATAAACTATCCCGTGTTGATAAAAGAGACAGGTAGCCTGCGCCTGATTGTGCTATCAGTAAAAGTAAAGGAACGGATAGTCGCTATAGACAGGACTGATACCATGAAGCCCGATCTGAATTTGTTGATCACGTTAAACGTCCTGCTACAGGAAAACAGCGTCAGCCGTGCCGCTGAACGGTTAAACCTTTCCCAGCCTTCCGTCAGTGCCCGGCTGGAACGCCTGCGTACTTTATTTAACGATCCGCTACTGATTCCGGTTTCTCATGGTATGCGTCCCACGGCGCGGGCCGAAGGATTACGTCTTTCGCTTGAAGAACTGGTTGCCAGGATCGATGAAGTCGTAGCCGAGCCGGGCCCCTTTGTGCCCGCCGAGGCAGACATCACCTGGCGTATTGCCGCCACGGATTATGGTGCGCAGACGGCGCTGGTGCCGTTGATGAATACCTTACGTCAGGAAGCACCGGGCACCCGGCTTGCGATACTGGAAATGAAACCGGCCCTCATCGCGCAACAACTGGAAAAAGGCACGGTCGATCTGGTGCTTCATCTGCGTGACGGCGTGCCAGAGGGATTACATGTCCGCCCACTGTTTCAGGAGCGCTATGTGGTAGCAGGCCGTCAGGGTCATCCCGCCCTGCATTCTGCTATCACCGCCAAAGCGCTCTGCGCGCTGGAGCATGTGGTGGTGTCGCCAGACGGCGGCGGCTTTCGTGGGGTGACGGATAGCGTGCTGGAAGCCAGAGGATTGAGCCGGAAAGTGGTACTCTCTGTACCCCACTTTTTGCTGATGGGCACCGTGCTGAGCACCAGCGATTTAGTGGCGTTGATGCCGGAGAGAGTGGCGGCGATGATGCCGGGATTAATGACCGTGCTACCGCCGATGACGATTCCGGGCTTTGAGCTGGTGATGCTGTGGCATGCGCGATCGCACCGGGATTTGGGGCACAGGTGGTTGAGGGAGCGGGTGGTGGGGAGGTTTCAGGATGGGAATATGGTGAGGTTCTGAAGTACTATTAAAGTAATTAATATCATAAAGGTGAGCGATATGGATAAAGAGATACACGCCGAAGCGAGTAAGTTTTTAAGTTACATTTTACGGCATAAACCTGAAACGATTGGGTTAACTCTCGACGCGGAGGGGTGGGCTGATATTGATACATTGCTCCGCCTTTCAAAAGTAAAAGGCCATCAATTTGATAAGGACCTCATTCGCACTATTGTTGAAAAAAGCGCGAAGAAACGTTTTACCCTCTCTCCTGATGGCTTACATATTCGAGCCGCACAAGGACATTCTTCTCAGCAGGTGGATATCCGTTATGAAGAAAAAACACCTCCTGCTCTTTTATATCATGGGACTGCTACACGCTTTCTGGCATCTATCTTTGGGGAAGGCCTTAAACCTCAAAGTCGTCAATATGTCCATTTATCTGGCGATGAAAGTACAGCAATTCAGGTTGGCATGCGTCACGGAAAACCTGTCGTTTTGAAGATTCAGGCTCGGACCATGCATGAACAGGGTTTTACTTTTTTTCAGGCTGAGAATGGCGTCTGGTTAACAGAGAAAGTGCCTTATCAGTTTATTCAGCAATAATTACTCTTCACCTCCGTCTCGCTCTGTCTTATAGCGGGATGATTCAAGGCTAGCCATTTTCAGCCATTCATTAAAGCTATCTACATTACCTCTATTTTCCCAACCAGGCGAAGCAAAAGCATGTACATAATAGACTCTTGGATCACCTGTTGTGTTTGTACCATCAAAACAAGCTATATCGTCAGAGTAGTTTAATTTAGCAAATGGCACTAATTTTCGAGTAGGGTATCTTTCTTTTAATTCATTCATCCAGAATGAAGATGATTCCTGAGATTCACAAATAAAAGACCACGGCTCAATGTCAGGAATAATATCCATAGTCATTATTTCAGCATAGGAAGCCGGATATCTAAAATCATCAGGAAGTTCGTCCTTTGTGTATAAATAAACACCCATTTATTACTTTCCTTTTCCTGTTACTCTGGGAGGTTCAGTTGATCCATAAGGATTATTGGTACAAAAGCCGCCAAACTGTTTATTTATTCTACCTGTTACTGCCTCCCCCCAAGTTTGAGGAACAAAATCACGTTTTCTGTCTGCAAAACGTTCAACTTCAGAAGGTGTTAATGTCTCGTTATAGCTTCTTACATTCGCTTCAATATTTATACCTGCTTCTCTGGCAGCCCTGATCCTCGTGTTATCAATGCTGGTCCTTTTCCATCAGGAATTTTGATAACATCCACTGGTTCTCCCTTATTTCAGTAATTGTTTAGGAGTAGCAAACCCACATTCTTTATCTATGGAATAACGCCCTCCATCCCATCTATAAGCTTCAATCTCATTACATATTAATCTAATTTTTGTAAAGGGATTCCCCTCATCATCATAGTTGCTAAAAACCCTCCAAATCATCTCACCATCTCCATTTAGATAATAAATATTCCGTGCGCACTCAACTTTCCCATATAGATCCTGCATACCTAATCGATTAATAACTACAATTTTTTTTCCATCATCAAGCAAAACTTCGCTCAAAACATTATCATTCATTATCACACTCTCACTTTATCGGTCCAGGAACACCAAAGCTAGTATCTGAAATTTGATCTAAAAGTTGATATTGCACATTTCCGCTTTCGGAAGCTCCAAATTCAGGTTGAGCGGCGACCTTAACAACTTGCATTCTTGTACCAGTTGGTACAGTAACCTCCGCAACTTGTGTTGGTACGTTTGGTAAGGCCAGATGTTGTTGAATTTGCTTAGGGGTCATTCCTGCAATTTCATCCGCCCGAACCAGAAATGCACCTATAGGGTTATTTGATGTAGAAACACGCACAAAAGTCAAATCTGATGTCATCGTGAATGTTCTAACCTGTGTTGCTGAATCATAAGGAGCATTCCAGCCTCTATTGATGAAAGGAGCATTTGCTTCGTCTGCATTTATGGCCTTAACATTAGATATCATGCTATTTTTAGATGGATATAATGTTGCTGCCGCAGTTTTACCGATACCTACTGCACCGCCAGCGCCAATACCGCCTGGTACTATAGCTTCCGATAACTGAATACCGCTATTATGCAGACATATATACAGCTCGTCCTTACAGGTCTGTAACGCGACTTGCTCCATCCGTGCAATTGCAGGTGTAGCGGCGGCGAGTAAACCACCACCCAGACCGGCGGGGATCGCAACTGTCAGTGCATCATTTATCGCCTTACCACGCTCACACGCTGCACCAACCGGATTATCAGCACAGGATGCAATATCTTGACCGTGCTTTCTTACAAAATCTTTCTGACCTAGCTCTGTGCCGCCCCCCATTAAATTATTCTCAACCGTAACCTTCCCGGCCTGACATCACTCTGATTAATACGAACGGTGAGCGCTGACACATTTTAATCTGGCAGTGTGAAGCGTTAGACAACGAGCAATGTGGTGCGTCAGTAAATATACCGACAACTACATCGACCATTTAATTTTATTGCGGTTTTATACTCTCCAGCACGATTCGTCTGGCGATTCGATTCGCGAGTCGGCTGCAGAGTCGCCACCAATAAACATGCGATTCAACTCCAGATTAATTTCGTGATAATCTATTGTTTTTTATAAAGATAGCCAGTGCTTACTTTGTGACGACTCGCCGATGACTTGCCATAGAGTCATAGGCAAGTCGGATCTGCATAATAGAAATTTTTATAACCTAATTTTGAAATTATAACTTAATTATTTTAAAGGCCCATCAAAAAAATTAGTTTTGCGTGAGTGTGGGGATTTTATTGATGAGGAGACATATTTAGATTTAAAAGAGAGATAGAGTACAATTAGTATTTCTGGCAGAAAATAACATTTCAACATATCAAACCAGGATAAGATTAAAAGCCTCATAAATAATTAGAGGCTCTTTTAAAGATTTGTAATAACCTATCGTTCCTTTCGATTCAAAGAATCATATTGTCCGAACGCTGGAAACTGTTCATAATTTTTGGCTACATCAGAGTAAGTTTCACTCCTCTTTGAAGTTTTACTCGGGATATTATCCTCTATAATTATAGTATGCCCATCTTCTTTAAAATGGTACGTTGTCCCGTTGATAACAAGGTCAGTATCATCGTTAAACTCTCTATAAACAGCCATCGATAGAAATAATGTTTCCACATCCAGCATTTGAAAATTATAAAGAAGATACTCTCTTAAATGTTCATCAAGAAAGCTTACACTTACCCAACCACTATTCCTCATTATATTAATAAAGCACGATGGTGTAGATTCAGAGTCAATGAGCACTGTATAAGGTTCGCCAGCCTCATGTTTTTTAAGGGCTTTTTCCTCCCCCCATAAGTCAATTGGCTCTTTATATCCAATTGACCAATTTTTGCAGTAATAAACTTTCTGACTCATTTATACACCTTACCATTTGTATCACGAATCACTACACCAGATTCCTTGGCAATATCAATTATTGATTGTGGAATAGGTTTAGTTTGTGGAGGGATTTCTAGTATATTTATCCCTTTTAATAAGCTGCCACCAAGATCACCGCTGGAGGGAACATTTGCAACTGTAGCTCCAGCCGGATACTTATTCACAGCTTCCCTAATGTAACTGGTCGCCGTAGCCTCTGTAATATCAGCAAATTGTGTGAATTTACGAGACACTATCTCACCTTTTGCCGGGTTATATGAATCCACACGATAATAACCGTTTCCGTTGGGTTTGTTCACATACAGCTCATTGTATGGATAATTTTTAGACTGCTCTTCATTAAATTTATTACCCGCCTGAACATTCTGCAACCATTCGGGCTTAGCCGATATCGTTTTACCTGGTGTTGAAGCGCCAGCTTTGCCCATCCCGCCAGTCACTGCACCTAGCACGGCCATTGCAAGGATCTCGGACTGTTGTTTGTCCATGCCATACCGGTTTTCCAGCTGACTCGCAAATTCTGTACTGGTAACTACACCTTCAGCCTCCATCTGCTGCGCCCAGAATGAAGAGATATCATTCTTCAGCTGTGATGGCACATCTGCATCAAACAGGCCATCAAGCGCCTTGCGAACCAGCATCCCATTTGCCGGGATATCACCGTACTTCTCTTTGCAGGCTGCAGGATTGGTGGAACAGACCGCAATCATTTCCTTTTGCTGCTTCAGGCTCAGATCTTCCATTTCTTTCACGATCTGACCACAGTCACCACGGGCTTCACAGCCCTTGGCTTTCTCCGCAAAACTTTCTATTTGCGGAACACTCAGCGTATTATTCTCCACCTCAGTCCGCGCCGCCGAGCCACCGCTTCCTGCCCCGGTGCCGGCGCCCACAGCACCGCCCACTCCAGCGCCCGCAAGCGTAACTATATTGGCAATCAACTGTTTTTCATCGGCTGTGAGGAGAGCTGCTTCTTTACCGAAAAACAGCTTGCTGAGCGCATCGTTGGTGCCCAGAGCAGCGGCTGTGAATCCACCCGCCGCAGCGCCAGCCACGCTACCGCCCTGAGCCCTGGCAATAAGACCGGAGGCCAGTGTATGAAGCAGGATGCGCATGGCATCATTGTCACCAGATGCCTGCTTAATCATTTGAGCAAGTAACGGTGCCGCACCTGCAGCGACTGCACCGCTGGCATTTCCGCCTGCAAGCGCTGAGAATACGCCGCTGACTGCCTGCGCAGCAATCTGCATTTTGGAGCCTATGCCATATTTTTCTTCTGTTTGCTTGTCGAGGCTACTGAGCACCAGGCTCTTTTGTTCTGGTGTCAGCTTATTGAAAGCAGGGTCATCCTTCAGCTTGTCAAGCTGCTCATTCTTTTCTTTCTCCTTTAAATAATCGAACGTCGATTGAATGGCCTGCTGACCTAACGCCGTCATCTCGCGCTGCACGTCAAGGTTATCCTGCACTTTCTGCGCATTAAAGTGATCACTCAGTGCGCCCGATGCGGAATCCGTATCCCGGCTCAGCGTTGCCAAATCCTGTTTCTGAGAAGCAGGATCGCGAATATCAATCGTGCCTGCTGACACCGCACTGTGTGTAACCGAATCCGCACCTGCTTTTACCTGCGTAAGACCTGCTGAAGGCATACCGGATGTGCTGGCACTGATGCCATAACCACTTCCCCCGTTCTTCGCGTGATTATCTATATCACTCCAGCCCAGCGTACCGGTGCTGAGATGGTTTTTATCCGGCGTCGCAGAAGAGGCGATAACTGCACCGTCAAGCTGAGTGTGGTTGCCGACGTAAATGTTATAGCCACCGTCGCCCGCCCTGATGCCGCTCTGCTGCTGTACCGAAGCATAATCATTGTAAATTTTACTGCCGCTCATGCTGGCGCTGCCCTGTACCGGTACGCCTGCGCAAATGGGTGGCACGCAGATACTGGCACTAAATCCGGACGAACTCTGATGGCTGTCGTAGGTTGACTGATCCTGCTGACTCGCAATGTTCAGATTGCGTCCTGCATTAAGCTCAACATGATTACCCTTCAGACCGGCGCCGTTAAGCGTGACGTCCTGACCAGCTTTGACCGATAAATCTCCCCTGGCAGTAATGTCACTGTTATGGTGGGTAACGCTGCTGCCATTGGCATTCGCGCTGTTCTGGCTTGCCGCTAATTCAATGGAGAAACCGTTCTGACTGCCTCCCAGCCCAAAACCGACACCAACGCCATAGTGATTACCGCCACTGGTCGACTCTTGACTGGTCTGATCCTGGGCTGAACTTAAGGCGATATCTTTACCTGCCGTTAAGGCGACATTGTCACCGCTGATTTTAGCGCCCTTGCCGGTGATGTTTTCTGCTGCCGTTAAGGTCGTATCGCCCTGAGACTTGAGTACTGAACCACTCTGAACCGTACTGCTTTGCTCAACAGACTGGTGGCTGGTTCCCGCTGTAGCGCTAACGGAGACTTTGATCGCAGCCGTGTTTTGTGTCGCGGCGGATAAAGCCGTTAACGCAGCCTGGGCGGCATAAATAGCCTGCAAGCGAGGATCGCTGTTGTTCTTGTGTGCATCCGCAACTTTGTCTGCCGCCTGAGCAATACTCACCGCATAGCCTGACACCTGTGCTGTTACGCCATATTGTGCCGATTTGCTGTTGCTGCTGGCGCGGTTGCTGTCCTCAGAGGGGTTAAGATTGATATTCCTGCCATCAACATTTAATGCGTTACCTGCATAAACGTCTGCGCCCTGAAGACTGATATCCTTACCGGCAGAGACTGATACATTCCCCTGCTCGCTTACCACACCACTGCGAAGGTTGCTCTGCTGGGTTCCCGTCCGGGCTTTATTCCACGCCGTACTGCCCCAGCCCAGGGTTCCGCTGTAGCCATCCCCGCCCAGCGATCCGATTAAAGTGCTGCCACCCTGCGCAGAAATGTCCTGCTTATCTTCACCTGTCGTCAGGTTTACGTTGCCCTGTTTTGCCGTCAGTGTAACTGACTGCTTACCGGTCACCGTTGAACCGGAAAGATTGATGTCCCCTTTATCACTGTCGATGCTAACCGTATTTCCGGTTACCGACGAAGTATGCTGCGTGAGATAGCTGGCATTACTGGTTTGCTGTTCACGTGCAATCCCCACAGGCGATGCCGGGGAGCCATGATTTGGCGAGTTTCCCGCCATCCGTACAAATCCAGCTGGCGATGCACCCGACGTCAGACTCAACCGCTTGCTGCTGCTTTCACTACTAACTGACTGACTGTCCTGAGACGTTACAATATCGACATTGTTAGTGGCCTTAAGCTCAGCCTTATTTCCGGCTGCAACCGAACTGCCTTGCAGGAGGATATTACCATCGGGTCCATTACCTTTCGCTTTCAACAGGACGTTGCCTGAAGCGCTAAGTGAACTGCCGCTTTGATAAATACTGTCACTCTTCTGATCAGCCTTTGAAGAAGAGTGGTTATAGGACAAACTTAGACTAGGGCTATCAAGTAACGTTGCCCCGAGTTCAGTTCCTACGCCTTTAGCTTGCTGATAAAAGGAGCTGTTTTGATGCACAACATCACGCAGATTACGGATGGTGTCCAGCAGCGTACCACTGAGACTCAAACCGATGCCTGAACTTTTACTCTCCTGATGTGTTCTTTCGGTTATGTGATCTTGCCCAGCTATCAAAGCAATGTTTTTGGCGGTAACAGTGATATCGCCATTGTTCCCTCCGGCGACAACATCACTGCCTTTCACCAACGCATTGTGACCTGCAGAAACGGTAACTCCCCCATCGGCAGCACCGATCAGACTCCGAGCGTCACTCTGAGTAACTTTCGCGCCTTTATATTCACTTTTGGCGGATTGTTTACCGTAACTAATCCCTAATCCTGAGCTGCCAAAACCACTTTTCTTCTCTTCTTTCAGTCTGTAAGTGGATTGCGTATCCGTTGCCGCCAGAACGTTAACGTCATTACCCGCACTAAGCGCAACACCGCTTTGACCTGCAACCGAAGACCCCTGCACAGTGAGATTATTTCCTGCGGTGACCGAAACGTTATTGCCACTTAACTGCGTGCCTTTCTCGTTTGTTGCCTTGTCTTCTTCAATGGTGTGCGTGGTCTTTTTACTCAGGAAGCCCTTTTTGGTTTTGGTTTCTTCTTTGTAGTAATAGTCGCTTTCGGTCGCGGTATTCAGGTTAACGTCGCGCCCGGCCTGCAGCGCGATATCCCGCTGTGCCGTCACGTCTGTCGCCTGAGTGTTGATATCCCGTCCGGCAGCCATGGTCGTACTGCCACCACTGGCGATTTCCGTGCCCTGCTGGCGCACGGTTTCACTGATAACGGTTTTTTTGTCGCCCCTTTCGCTGTAACCGGAACCGGTAGCGTCGGCATTCAGGTTGATATCCCGGCCCGCTTTCAACGCGGCATTGCCGGTGGCAGCGATGGCGGCGGCCTGGCTGTTGATGTCCTGACCCGCAGCCAGGCTGAGACTGCCGCCGCTGCTGACAGCCGTGCGATCCAGTCCGGTGGAATGGGATTCCTGGTTGCCATTTCTGCTGTTCTGGCTGTTGGTAGCACTGCTGAGGTTCAGATCATTACCCGCTTGTAGCGAAGCATCATTTGCAGCGTTAAGGTTACTGGCGGTGACGTTCAGATCGTGACCGGACTGAACCGACAGATTATGGCCTGCCGAAATCTGGCTGGCTGTATTCGTAATTTTTTGCGTACTGCTGTTTTGAAAACCGAAGCCATTAATCTGATAGCCCGATGTTTCCTGGTTATTTGCTATGGCAATATCGTGCCAGGCATTCATAAGCAGATCGCCGCCAGCATTAACGTTGGCACCCTTAACATTAATGTCGTTGCCGGCTTTAAGGCTCATGCTGTCTAGCGATTTGATGCTCGCCGTAGGACCGACGAAGGTCTGGCTTGCTGAAACCGTGTTACTTTTATCGCCAGTACCCTTTAATTCCCACAACTTTGTCGCCGTCGTATTGTTGATATCGCCATTAATACTCTCAAGGGCGACCCTTTTACCGCTGATGCTTGAACTGACGTTGTTAATATTATTTATCGCTGTCAGCTGTAAGTTTTCGCCAGCATAAATCATACCGGCACTAAGATTATTCACGCTGTTCTGACTACTAACCGTCAGGTTGTTATTCGCGGTAACAGTACTGCCGCTGTTGGTAATATCACCACCGGAAAGCGTCACATTATTCCCTGCAATCACACTACCATCATGCATTTCCACATCTTTAGATGATAAATAGACTTTCGGCACCATCACCGTCTCGCCATTTATCGTCGCGGCTTCCCACCAGACAATACTTTTATCAAGTGAGGCTACCTGCTGAGCGGACAGTGAAACACCAAACTGTAATCCCAGCGCGCGCTGCGCAGAGGCCGCGTTATCCATGAGATAGCGCATTTGATCCAGTTCAGAACCAATGCCGTTCAGATAACGGCTGCCGGTCTGGTTTAGCACCACGTTACTAACGTAGCGCGTATCAAAGGCCGCATCGCCAAGGAAACGGTAGTCGTAATTTGGCTTGAGGTTCAGACGATCAAGCAGATAAGACGACCCCAGGAACGTGGTTTTATCAGTATAAAGCTGACGCGTTTCCTGCGGTGCCTGGCCGGGCTGTCTGCCAAGCAAAGCGTTAAGATCGCCAAACAGGCTGTTATCCAGTTGTCCCAGACCGTTAAGTTTTGGATTGAGAGTGATTAAATAGGGACTTTTACTGTTACCAAAAACAAAATAGCCATTATCGCCAGACGGAATCGGATAGGCACTGGTATCTACTGTGGCTGGCTTATAACTGCGTAGATTAGCTGAGCTGACTGAAGGGTCGGAAATCAGTCTACCTGACTGACTTAAATCGGCGCGGCTGAAGCTGCCTGATGCATGAGTAACAAGCGAAGCCTTATCAGGTGTGCTGTTATCCAGTGAACTATCACCGTTAACCTGCTGCAGGGCACCCTGAAGCTGATCGCGCCACTGCGGTGAGTTGACTGTTACCTTGTCGGTTCTGGCGATTTGCTGACGCTGTTGCCCGCCCGCCTGGCTCAGTGAGGCCAGTCCTCTTATGCCTGGCGATGAAATCGTATTCCCAGACCAACCTGCGTTTGAGGTTGTATTGGTGTTACTGATGTTATCACTAAAATTTGCATTAACACTCCCTCCAGCTTGAATAACAGCCCGAAGGGGCGCCCCAGTAATTACCGTTTCAAATTCTGGCGCCCCTGAATATACATATGTAACTTTATCCGAAAAAGAATTACCTCTACGCAGTTGACTCGGACTATTCACATCTCCAACCGGACCCTCTATAAAACTTCTGGGTGGAAGGTTAAATGTACGGTATTCATTAGTAGTAACACCAAGCCAAGATGCATTATTTAACCTTGAACCTTTTATATTTAACCAGCCACCTGATAAAACATTACTAGCAAAATTATCGAAACTGTATGCATTTACATTGATATTATTTCTCGCACTAATATAAGCAGCCCCACCATTGGCTGAAGCAGTGCTTATAGTCTGTTGAAACAAATAACGCTTAGATTTTACTTTTTTAGTAGGTGCAAGGTATTCAATTTCATAATAGCCTGCTGAGTTGGCACCATTTGGGCCAGCCTCTACGGTGTAAGTTCCCACAGCTCCATCTTCTTTATTAAGTTCTGCTAAAGAAATTTGAAATGATCCTTGATCTGCACCATATGGAAGATCTCCACCTTTAACTACTGTGCTATTTGTAGACAACCCATCCCGCGTATTCAGCAAATGCCCGGTATTGATATTGATATCCCCACCCTGCGTCTCAATCGTCCCCGAGGTGTTGATCACTTCCCCGCTGGCATTGCCCGCGCCATCGCGCTGCATCCACAGGCTGTTGCCCGCCAGAATATCGCCGCGCTGGTTACGGATGCTGTTGGCAAATAAATAGAGATTCTGTCCGGCGTAGAGCAGCGCCGTGTTGACCAGGCTGCCCGGCGTGCTGATGGTCAGGTTACCGAGCGTGCCGGTAAAACCGTCCAGCGTGACGTCGCTGCGGCTGTTCAGGGTGACGTTGCCACCGCCCTGCAGGCTGCCGGCACCGTTCATGGCGATGCGGTTGCCCGTCAGACTGCTGTCGGCGCTGCCGGTGGTAATCTGGCCGTTATTGGTCAGATCGCCCCCCGCATTGATCGTCACGCCCTGGCCCTGCATCGTGCTCTGGTTTTCCAGCGAGCCGTTGCTGTTAAGGGTCAGCCGGTTGCCCGCTGCCAGCGTATTGTGACTGACGAAGCTGTTCGCCAGATTCAGCACCGCATCACCCAGCGCCACAACCTGACCGAACTGGTCGAAACCGTTACTTACCAGCGTCAAACCACCGCCGCTGAACAGCCGTCCCGTTCCGGCCAGGTTAACCTGCGCCGCATTCACGCTCAGCTGTCCTGTGCCGAGTAGCGTGCCGCTGTTATTCAGGGTCTGATAATTCACGGCAAGGTTGCCGGCCTGCGCTGTGCCCTGGTTCTGGAACCCGTTACCGTTCAGTGTACCCTGCTGATCGGCAAGCAGCGTGCCGTTGTTGGTCAGGCCGGACGCATTCAGCGTGAGCTGCCCCGCCTGCAGCCAGCCGTTGTTCACCAGCTGCGGCGTGGTGAAGGTCAGCACGCCGCCCGTCAGCAGTCTGCCGTTGTTGGTGGCAGAATCTGTGGCGCTGACTGTGCCGCCGGCCCCCTGAATCAGACCGTCGTTATACAAATCCGGCGTGGTCAGGCTCAGTGCATTCTGCGAAAGCACCGTTCCACTGGTGGCGTTGGTCAGATGGCCGCTGGTGCTGAGCTGCAGGCTGTTATCACCCTGCAGGCGGCCGGTGTTGTCTACCGTTCCGGTATTGATTACCAGGTCGCTGCCCTGAATACGGCCCGCATTGCTGAGCGAGGCAGCCTGCAGGCTGAGCTTCCCGGCGCTGAGCAACGTTTTATCCTGCTGCTGCGTCAGTGCGCCGTTGAGCTGAACCGTCAGGCCGTCTGTACCGGCAATATTACCGTTGTTGCTGAGCGTGTCGCCTTTCAGCATGAGGTTTTTGGCAACCCACTGTCCCTGATTCGCCAGCGTCAGCGCCTGTAGGGCAGCTGTACCGTTGGCTGATATTTTGCTGCCTGCGGCGGCATCCAGCCTGTCGGTTAACGTCAGCTGCAGGCCATCAGCGCTCTGTATCGCCCCGCCGTTTGCCAGTTTTGCCGCACTCAGCAGGATCTGTTGCCCCTGCCAGGTGCCGTTGTTGGTGACGTTACCGGCCGTAATGTTCAGCGTCCCCTGTGTCAGGAGCTGTCCCCCCGCGTTGTTGACGAGTTCACGCGCCGGCGCGGACTGTGCCAGCAGCATGCTGAACCGCTGCGGGGCCGGTCCGAGCGTCAGGGATTTCAGGCCGATAAGGTTGCCCTGGTTGGTCACGCTGGCCGGTGTGACCGACAGCGTGTCGCCCTGAATGGCGCCACTGTTGTTCAGCGTACCGCCGCTGAGCATCATGGTTTTTTCGGCGAGGACAGCGCCGGTATTCACCAGATTTTGCGCACTGAGTTGCGCACCGCCCTGACTGAGGAGTGAGCCCCCGTTATAGAGGTCGTTATCAATCGCGGCGGTGAGATCGCCGGTGCTCAACAGCGATCCCTGGTTTTGCCAGCTCCCGGCAGTGATCTGGCTATTCCCGCCCTGCAGGGTGCCGGCGGTATTTAACGTCACGGCGCCCAGCAGCAGATCGCCGCCACTTAACGCTCTGCCTGTTGAAGACTGGGTGAGATCGCCGGTGCTGATCGCATCAAGTGACGTGCTGCCCTGCCACAGGCCGCTGTTGTTGAGCGATGCGGCACGCAGCGTCAGGCCGCTCGCCATGATTTTGCCGCTGTTAACCAGGCTGTCGGCATTCAGGCTGGCGTTGCCGCCCGTAATCAGGTTGCCGCTGTTATCCAGCAGCCCCGAGGTTTGCCCGTCCAGTGTGCCGGTGCCGTTGAGGGTACCGGTGTTTTTTACGCTGCCGAAACGGTAACTGAGCTGGCTGCCCTGCCAGGTGCCGGCGTTACGGGCATCCGTACCCTGTAACGTCAGCGCGCCACCGGTAATCAGTTGACCACTGGCCTGGTTATCCAGCTGACGGAACCCTGCCGTCAGCGCGTTGTCGCCCTGCAGCAGCCCCTGATTTTGTAAGGTATCGCCCGTGATTTGCAGTTGCTGCCCGGCAACGATCCCGGCGTTAGTCAGTGACTGCGCCTGTACCTGCGCCAGCTGGCGTGCCAGCAGCTTGCCGTTTCCGCCATTATTCAGCGTGCCGGTCAGCGTGGCGTTCAGCGCGTCCGCATTCACCTGGCCGTTATTGGTAAAATCACCCCCGTTAACGCTGAAGGTGCCCGCTACCTGTACTGCCCCATCGTTGATGAGCTGAACGGGCGCCAGGCTCAGGCCGCTGCCGCTGACAAGCCGGCCGTTTGCCAGATTTGCAATCTGTGCGCTGGTCATCGCCAGTGCCCTGTTGCCCTGTAACAGGCCGGCATTGCTGAGCAGGGGGGCCTGAAGAGATAACTGATCGGCAGCAAGCGTGCCGCCATTGATCACCTTGCCAGCCTGCAGGTTCATTGCCTGCTGGCCTGTCAGGGTGCCGCCATTATTAAGCTCGCCAGCCACAGAAGCAGTGACGTTTTTCATGGCACGCGCACTGCCGCTGTTTTGCCAGCTTTGTGCTGTGACAGCCAGATTATCGCCCTGCAGCTGTCCCTGGTTGTTCAGAGAGGAGGCCGTAATGTCAGCGTTGCCCGCCGTCTGCAACTGGCCCGTCGCCTGATTAGTCAGGCTGGTACCTTTTAAGGTCAGTCCCGTGTCGCCCTGAATCAGGCCGCTGTTGATTAAATCCCCCTGAAGCGCCAGCACTTTTGCGAGCAGCCATCCGCTGTTGTCAGTGATACCGCCCTGTAAGGTCACAGCCTGCTGACCCAGTATCTTCCCGCTGTTAGTCAGCGCCTTTGTATTCAGCGTGGCATCACCGGCACTGAGCGCATTGCCGCTGTTTACCCAGTTGTCTGCCCTCAGGGCCAGTTTTTCTCCCTGAATTAATCCCGCGTTATTCAGGTCACCGCCGTTAAGCGTCAGTTGCCCTGAGGTCAGTAGTTCGCTACCCGGGCGGTTATTTAGGGTGCCAGCATTCAAAGTCAGGCTGTCAGTGCCCTGAATTCTGCCCGCGTTATTCAGGCTGTCGGCGGTAAGTTCAGACTGATTAGCAGCAATCTGCCCGCCGTTAGCAAACTGGTTGTTTGTCAGTTGCAGCGTGCCTGTCGCCAGCAGCTTACCGCCCGCGAGATTTGACAGTTGACCGTTGTCAGAATGAAGCGTGCTGGCGTTGATTTCGCCATCGTTGACAAGACTATTGCCGCTCAGGTTCAGTGCACCCTCCGCGCTCAGCAGCCCGCTGTTGCTGAAGTCAGGCAGGTTAAGCGTCAAATCGCCCGCCGTCGCAATACTGCCTTTTTTTAAGTTAGTCAGATGCTGGCTTAATAACGTCAGATTCTGCGTGCCCTGCAACAGACCGCTATTGGTGATAGCGTCGCTGTTGAGGACCAACTGGGGTGCCGTCAGCGAGCCGCTGTTATTCAGCGTGATCGTCTCCAGCGCAAGTGCATCAGCACCCTGCACCGTACCGCTGTTAGTTAACACTTCACTTTTCAGCCGGATCCTGTTGCCCTGCAAGGCACCCTGATTCGTAACCTTGTTGCCGATCGCGGACAGTTGCCCCTTTGCTGACAACGATCCTGTGTTCGCGGCTGTGAACGCATTCAGGGAAAGGTTGTTACCTGCGGTCAGTTGCCCGGCATTATCAAACTGACCGGCCGGGTCCAGGCCTGAACCGCCGGTGAAGTCTGGTTGCGCGTTGAACGAGATATTGTTTGTTGCATTGAGCGCACTGCCGCTGTCCAGCGACAAGCTGGTTGCGGCAAGGTTGATGCTGTCACCGGCCATTATCTTGCCGCCGCTGACCTGCAGGCGATTGCCGCCCTGCAATGAAACGGCACGATCGCTTCCCAGGCTCCCGTTATTCAGACTGATACCGTTTTGTGCGGTTATCGCCGCCGGGCCAGCGGATTTATGTTCCCCGCTCAGCTCAACGCTTTGCGCGCTGACGGTCAGTGCCCCGCTGCTGAGGCTGTCATGCACGGCCAGTTTGCCGTTCGCGTCCAGGGTGATATCGCCCTGTCTGGCCAGTAAGTTACCCAGGTTGACGCCAACGCCTTTTTCGCTGGACACCAGATGAATACGGTTGGCGTACATGCCGCCCAGCGCGCTGGTATCCACCGCCACGCCCGGCGCAGGCCCTTCTCCGCGGATGGGCGTAACGGACCCGTCCTGCCCGACGCGATTGGCACCCAGCGTCACGGTGAGATCTTTAGCGTGAATGCCGGCATTGATTTCCGTTGCGCGTGCCACAATCGACACCGCATCGGCCTTGCTGCCGTCCAGCCCTTGGCCTTCTAAGGTAATGGTGCCTTTACTGACTTCCAGCGCGGCCAGATTGCCACTGGCATCGAACTGCGGTTTACCGGTGGTCAGCGTGACGTTCGGCGTGTTGATAAATCCACAGCCGTTACAGGTAATGCCATAGGGGTTTGCGACCATGACGTTCGCCGCCCTACCGGCAACTTCCGTGTACCCCTGTAGCTGGGTGCGGTTCGCGCCCACCACTTCGTTGATGATGGCCCGCGCTTCCTGACCGGCGCGGAGGTTGGGGTTGTTCTGAATCAGCCCGCCAAGCTGGGTCTGCGTCAGCTGACCCGTGGCATTGTTCAGGATCAGTCCCTGCTGCCCCACGTTATATTGATCGTACTGGTTATGAGAAATGCCCGCCTGATTCGGCGTGGCAATATTGACCACGGGCACGCCATTGCCCGCCGCATCCATTTTCGTGCCCGGAGTTACCGGTGTGATTTCCGCGGCCATCACCGGCAGCATCGGTTGTACCGCCACCAGATAGCAGATGAGATAGCTGAGTGCGCGGCGGGCAAGGGAAACGGGCTGACGATCATCCATAATCAGTTCCTCTTTTTAGAAAACCAGCCCGACGCGGGCGTAGATGCTGACGTGATCCGGCTGGAGATAGCCGGGATAGCTGAGCGGAATGCCCACGGTGTACTGGGTGTAGAAATACTGGTTACGGGTCCCCAGGCCGACGGCGCTGCCCCATATCGTGCCCGTAAACTGAGGGTTCAGCGGATCGCTTCTCAGCCAGCCCCCGTCGACCGCCACCAGAGCGGTGACGTCACCCAGTCCCGGTAAGGTAAACAGGCTGTAATCAAGCTCATTACGTAAATAACCGCCGACATCACCCGACAGATACTGCTCTTTGAAACCGCGCACGGAACTTTCGCCGCCGATCGTCAGGCGTTCACTGCCGTAGAGCGTGTCCGGTGACCACTGCCCGTAAAGGCTGCTGAGCCACCACAGTTTTTGGGTGAGCGGTTTCTGGTAGCTGGCACTGATGCTCCATTTGCGAAATTCCGCTTTCGGCAGGCTGCCGTTTTTGCCCGCATCGCTCTCGGCATCAAACCACGGCATACCGCGGCTGAAGGTGGGGTTCAGCGTGGCGACGCCACCGGCAATTTTCTGCGTATGATTCAGGCCAAACTGCAGGCTGGTTAATTTACGGCTGCTGCTCACTAACGGCGCGTCATTGAGCCAGTTATGGCTGGAATAGTGATTCAGGCCTGCCTGTACGCCGGTTTTGATATCGCCGTTGCGAAACAGCACCCACGATCCATTGAGACGATGCGCGATATTGTCGCCGTTGCTGAACCAGGTAAAACCGTTGTTGATAAAGTGGCTGTGGTAGTTGCTCCAGCTGTAGCTGTAATCCAGCAGGCCATAACCATAAGGCACGCTGACGCCGGCCTGCAGATTCTGGGCGTCACGCCAGCGGCTGAAGGCACTGCTGCGTCCGCCGCTCACAAACCAGCGATCCGCCAGCCCCAGCAGGTTGTTTCCCGTCAGTGAAGCCGTAAGCTGCCCGACGCCGGTCGTTCTCTGCCCGCTGTTATCAAAACCCAGCGTCATGCTGAGCGGAAATTCAGGCTTTGCCGTTAAGTTAACAATGGAATAACCCGGTCTGGGCGAGGGCTGAATTTCAATCTGCACAGGCACCGTTCTGACACGGTTAATCTGTTCCATGCCCTGTTCAATATCGCGCAGGTTAAGTATTTTTCCCTCCATTCCCGGAAAAACCATACGCAATATACGTGGATGTTTACCGTCCAGAATAATGGTGTCCAGTTTGCCTTCGAGCACAGGAATAATAAGCTGGCCGGAGGTAAGATCCTGTTCTGTTAAAAAGGCGCGGCTGGTAATATAACCCCTTTGCATATACCAGTCGGAAATGGCATGCACCAGCGCATTAATTTGCGTTAAGTTCAGGCAGTGATTGACGTAAGCAGATGTAAGCGCGGCCTGTTGACGCTCAGAAAGCAAGGTCGCATTACGGATGACAATCTGATGGACAGGAAAGCAGCGGCCGGTCACATCGGTGCGCGGCGCAGGCGCAGGCTGAGGGGACAGCGCCTGCCAGAGTGCATCACGCTGCTGCTGGTCCTGTTGCAGGCGTTGCTGTTGCTGATTCTGGAGATAATCGCGATCGCCCGGCGTTAAGGGATCAGCCCACGCCGTTGCGGAGATCAGTAAAGCGCTTAACGCCAGCCACGTCCCTGCTTTTATTCTCATTGGATTGCCTAATGAAAAGAAATGTAAGTTTTTTGTAAGCAAGCGAAAGCATAATATCACCTGAACTATTGGAAAATTCCTGATAAAAAGAAAAAACGACAATGTATTGCTTATTTAATTTACTAAGCGAAGCGCGGGCGACTTAATGCAAATTAAAAAATAAAAACCGTGACTTAAATAAAACGCAATCCTGAAGCTTTATTTTTCCGTCAGGTAAGTATGAAGTTTTCAGGCAGATTTGCTTTTATCTGGCGCTTTTCGGACGCATTAACTTAAGTTTCTGGTTTGAAATGTAAGCATTTTTTAACCCACATTTCGTGCGAAAAAAATGCGTCGTTTGAAAAGGGAAAGGCGTGAGAAAACAGGATGCTCTGGAAAGTTGGGTTAGTTTAGCGCGAAATAAAGCCCCCGAAGACCTCATCAGGGGCGAATGAAAAGCGCTAAAGACTTCTGATCTGTTGCCCGGCGACATCTATCATCAGCCTGTCCTCTGGCTGAATGATATCCAGCATATCACCCTGCTGACAGAGAAAGGCAACACCGGCTTCGCGGGCAATAATGGCAGCGTGAGAGAGCGCACTGCCCTCCCGCAGGCAAATGCCTTTTATCTGCTTCACATCCAGACTGGCGACCGCAGAGGGAAAGATGTCATCGGCAATCAGAATCGCGGGGACATCCGGTGTTGGAAGCGTAATCTCACGACCGCTAAGGTGACACAGGGTGCGGTGCAGGATGTCTTGAATATCGATAAATCTCGCCTGCAGGTAAGCATCATCCAGTTGCCGGTATTGCTGACTCAGCGCCATGAGTACCTCATACCAGGCGGATTCGGCACAGCACCGCGCCGCACGAATCTTCTCGCAGGCTTCATCAAACATATCGGCATCATCCAGCAACGTGTGATGCCCGGCGAAAATAGCGGCTACCGCCTCGCCATAATTCGCTTCTGCCCGTTTATGCAGCGCATCCAGATCACAGAGAGTGTCAGCGATTGCCTGCTTCAGCCGTCGGCATTCCTGCTGCTCATCGGCACATGGACGCCGGTCAGGCTGCGCCAGCGGCAAGGGATAAAACACCGCTTTACCCTGCACCTGTCCCGTGTCCGGTACCGTTGTCCTGAGCGACATCGTTTCAGGTTGCTCGCCAAAATTTTCCGCCGCCAGAGAGGTGAACGCTTCCAGCGCAGCGCCCGCTTCGGGGCCACGTGCCGACAAGGTAATCTGATCGTTACAGCGCACCTGCAGCAGAGCAATCTGGTTGAGACTGTCTGGCGTGACACACTGGTTATCTTTTTTCAGTACCAACTCCGCATCAAAACCAGCCAGCGTGGTCACAAGCCGTGAAGCAGGACGGACGTGCAGGCCATGGTGATTTTTTACGGTCACCGTGACCGATTGTGCGTCCTCGTGTGGGTTAACGGTGGCGACGCTGGCCACGGCACTATCAGATGCAATACCCAGTTGTGCCTGCTTCGCCTCCAGCGCCTTCATGGCCACCGTCATCACCTTTTCGATATCGGCACCCGCCGCCGCACTGACGGTTGCCGCCAGCGTACCTTCCACCAGCGGTGCGGCACACAAACGCACTTTGGCCGCAATGGCAGGATCAAGCAGCTCAAGCGCCGTTTCTGCACTTAACAGCGCACTTCCCATGTCCATCATGACCAGAACATGATCCGCATCTGCCACCGATTCGATCGCCGCCATCACTTTCACGGGATCCGTGCCAATCGGATGATCAGGATCGTCAATGCCGGCAGCGACCGCCAGCTTGCAGCGATCGCCGGTTAACATTTGTCGCGCCAGCATCTCCACGCCGTTACCCAGCAACGCACTGTGTGACACGATCACCAGATTTACCATGTGCTTCTCCTTAAGCTTTGGCGGCGGCAGCCAGCATCTGCATCATAAACATCACCGATGTTGCCCCCGGATCCTGATGACCAATACTGCGCTCTCCCAGGTAACTGGCGCGGCCTTTGCGGGCCTGCATTGTAATGGTGGCGTGAGCGGCCGTTTCTGCCTGCTCGCAGGCGGCATCCAGCGCGGCGATGACCGACATATTTTGCTCACTGGCGTGCCGCAGTGACGCCACCACCGCAAGCCAGACATCACACATCGTTTTATCGCCGGGTTCCGCTTTTCCTCGATTCACCACGCCTTCGGCCCCTTCGCGTATCATTTGATACAGCTCTTCCAGCGTCAGGCTCTGATGTGCCTGTGTGACCTGCGCCGCCCGGATAAAGAAAGTGCCAAACAACGGCCCGCTGGCACCGCCCACATTGGAAAGCAGCGTCATGCCGGTATTTTTGAGGATAAAGCCAATATCCTTATCGGCAATCGCGGGCAGCTTCTCGACCACCTTACTGAAGCCCCGGTGCATATTTAAGCCGTGATCGGCGTCGCCAATTTCGCGATCCAGGCCGGTGAGAAAATCACTTTCACGGGTAAAAACTTCACCACAGCGGTAAAGCCAGTTCACAATTTGGGCGCGGGTAAGTGACATGTCGAACTCCTTAACAGCCCCAGTTCAGGGCAGGTGTGTGTACCGGGGCATCCCACAGTGACAGGGCCTCATCATCCACGCTTAACAGCGTGATGGAAAAGCCCACCATATCCAGCGATGTGCAGTAACTGCCCACCAGATTTCGCGCGATAGTGATGCCGCTTTCGTCGCAACGCTGAGCCAGGCGGTTATAAACACCATACAGTTCTGACAGTGGCGTAGCGCCCAGATTATTAACCAGCGCAATCACACGATCGCCGCGGGTTAATGCCTGCTTACTGTGTTTAACCTCTTGCCAGCTTCCGCTGTTTTGATCCCAGTGACGTAGGGTACGGCTGTAGTTGCCATTCTCCAGCAGCGTGTCGAACATCTCATCGACCGTCTTGTCCAGCGAGGTAAAAGTACGGCGGTCGATGCCGGGTTCGCCATGAATCCCTACACCGAACTCCATTTCGTTGTCCTGAAGTTCGAACGAGCGTTTGCCGGCGGCGGGCACGGTACAGGCGCCTAACGCAATACCGATCGAGTGGCCCAGGTTATTGAGTTTACGTCCCAGCGCCGCACAGGCTTCCAGTGAATCGCCCCGCTCCGCTGCGGCGCCAAGCAGTTTTTCAATCAGTACCGTATTCGCCACACCACGTCGTCCTGTCGTGTAGAGACTGTCTTTTACGGCCACGTCATCGTCAACCACCACTGTGGTGACTTTTACACCGCTTTCGTGCAGCAGCTCGGTGGCGGTTTCGAAGTTGAGAATATCACCGGTGTAATTTTTGATTATCATCAGTACGCCTTCACCACCGTCAATTTTCATGGCGCATTCATACATTTTATCCGGCGTTGGCGAGGTGAAAATCTCACCCGGGCAGGCACCCGAAAGCATGCCCGGACCAATAAACCCGCAGTGCATCGGTTCATGGCCGCTTCCGCCGCCCGACAGTAAGGCAACCTTTCCGGCGACAGGCGCATCGGCGCGCGTCATACAAACTGGATCCTGATGCAGCGTCAGTTCAGGATGGGCACGAGCGAAGCCTGCAAGCTGTTCACTCAATACATCTTCCACACGATTAATCAGCTTTTTCATGGGTATGCTCCGTTAGCATCGGTTTGCCGCCGCTCTTGCCTCAGCAAAAGGGACAGCATTATCAGGAGAGCGAGACGGCGAAAAGCAGCGCGTCGGTGGAGTGATTCTTACGGAGTCGACAGGAAAAAAAATGCCCCTCTTCAGCGTTCCATAAGGGAACGTTTTGCTGCGTTATTATGTTTCGTTATGAAACGTTTTATCGCACTTACGGCGAAAAATGAGAGGCAAAGCAAGAAATCGGGATCGTTGCACGTGATCAATCTGTCTGAGCGATAAGCGTTTTATCCCCTCAGGCTGGCGCGCAGTCGCGTCCTTCCTCTCACATGGGTTCCGGGTAGTCTCTTAACCGCTAAGAGGAGATCGCGATCGCAACATGGCTTTTCGAGCGCGTTTATTGTTTCAGGATGGAACATAACTGGCCGTATGGCGTTCCATATAAGAACGTTGGCGTCAAAAATATTTCCCCTCACCGTTGATCGTAAAGTGAGTCGCGTACGCCGGTCATCATCCGGCTCACATCGCCAACTGAGCCAGAAAGATGCGCGCGTTCATCTTGCGAACATGTTCTTACTTGAGGGTGAAAGGAATGCCAAAAATTATTCAGTCTCCAGCGAAATATATTCAGGGCCCCGATGCCTTGTTGTCCTTTGGGGAATATGCCAAAAACCTGGCAAATCATTTTTTTGTGATTGCCGATGACGTTGTGATGAAACTGGCGGGCGATCAGGTCCTGTCCGGCCTTGCCAGCCACAGTGTGACCTGCCATGCCGAACGCTTTAACGGGGAGTGTTGCCGGACGGAAATAGAACGCCTGATGGCCCTTGTCGAACAGCATGGCTGCCGGGGCGTGATCGGACTGGGTGGGGGGAAAACGCTGGACACCGCTAAAGCCGTCGCCTGGTATCTGAAACTGCCGGTGGTGGTGATCCCGACCATCGCGTCGACGGATGCGCCCACCAGCGCGCTGTCGGTCATTTATACCGAATCCGGTGAGTTTGCTGAGTACCTGATCTATCCCAAAAACCCTGACATGGTGGTCATGGATACTACAATCATTGCCAAAGCCCCGGTTCGCTTACTGGTCGCCGGTATGGGTGATGCCCTGTCGACCTGGTTTGAAGCAAAAGCCTGTTATGACTCGGGCGCAACCAGCATGGCGGGAGGGAAATCGACCGCGGCCGCGTTAAGCCTGGCGCGTCTGTGCTACGAGACGCTTCTGGCTGAGGGCGAAAAAGCGCGCTGTGCCGCCCAGGCGGGCGTCGTCACGGAAGCCCTGGAACGTATTGTGGAAGCCAACACCTATCTGAGTGGTATTGGTTTTGAGAGCAGCGGTCTGGCTGCCGCTCATGCGATTCACAACGCATTTACCGTGCTGGAAGAGTGCCATCATCTTTATCATGGCGAAAAAGTGGCGTTTGGTACGCTCGCGCAGTTGGTACTGCAAAACAGCCCGACAGATGAGATCGAAACCGTGCTGAACTTCTGCCAGAAAGTGGGCCTGCCTGTCACGCTGGCACAGATGGGAGTGAAACACGGCATTGAAGAGAAAATAAGCGCGGTTGCCCATGCGGCCTGCGTGGAAGGCGAAACCATCCACAATATGCCGTTCCCGGTTACAACGGACAGCGTGTACGCAGCCATTGTGACTGCGGATCTGCTGGGGCAGCAGTGGCTGTCACGTTAGCCGACTGCCGGTAACCGCTGGCCCGGGTATCACGGGCACCTGGCGTCCCTCTGACCGGATCTGTCAGAGGGATTTTCTATGGTTTTCTGGCGGAAAACGTGATGACGGGTTTACCTCCCCATAGCAATAATGACGGTTCAGTGGTGATTACGCAGTCATGGCAGCGCTGCAGTAAATATATGCAACGCGATAACTGGCAGACGCCACACCAGGCGCAGGGCCTGACCTATGAATCCATATGTCGACGTAAAGCCGCGTTGATAACCCTCGGTCAGGCGACGCTGGAGGATGCATGGGAATACATGGAAAACCGTGCCTGTGCGCTGCTCATTCTGGACGAATCAGCCTGTATTCTGACCCGCTGCGGCGCGCCTGAAACGCTGATGCAGCTTGACGCATTAGGCATGCGGGATGGCAGCTATTGTGCGGAAAGCATTATCGGTACCTGTGCCTTATCGCTGGCGGCGCTTGAAGGTCAGCCCATTAAGACCCACGGCGAACAGCACTTCAAACGGGCCCTTCATCCCTGGTTTTTCTGCTCAACCCCAATATTTGATAATCATGGTCGCTTATTTGGCTCCATTTCTCTGGCCTGCCAGGACAAGACGCAGGCATCGTCAGATCTTTCTCTGACGTTAGCCATTGCCCGTGAAGTGGGCAACTCGTTACTGACGGACACTTTGCTTACCGAGTCCAACCGCCATCTGAATCAACTCAATGGCCTGCTGGAAAGCATGGATGACGGCGTGATGGCCTGGAACGAGCAAGGCGTGTTGCAGTTTCTCAACGCCCGGGCCGCACGGATGTTGCATCTGAATGCGCTGACCAGTCAGGGAAAAATGCTGGCGGATTTGGTGACCCTGCCTGCCCTGTTGCGTCGGGCCATCACCCATGTTCAGGCGCTGAAGCATGTAGAGGTCACGTTTGAAAGCCAGCACCAGTTTGTGGATGCCGTCATTACGTTGAAACCGATTGTTGAACCCCAGGGCAACAGTTTTATTTTGCTGCTTCATCCGGTTGAGCAGATGCGCCAGCTGATGACCAGTCAGTTAGGCAAAGTCAGCCATACGTTTGAACAAATGCCTGAAGAAGATGCGGAAACACGACGTTTGGTTTGTTTCGGCCGTCAGGCCGCAAAAGGCCGCTTTCCGGTCTTACTGTGTGGGGAAGAAGGCGTGGGGAAAGAGCTACTCAGCCAGGCGATTCATAATGAAAGCGACCGGGCGAGTGGTCCCTACATTGCGGTTAACTGTCAACTTTATGCCGACAATTCTCTGGGAGAGGATTTTACAGGCAGTGCGCCCGGCGAGGATGAAGATGGCCGGTTAAGCCGACTGGCGCTGGCCAGCGGCGGCACGTTGTTTTTGGAAAAGATTGAATATCTGACTCCGGCTCAGCAGTCTGTGCTGCTTCAGGTCATCAAACAGGGCGTACTGACCCGGCTGGATGCCCGGCGGCTTATTCCTGTTGATATCAAAGTGATTGCCACGACGACCACTAATCTGGCCCATCTTGTGGAACAGAATCGTTTTAGCCGTCAGCTTTATTACGCCTTACATTCCTTTGAAATTGCCATACCGCCTCTGCGGGCGCGCCGTCACAGCATTCCCTGTCTCATTAACAACCGGTTGCGCAGGCTGGAAAAGCGGTTTTCATCACGTTTTAAAGTGGATGACGAGGTTATCACGCAGTTAATGCAGTATGGATGGCCAGGCAATGACTTTGAGCTCAACAGCGTAATCGAGAATATTGCGATCCGCAGTGAAAATGGCCATATCCGGCTAAGCAACCTGCCTGAATCACTGTTTTCTGAACAGGCTGATAATACTGCCGGCACGGCGTTGTTGCCGGATGATTTGTCTTTTCGCGCCATTGAAAAAGAAGCGATTCTTCAGGCAGCCCGAATGACGCACGGCAAGGTACAGGCTATGTCGGCGATGCTGAATATTGGACGCACCACCTTATGGCGAAAAATGAAACACTATGCGATTGATGCCAGTGAGTTCAAACTAAAGTAAGGACTGTCGGTTATATTCGCCAGCCAATGAGGCGGTCAGTCTGCGCCTGACCGCCTTGTTATTTTGCTTACATCATACCCGGGACAATGATCGCCAAAAAGATCAGGGCAATTAAGCTATGTTTTACCCAGTAATAAAGGGTCCGGTTACGCTTTTTCAGCTTCTGTCCGGCATCGCGAACAGCATTAACGTATTTAAAAATCCGGTTAATGAATCCCGTTTTGTCATTCTCATCATTGGGCGAGGCGGCTGCCGACATTAATGTATTGCCAACCCAGTGATTAACCGCCTGTGCCCAGCGCCATTTCATCGGCCGCTCAATATCGCAGAACAGAATAATGCGCGTTTGCTCGCTTTCATTCTGCGCCCAGTGCACATACGTTTCGTCAAAAATCACCGCCTGACCATCGCGCCAGCTATGGCGCTGGCGATCCACTTCGATGAAACAACGGTCGTCATTGGGCGTCACCAGACCAAGGTGATAACGCACCGATCCCGCGTAGGGATCGCGGTGTTTACCTAAATGACTGCCTGCAGGCAGTTCTGCAAACATGGCTGCTTTGATGGACGGGATCTGACTCACCAGTGCCGTGGTCACAGGACACAGCTGCTGTGCTGAAGGGTGCACATCGCTATACCACTTAAGGTAAAAACGTTTCCAGCCACGTTTAAAGAAGGTGTTAAAACCTGCATCATTATGGCTTTGTGCCGCTTTGATGTGATCCTGAAGCCGTATCGCCTCCTCACGGATAACCTCCCAGTTATCGGTAAGCTGACGAAGTTCAGGAAAATCATCCGTTGGGAAATAAGGCTGTTTTGCCGGCAACCTGGAGAAGCCCGTCATAAACATATTGATGGGCGCCATAAAGGTCGAATGATCAAATAACTGACGTGAAAACTTTTGCTTTTCTACACCGCGTGAGTGCGCATAGATAACGCTAATAATAAAAATACCAATGATAATGGCAGCCACCATACAACGTGTTCCTTGTGTTGCAAGAATGGAGTGTTTCTTGCGAAGAGTTATTGGGACTTTAATTTTTAGTATTGAAACGTAAAAATTTTTGTCATGCAGTGCGCTTTGCGTTATCACTCATGGCGAATAACGTCAGGTTGTTTAGTAAAGGTTTATAAAAAGGAAGCGATCTGTCCGCACAGCGCGTCAGATCATCGCAATAACACTTCAACATCTGCCAGCATATAAATAAACGTCGCGAGGCCGAAGCCTCGCGAATGTATATGCATGCTAATCGTAATACGCCACCTTCCGATCGACGCCGTTTATATTCATCAGCACAAATCCGGTCGGCGTTGTTTTATTTGTCGGCGAGCCTTCTGCGGTCGCCAGGGTTACCACCCCTTTTTCATTGGCGCCCAGCCCCGCTACACCATTGTGAAGACCAAAGCGCGCAGCGGGTTTTAGCGTCCCGACTTTTGTGACGTCATCAACCTGAGACATATCACTCTGGAAAAGTGAGCAGGATCCGGTGTCAAAGCGCGTCGGCCCGGTGGTTTTCAGGTTAAACATGGTCTCACCGCTGTTAGCGCGCAGCTTGACCCACACGCCAGCATAGGTGGTGCCCACCCGGTTGTAGCGAATATCCATAACAGCAGGTTGACCCATGTGGCAGGCATCCGCCCAGACGGTATCCAGCCGTTGTAGGTTGATCCACGTTTTCCCTGTACCCGGCATGTTAACGGGTGACGTAGCAGTCCCCGAAGGCGTGGTGTTATCCGCTTTACCAATCAACTCAATAACCCATTGCTGATTGGGTGAAGGGAAAAACACCTGGCCCAGGCGATACCAGTTATCCGTCGCAGTATTATTCACGACTTTATAGCCACTGAAGTACCCTGCCCGTAGCGATCCACTCATAAACGTGCCGTAGTTCTCGTCGCGGCGATAGCCATACTCGAAAGTAGAAAGCCATTTGCCCGTGACCAGATCCTGACTGAGCTTTGCGCCCGCCTGCAGGTTAATATGGCGCATTACCACGCGCGCATTATTGAGGATTAAAGGTGCACTACAGTCTTCGACGTTGAGCGTATCAATTGTCCAGCCGCCATCAGACAGATCGCCGGGATTACGCGTATGTTCAATCCACACGTTGCGCATAATCGCCTGCGTCATGCGCGGCATGTAAAGCGTGGCATCGCCATAGCCTGTCTGGAAATTCGCGTTGCACAATTCAACCGCCGTGGAGTGATCCCACACGCCTTTAGGCGAATTTGACCAGCCAATATCAAACACCCGTGAGTAGGTGGTATTGGTGTAGATTTGCTCAAACTTACTGTCGAGCGTGTCCTGCAGTTTAAAAATCGTGCCGCCACTGCGCTGGCCGCGAAAACAGCTAATATTGACGATTTGCCCTTCCACACAGATATTTTCAAAGAAAGGCTGAGTGTTGCTGCACATCTCAGGGGTGATGGTGGCTTTATTGGCAACAATATCCGCGCTGGCTTGCCCATCCCAGGTGATACCACGGATCGTCGTCCTCCGGGCTTTAACCTTAAACAGCGTATTGGCGCTTTTGTCGGAGATAAGGGTTGTGCCGGGCAGAGAACCCAGCGCCAGGTCATCGCCGGCCAGACCAAAGAACGGCATTTCTGTATCACTCAGGTCCATTGGCATGATCAGGAAACGTCCGCCGGGAAAACGGACTGGTAAACCTTTCATATTTTGGCTGTAAGTTTGTGACCAGCCAAGAATACGTTTAAACGCATCGGTGTCATCGGTTACGCCATCGCCTTTCGCGCCAAAATGCAGGATGTTAACTTCACGTGGATCGTTAATCGAACGCTTCCAGTAAAAGTTATTGCCAACGGCGACTGTACCGCCATCGTCTTTTAACGCGGTGGTGCCGGTGAATCCCACAAAATCACCGCCGCCCCGGAAACTGGAGTCTTTGTCGTAGTAGCGTTTTAACACGGCAATTTCACCTGCTTTTGACGGCACGGTAGTACGCAGCTCAGCAAATGAGTTGACTTCAATCATGATATCCTCCTCAGGATAAGGTTTTATAAATCATTTAGTTAACTATTTTGACGATGAGGGATGTCCACAGAGAGCATCCCAGAGATCGTTATGGGCATTGATCGCGCGCACAGTGCGAATGTCTGCCTTCTGCGCGTCATCGCCATGGGTGTAAATAGGGGAAAAGAGAATGCAGGCTGAATCGTTAGAGATGATGGGTTCAGGGCTGGTTATATTTGGACTGCTGCAACTTGTCGCGAGCAGCAGCATCATCAAGATTGAGGTTATCAGTCGCCACACGCTTCGCCTCCTCACTATTGTGTTGCTGTTGATGAGTAATCTTCGTCAGGCGGTCTGCCTCTTGCCTGGCCCCCTCGGCTTCTGACTGCGCCTGCTGTTGCACCTTGCCAATTTTTTTGCCACCGAAGTAACTGGCTCCCAAAGCCGCCATCAGCGCACCCAGCGCAGCCAACCAGTGCCAGCCGCCGTTGGTTAACAGAGAAAAAAACGTCATGACTCCATCTCCTTACTTTGCCGTTTTTCATTGAGCAGGGTTTTCTGGCGAACAAACTGCGCAATCACGCCCATCGCCACCATGAAGGCACCGATAAGACCCAGATAGTTGTGGGGAAGAATGCTTTTTACGTCCTCCGGCAGCGTTTGCCAGGCATTGAGCGCAGAAGACGGAAACGACTGAACCCAGGCACTGAGCATCGATCCCAGCGAGGCAAGCCATACAGACCAGGTTTTAAACAACAATTTGGCGTGAGAAACAAACTGAAGCGTGGTGAAGCGCTGCATTAACAGCAAAATGATAATGACGCTTAACACCGCGATAATGAAAAGTAACCATCTCATAGTAACCCCCGGTAGACGTCATAGTTTCCGCTGCGCATCACTTCGGCATGACGCCGGACACGGCCCGGTGTCTGCCGCGCCCACAGGCTGTTGAGCATGGCCTCACCGGCCTCAACAAAGTTTTCCTGGGCAATCGCGTTGAGCATGTTTTTAAACTGCAAAATGCCATCTACGCCAAGCTGATAGGCCATACTCATCAGAACATCGGTACGCGCCTCATTACATTTCTCCAGCGCCAGCTTAATGGGCGCACGGCTTTGCATATCTGTGATCTTGTTTTCCAGAATGCATTGCTTCCAGACATCCCCGACCCGCCGGGGAACCCGCATGACATAGTTACTTAGCGATGCGCCTTTTGGGCCAATACGGATGCCGCCTGCAACGGTAGGAAACCCCAGCGTATCGAGATAAGGCATTTCGGCGTAACCCTCTTCAAAATTCAGAATTGCAATAATCTGGCTCATAAAAACTCCTCATAGACGATGCAGACATAACCGACCGGACTGACAAAACATAAAACAAACTGATTAGTGCAGGGATAAACGCAGCGGCGATGTCGGGTGAACATGCAGCAGCATTGAAGCATTTACAAAAGGTCAGAAAGGATGGAGATGTCTGCGACAGGCGTAAAATCAGTGACGAAAAATTCGTTCAACGGACCGCATAGAGATGAACATGTGGCAGGCAGCAATTATCAAATCCCGATATCTCCTGGCTTCTCAGGCGCGGTGCGGCAATCGCGCGATCAACAGCCGATATCACTTGCCGCTGACAGATTTGCTCTGCGCGGCGAAGCGTGCGGGTTTCGGGTGGACAGTTAAGTGCTTCGTCAATACTGTGTTTGAGACGGTTAAGAGGTTGACGCCGCTGATGACGGCGAGTTCGTGCATTGCCTGTAAAAACGCTTTTGCCATACTGGATTATCGCCATAACTCCTCCTGTGAATGAGTCTTTGGCGATAGGGTGGCAGGCAAGCATTTTCGCTCCGTTGAACACGCCTGAACGTCGCGGAATGCTGTTCACAGGCACTCCTCCCGGCTGAATAATCAGTCAGGTGGAAGGGTAAGCAAAGGGTTCGGGCGGCATCTGATGACACTGCACGGTACGCATCCACCCCATCCCAAAGCTCATTAGCGTTGGGGGGTTGATTCGCGCTTGTGCAGCGCCTCAATTGTTTAAGAGCGTTTCATCCTGGAGGTAACAACTTTTTTCGTCCCTGCTCAAATTATTAACAGGTTCTTATGCTTTATCAAACACCACTGGTTAATTTATTTTTTACCATAAGTTAACTTTTTGAATTTAGACCGATTATTTTTTTCACTTAAGGATCATCAGTCTGACTGAATTGCCTAACCCAGAATATGATACTGCCTGGCCTGGCTCATTATCACCTTTGCCAGAACGGTTAAACTGCCCACATCATTCCGGTCCAGATACCAGGTCTCGTAACGTTTATTATCTGAGATAACAGCAATTCTTTTATGCTGCAGTTGCAGGCGTTTGAGGTAAAGTCTGTCGTCCAGCGTAAAAATGTAGATGCCATCTCCGTCGAATGTCTGCACGCTAATGTCCACAAACAGCTGATCCCGTGGGGCAAATGTGTCTGACATGGCATCGCTGTTCATTGCGATTAACCGAATATGATCGGCCGGGCGGCCGCTGAACAAGATGCGGGCTTCCTCCTGCCCGTATTCGATAGCCTTAATCGTTTCAACGAAGTCATCCCCGACGGGAACCCCCATTGCTGACGTTTGCCCCAGGTCAAAACTGTTAACGCGGAACGTGCTTTTTTGGCACGGCATATCCTGCAGTAAATACGGTTCCGGGGTCTGCTCCATGCCATATTGCAACCATTCTACTCTGACACCCAGTAACTGGCTGAGCGCCAGAAGATTGCCGTTATCGGGCACGGACTGCGCGTTAAACCATTTCCACACGCCGGGTGCGGAAATCTGACAACCCTGCTGTTGCAGCGCACAGGCGACCTGCTTATTTCGGCCATGACCGGTGATGCCCGCACTTTCACACGCGGCGATCAGCCTGGCAGTGAACGCTTGTTTGATACTCTCTTTTTTAACCATCAGTTAATAATCAACCATGAAAGAGGTGCTGAATGTTATTTTCGTTATTGCTACCAGTTCATTTTATATTACCGCCCGTTGACTACCTAACGGCATTGCCAGGCATTTTTGATTATTGTTAACCGTTATTATGCCAAGCGAAGCATAAAATCAGGCGCTAAGCCGCGTCTGACCTCACCTTTCAGTAATCTTGTGTAAAAAATTGCGCCCTACCTTCATCGTTTCTGATGAACAGCCTCCCTCTTACTGACTAAAAAGCGGCCAACGGACGAAAAACTCTACCATTGAATGGTGCGAAAAAAGCCATCTAAAAAAAACGGGAGCCTGCACAGGCTCCCGTTTTATTCACTAAAATGCGGTTATGCACGCAGGCTGTCGTCTCCCCAGCCAATCCATTTATAGGTCGTCAGCGCCTCCAGGCCCATTGGACCACGGGCATGCAGTTTTTGCGTACTGACCGCGACTTCCGCGCCCAGACCAAACTGTGCCCCGTCGGTAAAGCGCGTGCTGGCGTTGACGTAAACAGCAGACGAGTCAACCTGCTTAACAAAGCGCGCGGCATTTTGTGTGCTGCGTGTCAGGATAGCGTCTGAGTGCTGCGTGCCGTGCTCGCGAATATGCGCGATAGCTTCATCCATATCGGCAACCCGTTTAACGTTGAGATCAAGCGACAGCCATTCATCGTCGTAATCGCCCTGTTGGATGGCGGTAACGCTGGCCGGTCCCTGCTGCAGTTCACTCAGGATACTGGCATCAGCATGCAGCGGAATGTTCTCCTCTGCCATGCGGGCCATAAAAGCGGGCAGAAAGCGCGCCGCCATGGCCGCGTCGATCAGCAGCGTTTCGAGGGAGTTACAGGCACTCGGACGCTGCTTCTTGGCATTCACGATGATATCCAGCGCGGCGTCGATATCCATCGTGTCGTCGATATACATATGGCAAACGCCAATGCCGCCAGTAATCACCGGAATAGTGGAGTGTTCGCGGCAGAGTTTGTGCAGTCCGGCGCCCCCTCGCGGAATCAACATATCCACATAGCGGTCCAGTTTTAGCAGTTGATTGACCAGTTCCCGATCCGGATTCTCAATCGCCTGAATGGCAGCTGATGGCAAGCCGTGCTGCTGCAAAGCGTTTTGTATTACCCGGACGGTAGCCGCGTTTGTCCGCCATGTCTCTTTCCCTCCACGCAGGATGGCCGCATTGCCGGTTTTCAGACACAGGCTCGCCACATCCACCGTGACGTTCGGACGCGCTTCATAAATGACGCCGATCACCCCTAACGGCACCCGGCGGCGCTCAATACGCAAGCCACTGTCCAGTAAACCACCATCGATCACCTGCCCTACCGGATCGGCGAGCCGACAGACCTGGCGAACATCGTGGGCAATCGCACTGAGGCGCGCGGGCGTCAGCGTCAGGCGATCGAGCAATGCGGCGCTCATGCCGTTCTGCCGCGCCTCAGCCAAATCCTGCTCGTTTGCGGCCAGGATCCCCTCGCTTTCTGCCTCAAGCCGATCGGCGATAGTCAGCAAAACCTGATTTTTTTCCGCCGCAGACAGATCCGCCAGTTTCCAGGCCGCGGCGCGCGCCGCCTTTCCCATTTCTTCAAGCATGTGTACTCCTTAACTGACGATCATGTCGTCGCGATGCACGGCAACCGGCCCGTATTCGTAGCCCAGAATCTCGCTTATCTGCTGACTATGGTGACCCGCAATCATGCGCATCGCATCACTGTTATAGCGCGAGACGCCGTGCGCAATATCGCGCCCCTGCAAACTGCGGATACGGATTACTTCACCACGGGAAAAATTCCCCTGAATCTCGCGGATCCCTTTTGGCAGCAGTGAACTGCCGCGCGCAACAATCGCAGCAAGCGCACCGTCATCCACGGTGATCTCTCCGGCGGGCGGCGCACCGAAAATCCAGCGTTTACGGTTTTCCAGCGGCGTCTGCTGAGCATGAAACAGTGTTCCGACAGGCTTGCCCTCAATCACATCGTTGATTACGCCATGACGACTTCCGGCCGCAATAATGACATCAATACCGGCCCGGCAGGCGACATCGGCAGCCTGCAGCTTCGTCGACATGCCGCCCGTGCCCAACCCGGATACGCTTCCGCCCGCCAGTGCGCGCAGTGCGTCGTCAATGATATGCACATCGCTGATTAACTGGGCATCCGGATTACTGCGCGGATCGGCGGTAAACAATCCCTGCTGATCGGTCAGTAACAACAGTTTGTCTGCCCCGCCCAGCATTGCCGCCAGCGCAGAGAGGTTGTCATTATCGCCCACTTTAATTTCCGCCGTGGCAACGGCGTCATTTTCATTGATGACCGGCACAATGTGGTTGTCCAGCAAGGCCCGTAAGGTATCGCGGGCATTGAGGAAGCGTTCGCGATCTTCCATATCAGCACGGGTCAGTAACATCTGCCCGATATGAATACCGTAAATAGAAAACAGCTGTTCCCACAACTGGATCAGACGACTTTGCCCCACCGCAGCTAACAGCTGCTTTGAGGCGATGGTAGGCGGCAGTTCGGGGTAACCCAGATGTTCACGACCGGCCGCCATCGCGCCGGAGGTCACAATCACAATACGATGGCCGGCGGCGTGCTGCTGCGCGCACTGACGCACTAACTCCACCATATGTGCCCGGTTTAACCGACGCGAACCGCCGGTAAGCACGCTGGTACCCAATTTGACCACAAGGGTCTGACTGCCACTCATGTTGTCCTGCCGTAAAAAATTTCTGTGAACCGACTTTTTAACAGGTGCGGTGAGGGAAGCCAACAGCCAGTAAGGGAAAAGCTGCAAATTTTGCAGAGTGCGGAGTAGACCAAAAGTTCCCCTTTAACAACAAAACATAAAAGTTGTCATAAAAACTTCACCATTCATCGGTAAAAAGTCGGTGTTTTACAAATATTTTCACTAATGCCTCAAAAGTTTTCTTGATGTAACAAGGCGGCAAATGAATGCCCCCTGGTGCGTTCACTGAGCCATCAGAGAATAAGGCAGCCCTGCCTGCAGCAAGAAAATAGTGAGGATATAAGCATTTTACTCATTGGGATTGATAGCAAATGAAGAAAAGTACACTGGCAATCGTTGTCTCTGCTCTGGCGCTGACCTCTGCCGCTCAGGCCGCTGAAGTTTATAACAAAGACGGTAACAAGCTGGATTTCTACGGTAAGGTAAAAGCCGAGCATTACATGAGCGATAATGCTGGTCAAAATGGCGACAAATCTTATGTGCGTATCGGCTTTAAAGGCCAGACGCAGATTAACGATATGATGACCGGTTATGGCCAGTGGGAATATCAGTACAATGCTAACAACTCTGAAGGCAGCGATGCTAATACAGGCAACAAAACCCGTCTGGGCTTTGCCGGTCTGAAATTCTCTCAGTACGGTTCATTCGACTATGGCCGTAACTACGGCGTACTGTATGACGTTGAATCGCTGACTGACGTCTTCCCGGAATTTGGTGGTGACGGTACAGCCCGTACGGATAACTTTATGGCGCAGCGCGCTTCTGGCGTCGCCACTTACCGTAACACCAACTTTTTTGGTCTGGTCGATGGTCTGAAGTTTGCCCTGCAGTATCAGGGTAAAAACGATAACAGGAGCGCCAACTCTCGTGGTCTGAACTCAGATAATACCATCGACACGACTCGCCAGAATGGTGACGGCTACGGTGCTTCACTGGGCTACACCATTGCCGATACGGGCGTAAGCATTTTAGGTGCGATTACTTCATCTGACCGCACTAATGCCCAAGAGGCAGGTGCCTATGGTCATGGCGATAAAGCCACATCATGGGGAACAGGTCTGAAGTATGATGCAAATAGCGTCTATCTGGCTGCCATCTACACCGAAACGCGTAACATGACCCCAATTACAGTACCTGGAAGCTTTACTAATAGCGCAAAATCTGTAACTGGCTCAGCCAACAAAGCAGAAAACCTGGAGCTGGTTGCGCAGTATCAGTTTGACTTCGGCCTGCGTCCTTCTATTGGCTACGTGCAGACCAAGGGCAAAGATATCGAAAACGGTATCGGCAACGAAGACCTGGTTAAATATATCGACGTGGGCGCCACCTACTACTTCAACAAAAACATGTCGACGTTTGTGGATTACAAAATTAACCAACTGGATAAAGACAACAAGCTGGCGCTTAACAACGATGACATCGTTGCTGTCGGCCTGACCTACCAGTTCTGATGAATCTGAGCTTCGCCTGACGAGAGAGGCTGTCGAAGGAATGACGGCCCGCGTGATGGAGAGGTTTAGTGCTTTACCCTCAATGTGAATGTGTCTGTTAAAAGGGCGAGTGACCATCACTCGCCCTTTCCTGTATGGCAATCTGAGCGGGATCGATCCTGACAAAAAAGCCCCCGCAGGGGCTTCAGTTTCAGGCGCTGAGTTTTATCGGTTTTTCATCAAAGTCACTGGCGGGCACCAGATCCAGTTCAAACTCTTTCAGCGTCTCTTTTAAACGGCCATGGAAATTACGCAGCGTTTCTTCCACGCGGGCTGAATTATCTTTGCCCTTGATCGTGGCGACAGACCAGTCGCCCTCTTTATCAAACAGGCCAATATGATACACATAGGTAACGTGATCGGCTTGCGCTTCCAGCTCCATCCACCAGCCCCAGAACTCTCGCAGCTCAGGCGCAGGTTTAACATTTACGCAGGCAGCCAGGCAGTCGAAGAAGAAGCGATTTTCACTACATTTTCCATCGCGTATGTAAGGTCCCAGTTCCGTGAAGCGTTTAAGCAGGCGACTGCGGGGATGACCACTCGGTAACGTCATGCTAATTCTCCATTAGGACAGGCTTTATATCTCGAACCGCAGCAGCCATGCTGCATTGTCTTGCAACGATCCGAATGATTCCAGCTAGTAGTTGTAGCAAACACTGTCAATTTTGCCAGCTATCTTTTTAAACGTTGTGCCAGCCAGTCGCAGATTTCATTCAGGGCGCTATCGAAACTGGCCGCTACCGGTTTTACCGGAATTAACAACGCTTTACCTTGTGATGAAGAGCTGGCAATCAGTTTGCTTTCCTCCTCAGGGCTGAAGAGATCGTTGGACCAGTATGCGGACAGCATGGGCGTGGCAGTTCGACGTCCCAGTAGCCCCTGATTTTTCAGCGAGTAGCTGAGCAGTTCCGCCCGCAAAGCGCTGTCTGTACTGCCTGCCATGCCAAGCCGACTGGCCAGCATGTCCATATACATATCCGGTACTTTGTTCTGCAAGGTATTTTGTGTCAGCAGGCTGTGCACGATGGGCCCGAGACAGGCTACGGCTCGCAGACGCGGCGCTTCCAGATAGGCCAGACGAACGGCGACATTGGCACCGAAGCGAAAACCCAGCGCCGCTACGCGCGTGTGATCGATCCACGGAACAGAAGCCAGATCGCGCAGCACCTGCTGATGAAGAAAGCTGGTATCCTGGCTGAGCTTCCACTTGATGGCGTTCCCGACGGACGGCATATCCAGCGTCAGCATAGCGATGCCGCGCGGCGCAAGATAATCGTGGAAGAGACGATAGTGGTCAGTTTGCAGCGAGTCCAGCGCACCGCAAAACATCACGGTGGGATAAGGGGCTTCCACGCCAGGCGGCATATGCAAAAAGCCGCTGACGGGGCTGCCTCCTTCAATGCGGAAGGTCAGCGTTTTGAGTTCCCCGGGTAAGCGGCGGGTCGCTTCTTCATAAGCGCGGCTGGCCAGAGCCTGCGCCTGATCAGCCAGTTCATCGCCTTTAATATAGGGGTACGCAGCCACACTGTAGAGATGAGACGCGTGCAGCCAGTCATGCCCGGCCTGGTCGTGGGCGTCCTCTTTCGCGTCCAGCGCCCGTTGTTGCCAGCGACCTGCCTGTCTGCTCCACTCGTAGTTCCAGTTACCGTTGCGATAACCTATTACCGTATCCAGTAGCGCAGGGTTGGTGTGCTCAACATCGCTGATTGCAATACGCGCCAGTACCTCGCTGATCTCCTGCGCGGGCACGCCCCGCCATGTCCACATCAGCTTATTAAGCATCCGATACCAGCCGCGCCGGCTGTCGCCATCCAGGGCAGAATGCACTTCATGCGTGGCATGCCGACGCAGGCGTACCAGCGACGACGTTTCGGGATGTTTAAAGCGAGGTTTAAACAGCTCAACGCTCAGGTTTTTGCCAGACATATCACCTCTCTAACAACACAGACAGCAGCAGTTAAGTTTACTGTACTGCACGGCAAGTCGCGAGGCGCAGAAAGCACAACGCCCGGAAAACCGGGCGTTGTTTGTGTTGCGTCAATCAGCCTTTGACAATCGGTGGAATATAAACCACGCCCATGTCCCATGGCTGTTCGATCCAGGTGTTCTGCGGAATATCAACGATATAGTCATCAACCAGCGCACGTCCGGCAGGCTTTGCAAAGATGGTGCAGAAGCGCGCTTTCGGATACATCTCACGGATGGCTTGTGCGGTACCGCCGGTATCCACAAGGTCATCAATCACGATAAAGCCTTCACCATCGCCTTCGGCGCGTTTCAGGACTTTCATTTCACGCTGATGATCGTGGTCATAGCTGGAAATACACACGGTATCGACATAGCGAATACCCAGTTCACGTGCCAGCAGCGAAGCCGGTACCAGACCGCCGCGACTCACTGCAATAATGCCTTTCCACTGTTCAACAGGCAGCAGGCGTTGAGCCAGTTTACGGGCATGAATCTGCAGCATGTCCCAGGTAACGACGTATTTTTCGCTCATAAATAGGAATCCCAGCCAGTCAGTGTGGCTTAAAAAATGTGCAACGGGGAAAAGGTTGCGCGAGATTATAAGGACATGACGCGCTAAAAACCAGCACCTGGCGGCTGGTTGCGGTTTTTTAGCGCGGTGAATGACACACAGAACGAAAAACAGTGATATTCTCGCCCTATCTCGTCAGTTCACTGACGGCGATCTTTCACTGGAACTTCGCAATGTCCGGCAAAGCCGGCGCACTGACACAGGAGACTTGTCGTGTCTGAATTGTCTCAACTCTCTCCACAGCCGCTGTGGGATTTTTTCGCCAAAATCTGCTCGATTCCTCATCCCTCTTTTCATGAAGAAGCGCTGGCTAACTACATTGTTAACTGGGCCAAAGAACAAGGCTTCTGGTGTGAGCGCGATCAGGTCGGCAATATCCTGATTCGTAAACCTGCGACCGCCGGTATGGAAAAACGCACGCCCGTGGCCCTGCAGGCACACCTTGATATGGTGCCGCAGAAAAATAACGATACCGTTCACGACTTCACCAAAGATCCTATTCAGCCGTATGTCGATGGCGAATGGGTGAAAGCGCGCGGGACGACGCTGGGCGCCGATAACGGGATTGGTATGGCGTCGGCCCTTGCGGTACTGGCGGACAACAGCCTGACCCATGGCCCGCTGGAAGTCCTGCTCACCATGACCGAAGAAACCGGTATGGACGGTGCTTTTGGTTTACAGCCAGGCTGGCTGCAGGCTGACATTTTGATCAACACCGATTCGGAAGAAGAAGGTGAGATCTACATGGGTTGCGCAGGCGGCATCGATTTCATCACAACCCTGCCCCTGACGCGCGAAGCGGTTCCTGCCGGTTTTGAAACCCTGAAGTTCACCCTGAAAGGACTGCGTGGCGGTCACTCAGGTGCGGATATTCATATGGGCCTGGGGAATGCCAATAAGTTGCTGGCCCGTTTCCTGACCGCGCATGCGGCAGAGCTGGATCTTCGCCTGATTGCGTTCACCGGCGGTACACTGCGCAACGCGATTCCTCGCGAAGCCTTTGCAACCGTTTCTGTCGACAGCAGCAAAGTGGATAACCTCAAATCAGCCGCCGCCAGCTTCCTGGCTGCGGTACAGAATGAGCACGGCGTGAAAGAGAAGAATATTGCTTTCGTCAGCGAGCCGGTTGCCCATCAGGGCGAGGCGCTGAGCCGTGAAAGCCGCGATCGCTTCCTGAATTTGTTAAACAGCACCCCGAACGGCGTGATCCGCAACTCTGATGTCGCCAAGGGCGTTGTGGAAACCTCACTCAATGTGGGCGTTGTGACGATGGATGCCGACAAAGCGGAAATTAACTGTCTGATTCGTTCGCTGATCGACACGGGACGTGATTATGTGGTGCAGATGCTGACTTCACTCGGCCAGTTGGCGGGCGCGCAGACCAAACCAAAAGGCGGCTATCCTGGCTGGCAGCCCGATGCCGACTCGCCCATAATGGCCCTGACGCGTGAAACCTATGTCGCCCTGTTTGGCAAAACTCCCAATATTCAGGTGATCCACGCGGGTCTGGAATGTGGCTTGTTTAAAAAGCCCTATCCCAACATGGATATGGTCTCGATCGGCCCGACCATCACAGGTCCGCACTCCCCCGATGAGCAAGTCCATATCGAAAGCGTTGGCCTGTACTGGAAGCTGCTGACTACACTGCTGAATGTGGTGCCGGAGAAATAAAATCCGTACGCCATAAGATTAAGGGCTTATGTTCTGCATAAGCCCTTTTTTTTGCGCCTCGCTCGCCTTTCCGCCGTCGCACTTGCCCGAGCATTAGCTTTCGTCACCCGTCGCTAAAACAGTTTAAAGCGTTTCTCCGGGGTGCAGATTGGCATTTTCTGTTGCAACACCAGTGTAATAATGTCGGGAATCCCTCTTTTCCCGACCGCGTTTTAACACCATTGCGCTAGTCGGGAATCGTTCGTCTGACACGACCCGAGGACGCATGAAGACCTTATTACTCACCAAAGAAGATGTCCGACAGCTCATCAGCATTGATGATGTCATTGAAGCCGTCGACGAAGCCTACAGGGCCTTTAACGGCGGCCTGGTGGAACAGCCCGACTATATCGGCCTGCACCTGCCCGCCCCCCGTGGCGAGATTGATTTTAAAACCTGCTATTACCGCACCAACGAACTGATTTCGATGAAAGCCTCCTCCGGCGGTTTTTCAGAAAACCCGTCCCGTCCTGGTCTGCCGGGCGGTATGGGCACGATCATCCTGTTTGATGCCCAAAGCGGCGCCCTGTGCTGTGTGATGGACGGTAGCCTGATTACCGGTCTGCGAACCGGTGCGTCGGGCGCTGTTTCCGTCAGAGCACTGGCACGTAAAAATGCCAAAAAAATCGCCGCGATTGGCACTGGCAATCAGGCGAGAATGCAAATCCAGGCGATCGCCCGGGTAATGGATATTGAGGAAATCCATGCCTGGAGCCGAACGCCAGCCACCCGTCAGGCTTTCAAAGCGGACATTGAAAGCACCACAGGTATTCCGGTCATTATCGCGGACAGCTGTCAGGCGGCGGTCGGGCAAGCCGATATTCTTATCACCACCACCCGGGGCAAAGGACCGCTGATTGAGGCCGACTGGATTCCGCCCGGCACGCATATCATCGCCATTGGCACCGATCAGCGCGGTAAACAGGAGTTTGACCCGCAGATTTTTGGTCGGGCAAAAGTGATCGTGGATTCCCTGCCCCAGTGCACGCAGAAAGGAGAAACCTGGCATGCGCTGGACAGAAATATCATCAGTGAAAACGCGATCCATGCCGAAATCGGGGAAATTTTGTCCGGGACGAAACCGGGCCGGGAAAACGATCGGGAAATTACCTTCTTTGACTCCACCGGGCTTGCCATTCAGGACAACACGACAGCCGGGCGCATTTACCGCAAGGCCCTTGAAAAAGGCTACGGAACCGGATTTGCATTTTTTGAATAACGTTTCGTTCAGACGAAGGTAATGTATATGACGCGTTCGTACCCCACCCTGCAGGACATTCATGACGCACAGCAGCGCATCGCTGCCCATATTCGCCATACGCCGTTACTCCGCGCTGAAAAAATTGAAAAACGGGTCGGCTGTGAGCTTTACCTCAAGCCGGAGACGTTGCAGATTACCGGCGCGTTTAAAATACGGGGCGCACTGAATAAGGTCCTTTCTCTGCCCGTTGAAGCGTTTGCCAACGGCATGATTTCCAGTTCATCAGGCAATCATGCCCAGGGCCTGTCTTATGCAGGCAGAATGCTGGGCGTAAAGGTCATTCTGGTGCTGCCGGTCACAACGCCGCAAATCAAAATCGACAATACGCGCGCCCTGGGCGCAGAGGTGATTCTCTTCGATGGCGACAATGCGTCCCGCTGGAAGAAGGTGTATGAAATTGCCGAGCTCAACAATTATGCGGTGGTGCATGGCTTTGAAGATCCGATGGTCATGGCGGGCCAGGGAACGATCGGCTGCGAAATCCTGCATGATTTGCCAGATGTGGATACCGTGATTGTGCCGCTGGGCGGTGGCGGACTTCTCTCCGGTGTGGCTACCGCAATCAAAGAAACCCGCCCTGCCGTCAGAGTGATTGGCGCGGAACCCGCTCTGACCCCGAAATATTACCAAAGTCGGATCAACAAACAGCCAACGTCACTGCCGCTGCTCAATACTATTGCGGATGGCTTAAGACTCAGCGTGCCGGGCCGCAATCCCTACCCGATTATTGAAAAGTACGTAGATGAGATTGTGCTGGTTGACGACGAGCATATTACTCAGGGCATGCGGGTGCTGGCCAGTGAGGCAAAATTGATTGCCGAGCCCGCGGCCTCCATCGGCCTTGGCGCGTTACTGGCGGGCTCGGTCAGCCTGAAGCCTGCTGAAAAAGTCTGTGTACTGTTAACGGGCGGTAACTGGGATCTGGCCGACCTCGCCGAGGTCTACGCCGTGAAGTAAATGCGACGGATGCGATACGTTCTTGCACGTGGTGAAGTCTGCGACAAAACCACGTCGCATTTTCCGATCCTGAGATAAAAGCGCATCCGTTTAAAAAAGACTGACGCCCAGGCGCAGCATAATCCGCTGGGTTAAGGCGACTTCTTACCGTTAAATCACCAACTTGCTGCGCTTAGTCAGCTTTAGCCGCCATTATGTCCAGATGTCTGGATGGCTAATAAATTTCTGTGCTAACTTATGCGCTTTCGTTAGTTGCCGCACCGGTAGCTTCGGGAAAAAATGCGATCAGTGACTTTAATGGAGAGCTCCGTGATGCGTGCAGTCAATCGCCTTGAGATGCGTAACATCTCTATCGATTTCGGCGGATTTGCCGCGTTAACCTCAGTGGATTTTCTGACGGAAGGTCACTCGGTTCATGCCCTGACCGGGGCCAATGGCGCGGGTAAATCCACCCTGATGGCGGTACTCTCCGGTGCCCACAGCCACTATCACGGTGAGATTCTGCTGGACGGCCAGCCCGTGTCGATTCGCAGCCCGCGTGACGCCAAAAAGCTCGGCATTCACCTGGTGCAGCAGGAAGTGGATGTTGCGCTGGTGCCCCAGTTAAGCGTGGCCGAGAACATTCTGCTGGATCAGCTGGCCGAACCGGGCCATGGCTTTCGCTGGGGCGATATGCGTCGTCAGGCGCGAGACCTGCTGGCGCAGCTGGATGCCACGATTGATGTCAGACGCCCGGTCGAACGTTGTTCGCTGGCGGAAAAGCAGCAAATCCTGCTGGCCAGAGCCCTGTCGCACCACTGCCGCTTTCTGATTCTTGATGAACCCACTGCCCCACTCGACCAACACGAAAGCGAGCGCCTGTTCGCCGTAGTTCGTCGCCTGCAGACCAGCGGTATTGGCGTGATATTTATCTCTCACCGTATTCACGAACTGAAAGCCATCTGCGATCGCCTGACGGTACTGCGCGATGGCCGCCTGGTGGAAAGTAGCCAAATGGCTTCCCTGAGCGGTGAGCAAATCGTTGAAAAAATGCTGGGTCATCCGTTGACCGATATCTATCCTCCGCGCCGGCCATTGCAGTCCTCATCCGTACTCATGGCGGTGGAAGGATTACATGATGAACACCTGCTTCAGGATATCTCACTGCGTTTACACAAGGGCGAGATTCTGGGTATTGCCGGGCTGGCCGGGGCTGGCAAAACCGAACTCTGCAAAGCGTTATTTGGTGCCAGTAAAAGCCGGGTTGCCCGCGGTGAACTGCACGGTAAACGCTGGAAACCGCGATCGCCACACGATTCCGTGAGTCAGCGCATGGCACTGGTGCCGGAAGAGCGCCGCAAAGAGGGCATCTTCATTGACGAATCGGTGGCGATGAACCTCAGTATCAGCGCAGACGACAGTTTTTCCCGCTGGAGCCTGTTCGGCCATCGTCAGGCCTGGCGCTGGGCGGAAGCGGTGATCCGTCGTCTTAACGTGCGTACGACTGGCCCCGCCCAACCGTTACGTCGGCTTTCCGGCGGCAATCAACAAAAGGTGGCGATTGGCAAATGGTTACGCAATAACGCCGATGTCCTGATTTTCGACGAACCGACCAAAGGCGTGGACGTAAAAGCCAAAACGGAACTGTTCACGCTAATCAGCAACCTTGCCCATGAAGGCAAAGGGATTATTTACGCCTCTGGCGAATTTTCTGAACTGGTCGGCTTATGCGACCGTATTTGTGTGCTCTGGGACGGACGTATTGTGGCGGAATTAGACGGACAACGCGCCACGGAAGAGACACTTTTGCTCTATTCCACCGGAGGAACCCCTGCGTGAGCAGTAAAGAGTTAGCCCTGAATTCCGCATCGCCATCGCTGCGCCATCAGCTGTTCGATTTCCTCTATAAGTGGGGCATGTTGCTGACAGTGGTGATATTGATCGCTGCCTTTGGCCTGGCTTCCGACAGCTTTCTGGAGCCGAACAATATCATCAATATTTTGCGGTCTATCGCCATCGTAACCGTGATTGCCGTGGGCGTTTCTGTATCCCTGACCGTTGGCGGCTTCGACCTTTCGGTGGGCTCTACCGCGTCACTGGCAAACGCCCTGGTCATTTCGCTGTTTGTCTGGTACGGCTTCGATACCACGGCGGCGATCGCCATCACTCTGGCGCTGTGCACGCTGGTGGGACTGTTTAACGCCTTTCTGATCGTCGTGCTGCGCATTCCCGACATGCTGGCCACACTGGCCACCCTGTTTGTGATTCAGGGCGTCGCCATGACCTACAGCTTTGGCGGCTCGATTACGGAAAACATGGTGCTGCCCAGCGGCGATATGGCGGAAGGCACTATTCCTGCTGCCTTTAACCTGTTGGGTCAGGTACCCACGATCGTGATTATCATGCTGGTGGTGACCGTGGTGGCACAGCTGGCGCTGTCGCTGACCAAACACGGCCGCCGCATGTATGCGCTGGGCGGAAACCCCGAAGCCGCCCGACTTTCCGGTATTCGCACCACGCGTTATCGCGTTCTGGCCTATGTGATTGCCTCACTACTGGCCGGACTGGGCGGTATTCTGCTGGCCTCACGCATTGGATCGTCTCAGGTTAACGCCGGTAGCGGTTATCTGATGGACGCCGTGGCTGCCGCCTGGATCGGCTTTTCACTGGCCGGCTCCGGTAAGCCAAATGCGCTGGGTACGCTGGTCGGGGCCGTCATTTTAGGGGTTCTGCAAAACGGCCTGGTAATGTTATCCGTGCCCTATTACGCCATGGACATTATCAAAGGATTAGTGCTGGCCTTAGCGCTGGCCATCACTTATGTACAGCGTCGTTAAGACGCGTTCTTCTACTGGAGTTAAGAATAATGAAAAAGATAACACTCTCGCTGCTGGCCCTGAGCCTGTTAAACGCCAGTGCCGCGTTTGCCGACACCATAACACCTGTCCCTGCCGCCATCGCCAATCATGAAGGGCCGATTCGTATTGCCGTCATCCGTAACCTCGGTTCCGACGACAACACGACCCAGTTTGTGGCAGGCGCGATTCAGCAGGGTCGCCAGTTGGGCTTCAAAGTCAGCACCTTCCTCAGCAACGGTGATGACGCGCGTTTTCAGGATTTTGTTAATCAGGCGATCAGCCAAAAATACGACGGTATTGTGCTGTCACACGGCAAAGCGCCCTATACCAGCGCACTGGTAAAACGCATCGCTGACGCGGGCATTAAAGTGTCGGTATTTGACACACCGGTAGACAACCCGATTCCCGGCGTGACGGTGACCGCCCAGGATGACGCCTCGCTGGCGCAGCTCTCTCTGGGGCAGTTGATCAAAGACTTCAACGGCAAAGCGAACATCGTGAAGTTATGGGTCGCCGGTTTCCCGCCGATGGAACGCCGTCAGGTGGTGTATGAAAAATTATTAAAAGAAAACCCAGGCATTCATCAGCTGGAGTCCATTGGCGCAGTATCAACGGATGTCCAGGGCGACACGGCCAACAAAGTGGGCGCGATTCTGGCGAAATACCCGAAAGGCAAGATTGACGCCATCTGGGGCGCATGGGATGCCTTCAGCCAGGGCGCGTATAAAGCGTTGCAGGAAAATGGCCGCACCGAGATCAAGCTGTACAGCATTGATGTTTCCAATCAGGATTTGCAGCTGATGCGCCAGAAAGGCAGCCCGTGGGTGCAGACCGTCGCGGTCGATCCGAAAACTATCGGTGCCGTGAATATGCGCCTGGTGGCGAACAAGATCGCCGGGGAAACCACGCCTGCGACGTATGAATTTAAAGCGTCGTCGATTTCACAACAGGCGCTCGACAGTCATCCTGGCGCTGTGAATGTCGCGTCGCTTAACAAGATCATTCCGGGCTGGGGCAGCAATAACGATTTTGTCCAGCCGTGGTTTGCGACACTGGAAGCAAAATATAAGAAGTAATGGGGTGTTGGTGGCGCTTACGCGGGGCGGTTAATTCGCTGCGCGAGGTGGCTGGTTTGTGTCGCTGACGGCTTGTGAAACGCTGAGAGGGTTTCGCCCGCCAGGCGGCCGGGAGTTTCAGTCTGCCCGGTGCGGGCGACCGACAAGGGGCCGCCAGCCGCTGCGGCCCCTTGACCCCGGGCTTCCGTCCTGCCCACCCGCCGCTTCGCGATGCCTTCGCTCCTTCAGGATTTCTGCGGACCGCCGGCGTCCTGTCGGCTCATCCGGAAATCCCTTATCCGCTCAGCGGGTGGGAAGGCCGCCCAACTCCCCCCGCTTTGAGATTTCCGCCTGATCAGGCGTTTTTATTGCTTTGGATACCGATAATTGATGCTTGTGCGAAAAGTCTTTTCAGGCACTGAGAAGGGTTGAGTCGCTGAATGCTCATGAAGCGCTGAGAGGGTTTCGCTCGCCAGGCGGCCTGGAGTTTCAGCCTGCCCGGTGCGGGCGACCGACAAGGGGCCGCCAGCCGCCGCGGCCCCTTGACCCCGGGCTCCCGTCCTGCCCACCCGCCGCTGCGCGGTGCCTTCGCTCCTTCAGAATTTCTGCGGACCGCCAGGACGCGCCATCCATGGCGCGGCCCGGCTCTCGCCGACGTCCTGTCGGCTCATCCGGAAATCCCTCATCCGCTCAGCGGGTGGGAAGGCCGCCCAACTCCCCCGCTTTGAGATTTCCGCCTGCTCAGGCGTTTTTATTGCTTTGGATACCGATAATTGATGCTTGTGCGAGAAGTCTTTTCAGGCACTGAGAAGGGTTGAGCCTCTGACAGCTTATGAAACGCTGAGAGGGTTTCGCTCGCCAGACGGCCTGGAGTTTCAGCCTGCCCGGTGCGGGCGACCGACAAGGGGCCGCCAGCCGCCGCTTCACTATCTCTGTGTTAAAGCCACTTCCGGTGTCGCTGTAGGTGACCGGAAAGTCCTACAGTCTGCTGGTTTTGAATCAATGCATGTTTATAAAAAACTTTTTTTGAATCCCACTGCACACATTCACTACAGACAACACCCGCTTTTAAAAGAAACCAGGACTGACAGGCGGGGGGTTTTCTGCCGACATCCGGCGCGCTGAGGAGGGAACGGAGGCCAGGACGGAGCGGCAGGGATGCCGCGCAGAGGACGGCTGCGCCAGGGACGGCGCATCCGGACGGTCCGTCAGGCCGCAGTGAGAGACGAAGGAACAGCGACGGCTGCCGGCCGCCGGGATTGTTAAGGGGCTGGCGCGAGCCCCTTAACCCGGCCGCCAGCACGGACAGGCTGAAACTGCCATCGCCTGGCGGGCGGAAAACTCCTGGTGCACGACCGTAATCACCCCCGCCCCTTGGGCAAACAGACAAATCCTCAGACAACACCACATCAGTAACACGATCACACAGGCAGAGGTTTCCTGGCGGCATCCGGCGCGCTAAAGAAAGAGCGGCCGCCGGGATTGTTAAGGGGCTGACGCGAGCCCCTTAACCCGGCCGCCTGCACGGACAGGCTGAAACTCCCTGTCGCCTGGCGGGCGGAAAACTCCCGGTGTACGACCGTAATCACCCCCGCCCCTTGGGCAAACAGACAAATCCTCAGACAACACCACATCAGTAACACAATCCCACAGGCAGGGGTTTCCTGCCGACATCCGGCGCGCTGAGGAGGGAACGGAGGCCAGGACGGAGCGGCAGGGATGCCGCGACGAGGACGGCTGCGCCAGGGAGGGCGCATCCGGACGGTCCGTCAGGCCGCAGTGAGTGACGAAGGAACAGCGACGGCTGACGGCCGCCGGGATTGTTAAGGGGCTGGCGCAAGCCCCTTAACCCGGCCGCCTGCACGGACTGGCTGAAACTCCCTGTCGCCTGGCGGGCGGAAAACTCCCGGTGTACGACAGTAATCACCCCCGCCCCTTGGGCAAACAGACAAATCCTCAGATAACACCACACCAAATCAGTAACACGATCCCACAGGCAGGGGTTTCATGGAGCCGGAGCACAACCGTAATCCCCCCACTCAACACGAAAGCGCCCCCTCTATAATCCCAGCAGCAACTGTCTCTCCAGCTGCGGATCCACCAGCGTCACATGCAACCCCACCAGCCGGACGCCACGTCCGGCGCGGCGCTCGTCCCAGGTCTTACGGGCCACGGCAATCATGTCCTCTTTATTGAGCACGGGCCAGACATGTTCCTGAGTGGTCTGCTGGAAATCACTAAACTTCAGCTTCACGCCCTGGCGCGCAATGTGCTTATCGGGTCGAATCTGCGTCAGGCGACGATCAAGCTCGGCATAGAGGTAATCAATAATTTCCAGACAGCGCTCCCAACTGTCGATATCGTCAGCCAGCGTCCGCTCAACACCCAGCGATTTTCGTTCGCGTTCAACCACCACGCCCCGTTCGTCAATGCCGTGACTGCGCTCCCATAACACTCTGCCGAACTTGCCAAAACGCTTAAGCAGCAGCGCCAAATCGGCTTTTTGCACGTCCGCGCAGGTGTGCAGACCCAGCTCTTCGAGCTTTTTTGCTGAAACTTTTCCTACACCGGGAATTTTTGCCAGCGGTAAGGCCAGCAAGAAATCGGACATCTGGGCCGGTGTAATCACATACTGACCATCAGGCTTGTTTAAATCGGAGGCGATCTTGGCAAGGAATTTTATGGGCGCGATGCCCGCAGAGGCAGTGAGCTGCGTTTCGCGAAAAATGGTGGCGCGGATGTCCTGCGCGATAAGCGTGGCCGATCCCTGACAGTGCTGGCTGTCGGTAACATCCAGATAGGCTTCGTCCAGTGAGAGTGGCTCAATGAGCGAGGTATAACGCGAAAAGATGGCACGGATCTGACTGGAGGCTTCTTTATAGACGTCATACCGTCCGGGCAGTAGACGCAGATGCGGACAAAGCTTTAAGGCCATACCGGTCGGCATCGCGCTGCGTACGCCATATTTGCGGGCCGGATAATTAGCGGTACTGATAACGCCACGTCGATCGCGGCTGCCGCCGATGGCCATGGGAATATCGCGTAATGAGGGATCGTCACGCATTTCCACCGCCGCAAAAAAGCAGTCCATATCAACATGAATGATCTTACGCATCGCCCCTCCAGCACTGGATAAGTATACAGTTCGGAAAGGCTTGTGCAATATTTCTTGCAATAACAGACAAAGTTTACAAATTTTTGGCGTCATTCCGCCAAAGAAATGGACATTTTGCGCGGTGCTGTATTGCTAAAAAAACAGACAATGTTTAATGTTGCGCTGCGGTAGCGGAAAGTTCCGATAATGCAAACAGAGGCGCACATAACGCGCCATTGTTCTTCTTCACTTCAAGGTATACACAGCATGGGCAAAATCGCACTTCTGTTTGCGATGCTTTTACTGCCAGCCCTCAGCATGGCAATGACTCCCGAGCCGGTTCAGCAACTGGCCCCTGTGAGTAAAGAGTTAAAGAAACAGCTAATCGGCACGCCGGTTTATATTCAGATCTTTAAGGAAGAGCGGACACTTGAGCTGTACGGCAAGATTGGTAACGAATACCGCTTGCTGGATACTTACCGCATCTGCAATTTTTCGGGCGGTCTGGGTCCAAAACGCCGTGAAGGCGATTTTAAAAGCCCGGAAGGTTTCTACAGCGTAAAACTGAATCAGCTTAAACCGGACAGCCGTTTCTATCGCGCGATTAATATTGGCTTTCCGAATCAATACGACCGTGACCAGGGCTACAGCGGCAACTACCTGATGATTCACGGCGACTGTAAGTCGATTGGCTGCTATGCCATGACCAATGCCTATATGGATCAGATTTTCACGTATGTGAACGCGGCATTGCGTAATGGTCAGCAGGAAGTGAATATTGCAATTTATCCGTTCCGCATGACGGACAGCAACATGCAGCGCCATCGTTATTCGACCTACGCGGATTTCTGGAAGCAGCTTCAGCCGGGTTATGTCTACTTTGCGAAGTATCATCAACCGCCGACAGTCAATGTCGCCAGCGGCAGATATGTGATGAACAGCAGCCCGGTCATCACCCAACCCGAAGCGGCATCACAGTCGTTCCTGGCGCTCTCCAAGGTAAAATAAGGCCCACTCGCCTGGCACGATCCGGTGCCAGGTTTCATTCCCCGTCAGCGGCTGTGTGGCAATGACCGTGACCACGTCGTTCGCCCCGGTATGTTTCTGGAAATCAATTTCCACATCCTGATCGAGCAACTGCGCCCGGCCAAAAGGGGCACGGCGAGTGATCCAGAACAGATTGGTCGAGCAGAAGGCCATCAGATAGCGCCCGTCCGACAGCAACATGTTGAACACGCCCTTTTGCCGCAGCTCGCTCGCCAGCTCGCCGATGTAGCGGAAGACCGCAGGCCAGTTTCCCGGCGTGCGCGGATAGCGCGTGGCCAGCTTATGCAGAATCCAGCAAAAGGCCTTTTCGCTGTCGGTTTCGCCTACCGGCCGAAACGTGCCGGTTTCCAGTTGCCGGTAACCTTTCAGTTGTCCGTTGTGGGCATAGGTCCAGTTGCGTCCCCATAACTCCCGGGTAAAGGGGTGCGTATTTTCCAGCGAAACCGGGCCGCGATTCGCCTGGCGAATGTGCGCCACGACGGAGTGGGATTTGATGGGATATTCCTGCACCAGGCGCGCAATGGGGGAATTAAAACTCGGCAAGGGATCTTTAAAGGTGCGGCACCCTTTATCTTCATAAAACGTAATGCCCCAGCCGTCTTTATGCGGCCCTGTTCCGCCGCCGCGCTGCACCAGTCCGGTGAAACTAAAACAAATATCGGTGGGAACGTTAGCGCTCATCCCGAGCAATTCGCACATAGCAACCGCCTTAGAGTAAAAGCCTCCTGTCGGTCAGGAGGCGACACACGCTGTTACCTGACCATCTCTTTTTCAATCAGCAGCATCAGGATATGAATCACTTTGATGTGGATCTCCTGAATACGGTCAGCATAACCGAAATGGGGCACACGAATTTCAATGTCCGCGCTGCCGGCCATTTTACCGCCATCTTTACCGGTCAGCGTGATCACTTTCATCCCCTGGGCGCGCGCCGCTTCAACGGCTTTGATGATATTAGCCGAGTTACCTGAGGTTGAAATCCCCAGCAACACGTCGCCCGGGCGCCCTACCGCTTCTACATAACGGGAAAAGACATGGTCATAACCAAAATCATTACTCACACAGGAAAGGTGGCTGACGTCTGAAATGGCAATCGCCGGGTAGCCCGGACGATTTTCACGGTAACGGCCCGTCAGTTCCTCCGCAAAATGCATCGCATCACAGTGTGATCCGCCGTTGCCACAGGAGAGCACTTTGCCGCCCGCTTTGAAGCTGTCCGCCAACATCACCGCTGCACGCTGGATGGTATGAATGTTCGCGTCGTCACTCAGAAAGTTATTCAACGTTTCTGCAGCTTCGTTGAGCTCTGAACGAATAATGTCCTGATACATAGACTTGTCCTTTGTAGGAGAGAGTAATCGCAGCAAGTTTAACGGAATGGCTAACGCACGCATAGCATCACGCCGCCGGATCCTTTTCGCGCCGCGCTTTTTCGCGACCACAGCCTGGGCGTTGCTCGCGCTTTCGCTGATTTTGTGAGTCAGGTTGTAATTGCGATGTAAACAAATTGATAAATGCCCTCATCTGAATTACACCTTCATCATAACAGGTCAGACCTCTTACTACTTACGGAGCACTTCATTATGATGGTTGTCTCGATTCTTGCGACAGTGCTGCTGACTGGCGCACTGTTCTATCACCGCATCTCGCTGCTGCTCAGCAGCGTCATCCTGTTGCTGTGGACCGCAGCAATGGCGGTGGTCCATCTCTGGACGCCGTGGCTGCTTGTGCCGCTGGCGATTATCCTGTTACCGCTGAATCTCACCAGCCTGCGCCGCAGCCTGTTTTCCAAACCAATGCTGCACCGCTTTCAGCAGGTGATGCCGCCGATGTCTCGTACGGAAAAAGAGGCGATCGATGCGGGCACTACCTGGTGGGAAGGCGACCTGTTTCAGGGCAAACCCGACTGGCAGAAACTGCATAACTACCCGCAACCGCGACTGACGCCGGAAGAACAGGCGTTTCTTGACGGGCCGGTAGAAGAAGCCTGTCGTCTGGCAAATGATTTCCAGATTACCCATGAACTGGCCGATATGCCGCCAGAACTGTGGGCGCATCTGAAAGCCCATCGCTTCTTTGCCATGATCATCAAGAAAGAGTACGGCGGCCTGGAGTTCTCTGCCTATGCACAGGCGCGCGTGTTGCAGAAACTGGCCGGCGTCTCAGGCATTCTGGCGATTACCGTGGGCGTGCCTAACTCACTGGGCCCTGGCGAACTGCTGCAACATTACGGAACGGAAAAACAGAAAGACCACTATCTACCGCGTCTGGCGCGTGGCGATGAAATCCCCTGTTTCGCCCTGACGAGCCCGGAAGCCGGTTCAGATGCGGGAGCGATTCCGGATACGGGCGTTGTGTGCATGGGCGAGTGGCAGGGCCAGCAGGTACTGGGCATGCGCCTTACCTGGAACAAGCGCTATATTACGCTGGCCCCGATTGCCACTGTGCTGGGCCTGGCGTTTAAACTTTCCGATCCCGACCATCTGCTGGGCGACAAAGACGAACTGGGCATTACCTGCGCCCTGATCCCCACCAGCACACCGGGCGTGGAAATCGGCCATCGCCATTTCCCGCTTAACGTACCGTTCCAGAATGGCCCAACCCGCGGTAAAGATATTTTCGTGCCGATCGATTTCATTATCGGTGGCCCGGAAATGGCCGGACAGGGCTGGCGGATGCTGGTGGAATGTCTGTCGGTGGGCCGTGGAATAACCCTGCCGTCTAACTCAACCGGCAGCCTGAAAAGCGTAGCGCTGGCCACAGGCGCCTATGCGCATATCCGCCGTCAGTTCAAACTGTCTATCGGTAAAATGGAAGGGATTGAAGAACCTCTGGCGCGCATTGCCGGTAATGCCTACGTGATGGACGCTGCCGCGACGCTGATTACCACCGGTATTATGCAGGGCGAGAAACCTGCGGTGCTGTCTGCGATTGTGAAATATCACTGTACCCACCGCGCCCAACAGTCAATTATCGATGCAATGGATATTGCCGGGGGTAAAGGTATCATGCTGGGCGACAGCAACTTCCTGGCCCGGGCTTATCAGGGCGCGCCTATCGCCATTACCGTGGAAGGCGCGAATATCCTGACCCGCAGTATGATCATCTTTGGCCAGGGTGCTATCCGCTGCCATCCGTATGTGTTGCAGGAAATGGCGGCCGCCGCCAGCAATGATGTGGCGGGCTTTGATAAGGCGCTGTTTAGCCATATTGGCCACGTTGGCAGCAATGCGATGCGCAGCCTGTGGCTGGGCCTTCTGGGCGGACGCACCAGCGCCGCGCCAACGCGTGATGCCACCCGTCGCTATTATCAGCACCTGAACCGTATCAGTGCCAATCTGGCGTTACTGTCGGACGTGTCCATGGCGGTGTTAGGCGGCAGCCTGAAACGTCGCGAACGTATGTCAGCCCGCCTGGGCGATGTGCTGAGCCAGCTGTATCTGGCCTCGGCGACGCTGAAACGTTATGAAGATGAAGGCCGTCATGAAGCCGATCTGCCGCTGGTGCACTGGGGCGTGCAGGATGCCTTGCACAAAGCCGAGAAAGCTATGGACGATCTGCTGAGCAACTTCCCGAACCGTCTGGTCGCTGGCGTCATGCGCCTGGTGGTCTTTGCCGGTGGTCAGCACTGCCCGGCACCGTCCGATCGCCTGGATCATAAGCTGGCAAAAATGCTGCAGGTGCCGTCGGCGACGCGTACGCGCTTAGGTCGTGGTCAGTATCTGGCTCCCAGCGAGCATAATCCGGCGGGCCAGTTAGAGCAGGCGCTACAGGATGTGATGGCGGCTGAGGTGATTCACGATCGCCTGTGCAAACAGCAGAAAAAACACCTCTCGTTTACGCGCCTGGATGCGCTGGCTAAACAGGCGCTGGAACAGGGCTGGATCGATCAGAAAGAGGCAGAGGTGCTGAAGCGTGCCGAAGAGAGCCGTCTGCGTTCAATCAACGTGGACGAGTTTGAGGCCGATGCGCTGGCCGTGCCGGTCAGACAGGATGTGACTAAGCCCGCGCGCCCCAGCGAGGCGGCATAACCCATCAGGCCGACATCACGTCGGCCTTTTTTTATCCCGCCTGACGGATGCGGGCAATCAGTGCATCCACATCGTCCACATGCCCGGCCGCCAGAATCAGGGTGCGGCCCAGGGTAATCGCATTGCGAATGCAGTCAGTCCGCATCTCCTCATCCCGAATCAGTTTCATGTCCGCCACATGCGACATGCCAACGGTTCTGCGAATCAGTTCGGTGCCACAATAGCCAATGGTATCTGCCCACACTTTACGCAGAAACGCCTGCGCATAGCCGGGATAAGCCATGGCCACATCCTGCGTCTTGCTCTCCGCCAGCGCCAGAAAACGCGTTTCAAAGGTCTGCCAGACATCATGCACGTCGCTCAGGCGCTGCTCGCGCGCATCCGCGGCTTCACGGGGCGGCAGCAGCCCTGGTAAGCCACAGTAGTTAATCAGCAGATTGCCCAGTGCCGTACCGACATCAAATCCCATCGGTCCAAAATAGCCAAACTCTGCGTCGATCGCTTTTAAGCTACCGTCAGCCACAAAAATGGAGCCGCTGTGGATATCGCCATGCAGTAAGGCTTCTGCATGACTGAAGAAACGGTGCTTCAGCCCGGCGACAGCAATGCGCAGCGCCTCATCGGTACGAAGCGATGCCACCAGGGGTTCCAGCGCCTCGGGATAGCTGTTACGCACATGGTCGGTATAGGGATCGTTGAAAAAAAGATCTTCTGTGATTTCACACAGTTCGGGATTGATAAAGCGCGCCACTTCGGCTTTTTTCACATGCGGATGCAGAATGAAGTCTGAGGTATGGAATAACGTCTGGGCCAGGTATTCGCCAAGCTGACGCGGCGCCTCCGGATAGTAAGCGCCCTTCACCAGCTCGCTGCGCCAGATACGGTGACTGGACAGATCTTCCATGATCATTACCGCCAGGTCTGCATCGTAATGCGTGACGTTGACCGTGTGCTGCGGGCAATATTTGTAATGCTCGACCAGCGTCTGCGCTTCAATACGCGCACGATCAAGAGTTAACGGCCAGGATTCGCCCACACAGCGCACATAGGGCAACGCCTGCTTGACCACAATGCGGCTGTTGCCCTGGTCGTCGTAAATTTTGAACACCAGGTTGAGGTTACCATCACCAATCTCTTCCGCACTGCGTAAAACCGAGGGATCTTCCAGCCCACCAAACTGTTTGGCATATTCAACCGCATCAGCAGCGGTGAACGTACGGTATTGCGACATTGACCTTTCCTCATCAACAAACGCCGGTGTGCGCCGGAGCTGATTAATCTTTCGTAACAAGCCGTTCAGACGTCTATACATCCGTTACGCATGTTGGCACAATATCCGTCATCAACGCAACATGGATTTCACCGACAATGCAGACATTCCAAACCACAAGCTTACAGGTTCGCAACAACCAGCTCTGGATACTGGATCAGCAGGCCCTGCCTCAGCAAAAGAACTGGCTGCCCGCCCATACTGTGGCGCAGTTGGTTGACCATATTCATGCCCTGCGGGTGCGCGGCGCGCCGTTAATTGGTTTATCTGCATCACTGCTGCTGGCCCTGCTGGCAGAACAGGGGGAATCACGCGAGCAACTGGCGCAATCGCTGGACACCCTGCGGGCCGCCCGCCCTACCGCCGTGAACCTGATGAATAACCTTGATCGTATGAAACAGGCGCTGGCGCAGCCAGAAATGGCAACGAGCCTGGTGGAAGAAGCGTTGCGTCTGGTGCATGAAGATAAACAGCTGTGCGATCGCATCGCCGAAGCCGGCAGCGCGCTGGTCAAACCCGGCAGTCAGTTGTTAACCCACTGCAACACCGGCGGTCTGGCGACTGCGGGTGTGGGTACGGCACTGGGCGTTATCGCGCGTGCGCATCAACAAGGCCACGTTCACAATGTCTGGGTTGATGAAACGCGCCCGCTGTTGCAGGGAGGACGCTTAACCGCCTGGGAACTGGGCGAGCTGGGTGTGCCTTACCAGTTGATCACGGATTCGATGGCCGCCAGCCTGATGGCGGCGGGCAAGGTTGATGCTGTCTGGGTCGGCGCGGATCGCATTGCCGCCAATGGTGACGTGGCGAATAAAATCGGCACCTACAGCCTGGCGGTACTGGCGCACTATCATGGTATTCCGTTTTATGTTGCCGCGCCGCATACCACGCTGGATCGTCAATGCCCGACGGGGGATGCCATCCCGATTGAGCAGCGTGCCGCCAGTGAAGTTACCGGTGTGTCGGGAAGCTTCGGCAGCGTGCAGTGGGCACCCGCGGATGCGCAGGTTTCTAATCCGGCCTTTGATGTGACGCCTGCGGCGCTCATCAGTGGTTGGGTACTGGATACCGGCGTGATTACACCGGCGCAGGTGGCTGCTGGTGTTTTTCAGCCACAGTAAACAAAACGGGCGGCTGAGTCAGCCGCCCGCAGAAGGCACCGTCATAATTACGCCAGGCGCGGATAGGCATCGGCGATCCTGTCGCCTGTGAAGTTGGCGATCCAGCCTTCCTGATTATCAAAAATACGAATCGCCGTGAAATGCGGGGATGAGCCCATATCAAACCAGTGCGGCGTGCCTGCGGGCACCGAGATCAGATCGTTCTTTTCGCACAGGATCTGCAGGATTTCACCGTCCAGATGCAGGCAGAACAGCCCGGCGCCTTCGACAAAGAACCGCACTTCGTCTTCACCGTGCGTATGTTCTGAGAGGAATTTCTGGCGCAGCAAGTCTTTTTGCGGATTGTCTGCCCGCATACTGATGACGTCCCAGCTCTGATAGCCTTTTTCGGCGACCAGGCGGTCAATGGCGTGCTGATAGGCGTTGATCACCGTTTCCGCATCGGGATTCTCGCCCAGATCGCGGTCTGCCTGCCAGCGCTCGAAGCGAACGTCTTTGGCATTCAGACGCTCACGGATCGCCTCGGGATCGGTGCTGTGCCACAACGCCTGGCTCGGATCGCTATCGCTAAAAATGGTCAGTGCACTCATTTCAAATCGACTCCGGGTTAATCTGGGAAAAATCAGCGACCTGACGATGATGGCTGTCATCATCCGCCGCGTCACGAATCAGCTGCAACGTGTGCCAGCCAGCCTGTCTGGCGGCGTCCAGCTCCTGATGAATATCAGAGAGGAACAGCAATTGTCCGGCCGGCAAGCCCGTTTGCGCCGCGATGTTTTGATACGATGCCACCTCGCGCTTGGCGCCCACGTGGGTATCAAAGTAACCGCTAAACAAACCAGTAATATCACCTTCGTCGCTGTAGCCAAATAACAATTTCTGCGCGGCGACCGAGCCAGAGGAATATATATAAAGTTTAATGCCTTGCGCGTGCCAGGCCGTGAGCGCAGGCAGGACATCCGGATAAAGGTGCCCCGTAAAACGCCCGCTCAGATAGCCCTCGCGCCAAATCATCCCCTGCAGCGCTTTCAGGCCGGTCGATTTGCGGTCCTCATCCATGTAAGAAAACAGGATGGCGATCACGCTGTCGACGTCGGCATCGGGCTGTCCGGCCTCCGTACGCACGGCATTGAGCGCGTCCTGAACGGCGGGCTGCGCCTGATGCTGGCGCACATAGTCGGCCAGATGGGCACGGGCATAGGGAAACAGGACGTTATGTACAAAACGGATATCGCTGGTGGTGCCTTCAATATCGGTAACAATGGCCTTAATCATGCCTTCTCCAGCAAGCGACGTTGACGTTCGCATTCAAATAAAAACTCCAGCCCTTCCAGATGGCGGCGCGCTTCTGCCACATCGTTGCCCCAGCAGGTCAGGCCATGACCACGCAGCAGAAAGCCGTAACGCAGCGGAAAACGGGCTGCATAATCTTCAATTTCTGACGCCAGCGCGGCAACATCCTGGCGGTTATCAAACACCGGAATCGCCACGGTATCCTCATGCGTGGACTGACCGCTCAGCGACTTTTGCATCTCATAGCCGTACAGCAGTAGCGCCGCGCCCTGCTCTACGCGCGACAGAACGGTGGAATTGACCGTGTGCGTATGCAGTACTGCACCCGCCTCCGGAAACAGGCGGTAGATCAGCGTGTGCAGTGCGGTCTCGGCAGAAGGCCTGCGACCCGAGGGTGCCTGGCTGGTGGCAATGTCGACCTGAATAAAGTCATCCCGCGTCAGGCTGCCTTTATCTTTGCCTGACTCGCTGAGCAGGCAGAAATGCGCATCCAGGCGCACCGACATATTGCCGCCGGTGGCGGGCGCCCAGCCCTTCGCACCTATCCAGTGACAGGCGGCAACCAGCTGATCTAAAGCATGAGAATCGGACATTACTCTTCCTTTTAGCCGTCTAAGCGTCTTGATTGCCAAATACTAGCATCCTGTTTATAGTGGCAGCAACTCAGCGTTTCTCCGTAACCGTTTTTGCGCGTAAGGCAACCTAATCATGACGCAATCCATCCTCACGCCTGAGAGCAAGTTACCCGCCCTCGGCACCACGATATTCACGCAGATGAGCGCGCTGGCACAGCAGCATAACGCCATCAATCTTTCCCAGGGTTTTCCGGATTTTGATGGTCCGCGCTACCTGCAGGACAGGCTGGCTTATCATGTCAGTCAGGGTGCCAATCAGTATGCCCCCATGACCGGCGCACAACCGTTACGCGAAGCCATTGCCGAAAAGACCGCTGCGTTGTACGACTATCGTCCCGATGTGAACAGCGATATCACCGTGACCGCAGGCGCAACCGAAGCGCTGTATGCCGCGATCACTGCCCTGGTTCGCCCGGGTGACGAGGTGATCTGCTTCGATCCCAGTTACGACAGCTATGCGCCCGCGGTGCAACTGGCGGGCGGCGTACTGAAACGCCTCACCCTGCAGCCGCCCACGTTTGCAGTTGACTGGCCGGCGTTCTCCGCGCTGTTAAGCGATAAAACCCGACTGGTTATCTTAAATACGCCACATAATCCCTCGGCCAGCGTCTGGCACCAGGCGGACTATGCGGCCTTATGGCAGGCGATTGCTGACCGGGAAATTTATGTGCTGAGCGATGAGGTTTATGAGCACATCTGTTTTGCCCAGGACGGTCATGCCAGCGTGCTGGCGCACCCCGAACTGCGTCAACGTGCGGTGGCGGTTTCCTCGTTTGGCAAAACCTTTCACATGACCGGCTGGAAAGTGGGTTACTGCGTCGCCCCCGCGGCGATCAGCGCAGAAATCCGCAAAATCCATCAGTACCTCACTTTTTCCGTCAACACACCCGCTCAACTGGCGATTGCCGATATGCTGCGCCAGCATCCTGAACATTATCGTGAGCTGCCCGACTTCTATCGCGCGCGCCGTGACCGACTGATACAGGCACTGAGCCGTAGCCGTTTCCGCATTTTACCGTGCGAAGGCACCTACTTCCTGCTGGCGGACTACAGCGCTATATCGGCGCTGGATGACGTGCAGTTTTGCCAGTGGCTGACGCGCGAAGTGGGCGTGGCCGCGATCCCGCTGTCGGTCTTCTGTGAAGCGCCTTTCCCACACAAACTGATCCGGCTGTGCTTTGCAAAACAGGAAGCGACGCTCGACGCCGCAGCGGAGCGTTTATGTCGTCTCTAGCCATTACGTTATTGCAAGCGCCGCTGATGTGGATGGATGGCGAGGCTAACCTGCGCCATTTCGATAATCTGCTGGCTGACATAACAGACCGGGATGTGATTGTTCTGCCAGAGATGTTCACCACCGGTTTTGCGATGGAGGCTGCACAGCAGGCCCTTCCGCAGCAGCAGGTCGTGACATGGTTACACCGCCATGCGAAGCGCACGAATGCGCTGGTGGGCGGCAGTGCCGCGATACATACGCCAGCGGGTGCCGTGAACCGTTTTTTGCTGGTTGAGCCGAATGGCACGCTGCATCACTATGACAAGCGACACCTGTTTCGCATGGCGGATGAGCAGCAGCATTACGTCGCGGGCACGACGCGCACGGTGATTCAGTGGCGCGGCTGGCGCATTTTGCCGCAAATCTGTTACGACCTGCGCTTTCCGGTCTTTTCGCGCAACCAAAATGACTATGATCTGGCGTTGTATGTGGCCAACTGGCCTGCGCCGCGCGCGCTGCACTGGCAGGCGCTACTGCTGGCCCGGGCGATTGAGAATCAGGCGTTTGTCGCGGGCTGCAATCGCGTGGGCAGCGATGGCAATCAACATCAGTACAGTGGGGACAGCCGAATTATTTCACCGCAAGGCGAGGTGCTGGCTGCAGGTGAGCCCTTCACGGCAGGTAAGGTTGAGGCGTCGCTGTCGCTTGCCGATCTGCAGGCTTATCGCGAGCGGTTTCCGGCGTGGCGGGATGCGGATGGCTTTACGCTGGCAGAATAAAAGCGCCACCGGCCTGGCCGGGGGCGCTTCAGTCAGTTATTGCAGGTCGAAACGGTCCAGATTCATCACTTTTGTCCAGGCCGCCACGAAGTCAGAAACAAACTTCTGTTTCGCATCGCTGCTGGCATAAACTTCCGCCAGGGCGCGCAGGATGGCGTTGGAACCAAACACCAGATCGGCACGCGTGGCGCTGAACCTGACTTCGCCACTCTGACGGTCACGGCCTTCAAAGATCTCTTCACTGCTGTCGGTCGCACGCCAGGCGGTGCGCATATCCAGCAAGTTTACGAAGAAGTCGTTACTCAGGACGCCGACGCGGTCAGTAAAGACGCCATGATGGCTGCCGTCAAAGTTGGTCCCCAGCACACGCAGACCACCCAGTAACACCGTCAGTTCCGGCGCGCTCAGCGTCAGCTGCTGTGCTTTGTCCAGCAGCAGGGTTTCGGTTGACGAGCCACCTTTCACGCGACGGTAGTTACGGAACCCGTCCGCCAACGGCTGAAGCACGTTAAAGGATTCGACATCGGTTTGATCCTGACGAGCATCCACACGACCTGGCGTAAAGGGGACCTGCGCGGCCACGCCCGCAGCGGCGGCGGCCATTTCGATACCGACGCTGCCCGCAAGGACGATGACGTCAGCCAGCGAGGCCTTACCGGATTCCTGCTGAATCTGCTGCAGTTTCGGTAACACGTCGTTAATCACGCTGGCGTTCACAGCCCAGCTATTCTGCGGTGCCAGGGCCAGACGGGCACCGTTCGCTCCGCCACGTTTGTCGCCACCCCGGAAGGTTGATGCCGACGCCCAGGCCGCTGAAACCAGCTGGCTCACGCTCAGACCTGACGCCGCGATTTTCGCCTTCAGCTCACTGATATCCGCTGGCGTGGGCTGATGAGTCGGCTGCGGTAACGGATCCTGCCACAGTAAATCTTCTTTCGGCACTTCTGGCCCGATGTAACGTGCTTTTGGCCCCATATCGCGGTGCGTCAGTTTAAACCAGGCGCGGGCGAAGGCTTCGTTAAAGGCCTGCGGATCGTTAAGGAAACGGCGAGAGATTTTCTCGAACTCCGGATCAAAACGCAGCGTCAGGTCCGTAACCAGCATGGTGGGTTTACGCTTTTTCTCAGGATCGAACGGGTCCGGAATAATGGCTTCTGCGTTAACGGCTTCATACTGAATGGCCCCTGCCGGGCTATGGGTTTTCACCCACTCATATTTAAACAGGTTCTCAAAGAAGTAGTTACTCCACTGAGTTGGCGTCTGCGTCCAGACGACTTCCAGACCCGACGTAATCGCATCGGCACCGACACCGCTGCCGTAGCTGTTGTTCCAGCCAAAGCCCTGAGCTTCGATGGGTGACGCTTCCGGATCGACGCCAACATGGCTGGCCGCCGCCGCACCGTGGGTTTTACCCAGCGTATGCCCGCCTGCGATCAACGCGACGATCTCTTCATCGTTCATGCCCATGTTGCCAAAGGTGGCGCGAATCGCTGGCGCGGCAGACGCCGGATCGCCGCTGGCTTCAGGCCCCTCTGGGTTCACGTAGATCAGCCCCATTTCGGTTGCGCCCAGCGGGGCGTTAGCCAGACTTTCGGGATGACGGTGGGCCAGCCACTCGGTTTCGTTACCCCAGTCCACGTCCATATCCGGTTCCCAGACGTCTTCACGACCGGCACCAAAACCAAAGGTACGGAAACCTGAGTTTTCCAGCGAAACGTTACCCGCGAGAATATAGAGGTCGGCCCAGGAAATTTTCTGGCCGTATTTCTGTTTGACCGGCCACAGCAGGCGACGGGCTTTGTCCAGGCTGACGTTGTCAGGCCAGGAGTTCAGCGGCGCGAAACGCTGCTGACCACGACCGGAGCCGCCACGGCCATCGATAGTGCGGTATGTGCCGGCACTGTGCCACGCCATGCGGATGAACAGACCAATGTAGCTGCCCCAGTCGGCAGGCCACCATGACTGGGAGTCGGTGAGCAACGCCCGGATATCGGCTTTCAGTGCGGAATAGTCCAGTTTGCTGAACTCTTCGCGGTAGTTGAAGTTTTCGCCGAGGGGATTAGAGCGGTTGGAGTGCTGGTTCAGCAGATCCACGCGCAGCATATTTGGCCACCAGTCGCGATTGCTGGTGCCACTACCGGCTCCACGAGCCAGAACGCTTTCTTCTTCCGATTTACCGTGATGAAAGGGACATTTACCTGAAGCGGCTACATCATTATCTTTTGGCGTGCTCATTATCGGCTCCGTTGCCTTCACATTGTCATCGCTAAGATAACCCTGGCGTTAGCAGGAATATAGTCGGATGGGCCGAAGGTATTGATAGCCATTAGCTTTCAAGCGCAGCGAAAAAAAGCTGCGCCCGATGGACCCGTCAGCTGCCGCGATAGGTGGACCAGCTCCAGGGGGATATCAAAAAGGGCAAGTGGTAATGGCTGCCGCTTTCCGTGAGGACAAAATCAATTTGTGCGCTGACGTATAAGGTTTCCCGTCCGTCCGCGCGAAAGTAGGCGCCAATATCTGCCGTGAGGCGGTACTGCCCCGGCGCAAGTGGCTCAGGTGTCAGATCCTTCAGACGACCATCGTTATCTGTGACGCCTTGTGCACAGGGAGTCCAGCCTTGTGCCGTGTGCTGTTCCAGCAACATGGCAACGCCCGGCGCGGGTTTTCCCAGCGCCGTATCCAGGATGTGAGTGCTGATGGTGCTCATGAAAAACTCTCCTTAAGGCGCAGCAGGGTGATTTCCCGCAACTGCGCCAGGGCTTCCTGTTGCTCGGTTTCCGGGCTGTTGTCCAGCCGCCGCGTGAGTTCATCAAGCAGCGTCTGTGCGCTGCGTCCTTTGGCCCGAATCAAAAATACCCGGTTAAAGCGCGCCTCATATGCCTGATTGCCCCGCACCATGGCCTGATGTAACGCGTCGTCTGCGTGTTGCATGGCCGCCTGTTCGCTACGCGACAACTGTTTTTCCTTCTCGTTGCCCTGCGCCTTTTCCCCGATACGTGGATGAGCGGAGAGCGCCTGATTCAGATCGTCCTCCTGCCAGTCCTGTGTCAGCCGTAGTGCTTCAGTCAGCAGGGCATCAAGGCTGTGAAACGGGCGGGCCGCCACCAGCGCCAGCTGCCAGTGCGGCAGCGCAACGCAGTGGGACAGGGCAAGCTGTGCAGCGGCTTCCGGTAACTGGTTAAAGGTATCCAGATCCATATTAATGCTGCTCCGCAAGGTGGCAAATCGTCTGCAAATAGGCCTGAACCGCTGGCGCGACATCGGCTTCATTCACCGATTCTGCCGGATGGTGGCTGATGCCGCGGTGGTTACGCACGAACAGCATCCCCACCGGCCAGCGCTCTGCAATGGCAATAGCATCATGACCCGCCCCGCTGGGCAGCGCCAGGCAGCGTCCCTGAACGGTTTCTACCGCGTGGCTCAGCGCCTGTTGCAATCCGGCATCGCAGGCCGTTGCCGCGATACGGTAATACTCCTGCGCGCTAAAGGTTAAACCGCGACGCAGTGCAATGGCTTCCGCCTGGGTCAGCAACGAGGACAGCAACGATTCAAGCGGCGCGTCCTCGGGTCCACGCACATCCAGAGACAGATGCACCTCCCCCGGAATGACGTTCACCGCGCCCGGCGCGCAGTTCAGCGTGCCCACCGTGGCGACCAGCGGTGAAGTCTGCTCGCGCGTGGTATGCTCGATGAATACCATCCACTCTGCGGCAGCGGCCAGCGCGTCTTTACGATGCGCCATGGGTACGGTTCCGGCATGACCGGCCTCACCGGTGAAACAGCAATTGAGGCGACGGGCACCGTTGATCGCGGTAACCACACCCAACGCGAGATCTTCCTGCTCCAGGCAAGGCCCCTGCTCTATGTGCAGTTCAAGATAGGCCACGATGTCGCTGACGTTACGCGCGGCGCGTGAGATCTGGCTGGCGTCCAGGCCGACATCCTGCATCGCCTGTGCCACCGTAATGCCATTGCCGTCAGGATGGGTCGGCCAGCTGTCAGGCCAGGTGCCGGTAATGCCGCGACTGCCCAGCAGGGTAATGCCAAAACGCGTGCCTTCTTCATCACCAAAGCCGATGATTTCAATGGCCAGGGGCAGGCGACGCTGGCGATCGTGGAGCCACTGCACGGTTTCAATCGCGCTCAGCACGCCCAGCATGCCGTCATAGCGGCCCGCATTACGAACCGTGTCCAGATGCGAGCCCAGCAGCAGCGCAGGTGCGCCAGGCTGGGCGGCGTCGTAGCGGCCGCAGATATTGCCGACTTCATCCTGCCAGACCGTCATACCGGCGGCCTGCATCCACTCACCAACGCGCGCGTTGGCACGCAGGTGTTCCGGCGACAGATAAACCCGTGTCAGCCCTTGTTCGCTTTCACTGATCTCAGCCAGCGCATCACAGCGCGTCATCACGCGCCGGGCGGCAACCTGAGCCTCGCTGGCATTCATCATCATGCATGGCTCCCGTAGTGGTTCCATGCCGCCTGCGAGCCCGCGCCCTGTGGCGTACGGTAACCGACATGCGACAACACCATTTCCAGCGCGGCCAGGGTTTGCATCACGCAGTCTTTGCGCGCGTTGTAACCCATTGTGCCGATGCGCCAGACTTTGCCGTGCAACGGACCAAACGACGTGCCGATTTCAATGCCGAAATCTTCCAGCATCAGCTTACGGACCTCATCGCCATTGACGCCCTGAGGGATCACTACGCCCAGCACGTTACTCATTTTGTTGCTGAGATCGCCAAAGGTTTCCAGCCCCATCCCCTGAATGCCTTTTAACATCGCTTCGCCGTGCAGCTTGTGGCGCGCAATCCCGTTATCCAGCCCTTCCTGCAGAATCAGACGCGCGCATTCACGCGCGCCGAACAGGGCGCTGGTCGCTTCAGTGTGATGATTGAGGCGTTCCGGGCCCCAGTAATCCATGATCATGCCGAGATCGAAATAGTTGGAGTAGATCATCTCGTCATCGCCATCCTGGTGCGCATCCGTGCGGATCCCCTGCTCTACGCATTTGCGCTGGCGGATCACCGCTGCCATCTCATCGCTCAGCGTGATGGGCGAAGTTCCTGACGGACCACCCAGGCATTTCTGCATGCCGGCGGACACCGCGTCCAGGCCCCATGCATCGGTTTCCAGCGCATTGCCCGCCAGCGACGCCGTGGCATCGGTGTAAAACAGCACACCATATTTTTTGCAGATCGCCCCCAGCTCCGCCAGCGGCTGCAGCATAGTGGTTGAGGTATCGCCCTGTACGGTCAACAGCAAACGCGGTTTTACTTTTTTAATCGCATCTTCGATCTGATCGGGCGTAAACACCTCTCCCCACGGCACCGCAATGGTGTGCACATCGGCCCGGCAGCGACGGGCAATTTCACACAGCAGATGACCAAAACGGCCATAGACTGGCACCAGCACCTTATCGCCAGGGCGAATCGCCGACAGCAGGATCGCTTCAATACCGGCGCGTGAGGTACCGTCGATCAGCAGCGTCCAGCGGTTTTCGGTGCGGAACACGCCGCGATAGAGTGCCATCACTTCATTCATGTAATGGGTCATCGCCGGATCATATTGTCCGAGCAACTGGCTCGACATCGCGCGCAGCACACGCGGATCGGCATTGATCGGACCGGGGCCCATTAACAGGCGCTGAGGCGGATTAATTTGCGAAAATTGAGAGATATCCATAGTGAATTCCTTGTTAAGCACTCACAGACGCACAGAGGAAATAAACTGCTTTAGCTCCGCCGTCTGCGGATGGGCAAACAGTGTTTTGCTGTCCCCCTGTTCCCAGACGCGCCCCTGATGCATAAAGACCACACGATCGCCCACATCGCGGGCGAAGTTCATTTCATGGGTGACGAGAATTAACGTCATGCCTTCGGCGGCAAGTTGCTCCAGCACTTTCAGCACTTCGCCGACCAGCTCTGGGTCCAGGGCTGAGGTGATCTCATCACACAGTAATACCCGGGGTTCCATGGCCAGTGCGCGGGCAATGGCTACGCGCTGTTGCTGTCCGCCTGACAGGCTGGACGGGTAATAATCCAGCCGCTCGCCCAGCCCCACTTTTTCCAGCATACGGGCTGCCAGTTCGCGGCACTCGGCCTGACTTTTTTTCAGAACCCGACGCGGTGCCAGCATGACGTTTTCCAGCGCCGTCATATGTGGGAACAGGTTGAAGTTCTGAAATACCATCCCTACGGAGCGGCTGATTTCGCGCGCCTGTGAGTCGCGGTCGGTGATGGTCATGCCGCCGAGTTTAATGCTGCCATCCTGATAGCCTTCCAGCCCGTTCATGCAGCGCAGCAGTGTACTTTTGCCGGAACCGCTGCGACCGATAATCGAGATCACTTCTCCCATATCGATATCCAGATCCACGCCCTTCAAAACATGGTTGGTGCCGTAATACTTCTGGACCTGATTAATGGTGATGAGCGGCATTGAATTTTTTCTCCAGATACTGGCTGTAACGCGACAGCGGATAACACATCAGGAAGTAGCCCAGTGCCACCAGCCCAAAGACTTTAAACGGCTGGTAAGTCACGTTATTCAAAATGGTGCCGGCTTTGGTCAGCTCGACAAATCCGATAATGGAGGCCAGCGCGGTGCCTTTAATCACCTGCACGGCAAACCCCACTGTCGGGGCAATCGCAATGCGGATCGCCTGAGGCGCAATCACCCGAGTGAGCGTCTGACCAAAGTTCAGGCCGAGGCAGCGTGACGCTTCCCACTGCCCTTTTGGCAGCGCCTGAATACTGCCGTGCCAGATATCCAGCAAATAGGCGCTGGTATAAAAGGTCAGCGCCAGCGACGCAGCGGTCCAGGGCGCAACGTCGATGCCAAACAGCCCGACGCCAAAGAAAGCCAGAAACAGCTGCATCAGCAGCGGTGTGCCCTGGAACAGCTCGGTGTACGCGCGAATGATTCGCGTCAGCCATTTACGCTTTAACAGACGTAAAAACAGCAGAGGTAACGTCACGAGCGTACCGCCTAAAAAGGCCACCAGCGACAGGGCAATCGTCCAGCGCGCGGCCAGCAGCAGGTTGCGCACGATGTCCCAGTCGGTAAAGGTTGTCATCATGCCTGCACCCCCAGCCACTTGCGGCCAATCGCCAGCAGCAGCTGACGCATTACTATCGACAACGCCAGGTAGATCAACGTGGTCACCGAGTAAACTTCGAAACTCAAAAACGTGCGTGACTGAATCAGGTTGGCGGCAAAGGTCAGCTCCTCGTAGGAGACCTGCGAGACGACCGACGATCCCAGCATCACAATGATGCACTGACTCACCAGCGCCGGATAAATCCGTTGCAGCGACGGTGGCAACACCACGCGCAGAAAGGTCTGGCTGCGCGTTAATCCCAGCACCCGACCGGCTTCCCACTGCCCTTTTGGCGTGACCTGAATGCCCGCCCGGATAATTTCCGTGCTATAGGCCCCCAGGTTAACCAGCATCGCCAGCAGTGCGGCTTCCCCTGCGGTGAGTTTCAGCCCCAGGTTGGGTAAACCGAACACAATAAAGAACAGCTGCACCACAAACGGCGTATTACGAATCAGTTCGACATAGATGCCCCACAGGCGGCTTAACCAACTGGGTTTACCGCTGCGCAGCGCCGCGCCGATAATGCCGATACTGACGCCGCCGACCGTCGCCAGCACCGTTAACTGGATCGTTACCCACAGGCCGGAGAGCAACTCCGGCCAGTACGGCAACAATGCAGGGAAATTAAGTTGCCCGGTCATTGCCCCGTCCTTATGCGCCCAGGTTGGCTGGCAGCGGCGCTTTCAGCCACTCTTCGGACATTTTGTTCAGCGTGCCGTCTTTAATGCCCTGGTCGATCAGCGCATTCACTTTCTCTTTCAGTGCCGGCTCGTCTTTTTTCAGTCCGATATAGCACGGCGAGTCTTTCAGCATGAACTGCGCAACAGGGGCTTTAGCCGGGTTCTGACGCGTAATGGCTGCGACGACCAGGTTGCCGGTAGCGACATATTGCACCTGTCCGGAGAGGTAGGCTGATAACGTGGTGTTGTTATCTTCATAACGTTTCACCTGCGCGTCTTTCGGCGCCACCTCGCTCAGCACCATATCTTCCACCGCACCACGGGTGACACCCACCGACTTGCCGCTCAGCGCCGCGGGATCTTTCAGATGATCGCCTTTAGGTCCAAAAACGCCCAGAAAGAACGGCGCGTAAGCCCGGCTGAAATCAATTACCTTTTCACGCTCAGGATTTTTCCCCATGCTGGAGATCACCAGATCCACCTTGTCCGTCTGCAGATAAGGCACACGGTTGGCACTGCTGACCGGCACCAGTTGCAACTTAAGTTTCATCTGTTTGGCCAGATACTTTGCCATGTCGATGTCATAGCCCTGCGGTTGCAGATCGGTCCCCACGGAGCCAAACGGTGGGAAATCCTGCGGTACTGCCACCCGCAGCACGCCGCGTTTCTGGATGTCCTGCAGTTGATCCGCCAGCACGCTGCCTGCCTGTGCCATCAGTACGGCTGCCGCGACAACGGCCATTAATACTTTTTTCATTATGCACCCCGGTGAGATTATGTGAAACAAAAGATTCTTATGATTGGCATTCTGCAACTAATGTGCCAACGCAACGGGTGGGGGATAAATGCGGATTAACGCTGAAATGGCGGCTTTTACTAAGCTCGATACGATTCCCGAGTCACCCCGGGAGACGGTCCAAAAAGGGGCAAAGCACCAAAATGGTGCCTGCTAACGGTGCTCCAGCTCATCAAGGTGCTGATAAAGATCGGCAATCTGATGAATACGCGGCCGCCCCAGCGCCAGTAATTCATGCAGCAGGGCGTTGGCGAGCAGGTTCACCAGGCTCATGGCCGAGGCGTAGCTGTCGAAGGCGGAGACGCTGTCCAGCGGGGCGCAAAACTGCCAGCGCGCCAGTGAAATCACGCTCTGCGCCTGGGGCTCACACAGCGCCAGTACCGGAATCCTTGCGGTTTGCAGCTGCTGCATTAACGGCTGAATAATGCGGGTGCGGCGGCGAAACGCAATCACGACCACCATGTCCTCCGGCGTGATGTCCACCAAATCCTCTGCCAGCGTCTGGCCCGGCTGGGGCAGAATATGCACCTGAGCACGCGTCTGAATGAGCTGCTGACGCAGATGCAGCGCCACCGGATAGGCATTACGCATGCCAACAATATAGATACGCTTTGCCTGCGCCAGCTGGGCGATGACATCGGCGAATTGCTGGGGATCAATGCTGTTAACCCATTGTGTCAGATTGGCCATTTCCTGCTTGTAATGCCGCGACAGCAGGGTATTTCCCTGTACCGCATCCCGGTTATCCGTTAACGGCATACCGCTCTGGCGCAGGGTACGGAGCTCATCGCGCATGTCTTTATATTTGTCATAGCCCAGGCGCTTAAACAGTCGGCTCACCGTGGCTTTTGAGACACCGCTCAGGCGTGCCAGCTCGGCACTGTTATAGCTAATCAGGTCATCAAAGTGGTCAAAAATAAAGTCGGCTATACGCTGCTCCTGCGGCGAAAGCTGGGGATAATGCGTTCTGAGTCGCTCATCAAGCTGTTTCATTCAGGTCCTGTAACTTTTGTTTCAATCGCGGGATTGCCACAGAAGCTAGCATAATTTGGGCCAGATAAACCTGTCCAGAGACGTTGTCTTCTTAAAAACTGGAACGGCTCTTGCTTAACCTTTTGCTTTGTACCCTGAAAAACAGAATGAGAAGAGCATGATTCAGAGCAATTTGGCCCCGTTAGGCATGGCCGTGACGCCGCATCATCTGGCCAGTGAAAGTGCGCTGGCGGTACTGCGGGAAGGGGGGAACGCGATTGAGGCCATGGTGGCCGCCGCGGCGACGATTGCGGTGGTCTATCCGCACATGAATGGGCTGGGCGGTGACGGATTCTGGCTGATCATGCCAGGCGAAGGCGATCCGGTTGGCATTGATGGCAGTGGCAGAGCGGGTTCGCTGGCGAATTTTGACTTCTATAAGGGGGAAACCCATATCCCTCATCGCGGGCCTAAAGCGGCCCTGACGGTGGCGGGCACGGTGAGCGGCTGGCAGGCGGCACTGGACCTGTCCGCAGAACTGGGGGGAACTACCCTGCCTTTACCGCGCTTACTCCGCGATGCTGTTCGCTATGCTGCCGATGGCATTCCCGTCACCGCCTCACAAGCCGCGGCGACGCGGACGAAGCGCGACGAGCTACAGCATCTGCCTGGCTTTGCCGCCACGTTTTTACCGGACGGCGATGTGCCTGCGGAAGGCAGCCGTTTCACCCAGCCTGATTTAGCCCGTACATTGAGCCTGCTGAGCGAAGAAGGTCTGGACAGTTTTTATCGCGGCACGCTGGCACAGCACCTTGCGGAAGAAATGGTCAATCTGGGCATTCCCATCACCCTGGCCGATTTACAGCAGCAACGGGCTCGCCGCGTCACGCCGCTCCATATTCGCCACAGCGAAGGCGATATCTGGAATATCACGCCACCGACACAAGGTATGGTGTCGCTGGCCATACTGGGCATCACGGATCATCTGGACATGGCGAACGCAGATGAGGTGCAGACGATCCACCGTATCGTCGAAGCCACCAAAAAAGCGTTTGCCCTTCGGGATCAGCATATTACCGATCCCCGCCATGTGGTTGAGGATCTGCAGGCACTGCTTGACGGCGAAACCCTCGCCACCCTCGCCAGCCAGATTCAGGATGATCGCGCCGCGCCCTGGGGAACCGGTCGCGGGCCTGGCGATACCGTCTGGATGGGCGTGATGGACAGCAGCGGGCTTTCCGTTTCCTTTATCCAAAGTATTTATCATGAGTTTGGCAGCGGTGTAGTGGTGCCCGGCACCGGACTTGTCTGGCAAAACCGGGGCGCGGCTTTTAGCCTCGATCCCGACCATATGCTGGCGCTGGCGCCCGGTAAACAACCCTTCCATACGCTGAATCCTGCCGCCGCACGCCTGAAGGATGGTCGCACCATGGTATACGGCTCCATGGGCGGCGATGGCCAGCCGCAAACTCAGGCAGCCATTTTTACCCGCCATGTTATTCAGCGCCTGCCGCTGCAGCAGGCCGTTAGCGCACCTCGCTGGCTGCTGGGGCGGACCTGGGGCCAGTTGTCGGACTCGCTCAAACTGGAAAGTCGCTTCGCGCCCGACACCCTGGAGGCGCTACGTGCGTTAGGACATGACGTGGAGTCGCTGCCGGCCTACAGTGAGGCCGTCGGCCATGCAGGTGCCATTGTTCGTCACAACAACGGTATGTTTGAAGGCGCAAGCGATCCGCGCAGCAACGGCAGCGCCGCCGGTTTCTGACAGGAGTAAATCATGAATCAGAGTGACTGGGCAGCCTATATTGCCCAAATGGAGCAAATCCTGAACGTGGAACTGGACGAGGATCGCCGTACCGCACTGCTACAACAGATGACGCGCATTGCCGATATGGCGGCCCCGTTGATGGCTTATCCGCTGGACGACCGGCTCGAAGTCGCAGGAGTGTACAAAGCATGAGACCAGACGAGGTTTCCATTCAGGCACTTCAGCAGGCGATTCAGCACGGTGATATCAGCGCCCGTGAAGTGGCGGAACAGACACTGACCGCGATTGAGAAACAGAATCCGCAGCTTAATGCCTGGACGGATATCACCGCAACGCGGATGGTGCAGGAAGCGGATGCGATAGACAAGCAACGCCTGCGCGGCGAGACCTTGCCGCCGCTGGCGGGCATTCCCTATGCGGTAAAAAACCTGTTTGACGTGCAGGGGTACACTACCCTGGCGGGGGCCAGACTGTTTCGTCAGCGTCCGGCCGCAACCCGGGATGCCTTTGCCATCACCCAACTTCAGCAGGCCGGTGCCCTGCTTTCCGGCATGGTCAACATGGATGCCTATGCCTACGGTTTTACCACCGAAAATACCCACTACGGGGCGACGCACAACCCGCATGATCTGGCGCGCATTGCGGGCGGCTCATCCGGCGGTTCGGCCGCCGCCGTGGCAGCGGGGCTGGTGCCTTTCTCGCTGGGGACGGACACCAACGGCTCAATCCGCGTCCCGGCTTCCCTGTGTGGGATTTTTGGCCTGAAACCGACTTTTGGCCGCTTATCCCGCAGCGGCAGCCATCCGTTTGTCGCCAGTCTGGATCATATCGGTCCCTTTGCCCGTCGGGTGGACGATCTGGCCCTGGTTTACGATCTGCTGCAAGGGCACGACAGCACGGATGCCTTCCAGGCCGATCGCCCGCTGGCAGCCACCTTACCGCAGCTGAAAAACGGTGCACAGGATTTGCGCTGCGCCGTACTGGGCGGCTTCTTTTCGACCTGGTGTAATGATGATGCCCGCGCGGCGCAATTACAGGTGGCGCAGGCGTTACAGGCTCAGGACGACGTGGTAATCGCGGAGGCTGAGTTAGCGCGCTCGGCCGCCTTTATTATGACCGCCTCTGAAGGCGGCAATCATTACCTGCCTGCGCTGCGTCAGCAGCCCAACCTGTTTGAGCCCCATTCGCGTGAACGCCTGCTGGCTGGTGCGATGCTGCCCGCGGCATGGTATGTTCAGGCCCAGCGCTTCCGCCGCCACTTTCAGCAGCAGGTCGTCCCGCTGTTTGCGCAGTACGATGTGCTTATCGCCCCTGCCACGCCATGTAGCGCGCCGTTAATTGGTCAGGAAACGATTGCCATTAACGGGCAGAATCTGCCGACGAAGGCCAGCATGGGCATGCTGACGCAGCCGATCTCCTTCCTTGGACTTCCCGTCTGTACTGTGCCGATGACGACGGCGAGCGGTTTACCGATTGGCGTACAGTTAATTGGCGCCCCCTTTAACGAACAGGCTGTCTTACGCGCAGCCTGTGCCCTTGAACAACAAGGACTGACATTTTCGCCCACCCGCAGGGCAGGAGCACAATGAATACTGACGCGATTGATCTTCCCGAGGTGCTGAACGCCGTTACCGCCGCGTTCTACCGTTATGAAAAGGCGCTGACGGGCAACGACATTGCCGTCCTGGATGAACTGTTCTGGCACGATCCGCGGACCGTGCGCTTAGGCGCTGGCGAGAACCTGTACGGCATCGATGAAATCCGCGCGTTTCGCGCGGCAAGACCGTCGGCGGGGCTGGACCGCACGCTGCGCAATACGGTGATCACCACGTTTGGTGACGCGTACGCGGTGTGCAGCACCGAATTTACCCGGGCGGGCACGGAGAAAATTGGCCGTCAGCAACAGACCTGGGTGAAGTTTCCGCAGGGCTGGCGCATCGTAGCAGCGCAGGTCAGTCTGATGAGCTAAGCCCGGCGGAGCAGTCATATGTTAAGGCCGGGAGGCCTGAGTCTAACGCTTCACGCCGCGAAAGCGCTCAACTGCAACCCCTACGCCTTCCTACAGGGCGGCGAGCTCGCCTAACCAGGCGATCATTGCCTCTGCGCCAGGCTGGTTCAGCGTGCGATTCGGCCAGGCCAGATAATAGGGCTTGCTGAGCGGCAACGCGAGCGCATCAACAATGACCAGTTCGCCCCGGCACAGCGCCTGGGCGATCATCCGGCGCTGTCCCAGCAGCACACCAGCGCCGGCCACGGCGGCATCAATCGCCAGCGAGGTCAGGTTAAAGGTCATGGCTGGTCGGGCTGCTGGCACAGCCATTCCTTTCGCCTCAAACCAGCCCGACCAGTCTGGCAAAAAGCGCCCTTCTTTGCCCCAGTCGAGATGAATCAGCGGCGCATGCCGTAACAGATCCTCGCGGGAAAAGGCGTCGATCAGCCGCGGGCTGGCGACCGGGAGCACCTCATCATGAAACAGATACGCTTTATTCAGTCTGGGATACGCCTCCTCGCCGAAACACATCACAAAGTCGGCCGGCGTTTGAGCAAAATCCACCTCCGCATGCGTGCCATGTAAGGAAAGACTGACATCCGGACAGCGTTCACGCCAGCGGCACAGATGTGGCAACAGCCATTTCGACGCCAGCGCCGGCAGCGTGTAAAGCGTAAGCTGTGCGGCGGTCTCAGTGCATCCTATGTTACGCTGACCAAGCTGGAGAACCGCAAAGGCTTCCGTGACATAGCGAAGATACTGCTTGCCCGTCTCCGTCAGCATCACGCCCTGTTGCGTACGTAAAAACAGGACGCAGCCAAGATGATCTTCAAGCTGGCGAATTTGCTGACTCACCGCCGCAGGGGTTAAGGCCAGCTGTGCCGCGGCCCTGGTCAGGCTGCCGGTTTCCGCAGCCACTTTAAATGACTGAATCACGTTGATTTTAGGCAAGCGCGATGACGGGTTGGGCATTAAGCATTCCTTATCAGGGTATTAACGATTTATTGGTATTCAGCTGATGCCGGGCAGGCTAGTGTGACAATTCATTCATTATGAGACCGCGACGATGCCCAAAGCCCTGGTACGTACTGACTTACATCCTCTGACCGACCACGCCTGGCGTCAAGACTGTCGCAGGCAACTTAATCAACACGGCGCGCTGGTGTTGCGTCATTTTTTGCAGCCTGCCGCCCTGCAGGCCATCGTCGCAGAAGGCAATGCGCAGCGCGATCGGGCTTATTACACTGTCAGTCAGCACAACGTTTACCTGATGAAAACGGATGCCGGCTTCAGCGACAGCCATCCACGCAACCGCCAAGTAAACAGCACCAAAGGGTGCATTACGGACGATATGATTGCAGCGGATTCCCCGCTGCGTCAGCTGTATGACGATGCGCTGTTTCAGTCTTTCTTATGCGAAGTGCTGGACGAAGAGGCGCTGTATCCCTACGCCGACCCGTTGTCTTCGATTAACCTGCACTATGCGCCACAGGGTAAAGAGCTGGGATGGCATTTTGATAACTCCTCGTTTGCCATCACGTTGCTGGTGCAGAAACCGCTGGGCGGTGGACGATTTCAGTATGTGAAAGACCTGCGGGATGCTGATGCGGGCGAAATGAATTACGCGGGCGTGGCCGCCGTGCTCGATGAACAGCACCCCGTCGATGAACTGGCTATGGATGCCGGTGACCTGGTACTGTTTCGTGGGCGAAATTCACTGCATCGCGTGACGCCCACAGAAGGCGACGTCACGCGCATGCTGGCGGTGCTGGCCTACAATACCGCGCCCGGCATCGCCCTGTCGGAAACGGCCCGCCTGACGTTTTACGGCCGGTTGTAAACCGCACCCGCAAACGTTTTTGCCGATTATCTGGCCGCGCGGCGCGCTCCACCCTGCGTGGCTTTATTGGTGGACGTTACCGCCATCCACTGACGCAGGTTTTGTAGCATTGCCATACAGCGTTCAAGCTGTTCAAGACTGACAAACTCATCTGCTTTGTGTCCCTGTTCCATGCTTCCCGGCCCGCAGACCAACGTGGCTACCCCAATCTCGTCAAATAATCCCCCTTCGGTGCCAAAGGCGACCGTAGCGAAGTCGTTATGTCCGCTCCACTGCGCCAGCCAGCGGGCAAAGTCGGTCTGCGGATCGGTCAATAAGCCGGGATAGTCGCTCAGTGGTTGAAAGGTAATGTTGCACAACGGTTCAGTGCGCTGCATTTCAGGCACCAGTTCTGCTTCGGCGAAGTGGCGTACGCTGTCATACAGCGCCTGAGCATCCGTACCAGGCAGCGTTCGCCACTCCATATCAAAATGGCAGGTCTCAGGAACAATATTCAGTGCTGTCCCGCCCTGAATCGTGCCAATCTGCAGCGTGCTGTAAGGCGGTTCAAACCGTTCGTCACGTTGCTGCTTTAACGCTTCTTCCTGCTGCAAAAGACGCGCAATTAACCGGGCGGCGTAGTGAACCGCATTCACGCCCTGATGCGTATAGGCAGAGTGGCAGGCGTGGCCCTGCACCCGACAGCGCACCGCCCGTTTTCCCTTATGTCCGTAAACCGGCTGCATGGCGGTCGGCTCACCCACAATACACATCGCCGGTTTTGCCGGTGAGGCATTGAGCATCGCCACCAGCGAGCGCACGCCCAGGCACCCCACCTCTTCGTCACAGGAAAACGCCAGATGCAAAGGCATGCGCAGGGGCTGCTGAAGAAACGCATCCAGCATGGCCAGCACGCAGGCAATAAAGCCTTTCATATCGGCGCTTCCCCGACCGTAGTATCGTCCGTCACGTTCCGTCAGGGCGAAAGGCGGCACGGACCAGTTTTGCCCCTCAACCGGCACCACGTCCGTATGCCCTGACAGCATAACGCCGCCTTCGCCCTCCGGCCCCAGACGCGCATACAGATTGGCTTTTTTACCGCTGTCGTCATACAGCCACTGCGTCGTTATGCCTCTGTCAGTCAGGTAGTCGTCAATAAACTGGATCAGGGCCAGGTTTGACACCCGACTGGTTGTGTCAAAGGCCAGCAGAGAGGCCAGAAGCGCCCGTAACGTCTCATTCATCGCCGGGCACACCATAGGCCGGTGCCTCACGCGGATCCAGCGCGCGCGCGACATAGGCTTCCATCTGAGGTTCATAGGCAAGCCACAGTTGTGTCAACTGCCCGACAGGGTCGTGCCCGGTCCAGTCGATGCGCAGATCCACCAGCGGCCAGGGATAATCATCCACGAGTTTGAGCGCAGCAGAATGTAACGGCCCGGCTTCTCCGCCTGCCGCCACGCCGGCCTGAAGGGCGGCAAGCAGCCGACTGGCCAGTTCACCGGAGGCCGCTTCAAAGGCCGCGCACATGGATGCCGTTACGCCCTCGTTCGCCAGCATATTGCCTGCGGCGATACAGTTTTTTCCTTCGGCCATGCTCCAGATACCCAGCGTCTTGCTGCCACTGAAAAACGCCGTGTTACCCTGAATATCAATCGCGGCGACCTGGCGGTAATCACTGAATCTGTCGCCGGCCAGCGCCCGCTTTAGCGCCACGTTCAGATCGCTGCCCTGATCCAGATGCAACAGAATCTGCTGCCCCAGAGAGGGCAACGTAATATTCTGGCTGGATACGGCACCCACGCCGGCCTGGAGCCAGGGACAGCGCGCGCCTACCGCAATGCTGGATGAACTGATAGCGATGCCGAGCTGACCGGTTTCTTCACACCGTGCCATCACTGATAAGGTCATTGGTCTGCTCCACGTTTCCAGTCATCCGGAATCACCGCAATGACATCAATTTCCATCAGCCATTGCGGCTGTGCCAGAGCCGAAATCACCAGCCCTGTTGAGACGGGGAAAACACCTTTTAGCCACTTTCCGACTTCCCGGTAGACCGGTTCGCGATAACGCGGGTCGACTATATACGTGGTGGTTTTAACAATATGCGACAGATCGCTCCCCGCCTCTTCCAGCAGTTGCTTCACATTTTTCATCGCCTGCGCCGCCTGCGCGGCCGGATCGCCCAGGCCAACCAGATTACCGTCGAAGTCAGTGCCGACCTGGCCGCGCAGGTACACCGTGTTACCTGCACGTACGGCCTGGCAAAGATCGTTGTCCAGCGTTTGATTAGGGTACGTTTCTTTGGTGTTAAACATCCGAATACGAGTATGGGTTGGCATAACAGCAGTCTCCTGGTTCAGTTTTCTGACGCGGCACGGTAATCCTGATACTGGCGCTGAATAGCAATATGGTCGGCAACATACTTTGCGTCATGCCACACGCCCCAGATAAACGAGGAGCCGCGGCGCGACTGCCAGGGCAGCCCGAGGAAATAGAGTCCGGACTCCGGGGAGACGCCGCGTTGATGGAGAGGTCTGTTTTTCTCGTCAAAGGCGTTAACCTTCAGCCAGGTATAATCCGTGGCATAGCCTGTCGCCCAGATGAGCGTCGTGATCCCTGCGCGGACCAGATTGAGCGACTGCACAGGATGCGAGACGCTTTCCGGATCGGGCAGAAAGGCGCGTGCGGCCGGATCCTCGGGTAAATTCAGGCCATGGCGTTCAACCCAGGCATCGGCCGCATCCAGCAGGGATAAATAGTTTTCATCGCCTGCGGCAATGTTTTGCGCCAGATCGGGCTTAAAGGTCACGACCTCGCCGGAAAAGCGCTCCGTCAATCCGACCAGGTTGATGCCCTGCTCCGCCAGTTTGCGAAAGTCGACGGTATGCCCGCCGCGCGCGCCGCTGACCGCGATGGTGACGTGTTCTTTCCCCGGTTGGCTGGCTGCCGCATCCCACAGGCCAAGGACTCCTAACCACCAGCAAAAGTCCCGGTTGCGATAGCGGCGAGGCGGACGATCGTGGGGACCAACGGAGAGCCACACGTCTTTTCCTGCACGCTGAAGCTCATCGGCAATCTGCACCCCTGACGAGCCCGCGCCGATAACCAGCACACCACCTTCAGGCAGTTGTTGCGGGTTACGGTAGTCCGCCGAATGTAACTGGGTGAACCGTGTATCCGTGGGCGCAATGGCGGGAATCACAGGCTTCTGAAAAGGCCCTGTGGCGACGACTACGCGCCGGGCAACGATCGGACCAGCAGAGGTTGAGACGTCGAACCCGCTGCGCCCGACACGCGGTACCACGCTGATGACTTCTACGCCCGTTTTGACAGGCGCCTCGATGTGCTGCACATACGCTTCAAAATAGTCAGCAATCTGTTCTTTAGGCACAAAGCTGTCAGGATCCTGCCCCGGAAAAGTCATGCCGGGAAACCGATCGTGCCAGGCCGGGCCGTTGGCGACCAGCGAGTCCCAGCGCCGGGTCCGCCACGCTTCGGCAATACGATTTTTTTCCAGCACGCAATGCGGAATGCCGAGCCGCCCCAGATGCTCGCTCATGGCGATGCCGGCCTGCCCTGCCCCAATCACCAGGGTATCTGTTTCTTGCTCTGATATTGTCATTCCATCATCCTCAAGCCCGACGTTTTAATGACGTGTTCCTGACACGCGCCAGCGCCAAGACTATTTGAGGCAGATGAATGGGTAAAATATTATAAAGCTAATATCTGAATAAGAAATTAATAAGCAGAAGATACGTGCCCGGTTATTAAAGCCACTCAGCGAATAAAGCGCGAAATTAGCCGATGAGATTTACCGCAAATACATTTCTTTTTCTTACCAAACAGCACGGTAATTGCGCGGCACTTTTTACACGGTGGGCCCCAACGCACTATTCTGGCAATAGTCCATAAAAAGTTTTGTCGGTCGCGTCGGTTCATTATGACTTAACCAGGCCATGATTAACGTCGAGGCTTCCATATCATCTTCAATATCAATCTGCGCCAGCTTTTCACCGTCATAAGTCACATCAGTGCAGGGGCGGGTGACCAGAACTGAAAACCCCAGCCCCTGTCCTACCATGCAACGCACCATTTCAATGGAGGGCGAACTGTAGGCTACCTGCGGGTGGTACCCTTTGCTTTTGAAAATATTGATGAAGTAATTCCTGCTGGGTACCGCATCCAGCAAAATCATAGGTTCCTGACTCAGCTCACGCAGCGTGACCAGGGATTTTTGTGCCAGTGGATGGTTTACCGGCAGGAGCGCGTAAGGTTTATGCGGGGCGTTTAACGTGGTTTTTTGAATGGTGTTATCCAGCTCGAGATCGTAGAGAAAAGCCAGATCAAAACGTCCGCGATGGAGTCCATGCATCAGTTCATGCTGCTCGCCATCGTACAGTTCAATAGTAATATCAGGATAGTGTTTTTTAAACCCGGCTATCAGTTTGGGCATATACAGCGGCGCCGCAGATTCAAAGCATCCCACCGCAATCGTGCCTGAAATCAGGGTGTTATCTGCACGTGAGTTTTGCTCAAACTCGTGTGTCAGACGTAGCAGCTCCTGCGCCTTTTCGTAAAAACGGCGGCCGCCAGGCGTCAGCGAAACACCTTGTGCGTGATGGCGGATGAGCAGTTGCTGATCGAAGGCGTCCTCCAGGTTTTTGATGGAAACGGAAATGGAGGGCTGGGCGATATGCAACTGACGCGAGGCTTCCGCAATGCTTTCCGTCTCCACCACGGCGACGAAATATCTGAGCTGTTTAAGTGTAAAGCGACTCATGGCGTTACCTCTGTTTTTTATGGTCAGCAAGACACCTTGCTTCGTTCCGGCCTAAGCAGCACTGCAAATGCTGTGCCACTTACCTGCCCGTTCCACCTGAACGCCATTTATGTATTAACGCCATTCCACCTGTTTTTTTTACGTCTGGCAGAAACGTAATCATCAAAAAGAAATTGCACCAATAACTCTCACCCTGCGTCGCAATGATCAGCGTGCTGCCCTAAATAAGCGCAAACAGGGAAAGAATACGTTAATTATTGCCCTGCACTGTTAAAAAGACACCGTTTAAAAAGGGATATAACAGTTGGATAGTTTTTTTAAAATCAGAAGCCAGCAAATTACTAATTGCTATCGTTCCCGTCCTGCCGCCATAGTGAATTACAGAATTATTCACCCCTTCTGTTTAATGTGAGCAAGCCCATGACATTTAACTGGAACTATATGTTCAGTCTGTTTAGCGACGCTAATTTTTGGCTGGCGACATGGACTGTCATCAAACTGAGCCTGCTGACCTGGGGAACGAGCATTATTGCGGGATTTATCCTGGCGCTGGCCAAGCAGTCGCGCCATCCCTTATTGACGCTGCCGGCCCGGTTTTATATCTGGCTCTTTCGCAGCCTGCCTTTGCTGGTGCTGCTGATCTTTGTTTATAACCTGCCTCAGGCATTGCCTGCCACGTCGACGGTACTGAGCGATCCATTCTGGGCAGGATTTATTGCGCTGACCATGTGTGAAAGCGCCTATATCGCAGAGATTCACCGTGGCGGGCTGCTGGCGATTCCCAAAGGCCAGAGCGAGGCTGCCCGGGCACTGGGATTACGCTATGCAGGCATTCAGTGGCGCATCATTATCCCGCAGGCACTGCGTGTGGCCTTACCGGCACTGGCGAATGAATACATCGCGATCGTGAAGCTGACGTCACTGGTCTCTGTTATCTCGCTTACCGAAATTTTGATGGTCGGCCAGCGACTCTACTCGCAAAACTTTCTGGTCATGGAAACCATGGCGGCGGTGGCCTTCTATTACGTGCTGATCGTTACCGTCTTTGACTTCCTGCTGAAACAGCTGGAGCGCTATCTGGACGTGACACAACGCCAACCGTCCGGCAAACCTGATGCACATCTTTTCGAACTCGCACAACGCGCAGCGGTGAACCCTGTCCGTCAGGCTTTTCACGCCAGCGGACCAGCGTTGCAGGCCCTGCGTCTGCACAAGGCTTACAACAATGTTGAAGTGCTGGGCGCCGTTAACCTGCAGATCCATCCTGGCGAAGTGGTTTCCGTAATCGGGCCTTCAGGTTCAGGAAAAACTACGCTGATTCGCCTGCTTAATGGTCTGGAGCAGATCGATAACGGTGAAATTCGTATTAACGGAAAACCCTTTATTCATCTCAGTCAGCAGGGAGAGCAACGCAAGCCACGCTTCGTTGAGCATGCAGAGCATCGTCTTAATATCGGGATGGTCTTTCAGAGCTTTAATTTGTTCAGTCATCTCAGCGTTATGGACAACCTGTTGCTGGCGCCTCGCTATCACAAGCTCGCGCCTGCCGCGGTATTAAAACAGCAGGCTGCTGCGCTGCTTTTTAAAGTCGGCATGCTCGACCATGCGTGGAAGTACCCTCATCAGCTCTCCGGCGGTCAGCAGCAACGCGTGGCTATCGCACGTGCCTTGATGATGCGTCCGCAAATCATGCTGTTCGATGAACCCACCTCTGCACTGGATCCCGAAAAAGTGAATGAAGTGCTTCAGGTCATTGAAGCCCTGGCAAGCGAGGGCATCACCATGGTGATCGTGACTCATGAGATGAACTTCGCCTTCAAGGTGTCTGACCGGATTGTCTTTATGGAAAAAGGACGCGTGGTCTGTGACGACGCGCCGCAGGCTCTACGCGATGGCCAGCATCCGCGCGTGGAAGCTTTTCTGAAGGATGTCTCGCTGGCGTAACGATGTATTAATCACGAGGGCAAGACCATGATTGAACAGTGGCAGGTAGATCAGTATCACCAGCAGGGATTTCTGGTAGTTGAAAATGTCCTGACAAGCGATGAAATCGCAGCGCTACAACACGACTTTGACCAGTGGGTTGAGGAAAGCCGCAGCCAGAATGCGCCCTGGGGCGATACGCAGGATGGGCGTCCGCGTTTCGATATTGAGAGCGATCACCGTGCCGATCATCCTTCTTTGCGCCGCGTCAGCTCACCGAACGATATCTCTGCCGCCTATCGCCATGCGGCACTACAGTCACGTATGGCGCAGATTGCCGGACAGTTAATCGGGGGCAGCGGTGCACGCTATCATCACAGTAAGATCAACTCGAAACTGCCCCATACCGCAACGAAAGTGGAGTGGCACCAGGATTTCCTGTTCACCCCGCACAGCAACGACGATATCGTGACCGCGCTGCTGATGGTCAGTGAGGTCACGCCGGAAAATGGTCCGCTGAACGTGGTGCCGGGCAGCCATCAGGGGCCGCTTTATTCACACTGGCAGGGTGGCCGCTTTACCGGTGCCGTTGATCCCGCAGTGGTGAAAGAACAGTGCCAGCAACCTACCGCCTGTTTTGGTCCCTCGGGTTCTGTGTGCTTTATGCATACCCGACTGCTGCACGCCTCCAGTCCCAATGAAACCGAATGGCCGCGCACACTGTTTATCGCCGTGTACGCCGCTGAAGATGCACTGCCGTTCGGTGAAAACCCGTTACCCAGCCCGGATGCGGGCACGCTGGTTTACGGTCAGGAGAGCGGCATGATCCGCAGCACCGCAAACGCCTTCCGCCTGCCGCAGAAACCGCGCGGTGCTTCGTTTTTTGTTCAACAGGCCGGTAAAGATCTTGCCAACGTCTGATGGCATTTTTCAGAGAGAGAATAATGATGAAAACCTACGTGTTAAGTCTGCTTGTCGCAGGCGCTGTACTGGCGTCCTTTAACGCCTCAGCCTTTTTACAACCCGGCAAAATTATCGCCGGATCGGATATGACCTTCTTTCCGTATGAGTACATGAAGGATAATAAACCCGCCGGCTTTGACATTGAGTTTCTTGATGGTCTGGCCAAAGTGATGGGCCGTCAGGCCGTTAACATTGATACCCGTTTCCCTAACCTGATTACCGGCTTGCAGAGTAACCGGTTTGATATGACTAATTCGTCGATGTACATCACCGCCGATCGCATGAAAGTGATCGACATGATTCCCTATCTGAAAAGCGGCGAAGCTATCCTGTCGTTGAAGGGAAGCGATTACCAACCCAAAACGCCTGAAGATTTCTGCGGCCATAAAATCGGTTCGATGGGCGCCACGTCGTGGTTGCAGCAGTTACACAAACTGTCTGACGACTACTGTGTGAAAAACGGTAAACCCCCCATCGCGATTAGCGAATATTCGACCGATCCGCAGACAACGCAGGCGATGCTCTCCCATGCGGTCGAAGCACAGATTACCGATGCCGCCGTGGCGCGTGGCGTGGTGCAAAAGCTGGGCGACCGTATTCAGATTTCCTCCACGACACTTATCTATCCGGTGTTAAACGGTTTTGGCGTGAAGAAGGACAATACGGAGGTGAAAAAAGCCCTGGTCGCTGCGCTGGCTACCTTCAGTAAAACGCCTGAATATGCCGCGCTGCTCAAAAAATACCATTTTGAAGCGCCAACAGCAGACGATCTCAACACCCTGATGCCAAAACCTTAATCTCAAACGCGTGCCCGTCACGCGTTCATTTTCAGGAGCGAATATGGCGCTTTCTTTTGAAGAGCAGACCCGTATCGATCTGGCGGCGGCCTTTCGCATTATTGCCCACCTGGGCATGCATGAGGCGGTAGCGAACCATTTCAGTGCCGCCGTTTCACCGGATGGTAAGCAGTTTCTGATGAACCCAAAGTGGAAACACTTTTCACGGCTTCGCGCCAGCGACCTGCTGCTGCTTAATGCAGACGATGCCGCCTGTGGAGAGCGGGATGATGTAGACGCCACCGCCTGGTCGATCCATGGGCAAATTCATCAGCGGCTGCCAGAAACCCGGGTCGTGATGCATCTGCATCCGGTTTACACCACCAGCGTCGCCTGTCTGGCGCAGCCACACATTCCGCCTGTCGATCAAAACAGTGCGCGCTACTTCAACCGTATCGCGGTGGATACCCTGTACGGGGGCATGGCAGACACTCAAGAGGAAGGCGCCCGACTGTCCAGCCTGCTGACCGATAAGCGTCGTCTGTTGATGGGTAATCACGGCGTTATGGTTACCGCCCAGACGGTGGGCGAGGCCTATGATGATATCTGGACACTGGAGCGGGCCTGCCAGATTCTGGTCACCGCCTGGTCTACCGGGCAACCGTTGAAGGTGCTGAGCGACGAGGTCGCGGAAAAAACGGCCCGTGACTGGGAAGGCATCCCCGACTTCTCTCTGCGGCATTTCGAAGAGATGAAGCAGTTGATGATTGAGGCCGATCCCACGTTATGTGACTGAGTGGGGCCGTGCGGACGACAATGCCGGAAACCGGGGCAGCGCGTGGCGACATCCTTTTGCCGTCACGCGCTTGCCGCCGGGAGATTACGCCTCTGGCGCGGGGTAGGTTTTTATCCAGTGATCGGCAATCTGCTGCCGGGTGCAAATCCACACATCTTTATGCTGCTGAATGTGGTCGAGGAAATTTTGCAAGGCGCGGAATTTTCCCGGGCGACCTAACAGGCGGCAGTGCATCCCCACCGACATCATTTTGGGCGCGGTTTCGCCTTCTTCATACAGCACGTCGAACGTATCGCGCAGATAGGTGAAGAACTGCTCTGCGGTATTGAAACCCTGGGGCGAGGCAAAGCGCATATCGTTGCATTCCAGCGTGTAAGGAATGATCAGATGGGGTTTTACCGTACCGTCCTGACAGGTGACCTGAGTCCAGAATGGCAAATCATCACCATAATAGTCGCTGTCATAACTGAAGCCGCCCTGTTCCACCACCAGCCGCCGCGTATTGGGGCTGTCGCGTCCGGTGTACCAGCCTGTGGGCGCTTTGCCAAACAGGTCCGTTAACACATCCACCGCCTGCTGCATGTGCTGACGTTCGGTTTTAGCATCAATGCCCTGATAGTGGATCCAGCGCCAGCCGTGGCTGACCACGTCATACTGCGCCTGTTTGATGGCGTCCACGATGTCCGGGTGGCGCGCCAACGCCATCGCGACGCCAAACACGGTCAGGGGCAGTCCGCGCTTCTGAAACTCATTGTGAATGCGCCAGAAACCGGCGCGGGATCCATACTCGTACAGGGATTCCATCGACATATGCCGATCCGGATAACTGGCCGCCCCAATGATGTCAGACAGGAACTGTTCTGAACCCGTGTCGCCGTGCAAAACGTTGTTTTCTGCCCCTTCCTCATAGTTGAGTACAAACTGCACCGCGACGCGCGCTTTCTTTGGCCAGCGCGCATGTGGAGGCTTTCCACCGTAACCGATCAGGTCACGCGGGTAATTCTTATTGAAGCTGTAGGTTTTTTTATCCTGGCTTTCAGTCATCACTTGCATCCTGTCGTTGAACGGGAACATCTGCTTAGTTTAGGTGCTGAAAGACACCTGAGAGCGGTTTATGTAGCGGATAAGCTAAATCGCCTTGTTTACTGGTGCCAAAACCCAGCGCCACCAGCGATTCCACCATCTTAACGGCGGCGCTGACGCCATCAATCACCGGCATCTCCAGCTCTTTTGTCAGCGACGCGGCCAGCGTTGCCATGCCCCCACAGCCTAAAACAATGGCGCCACAGCCATCTTCCCGCTTTGCCTGGATACAGCGCTGGCGCACTTTCTCCTGCGCCACGCCGCTGCCGTCTTCCAGCGCCAGCACGGGTAAATCAATAGCATGTAAAGCAGCACAATGGTGCGTAAAACCGTACTGCTGAAGTAAATGGCGTGCGATGACCAGCGTGCGGGGCAACGTCGTGACAATTGAAAAACGCGTTGCCACCAATGTGGCGGTATGCATGGCCGCCTCCGCGATACCGATGACCGGCCCGCTGGCCAGTTCGCGTGCCGCCAGCAAGCCAGGATCGCCAAAACAGGCAATCACATGGCCACTGACGCCCTGCGCTTTGCCGAGCTTCACCTGTTCCAGCACGCCGATCGCCGCTATCGCCTCATCAAAATGCCCTTCAATCGACGGCACGCCCTGCGAAGGGCAAACGGCAATAATGTCCGTTCCAGGTGCGGCCACCGCGCGGGCCGCCTGACCGATGGTTTCGGTCATCGCCTGGCTGGTATTGGGATTGATAACCTGAATCAGGCTCATGATACAGCTCCTTTATGCCCGGCAAACAGTCGGGAAAAATCCGGTAGTGTTTCGCCTCCGCGCTCAAAATGGAGGCTGGCAACGATGTGTTCAAAATGGTGCTGCAGCGAGGCGGTCAGTGACACCAGGTCTTTTTCCCGGAGTCGCTGGAGTAACTGGCCGTGATCGTCACAGCGACAACCGCGCTGCCAGGGCGCGCCCCAGGTGGCAATCACCAGCGACGATCGCTGGGCCAGTTGCGTCACCAAATCCGTTAATACCTGATTGCCCGAAATCGCCTGCAACTGGATATGAAAGGCCGCGGACAGACGAATCGCCGCCGGCCCGTCATGCCGGGCAATCGCCTCTTTTTCCTGCTCAACCAGGGCCGTGAGCCCGGCCAGGTGCGGTGCCTGCAGATGTTCCAGCACCGCAGAAAGATTGCCGCACTCAAGCAGGCTTCGGGTGCGGAAAATATCCCGCGCTTCCTCCACGCCCGGTGTGGCGACATGTGCACCACGTTTGGGCGTGAGCGTGATCATTTGCACCGCAGCAAGGCGCTGCAAGACCTTACGGATGCCCGTGCGGCTCACGCCAAAGACCTCTGAAAGCGCTTCTTCCGGCAATTTGCTGCCGGGCGGCAGTTGATGTTCGACAATGGCGTTCATTAACGCCTGATAGATAGGTTCATCTTTATCATGCAGCTCGGCCGCCGTTCTCTGGCCTGTTTCACTCTTCATCACCCGCTCCGGTAAACATCATTGCGTCACTTATCGTATACGTGAAAAATAAATTTTGTATACAAAAAACAAATCTGGCCTGGATCCTGCAATGTGATTTCACAAGGTTATTTTATTCATGTCTTTGAGAGGAGCAGGTTTCATGCCAAATCATTCAACGGTGGGTAACACATCGGCCTCTGAAGCCGGAAAAGCATACAGTCCGAAGCTATGTAATGCTGACCTGGCGCCTACCCGTCATCAAAACTGGTCGTGGTACAACATCTTTTCCTTCTGGATGTCGGATGTGCACAGCATGGGCGGCTACGTGGTCGCGGCAAGCTTCTTCACATTAGGGCTGGCCAGCTGGCAGGTGCTGCTGTGTTTGCTGGCGGGAATCTGTATTGTTCAGCTCTGCGCCAACCTGGTCGCTAAACCCAGCCAGATGGCCGGCGTGCCTTATGCGGTCATTTGCCGCCAGGCATTCGGTGTCTTTGGCGCCAATATTCCGGCGGTGATCCGCGGCCTGATTGCGTTTGCCTGGTACGGTATTCAGACCTGGCTGGCGGCGAATGCGCTGATGCTGGTGCTGCTGAAGTTTTATCCGTCGCTGGAAAGCCTGACGCACAGCCACTGGCTTGGCTTATCGCAACTGGGCTGGTACTGCTTTGGCGTGATGTGGGTTCTGCAGGCGATGGTGTTCTGGCACGGCATGAGTGCGATTAAGCGCTTTATTGATATCGCTGGTCCCGCCGTTTACGTCGTCATGCTGGCACTGGCGGGCTGGATTGTATACAAAACCGGATTCGATGGTATTTCGTTTACGCTGGCCAGCAAATCGCTGTCCATCGGTGAACAAACCTGGCAGATGATTACGGCAACGGCACTGGTGGTGTCTTACTTCTCAGGCCCGCTGCTGAACTTTGGTGACTTTTCTCGCTACGGCAAAAGCATGTGTGAGGTTCGCCGGGGTAACCGCTGGGGACTGCCGTTCAATTTCCTGCTGTTCTCCATCGTGACCGTTGTGATTGTATCGGGTACGCAGTCCTTGTTTGGCAAAATGATCACCGATCCTATCGAAACCGTGAGCATGGTTGGCAGCGATTTAGCCGTGGCGATTGGCTTACTGACCATGATCACCGCGACGATTGGCATCAACATCGTGGCGAACTTCGTGTCTCCTGCTTTCGATTTTTCTAACTGCTCGCCTCAGAAAATCAGTTTTCGTACCGGAGGGATGATTGCAGCGGTGGGTTCGGTCCTGCTCACGCCGTGGAATCTGTTCCAGTCGCCTGAACTGATTCACTATACGCTGGACGTACTGGGTTCGTTTATCGGGCCTTTGTTTGGCATTCTGTTAGCCGATTTTTACCTGATCAAAGGCGGCCGTATTTCTGTGGACGATCTGTTCGATGCCACACCGCAGGGGCGCTACTGGTATCGCGGTGGATTTAACCCGAAAGCCATTGTCGCCCTGCTGCCCTCGGTCGCTATTTGTCTGGTGATTAGCTTTATCCCTTCTCTGCATCAGGTCGCCAACTTTAGCTGGTTTATCGGCGTGGCGCTGGCGGCAAGCTGCTACTGGCTGGTGGCACGGGAAAAACAGGTTGCAGGAAAACATACGACAATCCCGTCGGGTGCCGTCGCGATGCAGAAAGACTGATTCACGCTTACTGCCAGTCAGTCCGTTTCTGTGAGGACTGGCTGCGGGAACGTCGTTCTTACCCTGCCTTTATGGGGCATTTATTGGGTGCGACGGGCATCAGATCGAAAATACGGGATAACACTGAACGTGACGGGGAAACCGGCTGTTGGGAGGAAGACGAGAAACGTCCAGAGCCAGAAAGCAAAAACGCCATGCTGATAACCAGCATGGCGTCAAAATTTGGCGGAACGGACGGGGCTCGAACCCGCGACCCCCTGCGTGACAGGCAGGTATTCTAACCAACTGAACTACCGCTCCGCGCTTTGTTCCCCGTCGGGAACGAGGCGCATATTAATCACATCATTACTCGCCGTCAACGGTTTTCCCCCTGCCCGCTTCCGTTTGCTGCTATTTTCGCCCCGATGTTGATTTTACACACAAATCTTTGCGACTCAGGCGCGCCAGAGGCAACTGCCCCCCTTCTTCATGATCAGATCCAGCCGTGATTCGTGATGACTGATTTCCTCATCACTGGCGGTGACCACGCGCAATCCTGATGTGGGCCGAACGATGCGCTGAATGCCTTCGCTCTGCTGCTGACGCGAGCGATCCTCCTCCGACGAGAAAGACAAGGACGTTTGTCCGCCCGTCATGGTTAAAAAGACTTCGGCCAGGATCTCGGCATCGAGCAGTGCGCCGTGCAACGTACGCTTACTGTTGTCTATCTCATAACGTGAACACAGCGCGTCGAGGCTGTTGCGCTTACCGGGGAACATACGGCGCGCCATCGCCAGGCTGTCAGTAATCTTGCAGAAGGTTTCCGTTTTTTCGATGCCGCGCTCAAGCTTGCTGAACTCATAATCCATAAAGCCGATATCAAACGAGGCATTATGAATAACAAGTTCTGCACCACGGATGTAGTCAAGAAACTCATCGGCAATCTCACTGAAGGTCGGTTTATCCAGCAGAAACTCATCGGCAATACCGTGAACGCCAAACGCTTCCGGGTCGACCAGCCGATCGGGCTTGAGATACATGTGGAAGTTGTTCCCTGTCAGGCGACGGTTCACCACTTCAACGGCACCGATCTCAATGATGCGGTGACCTTCATAATGCACCCCGATCATATTCATGCCGGTGGTTTCAGTATCGAGAACGATTTGGCGGTTATTTGCAGTGCTCATAGGGCTCGTTTTATGTCAGACTTGGCGTTTTGTCAGAAGGAAGTCTACCAGAGATGCGCAAACAGGTAGAAATTTATACCGATGGTTCCTGCCTCGGCAACCCGGGCCCGGGGGGTTATGGCGCAATTTTGCGTTATGGGCAACATGAAAAAACATTTAGCGCCGGTTACCGCCTGACGACCAATAATCGCATGGAACTGATGGCGGCTATCGTCTCGCTGGAAGCCCTGAAACAACCCTGTGACGTGGTATTGAGTACCGACAGTCAGTATGTGCGCCAGGGCATTACGCAATGGATTCATAACTGGAAAAAACGCGGCTGGAAAACAGCCGATAAGAAGCCGGTTAAGAACGTCGATCTGTGGCAACGGCTTGATACTGCGCTCAGCACCCATCAGATTCAATGGGAGTGGGTTAAAGGCCATGCGGGCCACCCGGAGAATGAACGCTGCGATGAACTGGCACGCCATGCCGCAAACCATCCGGCTTTTGATGATATCGGCTATCAACCAGAATCCTGATCGTTGACGTGTCTGAACTGCCGTGTCGCATTCACAGGCTGCGGCAGGGGCCTTTTGCTCAGACTCATCCTTGCCTTGGTCGGCGTGAGGGGGAAACTGCGCTTACGCGCAACGACGATATTCAGGCACCCCAAAGCAGGTAAGTGAGCGCTGATCATTCTGCCGCCCTGCCGGTGCCAGGGCAACACCTGAAAACGCGTACGAAAGACCACTTCATAATTCAGCAATCCCAGCCAGTCCAGTAATCGCATCTGGCTGAACATGCGCCCGCTCCAGGGCGCTTTACGCTGTATTCCGGGTACTATTTTACTGATGCCCAGCAGACTGAACGGATTGAAGCCGCTGATTATCATCCAGCCATCATCGATCAATACCCGGTCCACTTCCCGCAATACCCGGTGGGGATCCTGACTCCAGGATAACGTATGGGCCAGTAAACAGGCATCGACAGACTTGGCTTCGAACGGGAGCTGGGTGGGATGCGCCAGGACCTGTAAGCCTTCACCTTCGACACCTACGCTGACCTGATGGGAAATCGCGCACTGTTCCGTATTGATTTCTGCGCTGAGGTTGCCAAGCTTAAGCATATGAAAGCCATAAAGCTTTCCGAGGTAAGGCTGAAGTTGCTGCGTCAGGGCATCGCGAAAGTAAATGCCCCATGGCATATCGTGCCATGAGCGTGGGGCGTTCAGGATTTGGCGTGTCTTGGCGGGCTTCATGCTTTACCATTTTCCTTTTAACGACCAGCGAGAGGTATTTATGAATCTTACCAGCATTCCTGCACTGCAAGATAACTACATCTGGACGTTAACAGATGACGAAGGAAAATGCCTGATTGTTGACCCGGGTGAAGCCCAGCCGGTTCTGGAGAAAATTCAGGCCAATGGCTGGCAGCCTGTCGCCATTTTGCTGACGCATCATCACAACGATCATGTCGGTGGCGTGAAAACGCTCTGTGAACATTTTCCCGAGATTGCCGTTTACGGTCCGCAGGAAACGGCAGATAAAGGGGCAAAAACATGCGTGCGTGAAGGAGATAACGTTGACGTTTTGGGCCTGTCATTCGCGGTCATCGCTACGCCGGGGCACACTTTAGGACATATCTCATATTACAGTGCACCTTATCTTTTTTGTGGAGATACGATGTTCTCAGGTGGTTGCGGACAGCTTTTCGAAGGCACCCCCGAGCAAATGTACCAATCCTTTCAAAAGCTTAACTCGCTCCCGGAAGACACATTGGTGTGCTGTGCGCATGAATATACTTTATCCAATTTGAAGTTTGCTGCCGCAATTTTACCCCACGATCCGCAAATAACGGCTGAATACCATAAAATTAAGGACTTACGGGCCGAAAACCGCATTACTTTACCTACAAAACTGGCTCATGAGCGTGTGATAAATTTATTTCTCCGAACGCAAGATGCTGATTTACAACGCGCTTTAAACGTTGATGCTGGGGTTGGGCCCGTATGGCAAACATTTGCTGTTCTACGCGAGAAGAAAGACGCTTTTTGATTTTTCGGGTTGTGTTGTGAAGGACCGTCACGTATAGTTGCTCGTCTTTTAAGCGAACTATTGACACACACATGAAGGCTAAAGCGATATTATTCGCCTCGGTCTTGCTGGTAGGATGTCAGGCATCACGGAATGACGCCAATATCCCCGAACAGCATGCCCAGAGTCTGTCTTCAGCTGGTCAAAGTGAAAATGGAAAATACGGTGATCGACTTTTATCGCCGCGATGGCAGGAAGATGGAACTGGCCTCGCAGAAGATAATGATCTCTGGCGTTTCATTAGTGACGAGTTGAAGATGGGGATTCCGGAAAACGCCCGGATCCGCGAACAGAAATTAAAGTTTTTAAAAAATAAGAGCTATCTCCACGATGTAACATTACGGGCAGAGCCGTACATGTACTGGATAGTCGAGCAGATTAAGAAACGTAATATGCCGATGGAACTGGTACTGCTACCCATAGTGGAGAGCGCTTTTGATCCTCACGCAACGTCATCTGCAAATGCCGCTGGCATCTGGCAGATCGTTGGGAGTACGGGTCGAAACTATGGTTTAAAACAGAACCGTTACTACGATGGTCGTCGCGATGTTGTCGCCTCAACGAAAGTAGCACTGGATATGATGCAGCGTCTTAATACGATGTTTGGTGGTGACTGGCTTTTGACAGTGGCGGCTTACAACAGCGGAGAAGGACGGGTACTCAAAGCGATTAAACAGAACAAGGCGCGCGGTAAGCCTACCGACTTCTGGCATCTTTCGCTTCCACGTGAAACCACGGTTTATGTACCAAAAATGTTGGCCTTGAGCGAGTTGCTTAAGCACAACAAGCGTTACGGTATCAAACTGCCGACGCCTGACGAAAACCGTGCTCTGGCACGCGTTGAAGTGGGTCAGCAGATAAAACTGACGCAGGCCGCAGAAATGGCGGGGATGTCGCTCACCAAGTTAAAGAGCTTCAATACCGGTTATAAAGGCGGCGCAACAGCACCTAATGGGCCACATTACATTCTGGTGCCGAAGTCTAACGTCGCAAAGCTGCGTGATTCACTGGCTTCCGGTGATATCTCTGCCGTGCAGCCCACACAACTGGCGAAAGCCAGCAATGAGGGGGGCTACAAAGTGCGAAGCGGCGATACCTTATCCGGTATTGCGAATAAGTTAGGCGTCAGCGTGGCCACACTGAAGCAGCAAAATAACCTGCGCAGTGCCAGTATTCGTCCCGGTCAGTTACTGACTGTGGGTTCGAATGGCACGAGCCTGGCGGATAATAGCAACAGCATCACCTATCGCGTTCGTAAGGGTGATTCTCTTGACAGTATCGCCCGTCGTCACGGCGTTAACATCAAAGACGTGATGCGCTGGAACAGTGTTGTGAGTAACGCAAAAGATATTCAGCCTGGTGACGAGCTCACGTTGTTCGTTAAGAATAACGCAACACCAGATACCTGATACGTTGAAAAGGCTGACATTTGTCAGCCTTTTTTCTTGTTTGATTCTACATCCTGCCCGTGACCACGTTCTCTCTGCCCTTTCCTGCCTGATGTCACCTTTATCGTCTGGTACTGAACTCAACCAAAAGCGGGTTATGGTCGGATGCCTGCGTCACCAGAACCGAGGCTTCACTGACGTGTATATCGCGATAAAAAACGAAATCTAAAGGTCTGCCAAAGGCTTTACGTCGGTGGTCGGCGGTAAACATCACCTCTTCCAGTTTCATCTGATGCGCAAAGCGATAGAGGGCGTTAATGCGCTGGCGGCTCCAGGCGTTGAAGTCGCCCGCCATAATGACAGGCCCGCGATGATGGATAATCTGTTCGCCAATGGGGCCGAGCTGCTTGCTGTAAACATCCACGCCCAGACTAAAATTTACCGCGTGGATGTTCACCACCATCAGCATCTCGCCCGTGGGAAGCGGATACGCCGTGACTAAGGCGGATTTTGAGAGCCTTAACAGGGGTTCTCGCTCGCGCAGGGGGCAACAATAAACAGGGTGAGCAGAAGCTAACGTCATGACGCCAGAGGGGTGCTGAGGCAGCACTAAAGCCGGGACCTGATCGGCCGCCAGATAGTTACTGGTCGCAAAGCGGATTAGCTCGGGCGTCGTCTGCGCTTCCTGAAGCAGAACCAGATGGGCATCCTTACCAAACCCTTCCAGCACGGACATCCAGTCAGCGCGCTGCTGCTTAAAGATATTCCATACTAATACTTTCAAAGTGGGATCGGCGGGGAGTGGCTCACCCGGTGGCAGTGCCTGGCCGAGATGAAACATGGCACCCGGAGGAAAGATCCTTTCCGCTGGCTGTCCGGCTACATATCTCATCGCATAGGTTTTTTTGCGCACTGTCCCGCCTGGCTAATCATTCAGAAATTCATGTCACTTATCTGTTATAGGGATTTTAGTACGCAGTTTCAATCGATGCCGACGATTGTTCGAGACCGCCCTCCCACTTTATTGTCGTCACGAATGGCGTAATCCGGCCTGTGCAGACCGTTTCTTCCACTAAAAAGATAACCGGCCTGACGGAAAGGCGCTTTCGTCTTCTTTAGCCCGCTTTACCAAAAAGCCATCCGCGCCAAGGGGGTAAACGGCAGGCTGTGCTTTAATTAGCGGTATATGGCCTCAGGCGCTATTTCACGTGAAGGAAACAATGAAGGCATCTTCTGAAGAACTCAAAGTATTTGTCAGCGTGGTTGAAAACGGGAGCTTCAGCCGCGCGGCGGACACCTTGCAGATGGCCAATTCCGCCGTCAGCCGCACGATCAAAAAACTGGAAAATAAACTCGGACTGGCTTTACTGACGCGCACCACACGCAATCTTGCGTTAACGCAGGAAGGAGAACGTTATTTCCAGCAGGTTCAGCATTTTCTTCAGGTGATGACGGCCGCAGAAGACGCGTTGATAGAGAGCCGTCATGCGCCCAAGGGATTGTTACGTATTGATGCCGCCACTCCTGTCATACTGCATCTCCTGATGCCCATGATAAAAGCTTTTCGGGAGCGCTATCCCGAGATTGCCCTTTCACTGATTTCATCTGAAAACTTTATTAATCTCATCGAGCGTAAAGTCGATGTGGCGATTCGGGCAGGCAGCCTTACCGATTCAGGCCTGCGGGCACGACTGCTGTTCACCAGCTATCGCCGCTTTATTGCCTCTCCCGGGTATCTGGAGAAATATGGTATTCCTGTGTGCGCAGCCGATCTGGATAATCATCAGTGTCTCGGTTTTATTGATGCGCCACGTCTTAACCGCTGGCCAATCGCCTGTGACGATGGGGAACTTTACATCATCCGTTCGGAACTGGATTCTAACAGCGGAGAAACCATCAAGCAGCTTTGTCTGGACGGTAATGGGATTGCCTGCCTTTCTGATTATATGGTGCATAAAGAGATCGCTGACGGAAGTCTGGTGGAGATCCTGGCCGATCAACGTTTACCGGTAGAGATGCCGTTCAATGCTGTCTATTACAGCGATCTTGGCGTAAGCCAGCGCGTGCGTGCCTTTATTGATTTTTTAAGCGAATGGGTAGTAGAGCAACCCTGGCATATACAGGCTCAGTTACAGCCGTACACCCACCCCTGAAAGCAGTAATTTCCCTCGCCAGACTGTTTAAACATCATCTTCTGATGACGTTTACAGCGCAAATCCAGCCGCGTTTGCAGCCGTTCTGCGTCCCTGAAAGCACAGGAGGGCGTAAGCGAATACGGCGTCGTGAGAAGGACCGCCTGATGGTGAGTGCAAAGAGGGTGAGGTGAAGCCGGACCGTCAAAAACGCCTGTTCTGAGCGCCAGTCGAGGACAGACCAGAAGGTCAGCAGGAAGATTATGCAGCCGGGAGAGTGCGCGGAGGTAATGTCTTTTATATTAAGGAAAGGACTGAGTAGTACGCCAATGCGCGATCAATAAGCTGTGAAGTGATTGCCCTGGGCTGGTTGCCGTAGAAATGGAAAAAGCCCTGACCGTTAAGTCAGGGCTTTCCAATTAAGTGGCGGAACGGACGGGGCTCGAACCCGCGACCCCCTGCGTGACAGGCAGGTATTCTAACCAACTGAACTACCGCTCCACCGATTCTGTACTGATCGCAGAAAAACGTTCTGCTGTCAGGTGTTTCGCCCTTCCGCGTCACCGGTAAGGTCATGACCAGCGTGCTGGTCTTAAATTAATGCCTGGCAGTTTATGAATCACGCTGTGATTCACCCTTCGGGCCGCTGCGTTGCAGCGTTCAAAAGCGTTCGCTTTTGTCCTACTCTCTGTCGAGTAGCGAACTGCCCGAAGTTACGTGCAGGTTTTTTAATTTAATGCCTGGCAGTTCCCTACTCTCGCATGGGGAGACCCCACACTACCATCGGCGCTACGGCGTTTCACTTCTGAGTTCGGCATGGGGTCAGGTGGGACCACCGCGCTACAGCCGCCAGGCAAATTCTTTCTGCCCTGTCCTGTGTCTTTTGGGCTGATGCCGCGTTGGCGCCCTCGCGCTGCTCAGTCACATACTTCAGTATGCTCCTTCACATCGTCTCGGTTGCCGCCTTGCCTCAGCGCAAAATCCTCCGGACTCACGTCCGCAGAACAGAACCATATTCTTATCCGGTAAACAAGGCTGAAAATTCTTTCTGTCTCTCAACCCAAAACGCCTCTGGCGTTGTAAGGTTAAGCCTCACGGGTCATTAGTACCGGTAAGCTCAACGCATCGCTGCGCTTACACACCCGGCCTATCAACGTCGTCGTCTTCAACGTCCCTTCAGGAGGCTCGGAGCCTCAGGGAGAACTCATCTCGGGGCAAGTTTCGTGCTTAGATGCTTTCAGCACTTATCTTTTCCGCACTTAGCTACCGGGCAGTGCCACTGGCGTGACAACCCGGACACCAGCGGTGCGTTCACTCCGGTCCTCTCGTACTAGGAGCAACCCCCCTCAATTCTCCAGCGCCCACGGCAGATAGGGACCGAACTGTCTCACGACGTTCTAAACCCAGCTCGCGTACCACTTTAAACGGCGAACAGCCGTACCCTTGGGACCTACTTCAGCCCCAGGATGTGATGAGCCGACATCGAGGTGCCAAACACCGCCGTCGATATGAACTCTTGGGCGGTATCAGCCTGTTATCCCGGAGTACCTTTTATCCGTTGAGCGATGGCCCTTCCATTCAGAACCACCGGATCACTATGACCTGCTTTCGCACCTGCTCGAGCCGTCACTCTCGCAGTCAAGCTGGCTTATGCCATTGCACTAACCTCCTGATGTCCGACCAGGATTAGCCAACCTTCGTGCTCCTCCGTTACGCTTTGGGAGGAGACCGCCCCAGTCAAACTACCCACCAGACACTGTCCGCAGCCCGGATCACGGGCCCACGTTAGAACACCAAACATTAAAGGGTGGTATTTCAAGGACGGCTCCACGCAGACTGGCGTCCACGCTTCAAAGCCTCCCACCTATCCTACACATCAAGGCTCAGTGTTCAGTGTCAAGCTGTAGTAAAGGTTCACGGGGTCTTTCCGTCTTGCCGCGGGTACACTGCATCTTCACAGCGATTTCAATTTCACTGAGTCTCGGGTGGAGACAGCCTGGCCATCATTACGCCATTCGTGCAGGTCGGAACTTACCCGACAAGGAATTTCGCTACCTTAGGACCGTTATAGTTACGGCCGCCGTTTACCGGGGCTTCGATCAAGAGCTTCTCCTTACGGATAACCCCATCAATTAACCTTCCGGCACCGGGCAGGCGTCACACCGTATACGTCCACTTTCGTGTTTGCACAGTGCTGTGTTTTTAATAAACAGTTGCAGCCAGCTGGTATCTTCGACTGGCCTCGGCTCCGGGAGCAAGTCCCCTCACCTACGCGCCAGCGTGCCTTCTCCCGAAGTTACGGCACCATTTTGCCTAGTTCCTTCACCCGAGTTCTCTCAAGCGCCTGGGTATTCTCTACCTGACCACCTGTGTCGGTTTGGGGTACGATTTCGTGTTACCTGATGCTTAGAGGCTTTTCCTGGAAGCAGGGCATTTATCACTTCAGCACCGTGGTGCCTCGTCGTCACGCCTCAGTGTAAAGTGCACCGGATTTGCCTGGCGCACACACCTACACGCTTAAACCGGGACAACCGTCGCCCGGCCGATATAGCCTTCTCCGTCCCCCCTTCGCAGTAACACCAAGTACAGGAATATTAACCTGTTTCCCATCGACTACGCCTTTCGGCCTCGCCTTAGGGGTCGACTCACCCTGCTCCGATTAACGTTGAACAGGAACCCTTGGTCTTCCGGCGACAAGGTTTTTCACCTTGTTTATCGTTACTTATGTCAGCATTCGCACTTCTGATACCTCCAGCATGCCTCACAGCACACCTTCAGCGGCTTACAGAACGCTCCCCTACCCAGCAACGCTTACGCGTCGCTGCCGCAGCTTCGGTGCATGGTTTAGCCCCGTTACATCTTCCGCGCAGGCCGACTCGACCAGTGAGCTATTACGCTTTCTTTAAATGATGGCTGCTTCTAAGCCAACATCCTGGCTGTCTGTGCCTTCCCACATCGTTTCCCACTTAACCATGACTTTGGGACCTTAGCTGGCGGTCTGGGTTGTTTCCCTCTTCACGACGGACGTTAGCACCCGCCGTGTGTCTCCCGTGATAACATTCTCCGGTATTCGCAGTTTGCATCGGGTTGGTAAGCCGGGATGGCCCCCTAGCCGAAACAGTGCTCTACCCCGGAGATGAGTTCACGAGGCGCTACCTAAATAGCTTTCGGGGAGAACCAGCTATCTCCCGGTTTGATTGGCCTTTCACCCCCAGCCACAGGTCATCCGCTAATTTTTCAACATTAGTCGGTTCGGTCCTCCAGTTAGTGTTACCCAACCTTCAACCTGCCCATGGCTAGATCACCGGGTTTCGGGTCTATACCCTGCAACTTAACGCCCAGTTAAGACTCGGTTTCCCTGCGGCTCCCCTATACGGTTAACCTTGCTACAGAATATAAGTCGCTGACCCATTATACAAAAGGTACGCAGTCACACCACGAAGGTGCTCCCACTGCTTGTACGTACACGGTTTCAGGTTCTGTTTCACTCCCCTCGCCGGGGTTCTTTTCGCCTTTCCCTCACGGTACTGGTTCACTATCGGTCAGTCAGGAGTATTTAGCCTTGGAGGATGGTCCCCCCATATTCAGACAGGATACCACGTGTCCCGCCTTACTCATCGAACTCACAGCCTGTGCACCTTTGTGTACGGGAGTATCACCCTGTACCCTGCGACTTTCCAGACGCTTCCACTGATGCACAAGCTGATGCAGGTTCTGGGCTCCTCCCCGTTCGCTCGCCGCTACTGGGGGAATCTCGGTTGATTTCTTTTCCTCGGGGTACTTAGATGTTTCAGTTCCCCCGGTTCGCCTCATGCCGCTATGGATTCACTGCATGATAGTGTGACGAGTCACACTGGGTTTCCCCATTCGGGTATCGCCGGTTGTAGCGGTTCATATCACCTTACCGGCGCTTATCGCAGATTAGCACGCCCTTCATCGCCTCTGACTGCCAGGGCATCCACCGTGTACGCTTGGTCGCTTAACCTCACAACCCACAGGCGTTTTGCGCTTGCGTGTTATGAGCTTTTGAGAGACCCGAACGCATCGTGCTGTGTTCCTTATTACGGAGGAACACGACGTGCGTCGTTTCAAATTTTCAGCTTGTTCCGGATTGTTAAAGAGCAAATATCTCAAACGTGACCCTGAGGCCAGTTTTGAGATACTTTGTGGAGACACCTTTCACCTGTCACCAAGCAAGTGGCGTCCCCTAGGGGATTCGAACCCCTGTTGCCGCCGTGAAAGGGCGGAGTCCTAACCGCTAGACGAAGGGGACACGTACGTGTGTCTCGGCTTCGCAGCCGTCTTGCTTCTTCAGCTTTCTATCAGACAATCTGTGTGAGCACTGCGCACGAAGGTATCTTCAGGTAAGGAGGTGATCCAACCGCAGGTTCCCCTACGGTTACCTTGTTACGACTTCACCCCAGTCATGAATCACAAAGTGGTAAGCGCCCTCCCGAGGGTTAAGCTACCTACTTCTTTTGCAACCCACTCCCATGGTGTGACGGGCGGTGTGTACAAGGCCCGGGAACGTATTCACCGTGGCATTCTGATCCACGATTACTAGCGATTCCGACTTCACGGAGTCGAGTTGCAGACTCCGATCCGGACTACGACGCACTTTATGAGGTCCGCTTGCTCTCGCGAGGTCGCTTCTCTTTGTATGCGCCATTGTAGCACGTGTGTAGCCCTACTCGTAAGGGCCATGATGACTTGACGTCATCCCCACCTTCCTCCGGTTTATCACCGGCAGTCTCCTTTGAGTTCCCGACCGAATCGCTGGCAACAAAGGATAAGGGTTGCGCTCGTTGCGGGACTTAACCCAACATTTCACAACACGAGCTGACGACAGCCATGCAGCACCTGTCTCAGCGTTCCCGAAGGCACCAATCCATCTCTGGAAAGTTCGCTGGATGTCAAGAGTAGGTAAGGTTCTTCGCGTTGCATCGAATTAAACCACATGCTCCACCGCTTGTGCGGGCCCCCGTCAATTCATTTGAGTTTTAACCTTGCGGCCGTACTCCCCAGGCGGTCGACTTAACGCGTTAGCTCCGGAAGCCACTCCTCAAGGGAACAACCTCCAAGTCGACATCGTTTACGGCGTGGACTACCAGGGTATCTAATCCTGTTTGCTCCCCACGCTTTCGCACCTGAGCGTCAGTCTTCGTCCAGGGGGCCGCCTTCGCCACCGGTATTCCTCCAGATCTCTACGCATTTCACCGCTACACCTGGAATTCTACCCCCTCTACGAGACTCAAGCCTGCCAGTTTCAAATGCAGTTCCCAGGTTAAGCCCGGGGATTTCACATCTGACTTAACAGACCGCCTGCGTGCGCTTTACGCCCAGTAATTCCGATTAACGCTTGCACCCTCCGTATTACCGCGGCTGCTGGCACGGAGTTAGCCGGTGCTTCTTCTGCGGGTAACGTCAATTGATGAGGTTATTAACCTCACCACCTTCCTCCCCGCTGAAAGTACTTTACAACCCGAAGGCCTTCTTCATACACGCGGCATGGCTGCATCAGGCTTGCGCCCATTGTGCAATATTCCCCACTGCTGCCTCCCGTAGGAGTCTGGACCGTGTCTCAGTTCCAGTGTGGCTGGTCATCCTCTCAGACCAGCTAGGGATCGTCGCCTAGGTGGGCCGTTACCCCGCCTACAAGCTAATCCCATCTGGGCACATCCGATGGTGTGAGGCCCGGAGGTCCCCCACTTTGGTCTTGCGACGTTATGCGGTATTAGCTACCGTTTCCAGTAGTTATCCCCCTCCATCGGGCAGTTTCCCAGACATTACTCACCCGTCCGCCACTCGTCACCCGAGGAGCAAGCTCCTCTGTGCTACCGTCCGACTTGCATGTGTTAGGCCTGCCGCCAGCGTTCAATCTGAGCCATGATCAAACTCTTCAATTTAAAGTTTGATTTGCTGCAACCAGTGCAGCGATGCTCAAGGAAAACGTCGTAATGAATTTCAATACGTGTTCACTCTTAAGACTTGATATTTTTTGCGTCCGGAGACGCGGATATCAATCCTGCGAGTGCCCACACAGATTGTCTGATAAATTGTTAAAGAGCAGTGCAACCAGCGGGTTAACCGTCTGTTGCGAGGTGGCGTATATTACGCTTTCCTCCTTCAGAGTCAACCTCTTTTTCAGAAGTTTTTCTCCGGCGAAAACTCCGGAGAGTTCTCTGCTGAACACCGCGTTACGTAAGCCGTTGTGCCGTGTCAGTGGAGGCGCATTATAGGGAAGCTTTCGCAGAGCGCAAGTGCAAATTTAAACTTTTTTGCTGTTCGTCTGAAATTTGCACAAAAGCGCTGTTTTAACCCTTTTTAATACGGGAAGGGAGCGCCGCAAGACTCTCTATTACCCAGTCAGCCAATGCCTCGCCTTCCGGCGTAACCGGCTTACCACTGCGCACTAACACTTTCTTACCGACACCGGCGGCCTGGGCGGCCTGCATATCTTCCAGCTTATCCCCTACCATATAAGACGCAGCCATATCGATATGCAGCTCTTCTTGCGCCGCCAGCAGCATGCCGGGTTGCGGTTTACGGCAGTCGCACTGCTGGCGATACGCTTCTACCGTTGCATCCGGGTGATGTGGACAGAAATAGATCCCATCAAGGTCGACATCGCGATCGGCCAGCGACCAGTCCATCCACTCGGTAAGCTGCATAAACTGATCTTCACTAAACATGCCACGTGCGATGCCAGACTGGTTTGTCACGACAACCAGCGCAAAGCCCATCTTTTTGAGTTGCTGCAACGCTTCGATTACACCATCGATAAACTGAAAATGATCGATTTCGTGGACATAGCCGTGATCAACATTGAGGGTGCCATCGCGATCGAGAAAAATGGCCGGGACTTTATTCGCCACGTAGAAACTCCTGCTATAAAAATTGCCGCTCAGTATCGCACGATTGTCATAAAAGGGAGAATGCCCGTTTACATGACTTCGATTGATTTAGACGTCTGGATGCCTTAACATCCATCCAGCTTATGCATGCTGTCCTTTATGGCAGCACACCAGACCACGGATAATGCAAGACGGCAATAAATAACGTAATGATTAAATTAGAAAATATAACCAAAGTGTTCCAGCAAGGTTCGCGAACGATAAAGGCGTTATCTAACGTCAGCCTGCATGTCCCGGCCGGACAGATCTATGGCGTCATCGGCGCATCCGGTGCCGGAAAAAGTACGCTGATTCGTTGCGTGAATCTGCTCGAACGCCCTTCTTCAGGTCGTGTGTTGGTTGATGGCGCGGATTTAACGGCGCTGAGCGAACGACAGCTGACGCAGGCCCGCCGCCAGATTGGTATGATTTTTCAGCACTTCAACCTGATGAACTCCCGCACCGTCGCTGGCAATGTTGCGCTGCCATTAGAGTTGGGTAGCCTTTCTCGTGATGAAATTAAAAAGCGCGTCTCTGAGCTCCTGGAGCTGGTCGGCCTGGCGGATAAGCACGATGCCTGGCCTGCCAATCTCTCCGGCGGGCAAAAACAGCGTGTTGCCATTGCCCGCGCTCTGGCCAGTAACCCGAAAGTTCTGCTGTGTGATGAAGCCACCAGCGCATTAGATCCAGCCACCACGCGCTCAATTCTGGAATTACTGAAAGATATTAACCGCCGTCTGGGCCTGACTATTCTGTTAATTACCCATGAGATGGATGTGGTGAAACGCATCTGCGATCAGGTTGCGGTCATCAGCCAGGGTGAGCTGATTGAGAAAGACAGCGTAAGTGAAGTCTTCTCGTACCCCAAAACCCCGCTGGCGCAACAGTTCATCCAGTCAACCCTGCATCTGGATATTCCAGACGACTACCAGCAGCGCCTGTCGCCCGAAGCGGGTCCTGACAGCATGCCATTACTGCGTATGGAATTTACCGGCCAGTCCGTCGATGCACCATTGCTGTCTGAAGCAGCGCGGCGTTTCAATATCAATAACAACATTATCAGTGCGCAGATGGATTACGCCGGCGGTGTGAAGTTTGGCATCATGCTGGCGGAAATTCACGGTAGCGAAAGCGATACACAAGCCGCCATTCAGTGGCTGCAGGAACATCATGTCAAAGTCGAGGTATTAGGTTATGTCTGAAGCGATGATTGCGCTGCTGGGGCGCGGCGTCTGGGAAACGTTGATGATGACCTTTGTCTCTGGCTTTTTCGGCTTCGTTCTGGGTTTACCGGTCGGCGTACTGCTGTATGTCACCCGTCCGGGACAGATTCTTGAAAACAAAGGGCTGTACCGTGTGCTGTCCGCCCTGGTTAACATTTTCCGCTCGATCCCCTTCATTATCCTCCTTGTGTGGATGATTCCGTTTACCCGCGTCATCGTTGGAACCTCAATTGGCTTACAGGCGGCCATCGTGCCCCTGACTGTCGGTGCGGCACCGTTTATTGCCCGCATGGTTGAAAATGCCCTGCTGGAACTCCCGACCGGGTTAATTGAAGCATCACGCGCGATGGGTGCCACGCCGATGCAAATCGTGCGCAAAGTCCTGCTGCCCGAAGCCCTGCCCGGCCTTGTTAACGCGGCCACCATTACGTTGATTACCCTGGTAGGTTACTCGGCGATGGGCGGCGCAGTCGGCGCGGGCGGCCTCGGACAAATTGGCTACCAGTATGGTTATATCGGATATAACGCGACGGTGATGAATACGGTATTAGTGTTATTAGTCGTTTTGGTGTATCTCATACAATTCTGTGGCGACCGCATCGTGCGTGCTGTGTCCCATAAATAAGCAAGCAATATCACTATTAAGGAAAGGATATGTCTTTCAAATTTAAAAACATTGCCGCTGTGGGTGCATTAATTGGCGCGATTGCGCTGGCAGGATGCGATCAAAAAGCCAAAGATCCCAACCATATCAAAGTGGGCGTGATCGTCGGCGCTGAACAGCAGGTTGCCGAAGCGGCGGCCAAAGTGGCGAAAGATAAGTACGGTCTGGATGTTGAGCTGGTGACCTTTAATGACTATGTGCTGCCGAACGAAGCACTGAGCAAAGGCGATATCGATGTGAATGCGTTCCAGCACAAACCGTATCTGGATCAACAGATCAAAGATCGCGGTTACAAGCTGGTTTCTGTAGGTAACTCTTTTGTTTATCCGATTGCAGGCTATTCGAAAAAAATCAAATCGCTGGATCAACTGCAGGATGGCGCACAGGTTGCCATTCCTAACGATCCAACCAACCTGGGCCGTTCGCTGCTGCTGCTGCAGAAAGTGGGCCTGATCAAGCTGAAAGACGGTGTGGGCCTGCTGCCAACCTCGCTGGATATCGTTGAGAATCCAAAACACCTGAAGATTGTTGAGCTGGAGGCGCCACAGCTGCCACGTTCACTGGACGATCAGCAAATCGCCCTGGCCGTGATCAACACCACTTACGCCAGCCAGATTGGCCTGACGCCGGCGAAAGATGGCATCTTTGTGGAAGATAAAGACTCCCCTTACGTGAACCTGATTGTGGCGCGTGAAGACAACAAAGACGCGGAAAATGTGAAGAAATTCGTGCAGGCTTATCAGTCTGACGAAGTGGCTGACGCGGCCAATAAAGTGTTTAACGGTGGTGCCGTTAAAGGCTGGTAAGGTCGTCTGATCTTTTCCCTCAGGGCGGCTTTTAGCCGCCCTTTCTGTTATTGCCATTTGCTGACTTGTTATTTATCCGTGTCCTTGTTTCAATAACGCCACTTTTTGACACTTGAGGATGTTGCTATGCGTTTTTTACCGCTCTGCTTGTTAGCATTGATGCTGACAGGGTGTGTTCGGGAGTATCACCCAATAAGCAGCGCACCTTCTCATCCGCAGCAATCCAGCGAACCGACACGTAAGCCAACGTATCGTCCCGCCCCCGTTAAGGTGTACACCGATGCTGCCGATCTGGTGAGCAAGCCCTTCCGCGATCTGGGTGAAGTCTCCGCAGAAGATTGCCAGATGAGCAATCAGAGTTCACCGCCCAATATCGCTACCGCGCGTAAACGTATGCAGATTAAAGCCGCGCAGATGAAAGCTAATGCGGTACTGCTTCACAAATGTGAAATCGTGAGCAGCACCCCGGGCTGCTACCGTCAGGCTGTCTGCCAGGGTTCGGCGCTGAAAGTCACCAGTCAATGAGTGATTTTGCCTTTGCGCAGATCGGCGTAATCCGTTCGCCGTGGAAAGAAAAGTTCGCTGTCCCGCGTCAGCCTGGTCTGGTTCAGGACGGCGGCGGCGAACTGCATCTTTTGCCGCCTTATAATCAGGCAGAGGCCGTGCGCGGCCTGGAAGACTTCAGCCATCTCTGGGTGCTGTTTGTTTTTCATCAGACCCTGGAAGGCGGCTGGCGTCCGACCGTTCGCCCGCCCCGCCTGGGCGGTAACGCGCGCATGGGCGTTTTTGCTACGCGATCGACCTTTCGCCCTAATCCGATTGGGATGTCGCTGATTGAGCTCAAAGGCATCCGTTGCGCGAAGCAACAGGTCATTCTGGAGCTGGGCAGTCTGGATCTGGTGGACGGCACGCCGGTGGTCGATATCAAGCCCTATCTGCCCTTCGCCGAAGCCCTGCCTGAGGCGAGAGCGGGTTTTGCGCAGTCCGCGCCGGAAAGCAGCATGCCTGTGCGGTTTTCGCCGCTGGCCGGGCAGCAGTTGCAGCAGTATGCGCACTATCCCTATCTTGCCCGCTTTATCCGTGAGGTTCTTGCGCAGGATCCACGCCCCGCTTACCGTAAAGGTGAGGAAAAGGATCGCATTTATGCCGCCTCGCTGCTTGAGTTTACTGTGCGCTGGCGCGTTGATCATGCAGGCACGGAAGTCGTGGCCATCGATCCGCGTTAAAACCCGCTTTTTAGCCGGTGATCTCACTGGTACACTAGCCGCCAGCCTATTTTTGTCCGTGAATTTCCGATCAACTGGAATTGTAATCAATGCGTACTACTCAATATCTGCTCTCTACTCAGAAAGAGACACCGTCTGACGCGGAAGTGATCAGCCACCAGCTGATGCTGCGTGCCGGCATGATCCGTAAACTGGCCTCAGGGTTATATACCTGGCTGCCAACCGGACTGCGCGTATTAAAAAAAGTCGAAAACATCGTTCGCGAAGAAATGAACAACGCCGGTGCCATTGAGATTTCAATGCCTGTGGTCCAACCCGCAGACCTGTGGCAGGAGAGCGGCCGCTGGGAGCAGTACGGTCCAGAATTACTGCGTGTTGCCGATCGTCATGAACGTCCGTTTGTGCTCGGCCCAACGCATGAAGAAGTGATTACCGATCTGATTCGTAATGAGCTGAGCTCTTATAAACAGCTGCCGCTGAATCTGTATCAAATTCAGACCAAATTCCGTGATGAAGTGCGCCCACGTTTTGGCGTGATGCGTTCGCGCGAGTTCATCATGAAAGACGCCTACTCCTTCCATACCACGCAGGAATCACTGCAGGAAACCTATGACGCGATGTACCGCGCTTATAGTCAGATCTTCAGCCGTATGGGTCTGGATTTCCGTGCCGTGCAGGCGGACACCGGCTCGATTGGTGGCAGTGCCTCACATGAGTTCCAGGTACTGGCACAGAGCGGCGAAGATGATGTGATCTTCTCAACCGACTCTGACTATGCGGCGAACATTGAACTGGCCGAAGCCGTGGCACCGGCGGGCGAACGCCCTGCGCCTCAGGAAACAATGCGTCAGATCGATACACCGAATGCCAAAACCATCGCCGATCTGGTGAATCAGTTCCAGATGCCGATTGAGAAAACCGTGAAGACGCTGATGGTCAAGGGTGCAGAGGGAAGCGGTCATGCTCTGGTTGCCTTCCTGGTCCGCGGCGATCACGAACTGAACGAAATTAAGGCTGAAAAATCGCCGCTGGTTGCGTCACCGCTGGTTTTCGCGACCGAAGAAGAGATTCGTGCCGTGGTGGGTGCTGGCTTTGGTTCGCTGGGGCCGGTCGGGTTGACGATGCCGATTATCGCAGACCGTACCGTGGCGAAGATGAGTGATTTCTGCGCCGGTGCAAATGTGGACGGTAAGCACTACGTTGGCATTAACTGGGAACGCGATCTGCCCATGGCCGAGGTTGCTGATATCCGTAATGTGGTAGAAGGCGATCTGAGCCCGGACGGCAAAGGCACATTGCAGATCAAACGTGGTATCGAAGTAGGCCATATTTTCCAGTTGGGCACCAAATACTCCGAAGCGATGAAAGCGGCCGTTCAGGGTGAAGATGGTCGTAATCAGGTCATGACGATGGGGTGCTACGGCATCGGTATTACCCGTGTAGTGGCGGCGGCGATCGAGCAGAACCATGACGATCGCGGTATCATCTGGCCTGCGGCACTGGCCCCGTTCGACGTAGCGATTCTGCCAATGAACATGCAGAAATCATTCCGCGTAAAAGAGTTAGCGGAAGAACTGTACAACACGCTGCGCGCGAAAGGCGTCGAGGTGATTCTGGATGACCGTAAAGAACGTCCAGGCGTTATGTTCGCCGATATGGAACTGATTGGCGTCCCGCATACCATCGTGATTGGCGATCGCAATCTTGATAACCAGGAGATCGAATACAAAGCCCGTCGTGCCGGTGAAAAGCAGATGATTAAGCAGGATGAGATTGTCGATTTCCTGCTCAAGGCACTGAACAAGTAAGCCTGCCATAACGCCCCTTCATGGGGCGTTTTTTTTAACGCATGGTCGACTCTGTTCTCCTGACGACCACAGGTAATTCTCTGGCCACGTCTTACAGCACTTTACCGCGCAATGCTTTGGTCTGGCTGCGCCGTGATTTCCCTTCCAGCCTGCGCGCTTTCGACGCGCGTGTCGGTCGTGTTGAGCGCCGGACTTTCTCTACCTTCGTGAGCTCCTGAATCAAATTCACCAGCCGTTGCAGCGCCGCTTCGCGGTTCATCTCCTGGCTGCGGTATTCCTGCGCCTTGATGATAATCGTCCCGTCGCCGGTAATTAAATGATGGCTGGCACTGAGCAACCGCTCTTTATAAAACGGCGGCAGGGAAGACGCGGCGATATCAAAACGCAGATGAATAGCGGTGCTGGTTTTGTTGACGTGCTGGCCCCCTGCCCCCTGCGCCCGAATGGCCGTCAGTTCAATTTCATTGTCTGGCAGCTCGACATTCCGTGACAGCGCAATCATCGTCCACCCGCCTTTGTCCGGTTCCCGTTTTTTCGCTCTGACCTGTTCATCAACTTAACCTTTCGTGCTTTATCCTGAAACGTCTGATACGGCGTAGTCCGCTACTTTAGCAGTGATTTGCTCGCTGTTCCTGCTTTCGCCTGGCTGATTTTCTTGAAATGCCTGTGATATAGTCGCAAATCAACCAGAGTATTTATGCTCTGCTGAGGAGGTGCCCGTGCAAAAATATTGTGAGTTAGTTCGCCAAAAATATGCCGAAATTGGCAGCGGAGATCTGGGCTATATTCCCGATGCCATCGGCTGCGCGCTTAACGCGCTTGATGCTATTGCCGCGAATGCTGCGCTAAACTCTTCTCTCAGGGAACAGGCGGCTTATGCCGCCGCAAACTTATTGGTGAGCGACTATGTTGATGAATGAAGCTTATAAACCCATCAATTGCGATGACTACGATAATCTGGAACTCGCCTGCCAAAAAAACTGGATGCTGTCGCTGGCGTTAAAAGATGGCGAGCAGCTAAAGGCAAAGGCCAGGGACATCCTTTCACGTAAAAACGTGGAGTATCTGGCCATTGAACTGTCCGGTGAAACGCGCGAGTTACGTCTCGATCATATTGCCAGTTTTAGCCATCCTGAACTCGGCACCGTCGTGGTCAGCGAAGAGTAATTCACTTCCCGTCGGGCGGGATGCATTCCCGCCCATCTCATCAGGGCTTTAACGAACTGTAGTACGCCGCTAAATCTGTTATCTCCTCATCGCTGAGCCCCGCAACAAACGCTTTCATCACCTCTGCCTGACCACCGTTGCGCTCTCCCTTCTTATAGGCCTGTAGCGCGTGCGCGAGATAAGCGGCGTTTTGGCCCGCCAGGCTGGGATAAAGGGGAACCGTCGCAATGCCTTTCGGACCATGGCAGGCCGTACAGGCCGCCGAACGCTGTTCGCCCGCGTGAATATCGCCTGCGGCACAAGCCGGAAACAACGTAAAAAACGTTAATGCCACTATCCATTGTTTCACAACGATACTCCTGTAGGTTTGTGCCAGTGAATCTGCCAGCCCTGTGCCTCCCCTGCTGCGCCTTCACGGGTCACGAACAGGCCGGGCGCGCAAATAAGCGTTTGATTGTAATAAATGAGCGGAATACGTTCCCGCTGCCATGACGGGATATTCAACCCCTGCCAGATTTTCTTCATCTCGCGCCCGCCCGCGCGATCCACAATATGCACGTACCCTGTCGCGTGAAAACGCACAAATACCTGTTCCTCCGGCGTCGGTCGTCGTAGTAAAGGCATTGTATAATCGGGCTGCAGCGTGCCGATATGCTGCGGCAGGGGCAATGTCTGGTTGAGATTCTTCCAGGCGATTTCGCAGTCGCGTAACGATTCTCTGATCGGCAAAATATAAAGCTGCTGGCGATAACGGCGAATTTCGCTGTGGCCTAACCGTAGCCGTGGCTGGGCATCTTCACGACTCAGCATCACTTCCTGACGAATGCGGCGCAACGCATCGCGCGAGGGCATTTGCGCGCCCTGTCCGGCCAGCCAGCGACGCAGCAAAGCATTACTGCGCACTTCACTCATCGTCAGTAACGCGGAGAAACACAGGCTACCGTCCGGCTGAATCAGCGCAGCGAGTTGTTCCGCCAGCAACTCATCCAGCAGTTGCTCCTGCTCAGCACAGAGTGCCGCACTGCGCGCCGTCGCACTGGCGAAATGAGGCCAGCGTGCCACGACGGCCGGTAAGAGTTGCTGACGAAGAAAATTGCGGTCGTAACGCACATCCTGATTGCTCTCATCTTCAACCCATTGCAACTGATGCGTTTGGGCATACAGCTCTAATGACTGCCGGGAACAGCTTAACAGCGGGCGAAGCAGAGGGTTTTTACCCAGAGAGCCCGCCACCGGCATGGCCGCCAGACCGGCCGGGCCACTGCCGCGTTTCAGGGCCAGCAGGACGGTTTCACACTGATCGTCCAGGTGCTGTGCGGTAAGGAGTTTCTCATCCGCATGGAGCGCCTGGTGCAATGCCCGATAACGCGCCTGCCGCGCCGCCGCTTCAATGCCATCGCCCTGATCGGTTACCTGCACGCGCAGGATCTCGCAGGGGATCTGCCATGTTGCGCACAGGGTCTGGCAATGCGCCGCCCAGTGGTCGGCATTAGCACTGAGGCCATGATGGACATGCAGCGCACGCAACCGCGAGGCCGGATGGTGCTGTTGCCAGTCCCGCAGCTTATGCAGCAGGACGGTAGAATCCAGGCCACCGCTAAACGCCACTACCAGCGCGTCGTTTTCATTCAGCAGTGCGTCAAAATCAGACATGATAATTCCATAACTCAGGCAGTGGGACGAGCCATAAAGCCGCCAGTTTACGCCTGATACAACTCAAGCGGCAAACCATCCGGGTCAGCAAAAAAGGTACAGGGTTTCCCGGTAAGCGCGTCAATGCGAATGGGTTCGCATGTCACGCCCTGCGTGTCCAGATAGCGCACCGCGGCTTCCACGTCCGGCACGCTGAAAGCCAGATGGCGAAGGCCACAGGCTTCCGGCTGACTGACCCGGGCGGGCGGGTGTGGAAAGGAAAACAGCTCAATGGTGTACTGACCGTTTAACGCCAGATCGCCTTTCCACGAATCGCGCGCTTCGCGGTAGTGCTCACTTTGCAGTTCAAATCCCAGTATGTCGCAGTAAAAGGCTTTACTGCGATGATAATCTGACGCAATGATGGCGATATGGTGAATGTGCGTTAGCTGTAGCATGTTTGCTCCCTGTTGGTCCTTCATTCCTGTTCCCCGCTCTGTTTCAGCACACGTACCCGATATTCACCTTCTTCGGTTAGCGTCGCGCCGTGAATATCTGTCTCAAAGCCAGGATAGTGGCGCCCAATGCTACACAGCATGAGCAGGAAGTCGAGCACGGCGCGGCTTTGTTCTGTGATCATTTCGCCAGGCATCACCAGCGGTACACCGGGAGGATAAGGCAATATCATGTTGGCAGAGATACGGCCCACCAGCTCATTCATGTTTACGGTCTCAATATTGCCTTTCACCTGCTGCTGGAACGCCTGATGCGGCGTCATTTTCATCTCAGGTAAGACATCAAAGGCTTTCAGCATCAGACGCGGCAGGTCATGTTGCTGAATCAGGCGATGAATCCCCTGCGCCAGCGTCTGGATGCGCATCGTGCGGTAAAAGTCGGGATCTTCCGCATACAGATCCGGCAGCATGTTTTTTACGCGCAGATTCAGGTCGTAGGCGCGCTTAAATTCGGTTAATCCACGCAGCACGCTCATCGCCTTGGTCTTGTCGATGCCAATACTGAACAGGAACAACAGGTTATACGGACCGGTCTTTTCCACCACAATCCCACGCTCATCAAGGAATTTCGCCACCAGCGCAGCGGGGATCCCCTCTTCGGCCATTTCTCCTAACTCGCTCATGCCCGGTGTAAGAATGGTGACTTTGATCGGATCGAGATACATATGATCGCGATCGGCCTGGGTGAAACCATGCCACGCTTCGTCTCCCGGCTGGATCGGCCAGCACTGCGCTTCATCCACATGCTCTGGTTGCCAGATATCAAAGAACCAGCTGTCCGACTCTTCGCGCAACCGCTGTATTTCACGACGAAAATGTAACGCGCGCTCGACTGACCGATTGATGAGCCTTTTCCCCGGATTCCCCCGCAGCATGGCGGCGGCTGTTTCAATAGAGGAAACAATCGCGTAATTGGGCGATGTGGTGGTGTGCATCATGTAGGCTTCATTAAAGGTTTGTTCGTCGTACTCGCCTTTGATGTGAATTAATGAGGCCTGCGAAAAGGCAGCCAGCAGTTTATGCGTGGACTGGGTTTCATAAATCACCTTGCCCGGTATCCGCTCACCGCTCATGCCGCTTTTCCCCTCATAGATAGGGTGAAAATTGGTGTAAGGCACCCAGGCCGAATCAAAGTGAATCGAGGGGACGTCGAGCGTTTGCTTGATGTACTGCGTGTTATAAAGCAAACCGTCGTAGGTCGAGTTAGTAATTACTGCATGAACGGGCCAGCTGGCGCGCGGCGTGGCAGCCACTTTCTGTTCAATGCTGGTACGGGTAAATTCTTTTTGCGGAATGCCGCCCAGAATGCCTAAGGCATTGCGTGTGGGTTTTAGCCAGACAGGAATCAGATCGCTCATCATCAGCAAGTGGGTAAGCGACTTGTGGCAGTTACGGTCAACCAGAATCGTGCTGCCTGCCGGCGCGGCATACATGCCCACGATCTTGTTCGAGGTCGAGGTGCCGTTGGTCACCATATAGCTCTGTTCCGCACCGAACGTGCGGGCGATGTACTCTTCGGCCTCAAGATGTGGTCCGGTATGATCCAGCAGCGAGCCCAGCTCAGTCACCGAAATCGAAATATCCGACTTAAGCGTATTCGCGCCAAAGAAGTCATAGAACAAACAGCCCACCGGACTTTTCTGGAAGGCCGTCCCGGCCATATGGCCCGGAGTGCAGAACGTGTACTTTCCCTCTTTCACATAGGTGAACAACGCTTTGGTTAACGGTGGTGTAATGTGGTCGAGGTAATCATCCGTGTACTGGCGGATGTGCAAGGCGATATCGTCGGCCGCATTCAGCGCGTACTCAAAAAAATGCAGCGGTAGCCGCATCTCATTGATGCTGATATCCATTTGCGAGTGGGTATTAATAAAGGCATACAGGGGCAGGTATTCATTGAGCTGATTAATTTCACCGCACAGCTCAGGGCTGTTGTGCTCATCCCAGTCAAAAATCACACCGCTGATACGGGGATTGTGTTCAATCAGTTTGAGAAGATCATCTGTGTTTTTAGGCCGTATGAGCTGAAAACCTTGCTGACTCAGTGCTACATCCAACTCGCGTAACGGTTCATCTTTGTAAAACACGCCATGCGCGCCCATGATCGCCAGAATATTCAATGCACATCTCCCTGATTGTTGAGGCATTGAGTAAGCATAGCGAATTACGCCACGAAACCGCAGTCAGATTCGTGGCATAAAAAAAGCGGACCGGAGTCCGCTTTTACGTCACAGCACTGAATCAGGCGTAGCCATAACTCATCAGACGCTGATAACGGCGATCTAATAATTCTTCGGTGCTTAACCCTTCCAGGTCGGCCAGATCGGCCAGCAGTTGCTGTTTTAGCGTCTGCGCCATTTCTACCGGATGGCGATGCGCGCCGCCCAGTGGCTCAGGGATGACCGAATCAATCAGCTTAAGCTCTTTCAGACGCGGCGCGGTAATGCCCATCGCTTCTGCGGCCAGCGGCGCTTTATCGGCGCTTTTCCACAGAATAGAGGCACAGCCTTCCGGTGAAATGACCGAATAGGTGCTGTACTGCAGCATGTTCACTTTGTCGCCCACGCCGATAGCCAGTGCGCCACCCGAACCGCCCTCACCGATAACGGTACAGATAACCGGTACTTTCAGGCCTGACATTTCGCGCAGGTTGCGTGCGATAGCTTCAGACTGACCGCGCTCTTCCGCGCCCACGCCCGGATACGCACCCGGCGTGTCGATAAAGGTGATAATAGGCATTTTAAAGCGTTCGGCCATTTCCATCAGGCGCAACGCTTTGCGATAGCCTTCCGGTGCCGGCATACCAAAATTACGGCGAATCTTCTCTTTGGTTTCGCGCCCTTTCTGGTGACCGATGATCATCACAGGACGGCCGTCGAGGCGGGCAATCCCGCCGACAATCGCTTTGTCATCCGCATAAGCGCGGTCACCCGCAAGCTCATCGAAATCGTCAAACGCATTGCGCACATAATCAAAGGTATAAGGACGTAATGGATGTCGCGCCAGTTGGGCGATTTGCCATGCGCCCAAATCGGCGAAGATTTTACGTGTCAGCTCAACGCTTTTCTCGCGCAGACGCTTAACTTCTTCGTCGAGATTGACGTGTTTATCGTCCTGACGACCAATCGAGGTAAGCGAATCAATTTTTGCTTCCAGTTCTGCGATTGGCTGTTCAAAATCCAGGTAATTAAGACTCATAATGTTCCTGTTTTAGTCAAACTCCAGTTCTACCTGCTCCGATCCAATTAACGACCGCAAATCGTTGAGTAAACGATCGCTGGGCGATATTCGCCACGCTGCACCAAAGCGTAGCTTCGCTCGCGCGTCGGCTCTCTGATAGTAGAGATGCACCGGAATTGTCCCTGAACGATGAGGCTCAAGGGACTGACGGAGTCGGTTTAATAGCTGGTCATCAATTTGCCTGTCTGTCAGCGAGATAGCAAGTCCGCGCGCGTATTTTTCACGCGCTTCATCTATGTCCATGACTTCACGGGCGGTCATTTTAAGGCCACCACTAAAGTCATCAAAGCTGACCTGTCCGCTGACGATCAGGATACGGTCTTTCTCCAGCAGTTGCTGGTATTTATCTAACGCATCGGTAAATAACATGACTTCAAGACGGCCAGAGCGGTCGTCCAGTGTACAAATACCAATTCGGTTGCCGCGTTTGGTCACCATTACACGCGCAGCAATCACCAGGCCTGCCGCGACGGTAATCTTACCACGATCGGTCGGATGCATATCTTTCAAACGCATCCCACCCACGTAACGCTCAATTTCTTTCAGATACTGGTTAATCGGGTGGCCGGTCAGATACAAACCCAGGGTTTCCCGTTCACCGTCCAGTTGCACCTGTTCCGGCCATGGCGTGACGCTGGCGTAAGACTGTTCGACCTGCTCAGGCTCATCGGCCAGCACGCCAAACATGTCGGCCTGACCGATTGCTTCCGCTTTAGCATGCTGATCTGCCGCTTTCAGCGCATCGTTCAGTGCGCTCATCAGGGCGGCACGATGTGGGCCCAGACGATCAAAGGCGCCGGACATGATCAACTTTTCCATCACGCGGCGATTGATCTTTTTGGTATCCGTTCGCGCGCAGAGATCGAACAGTTCGCGGAAGTAACCGCCTTCGTTACGCGCATCGATGATCGCTTCGATCGGCCCTTCCCCCACACCTTTGATGGCGCCGATACCGTAAACGATCTCGCCCTCATCATTAACGTGGAACTGATACAGACCTGAGTTAATGTCCGGCGGCAGGACTTTCAGGCCCATGCGCCAGCATTCATCTACCAGACCCACCACTTTTTCTGTGTTGTCCATATCCGCCGTCATCACAGCCGCCATGAATTCCGCTGGATAGTGCGCTTTCAGCCATAAGGTCTGATAAGACACCAGCGCGTAAGCGGCGGAGTGCGACTTGTTAAAGCCATAACCCGCGAATTTCTCTACCAGATCGAAGATTTTCATCGACAGTTCGCCATCGATGCCCATCTTTTCCGCGCCCTCTTTAAAAACAGAGCGCTGTTTGGCCATCTCTTCAGGCTTCTTCTTACCCATGGCGCGACGCAGCATGTCCGCCCCGCCCAGCGTGTAGCCGGACAAGACCTGGGCAATCTGCATAACCTGTTCCTGGTAGAGGATAATGCCGTAGGTCGGCTCCAGTACCGGCTTCAGGCTTTCGTGTTGCCACTGAATATCCGGGTAAGAGATGGCTTCCCGACCGTGCTTACGGTCAATGAAGTTATCAACCATGCCCGACTGTAAGGGCCCCGGACGGAACAGGGCCACAAGCGCGATCATATCTTCAAAACAGTCAGGCTTCAGGCGCTTAATCAGATCTTTCATGCCGCGCGATTCAAGCTGGAAAACCGCAGTGGTTTCCGCGCGCTGCAGCATGTCGAAGCTCTTTTTGTCTTCAAGCGGAATGGTTGCGATATCGATCGGCGGTAAGCCCTGCTTTTCGCGGCGCGGGTTAATCATTTTCAGCGCCCAGTCAATGATGGTGAGCGTTCGCAGCCCCAGGAAGTCAAACTTTACCAGGCCCGCATATTCCACATCATTTTTATCGAACTGGGTTACCGGATACTGACCGTTTTCATCACAATACAGCGGTGCAAAATCGGTGATCTTCGTTGGCGCGATCACCACGCCACCCGCATGTTTACCGGCGTTTCGGGTTACCCCTTCCAGCTTCCGCGCCATATCGATAAGCGCTTTAACCTCTTCATCCGCCTCGTAAATTTCAGGCAGCTGCGGTTCCGCGGCAAAGGCTTTGTCCAGCGTCATGCCCGGATCGGGCGGCACCAGTTTTGAAATACGATCGACAAAACCATAGGGATGGCCCAGCACGCGGCCCACGTCACGAATGACCGCCTTAGCCGCCATCGTACCGAAGGTAATAATCTGGGATACCGCTTCGCGGCCGTACATATCGGCCACGTGTTCAATCACCTGGTCACGTTTTTCCATACAGAAATCGACGTCGAAATCGGGCATGGAAACGCGTTCAGGGTTAAGAAAACGTTCGAACAGCAGGTCGAACTCAAGGGGATCGAGATCGGTAATTTTGAGCGCATAGGCCACCAGCGAACCGGCCCCCGAACCGCGTCCCGGCCCTACCGGTACGCCGTTATCTTTCGACCACTGGATAAACTCCATTACGATCAGGAAGTAGCCGGGGAATCCCATCTGGTTGATTACGTTCAGTTCAACGTCCAGACGTTCATCGTATTCCGGCCGTTTTTCCGCCCGCACGGCTTCATCCGGGAACAGCATCGCCAGACGCTCTTCCAGCCCCTCACGGGATTTCATTACCAGGAAATCCTCGGTGGTCATGTCGCCCGTCGGGAACTGCGGCAGAAAGTACTCACCCAGTCTGACGGTGACGTTACAACGCTTAGCAATCTCTACGCTGTTTTCGAGCGCTTCAGGGATGTCTGCGAACAACTCGCACATCTCGTCTTCGCTGCGCATATATTGCTGAGGACTGTAATTACGGGGCCGTTTAGGATCGTCCAGCGTATAACCATCATGAATGGCGACGCGAATTTCATGCGCATCAAAGTCCTCTTCATTCAGGAAGCAGACCTCGTTCGTGGCCACAACCGGGATGCCTTCGGCAATCGCCAGCTCAACGGCGGCGTGCAGATAGGTTTCTTCGTCGGGTCGGCCGGTACGTACCAGTTCCAGGTAATAGCGATCGGCAAAATGTTGCTGATAAAATGCCAGGCACTCTGAAACCAGTGCGCTGTTACCGCGCAGCAGACTGCGCCCCACATCTCCACGACGGCCACCTGACAGCAGGATCAGACCTTCCTGTAATTCAGCCAGCCAGTCACGATCGATTATCGGACCGGCCACACCGTAACCGCGTTGATACGCGCGGGAAATGAGTAACGTGAGGTTTTGATAGCCGGTGTTGTTGGCCGCCAGCACCGTAATCTGGGTCAGTTCATCCCCCATCAGTTCACTGGCAACGTTAAAATCCGCCCCGATAATCGGTTTGATCCCCGCCCCATGCGCACCACCGTAAAATTTCACCAGACCACACAGGTTGGTGAAGTCGGTAATCGCCATGGCTGGCATGCCTAACGCAGCCGCTTTCTTAATCAGCGGGCCGGTTTTCGCCAGGCCGTCGATCATGGAATAGTCGCTGTGAACATGCAGATGTATAAAACGGGGTTCGGCCATATCAGTTTCCGGTTAAAACAGGGGCGGATTAGCGCAGCGTGGAGGCGCTGCTCGCCAGCACTTCGGCATCGATGAGCGCATTACGCACCGGCGCAAAGCTGCGGCGGTGATGTGGTGTTGCGCCATACTGCGTTAACTTTTCCATATGTAACGCCGTAGGATAACCTTTATGTTGCGCAAAACCATACTGCGGAAACAACAAATCCAGCTCTGCCATTTCACGATCGCGCGTGACTTTGGCGATGATCGAGGCCGCACTGATTTCAGCAACCAGGCTGTCGCCTTTTACTACGGCCAGTGATGGCACAGGCAAGGCCGGACAGCGATTGCCGTCAATCAGCACATAATCAGGCGTGATCGCCAGGCCGGCCACCGCGCGCTGCATCGCCAGCATCGTGGCATGCAGAATATTCAGGCTGTCGATCTCTTCCGGTTCGGCACGGCCCAGACTCCAGGCCAGCGCATGCTCTTTAATCTGATCAAACAGCGCCAGGCGACGTTTCTCTGAGAGCTTTTTCGAATCGGCCAGGCCCGGAATGGGTTTCGCCGGATCGAGAATTACCGCCGCAGTCACCACCGCACCAACCAGCGGGCCGCGCCCCACTTCATCCACACCGGCAATCAGTCGGGCGTTGGGATAGATAAAATCAGCCATTGGCGAGCTCCAGTACCGCATTTGCGGCTTGTTCGTCCGCATTCCAGCGAATCTGCTGGTGCAGTTCGTGGAAGGTCTGCAATAACGTTTCGCGTTCATGACTGGCATGTAACAGCGGATCCAGCGCCGCAGCCAGCGCTTCAGGTTGGCACTCATCCTGCAGCAGCTCTTTGACAAGCTCTCGCCCGGCCAGCAGGTTAGGCAACGAAACGTAGTCGGTTTTGACCAGGCGTTTTGCCAGCCAGAAGGTAAACGGCTTCATGCGGTAGCCCACGACCATGGGGCATTTCGCCAGCATGCATTCAAGCGCCGCGGTGCCGGACGCCAGCAGCGCAGCATCACTGGCCACCATCGCTTCACGGCCCTGCCCGTCCAGCAGATGCACGGGCAGCTCCGGCGCAACCTGCGCTTTGATTTGCTCAAACTGCTCGCGGCGCTTCGGGTTAACCAGCGGTACCACAATTTCCAGCGCCGGATAGCGCTTACGCAGTATCTGCGCCGTTTTAAGAAAGTCAGCACTCAGCATGTCAACTTCGGCACTGCGACTGCCGGGCAATAACGCCAGACACTGGGCATTGTTGTCAATGCCCAGATGGCGACGGGCGGCGGCTTTGTCGGGCTGTAGCGGCATAGCATCCGCCATGGTGTGGCCGATAAAACGGCACGGGACACCGAAACGATCGTAAAAGGCTTTTTCAAACGGCAGAAATGCCAGCACCAGATCGGTGTTGCGACCGATTTTGAACACCCGTTTTTGCCGCCAGGCCCAGACAGAGGGACTGACGTAATGAATCGTGCGAATGCCTGCGCGCTTAAGATTACCTTCCAGCGTGATATTGAAATCCGGTGCGTCAATACCGACAAACACATCGGGTTTCAGCGAGATAAAGCGCTGTGTCAGATCGCGACGAATAGCCAGCAAGCGGCGCAATCGTCCCAGCACTTCCACAATGCCCATCACCGCCAGTTCTTCCATTTCGTACCAGGCTTCACAGCCTTCGGCCTGCATCAATGGGCCTGCGACGCCAACAAACCGGGCATCAGGATGACGCGCTTTTAAGGCACGAATCAGGCCTGCACCAAGGATGTCGCCAGAGGTTTCTCCGGCGACGACGGCTATCGTAAGGGGACGCGCTGACATGAATTAGCGAATTAATCCACGAGTTGAACGGGCAAAAAAGTCATAGAAAGGCTGCACTTCACTGTGTTGCTGAGCAATCGCTTCGATTTCTGGCTTAACCTCATCCAGCGTTCTGCCGCTGCGGTAAAGCAACTTATAGGCATTACGAATCGCGTGCAGTGACTCTTTGCTGAAGCCGCGACGTTTCAGGCCTTCAATATTGATTCCGAATGGCGTCGCGTGATTCCCCTGTGCAATAACATAGGGCGGCACATCCTGAGCAACGCCTGAACACCCGCCAACCATCACATGCGCGCCAATGGTGCACCACTGGTGCACAGCGGTCATACCGCCAATGATGGCGAAATCATCCACCGTGACATGGCCGCCCAGCGTGGCGTTGTTGGCCATGATGCAGCGGTTGCCGATCACACAGTCATGGGCGATGTGGACGTTAACCATCAGCAGGTTGTCGCTGCCGACAACCGTGACATTCGTGCCCTGCGTCGTGCCGCGATGAATGGTGACGCTTTCACGGATTCGGTTACGATCGCCAATCTCAACCCGGGTAGGTTCGCCCGCGTATTTTAAATCCTGATTCACTTCACCAATGGAGGCGAACTGATAGATCTGATTGTCTTTACCGATACGTGTATGGCCATTCACCACAACGTGTGACTTGAGTACGGTTCCTTCACCAATTTCAACATTCGCCCCGATAAAGCAGAACGGGCCGATATGAACGCCAGGGCCGATGATGGCCCCGTCTTCAATGACAGAACTGGGATGGATGTTGGCGGTTGGATCAATCACGAATTATGCCTCCCGGCTACGGGCACACATCATGGTCGCTTCACAAACGATTTTACCGTCCACGGTCGCTACGCCGTTAAAGCGCGTCAGACCACGGCGGGTTTTCTCGAAAGTCACTTCCATAATCATTTGATCGCCCGGTACGACCGGACGCTTGAAACGGGCATTATCAATGCCTGCAAAATAATAGAGCTCGCCTGGCTCCAGTTTACCCACGCTTTTGAATGCCAGAATACCGGTGGCCTGCGCCATCGCTTCCAGAATCAGAACGCCGGGAAAAATCGGTTTACCAGGGAAATGCCCCTGGAAAAACGGTTCGTTAAAGGAGACGTTCTTTACCGCGCGCAGATATTTGTTTTCTTCAAAATCCAGCACGCGGTCTACCAGCAGAAACGGATAACGGTGCGGCAGCAGCTCTAAAATCTCTTCAATTTGCAGAGTATGAGTTTCAGTAGTCAAAATACTCTTCCTGTCCTAAAAATCTGATGACATCAATAACACGGCCTGCACCGATCATCATGATCGTTGGCAGGCCGCAAATAGTTTCCGTGGCGCCTGGCTTCCCTGCTTACACTGTTATTATGAAAGCCGGTCAGTCATGGGATGGCGTTTAGTCGTCTTTGCCGACTTTGCGCTCGATTGCTTTTAAGCGTTTGCTCATGTCGTCGATATTCATCACCAACGCTGCAGTTTTGCGCCAGGTTTTGTTGGGCTGTAATGGAATTCCTGAGGAGTATACACCAGGTTCTGTTATCGGACGCATAACCATGCCCATACCGGTTACGGTTACTTTGTCACAGATTTCCATATGGCCGTTGATGACGCTGGCACCGCCAATCATACAATAACGACCAATTTTTAAACTACCCGCCATGATCACACCGCCAGCAACCGCAGTATTGTCGCCAATCACTACGTTGTGGGCAATCTGACATTGGTTATCTATGATAACACCATTGCCGATCAGAGTGTTATCCAGCGCACCACGATCAATGGTCGTACAGGCACCAATTTCTACCCGATCGCCAATAATCACCGAGCCCAACTGCGGTATTTTCACCCAGTTACCCCGATCGTTCGCGTAGCCGAAGCCATCAGAACCGATGACGGTGCCGGACTGAATCAGGCAATGCTGACCAATGACTACTTCATGGTAAACCGAGACGTTAGCCCACAAACGCGTACCGCTGCCGATACGGGCTTTTTTACCCACAAAACAGCCTGCGCCAATGACAACGTTATCACCGAGCTCAACGTCAGATTCAATAACCGCATTGGCCCCGACAGAGACATTGGCACCGAGTCTCGCGCTGGGATCAATCACAGCACTTGGCGCAATATCCTGCGCGGGCTGTGGCGTAGTGTCGAGCAGCTGCGCCATTCTCGCATAGGTGAGATAAGGATTTTTCACCACCAGCGCGGCGGTTTTACACCATTCCAGATCCGCTTCCGTCAGCACCACGGCTGATGCCTGGACCAGCGCGAGCTGCTCGCGGTAGCGGCTGTTGGCAAGAAATGTGATTTGACCAGTTGTGGCGGATTGCATAGAAGCAATGCCGGAGATGGCGATATCGCCATCTCCGTGCAATTCTGCATCCAACTGCTGGGCTAAATCAGCCAGTCGAATTGATGACATCGATTATTTAACCTGCTTCGCAACTTCATCAGTGATGTCTTTCACATCAGAACCAGAATAAAGCACAGCCTGAGAATTCAGGACCAGGTCATATCCGCCGCTTTTGGCAACTGACTGAACGGCAGTCTGGATTTTTTCCAGCAGCTTGTTACGTTCCTGAACCTGACGAGTCTGGTTGTCTTTCTCAAACGCGTCTGCTTTCGCCTGGAAGGCATTGCGCTCAGATTCGATCTGCTTCTCTTTCTTGTTGCGCTCGCTCGCCTTCATGGTCGGCGCATTGCGCTGCAGATCCTGCATTTCCTGCTGAATTTTGTCGTGCTGAGAACGGAGTTCAGTGGCGCGGCCCTGGAACTCACTCTCAAGCTGTTTGGAGATAGCAGCGCGCTGAGGTGATTTCTGGAAAACCTGGCTCAGATCAACAGTTGCGACTTTATCGGCCGCCTGTGCGCCAGCAGAAGCAGCCAATGCAACACCCAGAGTAACTGCACATAACAACTTTTTCACTATAAACTCCTTACCCTCAACATGTATGTTTGCAGTGCGGAGCATAACAATGCTCCACAGCTGCAAGCTATTTTTTTCACATCCCTGTACAGAACGTTACCAGGTTTTACCAATGTTAAACTGGAACTGCTCTGACTTATCTCCATCCACTTTCTTAACCGGCTGGGCGTAGGAGAACACTAACGGCCCCAGCGGTGACATCCACTGTAAAGACACACCGGTCGAGACGCGAATGTTGTTTGGATCGCTGTAGTCAGGAATACCGGCAGCGCGCGTTTCAGCGGTGTTCTGCCATTTGGTATCCCAGACGGTACCGGCGTCAACAAACAGCGACGTACGTACCGAGTTGGAATATTTCTCACTCAGGAACGGCGTGGGCGTAATCAGCTCAAGGCTGGCAATCGCCATCGCGTTACCGCCCACCGCATCACTCGATTTACAGATACCGTTAGGATCGCTCAGGTTACAGTACGATGAGCCATCATTCAGGTAGGCCGCTTTCGGACCGATGGTGTTGGACTGGAAGCCACGCACAGTACTGGAACCACCGGCGTAGAAGTTCTCATAGAACGGCATCTCTTTGCCGCCCAGCCCGTCACCATAGCCGACACGGCCACGACCCAGCACAACCCAGGTGTGATCTTTATTGATCGGCACATACTGTTGGCTGTCCAGGGTGACTTTGTAGAACTCATTATCGGAACCCGGGATCGTCACCTTACCGTTCAGGTTGGTACGGTTACCCGAAGTCGCGAAGAAACCGCGGTCCAGCGTGTTATACGTCCAGCCATAGTTAAAGGTGAAGTCGTCAGCCGAGAAATCGCCATTGCGGTTTAACTGCTGTGGCTTACCAACCGAGTCCAGATAGCGCCACATCGCAACCTGAGGACGCATATCCGACAGGTCGTTGTGTACATAACCCAGACCGACGCGCAGCGAGTTGTTCTCATTGATTGGGAAGCCCAATGTCCCGTCTGTACCGTAACTTCTGTTGGTATAGCCGGAGAGATCGGCGTCGCTGGCCTTAAAGTTGTTGTAGAACACCCGGCCGCCCAGACTCACACCATCAACGGTGAAGTAAGGATCGGTCAGGGAGAACTCTGCATAGGTCTGGTAGTCGTTTTTGGTTCCGCTGATACCGACGGTATTCCCGGTACCCAGCCAGTTATCCTGGGTCACGCCGACCTGGAAGCTGACGCCACTTTCCGTACCGTAGCCGACGCCGAAGTTAAAGGTACCGGTGTTACGCTCTTTAACTTTGTAAACCACGTCAACCTGATCCGGTGAGCCCGGTACACGCTGCGTATCCACGTCAACGGTTTCGAAGTAACCTGTACGGTTCAGGCGCTCTTTACCCTGATCGACCAGATCGCTGCCCAGCCAGGCCCCTTCCATCTGGCGCATTTCGCGACGCAGTACGGCATCTTTCGAGGTGTCGTTACCTTCAAAGCGCACTTTACGCACGTAGTAGCGGTTGCCCGCATCCACGTTGATATGCAACTTAACGGTTTTATCGGCATCGTTAATTTCAGGCTGCGTCACGACGCGCGGATAGGCATAACCGTAGCGGCCTAACAGCTTCTTGATATCATCTTCCATCGACGTGACTTTTGCGCCGTTATACAGCTCGCCCGCCGGGATTTTGGTCAGATGTTCGATTTCCGCCGAATGGCCGGCCATGCTGCCGTTAACAATAACGCCGGCAATCTTGTACTGATCGCCTTCGGTGATGTTAACGGTGATGTAGATGCCTTTTTTATCCGGCGTCAGGCTCACCTGCGTCGAATCAATATTGAAACGGGCATAACCGCGATCCAGATAGAAGCTGCGCAGGGTTTCAAGGTCACCCGCCAGTTTCTGTTTCTGGTATTTACGGTCAGCCACCACGTTCCACCACGGCACTTCGTCACGCAGCTGGAAACGGGAAATGAGTTCGTCTGAACTGAAGGCTTTATTACCTACAATGTTGATCTGCTGAATTTTGGCAGAAACACCTTCGGTAAAGACCAGTTTCAGATCGACGCGGTTACGCGGCAGCGGTGTGACAACGGCTTTTACGCTGGCGGTATATTTACCCACGCTGTAGTAGAAGTCTTCCAGTCCCTTCTCGATTGAAGAGATTGTGGTGCGGTCTAGCGCTTCGCCGACGCGCACACCTGAGGCTTCAAGGTTCTGTTTGAGCTGATCGTCCTTAACCGCTTTGTTACCGCTGAAGGTAATGCTGGCGATGGTAGGACGTTCTTTAACCTGAACAATCAGCGTATTACCATCTCGCAGGACCTGAACATCCTCAAAGTTGCCAGTCGCGAACAGGGAGCGAATGGTATTTCTGACGTCATCGTCATTCACCGTATCGCCAACCCGAACTGGCATGCTCAGCAGAGCCGCGCCGACGGCGACTCGCTGCAGCCCTTCGAAATGAATGTCCTTCACCACGAAATCGTCTGCACCGTAAACGGTGGCGCTGCTAAACAGCAGCGACGCTATGAGCAACTTTTTCATCGCCATCGTTATTATGCGTTTTCCTAACACATCCCACGCAAGCTCGCGTTCCAGCGGTTACAGGCGTGAGAAATCATTGAAAAGTGCAAGCCCCATTAACATCACCAGCAGTATTGAGCCGATGCGATAACTAAAGTCTTGAACTCGATCGGACACCGGTCCCCCTTTGATCTTTTCGATCGCCAGGAAGAGCAAGTGCCCACCATCTAAAACCGGCAGCGGGAACAGATTGATGATTCCTAAGTTGACGCTAATCAACGCCAGGAACATCAGGTAGTAAATCATTCCGTACTCGGCTGACAAACCTGCACCTTGCGCAATCGAGATTGGGCCGCTCAGGTTGTTCAACTTCACATCACCGGTTATTAACTTGCCCAACATGGAGACGGTCAGCTTCATCAGTTGCCAGGTTTTTACACTGGCCTCACCAATGGCCGGGAACGCGCCATATTGTCTTACCGTTTTGTACTCGTCTGGCAGAGGAACAACTCGCGGAATGACGCCCGCAAACCCTTCCGCTTTATTTCCAGGTTTCGCTTCCGGCGTCAGGGTCAACTTCACCGCTTCACCGTTGCGATCGACCTCAAGGGCCATACTTTTTCCGGGGTTATCCCGAACCTGAGTCGCAAAAAGCTGCCATTGCGTTAATAACTGACCATCGACTTTAACGATCCTGTCGCCCGCTTGCAAACCGGCTTCACTGGCGGGTGAATTCTTTTGCACTTCAGCCAGTGTCGTTTCGATCTGTGGACCGCGAGGACGTATCCCCAGCGCCACCACCGGATCCTGCTTATCAGGCTCAAACTGCCAGTTCCGCAAATCAACGTGCTTTTGCTGCGTCCCTTGTTCGCCAAAGCGACCCACTGTCAGCGTCGTGCTGCTGTCACCGATTTTACCGACCAGCGCCATGCGCACAGCTTCCCAGTCAGGCGTTTCGATACCGTCGACGGCCTTAAGTTCCGTTCCGGGTGTAATTTGCGCTTCCGCCGCTACCGAACCGTTCAGAATTTCACCAACCACAGGTTTCACACCCGGCACGCCATGAATGAAGACGACCCAGTAGGCAAAGATGGCGAACAGGAAATTGGCGACAGGACCAGCAGCGATAATAGAGGCGCGCTGCCAGATGGCTTTATTGTTAAACGCCTGGTGCCGGAGTTCCGCAGGGACGCTTTCGACCCGCTCATCCAGCATTTTGACGTAACCGCCAAGTGGAATGAGGGCAAGAACAAATTCGGTCCCATGGCGGTCACGGCGTTGCCATAACGCTTTACCAAAACCGATTGAAAAACGTTCGACTCTGACCCCGCAGCGCCGCGCCACCCAAAAATGGCCAAATTCATGCACCGTAATTAATATGCCCAGTGCAATGATGAATGCGGCAAAACTCCAGATTACGCTTAACATCGTCGTTTGCCCTTAGAGTGTCTGAAACACCAACAGTAACAGGCAGGCAAAGACCGGTACGGCTGCTGTCAGGCTGTCAATGCGGTCGAGGATGCCGCCATGTCCCGGGATCAGGTTACCGCTGTCTTTGATACCGGCTTCACGTTTAAACATGCTTTCCGTGAGATCGCCCAGGACTGATGCGAGCGTCGACATCACCGCACACATGACCAGCGTGCCCGTCGGGATGGTCAGCGGCGCAAAGCTGGCAAACAGCACAGCAATAAGCGCGGAAGAGACCAGTCCGCCCAAAAATCCTTCCCAGGTTTTACCGGGTGACACTTTGGGGGCCAGCTTATGCCTGCCAAACAGCTTACCGAACATATAGGCACCTGAATCGGCCCCCCAGACCAGAAACATGACAAACAACAGCCACCATGCACCGGCAAAATGATCAGATTCGTAGTGATACTGGCGGAGCGCCATCATGCCCCAGAAGAAAGGAATAATGGTTAAGACACCGAACAGCAGGCGGAGAAGCCGGGAATGACGCCAGAGTGTCGCAGAGGCTGGATAAAACAGAACCAACAGCAGCGCGCCCGTCCACCAGGCCAGCGAAGCCCACAGCCAGCCTGTAACCTGCGGCAGATAGGCGTTATGTTCGTAAGGGGGAAGGGTAAGGAGCATAAGCGTCAGCACAAGGCCACAGATCACGGCCAGCCAGATACGTTGCTGACGCGATGCCATACCGGACAGCTGCCCCCATTCCCAGGCGGCAAGCATGCAAATGATAATCGTAACAATTGCAAAGCCAACAGGCGGTAACCAGAACAATGCAGCGATCACCAGCGGAATAAGGATCAGCGCGGTGATCAGACGAGACTTCAGCAAAGGTTACCCCCAGATTGCTCAGGCGCCGCCTGGTGCAGCGCCGCCAAAGCGTCGCTCCCGCAGAGAGAATGCATTCAGTGCACCTTCAAAAACGTGTTCATCAAAATCCGGCCAGAGCACATCAGTAAAATAGAATTCCGCATAGGCAATCTGCCACAACAGGAAGTTGCTAATCCGATGCTCTCCCCCGGTCCTTATCACTAAATCCACTGGCGCCAGCTGGTTCATACACAGCTGCGACGTCAGACTCTCTTCGGTTATCTGATCAGGGCGTAACAAGCCTTCCTGTACCTGTTCAGCCAACTTTTTAACACCTTCGATGATATCCCAACGTCCGCCGTAGTTAGCGGCGATGTTTAACGTCAGGCGATCGTTATTTTCCGTCAGCGCCTCGGCCCGACGGACACGTTCCTGAATACGCGGGCTGAATCGACTGATATCGCCAATAATGCGTAAGCGGACATTGTGTTTATGCAGGCTCTTCACTTCGCTATCCAGCGCCCAGACAAACAGTTCCATTAAGGCTGTCACTTCCTGCGCAGGACGGCTCCAGTTTTCGCTGCTAAAGGCGTAAAGCGTTAACGCTTCCAGATTATTATTGACAGCAAAGCTAACGGCGCGGCGTACTGATTTCACGCCCGCTTTATGGCCGGAAATACGCAGTTTTCCCTGGTTTTTAGCCCAGCGGCCATTGCCATCCATGATGATAGCGACGTGGCGCGGACCGGTACCCTGTTGGTCATCGGTGTTGTTGTGATTTTCAGACGACATAACGCGTAATCAATTCCTTTCATCAGAAATGCTGTGGTTTCTGAATACATTGCGCCCGGTACAAATCCCGACATTGCCTGCCGGGCCACACCGAATTCGGTGACAGACCGTTAAACGCGAGCCAGCGACTATAACATTTTCACCCGAAGCGAACAAATAGCCTCAGCGTAATCGTTATTACGACGTGAAATGGGACAACATTTCTGTTGCCGCCGCGCGTGCGCTTCGGTCAATGTCAATGACCGCATCCACGGAGTCCGGCTCCTGACAGTGATGCGCCGACAGCACTGCGCTGTTCAACGCGGCAATATCCGTAAAACGGATCTGCTTATCCAGGAAAGCCGCCACGGCAATCTCATTGGCCGCATTGAGCGTGGTGGTCGCTGCCTGTCCGGCTTCGCAGGCATCAATCGCGAGTTTGAGACAGGGGTAACGACCAAAATCAGGTGCCGAGAAGGTCAGTGCCGACATGCGGGTAAAGTCCAGCGGTGTGACCCCAGCCTCAATACGTGCGGGCCAGGCCATACTGTGGGCGATTGGTGTCCGCATGTCAGGCGAACCTAACTGGGCCAGCACGCTGCCATCGCAATACCGCACCATGGAGTGGATCACCGATTGTGGGTGCAAAATCACTTCCATCTGCGCTGCGCTGGCATTAAACAGCCAGCGCGCTTCAATGTATTCAAGACCTTTATTCATCATGGTGGCCGAATCAACAGAGATTTTACGCCCCATTGTCCAGTTCGGATGTGCACAAGCCTGATCTGGCGACATATTGCTCAGATCCGCTAAATTTGTGTCACGAAAAGGGCCACCCGATCCCGTAAGAATAATCGACTCAATGCCGTTATTCTGCAGGTCAGCGTAACCTAACTGATGCTGGATGGAAGCGGGCAAACTCTGAAAAATGGCATTGTGCTCGCTATCAACCGGCAACAACTGCGCGTTATGTTGACGTACCGCCTCCATAAATAAACGGCCGCAGGTGACCAGCGATTCTTTGTTCGCCAGCAAGACCGTTTTGCCGGCGCGAATGGCGGCCAGCGTGGGTAATAACCCCGATGCACCCACAATTGCGGCCATCACCTGGTCAACCTCATCCAGCGCGGCCAGTTCACAGGCTGCCTGAACGCCGGAGAGCACTTCAGTCCTGATCTTCAATGCTCTCAGTCGCTCACGTAGCGCGGCGGCAGCGTCTTCATCTGCCATGGCGGCGTAGCGCGGTTGAAACTGTGCACACTGTTCTGCCATCAGGGCTACATTTTTGCCCGCCACCAGCGCCGTGACCTGGTAAAGCGCCGGATTGGCTTTAACAACGGCCAGCGTGCTGGTGCCGATTGATCCGGTCGAACCCAGCAGAGTTAATCGCTTCATAATGCTGTCCCTGTATCGGTAAAAGCGTGGGGCACAACGTAAAACGCCGCCAGAGATGGCATTCAGTCAGAAGGCCTCCCTGTACGGCGTTTTCGTCGGCGAAGATGGAATTAGAAATCCATCAGCTCCGTTTCTTTTTCGGCCAATGCTGCATCGACTTTCTTGATGTGCGCATCGGTCATTTTCTGGATTTCATCCTGCGCGCGACGTTCGTCGTCTTCGCTGATCTCTTTATCTTTCAGCAGCGCTTTGATCTTATCGTTGGCATCGCGACGGACGTTACGTACCGACACACGGCCCTGCTCGGCTTCGCCGCGCACGATTTTAATCAGGTCTTTACGACGTTCTTCGGTCAGTGCAGGCAGCGGAACACGAATGTCCGAACCGGCAGAGCTGGGATTCAGCCCAAGATCAGACGCCATAATCGCTTTTTCAACGGCCGGGCCGAGAGAGCGATCAAACACGTTGATTTTCAGCGTGCGGGAATCTTCAACAGTGACGGAAGCCAGCTGACGCAGTGGCGTCGGCGTGCCGTAATATTCAACGATGATGCCGTCGAGCAGTGAAGGTGAAGCACGACCTGTGCGCACCTTGCTGATAGTGGTTTTGAATGCTTCCACGCATTTATCCATGCGCGTATCAGCATCTTTTTTAATGTCGTTAATCACGTTAAAACCCTTGGATTCGGTTTGACCTGGCCAGTTCCGGCATTACCGGAAGCGGGATCGATAAGCATCGATAATCCTGAATGGCGTGCGGCAATACCGCGCCGCACTGACAGAATATACCCTATTTTATCTCGCCTCGGGTATTAATGCGTAATCAGGGTGCCTTCTTTTTCACCCATCACTACGCGACGCAATGCGCCAGGCTTGTTCATGTTGAAAACGCGGATAGGCAGTTTGTGATCGCGCGCCAGCGTAAACGCGGCGAGATCCATCACTTTTAGCTCTTGATCCAGCACTTCCGCATAGGTCAGTTTTTCGTACAGTGTTGCATCGGGGTGCTTCACGGGGTCCGCAGAATAAACGCCGTCAACTTTGGTGGCTTTCAACACCACATCGGCTTCGATTTCGATACCGCGCAGACAGGCGGCAGAATCCGTCGTAAAGAAGGGGTTACCGGTACCTGCGGAGAAGATGACAACGCGGTTATTGCGTAACAGGCTGATGGCTTCTGCCCAGCTGTAGTTGTCGCACACGCCGTTCAGGGGAATGGCCGACATCAGACGGGCGTTAACATAGGCACGATGCAGCGCATCACGCATTGCCAGGCCATTCATTACGGTGGCCAGCATCCCCATGTGGTCGCCGACAACGCGGTTCATGCCCGCCTGTGCCAGACCCGCTCCACGGAACAGGTTGCCCCCGCCAATCACAACGCCCACCTGGATACCCAGTTCGACCAGCTCTTTAACTTCCTGAGCCATGCGGTCAAGCACACTCGCGTCGATACCAAAACCTTCTGCACCTTGCAGTGCTTCACCGCTGAGTTTTAGCAGGATACGTTGATAAACAGGTTTTGCGTTGGTCGCCATGGTCAGTTCTTCCTGGAAGATATGATGAGTGAGAAGTAATTCCGATCAATCATCCGCTTACAGCAAAAGAATTGCTATTGGGATGAAACTGAAAACGTATCTTTTGCCTGTGGCAGACAAAAAAGAACCGCCATCTGGCGGTTCTTTCAGATCATTAAGACTGTTTGGACATCGCTGCAACTTCAGCAGCAAAATCAGTCTCAACTTTCTCGATGCCTTCGCCCACTTCGAAGCGGATGAAGTTGATCACGTCAGCGCCCTGCTCTTTCAGCGCCTGGCCAACGGTTTTGGCTGGATCGATAACGAATGCCTGACCGGTCAGAGAAACTTCACCGGTGAATTTCTTCATGCGGCCTTCAACCATTTTCTCTGCGATTTCTTTTGGCTTGCCAGACTGCATCGCGATATCCAGCTGAACCTGGTACTCTTTCTCAACCACTTCGGCAGAAACGTCTTCTGGCTTAACAAACTCAGGCTTGCTTGCCGCAACGTGCATCGCGATCTGTTTGATCAGATCTTCGTTAGCGCCTTTCGCTGAAACCAGAACGCCGATACGTGCGCCGTGCAGGTAGCTGCCCAGCTCTTCGCCTTCCAGCACTGCAACGCGACGAATGTTGATGTTTTCACCGATTTTGGCAACCAGTGCAACGCGCTCTTCTTCAAACTGTGCTTTCAGCGCTTCAACGTCGGTGATGCGGTTAGCCGCAGCCGCGTCCAGCACTTTGTCAGCAAATGCCTGGAAGCCGCCATCTTTTGCAACGAAGTCAGTCTGGCAGTTTACTTCCAGAATCACACCGTAGTTACCAACGATTTTGGTTTTGATCACGCCGTCAGCAGCAACGTTACCTGCTTTTTTCGCTGCTTTGATTGCGCCAGACTTGCGCATGTTTTCAATCGCCAGCTCGATGTCGCCGCTCGCTTCAGTCAGCGCTTTTTTGCAGTCCATCATGCCTGCGCCAGTACGCTCACGCAGTTCTTTTACCAGTGCAGCGGTAATTTCAGCCATTCCAGAATCCTCGGTTCGTACCTGAGCACGGGTGCATCAACAGGTACTTATTTGCGGAAAATTTACTCTGTCCCGCCGACCTGAACAGGGGCGTTACAGACTTGGATAAAATAAAGGGGCCATGTTTGGCCCCTTACAGATCACATCTGAATGCTAAGGGCTCTTCTACAGAGCAAACCTTAATTAAGCGTTTTCTAAAGACGCTTCTTCAGCCTGCTCAGCCAGATCCTGAGAACGGCCTTCGCGAACGGTAGTCGCAACGGCAGTCAGGTACAGGTTGATAGCACGGATCGCATCGTCGTTACCTGGGATAACGTAATCAACGCCATCCGGATCAGAGTTAGTATCAACGATAGCAAATACTGGGATGCCCAGGTTGTTTGCTTCTTTGATTGCGATGTGTTCGTGGTCAGCATCGACAACAAACAGTGCATCCGGCAAACCGCCCATGTCTTTGATACCGCCCAGGCTGTTTTCCAGCTTGGCCAGCTCACGAGCGCGCATCAGCGCTTCTTTCTTGGTCAGTTTGTCGAAAGTGCCGTCCTGAGACTGGGTCTCAAGCTCTTTCAGACGTTTGATAGACTGACGAACGGTTTTCCAGTTAGTCAGCATACCACCCAACCAGCGGTGGTTTACGAAGAACTGGTCGCAGCTCAGTGCAGACTCTTTTACCGCTTCGGCAGCAGCGCGCTTGGTACCAACGAACAGAATCTTACCTTTACGGGAAGAGATTTTGGTCAACTCAGCCAGAGCTTCGTTGAACATTGGTACGGTTTTCTCAAGGTTGATGATGTGAACTTTGTTACGCGCACCGAAAATGAATGGCTTCATTTTTGGGCACCAGTAACGGGTCTGGTGACCGAAGTGAACACCAGCCTTGAGCATATCGCGCATGGAAACAGTTGCCATGATTACTACCTCTAGTTTAATTGGGGTTGGGCCTCCATGTATCCCATACAACCGACCTCTTTCAAGGCACCCCGGCGTATGTGTCGATACATGTGTGTTTTAGTACACATAGTGAGATTATTGCGGTTCCCGTTGACCTTGCAGCCCACAGAGAATCGTCGGCGCGCTTTATACCACAATCAGGCTCTGGACGCCAATAATTGTTCGCTTATGGCGCGCGATGCGTTCTCCGTTTGGCAGCCCTTTTGGCTTGCTGTTAACATGACAGCACAGCGTTCATTATTGCTGAAAATTTCAGCAACAGCGGAATAATTTAATGGCAATCTCAATAAAAACTCCCGAAGAAATCGAAAAAATGCGCGTCGCAGGTCGGCTGGCTGCGGAAGTGCTTGAAATGATCGAACCGCACGTGCAGCCTGGCGTGACGACGGGCGAACTGGATCGCCTTTGTCATGCGCACATTACCGAGAAGCAGCAGGCGGTGTCTGCCTGCCTGGGTTACCACGGTTTTCCTAAATCTGTCTGTATCTCAGTGAATGAAGTGGTTTGCCATGGCATCCCCAGTGACGATCGCCCGTTAAAAGACGGGGATATCGTTAACATTGACGTGACCGTGATTAAAGACGATTACCATGGCGATACGTCCAAAATGTTTATCGTGGGTAAACCCACCATTCAGGGCGAACGTCTGTGCCGCGTGACGCAGGAAAGCCTTTATCTGTCACTGCGTTTAGTTAAGCCGGGCATTCGGCTGCGCGAGCTGGGCCGCGCGATTCAAAAATACGTCGAAGCGAATGACTTCTCTGTCGTGCGGGAATACTGCGGTCACGGCATTGGCAAAGGCTTCCATGAAGAGCCTCAGGTGCTGCATTACGACGCGGATGACGGCGGAGTGGTCCTGCAGGCAGGAATGACCTTTACCGTTGAACCGATGGTAAACGCCGGTGATTACCGCATTCGTACCATGAAAGACGGCTGGACGGTGAAAACCAAAGATCGCAGCTTGTCGGCGCAGTACGAGCATACTATTGTGGTGACGGATAACGGCTGTGAGATTTTAACCCTGCGAAAAGACGACACCCTGCCTGCGGTGTTAGTTAACCAGGAGTAATTCCACCACGAATAAAAAAGCCGGCGCTCTGCCGGTTTTTTTATGGTTAATGATGAGAGCGTTGCATGAGCCTGTCGCAAGAAGTGAAAAACGGCCTGAATGATTCCCCTGGCGAGTGGCAAGACGATACGCTGACACGCGACGTCTTAAAGCAACGTCTGGAGGGCTTCCAGCAGCACCTGGCGGCGGCGTTTGATGCCGGTGAGCCTGTCGAAGATCTGATTCACGCCCGAACGCTGTTTATCGATCGCCTGCTGCGCCGTTTGTGGCGTTTTTTTGGCTTCGACAGCATGAAAGCCATCACGCTTGTCGCCGTCGGCGGTTACGGTCGCGGTGAACTGCATCCCCTTTCCGATATCGATATCTTAATTCTCAGCCGTCAGCCGCTGGATGAGCAGGCGGCGCAGAGCGCCAGCGCGCTACTGACGCTGATGTGGGATCTCAAGCTGGAGGTCGGCCACAGTGTACGTAGCCTCGAAGAGTGCCTGCTGGAAGGGCTGTCCGATCTGACCGTGGCGACCAATCTGATTGAAGCCCGAATGCTGACCGGCGATGTCGCGCTGTTTCTGGAATTACAAAAAAATGTCTTCAGCGATGGCTTCTGGCCATCATCCCGCTTTTTTGCCGCCAAAATCGACGAGCAGCAGGAACGCCATACACGTTATCACGGTACCAGCTATAACCTGGAACCGGATATCAAAAGCAGCCCCGGCGGGTTACGTGACATTCATACCTTACAATGGGTTGCCCGTCGCCACTTTGGCGCGACCACGCTGGATGAGATGTCAGGCTTTGGTTTCCTGACGGACGCAGAGCGCAGCGAGCTGAATGAGTGCCAGGCGTTTCTCTGGCGCATTCGCTTTGCCCTGCACCTGTCTCTGCCACGGTACGATAACCGCCTGCTGTTTGACCGCCAGCTCAGCGTTGCCCGGCGCCTGAATTATGAGGGAGAAGGCAACGAACCGGTCGAACGCATGATGAAAGATTTTTACCGCGTCACGCGGCGCATCGGTGAGCTTAACCAGATGCTGTTGCAACTGTTCGATGAGGCCATTCTGGCGCTCTCCACCAATGAAAAACCCTATGCCATTGATGACGATTTCCAGCTGCGCGGTAACCTGATCGATCTGCGTGATGAAACCCTGTTTGATCGGGAACCCCAGGCAATCTTGCGTATGTTCTATGTCATGGTACGCAATGAAAACATCAAAGGGATCTACTCCACTACACTGCGCCGCCTGCGCCATACACGACGTCATCTTGAGCAACCCTTATGCCAGTTACCTGAAGCGCGTCGCCTGTTTATGTCGATTCTGCGTCATCCCGGTGCGGTCAGTCGCGCGCTGGTCCCGATGCATCGCCACAGCGTGCTCTGGGCCTATACGCCGCTCTGGGGCCACATTGTCGGGCAGATGCAGTTTGATTTATTTCATGCTTATACCGTCGATGAGCACACTATCCGGGTGTTGCAGAAACTGGAGAGCTTTGCCAATGAAGCAACGCGCCCGCAACATCCGTTGTGCGTTGAACTCTGGCCTCGCCTGCCACAACAGGAATTACTGTTAATGGCTGCGCTGTTACACGACATCGCGAAAGGGCGTAACGGCGATCACTCCGTGCTGGGTGCGCAGGACGCGCTGGCGTTTGCGGAGATGCACGGTCTTAACTCACGTGAAACCCAGTTAGTGGCCTGGCTGGTTCGTCATCATCTGCTGATGTCAGTTACCGCGCAGCGCCGCGACATTCAGGATCCTACGGTCATTCAACAGTTTGCCGAAGTCATGCAGAACGAGAACCGGCTGCGTTATCTGGTTTGCCTGACCGTTGCCGACATCTGCGCCACTAATGAAAGCTTGTGGAACAGCTGGAAGCAAAGCCTGCTGCGAGAACTGTTCTTTGCCACTGAAAAACAGCTGCGCCGCGGCATGGAGAACAGCCCGGATCTCCGTGAGCGTGTCCGTCATCACCGTTTACAGGCGCTGGCACTGTTGCGCATGGACAACATTGATGAAGCCCGCCTGCACCACATCTGGAACCGGTGCCGTGCCGACTACTTCCTGCGTCATACGCCGAATCAGATCGCCTGGCATGCGCGCCATTTACTGGAACACGATCTGCGTAAACCGTTGGTGCTGGTAAGCCCACAGGCTACACGAGGCGGTACAGAAATTTTTATCTGGAGCCCGGACCGGCCCCACCTGTTTGCCGCCGTGGCCGGTGAGCTGGATCGCCGCAATCTCAGCGTGCATGATGCGCAGATTTTTACCAGCCGCGATGGTATGGCGATGGATACGTTTATCGTGCTGGAGCCGGATGGCAGCCCGCTGGCTCCCGATCGTCATGCGCTGATCATTCAGGCGCTGGAACAGGCGATTACGCAGTCAGACTGGGTGCCGCCACGTACCCGCCGTCAGGCTGCCCGACTCCGCCATTTCAGCGTGGATACCGAAGTAAACTTTCTGCCGACGCATACCGATCGCCGGAGTTATCTGGAACTGGTGGCGCTCGATCAGCCGGGCTTGCTGGCGCGCGTCGGCGAGGTGTTTGCCGATCTCGGCGTATCACTGCATGGCGCGCGCATCAGTACCATTGGAGAACGTGTCGAAGATTTGTTTATTCTGGCCAATAGCGAACGCCGGGCACTGGATGAGGAAATGCGCCAGACCCTGCAACAACGGTTGACAGAGGCCCTTAATCCAAACGATAAAGTGTGACCCGCTTCAATTTGTGAACTTTCACTTTTTACCTGTGCTGGTCGCTGACCGGCACCACAAATGACAGATCAGGAAAAAATATGCAACAGTTACAGAGTGTTATTGAATCTGCCTTCGAACGTCGCGCTGATATCACCCCGACCAGTGTGGATACTGAAACCCGCGACGCGATTAATCAGGTTATCGCCAAACTGGACAGCGGTGAGCTGCGCGTTTCTGAAAAAATCGACGGTGAATGGGTAACGCATCAGTGGCTGAAAAAAGCCGTTCTGCTCTCTTTCCGCATCAATGACAATCAGGTCATGGAAGGCGCAGAAACACGCTTTTACGACAAAGTGCCAATGAAATTCGCTGACTGGGACGATGCGCGCTTCAAAGCCGCCGGTTTCCGCGTCGTACCGCCCGCCGCCGTGCGTAAAGGTGCCTTTATTGCACGTAATACCGTGTTGATGCCTTCCTATGTGAACATCGGTGCCTTTGTTGACGAAGGAACGATGGTGGACACCTGGGCCACCGTGGGCTCCTGTGCGCAAATTGGTAAAAATGTCCACTTATCTGGTGGCGTAGGCATCGGTGGGGTGCTTGAGCCCCTGCAGGCTAATCCGACCATTATTGAAGATAACTGCTTCATCGGCGCACGTTCTGAAATTGTTGAAGGCGTGATTGTTGAAGAAGGTTCCGTTATTTCAATGGGCGTTTATATTGGTCAAAGCACCAAAATTTATGACCGCGAAACCGGTGAAATTCATTACGGACGCGTACCTGCCGGATCGGTCGTCGTCTCGGGTAATCTGCCGTCAAAAGATGGGAGCTACAGCCTGTATTGCGCGGTTATCGTGAAAAAAGTGGATGCCAAAACACTGGCCAAAACCGGCATTAATGAATTGCTGCGCACGATCGACTAAGCTTGTGGACGGGCTGCCTGACAGCCCGTCATCTTTTGTTTACAGCTGTTACGGGTAATGTTGTTTTTCAACGCGAACCAACGGGTGCGTTTACTTTTCATCCAGGTCATAATTCGCGCCAGTTAAATCCTGTTGCGCACTGATTCATGTTATTTATGTCTACAGTCATTAAGTCATGAACAATTCTGCGCGCTTATCATTTGGTGGAAAAAACGTTATGTATGACAATATTAAGAGCTTAGGCATTAGTAACCCCGACGACATCGATCGCTACAGCCTGCGTCAGGAAGCGAATAACGATATTTTGAAAATTTATTTCCGCAAAGATAAAGGCGAATTTTTCGCTAAAAGCGTGAAATTTAAATATCCTCGTCAGCGTAAAACGGTCGTCGCCGATAATGCGTCGCAGGGCTACCGTGAAGTGCAGGAAATCAGCCCTAACCTGCGTTATGTCATTGATGAGCTGGATCAAATTTGTCAGCGCGATCAGGTTGAAGTCGATCTGAAACGTAAAATTCTGGACGATCTGCGTCATCTGGAAGGCGTGGTGTCACACAAGATCGCGGAAATTGAATCCGATCTGGAAAAACTGACCCGCAGCGGCCGTTAATCCTTTCAAACGCACTATAGCCTGCCGTCCTGAGTGAGCGTCACTTTGTGCGGCGGGCCTTTTTTATGGCCTGCTACTCCTGTCGCAGCAACGCCCCTTCACGCAAGACATCTTCAGTCGCCTCACGCCAGTCAAACCGGTCAATCCAGGATTGATAGCGTGCAGAACCCAGCGCATTATCCGCCAGCATAAGCAGGGGAATGACGCGCCCGCTGTTACGGTCGCGCGTCTTCCACGGCCAGCGGCGCGCAGAATCACTAAACGGTGCCATATAATCCAACGCAGCCAGCAGCGAGCCGCCCTGTTTGTCAGAGTAGTGCCAGAGATCGTCCCCACCGCGCTGAGACGACAAGGCCGCTATCGCAGTCAGCGCCTGTAAATTAAAAAAACTGTAGTGAAAAGAGCGGGTGCGGGCCAGTTCAAGCGGCTGCGTGCCATCACGCGCTATCTGCCCACCGATCTTCGTTTTAGCCAGCGCCATCATGTCCCTCATAACGGCATCGTTATGCAGGTAAGCGGCAATCCCGGCCACCTGAACACAATACCAACTGCCGTGATTGTTGGCCGCATGCCGCTCCTGGCGCGCCAGCTTACTGGTTTGCAGCCAGGTAAGGTAGTCGTGGAACCAGCGCTGCAGCGCGGCCTCGTCGTCTGCACGCCAGCCGGGTGACTGACGCAGCAATATCAACGCATCAACAATACGGGTGGCAAAATAACGCCCATCCAGTACGCCATCGTGCCGACCCGTGCTGATGCCCGGCACGCCTTGCGCAAAGTTAAGGTTGGGATTCATGCGGCTGGCGGGATCGATAAACCAGTGACGGATCATCGATTGGGCTTTACTGGCATAGCGTACATCGCCCGAAAAGAACCAGGCCAGCGTCAGTGCCTGCACATCGGCACTAAAACGCGCAAAACGCAGCCCGTCTGTTTGGTTGTTTTTTGTGTCGGGATTCACCTCGCCATCCCGACGGCTCCACGGAAGCCCCGTTTTCTGCCGGGCGTCCGGCCACCAGTACGCGCTCAGGCTGAGATAATCGTGTCGCGAGCCGCTGGGGGGCACCAGACCTTTGTCCATGACGCTGGGATCGGGCTGCTTAAGCGCCTTATCCGCCTGCTGTTTCAGCTGTTGCCAGGCTTGCTGCGTACGTGGGCTTGCCTGCTGATTCTGGATGGTCTGCCGTGTAGTGAGCAAAGCCTTTGTCGAGAGAAAAATCAGCGTGTCCGCCGCCGCCGCCTGGCAGGTGAACGCAAGTATCAGTAAGCCACATCCCCAACTCAGTGCGCGCATCAGTCTGTCCTCTTCGTTTTTTCGGGCCCTGTCAGCCCTGCTCATCCAGTTGGATCGCGATGTACAACAGCAGGCGATCGTCGACCTTGCCCAGGTTGAGTCCCGTCAATTCAGCAATACGATTTAAACGGTATTCCAGGGTATTTCGATGAATAAAAAGCGCACGCGACGTCGCGCCGGGCTGCACGTTGTTGCTGAACCAGGCACTCAGCGTGCGTCGCAGCAAACCGTTGCTGTCCATGCTTTTTAGCTTTTCCAGCGGACGCGCCAGTTCATTTGACTGCCAGCCACCCCGTAAGCTGTCGAGCAGGACCGGCAGCATCAAATCCTGATAAAAATAGCTGCGAACCTCGGGCATACGCTGCTTTCCCACCGCCATCGTTGTTCGCGCAGTACGATATGAACGTGCAATGCTGCCCATGCCCGTAAAGAAATTGCCCAGCGCAATACGCATGCGCAGATGACCACTTTCCTTCATGCGCTGCATGAGCTGTTCGACCCGCCTGCGGTGATCGTGTTGATCATAACGTCCGTGTGCATTTAATGCCGGTTTCAGCACGACCATTTCGGTTAGTGAGACGATGGCAATCAGGTTATCCCGCGCCGGTGTCGTCAATAACGTCTGCAACTGCTGTAATTCTGACATCGCGCTGTCAACGCCAAGCTGCCCGCTGTCCACTTCGATCACCGCCACGATTCGGGGCTGATTAAGATCGATGCCGAGGCGCTGCGCCCATTCGGTGAGTTGCGGGGAGATCGCGTCACTGCGAATGAGATTGAGCACCAACTCTTCCCGCAGACGGCTGTCCTGCGCCAGCATATGCAACAGCCGCGCCTGCTCCAGCATCATCTCTGCGGCCATACAGACTAATTCACCATAGTGACGCAGCGCACCCGGCTCGCCCGTCAGACCAATCACTCCAACAATCATCCCGTCGATACGCAACGGCAGATTAATTCCCGGCCTGACTCCATGCAGATGCCGGGCCACCGCATCGTCAATATCCACAATACGTCCCTGAGACAGCACTAACAATGCACCCTCATGTAATTCGCCGATGCGCTCCCGGTCACCGCTGCCAATAATCCGTCCGCGTGCATCCATAACGTTGACATTGCCATCAATGATTTTCATAGTGCGCGCGACAATTTCCTGCGCCAGTCGTGCGTCGAGATGACAGGTTGCCATCCTGTACTCCTGAGTCATAAAGAGGGGGAAAACAGCATAGACGCGCGATACCGGGAGAACATTGTGCATCTGCACAAGGCCTGGCAGGCATTAACAGAAATGCGGCGACCATCACATTTGTGCGCGTCGCCATAAAAAAGGCGGACCGAAGTCCGCCTGATAAACCCCTGCCTGTGATTACTGCGCCAGCAGATACAGTGAACTGTCTCCGCGCTGCACGTTCAACGCCAGTACCGGTGGTTTGGTATCGAGGATTTTACGCAGTTCGCCCAGATTGCTGACGGCCTGCTGGTTGACGCCAAGAATCAGGTCGCCTTTTTTCAGGCCAATTCTGGCCGCCGCGCTGCCCGCTTTCACGCTGTCAACCCGAACGCCTTTCTCTTTACCTGAATTATTGCTCAGATCCGCGCCTTCAATACCGGTGTAAATGGTGGCGGACTGCACCTTGTCCTGCGTGCTCTGCTGCAGCTGAACCGTCACATCCAGCGGTTTACCATCACGCAGTATGCCAAGTTTCAGCGTGGTTCCTACCGGCAACGAGCCGACTTCGGCACGCAGTGAAGCAAAGCTGGTTAACGGCTTACCGTTCATCGACACAATGACGTCACCCGCTTTAATACCGCCCTTCGCCGCCGCAGAGTTCGGTACGACCTGACTGACGAATGCACCGCGTTGCGCATCGACTTTCATCGCCTTCGCCAGCTCAGAGTTAAGCTCGGTCCCCATAATGCCCAGCTCGCCGCGTTTAACCTGGCCGTATTCCACCATTTGTGCCGTCAGGTTTTTCACCATGTTGCTCGGGATGGCGAAGCCAATACCAATATTGCCGCCGTCCGGTGCCAGGATAGCGGTGTTGATGCCAATCAGCTCGCCGTTGAGATTTACCAGAGCGCCACCCGAGTTACCCCGGTTGATGGCCGCATCGGTTTGAATAAAGTTCTCATAGTTTTCAACATTCAGGCCACTGCGTCCCAGCGCGGACACGATACCAGACGTAACGGTTTCACCCAGACCATACGGGTTACCAATCGCCACGGCGTAATCGCCCACCCGTAAATTGTCAGAGTCGGCCATCTTAATCGCGGTAAGATTTTTAGCACCTTCCAGCTGAATTAATGCGATATCCGAGCTGGGATCTTTACCAATCACTTTGGCATCGTAACTGCGACCATCGCTCAGTTTTACCTGAATTTTCGTCGCGTCGTTTACCACATGGTTATTGGTGACCACATAGCCTTTTTCAGCGTTAATGATGACACCAGAGCCCAGCGCTCTAAATTTTTGCTGCTGCGTATCTGGCGCGGCAGGGGCACCGCCACCGTCACCGCCCTGGCAAAGCGGTGAGCCCATGAACGGCGAACCGTCCTGGCAGAAAGGCGAATTATCGCCAAAAAATTGCTGAAACTGCTGCGGCATCCGTGGCGTTTTGACCGTCGTACTTCCTTCAACGCTGATACTCACGACTGAAGGCATAACCTTTTCCAGCATTGGCGCAAGGCTCGGCAACTGCTGGCTGTTGGTGGATGACACGGAAGAGGACGTTTCCGCAGCGAAAGCACTCACAGGGGTCAGTGCCATGCCAAGACTAAGCGCCAGGGCGCTTAACATTAACGAGGTTTTTTTCATTTTGGTATCTCACAATGATGGATATACTGACCATTGCTGTGGTCGAATGTTGAGATAAATGTTTTAGCGCGAAGTTCCTCTAAAAGTTTTAGGCAAAAGTAAAAATTTATTCGCGCTCTTTACAATTCTCGGGTTATTCCACCGCCATTAAGCGACGATACTCATCCCAGGCATAGAGATCCGTCATGCCACTAATGTAATCCTGAATCAGGCGAAAACGATAATAACGTTCCCATAACAAGCGCTCATATTTATGTTCAACAACCAATGTACGCATTTTATACAAATAGGCTTTTCGGTGTTTGCCAGACAGTTTATGGAACAGTCGGGTCTCTATGGGATGATGGCGTAAAAAGTCTTCATTTATCAGTGTGGTAAACGCTTCATAATTGAGCGACATCAGCGGCTGATATATTTCCAGCAAGCCCTTAATTACCCGATAACCCTGCAGTTCCAGTTGCTCAACTTCGGAATGATTAAACACCTGCTGGCGCGCCACGGTTTTAAAAATCTGTAATAAACGGCCCTCTTCACCTTCGTCTTCTAATAAAGCATGGTTGAAGTGCCCCTCGAATATGGCAGGCAGATTATCAATAAAACGTTTCACCGCGTAGGTGACCAAAACATTCTGAACATTGACCCGCAGCGACATAAAAAACTGATCGCTACGGCTACGGCGTTTTTTACTGCCCGCTTCGCGCCACGCTTCTCCCACTGTACGACTGAAGGCATCGTTATTATTTATTGTCCCCCAGGCCTTGCTGAGATATTCATACAGACTGTCCACGTTAAATATGGCTTTTTCAACGGCATCGTCTAAATCGGCAATACAATAGGAGATGTCGTCAGCGGCTTCCATGATATAGGTCAGCGGAAAGCGATGGTGTTCCGTCAAATTTGTGGCAGTGCGAAGCTCATCGATATATTCCCGCTCAGATAAATAGAAGCCCGGCTTTTTCATTAATACGCTAAACTGAGCCGGTTTTTCCCCCTGCCACCAGGCGGGCGCGGTGTATTTCAGGATGCAGGCTACCTGAGAATAGCTCAGGTTGAGTTGCAGCAGCGAATGCACCATGCGAATAGCCTGAGCATTCCCTTCGAAGTGGCACAAATCCTGACGAATCATGGCGTTCATGCGATCAAAGTCCGCGCGCTGCGCCTCGTTTTCAACACCCGCAACCAGCGGATCGACCAGTTCAGCGGGCAGGTTATCTTCAAACCAGTCATTAATGGCGGCTTCGCCAAAATGCCCAAACGGTGGGTTACCTACATCATGTAACAGGCAGGCCATTTCGACGAGGCTTTCGAACGCCCCTTCCATGTCATCCAGACCATATTTTGCCAGTCCACCCTGCATCTTTAGCGTCTGCAGAATTTCTTTGCTGATATACCGGCCGGTTTGTTGCACTTCAAGCGAATGCGTCAGACGGGAACGTACGGCGGCGTTGCGCTCAAGCGGGAATACCTGGGTTTTTTGTTGCAGTCGACGAATTGCCGCTGAATTAATGATCCGCCCACGATCGCTTTCGAAATGGCGGGTAATAAAATATTCCCCCTGTGGATCTTTACGGTTGCTATAAGGGCGAGTGAAGCTGATCTTCTTCCTGAAATTGATCGTCGCCATAGCTGTCCCCTTATTTTTTCGTGAAATAATCCCGTCACTGCCATGATAGACTATGCCTGATATTGACATCCATTACATTAGCGAGACGTAAAATGAAAGCAGGCATCATTGGCGCAATGGAGCAGGAAGTTACCCTGCTGCGAGACAAAATTGAAAATCGCCAGACCCTGTCTCTGGCTGGTTGTGAAATTTACACTGGCACACTGAATGGTGTGGACGTTGCGTTGCTGAAATCCGGCATTGGTAAGACCTCGGCCGCTATGGGCACCACATTGTTACTGCAATTGTGCAAACCCGATTTGGTGATTAACACCGGCTCAGCGGGCGGCTTATCCTCTTCGTTAAAAGTAGGCGATATTGTGGTGTCCGATGAAGTGCGCTATCACGATGCCGATGTCACAGCCTTTGGTTATGAACCGGGCCAGATGGCGGGCTGCCCCGCGGCCTTTACCGCAGACAGTAAGCTGATCGCCGCCGCAGAAGCCTGTATTCAGCAGTTGAATCTCAACGCGGTTCGCGGCCTGGTGGTCAGCGGTGACGCGTTTATCAATGGCGCAGCCCCTCTGGCCCGCATTCGCGCCACGTTCCCACAGGCGATCGCCGTTGAGATGGAAGCCACCGCTATCGGCCATGTCTGCCACCAGTTTAACGTGCCGTTTGTGGTCGTCCGCGCGATCTCCGATGTGGCCGATCAGGAATCGCACCTGAGTTTCGATGAGTTCCTGAGCGTTGCCGCTAAGCAGTCCTCCCTGATGGTGGAAAATCTGCTGGCCCGCCTGGCACATGGCTAAATCCCTGCTGTTTTGCTGGCTGCTGCTGTTTTGCAGCAGCCTGCCTGCTGCACCGCCCCGCGTCATCACCCTGGCTCCTCACCTGACTGAACTGGCTTTTGCCGCCGGCATCACGCCGGTTGCGGTCAGTGCCTGGTCGGGTTATCCCGCTGAAGCACAAAAGATTGAGCAGGTCGCGACCTGGCAGGGGATGAACCTTGAGCGCATTTTACAGCTTAAGCCCGATGTTGTGCTGGCATGGCCCGGCGGCATCTCATCCCGTCAGGTGGCGCAGTTAGTGCACTCAGGGATTCATGTGGAATGGGTCGCCACCTCGACACTGGATGACATGATTCATTCGCTGGCTGGATTAGCCCGATGGAGCCCGTCCCCCCAGCGTGCTACACAGGCCGCTACGCAACTACGCCAGCAGGTCGCAGCCTTGCGCCAACGCTACCGTCCGCAACCCCCCGTACGCGTTTTTGTGCAGTTTGGTCTTTCCCCCATGTATACGGCGGCTAAAGCGACGCTGCAAAATGACATTATCGGCCTGTGTGGAGGGCAAAATATTTTTGCCGCAAGTCCGGTGAGCTGGCCTCAGGTGAGCCGGGAGCAGGTCCTGATGCGCCACCCTCAGGTCATTGTGACAACGGGCGGTTCGCAACAGGCTGAAACGCTTGCGCAGTTCTGGCGGCCACAGCTCAACGTACGCATCATTGCCATTAACGAGGACTGGCTCAGCCGTCCGGGCCCGCGTATCCTGTTAGCCGCAGAGCAGCTCTGTGAGGCACTGCATCCTGCCCCAAAGGCATCTTCAGGCCACTGAATATTGCCCTGCCGATTAAAGTAATCATTTTCACTGCCGTTAACGTTATTTAAGAGACGCGTGCCATGTAAGCCCGCCGTCCTTCTGCGCGATGCGCTTTTGACTACACCAGGAATTCACTATGACTAAAGCCCTGCTTATGGCCATAGGGCTTGTGATCGCGCAGCAGGCGTTCGCGGGATCCACGACCGGCTCTATCAATGTCAGACTTGTTATCTATTCACGTTGCGAAGTCAACAGCGTGCGAAGCCCGTCTTCGCCACAGGTTGACTGCGGTCGCCAGAGCAGCGCACAGCCGCGCGTGACGCAAACGGTGCTGAAGCGTCAGGGAAGCCGCACAACGAACGACAGACTGGTGACAATAGAATGGTAAGAGGCCGCCCGGAGAGAGCGGCCTGATGATCAGATGCTGAAGGAAGACCCGCAACCGCAGGTGGTTTTGGCGTTCGGGTTGGTTACGATAAAGCGCGACCCTTCCAGACCTTCGGTGTAATCCACCGAACCGCCTACCAGATACTGCAGACTCATTGGATCAACCACCAGCGAAACGCCCTGCTTTTCAATGGTCATATCACCGTCGTTCATTTGATCGTCGAAGGTGAAACCATACTGAAAGCCGCTGCAACCACCACCAGTGATATACACACGCAGCTTCAGCGCCGGGTTATCTTCGTCAGCAATCAGATTTTTCACTTTGTTGGCTGCTGCGTCGGTAAACTGCAACGGCAGTGCTACTACTTCATCACTCATGAGTTACTCCGTAAACGTCCGGGTCAGAAAACGACCTCAATGTTGCTATTATCTGCCAGCGACCCGCCGCAATCAAGCGCTCAGCTTCGCACTCTGTGCCGGATTGACGCGGAGAAGTCGTACGCAGGGATATCTGGCTTTCGTCGGCCGCCCCTCTTCCGTAGAATAGCCCGAAATTATATGAACTGCTGGAGCCGAAAATGAGTAAGTCTGAAAAACTGTTCGCCGAAGCACAACGCCTGATCCCCGGCGGTGTGAACTCGCCGGTCCGTGCGTTTACCGGTGTCGGCGGCGTTCCGCTGTTCATTGAGCATGCTGATGGTGCCTGTCTGTATGACGCCGATGGCAAAGCCTATATCGACTATGTTGGCTCATGGGGGCCAATGGTACTGGGACATAACAACGAAGGCATTCGTCAGGCTGTGATTGAGGCAGCCCAGCGCGGCCTGAGCTTTGGTGCGCCGACCGAGATGGAAGTCACCATGGCGCAACTGGTATGTGACCTGGTACCGAGTATGGAAATGGTGCGCATGGTCAACTCCGGCACCGAAGCGACCATGAGTGCGATTCGTCTGGCGCGCGGGTTTACCGGACGCGATAAAATCATCAAGTTCGAAGGGTGCTATCACGGCCATGCCGACCACCTGCTGGTGAAAGCCGGCTCAGGTGCGCTGACGCTGGGCCAACCCAACTCGCCGGGCGTACCCGCCGATTTTGCTAAGCATACGCTGACCTGCACCTATAACGATCTGGATTCTGTTCGTGCGGCCTTTGAACAGTATCCCGCGGCTGTCGCAGCCATTATCGTTGAGCCTGTTGCCGGCAATATGAACTGTATCCCTCCGCAGCCTGACTTCCTGCCGGGCCTGCGTGCCCTGTGCGATGAGTTCGGTGCGCTGCTGATTATTGATGAAGTGATGACAGGCTTCCGTGTGGCGCTGGGCGGCGCACAGGCACACTATAACGTGAAGCCGGATCTCACCTGCCTGGGCAAAATCATCGGCGGTGGCATGCCAGTGGGTGCGTTCGGTGGCCGTCGCGAGGTCATGTCCGCGCTGGCACCGACCGGGCCGGTTTACCAGGCCGGTACGTTGTCCGGTAATCCCGTAGCCATGGCCGCCGGTTATGCCTGCCTGACGCAGATTGCGCAGCCAGGTATGCATGACAGGCTGAACCGTCTGACTGAACAACTGGCTCAGGGGCTGGTTGAGGCAGCCAGACAGGAAAATATTCCCGTGGTGGTGAATCAGGTTGGCGGCATGTTTGGCCTGTTTTTTACCGATGCCGACAGCGTCACCTGCTATCAGGACGTGACACAGTGCGACGTGGAACGCTTCAAGCGCTTCTTCCACCTGATGCTCGAAGAAGGCGTGTATTTTGCGCCGTCCGCCTTTGAGGCCGGGTTTATGTCGCTGGCACACACTGATGAGGATATTCAGCACACCATCGAGGCGGCCCGGCGCTGTTTCGCGAAGCTCTGATGAGAAAAGACCGGCTGAGCCGGTCTTTTTTTTAACGTGAACGGCGCAGTAGCCAGATAAAATAGGGTGCGCCCAAAAAGGTCGCCATCAGGCCCGCCGGAATCTGACTGGGAAAGGCCAGCATGCGCCCGCACCAGTCTGCGGCCACCATTAACCCGGCCCCCAGCACGCCAGACAGTAACACCTGTGGCAGCGCGCGGCGAAAGCCCAACATACGGGCCATATGGGGTGCCATTAAGCCGACAAAGCTCAGCGGCCCAATCGTCAGCGTGGCACAAGCCGTTAAGGCCGCCGCTAACAGCAACAGGGCGAGTCGTGAACCCGTCAGTGCCATACCGACAGACCGTGCGGTCATGCTGCCAAGTGGCAGAATGGTTAACCAGCGGCTGGCCAGTGGCGCTAATGCCACTAAAACAGCCGCAAAGCCTGCACTTTGCAGCGCCTGCGTAGCACTGATGTTATAAGTTGATCCGGATATCCAGGTCAGTAACCCCGCCATGCGCGGATCGCCACTTGCCATCAACAGCATCAGAATGGTGACAAAGGCGCTGTTGAGTGCCATACCCGCCAGTAGCATACGTTCCGGTGAGAAACCACCACGACTGGCGACCAGCATAATAACCGCCAGCGTTATCGCCGCCCCCAGCGCACCTGCCGGCAACAGAAATGCCAGCGCGTTGCCGGGAACAAAGAACAGCATCACGACCACACCGCAGGCCGCGCCGGAACTGATGCCCAGCACTTCAGGACTGGCCATGGGATTACCGGTGAGGCGCTGGATCAGGCTGCCCGCCACACCGAGCATCAGGCCGACCTCCAGTGCCGCCAGCACACGCGGCGCGCGCCAGGGTAACAACTGTTGCAGCATGTCGCCAGACGTCCAAATCCAGCCATGCGCATCACGCCCAAAGGCAAGGCAAAGCCATGTCAGTCCGCCCAGCATCAGCAATCCCACCAGCGTCCAGCGCCCGTAACGGTATCGCTCGACCGGCACGTTGTCCCCCTGATCCAGCGCAGGCGGAACGGATCCGGTTCGCAGGCGAGGTAACAGCGCCAACAGAATGGGCACGCCCAGCAGCGCCGTCACGGTTCCGGTGGAGACCTCGCGCCAGTGCGCCGTGAGCCAGAGTACGCAGGCATCCGCCAGCCAGAGTAGCAGTGCACCAATCAGAGGTGCCAGCAGCATGCGGCTCAGTAACCGCCGTCCACCCAGCAGCCTTGCCAGCAGCGGTGCAAATAAACCAATAAAGCCAATGATCCCCGCTACGCTCACCAACTGAGCGCTCAGCAAGATGGCCAGAACCAGGACGGCCAGCCGCGTAGCAGACAGCGCTAACCCAAGATTTTTGGCGACGCCATCGTCCAGCCCCATCAGCGTAAGCGGTCTCAGTAGTGCCAGAGACAGCACCAGCGCCAGCACCAGACGTGGCCAGAGTTGGGTAACGCTGTCCCAGCTCATCTGATTCAACGTGCCGGTGCTCCACAGAAACATATTCTGCAGTTGATCGTGGTTAAAGATGGCAAATATTTGGTTCACTGCGCCGCTGTACAGGCTGAGAACCAGCCCTGCCAGAATCAGCGTAACGGGCGACAGACGTTTGCGCCAGGCTACGCTGAACACCAGCGCACCGACCAACAGCGCGCCACCCGACGCGGCGAACTGATGAGCCAGCGCCCCACCCGGCAGGTGCCATAAGGTCGCGACGGTCATTCCTAACTGCGCGCCGGATGAAACGCCTAACGTGCCCGGTTCGGCCAGCGGATTGCGCAACACCTGCTGAAACAGTAATCCGGCTAACCCCAGCCCTGCCCCCACCAGCAGCGCCAGTGACCAGCGCGGCAGTAAGCTGTAGTGAAAGACCATTTGCTCAATGTTGCTGCTGTCCGGTCTCCACAGCGCCTGCAACCACTGGTTCGTGGGCAGCGCCTGTTGCAGATTGATCGCGGTTAACACCAGCGCCAGGAAGAACAGCGTACCTGTCACGGCTAACGGGAAAAAACGATGACGCATTACGATTTCTCCAGCGCACGTTCCAGCACGCGAATAAAGTGCAGGGCTGACAAGGTCGCACCGTAGTACCACACCGCCGGAACGCGCTGGAAATGGCCGCTGTGAACAAACGGCATGGACTGCCATAACGGACTTCGCGACAATTGCTGCATCACGGCATCATTGTCATGATCGAAGCAGATGGCCTCTACGTCATGGAAAACGGCCAGCCGTTCCAGTCCAATCACGGCGCTGCCCCAAAAACTGGTTTCGCCCTGCCAGGCATTTTTCAGATTCAAAAGCGCCATCACTTCCAGGAATAAGCTGTTTTTACCGAAGGTAATAGCGTGGCGGCTGTCGAGTAGCGACATCAGCAAAATGGCCCGACCGGCGTGCGGCGCCAGACGCTGACGCGCCGCCGCAATCTCCGCATCCACCTGTTGCAGATGCGCTTCAGCCTGCGCCTCCCGTCCCAGTCGGGCCGCCAGCGCCCGCAATGAGGCCCGTGCGCGACTCAGCGGTTTGCCATCGCCATTGTGCAGGTCAAACCCCATGATCGGCGCAATGCGCCGCAGCTTATCTTTCGGTGGACCGTAACCGTTCGAGCAGAGAATCAGCGAGGGATGCATCTGAGTCATCAGCTCAAGATTTGGCTCGGTACGTAAGCCGACATCCACCACGCCCGCAGGCAATGGCGGCTGTCCGACCCAGACGTTGTAGTTATGCACGTCCGCCACACCCAACGGGTTCACGCCCAGCGCCAGGAGTAACTCGGTGGGCAGCCACTCCAGCGCAATAACGCGGTCGCTGTCAGGCTGTGCCGCAGGCGATGGGAAAGACGGGATGAGAGGCGACAACGCCATTGCCATCAGCAGGCGACGGCGATATAAATCCGGCATTATCGTATCCTTAACACACAAAACTCACCGGCGCGCCGCCGCCAGGATGGGGGAAGATGCCCATTGGGATACCGTAAATCGCCTGCAGCACATCTGCCTGCATAATGTGTTCTGGTCCACCTTCTGCAATCAGTTCGCCGCCGCGCAAGGCGACCAGATGGTCACAATAGCGAGCCGCCATATTAATATCGTGTAAGACGGTAATGACCGTTAAGCCATGTTCATGGCTCAGCGTCTGAATCAGCGCCAGCACATCCACCTGGTGGGCAATATCCAGCGCAGAGGTAGGTTCATCCAGCAACAGGCAGCGGCTGTTCTGAGCGACCATCATTGCCAGCCATGCACGCTGGCGCTCACCACCGGAGAGGCTGTCGACCAGCCGCGAGGCGAATGGCGTTAGTCCAACCCGCGCGATTGCCTGCGCGACCCGCTCGCGATCGTCCTGCGTAAAGCGCCCCAGCGCACCATGCCAGGGATAACGCCCAATGGCTACCAACTCACGTACCGTCATGCCTTCCGCAGCCGGTAACTGCTGCGGCAAATAAGCGACCTCACGGGCAAACGCTTTGCTGCTCCAGCGATCTACAGGCTGTTCGTTGAGCAGAACCCGCCCTTCGCTGGCCGCGTGATGCCGCCCCAGCATTTTTAACAGCGTGGATTTCCCTGAACCATTGTGCCCAATCAGCGCGGTGACTTTACCTGGCGTAAAAGCGAGAGAAACGGGATGAAGGAGCGTACGGCCCGGTACGCGAAAGCTGGCGTTATCCAGTCGGAAGGCGGTCTGTTGGTACTGCGGAAGCTGCATGGTTATCCCTGTAAACGGGCGCCGAAGCGCCCTCATCGATCAGAACCGGAACGTGGCGGTGCCGACAATTTGTCGCTCTGCGCCCCAGTAGCACGCGTATTCACGGTAGCAACTGGCAACGTAGTCACGGTTAAACAGGTTGTTAACGTTAACGCCAACCGTTGAGCCAGGCAAACCAAAACGGCCTAAATCATATTTCAACGCGGCATCGACGGTAGTGTAACCCGCGACGGTGAAGTTTTGGTTCACGTCGGGACCCGCACTGTATAACCCCTGTGTTTCGCCCACATAACGGACGCCCGCGCCCACCGTTACGCCGGACAGCGCCGTTTCATGGAAGGTATAGTCGCTCCACAGAGAGGCCATGTGCTTAGGCACCTGCACCGGGGTTTTGCCTTTGAGCTGTGTATCTTCCGTATATTCAGCATCGGTGTAGGTGTAAGACGCGGTCAGGTTGACGTTGGCATTGAGGGCCGCCTTGGCTTCCAGTTCGACACCGCGAGAACGGATTTCGCCGCTCTGGATGCTGAAAAGGGTATGGTCAGGATCGGCTGTTAAATTTTTGGACTTAGTCAGTTCATAAATCGCAGCCGTAACCACGACAGGACGATCTTTCGGCACATATTTCACCCCCGTTTCGTACTGCTTAGCGCGCGATGGGTCGAAAGGTTGCCCGCTCACTGTCGTCCCGGCCGTTGGGATAAAGGATTCGCTATAACTGAAATAAGGCGCGATACCGTTATCGAAAACGTAGTTTACGCCGCCACGCCAGGTGAAGGCCTGATCATGATTTTTAACTTCGGTATTGGTGTCGCGATTTAACGCAGATGTCATCGCGTAATCATAACGGCTGCCTAACGTCAGCACCCAACGATCCCACGCCATTTGATCCTGCGCGTAAAGGCCGGTTTGTTCCTGTTTGTTCAGATAACGATAGGGGAAAGGCGTGCCGTCAAGCGAATCATTACCGTACTGAGGAGCAACCGCATTCAAAGGAAATGCTGAACCAAACGCTGCGTTGATATCATTACGCATACGTTGATAATCCACACCAAGCAAAAGCGTATGGTCGAGTTGACCGGTTGCAAATTTTGCCTGTGCCTGGTTATCGACAGCGAACTCATTCAATTTTTCGTCTGAAGTGGCATAACCTCGCGTGATTTCCTGGGTGGCGGCGTTAAATCCATTGCCATAAATGCTGCGGTAATCCGTCGTTAACTCGGCATAACGCAGGTTCTGGCGTACCGTCCAGGTCTCATCAAAACGGTGTTCAAAGCTGTAGCCGACCATTTTGGTGTTACGGGAGATGCGATTGCTCTTCTCCCCTTCATCAAAGCTGGTCGGCAGTTTGTACTGACTGCCATCAGGGCGCGTAATGGGCACGACCGTGCCTTCACGCGGTAACCAGCCGTAATAACCCGTGTCCGGTTCATTCTGGAAGTAGGTCAGCAGATCCAGATGGGTGTTTTCGTCTGGTCGCCAGCTGAAGGACGGCGCGATGGTGTAACGCTTTTGCTTGTTGTTCGCCTGCTGGGCATCCTGGCTGCTCGCCAGGCCTGTCAGACGGTAGCTGTAAACGCCTGCGTCATCGATCGCACCGCCAAAATCAAAGCCGGTGGAGTAAAGATTGTGATTGCCCATCTGGAACTGCACTTCACGCAGCGTTTCCTGGGTGGGACGTTTACTGACCAGCGCGACCACACCGCCCGGGTTGCTCTTACCGTACAGCACCGACACGGGCCCGCGCAGCAGCTCAGCCCGCTCCAGGAAATAGGGATCAATAGCGAATTCCGAGTAGTTGTCGCCCTGCAGCTTCAACCCATCGAGATACTGGTTGGTGTTGGTTTCGCTAAAACCGCGAATTGACAACGCATCATAGACGCCTGAACTGCCGCGGTTACCGGTAAGCACACCCGGCGTGTAATTAAAGGCCTGCTTCACGCTGGTGACGCTGCGCATCTCCATCTCTTCCCGCGTCACCACAGAAACCGACTGCGGATTCTTTTCAATCGGCGTGTCCGTTTTGGTGCCGGTGGCGCTGTGTTTTGCGGCGATGGTGGCCGCCGGGCCCCACGCGTTTTCCTGCGCCACCGCACCACCGCCATTTGCAGATACCACCACCGTTTGTTCAGCGTAAGCCATTACGCTTGCGCCGCTGGTCACCAGGGCAATGATCAAAGCCAGAGGCCGACGCGTAAATACGCCGGATGGAGAAGCAAAAGGGATAGAACGCGCTGTCATGAAGGTGTCTCTCAAATGGGGATGATTAAGCGAATCGAAACGATAATGATTATTATAACGATTGGATAATATGCGAAGTCTCGCAATTTCTGCAAGCAGAATTCCCCGGCGTGGCGTCGTGTCACGGGCGATAACAAGGGGTTTTGATGTGGAATAAAAAAAGGCACCGAAGTGCCTTTTTCATCCGCGTTTGACGGGTTATTTGCCGAACATATCTTTTATCCAGCCGGCAACGCCGTTGCTGTCTTTTTGTTCCTGCTGTTGCTGCTGCTGTAACTGCTGTTGTTGCTGGTCCTGCATCTGCTGCTGTTGCTGCATTTGCTGAACCTGCTGTTGCTGCTGCTGGCAGAGCGCATTTGGATCCAGCGTCCAGACAGGCAGCGTGCGCCATGTGCTGCTTCCTGAACCGCAAACAAAGTTACCCGCAGTATCGATGTTCATCATCGTCACATCTTCCGGCGGCGTAAGCTGCAGCGGCATCGGAGCCTGATTGTCCAGGTAGCGGCGGTAAATCTGCATCGCCCCGCTGGCACCATAGAGTTTGGTCGGCTGGTTGTTATCACGGCCAACCCAGGTGATCGCCACTTCTTTACCATCAATCCCGGCAAACCAGCTGTCGACCAGATCGTTCGTGGTGCCGGTTTTCCCTGCCAGATGCGCATTCGGGAAACGTGCCCCCAGCGCCCGGGCGGTACCGCGATCGACGACCTGTTGCATGGTATACAGCGTTAAGTAAGCCGCCTGTGCCGGTTCTACGCGCTGCGCCTGCGGGAAGCTCTGGTACAGCACGGTACCGTCTTCCGCGATGACCGAACGCACGGCTGACAGTTCTGCATGATTCCCGCCGCTGGCAATGGACTGGAAGGCCTGAGCCACTTCCACAGGCGTCAGGTTGAGTGCGCCCAGTAACATCGCCGGAACCGGATTCAGCTGATCTTTAGGCACACCCAGCTTCGTCCAGGTGTCCACCACCGCATTTAGTCCCAGCGTCATGCCCAGGTTAACCGTTGGCACGTTCATGGAGTTCGTCAGCGCATCGACCAGCATCACTTTGCCACTAAACCGCCGGTCGTCGTTCATGGGTTTCCAGATGCTGCCATTCGGCTGTTTCAGCGCAATAGGCTCATCCGCAATCCAGCTGTTCAGGCGGTAAGTGTTGGGTTGACTCAGCGCGGTCAGATAGGTGGCCGGTTTCGCCAGCGAGCCGATGGATCGGCGCGCCTGCAACGCGCGGTTATACCCGGCAAACTGCGGATCGGCCCCACCGACCATCGCGCGAACTTCACCCGTAAAGCGGTCAACGACCACCATTGCGGTTTCCAGATCTTTCAGACCGCGCTGTTTTTTCAGGGTGGGAATACCGTCTACAACGGCTTTTTCGGCCGCATCCTGAGAAACCGGATCCAGGGTGGTGAAAATTTTCACGCCCGACAGATCTTTGACTTTGTCGCCCAGTTTTGCCTGAAGCTCATTACGCACCATCTGCATAAAGGCAGGCTGTGGCGTAATCACACCGCCTTTCGGCTGCACGCCCAACGGACGGGCCGACAGCATGTCGTACAGTTCCTGATCGATCACTTTCTGCTGCTGCAGCAGGCGTAGCACCAGATTACGTCGTTCCAGGGCCAGTTTCGGGTTACGCCATGGGTTATAGAGCGACGCCCCTTTCACCATGCCCACCAGCATCGCCTGCTGATCGAGACTCAGCTCGTCAACCGGGCGGCCAAAATAGTAGAGGCTGGCCAGAGGGAAACCGCGGATCTGATCGTTACCTGCCTGACCGAGATACACCTCGTTCAGGTAAAGCTCCAGAATACGATCTTTGCTGTAACGGGCATCCATGATCACGGCCATATAGGCTTCACGGGCTTTACGCCACAGCGAACGCTCATTAGTCAGGAACAGGTTTTTGACCAGTTGCTGGGTAAGCGTACTGCCGCCCTGCACCGCTTTTCCGGCGGTGATGTTCGCCAGGAAGGCACGGCCAATGGAGTACGGGCTGATGCCGTCGTGCTCATAAAAGTGGCGATCTTCCGTTGCGATTAAGGTATCCACCAACAGATCAGGGAAACCGGCACGGGGAACGAACAAGCGCTGTTCACCATTAGGTGACTGCAGCATCGTAATCAGACGAGGATCAAGCCGGAAGAAACCAAAATCACGCCCGGTTTCGACGTTCTTAATCTCACTCAGCTCATCTTTGCTGAATGTCATTCGGGCATGAATCTGCCCTTCTTTGCTGTCCGGGAAATCAAACGGGCGACGCAGCAGTTCAATGGTGTTGCCTTTGACCGAGAATTCTCCCGGACGCGTAATGCGCGAGACTTCGCGGTACTGCGTGCCTTCCAGCAGGGCAATCATTTCGCTTTTATTGTAGGCCATGCCAGGTTCGAGGCTGACCATACGACCGTAGACAGCAGCGGGCAGTTGCCACACTTTACCGTCAATGCGGCTGCGAATTTCCGAATCGAGGTATACGCCCCACGCGGCCATGACCACTACAAATACCAGGAACAGCTTAATAAACCATCCCAGCCAACGGCGTTTGCCGCGCGGCGGTTTTCCACCTTTACCTTTACGTGGCACCGGCGCTTCCTCCTCGTAATCATCATCAAAATCGTCCTGAGCGACATCACTATCGATGTCTCTGCGCCGCCCACGGCGGGCGCTGTTGCGCGGTGGCAACGGTTTTCCTTTGCGCCCAATAGGTTCGCGATCGTTCCCAGACATTGGTTTCATTCTCCAGGCATAGCTTACGGCTGCGCCGCTACTCTAACTGCTTTCTTCACTGTCGCATGGCAGAACCCTCTGAATTAAACAGCGGGCCCGCCCTGTGACGTATTCTTTTTCGTCCGCCGGGTCGGTATTGCGGAGGCCGGATCGTCGGGCCAGGGATGTTTGGGATAACGCCCTTTCATTTCTTTTTGCACATCTTTATAGGCACCGCGCCAGAACGCCGCCAGATCGCGGGTGATCTGTAAGGGACGCTGGGCGGGCGATAACAGCTCCAGCACCAGCGGCACGCGACCTTCTGCGACGGCAGGATTACTGGCTTCGCCAAACATTTCCTGAATACGCACCGCCAGCGCGGGCGGTTTATCTGCATCATAGCGAATCGGCAGCCGACTTCCGGTGGGCACAGTGTAATGAGTTGGCAGCACAGTATCCAGCCGCTGACGTTGTGACCATGTGAGCAAATGTAAGAGCGCAGTGACCAGATTGACCGACTGCAGACTCTTCAGATCCCGCACGGCGCTCATCTGCGGTTGCAGCCAGCGATCCAGCGAGTCAAGCAGGCTGGCCTCATCGACGGCGGGCCAGTTCTCTTCGGGCAGCCACTGGGCGGCACACTGGATACGTAACCGCAGTTGCTCAGCCTCCGGCGTCCATCCCAGTACCGATAACCCCTTTTTAGCGACCCAGCGTAGCAGCGCGGCCTGTAACGCCTCGGCATCCGGTCGGGCAAGCGGCTGAGTCTTCAGTATCAGTTCGCCAATCTGCTCACGGCGTAAGGTGCGCAACGTGCCCTTCTCGTCATCCCATTCCACGTCGGTACGCTGTTCGACAAGCTGTGGACAGGCCTGCGTCAATGCCGCAAGCTCGACGGGAAGGGCCAGCAGGATACGTGCATCGGGGGCGCTGCTGCCCTGTAATAAGACAGGCGCAATGAGCCATTCGTAACGCGTGAGCGCCTGCTGTTCGTCCAGCCCTGCCCCCAGTCCGTTGGCTAACTGATAGCGTCCGCTGTTATCGCGTCGGCGCGCCAGACGATCGCGAAATCCCGCCGTTAACAACGCGGGAAAATGCGCGTCATCGACCCGTCCGCCTGTGACGCCAAGGCGTTTTTGCCAGTGCTGCGCGCGCCGCAACCAGTGCGGTAAAGGCCGACAGAGAACATCACGTAGATCAACACTGCCCGCGCGGGGCGGATCCTCCAGCACGGCGACGAGTAGTGCCGCGCTGGCCACCGCATCGGCATCACGCCCTGCGGCACATAATATAGCGCTCAGCCTGGCATCACTGCCGAGCTGCGCCATGCGTCTGCCCTGTGTGTTCAGTCGTCCTGATTCATCCAGCGCTCCAAGGCGCATCAGCTGCTGCTGCGCTGCCCGTAAGTGCTTTTCGGGTGGCCGATCGATCCACTGTAGCTGGTCGATGTCTGTACAGCCCCACTGCAGCAGTTCCAGCCACAATGACGCGAGATCGCTGTGCAGGATTTCGGCTTCGCCCTGTGCAGGCGCCCGTTCCGCCTGCTCCTGTGAAGTCAGGTGCAGGCAGATGCCCGGCATCAGTCGTCCGGCACGTCCGGCGCGCTGCGTCATCGACGCCTGGCTGATGCGCTGAGTCTGCAACCGCGTCACGCCGCTGCGTGCATCAAACAGCGCGCGCCGCTCCTGGGCACTGTCCACGACCAGACGAATACCTTCGATCGTTAAGCTGGTTTCGGCAATATTGGTCGCCAGCACCACTTTGCGGCGTCCGGGGGCGGCAGGCAAAATAGCCTGCTGCTGAGCGGCCAGCGGAAGCGCGCCATAAAGCGGCGTTAAATCGACATCCTCATCGACACGGGTTTCCAGCTCGCGTTTTACGCGCGCTATCTCTGCCACGCCGGGCAGAAAAAGCAGCAGCGAGCCGCTTTCCTGTCGAAGCAACTGCGCGACTTCACGCGCTACCGCCTCGTCAAAACGCAGGCTCGGGCTCAACGGAGCATAACGCCGTTCGACCGGATAGCTGCGCCCTTCTGAGGCAATCAGCGGCGCGTCCGGTAGCAGCGTCGCCAGGCGAGTATTATCGAGCGTGGCTGACATCAGCAAAATTTTCAGATCGTCACGCAATCCCTGCTGAACATCCAGCAACAGCGCCAGCGCCAGATCCGCCTGCAGGCTGCGCTCATGAAATTCATCCAGAATCACCAGCGACACGCCATCCAGCATCGGATCCTGCTGCAACATGCGCGTCAGAATACCTTCGGTCACCACCTCAAGCCGGGTCATGGGTCCGCTGCAGTTTTCGCCGCGCATGCGGTAACCCACCGTGGCGCCGGGCTGTTCGCCCAGTAGCTCAGCCAGCCGCTGCGCCACGTTGCGTGCGGCCAGTCGGCGTGGCTCCAGCATGATAATGCGCCCTGACAGCGCCTTGTGCTGTAACAGCTGAAGGGGTAACCAGGTGGATTTACCTGCGCCGGTAGGCGCAGCCAGCAGGACGTTCGAGGCCTGATCAAGGGCGCTCAGCAGGTCAGGCAACACCGCGCTGACGGGGAGATCACTCACCAAAAACTCCGCTAATGGCTGTGTTAAGATGGCGCGCATTGTAGCACTCATCCGTGAGGATTACCGGAGACCGCCATGGCGTTACAGCGCTTATTTTTTGCTATTGCCCTACCCGAAGACCTGCAACAGCAACTGGTGCAGTGGCGAGCTGAGACCTTCAGTGAGGAGGCAGGTCGCCCGATTGCGGCCGCGAACCTTCATCTGACGCTGGCTTTTTTGGGCGAGGTCTCAGCGGAGACCTCAAAACAGCTGCAAACCCTGGCCTCGCGCATCCATCAGCCTGCTTTTGATGTGACGTTAGATGATGCGGGGCACTGGCCGCGCCCCGGCGTGGTCTGGCTGGGCTGTCAGCGCCCACCCCGGGGATTGCTGCAGCTGGCAAGTCTGCTGCGTGCCCAGGCCGCCCGGCACGGCTGTGAGCAGCCCGCTCAGCCTTTTCATCCACACATCACCCTGCTGCGCTCGGCGACGCAACCCGTTGCCCTGCCCCCTCGCGGCTTTCTCTGGCGCTTTACGGCCAGTCAGTTTTCGCTTTTTGCCTCAGAGTACGTAAAAGGGCGGACGCGCTACCGGACACTGGCCACCTGGCCGTTACAGTCATAATCAGGAGCCCTATGCTTTTTTCTCCCGCCCTCAAACCGGCACGTCTGATTACCCGTTACAAACGCTTTCTGGCGGATGTCATTACGCCGGAAGGCGAGACGCTCACCATCCATTGTGCCAACACCGGCGCCATGACCGGTTGTGCTACGCCGGGTGATACCGTGTGGTACTCCACGTCCGACAGCCTGACACGCAAGTACCCGCACAGTTGGGAGATGACCGAGACGCAGCAAGGCCACTGGATTTGCGTGAATACGTTGCGCGCGAATCAACTGGTAAAGGAGGCGTTAAGCGAAAACCGAATTCTGCCGCTGTCGGGCTACGAAGCGTGTCGGGCTGAAGTAAAATACGGCAGCGAAAAAAGTCGAATTGATTTCCTGCTTACAGCACAGGACCGACCTGAGTGCTATATTGAGGTGAAATCCGTAACGCTTTTACAGGAAGGTAAAGGCTATTTTCCGGATGCGGTGACGATTCGAGGACAAAAACACCTGCGCGAGCTGAGTCAGGCTGCGGCAGAAGGTCATCGGGCCGTTTTGTTGTTTGCCGTTCTGCACTCGGGGATTGAGGACGTTTCCCCGGCGCGTCACATCGATGCGGCTTACGCAGAACAACTGGTACAGGCGCGGCTGAATGGCGTGGAAATTTTGGCGTACCGGGCAGAACTGTCTTCAGAAGGCATGTTTATTACAACGGCTGTTGACGTAACGTTGTAATATCAGTGGCATCCTTCTGTGATAGGACTATCTTCTGTCAGGGGCCAACTACGCTGTTCCTCACAGGCTTGTCAAGATGGGCGCAGGAATAATTGCCAACCTTGACAGCTTCTGTTATTTATAGCGGCCTGTTTTTCCCCGTTGGGGGATCGATGTACCCAAGAGTGCGTCATCAATGAAGGTTAGTGTGAATATACTGGCCGATGGCAATCGAAGGGTATAGTGCGTGTTATCCAGGAGAAACAACATGCAAGAAGGGCAAAACCGTAAAACATCGTCCCTGAGTATTCTCGCCATCGCTGGGGTGGAGCCTTATCAGGAGAAGCCGGGCGAAGAGTATATGAATGACGCGCAACTGGACCATTTTCGCAAGATTCTGGAAGCCTGGCGTAATCAATTGCGGGACGAAGTTGATCGCACCGTTACACACATGCAGGATGAAGCCGCTAACTTTCCGGACCCGGTTGACCGTGCCGCTCAGGAAGAGGAATTCAGCCTGGAACTGCGTAACCGCGATCGCGAGCGCAAGCTCATTAAAAAGATCGAAAAAACGCTGAAGAAAGTTGAAGATGACGACTTTGGCTATTGCGATTCCTGTGGCGTTGAGATCGGTATCCGCCGTCTTGAAGCGCGTCCGACGGCCGATCTGTGCATCGACTGTAAGACACTGGCAGAAATTCGTGAGAAGCAAATGGCGGGCTAATGTTGCCGTCTGACTGCAGCCATGCGGCGGGAAAAGGCCCTCTTTTTCCGCCGTCTGGTTCATGAAACCTATGGCATTCTCATCCTGTATCGGGCGCTTTGCGCCGTCTCCCTCTGGTGAACTCCACTTTGGATCGCTGATCGCTGCCTTAGGCAGTTACCTTAGCGCACGCGCGCAGCATGGCCGCTGGCTGGTACGCATTGAGGATATTGATCCTCCCCGTGAAGTCGCAGGAGCCGCCACGCGTATTCTGCACCAGTTAGAACAGTACGGTTTGCACTGGGACGGTGAAGTCATATGGCAGTCACAGCGCCATGACGCTTATCGGGACGCCCTACAGTGGTTAAGAGCGCACCGGCAGAGTTATTACTGCACCTGCAGCCGAAGCCGCATTCAGCAGCTGGGTGGTTTCTACGACGGGCACTGTCGGGATGCAGGTTCAGGTCCGGAGAATGCGGCACTGCGGTTGCGTCAGCATGCGCCAGTTTTCCAGTTTGAAGACCGGTTACGGGGCACGCTTGTGGCCGATCGGCGGCTGGCTGAAGAGGATTTTATTATTCATCGTCGCGACGGCCTGTTTGCCTACAATCTGGCCGTGGTGGTTGATGACCATCATCAGGGCGTCACCGAGATCGTGCGTGGCGCAGACTTAATCGAGCCGACGGTGCGGCAGATTGCCCTTTATCGACAGTTTGGCTGGGCCGTTCCGGATTATCTGCATTTGCCGTTGGCCATCACTGCTGACGGACACAAACTTTCTAAGCAAAATCATGCGCCCGCGCTGCCGGATGGCGATCCGCGCCCGTGCCTGGTGCAGGCCTTACGGTTTCTGGGACAGCCGGTCAGCGAAGGCTGGCAGGACGATTCTCAGGAGAAACTGCTGTCTGATGCTGTGAAGCAGTGGAATATCGCTTTGATACCGCATGATAACGCCCTGAGAGCGGATGCATAGACAACAGCATTCTCAAATGATTCACAACAGGCTATGATTAGCCGCTGATTTTACCTACACCCTAATTGTCACTGTCGAGGTGTCCCATTTTTACCCGAGTCGCTAATTTTTGCCGGAAAGTCCTGAAGCGTGATGACGAGGAAGCACCAGCAGAGGTTGAACCTGAGAGTCATATGACCATCATTCCTCGTGAAAGCCACACCATCTCACGTAAAGACATCAGCGAAAATGCCCTCAAGGTGCTGTATCGTCTGAATAAAGCCGGTTATGAGGCCTACCTGGTGGGCGGTGGCGTTCGCGATTTACTGCTGGGGCAGAAGCCTAAAGACTTCGACGTGACCACAAACGCCACGCCGGAGCAGATGCGTAAACTGTTCCGCAACTGCCGTCTGGTTGGCCGCCGTTTTCGCCTGGCACATGTGATGTTTGGTCCGGAAGTGATCGAAGTGGCTACGTTCCGCGGTCATCATCAGATTGAAGAGAACAGCGAAAATCACAATAATTCCCAGCGTGCCCAGAGCGGTATGCTGCTACGGGACAATATTTTCGGCAGTATTGAAGATGATGCCCAACGGCGTGATTTAACCATTAACAGCCTGTATTACAGCGTGGCCGATTTTTCGGTGCGGGATTATGTTGGCGGCCTGAACGATCTGCAACAAGGCATCATTCGGTTGATCGGCGATCCGGAAACACGCTATCGCGAAGATCCGGTGCGCATGCTGCGCGTCGCGCGTTTCGCGGCCAAACTGAATATGCGCATTGCTCCTGAAACGGCAGAGCCCATTCCCCGCCTGGCATCGCTGTTACGCGATGTACCTGCTGCGCGCCTGTTTGAAGAGTCGCTAAAGCTGCTTCAGGCCGGTTATGGCTACAGTACCTGGCTAAAACTGTGTGAATATCAGTTATTCCAGCCGCTGTTCCCTACGCTGGCACGCAACTTTACCGAACAGGGCGACAGCCATATGGAGCGCATGCTCGCCCAGGTGCTGAAGAATACGGATAACCGCATTCAAAATGATATGCGCGTCAATCCGGCGTTTCTGTTCGCGGCCATGTTCTGGTATCCGCAGCTTGAAGCCGCCGAGCGCATTGCGCAGGAAAGCGGTCTGACTTATTACGATGCGTTTGCCCTGGCGATGAATGATACGCTGGATGAAGCCTGCCGCGCGCTGGCTATTCCTAAGCGCATTACGTCGCTGATTCGTGATATCTGGCAGTTGCAGTTACGCATGTCCCGTCGTCACGGTAAACGCGCCTGGAAGCTGATGGAGCATCCGAAGTTCCGTGCGGCTTATGATCTGCTGGCCCTGCGGGCTGAAGTGGAAAATAACCCGGAGCTGCTGCGCCTGAGTAAGTGGTGGGGAGAGTTCCAGGTCGCTGCGCCGCCGCAGCAGAAAACCATGCTCAACACGCTGGGAGACGATCCGGCACCGCGCAGCCGTACGCGCCGCCCGCGTCGTCGTTCTTCCGCGCCCCGTCGTGATAACTCTAACGCGTCATGACGCGCGTTTATCTGGCATTAGGCAGTAACCTTGCCGATCCGCTGCATCAGATTGATGCAGCGTTGTCAGCGCTGGATGCGCTCACCGATGTTCAGCGCATCGCCACCTCGTCCTTTTACCGCACGCCACCTTATGGCCCACCCGATCAGCCCGATTATCTCAATGCGGCGGTGGCCCTCGAGACCACGTTGTCGGCTGAGGCCTTACTGGATGAGACGCAGCGCATCGAGCGGGAACATGGCCGGGTGCGTAAAGCCGAGCGCTGGGGGCCACGCACGCTGGATATTGATATTATGCTGTTTGGTTCAGAGCAGATTCACAGCGAACGCCTGATCGTCCCCCATTACGATATGCTGAACCGTGCGTTTATGCTGGTGCCGCTGCTGGAAATTGCGCCCGATCTGCGCCTGCCTGATGGCCGTCCGCTCCAGCCGCTTATGGCAACGCTTGACTGCGCCAGCATCCGTCCCTGGCACAGCTGACCATCTATTCGCGCGTCACAGATTCCGCTCAGCAACGCGATACAGTAAAATGCGTCCATCTGAATTTCTGAGCTGAGATCGTCATGAAACCCACCACCCTTTCTCATCTGCGTCAGTGCAAAGCGAGCGGTAAAAAATTCGCGACGCTGACCGCTTACGATTTTAGTTTTGCCCGCCTGTTTGCTGACGAAGGCATTCAGGTTCTGCTGGTTGGTGACTCGCTTGGCATGACGGTGCAGGGTCATGATTCCACGCTGCCCGTCACGGTAAGTGATATTGCTTACCATACCGCCGCCGTCCGTCGTGGTGCGCCTCACGCGCTCCTGTTAGCCGATTTGCCTTTCATGAGTTATGCCACACCACAGCAAACTTTTGATAACGCGGCGCAGCTCATGCGCGCCGGGGCCAATATGGTGAAGCTGGAAGGCGGCGCATGGCTGGCCGACAGCGTGCGCATGCTGACCGAACGCGCCGTGCCCGTGTGTGGTCATCTGGGCTTAACGCCACAGTCCGTAAATATTTTTGGCGGCTATAAAGTGCAGGGACGTGATGAAGCCGGTGCAGAGCAGCTTATGGCTGACGCGCTGGCGCTTGAGGCCGCAGGCGCACAGCTGATGGTGCTGGAATGCGTACCGGTTGCCCTGGCCCAGCGCGTAACGCAGGCACTGGCGATTCCGGTGATTGGTATTGGCGCAGGCAACGTGACCGATGGACAAATTCTGGTGATGCACGATGCGTTTGGCATTACCGGTGGACATATCCCTAAATTTGCAAAAAATTTCCTGGCGGAGACAGGCGACATCCGTGCCGCCATTCGCCGCTATATTGCTGAGGTTGAAGCAGGAAGCTACCCCGCAGCGGAACACAGTTTCCAGTAATTCAGGAGAATGGCAGTGCTGATCATCGACACTCTGCCCATGCTGCGCCGTGAAGTGCGCCGCTGGCGTCAGCAAGGTAAACGTATTGCGTTAGTGCCCACGATGGGCAATCTGCACGAAGGGCATTTAACGCTGGTAGATGAAGCGCGTGAGCGGGCCGATATTGTGATCGTGTCGGTTTTCGTTAACCCGATGCAGTTTGATCGGCCTGACGATCTGGCGCGCTACCCGCGCACGCTGCAGGAAGACTGTGAGAAACTGAACCGCCATGCGGTGGATGTCGTCTTTGCGCCCTCGCCTGCTGAGGTGTATCCACACGGGCTGGCTAATCAGACCTTTGTCGAAGTGCCGGTGCTTTCATCTTTACTGGAAGGCGCCAGTCGTCCCGGCCATTTTCGCGGCGTGGCGACCATCGTCAGCAAGTTGTTTAATCTGGTTCAGCCCGATATCGCCTGCTTCGGCGAGAAAGATTTCCAGCAGTTAGCCATCATTCGTAAAATGGTGGCAGACATGGGGTTCGATATCGAGATTGTCGGCGTGCCTACGGTGCGAGCCAGGGACGGTCTGGCCCTGAGTTCACGTAACGGCTACCTCACTGAAGATGAGCGTAAGCTGGCACCTGGCCTGAGCCAGGTGATGAATGCGATGGCCGCCCGACTGGCTAATGGTGAACGGCAGATTGACGATATTATTGAAGACGCAACGCGGTCGCTGCAGGAAAAAGGATTGCGTCCGGATGGCCTGGCCATCTGTGATGCGGAAACGCTGCAGCCTCTGACGGTGGACAGTCAGCGGGCCGTCGTGTTAATGGCCGCCTGGCTGGGGAACGCACGGCTGATCGATAATCAACAGGTAGACCTCACGCAGTAGTCTTGCAGGCTGAGGGTCACTCTTTTTGGCTGTATAACAAGGTTTCTGACTATGATTCGCACGGTTTTACAAGGCAAACTGCATCGCGTTAAAGTCACGCAGGCGGACCTCAACTATGAAGGCTCCTGCGCCATCGATCAGGATTTCCTTGATGCTTCTGGCATCCTGCAATATGAAGCTATCGATATTTATAACGTGACCAACGGTCAGCGTTTCTCTACTTATGCCATTGCCGCTGAACGCGGATCGAAAATCATTTCGGTCAACGGTGCGGCCGCGCGCTGTGCCTGTGAAGGCGACATCCTGATTATCTGCTCGTATGTCCAGGTCGATGATGCAGAAGCGCGCCAGTGGCAGCCTAAAGTGGCCTACTTTGAAGGTGATAACCAGATGAAGCGTCTGGCGAAAGCGCTGCCGGTGCAGCTGGCCTGAGTCTGGTCGCATAAAAAAAGCAGCGCTAACGCTGCTTTTTTTTCGCCGGTATCAGGTCCGCAATCCGCGGCCCCGCTGAATCAGAAAATACACGGCGATATAAAACACCACGATAAAGGCAATCAGTACCGACATGGTCAAGGTAAGAGGAACATCGTGAATGCCCAGAAAGCCAAAGCGGAAACCGCTGATCATATAAACCACCGGATTAAGTTTTGATACTGCCTGCCAGAAGGGCGGTAACAGCGTCAGCGAATAAAACACGCCGCCCAGATACGTTAGCGGTGTCAGCACAAACGTGGGGATCAGGCTGATATCGTCAAACGTGCGGGCAAACACCGCATTAATCAGTCCCGCCAGCGAGAACAGTACCGCGGTTAGCAGCAGCGTAATGGCCACCATCAGCCATGAATGCACATGAAACGGCACAAAGAACAGCGAAACGGCGGTCACCAGCACACCGACACAGATCCCGCGCGCAACGCCGCCGCCGACATAGCCAGCGATAATAATGTGCGTCGGTACCGGTGCCACCAGCAACTCTTCAATATTGCGCTGAAACTTGGCGCTAAAGAACGACGATGCCACGTTGGCATACGCATTGGTGATCACCGACATCATAATGAGCCCTGGCACAATGAACTGCATATAGCTGAAGCCGTTCATATCGCCGATGCGCGCACCGATAAGGTTACCGAAGATGATAAAATACAGCGTCATGGTGATCACGGGCGGCACCAGCGTCTGGATCCAGATGCGGGCGAACCGGTTCACCTCTTTGGCCCAGATGCTTTTTAACGCCACCCAGTACAAATGTGTCATGCTTTTGCTCCTGTTTTTCCTTGCGTCAGGCCGACGAACAGCTCTTCCAGACGATTCGCTTTATTACGCATACTGAGAACCTGAACGCCCTGTGCGCTGAGCTGGCTAAACACGCTGTTCAGCCCCTGCTCGCGCAGGACTTCAACTTCGAGCGTCGAGGTATCCACTAACCGGTACTGGAAACCTTCCAGCGACGGTAACGGGCTGCGCGGGGCCAGATCCAGAATGAAGGTTTCGGATTTGAGCTTCGACAGCAGGGATTTCATTGAGGTGTTTTCAACCAGTTCACCATTTTGAATAATGCCGATATTGCGGCACAGCATTTCCGCTTCTTCAAGATAGTGAGTCGTCAAAATGATGGTCGTCCCCTGCGCATTCAAATCTTTCAGGAAAACCCACATCGACCGACGCAGTTCAATATCCACCCCGGCGGTAGGTTCATCCAGAATCAGCAGTTTGGGCGCGTGCATCAGAGCACGGGCGATCATCAGACGGCGCTTCATCCCGCCAGACAACATGCGCGCCCTTTCGTGACGTTTCTCCCACAGGTCGAGCTGTTTAAGGTACTTTTCGGCCCGCTGAAGGGCCTCACGGCGCTCAACACCATAGTAACCGGCCTGGTTCACCACGATCTGCATGACCGTCTCGAACGGGTTGAAATTGAACTCCTGCGGCACCAGGCCCAGCTGGCGTTTGGCATTGACGACATCTTTTTCCAGATCGTAACCAAAGACGCGGACGCTGCCTTCCGACTTATTCACCAGCGAACTGATAATCCCGATGGTGGTCGATTTGCCCGCGCCGTTGGGTCCCAGTAGCGCATAAAAATCACCGGCTTCGACGTTAAGATCGATGCCCTTGAGCGCCTGTACGCCGCCGGGATAGGTCTTGGTCAGCCGGGAAAGTTCCAGTGCATAGGTCATTCTGAATACATACCCTGTTTTATGGCATTGTAATGCCGTTTGAATTTAGGAAGCCTTCGCCTATAGTACGCGCACGCAAATGCGCAGTAACAGGTTGCTTAACGCCATGACAGACATTGATACCCTGATCAGTAATAACCGCGAGTGGTCCAGATTACTGGTCAAAGAAGATCCTGGTTTTTTTGAGCGACTGGCTCAGGCGCAAAAACCACGTTTCCTTTGGATTGGCTGTTCAGACAGTCGCGTCCCCGCAGAACGTCTGACCGGTCTTGAGCCAGGTGAACTGTTTGTCCACCGTAACGTTGCCAATCTGGTTATCCATACCGATCTTAACTGCCTTTCTGTGGTGCAGTACGCGGTTGAAGTGCTGGAAGTTGAACACATCATCGTGTGCGGCCACTATGGCTGCGGTGGCGTGCAGGCTGCCATGGATAACCCGGAGTTAGGGCTCATTGATAACTGGCTGCTGCACATTCGCGATCTCTGGTACAAGCATAGCGTGTTGCTGGGTGAACTGCCGCCCGATAAACGTCTGGATAAACTCTGCGAAATCAACGTTGTTGAGCAGGTCTACAATCTGGGGCATTCCACCATCTTGCAATCGGCCTGGAAGCGTGGACGTAAAGTCTCGCTACATGGCTGGGTCTACGGTATTCAGGATGGCTGCCTGCGTAACCTGAATGTTACCGCGAACAGCCGCGAAAACCTGGAGCAACGCTATCGTCACGGCATGGCTAACCTGTTAGTCAGTGGCGATTTTCACCGCCCCTGACGCTCGCGCGCGACAAGCCTACACGAATCCAGAGGTCAGAGCCTTGGAAGAATGTGCGGTCACTCGCCTGAGGATTCGAGGGGAACCACTTTGCCAATGTAAGGCAGATGGCGATAACGCTGCGCATAATCGATGCCAAAGCCCACCACGAATTCATCAGGGATAGCAAAGCCCACGAATTCAACCTGAACGTCGACTTCACGGCGTTCAGGCTTATCCAGCAGCGTACAGATGGCCAGGGATTTTGGCTCCCGCAGACGCAGGATTTCCCGCACTTTGCTGAGCGTATTGCCTGAGTCAATGATGTCTTCAACGATTAACACGTCTTTACCGCGGATATCCTCATCCAGATCTTTGAGAATTTTGACATCGCGACTGCTGGACATCCCGCTGCCGTAACTGGAGGCGGTCATAAAATCCACTTCGTGCGGAACGTCAATCACGCGGCATAAATCCGCCATAAACATAAATGAGCCACGAAGTAGCCCTACCAGCACCATATCGCTGCCGCTGTCGCGGTAGTGGTCGGTAATTTCTTTGCCCAGTTCCGCGATGCGCGCGGCGATTGCCTGCTCAGGGATCATTACGTCAACAGTGTGTTTCATTGCCTTCAGCCCGGTCTCTCACAAAGCCACGCAGTCTACCATAACAGAAGTCCCTACTGACGCCGCGCAGAGAACGCAAACGTTTACGTGCACTAAAAATCTTCACCTGTGCGCAGGCAGTTGCACAAACAGCATTACCTTAGAACAACCCGGCATTTAGCCGCATTAATAGCTGCATGATACGATTTTATCGACATATCGTTATGCAGTTAGCGACCTTATTGGGAGATCTTAATGACTTCACCCTCAAGTAAAAAAACGCACGTCGGCGACCGCCCACTGCATCCCGAAACACAAATGCTGAACTACGGTTATGATCCGCGCCTGTCTGAAGGGGCCGTGAAACCGCCGGTCTTTTTGACCTCCACCTTTGTGTTTAACAGTGCAGAAGAAGGCCGCGATTTTTTTGATTATGTTTCCGGCCGCCGTCAGCCTCCCGAAGGTAAAAGTGGCGGACTGGTGTATTCCCGCTTTAATCATCCCAACAGTGAGATTGTTGAGGACCGCCTCGCTCTCTACGAACAGGCAGAAAGTTGCGCGCTGTTTGCCTCCGGCATGGCGGCCATTTCGACGGCGTTGCTGACCTTTACGCGACCAGGGGAAGTGATTTTGCATTCCCAGCCCCTGTACGGCGGTACGGAAACGCTGCTCAGTAAAACCCTGCACAACCTTGATATTCGTGCGGTGGGTTTCACTGACGGGCATGATGAAGCCAAAGTGCGCGAGGCCGCCCAGCGTGCAATGGCGCAGGGACGCGTCGCCATGATCCTGGTGGAAACGCCGGCAAACCCGACGAACAGCCTTGTGAATATCGCGCTGATGGCCCGTATTGCGGACGAGATCGATCGTCAGCAGGGTTCACGCCCGGTCGTCGCCTGTGATAACACCTTACTGGGGCCGATTTTTCAGCAACCGCTCACGCTGGGCGCGGATTTATCGCTGTATTCCCTGACGAAATATGTGGGCGGTCACTCTGACCTGATTGCGGGTGCGGTGATGGGAAACAAAACACTTATGTCGCCGATCCGCGCTTTGCGTAGCGCTATTGGCACTCAGCTTGATCCGCATTCAAGCTGGATGATTGGCCGTTCGCTGGAAACGCTGTCGCTGCGCATGGAAAAAGCCTGTCATAACGCTGAAACCGTCGCCGCCTTTTTATGTACACATCCTGATGTCGCCGCCCTGCACTGGTTACCGTATCTGGATGCAGACAGCCCGGCAGGCAGAACCTATCGGGAACAATGCACCGGGGCCGGTTCAACCTTCTCTTTTGACATTGTCGGCGGACAACCTGCAGCGTTTCGTTTCCTGAATGCCCTGACGCTGTTTAAACAGGCCGTCAGTCTGGGCGGGACAGAATCGCTTGCCAGCCATCCTGCCACCACCACCCATTCTGGCGTGCCGGATACAGTGCGTCAGCGCATCGGGATCACCGACGCGACGATACGCTTATCCATCGGTATCGAGAACGCCGGGGATCTGGTGGAGGATATCCGTCTGGCGCTGGCGCAGGCCTGATATCAGGTCACGGTGAAGCCCAGCATCATGCCGGTGTCTTCATGCTCCAGTAAATGGCAATGCGCCATATACGCATGATCGGCGGCGGCAAGGTGGTTGAAGCGCACCAGCACTTCGCTACGCCAGCCGTCGACATTGACCATGTCTTTCCAGCCCTGACGGTGTGGCGCAGGTGGCTTGCCATTTTCAGAAAGAATACGGAACTGGGTGCCGTGAATATGGAAAGGATGCAGCATGCTGTCGCCTTCACCGGAAATGGTCCATTTTTCAACGGTGCCCTGCTTCACATCAAAGGCTGGCCGCGTCATATCAAATGGCTGGCCATTGATTTTATTGCCATTGTGAAAATCGTAGGCAGTCGCGGCCATCACGTCATGGTCCATCTTCTGATGATCCATTCCCTGGGACGCGCTGTCGTGCTGCATCGCATGATCGTTACCGCCCATAGCCATATCATGGTGCGCACCGTTCCCCATCGCTTTCGCGCCATAGCGTGCCATCAGCGCCTGCATACCTTGCTGATCCAGTTGGGGATCCATACTGAGTTGTAACCAGCGCGATGACAGACCGTCCGTTTTCGGTATGGCCGGTAATGTGGCTAGCTGATCCGGTAAAGTCGCGCTGGCCATGATCCGCAGCGGAATGATATTGACCAGCGGCAGGGGCCGATCGAAGGGAGCCAGCGTCATGCCCATTTGCGAGACAGGTAGCGTCACGATATCAAAAGCCTTGCCATCGGACGTATCGACCATGACTTCAAAGCGCTCGCCCGGCAGGAGCGGAAGGGAATCGACCTTTACCGGCTCAGGCAGCAGACCGCCGTCACTGGCAATCACATACAGTGGGCGTTTATCGCTGGCAGCCAGATGCAGCGAACGGGCATTGCAGCCATTAAGCAAACGCAGACGTAACCATCCACGCGGTAAGGCATGCTGAGGATACTGTGCACCGTTGGTCAGCATCATGTCGCCGAACCAGCCCACTGCGGCCCGCATAATATCAAGCTCATAATCGATGCGGTCACCGGATGAGGTGAGCTGTTTGTCCTGAAAAATCAGTGGAACATCGTCGGTGCCCCATTGATTAGGCAGACGAAGCGTCCCTGACGGCTGATCCTCTAACACAATCATGCCGGCCAGCCCCTGGGCAACCTGATGACCCGTTTTGCCATGCAGATGAGGATGATACCAGCAGGTGGCGGCAGGCTGGTCCGGCGTAAACGTCACCTGACGCGTGGCGCCCGGCGCAATGATTCCCTGCGGTCCACCGTCCACCTCGCCGGGGATTTCCAGACCGTGCCAGTGCAGGGTCGTCGCTTCACTAAGCCGGTTATGAATATTGATGGTGGCCGCCTTGCCACGCTGGAGCCGAATTGCGGGCCCCAACAGGCTGCCATTGTAGCCCCAGGTGGGTACGTCTTTGCCCTGCCACTGGCTGATGCCCGGCATCGCCGTCAGGCTGTACTCTCCTTTCGCATCCGCGTCCAGCAGGGAGGGAACCGGCAGCAGTGGCCGACTGGCCGCCATCAGGGATCGGCTCCAGAGCGGCAGCGCCCCTGCAGCACCCAGTACCGCGCTCAGTTTCAGAAAGTGACGACGTTGCATAATCCGCATCCTTGTAACGAAATGACCTCAAGCCTAAACCCTGCCCTTATGGCAAGGTCAAGCATCAGCAGGCAGAATGCCCCAAAAATCGTAAATTGATCGAAAATCTTTACACAACTGTGCTAACGTCTTTCAGACGACTATTACATGAGAATATCTATGAAGAAGAGCATCAGGATCCTGCTACTGGCAGGACTCTTCGGCTTCTCCTCCACCAGCTTTGCCCTGAGCGAATCCGAAGCAGAAGATCTTGCCGATCTGACTGCGGTATTCGTTTATCTCAAGAACGACTGTGGCTATCAGGATTTGCCCGATGCGCAGATCCGCAAGGCGTTGGTGTTTTTTGCCCAGCAAAACCGCTGGGATTTAAGCAATTACAACAACTACAACATGAAAGCACTGGGTGAAGACAGTTACCGTGATTTGAGCGGTATCGCGATTGCCAACGACAAAAAATGTAAGTCGCTGGCCAGAGATTCTCTCAGCCTGCTTGCCTATGTAAAGTAGCGCCCCAGCCCGCTCTCCCGTCAGACATTTGACCGTGCAACGGCTATCATAGTTAGCTATGATGTTTCGCCGATTTTTATGGCAATGTCACGAAGGAGAGCCCCATCATGGCCCAAAACGAGATGTGGTATGAAACACTTCATACCGGCTTTGGCCAGTATTTTACCGTCGATAAAGAGCTTTATCGTGATAAAACGGCCCACCAGGATTTAATCATCTTTGAAAATGCGGCGATGGGCCGCGTTATGGCGCTGGATGGCGTGGTGCAAACGACCGAACGTGATGAATTTATCTATCACGAAATGATGACGCATGTGCCGTTGCTGGCGCATGGTGCCGCCAAAAACGTACTGATTATTGGAGGGGGCGATGGCGCGATGTTGCGCGAAGTGTCCCGCCATACCGGCATTGAGAAAATCACCATGGTCGAGATCGACGCCGGCGTGGTGACCTTCTGTCGTCAGTATCTGCCGAACCACAGCGCCGGTGCGTACGACGATCCGCGTTTTAATCTGGTCATCGATGATGGTGTGAATTTCGTCAACCGCACCACCGAAAAGTTTGACGTTATCATCTCTGACTGTACCGATCCCATTGGGCCTGGCGAAAGCCTGTTTACGTCCGACTTTTATGCGGGCTGTAAAAATGCGCTGAATGAAAATGGGATCTTTGTTGCCCAGAACGGCGTTTGCTTCCTGCAGCAGGATGAAGCGGTTAACAGCCATCGTAAACTCAGCCATTACTTTGCCGATGTCAGTTTTTACCAGGCGGCCATCCCAACCTACTACGGCGGCATCATGACCTTTGCCTGGGCAAGCGATAATCCGGCCCTGCGCCAGCTTGATCCCGCCCTTCTGCAGGCGCGCTTTGCGGCCTCGGGCCTGAACTGCCGTTACTACACACCGGCGATCCACACGGGCAGCTTTGCTCTGCCACAATATCTGTTGAATGCTCTGTCAGAGACGCGCTGATCGATCATTTATAAGGGGGTGAATAAAATTGCAAAAGCTAAAACTGCATGGCTTCAATAATCTGACCAAAAGCCTGAGTTTTTGTATCTACGATATTTGCTATGCGAATACCGAAGCCGAGCGCGATGGTTATATTGCTTATATCGATGAGCAATACAATGCCAATCGCCTGACGGAAATTTTGACCGAAACCTGTTCGATTATTGGTGCGAATGTGCTGAACATTGCGCGCCAGGATTATGAGCCACAGGGTGCCAGCGTCACGATTTTGGTCAGTGAAGAACCTGTTGATCCTAAAGATATTGATACGTCTGAGCATCCCGGCCCATTGCCTAATTCCGTGGTCGCGCATCTTGATAAAAGCCATATTTGTGTGCACACGTATCCGGAAAGCCATCCTGAAGGCGGCCTCTGTACCTTCCGTGCAGACATTGAGGTCTCAACCTGCGGCGTGATCTCACCGCTTAAGGCGCTCAATTACCTGATTCACCAGCTGGAATCTGACATTGTCACTGTGGATTACCGCGTACGGGGTTTTACACGTGATGTGAACGGCGTTAAACACTTTATCGACCATGAAATTAACTCCATCCAAAACTTCATGTCCGACGATATGAAGCGGATGTACGATATGGTTGATGTGAATGTTTACCAGGAAAACATCTTCCATACCAAGATGTTGCTGAAAGAATTCGATTTAAAACATTATCTCTTTAATACCCGCCCGGAAGATCTGACACCGCAGGAGCACAAACGCATTACTGACCTGCTGTGGAAAGAGATGCGTGAGATTTATTACGGTCGCAATATTCCGTCTGTGGGATTAAAAACCTACTAAGTTATGCCCCCTTTGCGGGGCATTCTCTCTTTCGTCTGCCTGTTATCTGTCAAAGCCCGATCAGGGCCACTTATTGCGCCCTGCGAACCAGGATAGCCCCGGCTGCCTTTCTTTCGCGGCATGTCATCTTGCGATGGTGAGACTGGCAGACCCGTTACGACGTTCTTCCGTGAAATAAATCAGCCGCCCCCTGCGTTCTGTTGTGCAGACGCTATTTCTGAGATCGTCCCGCAACGCCTGTCAGTAACAGGCCACAGTGTGGCACTAACACAAACTCACCACAGTAATCCCTGCCGAGCCATTCGCCCCATGATAAAACATTAATTAAATTTACCATGAATACAGTAAGGATAATAAAGTTTTATGACACTATAAAAAAGACCAGCCTCCCTTTCCTCGCCTGGGTTTTATGAGGAAAATCACACTTTAACGGTCTGTTAAGTTACTTAATTTTCCATGAAAACTAAGGTGATGGAGAAAAACCAGGAGCATTTAATTTATAAATACCCTTAAATCAATAAGATGAAAGATTGCGGATTAAAAACAGCGATAAAACATAAAAATAACTTAATGATTACCATTTGCTGTGATATACATTAGAAAACTTTAATATTTGATGATGTTTCTTGGTGGGGAGAGTGATATGAGTCACGGTTATTCTGTAGTAAACATAAATGAACTTAACATTTATGTGGAGTTAACAAAATGCAGTGTCCCGACCCGTAACAGGACCATCCTGATTAACGGTGCACTGGCAACCTCGTCTTCTTTCCGCAACTGGAAACGCTTCCTGGCGGATAAATCAGATGTCATTACGTTTGATCTTCCGTTCTCAGGCAAATCAAAACCCTTCAACGAACAGGGCTGCCATATCGTCACGCTTGATGATGAAGTCACGATTATTCGCGAGCTGATTTCAATTTATAAGCCCAATATTATTGCCTCAGCCTCCTGGGGCGGCGCATCGACTCTCAAGCTCTTGAATCACGGTGAAGAGGGCCTGGAACATGCCATCATCGCGTCCTATTCCTTTGAATTTAATGACCGTATGCGGACTTACGTGAAGCAAGCCAATCTGTTTTCAAAAGAGAAGAACTTTGTCGAGCTTGCGCATTTGATGAATGACGAAGTGGGTGCATATCTGCCGAATAAAATGAAGTTCTGCAACTTCAGGCATCTGACGTCGCTGGATGAGATTGAATACCGTCAGGGGCGTTTCCATCTTGAGCAGATTGCCACACTGCGCAACCACGACTACAAAAACATTATTGATAACTCGGCCTGCCAGTTTCACTTTATCAACGGCGATCTGGATATTCATACGCCGCAAAAAAACATCGAAGAGATATGCGGTGAGTCGGATAAAACGCGCTTTTATCAAATCAGGGATGCGGGACATTTTCTGGATCTGGAAGGCAAGCGCAGCCGGGAAAGGACCGCAGCCGCCTTCAATACTATTTTTAGTCAGATTGGTGTCTGAGATGAAAGTGATTATTGGCGCACTGGGCTCAGCAGGCGATGTCTTTCCCTGTATTGAGATTGGCTCGCTGTTAAAAGAAAAGAATCATGATGTTTACCTGCTCGCTAACGACTATTTCAGATCTGAGGCAGTAGATCGCGGCCTGTCCTTTGTGGCGGTCGGCGACAAAGAGACTTATGTGAAAGCCGTCCAGGATCGGGCGTTATGGGACAAAAAGCACGCCCTGAAACGGATTTCACATTATATGGCGGAACAGCAGGAGGCGATGTTCGATGCCATGAGCGCTCTTGCCGAAGATGACGCCATCATCATTCACTCTTTATGGTGTTTTGCGGCGAAAGCCGTCAGCGAGAAATACCGGTTAAAGAAATATGCTATCAGCCTGACCAATTCTAATTTAAAATTGCAGCCCGGGCGTGTTATCCATGCGCTGGAAAAAAGCCTGCGTGTCAGTCTGAACTGGAAACTGGCTTTATTTCAACGGGCCCTGGTTTCGCCTGCACTCCAGCGTACCATCGACACGCTGCGACGCGACCATAATCTGCCCGCCTCTCGCAATATTTACGCTGACTGGGTCAATAACGAACCGCAGTCGATTGTGTTATACGAACCCTGGTTTTATCAAAAGAAAGCGCGCGAGGGATTTTATGCCGGTTTTTTACTGAACAAGAGCCGGGCGTCGCTGGATGACGATCGTATTACCGATTTTATTGACTCCCGTACGGTGGTCTTTTTTACCAGTTGGGCCCTGGCTGAACAATCATCCGTGACACGCGTTTTACAGGACTTAAAAACAGAAGGACTGAAGTGCGTGCTTGTTACGCCAACCGCAGCCGCGTTAGCGGTAAACGATGATGTGATGACGCTGCCGCATCTCAATATTGCCCTGACTGAAACCTGCTTATTTGCCATTCATCATGGCGGTATTGGCACCACCGCGCAGTTGCTCAAGAACGGGGTGCCTCAACTGATTTATCCGTGCGCATTTGATCAGTTTGAAAATGCCCGCGCCCTTGAACGACTGGCCTGCGGCCTCAAGGGAAAAGGGATCAGGGAAATCAGAAAAATGGCGGCTCTTGCACGTCAGAAGAAACACAACTGCGACTTTTATGCTGTGCAACTGGCTAATCAAACCCACAGAGGTCTTGAGCTGGAACGCTTTCTGACCCGTTAAACGCGTCTTCAGGCCAGGCATCGGGGTGCATGCCTGGCCTGAAGGCATCAGACCTGGAACGCTGCGGTTAACATGCGCAGACTGCGCGCCTGTTCAGTTAAGGATTGCGATGCCGAAGCCGACTGCTCCACCAGCGCGGCATTGCTTTGTGTGACGCTGTCCATCTGCGTGACGGCAATGCTGACCTGCGAAACGCCCTGCATTTGTTCCACTGATGCCAGCGCCAGACCATCCATATACTGTGCCAGTGACGCGACTTCACTTGCCGCTTTAAGAATACTCTGGGCGGTATGATCGGCCGCCTGTACACCTTTCGCCACGCCGGTGACCGCTTCTTCAATCAGGTTACCGATTTCACGCGACGATGATGCGCTGCGCTGTGCCAGCGTACGGACTTCCGTTGCGACAACGGCAAAGCCACGACCGTGCTCACCCGCTCTTGCCGCTTCTACCGCCGCATTCAGCGCCAGAATGTTGGTCTGAAAAGCGATACTTTGAATAACCGCGGTAATCTCTTTCACTTTCGCCGCGCTCACCGAAATGCTGTGCATCGTGTGGCTCATGTCATTGACGGCTTTTTCGCTGGCGCGCGTCAGTGATTCCGTCTCCCGGGCCGAAGACGCTGTAGATTCAGCGACAGAGGTGTTATTGCGAACCGTCGCAGTAATTTGTTCCATGCTTGCCGCCGTCTGTTGCAATGCCGCAGCCTGCTCTTCCGTACGGGAGGACAGCTCGGTATTGCCCTGCGCAATTTCACTGGCCGCCAGTTCAACCGATGCCGCAGAATCTTTGATCTGGGTCACCAGGTTCCGCAAATGATTTTGCATGTTCGCCAGGGCCGTCAGCAGCTTTCCGGTTTCATCCTGACGGTTTACGGTAATCACAGAGGTCAGATCGCCCCGGGCAATGGTATCGGCCGTGTGCACCGCGACAGCCAGAGGACGAGAAATACTGCGGGAAATCAGCAGGCCCAGAATCAGGGAAATTCCCGCTGACAGTAGCAGTCCGGCCACCAGGATCACGCGCGTTTTGGTCCGCTCACTAGTCAGTTCATCTTCACGCGATTTGAGTAATGATTTCTCCGTGACAATCATGGATTCAATCACGTTACGCATCGCATCCATTTGCACTTTACCTTCATCAGTCGCAAAGATGTCTAAAAAGTGTTGCTGGTCGAGGTTCCCCTGATTCAGACGCTCACGCGCCGCCATTACGTTACGGGCATAGCTTTCCAGCCAGTTCTTCTGTCTGCTTTCCAGATCGACTAAGCGTTGCTGCTGTACCGGATTGTCCTGCGTCAGCTGATGTGTACTTGCGGTGTAGTCGCTAAAGGCCTGTTTACCCTGATTAAAGGGTGCCAGCATTTGTGTCTGACCGCTAAGAGCATAACCCCGAAGGCCGGTTTCCATATTCAGCAGACTCTCGGTCACCTTATTCAGGCCTTCAACCACCTGATAGGTATGAACGTTAAGTTTGCTGGCCTGCGTGACGCGATTAAACCCCATATAAAACAGACTGCATACCACAATCATGACAAGCGTCATGGCACCAAACGCCATATAAAGGCGGGTTCTGATAGATGTATTGCTGAGCATAATATCTCCGCGAGTGGAAAGAGAATAATTAAATTCCATTAATTCACGAGAATAATGGCAAGGCACATTAATAAATCAGGCATATAAATTTAATGAAAAGCCTGACCACTCAACCGCTCGGTGAGTGACGTAGAAGTGAACGCATCAATGTTAAGTTGATTATTAGCGCTCTCGCGGAAATTTCCACTGCGTTACAATTTAAATTAGCGTTAGCGGAAATAACGAGAAAACAGGGAGGAGGATAATTCCTGTTATTGCCCTGTTTTCACGGTGCGCGTGGCCATAAAAAACTGAAAAATCAAACAGATTAAGCATTCAAAAAGGACAGTGAAGCCTGTTTCGTTTTACCGAACAGTAAATTTGACTTAAGCGAGCAGTTGCATTCAGGTAACAAAATGTAACAGCACAATTGGGGAGTACACCATTACACATCGAACAGGGAACGTAAGGATTTATTATATTTTAATAATGGAGAATATCGCGCCCTTTATTAAACAGGGCACAGCTATTCTCATCATTCCTCCAAATTTCCCCTGACTTATCCTGTCGAAACGCAATTCTGGCCTGCATATCTGCAGGCTCAGGTTTACGCATTCAGATACAGCTCCTCAATATAATGCAGCGCATCACAGAGCGTATCATCCGTCCCGAATCCCCCTGCTTTAGTGATAACGGGCAAATCATCAATGTCACTGTTTACGAAGGTGCCACACGGGATACAGGGCGCCACTTCACCGTGGATGCGGTAACCTTCTGCGCCGAGAGCATTCGCCACCGCGATCGCGATGTCACCGCCCGTCAGGAACAGCCCACCCGTACGGGCACGATCCAGGATCGCTAAGGTGATATCCCCCATTCGCCGACTCAGCGTTTCGCCCAACGCCTCGCGACTCAATGCATATTTTCCGGTCAGCGCTGCAATCTGGTTACGGTCGTCCCCGTGGCTGCTGGTCTGCAGAACACAGTGCCTGTTCTGTGCAAGGATCTGGCACGCCTGCTCTACGATCTCTTTTTGCTCTTTCTCAGGTGCAAGCAGGGTTTCGACCGCGATTCTGACCACGTCAGCCCGCCCCTGACGTTGCGCCTGAGCTACCTGACGCCGGGTCATTTCACTCATCGAGCCCGCCACCACCAGAACCGGAAGCGTTTGATTGCTGTCCATATAGCTGTCGGTCGGAAGCGCGTTGGCCAGTCCCGCCGCCCCAACCAGCAAAGGGCGCGCAGCCATTGAGAGAGCAGCCCGGGCAATGAGGGCCAGATCGTTATCGCTTTCTGCATCAATAATGACGATGCTGGCGGGCTGTTGGCGCAGGTTTTCAAGCCGGTCTGCGAGGTCGCCACGCCTGACGTCGTCCAGCGTCATCTCCCTGACAGGCAGATCGGTCTGTAAGCCGATCAGCGTACGGATACGCGAGGAGATAATCGGTGTGCGCGGATCGCTGGCAAACTCGGTTTCCAGCAGCGGGCGCTGGTGAACCCAGCATTCACCATTGCGCGTCATGCGCCCCGCAGACGGAATGGCTGCGGCGACAATCGCCAGCGTGGTTCCGCTGGCGGCCATAGCGGCAGCAATCTCTGCGCCGGGATTGCCACGAAAGGTAGAGTCGATTTTTTTATAGATCAGCACGCTGTTTTGCCCAGGGCGCACCCAGGGAGACAGCGCCTGTTTCATCGCAACCGCCGCCTGCTCAGCGCTGAGTGCCCGGCTGTCTGTGTTAATCACCAGCACATCAGCGCGACGTGAGGGCTTTTGCTGTGACGTCAGCATCACTTCCGTACGTGCCCCTTTTTTAGCCAGTTGCACGCCCGTATCATTCGCACCGGTAAAGTCGTCGGCAATAACGATCATTTTCATCGTGATTTTTCCGTAGATGAAGCGACAGCCCGTCGCTGATTACCTTTTGCCACCCAGGAAGGTCAGCATCGGCGTTAAAAGGGCGGTGACAATCACCGATGTCGCAATCAGCGGCGTTGCCGCGGCGACCACACAAGACAGAGCCGGATCGGCCTGCGCCAGCGCAGCCGGCGTGACGGCAGTTGTCCTGGCGGCGGCACCTGCCAGGACCGTATGAAGACCGCCGTTGCTGTTGTCCATCGCCGCAATGACCGCAACGGATGACAATCCCCACCGGCCTTCAGGGCCAGACAACGTATCGACAGACAGACCCAGCGCGACAGCAGCAGGACGCTTCGTCACGGTGATACCGCCGCCCGTAACCCGCGCCTGGGGCAGCGCTTTAACCGATCTCATGCATAACAAAAAAACACCGATAAGCGCAGGCACGTCCTCTTTAAACGGTGCCGGCGTAAAGCCCCCTGTCCCTGAGGCGTCGGGAGCCAGCGTGTTAGCGGCGGCCTCCAGCACCAACGGGGTAATCATCATTCCGCCAGGCACTTTTTCGATTGTTTCCTTAATCTTCATACCACCACCTTAGTGATTAATTATAATCACCATGATGATATTAAATCACAAGAATAAAATATGCGGCGGGAATCTCAGATTAAAACGCTGATAATTGAGCATTATCAATCAACAAAGGAGGTAAATGGCGATCGGTGTGGAATCTTTCAATCATTTGCCCGACATAAATCGCCGCCAGGCGGCAATCACGGCCAGGAAATCTTCCTTACCGCAGAAGCACAGGCTTTCTTCATCGTAGTAATTCATGCCCTCTTCCATCTCATCGCCTTCGAAATTCAATGTATTCGCGCGGACAATGACCTCTTCATCATCCATCCAGAGCGTATATTCGCGCCCGATGCGCTGCCACTGGCGCTCACTGCCTGTAAGTTTTTGGGCTTCGGCTTCAACCTCATCCAGCACGCTGGCGTCATGCCCGACTTCTTCATTAAACCAGTGGCCTAATGCTTCATGGCCCATCGACATGCGCACTTTTACCTTGCCCGTGATGTCGCGTAAAAATTCATACTCCATGATCTTATCTCTTTGTCAGTTACTCGCGCTGTTATACCGCTATTTTTATTGCCGTGCACCTGCTTAGCGCGCCTATCCAGATTCCCTGGACGCCCCTTTTCAGGCATAAAAAAAGAGGAGCGCCGGGGCGCTCCTCTCAAACAGAACGATCGTCACCTGTCAGACGGCAGTCTGGAAAATCACGCCGTCTGCTTTTTCCGTGTACTGACTCAACTGGTCAAAGTTGAGATAGCGATAGGTGTCAGTGGCTGTTTTATCAACCTGTGCCATGAACTGCTGATACTCATCTGGCGTAGGCAGTTTACCTAACAGCGATGAGACGGCAGCCAGCTCCGCAGAGGCCAGATAGACATTAGCCCCTGTACCCAGACGGTTCGGGAAGTTACGGGTTGACGTCGAGACCACCGTTGCGCCGTCAGCCACACGTGCCTGGTTACCCATGCACAGTGAACAGCCCGGGATTTCAATACGCGCACCGCTCTTACCAAATACGCTGTAGTAACCTTCTTCTGTCAGCTGAGCCGCGTCCATTTTGGTCGGTGGCGCGACCCACAGACGGGTTGGTAACTGGCCTTTATGGCTGTCCAGCAACTTACCTGCCGCACGGAAGTGACCGATATTGGTCATGCACGAGCCGATAAAGACTTCATCAATCTTCTCGCCCTGCACATCAGACAGCAGACGCGCATCGTCCGGATCGTTTGGCGCACACAGAATCGGCTCTTTGATCTCAGCCAGATCGATGTCAATCACCGCGGCATATTCCGCATCGGCGTCGGCTTCAAGCAACTGTGGATCCGCCAGCCATTTCTCCATGCCTTCGATACGGCGCTCCAGCGTACGACGATCGCCGTAGCCTTCAGAGATCATCCATTTCAAGAGGACAATGTTAGAGGTCAGGTACTCTTTGATCGGCGCCTGATCCAGCTTAATGGTACAGCCCGCAGCAGAACGTTCTGCAGACGCATCGGTCAGTTCGAACGCCTGCTCAACTTTCAGATCGGGCAGACCTTCAATTTCAAGGATGCGGCCAGAGAAGATGTTCTTCTTGCCTTTCTTCTCGACGGTCAGCAGGCCCTGCTTAATGGCATACAGCGGAATGGCGTGAACCAGATCGCGCAGCGTAATGCCAGGCTGCATTTTACCTTTGAAACGTACCAGCACCGATTCCGGCATATCGAGCGGCATAACGCCCGTTGCCGCAGCAAAGGCGACCAGGCCCGAGCCTGCCGGGAACGAAATCCCGATAGGGAAACGCGTATGAGAATCGCCACCTGTTCCGACGGTATCCGGCAGCAGCATACGGTTCAGCCAGGAGTGAATAACCCCGTCACCCGGACGCAGAGAAACCCCGCCGCGGTTCATGATGAAGTCAGGTAACGTATGGTGCGTGTTCACATCCACCGGCTTAGGATAAGCCGCCGTGTGACAGAACGACTGCATGACCAGGTCAGCCGAAAAGCCCAGGCAGGCCAGGTCTTTCAGTTCGTCTCGGGTCATTGGGCCGGTAGTATCCTGTGAGCCCACAGAGGTCATCTTAGGTTCGCAGTACGCACCGGGACGGATGCCGTCAACACCACAGGCACGGCCCACCATTTTCTGTGCCAGCGAGTAGCCACGTGTGCTTTCAGCCACGTCTTTCGCGATACGGAACACGGTACTGGCAGGCAGCCCCAGCGATTCGCGCGCTTTGGTCGTCAGGCCACGGCCAATGATCAGGGGAATACGACCACCAGCACGGACTTCATCGATCAGAACGTCGGTTTTCAGTTCAAAACTGGCCAGCAGGTCGCCGGTTTCGTGGTTGCGGACTTCACCTTTGAAGGGATAGATATCAATGACATCGCCCATATTCAGGTTGTTCACATCCACTTCAATCGGCAGCGCGCCTGCATCTTCCATGGTGTTGAAGAAGATAGGGGCAATCTTGCCACCCAGCACAACGCCACCGCCTTTTTTGTTTGGCACGTTCGGAATGTCATCGCCCATAAACCACAGCACCGAGTTGGTTGCCGATTTACGTGATGAACCGGTGCCTACAACGTCACCGACGTAGGCCAGCGGAAAACCTTTGGCCTGCAGCGCTTCAATTTGTTTGATCGGTCCGATGTTGCCTGGCTCATCTGGCTCAATGCCTTCGCGGGCATTTTTCAGCATTGCCAGCGCATGCAGAGGGATATCAGGACGTGACCAGGCATCCGGTGCCGGAGACAGATCGTCTGTATTGGTTTCGCCAGTGACTTTGAAAACCGTTACGGTAATTTTTTCAGCCAGCTCTGGACGTGACAGATACCATTCGGCATCCGCCCATGACTGCATCACCTGTTTCGCATGCGCGTTGCCTGCTTTGGCTTTTTCTTCAACGTCGTAAAAGCTGTCAAACATCAGCAACGTGTGGGAAAGCGCTTTTGCCGCAATCGGCGCGAGTTTCGCATCATCTAATGCTTCAATCAGAGGATGGATGTTGTAACCGCCCTGCATGGTACCGAGCAGTTCAACGGCTTTTTCAGGAGATACCAGAGGAGAGGTTGTTTCGCCTTTGGCGACAGCAGCCAGGAAACCTGCTTTAACATACGCCGCTTCATCGACGCCGGGTGGTACGCGGTTGACCAACAAATCGGTCAAAAATTCTTCTTCACCCGCAGGTGGATTTTTTAGCAGTTCAACCAGCGCGGCCATCTGGGAAGCATCTAATGGCTTAGGTACGATCCCTTGGGCAGCACGCTCGGCAACGTGCTTACGGTATTCTTCTAGCACGACGTTCTCCTCGCTCTCATTGTATGGGTTTCCGGTGCACCCTGATGACAACGCATTCCATGAGTAGGGTAAGGTGCCCGGTTCCGCGTGGGGCAGCATAGCAGGATTTCAACAGCTTGTTAATCTGTTTACAAAAAAGCAACATTGCGGTTTTCTGCAGCAGAATGCGCTACCTGAACAGAGATAAACGAAAAAAACGCAGGGCTTAATGCCCTGCCGGTTAACCCAGTCATTTCGCTGTAAGCTTAACGATCGATCATGCCATATTCTGCATCCGCATAGCGTTCACCCCGCACGTTTTGCGGCGCAAAGAGCCTGTCCAGCGTGTCACTGTCCGCCCCTGTCAGGACGACATTCGCTGCGGCACAGTTTTCTTCCAGATGATGGACCTTGCTCGCTCCCGGAATCGGCACAATATCTTCCCCCTTCGCCATGACCCATGCCAGCGCCAGTTGTGCCGCAGTAATACCATAACTGTGTGCCATCTCAGTGAGCTGCGCGACTAACTTTTGGTTATGTTCCTGTGCCTGCTCCTGAAAACGCGGCAAACTGCGGCGGAAGTCATGCGGATCCAGCGCGTCCACGGACGTCAGTTTGCCCGTCAGGAAGCCCCGGCCCAACGGACTGTAAGGCACAAAACCGACATTCAGTTCACGACAGGTCGCCAGAATGTCCTGCTCGGGATCGCGGGTCCAGAGTGAGTATTCGCTTTGTAAGGCAGAGACGGGATGGACGGCACAGGCGCGCCGCAGCGTAGCAGATGAGACTTCAGACAACCCAATATAGCGGGCTTTTCCCTCTTTAATCAGATCCGCCATCGTGCCAATCACGTCTTCAATCGGTACGCTCGGATCAAAACGGTGCTGGTAAAGCAGATCGATATGATCGGTCCCCAAACGGGTTAACGATCCTTCGACTGCACGGCGAATATGCTGAGGCTGGCTGTTAACGCCCGTCATCTTTTCCCAGCCCTGACCTTCGCCAGTAATCGCAAAACCAAATTTTGTGGCCACCGTGATATTGTCGCGGCGGCCTTTAAGGGCTTTAGCGATGAGCACCTCGTTGGTAAAGGGACCGTAGATTTCGGCGGTATCCAGAAAGTTGATGCCCAGTTCAAACGCGCGCGACAGCGTATTTAATGCCTGCTGCTCATCATGATTGCCATAGGCGAAGGTCATGCCCATACAGCCGAGTCCCAGTGCTGAAACGCGTAATCCCTGATTACCCAATTGACGTTGTTGCATGATGTTTTCCTCTTTGTTGCGGTGTTATTGTTATAATCCTCATCAATACCAACAACAATTGCGCTATTCTTGCCCATTCAGTGAGGAAAATTCATCAATGACACTTTCGCGGGCCACCCTGCAGGAACTGGAAATGTTCAGCGCCATTGCGCACCACCGGAGCTTCCGCAAAGCCGCACAGGCACGCAACGTGACGCCGTCTGCGTTGAGCCACGCCATGCGCCATTTTGAGCAACGGCTAGGGGTGAGATTGCTCAACCGCACGACGCGCAGTGTCTCACTGACCGAGGCTGGACAACATTTTCTGCAGCGCATTCAGCCTGCCTTACTCGATTTATCGCAGGCCGTGGATGAACTTAACGACTGGCGAGCCCGGCCTTACGGTACGCTGAAACTCAATATGCCCCGCTCTGCAGAAGCGCTGTTTTTTGACAGCCTGATCCTGCCCTTTCTCCAGCGCTATCCGGACATTACGCTGGAAATTGACAGTAACGATGCGCTGGTGGATATCCTTGAAGCCGGTTTTGATGCAGGCATTCGCTACGGTGATGTGCTGGCGCAGGATATGATCGCCCTGCCCTTTGGCCCGGCAATGCGTACACTGGTTGTCGCAAGCCCGGCGTTTATCGAACGTCATGGTGCCCCGCAAACACCGGACGATCTGCTGCAGTTTCCCTGCATTGAGCGGCGTTTCCCGAGCGGGCAACGCTATCGCTGGGAATTCATGCACGCAGGGAAAAAGCGGGAAGTCGCCGTCAGTGGCTCTCTGGTGCTGGACAACAACGAACGAATATTGCAGGCCGCCCTTGCGGGAGCAGGGATTGCTTTTCTGCAGGAGGCCGTGGTCAGTGCCAGTCTGCGAAGTGGCTCACTCGTTGAGCTGTTAAGTCACTATACGGAGAATGCCGATGGCTTCTGGCTCTACTATCCTGGCAGGCGTTATGTCTCTGCACCATTACGTCATTTTATTGACTGGTTACGTGTTAATAATAACGAAGTGATCAACCATCAAGATTAACAGCAACATAAGAACCGAGAAATAATTATTTTAAAATAGTCATGAAAGAATCAGCACAAATAACATTTAAAATATAAAAGACAGAAATTTTTATTAATTAGCATTATGAAAAAATAAAAAACCAGGGGACAGTAAGATAATAAATGCGTAGACTGCGGTTGGGCGCCTGAAGCTTTCTGCTTTGGGTAAGAACCTGAGGTGGAAAGAGGAAGGAACCGCTCACATTAATCAGTCAACTAATGCGAGCGGAGGTCACTACCCTAACACCTCAACACTGTCAGGGTAGCCCCTCGCTCGATGAAAATCAAGAGAGGTGCCACCATGAAGTCGAAATACGGTTTACTTGTTATTAGCGGGTTAATTCTCTTAGGATTGAGTTTATCAAACCGAGGTTCATTATGTGAGCTTCGCCTCAGAATAATGAGTGCTGAACTTTCGGCTGTCTTGAATTACGAAACCAGGCAGTAAAACTTCGTTAGTGGCGGAGTTTACTCCGCCCTATATGCCAGTGTAAATGTGTTAGCGCAGGCGCCCTTTCCTTTATTGATTTTCTTATTCGATAATAATCAGCATAAAAAAACGGCCCCATAAGGGGCCGCTATGACTGTCCTGAGACTTATTTCTTCTTCGCTTTCGCGTTAGGCAGATCGGTGATGCTGCCTTCAAAAATTTCAGCCGCCAGTCCTACGGATTCATGCAGGGTTGGGTGCGCATGAATGGTCAGCGCAATATCTTCTGCGTCACAGCCCATTTCAATGGCCAGACCGATTTCACCCAGCAGTTCACCGCCGTTCGTTCCGACAATGGCACCACCGATAACACGATGGGTCTCTTTGTCGAAAATCAGTTTGGTGATGCCATCTGCACAGTCAGAAGCAATCGCACGGCCTGATGCCGCCCACGGGAATGTGGCGGTTTCATAGCTGATGCCTTTCTCTTTCGCTTCTTTCTCAGTCAGACCGACCCAGGCAACTTCTGGCTCAGTATAGGCAATGGAAGGAATCACTTTCGGATCGAAGTAGTGTTTCAGACCTGAAATGACTTCTGCCGCAACATGGCCTTCATGCACGCCTTTGTGTGCCAGCATTGGCTGACCTACAATGTCGCCGATCGCATAAATGTGTGGCACATTGGTGCGCATCTGCTTGTCAACGTGGATGAAGCCGCGATCGTCAACTTCGACACCGGCTTTGTCAGCATCCAGGCCTTTACCGTTCGGTACACGACCAATCGCAACCAGAACCGCATCATAACGCTGAGCCTCACCCGGCGCTTTTTTGCCTTCCATCGAAACATAGATACCGTCGTCTTTGGCTTCTACGGCGGTCACCTTGGTTTCCAGCATCAGGTTAAATTTCTTGCTGATACGTTTGGTAAAGACTTTAACCACGTCTTTATCGGCCGCCGGGATAACCTGGTCAAACATCTCGACCACGTCGATCTCTGAACCCAGCGCATGGTAAACGGTAGCCATTTCCAGACCGATGATTCCGCCACCCATAACCAGCAGACGCTTAGGCACTTCTTTCAGTTCCAGCGCGTCAGTGGAATCCCATACACGAGGATCTTCATGAGGAATGAACGGCAGTTCGATAGGACGTGAACCTGCAGCGATAATGGCGTTATCGAAGTTAATAGTGGTTGCGCCACCTTCACCTTCGACCACCAGCGTATTGGCACCGGTAAATTTGCCCAGGCCATTAACCACTTTCACTTTACGCCCTTTCGCCATGCCAGACAGGCCGCCGGTCAGTTGGTTAATCACCTTCTCTTTCCAGCTACGGATTTTGTTGATATCCGTTTGCGGCTGACCAAACACAATGCCGTGTTCTTCGAGCGCTTTCGCTTCTTCAATCACTTTAGCAACGTGCAGCAGCGCTTTAGACGGGATACAGCCTACGTTAAGACAGACACCACCGAGGGTGCTGTAGCGCTCAACCAGTACGGTTTCCAGACCTAAGTCAGCGCAACGAAAAGCTGCAGAGTAACCTGCAGGACCTGCCCCAAGTACCACGACCTGAGTTTTAATCTCTGTACTCATCATGACCTCTTATTGGATTTCCGGCGGGTCAGACGCTGAGCCTATCCCATTAGGCTAGTTAACTGGCCATATTGCGTCTGCTGCTGCAAACATTCCCCTATCGGATTTGCCTGCCGTGACTCAATCTGACTGCGCCAATTATGCCTAATGGAATAGGCTCATAATGTCCTTATTCCACCGGGACATGTTCACCGCAAGAGTTTACAGAATTGTTAATAAACTGCCAACAGCGGTGCCCTGAATGTTACAAAAAGGCCGGCATTTGCCGGCCTTTTGCGCTTTTTACATAACCAGACGACGAATGTCTGACAGCATATTGCCAATAATAGTAATGAAACGTGCACCATCCGCACCGTCGATAACACGGTGATCGAAGGACAGAGAGATCGGCATCATCAGACGTGGTGCAAACTCTTTACCGTTCCATACAGGCTCCATTGCGGATTTGGACACGCCAAGGATGGCCACTTCCGGCGCGTTAACAATCGGCGCAAAGTGCGTGGTGCCCAGGCCGCCCAGGCTGGAGATGGTGAAACAACCGCCCTGCATATCGCCTGCGGTCAGTTTGCCATCGCGCGCCTTTTTAGAGACCGCCATCAGCTCACGAGACAGCTCGGTGATGCCCTTCTTGTTCACGTCTTTAAAGACCGGAACGACCAGACCATTTGGCGTATCGACCGCCACGCCGATGTTGATGTATTTTTTCAACGTCAGCTTCTGCGCGTCTTCAGACAGGGAGCTGTTGAAACGTGGCATCTGCTCAAGCGCTGCAGCGACAGCTTTCATGATGAAAACCACTGGCGTGTATTTCACGTCCAGTTTGCGCTTCTCGGCTTCGGCGTTCTGCTGCTTACGGAAAGCTTCCAGATCGGTAATATCGGTTTTATCAAAGTGGGTTACGTGTGGGATCATCACCCAGTTACGGCTCAGGTTGGCACCCGAGATTTTCTGGATACGGCCCAGTTCCACTTCTTCAACTTCACCGAACTTACTGAAGTCAACTTTCGGCCATGGCAGCATGCCCGGCAATCCGCCACCGCTGGCTGCGGCTGGCGCAGCCTCTGCGCGTTTCACTGCATCTTTCACGTAAGCCTGAACGTCTTCTTTCAGGATACGGCCTTTGCGTCCTGTGCCTTTCACCTTCGCCAGGTTAACGCCAAATTCACGCGCCAGGCGACGAATCACCGGCGTAGCGTGCACATAGGCTTCATTCTCAGCAAACTCGCCTTTGCTGTCTGCTTTTGGTGCAGGGGCAGCGGCAGGCTGAGATTCCGCCGCCGCAGGTGCAGGGGCCGACTCTTTCTTAGCCGCCGGTGCCGCGGCAGGGGCAGCGCCTTCCACTTCAAACACCATGATCAGCGAACCGGTGCTGACTTTATCGCCCGTCGCGACTTTCAGTTCTTTGACGGTGCCCGCGAACGGTGCCGGAACTTCCATCGACGCCTTATCGCCTTCCACTACAATCAGTGACTGCTCAGCCTCGACTTTATCGCCGACCTTCACCAGCACTTCGGTGACTTCAACTTCGTCGCCGCCGATGTCAGGTACGTTAACGTCTTTTGCCCCTGCGGCCGCAGCGGGTGCCGTCGCAGCCTCTTCTTTCACTTCTGGCTTCGCATCAGCAGCCGGTGCAGCACCCTCTGTTTCAAAGACCATGATGTGAGAGCCGGTATTCACTTTATCGCCGGTGGCGATTTTAATCGCTTTCACCACGCCCGCGAACGGTGCCGGGACTTCCATTGAGGCTTTGTCGCCTTCAACGACGATCAGCGATTGTTCAGCTTCAACTTTGTCGCCCACTTTCACCAGAATTTCGGTGACTTCGACTTCGTCACCACCGATATCCGGTACGTTAACGTCTTTGCTGGCGCTGGCAGACGCAGCGGCGGCAGGGGCGGCCTCAGCTTTTTTCTCTTGAGCTGGCGCCGGTGCCGCTTCAGCAGCACCTTCTGCGTCAAACATCATGATCAGCGAGCCGGTTTCCACTTTGTCACCGGTTGCGATTTTGATCTCTTTTACTACGCCGGCCTGCGGCGAAGGCACTTCCATAGAAGCTTTATCGCCTTCTACAGTGATCAGCGACTGCTCGGCTTCCACCTTATCGCCAACCTTGACCAGAATTTCGGTGACTTCAACTTCGTCTGACCCGATATCCGGTACCTTGATTTCAATAGCCATTACTCTGTTACCTCTTAAGCCAGACGCGGGTTAACTTTATCGGCATCGATCTTGAACTTCACGATCGCATCCGCCACGACTTTCTTATCGATTTCGCCACGTTTAGCCAGTTCACCCAGCGCGGCTACCACAACGTATGCTGCATCCACTTCAAAGTGGTGACGCAGATTTTCACGGCTGTCAGAGCGGCCAAAGCCGTCGGTGCCCAGCACACGGTAATCGCTTGAAGGCACGTAGCTGCGAACCTGCTCAGCAAACAGCTTCATGTAGTCGGTTGATGCGACAGCGGGTGCTTCGTTCATCACCTGAGCGATGTAAGGCACACGCGGCGCTTCTGTCGGATGCAGCATGTTCCAGCGCTCACAATCCTGACCATCGCGGGCCAGTTCGGTGAACGAGGTGACGCTGTAAACGTCCGAACCGATGCCGTAATCAGCCGACAGGATCTGCGCGGCTTCACGCACATGGCGCAGGATAGAACCTGAACCCAACAGCTGAACTTTACCTTTGCTACCGTCTACGGTTTCCAGCTTGTAGATACCTTTACGGATACCTTCTTCGGCACCTTTCGGCATCGCTGGCATGTGGTAGTTTTCGTTCAGCGTAGTGATGTAATAATAAATGTTTTCCTGCGCTTCACCGTACATGCGTACCAGACCGTCGTGCATGATGACAGCCACTTCGTAGGCATACGCTGGATCGTAGGAGATACAGTTTGGAATGGTCAGTGACTGAATATGGCTGTGACCATCTTCATGCTGCAGACCTTCACCATTTAGCGTAGTACGGCCTGAGGTACCGCCGACCAGGAAGCCGCGCGCCTGCTGGTCACCCGCCAGCCACATCAAATCACCAATGCGCTGGAAGCCAAACATCGAATAATAGATGTAGAACGGAATCATCGGCAGGTTGTTAGTGCTGTAAGAGGTCGCCGCCGCCAGCCAGGACGATCCTGCGCCCAGCTCGTTGATCCCTTCCTGCAGAATCTGACCTTTCTCGTCTTCTTTATAGTAAGCCACCTGCTCGCGGTCCTGCGGCGTGTACTGCTGACCGTTCGGGCTGTAGATACCAATCTGACGGAACAGGCCTTCCATACCAAAGGTACGGGCTTCATCGGCAAGAATCGGCACCAGACGATCTTTAATCGACTTGTTCTTCAGCATCACATTCAGCGCACGCACAAACGCGATGGTGGTAGAGATCTCTTTGTTCTGCTCTTCCAGCAGCGCACTGAACTCTTCCAGCGCCGGCATTTCCAGCTTTTCCGTGAAGTTAGGCTGACGTGAAGGCAGGTAACCGCCTAATTTCTCGCGCTGACCATGCAGGTAGTTGTACTCTTCGGAGCCTTTCTCAAAGGTGATGTAAGGCAGCGACTCAATTTTGTCGTCTTCGACCGGCACGTTGAAACGATCACGGATATAGCGTACGCCATCCATGTTCATCTTCTTCACCTGGTGCGCGATGTTCTTGCCTTCTGCGGTGTCACCCATACCGTAACCTTTGATGGTATGAGCCAGAATCAGAACCGGCTTGCCTTTGGTGTCCTGCGCTTTTTTCAGTGCCGCGTAAATTTTCTTCGGATCGTGACCACCACGGTTCAGTGACCAAATCTCATCGTCTGACCAGTCTTTCACCAGCGCAGCGGTTTCCGGATATTTACCGAAGAAGTGCTCGCGCACGTAGGCACCATCACGCGATTTAAACGTCTGGTAGTCGCCGTCGACGGTTTCGTTCATCAGCTGGATCAGTTTACCGCTGGTGTCATTGCGCAGCAGTTCATCCCAACGACCGCCCCAGATAACCTTGATCACTTCCCAGCCAGCACCGGCAAAAATGCCTTCCAGCTCGTTGATGATCTTACCGTTACCGGTGACCGGTCCATCCAGACGCTGCAGGTTACAGTTGATGATAAAGACCAGGTTATCCAGTTTTTCACGGGTCGCGATGGTGATCGCACCTTTGGATTCTGGTTCATCCATCTCGCCGTCGCCCAGGAACGCGTAAACGGTCTGGCCAGAGGTGTCTTTCAGACCACGGTGTTCCAGATACTTCAGAAACTTAGCCTGATAGATAGCGTTGAGTGGTCCCAGGCCCATTGAAACGGTCGGGAACTGCCAGAACTCCGGCATCAGTTTTGGATGCGGATAAGAAGACAGGCCTTTGCCATCGACTTCCTGACGGAAGTTATTCATCTGCTCTTCGGTCAGACGGCCTTCCAGGAAAGCACGGGCATAGATACCCGGAGAAATGTGGCCCTGGAAGTACACCAGATCGCCGCCATCTTTCTCACTGCGCGCGCGGAAGAAGTGGTTAAAACACACTTCATAGATAGTGGCAGAAGACTGGAAGGAGGACATGTGGCCGCCAAGCTCCAGATCTTTCTTCGATGCGCGCAACACCGACATGATGGCGTTCCAGCGGATAGCGGATCGGATACGACGTTCAAGTGAGGTGTTGCCCGGATATTCCGGTTCATCTTCAACGGCAATAGAGTTGATATAGTTACTGATAGCGGCAGCACCGCCAGCAACTTTCACACCGCCTTTACGGGCTGCACTCAGCACCTGATCAATCAGATACTGTGCACGTTCAACACCTTCTTCACGGATGACCGATTCGATCGCCTGTAGCCAGTCACGAGTTTCAATCGGATCCACGTCATTGTGTAAACGTTCTGACATGGGGGTATTCCTTATCTGTGTCTAATACGTTGAAAAATCGGGAGCCTGTTAACGTCAGGGAGACAGGCTCGTCGCACATGTCCGCACGATCTTTGCCGCGCGTTATTCCTTACGTTGCTGTAAACGACGTAGGGAGCGTTCTCGACGGCTCTGCTCCCGACTTCTGTCCAGCAAGATTTCCTCAATGAACGCCAGGTGACGGTGTGATGCCTCGCGTGCTTGTTCTGGCTCACGAGCCACAATCGCCTCAAAAATTCTGGCGCGGTGACCGCTCACTTTCGCCAGCATTTCCCGGCGAGAGTAGAGCAATTCAAAATTCTGTCGGACATTCTGTTCCAGCATAGGGCCCATTGATCGTAGCAAATGCAAAAGCACGACATTATGGGCCGCTTCTGTGACAGCGATCTGATACTTCATCACTGCGTCTGCTTCAGCGTCGAGATCGCCGCTGTCCTGCGCCTGTTGGATATGAAGATGACAGTCGCGAATACGCTGCAAATCTTCTTCTGTGCCACGCAGTGCCGCATAGTAAGCCGCAATGCCTTCTAAAGCGTGGCGCGTTTCCAGCAGATCAAACTGAGATTCCGGATGTTCGGCGAGTAGCTCTACGAGTGGATCGCTCATGCTCTGCCAGAGATGTTTTTGTACGAATGTTCCGCCGCCCTGACGGCGTAATAACAATCCTTTCGCTTCTAATCGCTGGATTGCCTCACGGAGAGACGGACGTGAAACATCGAATTGTTTGGCGAGTTCGCGCTCGGGGAGCAACTTCTCTCCCGGCTGCAGCGTCCCTTCCATAATGAGGGATTCCAGTTGCTGCTCAATCGCATCGGAGAGTTTGGGTTGACGAATCTTGCTATAAGCCATCTTCCCTTCTTAAAGTATGCCGGTCAAACAAAGTAAATTGGTAATACCAATTCAAAAAAGGTGCCCGTAAAGTAACAAAGTATTCACCTTGTGTCTATACGGCATCTGTGACACTTCGGTGAAGGAATGCGGGATGCGCGCGTTAAATCCAGAGATAAAAGTGGGGAATCAGGCCATACCTGGACGTTAATTTTTTTAACCTTTACCAAAAATTACACAGCATGTATGACTAAACCGATTTAGCCATCAGCGCCTGGTCAGCGCGGTTTGCTGCCGTTTTTCTCATCGGGGGTAAATAAGACGGCAGACCGTTTGATTCTTTTTAAGCCAACTCGTACCGGGGCTGGCGAAAGCAGGTGCAAAGCCCTGCGCTTATCACTATTCTGTTGGTCAGGTTACAGCTGGCGGCATTACGCAAGTCTGACACCTTAAAAACATCATTCTTAAGTGTATTTAATTCTTTACAGTCAGCACATTCTGAAGCGAAGAATAACAACATCATGAGGTGTGTATGGAACAACAGCACGGTGAATCGCTGAAGCGCGGTTTAAAAAATCGCCATATACAGTTGATCGCCTTGGGCGGTGCAGTGGGAACCGGCCTGTTTCTGGGCAGCGCGTCGGTCATCAAATCCGCAGGTCCCGCCGTTATTTTAGGCTATGCGATTGCCGGGTTTATCGCCTTTCTTATCATGCGTCAGTTGGGTGAAATGGTGGTCGAGGAGCCCGTTGCCGGGAGCTTCAGCCACTTTGCCTATAAATACTGGGGAAATTTTGCCGGTTTCGCCTCTGGCTGGAACTACTGGGTGCTGTATGTGCTGGTCGCCATGGCGGAGCTGAGTGCCGTCGGTAAATACATTCAGTTCTGGGCGCCCGATTTTCCCACCTGGGCATCAGCCGCTATCTTCTTCGTGCTGATTAATGCCATTAACCTGACGAACGTTAAAGTGTTTGGTGAAATGGAGTTCTGGTTTGCCATTATTAAAGTTATCGCGGTGATTGCGATGATCCTGTTTGGCGGCTGGTTACTGTTCAGTGGTACCGGTGGGCCGCAGGCAACCGTGCGTAACCTGTGGGAACACGGCGGCTTTATGCCGAATGGCCTCGGTGGGCTGGTGATGGTTATGGCGATTATCATGTTCTCCTTTGGCGGTCTGGAACTGGTCGGGATTACGGCGGCAGAAGCGGACAATCCTGAAACCACGATTCCAAAAGCCACCAACCAGGTGCTGTGGCGGATCCTGATTTTCTATATCGGCTCGCTGGCAGTGCTGCTGTCATTAATGCCGTGGACGCGCGTGACTGAAGATACCAGCCCCTTTGTGTTTATCTTCCACGAACTGGGCGATGCCATGGTTGCCAATGCACTGAACGTGGTGATCCTCACCGCCGCACTGTCGGTCTATAACAGCTGCGTTTACTGTAACAGCCGCATGTTGTTTGGTCTGGCACAGCAGGGGAATGCGCCAAAAGCGCTGCTGAACGTGGACCGCCGCGGTGTGCCCGTGATGAGTATTCTGGTGTCAGCCGTCGCCACCGCGCTGTGCGTGCTGCTGAACTTCCTGATGCCGGGCGAAGCGTTTGGTCTGCTGATGTCGCTGGTCGTGTCTGCGCTGGTCATCAACTGGGCGATGATTAGCCTGGCGCACCTGAAATTCCGTAAAAAGAAAAACCAGCAGGGCGTTACCACCCGTTTCAAAGCGGTACTGTACCCTCTGGGTAACTGGGTTTGCCTGATCTTCCTGGCTGGCATCCTGGTCCTGATGGCGATGACGCCAGGCATGGCCATTTCCGTATGGCTCATTCCTGTCTGGCTGTTCATCCTGGCTATTGGCTATTTCATCAAGAATAAGACGCAAAAAGCCTGACGACATTGCCTGCCCGCCGACAGAAAGCGGCGGGCAGGCAGTCGGTAAACCCGACCCTGCTCACACTTCTCCCTGCACGGCTGTTTTGTCCATCATCCCAACAATTTCGTGCCGCACCGCCTGTGGATTAAACATTAATAATCCTTTTATGTTTAATTCCTCTGCAGGTTACAACAATGACAGATAACCCCCTCTCATTCAGAGAAAAGCTGGGCTATGGCATGGGTGATGCGGGGTGCAACATGATCGGTGGCGCTGTCATGCTGTTCCTCAGCTATTTCTATACCGACGTTTTTGGCTTAGCACCGGCCTTAGTGGGCGTGCTGTTACTCTCGGTGCGCATTCTGGATGCCATCACCGACCCGATAATGGGCGCGATAGCTGACCGTACCAAAAGCCGCTGGGGGCGTTTCCGTCCCTGGTTACTGTGGGTGTCAGTGCCCTACGTTATATTCAGTGTACTGATGTTTACCACGCCAGACTGGAGCTATCCCAGCAAGGTCATCTGGGCCTTTACCACCTACTTTTTCATGTCCCTGGCCTATACCGCCATTAATATCCCCTACTGCTCGCTGGGTGGCGTCATGACTAACGATCCCGGTGAGCGTGTCTCCTGCCAGTCGTACCGGTTTGTCATGGTCGGCATTGCCACCCTGATTCTGTCACTGTCGTTGCTGCCGATGGCGGAATGGTTTGGCGGTGAGAACAAGGCGCGGGGTTATCAGATGGCGATGGCTGTGCTGGCCCTGGTGGGACTGGCAATGTTTCTGTTCTGCTTCGCCACCGTGCGGGAACGTATTCAGCCTGCCGTCCCTACTCATGATGATCTGAAAAACGATTTGCGTGATGTGTGGAAGAACGATCAGTGGGTGCGCATCTTGCTGTTGACACTTTGCAATGTCTGCCCGGGTTTTATTCGTATGGCAGCAACCCTCTATTACGTGACCTGGGTCATGGGACAAACGGCGCACTTTGCCACGCTGTTTATCAGCCTGGGGGTGGTTGGCATGATGCTGGGTAGCACGCTGGCAAAAGTCCTCACCGACCGCTGGTGTAAGTTGAAAGTCTTTTTCTGGACCAATATCGCCCTTGCCCTGTTCTCCTGCGGTTTCTACTGGCTTGATCCCCACGCCACCGTGACAGTCGTTATCGCTTACTTTCTGCTTAATGTTCTTCATCAAATTCCCTCCCCTTTACACTGGTCTTTGATGGCGGATGTGGACGATTACGGTGAATGGAAAACCGGTAAGCGTATTACCGGCATCAGCTTTTCAGGCAATCTGTTCTTTCTCAAGGTCGGACTGGCCGTCGCGGGGGCGATGGTCGGTTTTCTGCTCTCGGCTTACGGTTATGATGCGGGTGCGAAACAGCAATCGGCTCACGCGCTCAACGGCATTGTCCTGCTGTTTACCGTTATCCCCGGGGCTGGCTATTTGATTACCGCGGGCGTGGTGCGACTGATGAAAGTGGATCGCACATTAATGCAAACCATTCAACGCGATCTTGCCCTCCGCCAGATTCAGGCGCACGAAAAACACCCTACCGAGCTTCCGACTGGAGAGTTGAAATGAGCGAAAACTGGCCCAACCCCTTTATTGAACGGCGCGCCGATCCGTTTATCCTGCGCCACGGAGAACACTATTACTTTATTGCTTCCGTACCGGAATATGATCGTCTTGAGCTACGTCGTGCCAGCACGCTAACGGCCTTACGCACCGCGACACCGGTCGTGGTCTGGCGTAAACCCGATATTGGGCCGTTCAGTGAGCTGATCTGGGCACCGGAGTTGCATCGTATTGCAGAACACTGGGTTATCTATTTTGCCGCAGCGCCTTCGCGCGATATCAAAGATGGCTTGTTTCAGCACCGGATGTACGCGCTGGTGTGCAACGATGACGACCCGCTCAGTGGCCACTGGCAGCCCCCGCGCCAGGTGTTAAGTCATCTCGACAGTTTTGCGCTGGATGCCACCCACTTTGTTCACCAGGGGAAAAACTGGTACTTATGGGCGCAGAAAGATCCTGCAATTCCAGGGAATTCCAACCTCTATCTGGCTGAATTGCGTAATCCATGGACGCTCAAAGGCAAACCGGTGATGCTGAGCCGTCCGGAATATGAATGGGAGTGCGCGGGGTTTAGCGTCAACGAAGGCGCGGCCGCGATAGTGCATGGTGACTGGCTGTTTATTACCTATTCTGCCAGCGCAACGGATGAAAACTACTGCATGGGCCTGCTTTCCATTCCGCGTGATGCCGATCCGCTGAACGCGATGGCCTGGCAGAAATCAGCGCGTCCGGTCTTTGCAACCAGTTGGGAAAACCGCCAGTATGGACCGGGACACAGTTGTTTTACTCAGGATGAGGACGGGCGCGATCTGCTGGTCTATCACGCACGCAATTATACAGAAATTGAGGGCGATCCCCTTTGGGACGGTAATCGCCATACGCGTCTGAAATATTTTCACTGGCGTGAGGATGGCACACCCGACTTCGGGATTCCCCCTGCCGACTACACCAACGTGCCGTAAATGGTCAGCAACGCCACAACCACCACCAGCACCAGCGAAATGCGCTTCGCCAGCGCCACGGCGACACGTGGCGTTGCGACCTTATCGCTGTGCGGATCGCGAGCCAGCGAAAACTGCGCCAGCGTGGTTAAAACCTGGTACTGCGAGTGGTGCCTGTCCGTCAGCGAGGCAAACCAGGCAGGCAAGGCTTTCTCACCGTGCCCCAGCAGCGCATAGGCAACGCCCGCCAGCCGCACCGGGATCCAGTCAACCACATGCAGAATGCTGTCCACGCCAGACTGAGAGCGGGCCATGGGCGTGCAGTGTTTTGCCAGCCAGCTTTGCCAGGCGCGTAAAAACGCATACCCCACGAGTAACACCGGTCCCCAGGCACCGCCCACCACGAACCAAAACATCGGTGCCAGATAGAAACGGAAGTTAATCCAGATGAGCGCATTCTGAAGCTCACGAAGGAATTCGCGTTCGCTGCACTCAACAGGCACACCGTGGATCAGGGTTAACTCTGCCGCCATGGCCTGATGTGCCGCGGCGTCATCACGACTCGCCGCCTGCAAATACGTATGATAGTGCTGACGCACCACACCCGCTCCGATGCACAGTAACCCCACCACGATCCAGAACAGAAGCTGAGGAACACCAAACAAAATGCCTTTCAGGCTCCCGACCACCAGCGCGGTCAGGCCCATCGCGATAATCAGCATCAGCAGTGTGCGCATCACCGAAAAATGCTGACGGCGACGAAACACAGGCTCCAGCCGGTGATCCAGTTGCCAGTGTTCCCCCAGCTTAAACAGCCGTTCCCAACCTAAAACCAGTAACAAGGTAAATAACGTCATAGTTACTCCAATTTTTGTTGCTGTAACCGCTGTTTAAAATCGTCCCAGTCAAACGCCGGGCCGGGATCGGTTTTCCGTCCCGGTGCAATATCACTGTGGCCGGTAATGCGCGCAGGCGTTAACGGATAATGGGCTAACAACGTCTGCGTGACCTGATGCAGAGCGGCGTATTGTGCCTCGGTATAAGGTTCAATATCCGTGCCCTCCAGTTCAATGCCAATTGAAAAGTCGTTGCAGTTTTCCCGCCCCTCAAACTGCGAGATGCCAGCGTGCCAGGCACGTTTATCAAAGGGAACATATTGCACGATTTCGCCATCACGTCGGATAAGGCAGTGCGCCGCAACGCGCAGATGAGCAATCTCAGCAAAGTAGGGATGCGCGTCGGCAGGCAGCGTGCCGGTGAACAGTTTATCAATCCACGGGCCGCCGAATTCGCCGGGCGGCAGGCTGATATTGTGAATGACCAGAAGGGATGGCGCTTCGTTATGCGGCCGATCATTACAATGGGGGGACGGCACCTGTCGCACACCGGACAGCCAACCTTTTTCTACTTTCATGCTGGATTCTCTTCGCAGGACCGGTTTGAGAATAGCATGAATTTTAAGGGATTATTGCGTCAAAATGCGTTGCACTATCGGGCTGATAAACGCACATGTTAAGTATACTAAACAAAAAGTGACTAAGGACTGGTGCCTTCGCGCTATTCAGGCTATGGTAATCGCCTCTGTTATCTGACATTTACTGGAGCGGAACGCGTATGTCTGTACGTCGCTATGATCCGGACAGTCGCCATCAGGCGCTGCTTGAACGTATTGAAAATGATATCCCCGAGGCCGTTGAACGCGCATTAAAGGAAGATCTCGGCGGTGAGACAGATAGCGACCGCGACATTACCGCGCAGCTCCTGCCAGCCGACAGTCGGGCACATGCTCAGGTTATTACCCGTGAAGCCGGTGTTTTTTGTGGTAAACGCTGGGTCGAAGAGGTGTTTAACCAGTTAGGCGCGCACACCGCCCTGACATGGCATGTGGAAGACGGACAACATGTTATCCCGGATCAACCCCTGTTTGAGGTTGACGGGCCAGCCCGCCTGTTGCTGACGGCCGAACGCACCGCATTGAATTTTGTACAAACCTTGTCCGGCGTCGCCACGGAAGTCAGCCGCTATGTCGCGCTGCTGGAAGGCACACAGACACAGCTTCTGGATACACGCAAAACATTGCCAGGCCTGCGAACAGCGCTGAAATACGCCGTGCTGTGCGGTGGCGGCAGTAATCATCGCCTCGGCCTGTCCGATGCGTTTCTGATTAAAGAAAACCATATTATTGCCAGCGGCTCAATTCGTCAGGCCGTCGAAAAAGCCTTTTGGCTTTATCCGGATGTCCCTGTGGAAGTCGAAGTTGAATCGCTGAAAGAGCTGGAAGAGGCACTGGCTGCGGCGGCCGACATCATCATGCTGGACAATTTTTCCCTTCAGGCAATGCGCGAGGCGGTCAAGATCACGGCTGGTCGTGCGCTACTGGAGGTGTCAGGCAACGTCACCGAAACGACGATTCGGGACATCGCCGAGACCGGTGTGGATTATGTCTCTGTCGGCGCGCTGACCAAGCATGTGCGTGCTCTGGATCTGTCGATGCGCTTTCAGGCGCAATAATCCCTGTTGCCGTGCCGCCGGCACGGCCTGTTTTGTGCACCAGCGTCCAGTGACGTAGTCCTGTTCCTGTAACCCACCAGATTTATTGCCTGCCCTTTTCCACTCTCCGGGTTTCCTGCTGTTATTACCGACAGCGTCTTCCTAGACTGCGGCCTTCTTACTCAGGAGGCAAATATGCACTATCAACAAGGATTCACGTTGGTTGAATTAATGATTGTGGTCGGCATCGTGGCGATCCTCAGCGCTATCGGGCTACCCGCCTATCAAAATTACCTGCAGCGCGCCGCGTTGACCGACATGCTGCAAACCATGGTGCCCTTTAAGACGGCCGTTGAGCTTTGCGCGATTGAACGCGGCGGGCCTGAACAGTGTCAGGCCGGGCAACGCGGTATTCCGCAGGGCACAACATCACGTTACGTGTCGGCGATCACCGTGGTCAACGGCATGATTACCCTGACCGGGCAGGAGAGCCTGAATGGATTAAGCGTAGAAATGCTGCCCGTCTGGGACAGTAACGAAGGCACGCTCGTCTGGCAGCGTACCTGTACCAGCACTAACACCACGTTACGCGACAACTGTCAGGAACAATTCCGCTTTGACAGTCGTGGGGGCACAAATGAGTAAACCCGACGATGCGGTCGCGCTGATCTGTCAGCGCTATCGCGCCATCATCCTCGACCACAACGCGACGCATTTACGTCTTGCTGTCGCTGAGCAGATTCCGCCAGGACTGGCCGAAGCCCTGCAATTTGCCAGCCCGTGTCAGATCGCTATTGAGTGCTGGCCGCAGGCCCGGCTCGAACAGGCTGAAGCGATGCATAGCCCCTTGTGCACTAAAGAGGGTGCCGCCACAGAATCGGCAATCGATACCGCCAGCCAGCTTCTGCATCAGGCCGCACAGCGGCGGGCCTCAGACATCCATATTGAGCCTTATCAGCACAGCCTGCGTATTCGTCTGCGCATTGACGGCGTGTTGCATCCCCTGCCCCTGCAACGGGACATACAGCCAGCGGCTCTGCTGGCGCGGCTTAAAATTTTGGCCGGACTGGATATTGCCGAACGTCGTCTGCCACAGGACGGTCAGTTCAGCCATGAGATTGACGGTCAGGTCGCTTCCTTTCGGCTCTCAACGTTGCTGACGCAGGGCGGAGAGAAAGCCGTCGTACGTTTGCTGCAGCGGGAAGGCGCTACACTGTCCCTGGACTCGCTGGGCTTACCCGCGGCACCGCTGCGCCTGCTCAAGGCTGCGCTGGCACAGCCCCAGGGCCTGATTCTGGTCACGGGCCCAACCGGCAGTGGAAAAACGTTTACCCTTTACAGCGGACTGAGCGCGATTAATCAGCCCGGAAAGAACATTTGCAGTGTGGAAGATCCCATTGAGATCCCTTTGCCGGGCATCAATCAGACGCAAATTAATCCAAAGTATGGGCTCGATTTTAATCGCGTGTTACGCGCGCTGCTTCGCCAGGATCCGGATGTCATCATGATAGGCGAAATACGTGACGGCGAGACCGCTGAAATTGCCGTAAAAGCCGCGCAAACCGGTCATCTTGTCCTCTCGACTTTGCACACTAACTCAACGGCTGAAACGCTAACGCGCTTACGCCAGATGGGCATTCCTGGTTATTTACTGGGCTCAGCGTTGCGCCTGATTATTGCTCAGCGCCTGGTCAGACGCCTGTGTCCGCACTGTCGTGAACCTGCACAGGCCGTAGCACATCTCCCGGCGTCAGTCTGGCCAGGCACGTTACAAACCTGGCGGGCACCGGGTTGCGATCACTGCTTTTCGGGTTATTTTGGCCGTCTGGCTTTATTCGAACTCCTGCCCGTTACAGCCAAACTGCAAAATGCTATCGCCGCCGAAATGCCTCTGGAGGAGGTATTGGCGCTGGCAAAACAGCAAGGGATGCGCACGCTACAGGCTTCGGGGCTGGACGCTGTCAGCCGCGGCGAAACCTCTCTGGAGGAGATGCAGCGCGTTATTGGGCTCGAATCATGACGCACCTTTTTCTTTATCGCTGGTATGCCGTAGATACACAGGGCAGACTGCAAACGGGTTATCATCTGGCCCCCGACAGTGAGACGCTGTCTGACGACCTTTCGCGCCGGCACTTAGTGCCGGTGAGCGAGAAGCGGGAAAAAATGATGCGCCGACGTGACTGGCGGTCACAGCATAAAATTGATTTCATTCGCCAGCTCGCCACCCTGCTAAAGGCGGGCCTTCCTTTGTCGCAAAGCCTTGATCTGCTGGCATCAGGTCACCCGCATGCCGCCTGGCGGGCGTTGATGCAGGCCTTACAGCATCACGTCTTGCGTGGCGAGCCATTTTCGCAGGCATTACGCCAGTGGCCAGAGGTTTTTCCGCCACTTTTTGCTGCGCTGATGGCGGTCGGCGAGCTGACCGGTCAGTTGGATATCTGCTGCGAACAACTGGCGCAGCAACAAACACGTCAGCAGCATTTGCGCGCTAAGGTCTTGAAAGCCCTGCGTTATCCCCTGTTTATTCTGTTCGTGGCGTTGGCCGTCACCTGCGGTATGTTGCTGTTTGTGTTGCCGGAGTTTGTTTCCGTCTATGCCTCGTTTGACGCGCCTTTACCCGCCTTCACCGCCGCCGTTATCACCCTGTCCGACGCATTACAGGCGGGCGGATTGCCGCTAATCGGGGGCATTGCCCTGCTGGCGACGGGCTGGTACCACGCGCGGCGGCGCTCTGAAAACTGGCAGCGCTGTGAGCAACGCGCCCTGCTGCGTGTGCCGGTTATCGCCGGGCTATGGCAGGGTAGTCAACTGACGCAAATCTACAGTGTGTTGCAACTGACCCAGCAGGCAGGATTAACCCTGCTCCAGGGACTTGATGCGGCCTGTGTCACGTTGTCATCGCGGCTGTGGCAGGATGCCATCAGGGCTATTCAGCAGCACATTGCGCAAGGCAATCCTCTGCACCAGGCGTTGCACTCGCATCCCCTGTTTACGCCACTTTGTCGTCAGTTGATTCGTGTGGGCGAAGAGTCAGGCGCACTGGATGTGATGCTGGCGCGTCTGGCTGAATGGCATGAAAGAGAAACGCTGACGCGGGCCGATAATCTGGCCGCCTCGCTGGAACCCGTGATGATGGTGGTGATTGGCGGCATTGTCGGCACACTGGTGATCGCCATGTATCTGCCTGTGTTTGGGCTAGGTGAGGCCATGCAGTAAAGGTACTCCGTTCCTTTACTGCATGCTGAGCAGGCAGGGTTAACGGGAAAAGATGCGGTTTTCCTGCTCGGCCACCCGAATAAACGTGGTGCGCTTGGTTAACTCTTTTAGCCGCTCAGCTCCCACATAGGTGCAGGCAGAACGAAGCCCGCCGAGAATATCGCGAAGGGTTTCTTCTACCGGTCCACGCAAGGGGAGTTTCACTGTTTTCCCTTCTTCCGCACGATATTCCGCCACGCTTCCCGCATGACGTTTCATTGCGGATTCTGAGCTCATGCCGTAAAACAGCATAAACCGCTCGCCGTTTTCTTCTGTAATTCGGCCTTCGCACTCATCATGTGCCGCCAGCATGCCGCCCAGCATGACAAAATCCGCACCGCCACCAAACGCTTTGGCGATATCACCCGGCACAGCGCATCCGCCATCGCTGACAATTTGCCCACTCAGGCCGTGCGCCGCATCGGCGCACTCAATCACGGCTGAGAGCTGCGGATATCCCACGCCGGTTTTGACGCGCGTGGTGCAGACTGAGCCCGGTCCAATCCCCACCTTCACGATATCCGCTCCGGACAGGATTAACTCTTCGACCATTTCCCCCGTGACGACGTTACCCGCACAAATCGTTTTGCCCGGGAAGATCTCGCGCGCGCGCTTCAGGAAATCGACAAAGTGCTCAGAATAACCATTGGCAACGTCAATGCAGATGAACTGCAGGTCATCGCAAATGGCCATGACCGCAATAAGTTTGGTGAGATCGGCGTCTGAGGTGCCGGTAGATACCATCACATATTTCAGTACTGATGCCGGTACGCGTTGAACAAACGTCCGCCAGTCTTCCACACTGTAGTGTTTGTATACGGCTGTTAATACATTGAAACTGGCCAGCGCCTCGGCCATTGAAAAAGTCCCCACCGTATCCATGTTGGCCGCGATAACAGGTACGCCGCGCCAGTCCAGGCCGGAGTGTTTGAACGTAAAGCTGCGATCCAGTTCGACCTGAGATCGGCTTTTCAGCGTGGAGCGCTTTGGACGAATCAGTACGTCTTTAAAGCCCAGTTTCAAATCTTCTTCAATGCGCATACATAATGTCCTGGTAAGAGGTTATTCATCGCCATGAAGGGCGTTATCACAAAGCCAGTCACCTCATGATACGCGCCATTTGCACCGCAACAAGAGTGCGAATTTCACTTTATTTACGCTACAATCCATCAGATTCGACGGCGTCTTTCTAACGAAATCGGACGCGCAACATGATCGTGTCGTAACGCTTTGGCTTACCTGTGACTGAACGACTAAGAGAGTGAGAGTGAGAGATACGCCCTACACGGTGGCGCTGACCGGTGGCATTGGCAGCGGCAAGAGCACTATTGCCGCGTACTTTGCTGCAGAAGGCGTGACGATCATTGACGCTGATGTCATTGCCCGCGAGGTCGTCGAGCCGGGCACGCCTGCTCTGCAGGCGATTGTTGCACGCTATGGTGACAGTATTCTGACCGATCAGGGAACACTGCAACGTGCGCGCTTAAGAGAGATTATTTTTGCGGCACCTGATGAAAAAAACTGGCTAAACGCGCTGCTTCATCCCCTGATTAACGCCCGCACACAGCAGCTTAAAGCGCAGGCGACCTCACCTTATGTCCTGTGGGTCGTGCCGTTGCTGGTTGAAAACCAGCTCCAGCATCAGGCCGATCGGGTTTTGGTTATCGACACCGATGAAGAAACACAGCTGAAACGTACGCTCGCACGCGACAACGTTTCTCCTGAGCAGGCTAAACGCATTCTTGCGGCACAGGCGACGCGCCAACAGCGCCTCGCCTGTGCCGATGATATTATTGATAACAGTGGCGCGCCTGAAAATGCGCTACCCCAGGTTGCCAGACTTCATCAGCGTTATCTGAAGCTTGCGGCAGCGAAACAGGATTAATCCATGAGTACAGTCGTTCTGTTTGAACATCCACTGAATGAAAAAATGCGCACCTGGCTGCGTGTCGAATTCCTGATCGATCAGTTGCATCAGGTTACGCCATTGGAAAATACCGCCACGGCACTGACTTTTTTTCGTCTGATCGGCGAACTGCTGGATATCTTTGAACGCGGCGACATGCGCACCGAGTTGCTGAAAGAGCTTGAGCGTCAGCAAACCAAACTGCGCGCGTGGGCGGATGTGCCCGGCGTCGATATGTCCGTGGTGGATGCATTGCGCGACAAACTAAAAGCACAATCTGTTCTGCTTAACAGTGCGCCGCGTATGGGGCAGCAACTGAGGGAAGATCGTCTGATTGCTCTGGTTCGTCAGCGGCTCAGTATTCCGGGCGGGTGCTGCAGTTTCGATCTGCCTGGTCTGCACATCTGGCTGCATCTGCCGCAGACAACACGTGATGCGCAGGTGACAAGCTGGATGGAAACCCTGATACCGCTGCACAGCACACTGGCCATGTTGCTCGATTTAATCCGTCAGTCGGGCACTTACCGTTTACAAACCAGTCTGAACGGTTTTTATCAGGATAATGCCGAAGGCGCCGATCTTCTGCGTCTGCAACTGGACATAGAGGACGCACTTTATCCTCAGGTATCCGGTCATAAGAGCCGTTTTGCGATACGTTTTATGCCACTGGACAGTGAGCGCGGTGAAGTCCCTGCGCGCCTCAACTTCCAACTGGCCTGTTGTTAGAGGTGAACATGCAGGAAGAAATTATGACCGTTAACTGTCCGCAGTGCGGTAAAACGGTTATCTGGGATGAACTGAGCCCGTGGCGGCCGTTTTGCAGCAAACGTTGTCAGTTAATTGACCTTGGCGAATGGGCTGCGGAAGAAAAGCGCATACCCAGCAGCGATGAGTTGAACGACAGTGACAACTGGAGTGAAGAAGAACGCTAAGTCACGCGGTGGGGCATAATGCCCCACCCTGTTACAGTTCGCCTGCCACCAGACGCGCTATCAGTTCATGATTTGCCGCCGGAAATTCTTCAGCGATCAGCGCCCGCTGTTCGACCCAACGCTGTGGCTGACCTTCTTTGCCCCAGGGTTCACCTTTCCAGCCTTCGACCAGGAAAAAATGCAGCGTCACACGCAGATCGTCATAGGTATGATCTTTGATGCCAATGGCGCGGGCATCAGTCACCTCAATGCCGGTCTCTTCGAGCAGTTCGCGCACTAAACCCTGCTCAGGGTTTTCACCCGCTTCAATTTTACCGCCGGGAAATTCCCACTTATTGGCCATGTAGGAGGAAGCCGCACGCTGGGCAAGAAAAATGTGTTTATCAGCATTGCGGATAATGCCGACGGCAACCTGCAGGTGCTTCATGAAGGTATCCTGAAGAGTAGGTGAATGAGCGCTGATTCTAAAACATGTTAAGCGGGTTGTTAACCGCGCCATCGTTCAGCGGACAAAAAGCCAAAAAAAAGGAGCCAGAGGCTCCTTTTCAGTCAACACGTTATCAGGCCAGGCGACCATGACACTGTTTGTATTTCTTACCTGAACCGCATGGGCAAGGATCGTTACGTCCGACTTTACGCTCGCCGCCCTGCTGGGCAAGCGACTCGGCCGCCAGCACATCTTCGCTGACATGGCTGAGATGCTGCTGCTGCGCCAGACGCTCTGCCTCTTCGCGACGTTGCTGCTCCATCGCTTCCACTTCTTCTGGCATTCGCACCTGCACCTTGCTCAGTGTGCTGATTACTTCATACTTCAGCGTTTCAAGCATGGCGGCAAACATGGCAAACGATTCACGTTTATATTCCTGCTTCGGATCTTTCTGCGCGTAGCCACGTAAGTGGATGCCCTGACGCAGATAATCCATTGCCGCCAGGTGCTCTTTCCACAGGGAGTCCAGCGTTTGCAGCATCACGCCTTTCTCAAAGTTACGCATCATCTCCGCGCCCACGATCTCTTCTTTCGCCGCATAGCTATCGGCAGCGTGTTTCATAATGCGCTCACGCAGCGTCTCTTCATGCAGGTCCGGTTCTTTATCCAGCCATTCACTGATTGGCAGATCCAGATCGAAATCGTTACGCAGGCGCTCTTCCAGTCCCGGTACGTCCCACATTTCTTCCAGTGACTGCGGTGGAATGTAGCTGTCGATAATCGATTTATAGACGTCTTCGCGAATACTGTTGATGGTATCGGAGACATCAGAAACATCCAGCAGCTCATTACGCTGGCTATAGATCGCGCGGCGTTGGTCATTCGCCACATCATCGTATTCCAGCAGTTGCTTACGAATATCGAAGTTACGGCTTTCCACTTTACGCTGTGCGTTGGCAATCGCTTTGGTTACCCACGGGTGCTCAATGGCCTCGCCCGGTTTCATTCCCAGCTTGCGCATCATGTTAGAAACACGATCAGAGGCAAAAATACGCATCAGCGCATCTTCCATTGACAGGTAGAAACGTGAAGAACCCGCGTCCCCCTGACGACCCGCACGGCCGCGCAGCTGGTTGTCAATACGACGCGATTCATGGCGTTCCGTACCGACGATATGTAAGCCACCTGACGCCAGCACGGCATCGTGACGAACCTGCCAGGCCGCTTTAATCGCCTCGATCTGCTCTTCAGTCGGATCCTGCAGCTCAGCGACTTCGGCATGCCAGCTACCGCCCAGCATAATATCGGTACCACGGCCCGCCATGTTGGTGGCGATGGTCACGGCACCCGGCTGACCAGCCTGAGCAACAATATCCGCTTCGCGGGCGTGGAATTTGGCGTTCAGAACATTGTGCTTAATGCCTGCGCGTGTCAGCTCGTTTGATACAACTTCTGACTTCTCGATCGAAATCGTACCTACCAGTACCGGTTGCCCTTTCGCGGTACGTTCGCGAATATCCTCAATAATGGCATCGATCTTCTCTTTCTCTGTCATGTAGACCAGATCGGCCAGATCTTCACGCACCATCGGACGGTTGGTTGGCACAACGATGGTATCGAGCTTGTAGATGGAGCTGAACTCAAACGCTTCTGTATCAGCCGTACCCGTCATACCGGCCAGCTTTTCATAGAGGCGGAAGTAGTTCTGGAAGGTGATCGATGCCAGCGTCTGGTTTTCGTTCTGGATTTCAACGCCTTCTTTGGCTTCAACGGCCTGATGCAGACCATCAGACCAGCGACGTCCTTGCATGGTACGACCGGTATGCTCATCGACAATGATGACTTCGCCATCTTTAACGATGTAATCAACATCGCGCGTGAACAGCGCATGTGCACGCAGCGCAGCCGTCACGTGATGCATCAGCATGATATTCGTCGGTGAATAGAGGGATTCACCTTCCACCATAATGCCCTGGCTCACCAGCAGCTCTTCGACTTTCACCAGGCCGCGCTCGGTCATGTGCGCCTGACGCGCTTTCTCGTCAACCCAGAAATCGCCTTCACCCTGGAAGTGGTCAGAATCTTCTTTTTCCTGACGGACCAGGTGAGGAATGATTTTGTTCACTTTGGTATAGAGTTCAGAGCTGTCTTCTGCCGGACCTGAGATGATCAGTGGCGTTCGCGCTTCGTCAATGAGGATGGAGTCGACCTCATCCACCAGCGCATAGTGCAGTTTACGCTGTACGCGCTCTTCAGGGCTGAACGCCATGTTGTCGCGCAGATAGTCGAAGCCATATTCGTTGTTCGTACCGTAAGTGATGTCCGCTGCATAGGCTTCACGTTTGGCGACGGAAGGCAGACCTGACATGTTGATACCGACACTCAGACCAAGAAATTCAAACAACGGGCGGTTATTTTCCGCATCACGCTGGGCCAGGTAATCGTTGACGGTAACAACATGAACACCTTTACCGGTCAGGGCATTCAGGTAGGCTGGCAGCGTTGCCGTAAGCGTTTTACCTTCACCGGTACGCATCTCAGCAATACAGCGGTTGTTGAGTACCATACCACCAATCAGCTGGACATCAAAGTGACGCATGCCAAAGACGCGTTTACTGGCTTCACGCACGGTTGCAAAGGCTTCCGGAAGTAAACTCTCCAGCGACTCGCCTTTTATCAGGCGCTCACGGAACAGTTCCGTTTTCGCTTTCAGTTCTTCATCAGAGAGCTTTTCAAAATCCGGTTCCATCTTATTGATGATATCAACGGTTTTACGCATGCGGCGCAAAGTACGATCATTGCTGCTACCAAAAACCTTAGTTAACATTTTGATTAACATAGTAAATATATTCTCAATTCAGCCGAATCGTCGGACTGCGAAATCTAAAAGGGTGTAATGAAAGTGATTAGCAGAACAATGAAGCGGGGCCGGCACGGATACCGTGCACTTTGCCATGCCAGGCTGCTCGCGTCAGGGCAGGCGCGTCAGACACAGGCAGCAGAGACAAACCAAAGGCGTCGTATGTCTGTGCTGTCTGGGAGGTCAATAAGGCATGAAGTGAATCGATTAACGCCAGCTTTTGCGCGGCCAGCGGATGTACCTGCTCTTCCGCCTGAGACTGCGGCGTCAGCGTGAAAGAGAGGTGGCGGATAACCGTGCGAATGGCATGCTGGTGCCAGTAGTCAACCGTAAAACTGGGACGTCGCGAGGCTTCCTGAAGACGAATAAGATGATCGAAACGAACGGCATTGCCGATGAACAGGCTGCTGGCTGAGGATTCGGATCCGGTGTTAAGTTCCGCTGTTTGCGCACACGCCGGCAAGCCGAGACTGGCCGCCACCATTCCCAGCAGGAAATGAGGCCAGAAATAGCGTCTACCTATTTGTCGCCAGCGTAGAAGGATTCCGATCACAATTGTTCCATTGCGCATAACAATTTCATTATTCACTGCTGTTTTCAGCAGCATGCAGCCTGTAAAAGCGCCAGAGATAGTAACACTAATGTGGCGTGCCGACACCTGCGTTTAAAGCGACAACGGAAGAAATCGCACCTGATTGTGCAGCAATTCAGCAATTGTTTGCTTTAGCATGTGAAGAGTGTCGCAACACACAGAGAGCGAAGGCGGGGCAATAAAAAACGGCCGGCGCGACTGACCGGAGAGAGTGTCAGCGCAACCAGCCGTTTTTACGTTCTGATCAGGAATTAAGCCAGAACCAGATTTGGTGCTTTAAACGCCAGCGGCAATTCAGCTTCGTCTTCGAAGGTCGCCCATTCCCAGGCTTCCTGCTTAGCCAAAACGGCCTGCAGCAGTTTGTTGTTCAATGCATGGCCCGATTTGTACGCGGTAAACGCGCCGATAATGTTATGGCCACACATAAACAGATCGCCGATAGCGTCCAGCATTTTGTGACGGACAAACTCGTCTTCAAAACGCAGACCTTCTTCATTAAGCACGCGGAAATCATCAAGGCCTATCGCACAATCTAAACTACCGCCCAGGCACAGGCCTTTAGACTGCAGATATTCGATTTCATGCATGAAGCCAAAGGTGCGTGCACGGCTAATCTGACGAACAAACGCTTCGGCAGAGAATTTCATCTGGTAACGCTGAGAGCTGGCATCGATAGCCGGGTGTTTGAAATCAATAGTGAAATCAAGCGAAAAACCGTTATACGGTTTAATTTCCGCCCATTTATCACCATCTTCAACACGCACGGTTTGCTTAACGCGCACAAACTTCTTGGCGCTGCTGAGCTGCTCGATACCTGCATCCATCAGCAGATAGATAAAAGGCGCTGCGCTGCCATCCATAATCGGGATTTCAGGTGCATCGACTTCCACAATAATGTTGTCGATGCCCAGGCCCGCCAGTGCGGCATTCAAGTGTTCAACTGTCGAAATACGCACGCCTTCATCATTCACCAGGCAGGTACTCAGCATGGTGTCGCGCACGTATTTTGCATCAGCCGGAAAATCAACCGGGGGATTCAAGTCGGTGCGACGATAGATGACCCCGGTATTAGCCGGTGCAGGGCGCAACGTCAGGCTGACTTTCTTGCCGGTATGTAAACCGACACCTGTCGCCTGAACAATACGTTTTAATGTCCTTTGTTTGATCATCGTAATTATCTCGCAATATTACTTTCCGACCGCCAGTATACGTTACCAGCGGGCGAACACTTTAGCACAAAGAGCGGGAAAACCCAATTATAAGGTTATTCCTAGTCGGCCTGCTTACGCAAAAACGCCGGGATATCAAGGTAATCTGGCTCTTTGTTCGATTGCGCATTCTGATCGTTCACCACTTTCGCTGCAGGTTTCTGCTCCTGCGGCAGCGGCGACATACCGTGCTGCTGGTAACGGTGATCCATCACTGGCTGGCTGGCCGGTTTGTTGGTGACCAGCGTGATTTCAGGGCGCTTGTCCATACCAATACCGGTTGCCACCACGGTGACGCGCAGTTCATCGTTCATTTCTGGATCCAGAGAGGTACCGATAACCACGGTGGCGTTGTCTGAGGCGAAGGCGCGGATGGTATTACCCACGGTTTCGAACTCATCCAGACGCAGGTCAAAGCCTGCCGTGATGTTGACCAGCACGCCACGCGCACCAGACAGGTCGATATCTTCCAGCAGTGGGCTGGAAATCGCCATTTCAGCAGCTTCTTCCGCACGATCTTCACCGCATGCCACGCCAGAGCCCATCATGGCATAACCCATTTCTGACATGACGGTACGCACGTCAGCAAAGTCGACGTTCATCAGGCCAGGGCGGGTAATCAGTTCAGCGATACCCTGCACTGCGCCTTTCAGTACGTCGTTGGCTGCGCCAAAAGCATCGAGCAGCGAAATGCCGCGCCCAAGCACTTTTAACAGCTTGTCGTTAGGAATGGTGATCAGTGAATCGACATGCTTAGACAGCTCTGCGATCCCCTGCTCGGCAAACGCCATGCGCTTCTTGCCTTCGAAGTTGAAAGGCTTGGTCACGACCGCAACGGTCAGAATACCTAAATCTTTCGCCACTTCAGCTACAACAGGCGCTGCACCGGTACCGGTACCGCCACCCATTCCCGCTGCGATGAACACCATGTCTGCCCCTTCCAGCGCAGAACGCAGTGCTTCGCGATCTTCCTCTGCAGAGTTACGGCCCACTTCCGGGTTCGCACCCGCACCCAGCCCTTTGGTAATGTTATTACCGATCTGGATGGTCTGGCCGACCGCTGTTTTACGCAACGCCTGGGCGTCGGTGTTAACAGCGAAGAATTCCACACCTTCGATACGCTCGCGTACCATGTGCTCTACGGCGTTGCCGCCGCCACCGCCGACGCCGATGACTTTAATCACCGCGTCATTGGTTAATTCCATAGGTTCAAACATGATTTCTCTCCGTTATGTGCCTGTCGCCTGGAGATCACAAAAGAAAACAGCATGATCCCCTTTTACAAAAATTAAAACTCTTTTTTTAACCAACTATTGATACGTTTAAACCAGTTGCCGACTGAAACCCGCTTTTCCGCCTCTGCGTCACCGTTCATGTGTGACTCTTTGCCGTAATGCAACAGCCCTACCGCCGTGGAATAGTAAGACTCCTGCGCGTAGTCCGTCAGGCCAGTAATGTTCAGCGGCTGTCCAATGCGCACCTGCGTATGGAATACGCGCTGCGCGCAGGCGGCCAGACCTTCAATCTGCGCCGCGCCGCCGGTTAATACAATCCCCGCAGCAAGATGGTGTTTCACTCCCTGCTGGCGAAGCTGCTCTTGCAACTGCAAAATCTCGTCATTGACCAGATTTAAAAGTTCGGTGTAACGCGGCTCAATTACCTCAGCCAGCGTCTGACGCTGTAAGCTCCGTGGCGGACGTCCGCCAACGCTCGGCACTTCAACGTTCTCATCTTTTCCAACAATCGATCCCAGCGCGCAACCATGCCGGACTTTAATCGCTTCCGCATCGGTAGGCGGCGTGCCAAAGGCGTACGCAATATCGCTGGTAACTACATTGCCCGCATAGGGAATGACCTTCGTGTGGCGCAGTGCACCGCCAGTATAGACGGCGATATCCATTGTGCCGCCCCCGATATCCACCACGCAAACGCCCAGTTCGCGTTCATCTTCGGTCAGTACAGCAAAGCTGGACGCCAGACCGGCAAAAATCAGTTGGTCAACTTTGAGGCCACAACGTTCAACGGCTTTAACAATATTTTTCGCCATATCATTGTGACAGGTGATCAAATGGACTTTCGCCTGCATACGTACACCGGAAAGGCCGACCGGGTTCTTAATGCCTTCCTGGTAATCGATGGCATATTCCTGAGGAATAACGTGCAGAATGCGATGCTCGTCACGAACGCGCACAGACTTTGCCGTGTGCACCACATTCTCTACATCATCCTGAGTCACTTCCTCTTCTGAAATCGGAACCATCCCGATTTCGTTCTGGCAGCTGATATGTTTGCCCGATAATGCAAGGTAGACGGAGGAAATCTGGCAATCCGCCATCAACTCAGCCTGATCAATGGCGCGCTGTACGCATTTCACCACCGACTCAAGATCGTTAACGCCACCTTTATCCATACCGCGGGACGGACAACTGCCGACCCCAATAATATTGACCATACCATCGGGCAGAATTTCTCCAACCAGGGCGGCGACTTTCGCAGTGCCGATTTCGAGTCCAACTACCAGTTTTCTGTCCGTTGCCTTGATCATTGTTGTTTAGCCTGTGCCTGGTTTTGTTGCTGATTACTGTCCTGTGGCTCCATCACTATCGGTGTCCAGCCAACGGAGGCGCCAGAGTCATAGCGTAAATCAACGGAGTTGATGCGCTTGTGTTCATTCTCGCCTTGTTGCTGCAACACCGGATAAAGCTCAATAAAACGATTCAGACGCTTCATGGTATCGGTACGGCCCAGTTCGATACGTACATCGTCACTGGTCACCAGCTGCCATGAACGTCGTGCCGTCATCGACGCCACCTTCAGGGTAAACTTCCTGGCCTTCAGCACATCATCCATACTGTGATAGCCCGCCAGAACCTCTTTTTCACTGCCTTCTGGCCCATACAACATGGGCAACGTTTCTTTGCCCATATGATTGGCCGGTACGCTAAATGACACGCCGTCGCTGTCCACCATATGCGCGTCGTTCCAGCGTGCCACCGGCGTGTACTCAACCAGATGAATCTTCAGTTCATCAGGCCACTGTTTGCGCACACTGACCTGTTTAATCCACGGCAACCGTTCAATCTGCTGCTGGATAATGTTCACATCCTGCGACATAAAGGTGCCGGGTGGCCCCAGGGATAAAATCGCCTGGCGGATGTCGTCGTGGGTGGTGTAATGCAACTCACCAGTGACCACCAGTTTCGACAGGGGTAAGCGGGATGCATCGTTCATCCACTTCAGCACCACTAATCCACCCGCAATCATTATGCCCATCACCATCAGCAGAAAGACGATGCCAAACAGCCGGGCACCGTTACTGCGGCCGGTGCGTGCCCGCTCCTGCGCCTCACGATTGCGTACATTCATCGCCGCCTGTGACATATCAGTCGGCCAGTTCCAGAATGCGTACGACCAGTTGAGAAAAGGTCAGTCCCGCCTGCTTTGCTGCCATCGGCACTAAGCTGTGGCTGGTCATGCCCGGGGAAGTATTGGCTTCCAGCAACTGAAAGCGGCCCTCACCATCGGTCATCACATCGACACGACCCCAACCCTGACATCCCAGCGCTTGCCAGGCAGACCACACCAGCTGCTGTAATTCTGCTTCACGCTCTGTACTCAGCCCTGCGGGACAGAAGTACTGAGTATCGTCAGAAATGTATTTAGCTTCATAGTCATAGAACTCGCTGGCAGTCTTTATTTTTATCGCTGGCAGAATCTGATCGCCCAGAATGCCTACGGTATATTCTTCACCACTCAGAAACGCCTCGATAAGCACGTTATCGTCGTGACGAAATGCCTCTTCCAGCGCGGCCAGCAGATCACCCTGCTGATTAACCCGGCTGATGCCAACGCTGGATCCTTCACTGCTCGGTTTAACAAACAGAGGGAAGCCCAGTGCGGCAATCGCCGCCGCTGTCGCGGCGTCCAGACCCGACTGCATCTGTGCACGGGTCATCCAGACAAACTTACCTGCCGGCAGTCCCCTGCCCTGCCACAGTAATTTGGTACGCAGCTTATCCATGGTCACCGCCGACGCCATGACCCCGCTGCCGGTATAAGGCAGTTGCAGGAATTCAAGCACGGCCTGAAGCGTGCCGTCTTCGCCACCGCGACCATGCAGCGCGATAAAGACTTTGTCGAAGCCCTGCGCTTTCAGATCCAGTACAGACTGCTCGCGTGTATCAATACTGTGCGCATCAATGCCCGCTTCACGTAAACCGGCCAGTACGGCAGCCCCGGACATCAGGGAGACCTCGCGTTCGGCTGAGGTGCCACCCATCAAAACAGCCACTTTAGACATGACGGCCCTCCACTTTGCGCTCTGGCTGCAGTTTGCATTCCGCCAGTTTACGCGCCACTTTCCCGACGTTGCCTGCGCCCTGAACCAGAATCAGATCGTTACCTGACAGCAACGGTGCCAGCATCTCGACTAACGCATCATGCTCCGGCACCAGAATGGGGTCGACTTTACCGCGGTTGCGGATTGCACGACACAGCGCACGGCTGTCAGCACCCGGAATCGGCGTTTCGCCGGCGGCATACACATCCAGCATCAGTAAAACGTCGACCTGTGACAGCACGTTGGCAAAATCATCAAACAGGTCGCGCGTGCGGGTATACCGGTGCGGCTGAAAGACCATCGCCAGTTTTTTATCCGGCCAGCCTGCGCGCGCCGCTTTAATGGTGGCATCCACTTCCGTTGGGTGATGGCCATAATCATCAACCAGCATAGCCGTGCCAGGCGTGCCGTTGACCGGTTCGGTAGCAAACTCGCCCAACTGATCGAAACGACGGCCGGTTCCCTGGAAGCTCTCCAGCGCCGCCAGAATCGCGCTGTCTTCAATGCCTTCTTCGCTGGCAACCGCAACCGCTGCCGCCGCATTCAACGCGTTATGCCGTCCCGGCGCATTCAGCGTGATCGCGAGTGGTGCCTTGTCCTGACGAATCAGGTTGAAATGCACCTGGGCGCCACGCTGTTCAAAATCTTCAATGCGGAAGTCCGCATCCTCGCTGAAACCATAGGTCGTAATCTGACGTCCTACGCGCGGTAACAAATCGCGAATCACCGCATCATCAACGCACATCACCGCACGGCCATAGAAGGGCAGGTTGTGCAGAAAATTGATGAACGTCTGCTTCAGATTTTCGAAATCACCCTGATACGTGTCCATATGATCGGCTTCGATATTGGTCACGACGGCAACCATCGGCTGCAGATGCAGGAAGGACGCATCGCTCTCATCCGCCTCTGCGATCAGATAACGGCTGCTGCCCAGACGCGCATGTGTGCCCGCCGCTTTCACCAATCCACCGTTAACGAAGGTCGGATCCAGGCCACCTTCGGCATAAATGCTGGAGACCATCGCCGTTGTGGTGGTTTTGCCGTGCGTTCCGGCGATCGCAATGCCATGACGAAAGCGCATCAGTTCTGCCAGCATCTCAGCGCGACGAATCACCGGGATACGTTGCTCGCGTGCCGCAACCAGCTCAGGGTTATCCTGAGAAACCGCACTGGAGACCACGACGACACTGGCATCCGTCACGTTTTCCGGGCGGTGATTGAAGTAAATCGTTGCGCCCAGATTGATCAGATTTTGGGTTACCGGGTTAGGGGCCAGATCAGAACCGCTAATATGGTAGCCTTCATTCGCTAACACTTCGGCAATACCGCCCATGCCAGCACCGCCGATGCCGACAAAGTGAATGTGCCGGACGCGACGCATCTCGGGCACGATTGAACGCAGTTTTGCCAGTTGTTGTGTATTCATTACGCTTTCTTATACCTACTTATTCAGTTTGTGCTCAGGTTGTTGAGCACGGGCCAGCCAGGCTGACCTGATTCTTTAACGTGCGGCGCGAGCCACTTCCTGTGCAACCCGTTCGGTGGCATCAGGTATCGCTACCGCGTGGGCCTTTTCTGCCATCGCGAGTAATGTTGGACGGTCCCAGTGACGCAACGTTTCCACTACCGCCTCCGCAGTAAACTGCGGCTGCTCAAAAATTTTGGCTGCCCCTGCGCCTTCAAGCGGCAGGGCATTCCAGTACTGCTGGCGATCTTTGTGCTGAAACGGCACGAAAATCGCCGGTAAGCCTGCGGCAGCGATTTCGCTTACCGTTAATGCGCCAGAGCGGCAAATCACCACGTCGGCCCAGGCATACGCAGCGGCCATATCATCAATAAACTCGGTCACTTTATGCTGCGGCTGACCGGCTTGCTGATAGGCCTGTTGGACTTCTTGCAAGGCACCCTTACCCGTCTGATGCCAGAGGGTAATGGTCTCGCCCAGCCTGGCGGCAATCTGAGGCAACGTCTGGTTCAGAATGCGCGCGCCCTGACTGCCCCCGATAACCAGAATACGAATCGGTCCACTGCGGCCAGCCAGCCGTTGAGCCGGTGACGGTAGCGCCAGCACATCGGTACGCACCGGATTGCCCACAACTTCCGCGTGCGGAAAGGCGCCCGGGAAGGCCTGCATGACCTTGGTGGCAATTTTAGCCAGCCATTTATTGGTGAGCCCGGCAATACCGTTCTGCTCATGGAGTACCACTGGCACCCCGCAACTCCAGGCGGCCAGACCACCGGGCCCCGATACATAACCGCCCATGCCCAGCACCACATCGGGCTTCCAGGCTTTGATAATCTTGCGCGCCTGACGCCAGGCGTTGAAGATGCGTACCGGCGCTAACAACAGCGCTTTACTGCCTTTACCGCGTAATCCACTGATGCGGATAAAATCAATGTCGATACCGTGCTTCGGTACCAGGTCGGCTTCCATACGATCGGCCGTGCCTAACCAGCGCACCTGCCAGCCCTGCGCCTCAAGATGATGGGCCACAGCCAGCCCCGGGAAAACATGCCCACCGGTTCCTCCTGCCATGACCATCAATCGTTTACCGCTCATCGACCACCCCGGGTAAACGCCTGCGCTTTAGCCAGACGCGTTTCATAATCAATACGTAACAAAAATACGATGGCCGTCGACATAATGAGCAGGCTCGAGCCACCGTAACTAATCAGCGGTAATGTCAGACCTTTTGTCGGCAACATCCCCGCCGCCGCACCCACGTTGACCAGCGCCTGAAAGCTGAACCAGACGCCGATTGAGCAGGCCAGAAAGCCGGAGAAACGTTGGTCAAGTTCAAGTGCGCGGCGGCCAATCGACATGGCGCGAAAAGCCACGAAGAATACCATTAACAGGGCTAAAACCACACCGATGTAACCCAGTTCTTCTCCGATAATCGAGAAAATAAAGTCGGTATGTGCTTCCGGCAGGTATTCCAGTTTCTGTACCGAATTGCCCAGCCCCTGGCCCCAGAATTCGCCGCGGCCAAACGCCATCAGTGACTGAGTAAGCTGGTAGCCGCTGCCGAACGGATCTTCCCACGGATTCCAGAAAGAGGTCACACGGCGCATACGATAGGGCTCGGCGATGATTAACAATATCACCGCGAAGATGCCGGAACCGATAATCGCCAGGAACTGCCACAGCTTCGCCCCCGCCAGGAAGAGCATCGCGAGCGTCGTGACAAACAGCACCACCACTGTACCCAGATCGGGCTGAGCGAGCAGCAGCACCGCCAGCACGACCATCACCCCCATAGGCTTACAGAAGCCCCAGAAGTTATTGCGGACTTCCTCAACCTTACGCACCAGATAACTGGCGAGATAACAGAAGAGCGTGAGCTTAGACAGTTCCGCTGGCTGAATACGCAGTGGGCCCAGTGCAATCCAGCGTGATGCCCCGTTTACGGAGCTTCCTACGACCAGCACAATCAGCAGCATGACGACCGACGCCATCAGCATCACGTTGCTGTAGCGTTGCCAGAAATCCATGGGTACGCGCAGCGTGACCAGCGCGATACCAAACGCCAGCGCAATATAGAACGCATCACGCTTGGCAAAGTAGAACGGATCGTCATTCAGACGCTGTCCCACCGGCATTGAAGCCGATGTCACCATCACAAACCCGATTGCAGCCAGCCCCAGGGTCAGCCAGAGCAAAGTCCGGTCATAGAGCACCTGCGAGGTATCGTCGCTCTCACGCGCGCCCATCACCCAGTTACTCAGGCGACCTGACAGATAATTCACAATGCCCGCTCCAGGAATACGCATCAGCTTAACTCCCTGGCCAGTTGCGCGAAGACATCGCCGCGCTGTTCAAAATTGCGGAACTGGTCAAGGCTGGCGCAGGCCGGGGAAAGCAGGACCATGTCGCCTGGCTGTACCTGTTTTGCAATCTGCGCCATTGCCTCCTGCAGCGTTTCGGTCCTGACCGCCACGTCAGGGCGGAGCGCGGCCAGTGCATCACCATCGCGCCCAAAGCAAAACAGCCGGATACGATCGCCCTGCAGATACGGCTGCAATGGAGAGAAATCCGCAGATTTGCCATCGCCTCCCAGCAGTAACCAGAGCGTACCGTCAACCTGTAATCCTTTCAGAGCCGCTTCCGTACTGCCCACATTGGTTGCTTTTGAGTCATTGATCCAGCGCACACCGCGGCTTTCATGAACCAGCTGGAAACGGTGCGCCAGACCTGAATAAGCTGCCAGTGCGGACAGACTGGTCGAGCGTGGCAGACCAACCGCATCGGCCAGCGCCAGTGCGGCGAGCGCATTGGTGTAGTTATGCTGTCCAACCAGCGTCATCTCGTCTGTGTTCAGGACTTTTTCGCCTTTCGCCCGCAGCCAGACACTGCCCTGCTGTTTGTTCAGGTGATAATCGCCGATATCAATACCGAAACTGACACAGCGTGCGTCGGCACCGCGTACCGGCATGGTCATGCCATCGTCGGCATTCACCACGCAAACCTGAGCGTTCTCGTAAATCCGCAGTTTTGCCGCGCGATACTGCTGCATACCTAACGGATAGCGATCCATATGATCTTCGGTCACGTTCAGGATCGTGGCCGCTGCGGCCTTCAGGCTGTAGGTGGTTTCTAACTGGAAGCTGGAAAGCTCCAGAACATAGAGCTGAGCGGGCGCTTTCAGCAGGCTCAGCGCGGGCAACCCAATGTTACCGCCGACGCCTACCTGCCAACCGGCGGCTTTCGCCATTTCGCCGACTAACGTAGTGACCGTACTCTTTCCGTTTGAACCGGTGATCGCCACGATCGGTGCCTGTGCTTCCCGGCAAAACAGCTCAATGTCGCCGACGATTTCAATGCCCGCGTCTGCCGCTTCACACAATGCGGGATGGGCCAGGGCAATGCCGGGGCTGGCCACGATGAGATCCGCAGCCAGCAGCCAGTCGCGATTGAGACCGCCCACATAACGTTCCACCTGCTCAGGCAGTTTATCCAGCCCGGGCGGTGATACACGGGTATCCATCACGCGGGGCGTTACGCCCTGCGCTATAAAGAAATCAACACAGGACAGGCCGGTCAGGCCTAATCCGATGATGACGACTTTTCTCCCGCGGTAATCAGCCATGATTAACGTACCTTCAGCGTCGCCAGGCCAATCAGCACCAGCATGAGCGAAATAATCCAGAAGCGCACAATCACGCGCGGCTCTGGCCAGCCTTTCAGTTCGTAATGGTGATGGATCGGTGCCATGCGGAAAATACGCTGGCCACGGAGCTTGAACGATCCCACCTGCAGGATCACCGACAGCGTTTCAACCACAAACACGCCGCCCATAATCACTAATAAAAATTCCTGGCGCAGCAGGACAGCGATGGTACCGAGCGCGCCGCCCAGTGCCAGCGAGCCGACATCGCCCATAAAGACCTGAGCCGGATAAGTGTTAAACCAGAGGAAACCTAATCCTGCCCCAACAATCGCCGTACAGACGATAACCAGCTCACCTGCGTGACGCAGATAAGGAATGTGCAGGTAATCGGCGAACTTCACGTTACCGGTCGCCCAGGCGACCAGGGCGAAACCGGCCGCAACAAACACTGTCGGCATAATGGCCAGACCATCCAGCCCATCAGTCAGGTTGACGGCATTGCCAGTACCGACGATAACGAAATAGGCCAGTACGATGTAAAACAGGCCAAGCTGTGGCATCACATCTTTGAAAAACGGCACCACGAGTTCCGTCGCAGGCGTATCTTTACCAGCCAGATAGAGCGCAAAGGCGACACCGAGCGAAATCACCGACATCCAGAAGTATTTCCAGCGGGCAATCAGCCCCCTGGTATCCTTACGAACCACTTTACGGTAATCATCAACAAAGCCAATGACGCCAAAGCCCACCAGCACCACCAGCACGCACCAGACGTAGGGATTAGAAGGATAAGCCCACATCAGCACCGACAACGTAATCGAGGTCAGAATCATGATGCCGCCCATCGTCGGCGTGCCCCGCTTGCTGAAGTGCGATTCGGGACCATCATTACGGACAACCTGCCCGATCTGCAGCTTTTGCAGCCAGGCAATCAGACGCGGCCCCATCCACAGCGAAATAAACAGTGCGGTCAGCAGGCTGACAATGGCGCGAAACGTCAAATACGAAAAGACGTTAAAACCGGAATAAAATGCGACCAGATGCTCGGCCAGCCAAACTAACATGTTCCTTTCTCCTGTAAGCTCTGTACTACCTGCTCCATGGCGGCACTACGCGAACCTTTAATCAATACGGTCATTTCTTTGTGTTCGGACAGCAACTGGCGTAATCGTTCAGTCAGCGCCGTTTTATCGCTGAAATGTTCGCCAACTTCGCTACTTTCACTCATAAAGTGGCTGAACTGCCCGGTGCTTAATACCCGGTCAACGCCTGCAGCTTTGGCGGCCAGGCCGACTTCGCGATGAAGTTGTTCACTTTCATCCCCTAATTCAGCCATATCGCCCACCACCATCACACGGTAGCCAGGCATTTCAGACAGCACCTGTGCCGCCGCAACCATCGATCCTACATTGGCGTTATAGCTGTCATCCAGGAGCAGTTGATGATCTGAGAGCCGGACGGGAAATAAGCGACCAGGAACGGACTGCAGGCTTTTCAGCCCGGTCTGCACCGCGCTAAGCGGTGCATCGACCGACAACGCAAGCGCCGCCGCCGCCAGAGCATTGGCGATATTGTGCCGACCGGGCAGAGGCAGAATAATGTCGATGTCACCACGGGGCGTATGCATGACAAAATGGGTGCCATCCTGGCGAATACGGATATCGCGCGCACCAAAGTCGCAGTCTGCGGCCTGCGGCGAGAAGCGCCATACCGTTTTACCGTGCAGGTTCTCCTGCCAGCGTGGCCAGTCATTGCTGTCAGCATTTAAAATCGCCGTTCCCTTTGCGGGCAGGCCGTAAAAAATTTCACCCTTCGCTTTTGCGACACCTTCAAGCGACCCGAAACCCTCAAGGTGCGCGGCAGCCAGATTATTGACCAGCGCCGCTTCCGGACGAACCAGGTCGGTGGTATAGGCGATTTCACCCTGATGATTAGCGCCAAGCTCAATCACGGCATACTGGTGTTCTGGCGTGAGACGCAGCAGGGTCATGGGCACGCCAAAATCGTTATTCAGGTTACCGGCGGTATGCAGCGTTTCGCCGCACTGGCGTAAAATCGCTGCGGTCATTTCTTTCACTGACGTTTTACCGGATGAGCCGGTCAGCGCAACGACGCGGGCACTGACCTGCTGACGCACCCAGGACGCCAGCTTACCAAAGGCGATGCGCGTGTCTTTGACAACGACCTGCGGCACCGACACAGGTAAATGCTTACTTACCAGCAAGGCTTTCGCGCCCTTGGCAATCGCATCCTCGGCAAAGTCATGTGCATCGAAGCGCTCACCCACAATAGCAACAAACAGACTGTCTGCGGTGACCTTGCGGGTGTCTGTCGTGACGGTGTTGAACGTCAAATCGTCGCCGTGCAGCGTACCGCTGGTGACCTGCGCTAAGGTGCGTAATGAAACCGGAATCATGCAATGCCTCCTAACAGCGTGGCGACCGTAGCACGATCGGAGTAGTCCAGCCGCTGATGACCAATAATTTGATAATCTTCGTGGCCTTTACCGGCGACTAACACAATGTCGTCGGGCTGAGCCTGCATAATAGTGCTGGTGACTGCCTGTGCACGGCCCGCAACAACGCGAGCGCGGCCCGGATCAAGAAGGCCGCTCAGAATGTCCTGCACAATCGCCGCAGGATCTTCGCTGCGCGGATTATCGTCAGTAATCACGACCACATCGGCAAACTGTTCCGCAATGGCACCCATAAGTGGGCGCTTACCTTTGTCACGATCGCCGCCACAGCCGAACAGGCACCATAGTTTACCTTTACAATGCAGGCGGGCGGCGGCCAGTGCTTTCTCTAATGCGTCGGGCGTGTGGGCATAATCCACCACGACAGTGGGTTTGCCCGGCGCGGTGAAGACTTCCATCCGCCCGGTAACCGGCTGCAGTTTTGCGGCAACGCGCAGTAAATCATCCAGTGCATAACCCAGCGCCAGCAGTGTGGCCAGCGCCAGCAACACGTTACTGACGTTAAAAGCCCCCATCAGACGACTGTCCAGTTCGCCATCGCCCCAACTGGAGCGGAAACGAATGTGAGCACCATTGTCGTGATAGTTCACCTCGGTTGCGCGAAGCCAGCGACCGTGGCAGCCAGGCTGCAGGTTATTTTCCATCGAGACAGCAACCGCATCAGGCAGGTTTGCCAGCCAGCGGCGTCCGACTTCATCGTCGGCATTCAGGATGGCCACGCCCACCTGATGTTCAGAGAACAGCAGCCATTTAGCTGACTCGTACTGTTGCATATCGCCGTGATAATCCAGGTGATCGCGACTGAGGTTGGTAAAGACAGCGGCAGCGAACGGCAAGGCTGCGACACGATGCTGCACCAGACCGTGGGAGGAGATTTCCATGGCGGTCAGCGACGCGCCCTTGCTGGCCAGTTCATCCAGAGTATGCTGGACGTCCACAGCGGAGCCGGTGGTGTTTTCGGCAGGCACGAGCTGGCCGACCAGACCATTTCCCACCGTCCCCATCACCGCGCTGGTTTCACCCAACAGCTCAGCCCACTGGGCCAGCAGCTGACTCGTGGTCGTTTTGCCATTAGTGCCGGTGATGCCAATCAGTTTTTGTCTTTCGCCCGGCTGTTGGTAAAAACGCCCCGCCAGAGCGGAAAGACGCTGGGGCAACTGTGCAAGATAGATAACCGGCACGCCGTGCATTTCGCGTATTTCACCGTCGCTCGCTTCCCCTTCGGCTTCCGCAATCACGGCGGCCACGCCCTGGGCAATGGCCTGAGGAATGAAGCGGCGTCCATCAACCTGATGGCCGGCGATAGCGACAAACAGATCACCCGCAGCCGCCACGCGACTGTCCAGCGTCATGTCACGCAACGGGCGCGCAGGTGCACCGGGCACCCACGGTCCGAGTAAGTCGCGCAGGTTACGATCTGTCACTTGTTTCCTCACTTCTGTTTGTCACCAACTCGTTCTTGTCATTGGTCGGCAGCGCATCCGGCTCGATGTTCATGGTGCGCAGTACGCCGCCCATGATGGCACCAAACACCGGTGCAGAAACCGCACCACCATAATATTTACCGGCCTGAGGATCGTTGATGACCACAACAAGCGCAAAACGAGGACGGCTGGCAGGTGCCACGCCTGCGGTATAGGCGATGTATTTGTTCACATAACGCCCGTCCGGTCCGACTTTTTTCGCCGTACCGGTTTTAATGGCGACGCGATAACCTTTAATGGCGGCTTTCACGCCGCCCCCGCCCGGCAATGCAACGCTTTCCATCATATGCACCACGGTTTTCACCAGAGCTTCAGGAAATACGCGCTCACCGCCCACCGGCGGATCCACTTTGGTGATTGAGAGCGGGCGGGCGATACCAAAGCTGCCAATCGTTGCGTAGACTCGCGCTAACTGTAACGGCGTTACCATTAGCCCGTAGCCGAAAGAGAAGGTGGCCCTCTCTATGTCAGACCACCGTTGTTTTTTAGGGTATAAGCCACTGCTTTCCCCGACCAGCCCCAAATTGGTCGGTTTACCCAGACCAAAGCGCGAGTAAGTTTCTACCAGCGCTGAGGAGGGCATCGCTAACGCCAGTCGGGAAACACCGACGTTACTCGATTTCTGTAGTACGCCAGTCAGCGTGAGTTCGTTATAGCGCGCTACGTCTTTAATCTCATGACCATTTACGCGATACGGCACGGTGTTCAAAACGCTGTTCTCTTTCACCACGCCGCGTTGCAGCGCGGTCATCACCACCATCGGTTTTACCGTCGAGCCGGGTTCGAAAATGTCGGTGATGGCCCGGTTGCGCATCAGATCTTTTGGCGTGTCGCTGAGGTTATTGGGGTTATAGGCAGGGCTGTTCGCCATCGCCAGGACCTCACCGGTATTCACATCCACCAGAACCGCCGTTCCCGATTCGGCTTTGTTAAAGGCGACCGCATTATTCAGCTCACGGTACACCAGCGCCTGTAAACGCTCGTCAATGCTCAGCGTGAGGTTATGTGCCGCACGACTGTCCACCGATGAAATGTCTTCGATAACGCGCCCATAGCGATCTTTACGCACGGTACGCTCGCCGGGCTCACCCGTCAGCCATTTGTCAAAGCTCTTTTCGATGCCTTCGATTCCCTGACCATCGATATTGGTGAAGCCAATCAGATGTGAGGTGACCTGTCCGGCAGGGTAATAACGGCGTGATTCTTCGCGCAGATGGATACCGGGCAGCTTGAGTTTTTTGACGTATTCACCAATGGCGGGATTGACCTGGCGGGCCAGATAGATGAACCGGCCTTTAGGATTGGCATTTACGCGGGCGGCCAGTTGATCAATAGGCACAGAAAGCGCATCTGAGAGCGCACGCCAGCGACTGTCGAGCGTGACACCGCCCGCATCATGCAGCTCTTTGGGATCGGCCCAGATGGCGTTAACCGGCACGCTGACCGCCAGCGGACGCCCGCCGCGGTCGCTGATCATCCCCCGCGAGGTGGGCACGGCCTGAACGCGCAGTGAACGTAAATCGCCCTCTTTAACCAGTTTGTCCGGATTAATTACCTGCAGCCAGGCCACGCGTGATAACAGCCCACCTAAGGCCAGTAAAATGCAACCGCATAACAACGCAAAACGCCAGCTTACAAAGCTGGCTTTATCTTCTGGTTTTTTTAACTTCAGCGTTCTTTTTACGCCGCTCATTAGCAGTAACAGGTCCTTATTTTTGCACCACGATGTTTTCCTGCGAAGGATCAACGTGCTGCATCTGCAGCTTCTCGGTGGCGATCCGCTCAACGCGGCTGTGATCGCCAAGGGCATTCTCTTCCAGAATCAAGTTGCGCCACTCAATGTCCAGCGCATCACGCTCAAGCACCAGTTGCTCTCGCTGGGCAGTCAGCAAGCGTGTTTTGTGCGTCGTTGTCACGACCAGCACGGCAGAAACCAGCACAGCAATCAGCAACAGAAAAGGGAGTTTCCCTTTACGCATAATGTCGCCCGCGATGACCGCGGGTAAGCTGTGCCGTTCGTTGCCAATCATGCGTCAGTTCGCTCCGCAATTCGTAAAACGGAACTGCGCGCACGGGGGTTCTCTTTCACCTCCGTGTCGCCAGGTACCATTTTGCCCAGCAGCTTCAACTGACGCCCACCCAGTGCATTCAGTTGCTGCTCGGTCATGGGTAAGCCATGGGGCACCTGCGGCCCGCGGCTCTGATCGCGCATAAACCGCTTCACCAACCGGTCTTCCAGCGAATGGAAGCTGATGACAGACAAACGCCCTTGCGGAGCCAGCACATCGACTGCACCTTTTAATGCGGTGTCGATCTCTTCCAGTTCGCTGTTGATCCAGATGCGAATGGCCTGGAAACTACGGGTCGCCGGGTGTTTGAACTTGTCTTTGACCGGTGTTGCTGCGGCAATCACCTCTGCCAGTTCTTTCGTGCGCGTCATCGGTTCATCCCGGTTGCGTTCCACAATCGCCCGCGCAATCCGCTTCGCAAATCGTTCTTCACCATAGGTTTTCAGCACAAAGGCGATATCGGCCTCTTCTGCCTGCATCAACCATTCGGCGGCAGAGTGGCCGCGCGTGGGATCCATGCGCATATCCAGCGGCCCGTCACGCATAAATGAAAACCCGCGTTCGGCATCATCCAACTGCGGGGATGACACGCCCAGATCCAGTAATATGCCGTCAATCTGACCTGCCAGTTCACGCTCTGCCACATACTCCGCCAGCGCGGAAAAGGGGCCATGAACAATGGAAAAACGCGGATCCTTTATTTCAGCGGCCGCGGCGATAGCTTGCGGATCACGGTCAATGGCGATGAGCTTTCCGTTGGCGCCAAGCTGCGCCAGAATCAAGCGTGAGTGACCGCCACGACCAAAGGTGCCGTCAATATAGATTCCGTCTTCCTTGATGTTGAGGCCATTCACTGCCTCATCCAACAGCACGGTGGTGTGTTTATAATTTTCCTGCATAGCTATAGCGATAAATCCTGCAACCGCTCAGATAAAGGCGACTGAGCTGACTGTTCTGCGTCAATATCATCCCTGACTTGTTGATACCAGGTCTGTTCATCCCACAGTTCAAACTTGTTGAACTGCCCAACCAGCATCACTTCTTTGCTTAAATTTGCATGCTGGCGAAGGGTATTCGCCAGCAATAAGCGGCCCGCATTATCCATCTGACACTCACTGGCATGTCCCAACAGTAAACGCTGCACGCGGCGCTCCATCGGATTCATGCTGGACAGACTCGCCAGTTTTTTCTCAATGATTTCCCATGCGGGTAAGGTGTAAAGCAACAGGCATGGCTGATGGAGGTCGATGGTACAAACCATCTGCCCCTGCGATTCCTCGTTCAGCAAATTACGGTAACGGGTTGGTACCGCCAGTCGTCCTTTGCTGTCGAGATTGACTAACGTTGCTCCACGGAACATGTCAGTCTCACCCCTCAGTTACCCATTTGCACCACTTTATCCCACTTTTTACCACAAAACGAGTTTAAGGATCGTAGGAAATCATTGTCAAGCCGGAGCGGCAGTAGAATATGATTATTTACCGAGGCGGGAATTAACACTGAAAAGGTTTCAAAACGCCGGAAGATGATTAATCAAAATTAAACTAATGAATAATTGAATAAAAAATTCAGCTCTGAAAAAAACGGCGAAAATTAACACGTTTATTACGGTTGAATAATCCGATGCCGTTTTGAGACAGGGGACGCATTTTAGGGGATTTCTTAACGGAAGCCTAGCCACTCGCCTGATGTTAAGGGGCTAAACCAGCGTTAAGTTGTAAGTAAACAAGAATGGTCTGTTAACTTAATTTGTTAGAATGAATGTTAAACGCTTACGCTTTTTTACTTTGGACAAGAAAGAGTTTAAAAACAGCATTTAAACATCGGGGCAGACAAATCGCTGCCCGTATTATTAATTAGAAATTCTGCTTAATTGTCCGCGACGTAATAAATTGCGGCGAATACGCGTTAATCCAGGCTTGGGTTTACGCGGTTCATCGAGAGACGCTAATACCAATTCCAGTACCCGTTCGGCTACATCACGATGACGCTGGCCTACCGATAACACCGGGCACTCCAGGAAGTCCAGCAGCTCATGATCGCCAAAGGTGGCAATCGCCAGATTGGACGGCAGGCGGCCGTTACGCTTCAGAGTCACATCCATCACGCCCTGTAACAGGCCGAATGACGTGGTGAACAGCGCGTCTGGCATTGAGTGATCCTGCAAATACTTTTCGAACACGGCGGCCGACGCCGTGCGCTCAAAACTATTGCAATAGAGGAAGTCGATGGGACGCTCATCCCCTTTCCAGGCTTCTCTGAATCCCAGTTCACGCAGAAAGCTGACCGATAATTCTGGTAACGCGCCCATGAACAGAACGTTGCTGACCTTAAGCTGACGCAGTTCAGCCGCCAGGGCATACGCATCGTCCTGGTCAGCACCGACCACGCTGGTAAAGTGTTCACGATCCAGCGCGCGGTCCAGTGCGATGATGGGCAGGGGATTGTTAATCCAGCGCTGATAAAAAGGATGCTCAGGAGGAAGTGAAGTGGATACGATAATGGCGTCCACCTGGCGTTGCAGCAGATGCTCAATACAGCGCATTTCATTGTCAGGCTGATCTTCAGAACAGGCGATCAATAACTGGTAGCCACGCTGGCGGGCCTGACGCTCAAGATAGTTAGCAATACGTGTATAACTGGTGTTTTCCAGATCGGGAATCACCAGACCGATCGAGCGCGTGCGCCCGGCGCGCAGCCCTGCCGCCACAGCATTAGGATGATAGTTATGCTCGCGGACCACCGCCATGACTTTCTCAACGGTTTTATCGCTGACACGATACTGCCGTGCCTTTCCATTAATGACGTAACTGGCCGTGGTGCGCGATACACCCGCCAGGCGCGCAATTTCATCCAGTTTCACTGTAACCCCACCGTTAAGCGGGTCTGATAACCCGCAGATAAGCTATGGACATTCTTTTATCACATCTAACAGCAGAAAAGTGCGCGGAGCAACCGCTTTTCTGATGGAAAACCTTGTTCTGCACAAAAAAGAAAAAACCCGGCATTTCGCCGGGTTACATTCGTTTTAGATCGTTACGGCGCGTGATTAACGCATTATCCGTTCGCCACGTGAAACACCAACGATGCCGGAGCGCGCGACTTCTACAATTTCAGCCACTTCGCGTACCGTGCTTAAGAATGCATCCAGCTTATCACTGGTGCCTGCCAGCTGAACCGTGTAAAGCGAAGGCGTCACATCAATAATCTGGCCCCGGAAAATTTCTGCGCTGCGCTTTACCTCTTCGCGGCCATAACCTGTCGCCTGAATTTTCACCAGCATAATTTCACGTTCGACGTAAGCGCCCTGCCCTAACTCGGTCACACGCAAAACATCGACCAGTTTGTGCAGCTGTTTCTCAATCTGCTCCAGGACTTTCTGGTCGCCAACAGTCTGAATCGTCATGCGTGACAGCGTAGGATCGTCCGTGGGCGCAACCGTCAGGCTCTCAATGTTGTAGCCACGCTGTGAAAACAGGCCAACAACACGAGACAATGCGCCGGATTCGTTTTCCAGCAAAACCGATAAAATGCGACGCATAATTAAGTCCTCTCCGTTTTGCTCAACCACATCTCATCCATACTGCCACCGCGAATCTGCATCGGGTAAACATGCTCACTGCCGTCAACGTTAACATCAACAAACACCAGTCGTCCTTTTGCCAGAGTTTCCAGTGCCAGCGTCAGCTTCTCTTCCAGCTCCGCAGGATGACTGATGGCAATGCCTACGTGACCATAGGCCTCCGCCAGGCGAACGAAATCAGGCAATGATTCCATATAAGACTGAGAATGGCGGCCAGAGTAAATCATGTCCTGCCACTGTTTCACCATGCCCAGGAAACGGTTGTTCAGGTTCAGCACTAATACCGGCAGATCATACTGGAGCGCGGTCGAAAGCTCCTGAATGTTCATCTGAATACTGCCATCGCCCGTCACGCAAATCACGGTTTCGTCAGGCAGCGCCATTTTGACACCCAGCGCGGCAGGCAGGCCGAAGCCCATGGTGCCGAGGCCACCAGAGTTAATCCAGCGACGGGGTTTATCAAAGGTGTAGTAGAGCGCGGCAAACATCTGATGCTGCCCTACGTCCGATGTCACGTAAGCATCACCATTAGTAAGACGGCAGATGGTTTCGATCACGGCCTGGGGTTTGATTTTGTCACTGGTACGATCGTAGGCAAGGCACTGACGCCCGCGCCAGGTCTCAATCGACTGCCACCAGTCACGCAGACTGTCTAACTGCTGCTTCGCCTCCGTGTGATCAAGCAGTTCCAGCATCTGCTGTAACGTCTGTTTTGCATCGCCCACAATCGGAATATCCGCGGAAACCGTTTTGGAAATCGACGTCGGATCGATATCAATATGCATCACGGTGGCGTTCGGGCAGTATTTTGCCAGATTGTTGGTGGTGCGATCGTCAAAACGTACACCAACGCCGAAGATCAAATCGGCATTGTGCATCGTCATATTCGCTTCGTAGGTGCCGTGCATACCGAGCATACCTACGCACTGGCGATGGCTGCCAGGGAACGCACCCAGCCCCATCAGTGAAGTCGTGACCGGAATATTCAGGCGCTCAGCCAGCTGCAACAGCTCGGCTTCACACGACGACGTAATGGCACCGCCGCCGGCATAGATAACCGGCTTATGCGCCGCCAGTAAGGTTTGTAACGCACGCTTAATCTGGCCTTTATGGCCCTGAATTGTCGGATTATACGAGCGCATGCTCACTTCCTGCGGATAGTGATAAGGCAGCTTATTCGCAGGATTAAGGATATCTTTTGGCAGATCGATAACCACCGGTCCCGGGCGACCGCTGGATGCCAGCCAGAAAGCTTTTTTCAGTACCGTCGGGATCTCTTCGGTGTTTTTCACCAGAAAACTGTGTTTCACCACCGGGCGGGAAATCCCCACCATGTCACATTCCTGGAAGGCATCATAACCAATCAGCGAAGACGGCACCTGACCCGACAGAATGACTAACGGAATAGAATCCATATAGGCGGTCGCGATACCGGTGATCGCATTGGTTGCACCCGGCCCGGACGTCACCAGCACCACACCGACTTCACCGGTTGCGCGTGCCAGACCATCGGCCATGTGGACCGCACCCTGCTCGTGGCGGACCAGAACATGGTCGATGCCCCCCACAGTTTGCAGTGCATCATAGATATCGAGTACTGCGCCACCCGGATAACCGAACACTTGCTTCACGCCCTGGTCGATCAACGACCGGACGACCATTTCGGCTCCTGACAACATCTCCATTTTCTGCCTCCCGGCTTGAGGAACTGAATCCACTGGCGACGGCTTTTCCGCTAGCCATATGCATCCTGCCCTGTTTCGCCAATTAAAATCAAAACCTTATGTTTTTGCTAAGACCGCAGAACTCATTTCTGCGATCCAGATACAGAGAATTCTGCTGGGTTAATTTTTCTAAGAGTAGGTCGATTACCATAACCGTAGAAAAACGGGCTGGCAAACGCCAAACGCATTTGATGAAAGGCGGCGGGATTCAAAGCCTCTGCCCGCCAACTTTTGCCTGCGATTATTAAACTAAATACGTTCAATAATGGCAGAGGAAAATGCTGTTAATGATATTTTTTGTAGCCATATCTAAGAAATAAAAAAAACCTATGACGAACGGACTCAGCCAGCCATCTTTTCCTCATGCGTTTTTATGGCGTAATTATCTTATAAAAATTTAAAGCGCATGAGATTATGCTGCCTGAGATGGCCTGATTATGGATAAAGCGATACTGGAATATTAATTTATCATTATATTTCATCACCTTAAAAAGCAGTCTTTCTTCCGTAACCCCGTATCAGCAGTAATGAACGTCATGGGTTCTGTCCGCCTCGTTTAATACTCTGTGAGCGTCAAAAATGTCAGAACATTTTTCTTTGCGGCGGCTGAAAATAACCCTTCGCTTATGGTTGACATCGATTGTTGATTCCAGTACCAATAGATGCAGCAAAAAATTCACGGGGTTTGAAACATGTCACGTTCTTTTCGTCTATCAGGTCTACTACTTCTCGCAAATTCTCTGCGCGGTAGACTTGTGGGCGAAATCAAACACTGATTCGAACCTGCTAAAAGTTAAAAACCCGCGCCTGTCGCGGGTTTTTTTATGCTCGTTGCAAGGCAAGAAACGCAAAAGGATGAACACGATGAGCCAGCAAGTTATTATTTTCGATACCACTCTGCGTGATGGTGAACAGGCCTTACAGGCCAGCCTGAGTGTGAAAGAAAAACTGCAGATTGCGTTAGCGCTGGAACGTATGGGCGTTGATGTGATGGAAGTCGGCTTCCCCGTCTCGTCACCAGGTGATTTTGAATCCGTACAAACCATTGCGCGTACTATTAAAAACAGTCGGGTTTGCGGCCTGGCGCGCTGTGTTGAGCAGGACATTGATGCCGCCTACGAATCATTGCGGGTTGCCGAGGCCTTCCGCATCCATACCTTTATTGCCACCTCGCCGATGCATATCGCCACGAAACTGCGCAGCACCTTACCCGAGGTAATTGAGCGGGCGGTGCGCATGGTAAAACGAGCCCGTAACTATACGGACGATGTTGAATTCTCCTGTGAAGACGGTGGTCGTACGCCCATTGACGACCTGTGCCGCATGGTCGAAGCCGCCATAAATGCGGGCGCAACCACCATCAATATCCCTGATACCGTTGGCTATACCCTGCCGAATGAATACGCCAACATTATCAGCCAGTTAATCAATCGCGTACCGAATATCGACAAAGCGATTCTGTCTGTGCACACACACGACGATTTAGGCATGGCCACCGGTAATGCGATTGCAGCGGTGCAGGCCGGGGCGCGTCAGGTGGAAGGGACATTGAACGGCCTGGGCGAACGTGCCGGTAACTGTGCGCTGGAAGAATTGATCATGGCGATTAAAACCCGCCAGCAGATCATGAATGTCCATACTAACATTCACCATCATGAAATTTATCGTACCAGCCAGATGATTAGCCAGATCTGCAATATGCCGATTCCGGCCAACAAAGCGGTTGTCGGATCGAACGCGTTTGCCCACTCGTCGGGCATTCATCAGGACGGCGTGATTAAGAATCGTGAAAACTATGAAATCCTGACGCCAGAATCCATTGGCCTGCATAAAATTCAGCTTAATCTGACATCCCGTTCCGGTCGTGCAGCGGTAAAACATCGCATGGAAGAGATGGGCTACACAGAGAGCGAATACAATCTGGATTCCCTGTATGACGCTTTCCTGAAACTGGCGGACAAGAAAGGTCAGGTTTTTGACTACGACCTGGAAGCGCTGGCTTTCATCGACAAACAAAACGAAGAGCCTGAATTTTTCCAACTGAATGATTTCACTGTGCAGTCAGGCTCCAGTATTACGGCGACCGCGTCGGTTAATCTGGGCTGTGGCGAACAGACGAAATCAGAAGCGGCGACCGGGAACGGTCCGGTTGATGCGGTTTATCAGGCCATTAACCGAATTACCCAGTTCAATGCCGAGCTGGTTAATTACAAGCTGACGGCAAAAGGCCACGGCGAAAATGCCCTGGGCCAGGTCGATATTGTGGTGAGCTACAACAACCGCAAATTCCACGGCGTTGGCCTGGCAACAGATATCGTCGAATCGTCTGCCAAAGCGATGGTGAACGCCTTAAACAACATCTGGCGAGCCAAACAGGTCGAGAAAGAGTTACAGCGCAAGTCTAAAGATCAGAAGGAAACGGTGTAATCATGTCAAACTCTTCACATATCGCAGTACTGGCGGGCGACGGTATCGGCCCGGAAGTGATGGCGCAGGCTATAAAGGTATTAGATGCCGTTCGTCAGCGCTTTAATCTGCGTATTACCACCAGCGAATACGATGTGGGCGGCATCGCCATTGACCGCCATGGTGAACCGCTCCCCCCGGCCACTGTAGCCGGTTGTGAGCAGGCTAATGCGATTCTGTTCGGTTCCGTGGGCGGGCCAAAATGGGAGCACCTGCCCCCGGCTTCCCAGCCCGAACGTGGCGCGCTGCTTCCCCTGCGTAAGCATTTTAAACTGTTCAGTAACCTGCGCCCGGCGGCGCTGTACAGCGGTCTCGAAGCGTTTTGTCCACTGCGCAGCGATATCGCGGCACGCGGTTTCGACATTCTGTGTGTCCGTGAACTGACCGGCGGCATCTATTTTGGTCAGCCGAAAGGACGTGAAGGCAGCGGTCCGCATGAACGCGCGTTTGATACCGAAGTCTACCATCGCTTTGAAATCGAACGTATTGCACGTCAGGCTTTCGAGTCCGCCCGCAAGCGCCGCAACAAAGTGACCTCCGTGGATAAAGCCAACGTACTGCAAACCTCGGTCATGTGGCGCGAGATCGTCAACGAGATCGCGAAAGATTATCCCGATGTGCAGTTGAGCCATATGTACATCGACAATGCCACCATGCAGCTGATTAAAGATCCTTCTCAGTTCGACGTGCTGCTGTGCTCAAACCTGTTTGGCGACATTCTGTCAGACGAGTGCGCGATGATCACCGGTTCTATGGGCATGCTGCCCTCAGCCAGCCTGAGCGAAGACGGCTTTGGCCTCTACGAACCGGCTGGCGGCTCCGCACCGGATATCGCCGGGCAGAACATTGCCAACCCGATTGCTCAGATTTTGTCGCTGTCACTGCTGCTGCGCTACAGCCTGAACGCCGATGAGGCCGCTGCCAGTATTGAACGCGCCATCAGCCGTGCGTTAGCCGAAGGTTACCGCACCAAAGATTTAGCCGGTGATGGCCCTGCGATTAGCACCGATGAGATGGGCAGCATCATTGCTCGCTTTGTCGCCGAGGAAAAATAATAAAATGAAAACTTTATACCAGAAGTTATTTGATGCACATGTCGTTCACGAAGCGCCGAATGAAACGCCGCTGCTCTATATTGACCGTCACCTGATTCATGAGGTGACCTCACCGCAGGCGTTTGATGGCTTGCGGGCGCACGGTCGTAAAGTGCGCCAGCCGTCGAAAACCTTCGCCACCATGGATCACAACGTTTCTACCCAGACCAAAGATATTCATGCCTCGGGTGAAATGGCCCGTATTCAGATGCAGGAGCTGATCAAGAACTGTGCGGAATTTGGCGTGCAGTTATATGACCTGAATCACCCGTTCCAGGGCATCGTGCACGTCATCGGTCCGGAACAAGGCATGACCTTACCGGGCATGACCATTGTCTGCGGTGACTCGCACACGGCTACACACGGCGCTTTTGGCTCGCTGGCCTTCGGTATCGGTACCTCTGAAGTCGAGCACGTTTTTGCCACTCAAACCCTGAAACAGGGCCGTGCTAAAACCATGAAGATTGAAGTGACAGGTACGGTTGCGCCGGGCATTACGGCGAAAGATATCGTGCTGGCCATTATCGGCAAAACCGGCAGCGCGGGCGGTACCGGCCATGTTGTCGAATTCTGTGGTTCCGCGATCGAAGCGCTGAGCATGGAAGGCCGCATGACGCTGTGTAACATGGCTATCGAGATGGGCGCAAAAGCCGGTCTGGTGGCCCCCGATGAAACCACCTTCGCCTACCTGAAAGGACGTCAGTTTTCACCGGAAGGTGAGAAATGGGCGCAGGCCGTTGAATACTGGCGCACGCTGAAATCCGATCCGGACGCGAAATTTGACCGCGTCGTGACGCTGCGTGCAGAAGAGATCGCCCCGCAGGTTACCTGGGGAACGAACCCTGGGCAGGTTATCGCGGTGGATGCGCAGATTCCCGACCCGGCCTCGTTTGCGGATCCCGTGGAGCGGGCATCCGCAGAGAAGGCGCTGGCTTATATGAACCTGCAACCCGGTATCAAACTGACCGACGTCAGCATCGATAAAGTCTTTATTGGTTCCTGCACTAACTCGCGCATTGAAGATCTGCGCGCCGCCGCCGCGATTGCCAAAGGGCGTAAAGTTGCGCCGGGCGTTCAGGCTCTGGTGGTGCCAGGTTCAGGCCCGGTTAAAGCCCAGGCCGAAGCCGAAGGGCTGGATAAGATCTTTATTGAGGCCGGATTTGAATGGCGCCTGCCTGGCTGCTCCATGTGTCTGGCGATGAATAACGACCGCCTGAATCCCGGCGAGCGTTGTGCTTCAACCAGTAACCGTAACTTCGAAGGCCGCCAGGGCCGTGGCGGACGGACACATTTGGTCAGCCCGGCGATGGCCGCTGCTGCTGCCGTTAATGGCCATTTCGCTGATATTCGCAGCCTGACATAAGGACGCCATCATGGCAGAAAAATTTACGCAACATACGGGTTTGGTGGTGCCACTGGATGCCGCTAACGTCGACACCGACGCCATCATTCCAAAGCAGTTTTTGCAGAAAGTGACGCGTGTTGGTTTCGGTGCGCATCTGTTTAACGACTGGCGTTTCCTGGACGATCACGGCCTGGAGCCTAATCCGGATTTCGTGCTCAACTTCCCGGAGTACAAAGGGGCATCCATCCTGCTGGCACGTGAAAACTTTGGCTGTGGTTCGTCACGTGAGCATGCGCCATGGGCACTGACCGATTACGGTTTTAAAGTCGTCATCGCGCCGAGCTTTGCCGATATTTTTTATGGCAACAGCTTTAATAACCAACTGCTGCCGGTCACGTTGACTGAGGAGCAGGTAGACGAATTGTTTACCCTGGTAAAAGCCCGTCCGGGCATCCGCTTCGAAGTGGATCTGGAAGCGCAGGTGGTTAAAGCCGGCGACAAGACCTACAGCTTTAAGATTGATGATTTCCGTCGCCACTGCATGCTGAATGGACTGGACAGCATCGGCCTGACGCTGCAGCACGAAAGCGCGATTTCAGCTTACGAAAATAACCAGCCCGCCTTTATGCGCTAAGCTTCGTTATCACCGTACGGCCCGGTCTGCTGACCGGGCTTTTTTTTTGCCCTGCGCATCTCACAGGCGCGGATCACGCCTCTTTGACTCTTCTGATCATCACCAACGTAACCAGCGAAATCGCTGCAATCACCCAGTACACACTGCCGTGCCCAAAATGTTCAACCAGCGCACCCTGACATAGCCCCGCCAGGATAATCCCGGTCGAAATGCTGTTAGTAAACAGGGTGGTGGCCGCGCCCGCCCGTCCAGGCATCAGATCCTGAAACCACAACATGCCAATGCCTGCGACCACGCCGATAAACAGGGCGTTAAACACCTGCAGGATCAGCAGCGCCAGATGGCTGTGAAACAGGATAAGGCCGCTGTAGAACACGACGGCAGCAGCCACGGCGGCGGCCATCATATTCCGCTTGCCCCATCGTTTGGCGTAAAAGCCCGCCACGATCATGACCGGGATCTCCAGCCCGGCAGCCGTGCCCATTAAGATTCCGGCCAGATTTTCAGGTAAGCCCAGATCCGTACTGATCCATAACGGCATGTCGATGATATACATGGTGTTGCAGGTCCACATCAGCGTCGATGCGGCAAACAAAATACGCACATCACGAATACGCCAGCCACTCAGCGGAATTCCGCCTGACTGCATCAGGGACGCGGTGCGCGGCACCGAGGGCACCGTGAACCAGATCAGCAGAAAACAGAGAAAAAACAGCCCGGCGGCCACGCTGAACAACGTGACAAAGCCAAAATTCAGCGCCAGCGCAAATGACAATGGCGGGCCAATCACCCAGGCCAGCGAGACCTGAGCACGCATGACAGAGCTGAACATCACCACTTCGCGCGAAGCACTGTCGGCATATTCACGCGCCAGGGCAAAAAGCTGCGGCATGGCGACATTCGCCAGCGACGACAGCAGTACGCCCAGCGTTATCAGCGTCAGATAATGGCGGGTAAAGGCGAACAGGAGCGCGTTTGCCAATGCCAGCATGCAGCACAGCAAGATGATATTGCGGCGATCGCCGACCCGGTCAGAACGTTTTGCGATCATCATGCTCACCACAATCCCGGCAACGGCATTGAGGGTAAAAAACAGCCCAACCCACAGCGGCGGCACCTGCACTTCTCGCGATAAAAACAGGCTCAGCGTCGGTGCCTGAAGCGCGCCCGCTACGCCGAGGATAAAGGCGGTCACCATAAAAGCGAAAAACACCGGATTGAAACGGCGCGAGAATGCTAACAAAGATTTCATGCCTTATCCCTGACAGAACAACAATAGAAACGGGAAGCGTGTCCCCCGACCATAACCTGCAACGTAAAAAAAACCAGCAGAATAACTCTGCTGGCAAAATCGTAGCACACTACTCAGAAGGGACGGGCATCGCTGCCGTCCATGTCAGAGCGCCATCCATCGCTGAATGCCTCCCGCTCTTCCAATGCGAGAAAGTTTGCCTCTAAAATAGGGCAGGAAAAACAGAGCAGGTTTCAGAGGGAGTTCCTCTTTTATGTCGTCATCACGTCTGAAGCAGCAGTTCATTCGTCTGTGGCAGAGCTGTCAGGGGCAATCGCAGGAAACCACCCTGGGTGAGCTGGCCGACGCCCTGCACTGTTCACGTCGCCATATGCGGAACCTGCTTAACAGGATGCAGGAAGCCGGCTGGCTCACCTGGCAGGCGGAGGCCGGACGGGGCAAGCGATCCGTGCTCACCTTCTGCTACACCGGACTAACCTTGCAGCAGCAGCGCGCTGAAGACCTGCTGGAACAGGATCGTATTGATCAACTGGTGCAGCTTGTCGGCGATAAAGATCAGGTCAGACAGATGATCAGCGCGCATCTGGGCCGCAGTTTCCGGCAGGGAAAACATATTCTGCGCGTCCTCTACTATCGCCCTCTGCTCAATCTGCTGCCTGGATCGCCCCTGCGTCGGTCAGAAACCCATATCGCTCGTCAGATTTTTAGCGGTCTGACACGCATAAATGAGGAAAAAGGGGAAATCGAAGCCGATATCGCTCATCACTGGCAGCAACATTCGGATCGACACTGGCGCTTTTATTTACGTCCGGCTATCCGTTTCCATCATGGCCGGGAACTCGACATGGACGATGTGATTGCCAGCCTTGAGCGCCTGCGCCAGCATCCGCTGTTTTGCCATCTTCAGCGACTTGACTCCCCTGCCCCCTGGACGCTGGATATCTATTTAGATCAGCCCGACAGCTGGCTACCCTGGCTGTTGGGCAGCGTCAGCGCCATGATTCTGCCGCGCGAGTGGCCCGATATGCGCGATTTTGCCCGTCAGCCCATAGGGACAGGGCCCTATCGGGTCATCCGCAATCAGCAAAGTCAGCTGAAGATCGAAGCCTTCGACGACTACTTTGGCTATCGCGCCTTGATCGATGACGTGTCGGTATGGGTGCTGCCCGAGATCAGTGACGAAGTGGTTTATGCCGGTGTTCGCCTGCAGGGCGAACAGGCCGATGAGAAACAGGAAGAGAGTCGGCTTGAAGAGGGCTGCTACTTTTTACTGTTTGACCAGCGCTCCGCGAAGGCAGGCGAACCGGGCATTCGACGCTGGCTTAGCTTCCTGCTTAACCCCATCGCCTTACTGAACAATGCGGATCTGGGCTACCAGCGTTACTGGTTTCCTGCTTACGGCCTGCTGCCCCGCTGGCACCACCGGCGTGATTTGACACCGGTAGAAAAACCCGCAGGCCTGACACACCTGACGCTGACCGTTTATAACCAGCACATTGAGCACGTCAGTATCACCGATGCCTTGCGTCCACTACTGGCGCAACACGACGTGACGCTGGACGTGCGTGAGGTCAGTTATGAATCCTGGCATCAGGGCACAGGTGAAAGCGATATCTGGCTCGGCAGCGTCAACTTTACCCTGCCCCTGGACTATTCTCTGTTTGCGCTGTTATACGAAGTCCCGTTGTTGCAGCACTGCCTGCCGGTGAACTGGCAGCAGGATGCTGCGCGCTGGCGTGAGAAAACGCTCCCCCTTGCTGAATGGGCGAAACAGCTGGTTGAAAGCAACTGGCTTCATCCGTTGTTTCATCACTGGCTGCTGCTGGAAGGCCAGCGCAGTATGCGCGGAGTACGGATGAATACGCTGGGGTGGTTTGACTTTAAATCCGCCTGGTTTGCACCGCCCACGCTGTGATCCTTTCCCGGCGGGCATTAAATGACTAGAATGTGACGTTCTCAACGGGGTGCCTCTTTCCATCATGCCAGAGCGCTGAGATATACCCGTCGAACCTGAATCGGTTAATGCCGACGTAGGGATTTGAGAGGCAACTTTGCTCAGATCCTTTGCGACTCAACCCTGCCGCTATAGGAGCGCAAAGTGTTAAAAAACGTCCTGCCCGTGCTGCTGTTACTCTCTGCCCCGGTCTTCGCGGCCAAACCTGTCCTGACGGTTTACACCTATGATTCGTTTTCCGCTGACTGGGGACCGGGTCCGGCCGTTAAAAAAGCCTTTGAAGCCCAGTGCGGTTGCGAACTGAAATATGTGGCCCTGGAAGACGGGGTTTCGCTGCTGAATCGCGTCCGTCTGGAAGGCAAGAACAGCAAGGCCGATGTGGTCTTAGGGCTGGATAACAACCTCCTGCAGGCCGCGCAACAAACCGGGCTGTTTGCCAAAAGCGACGTTGATACCGGTAAATTGCAGGTTCCCGGCGGCTGGAAGGACACCACCTTTGTGCCCTTCGATTACGGCTACTTCGCGTTCGTCTATAACAAAAACACGCTGAAAAACCCACCAAAGAGCCTCAAAGAACTGGTCGAAAGCCCCGAAAAATGGCGCGTGATTTATGAAGATCCCCGCACCAGCACGCCGGGCCTTGGCCTGCTGCTGTGGATGCAAAAAGTCTACGGAGACAAGGCGCCTGAAGCCTGGCAAAAGCTGGCAAAGAAAACCGTCACGGTGACCAAAGGGTGGAGTGAAGCCTACGGTCTGTTTCTGAAAGGCGAGAGCGATCTGGTGTTGAGCTATACCACGTCGCCGGCTTATCACATTATTGAAGAGAAGAAAGATAACTATGCCGCGGCACCGTTTGCCGAAGGCAACTATCTGCAGGTGGAAGTGGCAGCCCGCCTGGCTAACAGCAAACAACCAAAACTGGCAGAGCAGTTTATGCAGTTCATGGTCACGCCCGCTTTCCAGAATACGATTCCAACCGGCAACTGGATGTACCCGGTGATCAAAACCGACCTGCCTGCAGGCTTTGCTTCACTCAGCGTGCCGAAGACGGCATTACAGTTTTCGCCTGAAGCCGTCGCCAGCCACCGTTCACAATGGGTCAGCCAATGGCAACGCGCCGTGAGTCGCTGATCCCCTTCTGGCTGATTCCGGGTTCACTCGCCACGTTGCTGCTTTGCAGCGTGGCGTTGTCAGCTTTTGCTGCACTGTGGATGGCGGCCCCGGCGACCGACTGGCGTGCGGTTCTGCAGGATACCTATCTGCATCATGTGATTGGCTTTTCATTTACGCAGGCGCTGCTCTCCGCCCTGCTCTCTTTGCTGCCGGCCATTCCGCTGTCCCGGGCTCTCTATCGACGCCGTTTTCCTGGCCGTCAGGGATTATTACGCCTGTGCGCCATGACGCTGGTCTTGCCGGTGCTGGTCGCGGTATTTGGTCTGCTCACTGTCTATGGTCGGGTGGGCTGGCTGGCCCGGCTTTGCGCCTGGTTTGGCGTGGACTATCACTTCTCGCCTTACGGGCTTCAGGGCATTTTACTGGCCCATGTTTTTTTCAACCTGCCGCTGGCCACGCGCCTGATGCTGCAGGCGCTGGAAAGCATTCCGGCCGAACAGCGTCAGCTTGCTGCACAGCTGAATATCCGTGGCTGGCATCACTTTCGGCTCCTTGAATGGCCGTGGCTACGTCGCCAGTTACTGCCTACCGGTGCGTTGATTTTCATGCTCTGCTTCGCCAGTTTTGCCACGGTTCTTTCACTGGGTGGCGGGCCGCGGGCCACCACTATCGAACTGGCCATTTTTCAGGCTTTAAGTTACGACTACGATCCGGGACGCGCCGCACTCCTGGCGTTGATTCAGCTTTGCTGCTGCCTGGTATTGGTGCTTCTCAGTCAGCGCTTCAGTCACGCCATTCCCGCTGGCAACACGCAGCGCCAGGGCTGGCGCGATCCGCAGGATTCCGTGCTGGCGCGCATCAGTGACATTGCTCTCATCGGTTTAGCCTTGCTGTTACTGCTACCGCCCCTGATCGCAGTGATTATTAATGGCCTGGACGGCGGACTGCGCGGCGCCTTGCAACAACCGGCGTTGTGGCAGGCAACATTCACCTCACTGCGCATCGCCCTGGGCGCTGGCGTGCTGTGCGTGTTACTGACGACCATGCTGCTCTGGAGCAGCCGCGAACTGCGCCTGCGCCAGCGTAAACTTGCCGCACAATTTATGGACACCAGCGGCATGCTGATTCTGGCCATGCCGGGTATCGTGCTGGCAACCGGCTTTTTCCTGCTGCTGAATGCCACTACAGGGCTGCCCGATGCGGCGGATGGCGTAGTGATGTTCGCCAATGCACTGATCGCCATTCCCTATGCCCTGAAAGTGCTGGAAAACCCGATGCGGGATATCGCAGAACGCTACAACCACCTGTGCGGCGCATTAGGGATCAGCGGATGGAACCGCCTGACGCTGATAGAACTCCGTGCACTGAAGCGGCCACTGGCACAGGCGCTGGCGTTTGCCTGCGTACTGTCAATTGGAGACTTTGGCGTCGTGGCGCTGTTCGGTAACGCCGATTTCCGTACGCTGCCGTTCTACCTCTATCAGCAGATTGGTGCCTATCGTGGGGCCGACGGAGCCGTTACCGCATTACTGTTGCTGGTGCTCTGCCTGTCTCTGTTTACTCTGATGGAAAAATTACCGGGTCGCCATGCTGACACTGAATAATCTGACTTACCTGTATCAGCATTTGCCGATGCGTTTTTCCCTTCACGCCGGGCGCGGCGAACGGCTGGCGATTCTTGGTCCAAGCGGCGCGGGTAAGAGTACGTTGTTAAATCTGATTGCCGGCTTTCTGCCCGTCAGCCAGGGCAGTCTGATAATGGATGGCGTCGATCATACCCACAGCGTGCCCGCTCAGCGCCCGGTATCGATGCTGTTTCAGGAAAACAACCTGTTTCCGCATCTCAGCGTGGAACAGAATCTGGGGCTGGGCTTACATCCCGGGCTCAGGCTGACTGCGGACCAGCGTCAGCAGGTAGCCACCATTGCACAGCAGGTCGGGCTCAGTGAGATGCTGTCGCGCCTGCCAGGCCAGCTCTCAGGTGGACAACGTCAGCGCGTAGCGCTGGCACGCTGCCTGCTGCGCGAGCGGCCGGTATTACTGCTGGATGAACCTTTCTCGGCGCTTGATCCGGCACTGCGTGGCGAGATGCTCAACCTGGTGCGTACCGTCTGCGAAGCCCGTGAAATCACATTACTTATGGTGTCGCACAGTCTTGAAGATGCGCAGCAGATTGCGCCACGCAGCGTGGTGGTGGTAGATGGACGGGTTTACTGGGATGGCGCAACAGACCGGCTGCTGTCAGGGGACGTGCGGGAAGCCGATGTACTCGGCATCCCACGTCGTTAACCGATAAAGACCTGCCACAGCAGGTGGCGGAAAACTGGCATCATCGGGTGAAACTGAATACCGACGAAGGCCGCAACGGCCACGACCAGGCCCAGTGGCGCAAGCCAGCGCAGTCGTTCAGGCGGCAAATACGCGGTGGCCCAGTCGCGGGTCTTTTCACCGCGCCACCAGCGCCAGCACAGCCAGCATCCCAGCCACACCACAAGGGCAACGGCAACCAGCAGCCAGATAAAGTGACCGCCCTGGGCTTCTTTCGGGACATCAATCGCCACGCCTGCCAGAATCCCCGGCAACAGATAAAGCGGGGGCCATAAAATACAGCCGATCAGATTGGGGGGCAGAAACTTGCGTACCGGCAATTCCAGCATACCTGCCGCCAGCGGGATCAGCGGGCGAGTGGGTCCCACAAAACGGCCGACCAGAATGGTAAACATGCTGTGCTGATACAGCGCATGTTCGGTTTTATCCAGCAGCCCTTTGTATTTTTGCAGGTATTTCCAGCGATGAAGCGGCCCCTGAAATTTCCAGCCAATCCCGTAAGAAACCCAGTCGCCAAGCAGACAACCGACGAAGCCAGCGGCCCAGGCGGGATACAAACCGATCTGCCCACTGCCCACCAGCGCGCCAAGGCTCGCCATCATCACGGTGCCGGGGAGCAGCAGCCCCACAAACGCCAGTGACTCCAGAAACGTCACCAGCGCCACGGCAAACAGCGCCCACTCCAGCGACTGTGTAATCAGGTGTTGAACCCAGGCTTCCATATCAATCCTCAGAAAAAGCAGAAGGCTGGATTGTCCAGAGCAGACATCACAGCGTCAAGGCAAGAATTGTAGGCCAATATTGACAAAACGCACCGGGAGACACTGTATAAATATCCATGTTATACTTTTTAACCGCATGCCCGATTCGCTATCAGCCTGGAGAATACGTGAATAAGCCCCGCGCAGGGTTTCTGCTGAGCCGTCACTGGCGCGATACGCCGCAAGGCACCGAAATTACGCTCTGGCTGGCCACCGATGACGGTGCTCAGCGCGTCGTGCTGCCCGTGCAGGAATCGGTGACGTTTATTCCCTGCGAGTACCAGGCGCAGGTCGAAACGCTGCTACAGGACGAGCGCCAGGTGCGCATGCAGCCTCTCCAGTTAACCGATTTTCGCCGCCGGCCGGTATTTGGCCTTTACTGCCGCCAGCATCGCCAGCTTCAGTGGATTGAAAAGAAACTGCGCGAAAACGGCATTCCCCTTTACGAATCCGATATTCGTCCACCTGAACGCTATCTGATGGAACGGTTTATCACCGCGCCCGTGTGGTTCGATGGTGACGCGCAGGGCGATGCGCTGGTTAACGCCCGGCTCAAACCGCATCCTGACTACCGCCCACCGCTGAAATGGGTCTCACTGGATATCGAAACCACCCAGCATGGTGAGCTTTACTGCATTGGCCTTGAAGGCTGCGGCCAGCGTCAGGTTTACATGCTGGGACCGCCTAACGGCGATGCCAGCGCACTGGATTTCGAACTCATTTACCTGGAAACCCGCCCTCAACTGCTGGAGGCGCTCAATCGCTGGTTTGCCGACCACGACCCCGATGTGGTGATCGGCTGGAACGTGGTGCAGTTTGACCTGCGCGTTCTGCAGAAACATGCCGACCGCTATGGCATTCCGTTACGCCTGGGCCGCCAGCAGGCTGTACTGGAATGGCGTGAGCACGGTTTTAAACCCGGCGTGTTTTTTGCCCAGGCGCCAGGTCGGCTGATCATTGACGGTATTGATGCGCTGAAATCCGCCTTCTGGGATTTCCCCTCTTTTAGTCTGGAGTCGGTTTCACAACAACTGCTCGGCGAAGGCAAAGCTATCGATAACCCGTGGCAGCGCATGGAAGAGATCAACTGGCGTTTTGCCAACGATAAACCGGCGCTGGCACGCTATAACCTGAAGGACTGCGAGCTGGTCACACGCATCTTCCATAAAACCGAAATCATGCCGTTTTTGCTGGAGCGCGCCGCTGTTAACGGGCTGGCGGTCGATCGCCACGGCGGCTCTGTGGCGGCCTTCAGCCATCTGTATATTCCCCGCATGCATCGGGTCGGTTTTGTCGCCCCCAATCTCGGCGATGTTGCGCCGGAAGCCAGCCCCGGCGGCTATGTGATGGATTCCCGGCCAGGCCTGTATGATTCCGTATTGGTGCTGGATTACAAAAGTCTTTATCCCTCGATTATCCGCACCTTTCTGATCGATCCCGTCGGCCTCATCGAAGGGCTGGCGCACCCAACGGATGCGGATTCGGTGCCCGGCTTTCGTGAGGCGCGCTTCTCACGCGAAACGCATTGCCTGCCCGCGATTGTGGAACAGATTTGGCAGGGACGCGAAACCGCGAAAAAACAGGGCAATAAGCCCCTGTCGCAGGCCCTGAAAATCATTATGAATGCGTTTTATGGCGTGCTGGGCACCAGCGCCTGCCGCTTTTTTGATCCTCGCCTGGCCTCGTCGATTACGCTGCGCGGTCATGCCATCATGCAGCAAACCCGCGAGCTGATTGAAGCCGAAGGCTATGATGTGATCTATGGCGATACGGATTCTACCTTTGTCTGGCTCAAGTCCGCCCGGGATGAAGCCGAGGCGGAAGCAACAGGCCGCGCACTGGCCGCGAAGGTCAATGACTGGTGGCGTGAACATCTCCAGCAGCAATATGGCCTGACAAGCGCACTCGAACTGGAATATGAAAATCACTTTTGCCGTTTCCTGATGCCAACCATTCGCGGTGCCGAACAGGGCAGTAAGAAACGCTACGCGGGATTAATTCGTGAAGGCGACAGTGGACGTATGGTGTTTAAAGGGCTGGAGTCCGTCCGGACCGACTGGACGCCACTGGCGCAGCAGTTTCAGCAGGAACTCTACAGCCGGATATTTCATCGTCAGCCCTGGGAAGAGTACGTCCGCACGACCGTAACACAGCTGCTGGCGGGCGAACTGGACGATCAGCTCATTTATAAGAAACGCCTGCGTCGTCCGCTGAAGGAGTATGAACGCAATGTGCCGCCTCACGTGCGCGCCGCCCGTCTGGCGGATGAACACAACCGTAAACTGGGTCGGCCGCTGCAATATCAGACCGGTGGCCGCATTCGCTATGTGATAGCGACGGGCGGCCCCGAACCCGTTGAAGCCCGGACCACGCCGCTCGACTACGATCACTACGTTACGAAACAGCTGCAACCTGTTGCCGAAGGCATTTTGCCTTTCGTCGAGGGTGACTTTGCTACACTGATTACCGGGCAACTGGGGCTTTTTTGACAGGTGACGAATGCCCTGCCATCCAGTACCATAACGCCCTTCCTCAAAACTCACTGCTCTGACATACGCACCAGGCCCCTTTTGCCTGGTTGACATGCTATTGCCTGAGAATGGGGAACACCTTCAAAAACGTTAAAAATTCGAGCAAAAATTATATGGTTTTTACATTAGGTCAGCGTTGGATTAGTGATACAGAAAGTGAACTGGGATTAGGTACCGTGGTGGCGATCGATACTCGCATGATCACGCTGCTCTTCCCGGCCACAGGGGAAAATCGCCTCTACGCTCGCAGCGACTCGCCCGTCACCCGCGTGATTTTTAACCCGGGCGATACCGTGACCAGCCATGAGGGCTGGCAAATGCGGGTGGATGAAGTCCGTAATGACAATGACCTGATAACCTATATCGGTACGCGCCTGGATACTGAAGAAACCAACGTGATGCTGCGTGAAGTCATGCTCGACAGCAAACTGGTGTTCAGCAAGCCCCAGGATCGTCTGTTCGCTGGCCAGCTCGATCGCATGGATCGCTTCGCCCTGCGTTTTCGTGCGCGTAAATATCAAAGTGAACAGTACCGCCTGCCCGTCAGTGGCCTGCGTGGGATGCGTACCAACCTGATTCCCCACCAGTTGCATATCGCCCATGATGTGGGCCGTCGCCATGCACCGCGCGTTCTGCTGGCGGATGAAGTGGGTCTGGGTAAAACCATCGAAGCCGGTATGATCATTCAGCAGCAGCTGTTGGCTGGCCGCGCTGAGCGCGTACTGATTGTGGTACCAGAAACGCTGCAACATCAGTGGCTGGTTGAAATGCTGCGCCGCTTCAACCTGCGCTTTGCGCTGTTCGATGACGATCGTTACGCCGAAGCCCAGCACGACAGCGACAATGCCTTCGACACGGAACAACTGATTATCTGTTCGCTGGACTTTGTTCGTCGCAATAAGCTGCGTCTTGATAAGCTGGCCGACGCGGACTGGGATCTCCTGGTGGTCGATGAAGCGCATCACCTGGCCTGGTCTGAAGGTGAGCCAAGTCGTGAATATCAGGTCATTGAAAAGCTCGCCGAAAACACACCAGGCGTCCTGCTACTGACCGCCACGCCAGAACAACTGGGCATGGAAAGCCACTTCGCACGCCTGCGCCTGCTCGATCCCGAGCGTTTTCACGACTTCGCCGCCTTCATCGAAGAGCAACAGCATTTCCGTCCGATTGCCGATGCGGTCACCTCCCTGCTGGCGGATAATCCCATCTCGCAAGACGAGATGAATATGATCAATGAGCTGGTTGGCGAGCAGGATATCGAACCGCTGCTACAGGTCGCCAACAGTGACCGCGAGGGCAAACAAGAGGCGCGCCAGGAACTCATTTCCATGCTGATGGATCGCCACGGCACCAGCCGCGTGTTGTTCCGTAACACCCGTAACGGCGTGAAGGGCTTCCCGAAACGGGAATTGCATACCATTCGCCTGCCGTTGCCGGCTCAGTACCAGACGGCCATCAAAGTTTCCAGCATCATGGGCGCGCGTAAAAGCGCCGAAGAACGCGCGCGCGACCTGCTCTATCCGGAGCAGATTTATCAAGAGTTTGAAGGCGACACCGGCACCTGGTGGAACTTCGATCCACGTGTAGAATGGCTTATGGGCTATCTGACCAGCAACCGTAAAGAGAAGGTGCTGGTGATTTGCGCGCAGGCCGCAACCGCTCTGCAACTGGAGCAGGTATTACGCGAGCGTGAAGGTATCCGTGCCGCCGTGTTCCACGAAGGGCTGTCGATTATTGAACGCGATCGGGCTGCGGCCTGGTTTGCCTCAGAAGAAAACGGCGCACAGGTTCTGCTGTGTTCAGAAATCGGCTCTGAAGGCCGTAACTTCCAGTTCGCCAGCCGCCTGGTTATGTTCGATCTGCCGTTTAACCCGGATCTGCTGGAGCAGCGCATCGGTCGTCTGGATCGTATCGGTCAGGCGCATGACATTCAGATTCTGGTGCCATGGCTGGAAAAAACCGCTCAGGCGGTCCTGCTGCGCTGGTATCACGAAGGGCTGGATGCCTTTGAGCACACCTGTCCGACCGGCAGAACCCTCTATGACAGCGTGCACGCTGAACTGATTAATTATCTGGCTGCGCCGGAAAACAGTGAAGGCTTTGATGACTTTATCGACGCCTGCCGTAAACAGCATGACGCGCTGAAATCTCAGCTTGAACAAGGTCGGGATCGGTTACTGGAGCTGAACTCGAACGGCGGCGACGCCGCGCAGATGCTGGCGAATACCATTGCCGAGCAGGATAACGACACCGAGCTGGTCAACTTTGCCCTGAATCTGTTTGATATCGTGGGCATCAATCAGGAAGATCGTAGCGATAACCTGATTGTGCTGACGCCGTCAGATCATATGTTAGTCCCGGATTTCCCGGGCTTACCTGAAGACGGTTGCACCATCACGTTCAACCGCGATCAGGCCCTGTCGCGTGAAGATACCCAGTTTATTACCTGGGAACATCCGCTGATCCGTAACGGCCTGGATCTGATCCTGTCGGGCGACACAGGCAGTTGTGCGCTGTCGCTACTGAAGAATAAGGCATTGCCTGTCGGCACGCTGCTGGTAGAACTGATTTACGTGGTGGAATCTCAGGCACCTAAGCATCTGCAGTTAACCCGTTTCCTGCCGCCAACGCCTGTGCGTTTGCTGTTAGATCGCAAGGGCACCAACCTGGCAGGTAAAGTGGAGTTCGAGAGCTTCAACCGTCAGTTGAATGCGGTCAACCGCCATACAGGCAGTAAGCTGGTGAACGCCGTTCAGCAGGATGTTCACGCTATTCTTACCCTGGCGGAAAAAGAAGTCGTCAGCGAAGCACGTGCCATAATCGATACGGCACGGCGCGAAGCGAGTGAAAAGCTGGGGGCCGAGTTATCGCGTCTGGAAGCCCTGAAAGCCGTCAACCCCAATATTCGTGACGATGAAGTTGACGCGCTGGAAAGCAATCGCGAGCAGGTGCTGGAAAGTCTGGATGAAGCCACCTGGCGCCTGGATGCGCTGCGTCTGATTGTGGTTACGCATCAGTAAGTTCAGGGCCGCAAGGCCCTCTTTTTTGGAATAATGTATGGAACCCTATAATCCGCCGCTTGAGCCCTGGCTGCACATTCTCTATCAGGATGCGCACATCATGGTGGTGAATAAGCCCAGCGGCCTGCTTTCCGTGCCGGGTCGACTTGAGACGCACAAAGACAGCGTGATGACGCGGATCCAGCGGGATTATCCTGAAGCCGAATCGGTGCATCGGCTGGATATGGCCACCAGCGGCGTGATTGTCGTCGCACTGACGAAAGCCGCTGAGCGTGAACTAAAACGTCAGTTTCGCGAGCGCGAACCCGCCAAAACCTATGTCGCTCAGGTCTGGGGACATCCGGCAGAGGAAAAAGGCCTGGTGGATTTGCCCTTGATTTGTGACTGGCCCAACCGGCCAAAACAGAAAGTGTGTTTTGAGACGGGTAAGTCGGCACAAACCGAGTATCAGGTGGTGGAATATCGGGACGATAACAGCGCACGCGTCACGTTGAAGCCCATTACCGGCCGTTCGCACCAGTTGCGCGTGCATATGCTGGCGCTGGGCCATCCGATACTTGGGGACGGGTTTTATGCTCACCCGGAAGCCAGGGCAATGGCAAGCCGGCTTCTGCTGCATGCCGAATCGCTGACCATCACGCATCCTGCTTTTGGCAGTGCGATGACCTTCAAGCAGCCCGCCGATTTCTGACCGGCCCGTTTATGACTCGCGCGCCCCGCGGATGAATCACCGGGGCGCACGCCGCTTACTTAAAGCCTTTTTCTTTGCGAATCAGATCGTAAGCCGACTGAATGTCCTGCGCTTTCTGTTTGGCCATTTCCATCATTTCTGGCGGTAACCCTTTTGCCACCAGCTTATCGGGATGGTGCTCACTCATCAGTTTGCGATAGGCTCGCTTGATGGTAGTGGCATCATCACTGCTTTTCACGCCCAGCACATTACAGGCATCGTCCAGCGTAGGACCGCGTTGTGCCTGCTGGAAACCACCTTGAGAATAACTGCGGCCGCCGCCAAACTGCTGGCCGCCTTCCATCATGCGCAGAAACTGATCGAACTGGCTGTGTGAAATGCCCAACTCTTCACCAATCACGTACAGGACCTGACGTTCGTTGGGATGCAGTGTGCCGTCGGCAAACGCGGCCTGAATCTGAATTTCCAGAAACATCCGAATCAGGTCAAAACGACCAAAGCAGGCACTGCGTAATTCGCGCAGTTTGGTCCGCAACGGATATTCGCCCTGTTTGCCCTCACGAAAAGCACGTTGTGCGGCAGTACGCGCCTCACCGTGAAGCTGCATGCGGTCCATAAACAGAGACGCAATCTGGATGTCCGCTTCCGTTACGCGCCCTTTCGATTTGGTTAAATGCCCCATCACCTGAAACGTGGTGCTGAAAAACAGTGACTGTCGGGTCTGGGTGTTTGAAAAGTACGCCTTGCTTTGTGCGCCGCGAACCTTGTCAAATCCATGCCCAATGATCAGGCCGATTACAATTCCCCAAAAGCCCGCGCCAGACAATAATCCCAGCACCAGACCTATAACTTTTCCCCAGTAGCGCATAAACTCCTCAATTCGCCATGCTTACGGCTGAAAATTGCATTATCATACCTGTCATTTATCTCAGCGCCTAACGGCAGCGCGGACAGAAAAGGATTAACACTGGCGCAACGCCAGGCAGTGCGTTAGTCTCTGACCCGATTGTCGGCATGATGCCAGTTTTCATGGAATTCTCGATACCGCGTATGAAAAAACGTATACCTACTCTGCTGGCCACCCTGATCGGCGCAGCCATTAGCCAGCAAGCCTTCGCCGACGATTTAATGTCGCAGTGTATGTTAGGCGTGCCGAGTTATAATCGCCCTCTGGTCAACGGCGATCCCAATCAGTTGCCCGTTACTATTCACTCGGATTCCGTGAAAGGCAACTATCCTGATGATGCCATTTTCAAAGGTGATGTAGACGTCAGCCAGGGCAACAGCCGCATGCTGGCTGATGAGGTGCAACTTCACCAACGCCAGCCAGAAGGTCAGACGACGCCCGTCCGGACCGTCGATGCGCTAGGTAATGTGCACTACGACGATAATCAGGTCATCCTGAAAGGTCCGAAAGCCTGGTCGAATCTTAACACCAAAGATACTAACGTCTGGGACGGTGATTATCAGATGGTCGGCCGCCAGGGGCGGGGTACGGGCGATCAAATGAAGCTGCGTGGACAAAACCGTTACACCATCATGGAAAACGGCACCTTCACGTCCTGTCTGCCCGGCAGTAACAGCTGGAGCGTGGCGGGGTCCGAAATCATTCAGGATCGCCAGGAAGAAGTGGCAGAGATTTGGAATGCGCGCTTTAAACTCGGTTCCGTCCCGGTATTCTACAGCCCGTATCTGCAGTTGCCGCTGGGCGACCGTCGCCGCTCAGGCTTCCTGATCCCTAATGCCAAATACGGCAGCAATAATGGTTTCGAGTTTATTCTGCCTTACTACTGGAACATCGCGCCTCAGGCCGATGCCACCATTACGCCGCACTATATGAGTAAACGTGGTCTGCAATTGCAGAACGAATTCCGTTACCTCACAGAAGCGGGCGCAGGTCTGGTCGAATTTGATTACCTGGCGTCGGATAAGCAGTACGACAATGAAAAAGCAGCGCGCGGCATAGCCCAAAGCGACAGTTCAGACCGCTGGTTATTTTACTGGCGTCATGCCGGTGTATATGACCAGCACTGGCGCTTTAACGCCGACTATACCAAGGTCAGCGATCAGTATTACTTCAACGATCTGACGTCGCCTTATTACAGCTCGACTGACGGCTATGCCTCACAGAAATTTAGCGTCGGTTATGCGGATACTAATTGGGACGCAACCCTGTCGACCAAAGATTTCCAGATTTTTGGTAATACCAGTAACAGCAATGTCTATCGTGCCTTTCCGCAACTGGACCTGAACTGGTACCAGAATGATGTCGGCCCGTTTGACACCCGCATCTATGCCCAGGCCGTGAAGTTTACTAACGTGAACAGCAGTTTCCCCGAAACCACGCGTTTACATGTTGAACCTACGCTCGATCTGCCGTTATCAAACAGCTGGGCCAGCCTGGATACTGAAGCCAAATTTCTGGCCACGCACTATCAGCAAAAAGATGTTGATTACTACAACGCTAACTTTGCCCCCACCAGCACTACCAGCGGTGTCCTGAAAGACTCCGTCAACCGCACATTACCGCAGTTTAAAGTCGATGGGCGCATGGTATTTGATCGTGATATGGACTGGGCGCAGGGTTACACCCAAACGCTGGAGCCAAGGGTTCAGTACCTGTATATCCCGTATCGGGACCAGAGCGACATCTATCCTTACGACTCCACGCTGCTGCAAACGGACTACACCGGCCTGTTCCGCGATCGCTCTTACAGCGGTCTGGATCGCATCGCCTCAGCGAACCAGGTCGCGACCGGTGTGACTACACGAATTTATGATAATGATCTGGTTGAACGTTTTAACGTTTCTGTGGGTCAAATCTATTCGTTCACGCCTTCGCGTACAGGCGTTAACCAGACCAACAAAGATGACGATACCGGCAGTCTTCTTTGGGCCGGCGATACGTACTGGAAGATCAGCGAACGCTGGGGCGTGCGTGGCGGGCTGCAATACGATACCCGCCTGAATAACGTGGCGCAGGGCAATACCGTGCTGGAATACCGTCGTGATGCTGACCGTATGGTGCAGTTGAGCTACCGTTACAGCAGCCCGGAGTATGTTGCTTCTGCGCTTAACGACAGCTCACTGGTGAATAACCCGATTTATAAAAACGGGATTTCACAGGTTGGCACCACGGCAAGTTGGCCAATTCATGATGCCTGGTCGGTGGTTGGCGCGTATTACTACGATACGCGCAATAATCGCCCGGCATCACAGCTGGTTGGCCTGCAGTACAGCTCGTGTTGCTACGCGATTCGTCTGGGATATGAACGTAAAATCAACGGTTGGGAAAACAACGACAGTAAGTACGACAACCAAATCTCATTCAACATTGAGTTACGTGGCCTGAGCTCGAATTATGGCCTGGGCACTGGCCAGATGCTGAGTCAGGGGATCATCCCTTACCAGCGTGCATTCTGATGTTGTGATGTTTGACAGGCAATCCCGCAGTGCGGAACCAATAATGGATAAAGTATGAAGAACTGGAGAATGCTGATTCTTGGTGTGGCGATCAGTGCCAACACCGTGTTCGCAGCACCACAAGTGGTTGATAAAGTTGCAGCTGTGGTTAATAACGGCGTGGTCCTTGAGAGTGACGTGGACAGCATGATGAACACCGTTAAATCTCAGGCGAAACAGGCCGGCCAGCAGCTACCGGACGATAAAACCTTACGCCATCAGATCCTTGAGCGTGAGATTATGGACGCGATCATTCTGCAGTTAGGCGATAAAGCCGGTTTGCAAATCAGCGATCAGCAGTTGGATCAGGCCATTCAGAATATTGCCGCACAAAACCACATGACCCTCGATCAACTGCGCAGTCGTCTGGCCTATGACGGTATGGACTACAACACGTATCGGTCGCAGATTCGTAAAGAGATGCTGATCTCTGAAGTCCGTAATAACGAAGTCCGCCGTCGCGTCACCATCCTGCCGCAGGAAGTGGATACGCTGGCAAAACAGGTGGGTGCGCAGAATACTCAAGGGACTGAGATGAATATCAGTACCATTCTTCTGCCGCTGCCTGAAAACCCGACACAACAGCAGGTTGACGACCAGGAAAAACTGGCAAAACAGCTGGTGAGCGAACTGAAGGGCGGTGCTGATTTCGGCAAACTGGCCGTTACCTACTCCGCTGACTCCCAGGCCCTGAAAGGCGGCAATATGGGCTGGTCAAAAATTGAAGAGCTGCCGACGCTGTTTGCTCAGGCTCTGGCCACGGCAAAAAAAGGCGATATCGTTGGTCCGATTCGTTCCGGTGTGGGCTTCCATATTCTGAAAGTGAACGATTTGCGTGGCGAAAGCAAAAACATCTCTGTCACCGAGGTGCATGCACGCCATATTCTGCTGAAGCCGTCACCGATCATGACTGACGATCAGGCCCGCGCGAAGCTGGAACAAATTGCCGCCGATATCCGCAGCGGTAAAACCACTTTTGCGGCCGCCGCAAAACAATTCTCTGACGATCCGGGCTCGGCTAACCAGGGCGGCGATCTGGGATGGACCTCGCCTGAAGTCTTTGACCCGGCGTTCCGCGATGCGCTGCTACGCCTGAAAAAAGGGGAAATGAGCCAGCCCGTTCATTCCTCTTTCGGCTGGCATTTGATTCAGTTGCTGGACACGCGTCAGGTTGATAAAACGGATGCAGCCCAGAAAGAGCGTGCTTACCGCATGCTGTTCAACCGCAAGTTCGCGGAAGAAGCGCAGACCTGGATGCAGGAGCAACGTGCAGGGGCTTACGTGAAAATTCTGGATAACAATGCGCAGTGATTGTCGTGTGGTGATTACGCCCGGCGAACCCGCCGGGATTGGTCCCGATCTGGCTGTGCAACTGGCTCAACAGGCTTGGCCTGTTGAGCTGGTCGTTTGTGCGTCTCCCCAGCTCTTGCTGCAGCGCGCCGCATTGCTGGGTTTGCCTCTGACCCTTCGTCTTTACGATTCTGCCGAGCCTCCAGTGCCCCAGCAGGCCGGTACACTCACCGTCCTTCCCGTTGAACTCCCGCAGCCCGTCACACCCGGTACGCTTTGTGTCGACAACGGTCACTATGTACTGGAAACGCTGGCTCGCGCCTGCGACGGCTGCTTGTCCGGTGAGTTTGCTGCATTGATTACCGGCCCTGTGCATAAGGGCGTGATCAATGACGCGGGGATACCGTTTACAGGCCATACCGAATTCTTTGCCGAGCGTGCAGGCGCGCACCGCGTGGTCATGATGCTGGCAACAGAGCAGTTACGCGTCGCGCTTGCGACCACGCACCTGCCGTTAAAAGCGGTCGCTGACGCCGTCACCCGGGATTGCCTGCATGAAGTGATCACGATCCTGCATCAGGATCTCAAAGAGAAATTCGCGATCGCCCAGCCGCATATTTTTGTTTGTGGGCTGAATCCTCATGCGGGTGAAGGCGGCCACATGGGTCGGGAAGAGATAGACACGATTATCCCGGCCCTGAATGAACTCCGCCAACAGGGTATTCAGCTGACTGGCCCATTGCCCGCGGACACACTTTTCCAGCCCAAATATCTGCAACATGCCGATGCGGTGCTGGCGATGTATCACGATCAGGGCTTACCGGTCCTCAAATTTCAGGGATTTGGTCGCGCGGTGAATATTACCCTCGGCCTGCCGTTTATCCGTACCTCAGTCGATCACGGCACCGCGCTTGAACTAGCCGGGCTGGGTCAGGCTGACGCGGGCAGCTTTATCACGGCGCTTAATCTCGCCATCACTATGATCAAGAGCAGTAATGAATAATCGCGTCCATCAGGGGCACTACGCCCGTAAACGTTTCGGGCAGAACTTCCTGAACGATCAATACATTATCGACAGCATTGTCTCCGCCATTCATCCGCAACGCGACGAAGCGTTAGTCGAGATTGGGCCGGGCCTCGGTGCCCTGACAGAACCGGTCGGCGAACGTCTCGACAGCTTAACGGTTGTGGAGCTTGACCGCGATCTGGCAGCCCGCCTGCAGACACATCCGTTTTTAGGTCCTAAGCTGACGATTTATCAGCAGGATGCCATGACCTTTGATTTTGCCGCGCTGGCTAAAGAGAAAGGCCAGCCGCTACGCGTCTTTGGTAATCTGCCCTACAACATTTCGACCCCGCTGATGTTTCATCTGTTCAGCTATACTGGTTCGATTAAAGATATGCACTTCATGCTGCAGAAAGAAGTGGTTAATCGCCTGGTGGCCGGTCCGGGCAGCAAAGCATATGGTCGCCTGAGCGTCATGGCGCAGTATTACTGCCAGGTCATCCCAGTGCTGGAAGTGCCACCGCACGCTTTTACGCCGCCTCCTAAGGTGGATTCAGCGGTAGTACGTTTGGTGCCTTTTATGACGCCACCGCATCCGGTAAAAGACGTGCGTATTTTAAGCCGTATTACCACGGAAGCGTTCGGCCAACGTCGTAAAACGCTGCGTAACAGCCTGAGCCATATGGTGACTGCGGGTGCGCTGGAAGACTTGTCGATCGATACGGGCCTGCGTGCAGAAAACGTGTCGGTTGCGCAATATTGTCAGTTAGCAAACTGGTTGGCAGACCATCTGGATAAACCGCAGGAGTAACCTATGAGTGAACCGGCCCGCGTATCGATCCACGTCCAAAGCCTTTATGTCGCCTCGCAATCCTCACCGGAAGAAGAGCGTTATGTTTTTGCTTATACCGTTACGATCCGCAATTTAGGCCGCTCCTCTGTGCAACTGCTCGGGCGCTACTGGTTGATCACCAACGGCAATGGACGTGAAACAGAAGTTCAGGGTGAAGGCGTAATCGGTGAACAACCACACATTGCGTCCGGTAGTGAATACCAATATACCAGTGGCGCGGTGCTTGAAACGCCTATGGGCACGATGCAGGGCCACTATGTGATGGTGGATGAGCAAGGCGATACGTTTCACGTCGACATCCCCGTTTTCCGCCTGGCTGTTGAAAGCCATATTCACTGAACCTGATGCCTTTCGCCCGACTAACGGGCGACTGTTTTTAGTTGGATAATTCACAATGAATACTTACCTGATTGGCGACGTTCACGGTTGTTATGATGAATTACGTGCTCTGCTAAACCAGGTGAACTATGATCCTGGTAAGGATACCTTGTGGCTGACAGGTGATCTGGTCGCACGTGGGCCCGGCTCGCTGGAGGTACTACGCTACGTCAAATCGCTGGGAGACAGCGTCCGCCTGGTTCTGGGCAATCACGATCTGCATTTGCTGGCCGTTTATGCCGGCATCAGCCGCAATAAACCTAAAGATCGCCTGACGCCGCTGCTGGAAGCGGAAGACGCAGATGAATTGATCAACTGGCTACGTCGGCAGCCTCTGCTGCAGGTTGATGAAGAAAAGAAGCTGGTGATGGGCCATGCGGGCATTACGCCGCAGTGGGATCTGGAGACGGCGCAACGCTGCGCGCGTGAAGTCGAAGCCGTCCTGGCCAGTGACAGCTATCCGCTGTTCCTTGATGCCATGTATGGCGACATGCCGAATAACTGGAGCGAATCCCTGTCCGGCCTGGCGCGGCTACGTTTCTCTACTAACGCGCTGACCCGTATGCGTTTTTGCTTCCCAAACGGACAGCTCGATATGATTTGTAAGGATGCGCCTGAATCAGCGCCGCCACCGCTTAAACCCTGGTTTACGATTGAAGGGCCCGTTGCCCGCGATCACACCATTGTGTTTGGGCACTGGGCATCACTGGAAGGCAAAGGGACACCAGAGGGCATTATCGGTCTGGATACCGGTTGCTGCTGGGGTGGGAATCTGACCCTGCTGCACTGGGAAACGCAGCGTCATTATGTTCAGCCTTCCAACCGCCAGCTTTCTGTACCAGACGATCTGTCACCCCAACAGTCAGCCAGCTGATCCACCGCCATAAAAACGCCTTGTCCCAACAACAAGGCGTTTTTCGATCCCCATTAACGACGTCGTTCGAGGATCTCGAAGCAGTAGCTGTGCGAATTCTGCTCGTCAGCGTCATGGAATTCGCTAAAGGTAGAATGCCATTCATCCGGTTCGTAGTCCGGGAACTGGGTATCCCCTTCTACTTCAGCATCAATATGCGTCAGATAAAGGCGGTCAGCGCGGGCTAACATCTGTTCATAAATGCGGCCGCCGCCAATGACCATGATCTCTTCAGCTTCGCCCGCAGCATTTACTGCGTCATCCAGCGACGTTACCCAGGTAACGCCTTCTGCGTGACCGGGTTTACTGCTGACCACAATATTCAACCGGCCCGGTAAAGGCCGGCCAATCGATTCAAAAGTCAGCCTGCCCATAATGACGGGCTTTTTCAGTGTGTTGCGCTTAAACCACGCCAGATCTGCAGGCAGGTCCCACGGCATGGCGTTTTCCATTCCAATAATGCGATCTGCTGCTAATGCCGCGATAAGACTAATCATGTTAAAAAGCTCGCTGAAAAAAACAGGCGCCATGATACGTAAAGGTTAAACCTTCGTCGATAGCAGGAACGGGCTTCTTAAATAAAGCGGCATAGACACCGCCTTTCAGAGTTTGTACAGGGTTTTACTCCGCAAAAATCGCGGTTATAACCCTTAAATCGCCAGATAATGACGTGAGTGCGTGATAAACACAGAGAATAAAACGGCTCCAGACGGAGCCGTTGGGATTATCAGAAATCGTAGCGGAAACGAACCAGATTCATGTCGCCTTGATTATCCGTGCTGGACGTGAAGACATGTTCGTAATCCACACGGAAACCATAGTCAAGGAACAGCGTTACGCCCAGACCATTGTCGATACGCTGGTAGTTACGGCCATTCGCATATTCTAAACGGTCACCCATGACATAAGGCTGAACGGCTTTGACACCATATTGCGCCACCGGGATTTTATATCCGGCGTAATATTCGATGCCCCAGGCATCATCCGCAAAATAGTTATTCACGTTGCGCTGTTTGGTGGTCAGGAAGTTTTGGTACCAGCCCCCCCCTGCTGACAGGGTCCAGTTACCTGGCGTCCAGCTCAATGCTGTTCCAAAAATGTTTTGGTCGTAATCTTTACTGTTGCCAGTAGCAGGATTACGCATGCTGGCGCGGGTGTAGTTCCAGGCCGTACCCCATGCCAGGGTAGGCGTAATATTGTAATTCACACCCAGCGAGCCACCGCCCTGGCGCTTATAGCGCAGCCCGTTGCCCGGCTGATACTCGTTATCGCTAAACAGGTAAGAGGCGTAAAGATCGACTGCCCCATAACTGTTTTTGTATTTCAGCTGTTTACGAGAACGGTAGGAACCATCGTAATCACCGTTAATGCCGTTGCCCGGCGCCTGGGCCAGCATGTCGTAATCCCAGATATCCGTCTTGGCACCCACAACATCGTAATAAACGCTGTTCTGCTGACCAAAGGTTAACTGGCCCCAGGTTTTACTTTTCAGGCCGGTATAAAGCTGGCGGCGAGTAGTCTCGTGCGCACCTTCAGCGTAGTGATTATCCCAGTTAAACACGGCCGGAATGTTAACGCCCAGTTCATAGTAGCTGGTCCAGCTAATATCATCGAACAGATAGTAGTCGGCGCTGAAACGGAAACGGGATCCGCCGTCAAAACCATTACGCTTGTAAGATTTATCGTTGACGCCGGTTTGATGATTAAACTGGGGGCGAATGCTGCCACCAAATTTGAAATCGAGACGGCTAAGGGGATCGCCTGCTTGTGGGTCTTGTTTAAGAAGAGTGATTTCAGCCTGGCTGGAAAACGTGACCAGAGCCAACAGTGCAGCCACTGCACTCAGTGCAAAATTACGCGCTTTCATTGTTATGAATATCCTGTTTATGCTCTCTTCATGAGCGGGCAGGATATTACATTGGCCATGCATGAGTTGGTAGTACTTTGTATTATAAATTCGTGCGAAAAAGCGAATCAGGCATGATTTGATAATAATTAAATCAAATTCTTTTGGCCTGAATTCGTTACAGTTGGGCTATATGACTTTTATTCAGTCCGCTTTTAAATCAGACGTTTTAAAATTTGGGTTAAAGGTAACGATAATATTATTTATCCGAAGTCTGACCCTGTTTCTTCTTACAACACCGCATTGAAACTAACCGATTTTAAAAAGCCCCTGCCAGAAGCGCTCTGCTGATGGCAGATGCTCCAGACAGGGGCCTGAGCGCTCAGTCTGCGCTATTTATGCGCAAGGATTTGCGCATGCATCTCCTGCACCGAAATGACTTTTTCGGTTGGATCGGCATTTAGCGCCATTGCCGTTGCGAAGCCACCGTTCAGCGTCGTGTCGTAATGCACCTTATATTGCAGTGCGCTGCGACGAATCAGCTTGGAGTCTTCAATCGCCTGACGACCTGCTGTGGTATTTACGATATAGGCGTACTCACCGTTTTTCAGGCGGTCCTGAATGTGCGGGCGGCCTTCGTGAACCTTATTCACCAAACGCGGGTTAATACCGGCCTCGCCCAGTACCACAGCCGTACCGTGCGTCGCATCCAGTTCAAAACCAAACTTCTGCAACTTCGCCGCGAGGTCAACGATACGTTTCTTGTCGCCTTCACGAACGGACAGCAGCGCACGTCCGGTTTTCTTCATGTTGCTTTGCGCACCCAGCATCGCCTTGGCAAACGCCTCGGCAAAGGTACGGCCCACGCCCATGACTTCCCCGGTTGAACGCATTTCAGGTCCCAGAATCGGGTCAACGCCCTGGAATTTGTTAAACGGCAGCACCACTTCTTTGACAGAGTAGTAAGGTGGAATCACCTCTTTGGTGACGCCCTGCTCCGCCAGCGTTTTGCCTGCCATTACGCGGGCTGCCACTTTTGCCAGCGGAACGCCGGTTGCTTTTGACACGAACGGGACGGTACGCGCCGCACGCGGGTTAACTTCAATCAGGTAAACTTCGTTGTCTTTGACCGCAAACTGTACGTTCATCAGGCCACGCACATTCAGCTCAAACGCCAGTTTTTCAACCTGCTGACGCATGACATTCTGAATATCCTGACTCAAGGTGTAGGCCGGCAGTGAACAGGCCGAGTCACCCGAGTGAACGCCAGCCTGCTCGATATGTTCCATGATACCGCCGATCAGCACGCGCTCACCGTCGCAGATAGCATCCACATCGACTTCGACGGCATCATCCAGGAAGCGATCCAGCAAGACCGGCGCATCGTTGGACACTGACACCGCCGTCTGGAAATAGCGTTTCAGGTCGATTTCGTCGTAGACAATTTCCATGGCGCGTCCGCCCAGGACATAAGAGGGGCGGACCACCAGCGGATAACCAATGCCCGCCGCTTTTTCAACCGCCTGCTCCAGCGTGGTGACGGTGGCGTTAGCTGGCTGCTTCAAACTCAGACGGTCAACCGCCTGCTGAAAACGTTCACGGTCTTCTGCGCGATCAATGGCATCCGGGCTGGTGCCAATGACCGGCACACCTGCCGCTTCCAGCGCGCGAGCCAGTTTCAGTGGCGTTTGTCCACCGTACTGCACGATAACGCCTTTCGGTTTTTCGATGCGCACGATTTCCAGCACGTCTTCCAGCGTGACAGGTTCAAAGTAGAGGCGGTCAGAAGTGTCGTAATCGGTGGACACGGTTTCCGGGTTACAGTTGACCATGATGGTTTCATAGCCATCTTCACGCAGCGCCAGTGCTGCGTGGACACAGCAGTAGTCAAACTCAATGCCCTGACCAATACGGTTTGGTCCACCACCCAGCACCATAATCTTGTCGCGATCCTGATTAGGATGAGCTTCGCACTCTTCTTCATAGGTGGAGTACATATAAGCGGTATCTGTTGCAAATTCCGCCGCACAGGTATCCACGCGCTTATAGACTGGGTGAAGATGATGCTGCTGACGCAGTTTACGAATCTCGCCTTCCGCGACGCCCGCCAGGGCTGCCAGACGTGCGTCGGCAAAACCTTTGCGCTTCAGCGCGCGCAGGAAATCCGCGTTAAGGCCATTGATGCCTTCACGCGCTACCTGCTCTTCCAGGCGAACCAGCTCTTCAATCTGCACCAGGAACCAGCGATCAATATTGGTAAGATTAAATACGCCATCGACCGACATGCCTGCACGGAACGCGTCCGCGATGTACCAGATACGATCCGAACCGGCATCTTTCAGCTCACGACGAATGCGGGTCAACGCTTCCGCATCATCCAGATGCACTTTCGGGTCAAAACCATTAGCTCCCACTTCCAGACCACGCAGTGCTTTCTGCACCGACTCCTGGAAAGTACGGCCAATCGCCATGACTTCACCCACCGATTTCATCTGGGTGGTCAGACGGTCATTCGCACCGGCAAATTTTTCAAAGTTGAAGCGAGGAATTTTTGTCACGACATAATCGATAGACGGCTCGAACGAGGCTGGTGTGCGTCCCCCAGTGATATCGTTCATCAGCTCATCCAGCGTAAAGCCTACCGCAAGTTTCGCGGCCACTTTGGCAATCGGGAATCCGGTGGCCTTCGATGCCAGCGCTGAAGAGCGTGACACACGCGGGTTCATCTCGATGACGATCAGACGGCCATTTTTCGGGTTCACCGCGAACTGGACGTTGGAGCCACCGGTTTCCACGCCGATCTCACGCAGTACCGCCAGCGAGGCGTTACGCATGATCTGGTACTCTTTGTCGGTCAGCGTCTGTGCGGGCGCCACCGTAATGGAGTCACCGGTGTGAATGCCCATGGCGTCAAAGTTTTCGATAGAGCAGACAATGATGCAGTTGTCGTTTTTGTCACGCACAACTTCCATCTCATACTCTTTCCAGCCAATCAGCGATTCGTCGATTAACAGCTCGTTGGTGGGCGAAAGATCGAGTCCGCGTTCGCAGATCTCTTCAAACTCTTCGCGGTTATACGCGATACCGCCACCGGTGCCGCCCATAGTGAACGACGGACGAATAATGCAGGGGAAGCCGACATCGGCAGCCACCGCCAGCGCTTCTTCCATCGTATGTGCGATACCGGAGCGCGCCGTATCCAGACCAATGCTTTTCATCGCCACGTCGAAGCGGCGGCGGTCTTCCGCTTTATCGATCGCATCGGCCGTGGCACCGATCATGGTTACGCCAAACTCGTCAAGAACGCCCTGACGTTCCAGCTCCAGCGCACAGTTCAGCGCCGTCTGGCCGCCCATGGTTGGCAACACCGCATCCGGGCGCTCTTTCTCAATAATCTTACGTACCACTTCCCAGTGAATCGGCTCGATGTAGGTTGCATCGGCCATTTCCGGGTCGGTCATAATGGTCGCCGGGTTCGAGTTCACCAGAATGACGCGGTAACCCTCTTCGCGCAGGGCTTTACAGGCCTGGGCACCGGAATAGTCGAATTCGCAGGCCTGACCGATCACAATCGGACCGGCACCAAGAATCAGGATGGATTTTATATCTGTACGTTTTGGCATGATTAGCTCCTGATTACTTTGCTTTCGAACGGAATGCGTCAATCAACTCGATAAAGTGGTCAAATAACGGTGCGGCATCACCCGGTCCCGGGCTGGCTTCAGGATGGCCCTGGAAGCTGAACGCAGGCTTGTCGGTGCGATGGATACCCTGCACGGTTTTATCAAACAGCGAAATATGCGTTACCCGCAGATTGGCGGGCAGATGGGTTTCATCCACCGCAAAGCCGTGGTTCTGTGCCGTAATCATGACGCGATTGTTATCGAGATCTTTCACCGGGTGGTTACCACCGTGGTGACCCAGCTTCATTTTTACGGTTTTTGCGCCACTGGCCAGTGCCAGCAACTGGTGGCCAAGGCAAATGCCAAACACCGGAATGTCGGTTTTCAGAAAGGCTTCAATCGCCTCAATGGCGTAATCGCAGGGCTCCGGATCACCCGGACCGTTTGACAGGAAGATGCCATCCGGATTCATCGCCAGAACGGTTTCGGCGGGCGTTTTCGCCGGGACAACCGTCAGACGGCAGCCGCGGTCAACCAGCATGCGCAGAATATTGCGCTTAGCGCCATAATCGTAAGCCACAACATGGTAGGGCAGCGCTTCTGCTGACGTCTGCGCAGGTAAATCCCCTTCCAGCGTCCAGCTCCCCTGCAACCAGGTATAGGTTTCTGCCGTTGTCACTTCCTTCGCCAGATCCATCCCTTTCAACCCCGGAAACGCCTGCGCTTTCTGTAAGGCCAGAGCGGCATCCGGATTGTCGCCCGCGATAATGCAGCCATTCTGTGCGCCTTTCTCGCGCAGCAGACGTGTCAGCTTACGTGTATCAATATCGGCAATAGCAACAATGTTATTGCGCTGCAGATAGGCTGACAGGCTCTCTTCGCTGCGGTAGTTGCTGGCAATAAGTGGCAGGTCGCGAATGACAAGACCCTGAGCGTGAATCTGACTGGATTCTTCATCGGCGGGGTTGGCACCAACGTTGCCGATATGGGGATAAGTGAGAGTAACGATTTGACGAGAATAGGAAGGATCAGTGAGGATTTCTTGATAACCAGTCATTGACGTATTGAAAACGACTTCCCCCACTGCCGACCCTGTAGCCCCGATGGCCCGACCGTGGAATTGGGTTCCGTCTTCCAGAACCAAGAGCGCTGACTTAATCAAAACATCCTCCAGGGAATAAACAGTCACAATATCTGCATATTAATTCATAATAATGATCTGAATCAATGCAAAAACGGCCTGAGTGGTCAATTTTTGGCAAATTGCGCGCATTCTAATGATCGCTCTGCTACTTGTCCACCCTGAAGCCACTTTTTTAACATCTTTTCAGGCTCAGAGCGAAAAAAAAGAGGATAAGGGACAAAAACAGGGGCAAACATAATCAAATAATCGTTTGCTCATCGTGGAGAATCATTATTCTGCCTGAGAAGGCTATGAATTTTGACCAAATGGTCAAAATTAACAGGTTTACCGTTAAGATGAAGAGAGAAGAAATAAGTTTATGAGCATTTATACAGAAAAAATAAACAAGAGGCTTATTTTTTACAAAATTAAGGGCAATAATATTATTGCCCTTTTTCAATCAATGAATTAGCGATTGAAATCACCACATCACACAGGTAAAACCCATTACAAACTGGCTAAATCAAGGACATCACGCATATCGTAAAGCCCTTTTTTCTTCGCACTTACCCATAATGCCGCCTTAACCGCGCCATTAGCAAACGTCATACGGCTTGACGCCTTATGAGTAATCTCTACACGCTCTCCGTCATCTGCAAACATGGCCGTGTGTTCGCCGACAATGTCACCGGCTCGCACTGTTGCAAAACCAATGGTTTGAGCCTTACGTTCGCCGGTGTGCCCTTCGCGACTGTAAACGGCATGATCAGCCAGTTTCCAGTCCATGGCGTCGGCAATCGCTTCCCCCATGGCCAGCGCCGTTCCTGAAGGGGCGTCCACTTTGTGACGATGATGCGCTTCGATAATCTCAATATCCGCATAATCGCCCATCACGGTAGCGGCTTTCTCCAGCAGCTTCAGAACCAGATTGACGCCAACGCTGAAGTTCGCCGCAAAGACAATCCCCGTCTCTGTTGCCGCATCACGAATCGCCGCCTTACCGGCTTCGTCAAATCCGGTCGTACCAATAATCATTGCCTTGCGGTGTTCACGGCACAGTGCCAGGTAGGCCAGCGTCCCTTCGGGACGGGTGAAATCGATTAAAACGTCAAAATCATCCATCACAGCACGTAAATCATCGACAACGGGAACGTCCAGTTTGCCCACGCCCGCCAGTTCACCAGCATCGGTGCCGATTAATGACGAGCCCGGACGTGCCAGTGCCGCGCCCAGATCCACGCCGTTGGCATGAACGACCGCCTGAATCAGGTTACGGCCCATGCGTCCCGGCGCACCCACGATGGCAATGCGGATATTCTTCATATTTATTCATTCCTAAAACAAAACTATGCATGCAAGCGCAATCAGGTTAACCATGAGATAACAACTGCGCCACTTTTTCTCGGGGATAATAAGAATTTTTATGCCAGGCGAAGGCGATTATCAGTAAAAGCAATTTCACCTCGTCGTTGGCCGGGCGGCGGATAGCAAAAAGGCCGAACAGAGTCGGCCTTTTTGCTACTACAGGTTTGTTGTCACTGCACGTTGCGGACATCAACCCGCAACTCTTTGGGGACTTCAAACACGATATTTTCTTCCCGCCCTTCCAGGACTCTGGCTTCGCCGCCACCTAACGCCTGCAGACGGCTGATGACATTCTGCACCAGAATATCCGGTGCCGATGCACCCGCGGTGACGCCAACACAGCGGGCCGCGGCGATCCATTCGGGCTGGATATCCTCTGCATCGTCGATCAGATAAGCCGCTTTACCCATGCGCTGCGCCAGTTCGGCCAGACGGTTAGAGTTTGACGAGTTTTTAGATCCGACTACCAGCACGACATCCGCCTCTTCAGCGAGTGCCCTTACCGCTTCCTGCCGGTTTGTCGTGGCATAGCAGATATCATCTTTACGTGGGCCGACAATTTTCGGGAAACGGGCACGCAACGCATCAATCACTTCAGAGGTATCATCGACCGACAGCGTGGTTTGCGTCATGAAAGACAGCCGGTCATGATCTTTAACGTCCAGTTTCCAGACGTCATCTGGGGACTCCACCAGATACATGCCGCCCTTGGGGTTATTGTACTGCCCCATGGTGCCTTCGACTTCCGGGTGCCCGGCGTGACCAATCAGCACCGACTCTTCGCCCCGGCGGCTGGCGCGCGCGACTTCCATGTGCACCTTGGTCACCAGGGGGCAGGTCGCATCAAAGACCGTGAGATCACGGCTTTTCGCTTCGTTACGTACCGCCTGAGAAACGCCATGGGCAGAGAAAATCAGGATAGCACCATCCGGCACTTCGCTGATTTGCTCAATAAAAATTGCGCCGCGCTGGCGCAGGCTGTCCACCACGTAGCGGTTATGTACCACTTCATGACGCACATAGACCGGCGCACCAAACAGCGTCAGTGCGTTTTCAACAATGCTGATGGCGCGATCGACGCCAGCACAAAAACCACGTGGATTAGCCAGCAGAATTTGCATGGTTCGCCTCCAGTACCGGATCGATTTCCAGCACCTCAATGTCAAACTGAACGCGATGGCCTGCCAGCGGATGGTTAAAATCAACGGTGATTGAATCACCATTGATTTCGCGAATCACGCCCGGCATTTCACTGCCGCCCATGCCGGTAAACAGCATAATAGCCCCAATCTCAGGCTCGCCCGCTTCATTAAAGTCGCGACGCGAAAAGTACTGGATCAGATCAGGACTGACACCGCCAAACGCCTCTTCCGGTGCCAGTGAGAACTGATGTTTATCCCCGGCTTTTAAGCCCAGCAGTGCCTGTTCCAGCGCGCCGGACAGGCTACCGTCACCCAGACGAAACAGCGCAGGTTTACCGCTGGCGCGGGTGGATTCCGCCACTGAGCCATCTTCCAGCTTCAGAACGAAATGCAACAACACCGCGCTGTCGCGCTGTACAGACTCAGTCATGGTTTACCCTTTTTTAACCTGCTTGCTGGACGGATTAAAAAACCCTTCCAGCACCACCAACGCCGCACCGATACAGATGCCGCAGTCAGCGATATTAAATGTAGCAAAGTGCCAGTTACCGATATAGAAATCGATAAAATCCACCACGAAGCCATGATACGCACGATCAAACAGATTACCGACAGCGCCGCCGATAATGAGCGCATAAGCACTGTTGGCGATCTTCTGTTGAGCGCTGTTGCGATACATCATCACCAGCAGCGACACCACAATCGCCAGCGCAATACCGGCGAAGAACCAGCGCTGCCAGCCGCCTTTATCCGCGAGGAAACTGAACGCCGCGCCGTAATTGTGCGCGTAAAACAGGTTAAGGAACGGCATCAGCGGCTGCGTTTCATGCAGCATCATGTTGTTCATTACCCACTGCTTGCTGACAAAATCAACAACGATAACAACCAGCACCAGCCACAGCCAGCGCAATCCGGTGGAGAAAACAGGTCTACTCATCAGGCAAACTTACGCTCTTCACCGTTTCCGGCTACGTTAGTGTAACAGCGACCGCACACCGCAGCGTGCTCAGGGTTCTGACCGACGTCAGTAGTGTAGTGCCAGCAGCGCGGACATTTCTCGCCTTCGGCTTTGTGCAGGCCGATTTTCAGACCTTTTACCAGTTCACTTTGCTGCGCATCAGCGTTAGCCTGAGCGTAGTCGGCAACCTCAGCACCGGAGGTCAGCAGCACAAAGCGCAGCTCATCACCCAGCGCCTTCAGCTTCGCCGCCAGCTCGGCATCAGCATACAGCGTGACAGAGGCTTCCAGCGCGCCACCAATGCGTTTATCGCTACGTGCCTGCTCAATCACCTTGTTCACTTCACCGCGCACTTTAAGCAGTTCAGCCCAGTACGCATCGTTCAGCGCTTCGTTTTCAGGCAGACCAAACAGGCCGGTGTACCACTCTTCAGTGAACACATACTTCGCGCGCTCGCCCGGCAAATAGCCCCAGATCTCATCAGCTGTGAAAGACATGATCGGCGCCATCCAGCGCACCAGCGCTTCCACAATGTGCCACAGCGCAGACTGACAGCTACGGCGCGCCAGGCTGTCACCTTTCGCGGTGTACTGACGGTCTTTGATGATATCCAGATAGAAGGAGCCCATCTCAATGGAGCAGAACTGCATCAGGCGCTGAATCACTTCGTGAAAATCGTAGTGCTCGTAGGAAGCCACGATATCCGCCTGCGCCGCCTGCGCACGTCCTACCGCCCAGCGATCGACCACCACCATCTCTTCGGGTTTAACCAGATCGGTGGCCGGATTAAAGCCGCTCAGGTTCGCTAACAGGAAACGCGCCGTGTTACGGATACGACGATAGGCATCGGCAGAGCGCTTCAGGATTTCGTCAGAAACGGCCATTTCGCCCGAGTAATCGGTCGAAGCAACCCACAGGCGCAGAATGTCTGCCCCGAGCTTATCCATCACATCCTGCGGCGCAACGGTATTACCAATGGATTTGGACATTTTGCGGCCCTGACCATCAACGGTAAAGCCATGCGTCAGCACCTGACGATAAGGCGCTTTGCCTTTCATCGCTGTCGAGATCATGAGCGAGGACATAAACCAGCCACGGTGCTGATCCGATCCTTCCAGATACATATCCGGCGTATTACCGCCAAATTCCGGGCGCGCATCCACGACGGAATAGCTGGTCGATCCTGAATCGAACCAGACGTCCAGCGTATCCGGCACCTTCACATAGTTGTCGGCATCATCGCCCATCAGATCGCGGGGATCGAGATCCCACCATGCCTGAATACCGTCCTGCTCAACGCGCTGCGCCACTTTTTCCATCAACGACAGAGTGTCCGGGTGCAGTTCTTCGGTCTCTTTATGGACGAACAGCGCCATTGGGACGCCCCAGGTACGCTGACGGGAAATACACCAGTCAGGACGGTTGGCGACCATGGATTCAATACGCGCCTGACCCCAGTCCGGGATCCACTGAACGCCTTTAATCTCTTTCAGGGACTGCGCGCGCAGACCTTTCTGATCCATGCTGATAAACCACTGCGGGGTAGCACGGAAGATGATCGGGGTTTTATGGCGCCAGCAGTGCGGATAGCTGTGCAGCAGTTTTTCAACATGCAGCAACGCGCCCTTCTCTTTCAGCAGTTCAACGATCAACTCGTTTGCTTTAAAGACGTTAATGCCGTCAAGTCCGGGATAGGTACCGGGCAGGTAGGCGCCATCAGGCCCAACCGGATTCGCCGTTTCCAGACCGTATTTCTGACCAATCACATAGTCATCCGGACCGTGACCCGGTGCTGTGTGAACCGCACCGGTACCGGCATCCAGCGTCACGTGATCGCCCAGAACCACCTTCGACTGGATCTGCGCCAGGAAAGGGTGCTGGAACAGTTGAAGCTCCAGTGCTGCGCCCTGGCAGGTGCCCAGCACAGTCCAGTGGCTGACGCCCGCGCGTTTCATGACGCTCTCAACCAGATCCTTCGCCAGGATCAGGCTGCGGCCCTCAATCTGCAACAGCTGATAGTCAAATTCGGGGTGCAGAGAGATGCCGCGGTTAGCAGGCATGGTCCACGGCGTGGTTGTCCAGATGACCAGCGAAACGGGGCCTTCTGAGGCCGTTACTCCAAATGCCGCACGCACGGCATCCGCATCCACGGCATTAAACATGACATCGATGGAGGGCGACGTTTTGTCATAATACTCAACTTCCGCTTCCGCCAGCGCAGAGCGGCAATCCATGCACCAGTGCACCGGCTTGGCGCCTTTGTGCAGGTGGCCATTACCGATGATTTTGCCCAGCGCACGAATGATATTCGCTTCGGTCGTGAAATCCATCGTCAGGTAAGGACGATCCCAGTCGCCCAGCACGCCCAGACGAATAAAGTCGGCTTTCTGTCCTTCAACCTGTTCGGCCGCGTATTTACGGCAGGCTTCGCGGAATTCGGCGGCGGTGACTTTCTCGCCCGGCTTACCGATCATCTGCTCAACTTTGTGCTCGATAGGCAAACCGTGACAGTCCCAGCCCGGCACATACGGTGAATCGTAGCCCGCCATGCCTTTCGACTTGACGATAATGTCTTTCAGAATCTTGTTAACAGAGTGACCAATATGAATGCTGCCGTTCGCATAAGGAGGGCCATCATGCAGGATAAAGGTTTTTTTCCCTTTTTTGGCTTCGCGGATGATGCCGTAAAGATTGTCATCATACCAACGCTGCAGCATTCCCGGTTCGCGTTTGGCCAGATCGCCACGCATGGGGAACCCCGTTTCCGGCAAATTCAGGGTAGATTTATAGTCACTCATCAGATTCTCGATTCCGTTTTTTGCTCAGGTTACAGGCCAAAAAATTGTCGGGCCGTTACCGTGTCTTTCGCAATTTGCTCTTTCAACGCGTCCAGTGAAGCAAAGCGCTGCTCGTTTCGTATTTTCTGCTTCAATACCACATCAATGTGGCGACCATAGAGATCCATATTGATGTCCAACAGGTGAACTTCAAGCTGTTGGCGTAAACCTTTTACTGTCGGGCGCGTGCCAATGTTGGCGACGCCGGGCAGGGGGTTCGGCCCCAGGCCCTCAACTTCTACCGCATACACGCCTTTGACCGGCGAGACGCAGCGGCGTAAAGGGAGATTGGCAGTAGGGAATCCCAGCGTGCGTCCCAGTGCATCACCGTGCACCACGCGCCCTGAGATACTGAAAGGATGGCCCAACAGCGACTGCGCCAGCGCCAGATTGTCCTCAGCCAGCGCCTGACGCACCGCCGTGCTGCTGATGCGTTTACCGCCGTCGCAAAACGTTTCTGTGCTGACGACGTCGAAACCGTATTCTACTCCGGCTTTCTGTAATAGCAGGAAATCCCCCTGCCGACCAGCGCCAAAGCGGAAATCATCCCCAACGGCCAGGTAGTTCACGCCCAGTTTGCTCACCAGCAATTCGCTAATAAAACTTTGCGCCGAGAGTGCGGCGAAGCGATGGTCGAACCGCACGCACAGCACATAATCCACGCCGATTTCTGCCAGGTACCTGAGTTTTTCGCGCAGGCGGGTCAGTCTGGCAGGGGCATTGCCACCGGCAAACAGCTCCAGCGGCTGAGGTTCAAACACCATCACCATGACCGGCAATTGACGTTTCCGGCCTTCTTCCATCAACCGCCCCATCAGCGCCTGATGGCCGCGGTGCACACCATCGAAATTACCAATGGTCAGAACGCAGCCGTGATGCTGCGCATTAAGATTATGAATACCGCGGATAAACTTCATGGCTGACTCAAACCGGTGGAAATCGGCGGATTATACCCTCGAAAGCCGCCGAGGTTAACCCGTGAACACGCCTTTCATGCGTAACAGGCCGTATTTACCGGCACGCAGAGCCACAAAGAGAATTTTGTTGCGAAATACTGTATTCAGGACACAGAAGCTGGTAGAATCTTGCGCCATCAAATACGTAACCGAGTGTCGTGCAGGTTATCACTTGTGAACGACGCTTATTTGCACAAATCCATTGACAACAGAAGGTCCAAAAGGCATAGTCCTCGGCCTTTGATTTGTCTCTATCGAACATATTTGGGAGTTGGACCTTGGCTAATATCAAATCAGCTAAGAAACGTGCCGTAACATCTGAGAAACGTCGCAAGCATAACGCAAGCCGTCGCTCTATGATGCGTACCTTCGTTAAGAAAGTATACGCGGCGATCGCTTCAGGCGACAAAGCTGCTGCGCAGAATGCATTTAATGAAATGCAACCAATCGTGGACCGTCAGGCTGCTAAAGGTCTGATCCACAAAAACAAAGCTGCACGTTATAAAGCAAACCTGACTGCACAGATCAACAAACTGGCTTAATCGCCTTTTGTTTATCGCTTTGTTGAAAGAACCGGCTCTGAGCCGGTTTTTTTATGTCTGCGATTCACCGCTGACCTTCCTCTTTCCCGCTTCCTTGCCGGACAGCCCGCGCAGATGGCGAACCGCTTCAAAGCTCGCCTTTCTGTGACAACGGATAGCCCATGGACGACGGGAAAACGCTATCAGGCATAAGCGGTAGGTGCCCATAATTCAGCCTGTGCCGTCCCGATCCGATATCTGCCCTTTTCGCGTTATCCCCGTACGCAAAAAGGTAATCTGTTATGTTCGCCCTGGCTGCATAACCGCGTCGGGGAAGGCAAAAGGAGGCTTACGCCTCCTTTCGTTTAACGCAGTTTATATCGCAATAACGTGTAACCCAGTACGGCCGAGAGCAGTGAACCGCTCAGAATCCCCAGCTTCGAGAATGTCACCAGCTGTTCATGAGCCGCATCAAAAGCCAGCGAGCTGATAAAGATCGACATCGTAAAACCAATGCCGCACAGCACGCCAATCGCCATGATATCGCGCAACGTCGTGCCATTGGGCAGCACCGCCAGCCTCAGCGTCACCGCCAGCCAACAGAACAGGGTAATCCCCAATGGCTTACCGATCAGCAGGCCAAGGATGATGCCCAGCGGCTCGGGTGACAGCACATCGCCAAAGGTAATCCCCGTCAGGGAAATCCCGGCGTTGGCGAAGGCAAACAGCGGCAGAATCAGCCAGTTCACCCAGGGCATCAAGCCATGCGCCAGATGTTCAGCCGGCGAGTGACCGTCTTTCTCTTCCAGCGGGACAAAGAAGCCGACGACGACGCCCGCAAGCGTTGCATGGACGCCGGACTTCAGTACCGCAGTCCACAGCACCAGCCCAACCAGCATATAAACGGCGATATTACGCACGTTACACCGGTTCAGGATGGCCAGCACGACAATGGCTCCTACCGCCACGCTGAGGGACGTGACTGAGAGATCGCTGGTATAGAACAGCGCGATAATGATAATCGCCCCCAGGTCATCGATAATTGCCAGCGCCATCAAAAAAACTTTCAGGGCCGTCGGGACACGGCTGCCCAGCAGGGCCAGCACGCCCAGCGCAAAAGCGATATCCGTCGCGGTGGGAATGGCCCAGCCATTGCGGGCGATCTCATCCCCGTGATTAAACAGTAAAAACAGGATGGCAGGCGCCGCCATTCCCCCTAAGGCGGCAATAACCGGGAAGACGGCCCGATCGCGGCTGGCCAGTTCACCCGAGATGAGTTCACGCTTCACCTCCAGACCAATCAGCAGGAAGAACAGCGCCATCAGGGCGTCATTGATCCATAACAACAGGTTTTTGCTGATATCCAGCTCACCGAAGCGAATCTGCACCGGTGTCTCCAGCAGCGCCTGGTAGCCCTGAGCGGTGGACGCACTGTTCGCGAGAACCATCGCCACCACGGCAGCCAGAATTAACACCATACCGTTGCTGGCATCACTCTCAATAAAACTTTTAATTAAATGCCTGATACGACGAGGTTTTGACAAAATGCACTCCTCCTGAGCGGAAAACACAATGCTGAGCAGTGTAACGATTCACTGAACCTGATAAAAAGCTAATTTATCCGCTTTTACGTAATGTCGACATTTTGGCGACAGCAAAGAGAAGAAGGAAAGCAGGCAAGAGAAGGCAGGGCCCTAAGTAACGGCGTACCTCCGCCCTGGTGCTGGCATAAAAAAAGCGGAGAATGTCCTCTCCGCTTTAGTGACATACGTCCGTGCGATTAACGGGTTAAATCGTCAAAAAACTTTTTCACGCCGTCAAAGAAGCTTTTGGAACGCGGGCTGTTGTGCTCGCCGCTGGGTCCACCAAAGCTCTCTTCCAGTTCACGCAGCAGCGCTTTTTGCTTGTCATTCAGACTGACCGGGGTTTCCACCACGACACGGCACAGCAGGTCACCTACCGCACCACCGCGCACCGATTTCACACCGCGACCGCGCATGCGGAACAGCTTACCGGTCTGAGTCTCTGCCGGTACCTTCAGCTTCACGCGTCCGTCCAGGGTAGGCACTTCAATCTCACCGCCCAGCGCCGCCATGGCAAAGTTGATCGGCACTTCGCAGTAGAGGTTGTTCTCTTCACGTTCAAAGATTGGGTGTTTTTTCACCGTCACCTGAACGTACAGATCGCCCGCGGGTGCGCCCTGCTCACCGGCTTCACCTTCACCGCTCAACCGAATACGGTCACCCGTGTCGACGCCCGCCGGAATTTTCACCGACAGCGTTTTGGATTTCTCGACGCGGCCATGACCATGACAGGCGTTGCACGGATCTTTGATCACCGAACCCCGGCCATGACAGGTTGGACAGGCCTGCTGCACGGTGAAGAAGCCCTGGCGCATTTGCACCTGGCCTGCGCCATGACAGGTTGAACAGGTTTGCGGTTTGGTCCCCGCTTTGGCACCGCTGCCGTGGCAGACATCGCACTCTTCTAACGTCGGAATACGGATCTCTTTGGTCACGCCGCGAACCGCTTCTTCCAGCGTCAGCTCCATGTTGTAGCGCAAATCTGAACCACGGGCTGCGCGCTGACGGCGGCCACCACCAAAGATGTCACCGAAAACGTCGCCAAAGATATCGCTGAAATCTGCACCGCCGCCGCCAAAGCCGCCGCCGAATCCACCTCCGCCCATACCGCCTTGTTCAAAGGCGGCATGACCGTACTGATCGTAGGCCGCGCGCTTCTGGGCGTCCGTTAAGATTTCGTAGGCTTCTTTTGCTTCTTTAAACTTGGTTTCGGCGTCTTTATCGCCTGGATTACGGTCCGGGTGATATTTCATCGCCAGGCGTTTGTACGCCTTTTTGATTTCACGCTCGTCTGCAGATTTGGCGACGCCTAAAATCTCGTAGTAATCACTCTTCGCCATTTATTTAGCCCTTAACATGATCGCACGGGCGTGGAGAAAACTCCTACGCCCGTGCTGGTTTCAACGGCTGTCAGGGCAACCGTCGCGCCCGGTCAGGGGCAATTATTTCTTATTGTCTTTTACTTCTTCGAATTCAGCATCGACCACATCGTCATCTTTCTTCGCTGACGCATCGTGGGCATCCGCTGCACCCGCCTGAGACTGCTGTGCGGCTTCCATCAGTTTGCTGGAAACTTCCATCAGCGCCTGCATTTTGGCATCGATCTCTGCTTTATCTTCGCCTTTCAGCGCCGTTTCCAGCGCGCTCAGCGCCGCTTCGATTGGGGCTTTGTCATCCGCTGACAGTTTGTCGCCCGCTTCATCCAGCTGCTTACGTGTGCTGTGAGCGATCTGGTCACCCTGGTTGCGGGTCTGCACCAGCTCTTCGAACTTACGGTCAGATTCCGCGTTCGCTTCAGCATCACGCACCATTTTCGCAATCTCGTCCTCGTTCAGGCCGGAAGACGCTTTAATGGTGATCTTCTGCTCTTTACCGCTGTTTTTGTCCTTCGCTGATACGTGCAGGATACCATCCGCATCGATGTCGAAGGTCACTTCGATCTGCGGCATACCGCGTGGCGCAGGCTGAATGCCGTCCAGGTTAAACTGGCCCAGTGACTTGTTGTCGCTGGCACGCTTACGCTCACCCTGCAGCACGTGAATCGTTACCGCAGACTGGTTGTCTTCTGCCGTCGAGAACACCTGGCTGTGCTTGGTTGGGATGGTGGTGTTCTTGCTGATCAGCGAAGTCATCACGCCGCCCATGGTTTCGATACCCAGTGACAGCGGAGTCACGTCCAGCAGCAGAACGTCTTTCACGTCGCCACCTAACACACCGCCCTGTACCGCAGCACCGACCGCCACCGCTTCATCCGGGTTCACGTCTTTACGTGGCTCTTTGCCAAAGAACTCAGTCACTTTAGCCTGAACCAGTGGCATACGTGTCTGACCACCCACCAGGATAACGTCGTTGATGTCCGAAACGGACAGGCCCGCATCCTGCAGTGCGACTTTCAGCGGCTCGATAGAGCGCGCAACCAGATCTTCAACTAACGACTCCAGTTTAGAACGAGTCACTTTGATGTTCAGGTGCTTAGGACCGGTAGCATCCGCCGTAATGTACGGCAGGTTAACATCGGTCTGCTGCGCAGAAGACAGCTCGATCTTGGCTTTCTCGGCGGCTTCTTTCAGACGCTGCATCGCCAGTGGATCGTTGTGCAGATCGATGCCCTGGTCTTTCTTAAATTCTGCCACCAGGTAGTTGATCAGGCGGCTGTCGAAGTCTTCACCACCCAGGTGCGTATCACCGTTGGTTGCCAGAACTTCGAAGGTTTTTTCGCCATCAACGTCGTCGATTTCGATGATAGAGATATCGAAGGTACCGCCACCCAGGTCATAAACTGCGATGGTGCGGTTGCCCTGGCCTTTATCCAGGCCGTACGCCAGCGCTGCTGCCGTCGGTTCGTTGATGATACGTTTGACTTCCAGACCTGCGATACGGCCAGCATCTTTGGTTGCCTGACGCTGAGCATCGTTGAAGTAAGCCGGAACGGTGATAACCGCTTCAGTTACGGGCTCACCCAGGAAATCTTCAGCCGTTTTCTTCATTTTTTTCAGCACTTCCGCAGAAATCTGCGGCGGTGCCATTTTCTGGCCTTTCACTTCCAGCCATGCGTCGCCGTTATCAGCACCCACAATTTTGTAAGGCATGATTTTGATATCACGCTGTACTTCTTCGTCCTGGAAGCGACGGCCAATCAGACGCTTGATCGCAAACAGGGTATTCTGCGGGTTGGTCACAGCCTGACGTTTAGCCGGTTGTCCGACCAGAGTTTCACCATCCTGTGTGTAAGCGATGATCGAAGGCGTGGTGCGATCGCCTTCGGCGTTCTCAAGCACACGCGCTTTGGTGCCGTCCATGACCGCAACACAAGAGTTGGTTGTACCCAGGTCAATACCAATAATCTTACCCATCTAAACATCTCCCACTTAAATTCGTTGCCAGTTTGGGTTGTGAACCTTTTATGTGGGCAGGTTGATGACATTCAACCCGACCTCACATGCTTTTTTTTCCAACGTCCACAACGCTCGATGACAAGTAAATGGGGTCGCTTAGAAGCGCATCAAGGGTTAAATGAAAAAAAATTTTCAACGGCCGCTCAGGCTGCCTTAACCAAGATAATAAACTGACGCGCTCCCTGACGAGAGTGCGGCAAAATGCCGCCTCGAAACAGTCCACGTTTCGGTTCTGTTCATCCATACAATGGGCAGTCCGGGTACGGTACGCTTTTATCTGGCGCAGGGCGCGGCGGCGAGCATCAGACTGCACGCCGCGACTGGCAAAGAAAAAGAAAGCGCGGAGCCGGGCTCCGCGTACAGGGTTCAGGCCTGATTGATGCCTTCACTCAGGCAAGGCTCGTGGCTGATATCCTGTCTCAGCCAGACGCTGACGATCAGTCCCACCAGCGCCAGCGCCATGACATACCAGCCAGGCGCCAGGGGAGACACATTCATTAGCAATGTTACGCAAATCGGCGTCAGCCCGCCAAACACCGCATAGGAAAGGTTGTAGGAAAAAGACAGGCCGGTGAAGCGAACCTCGGCGGGGAACGCGCGCACCATGACAAAGGGCACAATCCCGACAACACCCACGCTAAGACCTGCCAGCCCGTAAAGCAAAAACAGGTAATCGGGATGCTGCGGTGCCAGCGAATAGAACAGCCCGCTGCACAGTGCGAGCAATACGCTTCCTGTGCTTAATGTCCGGCTGGTACCGAAGCGGTCCACCAGCAGTCCGGATACGATACAGCCCACACACAGCATAATAATCGCAATGCTGTTGGCTTTTAAGGTCAGCGCCGGCGCCATTCCATGCTGTTTCTGCAACCAGAGCGGTGCCATCAAAATCACCACAACGATACAGGCCGACAGCATCCAGGTCAGCAGAATTGAAATCGCTACCGATTTTCGATGTTTCATGACCACGGTTTTCAGCGGCAGTTCCTGCGCCAGCGTTTTGCGCTGCTGCATCTCCACGAAAACCGGCGTTTCATGCAGCCAGCGGCGTAAATACATGGCGCCTAAGCCAAACGCCCCGCCCAGAAAGAAAGGAATGCGCCAGCCGCCATCGTGAATCGCCTGTTGCGTCAGCGTTGTATTAATTAAGGTTGCCACCACCGATCCCAACAGGATGCCAATCGTCAGTCCGGCGGTCAGCGTGCCGCAGGCGATACCAATGCGTTTGTAAGGCACATGCTCCGCCACAAACACCCATGCACCAGGCACTTCACCACCGATAGCCGCCCCCTGCAGCATGCGCAGAAGCAGCATCAACAGCGGCGCGGCAAGACCAATCGACGACCAGGTGGGCAACGCGCCCATTGCCAGGGTGGGTAAGGCCATCAGCAATATGCTCAGGCTGAACATTTTTTTACGGCCCACTTTGTCGCCAAAGTGCGCCATGATGATGCCACCAAGCGGACGCGCCAGATAACCCGCGGCAAAAATGGCGAACGTCTGTAACTGACGAAGCCAGTCGGGGATATCGGCGGGAAAGAAGAGTTCACCGATAACGGCGGCGAAAAAAACGAAGATGATAAAGTCGTAAAATTCCAGCGCGCCACCCAGCGCAGCCAGTGCCAGCGTTTTATAGTCCTGAGGTTTCAGGCGCGGCGTCTCAAGTGTGGTCATAGGCGTCCAGAGATAAAGAGAACGGTTGTAAAGCTGTGCTTACTATACCGTCAATTTATCACCACACCAGCCAGGCTGTAGCTTATTCCTGAAAAGCAGAATATTTAGTTATTTATCTCACGTATAGCGCTTTTTGGGCGAAAAGCTGCTACGCATTCCGCGTGGGTTTCGACATAAGGTCCGTCGAGCAACTGTAAACAATAAGGTACAGCTGCAAAAATTCCTGGGACCAGGACGTTGCCCTGCGCGTCTTTCAGCCCCTCCAGCGTTTCTTTAATGGATTTCGGCTGACCGGGCAGGTTAAGGATCAGGGATTGTTTACGAATCACGCCCACCTGGCGCGATAGAATCGCGGTCGGCACAAACTTCAGGCTGATTTGCCGCATCTGCTCGCCAAATCCTGGCATCTCGCGATCGGCCACCGCTAACGTCGCATCCGGCGTCACATCACGACGTGCCGGACCGGTTCCACCGGTGGTCAGCACCAGATGACAGAAGCGTTCGTCCACCAGCTCGCAAATGGCCTGCTCAATCATGGGCTGCTCATCCGGGACCAGTCGCGTTTCCAGTTCAAAAGGCGTGCTGATCGCACCGCTCAGCCAGGCTTCCAGAGCCGGAATGCCCTGATCCTGATAAATGCCGTTCGCTGCGCGATCGGAAACCGAGATCAATCCGATACGTAATGTGTTCATGATGTTGTTCGCTGTGGTTTACCGCAGTGCGGTGATAAGGAAAGGACGTAGTGAAAAGAATAACAAACCGTGACGGAAAGGGAAAACCGTGGCGACGGTGCCGCCACGGTGAACGATTACAGCATTTCTGCCAGCATCTTCTCAAGTTTGCCCTGGTCGATGGCAAAGTTGCGGATACCTTCCGCCAGCTTGGTCACCGCCATCGGATCCTGGTTGTGCTGCCACAGGAACTCTGACTCGGTCATTTTCTCCGGACGCGCTTTCACTTCACCGCTGTAGCTCAGCTTACGCTCCAGCGAGCCCTCGCTTTCAGCCAGCTCCTTCAGCAGCGCAGGTGAAATGGTCAGACGGTCACAGCCAGCCAGCTCAATGATTTCACCGACGTTACGGAAGCTTGCCCCCATAACCACCGTTTCATAACCGTGTTGCTTGTAGTAGTTATAGATTTCAGAGACGGATACCACGCCTGGATCTTCGTGTGGCGCGTACTCTTTTTTGTCGGTGTTCGCTTTGTACCAGTCGAGGATACGGCCTACAAAAGGCGAAATCAGATACACGCCCGCTTCCGCACAGGCACGCGCCTGGGCGAAGGAGAACAGCAGCGTCAGGTTACAGTTGATGCCTTCTTTTTCCAGCTGTTCTGCTGCACGAATACCCTGCCAGGTTGACGCCAGTTTGATCAGGATACGATCGTTGCTGATACCGGCATCGTTATAGAGTTTGATCAGGCTGCGTGCCTTGGCAATGCTGGCTTCTGTGTCGTAAGAAAGACGCGCATCCACTTCGGTCGAAATGCGGCCCGGGACCAGTTTAAGGATTTCCAGACCAATGTTTACGGCCAGTTTGTCAGAGACCAGTTGCAGTTGTTGCTCTTTATCGTTGCTCTGCTGACGTGCCCACGCGATCGCTTCATCAATCAGTTTACGGTATTCAGGGATTTGAGCAGCGTTAAGAATCAGAGAAGGGTTGGTGGTGGCATCCTGGGGTTGATACAGCTTCATCGCTGCGATATCACCGGTGTCGGCCACTACGGTGGTCAGTTGACGCAGGGAGGTCAGTTTGTCCGTCATGTTCTTTTCTCTTAGTTAACTGTCAGGGTGATAAAAGGCTGTTGGGATAATATCACGCGGCAACGGCGGTGCAAGGTCGGGGAATGCCGTTTACGATAGCGCGAACGAATGGGAGTGATTTGCCGATCCTTGCGGCTTTTTTGCTACACTCGCAGCAACAATGACTGGCTCTCCCCTTTCTGAAAGGGACTTACTGAGGACGCGACGATGTTGATGGTGATCTCGCCCGCCAAAACGCTGGATTATGAAAGCCCCCTGGCCACGCAGCACTTTACCCAACCTGCCCTGTTAGAAAAGTCACAACAGTTGATTCAGATTGCGCGTACGCTGTCGCCTGCGCAGATCGCGTCATTAATGAGTATCAGCGATAAACTGGCCCATCTGAACGCCGAACGTTTCAACAGCTGGCATCCCGACTTCAGCCTGGATAATGCCCGTCAGGCTATTCTGGCGTTCAAAGGCGATGTCTACACCGGTTTGCAGGCTGAAACCTTTAGCGAACACGATTTCGACTTTGCGCAGCAACATCTGCGGATGCTGTCGGGCTTATACGGTTTACTGCGTCCGCTGGATCTGATGCAGCCGTATCGCCTGGAGATGGGCATCAAGCTGGCGAATCCGGCAGGCCAGGATCTTTACAGCTTCTGGGGCGACCTGCTCACTGAAAAACTGAATGAAGCCCTTGCCCGCCAGGGCGATGACGTGTTGATTAATCTGGCGTCAGACGAATACTTCAAAGCGATCAAACCGAAAAAACTGCAGGCGCGCCTGATCAAGCCGGTGTTTCTGGATGAGAAAAACGGCAAGTATAAAGTCATCAGTTTCTATGCGAAGAAGGCCCGGGGATTGATGAGCCGCTTTATTATTCAGCAGCGCCTGACCCAACCTGAGCAGTTAACCCGGTTTGACCTTGAGGGTTATCGGTTTGCAGCAGAGGAAAGCAGAGACAACGAACTGGTGTTTAAACGCGCCGAACAGTAAACCTGCCCGACGCGCGACTGAATGCAGGAAGGTGGCACGAGCCACCTTTCTTTTATTTCAGCAAAAAGGCACGCAGTGAGGCAAAATCTGCCTTCATGGTATGCGACAGCAACGGCAGATCGGCACGCTCTGCCAGTTCAGTCGGCAGCGCCAGCTTCTGCTCCAGAATACTTTCCACGCTATCCAGGAACTTCGCCGGGTGCGCCGTGCCAAGGAATAAGCCGTACTCGCCGTCCTGTAACTGGTCACGCAGCAAGCGCCAGGCAATCGCCGCGTGCGGCTCTGATACGTAACCCAGTTTCGCCAGATCACGCATCGCTTCGCGCGTCACCGCGTCGGATACCGCGCCGTAGGCTAAATCACTCAGGCGCCAGGTTTTGCGACGGAACAGCTCCTCAACGCGCGGCCAGTTATTCGGCTGGCTCACATCCATGGCGTTCGACAATGTCGCGACGGTCGCGTTAGGCTGCCATTCGCCGTTGCCAAGAAAGCGTGGCACCGTGTCATTGGCATTCGTTGCCGCAATAAACCGCTTGATCGGCAGCCCAAGTGACTTCGCCAGCAGACCTGCCGTCAAATCACCAAAGTTGCCACTTGGTACAGAGACGACCAGTTGATTACGTTTTTCCTGCGGCAGCTGCGCGACGGCTTCAAAGTAATAACAAATCTGCGCCAGCAGACGGCTGATATTAATGGAGTTGGCTGAGTTCAGGCCGATAGCTTTCTTCAGTTCCTGATCATCAAAGGCCTGTTTGACCAATGCCTGGCAGGCATCAAAATCGCCGTCAATCGCAATGGTTTCGATGTTGCCGCCCAGCGTACAGAACAATTTCTCCTGCAACGGGCTGATTTTGCCCTGCGGATACAGGATCACGACGCGCACATTTTCCATGCCGTAAAACGCATGGGCGACGGCGGCACCGGTATCGCCAGAGGTTGCCGTCAGAATCGTGATCTGCTCATCTGAACCACTTACATAGGACAGCATCTGCGCCATAAAACGGCCGCCAAAGTCTTTGAACGCCAGGGTTGGGCCGTGGAACAGTTCAAGACAGGCGACATCATCGGTCACCGCTTTGATCGGTGCCGGAAAGGTAAAGGCCGTTTTCAGGCGTTCGGTCAGATGCGCCGCCGGCACTTCGTCGCCAATATAGGCAGAGAGGATTTTGCTGCTGCGTGTAACAAAATCCATCTCCAGCATGGCATCGATGTCGGTCAGTTCAAATTCAGGCAGCTCAAGCGGGAAAAACAGCCCTTGCTGTGAACCCAGACCTTGTTTCACCGCCTGGGCGAAGCTGACCTGCTCGTTATGATCCTTAAGATTGTAGAGTTTCATGCGTTATCCCAGTTTACGTGCGCCAGCCGTATCAAGACGGCAGATATGGACGAAGCCTTCATCGTTCTGCAGATAGTGCTGGCTCAGCCAGTCGGCCATCTGCTGTGCCGTTTCCATCTGGTTGCAAATGGCAAAGAGCGTGGGGCCAGAGCCCGAAATACCGCAGGCCAGCGCCCCGATATCCTGAGCAGCCTGACGTGCCTGGGCAAAGCCCGGTAACAGCTGAGTCCGGTACGGCTCAGCAATCACATCCTGCATCAGTTTAGCCGCCAGCGCGGGTTGGCGCGTATGGCAGGCGTGAATGAATCCGGCCAGCAGTCGGCCGTGCTTGATGCAGTCCTGCTTCGCGTACTGCGCCGGTAAAATCGCCCGCGCCTCCGCTGTTGACACTTTGATGCCCGGATAGGCCATCACCCACAGCCAGTCGTCAAAGCCTGGCACCGCCTGGGTAATGATCCCATTTTCCTCGATCATCAGTTGAATACCGCCAAGGAAGCACGGCGCGACATTATCGTAATGTACGCTACCGGAAATGCGCCCTTCCAGCTCCCCCATTAACGTCAGGAGCTGGTTGTCATCCAGCGGTTTGCCACAAAATTCGTTCATGGCCATCAGACCCGCAACCACGGAACAGGCGCTGGAGCCCAGCCCCGAGCCTATAGGCATGTTTTTTTCCAGCGTGATCGCCACCGGCACGCTTTTGCCAATGGCTTCGCAGAACCGCTCCCAGCACTGATAAACGATATTCTCTTTAGGATCGCTGGGCAGTTTGCTGACAAAGCGGCCAGTATTGCTCAGGCTAAAGCTGTCGGCCGCCTCGACCGAGACGCAATCTCCCAGCAATGAACCATCCACTGGCGAGACCGCCGCGCCCAGCACATCAAAGCCCACGCTGACATTGCCTATTGAGGCCGGCGCATGAATTTTTACCATCATTACACTCCCAACTTCCACGACAGTGTGCGCAGCAGATCGGCGAACACGCCCGCTGCTGTCACGTCATTTCCTGCACCGTATCCGCGCAACACCAACGGAATGGGCTGATAATAGCGGCTGTAGAAAGCCAGTGCATTCTCACCGTTTTTCACTTTAAAAAGCGGATCGTTACTGTCTACTGCCTCGATCTTGACTTTGCACGCCCCGCCTTCTTCGATCACGCCGACCAGACGCAACACTTTGCCCGCCTCACGCGCCTGCGCCACTCGGGCGGCAATCGCCGCATCGACGTCGGGCAGTTGCTGCATAAACTGCTCGACATCGGCAATGGCGGTCAGGTGCGCTGGCAGCAACGGCTCAATCTCAATGTCGTGCATTTCGTGTTGATAGCCGGCTTCGCGGGCCAGAATGAGCAGCTTACGCGCGACGTCCGTGCCGGATAAATCGTCACGCGGATCCGGCTCAGTGAATCCCATTTCGCGCGCCATGCGCGTGGCCTCCGACAGCGAGACACCTTCATCCAGTTTGCCAAAAATATACGACAGCGATCCCGACAGAATACCGGAGAAGCGGATCAATTCATCGCCTGCATTCAGCAAATTTTGCAAATTTTCAATAACGGGCAAACCGGCGCCCACGTTAGTGTCGTACAGGAACTTACGGCGCGATCCGGCAGCGGCGGCGCGCATCTTTTGGTAATATTCCCATGACGCGGTATTCGCCTTTTTATTCGGCGTCACTACGTGGAAGCCCTCAGCCAGGAAATCCGCGTACTGGTCGGCCACCGCCTGACTTGATGTGCAGTCCACAATGACCGGATTGAGCAAATGATACTCTTTTACCAGACGAATTAAGCGTCCCAGATTGAACGGCTCTTTGGCCTGCTCCATCTCGCCTTTCCAGTTACTGAGATCAATACCGTGTACATTGGTTAACAGCGCACGGGAATTGGCGATACCGCATACGCGCAAGTCGATATGCTTCTGTTTGAGCCAGGCCTGCTGGCGATGCAACTGATCCAGCAGCGCGCCGCCCACACCGCCAACGCCCACCACGAAGACTTCAATCACCTGATCGGTGGCAAACAGCATCTGGTGCACCACGCGAACACCGGTGGTGGCGTCGTCATTGTTTACCACGACGGAAATTGATCGTTCAGACGAGCCCTGAGCAATCGCAATGATATTGATATTGGCCCGCGCCAGCGCAGAGAAGAACTTGGCTGAAATCCCGCGCAGGGTACGCATTCCGTCACCCACGACCGAGATCACCGCCAGATTTTCGATAACGTCCAGCGCATCCAGCAGACCATCTTTCAGTTCAAGATAGAATTCGTCCTCCAGCACGCGACGGGCGCGGGCCTGCTCGCTCTGAGGAACGCAGAAGCTGATGCTGTATTCAGACGAAGACTGGGTAATGAGCACCACAGAAATGCCGGTGCGCGACATGGTGGCAAAGACGCGGGCCGCCATGCCCACCATGCCTTTCATGCCCGGGCCGGAGACGTTAAACATCGCCATATTGTTCAGGTTGGTGATGCCTTTGACCGGATACTCATCCTGCTCGCCGTTGCCGCTAATCAGCGTACCTGGCGCCTGGGGATTGGCCGTGTTTTTGATCAGGCAAGGGATTTGAAACTGCGCGATAGGTGCGATAGTGCGAGGATGCAGAACTTTGGCCCCGAAATAGGACAGCTCCATTGCTTCCTGGTAAGACATGGATTTGAGCAGGCGCGCGTCCGGAACCTGGCGCGGATCGCAGGTATAAACCCCGTCCACATCGGTCCAGATCTCACAGCAATCGGCCCGCAGGCAGGCCGCCAGCACCGCCGCTGAATAGTCAGAACCGTTGCGGCCCAGCACCACCAGTTCACCCCGTTCGTTACCGGCGGTGAAACCAGCCATCAGGATCATGTTTTCTGTTGGGATCTGACTGGCTTCAATGCGGCGGGTTGACTCGGCGATATCCACGGTTGATTCCAGATAATGACCGATGGCCAGCAGTTTTTCGACCGGGTCGATCACGCTGACGCCATAGCCACGGGCTTCTAACAGCTTTTCCATAATGGCAATGGAGAGCTTCTCGCCCCGACAGATAATGGCCGCATTGACGCTGTCAGGGCACTGTCCTAACAGGCTGATGCCGTGCAGAACCTGTTTAAGTTGCGCAAATTCGCTGTCAACACGGCTTTTCAGCTCCTCATAGTCGAAACCGGGTTGTGCCTCGGCCAGCCCCTGCAGCAGTTCTGCGAAGATGCGCGTCGCATCACTCAAATTGGGCAACGCATCCTGACCGCTAATGGTTTTTTCAATCATCGCAACCAGGTGGTTGGTAATCTTTGCAGGTGCAGAAAGCACGGTAGCAACCTGTCCCTGTTGCGCATTACTTTCCAGAATATCGGCGACGCGCAGAAAACGCTCTGCATTGGCCACCGAGGTCCCACCGAATTTCAGCACTCGCATGATGTCAACTCTCCTGATTTTGAGTCAAAAAAAAACCCGCACTCGTGAGGTGCGGGCTTCTTTTTTTGTTTTTCCTGGATGCGTCAGCCCGCCCCGTTACCCATGGTAATGGTGGTGGTAATAATTGTGGTGTTCAGGCTGTGATTACGCATTCAGATTTATTTTCTGTCTGTCATTGATTGTCCGTCTGGTTCTAAGAAGTAAATCAAAGCGCACATCAAGTCAACGGTTTTATCCTTTGTGCAAAAAAAACTCGCCATGTTTAGCGTGTGATTGCAGGAAAAAAACCTGGCGAATCGTTTGGTATCGTGCGCTTAATTAACATCTGTCACTAAATAGTTACGCATTCCCCGAGGATTTCTCTGCGAGTTTTTTTTCCACATCATGTAACAGGCGATGCAGCATTGCACTGTCGCGCTGTTCCAGCAAACCAATACGCTGATTAATCCAGTCTGACATTTTGATGTCGTCGCTGACATCCAGTTGCTGGAGTAGCTGCGTCAGACGCTGGCGCAACGCATGCAATTGCTGCGCATCGGCAAGCGGCGTAACGGGTGCTGTGACCTGGTTAAGGGCCGCTAACTGATAACAGTACACCATCACCGCCTGCCCGAGATTTAATGAAGGATAGTCCTGCGCCATAGGGATCCCGGTGAGCAGGTCAACCTGATCCAGTTCCTCGTTGGTCAGCCCACTGTCTTCGCGACCAAACACCAGCGCCATGCTGTTTACCCACTGCCGCTTTTCAAGCAACCGGGCTTCAACCTGCTGGGGCGTGGCGTAGTAACGGAACCTGGCACGACTGCGCGCGGTGGTGGCGACGGAAAAATCAATATCCGCCAGCGCATCAGCCAGCGTAGCAAATGTTTTCACGTTATCCAGGATGTCCCCCGCGCCGTGCGCCACACGGCGTGCAGCCGGGTCCTGCCAGGCATCGCTGGCGACAATGCGCAGTTCACTAAAACCCATGGTTTTCATGGCACGGGCCGCTGCGCCGATATTTTCCGGCCGGGCGGGCGAGACGAGGATAAGAGGAAAAAGCATGATCATTCCATCAGTAAATGTAGACGGTGCAGTGTAACATGTAGCGTGATATTAAGAGGTATAAGCTTTGAGGTTAACACCCTGAAATACATGTTAAAACACGTTAAAAAAAGCCATTGCGTCCTTTTTTACCATAAAGTGCACATTATTAGAAACTTCAAAATAAAAGCCTTTCAATTCAGCCCCCTGTGATAGTAAGTTTCTAACATCCCGTTTTGTGCTGTGCTGTGCCTGTCGGTACAAAAATGACGTGTAATCGCCTTCTGCGTCAATTTTTCGGGATGTTTTTCACAGAAATGTTAACGTGCTACAATTGCATTTGATATAAGTCAACGAAGCGTTGTTTTTATGCTTAGCAGTTGTTGTTATTGCTGTTAGGTTGCTGTTAAGACAGTTAGTATATGTTTCAATTTATTATTCCGCAGGGCATGGAATTGTCGTTACGGCTGGCTGAGCGAACACGGTTGTTGACCTTGATAAAAGCTTATCACAATGACTTTCGTACAACGGTTCAGCAAAGCTTGCCGTTCTCCGCACTGGAGAGCACCTAACCGCTGTACGCCCTGTTTTCAATTTAGTTGGCAAAATTAGGTAGCTAAACATGCAGACCCCGCACATTCTCATCGTTGAAGACGAACTGGTCACGCGTAATACCCTCAAAAGTATTTTTGAGGCGGAAGGTTATGTCGTGTATGAAGCGACCGATGGTGCAGAAATGCATCAGGTATTGACCGACAATGATGTCAACCTGGTTATCATGGACATCAACCTGCCGGGCAAAAACGGCCTGTTACTGGCGCGTGAACTGCGTGAGCAAGCTAATGTGGCATTAATGTTCCTGACAGGACGCGATAACGAAGTTGATAAGATCCTTGGACTGGAAATTGGCGCAGACGACTACATCACGAAGCCATTTAATCCGCGTGAGTTAACTATTCGTGCACGTAATCTGCTGTTACGCACCATGAACTTACCGCTGCCTAATGAAGAGCGTCGTCAGGTCGAGAGCTATAAGTTCAACGGCTGGGAACTGGATATCAACAGCCGTTCATTGATCAATCCCAACGGTGAGCAGTACAAACTGCCGCGCAGTGAGTTCCGCGCCATGCTGCACTTCTGCGAAAATCCCGGCAAAATTCAGACCCGTGCTGATTTGCTGAAAAAAATGACCGGACGCGATCTGAAACCTCACGATCGTACCGTTGACGTCACCATCCGCCGTATTCGTAAACATTTCGAATCCACACCGGATACGCCAGAAATCATCGCTACCATTCACGGTGAAGGCTATCGTTTCTGCGGTGACCTGCAAGAGTAACGGCCTCAAAAAAACGCCCTTTCGGGCGTTTTTATGCGTTAATGCCAGGGCATAATCGGCACGGCACTCAGCGCATTTTTCGGCGAACCATCCACCACCTTATCCGAATACGCCAGGTAGACCAGCGCATTGCGCTTGCTGTCAAAGAAGCGAACAACCTGCAACTTCTTGAAAATCAGTGAAGTACGCTGGCGAAATACAACGTCACCCTGCGCTTTTCCTTTGGCGATCTTATCACTTAACTCAACCGGTCCGGTTTGCTGACAGGAAATAGCGGCGTCAGACGTATCCTCTGCGAGTCCCAGTCCGCCCTTAATCCCGCCCGTTTTCGCCCGACTGATATAGCAGGTTACATTTTTAACATCAGGATCATCGAACGCTTCCACCACAATTTTGTGGTCCGGCCCAAACATCTTAAATACGGTATCGACCGAGCCGATCTCTTCGGCCAGCAGCGAACTGGAAAATAGCAGACCAGCGAAGGTGGCGATCGCAAGACGAGTTATTGTCATGAGTTACCATTGCAAATGTAATAGATGAGCATGTAATGTACTGTCAATTGATACAATAACCAATGCAAAAAGGGTATAAACTCCCGCGTTAGTGAATAGTACAACTACCCCAATCAAAGCCGATCACGTCTTTACGCTATAAGTACTATTATTCGTCGACTTCATTTAGCTGCGCCACCAGAGTATGAGGATGTTTTATGGACCAAGCCGGTATCATTCGCGATTTGCTTGCCTGGCTGGAGAGCCATTTGGATCAACCCCTTTCACTGGATAACGTTTCCATTAAGGCAGGTTATTCTAAATGGCATCTACAACGGATGTTCAAAGATGTCACCGGGCACGCCATCGGCGCTTACATCCGGGCACGGCGTCTTTCTAAAGCCGCCGTCGCGCTTCGCCTGACCAGTCGCCCGATTCTTGATATCGCCTTACAGTATCGGTTCGATTCCCAGCAGACCTTTACGCGTGCCTTTAAAAAGCAGTTTAATCAAACCCCTGCATGGTATCGCCGTTCATCTGACTGGAACTCCTTCGGCATTCGCCCACCGATTCGTCTGGGCAATGACACGCTGCCGGAACACCAGTTCGTTACGCTGCCGGAAACCGTACTGTTTGGTCAGACACAGAGCTACACCTGCACGCTGGAACAAATTTCCAAATATCGTGATGAAATGCGCCTCCACTTCTGGCGGCAGTTTCTGCTGGAAACGGATACGGTGCCGCCAGTGCTTTACGGTCTGCACCAGGTCCGTGCCAGTCATGAAAAGGATGATGAGCAGGAGATTCTGTATACCACGGCGGTGCCTGTGGACAGCGCAACGAATATGCACTCCGGGCAGAACGTCAGCCTGGAAGCAGGCGACTATGTGCAGTTCAACTATGCAGGTCCCCGCGTAGATTTGCAGGAATTTATCCTGTTACTGTATGGCACCTGCATGCCGACACTGGGACTGACTCGCCGTCAGGGCCAGGATATTGAACGTTTTATTACCCATGGCGGAAAGAAACGGACCGAACCCCCAGCAGATATTAAGTGCGAGTATCTGATCCCGATTCGCCGTTAATCGCGTTTGTGATTATGCCGTCGCGATGACGGCATGATCTGTCAACTTACCGCTGAAGTTCGTCCAGCGCGGGCTCGTCAAGATGCGAAATATCTCCCGCCGTTTCGACCACCCAGCCCGCTGCCAGCCAGGCGCTTTGTTGATGATCAACGCGGGAAATCGAACAGTTACGCAGACGAAGACGACGTTCCGCATACGCAGGCAATCCCAGAATGGTGCTCACCAGCACGCCCAGCGCCATACCATGGCTGACAATCAAGGGGCGGCTGCCAGCCGGTAACGCCAGGCAGGCATTCAGGGCATCCTGCATACGCTGCGCCAGTTCTGTCATAGATTCGCCCTGCGGAATACGGCCACCCTCAGTGCCGTTAACCAGCGACGCGCGCCAGCCCTCTTCTTCCGCACTCAACTCGTCCAGCAGGCGTTTTTCCAGCACGCCCATATTCAGTTCGCGCAGGCGGGCGTCAAAGGTGACATCGCAGCCGCAGGCATCGGCAATGATTTCTGCCGTACGTCGGGTACGTCCTAAGTCGCTGGAAATGATATGGGTGATACCTGCGTGTTTAATCCGTTCACCGACCTGACGGGCCTGGTGCTCGCCTTTTGCCGTCAGCGGACTGTCGGAGTGCCCTTGAATGCGGCGTTCTGCATTCCATACCGTTTCACCGTGACGAACAAGATAGACCTGTAGCATGCGTAGTTTCCGTTATACTGCGACCAAAATCGCCTTTATTACCTGAGGGTTCAATTAATTATGTACCATGTCGTCGCAGCTACCACCAATCCAGCGAAGATTCGTGCGATTGCTCAGGCATTCAACGACGTTTTCGGCGAGGGATCCTGCCATACAGAAGGGGTGGAGGTCGAGAGCGGCGTGGCAGCACAGCCCCTCTCTAACCTTGAAACCCGCACCGGCGCACGTCAGCGCGTCATGAATGCCCGTCAGGTTCGCCCGGAAGCCGATTTTTGGGTCGCGATTGAAGCAGGCATTGAAGAAGAGAGCGCGTTTGCCTGGATAGTGGTGGAAAACCACAAGCAGCGGGGTGAATCACGTTCAGCCAGCTTTACGCTGCCGCCGCCCGTGATGGCGGGTTTACGTGAAGGCCGTGAACTGGGCGACGAGATGGCGCGCCTGACCGGCATAGAAAACATTAAACACAAAGGCGGTGCGATAGGCACGTTAACCCATGGTCTGCTCAGCCGCTCCAGTGTGTATCATCAGGCGTTAATTCTGGCGCTCTGCCCGTTTACACATCCTTATTACGCGTAATCGACTCCGGGTGGCGCAGTTGGGCCTCCAGCCAGCGCTTGAGTGCGGGAGGCGCCTCTTTCAGGCTGTTCGATCCCCGGGTGATGGTCGCGATGCCGACGCCAAGCTCATTTTTCAACTCACGCTGGCTCATGTCGCCGTTCAGCAGCGATTCGATGATACGCAGACGTGTGCCAAAGGCTTCACGCTCATCGGGCGTCATCATGAGTTGCAGGAGCGGTAACGCATGCTGGTCGGCAAACGCCTGCTGAATCAGATCAACAAAACGTAGCCAGTTCGACTCCGCAGCCTGTTCAGTTTCGGGTGGCACAGCAGGTTGGTTCATGAGAGGGCTTCCGTACTCACTAAAGAGTACGGAAGCTTAACACAGCTAGTAACGGCGATTCCACTCAGCATCTGACAGGATCTTGTCAGGCTGGCCCAGGAAGTAGCGATAGTAGGCATCATAAGCCAGCACATTCTTCACGTAACCCCGCGTTTCGGAAAACGGAATGGTTTCGATGAAGGCGACGGCACTCAGATTGCCCGCGGTGCTGTTTTGCCAGGTCCGTACGCGACCGGGCCCGGCGTTGTAGGCCGCCGAGGCGAAGATCCGGTTCTTATCAAACTGCTGATAGACATAATCCAGATACTGCGTGCCAATCTGGATATTGGTTTGCGGATCGAACAGCTGAGACGGATTCACATAGCCAGGAATGCTAAACATCTTCACGGTATGCGTGGCGGTGGCGGGCATAATTTGCATCAGGCCACTCGCACCGACCGGGGAACGCGCTTTCGGGTTCCACGCACTTTCCTGACGGGAAATCGCCATCGCATAGCTCTGCGGAATGGTTTTCCCCTGTGTGTTCTGCTTATAAAGATCCTGCCATGCCAGCGGGAAACGTTCTTTCAGGCTGTCCCACATTTTTGCGGTGATGGTGGCCTGTACGCTGAGATCCCACCAGTCCTGCTCGCTTGCGTAACGCGCCAGCATCTGCTGCTGGACATGGGTTTTGCTGTTAATCAGGTTGGCCCATTCGCTTCGCGCCAGATTATCCAGCCCCCAGTACATCAGCTCGCGTACCCGGGCCAGCTCGGGCCCCTGTATCGTGGCGCTGTCGGGTTTCGGTGCGGCATCCACCTGCAGAGGATAATTCACGCCCAGACGCTGTGCAGCCACCATCGGGTAAAAGCCGCGTGACGTCATCAGTTTGCGCAGAATCTCATCGGCTTCTTCTTTGCGATCTTTGGAATAGAGCAGATCGGCCTGCCAGTATTGCCATTCGTCTTTCTCTTTCGCTTCTACCGGCAGACGGGCAATCCAGGTATTCAGGCCACGACGGTCATTTTCACTCAGCGCCAGGCGGACGCGCCGCTCCAGCAAGGCAGTTGATTCGCTGTTCATCACCACCGCATCGCGCCAGCGCGCTTGCTCAGAAGTCAGATCGCTGCCCATCATGCGCCAGACCACAATCTCCTTCAGCGCCTGTTCATCCTCCGGCCCCATTTTTTGCGCCCGGACCAGTTCGGGAATCATGCTGCGGGCATTTTCCATATCGGCACGCGCCACACGGGCGAAGGCAAAGATAGTGGCCTGGCGCGTAAAGTCGGTGGCGCCAACGCCGTTGGCAAAAGTCGTTACGGACTGGGGATCTTTCTGCAGCGTCAGTAAGGCATCCGACATCGTCTTATAATCAGCGGGCAGCATCTTCGCCAGATAGCTGACCAGGCTGTCATTGCCCGCTTTCATCGCCAGACGAATGCGCTCCAGCACCGTAATAGGCGAGAGCTGCCCTGAGACCTGCCAGACTGAAAACAGCTTGTCACAGTCATTCGGCAAGGCGGTGCCGCGCAGCCAAATCGCTTTTGCGCCCGCAAAGGCCGCCTGCTGCTGACCGGTAGACCATTTTGCATAATACCAGTTGCAGCGCGCCTGCACCGGCGTCGGTTCATCCGGGCTGAAATTCAGTACGCCTTGCCAGTCCTGACGATGGGCCAGCACGTTCACAAACCGTGTTTTCAGCGACCGTGCCGGGGGCAAGGTGGGGTACTTTTGAATGAAGTTCTGCACCGCCAGGCTGGTTTCCTGATCGAGATCCTGCGCCAGCAAACGGTATTCTAAGTAGGGATAAAGCGGATAATCCTGCAGCGTCGGTAACAGTTGATCGACTGTCGCCATCTGGTTACTGTCCCACGCCTGTTTAATCTGTTGATATCGTTGCCGTTGTTGATCAAGCGAATCAGCCCATGCGCTGCCGGCCATGCTCACCAGGCAGATCCCTATCATCCCGTTACGCCATTTCTCCACGTAAATCTCCTCTGTTGCTGGGCCCTGGCAGGGTGCCAGACGTTATTCATGCTAACCAGGGGAAGCCACTCTTGCCATGTTCTTCACAAAATTTACCTTTGCGCAGGCGTGGCGCACCGCGATATCACACGTTCTGCGCTACCGTTGTGCATTTTATCATCACATAAACTTATGGCATGCCGCTTTATCTCTTTGATTCATCAAGTTAAAAATCTGGCACAGCCTTTGCTTTGTTGAATGCCATCTTGTATACCAGTTGGAATTTATTGCATGGCTTCAACATCTGGCTTGACCCTTAGCGAATGGCAGCAACGCGCCCGGCTGCACCCACAGCAGCTTCACACGTTGCTGGCAACCCACCTGGCGGAACAGGAACCCAGTGATAATGCCTGGATCTGTCTTGCCAGTCCGGCGCAACTCGAAGCACAAATCACGCCGCTTCTGGCACGCTATCAGCAGGATCCCGACGCGCTTCCTTTGTTCGGTGTGCCGTTCGCGGTCAAAGACAATATTGATGTCGCAGGCTGGCCGACCACCGCCGCCTGCCCGGCGTTTAGCTACACCGCTGAAGAGGATGCCTTTGTGGTGGCGCGCCTGAAAGCAGCAGGTGCGGTGGTCATCGGCAAAACCAACCTTGATCAGTTTGCAACCGGCCTGGTGGGCACAAGGTCACCTTATGGCGCGGTGTGTAATACCTTTGATCCGGATTTTGTCAGTGGCGGATCCAGTTCCGGATCAGCCTCGGTACTGGCCCGTGGCCTGGTGGGTTTCTCACTCGGCACTGACACCGCCGGGTCAGGTCGGGTGCCGGCAGGGTTTAACAATATTGTCGGCCTGAAACCGACAAAGGGCTGGTTCTCTGCCCGTGGTGTGGTCCCGGCCTGTCGCCTGAACGATACGATTTCGGTGTTTGCGCTGACGGTTGAAGACGCCTTTACCGTGGCCAGCCTGGCCGGTGGCTACGACGAGAAAGACGCCTATTCGCGCGTGAATCCCCGTACGGCCCCAGCAGGCATGAAAGCCCGTCCTGATTTCGCCATTCCGGCTACACCGGAATTTTACGATGATGCCGCCGCCGAAGCCGCCTGGGATGCCGCGCTCAGCGCACTGAAGGCGACCGGCGCGACGTTGCATCCCATTGACTTTACCCCTTTCCGCCAGCTCGCCGAGCAGCTTTATCAGGGTCCGTGGGTCGCCGAGCGCACCGTCGCCGTAGGCGAGATGCTTAACCAGCCAGAGAACATGGATCCGGTGGTCCACGGCATTGTGGCGAATGGCCTGAAGTACAGCGCCGTAGATGCCTGGCAGGCCGAATATCAGCGTGCCGAACTGGCCCGGCACATTCAGCAGGTTCTGGCCTCGTTTGATGCGCTGGTGGTGCCCACCTCGCCCACCATTTACACGCTGGACGAAATGCAGCAGGAGCCGGTGCTGTATAACGCGCATTTTGGCACTTATACCAACTTCACTAATCTGGCCGATCTTGCTGCACTGGCCCTGCCCGCCCCGTTCAGAAACGACGACCTGCCGGCGGGCATTACGCTCATCGCTCCCGCCTGGCATGACCGCGCGCTGGCGCAGTTTGGCCTGCGCTGGCAGCAGGCTCTGGCCCTGCCTCTCGGCGCAACCGGCCTGCCACTGCCGCCCTCCCCGATGGCGCTTCCTCCATCCCACGATCATGTTCGGGTGGCCGTCGTCGGCGCACACCTGACCGGGATGCCCCTTAATTTCCAGCTCACCACGCGCCAGGCCGTTCTGGTGGAAGAGACGCAGACCGCCAGCCAGTATCGTCTGTTTGCCTTATTAGAGGGTCCGATTAAGAAACCCGGCCTGATGCGCACAGAACAGGGGGCGGCCATTACCGTTGAACTCTGGGATATCCCGCTGGCGCGCTTCGGTGAGTTTGTGGCGGAAATCCCTGCCCCACTGGGCATTGGCAATCTGACGCTTGCCGATGGACGTGTGGTGAAAGGCTTTATTTGTGAAGGTGCCGCGCTAACCGGCGCGCTGGAAATCACTGAATTTGGCGGCTGGCGTAACTGGCTTGCCTCGCCTGGGAGTAACTAATTATGTTCAGCACAGTCCTGATTGCTAACCGGGGTGAAATTGCCTGTCGCGCCATCCGCACGCTGAAACGTCTGGGCATTAAAAGCGTGGCCGTGTTTTCCGATGCCGACCGCAACGCACAGCATGTGAAAGAGGCGGATATCGCCGTGGGTCTGGGCGGCGGCAAAGCCAGTGACAGCTATCTGCGCATCGACAAAATTCTGGCGGCGGCGCAGGAAACGGGCGCCCAGGCGGTCTGGCCCGGCTATGGTTTTCTGTCAGAAAGTCTGCCCTTTGCTGCCGCCTGTGAAGAGGCCGGTATCGTGTTTGTCGGTCCCACGGCTGCGCAAATTGGTGAGTTTGGGCTGAAACATCGCGCCCGTGAGTTAGCCGCGCAGGCCGGAGTACCGATGACGCCAGGCACGCCGCTGCTCAACACACTTGATGACGCCCTCAGCGCAGCCGAATCCATCGGTTATCCGGTGATGTTAAAAAGCACGGCAGGCGGCGGAGGCATTGGGCTGACGCGCTGTGCCGACGCCGGGGCACTGCGCAATGCCTGGGAGAGCGTCCGTCGACTGGGCGAACAATTCTTTAGTGACGCAGGCGTTTTCCTCGAACGCTGTATCGATCATGCCCGCCACGTGGAAGTGCAGATCTTCGGTGATGGCAAGGGCACCGTGGTGGCGCTGGGTGAGCGCGACTGTTCGCTGCAACGCCGCAACCAGAAAGTGGTGGAGGAAACCCCCGCGCCCTGCCTGCCCGCGGCCACGCGCGCGGCGTTGCTTGCCTCAGCCGTTCGGCTGGGTGAGGTAGTCAATTACCGCAGCGCGGGGACCGTGGAATACATTTATGATGCACAGCAGGACGCCTTCTATTTCCTGGAAGTGAATACCCGCCTGCAGGTTGAGCATCCGGTCACCGAATGCGTCACCGGCCTCGACCTGGTGGAATGCATGTTGCGCGTCGCCGCTGACGAAGCGATCGACTGGCCGCGCCTGCAGCAGGCACCGCAGGGCGCGTCGATTGAAGTCCGTTTGTACGCCGAAGATCCGTTAAAAAACTTCCAGCCCAGCCCCGGCGTGCTCACGCATGTCAGTTTTCCTGACGATGTCCGTGTGGACAGTTGGGTGACGACCGGCAGCGAGGTTTCCAGCTATTACGATCCGATGATCGCCAAGCTCATCGTCCATGCGGACACGCGAGAGGCGGCGCTGGAAAAACTGCAATGCGCACTGAACGCCACACAACTGCACGGTATCGCCACCAATCTTGATTATCTGCGGCAGGTCGTCGCCACCGAGGCGTTCCGTAGCGGCAAGGTCTGGACACGTTTTCTGGACAGCTTTACGCCCGCGGCAGCCGTGGTCGAAGTGCTGCAGGCGGGCACGTTCAGCTCCATCCAGGACGTGCCGGGCCGGCTGGGTTACTGGAATATCGGCGTACCGCCGTCAGGGCCGATGGATGATTATGCCTTCCGCCTTGCCAACCGCATCGTCGGAAATCACGAGTCGGCGGCCGGGCTGGAATTTACCCTGCAGGGCCCAACGCTGCGCTTTCATTGCGCGGCGACCCTTGCTCTCACAGGGGCAGACTGCGGTGCCACGCTGGATGGCATCCCTGTCAGCAACTGGCAGCCGATAACGGTCAATGCTGGCCAAACGCTGACACTGGGTCGCGCCCAGCGCGGTTGCCGCTGTTATCTGGCTATCCGTAACGGCTTTGATGTCCCGGAATACCTTGGCAGTCGTTCCACCTTTTCTCTGGGCCAGTTTGGCGGGCACGCCGGTCGCACGCTTCGGGTTGCCGATATGCTGCCTGTCTCACAACCGTCACTGGCAGCCTGCACCACGCCCGCGCCGGTCAGCGCTCCGCAGGCACTCAGCCCGGCGCTGATCCCAACGTACACCAGCGAATGGCACATTGGTGTCCTGTACGGACCGCACGGCGCACCTGACTTTTTCACCCAGGCCGCCATCGATGAATTCTTTGCCAGCGACTGGCAGGTTCACTACAACTCCAACCGCCTTGGTGTACGTCTGGTCGGGCCTAAACCGACCTGGACGCGCGCTAACGGCGGTGAAGCGGGCCTGCATCCGTCTAACGTGCACGACTGTGAATACGCGATTGGCGCGATCAACTTCACCGGTGACTTTCCGGTCATCCTGACCCACGACGGTCCCAGCCTCGGCGGCTTTGTCTGCCCGGTGACGATAGCCAAAGCCGAACTGTGGAAGGTCGGCCAGGTCAAACCGGGCGATAAAATTCGCTTCCATCCCATCAGCGTCGAAGAAGCCGTCGCGCTGGAAAATGCCCGGTTGCAGGTCATCGCCACGTTGCGTCCGCACACGGCGCAGACGTTTGACGTACCGTCGCTGGCTGACAACCGCTTTGGCTCCGCTACCTTGCTCGCCGCCGTTGCCGCCACCGACACCACACCGCAGGCGGTATATCGTCAGGCCGGCGATAAATACATTCTGATCGAATATGGCGACAACGTGCTGGATCTGGCGCTCCGCCTCCGTGTTCATCTGCTGATGGCGTCGCTGCGTGAGCGACCGGTTGACGGCATCGAAGAGCTCTCCCCCGGCGTGCGTTCACTGCAAATTCGCTATGACAGCCTTACCCTGTCGCAGTCCCAGTTAATGTCCGAGCTGCTGGCCCGGGAAGCCATGCTCGGTGATGTCAGCACGCTGAAAGTGCCCTCTCGCATTGTCTGGATGCCGATGGCGTTTGAAGACAGCGCTACGCTCGGTGCCGTCGAACGTTATAAAGAAACCGTGCGCGCCAGCGCGCCCTGGCTACCCAATAACGTCGATTTTATTCAACGTATCAATGGATTATCCGATCGTGAACAGGTTCGCGATACGCTGTTCAATGCCAGCTACCTGATTTTGGGCCTGGGCGATGTTTATCTGGGTGCACCCTGCGCGGTGCCGATTGATCCTCGCCATCGCCTGCTCAGCTCCAAGTACAGTCCGGCCCGTACCTTTACCGCAGAGGGCACCGTCGGCATCGGCGGCATGTACATGTGCATTTACGGCATGGACTCTCCCGGCGGTTACCAGCTGGTCGGCCGTACGTTACCCATCTGGAACACCTTCCTGAAAAACCCGCAGTTCGGTGCCGGTGAGCCCTGGCTCCTGCGCTTCTTCGATCAGGTGCGCTTCTATCCGGTGAGCGAAGAGGAACTGGCGCAACTTCGTGATGATTTCCGCGAGGGCCGTGCTGCGCTGCGTATCGAAGAAACTGAATTCGATTTTGCCGCTCACCAGGCGTTTCTGGCGGCGAACGCCGACGACATTGCGGCGTTTCGCCAGCGCCAGGCCGCGGCATTTGAGCAGGAGGTTCGGCTCTGGTCGCAGGAGGAGCCGGAAGCCCCCGCTTCCACTGAGGCCGAGTCAGACGCGCCCGCTGAGGATAACAGCGCGCAGGCTGTACAGGCAGATATGAACGGCAACATCTGGAAAGTGCTGGTGCAGGCGGGCGAGACGGTGAGCGCCGGACAAACGCTGGTGATTGTTGAGGCAATGAAAATGGAACTGGCCATTACGGCTCCCTGCGCGGGTCGGGTGAAACGCGTGGCCTGTCAGGCCGGCCGCCCTGTCAGCCCTGGCGACACGCTGCTGTGGCTGGAATAAGGAGCGCCGATGACGACCCGATCAACACGAAGCAAAGCCCGCCCGGAAGCACTGGCAGAACGGGTTTACCAGGCACTGAAAAACGACATTTTTGAGTTCCGCCTGATGCCCGGCGACCGCTTCAGCGAAAGTGAGATTGCAGAGCGCATGGCGGTCAGCCGCACTCCGGTTCGCCAGGCCCTGTTCTGGCTGGAGCGTGAAGGCTATGTCGACGTGTGGTTTCGCAGCGGCTGGCAGGTGAAAGCCTTTGATTTTGCCTACTTCGAAGAGCTGTACGATTTGCGTACCGTCCTGGAGTGCGAGGCGGTCACGCGCCTGTGTGCGTTGCCGCCGACCCAATGCGCCGACCGACTACGCGAGCTGTATCAGTTCTGGTGCGAAGCCGCGCAGGTAGAAGATGGCAAACGGGTTTCACAGCATGATGAGGCGTTTCATATGACGCTGGTCGCCGCTGCGGGCAATGCGGAAATGGCGCGGATCCATGCCGAGCTGACAGAGAAAATCCGCATTATCCGGCGACTTGATTTTACCCGGGAAGATCGTATCGCGGCGACCTATCGCGAACACGCACATATTTTGCGAGCCATTTTATTGCAAGAGACCCGCGACGCCCGCCAGATCCTGACCGGGCACATTGCCGTCAGTAAAGCGGAGGTCAGAAAAATCACGCTACACATGCTCCAGCAGGCCCGGCTTCAACCCATTGAATAACGTATCCATACCATTAGGGGTTTACCATCGATGAAAAGACGTTCATTGCTTAAAGCTTTTGCTCTCTCAGCTACCGTCGCGGGCATGGGGTTCGCCTGGAGCGCTCAGGCGGCTGACACCATCAAAGTAGGCATCATGCACTCCCTTTCCGGCACCATGGCCATTTCTGAAACGCCACTTAAAGATGTCGCCCTGATGACCATCGATGAAATTAACGCCAAAGGCGGCGTGCTGGGGAAAAAACTGGAGCCCGTAGTGGTGGATCCGGCCTCAAACTGGCCGCTGTTCGCCGAGAAAGCCCGGCAACTGCTGACCCAGGACAAAGTGGCTGTGGTGTTTGGTTGCTGGACCTCGGTATCGCGCAAATCCGTGCTGCCGGTCTTTGAAGAACTGAATGGCCTGCTCTTCTATCCGGTGCAGTACGAAGGTGAAGAGATGTCGCCGAACGTCTTTTATACCGGTGCAGCACCAAACCAGCAGGCGATTCCGGCGGTGGAATACCTGATGAGCCAGGATGGCGGCGGGGCCAAACGTTTCTTCCTGCTGGGAACAGATTATGTTTATCCCCGCACCACCAACAAGATTTTACGCGCCTTCCTGCATTCAAAAGGCGTGCAGGATAAAGATATCGAGGAAGTGTACACCCCGTTTGGCTACAGCGATTACCAGACCATCGTCTCTAATATCAAGACGTTCGCCGCTGGCGGCAAAACCGCGGTGGTCTCCACCATCAATGGCGATTCCAACGTACCGTTCTACAAGGAACTGGCTAACCAGGGCATCAAAGCCACCGATATCCCGGTCGTAGCCTTCTCGGTGGGTGAAGAGGAACTTCGTGGGATTGATACTAAACCGCTGGTCGGTCAGCTGGCAGCCTGGAACTATTTTGAATCCTTAGATAACCCGACCAACGCGAAATTTGTTGCCGACTATCGGGCTTATGCAAAAGCGCACAATCTGCCGAATGCCAGCACCGTGGTAACCAATGACCCGATGGAAGCCACCTACGTAGGCATTCATATGTGGGCGCAGGCCGTCGAGAAAGCCGGTACGACCAATGTGGATAAAGTGCGTGCGGCCATGGCCGGTCAGACCTTTAAGGCCCCGGACGGGTTTACCCTGACGATGGATCAGACCAACCACCATCTGCACAAACCCGTGATGATTGGCGAAGTTGAAGAAAACGGTCAGTTTAACGTGGTCTGGCAGACGGACAAACCGGTACGTGCCCAGCCCTGGAGCCCGTATATTCCCGGCAATGATAAAAAACCGGATCATCCCGTGAAAACGACGCAGTAAAACTCAGACCGCCCTCGCGCTGGCTGTGAGGGCGGCCGTCAGGACATCCTATGCTCGCCCTTTTGATGAGGCTCACCATGATGCTTCGCCTGAATTTTTTAGCGTTATTGCTGCTTCTGCCGCTGTTTGCCAGCGCCGGACCCGCTACGGATTTTGCCGCCGCCAGCCGAACTCAGCAGGCCGATCTGCTGCAACAGTGGGCCGCTGCGCCAGATGCCCGCCGTTTACCCTTGCTGGAAGCGTTAAAAGCCGAAACCGTCGTAACGGATCAGAACCACCATCCCTTTAGTAAAACCGGGAATACGCTTCAGCCACTGGATGACGCCGCACAGCCCAACGGCGACGTTAAAAAGCTGTTTATGAACAACCGCCTGCGTGTACTGGTCGCCAGTGCTCTCGCCGCCCATCAGCTGGTAAGCCCTGATGCCGGCGTGCGCCTGCGCGCGGCGCAGCAGTTACAAAACGACGCGGCCGCTGACCTGCTTCCGCTCATAGAGAAACGCCTCAGTGTTGAAACGGATCCTCAGGTTCATGCTGCGCTGGCCATGACGGCGGCCAGTCTGCAGCTGACCAGCCCGCAGCCGATAGTGCGGCTGCGAGCGGTCAAACTGCTGGGCGAATCCAGCGATCCTAATACTCAGGCCAGCCTGCAGCGCCTGACGCAGCCCGCAGCCGAGCCCGATGAAACGGTGCGAGAGGCAGCGGCAGACAGCCTGAAGCAGATGAAAAGTCGCCTGATGTGGGGCGATCTGCTGGGGCAGGCATTCAGCGGGCTCTCGCTGGGATCGATCCTGCTGCTGGCCGCGCTGGGCCTGGCCATCACCTACGGTCTGCTGGGGGTGATCAATATGGCGCACGGTGAAATGCTGATGCTGGGCGCGTATGCCACCTGGCTGGTACAAAACCTGTTCCAGCAGTTTGCACCGCAGTATATCGCCTGGTATCCGCTGCTGGCGCTGCCGGTCGCGTTTCTGATGACGGCAGCCATTGGAATGGCGCTGGAGCGCACCATCATTCGCCATTTGTATGGCCGCCCACTGGAAACCCTGCTCGCGACCTGGGGCATCAGCCTGATGCTGATTCAGCTGGTGCGTATGCTGTTTGGTGCGCAGAACCTGGAGGTCGCCAATCCCGCCTGGCTGTCGGGCGGATTGCAGGTGCTGCCCAATCTGGTTCTGCCCTGGAACCGCATTGCAGTCATCCTGTTCGTGGTGTTTGTGCTGATACTAACCTGGCTGCTCCTCAACCGTACGCGGCTGGGGATGAACGTGCGCGCCGTCACCCAAAACCGGGCCATGGCCGACTGCTGTGGCGTGCCGACGGGCCGCGTGGACATGCTGGCATTTGGTCTGGGTTCCGGTATCGCGGGGCTGGGCGGCGTCGCTCTGTCGCAGTTAGGCAATGTCGGGCCAGAACTGGGCCAGGGCTACATCATCGATTCTTTCCTGGTAGTGGTGCTGGGCGGCGTCGGCCAGCTTGCCGGAACCGTGGTCGCCGCACTGGGACTGGGCATTCTCAACAAAGTGCTGGAGCCTCAGATGGGGGCCGTATTGGGGAAAATCCTTATTCTGGTGTTGATCGTGCTGTTTATTCAGAAACGTCCGCAGGGACTGTTTGCCGTGAAAGGAAGGGTGACTGACTGATGACGCAACCTCTCACCTTACGTCTGACGCGTCAGGCACCGCGCCTGACGCTGGGCATTGGCGCAGTCGTTACGCTGCTGCTGCTGATCATGCCGTTCCTGGCACTGCTGCCCGCCTCGCATCCGCTGGCGATCTCCACCTATACCTTAACGCTGGTCGGTAAAATTCTGTGCTACGCCGTGGTCGCGGTGGCGCTGGATCTGGTGTGGGGTTATGCGGGCTTACTTTCTCTGGGGCATGGCCTGTTTTTTGCGCTGGGCGGCTATGCGATGGGCATGTACCTGATGCGCCAGGCCTCCGGGGACAGCCTGCCCGCGTTTATGACCTTCCTGTCCTGGGATCGGCTGCCGTGGTTTTGGGCAGGCACGCAGCATTTCGCCTGGGCGCTGTGTCTGATTGTCCTCGTGCCGGGCCTGCTGGCGCTGGTGTTTGGTTTTTTTGCCTTCCGCTCGAAAATCAAAGGCGTGTATTTCTCAATCATGACCCAGGCGCTGACCTATGCCGGCATGCTGCTGTTCTTTCGCAACGAAACCGGTTTTGGCGGTAACAACGGCTTTACCGGTTTTACGACCCTGCTGGGCTTTAGTGTGACCTCAACCAACACGCGCATCGGCTTGTTTATTGCTACCGTCATGCTGCTGTTAGCAAGCCTGGTGCTGGGCTTCGCGCTGGCCCGCAGTAAATTTGGCCGGGTGCTGACCGCTGTTCGGGATGCCGAAAACCGCCTGATGTTCTGCGGTTACGATCCCCGGGGTTTTAAGCTGTTCGTCTGGACCCTCTCGGCCATGCTATGTGGCCTGGCAGGCGCGCTCTATGTGCCCCAGGTTGGCATTATTAACCCCAGTGAAATGTCCCCGACCAACTCCATTGAAGCCGCTATCTGGGTCGCACTTGGCGGGCGCGGTACGCTTATCGGTCCGTTGCTCGGGGCCGCCATCGTCAACGGCGCGAAAAGCGTCTTCACCGTGGCTTTTCCGGAGTACTGGCTGTTTTTCCTGGGGATGATGTTTATTTTGGTCACGCTGTTTCTGCCGCGTGGCGTGATGGGTTTACTGCGCCGGAGAAAAGATGACTGAGACCCTGTTCACCCAAACTCTGCCAGCCGATCGTTATCGTGCCCAGCGCGATCCGGTCCTGCAGTTGGCTAACATCACCGTAACCTTTGAGGGGTTTCGTGCGCTTAACAATCTCTCTTTACAGATTGGCGTCGGTGAACTGCGCTGCATCATTGGCCCTAATGGCGCAGGTAAAACTACGCTGATGGACGTTATTACCGGCAAAACGCGTCCCGACACAGGGCAGGTCATTTACGATCAGGATAAAAACCTCATCGCCCTGTCTCCGGTGGAGATTGCCCGTAGCGGAATTGGGCGCAAATTTCAGAAGCCGACAGTGTTTGAAGCGCTGACGGTATTTGAGAATCTGGAGATTGCCCTGAAAACCACCAAAACCGTCTGGGCCAGCCTGCGTGCGCGCCTTGACAGCGCGCAACGGGATCGGATCGATGAGATCCTGACGCTGCTGCGGCTTAGCGCCGCCCGCCAGCGAACGGCAGGTCTGCTGTCGCATGGCCAAAAGCAATTTCTTGAAATCGGCATGCTGCTGGTGCAGGAACCGCACCTGCTGCTGCTTGATGAGCCCGCTGCGGGCATGACCGATGCGGAAACTGACTACACCGCAGAACTGTTTCGCAGTCTGGCGGGCAAGCATTCACTTATGGTGGTTGAGCACGATATGGGCTTCGTGGAAACTATTGCCGATCACGTCACCGTTTTGCATCAGGGAGCCGTACTGGCAGAAGGTTCCCTGCGCGAGGTACAGGCCAACGAGCAGGTCATTGACGTTTATTTGGGGCGCTAAATGTTACAGGTATCTGAACTGCATCAGTATTATGGCGGCAGCCACATTCTGCGTGGCCTGTCTTTTGAGGTTAAACAGGGTGAAGTCACCTGCCTGCTCGGCCGCAACGGTGTGGGGAAAACCACGCTGCTGAAATGCCTGATGGGCTTAATACCGGCTAAATCGGGCGAGGTGTGCTGGCAGGACAATATCATCAACGGGCGAAAGCCCCACCAGCGCGTGCAGGCCGGCATGGCTTACGTGCCGCAGGGGCGGGAGATTTTTCCGCGTCTGACGGTTGAAGAGAATCTGCTGATGGGTCTGTCACGCTTCTCATCCTCGCAGGCAAAGCAGGTGCCTGAAGAGATTTACCAGCTGTTTCCGGTATTGTTCGATATGAAATCCCGCCGGGGCGGCGATCTGTCCGGCGGCCAGCAACAGCAGTTGGCCATTGGCCGGGCGCTGGCCAGCCGTCCACAGTTGCTGATCCTCGACGAGCCTACCGAAGGGATTCAGCCTTCAGTGATCAAAGAGATTGGCCTGGTGATCCGCCAACTGGCACAGCGCGGCGACATGGCGATTCTGCTGGTCGAGCAGTTTTATGATTTTGCCGCGGACCTGGCCGACCGCTATCTGGTCATGTCGCGCGGTGAAATTATCCAGCGCGGGCGCGGTGAAGAGATGGAAACGGATAACGTGCGGAGCCTGGTCGCCATCTGATTCTCCTCCTGTCAGGCAGGTCGGCGCGCAGGCTGACCTGCCTGGATCGCGGCACCCTGCGCTTTCTTCCCACCTGAGCCATGCACGCCCACGGTACGCATCCGTGACCGGCCCGTTTCTTTTCCGTCGTTAAATTCTTGTGTAATAACGCACAAGACATCTTGTAATAAATAACAGTAAGTATAATAATTCTCATTTGCATTCAATATGCATAACACCTTTGTCACATGACTTTCTGCGCCTTTCTTCTACCGGGCGCGTTGTATTTGCCTTTGTAAGGGATAAACAATGAGAATGCCTTTTGGCCCGAAACGGTTAGCGCTACTGTGTTCCATCGCCATTGCCGCCCCTGCGGTCTCCTTTGCCGCCGATACGCTGGTGGTGACAGCAAAGCCGGAAGAAACATCGACCACGCCCACTGAAGGCTACACGGCGACCGTCAGTAAAGGGGCAACCAAAACCGATCGTCCTTTGATTACCACCGGTCAGTCCGTTTCGGTCGTGACGCGCCAGCAAATGGCCGATCAGGGCGCAATGGATGTGAATCAGGCGCTTAACTACACCGCCGGTGCCTTCACGAACTTCGCTGGCGCAGCCACCCGCTACGACACGGTCTCTCTGCGCGGCTTCCACGGCGGCGATGTCGATAACATTTTCCTGGACGGTCTGCGCCTGATGAGCGATCCCGGCAGCTATAACGTGCTGCAGGTCGATCCCTGGTTCCTCGACCGTATTGATGTGATCAAAGGTCCTTCTTCTGCCCTCTATGGACAGACGGTGCCGGGTGGCTTAGTGATGGAAAGCTCCAGACGTCCGCAGTATGCGCCTGAGGGACATTTCCGTTTGTCTACCGGCAACCATAACACCAACAGCGCTGCGTTTGATTACACCAATGCCATCAACGATCAGTGGGCGTTTCGTCTGACCGGCATAACGCGCAACAGTGATACGCAGTACGATCACACACGCGAAGAAAAATATGCGATTTCGCCTTCACTGCTGTGGCAACCTGATGAGGATACGTCACTCCTGCTGCGCGCTTATCTGCAAAAAGATCCGTCCGGCGGCTATCACAGTGCCGTGCCTGGGGACGGCAGCATCACCGAACATAACGGGCGTAAGCTCAGCACCGGTTTCTATGATGGCGACAGCGCGCTGGATCAGTTCAAACGGCGGGAGCAAATTTACAGCGCGGAATTCGCTCACCGCTTTAATGAAACCTGGGCGTTTCGCTCGAATGCCAGCTACTCCCATTCCAATGTCGATCTGGATCAGGTTTATCAGATTGGCTGGGCATCACCGCAGTCCGAACTGCTCAATCGCTACTATTCCGGCTCGCGTTCGTCGCTGCAGGCGTACGCGATTGATAACCAGCTGGAAGCCGACTTTAATACCGGTCCGGTGGATCACAAGGTGGTGCTGGGTGCGGAATACCATCAGTACACGAACGATTTACGGGATGCCAGCGGCCCAGCCAGTTCACTCAATGCGCTGACAGGTCAGGCCGTGGGCGTGAATCCGGCTTACGTGTTTACAAATTCACAGCGTCGTTACTATCAAACCGGCGTGTACCTGCAGGATGAGCTGAAATGGGACAAATGGCATCTGGATCTCTCAGGCCGCTACGATCGCATCGTGTCTGAAAACCGCCAGTACAGCACCGATACCCAATATCGTCGTCAGGATGATCACGTCAGTGGCCGGGCGGCGCTGCTGTATGCCTTTGATAACGGGATTTCGCCCTACGTCAGCTACAGCCAGGCGATTACGCCACAGTCCCTTTCCGGACGGGATGGCAACCTGCTGAAGCCAACGACCTCGGAGCAGTATGAGACCGGCATTAAGTACCAGCCCGTGGGCACGTCCGATCTCTACTCCGCCGCGATCTACGACCTGACACAGAATGATGTCGGTAACCGCGTGGTAGTAGGCTCCTATTATGAACCGGCTGGCAAAGTGCACTCTCAGGGCCTCGAACTGGAAGCGCATAATCAGCTCACCCCGCGACTGAGCACGCTGGCGAGCGTGACGGTGAACCATGTGCGCTTCAAAGATTCCATCGACGGCAATAACGGCCACACGCCTTACGTGACGCCTGACTCGATGGCGTCTGCCTGGGCGAAATACCAGTTTGATGCGGGAATCAGCGTCGGTGCTGGCGTGCGTTACATTGGTCGGCAGTGGGCAGACAATGAGAACACCACACGTCTGCCTTCCGCTACGCTGTTTGACGCCTCGGTCCGCGCTGATTTAGGTGCCTGGAACAGCAGCCTCAAAGGCGCGTTTGTGCAGCTTAATGCCAATAACCTGACCGATCGCGACTACGTTTCTGCCTGCTACGGCACGGGCTTCTGCTACTGGGGCGCAGAGCGCACCGTGGTGGCGACCGTCGGCTACGATTTCTGATCCCTCCCAGGGCGGCAATCCGTGCCGCCTGTCACCGCTTATGCCACAGCGGCGCAATGTCGCCGCTGTTTTTCTCGCAGAAAAACACGTACTAACCACAGCCACAGCACACCACAGATCAGATTCAACAGGCTGAAGCCTGCGGTACCGCCATGAAAATAGGCCACTTTGCCTGCCTCAATCCCAAAAGCAAAGACCACCATACTGACCATGCCCAGCATCGCTGCCACGCTGCCCTTCCCTGCCTGACTGGAAAATAACGTCAGTCGGTACAGTCCGGCATTGACCATCCCGCTGCCGAAGCCGTACAGGCTGAGGCCAGCCGTGAGCCCAATGTAGCTGTCCGCCTGCCATAACGTGCTCAGCGCAGCGATCAAAAGCCCTGTAACCACAGGCCAGGCACCCAACCGTAACGGCTGCTCGACGGAGAGACGGCTGGCCAGTCGTCCCAGCGTGAGATTCCCGGCAATCATTGCCATAAAGACCGGCAGTTGAAGCAGTGCGTAATCCAGTCGGCTCAGGCCCAGACCGTGAATCAGGATAACAGGCGAAAGCGCGACCCATGTCAGGCAGGGAATCGTCACCAGGCCAATAGCCAGCGAACCGCACATCACCTGGCGGTCTTTTAGCAACGCATAATAGCCCGCCGCCAGCGACGGCAGCGATACGGAGGTGCGTCTGTCACCTGCGGTTTCCGGCATCGACAGGCCCAGGCCAATGAGCGACAGCGCGGCCAGAGCAGCGAAAAACAGAAACAGTGTGCGCCAGTCTGCGACGGCCAGAAACGCCGTACCCGCCAGCGGCCCGGCCAGCGGAGCCAGCAGCGCAACGTTCGCCATCAGCGCCATCATCTTTACGCTGAGTGCCTCGTCAAAAGCCTCCTGAATGGCGGCATAGCCCACCGCACCGATAAAGCACAGGCTGATGCCCTGCAGAAAGCGCAGCAGGATAAAGGGCCCGATGCCCTGCACCCAGTGCGTCGCCAGACAGGTCAGCATAAAAAACGCAACACCGGTCAGCAGGACCGGACGGCGGCCCAGCTTGTCGGACAGCGGCCCCAGGAGCCACTGTAACAGCATCCCGCCCATCAGATAGGCGGTCAGCGAGGTGGCCACCCACTCCGGGCCCACGTGAAACGCCTGTGTGACCCGCAGCATGCCGGGCTGAATCATGTCATGCGCGAGATAGGTGGCAAACTCAAACAGCACCAGCGATAAAGGAAATAACAGATGTCGTCGCGTCAGGCGCGAGACAGGTTGAAAACGAGCCATCGTCAGTATTATCCAGTAAAACGAGAAAAACGCGGCCGCCAGGGCGACCGCGCTGATGGGAAGGCGGTGATGATCCCGTTAACGCCACTGGGCGACAGGATTCTCCAGCGTGCCGGCAAACTTGAGGTTTTCGGCAGGATCGGACAGGTTGATCATCTGCTGATTATTGGCCAGCTGCAGGCGGTTCAGACAGGAGCGGGTAAAGGTGGGCGCAAACATATCGTAGCGGGCAAATTTACTGGCCAGCTGCGGATGCGCCTGCTGATAATCCTTCACGCACTGTGCCACCAACTGCCAGAACTGACTCTCGGGCAGCGTACCTGACTGGTGCAAAATCGCGCTGATAAAGCGGAAGATACAGTCAAAGACGTCGGTAAAAATCGACAACAGCTTCAGTTCTTCAGGCACGTCTACCGCCAGACGCTGGACGTTCTCCGGCAGTACCGCCTCCGGGTTCATGACGGCGATTTCTTCGCCAATGTCTTTCATGTAGGCGCTGACCGGCACATTGTTTTCCAGCAGCAGGATCAGATTTTCGCCGTGGGGCATAAACACCAGATCGTGTTGATAGAAGCAGTGCAGCAGCGGACTGAGGTAACAGTTAAGGTAACGTTCAACCCACTGTGCCGCAGGCAGGCCTGAGTCGGCGATCAGTGCGGGCAGTAACGGCTGCTGATGATGATCAACATGCAGGAACGCCGCCATGGTCATCAAGCGCTGGCCGGGCTGCAAATCAGGAACCGGATTATCGCGCCACAGGGCCGCAAACATTTTCTTATAGGCGGAATCGCCCTTAATGGCACGTTCGTAATGGCGGTTGTGATAGCCCACGGCGGCCACCTCGCGCAGGATGCGGAAGTTGCAGCGCTGAAGCCAGCTGTCGTTTGCCACCAGCGTTTCCAGCCATTCATTAATCGCAGGCGTGGTCGCCATATAGTACGGCGACAAGCCGCGCATAAAGCCCATGTTGAGCACCGACAGGGCAGTTTTCACATAACGCTTGTGGGGCTGGCTGCGGTTAAAGAAGGTACGAATCGACTGCTGCGCCTGATACTGGTCATCACCGATGCCCAGATAAATAATGTCCCGACTGGCAATATCCGCCGCAAACACCGTCAGCAGCTTGTTCTGCCACTGCCACGGATGCACGGGCATAAAGATATAGTCCTCGGGTTCCACCCCGTGGCTTGTCAACTGAGCCGCGAACCGATCCAGAATGGACTGCCCTAGCTCCTCCTGCAGCAACTGCGTATAGCTCAGCGCGCTGAGGCTGGAGAAATGGGCATGACGACGGTGCACGGCTACCCAGATGAGATTTACCGGCGCGGCGGCCTCTGGAGCATAAGCCAGGTAATCCCGCGCATCGAAGCCGATGCGGCCGTTATTGGCGACGAAGCAGGGATGCCCTTCCGTCATGGAGGATTCCACGGTCTGGAAGTCCGCTTTTACCAGCGCCTGGCTGTCTGGATTCTGCTTCTGCAACTTAAATACGCTGCTGCATAAGGTGCTGCTGATCTCTTCCATATAGGTGGCTAACAGCGCCTGAGGAATGCCGATCTGCGCATTAAACTCCTCAATAAACTGCAGCGCATCCAGCGGTAACGCCCGACCATTCTCCTGCTTTTCCAGTGAGGCAACGTCGATATCCCAGTGGTCCAGCGCCAGACGCTGAGCGGAAAAATGGTATTCTGCTTCGGCACCCGGCACGGCCAGGCGATAACGTCCTGGGTGCATTTCGTCGGGGACGATCAGCTTTTCATGCGCGAATTCGGCAATCGCTTTACGAATCAGTAAACGGTTAGCCTGCAGCCAGTGAGGTCCGGTGAGATGGGCACCGGTTAACAGTGAGGTGGCGTGATTCATTCGTGAGTCCTGCAGTAATGCCTGTTGATAATCGTCGCGCTGACAGAAGGCGAGCCAGGCGGTTTTGTGGCCCATATCAATGGTGTGCTGGTAGCGAAAACCCGCACGTTTGTTCAGGCGATGGATTTTGTCGTTGCGCACATCCGGTTCGACCACCACGCGACTGACCTCGGGGCGGCTGAACAGGTAGTCCATAACGGTGCTGAAGACCTGCCAGCTAAATTCCCTGACCGGGGTTTCCGCGGGCGCGATCAGAATATGCATGCCGTAGTCGTCCGGCTGAGCGGGATAGTATTTACCTACTTCATCCTCGCGGGCGCGATAGCATTCGACAAGGAAGGCCGGTTCACCATTGCAGCAGCCGATCAACGCCGCATTCGGATCCCTGGCCGTCAGCTGGTGGTAAAAGTCGGCGACCTGCTCTGGTGTGTCATTCTGCATTCCCCAGAAGCGGGCATAGTCGCGCGTCACCCAGCGATGAATCAGCGTGGCGTCAGCGGCCTGCATAGGGCGGAGGGTAAACTGGCCTGCCGGGCGGGCGGCAGTGAAAAGCGTTAACTGTGACATATTACGATTCCGATTGAGCCGGGAAAGTCTGGAAGGCAATCTGCCGTTCGACGGGATAGATCTCTTTGCCGGTGATTTCACGCAGCAGCACCGAATTGCGATAGCAGGCCATACCCAGATCCGGTGTAACGAAGCCGTGCGTGTGCAGCTCCGCGTTCTGCACGAAGATCTGGTTGTGGCGATCAATGCTGTAGTTACGCTGAACGTCGTAACGGCCCTTCTCGTCCCAGCGCAGACGCTGGCTGATGCCTTCAATAAACATCGGCGGACGATACTGATAGCCCGTTGCCATCACCAGACCGTGCGTACGGCGGGTAAAGGCACAATCCTGCTCCTGCTGATGCAGCGCGAGCTCGAACTCTCCGTTGGGTAATGCGCGCATTCCGGTCAGTTCTGAATGGGTGAACAGGTTAACGTTCAGCGCGCCATCCAGTTGCTTAACGTACATCAGATCGTAGATAGCGTTGATCAGCGTGCTGTTGATGCCTTTATAGAGATTTTTGTGGCGCGCATTCAGCGCATCGCGTTTCTCACCCGGCAGCGCGTGGAAATAGTCCACCCATTCTGGCGAGGTCATCTCCAGCGTCAGTTTGGTATATTCCAGCGGATAAAAGCGTGGCGCACGGGTTATCCAGTTCAGCTGATAGCCAAACCGATCGATCTCCGTAAGCAGATCGTAATAGATCTCTGCCGCGCTCTGCCCGCTACCCAGTACGGTAATGGACGGTTTTTTCTGCAAATCCGCCTTATTCGCCAGATACTGACTGGAGTGCGTAAAACGCGACCGGAATGGATGGCTGCAGGCAGGCAGCCAGGCTTCAGGACCGGTGCCTAACACCAGCCTGCGGGTCAGCCAGTCCTGCTGCTGCCCACTGACCGTATCGACTGCCCGCACGCGGTAGCACTGCAACGCTTCGTCGTAGCTCACATAGTCCACGCGCGTGTTCCAGCGCAGGTTACTCAGCTTTGAACAGGCCCACTGACAGTACTGGTTGTACTCTTTACGCATCAGGAAAAAGTCTTCGCGGATATAGAACGAATACAGTTTTCCTTTCTGCTTCATATAGTTCAGCAGACTGTAAGGACTGGTGGGATCGGCCAGCGTCACCAAATCGGCCATAAACGGCGTTTGCAGATGCGCACTTTCCAGCATCATGCCGGTATGCCAGTCAAAGCCCGGATTCTGATCCAGAAAGAGGCCATTCAGCCCTTCAACAGGTTCACTCAGACAGGCCAGGCTGAGATTGAAAGGACCGATGCCAATTCCGATAAAGTCATAAATGTTGTCGTTCATCGTACCGTTCTCACTGGTTAGCGGCTTGCAAAGTCAGGTCACGTGCCTGCTCCCGGCCGTAATGGACAATCAGGGCAATGACGTCTTCCATGTCAGCCACCGTAGTGGTGGGATTCAGCAGGGTAAATTTGAGGTACTGGTGACCCTCGACTTTCGTACCGGCGATCACCGCGTTACCCGAGCGGAACAGCGCCTTGCGGATACCGGCATTGATGGCATCCAGCTGTGCGGCCCGCATGTCAGGCCGGGGTACGAAACGGAAGATTTGTGTGGTCAGTTCAGGCGCATGCAGCACCTCAATAGACGGATGGGCTTTCAGCAACTGATGGGTTGCCTCGGTCAACGTCAGGATGGTATCGAATGCTTCCCCCAGCGCCGCCGGGCCCATGATGCGCAACGTCAGCCACATTTTCAGCGCGTCAAACCGGCGCGTCGTCTGAATACTTTTGTTGACCAGGTTTGGCGTCCCTTCCTGCTGGGCGCTGAGCGGATTGAGGTAATCGGCATGGTGCGTCACATGGCTGAGGTGCTGTTTATCGCGCACGAAAAACGCCCCGCAGCTGACGGTCTGGAAAAATGACTTGTGGTAATCCACCGTCACCGAGTCCGCTTTTTCGATACCACTGAGGCGCTGCCGCTGCGTTTCAGATACCAGCAGGCCACAGCCGTAAGCCGCATCGACGTGCATCCAGATGCCGTACTGCTGACACAGATCCGCGATAGCGTTCAGCGGATCGATACTGCCAAAATCGGTGGTGCCACTGGTGGCCACGACGGCGATGGGAATCAGGCCCTGCGCATGGCAGTGCTCAATTTCGCGCTCAAGCTGTACGCTGTCCATGCGGTAGTGTTCGTCGTAATCCACGGAAATCACCGCATCGTAGCCCAGGCCAAGAATTGCCATCGACTTCTGAATACTGAAATGACTCAGTCGGGAGGTCAGCACGCGCCATTTCGCGGCCTCCGTCGGCAACCCCTTATGCTTGATCAGGTGACCCGGATGGTGCGTGGCGCACCAGCTGTCCCGCGCCAGCAGCATCGCCATCAGGTTGGACTGCGTACCGCCACTGGTAAAGATGCCGTCTGCGCTCGCAGGCAGGCCGATGCGGCCCAGCGTCCAGTCAATGACCTTCTGCTCAATCAGCGTGCCGCCCGCGCTTTGATCCCAGGTATCGACGGAGCTGTTTACCGCCGCCATGATCTGCTCTGCCAGCAGCGAGGGCAGCACAACCGGGCAGTTAAGATGGGCGACATATTTGGGGTGGTGAAACCAGACGGCATCGCGCAGGTAAAGTGACCGCAGCTCTTCCAACGCGGCTTCGTTGCTGCCCAGAGGCTGATCAAGGTCGACGGCGCTGAACGCCGGGGCCAGCTCATGGGGCAGGATTCCGCTGAACGGCTTCTCCACGCGCTGCACCGTGCTGCTGATCAGCGCCAGCGCCGCGTGCGTTTGCTGCTGCCACGCCGTAATCTGCGCCTCGTTAAAGATGACGTCCTGAGCCGCAGGAATATCTTCAGACAGATGTCGGCGCGGGACCGACAGAGTTTGCTTACGTAACACCATATCCTGTTCCTTTGTTTAAGACGTAAGTCGCCTGGCCGCCCCGGTAAAAGGGCAGCAGATCGTGCCAGACCGCACGTGTCAGTTCAGATTCGGTAATCTTTAGCCGATACAGCTAACCCATCAGCCCTGAAAAATTGAGAATTTATGTTCGCAAAAATCCAAAAAACTACATTTTGTGTGGTTTATTTGTATTTACTGAGTTATTGTTAACGAAAATGACAACATAAATAATAATCATTATCATTCAATTTATGGAAGTGTAACCATTCTCATAAGTATGACTAATATCTATTTACGTGATCTTGATCACAAAAAAGTAGGTGAAAGGAGCCGCCAGGCTAACAAAACAGGCTTCCCCACGGCCCTGATGCCGTAGGGAAGTGCTGTTTTCAAGATGTGAATACAGATGACGGGATGCAGAGGCTCAGCCCCGGCACGGTTCTACATTGCGGTCTGGGCATCAAGCCTGAATACACTGACGTTCTCAACCAGCGCGCTGACCTGCTGGTCTAATGCCCGTGCGGACTGGGCTGACTGCTGTGATAAGGTTGCGTTTTGCTGCGTCGCGGCATCCATATGCGTCACCGCCAAATTGACTTGTTCAATACCGGCACTCTGTTCAGCGCTGGCAGCAGAGATATTCTCCATGAGCGTACACAGCTGTTTTACGCTCTCAACGATCGCCTGCATGGATGCCCCCGCGCCTTTTACAAGTGAATTGCCTTGCGCAACCAGCGTCACCGATCGATCCGTGAGTCCCCGAATCTCGCGGGCCGCCGTAGCGGAACGCTGCGCCAGTGCACGGACCTCTGAAGCGACAACGGCAAAACCGCGTCCGTCGTTACCAGCACGGGCGGCTTCTACCGCCGCGTTAAGGGCCAAAATATTCGTCTGGAAAGCAATGCCGTCAATTACCGTAACGATGTCATTAATTTCGCGTGAAAACTGATGGATATCTTCCATGGCAATGACCACTTTTTCGACCACCTCACCGCCATCATCGGCGCGCTGGCGCGTATCACGTGCAATGATGCTGGCATGATGGGCATTTTCTGCATTGATTTTTACAACAGAGGTCAGTTGTTCCATTGACGCCGCCGTTTCTTCCAGCGCACTGGCTTGCGCTTCATTACGTGAAGAAAGCTCACGGCTGCCATGTGCCACCTGATCTGTCGTGGCCGCAATGGCCTCTGTTCCACCGCGAACACCGATCACAATGCGTGTCAGGCTCGTATTCATATCGCGCAGTGCGGCCATCAATTGTGCCGTTTCATCATATCCGCTGACGCTAATACGGGCGCGCAGGTCACCCGCTGCTACCGTTTTGGCTATCGTGATTGCCTGTTTCAACGGTTGCGTAATGCTCTGGATAAGCCACCATGTAATTCCCGCGCCCACTATCAGGATGCATCCCATTGCGATCAGCAACATCAGGCGCGTTTGTTGGTAATGCGCAAGGTTACTCGCATCAATGTCCCGATGCATTTCCTGCGCACGCGCTAAGGTCGACGTGACCAGCGCATCGATTTGCTGGGTGGGCGCACGATCAATGCCCGTTACCTGATGATCGACCCGCGCGGGGCTGCTGATGTCGTTGATAACATAGCTGTTCAGCGCCGTCAGGTACTGGCGTTCCAGCCCGGCATGCGCCGCGCGCGCCTGCTCAACCGGGGCAACTGGCAGGTTCAGCTTGGCCTGAATCTGACTGAGCCGGGTCAATAATTGCTGCGTTTTCTGGCTTTCATTCAAAAAGGCCGTTTTATATTTATCAAATGTATTTTGTCCTTGTGTTCCACGCAGCAGAATATTCTTCCACTCCTGCACTTGTATTTTGAACTGCACCTGCGCGCTGCGCGCAGTATCAATACTTTCTGCAATGAGCATCTCCTTTGCCATAACGGCCTGACTGTTCTCTAAAGCCTGTCCGTTAACACGTAATCCGTTCCCCCCCATCAACAGGGTTGCAAGCAGCAGCAACGTGGCAAGAAAACCGAGTCTTTGACCAATTTTAAATCGATTGAGCTTCATAAAAACTGTTACCTGGTGAATAAATAGGAGAACAAACGTGACTTTCGTCACATTGATTATCGTCCTGGCGGGTAGCAACCTTTATGGAGCCGGATGAGGAAATAACGTGACACTTTTGTGACAGAAAGCCCCCAAATAGCGACATTTTGACCCATAATATCTTGCCTTGCGCTTTCACAGCCTGTGCGCTTTGACCTGTAACGGAGGTTGCTCAGCGGGCATTACCGGTGCGACCTGCGCACTGGCATATTGCGCTGCGGTACAAACCGTCCGATATCGCGCAAAGACATTGTTAAAATTTCAATATCACACATCGGCTTATTGCAGGTTACAGTACGGTTCCCCGGGTGGCATGCCAGCGATTTACGGGATAATCGCTTTGCAGGTAAGATAAAAAACGGATGCGTCGAGCATGCAACGCCTTCTTTTTTGCCTTTATCAAAGGTCACGAAGTGAAAACGGGCGAGTTGAACGCCCCCGTTACCGGCCACCTTCGCGGTGTAACAGACATATGACGTCCTCCTCAAGGAATACAGGTTCAGAGATGACAATGGAAACCCGCCGCGACGAACGTCTGCGCAAACTCGCTCTGGCACTGAAGCGCACCGATAAACTTCACCTGAAGGATGCCGCCCGGTTGCTGGACGTCTCAGAGATGACGATTCGCCGGGATCTGAGTGAACCGACATCCAGCGTCGTCCTGCTCGGCGGCTATATCGTCAGCGATCCCAGAAGCCAACCCGGTCACTATTTTGTCTCCGATCAGCACGGGCAAAACGCCACCCGCAAACAGCAGCTGGCGCAGGCGGCGGCAGGTCTGATCGGGGAGAACGATACCGTCTTTTTCGACTGCGGGACGACCTTGCCCTATGTGGTGGATGCCATTCCGGATGCCCTGCCCTTCACCGCCATCTGCTGTGCCATGAATACTTTTCTGGCGTTAAAAGAAAAGCCCGCCTGCCATGTCATCCTGAGCGGCGGTGAATTCCATGCGGATAACGCCTTATTCACGCCGGTGGGCGGACAGTGCATTCTGGATGACCTGTGCCCTGACCTGGCCTTTATTTCTGCGGCAGGCGTCAGCCACGATCAGGGCGCGACCTGCTATAACCTCAATGAACTGCCCATGAAACACCACGCGATGCGGCGCGCCCGCCAGCGAATTCTGGTGGCGGACAGCAGCAAATACGGGAAAGTGTTACCGGCCCGCATTGGCGCACTTTCACGCTTCGACCTGCTGGTCAGCGACAGCGCACCAGATGCCACGCTGAGTCAGTGGTTAGCGCAACAGTCTATTCCCGTGCGCCTGCCCTGACTTCAGCCTGTCCACCGGCGTTCTGATGCGCGTTGCCCTTTGCCGGATCGGTCTGACAACGGACATAAATCAAACAGTTATTCTGAACCCGCGGCCGCCATCGAATAATCCCATCCCCTCGGCTGTGATTAGGCGGCGAAAAAGGCTAAACTTCGACATCATCCAAACGACAAACAGACCCAGAGGCTCAATACAACGTGGCTCAATTCGTCTATAGCATGCATCGCGTTGGCAAAGTGGTACCGCCAAAGCGTCATATTCTGAAAAACATCTCCCTCAGCTTCTTCCCCGGTGCGAAAATTGGCGTACTCGGCCTGAACGGTGCCGGTAAATCGACGCTGCTGCGCATCATGGCAGGCATCGATAAAGACATCGAAGGGGAAGCCCGTCCACAGCCCGGTATCAAAATTGGTTACCTGCCGCAGGAACCGCAGCTCAACCTTGAGCACACCGTGCGTGAATCCGTTGAAGAAGCGCTGTCGGAAGTGGTTGGCGCGCTGAAACGCCTTGATGAGGTTTATGCGCTTTACGCCGAAGAAGATGCGGATTTTGACAAGCTGGCAGCTGAGCAGGGACGTCTGGAAGAGATCATTCAGGCACACGACGGCCATAACCTGAACACACAGCTGGAACGTGCAGCCGATGCGCTGCGCCTGCCAGACTGGGACGCCAAAATCGCGAACCTGTCCGGTGGTGAACGCCGCCGCGTTGCGCTGTGCCGCCTGCTGCTGGAAAAGCCAGACATGCTGCTGCTGGACGAACCGACGAACCACCTGGACGCCGAATCGGTCGCATGGCTGGAACGCTTCCTGCATGACTTCGAAGGCACCGTGGTCGCGATTACCCACGACCGTTACTTCCTGGATAACGTTGCCGGCTGGATCCTGGAACTCGACCGTGGTGAGGGGATTCCGTGGGAAGGTAACTACTCTTCATGGCTGGAGCAGAAAGATGCCCGTCTGGCACAGGAAGCCTCGACTGAAGCGGCCCGTCGTAAATCTATCGAGAAAGAGCTGGAGTGGGTACGTAAAGGGCCAAAAGGCCAGCAGTCTAAAGGCAAAGCCCGTCTGGCACGCTTTGAAGAGCTGAACAATACCGACTACCAGAAACGTAACGAAACCAACGAACTGTTTATTCCGCCGGGTGCCCGCCTGGGTGATAAGGTGCTGGAAGTCAGCCACCTGCGTAAATCCTACGGTGACCGCGTGCTGATTGACGATCTGTCGTTCTCGGTACCGAAAGGTGCCATCGTTGGCATCATCGGTCCGAACGGGGCCGGTAAATCCACGCTGTTCCGCATGATGTCCGGTCAGGAACAACCGGATTCCGGTGAGATCGTGCTGGGTGAAACCGTGAAGCTGGCCTCTGTCGATCAGTTCCGTGACAGCATGGATAACGCCAAAACCGTGTGGGAAGAAGTCTCCGGCGGCCAGGACATCATGCGTATCGGCAACACGGAAATGCCAAGCCGCGCCTATGTCGGGCGCTTTAACTTTAAAGGCGTCGATCAGGGCAAACGCGTCGGTGAGTTATCCGGTGGTGAGCGGGGCCGCCTGCATCTGGCAAAACTGCTGCAGGTTGGCGGCAACATGCTGCTGCTCGATGAACCGACCAACGACCTGGACATTGAAACCCTGCGCGCGCTGGAAAACGCCCTGCTTGAATTCCCTGGCTGTGCCATGGTGATCTCGCATGACCGTTGGTTCCTTGACCGCATCGCGACGCACATTCTGGACTACCAGGATGAAGGGAAGATCGAGTTCTTCGAAGGTAACTTTACCGAATACGAAGAGTACAAGAAACGCACGCTGGGCGCGGATGCGCTGGAGCCGAAGCGCATCAAGTACAAGCGTATTGCCAAATGATTCAGGGGCGGCAGCAATGCCGCCCTTTTCTTTCATTTTGCATTACAACGGCGTCCATTCGTGGATGTATCCTTGATGTTCATCGTTGTTAGTCTTAAATAAAATACATGTTAAGTTATTTTTTTTATCAAAACCAATAACAATATTATCCCCTGGTTTTGCTTGTTCAATGACTGGGTTATTTTCATAATATAAACGGAATTCTGAACGAGTTGCATGTGACTCTCTTGCATCATACCATTTAGCTGACACATGGCATTGCAGCTCACTTCCCCTTAGAAAAAAAGTCGCTATCATTTCTTTATTTTCTGCCCCCATCAAAGCTTTAAGTGCCATGACACCATTAAGCTCTTTTTGATCATATAGTTCACTTTTAGATAACGTTTTAATACAAGCTGCCGTCAGACTTTGTGCTGCCATGACATTCTCCTTGTGCAGATTCAAAATATCATATTCTTATTAATTCCTTATTTTTTCTGTTAAACGGATCATATAGGTATTATTAATTTACCTCGCCTTTATAGCTATTTATAAAAATTCATAAACACCGACGACTGCAACGCAAATTCAATAAACCTCATCAACGCGGGCGAATTCAGTTTACGACTGGGATAGACCAGCCACAGCTCGTTTCCCTCAACCGTCCATTCCGGTAACACCTGCACTAGGCGCGCATCGCGCATCTCCCCGTCCGTTAAGAAACGCGGCAGTAGCGTAATGCCGGCATGCCCCAGCGCCGATTCGCGGGCGTAGAGCAAATTGTCGGTCAGGTGCGCGGGCGGCAGCAGCCAGCGATGATACTGACTGTCGCGTTTAAGCACCCACTCGTTCCAGGCGCGGTGCGCGATACAGCGATGTTCAGCCAGCTGCTGCGGATGAGTAACCGGCGGATGCTGATCGAGATAAGTCTGCGAGGCCACCAGCAATCGCTCGCAGTACCCGACACGTCGCCCAATCAGAGACGATTCCTGTGGCTGGCCGGTGCGTAAGGCAAGATCAAAGCCATCCTGTACCAGGTCGCGAATCTCGTCTGAAACGGAAATGTCCAGCGTGACATCAGGATAACGCCGTAAAAACGCGGCGTTACAGCGCGCCAGTAAGGTTGCCCCAATGCCTGCCGGGCTGGTGATGCGCAGGCGACCGCTGGGATTTTCCCGCAGGTTGGCAATCGCCTGTTTGGCACGTTCGCTGGCCTGCATCATCTCCTGACAGTGCAGCAGATAACGCTCCCCGGCAAAGGTCAGGTTAAGCTGGCGCGTCGTTCGGTTTAACAGCCGGATGCCCAGCCGCTGCTCAAGCTGGCTGATACGTTGACTGACGCTGGATTTGGGCAAACCTGCCCGCTCTGCCGCAGCGGTAAAGCTGCCGCACTCCGCCACCAGCGCAAACAGCGCCATATCCTGCCACTCACGAAACGCCATTGTTCACCTCAGACGAACACTCTAATAACTATTGTCCATCTTATCAGCCTGGCGGTGGGGTTCTACACTTGAAGAAACACTAGAGGAGAATAAATTATGTCTGTCCGCGCGATTGCTGTTGATCCCGAAAACCCAAAAAACTTCACCGAAATTTTCCCGGAAACGCCTGTACCCGGCGAGTATGACCTGCGTGTCCAGGTAAAAGCCGCCTCGGTCAACCCGGTGGATACCAAGGTGCATAAAGGCGCGATCAAAAATGGTTTGCAGGTGCCGCGTATCCTCGGCTGGGATGCCAGCGGCGTGGTGCTGGAAACCGGCAGCAAAGTCACGGGCTTCAAGCCCGGGGATGAAGTGTACTATGCAGGCGATATTACCCGCCCGGGCAGTAACAGCACCGAACAGTTAGTCGATTCCCGTATCACTGGCCATAAGCCGAAAACGCTCGACTGGGCGGCCTCTGCGGCGATTCCTTTAACGGCGCTTACCGCCTGGGAAGGTTTGTTCGAGCGACTGGATATGGCAGCCGCGCGTGACGATCAAACGCTGTTGATCGTTGGCGGCGCAGGCGGTGTAGGCTCTCTGGCGATTCCGCTGGCGAAAATGCGCAGCAAGGCGAAAGTGATTGCCACCGCGTCACGGGAAGACTCTGCCCAGTGGTGCCGCGATCGCGGGGCCGACCTGGTGATCAACTATAAAGACATGCCCGCTGAGCTGGAAAAGCACGGCATTAAGCAGGTCGACTACATTTTCTGCCTTAACGACACTGACGGCCACTGGGAAACCATGAGCCAGTTCATCGCGCCCCAGGGTCATATCTGCACCATCGTCGAGAACGAACATCCGCTGTCAATGGATCAACTGAAGCTTAAGAGCGCCTCGCTGCACTTTGAGTTTATGTACACTCGCAGCATGTTCACCACGCCGGATATGGCGCAACAGGGTGAGATTCTGAATAGCGTTGCCCGCCTGTTAGATGACGGAAAGCTGCAAACCACCCTGAGTGAAACCCTGCACGGGTTAAGTGTGGAAACCCTGGAAGCGGCCCACCAGCGTGTACTGGAAGGCCATATGCGCGGCAAAGTGGTCATGGTTTACTGATCACCTGCGGATGCCGGTCCGTGCGGCATCCGCTCGCCCCGTTTCACGGGGCTTCCTCGGAGGGAGCCACAGGCGCGGTAAAAGCCTGCGGGTTCCCCTCATCGTCCAGCGCCGTGTAATCAACAAGGATCTGGCTCGCCGCGGAAGGCGACGCGTTTCCCATCAGGGAATACTCTTTGCTGGAAAAAGGCGCGAGCGTTTTATCCCCGTCCAGATAAACGGTGTAGCCTTTTCCGCCTGCCCGCACGGTCATTTTGCCCGGCGTGAAAAAGTAGCCACTACGGTTGGTGGCACGAATGAAAACCTGCCCCTGCATTTTCCTGACCTGAAAGGTGACGGCGTTCACCCGTGCCGTAAACGGTATCGCCTTCTTAAACGGTCTGTTGATCACTTTAAGTTGGGTATTCAGCGCCATGCTGATCTTATCGCTGCCCGGCTGTATCGTTCCTTTTTTTACGGCGCTGATTTCGTACAGATTGAGCCAGTAAAGGGATTCCCGATCCTGTGGCAGCGTTGCGGCCAGCTCAGTGCGTAAAACGGTAATCTGTTTTTTTTCATCTTTGTTCAGCGTAAAAACGCCGGGAAGCGCGACAAAAGGAAAGGCTTTACTGCCCGGCGATTTTTCCGGTGCGCCGCTGTCGATCCAGGTCTGGATCAGCACGGGTGCGTCGCCGCTGTTAACCAGCAGTAACGGGGTTTGCACCTCGCCGGGATGGAAGATCAGTCGGCTTTGCTGCGGAATTACCGCGGCCTGGGCGTTAATCACGATACACATACATAACCAAAGAAACGTTTTCATCTTATTGCAGCCGAATGAGGATAGATGCGGTTGCATCAACATGGCCCGCCGTCACCGTTTTACCCGGGAGCTTTGCAAGACGGGCGTTGAAAGTACGCTGATACAGTTTCTCGTCATTCTGCTGGCTGCCGCTGATCACCTGCGCGTCCTCCAGCACCGGTCGCCAGCCCGCACTCCCGCTGAAGCTGCTCCAGCTTAAAAAGGAGACGGGCTGACCACCTGACGTTTCCAGCTCAATGCCCACGCCTTTCGCCAGCGACGGTAAACTGTCGTAATGATCGGACACCAGGTAGCGCGAAAGACCGTCTCCCGTCGTCAGTCCCAACTGCTGCGCCTGCAGCCACGCGGCGTAGCTCGGTTGAAACCCCAGAGACAGCTGACCCGACTGAACGCCAGAGAGGTTTTCGGTTCCGTTCGCACAGGCCAGCGTAATGCTGAGCGGCGCCGTCACCGCCTGGCCCTCATTGAGCGCATTGATGCTGATGCCGGGGAAAAGGACGTTTGCGGTATAATTCTCCACCCGGCAGCCCTGGGTCATATTTTGCGTCAGAGTGGCGACCGGCGCGGTATTCATCCCAAAGGCCATGTAACGTCCGGTTCCCCAGGTTTCATAATGGTTCCAACTGTCCTGACCCGCTTCGGGCACATTCATCCCCGGCCCCATAAACACCACATAACCATTGGGCTGGTTGCAACTGTAGGAGCCAGTGTAATTATCGGCCGCCGCCCAGAGGCAGCCCCACGACCCGTAACCCGGCGTGCGGTTGTTTCTGTCGGTACGAATGAGCTCCGCACTGATGGGGCTGAAGTCGCGTCCCCGGATCAGGATTTTATTTCCCTGTATTTCATACTGGGTGAGCGGTACTTTTTGCCAGATACGGGTAAAGGGCCTGCCACTGCGCACGTGAACCAGTTTTAACGCGGTATAGGGAAAGTAGGTCTGGAAATAACTGTCCCCCATGTCCCAGGCGCCGCCAACGTTACTGTCGCCATTGGTGGCGAAGACCTCATACAGCTGATCTTTATCGGCAAGATCACACTGGTACAACACACGGTCGGGATTGCTGTTATTGACAGCCGGTACGACCCGGAACACCGAGCGGGCCAGCACCGTGCCGGCCGGCTGATAACGCAGATTCATTAATGCGATATTGCCGAAGTTAAGTGGCGCACCGCAGGCATCACAGCCCTGATCGACCGGGTTGACCCGGGTGCAGGTCGCGTAAGCCGGGAGCCATGCGGTCAAAAAAAAGAATGTCATTACCGCTAAAACGCGTTTCATCATTAACACCTTAGAATCTAAAAACGACAGACGGCATCCGCGTAGGTCATCACCGCGTCAGGTTCAGGTTGAGGAATGTGGTAATCCATCACACAGGACGATTGCGCATCGTCACCCCAGACGGCTTTCAGTCGGCCCTGGGTTTTCGCCACACGTAACCAGGCATTGCCGCCCTGGCCAAACGTGCCCACGCGCTTGCCCGTCTCATCCAGCAGATCCGCGCCCACAGGCACCATAGCATCGCGATTCGTGCGGGTTTTCAGCATCAGGGGATAACCGCGTAAGGTTCTGAACGACACCTTCACCATCGCACCGGCATAAGGCGCGACACTTTTTTCGCTGTCCTGAATTTCCACATGACCGTCGCTGCCGCTGGCACCCAGCGTAATGGTGTTGTAGTGATACGGGTTGAGCGAAGGGACCAGCGCATAGCCAAAGCGATCGATTTCACTGCCCTGGCTGTTCAGGATCCGTGCGCCCCTGGCCCCTTTCGCCTCGACGAGGGCGAAGGTATCGCCCAGATAATGGCCTAACGTCACACCACCGCTGTGGATCACCGCCGCCCCCATGGCGTTAACGGACATCTGATTAAACCGTGAAGAGGTCGAGGCAGTACCGGTCACGCTGGCCTCAGAAAAGGTTTTGCCCAGGCTGCCGCTTACTGTCGTGTCACGCTGCTGCTGATCGCGATTCACATTCAGGCTGTAGCTGGTGCCGCTCTCACCACTCAGCCCGCTGAGCGACGCTGTGTAATTACTGCCGTTCTGGCTTCCACGGGATCCCCCCAGAGCCAGGTAAGGTGAAGTGGCGTCCGTGCCCAGCGGCACAGAGACGCTGACCTGTAACTGGGTATCTTTATAAAACGTCTCGTCTGCGTACTGAGCCATGACAGCTCTGCGCGGATCGGTGGCATAGGCTCTACGCGAATACTGGCGGGACAGGGAAATATTCAGTGCGATGTTTTTGGGCAGCACCGTGCCATAACCGACCTGAAACTGTGTCGTCCGCGAGCGACCGTCATAGTAATTTTGCTTCGAGCCGGAGAGATAGATGTTGCCCCACTGCCCCAGCGTCTGATTCAGGGTCATCTGCAGGCGGGTACGCTGCATATATTCGCTGGTAATACTGTTGCGGCCCGGTGTTTCCGCATTATTCAGTGCAATCACGTCGTTGAGATCGCGGTAACCCTGGGTGGAATACTGGTAGCCCGCAAACGTCAGAGTGGTATTCGTGGGCTGAAAGGTTCGGCTGTAACTCAGTGCGTAACGCCATCCCTGGGTCGACTCACCGCCGTTCAGAACCGCGCTGGAATACGCGCTGTTAAATCCCACGGCCCCTATGTCTGAAGCCCAGACGCCGCCAGCCAGCAAGGCATGATAGCGTTCGCCCAGCCTGACGCCGCCGTTCAGCGTAATGGCATTGCTCAGGCCGTGCCTGACGGTTAACTCAGTAAAGGTGTTGGCTTTGCTGTAATCCCTGACTTTACCGGCGGCAAAGTTGTAGTCTGTCCGGCCTGGACGCAGCGACTGCGGTAAGACCGCATACGGCACGCTAAAACGATGCAGGCTGCCGTCAGACTCCTGAACCTCCACGCTGAGATCGCCGCCATAGCTCACCGGGCTCAGGTCATTGATCGTAAACGGCCCTGGCGGCACGGTTGTCTGATATATCCGTTGCTTGCCCTGCCAGACCGTCACGCGGGCATTGCTGTTTGCCACGCCGCGCACCAGCGGTGCATAACCCCGAACAGAATCCGGCAGCATACGGTCATCAGAGTCCAGACTGACCCCGTTGAAACTGACCGCCGTAAACAGATCGCCGTTACTGAAAAGCTCGCCTATGCCCGCCTCACTTCGTAATGACGGCAGCGCACGTTGTACCCAGGCCCTGGCGCTTTGCCAGCGATTGCCGACCTCGTCATGCGTAAAGTTTCCCTGTTGACGAAAACGCCACATGCCGACATTGATGCCACTGTTAATACCCAGATACGTGGATTCGAAACGCTGCGCATTTTTATAATCGGAATAGAACTGGTTCAGGTTGTAATTCACGAACCCCATGGTCGTGCCCGCCGTCAGGTTTTCGGGCGCGATATAGCCGACGGGCCGCTGAACCCGCATCGCCTGTGGGACGGTAACGTCTACACGCAGGCTGCCCGTATTCACGTTAACTGACGCGCCCGTCAAAAGCGCATCGGGTCTGGCACAGTCTTTCGCCTTGAGCGCAGTGAGATAGTGGGCCTTGACGCCAAAGGCCTGATAAAAGGACAACGGCAGGCATACCGAAAGCGCTCTGCCCGCGCGAACGATATCAACCGACGTGGACCGTTGAAACTTACCGTTGAGATAAAGATCGACATCATAGCGGCCGGGCTGGAACCAGGCGTCCTGCACACTGTCAGGCATCGCAATCTGTCCAGGCAGCATTTCGCGCACTAAGGCAGGATCAAACAGATAGTCATCCTGACCTTCAGCCGCCTGACCGCCCCTGAGGAAAAGCAGACTCAAAGCGAACAATAAGAATAATGAGACTCTATTCATTTCTGCGATTTTTCGTTCACGTTGATTTTTTCGTCGGCACCGAAATCATTTATCAGGATGGCATTAAGCGCGTATCCCGAGAGCGCTGAGCGGTTTTGCAACGTGATGCGCTGTTCACTAAACGGCGCCAGCGTGACAGCATCGTCCCAAAGGACGGTGTTATTCCCTTTGACCAATGCAAAAGATCGAATATTGGCGTAAAAGGGCGAGGCATTGCGGAAGACGATGTCATGTCCCTGAATATGGTATGAGAGCGCATTCTTCAGGTTATCCATGGAAAAATTCAGGCCCTTTGGGCGAACGATAACCTTTACTCTGTTCTTAATAATCAAATAGAGTTTATTCTTATCCTCCAGCCCTTTTTTTAACGAGGGAATCTCAGTGTAATCCATATAAAACAGTGACTCTCTGTCCTGAGGAAGATTATTCTCCGTCACGTTGAGCTTTACCGTTTGGCCGGCCTCAGGAGCAATCCTGAATATTTGCGGCAACGCCACAAAAGGCGGGACAGAATGATTATTGAGATTGATCGCCTGAATCTGAATCAGCGCTGGCTGATCGCCAGTATTCGTAAACTGAAGCGTTTTTTCTTTTTTCGCACCGTCTACAATGACACGCGTGCCATTTAATACAACGCTTGCCTGACAAAACATGGCTGAAAAGGCCAGAAAGAGAAGAAGAAGAAGAAGAGACTTCAACACAGGGTTCTCCTGCCCCCTTAAAATAAGGGGGCCTGATGATTAGGGATAGCTGACAGAATATTGCACACTACTTAAAACCGTACCGGCGGCCGCATTTCCAGAGTCGCTGTAATATTCGACCGAGAAATCCTGGGATGCGCTGGTGCTTCCACTTTCCAGCTTCATTCCGGAAACTGTTGCCGTTCCACCCGACAAATCGATCGTTTTGTCACTACTGTCCAGCAAACGCAACGCCACATTGTTGGCCGTTCCGGTATTGAGTAAATCGCCGGTGGACGAAATATTATTGCCAACCAGATTAATAGTTATTGCCTGTGTTGATCCGGAAGCCGGTGCGACACAACCGGTTAAGTTAATCGTAAATGGCGTTTTTCCGGCGGTTGATTTTGCCGAACTCAGCGCGGCCGTTGAAACGGTCGGCAGCAGAATAATCGGGCTGCCGGTTGCATCATTAACATTAACGCTACAGGTTTGTGCATTTACCTCGCCCTGAAAGCGAATCGTATTTTCTGACGCAGAAAAAGCATTAAAAGAAATAAAACCCGCACCACACAAAAAAAGTGTCATGCAGCGTGGTAAAGAGCTGGCTTTCATTGGATTCCCTCTTATGATTTTGGTAAGTAAAGATGCGCATTGGCGACGAGGATCATAAGGGGCACGGTGGGAAAACTGTGTGTGAAGTGTTCTGAGCTTTTGTGAAGAAAGACACCATCAAATATAAATATATTTAAATTCAATAGGATGGTGTTAGGACAGTGTTGCTGAAATGAGATAGTCCATAAGGTAACAACAGGCCAGGAATCCCCCTGCGGCGATAAAAATCGCCACGTTTACGGCATTATTTTTCGCAAAGATAAAGCGGAACAGGGCCTGAATAAAATGTCCAGGTGTCAATACCTGTCCTTTTAATGACAAACGGAAACGTCGCTCCCACGGTAATAAAAAATGCCGGCAGCCACTTTTGTTGTTCCTGCTGGGACATTTGGTTATCCGGTGAAGGTTCGATTAATGTTGACCGGGCAAGATACAGATCGCCCTCGCGCTGATAAGTAAACCGGATTATTTTACTCAAACTGATGACATTATGATTGCTATCGGTGAGTCGGCCGGTGATGGCGATAACACCGTGCCCCTCTCGCATATCGTGAGAGGCGATCACGGAAAATGTCTCACCATTTCTGATGTAGTTAATGTTTGCAATACAATGGACAGAATCCTGTCTAAATAAAAACACGACAATGCCTGCTGCTGTCATCATTATTAAAGCCAACAGAAACGTTAACTTCACTACTTACTCCTTATATAATAATACGAAATACAGTCGGGGGAACCGAAAAGCGAGAGTGCATTTTTACATTGCAGTACCGAAATGCGTTCACCATTGGTAAATGCCGTGATATAAATCTTTCGTCGTTCTGTACAACTGACTTTACTGTCAACGGCGATGCGCGCGACCAGGCCATTACCGGCTTTATCATTGGCGTATATTTCACATCCATTCATCTCAAACCGTTTAATAAAAATCATCTCGTGGCGGTGAAGTGAAAAGGTCATGATGGCAAAACCACAAACCAGTATCGTCATCACCGCCAGTCCCGTGATAAAAAGATGCCGTGTCGAAATAGCATAGCGATAAGCGCCTTTGCTGGCAGTGAATTCAGCAGGATCAGGACGGCTGATGGGCTGTTGAGATTCCGGCTCAGAATATACTGAGTTCTTAATAAGGTTTTCTGAAATATCCTCATCATCCTGAATAACGGATTCCGTTGTATCGCACGCACTCGCCTCTTCACCGGACGTAGCCATGGGCGGAATATTCTGTTCGTCTTTCTGGGCGTTTTTTCCTGCCCCAGCGTCCTCATCAGCAGGCGCAATTGTCGACTCCTCAATAAGAATCGCATTTGCCAGCATGAAGCCACGGCGTGGAATGGTCCTGATCACATCCTGACGGATATTGCATGCCAATAGTGCTTTTCTGATGAGCGAAATACTTTGATATAACGCATTGGCACTGACCTCCATCCCAAACCGTCGCCAGGCATACTGATAAAACGCCTCATGATCGACAATTTCGCCCTGCCGCGCGATCAGCAATTCAAAACAATATGAGACTGAAGAATGCAGCTTCAGCACCTGATTATTACCAATAATTTCCCTTTTCCCAGGATAAAAAACCACTTCATTACCAATACTTATCTTTTTCATATTATTAAATCCGGATATATCCTTATTTCTGTCTTATGAATACTCCCTTAATATAAGCCAGTAAATAATATTGAACTTACATTTAACATAAACAAACAGAAGAAATAAAATAATTTCAGACTTTAAATACGAAATAATGTTACTCAGGAATTCAAAATTCTTTATTTTGTTTGTGTATGTTACGTACGTTATTTGGAGGGCGCGGTATTTTGCAAAGCATTATTTTTTGTAATCAAAAAGGCGGGAAAATAACAGGCGCAGAAAACAGGACGTGAGGAGCGGCAGGGTGTCCCCTCACCGCCCCGGCGTGCAGGCGAAAATCTCAAAGGGCGCTTTGTTCGCCCAGCATACCTTTCACCAGTTCAATACAGCGCAGGAAGCGCGCGTCATAATCTTCTTCCTGCACATGAACGAAGTCGATGTTGTTTTCACCCAGCATCGCTATCAACATGCTCTGGAACTCGCGGCGATCGACAGAGCTGCCCAGGCTGCGTAACCCGTCCGCTACCCAGGGTACGTTGTTTTCCAGCAGGATCACCAGATCGAAGCGATACTCGTCAATCATGGCCTGAACAAACGGATGCTCACGGCCTTCATACTTTTTACAAAATGCCTGGGTCGTGACGAAATCGGTATCAATAAATGCCACTTTATTGGCATATTTCACCGCAAAATCGATGTACTGTGCATGGCCCAGCGCGATCTTGTCGTAGTCTGAATACTGAAGCGCCATCTCATCGCCGCCCAGATGTGAAAAGACATAGTCGCGGCCATATTCCCAGGCGCTGGACGTGTTAAATATGTTCGCCAGCTTATTCACCAGCATCGATTTCCCACTCGACTCACCGCCCAGAATGGCCACGGTGCGCACAAAGAAGGGCTTCACTTCGGTGGGGATGTAATCCCAGAAGCGGAAAGGATCCTGACGAATCTGCGCGCCGCTGATATTCATAAACGATCGGTTCGGATCGATCAGTATGGTTTGAATGCCCAGATGCTGTTGATACATCTCTGCATCAGGCGCCTCACTGGTATAGACGCAGTCTGCCGCAATCCCCTGCTCTTCCAGAAAGATCTTTACCCCTGCGCTCCACACATCCCAGCCATGAGGATAGGGCTCAATCCCCTCTTCATCGAAGGCGTGAATGCGAATATTTTTCTGGTACTTAAAGGTTTGCAGTAACCAACGCAGACGATCACTGACGGTGGGCTGCTGCGACATGGCGCTGTTTTCAAACAGGCTCAGATCGCGCGGCTCGTCGTAGCCCATGATGATATGCAGCTCATCGACCTGGCTACAGGCACGCTGAATCAGATAGATGTGGCCAGTATGAAGCGGATAAAACTTGCCAAAGATCACCCCTATTTTTTTATCGCGACGGGGGAATTCCAGGCCGAGAAAACGGTGCAGTGCCTCCAGCTTTTGCGCGCTGGGGCTTTTAATTTTCGCGTTAAGCAGTTGGCTTAAATACCCTTTGGTCATGCCACTGGCATCGGCCACCTGTTGAAGCGTGTGGCCCTGCTGGCGAATCGCCGTTTTTAAATAATCAAACGCCGACATGTGGTGCCTCCTGCAAGCAATGTTCAACGAGGGGAAGAGCGTAGCCTGTCGCCTGCCCGGTGACCTTACGGCCTCCGGACAAACGGACTCGCTTAGAGATCATCAAGGATAGCCAACGCATCCGCCAGCTTCTTCGCGCTGTATACGCGCATGCCCTCAATCGGCTTTTTCGGTGCGTTACCCGCCGGCACGATCGCCCGCTTAAAGCCATGTTTAGCCGCTTCAGCAATGCGCTCCTGTCCGCTGGGCACCGGACGAATCTCTCCGGCCAGTCCGACCTCGCCAAAGATAACCAGATCCTGCGGCAAAGGGCGATCGCGCAGGCTGGACACCATCGACAGCATCAGGGCCAGGTCAGCACTGGTTTCCGTGACTTTCACGCCACCGACCACGTTGACGAACACATCCTGATCCGCCATTTGCAAACCGCCATGACGATGCAGCACTGCCAGCAGAATGGCGAGGCGGTTCTGTTCCAGACCGACCGCAACCCGACGCGGATTGCCCATCATCGAATGATCCACCAGCGCCTGAATCTCAACCAGTAAAGGACGGGTGCCTTCCCATAACACCATGACCGAACTGCCGGACGTGATCTCTTCACCACGCGACAGGAAAATGGCGGACGGGTTGCTCACCTCACGCATGCCCTGCTCGGTCATGGCAAATACGCCAAGTTCATTGACGGCACCAAAGCGGTTTTTATGGCTACGTAACGTCCGGAAGCGGGAATCGGCATCGCCGTCCAGCAGGACGGAGCAGTCAATGCAGTGCTCCAGAACTTTTGGCCCGGCCAGCGATCCGTCTTTGGTCACATGGCCCACCATGATAATTGCCACGCCACGGGTTTTAGCGAAACGCGTCAGATAGGCGGCCGTTTCACGCACCTGTGCCACGCTGCCCGGCGACGACTGGATATCCGCCATGTGCATCACCTGAATCGAGTCGATCACCATGATTTGCGGCTGCTCCTGCTCCGCAATCAGGCAGATCTGCTCAATGCTGGTTTCCGACAGCATGTTCAGATTGTCACTCGGCAATCCCAGACGATGGGCGCGCATAGCGACCTGCTGTAATGACTCCTCCCCGGTGACGTAGAGGGTTTTCATGCTCTCGGCTAAACGGCACATCACCTGCAACAGCAGCGTCGATTTCCCGGCGCCGGGGTTACCGCCAATCAGAATGGCACTGCCCGGCACCACACCGCCACCCAGCACGCGGTCAAACTCTTTAAAACTGGTCGAAAAACGGGGCAAGGCTTCCAGACTGATTTCGGACAGCTTTTGCACCCGACTGGTTCCGGCATTGCCTGCATAACCGCTGAGGCGCTCATTGCGCGCCGCCGCCGGTGAAGCCGCAATACGCACCTCGGTAATCGTGTTCCAGGCGTGACAGGCGCTGCACTGCCCCTGCCAGCGTGGATAATCTGCGCCGCACTCGTTACAGACAAATGCGCGTTTTGCCGCTTTGGCCAAAACAACTCCTCAGTTAACGCTCTTCGTGAATCAGGCTACCGGTCAGGATGCAAAACACGCCCATCAAATCGGCATGGCGAATCGTGACGGCGGTTTGCTCATTGACTTTCGGTTTGGCATGGTAAGCAATGCCCAGCGCCGACGCTTTTATCATCAGCAAATCATTAGCACCATCGCCGATCGCCACGGTCTGCTCTGGCGCAATCTCAAAACGCTTCGCCAGCTTTTTCAACGTCTCTGCTTTGTACTGTGCGTTAACGACAGGACCCAGCACCTCGCCGGTGAGTTTTCCGTCCCGGATTTCCAGTTCATTAGCGGCTATTGCCGCCAGATGCAGCTTATCGCGCAGGAACTCGGCAAAATAGGTGAAGCCACCTGAGGCAATCGCGACCTGCCAGCCCAGCGCCTGTAATTTTTTGGTCAGCGTGGTCAGACCCGGCATTAAGGGCAGTTCGTCGCGCACCTGCTTAAGAATATTGGCATCCGCCCCTTTCAGCGTCGCCACGCGCTGGCGCAGGCTGGCGGTAAAATCCAGCTCGCCGCGCATCGCCCGCTCGGTGACTTCTGCCACCTGCTCGCCGCAGCCCGCCAGTTTGGCTATCTCATCAATACATTCGATTTGGATGGCGGTGGAATCCATGTCCATGACCAGCAGGCCCGGCGTTTTCAGGTGGGGGATTTTCCCCAGCGGCGCTACGTCCAGCGCCAGCTCGTGCGCCAGTTTGCTGGCAAACGGCGTCAGGGAGCCCGCCAGGCGGATGACCTGATAGTCGTCAACGTTCCAGGCGCTGACGATCACCATGGCGGCCCCAAGCTGATGCTGGTAATCGGTCAGACGCTGTTTATCCAGACCGCGACCATAGAGTAACCAGCCGGTTCGGCCAGCACGGTAATCCAGCGGCATGACTTCATCACCGCTCAGTGAAAGGGGCAACCCCGGCCATAGAGAGACATCAGCAGGCAGATCGCACCAGGTAAGATGATTTGACATCAGGGCTCCTGTAGGAACAACAAAACCACGCAAGAGGCTACCTTGTCTGCGCTGCTTCTGGCAACATAATATCCAGGCTTTCTGTCGTCACGTGATTCGGATAATTAATGGCTAAAACCGCACTGAAATTTCGCTTACATCGCACGGTGATTGTTTTGATTTCACTGGCGCTGTTAGTGGTGCTTATGCAAGGCGCATCCTGGTTTAGCCTTGGCCATCAAATGGCCCGTTCTGAACAGGCAGAAGAGCTGGCCCAGACGCTGACCCGGCAAGTGGCTTTCAGTCTGAAACCCTTGATGGATAACAGCGAAGACAATCGTAGCCAGATTGAGGCCATCATCAGTCAGATGACCGACAACAGCCGTATTCTGGATGCGTCCGTCTATGCAGGCGATGGCAGCCTGGTGGCGCACAGCGGCGAAAATATCAACGTGCGCGATCGGCTGGCGCTGGATGGCAAGCGCGCGGGCAGTTACTTTAATCATCAAATTGTCCAGCCGCTCAGCGGCAGCAATGGCCCTGCTGGCTTTCTGCGCGTTACGCTGGATACGCACGTGCTGGTCACCGAATCACGCCAGGTAGATAACACCACCAATATTCTGCGCCTGATGATGCTGCTGGCGCTGGCCATTGGCATCATCCTGAGTCGCACGTTACTGCGCGACCGTCGCACGCGCTGGCAGCAGTCTCCGTTTCTGCTCACGGCCAGTACGCCTGTGAAAGAGGATGACGAAGAGGACGAGAAAAAAGACGACGCCGCGAAACCCTCCGCGTGACGGAAGGGTTTACAGGTCAACGTCTGACAGCCCTTTCCTGCCTTCCTTAACGCTTAGCCCAATGTAAAAGGCCCGTTTCACGGGCCTTACTGACGTTGCACTTCGGGCGAGAGTCAGCCTCTGAGCAGCGCTTCCAGCTCTGATAACGTGTTCACCCGCCAGTCGGGTTTAATTGCGTCAGGCAAGGGGCGCGTCCCATGGTCAACCCAACAGGTTTTAATACCGGCATTCATGCCGCCGAGGATATCGGATTCCGGCGTATCGCCGACCATCAGCACCCGATCGCGCGGTGGGTTTCCCAGCTGCGCGAGCGCATAGTCAAAGATTCTGGCTTCAGGCTTAGGCACGCCCACTTCTTCTGACACCACCAGCGCAGAGAAGTAATCAAGAAAGCCGGTACGCTCCAGACGGCGCTGCTGCAGGGCGGTAAAACCGTTGGTAATGATGCCCATTTTGACGCGGCCGTGCAGCAGCGTCATCAGGCTGTCTGCGCCCTCCAGCGGCAGGCAAATTTCCGCCATCGCTGACAGAAAGCCATCGTTAAGAATGGCCGGCGCCACGCTCAGCTTTTGCCCCCAGCCGGCAAAGCGGCGAGTCTGAAGCTCCAGTGCGGATAACTGGCCATTCTGGTATTCCACCCATAACGGCTTGTTGACCGCCTGGTAATCTGCAAAATCCTGGTCGGTAAACCGGACATCGTACCCGGCAAACAGGCGTTGCAGGCCGGCATACGAATCAAAGTGAAACAGCGTGTCATCTGCATCAAACAGAATGCAATCCCAGTTATCTAACATCGACATTCCTTACAAGCGGCTACAGCGTCAGCGCCATGATCAGGGCATCTTCACGGCCACTGGCGCAAGGGTAATAGTTGGGACGGCGGCTGACCTGGTTGAAATCCAGCTGTTCGTACAGCGCGATGGCCGGTGCATTGGACGCACGCACCTCCAGCCACAGCGTCATCACATCGCGTGCAAGCAGTTGATCGATTAAATGCTGCAGCAGCGCCCGCCCGAAGCCGCGCCGTTGATACGCCGGATCGACAGCGATATTAAACAGCGAAGCTTCATCCAGCACCACCTGGGTAATGGCAAAGGCGGCCATCTGGCCTTCGACATCCAGCCGCAGGTTGAGAAACCGCTCGCCCTGGTTGCTGATAAAGGTCTCTTCGCGCCATGGAAACGCATGGCTACGGCACTCAATCGCGAAAGCCTGGGGAATCGCGTCAGGCGTGAGAAAAGAAATGGCTGTCATGTTCACACATTTGTTGCCAGAGCGCGCGCCGGGCGGCACCGCTACTCAGGAGTTCATTGAAAGACGCGCTCGATAACGCCACGCCGTTAAAGGATTGCTCGCTCTCAACGCCCAGCAACCACCCTGCACAGTTCAACGTTTCCGGCAGCATTTGCAGCTGATCCGGCGTAACGGTCATGACCTGCGTGGGTTTCAGACCGAGCGTGTGCAGAACATCACGCAGGAAAGGCTCCTGCAAACCGGGCGGATTTTCCGCCACGATAATCAGTTGGGTATCCGGCAAAAGCCGCACGGCGATTTCGCCCTGGAGCACGCGCGGGCGGCGCAGTTGATACTGCGTTATCCCCATTTGCTGTAAAAGCCAGTCGCGCCTGGACGTCATGGTATACCTGCTTTGCTCGCGGAATGCGACGCTATGCTAGCAAACCCATCGAACATGCGCCAACAAACCACTATAATCTCCGCTCAGATCTTACAGGAGCCCGACATGTCTGCTTTTACCCCGGCCAGTGAAGTCATTCTGCGCCACAGTGATGAATTTTCCACCCGCCACGTTTTATTTGCTGGCGACCTGCAGGATGACCTGCCCGCACAGCTGGAGACCGCCGCTTCCCGTGTGCATACCCAACAATATCATCACTGGCAAAACCTGAGCCGCCGTCTGGGCGACCAGGCGCGTTATGGACTGGTTGCGCAGGCCGACGATGTGCAGGGTTGCGATACGCTGGTTTACTTCTGGACCAAAAACAAACCTGAAGTGCAGTTTCAGTTGCAGAACCTGCTGTCGTTACTGCCCGTCGGCTGTGATGTGTTTGTCGTCGGTGAGAACCGCAGCGGCGTGCGCAGCGCAGAAGGCATGCTGGAGCAGTGGGTGACCCTGGAAAAAATCGACAGTGCGCGTCGCTGCGGTCTTTATCACGGACGTCTGGAGAAGCAGCCCGCCTTTGATGCTTCGGCCTTTGGCAACCGCTATCAGCTGGATGACCTGACCATCCATACCTTACCTGGCGTTTTCAGCCGCGACGGCCTGGATGCCGGCAGCGCGTTACTGCTTTCAACATTCACGCCCCATACCAAAGGCAAAGTGCTGGATATCGGCTGTGGTGCAGGCGTGATTGCGGCGTCGTTACCGGCGCATTCGCCCAAAGTGCGCCTGTGGTTATGCGATGTCCATGCCGCCGCAATCGAGGCCAGCAAAGCCACCCTGGCCGCTAACGGTCTGGAAGGCGAAGTGTTTGCCAGTAACGTCTTTTCCGATGTCACCGGGCGCTTTGACATGATTATCTCCAACCCGCCGTTTCATGAAGGCACACAGACCAGCCTGGATGCAGCACAAACGCTGATTCGTGGTGCCGTTAAGCACCTTAACAGCGGCGGAGAACTGCGCATTGTGGCGAATGCCTTCCTGCCTTATCCCCAGGTGCTGGACGAAACCTTTGGCAATCATGAAGTGCTGGCGCAGACCGGTCGCTTCAAAGTTTACCGTGCCGTTTACGGTCGCGGTGCGAAAGCCCGTTAATCTTTTTTCTGCCTTTTTCGCCCTTTTTGCGTGTTGCCAGGCTGAAAACGTTGCTTTTTGCAGCGATCGTTTCCGTCTGGCGAAATATGTGTTGACGCATTGAGTAAAATCTCTAAAATGCGCCTCCGTGGTTGTAATACGGTAACGTATTACGGGTATGCGAAGGTGGCGGAATTGGTAGACGCGCTAGCTTCAGGTGTTAGTGTCTTAACGGACGTGAGGGTTCAAGTCCCTCTCTTCGCACCAAAATCACAGATTTCATATCGCGAGCACTGCGCGAAGGTGGCGGAATTGGTAGACGCGCTAGCTTCAGGTGTTAGTGTCTTAACGGACGTGAGGGTTCAAGTCCCTCTCTTCGCACCAATGCGGTGATATGAAAAGACAACAGGATGCGAAGGTGGCGGAATTGGTAGACGCGCTAGCTTCAGGTGTTAGTGTCTTAACGGACGTGAGGGTTCAAGTCCCTCTCTTCGCACCAACGTTGTCCTCCCTCTCTTTTTCTTCTGCTCCCTTTTTACTGTTACTATCCGGTTAATCTCACGCTAATCGCGGCCAGCACGCTTGCCAGCGCCAGACAGGAAGGCAGTAACACATAATGCCGCATCCGCTGATTAAACAGCATCAGCACTGTCAGCAGTAACGCCACCAACATCATCATACGCCACTGCCCGAAGCTGGGTTGCCACAGCGTCATAGCTGGTATTACCGCACAGGCCAGTACGCCCGCCCATGCACTGTCCAGTTTTATCCCGCGCATCATCGTCTCCTCATCTGTCATCGCTGTCAGGACAGTACCTGATCACATGGATGATAACCATTCCCATTATCATATGATAACTATTCTCAATGCGCAGCTTGTTTTTTGTGGCCCGGCGGGAAGATGACAGAGAAACAAGAAAATGCTAAATTGCGGCTGATTACACAATTTATAACAGCAATATTAAATCTGTCGATCGGCTGAAATCATTTGCCGGCTTTTGCTTTGTTATTTCAGGGCCGTCACGAGTATCAATAATGAAAATAGAATCTTATGATGAATTGAAACACAGCAAATACCGCCTTTCTTTCATGCTCTTTTTGTTTTTAAACGCTGCAGTTTCACTATTTTGTCTGCTCCCTTTAGCAGAAAACAATGAAACACAAGTTACTTTACCGGTGATTATGGTGGCTTTCTTCAGTATGACGATGCTGGCCACGTGTTTAATAAAGGCAAAACTAAAATTACCCCTGTTAAATCCTGTGGCGTTGATTTTAGGCGGGTTATGGGCGTGGCATATTCAGCACCGCTACCAATTTGTTTCTTTGACGGATGGTGGATTTCTGATTGTCAGTCTGCTGTGCGTTTTTTTTATCAGTGCGATTGCCTTAAGCGATTATTTAGTGGCGTTTTGTTTGCACATCACGCCCGCAATGCTCACCGTGCTGATGCTGGATCACGGACAGCATTTGCCCTTGATTTTATTGACCATTGCCCTGCCGCTGATCGGGTTTTCTTTACAACATTTAATGCGCCGACGTTCGGAAGATTTTACACTGCGCTTAATGTATCAATTATATGAAGAGAAAGAATCGTTTAGCGATCTCAGTATGCTCGATCCGTTAACCGGTTTATATAACCGCCGCGGACTGAAGAACCGCCTTGATAACATTCTGGATAATCATGCGGGTAGCCATTATGTGTTATTGCTTGATATCGACCATTTTAAGGCCTACAACGATAATTACGGCCACGCGATGGGCGATCAGGCGCTGGCCCGCGTTTCTGTCGCTATTCGTGACGCCGTTCGGTCACGTGATGTGGTAACCCGTTATGGCGGCGAAGAATTTCTTGTGCTGATGACCAATGTGAATGCCTCGATTGCCATGAAACTGGCTGAACGTATTCGGCAATATGTCGTCAACCTGGAAATACCGCATATGTTTAATGAGCGCGTTTCTACGCATGTGACTATCAGCGCAGGCATTGCCCCTATTTACGATGATGAATTTGATCAGGCGGTTGCGAACGCCGACCGTGCGCTTTACGTGGCAAAAAATCAGGGGCGCAATACCATCCTCGCCTGGGAAGATCTCCCCGTACTTCACAATACCGTCAGCGAGATCGGCTAACCGCCGAGCCGGGTCGCAGGACCACCAGCCGTCGGCACGTACATCACCGGGGGCTGTCTGTCCCCGGCCTGACGGCCATAGCTCTCTGTTAACGTACCGTTATGCATTCTGTTACCTATTCTTTCGCTCTGCCGTTTACACCACCGCGGGCTTATGGCAATTTCTACGCCTTCGATTAGTCGGGAGTAAAAAATGAGCCTGGAGTCTGTACGCCAGTTTTTTGCCGAGCGTGCGCCGGAAATAGACATCATTGAGATGCCATACAGTACGGCAACGGTAGAAATGGCGGCACGTGTTCACGGTGTTGAACCGGGACAAATTGCGAAAACGCTGTCACTCAAAGTGAAAAATGAGGTGATCCTGGTGGTCACACGCGGTGATGCACGGTTAGATAATCGTAAGCTGAAAGCGGTGATGGGTGCGAAAGCGCGCATGCTGAGTGTGGACGAAGTGATTAGCTGGACCGGGCATCCTGTGGGCGGCGTCTGCCCTTTTGGCCTGGAAAACCCGGTGACCGTGTATTGCGATATCTCGTTAAAAAGCTTTGATGAAGTGTTGCCTGCCGCAGGATCGATTCACAGCGCTGTCCGGATTTCGCCGCAGCAAATGGCTGAACTCACTGCGGCAAAATGGGTAGATGTCTGTGAAACGCGCTAGTGCGTCTGCTTTGCCACCGTTCCCGAAATTGTCATGCCGCGCGTTTCCCGGCCAAAGGCGACAAACAGGCAAATCAATACTGCCACCGTCCCGGCTACAATGGCCATACCGAGACCGTAATTGCCGCCATGCGCTTCAGCAATGCGCGACTGCAGCGTCGCGTTGACGGACGCAATGAGATTCCCCAACTGATAAACAAAGCCGGGCAACACTGCTCTTGCGTTTCCCGGAACCAGTTCGTTCAGGTAAGTCGGGATCACGCCCCAGGCGCCCTGCACCATAAACTGCATCAGGAAGGCACCAAGACCAATCGTCCAGGAACCGCTGGAAAAGGCCCACAACGGCAACACAGGCAGCGTCAGCAGCGCCGCGATAATAATGGCTCGCTTGCGCCCAATGCGTTCTGACAGCGTACCGAAGAAAATGCCCCCCAGCATCGCAGCAATATTGTAGGCGATAGCAATAATACTGACCGTGTGCGCATCAAACTGATGCTGCACTTTGAGGAAAGTCGGATACAGATCCTGCGTGCCGTGGCTGAAAAAGTTAAAACAGGCCATCAGCAGCACCATGTAAATACATATTTTCCAGTGCTGGCGCAGGACGGGCATCAGGGCACTGCTTTCTTTACGTTCACGCGCGGCCAGCCAGACCGGGGATTCCGGGACTTTAAAGTAGATGAACGGCAACAACAGAATCGGGACAGCGCCGATAAGAAACATGCCGCGCCAGCCTACCATGTCGAAAACCAGACCGAACACAATGGACGCCAGCAAATAGCCACAGGGATAACCCGCCTGGAACAGGCCCGACATCAGACCGCGTGAACGATCGGGTATTGTCTCCATCGCCAGCGAGGATGCCACGCCCCAGATTCCGCCCATGGCAATACCGTAGAAAACACGAAAGGCCAGAAATGCGGTGAAGGTGGGTGACCAGGCGGACAACAGCTCAAACGCCGAGAAAAAGACGATATTCAGCATCAGGATGGGCTTGCGGCCATATTTTTCCGCCATCCGGCCAAACAGTAAGGCACCCAGCGGGCGCACCGCCAGCGTCAGCATGATAGCGACCGACACGTCGGTGACGGAATTATGGAAGTACTGAGCAAGATTACTCAGGACAAACACCAGAATAAAAAAGTCGAAAGCGTCCAGCGTCCAACTGGCAAAACAGGCGAAAGCCACATTGCGCTGGGTCGATGTCCAGTCAAGCATACAAGTCTCCTCTCTGAGACACTCTGGCGCTCCGCCCAAAAATTTTCTGGTGGCTAACGAAGAGTGATGTGATTGTTAATCAAATGTATACATCATGTTTAGGAGGAGAGCGTATTGCGTAATTGTGAGGCAGTGGATCAGGCTGTAAGAAAGCGTGTCTGACTTCCTGCCAGCAGGTCAGGCGACGAATCGCCTGTACGTTATTCAGGAAGGTGTTGAAATGCCGACTCAATGATGGACAGCAAAAGAGCGTTATCCACACTGTGCAGCACATGTACCAGCGCACCGCTGTCCGGTGGGATACCGATATCCAGCCGCAGGGGTTGACGATAACGCCAGCTTTTCCCGCGTGTGGCTCCCGCACGAAGCTCAATATCGACCCGGTAATCCGTGCCCCAGGCGACACGCTGATTAAGCAACCAGGCGACAACCAGCGCATCATGAATCCAGCAACCTGGCAGATGCCGGGTCTGCATTGAATAATCTATCCAGGGCTGCAACGTCTCCCGCACGAAACGGGTCAGCGGATGAGCGTGCCGGGTAAGACGTTTGAGATCGGCCTGGGTCAGCATGGTTTGTGTTGTCACATCCATCGGCACCAGGGTAATGGCGGCACCGCTGTGCAACACCTGATGAGCCGCCTCGGGATCCACACCGAAATTCGTGTCTTTGATGTAATCTTCCAGCGCAAAGACACCCCCCATAATCACAATCTCGGCTACCGATTCGGCCATTGCGGGAAAACGCTGCATGGCCAGCGCCACATTGGTCAACGGGCCAATCGCAATCAGGGTGATCTCGCCGGGATTATCACAGATGAGCTGCCCCATCGCCACAGCAGCATCGTTTCCGTCAGCCGGTAATGCCGCAGGCTGAGGAACGCCCTGCCATAACGCCATCAGGTCGAGTTGTTCGACCCGCTTATCCAGTAGCGCGCGCCAGGGCGCAGGGTCTTCGCACAACGCCCGCGTAGCCCCCTGTACGACAGGAACCGCACAGCCCAGCCGCGCCATTAAGTCTTTAGCGACTCGTGCACCGACATCACTCGGGGTATTCCCGGCGACCGTCGTAATTAACTCCAGCGAGAGCCCTGGTGAGGCTAACGCCAGGGAAAGGGCCAGGCCATCATCAGTATTGGCCCCGGCAATCCCGTTCCCCGGATCACAGTCAATAATCAGTCTTTTCATTAGGTCGCTTTATTTGTTTTGTTCTGATGGCCGACAGCCACAAGATTCACCAATCTCAAGTTGGTGTGGAAATGCTTCAATCCGTGCCTCGCCATTCCACGCTTTCAGCATATGAATCGCACAGCGTGCCATCTCTTTAACCGGCTGGCGCACGGTGGTTAATGCCGGAACATGGTAGGCGGATTGATCGGTTCCGTTAAAACAGACCAGGGCCACATCGTCCGGCACACGAAGGCCATGCTGGCTGAAGGCGCGAATACAGCCAATCGCCTGACCTTCGTTGCTGGCAAACAGGGCGCGCGGCACCCGTTTACTGGCAATCATACGTAAAGCAGCCTGATAGCCGCCCTCACGTGTATAGGTTGCGGGGAAAATGTTGGCATCATCGGCTGGTAAACCATACGCCCGCAGCGCATCGCGCCAGCCCTGAATACGATCCTGCGCATTCAGCATGTCCCGGGGACCGCTGATCATCCCGACCTGCTGATAGCCATGGCTGAGTAAATGCGACGTCACCTGAAACGCCGCGTCACGCTCATCTACCCGCAGCATGCTGACACCGGGTTGTGGGTTGACCCGATCCAGCATGACCAGCGGTGTCCCGCTGGCTTTGATGATATCGATGAAAGGATGGCGATCGACACTGGTGTAAAACAGACCGTCGACCTGACGGTTCAGCAGCCCCTGAATCAGCTCCAGTTCACGCTTGCGATCGTCGCCGGCATCACCCAGCAGCATCACATGGCCGTGGTTGAGCGACTCCTGAAGCAGCATATGCGCCATGGAGGCGACGAAGGGGTTACTGATATTGGGCACCACCAGACCAAACGTTTTGGTATTCCCTGACGCCAGGGCACGCGCGGCGGCATTCGGGCGATAGCCGGTCTGCTCTATTGCCGCCAGTACCCGTTGCCGGGTCGCGTCCGCGACCGGACGCGGGCCATTATTGATGACATAACTCACCACAGCGACGGAGGTCCCGGCAGCTTTAGCAACGTCACTCCGCGTCACGGCGGTTTTCACCTGTTTCGCCACTTCCCCTTCCTCACTTAACGTGCACTGCCTTTAGCATAGCCTGTTTCAGATAGCGTCCTCTGGCAGGTTAAGGTCGCGCCCACGTGTTTCCGGTGCCACAAACGTAGTCAGGAAACCAATCGTGGCCATCACGGAAAAATAGACGGCGATCGACCACCAGTGTCCGGTATAAGAGAGCATGGCCGCCGCTACTAACGGGGCAGTGCCGCCTGAAATAATAGAACCCAGCTCTTTCGCGACCGCCATCTTGGTATAACGGTGATTCACGCCAAACATCTCCACGCCCCAGGCCGCCTGTACGCCAAAGATGCCCAGAGAAGCCAGCGCCATGCCGACCACAATCACCGGAATCACGATGGCCGGTTCACGCGTATCCAGCAGGGTAAAAGCAGGCCAGGCATAGATCATCAGCAGCAGGCAGAACATGCGATAGACCACACGGCGACCAAAACGGTCAGACAGCCAGCCTGCAAACGGAATAATCAGGAACCCCAGCAATGAGGCGATAAACACCGCCGTGGTGGGCACGGATTTATCTACCATCAGCACCTTGGCGACATAGCCCACAATAAAGCCCTGGGCCAGATAAGAGGGGCCGTTTTCACCGATGCGCAGCCCGACCATTGTCCAGAAGGCACGTGTGCGCTGAAAGAAGGGGCGTGTATCCGCTTCAGAACGATGCGCGGCAATCACCTGGGCGCGCGTTTCGGCAAGCTCTGCTTTCTTACGCTCGAATACCGGTGTTTCACGCAGATTACGACGGATCCACAAGGCCACCAGAGCGATCACCGCACTGCTCAGGAACGGAATGCGCCATCCCCACTCCAGCAGACTCTGCTTGTCCATTTGCACCACCAGCAGCCAGACCAGCGAGGCCAGCAACGTGCCGCTGTTAGAGCCGAGTGCAATGACCGATGACACCAGGCCACGGCGCCTGACCGGTGCATATTCACCCAGCATAACGGTTCCGCCTGAGAGTTCGGCGCCCGCCCCAAAGCCCTGACTGAAGCGTAACAGCACCAGGCAGGCCGGCGCCCAGATGCCAATCGAAGCATAGCTGGGAATCAGCCCAATCAACGTGGTGGAGGCGCCCATCAGGATAATGGTGGTGACCATGACGACCTTGCGGCCTTTACGATCGCCCAGCCAGCCGAAAAACAGGGCACCGATCGGACGGGCAATAAACCCAACGGACCAGGTGGCAAAACTGGCAAGCAGTGCCATCGCGGGCGTTTGTTCGGGGAAAAAGACATCACCAAAAATGATGCCCGCAGCCAGGCCATAGAGCGCAAAATCTGCATACTCCATTGCCGTGCCTAACCAACAGGAAACCGTAGCGCGCCAAAAATCTTTGCGGCCGGCTGAGGTGTTAAACCGCTCATCTGCGGCGGAGGTAGAAGGCAGTGATGCCTGTGTCGTAACGGAGTGCTGTGCCGTCATAAACGCTGTCCCTTGAAAATATGCAGATAGATAAATGCCATTCCGAGAGACAATTCCCTGACTGTAAGCAGAAGAATCGCTCTGGTGGCGACATTCAGTTGGCTAACCATGATGAAAGGAAAGTTAAAAGATTCCCTGGTGTTGGAATCCGCAGTATCGCGAGCTTCGCCGCTGTATTTTTCAGCGGTCGTATAAGTCTGGCGAATGTAACTTGTTCCTCGATCGGCCTACCGTGCATCGGGCACCGAGAGCAATCACTGGAAGCCAGTTTATCTACGCGCGTAGATAAATCAATAGCACTTGAGTAAATTTGTTAGATTTTCTTTAGTATCAAGCTGCATCAGATGCTATTTTTAACGCAAAATCAGTTGGTTAATTGTAACCTGACGCGCAAAAAAACAGCATAACGCTAGACCCGGTTCACTTTTCTTTTATCATTAAGCCAAACTGGCCGTCAGAACCTTTCATCAGATGCTGTTGTCGCATACTGGTGTGACTGCAAAATGACAACGCACCACGTTTGTATCGCGTACAGTCGCGCAGAGCCCTGTCCGCACCTGACCTGGAGGACGCTGTTTACACGTTATGACCATTATCCTGATGCGACACGGCAAACCCGCCCACCCTTTTGCCCGCCGTTTGAGTGCGCAGGGCATGGCGGACTGGTGCGAAGCCTATGATCTTTCGCTGGTCAGCGATGGGCCGCCTGAGCGCAGCATCAATATCGCGCGCAACGCCGCGGTTGTCGTCTGCAGTCCGTTACCCCGCGCCCACTCCTCGCTGGCGCACCTGGGGCTGCGCCCGCATCATGTCGATGCGCTGTTCAGTGAAGTCGGCATTCCGCTGCTGCGGGCCGATCGCCTTCAGTTACCCACCTTTGTCTGGCAGGCCATTCTGCGTGCGATGTGGTTGTGTGGTTACGCGGGCGAGACCGAATCACTGCAACATGCGCGCGCACGGGCGTCGCGCGCCGCTGACAGGCTGATCGCCTTATCGGAGAAAGGCACGGTTTTATTGCTGGGTCACGGCATTATGAACAAAATGATTGCCCGCGAACTGCGTAAGCGTGGCTGGCAGGCCGAAAAGCATGCCAGCAGCCGTCACTGGAGTTCCGCGATTTACCATCGCCCGTTTATTTAATCGATTTGGAAGTAGCTCAGCGTTTCATAACCCGCGCCCACTTCTGCGGTCATCACCACGGTCTGGCGCATCAAATCAATCACGCTTAACGTCTTATTGTCATCATGCGTGATCAGCAGCTTTTTTTTGTCCGGGCTGAAACAGCCATCGAGCGGTTGTCCAGCCAGCGTGATTCGCCCCAGCGGATTAAGCAACTCGTCAAACAGCGTCACAGTCGGCTCCTGATCACCCATCGCCATAAGGTTGTCTCCGTCCGGACTAAAGCGCACTTTCTGGCAGGGATGCTGATGATCGGGCAAAGCCAGCCGCTGGCGGATACGATGACTCTGGCGATCCACCACATACAGCAAGGGCGCATCGGCGGCGCTGGCGATCAGGTAGGGATGTTTGGGTGAGGCTGTCAGACCCGAAACGGGGCCCGGCATAAGCACCGTATCAATGACGCGCCCTTCCGCCTCACAGAGATCCACCACGGTGATAGTGGCGTCCTGCTCGTTGTCGGTAAATAATTTGCGGCCGCTCGGAGAGAGCGTCAGGCGATGGGTATTATCCAGCGGAATAGGAATGGTCTTTTCAACACGATGCGTTTGGGGATCGATCACCACGACGGCCGTTGGATTCTCGCAACACAAATAGACTTTGCCATCCCGCCCTAACTGACCGCTGTGGGGCGCTTTAGACGGCGACAGATCAATGTAGTCGGTAATTTCCCGCCGTCGAAGATCAATTACGGCGACTTTGTGCCCGGGATGCGGGAGTTCACTTCGCATCGCATCGCCGTACAAGGGCAAAAAAGCTTTTCCCCAGGGCGCAAGCATCAGCAGTTCATGCAGCCGCGTCGGAATCACGTCCACGGCCTGGCTGACGGCAAACGTGTCGGGATCGAGAAACAGCGCACGGCGGGTTTGTCTGTCGATCGCCAGTAATCCTCGAGAGTCAAACGACATGGCATCTCCTTTATCATCGGTAAGCTTAAAGCGTAGACAAGGGTTATCGGGCTGCGTACACCTGAGAATTGATAAAATATGCTAAATAATTTTTTTTATCCCGATTTAGCCTGTATCCCTTTGACAGCTTCACAGTGTATCGGTTTTTTTTGAAGTTAAATGTTCAGCATGACGACAGACTCAGTTTGTCATAAACAAATAAACCATTAGCGTGAATAAATATTTATTTTTGTTTCCGGCTGAGCGTTATTTCCGTTTTATCCTAAAGTGTTTATCAGGCATAGCGAATGACTACATTGTGTTCTATTAAATAACCTGGCGTGGTTGATTTCGCCTGTTCAAAACGTCGTTGCCACGTGCCATCGTCACATCACCCGGCAAGACGAATAAGCATTGCAGTACAGCGATGTCTGCTTTTATAGCGGTTCAGATACAGGCTGGCAGTTAAGCACGTTATTTTGACGACCGGCATAAAACACAATAACCAAAATAACAGGTGAAATATGACTTCGCATCGCCGTTCTTTGCTTCCGCTCTGGCGCCATTGGGAAAAACTCGCCTTCACCAGCCGTATGCTGCTGACGATGAAACAGCACCGTGCCCTCAGTGCGCCAGAATATGATCCTGGCCTTGAACACGATGTGGAACTGACCGCGGTGCCTAAGTCACTGCCTGCCATTGCCAGAACGGCCTGGCTCTATTGGCCTGGCGAACGGTTACCTGCCTCTGTCGCCTTAACAATTCGCAAACTTCGTCGCGATAATCCGGATCATGATGTTCATCTGGTGACTCCGCAAACGCTGAGTCATTGGCTGCCTGAGTTGCAGTTTATCTCTTCAGATCTGACGCAGGCGCTAAAAAACGACATCATCCGGCTGGAACTGCTGCTCCGTTATGGCGGCATCAGCATTGATTGTCATACCTTACTGTTTGAAGATCTGACGTGGATACATCAGGCCCACAGCCTCAGCCCCAGGGATTTGATCGGCTATTACCGCCAGGAATCCACCTGTCATTCACTCAGGCCGGTGATTGATACCAGCGTTCTCGCCGCGCCCGTCCAAAACCCGTTTATCCGGGAATGGCTCAAACAACTGGCACCGGTAAAATATGTCGGTATGCATAACTATCTACTGGAGTTAAAGAAACGCAGTGACTTCCCTGCGCTGAGACAAAACCTCAGCCATCCTGACAGTGAGCTGCCGTCGCTGGCCCACCAGCTGGCGATGGACGAATATCGTCGGGTCAATTTCCTTTTGCGTAAAGCCGAAGCGAGCGCCGGGTATTATCACAGGGTTGATGCCGGTAACAGCACGGCGTTTGTCCGCTGTGTTTTATTCCAGCAACGTCCTCTGACGCCTCCTCCGGTGATCAAACTGAGTGCCCGCGAACGCACACATCTTGATTTCAACCTTAAGCTGCGCTTTTACAATCGCTCCAGCCTGATAGGTGAAGTCATGCATCAAACTCTGTCGTCGCCCGCCAGACTGCTGGCCCCCCAGGAGCAACGCGCGTAATCCGTCACGGGTTCTTCAGCATTCGCTATGGCGTGTTTTTATCTGTTGGCAATGTGAATCTGCCGCCAAAATGGCGGCAGACAGGTTGCAGCCCGATGACAGCCAAGCTAGATTGAGCCGCAATTTAATGAAAATGTCCCCCTTAGAAGAGACAGGTTCACATAATAAGAGGATGTGACGTTGCCCGAATTCGTGTCAGTGCTCCTTTTTCTGACCGCGATTGCTGTTTATTCCTGTAAAGCAGGCCGAAACAGAATCTGGTTTTGCCTCGTCCTGGTGTTGCTCATGCTGTTTGTCGTGCTGAATGCCACGCTGTTTGCCAGCAATTATTTTACGGGCGAGGGCATTACCGATGCCGTGGTGTATACACTGACAAACAGCCTGACCGGTGCGGGCCTGAGCAAATATGTTGTGCCCGATCTTGGCCTGCTCATCGTGCTGTTTTTACTCTTTTGCGCCTTATCATGGCTGCTCCGACGCAGTAAGCGCCCTTTTCACCCTGGCTGGAGCCTGGTCGCATTTATCTGCGCCGCCGGTGCGGTGCAGACCACGCCGGCTTTTCATCAGGTCAGCACACTGATCACCTCTTACTCACTGCGGGACGACTCTGACTTCGACACCGTTTATAAGGTGCCGAAGAACCGCATTGAGCGGCCTGCGCTTAATGTCGTGTATATCTACGCTGAAAGCCTGGAGCGCACCTATTTCGACCAGATGGCCTTTCCGGGTCTGGCCCCCGAATTGAATCGCGAGAAAGAGCAAAGCCTGGACTTCAGTCAGACCGAACAACTGCCCGGCACGGATTACACCATTGCCGGTATGGTCGCATCGCAATGCGGCATTCCCCTTTTTGCCCCTTTCGACGGCAATGCCTCCGCTTCCCTTTCCAGCTTTTATCCACAAAATATCTGCCTGGGCGATATCCTGAAGAACTCGGGCTATGAGAACTGGTTTATTCAGGGGGCCGATTTACGCTTTGCAGGCAAAGATGTCTTTTTGCATTCCCACGGTTTCGATGCCGCACATATGTACGGTGCACAGGAGCTAAAAGACCAGGTGCGCGATCCCACGTACCGCAATAACTGGGGATATTATGACGACACGGTGCTGGATAAGGTTTACGACACTTATGCCTCGCTGTCACGCCAGCAAAAACGGTTTGCGCTGTTTGCGCTCACCGTCGACACGCACCATCCCGACGGTTTTATTTCTCGCGGTTGCCAGCGCAAAAGCTATAGCTATGCGGGTAAACCCAACCAGTCGTTCAGCGCGGTATCCTGCTCACAGGAACATATCGCCCGACTGATCGCCCGTATCAAAGCGTCCCCGTGGTTCGCTGACACGGTGATTGTGGTTGCCTCCGATCATCTGGCGATGAACAATACTGCGCACCCTTTTCTGATAACGCATCCCCGCCACGATTTGTTTATGGTGATTCGCGGCGATCGGCCTGAGACCGACGTGATTGATATGAAACGCAGTACGCTGGATAACGGCGCCACGTTGCTGGATATCCTGGGCGGGGATAATGCGATTGGCCTGGGCCGCAGCAGTCTGTCAGCGGTGTCGTTATCCAGTCAGTTTGAGGACATGAAAACCAAAGTCTTAAGCTGGAAGCCCGATATTATTCAGCTCTGGAATTTTCCCAGCAAAATCGACAGTTTTATTATCAATCAGGCCAAAAATACTTTCAGCTTTTCCGGAACCAGCTTTAAATTGCCGATTCTGTTGCGCGTAACAGATAAACATATAGAGCCGCTGCCGGAAGGGGAATATTCCGCGCCGTTGCGTTTCCAGCTGGCCGATTTCAAAGCAGATGAGAAGTTTATCTGGGTCGATCGCTGTTTCAAAATGGGCCGCATCTGGCAACCTTCTCTGGCACTGTCCGGTGACTGGTGCGTTGCGATGGGGCAACCTGCGGGTCAGCCCACCGTCACACGCGTTGATACGCCTCAGTGGAAAGGTCAAGCCCGGTTCCCGGCAGACACCCTCAGCAATGCCCGCTACCAACTTGCTGTGGCACAGCTGCGCATCGAAGATAATGCGATTCGTTATGACGCTGAAAGCTTTCTGTTTGCGATCCCCGGCGCGCCAGCCAGTGTGAAGCAGTTTAGCGGCATTTCGCGCCAGGAAAGTTGGGGACGCTGGTCGAATGCCAGTCTTGCCCCCGACGTGACGATTGAGTTTGTCGATCCGTTGCCCGCGCACTTTGATCTGGTGATCACCGCTCGTGCCTACGGTCCGAACATCCACCGGCCAATACCGGTCAGGGTGGGCGATACTGAGCAGTTGCTGACGCTGGGGGAGATTCCCTCTACCCATACGCTACGTTTTGACAATCCTGAAGGAAGCCACCGGTTAACGCTCTCGCCGCCCGAGCCGCAACTCAGTAACCTCAACAACATCGCCGGACAAGATCCGCGCAAACTCGGTATTGGTCTGGTCGAGCTCAAGGTCGTTCCCCTTCCCTGAGTGGTCACGCCACTGACGTTGGCTGCCGACATTGAAATGGCGATGTTGGCAGCAGCAAAACGCTCATCTTTTTGCGAAGCGCCACGCAAAAAAATGATTATTACCTGTTTAACTAATTGATATTTTTGGATTTAATCCGCAAGATGTTGCCTCTGTACTGTGACTGTTTCGGCTTGCCTGTCATGATGCCATCACGGTTTGATGAAACGGGAAGAGGCATGAATGGCGACCGCAATGATGAATACACATAAAGCGTTTAAACGTCTGCAACGGGCAGGCATCAATGACCGTCAGGCCGAAGTGATGGTCGATATTTTTGCGCAGATACAGCAGGACAACGCACTCTCGCGCGCTGATGTCATGCAGGCTTTTACGCGTCATAACCAGCATATTCTCAGGCTGAGTAAGCAGTCTGAGAATATGGAGACCGATCTCAGCGTGTTGAGAACGGACTTCGATAGCCTGAAGAGTGATGTCAGCATACTGAGAACGGACTTCGATAGCCTGAAGAGTGATGTCAGCGTGCTGAGAACGGACGTTGACAGCCTGAAGAGTGATGTCAGCGTGCTGAGAACAGACGTTAATAGCCTGAAAACCGATGTGAACAGGCTGACTATGGATGTCAGTACGCTGAGAACCGATGTGGATGAAATCAGGACGGATGTCGGCGGGTTAAAAAACGATATGTGCTGGGTTAAACGTCTGCTTATGGTCATGACCACCACTCTGCTTATGGCGGCCATGAAATACATGCTTGTCTGAACGACCAGGCAGGGGCAGATCTCAGCCCCGAAGCGTTTCCAGCTTTTCTCGTTGCTGGCCTTCACGGGTGAAGTTGGTCTCTGCCAGCCAGCGTTCAAAACCCGCTTTCACCTGCGGCCATTCGCTGTCAATGATCGAAAACCAACTGGTATCGCGCGTGCGACCTTTATAGATGCGGGCCTGGCGAAAATCCCCTTCAAACTGGAACCCCAGACGTAACGCGGCCCGGCGAGAAGGCAGATTGCAGCTGTCGCATTTCCATTCATAACGTCGGTAGCCAAGCTGTTCAAAGGCGTAACGCATTAGCAGAAAATGTGCCTCTGTTGCCATTCTTGTCTGCCGAAGTAAGCGGGAGAAGGTGACGAATCCCACCTCCATCACACCATTCGCCGCGTCAATACGCATCAGCGACAGCGTCCCCACAGCCCTGTCGGTTTTTCGATCAACCACACTGAAATGCAGTGGATCCCGACTCGCCTCCATGGTTCTGGCATGAGCTAACCATGCGGCCTCATCATCAAAAGGGCCATCTGAAAGGTAAGTCCAGTCACGACCATCTTCCGCCAGTGACCAGGCCTGCCAGAGTGCCGCCCCATGCGCAGCGACGCTAAAAGGTTCAAGCCGACAGACCTGTCCCTGAAAAATCTCGCGTTGTGGTAAAGGGCGTGACTGCCAGTCGGGCATTGATTGCCCTACCGGTTGACCATACTGATTGAGGTGCTGTGCCATCGTGCCTCCTGCGTTTCGGTTAATCAAAACACGTTGCCACGTTACGCAGAGGGTGAGAAGTCTTACTCTGATAAAACGAAAAAAAACGGCCCCGTGACGAGGCCGTTATTTCACATTCTCCGGTTGCGTCGTGCCAACGTCCGGCGACGGGCTTATCCGCGGAAGAAGATATCGCCTGATTTACCCATGACGATCTTACCGGTGTCATCGGTGATCAGGATATAATTGGCATTGATATAAGCCCAGTGCGTACCGGGCTGAGGCGCAGGCAGGTTACGTTTCTGCCACTCCGTGATGGTATAGGTCTTGCTGCGGTATTTATCTGGCACGGTATCACCGATTTTATGCTCTTTGTAATCAATGATGATGGTGCTGAGATCGTAGTTCGGCTTACCGGGATTACCCTCCGCATGCGATGGCGTGGTTGGCGTAATACCGTCGTTAGAGTCAGAACTCGCAGGTGCCTGGGACTGAACGGGTGCCGTTTCGGGTTGAGCCGCATTACTGCCTGGCTGTACATTCGTCTCGCCAGACGGCGCAACAGGCTGAACCTGTGGCGGCGGTGGCACGTAGTCGGTGGTTTCGCCTGCGGCCTGAACAGCAGGGATAAGGCTCAGCGAGCCGAACAGTAAACCCGCTGAAATTAAAGCAATTTGAGTCCTGCGCATAATAATTTCCACATTGAATTGATTTTAATAACAGTAGACCACTCTGAAGACAATCTGAACAGGATTACGGTTCCATCACTCATAAAGGTAAGTGTAAGGATTCGCAACGTATTCCGGCTCCTGCTTACACCTTACCTGTCTTTTTCTGCCAGGTTAAGCAGCAATGTGATACCCAGGTAGTTACTCCAGTTAAACGCGTTTTGCAGCACCACAATCGCATTGCCAGCCTCTCTGTCAAAACCGATAAATGCCGAATAACCACCAATATAGCCTACCTGGTAAGTGATGTTTCGCCCTTCCAGCCGATCCGTTACCCAGGCGATATTCTGCGTCTGGTTGCCCTGTTGGTACACGCGTTTATTCACTCCGGCAAACGCGCGATTGATTTCAGGATACGGACCGGGCGTCAAATGCGCCCGCAGATAGACGCTGAGATCGCGTGCATTGCTGTACAGGCTGCCTGCAGCCATCATGTTACGTCTGAAGCGCCAGTCCGGTGTGATATCGCCGCGCGGAATAAACTTTGGCTGATCGCCAGCATGGCCCAGCGCCCGCGTGGGGAAACCGCTGAGGCGCTCAGGCACAAAACTCGTTTGCGTCATTCCCAGCGGACGAAAGATTTGCTGACGGGCCAGGCTGTCAATATCACAGTGGCATCGGGTGCGTAAGATGTAGCCCAACAGCGCATAACCCAGATTTGAATACTGCGGAATACGGTGACGGGGTGCCCTAAAGTCGGCCAGATAGCTGAGCACACGGTCATCGTCGAGATTGCCGTAAAAATTCTGCCCGGTGCGAAGATAAGTCATGAACTGCATAAACATGGCCAGGTCCATATCCTGACGCGGCAATCCTGACGTGTGCGTCACCAGTTGTAACAGCGTGATACGGCGAGCATCCGGGCTCAATGCCACCGTTGCGGGTAGCAGGGTTGCCAGCGTATCTTCCCAGCGCAGTTGTCCCTCATCGACTTGTTGCGTAATCACCTCTGCGGTTACGCCTTTACTCAAGGAGCCCAGCGCAAACAAGGTATCAGGCGTAATCGGATAACGATGGACATCGTCCGTCACGCCGGCGCTGTAGAACAACGTGGGCGCGTTTTTGTGGATAATGGCAATGCTGATGCCGGAGACCTGTTTGCGCTGCATGTAATGGCGCACCAGGTCATCCAGATTATCGTGGAAGGCGCTGTGAGTCAGATAAAACCTGTCGCCCGTAGGGGCGGACGTTTGCGACAGTGTGCCGCAGGCGGTTAACCCTATCGCACCGAGTATTACTATGCCGCACCGGGTCAGCAAGCCGGATAACGTCCGGATGAGCGTCTTTTTTCTGGTCACGTCCTCGCGCCCGTCTTATTGTCGTATCAGGGCGCTGACGAAAAGCTTCATCGCGATCCTGCAAGATGATACCGCTGTGCTTATATCGGCACAGTCAGCTAAATCTTTATTCGGTTGCCCGGCGGCGTTCCGCCTGTCGTTCCCTCTGGCATCAGGCCTTGCGGGGCCGGGAGAGTAACATAGCGACAGAGAGAATGCCTCTGTCGTGTGCCTTATTGGGTTGTGCATCTGATGGCACTGCCATCGCATCCATAAGCGTGTACACTGCGCGCTTTTATATGCAGTCAATTTTCTGCTGAACCAGAAACGCCCGGAGAGAACCATGAAAGAAGGTCCATTAAGCGAGAAAGAACTGCAATGGCTTGATGATATGCTGGAAAAATACGGTAGCGAAGCATCTATTCTTGATGTGTCCGAACTGGATGGCCTGCTCACCGCCGTACTGTCAGGCCCGACAACGGTTGAACCCAGCCGCTGGCTGGTTGCGCTCTGGGGCGGCGAAAAGCATATCCCTAAATGGAGCAATGAGCGCGAAATGACGCGCTTTATGGAGCTCTGCTTTCAGCATATGAATGATATCGCTGACCGCCTGTCCGAGTTTCCGGAGCAATTTGAGCCGTTGTTTGGCGTGCGTGAAATGGAAGGTCTGGAATTCACCGTGGTGGAAGAGTGGTGCTATGGCTATATGCGCGGCGTAGCGCTGACGGACTGGTCTGCGCTGCCTGCCGAACTGCACGAATCACTGGACGTCATCGCGCTGCATGGCAAGGAAGAAAACCTCGAAAAAGTCGATGCGTTAACGCCGGAAGAGATGGAAAGCAGCATGGATGCCATACGTCCTGCCGCTCTTGCGCTGCACGATTACTGGATTGCGCAGCCTGAGGCGATTCCTCAGGTTCAACAGCCTGTCACGGCAGCAAAGCAGCCTGGTCGCAACGATCCCTGCCCGTGTGGCAGCGGTAAAAAATACAAGCAGTGCTGTCTGCACTAAGCCACTCGGGGCCGGTAACCGGCCCCATTCACTGTTACAGGTACATGACATTAACGCGGCGCGGGAACGGGCTGCGCAGGTGACAGACCTTCGCGGTTCTTAATCCTGTCGATAGCCACCACGTTGTGCTTCATCGCGTCATTCAGCACCTGCACTGCCGAAGACGCATCGCGGTTTTTAATCGCCATAAACACCTTAATATGCGCTTCCACGCTCTCAAGGGTGATACCCAGCGAGCGATTCAGCTCTTCCAGGTAATAGTAGTAAATGTCCTTAATTGACTTCATCACGTTGTAAAACACGCTGTTATGGGAAGCCCGGATAATCGCCAGATGAAATTCATAATCGGCCTCCGAGTATTTCTTGTAATCCCCTTTGTTGATGAGCATGTTATTCAGGGCCTGCTCAAGCAGGGTAATGTCGTCTTCCGTCGCGTGTTCAACTGCCAGCTCGACACATTTAAACTCGACGGTCTGACGAAACACCATCATGTCATTAAACGCTTCCCGACTCAGGTGCATCAGCGGTCTGGCACTGCTGTTCAGCATCTGCGGCGTGAAATCTTCGCACACATAGCTGCCGCTGCCCTGACGGGTGATGATAATGCCAAGATCACGCAACCGCTGCACCGCACTGCGCACACTCACCCGGCTGACATTGAAAGAGTGTGTCAGCTCCGCTTCAGAAGGCAAGCGAGCGCCCGCGGGCCAGCTACCGTCCAGTAGCCGGGCCTTGATTTGCTCGAACACTTCGTTAACAACGTTCTGTTTCTGAATGGATTTTATGCTCACAACACCTTCTCATATGATGTCCTACATGATGCCATTCTATCTCATCCTTTCAGACAAAGTCCTGTGTTGACACCGTAAAGCACGTCGTTCGAAAACAGGCCATTATTCGCCGCGACGCGGGCTGAGCGCGGACACCCTGTGCTGACTGATGGCAGACTGTGCCTCCACCGCATCGGCTTCTGCGGTCAGATCGCGATCGGCCACCTCAGGCATGATCAGTGACGCCAGCAGACCGATGCAGGAATAACAGATTAACATCACCGCAATCGGGTGCCAGGAGCCGGTAAGTTGACAAAATATCCCCGCCAGCAGAGGACCTAATCCGGTGGCAAACAACCCGCCAATTTCTTTTGAAATCGCCATTTGTGCGAAGCGGTTTTGCGAACCAAACATCTCTGCCATGGTGATCCCTTCAATAGCGGCCTGGCCCAGCACCGCGATGTTATGAATCACGATCAGGCACACCATAATGGTGCTGACAGCCTGGGACTTGTCGACGATCAGTGAAATCATCGGGTAGGCCAGGAGGATCGAGCCGACGGTCAGTATGCGATAGGGAATGCGCCGCCCGACCCTGTCTGAGAGCCAGCCGAGCAGGGGAATCGTCAGAAAACCAATCACGGAACTGACCATGATGGCATCGGTGGGAATCGCTTTATTAAATAACAGCGTTTGCACCATATAGCCTGCCAGGAAGGTCTGAATAATCCCCGAATTTCCGGCCTGGCCAAACCGCAGGCCGGTTGCTATCCAGAACGCTTTCCCCTGAATTAACTGAAAAATGGACTGACTTTTCTTCGACCGGAGCGTAACGGTTGCGGATGCTGCCACATTTTCAAACACCGGGCTTTCTTTCAAATTAAAGCGCAGCCAGAGCGCAAACCCCATCACGACAAAACTGGCCAGAAAAGGAACACGCCATGCCCACGCGACGACCTCTTCATTAGTGAAAAACAAGAACATGACGGCCCAGATAGCGGTGGCGCTCAAGGTGCCGCAGTTAGTGCCCATGGCAACCAGGGAAGCGATAAGGCCTTTTTTCCCTTTGGGCGCATATTCCGCCAGCATCGTACTGGCCCCGGCAATTTCTGCCCCTGCCCCTAATCCCTGTATTACGCGCAACGCGACCAGCAATAAAGGCGCCAGAATACCGACCTGCTGATAGGTCGGTAACACACCAATTAATGTGGTGCATATGCCCATTAATGCGATGGTCATAAACAGCACTTTTTTTCGGCCCACGCGGTCGCCCATTTTGCCAAAAAAGACGGCGCCCACAATACGCGCGATATAACCTGCGCCGTAGGTGCCCATAGCCAGAATTAACGCCATTGCGCCTGATTGCCCGGGAAAAAAGACTTCATGAAAAACCAGAGCCGCACCGAGGGAATATAACTGGAAATCCATAAACTCCAGCGTGGTACCCAACCATCCTGAAACAGAGGCCCTGACAAGATCAGACGTATTACGTTCTTTTGTACGCGTATGTGAATGACTCATGTTTTACCCCGAGGCCAACCCGGCGTTGACAGGTGAATAAAAGACAGGCGAGCGCAGTCCACGCGAGACGTGAGAGCATTTCACTCGCCCTGATCATTAAAGTTATTTGCACGCTGAATAACAGCGCTGTTGTGAATGAACTTAAAAGACGACTAACACTTTTGAATGCTGCGTTTTATCACTGGCGGCCTGCAAAGCCACTTCAATATCCTGATGCGCATACTGACCGGACAGGATCGGTCGCGGATCGATAATGCCTTTTTCCAGCCATTTCACTGCAACCGCAAATTCATCAATAAAACGAAAGGAACCTTTCCAGCTAATTTCTTTTACCAGCATCTGCGCGACGGGAAAATGAAGCGGGCTTTTTCCCATGCCAATTTGAACCATCGTGCCACCTGGCCGCGTCGCCAGGATACTGGTGCTGATGGCTGCCTCTGCCCCGCTGGCCTCCAGTGTGACGTCAAAGTAGCCCCGGTGTTCACAATAGCGGGCCATGGCCGCCGTATCGGCCGGGTCCACGGCGACATCGGCACCCATTTCACACGCAATACGACGACACCGCTCGCTGAGATCACAGGCCACTATTTCCGCTGCGCCCGATGCTTTTGCTGCGGCAATGGCTAACGCGCCTATGGGGCCAGCGCCCATTACCAGCACCTTTTTGCCCACGATACTGCCTGCCACATTAAGCGCATGAATGACGACCGCGGTGGGCTCGGCAACCGCCATCACGCTGGCCGGAACCTGCTCGTCGTAGGGCACACACTGCTGCGCGGACACCACGACATACTGTGCAAACCCGCCTTCCACATGCGGCGTGAACTGCGCACTGCCCATGAAGCGCATGGTTGGGCAGGCATTTTGTTTCCCGGCCTGACAATATTCACATCGCCCGCAGGGCTGCGACGGGTTAACCGCCACTTTCTGTCCGGGTTTGAGGGCAGAAGATTCCGGCGCATGATAAATCCGCCCCACAAATTCGTGTCCGATAATAAAAGGGTGCTGAATGACGGATAACCCGGCCCGCCCTTCGTGATAATAATGAATATCGGATCCGCAAATGCCGCCGCACTCCACTTTTATCACGACGTCATCCTCTGCGTAATGCAGCTCGCGCTCTTCTACCACAATGTCTTTTTTACCCTTTGCCACACAGGCCTGGGTCATTAAGCTATGCACGATGGGTTCCCCTTTGCAGGTCAGTAAGGCTCACAACACGGCCAGCCAGCCGCCATCAACGTAAATCATCTGCCCGTTGATATAATCTGACGCGCGCGAAGCGAGGAAAACGGCGGTACCGGCCACTTCGTCTGGCCGGCCCCAACGTTGAGAGGGATTGCTGCTTTTCACCCAGCTATCAAACCGGGCGTCGTCCACCAGCGCACGGTTCATGTCGGTTAAGATATAACCCGGCCCAATCGCGTTGGTCTGGATATTAAACTGCGCCCATTCGGCCGCCATTGAGCAGGTCAACATCTTGATTCCGCCCTTGGCCGCCGTATAAGGCGCAACCGTCGGACGCGCGGCCTGACTGGTTAACGAACCGACATTGATGATTTTTCCGCCCTGGTGACGGGCGATCATGCGCTTTGCCGCCGCGCGTGAAACCAGGAAGGCGCTGGTCAGGTTGGTATCAATGACTTTTTGCCACTGTTCAAGCGCCAGTTCCAGCATCGGTTTACGGTACTGAATGCCGGCATTATTGATAAGGATATCCACCGCAATCGCCTGCTCATCCAGCGCGGCAAATGCCTGTTCAATTTCGCCTTCATCTTTCACATCGAATACCCGCCCCGTGGCGTGATAGCCTTTCGCCACGAGTTGTTCAACCGCCTCATCCAGCCCCGCTTTACGCGTGCCGTTCAAAATCACCTGTGCCCCGGCCGCCGCCAGGGCTTCAGCATAGGCATAACCCAGCCCACGAGATGAACCGGTGATTAATGCCGTTTTCCCGGTCAGATCGAACAGTGCAGTCATATCCCACCCTTAAATATGTATGACAACTATCTTATTAAGGTGAATTTACGCGCAGATTAAATCAATACGTAATGATGCGTTATGAGGCGTCTATCACAAAGCCCTCACCCTGAAATTGATTAGGATGCTGTATTTTAAGAAAATAAATCTTAACTACGTGCATAAAGTTCAGTCATTAGATCCCCATCACAGAATCGAAAGCTAATAAGGGCAACGACCCGGCTTTGTGATAAAACAGTCATGTTGTATGACAACATACCTGTTAGCCATGAGCAGCAACGAGCACGACGGTGGCGGTAAGTGGCCTGATAAAAGAGGAGCGATTGTGAGTAATCTGTCCATCACGAATGTTAAAACCATTCTGACTGCGCCCGGCGGCATCGATCTGGTCGTGGTTAAAATCGAAACCAACGAGCCGGGCCTGTACGGCCTTGGCTGCGCCACCTTTACCCAACGCATCTATGCGGTACAAAGCGCCATTGATGATTACCTGGCGCCATTTCTGAGGGGCAAGGATCCGGCAAGAATCGAAGATATCTGGCAGTCTGCCGCCGTCAGTGGCTACTGGCGCAATGGTCCGGTCATGAATAACGCCCTGTCCGGTGTCGATATGGCGCTGTGGGACATTAAAGGCAAACTGGCCGGATTGCCGGTTTATGAACTGCTGGGCGGCAAGTGTCGCGATGGCATTGCGCTCTATGTGCACACCGATGGCGCAGACGAAGTCGAAGTGGAAGACAGTGCCCGGGCCAAAATGGAGGAAGGTTATCAGTATATCCGCTGCCAGATGGGCATGTATGGCGGTGCCGGTACCGACGATCTCAGGCTCATCGCGAACCGCATGGTCAAAGCGAAAAATATCCAGCCTAAGCGTTCACCGCGCAGCAAAACAGCGGGCATGTACTTTGATCCGGAAGCCTATGCGAAAAGCATTCCACGCCTGTTTGATCATCTGCGCAATAAGCTGGGTTTTGGCGTAGAGCTTCTGCACGATGCGCATGAACGCATTACGCCGATTAACGCTATTCATATGGCTAAAGCCCTGGAGCCGTACCAGCTGTTTTTCCTGGAAGATCCGGTTGCGCCAGAGAACACGGAGTGGCTGAAGATGCTGCGCCAGCAGTCCTCTACGCCCATCTCAATGGGCGAGCTGTTCGTGAATGTGAACGAATGGAAGCCGCTGATCGACAATAAGCTGATTGACTATATTCGCTGCCATATCAGTTCCATTGGCGGAATTACGCCGGCGAAGAAAATTGCTGTTTACAGTGAATTAAACGGTGTCCGCACGGCCTGGCACAGCCCCGGCGATATTTCACCGGTCGGCGTGTGTGCGAATATGCATCTGGACCTGAGCTCACCAAATTTTGGCGTTCAGGAATACACGCCGATGAACGATGCCCTGCGTGAAGTGTTTCCCGGCTGCCCGGACGTCGAGCAAGGCTATGCATACGTTAATGACAGGCCGGGATTGGGTATCGACATTAATGAAACGCTGGCGGCGAAATTCCCCTGCGAAGGCGGTAACCCCACCTGGACGATGGCCCGTACGCCCGATGGCACGGTCTGGCGTCCCTGAGTCCGTTAACGGGAAGCAAAGGCGCAACAGGGTGCCTTTGCTTATTCTTTCCGGTCCTGTAAACGAAACGTACTCGCGTTCTGACCAGGGACCGGGTCAGTGCCCCCGAGTCGCTACCGCTTCATCCACCTCAATCAGAATTCGACGTCTTCCAGGCTAAAGTACTCGGTCTGGTCGTTATAAGAGAAAATCTCCGCATAACGGCCCCAGTTAATCACACTATCCAGCGTCTCTTTAGCCGCACTGTCGGAAAGCGAATCTTCCAGTTCCTGTTCAAAACGCACGCGCGGTGCACGATGTCCCGGACGCTCATCCAGTACCGTTTTGATCAGGGCGGCCAGCGGCACGTAACGCAGCAGATGATCGGCAAACATCACCTTACGCTGCTGCGTGTCTGACTCGGCAAACACCCGGGCGGGCGGCGTCAGGAAGATGTCCCCTTCCCGCACGTCCGCAAAGCCTAGCGACTGAAGCACTTCGGCTATCGGGAACAGTTCATCGACTTCCAGATGCAGCGAACGGGCCACCTCTGGCATGTCGGCGCGGCCGTGGTACGGCGCTGCTGCCAGGGTTTCGATCAACCCGGCCATCAGGTTGGTTGACACATGCGGCAGCCGCGTTCCCAGTCTGAGGCTCTTTTTCACATTATCGCTGGTAGGCCGTGCGGTCATTTGGGTATAAACATCATCGACCAGCCGACGAAAAGCCGGATCCAACCGGTTACGCGGATGGCCAAAGGGCACTTTGATTTCTGCCACTACGCGCCCGGGGTTAGAGGACAGCACCAGAATGCGGTCACACATAAAGACGGCTTCTTCGATATTGTGGGTGACGATAAGCACCGATTTCATCGGCATCTGTCCCTCATTCCACAGATCGAGTAAATCGGTACGCAGCGTTTCGGCGGTTAATACATCCAGCGCGGAAAACGGCTCATCCATTAACAATAAGGTGGGATCGACGACCAGAGCGCGTGCAAAGCCCACACGCTGACGCATGCCGCCCGATAATTCACGCGGATAGGCGTTTTCGAAACCGTCCAGGCCGATGAGGTCAATGGCCGCCAGCGCACGCTTTCTGCGTTCCGCTTTTTCCACGCCCAGCGCTTCAAGCCCGGCTTCTACGTTCTGTAGCACCGTTAACCAGGGAAACAGCGCAAAGGTCTGGAACACCATCGCCACGCCTTTGGCAGGGCCGTTCAGCGGTGCGCCCAGGTAGTCAACGGAACCCGAGCCGGGCGTAATCAGACCAGAAATAATGCGCAGCAGTGTCGATTTTCCCGAACCAGAGCGGCCCAGCAGCCCCACTATCTCGCCTTCCTGCAGAGTCAGATTAACGTCATCCAGAATCAGCACTTCACCGTGCGCTTTATCGTAACCGTGCTTAATGTCTTTTACCGTCAGGACCGCCTGGCGACCGTCCGTTTTTTTGGTCGACACGTCTGCATGGTGTGTGGGTTGATTGTTTAACATCTCGGGTCCCTTAATTAGCACGGAATTTTGATTCAGCGTAGACGTACAGCGGCCGCCACAGCAGACGGTTGAACAAGGTGACAAACAACGACATCACGGCGATACCAAGAATAATCCTCGGGAAGTCCCCAGCGGCCGTGGTTTGCGCGATATACGCCCCCAGGCCGTGGGCGGTGACCTGCGTATTTCCCCATTGTACAAATTCGGACACGATGCTGGCGTTCCAGGCTCCGCCGGAAGCGGTAATGGCACCGGTAATGTAGTAGGGGAAAATGCCGGGCAGCATCACCTGACGCCACCAATGCCAGCCGCGAATATGAAAGTTTGCGGCAGCCTCTTTGTAATCATTGGGAAAGGCGGTGGTGCCCGCCACGACGTTAAACAGGATGTACCACTGCGTACCAAGCACAATAAGCGGAGACAGCCAGATATCCGGATTCAGCCTGAAGTGCACAATCATAATGACGAACACCGGAAACATCAGGTTGGCCGGGAACGCCGCCAGGAACTGGGCAACAGGCTGAATTTTTCCGGCCAGTGCAGGACGCAGGCCAATCATCACGCCCAGCGGCACCCAAATCAGCGATGAAATCAGAATCAACACGGTGACGCGCAGAAGCGTAATCAGCCCCAGGCCGAAGACATGTTTCACGTCCGCCAGCGTGACACCGATTTGCACATAGGTAATAACCCGCCAGACCACATACAGGGTCAGTAAAATGACGAAGGCGCCCCAGATAAAGTCACCCAGACGCGAGCGGGATTCCGTGCTGCTTTCGGCCCGGACCGACCTGGAGGCAGGCCAGCGCCACGAGATACGCGCCAGCGCAGACAGCAGCAGGCGCAGCGGCGTAAAGATCTGGTGAATCAGGCGTGTACGGCGCATCAGATCACGCACCCATGAGGTCGGCGCACTCCCCGAACGTGTGTTTTCCATGCGGAACTTATCCGCCCAGGCCACCAGCGGCCTGAACAACAGTTGATCATAAGCCAGAATCACGATCACCATCGTAAGCAGTACCCAGCCCACCGCATGGATATCTTTATGCAGAATCGCCTGTGCCAGATAGCCGCCCACGCCCGGTAAGGTAAAGGTATTGTTACCCACCGTGATCGCCTCTGAGGCGACAATAAAGAACCAGCCCCCCGACATCGACATCATCATATTCCACACCAGTCCCGGCACGGCGAAAGGCGCATCCAGCTTCCAGAAACGTTGCCAGCCGGTCAGATGAAAGCCACGTGAGACTTCCACCAAATCGGCCGGTACGGTACGTAGCGACTGGTAAAAGCTAAAGGTCATGTTCCAGGCCTGACTGGTAAACAGGGCAAATATCGCCGCCAGTTCTACGCCCAGCACCTGCCCGGGAAACAGGGCAATAAAAAAGGTCACGGTAAAAGAGATATAACCCAGCACCGGAACGGACTGCAGGATATCCAGAATGGGCACTAACACCTTTTCTGCCCGGCGACTTTTGGCCGCCAGCGTGCCGTAGATCAGGCTGAACACCAGTGACGCCAGCATCGCCACCAACATCCGCAGCGTGGTACGCATGGCATATTCCGGCAGATTAGTCGGATCAAGGGAGATGGCCTGGGTTTTCAGGCTGTCAATCGGCATCAGCGTTTGATGAAAGCCCACCGCCACCATTGCAATCAGGCAAATAATCAGGGGAAATGCCACGGCATCCCAGACGTTTGGCAGCAACCGTCTGTTAGCCGCCAGCATGGTGAATCGGAAGTTCATGAGCCCTCTCTTCTTTTCATCACGGAGCGACTGAAGTATTTCAGGTGAGGGATTATCAGTCAGGATTATTAAACGTATGCTCACCTGATGGCGGGGTTTTTATTAATTTTTTATGAAAGCCCACTCCCGGTTTTTGCTGGCATACTCAATGCAGCCCTTTTCTTAATACAAACAGACTGAATAATTCGGCAAAGGCCCCAACAATTTACGCCCATGCCTGGCTGCCGCAGCGCTATTTCGATGAGATGCGCGTCTGTGAGCAACGCATTCTGCTCCGCAGCGGTAACGGCATGGTTCAGATTTCGGGTAACCAGCCTTTCCGGCTGACAACCCGCGGTCCCGCGCAGCACTGTGAAGCCCGCTTAGCGGGAAAAGAGACCTGCTGGCTGATTCGTCTGAATGACGATCCGCAACTCAGCACGCTGGAAGAATTTGACTCGCGCTTCGCCCAGCTCAGTATCGAACAGCGAGAGGACGGCACGATTTGCGTGAACGATCCCATCTACGGCGACGTGTTCTTCCAGCCGAATGGTTGTGTCTTTGGCCAAGGCCGGTTGCGGGATCCTGACAGCGGGACCCTTGCGGGGGAAAGCCCTGAACTGGAGCTGCCTTCGGGCGCCCACGCTTAAGCTGAGAATGCGCAGGCCCGGCGGCAGCCAGGCCTGCGCGGCCACCTAAAGGACAGGACGCTCAGCGCCAGAGGATTTTTCTCTGGCGCTGCAAACGGATGGGACTCACTGTCGCAGACCGGTTGCGTTCCGTCTGCGCGGTCCCTGGTTTTTTGTAATCGCGTTCAGCTTTGTAATTTCCTCAGGCAGCGATCCATGGCACTGACCACCCAGTCGATATCGTGCGTCTGGAAACAGAGCGGTGGGCGGATTTTCAGCACGTTTCCGTATGGTCCGGCAACGGAGGTCAGCACAAAGGCCTCACGTAACGCCTCCACCAGATCGAGTGCCAGACGTTTGTCAGGCGCTTTGCTTTCTCTGTCCTTCACCAGCTCAAAGCCGATAAACAGCCCTGCTCCACGGACTTCACCGATGCACGGATACGTTGCCTGCAGGGATTGCAGCGCCGCCAGCAGTGCAGCGCCGGTTTTCAGGCTGTGCGCCTGAAGTTCTTCCTGTTCAATGACATCCATCACCGCGTGCGCCGCCGCCATGGAGACCGGGTTACCACCAAAGGTATTAAAGTAAGGTAGTGCATCGCTAAACGCCGCCATGACCGGCGCTTTCGCCATCAGCCCCGAGACCGGAATGCCGTTCCCCATCGGTTTGCCGGTAGTCACGACATCCGGAACCACGCCGTGTCGGGCAAAGCCCCAGAATGCCTCGCCGGTGCGGGCAAAGCCAGGCTGCACTTCATCGGCAATAAAAATGCCGCCGTTCTGATGCACCACATCAATCGCCGGTTTTAAAAAGCCGGGCTGACCGGGTAAAACGCCGTCTGACGAGAAAATCGAGTCGGCCAGGAACCCCGCAAATTTAATGCCGTGCGCAGCCATATCATCAATTTGCTTCTGAATTTCCTGCGCAAACCAGGCACCCTGATCCGCCGTCTGAATACGATAAAAGTCAGGCGGGGCCACCAGCCGCGTATGCGGTGATAACGGCTGACCGCTGCCCAGCGCGGGCGAAACGCCGGAGGTGAGCGCACTGGTGCCGTGATAGGCTTCTTTGGACACGATGATGCCCGTACCACCGCTCCAGCACTGGGCAATGCGGATCGCCAGATCGTTTGCCTCGGATCCGGTACACATATACATGGCCCGATCGATCTCGGCCGGCATCGTGGCCAGAATGCGATCGCTGTACGCAAGGATCGACTCATGCAGATAGCGCGTATGGGTGTTTAACTGCATCATCTGTTTATGTACGGCATCCACGACCACCGGATGACAGTGACCAATACTGGCAACGTTGTTATACATATCCAGATACTGGTTGCCCGCCTTATCCCACAGATACTGGCCCTTTCCGCGCACCAGATGCACCGGATTGCGGTAAAACAGCCGATAGGACTCGCCCAGTACCTGGCTGCGCTTATCGGTCAGTTGTCGAATGTCCGGTGCCAGCGTTTCCGCGTTTTCAGCACGAAAGCTGTTGGTATCCATTATGGTTGAACGTACCGTCATTGTGACTCCTTGGTCTTTGTGCTGCCCGGCGGCACGCTACGCACCGCCAGGCGGGTATAAACGTTAATCGGTTTCTGCGGCAACAGAGCGCTGCGCGACAGCACCGCGGCGGGAGTGCGTGGTCAGGAAGTAGAGATAGCCTGCCACCATAAAGCCCACGAACAGTGCGCCGATCTGTGGGTTAAACCACAGCATTGCGATCAGGCAGATCACCGAGCCACACAGGGCGATGGCGGGGATTACCGGATAACCCGGTGCACGGTAGCTACGTGCCAGTGTCGGATCCGAGCGACGCAGTTTAAACAGGCTCAGCATACTCATGATGTACATGACGATCGCCCCAAACACCGACATGGTGATCATCGCGGCGGTCAGGCTCATTCCCTGAAAGCTGATGCCATCAGAGAAAATGGCAACAATGCCGACCACACCGCCCGCCAGGATCGCCCGGTGGGGGGTATTAAAGCGCGACAGTTTTGCCAGTGAAGGCGGCAAATAACCTTCCCGCGCCAGCGCAAAGAACTGACGCGAATAGCCCATGATAATGCCGTGGAAACTGGCAATCAGGCCGAACAGGCCAATCCACACCAGCATGTGCATCCAGCGTGAATCGTTACCGACCAGCATTTTCATGGCCTGCGGCAGCGGATCGTTAATGCCTGACAGCGTGCGCCAGTCACCTGCCCCTCCGGCAAACACCATGACGCCCATCGCCAGCACCACCAGCGTTAAAATACCGCTGATGTAGGCGCGGGGAATGGTCCGGCGCGGGTCTTTTGCCTCTTCGGCCGCCATGGCAACGCCTTCAATGGCAAGGAAAAACCAGATGGCAAAAGGAATGGCGGCAAACATCCCGGATACCGAAGCCAGAGAGAACGTATCCTGCCCAGCCCAGCCATGGGCGACAAAATTCGTCAGGCTGAAGCCCGGCGCGACCACGCCCATAAACACCAGCAGTTCAATCACCGCCAGCAGCGTCACCAGCAGCTCAAAGGTTGCCGCAATGCTGACGCCGATGATGTTCAGTCCCATAAAGATCAGGTAGGCACAGACCGCAATGAGCTTAGGATTCACTTCCGGAAACTGCACATTGAGGTAGGCGCCTATCGCCATAGCAATGGCCGGGGGCGCAAACACAAACTCGATTAAGGTGGCAATGCCCGCAATCAGCCCGCCGGTATCACCGAAAGCACGGCGACTGTAGGCAAACGGTCCTCCGGCCTGCGGAATGGCGGTCGTCAGTTCGGTAAAGCTGAAGATAAAACAGGTGTACATGGCGGCGACAAAAAACGTCGTGACCAGAAAACCCAGCGTACCCGCGGCTCCCCAGCCATAGCTCCAGCCGAAATATTCTCCCGATATAACCAGTCCCACAGCGATGCCCCAGAGTTGCAGGGTACCAAGGGTGGGTTTCAGTTTCTCTTTCATCACTGCGTTCCCCGTCTGTGTAAAGTGAAAAGGCGATGCCTAAAAAGCTGACGGGTAGATGATGGACACAGCCGCAACAGAAAAACTTGACCGCAGAAAACAGAAACACGTCGGCTGGGGTCAAGTTGACCCGGGTCGGGTTGTGACGCCTCTGCCGAAGTCAATTTTTGCCTGCTCTCAGGTCAAGCGCGCCAGGCCGGTTCAGCGCCATGCTGCCTCCACACGCAGAGAAAGGGAGACAGACATGAGCATTAAGCAATATGACACCTTAACGAACGACAGCATTCTTCAGCTTGCCCACCAGGCGTTGCAGGCGTATCCGGCCTGTTTGCACGCAGAGGTCAAACTTCTGTGCCGTTCCGAGAACGCCACCCTGTCTGTCAGCACGCCGCAGGGCCGGTACGCGTTACGTATTCACCGCGGCGATTACCACGCTAAGCAGGATATTGAAAGCGAGCTGCACTGGCTGGATGCGCTTCAGGCCGCAGACATCTGCGTGCCGGTGGCGGTGCGCGACGGGCACGATAACCGCATTCAGACGCTGCCGCTGCCGGACGGCAGTGAACGCTATGCTGTGCTGTTTCACTGGATCGAGGGCGATATGCTTACCGATGCGGTCGATCCGGCCGCCTTTCGCCAGTTAGGTCGTATCACCGCGCAGCTCCACCACCACAGTCGTCGCTGGCAAAAGCCACAAACCTTTCGCCGTATCGTCTGGGATCATCACACGATGGTTTCCCCCACAGGTCACTGGGGTGACTGGCGCGATGTGGCCGGTTTAGCGCCATCACAACATGGCGTGATCGAAGAAACGCTGTCGCATGTCGGCCGTGAGATGGCAGCGTTTGGCCAGTCGCCCGACCGCTATGGTCTGATTCACGCCGACCTGCGCCTGACCAATCTGCTGGTACACAAAGGCGAAACGCGGGTAATTGATTTTGATGACTGCGGAATGGGCTGGTATCTGCACGATCTTGCCGCTGCGATCAGCTTTGTCGAACACCATCCCAGCGCCCCACAGTGGGTGGAAAACTGGCTAAACGGCTACGAACAGGTGGCGCACGTTAGCGATGAAGAGCTGGCGATGATCCCGTCCATGCTGATTCAGCGCCGCATTCAGCTGACCGCCTGGGTCGCTTCCCATCGCGAAACAGAAATGGCGCGCAGCCTGGGCGACGGTTGGGCGAACGACACGGTACGCCTGTGCCACCGCTATCTCGAAGGGGCCCGATTGCCGATTGGCGTCTAGCGCACTCTGGCGGTGCCTGAATGACAGATCGCGGTGCAATATTCACGGGGGCGATGCTAAGTGCCTGTTAACTGGTGCCTGACGGCTGGTATGTTTCTTGCAGAAGGTAACGATGTTCAGTTGCAGGCGGAAAACATCATGACCAGCAGATTTCCAGAGGCCGCCATAACGGCCATGTCCAGCGCGGGTAGCAGTCATCGTGGCGTCCTGTCGGCCGCCGCGACAGGACTGGGTGATTTCATTAACGCCCAGGGTGGCGATGTGGATCGTATTTTCGGCATCAGCGGGATCGATCCGGATACGCTCGCCTGCCCGACGTTGAGCCTGGACCTGGTCAATTACTGTCGGGTGCTGGAAGAAGCGGCCAGCCAGGCGGGCGTGGACAACTTCGGTTTACAGTATGGTCATCAGTTCCGGCCACAGTCTCTGGGTCTGATTGGCTATATTGGTCTGTGCTCGGCCACGCTGGAACAGGCGCTGCAAAACGTGGTCAATGCTTTTCCCTACCATCAACACAACACCTGTATTCGTCTGACGGAGCGCAGCGACTGCTGGCAGCTGGATTATCAGGTGCGTCACGGCGCGATTCTGCAGCGCCGTCAGGATGCAGAACTGACGTTAGGCATGTTTCTTAACCTGATTCGCCACGCGGCAGGACGCCACTGGGCACCGCGTGAAGTGCATTTCGAGCATCCGCGCCCTGAGCACTGGCACGAACACTGTAAAGTCTTTGATGCGCCGGTCTATTTCGATCAGCCCTTTAACTCGATGATCATCGCCAAAACGGATCTGGGCCGCAAAATGCCGGATCACGATCCCATGCTGCTGCTGGTGATGCAGGATGCGATCCGTCGGCTCAGCCCACCCGTCATCATTCAGGATACCGTTAATCAAACCCGCACCGACATTCACCTTCAGCTACTCAATGGCGAACCCTCACTGGACATTATCGCCGAAAAACAGGGACTGTCTGCCTGGTCGTTACAGCGGCGACTGCGCGATGAGCAAACCAGTTTTTCCGCCCTGGTCGACAGCGTCCGCAAAGAGATGGCGACGCATTACCTGAAACAACACCATCTGTCGGTCTCTGAAATGGCCTTGCTGTTGGGCTATTCTGAAGTCAGCGCCTTCTCACGCGCCTTTCGCCGCTGGTTCGGTTGTAGCCCACGCGACTGCCGTAAATCGCAGGGCACGGTTTTTCTTTGACAGCATCAGGCTGTCTGGCCAACGCATTATGCGGGCCTTTCTTATTGAAGAAAGAAAACCCGGTATGAATTATCGCTGAGCGCTTACGCGAGCGTATCGAATAAAAACGCCTCAAACAGATAGCCCTGAAATGCCGCAGCGTGCGGTCTGGCGAATTCGAAGTGTTGCGCCGTTTCGACGCCTTCTACAATAATAAATTCACAATAGTGTTTAATTTCCGCCAGCGTGGCTTGCCAGACGGGGCTGTTTTGATGCCGCCAGAAAAAATGCTTATCCATTTTCACGGCTTCATACATTCCACGCTGTAAACAGGGAAAGTGGGAAGCCGCACTGCCAAAATCATCCAGCCATAACGTGTATTTATTATGTAGTTCCCGGAGTAAGGGATTATTTAATCCCTGCGCAAGATCGGGAAAGTGTTCCGCGACTTCAATGCGAAGAAAAGAGTGCGCTGTGGCGAGCTCAACAATATCCCGTTCTTCCAGCAGCGCAAAAGCCATTTCCAGATCGACATTTACAGAACACAGCAACTGGTTTTCTTCAAAAAAATGATGCTTCTTATCGATTAAAGAAAGTTGTTCTCGTAACAGCTTTATTTTCTGTTGTTTATTTAATTTCGCAATATGAAAACAGGGGGTTCCCGGTGCGGCGAATCGCGTCAGAACTTCTACTGCAATTAATGTCGACGCGTTGTTAACGACAGGTTCAGCAATGAACCACCAGGCACGGTTGTTATTATCGAGATTGTGGATGTCCATTCCCATGCTCTGATTCAACGCGATGAAGTAGCCTGATTATTGATCGCTACAGACTATCAATCAAATGTTATTTATCGGGTTAAGCTATGATTTAACCTATCAAAATTAAAAGATTGATCGTTAATCCCTTGTTATTTAATAAGGTTTCAGGAATTAAAATCTTTATTTTATGCTGGCCCGGATTGCGAAGCCTTTTACAACGCCTGCTGCATAAGGTATTGACCTCATTTCCTGCCCGCAGCTCAACGCGCCTGTATCCTTCGCGTGCTAAGAATTAAGCATTGCAGACCAGTGAAAAATGGAGACAGTGAGAGAAAATAAAAAGGATAATATTGCCGCATCCGGTTAACGGGTAACTTAAATACATCAATACCGGTCATTTTGAAAAATGGCTGACGCAGGTTTTTCCCACACGGCGTTTGCAGCATTTACTGTCGACATAGGCAGTGATTTTTTACTTACCTGACACGGCAAGCTGAAGAAATAAATAAAAACGCTTTTTAGAGGACGTGCAGGGTATTTCAGCGACGTTGTTTAGCGTCGCCGGAAAAAATGCTGTGAATAACGGTCATTCCGTAAATGCTGCCCTGAATCACCGTCACAGGAAGGGATCGGGCCTGACTATGGCTGCTGCGGTTTAAATACCTGCTGCACAAATTCGATATACGCAGGTCGCCAGACATCCATCTCATGCCCCAACCCCGGATATTGAGTGTAATGGAAGTTTACGCCCTGCTTTTCCAGCTCGGCTTTGAGTCCGGCAATGTCTTTGCCGGTCACGATATCTTTATCGCCCACCGCCAGCGTAACGTTTTTCAGCTGCTTATTCACCGCCTGTGCCTGACTCAGCTGGCGTGTCACAGCCTCATTCGGCACCGTACTGGTGGTCACGCCGCTAAAGCTGGCCAGCCAGCCAAAGTCGTTCAGGTGCGTCATGCCTGACACCAGCGCCTGATAGCCGCCCTGAGACAGTCCGGCAATCGCCCGGTCTGCCGGTTTGCGACTGACGGTAAAGCGCTTTTCCACCAGCGGGATAATGTCCTGCATCAATTCCTTATCGGCGGCGGCGGCATTGAGGGGATAAAAGTCTTTGCGACGGTCGGCTGGGGGAAAGTTTTCAGGAATGGCCTGCACGATGTCCGTTTCGGTATCGGGCACCACAACCAGCATCGGCGTGATTTTGCCTTCGGCCAGCAGGTTGTCCATGATCTGCGGCAGGCGGAGCTGCGAGATGGCGGACAGCCCGGTATCGCCAAAACCGTGATAGAAGTAGAGCACCGGTAACGGTTTACCGTCTGCCTTATAGCCCGGCGGTGCCCAGACAAAGACCTGACGTTCGGATTTCAGTGCGGTGGAATGATACGTCAGCGTCAGCACATCGCCGTGCGCCACGTTACGCTCATCCAGAATGCTGCCCGGCACCAGAATCATACTGGTGTTCACCTGGCGCTGCGGTTTGGTAAAGCGGCTGCCGGTATCCGGCGTGCGGAAACCATCCACATCAAAATAGTACTCATATAAATCGGGCTTCAGCGGCTCGCTGGTCCACGACCAGATGCCGGTACTGTCCTTTTTCATATCATGGGACTGCTGGCTCAGCGGCGTGGCCCCCGTGACCACAGCAACCTGCTTCGCGGCGGGCGCAAACAGGCGAAAGGTAATGGAGTGATCGGGATTCAACGCGGTGATATAGCGGCTCACGGGGATGTGAGTATCCGGGGTTTGCGGTAACGGTGCGGCAAGCAGTGCGGATCCATATCCCATCAGCAGGCTTCCGGCCACCAGGGATAAACAGGTTAATTTTTTCTTCATTTTGCGTCCCGATAATTGAATTGATCACGCGGTATTTATTACATTTTTTCTCCGGGAAGCGAGGTGATAGCGTCGCAAAAAGCGCAGGCTGTGATGAACGTCAAAGAATGGCGTTAACCTGCCGTCAGCCTCACCGGTACGCGATCGCCCCGCGCGTTGAGATGCGGTTCAGGCGCAAACCGGTAAGGTCATGACATCAACGGTTCGATGATGATTTGCGAGGCACTATGCATATTACCTACGAAAAACTGGCCGATCGGCATCTGAAAGAGATGTATGAAATCCGCTTCTCGGTGACGGAAAACCGGCTGCATGCTCACCAGATCCGCTATCTGCAGCGTGAGCAGGCGCTTGACGATATCCGCCAGGGTGGTGGCTGGATCGCCAACGTCGATGACGAGTACGTCGGTTACGGGCTGGGTATTTATGCACCCGATCCGTTAATCGGTGGCCTGTTTATCAAGCCCGCGTTTCAGCGGCTCGGGACAGGTAGCCAACTGCTTGAAAACATCACCGACTAATTCAGACAACAACAGGCCCGGTCGATGATGTTGACCACCGACACAGGTTCCCCTGCTGAACGTTTTTATGAAAAACACGGCTGGCGCGCGGCGGGCACTGACGAATATGGCCAACGGATTATGCGCAAGCCCTGAACCCGGTGTTGCCTGCGCAAACCTCAGTTATCGCAGGCACCCGTTGTACCAGAGCTTTGCCACCGGACCTGACCACTTTTTTTGCAACCGTCGTACAACAGCCCTGCACTTTTTTGCCCACTCATCCTTCATTACGGTTATTGTCGTAGCGTAAACACAGCACTCCCGATAAGGATTAAGAAACGATGCGTAAACTTCCCCTTTTTGTGGTCACGCTTGGCCTGTTAATGTCGGTTGCCTCTCAGGCACAGGCAGAAGGCTGCCTGAAAGGCGCGCTGGTCGGCGGCGTAGCCGGTCACCTTAAACACCATGCGGTTGCCGGTGCCGTGGCGGGCTGCGCGGCAGGACATTATCTGGCGAAGAAGCATAAAGACGAAGAGAGTAAGCAGAGCCATTAAAAGCGGCGACAGGGCTGACGGAGCAGCCCTGTGATTCACAACAGTATCTCCCTCTTACAGCCATGCTTATCGCGCCGGGGCACCGTTTTCCCTGTCAGGGAAAAGAACTGCATAAAGCCTGTTGACCTTTTCGATGTGCATCACGCAGGCGTCACAATGTTCCTGTCACCTTAATTGTCTCAGGCGTCAACTCAAACGACGTTGGCGTGCAGACCGCCAGGCTCAGCTCGCCTGTCTGCAGCGCGCTGACCGACAGCGCTGACGGTGCGGTGCTGTCGATGCTGGCCATCTGCCAGGCACTCCCGCCGCGCTGCTTGATGATGGCCTCTTTGATCGTCCAGATGCGCCAGAAGGCCGCTAACTGCTGGGATACCGGTTTGGCCGCAATCTGCGCCCGCTCACCCGGACTGAAGAGATTTTCAGCCAGGCGCGGCCAGTGAGGTCGCGGTCGTATGGCTTCAATATCACAGCCCACCTCCCCTTCATCACTGAACAGCAGAGCAATCGCATCCCCGCTGTGACTCAGGCTGAATCCGCGTTGTACCTCAGGGGCAAATGCGGGTTTGCCATTCACCCCATACCGCATCGCGGGAACCGGCGTTATTGCCGCAGAGAGCAGCGCGCGCCCGGCAAGCCAGCTGGCACGGCGCGCGCCTGTGGGTGCCTGATCGGTCAGCTCGGGTGCAAGCGGTGCCACACTGAGTTGAGAAATCTTGCCCAGAAAGATCTGGTACATATCAGGCAACGCGCTTGATGATGAGGGACGTATTGATCCCACCAAATGCAAAGTTATTGCTCTGGAAAAACTCGCAGTCAATTTTGCGGGATTGTCCGATGATGTAATCCAGTTCGCCGCAGTTCGCGTCCGGTTTGGTCAGATTCAGCGTAGGCGCAAACCAGCCCTCGCGCATCATTTGCAGACTCATCCAGGCTTCCAGCGCGCCACAGGCACCCAGCGTGTGACCGAAATAGCTTTTCAGTGATGAGATCGGGACCTGATTGCCATAAATCGCGGCGGTGGCCTGACTTTCAGCCAGATCGCCGCGATCGGTGGCAGTGCCATGTGCGGAAATATAGCCGATGTCCTGCGGACTTAAGCCTGCCATAGCGAGCGCTTTTTCCATGCAGATTTGCATCGTCTCGCGCTGCGGCTGGGTTATATGGGCTGCATCACAGTTAGTGGTGAAGCTGACAATCTCGCCATAGATTGTCGCGCCGCGCGCTTTCGCATGTTCCAGCTCTTCCAGAATCAGCGTACCCGCACCCTCGCCAATCACCAGGCCGTCACGTTTTTCATCGAAAGGTGATGGCGTGGTGGTCGGCGCATCGTTGCGCTGACTGGTGGCAAAAAGCGTATCAAACACCGCCGCTTCCGAAGGGCACAGCTCTTCTGCGCCACCGGCCACCATCACCGTCTGGTAACCATGACGAATCGCTTCCCAGGCATAGCCGATGGCCTGGCTGCCGGAAGTACAGGCGCTGGATGTCGGGATAACGCGACCGCGCAAACCGAAAAACAGCCCGGTATTCACGGCGGTGGTATGCGGCATCATCTGGACGTAGGTGGTACCGGTAATGTTGTTGGTGTGCTTTTCCGTCAGCATGGTGGCGAATTCACTCACCGGGCCGGTGCTGCCGGTTGAGGAGCCATAAGCAATGCCGGTTTCACCGTTGGTCAGCACGGGATCGCCGATCAGGCCTGCATCTTCCAGCGCCAGCTCGCTGGCGCGGGTGGACATCAGAGACACGCGGCCCATGGAGCGGATGCGTTTGCGCGTGTAGTGCTCGGGCAACCGGAAGTCGTCGATGGGCGCGCCCAGCAACGTATGCAGCCCGTCATAGACCTGCCATTCCGGCATCCTGCGCACGGCGTTTTCGTATGCCAGCAGCCTGGCGGACACGTCCTGCCAGTTTTCACCAAAGGCGGTGACCCCGCCCATACCTGTAATCACGACACGCCGTGTCATAACATCCCTCCGTTGATGGAAATCACCTGCCGCGTTACATAGCCCGCAATATCGGACATCAGGTAGCGGGCAAGACCGGCCACTTCCTCCGCCTGCCCCATGCGTTTCATTGGGATCAGGGACATGGCTTCTTTCAGTGCGGTCTCTTCCATGTCGAGCATGCCGGTATCGATCAGCCCCGGCGCGATGCAGTTAACGGTGATTTTGCGTTTTGCCAGCTCAATCGCCAGGGCTTTGGTGGCCCCAATTATGCCCGCTTTCGCGGCGCTGTAGTTCACCTGACCGCGGTTGCCCATCAGGCCCGACACCGAGGAGAGCGTAATAATGCGTCCGCCCTGCCGGGCGCTGATCATCGGCATGATGCATGGCTGGATCACGTTGTAAAAACTGTCCAGGTTGGTGTGAATCACGCTGTCCCAGTCATCGTCGCTTAAGGCCGGGAAGGCGGCATCGCGGGCAATACCGGCATTGCTGACCACGCCATACCAGGCGCCATGTGCCTCGATATCCTGTTCCAGCACGTCGCGGCACTGTTGACGCTGCGCGACATCAAACTGCAACAGACGGCCTGCGCCACCGGCCGCCAGAATGGCATCCAGTGTCTGCTGCGCGCCGCTGGCATCATGATGATAGTGGACGCCAATCACAAAGCCGTCCGCCGCCAGCTGGCAGGCGATGGCACGACCAATACCTTTGCTGGCACCGGTAACCAATACTGAACGACTCATGTGGACGCTCCTTGTTGAAATAAAGAATGAAGTTCGTCGGCGGTGGGTTGAAAGGTGTTCACGCGGCCCGTGGCCAGGACCACTTCATCCGCCGTAATCGTGCATTCGAAACTGCCAAAGCGCGCATCCTGCATTAACAGTCTGACCTGCACGTGCAGTGCTGCATCGGCGGGCAACCGGCCTGTAGCGCAGACTAACTCCCGTGCGCCCAGCACCATTCCCAGGGCGATGCTGCTCTGCCCCTGCTGATGGCGATGCCAGCCCGACCAGACGCCCACCGTCTGGGCCATTAACTCCAGCGCATACCAGCCGGGCAGATGACCGTACGCATCCAGAAACGGTGCCAGTACGCTCCGGGGCGACACCGTGACGCAACAGGTTGCGCTGTCAGCCGTCACGCTGCTGACCGTTTCAAGTAACAGCATCGGCGCATCGTGTGGCAAATACTCAGCGGGGGATAAGTAATGGCTCATGAAATCTTCCCAAGCAGGATACTGGCGTTGTTACCGCCGAAAGCAAACGAATTAGACAGGATTACCGGGCGTTCCAGCGGCTGAGGCCGGGAGAGAATGCCGCACAGTGGCAGATCAGGATCGCGCGGCGACTGGCTGAAATCCTGGGCCGGCAGCGGCAGATCGCGCTGCAGAATCAGCATGCTGAGCGCCGCTTCCGTAATGCCCGCCGCGCCTAACGTGTGCCCGGTCAGATGTTTGGTTGAACTGCACGGTACCGCCGTGCCGAACAAGGCATTCACAACGCCGGACTCAATCTGATCGTTAAGCGTCGTGGCAGTACCGTGCAGGTTGATATAGCCCACCTGCTCTGGCGTGAGACCGGCTTCGTTCAGCGCCTGCATGATGGCGCGAATAGCGCCTTCGCCCTGCGGATGCGGCGCAGAAATATGGTAGGCATCGCTGGATTCGCCCACGCCCAGCAGCGCAATCGGCTGAGGTTCACGGGTTAACAGCATCAGCGCCGCGCCTTCGCCAATCGTGATGCCACTGCGATCACGGCCAAAGGGCTGACACAGCGTAGGCGACAGCGATTCCAGGCTATGAAAGCCGTTAACCGGCATCCGGCTGAGCGTGTCCGCGCCGCCGACAATGGCCACATCGGCCAGCCCCGCGTCAATCAGGCGACGCCCGCTAATCATTGCCCGGGCGCTGGAGGAGCAGGCGGTCGAGAGCGTAAAGGCCGGACCATCCAGCGCCAGCCAGTGGCTGAGAAAGCGCGATGGATCGCCCAGTTCCTGCTGTGGATAGTGCCAGGCCGTGCTCGGCTGCTGGTTAAGCAGCCGGCTGACGTGCGTGTCCCCTTCATCCAGGCCGGAGGTGCTGGTACCCAGCACCACCGCCACCCGGTCGCGGCCATAGCGGGCTATCGCGTCATCCACCTGCGGCTGAATCTGCGCCAGTGCAGCCAGCAGCAGCTGATTATTGCGCGATCGGTGTGCGCTGAAGGCCGCCGGGATGGCGGGCAGTTCGCCCTCCACCCCCGCCAGCACTGCCTGCGGATGGTCATGCAGCCAGCCGGTACGCGCCCGCATACCGGGCGCCACGCCGCGTGTCAGGTTCGCCGCGATCGTGTCGTTATCGTTGCCCAGCGCGTTAATCATGCCGACGGCCGAAATGAAGATCATGTCAGTCATCCAGGTATTGAATGGTGATGTGGTAGTGAAAAACATGCTGCTGGATGCTGATCGGCTCGCGCCTGCCGTGCCGGTTCAGATAGGTAATCTCCGTCACCAACTTGCCGCTGGCATCGCGCAGTTCGCGCTTATCGCCCTTATCCACCAGCGTCCAGCTTTCAGGTAACTGCGTCAGCCAGGCGCTCACAGGCCAGTGGCTGAGCATGACGTCGGCCAGCACCTGACTGGCGGGCGGCAACTGCGGCACCACAATCGACTGCTCAGTGTGCACGCCCTGCTGGTCATAGGTCACCAGGAACAGGCGAATGCCGACTGATGACAGCCCCGCCAGCGTCAGCTTTTTATCATCTGCGTTGAGCATCACCAGCAGCGACTGGGTTTTACTGTTGAAACTGCCGGTGAGAAGCTGCTGCGAACTGACCGACGGCGAAATTCCCGGCGCAGGCAGCGTAACGCGCGCGCCCGGTGCCAGCCAGGCCTGCGGGCGCGATGCCTGCGGCTTGTGGACATGGCTGCAGCCGGCCAGAATCAGGGCGGCCGCCACTAACAGGCCGCTTCTGATCGCCCCGCGCGGCCGTGCTGGCCGCGTCGTGCGCATCAGACGCGACCCGCGTGTTTTCAGTAAACGCACAGTCAGGTTTCTCATCGTCTTTTCTTCTCTTTTTTTGTCGGCATCGCCAGGGGCGCAAGCAGCCAGGCGGTGAAAATCCCGCTGACCAGTACGATCCCGAAACTGCTGATGGCCTGGGTGGCGCTGAAAACCAGCATGCCAAGCGTCAGCAACGTCGTCATCATCGCCAGCGTGATGGCCAGCATAGAGGTCAGTGGCGTGCCGCGAGGATTACTGAAAAACAGCGTGTAATTGATGCCAATACCCAGCACCAGCACCAGTGCCAGCAGCGAAAACAGGTTCACCGCGTGGCCGCTCAACGCCAGTACGGCCAGGCCACAGCTCAACGATAATACGGACGGCACCAGGCTTATCGCCCCTTTGCGCCAGCCCAGGCGCGCGATGGCTCCGCAGGCGATGACCGCCAGCGCCACCAACAGCAATCCCGTCAGGATATGGCGGTACAGAGCAAACATCGCATCAAAGGTGCTTTTGCGGTCCACCCAGGCCACGCCGGGCGTCCCCTGGCTGAGCGCATTCAGCGCCGCGCTGTCTTTCACGCCGTCAACCGGCACCAGCACGCCGCTCTCGCCGTTCTGCAACGTCAGCCACAGCAACCGCCAGCCTTCGCTGGCCGGGCTGGCCAGCCAGTCCGCGACGGTCACCGGCATCGCATTCAGGTCCGGATTGACCGTGGTTATCCCGGCCGCCTTCAGCGCGCGGATTATCGTCGGCGCAGCCTCGGTTAACAGCACCCTGTCCTGTGTCTGACGGGCCAGAGAATTCAGCGGCACGGTGCGGTAACCCTTCAGCAGCCCCTGCGCTTTCGCCTTCTCCAGCACCGGCGTAAAGGCTTCCAGCCGCGTCAGCGTTTGCTGGGCGTTCTGGCCGTAAATCACAAACCATTTTTGATCCACGCTCTGGCCCGTCAGCGCGGTAATCGCTTTTTCCTGCGCCAGCACCGCAGCCGGTAATGCCTGCAACTGCGCAATATCATCATCTACGTGCAGCCGGGCAGCGCCCACCAGCGAAAAGAGTGCCAGCGCCAGCGGCAGGCCGAGCGACAGCTTTTTGTTGCGCCGCCAGGCCGCCAGCCAGCGCAGCATCAGCACCATGGCGGGCACCGGACGTACAGGCAGCCCGCGGCACAGCCACGGATGCCAGAACACTACCGTCAGGCAGGCGGCACTCAGGCCCACTGCGGCAAAAATCGCCATCTGGCGGATGCCCGGGAACGGCGCGAGCATCATAATCAGATAGGCGGCTACTGTCGTCAGCAGAGCCAGCAACAGTGCGTTACGTACTTTCGCCAGGCTCTGCCAGGGCGAGGCATCGGCTCCGTGCACCATGCGCTCGGTGAGATAATAGAGCGTGTAATCGGCAGAGATACCAATAATGCTCATGCTCATCACCAGCGTCATCAGATGCAGTTCGCCAAACACCAGCAGCGTGACAACGGTGCCTGCCAGCGCGCCCACACCAATCGAGAGCAGGCACAACAGAATCGGCCGTAGCGAGCGAAACACAGCCAGGATGAGCAGCAGCACGCCAAGCACGGTAGCCAGCCCCAGCGTCGAGACATCGTGCTTCGCCTGCTGACTTGCATAATCGCTGTAAAACACCGTGCCGCGCGATAACAGTTGAGCCTGTGGATGCCTGGCCTTGAGCGTTTTTTCCAGCGCGCCGAGCGTACGCACCAGCTGATGCGTGCGCTGCATATCAAATGATGAGCCAGCCAGCTCACCGTGCAGCAAATACCAGTAATTACCCTGGCTGTCCTGCGTCACCAGCCAGCCATCCATCAGGCGCAGCCGTTGGCCATTTTTCGCCATCGCCAGCTGCGATCCGCGCATCAGCATCAGCGGATCGTTTTGTAACTCTTTGCCGCTGACGCCGGAAAAAGCGGAGTAAAGCTGAGAGAGGATCCACTGCGCCTGTGCCTCGCCGCCGTTTTGCAGCCGCTGACGGGTTTCGCTGTCGATCATGCCGTTACGGTGCTGCCAGAAAAACGATCCCCAGGCCTGCTGACTGTCGGCATCCATCGGACCTTTCACCCCGGCCAGCATGCCGGATTGCTGCAACAGCGTCAGCCAGTCACGGGCAACCTGGGGATCGGCCTGCTTACCGGGGCTGACCAGCCAGACCAGTTGCCTGTCGAGACGCTGCATAAAGCCGTCGTTTAACGCAGGCGGAATCGTGCCCAGCGCCTGCTTTGGCAGCATCGCCAGCACGCTGCTGTTCAGTTGCGCTTTGGGCAGTAGCGTCAGGAGCAGCGTCACCATCACCAGACAGACGAAGCCCCACAACAGCGCGGGCCGTTTACTGGGCGGCAAAGCGTTGGCGTTCATCATCGGTCAGTTGTGCGGGTGTCAGTTGGTGGTGCGAAAGCGTGATGTCGGTGCGATCACCCTGCTTATCATTCAGTTGGATCTGCTCCAGAAAAGTTTTTCCGTCCAGATCGATGCGGGTGAAAATCTTGTCCAGCGGCGTCGTGATCGGCGTCAGGCGCAGCGTCCAGCGGCCCTCGCCTTTGTCGGCAAACGCGACGCGGAAGTTCTGCTCCAGCACCTTACGATCCGCCTGGAACAGCGCGCGCAGCAGGTGATTAAACTGGAACATCTGCGGATTGTTCTCGGCGGTGATAGTCTGCGGCGGCTGACCATTAATCACCTGCACCATGCGTTTATCATCCAGCAACAGTTGCATCGGGAACGGGCGGGTTTGATCCCACAGCAAGCCCTTGTCGCGGGCGATCAACATCGTCCCCTCGGATCGCAGCGGCTGCGGCATATCTTTGATCGTGCGCACCTGATCAAAGTGGGCGCGGATCACCGGCTGCGCAGTAAAGCGCTGCTGCAGATCGTCAAGCGTCAGGGCGCTGACAAACGGACTGATCAACAGCGCCAGTAACAACAGCCCTCTCATGGCGTGACTCCCATACGTTCAAACAGAATAGCCGGGCAGACAAAGCACATCTCACGGCTTTGCTCATGTACCGCGACCTGAATGGTGTAGCCCGTCGTGGTGCGTTTGCCGCTGTCGGCATCGAAAATTTCATAACCAATGCGCAGACGGTTTTCGAATTCCTCTATGCGCGCCCGCACGCGAATACGCTGTTCAAAGGTGACGGCATGGCGGTATTTCACTCGCGTATCCACCACCGGCCAGACGTAGCCGGACGCTTTCATCTGGCGATAGCCATAGTCAAACTGATTTAGCAGCGCCTCACGGGCAATCTCGAAATAGCGAAAATAGTTGCCATGCCAGACCACGCCCATCACATCGACATCATGAAAGGGAATGGTCAGCTCGACATCGACAGTAAAACGGGGATCGTTAAGCACCCTTCACTCCTTGTCTTTGCTATCCGGCAGTTGCCAGAAATCGAAAAAGTTAAACCAGTCGAGCGGCGACTGGAGTGCGTAATGCTCAAGACGTTCAGCATAGCGATCGATAGTCTGCTGCAGCGCATTTTGCCGGTCGTCGCGCGGCAGCAACAGCGGATCGGCGAACGGCTCGCAGTGAATATGCAGTTTGCCCTGCTGACGCAGCGCGAAAATCAGATCGACCGGACAGCGCAGAATCGACGCCAGAATAAATGGCCCCTGCGGGAACGGTGCGGGTTGGCCCATAAACCGGCTCCAGCAAATGCGCCATTCCCCGCCGCGCTGCGGGTTGACCGCAATGCGGTCGCCCACAATCGCGATCCACTCGCCGCGATCCAGCTTTTCTTTCAGCAACATCGCGGTATCCGGGCCGATATCGGTCACCGGCATCAGGTTCAGGCCTGCCTGCGGGGCCATCTCTTCCATGATTTGCTTAAAACGCTTTGCGTTGTCGCTGAACACCAGCGCATTAATGACTTTACTGCTGTTCAGTTGCGCCAGCGCCCGACAGGCTTCCACATCGCCCAGATGCGAGGCCAGCAGAAGTTTGCCCTGCGGATTACGCAGATCGAGCAACGCTTCAGCGCCGGGGGCAAAGGTAATATCGCGCCCAACGTGCAGCTCGCCGCGCCAGCTGGCAATCTTATCCAGCATCACCTGACCAAAACGCAGGAAGTGTTGGTAGCTGGTCAGGTTGGCGGGCACCGGTTTCTGCCGCACGCGCAGTTGCTCACGCACACGCGCGAGCCAGTTCTGTGAGGCGTGACGCGCGGTGGTGGCTGTCAGCCAGTACACACCAACGACCGGATACAGCAACAGCGTAAACGCCCTGCGGCCCAGTACGCGCCAGACCAGCAGCATCAGTCGCATCCCCCACAGCCCTTTGACCTCTTTCTGCCGCGCCCAGTGCTGCGGAGAACGGCGGCCCAACAGGGAAGGAATCCGCGGCAACATGCCGAAAAACAGCCGCGTGTGCATCAGGGAAATGCGCACGTTATCTTTGAAGGCATCGAAATGCGACAGGCCGTCCTGAGGATAAGTCACGCGGGTGGGCACAAAGTAGCTGGGATGGCCCTGCCAGTAGAGCCGCACCATCACTTCGGTATCGAAATCCATGCGCCTGCCGAGGGTGGCATGCTGTGCCAACTGTAAGGTGGGCGCGATGGGATACACGCGAAAGCCGCACATGCTGTCTTTTAACTGCAGGGACAGCGTTTCGATCCATACCCAGACGTGGGTAATCCAGCGACCATACAGGCGCGAGCGCGGAATTGACGCATCATAGACGGGCTGCCCGGAAATCAGCGCCTCGGGATGCTGTTGCGCCAGCGCCAGCAGCGCAGGAATATCCTCAATCGCATGCTGCCCGTCCGCATCCACCTGCACGGCATGGGTAAAACCGGCCTGCGCCGCGACCTGCATCCCGTGCATAACCGCTGCCCCTTTACCGGCGTTTTCCGCCAGGCGCACCAGCGTCAGCGTGCTGTTTTCAGCCGCCAGCCGATCCAGCACCGTCTGGGTTGCGGCATCGCTGCCGTCGTCGACCAGGATGCACGGCAGGCCGAACGGTGCCAGGCGCGTCAGCACCGTGGCGATCATCGCACCGTGGTTATAGCAGGGAATCAGGATGCAGGGGGAAAAGGTCAGCGACATAACCGGATCTTACCGCTGCTGGCGGTATGGCGCGCGTCACCGGCGTGACGCTGATAGCTGAAACTCAGCATCTGGCGCGCGTCCTGCCAGCTAAGCGCGAGCGTCACGGTGCTGTCCGGCAGCAGCGGCGACTGAAACTTCACGTTCTGAATGCTGTGAAAACGCCAGCCGGGCACCAGCAGCGTGGTGGCGTAATGCATGACCCAGTCCATCTGTGCCACGCCGGGCAACAGCGGCTGCACGGCAAAATGTCCTTTGAACCAGAACAGTGACGGATCAAGGTGTAACACAATCTCAGCCTCATCGGGCTGCGACTGATGGCGCTCAATTTCATGGGGTTTCATGAAACCACTCCTGTAGCTGCGCATAAACACGCTTGTTCATACTGTTAACCGGGATCGCGTCAATGACGCGCCAGTAACGCGGCACGGCAACCGGCTCCAGCCAGGGCTGCAGCGCCCGCCGCCAGGCCAGTTCCTGCTGCTTCGACGGCTCACGCTGCCAGTGCTGGCGCGCCGCTGCATCCAGTACCAGCAGCGCCCCAATGGCCTGCCGTCCATGCCGTAACACCGGCACCGCCGCCGCCTCGCGGACTCCTGGCAGACTCAGCAGGCGCTGTTCAACCTCACTGAGTGAAATGCGCTTCTCTTCAATTTTCACGACCCGGCCACGACGGCCCGTCAGGCTGAACTGCCCGTCGGCGTCAATATGCAGGATATCGTCAAGCGCAATGCCCGCTTCTTCCGCAATCAGCGGCGAAAACACCCGCAGCGTCTCGTCCTGTTGGTAAAACCGCACGCCGCTAAAGGGCTGCCAGCGCACCGCCTCCTGCTGGCGGTAACGCCAGGCCAGAATGCCGGTTTCGGTACTGCCATAGATCTCGTCGGGCCAGATCTGTAGCCACTCGGCGGCCTGCACGACATCCTGCCAGGGTAACATGCCGCCCGCGGACAGCACCATCGCCACCGGTGGCGGCGTCAACTGAGGATCCAGCCGTTTCAGGAAGGCCGGGCTGCTGATAAAAGCATAGCGATAATCATGACTCAACGCGCTTAACTGCTCGGCGTACCAGAGCATTGCCGCATGCAGCGGCAGCCCGAGCGCCATCGGCAGCATGATACGAAATGACAGGCCGTACTGATGCTGCGGGACAACAGAAGCCACGATCCGGCAGCCGGCCAGGCGTTCACCAAACTGCGCCGCCAGCAAGGCCGCTTCGTCATCAAGGCGTTTCACCGCCTTACGCACCCGTTTGGGCTGTCCGGTGGAGCCGGAGGTAAACAGTTCAATGGCGGCATCGTCGCGGATTGGCGGCAACGTCTCTGTCGCTGCGGTAGCGGTCATGGACGCGCTGATCACCAGCAACGGTCCCTGCCAGCCCAACGTTTTTTCACTCAGTACGCCATCAAACAATGCGCGCTGCTCGTCGAGTAACGCCATGCGGCAGTGGCCGGGTATGACCGGCGTTTTGCCTGCGTGCAGGGTCGCCAGCAGGGCAACAATAAACAGATAGCTGTCCTCAAAGCACAGTGCCCAGCGGTCACCTTCCTGCTGCTGCAGTAAATGAACCAGGCGGGCAACGTCCTGCCGCAGATGGCCGAGCGTCCAGGTACGATCGTCCAGCCAGGCGACGGGCAGATCAGACGGGCGCGGAGCGCTGAGCCACTGAGACAGGGGAAGAGTCTGCGTCATTATCGTTCTCGTTTCATCAACTTACGGCGTACCAGCCACTCGCCCGCCATCAGCGTGCCCATCAGCAGATAGGCGATCATACCGTTCCAGGCCGTCCATAACCGCATATCCCCGTGCAGCGCCGTCCACAGCGCAATGCTGCCGTTGAGGATAAAAAAGAGGCACCAGATTTGCGTCACGCGCCGGGTATAACGCACGCCCTTTTCAGGCAGATTCGGCTCCGTTACCCTGGCGAGTCGCTCGACCAGCGGCATGGCTGACCAGAGCGATCCGCCAAACACCGCCAGCATGACGCCGTTCACCACCACCGGGTAGAAAAGCAGGAGCTGATGCGTTTTCAGCAGAGCGCTGGCCGCACACAGGGCAATGCCTGCCACCGCGACAGTCTGGGTGATCGCACGCATCGGCCCGGCGCGACGGCGGCTCTGATACAGCCGTGAAAGCAGCAGCAGCGCCATCAGGGGCAACAGCCAGTGCAGGCTGTGATGCGCCAGCCCTACGCTGATCAAAAAAGGCCACGCCACCAGCAGTAAGCCTGTCAGCAACGTGACAACGGGCAGCGTGCGTTCGCTGGCCATCGCGACTCAGGCTTCTTTTAGCAGGCGTTCTACCGCGTCAACCACATCCTGCACGGTACGCACGGCTTTAAACTCTTCCGGTTTGATTTTCTTACCGGTTTTCTTTTGCAGATGGACGATCATGTCGACCGCGTCGATGCTGTCCAGCTCCAGATCTTCGTACAGCCGCGCCTGGGGCGTAATCGCCTCCGGATCCGTTTCAAACAGCTTCACCAACAGGGCGGAAACTTCTTCATAAATAGCGTTTTGTTCTGTCATTCTGGCGGCTCCTCAGGCACGTTGCGCGTCGATGAACGCTGCCAGCGTGGCAACGGAGAAAAAGTGCTGACGCATCTCTTCACTTTCAGCCGACAGCACCACGCCGTACGCATTTTTTACCGCCAGGCCCAGTTCGAGTGCATCGATGGAATCCAGGCCTAAGCCATCCCCAAAGAGCGGTGCCTCTGCATCGATATCGTCGGCAGTCAGCTCGTCGAGATTCAGCGTGTTGATAATGAGATTTTTGATTTCAAGGTAAAGCGCTTGCATCATTCATTCCTGAAAAGGGTGGAGAACCTGGTTGTAATTGAAGCAAAAGATGCCGGTTCAACTGCCTTGCCGCCAGTGCCGGTTCTTGTGAGTTTGCTGTGTAAAATGAGTCGATTGCTATCCGCTCCCGCACCTCAACGCTAAACAGCGGTTTGGCGGGCGGCACGTTATACCATTTGCTCTGCTTATCCAGCAGATGCTCGCTGCAGTGAATGATCACCACACGCAAATCGCTGCCGCAGCGCACGGCAATATTGGCCGCGCCTCGCTGTAAGGTCATCGGTTTATCGGGGCTGGTCCGCGTACCTTCGGGGAAGATCAAAATCGTGTCGCCCTGCGCCAGGCGCTGCCGACAGGCAGGCAACAGGGCATCCGCCTGACTGTTGATCAAATAATCCGCCGCCCGAATCACGCCGCCCACAAACGGGTTTTTCAGCAGCGCGCTCTTGACCAGACAGTCGGTTTCCGGCATGACCGAGGCCAGCAGCACGTAGTCGATCAGCGTCGGATGGTTCGCCACCACCAGGCAGCCGCGATCCTGGCGCAGATGCTCAAGCCCGCGCATGCGGTAATCCAGTACGCCGACGCCTTTTGCCACCCATAAAAAGAAACGAAAGCTGGCGGCAATGCTGCATCGGGCGATACGGCGGCGACGGCCTTTGTCCCATATCACCAGCAGCAGCAGGTTAAACCACACCACAGAAAGCAGCAGCCCACCCAGTCCGAACAGAGCAAAACAGAAGCCGGTCATCACCAGCCGCCATGCCCGGTTTACCACCGCGAACAGCCTGCTCATGCCCGTCTCCACTGCCACTGCATGCGCTCGCCCGCTAAGGCAAAGGTGGCGTCGTCGTTCAGGTAATGCTGTAAAAACTGCAGGCTCTGCGGCAAGGCGCTGTCCTGCCCTGTCTGCTGTGGCCGCGTTTCGCACTGCAGGACCTGGCCGGCTTCAATCACCAGCGCCACGGCAAAGGGCCATGTCGCCATGGGGTTCGGCAGTTGCGGAAGATAAAATTCAGGCATGGTGCCGTCGAAATCCACCATCAGCACGCGCTGATAGCCTGCCTGCAGCAGACAGATCACCTCACACAGCCCCTGCTGAAACGTGTCTTTTCCCGCAGAGAGCGAAGAGGAAACAACAGGTTTCCGGGCGGCAATGGTCAGGCTGCCCACGGCGGAGTTATGAACGGACAGGGCAAAATCGGTGGGCGACAGCGCCTGTCCTGTCGCCAGGGCCTGCAAAATTCGGAAGTTGCGTTCCAGCTCACCGTGACGGCTGGTATACAGCACGGCATCAATCTCATGCTGTCGCAGCATGGCTAATCCACATTCCACAGCCAGCTTGCTGCCCGAACTGAGGCGACGCGCGGTCATCATCGGCAGTTCTCTCAGCTTCGCCTGCGGCGCGGCCGGATCGATGGCGAGCGACAGCCGTGCCCAGTCGAGCCACTGTGGTGTTTCGCTTAATCCTGGGGCCCTGGCCTGCCAGTCAATAATGTTTAATGCAAATTTCATCAACGCGCGTCCGCGATATTCAGGTGATACTCAGGGCGCTTTACGCCGCTTTGTTATTTTTTTGACACTGCAACAACGTATGCCCAACGCCCAGGTTGTCATGACGTTCATCCACCTGGAACCCTGCCTTCTCCAGGCAGTCATAAAACGTTTCTACGCTGTAGAACCGGCTGTTGCCGTTTGCCGTACAGGTGAAATAAAGCGAAGACGCATTGAGACTAAATGAGGCCGCTTCAAACTTCTGTGCATCCCAAAACAGTTCCATGATGAACAGCGTTGCGCCGGGTTTCATGACGCGGGCAACCTTGCTCAGTACGGCGACGATCTGCGCCGGTGAAAAACAGTCCAGAAACTGACTCATCCACCAGATATCCGCCTCTGCCGGTAACGACGCGTCGGCAAGCATATCTGCTTCATGGAAAGCGATGCGATGAGAAAAGCCTGCATTTTCGATATTTTCACGGGCCAGCGCAATTTGTTGTGGCAAATCAATCAGGGTGACCGCGACGTCACGGTTGTATTCACAGCACCGTATTGCCCATTTACCCGTATTGCCGCCCACATCGTTGATGGCGGCAGGACGGCTGGCGAACACATACGGGAGTGCGGCGTGAAACGCGCTGTCCGAGTAATAGTGGTCGAAGGCAAACCAACTGTTCCGCGCGGCCTCAGGAAGCTGTGACAACCCCGGATAAATCGTTGGCCAGTCGCCAAACACCTGTAACCCCGCAGGTTTGCCGGTTTCCAGCGACGCCTGAAGATGGAACAGCCCCTGATAACAAACGTCCTGGGTGAAATCCATATTCACGCGCGTCATCGCGTCATGCAGCAGATAATGCCCCACTTTCGCCAGAACATAGCGTCCGTCCTGCTGGGTGACGATGCGCCCACTCAACCCCATATCCAGCATCACGCCCACGGCATAGACATTGATGCTGCTGTTTTCCGCAATGGCGTCCAGCGTAGCACCGGTTTTCCCCTGTTTATCCAGATACGCAAGTACACCGGTATTACGCAGACACAGCGCCGCCTGAAAAAGCATGGGCGCAAACGCAATGCGTTGCGCTTCCGTAATGGCATCCAGGGCACTGAGCGTATCCGTTTCGTACATAAGCGGGAAAACCTGCTGAGTCAAAATAGGTTTATCGGGCCATGACGGGCCCGACTTTAAAAATAATTACGGTTTTGCGCCTGCCGACAGCGTGGCCTTGATGTCGTTATCCAGGGTTTGTACCCAGCGGTTATAGGTTTTATGGATCTCGCCGCCTGATGCCATCAGGTTATTGCTGCGCGCATAGGTAATGTCATAACCACCCGCCGAGTAGTTAATGCGCACTTCGGCTCTGTGATCACGGCTCTGGTGACTCGCGTTGATGACGTCCGGACCGGCCTGCGTCATGGTCCACTGGCGCAGTGCGCCCGCTTTCAAAATCGCGGTTTTAACCTGTTCCTGCGTGTAGCCTGCCGCCAGCGTGGTGTGAATCTGGGCAATTGGTGCCGTACGGGCACAGCCTGATAACGCACTCACAACCGCTATCGCGGCGAACCACTTCATATACTTTTTCATTCAACATACCTGTCTGTGTGAAGTTAATAAGAACAAAATCATTAGCGTGAAAATAATTATCATTATTACCATGCAGGACTTATTTGCGTTAAATTAAACGCAACCAGTGTTGGCTGATGGCCCGATAAACGGCCGCAATGGTCTTATATTTACTCTTTCACTTCAACAAAATTAATTAAAGAAGCGAATAGGCGGATTGGGGTTCTGCTGTAATTACGTGCGGCGGGATGTTTTCTGCCAGCCGCGCCTCACCGCGTGATTATGACAATGTCCCGAGACAGGAGACGAGCCTGTTTGCCTGCGCCCGGAGAGTGACAGCGCACTGCGCCAACTCAGCCGTACTCGTTTCCCCCGTAGGTACTGCCGGTATCCACGCGCTGAGGCTGTCGGGCGATCTTGCGTCTTTCTCACTTAATCCGGAAGCCGGTTTACTGCGCGCAGGCAACGTTATCGGGTGGACAATTCATCCGACAGAAAATAGCACTGGGGAATATTGTGTCTTTATCAGGGCGTTATTGCCCGTCATTGCTAAAAAGCGCGGAAATAGCCCAACGGCTTTTTCATTTAATAAGGATCAGCCAGATGCGAAATACCCCGGCGACCTCTCCGCCGGTTATTTCCGCCTGCGTCCTCATCACGCTGCCTGATCAATGGCAAGACCTGACGGTCTGTGACCGTCAGTTGTGACAGGTGAATCATCCTGGCCTGAGCCTGATGGTTTACGTCGCCTGAAGAGGTTTACGAACACATAACCCGTAGCTCAGCGCGCCCAGCATTAACAACGCCGCCCCCAGCAAAAACACATTGGTGAATTTCCCCGTGCTGTCCAGAATGATGCCCGTCACGATGGGCGCCATTGCCGCGCCGAGGAATCCGCCAAAATTCTGGATAGCGCCTAAGGAGGCGACCTGCGATCTCGGAGCAATATCACTGGCCAGTGTCCAGAGTGCGCCCTGCGGCATCTGCGAGAAGAAATAGCCCAGCGCCAACAAGCCAATCGCCAGCGGCGTACTGTTCACAAACGGGATGGGGGCTACGAAGCAGGCGGCCAGTGCCGCGCCGGAGACGATGGGCACTTTGCGCGCGGTGATGGCCTTAACGCCCCGCCGCACCAGATTGTCCGAGAGCATTCCGCCCACCAGCACGCCCAGTATACCGGCCAGAAAAGGAATTGAGGCAATCCAGCCCGTGGCTTTCAGGCTAAAGCCCAGCGATTTTTCCAGATAGCCCGGTAGCCAGGTGAGATACACCCAGATCGTGAACATAATCGAGAAATTCCCAATGACCATGAACCAGGTGGTGCTGTGACGGAACAGCGCGCCCCAGCGAGCCGGTGTTTTCGCCTCGGGGGAGGCGCGGTGGGGCTGGCCACCATGAAGCAGAGCCTCTTCCCGGGCATCGGGATCGCGGTAAAACCGCCACCAGGCCAGAAGTAACGGCAAGCCCATTACGCCAATCGCGATAAACATGCCGCGCCAGCCCAGCGTCAGCAACAGCACCGTGAGAATCGGCGGCGCTATCGCATTGGCGATTTGGGAGCCCGTGTTGATGATGGCCGTGGGTAAGCCGCGTTCACTGTCGCCAAACCAGCGATGGGTGATTTTGATGCCAGAGGTGAAAAAAGGCGATTCTGACACGCCCAGCAGCATACGCAGACCATAGAAATAGCTGTAACTGTTGGCAAATGCCGTCAGCACGGTAAAGCCAGACCACAGCCCCAGTGCCCAGGAGAACATCCGTTTCGGCCCCAGCTTATCCACCAGCCAGCCCGCAGGCAGGTTCGCCAGCGCATACGGCCACAGAAACGCCGACAGCAGCAGTCCCATCTCCGTTTGTGAAAAGCCAAACTCTGCGGCGATTGTCGTGTTGGCAATGCTCAGATTGGCGCGGTCGAGATAGTTCACTATCGCCGCCAGCAGCAGCAACGTGACAATGCCCCAGCGGAGCCGGCTTTTCAGCGTCACGTTTCCATGACTGACCGTCGACTGCGCCATTGTTTCAGCCAGCTTCATGGCGCCTCCTGCACAGCAAACAGATCAAGATGGATTTTAATGACCGCTTTACGGATGGCCTGCGCGCGCGGCGCGGCGCAACCGGGCCGGTGCAGATCGTGTGGGAAAAACAGCGCAAACTGGCCGGGGGTCAGCGTAATGCGGCTTTCATCCGTGATGCCCTGATAAAACACCACGTCGTGTTCCTCGCGTCGGTCTTCCGCTATCACCAGGTCTGGATGGGCACGTGCGACGCCAATGGTTTCGCACCCGGCAAGCAGGTACTGAATATCGACATAGCGAAAATGGGATTCTGCGCGACGGACGCTGGCAGGTTCTGTCTCCATCTCCTGAAGCAGGCAGAACATCTGGTCGTCAGGCAGTATGGCGTATTTCCCGGTTGCCATCTGGCTGAGATCGTTGTCGGTAATCCAGCGAATCGCCTGGTCAACGATGGGATGAAACGCATGGCGCTCGCGCGCCCAGTCGTGAAGATCACATACAATCATGTTCTTTCCCCGTGTGATTAATCGGCGTTGAAACAGCGCAAGGACAGACGATGTCCTTTTTTAGCCAAGACGTTGCTGCCACAGCGTGCTGCCATCACGAATCTGATCGAGCAGCACATTGAGGCCCCAGAATTTCTCCAGCACGTTGTCCCCGTTTACCCGGCAGTGCTCACTGCCGAACGTCCCCAGACGCTGGTGATAAATTTTGGCGTTTTTGGGATAGCCCAGCGTTTCGGTGACCGCACTGAGTGACAGGAACAGCGACAGCTCGTGCGCGTTTTCAGGCTGCTGTGCGCCCTGGTGATAGAGCCAGCTGTACAGACCGGGATGAAAGTTAGTGAACACACCGCTGAACCCCCGCGAGCCCGCCTGCATGGCGGGCCAGGCAATAGCCGCATTCGCGTTGATCACCGCCAACGGCGTGCCCTCTGCCAGCGCGACACGACGCGCAACCGTCGGCAGATCGCAGCTCACGTCTTTCAGCACCACAAAGCGTCCGCTGTTGGCACAAAAACGGAATTCGTCATCGCTGAGCAAGCGGCGATACGGCGCCGGGCACTCGTACAGCCCTAAAGGCAGATCGGCAGGTAGCGCATCCAGCAGCGGATGCAAGTGATCATAAAACGCCTGCTCACCCTGGTTCTGAGGATCCAGGTGGTTGGTCACCAGGACCAGCGCATCAATGCCCGTCTGCGCCATCGCCTGCAGTTCCTGGATCTGTTCGTCCAGTCCGTCACTGATGTGCCCGGAGGCAATCACCGGCACGCAGCCCCTAACCTGTTCCATAACGAAACGCGCCAGCGCCACGCGCTCATCCAGACTGAGATACTGCATCTCACTGGACTGACACACTGCGAACAGCGCGTCCACGCCCTGCGACAGATACCAGTTAATCAGCCGTGTCAGGCCAGGGTAATCGATGTGATTATCCGGCGTGAAAGGGGTTAACATGACGGGCACAATCCCTTCGATCTTTTTCATGGTTTCTCCTGCAAGCGCGCACGCGCCAGGTTGGGTTATCGTTGGTTGAGTCGGGTCACGACCTGATGCCGGGCGGGCATATTGCTTGCGCCCTCCCGTTCTACAGCCAGTGATGCAAAAGCCGAGGCCCAGGTAGCGGCCTGCAGTAAAGGCTGTCCCTGTGCCAGTGCAGCGGCCAGCGCCCCGTTAAAGGCATCGCCTGCGCCGGTGGTATCTACGCTCAGCGCCGGAAAGGCCGGGATAACATGAAACTGCCCCTCATCAAGCAGCAGCGCGCCGCGCGCTCCCATCGTGATAATCACCCGCCAGGCACCCTGCGCCACAATCGCCTGTGCGGCCTTGCGTGCGCTGTCCATGTCACGGATATCTATGCCCGACAGGCGTGACGCTTCCGTTTCATTCGGCGTGAGGACATCGATCAGAGGAAGACAACTGACGACGTCTGCTGAAAACGGCGCGGGATTCATGATGATGCGCACGCCCAACGCATGTGCCAGGCGGATGGCACTCTGTGTGGCCGGGAAGTTATTTTCCAGTTGCAGCAACATGACCTGCGCATCGGCGAGTTCGTGGGTCATTTCCGCGATTTCCGCATCCGTTAACGTGGTGTTCGCCCCGGAATAGATCGCAATCATGTTCTCGCCATTGTCCTGTGAGACATAAATGATGGCGCTCCCCGTGGGTTCGGTATCGGTCTGGTATAAACGAAAAGAGTGAATGCCTGATGAAGCGAGGTGATTGAAGGCAAACTGGCTGAACGAGTCGGTGCCGACTTTGGCAACGAAATGAACGCGAGCCCCGGCACAACTGGCGGCCATCGCCTGGTTGGCCCCTTTGCCGCCCGGCCCCAGGGTGCTGCCCTGCGCCATCAGCGATTCACCGCTTTGAGGGAAACGCGCGACTTTCGCCACGATATCGACATTAAATGCCCCGAGGATACAGACCTTGCCCTGCCTGCTCGCCGTTTTTACCGTGGTTTTGCGCGCCGCTAACCGCTGCAACAGGACGTCAAAGTGGCTGCTTTCGCTGATCAGTTTTTCCTGCAAATTGCGACGACGCGCAATGGCCCCGCCATAGCAGCGCTGCACCAGCCCCTGTTCTGCCAGCGCGCGCAGATCGGTGCGAATGGTTTCACGCGTTACATTCAAGTGGTTCGCCAGCCCATTGACCGTGACGCGTTCATGTTCGTCCAGCCATTGCAAAATCTGATTGCGTCGCTCTTCCAGAAACATCATCGTCCCTCCGCCCTGGGCTTAAAGCCTAAGTGAGCCCACGCCGGATGTAAGTGATGCAGATCTCAGCACTTTGGGAAAAACGGAAGCAAACAGAAGTGAAGTGGGGATCTCAGCGATACAGGCCGTGCGGACGTGAGAGATCGGTAAAGCCGAAAAGCGGCGAAGGTTTATGTCACGAGACAGGACTGGGAGGGCATTTTGAGGATTCGTGCAAGGGGGATTAAGGCGTCTCTCCTTTCAACCCACGTTTGAGGATTTCGGTGAGGCAGGACAGGTTAGCGTCGGCGTTTTGGGCATCCCAGCATAGCCAGCGAAGCCAGAATAAACGACAGCGCGAACTTCACAGCATTAAGCGTAAAGGAATAGCTGTCTATCGCCTCTTTGCCATTGCCTGCCAGCGTGATGTGGCTCATCAGTAAGGTGTGGATCCAGCTATCCGGCACCAAAATAAACACCGCCAACAACACAATCAGGAATACCGCAATTTTCATCTCACCCCACACTGACTGAAATCTGGCGTCCCCCTTACGGTAAGACGGTCCTGAGCCCGACACGTTAAAAATCATACTGGAAACCCCTGCTGGTTCAAGCGCTGCCTTGACAGGATTCGTCTTATAACGCCAGGCGGAGTGACTACGCTGTTTTATTCTCTCGCCCCTCCCCGTTATAACGGTTTTGTATATTTTCATTCACTCTTAGTGAAAATAAAGCCCTGTTTAATGAATACGTGAATGCGCCAGTACAGCTGATATCCCCGCTGTTCATCGACATTCATTAACAGGACGTCTTACGTATTGCCGTTATTTTGAAAGCGGCATGAATAACAATCCGCCCTCATTATTCAACGTCTCCTGCTTAAAATTCGACGACACGGGAGAACACAAAACACATTTTTATTATTACGTTTTACATCGTATTTTCCCTTTATCATTTCAGCGCAAATTAATTCCATATTTCTTAGCAAATTTAAATTTTTAACGCATCCTGTTGATTCTGCCACCGCCATTCCAGATAACCCGCTCACATTATTCACAGATCCTTATTCAGAAAACATTAATCATTGGGTTTGCTCACATCTTCACCTCGCCCTTTTGATAGAGAATCGCGCACCGACTGAGACGGGAGAAATGTTATTTTCATGCTTTTATTACGCCTTCACCTTATTCATCTTACGAAACCATTCTGGGACGGTTAAAACGGGATTGCTTATGAAAACGATCAAGCATTACAGATGGCATATGATTTTCCTGGTGTGCTTTATTACGATCATTAATTACCTCGATCGCACCGCATTGGGTGTGGCTGCGCCCACCATCATGAAAGAACTGGATATCAGTAAGGAGCACTATTCCTGGGTGGTCAGTGCTTTTCAGTTGGCGTATACGATTGGCCAGCCCATCATGGGCTATTTTATTGACACCATTGGCCTGAAACTGGGCTTTTTTCTCTGTGCCATGATTTGGGGCCTGGCGACGCTGGCGCATTCCCTGATGGGCTCCTGGCAGGGCCTGGCGGCGGTGCGCGCGATTATGGGCTTCAGTGAGGCCTCGGCGATTCCGGCTGGCGTCAAAACCGCCTCCACCTGGTTTCCGGCGAAGGAGCGCGGCATTGCCACTGGCGTATTTAATATGGGCACGTCGTTCGGGGCGATGCTGGCACCGCCGCTGATTGCCTGGTGCATCCTGTTTCACAGCTGGCAGTTTGCGTTCATTGTGGCAGGCATACTGGCGATTCTGGCAGCCTTCGTGTGGCTCTTCTTTTATAAAGATCCCAAAGAGGCCAAACGACTGTCGGCAGAGGAACGCGCCTATATTGAACGCGGGCAGGAAAAACACCTTCATGTCACGAAAAAAGCAAAGACCTCGGTTATTCATATCTTAAAGCAGCGTAATTTCTGGGGCATCGGCATCTCACGGTTTCTGGCCGATCCGGCTTGGGGCACCATTAACTTCTGGGTACCGATCTTCTTTGTTGAAACCCTGCACTTCAGCCTGAAAGAGATTGCGATGTTCGTCTGGCTGCCCTTCCTGATGGCTGATTTGGGTTGTCTGGCCAGCGGCTTTGTTGCGAAGTTCCTGAACGATCGCGGCACCAGCCTGATTAATTCCCGCCGTATTACCTTTACGATTGGCGCGATTCTGATGACCACTATCGGCCTGGTCAGCATCGTTGAAAACCCTTATGTGGCCGTATTGCTGATCAGCATCGGCGGCTTCTCCCACCAGTTGCTTTCGACTGTAGCCGCCACCCTGGGTGCCGATCTGTTCAGAAAAAACGAGGTGGCCACCGCGGTCGGTATGGCGGGTGCCTGCGCCTGGTCCGGTCAGTTGATCTTTAACCTGTTTATTGGCGCCTTCGTCAGCCTTATCGGCTTTGGTCCGTTCTTCGTTGCGCTGGCGGTGTTTGACCTTATTGGTGCGGCGGCACTGTGGATATTGATTCGGGAGCGTAAGGAGGTCGATGAAGGAGAGGCCGGGCTGGCGGCATCGCATTAAAACTTCTTTTGTATTGCTGAAGGCACGCTGCATCGCGTGCCGCTTCTCACTTCTCCTGATCGCAGAGAATACTGCATCCATCCCGTGAAAATGGGCTTCAAAAAACTGATTAGACTATGGAAAATGCCCTCACCCTGTACAGAGAGATTAAGACGTGCGAACGACAACAGATATTAGTGGCCCGGGCGAATTACAAAAGTTATGTTAATACATTCTCTTCTCAGGTCAGGGATGCAATATGTGGGATATGTCTTCATTTTTAGCTGCTTTACTGGTTTACACCATTGGCACCGCCTCGCCCGGACCGGGCAATCTGTCCATCGCGAATGCAGCCATGAATGATGGCCGTCAGGCCGGACTGGTGCTGGCAACCGGCGTTATCTCCGGCTCCCTGTGCTGGGGCCTGTTAACCGCCTTTGGCATCTCTGCGATTTTGGTCTCCTTCCACGGTTTTATCGTCTGGCTAAAACTGCTCGGCGCGGCCTATTTGCTCTGGCTGGCGTCAAAAGCCCTGCGCAGTGCCTTTCGCCCTGGCGACCTTGCGGCACGTCCCGCCCGTTCTCACACGCGTTTACGCGGCTACTATCTGCAAGGCCTGGGGTTGCACCTTACGAATCCTAAAGCCGCCCTGACCTGGTTCACCGTCACCAGCGTAGGCCTGACCCGCAGCGCCCCACAGTGGCAGAGCTATGTTCTGGTTGCCACCTGCGCACTGACCGGGGTGATGATATTTAGCCTGTATGCGCTGATTTTTGCTTCGCAAACGGCGGAGACGTATCTCAATCGGGCGCGGCGCAGTTTTGATGTCATTTGTGCGGGGTTTTATGCGTTGGTGGCGGTGGGGTTTTTGGTGTCGCTGAGGTGAAATCAATTACGTGCCGTCACAAACCGTCTTAACACTTTAATAGGAATGATTTAGATAGATATAAAGCAGAATTTACGTGCGACTCAAATCAGGTTTAACGCTTTGATTAAAGAGTGGTATGGGGAAACAATTTAATGCCAATGCGCTGTTGACCTTTAAAGTGAAACGGATTGCCCTGGTGATATAAAACGTTAAGACACGCTTTCTTGTCGACAAAAAATCAGGAATCCATGGCAGACCGTCACTGCAGGTTGTCATTAAGGATGGAGCCTTTAGTCTGTCATTGGAAAAAGAGCGTCCCCCATTCGCATTGAGAATGCGTTGCCTTGCTGCACGCAATACGATGTGATGAATTCTGAAAAAATCGGAAATGACTGATAAAAATGGAATCTGACGATTCTATACCTTACCCTCAAGCATTAATATTTTTTAATGTTAATGGAGTAGTAACTGTGTTTAGTAAAGATCATCGCCTCGAAATGCACATCGATAATGGCATGTTTAACGGGAAAACGGTTTACATCCATTACACATCTAAGGAAGGATTTGATGCGATAAAAAGTCAGAGAAAAATCTCATCGAATCCAAATCCTGACCGCAGAGGGACTAAGGCCAAAAGTGGGGTTTATCTGACCTACGCTAAAGATGCTATGAACGGCAGGGATGCTCACGTCTCATTGTTTCTCGGCGCGGAGCGCTATGTTTTGAGTGCTATGTATTGTATCGTTTTTATTTTCAATAGCCCTCGTCATCTTGAAACTCACCCTATTTCTTCTACAAGCCCAGTAACAGAGGTTATTTCATTGCAAGATATCCATTTTCATCAGATAAACATCATCTACGATGGTCAAAATCCTTTTATCTGATTTACACAATATCTGCCTACGATTGGCAGTGGGCAATATAATACCGGGATGGCGGGAGGAAACATCTGTGATGTCGTTTATTAGCACATCTCCCTTCCCTTAACTGTATCACTTTTGCCACATGAACCCGCCTACTATCATCAACGGAAGACCATGAAAGATGATAATAAGCAGCTCAGGATCAAGCCATACATAATACGGGGTAACTATGAGCATGCCCACACCAAAGCCCGTCATCTGCAACAAGGTCATCAGGCTAAAGACCGGCAGTCTCAGCGTGTCCGGTTCGCGCTGAATAGGTGAAATCAGACACACATCCGCAATGCCATCACTCATGGCCGCCACAATGATGAACGCTAGCGCCAGATTCAATGCTGTCTGCTGAAAGGTGGCAATAAAGCCCAGAGACATCAGAGCCGCACCGATAAAGAACAGCCTCTCGATACCTGGCCCCAGGTGATGACGTGATAAAGAGCTGGCCAGCCGCGTACCTAAAAATTTACCGCTTGCCCACACGGTCAGCCGCGCTGAGCGCGTCTGAAACGCCAGGCTTTGTAAGTGACAACAGGTGGCTGGGAGAATGCTGCAACGGCAGCGCCACAGGCCAGACCGAGAGCACCCGGGATAACCGATTGGGCTGATCCAAAAACAAGCAGGATAAAGAACACGACCAGGCAAAATGTCACGGCGACAGCAGCAATAATAAAGCGCCGGGCCAGGTCGTTAATCGCTTCGCCCAGTGTATCGCCAGAGCGTTGTGACATGTTTTTTATTCTGCCCAGCTCACGTAACGTGAAACCGGCCTGCATAAGGGTTTCTTCGCTGACTTTCAATTTTTATCCTGACGTTAAGAACGTTACGGGTCTGTATACCAGATTATCAAGAACACGGCGACACAGGGGATAAAGTAATAACGGAGCCTTACTGCATCTTCGTAATCATCAACAGACTTCACATTTGCAAAGCATTCTGCGTAATTACAGGATTATTCGAAAGGATTTCAATATCAGGCGAAGAGTGTACCGCTCTTGCTGTCCATCTGACTTCAGCTATTTGGCTGCGGGCCGGATAATAGAGGTTTAATAGCAATTTCGATGATTTCATCTATTTAAAAAGGCAGATGCGTTTTTCACTGCAGATATCACGCTGGACAACATACTCCGGCAGGCAATCCCAGCCCCTGAAAGCACCGATTTTCGTAACGGCGTGCTGTCACAGACCGCAAGCGATTTGGGAATGTTGAAAAAGTGACATTCGTTAGTGATCTCATAAGCCCAGTCGTTGCTGCCGGTCAGCAAGCTGGCAACAGTAAGTATTGCGGTGAGGCAACGGTCACGAACGGCTCGGCGATCAGATTACGTTTCACCAGCGGAAGCTGCTGATCCTGTGGATGGCTAAAGGCGTTGACGGTGCCGATGTGGAAATTGTTATGGAGCTCCCAGGAGAGTGCAAGGGGCTGATGAAGGATTTCGGAGTCAGGGTTTGGTGACGCGGTGAAAGTCCCGGAGGCGGTTTAGGCAAGGGCCACAGAATAGCGGATTGACGCTGAGGACGCGTGAAATGGTCGGGTATTTCCCCTTCTTTTCGCCACTATCAGAATTCAGATCTGCCACTAAAAATGATCGATTGCGTTGCGATTTGCGTGAAATTTCTGCGTACGCTTTCGCAGTTTGCTATTTTCTCTATCGCTGCATTTTCGCCTGCCTGATTAAATATTCCGGTCATTTAGCGCGATACGAATGTGGGGCAACACATCCGCATCGCTGATCACAATCACTATTAACGGAGAATAGTAATCATGACTGCCTTCGATTGTATTTCAGGCCACACTGAACCTAAAGCACCAAACTATACCCAGCGCTATGCGACCGTAGGTTATGTGACACGCACTCCAAATTATCGCCGCGTTCCAGCGATCACCCTTAAGGGCTGCTGGCTAAAAGAAGCGGGGTTTCCGATTGGTGTGCAACTGGATGTGAAGGTCACCTGGTGCCAGATTATTATCAGCTTTAAACCCAGGGACGTGATAAACGGGACGCGGGTGGGATCGATTAAGGATCTGGCTTCGCTGTCCGTGCAGCAGAGAAAGCGGGTGATGAAGGCGATTGGGCTTGTAGAATGGTAAAAAGTAGAAGTGCCTGCCCTAATTAGGGCAGGCATTTTAAGATCAGTGAATGCGTTAGAAAGATTGGCCTAAATTGATATCTCTAATTTAATCAAGTTAGGAAATCCACTAAATGAGTATTGAGATGAAGAACTTCTCAGTTATGCTAGGTTTCATCTTTTTTATACGCAAGCATTTAAATAAAACCCAACACTTCACTTAAACCATTGAATCAAAAAGAAATTAAACAATCACACATAGCAAAACGAATGATTAAAACACATAGAAATAGTTTCACAAAGAAAATTTAAAGCGTTAAGATGATAGTATAAAAACTGTTATCATTTTATACAAAAAAGAGACTGGCTTATGGATGAATACATTAGTCATATTGAAAAGTTTGATGCAGCAATCAAAACAGCGCTTGGCTTAGGTCTCATTGTAGTAATATGGTCTTATTTCTACTTTAAGTCCAAATCCCTTTATAGTATTCTTGATAAGCTATGGTCATTATTCGTCGGTTCTAAGGGCTTCAATAATGAGTTAATTAATTCCTTCCACAAAAACCAACATGACATTGATAAATTCAATGCCATATATAATTTTAACGCAACCAATACCACACAAATTGAAAAATTTATTAATTTGGTAGAAAGTGAAATGGTTGATATTCGCCAGATTTCCTCCATGAAAGGATGGTTTGATCTTAATATTTTGAAGCCAGTAAGGCCTCCAATTTTTGAAACATGGGTGCTAGCTTTTTTTTCAGTACTAATTTTCTCTGTTTCAATCGTATTCTTGACTTGGGGAGTTACTGAAAATGCCATATTGAAACTTAATAAAAATGACCCCTGGATTATGATTAATCATGACAGAGCAAAACCGGTATTTAACAAACTAGCAATCACTAAGGAAAACTGTTTAGACAACAAGTTCTCAAAAATAAAGTACTCAGAAATCACTGAATTAGCCCCAGAGTCTATAAATACATTATGCGCTGCGTTTTATAAAAAGTCCGAGATGGAAGCAGTTGATAAGATAATAAAAGGTCAAAGTATATTTTCATATTTAGCAGCTTTTACAACATTTTTGTTAATGATTAGCTTAAAGAGTTTATTCAGAAGACTGAATGCCTATCACTTTTATTTTCATCATAAAAAAATCCACACTGCTAATTAATTACTACACATCTAAACCTAATAATTGCTGTTAAGAAAGAAGTTAGTATTGATAAAGATAGAATTGAAAAATTTGAGTAATATGAATAACTAAAATTATCGATAGAAAAAATTAGAAATAAAGAGATTAAAAATGGTGAGGATAGCCACAGAAAACTAATTCACACGATGATGTAACTCTTAAGAAAAAAGAAGCGTTATGGATATGTTTTGGGAACAATACTAAAATAATGTTATTGGTAATTATAGCGATTTTGATATTTGTTTTGTGGTTTTGAAGTGATTATTTTTCATGATATTGGTAATGGATGCAGAAATATGAGAGCGATATGGATAAATTAGCTATTCAGTTTGCCACAGATTTGCGACTGGTCTTTGACCAAACGCATGATGAACTGAATGAAACAGGGATTCCGTTTTTCTATAGTTTTCCTAAAAATTCATGTCAGGGAGCATCCGTTTTCCTTGGACTGTTCTTTACCTGGCTTTACCCACGCGCAGTTATCAGCATCGTAAAAGGCAGCCACCCAACGCGGGATGAGCATCATTATTGGGTGGAGCTCAATGCAAAGGTATAAGATTTAACCAATGATCAATTTGAACCATTGCTGGGTGAAACCTACCAGGACCTGAACGCACCCGTCTATGCAACGAAGAAGCATCCGTTGCGAAATTATTTTTTTTACAAGAAAAAGGAGTCGGCGATTCATGCTTACGTCACGTTTGTAAGCGGACATGCTAATCTTATCGATGTTGATAGAGCTCAGTGGTTTATTATTGACAAACTTAAAGATTATGGGTGGAACCTGGTGAATACCCCCGAGAGTAAACTGACCAGCCCCTAGGATTAAATACAACCTTCTGTTAGTAATGTCGGTTGGTTTTGCTTCATATTTCCCATTTCGCCAGTCCGCTGCAAATTCAGCTGGAGCCTGGTAATCCAGCGATGAATGGGGAAGGCACTCATTATAATCCTGCCGCCTGCCCTTGCATAAACAATATCGCTGAACCAGTGCTCATTCAGGCCTTTATATATATTATTATACATCTGTTGTAGAAATAGCATTTGCTTTTCTTCTCCGAGCTAACGGAGGAATAGTAAAATCTTTTATACCATCAGGCAACCATACAACTTGACCTACTTGCATTACATACCGCAACTGAATCTTGGGATTATTAATATCCTTTTCACCATCTGCATGCCATTTCTCCTCCCACTTTTTATAAAACGGCTCCATTTTATCGGGAGTGAGTTTATATATTACCTTAAGCTCAATACCTTGAAAGGCGGCAAAATACCAGTCAACCTTTCTATATTTAGCAATTATAACTGGATTCATGTGATGGTGCGTTGTAAATTGACGTTGAAGATCGAGATTTACAGTTTTTATCTCGTACTCATTTCCCTCAGCATCAATTGCATCATTTCCTTCGCGCGTACCATCAGTTGCCAAATCTAACAACATAAGCAACTGTAAATACTTTCCGCCATTGTCTTGGAATATATCATTGATATTATATTCAGAAGCTAATTTCTGGTATTCCCTCACATAAGGAAAAAGCTCATTAAATCTTTCTTTATGAGACTTCGGTACAGTTTCAGTCATTTGGTTCTAATAGCTCCCTTATATCCACGCCAAGAGCAGTAGCCAAACGCTCCATGTTATCAACGGTGATATTTCTCTCACCGCGCTCAACTGAGCTGACATACGTCCTATGGAGATCACACAAATCCGCGAGTTTTTCTTGGGAAATACCTTGCGATTGCCTTATCTTCCGCAGATTCCATGCAAAATTTTGTCTGGCTGACATACTCATTGACTCTGGGTTGGTAAAGCATCAATAATCCATAGTTGACTTATTTGAATCTACAGACTATAAGTTTCCTTCGTTCAAAAGCCCTACCATTAGAGAGATATCATGTTGTTACCAAAATTTAGGGAAAAACCTTTATATAAGACAGAGTTAGGAGAGGCCTACGTAGCTGATTCCTTAAAAATGCTTGCTCAGCTACCTGATAATTCTGTCAATCTGGTGATGACTTCCCCTCCTTTTGCTCTACAACGTAAAAAGGATTATGGTAACAAAGACCAACATGAGTATATTGACTGGCTGGCTGAGTTTGCATCTCTTGTTTATCAAAAACTGAAGCCGGATGGGTCATTTGTAGTTGATCTTGGCGGAGCATATCTAAAAGGTGTTCCTGTACGCAGTTTGTATAACTACCGAGTTTTGATTAAGTTCTGTGACGAAATAGGTTTCCATTTAGCGGAAGAATTTTTCTGGTTTAATCCGTCAAAGCTTCCATCTCCGATTGAATGGGTGAACAAGAGAAAAATCAGGACTAAAGATTCTGTAAACACTGTATGGTGGCTGTCCAAATCAGAATGGCCAAAAGCTAATGTTAGTAATGTTCTGACTGAATATTCAGACAGAATGAAAAAGTTAATAAAAAACCCTGAAGCTTATTATAGTCCGGCAAAACGTCCCTCTGGGCACGATATAGGATCTTCTTTTGGTAAGGATAATGGCGGAGCGATCCCATCGAACCTTCTTCAAATACCAAACTCAGAGGCAAGCTCTAAATACTTAAAACTATGTAAAGAAGTTGGTATTAAAGCTCACCCAGCACGATTCCCTGCAAAACTGCCGGAGTTTTTCATTCGTTTCTTAACTGAACCTGGAGATCTAGTGATAGATATTTTTGCAGGCTCAAACACCACTGGTTATGTTGCTGAAAAAGAAAAACGCCACTGGTTAGCCTTTGAGCAATTGCCTGAGTATCTTGAAGCATCACTGTTTCGATTTCTTGAAGACAAACCGCTGGACGAAATAAAAATGAAATACGCAGAGATTTCTAAGAAAGAGGTCATAAGTTAGTTTTAAAAATTAAAAAGCCGGGATTAACCCGGCTCTTTTTTTTCAGTTTTAGTGGTCTATATTCGTTGACATATTACCTGATAGTGCTGTCAAATCCGCGACCAAGCCGAATAACTCTATCCCTTTCACATACGCTTCGGTTAGTAATCCTGACTCAGGTTATATTAGTAGCCACACAAAATCTTTAGATTATCTCTTATATTTTTATGGTATAAAAAATCTCTACCTTCGTTAAAAGTCAGGGCTATATAGCTTTATTTATTTTACTGTTTCTGAATCACCTGTTGCCAGTGCAAGCAGAACTGGCCCCTCTACGAACCCTTGATTTTACGGTTTCTGTTTTTAAATTTAGAAGACGTGCACAAGCTGAGATATTGGGAATTTCTGAAAGCTTGTCAACAGGAACATCTCACCCAATGACCTGACCATTCTAGTCATCTTCAAATATGATTTTCATTTATTATCCTCTATGAATTGATGAATCAATGGGTATAAAAGGTGAAGGGGTGCATAGTGTACTCCAACACCTAATAAGCCATGACCTGCCCCCAGTATTAGATACAACCATCAGTTAGTAATGTCGGTTTGTTTACCTTCACATTTTCCATTCCGCCATCGTGCTGCAAACTCTGATGGCGTCTGATAATTTAGTGCTGAATGTGGACGACACTCGTTATAATCCTGCCGCCAGTCATTAATGACTTTCCTGGCGTGAACGATATCGCTGAACCAGTGCTCATTCAGACATTCATCGCGAAAGCGTCCGTTAAAGCTCTCAATAAATCCGTTCTGCGTTGGCTTGCCCGGCTGGATTAAGCGCAACTCAACACCATGCTCAAAAGCCCATTGATCCAGTGCGCGGCAGGTGAACTCCGGCCCCTGGTCAGTTCTTATCGTCGCCGGATAGCCTCGAAACAGCGCAATGCTGTCCAGAATGTGTGTCACCTGCACGCCTGAAATCCCAAAGGCAACAGTGACCGTCAGGCATTCCTTCGTGAAGTCGTCCACACAGGTCAGGCACTTGAGCCTGCGACCGGTGGCGAGCGCGTCCATGACAAAATCCATCGACCAGGTCAGGTTGGGCGCCGCCGGGCGGAGCAGCGGCAGACGTTCTGTTGCCAGCCCTTTACGACGCCGTCTGCGTTTTACGCCCAGCCCTCTCAGATGATAAAGGCGGTACACGCGCTTGTGATTAACATGAAGGCCTTCACGGCGCAGTAACTGCCAGATGCGGCGGTAGCCAAAACGCCTGCGCTCCAGTGCCAGCTCAGTGATGCGCTCTGATAAATGCGCATCAGCCGCCGGACGCAGAGCCTCGTAGCGGCAGGTCGACAGGGACAAACCTGGCAGCCTGCAGGCACGACGTTGCGACAGACCGGTCGCATCACACATAAACTCAACGGCTTCCCGCTTCTGGTCTGTCGTCAGTACTTTCGCCCCAGAGCCACCTGGAGTGCCTCCTTATCCAGCATGGCTTCGGCAAGCAGCTTCTTGAGTCTGGCGTTCTCTTCTTCAAGCGACTTCAGGCGCTTAACCTCGGGCACCTCCATACCACCATACTTCTTACGCCAGGTATAAAAGGTGGCATCGGAAATGGCGTGCTTGCGGCAGAGTTCACGGGCAGAAACCCCGGCTTCAGCTTCGCGGAGGATACTGATGATCTGTTCGTCGGAAAAACGCTTCTTCATGGGGATGTCCTCATGTGGCTTATGAAGACATTACTAACATCGCGGTGTGTTAATCAACGGGGAGCAGGTCATTGGGGCTGTACAACGCCACACATCGGGCTTAAATGCGTATGATCAATCCGTGATGGGAGAGTTTAAAGACGTTGGCTGCGTCATGAGCTTCAAGTTGGGTATTGCTACGTGTTTGAGCCTGGAACTACACGCCACTGTAAGTTAGAATCCCAAATAGCCACTACTAACCACAGAGGCATTTTCGTGTGTCAGGGTTCAGTACAGTTTCAGGTGACAGAAAGGTAATACAGGAAGCTTAACCTTCTGTTTTAATTGAAATTATTCTGTATGGTGCGAAGGCCGGACTCAAATAATAATTCAACCACTTGTTTTTATTATTTATTTTTAAATTAAAAACCCAAAGTGCCCCCATTTGTGCCCCCTGATTTTTTTTAGCGATTTCAACTTGCAGGGTTCTCAATACGGTTAAAAACTGGTCGTGTGGAAAACTATCAAACCCATTGGTTAGGTTCCGAAAGACGAAACCTAACCACGCTCTATGCCTTTCTGATGGATCTGGGTGCACTTAAACTGTTCAGTTAAAAAGCCATCGTCCAGCTTTTGCCGACTCAACAAGCATAAAAATCGTAAGGGGCTTTGGTTCAACATCGGGGACTCTTTGCGACTTAGGCCTTAAGAAATTGGGCAGAAAGCCTTTTTCGTAAGGCCAATATGCAAGAAAGTCAAATTCGCTACTATCAACGTTAAATCTTTGGAAATAGTCATTCATTATTTCATCACCAGTCTCTCTGGCCCAAGGATACTTACCTGTTGAGAGGCTGGTTTCGAGCGTTAATTCAGGCTTATCTCTTGAGAAAAGGGGTTTAGAATTATAATTATTGTCGTACCACTCAAAAATAGCGCTTTCTATCGTGTCCTTTACCATAGCTTGTCACCATTCTTTGCAATCAGGTTATAGGTATGGGTTGCTTTCCATGCGATTTGTGTCACGTCATTTAATATAAAGCCAATACCTAGTATTGGTATCCAGCGTCCAGCAAACGCCCCCAGATTATTAACGTAACTAAATTTAAGTCGTTTGATACTTTCAGTTGTAAGAGTTGGCCAGCGGTTCACTCTTATGTTCAACCAAACGCGGAGGTTTGCACTCAAGATCGACGTCCCCTTAGTGGCCCCAGCCGGTTTTCCCCGCGTCGTTTGAGTTGGTTGTCCTAAAATTATAAGTGCCAAAGTAGCTATATCCTCGACACCAAGCTGTTTTTGAGCCTCATCCAGAAACACGAAGAAAAAAAGCTCTCCAGCGGTGAGATTGAACATTCCTTTGTAAAAATACGTTCCACCCAGCTCTTCAACTGTATCCATTTCGCACCTCGTTTGTGGCTCTCTGAATACCATATCTGTCGAATTGATGTTCGTCCAGAATCGACGTTGGTTAATAACGACTCAATATGATGTCGTGATTCCCCATAAAAAAAGATTTTATGAATAATCCTTCACACTGTTCACCTTTTGTTTTTATGCATTCATATCATAAGGTTAGGTGGTGATGAATGGGTGAAGGGTGACGCATATCCTTCACCACAGGTGTATAATGGGTATAAAAAAACCGGCTTTCGCCGGTTCAGGTTGTCATGCTGCGTTCGGATCGTCGCACTTCGGCAGCCAGTCGGCGCTGCTTTCGTCCGTCAGCCCCAAGTTGGTCTGCATCCCGAACTATAATCGACGCTTCAGAAAATAGCTCTTATCATCCTCACATCAAAATGCGGGCTCGTCGTGAAGTATTGGGGTTGGTTTCAGTCAGCTATGAGCGATTAACGGACATTGCAAACACTCTTCTGTGCAAATCGACGGGAAGTAGTTCAGACTGTCTGTTTTACAGCCCGTTTTTTCCGGAAACGTGAACCTGCGGACCGGACGCTCACCGGCTGAGTGCCCGGTGCCGGGTTTAAAGACCCAGCACGCCTGCCAGGCCACCGATATCCCTGATTTCATGATACTGATAAAAAGGCGTGCCCGGCTCGTGGCCACGCTGTACGAAAACCTTATGAACAATGCCCATATCATGCGCCGTCATCAGGTCATAACGCATGCTGGATGAAACGTGCATAATCTCTTCCGGTCCGCATCCTAGTTGATCCAGCATATATTCAAACGCCTTCATGTGCGGTTTATAAGCCTGCGCCTGCTCTGCGGTATACACCGCGTGAATGGGGGCACCCAGTCTGGGCACATGGTACGTGATTAAATCGTTCATCGAATTCGTCAACAGAACCAGAGGAATCTCTCTGGCCACCTTGCTCAGTCCGGCAGGAACATCCGGATGCGGTCCCCAGGTCGTCACAGCGTGATTAATGGCCGCACAGTCCGCGTCATGACAGACAATTTTCCATTTTTTACAGGTACGTCTGACGGAATTGTTCACAACTTCCGCGTAGGGTTTCCAGGCACCAAGCACTTCATCAAGACGATAAGCCGCAAAATCTTTAACAAATGCCGCCATATCGTTGACGTCAATTCGATCGGCAAATTGTGTTCTGGCTGCGCCGGCCATATCGAAATTGATCAAGGTGCCGTAGCAGTCGAACGTAATATACTTTGGTTTGAACAGCGACATCGTCATATTCTCCTGGTAGTCAGTTATTTTTAAAGCGTGCTGGCGATCATTCTTAATTAAACATCTCTTCCATTACGTCGGTCATGACAGCAAGAAGGTAGTGCGCGTTTTCGGCAGAGAAAACCAGAGGTGGCCGTATTTTTAAAACATGGCTGTCCTTACCACAGGCGCTGATGAGAATCTGGCGCGCCCTTAAACGGTTAACCACATCCAGCGCATATTCTCCGGCCGGTTTTTTAGTTGCATTATCGCTGACCAGCTCCGCGCCAATAAATAATCCGCTGCCTCTGACATTACCTATAACGGGAAAGCGTTGTGCCAGCGTATTCAGCCCGTTAATCAGTAACTGGCCCGTTTCAACGGCGTTCTGTTGCAGCTGTTGTTTTTCGATAACATCAAGCACGGCCATCCCGGCAGCGCAACTGACCGGGTTACCGCCAAACGTATTAAAATAACGGGCAATCCCGGCGAAGCGTTGCAAACAGGCTGGCCGGGCAACCACGCCACCAATGGGAAGACCATTGCCCATGGGTTTCCCCAGAATGACTAAATCGGGAACAATACCGTGGCGCTCAAATCCCCACATGTGCGTGCCCAGCCGGCCAAATCCTGGCTGAACTTCATCGGCAATAAACAGCCCACCCGCCTCACGAATCGCAGCCACTGCCCCATGTAAAAAGCCTGCCGGCCCGGAATAAATTCCGTCGCTTGAAAAAATGGTATCGGTGACCAGCGCGGCGGGACGAATACCGTGGCGCTGCAGATCGGCTATGGCGTTGCGTACAGCCTCTGTGAATAAATCGGCCGTATTGCCCTCGCCCTGGTGATAAGCATTGGGTGCCGGGATAACACGCACGTGAGCGCCCAGCGGCACCCCCTTACCCAGCGACGGTGAGATTTCAGCAACCGCGGCAGTAATACCGTGATAGGCATTTTCCGTCACAATGATGCCCGTACCGTCTGTGTGACAGCGGGCAATACGAAGCGCGAGGTCGGACGATTCACTGCCTGTGCAGGTAAACATGACATTGCTTAAGGCTGAGGGAAACGTTGAGACCAGCCGTTCGGCATAATCCAGTACCACCTCATTCAGATAACGTGTATGCGTATTCAGCGTGCATAATTGCCGGCTGACCGCGTCAGTGACGGCGGGATGACAATGCCCCACTGCGGGTACGTTGTTATAAACATCCAGATACGCTTTACCATGTTGGTCATAAAGCCATACACCTTCACTGCGAACGACGTGCAGCGGATGTTTATAAAATAATTTATATGAGGGGCCCAGCACACGGCCCCGACGCGCAATTAACGCGGCGGTATGGGGATCCAGGATGGTATTTTCAGACGGTTCGTAGGCATTTACCATTAGGGCAGGTTTCATCATTCCCCCTCAGTTACAGGCCGCGCGCAGTATTCTGCGGGCAGATAAAAAATCGATTGATATTAACCGGGAGAGTCCCAGCCACGCAGAGTGGGTATTTTTTAAGATGTATTTTCTGTTTTCCGGATAGAGACGAGCGCGATATTCGGTAATGACGATCGTCATACATAATCTGGCGATAATCAGGTCATACAGCATATCAATTTCTCCCCTCTCGAGCGGAAAGACAGAATGATAGCCCTGCACTAAAGGAATAATATGATCAAACGGATTTTCACCTGAAAGATGATAACTTGCTGCAATGGCAATATCGTTCACGCGCGCCGTATGCGTCATATCACCGAAATCAAAAATACCCGATATACTTGCCGGTTCGTTAGGTGACATGACAAAATTATGCGGATTCATATCGGCATGAATGATCTGCTTACTGAAGTTTCTAATCGGCCCCAAAATCCGCGTATCGATGTTGTCGAAAAACTGATAAACCGATTTCCATTTTTTGTCCGGGCAGTGACCGGGCAAAAAGACCTGACAGTCAGCGATATGACTCAGATCCCAGTTTAAAGGCCGGAACGCACCATCATGACGAAAGTCTTTTAAAACGTGTCCCAGACGGGCCAGCATCACACCGATATTAAAGAACTGTGTCTCACTCTGCGGTAAAGTTCGCAGAGGAACGCCGTCAAGCCAGGTGCTGAGCCAGGTCAGACGCGGTGGCGTCCCGGACTGAGCATCCAGCGTCTGACTTAATAACACAGTCTGGCCGGTCCGACTTTTTATGATCCTCGGCACTGGTAAATCCGGTGCCTGCCGGGCTATCCACTGCAACGCCTGCACCTGCAGGTCCGTTGTTTCGGGACAGTCAGCGGGGTTGGCCAGCCGCAATATACCGCGCTTCCCGGAAGCATCCTCCAGACAAAAAAGCTCATCCCGCTCGCTGGCCAGCCGGTGAGCACGGGCCTCCCAGCCATAATTTCGCCTGACAAAATCTTCAATGCGCTGCGGCGAAGACGCGTCCACCGACGTGATCATACTGGCATGAAGCCGGACATCATAAGACTGCGCCATAGTTTGTCCCGGTGTAGAAGCAACCGATTTCACAGCCGCCCCGTTACCCGGCAATAAAAATTGCAGATGATGGCACAGCGTGATTATCCCCCGATGAGGTTGGCTGAAAAATAAGACATAATGGACTGACCCTCTATAGCCAATCCGGATCAATTTTTATGTCCACTTCGCAATCCGTTCTGCTCTGCGACCTTATTCTTCAGGATATTGATGCCGATGCGCATCGTCCCCTGCAGGTCAGGATTTTCAGCATTATTCAGAAGGCAATACTGGGTGGCATGTTGATTTCCGGATCCAGGCTGCCCTCAACACGTCAGCTTTCTGCTGAGCTCGGTGTGTCACGTATGACGCTGACGCTGACCTATGACAGACTCTCCGCTGAGGGCTACATTGTTTGCCAGCGTGGCAAAGGCACCTTTGTCGCCGACATTGCACCTCCAGCAAGCCCCCGTCTGGTGCCTGCGCCCTCAGAGGCCCCGTCGGCGTTGTCATCGCGGGCAAAAATCATGATTTCAGGTGCTTCCGGCGTTTCGCAGCATGCAGGCGCGTTTGTACCCGGGGTAGTTGAAACCAGTAACTTTCCCTTTCCGGTGTGGAAGCGCATGCAGAACCGCCATATCCGTCGGCCTGCGGCGCACATGACCGGCTACGACAGCGAAGGCGGCTATTTACCTTTGCGCGAAGCGCTTGCGCATTACCTGCAGGTTTCCCGCTCGGTGGTGTGCCAGCCGGAACAAATCCTTATCACCATGGGCAGTAATCAGTCACTGAGCCTGTGCGCCCATATGCTGGCGGATCCCGGTGACAGTGCGTTAACAGAGGAGCCCTGTAACTGGAGCACCGCCCTGCTCTGGCAGGCAGCAGGACTGAACGTTATCCCCGTACCCGTTGATGATCAGGGCATTGATATCGGCCAGTTTTCGTTTGCGGCCCCGTTTCCCAGATTGCTGTTCACCTCGCCGTCTCATCAGTATCCGATGGGCGTTGCGCTCACGTTGCAGCGCAGGCGCCAACTCACCGAACTGGCTGCCGAATACGGCTTCTGGATCGTTGAGGACGACTACGACAGCGAGTTCCGTTACGACAGGAGTCCGGTCTCGTCTCTGCAGGGGCTGGACAGCTACCAGCGCGTTATTTACTGCGGGACGTTCAGTAAAGTCATGTTTCCGGGATTACGCATCAGCTATATGGTGTTGCCGGAAAAACTCGCGGGCGCCTTTAAAAAAGGGCTGGTTCAGCTTTATCGCCCCGGCCAGTTTACGGTGCAGGCGGCGCTGGCTGACTTTATCAGTGAAGGCTATTTTTCCACCCATATCAGACGGATGCGCGGGATTTACGCTGAGCGTCAACACACGCTGCGCAGCGCACTGACTCAGGCCTTTGGCAATGAAGTCACGATGTCCGGGGGGAATGCAGGGCTGCACCTGACGGCCCTGTTTAATGCGTCAGTTGATACAAACAGGATGATGGCCAGTGCGGCCAGCAAAGGTGTCGCGTTAAGGGGGCTCGGACACTATTATTTTCAGCCCCGTCGAAGCAATGGCTTTGTGCTGGGCTACGGTGGCATAAAGAGCGAAAACATTGCTTCGGCCGTCAACATTATGGCGGAATCAATCTGACGGGCCTTAAGCAGGCATGAAGAGCGATAACAGTCGTAGAGGTGTTATCCCCCTCAGACAGGGTAACCATCGATAAACAGATGTGAAAACTTGCTCACTGTTGTTGTGGTTCCCTGAAAATGGAAGCTGGCTTTTGTAACGGTGATTTCTGTGCTGCGTGAAATATCTGATTCAGGCTGAGCTGACAGTTTGCTGACTGAAGTGCTCATGATTGTAAACGGGCAAAGTCTGCTATGAGCGAAAAGCGGGCGCTCGCAAACGTCTTACGTTTAGTTACTTAAAAAGGAAGATTTAGCTGTAACCATAATGAAACATTTCTTAAATTACGCTGTTAATACATTAAAATAAAATATCAATTCGATATGAAAAAGTTATGTTTTATGGATACATGGAAAATAAATCTTATCGCAGTATGGTTAGGATGTTTTTTTACTGGCATGGCTATCAGTCAGATTCTCCCTTTCCTTCCGCTTTATATTGAACAGCTGGGCGTTCATAATGATAAAGCATTAACTGTATGGTCTGGAGTGACGTTCAGTGTCACATTCCTCATCTCAGCATTTGTTTCTCCTTTATGGGGTGCTGTTGCTGATCGCAGAGGACGGAAACTCATGCTTCTGAGAGCCGCTTTGGGTATGAGTATAGTCATATTGCTGCAGGCGTTTGTTCAACATCCCTGTGTAGTGGTTTACTGAATTTGGCCACCTGAATAGAGGTGATATGCTCATCTCAGAACAACACAGGTGTCCCAATGAAAAAAAGAAATTTCAGCGCAGAGTTTAAACACGAATCAGCTCAACTGGTCCTTGATCAGAACTACACCGTTGCAGCTGCGGCCAGTGCTATGGATGTGGGTCTTTCTACCATGACGCGATGGGTAAAGCAGTTGCGGGATGAACGACAGGGCAAAATACCTAAAGCCTCCCCTATAACCCCGGAACAGATTGAAATACGCGAGCTGAAGAAAAAGCTACAACGCATTGAAATGGAAAACGACATATTAAAAAAGGCTACTGCGCTCTTGATGTCAGACTCCCTGAACAGTTCTCGTTAATCGGGAAACTCAGAGCGCAGTATCCTGTGGTCACACTTTGCCACGTGTTCGGGGTTCATCGCAGCAGCTACAAATACTGGGAAAAAAGCCCCGAAAAGCCAGACGGCAGGCGAGCGGTGTTACGCAGTCAGGTTCTGGAACTGCATAACATCAGCCATGGCTCTGCTGGCGCAAGAAGTATCGCGATTAAGGCAACCCTGAGAGGCTTCAGAATGGGACGCTGGCTTGCCGGCAGGCTCATGAAAGAACTGGGGCTGGTGAGTTGTCAGCAACCTACCCACCGGTATAAACGTGGTGGTCATGAACACATCGTTATCCCGAATCACCTTGAGCGACAGTTCGCAGTGACAGAGCCTAATCAGGTATGGTGCGGCGATGTGACGTATATCTGGACAGGCAAGCGTTGGGCTTACCTCGCTGTTGTTCTCGATCTGTTCGCAAGAAAACCGGTGGGCTGGGCAATGTCATTCTCACCGGACAGCAGGCTGACCATCAAAGCACTGGAAATGGCGTGGGAAACTCGCGGTAAACCAGCCGGAGTGATGTTCCACAGTGACCAGGGTAGCCACTATACAAGCAGGCAGTTCCGGCAGTTACTGTGGCGTTGCCGGATCAGGCAGAGTATGAGCCGACGTGGAAACTGTTGGGACAACAGCCCGATGGAACGCTTCTTCAGAAGTCTGAAAAACGAGTGGGTGCCAGTGACAGGTTATATAAACTTTAGCGAAGCTGCACATGCGATCACAGACTATATCGTCGGGTATTACAGCTCGCTAAGGCCGCATGACTATAACGGTGGGTTACCCCCAAACGAATCGGAAAACCGATACTGGAAAAACTCTAAAGCGGTGGCCAGTTTTAGTTGACCACTACAATATAGAGTGGAACAACTACGCGTCGAATTCCGTCGGCCCGCATATACCCGGACACAGCCCTTATTGACCACTCTTTTACGGGACTCATGTAAAGTATAGGCTGTCCAGGGCGATGATACCGCCCGCTACTTTCTGGTTTTGGGAGATCAAGGACATAAGCCAGCCTTTCTATGGGAACAGTACGAAAAAAATAGCCACTCATTCTTCTTAAAAATTTCTTGTAGGCCTGACTCATATTACCTCGCAGAATTAAAAAATGTGCCTTATACGATGAAGGTAAGATGTCCGATAATGCATATCCAACGTTACAGAATGTCCGTTTATGGCACAAAGCGGACAGGCTGACTGAGATGAAGGTCCGCTCTGAGCGAAAAGCGGACGCTCGCAGTTAGCCGACAGTAGATGAAGAATTGGCTGAAGCCGTGCATTCATATACAGGGAGCAGGTCAGGCATAATGGAAGAATGATATCTGTCGAACATTCCGGCGATATCATGTAAAGAATCACCTTGCTTATATCTGTCGCAGATAATTGCATTTTGCTCTGGAGTTTAGGTAATCCGCGTTCTTCGTTTCATGGCAACGTCCCTCCTTGTTTAAGGATAGCGTTGCATCGACCCATTGAACTCATAGCACAAAGCGGACAGGCTGACTAAGTTGAAGGCCCGCTATGCGCTGTAAGAAAATACAGCCCTATATGCCGATTCGGGCATGCTCATTCTGAGGAATGGAGAAAACAGTCTCTTCATTGATACCAAAATGCTCGATTAACATCTTACATTGCTCATCATGAGAAAGTGTCGAATGGATCTCCTTTCCATCAGAATCCCTGATTATCAGTTCGCCTTTAACAATACCTGTAATAGTATTATTTCCGGCCAACCTTATAAGGAGAGAACCGTCAAAACGACTATTATCCCTGCTGAGTTCATGTCGGCGCGTATACTCCGCTTCCACTGCATCTGACTCAAGCAGCCTACAGTCAAGCCAGGGGCGACCCAGAGGTTTCCAGTTAATACACCAGTGTCCCTCAGAAAAATGTACCCGGGTTCCCCAGACCGAATGATTTGATTGCCACTCTCTCAAAGGAAGAGGAGCACCATGCAGCATCGTAGCGTCAATAACATAGGTTTCATTGTCTAAAGGCACTAAAAGCGTACCATGCCCTGGCGAGTTGAATGATGCCGGATGCGCTGAAAGCATCGTTGATATTCCGTATTGAACCGGAAAATTGAAATGTTTTAATAAAGCATATAGAGCACCATGGCCAGCCCAGCACGTTCCACCGGTTCCATTTGCCAACCAGTGAGAAAAGAAGTCATGAGGGTTTGCTCCAGGCAAGGGTTTGATTGTATTGCTGGTGCTGTCTATTCGCTTACGTATATTGTCGAATGGAACATAACGACACCATGCCCGATAGAGCTCTCCAAGCCCCTCTAGCGTAGGTTCTGGCGGTCTGGGGATTCGGAGTTTTTCCATCACTCGCTCAATCTGACTATTCAAAAGTTTCAAATTAAAACCATCCCTAATGATACATATTTCATGAAATTTTGGCGTGTTTAGTCGCGAGTATTTGAAGCGAAAAATACATACAAAGCTGTACAAGCCATCAGGCTAGAAGAAATGCAAAATGCTGTCTGAATGCCATAGAGTGCTGAGACTTTCCCCCAAGTCAGGCTCCCAAGTGTAAGAGATCCATAAAAGCACATGCTGTAAACCGACAATGCACGGGCCCTGAGTGATGAATCAAAAACCGACTGAGCAGAGGAGTTCATAGTCGATACAATGGATGCCCATGCAAAACCTCCAACTATGGCAACTGGCACAAGAACAATCACAGGTGCTCCAGTTGAAAAAATAAACAAAAACATACCATACACGCCACAGGCCAGCGCAAGAAGTTGATGCCGGAATAATATCGTTCTTAATGTTGACAAGGAAAAGGCGGCGATCACTGCACCTGCACCAAATCCGCCCATCAGTAGTCCAAGAGTATGACTATTACCTTTTACTATGAGGCTTACATAAGCCGGTAGCATTGCCTGAAAAGTTGATACAGAGAAAAAAATCAGAGCAGTGACAATCAATATGCCCCTGAATTTTATGCTACCAGTACTAATTCTTAAACCTTCAGTTAACAAAGATAAAAAGCTTTTCTTTATATTTCTTTGAGATTTTGATGCTCCTTTATGCATCCAGAAATAAATTACAGCGAGTGAGGCAAGGCAGATAGCATTGGTAAAATAAAGCGCTGCTGCACCTGTGATGGCAAAAAGCATAGCCCCTAATGACGGACCAATGATTGATGCAAGGTTGTAGCTTAACCCGTTAAGCGTTGCTGCCGCTTCGATCTCTTCAGGTGCAACAAGGGAAGACATGGTTGCCTGCCATGCAGATGCTTTAAGTGCAGTACCTGACGCAGTCAGAAAAGTGAATATGAAAATTATACTAATGGCGGGTACAGAGAGCAGGCAGAAACTTGCAAGTATGATTGAAGAGATCATCATACTTACGTTGACACTTCCTAAATAACGAAAACTTTGATATCTGTCAGCCATAACCCCGCCCAGTACTGAAAAAAGGAATATTGGGATCTGTGTAAGGGTCTGTGCCATTGCAGATACAGATGGATCTTTAGTCTGAATTGCAACGAGCCATCCGGTAGCAAAAATCTGCATCCAGCTTCCTATGTTTGCCAGAAAATTCGCCACACACAGGTGGCGAAATTCGGGATGAACCAATGGACGGAATAAAGGGACTTTTAATTTAATTTCCTTATGTTCAGTTTTTTTAAGCATAAGTGACGGCTTTAAACTCCTTTGTAAGCCATTCAAAAACCTCTTGTGCATGGCCTGCATTTTTACAGGTCACAAAGAATCGAGCGGCGTAATCAATATTGGTCGTGGTGCCTTCAACAAGCTGCCCCTGAGAGACTTGCCAGTCGATATCCACTTCAGCATCTGTCACAGGTGTGTTGATGGAAATTACCTTGCCAGCGATTTTTGGGTATACAATGAAAAAAGATGGCCGCGACTGAAAACCAGATATTGAAGATACATCTGCAGTTGATACCTTTCTCCCGCTTTGTACCATTAACTCCAGATCGTACATATTGACGCCTTCCCAGCGATGATAAGCAGGAACAGTCATTAAGCCCGGCGAACGCGCTGCCACCTCAAGAAAAACCAATTCGTCACTACTACTACGAAACAACTCCATATGGAAACAACCATTCAAAGCTTCGAGTGAACTAAGACATTCTTTACCAAAATGGCTTATGCGTTTATGTATCTCCTCATCCCGGTCCACCATGATGGACCCAAGTGTTGTTCCTTCCTGTAAATCAGCCATGGGGCAGCTATAGCGGCTGACATTACTGTAAATCAACTCACCATCCTGGACTACGGTATCAAATTCATAAAGGTCGCCATGGATAAACTCTTCGGCTTCAAAATGAGCTAAGTCACCAGAGTTATCATTAATAAAACTGATGAAATCATGCTTATTGAAAATTTTATAGACCCCACGGCTACCAACAGAACAGCTCGGTTTAATTATAAACTTCTCTGAAAGCCTTTCTAAAAGGTTTTCATAATCATCAACTGATAAATTCTGATTTAACGCAGTATATCGCGGCACGCGAAGATTAGAACGATTGAGTGTCTCTTTCATGAGAAGTTTGTCTCTGAAAATTTCAACTCGTGATCCCATGTGATCATAAACCCCGAAGTGCTGGCGTATTTTTTCTGCCACTTCAAGGTTTGCTTCCTGATTGCAAAAAACTTTTACGTTTTCTTCGTGTGTAATAATAGATTCAAGTGACTCAATGCATTCATTGACATTAAGCTTAAATGTCATAGAACTTGCATCGTATACTTCATTGACACGAATAATCTTCGAATCACTGCTTATGAATTCAGGAATATGGTAGTCCATACTGGTAATAATGGTTTTATCATACTGACTGAGCAGTTGTTTAGAAAAAAAAGTAAAGTTTTTAGTGCCAATAAAAATGATTTTCATAACTGTCCTTGCTCAAGATTTTCTGTGATTTTATTAGCTATTTTCACTGCTTTCTGACGTAACAATTCAACGGAATTTGATATTAAAACCGAGCCTTGAGTAGGATAACCAAGTGAATAAAGACCGTTATTCTTGTTCCCGGAACTGTTTAATATACTCATGGACTCGAACTCGACTCTAAAACCACGCTGCTCATTAATCGCTACAGCGCCTGACTTGATGGCTTCATCAAATAATTTCAAGTGAGCATAAGCTTTCACTCCGGTCGTATTAATAACATAATCGAAATTAAGTAATGAATTGTTAGCTGAAACCTGAAAAATATTGTCTTTAAATGTGATTTTATAGTTTCCCCATATCATCCCAATTCTGCCAGATTTGTATATTTTTAAAAAGCGATTCGCACTCTCTGGCATGATGGCGCTCCGTAAATAATACATGCTTTTTTTCCATGTATTATTAAAATCCTGTTTCTCACAATCAGTGCGAAATGACCACAATTCATTGATAAATGGTGTTATTTCTATCATTATTTTTTGCCAGGAAGGCTGCTTTCTTGATGCCCTTTTTAAATCAACCTCCATCGAGCGAAAAGATGCAGGTGTTAATTCAATTACACCAGTCTGCCTGGCTTTCCACTTGATTGAATCAAGCATCTCATTACAAAGTGCAATAAGACTGGAATTTTTAATGTTAAGTCTGTTTAAAACGCCCATTAAGTTTTCGCCAATGAAAGTCGATTTGACTCTTGGCAGCACACCGCTACGTGATATTAGGGTGTAATTTCCACGCAGACCATAGCTTTCCAGCATTATACAGGCATCTATAGCGCTTTGACCTGACCCTAAAATACCTATTCTGCTAAATTCTTCTATAGAAGATAACTTTTCTTCATCGAAAATACTCAGTAATCTGTCTTTAACAGAGTCCTCAATGCTGTCAGGTGTTGAAACCTGAGCGCCGGTTGCAACGATACAAATATCAAATTCTTCAGAATACCCCGGGAAGCTTAATGTGTATTTATTGCCGACAAAAACACTCTTAACTTCAGCTTTTATTTTCCTGACAATACAACCCAGTGAAGAAAGTTTCTGCAGGCAAATTGACATTTTTTCCTCGAGGTATTCTCCATATACTCCTCTGGGAATCTCATTGGATTCAGATTCTTTTTTATGGGAGCGCTGCAACCATAGATAAAAGTCTAATTTGTCATATTCGCACACGCTCATTGTATCGATGGTAGTATTAAGGATAAGGCTTTTAACATTAGTGCGATATGCAAGGCCTCTACCAAGTAAAGTATTTTTTTCGAATATGGTTATTTCTGGCTTAGCAGTTATTTTACAAATTTTTTTGCTCAGGGATTCAAGTACCATTAATGATGAGACGCCCCCACCAATGATGGCAATTCTTTTTCTTTCGTTTCTTCTTAAAGATGAATCTTCCATGAAAAACCCATTAGCAGGGAGCGGGAATATTTTTTTATCACTTAAGGAATGATACTGGAAAGAGATTTAAAAAGTTAAGCGCACTAATGTTATGGCTTTGTGATATTGCTCACATTAATTTTAACAGTTTTACAAAAAAAATGATAACTTCACAAAAGTGTAATGGCACTGATTGTCACTTTTTAGGAGAGCAGCCCGCACTTAACTATCATTGTGCCAAGAGTGGTCATTTAAACCATTTGAACCTTAGCCCGCTGATAATTTCGACATGTCTGCGCTACTAAGCAGTGAAATCGGTTCTTCACGGATTATTTCAGGAAGATGTTAGAAACGTCCGCTTCTGGCACATAGCGGACTAACATTTTTTATCAGTCGCTGACTTTATGGTGAGCAGAGAATGTCAGAGCACATCGTTCAACACAGATGACCGGCGGATGTAAAAAAACCGGCTTTCGCCGGTTCTGGTTGTCATGCTGCGTTCGGATCGTCGCATTTCGGCAGCCAGTCAGCGCTGCTTTCGTCCATCAGGCCGAGGTTGGTCTGCACGCCTGTTTTCGTGCGCCGCTTCAGGTAGCTCCTGCCGTACTCGCGCAGGATGCTCTCCAGCGCCTGGCTGAAGGTCTTCATGCTGAGCGGGTTGCGGTAGCCGCTGGCCTCCATGTACGCCAGATAGGCGTGATAGAGGTAGCGGCGGGGTTGCAGGGGCCGGATGCCGGCGTTACCCATGAGCAGGCCGTTCGGCTCGGCGGTGGCAAACAGGTAGCCGCAGAAGTCCACCATCGGGTCGGCGTCGCGCTTGATACGCATGGCCTCGCCGGAGTTCTGCTGCTGCTGAAGCAGTGCGCGGGCGTCCTGCGGGTTGCTGAAGCGCTGCATCAGCTGGCGCACGATGACGGCCAGCTCCGCCTGCATCTTCTCCTTCAGCTGCGGGTCGCGCTCGTCCGCCGGGATGATTTCCGAGAAGTGCAGGATGACGCGACGGCGCGACACGCCCCCGCTGCGGTCGGTGAAGCGCATGGGGTTGTTGTTCACGGCCAGAATCACCGCCGGGATGTGGGTGGAGTAGGCGTCGCGGTATTTGGGGTCAACGGACACCGCATCGCCGCCGGTAATCGCCTTGATGCCCGCGCCGTCGCCGCTCCACTTCTCCTGGTCGGGCAGGCGGATGAGCGAATAGCCGATGACCGACGCGCGCTCGCGCGACGACTCCAGCGTCTCGATGGTGGCCGACACGGCGTTGTCCGTTCCCGCCAGCATGGTGGCGATTTCCGCCATGATGCTCTTGCCGCTGCCGCCGGGGCCGGTAACCTCCAGAAACAGCTGCCAGTCGTAGCGGTTCGCCAGCACCATGAACAGCGCGGCCAGAATCACGTCCCGCGTCTCTGCGCTGCGACCGGCGGCGCGGTCAAGCCACTGCCAGAAGTGCGGCGCGTGGCGCTCCAGCGTTTCGCCCGCCACCGGGCGGGTGTAGTCCACGTCGCTCACGGTGCGCAGCCAGTTCTCACGCCGGTGCGGGCTGAAGGTGCCGCTGCGGGTGTCGAGCACGCCGTTGCGGAATCCGATGAGCTGTCGCTGCGGCGCGGCCTGCTGGGGCAGCATCAGCTTCAGCGTGTCCACCACGCCCGCCACCTTGCCCGCCGAGAACGGGGCGCGCAGGCGCTGAAACAGCTTCGCCACGTCGCGCCCGAACTGGTTGCCGGAAATCACCTTCCACGCCCCGGCCTCATAGCGGCAGAGGATTTCGCCGCTGGCGTCCACCGCCAGATTACGCCCGTAGTGCTCCGCAACGCGCTCCGCCTTCTCGCTGGCGCTCATGGCCGTAAACTCGGCCTCGCTCATGGTGTCGAAGGGGCTGGCGGCGGGCGGTGCGGAGGCTTCCCGCATCGCCTGTCGGGTGGCGTCCTCACCGTGCGCGGTGAAGGCGTCGTTCCAGTCGCCGAACACCGGCGGCAGGGCCACCATGGCGTTGCAGGCTGCGGCGGCGTGTTTCGCCTTACGCTGGCCGTCGCCGTTCAGGTCGCGGTCGGCGGCAATCACCAGCGGCAGCGTCGGGTGCTTTTCACGGACGAGGCCGGCCAGGGAAAGGAGGTTAGCGGACGACAGGGCAATCCACACCGCGTCACCGGTCAGCGCGTGCACCGTCAGCCCGGTGGCGTAGCCCTCGGTGAGCCAGATGTGCTTTGGCGTGCCTTTGCCGCTCAGGACGTGGCAGGCGCCTTTCACCTGGCCGCCTTTAAGCGTGCGCTTGTCACCGGCGGCGTTTATCAGCTGGACGTTGACCAGCGCGCCGTCCGCGTCGTGCAGCGGTACAAGCAGGTCGCCGGGGCGGTAAGTGGTCAGGGCCACCTTGTGCGGCCTCGTGAGCGTCAGGCAGGTCTGCTCCGGCAGCCCCTTTCGGGACAGGTAGGCGTTGCCGGTGACTGCCTTCGCGCTGCTGACCAGCCGCTGCGCCAGCGTGGCCGCGGCCTTGCGGGCGGCCTCACTGTCCGGCTCTGCCGGTGCGGCCTCAGTCACCGGCGGCAGATTGCCGGTCAGGTCGTTCACGCGCGCGGCGGCCCCGGTCAGGCTCACCCCCAGCGCCTTCTGCACCAGGTCCATGCCGTCCCCGGCCCCGCACTGGTTGCAGAACCACGTCCCGCGCCCCTCTTTATCGTCAAAGCGGAAGCGGTCTTTGCCGCCGCACACCGGGCACGCCGTGTGCCGGTTCTTCACCACCTTCACGCCCAGCGCGGGCAGGATGCGGGGCCACTGGCCCCGCGCGGCGCTGGCCGCGTCTGATACGGTCATTTTCATTGTGTTTTCCCTCAGTGCAGCGGCGGCGCGTCGTGGATGCGCCCGCAGAGTTCGTCCATCACCACCTGGCCTAAAAAGCTCAGGCACGGGGCGGCCTTCAGCGGCCCGGCGGTCAGCAGGTCGTCGAGCAGCGCGCAGGCAATCTCCAGCCCGCGCGCCCGGCCGTGCTGGCGCAGGTAGAAGCCCTCCAGTTCGGTCTCAATGGCGCGCTCCAGGCGGGCCAGCGTCAGGCCGGAATGCCGCTGCTGCTCGCGGCACAGGGTGAGCCAGGCGCAGGCCACGGCGCGGCGGGACAGCGCGGCGCGCAGCTCCGGGGACAGGGTGCGTGCGTTCATGCGCCGACCTCCCCGTTCATCCAGCCGTCGCGGCAGCGGGTCACCACGTCGTCCAGCTGGCCGGTGATGAGAAACAGCAGCGAGGCCAGCTGTTCGCTGTCGGCAGGCTCCGGCGGCGTGCAGCAGTCGCGCAGGGCCGCCGCGTCACAGGCCAGACGTCCGGCGTTGCGCAGGTGCTCCAGGCGGGCAAGGTCGTCAAGGGTAATGGTGGTGTGATTCATGCGCGCACCTCCGCAACCGGCAGGCGGGCAGCAAAGACCAGAACACAGTCGCGGGCCAGCAGCTGGCGGGCGGCGCGTCCGGTGGCGGCAGTGGCGCGCAGCATCTGCACGCGGGCATGGCGCTCACAGCGGCGCACGGCGGCAAACACAAAGACAAATTCTGAATGCGGGGAATTAAGGACGGTAGCCATAAGGGCTGTCTCCATTGAGTAGCGGTTATCGCCACCACCGGAGTTCCTACGCTCACTGGTGGTGACCCGGACGGGGGTAGGAATACCGGCCTCAATGGATACCGGCCAGCCCGAAGGCTGCCCCGCCCGGGCCACCATTACGAGTACGGCGCAACGGATACAGAACCGTTGCCCGAATAACGGGTGCACTGAGGCTGAGACACAAAAAAAGACGCATGGCGCGTCTGGTGTCGCCATTGAGTAACTCGGGTTCCTACGCCCGGCTGCCGGTTTTGCGACAGCAGAGACACTGTACCAGGGAAGGCCCCCGGCGCGCAAGCCGGGGAAAGCAAAGAAATGCAGCATGACGGACAGTCTCAGCGGTGGGTGAAGGTCATGCCGCACGGTCCTGACCGCGGGCGGCGATGCGTTCGTTCATCCAGGCGTTCACCTCGCTGGCCGCCCACGCGACGTTCTTGCCGCCCAGGGAAATCTGCGCGGGAAAGGCGTCACGGCTGATGAGGTCGTAAATGGTCGAGCGGGACAGGCCGCAGACGTGAATGACCTCCGGCAGGCGCATGAAGCGCTCCTGAACCGGCGGTGCGTAAGGGGCTGACGGAGCCGCCGGGGCGGAGGGTGGTGCGGTTAAAGCGGTGTGCATGGGCTACCTCTCGTTGATTCCATACGGAGCCGGGCGGGTACGTCCGGCATCGGGCAGCTCTGTATTCTGGGCATATTTTTGTGGGAATCAACAAGGCGGGATTGTGTCACCACCCTTACAAAATGGTCATTTGCTGCTCATATAAAACGAATAGGAACGAATAAAAACATATAGAGACGAGGTAAAACCAGGGCTTAGTTTCTGGCTATTGAAAGTGAAAGATTAAAAGGAAATAACGCTGATGAATGTCCGGCGGGCTTTTTAAGACGGTGAACGATGGTGAACAGTGGGTGAAGGATGCTTTTTCAACTGTTCACCCTTTAATTTACTGTATTACTTATTTTTTTCTTTCCGGTGAAGAAAGGTGAAGGATTTATATAAAACTAAAAGTGGAGTGTGGGTTTCGTGAGACCTTTCCCTGGCTGGCCAGAAGAAGGGCCCTTTGTCTGAGCCGTCACACAATGTCATCCGGTGGCACCGCCTGTGCCAGCCCCGGCACAATTGACTGACTGAAAACGACCAGACAGGAAAACGAAATGGCCCTGAAATGTCCCGAATGCGGTCAGGTGGCTCATACCCGGACCAGTTCTTATGAAGCACCGTCCGTAAAGCGCACCTGGTACCAGTGCCGGAACCTTGACTGCTCCTGCACATTCACCGCACTGGAGAGCGTCGAGAGAATCATCATGAAGCCCGGCAGGCCTGTTGCCACTGAGGCAGAAGTGAAGAGCGGCACGGTACGTCAGCCGCAGACGCTTGGCCGGTACGGCTCAGCCTGTTCCCGCAGGGACCGGCACGCACAACCCTGAAAGAAAGAAGACGGCCAGAAATATGTAATGCCCGGCACCTGCCGGGCTTTTTTTATGTCTGTTGCGTGAGTGCATGACTATGCTGCATGAAAACGCATGAATTTCCGGCACCTGAAAACGTCAGCAAAGGCCAGCAGCGGTGCGCCCCGGAGCCACTCATGCAGGTGCATGAAAACCACTATGTTAAGTGCGCAGGCGTGGCGGGGCTACGAGCGCGCGTAACGGGGTATAATGGTGCTAGTATTACAATTATCGGGGAGCCAGCAGGTTATGAACGGGGGTAAATCTCGGCGCTTGGGGCGTTGTGGGCACGCAAGGATTTAGAGCTAAGAGCAGGGTGCCCAAGCAGAGCGACACAGCAAAGAGCATTTCAGGGGGCATAGGTTGAGGTCGGCATAAGAGAGAGGCGAAATAAACAACCGGTATCGGCTATGAGGCTGTGGGGATTAGCCCTCTGGCTCGCTCAGCTCGTGGTAGTGAGTAAAAGCATGACACTCGTGCGGTGATAGTTGCGAAAAGTTTAAGTCCTTAAAAAACCTGAACAACACTCGCCGTGGCGCAGAACTGTCCGCTATGTAAAATTATTTAAAAAATCCGAAACCCCGCATTTTCCGTAAAAAAAGTCATGCATGCATAAGTTGCATTATTTTACATGCTTTTTAGAGACATTGAACCGCCCGCCAGTATCAGCGCTGGTGTGCCCTGAGGCCGTTCATACTTCTGCAGTAAAAGCGGCTTATCAAGCGGGCGGGCGTGGCGTAGAGAACATTGTGTGCCGAATGACAAAAAGGTTTTTTCTTTAAAGGAAAAAATTGATACGTTTGTTCAACATGTTTGTGATTAGTTTCCCTGAAGTTCGTTCTTCCAAAAAAGTCCTTAAAAAATTTTCATACATACGACAAGGAGTGACCAAATGATTAAGTGTTTTTTGTCACATAGTTCCTCAGATAAAAAAAGCTACGTTAGAATCGTTGCCGAGAAGATAAGAAAGGAAAACAGAGTAATTGATGAAGAATCATTCGAGGAGGGGATGGTAACAGCAGAAGAAATTATAAAATACCTCGACTCATCATCACTGTTTGTTTTTTTCATATCAGATAACTCATTAAGATCGGAATGGGTTCAACTTGAACTAGATAGAGCAAAAGAGTTATTGGACGAAAACACAATAAAGCGTATCTATCCAATTATAATTGATTCAAAAATAAATCATAAAGACACAAGAATACCCGAATGGATGAGAGATAAATTAAATATACAATTAATATCAAGCCCATCACTAGCAGCAAGAAAAATCAATGCAAGACTAATAGAACTTGCTTGGGCAAACCATCCAAGACTAAAAGAAAGACGAGATATATTTGTAGGTAGAAATGACCAAATAAAACTAATTGAAGAAAGATTAGATGATCTACAAAGGCAAATGCCAACTGTGTTAATCGCTTCTGGACTCCCTTCCATTGGAAGGCGTTCCCTAATGACATACGCTTTACGGAAAGCAAATTTAGTAAACGACTCTTACGATTTTTCAGTAGTTTCTTTAACCTCTATGGATAGCGTTGAAGATTTCATTATTAAATGCTGTGATTTAGGTGTAGTAGAAGTTAACAACCTCCGAAAAGTTCTCGATGCTGATTTACAGAAAAAAATTGGAATAGCAAAAGATGTTGCTTTACAGATTGTAAGTGCTAATGAACGAATCATTATTGAAGACAGAGGTGTGATCGTTCAAAATAATGGGGATATAGCAGATTGGTTCCTTGAAGTAATTGACCATGTAAAAACAAAAGATTTTTTAACTTTTTTAATTGTAAGTCAATTTAGAGCCAAGCCATCATTACAACGCACAAATCCATCCTTTTTCAACATACACATTTATGAACTTGAGGAAGCAGAAAGAAATGGATTACTAAAGAGATATTCAGCATTTCAAGAAATTGATTTATCGAGAGATGATTCTTTATTTTTCTCCCAATTACTTACAGGCTATCCCGAGCAGGTTCTTTTTACTGTTGATCTTATTAAAGAAGAGGGGATTTTCTCAGCCAAAAAAAGCTCACATTCAATTCAACAATTTGGTTCAGATAAAGCTAAAATTGTTCTTGATACTTTTAATGAAGATACCTCTGTACTTGAATTTATTTATCTAATAAGTAGATTTGAGTTTGTAAGTTATGATGTTTTATTTGATATTGTTGATGAGAAAAAATATCTGCCAATACTTGAACATCTATTTTCACACTCTATTTGTGAAAAAGTTGGTTCCAATTCTGATTATATAAGAGTTAATGAAGTCATAAGAGATTATGTCAGCAGGAGTCGTTTTGCGAAAACCAGTCCATTTGATGAGGCTATTAAGAACCATGTAATGAATTTTAATCCATCCTCATTAGAGGTCGAGCAAGATGTTTCAGATTATATATTTTCTGGGCAAGAGGGCCTAATGTATGGGAGTGAAATTCCTGATAATTTACTGATTCCATCTATATTTATTAAAGCCATAAAAAAACTTTACGATGAAAAAAGAAGTTATATTGACGCACTCACCCTAGCAAATAGGTTACTTGCTAAGGAGAACTCAATCCATCATTCTGCAGTAGAACAGGTAAGATTCATAAAATGCCAGTGTCTGGCAAGAACACGCAATGGCGAATTTTATGAAGAGGTCAGAAAAATAAAAGAACCAGAAAGGACTTTTTTACATGGATTCAACTACAGATTAGGTGGGAAATTTGAGGATGCATCAAAATGCTATAATAAACTCCTTACTCCTGGGCGCAGAGATCCACGTGTCCTTGGTGAGTTAACATTAGTATATATGCAGAGTGATGAGTATGATCAGGCATATGACCTCGCTTACGAAAGCTATAAGAATAGGCCGGGTAATATTTTGAATGCAAATAATTACTTCACTTGTCTTATTTTACGAGAGAAAACGAAAGATAACAAAAAAGAATTGGAAGAGATAATTTCTAATATGGAATTAGATGGTTCACCAAAAGCAAAAGAGATAAGAGGCTCAGCACGCGCAAGGTTCATCGCATATTATGAAGATGATGAAGAACAAAGCTTTTCGTTAATTGAAAGTGTAATTAAAGAATTTCCCGATGTCAATTACCCGATACTTACTAAGGCCGAACTAGCTACACACTTCATGAACAGAAAAATGTTAAGAGAAGCTATAAATCTAATTGACAGCAATATTGCCAAGTTAAGTCAAACTTATCGGACAATAATAAGATATAAGGCCATGCTGATGGCTATGGATGGGCAACTAGCACAAGCTAAAAACTTAATAGAAAAAGAGCTAAGAGGACTTATAAATTCTTCTTATAGAAGACTAATAGATAGGCTAGAATACTTATACGAAAACCGCGCTAATTAAAAAATTCTCTGGGTGTGCAATGCCTATTGCACACCTTTCTAACATAATAAAATATCAATAAAAATCATCTTATAATAATTCGTTAAATATTTTATCCTTTAGCAAATTCATAAGGCGTTATGCATGACTTTTTATTACAATCCAAAAAATCGGCCCACCATTGCACCATTAATCTACGCTCATCCAAATGCTCAGATGTATGAATATAGGCTGCACGTACGTTATTACGCTCTGAATGGCTCAACTGTCGCTCAATAGCGTCGTCACTCCATAATCCTGACTCACCTAGCGCACCACGCGCCATCGTCCTAAAACCATGCCCACAAACTTCAGTTTTTGTGTCATATCCCATCGCTCGCAAAGCGCCATTAACCGTGTTTTCACTCATGACCTTTGTGGCGTCGTGATCTCCCGGGAAAAGCAACTCTTTATCCCCACTTATCTGCTTTAACTGGTTTAGCAGAATCATCGCTTGTCGGCTAAGAGGAACAACATGCTCCTCTTTCATTTTCATACCACGATAAGAGTAACGTACGCCCTTAATTTCTTCCCGTTTCGCAGGTACGCGCCAAAGTGATTTATTAAAGTCAAACTCATCCCAGCGCGCGAATCGTAACTCACTTGAACGCACAAAAGTGAGTAAGGAAAGCTCAACCGCGATCCTTGTCATTACACGGCCACGATATGCAGCAAGACGTGCAAGAAACTCTGGGAACCTACTGGAAGGTAAGGCAGGATAGTGCCGTGTTTTAGTTGTCGATAACGCCCCAGCCATATCACTCGCCGGATTAGAGTCGATATAATCGTTCTGTACGGCATAACGCATAATAGCCGTTACACGCTGCTGAAGACGCTGTGCAACGTCATGCTTACCACTGGCATCAACTTTTTTAATCGGGGCTAACAGATGGCTTGTCTTGAGCTGGCGAATGTCGGATGAACCGATATGCGGGAAGATATAAAGTTCAAGATAGCGAAGAACACGCGAGCTATGGTCTTCACTCCAGCGTTTGTTACTGGCATGCCATTCACGAGCGATAGTTTCGAAAGTATATGCTCCCGAATTCTCTGCCTGAGCTTCTTTCTGTTCGGCTTTAGGGTCAATGCCCTGCACTAACAGCTTTTTGGCTTCATCACGCTTTCCCCTAGCCTGAGCAAGGGTCACCGTAGGCCAAACACCAAAAGCGAGGCGATCCTCTTTTTTGTCAGAGGGGCGTCTGTATTTCATGCGCCAGTATTTAGAACCCTTGGCCGAAACCTCAAGATACAAACCGCCGCCATCGGCCATTTTATAGGTTTTGTCTTTTGGCTTTGCGGTCTCCACCTGTCTGGCATTGAGCTTCATTTGGGGGCACATTTCTAATCGAAGTTAAGATGCCCCCAATTATGCCCCCAACAGCATCCGGATTTCAACGGACAACCTCGGACGACTCAGGACGTAAAAATCTCTGCAAGCATTGATTTTTAAGGGATAATTGGACTTTCTCGGATGGTCTTGGAAGTACTAATGGTGCCGAAGGCCGGACTCGAACCGGCACATCTTTCGATGGTTGATTTTGAATCAACTGCGTCTACCGATTTCGCCACTTCGGCACTGAAGAGGATGCGGAAAACGTTGGGGATTATACCGTTACGTGCCCGGCGCGCAACTCTATTCCGCAGTGTTGTGCGCTAAGCGGCGAAAAAACACACGGAACCGGATAAACCCGCACTTTACCACCGCCAGAATCCTCCCAAACCGCCTTCCCCTCACTATTCCGTCGGAACTTTCTCATCCGCTCCGCCTCTTAGCAACACGAAGCACTAAACCCAACCGAGGTCGAAATGAAAAAGCGCCATATCGCCTGCGCCCTGGCAGCCCTGCTGCTGGCGGGCAATGCGTCAGCCGCAAGCTGGCAGGATCAACTGAGCAGTGCCGCCAACCAGCTCAGCCAGCAAAACAACGGTGCAGCAGGTCAGCAGAACGGCGGGCTGTCGATGTCCTCCATTACCAGCCTGCTGAACAGCAACGACAAAGCCATGAGCGCCAACAGTATGACCAATGCCGCCGGCGTGATGCAGTACTGCGTGGAGCACAACGTGGTGAAAAACAACGTGCAGTCGGTAAAAGACCAGGTGCTGAGCAAACTGGGCCTGAATACCACCGCTGCGCAGGAGCAGAAACCGGATTACACCCAGGGCGTCGCCGGGCTGCTGAACACCGGCAATGGCCAGCAGCTGAACCTGCAAAGCCTCAGCAACTCGCCGATGGGCGAGAAGCTCAAAACCAAAGCCTGTGACGTGGTGCTGAAGCAGGGTAAAAACTTTATCTCCTGACCGTCGCCTGCCAGCCCCGCGCTGGCAGGTTTATCGCCCTTCCCTTCCGCCTGTTTACCGCCTGTCAGCACCCCGCCCGCTGTCTGTATCATCTTGTATCGCAACACGTTAAGTCATAAGTTTTCCTTCCTAATGCGTTGAGCGTTATAGTGATGTTTTGGATTTGAACAGGACGGCACGCATGAAAGGTATCAACATCGCAATTTACTTCGATCCAGACCTGATCACAGCCTGCGTAAATGCGTCAGAAGGGAGCTATGTAAACAAAAAGTTCGAGTACGACGATGGCGTGATCGAAGAGATCTACCAGTGGCTCGAAGAGTACGATCCCAACCGCACGCATATCTGCCTGATTGAAAACGAAAGCGCTGAGCTGCTGGCCGACGAACTGGTGGATAACGGTTATCACGTCCATCAGGTCACCATCCACCAGCTGCTGACCTGGTTCGCCGCCGAACCACCTAAATCCCCGGATGGCACACCGATGCGCCTGATGCTGCGCTACATGGCCGAAGAACACCCGCGCGAATATGAATCCCGCACGCCGCAAACCGAAGCGTTAATGGAGATGTTCGACGAGCTGGATGCGCTGGAGATGGTGGAAGACAACGAAGACGAAGACAACCTGCCCGCCGACCTGCTGCGCAGCATGAAGAAGCATAAAATCAGCGCCAGCGATGCGGCACAGCGCCTGATCCCGGACGTGAACGAACGCATCCGCGAGCACCTGATGCAGTACCCGGAGCTGATGACGCCGGAGATCCTGCAAGACTTCTTCCCGGAGCTGCTGGAAGCGCTGGAACGGCCTAAACACTAAGCGGAATAAGGCATGCTGGAGCTAATCAAAGCTGTCGGGTTGGGACTGGTAGTAATCCTGCCGCTCGCCAACCCGCTCACCACCGTCGCGCTGTTTTTGGGCCTGGCCGGTGAGATGAATTTTCGGGAGCGCAACCGTCAGGCCCTGCAGGCGAGCATCTACGTGTTCGCCATCATGATGGTGGCCTGGTATGCGGGCAGCGCGGTGCTGCATACGTACGGCATCTCCATTCCGGGGCTGCGCATCGCGGGCGGGCTGATTGTAGCGTTTATAGGTTTTCGGATGCTGTTTCCGGCGAAGCCGGTGGGCCATTCGGTCGAAGCCAAACACAAGCACGATGAGCTGGAAACCGCGCAGGAGCCGGTGAACATCGCCTTTGTGCCGCTGGCGATGCCGAGCACCGCCGGGCCGGGGACGATCGCGATGATCATCTCCTCGGCGTCTACCGTGCGCAGCGGGGTGGATTTTCCGGCCTGGGTCATTAACGTCGCGCCGGTGCTGACGTTCCTGGTGGTGAGCGTGATTTTATGGATCTCCCTGCGCAGTTCAGGGGCGATTATGCGCCTGGTGGGCAAAGGCGGCATCGAGGCGATCTCGCGTCTGATGGGCTTTCTGCTGGTGTGCATGGGCGTGCAGTTCATTATCAACGGCGTGCTGGAAGTGATTCACACCTTCCACTGACGATCTGAGCCGCCCTTAACGGGCGGCTTATCAGCTAAGACGAAACTGGCATAGCTCAGAACAAACCGGCATTTTGACCTGTTATGGCGCGGGTTACAGTAGGGTTATCAATCATTAAGGATAACCGCCATGCGCAAACCGCTGCTCCTGCTTACTGCCCTTGCTCTCTCCTCTGCCGCCCACGCGGCAACGCCGAAAGATACGTTCGTGGTCGCCGTGCCGCTGGACGGCATTATCAGTTTTGACCCGGCGGAAAGCTTTGAAACCGTCAGCAACAGCAGCCTGCGCAACATCTACCAGACGTTACTGGAGCCGGACCATCAGGATCCGCAGAAGCTGTCCCCGCTGGCGGCGCTGCGCTGGCAGCCGGGTAAAACCCCAAACAGTCTGGTGTTCGACCTGAATCCGCAGGCGCGTTTTGCCAGCGGTAACCCGTTGACGGCGAAGGACGTGGTGTTCTCCTTTACCCGCGCGGTGAAGCTGAACAAAGCGCCCTCATTTATCCTGAGTGAATTTGGCTGGACACCGGAGAACATCGACCAGCAGCTCACCGTGATCAACGATCATCAACTGGAACTGCGCTGGCCGGCACAAATCGGGCAGGATCTGGCCCTGCGCCTGTTGACCGCGCCGGTCTCCTCCATTGTCGACAGCAAGCTGGCGCAGTCGCATGCCGCCAGTAATGATTACGGCAACGGCTGGCTGAAAACCCACTCGGCGGGCAGCGCGGCCTATGCGATCAAACAGTTCGTGCCCCTGCAGGCGCTGGTGCTGGAGGCCAATCCCAACAGCACCCAGAAAGCGCACCTGAAACGGGTGCTGCTGAAAGGCGTGGCCGACCCGGGCACCCGTCGTCTCTTGATACAGCAGGGCGATGTGGATGCGGCGTACCAGTTGGGGCCGGATCAGCTGGCCTCGCTGAAAAGCGATCCCAATGTGCACATCGCGGCCTTTCCCTCCAGCCTGATCTACTACCTGGGCTTTAACACCAAAAGCACGCAGCAGCCTGCGCTGGGTAATCCGGCCTTATGGCAGGCAGCGCGCTGGCTGGTGGACTACGACAGCCTGGCGAATCAGCTGCTGAAGGGGCAATATCGCGTGCACCAGAGCTTCCTGCCGCAGGGCTTTGACGGCGCGCTGGAGACCAAACCGTTCCACTACGATGTTGAGAAGGCCAAAGCGATTTTAGCCAAAGGCGGCATTAAGCCCGGCGCGCATATCGCGCTGTCGGTGGTGAATCAGCCGCCGTATATCGATATTGCCCAGGCGCTGCAGTCGAGCTTTGCCAAAGCCGAGGTGAATCTGGATATCCAGCCAGTGGCGGAATCGGAGCTGTGGAGCAAGATGCGCAGCCGTCAGTTCGAATCCATCTTTACCTACTGGGGCGCGGACTATATCGATCCGAACACTAACGCCAGTACCTTCGCCTATAACGTGCCAAACGGCAGCAAAACGCTGGCCTGGCGCGTGGGCTGGGATATTCCGGAGCTGAGCGCCCTGACCCGCAAAGCCGCCGGAGAAAGCGATGCCGCGAAGCGCCGGGCCGATTACGTCTCGCTGCAACAGCAGCTTCAGCAGAACTCGCCTTACGTGGTGATGCTGCAGGGCGAGGTGCAGGTCGCGCTGCGCAAGAACGTGACGCACGCCCAGCAGGGCATTGGCGTGACGCTGCTGAATTTTGAAGAGGTGCAGAAGTAAATTTCCGGGCGGCAGCACGCAATCTTTACTGACGGCTGCCGCCCCGCTGGCTATGCTTGACGCATGACTGACTATTTGTGAGTACTGCGCTATGACCGCTCCCCTGCTTATCGCCCAAACCCCTGACGTTCAACTGCATTTGCTGCCGCAGATGGCAAACCGCCACGGCCTGATCACCGGCGCGACCGGCACGGGAAAAACCGTGACGCTGCAAAAGCTGGCGGAATCCTTTTCGTCGATTGGCGTGCCGGTATTTATGGCGGATGTGAAAGGCGATCTAACCGGTGTGGCGATGGCAGGCCAGAGCAGCGAGAAGCTGCAGGCGCGACTGGCCAACATCGGCGTGACCGACTGGCAACCGCAGCGCAATCCGGTGGTGCTGTGGGACATTTTTGCGGAGAAAGGCCATCCGGTGCGCGCGACCGTGTCGGATCTGGGCCCGCTGATGCTGGCACGGCTGCTGAACCTGAACGAGGTACAGAGCGGCGTGCTGCAGATCATCTTCCGTATTGCCGACGATCAGGGCCTGCTGTTGCTGGATTTTAAAGACCTGCGCGCCATGACGCAGTACATCGGCGATAACGCGAAAAGCTTTCAGACGCAGTACGGCAATATCAACAGCGCCTCGGTGGGTGCGATCCAGCGCGGGCTGCTGGCGCTGGAAGAACAAGGCGCGGAGCACTTCTTTGGCGAGCCGATGCTGGAAATTAGCGACTGGATGCGCGTCGACAGCGACGGCAAAGGCATCATTAACATCCTGTCGGCCGAGAAGCTGTATCAGATGCCAAAGCTATATGCGACCAGCCTGCTGTGGATGCTGTCAGAACTGTATGAATACCTGCCGGAAGCGGGCGATCTGGACAAACCGAAGCTGGTGTTCTTCTTTGACGAGGCGCACCTGCTGTTTAACGATGCGCCGCCGGTGCTGCTGGAGAAGATCGAGCAGGTGATCCGCCTGATCCGATCCAAAGGCGTAGGGATCTGGTTCGTGACGCAGAATCCGGCGGACATTCCGGACACGGTGCTGGGCCAGTTGGGCAACCGGGTGCAGCATGCGCTGCGCGCTTTTACCCCGCGCGATCAGAAAGCGGTAAAAACCGCCGCCGAAACCCTGCGCGCCAATCCGGCCTTTACGACCGCAGAGGCGATCCAGGCGCTGGGCACCGGCGAAGCGCTGATCTCCTTTCTGGATGCCAAAGGCAGCCCGTCGGTGGTGGAACGGGCGATGGTGATCGCTCCCGGCTCACGCATGGGGCCGGTGAACACGGACGAGCGCAACGGACTGATCAACCATTCTCCGCTGTCGGGCAAATACGACACGGAAATCGATCGGGAATCGGCTTACGAACGTCTGCAACAGGGCGTGCAGGCCGCGAGTGACAAGGCCAATGCGCCCGAAGCCAAAGGCAATGCCGTGGCCGTCGATGACGGTATTCTGGGGGGATTAAAAGACATCCTGTTTGGCAGCACCGGTCCGCGTGGCGGCAAGCGGGATGGCGTGGTGCAAACCATGGCAAAAAGCGCGGGACGACAGATTACTAACCAGATTATTCGCGGCGTGCTGGGCAGCCTGTTTGGCGGTCGCCGTCGCTAAAGGTTGGTGGCAGCCTGGCTGCCACCTTAACGCTACTTGTGTTTCCAGCTGGTAGACACCGGGTTGGTGACGGTGTTCTTTTCCTGCGTGTAGGTGCCGTTCTGCTGGGCAATCGCCTCGCCGGTATCGACAATCGCGTTCTGGATAAACACGTTCTGCTTATCGCCGCGCACAAAGGTCAGCTGATGGAAGGCGGTCTTGTTACCCCAGTCGGTGGACGGCAGCGAGATAAAGCGCACCGTGAAGGTCTCATCATCGAACTTGCCCTGCATCACGTACACGCCGTAATGGTTTTCCCCCTGCGAGATGATTTTATAGGTGCCGTTGTCGTAGTAATAAATTTCGGCATCGGGGAAGGGTTTTTTGTCGTACATTTTACGGTAATGCAGGACCTGCTTAATGGTGGGCTTTCCGAAGCTGACGGTCAGATTTTTTCCATCGGCAGAGGTGGTCAGCCCTTCTGCGTGCGCGCCGATGCCACTCATTAACATCAACAGACTTGCGGTTGCCGTTGCGATTGCTTTCACGTGAATTCTCCTGGTCTGGTTCCATGGATAGGGTGCGTCAACGTACGGAGACTGCTCCCGAAATGTACACTGCTGTAACTGTTTATAAGAGTGGTAATTTTTAATGTTATTAGTTTTTAGGAACAGTCTGATCAGCACATCGCCCGACATGTTAAGACAGAGCGGTTTAGTACCAGACTTAACTGCGCTTTTCGGCCTGCATCGGGCAACGTTGACTTACTCAGCAGGCAAGCTGCTAAGATCAGGATATGGATAAACAACGCGAATTAAAACGGACCAAACGCCTGGCGCTCTCGCTGCTGCTGCTGGCCGCCATCACTTTTGTTGTCACGCTGTTTCTGCCGCCCAACTTCTACGTCAGCGGTATCAAAGCCATTGCCGAAGCCGCGATGGTCGGGGCGCTGGCCGACTGGTTTGCGGTGGTGGCGCTGTTTCGCCGCGTGCCGGTGCCGTTTATTGCCCGTCATACGGCCATCATTCCGCGCAATAAAAATCGCATCGGTGAGAATCTGGGCCGCTTTGTGCAGGAAAAATTTCTGGATACCGATTCGCTGCTGAATCTGATCCGCCGCCACGATCCGTCGCAGATGCTGGCAAGCTGGCTGAGCGTGCCGGACAACGCCGATCGGGTCGGTCGTCATCTGTTGCAGGTGATGCGCGGCTTTCTCGATCTGACGGATGACGCACGCATCCAGCACTTTATGCGCCGGGCGGTGCACAAGGCGATCGACAAGGTGGATCTCAGCCAGACCGGTGCGCTGATGCTGGAAAGCCTGACCAAAAATAACCGCCATCAGGAGCTGCTGGATGCCGCGGTCGATCAGTTGCTGCGGCTGCTGGATAAACCCAGTACCCGGGAATTTATTGCTAACCAGCTGGTGCGCTGGCTGAAGCGCGAGCATCCCATCAAGGCCAAAATGTTACCGACCGAGTGGCTGGGCGAGCACAGCGCAGAACTGGTGGCGAATGCGGTGGATTCGCTGCTGGATGATGTGGCGCTGGATCAGGGCCATGAACTGCGGCTGGGCTTTAACCGCGCGGTAGATCGCCTGATTGAGAAGCTGAAAAACGATCCGGAAATGGCGGAACGCGCCGAGGTGATTAAAGGCTGGCTGAAAGACGATCCTACGCTGAACCGCTATATCGGCGAGCTGTGGGGCGATCTGCGCGACTGGCTGAAAGCGGATCTCAACAGCGAGGCGTCAAAAGTGCAGGACAAGGTCCGTCAGGCGGCGCTGTGGCTGGGCGAAACCCTGGCCGCTGATGAAGGGCTGCGCAGCTCGATGAATCAGCATCTGGAAGACGCCGCCCGCAGCGTCGCGCCGGAGTTCGCAGCGTTCCTGACGCGCCATATCAGCGACACGGTGAAAAGCTGGGATGCGCGCGATATGTCGCAGCAGATCGAGCTGAATATCGGTAAGGATCTGCAGTTTATCCGCATCAACGGCACGCTGGTAGGCGGCACCATCGGGCTGGTGCTGTATTTGCTGTCGCAGATTCCGGCGCTGCTGCCGGTGGTGAAAGGCTGGCTGGCCTGATTTAACACTGCCCTGTTCTGCTTAATTCAACGACATGATTAAAGGGAGGTAAACATCACCTCCCTTAGGTGCGGCCTGAACGTGATTTACCTGAAGGACTTCACGATAATTTCAAGCAGTTGCAGTAGTGCAACCATGAGCTTCAGAAATACGCGGGCGATTTCTATCCATCTCATACGCTGGCTCCTGTGGTCAGGAGCACTTACAGCCTGCGTACCTTTCCGCTGCCTGTAACAGGCTGATTAGGTTGATAATGCATGATGTGCCCCTGGAGGTTAAGGCACTGACGGCACCACCCGTTGCAGCCAGGACTTGTCAGTCATGAAACGCATCTTTCACAGCACGGTGCGGCCTCAGAGCACATCAACATCAACCTGGAAAAGCATAACAAAAACACTGTATAAATAAACAGAAAAATACAATGATTGCGAGCGAAGCCTCAAACCAATCCAGTCAGAGCGTACAATAAAGCATCACCTGCTTGCACCATGCCGGATTAATTCGTATAGTTCAAAACGTTGATAATGCATGATGTGCACCGCACGCAATCGTGCTGACGTAAACAAAAAACCTCGCCTCACCCGCGGGGTTTTTTGTTGTCTGCGCCAGAGAATAAACGGCGGTTATGCCTGATCCAGCGCCGCCTGCGCCACGGCCATAAACTGTTTTACCCTGTCCCGATCCACATCATTCCACCAGACGCCGTCCACCTTGAGCGCACTGGCCACAATCACGCCCTGGGTGCGCCCCAGAATCTGGCAGACATTGGCGGGCGTGACGCCCGAACCCACCAGCAGCGGTAAGGCGGTGGCGGCGCGGATCTCGTCGATTTCGTCCAGCGTGGCGCTGTCGCCGGTACGCTGTCCGGTGGCGATAACCGCGTCGGCTTCAAAGAAATCAACGTCGCGGGTCAGTTCCTGAATGGAGCGGTCGGCGACTATCGCATGGCTGCCGTGTTTAACGTGGCTGTCGGCAAACACCCGAATATGTTCGGCACGTAGCTGGCTGCGGTAGCGCAGCGCTTTGGCGGCGGCCCCTTCAATAAAGCCTTCGTTGGCGATGTAGGCATTCGCCCACTGGTTGACGCGGATAAAATCCGCCCCGCCCGCCAGCGCGGTGGCAAAGGCAGGCAGCGCGGCATTCGCCAGCACGTTAATACCCAGCGGTACGCCAAAACGTTCGCGCACTTTTTCCGTAATTACCGCCATTAATGCCGGCGTTTCCGGGCCAATATCCTCGGGTTTTGAAAAGGGAATATCGCCATGATTTTCCACGATCAGGCCGTGAACACCGCCGAGAATATAGTTTTCGGCATCGCGTAAGGCGCGCTCAATGATCGCGCTGACGGATTTGCCGCGATATTTTGGCGAGCCCGGAAACGGGTCACAGTGAATCACGCCAATAACGGCTTTGGGGCGGGAAAATATCGCTTGTATTGCGTCATTTTTTTCTGCTGATATAGCAACCATCGCGTCTTTATCCTGTTCAGGAAAACACTATGCGTGTTTATGTGGCTGGTAATATTACTGTCGATGAAACCTGGTCTGTCACGGATATTCCGGCTAAGGGCGCCTCTGTACATGGTTATCACCGTTCGCAGGATATCGGCGGTAAAGGTGCGAATCAGGCGATCGTATTATCCCGCTGCGGCATCGAAACTTATTTACTTGCCGCGACCGGTCATGACAGCAAAGGAAACTGGATCCGTCAGCAGCTTATAAACGAGCCGGTGACGTTACTGCCTGCACAGCCTGTTGCGGCCCTGAGCGATACCTCGCTTATTATAAACAGCGCCGACGGCGATAACGCCATTATTACCAGTACAGCGGCGGCTGAGGCGCTGGATATCACGACGCTCAGTCACCATCTTGCCGGCGCGCGTCCGGGCGATCTGCTGGTCCAGCAGGGTAATTTCTCGCCCGGGAAAACCCACGCGCTGTTCAGCCTGGCGAAATCCCTTGGTCTGATCACCGTCTTTAACCCCTCGCCGGTGAACGCCGGTTTTCGCGCGTGCTGGCCGCAGGTGGATATCGCGGTAGTGAATCAGCATGAAGCCCAACAGTTAGCGCCCGGCGCCGTTAAAACGTTAGTGGTTACTCACGGCAGCGCCGGGGCCTGGCTGATTCAGGGCGAGCAGCGGACGTTTTGCCCGGCGCAGGTCGCCAGTGCCGTGGATACCACCGGTGCAGGCGATACCTTTCTTGCCGTGATGCTGGCATCCGCACTCCTCCGTGGGGGCGAGATTGATAAGTTAGCACTTACTCATGCCAGTAAGGCTGCCGCGCTGACCGTCAGTCGGCATGGCACACGTCAGGCCTTTCCCACCGCAGAGGAGCTCGCCGCGCTGCTCCAGGCAGGCGGCGAGTCAGCGGTTATTTAAACATCGCGCGATAGCTGTCCACGTTAGCTTTGGTCACTACTGTGGCCGGCACCAGAATGGTTTTCGACACGGTTTTGCCTGCGGTAATCGCGTTCAGAGCCTTCACCGCCTCTTCACCCATCTTTTTCGGGTCCTGTTGCAGGACAGCCGTGACATACCCGCCATCAATGCCGCTGATAGCTTTAGAGGTCAGATCCCAGCCAAAGACTTTGATGTCTTTCTGGCGGCCCTGGTTTTCCACCGCCGCAATCGCGCCCAGCAGGGCCGGTTCGCCGGTCGCGTAGATGGCGGTTAAATCCGGGTTGCCGGTGATCAGGTTTTCTGCCGCCGTCATCGCCGTATCCTGCACGTTCTGGCCATCAACCACATCCGCGACGGTGATGCCTGGATGACTTTTAATGGTTTCTTCAAACCCTTTTTGACGCTGGTTCTGCACGGCTGAGTTCAGCGCGCCCACAATGCCCAGTCGCGCTTTGCCGCCCATATTTTTCGCCACGTAGTCGACAAAATATTTACCAATAATTTTGCCGCCTTCCAGGTTATCCACGCCCACCTGTGCCGCCTGTGGGCCCGCCGGTAATACCGCATCAATCGCAATGACCGGTATTTTGGCGGCGGCCGCTTCTTTAATAGCAGGCATAATGCCGTTGACGTCAATCGCGTCCACCATAATGCCCTTCACGCCCTGCTGAATATAATTTTCGATCGCGTCGTTTTGCGATACGGGATTATCGTTGGCGTTAAAGATTACTAAATTTTTACCGCTGGCTTTCGCGGCTTCCTGTGCGCCCTGATTCATCTGATTAAAAAACAGGGCCTGCTGATTAATCTGAACCAGCGCATACGTCGTGGCGGCGTGCGCCAGTGAAAATAACGAACCCGCAGACAGTAAGCCGGTAGCCAGCGCAACCACGCGCAGTTTTCTGGTGTTAAATGCCATCATCATAAAATTCCTCGTCGGGAATGTGCGATAACCAGTCGATCTCCGCATCGTAATGCAGAGGGATTATTGTTGGCGGGCAAATATCGTCTGAATGGCTGATTCAGCCAGGACCTGAATAACCGACTTTCTGTTCGCCGTCCATTATGGTGAACTTGTGAAAGGGATTAATCGGGTTTGGGAGTGACTCCCGGGTCATGCGGTAAACTGTCTCTACCATTCGCTTCCGGCAAAATTTTGTCAAGCGATTATTTTATCGTCAGCGGTCAGGGAAAACACTGTATTCGCTGCGCGTAACTGTGTTACTGATAGCCGATTCCGGGCAAGATGGCAGAAGATATGAGTAAAAAACGGGTGTTGTTATCCGACGTCGCAGCGCTGGCCGGGCTGTCAAAAGCGACCGTATCCCGCTATATGAATCAAAGCATTATGCTGCCGCAGGAAACCATCGACCGGATTGAAGCAGCGATTCGTCAACTGGATTATCGCGGTAACAGCCTGGCACGCCGTCTGAGCAAGGGCGGCAGCGAAACCTTAGGGCTGGTCTTGCCCGATATTACCAACCCCTTCTTTGCCGAACTGGCCGATGCCGCCGAAGAAGCCGCCTCGGCACACGGCTACAGCCTGGTGCTGTGCCTCACCCGCAACCATCCTGACAAAGAGAGCCAGTTTATTCGCTGGCTGGATACCTGCCAGGTGGATGGCCTGCTGTTTACCACTAACCATCCTGATAACGGCCTGTTACGCAAAGAAATTAACCGCCACCAGCGCATCGTACTGCTGGATGAAGACATTCCCGGCAGCATGGTGCCCAAGGTCTTTGCCGATAACGTACAGGGCGGCCGGATTGCCACCGAAAACCTGATCGCCGCCGGTCACCGCCATATCGCCTTTGTCGGCGGGCCGGATGAGCTGATGAGTGTGCGCGAACGCTATCAGGGCTTTTGCACCGCGATGACGCAGGCGGGCCTGCACGTGCCGCCCGAATGGGTGATGTACGGCGAATACCAGCGTGAATTCGGTGAGCAGGCGCTGGAACGGCTGTTCAGCTGCGATGAGCGCCCTACCGCTGTCTTTGCCGCCAGTGATTATCTGGTGCTGGGACTGCTGGATGGCCTGCGCGCACGCGGACTCACAGCCCCTGAGGCGCTGTCGCTGGTGGGCTTTGATGACGCGACCTATGCCGACTTTACCCAACCGCGCATTTCTACCATCCGCCAGCCCGCGCGGGAACTGGGCCGCACGGCGGTTCACATCATGTTGCGCATTCTGAATGACGACCTCGCCGTGCCCGCCGAAACCCGCCTGCCGGTGGAATGGGTGGCGCGCGATTCAATACAAATGTGTTAACAACGTCCCAAAATGGCGCAAAAGCGCACAATTTTAGCGCAAATAACGCGCTTTTTAATTTCACAGCGTTATAGTGAGTAAACCGGTTTACCTGAAATTAACATTTAAATGTTTTGCATTACAAAAGGTTAGACCGTGAATGTCGCGCCTGTTCCCAGGCTGGCACGGAAGCTGCAATGTCGTACCCGGCAAACAAATATCGTTGTAGCGCGTTGTTCTGTATGTAATGACAAAGGGTTTATCTTGCAGGTAAACCGGTTTACAAGGGCGTAAACCGTGCCGGATAACCTCTTTTTACCCACAGAACAACTTTCCCGTTAGCGGTGATGGGAGTGATCACATGCAGCAAATACAACCTGCCCCGGCACGGGTAGAAATGGTGAATATTACCAAGACTTACGGCGCGATACGGTCCCTGCGCGGCGTCAATCTGCAACTGGCCCCGGGCGAAGTGCTGGGCCTGGTGGGCGATAACGGCGCGGGTAAATCCACGCTGACCAAAGTGCTGTCTGGCGCAGTCGTGCCCACCAGCGGCACGATTCGTATCGATGGTGAAGACCAGCATTTCAGTAACCCGGCGGATTCCCGCCGCTGCCATATCGAGATGGTGTATCAGGACCTGTCGCTGTGCGACACCGTCGATGTGGCGGGCAACCTGTTTATGGGACGTGAGCCGATGAAGTCAATTCTCGGCATTCCGTTTCTGGACGAAGAAAAAATGCACGCTGACGCGCGGGAAATGCTGAAAGGCCTGGGCATTTCAATCCCCGACACGCGCTTACTGGTGCGCAATCTATCCGGCGGTCAGCGCCAGGCGATTGCCATTGCGCGCGCCGCCGCCTTCGATCCCAAAGTGCTGATTATGGATGAACCCACCGCCGCGCTGGCCGTCGCCGAAGTCGAGGCGGTGCTGGAGTTGATCCGTCGGGTCTCGGCGCGTGGCGTGAGCGTCATCCTGATCACCCATCGCTTACAGGATCTGTTCCTGGTGTGCGATCGCATCATGGTGATGTACGAGGGCACCAACGTAGCGGAGCGCCGCGTGGCCGACACGGATCTGACCGAGATCGTCAATTTGATCGTGGGTGAGAAGTTTGTCGCCCGCTCGGCCGCCGCGCACTGAGCGAGGTAACAGGATGACTATTATGAATCTGAGCAGTTCCCGTATGGCGCAACACTCGTTGCCACGCCGCCTGCTGCACAACCACTCTGGCGTGGTGAGCATCGCGCTGTTTTTTGTGTTCTGCTGCGTGGTGTTCTCCCTGATCACCGGCAACTTTCTCAGCAGTGCTAACTGGCTGAATATCATTCGCCAGAGCGCGCCGCTGCTGATCGTCGCCACGGCGATGACGCTGGTGATCACCACGGGCGGCATCGATCTTTCCGTAGGATCGACGCTGGCGCTGGTCGGCGCGTTGTCCGCTATCGCGCTGAATAACTGGGGCCTGCCCTGGCCGGTGGTGTTGCTGGGTGGCCTGCTGCTGGGCGCGCTGGTAGGAGCCATCAACGGCTTCTTTATCGCCTATGAAGGCATTCCGGCCTTTATCGTCACGCTGGCGACGCTGGCGGTGGTGCGCGGCGTGGCGCTGCTGATTACGCAGGGCTATTCCATTCCCATCCCTGCCGACAGCCCGTTCGCTTTTATGGGCCGCGCCTGGGTACTGGGCGTGCCGATGCCCGCGCTGATCGGCATCGTAGTGCTGATCGTCGGCCATATCGTGCTGAATCATATGCGCTTTGGTCGCTATGTCACGGCGATCGGCGCGAATGCGGAAGGCGCGCGCCGGAGCGGCATTAACACCAAAGCCGTGACCATGAAGGTTTACATCATCAGCGGCATGGCGGCGGCGCTGGCGGGCATGATCATCACCGCGCGTCTGGGCAGCGGCTCCTCCAACCAGGGCGAAGGCTTCGAGTTACAGGTTATCGCTGCGGTGGTGCTGGGCAGTACCAGCCTGTTCGGTGGTTTCGGTACCGTTATCGGCACGCTGCTCGGCGCGCTGTCGATTGCCATCATCCAGAACGGCCTGATTTTGTCGCATATCTCCCCGTTTTATACGCAGATCGCCACCGGTACGATTATTTTGCTGGCCATCTGGCTGAACACCCGCATTCTCAACCCGACGCGATCGGCGGCGAAAGGATAGCTGATGAAACATTCTATTTTTCGCCATCCCGATCCGCTGCCGCTGGGCATCAACAGCGGCTATGTGATGACCGTACTCGGTCCGCTGCCGGTGAATGAAATGGGCGTGACGCTGATGCACGAACATATTCTGCTGGATGCCTCCGGCAAGTGGGTGCCGCCCTGCTGCTGTGGCGATCGTCACCTGGCGGAAATGCCGGTCAGCATCGAAAACCTGGGCGAGCTGTCGCTTAACCCGCTGATCAGTCGCGATAACTGCCAGCTGTTTGATGTGGATTTGGCGATTGAAGAGCTGATGAAGTTTCGTGCACTGGGCGGCGAGACGGTGGTGGATCCCACCAATATCGGCATTGGCCGTGACCCGAAAGCGCTGCAGCGCATCGCGCGCCTGACCGGGCTGAACATCATTATGAGCACCGGACTGTATCTGGAGCCATCTCATCCGGACTGGGTCAAAACGATCAGCATCGAAGCGCTTGCTGACAAGCTGATTTACGACCTGGGCGGCCGGGAAGAGAAACCTGAGGTGCTGGCCGGTTTGATCGGCGAAATCGGCGTTTCCAGCCGCTTTACTCCCAACGAGGAGAAATCCCTGCGGGCGGCGGGCCGCGCCAGTGCCGCGACACGGGTGCCGGTTGAGGTGCATCTGCCCGGCTGGGAGCGATTAGGCCATCGGGTACTGGATATTCTGGAAGAAGAAGGCGCTGACCTGCGTCACGTGGTGCTGTGCCACATGAACCCCAGCTTTGCCGATAAGCGCTACCAGCGCGACCTGGCGCAGCGCGGCGCCTTTCTGGAATACGACATGATCGGCATGAGCTATTACTACGCCGATGAGTCCGCGCAGTCACCATCCGATGAAGAGAATGCCCGCGCCATTCGCGAGCTGATCGATGACGGCTTTATCGAACAGATTTTGTTATCGCAGGACGTGTTCCTGAAAACCATGCTGACCCGCTACGGTGGTCACGGCTATGGCTACATCCTTAAACATTTTGTCCCGCGCCTGAAACGCCACGGCGTCAGCGGCGAACAACTTGAAACCTTACTGATTGCTAACCCACAGCGCGTTTTTGGTGGGTAAGGGAGAAGCGTAATGCAGAAGAAAATTTTACTGGTCGGGGAATCCTGGACAAGCACATCCGTTCACGTCAAAGGCTTCGATCAGTTTGCCACCGCCACCTGGCACAATGGCGCAACCGACTTTATGGCGGCGCTGGCCGACAGTGATTATGCCATTACCTACATGCCCGCTCATGCCGCCGCGACCGAGTTTCCGCTGACGCCTGCCGGGCTTCAGCAGTGGGATGCGATTATTCTGTCCGACATCGGCGCCAATACGTTGCTGCTGCACCCGGATACCTGGCTGAAGAGCCAGCGCACGGCAAACCGCCTGACGCTGATCCACGACTACGTGGCGGCGGGCGGCGCGCTGATGATGATTGGCGGCTACTTTAGTTTTCAGGGCATCAACGGCGGCGCGCGCTATCGCAACACGGCGGTCGAGAAGGTGCTGCCGGTGCGCTGCCTGGCCTGGGATGACCGCATCGAAACGCCCGAAGGGGCCTATCCCAGTGTGACCGAATCTCACGCGCTGTTTACCGATATGCCGGGCGACTGGCCATGGTTACTGGGCTATAACGAAGTGGAAATGCACCCGGAAGGTAAACTGCTGGCGACCATTGCCGGAACGTCACATCCGCTGCTGGCGGTGCGCGAATATCAGCAGGGCCGCTCGCTGGTCTGGACCAGCGATATGTCTGCCCACTGGCTGCCGCAGGAATTTGCTCAGTGGCCGGGTTATCGCCAGCTGTGGATCAACTGCCTGGACTGGTTAACGGTGCGCGGCTGATGAGCGAGAGCCAGACGCTGGCGCAGCAGCTGTTGCGCTTTGACACCATTAATCCGCCGGGCAACGAAGCAGCCTGCATGCATTTTCTGGCGGACTGGCTGGCGGAACGGGGCTTTGACGTCACCCTGTCCACCTTCGGCGAAAACCGCCTGAACCTGATTGCCAGCCTGCCTGGCCGCCAGCCCGGACCGCAACTGGGATTTACCGGCCATCTGGATACGGTTCCGCTCGGCAATGCCGACTGGCAGCACGATCCGTTCGGTGAAATCGTCGGGGATAAACTGTATGGGCGCGGTTCGAGTGATATGAAGGCCGCCGTTGCGGCCTTTGCCGTCGCCTGCGTTACGCACCAGCAGGCGATTCGACAGGGTTCCGGCGTGGTGATGTTGATTACCGGCGGCGAAGAAACAGGCTGCGATGGTGCGCGGGCGCTAATCGACAGCGCTGACCTGCCCGAAGTGGGCGCGTTGATCGTCGGCGAGCCCACCGCCAACTATCCGGTTATCGGCCATAAAGGCGCACTCTGGCTGCGCTGTGAAACCCGGGGCAAAACGGCCCACGGCGCGATGCCGGAGCTGGGTATCAATGCCATTTATCTGGCGGCGGACGCGCTGGGCAAAATTCAGCATTTCTCACCCGGCGCGCCGCATCCGCTGATGAAGCAGCCGACCCTCAACGTCGGCCGCATCGTGGGCGGTCTGAACATTAACTCCGTGCCCGATCGCACGCAGTTTGACGTGGATATCCGCAGCGCCCCCAATCTGCAGCACGCCACCATTCGTCAGCAGCTCACGACGTTACTGGGCGACAGCGTAACGGTGACCACGCTGGTGGATCTGCCCGCGGTGCTGAGCGAAGACAATCAGGCCTGGATTCAGTCGGTTTATCAGCACTGCCAGCCGTTACATGATGCCCCGCTGACACCGCGCATTGTGCCCTACTTCACCGATGCGTCCTTACTGCTGCCCGCGCTGGGCAATCCGCCCTGTATTATCCTCGGCCCCGGCGAGCCGTCGATGGCGCACCAGACCGATGAATACTGTCTGCTGAGCCGGTTAGCGGAAGCGGAGGTGCTGTATGGTGCGTTGATTCACGACTGGATGACGTGATGAAGAGATGATGCATGCACGGAGCGGCGTCAGCCCCGCTTTCCTGAGTCTTAATCTTTTCCTGCACGGCTGTTTTTTTCACTTCAAACCTTTCCGCCTTTACGCTGCGCCGACACGGTCTGATATGGACGTAAAAGCCATCAGGGATTTCCCCTCTATAATGATTGCGGTGTTTCAGGCCAGAGAGAACATGATGAGACGGCGAGCATGCGTGATAAAGCGTTATGTTTCTGCATATCCTGATCCCCTTTTCGTGGAGGCAGGCGACGTTGCGGTGGTCAGCCACTGTGATCTGGCATGGCGAGGCTGGCTGTGGATAATTTTGCCCGGTGGAAAAGCAGGCTGGGCACCTCAGCAATACTTTTCGCTACGTAGTCCAAATCAGGTTATCTGTCGGCAAACCTACAGTGCGCAGGAACTGACGGTTAGTCCTGGTGAGCGGGTGAGCGTAACGACATCGCTGAACGACTGGTACTGGGCTGAACGCGCATCGGGCGAGTGCGGCTGGGTGCCTGGAGAATGCATCAGGCTGTTGGATGACTGACCGATGCGTAGTAGCTGCAAACAAAAAGGCCGCCCGAAAGGCGGCCTTTTTCACGGCAGGCGATTAGCGCCGTTTTACCAGCATAAACAGACTGATGGCAAAGAAGACGAAACTTGGCAGTATCGCGCCGAAAATCGGCGGCAGGCCGTAAACCAGGCTGAGCGGGCCGAAAATCTGGTCCAGCACATAGAACAGAAAGCCGAAGCTGATGCCGGTCACCACGCGAACGCCCATTGAAACGCTGCGCAGGGGGCCGAAGATAAACGACAGCGCCATCAGCATCATCACCGCAACCGACAGCGGCTGGAAGATCTTGCTCCACATGTTCAGGCGGTAACGACCGGATTCCTGGCCGCTCTGCTTCAGGTATTTACTGTAATCGTAAAGGCCGGTAATCGAGAGCGCATCCGGATCCAGCGCCACCACGCCCAGCTTGTCAGGCGTCAGATTTGTTTTCCATTCGCCGCCCAGGCTTTGTGAGCCGGTAATTTGTTTGGGATCGGTGAGGTTCGATTCATCCACCTGCGACAGCACCCACAGCTTTTTGTCTTTATCCCACTTGGCCGAGGCCGCGTAGCGAACATTCTCTAAGCGGCGCGCGTCGTTGAAGCTATAAATACTGACGCCATCGATCTCATCGTCGCCTTTAATGCGCTCAATGTAGATAAAGCTGTTGCCGTCTTTTGCCCACAGGCCGTTTTGTGTTGAAACCAGCGCGCCGCCGTAGAGCTGCTGCGCGCGGAAATTACGCGCCATCTGCTCGCCCTGCGGGGCAACGAACTCGCCGATAGCCATGGTCAACAGGACCAGCGGAATCGCCGTTTTCATCACCGACAGCGCCACCTGCATGCGGGTAAAACCCGCCGCCTGCATCACGACCAGCTCACTGCGCTGCGCCAGCGTTCCCAGTCCCAGCAATGCGCCTAACAGGGCGGCCATCGGGAAGAAGATTTCGATATCTTTTGGCACGCTCAGCAAGGTGTAGTAGCCCGCATCCAGCGCGCTGTATGCACCCTGCCCGGTCTTACGCAACTGATCGACGAACTTGATGATGCCGGACAGCGAGACCAGCATAAACAGCGTGAGCAGAATGGTATTAAAGATGGTTTTACCAATGTAGCGATCAAGAACGCGAAACATCAGATCGATCCTCCGCGTGAAAAGCGCGCGCGAATCCGGCGCGCAGGCACCGTATCCCACAGGTTGAGCACAATCGCTAACGCCAGGTAGCTGAGGTTAACCACCCACATCCAGATGGCCGGATCCAGGCGGCCTTTGGCTCCACTTGAACGCAAAGAACTCTGCAGCAGGAAGAAAATCAGGTACAGCAGCATGGCGGGCAGCATGGACAGTACGCGCCCCTGACGTGGATTGACCACGCTGAGTGGTACCACCATCAGGGCCATCACCAGCACAGAGAACACCAGCGTCAGACGCCAGTGAAACTCGGCCTTAAATTCCGGCGTGTTGTTGGCGTAGAGCGTGCTCAGGGGAGCCTGATCCACATCGTTAGGATCCAGCGTCGCCTGCTTATAGCCTATATAGGCCTGGTAGTTGGTGAAATCCGTAATGCGGAAATCACGTAACAACGCTGTGCCCTCAAAGCGAGTACCTTTGTCCAGGGTGACGATCTGCGAACCGTCTTTTTCCTGTTGCATATGGCCGCTGTCGGCCAGTACGACGGACGGGCGGGCATTGCCTTTTGGCCGTAGCTGCGCCAGGAAGACATGGCCGAAATGGTTGCCTTTTACGTCTTCCACGAACAGCACATTATTGCCGTCGCTGGAGGTCTGAAACTGCCCGGCCGCCATGGCCGCTGCGCCGGGGTTGGCCTTGGCGTTTTGCGTAACCTGATCCTGATAACGTGACGACCAGGGGCCGAGCCAGATGACGTTAATCGCGGCCACAATCGACGTGAACAGCATCAGAATCATCGCCGCTTTGACCAGCACCGCTTTGCTCAGCCCGCAAGCGTGCATCACGGTGATTTCACTTTCCGTATACAGCCTTCCCAGCGTCATTAAAATCGCCAGAAACAGGCTAAGGGGCAGAATAAGTTGCGCCATTTCAGGCACACCGAGTCCTAACAGCGTCAGAACAAGGTTTGTCGGCACTTCGCCATCCACCGCAGCCCCTAAAATCCTGACCAACTTCTGGCAGAAGAAGATCAACAACAGGATAAACAGGATAGCCAGCTGGCTTTTGAGCGTTTCCCGAACCAGATATCTAATAATGATCACGCTTAATACGCCTGTGAAAACTTGTCTTTTTGCAGGAAAATCGCTAATTTCAACGCTTATTAGCCATTTTTCTTCATAAATGGCCGAAGCCAGCGCTAAAAATGTATACGAATTGCATGTGGGTGGTGAAAAAACAACACGTTGTCACCCTGATTCATTACGACCGTCGACAGCATGCTAGCATGTTGCACCGATTAATAAATGAGTCATGAATGCGCTACATTCTAGCGGCAGCTACGGCTGTTGTCTTTAAGATTCAGGAGAGTGCATGGAGTTCAGTGTAAAAAGCGGTAGTCCGGAAAAACAGCGCAGTGCATGCATTGTAGTTGGTGTTTTCGAACCGCGCCGTCTGTCACCGATTGCCGAGCAGCTGGATAAAATCAGCGATGGCTATATCAGCGCCCTGCTGCGCCGCGGTGAGCTGGAAGGTAAAGTGGGTCAGACGCTGCTGCTGCATCATGTGCCGAATATCCTGTCAGAACGTATTTTGCTGATTGGCTGCGGCAAAGAACGCGAGCTGGATGAGCGTCAGTACAAGCAGGTGATTCAGAAAACCATTAACACGCTGAATGACACCGGCTCGATGGAAGCCGTGTGCTTCCTGACCGAACTGCACGTCAAAGGGCGCAACACCTACTGGAAAGTGCGTCAGGCTGTCGAAACCTCTAAAGAGGCGCTGTATAACTTCGACCAGTTGAAGAGCAACAAAGCCGAACCGCGCCGTCCTTTGCGCAAGCTGGTGTTTAACGTGCCGACCCGCCGTGAGTTAACCAGCGGAGAACGGGCGATTCAGCACGGCCTGGCCGTTGCGGCGGGCGTGAAAGCGGCCAAAGATCTGGGCAACATGCCGCCAAATATCTGTAATCCGGCTTACCTGGCTTCTCAGGCGCGTCAGCTGGCGGATGCCTACAGTAAACACATCTCAACCCGCGTGATTGGCGAGCAGCAGATGAAAGAGCTGGGCATGAACGCCTATCTTGCCGTCGGGGCCGGTTCGCACAATGAATCCCTGATGTCGGTGATTGAGTACAAAGGCAACCCGGATACCGATGCACGCCCCATCGTGCTGGTCGGTAAAGGGCTGACCTTCGACTCCGGCGGTATTTCTATTAAGCCTGCGGACAGCATGGATGAAATGAAGTACGACATGTGCGGTGCGGCATCCGTTTATGGCGTGATGCGCATGGTCGCCGAGCTGAACCTGCCGCTGAACGTCGTGGGCGTACTGGTCGGCTGTGAAAACATGCCGGACGGCAAATCCATGCGCCCGGGCGATGTGCTGACCACCATGTCTGGCCAGACCGTTGAAGTGCTGAATACCGATGCCGAAGGTCGCCTGGTGCTGTGCGATGCCCTGACCTACGTCGAGCGTTTTGATCCGGAAGTGGTCATCGACGTGGCGACGCTGACCGGCGCCTGCGTGATCGCGCTGGGCCATCACGTCAGCGGCCTGCTGTCGAACCACAACCCGCTGGCCCATGAGCTAATCAGCGCGTCAGAACAGTCGGGCGACCGCGCCTGGCGCCTGCCGATGGCCGATGAGTACCAGGAACAGCTGGAATCCAATTTTGCCGATATGGCCAACATCGGTGGCCGTCCGGGCGGCGCGATTACCGCCGCTTGCTTCCTGGCGCGTTTTGCGCGCAAATATAACTGGGCGCACCTGGACATCGCCGGCACCGCGTGGCGCTCCGGCAAGGCCAAAGGGGCCACCGGCCGTCCGGTGCCGATGCTGTCACAGTTCCTGCTGAACCGTGCAGGTCTGAACGGCGACGACTAAACGTCCGGGCAACCGAACCAACCGGGGTGGACGCCATGTCGCCCCGCTTTTCTTTTAGCAGGCAATTCGATGAAAAACGCAACCTTCTACGTGCTGGAAACCGATGCATCCCGCGACGGCTTAACCGCTGTGGAAGCGCTGGTGTGCGATCTGGCGGAAACACGCTGGCGGGCCGGTAAGCGAGTGCTCATCGCCTGTGAAGATGAGCAGCAAGCCATTCGGCTGGATGAGGCGCTCTGGCAGCGCCCTGCCAATGCCTTTGTGCCACATAATCTGGCTGGCGAAGGCCCGCGCTACGGCGCACCGGTCGAGCTGGCCTGGCCGCAGCGTCGGGGCAATTCACCGCGCGACCTGCTGATCAGCCTGCTGCCGCAGTTTGCAGATTTTGCTACTGCTTTCCATGAAGTGATAGACTTCGTTCCTTATGAAGAATCGCTCAAACAGTTAGCGCGCGATCGCTATAAAGCCTATCGCAGCGTTGGCTTCCAATTGAATACGGCAACGCCACCACAGCCGCAAACGACATAGCAGAAATGGATAAGACATATAACCCGCAAGATATCGAGCAGCCGCTTTACGAGCACTGGGAAAAGCAGGGCTACTTCAAACCGAATGGCGACACCAGCCAGGAAAGCTTTTGCATCATGATCCCGCCGCCGAACGTCACCGGTAGCTTGCACATGGGTCACGCCTTCCAGCAAACCATCATGGATACCATGATTCGCTACCAGCGCATGCAGGGCAAAAACACCCTGTGGCAGGCCGGTACCGACCATGCGGGCATCGCCACGCAGATGGTGGTTGAGCGTAAGATCGCCGCAGAAGAAGGCAAAACCCGTCAGGATTACGGTCGTGATGCCTTTATCGACAAAATCTGGCAGTGGAAAGCCGAATCCGGCGGCACCATTACCCGCCAGATGCGCCGCCTGGGCAACTCTGTGGACTGGGAGCGTGAACGCTTCACCATGGATGAAGGCCTGTCCAATGCTGTAAAAGAAGTGTTTGTGCGCCTGTACAAAGAGAACCTGATTTACCGCGGCAAGCGCCTGGTGAACTGGGATCCGAAACTGCGCACCGCGATCTCTGACCTGGAAGTGGAAAACCGTGAGAGCAAAGGCTCCATGTGGCACATCCGCTATCCGCTGGCCAACGGCGCCAAAACCGCCGACGGGAAAGATTATCTGGTTGTCGCCACCACGCGTCCGGAAACGCTGCTGGGCGATACCGGCGTAGCCGTGAACCCGGACGATCCGCGTTATAAAGATCTGATCGGCAAGTTTGTCATGCTGCCGCTGGTTGATCGCCTGATCCCGATCGTGGGTGACGAGCACGCGGATATGGAAAAAGGCACCGGCTGCGTGAAAATCACCCCGGCGCACGACTTCAACGACTATGAAGTGGGCCGTCGTCATAAGCTGCCGATGATCAACATCCTGACCTTTGACGGGGATATCCGTGAAAGCGCGCAGGTTTACGATACCAACGGCGAAGCCAGCACTGTCTACAGTGACGCGATCCCGACTGCGTTCCAGAAGATGGAACGGTTTGCGGCGCGTAAAGCCATCGTGGCCGCGGTGGACGAACTGGGCCTGCTGGAAGAGATCAAACCACACGATCTGACCGTTCCTTACGGCGACCGCGGCGGTGTGGTCATCGAGCCGATGCTGACCGACCAATGGTACGTCCGCACGGCACCGCTGGCAAAAGTGGCCGTTGAAGCCGTTGAGAACGGCGATATTCAGTTTGTACCAAAACAGTACGAGAACATGTACTTCTCCTGGATGCGTGACATTCAGGACTGGTGTATTTCCCGTCAGCTGTGGTGGGGTCACCGCATTCCGGCCTGGTACGATAACGACGGCAACGTATACGTTGGTCGCACCGAAGACGAAGTGCGTAGCGAAAACAACCTGGCCGCCGATGTGGCGCTGCGCCAGGACGACGACGTACTGGATACCTGGTTCTCCTCAGGTCTGTGGACGTTCTCAACGCTGGGCTGGCCGGAAAACACCGAGGCCTTGCGGACCTTCCACCCGACCAGCGTGCTGGTCAGTGGCTTTGACATTATCTTCTTCTGGATTGCCCGCATGATCATGCTGACCATGCATTTCATCAAAGATGAAAACGGCAAACCGCAGGTGCCGTTTAAAACCGTCTATATGACCGGTTTGATCCGCGATGAAGAAGGTCAGAAGATGTCCAAATCCAAGGGCAACGTGATTGACCCGCTGGATATGGTTGACGGCATTTCGCTGGAAGATCTGCTGGAAAAACGCACCGGTAACATGATGCAGCCGCAGTTGGCCGAGAAAATCCGTAAGCGCACCGAGAAACAGTTCCCGAACGGTATTGAGCCATCCGGTACCGATGCGCTGCGCTTTACGCTGGCCGCGCTGGCATCAACCGGTCGTGATATCAACTGGGACATGAAGCGCCTGGAAGGTTATCGCAACTTCTGTAATAAGCTGTGGAACGCCAGCCGCTTTGTGCTGATGAACACCGAAGATCAGGATTGTGGTCAGAACGGTGGCGAGATGACGCTGTCGCTGGCCGATCGCTGGATTCTGACCGAGTTCAACCATACGGTGAAAGCTTACCGTGAAGCCCTGGACAGCTATCGCTTCGATATCGCCGCCAACATTCTGTATGACTTCACCTGGAACCAGTTCTGTGACTGGTACCTGGAGCTGACCAAGCCGGTGATGAACAGCGGCAGCGAAGCAGAACTGCGCGGTACGCGCCATACGCTGGTTCATGTACTGGAAGCGCTGCTGCGCCTGGCGCACCCGATCATTCCGTTCATCACGGAAACCATCTGGCAGCGCGTGAAAGGCCTGAAAAATATCAGCGATGACACCATCATGCTGCAGCCGTTCCCGCAGTTTGATGCGGCGAAAGAAGATGCCGACGCCAAAGCCGACATTGAGTGGATGAAGCAGGCGATCGTCGCGGTGCGTAACATCCGTGCGGAGATGAACATCGCGCCGAGCAAGCTGCTGGATGTGCTGCTGCGTGACTGCTCGCCGGCGGCCCAGCGCCGCGTTGAGGCCAACCGTAACTTCCTGTCGCGCCTGGCGCGTCTGGAAAGCCTGACCATTCTGCCTGCGGGCGAGAAAGGGCCGGTTTCGGTGACCAAAATTGTCGAAGGCGCCGAGCTCCTGATCCCGATGGCGGATCTGGTGGATAAGGCCGCCGAGCTGGAACGTCTGGCGAAAGAGCTGGTGAAACTCGATGTTGAAATCGAGAAGATTCAGACCAAGCTGGCCAACGAAGGCTTTGTGTCCCGTGCCCCGGAAGCGGTCGTCGCCAAAGAGCGTGAACGCGTTGCCGACATGGAACAGTCCAAAGCAAAACTGATTGAACAGCAGGCGGTGATTGCGGCATTGTAATGCGTCGTAGTCCGATAGCTTGAACCTGAAGCCGGGCTTTGCCCGGCTTTTTTATTGCGCTGACTTTGTACCGGAATCCTGATGAAAACCACTGCCGATATTCAGCTGCGGCCCATTACTGCCGCCGACAATCTCCATATCGCCCGGGTCATCCGCGACGTCTCTGCGGAATTTGGCCTGACGGCGGATAAAGGCTACACCGTTGCCGATCCTAATCTGGATCAGCTGTTTGAGCTGTACAGCGCTGAACACAGCGCTTACTGGGTGGTGGAACATCAGGGGAAGGTGATGGGCGGCGGCGGCATTGCCCCGCTCGCCTGCAGCGCGCCGGATATCTGTGAACTGCAAAAGATGTATTTCCTGCCCGCTATCCGCGGCTTCGGCGTGGCGCGCGAACTGGCGCTGTTAGCCATGGATCATGCGCGCCAGCGGGGCTTTCGCCGTTGCTATCTGGAAACCACCGGCAGCCTGACGCGCGCCATTAAGCTTTATGAATCGCTGGGCTTTGCGCGCATCGACCATGCGCTGGGCTGCACCGGCCATGGCGACTGCGAGTTCAGGATGCTGAAAACGCTGTAACGCCGTCAAAAAGCCGGGACGCCGCTGTGAAAGCGCAGCTCCGTGTCCGGCTCACTAATCAGCCTGGCCTCCGCTTCACCAATCGCCCGTACGCGCGCCGTAATGTCTTTGGGTGATATCTGTGCCGCCAGCTCCAGGTAATCCTGGTAATGGCGGGCTTCAGAACGCAGCAGCGAGATATAAAACTTCTCGAGTTCACTGTCCAGGAAAGGCGCCAGGCTGGCAAACCGTTCGCAGGAGCGCGCTTCGATATAGGCACCGCAAATCAGCTTATCCACCAGCGTATCGGGTTCGTGCGTGGTCACTTCGCGCAGCAGCCCTTTGGCGTAACGACTTGAGGTGATTTTCTCGTACACCAGGCCGCGCGACTGCATAATTTCCCACACCTGATAAAAGTGATGCAGCTCTTCTTTAATCAGCAGCACCATTTTCTCTACCAGATCGTCCGCCCACGGTAGCGCATTACGTACGATGATCGTTTTAGTCAGATTTTTATGGGCGTTGATAAAATCGCTGTCGCCGTCTTCGCGAAAGATAAAATTCTCGTAAGGCCGCAGCCACACCAGAATCCGGTCTCCACTTGGCTTGTCGGCGACATATTTGCGAATCAGCCAGACGGCGGTCTGTGCGGCTTTCAGTTCACACACCAGGTGGTCGGTCAGGAGCAGCGTGAGGTTTTCAGGTTTGCGCGCTTCATCAATCCAGGCCTGCGGCGTGCGGCAGTGTAAAAATTGCTGTATCGGTTCAAGTAAGGGTGCGTAATTCATGAATGTCAGACAGGGCCGGAAAACAGAAAAGGCGGAGCAGACTCCGCCCTCGTCAGATTAGTGGCGAATGCCGTTATCGTCTTCGTCGATGACATCGCCATCGTCTTCATCGTCATCCTGGGCATTCGGATCTTCAAAGTAGGTGCCCCAGCCATCGTAGTCGACGTTATATTTTGCCACCAGATTCACCAGCTGCTCTACCTGCGCGTCGATCAGCTCCGCTTTCAACGCGCCTTCGCTGAGAATATCCACGCACATGACGGTGGTGCCGTCTTCCAGCTCCAGCTCTTCCGGCTCGGTGACTTCATAGCCCAGCTTAAACGCGTCCACCGCCGCTTTTTCCAGCGAGTCAAAGTTGTTACAGGAGAGATGGTGCTCAATGGTATAGAGCGCATCGGGATCGCTGCCATCCTCTAACAGTTCTTCGATGATCAGCCGCGTCTCTTCACGCTGCTCTTCCAACAATGCTTCAAATGCCATGGCGATATCCTCTCTGAGTTCGGCAATAAGTCATTATTTTCCCATACTGCCTGTCGCGCCACTACACAAAACAGAAAAGATTATTCTCGCCAGGGTTGAAAATGCATATTCATACGGTTAAATTGAATTTTAATTCATTACGAAACCCGTACCGGAGTGCTGTATGAGTCAGTTGTATCACCGTCATTTTCTCAGGCTGCTGGATTTTACCCCGGCCGAGATCGATTACCTGCTTGCCCTGTCTGCCGAATTAAAACACGCCAAAAAAACCGCCAGCGAAACCCAATACCTGAAAGGCAAAAACATCGCGCTCATCTTCGAAAAAGACTCGACCCGTACCCGATGCTCTTTCGAAGTTGCCGCCTACGATCAGGGAGCTAACGTCACGTATCTTGGCCCGAGCGGCAGCCAGATCGGCCATAAAGAGTCGATGAAAGACACCGCGCGCGTGCTGGGTCGCATGTATGATGGCATTCAGTATCGGGGTTACGGTCAGGCACTGGTGGAAACGCTGGCCGAGCACGCGGGCGTGCCGGTCTGGAACGGCCTGACCACCGAGTTTCACCCTACCCAGTTGCTGGCTGACCTGCTGACCATGCAGGAGCATCTGCCCGCTACACCGCTGAATAAGATGACGCTGGTATACGTTGGCGATGCCCGCAATAACATGGGCAACAGCATGCTGGAAGCCGCCGCGCTGGTCGGGCTGGATCTGCGCATGGTTGCGCCGCAAAGCTGCTGGCCGGAAGCCGGGCTGGTCGCAGAATGCCGTCAGGTCGCCGAAAAGACCGGCGGTAAAATCACCCTGACGGCGGATATTGCCGAGGGCGTAAAAGGTGCCGATTTTATCTATACCGACGTCTGGGTTTCCATGGGCGAAGCCAAAGCGGTGTGGGAAGAACGGATTGCCCTGCTGCGCGACTATCAGGTGAACCGCGCGATGCTGGCGCTGACCGGCAATCCGGCGGTGAAATTCCTGCACTGCTTACCGGCTTTCCATGACGATCAGACCACGCTGGGCCGCCAGATGGCAGAACAGTATGGCCTTAAAGACGGCATGGAAGTCAGCAATGAGGTCTTTGAGTCGGCACACAGCATCGTGTTTGACCAGGCTGAAAACCGGATGCACACCATCAAAGCGGTAATGGTCGCCACGCTGGGACAGCGCTAATCAGACAGACGCAAACGGTTACCTGTTACGCGATTTTTCCTTGATGCCAACCCGCGATGGCGTATAATGCGCCACAATTTGCCGGAGGAAACATGCAACAGCATCGTGGACAATGTGACGCGCTATCTCGCCTGACCGCAGGCGGCACCGCTGTTTCTTTCCGTCATCGAACCGATCTCAAAAAAGCCCCTTTCTAAGGGGCTTTTTTTTGTCCGCAATCCGGCCGCGCAGAGGAGAGAGCTATGGCTAACCCGCTATATCGCAAGCACATCATTTCAATTAACGATCTCAGCCGCGACGAGCTGGAGCTGGTGCTGCATACCGCCGCCCGGCTCAAAGCCAACCCTCAGCCGGAACTGCTGAAACACAACGTGATCGCCAGTTGCTTCTTTGAAGCCTCCACCCGCACCCGGCTGTCGTTTGAAACCGCCATTCATCGCCTGGGTGCCTCCGCCGTCGGCTTTGCCGATGGCAGTAACACCTCGCTGGGCAAGAAGGGGGAAACCCTGGCGGATACCATTTCCGTCATCAGCACCTATGTGGACGCGATTGTGATGCGTCATCCGCAGGAAGGGGCAGCCCGGCTGGCCACGGAGTTCTCCAACGGCATTCCCATTCTGAACGCGGGCGACGGCGCGAATCAGCACCCAACACAAACGCTGCTGGACCTGTTTACTCTCCACGAAACCCAGGGTCGTCTCAGCAATCTGAACGTGGCCATGGTGGGCGATCTCAAATATGGCCGTACCGTTCACTCGCTGACCCAGGCGCTGGCCAAGTTCGACGGCAACCGCTTCTTCTTTATCGCGCCGGATGCGCTGGCAATGCCTGCCTATATCACCGATATGCTGGACGAGCAGAATATTGCCTGGTCGCGCCATGACAGCTTTGAAGAGGTGATGCCTGAGCTGGATATTCTCTATATGACCCGCGTGCAAAAAGAGCGGCTCGATCCCTCAGAATATGCCAACGTCAAAGCCCAGTTTATTTTACGGGCAGCCGATCTGGCCGGAGCCCGCGATAACATGAAAGTGCTGCATCCGCTGCCCCGTATTGATGAAATTACCCCTGACGTGGACACCACGCCGTACGCCTGGTATTTCCAGCAGGCAGGTAACGGTATTTATGCGCGCCAGGCCCTGCTGGCGCTGGTACTGAACAGCGACATCGCCCTGTAAGGAGTGAACAATGAGCCACGATAACAAACTGCAGGTCGAAGCCATCAAAAACGGCACGGTTATCGATCATATCCCGGCGCAGGTGGGCTTTAAGCTCCTGTCGCTGTTTCGCCTGACCGAAACTGACCAGCGCATCACTATTGGTCTGAACCTGCCGTCAGGTGAAATGGGCCGTAAGGACCTGATCAAGATCGAAAACACCTACCTGACCGACGATCAGATCAATCAGCTGGCGTTCTATGCGCCGCATGCGACGGTCAACCGCATCGACGACTATGAAGTGGTGGCCAAGATCGCCCCGACGCTGCCGGATTACATCGATCGGGTGCTTACCTGCCCGAACAGCAACTGCATCAGCCGCAGCGAGCCGGTGTTCTCCAGCTTCGCCGTTAAGCACCGCGCCGATGAGGTGCACCTGAAGTGCAAATACTGTGAGAAAGAGTTCGCCCGCCATGTCGTGCTGGGCCACTTTTAATCGTCCCGGGCGCGCCTATAATGGAACGCGTTCTGTTGCGGGCGGCATCGTTGCTGCCCCGGCCTTACTTTAAGGAGAAATGATGTCTCGTGAAATCAGTACGGAAAAAGCCCCTGCGGCCATTGGCCCTTACGTACAGGGCGTTGATCTCGGCAACATGATCATCACCTCGGGCCAGATTCCCGTGAACCCGGCCACCGGTGAGGTCGCCGATGATGTGTCTGCGCAGGCACGTCAGTCGCTGGAAAACGTGAAGGCAATCGTGGAAGCGGCGGGACTGACGGTAGGCGATATCGTTAAAACCACCGTGTTCGTGAAAGATCTGAATGACTTTGCGACCGTAAACGCCACCTACGAAGCGTTCTTTACTGAGCACAAGGCAAACTTCCCGGCGCGCTCGTGCGTGGAAGTCGCCCGTCTGCCAAAAGATGTGAAGATTGAAATCGAAGCGATTGCACTGCGTCGCTGATAAAACGCGTGCGCACCGGGTGCGCACGCGGCTTTCGGTCTGCCATCAAGCCAGGAATTTGCCCTGCTTACCGCCGACCGTTCACGGTGTGATCAACCTTAAAAGCTTTGCCAGTTATCCTGTCCGCCTGTCGCCAGAGCCATTACGGGTTTGGGCGCAACAACGGCTGTGGGTTGACGCTGAGGCGTCACATCAGCCGCCTGCTGGCCCGCGAGCGTAAACCTGCGCACCAGCGCAGCCAGGCCGTCGGCCTGCTCCTGTAGTGAGAGCGATGCGGCCGAGGCTTCTTCCACCAGAGCCGCATTCTGCTGGGTCACATCGTCCATCTGATTGACCGCCTGATGCACCTGCGCGATCCCCTGGCTCTGCTCTGTGGCCGCAGCGGCGATTTCGTTAACCAGATCGGTAACCTGACTGACCGCACCGCGCATCGTCTCCATATTTTGATTCACGTTATCCGCCTGCGACGTTCCCGATTCAATCAACGCATTTGACGACTGAATCAGCGTTTTGATTTCACGGGCGGCGGTGGTGGAACGCTGCGACAAATTGCGCACTTCCCCTGCCACGACCGCAAAGCCGCGCCCGTGTTCGCCGGCTCGCGCCGCTTCAACCGCCGCGTTCAGCGCCAGAATATTGGTCTGAAACGCAATGCCTTCAATCAGGGTGATAATGTCGCCCACCTTGCCCGCGCTGTCACGGATCGACGTCATGGTATCCAGCATGGTAGTGAGTGCCGCAGAGCTGGTTTCGGAGAGGTTACGCGTATTTTCGGCCAGATTGCTCGCCTGGCGCGTGTTGTCGGCGGTCTGTCTGACGGTTTCGCTGATTTGCGTCATGCTGGCAGCCGTTTGCTCCAGCGAGGCAGCCTGCTCTTCTGTACGGGCAGACAAATCCTCATTCCCTGCCGCAATCTGTGCCGACGCACTGCTGACGGACTGCGAGGCACTGCTGACCGCATACATTGCGGACGAAATACTTTCCATAAGACGATTATAAGAACGCGCCATGACACCGACTTCATCACGGCGGCTGTCATCGGCCTTCAGGGAAAGATCAAGCGTATTGCTGGCGCGTTCCATCAGCCCACCCATGGCATTCAGGCTGCGGCGGACGCGCATGATGGTCAGTATCGTCAGCATCCCCAGGCCAGTAATCGCCAGGGCAATACCGGCGGCCATGCCCCATTTGGTCAGCCGATAAATATGTTGGTTTTGCAGGCGTAACGCTTCACCCATTTTGCTGTTAAATTCAAACTGATCGCGGTAACTGTTTTTTAGCTGGGTGATGGCGCCGCCAATGCCTTCATCATCACTTAACAGCGCCAGGCTGCGTTCATTCTGATGTGCCCGGGAAGCCGTGAGAAATGCCGGAAGATTTTGTTTAACGGCATCGATTAGCCGGAATGACTTTTCTGTCATCACCCGATCGTCGTCGTTGGTAATATCGTTATCGAAATAATATTTCGTCAGTGTCGAAATGTCCTCAATGCGTTTTTGAATAACCGCTTCGAGACTGGCCAGCTTGCCGCTCTCATCCTCTGTCTGATGACGATATAACGCCACAGAGAGGCGATTACTTTCATCCACCAGCCGGTTTAATACCTTGAGCGAATCAATCGTGTTTACCTGCACATATTCAAATCTCGCCTGAAAACCGGCGAGAAGTGAAAGTGTTACGATCCCCAGAATAATTAATGAACCTGCTAAAAGCGAAAAAGCCAGAGAAAGTCTTTGCGTCATATTCATTAAACCGAGCTCCTTTCTTTCCTCCGAGCCTATTCCCGAAGGAAGCCAGAAATTAATCGGCAATAATAAATAAAAATTTATTTCAATTTTTTTAAACCTGAATTCGATTTCAAGTTTAAATTAATTATTCATTGCAAAAACTTATCGAAATTAAATAAACGACCGGATAAAAACAATAACAAAATAAACTATATTTTTTTGAATAGTAAATTTCTGGTGATACATCAAAAAAAGGCGTAATACCCTCGGGGCCAGCATAAAGGAGAAAAGCGGAACCGCGGGGACAGCGCGCCCCGCGGTTGTTGCATCAGGCGCGGGAAGACGGACGCCACAGCCACAGGAGGGTAATCGCCAGCGCGAACAAGGCGCCAAAGCCAATGCCGGTCGCCACGGCGGGCGCACCGGCGCGAATGGCCAGCGTATACAGCCCCAACATGATGAGCATGGCGGTGTTTTCAATCAGGTTCTGCACTGCAATCGCATTGCCCGCGCCGACGCTCTGTTGACCGCGTTCCTGAAGCAGCGCGTTGAGGGGTACAACAAAGAAACCGCCCAGTACGCCGATGATCATCAGCAGCAGGTAAGCATTCAGCAGGGTATGTTGCAGGGCGAAAATCACCACCATCACGCCGATCAGAACGCCCGCGGGCATACAGCGGCGCACGGTTTCCAGCGTCACCAGCTTTGCCGCCAGTGCCGCGCCCACCACAATTCCTACCGCGACCATAGCATTCAGCATGGTCGGCGTTTTGTTATCGCTGATGCCCAGCGCCACGGGTACCCACAGCACCAGCAGAAAACGCAGCGTTACACCTGCGCCCCAAAACAGACTGGTACCGAGCAGAGAAAATCGGGTTTCGGCATTGTTCCATAGCAGGCGCGTCGCGCAGAGAAAACGGCCCAGCATGGCCGCCACATTCCAGCTCTGCCCCGGACGCGCGGCGCGCAGTCTGGGAATAAACAGGTTCGCCACCACCGCCACCGCATAGGTCAGAGCACAGGCGGCCAGTGCGGCAACCAGATTCCAGTCCGACAGGATGCCGCCCGCCACCGAGCCCAGCAGAATAGCCGCAATGGTGGAGGCTTCCATCAGCCCGTTGGCTTTAACCAGCTTTTCGCCATGCGCAATTTCAACCAGAATGCCGTACTTCGCCGGGGAGTACGCGGCAGCCCCGATTCCCACCAGGGTGTAACCCAGGAAAGGATTAAAACCGAAGCAGATCACCATCGCACCGAGCAACTTCAGGCTGTTGGCAAACATCATGGCCCGGCCTTTGGCGATGCTGTCTGCCATCTGGCCGACAAAGGGCGCAAGCAGAATATAAGTGGCAACAAACAGCATCTGCAGTACCGGCTGGCTCCAGACGGGATAGAACTGGTTTTTCAGCAACGCCAGCGTGGCAAACAGCAGGGCGTTATCGCCGAACGCGGAGAAAAACTGCGCCACGATTACCGCTATCATGCCGCGCGACAGTAACGGCGCATCACGTTCTGGGATCATGCCTGGTCCTCTTCCGCCATTTTCTTCAGGGTGACATAGTCAGGTTTGCCACTGCCCAGCAGCGGCAGCTGTTTGACCACACGGATATCGCGCGGTACGGCCAGATCCGCGGCACCCAGCGACCGGGCCGCCTTTTGCAGATCCTCACGCGCTAAGGCGCTGTCGGTAGTAAACAGCACTAATGCTTCACCCCGATTACCGTCGGGCCGCAGCGAGGCCGCGTGCTGTTTCTCCGGCGACGCGCTCAGGGCGATCTGCTCGACCACTTCCAGCGAGACCATTTCCCCGGCAATTTTGGCAAAGCGCTTCGCCCGGCCCTGGATCTGGCAGAAACCGCCGTCATCAAAGCTGACGATATCGCCGGTATCGTACCAGCCCGCTTCCATCTGCCCTTCCCCGTTGTCCGCAGCCGGGGTTTCCAGTACGCCGGGATTCTCCACCCGCAGGTAGCCTTTCATAATATTTGGACCACGCAGTTGCAGCCGCCCGCCCTGTTCAATGCCCGGCACGGACATCAGGCGCGAATCCATTCCCGGCAGAATACGACCTACCGTGTGCGCTTTGGCGGCCATGGGCACGTTGATGGCGACAACAGGCGCGCATTCGGTGACGCCATAGCCTTCCAGAATCCGGATGCCGTATTTTTCCATGTACAGCTGGCGCGTGTTCTCCTGCAGTTTTTCTGCCCCCGCGACCACATAGCGCAGACGGGCAAAGTCATAAGGTTGCGCAAAACGGGCGTAATTCCCCAGGAAGGTTGAAGTGCCAAACAGCACGGTACAGTTGCGGTCGTACACCAACTCAGGCACCACGCGGTAGTGCAGCGGACTGGGATACAGAAAGACCTGCGCCCCGGTCATCAGCGGCGTAAACAGCCCCACAGTCAAGCCGAAGGCATGGAACAGCGGCAACGCTGACATAAAGCGATCGCGTGGCGTAAAGTCGGCCACCGTGCGAATCTGCTCAACGTTCGCCAGCAGGCTTTTATGAGAATGCACCACGCCTTTCGGATGCCCTTCGGAGCCAGAGGTAAACAGCACCATCGCGGCATCTTCCGGCTGTTGCGTCACCTGCGCCTGACGCGGCGCCAGCAAATGCGCCAGTATCCAGAGCTTATCCTGCAACGTGACGGTATCTTTCAGATCTTCCAGATAGATCCACCGCACCTCGGTCAGCGCCTGCGGCAGATGCCAAAGGTTGCCTTTATCCAGGAACTGCCGCGACGTGAACACGGTCTTTACCTGTGACGCAGTCAGCGCCGCACGCAGGCCCGTTACGCCCGCAGAGTAGTTCAGCATGGCGGGCACACGCCCACGTAATGATGCGCCCAGGATCGCCGCCGCCGTGACCGTGGCGTTGGGCAGCAGCAACCCGACGTAATCGCCAGGCTGGCTGTACCGTTCCAGAATGCGTCCAACGCCCAGCGCTTTTTTCAGCAAGCCGGTATAGCTGTCGGGTTTGAAATTCACGTCTTCGATGCATCGCTTAAACGCGCCATAGCGCTGACGGGCACTCAGGAAAGCCTCATACAGGGTTTCCCTGGGTCGCACCGCCATGCGTGCTTCCATCATAATATGATGCAGGTGCTCACCGGCCAGCACGCGACGGTCGCGGGCGCGCTTCGCCTCGGGCATCGGAATATGGGTGCCGGGTAAAATGCTCAGGGTAATACGGGGAAACAGGCGACGCTTGAAAACGCCCGCCAGACGACCGAACGGCGTAAATTCTGCCCCTTCAATGCGCATCGGCACCACGGTCGCGCCAGATTTTGCTGCAACAAAGCCCGCGCCGCTGTAAATCTTCATCAGCGATCCGGTCACGGTAATGCGGCCTTCGGGGAAAATAACCACCGGGCGGCCGCTGTCGATGAGCCGCACCAGCTGCTTCAGCGCCATCGGCTTCATAGGATCGAGCGGCACAAAATCCGCATAGGGTTTTATCAGGCGTAAAAACCAGTGTTCGCTAATAGACGAGTAGATTGCAAATACTGGCTTAACGGGCAGAAACAGCGCCAGTAGCGCGCCATCCAGGAATGAGGTGTGATTGGGCGTAATCAACACTTTCTGCTTGCGCAGCTCAGCGGTATCGCCCCGCAGTTCAACCCGCCACAGCAGGCGAAAAAGCAGACGGAAAAAAGTGAATAACATGCCGGCTCCTTAGCATGGTGAAAACAGCCACTCACGATGCAGGATTTAGCGGTAATCGACAACTGATTATTGGCGGATGCGCCGGAGAAAGCTGACGCAGATCATGACAAGACCAGGCCAGATTTCAGGCAAAAAAAACCCACGCATCTGCGTGGGTCGGTGTAATAACGACTGGCCTTGCCGGAGCAGTGCCCGTTTTCACACCCATCAATACCTCTGGGATTTCTATCCTCTCACCCTTTAGTCGGTCAGAGACAGGTGAAAAAAGAAAATGAATTCGCCGAAATGAAACGAGGTGTAAAAACATCCACACCTCGCTTACAGTTTGATTTGATTAGGATTTATCTGAACCGTTATCCACAGGCTTACTGTAGATAGCATCGGGGGCGATATTCATGTGCTTCAGCACCGGCCCCATGATGTTGCCGAATACCGGCGCGGCCACGGAGCCACCAAAGTGATCGCCAGCGGTCGGGTGGTTAATCATGACGACCAGCGCCACTTCAGGATGGCTGGCGGGAGCAATACCAGCGGTGTAGTTCACATAGCCGCCGTCATATTTACCGCTGTTGCCCATTTTCTCCGCTGTCCCGGTTTTGGTAGCCAGACGATAGCCGGGTACCGCCGCCTTCACCCCGGTCCCGCCCGGTAAGACGTCACTTTCCAGCATGTGCACCACTTCTTTCACCGTTTCAGGATTGGCCACCTGCTTGCCCAGCACGGGTGGCGTGACCTTGGTGATCGACAGCGGACGATAAACCCCATAGGAACCCAGCGTGGCATATTCCCGGGCAATCTGAAGCGGTGTCACGCGTAAACCATAGCCGAAGGAGAAGGTCGCGCGTTCGATATCGGCCCAGCGCGTGCGGTGCAGCGGGAAGTAGCCGACGCTTTCGCCGGTTAAGCCCAGTCCGGTGGGTTTACCGAGGCCAAAGGCATAGTAGGTGTTCACCAGGGCTTCCGCAGGCATTGCCAGGGCAATATGCGAGACGCCGATATCGCTCGATTTTTGCAGGATGCCGGTCATCGTCAGACGCGGCCAGTGCCCGACGTCACGGATCAGGTGGCCGTTCACGCGATAAGGCGTGGTATCCAGTACAGAATCCGGTCGCACCAGGTGGCGCTCCAGCCCTTCCATCACTACCAGCGGTTTCACTGTCGAACCCGGTTCATAACTGTCGTTGATGGCGGTATTGCGCATCTGTGCCGGTGTGGCACCCTGGTAGTTGTTGGGGTTGAACGACGGATAAGAGGCCATTGCCAGAATCTCGCCGGTATCAATTTTGACCAGCACCGCCGCACCGGAGTCGGCCTTGTTGAGCAGCACGCCGTCACGCAGTTTGCTGTACAGCGTGTACTGGCTGAATTTATCAATGCTGAGCTGTACCGTCGGCGGCTGCGTCGGCGGCTGATAGCTAATCATCGAAATGATATTGCCGGCCGCATCCTGGCGATACACTTCTTTGCCCGGCTGACCCTGCAGCACTTTATCGAAGCCTTTTTCCAGGCCATTCAGTCCGGTATTGTCAGCACCGACGATGCCGATAAGCGGTGCCGAGGCTTCACTCATCGGATAGAAGCGGCTGTCGTCATAGACCTCACTGATGCCCTTCAGCTTGAGATCTTTGATGTCTTTGGCGATCCCCAGCTCCACTTTACGTCCCAGATAGAGAAAACGACGTTTAGGATTGGCGGTGATCTGTGACGCGACCTCTTCGGGCCGCATGCCCAGCGCCGCCGCCAGATAGGCCCATTTGGCGCTGGTAAAGTCGGGGTTACTTTCCAGTACGCGCTGCGGATCGGCGATCACGTCACGAGAGGGCACGCTGAGTGCCAGTGCCTCACCATTGCGATCCAGTAAGGTGCCCCGGCTGGTGGGCAGTGTCACGGTACGCAGGGAGCGCTGATCCGCCTCATGCTCCAGCATCGGCTGATTCAGGAACTGCAAATCGGCAACGCGCGCCAGCAAAACGACCATGCAGGCAAATACGCCCAGACAAATCAGGCGAAAACGAAACGGGTTAAACGGGGCTTTTATCTGGTCTTTACCCAGTAATTTTTTTATCCGGGGCATAGCAATCCGCTGCGCTTAAAAAAAAGAGGTCAATCCAGCAGTTATAATCAAAGCGCGGGTGAAAACACAGGAAAACTGTGTATCAGTTCGTTATTGATCGTTTTCCTCGGGGCAAAAAAAACCTGCGTATCTACGCAGGTTGGTGTAATCAAAAAAATCAGTTGATGTTCACCCATCAATACCTCTGGGATCCTGACTGTAGCAAGCGGCGATCCCGTTCTGCCACGACAGAAACGCAACAGTTACCTGCAAAATGTAACCAGCCGTGTGATCCTTACGTATTTGTGCAAACGACATGTTTTTTGATGTCCACGAGGCAACTCATGGCGTTCGGTCCCTGGGTCAGTGACGAGGTGCCGATATCCAGCGTTAAGACATTGGGATTGCCCGCCCGATCAAACGGCTGCCAGGCGTTGCCAAAGCCGGGATCAAACCAGGCACCGGTAGAGATGATCACCACGCCCTGCTTCAGGCCGTCGGTTAAACGCACCCCAGCCAGAATCCTGCCGCGCGCATTGCTGACTTCAATCTCGTCACCATCGACAATGCCGCGCGCGTTCGCATCCTCAGGATGCATGTACAGCGTTTCATGGCCGGCGGTTTTATTGCCCTGCACGGTGGCGGTGGCATCCAGCTGACTGTGCAAGCGATCCGAGGGCTGAATGGAGATCATATGCAGTGGATAGTCCTGACTTGCCGGCGCTCCCAGCCATTCCCTCGGCTCACGCCATTCCGGGTGACCGGCCATATCCTCCAGCTGATAATCCGCAATCGTCTGGCAGAACAGCTCAATTTTGCCGCTGGCGGTCTGGATCGGATGCGCGAGGGGATCGGCGCGGAAGTCCGCCATAAAGACGTAGGGTTTACCGCCTTCGGGGATTTCAACGAAGCCGCGCTGCCAGAATGCCTCAAATTCGGGGAAAGCAATGCCGCGACGACCATGGGCGACGGCGCATTGTTGGTAAAGATGCGCGATCCACTGCATCTCGTTGCGCCCTTCCGTGAAGGTATCCCGATAGCCCAGTCGCTCGGCCAGATCCGCAAAGATATCAAAGTCGTTACGTGCCTGATGCTGGGGTTTAATCGCCTGATGCATCGCCAGCACAAAGCGATCGCGTGACGAGCCCCCGATATCATTGCGCTCCAGCGTGGTGGTTGCCGGCAGTACGATATCGGCCATCTGTGCAGCCGGTGTCCAGACGATATCCTGCACCACGACGGTATCCGGCTTTTGCCAGCCTTCCACCAGCCGGTTCAACTGCTGATGATGGTGGAACGGGTTGCCGCCCGCCCAGTGCACCATGTGAATGTCCGGGTAGTGCAGGGTTTCGCCCTGGAAGCTATAAGGCTGGCCGGGGTTAAGCAACATGTCACTGATGCGCGCCACGGGAATAGAGAGGCCCGACGGATTGGGTCCGGTACTCATCATTGGCGCGGGCCCTTCCTGGCGCGGATTGCCCACGCTGTTCATGGAGCCGTGACCAAATGAGAAGCCCGCGCCCGGCAGGCCTGGCTGTCCGAGCATGGAGGACAGCGCGATCATCATCCAGTAGGGCTGTTCGCCGCGATGAGCACGCTGGACAGAGTAGGAGCAGGTGATAAAACTGCGTTTGCCGATCAGCTGCTGCGCCAGTTGCACAATGCGCTCCGCCGGGACCGCGGTGATCCGGCTCGCCCAGCCCGCCGTTTTGGCGATGCCATCGCTTTCGCCCAGCAGATAAGCACGCAGCTGCGGCCAGCCGGTGCAGTGACGGGCAAGGAAATCCTCGTCGGTCGCACCGCGCTGATAAATTTCATAACCGAGGGCCAGCATCAGCGCCACATCGGTATTCGGCCGGATCGGGATCCAGTCCGCGCGAACAAATTCAGGGCAGTCGTCGCGCATGGGGCTGATGTTGATGACGGGCGTGCCTTTCGCGGCCAGCTGTTCCAGCGCCGGTTTCAGGCTGTGCTGACCTGCACCGCCGGAAGCCACCTGGGCATTTTTTAGCGCCAGTCCGCCAAAGGCGACAAAAATCTCGGCGTGTTCCACCACCTGCGGCCAGTCGGTGACGCGCCCGGTGAGCGGCATGTAGGTGCCCATGACATAAGGGAGGAAAAACTGCGCTGCGCCCCAGCTGTAGTTGCCTTGCTGATCGACCCCGCCGCCGCCCTGAAAATAGAAACGCCGTACCAGCGTGCGCGCATGGTTGACGCGCCCTGCCGATGACCAGCCGTAAGAGCCATTAAAAATGCCGGAGGCACCGTAGCGTTCACGAATGCGGCGATTTTCCTCAGCCACCAGATCCAGCGCCGTATCCCAGTCAACGGCGACAAAATCTTCGCGTCCACGCAAGGTGCGATCGCTGTTCTCGCGGGATGTTAACCACGAACGCCGCACCATAGGTTGGCGGATGCGTTTATCCGAGTAGACCAGTTCAGGAATGGTGTTGAGCATGGGCGACGGATCGGCGTCGGCAAAAAAAGGTTCGCAACCGATAAGACGGTCGTTTTCGCTTACCGCGGTAAAGGCGCCCCAGTGCGCCAGATGTGGCACTTTTATTTTCATGGTCATCGCTTCGGCAGGTGTTGGGATAAGCAGCATACCATGGGCTGTGACCGTAGCAGAAGGCATCACCCATCGTCTGATTTTGCCCTGTTTGCGACCGCACTGGCATTCTGTTGGCTTGATGTGCGTACGCTTTTCCGTAACACTGGAGCGATGTGTAAACGTTTCCCCAAAATCAGGTAAACCCATGGCTACCATTAAGGATGTTGCCCGGCTGGCGGGTGTTTCTGTCGCCACGGTTTCCCGCGTGATCAACAATTCGCCTAAGGCCAGTGACAGTTCGCGCCAGGCGGTGAATCAGGCCATGGAATCGCTCCAGTACCATCCAAACGCCAATGCACGGGCGCTGGCACAGCAGTCAACCGAAACCCTGGGGCTGGTGGTGGGCGATGTATCCGACCCGTTCTTTGGCGCGATGGTGAAAGCGGTAGATGAAGTGGCAGGCCAGACAGGCAACTTTTTGCTGATTGGTAACGGTTACCATAATGAGCAAAAAGAGCGCCAGGCTATCGAACAACTGATGCGCCATCGCTGCGCGGCGCTGGTGGTTCACGCCAAGAAAATCCCCGACAGCGAGCTGGAAGTGTTGATGAAGCAGATGCCCGGCATGGTGTTAGTAAATCGCCTGCTAAAGGGGTTTGAACAACGCTGTATTGCGCTTGATGACCGCTACGGTGCCTGGCTGGCCACGCGCCATCTGATTCAACTGGGCCATCAAAATATCGCGTTTATCTGTTCCACTCACACCATTTCGGATGCGGAAGACCGCCTGCAGGGCTATTACGATGCCCTGGAAGAGCACGGCCTGCCCTGCAATGACAGGCTGGTCGCCTGGGGCGAACCGGATGAAGTCGGCGGCGAGCAGGCGATGACGGAATTACTGGGACGCGGCAGAAACTTTACTGCCGTAGCCTGCTATAACGACTCCATGGCTGCCGGCGCGCTGGCGGTCTTAAGCGATAATGGCGTACAGGTTCCCGAAGCGATGTCCCTGATCGGTTTTGATGACGTGCTGGTTTCCCGCTACGTTCGCCCGCGCCTGACGACGGTGCGTTATCCCATCGTCACTATGGCGCAGCAAGCCGCCGAACTGGCGCTGGCGCTGGCTCACCACCAGCCCGTTCCTGAAGTGACCAATATGTTCAGCCCGACGTTAGTCCGCCGTCACTCGGTCAGCGGCCCGGCCACCTCGTCCTGAGTTCCTGCCTTGCCGCGACCTTTGGCGCGGCATGCGTTGATGGTGCAGGATGATACCCACCTTTTTTGCATCTTTTCTCTCTGCCTGTTCTGCGAAATAAACCAAGGCCTTCGCGCTGCAGGAAGGCGGCAAGATGAGTCATCCCCGGGAACTTACTGTTGTCAGTGACCGTGATGGCGAACCGCTGACAATGCGCCTGCTGCGCGCAAATCGCCAGCTTATTTGAAAGCATGGAGGAGGCGTTCAAGCGGCCGTACGAGTGCAATGACCGTCTCATCCTGCACCTGTGCCGCTGCATCCAGCTTCGCCTGCATCTGCGCCACCTCGCCCGCCCCAAAGGCCTGGTTACGTACATAGGCATCCACCATCGCCATGCCCATCACGCTCAGTGCATCAACCTGCCTGGCGCTGCCCGCCAGCGCATGGAGCGGCTGAGTGGCATTCAGTAGCGGCTGAACCTGCGAATAATTTTCGTGCCAGCGTTGTAACTGTGCACGAATCGCCGTCGCGGCGGCAGGATCGGTCCGGTCTTCAATCAGCAGGGCAACCTGCTTATCCAGCGCCCGGACGGTATCACTTTCAGCCGGTAAGACGTCCGCCAGGCGATTCAGCGGTTCAAAGTAGTTGTAATGCCCGGCCTGAAACTTGAGATGCTGACGCGTATAGTACTGTGCCGGTTCCAGCGCCTGGGCCAGCACGCGCAGCGGCTCGATATGGGTACTGTTGGCCAGCCGCATCATCTGTCGTTCCGTCTGATCGTGCTGTTGCAGGCCGACGGAGATCGTTGTCCAGCGATCCATCGCCGCCAGCCGTTGATACATGCTGTCAGGGTCGGTCACGTTCTGCGCTGACCATAACCGTTCGGCCACCACAAAAGCGCGCGGCCAGAGTTTGGTATCAATGATCGTGCTGTTGACGTTTTCAGCCCACAGCGCGGCCTCGCCGCCCAGCAGGTTTTGCTGCTTCTGCCGCGCATCGGGCAGCACCGGCTGAATACCGGCTGGCACGGCATCAAGGCGTCGGCCTTCGGTGGCATAGCGTACGTTCCCCACCCGCATATACCCGCTGAGCTGGTTACCCGTCAGCGTCACCACGGGCTGGAACGGTCCCATCCACGTATCGACCTCGAACGTCAGACGATCGGGTGCCAGCCACGCAATCCCTTTCACCAGACGGCGCGACTTACCCGCGAAATCAATAAACCCGCGCCAGCCGTCACGACCTTTAATCAGCGTAAAGCTGCCCGTCACCGGACTGCCTTTTAACCGCGGCATAGAGAACGACCAGCTCTGCGCCTTGTCACCCGGCTGAATGACATCTTTGCCCTCAAGCCCCTGGGGATAGATTTCATTGCGATAGTGATAGCTGGCCGGTTGAGGCTGGTCCAGATAGAACCCGGTGGAGAGAATGCCGCGATAGCCATTTTTGGCGACGGTACCCAGCGCATCCTGGCCCTGCCAGGACTGGATCAGAATGCTGTGGGGCAGATCCGGATGGGCGATCTCATCCCAGCCCACCATGTGTCGTTGATGTTTTTCCAGAATTTTTTCAAGGCGCTGATTAAAGTACGCCTGAAGCGCGTGACTGTCGGCAAGACCACGATCGTGCATAAATTGCTGAATGCGGGATGATGCCTGCCACTGGCTGGGATCGACCTCATCGCCGCCAATATGCACATACGGATCGGGAAAAATGGCGGCGACCTCCCCGATTAGCGCATCAATGACCTGGTAAACCTGCTCATTACTGGGATCCAGTAGCGGCTTAAAGACGCCCCAGCCGCGCTCCATCCGATAAGGACCGGGGGCGCTGATCAGTTCCGGCATCGCCACTGCCAGCGCAGAGGCATGTCCGGGAAAATCGAGTTCCGGCACTACGCGCACGCCACGTTCCGCCGCGTACTGCACCACGTCGCGCATCTCTTCCTGGGTATAGAAAAGGCCGTCGCTGGCGTTTTGTTGTAGCTGAGGATAGCGGCTGGAGGCGAAACGCCAGCCCTGATCGTCCGTCAGATGCCAGTGCAGCACGTTCATCCGTGCCGCCGCAATGCCATCAATCTGCCGCTTAATCGTTCTGACCGGCATGAAATGGCGGGCACTGTCGATCAGGATGCCGCGCCACGCGAAGCGCGGTTTATCCTGGATCGTCACCCAGGGAATGCGGGTGCCTTCGGGCGTGTTTTCAATCAGTTGCAGCAGTGTTTCCATGCCGCGCATCGCGCCAAAACGGGTAGTGGCCCGTAGCAAAACGCCATCACTGTTGACGTTAAGCTGGTAGCTTTCATCGCTGTCTGGCTGCGGAATGGGATCGGTAACCGTTGCAATCTGCACGCGAATCGTAGGCGGGGTTATGGCCTGATCGGTGGGCAGTAAAGGCCAGCCGGTTTGTCGGGCAATGCGTGACAACCAGCGCGTTTCGGCACCGGGTAACCTGTCCCCCTCGATGCGCAAGGTGAGCTGTGGCGTCAACGTCAGCCAGCCTGCGTTGGCAGGTTGCTCTACCTGCTGTGGCCATGGCATTAACGGCAACGTGTCCGCTGCGGCAGAAAAGGACAAAGCACAACAACAGATAAGCACATTTCGGCGTAGCGACATTGGCACGGTACCCTGCAAGTCGATGGCAAAAAAGGTCGGTCACCAGAGTAATGTCATTTTGCGTGGCTAATCAAATCAGTCCGTCCGAAAAGGCGACCCCGGGGCGATTTTTTTGTCGTGCTGATTTTCTGCGCGTGTTTACGGCTTCTTTGTTTCAGGTCAAAACGAGACGAATTAATTCGCTGCAGTCACTACATGTTGAGCCTAAAATCCGAAACAACACCTATATGTAGTTAACGGAGAGAACATGGCAACGGTGGTGATAAAGCGCGACGGATGCCGCGTAAGCTTTGATGCACAACGTATCGCAGCGGCCGTTATGGCGGCTGCGCGGGCAGCGAACGTCGACGATGCCGCATGGTGCGACGCGGTGGCCGGACAGGTTAGCGCACAACTGGTGGATCGTCAGGACGTCGACATTCAGGATATTCAGTGTGCGGTGGAAGAGACGCTGATGGCCGGACCTTACCCACAACTGGCACGGGCTTATATTGCCTATCGTCACGATCGTGACGTCGAGCGCGAACGCCGCAGCCAGCTGCATCATGCCATCCGTGGCCTGGTCGATCAGACCAATGCCGCCCTGCTTCATGAAAATGCCAATAAAGACAGCAAAGTGATCCCGACCCAGCGCGATTTGCTGGCCGGAATTGTGGCGAAACATTACGCCCAGCAGCAAATCCTGCCTCGTGATGTGGTTCAGGCGCATGAGCGCGGCGAGATCCATTATCACGATCTCGATTACTCGCCTTTCTTCCCCATGTTTAACTGCATGCTGATCGATTTGAAAGACATGCTGACCAACGGTTTTAAAATGGGTAACGCGGAGATCGAGCCGCCCAGGTCGATTGCTACCGCCACTGCGGTGACCGCGCAAATCATTGCCCAGGTTGCCAGCCATATCTATGGCGGAACCACGCTGAATCGAATTGACGAGGTGCTGGCACCCTATGTTGAAAAAAGTTTTGCCCGGCATAAAGAGGTAGCGCAGCACTGGGATATCCCGCAGGCGGAAGCCTATGCCCGCCAGCGTACCGAAAAAGAGTGTTATGACGCCTTTCAGTCGCTGGAATATGAGGTGAACACGCTGCATACGGCAAATGGCCAGACACCGTTTGTCACGTTTGGGTTCGGGTTGGGGACAAGCTGGGCCGCCCGTCTGGTGCAGACATCCATCTTGCGTAACCGCCTGGCAGGACTGGGTAAAAATCGCAAAACGGCCGTCTTCCCGAAGCTGGTGTTTGCGATTCGGGAAGGCGTTAACCGTCGTCCCGGCGATGTGAACTATGACATTAAGCAACTGGCGCTGGCCTGTGCCAGCAAACGAATGTATCCCGATATTCTCAATTATGATCAGGTCGTTAAGGTTACCGGCTCCTTTAAAACGCCGATGGGCTGTCGCAGTTTTCTGGGCGTTTACGAAGAAAATGGCGAGCAGATTCATGAAGGGCGCAACAATATCGGCGTCATCAGTCTGAATCTGCCACGTATCGCGCTGGAAGCACGGGGTGATGAGGCGCGTTTCTGGGCGTTACTGGATGACAGGCTGATGCTGGCGAAACGGGCATTGATGACGCGTGTTGCCCGGCTGGAAAAAACCAAAGCTCGGGTTGCGCCCATTCTTTATATGGAAGGTGCCTGCGGCGTGCGTTTGCAGGCAGACGATGAGGTGGGTTCGATTTTCCGCAATGGCCGCGCCTCCTTGTCTCTCGGTTTCATCGGCTTGCACGAAACACTGAATGCGCTGAGCGGCGCCTCAGTCCATCCTTTTGATGATGCAACCCTGCGCGCCAAAGGCGTGGCTATCGTGGCACGTCTGCGCGCGGCGACCGACGCCTGGAAAGCGGAAACGGGCTATGGCTTTAGCCTCTACAGTACCCCCAGCGAAAACTTATGTGACCGTTTCTGCCGTCTGGATGCGGCTGAATTTGGTGTGGTAAAAGGCGTGACCGACAAAGGTTATTACACCAACAGCTTCCATCTGGACGTTGAGAAGAAGGTGAATCCTTACGAAAAAATCGATTTTGAAGCCCCCTATCCGCCACTCTCCAATGGCGGTTTTATCTGTTACGGCGAATATCCCAATGTGCAGCACAACCTTAAGGCGCTGGAAGACGTCTGGGATTACAGCTACGACCGCGTGCCTTACTACGGCACCAACACGCCAATTGACGAATGTTACGACTGTGGCTTCAACGGGGAGTTCACCTGTACCAGCCGCGGATTTACCTGCCCGAACTGCGGCAATCACGATCCTGCACGGGTTTCGGTCACACGGCGGGTTTGTGGCTATCTGGGCAGTCCGGACGCGCGCCCGTTTAATGCGGGAAAACAACAGGAAGTGCAGCGTCGGGTGAAACATCTTAATAGCGGCCAGCTGGAATGATGCGCATTCATCGTTACTACGATGTCGATATCGTGAACGGCCCCGGCACCCGCTGTACCCTGTTTGTCTCTGGCTGCGAGCACCAGTGCCGCGGCTGTTACAATCAACGTACCTGGCGGCTGGATTCCGGGGTGCCGTTTACCCTGGCGATGGAAGAACAACTGCTGGCCGATCTGAACGACACGCGCATCCCACGACAGGGCTTATCGTTAAGCGGCGGCGATCCCCTGCATCCACAGAATGTGCCGCATATTCGTCGTCTGGTGAAACGCGTCAAACAGACCTGCCCGGGCAAAGATATCTGGCTATGGACCGGCTATGAAATGGCGTCACTGACGTCCGCGCAGCGTGAAGTGCTGCCCTGGATTGACGTTCTGATCGACGGGCGCTTTGAAGAAGCCGAAAAAGACGCCACCCTCTTATGGCGCGGCAGTCGTAATCAGCACATCTGGTATTTACGCTGAAGAGCGGGGAATCGCCCCGGATTCAATGAGGGTGACGCCGACTTTATCCATGAAGGCCTGCTGATGCAGACAGCGGGCCACATCCTGTGCTGACACTGCACGCCAGTTGCCGGGCAACCAGGAAAACAACGGTGCCATCAGGCTTTCTCCGCGGCGTTTCTCTTTTCTTTCACCGAGCAATAAAGATGGCCGGACGAAAACCAGGCGTGCCCAGTTCTGGTGGCGCAGCGTATTCTCCATCTCACCTTTTACGCGGCTGTATAAAAAGGGCGAATGGCGATGCGCGCCGTGCGCACTCACCACCAGCATCTGCGTGGCGCCCAGTCGCAAGCCATTCAATGCGGTGTCCACCACCAGCGTGTAATCCACATGAATAAAGGCCGCTTTACTGCCTGCCTGTTTGCGCGTGGTGCCCAGACAGCAAAATACCGTGGTCAGTGGCCCATCCAGGGGCTGAAGCACATCGGTCAGATCGTCCTCAACCGGATTGATCACCTTGTTCATAACAGGCAACGCGCGGCGCGTCGGGGCGATAATCTCATCGATGCGAGGATCATCAACCAGTAAACGCAGCAGATATGACCCGACTAATCCGGTTGCGCCGGTCACTAATACGCGATTCATCTCAGAATTGTCCCTGTTTCATCATCAGCCGTGCAAAATCTGGTCAATGTGCGCCGTCTGGCTTGCTTTCCTGATGTCGGCAGCCAGGCTTAATGCGTATCAGGATAGCGCATTAAGCGCCTAACATGCCTACAGGAGGGTAAAGATGAGCACCAAAATTGCGGTATTGATCACCGATGAATTTGAAGACTCTGAGTTTACCTCGCCAGCGGAAGTGTATAAACGTGCTGGCTACGAGGTGGTGACCATTGAGGAGCAGGCGGGTAAAACCGTTAAAGGCAAACAGGGTGATGCGGAAGTGAAGATTGACCGCAGCATCGACGATGTCAGTGCGGCTGAGTTTGACGCGCTGCTGCTGCCTGGCGGCCATTCACCTGACGCCCTGCGCGGCGACGACCGCTTCGTCGCTTTCACCAAAGACTTCGTGGCAAGCGGCAAACCGGTGTTTGCGATCTGCCACGGACCACAGTTGCTGATCAGTGCCAATGGCGTCCGCGGCCGAAAAATGACCAGCGTAAAAGCCATTGCGGTCGACCTGATTAATGCCGGGGCTGATTTCCGCGATGAAGAAGTGGTGGTGGACAGTGACAAGCTGGTAACCAGCCGCACCCCGGCTGACCTGCCTGCTTTTAACCGTGAGTCCCTGCGCATTCTGGAAGCGCTGTAACGCGTTGGCGCCCTTTTCCGTCAGGGATCAGGGCGCACTACTCTTCCCGCAGCCAGGCAATCTTTTTGCCAAATCCCAGCGCGTTATCGGTCATTTTCAGCTCATCGAGCGTGATTTCCCACAGCGGTGCAGACACGCTGCGTGACATCGGGAAACGTCGCTGATAGGCATGGCGAGCTTCAACCGCCTCCTCCTCACGCAGTTGCCTGATGCGTCCACGATACTGCACCCCTTTTATCAGTAAGACCGTTTTCGGCTGACCATTGATCGTTCCGGCCACGTGAGGATTTTTGCTGGCCAGAAGGCCATGACGTGTATCCGGTTCCGTCATCAACCAGAATGCCATACGTGCCTCATCAAACACGTAGTAACAGTTTGCACACCACAGTTCATTTCCGGCACTGCAGCACAGTGACAGGACATGTTGCTTCTTCAGGTAGCGAATAAGATGGGAAAGATCAGACACAATCAACTCCGGATAAGGGCAACGGATAGCGCACGATGGGGAAGCGCGTTACACTGCCGGGCAGGCATTTCTGGGACAGATTATGAGTCAGCACTGGCAACTTTACCTGATAAAAACGGCCGCCGGTCTGTTATATACCGGCATCACGACCGACGTCACGCGCCGCCTTGCGCAACATGAGTGTGGTCGTGGAGCCCGGGCCCTGCGCGGAAAAGGCCCACTGGCGCTGGTTTATGCCTGCGCGGCAGGTGACCGCACGCAGGCATCCAGGCTGGAATATCAGGTCAAGCAACTTCCCCGGCAACGCAAACTGCAACTGGTTGCCGAGCAACCGCAGAGTCTCGAAACCTGGCTTAGCGCAGTGCGTTAAAGGGAGCTGCATACTCAATGCGCCCTTCCGCGTCGTCGAAGGCATTATCGGCCAGACGGTAAACCTGGAAAGCGGCTTCACTGTCCGGCCAGCGACAGTGCAATCCCCGGCGCGCCGCAGGTTCAAATCCCAGCGGATGAAACAGCGCAGGCTCGCCAAGTACGACTACCGCGCTGTAACCAAACTCATTGAGCGTATCCAGACCTTCGTAAATGAGGCGTTTCGCAATGCCCTGCCCCCGTAAAGGTTCATCAACGGCCAGCGGCGCAAGGCCGACCCAGCCGCGATCCTCGCCCTGCATCGTGACCGGACTAAAGGCAGCATAACCCAGCACTTGTCCTTCATCATCGGTTGCCACGACGCCAAGCGTTAACAGGCCATCTTCGCGCAGTGCCTGTGTCAGTTCCGCCTCGGCCGATGTAGGGAAACAACGTCGGAGCAGTGCATCGATTCCGGCGGCGTCAACGCCAATTTCCGTTCGTATTAACATGAAACACCTGCGCGTGCCTGTGCGGCGTTCGCGTCCTGTTGCATCGTTGTTTCCACAATCGCAGCCATGTGCTGAATGGCGGTACGTAACCCTACGGGCATGGTGTCGAGTTCTATTGCATCCATTACGTTCTTAACCTCCAGTCCCAGTTCAGTATCCCCTTCAATCAGCAATCGACGCTGAAAGAAAAGCATATCAGGATCCGCTTTACGCGCGGCTACCAGCAACAAATCATTGGCATTGCCCCGGAACCAGACATCTGCTTCGGCATGCTGCAATACCTTCAGTCGGCCATCCTCTAGCGTGGTCATCCAGGTGAGATGCATATCAAGGATCTCAATGCCTAAAAAGCGTCCCTGAAGGAAGTCTAACTCACCTTCAGCCAAAACATGACGAAATTGCCAGTTTAAGAGTTGCTGCAAGAGGGGCTTCTTCAAGGTAAACGGGGCAATCTTCGCCGGTAAACCAATAATTTTAGGACCATTTTTCACTAAACTGGCTGAAAACCGCTGAAGCACGCTCGTCACTCCTGTTAAAAAAATTTTAGCTATATTGCCACAGACACCGGTTATCGCCGTCGGTGAGATCAATAAAACCAACAGCTGACCGATTAAAAATACGCCAGCCTCACGCATCAAAACGGCTTTCACTGCCCCAAATCAAGATTTGCGCAACGCGGCATGACTAGACTCGGGCTCCATCTGTATGTCGAGAGGATTGTGTATGGAGTTGCTGTGTCCAGCCGGGAGCCTGCCAGCCCTGCGCGCCGCCGTTGAGAATGGGGCCGATGCGGTCTATGTCGGGCTAAAAGACGATACCAATGCGCGTCATTTTGCCGGGCTAAACTTTACGGATAAGAAATTACGTGAAGCAGCCTGTTACTTACATCAGCATCGTCGCAAACTGCACGTTGCCATTAATACCTTTGCACACCCTGATAGCGTGCATCGCTGGCAGCGGGCCATTGATGTGGCGGCGGACTGTGGAGCGGATGCGCTGATACTGGCCGATATCGCCACGCTGGCCTATGCCCGCGAACGCTATCCACACATAGAGCGACACTTGTCCGTTCAGGCCTCGGCCACCAATCTGGAAGCCATCCGTTTTTATCACCGTCATTTCACTTTGCATCGCGTAGTGCTGCCCCGTGTTTTATCCCTCCATCAGGTAAAACAACTGGCGCGCATTACGCCAGTCCCGCTGGAAGTATTTGCCTTTGGCAGCCTGTGTATTATGGCCGAAGGTCGCTGCTACCTGTCCTCCTGGCTCACAGGGGAATCGCCAAACAGCAAAGGCGCCTGCTCGCCGGCGAAGTTTGTGCGCTGGCAGCAAACGCCTGCCGGGATGGAGGTGCGCCTGAATGACGTATTGGTTGACCGTTACGGTGCGGATGAAAGCGCGGGTTATCCCACCCTGTGTAAAGGGCGTTACGAGATTGACGAACAGCGCTACCACGTGCTGGAAGAGCCCACCAGCCTGAATACCCTGGAACTGCTGCCTGAGCTGCTGCGGGCGGGCATTGCCTCTGTGAAGATTGAAGGCCGTCAGCGCAGCCCCGCCTATATTTCTGAGGTGGCGCGCGTCTGGCGTCAGGCGATCAATCGCTGTCAGGCCGCGCCGGATAGCTTTGATGTCAGCGAGAAATGGATGCAGACATTAGGGGCGCTGTCTGAAGGAACGCAAACCACGTTAGGTGCTTACCATCGTGACTGGCAATAAGGAGGCAGCATGAAATATTCCCTTGGCCCGGTGCTGTGGTACTGGCCTGGCGACACACTGCAACACTTTTACCATCTCGCCGCCCAAAGCAGTGCCGACATCATTTACCTGGGCGAAACCGTATGCAGCAAGCGCCGCGCAACCTCGTTTGCCGCCTGGATGGATTTAGCGCGTGAGCTGGCTGCCAGCGGCAAGCAGGTTGTGGTGAGCACGCTGGCGCTGCTGCAATCCCCATCCGAACTGAAAGAGTTACAGCGTTATGTCGAAAATGGCGAGTTTCTTATCGAGGCCAACGACATGGGGACGGTCAACATGGCGGCGGAACGCAAGCTGCCCTTTGTCGCCGGTCCTACCCTGAACGTTTATAACGCTGACACCTTACATCTGCTGGTGAAAGAAGGTATGACGCGCTGGTGCCTGCCCGTTGAAATGCCACGAGACTGGCTGTTAACTCTGCTGGCGCAGTGCGAAACGCGCGGTATTCGCGAACAGTTTGAAGTGGAGGTGCTGGGCTATGGGCATTTACCGCTAGCCCTGTCAGCGCGATGCTTTACGGCCCGCTCGGAGAATCGTGCTAAAGATGACTGCGAAACCTGCTGCCGTCATTATCCGAACGGACGCAGGGTGCTTTCGCAGGAGCAACAACAGGTTTTCGTTCTGAACGGTATTCAGACGCTGAGTGGCTACTGTTACAACCTGGGCAACGATCTGGTAAGCATGCACAACTGTGTCGATATCGTGCGACTTTCACCACAAAGCGAGGAAACCTTAAGCCTTGTTGACCGTTTTCGCGACAACGAAGCGGGCCAGGCCCCGTTAGCGATCGAGAAAAACCGGGACTGCAATGGCTACTGGCGTAAACTGCCGGGGATGGTTTTACAGACCACCGACTGAAACGCACATACAGGCAACAGAGAGTGGGCGTAAAGCGTTTTAATATAGCGAATGTTGCGCAATACTTAATAGTGCAGGGTATGAAACCTGCGCTATAACCTCTGGAGTACCCATGTCTGAGAAAAAAAACGTTCGCCTCTCTGTACTCGATCTTGCCCCTGTTCCTCAGGGCGCTACGCCACGTGATGCGTTTCAGAATTCACTTGCGCTGGCACGTCAGGCCGAAGCTCTGGGATTTGAACGTTACTGGTTAGCTGAGCACCATAATATGACCGGCATCGCCAGCGCCGCCACAGCCGTGTTAATCGGCTATCTGGCCGCAAACACCACGACGCTGCGTCTGGGCTCTGGCGGCATTATGTTGCCCAATCACGCGCCGCTGGTGATCGCAGAACAGTTCGGCACCCTGGCATCGCTGTATCCCGATCGCATCGATCTGGGATTAGGCCGTGCGCCAGGATCGGATCAGCGCACGATGCTGGCTTTACGTCGCAACCTGTCAGGCATGCAGGCCGATACGTTTCCGGATGATGTGGCCGAGCTGATTCACTGGTTTGATGCAGAAGCTGGCGCGCAGCCGCCTGTTCAGCCGGTACCTGGTTTAGGGATGAAAATTCCCGTCTGGTTACTGGGTTCCAGCCTGTACAGCGCCCAGCTCTCGGCCAAAATGGGACTGCCGTTTGCGTTTGCCTCGCATTTCGCACCGGACCAGCTGTTCCAGGCTCTGCATATTTATCGTGAAAACTTTACACCGTCAGCGCGCCTTGCTGAACCTTATGCTACCGTCTGCATTAACATCGTGGCGGCGGACACGGAAAGCGACGCCCGTTTTCTGTTTACCTCAATGCAGCAGCAGTTTATTAATTTGCGTCGCGGCAAGCCCGGTCCGTTACCTGCCCCGGTGCAGAACATGGACAGCCTCTGGTCGCCGTCAGAACAGTATGGCGTCCAGCAGGCTCTGAGCATGTCGCTGGTCGGGGACGTGGATAAAGTGCGTCACGGTCTGGCCTCGCTGCTGCGTGAAACGCAGGCCGATGAGATCATGGTTAACGGTCAGATTTACGATACCGATGCACGTCTGCACTCCTTTAAGCTGGCGATGGAGGCGGCACGCGGGCTGTAAACGCCTCGCTCTGTTTCGCGCCAGGTAAAAGACAAAGACAAAAAGGGAAGCCTGCTGGCTTCCCTTTATTTATCTTACTTCCCCGCTGTCTCAGCCGGTCTGCCCTGACAGGGATTTACCGCAAGGGCAAAAAAAAGGGAAGCCCGCAGGCTCCCCTTTTTATCATGCGAAATCGTCTCGCTTATGCGTCACGACGACGAGGTGCAGCAGCACCGTCTTCACGACGTGGACCACGACCGCCTTCACGGTTAAAACTGCGTCCACCTTCACGACCACCTTCACGGCGCTCAGAAGAGAAACGACGGCCCTGACCTTCAGGACGAGGACCACGACGCTCGCCAGAACCTGAACGACGCTCACCACGGCCACCTTCATGCGGCTGTGCATCACCCAGCAATTGCATATTCATCGGCTTGTTGAGAATACGCGTACGGGTAAAGTGCTGCAGGACATCGCCCGGCATGCCTTTCGGCAGTTCGATCGTCGAGTGCGTACCAAACAGTTTGATGTTACCGATGTAACGGCTGCTGATGTCGCCTTCGTTAGCAATCGCGCCAACGATGTGACGAACTTCAACACCGTCATCACGGCCCACTTCAATGCGATACAACTGCATGTCGCCAACATCGCGACGCTCACGACGTGGACGATCGCCATCACGGCTGTCACGTGGACCACGGCTGTCGCGACGATCATCACGTTCACGGAATTCGCGGCGCGGAGGACGCGGTGCGTCAGCAGGTACGATCAGCGGACGCTCACCCTGTGCCATTTTCAGCAGGGCGGCAGCCAGCGTTTCGATATCCAGCTCTTCTTCAGGCTGCATTTTGGTCAGCAGTGCACGGTACTGTTCCAGATCGCTGCTTTCCAGCTGCTGCTGAACTTTCGCGGCAAACTTAGCCAGACGACGCTGACCCAGCAGCTCTGCGTTTGGCAGCTCAACTTCCGGGATAGTCAGCTTCATGGTGCGTTCGATGTTGCGCAGCAGACGACGCTCGCGGTTCTCAACGAACAGCAGTGCGCGACCCGCACGACCCGCACGACCCGTACGGCCAATACGGTGAACGTAAGATTCGGCGTCCATCGGGATATCGTAGTTAACAACCAGGCTGATACGCTCAACGTCCAGGCCACGGGCCGCAACGTCAGTCGCGATCAGGATGTCCAGACGACCATCTTTCAAACGCTCCAGCGTCTGCTCACGCAGGGCCTGGTTCATATCACCGTTCAGGGCCGCGCTGTTGTAACCGCTACGCTCCAGCGCTTCAGCGACTTCCAGAGTGGCATTTTTGGTACGTACGAAGATGATCGCCGCATCAAAATCTTCTGCTTCCAGGAATCGAACCAGTGCATCGGTTTTACGGCCGTAAGCCGTCCAGTAGCTCTGGCTGATGTCAGGACGCGTTGTCAGGCTCGACTGAATACGCACTTCCTGCGGATCTTTCATGAAACGCTTGGTGATGCGACGAATCGCTTCTGGCATGGTGGCAGAGAACAGCGCGGTCTGATGACCTTCCGGGATCTGCGCCATGATGGTTTCAACGTCTTCGATGAAGCCCATACGTAACATTTCATCTGCTTCGTCCAGCACCAGACCACGCAGATTAGACAGATCTAACGTGCCACGCTTCAGGTGATCCAGCAGACGACCTGGGGTGCCCACAACGACCTGGGGTCCCTGGCGCAGAGCACGCAGCTGCACGTCATAACGCTGGCCGCCGTAAAGGGCAACTACGTTCAGACCGCGCATGTGCTTAGAGAATTCGGTCATCGCTTCAGCAACCTGAACCGCCAGTTCGCGGGTCGGAGCCAGCACCAAAATTTGCGGTGCTTTAATAGTCGGATCAATGTTGTTTAACAGCGGCAGAGAGAACGCTGCCGTTTTACCACTCCCGGTCTGCGCCATGCCTAACACGTCACGACCCGCCAACAGGTGAGGAATACACTCAGCCTGGATTGGGGATGGCTTTACGTAGCCCATGCCGTTCAGTGATTCAAGGATGTCGGCGTTCAGGCCAAGGTCTGCAAAAGTGGTTTGAATATCAGTCATGTAGTACACGTGCCTCGTTGATTGCGGCGGCCAGTCTACATAACTCGTCGTGAAAACTTTCAGTCATTTTCATCAAAAAGTGTGAACCGGCTCAAATTAGAAGTTTTGACGAACAGAAAAGCCCTCATCCCTGAAGATGATGACTTGACAGGTTTACAGGCAAAAAAGTTCGTCAGCTATTGCTGGTCAGATTCTGATAAATCGTCTTGTGCCTGGCCGAGTAGCGCCAGTTCCAACAATGCGTATCGGTGTTCAACAAAGTTATTCACGTTGTTGGCGACCGCCAGTTTGAACAACGCTTCTGCGTTGTCCTTCTCCCCCAGACTTAGGTAATACTTACCTAAATAGAAGTTGGTTTCACTGAGATGTTCAGCGAGCGAGGTGTTATCCGTTGCGTCCGCCTTGAGACGTTCCATCAGTGTTGCTTCGCTGATGTCGCCCAGGTAGAACTCGACAATATTCCATCCCCATTGGTCCTTAACCGCTTTGTCGTAACGCTGTTTAAGCGCCACTTTTGCCTTGGCTGCGTCCATCTTGCTTTCAACAAGATAGAGCCACAAGCTACGGAAAGGATCGTTAGGATCGTCTTGATAAAACGCCAGCAGATCATCTTGCGCTAACTTGTATCGACCACCGTAATAGAGGGCGATACCACGATTTAAATGCGCATAGTTGTAAGTTGGATCAAGCTCAAGTACAGAATCAAACGCTTCATAGGCGGCATCATAGTTGCCCGCCTGCGTTAAGTATATACCAAGATAGTTAAACACTTCTGGCATATCAGGTCTTATAGACAGCGCTTGCGAAAAATCGTTCCGCGCTAATGCCCTCAGACCCAAACTATCATACAACACTCCGCGCTCATATAACAGCTGTGCGCGTTCATCATCGGTAAGGGCTCGACTGGCAAGAATTTGTTCCATGCGAGCCAGAATCACTTCCTGCTGCAGTGTGGGCTGTAAAGGTACTGCAAGAACTTCGTTCTTACGCCAATTGGAGTTGCTGCATCCTGCCAGCGTCAAAGCTGTCGCAACAAAACACCAGCGCAAAAAAGGCTTCATTTCCCACTCCCGAATACAAACATTGGGACAACCGTCCTGTCATCCGCCTGCTGTGCACAAGGATTCCTGCCCTCGCGATGACACAAAAGCCTCCCCCTGCCAGGCAAGGAGAGGCAAATCAGGAAAGACTTATTCAGCGTCAGGTGCGCTCTCAGCTGCAACAGCCTCAGGCTTGGTTTCTGTCGCTTCTTTGATGCTCAGACGGACACGGCCCTGGCGATCCACTTCCATCACCTTCACCGGTACTTCCTGACCCATCTGCAGATAATCTGTCACTTTCTCAACGCGCTTATCAGCGATTTGTGAAATGTGCACCAGACCTTCTTTACCGCCGCCGATAGCAACGAAAGCACCGAAATCGACAATGCGCGTGACTTTACCGCTGTAAATGCGGCCCACTTCGATTTCAGCGGTGATCTCTTCGATGCGACGAATCGCTTCTTTCGCTTTCAGGCCATCAGTTGCCGCGATTTTCACCGTACCGTCATCTTCGATTTCGATGGTGGTGCCGGTTTCTTCGGTCAGCGCACGGATAACAGAACCGCCTTTACCGATCACATCTTTAATCTTATCTGAACTGATCTTGATGGTGTAAATGCGCGGTGCGAACTCAGAGATTTCCTGACGCGGCGTGCTGATAGCCTGCTCCATCACGCCCAGAATGTGCAGACGTGCACCTTTGGCCTGATTCAGCGCTACCTGCATGATCTCGCGGGTGATGCCTTCAATTTTGATGTCCATCTGCAGCGCGGTGATACCGTCACGGCTACCCGCCACTTTGAAGTCCATATCACCCAGGTGATCTTCATCACCCAGAATGTCGGACAGAACAACAAATTTGTCGTCTTCTTTTACCAGGCCCATCGCGATACCGGCAACAGACGCTTTAATAGGTACGCCCGCGTCCATCAGTGCCAGAGAAGCACCACAGACGGAAGCCATAGAAGATGAACCGTTTGATTCGGTGATTTCAGACACGACACGAACGGTGTAAGGGAAATCTTCCACTTTTGGCATTACGGCCAACACGCCGCGCTTCGCCAGACGACCGTGACCAATTTCACGACGCTTAGGCGAGCCCACCATACCGGTTTCACCTACTGAGTAGGGAGGAAAGTTGTAGTGGAACAGGAAGCTGTCGGTACGCTCACCCATCAGTTCATCCAGGTTCTGCGCATCGCGGGTGGTACCCAGCGTTGCGGTCACCAGCGCCTGTGTTTCACCACGGGTGAACAGGGCTGAACCATGGGTACGCGGCAGTACGCCGGTCCGCACGTCCAGACCACGAATCATGTCTTTTTCACGGCCATCGATACGCGGCTCGCCGTTCAGAATACGGGTACGGACAACCGTCTTCTCCAGGCTGTGCACGATATCACCGATTTCAGCCGCATCCAGGGATTCGTCTTCCGCCAGCAGCGCCGCGATGGTTTCGTCTTTGATGGCGTCAACCTGGGCATAACGCGCTTGCTTGTCAGTAATACGGTACGCATCGCTGATACGCGCTTCAGCCAGAGCCGTAACACGTGAAATCAGTGCAGTATTGGCCGCTTCTGGCTGCCAGTCCCAACGCGGTTTGCCCGCTTCAGCGACCAGTGCATTAATGTTTTCAATCACCACCTGCTGCTGATCGTGGCCGAACACCACAGCACCCAGCATTTGTTCTTCAGACAGGATTTCTGCTTCAGATTCCACCATCAGAACGGCGTTCTGCGTACCTGCAACCACCAGATCCAGACGTGACGTTTTCAGTTCGTCAGCCGTTGGGTTCAGTACGTACTGGTCATTGATATAACCCACACGCGCCGCACCGATTGGGCCATTGAAAGGCAGACCCGACAGCGCCAGCGCGGCAGAGGCACCGATCATCGCAACGATGTCTGGGTGAACCTGTGGGTTGACCGAAACAACGGTCGCAATCACCTGAACTTCGTTAACGAACCCTTCCGGGAACAGAGGACGCACCGGACGGTCAATCAGACGTGAAATCAGCGTTTCACCTTCGCTTGGACGACCTTCGCGACGGAAGAAGCTGCCCGGGATACGACCAGCAGCGTAAGTACGCTCCTGATAGTTAACGGTCAGTGGGAAGAAGTCCTGGCCTGGTTTGGTTTTTTTCTGGCCAACAACGGTGACAAAAACAGCGGTGTCATCCATGCTCACCATAACGGCGGCAGTCGCCTGGCGAGCCATCATGCCGGTTTCCAGCGTGACGGTATGTTGACCATATTGGAATTTGCGTACGATCGGATTAAGCAAAATCAAAGTCCTTAACATCGGGGCAGTGCTATCTTGAGCCTGCCATTAATTACCGATCTCCGTTGCATCCTCGCGACTAATGACAACCCTTAACCGCCCCTGCGGTAAAGCCTCTCATTAGCCGCGCGAACCTCTGCAAACAAAGATCACACCCAACAACAATACATGAGTTTGCTCAGGATTGCTGCGCATTGCTCGAAAAAAGGGGCCATAAAGGCCCCCTTTTCATGAAACTCGCACAAATCTGATCGCCAAAGGGGTTTTAGCACACATTTGTGGCATCCCAGACGATCCGATTTTAAGACTTAGCGACGCAGACCGAGGCTTTCGATCAGGCTGCTGTAGCGTGCAACGTCTTTACGCTTCAGGTAGTCCAGCAGCTTACGACGCTGAGATACCATGCGCAGCAGACCGCGGCGGCTGTGGTGGTCTTTTTTGTGCTCAGAGAAGTGGCCCTGCAGATGGCTGATCTGCGCGGTCAACAGTGCAACCTGAACTTCAGTTGAACCGCTGTCGTTAGCACCACGACCATATTTAGCAACGATCTCTGCTTTAGCTTCTACGCTTAGAGACATAATAAACTCCAGTTAAATGAATGTATGGGCGCCGATCTCTAATTCAGCATCCCGCTTTAAAGCCGCGCTATTCTACTCTTCGCCAGAAGGCAACGCAAATGCCCTTAATGAAAAGCGCACGACTTAATTCTGATACTCAACCACTAAACGGCGTGGAGCAATCCGGCCATCGTCGGCCACTTCTGCCATACCGATAAACTTGCGAGTTTCACCTTCGGTGACGCGAACCAGCCCCTGGTCAGGTGCCTGACTTGCATGCACCGGCTGGCCCTGTTTAAAGTAGGCCGCCACATCCGCTGACAGGTTGACCGCAGGAAAATCCGCAGCCGGACTGTCCATGGGCAGCAGCAGAGGATCGAGCTGTAACGCCAGATCGTCGCCTGAGGCGTTCGCCTCTGCCTGCAACGCCTGAAGCTGCTCCAGCGTGACCATTCTTTCGAAGGGATAGCGTGCTACCTGCAAACGACGCAGCATGATGACATGCGCACCGCAGCCCAGCTTTTCACCCAAATCGTCAATAATGGTACGGATGTACGTACCTTTAGAGCAGTGAATTTCCAGCTCAAGCTCACTGCCCTGCCAGCGAATAAACTGCAAGTCATACACGGTGATCGGCCGGGGCTCACGTTCGATAGTGATGCCTTCGCGGGCATATTCATACAGTTTCCGGCCCTGATGTTTTAATGCTGAAAACATCGATGGCACCTGCATAATGTCACCACGAAAACTGTCCAGTGCGGTATCCAGATCGGCCTGGGTAAAGGTCACGGGACGGGTTTGTACCCGGTTCCCGTCCGCATCGGAGGTATCGGTACGTTCACCTAACCGGGCAATCACGCGATAACGCTTATCGGAATCCAGCAGATACTGCGAGAACTTGGTGGCTTCACCCAGACAGATCGGCAACATGCCGGTTGCCAGCGGATCAAGTGCACCGGTGTGTCCTGCACGGTTAGCGTTAAAAATGCGCTTCACCTTCTGCAGAACATCGTTAGACGACATGCCTTGTGGCTTATCCAGCAACAAAACGCCATGGACGTCGCGACCGCGACGACGAGGACGACTCATTACGCCTCCTCGTCATCATCCGTGGTTTCTGGACCACGACGCTCAACGTCTTTTTTCACCACGTTAGTCACGAGGTTGGACATGCGCATCCCTTCAATCAACGAGTTATCGTAGAAGAAGGTCAGTTCAGGCACGATACGCAGGCGCATGGCTTTACCCAGCAGCGTACGGATATAACCCGAGGCTTCTTTCAACGCTTTCAGGCCATTTTTTACGGCTTCTTCATCTTGATCGTTGAGGAATGTCACAAACACTTTGGCGTAAGCGAGGTCACGTGATACCTCAACACCCGAAACGGTCACCATCATGCCAAGGCGTGGATCTTTAATCTCACGCTGCAGAATCATCGCAATCTCTTTTTGCAGCTCCTGTGATACACGCTGCGGACGGCCAAATTCTTTCGCCATTTTTATTTCTCCCAAATAATTCGGGAGGCCAGCGGCCTCCCAAATTGCATCATCAACGCCAGGACTTAAGCGATGGTGCGTTTAACTTCAATCACTTCGAAGACTTCGATCATATCGCCGACACGAACGTCATTATAGTTCTTCACGCCGATACCGCACTCCATGCCGTTACGCACTTCGTTAACGTCATCTTTAAAGCGACGCAGTGATTCAAGCTCACCTTCGTAGATCACCACGTTATCGCGCAGTACGCGGATTGGATTGTGACGCTTGATGTTACCTTCCGTCACCATACAACCTGCGATAGCACCAAATTTCGGTGATTTGAACACGTCACGCACTTCAGCCAGACCGATGATCTGCTGTTTGTACTCTGGTGCCAGCATACCGCTCATTGCGGCTTTCACTTCGTCAATCAGGTTATAGATGACGGAGTAGTAACGCAGATCCAGGCTTTCAGCGTCGATGACGCGACGCGCAGATGCGTCCGCACGGACGTTAAAGCCAAGGATAATCGCGTTAGATGCGGCTGCCAGCGTCGCGTCGGTTTCGGTGATACCACCTACGCCTGAACCCACAATCTTCACCTTCACTTCGTCGGTGGAGAGTTTGAGCAGGGAGTCGGAGATCGCTTCCACAGAGCCCTGAACGTCGGCTTTCAGCACGATGTTCAGTTCAGATACTTCGCCTTCGGTCATGTTAGCAAACATGTTTTCCAGCTTAGATTTCTGCTGACGTGCCAGTTTCACTTCGCGGAATTTGCCCTGACGATACAGTGCCACTTCACGGGCTTTCTTCTCGTCACGCACCACGGTCGCTTCATCACCTGCCGCCGGAACACCGGACAAGCCGAGGATCTCAACCGGGATAGACGGACCCGCTTCCATGACTTCACGTCCCAGTTCGTCACGCATTGCACGAACACGGCCGTATTCGAAGCCACACAGAACGATATCGCCTTTGTTCAGCGTACCTTCGCGTACCAGAACGGTCGCAACCGGACCACGACCTTTGTCGAGGAACGATTCGATCACAACGCCGCTGGCCATACCGGCACGAATGGCCGTCAGCTCAAGCACTTCTGCCTGCAGCAGAATCGCGTTCAGCAGATCGTCAATACCGGTACCCGCTTTCGCAGAGACGTTGACGAACATGTTTTCGCCGCCCCACTCTTCCGGAATGATGCCGTACTGTGTCAGTTCATTTTTAACACGATCCGGATCGGCTTCTGGCTTATCGCACTTGTTGACAGCAACCACAACCGGCACTTTCGCGGCTTTGGCGTGCTGAATCGCTTCGATGGTTTGTGGCATCACACCATCATCTGCCGCCACCACGAGGATAACGATATCCGTTGCCTGCGCACCACGTGCACGCATCGCGGTAAACGCGGCGTGGCCCGGGGTATCCAGGAAGGTGATCATACCGTTGTCGGTTTCGACGTGGTATGCACCGATGTGCTGTGTAATCCCGCCCGCTTCGCCAGAGGCGATTTTGGTCGAGCGGATGTAATCCAGCAGTGAGGTTTTACCGTGGTCAACGTGGCCCATAATGGTCACAACCGGCGCACGCGCTTCCTGCGCTGCATCGGTATCACGATCGTCCATTACCGCTTCTTCCAGCTCGTTTTCACGACGAAGGGTCACCTTGTGGCCCATTTCTTCGGCAACCAGCTGTGCGGTTTCCTGGTCGATAACCTGGTTGATGGTCGCCATAGCGCCCATTTTCATCATCGCTTTGATGACCAGTGAACCTTTAACGGCCATTTTGTTAGCCAGTTCAGCAACGGTGATGGTTTCGCCAATCACCACATCGCGGTTAACCGCCTGTGCTGGCTTGTTGAAGCCCTGCTGCAGAGCGCTTGGCTTACGATGCTTACCACCTTTACCACCACGAACCTGCGCACGGGCTTCTTCGCGGTCGGTTTTGGCTTCTGAATGCTTGTTGCCTTTTTTCACCGGACGCGCGGCTTTAGCACTGCGCGTGCGGGCACGACCCGCTTCGACCTGACGATCGTTCTCGTCTTCGGCCTGACGGGCATGTGTTGAGGTGGTGACGTGATAGTCGCCCTTATCCTCTTCTTCAGGCTTTTCCCATTCAGCCGCTTTTTCTTCGGCTAAACGGCGGGCTTCTTCCGCGGCGAGGCGGGCAGCCTCTTCCAGCTTACGACGCGCTTCTTCTTCCGCTTTACGCTTCAGTTCAGCGGCTTCAGCTTCACGACGTGCTTTATCGGACTGGGCGGCCTTGGTCACTTCGTCGGTAGGTTGATTAGTCACTTTCTCATTTTCCGCTGCTGCACGCTTAGCCTTTTCAGCGGCTTCGCGCCTGGCTTTCTCTTCGGCTTCACGTTGCGCTTTTTGTTCCGCTTCACGACGCGCCTGTTCAGCGGCCTCGCGTTGCGCCTGCTCTTCCGCTTCACGCTGCGCCTCGGCTTCTGCTTCTGCCTGGGCTTGCTCAGACTCTGCATCACCTTTTACATACGTGCGCTTTTTGCGGACTTCGATTTGCACCGATTTACTTTTACCCCCGGTGCCAGGAATATTCAAGGTACTACGCGTTTTGCGCTGCAGGGTCAGTTTGCCTGAACCGGCCTGACCATGCTTCAGGTGAGACAGTAAGGTTTCTTTCTCATGCTGGGTCACCGCATCATTTTCAGACTTTGGGATCCCCGCATCAGCAAACTGCTGTACCAGGCGATCGACCGAAGTCTGAATTTCTGCTGCCAGCGATTTTACGGTTACATCTGTCATGCTGTTCCTTCCTGTTATTACGCGTCATCGCCGAACCAGCAGATATTGCGTGCGGCCATAATCAGCGCGCCAGCTTGCTCATCAGTCAGCCCTTCAATATCAGTCAGATCGTCAACACCTTGCTCAGCAAGGTCTTCCAGCGTGCAAACGCCTTTGGATGCCAGGCGGAAAGCCAGTGCACGATCCAGACCCTCAAGATTCAAGAGGTCTTCTGCAGGTTCCTGATTCCCCAGGCTCTCTTCTTTAGCCAGTGCCAGGGTGGTTAACGCATTTTTTGCTCGTTCACGCAGGGCTTCAATGGTCTCTTCGTCGAGGCCGTCGATTTCCAACAGCTCGTTAATTGGCACATAGGCCAGTTCTTCCAACGATGAGAAGCCCTCTTCCACCAGAATGGTGGCGAACTCTTCGTCGATGTCGAGATGTTTAGTGAACATATCGATCGCTGCATGGGCTTCAGCCTGATGCTTCGCCTGCAGGTCATCGACGGTCATCACGTTCAGCTCCCAGCCACTCAGCTGTGAAGCCAGACGCACGTTTTGGCCATTACGGCCGATCGCCTGGGCTAGATTGCCAGCCTCAACGGCGATATCCATCGTGTGGTTGTCTTCATCAACCACGATTGACGCCACATCAGCCGGAGCCATGGCGTTAATAACAAACTGTGCCGGGTTGTCGTCCCACAGCACGATATCGATACGCTCGCCGCCCAGTTCACTGGACACGGCCTGAACACGCGCACCGCGCATACCGACGCAGGCACCCACCGGATCAATACGTTTGTCGTTCGTTTTTACTGCAATTTTAGCGCGTGAACCCGGATCGCGGGCTGCGGCTTTAATTTCAAGCACTTCTTCGCCAATTTCTGGTACTTCAATGCGGAACAGTTCGATCAGCATTTCTGGCTTTGAACGGGTCACAAACAGCTGTGCACCACGCGCTTCCGGGCGAACGGCATACAGAACACCACGAATACGGTCACCAGGGCGGAAGTTTTCGCGCGGCAGCATATCCTCACGCAGGATTACCGCTTCAGCATTGTTGCCCAGATCCAGTGAAATATTGTCACGATTAACTTTTTTCACCACGCCGGTGATGATTTCGCCTTCCTGCTCACGGAACTGATCCACGACCATTGCGCGCTCGGCTTCACGTACTTTTTGCACGATAACCTGTTTTGCGGTCTGGGTAGTAATGCGGTCAAAGGTGACAGATTCAATCTGATCTTCAACGTAGTCGCCCAGATTGAGGGACTCATCTTCGTAGCGAGCCGCATCCAGCGTGATCTCACGCGTTGGCTGAGTGACCTGCTCTACGATTTCCCAACGGCGGAACGTATCAAAGTCGCCACTTCTGCGGTCGATGCTGACGCGGACGTCAATTTCCTGCTCGTACTTTTTCTTGGTCGCAGTCGCCAGCGCGCTCTCCAGCGCTTCGAAGATTTTCTCACGCGGCAGGGCTTTTTCGTTAGAAACGGCTTCTACAACAGCTAAGATCTCTTTGTTCATCCTGGTTAGCCTCAATCCGGACTTTTAAAAGTGGGGGACCAGGTTCGCTTTCTGAATATTACTCAGCGCGAACACCTCGTCATTACCCTCAACGTTTACCGTTATCATCTCGCCTTCTACAGACTTGATGATTCCCTGCCATTTACGGCGGTTTTGAACGGCCATACGCAGCACCAGGCTCACCTCATCGCCGGTAAAGCGTGCATAATGTTCTGCAGTGAACAGAGGACGGTCGAGCCCCGGTGAGGACACTTCAAGGTGGTAAGGGACGGTGATGGGATCTTCCACATCCATCACGGCACTCACCTGGTGGCTGACGTCCGCGCAATCGTCAACATTGATGCCATCTTCACTGTCAATATAGATGCGCAGGGTTGATGTGCGACCACGAACGAATTCAATTCCGACCAGTTCGTAGCCGAGCGCTTCTACCGGAGCAGATACCAACTCTGTCAATTTTTGCTCTAATGTGGACAAGCCCACCCCCAAGACATAAAAAAAGGGCCTATAGCCCAGTATTACGATTCGCTAATAACAAAAAACCCCGAATAGTCGGGGCTTTTTATCACTGGACCCTGTATGCCGCATTGCGGCCCGGACGCCCATCCAAAAGAATTTTTTTCAAAATTCGCTGCTAATGCGCCCGTCGATGCATACAGTATATTTGAAAAAGAACTCTAAGGGAAAGTGGTTGCGGGGGCCGGATTTGAACCGACGACCTTCGGGTTATGAGCCCGACGAGCTACCAGGCTGCTCCACCCCGCGTCCGAAAACGTGGCGAATGTTACGCCGATCATGCATAAAATGCAAGTCTAACTAAGATTTGGTACCGAGGACGGGACTTGAACCCGTAAGCCCTTTCGAGCACTACCACCTCAAGGTAGCGTGTCTACCAATTTCACCACCTCGGTACTGCACTGACTGCGACGCTGAACTGCCGCTTATGACGCTTAACGCTATTAATGCGGGATATCGTTGCCCGGCGTAGCCGGTTTAGCTGGCTGAGTCTGCTGTTGAGACTGAGCTGGCGCAGTGAGGTTATCCCACTCACTTCCTTTGGCTGTTTTATTACTGTTCAGGTTACCCAGAATCAAGCTGATGACGAAAAACAGCGTAGCCAGTACGGCGGTCATACGAGTCATGAAATTACCTGACCCTGTTGAACCGAACAGCGTACCTGACGCGCCTGCACCGAATGATGCACCCATATCAGCGCCTTTGCCTTGCTGCAGCATGATAAGACCTACCAGGCCAATTGCTACAATAAGGAAAACAACCAACAGAGCTTCGTACATAATCAACCTGTTTCCTTGCGCGTAATCCGCACAGTTAAAGCTTCAACCAATTTGACGGGGAGTTTCTTCATCACCCATCAGAAGCGGGTGTGAATACTAACCAATGGCGCATACCTCTGCAAGTGCAATTTACATGCGGCACGCTGATTGCAGAAAAAAGCGCCAGTGCGATGATTTTGCAGGCAGGTTCACTGCGATGTCCCCGCCTGCCAGCTGCCTCAGACGGCTTTAACCGCATCGGCAATTCGATTCGCCAGCGCCGTCACCTGGGTTTCATCCTCACCCTCTACCATTACGCGGATTAGCGGTTCCGTGCCCGATTTACGCAGCAGCACGCGTCCTTTTCCGGCCAGGGTTTTTTCCACGTCCTCGGCTACCGCTTTAACGGCATCGCTTTCCAGCGGATCGTGCTCGCCGGCGAAGCGGACATTTACCAGCACCTGAGGCAGCATTTTCATGCCGGTGCAGAGATCGTGCAGGCTCATATGGTTACGAACCATAGCTGTAAGTACTTGCAAACTTGCAACGATGCCGTCACCCGTAGCGATCTTATCCAGCAGGATCACATGACCGGAGTTTTCCGCCCCCAGGCGCCAGCCTTTTTCCTGCATTTTTTCCAGTACATAGCGGTCGCCCACTTTTGCACGAACAAACGGAATACCCAGCTGTTTCAGCGCCAGCTCCAGCCCCATGTTGCTCATCAGCGTGCCGACCACACCACCGCGCAACTGCCCCTGACGCAGACCTTCGCGGGCGATGATATACAGAATCTGGTCCCCATCCACTTTCTTGCCAAGGTGGTCGACCATCATGATGCGATCGCCGTCACCGTCATAGGCCAGACCGATGTCCGCTTTTTCAGCCAGTACGCGTTCCTGCAGCATCCTGAGATCGGTCGCACCGCATGCTTTATTAATGTTCATACCATCAGGCTGGACGCCAACTGCAATCACCGTCGCACCGAGTTCACGCAGGACATTAGGCGCAATGTGATAAGTGGCACCGTTTGCACAGTCGACGACAATTTTCAGGCCACTGAGGCTGAGTTCGCTGGGGAACGTACCCTTACAAAATTCAATGTAACGCCCGGCCGCGTCAACAATACGGCTGGCACGCCCCAACTGGGCGGATTCCACACAGGTAAGCGGTTTTTCCATTTCCTGTTCGATCGCCTCTTCCACGTCATCGGGCAGTTTCGTCCCTTCGGCGGAGAAAAACTTAATGCCGTTATCATCAAACGGATTGTGCGACGCGGAAATCACGATGCCGGCTTCGGCACGGAACGTGCGGGTCAGATAGGCAATAGCGGGCGTGGGCATTGGGCCGGTAAACGCCGCGGACAACCCTGCGGCTGCGAGACCGGCTTCCAGCGCGGATTCCAGCATATAGCCTGAAATGCGCGTGTCTTTACCAATGATAATTTTTTTGGAGCCGTGACGGGCCAGCACTTTACCCGCCGCCCAGCCGAGCTTTAATACAAAGTCAGGGGTAATCGGTGACTCACCGACTTTGCCGCGAATCCCATCAGTACCGAAATATTTACGTTCGCTCATGCTCTGTCATCCTTTTGCTCTTTGTGTCGCTTCAACCACCCGCATCGCTTCGACGGTTTCTTTCACATCGTGGGCGCGAATAATGTGCGCGCCCTGCATGGCGGCAATAACCGCACAGGCCAGGCTGCCCGTCAGGCGCTGGGAAGGCCCCACATTCAGCAGTTGTCCAATCATTGATTTGCGTGACATGCCAACCAACAGCGGCAGCGCAAAACGGTGAAATTTACTGAGGTGGGCCAGCAGTTCATAATTGTGGCTGAGATTCTTACCGAAACCGAAGCCCGGGTCGAGTAACAGATTCTCTTTTTTTATGCCTGCGGCTTCGCAGCGGGCCAGTTGTTCAACGAAGTAAGTGTCCACTTCGCTTACAATATCCTTATAGGCTGGTGCCTGCTGCATCGTACGCGGTTCGCCCTGCATGTGCATCAGACAAACCGGTAAGCCCGCTGCCGCTGCCGCTGCCAACGCGCCAGGCTCAGACAGTGAGCGCACATCATTGATAATGTGAGCCCCTGCGCTGGCGGCTGCACGAATCACGTCGGCTTTGGACGTATCGACTGATATCCATACCTCAAAGCGTTGAGCGATAGCTTCGACCACCGGAATCACCCGTTCCAGCTCCTCCTCAACGCTCACTTCATCAGCGCCCGGACGCGTGGACTCGCCCCCCACGTCAATGATTGTTGCGCCAGCGTTCACCATCTCGTTAGTGTGCGTTAACGCATCGACCAGCGCATTGTGTTTACCACCATCGGAAAAAGAGTCCGGCGTGACGTTGAGAATGCCCATCACATGTGGAAATGACAAATCGAGATGGGAATCACGGGCGAACAGTTTCATGGTGAAAAACTCCTTGTGGCTCAATGTATAGATGTAAAAAACCCCGGACCAGCCGGGGTTTTATTAAAAGACCTGACGTCTTATTTGTCGAACTGTTCTGACATGGTATTGCCTGGATTCGGCGTACGCGGTTCATCGACCGGACGCGGGGCCTTTGGCGTACCGTTACTGTCTGAATTGCTGCTGCCCGGATCTTCCCAGCCTGCTGGCGGACGCACTTCACGGCGTGCCATCAGGTCGTCAATCTGCGGTGCATCAATGGTTTCATACTTCATCAGCGCATCTTTCATCGCGTGAAGAATGTCCATGTTTTCGCCCAGGATCTGGCGAGCGCGCTGATAGTTCGTATCGATCAGGTGTTTAACTTCCTGGTCGATAATACGGGCAGTTTCATCTGACATATGCTTGGCTTTTGCCACTGAACGGCCCAGGAACACTTCACCGTCTTCTTCAGCATACAGCAGCGGGCCCAGTTTCTCAGAGAAGCCCCACTGGGTAACCATGTTACGGGCCAGGTTGGTTGCCACTTTGATATCGTTAGAGGCACCGGTAGAGACATGTTCTGCACCGTAGATGATCTCTTCCGCCAGACGACCGCCGTACAGGGTCGAAATCTGACTTTCCAGCTTCTGACGGCTTGCGCTAATCGCATCGCCTTCAGGCAGGAAGAAGGTCACACCTAATGCACGACCGCGCGGAATAATGGTCACTTTGTGCACCGGATCGTGTTCCGGTACCAGACGACCAATAATCGCGTGGCCGGCCTCATGGTAAGCCGTAGACTCTTTCTGTGCTTCGGTCATCACCATGGAACGGCGCTCTGCACCCATCATGATTTTGTCTTTGGCTTTTTCGAATTCCACCATTGACACAACGCGTTTATTGCTGCGTGCAGCAAACAGCGCCGCTTCGTTCACCAGGTTCGCCAGATCGGCACCGGAGAAGCCTGGCGTACCGCGCGCAATGATGGCCGCATCAATGTCGGTTGCCAGGGGTACACGACGCATATGCACTTTCAGAATCTGCTCACGACCACGTACGTCTGGCAAGCCCACGACAACCTGACGGTCAAAGCGGCCCGGACGCAGCAGCGCAGGGTCAAGTACGTCTGGACGGTTGGTCGCGGCAATCACGATGATGCCTTCGTTACCTTCAAAGCCATCCATTTCAACCAGCATCTGGTTCAGAGTTTGTTCACGCTCATCGTGCCCTCCCCCTAAACCGGCACCACGCTGGCGACCAACGGCATCGATCTCATCGATGAAGATAATGCACGGTGCCGCTTTCTTAGCCTGTTCAAACATGTCACGGACGCGAGACGCACCCACACCGACGAACATTTCAACAAAGTCAGAACCTGAAATGGTAAAGAACGGTACTTTCGCCTCACCGGCAATGGCTTTCGCCAGCAGGGTTTTACCGGTACCCGGCGGGCCGACCATCAGAACGCCTTTCGGGATTTTACCCCCCAGCTTCTGGAAACGGCTCGGTTCACGCAGGTATTCGACCAGCTCACCGACTTCCTCTTTCGCTTCGTCACAGCCTGCTACGTCAGCAAAAGTGGTTTTAATCTGATCTTCCGTTAGCATGCGGGCTTTGCTCTTACCAAAGGACATTGCGCCTTTGCCGCCACCGCCCTGCATTTGCCGCATGAAGAAAATCCACACACCAATCAGCAGTAACATTGGGAACCAGGAAATGAAGATCGACGCCAGCAGGCTTGGCTCTTCAGGCGGCTCACCAACCACTTTAACGTTCTTGGTCAACAGGTTATCGAGTAACTTGGGATCATTGACAGGAATGTAGGTGGTGTATTTATTACTGTCTTTTTTGGTTACGTTAATTTCACGCCCGTTAATACGTGCCTCGCGGACCTGATCCTGGTTCACTTCCGACAGGAAGGTTGAATAATCAACCCTACGGCCATTTGACTCGCTGGGCCCAAAGCTCTGGAAGACTGACATCAGTACAACCGCGATGACTAGCCAGAGAATCAGGTTTTTCGCCATGTCACTCAAGGGATTAACCTCATATTACAACGGTGTTAACAGATAGCGTAGGGTACTATAGATCCTTCGTACATGGAATCGCAGCGGGAAGGCTGGATGATCCACCACGTTGGCTACAGCTTGCGCCCAGTCGCCACAATATAAACTTCACGTGAACGTGAACGTGAAGCGTCAGGCTTACGTATTTTCACTTTCGTGAACAGGGATCGAATTTCCCGCAGGTATTCATCAAAGCCATCCCCCTGGAACACTTTCACTACAAAACTCCCGCCGGGAGCCAAAATGTCACGACACATCTCTAACGCCAGCTCAACCAAATACATCGACCGGGGAATATCTACGGCAGGTGTACCACTCATATTCGGTGCCATATCAGACATGACGACCTGGACTTTCTGATCGCCCACACGCTCAAGCAACGCGTTAATCACCGATTCTTCACGAAAATCGCCTTGAAGAAAATCGACACCAACAATAGGATCCATAGGCAGGATATCACATGCAATGACACGCCCTTTGGACCCAATTTGCTGTACCACATATTGCGACCAGCCACCGGGTGCAGCACCCAGATCTACCACGGTCATACCGGGTTTGAAAAGCTTGTCACCCTGTTGTATTTCATCAAGTTTAAACCAGGCGCGCGAACGCAACCCTTTTTTCTGTGCCTGGAGCACGTATTTATCGCTAAAGTGTTCCTGTAGCCAGCGGCTGGAGCTGGCTGAACGCTTTTTACCGGTCATAAAATTTCCAACTAAATCGTCATCGTAGCGATAAATCTGCACGCAGTAGGTTGCGTCGATTTGGCGATATACCCGAGATGGCGGTAGAATGAACCGTTTTCAATCCCCGAGTAAGTAAATAATACGATGAATCTAAGTACCAAACAAAAACAGCACCTGAAAAGCCTCGCCCATCCGCTCAAGCCAGTCGTCATGCTCGGAGGCAATGGCCTGACCGAAGGTGTGCTGGCAGAGATCGAACACGCGCTGGGACACCACGAGTTAATCAAGGTGAAAGTCGCCTCTGAAGATCGTGAGACCCGGCAGCTGATCGTCGACGCTATCGTACGTGAAACTGGCGCCGTCAACGTTCAGTTGATAGGTAAAACGCTGGTGCTGTATCGCCCCGCTAAAGAGAGCAAGATTTCTCTGCCACGTTAAGTGGGCAAAGAAAGTGCCATGCTCTTACATGGGATAAAAGGCCGCAGCGCGGCCTTTTTCCTTTCTTTACATTGTACTGCAACCCGTTACAAAAGGTTGCCACCTGTCAGATGTATTCCACCTTCAGGATTTCGTACTCCACATCGCCGCCCGGCGTTTTGATAATCGCCACGTCATCGGCTTCTTTACCCACCAGGCCACGCGCCATTGGCGAGTTAACAGAAATCAGATTTTGCTTAAAGTCTGCTTCGTCATCACCTACGATGCGGTACGTAAACTCTTCATCCGTATCCACATTCAGGACCGTCACCGTCGCGCCAAAAATGACGCGGCCGGTTTTAGGCATTTGGGTGACGTCGATAACCTGCGCATTAGAGAGTTTGGCCTCAATCTCCTGAATACGTCCCTCACAGAACCCCTGTTCTTCACGCGCAGCGTGGTATTCGGCATTCTCTTTCAAATCGCCGTGCTCGCGGGCCTCCGCGATGGAGGCAATAATGCGCGGGCGTTTCACCGTTTTCAGCTCATGCAGCTCTTCGCGCAGCCTTTCAGCGCCTCTTAACGTCATCGGAATCTGGTTCATTTTAGCTCCTCGTCATCAATCCTGTTTCACGGTGCATCCTGACCGGTGACTGCAGAAAAAAGCGTTCTGCGGCGCCATGCCTCATTTTGCAAATAAAAGAAGACTGACCCGGAAATGTTCCAGGCCAGAAAAGGTTTTGCAATTTGATACGTATTTTACCCCAGAGTTCCCTGCGGGTCATCGTTTACTTTGCACCGTCCAGGGACGTAGTATTGTCGCCTTCACCTGTCAGTTGCCGCGAGATTATGCGATTTTCACGACTTGTTACCGGATTAACCTGTGCGTTTATGCTGCAGGCACAAGCAGCACCCGTTGATGAATACATGCAGTATCTGCCAGATGGTGCCAACCTGGCTTTACTGGTGCAAAAAGTGGGCGCAACTACGCCGATCATTGATTACCACGGGAAACAGATGGCGCTTCCCGCCAGTACCATGAAAGTCATCACCGCGCTGGCGGCATTACTGGAACTGGGCGGTGATTATCGTTTTCAAACGACCTTTGAGACCAAAGGTGCGCTGATCGATGGCACACTGAATGGCGATCTTGTTGCCCGTTTCGCTGGCGATCCCACGCTGGGCCGCCAGGATCTGCGTAATATGGTCGCAGCCTTAAAAAAACAAGGCATCACGCATATCAAAGGCAATCTGGTCATTGATACCTCGGTGTTTGCCAGCCATGATGCGGCGCCGGGTTGGCCGTGGAACGATATGACGCAGTGCTTTAGCGCACCGCCCGCTGCGGCTATCGTCGATAAAAACTGTTTCTCCGTGTCGCTCTACAGTGCGGATAAGCCCGGCGAAAACGCCTTCGTGCGCATCGCCTCTTATTATCCGGCGCACATGCTGAGCCAGGTGCGCACCATTGGGCGCAACAGTGGCGAGGGTCAGTATTGCGAACTGGATGTGGTGCCAGGTGAGCTGAACCGCTATACCCTGACCGGCTGTCTGCGTCAGCGTAGCGATCCCCTTCCGCTGGCCTTTGCCGTTCAGGATGGTGCCGCCTGGGCCGGCGAGATTCTGAAATCTGAACTGCGTTCCGCCGGTATTGATTACAGCGGACATCTCCTGCGCCAGACACAGGTCACTGAGCCGGGCACCGTGCTGGCCTCAACCCAGTCTGCGCCGCTGCATACGCTGCTGCATATGATGCTGAAGAAGTCCGACAATATGATCGCCGACACGGTGTTCCGCACCATTGGCCATCATTACTTTAATGTGCCGGGCACCTTCCGCGCCGGGTCAGACGCGGTGCGCCGTATCCTGCGTGAAAAAGCGAATATCGATTTGGGTAACAGTATTCAGGTTGATGGTTCCGGCTTGTCGCGCCACGATCTCATCTCTCCTGCCACCATGATGCAGGTGCTGCAGTACATTGCGCAAAATGACAGCAAGCTGGATTATATTTCCATGCTGCCCCTGGCGGGTCATGACGGCACGCTGCAATATCGCGGCGGCCTGCATGAAGCCGGTCTGGATGGCAAAGTCTCTGCCAAAACGGGTTCACTGCAGGGCGTTTACAACCTTGCCGGTTTTATCACCACGTCCAGCGGGGCGCGCGTCGCGTTTGTGCAGTTCCTGTCCGGCTATGCGGTACCGCCGGAAGATCAGCGCACGCGCCGTATTCCACTGGTGCGGTTCGAAAGTCGGCTCTATCGCGATATCAACAAGAACTACTAACTGATGTCGATAAAAGCGCAGTGGGATCAACGCCGCTGCGCTTTTTTATTGCCCTGACAGGCGTTCGCCCTTCCCCTTTCCCTCACTGTTTTATTCTTACTGCCATCGCGTTAGTGACGTTCCTCGGGCTGACGCCACGGGCCATTAAACACGCCGTGAGCCGCGATACGTTAGCCACGTAAGCGAACCTCAGGCTTTTATGCGAAGGAGGGAAAGCATGGTGAAATGTAGGCTGTATGAGGAAACTGGCAGACATACGCCAGGGCTGCGCGGGTGAACCCAGCGCCTGCCCGCTGGATTTCGGCGTATACGTCGAAGCGGGTAGCAGGCGGTTTGTCCACTGCCTGCGGCATTTGAGTTATCAACGGCAAGGCGTGTTAGCGGGCAAAGACAGGCCGGAAAGAAAACTGCCCCCATTCCGGCAGAAGGGGGCAGCAAAGTGTGTTAACGCTGATAAATGATTTCGACGCCTTCGTCGTCATCTTCATCCCAGTCGTCATCCCACTCTTCATCGTCTTCAACAGCCGCGTTCTCGAGGGCTTCTTTGTGGTAGTCGTCCCACATGAATTCCACTTTCTCAGGCTGTTTTTCTTCAACGTCCGCTTCTTTCGGATTGGCGTTGATAAAGCTCATCACATCCCAGCACAGGTCGGTCACGCCCTGACGGCTGGCCGCCGAAATAAGGTAGTACTTCTCTTCCCAGCCCAGCGCTTCAGCAATGGCTTTTGCGCGTGCCTGTGCTTCTTCTTCATCAATCAGATCGACTTTGTTAAACACCAGCCAGCGCGGCTTGTTGAATAACTTATCGCTGTATTTCTCCAGCTCACCCAGAATAATACGGGCGTTCTCAACCGGATCGCTCTCGTCAATCGGGGCAATGTCAATCAGGTGCAACAGAACACGGCAGCGTTCCAGATGTTTCAGGAAGCGAATCCCCAGACCGGCGCCTTCTGCAGCACCTTCAATCAACCCCGGAATATCGGCGACGACGAAGCTCTGCTCGCTGTCCATACGTACAACGCCCAGGCTGGGTACCAGGGTGGTAAAAGGATAATCAGCCACTTTCGGCTTGGCAGCGGAAACCGCACGGATAAAGGTGGATTTACCGGCATTCGGTAAGCCCAGCATGCCCACGTCAGCCAGCAGCATCAGCTCCAGTTGCAGGTCACGTTTCTCGCCTGCGGTGCCCATGGTTTTCTGCCGTGGGGTACGGTTGACCGAGGATTTAAAACGGGTGTTACCCAGACCGTGCCAGCCGCCTTTTGCCACCATCAGCGTCTGCTGGTGACGCGTCATATCGCCCAGTGTCTCGCCCGTTCCCTGGTCAATAACGCGGGTTCCGACGGGGACTTTAATCGTAATATCTTTGCCGCGTTTACCGGTACAGTCGCGACTCTGACCATTCTGACCACGCTCAGCGCGGAAAGATTTTTCGAAACGATAATCGATCAGGGTGTTAAGGTTTTCGTCAGCGACTAAGTATACGTCACCGCCATCACCACCATCACCGCCGTCCGGGCCGCCTTTTGGGATATATTTTTCACGGCGGAAACTGACACAGCCATTACCGCCATCACCTGCGACGACCAAAATTGTCGCTTCATCAACAAACTTCATTTTCTTTCTCCGTCACACAATCGTCTGCAACAGGCTGCAAACGGGTCCGCCAGGGTCGTTCTGCGCTGACCAGCGGCGGATAAATCAAAACTGGCTCTCGCCAGCATGTACATAAAGTGTACAACACGGAGCCAGGCTATGTCGCCTGTCTGGCGACAGGTCGCAGAATGTAAAAAGCCCCGCAAGAGTTGCGGGGCCTTCAATTCGTGCGTTCAGACGGTAACCGTCTGCGTCACGACAACCTTACTCAGCAACGATGCTGATGTATTTACGGTTGTTCGGACCTTTAACTTCGAATTTTACTTTGCCGTCTGCGGTAGCAAACAGAGTGTGGTCACGACCACAACCTACGTTGTTACCGGCGTGGAATTTGGTACCACGCTGACGAACGATGATGCTACCTGCCAGAACAGATTCACCACCGAAACGTTTTACACCCAGACGTTTTGCATTGGAGTCACGACCATTTCGAGTCGAACCACCAGCCTTTTTATGTGCCATTTGTCAGATCTCCTCTTACGCCGTGATACCAGTGATTTTCACATCAGTGAACCACTGGCGATGGCCAGCTTGCTTACGGTAGTGCTTACGACGACGAAACTTAACGATTTTAACTTTCTCGCCACGACCATGAGCAACAACTTCTGCCTTGATCACACCGCCTGAAACCAGTGGCGCGCCGATTTTCACGTCTTCGCCATTTGCAATCATCAGAACCTGGTCAAACTCGATGGTTTCACCGGTTGCGATGTCCAGCTTTTCCAGGCGAACGGTCTGACCTTCGCTTACTCGGTGTTGTTTACCACCACTTTGGAAAACCGCGTACATATAAAACTCCGCTTCTGCGCTTGCCTTTTAGTTCATCAGGCGGCGCGCTAAATATTCACAATAGGGCGCGAATTCTACGCAAAACTCAAACAGAAGACAAGAGCACTTTGCACACTCTTGCAGAAAAAAAACACAGGCTCAATGCAAACGTTTCTCAACCTGAAAATTCAAGTACAATCAGTAACAGATTACTGAACGCTGGCTGGGTAAAACCGCTTACCATGGCAGAGAAACGAGTCATAGCTGAAAAGACGAATGAACTTAGAACAGATTAACGAATTAACCGCACAGGACATGGCTGCCGTTAACCAGACCATACTCGACCAGCTGAATTCAGATGTCTCGCTCATCAACCAGCTGGGTTATTACATCATCAGTGGCGGCGGTAAACGCATCCGGCCCATGATTGCCGTGCTGTCTGCTCGCGCCATGGGTTACCAGGGCGATTTACATGTGACCAACGCGGCGCTGATCGAATTTATCCACACCGCCACGCTGTTGCATGACGATGTCGTGGATGAATCCGATATGCGCCGTGGAAAAGCCACCGCGAACGCCGCATTTGGTAACGCGGCCAGCGTACTGGTCGGTGATTTTATTTATACCCGCGCTTTCCAGATGATGACCAGCATGGGCTCGTTGCGCATTCTGGCGCTGATGTCCGAGGCGGTGAACGTGATCGCCGAAGGAGAAGTGCTCCAGCTGATGAACGTCAACGATCCCGACATCACCGAAGAGAGCTATATGCGGGTGATATACAGCAAAACCGCGCGCTTATTTGAAGCCGCCTCTCAGGCCTCGGCGATTCTGGCGGAAGCGACGCCAGCGCAGGAAAAAGCGCTGCAGGATTACGGACGTTATTTGGGAACGGCTTTCCAGTTAATCGATGATTTACTGGACTACAGTGCCGATGGTGAAACCCTGGGCAAAAATACCGGTGACGATCTCAGCGAAGGTAAACCCACGCTGCCTCTGCTTCATGCCATGAACAACGGATCGCCTGAACAGGCTAAAATGATCCGTGAGGCGATTGAACAGGGGAACGGCCGCCATCTACTGGCTCCCGTTCTGGAAGCGATGAACCAGTGCGGCTCTCTGGAATGGACGCGTAAGCGTGCTGAGCAGGAAGCGGATAAAGCCATCGCGGCATTACAAATCCTGCCTGAAACCCCATGGCGCACGGCGCTGGAATCACTGGCTCACATGTCGGTTCAACGCGATTTCTAATCGCTGACGGGGCCTGACGGCCTCGTCTTCTTTCTTTCCCCCGCCGCTGTTGCAGTCATTACCATCCTTTTGCGTCAGGCCGCGCAGTTCTGTCTGCTTACGGAAATATTACTGGAACCTTATGGAAATTTTCTGATATAAACCACCATAAGTTTCCAGATGTATTTTAAAGCACGTCAGAATCCCCCCGCGCGCTTCGCACTGACAAGGAGAAAACAGTAATGCAAAAAAGGACAGAGGACTGGCATCCTGCCGATATTATTGCCGCACTGCGCAAACGTGGTACGACGCTGGCGGCATTGTCCCGCCAGGCAGGATTAAGCTCATCAACACTGGCTAACGCCCTTTCACGGCCATGGCCAAAAGGGGAATGGCTGATTGCTGATGCGATCAATGTCCACCCATCAGAGATATGGCCAAGCCGCTATTACGATCCTGAAACGAACAGCCTGCTGGATCGAAAAAAACGTGTGCGATCGTCCGTTCAGACGACCAAAAACTAACATCGGGTTAGTGCCAGACGAAAAAAAACCAGCCCGTATGCAGGCTGGTTTTTTACAGGCCTGTCCGAAACATTATTCGCCGCTGACGCGCTCGATGTTTGCGCCCATCGCTTTTAGCTTATCTTCGATATGCTCATAACCCCGATCGATGTGGTAAATGCGATCGACCAGCGTTGTGCCTTCCGCAATACACCCTGCCAGCACCAGGCTTGCCGATGCACGGAGATCCGTCGCCATCACCTGCGCGCCCGATAAGGTTTCCACACCGTGACAGATTGCGGTATTGCTCTCAATTTCTGCGTGAGCACCCATACGAATCAGTTCAGGGATGTGCATAAAACGGTTTTCAAAAATGGTTTCGGTGATTAGCCCCGTGCCTTCCGCGACCAGATTCAGCAGGGTGAACTGCGCCTGCATATCGGTCGGGAAACCCGGATGAGGAGCGGTACGCACGTTGACCGCTTTAGGGCGCTTACCGTGCATATCCAGGCTGATCCAGTCTTCACCGGTTTCAATGTCTGCACCAGCATCACGCAGTTTCGCCAGCACTGCGTCCAGGGTGTCAGGCTGCGCATTGCGGCACAGCACTTTCCCCCCCGAAATAGCAGCCGCCACCAGGAAGGTGCCGGTCTCGATTCGGTCTGGCAGGACGCGATAAACCCCACCGCCCAGACGCTCAACGCCTTCAATGGTGATTTTATCCGTGCCTGCGCCCGAAATTTTTGCACCCAGCGTATTAAGGAAATTGGCGGTATCCACGATTTCAGGTTCACGCGCCGCGTTCTCAATCACCGTGGTCCCGGTTGCCAGCGTCGCGGCACTCATAATGGTCACCGTCGCGCCTACGCTGACTTTATCCATCACGATCAGCGCCCCTTTCAGGCGACCGTTAACTGAGGCTTTTACATAGCCTTCTTCCAGCTTAATCTCCGCACCCAACTGCTCAAGACCCGAGATATGCAGGTCTACCGGGCGCGCACCGATGGCGCAACCACCAGGCAGTGAGACTTCGCCCTGACCGAAACGGGCCACTAACGGACCAAGCGCCCAAATAGAGGCACGCATAGTTTTCACAAGGTCATAGGGTGCACAAAAAACGTCTACGCCGCTGGCATCGACGTGAACGGAACCGTTGCGCTCAACCTTCGCACCTAACTGGGTTAACAGCTTCATAGTGGTGTCGATGTCACGCAGCTTCGGCACATTCGTAATCTCAACCGGCTCTTCGGCCAGTAAAGCTGCAAACAGAATTGGCAGTGCGGCGTTCTTCGCCCCGGAAATGGTGACTTCACCACTTAAACGGGTGGGGCCTTGCACACGAAATTTATCCATTAACACGGTTCTCAATTAACTGGCTATTAAACGGTCGCGCAGGTGGCGCAGCCCTTGCGGGGATCAGAAACCGTTCAGTTTACGGTCACGCGCCCACTCTGCAGGCGTGTAGGTTTTGATGGATACCGCATGAATGCGGTTATCCGCAATGAATTCCATCAGCGGCGCATAAACAGCCTGCTGTTTCTTAACGCGGCTTAACTCACCAAACAGTTCGCCCACGGCGATCACCTGGAAATGGCTGCCATCGTTGCTCATGACATGAACTTCTTCTAAAGGCAGTGCTGCCATCAGCACAGCCTGAATTTCACTGTTTTCCATTGCTCTTAACTTCACTTAATAATAATAAGGCTGACATAGTAGAGGAAAGTGCCTGATTCTTAAATACGCAAAAGCCCCTGTCGGCGACCGGGGCTAAGGCTGAGAAGGCGAATACAGGCGCTTTAATCCGCAGAAACAATAATTTGTTGCAGGTTGTAAAGGGTGATCAACGACTGCAGTTTGTCACCGATGCCAACAAACTGCAGCGCGCCGCCCTGCTGCGAGACGATTTCCCGCAGGTGGACCAACAGCGCCAGGCCTGAGGTATCCACCCGTTCCAGAGCCGAAACGTCGATCAGCGTCGCCCCGCTAATCAACGTTTCACGCTGCTCCCAGAGATCCAGCAGCGTGTCACGATCCAGCTCACCTTCCAGCCGTAGCGTGTTCGCCTCGCGGCTCCAGTGCAGTGAGGGCTGCATTATTTGTTTTGATCCAGTGTGATTGGCTGTTTCGCTGACGCTTCAAGTTGCGCAGTCAGTGCATCAATCCCTTTCGTACGTAACAGATCGCCCCACTCATTTTGTTTCGTGGTGATCATGCTGACCCCTTCTGCGATCATATCGAACGCCTGCCAGTTACCGGTCTGGCTGTTTTTACGCCACTGGAAATCCAGCCGCACTGGCGGACGGCCCTGAGGATCGATAATCGTCACACGGATGGCGACAATATTGGCATTGCCCAGCGGTTTCGCAGGCTCGATCTGGTAAGTCTGACCGTGATAAAGCGCTAACGCCTGGCCATAGGCCTGAGCCAGATAATCACCAAAAGCCTTAAAATAGGCTTCGCGCTGTGCCGGTGTGGCTTCCCGATAGAAACGGCCCAGGACTAACGCCCCCGCATATTTAATCTGCACATAAGGCAGCAGCTCCTGGCGGACAATATCACGCAGGTAGTTGGGATCCTGCTTGATTTTCGCCTGCTCGCTTTTCAGGCGGGTAAAAGTTTTATTAGCCGCTTCATTCATCAACGTATAAGGATTGCTTTGATCGGCTGCTGTCGCCGCCAATGGCGCGATCGCCAGCATGGCAATCATCAGAAAACGTTTAAACATCATGTTATCCCTCTGTTAAGGTTGAGCGGCTGCGGGAGCGGCAGTATCGCCGCCCTGCGCATCCTTACTGTCACCGGTTTGCTTGTTACCTTTGTTGTCGCCGCTTTTATACAGGAACTGGCCTATCAGGTCCTCCAGTACCATCGCCGACTTGGTATCGCGTATCGTGCCACCATCGTTTAACATCGCCGAGCCCAGCTCAGGATCGTCAAAGCCAACGTTTAACGACAGAAACTGCTCGCCCAGCAAGCCCTGAGTACGGATGGCCAGTGAACTGGTGTCCGGAATCTGGTTGGCATACTTGTCGCTGATATCCATCGTGACGCGTGGCAGTAATGTTTTCGGTTCAAGTGAAATATCTGTCACCCGACCAATCACGACACCACCAATTTTAACAGGCGAACTGACTTTCAGGCCGCCGATATTATCGAAGGTGGCATACAGCTTCCAGGTGGGTTCTGTCCCCAGCGATTTAAGATCCGCCACGCGCAGGCAAAGGAACAGCACCGCTAACAGTGCCATGATCATAAAAACGCCAACCCAAATTTCGCTTTTTTTGCTTTGCATCGCATCAATTCCCAAACATCAGTGCTGTCAGCACAAAATCTAAACCGAGGACCGCCAGTGATGCATGCACCACGGTGCGCGTCGTGGCGCGACTAATACCTTCAGAGGTCGGAATCGCATCGTAACCATTAAACAGCGCGATCCAGGTAACCGTGACGGCAAAAACGGCGCTTTTAATAATGCAGTTAACCACATCGCTACGAAAATCGACGGCATTTTGCATCGCCGACCAGAAGAAGCCAGGGTCAATACCTTTCCAGCTCACGCCCACCAGCGCGCCGCCGGTAATCCCTACGGCGGTGAAGATGAGTGCCAGCAGCGGCATGCTGATAAAGCCTGCCCAAAAACGTGGTGAGACAACACGGCGCAGAGGATCGACCGCCATCATCTCCATGCTGGACAGCTGTTCCGTGGCCTTCATCAGCCCAATCTCAGCCGTTAACGCCGACCCTGCCCGACCTGCAAACAGCAGGGCTGTGACAACCGGCCCCAGTTCACGTAGCAATGACAGTGCCACCAACATGCCCAGGCTGGTTTCTGCACCATAGGTGTTTAATACCAGATAGCCCTGCAACCCCAGCACCATGCCGATAAATAACCCGGAGACCACAATGATCACCAAAGACAGGACGCCAATGCTGTAGAGTTGTTTGACTAACAGCGGGGAGTGTTTGCGAAACGCGGGTTTACCGACCAGCGCATGAAAAAGCATCAATCCGGCACGCCCAAAGCTGGCGCAGGTTCCAATCCCCCGACGTCCTAATGACGCCAGTGCTTTTAACAACATCAGCTTAGCTTCTCCCTGACCCGGTTAAATCGGCCAAATAATCGCCCGCCGGAAAACGAAACGGTACGGGCCCGTCCGCGATGCCGTCGATAAACTGGCGCACGCGTGGGTCATTGTTGGCACGCAAATCGGGCGTGGTCCCGTGCGCGATAATTTTTTGTCCCGCCACGATATAAGCATAATCGGCAATACTTAACACTTCAGGCACGTCATGCGACACCACAATGCATGTCAGTCCCAGTGCATGGTTAAGCTCATCAATCAGTTTGACCAGTACGCCCATCGTAATAGGATCCTGACCCACAAACGGCTCATCGAACATAATTAACTCGGGCTCCAGAGCAATAGCCCGAGCCAGAGCCACTCTGCGCGCCATTCCGCCCGAAAGCTCCGCAGGTTTCAGCTGCGCGGCACCCCGTAAGCCCACGGCTTCCAGCTTCATCATGACTGTGCTGTGCAGAAGCGCCGCCGGCAACCGTGTATGTTCACGAAGCGGCCAGGCCACATTTTCGTAGACGGTTAAATCAGTAAAAAGTGCACCGGACTGAAACAGCATGCTCATCTTTTTACGCGCTTCATACAATCGGGTGCGCGACAATGTCGGAATGTTCTCGTCCCGGAACCAGATCTCGCCGCTGTCAGGCTGAAGTTGCCCGCCAATCAAGCGCAGCAGCGTTGTTTTCCCGATCCCTGACGGCCCCATGATCGCCGTCACTTTGCCTTTGGGTACCGTAAGGGAAATATCGTCGAAAATTTTGCGATCGCCACGTGAGAAACTCACGCCACGAACCTCAACCAGGTTCGTTTTTTGTTGGATCATTATCACCTCTATTACGGATCGGGCGTAAACATAGGGTACGATGGTAGCCTGTTAAGGTTAAACGCACGATAGCTTTACAGAAACTTAATGCAAAGATTTGGCGAAAACGGTCATAAAATTTACTTTTGTCGCTCGGACGGTCAAAATCAGCGCCTGTTTTGTCACATCGAACCTGAAGGCAAGCCAACAGGGGTTTTAAGCAAGGATTTTTCATGTTCGTCGCAACCGCACTGCTGATTATCGGACTGCTTTTACTGGCTTATGGTGCCGATCGTCTGGTGTTTAGTGCTGCAATACTTTGCCGATCGTTCGGGATCCCACCGTTAATCATCGGCATGACCGTCGTCAGTATCGGTACCTCGCTTCCGGAGATCATCCTTTCCTTCTCCGCTGCGCAGTATGGCCAAATGGATCTGGCGGTGGGCACCGCGCTTGGTTCGAACATCACCAATATACTTTTGATTCTCGGCGGCGCGGCGCTGTTGCATCCGCTCAGCATCCATTCCAACTTAATTCGCCGTGAACTGCCGCTGATGGTGCTGGTCTCATTACTGAGCGGTATTACGCTGTTTGATAACTATCTTAGTCGACTGGACGGTATCGCCCTGATTGCCATCGCCGCGATTTATCTGATTGTGACTATTCGCATCGCGCGTAAAGCAGAAAATGACAATAACGATACGCTGACGCGTGAACAACTGGCTGAGCTGCCACGCGAAGAGACGGGTAACACCGTGGCCTTTCTCTGGCTGGCTGTCGCCCTGATTATCCTGCCCATGTCAACACACATGGTGATTGATAATGCGACGGTCTTTGCCGACTACTTTGGCGTGAGTGAACTGGTTATGGGGCTGACGCTTATCGCCGTCGGCACCAGTCTGCCGGAGCTGGCCACGGTCATCGCCGGTGCGTTGAAAGGCGAAGATGATATTGCGATTGGCAACCTGATTGGGGCCAATATTTATAACCTCGCTATCGTGTTGGGCCTGCCGGCACTGATTCACCCCGGCAGCGTCGATTATCACGCTTTTGCACGCGATTACTGGATAATGCTTGGCGTAAGCGTACTGTTCGCCATGCTTTGTCTGTTGCGCCACCGCCGCATTGGCCGTACGGCGGGGACGCTTTTACTCTGTGGTTTCTTCGTCTGGGTAACGTTGCTGTGGCTACAGCCAGCGTTTATGGGCGGCTAAAAAGGACAGATTTGCCATGTCACATCAGCAACCAACGGTAGAGTTTGATTTTCAGCGAGCCGGTAAAACGGTTCTGCGCATTGAGCGTGAAGGCCTTGAGCAGCTTGACCAGTATATCAACGAGGCCTTTTCCGACGCCTGCGCCATGATTTATGCCTGTAAGGGCAAAGTGGTGGTTATGGGCATGGGCAAGTCAGGTCATATTGGTAAAAAAATGGCGGCGACCTTTGCCAGCACCGGCACGCCGGCTTTCTTTGTGCATCCAGCGGAAGCCAGCCACGGCGACCTGGGAATGGTGGGTAAAGACGACGTGGTGCTTGCCATTTCGAATAGCGGTGAATCCAGCGAGATTCTGGCGCTGATTCCGGTGGTGAAACGCCAGCAGATTAAACTGATCTGCCTGACCAGTCGACCTGAAAGCGCCATGGCCCGGGCGGCAGATATCCATCTTTGCGTCAAGGTGCCGCAGGAAGCCTGTCCGATGGGACTGGCCCCCACGACCAGTACCACCGCAGCTCTGGTGATGGGCGATGCACTGGCGGTCTCCCTGCTGGAGGCACGCGGCTTCACGCCTGAAGATTTCGCGCTGTCGCATCCGGGCGGTGCGCTGGGCCGTAAACTGCTGCTGCACGTGAGCGACATCATGCACAGCGGTGATGAGTTACCGCACGTCACGCGGGATGCATCATTGCGAGATGCGTTGCTGGAGATAACCCGTAAAAATCTGGGCCTGACAGTGATTGTTGACGATTTGATGAAGATTGAAGGCGTTTTTACTGATGGTGACCTGCGCCGCATCTTTGATATGGGCATCGATTTTCAAAAAGCGACCATTGCAGAAGTCATGACGCGTGGCGGCATCCGCGTACGTCCGAACGTGCTGGCCGTCGATGCACTGAATTTAATGCAAACCAAAAACATTACCTCCCTGCTGGTAGCCGATGACGACCATCTGCTGGGTGTGGTACATATGCATGACATGCTGCGCGCAGGCGTAGTGTAAACAGGAAGACACAATGCAGTCTGAGATTGCCACTATAGAAACATGTTACGGCCCGGTCAGTGCCGACATTATGGCCCGTGCCGGGCACATTCGCCTGCTGATTTGCGATGTGGACGGCGTGATGTCTGATGGCCTGATCTACATGGGTAACAGTGGAGAAGAACTGAAAACCTTTAATGTGCGCGACGGTTACGGCATTCGTTGCCTGCTGACCTCGGACATTGAAGTGGCTATTATTACCGGCCGCACCGCCCGGTTACTGGAAGACCGCTGCAAAACGCTGGGGATTCGCCATCTTTATCAGGGGCAATCAGATAAGCTTTTGGCCTATCGCGAACTTCTGGATACACTGTCGCTCTCTGACGAGCAGGTGGCTTATATTGGTGACGATCTGATCGACTGGCCAGTTATGGCAAAAGTAGGGCTCAGCGTAGCGGTGGCCGATGCGCACCCGCTGCTGTTAGCGCGAGCGCGTTACGTCACACGTATCGCCGGTGGGCGCGGCGCAGTGCGTGAACTGTGCGATCTCATTTTGATGGCGCAAAATAAATTTGAGGATGCCAAAGGGCAATCAGTATGAGTAAAAGCAGGCGTTGGATAACGTTGGGGCTGGCCTTGATTGCGCTGGTGCTCATTGGCTGGAATTTCACTAACCGGGACAGCGACGATGGCGCACCGGTAATGAATAATGATCAAACGCCAACCTACACCAGTGCCAATTCGCATACCGTAGTTTACAACCCTCAGGGTGGCCTGGCTTATAAGCTGATCTCGGACAAAGTTACGTATTTCGAAAATACGGGAACCAGCTGGTTTGATAATCCGGTCATGACAACCTACGACGAGAATAAAATGCCGACCTGGACGGTACGTTCAGATAAAGCAAAGCTCACTAAAGATCGTATGCTGTATTTATATGGTCATGTTGAGCTGAATGCGCTGGCGCCAGATTCTGAACTGGAGCGCATCAAAACGGATAACGCTCAGGTCAATCTTGTCACTCAGGACGTCGCCTCGGACGATCAGGTGACGTTATATGGCCGCAGTTTTAACTCTACCGGCATGAAAATGCGTGGAAATTTACGGACAAAGCAAGCCGAGTTACTCGAAAAGGTCAAAACCTCTTATGAAATTCAAAATGAACAAAAACAGCATTAAGTTTTTACTGGCCAGCCTGCTGCTTGCAGCCAGCCTGCCGGCGCTGGCGCTGACCGGTGACTCGGACAAACCCGTTAATATCGACTCTGAAAATCAGTCGCTGGACCTGCAAGGCAACGTCGCGACCTTTACCGGTAATGTGGTCGTAACTCAGGGGTCGATCAAGATTACGGCAGATAAAGTCGTGGTGACCCGTCCGGGCGGCGACAGCAAAAAAACTATCGTTGATGCCTACGGCAATCCGGCGACCTTCTATCAGATGCAGGACAACGGTAAACCGGTACAGGGACACGCGTCCAAACTGCATTACGAGCTTGCTAATGACTTTGTTGAGCTGACGGGCAATGCGTACATTGAGCAGTTGGACAGCAATATTAAAGGCGACCGCATTACTTACCTGGTCAAAGAGCAAAAAATGCAGGCTTACAGCCAGGGCCAGAGCAAGCGCGTAACCACAGTTCTGGTGCCGTCGCAGTTGCAGGACAAGCCCGCGTCAACCAATAGCGAAAAAAAGAGTAACTGATCACTATGGCCACATTAATCGCAGAGAACCTGGCGAAGGCGTACAAAGGCCGTCGCGTGGTTGAAGACGTCAGTCTGCAGGTAAAATCCGGTGAAATCGTCGGCCTGCTCGGCCCAAACGGTGCCGGTAAAACCACCACCTTCTATATGGTGGTCGGGATTGTTCCGCGCGATGCGGGCCGCATTGTCATCGACGATGAAGACATCAGTATTCTGCCGCTCCACGCGCGTGCGCGTCGCGGTATCGGCTACCTGCCCCAGGAAGCGTCAATCTTCCGGCGTCTGAGCGTTTACGACAACCTGATGGCCGTGCTGCAAATTCGTGATGATTTAACCGAAGAACAGCGACAGGATCGGGCGAATGAGCTCATGGATGAGTTCCATATTGCACATCTGCGCGACAATATGGGACAGTCACTGTCGGGCGGTGAACGTCGCCGTGTGGAAATTGCCCGTGCGCTGGCCGCAAATCCCAAATTCATTCTGCTGGATGAGCCTTTTGCCGGTGTTGACCCGATTTCCGTTATTGATATCAAAAAGATTATTGAACATCTGCGCGACAGTGGGCTTGGCGTGTTAATCACTGACCACAACGTGCGTGAAACGCTGGCGGTCTGTGAACGGGCCTATATTGTCAGCCAGGGCAACCTGATTGCTCACGGTACGCCGAATGAAGTCCTTGCAGATGAGCAGGTTAAACGTGTTTATTTGGGTGAAGAGTTCAGACTCTGATAAGGTGTCGTTAATACTGATGGTTACCCGGGAATATTCATCCTGTCTATGAAGCAAGGTTTACAACTCCGGCTCAGCCAGCAACTGGCGATGACCCCACAACTGCAACAGGCGATACGTCTGTTGCAGCTTTCTACGCTTGAACTTCAGCAAGAGCTACAGCTGGCCCTGGAAAGTAATCCCCTGCTTGAACAGACTGAACAGCATGAAGAAATAGACGCAAAAGAGTATCAGGAAGGCGAAGCGGGACTTGATACGCGTGAAGCGCTGGAACAAAAGGATATGCCCGAAGAGCTGCCGCTCGACGCGACCTGGGATGAAATCTATACCGCGGGAACGCCATCAGGAACCGGTACGGACTATCAGGATGACGAACTGCCCATCTACCAGGGCGAAACCACCCAGTCGCTGCAAGATTATCTGATGTGGCAGGTTGAGCTGACGCCGTTTAGCGATACCGATCGGGCGATCGCGACGTCCATCGTCGATGCCATTGACGATACGGGTTATCTTACCGTTTCGCTTGAAGACATTCTCGACAGTATCGGCGACGATGAGCTGGAAATGGACGAAGTTGAGGCCGTTTTAAAGCGCATTCAACATTTTGATCCGATCGGCGTAGGTGCACGTGATTTGCGTGATTGCCTGCTGGTACAGTTGTCGCAGTATGCGCCTGAAACGCCAACGCTCTCTGAAGCCCGCCTGATCGTCAGCCATCATCTGGATCTGCTGGCCAACCATGATTTCCGCAGCCTGATGCGCGTCACGCGTTTAAAAGAAGACGTACTGAAAGAGGCAATGCTGCTGATTCAGTCGCTCGATCCACGTCCGGGCCAGTCGATCAATACTGGCGAACCTGAATACGTTATTCCTGATGTGCTGGTCCGTAAAGTTGCGACGCGCTGGACGGTGGAACTCAATACCGACAGTCTGCCGCGGCTTAAAATCAACCAGCACTATGCCGCCATGGGCGGTGCTGCGCGTAATGACAGTGACAGTCAGTTTATCCGCAGTAATTTGCAGGAGGCGCGCTGGCTGATCAAAAGTCTGGAAAGCCGCAATGAGACGCTGTTAAAAGTCTCACGCTGCATTGTTGAACAGCAACAGGCCTTTTTTGAGCAGGGCGAAGAGTTTATGCGTCCGATGGTGCTGGCCGATATTGCCCAGGCGGTGGATATGCATGAATCCACGATTTCCCGCGTCACCACGCAAAAATATCTTCACAGCCCGCGTGGCATTTTTGAACTGAAGTATTTTTTCTCCAGTCATGTTAATACTGAAGGAGGAGGCGAAGCCTCATCTACTGCGATACGGGCACTGGTAAAAAAATTAATCTCGGCGGAAAATCCCGCTAAGCCCTTGAGTGACAGTAAACTGACCTCCATGTTATCTGATCAAGGGATCATAGTGGCACGTCGTACCGTTGCAAAATATCGAGAGTCTTTGTCCATACCGCCTTCAAACCAACGTAAGCAGTTGGTTTAACAGAGAGAAGGAAGACCTATGCAGCTGAACCTTACCGGGCAAAATGTTGAAATCACCGAGCCACTGCGTGAATTCGTCACAGCGAAATTTGCCAAACTGGAACACTACTTTGATCATATCAACCAGGTATATGTTGTCCTGAACGTTGAGAAGGTGACACAGGTTGCTGATGCCACATTGCACGTTAACGGGGGCGAGCTGCACGCCACATCGGAAGCGGAAGATATGTATGCGGCAATTGACGGGCTGATTGACAAGCTGGCCCGTCAACTGACCAAATATAAAGACAAGTTAAAAAAACACTAACCTTCACGCTGGCAGGCGCGCCGGGCGCGCAGAGCTGAAAGGATGGGGCGGATTAACCGCCCCGTTTTGTCATCTGTGCCAGCGCCATGATTCCGCTACGTGATTACCGCGTACCGGTTTACTGGCTAAGTGAACTCGCAAGTGAAACGAAAATGAACAATGATTTAACACTGGAACTGAGCACAGTGCTTTCGCCAGACTGCACCCGCAGCAGCGTACACTGCCAAAGCAAAAAACGGGCGCTGGAAATTATCAGTGAACTGGCCGCTAAGCAGCTCAACCTGCCGCATCAAACGCTGTTTGAAGCGATACTGACCCGCGAGCGCATGGGAAGTACCGGTATTGGCAACGGTATTGCCATCCCGCATGGCAAGCTGGAGGAGGATACGTTACGTGCCGTCGGCGTCTTTATCAGCCTTGAGCAACCCATCGCATTTGATGCCGTGGATAATCAGCCTGTCGATCTCCTTTTTGCGCTCCTCGTGCCCGCTGACCAGTGTAAAACTCACTTACATACACTGTCGTTAGTCGCCAAACGGCTGGCGGATAAAACGGTTTGCCGCCGTCTGCGTGCTGCGCAGAGCGATGAAGAGCTGTATGCCATCATTACCGAAGAACAAACAGAGCAATAAAGCGCGTGATTTACCGGCGTGAGCCGGCTTTAAAACGGGAGAGAAGGTCATGGTGCTGATGATCGTCAGCGGTCGGTCAGGCTCAGGAAAATCAGTGGCGCTGCGCGCGCTGGAAGACATGGGTTTTTACTGCGTGGATAACCTGCCGGTCGTGTTGTTGCCTCAGCTGGCAGAATCACTGGTTGAGCGCAATATCTCAGCGGCGGTGAGTATCGATGTGCGTAACATGCCTGAGTCGCCTGAAATTTTTGAAACCGCGCTCAATAATCTGCCTTCCGGATTCTCGCCCCAGTTGCTGTTTCTTGATGCCGACCGCAATACGCTGATCCGCCGTTACAGTGATACGCGTCGCCTCCATCCCCTGTCCAGCAAAAATCTGTCGCTGGAAAGCGCGATTGATGAAGAGAGTGACCTGCTCGAGCCGCTGCGCTCGCGTGCCGATTTGATCATTGATACGTCAGAGATGTCGGTGCATGAACTGGCTGAGATGTTGCGTACCCGCTTACTGGGTAAACGCGAGCGGGAGCTGACTATGGTGTTTGAGTCGTTTGGCTTCAAACATGGTATTCCCATTGATGCGGACTACGTCTTTGACGTGCGTTTCCTGCCCAATCCACACTGGGATCCCAAACTGCGCCCGATGACGGGGCTGGATCGTCCCGTCGCGGCTTTTCTGGATCGTCATACCGAAGTCCATAACTTCATTTATCAGACGCGCAGTTATCTGGAACTCTGGCTGCCCATGCTGGAAACGAACAACCGCAGCTATCTCACCGTGGCGATTGGTTGCACCGGTGGCAAACACCGCTCGGTGTATATTGCTGAACAGCTCGCTGATTATTTCCGCTCGCGGGGTAAAAATGTACAGTCCCGTCATCGCACACTGGAAAAACGTAAATCATGACCGTTAAGCAAACCGTGGAAATCAGAAACAAGCTGGGCATGCATGCACGCCCCGCCATGAAGCTGTTTGAACTGGTGCAAAGTTTCGATGCCGAAGTGCTGTTACGCAACGAGGCCGGCACAGAAGCCGAAGCCAGCAGCGTTATCGCGTTGCTGATGCTGGATTCCGCCAAGGGCGGCCATATTGAGATCGAAGCCAGCGGCCCCCAGGAAACTGACGCGCTGGCCGCCGTCATTGAACTCTTCGAAGCCGGCTTCGACGAAGAGTAACATCAGTCCAGATGATTGCGCTGCAGGAAGCCCTCTCCTCCCAGTTGGCGCATCTGTCGGAGTATCCATTGCTGGCGCTGGCGCACATAGCCTGACGGCGCGTCGGCACGAAAGCGCAGCGGATTAGGTAAAACGGCCGCCAGTAACGCCGCTTCTGACATGGTTAAACGACTGGCAGGCTTATTGAAAAAACGCCGGGACGCCGCCTCAACACCAAAGGTCCCTTTACCAAACTCCGCGATATTCAGATAAACCGTTAAGATCCGGCGTTTAGTCCAAACGGTTTCCAGGCCGACCGTCAGACCCGCTTCCAGTCCTTTACGCACCCAGCTACGTCCATCCCACAAAAACAGATTTTTAGCCGTTTGCTGTGACAGCGTTGACGCACCGCGCATCCGGTTATCATCGCTGTCCAGTACAGACTGAATGGCTGCCACATCAAAGCCCCAGTGGTGAGGAAAGTTTTGATCTTCCGACGCGATAACGGCCAGCCTTATCCAGGGCGACATCGCCTGTGTCCCCACCCAATCCGAATGTGAGACATAGCTGAAATCGCCACGCAACCAGGCACCGATTTGGCGTTCAGCCATCACGGCAGAGAAAGGCACCGGGAGAAAGGAAAAAAGTAAAATACCTGCCAGCCACAGCCCTGCCCAAATCAGCAGAATGCGCAGCACAATGCGCTTTACACCCTGCCAAAGCTTCCCTTTATGCTTACTCATACAATCGTCTCATCATTATGTCGTTTTTTAATTAATTTCAGGTGTAATCACCCCTGATGATAAAAAGCGTTCCTGAAAAATTCGCCGTCCGGGCCTGTAACCTTTATGATATGGCAAAGAAAATGCATCTGCGATGCAACAATAGTATGAATGAGTTCAATAAGTTCCCTCAAAAAGGAATCGGTTCCATTTACGAAGTCTCACACCATTCCTTGCAGGGCGATGATAATAATTCGTGATAATTGCAGCCATCAATGTTTCACAAAACTTATATTTTATTTCGGGCGCGCCTGAACACAGGTTGCAGCAATGCGGCAGGCATTAACGTACTTATGGCATTTCTTCACCGCAATACATGTTTTTTTATTAATACGTTTCCCCAAACATTACAAACTTTTCTATTGATAAAACCTTTTAAGCACCAGGGCGGATGACGTTTTCCGAAACGTTTTGGACCTTCCTGACCCGATCCTTTCATTATTCTTTATTATCATAAGCTTATAGCCAATTTAGTTCGCATCAGTGACGAATCATTTGTGTTAAGAGGCTTAACACAGGCTTTGTTAACAAATTTGGGTTAAACCCGTACAAAAAACAGAACTTTTGTTCAAAAAACAACCAATGTAACGGTAAAATTGATTCCTTTCTTGACTATGTTGGCAAATTAATGTTTCCTGTATTTAAACGCTGTTCAACATCACAAATTTTAATGAATCTTGTCACAAGCTAATTCGAATTTGATAAGGTGTTGCATGTGTTAACCAATACCCGTTGTTGCCTTGAAAAACACTAAGCATAGCAGCAGCGACTTTTTCCCTGGTGTTGGCGCAGTATTAGCGCACCCCGGCCTCGGCTGGGGTCATTTTTTTTGGATCACCGCTGTTTCTCAGCCACCCACTCGCGCAATATCTGCACATCGTGCCGCCATTCACGCTTCAGCTCTTCCACCCATTCGCCCACGTTATCCCACCAGGCCGGTAATTCTGGGCTTTGAATTTGTTTCGCGATCTGTTGCAGATGCTGCAGACCGACAGAACCCGCCGCTCCCTTAATTTTGTGGCCCTCTTCAGCAATGCCTTTTTCGTCGCGTGCCATCAGGTTGGAGTCCAGTACATCGAGGTAGCCTGGCATCATCTGTTCGAAGATGGTCAGGCTTTGCGTAATCAGACCGGGTCCCACCAGCTCCAGATACTGTTCAAGCATTGGAATGTCCAGCAAGGTATCGGACTGAAGACTGCCCGTCGTCATAACGGCCTGATCATCGTTTCCGGGTTGGTCATCCCAAAACTTTTTGATGATGGCCGTTAACGCAGGTACGGCAAGCGGTTTACTGAGCACATCGTCCATGCCCGCATCAAAATACTCTTTTTTGTCTTTCAATACGTTGGCGGTTAAGGCAACCAGCGGCGGCAAATGTGCATCAGGATACCGTTGACGAATGGCACGCGACACGTCCATGCCAGTCATGTCTGGTAACTGAATATCCAGCAGCACCAAATCGAACTCCAGCGGGTCAAACATCTCAAGCGCTGCTTGCCCCGTCATGGCAACGTCCACGCTGCATCCCAGTTTTTCCAGAACCGAGCGTGCCACAATGACGTTCAGCTCAATGTCTTCCACCAACAGCACGTGCAGGGCCGGAAGCGGCAGCGTATCGTCAACGCCTTCATCTTCTACTTCCTCGGCAATACGCGGCGCTTTAATCACCACGGTAAAACAGGAGCCCTGGCCCGGTGCACTACTGACGCTGATATCTCCGCCCATCGCCTGCGCCAGACGGCGGGAGACCGCCAGGCCGATACCGGTTCCGGTTGCCGGTTTGCCGCCATGCTGATCGGTAACCTGATAATACATGGCAAAAATTTTGTCCTGCTCTTCCTCGCGAATGCCCTGCCCGGAATCCTGTACCTCAAAGCGCAGCGTTTCATCCTGTTCATAGGCGATACGCACGATGATTTCACCCTGCTGAGTAAACTTCACGGCATTACCGATCAGGTTCCACAGGATCTGCCGTAGTCGTGTACCATCCGTTGAGATTTTATGGGGCAGCGGTAACTGCGGGGCCATGACAAACTTCAGGCCTTTTGGCTGCGCCAGCAAGCCAGAGAGATTCTCCAGATCGGCCAGGAAACTGGTGAAATCCAGCGGCTGGTTGTCCAGCTGTACCTTGCGTCGCTCGATTTTGTCTACTTCGATGACGTCGTTAAAGATATTGCCCAGGGTGATGGCAGAGACATGGATGGTTTTCAGGTACTTGAGCTGCTCCTGATTCAGATCGGTATCCAGCAAAATGCGGCTCAGACCGACAATGCCGTTAAGCGGCGTACGAAGCTCGTGGCTGATCGTAGAGATAAAGGTGGTCTTTTCCCGGCTCGCGTTCTCCAGCGCGTCCTGATAGCGTTTACGTTCGGTTATATCGCGGCCAAAGCCCATCAGGCCGCTGCGCTTACCGACCCGGTCGTAATAGGGCACTTTACGAATTTCAAAACAGGCTTTCCGCCCATCGGGATACTGCAGCCACTGCTCATAGGTGAGCGAGACGTTATGACGAAAGACTTTTTCATCGGTTTCCAACACTTTAGTCGCCGTGTCATTGTCATAAATATCATGTGGTGTGAGCCCGATAAGCTGTTTTTCACTTTTACCGGTCAGCAGCTCCATGGCGCGGTTACAGCCTGAGAACTGCTTGTCGATATTGCGATAAAAGACCAGATCTGGCGATGCATCCAGAAAAGAGCGCAGGAAAGACGACTGTTGTTCCAGCTCTATTTGCGCCTGCTCGCGCCGCGCCACCTCTTCGCGTAGCTTAGCCATGACCTGCTCACGTGCCTGCTCCGCTTTTTTACGATCGGCAATTTCCTGATTGAGTCGGGAAATGGTCTCTTTCATCTGCTGATTCAGCTCAAGATCGCGCGTACGCATTTCTTCCAGCTTATCCACCAGCCTGGCAAGACGCTGGCGTGACTCTTCCAGCTGATCGACCACCACGGAAAGAAAATAAACCGCCCAGGGCGTGATCAACAGACCGAAAAAGACCGAGCGCACCATATCAATACTTTCGACATGACCACGCAGTACCATGGTCACCGCCATCTGCACAATCATGGCCAGCACGACCAGTGCAGACGCCAGCAGCAGCGAAAAACGGATCAGGCCAAGCTTGACCATTAAATCAACATAATATTGCGCCAGCAGGCGAATCTGTTTCATAAACACTCCCTGGGTGAGAACAGCCACATGATAGCGTATTTACGTCACCGTCGTCTTAGTGCATCCGGCGAGATCGCGACCGTCATGCACTTATATGGTGCAAAACGCCATTGCTTCGCCGACGTTTGCCCCATTATTGCTAAAACCCTTGACTAATTGTGCTAACTCAATGAATCTGTAGGGCCGTCTGGTAAACAGGCGCGCGTATCCAACCTCTTCTTTTCCGTCTGACAAGGCTTTATTGTCACGACGCCCTGTTTTTCATGCATAGTCATTCACATTATTCGAAGTTTTAAGCAACGCGACCTGATTAATTTTACTAATCACATGCCCCTAATTGATTCAAATTTGCTGCTATAAGAAAAACAGATACATCCTGCGCTTCCACTGCCTGTAGCAGCATTTGATGCTGTTTAGTACCCTGTCGCCAGCATACTTCAGCGATTTCACGCCACTGGCACAGTGATAGAGTTCACATTTCCCTCTCTGCCGCTTAATGAAAAACTGACACAATTTAGACACAAAAGCATAATAAATTCATTTGGTTATCGACATAAAGACGTGATTAAACTGTGTCAGGCTCGCTATTTGACCTTGATTCGCTTTCCCGATAAGTTGGAATTCCGCTGAAAGCTTTCATGATGGGCAAGCGTCACGGCATATCTATGCAACATGACGCCCGCATGGTTTGAGTCATCTCCTTTCGAGAACGGAAACACCACGCGCTACACATCCACGGACTTATCCTCCTGCCGATGAAAAGTGCGTAAAACGAAATCGCGCAGGCTGTCAGGCGCGGAAATAAAAGAATGCGCGCTGGGAAGAGTGTTTAACCAAGCTCAGTGCCTGAAACAATGCAGGTAATGTCAAAAGCAGTTTAAGGAGACCCTCAATGTCCACTAAAAAACCTGAATCCTATGGCTTATATAACCCAGCAGCAGGAAGTGACAGCTGTGGTGTAGGTTTCATTACCCGTAAGGACGGCGAGCAGACCCACGACATTCTGCGTATGGCGCACAGTGCACTCTGCACGGTTCCGCACCGTGGTGGCATGTCCGCTGAAGGCGTGGGTGATGGCGCGGGTGTCAACGTCGATCTTTCACTGCACTTTTTCCGTAAAATTACTGGTCAGGCGCTGGAAGCCGGTCGCTTTGGCGTGGGTAACTTCTTCGTTCCTAAAGATGCTGAACTGCGTGCCAATGCGGAGCGCCTGGTAGAAGAGACGCTGCGTCATTTTAATCTGCCGGTGATCATGAAACGCGAAATGCCGCTGGATAACAGCGTGACGCGTCCGGCCGCTGTCCAGTTTCAGTTGCCCATCGTGCAATGGATTTTTGCTGCGCCTCAGGATGTCAGCCACCAGAACGATTTTGAAAAACGGATTTATCGCGCCCTGCTGGCGATTGAGGCAGAGGCCTTTACGAAAAGTGAGTTTGGCGGTTTGTATCCGCTGTCGCTTTCGTCCCGTACCCAGGTATTCAAAGCCCGTCTGAATTCCAATGAGGTCATTCCTTATTTCAAAGATCTGACCGATCCCGATCATCAGGTCCGTGGGCTGTTTTTCCATACCCGCTTCTCAACCAATACCGATCCGCACACCACTATGGCGCAACCTTTCCGGTTAATGGCCCATAACGGTGAGCTGAATACCGATCGTAAAAACCGGATTGCTGAATCCGCGCTGGCCTCTGCGCGTGGAAAAACTATCGTTCGCCCGAAAGGTCAGTCAGACAGTTCCCGTCTTGACCAGAGCATTCACAGCCGCCTGATGGAAGACGATCTCGACTTAATCACCGCCGTAGTGTCGATGATGCCACCTGCATGGGAAAATGACACCGCGCTCTCTCCGGCGGTGCGTGACATGCTGGAATATTTCTCACTCTATGAAGAGAAGAACGACGGCCCTGCGGCGTTGATCTTTGGTAATGGGGAAGTGATTGGCGCACGTCTTGACCGTCTGGGTCTTCGTCCACTGCGTTCGGTTGAAACCGCCGAGTATATTGGTGCCATGTCGGAAGCCGGCCAGATTGCCTTTCCCCCGGAAAGCGTACTGCGCCGTGGTCGTATCGAAGCCGGCGGCATGCTCTATTTTGATCATCGCGAAAAACGCAGCTATACCACGCATGAAGCGCTGGAAAAGCTGGCTGCGGAAAAAGATTACGCTGCACTGCTCGGCAAATCTCGTGTCGATCTCAATGAGTTGCCTGTCATCCCTGCTGAGAAACAAGGGTCGCCTCTGCGCTATCGCGGCGATCTGAAAACCTATCAGCGCTTTGTGGCTTACTACTATAACCAGGAAAGCTTCAAATTCATGATGGACCCGATGCTGAACACCGGGGCCGAGAAAATCTCTGCTATGGGTTACGGCAACGCGATCAATGGTCTGTCCGATCATGAAGGCGGCATGGCGCACTACTTTTCGCAGCGTTTTGCACAGGTCACTAACCCACCGCTGGACTCCATCCGTGAAGCAGACGGTATGACGCTGCGCGTGGCACTGGGAGCCAAACCGCACCTGGGGCGCAGTAAAGGCCGTCAGATTATTGTGCCGACGCCTATTCTGACGCACCTGGACATGCTACAGCTGCGCGAACAGAACGTCGCACCTTATGCCCGTTTTGACATGCTGTATGAACCTGTCACCGGCAAAGACCTGCTCAGCCGTACGGCCAACGCCACTGCGCTGGAGAAGGCGATTGACGATCTGGCTCAGCAGGTCGTGGATTTCGCGCGTTCCCAGGGCGGGATCGCCGTCCTTACCGACCGTCACATCTCGTCCACCCATGCCGCCCTGCCCATGCTGTTGGTGGTTTCTGCGGTGAACCAGCGCCTGGTCCAGGAAGGATTACGTCTTGACGTGTCCCTGGTGGTGGAGAGTGGGCAGATTATCTCGTCGCATCACATTGCCGCGACGCTGGGCTTTGGTGCCTCTGCGGTCTATCCGCTCGGCGTACAGATGCGTGCCGAAGAGAAATTCGGTGAAGGTGAAGAAGGCAATAAAGCCTTTAAACGCTATGCCAAAGCCGCCGAAAAGGCCCTGATGAAGACCATGGGTAAAGTGGGCCTGTGTACCGTTGAAAGCTACAGTAGCGGTGAGTTCTTTGAACCTAACTTCCTTAACACTGACGATCCGGTGCTGAAGAAGTATTTCCCGAATATCAAAACGCCTGTTGGTGGCGCGGGCTTTGCCACCATCGCGCAAATGGCAGTGGACTGGCATCAAAGCGCGCTGAAAATTCAGGGCGAATCAGAAGTGCCATTGCTGGGGCTGTTTAAAGAGCGCGCAGAGGGCGCAGGCCACTCCTACGGCACCATTGCCGTGCGTACCTTTATTGATATGACGGAAGAGCCGATTCGCTTTGCGGACAAAGCGCGCGAAGAGGACAATTTCATTCGTCTGATGACGCTGGCCCGTCTGGATAATGCGTTTGGCATCAAGCCTGACACGTTCAAGGACAGCAGCTTTGAGCGCATTCCTGATGACGTGATGAATAACTTTGCCATCACAGCCGATTACCGTCAGTTCTCCAGCCTGATGTATGAAGAGCGTAAACGCCGCCCTGCTGCGCTGCGTGACATTCTGGCCTTCCCGGCCGATCTGACGCACATCGACAGCGAAGCGGAATTCCGCCGTAAACTGGGCCGTTATTCGCTGACCAACAACGGATTTGCTACTCGCGGCCTGGAATGCGAGGCCATCGAAGGCAGCCCGAACACCTTTATGCTGCGGCTGACCGATGCCATCGCCGGGCTGAAGCCGGAAAGCGAACGTCTGCTGAATCTGTCACGGGCGCTGAAAGCCCGCTTCAGTGACGAAATAGAATCGGCGGACGTGGTCGCAGGCGGCCTGAAAATCACCGCCGTAGGTAAAGCTGCCGACTATCTGTCGCGCATTTTTACTGCGCTGCCCTCACTGCCGTTAAGCGAAATTCAGCCTGCCTGTGAAATCACTCGTACTTTCGCCTCCGGGGCGATGAGTCACGGCGCGCTGGTGGCACCGGCACATGAAGCTGTCGCACATGGCACCAACATGGTCGGCGGCATGAGCAACTGCGGGGAAGGCGGCGAGCACTATTCCCGTCATGGCACTATCCGTGCGTCCCGTATCAAGCAGCTGGCGTCAGGTCGTTTCGGCGTCTGGGCGGCGTACCTGGCCGATCCGATGCTGGAAGAGCTGGAGATCAAAATTGGTCAGGGTGCAAAACCTGGCGAAGGTGGCCAGTTACCTGCGGCGAAAGTCACCGTCGAAATCGCGGCGGCACGTGGCGGCACACCGGGCGTTGAGCTGGTCTCGCCACCACCGCACCACGACACCTACTCTATCGAAGATTTGGCCCAGCTGATTCACGACTGCAAAGCGGCGCGTGTTCGCGTCATTGTGAAGCTGGTGTCCTCTGAAGGGATTGGCACCATTGCCGTGGGCGTAGCGAAAGCCGGTGCTGACGTTATTAACGTCGCCGGTAACACGGGCGGTACGGGCGCCGCCTCGGTGACCAGTCTGAAATATACCGGTCGCGTCGCGGAAATCGGCATTGCCGAAGTCCATCAGGCGCTGTGTGCGAACGGCCTGCGCGACAAAGTCCTGCTGCGCTGTTCAGGTGCACAGCAGACAGGCAGCGACGTGGTGAAATCCGCGCTGCTGGGCGGTGACAGCTTCGAATTCGGTACGACTGCGCTGATGATGCTGAAATGCGTGATGGCGAAGAACTGTAACGTCAAATGCCCGGCAGGGTTAACCACGAACGCTGAAGCCTTTGATGGCGATCCGCGTCAGCTCGCACAGTATTTTCTGAATGTGGCACACGAAGTCCGCGAAATCCTGGCGCGTATGGGCCTGCGCTCGCTGCGTGAAGCCCGTGGGCGCGCTGACCTGCTCCATTTGATGGATCACCCGCTGGAAGTCGGCAAGCTGGATCTGCGCGCCATGCTCACCGTGGTGCCAGAGCTGAAAATCGACAAGCCGGTTTATCTGGAGAAAGATTTTGAGCTGGATGATGGCTGGGTGGAAGAACTCAACCAGCAACTGGTGACAGCGGGCAAGACATCGCTGCAATTAGGTCACGATGTCGTCCTGAACAACCGCAATAAAAGCGTGGGCGGTCAGTTGGCGATCGATATCGAGCGCATGCTGAATCATACCCTGACAGCAGAGCAACTGCAGGCGATGCCCTCTGTGCTGCAGGACGATCGCGGTCGTCGCTATCTGGCGCCGGCCACGGTGCATATTACAACCACCGGCTCAGCCGGTCAGTCCTTCGGTGCCTTCTGCAATGACGGCATGCTGATGCAACATCGTGGCACCTGCAACGATGGCGTGGGCAAAGGCCAGTGCGGCGGCGAGCTGGTGGTGTTATCACCGGGCGGCGGCGCACAGGACAGCGATGGCAACGTCCTGATCGGTAACTTTGCTCTGTTCGGCGCAACGGGCGGCCGCCTGTTCGTGCAGGGCCAGGCGGGTGACCGCTTCGCAGTGCGTAACTCTGGCGCCACTGCGGTAGTGGAAGGCGTCGGTGACTTCTGTTGCGAATACATGACCAACGGTGCCGTGTTGAATCTGGGCACCTTTGGTAAAGGCTTCGGTAACGGCATGAGCGGCGGCTTTGCTTACCAGTACGATCCGTACGGCTCCCTGGCTAACCATGCAGCGGGCGATTCCGTTCTGTTTGGTTCCATTGCCGATGCCGATGAGCTGGCACAGATTCATAAGCAGGCCGTGCTGACCATGCTGTACTGGCATCTGGACGCCACGCAGTCACCACGTGCGGCCTGGCTGCTGGAGCACTGGGAAACCGAATGTCAGCACTTCGTGTATGTGATGCCGCGCTCTCTGCTGCTGTATCAGGATGGCGGTGAGATCCTGAAGGCGAAATCCCGTAAGGATTTGCTGGAAGAACTCTCAACCGCGCTGGCAGCGCATCAGGTGGCGAAATTCAAAGCCGCGTGGCGTGAAGGCAAAACCATTGCAGACGGTGCCGTACCGGCTTATGGCGCGACAGATACGGTCGAGATGTTTGTATTGCTCAATAACTACACCGTATTGAGCTTCGCGCAGCAGCTGGCTCTCGGCAAGTTACCGAAAGGCACCCACGTTGAGGATCCGGCGGTCGAGAAAGCGGTTCGTAATTTACTAATGACAGAGGACTTTTCGCTGGTCAGTAAACTGCAGCGCCATGCGCGGGCAGCCATTGAGAACTACAGCGACAGCGAATTAGCCAGCCTGATCGGTTCAAAACGCATGTCCGATTACAAAGCGGCACTGACGCAACGCAACATCCGTTCCATGGACAGCCTGGCCACCTATGGCTGGATCATGTATCAGGATGCCTGCAACCGTGAAATCCTTGGTCGTCTGCCTGATTTTGAAGAGTTGTTTGCACGTGCGGCATTACCTGAAATTGCGGCGGCGGTAGGGAAACTGGCCTGACAGCCGCGTCTGTAAACTGAACTGTGTTTAATCATGATTACCCGGAGGGTTTCGCGGTACCGGGCGGAGGTCAATCCCGAGCCTCTCTGTGGCAGACGGCCGCTGAGAGGACGGGTTTCGCCACACTCACGGCGGTGCGAAACATGATGGTTAAGAGCGGGATTGAGTAAAGGTATCCATGAAAATTCCATACATTCCTGAAGATGCACCTTTCAATGGTGATCAGAAATACTGGCTGGCGGGCTTTCTGGCTGGCCTGCACTCCCGTTTGCTGGTGTTAGAAGACAAACAGCAACCTGCCGCGGGCAACGCCGCCGCTGCAACGACCCAACTGCACATTCTTTATGGTTCGCAGACCGGTAACGCTGAAGCTCTGGCCCAGTCTGCGGCTAAATCGGCCCGTGCTAAAGGCCTGGTGCCTGTCGTTCAGGCGCTGGGCGATGTGGATCTCGACGTGTTTGCCACAATGCGCCACGTGCTGATCGTCACCTCGACCTACGGTGAAGGTGAAATGCCGGACAATGCCCAGTTATTCTGGGACGCCATCTCCGCCAGTACCGCACCGCGTCTGGAGCAGATGCACTTTGCCGTTCTGGCTATCGGCGACACCGGCTATGACGGTTTCTGCCAGGCCGGTAAATTCCTGGATATGCGCCTGGAACAGCTGGGTGCCAAACGTGTTGTTGATCGTATTGACTGCGATATTGATTATGAAGAGCCTTCGCATGCGTGGCTGAACAGCACGATGCCACAGTTCGCCAGCAGCGCAGGCAGCAGCGGCACGGTTCTGGAGAGCGCACCGGAAGCTCCGGTCATCCCCGGCAGCAACAAATCCAATCCCTATGCCGCAGCACTCATCACCAACAAGCGCCTGTCGAGTGAGCAGTCTGCGAAAGACATTCGCCATTTCGAATTTGATCTGACTGACAGCGGTCTGAAGTACGAAGCGGGCGATGCGCTGGGTGTGATCCCGGTGAACGAACCGTCGCTGGTCAGCCTGCTGCTGACACAACTGAACGCCGATTATCAGACGCCCGTCCCCGGCTTCGACAGAAGTCTTGGCGATCTGCTGACCTACCAGTTTGAAATTTCTGAGCCTTCACGCAAGCTGATTGAGTGGGTTGGACAGAACACCACGAACCAGGAACTGCGTCACGTACTTCAGCACGATGATAAAGATGCCCTGGGTGTCTGGCTGTGGGGCAAAGATACGCTGGACCTGCTGCAACTTGAGCTGACCCGCAGCCTGAGCGTGCCTGAGTTCGTCGCCCTGCTGCGTCCGCTGCAGCACCGTGCCTACTCCATTTCGTCCAGTTCCAAAGCGCATCCTAACCAGGTTCACCTGACGATTGCGGCTGTGCGCTATCACAGTGGCGGCCGCAACCGTAGCGGAGTCTGTTCAACCTACCTGTCCGAGCGCGTGCGTCGTGGCGAAAAGCCGGCGATCTTTATTTCGCCGAATAAATCCTTCCGGGTTCCGGCCAACGGCAATGCGCCCATGATCATGGTCGGCCCGGGTACCGGCATCGCCCCTTTCCGTGCGTTCCTGCAGGAACGTCAGGTGACCGGTGCGCAAGGCAAAAACTGGCTGTTCTTTGGCGATCAGCATCAGGAGCATGACTTCATTTACCGTGAAGAACTGACGGCCTGGCATGAGAGCGGTTTGCTGACGCGTCTCGATCTGGCGTTCTCACGCGACCAGGACAAAAAAGTCTACGTGCAAAACCGTATGCTGGAACAGGGCGCAGAACTGTACGCCTGGTTGCAGGAAGGTGGGTATTTCTACGTCTGTGGTGATGCCTCACGCATGGCGAAAGACGTGGATAATGCACTGTATGAAATCGTACGCCAGTTTGGTGGTCTGTCCAGCGAGCGCGCGGCGGACTACATCGATCAGTTGAAGAAAGAAAAACGCTACCTGCGCGACGTGTACTAATCTCAGCCGCAGAAAGCAAAAATCCGGGTACGCTGTGCGCCCGGATTTTTTTCGCTCATCATTCTGACGATCAAAAAAATGCCTGTCGGCTGACAGGCATTCTGAGTTATTTCACCACACGCAGTGCGGGACGACCGCCGCGCGGTGGCGGATCGTCATCAGGTGAGTTGTCGTCATCGCTGGCATCGTGAGGGCGATCGCCATCAATCACTGACATGACCGTCTCTTCCTGATTTTCCGGGAACGCCTGGGATGCCCCTTCATAAGCCGGTTCAGGCTCAAACATGGTCCCCGCACCGTTTTCACGCGCATAGATGGCCAGAATGGCCGCCATCGGCACGTTCACCTGGCGCGGCACGCCACCAAAGCGGGCATTAAACGAGACTTCCTCGTTACCCAGCTCAAGATTGCCTACAGCGCGCGGCGCAATGTTGAGGACGATCTGACCGTCCCGTGCATATTCCAGCGGAACCTGAACGCCCGGCAGGTTGATATCGACCACCAGATGCGGCGTCAGCTGGTTATCCAGGAGCCAGTCATAAAAAGCCCGCAGCAAGTAGGGGCGACGGGCCGTAAGTTGCGACATTTCCATAAATCAGCCCCGGGCTTGCAGGCGCATTTCACGTTCAGCTTCAGTCAGTGAAGCAAGGAAGGAGTCACGTTCAAATACGCGGTTCATATAGCCTTTCAGCTCTTTTGAGCCCGATCCCAGCAGATCGATGCCCATTGACGGTAAGCGCCACAGCAGCGGTGCCAGATAGCAGTCAACCAGGCTGAACTCGTCGCTCATAAAGAAAGGTGAACGTCCAAACAGGGGGGCAATCGCCAGTAACTCTTCACGCAGCTGCTTACGCGCCGCTTCGGCTTCCTGACCGCTGCTGTTCTCGACCTTTCTCATCAGGCTATACCAGTCTTGCTCGATACGGTGCATCATCAAACGGCTTTCGCCACGCGCAACCGGATAAACCGGCATCAAAGGCGGGTGTGGGAAACGCTCATCAAGGTATTCCATGATGATGCGTGATTCATACAGTGTCAGTTCGCGATCCACCAGCGTCGGCACAGTACGGTACGGATTGAGGTCAATCAGATCCTGCGGCAGGTTATCCATTTCGACCTGCTCGATCTCTACGCTGACACCTTTCTCGGCCAGCACAATACGCACCTGATGGCTAAAAATGTCAGTAGGACCAGAAAACAGCGTCATTACCGAACGTTTGTTGGCAGCGACAGCCATGAAAACCTCCCAGTTTGTTCACAAAAAGTTACTGCGAATGGCCAACCACACGGCGACTCACCTGCTCATAGAACTCGCTCGCAATCCGCGCTAACCACTCCCGACTGATGCCAGGCGCATAACGCGCCAGCTTGCGGGCGCAAAGTGACAGGGAGTTTACCAGATTTTAGGCAGCTTGTGGGCGGGGGAATGCATTTTTGCGGGTAAAATGCGAACAGCATTGTTGTTTTCTGTGACTGCGCCGCCTGGCATGAAAAGCAAAAAACCCGCCGAAGCGGGTTTTTTGTGCCAACTGTGACTGCCGAAGCAGCAACAATTAACGTTTGGAGAACTGAGGACGACGACGTGCTTTACGCAGGCCGACTTTCTTACGTTCAACCTGACGAGCATCGCGAGTAACGAAGCCTGCTTTACGCAGTTCGCCACGCAGTGACTCATCATACTCCATCAGAGCGCGGGTGATACCGTGACGGATCGCGCCTGCCTGACCAGAGATACCACCACCTTTAACGGTGATGTACAGGTCCAGTTTGCCAACCATATCAACCAGTTCCAGAGGCTGACGCACGACCATGCGTGCAGTCTCACGACCGAAATACTGCTCCAGAGAGCGTTGGTTGATGACGATGTTACCGCTACCCGGCTTGATGAAGACGCGTGCGGATGAGCTTTTGCGGCGACCAGTGCCGTAGTTTTGAGTTTCAGCCATTGCCTTTAATCCCGATTAAATGTCAAGAACTTGCGGTTGCTGTGCCGCATGGTTGTGCTCGTTACCTGCGTAAACTTTCAGTTTACGGTACATAGCACGACCCAGCGGGCCCTTCGGCAGCATGCCTTTAACCGCGATCTCAATCACGCGCTCAGGACGGCGAGCAATCATCTCTTCAAAGGTCGCCTGTTTGATACCACCGATGTGACCAGTGTGGTGATAGTAAATCTTGTCAGAACGCTTGTTGCCGGTGACAGCAACTTTCTCAGCGTTCAGAACGATGATGTAATCACCTGTATCAACGTGCGGAGTGTATTCCGCTTTATGCTTACCACGCAGACGGCGTGCCAGTTCAGTCGCCAGGCGACCCAAGGTTTTGCCAGTTGCGTCAACAACATACCAGTCACGTTGGACGGTTTCTGGTTTAGCTGTAAAAGTTTTCATCGAAAAGCTTACCCAAATTAAGTTACACGTTGGTGAAATCCCAAACGCTTAAGTAAACGAATGAGGCTCACACGACCATTTTGACCAGCAAGCCACCCCTTCGGATAGCGTTACCGGCGCGCAGAGGATTTGGGAAAAAAATCCAGTGCCGTAACGTGGGGTCGCAAGATTATAGAGAAGTCGATTACAAAAATCGAACTCTATTTTCATTTATTACCCGGAATCTCAGGGTAAATGCGCCAGCCGCAGATACTCTTCGCTCTGCATTTCCTGCAAACGCGACAGGCAGCGCTGGTATTCAAATTTCAGGCGCGTGCCCTGATAAATTTCGAACAACGAGGTTTCCGCGGCGACGACCAGTTTGACATGGCGCTCGTAAAACTCATCCACCAGCGCCAGAAAACGCCGCGCCTGATCTTCCGTTTTATAAATCATGACCGGCACATCAAACAGCAGCACGCTGTGAAAGCGGCGCGACAGTTCGATGTAATCGTGCTGGCTGCGCCCTTCCCCACACAGGGTTTTGAAGTCGATTGCCACCACGCCTTCACTGACACCCAGCGTGGGCATTTTGCGATGGTTGATCTCCAGCACCGGTGCGCTGTCGCGTTTTTCCCCTGACAGCGCCTGGAACATGCGGTCCATATCGGCGTAGGTTTCTGGCCCTAAAGGAAACTTCCACAGATGCGCCGACGTCAGCGTGCGCAGACGGTAATCAATGCCCGCATCAACGTTCATGACGTCACAATGTTGCTTGATCTGCTCAATGGCCGGCAGGAAACGCGCGCGCTGTAAACCGTTTTTATAGAGGTTATCGGGCGGAATATTCGAGGTGGCGACCAGGCTGATGCCCCGTTCGAACAACGCTTCCATTAACGTGCCCAGCAACATGGCATCCGTAATATCGGACACAAAAAATTCGTCAAAGCACAGAATATCGGTTTCGGCTTTGAAGCGATCGGCGATGATCAGCAGCGGATCGCTGTGCCCCTGCAGTTCGGTCAGCTCTTCGTGCACGCGCAGCATAAAGCGGTGAAAGTGTAAGCGCAGCTTGCGGTTGCCAGGAATAGACTGAAAAAACAGATCCATGACCCAGGTTTTCCCGCGCCCCACGCCGCCCCACATATACAAGCCACGTACCGGCGTTTTGACCTGGGATTTCTCTTTACCCATCAGCTTCGACAGACGACCAAACAACCCCTGCGAGGCAGGTTCAGTCGTCTGCTGGCGGGCGATGAGCCCTTGCTGGATAGCATCTAAGCGGGTGATCGCTTCACGTTGTACATCGTCGGGCTTAAAATCGCCCTGCGATAGCGCCTGCTCATAGCGGGCAAGCGGAGATGAGGTTTGCATGGTTCGCTCAGTGTCCCTGAATGTTGTCTTATTCACACATCGTTTGTCGAAAAAAAGGCCGCTCTACACTAAGGCATGGCGCTCCAGAGTTCCACATCCATAAGATTAACGGGTATAGTGACTATTATTAAGTGGTGCAACGCCCTACGGAACAACGGAAATAACACGGGAGTCATTATGACCTGGGAATACGGGCTAATTGGTTTAGTGGTAGGTATCATTGTCGGCGCAGTAGCTATGCGTTTTGGCAACAGGAAACTGCGCGAGCAGCGCAGCATGCAGTATGAGCTGGATAAAACGAAAGCCGAACTGGCTGATTATCGTGAAGAGCTGACCAACCACTTTGCGCAAAGCGCCGAGCTGCTTGACAACATGGCACGCGATTACCGTCAGCTTTACCAGCATATGGCGAAAGGATCTAATGACCTGCTGCCAAACATGCCTGGCGACAAAAATCCCTTTGCCTGGCAACTAACCGAAGCGGAAGCCGATAACGATCAGGCACCGGTTCAGATGCCACGCGATTACTCAGAAGGCGCTTCCGGTTTACTGCGCGGTGAACGCGCCGTGCGCGACTAAGCGTATCGGGCGCAGCCACGCTGTGCCCGCTGTTTTTGCGAACCCCGGCCGCAAACGGCTGTCTCACTGATTTATCCCCCCCACTTTTTGCAGCGAGAGCGTTGTAGCAATGAAAAAACAAGCACGACTGTTAAGCGCGTTAGCCTTGAGTATTGGAATGAGTCTTGCCGCTGCGCCCGACGCAATGGCGACGCTACCTGCACAGATTCAGGGGCAGCCACTGCCCAGCCTGGCACCGATGCTGGAAAAAGTGTTACCTGCCGTGGTCAGTGTGCATGTTGAAGGCACGCAGTCTGATTCACAGGCCCAGGATATTCCTGAACCCTTAAAGCGTTTCTTTGGCCAACTGCCTGGCGGCGGTCAGTCTCAGCCGCAACCGTTTGAAGGCCTGGGTTCCGGCGTCATTATCGACGCCGCGAAGGGCTACGTGTTAACGAACAACCACGTGGTCAACGGCGCCGATAAAATCAATGTCCAGTTGGGCGACGGCAGTGAATATGACGCCAAACTCATCGGTCACGATGAACAAACGGATATTGCCCTGATTCAGATCCAGGGCGCTAAGAACCTGACGCAGATTAAAGTCGCGGATTCCGACCAACTTAAGGTGGGCGATTTTGCCGTCGCTATTGGTAATCCCTTTGGGCTGGGCCAGACGGCTACGTCCGGGATTATTTCGGCACTGGGCCGCAGCGGACTGAATCTTGAGGGGCTGGAGAACTTTATCCAGACGGATGCCGCCATCAACCGCGGTAACTCCGGCGGTGCGCTGGTGAATTTAAACGGCGAACTGATTGGTATTAACACCGCCATCCTCGCCTCCAGCGGCGGTAATATCGGCATTGGCTTTGCGATTCCAAGCGATATGGCAATCAACCTGGCCGATCAGTTGATTAAGTATGGCGAAGTCAAACGCGGTCAGCTTGGCATTAAAGGCACGGAAATGACGGCGGATATGGCCAAGGCGTTTAACGTCGATGCCCAGCGCGGTGCTTTCGTGTCTGAAGTTCTGCCGCAGTCGGCGGCACAGAAAGCCGGTATTAAGTCGGGAGATATCATTGTTTCTGTGAATGATAAACCCATCACCAGTTTTGCTGAGTTGCGCGTAAAAATCGGCACCACGGCACCCGGCGAGAAAGTGAAGCTGGGCCTGCTGCGTGAAGGCAAACCCGTCAGCGTTGAGGTCACTCTTGAGCAGAGTGCTCAGACAACCGCCAGCGCACAACTGCTGTCACCGGCTCTTCAGGGTGCCACGCTGAGCGATGGTCAGACGAAAACCGGTGATAAAGGCGTGAAGATTGACGGCATCGAAAAAGGCACGCCGGCTGAACAAGTGGGCCTGCAAAAAGATGATGTCATCATTGGCGTTAACCGCACGCGCGTTCAGAATATTGCCGAAATGCGCAAAGTGCTGGAAGCCAAACCACCAGTGCTGGCGCTGAATGTCGTGCGCGGTCAGGAAAGCATCTATCTGTTATTGAGATAAACCACGCATAATGGCGGACACAAGCACGTGTGTGTCCGCCTCGCGCATGGTATTCTCCCCAACGTTCTCCCCTGACGTGATTTAACACCATGTTTCTTAAACTTTTGCGTTCAGTGGTGTTGGGACTGATTGTTGCGGGCATCTTGCTCGCAGCGTTGCCCGCACTGCGTTTGGGCGGTGCTGCCCTCTATAGTCAAAATGACAGTAACGATGAAACGCCCTTTGGCTTCAATCAAGGGGTGCGCCGCGCTGTGCCTGCCGTGGTCAACGTTTATAACCGCAGTACGCAAGGGAACAATAACCGTGGTATCACCACGCTGGGTTCCGGCGTGATCATGAATGCCAAAGGCTATATTCTGACCAACAAGCACGTCATTAATAATGCCGATCAAATCATCGTCGCCCTGCAGGATGGCCGCTTCTTTGAGGCGACGCTGGTTGGGTCGGATGCGATGACCGATTTAGCGGTGCTGAAAATCACCGCGCCGAATCTGCCGGTGATCCCCATTAATCCCAAACGTGTCGCACACATTGGCGATGTCGTGATGGCCATTGGTAACCCCTATAACCTTGGGCAAACGGTCACGCAGGGCATTATCAGCGCAACGGGTCGGGTCGGACTGAGCTCGTCAGGCCGCCAGAATTTCCTGCAGACCGATGCCTCCATTAACCAGGGCAACTCCGGTGGCGCGTTAATCAATTCGCTGGGCGAGCTGATGGGAATTAACACCCTGACCTTCGACAAAAGCAGCGACGGTGAAACGCCCGAGGGAATCGGTTTTGCCATTCCCACCGCACTTGCGTCGAAAATCATGGATAAGCTGATTCGCGATGGCCGGGTTATACGTGGCTACATCGGTATCACAGGGCGCGAAGTGCCCCCGCTGCACGGTCAGGGAAACAGTCTGGACAGAGTTCAGGGGATTATCGTCAGCGTCGTTACGCCCGGCGGCCCGGCGGATAAAGCCGGTATTGAGCCTAACGATGTGTTGCTGAGTGTGAACGGAAAACCGGCTATATCGGCACAGGAAACCATGGACCAGGTTGCCGAAATCCGTCCCGGCTCAGTGATTGATGTCCAGGTGCTGCGTAATGATAAGAAGCTGACCCTGCCGGTGACGATTCAGGAGTTTCCGGACAACAGTCAGTAGGCAAAATATTTTGACGGGAACGCCCGTCCCACGGAAAAAAACAGACAAGGCCGCGCATTGCGCGGCCTTGTCTGTTTCTGGCTCAGGTCAGTAGGCTTCTCAGCGTAAGCTGGCGCGAAGCCTTGACTAGCAGCGGTCTACCGGAAAGGCGATAACCTCACTCAGCGAGTCGGCCTTCAGTGCCAGCATAATCAACCGATCTATGCCCAGCGCCACGCCTGAACAGGCTGGCATGCCATGTTCCAGCGCCGCCAGCAGGTAATGATCAATCGGGTGCTGCGGCAGCCCGCGTGCTGCACGGCGGCGATTATCCTGTTCAAAACGCTGACGCTGTTCACGGCTGTCCGTCAGTTCACGGAAGCCGTTCGCCAGTTCAATGCCCTTGTAATAAACCTCAAAGCGTTCGGCAACGCGATGGTCTTCTGTGCTGATCTCCGCCAGTGCCGCCTGGCTGGCCGGAAAGTGATAGACAAAACAGGGCTTATCCTGACCAATTTTGGGTTCCACGCCCAACATAAACAGCAGCATCAGCAAGGTATCGCGATCCTCTTCCCGATTCGCCAGCTCGCCCTCACCCAGCTTTTCTGCGGCCTCCCGCAATTGCGTTTTATCCGCAGAAAGCGGGTCCAGATCAAGATGACGAATAAACGCCTGCTGATATGAGAGGGATTCCGCGCTGTCGCACTCCAGCACCTGCTGAAGCAAATCGTCCACTTCGTTCATCAGCCGGTACATATCATAATGGGGGCGATACCACTCCAGCATGGTGAATTCAGGATTGTGGTGCCGTCCGGCCTCTTCATTGCGGAAACAACGTCCCATCTGATAAATCGGCCCGCTACCGGCTGCCAGCAGGCGTTTCATATGGTATTCCGGGCTGGTCATCAGCCAGAGGTCGCATCCGTCGGACATGCCGGGGCCGACAAACCGCGTCTGGAAAGGCACCAGATGGATATCGGTGACGGTCGCCTGACTCATGGCTGGCGTATCCACTTCCAGTACGCCACGATCGGCAAAGAAACGACGCACTTCAGCCACAATGCCTGCGCGTTTAATTAAATTGGCAATGGACGCGCCCGGTTGCCAGCTTGCCGTTTCACTCATGGTGATGACTCCTGATACAAATAAGGGTGGGAAGTCTACTCGCAATGGCGGTGCCAGACAATCATGGCGCAAAACTGTCCAATAAACTGGCCGGGTCCTATAATTAACAGGTTAAATAACAAAGGAATCTTTTTATGTCTCCATGGAAAACACTGGTCGCCAGCCTGAGTACCTTCTTGTCCGTTGCCTGCTCAACCACACCGCCGAAGAATGTTACCGTCGTTGAACACTTCGACAGTGAGCGTTATCTCGGTCAATGGTATGAGATTGCCCGGCTGAATCACGGCTTTGAACGCGGTCTTGAACAGGTGACGGCAAACTACAGTCCTCGGGAAGACGGCGGCCTTAAGGTGGTTAACCGCGGCTATAACCCGAAAAAGCAGCGCTGGCAGGAGAGCGTGGGCAAAGCTTACTTTACCGGCGACAAACAACGCGCCGCGCTCAAAGTTTCTTTCTTTGGCCCCTTTTATGGTGGCTATAACGTTATTGCGCTGGATCCCGACTACCGCTATGCGCTGGTCTGCGGACCTAACCGCCACTATTTATGGATTCTGTCCCGCACGCCGCAGTTGGACAACGACGTGAAGCAAAAGCTGGTACAGCAGGCACGTCAGGCCGGTTTCCCGGTGGATGAGTTGATTTGGGTAAAACAGGGATAGAAGAGAAAATAAAGCCGGTACGAAAGACGTTCGTACCGGTTTTTGGAGCTTACTGCGCGCTACGTTGAATCGCCTGACCGCCTGCTTCAACGTCTTCGCCAACGCCACGCGTGGTATTACAGCCTGACAACAATGCCGATAACATCACCACAGAAAAAATCGCAACAATACTTTTCTTTAACATAAGCCAGTTCCTTTTTTACGTTGCATTAAAAGTACAGCTTTTAAAGCATAGACCGATTACGCCACGCTGCGAGCCTAACCCGCTGAAAAAAGGAAATTCTGCCGTGTTACTTCGCGGCGCGAGAAATAGCCCCACCCAGGTGAGAGACATCCTCGCCAAAACCGTGAAAGGTATTACAGGCGCTCAGTCCAGAAGAGACCAGCAACGCCAGCGCGATAAGTTTTGCCAGTTTTTTCATTGTTGAAACTCACATAAAAAAGGCGCATCACAGGATGCGCCTCTCAGGATTATTTTACGCGTGAAACGTATTCGCCAGAGCGGGTGTCCACTTTCACCACCTCGCCAATCTGAACGAATAAAGGCACTTTAATGACGGCGCCGGTAGACAGCGTGGCAGGCTTGCCGCCTGTACCCGCGGTATCGCCTTTCAGGCCTGGGTCAGTTTCAATCACTTCCGCTTCGATAAAGTTCGGTGGCTGAACTGCAATCGGTTTATCGTTCCACAAGGTTACGATACACTCCGCATTGTCCTGCAACCACTTCTGTACTTCATCCAGCACTTTAGCTTCAACCTGGTACTGCTCAAAGCTTTCCGGGTGCATGAAGTAGTAGAAATCGCCGTCGTTGTAAGAGTACTGCAGCGTCATATCCTTCACGTCTGCGCCTTCGGCAGAATCGGTTGATTTGAAGGTTTTCTCAACGCGTGAACCGGTCAGCAGACGACGCATTTTTACACGTGCAAACGCCTGACCTTTACCCGGCTTAACAAACTCGCTTGATTCGATGGCATAAGGCTCGCCTTCGAACATGATTTTAAGACCGGTACGGAAATCGTTGCTAAGATAAGTCGCCATAAAGGCCCTCTGTAGATATTAACTGGTAATAGCCAAAAAAATGGCACACATTGTAACCCTAAATTCCCCTTCCAGAGAAGATTGGTTGCAGCAACTTGCTGATGTTGTCACTGATCCTCATGAATTACTGCAACTTTTAGCGCTCGATCATCTTCCGGATCTGGCTGCTGGTAGCGATGCACGTCGGCTTTTTGCCCTGCGCGTGCCGCGCGCATTTATCCAGCGGATGAAAAAAGGCGATGCGCAGGATCCCCTTTTGCTTCAGGTATTGACCAGCCGCCAGGAATTCATTGAAGCGCCAGGTTATAGCACCGATCCGTTAGATGAGCAAAACAGCGTGGTGCCGGGATTACTGCACAAATACCAAAACCGGGCCCTGCTGCTGGTCAAAGGTGGCTGCGCCGTGAATTGCCGTTACTGCTTCCGCCGTCATTTTCCTTATCAGGATAATCAGGGCAATAAGCGTAACTGGCAGGCAGCGCTTGATTATATTGCCGATCACCCTGAACTGGATGAGATCATCTTTTCTGGCGGCGATCCGTTAATGGCGAAAGATCATGAACTCGCCTGGCTGATTGAGGCGCTGGCTGCCATTCCCCATCTGAAACGGTTACGCATTCACAGCCGACTGCCGGTGGTGATCCCTGCGCGCATTACGCAGGCGCTCTGTCAGACGCTGGCGGGAACGCGCCTGCAGGTTCTGATGGTCACCCACATCAATCATGCCAACGAGATCGATGACGCCCTCTGCGACGCCATGACGCGCCTTAAGCGCGCTGGCGTAACGTTACTCAATCAGAGCGTGTTGCTGCGCGGCGTGAACGATCGGGCGCAATGCCTTGCGGCGTTGAGCAACGCACTGTTTGATGCGGGCATTCTGCCCTACTACCTGCACGTACTGGATAAAGTGCAGGGCGCGGCGCATTTCTATGTTTCGGATCAGGACGCGCGTGCCCTGATGCGCGATCTGCTGCCTTTGGTCTCCGGTTATCTGGTACCGAAGCTGGCGCGCGAAATCGGGGGGGAGCCCAGTAAAACCCCCCTGGATCTGCAACTTCGGCAGGAATAATCCGGCCCCGACAAGCCCTGTTTCGGCACTGAAGCAAAGCCTCGCGGAACGGTTGCACTTCAAGCAAATACAGCCTCTTTCATTTCATCCTCGCATAAAAAAACGACCGGCACGCGGGCCGGTCGTCTCAGAAATCTTGCCAGTTCATTGCCCGATCAGTTAGGGCACTTATAAACCTGGCCGGTCATTTTACTGTCGAGTGGTGCAAACGCTGAAAGCAGGTTTTGTGTCGGGCTGGTCGCACCGTAAATCACGTTACCGCCCATTTCTGCTGCACGGTTACGCAGATCGTTAGCCGCACCACGCAGTGCGCTGGTTTCACCACCGGCTCCGCTTAACCAGTTACTTTGTGAGCCGGTCAGGGTGCCCAGAAGCTGACACTGTTTGCCAGGCTGCTGATCGGTAAAGGTGACGCGCTGACCTGCAGAAGAGAGTTCGGTTGAGCTGCTGCAGCCCGCAAGCAATAACGCGCCAGCCGTCAGACCGAGCAAGAGGTTAATCCGCATTATAATCCCCATTTATTATCATCAGAGTCGGATGGCAGCGTAGCAGAAAAACACGCATTTTTTCTGCACATTCATTGCCCTAATCCGTGCCAACGTAACCGTTGCGCCACTACTTATACCTTTTCCTCAGCAAAAGAAAAACCCCCGACCGTTTCCGATCGGGGGTTCCTGTGACGCAAGGGTCAGGGGGCAATTACATCATGCCGCCCATTCCGCCCATGCCACCCATACCGCCAGCGCCTGCACCTAAATCTGGCGCATCGCTTTTCGGCAGGTCAGTGACCATACATTCGGTGGTGATCATCAGGCCAGCAACCGACGCCGCGTACTGCAGTGCAGAACGGGTCACTTTGGTTGGGTCCAGAATACCGAAGTCGATCATGTTGCCGTATTGTTCAGTCTGCGCGTTGTAACCGTAGTTACCGTCGCCCGCTTTCACGTTGTTGGCAACAACAGAAGGCTCTTCACCGGCGTTAGAAACGATTTGACGCAGCGGAGCTTCCATTGCGCGCAGCGCAACTTTGATACCCACGTTCTGGTCTTCGTTCTGGCCACGCAGTTCTGACAGCTGTGCTGCCACACGAACCAGCGCCACACCACCACCAGCAACCACGCCTTCCTCAACCGCAGCACGGGTTGCGTGCAGGGCATCTTCAACGCGCGCTTTCTTCTCTTTCATTTCAACTTCAGTCGCTGCGCCTACTTTCAGTACGGCTACGCCGCCTGCCAGTTTAGCCACACGCTCCTGCAGTTTTTCTTTGTCGTAGTCAGAGGTCGCTTCTTCGATCTGCTGACGAATCTGGGTAACGCGGCCCTGGATGGTGCTTTCTTCACCCACGCCATCGATGATAGTGGTGGTGTCTTTATTGATAACCACACGCTTCGCCTGACCCAGATCTTCCAGCGCAGCTTTTTCCAGCTCCATACCGATCTCTTCAGAGATAACGGTACCGCCAGTCAGGATAGCGATATCCTGCAGCATCGCTTTACGACGATCGCCGAAGCCAGGTGCTTTAACCGCAGCCACTTTCACGATACCACGCATGGTGTTCACCACCAGGGTAGCCAGCGCTTCGCCTTCTACGTCTTCCGCGATGATCAGCAGCGGTTTGCCTGCTTTCGCAACGGCTTCCAGCACTGGCAGCATTTCGCGAATGTTAGAAATTTTCTTGTCAGCCAGCAGGATGAACGGGGATTCCAGTTCTACTGCGCCTGTTTCTGGCTTGTTGATGAAGTACGGAGACAGGTAACCGCGGTCGAACTGCATACCTTCAACCACGTCCAGCTCGTCTTGCAGACCGGTGCCTTCTTCAACGGTGATAACGCCTTCTTTACCCACTTTTTCCATCGCCTGCGCGATCAGGGTACCGACGGTTTCATCAGAGTTTGCAGAGATGGTCCCCACCTGCGCAATCGCTTTAGAGTCTGAGCAAGGCACAGACAGTTTTTTCAGTTCTTCAACTGCAGCAACAACCGCCTGGTCGATACCGCGCTTCAGATCCATCGGGTTCATGCCCGCCGCAACGGCCTTCAGGCCTTCGGTGATGATGGACTGCGCCAGTACGGTTGCCGTGGTGGTACCGTCGCCCGCCGCATCGTTGGCTTTAGAGGCAACTTCTTTCACCATCTGCGCACCCATGTTTTCGAACTTGTCTTCCAGCTCGATTTCACGCGCAACAGAAACGCCATCTTTCGTGATGGTCGGTGCACCAAAAGATTTATCCAGAACTACGTTACGGCCTTTAGGACCCAGGGTAACTTTTACTGCATCTGCCAGTACGTTTACGCCACGCAACATTTTTACGCGTGCGTCATTACCGAATTTTACGTCTTTAGCTGCCATTTCAAATTTCCCTTAAATTCGTTTCGTTCAGTGAATTACGCGTAAAACTTACGCTTCAACAATCGCCAGAATGTCGCTTTCAGAGATGATCAGGACTTCTTCATTGTCGATTTTCTCAGTTTTGGCACCGTAGCCTTCGCTGAAAATCACAACGTCACCCACTTTCACATCCAGCGGCTTCACTTCGCCACTTTCAAGAATACGGCCTTTACCCACAGCCAGCACTTCACCGCGCGTGGATTTGCCTGCAGCAGAACCGGTCAGCACGATGCCACCCGCTGACTTAGCTTCCACTTCTTTACGCTTCACGATTACGCGATCGTGTAATGGACGAATTTTCATTTGATAGCTCTCCTTTGAGAAGTCCAATCATTCATTTTTGGGTTGAATACCGGGCTGTGTGGCTTCCGGCCTCGTGACCAGAGAGATAGGGCCGCACTTTCCCTCTTTCAAGGGGGGAACCTACAAATTTTTTTTGCCTGATGATGCGACTGATGACTTTTTGAACAAAGGTGGCAAACGGGCGGGCGAACAAACAAAAAGCGCGACCCGACGTCGCGCAGGGTGGGGATTAACGATCCTTAGGATCGTCATGGTGTTCAAGACGATCGGTATCTTTACGTTCGTACTCGCCATCCATGGTATAGCCACTGTCCGGGCCCGCTCCCGGCCCGCGCCAGACGCGCAAATGCGGCATCAGCTTCAGCGTGAGGTGCTTTTGCACCGGTGGCAGCAGCAGAAGCAGCCCCAGCATATCGGTAAAGAAACCAGGCAGCAGCAGCAGGAAACCGGCAATGATCAGCGAAACGCTTTTGATCATCTCCTGTGCCGGGCTTTCATTACGTGCCAGCTTCTCCTGCATCAGCATAAAGTTTTTCATGCCCTGATTTTTGACTAAAGACACGCCAATGCAGGAGGTGAAAACCACCAGCAGCATGGTGAGCAGCACGCCCAGGACGTGTGCAACCTGAATGAAAAGTGAGATCTCAATCCAGGCCAGTACGAAAAAGATCACTAACGGTAACCAGCGCACCGGATTCTCCTGTGAGTCAGGCTGCCCGGTCGTTAACCCGACAGCGTGGAATATGAATGTGAAAAAGGTAAAAAACAGAGATGGTTATTCTGATCGTCAATTTCAACCGCACCCGGCAAATTTTTGCTTACGGGTTATTTTTGTGAGCAATTTCACATATTGTTAACGTAACGCGGCCAGACAGGTGATCTCTGTTCGCGCTTTGCGTCTCTGTCAGAATAGGATCGTGCTCACCTGCCTGAATACGGATAAAATAGCGGTTCTGGCGCTTCCCCACAAAACAAACACATCATCTGCGATGGTTAGCAGTGACAACAAGAAGGTTATCATGGCGAACAACATTCGTATCGAAGAAGACCTGTTAGGCATGCGTGAAGTTCCGGCGGATGCTTACTATGGCGTTCATACTTTGCGTGCGATTGAAAACTTTTACATCAGCAACAGCAAAATCAGTGACATTCCTGAGTTTGTTCGCGGCATGGTGATGGTGAAAAAAGCCGCGGCGATGGCAAACAAAGAGCTACAAACCTTACCGCGTGATATCGCCAACACCATTATTCAGGCCTGCGATGAAGTGCTGAACAACGGTCGCTGCATGGATCAGTTTCCGGTTGATGTTTATCAGGGCGGCGCAGGCACCTCGGTGAATATGAATACCAATGAGGTACTGGCGAATATTGGTCTGGAACTGATGGGGCATCAAAAAGGCGAATATCAGTACCTGAACCCGAACGACCACGTGAATAAATGCCAGTCCACTAACGATGCCTATCCGACGGGTTTTCGTATTGCCGTTTACAGCTCACTGCTGAAACTGCTCGACGGTATCAGTCAGTTAGCGGACGGGTTTCAGCGTAAAGCGGATGAATTCCAGACCATTTTAAAAATGGGTCGTACCCAGCTACAGGATGCGGTGCCGATGACGCTGGGCCAGGAGTTCCATGCCTACAGCGTTCTGCTGAATGAAGAGACGAAAAGCATTTTGCGCACTGGCGAACTGCTGCTGGAAGTGAACCTGGGCGCAACCGCTATCGGTACGCGCCTGAACACGCCGGACGGTTACCAGCAGCTGGCGGTGCAGAAACTGGCGGAAGTCAGCAACCTCGCGGTCGTGCCCGCCGAAGACCTGATCGAAGCCACTTCAGACTGCGGTGCCTATGTCATGGTGCATTCATCGCTCAAACGCCTGGCTGTCAAACTGTCGAAGATCTGTAATGACCTGCGCCTGCTTTCTTCCGGCCCACGCGCGGGCCTGAACGAAATTAACCTGCCGGAGCTGCAAGCCGGTTCCTCCATCATGCCTGCTAAAGTGAATCCGGTGGTGCCTGAAGTCGTCAATCAGGTGTGCTTCAAGGTGATTGGTAACGATACGACGGTCACGATGGCGTCGGAAGCCGGCCAGCTTCAGCTCAACGTCATGGAGCCGGTCATCGGTCAGGCGCTGTTTGAATCGATCAGCATTCTGACCAACGCCTGCTATAACCTGCTGGAAAAATGCGTCAACGGTATCACGGCGAACAAAGCGGTCTGCGAAGCCTACGTGTTTAACTCCATTGGGATTGTGACCTATCTGAACCCCTATATCGGCCACCACAATGGTGACATCGTCGGTAAAATTTGCGCCGAAACCGGCAAAAGCGTGCGCGAGGTGGTGCTGGATCGCGGCCTGCTGACCGAAAGCGAGCTGGATGATATTTTCTCTGTGCAAAACCTGATGTACCCGGTTTACAAGGCGAAACGCTATACCGATGAAAACGAACAGTAAGGCGTAATTGCGCTTACTGGTGTAAAAGGCACATCGTAATCAAAACGATGTGCCTTTTTGTTTGTTAAAAGGATGGGTTTGCTTTTCGGCTCATCATCATTTCGGGAGTGGCACATGTTCCTGGTTGAACTGTTTATCGTGGTACTGGCGATCTGGCTGGGCGCGCGTCTTGGCGGGATCGGTATTGGCTTTGCGGGCGGCATGGGCGTGCTCATCCTGACGCTTGGCTTTGGTATGAAGCCAGGTGCCATTCCGTTTGATGTGATTGAAATCATCATGGCGGTCATCGCGGCGATTGCGGCCATGCAGGTTGCTGGCGGCATGGACTACCTGGTCAGCCTTGCCGAACGCCTGCTGCGTCGTCATCCCCGTTATGTCACCTTTCTTGCCCCGCTGGTCACCTATGTGATGACGCTGCTGGCGGGCACCGGTCATACCGCCTTCTCTACCCTACCGGTCATCGCCGAGGTGGCGAAAGAGCAAGGCGTGCGTCCTTCTCGTCCGCTGTCGATGGCGGTTGTCGCATCTCAGGTTGCCATTACCGCCTCGCCAATCTCGGCGGCGGTCGTCTTCTTTGCCACGCTGCTCGAACCGCGCGGCGTAAGCTATATCATGCTGCTGGCCATCGCCATTCCGGCTACCATGGTTGGGCTGTTTCTTGCCGCGCTGGTCACTAACTTCCTGGGAAAAGAGCTGAAAGGTTTGTGTTACCGACCTATCCCACACTGTTAGCCGCCGTTGAGATGGATGACACTGGCTCGACCCGAATCGGTAAGTTCGTGTTCAACCATGCCTTTATCATTCCCGGCGTGCTGGCCATCACCCTGTCTGTCGTGTTCGGCTTTATTTTTGGTGGGCTTCTGCTGTAGTCCCGGCCGCACAGTGAACGTGCTATCATCGACGCGATTTTCAACAGGAGCCTCATGATGAATGCCGTTGTCATCCTCTGCACCGCCCCTGACCAGGCGTGCGCGCAGCAGCTTGCCACCCAGGTGCTGAAGGCCAGACTGGCCGCCTGTGTCACCCTTTTACCGGGTGCCACCTCGTACTACGTCTGGCAGGGCCAGTTGGAGCAGGCCAGCGAAGTTCAGATGTTACTCAAATGCGATACAGCTCATCAGCAGGCATTGCTCGATCTGCTTAAGCGCTCACATCCTTATGACGTACCAGAACTGCTGGTGCTTCCGGTTCAACATGGAGACAGTGAATACTTGTCATGGCTGCACGCATCGCTCGCTTAATTACCCTGATACTGGCCCTGTTTATCTGCCTGCAGGCGCAGGCTGACCTGTTTGCCCCCAAAACCACCAGCCGCTTTTTGCCCGTCGACCAGGCTTTTGCTTTTGATTTCGACCAACAGGGCGCACAGCTCAATCTGCACTGGAAGGTTAAAGACGGCTACTATCTCTACCGCCAGCAAATCAGGGTCGTCGCCAACAATGCGCGTATCGCGCCTGTGGCCTTGCCAGCGGGTCAGCCACACGAAGATGAATTTTTTGGTAAGAGCGAGATTTATCCGCAGAACCTGAACGTGCCCGTCACGCTACAACAGGCTGCCAGGGGCAGTACGCTGAGCGTGACGTATCAGGGCTGTGCTGCCGCAGGCTTCTGTTATCCACCTGAAACGCGCAGCATTCCACTCACGCCCGTTGTCGCCAGCGCGGATGCAGACTCAGGGGAGCGCCCGCCCGCCACCGCCAGCCCGCTCCCCTTTTCGCCATTGTGGGCGTTGCTGATTGGTATCGGTGTGGCATTTACGCCCTGCGTCTTACCGATGTATCCCCTGATTTCGGGCATTATCCTTGGCGGTAAGCGTAACAACTCGCTGGGTCGCCTGTTCGCGCTGGCCCTGGTTTATGTGCAAGGAATGGCGCTTACCTATACCTTGCTCGGCGTGACAGTCGCCGCGGCTGGCCTGCGTTTTCAGGCGGCCTTACAGCATCCCTATGTCCTGATCGGTTTATCCGTGCTGTTTGTAGTGCTGGCCATGTCGATGTTTGGCCTGTTTTCGCTACAGTTACCCGCCAGCGTACAAACCCGTCTGACGCTGTGGAGCAACCGTCAGCAGGGCGGCTCACTGCCCGGCGTTTTCCTGATGGGCGCGCTGGCAGGTTTAATTTGTTCCCCCTGCACCACCGCGCCGCTCAGTGCCATCCTGCTCTATATCGCACAGAGCGGTAACCTGCTGGCGGGTGCCGGTACATTGTGGCTGTATGCCATCGGCATGGGCTTACCGCTGATTGCCGTGACGCTGTTCGGTAGCCGCTTCCTGCCTAAAAGCGGCCCCTGGATGCAGACCGTCAAGAAAGGGTTTGGGTTCGTTATTCTCGCGCTGCCGGTTTTCCTGCTGGAACGGGTGCTGGGTGAGCTGTGGGGCGTGCGCTTATGGAGCCTGCTGGGCGTCGCCTTTTTTGCGTGGGCCTTCAGTGCCAGCCTGCGCGCAAGCAGCGGCAAATGGCGTATCGTGCAAATGCTCATGCTGATCGCCGCCCTGATCAGCGCCCGCCCTTTGCAGGACTGGGCGTTTGGCAATGACGCGCCACAACAAACTATCGCGCACCTTCCCTTTCAGTCTGTTCAAACGGTTAGCCAGTTAGATCAGGCGCTGCAACAGACACAGAGCCGCATGACGATGGTGGATTTGTACGCGGACTGGTGCGTGGCCTGTAAAGAGTTTGAGAAGTACACCTTTAGCGACAGTGCGGTACGTGCCAGTCTTAAAGATGTCCAGTTGTTACAGGCTAACGTCACGGCGAACACGGCCACCGATAATGCGCTGTTGCAACATCTTCACGTGCTGGGGCTGCCCACGATTTTATTCTTTGATGCTCAGGGAAAAGAAATTCCCGGTTCACGTATCACCGGTTTCCTGAAGCCAAAGGATTTTGACGAACATTTGCAGAAACTGCGTGAGTAAACAACACTGGAACCTGGACACAGCCCGTTGACCTGAACGGGCCTGCATCGCAGAGGAGAACGGTTTGCAACGTGAACAGATACTTGACCATGCATTAAACGTGCTTGAACAAAATGGCTTAGCGTCCACCTCGTCGCTGAAAATCCTGGCCGAAGAGATGCGACTCAGCGAGCAGCAACTTGAGCAGTTCTGGGCTGACCGCGACGCACTGCTCTACGACGCATTGCAGTTTCATGCCCAGCAAATCGACAGCTGGCGACAAGAGGTATTACAAAACAGCGCACTGCGACCCGAACAGAAGTTAATGGCGCGCTACGAAGGGTTAAATGAGCATGTCACCAAGGGACGCTTTCCCGGCTGCCTGTTTATCGCCGCCTGCAGCTTCTATCCGCATCCCGATCAACCCATTCATCAACTGGCAGAAAAACAGAAGCGCGCCTCCTGGGAATTTACCCACACTATTTTAAATGCGCTGGGTCTGGATAACCCGAGTATGGTGGCCGATCAAATGGAGCTGGTGCTGGAAGGCTGCTTAAGCAAGCTACTGATCAAGCGCAATGTGCAGGATGTGGATGTCGCCAAACGTCTGGCGGAAGATATATTAAGCATTGCCCTGTGCCGTAAAAATGGCGCACTGGCGTGAGTTTCAACGCCTTTGACTGAAATTCAGGCAATCAGTCACGTTTTGCAGGGTTTTTTCATGAAAGCCGTTGACGGCCTGCGGCCTTTACGGTTTAATGCGCCCCGTTGCCCGAATAGCTCAGTTGGTAGAGCAGGGGATTGAAAATCCCCGTGTCCCTGGTTCGATTCCGGGTTCGGGCACCACTCTTCAGAGCCTGTTCGTTAAGAGATGAGATCCTTAACGGGCAAGACAGAGATCCCTTTTCGTCATCGTGCAGGATGAGTCGCATTCGTTCTACACTTGAAGATTATGGGATTAAGAATCCGGATGATGCTGTAACATCATCCGGATTTCTCGCATCCCGAGTATTTCAATTACAGGTTTTTACCTTTTCACAAGGTTTGTGTCAACGATCTGTAAATGAAACCGCGCTAATTTTCCTCCACTGATATCAATCCGTTAGAAATTTGACTTAGGAATAGTCCTAGAGCATAAATGCGCTTTCAAGATTCCTTCGAAGATGATCCATATTCGCTTCAACATACTCCAGAGTGACCGCAACACTTGAATGCCCCAGCAACATTTTCACGTCATTCAGGCTTCGTTCCGGTGTTTTCATCAGGTCTGTAGCGATGGTATGCCTGAAACGGTGCGGGCTGATATCACACTGACACTCGCGTGAAAGCCGCCTGAAAAACGCCCGCATTGGGGGATGATCCATGTTACCGCCTGTGACGGTTTTCTTTTTTAAACGACTGAAACGGTTGATATTAAACAGTTGATCCTTCGGCCTTGCGCCCATTTGTTTAGCCTGACGGTACAGATCTTCAAGGCGAGGCCTCAGCTTGTCCGTGACAGGCACCCGGTGTTCTCGATGATTTTTTGAGCCTTCAGGTCTCAGCTCAATAACACCCTGCTTAAGATCCACATCGCACAGCCTTATATGCAGCAGCTGGTTTTGACGCATGCCCGTAAACTTTAGCGTTTCAATCACTGTCATCCAGAACCATGCGGGTTCAAGCGCGTTCGGCCGGGGATCATGAATACCGATCTGCTCCTGTTCAATTTTTCGATGCATTACGAGATCAATTTTCTTCATTTGTTCCCGGGTAAGCGTTTTCTTTCGTTTACGGTCTGGCTTAACGACCACGCCATTGAACGGATTGTCCCGGGCAGTAACGAGAGAGTGTGTTATAGCGTGGTTAAACAGCGCTCTCATATGTGCAACTTTATTATTCCATGTCCGTTTACTGCAGTTTTGTTCGTTCAAAACGTGACGTCGCCATTTAAGAACATCAAGGCGACATATACTTTCAGGCAATATTTTACCTTCACTGAATTCTGTGAAAGTTTTTACAACCTTTCTGTAGCTCCATTCACTGGCTGGACGGAGAACCTTACTGAAAAAATAGTCGTTCAGAATGTCATCGAAGGTCGTTTTTTCAGACATGGTAACCTCGTATTTTATTAACCCTGTAATTACTCTTTTTTTGGAAAGAGCCATTTGCTGTCTGAAAGACAGCTTCCTTTCTTTAAAATAATGTCAGACTTAATCATGTAGCCCGACAGTTTGGTGAACTGACCGCGTTTATCCGGCGAGTCATATTTATGGTAAGAGTAAAGACCCTTACCATTTCGTGAGTGATGAAGGCCCAGTGATTCAAAGTTTTTCTGCAGCTTGTTTTTTTCGTATTTATTTTCTGGCTGCGAGGAAATAAACCGGAAAAACACATCGGGCGATATCATATAAATAAAACCGGACAGTACATGCAGAAGACTGTCGGACTCATTAACGGTAATTTTTCCGGCCTCCACGCTCTCCCGCAGCCAGTCCAGAAAAACACTGCCCTCAGAGGGTTCACTGTCGTACGCCGGCTTCCCGTCTTCCGTTTGCTCCTGCTTCGTTAACTCAGTAGATTGTCCGGCTGATAAAACGGGTGCCTCCCCTTTAGCCATCAGGTCCAGCACGGAAAGTAAATCTACTCCCTGCTTAACTTCTGTATCTTCCTTTTCATTTCCACTGTCTGAACCATACTCAGTGGCTTCGTTCCCGCCGATTGCAGACTGCAGCGCGGAGCTCAGTACCGGTAATTCAGGTTTTTCTGTTCCGGGACTGGCCTCCTCTCCGGCTGCCTGTGAGGGAGTATACGTTGCCGCTTCGTTTTCAATTGGCTCTGAAACATTTGCTGAAATGATGTGACTCGACAAAAGAACAGGTGCGTTATCTGCTAAATTTGGGTAATTATCAGCATGTTGCATTTCCGGTGCCGGGTTTACAGAAGACGTGCCAGTAATATCTGAAAGACCACCCATTTCCAGACCCGCCCCCTCCCGCGCCTGCATGATGATGCTGTAAAGCACTCCGGCACCGGCACGCTCACCCGACAGAAACTGAAGAAGACAGCGTGACGCTTCCGGCCACTGGTGAAGCCACAGCATGCCGGTCTCAGGCAGCAGCTTTGCCGCCATATACTGACCTGTCAGGGCCTGAGCCCGGGCAGTCTTTGCGGGCCGGACCCGCCACGGGCCGTCCGGCGTGTGCAGCCCCGGATACCAGATTTTTCCGGACTGCGTCGCGCCTTCCACCTGCGTCAGCCAGGGCAGATGATGAAACAGGCCTGCCCAGAATACCGCGCAGACCCAGCCCGGGGCCTGAGCCGACTGCTCTTCAGGTGTGGCGCCGGGCGGCAGCATCATTCCTCTGACGAGCCTGACCGCCCGGACGGCCACGCCGAGGCTCAGGTCGCCAAATCCCCCCGGTGACGAATATGCACCGTTCCATGCGGCCGGGCAGTCCTGCACACGCTCAAGCATTGCCTGCGCTGGCTTCAGCCACCACGCATCAGTCACGGACTGTGAAAGCGGGCTGTTATCTGCCAGCATTCTGACAAACCTGCGTCGCTCCTCCGTCTGCAAAAGCGTACTGCCCTCCAGAACCGGGCGAAAAGCCACCTCTCTGACGACCGTATCCGCCGGCTGCCCTGAATGCCTGTTGTTTCCCCGCCCCGTCAGCCACTTCATCACCCGTTCCATCAACACCCGCTCTTTATCTGAAATGACGTAACGCTAAGAGACGGGGTGTCATTTGCAACGTTAATCCTGGATTCAGTGCAGAGAGATATTCTGCTTGCGTTAATTTTCAGGAACGGATTCAGGATTAACGGCGGACGGTTTTAACGTCCCGTGCTTTTCTTGCGCAACCATCCTTTAATTAAACTGAACACACTCATGCAGCAACGTCTGGTAGCGCTGTACCTTCTGCTGTTGCTGACGCTGTCCGGCAGCATCAGCCTTTTTATTTCATCCATCCGTGACGCATTCTTTTTTGTGTGGCTGCTTACGGCACTCTCTCCGTTTCTGCTCAGACCCCTCGACTGGCTGACCCGTCAGGTGCTCAGGAAGCCCTGCATGCTGAGCCGCAGAAAACGCATCACCGTTCATCTGTCCCCCTGGCAGCCAACCGTCGGGCTCACGCCTGAGCGCGTGCGCTGGTTCTGGTCGGGGGTGTTTGAGTTAACGGAAGCCGCCTTAGCCGGGGGAAAAACCGTCGTGGTTGCTTCGCACCTTCTGACGCCTGCCCGTGCGGCCAGGCTCAGGACATACCTTAAGGTGCGGGGCTGGTCTTACCGCAGCAGGCTGACCAGCGTCCCTTTCCGGGATTCAGCCCGCGCGCTGATGCAGCTGGAAATCCTCTTCCGGCAGTGGCACTGGCGCTGTCCGTCCCGGACCCGGTGGCCGGTGATGCTGCTGAAAAAAACTTCTGAACCGGAAAAATAATTTCGGGTGTTAAGTCACAAAGGGAATGTTCACACTGATTACACATATGTATTCGATCTGAACGATCGAAATATCGCGTTATACAACACGCGGTTTTGCCAGGTACTGTATTCACACCGAATACAGAAAAGATTAACAAAATATTTTCTCATTCAGCCAACACCAGGGCCTTTATGAAACGCATGAATCTGACAGAAGTCCTGTCCCGGGTCGCCTTAGAGCAGACCGATGAACAGAGGCAGCTGCTTGAGCAGTTTGCGGAAGGGAAGAAAACGGTAAGTCCGCCAGTGACCATTCGTTTCCGGCCGGCATCACGGGAATTTGTGAATCAGGTATCACACAAGCTTGGCATCTCCGTTTCAGAGCTGGTCAATGTGATTGTTGAGGGCGTCATGACAGAAACCACAGCGCCCCGCAATGCCTCGGTAAACCGCGTTTATGAGCGCTTCTGGCACCTGATGGACCGCCACAGCCTTAATGTCGCGCAGGTGGCCACAATACTCTCTGAGCTGAACATTGGCATGAGCGTGCTTGAGAACCGGGAGCGCACGCTTGATCACCTTACCCTGCCTGTGCTGGAGCAGATTGCGTCATGGTTCGGTGTTCAGTCCGGCTGGCTCGCCGGAGAAGACATCCTTCCGGTTCCGTCCGTGGTACTGCGTGACTTCTGGCAGGCAGCTGAATGCCTTCTGCCGCATAAAGATACAGTGATTAACTCCTTACGTTTTTACAGACGTCAGCATAATGAAGGTGAGCCAGCACTGAATTTCAGACACGAGATGGTAATCACTGCGACCCGGGATAAATATATCAATGGCGTGTCCTTTGAAAGTAATTATTTAACCGGCGTGGTCCCTCTTGCGGTCAGCAATGAATCAGAGACAAACGCTTTTCTCTCTTTCTGTGAATTACTGCGGTTAAAAGGAAGGGTTGCTCAAATTTCTTTTCGAAAATTACCAGGCAGATTATTTGACAGTCTTAGAGAGGGCTCTGAGTTGCCGTTTTCGGTCTCATGCGTTACTGATGAAAGTATTATGGGCAAGCTCAGACCTGGGAAAAATTTCATGTGGAACAAGGAGGCATTAATACCCTTCATAAATCCGGCGTTTCATATTACGCCTGAATGGGAAGACTATCTGAAAGAAGTCATGAGCTTCGGTTAACCGTATTTAAATAACAAAAACCAGGTCTGTTTATTTAACTGGTGCGTCAGCATCAGGGAAACCCCTTTGTCAAAAACAAGAAAAAGGAAATAAGTGATGAAAGCAAAACTGTTAACCCGCAGCATTATCCTGGCATTACTGGCTTCAGCCGTGCCGTCAGTCAATGCCGCAACAACATGGATCGAAGCACGTAACGACGCCATGGGGGGAACCGGCGTGGCCTCTTCAGATTATCTGGCAGCAGCGTTGGCCAACCCCGCGCTGATGACCGGCCACGCTGCCGGTGACGACGTCGGGCTCATTCTGCCGGGCGTGGGGGCACAAATCAGCGATCCGGATAATCTGCGTGACGGACTGGACAGGGTAAAAAGCACCTTTGACAACTTCCGCGATTCAGCAGGCACCGGCAACAGCTCACGACAGGCGGCCGCGCTTAAACAGGCCCTGCAGGACGTCGACGGCGACAGCGGGCATGCCAGTGCCGGGCTTTCTGCGGTGATTGCCATTCCCAGTGACACCCTCCCTTTCGCCTTTGTGGCCAAAGGCTGGGGACAGGCGAAGGTCCGCACCGATATCACACAGCGTGACCTGGCGTATCTCGATGCGGCACAGAGCGGCATTTTCTCGCCGGCTCAGACGGATACTGACCAGATGACCTCCCGGGCGCAGGGCGTCGCCGCACTGGTCACGGAATACGGTATCGCCGCAGCGCATCAGTTTACCCTGGCTGACACGCCGGTTTCTGTCGGCATCACGCCAAAGGTCCAGCGCGTGGATACCTGGAACTACAACGTTTCCGTCGGTAACTACAGCGCGTCAGATTTTCGCAGCGGCGACTGGAAGCGTTCCGAAAGCGGCGCAAATGTCGATGTCGGCTTTGCGGTTCAGCTGACGCCAGAGTGGACAGTCGGACTGACCGGACAGAACCTTGTGGCACGTAACATCAGTACGCTTGAAATCAACGGCATCACGGACACGTTCCAGATCCGCCCGCAGGCGACTGCCGGCACGGCGTGGAGCAATGGTTTTGTCACGCTGGCCACAGACGTTGACCTGACACCGGCCAGCGGTTTTGCCTCGGATGAAAAAGCGCAGTATGCCGGCGTGGGTGCTGAGCTGAATGCCTGGAACTGGGCGCAGCTGCGTGCCGGTTACCGCGCAGACATGCGCAACAGCGATCGCAGCATGTTTACCGCCGGTGTGGGGATTTCACCCTTCAACGTCGTGCATCTCGACCTGACCGGAATGGCCGGCACAGACCGCAGCTATGGCGCTGCCGCGCAGCTTTCTTTCACTTTCTGATTATGAACAACGCGGGCTGCCGGGTGCAGCCCGCCTGTTAACCGGAGAATAGCATGTCAAAAAAAGCCCTCAAACTGTCTGCCATTGTGCTGGCGACCACGCTTACAGGCTGCAGCAGCTTCATGAGCGGTATCGGCCAGTTTGGTTCGCTGAATGACGGCAATCAGATGCCTTCAGACGTGAAAGACCAGACCACAGTGGAAAAACGCAATCAGGTGAGTGATGCCTACGGCCCCATTGCCATACCAGCCGATACCGTGGCGATGCGTCTGAAAGAAAAGTTTGGCTTCGTATCCGACGGGGATGTGGCTGCAGCACGCAACAGCGGCCAGGAGAATTCGGGCTGGTCAGCCTCAGCCATTTCAGAGGGCACCAGCTGGTCGGCAGATCCCGGCAGTTATTACCGAATGTCCAGGAACTGGGCCGGAAATGACAGGCTGACGATTGAGGTTCGCCGGACGTTCAAAGGCACGGTTGCCACCGGCAACAAAGCCGGGAGCTTTGTTGTATCAACGTATATCTCATCCGATCCAAAGCACGTCACTGATGCATGGACGAAGCGACTTTTCAGTCAGATTCATGCGGGAGCACGCGGTGAAGCGGAGTAAGGCTGTCAGCTGGCACCGGACTATCCGGTGCCTAAGAACCATGAAAGAGCATACTGTCTATGAGGTGTTTTGCACGGATGAGGCTCATATTCATACGGTGATCCGTTTATCAAACGAGACTTTATTTACTAATATCTCAGGGGAGCATCGGGAGGGGTTAGCCCTGTAATGGCGTTTAAGAAATCTGCCGTGCAGCCGCAGCCGGCTGTCCAGGCACCAATCGTCTCCCCTGCCCATTGCGGCGGATTTGCATCTAATTTGGCCAGAAACTCGCTCATGGCTTAGCCTCCCTGCTTATCTAGTAAATTGCAACCGCGACCAGACCACACGACATCGTAAATTCCCGGCTTAAGACATGCCGGGCCGGGCGCTCAGCAGATGATCTGCCTCCCGCATATGTGTACATATCGATGCTGTCACTGTCTGCTTATGGCACAAAGTGGATCTTCAACGCCAATCGTCCGCTTTGAGCGAAAAGCGGACATGCTGGTTGATCTTGTTATTGCACCCCGAGCAACTATTTCACATGCCCCACAGTTATCGTGGGGCATGGCCATATTCACAGTGACGGATGAGAACCTTTAACGGGACTCACTGCTTCGAGCAGAGAAGCAATATGGAGAATAACGTGTTCATCATGCCATTTACCTATAATCTGCACGTTGATGGGCAACCCCTCACGACTCTTACCGAACGGCAGCGCGATCCCCGGCAGGCCGGTTACGTTCAGTGGAACCGTGGCACCCTGCAGATAGGTGGCATCAACGCTCTGACCGTCGATGACAAACCTGTCTGCGCCGTGTTTGTGCGCCGGGATGGGGAGTACATGCGTAATAAGCGCGTCGTAACGTGAAAAGTATTCCGCAAATCCATCACGCAGCCTTTCTGCGGCCTGCTCTGCATCAATGAAGTCCGACATCGGCGTATCAGGCAGTGACAGCATGGTTTTTGCCATTTTATAGATTTCATCGGGGCGGCAACCGACCGTTGCCGCTGCAAAAGCCGGCTTCATCTCCATAACGTGCAAACGGTTGAAGACGTCCAGTGCAAAATCCTGCTCCAGCGCGGGAATTCCGACGTGCTCCACCACAACGCCAGGCTCTTTCAGCGCATCCGCTGCCGCCTTAACTACCGCTGCGACTTCCGGATCAACCGGACCGAAGCCCGGGCCTGTCATCCAGCCAATTCGTAAAGGGCGTGACGGCACTGGCGGCAGACCGCCTGAATGCAGTGGTGCGGCGCTGGAGAACGCATCATGGCCATCGGGTCCGGAAAGCTGAGAGAATGCCAGTGCAATGTCGCGTACCGAGCGGGCCATTGGGCCGACATGCCAGAAGCGACGCGGCGCGCGAGGCCAGATGCCTGTCATGGGCACGCTTCCGTGGGTGGCTTTCATTGAGGTGATACCTGTCTGCGCGGCGGGTCCACGCACTGAAATGGCCAAATCCGTTCCCAGTCCCAGCGGGGACATGCCTGCGGCTATTGCAGCAGATTCGCCGCCACTCGAGCCGCCGGGCGTGCGGGTCAGGTCCCAGGGATTATTAGAGCGGCCGGACAGCAGATTATCGCTTTCAATCCAGTACGAAAATTCCGGCAGGTTGGTTTTTGCCAGCACGATCCCGCCCGCTTTTTTAAGACGCGCCACGCTGGTCGCGTCTGCATCCGGCAGACGACCTTTGAAGATGGGTGAGCCGCGCTGAGTCAGCACGCCGGCAGTGTCGATAGAATCCTTTACGGTGAAGGGAACGCCGTGTAGTGGGCCAAGTTTCTCACCCTTCATCACAGCAGCTTCCGCCGCTTCGGCCTGTTTCAGTGCGTCCTCTGCGAGCGTGACTATCGCGTTGACGTCCGGGTTGGTGGCAGCGATGCGATCGAGATGCGCCTGCATCACTTCAACCGGCGTAACGTCGCGGTTACGTATCATGCTGGCCAGGTCGGTAGCATCTGAATAATAAATTTCTTTGCTCATGATAAACCCTCGGTTCGATAATCTAACTAGCAGTTGGTAGGTTTAATCTAGAACCCTTAAATCAGACTGTCAATACTTACCTAACAAATGTTAGAATTGTTGCCTGAGCTACCGGAGAAAAGAAATTATGAGCAAAACATCCCGTGACGAAATTCTTAACGCAGCCCGGCTGGCGGCGCAGGCGCACGGCTACACTGGCCTGAATATACGCGGACTGGCCGACGAGGTGGGAATTAAGGCTGCCAGCATTTACTACCACTTCCCGAGTAAGGCCGAGCTAGGTGCAGCGGTAGCCCGGCGTTACTGGGAGGACACCGCGCGTGACCTAGAAATGCTGAGGGAAAGTGAAGGTGATGCGCAGAAAAGTCTGCGCCGCTACCCGCAGATATTTCGCCGATCCCTCGAGAGCGGGAACCGGCTCTGTTTGGGGAGCTTTATGTCGGCTGAGTACGATGACCTGCCGCAACCGGTCAGGGATGAGGTGCAAAAGTTTGCTGACATCAACATCGACTGGCTGGCAGGGCAGCTGCATGAGGCCGGTATTGCCGCGTCAGGAGAGAGTAGAGTCCGTGCCGGCTCCATTTTTTCTGCCGTTGCGGGCGCGCAGCTGATGGCCAGAAGCCGTAACAATATTCTGCTGTTTGATGAGCTCATTGAGGGCTACAAGCTTGCGGGTCTGCTACCACAGTAAAAATCAGGCGGCCGTCCGCTTCAGCTGGCGCTGCCTGAACCTCTTTCAGAAAATCCATACGGGCGCGCTGCGGTCTGGTATAAAACGGCTGGCACCACTCTGCCGCTCAGGCGGGCAAATTAACTCAGGCGCCTCACCGGTTACACTCGCGGCTTGTTGCGCTATCGAAACAATAGTACTCCTCCCTGCCGGTCCCTTAATCGAATTAAGGACGTCCCGGAAAGATCGAATAAAAAAAACTAACAATCGTAAGGTAGGTATTGACAGCCATCCGAAATTGCCTCAATCTTTGTCGCATAACTACCTACCGTTAGTTAGTTAGTTTTGCTACTTAGACCTGAACTTACTCACACAAAGGAAACATTTGCTGATGAAAATTTATGACTGGTATGACGGTCCTTATCCCGCACGCGTTCGCATTGCACTTGCTGAGAAAGGACTGCTTTCTGATACAGAGTTTGTGCCTGTTAACTTATGGACGGGCGAACACAAGAAAAACGAATTTCTTGCCATTAACTACTCTGGCACGCTTCCCGTTCTGGAGCTTGATGACGGTACGCTTATCGCAGAGTGTACGGCCATCACGCAGTATCTGGACGCGCTGACTGCACCACGTTCTCTGACGGGCACCACTCCGGCGGAACAGGGCGTCATTCATATGATGACCAAGCGCGCTGAAATTGAGTTCCTTGACGCAGTGAGCGTGTATTTCCATCACGCCACTCCGGGTTTAGGCCCTGAGGTTGAACTTTATCAGAACCCTGAGTGGGGCAACCGGATGCAGGACAAGGCGGTCCGGGGAATGCATTATTTTGACCGCGTTCTGCAGAAACAACCTTATGTGGCCGGTGAGAACTTCTCAATGGCAGATATAGCGGTTATCGGAGGGATGATTTTCTCTGAGTTAGTGAACCTGCAGGTACCTTCAGAGTGCGCCGCGTTACGCGAGTGGTATGAGCGTATGCAGGCAAGGCCGTCCTTCCAGCAGTGGAAGGCGCTGGTAGAAGAGGAGCGTTTACGCAGAAAGGCGTAATTATTCTGCCGGGCAAATCCGTTTAATCCTCCACACCATCGGTGTGCAGTGGCGGGAACAGGACAGGCTAAAATGTAACGGTAACTAAAAAACTGACCTAAATCACGTCACTGTGCACCGGTAATGTCCGCTTCTGGCACAAAGCGGACAGGCTGACTGAGATGAAGGTCCGCTTTGAGCGAAAAGGGAACGTCTGTAGTGTCATTAGGCCTGGAGATTTTGCTTCCATAGCTGTGTATTCGTTGGTCGGGAGCAGATCAATGATTCACCATAATCCGGACTATAATTTTTCTCCGTAAAAAGCTATATTTCTCCAGTTCGTTCTCCCCGTATTATCGCGGCTGCTGACCCGATTAATCTGAGAGAGTGGAACAATGGAAACTAAACGTACTAGAGATTGGCGCAATGCACAGAAGCGACGTAACAAGTCTCGTGATATCCGCAAGACTTTATTGAACTTCCGTGGCGAAAAAAACTGGAAGATGCTTTACACGCGGTCGGATAAATTGTTGCGTGCCGCACAACTCGGGCTTGAGTATCCACGTATTACTAACCAACAGCTTGCCTTGAGAGGTCTGGAAGAGTACTACTATTCTGATGAACGTACTTTTTATATGCAGTCGTAATCAATGGCGAAGCCCCACGGCGGAACAGGTGTTCCGCCGTTATCCATCTCTTGCCGTACTTTCCGCTGGGACTAGCCGGAATGCAAAAAAAAGAGTCTCTGCCGAATTGCTTCAATGGGCAGATGTTGTCTGTGTGATGGAACAGAAGCACAAAAACCGCTTAGTGGCCCAATACGGCAGGATCATCGCATTCAAGCCTCTGCATGTGCTCGATATCGCTGACGAATACCTTTTTATGGCTCCTGAGTTGATAGCAATATTCAAAGATATCGTACCGGGAAAATTGGGACTAACCGATCAAGAAATTGAGAGCCAATAAGCGTTTTATCTTTCTGCTATTTATTTCCCTCTTTATTTTCCAACGTCCGCTTCTGGCACAAAGCGGACAGGCTTACTGAGTTGGAGGTCCGCTATGAGCGAAAATCGGAAGTCAGCATGATAGCGATAGGGACGTTCTGACACATTAAACATAACAACCCAGCCACGTATGAAATGAAAAAACCCGCCATCTTTCGTAGCGGGCTGAACAATGTGATTAACGTTCATAATTATTTCTAAATTCCATGCCGAAACCAGCAGGAACGGCACACTTCAAACCTGGCCAGGAAACCTAGGAATAGCAAAAAAAAGCCCCGTAAAACGGGGCTGAGCAAGACAGAGGCTCTTATAGTTCCCTGGTGTGGGGATAAATGGATTATCGGATATTTTTTATAAAGCATTAGCCCACCTACACAGAAATTTTCCACGTCGGCTCCTGCCCTGAAATCGGATTTATCATAACATCTCTTGGCCGTCCCCCCCTGAGACGCCCCCAGCGCAATTCTGCGGCGAACGAAGCGTTTTAGGCGCCTTTTTTTCCGGCCACAATCCTGAAAATTGCCCCCTGAATATTACGGCGTATCTGAATTGTTATGCAGTGAGATCTACTCTCCAATGATTAGTGCTCGCAGATGTTGAAAGCGTCTGCTTCTGGCACAAACCGGACAAGGTAACTAAGTTGAAGGTCCGCTATGAGAAAGCAGACATTAAGCGTTAAGCATGTCCTCAAAAGCGAGGCTCCACGATAAAACCTCAACCGATGCTCGTAAACCATGGATCCAAAAAGGGTCATCGGAAAATATGGATAAGGCTTCTTCTTCATGCTCAGCCTTAACTACCCATAGAGCTCCGACAGGTTGATCGTTATTTTTTTCACGTAATTAACCAGCAGCAAGAACCACACTTCGTTTTTGCTTTAACCAGTCCAAATGAGGATTAAGATATTGTTTTCTGACATTGTATTCACCTGGGTGATCCGTAAACCTTATTGCGAAAAGCATTCCTTCTCCCATTTTGCAGCATTTTGGATGCCGATTCCTGAATGTTAATAAGCACTAAAGATGACTTTTTATCAAGCGTTGACGTCCGTTTTTGGCACGAAGCGGACTCACGAACAGGCTAATGTCCGCCCCGCTATGAGCGATAAGCGAACATCGGCTTAATGTCATTCGGGGAACCCTATGTGAACGGAGTTTGATAAATCGTCTGGGTGGTTTAGGTATCTCGCCACGGCACAAAATAGACTTACTTCGGTTTTAGCCATCATTCTAAGCAAGTGAAATTTGCATACATTATCTTGAAAACTGCTTTTCCTTTTGAAACCTGCAAAAACCTCTGATTTAATAGATAAAACCACGTTTTATTCTTAGTACTACTTTTGAGGTTTCCTCAGTGTGTTTGATAAGGACTGCCGAGTTAGGAGATGCTCCCTCACTACATGAACTTTTTATTCAGTTGGGTTACAAGACGAAACCTGATGACTTATGCAGTAAAATCAATGGTATAGATGAAAGTTTCAATGTTTTAGTTGCTGAATTCAATGAAAAAATCTGTGGAGTAATTGTTGTGAACTTTATCTGCCCTGTTCATGAAGACGGTTTATGGGCCATAATTTCAGCGCTAGTCATTGATGAATCTTACCGCGGAAAAGGGCTGGGCAAGAAACTTCTTACCACTTCTGAACAACTCGCTCTAGAGAAAAAATGCTCTCGAATTGAACTTGCGAGTGGTGAAAAAAGGATTAGGGCCCATCAGTTTTATGAAAGCAACGGATACCGTGAGGTAAGGAAACGCTTTGTTAAACACCTCGTCGATAATTGAGCTCCTTACTCCTAAGGTGCTGTCTAACAAAGTCCACTTCTGGCACGAATGTGATTAACGAACAGAACGATGTCCGTTATGAGCGAAAAGCGGGCATTTACTGATAACGACTGAAGTTTCATAACAATAAACATAACATCCCTGCCACGCACCGGATGTGCGCAGCCTCAGGCGGTCAGGGCTGCGCGTTCTGGTAGAGATCCCAGCGGTTGCCGTAAATGTCCTCAAACACCACCACCATTCCGTACTCCTCCTCTCGCGGCTCTTGGCAGAAGTGGACGCCTTTTTCCTTCATGGCGTTGTAGTCGCGCCAGAAGTCGTCGGTCTGCAGGAACAGGAATACCCGCCCGCCGCACTGGTTACTGATAAAGCCCTCCTGCCGCTCGTTTGAAGCGCGGGCCAGGAGAAGATTACAGTCGCTTTCCGGGTTCGGCGTCACCACAACCCAGCGTTTGCCAGGCTGCGGCGTGTCTTCAACCAAGGTAAAGCCCAGCTTGTAGATGTAGTACTCAATCGCGCGGTCGTAGTCATCGACCACAATCGCCACGTATCCCATGCATCGCTTTTGCGTTCTCATTTCTCCTCCGTCAGGCTTCAGGCATAACGCTCGGACACTCTCTTTTAACATAAAAGCTCTTGTGAATCTGAATAATTATGGTTATAAAAACAGCAACATAACTCGCAGAATGCAACGAAAGCTCAGGAGACATTTTGCAGCTAGCTACCTCCCGACTACATCTTCGTCCTGTAACCACCTCAGACACAGATGACCTTTTCAGAATTTATGGTGATCCTGCCACGAACACGTTTAATCCCGCCGGTCCGTACCCTGATATTGATTATGCTCGCGATGTCTTGGCTCGCTGGCTTAAACACTGGAAGGACTACGGTTTCGGAAACTGGGCTATCACATTGAATGGGCATCCTGAAAGGATTATCGGCTTTGGTGGGCTAAGTATCCGCAGTTATGCCGATACCACTATAAATAACCTGGGATACCGTTTCTCCACTGATTCATGGGGAAAAGGCTTGGCGACAGAGTTTGCTAAATATGCGGTCAGTTACGGGTTTGGTGAGCTCAGGATGCCCGAAATATCTGCCGTAGTAAGAGCAAATCACCTGGCATCGCAGAAGGTCCTGGCGAATGCCGGACTACGGTATGTACGTGACATTCATGATGTGGAAAATGCGCCTGCCAGCATGCTGTTTACGCTGACCCATACCGAATGGGTTAAAAGTCAGAGTGAGGGAGCTGCTCGGTAGCTTTTAACATAAGACTACTTGCCCGCCCCCCGCAGGGGCCCTCAGTGCGATCCTGCGGCCTTAGGGTCGTTTTAGGCATTTTTACCCCGACTGTATCGTGAAAAAGGACCCTGATAATTTTGGCGCGGTTGCATGGCTATAAAGTGAGAGCTCTTCTCGAAAGTTTAATACATGCAGATGTTGGAAACGTCCGCTTCTGGCACAGAGCGGACTTGCTGACTGAACTGAAAGTTCGCTATGAGCGAGATATTGACATTAAAAAGCTGCGAATCATAGCCTTCCTCAAAGGGTATGCATGCGGGCATGAAAGCTAGCGTGATGTATATCGTAAATAAGCATCCCCTGATAATATAGGGGGGCTTTTCAAAGATGTAACGAGGCAAGTATATTGGAATGGCATGATAAAAATGGAAAATATGACTATGTTCAGAACCCTCGCTTTAGCTCCACTTCTGCTGTCCCAAACAATTTGCTTCGCGGCCTCACATGAACAGGTAATGCTTTTAAATGCAGAACAAAAAATCGGTACCGAGGTTATTTGTCATGTCCCACTGAATATTATTGTGGACCAGAAGCCCGTCACACTGGATTTTAAAAACAGTATGACCGTGATTTCAAACCAAGGAAAAATTAGAACGTATCAGGTCATTGCAACGTTTGTACCCTATGGCACAACTACACCTGTTATCACACAACGCTATCATCTTACCGTTACAACAGACGAAACAGGCCAAACACATAAAATCGATCCGAACAGTGTCAACGTAACCAGTCCATACTCTGTTGAGTTGGCCCATAAAAATGAATCTCAGCTTCGCAATGCCTCTGAAAGTTATCAATCTGATAGCATGGTGTCAGTAACTGATTTTCCGAACTTCACTATTCAGGGATATGAAAATGGTCCTATCACTCGATGCGCTATATTCCCTAAAAACAGTAGTAGTTAGTACATTCCGATGTTAGCAACGTTGGCTTATGGCATATAGTGGACTTTTGCGCCACAACGGTCGCTATGAGCGAAAAGTGGGCGTCAATATGACGGCGACTGTCAAATTCAACATGACTGACCTGCCCCCTACGATTAATACACCGCCAGGGTAGCAATGTCCGCTTCTGGCACGAAGTCGCATGCTGGAAAGAACTTAGGCAGCTGTGAGCGAGAAGCGGGCGTTCGCAGTTATCCGATAGTAGAAGAGTTTGCTGATTAGGTCGTGTATTCATCTGCAGGGGGCAGGTCACCGCTTTGAGCGAAAAGCGGACCTCCGCAGTTGTCATTACATTTAGGAGTTTTACTTCCATTGTTGTGTATTCATTAACAGGGACCTAGTCAAGTTCTTTTACGGCCACTTGAACAAAAGGCCACTAGCACCTCAACGAGGCTGTTAAAATTCCATCATTCAGTGATACACATCTGTAATGTAACTATTTATGACACACATCGACATAGGTTGTCATGTTCATTCTGGTGGCTGCTCCAGTGGATTTATTTATTTCATATAATTCAAAATAGCACATATTGTCGTCATTCCGATTCCTGAATTCATATAGTTTGTCTTTTTCAGGGCGAATTGCAAAAACATTCCCACAAAGCCTACCGTCACTAAGATGTTTTGAAGGCCATACTCCTAATAATTTTCCAGCTCGAACATAATATTCTGCACGGTCAAGAGGATATAATCCCTCTGGCAATTTTGATTTTTTAAAACCCTTGTCAATATATGCAGGGATACTTTCGTCAGTTTTTCTTACTTCAGGATAGTATCCTTTTGGAGGCATCTGATAAGGCTGATTGCAATCAAACCCCCCCCACATCATAGTATCGCTTGTAAAACCAACAATTCTCACTTGAGCGCGGTCTCCCCCGGTAACATCCTGCACATGATTGACTACAACCTCACGCTGTATACATCCAGTAATTGCAAAAGAGATGATGAAGGGAACTAGAACCAACGTTTTTTTTCTTTTAGACATAAATTGAATTTTTTAACCATGATGTGTATTGGTATTACTCTACCAGCCCAATAATATTATTTCCAGCAGTTCTTTATAGTAAACTTTACATAGCCAATGAGACGCAGTGGTCAGAAAATAATAGCAAAAAGGCCACATAATCAGAAGTGCAGAATGATATCCGCGTATGATACAAATAGGAACAGAATTTCTGTTTTGAGCGAACAGCTGAAGTTCGCAGTTGATTTCGTAGCCACACTTTCACGTTACTAATATTGCGGCGTGTTGATCAACGGGGAGCAGGTCAAACCGACCACGAATCACACCGAATTCCACATCGTGTTATGATTCAAGCCCGCCCAGAAAATAAGGACAGCAAATAATGTCATTCAATTATAAAAGTCTATTTATTACTCTTTTTTCGCTCTGCACATCTCAGACTTATGCAGCACAATGCACTGCGGAAATCTTAGCTAAGAACAAACTGAACGACTTCATCCTGAGTAACCGGCAGATAATAACGGGAATACCTAAATCTGTATCAATGACTATTGATAGTCCTGATGGGTATCTCCGCACAGTGTTTCAAAGCAACTTCAGTAAATGTGGTGAGCTGATTGGTGGCCGTATGAAAGAGGTCAAAACCTCCTCAGGGCAGAAAACAGTTTTCACGGCAACCTCTGAAATCCGGTTGAATAAAACGGAATTTGGCTGGCGCATTCAGCTAGACTCATACGGGATCACAGCCGATAAAAACAGTCAGAAATCAAGTCAGTTATATCGGCAGACCCTTGAGGGAATCTATCTGCTTAACGTTAAAGGAATTGTCAGTCGCGCAGTTACTCGTTCGAGTATCGCGTCCACGAAATCGGAAGGTAAAGAAAAAATCGAAGTGAGCATAATCGACTATGCCTTAACTCCATCGGGACTACTGGCAAGCGCGGCGAGCAAAGGAAGTATGGCAATAGATAATAATACGATTGTATATAGTTATGATGCCAGTCATCGGCTGATCAAAACGCAATCACCCTCAACCATTGAAGAGTTTGGCTACGATAACGAGGGCCGTGAGTTGACCATGAGTCAGACTCAGACGTATTTCACCATTGAAAAAAAGTTCGCCACCTGTCAGGAGTGGAACTCACGTGGAGATTGCATCCGCGCTAATATGGATATCACGATCACCCCAAATAATCCTACCGGTAAACAGTTTGTGAACAAACATAACGCTGTAATGACGGCGAAATATGAATACTGGGACTGACTATTTCACTTACTCCATAAGGCGTCAAAAGGGTATGGGATCCGAATCGGGATCCTTTATTTCATTCAGATTCGGAACTGAACCGCCCCAGCGTAGTTTGGTCAAACGGCCGGCTTCCCGTTAACTAATCCGGCATCATTTCAGCAGCGTCCGCTTATGGCACAAAGCGGATGGGCTTATTGAGCTGGAGAGGTCCGCTATAAGCGACTTTGAGCATTGCTAACAGCACTCTGTGTGAATCAACGGGTAGCAGGTCACTCGCAGCGATCAAAGCGCCTGCCAGGTCAGATAGTTTTGCTTCACCTTACACCCCCGAGACAACGTCTTTAGGCGACATGTAAATAATACATGTGCGCGATCCGCATTTAGTTCAGCCGACTCATTCAAATCTCAGTAAAAATTCTCAGACGAAAATTCAGCAAAGGCTGATGGTGATGCGTCCAGAATTTCATCCCGTGAAATAATGATTATTTAGCTTAAGTACTTTGTTTAACGTTACTAAAAGTTTATTCCGTAAAGCAGTAAATCATCAATGCGGTATAAAGTTAATGAATAAATAACCGATAAAAAAGGTTAAGGTGCTTTACAAATGTATCTTTTGTAATTGTCACTATAACGAATTAATTCACCAGGAATCATAAATGAACAAGATTCTTAACAATATAAGTCTTACCGCCAAATTTGCCATTCTGGGACTGTTTTCCCTTGTTCTGTTCTCAGTTCCTACCATGCTTTTTGTGTCCGAAGGCAATAAATACATTCAGGACAAGCAAAGGGAGGTAACGGGTGTACCTGTAGAAAATAAGATTTTAGCCCTGCTAAATTTGATACAGCGCCATCGTGCAGAAACCGCCATTGCCATTGCAACCAAAAATCCCGCAACACCGTCCCGCGTTCAGGTCAGAGATGAAATTAAAAACATCACTGATGTTATTACCAGAGATATGGCCAGAACAGAAGGCAGCGCAGCCATCATCAGCAAAATCAATGATGTGCATACACAGTGGAGCCAGCTACAGCAAAGAATCGATTCTTCACAACTGAGTCTGACAGCCAGTCTTGATGCGCATGCCCTCCTCATCCGCACACTTTTGAACGCGAACCGTGATGTGCTGGATTTTTACGGGCTTTCACTCGATTCAGATATCAACACGTACCGTTTAATTATGAGTAATTTTTCATCACTGCCTGAGCTGACCGAAAGTCTTGGAAAAATACGTGCATTCGGCACCTCACTTCTTGCACGAAATGAAAGCATAAGCGAAGCAGACTCTGTCCGTATGGAGTCTTTAATCAGTAATGGTTCGTATAACCTGAATTTATTTGCTCAGGATTCTGAAAAACTGTTTTTATCTGATAACACACTTAAGCAAAAGTTCAGTGCAGATGCAGATGCAGCCGTTCAGGAGGCAAACAGTGCTCTCAAAACCGCTGAGGCGATTTTTATCAATCGCAGCATGACCAATCAAAACCCGAAGGACTATGCAGCGCTCTTTACGCACGCTATTAATAAATTCAGCGACTACGCCATTGCCGGGGGTAATGAACTGAATGAAATGCTGAATGGGCAGATTAAGGAACACCGGTATGAACAATATGCGCTACTGACCGTTCTTGTTTTTATCGTCCTGCTGGCAGTAATTTTCGCTCTGGTTATCATTCGCTCCGTTACCAGACCTATCAGTGCAGCATCAAAGCTGGCGCTTGAAGTCGCAGGAGGGGACCTTACGTCAACATTTACGGTAACGGGGCGTAATGAAACTGCCGGACTGCTCAGGGCATTACTGCAAATGAGTCAGCGACTTACGCTTACGGTTGAAAACATTAAAAGCAACGCTGTCACTATTGCTACGTCATCAGAAGAAATTGCCCGTGGAAATGGTGATCTGTCTGCGCGAACGGAAGAACAGGCAGCCTCTCTGGCTGAAACCGCGGCCAGCATGGAGCAGTTATCGTCAATCATTGGTAATAATGCAGATAACACGCGTCATGCTGCTGAAATGGCCAGCTCCGCGACCAGTGCGGCCCTGAGAGGCGGTGAGGCGATGGAGTCAGTGCTGGATTCAATGGAAAAAATAAGCAACAGTGCGGGTCAGATAAAAGAAATCATCTCCGTTATTGACGGGATAGCATTTCAGACGAATATTCTTGCTTTAAACGCAGCCGTCGAAGCTGCCCGGGCAGGTGAACACGGTAAGGGCTTTGCTGTTGTTGCATCTGAAGTCAGGGCGCTGGCACAGCGATCGGCTGGAGCGGCGAAGGAAATCAAAGGGCTCATTGAGCAGTCAGTTGAGCATGCCGAACAGGGAATTTCGATGGCCCGGGATGCCGGTGACAAAGTTAAGCAAAGCGTGGAAGCTATTGAGCAGACATCGCAATTAGTTAAAGAGATTTCATCTTCTTCTGAAGAACAGAGTGCGGGCATATCACAGATAAATATTGCGGTGTCACAGATGGATCAGGTTACGCAGCAGAACGCCGTGCTGGTTGAAGAGTCTGCATCGTCTGCTGATGAACTTGCAAACCGGGCCGCAAGCCTGAGAGATGCTGTCAGCGTATTCCGCACAAACGCTGTATAAGTGGTTCAAACGCATTAGTTGTGTGCCATTTAACGCGGCAACACTTTTACAAAACTGCGTCTGTATTTGCACTTGATAAGCCATCTTCATGGATGGCTTATCTCATTTAAAGCCATGATAAACTTATACTGTTGCAATTAAAGGCCCGGCGGACTAATCAAACGCCTGTTCAAATATTTGGCATTAATCACCCAATTACCCTATGAGCTTCGCTCATAACATCCGAAGTGCGGCCTTAAGCGGGTTCCTCTTTAAAGTTGTTTCTGTTGCAGCTGGCCTTGATACTTCCTCTTGTGCCGGACGGCGCGTTACACCTTCCCCCTGGGGCGCTGTTCTGCACTCGCGCCATCCGGCCATTCAGTCAAATCTTTTACTGCGCAGTTTCATCAATCAGACTTCAAAATTGAAAATGCCGATATGCAGCAAATCATTAGATGCGGGGTTAGCTGCATAGAGGCGCTGACCTGCTCCCGGTAAACTAACATTCCATGATGCAAGCAACGTCCGCTTTTGGCACAAAGCGAGCAGGCTGACTGAGTTGGAGGTCCGCTATGAGCGAGGAGCAGACGTTCACAACTATCATCGCCATTGATAAAGCTCTACTCACCTTCCCGTGTGTTAACCGACAGGGAGCAGATCACCGTATTTTACATAGCCCTCCAGCGTTGCATCCGCAACGTCGATTCCGATCACCTCGGAGAACTAATCGACACTACGACCACGGCGTTTAAATGCTTATTTGAGAATTAGTCGCTAAGCCATGACCATACTTTATATACACCATACCCAACTAAAGCTACGCCTCCCGCGGCAAGCACAACGGGGGCCGCAGCTACTGTAGCTGCTGAAGCTCCAGTTAAGCCAACAATAGTACTCGCTCCACCAGAGAAAGCTGCTGTAGTTAACCCTGCACCACTAGCAACAGACGATATACCGGTCAATGCTGAAGTACCGGATGTCATTGCCCCTGATGCTATAGCTCGCGTAGCAACTTGACGGCTTGCGATGGACGCCGCAGTTCTTAATACCGTGGGGGCTGTTTGAGTTATTTTATAATAGCTGTAAGCATTGAACCCCGCCTGCCCTACAGATACTGCCATAGTCTTCACTGTTTTGACCTGAGCGCTTTCACTAACGCCAGTCACACACCATGTCGCAAAATGCTCACAGTTGTTGTTGAATAAATTATATCCATCCTCACCCAGTCTGGATTTAGCCCTTTTCACAATATCTACATTGGAGTAAACACATTTAGCATCCAGATGTTCGATAATGGCAACTTCGCTCTGGTTCTGATTGAAGTCTTCAAACGAAGTCTCACAGATTTTACCTTTGCTTAACCCACTTGCCAGACCTGAATAGTGGATAACTTTACCACTCCCAATGTAAATACCATGATGAGTATATCCGGTACGTTTGGATGAAAGGTGTGCGCCAAGGGTAAACATCGATTACTCCATTTTCAGCTAATCATATCCGCCGAGTTTATACCCGAAAGTATTGTTTGGAAATCACCAAGCGTTCAAATTATCTTGTAAAGACTTTTCCCCCTTATGACAGGAGAAGTTAAACGAGGTTAATGATGTCCGCGTTGAGCGAGGAACGGACGGATTGCTATTGATTGCACCACAAGGTGATTTAAGCGTCTAATGTGGTTGAAAATCACAGGTCATTAAAGTTAGGTATTTTTTTGCCGATGTAACATGGACATCCATTCACGGAGGAAGGAACATGAGAAGTTTGGTTTTATCTGCGTTGCTTCTATTAACTATAGTTCCAGCTTCGTATGGTCAAGAAAATATTCAGCACAAACAAATTAAACCATATGTGATTAATTTTCTTAAAAAAGTAGCGAGTTCATCGGCAAGTTGTGATTTATTCAAAGATTTTTTAGCAAAAGATCCTTCAAATGAAAGTAATAAGAAAATGATGTTGGGTTTTTGCGATAGCGATATTGATTTTTCAAAGCCAATATCATTCTCCGAAATGAGCACTCATCACTTTGAGGGGGCGAATTATGTGTGCGGAATCATTTCTGGCCGAACAAAAATCAATCAAAAAATAGGTGCTCGGTTTATCTCTGCAGAGCCACAACACTTGATATTAGACGTTAAGTACTCACGCCGTCCGATTGCATACACGATTGATGATAAATCCTTAGTTTATGAGTATCACTTGCAGATGAAGTCATTTAATGAGCTTAACAAAAAATATTGCCAGTGAATGATAATTCAGGCTGATGTTCCGATAAACTGTAAGGTGGTTGTATCCACGCATAACTCATATAGTTTTCAGCAAGTGAGATATACTTCGACTTCCGGCACGGAACGGAACGGACATGTATGCTCGGCAATGCCAGCAGTGGGCAAGCAGCAGGTTAATTTACAGTGAATGTCTGCGATTCCACTCATCCACCACATCCCCTAAATTTTTTGGGGCATCATTTCTTATACAGACCATAAACGCACAATCAAATCGAAAATCCGGGCTACATTCATCAATCATGAAACGACGAACATTTTGTGTATTTTTGTAATTTTTATCAACGACAGTGGTGCGGGTTAAAGAAGAACTGTGCCAGTCGATCTTCACTTGTTTACTCCTATATAAACAAACGGTATCAGCCTCAAAACTAGCACTATTGATGTGTCCTCTTATGGCACAAAGCGGACTTTTTGCTCTGAATCAATCTCCTACTTTCAAATGCTGCTTAAGAAGCATGTGAACGGCGCTTAAAGTAAAAGATGGCGCAAATAATGTTGAACGGCGCCGTACGCCCGCCTAATACAGTCACCGTCGCATAGATAGATCGTGCCCTATCCTACCCCCTCTATTCCCTGAGTATTTATGCGGGCTTTCAGCAAAGAAGAAATTCAGGTAATCCTTTCAACCCCGGCGAACGGCAGGAAGTTGATGACCAAGGATTCGTAAAACTCAGAGGCGGTTGCTGAACACAGTGAATAGCCCGGCCCAGTTTAACGATAACTCAAAACAGCCATGCGCTCTCTCCGGCTTTCAGGTCTGGTACAGTCAGAATGAACATTCTTTAATCGCTGCCGATAGTAATAATTCCGTCATATAAAAAGCGGAAATGTGCTACATCGTCCTTCTGCAGCGCAGGAGAGCTTCTGTATCAGCACTGACGCCTCAATACATCAGTGCTGATACCCTACATCAGGGAACCTTTATGAATAATATAAAAATAGGTATAAGACTCAGTGCGGCCTTCGGCTTTATGGCATTACTTGTGATTATCATGGTGCTGATTGGCGTCCTTAAAATTAACTCGCTCGGCAGTGCGAACGATGAAATTTCAGGCAGCCTTTACAGCAAATCTTCCGCCTCCCAGTCTCTGCGCTATCTCACATCAGACATGAGTCGCCTCGCCCGCAATGCAATTCTCCTCAAAGACGAGTCTCAGAGAGAGAAAGCCATCAGCGACTACCGCAGCGAAAGGCATGAGCTTGACAGCCTGCTCGAGCTGCTCCGGAAACAGGTGAGCTCACCCACAGGGCTGGAAATCTTTAAGCATCTCACGGACCGGGCAGACCTCTTTTTACCTTTCCTTGATGAAGTTGTGGCCCTCGCGAAAAACGGTAAGAACGACGAAGCCACGCAGCTGCTTTTCGGTCCGCGCTATCAGAGCCAGGGGGAATTCATGGCCTCCCTGAAACAACTGCAGGACCACCAGGAAGCGCGGATGATTACCGCTGCTGCACAGGCGCGCGCAGACCGTTCGTCAGCACTGATGATACTCATTACCGCAGGTATTGTTGCAGTACTGCTCGCTGCCATATCCGCACTGTTCATTACCCGGAGTATCACGCGGCCGCTTACGGAGGCTGTTCAGGCTGCACGCCGCGTGGCCCTGGGTGACCTGAGTGGCGCGGTGCATGCTGGTCATAATGATGAGACAGGGATACTGCTGTCAGCCATTCGTGACATGCAGGATTCCCTGATTAATACCGTCAGCCAGGTAAGAAGCAATGCGGAGAGTGTTGCATCGGCCAGCAACCAGATTGCGCAGGGGAACGCTGACCTCTCACAGCGAACTGAAGAGCAGGCCAGTGCACTGGAGCAGACAGCGGCAACCATGACGCAACTGGGTATGACCGTCAGGAACAATGCGGAAAACGCACGGCAGGCGGGACAACTGGCAGTGGGCGTACGCGATGTGGCAAATAAAGGCAGTGATGCCACCGGCGCCATTACCGGGACCATGAAGACCATCAGCGAAAGCTCCGGCCGTATTGCCGAGATTACAGCCGTGATTGACGGAATCGCATTCCAGACGAATATCCTTGCGCTCAACGCCGCGGTTGAGGCAGCAAGGGCGGGTGAACACGGCCGGGGTTTTGCCGTGGTGGCCAGTGAGGTCAGGTCTCTGGCGCAGCGCAGTGCAACAGCTGCCGGTGAAATACGTCAGCTTATTGAGGCAAATGCGCAAAGCGTCGAAGAAGGTAACAAACTGGTGGTACACGCTTCTGAAACAATGTCAGGCATCCTCTCTGCGGTCGGAAAGCTGACTGACACCGTGGAGGAAATCACCTCCTCAAGCGCCGAACAGGCCCGCGGTATTGAACAGGTAGGCATTGCGGTAACGGAGATGGACAGCACCACGCAACAGAATGCCTCGCTGGTCGAGGAGTCTGCCTCAGCGGCCGCGAGCCTTAAAGATCAGGCCGAACGGCTTCTCCAGGCCGTATCCGTTTTCAGTCTGGGTAATCAGGTCATTACGTCTTCTGTTAATGCGGCCTCTGAATCCGTAAGGCAGAAATTCAGTGCGCCGGAAACAGGCACCGGCGTAACGAACAGGGACGAAGGCTGGACGCATTTTTGAGCGGAGTGCCGCGCTGCTGACTGGCGCGGTACGACGTAAAAATCCTGCAGTAAGCCTCGTCAGTGTTGGTTTATGAAACAAGTTTCTGGTCTTCATCTCCCACTGTCCGCTTTGAGCGGGGAGCGGACATTCGTATTTTCATTACAGAACACTCCTGAAATATAGCTATATGACTATGTCTTACTGGTGAAGTGTCCGGTTTAAACAGGGCTATTACACCCTGAAATTTATCAATCTGATAGCATGGTGTTAGTAACTGATTTCACGAACTTGATCATTCAGGAGTAAGTAAAATCTTAAAATTTTAAACCGCTTATGCTAATGAATTATCTAAAGTATTGTGCGGTCTGGTGAAGCAAACTGGCTGGTAAGCTATAATTTTATCAGCATTTCAAACATTCAAAGGAAGATGTGATGAAAACGGGACTGATTTCTCTGAGCCTGCTGGCTACCATACTGCTCACCGGCTGTGACGCGGATGCAAAAAGCATTGAGTGGTACAAAACGCATGAAAAAGAGCGCGACGCGAAGGTGGCGGAATGCAGCAAAGACATCAAAGTGAGTGACACCGATGACTGCCGCAACGCCCGCTTCGCGCGGCCCAATAAAAAATGGTAAAATACACAAGCCGCCGCAAGGCGGTTTTTTTATGCTTTTTAGGCAAGCGGTGAACGGCTGGTTCATCGACACTCATTGATTTTTTTGATGATGAAAGAGGTCTGTCAAAAGCGGACGTTCGAAGTTATCCAACACTAAATGAAGAATAGCCACTGAAACAGCGTATTAATTCAAAGGGAACAGGTCACCATTTTAAAGTCTGTTACAAAGCAAAAACTCTGTTGGCGGTAAAACGCATTCGTTTAATGTCTCCGCTGCCGAAGTCTTGCCGAAAGTTGCCGAGGGAAAATGGCGCGCTCTGTCCAGACTTTGGCCGTCTAACCAGTATATCTGGTATATTCAGTTATAGTTCGGTATATAGGATTCAACGCTTCATCAGGGTGATTCGGTAACATTGGCCTTATACCTAATTTCTGAAAAAGGACGTAAAAAAACCGCCTCGCGGCGGCTCATTTGGTTTTACCAGCCCTTTTCTGGGCTCTTTGTAAATTGGCCTCCGTGGACACCGGCATCAATTGCGTTGCGGCAGTCTTCAGTGGCGCGCGGATTGGAGTCTTTACGGCATTCCTCATATTTCGCTTTACGCTCGTTGTCGTGAGCCTTATACCATTCCTCGCTCTTTGCGCCCTCGTCGCAGCCGGTGAGCAGTATGGCAGCCAGCAGGCTCATAGAAATCAGTCCTGTTTTCATCATTTCTTCCTTTAACGTATGGATTGCGACAGACATTATAGCCTTCTGACTGGCCCGGTTGCACGGTTCGGTGGAAAAGGCGTTTCACCGAATCTTTATCAGGCGAGCGGAAGTAAGCACTGAATCATCCACATCGTAAAGCTTCCGGGCTGCCCGGATTGAGAAAGCGTTCTCGATTTTCTGGACGTTTTTTATCTCCCGGGCTAACCAACCTTCTTCATAATAAGATGCGCAAGCGGCAAGGACATCTTCACGTTTAAATTCTCTGATGTCTCCCAATGTGATGATGGCTACTGCTTTCCGCACCGCCTGCTGCCCCTCTTCCATAAGAAAGTTTTCGTTTTCAATCAGTAATATCTTTTCCCCGCTTCGAACGTCAGGAAACCACTTCCTTATTTCCAGCCTTTTAAGTCCGTTTGCTATTTGGGGTTCCGGCAGACCGTACAATGGAGAGGGCTTTCATAATTTTCTCATCAACATACAGTACCTGGCCGATTCTAAAACGCTCCTCCGGATAAGTCATATGTTCGGTCTTAGAGGAGCGCTACCGAATTCGCGTAAGTAGCAAAAAGGTTGTCTGGAAAAAATTACCATCACAAGTGCGCGTTTAGCACAAAGCGGACTGACACGTAGGCCGATGTCCGCCCAGAGCCAGATGAGAACCCCTGCACCCGAGTGATAGCATCTCTTTAAATGCCCGGAAAGTATATGTTAAAACTCTTTATGACATTTTTCATAGACGATAAAAGGGCTGTTAATGACTACAGTTGAGGTATTAAAAGCAAAGTATCCAGGAGCAGTTGCCTGGCAGTTTGGTGACAGCCCAGAGCTGGCAAGCAATCTGGCTGACCTGATTAAAAAAGGGATCAAAACGGCCTCCTGCGGCTCTCTTATCTCTTACCAGCAGGAAGAGCCTGCCCCGAAAATTGGTAGCTATAACATCATCCTTGATGGAGAGAACGTCCCGGTCTGCGTGACCAGACTGGTTTCAATGAAACTGGTTCGTTATTGTGATGTTACTGAGGAGTTTGCCCGCAAAGAAGGTGAAGGCGATTTAAGTCTTGAATACTGGCAGCAAGAGCATAAGAGGTTTTTCTCGGGTGTAGGACATTTTTCTGACGATATGGAACTGATCACAGAAGAATTTGAGGTGGTTGAGTCGCTGTAAGATTCAATTAATACTCTGGCGTTTCAAACCTTATCATTTATTACAATGTCCGCTTCTGGCACAAAGCGGACAGGCTGACTGAGATGAAGGTCCGCTTTGAGCGAAAAGCGGACGTTAGATATACACCAAAACTTACATATACATTGGAAAATATGTTGAGCATTAATGGGGCGAATAGGGTGTTTGTTTGCATCCGCGCTATCATAATTGTATATTATTCTATGGATTGCTATTTAACTATGACTTTAGGCTAATGAAGATGTTAAACACCATAGTCACAACCCCAAGATTTGAAAGGAAAATAGACTTATTAGATAAGCGATTATCACACCTTTTTATTCGAAAATTGAAAAGACTGGAAGTTGATAATCTAAACTCTTTATTTGAGCAGTCCAAAAAATTAAATGGCTTTTCAGAGTCCCATTTATGGATTACTAGAATATCTAATGATTACCGTTTGATTTTCAGAATGGCTGATGAAAATATAATTGAACTTGTTGATATAGTATTCAGAGACGACTTATCAAAGTTCGTTAAGGAACGAAAATGAAAGGATTCAGCCAATTTAAATTTGATGCAAATGGATTAGCAAATGAATCCACTGCTCTTGTAGATTTACTCAAAAAAGGAAATGGTGTTTCATTAAAGGAAAATGAGCATCTTTCTCCTGCTTTAAAGGCAGCGCCTAACCATGTTTCTATAATTGCATCATCATTTTGTGGGATAAACAAACCAGACTTGATAGCTTCAGAATATTGGATCCTTGATAAGCTACGTTGTGATTTTGCGGTTGGCGATTCCAGAAGAAAGAAATTCTGTTTTATTGAAATTGAGGATGCTAATCCGAAAAGCATTTTCGTTGAAAGAAAGCCAGACCAATATAATGGACTGATGGGGCGTGCGCCTTATTATGACTGGTCCGAACGATTTGAGCATGGTGCAAGTCAAATCATTGACTGGATACGGGTACTCCATGATGCAGAAAAAACTGACGATTTTCGAGCTCATTTTGGGTCTGCGAATAAGTTTGAAGCTGAATTCATCCTTGTAATAGGGCGTGATGAATATCTTGATTCCGCCCAAAAGGAACGTCTTGCTTGGAGAACGAAAAATCTAAAAGCATATGATTATAAGATTAGGTGTATAACTTTTGACCAAGTGGTTGATGAAGGGAGGTATGAGCTTGATACATATCTCGCTGCAGCTCAGGCTGCTGCATCAACACACAACCTGTGAGAATGATACCAATAAAAAAACATCATTGTTATATGCCTCATCAATACTTGAAATTATTTTTGTAACGTCCGCTTTTGGCACAAAGCAGACGTTTGGCCTGAATTTTCATCAGGCCTCAATACTGACCATGAAAGTTGGAGCCGGCATTTTAACTGCTGGCTTCCTTTATAAACCCAGTGAGTGGGCTTCTCGGTGCCTGCGAAGTGAAGGGCGTGATTTTTGGGGCCTTGGCGTCGACAGCTTGCTGCTGACGCTTAGGGGGGATGTTCATAAACGCTTTCAGCGATGGATGCGGAACTTAACACGGTAGCTGATATACTTTTGTCAGGGAGGGCTTCATATGTCACACAACATAGCAGCAAAAAGCAAAGATGAGCGGGATAAGGTCAACGTGGATCTGGCCGCATCAGGGGTAGCTTATAAAGAGCGTATGAATCTGCCGGTGATTCCTTCGGAAGTCGAGAGACAGCAACCGGACGAGCTTCAGGAATACTTCAGACAAAGGCTTCAGCACTTCAGAAACGAAGCCTTAAAGTTTCCGCGTGGGACGGCCCCTGTCTATCAGAAGGAGGAAGGAAAATAGTGTACAAGCCAAAAACATGTCCCTTTTGCAATTTCTATGGCCTCAGGAAAAATCCAAACGGAAAATGGTCCTGCGATAAATGCGGACTTGAATGGGCTCCTGATCAGGACAAGCGCGAAACCCCGTAGATACGGGGTTTTATCATTCTTACAAATACCAGTTGCTGAATTGTGCATGACGAGTTGATATGGTGTTCAGTGAGCAACAAGTTTAAGCTTTCCATCACTTTGGTTTTCTCTCGAAGTGAATTCGTTCATTAAGTTCAAAAGAAACCCCCTGATAACCCGGGAAAAGCTTAGAATGGCCATAACCCAGTTGTCTGAGATAAGTCGCCATTTTCTCAGCCTCGGTATTAGGCAATGTCAATTTAAGAATCGTGTTATTAATTCCAACAAACCCTAAAGAATTATTGTAATTTTCTATTTGTCCTACTAAATCATTCCCGTAATCATCTTTCGGGGCATTGTTATTAGCTAGCATTCTAATATTACCGGGTTTGGTTGCCCAGTGAGTGAACAGACCTTGTTGTGCCGCTAAATTGGGATTGCCATTATAGGGCGGGGTAATTATTTTTAACGGAAACTCAGGAAATAGATAAGAATTCATACCATTTTTTGAGTGCTTGTAAGCTTTGTGCATGGTACTAACCGTCTGGGTATTAAGCCCCCAAATACATAAACTACCATCCTTTCTAAAGCCTGTATTAAGACCTTCCAGAGCAGGAGCAGTAGCAAAAAAAGCAGCTACAAAAGGACTGTAGCTCCAGTCAAGCAGGCGAGTTGGTACACCATAGTGCTGTGCTAAAGCCGCCGCTTCCAACATGTCTTCAGGCAACCAGATTGCATCTGGGTCCCATTCAGACATGGTGTCCAACTCGGTTTTTTCGTATAAAATATTGCGCAGGGTTCTGGAGGCGGGTAACTGTAAGCCCTGCATGTCTGCTTGACGATAAAAGTCTCTTATAAGTTGATATTCAATTATAGGCGAAATGCACTGAGAAATAGCATCACCCGGATGCACCTCCAAAAAAATTTTAGTTTTATTAATCATTTCTTTTTGAACTGTTTCTCTTAAGGCATATGGTGTTAGTTTATACTCTGAATTTCCTTGCCCTCTAAAAATAAACATACTGAGGTTGTTATCCCTGTAAAAATTTGACCATGGCGACAAGGCACTCATCAACTCTTCAGCTTTATCAAAATGCTTGCTAAAAATCATTTCACTCATAAATAAACCTCTAAAAGTTATTATCCATACCCAAATTTGAAAGAATTAATAAAGAGTATATCTGAGAAATGTCGATCCATTTGGTTCGGTCAAAGCCTGGCTATGGGTATTTCACTCCAGCGTGTGGTATAGGCTGGGGACAACATTTCGCGCTTCATCTGCCATGCCGGCGCTATTCCTCGGCCGGCAAACCAGATATTCCCCATCCCGGTCTGATTTATATGGTCAATCACCTGCATCAGAGGCTTGCTGTTCGCTCTGGGTTGAACTTCGTCGAAGAGGTTGAGCTGGGCAACACCTGAGGGAGTGAAGTCGTTCAGCATAACGCCTGCTTTGGCATAGCGATGGCCGCTTATCCACACCCGATCAAGTGCTCTTATTGCAGCCTCTATAATGTCTCTGGAATCCTGACTGGGCGACATCAGTGTCTCTGAAGCCACGTTACCGTAGTAAGTCTCCCCGGGCGAAAAAGGTGAGGTTTTGATGAAGGCACAAACCTGTCTGCAGTATTGCTTTTCCCCTCTCAATTTTACGGCCGCCCGTTCGGCATGCTGACAGATTGCCTGCCTCATGTGTTCATACTCGGTGACCCTTTCGCCAAAAGAACGGGAGCACACGATCTGCTGCTTCGCCGGCGGTGCCTCTTCCAGACTGATACAGCTCTCGCCGTTCAGCTCACGCACCGTTCGCTCCAGTACCACGCTGAAGTGTTTACGGATCATTGCAGAATTGGCGCGGGCGAGCTCCAGTGCGGTTGTAATTCCCATGCTGTTCAGTTTTTTGGCTATGCGCCTGCCGACTCCCCAGACCTCCTCAACGGGCTGGCGGGCCAGCATCTTCTCAGCCCGGACGTGCGATGTGACGGCCAGCACGCCGCCAAACTGGGGCCACTCCTTGCTGCTCCACTGGGCTGATTTTGCAAGCGTTTTGGTTTTGCCTATACCGACCCCAACCGTAAGGCCGGTATGTTCACGCACACTGCGCCGTACTTCGCGGCCAAACGTCTCGAAATCCGTGCAAAAATCGATTCCACGAACGTCCAGAAACATCTCATCAATCGAATACTGTTCCACGCGAGGTGACAGAGCCTCTAAAACGCTCATTACCCTGTTCGACATCGAGGCGTTTATGTGGAATGCAATTTAAACAAAAAAAATCAGTTACCATTCCTCTGAAGTTTATTTTCTGAACAGGAATTATTCAGCCTTGAACTACCTCAGTATGCTTACTGACAGGGGGGAAGGTTGAGGGTGGTAAGACATAGTCGGAAAATCGATTTCCCCGCCAGGATTTAATCTGCCACGCTTACTCTGAAGCCCTCAATCGGGCAATGAGTCTTATCCCTTACCCACCCCAATGCAGGAAAAATGATGATAAAAAAATACAGGATCCCGGGACTGACCGCGGTGGCGTTTCTTCTTATCAGCACCCTCGCCGGTGCCGCAGAGGAACGCTGGACGTTTGACGGCGATATCCACAACAATTCCCTTGCTGTCAGTCCCGATGAGAAAACGGCGGTGGCGTCCTACAGTGAGCGCTCTGAGGTGGTGGTCTACGACCTGGCTGCCGGGAAAGTCAGAAAGGTGCTGAAGGGATACGTCACGCCCCGCAATGCGCTTTTCTCCCCCGACGGGAAGGCCGTATATCTTTCAGACAGCAGCCTCGGCGTGGTCAGAAAAATCAGCACCGGGACGCTTGATGTGGAGACCTCGCTGCCGCTGGGGCCCGGGGCATTCGGCACAGCTATCAGCCGTGACGGTCAGCGCCTGTATGTGAATAACGAGGCCGCCAGCACGCTCTCGGTGTATGACCTGACGCACAACCGGCCCGTTGCGGTCGTGACGGGTTTTGCCCAGCCCCGTCAGGGCATAAAAATCAGCCCGGACGGCAAAACCGTCTACGTCACTAACTTTAAGGGCGATAAAATTACCCTGGTTGACGCCGTAACGGGCGAGATTCGCGGCGAGATAACAGGCTTCAGCAAGCTGCGCGCCATTTCAGTCAGCGCCGACGGCCGCACACTGTACGCGGCTAACAGCGGCAGCAACACCATCGCCGTGGTTGACACGCAGAAGCTCGCCATTACGGCAACCATTCCCGTGGGGCAGGATCCTTACGGTGCCGCCCTGACGCCGGATAACCGCTATGTTTACAGCGGCAACCTGGGCGACAACAGCCTCTCCGTTATTGATACCGCCGCCGGTAAGGTGGTCTCCACCGTTACCGGACTGGATGCGCCCCGTCAGGCCATCGTTTTCAGCAAAGACGGTGCCCGCGCGTGGGTGCTGAATAAAGACCTCAGCATTGCGGTCGTTGACCTGAAACAGAACCGCGTCACGGCCACGATTAAAAGCCCGCCGCAGGCCTGATTCAGTCCTTCCCTCACTCCGGCGGTGTGACGGTCCTTCCCGGAGTGGGAGAGTCTAACCACTTTTACTGGTTTATTTTAACTGAATAACCTGTTTTAAAGATTTAACCCGACGTGCCTATACTCTTTCTGTCTACTCAGGAGATTACGGCATGAACGATAAAATATTTACCCTGCATAACGGAGCGCGCCCGCTGAGCGCGCTGAGCAGCCCGAAAGAGGCCATACGTCAGTTCACGCCTAACTGGTTCGCCGCGACCATGGGGACCGGTATCCTGTCTCTGTCTCTGGCGCAGTTCCCCTGGCCGGTTCCGGGATTACGCCTCGTCGCCGAGGGACTCTGGATGTTTAACATCTTCCTGTTCAGCGTCTTTGCCGTGATGTATCTGGCCCGCTGGGTGATGTACTTCGGTGAGGCAAAGCGCATCTTTGGCCATTCAACGGTGTCCATGTTCTTCGGCACCATCCCGATGGGCATGGCCACCATCATCAACGGGCTGCTGGCGTTTGGCCTCCCCCGGTGGGGGGCTGACGTCATTCCCGTAGCGCACGCCCTGTGGTGGCTGGACGTGGCGATGTCGCTGCTGTGTGGCGTGTGTATTCCCTACATGATGTTTACCCGGCAGCAGCACAGCATTGACCAGATGACCGCCGTCTGGTTACTGCCGGTCGTGGCCGCCGAGGTTGCGGCAGTCAGTGGCGGCCTGCTGGCACCGCACATTGCCGACCCCCACGCGCAGCTCGGCATCATTATTACCAGCTACGTGCTGTGGGCGTACTCGGTGCCGGTGGCGCTGAGCATCCTCGCCATCCTGCTGCTGCGTATGGCGCTGCACAAGCTACCACACGAAAGCATGGCGGCCTCAAGCTGGCTGGCACTGGGGCCGATTGGTACCGGCTCGCTGGGGATGCTGGTCATCGGCGGAGATGCGCCCGGGGTGTTTGCCGCGGCGGGCATGCCGGAAATCGGTCATATCGCGCAGGGCGTGGGGTTCGTTGCCGGCATTCTCTTCTGGGGCTGCGGCCTGTGGTGGATGCTGCTGGCCACGCTGATAACCGTGCGATACTTCCGTGAAGGCATTCCGTTCAATCTGGGATGGTGGGGCTTTACCTTCCCGCTGGGCGTGTACACGGTCGCCACGCTGAAGCTGTCCACCCTCGTTGACCTGGCGTTCTTTAAAGGCTTCGGTGCGCTTCTTGTCGTCATGCTGGCCGCCATGTGGCTGCTGGTCGCGGTGAAGACGGTGCGCGGGGCATGGAGCGGGAAACTGTTTGTTTCCCCCTGTCTGGCAGGCCTGGACCGGAAGCCGTGAGTGAAACCTGCACGTCGCTGCTGGACCCGTTTTTACGCGAGGAACGCCTCGCGGCAGTCACCGCGCCGCACGTGGCCGCGCTGAATCGCTGGGTCAGCGGGCTGCGTCAGCACGGCGTGGAGCTGCCGTGGTTTGATCCGGCCGACGGCGGGACCGGGGCCGGACTGCTCGTCCTGCTGCAGTCGCCGGCGCGCAGCAGCCCGTCACCCCGGTTTGTGTCGCGGGATAACCCGGGGCCGGCCCAGCAGAACCTGGGGCGGTTTCTGGCGGAAGCCGGTATTGCGCGCCGGGACAGCGTGCTGTGGAATACGGTGCCCTGGGTCAGCGACGGGCCGCAGAAACGGCCCTCAGCGGCGGACATCCGCAGCGGCTGCGCCTGGCTTGAGGACGTGCTGGCGTATCTGCCCGCGCTGCGCGTGGTGGTGCTGGCCGGTGCCGTAGCGGCTCAGGCCCGCGGGACGGTCAGTCATCAGTGCCCCGGCGTCACGGTGCTGAAGATGCCTCACCCCAGTCCGCTTTCACTTTGCACAAGCCCGGCGGTGCCGGAAAACATCCGCCGGGTGCTCCGCGAAGCACGCGCTGCGCTGGCGGGCTGAGGGTGCCAGCAGAATAATACTGACAGGCTTTCCGTCTGGCTCTATACTCAGAGTACAGGGTGATGGCGTTCCACCTTTCCCAACCGCTCCGTTCCGGAGCTGATGACGCCTGATGTGACTCTTGATTTTCAGGAGGTGCGTCAGGCCGTCCTTACTTTCCTCCCGGCCTGCGTACTTCCCTTTACGGGGAGAGACCCTTGATACACGTTTTTGGCCACATCAATCCTGACAGCGACGCCATCTGCACGGCGGTCGTCACCGCTCACTGGCTGACCGGGCGCGGCATGGACGCCCGCGCATGGCGTCTCGGCGAGGCTAACCGGGAAACCCGCTTTATCTTTGACACCGCCGGTCTTACGCTGCCGCCGCTGCTCGCTATTCCGCTGCAGGATGAACGGGTGTGGCTGGTCGATTTCACCGAGCCGGCGCAGGGGCCTGACGACCTGCTCCGGAGCAACGTCGTGGGCATCACTGACCACCACCGGCTGGGCGGGCTGATAACGCAACTGCCGCCGGAGGTGCATATCCGCCCGGTTGGCAGCAGCGCCACGCTGCTCTGGCTGCTGATGGACGCTGAAGCGCGCCGCACGCTGCCCCCGACGCTCGCCGTGCTTCTGCTGGGCGCACTCCTGAGTGACACCGTGAATCTTCGCTCGCCGACCACCACCGAAGACGATATCCGTTCGGCGACCGAACTGGGCGTGCTGTCCGGCGTAAACCGCAGAGCCTTCGCCCGTGACCTCCTCACCGCCAAAACGGACGTCAGCGGCCTCAGCGCCCAGCAGCTGCTGGGCAGGGACCTCAAGGCCTTCGTCATTGCCGGCACCGACGTGCGCATTGCCCAGATTGAGGTCAGCTCACCGACACAGGTTGCCCCCGTGATGGACGACCTGCTCGCTGCCCTGGCGTATCTGGCGGACCAGTCGGGTGCCGGGCTGACGGTGCTGATGTTGACCGACATTCGCGCCGGGTTTTCAACGCTTTACTTCGCCGGGCGGGAGAGCGTTAACGCGGCCTCCTGCTCCGTACCGGGCATGCTCAGCCGCAAAAAACAGCTTCTGCCGTGGCTTGAGTCCCGCCTTAACCAGAACGGGAGTTCATTATGACCTGCTACACCCACGCACTGATACTTGTGAACGACAAAGACGACGGCACCCTCCTGCTGAAACGGGCGGTCGCGCTGGCGCAGCCGCTCGGCATGAAAATCACCCTGGCCCACATCAGCGACGACTACCGGGAAATGAACTACGTGTCCGACAGCCTGATGGACGACGTCGTGTCGGAAGAGGTGCTGAAAGCCAAAGCGTTTATGAGCGAGCTGGCGGCCTCCGTGCCTGAGGCGGTAGACACGCGGGAGCTGGTGACCATGCGCCGCTTTGAGGACGTGGAGAAGTGCATCAATGAGCTGGGCGTGGACCTCGTGCTTGCCGGGCACCGCAACCGCTTTATGGGAATGCTGACGTCCCGCTCGGCGGAATACATCAACCACCTCACGGTGGATGTGCTTATTACTCACCTGAATGACTAAACCGGGAGAAACGCTATGCACTTTACACTGGATAACGTGACCGCCCGGGAAATTCTTGACTCTCGCGGCAACCCCACCGTTGAAGTTGAGGCCCGGACCCCGGACGGGATGATGGCACGCGCCTCGGTGCCTTCCGGGGCCAGCACCGGGTCGCGCGAGGCCGCAGAGCGCCGCGACGGTGACGCACAACGTTTTGGCGGCAAAGGCGTGCTGGATGCCGTCAGGGCGGTTAATACGGAAATCTGCGAAGCCGTGCGCGGCCTGGACGTGCGCGAGCAGCGGCAGCTGGACAACATCATGCTGATGCTGGACGGCACGGAGAACAAGAGTCGCCTGGGTGCCAATGCCATTCTGGGCGTATCGCTGGCGGTGGCCCGGCTGGCGGCACAGGCCTCGCACGAGCCGCTGTGGCGCTACCTGGGGGGCCTGCAGGCGAATCTGCTGCCCGTGCCGTGCATGAACATCATCAACGGCGGCGTGCACGCCCGCGGTCAGGGCGCGGACTTCCAGGAGTTCATGATAGCGCCACACGGGGCACCCACGCTGCGCGAGGCCGTGCGTCAGGGCAGCGAGGTCTACCAGGCGCTGCGCCAGATCCTGCTGGACAAAAAACTCTCAGCGGCAGTGGGCGACGAAGGCGGTTTTGCGCCCGCCGTGTCGTCGAACCGTGACCCGCTGGCGTTTATCGTACAGGCGATTGAGAAGGCGGGATACAGGCCCGGAGAGGACATCAGCATCTGCATGGACCCTGCCTCAAGTGAGTTTTTCGCTGACGGTCAGTATCATCTGCGCACCGAGGGCAGCGCGCTGAGCGCGGCGGAAATGACGGCATACTACGGCGAGCTGATGGACCAGTTTCCGGTCATCCTGCTGGAAGACGGCCTGGCCGAGGACGACTGGGCGGGCTGGAAGCATCTGCACCAGCAGCTTGCGGGCAGGGCCGAGCTGGTTGGTGACGACCTGTTTGTAACCAACGTGAAGTACATCCAGCGCGGCATTGACGAAAACCTCGCCAGCGCCGCGCTGATCAAGCTCAATCAGATAGGCTCGCTCAGCGAAACGCTGGACGCCGTGGCTCTCTGCCAGCGGCACGGCTGGGGTGCGTTCATGTCTCACCGCAGCGGGGAAACCACGGACACGTTCCTTGCCGATCTGACGGTGGCCCTGCGCGCGGGACACCTGAAAACCGGCGCGCCGTGCCGCGGCGAACGCGTGGAAAAGTACAACCAGCTGATGCGCATTGAGCAGGCGCTGGGTGAGGACGCGCACTACGCGGGGCTTCATGCGTTTGTGCGCCGCACGTAACACATCCGCCGGACGGTCCCCGTCCGGCAAAGAAGGAATGCCTGTGGCCCCTGCAACGCTGATCCTCCTGCGGCACGGCGAAAGCCAGTGGAACCGGGAAAACCGTTTTACCGGCTGGACGGACGTGCCGCTGACGGTCAGGGGGCGGCAGGAGGCCGACCGGGCCGGTGACGCGCTGCGGGCAGCGGGCCTTATGCCCGACCGTGTCTTCACCTCGGTGATGACACGCTGCGTTCACACGGTCTGGCGGGTGCTGGACCGTCTTGACCGAAGCTGGACGCCCGTGGAAAAGAGCTGGCGACTGAACGAGCGCCACTACGGTGCGCTGCAGGGGCTGAACAAGGACGACGCTGCCCGGATGATGGGGGAAGAGACCGTCCGGCTATGGCGCAAAAGCTTCAGCGGCATTCCGCCCGCAGACGCGGAGGCTCCGGCGCAGCTGCGTCGGGATCTGCGCTACCGCCGCGTTGCGCTGGCCGACCTGCCTGCAACGGAAAGCCTGGAAATGACGCTGCGTCGCGTCATGCCATACTGGCACCACGTTGTGGTGCCACAGCTGCGCTGCGGAAGTACCGTTCTGATTGTGGCGCACGGCAACACGCTGCGCGCCCTGACCGCCTTTCTGAACGGCATGCCCCACGACAGCGTGGCACAGCTGCACATCCCGACCGGCGTGCCGGTTGTATATGAAATGGATACGGCCGCACAGGTCGTGTGCCGTTATGTTCTGAATATTAAAAAAAAGGAGTGAACGTGAATCAGCTTTTTGCCGTCATCACCGGCGGTGCTTTAGGGTGTGTTATCCGCTGGCAGCTGGGCGCGCGCCTGAACGCGCTTTTTCCGGACCTGCCGCCGGGGACGCTGCTGGTCAACCTGCTGGGTGGATTTATCATCGGGGCGGCGCTGGCGTATTTTCTGCGCCATCCCGGCCTCGATCCGGCCTGGCGGCTGCTCATTACCACCGGGCTGTGTGGCGGAATGACGACCTTCTCCACATTCTCAGCTGAGGTTTTTGCCCTGCTGCAGTCAGGCAGCTATGCCTGGGCAGCCGCCTCGGTGCTGATACACGTGCTGGGTTCGCTGGCCATGACGGCGGCCGGATTTTATATCATGACGCTGTGTGGTTAACCCGGACCGTACGGCCTCTATCCAGGGGAGACCTCAGTGCAGCGACCGCTGCACTGAGGTCAGACAGTTCAGTATATTGTTCAGAAGCGCTCTCTGCGGGCCTGATCCGACAGGGTTTACGCCTGTAAGGCTTCCCCTAAATCCGGGACACTGTCGTGACAGAGTTTCAGGTCTGCCTGTTCTGGTAAAGGTCCCAGCGATTGCCATAGATGTCCTCAAACACGACAACCATTCCGTATTCTTCCTCGCGCGGCTCCTGACAGAAGTGGACGCCTTTTGCCTTCATAGCATTGTAGTCGCGCCAGAAGTCGTCGGTCTGCAGGAACAGAAAAACCCGTCCGCCGCACTGGTTGCCGATAAAGCCTTCCTGCCGGTCGTTCGACGCGCGGGCAAGAAGAATAGCACAGTCGCTGTCAGGGTCCGGCGTCACCACGACCCAGCGCTTACCCGGCTGCGGCGTGTCCTCAATCAGGGTAAAGCCCAGCTTATCAGTGTAATACTCAATTGCACGATCGTAGTCATCGACCACGACAGCCACATACCCCATACATCGCTTCTGTTTTCTCATCTGCTGCTCCATCAGTTACGTCATAACGCCCGCTATAATCAGATTCATATCAAATACGACGTTCGGTCGTCTGTACTGACTCTGAACTGACACCCTCAGACCGGACATTGAAAGCATTTGAGCACTCAGGATTTTGGGCCCAATTTTGTAAGAGCCTGCTCAACCTTTTCAGCATCCTGCTCCAGTACGGCTTTCTCATCGGGAGTGAGCGGGACCTCTTCGAGGTAACGCCGGATGGATGCTTTACTCTCCAGAATAAGCCCGCGCGCGCTGTCCTTCAGCAGGTTAAAATCGCAGCCGATGCAGGCCATCCGGTGCGGGCAGCTGCTCCAGAACGGATTTGTGCAGTATGAATCACCTAAATCATAATACGTTGCAGGTCCGGTCAGGCTGGCGGCGTCAGGGTCGCGATCAATCAGTACGCTGATCATGTGCGCGACTCTGTCTGCTTTTACAAACGAGGCGGCCAGCTGTGTCGGGCGGATACGGAGATAATGCATGGTGGACTGGGGCGTTGAGTGACCAGCCCACTGCATCAGTTCATACAGTGACATGCCCTGCGGTACGCTGGCCAGTGCGGTCACGGCTGAGGCGCGTCCCCGATGGCTGGTTATCACTCCGCCGCTGTCTTCAGAAGGAACGCCCGCTCTTGCGCAGAGCATCGGTATCACCGTGCGGTTGAGGATAGCGCTGCCGGCAGGCTTCCCCCGGTACTGAAACAGCAGCCGGACCTTCTCACCGGTCCGCTCATCAGCCAGCATGGCCTGTTCTGCCGGGCGTTCGGCCAGCCAGATGTCGACATATTTTTTTACCACTGTCGCCACGGGTTTAACAAAGGCTTTTGATGTTTTTCCGGCGGGGACATGCTGGTAACAAAGGGTTCCGGCCGGGATGACGCTGCCGTCATCTTTCGTTATTTCATCTGCCTGCGGCGCGATGCAACCGGTAGTCAGGCGGAGCAGCTCATTTTTCCTCAGCCCCGCATGGGTCCAGATGACGGCCATCGCCTGCAGCATGGCCAGCGGATAATGTATTTCAGTAAGCAGGTCTTCCTGACGCAGATTGAGGCTGGCCCAGATGAGCTTGAGCCAGACCGGATCGTCGATAACACGGGGATTGACGTCGCGCCGAAACAGGGTGGTATCCGGTGTGGAAAGATGACGGGCAGGGCTGAAGCGCAGGCGACCCCAGCCCCAGTTTTCGTAGTCGACCATAAAACGGCGCAGTGAGTAGATAAAATGCGCCCTTGAATGCGGCATCATAGGCTCACCGGATCGCACCGATTTTCGGGTGCCCCTTTCCGTGCCCAACTGTAGCTCATCCACGTTCATCCCGCCGACCGCAGCGATAAAGCTGGCGCAGATTTCCATGCTCCAGTCTGACGGTTCACGCACCTCCGGATGCGCCTTTGCCAGCCAGAGGCCGCAGCGCAGTATAAAGCTGTACTGGCCTTCACGGGTGCGAGGCCTCAGCACAGACGTTTCCCGCCAGCGCCGGCACCACCTGACCCAGGCCGGATCGATCCCGTCTACGGGTTTTTCATACCATCGGGTATAATTACGCATCCTCATCGGGGCGCTGAAGATGCCCAGCGCAGCAAGGCCGTGTGAAATCCGGCCAATGTACCGGGATGTCCCGCTATCTGTGTTGTTCTGGGCTTCCCACAGCAGTTCAGGCGTAAAGGTTTCAAGACGGGGATCTCTGTTCATGACCATCAGCGTGGCCAGTATGCCCGACAGATGCGTGACCTGACTACCCGCAGCATAGCCCAGCGATTTCAGGGTTTCAGTCAGGCGGTGAAGCTCCCGGAAGTAAATAGCCTGACCAAAAATGGCACAGGTATACAGGGCAGGTTTTCTGATGTCTGGCAGGCTGAGGGGATCATACCGTCCGGCGAAATGCCATGCAAAGGCGGCCATCAGCGGCCGTCCTTTTCCGTCCGTCCGGCTGAATGTCTGCCAGCGTTCCTGCGGCCATCGCCAGTACGGTATACCCGAAAGGTGCATCTCACGCAGGAGGTCCAGTATTATCAGGTCAGCAACCTCGCGGCTGCATCCGCTTTCTGCTGCGATGTCTTTCAGCGGCCTGATAAACTCAGGAGCAGGTTTCATCCGCAGCAGCCTGCCCCGGCTGTGAGAGGTGGCCAGTGCGGCCTTTTCAGGCTCAGTCAGTAAAGTATCAAGCCTGTAAGCGGAGAGGTCGAAGGGAAGCCACACATTCTCAGGCTGTTCAGACGCTGCCATATTATTCCTCCGTGCCGAAAATGAGGTTCGCCATCCTGATATCTGCCGTTTCAATTGCTCCTGCCATCCGGGCGGCAAGATCCCTGCCGGAAAGGTGAATATAAATCTGAGTGGTGCGCGGATCACGGTGACCTGCGTAGGTGGCAAGTTCGTGCAGTTTCCAGCCCGCACGGGCCAGATGCGTCAACCGCAGGTGGCGGAAAGTATGGGTTGAAATGTCGGGCAGCCCTGACTCAAGCGCCCATTTCCGTACCGTTTTGCTCCAGCTCCAGTAAGAGAGCGGTGCCCCCTGATTACGATCGGACTCAGAGCGGAACAGGGCTCCTTTTACCATCCCCGACAGCTTCATCTGTAAAAGATGAGCCGCCAGCACCGGCGTCAGGGCGGGACTGTAACAGACGATCCGTTCATGACGGTTCTTGGTGGTTTCAGCCCGGACGCGGATGAGGCGGTGGGCAAAGTCAAGGTCATCAGTACTCAGCGCGGTGACTTCCGATCGTCGCAGCGCACCGCAGTAGGTTAACGCCAGCATCAGCCGGTCACGAAGCGGAGAATCCGCGGCATGAGCCTGAAAAAGCTGCCACTGTGCATCGTCAGGAATACGCGGCAGCTTTACGATACGGGGAACCAGCCCCCGTGCGGAACACAGCATGCCCGGCGTGCCGGAACGGGGCAGCGGATTTACCTTACACAGGTCAAGATACATCAGGAAGTCGTACCAGAGACGGACAGCCGACAGGCGCAGCTGGAGCGTGGCGCTTGCGGCCGGGAAAGGCATACCGGGTAACTGAGGACGGATGTAGGCAGCCATGTCATCAAACCTGACCTTTTCAGGTTCAATCCTGTTCCGGCTGCAGAACGCAAAATAATGACAGAGGGCTGCGCGGTAGGCGGTCAGGGTGGCGGGTGCCCGCCCCAGGTCGGACAGCAGCTTCAGCCAGCGTTCCGCCAGTAAAATGGCACTGTTGTTTAGTGGAGTCGTCATTGCGTTTACCTCTGAGGTCAGCGTTGCTGTTCAAAGTCTATACGATCAATGTTGCATTCCACTTAACTTACTATAACGCATAGTTAGAGCTAAACGCATGAATTTTAACAGGGAAATTTTCGTTTTTAATCTTAAACCAGGGTTCACCCATTCGTACAAATTTTTTACTTTCAGCACTACGGGCGATGACGCAACCATCGTTGTTACTCAGGACGACGACAGCCTGGTTACGCAAATCAGGTCTGAAGACTTTTTCACAGCTCGCATAAAAGCTGTTGACGTCCACAATGGCGAACATTACTCACCCCGGGTTTTATGAATAAACGAGGTGACCACGCCGAAAATCTGTAGCGTTTCCGGATCGGGATATATGGGAGGAAAGGAAGGATTCATGGGTTGAAGCGTCAGCCTGGGGCGGAGCAGCAGGCGTTTAACGGTAAACTCACCCTCAATCTCAGCAATGACTATGTCGCCGTGCCGGGGAGATTCGGCCTTATCGACCACCATTAAATCACCGCTGTTGAGACCAATGTCTGTCATAGATTGTCCGGAGGCGCGGACAAAAAACGTGGCAGCAGGACGCATGACACAATATTCGTTGAGGTCTAACTCGCGCTCAACGTAATCCTGAGCAGGGCTGGGAAAACCTGCCTGACAGGTTTCGAGGAAAAGTGGTGCAGCTATCGAGATTGGGGATAGCGGGTATTTGTATAAAATGAGCATGTCATGGCACCTCCTGTTTTTACTGTTTAAATATACAGTATAAACAAGGCGGGTAACAGTCAATCTCATCATTCGACTTGTTGCATAATGTCTTGAATTTTGTATGTTTAATCAATTAAGAGATTTGTCAGTGCTTCGGCGGGATGATTTTAGTATCACTAATTCAATGTAAGAATTATACTCTTTTCATATCTACTACAAGGGCTGTTCACAGGCCCCTCATACGTACAATCCTGGGTTCCGCAATGGAACTCGTGCGGTAGCTATTGTCTATCGGCTCCGCCACCTACTTTCCTACATGGATAATCAATGCACAAACGTATACCGACTTCCCTTGAGAAGCAGCCCCTTATAGAGGCTGTTTTCGAACTTCGCTATTCAAAACGAAAACAAATATCAGAAATCATGCCTGGTTTTCTCTTTCATGCTCTAGATTGTAAGAAACCCATAACCAACACTCAAGCCAGTCAAATCCCTAAAAATGTCAGGGAAGCAGATGAAGACATGCATTATGCTGTCATAAGCAGACTTGAATTTGAGGGGCATTCTATAGGCCTTAGTGATCATGGGATAACTATATCTTCGATCTCAAGTAACTATGAAAGTTGGTCTGCATTTAAAAAAGTTATTTTGAGAGTAATTGAAGAAGTTGGTAAATTGAAGGTCAACGAAGATGTAATACGTTATGCCATCAAATATGTTGATTTCTTTAAGGCTCATCAAGATGGCAGTAGTCATTTAGATAAATTAAATTTAAATATTTCTCTTGCTGGGGATGATATTTTGAACGCCCCCATAAATTTAAGAGTTGATAAAGATGATGAAAATTATTCTACTATAATACAAATTTTAAGCCATGCTCTAGTGCTAACCGAAAGCGGCGCATATGAGGATAAAGGCATGATTCTAGATATTGAGACAGCTCGGTATATTAAAAGTGATGCTGAACTTGAAGATTTCATCTCAAATACTGATTCAGCACTTGATAATATCCATGAATGTAATCTAAAAACATTTTTTAGTTGTTTAAAAGATTCGACTATCGAAGAGTTAGGTCCTAAATACAATACTCCAAGAGGTGAATGATGCAAAATAATGCTTTGAGCTACAAGCCCACCCAAGCTACTAAGATTGCGCCTATTCTACTATGCGGACTATTGTATACAAACGATCCTTCATCAATTACGAAAGAGTATGAGATGTCTGGCCCTCAAATGACCAACTCTTTTAAAGAAGAGAAGGTAATTTCCATTAGAGCTTTGGCAGTAAAGGCTGGTAATGCAAGGACTTACATTTCAAGATATAATGATTTCACTGCAGCTGAATTTGCTAAAGGAATATCAAAATTTTATGCAACTTTAACAGCTAACCAAACGTCACTAGATAAGAATATCGAGATAATTACTTCTGAATCCTTATGGGATCTGTATCTGGATTAAGTATGATTCAAAATAAGTTAGACATTGAGGACCTTAAGGAACAAATCCCCTACTATCTTACACAAGATCAACAGATTGGACTGCTTAGAGCTCTAGAGGATTTTCCCGACAAAACTGAGTATTACTTAGGAAATTACCATCAGGACTTGAAGGATATGGTCTTGCAAGGTGACATTTTCCAAGAACTACCAGTTTTTAAGTTTACTCAAGGCGAAGTTGCAGAATCAAAGGGCATTAAAGGTATTATCATTAGTAATAGCTGCGACATTGCTCCAGAAAACACACGAAGCAGACCGATGAAGGTTTTGTTTGCCCCATTGGTTGATTTTGAAAAGTGGCGAGCATATCTTTTGAGTAAAGGTGTACAGCCACAATCTGTAGAATCTCAGCTCGAAGCTATCAAAGAACAGAAGGTTACAAATATAATTTATCTTCCTCAAAGTACCGCATTTCCTGATAGTGTTGTTTTTTTGGACGATGTTTATCAAATACCTTCTAATGCGCTAGCAGAAAAAATACAAAAAAGTGATAAGTTAATAACCCTTAGTCAAGTCGGTTTTTATATATTCCTCTTCAAACTATCTATACACTTTTGTCGTTTTCATGAGAAAGTAGAACGTCAAAACCATTAAAAAAACGGGGTGCCTCCCCGTTTTTTTTCTCATTCCCTCCTGTCCTGCCTTATATAATTTTTATTATTCCGATATTTCTCTCCGCATATTTTTACCTAATACATTGCGAACTCAAACGGTTAGCCCATTGTTCCCAGTAATGCACAGGTGTCAGCAGTACCCTCCGCCTTTCGTCACACAAGGCATTCCCGATAACAACTTCACCGGGTATGCCGCAGAGTGACAACTGGATATAGGCCATGCCCGCTGCCAGCGGATCAATGTCGGTTACCGACACCCACAGATATCGGTGAGGCGAGTAACCTGCCTGCTTTAGCATGCTGGCAAATGCCAGCGTCATGGCGCCAGCGCCGCAGGCCGGTTCAGCAAAAGTGATAAACGGCTTGTCTCTGAACACCTCTTCAGGCTTGCTGAGTTGCGCGCCGAACTGCAGCTGCGCCATCATCAGCGCCACGCTCCACGGAGTAAAATACTGCTCTTTGTCTTTGTCACCGAGCTCCAGCAGCATGTAAATGCGCCCGAGAAAGTCACAGGGTTTTTCTTCCAGTCCGTTGACCACGCAGGCCAGCAGTCTGGCCATTGATGAAACGTCCTCTTTTTTGTATCTGGCCACGATGGCCATGTATTTCTTTTCACGTTTCTCACAGAACTGCAGGCCATTCTGAATCGCAATAACACTGCAGCTGATAAAGTCAGTAAACACCTGAATACGTCGGGTGCCCCGGGAGATGGAGTTGAAAAGGGAGATGAATTCTTTCTCATGGTCGGTACGGATGCTCATGCGTGTTTCCTCAGTAAAAAAGGGGAACACGCCCCGTAAGGGAAACGATGTTCCCCCTTCGGGTGAAAAAGCGGCCACAGCAGATGCTGTGGCCATTGTCTGACAGACCTGAGATACAGGTCTGTCGGTTGGTAACGTCATGCGCGAACGCCGGCGTAATGTGCAACGGCCGGAGTGGCAGGTGCGCCCGCTTCAGCACTGAACTGATACAGACGCGCTCCTTCACTCACCGGATACTGCACTTCATCCTCCGGATAAGGGCCGCTGTCGACGTGGTCACCGCGGTCAAAACAGTTGTAACCCGACGTGCCGGCATCCGGAGACAGCCAGTAGTGACGGATTTCACAGTCAAACTTCTGCGACATCTGCCCCATGACTTCCGCGGACGGCGGATACCAGGCAGAAGAGAACGTCAGCTTCAGCGACCCGATATCGTTACGACTCCACTCCATCCGGTGCCCCGCCGGAAACTCCGTCCCGTAGAGCTGGGTATAGAGTTCTGATGTGGTGTTGAGGCCACTGAACAGACTGCTGTCCCCGTTGAGCTCGGTGGCCAGACGTGACGGCATCACCATCAGCATGTCACACGGACAGGTTGTGTCCGGTTTTATACTGAGCCACTCCCAGCGCTCCTGCGGGTCAAACTGACCGCCCGCAGAGGCGACGCCAAACCAGTCGGCGTAATGTACGGCCATAAGCCGGGAGATGGTCTGGCGGGCTGCATGAGGGATACTTTCCCACTTAATGTCGCCGATGCCGGACTGAACCCAGATTTTGTCCATTCGCGAGAGCGTTTTGCCGTCAAGCCAGGCATCCTTCTCAAGCAACTCCAGGAAATGCTGAAACGCCTGGTTGGGTGATGTGCCGACGCCGGTGCCCGATGAAACCAGCTCCGGATAAGCACGGTATTCCGTTGCCTTGACGGGTTTGAGCATACCGGCACAGCCGGCGAGAAACAGCTTTATGGCCTGCCGTATGGCGTGGCGGTAAAGCGGCACTTCGGTTCCGGCAATCCACGACTGCATAACGTCGATGCAGTCAGACTTACCGGTGATTTCCAGACGGTTTTTGCACCATGAAAACATCGTTGTACTCCTCTTTTACGTTTAAAAAAGAGGGCATCTCCCTGAGGAGAGTGCCCTCAGGGGGATGATGGCGACTGACGTCGCCGGGGTTAATTACGCTGCTTCACTCCGGGTTTCACCCAGCGGCTTCAACAGATATTCCGATGCTTCCCGGGCAAACCGGCAGGCACGGAAAAACGCCTTTTTGTCATTACGTAAAACGCTGAGCCAGCCGTTCAGGTAGCTCTCGTGCTGTACCTCACCAAAAATGCCGAGATGCGCACAGAGAAACGCACTGCCGGTTTCCGCTATCAGCTCCTCAAAAGCGTAAACGGGGTCACCAAACTCTCTTGATGAGGAAGTTATCCCCTCACGATCAAGGCGGCTGCGGTGGCCGGTCGCGTGTACCAGTTCGTGCAGCAGCGTGGACCAGTAGTCTTCAGGTGAACGAAACTGTGAAGTTGTAGGCAACACAATCCGATCTGCCCCCGGGCTGTAATACGCCCGGTTCTGCCGGTGAGAAGAGCACTTCACGCCGGTTGCGTTGAGTATCTCCAGAACTTGTTGCTGCTGTACGGTTGAGAACCCCTCAGGGGGAGTATCCGGTTGCATCATCGTGGGTGCATACACCTTATCGGGTAGCCCTTCACACTGCGCAACGTTGAACAGCTGCAGGGGTTTCATCATGGCCAGCTTTTCCATCACCGGCACGCCGTCTCTGAACACCGGACTGTCATTGCCGTCGCGGAGCTGCTTTTCAAACGGTTTGAAGATGATGGCCATTGAGCTGCGCTCGCCTTTTCTGACCTGTCCGCCGGCAGCCTTTGCCTGCTGATACGTGAGCCATCGATCGGCGCTGTAACCCGCTTCCTCTGCAGCCATCCACAGCAGCGGCACGTTGACGCCGCTGTAGTGCCTGCCCGTGATGGCGTTGACCGGCAATCCGCTGCCGTAGACCTTCTGCGCAGAGCGCCATGGCCGGCGCCAGGGTGGCACGCCGTTTTCCAGCGCGATAATGATTTTGTCGGTGACCTGCTGATAAAGGTCAGTCTGTTGTTCCTTTGTGGCCTTACGGCCGGCAGTTTTTTTCTTCATGGGATGCGCCCCTAAAAAAACGGCGCATCTGTCCCGGTGGCGGACAGTGCGCCACCGGTGAGTGGGAAAAACGTTATGAGTAAAAACGTAACGATCCGTCTGATGAAATCTGGCTGATACGCTTGCGAACATTCTGCACAGTGCTGGCCAGCATCTGCCGGTCAGAGGGTTTAGCCCGCCTTGAATCGAGCCGGATAACCCTGTCGAGCACGTTCAGTGCCTGTGAGCGCCAGCTGAGGCGTTCCGCATTACCGACACAGGAATGAAAGTGACGTAATGACTGGTCGTAAAGCCATGAGATCCTCTCACGGTAGATGCCGACAGGAAGATAAACCTTCTCAGGCTCACCAGTTTCGGCAAAGACTCTGACGGCACCCGGGGTCTGGCAAATGAAGGTGATCACCAGGTCCTGATGCTCATTCAGGACTGCGTCACAGGCGTTCTGGCTCAGGTCAAACTGATGAGAAAAGGTCTCATCGGCTATCAGACTGTCGGAAAGTTTACGCCATCCGTCATCTGACAAGGGATTACATCCTTCAGCCCAGGCCAGCGGGATGGTTACAAGCCTTCTGGAGTCAGGGCGGTGGAGACAGATACCGTTGTTTTTTTCGAGTATCACCGGGCCTCTTAAGCCCCGGTTGAGAGACAGAACCGGACGAAGCTGAGTGGAGGTGAAACGTATCATAGTGGCTCCTTAAAAAAGGAGGTGACCTCCCCGGGAGGGAAGGTCCCTCCGGGAAGTGTCATTCAGTTAACATCAGTCAAAGCGGTAGCGAAGTTCCGCCATCTGCTGCGCCATCAGCCGACCGGCCCTGAGGGCCTTACGGGCCGTTGCGTACGTACCGGCACCCGGTAACTGGTCAACACGCCAGTCACGCTGAGTGAAGCCGGTGCGACGGGAGATGACGGGCGTAAACCCGTTCTCTGTCGGCACGACGTCTGCCTTAAAGCTGCAGCGGCCGCTGCGGTTGGTAAACCACTCTGCCTGCTGTTGCTGCAGGTTGCCGGCAAGCCGGTTAAGTGCGCCTGAAAGGCGGGTGATAAGTGAAAGCATTATACTGCTCATGGTTTTCTCCTGATTAAGCGCGGAGAAAACCACCGCCGCTGTGGCGGGGAGGTTGTCCCCGCGCGGGTTAAAGCCTTTATCAGAAACTGACTCAGGCCGGTGGTTAATCACTAACCAAAATCGTGGTAGTAAGCGTTACCCGAATCCTGCGGGGTAAAGCGCCGGCTGGCAGAAATGTTAACACTCACATTCCCTGCCACAGGGTGACAGCGGTGTCTGAAGTGATGGAGATAACATCTTTCAGCTCCGCTGGATGGTGGCTCCAGTGTTTCAACGTACTCCCAGTCTTCGCCGCCGTGGTAAGTCTGCCCGGGGGAGGCGAGAGAACGGTTAAAGGGGTGCTCCGCAAGCCTGTTCCACATACGGTGCCACTCTTCGCTGTTGTGCTTAACCAGCAGTGATATTTCAGAAGCCTGAATGTTCATCGACAAATCCTCTTAAAAATAAGGGGGGATTTGTCTCCGCAGGGAGATAAATCCCCGCAAGGGTGAGTGAGTCATATCAGCCAGCTCTTTGATGTATTCAAAACTTCATCAGTTCGCTGATTTCTTTAACCTGATAAAGGTCATAATAATCGCGATGCTTAATACCCAAAGAGCGGCACGCAGCGCGGACTTCGCTTTCTGTAACACGATCAGGGATGATGTCACGTTCAACGCACCATTCAGCGATTAGACACAATTCAGTATTGTTAAATAGTTCCATAATCAAGCACCTCAGCTGCAACCAGTCTGCCATGCCAGATGTATATCAGTCGCCGTAGCGCTCTTTTTCACGTAAGTCATACATGAAGCCCTCTTCGTCTCTAACGGCGCTGTTGAAAAAAAACGTCCAGGCTGCTTCATCAATGTTTCTGGCCATTTGGCAGAGGCTTTCGAAGAAAGACTGCCAGGATGCCGGCACGAGTTCGCGTACAGACAGCTCGGCCAGGTCCCGGGCAACGTCAGCCATTTCCCAGACATAGTATGGAAAACCGTCTTCATCACTATCGGTGTTAAGACCAAGACGACGATGCGCTGCAATAATCAGCAGGTCACCTTCAGCTTTGGCCAGTGCAACTTTATGAGCGGTCAGTTCCGCGGCGTGGGTATTGAAATCAACTGTTGACCCTTCTTCTGCGTCTTCTGCATAAGCTTCAGCTGCATAATCGATGGTAAAATCACGCGCAAAATCATGTGCTAACGTTAATGCGTTCATAAAGGATTCCTTAAAGAATTGAGGAACCCTGCCCCTGACGGGGACAGAAGTCCCGTTAGGGTGAGAAACAGTTCGGTTAATAAGGCGTTCAGACGATGTCAGAAGCATCAGCGCTCTGATAAAACATTGCACGCAGTTGCTCTGTAACGTTGTCCAGCGCTTTGTCCTCTCGGGACCGGGCAGCGCCCTCATGAAAAGCCGCATTCCAGTGAAGACTGTGAACACTTGTCCCCAGGAGAGTAAGCTCGTTCACTGCCTCTTCGGTAAAGGCATGTCTGATGTAACCATGCTCAGTTGCAAAACCAACTGCGCGCGCGACATGTCTCAGAAAAGTCAGGTAGTCCGGAAGGCCGTCAGCAGGAACCTGTGGATCTGCATCGACCATGAGTCTGTAATCCAGACGCACGTTAAGCTGAGTTTTTACGTAATCCACCATGATTTTTGCTGAAGCTGGCGAGTCACAATTCAGTAACGTAAGAGGGTTGATCATTCTGGTGTAATGCATGGGTACGATTCCTTCATAAAAAAGGAACCGTCCCGGAGGGAAAGTATCCCTCAGGAGTGAAAATCAGGCACGGAATGCCAGATGAGTAAAACAGGTGTATGGGGGTAATGCGAAGTAGAAAAGGACCTTAACCGCAGGGGTCTCTGTTTTCAAAGGTTAAACAGATTTATTACCGCCCGAAAGCGTCATCTCTCAGGTAATGATGACATTGGCGTGTGATTACCCGAAGGCGTTCCTCTCAAATCACCGGAACATTGGCAGTTGTCGAGATGACAACGGTTAGCATGGAAAATGTACTCCAGCGCACTGTCCAAATCAACAACGCCGGAGTGAATTTTATGAAGATAACCAGGACGCTTTCACCGTCTCGCACCGATCCCCAAACCAGGCGTCTGCCATAATGGCATCGGGATCACACTGCTGCAGGTAGGTTCCGTTTTTAAGCAACGTGACTAAAACCGCTGAAAGAGGAATGGTAAACTCACCCGCCGTAATGTTTTCAATGCTGTCGCGACTACACATCTTTAATGAACCCGTAAATATATAGCCTGTTTCTGAAATGGCAGTCGCGCAACTAAAGTCGATACCGTCATCAAAATAACGGTTAACTGTCGCAAGCGTATCCGTTTCATTAACCGGTGAAAGACAACTAAACGTAATACTGATTTCTGAGGGTGGTATTTCAGATAAGCTGATTTCGTGAATATACTCAACAGATAAGATGCTGAAAGTTATAACGGGTAAATTATTCACAGTACACCTCATGATTAATCATCAGTCCATCAGGGACTGGCAGTAAACATTTCTGATATAGGTTCCTCGTCCGTCACCATGTCCGAGGTCCATCGAGGTCAGTGCAAGTGATTCGTCTTTCGAAAAACCTCTGGCAAGGTGATATCTGAAAGCATCTTCCGCGTAACTGTAACGTAAGCTGTGGGGTGTCTCATGCCCCCCGGTCATTTCGGTCCGGAGCGTATTTCTGTAATAATCCATCGCGGATTTTAAATCTGGCTTATCAATAATCTTACCGTTATTGTTTTCTGCGTGTTTAATGGCACGGTTAACGGCATCCAGAACTTTATCCCTGTCGACGATTGTGGTCAGCCTTGCACGTCCCCCTTTGGTTCCGAAAATAACCTTCAGGGTTTTATCGCCCCGTTGTAATGCCTTCTGCCAGGTATTTAACGATTTTGCTGACTGAATAGCTTCTTCATTTCTCAGTCCGATATAACGTGACAGACATACCGCCACGGCAACGCCTTCATTTTTTTTCTCAACGTTCTGAAGAATCTCAATGTAGCGCTCGTCAGAAACAGATTTTTTTGTGCCCATGCGACTCGTGCCTGAAATACCCAGACTTTTATTATTCAGTCGTTCATGTGAAGGGTCAGCCAGTTTGTGTTTACCGGCATTACGGAGCATTACGCGTATTGCCGACATTTCATTCTGACGGGTTCGCCGGGAAACATCATCTGATGCCCGGCTGTTCATATACAACTCAATGTGCCGGACTTTGAGTTGTGATACCGAGTTTATCTGAATATTGAGCGCGGCGAGACGCTCAGCAAACCGGTGCATAATTCTGGAATAGTCATCCTGCTTTTTAAAGCTCCCCCCGCTTTTACGGATTTCAGCGACAAGTTCCTGCTTTAACAGTTTTTCACGTCTGGACATCTGTATCTCCTTAACAGTTTTGCCACGTAAAACAGCATTACAGGCAGATGTCGTTTTCTGCCGTTCCGTGAAAACGGCAGAAAACGACACCCGCATTACCCTGGCGACACGGTTTGAGTTCGCGCATCCTGCGTCGTAATGAGTACCTGAGCACCAGGGAAGTGCAAAGTGTTGAGGTTTTGAGAGGTGTCAAATCAGTGTCCTACACTGACCGCAGCTTTCGCTGTACCTGTTTCCAGGTCGCCCCCGACATCATCCTCCGATGATGTCGCCGATTCGGTATCTCATTACATATCTATTCCTTAAATAACAATGTGATAAACGGGTTCGTTTTGCGTTTTTCACTGGGTTGATAAAATTGTGTTCGTCTTCTCACTTCGTTTCACGTTGTAGTGAAGGAAGAAAAGGTACGTAAAATGCGCGTTCAGGACGTGTTTTCGCGCGCGTCACTTGGTACTCGTTTCACTCGTTCACAAGTGACGCCGCGCTCCTCTGCTTTCAATGCAAACGTGGAAGATGCCCAAATGTTCCAAATGGTCATACCCGCGTTGCAAAGTTCGCAGCAGCCCTTCAGCGTCAGTGCGTAAAGAAAAGTGAAAGCGATACGGCCGAAACCGTAATCAGAAAATGCCAGAAATGGCTTTGTAAAAGAAAGGACCTTTATCGCAACGCGATCTTCGTTCTCAAAGGTTAAACGAAGTTACCGCCCGAAGGCTCCGTCTCTCAGGTCATAACGGTTTTGGCAGTGCAATCACCCGAAGGCGTCCCTCTCAGATTGCCGGGACATTGGCGTGTTGCGTAAGCAACGGTACAACGACGGAAATGTTAGATCGTTATGAGATCCATTTACAAGCTAAATGTTATAGATGCATGTGGGGAAGAATACGGGAACAGCCCTGAAGGCAAACCGTTAAAAGCTCCCTTACACTACTGACTTCAGGTTTTTAGATTTTAAGACAGAAAGCGTGAGCAGAAATGTGGCACGTTCCCCCATGTTTTTGAGTAATCTAAATCGAATAATTGCTGGGCATACTCAGAGCTTAAATGACTATAGATTTCGTTATAGAATGATTCGACTCTTTTGTCATTAATAGTAAGATTTGAAACGGGTAATTCAATAATGCCAGTAGGAGAACGGTTAATTACAATCCATTCTTCGCCTTCCATCTGATCGCTGGGGAGGGTGAGATAAGAATACATTACATCTTCTATTGGTATATTAAAATTCAGAGATATGGAGCCATAACCGCCTCTATCGTTAGTGTCGGTAAAGGAATTTAGCACATCCATGTGTACAGGTATCTTTTCATAACCAAGAATATTTGCTGAAACTTTATAAAGCATCAGCAAGCTATCATAGCTCATCATATCAATTCCGAATTGCGATATTCTGACTCTTTTACTTATACGGTGTGGTATTCCTTTTGGGGCAATCTCGCGCCTTAAGTTAACATGAGTAACTCCTGCAGAGTTTAGAAGAATCTGTGTATTTCTGTAAACTTCATTTAGCTCGGTAATGATTTCGCTTAATTGTGACTTACTGAGAGATTCTATCAAACCTTTTACATCGCTATCATTCCTGTACCATGAATACACCCTGTCATTTTGAATGGGTAGTTTAGATTTCTCAAATAAAATTGAAATGAACTCAATTAAAATTGCATATCCGTTTCTTTTTTTATCACAAAAGCCTGTAATGAATTTATATTGCTGAGCTTTACTCCCATAGCCAATGCAGGCAGCAAGAATTTCGTTTTTTATGCGAATTTTTGAGTTAGTCAGGCTTCTATCCAGTTCAAAGGTTTTAAATGAGTCCATTTTCATTCCATTCTGGTTTGTATAACGAGTCCGCTTATATATATATTATTAATCTTACTTGCAGTGAGATCAATTTTGTAATCGATTGCGAAACTGTCCTGGCTCTGAGAAAGATGATTTTCACAGGCTCAGCCCTGAAAACCAGAGCGCTGCGAGTTGTACAAAAACTTGCCAATTCAGCTGTCTTTAAAGTAATCTTGAAGCAGGGCATTTCCCATAGTATCGGAGGCAAATTTCATGGCCAGCGACTGGAATGAAGAGCTTGATAAGTACGAGAGTGGCCGGAGCTTTGGTGAGGATTTGAGAGACTCGGTTATAAGTGTTTTTTCAGCGGCATCATTGATTGCATCAAAGTTACCAGATTCTGAGAATACGGCGTCTGTGAGCGATAAAGAATTCAGAAAAAATAGACCATGGCTTTGGTATAGTTGGGAAAAGAAAGAAGATTTCGATTAAACGGTGACAAATGTCACCGTTTCTAATTGGCTATTTTAACCCCCCTTTGACACCTGCTTTAACCATACCTTGAGCCTCTCTCCCTGCTTCAGCACCTGCTTGCATTGGCATTTTTGCGCCGTCAGCTAAATTGCTTGCCATCGACCCAATTTTTGCTCCTGCCCATCCAAGCATGCCTACCCAGAACGCCGGAAACACCACATACATCATCCCCAGTACCAGGTTCATGATCCAGCCGTCACGAGGAGAACTGAGGAAATCTGCGATAGGCTGCCCCGAAGCCAGCCCCCCTTCAGCCAGGTTTGAGTAGAGAATGGTGATAAGCCGGTCATCCAGCCAGCCCGCCAGTGCCCACCAGAACGTGATGAACTGCAGCGCAAACAGCGCAAACGAAATCGTCACTACCGTTTTAGGTTCATAGGCACTGAACATCATCAGCACGGGGATGACGATAATGATCATCATCTGCAGCAGCGCCTGTATCATCGGCAGTGCCTGCTTGAGCGCATCAAAACCCGGCAAGGCCTCAACCTGCTTCATGCCCAGCCCGACAGTAGACGTAAACCGAGACAGGCTCCCTCCGATACCACTCGTTGTGTCCGCACTACCGGACATGTATGTGACGCCGCTGCCTGAAATTTCTGCGTTACTGGGGCTCACCAGCCAGCGCAGTGCCGGCTCTTCCCACTGTGTGCCCGGGAACTGGCGCTGAAGCTCTTTTCGGGTAGATTCGCTGAAGCTGGCCAGTACACGCTTACGAAGTCCGTTGCTGCCGTCAGACCACCATGTTTTGCACGTCGGATACCCCCCCTGACCCGTATCCGGATAGCCACTGTCTCGACTGCTGCTGTATGGCCACTGGCTGCGGGGCGTCATGGCCGTGTAATAGTCGTAATAACCAGAGGTATTAAGGAAATAGTCGCTGCCAATCCAGCCAACTGAGTTGATGGTGGCGTCACTCAGCTGGCTGTTGCTGTTCTTCAGCTTAAAATAGGCCCGGGAGTAACACTGCTTTGCGAAGTCCTGGACCTCCTGCAGCACCACCGGATCTCGCAGTTTAGTGTTCTGAACGTCAAAGCGCAGCTGCCGCAGCTGCGTGCCGCAGGGTATTGAGGCGATCATTGCCTGCGTGGTGCCTTTCGACATCGCATGCAGCAGATACCACCACACCGGCACCTCAGCCGTACGGCCGTCGAAGTCGTTAACCAGCCCTTTATAGCCGGAGTTCTGCGGCGTGGGTACGCTGAAGCCGCACTGTTTCGCCCGCGAGTCATCAAACTTGATAGTGCTGATATCAACCGGCAACAGAGGTACGCAGCAGAACAGCATGACCACAAACGAGACATAAATGGCGTGCTCGATGCGAGGTAGCGCCAGAACGCCTTTGTTTCCCTCATCGGCCCCTTCCTCCCGCACCTTCAGCCACACGCCGAGTACCTTAAAAATCAGCGGCAGCGCGAACAGACCGGTGCTGCTGAGGATGCCCCACATCGAGTTATTGAGCACCCAGCCAAACAGGATAAGGAAGTATTCCAGGTAACTGTTCGCCGTCATGTCAGCCTCCCTGAACCGCGTTAGACCAGGCTACGTACTCCGTGGCCAGAACATAGATGACGACAAGCAGCTCAGTACGTGGCAGGCGTGCTGCGGCTTCCGGCCAGCGCTTCAGCAGCCGGGGCCGCAAATTCATAATCCAGATGTAGCCTATGAATACGTACATGCACAGTCGCCAGGCAAACATGGCCCAGCGGCTGTCGTAGAGCCACTTCTGAATAAGGTGGCCATCAGGGTCATACGCCATGAACACTGATGCCAGTCCCAAAATCGCGGCCATGGCCACAACGGTGATGAGGGATATAAGCAAAATGCGTCCGGTGAGGCCGCTCAAAAATCTCCGCATCATGTCAGTTGCCTCCCGGCTGAGGCTGGCCCATCTGGCTGAAGCCCTGATCCTGATTGCCGGCTTTCTGCTGCAGCTGGTTATCCTGATTACGTTCGCCCTGGCGCTCAAGCGTGGTCAGCAGGCTGTTGCTGCTGATGGACTTGCGCAGCTCCATTTCGTTGCGCAGCGCGTTCAGCTCGCGATCGAGCGCATCAACGCGGCGGTCACCCTCGGCAATGGCCTCAGGCTGTTCGGCCGCGTTCGGCTCAGACTCACCGGTCGTCAGCATGCGTCGCATGGTGAGTGCCGCCTCAACCGTGTCAGACATGGCCAGTTCACCCGCCAGCCGCTGCACCAGTGCGGCCCTGTCCGGGTCATCACGCAGCGCCTGAATCACGCCGCGCGTGACAACGAGGCTGCCGGTTTTGAGCGCGGCCAGATTATCGGCCGTGGGCTGCAGCTGACCGTTAACCAGCTTGCTGAGCTGCTCCAGGTTGGTTTTGGTGGCGTCTTCCAGTACCGGCGAGAAGCCAGTGCCGGCAACGGTGCTGCCCGGCTGGTTATCCGCGCCGCCGCTGGTGCATTCGCTGGTTTCACGGCAGGTGCGTATAGAGCGGTCGCCGAGAACTTTAACAACGGCCGAAGCGGCTTCATCGGAGGATTTATAGCGCTGGCAGACCGTACCGTTGCAGCTGGATGAGCCTACGCTGCTGTTGCTGGTCACTGGCAGGCTGTTCATCATGTTGTAGCCGGCTTTTGCCAGGTCACGCGTGGGCTGAATCGCCGGCTGTCCCTTGCCGCCGCGTTTCTGGCCACCGACCCAGGTCACACCTTCTTCGCCCGTGGCCTTCTGCAGTTTCTGGTCGCTCGATACCGCATCACCACCGCTCGATGCCACGATGTCTTTATACTCTTCAGATACGGCCGCCTGCTGCCACTTGCTGCCCAGGGTGTAGTCGGCCAGCTTTTTCGACATGTTCTGACAGTTCATCTGGGCCTTGTCGAAGTTCAGGCCCGCCTGCAGCACTCCGTTGGTCAGCATTTCATACAGACCCGGATTGGCACGCTGAATGGCCATCGCCGGCATGCTCATCACCGCGCCGGTCGCCCCCTGAATGACGTTACCCATGAGGTCCTTGAATCCGCTGGTGATGCCGTTCAGCTGGTTACCGACGGTGGTTTTAAGGTCAAAGTTGCCGCACATCAAATCACTGCTCCAGCCGCCGTCCAGGCCGAGCCGTGACATGTTGCTGCGCGTTGAAGGCGGCGAAATGACAGAGCCGCCGCCGATGGAGTAGAACAGCCCGTCGTTGATGGCGCCGCTGACGCCGGCACCCTGTGAGGAAAGCGTGGTATCGATGGCCAGTGCCGGCATCGCCAGGGAAAGCAAAAGCGCGCCCGTGGCCACGCGCAGTTTTTTAACGCTGAAATTCATCATGCTGTGTGTCCTTATGAAAAATCGGTGCTGTAAAGGAAGGTCTGGCCACGTCGCTTACAGCAGCTGTAGGGCTGCCAGAGCGCCCAGGCGTAGTCGCCGCTTTCCGCCGTCTGTCCACCCGTATCAGGAAAGACCGCGCAGCTCTGCGACAGCTGAGGCGAAAGCCGCTGCCACTTGTGGTTTTTTGTGCCGGTGTTTTCGGTAACGGGGTCCGGTGGCCAGTAACCCGGAGACCGCTGGCCAACCAGTGGGTTGTAGACGTGCAGCTGTCCCTCGCGGGTCATGATGTCGGCCACGCGCTGAACCACGACGGCCGCCGATTTGTAGCTGTCGGTCTGCGTGACGAAGCCGCTGCGGGGATAAACGTTGCCCCACATCTCGCCGGCAAACGTATTCCCGATTTCACGTTTTCCGGGGATGAGTGCTTCCGGATAGAGCGACTCCGGAATTCCCGTTCGCCACGCGAGGGAATCCATGGCACTGACGAAATACGGCACGAACGGCGCGGCGGCTGAACGGCAGGAGTAGCCCGGCACCATCCCGCCGATAATCGACGTTGCCGGATGGCCATATGCATCGCCATAGTAGAAATGCAGGTTCTGTTTGCGCATGCCCGGGGCCTTCATCTCCTGACGCCCACCGCCAGCAGGCACGCCGGCGAGACCGCCCGACACCAGGCTTTCAGCGCCGCCCGCCGTGGCGCTCACGGCTGACATTTCAGTCCAGGGGTTGTCGCCTGGGTTAAGGTAGGCAGAGACCACGGCTTCAGGAATATAGTGGGTGACTTTGACCGAGGTTTTCACCGTGCAGCCAAAGGGGGTGCAGAGCAGCCAGTAGCAGATGCCGCTGATGCGCCAGCTTATACAGTCCGGGCTAATGGCGCTGGAGAGCAGGCTCGCGGTGTTCACGCTGGCAAGCGTGCCGGTGCAGGTAAACAGCGTGGCCAGCATCAGCCGGCACGGACGGGACAGGCGCATGTTCACGGCTGTTTCTCCCGCCAGGCATCCAGTTTCGCCTGGGCGGCAGCGACGTCGGTTGTGCCGTACACCACCCATTTATCGTCGAACACCACGGCGGGATACTTTTTCAGCCCGAGTAACCAGGCGTGTGCGACGCAGGCGTAGCTCGCGGCTAACGCCTGCTGGCTCTGACGGAACGCCGGGGTGGCGATAACGGCACGGGCCTGCTGCTCAGCCTGAGCAGGGGCGGCGGAGAGCGGGCCGAATTGCTGCGCCAGGAGGCGGTCGGGCGCGTCCAGCTCGGTGACGGTGACGTCGGGGCTCAGTTCACCGGTAACGGGATGAGCATGGTCAGTATAAATCACGGTGCCGGCGTTAGCACCTGCGGTGAGAAACAGAGTGGTAAGGCAGCATACGGGGATTTTCATTAAGGGCACTCCCTGAGTGAATAATGCAGTCAGGGTGCGTTTTTAGTGTGGGAGGGTCAGCCGTTAACTCTTAACTCAGATATCATAATTCTTTACCAACTCACCACTCACAATAACCGCTGCAAGGCGCAAATGTTCGCCTAGTGCCAGAAACGGACGTTGAATGGCCAGATTTAGCAAACCACTACAGGACGATGTATAGTGGCTGATGAGGACAAATATAAATTGGAATGTCTCTATGGTGAGCCTGTGTCACCATGCGTAACGCGTTTACTGGCGGTTTTGATGTACGTGTATACTGCTAACTGTACTTCAATAGCTTTGGTGAAAAAGTATGTTGGGATTGTTAATTTCACATGCAGAATGATGCAAATACATGTTAGAAGTAGTGCATTTACACACTACACTTTTTCTGAATCCTATGATAAAAGTGATAAAATACTCCATTTTTGGCGAGCGCTATGACTGCTAATGATATAGCTCGATGGAATACTGAAAGCGCTGCTTTGCTGGTGCTATCAGAATTACGTGGCATTAGTTATTGGACTCTATACAAGGTTGCTCAAAAAGGAATCCGTTTCAGAGATGTTGTAACTTGCTCAACATTATCAAAATTCGAATCAATTCTTGGAGTTAAATTACATCGTGCACCATATTATTTGACTGAGAATAATTGGTCGACGTTTCGTGATGGAATGATTTCTGCCGCTAAAAACCTATTAACACAATTTCATAGCAAAGGTTATAAATTAATACATTATGGATCTTCAGATTACCCGGAGAAATTGAAGGATTTAAATGATCGCCCTTACTGGATTTTTGCACAAGGTGATACTTCGTTGCTTAGTAAAAAATGTGTTGGTGTAGTTGGTACGAGAAATCCAACTGCTCTTGGACTTTATTTAACACAAGCAGTAGTCTCCCAATTTATTGCATCAGATTATATTACTGTAAGTGGCTTAGCATATGGTATTGACCAAGCCGCCCATGAAGCGTCAATTTTATTTAAAATACCAACAATAGCCGTTCTAGGGACAGGTTTAAATTCTAATTATCCTAGAAGTAGCGTTGAACTGAGGGAGGGAATTGTAGACAATGGTGGTCTTATACTTACGGAATATCTGCCAGATCAAAAACCAACGCAAGAAAACTTTGTTCGAAGAAACAGAATACAAGCTGCTTTAAGTGACATTTTAATTCCTGTCGAATGGAACTTGAAAAGCGGAACGTCACACACGGTACGAAATGCCGCCCAGTTGAAGAGAACCATACTTTGTCCATTACTAAGAGGTGAATCCATTCGGGAGGAGATTAAATACGCTCAGGACGAATATTCAGCAATAATATTGGAAACTCCTCTTTCGGGATTTAATGAAGTGATGGAGTTGATTAAAGAAAAAACCGTTAGTAAGTTACAGCAATTGTCACTTCTGGGAGATGAGTAAATGCATTTGAAAGCTGTTATATTTTCAATCGCAGATGTCGTTTTGCCTCTTTTATCAAACCCGCAACCTCAGGAAATTAAGTCACGAATCGATGTTGAATTGAAGAGGTTATTTAAGTTTTTATCATCTAAAAATATTAAAGTCCTTTTTCTAACAAACAACAACAGAAATGTTAGGACTAACAATGGAAATATTGCTGTTGATGATTATCTAAAACAAAAATTCCCAGGCTCTATACATTATTGCCGAGAGCTTAACAAGGAAATACCTGCAAAACAAACAGGAAGAGCCATTGATTTCATTATGGCTGATTTAAATATAAATCGTAATGAGATAATTTATGTTGGCCGTTCTGAAGAAGACTTACAGGCCGCGACAAATGGTAAGACTTTATTTATTAATGCTACATGGTATCAACCAGTCACGGAGTATGGATTTCAGTTTTCTGAACCAAAAGAAATTGCGAGATTTATAGATGTATTTTGTTTAAGAGAGGAATTATGGGGGTGGCAGGGGCACTTGAACCAAGATGTTCACTATTACGCCTTAGCCCCCTTTAGTACTCATAACCCTGAGTTTACAATGTACTCTGCCAATGCAAGAAATTTAGCTAAGTTATCTATTGGGAGTCCAGATTTTTGGATAAGATATCTTGGTGCTAGTATTTATTTCTCAGGCTTGAGTGAGGGGGCAAATTTTATCACAACTTATGTTGGACATGATGCTAATGACCCCTATAAATTGGCAAATATCATGGAGCATGACCTCAAAGGCTTGGCAGTATCATTCAAGGGTAAATATCTCAAAGATCTCTTTGTAAGACATACTACAGCCGTAAAATCTCAGCAGGAAAGAATAGAGCGCCGACAGGTTGTAATAACATCACAAACAAATACTGTGAATTTAAACTCATCCCCTATCAAAAATTTGAATACAGGAGAGCGATATATTAACAAGCCAATATTGCGCGGAAAAAAAGTTTTAGTCATTGATGATTTCTGCACTGAAGGAAATGCCCATGAAACTGCGAGAATGTATTTAAAGGCAGCTGGAGCTGAAGTTGTAAATATCTCATGGTTGAAGTTTGTTAATAGAGATGTGGCAGTTTGCGAACCAAATTGCACAATAAGAGCATGGGAGATAAACACTCTTGACTCTAAAGATATTAATTATGTTGGAAGAATCGGTTATGCAGAAAATCTTTCTCATGGTAGTGCACCTCAAGAATTGGCAGAAAAAATTCGACAATATGATCATTGGGATTGGCCACAATAATTCCTACTTATGACTGCAACATAAAATCAAAAAAACAAAAGGATCATAAATGAAACTAGAGAAAAAAGGCCTCTCAACTAAAAAAAAAGTAATTTTAGCTTATTTTTTATTTTGGTTTTTTATATATATTTTTTGCGAAAAATTTTGCGAATTAACGGGAATCTCTAATGTGGATTTAACCCGTGCATTTTTAAACGGATTTATGGCATCTTTGATACTTTTTGCGACCTTAAAAGAAAGATATACAAGAATGTTCGCGGAAGAGAATTATGATGAATTTGTAAGTTCCGACAATCTCCTTGCCTCTTTCAGCATGGCTTTCGTGCCATTTGCTGGGGCAATGACAGATTTAAATCGGGCAAGTGGTGGACTAACCGCTACTACTTTTTGTTTAAGTGTCATTTTGATCTTGTGTACTTGTGAGTATACCGTATTCCTTTGTCTAACAAATAAAGAGCGCTCTAAGCTCATTTGGAATCCGAATTGCGTTGCTTTCGGCATTTCATTAATTTGTTTTATTACCACACGCCCAGATGTTGCCTACAGCTTGATAGATGTTTATGACTATATTAAATACTCATTTTAAATTATCAGAATCTGTCAAAAAATTCTTGCGGGCTCTATGCCGCCCGCACCCGCAGCCTCCGTTCCCGCCCGACACCATACACCGGTGCCGGGCGATAACTGAGGGTCTGTTTAATGGCACATCTCAGCCTCTGTTGCGCGGTCTATCTCCTTTAGCACCCACAGCATATCTGTCGCATCTGGCACACAGATATTCCAGCGAATGCCGGTCCTGTAATCCCCCTCGGTTGGCCAGAGTGTATTGCCTGTCACGGTGATGAGAATATCCAGAGCCCTGTTATTGGCACCGGAAAGATGCACGGCCGTGCAGCTGCGGCGCCCGACGCGATGCGGATAGACCGATACCAGCAAGGGATGCTCCAGGCGCTGACCTATCTCCTCACGGAGCTGCACGATGGCACGGTTATCCGTCTCACCGACCGATGCCTGCCCCTGCGGCGGGACGGTAAAAATGACAGTGGCAATTAAAGCCTTGTCCCCGACAACCAGTGGCGGCGCCATGGTCAGTTTTTTCATAAAATCCCCTGTCAGTGAATAAGACCACGGCTCTCGTCAAGGCGACGTGCAACATGGTAAACGGCCTCAAGTTCCGTACATTTAAATTCATTCATGATGGCCCGGCGTTCTGCTTTCTCTTCTTTTTCCGTCATGCCCAGCGCCAGGTAGAGGCTCGGTGGAACGGCCCGAAACAGCGCCTGCACCTTACGCGAGAGAATGACCCCCTCAGTGTATTTGCGCGGCAGTTTTGTGGCAGAGAGCAGCATCGCTTTTTGCTCATCATTAAGCGTCTTGAAGCGGGCAATCTGCTCAACCTCTTCAGGCGGCATAACCAGACATATCCACCACTCGGCCATGTTCAGCATCTTTTTCGACGTATCAGGGAAGTCGGCAAGATTCTGGGTAAAAATCCAGAGCCAGGTGCCTAACTTACGCCACATTTTGGCGATTTTTGTGGCATAGGGTCCCAGCAGTGGGTTGGTGGTGACAATATGTCCCTCATCAATGGGCACGATGATGTCACGGTCAAGATACTGATCGCGTTCGGCGATATTGTTGATGGTATTCAGGAGGGATATAACCGCCACGGCCATCTGAGCCTCATACCCTTCGCGGGCCAACTGCCCCAGGTCCACGATCGTTACGTCGGCCTCAGGCCAGGGGGTGCCCGGGCGGTTGAACAGTTCGCCCTCAAAACCTTCCGTGAACATGCGCAGCGCCTCAGACATCTCCTCGGCGCGTGCGCGGCGGGCCGGCGTGCGTTTCTCGCGGCCGTCGTCGCCCAGGCTGATGTCATGAGCTATGTCCTGCAGCGCGAACATCAGGTCCTCGGGCAGCATCTGGCGGGACTCAGCGTAAGCCTTACGGGCAGCATTCATGATGGCTTCGCGGATCATGCCACGGTCGGCACGCGTCATTCTGGACTCTTCCGTGGCTTCACCACCGGTAATCATCAGGCGGGCAGCAATCTCCATTTCCCCCAGAATGTCACGCTCACCGTCTTCATCATCCTCATCGTCAGCATCTGTATCCGGCAGGTCGTCCTCAATGATGAGCAACGCCTCGGGCTTCACATTCAGCAAAAGGTGCGAGTCACCAAAGGGTGCCAGCGACACGACCTTGCCGGGCTTGATGCTGACGCGATGAACGCTGAGGCCCAGCGACGCACAGTAGTCACCATAGAGGCCAAAGCTGTTCCCCGCCTCAATAATGAAAATACGCGATCGATAGATGGCCACCATCTGAGACAGCTTGTCGACCGCCGTGGCTGACTTGCCGGCACCGGTCGGGCCAAACAGCAACAGGTGCGCGTTCTGGGTGCGATCCTCTTTATTCAGCGGGTCGACAGAAAGCGGACCGCCGCCCCGGTTAAAAAAGGTGAGACCGTGATTGCCGGTGCCGGTGTCACGCCCGTAAACCGGCGACATGCAGGCAAAGTGCTGAACAAACATCAGGCGCGTGTACCAGTTGTGGCGGTCAAGCTGCGGGTTAAAGCACATCGGCAGCGCCCGCATGTAGGTGCTGAGCGGACCGATATCGTGTTCCGGATTAACCGGCTCCAGCCCGCAGTTCAGCAGCTTACTGCTGAGGTCAAGGTAGCGTTTGCTCAGTGCGTCCTCGTCCTGACCCTTTATGAGCAGGGTAATGGCCGCCCGGTAAAGCTTGTGCTTGTTACCCAGGAACGTGCGGGCCGTGGCTGCGTCTTCACGAGCACGCAGCGAATCGACGTTCTCTCCCATCGAGTTGCGGCTCAGGCTGGCAAAATTTGCCTCAAGTTTGTCCTGACGCTGCACAACCAGTGTCATGGCCAGCACGGTGCCTTCCGGCAGCAGATCCATAATGGCGTTGATGTTGTCACCGCGCTTTACCTCACCGGTGAGGTGTCCTGTCTGAGGGCGGGTACGAAGTCGGGCGACCGGCACCGCTTTGTGCGCAACGTTATCAAACCACCATATGCCCTTGTCCGCATCGCTACGGGGGCGGGTGAACCACAAGCTTTCGCTGAAGTCATTGAGCAGAGGAAGGTCGCCGGGCGCGTCATCGCGGTGACGGGCACAGCGGTAAAGCGTGGCCTTGTCTGTCCACTGGGGGGCCGGGTTGAACCATCGCAGCAGCCAGCGGTGTATCTGCTCACCGTTCTGGCGCACGGAACGAATGCCGGCACCGCTCATTGCCGAAGTCAGACGGTCGCAGACCTGATTCAGTAAAACTTCCGGCGCCATTGGGTCGCGGTAAGGCTTTTCCACCCAGCGGTAAACCACCATGCGCGTGCGACGGATCTGCCCGCGCCAGGGTGCTCCTGTCACGGTTTCATCCACAAACAGGCCTTTTTCAGCGGCTACGTTCTTCAGGTGCCGCTCCTGTTCGTTCAGCCAGGCCTCGGTGAAAGACGTCCCCTGTGCCCGGGGTCTGACGTAGCCCCGGATGGAATCCATATACGCCGACAGATCCGAATCGTCCTGACAGAAGAACTGCACCACCCACTGGTGTGAGTCCAGCTCGGGGATACTGTCCTGCAGCGCATTTTCAACCACGTCGCGGATTTCTTCCAGACGTGACTCGGGACGACCTTCGGTGCCGACGGGATTGATCTCATATACGGCACCCACGGAAACGCCATCATCGAGCAGGATGCACTGGTGTTCGGGAAGGTATTCCCCCCAGGGAACGTGGTCAATAATGGAGGGACCTGTGGCATAAAGACCTGATTCATCGGCATGCGTCAGCCGGCCGTCACGGGTGATCGGCTCATGGCCCTCAACCGAGAACGGCCCGTGACCGTGCTGATGTTCAGTCTGCGCTTCACGGCGGCGGCGAAAAAGACGAAAGGTCATTTACAGCGCCTCCGTGCGTTCGCCGGGCAGCGCGTACTGCACCTGGCTGTAAAACGGGAAAACGGTACTGTAGCCCGGCACCGGCGTGTTGCCGTCGGCCAGATGCGGAAACACATACATCACCATATCCGGATTGGGCAGTCGCGGAAACGTCTGCTGAATTTCATTTTCCTGAGTGCGGCTGTAGCTGTCCCGGGTCTGCTGTCCGATCGTACGCTCACTGTCGGAGACCGGGCGGCGCAGCGTGGTGCGGCTTTCAGCGGTGGCGTGGGTGGTGGACGCGCCGTTGTTCCAGAGCTCCAGCATGGTGCTGTCACCCGGCGGCAGCATCTCATCTTTAGAGGTACTGCAGCCGCTCAGCATCAGGGCAACTGTCCCGCTCAGAATGAGCAAAATTAAGGCATTATTCTTCATCATCAGCCTCCAGCGTGTGCATCTCAGAAATGACTGCTGAAAGGCGCAGGATGCGACCGTCCGCTTGCTTCATGAGAACATCGGTATCTTCACGGACCAGCTTCTGCGCGACGGCCAGCATGGCAAATTCTGTTACGTCATGCGGTTCAGCTTCCCACTTGCCAGTATCACGCCGGACGAAGCCGGCATACAGTCGGCCACTTAGAGGGGTATAACCCACGCGGTACTCAAGCTCACTGCTGTCTTTACTTTGGCTGTTCATCAGTCCATCCCCGTACCTGAGCCTGCCAGGCTGAAGTCATACTTCACCTTACGGCCTTTTTCTTCATAGTCGATCGCCAGCTGGCGGGTAATGTGCAGCGCCACGGTCTGACCCGGTGGCACGTATATCGCGTCAAACGTCTGGCCATAACGCTGTTTTACCCAGTCCACGGTTTCTTTCATGCTCCCGGACAGCGATTTACCCAGCACGGCCTGTCCCGCATCACCGGTCAAGGTCTGCGTCACGCCGCCCATGGCGTTGGTCTGGCCCGTCATCTGGTTCTGTGAAAGGGCATCGCCGGCAGCGGCAGCGCCGGCCAGCAGGCTGATAGTCGGCAGATAGGTAGAGGCGTTGCTTTTACGGGTGCCGGAGATGCAGGGAATGCCGTTGTCATCCGACAGCCAGCCAATGCTGCTATTGCCGTTTCCGCTGCTGTTCTGTGAATTCTGATTGTTACCGCTGGCGTTCTGACTGTCCGGCGACGGCAGCGTGCGCACCGTGCCGTCCGCGAACACAAACGTGATGCTGGTAATGGACCCCCGCACGCAGGACAGCGTCCAGTCACCGGTCGCCGTTCCGGATACGATGGCCCCCTGTACGTCCGGCAGCTCGATGCCGTTGGCTGTCAGGTTGTCTTTGCCTAACATAACCTTGAACGGGTATGGATCAGTGACTTTGCCGTCAATGGGAACGCGGCCAAGCAGTGCCGTCATGGCGCGACTGCCGACCAGCGTGGAGTTCTCCGGCAGCGTAAACACCGGATCGACGGGTTTCACCGCATCCGGCACGGCCTGGCTGACGGCAGTGGAAACCGCTGCGCCGGCCTGCTTACCGGCGTCACCCGCTTCACCGAATGACGAGGCAAACGAGAAGCCGGTCGCGCTGTTTTTATTGCTGTCATTCACGGGTTTGCCGCTGGCATCCACCGGGATGCCGTCTTTAGGTTCGACCCACTGCAGGCCGTCTGAGGCAGGTGCTGACATCGCGACGCTGCCACTGGTGCCGTTGTCATAGCCCAGACCAATCGGAATGTCGCTGCCGGGTGCGCTGCTTTTGTCAGGCGTTGCGGCATTTTTGTTTTTCAGTTGCTCAAGCATCTGACCGACCTGCGAACTGAGGTCGGAAACCTGTGCGCTGAGCTTTGCCCGCTTGTCAGCCTCGTCAGCACGGGCGTTGGCCACGGCCTCGTTAATTTGAGCATCCACGTTGCTGTTGGTCTTTTTCAGCTCCGTGTTTTCCTCGTTAAGTTTTTTGTTGTCACTGGCGAGCGTATCGAGGCGGTCCTGAACGCGGCGAAAGTTGCCCACTATCGTGCGCAGGGTGTCCTGCGGCGTGTCGCCTTCAACGCCCAGTGCCTTGAGATCATCAGGCGACAGGTCTTTCAGCGCTGCATTGGTGGTTTTTTGCGTCGACGCCGTTTTTTCCTTTGAATCCGAGCAGGATTTAACGCCCACAACGATGGCGGCGGTCAGCACCACCGGCACCGCAATTTTCACTATCAGGTTTGTGCCGGGCTGGCTCATTTCTTCGCCCTCCGTGCCGTTTTGGGCAGAACCGTGACGGGTTCAGCGATAAACGCGCCCTCAGGGCGTCCCTGAATGACCAGGTACACGACCGTTGTGTCTTCAGGCGTGCCGGCACGACCCAGCCAGCGGTGCTGAAAGGTCGCCGTCTCGAACTGTCCCTGCAGCTCTCGCGGGTCGAGGACCACCTTGTCGGCAGAGCGGTTACGCACCTGCAGCGCCACCACGCTGTCGCCCAGCAGGCTCCAGGCCGCCATCGGCGTGACCGACACGGGCTCGCCGGGCATCAGCGTGGTAATGGACGAGGGCAGCTTCAGCGACACGGGGCTGATACCCGGCACCGGCTCCACGGTGCGGACCGGACCGTACAGGCTCTGTGCGGCATAGCGGGTGAGCACCACCGGCAGCGGGGCGCTGAGTTTTGGTGTTTTGTGTGCTGGCGCAGCGTCAGTACCCGACTCCGGAGACGGACTTTTTTTGCTGCTGCCGGCATCGCCGCTCACCGACTGTCTGTCACTTGCCGTTGCAGTGGCCACCTCACCGTCATAGACCAGCTTTACCGGTTCGCGCGTCACCTTGCCGGGCACGGCGCTGACGTCAAGCAGGATGACTTCGCCGTTTTCCTTGTTCTGCAGCTCGATGCGCGTTACCGGAAAGGAATCTCTGGCATCGAAGTACACCGCGCCGCCGGTGCTCTGAATGCGCACTTTGCCGTTTAGGGACGGCGGGAATCCCACGCGCACGTTTTTATTCACAAACACGATGCGCTCCTGGCCGACGGTGAGCGGTATCTGCAGCGGAATGCGCTCCCACTTCATGAGCTCAACCGCCTGCGTCAGGCCAGAGACCATCAGCAGGCACAGCAGTATCAGAGGACGTTTCATCACTGGAAGACTCCTGATTTTTTCTCCGGCTCTGGCTGCGGCATGGCTTCGAGCTGCTGCGGCGTGGAGTCATAGCAGTCAAGCGCCAGACCAAACGGGTTGCGGGCCGGATCACCTTCCCAGCGCACGACTTTGAGGGGGTAGCGAACAAGCGCCCTCTTGACCTTCTCGGCGTGGTAATACTCGTCAGCTACCAGGTCGAGCCGCACCACCCAGCGATCGTCACTCAGGATGTCAACACTGCTGTCGCTGTAGCCGCGACGGGGGATTTCATACACCACGCGCACGCGGTCCTTGAGTTCGCCGCTGTTTTTACGAAACTCATAGTCCCTGTTCAGGAAATCCTGACAGGACGGCGTCAGGTAAGGACTGAGCTGGGCAATCTTCGCCGAATAGTCCACCTCACCGTTGGTCGGCCAGGCGTTGAGCTGCTGGAAGATATAAAACGCGAAGGCATAAACCGTTGAGGGCGGAATAACCCACCATTTCTGCGTGCTGCCGGAGCGCAGGTCGGGGGGAATGTGGATGGTCATGTCCGAGGGCGCACGCATCCAGCCAACTGACGTCACCAGCATGCCGGCGAACAGCAGCACGCAGGCAATCCTCAGGGAAAAGATGTGGTTATCACGCGCCGTGATACCGTTACGAAACCGGCTCATAAACCCCTCCTCAAAGCCCGCGCGGACGTGCGCTGCAGCTCCCAGGCGCGGCTGGCCAGAATCATCGAGCGCGACAGGCCAAGGCGGCAGCGGATTTGTTCCAGCCGCTGCCAGATGTAGTTCTCAGGCTTGCCGCGCTTGTAGGCAGCAATCCAGTTCCCGCCGAAAAACACAGTAAGAATCGGCATCAGCAACATGCAGGTCGGGAATGCCAGCCAGCCGACGTGGGGCACCAGGCAAAGCGGTACGCCCAGTGGAATGCCCACCAGGCTGCCCGTACCTGCCGCAAGCAGAAACTCGCCGGCGGTAAATCCCCGGTACACCACGGGCGGGTAATTGAGCCGGTCGGGGAGAAAGTCGATAACGGCCATCACTGCTCCTCAGAGAATGTCTGCTGCCTGTGTCGCAAGGAAAATCACCACCAGGATGAGGATGATGCCGACGACGCTGTAAAGAATAAGTTCGGTCCAGGTGCCCTTACCTTTACGGACATCGTGAAACGAAGTAATGACGGCGTGTGCAACAGCCAGGAAAGCAGAGACGGTTACAAGAAGACCAAAACCCAAACCTGCCATTTTTACGTAGCCCATCCAGGTGTTCCATATCCCACCTCCGCCGCCCGTTGTCGGTTGCTGAACGGAAGGCAACCCGGCTCGCGCCTGACCGTCAGAAAGCAGAAAAATGAGCAGCGTGGCACGCAGTCGTGCGGCACGGCAGAACCTGATAAAACGGAGTTTCATTGCGGTGTCCTTTCAGTTAAAAAAGAAAAACAGGGTCAGCAGCCACAGGAGCGCCAGACGGATGAACGTTTCGGTAAACTGCCGAAAAGTCACCGTCTTAGACGCGAGGCCCCGGTACGCCTGAACCAGCGCCCAGGCAGAGAACAGCAGGATTACGATGGCGAGCGCGCTCAGGATCAGAATGTTCAGTTGGGAAGGAGTGAGGCCGCCACCGGTGCCTGCCGCCCAGCCGGAGGTCTGAGCGCCGTTCATCGCCACGCGGGCTCCTGCGCACGGTACTGCCCGCTCACCGACGCTGAGCCGGTGTTAGGCTGTGCCCGGGACGGTTCGAGGTAGGTGGAAATACCCTGTTTCATGGTGGCGATATCGCGGGTTGCCTGCTGATAGTCGAAGTAAAAGCGGGCATCCTGATTCTGGTTCGCCACCACGCGGGCGCGGTCAAGGCCCGCCTGGACCTGATCCAGCTGGCGCATCACCAGCGCGAGCTCGTCCTTTTCGGAGGCATGACACGCCACGGCCGGCATGACGCAGACGAGGAGTGCAATGAAAGGGGGTAAACGGCGCATGTACGGCTCTCCCGGGTATCAGATGAGGGTGAGAGTGCCGCAACCGCGACCGCCTGACAGCAGTAAAATCTTTATGGATTTCTGAAAATAAAAGCAGATTGTTTCTGGCGAAAACCGCACCGGCTGGGCGATTATTAATCAAACAAAACATTCATATCCGGAGCTGAAGGCACATGGACACGACCGAAGAGCTTAATGGCACCTATTTCTATGGCGGATACAGCAACGTTACCCATGTCCAGTTGTTCTGGCTTGTGGGCGTTCAGGTGGTGAGTGAGCATCTCGGACTCGCGGCGACAGACGCGGCACTGGTTCTGGCAGGACAACCTCTTATTCCCACCCGCGCAAAACCCGGTAGCGCAACCAAAGGCACGTCAGTCGCCTCTCTGGCTTCCCGATACCTGCTGAATTACCGTTTTCCAAAAGGCATGTTACTGCCGACACTCAACGGCAAAACCATCAGTCAACTGCACGTTAGCTGGACCAACCATCTGGGTGCGTTCGTTGGCCGGAATGTGCCGTGGCTGGGCTGGATAATGACGTTTACCACGGTCTACAACATCTTTAACGATATCCGCAGCACCTACAACCGGGTTGCCCGGCCGGAACACCGCATCCAATGGACCTATTTTTAATGGACACGCTGAGTGAAGAAATCATTACCTTTGTGAGAGATAACTATGCCCGCCGCCGGTTTATCTTCTGGGGTCAGCGTCACCCCGTCACGCCTGAAACCAGCCTCCGGGATGACCTGAAGCTCACTATAGAGACGGCAGGCGCGTTGATGCATGAGTATTTTGAGCGCTGGAACGTTGAAAGCCTGGGCTTTGATATCAGGAATTACGTCCATCCGGAACTGCCAGGAACAGGGGATATACCGGACCCTCATAAGCCGCTGACGGTCAGCATGCTGATCGACTCTGCACGGGCCGGCCGCTGGCTCTTTCCCTGAACAGCGCCCGTCTCAGATGCCCGGATAAAAAAAGGCCTGCAGCAGCGCAGGCCCTCCGGGCACATTCCCCGCAAGCACACATATCACAGATACTTTTTGAACGACGCCATCACAACAGCCAGTACGCCACCAACCAGCAGCGCAGAGGGCAGCAAAAACAGATTTGGCCAGACTGCTGTCGGCCATGCCAGGTACAGCATGCAGGGGCCGTACAGTGCCGGCTTGATGAAGCGTTTGGCGTGGTGATAGACAAAGCTCGACTCGTAGCCTGCCCCGTAGCGACGCAGGTCGCGCCTGACCAGCCCCTCCACAATGCCGGTGATGATGACCAGCCCGAACAGCGGGATGCTGAGAAACAGGATCATCACGCGGATAAAGAAAATCAGCGTCACCCAGAGCGTGGCCTGCAGGTATTCTCCCAGCCAGCTGATGAGGGATGCGCCAAAACCGTTCAGGGACGGAATGAGGCCGCTCCCTTTCTGACTCGCTTCCCTGAATGAGGCCAGCCAGTGACTGAATCCGCTGTCCACAAACAGCCAGTGCCAGGCGGCCTGAACCCAGCGGGTGATGGTTTCCACCGGTGTGGCCATCAGCAGGCTTCGGGTATACCCCGAAGACAGCCAGTGGCTTTCGGCCAGCATTACCTGATAGCTGTGCGTGGCACCATCGTCCGGCCAGAGGAACGTCATGCACGCATATTCAACACCCAGGCTGACGAACAACGAACCGATCAGGATGCCGATGATGCTCAGCGGCAGGTCCCACAGCAGCAGTGTAAAAGGACCCGGGTGTCTGTGTTTCGCGGGAGCGCTCTGTCGTGCGTTCCCGCCGTCATTCTGGGACATGAAGGCCTCCCGGAATACCGGCGTCGCCACCCGTCCACCAGGATTCGCCGCTGTGGTAATTCTTCTCCATCGTGTCAGCCAGCTGCTTCAGACTCGCCGGCATAAAGCGGTCGTTGTCGTCGCTGACCGGCAGCGGCATACGGATTTTCCACAACCTTCCGCCTTCCAGCAGGGCAAAGGCCTGACCTTTCGGCAGATTAATGATGTCAGACGGGCTTATCATCGGCACCTTAACCAGCGTCACCTGATCGTTAACGTTACTGTTGAAGTCCGTGCCTTCACCCGGGCGGGAGACGTCGGTCACACCTGATGTCAGGGTTTTCTGGTAGACCCCCACTTCAGGTAACTGATCGGTCATCAGCATGGCCGTGTTTTTTTCGCGAACCCGGAGCATGACCAGTGAGTTAAAGTTACCGATGACCTGGCTGGCTTTGGCCGCATTCCCGATGCGGGCCTCAATGTCGGACAGCGTCTGCGTGTAGGCCGTAACCTGAAAGCCGGCACCGCCACCCTTGTTGATGAGAGGGATAAACTCATCGCCCATCAGCTCGTTAAACTCGTCGCAGTGCAGGTTGATGACGGCCTTGCCGGCTTTTTTGTCACCCTCATCGCCCAGACCAAACTTATAGATGTGGCCACCTTCAGAGACTAGGTCGGCAAACATGCTGTTTCCCACGGCGGCAGCCACAACCGGGTCAGACAGCGCATCGAGACCAACATAAACCACGCCGCGAGACTTGATGATGTTGTGCCAGTCGAGGATCGGACGTGGGTCGCTGAGGTCTGTGTAATCAGGAGCCAGAAGCGCGGCCGTCTTGCCCGTGGTGAGTTTTTCCAGCAGAGGCAGCAGCGAGGCCACGATTTTGTCGAAGTACGTACGGTCGTACTGCACCGCACTGCGCAGCCCATCGAGGACCGGGTCCCAGAGTGTTTTACCCTGAGGGCTGGCCAGCACCTGCTCAGACGCCCATATTTTTATGCCGTTCGGGCGTCCCTGCAGGTGGCGTGGCAGGTCTTTTTCTTTGATGCCTGCCTGCATCAGTGCCTCCAGACTGCCCATCAGCGCCGGTGCCTTCCCGCTCAAAAGGTTATCGACATAGGTCTCATACAACTCGCCGATATTGGTGACGTAGCGCAGAATCAGGTTGTAATCCGGACGCTGGCCAAGCGCGACCAGCGCACGGGTGATTATGTTAACGAAACGCCAGGCAAACTCGCGGAAGGCGGCGGCGTTGCCCTCACTGGAGAGCTGACCCGCGACGCGCGACGCCACCTCGGAAATGCGACTGAAGCGGCCCACGGCGTTGTAGCGGGCGCTGATGTCCGGCCACCCCAGGTGGAACACCCAGAAGTTATCCTGACGGCCGGCGCGGTGCGACTCTGCATACATGCGCCGGAGCAGGTCTGCATCGCCTTTGGGGTCGAAAACGATAACCACCTCAAATTCACCGGCGGCATTGCGCCGGCGGATATCCTGCGTAATAAGCAGCTCCGCCAGGCGGGTTTTACCGACGCGTGTAGTGCCCATGACCAGCATATGGCCTACGCGCTCGCCCAGGTCAGACATGACGTTGACCTCATCAGGCTCAACCCCGTGATAAACGGAACTGCCGCCGACCGGCGGCAGCGGCCGGAACGGATTGAGGGCAGAGTCGGCCGAAGTCAACCGGCACAGCCACGGCAGGCTGTACTCCATCTTTTTTTCCAGCTCTCGGGCCAGGCGGTACATGACCGAGGGCTGGACGTAAATTTCGCATTCAGGGCGGCGGGCCTCCATCAGCCGCTGCGTATGGCGGGGAGACCACTGAAAACCTTTACCGAGAAACAGGTGCCGACGACTGACCGGTATCTGATCACTGGTTAGCGCATAGCGAGGAAGGCGGCGTATGTTACGGCGGTAGCGCAGTATTTTTAATCCTTGAGAAGTGCGCTTCAGCGCCAGCACGCCAAAGCCCGCAGCCGTCACCCAGCTGACCGACGGCGCCAGCGCAACAGACCAGGGCGCCGTCAGACAGATGAATGTGGCGCTGCCGGCCACGGTTGCCGAGTACATCTCGACGGCAGGACGGAGCAGCGACTCCATGACATAACGATCGCTCATTGCTCAGTCTCTTTGCCTGTCTTTAACATCACCGTGACCCGAGCCGGCATGAAAGATTTCCCGTCTTAATAAACGGTCGCGCATTCTCGTAAATTCGCGGTTATATTCGCGACGCAAAAACAGCAGCATGTCGATCTGGAGACTCAGCAGGATTAACACGGGCCACATCTCAGGAAACTGATGGATTACCTTTAACAGCCCGCTGCCGGCGCTACTCAGGGTAAACACCGGACTGGCAAACAAAAGAACAGGAACCGCCATCATGAGGATTGTCAGGACTGCGGACAGAAACATCAATGGCCAGAGGAACACGGGCTTCAGCAGGTACATAAACAGCAGGAACACATAATTCAGCAGGCTAAGTAAAAGGAGGAGCAGGGATTTGAATGCACGGCCTGCGTTCAGTGACTGCAGCACGTTAATGGCAGCGACCGGGACGGTCCTGATGAAAATACGCATAACAGACGACCTCAATGGCGGGATGAAGGGGCCCTGAAACCGGACTGCAGCTCCAGGTGATGAACGTTGTCATGAAAATCCAGCCAGCGCCTGTCGCCGGAAAGCAGCTGAAGCAGGCGCTGGCCACTGATGAGAATAACTAACGGGCAGCGCCTGAAAGCATCATGGCTGCTCAGGCCGGTGCGACCGGTATGAATAAACAGTCCCCGGGACTGTTCCTGAACGGCCAGCAGACCGAAGGCAGCAACGTGCTGTGCATTGATGGTGGCGCCGTAGCGCTTCGCCTGAATGAGCCAGCGCTGGCCGGCTATCCAGACCTGACCGTCCAGGCCGCCGTCGCCGCTGTAGCGGGCATTGCGTTTGATACGAAATCCCTGGCGGGACAGCGACGTCAGCAGCATCTCCTCGAACACGTACGGATTCACTTTGCGCAGCCAGACCATACGGGCAGCGTCGTCTCGCAGCTCCGTCAGGCGGACGAGTGCTGATGCTGCGCGTTTCTGATAACGGCGGTGTCGACGATCGCTGGCGCTCCTGAGACAGAAAGGCGAAAGCAGGCACACCAGAACGAGGGCCAGCGCCACAACTAACGCCACCCGGACAGGATTCGCCTTTATCAGCTCTGCAATGACATATACCGGCATCACTGAGACAGCCCCTTATCAGTAATTAATACGGGGTAATGGGCCAGATGCAGGCGGCGGGCAAGGTCACCGCCGCTGACCGGCACCATCTCAGTGGACGGCGCCAGCGCACGAAGCACGCTCAGAGCAGCCGCGTCCTTCACGCTCACGACCATGCCCGTGGCATGCATCTGACTGAGCGCTGCCGCATGCTGTGAAAGCCACTGTTTTGACAGGCTGTCGTCACCCACAACAAACACCGGCGGCATGCCTGAGAGCTCAAGCGGCTTAGGCGACACCGTGCCCGGGCTCATTTCCGGCGTGCTGACGGGCAGCATGTCGGATATGGACAGCGATTCTGGCGGTGCTGCAGGCACGGAGGGTGCCCCGGCAACGGCATCTTTATCGGCGTTGATGGCATCAAAGAACGGCGCTGTGGGCTCACCACCCAGGTCACCGACCACAACCAGCGCCGCGCTGGCCCCCGTGACGACGGAGAGCAGGCACGCGCTGAACAGAGCATTCCGGATAAAGCAGTTGCGTTTCATCATTTCGGTTCGATCCAGGTAAGGGTGTTACTGGCGAGCTCGACCGGCGTGACAGACTGTGCACCGGTTGACACCGGGGCAATCTGGCCAAGCTTGCGGCGGACGATAGCGATGTAGGTCTGCGCTTCTTTACCGCCGGCAGGATGGTGATAACAGCCAGCCGCGCTTAACCAGCTGCCGGGACGCGCTTCGTAACAGGCCCGGAGTATGCGGGCGGCGGCACGGAGGTTGAGATACGGGTCAAAGGCGTCGCGGTAAGTCGGGAAAAAATGTCCGTTCCAGCCCAGGTTGACCTGAGCCACGCCGACATCGATGTTCTTCAGTGGCCAGCGCTGCATGAACCCCAGCAGCGCGGTAAAGGCCGCTTCACGCGTTTCATAGTGATAACCCCGGCCGGCGACGTTGATGGTCCACGGCCAGGGTTTTGTACCCCATGCGGTTTTGCGGGTGCTCTCTGCCATAGCCAGCGAATACAGTGACTCCGCCGGCACGCGTTCTGCTGCCGCTATCTGCCGGTAGGCATCCGGAATAACCTGACCTCTGTCAGCCGCACTGCTGGCGCAGCTCACCAGGCAGAGCACGGCAGCGGCCCGTTTCAGTACGCCGCGACCTGCCATCCGGTCTCCCCCTGCTGCAGAATGACCGGCATCTGACCCATGCCATACTTAAACCACAGGCCGTTGTCGTGATTGAGCGTAATCTGACGACTGCGGACTTTTTCTACCGGAATATTGTGCTTAACGGCCCAGGCACGCAGGCCGTCATCGCTGTCGATGCCGACCAGATACAGGTCGACGGGGCGGTTATCAGCCAGAACGGCGGCAAGGCGCGCATCGCAGCGTGAGCAGTTCTCCTTCAGGAAAAGCGCCAGGCGACCCTGCGTGTCGTGCGCAATGCCGGCCGCGTTGGCGCCCATGTTTACCGCCAGCGTTTCCGGATAGAGGCGAAGCCAGGCCGCGTTAACGTCACGCTGAAAAGCGAGCTCCTTCTCGGTTCGCTGATATTCGTGTTTGACCCATAACTCAGCCAGGCGCCGGCGTTCCGCGCTGTTATCGGTTTCCACGCCAAGCGCCGTGAGCGGGTCCAGACCCGGTGACATGATCCCGCGCTCTCCCTTCATCAGCGTCTGATAACGGCTCCAGTCGCTGTCAGACAACCCCCACTGCCGGGCCTGCTGCTGAGTGCTCAGACTGGAAGTGGTATTTTCCTGAATCGGCGCCACACGGCTGTTAACTGCCGGCGTCTGCGCAGTGGATGCCAGCGCCCAGAAAGGCAGTAATATGAGTGTTGCAGTCAGTGTTTTTTTCATGAGTTGTCCTTTTACTGAACCTGAAGACGAACGGCACTGCCATTAACGCTGAACAGCGCCGCGTTGCCCTCAAGCGCACGCAGGGTCCAGCCCATAAAGCCGTCCCCGGGTGAGAGGAGGCGCATTGAGGAAATCACGGTGACGCCACGCGGAATGACGACGGCGAAGGTCTGGCCTCCGCGACGTTCGATGCCGGTCAGCTCAAACGGTGCAGCCGGCATCACCGCGTGCCGGACTGACCGTTTAGCCTTTTTTGGCGAGGACACTGCCCTCTGAGACGGCTGCGGCTTTGCATTTTCGGGCTCAGGGGCTTTTTGCGTGGCCACGGCCTGTTGTTTCAACGCATCGATGGCTGAGGCCGACGTCTGAACCTCCTGACGTAACTGCCCCAGCTGTTGCTGCAGTTGTTCAACAGACTGCTGATCGGAGAGGCTCGCATCGCTGAGCTGATTCACACGGGTGCTGAGTTTCAGCTGTTCAGTCGACATCGAGGTGACTTTGTCCTGCACCGGCGCAAGCGCTGACACCTGTTTTTCCAGCGTTTTCAGCTTTTCCTGCATGATGGTAACGTTCGAAGACAGCTGGCCAATCTCGCCGCTGCGGAAAGCGGCATCCAGAGTGTTAACCCGGATAGTCAGGTTCGACACGCGTACAAGCAGTACCGCTGATGCCGTCAGGGTGCCGAGGAGAGCGATAACCACAATGGCAGCACAACCCTGACGCAACCGTCGCCGTATGTCGGGCGGCCGTTTTTCAGATGCTGGCGAAGAAACAACGGACTCATCTGTTGTGACGCTGGCCCCCGATACGGGCGCAACCAGTTCATCAGGTGAGGCATGGGAAAGTGACATCGGTGAATTCCTTATGGCTGCACAGCAGAACGGCCATAAGGTGCAAAATTAACGCAGCACTGGCGATGATTAACTCATCAGCCGCTTTCAAAGATTTATGAATCCGTTACAGGCTACTCAGGAGATTTAAATCTGACTGACGCAGCTTTACGGAATTTTTTGCAGGATAGCTCCGGTTGTTCAACAGCGAGGAGGAAGACACATGAAAGCGGGATTCCGTTTTGCAGCTCTGTGTATGTTCGTCACCTTTACCGCAATGGCCAGAGACATTCCGCATGTAAAGCCGCTGCCCTGGCACCGCAGCGGCTATACCGGCCATTCAGGTATAGCCGACACGGCAGAAACACCTGACGAACACATCAGAGAAGAGCAACCCCGGGTGTCCCGGTCAGCAGTATGAAACTCAGACCGCCAGAGGGCGGTCTTTTAGTGCTCGCCCGTTCTGTATAGAGACATCACTGGTAAATGAAGCCGCTGAAGGCGCCCGGTGAACATCCGTATTCAGGTAAGGGGTTGGAAACGATGCTGAAGCTGGTATTAGCCGGCACCTCAAAAGTGATAAATCCCATTTTTGCCCAGCCCGGATTATTATCGTGCGCCTGTGCAACATACTTACCTCCGGAGTAGCCAGTAAGATCGTAAGTGTTAGTGCAGTCACCACCATCCCCCACTTCTCTGTGGACAGTCGGGGAGCCGCCTGTAGCATAAACGGTAATGGTATAAGGCTGGCCGTTATAGCCATTATACTGCCCCGTGATATAACCCAGGTCAGCGTACTGGCCGGTTGATTTCATACCCACCCATTTACCATCTTTGCAGGAGAGTATGCCGCCACTCCAGTCGCGGCTGACCAGACCGTTTGGCCCGCATCCCGCACCGGGACTGTTTACCCCGTCAAGCTGAAGGACATCCCCCGTGGAGAGCCGGCCGTTTGACCTGACCGTTCCGCCCTGTAGCTGGCCGCCGGTGTAAATGCTCTTATCGTTAACGGCGCGAACCCAGTCGTTATCCGACATGTAAAAACCGCCACCGTGCGCTTCATCCAGCCAGCCTTTACCGTCGCGGGTGATGAGCCAGCCACTGTTACTGCGAATATCGCCGTTCGCCGTGATGTTGCTGCCGGCAGACATGTTGCCGCGTGCGTTAACGTCCTGACCCGTTACGGTGCCGTTCGCCGTGACGTTGCTGCTGAAATTGCCGTTTGCCGCGTTCACATTGCCCGTATTGTTCAGGTCATTTCCGCCCATATCGATGCTGGTATGCATGGTGTTGAGGTCAGGTTTGCCGTTCACCGCAAACCGGTATAACCGGTCACTCTCAGCCCGTGAGGCGCCGAGGTCATCCGTAGTCAGAAGTGCCGCGATATGGCCGGGCGTGGTGTTTGCGTTAAAGGTCTGGAGGGAGGCCGACCAGCCTCCCCGGGCGCCGGTGACGGTGCCCGCTGTATTGATGTAGCCGCCCATTCCTGAGTTGATGCTGACAGCAATCTGATCCATGGCCATGAAAGGCAAAGGACTACCATTCTGTGTATAAACCAGCGCCTGCAGCTGATTATTCTGGGACGGATTTCGCACTACATTGGCCAGATACTGCTGCCCATAATCGTTATTTTCATTGAATCCCTGCTCCAGAAACCCCGTGTTTTTCAGCATGGACGGCGTCACTGTGACGGGTGCGGTCGAGAGCAGGGTATCGTAATAACGGCCCGTATAGCTTTTGACGGCCTGGGTAAAACGCGAGGCCTGCGTGGCGCTCCTGAGCCAGTTCTGTCTTGCGTTCCAGTCCTGAATCAGTGAACTCCCCCAGGTGGTAATATAAACCAGAACGATAAGCGCAGCGCCCATACTGAGTAGTGCCCAGCCACGATCGGGACTTTTTAGTGTTGGCATGATGTTCACCAGGTAATAAGAGGCTGATAGAGCTGAAAGAGCGTTACCATTACAGCGCCGGCTGCCAGCCAGGGGCCTAATGGTCCGCCCTCAGAAGCGCGGCGAGACTGTAACTGCCACATCGCAAAAAGCATGACACCGATGCCGACGGCATGAAAACCGCTGAACCCCAGCCAGGCGCAGACGGCACCACTCATCCACACATCACCCATTGCCGGATTTTCTCTCCCCCCCTTTAGCAGACTGACGTAGCGCAGACCGCCGGTAATGACCAGCATGGTGGTCGCCGCCACCATATGTGAAAGCAGAGCTGACAGAGCGGATACAGAGGCACCTGTCAGCGGCTGCCAGAGCGAAGCCATCAGACCGGCAATCAGGCACTTGACCGTCACGGAACGTGGCAGCAGTCCGGTGAGTGCATCGGTCAGGGTCAGCCTGAACAGGAACAGAATAAAAAAGAACCATGGCAGACGAGCGGAAAGTGGAGACAGCACAGTGAGAGTAGCGGCCGTTGCAAACAACCAGCACACAGCCGATTCGGTGACATCCTGATCAACAGTGACTGAAGGGTACAAAGACAATTTCAGGTCTGCGCGAACGCGGGCGGCCATCAGACACAGCAAAAGAAGAAACAATGGAAAAAGGCCCGCAGCGAACTGCCAGGGCATACTCAGGGTCAGCAGTATCACAGTTTTATTCCCCGCTCTTTTAACAGCAGTTTTTTATAAATGGCATACACGCGGTTGGCGTAGGACTCGCGGTTTTCGTGCCGGTCTTTTCGAAATCCTGCGTTGTACGAACCCAGGCAGTTCCAGCTGATGCCACAGACCTGAAAATGGGTGGCCAGAATCCAGGTGCCTATCTGCACGTTGAGGCAGGGTTTTGTCAGCAGATCCTGCGGGCTGCTGATAAAGCCCTTTGCGATAAGCGACGGAATATGGGTTGAGTTCACCTGCATCAGTCCGTAATCCGTGCTGAGTGCCCGCCCTGTGCGCGCATCACGATTTATATGTGTAATACCCGCGTGCAGGCTGCTCTCACCGGTTGCTATCGCCTGAATCAGAAGCGGGTCGATGTGGTATTTTGCGCCCGCTGCGTCAAAACAAAACGCGTGCGCGCGGGCGCAGAACAGAACCATTAGCATCAACACGAACAGCACAGTACGAGGCATGACATCAGCCGTTGTGCGTGAAGACCAGTGTGTTATTGCCGGTCCGGCCGCTGTCTGCGGTACAGGCCTGACCGATCGCCTCAGAGCTCACCTGACCGCTGCTGAAATCGGTACTGTTGATGGCCATTGAGCTGGAGGAGCCTGCAGAAGCCATGCGGGTGGCAATGTCAATGCAGCCAGCCTGCGTCACGCTCTGGGTCGTCACTGAGAATCCATTGTTATAACCATTACTGTTTGCCACCGGCGCCATGACCACCTGTCCACCATAGCTGTTGGTGAGCGTCGCGGTGCCGGATGAGGCTGTGCCGTGCACGGTAAAGCCGGATGGTGCGCCGCCTTTCTGGATCAGGAAGCCAGTCATAGAGGCGCCGCTGCTGAAGTCATAGCCGTTAGGTCCTTTTAGTGCCGTCCCGTTGCTCATCATAGTCTGCAGGCTGGACACCTCCGTTGTGGAGTCTTTGGCAGTGAACAGCTTCCAGACGCCCCCCAAAACCACTGTGATGACAATGGCATAAAGAAGGCCGATAGCACCCTGTTCCATAAATCCCCATCCCCGATCAGGGTGCTTTCCTGCAGTATTGTTTAAAAAAGACATGGTGCGTCCTCAGTGAAGGTTAAGTGAGCCGGAGTCCTGGATCTGCATGACCATCATGATGATCAGCGCGAAGAACCCCATAATCAGAAGCATGGATAAAAGACGGGTTACATTAGCCCTGCGGGCCACCCGCCTGAGGGTCTGTGTCAGCCAGCGGTCGGCATAGTTGCTGATAAGCTCAGCGGCACCGTCTCCGTCGTCAAGCAGTGACAGGTAGTTCACGGCCTCGCGGCTAGGGAAGTCGTAACCACTTTTGCGCAGCGCCATACCGAGTGAGTTGCCTTCACTCATCTCGTCCATCGCCGCATCAAGGCGCTCCTGCAGCCAGGGCGGCGCGAAGCTGTGCAGCAGTTGCATGGCTTCAAGCTCATGCACGCCGGCCCCAAGAAGGGCACCGGTGTTCATCAGAAAGACCGCACCCTGCAAATCTTTATAGAGAGACCAGGGCATAATGCTGTCAGCAAGACGACGAATTCTGCCGCGCCACCGGGGAAGGGACCACAGGCTGGCCACAACCAGAGCAGCACCGGAGAATGCAGCGGCAGGTCCCCACTGTTCTGTCCAGTCAGAAAGCCCCTTCATGAACCCGAGAGCCCCGCTCCAGCTGGCCGGATCAGACATTCTGCTCAGCATCGGGACGAGGGACAGGTTATTGACCCCGAGCAGACCGCCGCCCAGCACGAGCAGAACCAGCGGGTAAACCGATGCAAACACGACCTGACCGAAGATCTGCTCACGGGCATTGATGAGTTTGTCTGCCTGCATCAGGGCAACGGGAATATTGCCCGTCTTCATCCCGGCACTGATCAGCGCGGCCTCTTCGTAGGGCACCCATACCGCCAGCACATCCGCCAGAGTCCGGCCTGGCGAGTTATCCCGGAGCCCCTCAAGGCAGTCTTCGGTAAGTTCAAGGAAGGGATGCCATTTCTCACCGAAACTGGTGTGCACCTCGCCAATCATTTTCAGCGAGGTCTCAAGATGCTTTCTGTTTTCCAGCAGAAAACGCATGTTTTCATAGAAGACCTGCCGGTGTGAGCCGGTGAAGGTAAGCCTGACGGCGTGATAGCGGCATTTTTCAAAAAGGGACAAGTCCCGCTCAGTGCGAAAGCGCAGATTACGCGACATTGGGAACCTCGCAGCGCATCAGCTCGTCTTCGTCCAGTGGGCAGACCAGGTCACCTTCCAGCGGGTCAACGCGCCCCTCAGCAAGGTAGCGCAGAAGGTGCATCACGCGGGTGATGCCGCCCTTGTTCACCCAATACTGACGGGCCACGGCTGCTCCCTGATTGAGCCACAACTGCATCATCATCGCGTCAGTGCGGACGACTTCCACCACGGCAGTTCGGCCAGTGATGCCTTTGCTGACCACGCGCTTCGTGACCGGGATGACTTTGCGGCAGCGGTCGCAGCCTTCCGTATTGCGGAAAAAAAGCTGCTCAGGACGACAGCCCCCTTTCACGATGCAGTATTTTTCCAGACGCTCGCGGGTATCGGTGTCCAGCTCAGGCAATTTGTCTGCCCAGGAGATTTTGCAGTTGTCACACAGCACCGGCACCAGACGCTGACCAATCAGCCCGGTGATAAGGGACGCATCGGCCAGCAGCTGTCGCTTGATGCCAAAATGCTCCATGCGACTCAGGGCGCCGATAGCGCTGAGCGTGTGCTGGGTAGACATGAAAATATGCCCCGTTTCGGTGCCGTAAATGCCCGCCATAATGGAATAGAAGTCCCGCATTTCACCGTTCAGGATGGCGTCGGGATCGAGACGCAACGCCGAGGCGTTGGCGTTATTCCAGGCACGGCTGATGGCTTCCGGCGTGTTGTCATCGGGCATAACCGGCGTCTGGATTGCGCCGGGGATAAGGCCTTCTGGCGGGTTTTCCAGTGTCAGCAGGCGCTTTTTACCGCCGGTGAGCGTCAGCCAGATATCGCTTAACACGCGAAGGGTGGCGCTTTTTCCTGCCCCGGTCGGCCCGGTCACCAGCACCATACCAGACGGCAGGCGAAGGATCTGCGTGATGATTTTGATCTGCTCAGCAATAAAACCCAGCTGCGGCAGTGTGGGAATGTTTTTGCTGTCATCGGGGATCATGCGCATGACCAGGTATAGGCCGTCCGGCGTAGGGCGGTGTTCGTACCGGGCTCCGAAAAGGCCGGCCTGACGTGCAAATTTTGAACTGACACGCCCCGACTGCTCGCGCCCCGCGACAAAAGACTGTTCGCGCACATCACACATGGAAATATACACGGTGGATGCCAGCGTTGTGCCTTCCTCATCGGTCAGCTCGTCAATCACCTCAAGCTCGCCGTGGATGCGCAGCTGAATGACGGTGAGTTTGCGGTCGGCGCTGATTTCCATATGAATATCTGACGCATTCAGTTCGTTCGCGAGGCGGAAATAGCTAAGCACTTTATCCTGTGAGCGGCTGACGTCCTTTGTGCTCAGGTCATCCTCTGTCACGTCCGGGCCCAGTGCGGCGGCGTTTTCACGACGCTGGTTCAGCTCACTGAGCGAAACAAATTCGGTTCTGGCACCCGGATACTGTTTCGCCGAGTCCATCGCCCAGCGCTGAATGGCCGGGTCCTGGCGGCGGTTTTTATCGATAAGCAGCGTCACGCCCAGAACAGGGTGGTGCTCGGCGAACACAAAGTCTGCGATTTCCTTAGCCGGTATCATCTTCACCTCAGAATGAAAGTTCGGTGTCGTCACTGAGACGCACCACGGTTTCGGTTACGGCCGTAACGCGTTTAGACGTACCGGGGACGGGGTCGCCTTTGACCACTTCAGCGATACCACCGCTCGGCAACAGCAGGCGGGCACGGAGCTGGCCGGGCTTACCGTAAATCTCGACCAGCCGGATGCCGGCAGACTTAGGAGCTGCTGAGCTGCTCTCTTTTACCTGTGAGGATGATGACGGCATCTGCCCTGCCTGCGGATAAGAGGAGAGTGGCGGAACAACAGCTGACAGCGCTGGCGCAGAGGTAACAGGCGCCAGGCTCTCACGCAGCTGCTGCTGCAGTCGCGCCGTCTGCACCCTCTGCTCGAGCAACAGGTTTTGTGCCTGAGCAGATTCCAGCTCGCCCAGGGTGACGTTGGGTGGAAGAGAGCCGCTGTCTGCTGCCTGAACGTGATGCATCAGCGTCCATGACAGCAGCAGACAGATAACTGCAGGGCTATTTCTGCGCATAAACGCTCCCCTTAATGGTGTAATTGAACTTCGCCTGCTCGTTCATAGAGATGGCCACGCTCGTCAGACGAATCCCCGTCGCATCCAGCCCCTGAAACAGCAGCTCGGGTTGCAGGCGGGAGTTGATGATGAAGGTGAATTCCCGCCAGTCCTGCGGTGCTGTTTTCATTTCCTGCCCGGGAGCGAGAACAGGCGGCTTAACTTCATCAAACTTCACATCAATGTTTCGCCGCTGTAGGTGAGAGATGAAGCGCATCAGAAGTGCCTCAGCACCAGGCAGCTTTTCGTCTTCAAACAGCTCAGGGGTAACCCTGGCAGGGATAAATACATCTCCGTTTTTGCCGCCTTCCTGAAGGTTGAAGACCGCATCAAGACCAAACAACTCTTTGACGCGTCTGGCAAAATCGCTCACCGTGGCACCCGGCGTGGCTGTGTAGCGCAGGCGGATGCCCTTCGGAATACATTCCGCATCTGAAACGCGCCAGCCGGCAACAGAGGCGTACAGCGGTTCACGCGTCAGCCAGCAGAAGCTGAGCATCACAGGCACCGGCAGTTGAGTGGCCCAGGGATGCGGCGCAGTTGCTGGCGCGGCCGGTTTTGCCAGCATCATGGCAAGCCTTGCACGGAATGCGGCTTCATCGGCGGCCTGTCTCGCCCGTTCGCTGAGGGTGTCGCGGGCATACCAGCCGGCGCCCAGCAGTGTAATGAGCAGTAAAGAAGGAAGCGCGAGCGCGGCCGGGGCCACGCGGCGGTGTAGGCGGCAGCGTCTTAGCTGCGTTCTGCTCAGGCGTGACGTGAAGGAAAGCGCATCGGTGCCGTCTTCAGCCCTGGCGGCGCAGCGGATTTCACCTGAATCATTGAAAAGCAGAAAGTTTTCTGCCGCAGCCTCCACGTCAGCCCGGGTGCCGATCACGTCGCCCATAACGGACAGGTGACCGTTGCTGACCGCAAAAAACACCCAGCATTCCTGCTCACGGCTCAGCCGGTATATACCCCAGGCATTACCGCCTTCGCAGAGCTGAAACGCCACGGCCAGTGAATACACGCCACTGCGGGTCCGGCCCGGCGAAACGTTACCCACCATGGTATGCGGGCGACTCCCCTGAATCCGGTAATGCGTATCCGCAGCCCTGACGCCGTGGCGGAGCCACTGAATGCCTGAAGAAGCCTTTTCCCATTCCATACCGGCAACCCATTCCCGGCGGTTTTTTCTGTCCCTGACAGTTACGCCGTTGTTGAGATGAAGTGATGCTTTCTTTTTGATTTTCATCGTTATTGCCCCAGCAAAACCGGCGTAACCATAATGACGAGCGTGGAGCGGCTTTTCGCACCGCTCTGACCGCCGCCCAGGATAAAGTTGTCAGGCGTGAACGTTCCCTGTTTATTAGAAGAGGCGTTCTGCTGTTCAGAACCGGTCAGCACCAGCGTCTGGCCGGCGCGCAGGTTGACCTTACGGGCAAGCCCTTCGGTTGCCGTGTTGGCCACGTCGTTACGGGTATTGCCGTCCTTACTGATGAAGCTTGTCACGTCAGGCGGGGTGGTATAGCTGAAGGCGAACTGCAGCTGAATATCTCCGTTTTCCTGAACGAACGGGAGCATGGTCATAAACAGGCCGGTTGTGATACTGGAGACCGTCTGGCTCGACGTGACGCCCACATTGGCAACGGCCGTCGAGTTAGAACTGGTCAGCAGTCCGGTGCTTTTTGACAGCTGGTAGGCCACCGGTGTCAGGTTGGCGGTCGGGTCGGTCTGGTTCAGCGCCATGGTGACGGTGCCCTGCTGAGCCAGTGCCTTCAGCATCAACTGTGAGCCGGAAAACTTCGCTGCACCGCCGCTTGCTGTATCCAGGATTGAAATACCGGCGCTGCCGGCATTGGTTGGTGCGCCGGCAAATGTGCTGCCAAGTGATGCGCCAAAGCCGGTAACGCTTTTCACAATAAGGCCCCAGTCCAGGCCTCTGTCGACATTACTGGTCTGGGTAACCCGGACAATCTGCACGTTAAGCTGCACCTGCCGGCTCAGAACTTTATTCTGGTAATCGATGTAGCGACCGACACGGTCCAGCACCTCCGGAGTGTCAGTCACGCTGAGCGTGCCCGTGGCGTCGGACAGCCAGTAGCGGCCGCTTTTAGGCGTCAGGATCTGCTCAACAGTTTTACGGATATCGTTGTACAGGTCACTGTTCATGCCGTAGTCCGTTTTCTGATTCGAACTCACGTCGCCTTTAGTGCCGCCGGTGCCGCCTTCTGAACCCAGTTGTGTACCTGCACCGGACGTTATCGATGCGGTGCTGTTGACTTTGGTATTGAGGATGGCGAGCTGGAAGGTGCGCGTGTCCTGAATATAAAAATCTACGCGGCCCGCTGAGCGCCTTACGGACAGACCCAGCGTGCTCGCCGCGATGTTAAGCGCCTCCTGCGCATCGCCCTGAAAGCGTGTTCCCTGGAAGAGAAGAGGCTCAGACGACGACATGGCCGCCGGCTGCGCTGACATTCCCATCTGTGCCAGCGGAACGCGACCATTGTCGTCCGGCGCAGGAAGGCGGCCATTCATCTGGGAAGTGACGATGCCGCCACCCGGCGTCTGCAGCAGCGCAGCGGACACCTCCGGCGAGATGTAAACCCGGAATCCACAGATGGCGTTAATGCGGCTCGCTATCTGCGGCAGCGTCAGCCCTTCGGGGTTATTCAGAAATACCGGACAGGGCGGCAGTTTTACGCCGTCAGGTGCCGATATTACAGGCTGTATAGGTCTGAGATTGACCCATGGTTTATCCGACCACACCACAGCCGGCTGAGTAATCTCCTGGCGACTCTTAAGCACACGCTGGGTTGTGTCAGCCTGCGAATTATTCTCTTTTTCGATGGTTGAGACGTCTCTGACTGAGCACGAAGACAACATAACCGCAGCGGCCAGCAGCGTCAGTTTTAATGGGGTGCGCGACATCCGCTGCTCCTTGTATGTCGTTATTTGGTTAGAATCAGGTTGGTCTGGTTTGGCACAGCGTATGCAGCCCGATTGCTCCAGGGGTTTAAAGCCCGTAACTGAGCTGTAAGCGCATACGCTGCGCCACTCATCTGAAGCCCGAACAGTTGTCCGTACTCCATAACGTATCTACAAGGAAGGGTAATCATGGGTCTGCCAAATCAGCTCTGCATCGGTATTGACGTTTCTAAAGCGACGCTGGACGTTGCCGGTCATCACGACATGGCTCAGTTCACGGTGAGTAACGATCCTGAAGGTATCGAGGCACTCATTAAGGTCCTGGCTAATCAGCCCGTTGCGATGCTTTTGCTGGAAGCAACCGGTGGCCTGGAAATGGCCGTTGTCTGCTCTCTTCAGACTGAAGGTTTTGATGTTGCTGTAGTTAACCCCCGGCAGGCCCGCGATTTTGCGCGCGCCATGGGGTATCTGGCTAAGACAGACCGTATTGACGCCCGGGTGCTGGCTCAGATGGCAGAGGTCGTTAACCGCCATCCTGAAAAGAGCCGGTTCATAAAGAAAATGCCCGATGCGGAGCGCCAGATCCTCACAGCGATGGTGGTACGCCGACGCCAGCTGATAGCCATGAGCGTTGCGGAACGTAACCGCCTGCATCCGGCTCATCCTCAGAACAGGAGAAGTATCAGTATTATTTTGCAGGCGCTTGAAGACGAGCTGGCCCGCATTGATGCTGAAATGGACAGGCATATCAGCCTGCATTTTAAAGATCCTGCAGACAGGCTCTGCGCCATTCAGGGTGTCGGAAAAGTGACGGTTGCCGCGCTTCTCGCCGAAGTTCCGGAACTGGGGCATCTCAACCGCAGGGAAATCAGTGCGCTGGTCGGTGTGGCGCCCGTAAACCGTGACTCGGGTACGATGCGGGGACGACGAACCATTTCGGGAGGGCGCGCTGGCGTGAGAACCGCACTCTACATGTCGGCACTGGTCGCTACCCGCCATAATCCGGTTATAAAAGCGTTTTACACCCGCCTTGTCGGCGCAGGGAAAGCAAAAAAAGTGGCTATCGTTGCCTGCATGCGCAAACTGCTCACTATCCTGAATGCCATGTTCCGGAAGAGTGAAAAATGGGACGAGTCGTACCATTTCGTTACCTCTTAGTATGTTGTTCAAGACAGTTGCTCAGTTAAGGTAAACAATGCTCCCCTCCGTCACGCCGGACGGAAGGGAAAGATTCATGTCGGTGCCGTCATACATACGCAGACGGCCTCCCGAAACGGTCAGCGCCAGCGCAGAGGATGTCGACTGATTACGCAGCGCGGCATAAACCCCCGGCGTGTCAGCGACCCAGACCCACAGCCTGCCGTTCTGGATCACGCTCTGAATCCGCTCATCAGGGGGCGGCATCATGCCGGTCGCAGCTGGCGAAACGGGTCCGTCACCCACTGAGCGGCCATGCCGCCAGTCGTTTACCGCATCTGCCGTTCGCAGCATGTCGGTGGCAAGCCGGGCGGGCGCGGCCACGGTCACTGACTGCGTGACAACGTCAGAATTACGGCGCTGGGCGTCGCTGGCCATCAGCCCGAAGAACATGGCCAGCGCGATTATCGGCAGGGCAAAACCCATTTCAGCGCCCTCCGGGCGTGGGGATGTCGCTGACGGACACCAGGCACTGAATGCGGTTGGCTTCGGCAAACAGTGGCTTTTCAGCGTGGCGGTACAAGTCAAATACCTGCACCAGAACCGACTCGAAATTGCCGTGAAACACCAGAGGGGCATCGATGCGGTAATCCAGCGTGACGGGCCAGATGAGGACCCAGTTGCCGCCATTGGCGCAGGGCGCTTTTGCCGTCCAGGCGGTGAGCGCTTCTTTGAGGGTGGTGCCCGGCTCAGCCCGCCAGGTCTGACCCGTGGCAGGCGGCGTTACCGGCGTGCCCGTCGAATAAGTGGGTACGATGCGGCTGTCCGCAGCGGGTGCCGGTGTGACAGCCGTGGACGGCTGCTGATGCACGACGGCAGAGGCTTTTGGTGCGGCATTCACTGTAGTCAGGGGTACTGTTTTGGTTTTGACGGCTGTCGGAGTAATGACGGTTCGATTCTGCTGTGCCGTGGTGCGCGCAGCAGCTGCGGTTCCCGCTGAAGCTAAAGAGGCTGGCTTCTGAGAATGGGCCGTTAAATTTCCGGAGTTTAATGACGACTGACTCTGCTGCAGTACCGGCGAGGGTACGCTGAGGCTCTGCGGTTTAAGCCCTGATGGTGTGACCACATCGCCGGTGAAAGGGTTTCTGGCAAGCCCGGATGCAGGTGTCGGAACTGATACAGCTTTAGTCTGCTCAACCGGGGCTGTATAGGACTTAGGTACCGGGGTGCTGACCGCAGGGCGAATGGCCGGAAGGCTGATAGCGGGCGCTGAAAAACTGCGGTACTGGTCACGGAGCTCGAAGCAGACCTCACGGTTTACTTCGTCCACTTTCAGACGCCAGGCGGGACCCGCGACAACCTGAAGCGCTTCGCTTAGCTTCATCGGGCCGATGGTGCGCTGAACGGCGGGCAGCGGGCGGCTCAGGAGTTCGGAAAACGCAGCGCTCGTTGCAGAACACAGTGAATAACCAGATTCCAGAAGCAGATACCTGAATCCCTCGCCGACCGTGCTGACCAGCTGCGCCGGCATCGTGATATCGACAACCTGATTCAGCGGGTCCAGTTGCGCATCGGCAGGGCGGGTGCTGACAAGGGTATAGCGATCGTAGCGCACCACCTCAGGCGAGCGGTTGAGGTAGATATCATCAAACCGGGCCGGTGTGCGGCTGCGGGAATACACCGATGTGGTGTCTGTCGCGGCTGCATTCACACAGCCTGCCAACATCAAAGTACAGGCAATGATGCCGGCACGTTTAGCGGCCTGTCCGGAAGGTACTGCCATCAGGTTCCACCCCAGGAATAGTCTTAATCAGGATTGCTATTCTCGCTGTGGTGTAAAACCGGACAATTCAAAACTCTGACTGGGAGCTGAACAAAAAAAGTTGAGGGGGTTCAGGAAGGCGTACAGGGAATTTACCGCTTACGCTTGCATACCGTGCCAAAGGTGGCCAGGCTGAAAATGTTCTCCGCAAAGAACACACCTGGCAGGGTGCCGGGTGATTTAACCGCCTGCGGGCGGTTTTTTTATATGCTCAGTCTGAAGCTAACATATGCCATACCCCTGCGGGGGAACCCCGCCAAGCCACAAAAGCGAGTTTTATGGCCTGACGGCGTTGACTCTCAGGTGCGGTAGCGGGGCAGACTACAGAGTGTGAGCAGGCCTTCGACAGCATTCCGGTATAAAAAAGCCAGCATAAGCTGGCTGTGTTAATCAGTAACGGTCAGGGTCAGTCCTGTTCTGGATAGAATTCCAAGGAGAGGATTTGCCCCATGTCCCAGATACAGTCTTCAGGAAATACATCGAGCTGAGTTTCCTGCGCGGCAGAAGAGACAGCATCGGCCCACACCGTCGCAATCCAGTCTGGATCGGCCAGGGCCACTTTCAGACTCGGCGTACCTTTTATATGCAACGCCAGAGCTTTACGCTGCTCTTTAATGGTACGTTGCCAGCTTGATCCACGGCGTCCAGGCTGGAACTTCCATTTGAGAAGATGTGCAAGCAGAACCGCCATACGACTGGCTAATTCACGCTTTTCGCTTTTGCCCACGTCTTCGATCTCCTCGGCGATATTAGCAATATCAATCTCAGAGAAACGACCCGCACGCAGTAAAGCCGCCTGCTCCTGTGCCCAGGCAACAACATCGGCTTCATATCGTGTATTCATGGTTGATCTCCAGTGACATTCCTGATTAATGAATATCATTATAGAATAAAAAAGCGCCAGAAAAAACTGGCGCCACGAGGGTGTAACTTAATGAATCCTTTACGAAATTGCGTAAATGGCCTTACGGCAGACGCCATAGCCGTGTCCGAGGAACGGTATGTCATCGTCAAAGTCCATTGGCGGCTCGTTCGCCGGATTACTCGGAGCCGACTGTTGTGCCTGAGAAGGCTGAGGCTGTTGTGGCTGGCCCCATCCGCTCTGCTGGCCTGACGGCTTATTGTTTCCACTGGTGTTGGTGCTGTTTTTAGCCCCGCCCAGCATCTGCATCGTTCCGTTTACATCAACCACGATTTCGGTCGTATAGCGTTTAGTACCTTCGCTATCCTGCCATTCCCGTGTTCTGAGTTTGCCTTCGATATAGACCTGTGAACCCTTACGCAGGTATTCACCGGCAATTTCAGCCAGCTTTCCAAACAAAACGACACGATGCCATTCGGTTTTTTCCCGGTTTTCACCGGTCTGTTTGTCACGCCAGGTTTCTGAGGTGGCCAGAGAAAGACTGGTCACTGCAGTTCCGTTTGGCATGTAACGAACATCAGGGTCCTGACCGAGGTTGCCGACCAGGATAACTTTGTTGACGCCGCGTGCGGACATAATGAATTCCTCTTAGAAATGGGGTTGAGAGGAACACACCCGCCGGGATGTGTTCCGGCGGTGTGTCCGTGACGCTTAGAAAGATTCCGGATCGTAAGCCTTTTGAGTGGCCGGACCGGTTTCTGGCGTCTGGGAAGCGTTAGGAGCCTTGTAAACAATGTCCTGCCCCTTTTTGATGAACTCGACCTTTATCAGGCGAGCCTTCAGGGAGGGACGTGATTCACCGGCGTGCTCACCGCTTTGCAGGGTAAACACATCGGCTTTCAGGCCACTGAGGACAAATCCAATCAGGACTTTTTCCTCTTCATCAACGGCTTTCTGGCAGCGGTTGATGAGGGAGGTCGCTTCTTTACCCGATACAGTAATGTCGAAGCGGGTATAGGATGCACTGTCAGTCGGACCAGTCAGGGCATTGATAACGGCGCAGGTAAATTCACCTTTTTGCCCCTCAAGACGACGAATCGAACTGAGGTAGCCGATACCACTGACGTTGAGGTTGAAATACTCTTTCTGGTTGTTGCCGGTAGTGGCAGAGCCAGCAGAGGCAGCGTTGTTTGAAGCAGGGGTGTTTGCAGTTGCAGTCATGATGTTATCTCCGGAGTAAAACGAAACAGGGTGCGGAGAAACATCAGTCCCGTGCGGGAGAGAGTTTCCCGCAGGGGGTCAGCAGATAACTGCCGACAGGCTGTATTGGTGAAGTGGACCTTGACCTTAAAAAGGCACCTGTTTGCAAAGGTTAAACAGGTTTGAACCGCCCGAAAGCGCCATCTCTCAGGTTGTGATGGCATTGGCATGTGATTACCCGAAGGCGTTCCTCTCAAATCACCGGAACATTGGCAGTTGTCGGAAGGACAACGTTTAGCCTCTTTATCATTCACGTACACGCGGCGCTTGTCAATCTGGCTACGTATAAAAATTCATCAGTGCGCGGATAATAAAAAGCGGCACCTCTCGGCACCGCCATCGGGGTCTGCACCATCGACCTTTTGTTAACCTGCCTGAGGCAGTTGCTCCGCTGGCGTGTTCAGCGCCCGGCACGGGTTTCACGGAGTTTTCGTACCTTACCGTCTCAAGCTCAGGTGTGGGCATGGGCGGTCAGACTGTACTCCGGCAACACATGCATTAGATGCTGACGGAGCCCGCAGTCACGGGGTGCGGCTTCAGAGCCGGCGTCACAATAACAAAGGCGCTACCCGCCCGCAATCGGATAACACGGGTTAATTCTTTTTTGTTTTTGGCGACTTAGCCCTGCCTGAGCTTTTACGCCTGCCACTATCAAGACTGATAATGCCTTTGCATTCCGGGTAGCGAGTACAGCTGCGAAATTCCCCTTTAGGACTCCTGCGCAGGACGGTTTTGCTGCCGCAGAGCGGGCACGGAGGCGAAGGCGGCACCCGGATACTGATGCGCTGCTGCATCCCCTGGCTGACCAGCGTCGAGGTCCAGGCGGTCTGACGCTGCAGAAAGTCGTTGAGGTTCATACGACCGGCAGCCACTTCGTCAAGCGCCTGCTCCCAGAGCGCAGTCATACCCGGGTCGGTCAGCTGCGCTGGCAGTGCATCGATGACGTCTGCCCCCAGGTCTGTTGCCAGCAGTTTACTGCCTTTGAGCGTGATGAAACGGCGGCTGAGTAGCTGCTCGATGATGCCGGCACGCGTTGCTTCAGTGCCGAGCCCGGCGTTTTCTTTGAGGATTTTACGCAGCTGAATGTCCGCGACATACGCAGCGGCGTTCATCATGGCACCAATCAGCGTGTCAAAGCTGTAATGCGCAGGCGGCTGGGTCATCAGTTGCTTAACCTCTGCGCCGGTAACGCCGCACTGTGCCCCTTTGCTGAGCGGTGGAAGGGCTCCTGCGCTCTCTTCATCATTACCATTCTTATCCTCTTCATCCTTTGTAAACAGCACTTTCCAGCCCTTCAGGACTTCAGTGCGGCCAGTTGTGCGGAACAGCTGGCCACCGATATCAAAGGATATTCGCGTCGCATCCGACTCACAGAGCGGCAGGAACTGGGCCAGGTAGTTTCGGCGGATAAGCAGGTAAATCTGACGCTCAGTCTCAGTCAGGGTGGACAGCTGAACGGCATTGCGTGTGGGGATAATGCCGTGGTGCGCCGTGATTTTTTTATCGTTCCAGATGCGGGAAACAAACCCTCTGTGCAGCTGTGAAAGCAGGGATGCGAACTCAGGTGAGGGGTCAGTCCGCGCCATGGCATCAAACACGGCCGGGATTTCTTCCCGCATTGATTCCGGCAGCCAGCCGCAGTCTGTGCGGGGATAGGTTGTGGCCTTATGCTTTTCATACAGGCTCTGAGCAGTGTCCAGCACCTGCTGTGGCGACATATTCCACATCTTGCCGCAGGCCCGCTGCAGCGTTCCCAGTGAAAAAGCCAGCGGGGCGGCCTCTTTCTCGCGTTTTGTTTCGTACTCCGTCACCGTGGCGACACCCGCCTGACGGCAGAGCTGCGCCACCTGCTGAGCAATATTCTGGTGAATACAGCGCTTTTCCTCATCCGCATAGACGGCGGCAGGCACCCATGATGCCTGAAAACTGACACCTGAGGCGCTGAGCGTTGCCTTAACCTGCCAGTAGGGCTTCGGCACGAATGCGGCTATCTCACGGTCCCGACGAACAACAAGTGCCAGCGTGGGCGTCTGTACCCGACCGACTGAGACCACGCCCTCAAAACCTGCTTCGGCCGCCCGGAGGGTATACAGCCGGGACAGGTTCATGCCGACCAGCCAGTCCGCGCGTGAACGCCCCAGCCCGGCATGGTACATCCCGACCGAAGCCTGTCCCGGACGCAGGTCGCTCAGAGCAGCCCGGACGCTGAGCTCGTCCAGGGCCGAGAACCACAGGCGCAGAATTTTCCCCTCCCAGCCGCAGTAGTCCAGCAGTTCGCGGGCGATGACTTCACCTTCGCGATCTGCGTCGGTGGCAATCACCACCTCATCTGCCTGCCTGAGCAGTTTCTCAATGACCTTAAACTGTTCCTGCGTGTCCTTTTTAACGACAACCTGCCACCTTGAAGGGAGAATTGGCAGCACGGACAGTGACCAGGGCTTGCCGTACTGCTGGCCGTAGACCTCTGGCGGAGCGGTCTCCAGCAGATGGCCTACCGCCCAGGTGACCGTCACGCCGTTTCCCGTCATAAAACCTTCACCGCGCCGGCTCGCCCCCAGCACAGCGGCGAGGTCACGGCCCTGAGAAGGCTTTTCGCACAAAAATAACCGCATCTCCGGCCCCGCTATTGACCGGCTTTATAACGCAGGCGCAAAAGGCTTACGCTCGCTTCATTAACCGGCGGAGAAAACGCCGAGCGCTTTTCGCCGAGCAGAACGGCGCGGTCGGGTTCGCCGGCCGCTTCGCACGCTTTTCGCCAGGTTTCATTATCTTCAGCGGCGTCGATACGAGTGGCGTCAACATGACGGTATGAAAGTACCGTACCGTAAATCTGTCGTAAAAGCCGGCCACCTTCGCTCAGATACTGGTCTCTTTTAGAACGTGTTATCAGACCATAATGTGATGCCTGCAAAACCTTTTTGGCAAACTGATCGAATCCCATGAGCAGGAATACACAGCGATAACCCAGAGGGGTTCGGGTAAAGACATTAATGTCGAGTGGCTCAGCTGATTCAACGTCGCTGACCGACACACCTTTAGGCAGCATGCTCATGTCTTTATCAATCTGTTCCAGCAGAGAAGTCATGGCTTCAGAAGCAGAGCTTATTTTTTCTTCAAGCTGGTACATCGCCTGATCTGCCCAAGGGTTATTCCTAAGCGAATCCTGATTTATCTGGCCTGCTCTCTGGAAGAACTGAGGCATACCGATGATCCCGTGTCGCCCTGGCTTATCAGACTCATTCTTTTCAGGTTTGCGTCCCTGCCAGAGCCCAATTGCATAATTAGTATGAAGCGCTATCGTCATTTCGGACTGCAATGCGCCCGTCCGTTTGTCCGTTTTATCAGCCATTGTTGTCACCTGCCGTCAGTTAAGATGAGGCGACATGGTCCTGAATTATCTGGTTTTACAACAGCCTGAAACTCATAATTCCAATCCGCTAATTATTCTATTTAAATGTTGAGACCTTTTAGCACCAGTTGCGCTGCTTGAATTTGACCACTGCTGCGCCCCGAAGTGCTGGTTATTATTTGACCGCTGTTGCGCCCCGCAACACTGGTTGTAATTTAACCGCTGTTGCGCCCCGCAACACTGGCTATTATTTGACCGCTGCTGCGCCTAATGACACTGACTTTTTTAAATCGCAGAATAATTGGCCAGCATAGATAATTCCGTTAACTGAACTGTCGCCTGATAGCGGCGATAGCAGCGCCGACCTGCTCAGCAGATGCCCGTTTCTCAGGCAGAACGGGAGCAGTGAATTTTGACTCAGAACGCAGCCCAGAACTGACTACGGCACTCCTGACGGTTTTTGAACTTCGCTGCGCAGAAGGCGTCGCAGGGTATTCAGACGGCCGGAATTCACCCTGCCTGGCGCGTTTCAGCATGGCAAACATCCAGCCCGCCGGGTTTGCCAGGCGGCCACTGCGCAGCTGCTCCTGCAGCAGTCCACTCAGCCCGGTTGCCACCGCCACCGGCAGGGCACCGAACTGCTCGCTGAGCATCTGACGGTCTTCACCGCTCAGCATCGCCATAAAGCCCTCTGGCAAAACCGGCTGGTCAGCAACGTACGTTTCTTTAATCACACTCTGTGTGAAAGAACGTACGTTACGGTTCGAATTTCGAACTCTGTTATAAGTGCCTGATTTAAAACTGAGTTCGGATTCCGTACTCAGTGATTTTAGACCCTGCGCATGACTGAGTTCGGATTCCGAACTCAGTGTTTCAAGGGATTTTTCAACAGCTTTTTGACTGAGTTCGTTTTTCGAACCCGGTCGTGCCGCACCGCTTTTCCGCACCATGGCGCCCGGCGTTGACGGAGCATTCAGGCGGCTTTCAATCAGCGCAAGACGGCTGTGGCGGTGGCGCATACCGCTGTCCTGGAGTATGTCGTTAACAACGGCCAGCGCCGTCATGCGCACGGACTTGTTCTTACTCTTGCAGCTCTGCTCAACCAGCGTCAGCCAGCCCGGGTCGAAGGTCTCTGCATCACGGTAGCCCAGCGGCTCATCGTGCTGGGCATAGATGTTGCCACGTACCCGGCCGCACTCATCGCGCACCTTTTTGCACAAGCTTATCCAACCCGTGAGCCGCAGCATCAGCAGCGTGCGGCTCACGGTTTCACGCGAAGCTTTGTCCGAATGTGCCGAGGCCAGCTGTTCCTGCAGTTCGTCATAGGTAGGAAACACTGCTCCCTCATTCTGCTGGGCATAAAGGCGTATCATCACCCAGGCAGTTTTATCGAGCGGTGACAGGCGCGTGTCGAGAAATAAACGGCGGGGAAACGCGTCGTGGACGTTGCCCATAAACAGCAGGCCACTCCGTTCCTGGCCGGCGTCGCCGCTCACTGCCCTGCGCTCAAGGCTTTTTTCCATACGTGACAGCGTGCGCGCCACGATGCAGTCGGCGGGTATGTTCATTTTTTGTTCCCCTTTTTTACCTGAGACAGCACAGTGCCGGGATAAACCCGGCACTGTCTGGTCATCGCTGGTCGTCCGTTACCGGCGTATTTCACGGTTATATGTCTCATGGTCCATCAGCCACCACTGCCGGCCTCCGTCCTTGCTGAGCATTCGCCAGTAGGGGCCGACATCAATTTTGAGGTAGCCGTTTAGGGCGAGCCGCCGGAACACCTTTTTACCGCTGCAGAACGCAAGGAACAGCTGCTGAGCCCGGCGGCGCACTGCCGGCGAAACCTGCTGGCGCCGGGTGAAATCACTTAAACGCATCAGGCCTCCTTACGCAGCGCTTGTACTGGGGAAACCCGTTTTGATGTCTCCCGGCACCACTGGCAGACCTTCGTCCATACGGCGGTCAGCGACAGGCTGTGAAGCTCAGCCGCCAGCATCATCGCCTCAAGCGCCTTGTGTGATTCCGGCGACTCAAGACCGGTGTTTTTCCACTCGTTCCAGAGAAGCGCATCCTGCTCCTCGGTCAGAGACTGCGTCCGGCCCTGGCGGCTCTCAATGCCCATCAGACGGCGACGGCTGCTCACGTCAGAAGGTGACATGCCAAAGTATTTGTCCATCAGCTCCATAGAGCCGCCCAGCTCAAGGGCGCGGTCGATCATCAGCATACGGGCCTGCTCGTTGCGGGCCTGGTTGAGTATCAGCCAGAAGTTCTCGTGGTTTAATTTGACGTCCAGGACGGACACCTTCGACTGACCTATATAGTGCAGTTCGTCGAGGCTGAGGCCGCTGAGCACGCGAATTTCCTCAACTGACAGGCCCAGCGATTCGCAGCGACGTATGTTGCCGCTTTTGATGTCCATCAGCAGCGAGTTCAGAATGCTGGTTGTCGCGCCGGAAAGGGTGTTTTGGTTCACAGACCACCTCCCGGGCAGACCTGGATGGTTAACTGTATTGCATCAAAAAGCCAGCCCGACAGGCAGGCGCCCAATAAGAGTGTGTTAATCATTGCGTGTGTCTCCCGCCGTAAGCTGCTTATTAGCCTGCGCCCCTGCCAGGCCGTGACTGAGTTCGGCCTGACGGCCTGCGAACCATCCGGCGTTCCTTGCCAGTAAATCACCGCGACAGCTTTTCGCCTGGCGCGTTACAACATCGGATAACGTCTGCCCCGAATGCCGCTGCGCAAGCCAGCGCTGTAGCACCTGATTCTCACCGTCAGGCGTACTGAAAGACTGCAGAACCTGCCAGACGCCGGAGACCCAGCCTTCACGGAACTGGTCGGCGCGGCCGCGAAGCGTACTCTTCTTAATACGCTGCCTGCGGTAAGTCGACATGTGCGCATCTGTTGCCGCCCGCACTTTGCGCTGTAGCACGGTATAGATATATAGGGCCAGCTCGGGACGTTCCCCGAAGCCGTAGAAGTGGAGTGAGCGACGGACCAGGCGCAACCCGCCCGTGCTCACGTAACCGTACCAGCCGAACCAGCACCGGCAGCCTGTAGCCATGCAGACCACTGTGGCCAGCGAGTGCATCCAGGCGGGGACTTTCTCAGCGTTACTGGTCAGCTGTTCGCAGACCGATTCACCTATCTCACTAAGCGTAATCTGATCGTCAGTCAAGCCGTGACGGCGCATGAGCCGCTGGGCCAGCGCAACCGCCCGTGCGGCTTCATGATCGTTGCTGTTTTGCGTCCCCAGCGCCATAAGGCGACGGATGCGCCGTGTGAGTTTTGACTTATCTGCCATGACGGCCCCCCCAGTTACCGCCCGCCATGTGGCGGTTCTTTTTCTCTTCGAGATACTGGCAGTCGGCGCAGAGTTCCGCACCCGGCACAGCACGCTGACGGGCAAGAGGAATGTCAGCACCGCAGCACTCACAGAACTCGTTTGACGGCCTGTCAGAGCGGAGCTGCGACCGGACGGCATCAATACCGCGCTGAATGAATAAAGCCATACTGGCTTGTGCCATTTCGTCATTCAGGTCATCAGACATTTTCTCCCCCTTTTGCGGCAAGGCGCTGCAGCTCTCGCAGGCGGCGAATGATGCGGATAAGGCGCATCATTTTGACCACCATGACGTCGTCAAATACCGGCGTGTCAGCCGGTTTCTGTGAACCAAAAAAATTGAGACAGAACATGAACATGTTGCACTGCTGATTGGGCAGGCAGCCGGACAGGCCTGAAAGGAACAGGCTGAATTCTCTGCTGCCGCCGGATACGGAAAAACCGGCAGACTCAGGGCTTTTGTCCTCACTGATGTCGCTTACACAGCCCATCCCCTCGGCAATTTCGTAGACCAGCCGATAGGCCATGTCCTGGAGATGCTCAACATCATCCTGCATAGCCGGGATCAGCCATATGTCGCTGACGGGTTCAAGGCCGGTTTCGGCAAAGCTCACTGACCCGGTGGATACCGGTGCCGAGTCGTCATGCTCGCTGAACGCAGAAAGAAGGGAATGGCTGCCTGAAGAAACCAGATCGGCGCCATGCTCACTGCTTGTGCTGACGCCATCACCGGTAATAACGGAACGGCCACCAAACAGGTCATTCTGGATTTCACTTCTGGGCAGGCTACCGGCGCTGATGCCAGTGCTGTCAGGCAGCACTTTAAGGCCAGCTGGCTCAGGAGCCGGTTCGGGGCGGGTTGAACCCGTGAGGGTGCCTGAGCGCAGGCCGGTGACGGGCTTGACGGCGGTCGGGTCATCCGGCAAAACGGTGACAGGCGGAGCCTTCCCGCCGGAACCTTCTGACAGGCGAGTAAGCGTCAGCGGCGGCATGGCCGGTGGCTCGCCAAACTGCTCGCGGCGCTTCTGCTCCTTAGGGTCGAGCTCAATCAGCCAGCGGTCATAGTTCAGGCTGGGGTGTGGCAGAGCCTTTATAAGATGACCAATAAATTCGTCACGAAAATGCTCAAGGGTATAACTGTCAGGGTCGTTGAACAGACTGCAAGTCTGAGAAAACACTGACTGAAAATTATCAACCGTGTCCTCAGCCAATTGAAATTTAAGCCACACTTTCTCGGCGAGGGAGCGAAGATTGAGTAACGGAATAACCTGAGTACGACTCAGCCCGCTTTCAAGTAACTCAGGCATAGAGGGATAAAGATATTTTAACGTATCCTCCATTCTGCTGATGCTGGAAGCATGAATCGGATAACCTTCTAAATTCAAAAGGTCTGAAAGTTCACGAAGCGAAACAGAATGCCCAAGTAACTCCTCCTGAATAGTTCTCGCATTGTGTACGCCAAGTGCTTTATCCAGATATGTAAGATCCCCCCTGACCTCATTCTCAGCAAGATGGCCAACCAGACATTTAAGACGGCCCGGCCACGGTTTGAAGATGGTGTGAACACGATAAAAACGCTCTTCGCCTGTTTCCTGCCACAGCTCACATAAGATCTGATAGCGGGTATTCCCGCCATCACTGAAAATATAAACATCGTCACCCTCTGGGTCACGGGTAACTTTGGGTATAGAATCCAGGCCTCTCGCCCGAATTGAGGCTTTAATCTCGTCAAAACGGGGGTTTCTGCTTTTGCGCGGATTGTCGGGATTCGGACGAAGTTGATCCAACGTCAACACCATGGCCATCTCGCTGACTGGCAAGGGGGCCTCTGAGACATTATTCCCCTGCTGCGCCGGTGATTTTCCCCGGAGCAGCATCGCTGACCCCAGGTTCAGGTTGCGAACGTTACTCATGCATACCTCCCGACATCGCTCTGAAGATTTTCAAATCGGGTATAGCGGCCTTCAAAACGCAGCCGCAGGGTGCCGGTTGGTCCCTGACGTTGTTTGCCGATAATGAGCTCAGCCAGGCCTTTGTCAGGGGAGTTTTCTTTGTAAACCTCGTCGCGGTAAACAAAAATGATGACGTCAGCATCCTGCTCAAGCGCACCCGAGTCACGCAGGTCACCATTGTTGGGCCTTTTATCGGCCCGGCTTTCCAGTGCACGATTGAGCTGTGAAAGTGCCACTACCGGACAGCCCATCTCTTTGGCCAGCGCCTTCAGCGAACGGGATATCTCTGCTATTTCCTGGGTGCGGTTTTCCTGGTCAGGACAGCGCATGAGCTGAAGGTAGTCGAGACCAATGATGTCAGGTTTACCGTAGCGGCGGGCATTACGTCGCGCACGAACGCGAAGCATGGCTGGCGTCAGATCACTGGTGTCATCAATGACCAGACGCTCTTTAATATCCTCTGTGAGTAACTTAAAAACATTCGATACGCGGGCCCAGTCCTCTTCGTCCATCATTCCGCTTTTCATACGGGTCAGGTCAACATTGCCAAGCGACGAAACCACGCGCATCAGAATTTGCTCTTCAGGCTGCTCCAGGCTGTAAAACTGGCTGTTTGAGGCCACGTTTTTCATCAGAGAATTGATGATGATATTAATTAGGAGTGCAGTTTTTCCCATGGAGGGGCGTGCCGCGACGAGAACAAGGTCACCCGGCTGAAGTCCGCTTGTGAAAGCATCCAGGTCGTCAAACCCTGTTGGCGTGCCCGTGATGCCGTCAGGAGTCTGACAGCGTCGTTCAAGTTCGGCCGCCAGCTTTTCCAGTCCGTCAACTATGGTCACGCCCTGCTGTGGTTCGGCCCGCTCTGCAAGCTGCGTGATTTTCCGCTCGGCCGTTTCCATCGCGGCCGCGATGTCAGCGCCCGGCGCGGTGGCTGACGCATGTATCTCACTACCGATGGCTGCCAGCTGGCGCCCGCGACTGTAGCGGGCCACGATGTCGCAGTAGTGCGTGATGTTAGCCACGCTGGGTGTGTTTTTGGCTAGCTCAGCCAGATAGGCAAAACCGCCAAGTTGCTCAAGCAGGTTCTTGCCCCGGCTTTCAATGCTCTCGGTAAGCGTTAGCAGGTCAATCGGACTGCCTGCCGCCACAAGATGCGACATGGCATTGAATATTTCCCGGTGAGCCTTATGAAAGAAATCATCAGGCCCAAGACGCATGACAACCTCATCCCAGCAGTCGTTGTCCAGCATCAGGCCGCCAATGACGCTCTGTTCCGCGTCCAGTGCATAGAGGCCCGGAATATTTCGGCGGTTATCAGACATGACACCCTCCGCTGACAGCAAAGGAGTCAAAACGCTCTTTGAACTCGGGGAACAGTTCACTCGCAAGCTTGTGCATAGAGTCAAATGCTGAATCGCTGACGCGGGACGTTTTGCTCTCAAGCCGGTGAACAGGGAGTCCGCTGGCATGGCCCTGCTCATAGACGGTGAGATCGTAAATACGCGTCTGCAGCATGGATATAGCTATTTCATCAGCATGAGCGCTGTACTCTCTGCTGTTAATGATGGCTTCGGCCTGCTCAAAGGTTGTTTTTGCAAGAGCTGTATATTTCATGCAGTTAACTAGCATGCGCACAGCCGGCAGTCTGATCCCGAATGCAGAGTAGGAACGCAGGTCCTCCATCAGCGCGACCGTTCCGCGTAGAAACTCCCTAACATCTGGCAGCACAGGCTTGACCATGCCAATCAATTCACCCGTCGAAGCCAGTATAATAAGCTCCAGCATTACGGATTTGGCACCCTGTGAATCAATCAGGATCACGTCATAGCTTTTAAACAAAGGAGCTGAGAGCGCATTGCGCAGACGTACACGACCATCGGGCACATTAAGCATGTGGGTCGGGAGAAGATTACGAGGATCGTTCGATGCAATGAGATGAAGGTTATCGATGGCGGTGCGGGAGATGATGTTATCAGCCACTGACAGGTCTGCATTCTGCATAAGCAGTTCATACAATCCGCAGGGGGCTTCATAAGTCAAAGGAAATATACTGCTGGCCGTTGGCTGGGCGTGATCGCCATCAATGATGAGAACCTTCAGGCCGGCATCAGCCAGAAATCCACCAAGATTAGCGGTTTGAGTTGATTTACCCTCTCCACCTTTGGTAGAAACAACGGGTATGACTTTAGTTTTTGAATGCATTTAATCACCTGATAACTATGCGTTATTCAAGTGCAAGCAAATGCGTACTTCACTGCGTTTCAGAAACACGGGGATTGAAAATCCCCGTGTCCCTGGTTCGATTCCGGGTTCGGGCACCACAAATTTGAAACCCTCGCTTCGGCGGGGGTTTTTGCGTTTAAGGGTTTCAGTAAGCATCCAACCAGATGCACATCACACGGCAGCGATGAGGCAACGAGGTGATGTTGCGACCAGTTGCACGTTGTCACTTATACTGCCGTAGGGGCGTTTCAAATACAGTAAAAGGTTTGGATTTAAGGTTGTTTAACCAGTTCAACTCGTCGATTCTGAGCCCTGCCCTGCTCATTCGCATTATCGGCCACCGGATCGGCTGCTCCAAAACCCGCGAACGATAACCTGCCCGCGTCAATGCCCTTCTCGGTCAAGGCCTTAACCACAGCGTTGGCACGCCCTTCAGACAGGGTTTGATTATGGGCTGGGTTACCGGTGTTATCCGTGTATCCCCTCACCTTTAGTTTCAAAGCCGGGTCGGTATGGAGTAGCGCAACTACCTGCTCAATCTGAGGCTGAGAATCAGGCAAAATTGTCGTTTTATCAGTAGCGAAATTAACATGTAACGCCACTTTCCCCACCTTCTTAATCTGTTCTGCCATCTCGTTCGCAGGCAATACGCGCGCGGTAATATCAAGAGGTTTCGTTTCGGCAATCAATAAACCGCCCCCAAACTCGTAGGTGCAAAGGTGAATCCAGATATTTCTGTCTGCCCGGTGAATAACGAACACCGTCACATCATTATTCCAGATATCCCCCAGGCCACTGTTGTACTTGGTCGTGAAATCACGTGGCCATGCTTCAATCTTTTTTAATGCTTCGGGTGGGATTCTTCCGTTAAAAACACTCTCCCCCCCTAACGACGTCACTACAGATTCAATATTACGACTCAACTCCAGCTGTGAAAATGTTTTGTTCTGAACGGCACTAATATGGGCCGACCAAACCTTGCCTTCCACAGGTTCAAGATGATCGCCAGTCCAGAACGGGATTTGATCGAATTCGGTGATATCAGGTTGGGTAGACGTTTCATAACCCGCAGGAAGGGCTATATAGGGAAATGCCCCTGGTGGCGCGGAAGAGACAGGCATCGCTGAAGGGTCAAACGTCTTGCTGGCTGTCTGTTTAATGCTTGAGGAATTTACGCTATCCTCCGCCATGGCTCGCGAAATACTTACATTAGTCGCGAATGCCAGAAGCATTAAAATGAAGGAAATGATCGCTGTTTTCCACACAGAAATACCCCTTTATCAAAATTAATATGTCTTACGCAGAATCTATAGCATTATTCTGAATGATGGGATGTCTTGACAGCGCTTTACCTCTCATCTTGAGAAAGTTTTTAACACGACACATGATTAAGACTTATCAATACGATAAAAAATGACTCATCACAATAAATTGATACCGTGTTATCGCATGCATAGCCTGTTACTCAGTGAGTGTTACCCATGAACGTTACCGTCATCTCTGGCAAAACTTACCCACCATCAAATTGAAAAAACGTGACGAGTGTAGTTGTGATAAAAGAATGAAAGGGCACAACCATTCAGAGTTCAAACCAGTTCAGAGCATTCTTTATAAATTATTGTGGATGACACGCCGAACTGTGTTCTTTCTAAAAAGCCTGACCTGACAACGTCAACCCCTTGAAATAAATAACGATAGTTCAAAGTTAGAAATTAAAAATGCGCCATACCTTTCACTATAAAATAATCAGGAGTGACTGTTTGCTTCCCCACTCCTGATTGTAGAGAAAATCACATAAACCAACTACTTACTGTTTTATTTTTATTAAACCTGATGAACAAATGTGATGCACGGTAATTCGTATCACCGCTCATTTTTCCAGATGCTTTTGCCATTGAATCTGACGCACTACTGGCGCTTGATGCCATTCCCAATGCGCTCGAAATAGCACTTGCACCCGGCACATAACCCATAACGCTGGATGCCGTATCCAAATTACCACTCTTATCATAAATCCATTCGTAATCACCGTCGGAACTTACGTTCTGGTCGTCTGGCGTTCCGTATAACGCCTGAACCTCGGCCTGCGTGGTTTTATCAGGAATAATATGTGAGGTCACGTAGCTCCTACTAAATTTATCTTCGCCTCCCACAGAACTACATCCGGCAAGCAACAACATCATTGTTACAGCAATCAAAATAGTTTTCATCCTGCATCTCCATGACGTTCATTTAAACCCAGAGATAGTTATTAACATGGAGTCAAAATTAAGTAAACAATATTAGTTTACATAAATCTTACATTAACTTAACACTCAAACCACTCATGTCGGACAGTAAAAAGCAAAAAATCAACAATAAGAACTATAAAAAAAATCCAATCCAGACTTTAAATCCGGAAAAAACAGAAAAACCGAAACTTTATTTTACATAAGAAATGAGGAACTCATGGTGACATGTTTTGACGCTGAAAATCCTGCGCATCGCTACAGAGTCGTCGAGGACGCTGACGATCGTTAAAGGTAACGCCAGTTAAAACTCAGTGACACCACACTTTCACTATGGATAAATTTATATTAGGCTTTAATCCGAAGAAATTTAACCACGTGCAGTAAAAAAATGAATATGAGCCGAGTCAATAAAATGCATCGGTGAAGAAAATAGCGTTCTTACACTAGTATTTTATTATCATAATTGCTATGTTCTTGTGGCATAACGCTATGTTCAAAAAAGACTTTTCATCAATTTTATCATCAGTATTTACTGAGTAAGTGAAAATCGATGATTGATTAGCGGGCTTGACTGAGGTGTTTCAGTTTATAAGCAATAAATAACCACTTTAAGGTAGGAATTTTACCTATCAGCGTTCTGTTAGTAGGCACGCCAGTAATCTGCTTTGCGTTGACAGCTTAATGTGGCGTTTGACGCTTTCTGAATGGCAGCGTATTGAGTCTTCATTAAGAACGTTGTCATTCAAAAAGCATCAATTGAAGATTTTTAGCCTTCAGGAACCCTCTCATGAATGACATCGCATCCATTAACATCGGCCTTCTGCTCTTCCCCGCGCTGACACAACTTGATCTCACCGGTCCTTATGAGGTGTTTGTCCGTGCGCCTCATGCGCGGGTACATCTGATCTGGAAAAATTTACAGCCCGTGATATCAGACCGTGGCATGGCGATCTTACCTACCACTACCTTTGCAACGACGCCGCCGCTGGACATCATTTGTGTGCCCGGCGGCCCCGGGCAAATCGAACTGATGGCGGATGAGGATGTGCTTACGTTTGTCCGACGCCAGAGTGAGCAGGCCAGACTGATCACCTCGGTCTGCACGGGGTCGTTGGTGCTGGGTGCTGCCGGGCTGTTACAAGGCTATCAGGCGACGACGCACTGGGCATCCTTGGATCAACTGGTGCTTCTGGGTGCCGAGCCTGTAAACCAGCGTGTTGTGCGCGATCGAAATCGTATCACCGGCGCAGGTGTCACCTCTGGTATCGACTTCGCGCTTACTGTTGTCGCCGAGCTTTACGGCCCTGAGATTGCTCAAAATATTCAGTTGCATATGGAGTACGATCCCGCGCCGCCCTTTACCAGTGGCTCGCCGCGGACCGCGCCGGCTGAGCAGTTGCAAAAAGCGCAGGACCAGATAGCTCCCTTTATTGAAAAAAGACGCCTGGCGACGCAAAAAGCGGCGGCCAGGCTGGGTGATAACCGATTGGCGTAAGCGATGACTTTCAACTGTGCGACAACAAACGCTGTCACTGCCGCAACCAGAAAGCCACCTGTCACCTGATCCGCATGTCGTTGATTTCCCCTCTGCTCTCCGCTTCGTGACGCACGGGCATCGGTAAGAATGAAAAGGACATTCCCATGTTACTTAAACCCAGAGAAGCCCGTCAGAATAACATCGTGCTGCTCAGCACGTTGGAGGCGCGTCTCTACGTCGAGCATTTCGAATCCCTCTGGCAATCCAGAACTGAACTAAATGCGTTTCTTCATGAGGAGCATGCAAAGACACCTGGGCGTGATCTTCAGGATGCTGGCGTTATCTGCTACGTGGCAGAAACGGAGCGGCCGACGAGACGGATAAGCGTTATGGACAGCAGATATTTTCCGAGGTCGTCAGCACGGCTCGGGCGCGTGGTCATAACTTCCTCTCAGACGTGCTGAGAAGTCACACCCGGGCCTGCCAGTTCTGTGACGCGTCGAAAATAGTGCACATTAAAGGAAGCGCTTTCACAACAGCGACTCAGCAGGTTGCGCCGGCTATTCCGGGCCTGAAGGTCAATGCATAACGCCATCTCCAGCCTCGCCTTGCGTTTGCGCGCGGTCATCTTCGTTATGACGTTCACGATCAGGCTGCGGAATGAATGCAATGCCTGCCCTGCATCGGGGACCGGCGCGACAGTGAAAACGCGGCCCCTTTTCAGCATTGCGACATTTGACCCAACGTGGAATAGCAAAATACTGGCGCGATGACAGAGCCCCCTACGGAAATTCACCTCGCCAAAACATGCGCCATTTCCGTCGAGGGCCCGACACTGAATGACAACGCCGGAAGTTAAAAAAACCGTAATCTGAACAGCATATACAACACCAGATAAGCCACTCTGGCATTCACATTCATGACGTGGTACTTCACTTTCTCGCTTCTGTTTAATAATGCCAGTACGTTTGCCGGATAGCGTTTCTCTTTGATGCGTTTGATACTTTTCCGGATTTCATTAATGTTAAGCGTGGTGTAATACATGGCGGTAACGATTTGCATATCGAGGGTGAGCTTACGTTTGGTGACACCGGTAGAGAAAAGCGACAAATCCTCGTTTTTATATTTAACAAATAACCTTTCATACAGATCAGTCAGGTAACGCTTACGATCCAGCAATTCTTCATACGGGACGCGTCTTTTCGACAGCGAGTTTTCCACATCATCATAGTGATAAGATGCACTGTCAAAAATAAACAGGTTATCGACATAGTAAAGACAGTTGAGATTAAACAGCAGGTCTTCACTCATCGATATCCCTTTAGTGAAGCGGAGCTGGTGATCCTCAAGCAACTTTCTTCTGTAGCACTTGTTATGGAGATAGCCAATGTTATCACTTAACTCAAGCTCATCCAGCACAGCAGGAATAGACTGATGGCCGAAATGGCCATAGGTGGAAAGGCTACCCACGCGCGAGTACCTGAGGTTCCCCACCAGTAAATCAACAGGTTGTGAAACGCTCGGAGAAAGGTGCTGATGAAACATAGCCAGAAAGTCATCATCCACCCAGTCATCGGCATCAACAAAAATAACGTATTCTCCCGTAGCCACTTCCAGGCCTGCATTTCGCGCTGCGCTGACGCCGGCATTACTCTGCGAGATAACATTAAAATTTTTATAGTGTTTAAATTCATCAAGAACAGAGGCGCAGTTATCTTTGCTGCCATCATTCACCAGGATAACTTCATAATCTTTGCATGTCTGAAGGAGAAGACTTTGCAGGGTACGCATAATCGTCTTTTCAGCATTATAAACAGGTATTATTATACTGAATAAATATTTATCATTCATTTCAAAACCTCGTAACCAGCCCTAATGCCTGCCGCCCTTAAAAAGGCGAAAAGATCATGAAAATAAAAGCCTTTCCTTTTCCTGATAACCGAAAAGAAAATAAGCATCTAATTATTTATTAACCCACTCTGAGATTATAAAAGCGCGAAATTAAACTGACCGTAAACGGGCATTATTCGGATCATGAAGATACGCTTTCATTTTTATTAAGCGATAATTAAAAAAAACGAACAGGCAGGGTACATCCTCCCGCCACATGGCAGGATATTAACGTTACTCACGCGCAGATAAAAAACGCGTTATATTAAAGATACCGTTCAAGACGTTTTATTTAAACGTCTTACAATGCATATCTTTAAGAAATATCTGCATCACCGCCCAGAAAAGAGCGAGCGATTAATAAGAAACCACAGTTTTCCGGGTTGAATGAATATTTTGTGAATCTTCATCATCGGCTGCCCACGGAAAAAATAGTTTAACAGCGTAAAGGCCATAAACTCAGTAATCACCACACTTATGGCGCCGCCAGTAATGCCGAAGGCTGGCACCAGTGTCACCGTCGTGATCAGACATACCGCCAGCACACAGAACGTTTTTTTGATCAGGTAGCGATAGCCATTGTATTTAATAATGAAGCGATCCATGACGCTGCTTAGTACACCAAACATGGCGCCGATGCTTAATAACACCATCGGAGCAATCGCTTCGGTGTAAGCTGCGCCGTAGAAATGCCGGATAAACCAGGGGCCGATCAGGGCAATACCGCCGATAACGGCCCCCGACACGGCAATGACCATTAGCTGTAGCTTCTGCGCGCGGACAATCGCCACATCAGGATCACGTTCGGCAAACAACGCGGGATAAAACGAGGCAAGTAAAGCGTTGGGTAAAAAGACCCAGGCCACCGACAGCGTCATCGCGACAGAAAAGATGCCCGCCTCTTTTAACCCTAAGAACCATGAAACGCTGAGCTGGTTAAGGCGGGTATAAATCGTAATCGCAATCACCGACAGCACCAGGGATCGTCCGGCCTGCAAAATATACCCGCTGTAACGTCGGATATGAGTGAGTCGGGGAAGCGGCGGCTTCTCATGCGTACGTCGTTGGTGCCAGCTAAACACGCAGAGTTTGATCAGAAAAGGAATGAAGGTAGCCAGCACAATGGGAATGGCCAGCAATTCCGGTTTGAGCTGGAACCAGGAAATCCCATAACGGATAGCCAGACTGATCAGGAGACCGGTAAGGTTAGCCATCACGTTCAGCTTCGCATTCAACACCGCTTCATTGTAGATATTAACCAGATCGATAGCCGAGAACAGACAAGCCAGTGCCGCCGCGCAGATAAAGACAAACGCTTGCGAGTTCATCTCTTCCCGCATCACCACAATGCCAATGGTAGAGAGCACACAGTAAAGGCTAAACACCAAAATGACAGCCGGCACCATAAGGCGGATGCCAGAACGGTGATTCTGGGCAATGCGCTTGAGCAGGATGACGTCGCAGCCCATCATCGCCACAGACTGGATAAACTGAAATATCAGCATGGAAATGGCGATCACACCAAACGTGACAGGCCCGACGTACTTAGCGACGAAGGACGTTACAAACATCAGGCCAAATACCGCAACCAGCTTCTCAATGATCATCCATAACGAGTTTTGCAGCTTTTGTTTCACGAACGCGCCCTCAACAGAGTCTGTACGGCATGACGCAGCCCGGACACCAGGCGTGGAGACAGGTAGAAAAGCGTAAAATAAAGGCTCCAGGCATCTGGGAGCATGCCCGCGGCAATATAGGCACGATAGTTTTGCCGGTAAAGTTCAATATACTGCCTGACGAATGCCGCGCTGAACGTCCCACTATACAGGGCTTTATAGATGTGCGAGGCCGTAACCTTCAGAAATAAGAAGTAGTAATAGCGTTCCTGCGGCCGTAGCAAGACGCGTTTAATCCCTGTAAAAGCCCGGACGTAAGTGAAGTGTTTTTCTTTGAGCGCCGAGCGCGTTGCCGAATCGTGTGACTCAACATAGTGGTAGACGACCCGAGGGCTGAACACGACCTGTCCCTGCGGGGCACCGGACAGGTAGCTGATCACAAACAGCAGATCTTCAAAGTTGAAGATATCTTCCCGAAAGCGTAACTGCTGCTGTTGCACGATCGTCCGGCGGAAAAACTTGTCACAGATACCGTGTTTCGGCGTGTGGTAGAGCAGTTCACCGATCGCCTTATCAGCGCGCAGACTGCGCAGTGCGGTCTCTTCAGGCTCCCCGGACAGCGGCTCGCCGTCATGAGAAAAGGTGCGGGATTCGCCTACGGCCAGAATGACGTCTTCATTCATCAGCCCCAGCCAGGTATCCAGCACACCTGAAGGCAGAAAGTCGTCGGCATCGATGAAAGAGAGGAATGTGCCACGCGCAGCATCCAGACCGCAGTTACGTGCCGATGAAACGCCGCCATTGGGCTTATCTATAATCTCTACGCCAGGATAATTCTGGTATTTTCTCATTAGCTCAAGTGAATTATCACTTGAACCATCATTGACTAAAATAAGCTGGCAATGCTCAGCATGAGGTTGCTGAAGAATACTCTCGACGCAACGTTCAATAAACATCGCGCCGTTATAAACAGGCACGATAAATGACACTAAAGGGGCGTGTTGATCATTAAACATATAACCTCTGGTGTGACATATTTATTAAAGTGTAGCGCAGGGAATGTGTCGGTTAGTTCCAGCTATTTTTATTCGTAAAAATTTTTCGCTACTCTAAATCAGTCATCTGTATGCACATCGCCAATTTTTGTATCAAAATATGTATAGCATGAAACCAGAAAATAAAAGACAGCATAAACATGAAGATGACATCAAAACTAAGAGTATTCTGTAATTTAAAATGGCGTTACTGAACCCTGCGGAAATACAGAGATCCTGTCTGTGATACTCTACTCAGGCGCGGACCGTTTCCGCAATAAGCCACCTTCGCAATGTAAAGCGTAAAGAGAACATTCAGACAATAGCCAGTGAAGTGAAAAATGGAAGACACTTTTCCCGGCAAAAATTAATAAGAACTTCCTTATAAAAATCGACATATTTCAGATGACACATTAATAAAAAACAACGCGTGTCCAGCAAAAATAAATAAATATACCAGAAGAAACAGAAGTGTTTAATTAACGTTTAACTTTTTGGGGCATATAAAAAATCTCAGCGCCTGAAAATATGCGTGGACTGGCACACCCCGGGGCTGCATGGACTGGCTTTCTGCGGTGAGATTGATTCCGCCCGGGTCGCGGAGAGAATCGCTAAATATGCTTCCGGCATTGCCTCTTCGTTCAACGGCGACCGAGGAAGCCGTGCGATCAGACTGCTAACCTTATCGTCATTGCTTTCCGGCGGCTCCGTCTGCCCACGGTTATCATGGGCAGCCGCACGCATCCCCGTCGTCCTCAGTCGCTGGCGTGCCGGTGCTCAGCACATCCTGCACAGCCGCCACATCCTGTCTTACGCGATGAGGTGAGCGGTGCGGAAACCGGCTTCGTGCGCACACGTCCACCTGCGTGGCGCAGCAGGCTAATGACCAGACCGTTAAGCACGACCACACTCATCAGGCACAGCGCGCTAAACCCCGGATGCAGGCGAAAACTGACACTCTGATAAAACAGCGTAGCAACGGAGTACGCAACGTTCAGGCCCCAGAAAAAGGAAAACAGCATCCAGTTTTTCCCGGCTTCCCGGGTTATTGCGCCCATCACCGATACGCAGGGAACGTAGAGCAACACAAACAGCAAATAGCTGTACGCTGCGAAGCCGTTGCCGAATTTCGCACTCATCACGCCCATTTGCGTCGCATTGATTGTACTGTCACCTTTACTCGCTTCAATAGGGTTGGCCAGCGCACGCAGGCTGAATGCGCTCTTCAGGCTGTCACCGGTTTCTTTCAGCGCGTCACCTAACTCACCCGACAGCGAAAAGTCCTGCGGGCGAAACGCGCCGCTTTGAACATCTTCGCCGACATAAAGACTGTTCAGCGTACCGACCACGACTTCTTTCGCCATGATGCCTGTCACCAGCCCGACCGTGGCCTGCCAGTTGTCTGATGTCACGCCGACAGGTCGCAGGGCTGGCGTGACGACTTTACTCACAGTAGCCAGCGCAGAATCATTGATATGGTCTACGGTTGCCCCACTAAACGAAAAGTTGCTGAGTAATCCGATCACCATGCTGACCACAATAATGACGCGACCTGCGCGCACGATAAACATCTTTAAACGTTGCCAGGTCTGGATCAGCAGGCTTTTCACATGGGGGCGATGGTAGACCGGCAGCTCCATAAGAAAAGGTGACGCTTCGCCGCGCAGCAGCGTATTTTTCAGGATAAGCCCAGTGACGATGGCCACGATAATGCCCAGCACGTACAGAGAGAAAACCAGGCTGGCGCGCCAGGCGCCAAAAAAGGTGGCGGCGAAAACCGCAAAAATCGCCAGCCGCGCACCGCAGGACATAAAGGGCGCAATTAGCACGGTAAGTAAGCGCTCACGGGGTGTATCCAGCGTACGCGTGCCCATTACTGAAGGCACGTTGCAGCCAAACCCGACGATAAGCGGTACAAAGGATTTTCCCGGCAAGCCCAGCGACTGCATCAGGCGATCAATTACAAACGCTGCACGCGCCATATACCCCGAGTCTTCAAGAAAAGACAGAAACAGGTACATCAGGCCGATCTGGGGCAGAATCGGCAACACCGTGTTAATCCCGGCCCCTATGCCCTGCGCAAGGAAGACCGTTACCCAGTCGGGAAAGTGGCAGGTATAGCCCAGCCACTGCGCGCCATGAATAAACAGCGCCACCGATCCGCTGTCGAACAAAGGCTGGAAGGCTGCACCGATGTTAATTGACAGCACAAACATCAGATACATCACGCCCAGAAAAACCGGTATTCCCAGGAACCGGTTCAGCACAAGGCTGTCCAGCCACTCAGTCAGCGCAGCGGGTGCGGCTTTATTGAGGTTACAGACCGCGGCGCAGAGCGCGTTGATAGCCTGATAACGACAGTTCACCACATGCATTGCCGGATCGCCGCCCGCCGCCTGCCTGATCGCCGGCAGTTGGGGGACGACTGTGGGACAGATGCGCTGACTGTTAATGTCACCCGCCAGCAGCTGTAGCGCCAGCCAGCGCTGCTTTTGCCTGGCGATGTCCGCAGGCATCATCGTTTGCAGGCGCGCGATGGCCGTCTCAATTTCACGAGAATAAACCAGAGGTTGTGGCGGTCTTTCTCCCTGCCAGTCGTCAATGGCGCGTTTAAGCGAGGCGATGCCTTCGCCACGTGTTGACGTCAGCGCCACGACCGGGCACCCCAGCCGGGCTGACAGCGCTGCCCTGTCGATGATGATATTCTGGCTGAGCGCGATATCCTGCATGTTTAACGCCACGATACAGGGCATGCCCAGCTCCAGTAGCTGAAAAGTCAGGAAAAGATGACTCTCCAGGTTTGAGCTGTCTACCACATTAATCACCAGGTCGGCGTGATTCTCAAACAGATACCCACAGGCGATACTTTCATCGATGGCGCTGTCCGCCGAAAGCGTTGTAAGCGAGCGCGTGCCTGGCAGATCAACCAGCCGTACATCCGTTTCAGCCGTAAAGAACTGCCCTTCCTTGCGTTCTACCGTCACGCCCGCCCAGTTCCCTACGCGCTGGCGGGCCCCGGTAAGCTGATTAAATAACGTGGTTTTACCGGTATTCGGGTTGCCGATCAGACCCAGGGTTAATGTTCTCATCAGCGGACTTCTTCCAGCAGAACCGAAGCCAGATCGCGTTGCCGCACCGCCAGACTGAGGCGACGCGTACGGATATGAACGGGATCGCCCAGTGGTGCAGTACGGATAATGTCAATCAGCGTGCCGGGCAGCACGCCCATGGTTAGTAATTTTTGCCGCCAGGCGGGATCAACAGAAGGCTGGTAGCCTCTGACACGATAGGTGGTGTGTGTTTTGATTTTCACAGATATATCCCAACCGTTAACAACTAAGGCAGGAATTATACAAATGATAACTATTCTTGTTTCTTGATCTGGATGGGGATGATGCACAGGATAGCGACAAAATACGCTGATATGCTATTTCACCCTGACGGCCCGCTCGGGTTAATGGCCATCCGGAAAGAAGCATTGCGGAAGATTGTCAGAAACGTCCCTCAGCGGCAAACAGGCTGAGCGGCCTCAGCAGTGGGAAAATAACAGATGGTGTTGCCATACCTATTTTCAGCCCCCTGTCTGTGAAGCACGGCTTATACAGCGAAGACGGACACAACGTCAGATTGCGGTCACGTATGAGGGCAGCGAAAAATATTAACGCGCAAATGTCTCACCCAGGCCTTCATCTTATTATTGCGCGAAAAAACGTAACTCCCGGTACATTTCTGCATAAACGGCCCCTTGATCACCCCGTTTTTGTGACTATGCCAACCCCTTAAAAAAACACGCTTTTCCTGAAAGCGTCATTTTATTTTTAAACTAATCGTCATAGATCACATTATTTATGGCGTCACTATTAAGGTAATCCGTTAAATACCGATATACCTGTATCCACGTTTATCAGGTATCGCCGCCATGTTTAAAAACCTTAAAATTACAACGGGCATTATTGCCGTATTGTTTTTGTTCAGTGCGCTGTTAATGCTTACCGGGTCGCTTTTTTATTCGTCTGTCAGCCAGGCGGGACGCAACTTTTCTCACACTGAACAACTGACGCTACAACAACAGCAACTGAGCGATAGTGTGCAGACGCTGATAAAGACGCGTGTCACCGTCAGCCGGGTGGCTATTCGTTTTCTGAAAAACCAGAAGGATCCGGCATCTCTGGCCTCGATTGCCACACTGCTGGACACAGCGAAACAATCTGCTGAAAAAGCCGATGAGTATTTTTCAGCCTACAAAGCCGCCCCGCCCTTACCCGGACAGCATGCGGAACTGACCCAAAACGTGCAGACGGCTTACAGCAAAATGCACGATACCATGCTCGCGTCGGTCGAGTTCCTGCGAAATAACAACTATCAGGCTTACGGCAATCTTGATGCACAGGAAGCGCAGGATCAGCTGGATAAGGCTTATCAGGCCTGGCGGAGCGCTAACTATCAGCTGATGAAGGAAATCGCCGCAGAAAACGATCACAACTACACCAATATGCTGTGGACCTTGCTGATTATCGCAGTTATTGCTCTGGTGACCGTTGCCAGCGTATGGGCTGGCCTGCGGACACTGCTGCTGAAACCTCTGACTCTGGCAACCGACTACATGCGCGCGATCTCTGCCGGGGATCTGACGCGTGAGATCGCCAGCGACAGTCACAATGAAACCGGACGGCTCCTCAGCCAACTGGAAGAGATGCGCAGCGCGCTGGTGGTGACGATTCGTTCTGTCGATGATGCAACGCAGTCCATTTTCACCGGCGCAGCAGAAGTATCGGCCGGCAGCATCGACCTCTCTGCCCGCACCGAGCAACAGGCGGCCGCACTGGAAGAGACGGCAGCCAGCATGGAGCAACTGACCTCGACAGTAAAACTGAACGCGGAAAATGCACAGCAGGCCACCGCGATGGCGAACGATGCCGCGGTGATGGCGTCGCAGGGCGGCCAGATTGTGGCGAAGGTGATTTCCAATATTGAGCAGATCAGTGAAAGTTCCAAACAGATTGCCAGCATCATCGGCATTATCGACAGCATTGCGTTCCAGACGAATATCCTGGCGCTTAACGCTGCGGTCGAAGCCGCGCGCGCAGGCGAACAGGGGCGCGGTTTTGCTGTAGTCGCCGGTGAGGTGCGTTCACTGGCGGGACGCAGTGCAAGCGCGGCGCAGGAGATCCGCACGCTGATTGAACAATCGACGCAGCGTGTCAACAGCGGTTCGACTCATGCCTCCGAAGCGGGTGATGTCATGGGAAGCATTGTGCATTCCGTTAACAGCGTGACCCAGTTGATGGCTGAGATTGCCTCGGCCTCGGCCGAGCAGACACGCGGTATTGAACAGGTGACGAAAGCGGTATCGGAAATGGACGGCGTCACGCAACAAAACGCGGCGCTGGTAGAGGAATCGGCCAGTGCGGCAGCCTCACTGGAAGATCAGGCTACGCAGTTACGTCAGTCGGTCTCCGTGTTTAACACGGGCAGAAAGCCGACCACAGGTCTGGCGACGTCCCGCAGCACAGCTTTGAAAAAACCCGTTATGACGCCTGTGTCTACCGCACCGTCAGCGGATAACTGGCAGTCATTCTGATCGACCTGCCGCGGAGCGATGCCCTGCTCCGCGGCAAACGGCTTCAGGCGTGGTGGGCCATATCAACGACCTTCGTTTCACTGCCCCAGTCGGCGTCAAATACAGAAGAAACCAGGGCTGGATAAACGCCCGTAACAGCTACATCAACCAGTCCCAACGCCACAAAGGGATCCTCGGTCAACCTGTCGCGAACAGCCTGCTCATCAGAGGCGAGAAACAGCACAACGCCGCCCTGCTGATTTTCCAGCGGTCCGGCCAAAACCACCTCGCCCGTCTTGATGTGCTCCACCAGCCAGCTTTTATGACCCGCGCTGTGTTTTTCACGTTCGGCGGCGGCACCACGATAACTCAGCGTAACAATGTAAAGCATAAGGTTCTCCTGTGGATTACAACGCAAGTGACTGGATGAGCGTGCTGGCGGCATTAAACGCGTTGCCGATTTCACGCTGTTGAATGGCTTCCCCTTTTGAAGCCCCTTCTGCACGGATAACATGAATATGCTCAACGCCTAAAAACCGAAAAAAAGCGGCCAGATACCGTTCCTGAAAATCCCACTCTTCAAGGGAACCGCCGTGGTAAAAGCCGCCCCGCGCCGAGGCCACGATCACGGTTCGCCCACCTGACAATCCCACCGGGCCTTGTGCCGTATAACTGAATGTTTTGCCTGCCTGCGCGATCCGGTCCAGCCAGGATTTTAGTTGGGCAGGCACCGAAAAGTTGTACATCGGCGCACCGATGACTATCACATCACTGGCAAGAAACTCCGCCACCAGCAGGTCAGATAAGCGATGCTGTTCTGCTATGTACTCACTGACGTTGTCGTCGTTTCCCGCCCTGAAACCTGCCGCGATGGCCGCGTTAAGAGGACGGATTTCCTCGGCCACGACATCACGGTAAGTCGCCTGAGCAGCGGGGTACTTTGCCAACAGTTTTCTGACGATGTCCGCGGTAAGCTGCCGGGTAACCGACGGCGTCTGGAAAATACTGGCGTCAATATGAAGTAATCTGTTCATGGGATTCCCCTGAGAGTGATGGTGCTATGACGATGGAAGGGTTCTGGCCGCGCGATCGATAAACGCAGCCACCTGTTCAGGATGTGAAACCAGCGATAAATGACCAGATGCGAGACGCTGAACGCGTGCGCCAATATGCGCAGCAATGTCAGACTGGACACGGGGCGGCAGCGCCCGGTCTTGCGTGGTCAACAAATACCAGGTGGGTTTGATTTTCCATGCGGCTCGCATCACCTTGTCAGTGAAAGCGCTCGCCGCAACAGGTTGTTGTACCGCAGCCAGTTCGCGCACCCGCGCATCAGGCACGTCGCCGGCCAGCATTTCACCAAACTGTTGGGCATTATCCAGCCAGATCATCCCGTGTTTATCCGGCCTCATTTCCGTCATCGGGGCATGAAGTCGTTGCAACAGCCCGGCAGCAGATTCATTACTGTCGGGCACCAGCGCAGAGAGAAAAACCATGCCCCTTACGCGCGAATCGTTGCCAGCATCAGCCACCACCACACCGCCCCAGGAATGCCCAACCAGCAGCACCGGGCCTTGCTGACGCGCAATGACCGCCTCCGTCGCCTTTACGTCATCCTGCAATGAGGTCAATGGATTCTGAACGGCGGTGACGTGATAACCTTTGTGCTGAAGGCGTGAAATCACCGCCCGCCAGCCTGAGCCGTCAGTAAACGCCCCGTGGACTAAGACGATGTTTTTCACCGTCGCCTGCGCAGCGAGCGGCACATTCAATAACGTCAGCCCCAGCAGCACCGCATGCTTTAATCTTTTCGCCTTACTGCTCTTTCGCCGCATCTCGCCTGTTCCTGTGGTCGTTTTCATGCTGACCATGGTAGATCGGGCGAAAAGAGCGTGTAAGATGGCGAATAAGACAACTAACAGGCAAAACTCGCCATAAGGAGTGACTGGCTATGCGCATAGCGATTGTGGCGCTGGAAGGCAGCCTGCCTTCTGCCGTCAACGGCTTTTGTGACACCTTATGGATTGCGCGCCAGGTGATTGCGTCTCGCCCCGATATTGCGGCGCAACCGACCCGCGCGCCGCTGGAGGTCCAAATCGTAAGTGCTGATGGCCAGCCCGTGCGCGATGCGCAGGGACGATGGCTACATGTCGATGCTGATTTCAGCCAGGCAGAGGCGTCAGATATCGTCCTGGTCGGGGGAATGGCCTTGGGCCGCGATCGGTTTCCGCACCATCCGGAGGCGGTCATACAGGCGGGGAACTGGATAAAAAAAATGTACCATCAGGGTGCCATCGTCGGTGCCGCCTGCGCGGGCTGTCTGGTGCTGGGCGAAGCGGGGCTGCTCAGTCGTCGGCGTTGTACCACCACCTGGTGGCTGTTTCCAACCCTGCGGGAGCGCTATCCGGATGCGCGTCCGGTATGGGGAAAAACGCTCGAACAACAGGAAAATATCATTACTACGGGTGGCCCACTCTCGTGGAGCGCGCTCACGTTGCATTTGCTGCACAGGATACTGGGAGCGGACGTGTCCAGACAGGTTGCTGATATGGCCGTTGCCGATGCCCAGCCCGTGTCGCAACGTTTGTATGCGCCGCCCGGGTTTATTAACACTCAGCACCCGTTGCTGATGCGGGCGGAAGAGATTATTCGCTATCAACAGCCAGGCATCACGGCAGAACGGCTGGCCTCTGCGTTACATACCAGCGAACGTACGTTGCACCGTAAAATGAAAATGCTGACCGGCGAAAGTCCTAAGGCGTTTATTACCCGGGTCCGCATTGAAGGTGCCTGTCTTCTCCTGGAGAACCCCACCGTAAGCATCCGTAAGGTGGCCGCCGATTGTGGCTATTCTGACGAAAGCAGCTTTCGCAAAGCGTTTAATCAGGTGATGGCGATGACACCCGCGCGTTATCGACAGTGGATTGCCGCCAGAGCGGCGCCCGCAACACGTTAATCAGCGTAGCGCATGCAGCGCTGCCCAACTGGCGTCTTTGATTTGGCCGTCTTTAGCAAACAGCAACGGTCCGGTGGCCAGCCCATCGCTTGCCTTCGGCGTCGCCGCCGTCCGGTGGGGCGTGTCCCAGACACCCCACGTGAGCACTGCGTCGACACCGGCTTCCAGCACAAGCGAAAGATAGCGCTTATAGGTGCTGGCGACCGCCATGGCGCGGCGCGCCATCGGCAGGCGGCTGTCATCAACATCCAGTTCGGTGATATACACGGCCAGGCCCAGCGCTTTCACTTCACGAATAAATGTCGCCAGTCCCGGACCAGACGCGTACTCCGGACCGGCCTTGAGATGAGACTGAATGCCCAGCGCACCAATGGGGATCTGTCTGTCCTGCAAATTGCGCAGCAGCGCCAGCACAGCGTCGCGTTTTCGTTGCGCGTTGTCATGGTCGCTTTCCAGCCCGTAATCGTTATAGCAAATGACGGCGTGAGGATCGGTCTGATGCAGCGCGTCACAGGCGATATCCAGATAACGCGTTCCCAGACGTTGATACCAGAAACTGTTGCGCCATCCGCCAGGCAAACCGTCAGACAGGTTGATAATCTCGTTCGCCACGTCCCAGCTCTGTATCTGTCCCCGATAGCGCCCCGCGACGGTATGAATATGGTCTCTCAACACTTTTTCCAGCAGCGTGGCATCGCGAATCGCCAGCAGCCAGTCCGGCACCGCGCGGTGCCAGCAAAAGGTATGCCCGCGTAGCAGCAGGCCCTGCGCTCTGGCAAAGGCGGCAAGCGTATCCGGGCCAGAAAAATCGTAGCGATTCTGCTCAGGCTGAACGACCACCCACTTCAGCGCGTTTTCCGGAACAATAATATTGGCCTGGCTGGCCACAAACTGCCGGTAATGCGCATCGGACCGCAAACGCTCGGGCCGGACCGCGAACCCAAACAGAAGATGACGCTGCGCGGCTATGCGCTTTAAGGGGGGGAAAGCCGGTTCGGCCGCGAAGGCCGGTATCGGCAATGCGGAACCCAGCAACAGCGCCGCGCTGCGTTTTAAGAACCGACGTCGCGGCGTGGATGTGAAGCCAGACAGATTATGAGGTTTCATCAGTGCCACGTCTCCTGTGACGTTTTGCCCGATCATCGTGAAGGTCGCATCACACCAGCCCGGTATTCTTATAACCCCAAGCCCTAAGGCCCGTCAGCAACGATTTTGTCCACGTCGGTAAAGCCAGATTTCTGAATGTAAAATCCCTCGCTTTACGGTATCGGGTTTTCTGGCATTCGCGGGGCTGTGTGCCTGCATGTTTCAGGACGGGCGCTGCCGTGCCAGCGGTAAAAGTGACCTTTGCTACCTTGTTATGCCGCACAGGCTGACAAACCGAATGAAAGGCTGTCGAATTACCTTTGCTAAGCTGATAAGTACACCTGATACGTTTAATAAAGGAGAATGCTATGACGCAGCCTAAAACCCGCCCCCTCGGCAACAGCGGCCTCTCTGTGCCGCTTCTGACCTTTGGCGGCAATGTCTTTGGCTGGACGGTAGACGAGAAAACCTCGTTTTCTCTGCTCGACGCGCTGGTGGAAAAAGGCCTGTTCTTTATCGATACCGCCGATGTCTATTCACGCTGGGCGCCCGGCAATCAGGGGGGCGAATCCGAAACCATCATCGGCAAATGGCTGAAGAAAAGCGGTAAACGCGACAGGATAGTGCTGGCGACCAAAGTCGGCATCGAAATGTCACCGGAGAAGCAGGGACTGAAACCCGGCTATATTCGCCAGGCCGTCGAGGACTCGCTGCGCCGTCTGCAAACCGACGTGATCGACCTCTATCAGGCGCATCGCGATGATGAAACCACGCCACTGACCGACACGTTAACCGCCTTTGACGCTCTGATCAAAGCCGGCAAAGTCCGGGCTATTGGGGCCTCCAACTACAGCGCCGCGCGACTGCAGGAGGCGCTGGACATCAGCAAACAGCATGGGCTGGCGCGTTACGAAACCCTGCAACCGCTCTACAACCTTTACGACCGTGAAGAATATGAAAGCGAGCTGGAGCAGGTAGCGCGAGAGAATCAGCTTGGCGTGATCAACTACTACGCGCTGGCCAGCGGCTTTCTCAGCGGCAAATATAAAAAACCGCAGGATGCCAGCAAGAGCGCGCGCGGTCAGGGTATTGTAGATAAGTACCTGAATGAACGCGGTAAACGCATTGTTGAAGCGCTGGAAGACGTGGCGGCGTCACATGATGCGTCAGCCACGCAGGTGGCGCTGGCCTGGCTCATCGCGCGCCCGAGTATTACCTCCCCTATCGTCAGCGCGACCTCCTTGTCGCAGCTTGATGAACTGGTCAAAGCCACTGAGTTGACGCTGAGCAAGCAAGAAATTGAAGAGCTGTCCCAGGCCAGCAAGCCATAAAACCTCCGGGGATGCCGCGGCATCCCTTTTACTTTGCCTCGCAATAAATGCCTTTTTAGCTATAAAAATATTCATTCAGCGATAACTGTCACAATTGCGTTAATTCCTTACCACTTTGCAGTTACATACGCACAGATTTGCAAAAATTGACATTTAGTCAGCATTATTCTCTGCCCTGTCTTTTCCTGTCATTTCATAAAGAATAACGCTGATGAATACAAAAAAAGCAGTGCAGTTTATGCCTCGCCTGGCCGCTGGCAGCCTGATGTTTGCGATGCTGAGCGCCTCCGCGCTGGCCGCCGATGCCTTTAGCTATGACTCACCTTACCTGTTTGGCGACTGGGGCGGTAACCGAACGCAGTTAGAAAACGACGGCATTAAGTTAGATGTTAATTACACCATGGAAAGTGCCGCCAATCTGGGTGGCGGAGCTGACAGCCATACCTCGATGCGCTACAGCGACCAGTGGGCGTTTGGTGCCAATTTCGATCTGCAAAAACTCCTCGACTGGCAGGATACGCAGTTCCAGGTCACCATTACCGATCGCAATGGCCGCAACATCTCCGATCAGGTGGCCGATCGCCGCACCGGGATGCTCTCTTCTACCCAGGAGGTGTACGGTCGTGGCCAGACGTGGCGCCTGACGCAGTTCTGGTTAAGCAAAGGCCTGTTCGATAACACGGTCAATCTGAAAGCCGGACGCGTTACCGTCGGCGAAGATTTCGATAACTTCGACAGCAAGTTCCAGAACCTGGCGTTTGGCAGCGGCCAGGCCGGTAACTGGCGCGGCGATCGCTGGTTTAACTGGCCGGTTTCGCAGTGGGGCGGCAGGCTAAAAGTCAACGTTACGCCAGAGGTGTTCTTCCAGGTCGGTTTCTACAATCAAAACCGTGCGAATTACGACCGTGGCGATGGTTTCCGGCTGGATACCAGCAACTCAGAGGGGAATCTGGTGCCGGTCGAGTTAGGCTGGAAACCGACGTTAGGCCCCGACAAGTTGCTGGGTAACTATCGTATCGGCTATTACTACTCGTCCGCAAATGGCGACAACTATGGCAGCTGGCGTGACGGCGCTTACCAGCGCAAAAATCATGCTTACGGCGGCTATGTCCTGTTGCAGCAGCAGTTGACGGCGCAGGGCGGCGATGCCAGCCGGGGTCTGGGCGTGACGGTTCAGGCGGTGATGAACGACCATAAAACCTCGAAAACGGATAACTATCAGTCCGTCAGCTTCACCTGGAAAGGACCGTTCGATGCCCGTCCGCAGGATGAGATTGGCATCGGCGCGGCGCGTATTCACGTCAACAGCGCCTACACGCGTTCGCTGCGTGAACAGAACGACGCCAGCGGGCAGACCGATTTTAACAGCCCGACCTATCTGCCTGTTCAGGACGGTTCGGAGTACAACTATGAAATCTATTACAACGCGCAGCTGACCAAATGGCTGCAACTGCGTCCTAACCTGCAATACGTTGTTGCGCCGGGTGCCGTTAGCGACGTGAAAGATGCCTTTGTCGGCGGAATCAGCGCTAACGTGAATTTCTGATCCGCCCTTCAGACCTGCCCGCAGGGCAGGTCTGCTTTCCCGCCTGCCCTGACGCTTTCATCCCGTACCTGCTCTGTTGATTCGCCTCAGTTTTCCGCAATTTTTTGCAAGCCCTGCCCCACTTCACGCGGTATAACCTCATCCATGTCTTACCACTGCGCATAACGGAAAAACCATGCAAACCTATATCAGCAAAGCGTTCTCAGCCGACCGGGCCTGGGGTGCACTCGACATCGCTAACTTTGATGGCACAACCGTACGGCTTCACTGGACGGATCAACCCTACAAGTGGCACATCAATGACGGTCAGGAAGTTTTTGCGGTGATGGATGGCTGTGTAGAGATGCACTACAAGGAAAACGGAGACATCAGGACAGTGCGCTTGCAGACAGGGGATATTTTTTATGCCAGCGTGGGCACGGAACATGTTGCCCATCCACAGGGCGAAGCGCGCGTACTGGTGATCGAGAAAGCGGGATCGGTCTGACCCCGGCCAGCCCTGAGGCACGATGGCTGGCGCACATTTTCCGCGTATACTGAGGCGCAAACACAGCCTTGACGGAGGTTTCGCCTGATGACACCGTTGCCGCCGCTTGCACATCTGGGTCCGCGCATTTGTATCATGGGCCCCTCAAACAGCGGTAAATCTACCCTGGCCGTGGCGATTGCGGAAAAGCAGTCGCTGCCCGTTATTCATCTCGATCAGCTTTATCACCAGCCTAATACCGACTGGCAGCCCAGAGAGCACGCCGTGTTTTTACAGCTTCACCGCGAGGCAATCAGTGCAGAACGCTGGGTTATCGAAGGCAATTATACGCGCTGCCTGCCCGAAAGACTGGCGCGCGCAACAGGCTATATCCTGCTGGATCTCGCGATGCCTGTCAGTTTACTGCGTTATATCCGGCGCTGCTGTGCCACCACGCCGCGTGCCGGGGCGCTGCAAGGCAGCACCGATCACATCAATCTCGCCATGCTCAGGCATATCACCTGGGTGACGCCGGGCAATCGCCGTCGCTATCACCTCCTGTATCAGGGACTTAGCCTGCCCAGGTGCCGTCTGGTAGGTGCAAAAGCGATAAACCGCGCCTGGCAGGAGTGGTGCCTGACGCCCCGTCCTGCGACAGGGATCTTACCCGGCAAAACAGGCCGGTAGCCTTTCCTGCCTGTCTTTTGTATTGTCATGATCCTTACTGGCTCACTCCGGAATCGCAGAATGCACATCACGCTCGCGCAGGATGACCACATTCCCGCCCTGCAACAGATTTATGCTCACCATGTTATGCATGGCACGGGCAGTTTTGAACTGGATCCGCCTGATGAAGCCGAACTCGCCAGCCGGTTAGAAAAAATCCGTGCCGCCGGACTGCCCTGGTTTGTGGCCATCGAAGACGGCCAGGTTTGCGGTTACTGTTATCTGGGCTTTTATCGTCCGCGCCCGGCTTATCGTTTTACCCTGGAAGATTCCCTTTATATCCATCCGGCTTTTCAGGGGAAAGGTGTGGGTAAACGCCTGCTGGCGCACGCGATTGACTGGGCTGAAAGCAGGGGCTTTCGCCAGATGGTCGGGAATGTGGGCGACAGCGCCAACGTGGCCTCCATCGCTCTGCACCGATCGGCGGGCTTCACCGTGGCCGGTACGCTAACCTCCGTAGGCTACAAACACGGGCGCTGGCTGGACACGGTATTGATGCAGCGGACACTTGGCGCGGGCGACAGTATCCCGCCTGAAAACGGATAGCGCAGGATGCGTGCCAGGCGGGCCGCTGCCCAGGGCTCAGGCGGAAGCGCCCAGCTCGTGTGAGATCGCCTGGGCGGTCGCTACCACCTTCGCCATCAGGTTTTTTGCCCCAATCTGTTGCAGCTTGGCCGTCGGCAGCGAGACCGACACCGCATAGGGAACGCGCTGCTGAATATCAAATACCGGCGCGGCGATACAGGTCACGCCCAGCTCGTTCTCTTCGCGATCCATCGCGGTGCGCTGCTGCAGAATATCTCTCAGTTCCTGCTGCATCTCAGGCAAGGTAGTGATGGTGTTTTTTGTCAGTTGCTCAATGCTGTCCTGATGGCTTTGCCAGTAGTGCAGCAGGTACTCTTCACTGCCCCAGGCCAGAAAAATTTTGCCCATCGCCGAGCAATAGAGCGGCATATGCTGCCCGATGTAGGCGCGTGTGCGCATCATGCCGGTGGTGGGTTCCAGTTTATTGATCAATACAACATGATCGTCTTCACGGCTGGAAAAGTTAACCGTTTCGCCCACGTCCAGGTTGAGCTTTTCCAGATGCGGTCCGGCTACGTGGATGATATTGAGCGATGACAGCGCTTTCTGACCGACCGAAATAAATTTGGTCGTCAGGCGATAACTGCCAGGCGACGGGGCCTGGGTGACATAGCCACTGCTGTGCAGCCCCTGTAACAGGCGATGGACGGTGCTTTTATTCATGCCGGACAGCTCAGCGAGATGTGCCAGCGGGCAGCCGTTCGGGAAATTGCTCAGTAACTCAATTAACTGAAGGCCACGAAACAGACTCTGTGTTCCCAACGGCTTATCGTTTTTATTTTCCTTCGCTTTATCCACTTTACCCACCATCCGCCGATCCTCTCCGTTTCTGACTTCCTGAGCGCACTATCGCATGATGTTAACTCATGGCATAACAACTGGGAATCTTTCGCTTTTTTAGTGTGGCCTGGCGATCGCATTCCGCCTGGCAGGAATTGCGCTGTTCATCACAATTTCAAAACAATATTTTAACCCTATGTTTCTACTGAGGAAATAGTCGCCTCGCTTCTTTGCTTTTCCGCATTTTCAGGGATAGTATTTTTTGGAATAGTATTTCACATGTTGAAATCAGCAAGAGCGCGTCACCACGCTTGCTGCCACTACTCACCAGGCGTCACGGGAGGCTGGAATGCAAACTAACCCGGATAAACCGGTCCTGACACTAAGCCATATCACCAAACGTTTCGGGGGGAACCCTGCCGTCAATGACGTAAGCCTGGATGTCTTTCCGGGCGAAGTGGTCGCGCTGTTAGGTGAAAACGGTGCGGGTAAATCGACTCTGATTAAGGTACTGGCCGGCGTTTATACCAGCGACGAAGGCCAGATAACCTTTAATGGCAACCCCATCCCCTCAGCGGCCGCGCTAAAAACCGCCACCAGCCAGCCTGTCGCCTTTATTCATCAGGATCTGGGGCTGATCGAGTGGATGACGGTGGCGGAAAATATGGCGCTGATCATGGGCTTCAACCGTCGCCTGGGCCTGATTAACTGGCGGGCCGTGCGTGAACGGGCACGTTTAGCGCTGGAAGACGTCGGTATTCAGCTCGATCCCGATGCCCGCGTATTTGAACTGTCACGCACGGAAAAATCGCTGCTGGCCATTGCCCGCGCGGTAGCCGTCAACGCGCAAGTACTGGTACTGGACGAACCGACCGCCTCGTTACCCGCCAATGACGTACGGCATCTGTTTAGCGTGATAGAACGCCTGAAAAGTCGCAACGTCGGCATGATTTACGTGACTCACCGTCTGGATGAGGTGATTGAAATTGCCGATCGCATTTGTGTGATGCGGGACGGTAAACGCGTCGCAGAGGGCAACACGGCAGACTACAGGTTGCACGATCTGGTTGAAATGATTGTCGGCGAAGCGCTGGAAAGCAATCAGCGCCTTGTGCTGCCTGAGGGGCGTCCGCCCGTGCTGTCACTGAATCAGCTCTGCATCGATGAAGTGGGCCCGGTCTCGTTCAGTCTGCAACCCGGCGAAATGCTGGCGCTGGCCGGCCTGCGTGGTGCCGGTCAGGAAGAGATTGGCCGGATGCTGTTTGGCCTGAAACAGGCTACCCAGGGCCAGGTCATTTTTCGCGACAAGCCCTGCCATTCCCGATCGCCTCGCGAGGCTATGGCGGCAGGCATCTCGTTTGTGGCAGGCGATCGCACCGGTGAAAGTCTGGTTATGTCGATGAGCGTGCGTGAAAACCTGTTTCTCAACCCCTGCGCGAGCGGGCACCGGGTGATGTCCCATTATGGTCGCCGCGCGGAGGTAGGTGCCAGCTGGTGGAAAGTGCAGCTTTTCGACGTGCGCCCTAAAAACGTGGATCTGGATATCAGCGCCCTGTCCGGTGGCAACCAGCAAAAAGTGGTGATGGCCCGCTGGATGCACCTCAATGCCCCGTTGCTGATTCTTGAAGATCCCACTGCGGGCGTCGACGTGGGCGCGCGCGAAGAAATTTATCACCTGCTCAACAAAGCGCTGGCAGACGGCGTGGCAGTGCTGGTGATCTCGAATGACCTGGAGGAAATCGCGCATATCTGTAACCGCGCGCTGGTGTTTAACCGGGGCCAGGTAGTGGGTGAACTGAAAAACGAACAGGTCACTTTTGCTAATTTACTGGAGCTGGCCTCAGCCAGCTCTGCTGCCCCCTTCGCTACCGTCTGAAAAGGCAGTCAGGAGAAACGCTATGTCTAAAACCTCGGTGAAATCTACTGCACTTGAACAACGGGTCAGCCTTGCTCAGCATGGTTTTGCGCCATGGTCGATGCAGATCGTCACCCGCTACGGATTACTGTTGTTATGTGTGCTGCTGGCGTTACTGTTTTCGGTACTGTCCCCAACTTTCGCATCCCTGCTCACCGTGCAGGCCATTCTGTCCAGTAAGGCCAAAATCGCCCTGCTGGCGCTGGCCGCCACCTTGCCGATGATTGTGGGCAAAATCGACCTGAACGTCGGTTTCGGGATCGTGCTGTGGCACATCCTGGCCATTACGCTTCAGGTGGAATACGGTTTTTCCTGGCAGATGGCGGTGCTGACAGTGCTGGTCTTGTCGGCGCTGTATGGCCTGCTGAACGGCATTCTGGTGGCGCTGGCGGATATCGACAGCTTCGTCGCCACGCTCGGTTCCGGCACGGTGCTGTATGCCATTGCGTTGTGGCACTCCGGCGGTCGCCAAATTGTTGGTGACTTACCGGATGCCTTTAGTGCGCTGCACAGTACCGAAGTATTTGGCATTCCGATTGGTGCCTTCTATGTGCTGGGCCTGGCGCTGGTATTGTGGCTGATCACTGAGCACACGCCACTGGGAAGGTGCATGTATGCCGTGGGCGGTAACCCCGTCGCCGCGCGCCTCAACGGTATTGCCGTGAATAAATACGTGATCGGCGCGTTTATCGCCTCCAGTGTGATCACCGGCTTCAGCGGGGTGCTGATTGCGGCGGAACAGGGCGTCGGCCAGGCCAGCGTCGGGATGGATTACCTGCTGCCTGCGCTGGTCGGGGCTTTTCTGGGCAGTACCACCATTCGTCCGGGGCGGGTAAACGTCTGGGGCACCGTGGTCGGCATCGCTATCCTGGCTATCGGGATTGCCGGTATTCAGCAGTTTGGCGGCGCGTTCTGGGTGGAACCGCTGTTTAACGGTGCCACGTTGCTGCTGTCGATTACGCTGGCCGGCTACGCTCAGCGCCGCCGTATGTTGAATCAAAAAGCCGTCGTGCGTAGTCAGAGCACGCCGGCGACCACACCTGACTCACAGCAAAAAACCATCACACCAGGGAACTCATTATGAAAAATCCGGTATTTGGTCTTTCTCTCATCGCCATGCTGGTCGCCACCTTACCAGCCCATGCAGACAGCTATCTCGATCAGGCGACAGCGGCCGTGGCCAAAGCGACGGCCAGCGCCACGACCTGGGACGGTCCGACGACCGGGCCAAAGCTACAGCCTAAAAAGAAACTGATCTTTATCGCCTCGGATATGAAAAACGGCGGTGTGCAGGGCGTTCAGCAAGGCCTGAGCGAAGCGGCGAAAGTGGCTGGCTGGACGCTGGATACGCTGGACGGCGCAGGCTCTGTCAAAGATCAACTGGCGGCGCTGAATCAGGCGATTGCCCAGCGCCCTGACGGTATCGTTATCGGCGGCTGGAACCCAAACGTCGCCAAAATGCCGCTGAAAAAAGCCCTGCAGCAAAAAATCGTGCTGATGGCCTGGCACGCAGAGCCTCAGCCGGGCCCGATTAAGCAGTACGGGATCACCGATAACATTACGTCCGATTCTAATGAGGTTGCCCGTCTGGCGGCGCAGTACGCCATTGTGAAGTCAGGCGGCAAAGCGCAGGTGATTATCTTCACCGACTCGCTGTACAAAATCGCGCTGGATAAAGCCAATGCGATGAAGCAGGAAATTGAGAAGTGCAGCGAGTGTAAAGTCATCGACTTTATTGACACGCCGCTGGCCGATACCTCTAACCGTATGCCGTCGCTGACCTTTAGCCTGTTACAGAAGTACGGCGACCACTGGCAGTACTCGCTGGCGATTAATGACCTGTATTTTGACTTTATGGCACCCGCGCTGAAAACCGCAGGGAAAGGCGGCAAAAACGCACCGTATAACATCTCGGCAGGCGACGGCTCGGTGTCGGCCTTCCAGCGCATTCGCAATGGTGAAAGCCAGGTCGCGACCGTCGCTGAACCGCTAAAACTGCATGGCTGGCAACTGCTGGATGAGTTCAACCGCGCCTTCGCCGGACAGCCCCCGTCAGGCTATGTCACGCCTGCGCACCTGATTACACCGGAAAATATCAGCCGGGATGGCGGACCGCAGAACCACTACGATCCGGAAAACGGCTATCAGGACCATTACAAAGCCATCTGGGGCGTGAAGTAACGGAGGCCAGCATCATGCAGGTAGAAAAACTGTGCTCCCCTGCTACCTGGGCCGAAGGCCCAGTCTGGTTACCGGCGCTTGATGGGGTGGTATTTAGCGATGTCAAAGGCAACCGTATGTACTGCTGGCAGCGCAATGGCGAGCTGAGTATCTGGCGTCATCATTCTCACTATGCCAATGGCAATGCCCGCGACCATCAGGGACGCGTGGTCAGTTGCGAACACGGTCGCCGGGCTATCAGCCGGACAGAAACAGACGGTACGGTGAACGTGCTGGTGGATAAAGTCGAGGGCAAGCGGTTTAACTCGCCTAACGATCTGGCGATCCGCTCCGACGGCACCATCTGGTTTACCGATCCGCCTTACGGGATCGTCAGCGATCATGAGGGTTACCTGGCTCCCAGCCAGGTGATCGGCTGCTATCTCTACTGTTTTGATCCGGAAAGTGGGCAGCTCAGCATTGCCGCCAGCGATCTGCAGCGGCCAAACGGGCTGGCGTTCTCGCCTGATGAAAGCGTGCTGTACGTGGCGGACATGTCGGTGGTGGATTTCCCGACGCTCGGCCGCCATGAGTTGCGCACCTATAAAGTGGACGGTCGCACGTTGTCTGCAGGGCAATTTTTTGCCGATGTCTCACCCGGTTTCCCGGACGGATTTTGTGTGGATGCCAACGGCGATATTTACTGTAGCTGCGCTGACGGCGTGATTATTTTCGACAGCAGCGGAAACCGTAAAGGCAAAATCCCGATTCCTGAAACGGTATCCAACTGCACCTTTGGCGGACCGAATAATGATGAACTTTATATCACAGCCAACACTTCACTCTACCGGGTAACGCTACGCTAACGCCCCTGCACAGGCAGGGCGAAAAGCAGAGCAAATCAGGTCAGCTGTTTCTCAGCTGACCGGCCTGACTGTGGCCGGAATCGGGCAAAAAAGCCCAAGATCACAGAAGTCAGAATTAATTATATCCTGTTGATTTAAATGAAATAAATTTTGAGTCATTTCTTTGACTCGCTGCATTTTTCCCCATAGCATTTAGTTGAAATGACATTCCACATTATGAAATAAGACGCGGGGAGTATCAGTCAGATGAGAATCAGCTATCAGCAGTTGTATCAGGAGTTTCTTCGCGTACTCCTCAGCCGCAACGTGCCGCAGGCCAAAGCTGAGGCCTGCGCGCGCATGTTTACTGAAACCAGTCTTAACGGCGTCTATTCCCATGGCGTTAACCGCTTCCCGCGTTTTATTCAGCAACTGGATGCCGGCCACATTATTCCCGATGCGGATGCGCAAAAAGTCCTGTCGCTGGGTGCGATTGAGCAGTGGGATGCGCAACGCGCCATTGGCAATATCACCGCCCATAGCATGATGGAGCGCGCGATGGCGCTGGCCACGGAACACGGCATTGGGCTGGTGGCCTTACGCAATGCCAATCACTGGATGCGCGGTGGCAGCTATGGCTGGCAGGCGGCGGAAAAGGGCTTTGTCGGCATCTGCTGGACCAACTCCATTGCCGTAATGCCGCCCTGGGGCGCAAAAAGCTGCGCGATCGGCACCAATCCGCTGATTATCGCGGTACCGGGCGAGCCGGTTACGATGGTGGATATGTCCATGTCGATGTTCTCCTACGGCATGCTGGAAGTGAATCGCCTGGCGGGGAAAAGCCTGCCGGTCGATGGCGGCTTTGATGATGAGGGCAACTACACCCGCGATCCGGCCACGCTGGAAAAAAACCGCCGCATTTTACCAATGGGTTACTGGAAAGGCTCAGCGCTGTCTGTGGTGCTGGATATGCTGGCCACCCTGCTCTCTAACGGCGCCTCCGTGACTGAAGTCACTCACGACAACGGCGATGAATTTGGCATTTCTCAGGTGTTTATCGCCATCGACGTTGATCGGCTCATTCCGGGCGAAACCCGCCAGCAAAAACTCGATCGTATTCGCGCATCCATCACCGGTGCGGAACCGGCTGACAGCACACAGGCGATTCGCCTGCCGGGTGACAAATTCCCGCCACTGCGTGAAGAAAACGAACGCCTGGGTATTCCGGTTGATGAGCGCGTCTGGGCGCGCATTCAGGCGCTACAGGAGAAGGCATCATGATTACCGGACACCTTGCCAATACCGATCCCCGTCACTATCCCGCCGCGATTGCTCATGCTCTGGCCTACCTCGCCGGTCATGATCTGGCAAACATGGCCGCCGGCCGTTATCAGGACGAAGAAACCGGCTGGGTCGTACAGGTGTTAGATCTGCACACGGTTCCCGCCGCAGAGAATTACCCGGAGGCGCACCGCTATCACATCGACGTGCAGTATCTGGTGGCAGGCGAAGAAGTGATCGGCGTCGCCACACAACCACTGGATCTGGCGGTGCATCAGCCTTACGACAGCGAACGCGACATCGTTTTTTATCAACATGCCCCCGATGAAACCCTGGTACGGATGCTGCCCGGCACGTTCGCCGTATTTTTTCCTCAGGATATTCATCGTCCTAACTGCGCGGTCAGTCAGCCCGGTCCGATCCGCAAAGTCGTGGTGAAGATCCCCACGCGCGATCTGGTGTAAGGCAGGGAGGCACGATGAGCATCACCACAAGCGCTGTCAATCATGAAAAGGTCCCTGCACTGCGCTGGCTGCGGATCATTCCGCCGATTCTGATTACCTGCATCATTTCGTATATGGATCGGGTCAACATCGCCTTTGCGATGCCGGGCGGCATGGATGCTGAACTGGGCATCAGCGCCTCGATGGCCGGACTGGCAGGCGGCATTTTCTTCATTGGCTACCTGTTCCTGCAGGTGCCCGGCGGCAGGCTGGCCGTTTACGGCAATGGTAAACGCTTTATTGGCTGGTCGCTGCTGGCCTGGGCGGTGATTTCCATACTGACCGGCATGGCCACCAGTCAGTATCAGCTGCTGGCGCTGCGCTTTGCGCTGGGGATCGCCGAAGGCGGCATGTTACCGGTGGTGCTGACGATGATCGGCAACTGGTTCCCGGATGCGGAGCGCGGTCGTGCAAATGCCATCGTGATCATGTTTGTGCCGATCGCCGGGATCATCACGGCTCCGCTCTCAGGCTGGATCATTACCGGCTGGGACTGGCGCATGCTGTTCTACGTGGAAGGCGCGTTATCTCTGGTCGTGATGGCCCTGTGGCATTTCACGATCAGTAACCGCCCGCAGGAAGCGAGATGGATTTCGCCAGCCGAAAAACACTATCTCATCACCACGCTGCATAACGAACAGCTGATGATCAAAGGGCAGAACGTGCGCAACGCCTCGCTGATGCGCGTGATGCGCGAACCGGTTATGTGGCGGCTGATTCTGGTCAATTTCTTCTATCAGACCGGCATTTACGGCTACACGCTCTGGCTGCCCACCATCCTGAAAGGACTGACGCACGGTAATGTGGAGCAGGTGGGCTTTCTGGCCATTCTGCCCTACGTCGGGGCAATCGTCGGCATGTTTCTGTTTTCTGTTTTGTCGGACGCGACCGGACGGCGCAGGCTGTTCGTGGCGCTGCCGCTGGCCGGCTTTGCGCTGTGCATGGCGCTGTCGGTGTTACTGAAAGCGCATATCTGGTGGTCCTACGCGGCGCTGGTGGGCTGTGGCGTCTTTATCCAGTCTGCGGCGGGCGTGTTCTGGAGTATTCCGCCGCGCCTGTTTAATGCCGAGGTGGCTGGCGGCGCGCGCGGCCTGATCAACGCGCTGGGCAACCTGGGCGGCTTCTGCGGTCCCTACATGGTGGGCATTCTGATGGCGTTTTACAGCCGGGATGCCGGGGTTTACAGCCTTGCCATTTCACTGGCGATTGCCGCCCTGCTGGCGATGACGTTGCCCGCACGCTGCGATTCCCCTCAACAGGAGGCATTATGAAACGCTGGCTGGGACTGGACTGTGGCGGCACCTTTATTAAAGCCGGGCTGTACGATATACAGGGCCGCGAGCTGGCCGTCGCCCGGCAAAACCTGCCGGTTGTTGTACCGGAACCGGGTTATGCCGAACGCGATATGACGCTGCTGTGGCAACAGGCGGCAGCCGTCATCCGTGAGGTGCTGACCACCAGCGGCGAGGATGCGGCGTCGGTCGCCGGTATGGGCATTTCCGCACAGGGTAAGGGGCTGTTTCTGCTGGACAAACAGCACCGCCCGCTGGGCAACGGCATCCTCTCCTCCGACCGCCGCGCCCTGAGCCTTGTGCAACAGTGGCAACGGGAAGGCTTGCCGCAGAAACTCTATCCGCTGACCCGGCAAACGCTGTGGACCGGCCACCCGGTGTCGCTGCTGCGCTGGATCAAGCTGCATCAGCCACAGCGCTATGCGGCGATTGGCAGCGTCATGATGGCCCATGACTATCTGCGTTTCTGTCTGACCGGCGAGCGGGCATGCGAAGAAACCAATATCTCTGAGTCCAATCTGTATGACATGCAGGCAGCCGACTGGTCGCCTGCACTGGCAGAGATGTCAGGTATCCCGGAGATAATATCGGCACTGCCGCCGATTATCGGCCCGACGCAGATTGCGGGCTATGTCACCGCCGGGGCCGCTGCCGAATGCGGTCTGCTGCCCGGTACGCCCGTCGTGGGCGGCCTGTTCGATGTGATGTCAACAGCGCTGTGCGCGGGCCTGAATGATGCGACGCGCCTGAACGCGGTGATGGGAACCTGGTCAGTGACCAGCGGCATTACCAACCGCATCAGCGATGAAGCAGACTATCCCTACGTTTATGGTCGTTATGCCATTGAGGGTCAGTACCTTATCCATGAGGCCAGCCCGACGTCGGCGGCCAATCTGGAATGGTTTTGTGACCAGTGGGGCATTAAGGACTACAGCCAGCTTAATGCGTGGGTAGCAGCGCTGGCCCCCGCCAGCAGCAGAGTGCTGTTTCTGCCTTTCCTGTATGGCACCAATGCCGGCGCCGATCTGCACGGCAGCTTTTTTGGCCTGCAGGCAGGTCACACGCGCGCCCATCTGGTTCAGGCCATCTACGAAGGCGTGGTGTTCTCACATCTGACGCACCTCAACCGTATTCTGCAACGTTTTCCTCAGGTTACCGCCCTGCGTCTGAGCGGTGGGCCCACGCGCTCTGCGCCCTGGATGCAGATGTTCGCCGATGCCAGCGGCCTGACGGTTGAGGTTCCACAGATCAGTGAGAGCGGCTGTCTGGGCGCGGCGCTGGTGGCATTAACCGGTACCGGGGCTTATGCCTCACTCCAGGCGGCCCAGCAGGCCCTGGCCCCTGACATCGTGTGCTGGCAACCGGACAGCACGTGCTATGACCGCTACCAGCAAAAGTATCAGCGTTATCAACATCTGATTCGCGTCCTGCGCGACGCCCAGGGAGACCTGCCATGAGCCTGCCCTTACTCCAGCTGGCGCTGGATCACACCACGCTGGATGCCGCGCTCACTACCGCCCGGCAACTGCATCCGCATGTCGACATTATCGAAGCCGGTACGCTTTTGTGCCTGAGCTGCGGTGTTGAAGCCGTACGTCATCTGCGCCAGCAGCACCCGGAAAAAACGCTGGTCGCGGATTACAAAGTGGCGGATGCCGGCGGCGCCCTGGCGGAGATGGCTTTTGCGGCAGGGGCTAACTGGATGACGGTGATCTGTGCCGCGCCGCTGGCAACCTTTGCCAGCGCGCTGGCGGTGGCGCAGCAGTACCAGGGGGATATTCAGATCGAACTGTTTGGCAACTGGACGCTGGATGATGCCCGGCAGTGGCGAAAGCTGGGTCTGACCCAGGCTATTTATCACCGTGGACGGGACGCTCAGGCCCGCGGGCAACAGTGGAATCAGCACGATCTGGATACCATGAAAGCCTTATCAGACCTGGGTTTTGCCCTGTCCGTCACGGGCGGTATCACCCCAGATGACCTTTCTCAGTTTCGCGATATCGATGTGAAGGCGTTTATTGCCGGCCGCGCCCTGAGCGATGGCGAGAACGGCATTGCATGCGCCACCGCATTTCACCAGGCCATTGGCCGCCATTGGGGGACAGTATGAAACGCCTGCACCCGTTAGGGATTTACGAAAAAGCCCTGCCTGCGAATCTCACCTGGCCAGAACGTCTCGCGCTGGCCAAAGCCTGCGGGTTTGATTTTGTGGAAATGTCGGTCGATGAAACCGATGAACGGCTGGACCGGCTGAACTGGAGCAAAGAGCAGCGCCTGTCGCTGGTCAACGCGACCATCGAAACCGGCGTCACCATTCCTTCCCTGTGCCTGTCCGGCCATCGCCGCTTTCCCTTTGGCAGCCACGATCCGGCGATCCGCCAGCGCGCAGACGATCTGATCGATCAGGCCATCCAGCTGGCGAAAGATGTGGGGATCCGCACGATTCAGCTGGCGGGCTATGACGTCTACTACGAACCGCATGATGCAGGCACAGTCGCGCGGTTTGCCGAGGGCTTGTCACGCGCAGTGCAGCGCGCAGCAGCGGCGCAGGTGATGCTGGCGGTGGAGATCATGGATACCGAATTCATGAACGCCATCAGCAAGTGGAAAGCCTGGGAACAGCAGCAGGCTTCTCCGTGGTTTTCCGTTTATCCGGATGTAGGCAATCTCAGCGCCTGGGGCAATGACGTGACTGCCGAACTGACGCTGGGCATTGATCGCATCGCCGCCATTCATTTGAAAGATACCCAACCGGTCACCGCCCATTCGCCGGGGCAGTTCCGCGATGTGCCCTTTGGTGAAGGCTGCGTGGATTTCGTTGGCGTGTTTCGCACGCTCAAAACGCTGAATTATCGCGGATCGTTCCTGATTGAGATGTGGACCGAGAAAGCCGAGGAGCCGGTTGCCGAGATCGTACAGGCACGGCGCTGGATTGAACAGAAAATGCAGGAAGGAGGCTTACTATGAGCATTGCCATGATGAAAGAGCAGGTGCTGGCGGCAAACCTGGCGCTGCCGCGCCACCATCTGGTGACGTTTACCTGGGGCAACGTCAGCGCCGTTGATCGTGCGCAAGGGCTGATGGCGATTAAGCCCTCCGGCGTGGAATACGACGGCATGACGGTGGACGATATTGTGGTACTGGAACTGGCAAGCGGCCGCGTGGTGGCGGGCACGAAAAAGCCTTCATCGGACACGGCCACCCATCTGGCACTCTATCGGGCCTTTGAGGACATCGGCGGCATTGTGCACACGCATTCGCGTCATGCCACCATCTGGGCGCAGGCGGGCCAGGATCTGCCAGCCTGGGGCACCACGCACGCTGACTACTTCTATGGAGCCATTCCCTGCACCCGACTGATGACGGAGGCCGAAATTATTCACGATTACGAGCACAATACCGGCGAAGTGATTATCGAAACCTTCCGCTCACGCGGCATCAGCCCGACGACCATTCCCGCCGTGCTGGTTAATGCTCACGGGCCGTTTGCCTGGGGGAAAGACGCAGATAATGCCGTGCATAACGCAGTCGTGCTGGAGGAAATCGCCTATATGGGGATTTTTTCCCGCCAGCTGACGCCTGATATCACCCGAATGCAGCAGCCGTTACTGGATAAACACTTTCTCAGAAAGCATGGAGCAAACGCCTATTACGGCCAGTAATTCTCTTCTTTTTACTCAGCGGGAGCGGTGAAAAATGAAAACAGGGTTTTATCTGACGTCCCCGGCCGATCGGCATTACGGTGCGGCGCTGTGGGCAGGGTTTTGGGGCGGTAACGTCGCCAGTTTTGTCAAATGGGGCACGGAGAATCCGTTTCCGCCCAGAACGCCGGACAGAGCAATTCCCCCCGCGGAGATGCTCCAGGATATGGGAATCAACGTCAGCAACCTGGTCTATCACTATTCCGGTCATGTGGTGAACTGGGGCGTGGCCGGTGTTCATCACCTGTTCTCGATTTTCTTCGCCCTGCTCTACTGCGCCCTGGCCGAGATTATCCCGATCATTACGCTGGGTCAGGGCGTGGCGTTCGCCCTGATCATTACCGTGGCCTTTCACGCCGTGATCCTGCCCATAAACGGCTGGGCACCGCCCTTATGGCACCTGCCGCTGGCGGAAATTGCCTCGGAAACGCTGGGACATATTCTGTGGATGTGGACGATAGAAATCTTCCGGCGCGCCCTGGGTGGACACGTATCGCCGCGCCGCGCTGCATGAGTCTGTTGCGCACGTAAGTTATCAATTTTGGTTAAGAACCCTCTGAAATGCTGATGGCGCACTTTTCTCCTTGTGCGCCTAACAGCCTCGATTGCCGCGCTTTATTCAGCAAAAATACGCTATCGTTTTGAAATGTATTTTTCTGCCCGATAAACGGCGGTTGACCATTGTTAAGTCATTTTTACAATACGGCCTACGCTTAACCGTATCGGCTCGCCCGCGCGACTGCCGCTAATGAGTCAACCGACAGGCTGTAACATTCATGAAAATCGTCTCAATCCAGTATCTGCGCGGCCTTGCTGCGTTACTTGTGGTACTGGCGCACAACTCATCGCTGTTAGAGGGTCACTGGACCCGACACATTCCAGGCGCGCTGGGCGTGGACGTGTTCTTTATTATCAGCGGCTTCATCATGACCTTCATTACCCATCAGTTTAACGAAGCCCCGACCTCATTCATGGTGAAACGCTTTTTCCGCATCTGGCCGGTCTTCTTTGTCGTCTGGCTGTTGTCTTTCGCGGTGGTGTATCACGATCGCTCTCTTCACGATATGTCCTGTGCGCTCTATTTCTGTCTGCAGGATTACAGCAGCGCCGGACCGACGTTTGGATTCAGCGCGTTAGGGCCGCCCTGGACGCTGTCTTACGAGATCCTGTTTTACGCCGTTTTCACCGTAGCGATGTGCATCAACTACCGCTATCGCAGCTACCTTTGTGCACTAATTTTCATCGTCTCCAGTGTGGGATTTCAGCTTTACTACAACGGCAGTTTTGACTTTTCCTCACAGGTTTCGCCGCATCTGACGGTGACGCACTGGTGGCAGGCGTGGATTAAGTTAATCAGTAACACTATCTGTATGGAGTTCATCCTGGGGATGCTGCTGGCAGAATTGCTGGTGAAGCGTAAGCTACCGGAACTGGATAACAGAATGCGCCGACTGCTTCAGGCAGGGCTGGTGCTGGCGGTCATTACCGCCCTGATCACAGGACCTCAGCCCTTTGGCCTGCACGGCGGTTTCTGGCTGGCCGCCGCCATCATGATCATGACGGTGATGCTGAGCTACCGTGCCGACACCGGTCACAACCGTACGCTGATTTTCCTGGGGGATATCTCATATTCGCTGTATCTCATCCACTATCCGCTCATGGTACTGCTGATGAACAGCCTGGCAGATAAAGCCTGGACAGATAACCTTATGATTTTCGTACTGTCGGTCAGCGCCAGCGTGGCGCTGGCGTCGGTAATGTTTTTCTACATTGAAAAGCCCGCCATCAAAGCAGGTAAGCGCGTCGCCCGCTGGTTGTCTGCCCCGCTGACGCTGCATCGCAGTTCGTAATCCGGTAAACACAGTGGCCTGAACGGTCACTGTGTTTGTTGTACTCAAGACGCTGCCAGGAAAACGGGCACGCGGGTGTGAGGCTTGCCCGGCGCAACACCGGGCAAGAATACCGACTCAGAACAGCACGGAGTAGTTCAGACCAAACGTCCGTCCCCGGCCTTTGTACTGATACAGCGACGGTGAACCATAGGTCGGGCTGTAGTACAGCGGCGCGCGCTGGCCCCATACCGTGGTGTAATCACGATCCAGCAGGTTTTCCACGCTGAAGCTCAGCTTGCCGACAGGCAGTTCATAGCTGCCAATGAAATCAACAGTGGTGTAGCCGTTGATGTTGTAGCCCGCGTCGTCGCTGAGATTAAACGAGGTAGTGCTCTGCACCTTCAGGCTCCACGGATCCGGTGACCAGCCAACATAGGCGGTCGCTTTCGACGGGCTGGCGACTTTCACGTCATATTTTCGCCAGCTGCCATCCACTTTGGACTCGGTTTTGAGCACGTTGAAGTTCGCTCCGGTGCTCCAGTCGGTGTCCGGGATAAAGTAATCCACGGCACCTTCCACCCCGTAAATGCGGCGCTTATCGTCAACCACGCTGATCGTCAGGTCCTGATTCTGCTGCACATTCTTGTCTGACAGGGAGTAATAGGCGCTGAGTTGCGTACGCAGATTATCGCCGGTATAGCGCCAGCCCAGTTCCCATGAATCGACTTTGATGCCCTGCAACTTGCTGGCATCCACATTAACGCTGTTGGTCAGCGGGAGATTGCCGTTAACCGCCCGGCCATAGGTGCCGCGCCCGTAATATTTGCCTGGATCGGGCAGCTCAACGCCCTGCGAGAAGTTAAACCAGGCCTGCTGCCGCGCCGTGATATGCATCAGGATACCGGCGTTATACAGGAAGTTATCGTAATCGGTAGAGCCGCCTGGAATCGCATCGGCCGAGCGCGCGGTACCGTTGGCAATCGCCTGCTGCTGAGCGTAACCGACGAAATCATCCACCTTGTTTTCGGTGTACTGATAGCGCACACCGCCACTCAGCGTAAACGTCTCATTGATGTCGTAGCTGGACTGCAGGAAGGTCGCCAGATTAGTAATGTCATAACCCGGATAACGGCCCGTGGTGTAGATGCTCTGGTTGTTCAGCCCGCCCGAGGCGGCCGACTGTCCCAGATCAAAGAACATCTGGTTGGAACTGAAACGCTCATGATCGGCGTCTACGCCGTAGGTCAGCTGCAGCCCATCGACCGGCTTACTGGTGATCGCCAGCTTACCGCCGTACTGATCGGTGTTCTGCTCTGAGGAGGACAAACTGGTGACGCGTCCGCCGGACACCGTGGGGAACGGATAAAACGCCAGTGACTCGTCCCGGTAGTAAACCTGCCCCACCAGCTCCTGACCAAGAAAATCAGTATTGGAGTACTGCAGGCTGACCAGATGGCGTTCGGTGCCGGGAAGGCGGTCGGAGTTCAGCCCTTTGCGGGTGTACGCGGTGCCTCCGCCCGTTACTGCGGAGAAGTTACGCCCAAGATAGAGGCCATAATCGTCATCGCCCTGACTTTTGTAGTACTGCGTGACCAGCTGCAGTTGCTGGTGGTCATCAATCTCCAGCGTGCCGGTGCCCATAATATCCAGACGATCGGAATACTGCAGGCCCGTCTGGGTATTGTCCATCAGCAGTGAATCGCCCTTGCCATCATACCAGCCGCCAAACTTTTGGTAGGCAACAGACAGGCGTCCGGAGGCACGATCGGTGCCGCCGGAGAGGGCAGCCGCCACGCGTTCATCATGGTCTTTGCTACTGTTGAATCCGGTTTTGGTGCCGGTTTCAAACTCGAACTGGGTCCCTGGCTGGCCTTTTTTGGTCACGATATTGATCAGGCCACCGGTACTGCCGCCGCCGTATAGCGAGGTGGAACCGGAGATCACTTCAATATGATCGATATTAAACGGATCGATGGAATCCAGCTGACGGCTGTCGGTACGCGAGGAGTTAAGACGTACGCCATCCACCAGCACCACAATTGCGCGGCCACGCATGTTCATACCGTAGTTGGTGCGGCCCTGGCTACTGACGTCCAGGCCCGGTACCAGCTGTGCCAGTGCATCTTTAAACTCTTTTCCGCCCTGGACCTGTTGCTCCAGTTCGGCCCCTTCAATCACCCAGGTGGTCTGTGCCATTTCCGCCACGGTGCGGTGCGTACGGCTGGCGGAGACAACCATTTCATTCTCACTGGTTTGCTGTGCCACCGCCGGTGCCATCATGGCTAATAACAGCGGATTAAGCAGCCAGATATTTTTGTTTTTAGTCTTCATCGTCGTTCCTGCATGCGAGGTTAAGGTTTACCCCAAGGACTCGGTATAGTTTTGAGTGGATGCAGCACCTTGCTGCGGTTTTTCCCGGCTCGCGCTGCGCCACTGAATCAGGGCAGGCGGCGTGCTGAGATCGAATAAATCACGCCCCAGCGCGCGATTCAGAATACGGGCGGAACGCCAGGCCATCAGGCTGAGTTGCGGTTCAGCGATGCCGTGCGTTTGCATACTGGCGTTGACCGCAAAGATGTTAGTGTCCCTGGGTCCGTTCCACTCCAGCGTGAAATCTTCGCGCACGCTGAACGTGCACTCGTCTTTCATGGTCAGGCGGCTCATCAGCGGTGACAGTAGCTCGGGCAATGCCGGGCGATAACCGGTGGCAAAAATCACCACATCGCACTCAATCAGGTCATAACCCTGATCGAGCTGATGCTGTAACTGCACCTGCCAGCATTGCTGATGGCGGGTCAGTTCCACCACCGAGCGGCTGGGAAGCAGATGCGCATTGCGCGGCTGCCCCAGCACCTCAAAGCGATGATACAGCTCGCGATAAATCGTCAGCAGCGACGCTGCCGTAATGCCATCCGAAGTCATCTTTTGCTCATCCAGCATGGTCTGGCGCGCCTTCTCACTCAGGCCGACAAAGCTGGATACGTACTCAGGGGTGAAATATTCATTGGCAAAGGCCGCTTCATCCAGCGCGTTAAAGTTATTGCGGCGCGACACCCAACTGACATTCGCCGGTTCACCCCACTCTCCCCGGAAGGCGTTCAGGAACAGATCGGCACCGCTCTGCCCTCCGCCGATTACGGCAACGCGTTTGCCGCGCAGATCGGGCTTGCGCAGGCTCATCTCACTGGCGTGGAAACAGGTCGCACTGATGCGGTTGACGCACGGCGGCAGATAGGGTTGTTTACCAATACCAAGACAAATATTGCGTGCGTAGCGCTCACCGTCATGGCTGTGAATCACGAAACGCTGTTTCGTGTCGTCAAACTCGATGCGCTCCACCGTGTGATTAAAGTGCAGGTTATCCATGCCCTCGGCGGCCCAGCGCAGATAGTCAGAAAACTCATCCCGCGATACGGTTCGCAGCTCTGCCGTCATAAAGCGGTAGAATTTCTTACGCTTCACAAGGTAGTTCACAAAGCTGAACGGGCTGGTGGGCGCAACTGCCGAGACCAGATCTTTTAAGAACGAGGTCTGCATATGGCAGTCCGGCACCAGCATGCCGGGATGCCAGGCAAAATCCGGCCGACTGTCTAAAAACGCACTGGTAAAACCCTCGGCTTCGTGTGCCAGCGCCGCGATACTCAGGTTGAACGGGCCAATACCGATGCCAATAAAATCAACAGTGTTTGTCATGATTCAGTCCTTGGTGACCAGCCACAGCGGGTTTTGCAGATTTTCCAGGTAAGTGGGCAACATACGGCTCCCGCCATCCTGATCGGGCCAGGTGAGCTTTACCGGGTTCAGCACGACGCGAATGATTTGTGGCTTGAAGAGGGAGAAAAGCGCAAAGCGCGCCGACAGCTGCGGGTGCGCCTGCATGTAATCGCTCAACACTGCGGCAAGCAGTTGGTAAAAGCGCCGCTCGGGTACGCCAAGGCGCGCCATCAACGGCGAAATAAAACGCAGAACCGTGACAAAATGTCCGGTTTGCAGGTCATGAATCAAATAGTCCGCGCTCAGGCGGGCCGTGACGTCACGGACCGCCTGAGGCAGAGAGGCCATCTCGGGAAAATCGTCCTTCACCAGCCGCATGTCGCCCTGAAAATCCTTCAGCAGGACGCGCTGCGGAATACTGTCTTTCATCGCCAGAGTAATATTTTGTCCGTGCGCGATCAGCGCCACGCCGTAACGGCACAGCAGGTGATACAGCGGCACGACGACCACGCGAAACATCTGACTGAGCCAGGCCTCGGCGCTCAGGCCCGAGCGGGCAATGTAGGCACCGATAAGCGGCTGTCCCTGCTCATCGCACTCCATCAACGTCGCCATCAGAATCGGCGTTTCGTCCTGATGCAGCCAGCGCGCAGGATTTTCGCGCCAGATCACGCCCAGCATTTCCTGGTAGCGATAGGGGGCTTCGGCCAGCGCGGCGTAACCTTGATGAGCGACATAGCCTGCGGCGGGTTCGCCCAAAATCACCGCCCCGCTTTGCTGCAACGTTGCATCAGTGGCGAAGACATTTTGTAACCAGCGCGAGGCCAGCGGGCCCGCCGCGATGTATTTGCCAGGAATGCCGCGATAGCAGGAGGTGTTGTAGATCGTCAGCGGCAGTTTGATATCCAGTCCGCCCTGACGGCTGGCATTGGTCAGCGTGCGCAGTGACTGCTGTGCCAGCCACCGATCGCCAAACTCGCCCAGCGAGACCATTTTGCCAGTGGCCAGATCCGCGACAAAATCGAGTGCGATTTTTTGCTGCCATTGCCAGGGATGAACCGGTAACGGCAGCCAGCTGTCGTCCAGTCCCTGTGCCTGCCAGGCCTCGGTGAACCGGGCGTATTCGCCGTCATCCATCGCGGCATGCAGCAGTTGCTGGATGTCCAGCGTGCTGTCGCAGCGCCAGACCAGATGCTCACGCTGAACCGCCAGCCAGTGCAGGCGGAACGTGTTCAGGTATTCCGGGGCGTAGCGCGCCAGTGCCGCCAGTCCCCAGCCGCGTCGGCCTTTGTTGAAAACAAATTTGGGATGGCCGCTGAGCAGGCACTGCAGGCGGTCGGCATCCAGATCGATAAGCGCGTCCGCGCTCATTCCCTGACGCGCCTGCATAAGCTGAAGATCGCCGCGCAAGGTGGCGTAGAGATCCTGCATATGCTCCGCTACCGTGGCATCGCTCATCGACAGCACCGGCTGTAACTGGCAGAGCAGGGTCTGGGCCAGTACCGGCGTATCCGCACAGCGCAGGCTTTGCGCATCGATCCATAGCCAGCCCCAGATGCCGCGTTCGGCGGTAAAGTGCCACTCAGCGCCCGGCAGGCTGATGCAGTAACGGTTATCGCCCTGCGCCTGGGCCTGAAAGACCTGCTCGTACTCCAGCTCGGCCAGCATTTTCGCCACCAGCTGACGGTTCACGGTTTCCCATGCGTGCGGATTCATCACAGGCCCACCTCGCTGAAGAAGCGGGCACGCCGGGTCATCACCAGGCGAGAGCGCTTGTGAGGGAAGTCGAACTCTTTAACGGTGGCATAGCCCGCAGGTGCCAGATGACGGAACAGGCGCTGATTATCAGCGCGTGGCTCCAGCACCAGCCGCTGGGTGTGCGGGTTATCCAGGAACAGGTAGTGGCTGATACCGCGCAGCCAGCTCTGTACATAGTGCGGTCCGCGCCACTGCGATTCGCCCACCAGCAGGTGCAGGCCGCGGTCATACGGCTGCCAGCTGTAGTGGCGTCCGATACGGTCTTCGGCGGCCCAGTAGATTTCAAAGTAGCTGAAAGGCGCATCATCAAAACAGCCAATCAGCGGAAAGGCATAGCTGCTGGTGAGCTGGCGTTGCAGGTAGGCGGTCTGCACCGCCAGCGATCCGCTCTGCTCCCAAAAATAATCCACGCGCGGATCGTTCATCCAGCGGGTGAACATCTCGGCATCCCGCGCAGGATCGGCCACGCGGAAACTCAGCGTCCGGCGCACGCGCGGATCGTAACGGCGATAGACTTCGCCTTGAGGACGCGGCGGACGCTGGGGGAAGTAAATCTCACGTTCGGCATCAAAGACCATCTCGCCGGACGCCTGCTGACGCGGCGTGGACAGCCACAGCGGCAGTTGCCAGAAGGCCTCGCGGTGCACGATATCGCTTTTCAGCGCGGCAAACAGGGCCAGCGCCTGCGGCTCTTCCCGCCATTCGGCATAGGGCAACACAATGGCGGAAAGCGACGGAGCCGCGATAAACATCTGATCCAGCGCATCACGCAACCAGCCTTCGGCAAGCGGGCCGGTATAATGCAGGACCGCACTGTTGTCCTGTCCCCAGCCCAGATTCAGGGCCTTACCAGACTTCTCGCAGCGCAAACCGTGGCCGCTGTGAACAATCGTTGCCTGAGACATTTAGCGCTCCTGGGACAGAAGAGGATTGGTGAAGTTGAAGTAGATTACCGACGGATCGGCGATGGTGTTTTCGTTGTGATCGTGCAGGTAACAGAAGAAGTTGCCTTTCACATTCCAGTGCGGACTTTCCAGCACGTAATCGAGACAGTCCGTGTGCGTGACCTCGCAACGCAGCGCAGACAGCGCATCACGTACGCGCGCCATCAGGTGCGTTTCGCTGTCCATGCCCGCCGCGCCCAGTGCCGCCGTGACCGCGAACGTGGAATTCACTAACAGGTAATAGGGGAAATAGCGCAGCAGCTGTTCGCGGCTAAAGACGTTTTCTGCCTGCGCTTCGCTAATCTCATCCAGCCAGCCTGCGGCGTGCGGCATAAAGGCGCTGCCCTGGCAATCGCGATAGATCAGGCCAACCGGCAGGTCTTGTGCCATTTCCACCAGGATATTTTGCTGATGCGCTAACAGCACCAGTCCGTAATCGGCTTCGGCCGTAAACAGCGGTTTCAGCACCTGCTGGCAGTACGCGTCCACCCAGGCATGGGCGGCCTGTTGTTCGCTGATACGCAGGCGCTGGCTCAGGCGCTTAACCGCCGCCGTCAGCAGTGCGTCGCCGCCGTCCGGCGCGGACTGCGTCAGGGAGACCAGCACGTTGGTCTGACTCTGCGGCTGGTCGACAATCAGGTTTTCACGCAGTGCGAACAGGCTCTCTTCCCTGATCGTGCCCTGCATATCACGCAGCCCGGCCCAGCCGTCTTCCTGCATCACACGAAACGTCGGGAAACGCGCCTGCATCGCCTGCCAGCGCGCGGTCTGCGCCAGCCGCGCCAGCCGCATGCCGCGTTTGACTTCTTTCACCGATAAAGTGCGGACGGAGTTAGTGAGTCGCACGCTCAGCGAGAACTTGATCATGTCACGACTGGTCGCGCAATAGAGCGAGCGTGATGACGTGGTGGGCAGCCAGGATGTTCCCGCCTCACCCAGATCCTGTAGCCGTCCTTGCTCCATCAGTTGCTGACACCAGCTCTGCTGCAGCAAATAGTCGGCCTGCCAGGGATGCAGCGGGAATAACCACCGCTGGTCCGTCAACGCATGCAGCAGTTGCGGTGCATTCTCAGCCGCAAAACGCGTCAGGCGCTGCTGTAAGTTCAGTTTCAGGCTGTCGCCCGCCAGGTAATCTTTATCCACCGCGAACCAGCGCAGCGGAAAATGCGGGGCAAAATCGGGCAGGTAGCGTCTGGCCTGCTGCGGCGTGAAAGGTTCGTGCGATTTGGGGGCAGGATGGAAAGCGTGCCCGACCAGCAGCGCCTGTTCGGCCTCGGCAAAATTGAGTGCGTTTTCGCGCAGCCCGCACCAGTCATGACGGGACGCCGCCGCTTCGCGGGTGTGGGCATGACTTTGCATTACGCGCTGGTAAAACGCCTCGCAGCCTGCGACGGGCAGCGCGTGCTGGTGTTGTAACTTATCGACAATCAGCCTGGCGACGGTTTCAAACGCCACCGGTTGGCTGCCACACTGCGTCACCAGCCGGGCCGGAAAGACAAAACGGTGGTGCTGCGTCGGAGAAAAGTAAGCCACCTTAAAGTGTAAGGTCTGCTGTTCATCCAACGGGATCGTCAGTTCGGCGGGGTCACCCTGGCTCAACTGCCAGTCCCTGGTTTCACGGATCAGGGCGTTCAGGAAGCATTGTGCCGCCACGTCCCAGGCCCCGTCATGCGTCGATTGTATCATTATCAAACAATTTCCAGTCGTTATGATAATGCGAATTCTGCCGATAACAGTTCTCATTATCAACGACAATTGTTAGAATTGGCAGAATAAATTTTACAAATACATACAACAAAGATACGGGTTAGCAACATCGTGACATCTCCTGAACTGGCCATGACGCAAAAAAAAGCGTTAGCAAACTGGCCTTTAGCCATCAGCGCCGGGTTGCTGGGTGTGGGACAAAATGGCCTGCTGGTCGCGATTCCGGTGCTGGTTGCTCAGACCAGCCTGAGCCTGTCGGTGTGGGCAGGACTGTTAACGCTCGGCTCCATGTTGTTTTTGCCCGCGTCGCCGTGGTGGGGAAAGCAGATTGCCCGTCAGGGAAGTAAACCAGTGGTCCTGTGGTCGCTGGCCGGTTACGGCACCAGCTTTTTGCTGCTCGGTCTGGGCTGTGCGCTGCTGTCTGTGCAGGCCGTCAGCGCACCGATTGGATTAGGCATATTAATTATTGCCCGGGTTTTTTATGGTTTGATGGTATCGGCCATGGTGCCCGCCTGTCAGGTATGGGCGCTGCACCGGGCGGGCGAAGAGAAGCGCATGACGGCGCTGGCGACCATCAGCTCCGGCCTGAGCTGTGGCCGACTTTTTGGCCCCCTCTGCGCGGCCGGAATGCTGGTGATTCATCCGCTGGCCCCGCTGGCGCTGTTGGTGGTGGCGCCGCTACTGGCGCTGGCCCTGTTGCTGCCGTTACAACGTTCGGCCCCGCAGCCAGCGGTGACGCGTAAAAACGCCCGCCTGCGCCCTCATTGCCTGCCCTACCTGCTATGCGCCCTGCTGCTGGCGGCCACCGTCAGCCTGATGCAACTGGGGCTGTCTCCGGCGCTGGCCCGACAATTTGCCGGGCAGACGGCGGCGATAAGCCATCAGGTTGCCTGGCTGCTGAGCGTTGCCGCCATCGCGTCACTGGGTGCGCAGTTTCTGGTGTTGCGTCCGCAGTTACTGACGCCGCTTTCACTGTTAATCAGCGCCGGGATCCTGATGGCGCTGGGCCTGGGCATGATGCTGACCACGCCGCTCTGGCTGTTTTATGTCGGCTGTGCCGTGATGTCGTTCGGTGCAGCGCTCGGCACACCCGCCTATCAGTTGCTGCTCAACGACACGCTGGCAGACGGCGCCGGAGCAGGCTGGATCGCCACCAGCCATACGCTGGGCTATGGCTTGTGTGCCCTTCTGGTGCCAGTGATCACGCACTCGCACGGCGAAGCCGCGCTGATTGCCGCCGCACTCACTGCCGCCATGCTCTTTATTGCCCTGTCGGGGCTGATCTGGCGTTCAAGATCAGCCTTATCGGCTCATTAACCACAAGGAACGACGATGGCTGACGTCCCTGCTTACCGCCTTTTTGAGGTCAAACTGGCCCGCAAACATCACCTTTCACCTTCGATGCTGAGCCTGGTGTTTAACGGGCCCGACGTGGCACAGATGAAATCGGATGCGCCCGACCAGCGGATTAAGATTTTGCTGCCTGCCGAAGATGGCAGCCTGCCCGACCTGCCCAATAACGATGAGTGGTACCAGACGATTCTGTCGCTGCCCAAAGCGCAGCGGCCGCTGCTGCGCACCTATACGCTGCGCCACCTGGATGTCCAACGTGAGGAGCTGACCATTGAGTTTGTCAGCCACGGTACAGAAGGTCCGGCCTCGGCCTGGGCCATCAACGCGAAACCGGGCGACAGCCTGGTGATCGTTGCGCCGAATGCGGCGTTTGAGGCCGACAGCGGTGGCTATGAATGGACGCCGCCAGACGGCCTGCGCAATGCGCTGCTGATTGCCGATGAAACCGCCTTGCCTGCCGCGAAAGGCATTCTGGAATTGCTGGCCCGCCAGCCCCATCCGCCCCGGGTTCAGGCTTTTTTTGAGGTGCCGGATGCTGAGGATTGCGTCGATTTACAGGCGTACGCGTTTGCCGACATTGTGTGGTTGCCCCGCAAACCTGCGTTTGCTTCACATGGTGAATGCCTGATCGCGGCAATTCAGTCCCAGGTCAGCGTACCCGATGGCGGCCAGCAGCAGGCCGTGCAGGAAGAGGAAGACGGTGAGTTACTGTGGGATCGTGCGCAGGCGCGCAACAATGAATTTTACGGCTGGGTGGCCGCCGAATCGACCGTCGTGAAACTGCTGCGTCGCCATCTGATTGGCGAGCGCGGCGTTGATCGCGAAGCGATTAACTTTATGGCGTACTGGGCCAAAAAGCGGGCACACTAAGCGTCTTCTTAAGCGCATTTTATTCAGGGAAGCCAGCATGATTTCAGGACGTTGTTTATGCGGAACGGTGGTATTCAGGCTGACACAAAAGCCCAGTCATTTTTACCGCTGCCACTGTTCGCTGTGTCGTCGCCAGACCGGCACGGGCCATAATCTGGCGACGATCGTTAATGCAGACCACTTTCGCTGGTTGGCCGGTGAAACCTTTATCGCCAGCTGGCGTCGCCCGCAGGGATACCGCAATGACTTCTGCAGGAACTGTGGATCCACCGTGCCGAACGACTTACGTGACCGGCCGCTGATCTGGCTGCCGATTGGCCTGCTGGATGACGATCTTGATCTGCATTGCGCCGGCGACTATTGCCTGGACGATGCCCTGTCGTGGAGCGGTCATCCGGTTGAAAACCGCCATCAGCAGGCTCCTGACTCGCTGGATGCCCTGCTTCACGCCCTGCACGTCACACCGTAAATCCAGTCCGCCGCGTAACTGGCTCACGAAAGCTGTGCCGTGGCGGATCGTCTGCCCGGCCCGTGGCGCCCGTTACGGTACGTCCGTTTGCGGTGCCGTTTTCAGCAGGTCAAGTAAGGTCGCGATGGGCGGATCCAGCATGATAATGTCTTTTTTAATCAGCAGATGCAGCGTGGTGGCGCGGCGCACCCCATGCCGAAGCGGCAATATCTTCAGAATGCCCTTTGCCAGTTCGTGACGGATGCGCTCCTGCGGAATCCAGCCATAGCCCACCTGATGCATTACCGCTTCTACCGCCGCGTCAATGGTTGAGAAAGACCAGTAATCGCCACTGCTGCTTTCATTCTGCACTGTAAAATGTTCGCGATCCGCAATGCGAATCAGCGGATACCGCGCCAGTTGTTCCTCATCCAGGTCTACGCCGCATTGATGCAAGGGGTGATCGCGGTGCGCCACAGCGACAAAATCCACGTTCATCAACCATTCGCCCCGCCCGGCCATATCCTGACGCTGGGTTACCACCATCACATCGGCCTCAGCATAATCGGTATCGGTTTCGAGCACTTCGGTGAGATTAATTTGCGTGTGTGGGTGGCGTTGCTGAAAGGTTTTCAGGACAGCGAACAGGCGGCGGCGCGGAAAGATGCTGTCCACCACCAGATCCAGTTTGGTTCTGACGCCGCTGCGTATGGCGCCCGCATACGCCTCCAGCGAATGAAACGCCTTAAGAAGCGGCCGCACCTGCGCCAGCAGCAATTCACCGGCGGGCGTAAGTACCGCTTTGCGCCCCTCAATGTGCAGTAAGGTGATGCCAATACGCTGTTGCAGCATGGCAAGATTGTAACTGACGGAGGACTGGCTGCGGTTGGTCAGGTTGGCGGCTTTTGCAAAGCTGCCTTCTTTCATAACCTTATCCAGCAGGCTCCATTGTTCCAGCGTGGTTTTATGCATCATTAATCCATTTTTTGAATGGTTTTCATCATAAATTAGCGTTTTTAATTCATAAAGTGAATGACTAAGCTGGGTTCACCAACAGAGGAGAACGAAAGATGAGCAGCTTCGACAAACACAATCTTGACGGTTTCACAGGTAAACATCTGGTTTATACCTACGACAACGGCTGGAATTATGAGCTGTACATTAAAAACGAAGACACCATTGATTATCGTATCCACAGCGGGATGGTGGGCAATCGTTGGGTCAAAGACCAACACGTTTATATCGTCAGAGTCGCGGAAAATAGCTATAAAGTGTCCTGGACCGAACCTACCGGCACCAGCGTCAGCCTGATTGCCAACATGAGCGACAAGCTGTTCCACGGCACCATTTTCTTCCCACGCTGGGTCATCAATAATCCTGAACGTACCGTCTGTTTCCAGAACGACCATCTGGACGAAATGGCGAAATACCGCGATGCGGGCCCAACCTACCCAATCGAAGTGATCGATGAGTTTGCCACGATTACCTTTGTACGGGATGCCGGAAAAAATAACGAAGACGTGATTGCCTGCGCGGCAAGCGAGCTGCCGGCGAATTTCCCTGAAAACTTAAAATAGTCACCAGGCAGGAAAGGGGCTAAGCCCCTTTTTGTTCACCAAGACGTACACAGCAATACGATTCCGCCAATGCAATCTGGCCCGGTTGATCTTTACTGGCGGTTATCCCTGACCGGTTCCTTTCCCTTATCACGCCTCTTTTATCCTGTCCGGACATCCACCTCTGTCCGTACCCTCTCCCCGTTCACCTGGCGCAAAACAGATCTGTGCACAGAACTTTTATGTGCCTCACACGAAGCCGATTGATAAAGACGGCAGATGCCGTCATCCTGCTTTAAAAGCCGGTAAGCACAGGACGTCAGCTGTGTGAAAATAGCCTGTGACAGTCGTCAGCAGAAGATATTGCCCGGCCACCGCAGCGCGACCACGTTATTTGCGCTGAGGCGCATGGGCGTTGCAGGTAAAGCGCAATCGCGGTCGTTCACCTGAGAGCGACGGTGAACGCTAGCTGGAACAGGGCGTGTTTAAAGCACGCATTGGCAGATCACATGGAGTCAACGGTAATGCATATCGATCTGGACCATTTTACGCCGATTCAGAGTCTGGCAGGTGGCCTGCTGATTGGCGCAGCGGCGGGTCTGTTAGTGCTATTTTGTGGCCGCATCGCCGGTATCAGCGGCATTCTGGGCGGCCTGCTGAAACGTCAGTCGGCTGACAAGCCGTGGCGGTTCGCGTTCATTGCGGGCCTGGTGTTGTCACCGCTGGTGTTTCAGTTATTCAGCGCGCTGCCCGCTATCGACATTGACGCCTCATGGGGACGCCTGGTGCTGGCCGGCTTACTGGTGGGCCTGGGCGCGCGCCTGGGCTCGGGCTGTACCAGCGGTCACGGCGTCTGTGGTTTATCGCGACTGTCGCCGCGCTCACTGGTGGCGACACTGGTCTTTATGTTAACCGCCATGCTGACCGTCGGCATGATGGGTCACGGGTAAACATCAGGAGGCACGATGGTCGTTTTATTTTCTCTGCTTAGTGGACTGTTGTTTGGCACGGGCTTGCTCGTCAGCGGCATGGCGAATCCGGCGAAGGTTTTGGGTTTTCTGGACATTACCCGCGCCTGGGATCCCTCTCTGGCGCTGGTGATGGGCGGCGCGGTTATCGCCGGGCTGGTAACGTTCTGGCTGGCTTCCCGACGCAAGCGGCCCGTCTTTGAGGAAACGTTTTATCTGCCTGACAACCGCACACTGGATAAACGGCTCATCAGCGGCGCGGCCCTGTTTGGCATCGGCTGGGGACTGGCGGGCATCTGCCCCGGCCCGGCGCTGGTCCTGCTCGGCGGCGGCGTGCTCAAAGGCATTGTCTTTGTCCTGGCGATGCTGGCAGGCATGCTGCTTTTTGAGTGGCTCGACAGCCGCACGTTATCGCGTGGTCAGTAATCCCAACTGGCCATCATGAAAACGTTCAGATGGCCACATGGCGAAGCACGGCCTGATGCCGTCCCCGTTTCGTGAGCCCTGTCCGTAATCTGGCCCTGATGCAGAAACGGAGTGGCAACAGCACGGGATCGGTTACCTGAACCACGCTTGTGGCCTGCCGCTGAACCGGATCACCCCGCCAGCGAGGAGCGGTAGCGCAGCCTGGCGGGCAAAACGATCTGCCGCTCCGCCAGGTCCTGCCCCTGAATCATTTGCGTGATGACCGAAAAGCACTCCTGCGCCAGGCGCGGCACATCCTGCTCTACGGTATCGATATGCAGTGACAGCGAGTCATATAAATAGTGATCGTCGAAACTGGCGATATGGATATCACTCTCCAGCAAATGGTGCTGGCTCATGTAGCGCAAAACCCCTTCCAGTAAGCCACAGGCGGCGATAAACACGGCTTTCGGCGGCCTGCCTAACCGCGCACAGAGCGCGGCAAACATCTCATAGCCGCTGCTGGGGTGGTAGTTGCCCTGGATGATCCATTCCGGTCGCGGCGTGACGCCCGCCCGCGCCAGGCCCTGCATAAAGCCAGCCAGCCGATCTTTCGTCGGTGACAGGCGCGGCTGCCCACCCAGAAAATAAACCTCATCAGGATGCGCGCGCGCCAGACGTTCTACCAGCTCGGCAGTTGGCGTTAGTGAATCCGTTATCACCAGCGGCAAACTGCTGTTATTTACGTGGCGGTCAAACAGCACGACCGGCAGTTGCTCGCTCAGCTTCAGGTAGTCGCTGTCGCTCTGCTGACTGGAGGCGACGATCAAACCATCCACCTGACGCGAGACCAGATTGTTGACCACCAGGGTTTCCTGACTGGCATTTTCATCGGTGCAGGAGATCAGCAGTTGCAGACCCGCTTCACGGCACAGGTTTTCCAGCGCGTGAGAAAACACGGCGAAACCATAGTTGGTGATTTCAGGCACCACCAGCCCCAACGTATGGCTGCGATTTTCACGCAGCAGACGCGCGTGGATGCTGGGCTGGTAGTGATGTTGCTGAGCAAGGGCCATGACGCGTTCACGCGTTTCCTGCGCCACGCGCAGTTCTTTACCGCGCCCGTTAAGCACCAGGCTGGCCGTGGCTTTTGACACCCCGGCCAGCGCAGCGATATCACTGATGGTAACGCGCTTTGTTTTTTTCACGACGGTGCTTCGGTTAAGGAAACAAGGGCTTATTCTACCATGCAGGATCGTAACGACCAGTAGCAGGCCGTGACTTCTGCGCTACCGCGCAGGCGTAACTCCGCCGGATGCGTGGGAAAGTAACGGCTACTCATCACGCCTTCTCCGTCATTGATAAAAATCTCTACGCTGGAGTGGTCACACAAAATATGCAGTTTGTGCGCCCGCCCGTTCCAGTGGCGGTAAAGCCATTCGCCGGTTTCCAGACTGCGGCGCGCCAGGCACAATGCATCCGCATGCCAGGTCAGCAGCAGTGAACCGGCGAAATCCAGCGTGATCCCGCCGCCTGATTCCAGCATCAGCTCAAGCCGTTGTGCAGCGAGTAACGGAGCCTGACTGGCGTTGCCGTGATAGCGCTGCGTCTCGCCGCGCAACGCCTGCAGTTCCGCCACCGGTTGCTGGTACAGTTTACCGTCGCGCGCGCTCAGTTCCCGGATACAGGTCATTTGATGAATCCAGCCGAATTTCACGGTAGGCTGATGCATCTCCTCCCCGTCCGGGACGCCCATCCAGCCCACCAGCAGCCGACGGCCATCCTCGGTCAGCGTGGTCTGCGGCGCATAGAATTCAAACCCCGCATCCAGCTCAGTGAACCCCCCGTGCGTATAGCGGGCGTTTTCATAATCCAGCGTGCCGCTGAGACAGGCGCAGGGATGGCTGTTCAGAAAGCGTTTCTCTTCCCGTTCAATGCCCTGAGGACAGCAGATCAAAAACGTCGATTCTCCCAGGGTGAACATGTCCGGGCATTCCCACATATAACCGGCTTCGCCCAGTCCACCCAAACCGCTACCGGCAATTTCGCCGAGGTTTTCCCAGTGGTGCAGATCGCTTCCGCGCAGTAGCAGGACTTTGCCCTTGAGCTGCTTGTCCTGCGCGCCCAGCACCATGTACCAGTGTGCGCCATGACGCCAGACTTTCGGATCACGAACATGGCCGGTGTAGCCCGCCGGCAGGGGAAGCACCGGCCCCAGCTTATCGAATCCCCCGTCAGGGTTCTGCACCGCCAGGCACTGCCAGGCGGTACGGGAGCCGTCGGCAAACTTAACGTTGCCGGTATAACACAGGGTTAAGGTGCCATTATCGTCTACCGCGCTGCCTGAATAGCAGCCGCTCCGGTCGTACTCTTCGTCTGGCAGCAAGGCGACAGGTTCATGCGACCAGTGCAGCAAATCCGCAGAGCGCCAGTGGCCCCAGCATTTATGCTTATGCTCACAGCCCAGGGCGTTCCACTGGTAGAACAGGTGATAGTGCCCGTCGAAATGGATAAACCCATTGGGATCGTTAAGCAGCCCGGTGACCGGTGCCAGGTGCCAGCCCGGATAGTGGCTGTCCTCGCGTGCTTTAGGCTGGCCTTTCATTACCGCCTTCAGCATGGCGGGCAGCAGAGTGTTGTTAGCCATCATTCAGAGTCCGTTTTGTATTTCAGCAGGAAGGCGATCACAAAGGCGACGCTAAAGGCGATAACCATACCAATAATATAATTCAGCAGCGAACTGGCCTGAACGATCGCCATACCGGGTAAGCCCGTCAGGCCCACCGCCGTCATATACACTTTCATCGACACCACCCAGGCACCGCCGATGGCTCCCCCGATCAGGCCGGCGATGAAGGGCTTCATGAAGCGCAGGTTAATACCAAAGATGGCCGCTTCGGTAATGCCCAGCAAGGCAGAAAACGCAGAGGGCAAAGTAATCGCCTTGATTTTGGCATCCTGCGTTTTGAACCACACGGCCAGACATGCGCCGCCCTGTGCCACGTTAGCCATCGCCCATATCGGCAACAGGAAATTGACGCCGATAGACGGGTTACCCAGCAAGCCAGCTTCAATCGCGTGGAAACTGTGATGCACACCAGTAATCACGATAACGGAATACAGCCCGCCAAACAGCAATCCGGCCAGCCAGCCTGCATGGGCAATCAGGGTGCTGAGCACAAAGGAGATACCATCCCCCAACGCGCGCCCGGCCGGGCCAATGATGAGCAGTGCCACAAAGCCAGAGATGATCACCGTCAGGAAGGGCGTCAGGATCAGATCGAGAGCATCCGGGATGATGCGGCGCAGCTGTTTTTCCAGCAGACTCATAAACCACACGGCCAGCAGGACCGGAAAGACCGTGCCCTGGTAGCCAATCATCGCCACTTCGATACCAAAGAAGTTCATGGTATGGAAACCGGCCGCCACGCCCCAGGCATTAGTCAGCGCAGGATGCGTCAGAATACCGCCCAGCGTAGCGCCTAAGAACGGGTTACCACCAAACTCACGGGCCGCCGTAAAGCCAATCAGAATCGGCAGAATGATAAACGCCGCCGAACTGCACATATCCAGCATGATATACAGGGCGTTTTCCGGGTTAACCCAGCCATAGGTTTTGACCATGCCCAGCAGGCCCATCAGCAGGCCGGAGGCAACGATCGCCGGAATAATCGGGACAAAAATATTCGACAGCAACCGGGCGATACGCTGGAAGGGATTGAGCTTACGGGCCGCAATGTCGGCCGCTTCCGATTTACTGGACTCGCTGATGCCCGCTTCCGCCACAAAAGCCGCATAGACTTTGTTGACCACGCCAGTCCCAAAAATGACCTGCAGCTGGCCCGCGTTGCGGAAACAGCCCTTCACACCGTCGATTTTACCAATCGCGGTGGTATCCGCTTTGGCATCCTCGACCAGCACCAGCCGGAGCCGGGTTGCGCAATGGGCTGCGCTGGCAATATTTTCTTTGCCTCCCAGCAGCGGCAGTAATGCGCGGGAGATTTGTACAAAATCCATAAAAAACCTCTGTGTTGTCGTGTAATGTTGTCAACCCGGTTGAAACGGCCCTACAGGGCCGCCCGGTCAGAACCAGGTTTCCATTTGTACGCCGAAGTTCCATTCACCGCCGGCTTCAAAGCCGCTGCTGCCAAACGCATCGCCGCGCGCATAGTTGTCCAGTCGGTGATCCCAGTCCATCCAGGTGGCAAAAAGGCGAATTTCTGGACGTTTCAGGAATTCCCCTACGTTGCTGGCTTTCAACGTAGGCGCAACGGTCAGTTTGTAGAAGTTACCACTCACTGCGCTACGCTGATTGAAGCCCTCCGGACGCAGATCCATATATTGATAGGTGGCTTCGTACTGCATTTCGAAATTCTCCGTCAGCCCCTGAATCAGGCGCATGTTGGCGGTCGCCCACTGATAGCTGTCGCCTTTGGCGTAACGATCTTTACTGCTCTGCGCCAGCACCGCCGGAGCGATATGCCAGCCGCCGCCCAGTGGGGTGATCCCGTAGCTGGCCAGACGCCAGGTATCCGCATCCGGCAGCAATGCGCCGTCGGACCCAATGGCTTTGACCTCTGCACCTAAGCCGTGACCATACAAGAGCGCGGTTTTCGCCGTTCCTTCACGCAGACCATAAAAGCTGTCGTTGTGCAGCCCCACCAGGGCATGCAGACCGGTATTCGCAGCATCGCCTTTCACTTTCAGGCCATTCACGTCCAGCCGATCGTCATTGTCTTTGGCGCGCATACCGCTGAGCATCAGCTGGAACGGGCCGTAATAGTTGTTGGCTGTCAGAATGTAGTTCTGTGCGGTGTTATCGTTGTTTTCGATATCACCAAAGGTGCGCCCGTAGAGCGACAGGTTGCTGTGAGCCTGATCGCTCCACTTCATGTCGTAAATACCGGCACCGGTCCCGGCGAGGAACACGACGTCGGAGTCGATCCAGTGAATATCGAAATTGTCACGGTCAAAGCGTTTCCCCGCCCAGACGGTGGTGTCTTTGAACGCGCCCGTAAAGGTGGGCAGTTGACCGAGTTCCACAAACGCCTGCCGCAGGTTGAGATCGCTACTGGCGGCCGTCCAGTCGTTATAGGTCCGCTGACCGTCGGCCAGCATGGCTTTAAAGCGGGTGGTCGCCCCGTTTTCCAGCGTTTGCTTATGTTCCAGATTCAGTTCGACATAGGTATCCGGTTCGTTGCCTAAGCGCCCGACATGCCCACCGGTTTCCCCTGCCGGCGTCACGGTCGGGCCGCCCTGCGTTTTGGCCGCCGAGCTGTTCATTAATAAGCCAGAACGCGCATAGCCGTGAAATTCAAAGCCCCCGTCATCACTCGCCTTCTGTTCCAGTTTCGCCGTGCGCTGTTCCACCTGGGTGGCAGTGGCCTGGGTTTGCTGTTGTGCGCTGGCAAGCTGCTGGGCCTGTTTTTCTGCTGAAGCGGCCTGTTTTTCTGCGGCGTTTGCGCGACGTTCGGCGGCGTCAGCACGCTGCTCAGCCGCCTGCAGGCGCTTTTCCAGCGCAGCCAGCCGGGCTTCGATACTGCTCATGCTCGGTTCCGCAGCCAGAGCCGGGCCTGCGCAGAGCAACAATCCAACGGTTGCAGCAAGTCTCTTTTTTCTCATCGTTTTGCCATTCCAGAAAGGTTCAAGTCGTGGTGTTGTCATTTTGCTAAACCGGTTTAGGTTTTGGATAATATTGATCGCCGGATTTCCAGGCAAAGCAATTTGCTAAACCGTTTTTATGATTGTGAGTCAGTTCGCAAAACGACACGATGTGGTGGGAAAGGAAGCGGCAAAAAGCGGGGGGCGCGGACAAAGCAATGGGCAGTCTCCTGCCCAGTGTTAAGGGGATAATTGTGCGTCAGACAGGCTGCCGACGTAACGCTGTCAGCGGCCCTGGCCCGCTGAGCGTGAAGACGGAAAGCAGCGTGAAGGCCAGTGCAATACAGCCCAGCACCAGATACGCGCCCTGGAAGCCAATGCTTTCGTACATATTGCCCGCCAGTACCGACATAAAAATCATCGCTAACTGCTTAAAGAAGCAGAAGCACACCAGATAAATCGTGGCGGAGAAGCGCACCTCAAACTGGCTGGTGATGTATTTAAAACAGCCGACGATCAGGAAAGGGATCTCAAACATATGTAATGTTTTCAGGATCACCACCTCTACCGCCGTGGTGGCAAAAGAGGAGCCCATAATGCGCACAGACATGATCATGCCCGCCAGCAACAAGGCATTTTTGCCGCCGATACGGTTAACGATGAGCGGCGCAAAAAACATGATGCAGGCGTTCAGCAATTCGCCCAGCGTGGTGACGTAACCAAAGACGCGCGTGCCCTGCTCACCCGACGTAAAGAACGAGGTAAAGAAGTTGGCGAACTGCTGATCAAATACATCGTACGTACAGGAAACGCCCACAACATATAACGACAAAAACCACAGTTTGGGTTGCTTAAACAGCTCCAGTGCCAGCTTCAGACTGAACGCGGACTGGTTCGCCCCCACGGCCTGCGCCACCGTGGCAGATGAGGAATTGCTGGTGCGTGAAAAGAACAGCAGCAGCGTCAGGATCACGGCACAGCCAGAGCCTAACCAGAAAACAAACTGGTTATTAATGGTGAACATGATGCCGACGATAGAGGCGCACAGTGCCCAGCCAACGCAGCCAAACATACGGGCCCGGCCAAATTCAAAATGGCTGCGGCGACTGACTTTGTCAATATAAGCTTCAATTGCAGGTGCCCCCGCATTGTAGATAAAGCCCAGATAAATACCGCCCACAACCGAACCCGCCAGAATATTCACCTGCAGGAGCGGGCCAAATACATAAATAAAGAAAGGGGCGAACATCACCAGCATGCCGGTGATCACCCATAACAGGTGTTTGCGCAGCCCGAGTTTGTCGGAAAGCAGCCCAAACAGCGGCTGGAACAGTAACGAAAACAACGAAATACTGGCGAAGATAATGCCGGTGTCCCCTTTGCTGATGTGATTAATATCATGCAGCCAGATGGGGAAGAACGGGAAATAGGCACCCATGATGAAAAAGTAAAAGAAGAAGAAAAGGCCAAACAACCAAAAGTTAGTATTTTTTAAATAGTACATAGCGGACTTCCTTATGCGAGAGTCAGGCAGGCCGGAGCCTGCCCGCTAAGTTACTTTTGTTGCCCCCAGGTAAACTGGTAGCCATAACGTCCGGCACTAAGCAGGAATTCAGGGGACACCGACGGACTCCAGGAGTCATCGCCGCCGACGCCCATATGGAAGCCATCAATGTTGAGCCAGGTGCCTGCTTCAGGCTGCAAAAGGTGGCGATGGCGGGTATCCATCAGCTGTTTCTGGCTGTAGCGGCTGATGTTGAACTGAAAATCACCGCGCCACTGATGGACACCGTACCGCAGTTCACGCGTGCCACAGCGCAGGCCGTTCTCGGTGGGGAAGACATACGGCGTGTACATGTCGTCCAGCGATAAATCCCAGCGATCAAAACAGGCCGCGGTCAGGCGATCCGGGTAGTTTTCATGGGGACCCAGACCTAACCAGTTCACCCGATCAGCCACCTCCGCTAGCTGGCAACACATCCCGATGCGGGCCGGATACGGCGTATCGCGGGCGACCTCGACATTGACCGTCACCTGCATCTCACCAAAGCCATCGATACGGTATGTTTTGCGGCTGACAAACAGGGTCTTGCCCTGGAACTGCCAGGCATGCGCGGTGGTAATCAGTACGGCATCGGTGAGCGTTTCCGCGCTACACTGCAGGGTGATAACGTCCGCCTGGTAATGCCCCGCCGCTTTCCAGCGCTCAACCCAGGCGTTGGGATCGATACGGGTGGCCTCGCTGACACCGATATCGTTATCCAGTGGCGCGCGGGTGAACTGGTCCGTCAGCGGCGACAGTAACTGTGCTTTTTCATCAATCCAGTACTGCGTCAGGACGCCCTGCTCCCGACTGAACGCCCAGCGCTGGTTATTCACCACCACGCTAAAGCGGTCTTCGCTGCGCTCAAGCACGGGGGCGCTGGCGGCCACAGACGCAGGCGCGATATCAAGAATCGTCTCCAGCGGCCACTGCTGCCAGGCACTGATGTGTCCGGCTTCGGACCAGGCGGTAGGTTGCGGCTGCTCTACGCGCACCGTTAACCACAGTTGCCCTGCGGATTCTGGCAGTGGCATGGCGGGCAGGGTGATGCGCTGACGGCCCTGCGGTGCGATGTCGAGCGTGACCTCACCTGTCGCCAGCAGATTCCCGTCCTGGGCCACGGACCAGTGCAGAATTTCATTGTCACTATGGCGGAACAGGTATTCGCTGGTGACCTCCAGCGTGCGCTCACTGCCGGGCAGCAGGCTGAACTGGAAGAACTGCTGTGCGTGGCGCGCTTCATACAGCGACGGATGCGGCGTCCGGTCGGCAAAAACCAGCCCGTTCATGCAGAACTGACGGTCGTTGGGCGTATCGCCAAAGTCACCGCCATAAGCGGACCAGGCTTCGCCGTTCTCATCGTACCGAATTAAAGACTGATCGACCCAGTCCCAGACAAAACCGCCCTGCAGGCGGGGATACTGACGGAAGGCCTGCCAGTACTTCGCATAGCCGCCCAGGCTGTTGCCCATCGCATGGGCGTATTCACACAGAATCAGCGGCCGCTGCTCGCCCGGCATCGACAGCCATTTCTTAATCGACCATTTTGGCACCGCCGGGAACGGCTGGTCCTGATCGACGCGCGCATACATCGGGCAAATGATGTCAGTGGCCGCCGTGTTGGCGCCGCCGCCTTCATACTGCACCGGACGGGACGGATCTTCGCTTTTCAGCCAGCGGTAGAGCGCATCATGGTTGGCACCATGGCCTGATTCATTGCCCAGAGACCAGATAATAATGCAGGGGTGATTGCGGTCACGCTGCACCATGCGCGTAACGCGCTGGCTCATCGCGGGCAGCCAGGCCGGATCGTCACTCAGGCGATTCATTGGCACCATGCCGTGGGTTTCGATATTGGCTTCATCCACCACATACAGCCCGTAATAATCACACAGGCTGTACCACAGAGGATGATTGGGATAATGGGAGCAGCGCACGGCGTTAAAGTTATTCTGCTTCATCAGCAGAATGTCCTGCACCATCGTGTCGCGATCCATCACCTGGCCGTGGACAGGATGGTGCTCATGACGGTTGGTGCCGCGGATAAGCAGTGGCTGGCCATTGAGTAACAACAGGCCGTTCTCAATACTGACGTGACGGAATCCCACATCGCAGGCTTCCGCTTCAATCAGCGTGCCGTCCACCCGGTGCAACTGCACCACCGCCCGATAGAGATGCGGCGTTTCCGCGCTCCAGAGCGCAGGATTGTTCACGCGGAGGGACAGCGTTGTCCGATCGTTCCAGGCGCCGCGCTCGTCAACGATCGCACTGCCCAGTGGCGATGTCGCGTCCCCCACCAATTCAGTGCCTGCAAAGAGCTGTATGCTCACCTGTAAGTCGTCATCCAGCGTGCCGGCGACGCGCACCTCGGCGTCCAGCCGGGCACGGCTGAAATCGTCATTGAAATGTGTGCGGATACGCAGATCGCGGATATGGGTGGCCGGTTTGTGCAGCAGGGTGACATCGCGGAAAATGCCGCTCATGCGCCACATGTCCTGATCTTCCAGGTAGCTGCCATCGCTCCAGCGTAACACCATGACGGCAAGACGGTTTTCACCCCTGACCAGGTACTCCGTCAGATCATATTCCGAGGGCAGACGACTGTCCTGACCATAGCCAACCCAGCGGCCGTTGCACCACACATTAAACGCTGAATTCACACCGTCGAATACCACTCGGGTTTGTCCTGACACCAGCCACTCGGCATCCACATTAAATGTGAGCGAATAACATCCTGTGGGGTTTTCAGCGGGAACGAAGGGGGGATTTACCGGGATGGGATAGGTGACATTGGTATAGATGGGAACATCATAACCCTGCATCTGCCATACCGACGGCACGGCTATCGGCGCGGCTTCGGCCAGATCCTGCGTCCGCCAGCTCTCCGGTACGGCCTCGGGCGCGGTGAAATAAGCAAATTGCCACTCGCCATTCAGACACTGGACGTGCGCTGACTGATGCTTCTCACGCGCTGCTTCTGCACTGCGCCAGCTGCAAAAAGGGGGATGGGCTTCCAGCCGGTTACGTTCGCTGATGCCAGGGTTTTCCCAGTCGCGCCGGGCCAGTACGGCAGCCAGTGAATCTCTCTCCAGGGCCATGTTACTCTCCTGCGTAAAATTGTTATCCGCTCACATAAAAATGACATTACGAGCCAGGTCAGCGCTTGTAAAGCAGGGAAAGGCGAATGAGTGAACTGCCTCACAGCAAAGCGCATTCGGGCATAACGTAGCGTCGGGGGCCTGGCGAAGCAGGACAAAGCGGGCGCGGTCAGGCAACGTCGAAGCCGTCACAGGTCAGTGAAATCAGCCGGGAAACTGATAAGGCCAGCGCAACGCGGTGAAATGATACGGCAGGAGAAGGGGGGCAGGTTCGGGTGCGTAATCCGTCGTGGTCGCCAGGGTGACGGAACGCGCGCATCTGGGCGTTCCGCCAACGGTCACCTGCCCCGTATGGGTTCTGCTGCCCGCCGGGCGGGCCTGCGCGCGGCGACAGTGGGCATTAGCCCGCAATCTGATGACGATAGGGCAGCGCCGTCATCGCGCCTTTGGCGGTCGTCGCCAGTGCGCCACATTGCTGAGCGCTGGTTAAGCATGCCGCCAGCTCCGTTTCATTGGTGGGCAGGCCTTTTTCTGCCAGTCCCCACAATAACCCCGCGACAAAAGCGTCACCGGCACCGGTGGTGTCCACGCTCACCACGGGCAACGTGGGATAGTGATAATGCTGACCCTGGTGCCAGACTTTTACGCCGGCTTTGCCCTGGGTGACCATCAGCAGACTGATCGCATAGCGTTCTGCCAGCATCTGCAGGCTGTCACCGCCCTGCGTCTCTTCGGTCAGAAAGGCCAGCTCTTCCTCCGACAGCTTGACCACATCTGCCCGTTGCAGCGCGCGGTTCACACAGTCACGTAACTGCGCGTCATCGCGCCACAGGTCGTGACGAATGTTGGGATCAAAGCTGACATATCCCCCGGCTTCGCTTATCCGCTGCATCGCCGTAAAGGTCGTGGAACGGGACGGTTCGGCGGCCAGCGCAATGGAACAGCAGTGAAGCCACTCGCCCGGCTGAAACGGCGGCAGATCGCCTTGTTCAAGAAACAGGTCTGCGCTGGGCCGGACCATGAAGGTAAAAGAGCGTTCGCCCTCATGGTCGAGCGCGACCACGACCGTTGACGTGCGATGCGCGCTGTCCAGCGTCATATACGCCGTCTCAACCTGCTCACTGGCCAGCGTTTGCTGCATAAAATGGCCAAAGGGATCGTCCCCGACCCGGCCGATAAATCCGCTCTTGCCCTGCAAGCGGGCAATGCCGACGGCCACATTGGCGGGCGCGCCGCCTGCACACTGAATTAAATGCCCCGGTCCGTCCGGAAGCAGGTCCACCACGGCGTCACCCAGACACCAGACTCGCGCTGTCATCGTTATCTCCTGCTCAGCTATAGCTAAATTTTACTAAACCGTTTTAGCATAGCAATGCTCAGCCGTCATCAATGTGATTTAGGCAGAGAAAACAGACACAGGGCTGACGGTCAATTGCCTTAAGCATTGTAGTAAAGCGATACAAAGTCACCGCCACCAGGGTTAAACCGGCGTGCTGGCAACTGCTACACTCGTGACACTCCAAACACAAAAAGGCGAACCTCATCATGTCTGAACAACACTATCAGCCCGCTAAAGTCTGGAAGTGGGACCCGGAAGCCAAAGGTAACGGCGCCAAAACAAATCGCCCAACCGCAGGCCCAACGCATGAAAAAGCCCTGCCGGTCGGTAAACATCCTTTGCAGCTTTACTCCCTTGGTACGCCAAACGGCCAGAAAGTCACCATTCTGCTGGAGGAGCTGCTGGCGCTGAACGTAAATGATGCGGAGTACGATGCCTGGCTGATTAACATTGGCGAAGGCGACCAGTTCACCAGCGGCTTTGTTGATATCAACCCGAATTCCAAAATCCCGGCCCTGAGTGACCACTCTGCCACGCCGCCGATTCGGGTGTTTGAATCCGGTAATATCCTGCTCTATCTGGCAGAGAAATACGGTTATTTTCTGCCAAAAGACATTGCGAAGCGCACCGAGACGCTGAACTGGCTGTTCTGGCTGCAAGGCTCTGCCCCTTATCTGGGCGGCGGTTTTGGTCACTTCTATCACTACGCGCCAGAGAAAATTGAGTACGCCATTAACCGCTTCTCACTGGAAGCCAAACGTCAGTTTGACGTTCTGGATCGTCAGCTGGCCAATAACCGCTATCTGGCCGGTGATGACTACACCATTGCTGATATCGCCACCTGGCCGTGGTACGGCAGCATGGTGCTGTACAACCAGTACAACGCGGCCGAATTCCTGGATCTTCAGTCCTATAAAAATGTGGTGCGCTGGGCCAAAGAGATCGCCCTACGTCCGGCTGTGATGCGTGGTCGCAAAGTTAACCGCGTGATGGGCGATCCCGCCGACCAGCTGCGTGAACGCCATGATGCATCGGACTTTGATACCCAAACCCAAGACAAGCAGGCCTGAGGAGAAAGACAGTGAGTGCATATGTCGTATTTATTCGTGATAACACCCTGAATCAGGATGAAATGGCTGCCTACGCGGAAAAAGCGGGCAAAGCACGGGGTGACCATCCCATCAAACCGCTGGCGTTCTATGGCGAACTGGAAACGCTGGAAGGGCCTGAAGCCGAAGGCGTTGTGATTATTGAGTTCCCGACGACTGAGGCGGCGCATGCCTGGTATGACAGTCCGGAATATCAGGCGGCGAAACAGCATCGCCTGAAAGGCGCCAACTACCGTGTACTGTTAGTGAAAGGCGTGGACAGCTAACGGCCAGGGGCCGCTGTCGTCCTGCGGATCACGACGTCATCCTGACGGACCCGCAGGCCGGCGGCTGCCCACTTAGCCAGCCAACGTAACCCCTGCCCTTGTGAACCTCATCCCGGGATGGTTCCCCTGTCTTTGATCAGCTAAAACGAAACAGCGAAATCGCCTGCTGCAACGCACCTGCCTGCTGCCGTTGCTGCTGCGCAACCTGAAGCGTTTCGGTCACATGTTTGACGTTATGCTGCACGCTGTGATCGATACTGCTAATACTTTGCTGAATCTGCGCAATGCTCTGATTCTGCTGGACGCTCATCTCAGAGAGTTCACTCACCAGCTGTGACAGGCTGTCGATACTCACGTGAATGGCCTGCATGGTTTGCGCGGCCTGGTCAACCTGAACGGTGCCCTGACCGGCGCTGGAGCTGGAGGCATCCATCAGTTGCCGGATTTCCCGTGCCGCATTCTCACAGCGTAACGCCAGGGTACGCACCTCACTGGCAACGACTGCGAATCCGCGTCCTTCCTGACCGGCTCGTGCGGCTTCCACCGAGGCGTTCAGCGACAGGATGTTGGTCTGGAAGGCAATGCCGTCAATCAGTTCCAGAATGGTTTTTACCCGCCCCGACTCGACATTAATCTGGGCCATTGAGTGCATGGCCTGCTGAATATTCTCCTGGCCTTTACTGGCGACCTGGCGGGTTTCCCGGGCCAGATCGCAGGCCGTTTGCGCTTTGTCCCGCGCAAGACTCGCCGCCACGCTGATTTGTGACATTGCACTGGTCGCAACATCCAGCGCCTGCGCCTGCTCGTCAGTGCGCTGTGACAGCGCGGCATTACGAGACAGCATGCTGTCTGATTCCTGCAGCAGTTCCGCAACGCCGTGGCTGACCTGATTTAACGTACCGCGCATCGTCCCCAGCGTCTGACTAAAGGTGCGGGCAAAGGGCGTTTCGCTCTGCTGACTGTCCGCAAACAGCGTCAGGCAACCAGGCTCGCGGTTAATGCGGGCAGCCAGTTGCGCCACTTCGCTGGAGGCGCGCAAATCCGCAGCCATCTGCCGGGCAATAAGCACCAGCATCGCGGTTTGCGCCACCACAAACAGTGAATGAAACAGCACCATCTCCAGACCAGGATGGTGAAAGACCACGATGCCAAACCGATCGTGCTCCTGCAGATAGTTGAATACCAGGTGATGCACCGCGCCCGTCGCGGCTGCCATCAGAAGCGGTCGGCTGTCGCGGTAAACCAGCAAGACCGACAGTAAAACAAACACCGAAAAGTGAAATTCGGTTTCGCCCCGGCCCAACTGAATCAGCAGCCCCGCAAACCCAATCAGCGTGAAGGCCAGCCAGAGTCGGGAAAACAGCGTTCCGTTTGCCAGCCATCCCACCAGCGTGGCGACCAGCGCCAGCGCGGTACCCACGGTTATGGCCAGCCACGTTGACTGATACAGACTGCCGACGATAGCGGAAATCATTACCAGGGCCCAGCACAGCATAACAATCAGCCTGTCGGCCTGCTTCGCAATACGCTGAGGGGAAACCCCCTCCCCGACGCGGGTTAAATCTGTATTCATAGGTACGCATCCACCAGAGGTTGCACCGCGCCTCAGACCTGAGGCGTGCCCAGAGTTGGTCGGCGCAACGGGCGCAGACACATAAGATTGGTATCGACGCGTACCGTAAATACTTTATGGCGGGTAATGCATAACTGAGGGCGATTTTTCAAAACCTCACAGATTCGTTAACGATGCATCCATCTGCAAATTTTCCTGCAGAAAAGTCACAAACGCCGAGATGCGTGCTGGCGGCTGCCGCTGCGCCTGCCAGACGGCAAAAATATCGCCATCGGGCGCATGCCAGGCAGGCAGAACATGCAGCAATTCCCCCGCCGCAATGCTGTGTTTTGCGTCCCACCATGAGCGCAGCAAAATACCATGCCCATCCAGCGCCATGCGCATCGCCACTTCCCCGTCGTTGGTCACCAGATTACCGCGCACCTTCTGGCTCAGGCTCTCAGCGCCGCTGACTAAGCGCCACAGAGCGAAGTCGCTGTCATGTTGCCTGAGTAAAATGCAGTTATGCTGCGCCAGCGCACGGATACTGTCTGGCAGGCCGTGCTTCGCCGCATAGCCTGGCGAGCAGCACAGCACGCGCGGATTCTGGACCAGCTTACGGGCGATCAGCCGCGAATCCGGCGGCTCGCCTACGCGAATATCAATATCCACATGCGCATCAAGAAAATTCAGCGGCTGGCTGCTGAGCTGCAGGGAGAGGGCCAGATGAGGGTGGAGGTCGGCAAAAGCTGACACGCAGGGTGCAATATGGCGACGGCCAAAGCCGAAGGAGGCGTTGATGTTCAGCGTGCCGCGTAACTGCGTCGTTTCACCACTGACCGCCTCTTCCAGTGCCGCCAGTTGCTCCAGCAGCGGACGTGCACCGTCCAGATAGCGCCGCCCTTCCGGCGTCAGCTCCAGCCTGCGCGTGGTGCGGCGCAGTAACTGTACGCCCAGCCGCTGCTCCAGCTGGCTTAATCGTTTGCTGACGGCCGCCAGCGATAATCCCAGCTCGCGCGCCGCCGCCGTTAAGCTGTCCAGAGAAGCGACGCGCAGAAAGAACACTAAGTCATCACTGGATGTGCGTGATTCTCTACTTTGATTCAACATGGGATTAACTTCCAGGCTAATTGTTTACTTCAGGTGGAGAGTTATACTGCACCGATGCCCGATCATTAATCAAGCTGCATATCGACAGCCTTCACCCACTGACGGGCCCCTACAACATCAACCTCAGAGGTACCTTGTGAAAGAGAAAATTCATCGTATCGCCGTGATTCCCGGCGACGGCATTGGTAAGGAAGTAATGCCAGAAGGTATTCGCGTGATGAATGCCGCAGCAGAAAAATTTAATATTCCGCTGCAGTGGACGTGGTTCGATTATGCCAGCGCAGAATACTGGCAACAGCATGGCAAAATGCTGCCTGATGACTGGTTTGCTGAGCTGAAAACCTTTGATGCGATCTATTTTGGCGCGGTCGGCTGGCCCGATATCGTGCCGGATCACGTTTCTCTGTGGGGGTCGTTACTGCAGTTCCGTCGTGAGTTCGATCAGTACGTTAACCTGCGTCCGGTCCGCCTGATGCCCGGCGTGAAAGCGCCGTTAGCCAACCGGCATCCCGGTGATATCGACTTTTACGTCGTGCGCGAAAACACGGAAGGTGAGTACTCCAGCGTCGGCGGCACGATGTTCCCCGGCACAGAACGAGAAGTGGTCATTCAGGAAACCGTGATGACCCGGGTGGGCGTTGACCGCATCCTGAAGTTTGCCTTTGACCTGGCGCAGCGTCGGCCTAAAAAACACCTGACCTCTGCCACCAAATCAAACGGCATCGCCATCACCATGCCTTACTGGGACAACCGCGTTCAGGCAATGCAGGCGCATTATCCTGACGTTAAGGTCGACAAGTATCATATTGATATTCTGACCGCGAATTTTGTTCTGCATCCCGACTGGTTTGATGTCGTGGTGGCCAGCAATCTGTTCGGCGATATTTTGTCAGATCTGGGCCCTGCCTGTACCGGCACCATCGGCATCGCGCCGTCCGCCAATATTAACCCGGAAGGCAACTTCCCCAGCCTGTTTGAACCAGTACACGGTTCCGCGCCCGATATCGCCGGTAAAAACATCGCGAACCCGATTGGTCAGATTTGGTGTGGTGCGATGATGCTGGAGCATCTGGGCTACAAGGCGGCAGGAGATGCCGTGCTGGATGCCATCGAACGCACGCTGGCCGCAGGCGAGCACTTAACCCGCGACCTGGGCGGCAGCGCCAATACACAGCAACTGGGCGACGCTATCGCAGCGGCGCTGTAAGTTACTCTGCCAGCAGCACCACGCTGTCCGGATGCCAGCCTGGCGGCAGTGGCTCAGGCCGCTGAATCGCCAGGTGGTGCAGGTGCAAATGTTCAACGCCGCGCGCGAACAGGCCCGGCAGCCCGCCCGGATAGCGCTCCACGCCGTACGCCTCGCCCGTGGCCACATCGACCCGGTACGCGTTGTCCAGCCCCATCCCGGTCGGTGAGTCCGGATTACAGGGCGGGCGAACATCGAACTGACCCTGTACGCCCTGCGCGACTGTCTGACGCAGTTGTAGCTGGCTGATGACGATGTCGCGGATCCAACCCGGCTGCGCCGCATGCAGGTTGATCGCTCCTTCTGCCACACCGCTGAGATGGCTGAACTGAACCTGTTCAACGATCCCCGGTAGCACCTGCGGATCGCGCGTGCGCACAGAAATAAACAGGGGATCGGCTTTGCCCCAGTGGCAGGCGGCAACATGGTGACAGTGAAAGGTGATGTGACTGAACAGGACGCGCCGTATCGCACCGCCGTCCCGCGAGACGATGCCAATGCCGCGGTTGGAATCAAATATGCTGCAGCCGGTCACGGTAATATCTTCGACGTCATCCCAGGTTTCCGTGCCGATTTTAATCGCGCAGCTGTCGCTGCGCAGCAGGCAGTTGCTGATCGCGATGCGCCGGGCCGGACGGCGCAGACTGCCAGGCTTAAAGGTTGTTTTAATGCAAATCGCATCGTCAGCGGCGCTGAAGTAGCTGTTGCTAATCAACACGGCCTCGCAGCTGTCGATATCCAGCGCGTCCGTGTTGGGCAGCGTCATGGCGTTATCAATGGTCAGATGGTCAATGTGTACATGGCGGCAGCTGACAAGGTGCACCGTCCACATTGGGGCCTGAAACAGGGTAAAGTCCTTGAGCGTTACCTGCTCGCAGTCCTCAAAGACGATCATGCGCGGTCTGTCTGCCCTGGGCATGCGATAGCCCTGTTCGTCGGCCTCTGCCGCAAACCAGGCTTCGGCGTCGCCTTCTATACGGCCTTTGCCACTGATCGTCAGATTGCGCTGCCCCAACGCATACAGCAGGACGTTATGCGATTTCTCAGCACTGCTCAGCGTCTTCCATTGCTGATAATCTGCCAGGTGCCGGCTGGCAATCAGCACCGCCCCGGCGGCCAGATGCAGCTCAAAATTGGAAGGCAGATTCAGGCTGCCACTGCGATAACGCCCCGGTGGCAACGTCAGCCGACCGCCGCCCGCTGCAGCAATCTGATCGATCGCGCGTTGCAGTGCCTGCGTGTCCGGCGTTTCACCGTCCGCTGCCGGATGAAAATCAGCAAGAGAAAGATCCATTTTTCGGCCTCCGTCGTGAAGTGTGACCTGGTGGGGTTATTTCACCGCGCCTTCGGTCACGCCACTGATGAATTTGCGCTGGAAGAACAGGAACACCAGAATGAGCGGCATAATGACGATCATCGCCCCTGCCATCAGTACCGGGATATCGATGGTGTTTTTATTCTGAAAAAACATCATGCCAATCGGCAGGGTACGCAGTTCGTCTTTATTCACCAGAATTAACGGGATAAGAAATTCGTTCCACGTCCAGATAAATAGCAGCAAGGCCAGCGTGGAGATCGTCGGCCAGATAGCCGGGACTAAAATGCCCCACAGGATTTTGACGCGCGACGCACCATCCATTACGGCCGCTTCAACCAGCTCTTTCGGAACCTGCTGGAAGGCGCTGGCAATCATCAGCGTCGTAAAGGGCAACGAGAGCGCAATCTGCGGCAGGATCAGGGCCAGAGTGGTATTGGTTAATCCCATCCAGTGCAGTTCGTGATACAGCGGAATGATAAAGGCTTCACTTGGTAATACCATGCCCAGCGCCAGCATCGCCGCCACCAGCTTTTTACCGGGGATTTTCAGCATGGCAAAGCCAAATCCGGCCAGAATACCCAGCAAAATGCTGCACAGCACCACCGGGATCACGACCAGCACGGAGTTCATAAAGTAAACGTTAAAATGCCCCTGTTGCCAGGCGGTCACGTAATTTTTGATATTCAGGGACGCGGGCAGCGTAAACACGCCCTGAAACAGCTCCATCTGAGTCTTAAATGAGGTCATAAACGCCATCAGAAACGGCATGATGGTCAGCAACGCCACGACCCAGATGAGCGCACGAGAAATAACCGGAGTGCTTTTCATCAGTAACGCTCCTTCAGGGCCAGATGAATCAGGTAGTTAATCCCTAGCACAATCACCATGCTGAATACGGCAACCGATGAGGCATAGCCGAAGTAGTGCAGATCAAAACCCTGCTTATACATAAAGATATTGGTGACCATCGTGGAAGTGCCCGGTCCGCCCTGGGTCATCACATAAACCAGATCAAAGGCTTTTAAGCTGGCAATCACCGTCAGGAGCAGCGCGATACGCAACTCCGGGCGCAGACCCGGCAGCGTGATGCGTATAAACTTACGCCGCCGCGACGAGCCATCCAGATCGGCCGCTTCCAGCAGGGACGGGTCCATACGCTGCAGGCCCGCCATAAACAGCACCAGACAGAAGCCAAAGAAGTACCAGGTGGCCACCATGCCCACGGCAGGCAGTGCCCAGGTAAAATCCCCCAGCCACGACATTGCCAGCTGCGGTAAACCGACAGCTCGCAGGAACTGATCGATCGGGCCAAATGCCGGGTTATAAAGCCAGCGCCAGACCACGCCCAGCACCGCCATCGGCATGATATAGGGCAGGAAGAACAGAATCCGCAGCACGCTGCGCTCGGTATTGTTGCGGGTTTCATACAAAAAGCTGCACAGCAGGAGTCCGACGCTGATCGGCAGCAGCGTATAAAACAGCATCAGGATGGCGTTGTTGCCCAGCGCAATCCAGAACACCGGATCGCTGAACATGCGCAGGTAGTTAGCGACGCCGGCGAAAACCGGCATGGATATGCCATCCCATTCGGTAAAACTGATTCCCAGTGACGCCAGCAGCGGCAATAACAGAAACAGTCCATAAACCAGCACGGCTGGAAGAAGATAGAGAAAATTGCGCCAACTGCTTTGATTCAACATAACCGTACTCGTCGTAGTGAGATCGACATTCAGGCCCGGCAGATATGCTGCCGGGCACCCGGCTTAGTGTTTCAGGGTTTTTATATAACGCTGATAGTTGTTATCGAAGTTAGTGACCATCTGATTCGCCGTGAGTCGTCCCGCCAGCAGCAGCTGTACGTTTTGATTGAGTTCGGCGTTCATCGTCGGGGTGGCCCAGTCCACATAGTGACCCAGTCCGTCATAGGCATTGAGCGTCAGCCAGACCTGATAGGCCTCGCCTAAGAGCGGATTGTCGGCCGGGATTTTTGCGTCTTTACTGGTGCTGGCGGGCAGGAAGCCCACACTCAGCCAGCGGTTTGCCATGCTGTCTGACACCATATAGTTGATAAATTTGGCTGAGGCATCCTGCTGCGCTTTGGTTTTTGCCATGCTGGTCATCGAGAAGGCCAGGTCAGTCCCGCCGACCATCAACGGCTGCTTCACACCCTCACCCGCCGGCATCGCGGCAAAGTGAATATCTTTATTGTCTTTAAACTGGCCCAGATACCAGGTGCCGCTGACCAGAAAAGCCGCCTGACCGTTCTGGAACAGCGTGGCGGCATCATCGTGGCCAATGCCCTGATAGCCAGGGAACAGGTAACCTTTATCGGCCCAGCCTTTCATCATCGTGGCGGCCTTAATCAGCTTTTCATCTTTGAACGTGCCGCCCACGTCATAAATCAGGTCATCCAGCGCTTTACGATCGTGACTTTCAATCTGCGCTTCCCACAAGGTGCTGAGCAGTTGCTGACCCATATTGCCGTCCAGCAGACCTAACATCATTGGCGGCGTGCCCTGCTGCTTCAGTTTTGCCATGGCGGCTTCCAGCTCGCTCAGGGTTTTCGGCACCGCAATACCGGCTTTATCCAGTAGCGCTTTGTTGTAATACAGGCCGACCATTTCACCGAGGCTGGCAACACCGTACAGCTTACCGCTGCCAAACTGACCACTGTCAGACCAGCGGTTACGCTTCAGAATGGAGTCCGGGAAGCGTTTGGTCCAGCCGTACTCGGCCGCATAGCTGTCCAGCGGCAGCAGCAGTTTGTCTTTTACCAGCGATCCCATATCGCCGCCGCCCTGGTTCACCTGTGCGATCTGCGGCCCTTCGCCTGCGGTTAACGCCAGCTTCAGGGGAATTCGGGTATCTTCGAAAGAGTGCACGGAGCGATTAATGACGATGCCGGGGTTTTGTTGAGTGAATTCTTTAATGCCTTCATCGACTGCCGCCGTTTGCTGAGGATACGTATAGATATCCCACTCATTCAGCGTGACTTTGCTGTCGGCATGCGCAACGCTGCCCATCAGCAAGCCCGCCGCCAGGAGGCCACGAACCGACGTGCGAAAACGGAACGAACGAACTGAGGAATCAGACATCATGCTCACTTTCTCCAATAGAGGACGGGCATCCTTTCTTCACACGGTCTGCACTCCCGCAGACTGAAGCCGCATAACTCACCTTCTCATCCATAGTTACTTTAATAAAAAAATAAAGTCAAACACCGGGCTGGCGGAATTGCCAGGTTGTGAGCCTGCGCAAAAAATCAACCTGGCAGCCCGCTTATCCGAATAAGCGCGGGGTGATAAAAAGAAATGCAGCGTAATATTCATGCTGATCTTTTCCGCAGCAGCACAATAATCCACCGCCAAAATGACGTAATAACCTGCTGATAAAAAATATGAAAATCCTATGACGCTCACATTTTTAACTTTTAATTTAAACGGGTAATCCGCGCAGGCCTTGCGGTAGCACGCCACAAGGGCGCACGGAGACTGGTCTGGTCAGGCAGAGCGCGGACATAACGGGAAGCCCACTGACAGCACGGTAATTATTCCATCTTGAAAACTAAGTCAGCTTTCATTAACGTGAGATTGTTCAATGACTGACCTGTGAGAAATGACGATGGTGAATCAAGGTGTCATTCGTCCGGCGACCGCGTCGGATTATCCCGCGCTCTACCGTATTTGTCTGGAAACGGCCAATGCTGGAAAAGATGCCAGTCACTGCTATTCCGACCCTGAGTATCCCGGGCAGCGCTTTGCCGTGCCCTATGCACGCTTTGCCCCGGATTTTGCCTTTGTGCTGGAGGTTGACGGTGAGGTGATGGGATATGTCGTTGCCACACCGGATACCGTCGCCTTTGAAGCGCAGCTTGCACGCGACTGGTGGCCCCGGCTGCAGGAGAAATACCGCGATCGCACACCTGTCGCCCCTTACGACAGCAAAATCCTTGACAGTATCCGTCAGCCTGAGCCTGCCGCACAGGCGCTGGTGACGCAGTGGCCTGCCCATCTGCATATCAATCTTCTGCCGCCCGTTCAGGCGGGCGGCTGGGGACGCAGGATGATCGAACATGAACTGGCAGCCCTGCGCAACGCGGATGTGCGCGGTGTCCATCTGGGCGTCAGCCTGCAAAATGAGCAGGTTTGCGCGTTTTATCAACGCCTGGGATTCAGCCATATCCTGCGCAGCAACGCCATCTATATGGGCCAGTTACTTTGATCAGGGGAAGCTTATGACCAGCCTGCGCTTACAGAACGTTAAGAAGTCCTATGACAACATCGGGGTGATTCACGGGGTCGATCTCACCATAAACAGCGGCGAGTTTGTTGTGTTTGTCGGGCCTTCCGGCTGTGGCAAATCCACCCTGCTACGCATGATCGCCGGACTGGAAGAGATTACGGACGGAAAGCTGCTCATCGACGACAAAGACATGACCCGCCAGCCTGCCACCGAACGCGGCATTGCCATGGTCTTTCAGTCTTACGCGCTCTATCCCAATATGACCGTGCGCGGCAATCTGGCGTATCCTTTAGAGGTCATGAAGAAATCAAAAGCGGAGATTGCCCAGGCCATTGAACAGACCGCCGCGCGCTTACACCTGACAGAACTGTTAGACCGCCTGCCGCGCGCACTGTCCGGTGGTCAGCGCCAGCGCGTCGCCATTGGCCGGGCCATCATTCGTCATCCCCGCATTTTCCTGTTTGATGAGCCGCTGTCCAACCTGGATGCCGAACTGCGTCTGCAGATGCGCATTGAAATCGCCCGTCTGCATGCCTCACTGGGCAATACCATGATCTATGTTACTCACGATCAGTCTGAGGCAATGACGCTGGCCGATCGCATCGTCGTGCTGCGTAAAGGCAAGATTGAGCAGGTGGGCGCGCCGCTGAGCCTGTACAGCGATCCCGACAACCTGTTTGTGGCCGGATTTATTGGCTCACCGAAGATGAATTTCCTGCGGGCTGAGATTACGGCGACGCGTCAGGGCGAAGTGCAGTTAACCGTCCCTGATCTGGCCATCACGCAGCTGGTACTGAAGATTGAGGCACCCTGCCATGAAGGTCAGCGCGTAACGCTGGGCATTCGCCCTGAACATATTCAGCCCGCTGCCGCCACACCATCTGCACAGCAATTTAGCGGAACGCTGTCCTTTGCCGAAATGCTGGGCCATACCAGCTACCTTTATCTGGATGTGGGCATTGAACAGATGCTGGTGGTAGAAGAACGTGAGGCTCAGCCACGTGAGTTGGGGACGGCGGTCAGGCTGGGACTGTCAACCGATCACTGCCTGCTGTTTGATGAGCAGGGGCAGCGTCTGCGCTAAACCGAATGGCGCCCCGGCGCCGTCAGATGACTTTTCCAGCTTCACCAGTGCAGGCCGCATCATCATACCAGCGGCCTGCGCGCCCCTCGTCAGGTCACCGGTTCTTCGTCTGCCTGTGCAGCCAGCAGGTCGAGCAGCATGTTCACGGCGAAACCCGCCGCGCCCAGGGCCCACATCCGGTTGGATTCGGTGAGAAACTGCAGCGGTGTCATATGAGGCGTAAGCTTCAGACGATAGGCCTGAAAGCTTTGGGTGATATGGTCTAAAAGAATACGCGAGGCCATATGCGGCTCCATAGCCAGATAAACGATATCCGGATCGTAGGCGACCGACAGGTTTGCCAGTGAAATTCCCAGCTCACGACCGGCCTCTTCCAGCGCCGCCAGCACATCGGCCGTCGGACGCTGATCAAGCGCCTGCAGCGTTAACGGACCGCCCTCCTCATCCTGCGCCACACGTTGCAGAATGGCGCGGGACGAGGCCACATCCTCCAGCAGGCGCATCGAGCCATCACCGACCAGGCCATTGCCAATTTCGCCCGCTTTGCCGTGCCGTCCACGGTACAGTCGCCGGTTGAGAATGATGCCCGCACCGATGCCTTTGCCGTACGTGGCGATAACGGCAGACTGTGCATGACCCAGTTGCCCAAAGACCATCGTTGCCATCGCCATCGCGTTGGCATCGTTTTCGATAAAGACCGGCAGAGAAAAGCGCGTTTCCAGTAGCTGCGCAATAGGGACATTTTCCCAGTCGAGAACTTTAGACCGAATGCAGTAGCCGTTTTCGGCATCGACTAAACCGGACAGGGCCAGGCCAATCGCACCGACGTGTTTTTCTTCAACACCGCGTAAAAACCTGGCCAGTGCGTCGCCTAACTGACGCGGCGTGATCGCGCCCGCAGGCATCTGCTGTTCCCCCAGCAAATTGCCGCTGAGATCCGTCATGACGATCAGGTTACGTTCGGCATTCAGCTGGATTCCGATGACGCTGGCGCGATCGGGATTCAGCCCCAGCAGCGTTTTAGGCCGCCCCATTGAGACCCGCCGCAGGCCAAGCTCCTGCACAATGCCCTGGGCGAGCAGGCGGTTGGTCGCCTGAGACACGGTCGACATACTGAGTCCACTGCGAACCTTCAGGTCAGACTGACTGATGGGCGCATGTTCCACAATCAGTCGCAGAATGCGCGCGGTGACGTTGGGAGCGATCATAAAGTCCTCAGATTTGATCGTGCCATCATTAATGCGCCGTCCAGCGCATCGTATTGCGCAGCGACCAGGCGAGCCTGCACATCGCTTGCCAGCCAGGGCAAAATCGGGGTTGCCAGCCCGCCCATTAACGCAACCTGCCCCTGACTGATGGCGGAAAGACGATTCACCATCAAACCAATATCGTGAGCGGTTTGCCGCAGCAAGACGGTCGCATGAGAATCGTCTGCATGTGCCGCGGCGAAAACCTCGGGCACCACGCGCGCCCAGTCGGCCGGCATGGCATCGCGCGTCCACAGCAGCATGGATTCCGGGCTGTGATCAAAAAGCGCCATCAGGCTGTGCGTCAATGCGGTACGTTCAACAATGGCTTCATGCGCCAGCAGCGCCAGTCGCAGTGCCCGTCGACCAAGCTCAGCGCCCGATCCCTGGTCGGAAAGCGCAAATCCCCAGCCGCCCAGCAGCGTAAAGCGTTCGCCATCCCATGCCGCGCCCTGGCTCCCGGTGCCGGTAATAAAGACCGCGCCCGGTGCCGCCGCATGCGCACCGGCGCAGGCGATTTCCACATCACTGACGACCTGCAGGGCCGCGCAGTCGGGCTGCCATTGTGCCAGACGTGCCTGAACGGAGGCCACATTGGCCCCCGCTAAACCGGCTACCAGCGACGTGTGAGACAGCGCCTCGGGGGCCAGACCGGCCTGAGACAGCACCGCCGCGATTAACTGTTCAACGCTGTTCAGTGCGGCATCGAACTGGGACCAGACGTTAGCGGGACCGCCCACAGCCTGGGCCAGGAGCGTGCCCTCGCTGTCGGTTAACCGTGCGCGACACTGGGTGCCGCCGCCATCAATACCAAGGAGATAGTGTGATTGCACGCGCTTCCTCCCGCCTTAACTCATCTCGATTCTGTAATCTGCGAACGATAGGTGAAAAAAACTTAAATCGCAATAACAAATAAATATAGGGAAAAAACAATAACTATTTTTTATTTAAAATCAGTTAAATAACAAAAAATACGTACGCAAATCACACAACCCGTTATTGACATTACTTTTTCCATCGTAATAAGTTGGTGGTCAGCATCTCAACCATAACGTCCGGTCAGCGGCGTGATTACCGTTGTCAGAACTCAGGATCAGGGGTTTCCCATGAAAGTAGGCATTATTGGTCTCGGCTTTCGTCTTTCTCACGTGGTTAAAGAGTTTCACAAAGCCGATCCCGCATTTTCGCTGGTAGGCTATTGCGATCCCGCACCTGCCGGGCTGCCGAATCTGCACAGTTTTGGTATCGATCCCGGCAAGGCGTTTGACTCCATTGACGCGCTGCTGCAGCACGGCGGCTTTGATTTGTTGCTGGTGGGCTCGCCAAACTTTATGCATCTTGAGCATGTCACGCAGGCGCTGGCAGCAGGTTATACCGTATTTACGGAAAAGCCTGTCGTGATCAATGAAGAACAGACGATGGCGATGGCAAGACTGGTGCGCCAGTACGGTGAAGACCGAATCCTGGTTGGGCTGGTGCTGCGTTATTCACCGCTGTACCACGATCTGTTGGCCGCACGGGACGATCGTCGACTGGGTGAAATTACCTCAATTGAAGCCACTGAGCATATCAAGCCTTACCATGGCGCGTTCTTTCAGCGCGACTGGCGCAGGCTGGAAAAATATGCCGGCCCCTATATTCTGGAAAAATGCTGTCACGACATCGATCTCTATCAGGGATTAATGCAGGAACGTCCTGTGCGGGTTGCCAGCTTTGGTGGACGCAAATCCTTTACACCGCAACATGCGCCGCAGGGCGCAGTGAATGCGCAGTCTGAGATTTACCATACTAAACCGAGTGGCTGGGCGAGTACCGACGCGGTCTTTGACAGCGATGCGGACATCGTCGATTACCAGACGGCCCTGATTGAATATGCCAGTGGCGCGACGCTCGCCTTTCACGCCAACCTGAATGTCCCGGACGAGTTCCGTCGCTTCTGCGTGATCGGGACTGACGGCATGGCCGAGGGCGATTTTGTCCGTAACTATTTCCGCGTGCACAACGCACGTACCGGCGAAAAAGAGGTTGAAACCATCTATAACGGTAATGCCTACGATGGCCACTACGGGGCCGATGCCTTGATGGCTGAAGAGATCGTGAAACATATTAAGCAGGGCACGCCGCTTAAAGTTTCTGTGATCGATGCACTGGAAGCGGGCCTGACAGCCATTAAGATTGACGAAGCGCGCAAAACCCGCAGCGTCATCGATCTGACCGAAAGCTGGAAAAATTTTGACGCCAACCTGGGAAAAACGGGAACGCCTTAGTTCCCTCCTGATCTTTTCTCCCCCGAGAGCATCAGGTTGATCGCTAGCATCACTGACTGGTACCTCACTCAAACCGGCCCTCTGGGCCGGTTTTTTTTAGGGCAAAGGGAAACGTACCGTTTCTTACCAGCCTGCCCGCCGATACGAAAGGTTGCTGACAGCCTGTGCGTGAACGACGCTCCGCACCTGCGACGCCTTTATCAGGTTCACGCTGAGGCGCGCCAGTGTGGCTGCCTGCTTACAGGAGCCACATTCAGAGTGGCTCCTGTCAGGCCATTCGGCGCTGCACGCGCCTTGCGGCGTCAGGGACCAGTCAGCCACAGCCCGGTTTCTTCGGGCGTTGAGGACAATGCCTGTACCCGCCCTGTCCGGCGTGCCATACCGTTTCGTACGCCCCTCAATTCGTCCCGCTATTTAGCAATCTGGTCGCGTTTTCTGTCACGATTATCACAATCATAATTACGTGCGAACGATAAAAAAAAACCGATAACTCTGCTGCTAACTTTAGCCAGGAGAAAATAAAGCCATAACAGAAGCGGTAAGTCAGGCAAAAACACGACAGTTTATTCTGTGAATCTTAACTGCGGACTTTCCCGATTTCGTAAAGTTATCGCGTGTTGCTAAATTAACATGCGTGCAGTAATCACGTCTGGAAAAACCATTCAACGTTATAATTAGATGTCATATAAAGTTAAATGAATGCCTAATAAGAAGAGTGAGATAATGTGTTTGCCAACAGAATAGCGTATATTCATTGCCGTACTTCACTTTGTTAATGAAAAAATATAACGCACAGCAAACATAAAAAACGTTTCGAAGAGATAATGAAAAATAGCTTATATAACCCTTATATTACTGAGCCTATTCATCACGTCACGAGCCAGGTGGCCGGTATTTGCTATCATCTTCCCAATGCGGACTTTGCACGTCCTGAGAAAATGATACTTAATGACGACAACATTATTTCATTACACAATCACCTTGCAACTGAAGCAGCATTAATGATTATTCCGCTGTGCGATCGCCAGTTAAAGGAATGGATGAATCAGCCTGCGCGTTATTTACCTTTGCAGGATTCACGGGTGCGTATTGGTATTAATTATCACAGTCTTTTGCTTTACCGGGAAAGATTACTGGAATTAATTAACACCTATGCTTTCTGGCTTTTTGATTTCGCACCGCCTGGCGCAGAGTGGCATTTAGTCGAATCTTTTCCCTTTTCCGCAATTGTCCTGAGTGAAACCTTCTTTAATGACAACTATCGGAAATTTAGTTTTCCTTTCTTAATTGAATCGTTAAGGGAAAAAGGCGCCGAGATATTCGTCCGCGGTTATGATCCAACGTTAAGCGCAGAACAACTCGCAGCCGTGAACATCAGCGGCTGGCAATTACAGCGTTTATCGGGCGATCTCATTCCTTTTACGCTTTAACCTTTCCTGCGTTCGATTAGTAATGGATCATATCGAGATGAACCATTAACCCCTTCTAAAGTGTTGCCTTAGGTGCGTTGTTAAGAGTTTTAAGCCAAAAAAATCAAAACTCATACCAATTTTGCTATAACATTTAACACATCTGGATCATCGAGCTTAACGGAAGAGCCTAATTAAGAATGCCTTTAACTTTTGTACTTTATGACTGAAAACAATCTATCTGATTGTTTTCTTGTGTTTTATGGCAACGAAACGAGGTCAACATTATGGGGAAAAACTCCTCATCCTTTAGCGTGGTCCGTTTTTTAACGGTGCTGTTCGCCGTGCTAACGGGTGCGTTCATGTTAATTGGTGGTATCTGGTTAGCCACGATTGGTGGTTCCTGGTACTACATCATTGGTGGTGCAGCTATGCTGCTTACCGCTTTTCTGCTCTGGCGTCGAAACAGTGCTGCGCTGCTGGTCTATGCATTACTGCTGCTGGCGACCCTGGCATGGGGCGTTTGGGAAGTCGGTACTGACTTCTGGGCGCTGGCACCTCGCACCGATGTCCTGGTCATTTTTGGCGTCTGGCTGGTGTTGCCTTTTGTTTACCGGGTCTTTTATCGTCCAGGCAAAGGCCCATTGAGTGCGATGGCGGTTGCCCTGGTGGCCAGTGCAGTCGTATTAGCCTATGCCGTCTTTAACGATCCGCAGGTTGTTAACGGCGCCGTGCCTGCCACAGCAGATACGGCGACGCAGGCTCAGCCGTTGAGCAATGTTGCCGATGCTGACTGGCCAGCTTATGCGCGCGATCAGCAAGGTACACGCTATTCACCGCTGAAGCAGATCAATCACGATAACGTGAAAGAGCTGCAGGTTGCCTGGCAGTTCCAGACCGGCGATATGAAAAAGCCGAGCGATCCCGGTGAAATCACCGATGAAGTGACGCCGATTAAAATCCGCGACACGCTGTATCTCTGCTCACCTCACCAGATTTTGTTCGCCCTGGATGCGGCAACGGGTAAGCAGAAATGGAAATTTGATCCCGGTTTGAAAACTGACCCAACCTTCCAGCATGTTACCTGCCGTGGTGTGTCCTACCACGAGTTCCCGGCAGCTAAAGATGCCGCGAATACGCAGCCTGCGCTGTGCTCGCGTCGTATCTACCTGCCTGTGAACGATGGTCGCCTGTTTGCACTGGATGCGGAAACCGGTGAACGTTGCCCGGCCTTTGGTAATAACGGTGAGCTGGATCTTCAGCACAAACAGCCGGTCACTACGCCTGGCATGTATGAGCCGACCTCTCCGCCAGTGATTACCGACACCACCATCGTGATGGCGGGTGCGGTGACCGATAACTTCTCAACCCGTGAGCCATCCGGCGTTATCCGTGGTTTTGACGTTAATACCGGCAAACTGCTGTGGGTATTTGATCCGGGTGCGAAAGATCCCAACGCGATTCCGGCGGATGAACACACGTTCACCATGAACTCGCCGAACTCCTGGGCACCTGCGGTCTACGATCCGAAACTGGATATCGTTTATCTGCCTATGGGCGTGACAACGCCTGATATCTGGGGCGGTAACCGCACCCCAGAGCAGGAGCGTTATGCGAGCAGCATCCTGGCCCTGAATGCCACCACCGGTAAGCTGGTGTGGTCTTATCAGACCGTGCATCACGATCTGTGGGACATGGATCTGCCGTCGCAGCCGACGCTGGCCGATATTACCGATAAAGACGGTAACACCGTGCCGGTGATTTATGCGCCAGCGAAAACCGGGAACATTTTCGTCCTGGACCGCCGTACCGGTAAAACCGTTGTACCGGCCCCCGAAACCCCGGTTCCGCAGGGTGCCGCAAAAGGCGACCACGTCTCTCCGACTCAGCCTTACTCTGAACTGACCTTCCGTCCAAAACAGAATCTGACGGACAAGGACATGTGGGGCGCCACGATGTACGACCAACTGGTGTGCCGCGTGATCTTCAAACGCCTGCGCTATGAAGGTCCGTTCACCCCGCCTTCTGAGCAAGGTACGCTGGTGTTCCCGGGTAACCTGGGCATGTTTGAGTGGGGCGGGATTTCGGTCGATCCGCATCGTCAGATTGCGATTGCCAACCCAATGGCACTGCCGTTTGTGTCCAAGCTGATTCCGCGCGGACCGGGTAACCCGGAAGAGCCACCAGCCGGCGCAACAGGCGGTTCCGGTACCGAAACCGGTATTCAGCCGCAGTACGGCGTGCCGTATGGCGTGGAACTGAATCCGTTCCTGTCACCGTTTGGTCTGCCCTGTAAACAGCCTGCATGGGGTTATGTATCGGCGGTTGACCTGAAAACCAATAAGGTCGTCTGGAAGCAACGTATTGGTACCGTTCGTGACAGTGCGCCAGTGCCGCTGCCATTCAAAATGGGTATGCCAATGCTGGGTGGCCCGGTCGCCACAGCCGGTAAAGTGTTCTTTATTGGCGCAACGGCCGATAACTACCTGCGTGCTTACAGCACCGATACCGGTGAGCTGCTGTGGCAGGCGCGTCTGCCAGCAGGCGGTCAGGCGACACCAATGACTTATGAAGTTAACGGTAAGCAGTACGTCGTGATTGCTGCCGGTGGCCATGGTTCATTTGGTACCAAACTGGGCGATTATGTCATTGCCTATGCACTGCCGGACCAGAAATAACCTGAACCTGTAAAAACAAGGCGGACTCCGGTCCGCCTTTTTTATGCCGACCTTCCGCCCTTTCTGCCCTGCCGCCAGTTTAGCCAGGCGCACACGCCCACCACGAGGCTGGTCGCCAGAAAGACGGGCCGCATGCCCCATGCGCCGCCAATAAACCCGCCGAACACCGGCCCCGTTACCTGTCCGATATACTGCGCCGAGGTGGAATAGCCCAGCATCCGCCCCACCTGCGTGGCCGGAACAGTGTGACGAATAATGGCGGTAATACAGGGCAATAATCCGCCCAGCGCCAGCCCCATCAAAAAGCGCAGAGGCAGAAGTTGCCAGGCGTCGGTAATAAACGCCTGCGGAATGAGTAACAGCGCACAGCTCAGCAATCCGCCACTCAGTACGCGCCAGTGGCCGATACGGTCGGCCAGCCTGCCGGCATAAGGCGCGGAAAGAATGCTGCCCAGCGCGGCTGCCGCCATGACCACACCCGACATCAGCGTTATGGCATGCTGCTCATGTAAAAACTGGCCGATATACAGGGTAATGATCGGCTCAATCGACATGTTGGCAAAAATCAGCAGCATGCCTGAGAGCCACATCAGCCTGACGTTAACAAGCTTGTGCGGCGACGGGTCGTCAACCGGCTGAGACAGCTCCTGGTCGGTTTTTCGCACCGGCGGCCGCGCTTTCAGTAAAAAGGTCGTCGCCAGAAAGGCCACAAAGATGATCGCCCCCATCAGCCAGAAGGTCGCTCTAATCCCTATCAGCGGCGGCAGGACGCCACCCAGCAGCGGACCAACAATGTTACCGGCCATCATGCCGGATGCCAGCACACCCAGAGCCCATCCGGTGTGCGCTTTGGGCGTTTGTGCCGCAATCAAAATGGTCGAACCGGAGGCATAACCGCCCAGTAATCCCGCCAGTAAACGCAGCGCCACCAGTTGCCAGGCCGCCGTCGCCATGCCCGTCAGCGCCATGGCTACTGCCATACCCAGACTGGCGCGGATGAGCATCAGCTTACGTCCGTAGCGATCGGCCAGTCTCCCCCACAGCGGCGCGGTTAAGGCCGCACTGAAGAAGGTGGCACCATAGGCGATGCCCGACCAGCGCGCAATTGCAGCGGGTGCGTTGACGCCAAGCTGCTGTACATACAACGGCAAAAACGGCAGCAGAAGCGTCATCGCTACCAGTGTGGTAAAGGAGCCGAATACGCAAACCCACAAGTTGCGTTGCCAGTGTTCAGAGTCAGGTGCTTCCGACGCGGTTGCCATGCGATATCCCCCTTATGTTCAGGGATTCAGGCTACCAATGGTCACGAGACAACAACAGTGAGGGCGGGATATTTGTCTGCTGGCATAGTTTGTTGCTGTATTGCAACAATCAGCGACCACTGAGCTGGCTGATAAGCACATCACAGAGCAGATTGACCGCGGAAACCGCCAGACTGTCCTGATGCACCAGCAGGTAACTCTGCAAGCGATCCATCTGCCACTCTGACAGCACCTGCACAATCGTGCCCTGCGCCAGGGCTTCCTGCACCATGTACGAAGGCAAATAGGCAATACCCGTGCCTGCCAGCGCGGCATTCAGCAAAGCCATGCTGTTGTTAGCGCGAAAGCGGCTGCGGACATCCACCGCCAGGCGCTGTTTATCACGGCGAAAAGGCAGCGCAGCCGTATGTGCCGGACCGTGGAACATCAATAAATCATGGCGCGGTAACAGGCGAGGATGCGAGATAGCAGGATGCTGCGCCAGATAAGCCGGGGCGGCATACAGCCCCCAGTGGATATCGTTCAGTACCCGGAAATTGCCCTGACGTGGCGCATGAGCGCGGATGATAACCGCGACATCCACGCCTTCGCCCATCGTCTCGTCGTTGTTATCCGTCAGGCTGAGGTCGACGTTGATGTGCAGATGACCGCGCAGAAAGCGATTGAGGATGGGAACGATGCACTGACAGCCGAAGGTAACGGGAGCCTGCAGGCGCACATGTCCAACGGGATGTTGATGCGTCTCCTGAACAAACGCCTCTGCCCGCTGCATTTCATCCAGCATGCGCACGCAGTAGGGATAGTAAGCCTGGCCTAATTCGGTCAGGGTCATCCTGCGGGTGGTGCGCTGCAGTAAACGGATCCCCAACCGTTGTTCCAGTCCGGCGATCTCCCGACTGATGTGGGATTTTGACACGCCGAGTACGCGCGCGGCTTCTGTGAAGCTTTTTAGTTCAACCACGCGTGCAAACACCATCATGGCGATGAGGTTATCGCTGTTATTCATGGGCTTCCTGCGGACATCGCGGCACGCTGCCGCCGGGTGCAACATGGCAGGCGCGCCATGTATCAGGCGTTAAGCATAAAGGAACGTCAGGAAAGCTGACAACATCACGGCGGAAAGGAGGCAGAACATCGCACGGGCGATGTATGGACATTGCCACAAGCGATCAGGATGGCAATGTCCATACAGAGACTAACTGGCCATGGCGAGAGGAAACAACAAGCGATCCGGTTCAACACGGCGCTGGCGTCGTAACTGGCCGGGCGTCATCATAAAATAGTTTTTAAAGGTGCGCGTGTAGGCCTGTTGCGTATCAAAGCCGTAGTTCATCGCCACCTGCAGGATCGCTTCATTGCTGTTGAGCAGCGTCAGGGCCGATTCGGTCAGGCGGCGCTGGCGGATGTACTCGGCAAGTGAGAAACCGGTGTGCTGGCGAAACAAACGCTGTAAGTGCCAACGGGAATAGCCCGCCCGGCGGGCGACTTCGTCCAGATGCAGATCGTGTCCTAAATTGCTTTCTATCCATTCCAGCAAACTACGAATAAACTCGCGCTGATTCATGGTGTTCTCCTGGTTAAAGCAGATGTGCAGGAACACACTTTAGCGCGCTAAATTTATCCCTTAATTAGCGGAAAATTAGCGCAGAATTAGCAAAGCGCTCCATGCCTGCACCGACGCCAGGTTTTGTCGCCTTCCCGGCCGGAGCGGTAAGAGTGCTGAGGCTGGTAACAGCAATAATTCTGCGCTAATAATCCAGCGCTACACTGGGGTCATTTTTCTGGGGGACGTCATCCATGCGCGTGTTGCTGGTTGAAGATGATGAAATGATCGGTGCCAATTTACAGCAGGCGCTGGAAGCCGCGGGCTGGTCTGTCGACTGGGTACGCGATGGCGTGTATGCGCACAATGCCTGGAGCGAAGGCGGTTACAGTTGCGTGCTGCTTGACCTCGGTCTGCCTCGCGACGACGGGTTGCAGGTGCTCAGACGCGCACGTGGGCGCGGTGATGCCACACCGGTATTAATTCTGACCGCACGCGACACAGTCGCTCAGCGGGTACAGGGCCTGGATTACGGGGCAGATGACTATTTGCTCAAACCCTTTGATCTGCAGGAAGTCATGGCCCGTATGCGCGCGATCACCCGACGCCACCATGGTTCTGCCGATTCGGTGCTGGGCAGCGGCGATGTTCAACTGGATATGTTGACCCGCGAAGTCCTGTACAAAGGGCAGCGTGAACAGCTCACCGCCCGGGAATATGCCCTGCTTTATGCTCTGCTCGAGCGGCCCGGTGCCATTCTGTCACGTGAACAGCTGGAAAACCGTATCTACGGCTGGGGCGAAGAAGTCAGCAGCAATGCCGTGGACGTTCTTATCCACGGGATGCGGCGCAAGCTGGATAATGATGTGATTCGCAACGTGCGTGGGCTGGGCTGGCGAGTACCGGCAATATGAAAATCTTTATGCGTTCATTACGAAATAAATTACTCAGTACCCTGCTGTTGATTCATTTACTGATGATTGGCGGTGTCGCCTGGTATTTTTTTAACTGCTACGGCGAAATGGTTGGCGTCATTAAGGACGAACAGCTCGCCAAGCTGGCCGATGCGTGGTCCGTTAACCGTGAAATCCCCCCGTTGATGCCGGTGATTGCGCCTGCGCATAAGATCAAAAGTGCCTTTGTCATTCAACTGTGGGATGCGCAGGGCCGGTTACGATCCAGCTCATGGCCAGAGCTGCATGCGCCCTTACAGCCGGAAAATGGCTACAAAGACGTGCAGATCGGTGACTGCCGCGACTGTGAATGGCGCATTTACACCCGTTCCGGTCAGCCAGGCAGTGAGATTAAAACCATTCAGGTCATGCTGAACCTGAGCTACATGAAAGAGATGATGGTGCGACGGGCGCTGTCGGCGATTATTCCGCTGATTTTGATGATGCCGCTGTCGCTGCTGGTCATCTGGCTGGTCGTGCGCAAGATCACCCGGGATTTGCGCGTTGCCTCGCGAGAAATCGCCGCCCAGGATGCGCACCATCCCCACAGCGTATCGCCGGAACGGCTGCCCGACGAAATTCAGCCCCTGGTTGAGGCCTACAACTCCTTACTGGATAAACTGCGTGCCGCCTGGTCTTCACAACGTCAGTTTATGGAAGATGCCGCTCATGAACTGCGGACGCCAGTCACCGCCGTCACGCTGCAACTGGAAAATCTGCGTCAGCACATTCAACCCGGCGAGGCCAGCCGTCAGTTCGCTCAACTGGAATCAGGTGTGACCCGCACGCGCCATCTGGTCACTCAACTGCTGAATATGTCGCGCTGGGAAGATCAGTCAGTCGTCGCGCACCTCGAAAATATCGATCTGGAAGATGTGCTGAAAGAGAGTATTGAACAGCTCATGGTTGTGGCGGATAAACGCGGTATCGACATTGGCTTTAGCGGCACCACGCACTATCGACTGCAGGCCGGGCGTTCCGAACTTCGCAGCCTGTTTGATAATCTGATTGGCAACGCGATGTTACATACGCCTGAAGGCAGCATGGTCGATGTGCTGCTGCATCGTGTGGCGGGACAAACCGTTGTCGACATCGTTGATAACGGTCCGGGTGTACCGGAATCCTTTCTTGAACGCGCATTCGATCGCTTTGCCCGTTCACCCGACGTTAAAGCGCAGGGCAGCGGTTTAGGTCTGTCTATCGTGCGCAGCATCGCCCAGAAACACCATATCGACGTTGCCCTTGCCAACTGTCGGGACGCACAAGGCCTGCGCTGCGGTTTTCAGGTGCGCGTTACCTTTCCCTGATTCCTGCCGATCGATTCGGAACCCGACAACGTAAACGGTTGCCTGGTTCCGTTCGCCACAACCCTATATTGTGACAATCATCACAATTATGATGAATTGTTATGCAACACATTTTGACAAATGTGATCAAAAGCTATTTTCTATCTCTCTGTTACAGGCACGCTACGCTAACTAAAACAGGCGGCCTGAGTACATTACTGCCCAACCTTTGGGATTGATTTCCAAACAGCACGCAAACGATTGTCTTGCGTATGAAAACCAGTGGTCAAATATAATGAAATTTAAAACGTTAGTTGCAGGTGCCCTGCTGGCAGGCTCCCTGAACGGTGCAGTGCAGGCTGCAGAAAACGATCCCCAGTACCTTTCCGACTGGTGGCATCAGAGCGTCAACGTGGTGGGCAGTTACCACACCCGCTTCGGGCCCCAGTTCAATAACGATGTCTATCTTGAATACGAAGCGTTCGCCAAAAAAGACTGGTTTGATTTTTACGGCTACGTTGACCTGCCAAACTTCTTTGGCGTAGGTAACAACAACGCCAACGGTATTTTCGACCACGGTTCACCGCTGTTCATGGAAATCGAACCGCGTTTCTCTATTGATAAACTGACCGGCACCAGCCTGGCTTTCGGTCCGTTTAAAGAGTGGTATTTTGCCAACAACTATATCTACGATATGGGCCGTAACAGCGCAAACCGCCAGAACACCTGGTACATGGGCCTGGGCACCGACATCGATACGCACAGCGATATCGGTCTGTCACTGAACGTCTATGCCAAGTACCAGTGGGAAAACTACGGTGCTGCAAACGAAGACAGCTGGGACGGCTATCGCTTTAAGGTGAAGTATTTCGTGCCAATCACCACACTGTGGGGTGGTAACCTGGGCTATGTAGGCTTTACCAACTTCGACTGGGGCTCAGACTTGCGTGATAAGACCGGGCCGATCCGTACCAGTAATTCCATCGCCTCCAGTCATATCCTGTCACTGGGCTACGAGCACTGGCACTTCTCTGCTGTGGCGCGTTACTTCCATAACGGCGGTCAGTGGGGAGACGGTCAGGAGTTAGGTTTTGGCAGCAGCGCGTCTGAAATTAAATCAACGGGCTGGGGTTACTATCTGGTGGCTGGCTATAACTTCTGATCAGTTTGTTGCAAGACAGGCACGGTAATTGACGGCGGCCTTCCCCCTGGGAAGGCCGCTGTTGTATGCGCCATCCAACGCCGTTGAACGGCATCACCGACAAATTACTCGTCTGATTTAACAACGTTAATGCGCCACGGAATATTGAATTTATCAATAAACATGGCGAAGCCATCAGACCAGAAAGTTTTTTGCCACGGTGTGGTGACTTTCCCGCCTGCCGACAGCTTTTCAAACCAGGCTTTACCCTGTTCTGCATCCGTGGTCGCCAGACTGACGGCATAGCCTGCGTGCTCTGACGCCGGTGGCTGGTCAGGATTGCCGTCACTCATCATCAGTTCGCCCTGCCCGATACGCAGATGCGCATGCATAATTTTTTCAGGTGGCAACGGGGGTGCAGACTGGTCGCCAATCTGTTCACCCTGCTCCGGCATATCACCAAACGTCATTTTTTGCAGCAGCTGTCCACCTGTTGCCTGCAAATAGAATTCCATCGCCTCTTCACAGCGACCATAGAGAAACAAATAAGGACATACTTGCATTATTACCTCGATACAGGTGAGTAGAAACTTCCTTATAAAGAAGTAATAAGTGTAGACGACAGCGCAGAGAAGAGGATTCATAACGGCGCAAAGAATCTCCTTTCAGAGGATTTACCCAATCGCCTGAGACGTCGCCCCCGTTTTTTTTCAATTAAATCAATGCCTGGTACGCTAATAATGTTTTACGTGTTAATAACCATATTATCTCACAGGCAATAGTCACTTTTATTTACTACTGCAAGGATTATAATTAACCCTTAAATTACAATGCCTTAAAATAAATAATAAATGAACTGTTCAGACAAATGCTGACAACCGCACTTTCCTGCTTTGCACTTCCTCGTTGACTCAACCTATTACTGGACCTGAAAACCATGCCACCGGCGTTAAAGCATGAAATAACCGAAGCGGCAAGCGAAATGTCAACCTGATAATAGTGAATCAGTTGGTTCATTATTTCGCTTATGTTTTATGCACTTAATTCTGTGCTTATTTCGGTGCGTTCCAGCTAAATATTTAGCCCCAGGATGCCGATATATCTTGTCCATAATCCCCCAGTTCAGGACTGTGTTATGTCGTTAAAAAAATCATCACTGTTGGTGTTGTCTTTTCTGTTAATTCTTTTTCTTATCAGTATTTCCGTCAGCATCTGGTTACTGGCCCGCAGCAACGCGTCACTTAATGCCGTGAATAAAGAAATTCGTGTGGTGCTGTCGGTGATTGACCCCATCAACCACAGTCGTACCTTACGCGTCCGTCTGATGGAGTACATGAAAGAGACGGAGAATGGTGGCCCGCAGGGCGCCGCTTCACTGGACAGCGTAAAAAGCGTTGCCGCTAAAGCCGATGCCGCTTTCCAGGCTTATCTGAACGCGCCACGTATTCCGGGAGAAGAAGCGGAAGCAGAACGCTATCGTCAGGCTTACCTGGCCTACCGCGATCAGGGCATTCAGCCTTTAATCGCAGCGGCCGAGGCCGGGGACCAGCAGCGCTTTAAAAACCAGATCGCAAACGTCGTGCGCCTGGATCGCCAGTATGAAATTGTCCTGGACAAGGTGCTGGCACAACATGAAGCCTTTGCGAAGAAGCTCAATACGGATGCCCAGAGCAACTTTTCCTCTGGGATCCTGTTGTTAGTCGTATTTGGTGTGCTGTTTCTTGCCATTATCGTGGCCATACTGGTCTTTGTCAGACGCTATATTTTATCGCCGCTTGATCACGCCAAAGCCCACTGCAGCCAGATTGCCGCAGGAATTCTGGACAAACCGGTGCCGGTCAATACCGGTTCAAAGAGCGAGATTCAGCAGTTAATGACCTCTATGGAAAGCATGCGTACCGCGCTGACCGGCATTATTACCCGCGTCCGCCAGGCAACCCAGGCGGTCTCTTTCGCCTCGCAGGAAATTGCCAGCGGCAACGTTGACCTGGCCTCGCGCACGGAACAGCAGGCCGCAGCCCTGACCGAAACGGCCGCCAGTATGGAGCAGCTGGGCGCGACCGTGAAACAAAATACGGACAATGTCTTTGAAGCCTGCCGTCTGGCCAGCGAAGCCGTGAAGAATGCGGAGAGCGGCGAACACGTGTCCCAGCAGGTCATCGTTTCCATGTCAAAAATTAACGAGAGTTCGAAAAAAATCGAAGACATCACCAACGTCATTAACGGCATAGCGTTCCAGACCAATATTCTGGCGTTGAACGCGGCCGTTGAAGCCGCGCGAGCCGGTGAGCAAGGTCGCGGATTTGCCGTGGTAGCGGGCGAAGTACGCAATCTCGCCCAGCGCAGTGCGGTGGCGGCAAAAGAAATTGAAGGACTGATTGCAGAATCGGTGGCGACAATCCGGGTCGGCTCCGATCAGGTCAGCCAGACCGGTGAAGCGATGAATGCGATTATTGCCTCGGTCGGCCGGGTCAACGTTCTGATGGATCACATTTCGACGGCCTCCAATGAGCAGCATCATGGTATCAGCCAGATTGAAAAGGCGGTGACCGAAATGGACAGCGTGACCCAGCAAAACGCCGCACTGGTGCAGGAATCGGCCGCCGCGGCCGCGTCGCTGGAGGAGCAGGCGCAGTACCTGACACATTCCGTGTCGGCGTTCCGTCTGGCTGACGCCTAATCGCCTGCCCACCCCGGAAAAAAAGCGGGGCGGGCAGGGAAGTCTGTCAGGTGATATCTCCACCTGACAGGCTGTTATCGCATCTGACTTGACCTTATTTCTCTCTGCACCGCGTCAGAACGCTGACCGCCCATCCGATCCAGCCATAACTGGACTCTGCCCTGTTAAAAATTCACCACTATTCCTATCGGCAAGAATCAGAGAATTGATTATTCTGCTGCTTCCTGCTCGCGAACGGGCACCTGTTTCAAAGCGATTATTGCCTGTAGTGAGAATGGCCATCATCCTTACATGAGGTTTACTCTAAATGACACCAGCCTTGACTTCAGGGATGGCACCGACGTCTGCCTCGTCGACTGCCCATACCAGCTTAGCCGGGCGCATTGACGCGCTGCCCTCTTCTGGCGGTTTGTGGCGATTCATCTCGCTACTGGCGTTAGGCGGCTTTTTTGAACTCTACGATCTGTTTGAAACCGGCTATATCAGCACAGGGTTACTGGCCGCCGGCATTTTCCATGCGGGCAGCGCCGGTATTCTGGGCATTACCGATCAGGCCGCATTTGCGTCGGCGACCTTTCTGGGCTTATTTGTGGGGGCCAGTTTGCTTACGCCTTTTGCCGATCGGTTTGGCCGTCGGCTGACCTTTATCTGTGCGTTAGCCTGGTACGGATTTTTCTCGTTACTGATGGCGTTTCAGCACAGCGCAGAGATGGTGATTCTGTGTCGCTTTTTGGTCGGTATTGGGTTGGGCGTGGAGCTGGTAACCATCGACACCTACCTGAGCGAATGGGTGCCCACGCATCTGCGTAACCGGGCGTTTGCCTTCTCCTTTTTTATTCAGTTTTTATCGGTGCCAACAGTGGCGCTCATGTCATGGTGGCTGATGCCGCAACATATTCTGGGCCTGGAGGGCTGGCGTTGGGTGGTCATCGCGGGCGCTGTCTGCTCGCTGATTATCTGGCTGGTGCGTAAAAACCTGCCGGAATCCGCCCGCTGGCTGGCCCAGCAGGGACGGCATGAAGACGCCCATGCCGTGATGTCGGCCATGGAAAAACGCTGCGGCATCGTGCCCGGCCAACACCTGACGCACTCACAGCCTGCGGCAGCCTCTGACACGAAAAGCCGCTTCCGCGACATCTGGGCTCCGCGCTACCGTAACCGCACCCTGATGCTGGTGATAATGAACTTCTTCCAGGCGATTGGCTTCTACGGCTTTGGTAACTGGCTGCCTGCGCTGCTGTCCGGGCAGGGTACGTCCATTACCCATAGCCTGCTGTATGCCTTTTTTATCACGCTGGCCTATCCCATCGGCTCGTTGATTTGTGGCAGCTTTACCAGCCGGCTTGAGAATAAATGGCAAATCGTCCTTTCTTCGCTGATGACAGTGGTGTTTGGAACGCTGTTTGCCCTGCAGACTCAGCCGGTGTTGCTGGTGATATGTGGATTTTTGATCACCTTCTCTAATGCCTGGCTGACCTGCAGTTATCATGCTTACCAGACCGAGATTTTCCCGACCGCTATCCGCGCCCGAGCAGTAGGTTTTTGCTACTCCTTTAGTCGGTTATCGACCGCCTTTAGCAGTCTTCTGATCGGCGTGATTTTGCAGCACACCGGTACGCATGGCGTCATCGCCTTTATTGTATTGAGCATGCTGATGGTGATGCTGTCGGTGGGCGTTTTTGGTCCTAAGACGCGCGGTGTGACGCTGGAAAATATTTGATCGTGCAGCCTTCCCCGGTGGGGGAAGGCTGCAACGTACGTGTTACTTGCCTTCTAACACCTTGATATCTGAGCTGCCCTGACGATCTTTCACATCCTTGCGCAGGTCAGCCACCTGCTTCGCGGTGACCGTTCCCGGTACGTTATTGCCCCAGCTGTGACGGATGAAGTTCACCACGTCCGCGACCTGTTGATCGTTCAGACGCCAGCCAAAGGCAGGCATGGTAATCGTTGACGGCGCGCCCTTCACCCCACGCAGCTCGCCTCCGACCAGCACAATGTGAATCAGCGAGGTCGGATCGTCCGCCATCACCACCGGGTTGCCGCGCAGCGCGGGATAAAAGCGTGTATAACCGCTGCCGTCCGTTTTATGGCAGGCCGCACAGCTGTCGACATAGGCCGCAGCGCCTGTCTGGCTGTCATCGCCTTTCCATAAGGCCTTCGCGGTCGCGTCATCCACGCTAAAAGCCACCTGATGCGGATCTTTCGCACCCAGCGACTTCAGGTAACGGGCAATCGCCGTGATGTCGTCATCCGTCAGGTGCTGCAGGCTGTGATCAACCACATCCACCATGCCGCCAAAGGCTGAGGTGTGATCGTTACGGCCATAGCGCAGGAACTGGCGCAGGTCATCCTCACTCCAGCGGCCCAGGCCGTCACGGTTGTCCCCGCGCAGGTTGCTGGCGGTCCAGCCATCAATCGGCGCACTGCTGCCCGCCAGATAATCGTTACTGTCGGCGTTGGTTAACGCTTTCTCCTGCATGGTCACGCTACGCGGCGTATGGCAGGCACCGCAGTGACCCAGCCCTTCTACCAGATAACGGCCTCGCGCCAGCGTCGGATCCTCCTGCGCGGCAGGCTGGAACGCTTTTACATCCGGTGCGAACAGGTTGCGCCAGATCGCCAGCGGCCAGCGCATCGACAGAGGCCAGGGGATATCGCTCGCTTTGTTGGCCTGACTGACAGGGGCGACGCCATGCATGAAGTAGGCATACAGCGCCTTCATGTCCTCATCGCTGACCACCGCATAAGAGGGATAAGGCATGGCGGGATAGAGCGTATCGCCATTTTTCGCAATACCGTGCCGCACGGCTTTCTGAAAGTCATCGTAGCTGTAATCACCAATCCCGGTCGATTTATCCGGCGTGATGTTCGTTGAGTAGATCGTGCCAATCGGCGTGGCCATCGGCAAGCCACCTGCGAAGGGCTTGCCGCCTTCACTGCTGTGGCAGGCGACACAGTCGCCCGCGCGGGCCAGATACTCGCCGCGTTTTATCAGATCGCTAGTGCTCTCATCGGCCAGGGCAACAAAGGAAATACCGCCCAGAATCAGGGCTAAAATGCCGTTTTTCATCGCCATCATCCTTATGCCTGCACCAGAGGGCCTGGGTTTTTCAGATACTGCTCGCGAATCGCTTTCGCTGACCAGTAAGTCAATGCCGCCACCATGCCGGTGGGGTTATAGCCGAGTCCCTGAGGAAACGCCGATGCGCCAGGCACAAAGACGTTAGGCACATCCCAGCTTTGCAGATAGCGGTTAACCGCGCTGGTTTTAGGATCCTCACCCATAATCGCCCCGCCGCTGATGTGGGTGGTCTGGTAGACGGTGGTGTCGAAATGTGTGCCGGGTTTTTTAGCCCCGCCAATGATCATTTTCGGGTTCATGGCTTCGGCGATTTTATGCATTTTCCCCACCATAAACTGCGCCATCTTGATGTCATTTTCCTGCCAGTCAAACGTCATACGCAGCAGTGGCTGACCGTAGGCGTCTTTATAATTCGGGTCCAGATCCAGATAGTTCACGCGGTAAGACTGGTGCGCACCATGGGCATCCATAGAAAGGTGATGCGTGTACGTATCGGCAACGGCGGCCTTCCACTGGCTACCCCAGTTAGGTGTTCCCGGCGGGGTGGGCAGACCCGAGATGGGTTTGGTGCCCGCCTGATTGACCCAGAATGGCGATCCACCGACAAAACCGTGCGGCCCGTGGTCAAAGTTATCGGCGTTGAAATCATCCACGCCGACACCGGCACCGCCTGCGCCAATAAACGGGTTGGTGGTGGTGTTTTTATCGAACAGCGCTTTCAGCGTCGACAGGTTCTGGTAGGCAAAGTTGCGTCCGACCGTGCCTTCGTTAGTGATCGGGTTGTAAGGCTGGCCAATGCCGGACAGCAGCATTAAGTGGACATTGTGGAACTGGAAGGCTGACAGGATGACCAGATCTGCCGGTTGCACATGTTCACGCCCCTGCGCGTCTACATAGGTGACGCCGGTAGCGCGTTTCTTATCGTCCGTGAGGTTGACGCGCAGCACATAAGCATTATTGCGCAGCTCAAACTTTGGCTCCTGACGCAGCGCAGGCAGGATATTCACATTGGGTGAGGCCTTGGAATACATATAGCAGGCGTAACCGCTGCAGTAGCCGCAGAAGTTGCACGGTCCCATCTGCGCGCCATAGGTGTTGGTATAAGGACCTGAGGTATTCGCCGAGGGCAGATCGTAAGGATGATAGCCTACTGACTCGGCGGCCTGGGCAAACAGCTGTGCTGACCAGGTGCGCTTTTGCGCGGGCAACGGAAAGTTGTCAGAGCGATCGGGCGCAAACGGGTTACCGCCTTTGTCTTTGCCGACAACCTTACCCTGAATACTCCAGGCACTACCGGAGGTGCCAAACACTTTTTCTGCTTTATCAAAAAATGGCTCCAGCTCCTGATAGTCCACGCCGAAATCCTGAATGGTCATCCCTTCAGGAATAAACTTTTTACCGTAGCGCGCCTCATAGTGGCTGCGAAGTTTTAGCTCAACCGGATCGACCCGAAAATGTACACCTGACCAGTGCAGTCCTGCGCCACCGGTGCCGGTGCCCGGCAGGAAAGCTGCTAACTGGCGATACGGCACGGCAGTCTGTGACGCATCATGACGGATAGTGACGGTGCTTTTGGACAGATCCTGGAACAGCTTTTTTCGGATGTTATAGGTCAGTTCATCAATCGACTGTGGATAGGATCCATCGGGATAGGTATCACGATGCGGACCGCGTTCCAGTGCCAGCACATTCAGACCGGCCTCGGTCAGCTCTTTGGCCATAATGGCCCCTGCCCAGCCAAAGCCGACAATCACGGCATCCACTTTCTTTAATTCATTTGCCATGCTCAGCTTCTCTCTCCACGAATCGACACTGACGGGAACGGATACCGTTCACCGCGCTCTACCCAGTCCATAAAATCGGCGCGGGCGCCAGGGAAGTTGATGAGCTTCCAGCCCACCATGCCCTGATTGCCACCGTGGATCGGATCGCTAAAGAAGCCTTCACGGGTGTTTTGCAGGAGGTAAGAGAAAAACACGTTGGCGGGGAGCTGGCTGAAATGGGCCTTGCCGCTCTCCATCGCCTGAAGCGCCGCATCCTGCTGTTCAGCGCTCAGTTGGGCAAAGACCTTACCGTACTGCTGCCGGCTATACTGGTCGGCATCGGCCAGGCCGAGACGGTAAATCTGCTGCGGTACCAGCGGCAACTGATAGCCCATTTCTTTGGGGAGATCCGGGTTAAAGGGGCCCTGCATATACCAGTTGGCCCCGGTGGCATAAGGCGTATTCATCTGGCGATCGATAAACTCCGGCACGCCCGCTTCCAGCGCGCCCGGACCGCGTTCATCGGCGGGGATCAGCCGCGCCACGGCAGCGTTGATAAACGCAAATTCCTCGGCAGTAAACCAACTGGGTTGATAGTCTCGGGCGACCTGGCTTTCGGCAGGCGTTGCGGCCTGTGCCTGAGCGGGTGCAGAAAAGGCACCCAATGCGCTGCTGCCTACCGCCACTGCGGGCGCCAGGGTGATGGTCTTCAGCAAAAAATCCCTGCGTGAATGACCCTTTTTCTGGTCTGACATGACATTGCCTCATCACCGCATCAACTGCGGTACGAAAAAGAGAAGTGAATGCGCGTTGTAGTGGTTTTTATTTGCGGATTTCGGGTACAACAAGCTGTTACCGGTAACAGTGGCGCTAAGTGTAACACCATTACCGACAAATACTTAGTTTAAGGAAACAAAAAAGCACAATTTCATTAACATATAAGTTGTCAATGTCATGTTCAGAAACAACAGGCTACAGACAGATGGCCGTTAAGACGTTATAAAAGCGATTACACAACAGCGGAGTACCTATGTTTAAGTCTTTCTTTCCACGACCTGGGCCGTTTTTCAGTTCGGCGGCCATCTGGAGTTTACTGGCGATTTTTGCCTGGTTTGGCTTTGCCAGCGATTTACCGGCCCATTTCTGGCCTGCGTTTCAGGCCGCCATCAGGCAGCCCCTGCCCACGACGGTGATGCGCTTTATTGCGCCGGGTGAGTTATGGTTCTATGGCTATTACTGGCTGATGGTTGCCCTGTTCGCTCTTGCGTGGCGCATCATTGATAACCATCCCTGGCAGCGCTGGTCGGTCTGGGGCTCCGCGCTGATTATTTTTGTGACCTGGTTTGGCGTCCAGGTTGGCGTGGCCGTCAATGCCTGGTATGGCCCGTTCTACGATTTAATTCAAAAAGCGCTGACGAAAGCCGGTTCGGTACAGATTGCCGAATTTTATGCTCAGGTTATCGCCTTCCTGGGTATCGCGTTGATTGCGGTGGTCATTGGCGTGATGAATGCTTTTTTCATCAGCCACTGGGTATTCCGCTGGCGCACTGCGATGAATAATTACTATATGCATCACTGGCAGCGCCTGCGCCACGTTGAAGGCGCGGCACAGCGTGTGCAGGAAGATACCATGCGCTTTGCTACCACGCTGGAAGGCTGGGGCGTGAGTTTCATTCAGGCCATTATGACCCTGGTGGCGTTTTTACCCGTTCTGGTGGCGCTTTCACATCATGTAAAAAGTATCCCGATTCTGGGCAGCATCCCCTATGCGCTGGTGATCGCGGCGGTGTTGTGGTCACTCTTTGGTACGGCGCTGCTGGCGCTGGTGGGCATTAAGCTTCCCGGCCTGGAGTTCCGTAACCAGCGCGTCGAAGCGGCTTACCGTAAAGAGCTGGTTTACGGCGAAGATCACGCCGATCGCGCCACGCCGCCGACCGTAAAAGTGCTGTTCCACAATGTGCGGATTAACTATTTCCGTCTCTATTTTCACTATCTTTACTTCAATATCAGCCGCATCCTTTATCTGCAGGTGGATAACGTGTTCGGGCTGTTCCTGTTGTTCCCGTCTATTGTGGCCGGTGCCATTACGCTGGGCCTGCTGAACCAGATCACCAACGTGTTTGACCAGGTTCGGGGATCGTTCCAGTACCTCATTACCTCGTGGTCCACCCTGGTCGAGTTAATGTCGATCTATAAACGTCTGCGCAGTTTTGAACAGATTCTGGACGATGTGCCGCACGATGAAATGATGCACGACGCTTCAGAAGAGGTGTCATAACCTTTCTGGTCGCCTGGGGTAGTTGCCGCAGGCGACCAGCGGTCGATTCCGCATTGTCTCCCCCACTTTCCTTTTCCTTCTCCTGCCATTCATTGCGCATGATGCCGCGGTGTTGTCCGTTCAGGACGACATCCGCGCCCGGGTTATCGCCGGTACGCGCAGCATTGAGGGATGATGGCGCGCATACAAGGGGCTTTTCTGGCAAAGGCTGAACGGTTAAGCGAACGATCTGTTGGTCAAAGAGACAGGCCGGATGGGGCAGAATGATGCAGGAAAGCGGAGTAGAGGCGGTAAAGTGACAGGTTCTGTTGCGCTAAAAACGGAGCCAGGACGCCATCAGGCGTCCTGTCAGCACAGACGTTCAAGGCTTATTTATACAGCTCAGCCGTCATGTGCACACCGTTGTTGGTGTTCGCTTCGGTGATCTTATAGGAAGCACCAGCATCCTGCGCCTGAGCAGCAATTTTCGCTTCTGCGCTGTCCAGTGTTGAGCCGGTCGCCGTCACAGTTTGTGCAAAAGCCGCAGCAGGCAGAATAGTCAGGGCGATTAAAGCAGCAAAAGTTTTGATAGTTTTCATGGTCAATTCCTCGGTCTTTTTCGTTTAGATAAGGCTACATGCCTTGTGTGAAAGCATAATAGGAGGAATATCGCACAAGAAAAAGCAGAGGGTTTTGCTCATATCATTCAATAAAACTGAAAATGAAAAGCACGTTTAGCGCTGTTTAAACACGAAAGGTTAAATGACTACACCTTGCATAGCAGGCAGTATTAATGACTACCTGTGCGCCTGACGACTTTCGCCCAGCGCTATGCTGTTATGTCACAAGACGGCAAAGACAGGCGTTACGCCGTGATGCTCTGAGACGAGTCAGGCCGTGATGGGATGTTGGCTGAGGGTACGCAATTGGGCAGCAGAAGAGACGACTAGGACGGGAAAGCCTCTTAGCGATCATGCCGTACCAGACGGCATGATCACGGTTCGCACCCTGCGCGCGCGAAGAGCGTGATCACGCCGAATGGCACAACACCATCCGGTGGCAGGCCGGTCAAAACTTAGCGGAACACGCTGATCGCTTCCACCAGACGGTTAGCCTGATGGGTCATACGGCCCGACGCTTCTGCGCTTTCCTGAACGCGGGCGGCGTTTTGATGGGTAATATCGTCCAGATCTTCTACCGCCGTGCTGACTTCACTGAGCGCGGTCGCCTGTTCCGCCGTGGCCGCGCTGATTTGGGCAACGAGCGAAGTGACGTTCTGCACCTGCTGCACAATATCCTGCATGGTATGTCCCGCAGCACCGGCGTGCTCGTTGCCTGAACTGACCCGGCTGGCGCTGGTTTCCACCAGTGCTTTAATCTCGCTGGCGGCTTTTGCGCTGCGCTGTGCAAGGCTGCGTACTTCGCCAGCCACAACGGCGAAGCCTTTACCCTGCTCACCTGCGCGTGCCGCCTCAACGGCGGCGTTCAGCGCCAGAATATTGGTCTGGAACGCGATGCTGTCGATTACGCTGGTGATGCTGGCAATGCGTTCTGAGCTGTCGGCGATATCCGCCATCATGCTCATCATCTCTTTCATCACCTCGCCACCTTTGCTTGCCGCATCGCTGGTATTGACGGAGAGCGAACTCACCTCCTGGGCCGTTTGCGTATTACTCTTCACGGTGGCGGTCATTTCGTTCATAGTCGCGGCCGTTTGCTGCACGTTCGCTGCGGCCTGTTCGGTCCGGCGGCTCAGTTCATTGTTACTGCGGGCAATGGCGTCACTGGCGCTCAGCACGTTAATCGCCTGGCCACTCACATCGTCCACCAGCCAGCGGAACATCAGCCCTAGCTGTCCAATGGCGCGCAACGTCAGCCCCACCTCGTCAATGCGGTCCATCTGCTCCACCTGGTGACTGGCCCCGGTGGCCACGCGCAGTGCCTGTTTGCACATGCGCTCAACAGGACGGGAAATTTGCTGCTCCAGCCACAGGCTGGCAAGCAGCAACAGAACGGCCATGCCGCCCGCAAATCCGCTCAACGCCAGCGGTGCCATTCCCAGCGCCCAGACGCCTGCGACGGACAGCGGCAGTAAAGCCAGCAGCGCCGTACGGATGCGCCAGCGCAGTGGCAGCGTTTTTAAGATCGAGCCGAGGCGGCGCCAGCCGCTGCGGACAATTAATCCTTTGTGAAAACGGCGGCCTTGCGCGCGACCTTCACGAAAATCACGGTAGAGCGCTTCACTGGCTTTCACGTCCTGTGCGGATGGCTTCGTCCGCACCGACATATAACCCTGCACCTGACCATTACGCACCACCGGAATCGCGTTCGCCCGCACCCAGTAGTGATCCCCGTTTTTGCGGCGGTTTTTCACCAGCGCTGTCCAGGGTTCGCCCTGTTTTAACGTCGCCCACATATCGGCAAAAGCTTCGGGTGGCATATCCGGGTGACGCACCATATTGTGCGGCTGCCCTTTGACCTCATCAGATGAAAAGCCACTGGCTTCAACGAATGCATCATTGGCATAGGTGATATAGCTGTTGAGATCGGTCGTTGTCATCAGTGTGGCATGATCGTCATACACATATTCACGCTGAGAAACAGGTTGGTTGTTGCGCATAGGAGTCCTTGATAGTACCAGTCAGACTTGCACCAGAAGCATGGATGAAAGCACGTGAAAGGTAAGCTTTACCTTTTTTTATGTTTTCGGCAGTGGCGCATTTACACTTTAGTGCTACGCGTTAATTTATTGCATTAAAAAAGCCGCTCAGTAGCGGCTTCGTTTACTCACGGGTATTTTTAACCCATTACATTTTAACGATTTACTTTAACGCAACTGATTAGCGCGCAGCACCATCCCACCCGCGCCCGGCGCGTGACATCCGCAGTGAGACTAACGTCTTACCGTACCGCTTGACGGGTTAATAGCGCATTCCTTATGGATTCAGCTTAAATCGACATCCCGTAAGCCAAACCACCACGTCAGTACAAAGCCACTGACCCAGGCCACGATCAAACCGCCCAGGTACACGGCCATGCCAGCAAAAATGCCCTGATGCGAGGTCATTAACGGAAGCGTGACCAGACCCGAAGGACCAAACACCGTATTCATGCCGACCGGCAGCCCCAGCCAGGCCACCAGACCGATAAAAAATCCGCCCACTGCCCCGCCGCCGCAGGCCGTAATAAAGGGTCTGAGCCGCGGTAGCGTGACGCCATAAATCAGCGGTTCACCCACGCCCAGCAAGCCGGGCACGATGGCGCCTTTTATCTGGGTGCGCAACAACGCGCCTTTTTCCGCTTTACACCAGAGCGCCAGTGCGGCCCCCACCTGACCGGCACCGGCCATAGCCAGAACAGGGAACAGTGAATTAAATCCCTGGGTTTCCATCAGCGCAAAATAGACCGGAGTAAACCCCTGATGAATGCCAAACATCACGGCGATCAAAAACAGCCCAGCCAGCAGGGCGCAGCCGAAGGGGTTGTTATTGAGGTGGATAAACAACCACGACATTCCCTTAAACAGCTCGCCGCCGAGCGGCATGATGAGCAGATAAGTCAGCGCGCCCGTGATTAATAAGGTTAACAGGGCGGTAAGAATCATATCCAGGTTATCCGGGATGACCTTGCGCAACTGCCTTTCCAGCCAGCCACCAAACATCGCGGCCAGCAGCACACCGATAATGTTGCCACGCGGATCGATAGCCAGACCAAAAAAGCTGTCCATGCCGCTGTAATAGCCGACCTTCGCATCGGGCACATAGCCCAGAAGAAACAGCGAGGCGATAATGGCCCCGTTTACGCCGGTGCCACCAAAGGCTTTTTGCGCGTTATAGCCAATCAGGATGCTGAGAAAGGTGAATAACCCTTTACTGAACACTTTCATATAGGCCACGGTCTGCAGTAAGCCTGCAGGATGTGCGCCCGGCATGCTGAGGTGCAGGCTTTGCTCAATCAGCGTGGCGAATCCCAGCAGTAAACCTGCGGCGATAAAGCCGGGGATGAGCGGTGTGAAAAGGGTGGCGAAACGTGCCAGAAACTGATGCACTGCGCGGGTCTGTCTGGCCTTTATCTGCTGTTTTTGTTGCGCAGCCACCTGTTGCAGATTCGGTGCCCCTGTGAAAGCAGCAAATGCATCCGTTCCGCCGCCGTTTGCGCCTTGCCGGGACCGAGCACGATCTGCAGTTGATCGTCACCCTTGATGACACCCAGCACGCCAGGCAAACCTTTCAGCCGGGCGATGTCAGCCTGATTCTGCTTCAGCGTCAGGCGTAAACGGGTCATACAATGGCCGCAAACGGCAATATTGTCTGCGCCGCCTGCTGCCTGCACGATAGCGTGCAGAAGTGCATCGGTCACGTCCGCCATCAGCGTGCTCCCGCAGCCTGTAGCGCCCGACGAATAAAGCCCTGATGTTGGGTCAGCAACGTTTTTGCCTCATCAGCACTCAGTTCCGCCAGCACCATGAGAATGGCGGTTTTGCAGTGCCCGCCGCAGGCCGCCAGGGCGGCACTGGCGCAGGCTTCGTCACAATCAGTAGCCTGCATCACAATATTGACCTGGCGCTGTACCAGCTTCTGGTTCGTGGCTTCAACGTCCACCATCAGATTGCCGAAGACTTTGCCTGTACGAATCATCGCGCCGGTCGTCAGCATATTCAGGACCAGCTTCTGTGCGGTCCCCGCCTTCATGCGTGATGACCCCGTCACCACTTCAGGCCCGACCACGGGCGTCAGGGCAATATCGGCGACGTCAGCCATTTTGCTGTGCGGATTACAGGTCAGCGCAACCGTCATCGCCCCACATTGCCGGGCGTAATCGAGCGCGCCCAGAACATAAGGCGTGCGTCCACTGGCAGCGATGCCCACCAGCACGTCCTGCTGGCTGAAGTGGATGTCTTTCAGATCCTGCGCGCCTTGCGCCACATTATCTTCAGCGTTTTCCACCGCCTGCAAAATGGCCTGATGGCCCCCGGCAATCAGGCCAGTCACCTGCTCACGCGGTGTGCCAAAAGTTGGTGGGCATTCACTTGCATCCAGGATCCCCAGGCGGCCGGAGGTGCCCGCGCCCACGTATATCAGTCGCCCACCGGCCTGAAAGGCGGCGCAGATAATATCCACAGCGCGGGCGATAGCCGGCACAATAGCCTCAACGGCCAGCGCGACTTTTTTATCTTCATCATTAATGACGCGAAGCATCGCTTCCGTGCTCATTTCGTCAATATTCAGGCTGGCCGGATTGCGCCCTTCCGTGACCATCTGACTGAGATCAATTTTCACGCTTGTTCTCCACAGGAATAATTTATTCTGGATATTTTTAACACAGCGAATGAAAAATTCATCCTTTCCAGCTGTTTTATTGTGGCGCCGTGAGCGGTGCAGCCAGACAGAATAAAAAAAAGGCCCAACCATCGTTGAGCCTTTGATTTGCTAATCCGCATTAAGGCGCGGTTTGCGTCCGTAACTGCAATTCATACGCTTTCGCCTGCTCTGCATCGAACTGGTTTTCCCAGCGGGCAATCACCAGCACCGCCAGGGCGTTACCCACGACATTCAGCGCGGTACGGGCCATATCCATGATGCGGTCAACGCCAGCAATAAACGCCAGTCCTTCCAGCGGAATACCGACGCTGCCAAGCGTCGCCAGCAGGACGACAAACGAAACGCCTGGCACGCCTGCAATCCCTTTAGAGGTCACCATCAGCGTCAGCACCAGGATGATTTCATCAGTCAGTGACAGGTCGATACCGTACAGTTGCGCGATGAAAATCGCGGCGATACTTTGGTATAACGTTGAACCATCCAGGTTAAACGAGTAGCCGGTGGGCACGACGAAGCTGGTGATGGCTTTTGGTGCACCGTAAGCTTCCATCTTCTCCATGATGCGTGGCAGCACGGTTTCAGAACTGGAGGTCGAGTAGGACAGGATCAGCTCGTCTTTTAAAATGCGCATCAGCGTAGTAATGCGCAGTTTGCAGAAGCGTGCTACCGCCCCCAGCACCACAAACGCAAAGAACAGGATAGCGACATAGACCAGCAACACCAGCTTCGCGAGTGGCCACAGCGAGGCAAAACCAAAGTTAGCAATCGTCACGGCGATCAAAGCAAACACGCCCACTGGCGCGTAGCGCATGATCATATGCGTCACTTTAAACATGGTTTCAGACACGCCGCGGAACAGGTTGACCAGCGGATCGCGCTGTTCGGAGGGCAGGGCCGACAGCCCCAGACCAAACAGGACCGAGAAGAAAATAATCGGCAGCATTTCACCCTTCGCCATCGCGGCAAAGATGTTCTGCGGGATCAAAGAAAGGATGGTCGCAACCAGACTGTGCGTCCCTTCCTGTACCTGCGCCGTCGTGGCTTCATATTTAGAGATGTCCACCGTTGCCAGCGTAGACATATCAATGCCAGTGCCGGGCTTAAACACATTTGCCAGGGTAATCCCGACCACAATGGCAACGGTGGTAATCACTTCAAAGTACACAATGGTTTTGAGACCAATACGACCCAGCTTTTTCGCATCACCAACACCGGCTATACCGACAATCAGGGATGAAATCACGATAGGCACGACAATCATCTTTATCAGGTGAATAAAGATATCGCCCGCCGGGCTGAGAATATTATTGACTAACCATTCACGATCATCTGGCTGATTATGCAATACGGCACCCACGATGATGCCGAGCACCAGTGCTATCAGAATCTGCCACGCAAGGCTGATTTTAAAACCTTTCATAACGCGTAATTTCCTCAGTCAAAACCCGTTTCTCTCTACTGCGAAGGTGCAGAAGACAATACACACAGGGAAGTGAGCAAAAAGCCCGGTAAAGTAGAGGGTGTTTTAGACAGCGTCCCGCATTGCGATGCGATGATTTCTAAACCCATTTCAGACGCGGTCTGAGTTGATACCTGATTATCAGGGGCGAGATAAGTACCATTTTCGCTGCAGTAAATGCAACCCTTGGTGGCTTCGATTAAAACTTAACCATCTCTTAAGCATAAAATGCTGATACGGTTATTTATTCCTAACCTGCTGTTATGAAAAGTAAACTTTCGATAAGTTTTCGCATAGCTATTCAGATTGTGGGCAAACACTACGCGGTTCGTTCGCTGCTTTTTTAAACAGCGCAAGACACAAAATGTTGCAATCTAAATCCCTATCCTTTGCATGGCGTTAGCGCGTTTTTCATTCTTTTGCGACGTTTTTATGTCAACAAGGTTAACGCGTGATCTATGGCGCAAAAAAGAAACAAATCTTGTTGCTCTGCTTCACTTAACTATTGATTGACATATGATTAACATCTTCAAGGAGAATCGCCATGAGCCAAAATCATAACTATCCTGTTCCAGAAAATATCGCAGCAACCGCGCTGATTACGGCCGAACAGTATCAGGCGATGTACCAGCAGTCTGTTACCGATCCAGAAACCTTCTGGGGGGAACAAGGTAAAATCCTCGACTGGATAAAACCTTACAGCAAAGTCAAAAACACCTCATTTGCGCCAGGCAATATTTCAATTCGTTGGTATGAAGACGGCACGCTCAATCTGGCCGCCAACTGCCTGGATCGCCATCTGGCTACCCGGAGCGATCATCCCGCCATTATCTGGGAAGGCGACGATGCCAGTGAAAGCAAAATCCTGACCTTCCGTCAGCTGCATGCTGATGTGTGCCGCTTTGCCAATGTGCTGGAACTGCTTGGCGTTAAAAAAGGCGACGTCGTGGCGATTTATATGCCCATGGTGCCCGAGGCCGCCGTCGCGATGCTGGCCTGTGCTCGCATCGGGGCGGTGCACTCCGTCATTTTCGGCGGCTTCTCACCGGAAGCCGTCGCGGGCCGGGTGATCGACTCCAGCGCATCATTGATTGTGACAGCCGACGAAGGCGTACGTGCGGGCCGCACGATTCCACTGAAGAAAAATGTGGATGATGCATTAAAAAATCCCAATGTGAACAGCGTGAAAAACGTGGTGGTCTTTCAACGTACCGGCAAAGATGTCGGCTGGGTTGAAGGACGCGATCGGCACTGGCATGAGCTGATGCAGAACGCCAGCACCAACCACTCTGCCGCCGAAATGCAGGCCGAAGATCCACTGTTTATTCTCTACACCTCCGGTTCAACCGGTAAGCCTAAAGGCGTACTGCATACCACGGGTGGCTATCTGGTTTACGCCGCCACGACCTTTAAATTTGTCTTTGATTATCATCAGGATGACGTTTACTGGTGTACGGCGGACGTGGGCTGGGTCACCGGCCACAGCTATCTGCTCTATGGTCCCCTGGCCTGTGGGGCCACGACGCTGATGTTTGAAGGCGTGCCAAACTGGCCGACGCCAGCGCGCATGGGCCAGGTGATTGATAAGCATAAGGTGACCCTGTTGTATACCGCGCCTACCGCTATCCGCGCGCTGATGGCGGAAGGGGATAAAGCGATTGAGGGCACCGACCGTAGCAGCCTGCGTATCATGGGTTCAGTGGGCGAGCCCATTAACCCGGAAGCCTGGGAGTGGTATCACAAAAAAATCGGCAACAGCCGGTGTCCGATTGTCGATACCTGGTGGCAGACAGAGACCGGCGGTTTCATGATTACGCCGTTGCCGGGTGCCACCGTGCTGAAACCCGGCTCGGCGACCACACCGTTCTTCGGCGTCCAGCCTGCCCTGGTGGATAACGAAGGCAATCCTCAGGACGGCGCCTGTGAAGGTAATCTGGTGATCACGGATTCCTGGCCAGGTCAGGCGCGTACGCTGTTTGGCGATCATGAACGTTTCGAGCAGACCTACTTTTCGACCTTTAAAAATGCCTATTTCAGCGGCGATGGCGCGCGACGTGATGAGGACGGCTACTACTGGATTACTGGCCGTGTGGATGACGTACTGAACGTGTCTGGGCACCGCCTGGGCACCGCCGAGATCGAATCCGCGCTGGTGTCGCATCCGAAAATTGCCGAAGCGGCCGTGGTAGGTATTCCGCACAGCATTAAGGGCCAGGCTATTTATGCCTATATCACCCTGAATCACGGGGAAGAGCCCTCACCGGAGCTTTATACCGAGGTCCGTAACTGGGTGCGTAAAGAGATTGGCCCGATTGCCACGCCTGATGTACTGCACTGGACGGATTCGCTGCCAAAAACCCGTTCCGGCAAAATCATGCGCCGTATTCTGCGCAAGATTGCCGCAGGCGATACCAGTAATTTAGGCGATACCTCCACGCTGGCCGATCCTGGCGTCGTTGAGAAACTGCTTGAAGAGAAACAATCCATCACCCTGCCGTAATACCACGCCGGCGGAAAGCATCAGGCTTTCCGCCACCGCTTCCCTACGTAGTGTGTTTCTGTAGTCACAAAAAATATAACGCATTCACGCCGTTGCGTGAGGTCCACGCCTGCAAGCTTCTGGAGATAATGTGATGAACGATGCCCTGCCCGAACAGGAAAGAATCTACCAACAAATTGAAAAAAATCCGCGCTTTCAGGAGTTGGTCCATAAGCGCCAGTCCTTTGCCCTGCTGCTGTCGCTAATCATGCTGGTGCTCTATGTCGGCTTTATTCTGCTGATTGCGTTTGCTCCCGGCTGGTTAGGTACGCCGCTGCATGCCGGTACCAACGTGACGCGCGGTATTCCGATTGGCGTGGGCCTGATCGTTATCTCCTTTTTACTGACCGGCGTGTATGTCTGGCGCGCCAATGGCGAGTTTGATCGCCTGACAAAGGCTATCCTCCGCGAGGTAAAACCATGATGCGTCTTATGCTGTGGATGCTGGCCGCCCTCCTGCCCTTTTCCGCCCTGGCCACCGATGCGATTACCGGGGCGGTACAGAAGCAGGCCGTTAATTATCAGGCCATTGTGATGTTTGTCATTTTTGTCGGTGCGACGCTGAGTATTACTTACTGGGCGTCAAAGCGAACCCGCTCGCGTAGCGATTATTATACGGCGGGCGGCAATATTACCGGCTTCCAGAATGGGCTGGCGATGGCCGGTGACTTTATGTCTGCCGCCTCCTTTCTGGGGATTTCTGCGCTGGTTTATACCTCGGGTTATGACGGCTTAATCTATTCGCTCGGTTTTCTGGTCGGCTGGCCGATGATCCTGTTCCTGATTGCTGAACGTCTGCGTAACCTGGGCCGGTATACCTTTGCCGATGTTGCCTCTTACCGCCTCAAACAAAAGCCCATTCGCACCCTGTCCGCCTGCGGCTCACTGGTGGTGGTTGCGCTTTACCTGATTGCGCAGATGGTCGGTGCCGGTAAGCTGATTCAGTTACTGTTTGGTCTGAACTATCATATCGCCGTCATTCTGGTGGGCATTTTGATGGTGCTGTACGTGCTGTTTGGCGGGATGCTGGCGACGACCTGGGTCCAGATCATCAAAGCCGTTCTGCTGCTGTTCGGTGCCTCATTTATGGCGATTATGGTGATGAAAAGTACCGGCTTCAGCTTTAATACGTTGTTCACTGAGGCGATGGCAGTGCATCCGAAAGGGGCGGCCATTATGCAGCCTGGCGGGCTGGTTAAAGACCCGATATCTGCCCTGTCGCTGGGGCTGGGGCTGATGTTTGGAACGGCGGGCTTACCGCATATCCTGATGCGTTTCTTTACCGTCGCCGATGCGAAAGAGGCGCGTAAAAGCGTTTTCTGGGCCACCGGCTTTATGGGTTACTTCTATTTCCTGACCTTTATCATCGGATTCGGTGCCATTTTACTGGTCGGAGCTAACCCGGCCTTTAAAGATGCTTCGGGTGCGCTGATCGGCGGCACCAACATGGCGGCAGTGCATCTGGCTAACGCCGTGGGCGGCAGTACCTTCCTGGGCTTTATTTCCGCCGTCGCTTTCGCCACGATTCTGGCGGTGGTGGCGGGCCTGACCCTGGCTGGCGCGTCGGCGGTGTCGCATGATTTGTACGCCAGCGTTTACCGTAAAGGCCAGGCCAGCGAGCGCGACGAACTGCGGGTATCGAAAATTACGGTGCTGGTGCTTGGCGCAGTAGCCATCGCGCTGGGCATTCTGTTTGAGAAGCAGAACATCGCGTTTATGGTGGGACTGGCCTTCTCGATCGCGGCCAGCTGTAACTTCCCGATTATCCTGCTGTCCATGTACTGGTCAAAGCTCACCACACGAGGTGCTATGGTGGGCGGCTGGCTGGGGCTGATCACGGCAGTGGTGCTGATGATCCTGGGCCCCACGGTCTGGGTACAGGTGCTGGGACATGCTTCCCCCATTTACCCTTATGAATATCCGGCGCTGTTCTCCATTGCCATCGCCTTTATTGGCACCTGGCTGTTTTCCATTACCGACCATTCACCGCAGGGCGCAGAAGAACGCTCCCGTTTCCGGGCACAGTTTATTCGTTCCCAGACGGGTTCAGGTATTGAGCAGGGTAAAGCACACTAATCTGTAGTGCCTGCAATAAAAAAAGGGCAGCCACCGCCAGGTCGCTGCCCTTTTTCTCAGACCGCTGTCAGAAACGCAGTGACGCGCCGACGTACGGACCGTCGACCAGTACGTTATCTTTACGGCCACCTTTGTTATTCAGCTCGATATACTGATAACCGACGCGCAGGTTAAGCAGAGAAACAGGCGTGAAGCTCACACCACCGCTTGCCTCCTGGTAGCTGTCCAGGTGGTCAGTCAGGCCTTCTGGTGCGTAATAGTACTGACCGAATAAGCCCCACATGCTATTGATGTTGTACTGCGCGCTGCCGCCCAGCGCCACCGCAAATCCGTCTTTCCCGTCTTCAGGATGGGTAAAAATCGCCTTTGCGGTTGGCGCCAGGCGCAAATCGCCAACATCAACGTTGTAACCCAGTCCTGCACCGTAGGTGCTTCCGTCATGATCGCTACGTAACCAGTTGCCATTCAGGAACAGGCCCGGTGACGTGGTGCCCAGTCCGAGATTGAGATTCGTACTGTGCTCGCCCACATCCACGCTGCCTTCGATAGCCTGCGCAGCGCCGCTCAGCAACATAACGCTCAGCGCGCTTCCTGTGACAAGTTGTTTAAACATGATTCTACTCCATGAGGGGTCCAATAATTCCGCCTCAAGGGTAGCAGTCTGAAACGAGGTGACAACTTTATTTGGAAAGCTTTACGTAAAAAGTGATGTCATTCATGACAATCATGTCTGTCAGCTGGCCAGTGACGGCGGGCACCGTTGTGCCGTCTGCCGCCTTACTGTGCCCACATAATGTGCCCGATTAACGGTGCCAGAATCACCGTAACCACGCCGGATAACATCATCACCAGGCTGGACACGACGCCTTCCTGTTGGCCCAGCTGGTAAGCCCGCGCGGTGCCCGCACCGTGGGAGGCGGCCCCAAATCCAGCCCCTTTCGCCACGCTTTGCTGGATAGCAATGCGTAAAAACAGGACGTCGCCGACCGCCATGCCAAATACGCCAGTAATGACCACAAACAGCGCCACCAGATCGGGCTGTGCGCCCATGGGTTTGGCGGCCGCCAGGGCAAAAGGCGTGGTAATGGAGCGCACCGCCAGGCTGCGTTGCAGGCTTTCGGGCAAACTCAGCAAACGCGCCAGCCACACCGAGCTGCACACCGATACCGTGGTGGCGGTCAGCACACCGGCGCTGAGCGATAACCAGTGGCGTTTTATCACGTCCATGTTTTCGTACACGGGCACTGCAAAGGCCAGCGTGGCGGGCCCCAACAGCCAAAGCAGCCAGTGACTTTCGGCAATGTAGTTTTGCCAGCTGATATGGGTGACCAGCAACAGCAGCACCAGAATCATGGGCGTCATGATCAACGGCATCAGCAGCAGCGTTGGCCAGCGTCGATACAGCCGTTTATTCACGTAGTAGATCACTAACGTGGCGGCCGCGCACAGGAGGCTGATCGGCAAATCAGGCATCGTTGTTCTTCTTACGCGCCGCGCGCGCCACTTCAAACCGATAAAGCCGGTCCACAACCAGCGCCGTTGCCGCCAGCACCAGCGTGGTACTGACCGCAATCACCAGAAAAATTCGCCAGCCGTCCACCTGCAGCAGGTCCGCGTAGTTGATGACCGCAACCACCGCCGGGATAAAAAACAGTAGCATCTCTGCCAGCAACCAGCTTGCCCCGGCCTTTACCCAGCGCAGGGGTAAAATACGCAGCGCGATAAGCAACAGCAGCAGGAGCATGCCTACCACGTTGGCTGGCAGCGGCAAGTGCAGCCAGTTCACCAACTGTTCGCTGGCGATAAACAGCGAGATGTAGAGCGCCAGTTGTACCGGCACGCTCAGCCGGTTTATGTGGCTGACGTTCAGGCGACCCAAGGCCAGTGCCATTTGTCTTTCCCCTCTGGAATGAATGCGTCCAGTATAGATTTGCTGCATGGGGTGAAAGAAATGAATTAAAATTATCCAAATCATGCCAAAAGGGAATAGTTATGGACGTTCGCGCCCTGCGTTACTTTACCGAGGTCGTCCGCCAACAAAGCTTTACCCGGGCTGCACAGGCGTTGTTCGTGACGCAGCCGACAATCAGCAAAATGGTGCGCCAGTTAGAAGAGGAACTGGGCTGTGCCTTACTTCTGCGTGATGGTCGCCGCCTGCATCTGACGGACAGCGGTCAGGCGGTCTACCAACGCGGTCTGGCGATTCTGCAAGAGTTTCATCAGCTTGAGGCAGAGATAGGCGATATTAACGATCTGAAAACCGGCCAGTTGCGCCTCGGTATTCCCCCAATGGTGGGCATGCAGATTGCCGGTTCCGTCTCCGCGTTTCGCCGCCGCTATCCGGGCGTGGAACTCAACATTGCTGAATTTGGCGGGCTGACGGTGCAGGAAGCCGTGCTGGCCGGAACACTGGATATCGCCCTGACGGCGCTCCCGGTCGATCCCGAACTGCCCCTCGCCACCTTATCCCTTATGCGCCATCCGCTCTGTGTGTTGCTGCCGCGTAAGGCGCCCTGGCTACGTCGCACCCGGCTTTCACTCTCTGAGCTGGCGGCGCATCCGCTGCTTATCTTTAACGAAGAATTTTCACTGAACCGGCAGTTGATGCAGGCGTTTCAGCGTCAGGGAATAACGCCCACGATTGCCGTCCGAAGCGGGCAGTGGGATTTTCTGGCCGCCATGGTTCAGGCAGAGATGGGCCTGGCCATTCTGCCGGAACCTATTTGTCAGCGTTTAGATAAGCAGTCGTTACTGTGGCTGCCGCTGGCGTCTGAACTTCAGTGGCATCTGGGGCTGATTTGGCGGGAAGGAAGTTATCTGTCGCGCAGTGCGCAGGCCTGGATCGCCTGTTGCCGGGCCCACTGGCCCGATGATGCACCCCGCCTGTCTGTCTGATGCCCCGCCTGCTCACCGCCGCACGGCGAAGCAGGCTGGGCCCGAAAGCGGCGGCGAGTTACGCCTCTTTCTCGATCAACAGCGCTTCCAGCAGATCCAGATCGTGCAGCAATTTTTGCATGGTCTCGTTCGAAATCGCCTTGGTGGCACGCAGGTGATAGACCTCCGCACGCTCGGCACGGAGCGCGGTCAGACGGAAGCGGCGCTCCAGATTTTCGGCAAACAGGGCATGTTCAAGGTCATTTTTGCCCTCGGCGCGACGGCGCAGATTCCCGGTCACGCGCAGGCTTACCTCTTTTAACAGCTCTGGATCGATGTTTTCATCGGTTTCTTTTTCGAGCCTGGCTTCCATTTTTTGCAGACTCTCAATCGCCGCCCCCGCCATTACCGCCTTCGCATGCTGTATTTCATGGCGATGCGCATTTTTATCCAGTGTTTCGACGCCGCGCAGCAGGACGGGCAGAATAATGACGCCGACCAGCAGGGAGAACAGAATCACCCCGGTCGCGATAAACACCAGTTCGTAACGGGCCGGGAAAGGATTGCCGTTGCTCAGAAACAGCGGGATCGACAGCACACCGGCCAGCGTAATCGCACCGCGCACGCCCGCAAAGGAGGCGATTAACAGTTCACGCAGTGAGTACGAGGAGAACACTAACGGCTTGTTTTTCAGCAACCGTTTACTGAAGCGCTGCATGATCCACAACCAGCCGAAGCGCACCACCATTAACGCCGCATAGACCAGCACGATATCGGCAAAAATCATCCAGATATCCACATTGGGATCCGCATTGGCTTCGGCGATGGATTTTTGCAGGATAGAGGGCAGTTGCAGGCCCAGCATCAGGAACACCATGCCGTTAAACACAAATTCCAGCATATGCCAGACGCTGTTGGCGCGCAGGCGCATCGTCAGCGGTGCCTGACGAATAATGCCAGAGCGCGTAATCGTCATCCCGGCCGCGACGGCGGCTAAGATCCCGGATACGCCGAGGTGCTCAGCAATCAGATAAGAGGCGAAAGGCAGCAGTAACAGCAGAACAATTTGTGTGGCTGCGTCATCACTGCCGCTCCAGCGGTTCAGCACACGTAGCGACTTCCCGTAAAACCAGCAGACCGCAACCCCAGCCACCAGGCCGCCCAGCGCCACCTTGAGGAACTCTACGCTGGCACCGCCCCAGCTAAATACCATGGTGCCCATCGCGACCGCGACGGCGAACTTCAGTGAAACCAGGCCAGAGGCATCGTTCATCAAGGCTTCGCCCTGCAGAATCGCCATGATTTTCTTAGGAATGCGGCCTTCACCGACGATACCAGAAAGGGCCACGGCATCGGTGGGTGAGAGCACGGCGGCCAGCGCAAACGCAGGGATAAGCGGAATGCCCGGCACGGTCCAGTAAATCAGGTAGCCGATACCGACGACGGTGATCAACACCAGTACCAGCGCCAGGCCAAGGATTTCCCGGCCATAGTGCAGAAACTCGCTGACCGGTGTTTTCCAGCCGTCGGCAAAGAGCAGCGGCGGAATAAACAGGACGAGGAATAATTCCGGGTCAAAATCCACATGCAGCCCAAACGTGGGCCAGGCCAGCAGCGCACCAACGGCAATTTGCACCAGCGGCAGCGGGATTTGAAAAGGCAAGATACGCGCGGCGACCCCAGAGAGCGACACCACCAGCGTCATGATCAAAATAGTAAAAAAGATTTCCATGCTTTCCTTAGGCGGGTTGTTATCTTTGAATCAACGTGAAGATAAAGTGTAAAACAAACTGGCAAGCGCGGAAAAAGCTACGTGTGCTTCGGTGAGGAAAAAGCGGAAAATTCCGGACGCACGGCTGCACGTCCGGTCAGACAGTCAGATCGCCCAGCCTCCGGCATAAAAAGCCACCAGCGCAACGGCAATCACGACCGTGCCAATATTTAACTTACGCCATTCACCGGCAAACAGTCGGCCAACTACCAGGGTGGCAAAACCGATCATGATGCCGGTAACAATATTACAGGTCAGGACAATAATGACTGCGGTGAGCAGGCCCGACATCGCATCGACAAAGTCGGCGAAGTCGATTTTAGCGACGTTGCTCAGCATCAGCAGGCCGACATACATCAGGGCGGGTGCCGTCGCATAGGTTGGTACCAGATAAGCCAGCGGAGACATAAACAGAATCACCAGAAACAGCAGACCCACGACGATTGCCGTCAGGCCGGTTTTACCGCCTGCCGCCGTACCGGCCGCCGATTCAATATATACCGCGGCGGGCGACGCGCCCACCAGTCCGGCAAACAGGCTGCTCAGCGAATCCGTGGTCAGTGCCCGTCCGCCGTTAATAATCTGCCCGTCTTTATCGAGTAAATTGGCCTGTCCGGCCACGGCGCGAATCGTGCCGGTCGCATCAAATACCGCCGTCATCACTAACGCCAGTACGGTGGGCAAGACGGCAGGCTGCAACGCGCCCATAATGTCGAGGCTGAAAAACAGCGATGTCCCCTGCGCATCACGCAGGCTCGGCAGCGCAAACAGCCCTTGCCAGCGGACGGCGGGATCGAAGGCCAGGCCGAGAGCAGAGATCACGATGACCGTCAGCAAAATACCGCCAGGCACCCGGCGCTTCTCCAGACCAAAAATCGCCGCCAGCCCCAGCAAAGACATGAGGACGGGGAAGGAGGTAAAGTGCCCCAACGCCACCGGTAAACCTGAGCCAGGGTTTCTGACCACCAGCCCCACGTTGTCAGCGGCAATCAGCAGTAAAAACAGGCCAATCCCGATGCCCGTACCGTGTGCGACGCCCATCGGCAAATTACGTAAGATCCAGGCCCGAATCCCGGTGGTGGAAATCAGCGTAAACAGCAGCCCCATGAGGAACACAGCGCCAAGCGCGACCGGCACGCTGATGTGCTGACCCAGTACAAGACTGAACGCTGTAAAGGCCGTCAACGAGATTGCACAGCCAATCGCCATGGGTAAATTGGCCCACAGCCCTATCAGGATTGACCCGAAGCTTGCCACCAGGCAGGTGGCAACAAACACCGCCGTAGGAGAGAACCCCGCTTTACCCAGCATACCGGGAACCACGATCACCGAATAGACCATGGCAAGAAAGGTCGTCAGCCCGGCCAGGATTTCCTGTCGCACGCTGCTGCCACGGGCCGAAATGGCGAACCAGGCATCCAGTCTTCCACTGGTCGGGCGTGATTCAATTGACATAGTTAAGCCTCAAAAATTTTTATTGTGTAATTCACGCGGTCACCGTTCTGCATTCCCTGAATATGTCTTTACCCACGGGCAACCGACAAAAGGCAAACGTTTACTTCGCCACGCAGAACGGGTGTAACAAGCACCACCAGACTGAAGGGGGCAGATTATCCGGTCTTTAACCGCCGCTTTTCAACCGTTCAGAGGGAATTACTGCGTATAAAGATCAGGTTAGTAACATCAGGAACGTGCTGGAAACCTGCCAGTAACATTCTTGCAGGCAGCGTGGCCGGTCGATGAAAGAGGATGTTGGTGGAAGAGAGATGACGCCGGACGGCGTCATCAGAGCGCATCGCCTCAGCCCGGCAGAGTGAGTTCACCGCCCTGTTGAATGGCCCGTTGCCATGCGGCGCGCTGCTGAACGGTGGTTAACCATTTTTGCGTGGCGGGCGCATTGTGCAAGCCGGCGCGCTGGCTCAGCGCCAGAACAGGAAAACTCATTTGCACATCGGCGATGCTGAATCGTTGACCGGCAAACCAGGGATTGGCCGAGAGATGATCTTCGATCATTTGCCTGTGGACGTGGAGCTGTTTGTCCAGCCAGGCTTTTTGTACGCCTTTCCCCAGCGCGGCACCCACGGGACGCAGCAACCAGGGCACGGGCGCGCTGCCCAGCCGGCCAAACACCAGCTTCATGACCAGCAGCGGCATCAGGGAACCTTCAGCGTAATGTAACCAGTAACGCGCCTGGAGGCGCGCCTCTTCGTCGGTAAGCTGTAATCGCTTCTCGCTGTCGTACTTTTCTTCGAGGTATTCCAGTATGGCCCCGGACTCCGCCACCACCCGATTGCCATCTGTGATAACCGGCGATTTGCCTAAGGGATGCACTTTTTTCAGTGCTTCCGGTGCCAGCATGGAGGCTTCACGCTGATAACGTTTAACCTGATAAGGCACTTCCAGCTCTTCCAGCATCCACAGCACGCGGTGCGAACGAGATTGTTCCAGATGGTGAACAGTAATCATCATGATTCCCTGCGAATGAATATGCAGACAGTATAGACGTCACTTCACCTTGTGCAGAGAACCATCCTGCTCGGGATCCAGCAGGACCGCACCTGATCCCTGCTGTCCCAGCCGATCGCCGGGGTTACGGAGCGGACAGTCACGCATGGATAAACAGCCGCAGCCAATGCAGCCATCCAGGTCGTTACGCAGGCGCGTCAGGGTTTCGATGCGCTTATCCAGTTCATCCCGCCAGTGCTGCGTCAGATTGCCCCAGTCCTGCGCAGACATGCGTTTATCCGCAGGCATGTTTTCCAGACTGTCGCTGACGCTGGCGAGCGGAATGCCGATGCGCTGGGCGATTTTAATGATCGCCACACGGCGCAGGACATCACGGCTGTAGCGCCGCTGATTGCCGGGATTGCGCGTGCTGGAAATCAGCCCTTTGCTTTCATAAAAATGCAGCGCTGATACGGCCACGCCGCTTCGCCGCGCGACTTCCCCCGGTGTCAGCACCGGTTTTGGATAATTGCGATCTTTTTTCATCTGGCACTTTACCTCAAGTTAACTTGAGGAATTATACTCCTTTCCCATCAGAACAACACCCGCCCTGACGACGTCACGCCCCCTGCAGGCTGATTATCAGCCTCACAAACTGCGGCATGCACGGTGACGGGGACATTCACCAGAAGGATGAGGCCATGATACAAGAAGAGATCATTCATTCACTGACCCACTGGATTGACCAGAACCTGGATAAAAGCCTGTCAATCGATGAGGTGGCCGCGAAGTCCGGTTATTCGAAATGGCACCTGCAACGTATGTTCCGTAGCGTAACGAAACAGACGTTGGGTGGTTATATCCGCGAACGCCGGCTGACGCTGGCCGCAGAAGCGCTGCGTCAGACGCAGCGTCCGGTATTCGATATTGCGATGCAGTATGGCTACGATTCGCAGCAGACCTTCTCACGGGTCTTTCGCCGCCAGTTTTCCCAGACGCCTACGGCGTATCGTCACTATATGCGTCGCCAGGCGGTTCAGCGTCCACGCCTGCTGAGCTTTGACTGTGGGGAAACGATGAGCAGCTTTACGCAGCGTACAACGGGTGAATGTTGTCCGCTTAATTAACAGCCCGCGTGCGCCCGATCGGGCGCACGGCTTTATCCCTCTTTTTTACCCTTCCGCTGGCTTGACACTGCGCTGACAAATCAAACAAATTCTGTACAAAAATTGAGAACCAGATGATATAATGTGACCCACATCACATTATGACGTTTGTTGCCGACGAAAGAGCCCCACCTGACAGACTTTTCCGCCGACGTGATGTTCGCAGACAGTCAGGCGTCCTTTCCGATTTTGAGGTCAAAATTGATGGCTACCCTAACCACCAGTTTTCTTGTTATGCGCTGGGAATTGCTGAGCGCTGTAATGATGTTTTTCGCCAGTACACTGAAAACCCGCCTTCGCCAGGACAGCCATCATGTCATGGCCTTTCTCTGTGGCGGCGTGGGCGTTGGTCTGTCGTGCTGGTTTGTGACCGGTTTAATGGGCATCACGCTAAGCATGGAAAACGTGCACCATTTTTTGAGCGTCTCTAAAGAAGTGTTCATTGACATGATGAGCCGTGCGCCTGCGAACTGGCCAATGCCCTGAATGACCAATAAAAAACCCCGCTTTGCGGGGTTTTTTATATTGCTGTGTAAAGTCAAATTTTCTTCAACATGACAGGAATGGCGACATCCTGTACGTCAACGTCCGGTCTCTGCGTTCCGCGACGTTCCTGAATCCACATTTCACCCATCATTTTGTCTAAGCCACGATCCAGTCCGGTTACCATGCCTGCGCCAGGCGTAAACGTCAGTTCACCAAAATAGATGTGCTGGTCGTGGATATACCAGTCGACTCGCACGTAGTCAAAGTCACTGGCCAGCGTTTTGCTCAGGGCTAGTGCCCGCTCCAGTGAGGGCATGATCGGGGAAACATCCAGGCCGGTATCGCGAATTTTATGGTAAGCCTCGGAGAGGTTATTAACGTAAAAATTCATCGAAAGCTGAGGCTGACAGCGGTTGTAGATGACCTGAAGAACATACTCAAAATTGCCATCGCGCTTATTGAACATATGAAACTTGTAATCAACCGGCGCGCTTTTACCGTCACCAATATACTGCTCAACCAGAATACGTGGCTTGATATAGCGATAGTGGATCTCACGCGCTTCGTTGGCGAAATCGGTTTTTAACCACGAATAGCAGTTATGAATGATTTGCTGCTTACGAAGCGCATCCGGTTCTTCCAGCACGATCTCTACCATGTTTGAAGCATGATTCGGTTTGATAACCGTGCCCTGCCAGCGCGTAAGATCATTCAACGTGGTGGGATCGGTGGTGTCGTGGAGCAACGGAATCAGATAGTCATTACCAATCTTTTCCGCAATATAGTCGCGCACCGAATACTTATCGGACAGGCGCGCATACAGCTGGTAATCACCATGGATAAACTTGCGATACAGCACTTTTTCGTTGAAGACCTTGGGCTCACGCAGATTCGGGAGCTTTCTGAACTTGCGGAAGTAATAAATACGATCCTGATAAGTCCAGGGCATCTTCTTAATAAAGTACTGCAAACTTCTTCTGAGCTCTTGCTTCAACCTGAGCATATTTGACCTCATTTGTAGGTTTTGTAGTTAAGTGAGGAAACCTGAATTTTTTGAATCACGCCGCGTTTAAAGAAGTAATTCATGACGGTGAGGGACAGGAGCTCAGACAGAAAAACGCTCCAGGCGGCCCCCATGATGCCGTAGCCCTGAATTAGCCACCAGGAAAGCGGGATGCTGATGAGCACCAGACAAATGATTTTCTTCAGTAAATAATCAAAGCCCCCTTCTTTCACCATAAAACGGTACGCGACGGTTCCCATTGCCGAAAAACTGGTCGCCAGGGATAACAGCGTGATGAGGTTGCCTGACTGCCTGTAGGCCGGGCCATATAACGCCACAATAATGTGCTCACCCCACAACGCGACGATAAACAACATCAACAGCGACACGGCCATCACGTAGCCATTGAGCCGGGCCGTCAGCCTGACGGCTTCGTCTCCACGCGCACGAAAAATCTCGCTGAAACAGGAGGTAATCAGCGCCACGGGAATAAAAATCCAGGACGCGGCAATCGTATTGGCAGCAGCGAATAAACCCAGCTCGCGCGCCGAGGCGATGCCGGCCAAAAACATCTGCGCGGTTTTGACCTGGACAGAAATAAAAATGCTGGAAATGGCCAATGGCAAGCCCGCATACAGCAGATAACGCAAATACAGGGTGCGTGTTTCCCGCGGGGGAAATTGCTCCTGATGCTGTTGGTAAAAGCAGTAGCGTTTAATGACATACGGCACCAGCGTTACCGTGATAACTGACAATGTCAGCCACAGCGGATTCAGGCGTAGCCAGGCAATAGTGAAACTCAACGCAAAACTCACCAGCATGCCGACGGCATTCGCCACGGTATTCAGCTTTGATGCCAGACGTGCATTGTTATAAACGCTAAACGTATCCTGCGTGACAAAAACAGAGGCAACAAATGAAGCCAGCGCAAATGCCAGGAAATTTTCCTGCATGTTGTACCAGACCCAAATTAACACTGGTGCCGAGGTAATAAGTAATAAAACCATACGCAAAGTACGTGCAATACGCATTAAGCGCAAACCTTTGGTGGCATTTTTGCTGACACGTTTAAACAAAATAGTTTCAGTGCCAAATAGGGCTATGGTTTGCACCATGGCAAATAACGATGTTGAAAACGCCATCTGCCCAAATAGGGTTGGGCCAAAGGATTTAGCCACGTAAGACGTCACGAAAATGACGCCAAAGACGGAGATAATCTTTTCAGACATCATCCAGGCGGCATTAGACATTACGCTAAATTTCATCGACTGTTCCTTAGTAATACTCAACATCTACCGCTTCGGCACGCCCATCCGTGGGCGAATTAATAAGCGCTTAAATTTCAAAGCGAAATGATAATCATCAAGCCAACCCGGCTCGAAAATGAGAATCCGATTATATTTTAATGAAAGAATTCAGGAGAATTCTGATTATATCTGGCACGAATGCCGACTACTGGAAACGATTTCAAAATGAAATCATTAATGTTAACAAAAACCGTCATTCCTGAATAAAACGGATGCGGAGGCGTCAACCAGCCAAATTACAGTCATTTTTTATCTTTGGGGTGCGATGAATTTATATCAAAAAACCCATACCAGGAAGGCGCGGCATCCCGATCAGAATAAAATAAGATTTATCCCATGATGATATTTATTCTAAATATCTTAATTTAACCCACGTGATTTAACGTCCGTATTTAAACACGGCATTCCACACACTTTTACAGTACCAAAGGTTAATAAAGTAATCCTCATCCATTAATTGATAAGAAAGGTAAGAGCATTTATGAGAAAGTCACGATATAGCGAAGATCAAATCACAAATGCCATTAAAGCTTCTGAATCGGGCGTTAAGGTTAAAGAGATTTGTGAAGAGCTTGGCATCTCTGAGGCAACCTTCTATAGCTGGAAGAAGAAGTTTTCTGGGTTAGCCTCGGAAGAAGGTAGAAAAATCAAGGAGCTGGAAGAAAAGGTACAGTTACTGACGCGCGAACTGCATGCACTTCATTCCGATAAGGAGATGCTGCAAAGCGTTCTGAAGAACTTCTTTACTACGCACGAGAAGCGTCAGGCCGTCAACTTCCTGCAGGACACATTCGATGTCGGCACGCGCCGCAGCTGCCGTTTGCTGGATATTAGCCGTAGTGTTTACCATTACCCAACGGGATCAGAAAACCGTTAATACTGAGAGCATTGCTTTTGATAGCTACCTCGCTGAGATTTGTTCTTACCAGAAGAGATGAAGAGCATTTAACAGGACATTAGGATGGCGCGCCTCGCCCAGTCCGTAATTAATGAATGGATTTGCGGTTACGCTTCCTTTTTTGCGGTAAAATTGATTTACAACAGCAAAAGTCTCTCAATCTACACCACTTTTATCCCCCCAGTCTCATTTCGGTGAGACTGGACCTTCCTTTTTTTTCATTAGCTCGTCTAAAAGAAACTGCCGCTGTTCCACTTTTTCGTTTAATCCCAGTAATCATATTTTGATTTCTCCGTACATTTCCTTAGCACCGACTGGTCCTGAGAAATGTTTTGCCGATCGTCAGATTATGCGTAATCGCATAAAAAGATAAAAATGGCCCAGAATAATCTCAGATTAACAGTTTATTGATACTTAACACTTTCATCCGGTAGCGCACAATTGATAACTATTTCTGCCTGCTATTGATGTCTGCTGTTAAACAGTAAATATAAGCGAAGCGCAGTCTGATTCTGCTGAAATTAAGGCTGCCTGAAGTAAAAGGTGGTTTCTGATAAGGATTTCTCTTAGCCAAACGGTATGTTTTCACCGTTTTTTAAACATAAAAGCTGGGTGCGGGTTAGCGCTTTACCTTCATCTGTCCGCTTTTTGAGGAATAAACGCGCTTTACCCGGCCGTTTTCTGGCTATTTATTGAACAATATGTGCGATTATCTTGCTGTTAAGGGGGCGGAAGCCGCCTGTGTGGATAAATACGGCATGGCTGAGTGGCGGTTTTGAGGAAGATTTAAACCCGGCAGATTACCGAGGCGGCTTTATTTCGCCGTTTTACACCTCGGTATAATCCGAAAAAGCGTGAATATCACTCCCAGTAATTATTCATTATCCGGGACGTTCAGATGATTTCCTGTTCAGGGCGGTCACGCGGGGTTGTGGCTTGATGCGCATCGCCCAAATCACGCCAACGATCAGGCAAACAATACCGATCATTGTCAGAACAGGTGGCCAGTGTTGATACCAGATAAACGTCCATAGCAAGCCAAAGAGAATCTCAAAGACGATGAGTGGCCCCATCAATACGGTAGGCAGTCGCTGGCTGGCCGCATTCCAGCATAACGTTCCGGCCCATGAGCACAGCAGGCCAATCGTCAGCATTAATGCAATAAACACCAAAGGCCGGGGGCCGAAAGGCAGCGCAAAATCAGGCTGTTGCCACGCCAGCTGTATGCTGACCAGCGCATACATGATAAGTGCCAGCGGTAAGGTCACAATGCCCTGCGCGGTGGCCCAGGTCGCGGCCTTAAGCTGAGGATGGTTGCGTAACCAGCGCGCATTGCGCAACGGATACCAGGTCCAGCACACCACCGCCATCACCGCCAGGGCAATGCCGGTCAGATAACGCTGGCCGTTGAGCGTTGCCCCCTGGAGTTGCCATTCCGCCGCATTAACGCAAACCAGGCCTGCGCCCGTCACCAGCAGTGCCGGGATAAGCCGTCGCCATGAGAGCCGTCCTTCAAGATGGCCATAACAGAGGTTTGCAGTGACAGCGATGACGATCGGTAAGGTACCAATGATCATCGTGGAGACCGGAGCCCCCGTTCGCTGAATCGCATTGGCGAGAAACGCGTAATAGAAGAGATTGCCAACCAGCGACAGCTTTAATGCTTCCCGCCAGTGGGCGGCGCTCAGTTGGCGCAGTCGGAAACGATCGTGCCAGGCAAGCGGCAACGCAACCAGGCCAAACGCGACATAGCGCCCGGCTGACTGCAACGCGCCCGGATAATCCGGGACGATGACCGGTCCAACAAAAATCAGCCCCCACATCATGCCTGCGGCAAGGGCAAACATTATTCCTGTCAACATGGCTTTTTCCTGTCTGTCTTTTTGCTTCAGTGTGAACCAAACAGGTAAGCATGCCTTGTAGCAAATTGCGGTCAGGACCTGTGTGGCGCGATCTGCTTTTGATAGCGGCCCGGTGTAATGCCGTAACGTTGGGTAAACGCACGGGTCAGATGCGCCTGATCGGTCAAGCCTACCGCTGCCGCGACGCTGGCTATGGCCTCACCCCTGGCAAGCATCTGTTTGGCTTCATAAAGCCGGTAAGCCATTAACATTTGCTGGGGCGTGACATGGAAATGATCGCGGAAGGCGCGTAAAAAATGCCACGGTGATAACGACGCTAATGCCGCCAGCGTGTCCAGCCTGACCGGCTCCCCAAGATGGGCGCGCAGGTAGTCGCGCACATCATCAAAACGGTGTCTGGCATCGACTTTACGCGCTGAGGCCATACGGGCCTGTGGACGGATGCGCACCAGCAGGTCTGACAGCAGACTATAACGCGCCAGGGCCGTATCGGCCTGCCACAGCGCCGCCAGACACTGCGACACAGGCTGCGCAAGTCGCACGTCCGTTCGCAGCGCATCCCCGAACCACCAGCCACGGTCGCCACTCAGCTCATCCATACAGTCGGGCTGGATGTAGATCATTTGATAACGCCAGCCCGTTTCGCAGGCCGATTCCCCAGTGTGCAGCTCATCAGGATTCATCATGACCAGAGAATGGACAGGGGCAGTGTAGTGCGTACCGCGGTAACGGAAGCGCTGTGCCCCGGCCTCGATGGTGCCGATGCCAAAGGCTTCGTGCGTATGCGGAGCAAAGGCATAACGGGAAATATGCGCCTGGTAAAGTTCCACGCCCGGCAGTTCAGGCAACTGCCGAAACAGCGCACGATCTTTTTCACAAGGAAAAACAGCTGGAACGCCTTCCACGTTATCGCTCCTTATCCGGTTGGCAGAATCTGCAAGCATGCCGTTAAAAGGGGATGAAATGCAAAGATTGTCATCCCCGGTTGAATACATGACACTGCGTAACAGGTGTATTGACGAGGAAACATCATGCAGCGTGTTGTAATGGTAGTTGATATGCAAAATGGCGTATTTACCACGCCGCGTTTCGATCGGGCTGGCCGGGTCAGGCAGATTAACCGCCTCATCGAACAGGCTGATCTTACGCTGTTTATTCAGCACAGCGAAGGCGACATGGTGCCAGGCAGCCAGGCCTTTGCGCTGTTACCCGAGATGGCTCAATCCCGGAATGCGCACTTTATTACCAAGACAGCCTGCGACAGTTTCTGGCGGACGTCCCTGGCCTCACTGCTGAGTGAACTGGCTATTCATGAGTTTGTTATTTGTGGGTGTGCCACTGATTACTGCGTCGACACCACCATCAAGGTCGGCGCAGGACTGGGCTATCGCATCACCGTCGCCGCTGACGCCCATACCACCGCCGACCGGACCTGTGCCAGTGCGGAACAGTTAATTGGCCAGCATAATGAAGTCTGGGCGGGCTTAAGTCTTCCGGGTAACGTACCACGCGTGATCGATACCGATACCGTGCTGGCCGGGTGGCGTTAAGCGATCACGCTTTCATCCGTATCAGACCATCTGCCTCTTTCTTCATCCTGAGTCGCATCAGCCCGGCCAGTTATGGCCAATTTTGGAGGCGCTATGTTTGAGTCGTTTGCCTGGATCAATGAGCCTGCAACGTGGCAGTGCCAGAACGGTACGCTACAGGTCACCACCGATGATAAGACCGATTTCTGGCACAAGACCTGGTACGGGTTTGAGCGCTTTTCCGGCCATGTCTTTGCCACGGAGGTGGACGGCGACATGACTTTTCAGCTCAAAATCTGCGCAGACTTTACCACGCTGTACGATCAGGCCGGACTGATGCTGATACGCGACGCACAGCACTGGCTAAAAGCAGGAATTGAATATAACGATGGTGCGCCCGCCATTGGCAGCGTGCTGACGCTCGGCCATTCCGACTGGGCAACGGGGATATTTCCTGGCGATCCGCGAGCGTTCTGGCTCCGGCTGACGCGCAAAGGTGACAGCCTGAGACTGCAGTATTCGGCAGACGGACAGACGTGGCCTTTATTACGTCTGAGCTATTTTCCACCCGGTCCGCTCAGGATAGGTGCTATGTGTTGCACGCCGGAGCGTGCCGGCCTGGCGGTCACCTTCCGCGACATGCTTCTGACGCCGCCGCTGGATAAAGCACTGCATGATTTAAGTTAACGGCGGACGCGTCGTCCAGAGATGTGATGACATGTTTTTTGTCGCCCGTGCCCGATCTTGCCCGGGCTTTCAGGATACAGGCCATGTATTTCGGCCAGGTCATGCCCGCCGGGTCATCGCGCCTCCAGTGTCGGCGCTGGATAAACCACGCCAGGGTGTGCGTGAAAGGCGGGATAGTGGTGCAGAGTTAAACCAGACATCCCCAACAAAACAAAAAAGCCCCGGTAATGGGGCTTTCTGCAACAGAGACTGACAGACGGCTTAGAACGGAATGTCGTCGTCAAAATCCATCGGCGGTTCGTTATTGTTGCTGGCCGGAGCGCTGGGCTGCTGCTGCGGACGAGACTGTGCGCCGCCGCTGAACTGGTTGTTATTGCCCTGCTGCGGTTGCTGAGGCTGGCCCCAACCGTTGTTGTTGCCCTGACCGCCGCCTGCTGGCGCGTTACCGCCCTGCTGACGTCCACCCAGCATCTGCATGGTGCCGCCCACGTTGACAACCACCTCCGTGGTGTAACGTTCCTGACCGCCCTGATCCTGCCATTTACGGGTGCGCAGCTGGCCTTCAATATACACCTGAGAACCTTTACGCAGGTATTCGCCCGCCACTTCTGCCAGTTTGCCAAACAGCACGACACGGTGCCATTCGGTAATCTCTTTGTTCTCACCGGTCTGCTTGTCGCGCCAGCTCTCAGAGGTAGCCAGCGTAATGTTGGCGACAGCGCCACCATTTGGCATGTAACGTACTTCCGGATCCTGACCCAGATTCCCGACAAGAATCACTTTGTTAACGCCACGACTGGCCATGTTGCTGTCTCCCGATGAATGATTACGTCAACTCTAAACAATCAATTCTAACACGTCCCGCGCCTGGTTTCCCACTTTCGAGCGGTGTTCCATTTTTAATCATCTGCCGGAAAAAAGCAAAAAACTACTGGATATTTATTCAGTCTATTTTTTGTGCCATAATGATGCGTTTATTCTGGCCGTGTCACAGGGCGCGGTGAGTGCAGCTAATCCGGGAAAGGTGAATGGATAAGATCGAAGTTCGTGGTGCCCGCACCCATAATTTGAAAAACATCAACCTGACCATCCCTCGCGACAAACTCATTGTGGTTACTGGCCTTTCCGGGTCCGGTAAATCCTCTTTGGCGTTTGATACGCTGTATGCGGAAGGTCAACGCCGCTATGTGGAGTCGCTCTCTGCCTATGCGCGCCAGTTTCTGTCTTTGATGGAGAAGCCTGACGTCGATCATATTGAGGGTTTGTCGCCGGCCATCTCCATTGAGCAAAAGTCGACCTCGCATAACCCGCGATCGACGGTAGGCACGATTACGGAGATTCACGATTATCTGCGCCTGCTGTTTGCCCGCGTGGGTGAACCGCGCTGCCCGGATCATGATGTCCCGCTGGCTGCTCAGACAGTGAGCCAGATGGTCGATCAGGTGCTTGAACAGCCCGAAGGTCGCCGTCTGATGCTGCTGGCACCGGTCGTGAAAGATCGCAAAGGTGAACATACCAAAACGCTGGAAAACCTGGCGACGCAGGGCTACATCCGCGCCCGGATCGACGGCGAAGTGTGCGATCTTTCCGATCCTCCTAAGCTGGAACTGCAGAAAAAACACACCATTGAAGTGGTTATCGATCGCTTTAAAGTCCGCGATGATCTGGCGACACGCCTGGCGGAATCCTTTGAAACGGCGCTGGAACTCTCTGGCGGTACCGCGATTGTGGCCGATATGGACGACAGCGCGGCAGAAGAGTTGCTCTTCTCCGCGAACTTTGCCTGTCCGGTTTGCGGATACAGCATGAGTGAGCTGGAACCGCGCCTGTTTTCGTTTAACAACCCCGCCGGTGCCTGCCCGACCTGTGACGGTCTGGGTGTGCAGCAATATTTCGATCCCGATCGCGTAGTGCAAAATGCAGAGCTGTCGCTGGCAGGCGGCGCCATCCGTGGCTGGGACCGTCGTAACTTCTATTACTTCCAGATGCTGCGCTCACTCGCCGATCATCTCGACTTCGATATAGAAGCGCCGTTTAACAGCCTCAAGGACAGCGTGCAGAAAGTCATTCTGTACGGTTCCGGCAAAGAAACGATTGAATTTAAATATATTAATGACCGTGGCGACACGTCTGTGCGCCGCCATCCGTTCGAAGGCGTGCTGAACAATATGGAGCGCCGTTATAAAGAGACGGAATCCTCAGCGGTACGCGAAGAACTGGCGAAATTTATCAGCAATCGCGCCTGCGCCAGCTGTGAAGGCACGCGTCTGCGTCGTGAAGCGCGCCACGTCTATGTCGAAAACACCACGCTGCCGACCATTTCAGACATGAGCATCGGTCATGCCATGGCGTTTTTTGAAAATCTGAAACTCAGTGGTCAGCGGGCTAAAATCGCGGAAAAAGTGCTGAAAGAGATCGGCGATCGCCTGAGTTTTCTGGTCAATGTTGGCCTGAACTACCTGTCGATGTCGCGTTCTGCAGAAACATTGTCGGGCGGTGAAGCCCAGCGCATCCGTCTGGCAAGCCAGATTGGCGCCGGTCTGGTCGGCGTGATGTACGTACTGGATGAACCGTCAATCGGCCTGCACCAGCGCGATAACGAGCGCCTGCTGGGCACGCTGATTCACCTGCGCGATCTGGGTAATACCGTGATTGTGGTCGAGCACGATGAAGACGCGATTCGCGCCGCCGACCACGTGATCGATATCGGTCCCGGCGCGGGCGTGCACGGCGGCGCTATCGTCGCGGAAGGTACGGTTGAGCAGATTATGGCGGAAGAGGCTTCGCTGACCGGCCAGTTCCTCAGCGGCAAACGCGCAATCGCCGTGCCTGAAACGCGCGTGAAGGGCGATCCCTCGAAGGTCCTGAAAATTACGGGCGCGCGCGGTAACAACCTGAAGGACGTCACCTTAACGCTGCCTGTTGGCCTGTTTACTTGCATCACCGGCGTCTCCGGGTCAGGGAAGTCGACGCTGATCAACGATACGCTGTTCCCTATTGCCCAGCGCGCGCTGAACGGGGCCACCATTGCTGAGCCAGCACCGTATCGCGATGTCGCCGGTCTGGAGCACTTCGATAAAGTCATCGATATCGACCAGAGCCCCATCGGCCGCACGCCGCGCTCTAACCCGGCCACCTACACCGGTATTTTTACGCCGGTTCGTGAACTGTTTGCCGGCGTGCCTGAATCACGTTCACGTGGTTATAACCCAGGCCGTTTCAGCTTTAACGTGCGTGGCGGACGTTGTGAGGCCTGTCAGGGCGACGGCGTGCTGAAAGTGGAAATGCACTTCCTGCCGGATATTTATGTGCCGTGCGATCAGTGCAAAGGCAAACGCTATAACCGTGAAACGCTGGAGATTAAATACAAAGGCAAAAGCATTCACGAAGTGCTGGAAATGACGATTGAGGAAGCACGTGAGTTCTTTGATGCCGTTCCTGCCCTGGCGCGTAAGCTGCAAACGCTGATGGACGTTGGATTGTCCTATATCCGCCTGGGTCAGTCGGCCACCACCCTGTCCGGTGGTGAAGCGCAGCGCGTCAAGCTGGCGCGTGAGCTGTCGAAGCGCGGCACGGGACAGACGTTGTATATTCTGGATGAGCCCACCACCGGGTTACATTTTGCCGATATCCAGCAACTGCTCGAAGTGCTGCATCAACTGCGCGATCAGGGCAACACCATCGTGGTCATTGAGCACAACCTCGACGTCGTGAAAACGGCGGACTGGATTGTCGACCTGGGGCCGGAAGGCGGCAGTGGCGGCGGTGAAATTCTGGTGGCAGGCACGCCAGAAACCGTGTCCGAATGTGAAAAATCACATACGGCCCGCTTCCTTAAGCCCTTGTTGAAAAAATAAAATTGCAGGCCCGCATCACGCGGGCCTTCTTACAGGGATTGCACAATTTACCCTGAAAAATGCAGGATCAGGCAAGATTCAGACACATATAGGCATATACGCTTTTCTCTCCCCTGACTATCCTTAATTCGTTCCCCTTTGGTACGCCCCTGGCGTCACCTTCTTGCTGCGCGCGTTATGCTGCGGCGTTGATCGAAAAATCACGACACACTTTAACTGGAGACACCATGAACATTACCCATGCGTATGCTGCTCAGGATGCAAAGTCCAAACTGGCACCGTTTGATTTCAAACCGCGTGAGCTTCGTGCTCATGACGTACAGCTTGACGTGCTGTTTTGTGGCGTTTGTCATTCTGACTTGCATCAGGCGCGCAATGAGTGGAAAAACACCATTTTTCCTGTGGTTCCGGGACACGAGATTGTTGGCCGCGTGACCGCAGTCGGCCCCGAGACGCAGAAGTACAAAGTCGGCGACCTGGTCGGCGTTGGCTGTATGGTTGATTCCTGCCGCAGCTGTCCAAGTTGTCAGGAAGGCCTGGAGCAGTACTGTGAAAATGGCTTTGTCGGCACGTATAACGGTCAGGATCGCCAGACAGGGGCTATCACCTACGGTGGTTACTCCACCTCTATGGTAGTGGATGAAAGCTTTGTGCTGCGTGTTCCAGAAAACCTGGAGCTGGCCGGTGTGGCACCGCTGCTGTGTGCCGGTATCACCACCTATTCACCGCTGCGTCACTGGAATGTCGGCCCGGGTAAAAAAGTCGGGATCGTGGGGCTGGGTGGACTGGGGCACATGGGCGTAAAAATTGCTCACGCGATGGGCGCGCATGTCGTGTTATTCACCACCTCACCGTCAAAAATCGAAGACGGAAAACGTCTGGGCGCAGACGAAGTGGTCATTTCGAAAGATGCCGACCAGATGGCGCAACATGCCAACAGTTTTGACTTCATTCTTAACACAGTGGCGGCGCAACACGACCTTAATCCGTTTATCACCTTGCTGAAGCGTGACGGCAATATGACTCTGGTCGGCGCGCCTGAACACGATCATCCCGCGCCACAGGTTTTCAATTTGATCTTTAAACGCCGCAGCATCGCTGGCTCGCTGATTGGCGGTATCGCTGAAACCCAGGAGATGCTGGATTTCTGTGGCAAACACGGCATCACGTCAGATATTGAGCTGATCGCCATGGATCAGATCAACGAGGCTTACGAACGTATGCTGAAGAGCGATGTAAAATATCGCTTTGTCATTGATATCGATACGCTGCGTAAAAACGCGGCGGCGTAATCCTGTCCTGTGCCCTTTCCCACGCCGGGAAAGGGCCGTTACCGCCCGGTATCTGCCTGCTGAAAAGAGGCATCCACCAGATAGTAAATTTGCGAATCTTTCAGCGTGCCGTCTAAAAACAGCGTGTTCCAGTGTGATTTATTCAGATGTTCACTGGGAAACACATCGCTGTGCTCATCCCGCATCAGTTCAGCCAGCGCGGGCGAGGATTTGAGCGACACCGCCGGACGCCCTTTGACTTCATGCACCATGGCAAACAGCACGCCGTTGCTCTTGATCTGCGTAGCTTTCCAGTCGCTGTGAACGCTCTGCTCTGCGCCGGGTTTGCTCATGCAGTACGTCAGTAAGTCCGAATTATTCATACTCATTCCCCTTGTAAGGTCGCCACAATACGTCGGGCTCCGCCATGAATACGATGTTCCCCCAGCCAAATGCCCTGCCAGGTGCCCAGTACCAGCTGTCCACGCTGCACCGGTAGCATCAGTGAAACGCCCAGCGTGGACGACTTAATGTGGGCGGGCATGTCGTCACGGCCTTCGTAATCGTGTTGATAAGGAGCCGCTTCCGGGACATGGCGCATAAAGTGTTGTTCCATGTCGCTCCGCACTGTCGGATCGCAGTTTTCATTCAGCGTCAGTGAAGCCGACGTATGCTGCAACAGCAAATGGAGTAATCCGGTGTGGATATCACGGAGTGCGGGCAACTGTTGCACAATCTCTTCCGTTACGAGGTGAAAACCCCGCGATTTTGCGCTTAAGGTCAACGTTTGTTGATACCACATACTTTTTTCCTGAATCTGTGAGACACAGTTAAGTGTGCAGAATGTGGCGCAAAGGTAAACCCGATCCGTAAAAATAAAAAAGCCGCCAACAAGGTTGGCGGCCCGGGGAAGATTGTGTGCGGAATTACATTACTGCCGCAAAGGCTTCCGCGACCTGATGCACGTTTTTGCTGTTCAGACCTGCCACACACATACGGCCGCTGCCGACGAGGTAGATCCCAAACTCTTCACGCAGGCGGTCCACCTGCTGCGCACTCAGGCCGGTGTAGCTGAACATCCCGCGCTGCTTCAACAGGTAGTCGACGTTCTTACCGGGTAGCGCCGTACTCATCACCTGTACCAGCGCCTGGCGCATGTCGATAATGCGCAACCGCATGGCTTCGACCTCGGCCAGCCAGTTAGCTTTCAGCGTAGCGTCGTTTAACACGCGGGCCACAACCTGTGCGCCGAAGTTTGGCGGGCTGGAATAGTTACGGCGGACGGTCGCTTTGAGCTGACCTAATACGCGGCTGGCCTCTTCAGCGCTGTCACATACCACAGACAGGCCGCCGACGCGCTCGCCATACAGCGAGAAGATTTTTGAAAAGGAGTTGCTGACCAGCGCAGGCAGACCTGCCGCAGCAACCGCACGCATCGCGTACGCATCCTCTTCCATGCCAGCACCAAAGCCCTGATAAGCGATATCCAGGAACGGGATCAGCTCCTGTGCTTTCAGCACGGCAACAGTTTCGTCCCACTGCGCATTGGTCAGGTCGGCCCCGGTTGGGTTATGACAGCACGGATGCAGCAGCACGATGCTTTGCTTTGGCAGGGTTTTAAGCGTGCTCAGGAAGGCATCAAAACGTACGCCGTTGGTTTCCGGGTCATACCACGGATAGGTCTTCACCTCGAAACCGGCACCGTTAAAGATGGCGATATGGTTTTCCCAGGTCGGATCGCTGACCCAGACGTTGGACTGCGGGAAATAACGCTTCAGGAAATCCGCACCGACTTTCAACGCACCTGAGCCGCCCAGGGTCTGAATCGAGGCGATCTGGCCCGCTTTTAATACGGGATGATCGGCTCCGAACAGCAGTGGCGCTATCGCGTTGCGGTAGGTATTTAATCCTTCCATAGGCAGATAGAGCGAAGCCTGCTGCGGTTCGGCACGTAACTGCTCTTCAGCATCAGCCACCGCCTGCAGCTGAGGGATGATGCCTTGCTCATTGTAATAAAGCCCAATACTCAGGTTCACTTTATGCTCGCGCGGATCCTGTTTAAAGGCTTCCATTAGCGACAAAATCGGGTCGCCAGCATAGGCATCAACGTTCTGGAACACGGTGCAGATCTCCATGATTGTTCTTGAAATAAAAAAGGGCGATTAAACCCTGTACCGCCCGGGACGATGGTTCATTGCGATGATCATATTCAGTATCACCGCGCCCGCAATGGACGCAAGCAACATCGGCAGGCTGACGACAAACAGCGAGGCCAGCACCACGCAGGTATCGACCGCCATTTGCAGTTTACCGGCGCGAATGCCGAAACGGTCTTGCAGCCAGAGCGCCAGGATATTGATCCCGCCCAGGCTGGCTTTATGGCGAAACAACACTATAAACCCAATCCCCATGATGACGTTACCGAACAATGCCGCATAAAAAGGATTCAGTGTGGAAAAATGCATAAACAGGGGATGAAGATGGGTAAAAAGCGACACCAGCCCCACGGCACAAAAGGTTTTTAGCGTAAATTCCCAGCCCATTCGCTTCACGGCCAGCCAGTAGAACGGCAGGTTGATTACAAAGAAAACGCTGCCAAATGACAGGGGCGACAGATAGCTGATGAGGAATGCCAGTCCAGCCGTGCTGCCGGTCAATGCGCCTGCCTGCTTCAGCATGAGCACACCAAACGAGACCATTAAGGTGCCGAGCAGGATAGCCAGCGCATCTTCAAGGCGAGAGTGAGGAATATCGGCGGGTTGTACAATGTTGTCCATAAAGCAGTCTCAGTGCGAATGATGCAGCACCAATGCAATAACTGCGCCAGCCTGTGCAGGCGCTCAGGCATAAGCGTCTTACCGGATTTTACTGCCCCGCCGGGGAGGTCGATTGTGCATTGCCCGACTCAAATACGCATAAAAAACGCATCATTCCGCCACATCATGCACCACCTGCGCGCATTATGCTCTTTTTTGGCGCACAGCCTGCTGCTCGCCCATCATTAATCCGTTCTCTTTGAGTCTGCCCAGTACCACCGATGTTTTGACATGGGAAACGCTCTGGTGACCGGCTAACAGCTGGCTGATTACCGCGCTCAGTGAGGCCAAATCGGCCACGGCGACTTTCAGCAGGTAGTCGGCATCACCGGTGGTTTTATAGGCATCAATAATTGCGTCTTCATGTTCCACCATGCGATGGAAGCTGTCGACATAGTCAGCGGTATGGTTAATGAGCCGCACTTCAATGAGTCCGACAATGCCCAGCCCCACCGCGTCCGGCGACAGCCGTGCGTGATAGCCAAGAATCAGGTTGGCCTGTTCAAGATTGATACGCCGACGTGAACATTGTGAAGCAGAAAGACCGACCAAATCGCTGAGTTCCTGATTGGTCAAACGGCCATTAGACTGGAGCAGAGTAAGGATTTTTAGATCGTAATCGTCTACGTGCGTCATGCTGTTTCCGTCGCGTGTCAGTGTCGCTTTGCTACAGATAACCCGATTCACTGCGACGTTGTCCAACACTATTTTGCACGGTCCTGCCCGCCATGCACAGATCGTGCATGGCGGGCCAGTGACGGATTATTCGTCGTCGTACTGCGGGCCTGCATAGTTATCAAAGCGTGACCACTGACCGTTAAATGTCAGGCGTACGGTACCGATCGGGCCGTTACGCTGCTTACCCAGAATGATCTCTGCGATCCCTTTCAGGTCGCTGTTTTCGTGATAAACCTCGTCACGGTAAATAAACATGATCAGGTCAGCATCCTGCTCGATCGAACCCGATTCACGCAGATCCGAGTTTACGGGACGTTTATCGGCACGTTGCTCCAGTGAGCGGTTCAGCTGAGATAACGCCACCACGGGCACGTTAAGCTCTTTTGCCAGCGCTTTTAATGAACGGGAAATCTCGGCAATCTCCAGCGTACGGTTATCTGACAATGCGGGCACGCGCATCAACTGCAGGTAGTCGATCATGATCAGACTGAGGCCACCGTTTTCACGATAGATGCGACGCGCGCGGGAACGGACCTCGGTCGGCGTCAGGCCAGAAGAATCATCGATATACATATTCTTCTTTTCCAGCAAAATGCCCATCGTGCCGGAAATGCGCGCCCAGTCTTCATCGTCAAGTTGACCGGTACGAATACGGGTTTGGTCAACCCGCGACAAGGAGGCCAGCATACGCATCATGATCTGTTCGCTGGGCATCTCCAGACTGAAAATCAGTACCGGTTTGTCCTGCAGCATCGCCGCGTTTTCACACAGGTTCATGGCGAACGTGGTTTTCCCCATTGAGGGACGTGCGGCCACGATAATTAAGTCTGAGCGTTGCAGCCCGGCCGTTTTCTTATTCAGATCCTGATAACCGGTATCAATGCCCGTGACGCCATCGTGCGGCGTCTGAAACAGCGACTCAATCCGTGAAACCGTCGCTTCCAGAATTTGTTCGATGTTTTTGGGGCCATCGTCTTTGTTAGCCCGCGCCTCAGCGATTTTAAATACGTTCGACTCGGCAAAATCCAGCAGGTCTTCACTGCTGCGCCCCTGGGGATCATAACCGGCATCGGCTATCTGATTCGCCACGGCGATCATTTCGCGCACGACCGCACGTTCACGCACGATATCCGCGTAAGCGCCGATGTTCGCCGCACTGGGCGTGTTTTTCGCCAGCTCAGCCAGGTAAGCAAATCCGCCGGCCATCTCCAGTTCGCCGCGCGTTTCCAGCGATTCTGACAGCGTAATCAGGTCGATAGGTTTGCTGTTTTCCAGCAGACGCTGCATCTCGGAGAAAATAAGACGGTGCGAGCGATTGAAAAAATCATTTGCCACGACGCGTTCGGACACGTTGTCCCAGCGCTCGTTATCCAGCATTAACCCACCCAGCACCGACTGCTCCGCTTCCAGCGAATGCGGGGGCATTTTCACGCCTTCTAACTGGCGATCCTGCGTTTCGTTCGATTTGTTGGTGGGTTTATTTCCTGCCATAGTGAATGCATTACCGATCTTCTGTGGGGACGCGCAAGTATACCTCAGTTAAGGGGCGTGCCTCACCTTCATGATGAAACAATCACAGGAGTAAGCATGGCAAAGCGTATTCAGTTCAACGCACACGGCGGCCCGGATGTCCTGACCTGGGTTGATTTTGAGCCTGCCGATCCCGCCGATGATGAAATCCAGGTCGAAAACCGCGCGATTGGCATTAACTATATTGATACTTACGTGCGCAGCGGGCTGTATCCGACAGGTCATTTTCCCTCTGGTCTGGGCACCGAGGCGGCGGGCGTGGTCACCCGCGTGGGATCGGCGGTCACGCGTTTCAAACCCGGCGATCGCGTCGTGTACTGTCAGGCCGCACTCGGGGCTTACAGCGAGCTGCATAACGTGGCGGAAGATCGTCTGATGCGGTTACCCGACGCCATCAGTTTTGAGCAGGCTGCCGCCAGTTTTTTGAAAGGCCTGACGACGCAGTACCTGTTACGACAGACCTATAAGCTCAAAGCCGACGAAATTTTTCTGTTTCATGCCGCGGCGGGTGGCGTGGGGTTGATTGCCTGCCAGTGGGCAAAAGCGCTCGGCGCCCATCTGATCGGCACCGTCGGCTCCGCCGAAAAGGCGACACTGGCCAAAAACGCGGGAGCCTGGGCCACCATTAATTATCAGCAAGAGGACATTGCACAACGGGTCAGTGAGCTGACCGGCGGCAACAAGGTTGGCGTGGTGTACGACTCTGTGGGGAAAGCGACCTGGGAAGCCTCGCTGGACTGCCTGCGTCGTCAGGGGCTGATGGTGAGCTTCGGGAATGCTTCAGGGCCGGTGACCAATGTTGATCTCAGCATTTTAAATAAGAAAGGCTCACTGTTTGTTACCCGTCCTTCCCTGTTCGGCTACATCACCAATCGTCAGGAGCTGGAAACGGCCAGTGCAGAATTGTTCTCTTTACTGGCAAGTGGCGCCATTAAGGTCGATGTGCCCGAGCAGCAAAAATTTGCACTGAAAGAGGCCAGCCGCGCTCACCAGTTACTGGAGAGCCGCGCGACACAGGGATCGAGCCTGCTGATTCCCTGATGTAAAAAGGGCTTCCCGCAGGAAGCCCTTCTTTTATTTTTCATTCGCACTGATGTAGGGGCAGAAGCGATGAATATGTTATGAATCAACGACAGCTATCCTGACAGAAAACATAAGTAAAAAGTATGATTGTTGTTAATATTCTGAGCACCAATTTTTCACTGTGTGATCACGCACACATTTATCCCCTGCCATTCCGCTCCAGCCTGCGGATCCTGCGCCTGTACAGGACGCGCTGGCGAGTGTCTTCGTCAGTGAAAAAGCGCCGATAGAGCCATACTGCGGCCACGGCCAGCAGTAGCCAGGGCAGCACCTTCACAATCAGCATCACCATACCGCCGACAAACATCACGATCGTGGCCACGACCAGGGCAGCAATGACGCCGATTAAGGACACGCCAGTCAGCAACAGCATCAGGAAGAAACCGAATACAAAAATAATGTCCATTTGTTCACTCCTCACGATGAATACGTTACGTATTACAAGAACCATGCCAACAAGTAACCTGTTGATAGTGATGAGTTAAGTATGAAGTATGCAAAATCAACGTGGCGAGATTCACCAGATTATGGTGAAAAAAAACCAGCCGGCTGGCTGGTTTAACTGTATCAGGCTTCCTGAGGGATCTTATCGGCGACCAGCGCTAATGCAGCCTCCAGTACCCGCACATCGGCACCGGGCTTATGGGCATTCTCGCTAAGGTGACGACGCCACTGGCGCGCGCCAGGGATCCCCTGGAACAGCCCCAGCATATGGCGCGTCACATGGCCAAGGTACGTGCCTTTTACCAGCTCGGCTTCAATATAAGGGTACATGGCGCGCACCACCGCCACCGGATCAGCGGCAGGCTGTTGCCGGCCAAACACTTCCCGATCGACATGCGCCAGGATGCCGGGGTTTTGATAGGCCTCACGGCCCATCATGACACCATCCAGGTGCTGAAGATGCGTTTTAGCCTCCTCCAGCGTTTTCACGCCGCCGTTAATGGCAATCGTCAGTTGTGGAAAATCACGCTTTAACTGATAAACCCGGGGGTAATCAAGCGGTGGAATCTCGCGGTTTTCTTTCGGACTCAGACCCGAAAGCCATGCCTTGCGCGCATGAATGATAAAGGTGTCGCAGCCACCGCGCTCTGCCACAGTGCCGATAAAATCGGTCAGGAAGGCATAGCTGTCCTGTTCATCGATACCGATACGGGTTTTGACCGTGACCGGAATATCCACCACATCACGCATCGCTTTAATGCCGTCAGCGACCAGCCCGGCTTCCGCCATCAGGCAGGCACCAAAGCGGCCATTCTGAACACGATCTGACGGGCAACCCACATTGAGGTTAACTTCATCGTAACCGCGCTGTTCAGCCAGCGCTGCACACTGCGCCAGTGCAGCCGGATCGCTGCCGCCCAGTTGTAACGCGACCGGGTGCTCCTCTTCACTAAAGGCCAGATAATCGCCTTTACCGTGAATAATGGCACCCGTGGTGACCATTTCGGTATACAGAAGCGTATCGCCGGTCAGCAGACGATGGAAATAGCGACAGTGACGATCCGTCCAGTCGAGCATGGGGGCAACAGAGAAGCGTTGGGAGGAAAAAGTATCGGTCATGAAGCGCAGTCGATCCGGTGGTTAACAGTGATGATATTCTGCGCAAGGATAGCATAAGGGCGGGCGACAAGGTATCGCCCGCCCGTTAATGGCACGGAATCAGAAGTTAAATCCGAGTTGCGCCATGGCACCCCAGGTATTGTTTTGCCCCACCGAGCCTGCCAGATCCAGATGCACAGAATTGTTGAACGGTGACAGCCCAAAGCCTGCGGTCGCCACATTTTCGTCGTTGGAACGCATATCTGCGCGATAACCGGCGCGTAACTGTAACCAGTCCAGTACGCGATATTCCGCGCCCACGCCTGCATACTGACTGTTTTCCTGAGATTTGAAACGGTGCGTTTCGGTCAGGTCAACATCGCCTGTCAGCGTGACCGGCCCTTTATCCCAGGCTAAACCCGCCGTCACTAATGGACGGATTTCATAGGTATCCTGATAGCCATTAACCTCTTTGGTTTGCAGGTCACGTGATACCAGGTTCTGTCCGGTCACGCCTAATGTCCAGTTTTCTGCGAATACCGTCGCCAGGCCGGCGTCAACGTTGAACCCGCTTTCGGTGCTGCGGTAGCGGCCATCCCGTAAATCGTTTTTATCGTAGTTATAAACGCTGGCGGAGTAGTTATACAGCCAGGTCTTTTGCAGCTTAGGCGTCACACCAATCGACACCGGATGGCCGGCAATCGTGAACTCATGGGCAACGGCGATACCATAATCGGTATTTAGCGCAGCCAGCCCGTTCGCGCTGGAGCCCAGCAAGTTTTGTACATTAGGCAGACCAAATACACCGCCAGGAATACCGGCAAACGTTCCGTCAGCCACGCCTTGTAAAATAACGATATCGCCTTCTTTTACATTCGCGCGGACATGCGCCGTACCATAGGCTTTGGTGACAAAGGCAAAAGGCAGCGTTTCATTCGGAACGGTGACTGCAATCGCGACACCTGCTGTCGCGTTGGCTTTGTTACCGCGTAAATCTCTGAGCGTATTGGCCAGATCCCCTGACGCAGCCTGTATCTCAGGAATACGGCGCAGCAGCTCTAACGTCGAGGCATTATCAAACAGATCCTGATAGCGATTTACCGTGTCAGTAATGTTATCGATCTTATCGACCATTTTGTCTTTATCAGTAATTTGCGCGCCCGCACTGGGAAAAATGATGCTGACGTTGTCATCGGGCTTCGCTTTGGTCATTAACGCCGGGTTAGCTAAAACGGCAGACCCGTAGGTAGAGGACGCCACGCCCGTTCCCCCCATTGCATCGTTACGGGCATCGTACCAGGTTCCCGCGGCCAGCGCGGATGATGAAAAAACCAGAGCATTAAACACTGCAGGGAAAACCAGAACGGAACGTGGGACGGTTAATTTTGCCATTTGCTTATCATCACCTGAAAAATTGCCGTTAAAACATTAACGACCGAATAGTTTGTTAGCCCCATTGTGGAGGATGGCTAACGCTTTATTGCTGTGAATTCAGAGTAAATAGTGGCGCAATTCCATTGATTGATTATTTTTCGATCCGTTATGTCTGGTTACCGTCCAAAAAGCGTTAACAGAAGGAGGCCGGGACCAGCACTTTATTAAGAACTTTTAAACATTAGTTCTTAACTCAGTGAGATGTAAAGCAAAAGGAAAAAATATTTACAAACATTCTGACATATATTGGCCTCGCAGACGGGCGCAAAGTCGTAAGGAACAGATAAGCACGGACAAAGGGAGGAGGTGCAGACAGGCAAGGTGCATCGTACGTATCATTAATGTGATAAGATAACATCACCTGTCAAACGGAGAAATTCCATGTCAACCATGACGCCAGAGCAAATCATGACCCAGGCTGAGAAACTGTGTTTACAGCGCGGTGTACGCCTGACGACCCAGCGCGCAGAGGTCCTGCGGTTGATGGCCGGACAGCCAGGATCGATCAGTGCTTATGACCTGCTTGATCAGTTGCGTGTCAGTGAGCCCCAGGCCAAGCCTCCTACCGTCTACCGTGCGCTGGATTTTCTTCTTGAGCAGGGTTTTATCCACCGCGTCGAGTCCAATAACAGCTATGTGATGTGTCACCATTTCGACGCACCCGCCCATACATCGGTGATGCTGGTCTGCGATCGCTGTGCAGTGGTCACGGAAAAGCAGGCGCAGGGCGCAGAAAAAATCATCGCATCGCTGGCGCAGGAGGCAAGCTTCGTCCTACGGCATAGCGTGATAGAGGCGCACGGGTTATGTGAAAACTGTGCGGAAGTTGAAGCCTGTGAACAGCATGAACATTGTGATCATGACCATCAGGCTGACGGGAAGAAACGCAGTAAACGAAGTTAATTGCACATCCTTGTGCGGTCTGGCCGGCATGAGCGTACCGGCCCGGGTAGGAGCATCCCTGAATAACGTGATTACCAGCGGTAATCCTTGTTGTGACCTTCCCAGTCCGTTACTTCTTTCTCCGCCTGATCTTTCGCGTAGCCGTAACGTTCCTGAATTTTGCCGACCAGCTGATCGCGTTTACCTTCAATGACTTGCATGTCATCATCGGTCAGCTTGCCCCATTTCTCTTTCATTTTTCCTTTGAACTGTTTCCAGTTACCACTCGCTTCGTCTTTATTCATTGCAGACCTCCACGTCATCCTTCGATTTCGTTTTATTTTGCCATCAGGCAAAATTACGATATAAAGCGCTGCTTAATAGCGCCATTCAAAGATAATTGTAGTAGCTAATTTCAGTTTTGCCGGAAAAAATGAAAATTTTATGTATCCTGCGTCATATTTCAGGCAAGTTGCTCAGGCGCTAAACCAGGTGCCATTGCGCCAGTGCCTGCGCCAGACCAGCCAAAGTGACAGGCCGCGAAGCGCCAGAAAAACGGCTATCGCCAGCCATAGACCGTGATTACCGACAAAAGGCACGGTTAACAGCGTCAGGAAATAGCCCAGTGCGGCAATCGCCATACTGTTGCGCATTTCTCTTCCGCGGGTCGCACCAATAAACATGCCATCCAGCAGATAGCACCAGACGCCAACCAGCGGCATGACAACCTGCCACGGCAGAAAACGGTCAGCCGCCTGTTGAAGTGCGGGAATCGATGTCAGGAGAGCCACGATCTGATAGCCACAAACAGCATAGACCAGGGAGAAAAACAGCGCGACTGACAGTGCCTGACGGCAGGCAGCAATCCATACCAGTTGCAACCTGCTGCCGTCCTTTGCGCCGTGTGCCTCACCAGCAAAGGCTTCGACGGCGTAAGCAAAGCCATCCAGCGCATAGGCGGTAAACGTCATGAACATCAGCAGGATGGCATTTACCGCCACCACATCAGGTCCGATACGCGTTCCCAGCACGGTCAGAGAGGCAAAGCAAAGCTGTAACAGTAAGGTACGCAGCAGGATATCGCGATTCAGGCGAAGCAGGCGGTGGATATCGCCACGCCAGCTATGGACCAGACTGTGCAGCGTGATGCCGCGCAGCGCCAGCACGCGCCAGACCATAAGTGCCCCGACCAGCAACGTCGCATATTCCGCGATAGCCGTCGCGGCTGCAGCCCCGGCTACGCCCCAGTGCAGCCCCAGCACCAGCCAGAGGTCCAGCAGAATATTGATAACGTTGCCCACCACCAGCAGGATGACCGGCGCTCTGGCATACTGTACGCCCAGCAGCCAGCCCAGAATCACCAGGTTAGCCAGCATGGCGGGCGCACTGAGCCAGCGAATATGGATAAACAGCGCAGCCTGCTCAAGCACGGCGGCCTCTCCGCCGATAAAGCGGATTGCTAATGCCGTAACAGGATGACGCAGGGCAATAAACAGGCTGCCGGCCAGTAAGGCAATGATCAGGGGCTGTGCCAATGCGCGCGCCAGCGCCGTTTTATCGCCCGCGCCAAACGCCTGAGCCGTCAGGCCTGTCGTACTCATCCGCAGAAAAAGCAGCAGCATGAAGATGAAACTGGTAACGGTCGTCCCGACCGCAACGCCGCCCAGATAAACCGGGCTGTCGAGATGGCCAATAACGGCTGTATCGACTAAGCCGAGCAGAGGAACGGTGATATTTGACAGGATCATGGGCAGCGCCAGCCGCCACAGTTTTTTATCGGTAGCTGTCAGGAAGCGCATGTAACGTCCGTGCAATGCGCCGCTGGTGTTGCAGATGAACCCACAGCGGCAAAACAGGGGCAGACTGGGTAACGTCAAGGTTGACGTAAAGAGCCAACCTTAAGAAGAGTTACAACCACTCACCGTTACGTACGATGCCAACCGCCAGACCTTCAACCGTCAGCGACTGCGCACGTGTATCGACAATGATAGGCTCAAAATCCGTATTTTCAGGTAACAGATGCACCACTGATCCCTGCTTTTTCCAGCGCTTCACGGTGACTTCGTCATCAATGCGCGCTACCACCACCTGACCATTACGCACTTCCTGCGTTTTATGCACGGCCAGCAGATCGCCATCCATGATGCCAATGTCTTTCATTGACATGCCGCTAACGCGCAGCAGGAAATCGGCAGAGGGCTTGAACATGTCTGGATCCACTTTGTAGTGGGTTTCGATATGTTCCTGGGCCAGCAACGGCTCACCCGCCGCAACGCGCCCAATGAGTGGCAGACCGTCTGAAGGTTCTTCTTCCATTAACAAACGGATACCGCGGGACGCACCAGAGACGATTTCAATCACGCCTTTACGCGACAGCGCTTTCAGATGCTCTTCTGCCGCGTTAGGTGAGCGGAAGCCCAGTTGCGCAGCAATTTCTGCACGCGTAGGCGGCATGCCCGTTTGATTAATGTGGTCGCGAATCAAGTCGTAGACCTGTTGCTGCCTGCTGGTTAATGCTTTCATCCCGCCCCCTGGTTGTTTATACAGTCGCTGTGAGTATATACAGGTATTGGTGAAATGGAAACCAAAAGTCAGGCCAAAATCAGTAATTTGACGGGAGATGGAATGCTTATCGCAAATGCGACCAAAGTAGCGTTCCCCAAACGAACAGGGCCAGTACTATTGCCAGCAAAACAGCGGCCGATCCCATATCTTTGGCTCGGCCGGCAAGAGGATGACGTTCCTGCCCTGTGCGGTCCACCACCGCTTCGATGGCGCTGTTCAGAACTTCAACAATCATCACCAGCATGACCGCGCCAATCATCAGGATGCGCGAAATAGTATCGACATCCAGCCAGCAGGCCAGGATAATTGCCGCCAGTGAAATTACGGCTTCCTGGCGGAAGGCAGCTTCATGCTGCCAGGCGGCGCGAAGACCTTGCCATGAGTAGCCAGCCGCTTTCACAATCCGGGTAATGCCGGTGACATTATTTGTCATGATAAAGGAACTCTTTTCAAAGGATTGACGTCAATACCGGGCAGCGCACAATTGTCGCTGTCACAGATTTTTGCTGCGCGTTCTGATATGCTTGCGCCGCTTTGCTAACAAGAGGCTTCATGTTGTCTATGTCAGGTTGGCGTAAAATTTTTTATAAATTGCTGAACTTACCCCTTTCATTTCTGGTAAAGAGTAAGGCCATTCCGGCTGATCCCGTCTCCGAACATGGGCTGGATCCTACCCGGCCTATTATGTATGTCCTGCCTTATGATTCAAAGGCCGATCTCCTGACTTTACGCGCGCAGTGCATCCGGCACGATCTGCCTGATCCGCTTATTCCGCTGGAGATAGACGGCGCCCTGTTGCCGCGTCATGTCTTTATTAATGACGGTCCGCGTGTGTTCCCCTATTTCGTGCCCAGCCTTGAATCGGTCAAAATCTTCCACGAGTATCTTGATCTGCACCGCAGCAACCCTGAACTTGATGTTCAGATGTTACCGGTTTCAGTCATGTTTGGCCGTGCGCCAGGTCGGGAAGTCCAGGGCGACGATCATCCGCCTCATTTGCGGCTCCTTAACGGCATTCAAAAATTCTTTGCCGTTCTCTGGCATGGCCGCGACAGTTTTGTGCGTTTTTCGCCCACGGTCTCCCTGCGTCGTATGGCGACCGAACACGGTACCGACAAGTCGATTGCGCAGAAGCTGGCTCGCGTAGCGCGCATCCATTTTGCCCGTCAGCGCCTGGCTGCGGTGGGACCGCGCCTGCCGGCTCGCCAGGATTTATTCAATCGCCTGTTGCAGTCGAAGGCGATTGAAAAAGCTGTGGAAGACGAGGCGCGTAGCAAGAAAATCTCCCATGAGAAAGCGCAGCAAAACGCCATTGAAATGATGGAAGAAATTGCGGCCAACTTTTCCTACGAAGCGATTCGTATCACCGACCGCGTGATGGGCTGGCTCTGGAGCCGACTCTATCAGGGGATCAACGTTAACGGCGGTGAGCGGGTACGTCAGCTGGCGCAGGACGGGCATGAAATTGTTTATGTGCCTTGCCACCGCAGCCATATGGACTACCTGCTACTGTCTTATGTGCTGTATCACCAGGGCCTGGTTCCGCCGCATATTGCCGCAGGGATTAACCTGAACTTCTGGCCTGCCGGGCCGATTTTCCGTCGTCTGGGTGCCTTCTTTATTCGTCGTACCTTTAAAGGCAACAAGCTCTATTCAACCGTGTTCCGTGAATACCTTGGCGAGCTCTTTACCCGCGGCTATTCCGTCGAGTATTTCGTGGAAGGTGGACGCTCACGTACCGGCCGACTGCTGGATCCGAAAACCGGCACCCTCTCTATGACGCTGCAGGCCATGCTGCGCGGCGGCACGCGACCTATCACGTTAGTGCCCATTTACATCGGTTATGAACATGTAATGGAAGTGGGTACTTACGCTAAAGAGCTACGCGGTGCGGCAAAAGAGAAAGAAGGCTTTATGCAGATGGTGCGCGGCCTGCGTAAGCTGCGCAACCTGGGCCAGGGTTATGTGAACTTTGGTGAGCCGTTGCCGCTGATCAACTATCTGAACAAGCGCGTACCGGAATGGCGTGAGTCTATCGATCCCATTGAAGCGCAACGTCCGGGCTGGTTAACGCCAACGGCCAATGATATCGCCGCCACCATCATGGTACATATTAATGAAGCCGGTGCCGCGAACGCCATGAACCTGTGCGTAACGGCACTGCTCGCTTCCCGCCAGCGTTCGCTGACCCGTGAACAGCTGATTGAGCAGCTGGAGTGCTATACCCAGTTATTACGTAATGTGCCCTACTCGCCGGATGCCACTTTGCCTGACATGTCTGCGGAAGCGTTGCTGGATCACGCGCTGAGTATGAACAAGTTTGAGAGTGAGAAGGACAGCATTGGCGACATCATTATTCTGCCGCGCGAGCAGGCGGTACTGATGACCTATTACCGGAATAACATCCACCATATGTTGGTGATGCCCTCTCTGATTGCGGCCATCATCCAGCAGCACCGTAACCTGAGCGAAGCCGAACTGCTGCGCCAGGTCAGCCTGATTTACCCCATGCTGAAGAGCGAGCTGTTCCTGCGCTGGGGCAACGACCAGCTGCCGCAGTTGCTGGCTGACTTATGCCAGGAGCTGGCGCGCCAGGGACTGATTACCGTTGAGGCAGGTCTGCTGTCGTTCAATACGGCACGTTACCGTACGCTGCAGCTGCTGGCTGCCGGTGTACGTGAAACGCTGCAACGTTACGCCATCACCTTCTCGATTCTCAGCGCCAAACCCACCATCAACCGCGGCACGCTGGAAAAAGAGAGCCGCACGCTGGCCCAGCGCCTGAGCGTACTGCATGGCATCAATGCGCCTGAGTTTTTCGATAAAGCGGTGTTCTCTACACTGGTACTGACCCTGCGCGATGAAGGCTATATCAGCGACAGTGGCGATGCGGATGTGGCGCAGACGCTGGCGACCTGGCACATTCTGGCAGAACTGGTCACCAGCGATGTCCGTATGACCATCGAGAGCGCCGTTGCACACAGCTAACGTGCTGGCATGACAAAAAAAGGCGACCTGACTGGTCGCCTTTTTTATTGCTTACTGAACCTCACACTGTGCATCGCACTGGCGCTACGTTCGGTGCCTGCCCTACAACAGGTTTGAGAACGGCGGAGTATTCATTAACACGCCGAGAAACAGCACCAGCCCTACATAATTGTTATTCAGAAACGCCTGGAAACAGGCCTGACGCGCGCGCTTTGCGATCAGTTTTTGCTGATAAACAAATAAACCGCCCGCCAGTAACAGCGTCCAGTAAAACGCCCCATTCAGATGCAGCCGTGTCCCTACCAGCGCCATCAGCCCCAGCGTCGCCAGTTGCAGCAGGCCGATAATCAATTTGTCGTACTGGCCAAACAGAATGGCTGTGGACTTCACGCCAATCTTCAGGTCGTCCTCGCGATCCACCATGGCATATTGCGTATCGTAGGCCACCGTCCAGCAAATGTTGGCGAGAAATACCAGCCAGCAAACCAGAGGTAAGGACTCACTAACAGCAGCCCAGGCCATGGGAATTGCCCAGCCAAATGCGGCGCCCAGGACCACCTGCGGCAAATGCGTATAGCGCTTCATAAAAGGATAAACCCAGGCGAGCGCCAGCCCGACAACAGAAAGCATAATCGTCATCAGGTTCATGCTTAGTACCAGGCCAAACGCGATCAGCCCCAGTACCACAAACAGCATTTTAGCCTCTTTCGCCGTGACAGCACCGCTGGCCAGTGGCCGGAGCTTTGTGCGTTCCACATGGCCGTCGACTTTACGGTCAGCATAATCGTTGATCACACAGCCGGCTGCACGCATGACAAATACGCCCGCGACAAACACGATCAGTACCGGTAACGGCGGCATCGCCCTGTTAGCCAGCCACAGCGCCCACAACGTCGGCCACAGCAGCAGCAGCGTGCCAATAGGTTTATCAATTCGCATGAGGCGGCTGTAAGCCTGCCATTTGGTCATTTGTTGTCTGTTTTGCACAGGTCAAATCCTTAACCCTGGTAACGGTAAACCGGCGACGCCGGTAAAAATAATTCGGTTAGTAGCAGGGGCTTCCCCGATAAACGCAGGCGCGACCGACGTCCCCACAGCGATTCAACGTTACCGGGCTCGATAAAATCGCGGGTCAGGGTTGAAGAGGAGAACAGGTAACGTCCCAGCGGTCGCGTTCCGAGCTGCTGCAACATCGCTTCGGGACCGTTCAGGGTGCTTTCAGGCACCAGCGTGCGTCCCGCCAGCCAGGGTTGTTCGTCGCCATACAGGATCACTTCACGCAGCCAGAAGCGCTGATCAGCGGGTAACAGCGCACCTTCGTCACCTAATTCGTCAGCGTGGATAAACCCTTCACGAACGGGCTCCACCCTGACCTTCTGGCAATGCTGTTCGAAGCGCCTGGTCATAGAGTCCTCCTCCATCAGCCAGTCACGAAGTGATGGCGACAGAGCAGCACCGTCCAGCGCCAGCCAGTTGAGTGAACGTAATAAACGGAGCGGGTCTTGCGTCATGACACTTTCCCCCAAAAATTTTCAGGCAGGTAGTTTAGCGCAGAGCGATTCACGGCACACCCGTCCGTCATGCAAACGCGAGGTTATTCGCGCTTAAGCCGGTTACTGTTTGCCAGCCACAGGGTGATAACCAGCAGCAGAATAGCAGCCGAGTAGCACAGCGTATCAAAGGGATTTTTGTGGTCGACGATAATCAGCCTGATGATAGCCGTGATGCCGATATAGACGAAATAGCGTAACGGGAAATGGTAACCCGACTGGAAGTACTTCACGATGAGGGCAATAAACTCAAAGTAAAGGAAGTAAATCACGATGCCTTCGATCAGAAGATAGGAGGACGCCTGCTCGCCCGTGCTGAACAGGACGTTGGCTAAATGGACCGTCTCTTTGCCCAGGAAGACCATTAAAATGAACGCCAGAATCAGCAATCCTGCATTCAGCACCCATTGCATCAGGCGCGCTATCTTTTGTGCTATCGGGTTTTTATCACTCATTTCACGCCTCGAAAATAAAGGGATGTTTTCTGGCATTATCATGCTTTAGTGTGACGTAAATCACAATATAGCCGTCAGGCTTACTTAACAGCGTCTTTCAAATCACCAGACTGCGCGATGGAATGCCAGCCCCGGCACCCTGGGTTATACCGCCGGGACCGTACGAACCTGTCTTTTAATGAAAGCCAACCGGACAGACCGATCATATCGGCTGGCAGACCCACTCCGTCGTGCCGTCCTGTCATACGGTTTTCACATCCGACATTTACATTGGCTCGGTTTTTCAACCCCGGCAGTCAGCTAGCGCCCGCTTCCATACCCGACTCAATGGATAAGCGCCCTGAGGTAACACGCTGCGTTGCTCTCCGCGCAGCTAACAGCGGCGTTCAGGCCCGGCCAGGCTTAATCTGTCCCGCATTAACGGTTACGGGATTACGTCAGGTTAGTGTGCACTTACTCAACTATTAAGATGCGGCCGGACGGCGTTGCGCTGGCGGCGTTAAAACAGCCCGACGTCAGAGACGCAGACAAACGCCCCCTGTGGCGTGAAGACGCCGCAGCAAGAGAGGACAACATGAAAACAATTCTGGTGATTCTGGACGGCCTGAGCCATCACGTTGCCCATCATGCGATGGGTTATCTGCACGCAGAATGTGCGCAAGGTAAAGGGCATTATTATCATCTCACCTGTGCACTACCTTCTCTGTCGCGTCCGCTGTATGAATGCATTCTGACCGGTGTTGCGCCTGTGCAAAGTGGAATCATCCACAACGGGGTAAACCGCCTGAGTCACGAACAGAGCGTATTTCACTATGCGCGTGATGCGGGCCTGACCACCGCCGCAGCGGCTTATCACTGGATCAGTGAACTTTACAACCGCAGTCCTTTCGAGCCCGCGCGTGATCGTCATACCGAAGCGCCGGCCCTGCCTGTCCAGTTCGGGCACTTTTACGTTGACGACAGTTACCCCGATTCGCACCTGTTTGAAGATGCCGAGAGCCTGAGGTTGCGGCACAACCCGGACTTCCTCCTCATCCATCCGATGAATATCGATTATGCCGGTCATCAACATGGCCTGTCCTCGCCCCAGTATCGTAACCGGGCACGCATGGCGGATGGTTACCTGTCGCAATGGATGCCTGGCTGGCTGGCAGAAGGCTATCAGGTGATGGTGACCGCTGACCATGGCATGAACGACGACCGCTCACATGGTGGCATGCTGCCGGAGGAAACGACCGTTCCCCTGTTTGTCTTTGGTGACGGATTCTCGCTAAAGCCTGGGCTGGAACTGCAACAAACCGATCTCTGCGGCACGCTGTGTACACTGCTCGGCGTTCCTCATGACAAGCCGGTGCATCACGATCTGCTGGCACAGGTTTCGTTCTGACCCTCTTCCCGTTTCTGGCGGCAGAAATACAGTAAACTGCCGCCCCGGGTCTGGCGGGTTGGGCGAACGGCACAACCCGTACTTCTGTTGCCGTTATTCCGCTGATCACCTGCCGTACTGACTTTGTCGCCACGCCCTTCACTGACCACAGAAAAAAGCGCACCGGCCGCGCGCGGCGGGAAAGGTCCGCCTGAGGCCAGCCGGATTTGTCGTGAGGTATCCGCAGAGTGGTCTACATTTAAAGGGGCCGACGCTGCGCAGGTCATTTAAAACACTGGAAAAAAGTTCGCAACGTCCGGCAGCCATGTTCGCAGATTGCGCTCTCCATCAGGCTGGCAATCTGTCATGCCGTAAGCCTGATGGTTGAGGAGCAACGTTACGTGTTAACCCTGCTTAACTTACTGTCTGCCGTTGCGCTTCTGGTCTGGGGCACGCACATTACGCGCTCCGGCATTATGCGCGTTTACGGGGCCGATTTGCGCCGGGTGCTCAGTCGCAGCGTGGAAAAGAAGCCGATGGCGTTTCTTGCCGGTATCGGCGTAACGATGCTGGTGCAAAGCAGTAATGCCACCACGCTGCTGGTTACCTCGTTTGTGGCTCAAAATCTTGTCAGCCTGACACCCGCTCTGGTAGTGATACTGGGCGCTGACGTCGGTACGGCCATTATGGCGCGCGTCCTGACATTCGATCTCTCCTGGCTTTCCCCGCTGTTTATCTTTTTTGGCGTGGTTTTCTTCCTGAGTCGCAAACAAAGCCGGGCAGGTCAGCTTGGCCGGACCAGCATAGGTCTGGGGTTAATTCTGCTGGCGCTACAGCTGATTGTTGAAGCCGCCCGACCGATTACCCAGGCGGCTGGCGTGCAGGTTCTGTTTTCCAGTTTAACCGGTGACGTAATGCTGGACGCTCTGCTCGGAGCGGTCTTTGCTATTATCAGCTACTCCAGTCTCGCCGCTGTGCTGATTACCGCCACACTGACCGCCACAGGCGTGATCGCCTTCAAGGTGGCCCTGTGCCTGGTAATCGGCGCGAACCTGGGCAGCGGCTTACTGGCGGTTATTAACGGCAGCGGATCCAATGCGGCCGGTAAACGCGTTGCAATGGGCAGCTTTCTGTTTAAGCTGACGGGCTGTGTAATAATTCTGCCCTTTGTTGAAACCGTAGCGGGCTGGCTGGATAAACTGCCCGTTAATGACGAAGAGCTGGTGATCTTCTTTCACGTTTTCTACAACCTGTTTCGCTGCATTATCATGGTGCCCTTTGCCGATGCGATGGCACGCCTGTGCCGTCGACTGATTGCGGACGATGCCGAAAGTGACGTCACGCTAAAACCCAGACACCTTGACAGCAGCGCGCTGGATACGCCCGCTCTGGCGCTGGTGAATGCTGCGCGCGAAGCGTTGCGTATGGGCGACGTGCTGGAGCAGATGCTGGATACGTTTCTGCAGGTGGTGCGCGGCGAGTCGCGGGCAGAACGCACGGTACGGCGGCTGGATGATGATGTGGATGTCCTGTATACCGCCATCAAACTCTATCTGGCGCGCATGCCGAAAGAGGATTTATCAGAGGAGGATTCCCGCCGCTGGGGGCAAATCATAGAAATGTCGCTGAATCTGGAGCAGGCCGGTGACATTATCGAGCGCATGAGCGGGGACGTCGCCGATAAATCTCTGGCTGCCCGGCGAACCTTTTCGCCCGAGGGCCTGAAAGAGCTGGAAGCCTTGCATGAGCAGCTTATCGCGAATCTACGGCTGAGCCTGTCGGTATTTTTATCTCACGATGTTACCAGCGCTAAGCGGCTACGCCGCGCCAAACACCGCTTTCGCCTGAAAATACGCCGCTATTCACACTCGCATGTTGATCGGTTACATCAGCAGAACATTCAGAGCATTGAAACCAGTTCGCTGCACCTGGGCTTGCTGGGCGATATGAAGCGTCTGAACTCGCTGTTTTGCGCGGTCGCTTACACGGTTCTGGAGCAGCCTGACGATGAGCGGGATTATGACTAAAGAAAGTGCGAAGGCCGTTTGGCCTTCGCACTGTGTCTCTCAGGGACGGGATGACGGCTTTTTATCTGTGGGCTTACCGGACCAGTAGCCCGCCAGCAGGGAACCGGAAAGGTTGTGCCAGACGGAAAACAACGCCCCCGGCAGTGCAGCCAGTGGCGAGAAATACAGTTTACCCAGCGTCGCCGCCAGCCCTGAATTCTGCATGCCCACTTCCAGCGCCAGCGTGCGGCAGGTGGATTCATCAAAGCCAAACAGCTTGCCGCCCCAGTAACCGCCGAGCAGACCAATGGCGTTATGTAACATGACGGCGGCGATCACCATCACGCCAACCGAGGCAATAAAGCTCTGGCTACCGGCGACCACAGCACTGATGATCAGCAGAATACACACCATTGAAAAAGCGGGAAGATAAGGCTCTACCCGACGAACCAGACCGTTAAACGTGTGGTGAATGATCAACCCTAACCCGATAGGGATCACGACGATCCTGATGATGCTCAGCAGCATACCGGCAACATCAACCTGAATATGCGTATCCACATAAAAACGGGTCAGCAGCGGCGTGGCAAATACCCCGACCAGCGCGGACACCGAGGAGATGGTCACCGAGAGCGCCACATCGCCTTTTGCCAGATAAATCATCACGTTCGAGGCGGTTCCACTGGCAACGCTGCCCACCAGAATCATCCCGGCAGCCAGATCGGGCGGCATGTTAAACAGTTTTGCCAGCGCCCATGCCGCCAGGGGCATCACCAGATAGTGCAGGAATGTACCTGCAAGCACCGGTGCCGGACGGGTTAAGACGCGTTTGAAATCATTGATATTCAGCGTGACTCCCATACCGAACATAATCAGCATCAGCAGATACGCGACCCACGGGCCAATGCCAAGAAAGGTGGTGGGCGAGTAGTAAGCCGCGACAGACAACAGGACGGCCCACAGGGGGAACAGACGGGTTAAGGTGGCAAGCATCAACAAACATCCTTTTAGCAAAATCAGCGACGTGCGTGGAATGATGTCCGGCGGCATCACAGCCGGTCAGTAAAAAGCCGGACAGGGTCCGGCTTTCTTTTGATGTCAGCGGCGCTTATTCAAACAAGTTGTGGTGCAGCGTACGCACCACACTTTCCGCATCGTCACCTGGCACCAGGAAGCAGAGGTTATAGCTGCTGGCTCCGTAGCAAATCATGCGCAGGTTAAAGGGCTCAAGTACGCCAAACACCTCTTTACCTACCCCACAGGCTTTCGACAGTTCATTGCCGATTATGGCCACCAGCGCCAGGTTTTCCTCTACTTCCACCCGACACAGGGATGAGAGCTCGGTTAACAACGCCTGGCTCAGCAGATGGTCGCCGGTTGAAGTCGAGCCGGTCGTATCCAGCGTCAACGCGACGCTGACTTCCGAGGTGGTAATCAGATCCACCGACACGTTGTGACGCACCAGGATATTGAACACTTCAGACAGGAAGCCCGGCGTATGCAACATATTCAGGCTGTGCAACGTGACCAGGGTTTGCTTGCGACGTAGCGCCAGCGCTCTGAACAGCGGCGGATTCGCCGTCTCATTGCACACGCGCGTACCGCCTGCTGCAGGATCTTTACTGGAGCCGACGAACACCGGAATGTCGCTACGGACAGCGGGCAGCAGCGTGGCAGGATGCAGAACTTTGGCACCAAAAGTGGCCATTTCAGCCGCTTCTTCAAAAGTGATTTCATCAATACGTTTAGCCGCCGGGACTACACGCGGATCGGTGGTGTAAATGCCCGGCACGTCTGTCCAGATATCCACGCGCGCAGCGTTTAATGCTTCACCCAGCAGGGCGGCCGTATAATCACTGCCGCCGCGGCCCAGCGTGGTGGTACGTCCTTTTTCTTCGCTGCCGATAAAGCCCTGCGTGACCACCAGAGCGGCGGCAATGCGCGGCTGCAACTGCACACTGACCTGCTCGGCCAGTACGGCGACATCAGGCTCCGCACGGCCAAAGCGATCGTTCGTGCGCATGACTTTACGCACGTCAAACCATTCCGCATTGACCCCGCGCTCACGCAGGATCTCGACAAACAGCAGAGTCGACATGAGTTCGCCGTGGCTGACCAGTTCGTCGGTTAAGGCGCTGGAGGTGGCGAGAGCGGCGGCGTCAGACAGCATGCCGATATTGTCGATAATGCGGTCGATTTCATCGCGGATAACGTCTGGATTGTTCAGGCGATCGATGATGGCATATTGAATGCGGCGGATATCATCGAGCTGCGCCGCGCGTTGCGATGTCTCCTGACCTTCGGCAAGGGAGACCAGCAGATTGGTGATGCCTGCAGAGGCAGAAAGCACCACCAGCCGGGTATTGCTGTCCTGCAACACCACATCGGCGCTACGGTTCATGGCATCGAAATCGGCAACGCTGGTACCGCCAAATTTCGCTACATTCAGATTCAGAGACATTGTATGACCTCGTGTCAGGATACGTTGCCCTCACCCGTTAAGAGATGAGAAACAGTAATTCAGCCTAAGCACAAGGAAAGAGCAGAAACGGGTAAAATCGAATAGACGAGTCACCCAGAAGCGCTCCACCTTGCGAAACGTCCGACTGTGGACGTTTCTGGTGACAACCCAGGGGATTCAGCCCCTGTAGCCGACAGCCAACACACCGTGATGTTGACCACCTCGGCGTCGCTCCCCCTGATGTGTTATCTCTGGATACGGTTCCTCCAACACACTGCCTGGTCGACGCGCCTCTTCTGGCTTGCGCACAGGTGCGCAAGTAGCGCGCATAGATTTAGCGATTTCTGGCCCTGCTGTCAATGACCGTCACGGGACAATTTTTCATGCAGAGCGCACCGGATAACAAATTTTGCCTAATCTCTGCGACTACAGTGCTAAATGGCTTCAGCAACGTCGTCACATTCTGATGCGGCACAATGTTCGTGGGCTGCCGTTGCGCCATACTTTTCAGCCTTTCGCCCATGGAAACAGTCCGAATGATTGCCGCATCATCCACTGCGAAACGGGCTGTATTCGTGCGCTGACACCATCGCACTGACAAAGTTTTTCCTTTCAGTTGCAACTGTGGTCATACTGAAATGCTAACCGGGTACGATGCGACCCCGATGGAATGACGGTTCTTAATATCAACAAGAGTGTTGCCATGAAAAATATCAATCCGACCCAAACCGCAGCCTGGAAAGCGCTGCAAGAGCATTATGAACAGATGAAAACGGCGAAAATCGCCGACCTGTTTGCCCAGGATGCCGATCGTTTTGCTAAATTCTCAGCCACCTTTGACGACCAGATGCTGGTAGATTTCTCCAAAAACCGAATCACGCAGGAGACGCTCGATAAACTGCTGGCCCTGGCAAAAGAAACCGATTTAAGCGGCGCGATTGCGTCCATGTTCTCGGGCGAAAAAATTAACCGGACGGAGGATCGCGCCGTCCTGCACGTCGCCCTGCGCAACCGCAGCAATACGCCAATCAAGGTGGATGGCAAAGATGTGATGCCTGAAGTCAACGCGGTGCTGGCGAAAATGAAAAGCTTCTCCGAGCGCATTATTGGCGGTGACTGGAAAGGTTACACCGGCAAACCGATCACCGATGTGGTGAACATTGGTATCGGCGGTTCCGATCTGGGGCCGTTTATGGTGACTGAGGCACTGCGCCCGTACAAAAACCACCTGAACATGCATTTTGTGTCCAACGTTGACGGCACGCACATCGCCGAAACGCTGAAAGACCTCAGCCCCGAAACCACGCTGTTTCTGGTGGCGTCAAAAACCTTTACCACCCAGGAAACCATGACCAATGCGCACAGCGCACGCGACTGGTTCCTGAAAACGGCCGGCGATCAACAACACGTTGCGAAGCACTTTGCTGCGCTCTCCACCAATGCTAAAGCCGTGGGCGAATTTGGCATCGATACCGACAATATGTTCGAGTTCTGGGACTGGGTCGGCGGCCGCTATTCGCTGTGGTCGGCCATTGGCCTGTCCATTATTCTGTCGATTGGTTTTGAGAACTTTGAGCAGTTGCTGAGTGGCGCGCATGCCATGGATAAGCACTTCTCTACCACGCCAGCCGAAAAGAATATCCCCGTTCTGCTGGCGCTGATTGGTATCTGGTATAACAACTTCTTTGGCGCGGAAACCGAAGCTATCCTGCCTTACGATCAGTACATGCACCGTTTTGCAGCCTATTTCCAACAGGGAAATATGGAGTCGAACGGGAAGTACGTTGATCGCGCAGGCCAGCCGGTGACCTATCAGACGGGCCCGATTATCTGGGGTGAACCCGGCACCAACGGCCAGCATGCGTTTTATCAGTTGATTCACCAGGGCACCAAACTGGTACCTTGCGATTTTATTGCACCTGCCATCAGCCACAATGCCCTGGCCGATCACCATCCTAAGCTGCTGTCGAATTTCTTTGCTCAGACCGAAGCGCTGGCATTTGGTAAGTCACGCGAAGTGGTGCAGAAAGAATTTACTGATGCGGGTAAATCGGCGGAATCTGTCGCGCACATCGTGCCGTTTAAAGTGTTTGAAGGGAACCGCCCGACCAACTCAATTCTGTTGCGCGAAATCACGCCATTCAGCCTGGGCGCGCTGATTGCGCTCTACGAGCATAAGATCTTCACCCAGGGGGCAATTCTGAATATCTTCACTTTTGACCAGTGGGGCGTGGAATTAGGCAAACAGCTGGCTAACCGTATTCTGCCGGAGCTGGAAGATGACAGTAATATTACTAGTCATGACAGTTCGACTAACGCCTTAATTAACTGCTACAAGAAATGGCGCTAATCGTATAGTGACAGAGGCGGCCTGCCGGCCGCCTTTTTTTTGTCATCACGATCGGGCACGCTGCTTTTTATCTGAAAAGCCTGCTGGCAGACTGGAAAATTCTTAAAATGCACTGCGGCAATTCTGAACCTCGCGCTGCGCAGAGCGCATCACCCTACTAAAAACCGGATCTAAAACGGTAAGCCAATGCTTCTTACCTGTTGTTTTATAAGGTGATTGGATTTTACGCTTATTCAGGTAATTCCGATTATTCTCATTCCGTACCAAAAGATACTAAATAAGTAGAAACCGCTTTGCTTTCCTCTTACTCACAGACAAATATCCGGCCTTTCACGGTAAATCCACCAATTTAAAATAAGTTAACGCTGAATCCGCTTAATTTGCCCCGTTTTTTTACGCGTCATTTACCAGGTTTTAAGACTACTCAACTCTGGTATTTTGTTGCCCTATACTGGACGCGCCCATAATGGGTCTGTCCTTCGGTTTGCGATAACCGTTTATTCTGTTTCGCGAATGTGTTGGATAGCAATCCTTCATTCAACCAATGTAGGTGTTGTTATGAAAAAACGCATGATTGCCGGTCTGGCATTACTCGTCGCCGTCTCTTCCAGCGCTTATGCGGCACCGGAAGAAGCTGGTGCCGCAGCAGGCGCACAGGCGGGGACAATCTCCGCAGGTACGACTACCGCTGTAGGTATCGGCGTGCTCGGCGCGTTAGTAGGACTCGGCGTTGCCGCTTCTGGCGGTGGTGACGGGGCAAATACGGGTACAACTACCACGACCACAACGGGCACCACACGTTGATGGGTACCCTGATTCTTTAGGCTGCAGCAAGGCCGCGAACGTGTGAGTCGTGATGCATTTACGCAGGTGAGTGTGTTGCGACGAGGATGCCAGCGTGTCGGCAGCTGAAAGAACAGAGGTATGGGAGCATTAATCATAACCACACATTCGTGTGGTTATTTTTACTTTGGCATCATTTATCAGGGACACATTGTGCGCCAACTTCCGCTGCTGCTCGTTTGCCTGCTGCTGCAGGCCTGTACACAAACGCAAAAAGGACTCGAACAGACGGTGATAATGGCCATCGAAGGGCCAAAAGATGTCACTGTCACGCCTCAGGAAATTGATGCGCTGCCCTACGCCAGCCTGTATGCACGTATTAATGACGGCCCACGCATTTTTGTCGTGCTGGGTTACAACGAAAACGGCCAGCAAAAATGGATTACGCGCGACCAGTCGATGCTGGTAACGGCCCACGGCAGGCTGATTAAAACGCTGGGCCTGCCCGACAACCTGATGAACGTCAGTAACCTGCAACAGGATCCGCTGGCGAAAGGCCTGTCGCTGACCAACGGCCAGCACTGGACGCGGATTGTGCAGTGGACCGGGCAGGGCAAATTCCAGAGCGCCACCGTCAGTTCCACTTTCGAGCGTGGCGATGATGAAGTTCTGACGATTGCCGGAAATCGCATCCCCTGCCGCGTCTGGCATGAGGCGTTACGTATCGACAGCCTTGGCCGTGAGTGGCAAAACACGTTCTGGATCGATAACAGCAGCGGTCAGGTCGTGCAATCCCGACAGATGCTTGCTGCCGATACCTTCCCTGTTGAAATCACCATTCTGAAGCCGGCGAAATCATGAAAAAAATAACGCTATTGTTGGCAGGCGTGAGCCTGCTTACCAGTCTGGGTGCCCGTGCCGCAGGTCAGGTTACCGTCCATGCCCCGCAGGACACCGCCAGCGTGCAGCTCAATCAGGTCGAAAATCTGGCGCAGTTGGTGACGCAGCCCGCATTAATGGCCCAAACCGACTGGCGACGGGCCGTGATTGCTGAGCAGGGAGCGACAGCCCAGGCCCGGCAGCAGTATCAGCAGGCCCTGGCCGCGCTGCGTACCTGGCGGGCCGACAGCAGTGGTGAACAAGCCGCCGCCATTGACGCGGTGATTCGGCAGTTCAGCAACATGAAGGTGACGGGCCGTCAGTTCGTCACGCTGGATCCTGATCGCATCCGGCTGCATTCAGCAGACAACCGCCGCCTGGACGGGCGTTATGATCTCTATCTCACTCAGCCCAGTCATCATGTGCTGCTGCTGGGCGCGATTGCCGGAGCCGGACGCGAAGCCTGGCAACCGGGCAAGTCCGTGCGGGAATACCTGCGTGACCATCCACGGCTGGCCGGCGCAGAACGCAATTTCGCGGTTGTGATTGCGCCAGACGGAACGACGCAGAACGTCCCGATTGCTTACTGGAACCATCGCCATGTCGAACCTGAACCTGGCAGCATTATTTTTGTGGGCTTTTCCTCATGGAGCCTGCCAGACGCCTTTGACGATCTGAATAGCCGCCTTGTTTCTGTTCTGACTCACCGGATACCAGACTGATGAAAAAACGTTATCTTCTCAGCCTGTTGGCTGTTTCAGTAGCAAGCGCCTGCCAGGCGCAGGCGGAAATGTATGAGGCGCCCGTCACGCCGTCGCAGTCTGATTTCGGCGGCGTAGGGCTGATGCAGGTACCGACTGCGCGAATGGCAAGAGAAGGCGAATTCAGCCTTAACTTCCGCGATAATGACCAGTATCGCTACTATTCCGCCTCATTACAGCTTTTCCCCTGGCTGGAAACGACTGTGCGCTACACGGATGTGCGGACACGACGTTACAGTGCGGTAGAGAGTTTCAGTGGTAATCAAAGCTATAAAGATAAAGCCTTCGATCTGAAACTGCGGTTGTGGCAGGAAGGATACTGGTTACCTGAAGTCTCGTTCGGTACGCGCGATCTTGGCGGTACCGGCTTATTTGACAGTGAATATCTGGTCGCCACCAAAGCCTGGGGGCCCTTTGACTTTACGCTGGGCTTTGGCTGGGGCTATCTGGGTAACAGCGGAACCGTTTCCAACCCCTTCTGCTCTTACAGCGACAGCTTCTGTCAGCGCCCGGGCGTGGGACAGGCTGGCTCGATTAACGGTTCTCAGATGTTTCACGGCCCTTCTGCCGTGTTCGGCGGTATTGAATACCAAACGCCGTGGCAGCCGCTGCGCCTGAAAGTGGAATATGAAGGCAATGATTATAAAGATGATTTTGCCGGACGCCTGCCGCAGCGCAGTAAAGTTAACGTCGGTGCGATCTACCGCGTAACTGACTGGGCGGATATCAATGCCAGCTATGAGCGCGGCAATACCTTTATGTTCGGCTTTACCATCCGGACTAACTTTAACGATATGCATCAGGATCATATCGACAGCCCTAAACCGGCCTATGATCCGCATCCGCAGCCGAAATTGCTGGAGACCACGGTGACAGGCAATCAGCTGTCTGCGCTGAAGTACGACGCAGGCCTGACGGGCCCGAAAATCCAGACCAAAGGCAATACGCTGTATGTATCGGGCGAGCAGACCAAATATCGCGATACCCGAGAAGGGGTCGACCGCGCCAATCGTATCATCATGAACAACCTGCCGGACGGCATCGATACGATTAACGTCACAGAGTCGCGCTTCAATATGCCGCAGGTGACGACAGAAACGTCCGTTGCCAGCCTGCGTAATGATCTGACTGGCTACCCGTTAGGACATGAGCAGTCTCTGCAGCAGGTACGCAAAAATCCGGTCGATCCGGGTCAGACCGAGCAGGGGATGTTTATTCGCAAAGATCGCCTGGATTACGGTCTGTCTCCGGTACTCAATCAGTCTGTCGGCGGCCCGGAGAGCTTTTATCTGTATCAGGTCGGCGTCATGGGCAACGTCGATTACTGGCTGACCAATCATCTGCTGGTCAGTGGCAGCCTGTTTGCTAACGTGGCAAATAACTATAACAAATTCAATTACAACGGTGCCCCCGCCGATTCCACCCTGCCCCGCGTGCGTACGCATATTCGTGACTACGTTGAGAACAACGTTTACGTCAACGATCTGCAGGCTAACTACATGGATTATCTGGGCAATGGTTTCTACGGCCAGGTCTATGGCGGCTATCTGGAAACCATGTACGGTGGTGTCGGGGGCGAAGTGCTTTATCGTCCGGTGGACAGCAACTGGGCGGTGGGCGTAGACGCCAACTATGTGCGCCAGCGTGACTGGAACGACATGATGCGGTTTACGCATTACGAAGCCCCGACCGGCAACCTGACAGGTTACTGGCGGCCGTGGTTTGCGGAAGATGTGTTGGTTAAGGCCAGTATCGGCCAGTATCTGGCGAAGGATAAAGGCGTCACGCTGGATGTCTCTAAACGCTTCGACAGCGGCGTCATGGTCGGCGTCTATGCGACCAAAACCAATGTCTCCTCTCAGCAGTACGGCGAAGGCGACTTTACGAAAGGTTTCTACATTTCCATCCCAATGGATCTGTTTACCGTGACGCCAACGCGTGGCCGTGCGCAGATTAACTGGGTTCCGCTCACCCGCGATGGCGGTCAGATGCTGGGACGCAAGTACCAGCTGTATGACATGACCTCGGATCGCGATGCGCGGTTCAACTGATAAAGAGGGCAGCCTGCGGGCTGCCTTCTTTTTTGTCTGCGTCGTCCTCAGCTGAAAGGCCCGCGCGCCACGCCGCTCACCGACGTGTTTTTACAGCCGCATAATCTTCCACCCGATCGCGCTGGCTTTGCGCCACCGCAACATAGCGGCTGGCAGGATGACTAAAATATCTGCCTCACCTTGACGCGCCTGACCACATCACAAATTACCCCCACAGGTTTCATTCCAGCGTGTGCCTTCACATCCGGCCAGGCCCGGCGGATTGCGGAGACGGAGAGCAGGTCTGACCAGCGCACCAGCGTTTGCATTTACGGTGATTAAAACGAAAATGGTTTCCACTATGTGAAAGGAGAGACTCTATGGCTACGCCTGTTGCCGCCAAACGCGGTAAAAAACCTCGCAGCACGTCGGCACCTCCCGCTCCGGCTGGCGGTCAGGTTCAGTCACTGACACGGGGGCTGACGTTGCTGGAGTTGATCGCCAGTTCACAGGGTAGCGTGGCACTTACCGAACTGGCACAACAGGCGGGTTTACCAAACTCGACCACCCATCGTCTGCTGACCACAATGCAGCAGCAGGGCTTTGTACGCCAGGTGGGCGATCTGGGTTTCTGGACAATCGGCGCGCATGCGTTTGTGGTTGGAAGCAGTTTTTTGCAGAGCCGCAACCTGCTGGCGCTGGTGCATCCGGTGTTACGTTCACTGATGGAGAGTTCGGGCGAAACGGTCAATCTGGCGGTGCTGGACCTGAGCGACTTCCAGGCGGTCATTATTGACCAGGTACAGTGCACGCAGCTCATGCGCATGTCCGCACCGATCGGCGGCAAGCTGCCCATGCATGCTTCCGGAGCGGGCAAAGCCTTTCTTGCCCATCTCAGCGACGACAAAGTGACCGCGCTGCTGCACCAGAAGGGCCTGCATTACTACACACCCAATACGCTGATGTCTCCGCAGAGCCTGAAAACTAACCTGGCACAAATACGTACCCGTGGATTTTCTTTCGATGACGAAGAGCATGCGCTCGGCTTGCGTTGCGTGGCGGCACCCATTTATGACGAACACGGCGAGCCTTTTGCCGCGCTGTCGATTTCGGGTCCAATTGCCCGCATGACTGACGATCGCATTACCGAACTGGGCGCGCTGGTCATTCGGGAAGCGCGCCAGGTTACCCAGGCCTACAGTGGTCGTTAAGGAACGGGCTTTGCACCGTGCGCGAGTCCGGAAATCGACGCGTAGATCACTGGCGCGATCCAGCGCGCCAGTGGCTGATGGCCTGTCATATCAGGTGTTTAGTAAACCTTTATAAACGGCATCACGCACCATCACAGGAAACTGCCCATTCACCCCCTCCGGTGTGGTATTGGTCATGGCGACCACGCACAGCGCGTTTTGACGATCCACGAACCAGGTGTGTCCATACGCTCCACTCCACGACAGCGTACCGGCTGACTGAGGCGACAGGGCAGCATCCGGATCCACCAGCAGTGCCCAGCCCACACCAAATCCCCATCCCGGCCCCTGCGTAGCCCAGTTTGCCGTCACGTGTTCCTGCGTCATGTAGTCAAAACTTTCACGCGTGATTAGCGGCGCGCCTTCACGCCGGACGGTTTCCAGCACTTGCATAAAATCGAGGGCCGTTCCTGCCATACCGCCGCCGCCGCACGGCCAGGCATCGGGTTTGAGAATACGGCCGGGGCTAAAAATCGCGGCGCCTTCACCGAAAGGGATCTGCTGATTATCACGCATGACTGAAGGCACCGGGTTGTCGTCCGTGTAGACCGTGGTTAATCGCGACGCGTCTCTGACGCTAAACAGCGTGTCTGCCATCCCCAGTGGGCTCGTTATATGGTGATTCACCAGTTCTGGCAGGCTTTTACCGGTCGCCCGCACCATGATTTCACCGAGGACATCGATGCCCAGGGAATAACGCCAGCCGGTGCCGGGACGGAACTGTAACCGGGTGCCCGCAAGGCGCTGCAGATTCTCTTCCAGGGTGAGTCCGGGCTGATAGTCGATGCCGTCTGACACATTGCGTGAGTGATAAAGCGAATCCGCCGGGGCGGAATAACGATAGCGTAAACCTGACATATGGCTCAGCAAATGCCGCACCCGGATAGTGGCTGGCTCACCGTTCTCAAGGCAGGGACGGAAATCCGGAAGCCAGCGGGTGATATCGTCGTCCAGTGTGATATCCCCTTGCTCGATCAGGCGCATGGCGGTCAGGCTGACAATGGGTTTGGTGAGTGACGCAAGACGGTATATCGCATCCACAGACATGGCTTTATTTTGCTCTCTGTCCGCCCACCCCGCCGCCCGTTGATAAATCAGTTTTCCCGCCTGAGCCACCATCACTGTGGTACCCACAACACGCTGGCTATTAATCGCATGATCAATAACCGCATCCATTGCGGCTTCGAACTTTGCCGGGGCAGGAGAGAGTCCAGAGGTAAAATAAAACATAATGAAGTCCTTTTTTAATCAGAAGTAGTGAGAAAGATAAAACATCCAATCTCAGGCAATATTTAATCTTTAAAGAATGTATTCACTTAGATAATTTAATAATGAAAAATAAAAACCAAACCACAATGGTTAAACTAGATAACATCTCATCATTAAATAACACACGCCTTACATAATAACTCTCTCCCCTTTTCAACTGGTCAACCAATAGGGAATTTGAGTCTACCTTATCGGCATCCATAGTATTTGTGACCGACCTCTTTTTTTTAAAAGGGCAGAATGATTACCATGCTCTACGCCGAAAATACGCGTATTAACGCATCAGTACAAATAACAGCGCGCCTTTTAGAGAACACAGAGCGGGGCATTATTCTGGTCAACCAAAATTTACCACGCTAAATAACGGCGTTAAAAATTACTATTTATTTAACAAAAAATACTCACCTGCATTAAAGACTGACAACGCAAACACACACCCGCGTTGTTTATTCTTTAGAGCTTTATTTAAAAGTTCGCATTACTTTTTCACTCTTATACGACACCTGAATGCGTCTGAGCGCCACTCCGATTTTATTAAGGGAATATTATGACAACGTTAGCACAGCCCGTGCGCAGAAAAGTGGGGACAGGCACCGCCATTGGCTATGGCATTACTGATATTTTTGGCGGTGGGTCCATGGCTTTAATCGGTACATGGTTACTGTTTTTTTATACGACGTTCTGTGGGCTTTCAATGCTGGAAGCCAGCTCAATTTTTGCTATTGCCCGTATTATTGATGCCATTCTGAGTCCGGTGATGGGATATATCACCGATAAATTCGGCAGTACCCGGCTCGGTAAGCGCTTTGGTCGCCGTCGCTTCTTCCTGCTCATCAGCGCGCCAATGATGTTTGTTTACGCGCTGGTCTGGGTCAGCGACATGAACTACTGGTACTACCTTGGCACCTACCTGGCGGTAGAACTGCTGGTTGCCATGGTGCTGGTACCGTGGGAAACCCTGGCGGCAGAAATGACCAATGATTTTGGTGAAAGAACACGGATGGCCGCCATCCGCCTGACATTTTCTCAGGTAGGAACCTTCCTGACCGCTTCGGTGCCGGGCATTGTGATTCAGTATTTTGGCCAGGATTCGGCGCTGACCTATACCTACACCGGTATTATGTTTTCCTGCCTGTTCTTTATTGTGGTGTTGATTACCTGGTATTGTACCTGGGAGTCAAAAGATATGAACCCGGAAGAGTTTGAACGGCGCAATACGGGTCCCAGCTTCGGATTATTGAGCCACCTGAAAAATATGTTTGTCGAGTTAATGACAACCTTCAAAATAAAAATATTCAGACAACATTTAATTATCTATATCTCTTCATTTACTGCACTGGATATTTTTATTGCTGTCTTCGTTTACTTTGTTGTCTACGGTTTAAATCTGGATGCGGCCAACGCGTCGGCCTATCTTTCCATTGCGACGTCCGTCTCCATTCCTTCCACGCTGCTTTTCATGTTTATGCTGGATAAACTGAATGTCAGGCCCGCCTACGCCATGCGTATTTCCTACCTGTGTATTTTAGGTGTGCTGGGTTATCTGATTTTAATGTTTATCGGCCATTCGGCAGTGTCGTCATGGTGGTTGACCACGCTCATCTTTGTCCTGCTGGGTTTTGGCCGTGCGGGGCTTTACTTTATCCCCTGGAATATTTACAGCTTTATTCCCGATGTGGATGAAATGGTCACGCGTCAGCGGCGCGAAGGCGTTTTTGCTGGCGTCATGACGTTGATGCGAAAAAGTACCGTGGCCGTCGCCATTATGGTGGTGGGTGCGGTACTGGAACACAATCATTTTGTTAAAGGCCAGTTAATTCAACCGGAAAGTGCGCTCAATGCGATTACCGGGCTCCTGGTCTTCGGCACCGGCGGTCTGTTACTGATCAGTTTATATATGACCTTCAAATTTAAACTGACACGCGAAACGCATCGGGTATTGGTGAATGAAATTGATCGCCTCAAGGCAGGCGGCGATAAAGCCGACTGCACACCCGAAACCAAAGACGTCGTGAAAGCCCTGACGGGCTACGACTACGAGCAGGTCTGGCAACAGGATAAATGCACCCGGCCTTAATCTGGTCGGGTTGACGCGGGTCAGGAAAGGTAAAACGCAAGGCATGCGGATAACCGCCCGGCCCGACGTCATCCGGCTCTGTTCACATACGGTATGGATACGTGATGAAAATTGCCCTATTTTGCATTCTGCTTGTCAGCCTGTTTTTCCCGTCCTCTCCGCTTTATGCTGCCGCGATTAATGACGATGAGGACAGCCTGCGCATTCGTCTGAAAAACGATTTTCGGCGGGCCGACAAACCCAGCGCGGGTTCAGATCGTCATATTTACGCCTGGGTACAGGGTGGGCTGATTGATGTGAATACGCGCTATTACAATGACGTCATCGGCGTGAGCGCGGGAGCGTATTATGTGTACAAGCTGGGTGCAAACGCCGGCTGGAGCACCCGCTATTATCTGGACGGCCACGACAGCTTTGGTATGGCCATTGGCGCGGTCAAACTTAAACCGGCAGAGAATCTTCGCCTGACGCTCGGGCGGTTTGGGACGGATTATGGTTACGGCAGCCTGCCCTGGCGCATCCCGTTGATCGCCGATAATTCGTCACGCACGATACAGACAATTTCTGAAGGTGCACTGGCCCACTTTGAGGCGACAGAGAATCTGGAATTTTGGTCAATGTGGCGTAAGCGCGCGTTCTATTATGTCGACTCTGCCACGGGCGTGCGTGATGAAGGCGTGATTAACAGCACAACAGGGAAATACCATCCCCATCGGAGCCGCGGCTATCTGGTGGGATCCTGGCACGATGCTTCTTCGCGGTATTCACTGGGTGCCTCTTATCAACAAGATGTATCGACTCAGGTGCAAAGCATCGTCGAAAAAAACTATGCCTTTGCTGACGATCGCGCACTCAAATGGGAGCTGATGGGTTTTTATGGTCAGGTTGAGGGGATGAGTAAGCCTCTCAGTTATCACCATGAGACGGCGTTGATTTCCGGGCGATTAACCTATTCGTTTGCGAATGCCCGGTTATTTGGTGCCGTGGGTAAGCTTACCCATGATATTGATGGTCGCATTATCTATACGGATATTGGCTATCCCGACTCGCTGAGTATTGATCGCAATAAAGAAGGCATGCTGTCTGTTCAGCTTGGCGGGCAATATTTCTTCACCCCGAACGTCGGCGTTATGCTGGGCCCGATTCTTACTCACGGTTATGAAGACAAACAGCGCCATACCAGAATCAACGGAGTGGGCCTGATGGGCGCGATCCTGTACAACGTTGCAGAGGGCCCGTTTAAAGGCCTGAACATGTATATTGCCGCCGACAGAGCCAGGGAGAAGCGCCCCGGTAGCTCACTGGGTGACCGGCTCAATTACTGGGATGTGAAAGCCGGTATGCAATATGACTTCATGCTGAAGTAACAAATCATCAGATGAAGTAGCCTGTATGTTTCCAAAGTGGCATCTCTTGATGCCGCTTTTAATTATTCTCGCAATTTATTGTTAATTAAAGAATAAAACGGCGCGCCAACGCGTCAGCCTGCTTATCTTAACGTGCGCTGAACCCTGTTATCCCGATCGTGAGGTGGTAAAATTTTTGCCGCAACGGTATCTGACGGGAGCATCACTATGAGATCTGTCTCTCAGCAACGTCCTTATCAGCAAGTCGCCGCAAAAATCCGGCAGCGCATTGTGGAAACGCCCTATCGCCCGGGCGGGCGCCTGCCACCCGAGCGTGAAATGGCTGGCATGCTTAACGTCAGCCGCACCGTCGTTCGCGAGGCGCTCATTATGCTGGAAATCGAAGGGCTGATCGAAGTCAGACGGGGAGCCGGTATTTACGTCACAGCGCACAGCTCTTCATGCCGTATTAGTGAGGCAAATCCCTCCTTTCACAACGATGCCGGCCCGTTTGAGCAGCTTCAGGCGCGACAATTGCTGGAAAGCAATATCGCGGAGTTTGCCGCCCTGCAGGCGACACGGGCGGACATCATCAAAATGCGTCAGGCTTTGCTGCTGGAAGAACGCGAGCTGACCTCGTGTTCGCTGGGAAACCCGGAAAAAGGTGATATGCACTTTCATCTGGCCATCGCTGAAGCCACGCATAACAGTATGCTGGTCGACGTATTTCGCCAGTCATGGCAGTGGCGCGAAAACAACCCTATGTGGATTCAGCTGCACAGTCATCTTGGCGATACCCAATATCGTAAAGCGTGGCTGGTCGATCACCGGCAAATTCTTGCCGCGCTGATCAAAAAAGATGCCCGCGCCGCTAAGCTGGCTATGTGGCAGCATCTGGAAAATGTGAAGCAGCGTTTACTGGAATTTTCCAACGTGGACGATCTCGACTTTGATGGTTATCTGTTTGACTCCTGGCCGCTGGCAAAGAGTGACGGCTGAAGCGGTTCCCGTTCCTGGTCGGGGTGCTCTGGGATTTTATGCCGCGGTGCAAGCCTGCTGCCATAGCGCACACAGAAGCGCTGGGCGGGCTGCCAGGCAATAACATCCTCAATATGCCCCTGCGCAATGCGCCGCTGCTGGGCGCGCCACCAGCCCGCGTCAAAAATTTCCGGATGCCGTTGCTGGAGCAGCGCACCGACTTTCGGCTCACTGCACAGGGCATAACGAAAGGTTTCAGGAAAAACATCATCTGGCCCAACGCTGTACCAGGGCTCGGCGCTTAACTCGTCCTCCTCGTAACGCGCCGCAGGCACGTCACGGAAATGGAGTTCCTGCATCGGGCGAATCTCATCGTAGTCATAAAACACCACGCGTCCATGACGGGTGATGCCAAAATTTTTAAACAGCATATCACCGGGAAAGATATTAGCGGCAGCCAGTTGTTTGATCGCGTTGCCATATTCTTCAATGGCCTGAGCACGTTGGCTGTCGCTGGCCTCAGCCAGAAAAAGGTTAAGCGGCTGCATACGACGTTCCAGCCACAGATGACTGATGATCAGGCGATCGCCTTCAATACGCATTTTTCCGGCAATCGTATTCTGGAATGCCACCAGCAGTGCCGGCGTAATGCGTGCGAGCGGCAGCGCAAACTGTTCAAAGGCCTGCGTGTCAGCCATGCGTCCCACACGGTCATGTTCTTTAACCTGCTGATAGCAGGCCCTTACCTGCTCTTCCGTGACCTCTTTTTGCGGAGCAAAGCGATCTTTGATGACTTTGAACACCCGATCAAAGCCCGGCAGCGTAAAGACCAGCATCACCATGCCAGGGATGCCTGGCGCAATCTCAAAGGCGGCATCCGTTTGCTCCAGCGCCTGCAGATATTCCCGGTAGCTTTCCGTTTTGCCATGTTTCTGGCAGCCGATGGCCATATAACGTTCTGCCAGCGTTTTACCCGGTAAGACAGGCTTCAGCCATGCGACCAGCGCGCCGGGTAATGGGGCATAAACCATGAAGTACGCGCGGGCGAAGCCGAACACGATGCTGGCCTCGTTCACATCCGTCAGGCAGGTATCGATCCACAATTCACCTTGCTCGCTGCGCTGAACCGGCAACAGGCATGGCAGGATAGCGTCGGGCAGATGCAGGCGAGCCACGATCCAGGCGGTTTTGTTGCGGTAAAACAGCTCACAACAGACGTCCAGCCAGCCCTGTGCCAGTTGCGCGGAAGAGAACGCCTCATGCAAATGGCGTACAATCCAGGCTTCATCGCGCGCCTGATCCTGCCAGGGCAGCGTCAAAGGCACATCGCGTAGCACCTCATGCAGCAGTGTTTGCCAGCCCCGATTGGGCCGATAGGTTCGCGCCAGTGGACGCGAAACCTGACGTTGTGGCGCAGGCGGTTGCGAGCTGAAGATAAATAACCGTTCCGGCTGTAATGCATGGTGACCATGCAGCCGGCAGTAAACGGAATTGAAAAAGCTTTCAGCAATTTCATAACGCGGATAACCGGGTAACAGGGTTTCATAGTGGTTTTTGATCTTCAGCCAAAAAGCATCGTCCCAGTGCGCCGCCCCGTTCAGTGCGCGCAGTTGATCGGCAACCAGCGCCACATGGTGGTCATAAAGATGAATTCGTGCCTTCATAGCCTGCTGTACGGCCAGCCACTCAGCCTGTTCAAAACGCTGCTGAGCACCCGCCGTAATATCAAGAAAACGGCCATACTGCGCATCGAAGCCCTGCAGAATGGTGTGCGCGATTAGGGATTCACGTGGCGGCATAATCCACTCCTGAAAAAGCCCGCCCACCGTTACCGGGCGGGAAAGACACAGACTTCACTCAAAACTGATGCTCTTCGGTCGATCCGGTCAGCGCCGTAACGGAGGACTGACCGCCCTGAATAATCGTGGTGACCTGATCGAAATAGCCGGTGCCCACTTCCTGCTGATGCGAGGAAAAACTGTACCCCCGCTCCCGGGCAGCGAACTCTGGTTGCTGGACTTTTTCAACATAGTGACGCATGCCTTCGCCCTGAGCATAAGCCTGTGCCAGGTCGAACATGTTGAACCACATGCTGTGAATACCGGCCAGGGTAATGAACTGGAAGCGATAGCCCATCTCACTGAGCGCCTGCTGAAAGGCCGCGATGGTGCTGTCGTCGAGGTTCTTTTTCCAGTTAAACGAAGGCGAACAGTTGTAAGCCAGCAGTTTACCGGGAAAGCGGGCATGGATGGCTTCGGCGAAGCGCTGCGCCATCGCCAGGTCGGGCGTCGACGTTTCACACCATAGCACGTCAGCATAAGGCGCATAAGCCAGACCGCGGCTGATAGCCTGCTCGATGCCGGCATGAGTGCGGTAGAAGCCTTCCGCGGTACGATCGCCACGGATAAACGGACGGTCATAGTCATCGCAGTCAGAGGTGATCAGGTCAGCGGCATCGGCATCCGTTCGCGCCAGCAGAATGGTGGGAACACCCATCACATCGGCGGCCAGGCGTGCAGCAACCAGTTTCTGTACGGCCTCCTGGGTAGGCACAAGTACCTTGCCTCCCATGTGGCCGCATTTCTTCACGGCCGCAAGTTGATCTTCAAAGTGGACCGCTGCTGCCCCTGCGCTGATCATCGCCTTCATCAGTTCAAAGGCATTCAGCACGCCACCAAAGCCCGCTTCGGCATCCGCCACGATGGGCAGAAAATAGTCGATAAAGCGGCTGTCGCCCGGTTCAATGCCGTTGGCCCATTGAATCTGATCGGCACGTTGAAAGGTCTGATTAATCCGGGTGACAACCTCAGGCACCGAGTTCACCGGATACAGCGACTGATCGGGATACATTTGCCCCGCCAGATTGGCATCGGCGGCTACCTGCCAGCCAGAGAGGTATATGGCTTCTATTCCGGCTTTGGCCTGCTGCAATGCCTGACCGCCGGTTAAAGCGCCGAGGCTATTGACGTAACCTTTGCGCGCGCTGCCATTAAGTAATGACCAGAGTTTACCGGCACCCCGCTCGGCCAGCGTACAGGCTGGCAGAACTGAACCGCGCAGCGAGATAACATCTTGTGCGCTGTAAGGGCGGGTAATTCCCTGCCAGCGTGTTTCCTGCCAGTCTTGTTCGAGTTGCTGAATCTGTTGTGTACGTGTCATGGCAACCACTCCTTATGTCAGGGAAGCAGGCGATAGCCCGGCAGAGTAAGAAAAGGAACCAGTTCGTTTTCGGTAGTGATTTGCGCCATTAATCGCGCTGCTTCCTCATAACGACCTGAACTGAACGTCTTATCACCCAGATTCATCTGCAGCGTGTGCAACTCATCGTTGAGCAACTGCTGAAACAGCGACGCCGTGACCTGCTGCCCATCGCGCAGGGTTTTCTTGTGATGGATCCATTGCCAGATAGAGGTACGGGCGATTTCGGCGGTGGCGGCATCTTCCATCAGGCCGTCAATAGGAACGCAGCCGTTGCCGCTAATCCAGGCTTCGAGGTATTGCAATGCCACACGGATATTGGCGCGCATCCCTGCTTCCGTTCGATCGCCTTCGCAGGGCGCCAGAAGCTGTTCGGCCTGCACCGGAGCGTCTTCGTGGCGCAGAACATGAAGCTGATTGGGGTGATCGCCCAGCGCCTGGTTAAACACCGCCATTGCGGTATCGGCCAGGCCTGGATGTGCGATCCAGGTGCCATCATGTCCGTTACTGGCTTCGCGCTGCTTGTCTTCCCTGACGCGCTGCAACACCCACTGATTACGTGCGCTGTCTTTACTTGGAATAAGCGCTGACATACCGCCCATAGCAAAGGCACCGCGGCGATGACACGTTTTAACCAGCAACCGCGAGTAAGCATCCAGAAAAGGCTGAGCCATGGTCACGGACTGACGATCAGGGAGAACCCGATCTTCATGTTCCCGTAATGTTTTGATGTAGCTGAAAATGTAATCCCAGCGCCCGCAGTTCAGGCCTACGATATGATCGCGCAGATTCCACAGAATCTCGTCCATCTGAAACACGGCGGGCAGCGTTTCAATTAAGACTGTGGCTTTAATTGTGCCTCGCGCCAGATCAAAACGATCCTCAGCGAAGCTAAAGATCTCTCGCCACCAGGCCGCTTCCTGCCAGCTTTCCGTTTTAGGCAGATAAAAATAGGGACCGCTACCTTTCGCCAGGAGATTCGTGACGTTATGAAAAAAGTAGAGTGCAAAATCAAACAGTCCGCCAGGAATGGCATTGCCCTGCCAGCTGACATGTTTCTCTGACAGATGCAGTCCGCGTACCCGACACATCAGGACAGCCGGATCGGCGCGAAGCTGGTAGATCTTGCCTGTCTCGCTGGTATGAGACAATGTGCCAGCCACGGCTTCACGCAGGGTTTGCTGCCCTTCCATCAGCTTTTCCCAGGTCGGTGCCAGGGAGTCCTCAAAGTCAGCCATAAATACTTTTACGTTCGCATTCAGGGCATTAATTACCATTTTGCGATCCGGCGGTCCGGTAATCTCCACGCGACGATCCCGTAAATCCGAGGGAATACCGCGAATCGTCCATTCTCGCTCTCTGATGGAAGCCGTTTCCATTTCGAAATCAGGTAACGACCCGGCATCGTACTTTTCTTGTCGTGCCTGTCGCGCCGCTAATAACGTATCGCGTTGGGGGGCAAAACGGATAACCAGATCCTGTAAAAACGCGACGGATTCTTCAGTAAGTAGCTGTTTTTCAAGATGATAAAAGGGCTTCTGGAAGTGTAATTCGTGGGTAATAACTGAGTCTGTCATGCTTGCTCTCTCCTGTTTACAGGCAGATCAACATGGTCGATCCACAAATAGGGTGATTAGTGAGCTACAGGATCAGAGCATATGTATTTTAAATTTAAAATCAAAAACTATTTCCATTTTAATTAAATATTATATTTATATCATTGAAATTTATGGTTTTATTTTTACTTTCCTTTAGGTAATGCCTTTCAAAGCTTTTTAAGGATGAAAAAAAACCGTGTTGCCAGCCAGCTAACACGGTTCAGTTGTAATGAAAGTGCGCTTATTCCAGCGTCGGATTCATATGGCGCAGATCAAACGGCGTAATTTGATAGACGTAATAGTTCAGCCAGTTTGAAAACAACAGGTTTCCATGGCTACGCCATGTGGCGCGTGGATGACGCTGCGGATCATCGTGGGGGAAGTAATTGTACGGCACGTCAGGGTTCAGCCCTGCGTCATAGTCGCGCTGAAACTCTCCCGCCAGTGTTAACGCATCATATTCCGGGTGACCCGTAACGAACACCAGCCTCTTGTCCTTGCTTGCCATCAGGTAGGCACCGGTTTGTTCCGATTCAGCAAATAATTCCAGATCGGTGTAATCGGTGATCAGCTGAGTGGGGAAATCCGCATAACGCGAATGCGGAGCGAGAAAATTATCATCGAATCCCCGCGTCAGTAAGGCATGGGGATGGAGAATCTGATGTTCAAATACGCCTGCAAGTTTCGTCTGTCGGGTTTGTTTAGGAATACCATACAAAATATTCAGTGCTGCCTGTACAGCCCAACAGACAAACAGGGTCGAGGTAACATGATCTTTCGCCCACGCCAGCACCTGCTGTATCTGGGGCCAGTAGGCGACATCGTTAAATTCAACCAGGCCCAGCGGCGCACCTGTAACGATTAAGCCATCATAGTTATCGTGCTGGATATCCTCAAAGTTACGGTAGAAATTATTAAGGTGATCGCTGGGTGTGTTACGCGATTCACGGCTGTCGATACGCAGCAACTGGACATCAATCTGCAAAGGTGAGTTAGAGAGCAAGCGCAGGAACTGGTTTTCGGTCTCAATCTTTTTAGGCATCAGATTAAGTACCAGAACTTTAAGTGGGCGGATCTCCTGAACACTGGCGCGCGACGACGTCATCACGAAGACATTTTCGTTACGTAAAAAATTCACTGCCGGTAATTCATCGGGAACCCTGATTGGCATGACTTAATCACCTCTTGTAACCATATATACGTTTAGACATCCAGACAGCCAAAGATAACGGCTCTTTTGCTAAATGTCGAGTCTGCATATAGACAGGTGAAAAAGTTTCAAGGCACTGTTACAGCCCGCACTGGTGGGTCAGAGACAGGCTTTACCTTGTGCGGGCTTTCTGAAACCATACGGCGGCAAAAAACCGTAACGCCGCAAAATACGCTGTGCCTCATCAGTATGGAGGAAGGCGGCAAGCGGCATGGCGGAGGGTGAAAGAGTGGCCCAGCCGTATTGCGCCCGTACGTTGTAAGCAGGGGGAATATTAAGCACCAGAAGGGACTGGTGATGCCTCAGGCGGGGCGCATAACTGGCATAGCCAATAAAGAGTTCAGCGTAGCCTTCATCAATGAGCCACTGGGCTGCCAGTCTGCCAACAGGAACAGGCAGACTGTCCGGGCCACCAACCAGGGCGTTTGCTTTGTTCCGGATTCGGCTGCCCTGACCGGGATATCGCTGCTCAATGTTTTCGAATAACTGCCACGTGTAATCCCCTGAGGGATCGTACAGGGGCGTTGAGGTTGCCAGCCGTAAATCATCACGTTGCAGTAATGACAGCCAGTCGTCTTCTGCAGAGACATCCTCCCGCCTGGCAGTCAGACACAGCCTGTTATCGATGAAATGACCGGTGTCCTCTGCCAGACCTTGTCGCGACAGGCTTGTGGGATGCTGCAGGTTGGCCGAAACAAACATGTCACCGACTTCACCCTGTTCGATGCGCTGACGCAGTAAACCAGCCGGGCCATAGTGTGTTTGTGTCGTTATGCCGTATTCCGCGCTGAACGCGGCAACCAGCACCGGCCACACATCGCGCAGACTACCGGCCGCCAGAATCTGGAGAGGTTTCATGATAGGCGGTCCGGTAAAAGCGGCGATACCAGCGGTCGGCCCGCTGCTGCATATCCACATCGCGAAATTTGTCAGGATAGAGTTTTTTCGCCATCCACAGTTCACCTAACCCTATGGCTTCTGGCATCGGATAGCCCCATGCCTTGGCATAGTCAGGCATCAACCAGACACGGTGATGTTTGACAGCATCAATGGTCTGCCAGAGCGGATCGTGCTGAATCGCCTGAACAACCTGCGGATAGCGGTTCTGCACAAAAATTACCTGCGGATTCCAGACCACCACCTGTTCCATGCTGACCTGCCTGAAACCCTGAATAGTCGATGCTGCCACGTTCAGTGCGCCAGCATGGGCCATCATCAGCCCCGTATATTTCCCGGCACCGTATGTCGTCAGACTGGGATTGGCCATATAGGCGCGTACACGCTGCTGTTCAGGGAGATCGTGGAGACGATCAGTCACCTCTTTACGCCCCGCAAAGGCTGCTGAGATGAGAGCTTTGGCCTGCTGCTGCCTGTTCACCACATCACCTATCAGGGTGATGCCTTCCTTTATCCCGAGATCGTAGGCCTTATCTTCATTTTGCATACTGGGATTAATTTCGCCCTGCTGCCCGGCGTCATCGTGACGCAGTGAAATCGCCAGTACAGGAATGCCCAGTGCGGAGATCTGGTCAATCATCTCTTTCGGCGCATAGTTGGTGACGAATACCACCTGTGGATGCAGTGCAATTAGCTTTTCCAGATCAACATGGGTCAAATCACCCAGCATTGCTTTATGCGTCAGCTCAGGCACCAGCGTTGCGTAATTGTCCCCTAACTGCTGTTTCCAGTTAGCCAGTATCCCTACAATTTTATCTGTCGCATTTAACTGCACCAGAAGATTCAGCGTCTGGTGCTGAAGCACAACCACGCGATCAACCCGATCCGGGATTGTAACGTTACGACCAAGCTGATCGGTCACGATGCGGCTGGCGTAGCTGTTCCATGCGGTAAAGATAAGTAAGCCTGTAAAGACGAGGTGATTCGGTCTGATTTTCAATGAAGGTCCCCTGTAGCGTAATGTATTTGATTATATAGCGATGCACCGCGACAAGGTAAACAGTGGATGCGCCTGTCGTTGACACGGGTCTGCGTGGCAGGGATGACTGTCGGTGTCGTGGCATTTTCGATGCAGGGCGCGCCTGACAGACAGCGCCAGCCCATTGGTTCGGTTTGCTGACCTTGAAATGCGCGTATGCCCTGACATCGCTCTGCATGCTGATATCCACTTAAGAGGGCATGTTTTTAGCTGAGACAAACTACAAAAGATGAGAATAAATCGGCAGGATTAGTGCGTACTCAGCAAATACGCTTTATCCTGGTGCATTTAACCTGTTTACTTATGATTAGGGCCTGAAAATGTCAGTTCAAAATAACGTCCCCATTGTTGAAATATGTTATTTCCGTATTAAATCCCTACACAGTTAACCTGATGATATTCACTTTTACACACTGCAATTAATCTTATCAGCTTGATATTAATTAGAGCACACGACGTTAATTTTAGATCGCGTTCCTTTTGCTAATTTGATTTTAACGGAGCCAGACAGACTCCTTCATCAACCGGAATCAAGGGGTAATGTTATGAAAATCAATAAAGTATCATCAGCCGCTGCGGCTGTAGCATTGACACTGATGTCTTTTGGTTGTTTCGCCGCAGAAACGGTCTCTGCCACCTCGTTAACGCTGGATGGCGCGGTTTCTAAAATCGCCAGACAGGCTAAACAGCAGGGCGAGCATTTTAAAGTGATTAGTGCTGACACGAATAACTACGCACACGTCACCGCTGAATTATATAAATAATGTCAGTAAGTGAAATAAAAAGCCGGTTTTAAAACGCCTCCCGGCGCTTTAATTACCGGCTTTTCAAACTTTTTTATTCATATCTTACCGTGCCGACGTATATTTCCCTGCATTAACACGTAATTAAATCACCAGTATTTAGCCCCTGTACGTCCCATCTTTTCTTCCAGTAAAACGAATGCGCCCAAAGTCACGTTAAGCACAGACATAACCGTTTCTTGGATCACGGCAGGGGTGACGCGTTCGTTTGATTTACTGGTTTTGATATTGAAAGAGATCGGATGTCATAACGTCGGGATGATGGCAGGCTTACCCTGTTTCACGACATTATTTATATTCAGGAAAGGAGGCGGAAATACGTCATAAGCCATCGTTTCATCGCGTTGCTATAAACGGGATGAGAATGGGCTGACAGTCGACGGAGGGTTCCGGCATAACGGTTCCGCGCGCCCGGTCAGGCAGCAACAAAGATCTGTGAAGCCCGCAGAGGCCCGGCAGCCCCCGCCCTCCCCGGACGCCGGACGTAAAAAAGCCCCGTACTTCCGTACGGGGCTTCTTCACCTGATTGATGCCTGGCAGTTCCCTACTCTCGCATGGGGAGACCCCACACTACCATCGGCGCTACGGCGTTTCACTTCTGAGTTCGGCATGGGGTCAGGTGGGACCACCGCGCTACAGCCGCCAGGCAGATTCTGTCTGCCGCACCGCCCTCTCGGGCCGCACGGCGTTATCCGGTAAACAAGGCTGAAAATTCTTTCTGTCTCTCAACCCAAAACGCCTCTGGCGTTGTAAGGTTAAGCCTCACGGGTCATTAGTACCGGTAAGCTCAACGCATCGCTGCGCTTACACACCCGGCCTATCAACGTCGTCGTCTTCAACGTCCCTTCAGGAGGCTCGGAGCCTCAGGGAGAACTCATCTCGGGGCAAGTTTCGTGCTTAGATGCTTTCAGCACTTATCTTTTCCGCACTTAGCTACCGGGCAGTGCCACTGGCGTGACAACCCGGACACCAGCGGTGCGTTCACTCCGGTCCTCTCGTACTAGGAGCAACCCCCCTCAATTCTCCAGCGCCCACGGCAGATAGGGACCGAACTGTCTCACGACGTTCTAAACCCAGCTCGCGTACCACTTTAAACGGCGAACAGCCGTACCCTTGGGACCTACTTCAGCCCCAGGATGTGATGAGCCGACATCGAGGTGCCAAACACCGCCGTCGATATGAACTCTTGGGCGGTATCAGCCTGTTATCCCCGGAGTACCTTTTATCCGTTGAGCGATGGCCCTTCCATTCAGAACCACCGGATCACTATGACCTGCTTTCGCACCTGCTCGAGCCGTCACTCTCGCAGTCAAGCTGGCTTATGCCATTGCACTAACCTCCTGATGTCCGACCAGGATTAGCCAACCTTCGTGCTCCTCCGTTACGCTTTGGGAGGAGACCGCCCCAGTCAAACTACCCACCAGACACTGTCCGCAGCCCGGATCACGGGCCCACGTTAGAACACCAAACATTAAAGGGTGGTATTTCAAGGACGGCTCCACGCAGACTGGCGTCCACGCTTCAAAGCCTCCCACCTATCCTACACATCAAGGCTCAGTGTTCAGTGTCAAGCTGTAGTAAAGGTTCACGGGGTCTTTCCGTCTTGCCGCGGGTACACTGCATCTTCACAGCGATTTCAATTTCACTGAGTCTCGGGTGGAGACAGCCTGGCCATCATTACGCCATTCGTGCAGGTCGGAACTTACCCGACAAGGAATTTCGCTACCTTAGGACCGTTATAGTTACGGCCGCCGTTTACCGGGGCTTCGATCAAGAGCTTCTCCTTACGGATAACCCCATCAATTAACCTTCCGGCACCGGGCAGGCGTCACACCGTATACGTCCACTTTCGTGTTTGCACAGTGCTGTGTTTTTAATAAACAGTTGCAGCCAGCTGGTATCTTCGACTGGCCTCGGCTCCGGGAGCAAGTCCCCTCACCTACGCGCCAGCGTGCCTTCTCCCGAAGTTACGGCACCATTTTGCCTAGTTCCTTCACCCGAGTTCTCTCAAGCGCCTGGGTATTCTCTACCTGACCACCTGTGTCGGTTTGGGGTACGATTTCGTGTTACCTGATGCTTAGAGGCTTTTCCTGGAAGCAGGGCATTTATCACTTCAGCACCGTGGTGCCTCGTCGTCACGCCTCAGTGTAAAGTGCACCGGATTTGCCTGGCGCACACACCTACACGCTTAAACCGGGACAACCGTCGCCCGGCCGATATAGCCTTCTCCGTCCCCCCTTCGCAGTAACACCAAGTACAGGAATATTAACCTGTTTCCCATCGACTACGCCTTTCGGCCTCGCCTTAGGGGTCGACTCACCCTGCTCCGATTAACGTTGAACAGGAACCCTTGGTCTTCCGGCGACAAGGTTTTTCACCTTGTTTATCGTTACTTATGTCAGCATTCGCACTTCTGATACCTCCAGCATGCCTCACAGCACACCTTCAGCGGCTTACAGAACGCTCCCCTACCCAGCAACGCTTACGCGTCGCTGCCGCAGCTTCGGTGCATGGTTTAGCCCCGTTACATCTTCCGCGCAGGCCGACTCGACCAGTGAGCTATTACGCTTTCTTTAAATGATGGCTGCTTCTAAGCCAACATCCTGGCTGTCTGTGCCTTCCCACATCGTTTCCCACTTAACCATGACTTTGGGACCTTAGCTGGCGGTCTGGGTTGTTTCCCTCTTCACGACGGACGTTAGCACCCGCCGTGTGTCTCCCGTGATAACATTCTCCGGTATTCGCAGTTTGCATCGGGTTGGTAAGCCGGGATGGCCCCCTAGCCGAAACAGTGCTCTACCCCCGGAGATGAGTTCACGAGGCGCTACCTAAATAGCTTTCGGGGAGAACCAGCTATCTCCCGGTTTGATTGGCCTTTCACCCCCAGCCACAGGTCATCCGCTAATTTTTCAACATTAGTCGGTTCGGTCCTCCAGTTAGTGTTACCCAACCTTCAACCTGCCCATGGCTAGATCACCGGGTTTCGGGTCTATACCCTGCAACTTAACGCCCAGTTAAGACTCGGTTTCCCTGCGGCTCCCCTATACGGTTAACCTTGCTACAGAATATAAGTCGCTGACCCATTATACAAAAGGTACGCAGTCACACCACGAAGGTGCTCCCACTGCTTGTACGTACACGGTTTCAGGTTCTGTTTCACTCCCCTCGCCGGGGTTCTTTTCGCCTTTCCCTCACGGTACTGGTTCACTATCGGTCAGTCAGGAGTATTTAGCCTTGGAGGATGGTCCCCCCATATTCAGACAGGATACCACGTGTCCCGCCTTACTCATCGAACTCACAGCCTGTGCACCTTTGTGTACGGGAGTATCACCCTGTACCCTGCGACTTTCCAGACGCTTCCACTGATGCACAAGCTGATGCAGGTTCTGGGCTCCTCCCCGTTCGCTCGCCGCTACTGGGGGAATCTCGGTTGATTTCTTTTCCTCGGGGTACTTAGATGTTTCAGTTCCCCGGTTCGCCTCATGCCGCTATGGATTCACTGCATGATAGTGTGACGAGTCACACTGGGTTTCCCCATTCGGGTATCGCCGGTTGTAGCGGTTCATATCACCTTACCGGCGCTTATCGCAGATTAGCACGCCCTTCATCGCCTCTGACTGCCAGGGCATCCACCGTGTACGCTTGGTCGCTTAACCTCACAACCCACAGGCGTTTTGCGCTTGCGTGTTATGAGCTTTTGAGAGACCCGAACGCATCGTGCTGTGTTCCTTATTACGGAGGAACACGACGTGCGTCGTTTCAAATTTTCAGCTTGTTCCGGATTGTTAAAGAGCAAATATCTCAAACGTGACCCTGAGGCCAGTTTTGAGATACTTTGTGGAGACACCTTTCACCTGTCACCAAGCAAGTGGCGTCCCCTAGGGGATTCGAACCCCTGTTGCCGCCGTGAAAGGGCGGAGTCCTAACCGCTAGACGAAGGGGACACGTACGTGTGTCTCGGCTTCGCAGCCGTCTTGCTTCTTCAGCTTTCTATCAGACAATCTGTGTGAGCACTGCGCACGAAGGTATCTTCAGGTAAGGAGGTGATCCAACCGCAGGTTCCCCTACGGTTACCTTGTTACGACTTCACCCCAGTCATGAATCACAAAGTGGTAAGCGCCCTCCCGAGGGTTAAGCTACCTACTTCTTTTGCAACCCACTCCCATGGTGTGACGGGCGGTGTGTACAAGGCCCGGGAACGTATTCACCGTGGCATTCTGATCCACGATTACTAGCGATTCCGACTTCACGGAGTCGAGTTGCAGACTCCGATCCGGACTACGACGCACTTTATGAGGTCCGCTTGCTCTCGCGAGGTCGCTTCTCTTTGTATGCGCCATTGTAGCACGTGTGTAGCCCTACTCGTAAGGGCCATGATGACTTGACGTCATCCCCACCTTCCTCCGGTTTATCACCGGCAGTCTCCTTTGAGTTCCCGACCGAATCGCTGGCAACAAAGGATAAGGGTTGCGCTCGTTGCGGGACTTAACCCAACATTTCACAACACGAGCTGACGACAGCCATGCAGCACCTGTCTCAGCGTTCCCGAAGGCACCAATCCATCTCTGGAAAGTTCGCTGGATGTCAAGAGTAGGTAAGGTTCTTCGCGTTGCATCGAATTAAACCACATGCTCCACCGCTTGTGCGGGCCCCCGTCAATTCATTTGAGTTTTAACCTTGCGGCCGTACTCCCCAGGCGGTCGACTTAACGCGTTAGCTCCGGAAGCCACTCCTCAAGGGAACAACCTCCAAGTCGACATCGTTTACGGCGTGGACTACCAGGGTATCTAATCCTGTTTGCTCCCCACGCTTTCGCACCTGAGCGTCAGTCTTCGTCCAGGGGGCCGCCTTCGCCACCGGTATTCCTCCAGATCTCTACGCATTTCACCGCTACACCTGGAATTCTACCCCCCTCTACGAGACTCAAGCCTGCCAGTTTCAAATGCAGTTCCCAGGTTAAGCCCGGGGATTTCACATCTGACTTAACAGACCGCCTGCGTGCGCTTTACGCCCAGTAATTCCGATTAACGCTTGCACCCTCCGTATTACCGCGGCTGCTGGCACGGAGTTAGCCGGTGCTTCTTCTGCGGGTAACGTCAATTGATGAGGTTATTAACCTCACCACCTTCCTCCCCGCTGAAAGTACTTTACAACCCGAAGGCCTTCTTCATACACGCGGCATGGCTGCATCAGGCTTGCGCCCATTGTGCAATATTCCCCACTGCTGCCTCCCGTAGGAGTCTGGACCGTGTCTCAGTTCCAGTGTGGCTGGTCATCCTCTCAGACCAGCTAGGGATCGTCGCCTAGGTGGGCCGTTACCCCGCCTACAAGCTAATCCCATCTGGGCACATCCGATGGTGTGAGGCCCGGAGGTCCCCCACTTTGGTCTTGCGACGTTATGCGGTATTAGCTACCGTTTCCAGTAGTTATCCCCCTCCATCGGGCAGTTTCCCAGACATTACTCACCCGTCCGCCACTCGTCACCCGAGGAGCAAGCTCCTCTGTGCTACCGTCCGACTTGCATGTGTTAGGCCTGCCGCCAGCGTTCAATCTGAGCCATGATCAAACTCTTCAATTTAAAGTTTGATTTGCTGCAACCAGTGCAGCGATGCTCAAGGAAAACGTCGTAATGAATTTCAATACGTGTTCACTCTTAAGACTTGATATTTTTTGCGTCCGGAGACGCGGATATCAATCCTGCGAGTGCCCACACAGATTGTCTGATAAATTGTTAAAGAGCAGTGCAACCAGCGGGTTAACCGTCTGTTGCGAGGTGGCGTATATTACGCTTTCCTCCTTCAGAGTCAACCTCTTTTTCAGAAGTTTTTCTCCGGCGGCTCAGTTGCCTGACCCTCTCAACACCGCATTCCGTAAGCCGTTGTGCCGTGTCGATGGAGGCGCATTATAGGGAGTTCTCGCGGGCTGACAAGGGCTAAATTCAATAAAAATGACTGTTCGCTGCATTCCACAGCAAAAGCCCGCCTTATACGCAGTTACACACAAAGTTATCCACATTCCTGTTACGTACAAATTTAGACGAGCATCACGCAAACGTTTTCGCTACAATGCCCCCGCAACGCTATGGATGCCCCTTTTCGGGGTGTTACCTGAAGTTTTCGCGTTTTCACTTCTCTATAAAGAGGAAGAAAGCTCGCAAACTTGATGTAACGCTCTTATTTACGCGAATCAAAGCCAAGGGATAAAACCACCATGCAACAACCTCGTCCTTTACGCCGCGCCCTGCTCAGTGTTTCTGATAAAGCCGGCATCCTCGAATTTGCTCAGGCACTCTCCCAACGTGGTGTTGAGCTGCTCTCTACAGGCGGCACCGCACGTCTGCTGGCAGAGGCAGGGCTCCCCGTCATCGAAGTGTCTGACTACACCGGTTTCCCGGAAATGATGGATGGACGCGTTAAAACGCTGCACCCGAAGGTCCATGGCGGCATTCTGGGACGTCGCGGACAAGATGATGCGGTAATGGCGCAGCACGCTATCAACCCTATCGATATGGTGGTCGTTAATCTTTATCCCTTTGCACAAACCGTTGCGAAGCCAGACTGCTCACTGGAAGATGCCGTAGAGAACATTGATATTGGTGGCCCAACCATGGTGCGCTCGGCGGCCAAGAACCACAAAGATGTGGCGATTGTGGTAAAGAGCAGCGACTACCCGGCCATCATCGCCGAGCTGGACGCCAACCAAAACTCACTGACGCTGGAAACCCGTTTTGACCTGGCGATCAAAGCGTTTGAACACACCGCTGCGTACGACAGCATGATTGCCAACTACTTCGGTAGCATGGTTCCCGCCTACCATGGTGAAACTGAGCAGCCGGCAGGACGCTTCCCACGCACCCTCAATCTTAACTTCGTTAAAAAGCAGGATATGCGTTATGGCGAGAACAGCCATCAGGATGCCGCCTTCTATATAGAAGAAAATGTACAGGAGGCCTCTGTCGCTACCGCCGAGCAGGTGCAGGGCAAAGCACTGTCTTATAACAACATTGCGGATACCGATGCAGCACTGGAGTGCGTAAAAGAATTCGCTGAGCCCGCGTGCGTCATTGTAAAGCATGCTAATCCTTGCGGCGTGGCCGTCGGCGAGTCCATTCTGGCGGCTTACGAGCGCGCTTACCAGACCGATCCTACCTCTGCATTTGGCGGTATTATTGCGTTTAACCGTGAACTGGACGAGGCGACCGCACAGGCCATTATCAGCCGGCAGTTTGTTGAAGTGATCATCGCCCCTTCGGCGACCGAAGCGGCCCTGAAAATCACGGCGGCGAAACAAAACGTTCGTGTACTGGTATGTGGTGAATGGCAGGGCCGTGTCGCCGCGCTGGATTTCAAACGGGTGAATGGTGGTCTGCTGGTTCAGGATCGCGATCTGGGGATGGTCGATGCCAGCCAGTTGCGTGTCGTCAGCAAGCGTCAGCCTTCTGAACAGGAACTGCGTGATGCTCTGTTCTGCTGGAAAGTGGCTAAATTCGTTAAGTCCAACGCCATTGTCTATGCACGCGACAATATGACTATTGGCATAGGTGCGGGCCAGATGAGCCGCGTCTATTCTGCCAAAATTGCGGGCATCAAAGCGGGTGATGAAGGTCTCGAAGTTAAAGGTTCTGCGATGGCTTCCGATGCGTTCTTCCCATTCCGTGATGGTATTGATGCCGCTGCAGCCGTGGGCGTGAGCTGTGTCATTCAGCCAGGCGGCTCTATCCGCGACGACGAAGTGATTGCAGCTGCCGATGAACACGGTATTGCCATGATCTTTACTGATATGCGTCACTTCCGTCATTAATTCTGTGGAGCGTTTTATGAAAATTTTAATCATCGGTAACGGCGGACGTGAACATGCCCTGGCCTGGAAAGCCGCCCAGTCGCCGCTGGCAACGGCCGTTTTTGTCGCCCCTGGTAATGCAGGTACGGCGCTGGAACCGACTTTACAGAACGTCGATATTTCCCCAACAGATATCCCGGCATTACTTGCCTTTGCGCAACGTGAACAGATCGATCTCACTATCGTTGGACCCGAAGCGCCGCTGGTGATTGGCGTGGTTGATGCATTCCGTGCCGCCGGCTTAAAAATCTTTGGTCCGACTCAGGCTGCCGCACAGCTGGAAGGTTCGAAAGCGTTCACGAAAGACTTCCTTGCACGTCACAACATCCCCACTGCCGAATACCATAATTTCACCGAGGTCGCCCCTGCGCTGGCCTACCTGCGTGAAAAAGGGGCGCCCATTGTCATCAAAGCCGATGGCCTGGCTGCCGGTAAAGGTGTCATTGTGGCCATGACGTTGCAGGAAGCCGAAAACGCGGTGCAGGATATGCTGGCGGGCAACGCCTTTGGTGACGCCGGGCACCGTATTGTGATCGAAGAGTTCCTGGACGGTGAAGAAGCCAGTTTTATCGTGATGGTCGATGGCGAGAATGTCCTGCCGATGGCCACCAGTCAGGATCACAAACGCGTCGGCGATGGGGATACAGGACCAAACACCGGCGGTATGGGCGCTTACTCTCCTGCACCAGTGGTGACGGATGAAATCCACCAGCGCGTCATGGACCAGGTCATCTGGCCAACCGTACGTGGCATGGCAGCAGAAGGGAATGTTTACACAGGCTTCTTATATGCCGGGCTGATGATCGATAAGACCGGTCAGCCAAAAGTGATCGAATTCAACTGCCGTTTCGGCGATCCGGAAACGCAGCCCATTATGCTGCGCCTGCAATCGGATCTGGTGGATCTCTGTCTGGCTGCCTGTGAAGGCAAGCTCGATCAAAAAGACTCACAATGGGATCCCCGCCCTTCGCTGGGCGTGGTGCTGGCGGCTGGCGGCTACCCTGGCCCCTACGCGAACGGCGAACAGATTCACGGTTTGCCGCAGGAAGAAGCGGCTGACGGCAAAGTTTTCCATGCCGGTACACGCCTGGAAGGCGACCGCGTACTGACTAACGGTGGACGTGTGTTGTGCGTCACCGCGTTAGGCGATGACGTTGCCGCTGCGCAGAAGCGCGCTTATGCGCTTGCTCAGCCGATTTCCTGGCAAGGCAGTTTCTGCCGCCGCGATATCGGCTATCGCGCCATTGGTCGCCAGTAACGATGACAGGGGCACACGTTGTGCCCCTTTTTCATGTCTCAGAAATCCGCCTCTTTGGGCTCATCTGCACATTCGTCTTTGTGGCTGACCCGCAACAGTTGAACGCCTTCCGGCGCTTCCAGCCATGAAACCATCAAGGGACCAGCGGAATGACGGCGGTAATGCGTGAGCGTCTGCCATGCCTCACTGTCAAACGCTGGCGTCACCTTTTGGCCGTCACAGGTCTCCACGACATTGCCCCCTGCCCAGTGCCCCTGCTTCAGAAACACCCGACCGCTTAAGAGCGCATCGCTGATGTCCCGCATACGTTGCGCGTCAAACTTATAAAGTTCCACCGTATCAGGGCTGACCGCTTCACGTTGAGTAGCAAGCTGGCGCTGCATAAAGTTAAGACTGCCATTCTGGTCAAATCGCAGGGTGACATCGTCGGGAGGCGCGCCTTTCACCTGACGCTCAACGCTGACCAGATGATCGCCCAGCCAGCGGTAGTCTGTCGTTTCGCTTTTTTCGCTGTTAAACGGGTTGTACAGCGTACGAATATGCACAGACTGATGATCCGTATTCTTACGCCAGATACGCACACTGCCACGGTCGGCCAGATAACCACTGGCGGAAAAGGCGGGAATGTCGGGGGTGGAACTGCACCCGATAATCAGTGAGGAGAGAAGCAGGGCGGAAAAGCGCTGAAGCAGCGTAGTCATGGTGGCTGGCCCTTAAACAAAAGGGGCGAAATCGCCCCTGTTTAAAACTTTACCGCTATGCGACGTCTTACTTGACGGCGTCTTTCAGAGCTTTACCAGACACGAATGCAGGTACGTTTGCCGCAGCGATTTTGATTTCTTTGCCAGTCTGTGGGTTACGACCGGTACGCTCAGCGCGGTGGTTCACTTTAAAAGTACCAAAACCAACCAGTTGTACAGCATCACCCTCTTTCAGAGACTCAGTGATTGCAGCCAGAGTAGATTCCAGCGCTGCCTTGGCCTGGGTTTTAGACAGGTCAGCTTTTTCTGCGATCACATCAATCAGTTGAGTCTTGTTCATAAGTTATCCTTAAAGTGTATTTATCGCTTGCTAAGCAACGAGTGCGAGGGAAAAGCCAACTTCGGGCACTCTTCAGCCTGCACGCACCGATAGCCACAATTTTCAGCCCCCCAAATGTAGACCAGACAGGGGGCTGATGTGAAGCCTCTAGGCGCGCTAATTAAGGCCTGAAGTCACGTTTTCTCGCCTTATTGCTGAATTTTTATACCGATGTTACTAATTCCCGCCTCGCGCAGGTCGGATCGCAGACCTTTTATCAATTCAAGGTCTCGCTCTTCACAGTCTGCGAGCAGGCGAAAAATCTCCCATTGCAGGTCCCATTCGTCGATGACAGCCGGGTTTTCCCGCAGCTCTTCATCAGTCATTTCACGACCTGCCTGAGTCATTTCCAGAATGGCCACGGTGGTGATGGAGGTCTTGCTGACTTCAATCGCATGTTCAAGCGTTTCGCCACTTAACAGGGCGTGCAGCACTTCACTTAATGCCACACAGGCATCGATGGCCGGATACACGCCGTAGACCTCAAAATCATCGCCATCCGGAATCGCAGCTTCGAGCTTTTCCAGTTGACTGTCGAAGTTGATCTTTGCATCTTTCACCGTCAGCGTTTCCCAAATCAGATCGAGAATTCGGCGATAAAGCGCAGGATCGGCAAACGCAGTTTGCTGGCAAAAGGCCATGTAATTAGGATACATGCGCTCGCACAGGCAAGCCATAAACGTCAGATGTTGCCAGCTTTCCAGCTTTGCCAGACGCAAATGCACAGGGTTTTGTAACATACACAGAGCTCTTATTCGTTTCGCTGGCCGCAGTGTAACGCAAAAGCGCCCTACAAACAGTGCTAAAGCGCGTTTTGCCAGCGCAGAAATGCAGGTCGGCGTGATGCGACAGCATCTGCCCAGCGCGTCGGTTCCGGTAAACGGTAGCCCTGAGTACACTTTTCAACCCAATCGAGGGCACTGTCCAGGCTGACGCGATGCCCGGTGGCCACAAACAGCGGATTACAGCGTACCTTGCTGCGCCATACCCAGCCAATTTGCTCCCCTTTATCCATTAACGGCTGGCGACTGCCGGGAGTCTCGTCCAGCGGCTCAAACCGTCCGCACAAACGCTTTTTGGCGACACCGATGGTGGGAACATCGACCATCAGTCCAAAGTGTGACGCCACACCGAGCCGACGCGGATGCGAAATGCCGTGACCGTCGACAAACAACAGGTCAGGCTTCTGCTCCAGCATATTCCATGCCGCCAGCAAGGCGGGATATTCCCGGAAAGAGAGAAAGCCAGGAATGTACGGCATAGTCGTCTCGATGCGCGCGATACGATGCTCCACCAGCTTCAGCGACGGGTATTCGAGAATAACCAGCGCCGCGCGCGTGACCGCACCTTCCTGTTCAAACCCGACGTCTGCGCCACCAATAAAGCGTGGCGGCAGCACATCAAAATCGTCCTGCCGCACGACGTCTGCGGCACGCTGTTGTTGCTCCGCACGAAGTGCAGCAATATCCATTATGACTCCTGATGATACTGGCGGGAAAGGCGGTGCACCGCCTCAACGAAGACGCCGGCATGCTCTGGCGGTACATCCTGATGGATACCATGTCCCAGATTGAATACGTGGCCTTCACCTTTGCCGAAACCGTCCAGAATACTGGCCACTTCCTGCTCGATACGGGCCGGTGGTGCGTACAGCATGGAGGGATCCATATTGCCCTGTAAGGCAACTTTATGCCCGACACGACGGCGGGCCTCACTGATGTCGATAGTCCAGTCCAGGCCCAGTGCATCGCAGCCTGTTTCAGCCATGGCCTCAAGCCACTGACCGCCGCCTTTAGTAAACAGCGTGATCGGCACACGACGGCCTTCGTTTTCGTGCAGTACGCTGTCGACGATTTTATGCATGTAATACAGCGAGAACTCGCGATAATCGCGGCCACTCAATGCGCCGCCCCAGGTGTCAAACACCATGACTGACTGCGCCCCGGCGCGGATCTGAGCGTTGAGATAGAGAATAACGCTGTCGGCCAGCTTATCCAGCATGGCATGCAATGTGGCAGGTTCGGCGTACATCATTTTTTTAATTTTGGTGAAGGCCTTGCTACTGCCGCCTTCTACCATATAGGTTGCCAGCGTCCACGGACTGCCTGAAAAACCAATTAAGGGCACCTCACCATTAAGGTTCTTACGGATGGTCCGTACGGCATTCATCACGTAACCCAGTTCCTGTTCAGGATCGGGAACAGGCAGGCGATCGACATCGGCACGGCAGGTTACGGGGTTTGAAAAGCATGGACCTTCCCCCGTTTCGAAGTACAGCCCTAATCCCATCGCATCAGGAATGGTGAGAATATCACTGAAGAGGATGGCCGCATCGAGCTTGTAGCGACGCAATGGTTGCAGGGTGACTTCGCAGGCCAGCTCGGCATTCTTACACAGCGACATAAAGTCGCCCGCCTGGGCACGCGTGGCTTTATATTCCGGCAAATATCGTCCGGCCTGGCGCATCATCCATACGGGGGTAACATCGACAGGCTGGCGTAACAGGGCGCGCAAATAACGGTCGTTCTTCAGTTCACTCATGTCAGGACTCTCTCGGTATCAAGCGAGTAGTGTAGCACTCTCACGCCTCAGCGCGGCAGAGGGCAACGGTATCTTCAATTAATCGACGGGCAACGGTGCCAGGTGGAGGCAGTAAAGGCAGCGCATCAAAACGGAACCATCCGGCATCCAACAGCTCTTTACCGTCGTGCTGTAAGTCGCCGCCGTCATACTCCGCCATAAAGGCCATCATTAAGGACTGCGGGAAAGGCCAGGGCTGGGAAGTGACATAACGGACATTCTTCACGCGCACGTTGCTCTCTTCCATCACTTCGCGTGCAACCGCCTGTTCAATGGTCTCACCGACTTCAACGAACCCGGCCAGCACAGTGTAAATGTTATTACGATGACGCGCATGGTTGGCCAGCAGGATCTCATCTCCACGGCGGATAGCAACGATAATACAGGGCGCAATTTGTGGGTAATAACGTTCACGGCAATGGCTACACAGGCAGGCAAATTCGCGTTTACTGGCATGCATCTCATGACCACAATAGCCGCACCAGCGATGAGATCGGTAAAACTCCGCTAACTGCACACCGCGCCCGGCCAGCTGAAACAGGCCCGGATCTTCGTTGAGTAACTGGCGCAACGACAGCATATCTGACGAACGCGTTTCACAAATCAGCCAGACCTTCTCTCCCTGCCATTCGCCAATCACGCGCCCCTGGTGCCCGGTAAGGCCAAACTGCTGTGCGTTTCCGTGAGGTAAATCGCCTTGCGGTAACCAAATTTTCTGCTCACTACTGACAATCCACCATCCAGCGTCTACGCTTGAAATTTCGCATTGCATTTATTTCGTCATCCTTAGCGTCAACCCGCACGCTGAAGTCCCGATGTTAAGTGTGTAGATGAACAACTATACCCAAATAATTCTGGTTGCAAGACGACAGCACGCTTATTTATCCCGACAGGTTCGCGGAGAACAAGCGCAATTGGCGCATCGCTAATCTGAAATATGAAGGTGCATAACGCATACGGAGTTAACTATGCTTAACCAGTTAGACGTTCTGACCCAACGCGTAGGTGGCAGTAATGAACTGGTAGATTCATGGCTGGCAGCTCGCCGCCAGCTGTTGGTTTCTTATTACCATTTGGTCGGCATCAAGCCGAAAAAAGAAGCGCTGACTCGCCTGGACGAGCAGGCACTGGATAACTTTTGCCACACGCTGGTCGATTATCTTTCATCCGGTCACTTTAGCCTTTACCAGCGTTTGATTGCAGAGATGGACGGCACCAGTCCGCTGCTGGCTGCCGCGCAGATTTACCCGTCGCTGGAAGCCAATACCGAGCAGTTGATGCAGCTGTATGACGGCCACCTGCAACAGGCCATCGATGATGACAACTATGTGACGTTTCAGCACGCCTTGTCAGAAGTCGGCGAAGCTCTTGAAGCGCGTTTTACCCTTGAAGACAAGCTTATCCAAATGGCATGGGACAATCACCTGACTCCGCCAGTGGCGAACGACAGTGAAATTGCCCGCCCTGCTTAACAGTGCCGCAAATGTAAATAACTTGTGATTCATAAAAAGCCCCCTTATGCTGAGTGGGCTTTAAAACATCTGTTTTATGTTAGTCAGGGTTTGACGGTTGCACGTCCTTGCGGGACCTGATTAACCGTTAAACCAAATCTTGTCGGAGTGCCCATTGGGCTGAGACCGTTAATTCGGGATCCGCGGAACCTGATCAGGTTAGAACCTGCGAAGGGAACAAGAGTAAATTTTTACGGTACGCCGCACTCAGGGTGCCCGCTGTGCCGTTACTCCTTCCGAACTCCGGACAAGCAACCTTCCCACTTACTGGAATATTGCTATGTCTACTACGAAAACGACCCGTCGCGAACAACGTGCTCAGGCACAGGAATTTATTGATTCCCTGCAGGGTGGCAGTGCCTTTCCCAACTCAAAACGTATCTGGCTGACCGGCAGTCGTGACGACATTCGTGTCCCCATGCGCGAAATCCAGCTTAGCCCTACATTGACCGGCGGCAGTAAAGATGAGCCCGTTTACCAGGAAAATGAGCCTGTGCCGGTTTATGACACCGCCGGTGCCTATGGCGATCCGGCAGCAAAAATCGACGTGCATCGCGGACTGGATAAACTGCGTGCTCGCTGGATTGAAGAGCGCGACGACAGCGAAAAACTGACGCAGATTAGCTCGGCGTATACGCAGCAGCGACTGGCTGATGACGGACTGGATCACCTGCGCTTTGAACATCTGCCAACGCCGCGCCGTGCTAAAGCCGGCCGCTGTGTGACCCAGTTACATTACGCGCGTCGGGGAATCATCACGCCAGAGATGGAGTTCATCGCCATCAGGGAGAACATGGGCCGTGAGCGCATTTGTGGTGAGGTACTTCTGCAACAGCATCCGGGCCACAGCTTTGGTGCCCATCTGCCCGAAAACATTACCCCCGAGTTTGTGCGCCAGGAAGTGGCCGCTGGCCGCGCCATTATTCCGGCCAATATCAACCATCCCGAATCCGAACCGATGATCATTGGACGCAACTTTCTCGTGAAGGTGAATGCCAACATTGGTAACTCAGCGGTGACCTCGTCTATTGAAGAAGAAGTAGAAAAGCTGGTCTGGTCCACACGCTGGGGCGCGGACACGGTCATGGATCTGTCGACCGGACGCTATATTCATGAAACCCGTGAATGGATTCTGCGTAACAGTCCTGTTCCCATCGGCACTGTTCCGATTTATCAGGCACTGGAGAAGGTCAACGGTGTGGCTGAAAACCTGAACTGGGACATTTTCCGCGATACGTTACTGGAGCAGGCCGAACAGGGCGTGGATTATTTTACTATCCATGCGGGTGTGCTGCTGCGCTACGTTCCCATGACTGCAAAACGCCTGACCGGTATTGTGTCCCGTGGTGGCTCCATTATGGCGAAGTGGTGCCTGTCTCATCACAAAGAGAGCTTTCTCTATGAACACTTCCGCGACATCTGTGAAATTTGCGCAGCCTACGATATCGCTTTGTCACTGGGCGACGGATTACGCCCCGGATCGATTCAGGACGCCAACGACGAAGCACAGTTCGCTGAGCTGCACACGCTGGGTGAACTGACAAAAATAGCCTGGGAATATGACGTACAGGTGATGATCGAAGGCCCCGGCCATATCCCGATGCAGATGATCCGTCGCAACATGACAGAGCAGCTGGAACATTGCCATGAAGCGCCGTTTTATACTCTGGGCCCACTGACGACCGACATTGCGCCGGGCTACGATCATTTTACCTCTGGCATCGGTGCCGCCATGATTGGCTGGTTTGGCTGCGCGATGTTGTGTTACGTCACGCCGAAGGAGCATCTTGGCCTGCCAAACAAAGAGGATGTGAAACAGGGGTTAATCACTTACAAGATCGCCGCGCATGCTGCCGATCTGGCCAAAGGCCATCCGGGGGCGCAGATCCGCGACAACGCCATGTCGAAAGCGCGCTTCGAATTTCGCTGGGAAGATCAGTTCAATCTGGCGCTGGATCCTCATACAGCCCGGGCCTATCACGATGAAACGTTGCCACAGGAATCGGGTAAAGTCGCCCACTTCTGTTCAATGTGCGGCCCTAAGTTTTGCTCAATGAAGATCACGCAGGAAGTGCGTGACTATGCTGCCAGACAGGAAGCGGAAGCGCAGGCTATTGAGGTTGGCATGGCGCAGATGTCTGATCATTTCCGTGAACGGGGCGGTGAACTCTACCATCCCGCCACAGCGATTAAGGAGGAGTAAATGAACGCCTTTCCCGCTACCGCGCCGCGATTAGGGCTGTATCCGGTGGTCGACAGCGTTGAATGGATCGAACGCTTACTGGATGCCGGGGTGCGCACGATTCAGCTGCGGATTAAGGATCTGCCAGATGAGATCGTTGAACCCACCATCATCCAGGCTATCGCAACAGGTCAGCGTTACCAGGCGCGCCTGTTTATTAATGACTACTGGCAGCTGGCGATTAAGCATAAGGCTTATGGCGTTCATCTGGGGCAGGAAGATCTGGCCGTGGCCAATGTGCAGCGCATTCTGGACGCAGGCTTGCGCCTGGGCATTTCCACGCACGATGATGCTGAGCTGGATCGGGCGCTGGCGCTGCGTCCTTCCTACATTGCGCTGGGACATATCTTTCCGACTCAGACGAAGGTGATGCCCTCTTCTCCGCAGGGTTTGTCTGAACTTAAACGCCATCTGAGTCGGTTGCAGGGGATCTCTACCGTGGCGATTGGCGGCATCAGCATTGATCGCGTTCCGGCGGTACTTGAAACTGGTGTCGGCAGTATCGCCGTGGTGAGCGCCATTACGCAGGCAGAGGACTGGCGGGCGGCCACCCGCGAGCTGTTACGGCTTGTTGAGCCCGAATCCGGGCATTAACCCCGCCCTGTCGCGCAGATAAACGCGCACGTTGTGCAACAGGCAGTAAAAACTGGAAAGCCGCGCACGGCAATGAACATTGCAACTGGCGCAGCTTTTTTCTGTCCTTTAAAGTCACTGGCGTCCGGCCGGGATGGCCTGACCAGGGCCAGTTCCCTCCTCTTTCTGGCCCTGCTTCTCACCACCTGAAGCGATGATATCGATAACGGCGGACAGGTCAGCCGACGACTGATGCGCACAGGCGGCCATCGCCCGCTCGACAGCCTTACCGGTCAAGGCCAGTGCCTGTTCAATCTTACCGCTTGCGGGCAAGGCGTAATTCAGGCGCAGACAGTTACGGTACTTTCCGGAGGCCGAAAAAAGCGAGCCTACGGCAATCTGGATCCCTGATTTGCGTAATTCGTGGTTGAGCTGCACCGCATCAAATGCCTCAGGTAATTCAATCCACATCAAAAAACCGCCCTGAGGCCGCGTGACGCAGATACCGCAAGGGAAGTAATGCCGTACCCAGCAGGAAAAGGTGTCGTAATTGCGCTGGTAAACCTGGCGCATCCGCCGAAGATGCGTCTGGTAATGGCCCTGCTGGATAAAGTCAGCTACGGCATGCTGAGGCTGAGTGGCGGTAGAACCTGTCACAATGTATTTCATATGCAAAACACGATCGCGGAAGCGTCCGGGCGCCACCCAGCCCACACGTAAACCCGGTGCCAGCGTTTTGGAAAACGAGCTGCACAGCAATACGCGTCCTTCTGTATCCAGAGATTTAATGGATGAAGGCCGCGGGTACTCCCAGGCCAGCTCACCATAAACATCGTCTTCAATGATCGCCGCATCAAAACGCTGTACCAGACTCAGCAGCGCGCGCTTGCGCTTTTCGGGCATGATAAAGCCAAGAGGATTGTTGCAGTTAGGGACGACGACGACCGCTTTGATCGGCCACTGATCAAAGGCCAGTTCCAGCGCTTCAAGGCTGATTCCCGTTACAGAATCGGTCGGAATCTCAATGGCCCGAATACCGAACCCACGTAATGTCTGCATGATGCCGTGAAATGACGGCGATTCGACCGCAATGATATCGCCGGGCTGGCATACTGCGCGCACGGACACTGACAGCGCTTCGTGGCAGCCTGTGGTAATCACAATATCTTCTGAGGTCAGCTGGCAGCCGCTGTCGATCATCAACCGGGCAATTTGTTCTCTCAGCCGGGCGACACCGTAAAGGTTGTCGTAATTCAGCAGCGTGCTTTCCTGCTGCTGCGCCTGACGGCTAAACGCCTTCCACAGAGGTTTCAGTGTGGACTGCGTTAAATCCGGCATACCGCTGCCCAGTTGCAGTACATCCTGTTCCCGGCGGCTGTTAAGCAGGTCAAGCACCGCGTCCCACTGGGTAATTTCCACCGGATGTTGCGCCGGACGCGTCAAGGCCGGAACGGGCGGCATCGCCTTATGCGGCGCCACAAAATACCCGGAACGCGCCTGCGGAATAATCAGCTGTTTCTGCTCCAGCAGATAATAGGCCTGCTGTACCGTGCTGATGCTGACACCATGTTCGACGCTCAAACTCCGAACGGAGGGCAGGCGTTCGCCACTTTGGTACAACCCCTGTTCAATACGTTTTTCTAGCAATGTGGCTAAATGTTGATAGCGCGTCATGATCGACCTCAGCCAGGTTGATGACCCGACAAAACAGTACAGACAGCCTGTATTTCTACCATTCAGTCCACGCTGACGGCAATCTGTATGTTAAATAATTGCTTCAGGTGCATCTGTATTGGAAATTGTATCTGCATGAAAATATTTCTCAGGTTACTTACTGAGGGCAGGATCATGGGATATGAGGAAAATCGTAGCGCTAAACCCTTTGCAGTTTCACTCAGCCTGTTTCGCTTTATCTGGCATCATTTTCGTCGCTGGCAGTGTCGGCGCGAAACCCGCGTGATTTTATGCAGACTGAGCGACAGTGCGCTGAAAGATATCGGGTTAAAGAGAAGCGATATCAACAAACGCTTTTAATTACGGCTCGCCTGCAAACAGGCGTGAGTCGATTTCGTTAACAGGACGGACTTCGGAAAACACTCTTCACGACAGCACGCGTTATGAATGCCGGTGCCGCCTGTATAAGACAGCCTGATCTCGCAGGCAAAAAAAAACCCTGCCGGAGCAGGGTTTTTTATCAGGCGTTTGACGATTACTCGTCGTTGTTACCGCCAAGACCCGCGTTCAGTAACTCCGCCAGGCTTGCGGATGCTTCGTCAGCAGTCACCTGCGGTGCAGCTGGCACTTCGCCTGCCGCACGACGACGCATACGATCCTGGTGATAAGCGTAACCGGTACCGGCCGGGATCAAACGACCCACGATCACGTTCTCTTTCAGACCGCGCAGTTCGTCGCGCTTGCCTGCTACTGCCGCTTCAGTCAGGACACGTGTAGTTTCCTGGAACGATGCTGCAGAGATGAACGATTCGGTTGCCAGTGACGCTTTAGTGATACCCAGCAGGTCACGTACGAAGGTTGCGCCAACTTTTCCGTTCGCTTCAAGTTCACGGTTAGAGATCTTGATGCGAGAGAATTCAGCCTGCTCACCTTCCAGGAACTCGGTGCTGCCCGCGCTCATGATAGTAGCTTTACGCAGCATCTGACGAACGATGACTTCGATGTGCTTATCGTTAATCTTAACGCCTTGCAGACGGTAAACTTCCTGCACTTCGTTAGTGATGTAACGGGTAACCGCATGTACGCCACGTAAACGCAGGATGTCATGTGGTGACTCTGGACCATCGGAAACCACGTCACCGCGCTCAACACGTTCACCTTCGAACACGTTCAGCTGACGCCATTTCGGAATCATCTCTTCGTACGGATCGCTACCATCCAGCGGTGTAATCACCAGACGACGCTTACCTTTGGTTTCTTTACCGAAGGAGATGATGCCGCTGATCTCCGCCAGGATTGCTGGCTCTTTCGGACGACGCGCTTCGAACAGGTCAGCAACGCGTGGCAGACCACCGGTAATATCCTTGGTACCGCCAGATTCCTGCGGAACACGCGCCAGGGTATCACCCGAGCTGATCTTCACGCCATCTTCCAGCTGTACAATCGCTTTACCTGGCAGGAAGTACTGAGCAGGCATATCGGTACCTGGGATCAGAACATCATTGCCGTTGGCATCAACGATTTTCAGTGCCGGACGCAGATCTTTACCACCTGAGGTACGTTCTGCAGAGTCCAGAACCACCAGCGATGACAGACCTGTTAAGTCATCAGTCTGACGCGTAATGGTCTGACCGTCGATCATGTCGGTGAAGCGAATGAAACCGCCCACTTCTGTGATAACTGGCATGGTATGCGGATCCCAGTTTGCAACGGTTTCACCCGCAGCAACCTGCTCACCATCACCTTTCGCCATGGTCGCACCGTAAGGAACTTTATAGCTCTCTTTCGTACGGCCAAATTCGTCGATCATTTTCAGTTCAACGTTACGCGAGGTGATCACCAGCTTGCCTGCTGAGTTCGTTACCGACTTAGCATTGGTCAGCTTGATGGTACCTTTGTTCTTCACCTGAATGCTGGATTCAGCTGCCGCACGAGATGCCGCACCACCGATGTGGAACGTACGCATCGTCAGCTGTGTACCCGGCTCACCGATTGACTGTGCCGCGATAACACCGATTGCTTCGCCTTTGTTGATGATGTGACCACGTGCCAGGTCGCGACCATAGCAATGCGCACACACACCAAAGTCGGTTTCACAACCTACAACCGAACGCACCTTCACGCTGTCGACTGAGTTCAGTTCCAGCACGTCACACCAGTGCTCATCGAGCAGTGTGTTACGTGGAACCAGAATATCAGCCGTGCCAGGCTTCAGAACGTCTTCTGCCGTTACACGGCCCAGAACGCGCTCACGCAGTGGCTCTTTCACGTCGCCACCTTCGATGACTGGCGTCATCATGATGCCTTCGTGTGTACCACAGTCGTCTTCGGTGACAACCAGGTCCTGCGCAACGTCAACCAGACGACGCGTCAGATAACCGGAGTTCGCGGTTTTCAGTGCGGTATCTGCCAGACCTTTACGTGCACCGTGCGTCGAGATGAAGTACTGAAGTACGTTCAGACCTTCACGGAAGTTCGCGGTGATAGGCGTTTCAATGATGGAGCCATCTGGCTTAGCCATCAGACCACGCATACCGGCCAGCTGACGAATCTGTGCAGCAGAACCACGCGCACCGGAGTCGGCCATCATAAAGATGCTGTTAAAGGAAACCTGTTTCTCTTCTTCGCCGTCACGGTTAATCACAGTCTCGGTTGAGAGGTTTTCCATCATCGCCTTCGCTACGCGCTCGTTCGCGGCAGCCCAGATATCGATGACTTTGTTATAACGTTCGCCGGCGGTAACCAGTCCAGACTGGAACTGTTCCTGAATTTCGGCCACTTCGGCTTCGGCTTCAGAGATGATTTCCACTTTCTTGGCTGGGATAACCATGTCGTCGATACCAACAGACGCACCTGAACGGGCGGCGTAGGCGAAACCGGTGTACATGGTCTGGTCAGCAAAGATAACGGTCGGCTTCAGGCCCAAAATGCGATAACAGGTGTTCAGCATTTTAGAGATAGCCTTTTTACCCAGCGCCTGGTTGACGATGGAGAAAGGCAGACCTTTCGGTACGATCATCCACAGAATCGAACGACCAATGGTGGTGTCGATCAAGCTGGTTTTCGCAACGAACTCATCCTGCTCGTTTTTGCTGTACTCAGTGATACGCACTTTAACGCGCGCATGCAGCTCGGCCAGGCCAGCGCGATAAACACGCTCAGCTTCTTTCGGGCCGGTCAGCACCATGCCTTCACCTTTGGCATTCACTTTGTCGCGGGTCATGTAGTACAGACCCAGTACAACGTCCTGTGAAGGAACGATGATTGGCTCGCCGTTCGCCGGTGACAGAATGTTGTTGGTCGACATCATCAGCGCACGCGCTTCCAGCTGGGCTTCCAGCGTCAGCGGTACGTGAACAGCCATCTGGTCACCATCGAAGTCGGCGTTATAGGCCGCACAAACCAGCGGGTGAAGCTGGATGGCTTTACCTTCGATCAGAACCGGTTCAAAGGCCTGGATACCTAAACGGTGCAGCGTTGGTGCACGGTTCAGCAGGACCGGGTGTTCGCGGATGACTTCGTCCAGGATATCCCAAACGACAGCTTCTTCACGCTCAACCATCTTCTTCGCGGCTTTGATGGTGGTGGCCAGGCCACGCAGTTCCAGCTTGCCGTAGATGAACGGTTTGAACAGCTCCAGTGCCATTTTCTTCGGCAGACCGCACTGATGCAGACGCAGGTATGGACCAACGGTAATAACAGAACGACCGGAGTAGTCGACACGCTTACCGAGCAGGTTCTGACGGAAACGACCCTGCTTACCTTTGATCATATCGGCCAAAGATTTCAGAGGACGCTTGTTAGAACCGGTGATCGCACGACCGCGACGACCGTTATCCAGCAGGGCATCAACCGCTTCCTGCAGCATACGTTTTTCGTTACGTACGATGATATCTGGCGCAGCCAGATCCAGCAGGCGTTTCAGACGATTGTTACGGTTGATCACGCGACGATACAGATCGTTCAGATCCGACGTAGCGAAACGACCACCATCCAGCGGTACCAGCGGACGCAGATCAGGCGGCAGAACCGGCAGAACGGTCAGGATCATCCACTCTGGCTTATTACCAGACTGAACGAACGCTTCCAGCAGCTTGATACGCTTGGTCAGTTTTTTACGCTTGGTCTCGGAGTTGGTTTCGTTCAGCTCTTCACGCAGCTGCTCGCACTCTTGCTCCAGATCCATATTTTTCAGCAGCGCCTGGATAGCTTCTGCACCCATCTTCGCGTCGAATTCGTCACCGAACTCTTCCAGCGCGTCAAGGTACTGCTCTTCCGTCAGAATCTGACGTTTTTCCAGGTTAGTCATGCCGCCTTCGATCACAACATAAGATTCGAAGTACAGCACGCGCTCGATATCACGCAGCGGCATATCCAGCAGCAAGCCGATACGCGATGGCAGTGATTTCAGGAACCAAATGTGCGCAGTCGGTGATGCCAGCTCAATGTGGCCCATGCGCTCACGACGTACTTTGGTCTGTGTAACTTCTACGCCACACTTCTCGCAGATTACGCCACGATGTTTTAAACGCTTGTACTTACCGCACAGGCATTCGTAATCTTTTACCGGTCCAAAAATACGGGCACAGAAAAGACCGTCACGCTCTGGCTTGAAGGTACGGTAGTTAATGGTTTCCGGCTTTTTAACTTCACCAAAAGACCATGAACGGATCATGTCTGGCGAAGCCAGCGCAATTTTGATCGCATCAAACTCTTCGGTCTTAGTTTGCGCTTTCAGAAACTTAAGTAAGTCTTTCACGGATTAGCTCCCGTCGGAGTGAGACTCAGGGGCGTCCAACCGAAATTGAACGCCCCATAACCAGTACAAATGCGAGCGCGTTAACCCTGCGCTTACAGGCCGAAGCCCGCTACTGAGGGTTACTCGTCTTCCAGCTCGATGTTGATACCCAGCGAGCGAATCTCTTTCAACAGTACGTTGAACGATTCTGGCATGCCAGGTTCCATCTGATGGTTGCCATCCACGATGTTCTTATACATCTTGGTACGGCCGTTAACGTCATCAGACTTAACGGTAAGCATTTCCTGGAGGGTATATGCCGCACCGTATGCTTCCAGTGCCCATACTTCCATCTCACCGAAGCGCTGACCACCGAACTGTGCCTTACCACCCAGCGGCTGCTGAGTAACGAGGCTGTAGGAACCGGTAGAACGTGCGTGCATCTTGTCATCAACCAGGTGGTTGAGTTTCAGCATGTACATATAACCAACGGTTACCTGACGTTCGAACTGCTCACCAGTGCGACCATCAAACAGGGTAATCTGACCGGAAGAAGGCAGACCGCCGAGCTCTAACAGCTCTTTGATTTCGCTCTCTTTCGCACCATCAAACACCGGCGTGGCGATCGGCATACCTTTTTTCAGGTTTTCAGCCAGACGCAGAACTTCGTCATCACTAAAGGTATTCAGGTCAACTTTCTGACGCACATCTGTGCCCAGATCGTAAGCACGCTGGATGAATTCGCGCAGTTTGGCGACTTCTTCCTGCTTCTTCAGCATCGCGTTAATTTTCTCGCCGATACCTTTCGCTGCCATCCCTAAGTGCGTCTCAAGGATCTGACCGATGTTCATACGTGAAGGTACGCCCAGCGGGTTCAGTACGATATCGACCGGCGTACCGTTCTCATCGTAAGGCATGTCTTCGATTGGGTTGATCTTCGAGATAACACCTTTGTTACCGTGACGACCTGCCATCTTATCACCAGGCTGAATCTGACGTTTAACGGCCAGATAAACCTTAACGATTTTCAGCACGCCTGGTGCCAGATCATCGCCTTGTGTGATTTTACGACGCTTGCCTTCGAGTTTTTTCTCAAACTCGTGCTTCAGTTCGTCGTACTGCTCTGCCAGCTGTTCCAGCTGGTTTTGCTTGGCTTCGTCAGTCAGACCCAGTTCCAGCCAACGCTCACGCGGCAGCTTGTCCAGTTTGTCTGCTTCAACGCCACCAGAAATCAGGACAGACTGGATACGGCTGAACAGGCCCGCTTCCAGAATCTGCAGCTCTTCAGACAGGTCTTTCTTCGCCTGCTTCAGCTGCATCTCTTCGATTTCCAGCGCACGTTTGTCTTTTTCCACGCCATCGCGGGTGAAGACCTGAACGTCGATAACCGTACCCGAAACACCGTTAGGCACGCGCAGAGAAGAGTCTTTCACATCAGACGCTTTCTCACCGAAGATCGCACGCAGCAGTTTCTCTTCTGGTGTCAGCTGGGTTTCGCCTTTTGGCGTCACTTTACCAACCAGAATGTCACCACCGGTCACTTCCGCACCGATGTAAACGATACCGGATTCATCCAGTTTAGAGAGTGCAGCCTCACCCACGTTCGGGATGTCAGCGGTAATCTCTTCTGGCCCCAGCTTGGTGTCGCGAGACACACAGGCCAGTTCCTGAATGTGGATGGTCGTGAAGCGATCTTCCTGCACCACGCGCTCGGAGACTAAGATGGAGTCTTCGAAGTTGTAACCGTTCCACGGCATGAACGCGACGCGCATGTTCTGACCCAGCGCCAGTTCACCGAGATCGGTAGACGGACCATCAGCCAGCACATCACCACGCTCAACTGGCTCGCCCAGAGATACACATGGCATCTGGTTGATACAGGTGTTCTGGTTAGAACGGGTGTATTTGGTCAGGTTGTAGATGTCGATGCCCGCTTCGCCCGGATACATTTCGTCTTCGTTAACTTTGATAACGATACGTGATGCATCAACGTACTGAACGGTACCGCCACGTTTCGCCACAGCGGTAACACCGGAGTCAACGGCAACCGCGCGCTCCATACCGGTCCCTACCAGCGGCTTATCGGCACGCAGTGTAGGAACGGCCTGACGTTGCATGTTCGCACCCATCAGGGCGCGGTTAGCATCATCGTGTTCCAGGAACGGGATCAGTGACGCACCGACGGAAACGACCTGTTGGGTCGAAACGTCCATGTAGTCAACCTGATCGCGGCTGAACAGGCTCGATTCACCTTTGCTACGGCAGGTCACCAGGTCATCAACGAACGCACCTTCTTCTGACAGGTTGGTATTCGCCTGAGCGATGACATAGTTACCTTCTTCGATGGCAGACAGGTAATGAATTTCATCGGAAACCACACCGTCGATCACGCGACGATAAGGGGTTTCCAGGAAACCGTACTCGTTCGTCTGCGCATATACAGACAAGGAGTTGATCAGACCGATGTTCGGACCTTCAGGGGTTTCGATTGGGCAGACACGACCGTAGTGCGTTGGGTGTACGTCACGCACTTCGAAGCCGGCACGCTCACGGGTTAAACCACCCGGGCCGAGAGCAGAGATACGACGCTTGTGCGTAATCTCTGACAACGGGTTGTTCTGATCCATAAACTGGGACAGCTGGCTTGAACCAAAGAACTCTTTCACCGCCGCCGAAATAGGCTTGGCGTTGATCATGTCCTGAGGCATCAATGTGTCGAGGTCGCCCAGAGAAAGACGCTCTTTCACTGCACGCTCAACACGGACCAGGCCGACGCGGAACTGGTTTTCCGCCATTTCACCCACTGAACGAATACGACGGTTACCGAGGTGGTCGATATCGTCCACTTCGCCTTTACCGTTACGGATGTCGATCAGCTTTTTCATCACTTCGATGATGTCTTCTTTGCTCAGGATACCTGAACCTTCGATTTCATCACGCAGCAATGAACGGTTGAACTTCATGCGGCCGACAGCAGAAAGATCGTAACGATCTTCAGAGAAGAACAGGTTCTCGAACAGGTTCTCTGCTGCTTCACGCGTAGGTGGCTCACCAGGACGCATCATGCGGTAAATCTCAACCAGCGCGCTCAGGCGATCGTTGGTTGGGTCGACGCGCAGGGTCTCGGAGATATAAGGGCCGTGATCCAGATCGTTGGTGAACAGCGTTTCGATACGCTTGTGACCCGCCTGGCTCAGCTTGGCCAGCAGATCCAGCGAAAGCTCCATGTTCGCTGCGATAATCAGTTCACCGGTGTTCTCATCGATATAATCTTTAGAGACCACTTTGCCTGCAATATATTCAACAGGCACTTCAATGTGCTGGATACCGTCTTTTTCGAGCTGACGAATGTGACGCGCAGTGATGCGACGCCCTTTCTCAACGTAGACCGTGCCATTCGATTCGATATCGAAGGTCGCGGTTTCACCACGCAGGCGCTCTGGCACCAGTTCCATCTGCAGCTTGTTGTCACGGATTTCATACACCACTTTCTCGAAGAAGATATCGAGGATTTCAGCAGTGGTGTAATGCAGTGCGCGCAGGATGATACTGGCCGGCAGCTTACGACGACGGTCAATACGGACGAAAAGGTTGTCTTTCGGGTCAAACTCGAAGTCCAGCCATGAACCACGGTAAGGAATGATACGTGCGTTATACAGCACTTTACCCGATGAGTGGGTTTTACCCTTATCGCTGTCAAAGAATACGCCAGGACTACGATGCAGCTGAGAAACGATAACACGCTCAGTACCGTTGATAACAAAGGTACCGTTGTCTGTCATGAGTGGAATTTCACCCATGTAGACTTCTTGTTCTTTAATGTCTTTTACTGTGCCTTCTGGCGCTTCGCGCTCATAGATCACCAGACGCAGTTTGACGCGCAGCGGTGCCGAGTAGGTCACGCCACGGATCTGACATTCTTTCACGTCAAAGACAGGTTCACCTAAGCGATAGCTGACATACTGCAACTCAGAGTTGCCGCTGTAGCTCGCGATAGGGAATACAGAGCGGAAGGCAGCTTCCAGTCCGTACTGACCTTCTGGATCTTGCTCGATAAACTTCTGAAACGAATCAAGCTGGATAGAAAGGAGATAAGGTATGTCCAAAACTTGTGGACGTTTACCAAAATCCTTACGAATACGTTTTTTCTCGGTATAGGAGTAAACCATAGGGTTCCTCAGCTAGCTGACAAGTCGACCCACGCTGTCCGTCCTGACAGGACAGTTCATGCAACACGATTTTGTTTGATTCACGCACTGCCCGGCAGTGTGTGCAATACCTCTTTCTATCACGCTTAAATCATTTCATTGCTTCAGCGTGGGCAGGGAACCCGCACAGGAAAGCAGTATATTAAGTCGTCGATAGAGAAAGATATTGAAGAGCAACAATGGACAAACAGTGCGAAACCCCATTGAGGCCCTGGAGCGCAAAAAGGCTGGTGACCAAAAAGTCACCAGCCATCAGTCTGATATTACTCAGACTGCAACCCGAGGGTTGTCTTACTTAACTTCAACTTCAGCGCCAGCTTCTTTCAGAGCAGCTTCAAGTGCAGCTGCGTCATCTTTGCTGATGCCTTCTTTGATCACGCCAGTTGCTTCAACCAGATCTTTGGCTTCTTTCAGGCCCAGACCAGTTGCGGTACGAACGGCTTTGATTACTGCAACTTTGTTCGCGCCAACAGCTTTCAGGATAACGTCGAATTCAGTTTTCTCTTCAACAGCTTCAGCTGGGCCAGCAGCAACAGCTACAGCAGCAGCAGCAGAAACGCCGAATTTTTCTTCCATAGCAGAAACCAGCTCAACTACTTCCATTACGGACATAGCGGCAACGGCTTCCAGAATTTGGTCTTTAGTGATAGACATAACAATTGTTCCTAAGAATCAGAAAAAGTTTATACGTTAGCAAGTACGAAGAAAAGAGAGGCCTTAAGCCGCTTCTTTTGCATCGCGAACAGCAGCCAGAGTGCGAACCAGTTTGCCGGCAGCGGCTTCTTTCATGGTCGACATCAGACGTGCCAGTGCTTCTTCGTAGGTCGGCAGCGTTGCCAGACGGTCAATATTGGCCGCCGTGATCAGCTCACCTTCAAAGGCTGCAGCTTTGACCTCAAATTTTGCATTCGCTTTCGCGAAATCTTTGAACAGACGAGCAGCAGCGCCCGGGTGTTCCATAGAATATGCAATCAGGGTCGGACCAACAAACGTGTCTTTCAGGCACTCGAACTGAGTACCTTCAACGACGCGGCGCAGCAGGGTGTTACGAACAACACGCATGTAAACGCCAGCTTCACGGCCTGCTTTACGCAGTTCGGTCATTTTATCAACGGTAACGCCACGAGAATCCGCAACAACCGCTGAAAGCGCACCTTTGGCTACTTCGCTGACTTCAGCAACAATCGCTTGTTTGTCTTGAAGATTTAATGCCATTAGCTTTAGCTCCTGGATTTGACCGGGGATGGATTTCCCCGGAACTCACTTCACTTATTCGCCCGAAGGAAAATAAGCGCTATTACACGGTGAGCAGAATCCAGTAAAGAAAAATTCTTTTGGTTCTGTCACCGTCTACGCAGGGTATTAAGCATTACATCCGAAAATGTGCAGCTCCTGCGGTCTTGGACGGAGGCCAGGATAAGGCCTGGCTCCAACCTAAAATTCGGCTGTACATCGTGGCCCAGATTGCCCTGCACTGACAGCCTTTATAAGGCCTGCTGAACACTTTACTGTGTTTCAGGCGACTGACTCAGTCGCTGCGTTCGCACAATCTGACTTACTCACAATGACATCTGCATGAATGCAGAACAACGGGCGTAAGATTCTAGGTGAATTTTTCGCCCGTTTCAAGCAGCAATTAGTTTGCCGCTGCGCTCAGACCAGCCTGGTCAACGGCAACGCCGGCGCCCATGGTGGTAGAGATGCTGACTTTCTTGATATACACGCCTTTCGCCTGAGCAGGTTTTGCTTTTTTCAGCGCAACCAGCAGAGATTCCAGGTTTTCTTTCAGTTTGTCAGCATCGAAGTCCACTTTACCGATGGTAGTGTGGATGATGCCGTTTTTGTCGTTACGATAACGAACCTGACCTGCTTTAGCGTTCTTAACCGCTTCAGCAACGTTCGGGGTTACAGTACCGACTTTCGGGTTTGGCATCAGGCCACGTGGACCCAGAACCTGACCTAACTGGCCAACAACGCGCATTGCATCTGGAGATGCAATAACAACGTCAAAGTTCATTTCGCCTTTCTTGATCTGCTCAGCCAGATCTTCCATACCTACCAGCTCAGCGCCAGCTGCTTTAGCAGCTTCAGCGTTTGCGCCTTGGGTGAAGACGGCTACACGTACAGAACGACCTGTACCGTGTGGCAGAACGGTCGCGCCGCGCACGTTCTGGTCAGATTTACGAGCGTCGATGCCGAGGTTAACAGCAACGTCTACGCTTTCAACGAACTTAGCGGTAGCCAGCTCTTTTAGTAATGCGATTGCTTCAGCAATATCGTACTGCTTAGTCGCGTCAACTTTGTCGCGAATAACGCTCATGCGCTTGGTCAGCTTTGCCATTTCTTAGTCCTCTACTACCAGGCCCATGGAACGAGCAGTACCTTCGATTGAGCGAGTCATCGCTTCAACGTCAGAACCAGTCATGTCCGCAGCTTTAGTTTCTGCGATTTCACGTACCTGAGCACGAGTCACTTTACCGACTTTATCTTTGTTCGGCTTACCAGAACCAGACTTGATGCCCGCTGCTTTTTTCAGCAGAACGGCAGCCGGAGGCGTTTTGGTAATGAAGGTGAAAGAACGGTCGCTGTATACGGTGATAACAACTGGAGTAGGCAGGCCTTTTTCCAGTGATTCTGTTTTGGCGTTAAACGCTTTACAGAATTCCATGATGTTAACACCCTGCTGACCCAGAGCTGGACCAACTGGTGGACTTGGGTTCGCCATACCAGCTGCAACCTGCAGCTTGACGTAGGCTTGTACTTTCTTAGCCATGATAATTCCTCAATTGGGTTATAGCGCCTTTAAAAGGCTCCCCGTGGTAACGATTTACACGCTGTTGCCAGCGCATAAAAACAAAAGGCGCGAAATTATAGTTTAATTTCGCGCCTGCTGCAACAGCCAAATAGTGAAAGAAAGGTTAGCCTTTCTCCACCTGACCGAAATCGAGTTCGACAGGTGTTGCACGTCCAAAGATGGAGACCGAAACAGTCAGACGACTCTTCTCATAATCGACATCTTCGACCACGCCGTTAAAGTCGGCAAACGGACCATCGTTGACGCGTACCATTTCGCCCGGTTCGAACAGCGTTTTCGGACGTGGCTTGTCACCTACCTGCTGCAGGCGGTTCATGATCGCATCAACTTCTTTATCGCTGATTGGCGCAGGGCGGTCAGAAGTACCACCGATGAAACCCATTACGCGTGGCACGCTGCGAACGAGGTGCCAGCTGGCATCATTCATTACCATCTGAACCAGAACGTAGCCTGGGAAGAATTTACGTTCGCTTTTACGGCGTTGACCACCACGGATCTCGACCACTTCTTCAGTCGGCACCATGACGTCGCCAAACAGCTCTTCCATGTTGTGCAATTTGATGTGCTCACGCAGCGACTGTGCTACGCGGCCTTCAAAACCGGAAAACGCCTGCACGACGTACCAGCGTTTTTTTGGAGCTTCAGACATCTCAGAACCTCAGGCCAGTGATAAACGATACCAGACGGACCAGAATGCCATCCAGCCCCCACAAAATCAGTGACATCACGGCAGTGACCGCGGCAACGATTAACGTGGTATGCAGTGTCTCCTGGCGGGTTGGCCAGATAACCTTGCGCATTTCGGTTCTTGCTTCACGTGCAAAGGCTACGGTCGCTTTGCCTTTGGTCGTTAAAAGCGCAATGCCGCCTGCTGCTGCAATCAAAATAACAACAGCCAACGCACGCAGAGGTAACGTCACATCACGATAGAGGTAGTTACCTACGATCGCCGCAAGCAGTAATAAGACTACCACTACCCATTTCAGCGCTTCGAGGCCGCGCCCGCTCCCTTGAGCTTCGGTATTCGCACTCATAAACCAACCTGCCACAATAATTCAGAAACTATTCTGCCCCGCATCGCGAGGCATCCAAACCGAATGAGCTTTTGGGGCGTAACTCGGTATCCAGCGCCGCATAACAGAGCCTGTCTCAGCAATGATTATGGTGCAAAATCACTGATGAGTCAGGTTCTATAAAACAGCGTACAAAAAGGGCATCAAATGATGCCCTTTCCATGTGCATTGCGTCAAATATTATCGATAATTAAGCGATAACTTTGGCAACAACGCCCGCGCCAACGGTACGGCCACCTTCGCGGATTGCGAAGCGCAGACCTTCGTCCATTGCGATTGGGTGGATCAGGGTAACAACCATTTTGATGTTGTCGCCTGGCATAACCATTTCAACGCCTTCTGGCAGCTCTACTGAACCGGTCACGTCAGTGGTACGGAAGTAGAACTGTGGACGGTAGCCCTTGAAGAACGGAGTATGGCGGCCACCTTCGTCTTTAGACAGAACGTAAACTTCTGACTCGAACTTGGTGTGTGGCTTGATGGTGCCTGGCTTCGCCAGAACCTGACCACGCTGGATGTCTTCACGCTTGATACCGCGCAGCAGAACACCACAGTTTTCGCCTGCCTGACCCTGGTCCAGCAGTTTGCGGAACATTTCAACACCGGTACAGGTTGATTTCGCCGTATCTTTGATACCCACGATTTCAACTTCGTCGCCGACTTTAACAACACCGCGCTCAACACGACCGGTTACTACAGTACCACGGCCAGAGATTGAGAATACGTCTTCGATTGGCAGCAGGAACGGCATGTCGATAGCACGAACCGGATCCGGGATGTAGTTGTCCAGGTGGTTAGCCAGCTCAACGATCTTCTCTTCCCACTCTGGGTTGCCTTCCAGCGCTTTCAGTGCTGAACCGCGAACGATTGGAGTATCGTCGCCCGGGAAGTCGTACTGTGACAGCAGGTCACGGACTTCCATCTCAACCAGTTCCAGCAGCTCTTCGTCATCAACCATGTCACACTTGTTCAGGAACACGATGATGTAAGGAACGCCTACCTGACGACCCAGCAGGATGTGCTCACGGGTCTGCGGCATTGGGCCGTCAGTCGCAGCAACAACCAGGATCGCGCCGTCCATCTGCGCAGCACCGGTGATCATGTTTTTCACATAGTCGGCGTGGCCCGGGCAGTCAACGTGTGCATAGTGGCGAGACGGGGTTTCATACTCAACGTGTGCAGTGTTGATGGTGATACCACGTGCTTTTTCTTCAGGGGTGCTGTCGATCTGGTCGAACGCACGCGCCTGGCCGCCGTTGGTTTTAGCCAGAACGGTGGTGATTGCTGCAGTCAGGGTGGTTTTACCGTGGTCAACGTGACCGATGGTGCCCACGTTTACGTGCAGTTTGTTACGTTGAAATTGCTCTTTAGCCATCGCTTGTCCCTCTAAGACACGGATATATCAAAGATATCGTCACATTAACCAGGCATTGCCTGACTGCAAGGAGTTACAGAGAAAATCAGGAGGGAGATAAAGGAAGTGGTGCTGATACCCAGAGTCGAACTGGGGACCTCACCCTTACCAAGGGTGCGCTCTACCAACTGAGCCATATCAGCACATCTGGAGCGGGCAGCGGGAATCGAACCCGCATCATCAGCTTGGAAGGCTGAGGTAATAGCCATTATACGATGCCCGCATCCTGGAACTCGGCTACCTGTTCTTTCTGTAGCTTGTGAATAACAGGGGAAGTCCCCTATTATTCTTAGCCTGCCAGCGAAGCTGGCTGACTTTGACTGAGCTTACACCCAATCTGAATTCAGGGTGAGAAGAAGTGACTCACCTGCCAGATAAACAGGTTGTTTATCTGTTCTCAACCCGAGGGTCGAGATGGTGGTGGGAGAAGGATTCGAACCTTCGAAGTCTGTGACGGCAGATTTACAGTCTGCTCCCTTTGGCCGCTCGGGAATCCCACCTACTTGATGGTGCCGGCTACCGGAATCGAACTGGTGACCTACTGATTACAAGTCAGTTGCTCTACCAACTGAGCTAAGCCGGCATCAAGTGACGCGCATTCTAGGAAGGTCGGCTGAAGGATGCAACAAAAAAATCACTGTTTTTGTTCTATCGCTTACTATTTGTGCAAAGCATCGCAATTTACCCCTATTCTGCAGAAATAACATCCAATTATTGGTCAAATTTTCGCGTCATCTTCTGTCCCTGGATTGGGTCTTCACGATTTCATTCTTTGGTGGATGGCTTTTTTCACGTCCCCTTTTTTTGCTGATCATGCAAAATTCGTCTCGATTGCTTATTTATTGCCCGGTGTTTTCCATCGACAGCCGGTTTTTGTTTGTGGATATCGGTTTGTTTGTGCAAAAACGCCACCACAGGGTAAGCGATGAGTAATGTTAAGTTGACAGGGTTGCAGAGAAAACGTACTGGCACCTAAAGAGGTGGGAATGGACACTGGCACAATACCGCTTTCAATACGCGTGAATCAGGCATTGCTTGTATGCTTTCTGTGGCCGACAGCGCTGCTCTGTTCGGTTACTGGCCTGACAGGCGCGCGAGTGCATGTGTATTGATGTCGACGCGGTGAAGATGAGCGAGGTTGCATATGAACAGGTACTGCCTACGTACAACAGAGAAGTCACATGACACATGAGAACGGCCCGATGCTTGATGTGCAGATTCCACCCTGTCCGCACCGATGACGGCTGCGACCAACTGGAACGCCGCCGAAAGTCATTATGTTTGTCCCTTCTGTTGTCAGAACGCGCTGTGCCTCCCGGTTCAACCTGTATAGAAACCCGGTCAGGCGGATTAAAGCGCTTCTTCTCTCCTTTGGCCCTCAAAAAGCTTAAGCACACCACAAAGCCTGTGGCGGCCTTATGTTGGCAGCAACAGTATTGGGCTGATCTGATGGACACGCCATGCGAGGGCAGAGAAAGGGTCGTGGTAAGGGTTATTCGTCACGGGAAAGAGAGTACAGAAGGTATCCGTGCCTGGTGCAGACTGGTCTCTGAAGGCAATAAAGTGTCTTGTGGATGTTCAGACAAATGACCTGACGAATGAAAGCACGCCCCAAAACAGTGACGCGCCTGACACGCACCTTATTTGCGGCTTAACGTCCGGCATAAAGTAACAGACAGCCACGGATTCATTGCACGCGCTATCATGAAAGACCCGCTCGTTAACCGGCTGCTGGCTAAGTGAACCATACGATAATGAGCGAAGGCCCGTTTACGTGCCCTGATCCGTGCTACCCACCGGGCTGAAGATTTACCTGTCACATCGCATGCTGTAATTACAGAGATCAAGCCTCTTGATCAAGGATTTGTTAAAATTGCGGAGGCGCCGACGAAAGCTTATCCCCGTTTATTTTTTACTTCTTTTAAAAGCTATACTGGTGGTACCCTCCAGCCCATTGTTCTCGTTAATAACTCTGTGACCCGCAATTCATTACGCTACCGTGCCCGAGTAATTTTCGGTGAAAATGTACAGATTGGTTTGAATCTGCAGTCAAATGTATACTTATGGATAAAACGACATCACTCACCACGCCTTATTTACAGTTCACCCGTGAACAATGGGCGTCATTACGCGACTCCGTTCCCATGACGCTGGCAGAGGATGAAATTGCTCAGTTAAAAGGGATAAACGAAGACCTTTCTATTGAAGAGGTGGCCGAAATCTATCTGCCGCTCTCACGCTTGCTGAATTTCTATATAAGTTCGAATGTGCGTCGCCAGGCTGTTCTGGAACAATTTCTGGGCACAGACGGGCAAAAGATCCCTTACATTATCAGTATTGCTGGTAGCGTTGCGGTGGGGAAAAGTACGACTGCCCGCGTTTTACAGGCGCTTCTCAGCCGCTGGCCTGAGCACCGTAAGGTTGAGTTAATTACAACTGATGGCTTCCTTCATCCGAACTCGGTACTAAAAGAGCGCGGTCTCATGAAGAAAAAAGGGTTTCCTCAATCTTATGATATGCATCGGTTAGTTAAGTTTGTGTCAGACCTTAAGTCTGGCGCCCAGCAGGTGACGGCGCCCGTTTATTCCCATCTCATTTATGACGTTATTCCGGATGGGGATAAAGTGGTGCAACAACCCGATATTTTAATTCTGGAAGGCTTAAACGTTCTTCAAAGTGGAATGGATTATCCTCACGATCCGCACCACGTATTTGTTTCTGATTTTGTCGATTTTTCTATCTATGTCGATGCGGAAGAAGATCTTTTACAGCACTGGTATATCAATCGCTTTCTGAAATTTCGCCAAGGCGCTTTCACCGATCCCGACTCTTATTTTCATCATTATGCACAGTTACCTGAAGATGAGGCCATCAAGATCGCGGGATCGCTGTGGAAAGAGATCAACTGGCTGAACCTGAAAGAGAATATTCTTCCTACACGTGAAAGAGCCAGCTTGATTATGACCAAAAGTGGTAATCATGCGGTTGAAAAAGTCCGCCTGAGAAAATAAGTTACGACAATAAAGCCTGCCTTAAAAGCAGGCTTTACAGACTTTTAAAGGGGACGCAGCGATATTTCCCCACCCATCCAGGATTTAATTTCGCCCTCTTGTTCCAGCAGCAAACCACCCTGATTATCAATGCCGCGTGCAATGCCGTGAACTTCCCGCTCGCCCATCAGTAACCTGACCGGACGGTTGATAAAGTTGTCTAAGCCTGCCCAGCGTGCGACAAAAGGTGCCAGACCTTCCTGTTCAAAAACAGGTAGTGCCTCACGCAGGCGATTGATTAACGTTGCAGCCAGGTCATTACGATCAAGCGTTACGCCCGCTTCCTGCAGATTAATCCAGCCCTGATTGATTTGCGCCGCGTCGGCATTTCGCATCGCTAAATTGATGCCCGCTCCCATTACGATCTGCGCAGCATCGCCGGTTTTACCGGTTAACTCCACTAAGATGCCTGCTAATTTTCTGTCATGGAGGTAAATATCATTCGGCCATTTTACGCGAACATCCTCCGCACCTAATGACTGAAGCGTCTCTGCCATCACTATACCAATCACCAGGCTGAGCCCCATCGCTGCAGCAGGCCCTTGCTCCAGACGCCAGTACATAGACATATAAAGATTAGCACCGAAGGGAGAAAACCAATGCCGCCCGCGTCGTCCGCGTCCCGCTTGCTGATATTCCGCCACACAAACGGCACCTGAAGGCAGTGAATCCATACGCTCAAGTAAATACTGGTTCGTCGAATCGATAACCGGTATCACGGCGACATCAGGCTGAGAAAGCTGACCAAGAATCGCCTTTTCATTGAGCAACTGAAGCGGTGCAGGGAAGCTGTAGCCTTTCCCGGTAACCGTATACACTTCAAGGCCCCAGCTTTTTAACGTCTGAATATGTTTATTAATTGCTGCGCGGCTCATGCCGAGCGTTTCACCTAATTGCTCACCAGAATGAAATTCGCCATCTGACAGGATATCAATAAGCTTTAGCGGTACGCTGTGGTCTTTCATGCAATCACCTCAACCGCATTGCATTCACCTTGTGCCCGGATAAAACGGACCTCAGGCTCAAGCCAGACATCAAATTTCTCACCTACGCGTGCGCGCACCTTTTTTGCCAGCGCAACGATATCGCCTGGCGTGGCATTGGCGGCATTAATCAGCACTAATGCCTGCTGCTGATGAACTTCCGCGCCGCCAACCCGACAGCCTTTAAGCTGACACTGATCGATTAACCAGCCTGCGGCAAGTTTTACCGTACCCTCTGGTTGGGGATAATTTGGCATCGCAGGATAGTGATTAAGCAATACTTCGGCCTGCTGCCGACTAATCACTGGATTTTTGAAAAAACTGCCAACATTGCCTGTTATTTTGGGGTCAGGTAATTTGCTCTGTCGCATATGGCAAACGGCATGAAACACATCCCAGGCATTCGCAGTCGCCGGATTAAGCGTCTTTAAATCGCCATACGTCAGCACCGGTTGCCACTGTTTGGTTAATGAAAACCCGACGGCAACAATCGTATAGCCCGACTGGTACTGATGTTTAAAAATGCTGTCGCGATAGCCAAACTGGCAATCGTCACGGCTTAAACGCTCAGTGACGCCGGTTTGCAAATTCAGCACGTCTACATATTCACAGACATCTTTCAGTTCAACGCCATAGGCGCCGATATTCTGGATGGGTGCAGAGCCGACCATACCGGGAATAAGTGCCAGGTTCTCTAGTCCGGAAATCCCTTTTTCCAGCGTCATTTTTACCAGTTGATGCCAGTTTTCACCCGCGCCAACATGCAGCTTCCAGCGCTCATTCTCGTCGCGTATTTCAACTCCAGCGATGCGGTTGAGCACCACAATGCCCGCGAAGTCCTCAAGAAACAGTACATTGCTGCCTTCACCCAGGATCAAAAAGGGTTGCTGGTTACGCTGGCTCATCTGCCATGCCGCAAGTATGGCTTCAGGTGTTTCGGCGACAATACGAATTTGTGTGCTGACATCAAGACCGAGCGTATTGTCGGCTTTTAAGGAGGTATACGAGCTGGACATGATAAGGCCTTCACGGGGTTAATCTGGCCGTAGTTTACCGCATCATGAACGGATTGAGAGGGAATTTGCGTGCGAAGACGTTTTTCGCTGCATATCAGCCACTCAGAACGCTGAACGGGTAGAAAGAAATCCCGTCGCGGGCATGACGACAGGGGAAGCTGATGGAATGTGAGTTGTTTAAAGCATCTAAAAACACAGGCGGAACAATTGTGAAGTATCAGCAGAACTTTGTAGAGGTGGGCATCCGTTTCATCCAGGCCGTTTTGCCAACCGCACGTTTAAACAGCGCGGTTTGATCGCAGTCTGTTTAGCTATTCACTGGAGAGATTGATGCAAAGCATGGGCTAAAAGGCATAGACAGGAAAGGGCCGCTGACGACATATTCTTTCCTTTTACATGCAGAGGCAAGGTAAACGGACCAGGGAGGATGACCGGCAGGCGACGGCAGAGGTCTGCCCTGAAGCCCGCAGAGGTCCGGCAGCCCCCGCCCTCCCCGGACGACGGACGTAAAGAAGCCCCGTACTTCCGTACGGGGCTTCTTCACCTGATTGATGCCTGGCAGTTCCCTACTCTCGCATGGGGAGACCCCACACTACCATCGGCGCTACGGCGTTTCACTTCTGAGTTCGGCATGGGGTCAGGTGGGACCACCGCGCTACAGCCGCCAGGCAGATTCTGTCTGCCGCACCGCCCTCTCGGGCCGCACGGCGTTATCCGGTAAACAAGGCTGAAAATTCTTTCTGTCTCTCAACCAAAACGCCTCTGGCGTTGTAAGGTTAAGCCTCACGGGTCATTAGTACCGGTAAGCTCAACGCATCGCTGCGCTTACACACCCGGCCTATCAACGTCGTCGTCTTCAACGTCCCTTCAGGAGGCTCGGAGCCTCAGGGAGAACTCATCTCGGGGCAAGTTTCGTGCTTAGATGCTTTCAGCACTTATCTTTTCCGCACTTAGCTACCGGGCAGTGCCACTGGCGTGACAACCCGGACACCAGCGGTGCGTTCACTCCGGTCCTCTCGTACTAGGAGCAACCCCCCTCAATTCTCCAGCGCCCACGGCAGATAGGGACCGAACTGTCTCACGACGTTCTAAACCCAGCTCGCGTACCACTTTAAACGGCGAACAGCCGTACCCTTGGGACCTACTTCAGCCCCAGGATGTGATGAGCCGACATCGAGGTGCCAAACACCGCCGTCGATATGAACTCTTGGGCGGTATCAGCCTGTTATCCCCGGAGTACCTTTTATCCGTTGAGCGATGGCCCTTCCATTCAGAACCACCGGATCACTATGACCTGCTTTCGCACCTGCTCGAGCCGTCACTCTCGCAGTCAAGCTGGCTTATGCCATTGCACTAACCTCCTGATGTCCGACCAGGATTAGCCAACCTTCGTGCTCCTCCGTTACGCTTTGGGAGGAGACCGCCCCAGTCAAACTACCCACCAGACACTGTCCGCAGCCCGGATTACGGGCCCACGTTAGAACACCAAACATTAAAGGGTGGTATTTCAAGGACGGCTCCACGCAGACTGGCGTCCACGCTTCAAAGCCTCCCACCTATCCTACACATCAAGGCTCAGTGTTCAGTGTCAAGCTGTAGTAAAGGTTCACGGGGTCTTTCCGTCTTGCCGCGGGTACACTGCATCTTCACAGCGATTTCAATTTCACTGAGTCTCGGGTGGAGACAGCCTGGCCATCATTACGCCATTCGTGCAGGTCGGAACTTACCCGACAAGGAATTTCGCTACCTTAGGACCGTTATAGTTACGGCCGCCGTTTACCGGGGCTTCGATCAAGAGCTTCTCCTTACGGATAACCCCATCAATTAACCTTCCGGCACCGGGCAGGCGTCACACCGTATACGTCCACTTTCGTGTTTGCACAGTGCTGTGTTTTTAATAAACAGTTGCAGCCAGCTGGTATCTTCGACTGGCCTCGGCTCCGGGAGCAAGTCCCCTCACCTACGCGCCAGCGTGCCTTCTCCCGAAGTTACGGCACCATTTTGCCTAGTTCCTTCACCCGAGTTCTCTCAAGCGCCTGGGTATTCTCTACCTGACCACCTGTGTCGGTTTGGGGTACGATTTCGTGTTACCTGATGCTTAGAGGCTTTTCCTGGAAGCAGGGCATTTATCACTTCAGCACCGTAGTGCCTCGTCGTCACGCCTCAGTGTAAAGTGCACCGGATTTGCCTGGCACACACACCTACACGCTTAAACCGGGACAACCGTCGCCCGGCCGATATAGCCTTCTCCGTCCCCCCTTCGCAGTAACACCAAGTACAGGAATATTAACCTGTTTCCCATCGACTACGCCTTTCGGCCTCGCCTTAGGGGTCGACTCACCCTGCTCCGATTAACGTTGAACAGGAACCCTTGGTCTTCCGGCGACAAGGTTTTTCACCTTGTTTATCGTTACTTATGTCAGCATTCGCACTTCTGATACCTCCAGCATGCCTCACAGCACACCTTCGACGGCTTACAGAACGCTCCCCTACCCAGCAACGCTTGCGCGTCGCTGCCGCAGCTTCGGTGCATGGTTTAGCCCCGTTACATCTTCCGCGCAGGCCGACTCGACCAGTGAGCTATTACGCTTTCTTTAAATGATGGCTGCTTCTAAGCCAACATCCTGGCTGTCTGTGCCTTCCCACATCGTTTCCCACTTAACCATGACTTTGGGACCTTAGCTGGCGGTCTGGGTTGTTTCCCTCTTCACGACGGACGTTAGCACCCGCCGTGTGTCTCCCGTGATAACATTCTCCGGTATTCGCAGTTTGCATCGGGTTGGTAAGCCGGGATGGCCCCCTAGCCGAAACAGTGCTCTACCCCCGGAGATGAATTCACGAGGCGCTACCTAAATAGCTTTCGGGGAGAACCAGCTATCTCCCGGTTTGATTGGCCTTTCACCCCCAGCCACAGGTCATCCGCTAATTTTTCAACATTAGTCGGTTCGGTCCTCCAGTTAGTGTTACCCAACCTTCAACCTGCCCATGGCTAGATCACCGGGTTTCGGGTCTATACCCTGCAACTTAACGCCCAGTTAAGACTCGGTTTCCCTGCGGCTCCCCTATACGGTTAACCTTGCTACAGAATATAAGTCGCTGACCCATTATACAAAAGGTACGCAGTCACACCACGAAGGTGCTCCCACTGCTTGTACGTACACGGTTTCAGGTTCTGTTTCACTCCCCTCGCCGGGGTTCTTTTCGCCTTTCCCTCACGGTACTGGTTCACTATCGGTCAGTCAGGAGTATTTAGCCTTGGAGGATGGTCCCCCATATTCAGACAGGATACCACGTGTCCCGCCTTACTCATCGAACTCACAGCCTGTGCACCTTTGTGTACGGGAGTATCACCCTGTACCCTGCGACTTTCCAGACGCTTCCACTGATGCACAAGCTGATGCAGGTTCTGGGCTCCTCCCCGTTCGCTCGCCGCTACTGGGGGAATCTCGGTTGATTTCTTTTCCTCGGGGTACTTAGATGTTTCAGTTCCCCGGTTCGCCTCATGCCGCTATGTATTCACTGCATGATAGTGTGACGAGTCACACTGGGTTTCCCCATTCGGGTATCGCCGGTTATAGCGGTTCATATCACCTTACCGGCGCTTATCGCAGATTAGCACGCCCTTCATCGCCTCTGACTGCCAGGGCATCCACCGTGTACGCTTGGTCGCTTAACCTCACAACCCACAGGCGTTTTGCGCTTGCGTGTTATGAGCTTTTGAGAGACCCGAACGCATCGTGCTGTGTTCCTTATTACGGAGGAACACGACGTGCGTCGTTTCAAATTTTCAGCTTGTTCCGGATTGTTAAAGAGCATAATACTTCGCAGCACACCGTCGCCGGTACGCTCTGAAGTATTGTCAGAAAAAACAGCAAGTATGGTGGAGCTAAGCGGGATCGAACCGCTGACCTCCTGCGTGCAAGGCAGGCGCTCTCCCAGCTGAGCTATAGCCCCATACAGTTACTGCAGAGACCACTACTACCACTCAACCGAGTACACATTCTTCGCATGGAGGAATGCAATTTCTTCTCAGGCAAGGCATGCGGAAGGGAAGTTTACCTCTGTAAACGACCGCGCGCATAACGCAGCATGAGGAGAAATTTGGTAGGCCTGAGTGGACTTGAACCACCGACCTCACCCTTATCAGGGGTGCGCTCTAACCACCTGAGCTACAAGCCTGTAGAGGTTTTTTCTGCTCGTGACTTTCTATCAGACAATCTGTGTGAGCACTTCGCACGAAGGTATCTTCAGGTAAGGAGGTGATCCAACCGCAGGTTCCCCTACGGTTACCTTGTTACGACTTCACCCCAGTCATGAATCACAAAGTGGTAAGCGCCCTCCCGAGGGTTAAGCTACCTACTTCTTTTGCAACCCACTCCCATGGTGTGACGGGCGGTGTGTACAAGGCCCGGGAACGTATTCACCGTGGCATTCTGATCCACGATTACTAGCGATTCCGACTTCACGGAGTCGAGTTGCAGACTCCGATCCGGACTACGACGCACTTTATGAGGTCCGCTTGCTCTCGCGAGGTCGCTTCTCTTTGTATGCGCCATTGTAGCACGTGTGTAGCCCTACTCGTAAGGGCCATGATGACTTGACGTCATCCCCACCTTCCTCCGGTTTATCACCGGCAGTCTCCTTTGAGTTCCCGACCGAATCGCTGGCAACAAAGGATAAGGGTTGCGCTCGTTGCGGGACTTAACCCAACATTTCACAACACGAGCTGACGACAGCCATGCAGCACCTGTCTCAGCGTTCCCGAAGGCACCAATCCATCTCTGGAAAGTTCGCTGGATGTCAAGAGTAGGTAAGGTTCTTCGCGTTGCATCGAATTAAACCACATGCTCCACCGCTTGTGCGGGCCCCCGTCAATTCATTTGAGTTTTAACCTTGCGGCCGTACTCCCCAGGCGGTCGACTTAACGCGTTAGCTCCGGAAGCCACTCCTCAAGGGAACAACCTCCAAGTCGACATCGTTTACGGCGTGGACTACCAGGGTATCTAATCCTGTTTGCTCCCCACGCTTTCGCACCTGAGCGTCAGTCTTCGTCCAGGGGGCCGCCTTCGCCACCGGTATTCCTCCAGATCTCTACGCATTTCACCGCTACACCTGGAATTCTACCCCCCTCTACGAGACTCAAGCCTGCCAGTTTCAAATGCAGTTCCCAGGTTAAGCCCGGGGATTTCACATCTGACTTAACAGACCGCCTGCGTGCGCTTTACGCCCAGTAATTCCGATTAACGCTTGCACCCTCCGTATTACCGCGGCTGCTGGCACGGAGTTAGCCGGTGCTTCTTCTGCGGGTAACGTCAATTGATGAGGTTATTAACCTCACCACCTTCCTCCCCGCTGAAAGTACTTTACAACCCGAAGGCCTTCTTCATACACGCGGCATGGCTGCATCAGGCTTGCGCCCATTGTGCAATATTCCCCACTGCTGCCTCCCGTAGGAGTCTGGACCGTGTCTCAGTTCCAGTGTGGCTGGTCATCCTCTCAGACCAGCTAGGGATCGTCGCCTAGGTGGGCCGTTACCCCGCCTACAAGCTAATCCCATCTGGGCACATCCGATGGTGTGAGGCCCGGAGGTCCCCCACTTTGGTCTTGCGACGTTATGCGGTATTAGCTACCGTTTCCAGTAGTTATCCCCCTCCATCGGGCAGTTTCCCAGACATTACTCACCCGTCCGCCACTCGTCACCCGAGGAGCAAGCTCCTCTGTGCTACCGTCCGACTTGCATGTGTTAGGCCTGCCGCCAGCGTTCAATCTGAGCCATGATCAAACTCTTCAATTTAAAGTTTGATTTGCTGCAACCAGTGCAGCGATGCTCAAGGAAAACGTCGTAATGAATTTCAATACGTGTTCACTCTTAAGACTTGATATTTTTTGCGTCCGGAGACGCGGATATCAATCCTGCGAGTGCCCACACAGATTGTCTGATAAATTGTTAAAGAGCAGTGCAACCAGCGGGTTAACCGTCTGTTGCGAGGTGGCGTATATTACGCTTTCCTCCTTCAGAGTCAACCTCTTTTTCAGAAGTTTTTCTCCGGCGGCTCAGTTGCCTGACCCTCTCAACACCGCATTCCGTAAGCCGTTGTGCCGTGTCGATGGAGGCGCATTATAGGGAGTTCGCGCGGCCTGACAAGGGTTAATTGCAAAAATATTACTGTTCGTCTCAAATTTCGCCAGATCGCGTTATTTCAGTACGATTTGCCTGGTAACTGTGCAAAATCTCTGGCGAAACCGCGCACCTGCTCCCAGTCCGTATACTCAACTTCCTTCGTCGTATCCGTTTCGCCGCCGGTCATGCGCATAATCAACTTAATCATGACCCGATCAAACCAACGATAGCGGGGATAATACAGTGCACCAGCAAAAACCGCACAGCAATCGGGCTTCCAGGGCGACTGCGCTAAAAACTTAACGGTATAGGCATTGGTTTCCGGCGTCCGCTTCTCTGGCTTTCGCGCCGTAAGATTCACGGAGAAGAAGCCGCTGACGCGCTGCTGCAATGCGGCCAGGTTCTGCTTAACAAATTCGTTTACGGCGGGCTGAAAGTGACCATAACGGATTGAAGCCCCAATCAGCACCCGATCATATTGCTGCCAGTCAATCGCGTCTGCATCCTGAATATTCATCACATCGCACGCTTGCTCGCCCTTAATCGCCTCCGCCATAGCGGAAGCGATTTTTTGCGTCTGACCGTCACGGGTCGAAAAGAGAATTAATGCTTTCATCATCTGCATCCTTATTAGTTATTCTCGCCAGAAGGTTGGCGTGAATAACACCAGCAACGTGAATACCTCAAGGCGACCAAACAGCATAGTCGAAATTAAAATCCACTTTGCCACATCATTCATTGAGGTGAAGTTATCCGCTACAACACCCAGACCGGGCCCCAGGTTGTTTAACGTTGCGGCGACCGCGGCAAACGCAGAAAAATCATCCACGCCGGTGGCAATAATGGCCAGCATACTGATCAGGAAGACCAGCGCATACGCAGAGAAGAATCCCCAGACCGCTTCCAGGATGCGTTCTGGCAACGCGCGATTACCCAGCTTAATGGTGTAAACCGCATTGGGATGGACAAGGCGTTTGAGTTCGCGATTCCCCTGTTTACACAGCAGCAGGATGCGGATCACTTTCAGGCCACCGCCCGTCGAACCGGCACAGCCGCCAATGAACGCAGAGCACAGCAGCAAAACCGGCAGGAACAGCGGCCAGCGCGCAATACTGTCTGTGGTGAATCCCGCTGTCGTCGCCATCGAGACAACCTGGAAAAACGCCTGATTCAACGTTTGCCAGCCACTGTCATAAACATTATGGAACCACAGTACCACTGTACAGATCAGTACCAGCGTCAGTTGCACACCGATAAACATACGAAATTCGGGATCGCGTAAGTACACCCGAAGATTGCGGTTACTCAGTAAAGAGAAGTGCAGGCCGTAGTTACAGCCGGAGATCAGCAGGAACACGGCCACAATCGTATTAATGGTGCCGCTCTGGAAATAGCCGATACTGGCATCGTGGGTTGAAAATCCCCCAATAGCAATCGTCGAAAAGCTGTGCCCAATGGCATCGAAGGCGGGCATTCCGGCAAACCATAATGCCAGTGCGCAGGCCACCGTCAGTAATACATAGATAAGCCATAGCGTCTTGGCCGTTTCGGCAATACGCGGACGCATCTTATTGTCTTTCAACGGACCGGGCATTTCGGCACGGTAAAGCTGCATCCCACCGACGCCCAGAATGGGCAGAATCGCCACCGCGAGCACAATGATTCCCATACCGCCAAGCCACTGCAGCATCTGGCGATAGAACAGAATCGCTTTAGGCAAAGAGTCCAGCCCCACCAGCGTCGTTGCACCGGTGGTGGTTAACCCGGAAAAGGATTCAAAAAAGGCATCGGTAACCGACAGATGCGGCTGTTCGGCAAAGATAAACGGCATGGCCCCGACGCTGCCCAGCACGGTCCAGAACAGAACCACGATCAGAAACCCTTCGCGCGGCTTAAGCTCCGTTTTCTTCTTACGGTTTGGCCACCACAATAATGAACCAATCACCAGAGCCATCATAAACGTCTGGCTGAAGGCGCGGCCGGCACCATCCCGATAAATCAGCGCAACGAGGCCGGGTACAATCATCGTCACCGAGAAGAGGATCACCAGCAGACCGACAATGCGGGTAATGGCGCGAAAATGCATTAAGCCGTTCCTTTAGTTAAAGAGAAGAACATCATGATGTAAGCGGAAGAAGCGTTAACGCACCCCGGCTGAAGTCTGACAGATTTTGCTTAAATCCCTCAATTTGTCCATAAGGCAAAGCCAGCGTCATCGCGATACGGTCGCAATACTGACTTTCAGTAATGCTGCCGTCGTAGCGCTGCACCAGACGCTCAATGTCGCTCAACTGGGCGTAGTCACACTGCAACGTGAATAACCTTACCGGGACTTTTCGCTGGCGCTCAAGCTGTTTCAGCCCTTGCTGGACACCGCCGCCATAAGCCTTTACCAGACCGCCCGTTCCCAGCATGATGCCGCCGTAGTAACGTACGACGACGGCGGTGATTTCCCCTATGCCCGCCCCCATCAACTGCGCCAGCATAGGTTTCCCCGCCGTTCCCGAAGGTTCGCCGTCATCGGAAAACCCCAACTGCTGCGAATCATCCGGCGCGCCCGCCACCCAGGCCCAGCAATGATGCCGGGCCGTCGGATGATCCTGTTTTACCTGCTGGACAAAAGCCCGCGCGGCTTCGACACCGTCCGTGTGCGCCAGTAACGTAATAAACCGGCTCTTTTTGATGGTTTCCTCGCTCACGCTCAGCGCTTGCGCAGGAATATCGTAAGCCTCCATCAGGCGAGGTGCAGGTCGCGCGTCATGTTTTCAACGCGATTAGCATGAATAACCACGTTATCTTCAATGCGAATGCCGCCGTAAGGCTTAAGCGCATCCAGTGCCTGCCAGTTAAAATGCGCACTGAATTTGCCAGCGCGCAGCGGTGCCAGCAGTGAATCAATAATGTAGAAGCCTGGCTCGATGGTTAACACCATCCCCGGCTGGATGACACGGGTGCAACGCAGGTAAGGATATTGCGCTGGCGCAGCCAGGTGCGTCCCGCTTTCATCCTGCATAAATCCGGCGACATCATGAACCTGCAGGCCCAGCGGATGACCTAAACCGTGTGGCATAAACGGACCGGTCAGGTCTTCGGCCACCAACGCCTCTTCACTGATGCCGTGGACCAAATCAAACTTCACCAGCAATTTTGCAATGCGCTGATGCATTTGCAGATGGTAATCGGTGTAGCGCACGCCCGCTTTCAACGTCGCAATCAAGGCCAGCTCTTCCGCATTCATCGCCTCCACCATTTTGGCATACAGCGATCCGCTTTGTGCGGCATAGCTGCGGGTCAGGTCAGCGGCATATCCCTGATATTCCGCCCCGGCATCAATCAGGAAACTGTAGCGCTTAGCCGGTGGCTGATGATCCAGTTTGGTGTAATGCAACACGGCAGCATGTTCGTTCAATGCAATAATGTTGCCGTAAGGGACATCCGTATCGCGATGACCAGTCGCGGTCAGGTACGCCTGATTAATATCGAATTCACTCAGACCTGCCGCAAACGCTTCTTTGGCAGCGCGATGTCCTGCCACGGCAATTTTCTGCGCCTGACGCATACAGCTCAGTTCGTAGTCAGTTTTAATACTGCGGTGATAATGCAGGAAATCGATCACCGCTTTAGGATTGATGTTGCCTGCCGTAATGCCTAACTGCGCAGCGCGTTCGATGACCGGGCCAATATAGGCAACATTTTCGCGCTGAGCAGGCAGGAGATCGCCAATGGCATTCGCGTTTGCCAGCCCGATAATCTCAATGTCGTCGGTCCAGAAACTGTGCGGAAGCGGTTCAACGTTGTGCCAGTAATCCACCGGCGAATAGAACCACAATTTCGGTTTGTTCACGCCATCGATCCACAGCCAACAGTTAGGTACCTGTGTTACCGGCACCCAGGACTTGAACTGCGGGTTGACCTTAAACGGATACGTGTGGTCGTCCAGAAATACGGTGAGTAGCTCGCCGGAATGGATCAGCATGGCGTCCAGTTTATGACGTGCCAATACCTGCTGAGCACGTTGTTGCAAGGTCGTAATATGCGCGTGATACAAGCTCTTAAGTGAATCCATTGCCGCCTCTCCAGTGTCCGGAAAAGCCGCAGTTTATCACAGGCAAAATCCGGATGCCGGGTTCCCCGTGGCTGTGATCTTGTTAGCAAATAAACAAAGACCTGTTTGCAAAAAATTAACATCCCTCCCAAACTCACGATCATCTGGTATGACCAGATCACCTTTCGCGGTTTCAGGAGACGTACATGCTCTACCAAGGCGCTAACCTCACTCTTCACCAGCTGGACGATGGTATTGTCGAGCTGGTATTTGATGCCCCCGGCTCCGTTAACAAGCTGGATACGCAAACCGTGGCCAGTCTTGGCGATGCGGTAACGGTGCTGGAAAAACATGCCGGCCTGCGCGGTGTGCTTCTGCGATCAGCAAAACCCGCCTTTATCGTGGGTGCGGACATTACTGAATTCCTGGCGCTCTTTGATGCGCCGACAGAGAAACTGAGCCAGTGGCTGACCTTCGCCAACAGTATCTTCAATCGTCTGGAAGATTTGCCGGTGCCCACGATCTCGGCGATTGAGGGCTATGCGCTGGGCGGTGGCTGTGAATGTGTACTGGCCACGGATTTGCGCGTTGCCACACCGACGGCCCGCATGGGGTTACCGGAAACGAAGCTGGGCATCATGCCGGGTTTTGGCGGCAGCGTGCGTCTTCCTCGTCTGTTAGGTGCCGACAGTGCAATGGAAATCATTGCCGCAGGCAAAGATGTTGACGGTGTTGAAGCGCTGAAACTGGGTCTGGTGGATGCGGTTGTCAGCAACGATAAGCTGCGTGATGCTGCGTTAACCATGCTAAAAGCGGCCGCCCACGACGGCAGCTGGCGTGCCCGTCGCGCCCCTAAACTGGCTCCATTGAAACTCAGCCCCGTTGAAGCCGCGATGAGCTTTACGATAGCCAAAGGCATGGTGATGCAAACGGCGGGGAAACACTACCCTGCGCCAGTCACTGCCGTTAAAACCATTGAAGCGGCAGCAGCGCTGGGCCGCGATGATGCGCTAAAGCTGGAAACCGCAGCGTTTGTTCCGCTGGCACAGTCAGATGTGGCCCGCGCGCTCGTCGGGATTTTTCTCAACGATCAGTACATCAAAAGTCTGGCCAAAAAACGCAGTAGTGAAAGCGGCACGCCCAGACAGGCCGCCGTGCTGGGCGCCGGTATTATGGGCGGTGGAATCAGCTATCAATCGGCATGGAAAGGCGTGCCGGTTAAAATGAAGGATATCAATCCGCAGGCGCTGACGCTGGGCATGAATGAAGCCAGTAAGCTTCTGAATAAGCAACTGGAACGCGGTAAAATAGACGGAAACAAGCTGGCCAGCGTCATTGCCACTATTCAGCCTACTCTCGATTATGCCGGTTTCGACCAGGCCGACATCGTGGTAGAAGCCGTCGTCGAAAATCCGAAAATCAAGGCCAGCGTTCTGGCTGAAACCGAAACCCATATGCGCGCTGATGCCATTCTGGCGTCAAACACCTCAACCATCCCCATCAGCCATCTGGCGCAGGCGTTGCAGCGTCCAGAAAATTTTTGTGGCATGCACTTCTTTAACCCGGTTCCACGTATGCCGCTGGTAGAGGTGATCCGTGGAGAGAAAACCAGTGAGGCCACGCTGGGTAAAGTTGTCGCCTGGGCCAGTAAAATGGGTAAAACCCCGGTGGTGGTGAATGACTGTCCGGGTTTCTTTGTTAACCGCGTTTTGTTCCCCTACTTCGCTGCCTTCGGCATGCTGTTGCGTGATGGTGCGGACTTCCGCCAGATCGACAAGGTAATGGAAAAACAGTTTGGCTGGCCGATGGGGCCTTCATGGCTGCTGGATGTCGTGGGCATTGATACCGCGCATCATGCGCAAAGCGTCATGGCGGACGGTTTTCCTGAACGGATGAAAAAAGACTATCGCGATGCGATCGATATTCTGTTTGAGGCGAAGCGTTTTGGTCAGAAAAATGGTCTGGGTTTCTGGCGCTGGGAAGAAGACAAAAAAGGGAAACCGAAAAAAGTGTCCGATGCAGAGGTCGATGCCTTACTCGAACCCGCCTGCCAGCCTAAACGGATATTCAGCGATGAAGAGATTCTGAATCGCATGATGCTGCCGATGTTGAATGAAGTGGTTCGCTGCCTGGAAGAGAAGATTATCGCCTCACCTGCTGAAGCAGACATGGCGCTGGTCTATGGTCTGGGATTCCCGCCTTTCCGTGGCGGCGCTTTCCGTTATCTCGACACTTTGGGTAACGGCAACGTGGTGGATCAGGCGAAACGTTATTCGTCATTGGGTGGGCTGTATGCGCTCCCTGCCCTGCTGCTTGAGAAAGCGCGCCAACACGAAAGCTGGTATCCCGCCGTCAAACCGATCGATGAAGCCGCGTTCAGAAGCGCCTGAGGTAATCAAAATGGAAAATGTGGTAATTATTGACGCGGTGCGTACGCCGATGGGCCGTTCAAAAGGTGGGGCATTTCGCCATGTACGCGCCGAGGACCTGTCCGCGCATGTCATGCGTGCTCTGTTGAACCGCAATCCGGGGGTGAATGCCGCCACGCTGGACGACATTATCTGGGGTTGCGTGCAGCAAACGCTGGAGCAAGGCTTCAACATTGCCCGCAACGCCGCGCTGCTGGCTGAAATCCCGCACCGCGTTCCGGCGACAACGGTTAACCGTCTTTGCGGTTCTTCAATGCAGGCCTTACATGACGCCGCACGCGCAATCATGGTCGGCGATGCTCAGACCTGTTTAATTGGCGGTGTCGAACATATGGGGCATGTCCCCATGAACCATGGCGTCGATTTTCATCCGGGTTTAGGCCGTACCGTTGCGAAAGCCGCAGGGATGATGGGGCTAACGGCAGAGATGCTGGCGCGCATGCACCATATCAGCCGCGAGCAGCAGGACGCTTTTGCTTTGCGCTCTCATCAGCGTGCCTGGCAGGCCACGCAGCGTGGCGATTTTGCCAATGAAATTGTTGCGCTGCATGGTCACGATGCCGATGGCGTCCTGAAACGCTATGACGTTGACGAAGTCATCCGTGAAGATACCAGCCTGGAAGGACTGGCAGCACTGCGGCCTGCCTTCGATCCGGTGAACGGAACAGTCACTGCGGGCAGTTCGTCAGCGTTATCAGACGGGGCGGCGGGCATGTTGATCATGAGTGAAAGCCACGCACGAGAGCAGGGCCTGAAACCCCGTGCACGCATTAAAAGTATGGCAGTAGTGGGATGCGATCCTTCCATTATGGGATACGGCCCGGTCCCGGCCAGCAAGCTGGCACTGAAGCGCGCCGGGCTGAGCGTAAATGACATTGATGTTTTTGAACTTAACGAGGCTTTTGCCGCGCAGGTTCTGCCCTGCATCAACGATCTCGGCCTGTCAGACAGGCTCGATGACAAGGTCAACCTCAATGGCGGCGCCATCGCGTTGGGCCATCCGTTAGGCTGCTCAGGCGCACGCATCAGCACGACGTTGCTGAACATTATGGAACGTCGCGATGCGCAGTTCGGCCTGGCCTCCATGTGTATTGGTTTGGGTCAGGGCATCGCTACCGTTATTGAACGCGTTTAATACGTTGGAACGTTATAGTGTGAGATTTACCCGCCTGTCAGGGGCGGGTTTTTTCTTGTGCTGTCACGTCAGATAAAAGCAAACGCATCGCCATACATTTGTGCTTCAACGGCACCTCGTTCTGAACAAAAGCGTTCACGGGCGATTTTCGCCATTTCGAAGCGGCCGGCAATATAAATCTCATGCTCACTCAGGGTCGCAAAGTCCTGCATGACGGCTGTCAGCACCGTACCAGAACGGCCCGGCCAGCCTGCTTCAGGCTGTTCGACAACCGGAATCACTTTCAGATTCGGATGCTTAATCGCCAGTGCTTCCAGCTCGTCCAAATCATACAAATGCTTCAGTTCGCGCCCGCCCCAGTAAACCGCAATATCACGGTTGGGTTGTTCGGCAAGCGCAGTGAGTAAAATGGAACGCACATAGGAAAAGCCTGTGCCACCCGCGATCAGGATTAACGGCTTGTCACTCTCTTCACGCAACCAGGCATCACCATGTGGGATGTCCACCACAATTTGCCCTTCCTGCTGAATACGATCCATCACCGCCATGGCGTAGAGATTCAGCTCTGAGGCACCGATATGCAGTTCAATGATTTCAGTTTCCATTGGCGTGGAGGCTAATGAAAACGGGCGCTTGTCACGCTCATCCATTACGACCATCAGGTACTGCCCTGCGCGAAAACTAAAATCTGCTTCCGGAATCAGGCGAACGCGATACACCGTGTCGGTAATCGCCTCAACTGAAGTTACTTTACAGCTTAACGTTGTCATGCGGTCCCTCTGTCGGGTCGTCTTTATGGTTATTGCTCACCATCAACGCTGTGATGGTTGATCAAAAATACCGAGGTCATCCCAGATAGCGTCGATACGTGCGGTAACGGCCGGATCTTTGACAATCGGCGTGCCCCACTCTCGTTGCGTCTCACCTGGCCATTTATTCGTGGCGTCGAGGCCCATCTTTGACCCTAGTCCGGAAACCGGAGACGCAAAATCAAGATAATCGATTGGCGTGTTTTCTACCAATACGGTATCGCGTGCCGGGTCCATACGCGTCGTGATTGCCCAGATGACGTCGTTCCAGTCGCGGGCATTAACGTCATCATCACACACAATAACAAATTTGGTGTACATGAACTGCCGTAAAAATGACCAGACGCCAAACATCACGCGCTTGGCATGTCCCGCGTACTGTTTTTTAATCGTCACGACCGCCAGTCGGTAAGAGCATCCTTCTGGTGGCAAATAGAAATCGACGATTTCCGGGAACTGTTTAATCAGAATCGGTACAAGCACTTCATTCAGCGCCACGCCCAGGACGGCGGGTTCATCCGGTGGCCTTCCGGTATAGGTAGAATGGTAGATCGCCTGATGACGCTGCGTGATGTGCGTAACGGTAAACACCGGGAAACTGTCGACTTCATTATAGTAACCGGTGTGATCGCCATAGGGACCTTCAGGTGCCATGTCACCGGGTTCGATATAACCTTCCAGCACAATTTCGGCGCTCGCAGGCACTTCCAGATCGTTTGAGAGGCACTTGACGACTTCGGTCTTGTTGCCGCGCAGCAGACCGGCAAACGCATACTCTGACAACGTGTCAGGGACGGGCGTGACCGCCCCCAGAATGGTCGCCGGATCGGCGCCCAGTGCAACGGACACCGGGAAACGTTCGCCAGGATGTGCCTTGCACCATTCAAGATAATCCAGGGCACCACCACGATGAGAAAGCCAGCGCATGATCAGGCGATTTTTGCCAATCACCTGCTGACGATAGATGCCTAAATTTTGTCGCTCTTTATGCGGGCCGCGCGTTACGGTTAATCCCCATGTAATCAGCGGGGCAGCGTCGCCGGGCCAGCATTTCATGACCGGGATTCGGGTCAGGTCGACCTCATCACCACTGAAAACCACCTCCTGACAGGGCGCATTGCGCAACCTTTTGGTCGGCATATTCAGTACTTGCTTAAACTGCGGCATTTTACTGAACAGATCGCGGAAACCTCTCGGTGGCTCAGGTTCTTTTAAAAAGGCCAGCAACTCACCCACTTCACGCAGTGCACTGACCTCTTCCTGGCCCATGCCCATGGCCACGCGTTTTGGCGTACCGAACAGGTTACACAGTACAGGCATGTCGTAACCTTTTGGGTTCTCAAACAGCAATGCCGGACCGCCTGCACGCAGGGTGCGATCGGCAATTTCGGTCATTTCCAGTTCGGGGTCGATCACGTGCGAGATACGCTTGAGTTCACCACGCTGTTCAAGCAGCGCAATAAAGTCTCTTAAATCCTGATATTTCATGCGGCTTCAACTTTCCGGCCAGAGTGAATTTGCCATTATAGGGCTGATTACATGAATGTGTGGAGCTTTATGCACCGCATGGCTTATCTTGCCCGTCACGGGCAACCATCAGACGAATAATGTCGCTTAGTTTTCGTGCTGAACCTTACCGCATAATGGCTATTTTTTCATTTTATGCGATGGCATTCGTCATTCAGAACAATCTTAGTTTATTTTCCAGGCAACGCCGCGTAACAGACCCCAATGCGCTATAACTCTGAGTGGAGGTTTGCTATTCTTAGCGTCCATTCATTGGGAGCAGTTATGGAATCCTGGTACTTACTCTATTGCAAACGTGGGCAGCTATTGCGTGCGAAAGAGCATCTTGAGCGGCAAGCCGTAAATTGCCTGAGCCCCATGATCGCGCTTGAGAAAATTGTGCGTGGCAAGCGAACTACCGTAAGTGAACCGCTGTTCCCAAACTACCTGTTCATTGAGTTTGACCCCGAAGCCATTCACACCACAACCATCAGCAGTACACGTGGCGTCAGCCATTTCGTGCGCTTTGGCGCGACGCCGGCCACCGTACCTGCTGTCGTTATTGATGCACTGCAGACTGATGTGCCACAAACGCTGATCGATCCTGAAACGCCGCAAAACGGCGATGAAGTCATCATCACCGAAGGGACGTTTGAAGGTCTGCGGGCTATCTTCTCAGAGCCCGATGGCGAAGCACGCTCCATCCTGTTGCTGAATCTGCTAAACAAACAGGTTGTCCGGAGCGTGGATAACCGACAATTCCGTAAAGCCTAACGCAGCCCGAACAGCGTGCGCGCATTATGATCCACCTGGGCTGCCAGCGCCTCTGGTTCCTCGCCTCGCCAGTTCGCGACCTGCTGCAGGATATGCGGTAAAAAACAGGGTTCATTGCGTCGGGAAGTTGGCCGTGGACGCATATCCCGCGGTAACAGATAGGGCGCATCCGTTTCCAGTAGCAACCGTTCGGCGGGAATCAACGGCAACATCTCACGCAGGGCAATTCCCCGGCGTTCATCGCATACCCAACCGGTAATGCCTACCGATAAGCCCATTTCCAGGCAGGCCGCTAACTCTTCCCGGGTACCGGTAAAACAGTGAATCACGGCGGCGGGTAATTTGGGCAACCAGGGCTCAAGTACCGCAGCAAAGCGTTCATGCGCTTCCCGACAGTGAAGAAACACGGGCATATTCAGTTCCGCAGCTAATGCCAGTTGCGCGTCAAACGCATATTCCTGCTGCTGATGTGCGGACAGGTTACGATTGAAATCCAGCCCGCATTCACCTATCGCCACAACCTGGGCTTTTTCCGCCAGCCGGCGCAGCGTATTCGCGACCTCTTGTGACCACTCACTGGCATGATGGGGATGCACGCCCGCGGTGGACCAGCAGTAACCCGGATGAGCCTCAGCCAGCCGCTGCGCCTGCTGACTTTCCAGCGCATTGGTACCGGTAATCAACATGCCGGTGACGCCCGCGTCACGGGCGCGCGTAATCACCTTTTTTCGATCGGAGGCGAACTGCGTGCTGGTCAGGTTTACACCGATATCAAACATATTTTTACTCTCTGTCAAAAACATCCTAAACAAAAAACCGCCTGACGGCGGTTTTTGGCTTGTGTCTCCCGCTTCTGCGGGTGTACTGAATACGACATCAGGATTCGGTGTTCTGTTCCTCATCCTCTGTCTGACGGCCTTTTCCCACATAGTACCGTGAAAAGAATACGCCGACTTCAAACAGGCAGTACATCGGAATAGCGAGCAAAGTTTGAGAAAAAACGTCCGGTGGTGTGAGCAGCATCCCGACAACAAACGCGCCGACCAGGATGTAAGGACGCTTCTTTTTTAAATCCTCAGGGCTGGTAATACCGGTCCAGCACAGCAGCACAATGGCTACCGGCACTTCAAATGCCACACCAAACGCCATAAACAAGGTCATGACAAAATCGAGATAGTTGGTGATATCTGTCGCGATAGTGACGCCCTGCGGCGCGGTTTTCGCAAAAAAGCCGAAAGCCAGTGGAAAAACAATGAAATAGGCAAAGGCCACGCCAACATAAAACAGTAGCGTACTGGAAAACAGCAGCGGCATGACCAGCTTACGTTCGTGGCGATAAAGCGCTGGCGCAATAAACGCCCAGACCTGATAAAGAATAACCGGCACGGCAAGGAACACCGACACGATCATCGTCAGCTTTATCGGCGTGAAGAAAGGTGAGGCGACATCCGTCGCGATCATGCTGGCACCCGCTGGCATCTGATTGATCAGTGGCGACGCCACGGCATGGTAGATGTCATTAGCAAAGTAGATCAGTGCCAGAAAAATAACTAACACAGCAATTATGCAGTTCAGCAGACGTTTACGCAGCTCAATCAGATGGCTGATAAGTGGTTGGGTATCTTCAACGGCCATTATCGTTCATCACTTGCAGAAGGAGGAGAAGCTGGGTTGAGCGACGGCGCGGCGTTGCCCGGTTTTTCCGCAGGCGATGCGTCTGCCCGACCCGGCGATTGCGGCGGAGCACTGGCGTAGCCGGACGCAGGCCGCGGCGGGACCGGCGTGGTCGCCGTGTTGCTGTCCTGTGCCGGTGCAACCGCAGCCTCGACATGGGGTTCAAAAGGTGCGTGTGCGGGTGACTGTGCCTGCTGCTCACTGGCCGCAGGCGTCACCTGTTTCGGCGAGTCACTCCCCGTCTGGTGTAACGGGGAATGGATGGTGTTTGCTTCGTCTTCTTCTCTTTCGATATCAATGCTCTGTTGAACCGAGCGTTTCATTGAATCCGCGGTTTTACGCAACGCTTCCATGGATTCTTTCAGCTCAGGCGACAATGTGCCGTGGCTGGCTTCCTCCACCTTTTTCAGGCTGTCCTGCAGTTCCTGCAGTTTCAGCTCTTGCGCCAGCTCACTCTGAACATTGGCCGCCAGTGAACGGACCGCCCGGATCCATCCGACAACCGTTTTAACCGCATGCGGCAAACGTTGCGGACCCAGGACAATCAGCCCGATCACGAAGACTAATAGCAACTCACCAAAACCAATATCGAACACGGTTTACACCTGCTTGTCGTTCTTAATGTCGTCTTTCTGAGCAGACGTTGGCTGTTTGTCCGCCAGCGTTTTCGCATGGAAATCCGCGTCCTGCTCTTTTGGCTGATCTTTTTTGTCGTCTTCATCACTCATGGCTTTCTTGAAACCACGGATAGACGAACCCAAATCCGACCCCAGATTACGTAACTTATTGGTACCGAACAAAAGCACCACAATCACGGCAATAATTAATAACTGCCAAATACTGATACCGCCCATGAGATAGCCTCGATTTTTTTGTTAAAAACTGCGGAATGAAGCACAACCTAAACCCTTGTTAATTCGGGTCTCAGTCAGCGACATTACCGCGTTTCAGCCGCGAGTGACAATCAGTTTGTCTTGCGCCAGCCGATTAACCAACTGACAAAACCTGCCGCCATTAATGCCGCCGGAAACAGGTCCCACTCAGGCCTGCTGAGGAGTACCGCTGTACCGCTAATCAGCAGCGTGGCACCGACGCCAAACAGGAAACGCGCCTGATGCTGACGTGTACGTTGGACACTCAAATCGTTCACGAGTTTATCGACGCTAAGACGTAACTGCTTATGCTGCTGCATGCTGTCATAGAACAACTCGGGCAGCTCGGGCAGTTTCTCTGCCCAGTAGGGCGCTTTTTCTTTCACTGCGCGAATGATCGCCGGAATACCAATCTGATCTTTAATCCAGTCTTCAAGGAACGGTTTCGCCGTTTTCCATAAGTCCAGTTGCGGATAGAGCTGCCGGCCAATCCCTTCGATATAGAGCAACGTTTTTTGCAACAGCACCAACTGTGGCTGCACCTCCATATTGAAACGTCGCGCCGTGTTAAACAGGTTTAGCAGCACATGACCAAATGAAATTTCAGCCAGCGGTTTTTCAAAGATGGGTTCGCACACCGTACGAATGGCAAACTCGAAGTCTTCCACGTTGGTATCTGCCGGTACCCAGCCAGAGTCAACATGCAGCTCTGCCACTTTGCGGTAATCCCGGTTAAAGAAGGCGATAAAGTTTTCGGCCAGATAGCGCTTATCTTCCTTGTTCAACGAGCCGACAATCCCGCAGTCGATGCCGATATATTGCGGGTCTTCTGGATGCTCATAGCTGACAAAGATATTGCCAGGGTGCATGTCTGCATGGAAGAAGCTGTCGCGGAAAACCTGTGTGAAGAACACCTGTACGCCGCGTTCGGCTAACAATTTCATGTTAACGCCATGCTGCTCCAGCGTCGCCACATCGGAGATAGGAATACCGTAGATGCGTTCCATCACCATCATGGTTTCGCTGCAGTAGTCGGAGTAAACCTCGGGAACATACAGCATGCGGCTGTTTTCGAAGTTACGCCGCAGCTGGATGGCATTGGCCGCTTCGCGCAGCAGGTTTAATTCGTCGATCAGCGTTTTTTCATAATCGCGCACCACCTCAACCGGACGCAGACGGCGACCATCCGGCAGCAGGCGCGGTACCCAACGGGCGATGCGGTAGATCAGCTTCATATCGGCTTTGATCACCGGCAGAATATCCGGGCGGATAACCTTAATGACAACCTTTTTGCCGTTGGATTTCAGTGTTGCCGTGTGAACCTGCGCAATAGAGGCAGAAGCCAGTGGGGTGATATCGAAGTCATCAAACCAGGACTCAATCGGTGCCCCCATGGAGGCTTCGATTTGTGCTTTGGCTTTCACGCCGTCGAAGGGCGCAACCCGGTCCTGCAAAATAGCCAGTTCATCGGCGATCTGCGGGGGAAACAGGTCACGCCGCGTGGACAGCATCTGACCAAACTTGATCCAGACGGGGCCCAGCTGTTCCATCGCCAGACGCAGCCGAATGCCCATCTGTTCGTGTTTGTGCTGGTTAGGAATCCAAAACACGCACCGCCGCCACAGCCGAAGCGGCAGAGTAATACGCATTTGGGGAATCAGTTCATCAAGTCCGTATGTCAGAAACACCTTGATAATGAAATATAACCGGCGGATCTCTCCAAAACTCATTTCGCCTCCAGCTGTGCCAGACGCGCATTAAGCGCATCAAGCGAACGTTCCATCGCGCTAACTTCCTCAGCGAACCAGGCAAATTCCAGCGCACCTGGCGCAACGCGCCACTCTTCCGTCAACGCCTGACCGAGATAATCCTGACGTCGCTGCGTTTCCGCTTTAAACAAGCGAAATGCGCGCTGCGCACCCTGGCTGATCCCTTGCGCGGCGATATCACCGATCCAGGGGGCCAGGTATTCGGCAGGATCCAGCTCAGCCAGATCCATCAACGCAGAGAATTGCTGCACCACCTGCAAATCCCCTTCGACCTGTAACTCACCGCTGCGTATCAGCGTCGTCAGTTGCTGGCGATCACGTAGCTTCGGCAGCGACTTAAGCTGCGTAATGACCGTGCAGTCGCTGCTGTCCTGCCAGTCACTAAGGACATCCAGCTGTTGCTCACTGAACACCAGCACCAGCGGCCAGGATAGCTCACTCAAACGCAACATCAGTACCTTGCCTGCTAAACGCTGACGTGCGCTTTTCAGACCACGATCGCGGTAGAGAATACGGTTTAGCGCCGTTTCAATACCGGCAGTGATGACGGGGGTTAAGGTCATGGCCATAATGGTTAAAATTTAAACCCACGATGAAGTGCCACGATGCCGCCCGTCATATTTGAATAGGTGGTGTTTTCAAATCCCACATCGTTCATCATCGCTTTCAGGGTTTCCTGGTCGGGATGCATGCGGATGGACTCGGCCAGATAGCGATAACTTTCTGCATCCTGAGCAACCAGTTGGCCGATGCGCGGCAGAATATGGAACGAGTAGGCATCGTAGGCTTTGCTCAGCGGCTCAATAACAGGTTTCGAGAACTCCAGCACCAGCAAGCGTCCACCCGGTTTCAGCACGCGGAACATCGACGCCAGCGCCTTCTCTTTTTCCGTAACGTTACGCAGGCCAAAAGAGATCGTAATGCAGTCGAAGTAGTTGTCAGGAAACGGCAGCGCTTCGGCGTTGGCCTGAACATAACTGACATTGCCAACGATACCGAGGTTTCGTAGCTTCTCCCGGCCCATTTTCAGCATAGAGCTGTTAATGTCAGCCAGAACAACCTGCCCGGTCTCGCCCACCAGCCGTGAAAATTTTGCGGTTAAATCACCGGTTCCACCGGCCAGATCCAGGACACGCTGACCGCGACGCACACCGCTGCTGTCGATGGTAAAACGCTTCCAGACGCGATGGACGCCAAACGACATTAAGTCGTTCATCAGGTCATATTTCGCCGCTACGGAATGAAACACGTCCGCGACTTTGTCGGCTTTCTCGCTCTTGGCGACGGTCTGAAAGCCAAAATGGGTAGTTTCCTGCTGTGATTCATCTGCCATCGGTTTTACCTGCTCCACAAACAATACTTATGGAAGTGTATCAGAGTCACGGAGGTCAGGCACGTTGGCGACCTGCTTATTCGTGGAGGTGCCGAACCCGCTCACAACTTTCGTCTGCGTTTTGGTCGTTACCGGGCATACTGTCGTGCTCATTTTCGGGCATCGCGCGTTCGACCAGATGGGGATTGATAGCGCGTTTAACCTCTACACCTAAGTCACGGAAGCCTTCCGTTTGTGCGATCAAATTACCCCGCCCTTCTGCCAGCTTCTTCATCGCTTCACGATAGCTGTTTTGGGCCTTATCAAGGCTGTGACCAATACCGCTCATATCATCAACAAACAGGCGCATTTTGTCGTAAAGCCTGGCTGCGCGCTCGGCAATCCGCTGCGCATTGCGGCTTTGATGCTCGTAGCGCCAGAGATTGTTGATGGTACGCAATGCAACCAGCAGCGTGGTCGGACTGACCAGCATGATATTTTGCTGGAGCGCTTCGCCGATCAATTCTGGCTGCCGATCGATTGCCAGTAAAAACGCCGGTTCAACCGGGATAAACATCAACACATAATCCAGTGAGCGTAAACCGGGCAATTGTTGATAATCTTTACGGCCCAGCAAACGGATATGGCCGCGTACGGCACTGATATGCGCCTGAATGGCCTGTTCACGTTCAATGTCGTCATCCGCGTTGAAATACCGCTCGTAGGCAACCAGCGTCATTTTGGCGTCGATCACCACATCTTTCCCCTGGGGAAGCCGGACGATGACATCGGGCTGCATGCGGCTTTGCTGCTCGTTCTGCATGCTGACCTGGATATCGTATTCATAGCCTTCACGCAATCCTGACGCTTCCAGTACCCGGCTCAGCACCACCTCGCCCCAGTTGCCCTGGATTTTGTTGTCGCCTTTGAGCGCTTTGGTCAGGTTGAGCGCTTCCTGGGCCATCTGCGCATTGAGTTGCTGTAGCTGACGAATCTCGTGGGTCAGTGTATGGCGTTCACGCGCTTCCGCGCCAAAGCTCTCATTAACCTGCCGCCGAAAGCCATCGAGCTGTTCACGCAACGGCCCAATCAGGCTGTTCAGACTTTGACGGTTTTGCTCATCAACGCGGCGACCGCTGTTTTCAAAAATTCGGTTAGCCAGGTTTTCAAACTGCGCGCTAAGCCGCTGCTCGCTGTTGGTCAACAGGCGCTGCTTCTCTTCCGCTGCAAAACGGGTTTCCTCAAGACGGATGGTCACTTCACGCAGCTCGGCTTCCTGCGCGCTGTTCACCTCCAGCTGATTGCGCAGCTCTCGTGTCAGTTGCTCGCTCTCATTACGCCAGTAATCCAGCTGTTGCAGGCGCTCATTGGCTCCGCTTAATGATCCATGAAGCTGTCTCAACTCCTGTTCGCGCTGTTGCAGCTGCTGCTGGAGCTGCTCGATGTGCTGTTGCTGACGTTGTTGTGCTTCGTTAAGCAGACGGCGCTCTGTGGTAAAGCTGGCTAACTGATGACTGACACGCATTTGCGCCAGTATCCAGCCAACACCCAGGCCGGCGAGCCCAAGGCAGATGCTGATAATGATGTGCTGATCCATATTCTCCCCGCTGGTCAGGCTATTGAGGAAAAAGGTAAATTCGCACTGTATGAATGTCCAGATATATTTACTGAGGGGGAAAGACGAGACGTAAAGACAAGGCCATGACAGGCCGGACAGCCGGCCTGTCTGTCAAACGAAGGGCTAGAGTAAGCGACGCGCCGCTTCAACTACTATTTTGACGGCATCGCTTTCGGTCTGCTTCATCGTCACTGCATCGGGAATCTCTTTTTGCGTGCGGTTAACAATCACGCCCGCCACCATGCCTGCGCGCAGGCCCTGACTGGCGCACATGGTTAACAGCGTCGCCGATTCCATCTCATAGTTCAGGACGCCCATCTGCTGCCACTCCTGCATAGAGCCCTGAAAACGGTTCACGACGCGGCCCGAGAAGGTGTCGTAGCGCTCCTGGCCGGGGTAGAAAGTATCAGATGAGGCGGTAATCCCGATATGAGTTTTGGCACCGCAGGCTTCTGCCGCAGCCACTAAGGCCGTTGTGCAGGTGAAATCGGCGACGGCCGGAAATTCCATTGGTGCGAAGTGCAGGCTGGCACCGTCCAGGCGTACAGACGCCGTCGTAACCAGAACGTCGCCGACATTGATATGCGGCTGGATGGCGCCCGTTGTCCCTACACGCAGGAAAGTGCGCACGCCAAGCTGAGCAAGCTCCTCGACGGCAATGGAGGTGGAAGGTCCGCCAATCCCGGTAGAACAGACCACGACGGGTTTACCGTCAAGCTTAGCCAGCCAGCTGGTGAACTCACGATGGGAAGCCAGGTGCCGGGGATCGTCCATCAGTCCGGCAATTTTTTTTACACGTTCCGGATCGCCAGGAACAATGGCCAGTGTCGCCCCCTGCAGGTCGGCTTTCGTCAGGCCAAGATGGAAAACGTCAGACTGTGTCATATCAGACTCCGGGTTAAGGAAAAACAGTACGCCACTTTACGTTACCCGACGGGTTAAATGTGTGACTGGTTTCACTCAAGAAAATGAAAGTTACATTTTCGGTGAAATTTTTAGTGATTAATATCACACGTTTATCTCAGACCTTCCGTAATGCTACATATGGTGATGTGGAAGGCAGCATGAGAATGTTAAAGAGAAGTGTATTTTAAAGGTTATAAGCTCTGTTACGCATTGCCCGGAACCAGTAATAAATGCCCAGGCTATAGTTACGTGATTGCGCATACGCTTGCACGGAGATAACGATGAAAACCGACGATAATATGACACAAAAATCAGCCGCAGGCGCGTTTGCTCCGGCAGTTCAGCCCACGGCTTCGACCACCATTATTACCGACAGCCCGGCCATCCACGCCGGTGAGACGTCTATTCCGAGTCAGGGTGAAAATCTTCCGGCTTTTTACGCGAAACCGCAGTCAGCAGACGGGCCGTTGCCTGTTGTGCTGGTCGTGCAGGAAATTTTCGGCGTTCATGAACACATTCGCGACATTTGTCGTCGTCTGGCGCTGGAAGGCTATCTGGCTGTCGCGCCAGAGCTTTACTTCCGCGAAGGCGACCCCAACGACTACAACGATATTCCTACGCTGTTTAAAGAACTGGTCAGCAAGGTGCCTGACAGCCAGGTACTGGCGGATCTCGATCATGCCGCTAACTGGGCGGCCCGCAACGGTGGCGATATCCGGCGGATGGGAATTACCGGTTTCTGTTGGGGCGGACGCATCAGTTGGCTCTATGCGGCACACAACCCGCAACTTCGCGCTGCCGTGGCCTGGTATGGTCGCCTGGTAGGGGAAAAAACCATGAAGCAGCAAAAACATCCTATCGATATTGCTGTGGATCTGAACGCGCCTGTGCTGGGTTTGTATGGTGGTCAGGATGACGGCATTCCGCTGGAAAGCGTGGAGCAGATGCGCCAGGCCTTACATGCTGCAAACGCAAAGGCAGAGATCATTGTGTATCCCGATGCCGGGCATGCTTTTAACGCCGACTATCGTCCGAGCTACCATGCCGAATCGGCAAAAGACGGCTGGGCACGTATGTTAGCCTGGTTTAAGCAGTACGGTGTCGCATCCACTGAGTGATAAAAAAGGGCGCGTAAGCGCCCAAACTCTCGCGTCGCCATCCAACACCCGCAAATCTGAGAGCTTTTCCGCGTTAAGCCTGCTCACAAGCCTGGTGGGTTTTCAGGCTGGATTGCGGAGTGTCCCATAGCCGTTCTGCAGCAACATAACGCGCCTCATTTTTTCTGCTATTTCTTGAGTGAATGTCGTCACCCTCCGGTCCGTTCCGTTTGGATAAGCAAATACTCATTTTTCAGTTCGCGCCGCACACCTGTACATGAAAAGCCGGGAGTAGGGTTATGGATTGGTATTTGCTATTCTCCAGAAATGCCTGGGTCAGTCTGATCGCCAGTCACGTTTAGCCGTCCAGATGTTTACACCGCTATATTCTGCGGGTACTGTATGTCTCTCAAGCGCAAATTATTCAGTTTCGATGTGAAGGACCCTCATGATCGAATTCAAACATCTCCGGACGCTTCAGGCTCTGCGGAATACCGGCTCGCTGGCCGCCGCGGCCGCCCAGCTTCACCAGACGCAGTCGGCGTTGTCACATCAGTTCAGCGATCTGGAACAGCGGCTCGGATTCCGCCTGTTTGTACGCAAAAGCCAGCCATTGCGCTTCACGCCGCAGGGCGAAATTCTGTTGCAGCTGGCGGAACAGATTCTGCCGCAAATTCAGCAGGCGCTTCAGGCCTGCCATGAGCCGCAACAGACTACGCTTCGTGTTGCCATTGAATGTCATAGCTGCATTCAGTGGCTTACGCCGGCACTGGATAAGTTTCGTCAGAGCTGGCCACAGGTGGTGATGGATTTTAAATCAGGTGTGACCTTCGATCCGCAACCTGCACTGCAACAGGGTGAGCTGGATATCGTTTTAACGTCCGATATTCTGCCGCGCTCGGGCCTGTTCTATTCACCGATGTTCGATTTCGAAGTGCGCCTGGTGCTGGCACCCGATCATCCTCTGGCTCAGGTCGAACATATCTCCCCTGACGCACTGGCCGACGAAGTGTTGATGATTTACCCGGTGCAGCGTCAGCGGCTGGATATCTGGCGTCATTTTCTTCAGCCCGCGGGCATCAGTCCTGCACTGAAGAATGTGGATAACACGCTGTTGATGATTCAGATGGTGTCGGCGCGCATGGGCATTGCCGCGCTGCCACACTGGGTAGTGGAGAGCTTTGAAAAACAGGGGTTAGTGATCACGAAAACACTGGGAGAGGGATTATGGAGTCGGCTTTATGCCGCCGTGCGTGACGGCGAGCAGCGTCAGCCTGTGCTGGAAGCCTTTATCCATTTTGCCCGTCAGCATGCCTGTGAACATTTGCCTTTTGTCAGGAATGCCGCGCATCCTGCAGCCGTTTAGCCGCATGAGCGACAAAGCTGCGCGGCGGCGGGCAAAATCCCCTATAATGCGCAGCCTGTTGACTGACCTTGAGACGATCTCACCATGACTAACAACGATATTTTGCGCAGCGTGCGCTATATGCTCGATCTGAACGATGCCAAAATGGTGGCGATTTTTGCCTTAGCGGAGTGCGAGGTTCCTCAGGCCGATATCACCAGTTGGCTGAAAAAAGATGAGGATGCGGCATTTCGCCCCTGCCCCGATGTCCTGATGGGCTATTTCCTGAATGGCTTAATCTTTCATCGCCGTGGGAAAAGTGAGGATGCCCCTGCGCCTTCCATCGAGCGTAAGATGAATAACAACATTTTCATGAAAAAGCTGCGTATTGCATTTGACCTGAAAACGACCGACATCCCTGATATCCTGAAAAAAGCCAACTTCACCGTGTCTCAGGCAGAGATTGGCGCGATCTTCCGTAAACCGGATCACAAAAACTATCGTGAATGCGGTGACCAGATTCTGCGTAATTTCCTCAAGGGGCTGACGATGATTCATCGCCCTGCGCCAGTTAAGCCCGCTTAAACCAGCCGCCGACTTACGCTCGTCCCGCCGGAGAAAGCGCACCGGGATAACAATGCGGTCCGCTCTGCCGGGCGAGCAGACGTCGTCTTGCTCGCCTTCTGCCGACGCGCGCCCCGTCCGCCATGGGATCGCAACAGACTGAGCGGCCTGCTACTTTTGGCGTCGATGCGCGGCGATGCCTTGTTTCTTCACTGTTGATTGTTCTTACCGACCACCCAGCGCTTATGGACCCACAAGGACGCTACTATCACGAGCGCACCGGCAATAAAGCTTGGCCAGTGTGGCTTTTGCTGCCATATCGCCAGGTTGACCAGCAAGCCTGCCGGCACATGCATGTTGTTCATGATGCCCAACGTGCCAGCATCGACCTGCGTAGCACCGTAGTTCCACATAAAGTAACCCAGTCCGGACGCCACCACGCCCAGCCAGACCAGAATGCCCCACTGCAGTGAGGTGGTCGGGAGTTTATGCGGGTTGCCCCAGACGGCCCAGGCCACCACCGCAATCAGCACCGCGCCCAGATAGAACCACGAAAAGGCCGTGTGCTGCGGCACAGGACGGGTTTCCTGCAAACGTTTGTAGCCCACCATACCTGCTGCAAAGCAAATATTGGCTAACTGTACCAGCAACAGGCCGAACCAGAAGTTATCGCTGACTTTGTCATAACGAATGATTGCCGCGCCCGCCACAGCCAGCAACGCACTGAAAATGTACCCTGCGCGCAGAGGCCGTCGACTGATCACGTCGTAGATCAACGTGACGTACAGCGGCGTCATCACGGTAAACAGCAGGAATTCAGACACGCTCAGATAGAGATAGGCTTCGAAACTCAGTAAATACATGATGCCCAGTTGCAGCATGCCTACCAGCATATACAGCAGGAGCGTAGAGGGGCGATAGCCGCGCCAGCGCAGGAAAGGCAAAAATACCACGGCCGCCAGCGCCAGGCGCATCAGCACCGAAAACCAGCTGTCAACCTGACCGGCAAGATACTCGCCAATCAGGCTGAATGAAAAAGCCCACAGAATGGTAGTAACAATCAATAAAAGCACGGTAACAACCCCGAAATAAACAGAGCGACAGTGTAAACAATGTCCGCACAGCAGGGAGATTTATCTGGTTGACATCTGTGCATTAACCAGGCAGTTACGCATTAATCTGCCGGTCAGGCTTTTTATCTTCTCATCGGGCATATCCTGTCAGCAGAAAAATGTGCGCATCAGCGCATCGGCCTGAGCTTTTTGCGCCAGATTGTCATAAATCTGTAACATATTTGTCATTCATCACAGTAAAGCCATGTATCTCTGTCTATTCTCTGCGCGAAATGGCGCATCCCGATCGCCGTTTTCTTGAGTTTTGCCCAACCTGCCGGGAATCAAAATCATAATGCGCCCTGGAGGGCCGCCGCTATGTTGAGTATTTTTAAACCTGCACCACACCAGCCCCGGGTCGAAGATCATCGTATCGATCCACGCTACCGTCGCCTGCGCTGGCAAATCTTTATCGGAATTTTCGTTGGCTATGCGGCCTACTATCTGGTTCGAAAGAATTTCGCCCTGGCGATGCCCTACCTGGTTGAACAAGGCTTCTCACGCGGCGATCTGGGTTTTGCGCTTTCAGGCATCTCCATCGCCTATGGCTTTTCCAAATTTATTATGGGTTCGGTGTCAGACCGGTCGAATCCACGGGTCTTCTTACCTGCCGGCTTAACGCTGGCGGCTGCTGTAATGCTGATTATGGGGTTTGTGCCCTGGGCAACCTCCAGCATTATGGTGATGTTCGTACTGCTGTTCATCTGTGGCTGGTTTCAGGGAATGGGCTGGCCGCCCTGCGGACGCACTATGGTCCACTGGTGGTCACAAAAGGAGCGCGGCGGCATCGTTTCTGTGTGGAACTGTGCGCATAACGTCGGCGGCGGGATTCCGCCCCTGCTGTTTCTGCTGGGGATGGCGTGGTTCAACGACTGGAAAGCCGCGCTATATATGCCCGCCTTCGGGGCGATCGCCATTGCGATTCTGGCCTTTGCCCTGATGCGCGATACGCCGCAATCTTGTGGATTACCGCCGATTGAGGCCTATAAAAACGACTATCCGGTGGATTACAACGAAAGTCATGAGGAAGAGTTCACTGCCAGACAAATCTTTATGAAGTATGTCCTGCCCAACAAACTGCTGTGGTACATCGCTCTGGCAAATGTGTTTGTCTACCTGCTGCGTTACGGCATCCTCGACTGGTCACCGACCTACCTGAAAGAAGTAAAGCATTTCACGCTTGATAAGTCCTCCTGGACCTACTTCTTTTATGAGTATGCGGGCATTCCCGGTACGCTGTTGTGCGGCTGGATGTCAGACAAGGTCTTTCGCGGCAACCGTGGTGCGACAGGGGTGTTTTTTATGACGCTGGTTACCGCTGCTACCGTCATCTACTGGCTAAATCCGCCGGGCAATCCCGGTGTGGACATGGCCTGCATGATCGCGATTGGCTTTCTGATTTATGGACCGGTAATGCTCATTGGTCTGCATGCGCTGGAGCTGGCACCCAAAAAAGCGGCTGGCACGGCTGCCGGGTTTACGGGGCTGTTCGGTTATCTGGGTGGCTCAGTCGCGGCCAGCGCCATTGTGGGTTATACCGTCGATTATTTCGGCTGGGATGGCGGATTCATCGTGATGATTGCCGGCGCCGTTATGGCGGTAGTGCTGCTGCTGTTAACCATGATCAGTGAGCACCGGCATAAGCAAAAAAGGGCATAACGGATTTGCCAGAAGGCCGGCTTACCGGCCTTCTTTTCGGATTACGACAGATAGAGTGTTCTCAGCGTCTCCGGGACGGCATCCTGGGCATTACTGCCAATCACTTCCAGTTCAGGTAAGGTGTCTTTCAGACGCTGATGGGCGTTAGCCATAATGCAGCCTTTGCCTGCCATACTCAGCATTTCGACATCATTCATACCATCACCAAACGCAATACAGTCTTTAAGCGTAAAGCCTAACTGTTTTGCCACCGCTTCCAGGGCATGGCCTTTTGACACGCCGCCTGCCATCACTTCGAGGCAGGTCGGCAGCGAAAAACTCACGTTAACCCTGTCGCCCCAGCGTGCTTCGATGGCCTGCTCCATAGGGACAAGGTGTTCCGGTTCTTCACAGGTAAAAAAGACTTTGCTGATGCCATCCGTCGGCAGCATGCCCGGCTCATAAACCTGATAGTGAAAATCGGACTCGCGAAAATAATCCTTCTCCGCCGGACTGCAGCGGCTGACAAACCACTCATCGTCGCGATAAACATGCGTCAGCACGTCCGGATGATGATACTGCAGACCAAACAGATCGTGGGCGATGTCCGCGTCCAGATTGTGGCTAAAAACCAGCTCCCCTGCCGGATTGTGAACGCGCGCGCCGTTTGACGTAATCATGTAAGCCGGAATCCCCAGCTTGTCACGCATTTGCCCGACATCGATGTGATGACGGCCTGTGGCAAAAATAAAGTGAATGCCCTGCGCGACCAGTTGCTGAAGCGTTTCGCGCGCATTGGCGGTCAGGCGATGTTCGGGAGAAAGCAGTGTGCCATCCAGATCGGACACAACAATGTGGTACATGAAAACCTCGGGTATCGGTGTCGGTTGGCCGTAGCCGGTAATGTAAATTGCGAACTAATGCTGCGATAAAAAGAAATCGACGATGGTATTGAGCGCTTCGGCGCGCATGCTGTCCTTTTCAAACAGGATCTCGTGGCGCGCGCCGCTGATAACCTGCGGTGTCCGGCCCTGACAGGGGTGACCGGCTGCCGCCATCGCGTCACAAAACAGATCCTGCGAGCGATTATCCACCACGCTGTCTTCACTGGCCTGCAGCACCAGCAACGGAGTCGTAATGTTATCCACCTGGCTCAGAATATTGCGCCCGGCATGAATCCCTTCTCTGACCCAGTGATACGTAGGTCCGCCCACGCGAATAGCCGGATCATCCGCATAAAAACGCAGACTGCGGCGGTAGCGCTCATGGCTGTGCGTTAACCGGTTGATGCCGAAAGGGTGCGCCCGCCAGCGCCCTGTGCCTAATGCATAACCCTCACGCACAGCGGGGCGCTTTTCCGCCCAGTCAAGAATCTTATGCGCCAGAAAAGCGGGTAACGGCAACGCAATCCCAAACATGGGAGCCACCAGCGCGGCGGCATGAAATGCACCGGGCTGACGCGCCAGGAAGAGCGTCAAAATCGCGCCGCCCATCGAATGAGCCAGTGCATAGCGCTGCTGATAATGACGGCTCACAATCTCTTTGAGATAAAGCGTTTCGAGGTCATCAACATAATGGCTGAACTCCACCACATGCCCGCGGTGAGAGTCATCCAGCAGACGATCCGATCGCCCCTGACCGCGATGATCGAGCACGATCACATCAAAGCCGCAGTGAAAAAGATCGTAAGCCAGTTCGGGATACTTAACGTAGCTTTCGATGCGCCCCGGCACGATAAGGATGACGCGTTTATGTTGCGGTGAAATGAACCGGACATAGCGCAATGTCAGGTTTCCAACGCCAGTGAATTCGCACTCTTCACGGCTGTGCCAGAAATCAAGCAGTGGACCAGTAGCAAAGGCGGCAAAGGCCTTTTCGCGTCGCAGCCAGCTTGCCCTGTGTTGCTTCATCCGCCCTCCTGATTGCCGGAAAAAAAGAGTCTGAACGGCCGCATGATGTCCATGGCTCTGCGCAGCATTCTGGCGTATTGTGTCACACTTCAGACGAGACCGGGAGTACAACCCATGACCATCGAATGGTGGCTGACCTACCTTCTTACCACCACAATTCTGAGCCTCTCACCCGGCTCAGGCGCGATTAACACCATGAGCACCGGCATCAGCCACGGTTATCGTGGTGCCGTCGCCTCCATCTCCGGGCTGCAGGTAGGGCTCGCGCTGCATATCGCCCTGGTAGGGGTGGGTCTTGGCGCGCTGTTTTCTCAGTCGCTGCTGGCGTTTGAGATTCTGAAATGGGCCGGTGCCGGCTATCTGGTCTGGCTGGGTATTCAACAGTGGCGGGCTGCCGGCGCCATTGATCTCAACGCGATGTCAAAAGCGATGCCGCGTCGCCGCCTGTTTAAACGGGCTGTCATGGTGAACCTCACCAATCCCAAAAGTATTGTGTTTCTGGCCGCGCTGTTTCCGCAGTTTATCCTTCCTCATCAACCCCTTATGCTGCAGTATCTGGTTCTGGGCATAACCACCGTACTGGTGGATATCGTGGTGATGATTGGTTACGCCACCTTAGCGACGCGCATTGCGGGCTGGATCAAAGGCCCTAAACAGATGAAGCTGATGAACCGTATTTTCGGGGGATTATTTATTGCGATTGGCGGACTGCTGGCCAGCGCAAGGCGAATGGCCTGATGTACACCTGCAGCCGCACGACAGAGCATACTGTCGGCGGCCGCATAAAGCCGGTCTGGCGACCTTAGCGTGACAGGATAAGATGAATGCCAAATCCGGCGAACAGTACGCCCGCCATGCCATCCACCCACTTCGCGGCACGCTGATATTTATCCCGCATCCATGGCAAAGCAAAAATTGCGGCGACCAGAGAAAACCATGCAAAGGTTTCGACGCTAATCAACACAAACAATCCCCAGCGCTCCAGCCCACCGACATCGTTACCGATAAATAATGAGAAGACGCTACCAAAATAGATCACCGCTTTGGGGTTAGAGAGATTGGTTAACAACCCTTTGATAAAGCTCATGCCTTTCTTTGGCAGATCGACGACAGGCTCCTGCTGTACCGGCTGCTTATGACGTTGACGCGCGGAACGGATCAGCTGCCATCCCATCCATAACAGGTAAAGCCCGCCACCGACCATGATGATTTGATGCAGCCAGGCCATTTTTTGCAGGATCAAATGCAGGCCCATTAACGCCACCGCTGCCCAGATCATGACCGCCAGCGTAATGCCCAACACACCCAACATCGCTTCTTTGCGCGAACGGCTGGCCGCCGTTTGCGAAACGAAAAAGAAATCCGGGCCGGGGCTCATGAGCGCAACAAGGTGGACCAACGCAATCGTGCCAAACAATATCAACATGGTAATGCCTCTTTACTCTTCATCAAGATGCTCTTTAATCATCAGCAAAAAGGGCTTACCGAAACGTTCGAGTTTACGGTGACCGACCCCATTCACGCTCAACATGTCTGACGCACTGACCGGCATCTGTTCCGCCATCTCCAGCAATGTGGCGTCGTTAAAGACCACATAGGGTGGAATGTTCTCTTCATCCGCTATCGCCTTACGCAGCTTGCGGAGTTTGGCAAACAGCTTACGGTCATAGTTACCCCCGTAGACTTTTGCCGAACTGCTACTTTTCGGTCTGGTTGTAATGAGCCGTGGTACCGCCAGCATCAGCGGGACTTCACCGCGCAGCACCGGTCGGGCCGCTTCGGTAAGTTGCAGTGCAGAATGCATGGCAATATTTTGGGTGACTAACCCCAGATGAATCAGCTGACGCAGCACACTCACCCAATGCTCATGGCTGTTCTCTTTACCCAGCCCATAAACCGGCAGCTTGTCGTGACCCTGTTCACGGATACGATGATTGTTCGCGCCGCGCAAAACTTCAACGATGTAACCCATGCCAAAGCGCTGGCCGACACGGTAAATACTCGAAAGCGCTTTCTGGGCTTCAACCAGACCGTCATAGCGCTTAGGCGGATCGAGACAGATATCGCAGTTACCACAAGGTTGCTGCCGCCCTTCACCAAAGTAGTTCAGCAGCACCAGACGGCGACAGGTCTGCGCTTCAGCAAAGGCGTTCATGGCATTCAATTTATGCCGCTCTATGTCCTGCAGCGGGCCGGGCTGTTTCTCTTCGAGACATTTACGTAACCAGGCCATATCTGCAGGATCATAAAGCATCATCGCTTCCGCAGGCAGGCCATCACGACCCGCACGGCCGGTTTCCTGATAGTAGGATTCGATATTGCGGGGAATGTCGAAATGGACCACAAACCGCACATTGGGTTTGTTAATGCCCATGCCAAACGCCACGGTGGCGACCACAATTTGCAGATCGTCGCGCTGAAACGCTTCCTGCACGCGGGCGCGCTGCGCGCTGTCGATACCGGCATGATAGGCACCCACGCTGAGACCGCGGCTCTGCAGGCGCGCGGCCGTGTCCTCAACTTTTGCCCGGCTGTTGCAGTAAATGATGCCGCACTTGCCCCGCTGATCCTGTACGTAACGCAGTAACTGTTCGGTGGGTTTGAATTTTTCCACCAGCGTATAGCGTATATTAGGTCGATCAAAACTGCTGATTTGAATCAGCGGGTCCTGCATATGCAGCAGGTTGACGATATCAAGGCGGGTGGTTTCGTCGGCGGTCGCCGTGAGCGCCATAACCGGCAGATCGGGAAAGCGCTGACGCATCTGCCCCAGTGCGCCGTACTCGGGCCGGAAATCGTGTCCCCACTGAGAAATGCAGTGCGCCTCATCCACCGCCAGCATCGCAGGCTGCCAGTGCGCCAGGCTTTCCAGGAAGTTATCCATCATCAGGCGTTCGGGCGCAATATAGAGCAACTTTACGCGTCCGTTTCGGCAGTCCGCCATGACGTTTTGCTGTTGCTCGCGGGTCATGGTCGAATTGAGACACGCCGCCGCAACACCATTTGCCAGCAGCTGATCCACCTGATCTTTCATCAGCGAGATCAAGGGCGAGACGACCAGTGTCAGCCCTTCACGCACCAGCGCGGGGATCTGATAGCAGAGTGATTTCCCGCCGCCGGTTGGCATCACCACCAGGCAGTCTCGCCCATTCAGCGCTTCATTGATAATGGCCTGCTGACCGGGACGAAACTGCTGGTAGCCGAAGGTATCCTGTAATACCTGCTGCGCCAACGCTTCCTGATTAAGAACTGCCGAGGTTGCCACTGTGATCCTGACTTGATGGTTAATTAAAATAAATCGTTGAGTGTCACGCCCACACCGACGCGTGTCTGACGATGGTTGTAGTCAATAAGGGATTCGCCATAGCCGCTAAACAGTTGCGTATAGAAACGAACGTGTTGGGTGATCGGATAACTCCAGCCCAGCGTAGCGCCGCCGTAGCCGCTATTCCAGTTATAGTTGCCTTCAACGCTGAAAATACTGTCGCCCATGGCGTAACCTAACTTCGCACGATAATAACCCATGTATTTGGTGATATCGGGGTTGTCGTCATTATTCGCGCTTTCTGAAATACGGAACCAGGGCTTGATCTCGGCCAGGAAGTTACCGTTCTGCGCCATCAGACGAGTATAAACACGGTTCCAGCTGCGTGAGGTCGGATCGCTGCGGCCGTTAGACTGATGATTCACACCGACCTCAACGTCACGCAGTGTCCAGCCGGCAAACGAGTAATCGGTCGCCCAGCCCAGGAAAATCTGTGGCTCATAGTTCGTCTCACGGAAAGGCGACGACTCTTTTTTATTGGATAACTGCCACCATGAGCGCTGAGTATAAGACGCCGCTAATACGGAGTTGTCACCGACGATGCCACGCCACAACGGAAATGCCAGGCTGAGCTGGAATTTCACTTCATCTTTACGTGCGTTTTTTGCCCAGTTGTAAGAGGAAATCGCCTCTTTATTTATGTCGCTGGTATAGGTGTAAAGCAGATAATTATTTTCGTAAGGATAAAGCACAAACGGGTTGTCGTGCTGCTCCAGCAGGTTGGCAATGATGCTGCCTCGCACCTGCGGTGCATCGTGAACATGTTTAATTGTGGCTTCGTCCGCCTGCGCCAAAGCAGGAAGTAACATTGCCGCCAGCAAGGCGCGATGCTTACGCATAGGATTCTCCGGTGAAAACTGCGTATTCATAAAAGCGAATGGGTGTTGTAAAAAGCAGGACATTCTACACACAAAAGTGGGTGAACATCAGCGCTGATTTCCTAAACTGGAAACCCTGTCGAGCGAAGCATAGAATAAACATCTTATTAACATCTACAGTTCAATTACCAGCTGTTCAGGACTAAACACCATGTCATCCGTGCTATTGACTCAGCAGGACGCTCGCCGCCTCGTCGGTGAAATTTTTATTTATCACATGCCGTTTAATCAGGCGCTGGGTCTGGAACTGGATCGCCTGGAAACCGATTACGCAGAAATCAGTTTTGCCAACAAAACCATGCTGGTGGGCAATGCCGCCCAGCACATTCTTCATGGTGGTGTAACAGCAGCGGTACTGGATGTCGCCGCGGGCATGGTGTGCGTAAGCCATGCCTTGACACGTGATGAGCAGATAAGTGAAGACGTGCTGCGCCAGCGACTGTCCCGTATGGGGACGATTGATATGCGGGTGGATTATCTCCGTCCCGGACGGGGCGAGCGCTTTATTGCCAGCAGCCGTTTACTGCGTGCCGGCAATAAAGTCTCTGTGGCGCGGGTAGAATTACATAATGAGCAGGGCCTTTACATTGCCACCGCAACCGCGACCTACCTGACCGGTTAAGCGAATCGACGCGTGGCACCGTTCAGGCCCTGCCACACAGTATCCTGACTGCCTCAGAACATCGTATTGGTATTCGCTGAGGTCGCCGGTACGGCCTGAATCACATCCCAGTGCTCGACAATTTTGCCGTTTTTCACGCGGAAAATATCCGTAACAGCCTGACCACGATCGTGTTCACCATTGGTCGAGTGAACATGCAGCCATACCAGATCACCGTCGGTTGCACTGCGAACGATGCGCGCTTTTGACTGTGGGTTTTTGCTGAAAAAATCGCTGAAAAAGTTAACCAGCGGTGCCTTGCCATTCGGCACCCCGGGATTGTGCTGGCGGTAATCGTCCGCCACGACCCGGGCCGCTTCTGTCACCTTGTGCTGATTGAAAAATTGATTATAAAAGTTGATCACCAGCGCACGATTGGCCTCTTCCACGTTAAGATCGCGGCCTTCTTTCGGTTGTACGGCGTACCCAGCGCTCGCTGTCAGGATACCTGCCGTCAGCAGCAGGGTTTTCAGAAAGGTTGCCATCATTTTTCTCCTTGCTCATTCGTTACAGCGCTAACCGCTCCGCGCCAGAGGATTACTTCATACAGGGTGCCGGGCATGGCCCGGACGCGCCATCAGGTTTTGATATCACACCAGGTCACAAAAATAGACTGTTGTCGCTGCGGATGGTACATTCGCGCAAAATGGATAACAAGACGTCACTTTGTGCTGACTCAGTCACATGAAAGTGACTATTACAACGTGCAGGAACCCTTTCCATGTCTGTGTCATCCCCTAACACATTCAGTTATGAACAGCCTTGCCCCATTCGGGATGTACTTGACCGGATTGGCGATAAATGGAGTTTGCTGATTCTTGAGGCGCTGGCCGAGCGCACGCTGCGCTTCAATGAGCTGCACCGCCATATTGGCGATGTCGCTCGTCAGGTGCTGTCACGAACGCTGAAACGGCTGGAGGTGGACGGCTATATCCTGCGGACTCTTTATCCGGAAGTGCCGCCACGGGTTGAGTACAGTCTGACAGAGTTAGGTCGTTCTTTTCTTAAACCGATGCAGCAACTGATTGCGTGGGCGGATGACAATCATCAGGCCATTTGTCTTTCCCGCCAGCTTGCCCGTGAGCAGGACAAAGCCTGACCCTGCCTGTTGCCAGATCGGGCTACAGACATGACGGGGACTGCGGTAACATTGCGGCCCTCTGTCACGCCGCTTTCTCTCAGTGACTTTTGGTACAGAACGAACTTTCAGGATGATTTATGGATACCCAGCAAACCCGTCAGGGAATAGGTTTTGCGCTTGGCGCTTATTTCATATGGGGCATTGCACCTGCCTACTTCAAATTAGTTAAAGCCGTCCCTGCGACTGAAATCATGACGCACCGGGTAATCTGGTCAGCCTTGTTTATGCTGCTGTTGATTACGCTTAGCCGCAGCTGGGGGCAGGTCAGAAGCGTCGTGCGCCAACCCAAAAAGGTCTTGCTACTGGCGCTGACCGCCGTCACGGTGGGCGGTAACTGGCTGCTGTTTATCTGGGCGGTGAATAACCAGCATATGCTAGAAGCCAGTCTGGGCTATTTTATTAACCCTTTGATTAACGTTGTGTTTGGTATGGTTTTCCTGCGCGAACGTTTTCGTCGTCTGCAGTGGCTGGCTGTGGCGCTCGCTACCGCTGGCGTCCTTTTGCAGCTGTGGCAGTTTGGTTCGGTGCCGGTGATTGCATTAGGCCTGGCCTTCAGCTTTGCGTTTTACGGCCTCATGAGGAAGAAAATTCAGGTCGATGCCCAGAGCGGTATGCTGATTGAAACGCTGTGGCTGTTTCCGCTGGCCGCGCTGTATTTATTTGGTTTTGCAGACAGCAGTACCAGCCATCTTACCGCCAATCCCGCCAGCCTGAATCTGTTGCTGATCGCCGCAGGTATTGTGACCACCATTCCGCTGATGTTCTTTGCCGCAGCCTGTGCCAGGCTGCGCCTGTCGACGGTTGGCTTCTTTCAGTATCTTGGCCCAACGCTGATGTTCTTACTGGCGGTGCTGTTTTATGGCGAGACCATCACGCCGGATAAAATGCTGACGTTTGGCTTTATCTGGCTGGCATTGCTGGTCTTCATTCTGGATGCCGTCGTGTTTTCAGCGCGGGGCCGACTGCGCAAAGCGTGAAAGAAAACGCGCCATTGCCGGGCCGGTCAGGAGAATGGTGAATAACCGCAGGGTTTGCATCGCCATCACAAACGCCATATCCACTCCGCTTCCGGCCGCAATGATCGCCACGGTGTCCAGGCCACCTGGACTGGTGGCGAGATAGGCGGTCATCAGGTCAATATGGAGTACGCGCGTCAACATCCACGCCAGTCCGCCACACAGCAGCATCAGGCCGAAAATGGACAGCAGCATTTGCGGCAGGGTACTCAGCGCCAGTTTGAAAATGGGTCGGGTGAAGCGCAGCCCCACGCTCCAGCCGATCAGCGCGTACGCCAGGGCAAGCAGCCATTCAGGCATCTGAAGCACGGCTGTTCCGGTAGCGTGCAGCGTAGCGCCAATCAGCGCAGGCACCAGCAACGCGCCGGACGGAATGCGTAACCAGGGGCCCAGCCAGGCGCTGCCGATCACCAGGCAAATCGTCAGCAGAAAACCGCTGTTCAATGCAGGAAACCAAACCAGTGATCCCGCATGAGCGCCATCGCCCAGGCCGATGCGAGCCACCATTGCTGCCGCGCCCGCCACAAACAGAACGCGCAGATACTGCATAAAGGCGACCAGACGCACATCCGCGCCGAATTCTCCCGCCATCGCCACCATGGCAGAAGCACCACCTGGTGACGATCCCCACGCGCCGGTCGGGCCGGGAAGCTGACTAAACCGAACCAGCAAAAAGCCCGACACACCGCTGGCCGCCAGAGTCAGCAGCAGTACCGCTACCACGACGGGCCAGTCCTGTAACAGCGGCGTTAAAATGGACGGTGACAGGCTCTGTGCAATCATACAGCCCAGTACCGCCTGCGACAGCAGGAACAGCCGCTTGTGGATGCGCAATGTGGCACCGGATAACCCCATCATCACGCCCACAATCATCGGGCCCAGTAACAGGGCGGCCGGAACATGAAAATACTGGAAGAGTGCGCCAAGTAATACCGATGCGACCAACAACAGTAACCACTGCACGCGCAATGAAAGAGAGGCCATAAAAGTTAATTTTTTGTGAAAATGGAGCGGGTAGATTACGCAGAATTGTGCCAGCAGGCCAGCGAAATGGGCCGGTTGACCGGCCCTGACAGACGATTACAGCCAGTTCTTGCGTTTGAAATAAAGATAAGGCGCCAGACCGGCAAGCATCATCAGGCAAATCGCACCGGGATAGCCAAAGCTCCATTTCAGTTCAGGCATAAACTCAAAGTTCATGCCGTAGCTGGAGGCCACCAGCGTTGGCGGCAGGAAAACCACGGAAACCACCGAGAAGATCTTGATGATGCGGTTCTGCTCGATATTAATAAAGCCCATCGCCGCCTGCATCAGGAAGTTGACCTTCTGGAACAGGGACTCATTGTGAGGCAGCAGCGATTCGATATCCCGCAGGATTTCGCGCGCCTGCTCCAGTTGATTGCCTGGCAAACGGGCTTTTCGTACCAGGAAGTTAAGCGCTCGCTGCGTATCCATCAGACACAGGCGCACTTTCCAGCCGATATCTTCCAGCTCAGCTAACCGCGACAGCGCCTGATCGTACTCCTCGCCCTGCTGACCTTCCATAATCACGCGGCTAAGCTTTTCCAGCGCGCTATAGATGTTTTCAATCTCATCCGCCAGCTGTTCAATTTTGGTCTCAAACAGGTCGAGTAGCAGCTCGTAAGCGTTACCGTCAATCAACGTCTGGTTGCGGGCTCGCATGCGGTAAAGACGAAAGGCAGGAAGCTCCCGCTCGCGCAGTGTATATAAGCGTCCTTCGCGAATCGTAAAGGCGACCGTCGAGTTGCCGGCATGATCTTCGGCATCTTCAAAAAAGAAAAAGGAGTGGATGTGCAGGCCATCTTCATCTTCGAAGAAACGCGCTGAGGCTTCGATATCTTCCAGCTCAGGGCGCGTGGCCAGGCTCTGCCCCAGCTCGGACTGAACACGGTCGCGCTCGCCTTCCTCAGGCTCGACCAGGTCAACCCACACTGACGTGGTCAGTTTATCGCTTTCTTCTTCCAGTTCCAGACGCGTCAGGCGACTGTTATCAAGTTTAAATGCGCTCAGCATAGCAAGACTCCCCATTGCAGACTTTATGGGACAACGTTGTAAGGCGGTCGGAACAGATAACCGCGAACCTGAACACGGAGAAACGATAAATCAGTGCTGACTCGTGCGACGGATCAAAAAGGGAGGTCGCTGATAACCGCTAAGGCTACCAGCGTAATGAGATAGCCTTAGATGTTATTCCTGAAAACCAGGTTAATGAGCCAGCATCGACTGGGCGTGTCCAAGGCATTGTCCTCTCATGATAATAGTGCGCGCATGTTACGCTGAGACGAAAAAGTCGTCAACCGGCGGCTAGACGGTTTCCAGTTTGGCGTAGGCAGCCACCAGCCACTTGATCCCCTGCCCCTGAAATGCCACCTGAAGGCGGCTGTGTTCCCCGCTACCTTCCAGATTCACGATGGTGCCTTCACCAAACTTCGCGTGACGAACGCGCTGTCCCAGAGAGAACCCCGTGTCGCTTTTGCTGATCGGTGTGCCCATGCGCTGATGGCTGACCGGCCGCGTAACGCTGGCGCGTAACCGGACTTCTTCAATACAGTCTTCGGGCAGCTCACCGATGAATCGCGAGGGGCGATGGTAAACTTCTTTTCCGTACAGACGGCGGGTTTCCGCGTACGTCAGCGTCAGTTTCATCATGGCACGTGTGACGCCAACGTAAGCCAGGCGGCGCTCTTCTTCCAGCCGTCCACCTTCGTCCAGCGCCATCTGGCTGGGGAACATGCCTTCTTCCATGCCGACGATAAATACCTGACTGAACTCCAGCCCTTTCGCAGAGTGCAGCGTCATCAGTTGCACCGCATCCTGCCATTTGTCCGCCTGCCCTTCGCCGGCTTCCAGCGCGGCATGCGACAGGAAGGCCTGAAGCGGCATCAGGTCTTCATCTTCATCCTGATAGCTAAACTGGCGCGTGGCTGTCACCAGCTCCTCAAGGTTTTCGATACGCGCCTGGCCCTTTTCACCCTTTTCCTGCTCGTACATCAGCCACAGACCGGAATCCTTGATGACCCGATCGGTCTGCACGTGCAGTGGCATTTCGGCGGTTTCGCTTGCCAGTGAATCCACCAGCTCACAGAAACGTTGCAGGGCAGAGGCGGCACGGCCGGCGAGCGCGCGTGACTGAAGGAGTTCACGCGTTGCCTGCCATAAGGTGATCTGCTGTTCGCGGGCCGTCTGACGCACCACATCCAGCGTACGATCGCCCACGCCACGTGTGGGCGTATTGACCACGCGCTCGAAGGCCGCATCGTCGTTGCGGTTGGCTATCAGACGCAGATAGGCCAGCGCATCTTTAATTTCCTGGCGCTCGAAGAAGCGCATGCCGCCGTAAATCCGGTAGGGCATACTGGCCTGCAGCAGGGCTTCTTCCAGCACGCGCGACTGGGCGTTACTGCGGTAAAGAATCGCGCAATCGGCCAGCGCATTGCCATTTTCCATCCAGGCTTTAATGCGATTGACGACAAAGCGCGACTCATCCAGCTCGTTGAAGGCGCAGTAAACCGAGACCGGTTCGCCATCGCTGCCATCGGTCCACAGCTCTTTGCCGAGTCGGCCATTATTATTGGCAATCAGGGCGTTAGCGGCTTTCAGAATCGTGTTGGTGGAGCGGTAATTCTGCTCAAGACGAATGGTATCGGCACCGGGAAAATCCGTCAGGAAGCGCTGAATATTTTCAACCTGCGCCCCGCGCCAGCCATAGATGGACTGATCGTCATCACCGACGATAATGACTTTGCTGCTGTCGCCCGCCAGCATACGAATCCAGGCATACTGAATGTTGTTCGTATCCTGAAATTCATCCACCAAAATATTGCTGAAACGCTCACGGTAGTGATTCAGGATAGGGGGCTTGTTTAACCACAGTTCATGGGCCCGCAGCAGCAACTCGGCAAAATCGACCAACCCGGCACGATCGCAGGCTTCCTGATAGGCCTGATAAATGCGCAGCCAGGTCTGTTCTACCGGGTTGCCATAGCTTTCAATGTGCTTCGGCCGTAAACCTTCATCTTTCTTGCCGTTGATGTACCACATGCCCTGACGCGCAGGCCACTGCTTCTCATCCAGATTCATCGCCTTAATCAGGCGTTTGAGCAGGCGCAGTTGATCTTCACTGTCGAGGATTTGGAAGTCCTGCGGCAGCCCCGCGTCGAGATGATGCGCACGGAGCAGACGGTGCGCAAGGCCGTGAAACGTGCCAATCCACATACCGCCCTGACTGGTGCCGATCAGGTGCTCAATACGGTGACGCATTTCTGCCGCCGCCTTGTTGGTAAAGGTCACCGCCATAATGGAATAAGGTGAACAGTTTTCAACGGACAGCAGCCAGGCGATGCGGTGCACCAGAACGCGTGTTTTTCCACTGCCCGCGCCCGCCAGCACCAGCAGGTTGCTGCGCGGTGCCGCAACGGCAGCACGCTGTTTGTCATTCAACCCGTCGAGCAGTTCAGAAACGTCCATAAGCACCAATAAGTCAGAGAATGCGAAGCATAAGACTGGATAAATTTACAGCCATTATAACAGCGAGGTCAGTGATGCCAACTGTGAAATTTCAACGTGGGGCAGAAGACGGGCATCGTCAATGTGCATCAGATTCCCCTCACGCAGGTTAATCCAGCAGGCTTGCATGCCATAACGTAACGCGCCGGCCACATCCGTAGTGAGATCGTCACCGACGTGAAGAATACTGCCCGGGGCGATATTCAGGCGTTGCGCGGCAAGGTGATACATATCCTGCCACGGCTTCGCGCGCCCGTCTGGGCCAGCACGCAGTGAAAACTGGAAGTAGGCTGACAGGCCGAGCTTTTCAGGCTGCGCGTTACCATTCGTAATCGCTACCAGCGGGACTTTTTTCGCCAGCGCTTTCAACGTGTCATGGGTTTCCGCCGGCATCGCCACCTGGCTGCGCCAGTGATGGAACACCTCCATGATCTGGGCGGCGCCCGCTGTCGCGTCTGCTGCCGTTAAGCCCGCGTCAGTCATAAGCAGCTCTATCGTACGACGGCGCCATTCTGTCACATCGTGATAAATGTCAGGTTCACGAAGTCGCAGTTGATTGCGCAGCGTCGCCACATCATCCGGCGTCACGTCACGCAGTGCAGGATGAAAAGCCTGCAGAGCGGCATGCGATGCTTCTGTGGTTTTACGTATGACCGGATAGTTGTCATACAGCGTGTCGTCTAAATCAAAGGTGATCGCTTTGATGGCACGCAGCGGGCGATAGAACTTCATTCACTCTTTCCTCGTTTGGCGCGGGGATGCGCAGCATCATACACCGAAGCCAGGTGCTGGAAATCAAGGTGGGTATAAATTTGCGTCGTCGACAGGTTGGCATGACCAAGGAGTTCCTGCACCGCGCGCAGATCGCCACTGGATTCCAGCAGATGGGTTGCAAAGGAGTGACGCAGCTTGTGCGGATGAATATGGCTGTTCACGCCCTGTTTAATGCCCCATTCGGCAAAACGTTTTTGAACATTACGGGCAGAGATGCGCTTGCCCCGGCTGGAGAGAAACAGCGCATCGTCGTCGGCGTTAAAGGCGAGACGGTGCGGCAGCCATTGCTGTATCCAGTTGACCGCCGTGCGTCCAATCGGTACGCGCCGCTCTTTATTGCCTTTTCCTGATACCCAGACTTCTCCCGCCTCAAGATCAACATGGCGGCAGTCCATATTGACCAGTTCGGACAGGCGAAGCCCTCCGCCGTACATCACTTCCAGCATGGTACGATCGCGTATTGCCAGCGGATCGTTAAGATCGATTTCCAGCAGTTGATTAACTTCATCGACGTCGATATTTTTGGGCAGATGGCGGCCATTACGCGGTGTGGCAATGCCTTTCGCCGGGTTGGCGGGCAGCATGTCCTGGCTCACCTGCCAGTCAAGAAAACTGCGTAGCGCCGAAAGCCGTAGCGCCAGACTGCTGGCGGCCAGGCCTGCCCGACGGCTGCGGGCAGCCATACTGCGTACCATGGCGGGATCGAGTTGCGACCATGCGCCGACCTTCATTTCATCGGCGATGCTCACCAACGCCTCTAGCTGGCGCGCATAGCTGCTCAGCGTTAACGGGCTGAGCTGGCGCTCAACCTTCAGGTAGCGCAGAAATCCGTCAACGGCCTCCTGCAGCACGCTGCTCATGCGCGCTCCACCCAACGTTCCAGTAATTCCGGCATCATCTGCGAAAGATGCTGTAGCAGTAAGGTTCCCATGCCCGATTGATAATGCAGGCTGTCGCGACTGCTGAACATGATGATGCCGAGTTCACCCTGTTCGCCCATCAGTGACATGGCCACCGAGCCGATGGCTTTCGCCTGGGGCAGCAGTAGCAGCAGTTCGGGGCCATTAATACTGCCGAGATAGTGCTGTTCATTACCGAAGCGCTGAATGCGCAGCGGTTCAAAGGCCTGGCGCGCCAGGCCAAGCTGCACAAAATCAGAGGGCGCGCCCAGCCGCCACTTATCGTTAAACAGGCGGATATTGGCCCCGGCCAGGCCCAGCTCACGCGCCCAGCGATGCAAGCGGTTCAGCATATCCTGCAGTGAACTCGCGGCGGCAAGATGGCTTTGCAGTGCAAGCAGGCGGGCAAAAAGTTGCTGGTTCGCCGTGGCCTGCTCCATCAGCAAGGTGATTTCTTCTTCCAGCCGTTGAATATGGTTGCGCTGGCGCGCCATGTGCCATTCCACCAGCGAAACGCTGCCGCGAACCGGATGCGGTACGGCCATCTGTTCGACCTGGCGCGCATTACGCATAAAGAAATCAGGATGCTGTCGCAGATAATCACTGACGGCCTCATCGTCCAGCAGAGGTGTGTTTTCCACCTGCTCTTCGACATTTTTCATAAGTGAATAAACCCATCGTAGACATGTGTGGCCGGGCCGGTCATAAACAGCGGCTGTCCGGCACCTTTCCAGGCGATGTGTAACGTACCGCCTGGCAAATCAACGCGCACTTTCTGGCTCAGAATCCCCTGCTGAATGCCACAGGCCACCGCTGCACAGGCACCGCTGCCGCACGCCTGCGTTTCGCCCGCACCACGTTCGTAAACACGCAACCGGATATGTTCAGGGTTGATGATTTCCATAAAGCCAACGTTGACGCGCTCAGGAAAACGCTCGTGGCTTTCCAGTATCGGTCCCAGCAGCTCGACCTGTGCGGTTTTGGTGCTTTCGACCTGAATCACGCAATGGGGATTTCCCATGGAGACGGCACCAAACATGACCGTCTGCTCCGCCACGCGAAGCAGGTACAGGTTTTCAGCCTTGTTAGCGCGGAAAGGCACCTGCTGGGGCTCAAAATTGGGCTCCCCCATATTCACGCGGACCAGCTCGTCGGGCGTAACGCTGAGCACCATTCTGCCCGCCTGGGTGCTGACGCGAATGTCGCTTTTATTGGTCAGGCCTTTCAGCTGGACAAAGCGGGCAAAACAGCGCGCCCCGTTACCGCATTGCGCCACCTCGCTTCCGTCCGCATTGAAAATACGGTAGTGGAAGTCGAGATCGGGATCATAAGGCGGTTCGACGATCAGTAGCTGATCAAAACCCACCCCTAAATGGCGATCGGCCAGCCGGCGGATCAGTTCCGGCGAGAAAAAGACGTTTTGCGTCACAGCATCCACAACCATGAAATCGTTGCCGAGACCGTGCATTTTGGAGAACTGCATTTTTTGCTCCGCCGGATACGCCATAAGAATTATTTCATTTGTGAGCTTGAATCACCGGTCACCAGACCGCCCACATCCGCTTTAGAGGCCTCGGCTTTCTGCTTTTGCGTGGGCGCTGACGTGGGCGCGGCTTGTTTTGGCGTTTCCTGCGGTGGGAAGTAGAGCGGTCCTTTCAATCCACAGCCTGCAAGGCTTGTTAATGCCAGTGTCATTGCTAACAGGCTTATCGCTTTCTTCATTCTTTATGCTCTTCATGTCCTGTGTCCTGGATGCTTATCATCGCAGTTGAAGTTGGAAAAGCAACAGGAAATCCCAGCAATTCACGCAAGCCTTGTGGCAGGCCCTGGCAGAGCGCCACAAGCCTCCGGCAGAACTCAGTGCATCTGATAGCGTGGTTGATAGTCGTTGTTGTCGTTATCGGGCTGTGAGGCGCACAGCGCCGTTAATGTCTGATTCCTGAAGGGAATCACCTGATAACGGTCGCCCACATTCACGATTTGGTAAAACTGCGGCAGGTTGAAATTGATAAAGCTTGAGCCGTAGGTAAAACGATCGTGTGACGACGAGTAAAAACGGCTGACATCCCGCACCAGCTCTTCTTTGCTGCCTTCACAGTGGTGGTAGACCTCAACGCGGTTACTTTCATCCAGGATATAGATATTGAAGCCGCGATCGTCAGTGGTGTCTTCAAAGAAGAACTGAATGATCCCTTCGCTGGCGTAGCCATTGACCACCGGCGGCAAAGGCGTCTGATTGGACTCAACCTTGATCGACAAACCGTGCAGCTTGTTATTGGATATGGCGCCATAGAACTCAACGGCGTTTTCCAGTTTCTGCACCGAAACCCCCATGCGTTCAAAGAACAGACCCCAGGTCTGGCCGGCCATGCGTAATGCCTTGAACCGGCCCGGCTCCTGACGCGTACTGGAAAGGCGCAGTTCAATACATTCAGACACCAGTTGCTGCACACGGGTACGAATCAAGCCGCGCAAATGCTGGCTATAGCAGAAAACCTCCACCGTATCTGGCGGTGAGGCATCCTGATGCATTTTACCCAGGATGGTCTTCAGCCCTTCTATCATCGCCTGCTCGCCACTAAAGTGCAGCGTACGCACTTCATTCCATGAGTTACGGTACAGCAGGTCAATGCTGCCAATTAAACATTGCTGCTGCTGGCCAAAGCTGAAGACATCGAGCTTACGGAAATCAAAATGCACCACCTGGTTACGGAACGCCGAGGTCGGATCGTGCTCAAGGTTAACGATGATCGCCAGGTGACGAATTTCGCAGGGGCTGTAGAGCGCTTTGGGCGTGGGTGCAGGCAGGCGCAGCGGGAAATGGCTGGAGACATCATCAACCAGCTCCTGCAGGCGCGCCAGATCACACAACTCGTTGCCTTTGATATGCAGACGGGTTTTGCTGGTCAGCAGACCATTGAACCATGCCCAGGCCACCAGCTTATTGAGATAGCGATTATATTCCAGCGGCTGGTGACTGATGATCGAGCTCATATCCGGCGCCTGATTATACAGATACCAGCCTGGACGATTGGCGCGGCCCGCCGGCACATGAATAAAGGTCAGGTTGGATTCGGACAGGTCGGGGGAAATCTGCGGATTAACCAGCGTCACCTTGCCCGGCAAAGCCTCAAAGGCAGCGTACAATTTACGGGTCAGCACGCCGATATCCTGCGGGCTGGCACTGACGCTTAAATTGTTGCGGCGGGCAAAGCGGATAAGATTGCGATAGCTTTGCATCATGGCATCGAGCAACTCATTATGCGCTTCGCGGACGCGTTCGATTTTCCATTCGGCACGGTTGTCCAGAATAGCGAGCTTTTCGTCGTCCCAACCCCAGGATTTCACCAGCTGCGACAGAATTTCACGACGCCAGCCGCTACGTTGCTGATGGTCATCCGTACTGAGTTTTTCGCATACTTTCAGATAGAAGCAGCGGCGTACTAAATCGAGCCGCGGCTGATCGTCGATACTGGTGAGATAATGCGTAACGCGCTCCAGCATCATGCAGTAAGGATCCAGACCGAAACAGACGATCTCGCCATCGTGCAGTCGCTGTTTGATGTCCATCGCCAGCAGTTTAGTGTCCGGGTATTCCCAGCTGTAGGCTTCAAGCAGCAGCGTTTTCAGGACTGCTTTGTAAGGTGAGTCGATACTTTTATACAACTGCCACAGGCTGGCACCAAAATACTCTTCCGCTGACAGGGTACTGAGGCCGCCTAAATCAAGCCACTCGTTGGGCGTGAGCACGCCTTTCGCGTAGAGTGACATCACATAGTCATCATAGTGATGCTCTTCTTCGCCCGGCACCATATTCCACAGGATACGTTTACCTGCCATGCGCACGGCTGTGCGGTAGAACTCGTCCAGCAGCAGTATATGCTGAGTGGAACCGCAGTCCTCACCGCCAAGATTCCCGCTTTCGTTATGGCGGAAGCGGTTTTCATCGATCAGGAAGAAGCTGACTTCGATGCCCATGGAGGCGCACCATTTTTGCAACAGCGCACATTTGCGCTGCAGATTGAGGCGCTCTTCATTATCCAGCCAGGATTGATGGCACACCCAGATATCCAGATCGGACACGCTGTTTTGTCCAACAGAGGAGGTACTGCCCATCGAGTAAATACCGGTAATGGGCAGTTCGCCTTTTGGCGCGTCAACCAGGGTAAGTTCTTGCTCGCCTGTTAACTCGGCCAGTAGCTGCAGTTGGTTTTCATCAGGCGTGAAGACGTTGATGCCATGTGGAACGTTACCTTTGAGGTAACCCGGCATCAGCGGATGTTGATAATGTAATAAGATCGGCAGCAGACTGTAGACTCGCTGAAAAGCGGGTCCCATTGCAGCCAGCGCGCGATCTACGCGCAGCTGGTTAATTGCATCCAGTCTCTGTTTCAGTGTCTCAATATAGAGGTACAAGACGTTTCGCCTGGTTGTCCTGGAGTTAAGCACCCTGCTTCCGCTCTCTGCCACTTATTATAAAGATGTCGTGCAGATTATTGCTGGAAACGTGATCAATCTATCACTCGCCGGATTGACCGTAAAGAAAGTTACGCTACCGCTATTTTAGCACGGTTTCGTCTACTTTTCGCACACCCAACGAGCGGCCTGCGATTACTGCCTGATATCTCAGGTTTAATCTGCGGGCGGTTCTTTTCAATCCGTTGAAACTGACAGCCTTCCCTCAACGATGATAGGATATTCGATGAACGATCTAAATGGTTAACGGCATGTTAAACAAAATTTTCAGAATTGCTACACGACAAAGCCCTCTTGCCATGTGGCAAGCACAATATGTACAGCAGCGTTTGATGAGCGCCCATCCGGGTTTGCAGGTTGAACTGGTGCCCATGGTGACCAAAGGCGACATCATCCTGGATACGCCGCTGGCTAAGGTGGGCGGTAAGGGGCTGTTTGTCAAAGAACTTGAGCAGGCGATGCTGGAGAACCGTGCCGATTTGGCCGTGCATTCGATGAAAGATGTGCCCGTAGCGTTCCCGGCAGGCCTGGGCCTGGTCACCATTTGCCAGCGTGATGACCCACGCGACGCCTTTGTCTCAAATCATTACGCGTCGATTGACGATCTTCCTCATGGCGCGGTGATTGGTACGTCCAGCCTGCGCCGTCAGTGTCAGATCAGTGCACGCCGTCCCGACTTGGTCATTCGCTCGCTGCGCGGCAATGTCGGCACGCGGTTAAGTAAGCTTGATAATGGCGACTATGACGCCATTATCCTTGCCGCCGCCGGCCTTAACCGCCTGGGGCTAGAAGCGCGAATTCGCCAGCTCCTGCCGGCTGAAATTTCACTGCCAGCCGTCGGCCAGGGTGCGGTGGGCATCGAATGCCGCCTGGATGACAGCACCTTAATTGGGTTACTACAGGCACTGAATCATGATGATACGGCTGTCTGTGTCAAAGCTGAGCGCGCCATGAATACCCGTCTGGAAGGCGGCTGCCAGGTGCCTATCGGCAGTTTTGCGGTGCTGAATGGTGATGAGCTCTGGCTCCGGGGGCTGGTTGGCGCGCCGGACGGCAGTACCGTTGTAAGCGGCGAGCGCCGCGGGCCACGGTCTCAGGCCGAGCAGATGGGGATCTCGCTGGCCGAAGAACTGCTTAACAACGGTGCGCGTGAAATTCTGCACGACGTTTATCAGGGACAACCCCCCGTATGACGATTCTGGTCACGCGCCCGGAACCCGCAGCGGCAGAGCTGGTCTCCCGACTGCACGCCCAGGGTAAACAGGCGTGGAGCCTGCCCCTGATCGAATTCGCGCCGGGAGCTGACCTGCCCTCATTACCGGCTTCGCTAACCACGCTGCGCCGGGGCGATATGGTCTTTCTGCTCTCGCAGCAGGTTATCCACTATACACAGCATGCTGTCAAAGCATGGCCCGCAGACCTGGACTATTATGCAATTGGTCGCAGTACCGCGTTAGCGTTTCATACAGTGAGTGGCTTACAGGTGACCTGGCCTCATGCACAGGAAAACAGCGAGGCGCTGATCAAGCTGGCCACGTTGCAGCAGGTGTCAGGTAAACGCGCGCTTATCCTGCGTGGCAATCAGGGCCGCGAACTGCTGTCAGAAACGTTGATGGCACGGGGCGCGCAGGTCTTCTATGCCGAGTGTTATCAGCGCTGCCAAAAACATTATGACGGTGCAATCGAAGGCCGCCGCTGGCGCGATCGTCATGTTTCTACGCTGGTCGTCACCAGCGGCGAAATGTTGCATCAGCTGTATTCGCTGTTCCCCGAGGTCGATCGCGAGGAATGGCTGCTCCGCTGCCGACTGATTGTCGTCAGCGAACGTTTGGCTTCTGTGGCCGCCAATCTTGGTTGGCAGGATATTCACGTAGCCGAAGGTGCCGATAACGATGCGCTACTGCGCGCGTTATGTTGAACTTAACAATGGGATGTGCCAGATATGACGGAACAAAAAGACACCTCCGCCGTGGTTGAAGAAACTACACCAGCGGTTGATCGCGATGCTTCTCTTCAGGAACAACCACCCCGCAAGCAAAAGAACGGCGGCATGATCCTGGGAGCGGTCGCGATCGTCATCGCTCTGGCGATTGGCGCAGGTTTATACCTGAACGATAAACACCAGGCCGAATTGCAGGCACAAACCAATCAGAGTCTGAGCGAACAGCTTGCCAAGCTACAGCAGCAGGCAAACAGCGATAAACAGCAGCTTTCTCAGCAGCTGAGCACCACAGAAAAAGCGTTAGAGACCGCTCAGGCACAACAGGCGGCTTCTGAGAAAGCGCTGCAGGCGTTGCGCGAAAAGTTAGCCTCCATTTCAGGAAACGACGTGCGCAGCTGGCTGGTGGCTCAGGCAGATTATCTGGTGAAACTGGCGGGTCGTAAGTTGTGGAGCGATCAGGATGTCACCACGGCCGCAGCGTTGCTGAAAAGCGCTGATGCCAGCCTGGCAGATATGAACGATCCCAGCGTCATGAATGTGCGTCGCGCGTTGACGCAGGATATCAGTACGCTTTCGGCTATCTCCCAGGTGGACTACGACGGCATTATCCTGAAGCTTAATCAGCTATCAAACAACGTGGATAATTTACGTCTGGCCGATAACGACAGCGATGACGCGCCGATGGACAGCGACAACGGTGAACTTTCTGGCTCTATTCGCGAATGGCGTCAGAACCTGGTGAAGAGCTGGCACAATTTTATGGATGACTTTATTACCATCCGTCGCCGGGACAACACTGCCCAGCCCTTACTGGCCCCGAATCAGGACGTTTACCTTCGCGAAAACATTCGTTCTCGTCTGCTGATCGCGGCCCAGGCCGTGCCGCGTCATCAGGAGGAGATCTACAAGCAGTCGCTGGAAACCGTCTCAACATGGGTGCGTGCCTGGTATGATACGAACGATGCCTCGACAAAAGCGTTTCTGGCCCAGTTGGATGAACTTAGCCAGCAAGATATCAATATGGATCTGCCAGACAGCCTGGAAAGCCAGCCGTTGCTTGAACAACTGATGCAAACGCGCGTGCGTAACCTGATGGCACAACCCTCTGCCGCCGCAAACCAGCAGGGAGGCTGATCATGCTTAAGGTATTTATCCTCTTTGTCCTGTTGATTGCAGGGATTGTGCTGGGGCCGATGATTGCCGGCCATCAGGGTTATGTGCTGATCCAGACCGACAACTGGAATGTGGAAACCAGTGTGACCGGCCTTGCCATTATCCTGATTATCAGTTTGTTAGTGATTCTGGCGGTGGAGTGGCTGCTGCGTCGCCTGTTTCGGACGGGTGCCCGCACCCGTGGCTGGTTTACCGGGCGCAAGCGCCGTCGTGCACAGCGCCAGACACAAAACGCCCTGCTTAAACTGGCAGAAGGTGATTTCAGGCAGGTAGAAAAGCTGCTGTCCAAAGACGCCGACCATGCTGATGTTCCTGTCGCAAACTATTTGCTCGCGGCAGAAGCGGCTCAGCAACGAGGCGACGAAATGCGGGCTAATCAGCATCTTGAACGGGCAGCTGAACTGGCTGGTAATGATGTTATCCCGGTCGAGATTACCCGAACCCGCATCCAGCTGGCGCGACATGAAGATCACGCTGCCCGCCACAGTATTGATCGTTTACTCGAAGTGGCTCCGCGTCATCCGGAAGTCTTGCGCCTGGCCGAGCAGGCTTATATTCGTACCAGTGCCTGGAGCGCCCTGCTTGATATCCTCCCGTCCATGGAAAAAACGCAGATTGGCAGTGAAGAGCACCGCGCTGCGCTGCAACAACAGGCCTGGCTGGGTCTGATGAATCAGGCGATGGCCGATCAGGGCAGTGAGGGATTAAAACGCTGGTGGGGAAATCTGAGCCGTAAAACACGCCATGAGACCTCGTTGCAGGTGGCGATGATTGACCATTTGATTGAGTGTGACGATCACGATACCGCTCAGGAGATTCTGCTGGATGGGCTGAAACGTCATTACGACGATCGTCTTGTCCTGTTGATGCCGCGCCTTAAAAGCGGTAACCCGGAAGCGCTGGAAAAAGCGTTACGTCAGCAAATTAAGCAGCATGGTGCCACGCCTTTACTGCACAGCACCCTGGGTCAGTTGCTGATGCGCCATGGTGAATGGCAGCAGGCAGCGGAAGCCCTGCAACAGGCGCTGGCACAGCGCCCCGACGCTTTTGACTACGCCTGGCTGGCGGATGTGTATGATCGTCTGCGCCGTCCGGAAGACGCCGCAAAAATGCGTCGTGAAGGTCTGTTACTGACGCTAAAGAACAATCCCGATGCCTGATCTGTTAAAACCGGGTTCGCCCGGTTTTTTTACGCCCACAGGTTGAGACAAAAAAAAACACCTGCCGAAAGCAGGTGTAAAATCAGGTCGGTTTGACAACCGAGAGGTACCCGACTCAACGTGGTGTCTGTTAATCCTGTAAGGCTTTCGCGATACAGGCAGGCAGACAACAGGTACCCAAAATTGGCTCTGCGTCATTCCCAGGTTTATGTAGCCGAAGCAAACATAAGAGGTGGAATGAGCATCTACGCGTTAATTATTGCATAATCCATGCCAGTTGCGCTTTTTATTTTTTTATTAAATTAAAACAAAGAATTAGCAATAAATAATTTTATCACTCTTTGCGCGCAGCCTGGGAATTGTCGGGATAATGCGACACAGCACTCGCTTTACGTCGCAAATAAGCGACACGTAAAGTAAAGGCGCGTCAACTTCATTTAAAACAATGTGTTAAGCGTCTCAATTCTGCGACAACCGCTTAATCCCTGTTTCCGCAGAACTACCGTAAGCAAATCAGGCTGGACAGACGAGCAATAGCGCCGCTTACGGCGGAAACGCAAACCAAATTTCTTTCTCACCACATCTGACCAGAAACCGCTCTCACAGATGAACATCGTCCTTTCGGCAAGACGATAAACCTGTTTGTGCAGATCGTTCTGGTGAGAGAAGACTATGCTTCCTGTGCAGGTTTTTGCGTTCGCAACGTTGCCTCGCTTCGCCCGGCACAAACCGCCTTCGGTGGTCTTCACCCTCTTTTGTACGGACGAAAAAAAACCTGTCTTCTCAGACAGGTTTCTAAAAATGGTCGGCGAGAGAGGATTCGAACCTCCGACCCACTGGTCCCAAACCAGTTGCGCTACCAAGCTGCGCTACTCGCCGATTTTTTTAATTTCTTTTGCCTGGTGCGAAGAGAGGGACTTGAACCCTCACGTCCGTTAAGACACTAACACCTGAAGCTAGCGCGTCTACCAATTCCGCCACCTTCGCGTATCCCAGCAAAATCTGGGGTGGCTAATGGGACTCGAACCCACGACAACTGGAATCACAATCCAGGGCTCTACCAACTGAGCTATAGCCACCACTGTACTGAATGTTGTAAGTCAAACCTACAGCATTTAAATCTTTCTACCTAACGCGGTACTGATACCACCGAAGCTCATACGCACAAACTAAATGGCGCGCCCGACAGGATTCGAACCTGAGACCTCTGCCTCCGGAGGGCAGCGCTCTATCCAGCTGAGCTACGGGCGCGTAGCGCCGTTGCGGATGTGCATACTAGAGATAAGCGCCCATCCTGTCTAGTGCTTTTTAAAGAAAATAGCGCGTTTGATTACGCTTTGTGCATTTCGTCGACAAATAACGCATTTACGCCTGTGCGGACGCGAAATTCTGGCATTAATCAGCGATATCACAGATCGCCACGCCAGTGATAACGCAGGTATTTCACCAGCTTTAACTGCCTGCGCAAGCGACTGGGCTGCACGAGCAAGCGATAGAGCCACTCCAGCCCCAGTTTTTGCCAGAAGACAGGCGCACGCTTTACGTGTCCCGTAAAGACATCGTAGGTGCCGCCTACGCCCATATACAGCGCCTCTGGCCACTGCCTCTGGCAATCCGCCATGAAAAGCTCCTGGCGTGGTGAGCCCATTGCTACCGTCACCAGCTTTGCGCCGCTCGCTGCAATACGGGCACACAGCGCCTCACGTTCAGACGGGACAAAGTAACCGTTCTGGGCACCGACGATGTTGACGTTCCACTGACGACGCAGCTTCGCGCACGTTTCATCCAATACCGCCTCACGGCCACCAATCAAAAACACCGGTGTCCCCTCGCGGCCAGCGCGTTGCATTAAGGCTTCCCACAGATCGGCACCCGCGATGCGCTGCACGGAGGCCTGGGGATATTTCTTTCGAATCGACCGTACAATACTGATGCCATCAGGGTAATTGAATTCGGCCTGCTGGATTTGGGCGCTCAACGCCGCATCCCGTTCAGCACTCAAAACCTTTTCCGCATTAATGGCCACCAACGTACCTGTACGGATACCGGATGGAGGCATCAAAAAATCGACAAACGCTGTCATGCTGTCGAAACCGTACAGGGTGATACCGCGAATCTCGTAGCGTGGTGTACCGGTGTGCGTACTCATATCTTTATTGTTTTTCCCTTTCATACCAGAGGTGCATCAGCGTCAGGATGGGCTATGCAGCGGACGTCCTCTACGGCTGCGAATCAGACCGACATGATTCAGTAATCCGTAAAGCAGTTTCGCTACCGCCAGGCAGGCCGCAAAAATAAGGCAAAAAAACACCACGCGGGAGCCAAATGCATCCAGCCCTTCACGCGCCAGTACAATCATGTTGAATACCGCACCAAAACAAAAACTTTGCAGAATGGCCCCCGTATAGCGATTTGACTCACTGCGTCCGCGCTTATACAAGCTATCAAAGCCTTTAATTATTAAGCCCACAGCCACAGCACCTGGCACTATCGCCCCAATACCGCCCATCACCAGCAGTGAACCGATTAAGGTAGGAGAGATCGCCAGACCTGAATGGTTATTAAGCACCTCCCATGTGAAATAGTTGGCACTGTTGAGGACGGTCAGAGGACGATCGGGCCACAGCCATGACGGGATAAATACATAGAAATCACGCCACATGGGCGCTAAACCCTGAAAATCGATTTTATGGTAATTTTCGAGCAGCAACGCCAGATTTTCCCAGGGCGAAAAAGTGTCCCGGGTCAGATAAAGAAAGGTATAAAACGCTTCTGCGCCCATTACGTCCAGGTTATAGCGTCGCAGCGCCAGCCAGAACATACCGGCAATGGCCATCACGCCAGCGACGGCCAGCATCCATAAGGTTATCCAGCCACGCGTAATTCCGATAAACAGAAACAGCGCAAAAGCGATGATGATATTGGCACGCGTCCCGCCAACCAGCGCATAGGTCAGCAAGCCAAAACTGACGGTGACAATCAGAAAGAGCAGCCAGTTACGGCGTGTAGGATGTAAAAAATACGGGATCAACATCGCCGGAATAAAGAAATAGAAAAAGCGCTTCAGAGCGACACCGGAAACCTCACTGGAAAAGATCTGGTTGTAGGCTGTGAGGCGAAATAATAAAAAGCCGTTATGGATGAAAAAAACCGTCACGGTCGCGATGGCGACCAGCGCCAGCAGGCCACAGGTCAAATGCGTCTCCACACGGTTCATCTGTAGCCAGGGCCGGGCAGGTGATGTCGCCATCGGCCTGAGACGGACCTTGTAACTGACAAAGTAAATGACATAAAACGCTGTGGCAGACAGCATCGCCTGCAGTAAAAAATCGGCCGGCACCACCTGAGTGTCAAAACGAAACACCAGAATGCTGGTAAGCGGAAACCCAAAATAAAAGGTCAGCAGAAACAGCAAGGTAAAAAACAGGTGAAAGTTAAATCGTTCCTGTTTCATCTCGCGTACATTCAGCGTGACGATGATCATGAGTGACAGCACGTAGACTAACAGCAGACCACTAAACGCCAGTAGACTCATGAAGGCTCTCCTTCGCAAAGGCGCAACGCCGCCTGCCAACCCACGAGATAGCCCGGCGCCAGAAACGCAACGTGCTGCTTGTCGCATCCCATGAGCTGTCGGCGCGCTTCTGCAACGATAGCAGGCGTCAGCGCATCATCGCTGAACAGGACCGGAAGCTGTTGCGCGGTGACATCACGCCAGAAAGGATTTTTACGCGTCAGCACGAAGGGGATATTGGCTTGAATCAACAAACACAACGTGCCTACGCCCTGCTGCCGCTCGAACATAAAATAGCCTAAATGGCAGCGCGCCAACAATGCCAGATAATCATCGAAGGCCAAATTTTCACGCAGTAACGTTACCTGCCCCTGAGGAAAAAGCCTGTCAGCGGCATTCTGAATCCGGGCAATATACTCATCGTTATTGGGCGGATAGCCAAGCGGCACCGCAATACGCACATTCTGGCCAAACTGCGCCCGAATCGCCTCCAGCCCTTCTGTATGACGATTACTGGCATCGCCTGAATTCCCCAGCAGCACCGTCAGGATGTCATCCGGGCGGGGCGTTATCGCCGCGGTGGGTAAACGGGTTGGAAAGTAAAGTAAGGTGCGCGGTACCGAAGGATGGCGTTGCTGATAATGATACAGATCGCCTTCAGTCGCGAAGACACGTGCAATTCGCCCCTGCGCAATACGACGCAGAAAATAAAACAGGCGGAATTTGAGGCTGCGCGAGTCTTCATATAAATCGGCGCCCCAGACGTGCCAGTACACCTGAGACCGGTGCAGCCTGCCACTCAGTAACGCCAGCCACAGCCAGGGATTAAACTGTCCATGGCAAAAGAAGCGCTGCTCGCGCTGTTTAGCCCGGCGTAAAAGTGCTTCAGAGAGCGCTTTCTTGCTGCTAAACGTTTCAATGCGCAATGCATCAAAGCCACTAAGGCTTTCCGGCTGCCTGGTGACCACCATAAAGTGACGCGCCACAGGCGCAGGCAGTTCGGTGCTCAGCACGTCATTAAAAAAACGCAACACCGTGAGATTGTGATGGGGAATATCCGATCCCAAAACGTGAATCAAAGTCATTTTCTTCGGCAGTAGAGAGTAAAGGCGCCACAGCAGAGCGCGAAATAGGTAATGTACGTGAACATATAGGCTTGCGCTGCGCCACTGGCACCGTGTAACGGAATCAGCCAACGGGAAAACAGGGTCAGTAACGCAAACTGACTGATTTCCGTCAGCACATAAAAACGTAACGATGCTTTCGCGATGACCAGATAGCCAAAAACATAAGCCCCCACTTTAAAAACATCCCCACACAACTGCCAGACGAACAGATCCCGCATATCATGGAATGCGGCAGAAAACAGCAGGCGGATAGCGATATCCCGCATTACCCACACGATCAGGCTGGCCGCCGCGACAGCCGGCAACACAAAGCGCAATGCCCGTCCGATCTCTCGTGCAATCTCTGTTTTGTTTTCTAACCTGGCCAGCGTGGGCAGCAGCCAGACGCTAAAGGTTGCGGTAATAAACTGCAGGTAAGCATCGGAAATACTGGTTACGCCCTGCCATAAACCGACCTGAGCCCAGCCGTTGTGAGCGGCAAGTTGGTTTCGCATCATGACCCAGGCAACCGGAAGCGTGACGGCGGTGATCAGTGCCATCAGCGTATATTTTGCCAGCTGACGCGCCATCTCAGGCTGCCACTGCGGACGCAGCCAGCTTAAGGGCAGCGGCACACGATACCTGAATATCACCAGGGCAGGAATAACCAGTAATGCCGGCACCATCGCTAAACCGGTTAATGCGCCCGCGTACCCTCCCAGCCCCCAGCACAGCATATAACCGGCTACGCCAGTCACGCTGCCTGTCATCAGCGCCAACGCATTACCCTGTGCATCCCGGTAGCCTTTAATTAAAGCCAGAATGAGATTGGCCCAGGCAATGCCGAACTGCAAAAAAGCAACGATACGGATAACGTTTTGATAGCGATCGTGCCCAAACAAGGCGGTACTGACAGGGGCTGCAGCAAGCAAAAAAACCAGCGCCAGCAGTGTTGAAAAGCCTGTCACCATCGCCGAGGCCGTTCCAACCAGCGCGCGCAACGGCTGCGGTTGCTGGCGATATTGCGCGACAAAGGTTGTGACGCCGTTGAAAATCCCGGCCCCCGCCAGAACGCCCAGCACCGTGATCAACTGTCGAAAATTCCCCGCCTGACCAACGCCTTCCGGGCCGTAACTGATCGCCAGCAGCTTGACCACCAGCAGGCCCACGGCAATTTTGACCAGAGTTGAAGAGGCCGTCCATACAGAGGCTTTGGCTAATGACATCAGGAAAAGAAGCTCAGCAGTGAGCTGATAACCGTGCTCTGGTTATTATCTGACAGGTTAAAAAACAGCGGCAGCCGCAATAAGCGCTCACTTTCGGCCGTGGTGAAGCGGTCATCGCCCGCAAAACGGGAAAACTGCAGGCCAGCAGGTGAAGTGTGCAACGGAATATAATGGAAAACGGCCAGGATTTCGGCCTCTTTAAGCCAGTTAATCAACGCCTGACGATGTTCCTGATCGCGCAGTTTAATATAGAACATGTGCGCGTTGTGCTGACAGTCGGCCGGAACCGTGGGCAAGGTAATGTGGCCGCTTTCTGCCAGCGGTTTTAGCGCATTATAGTAGCGCTGCCATAACCGCAGCCGCTGCTGGTTAATACGCTCGGAGGCTTCCAGTTGCGCCCAAAGATAAGCCGCCTGTAGATCCGCCATCAGATAACTGGATCCCATATCGCGCCAGGTATATTTATCTACCTGACCACGAAAAAACTGGCTGCGGTTGGTGCCTTTTTCACGGATGATTTCCGCACGCTCAACCAGGCTGGCATCATTGATCAACGTTGCACCGCCTTCTCCGCCCGCCGTGTAGTTTTTGGTTTCGTGAAAACTAAAGCAGCCGATATGACCGATAGTGCCTAAGGCCCGCCCTTTATAACGTGACATCACGCCCTGCGCAGCATCTTCAATGACAAACAGCTTGTACTGGGCCGCCAGCGCCATGATCGTGTCCATCTCACAGGCAACGCCGGCATAATGTACCGGTACGATAGCACGCGTTTTATCCGTGATGGCGGCTTCGATCAGCGTTTCATCCATATTCATCGTGTCAGGGCGCACATCCACAAACACGATTTTTGCGCCCCGGAGTACAAAGGCATTCGCAGTGGACACAAAGGTGTAACTCGGCATGATGACCTCATCGCCGGGTTGAATATCGATCAGCAATGCCGCCATTTCCAGTGATGCGGTACAGGAAGGCGTCAGTAACACTTTTGCACTGCCGAAACGCTGTTCCATCCACTGCTGGCAACGGCGCGTAAAACCACCATCGCCGCAGAGCTTGCCGCTGCTCATGGCCGACTGCATATAGTCGATTTCGCTGCCCACAACCGGGGGCGCATTAAAGGGAATCATGACCTCTCCTGTAAAACCAGTACGCCGTGCTTTCCAGTCGTGCACCACTGCGTAAATAAAGACGCATCGCCGTGAGATTGCTGATTTGTGTTGCGACGCGCAGCCGATCGAGCTGGCGTACACGTCCCCAGTCAGCTGCCGCCAGCATCAGGCGCTGACCAATGCTTTGCCCCTGCGCCGCAGGCACGACAGCCAGTAAGCCAATGCGGGCATCGCCATCTACCTCACGCAAAGACACGAATCCCTGCAGCGCACCGCTGTCATCGCAGGCCACCAGACACTGATGATCAAAGGTGCCAAGTACCGCATTTTCAATCCACTGCGCGTAAAAACGTCCGCTCTCTTCTGGCGCAAACCACGGCGAACGAAACCGACTCTGGCGGAAGGCCTGAGAAGCCGCCTCACGCAGTGCGGGGATCTGGCCTTGACGGGCAATACGAACCCCCGTTTGCCGCTCGGTTCGTTTAATCGTGAGGGACAACTCCGCCTCGCCCTCCACCAACTGGAACTGATGTTGATTCAGGGCGTCAATAGTGGCGGTCTGATCAGCGGGCACTTTAATTTGAAACAACGCACAAGGATGCTGAAGCGCGCTTTCCAGCGGCAATGTTCCACCCGTTTCCAGTCTGACAGACTGGATGCCGAAAAACTGGCTCTCCCAGTCGAGGGGATTAATATTGACGAGGACGGACATGCAATAAATCCAACAAATATTGACCGTAACCTGTCTTCACTAATGCTTCACCTGCTGAGGCCAGTTGATCATCACTCAGCCAACCATTTCTCCAGGCGATCTCTTCCAGACAGGCAATTTTGAAACCTTGCCTTTTTTCCACCGTTTGAACAAACATACTGGCTTCAATCAGGCTGTCATGTGTCCCGGTATCAAGCCAGGCAAAGCCCCTTCCCAGTAATTCAACCGCTAATGCGCCACGTTCCAGATACATTTGATTGATGGCGGTGATTTCCAACTCTCCCCGTGAAGAAGGCTCAACCTTTTTGGCAAATTCCACCACCCGGTGATCATAAAAATAGAGACCCGTAACTGCCCATCTCGACTTCGGCTGTGAGGGTTTTTCTTCGATCGACAGTGCATTGAAGTTTTCATCAAACTCCACCACACCAAAACGCTCTGGATCCATCACCTGATAACCAAAGATCGTTGCGCCTTTGTTGTTCATCACCACTTTCTTTAGCTTGGGACTAAATCCCTGACCAAAATAAAGATTATCGCCCAGCACAAGACAGCAGGCTTCTCCCGCGATAAATGACTCGGCAATAATAAAGGCCTGGGCAAGCCCATCTGGATTAGGCTGCACAGCATAATTCAGACGTAAGCCAAATTCGCTGCCGTCCCCAAGTAAACGCTCGAATTGTGGACGATCCTCAGGTGTAGTAATTAACAGAATGTCACGAATACCGGCCAACATGAGTACCGATAAGGGATAGTAGATCATCGGTTTATCGTAAACCGGCAGAAGTTGCTTTGATACAGCACGAGTAATTGGATGTAGCCGCGTACCCGAGCCGCCTGCGAGAATGATGCCCTTCATCTCTGCTCCCTTCGTTGACTACGGTTTCAGTCCGAGACGCTCACCGCCATAGCGCCCATCCAAAATAGCTTGCCACCATTGCGGATTATCCAGAAACCATGCGACGGTTTTACGCATGCCGCTTTCAAACGTTTCTTCAGGTATCCACCCTAATTCGCGAGCAATTTTGCTGGCATCAATCGCATAGCGCTGATCATGGCCGGGGCGATCGGTAACAAATGTAATCAAATCCCTGTAGTTTTTCAGACCTGACAACTTACGTTCTGGTGCCAACTCTTCTAATAACGCACAAATAGTTTCAACCACATCGATGTTTTTCCGCTCATTGTGGCCACCAATATTATACGTTTCTCCCACAAGCCCCTTGCTGATGACGGTATAGAGCGCACGCGCATGATCCTCAACGTATAACCAGTCACGTATCTGTTGACCATTCCCATAAACCGGCAACGGTTTGCCAGCAAGCGCATTAATAATGGTAAGAGGGATCAGCTTTTCTGGAAAATGGTAGGGACCATAGTTATTTGAACAATTCGTCACAATAACGGGCAAACCATAGGTCCGTGACCAGGCTCTTACCAGATGATCGCTGCTGGCTTTCGTCGCTGAATAAGGGCTACTGGGCGCGTAAGGCGTGTTCTCAGTGAAAAAAGCCGTGTTGTCATGGAGATCGCCAAAAACTTCATCCGTTGAAATGTGATGGAAAAGAAAGTTTTTCTTTCGTTCATCTGCTGAGGCACTCCAGTAATGGCGTGCCGCTTCAAGTAACTGATACGTGCCAATAATGTTGGTTTCAATAAACGCCATTGGCCCATCAATAGAGCGATCTACATGGCTTTCAGCTGCCAGATGCATGACACAATCAGGTTGATACTCGCCAAAGATTCGGTCCAGGGCAGGACGATCACAGATATCGACATGCTCAAATTTAAAGCGAGGGCTATCTGCAACACAAGCCAGTGAGGACAAATTGCCCGCATAGCTCAACTTGTCGACGACGACGACATGATGATCAGTTTCATTGATCAGGAACCGCACTAACGCTGAACCAATAAAACCTGCGCCGCCAGTAATTAAAAAATGCTTCATCGCCAGACACCTTTCGTATCAACGACCCATTGCTGGGTCACGTGCGCCGCATCAATGGCGCGGAACGCCTGATGATCGACCAGCATCACCAGAATATCGGCCTGTTGCAGCGCCTGCTCTGTTGACACCAGCGTGGCCTGCGTTTCCAGACGTTCGGGAATCTGCTCAATATGCGGTTCAGTCACCCAGGTACGGCCCTGATGCCAGTCTGCAATCAAATGGGCGACTTCCATCGCCGGGCTTTCACGCAGGTCATCAATATTTGGCTTAAACGCCAGGCCAAAACAGGCAATCGTCAGATCGCTGGCGCGCTTATCGGTTTGCGTCAGACAGTCTGCCAGTGCTTTTTTTACCTGCTCCAGTACCCAGTGTGGCTTGGCATCATTCACTTCGCGGGCGGTACGGATCAGTCGCGCTAAGTCAGGGTTCTGCGCCACGATAAACCAGGGGTCGACGGCAATGCAGTGTCCGCCTACGCCGGGACCGGGTTGCAGAATATTCACACGAGGATGACGGTTTGCCAGCGCAATAAGCTCCCAGACATTAATCTGCTGCTCAGCACAGATCAGGGACAGCTCATTGGCAAACGCAATGTTTACGTCCCGGAAGCTGTTTTCGGTCAGCTTGCACATTTCGGCGGTACGGGCATGAGTTTCCACGCACTCGCCCTGGAGAAAAATACGATATAACGCGCTGGCACGGGCAGAACAGGCTGGCGTCATGCCGCCAATAACACGATCGTTTTTAATCAGCTCGACCATGATCTGGCCGGGCAAAACACGCTCAGGGCAGTAGGCAATAAAAACGTCCGGTTCATCGCCCTGCTGGGGGAAACGTAAATCAGGCCGCGCGGCAGCCAGCCACTCCGCCATCTGCTCGGTACTGCCTACCGGAGACGTCGACTCCAGAATCACCAGATCGCCTTTTTTCAAAACCGGTGCGATGGATATTGCGGCCGCCTGCACAAAACGTAAGTCGGGCTGGCGATCGGCCTGGAAGGGCGTAGGGACGGCAATCAAAAAGGCATCCGCCGCTTCCGGTTGCGTGGTGGCACGTAAATCGCCACGCGCAACGGCTGCCTGCACCACCTGTTCCAGATCGGGTTCGACGATATGAATGGCACCGCGGTTGATGGTGTCAACAGCCCGGGCATTGATATCAACGCCCACCACTTTTTTTCCCTTTGAGGCAAAAACGGCTGCGGTAGGCAGCCCAATGTAACCCAGTCCAATGACGGAAATGGTTTCAAAACTCATAAGTTGGCTCTGTTATCTTTTAAGGCTTGTAAGATTCGCCCGCAGGCATTGCCATCCCCATAGGGATTATGGGCGCGGCTCATGGTCTGCCAGGCCTCGTCGTCATTCAGTAATGCGCTGACTTCGGCAACAATCTTCGCCGTATCCGTTCCCACCAGTTTTACCGTCCCCGCGTCAACCGCCTCTGGCCGTTCCGTGGTTTCACGCATTACCAAAACGGGTTTACCCAGCGAAGGCGCTTCTTCCTGAATTCCGCCAGAATCGGTGAGAATGAGCCAGGCACGATTCATGAGCCAGACAAACGGCAGATACTCCTGCGGCTCAATCAGTACAATGTTCTTGATGTCACGCAGAATGCGGTTAACGGGCTCATGGACATTCGGGTTGAGATGCACAGGATAAACGATCTGCGCCTCAGGGTGCTGACGCGCAATTTCGGCTAAAGCGCTACAAATACGCTCAAACCCCTCGCCAAAACTTTCCCGCCGATGGCCCGTTACCAGTACCAGCTTTTTGTTTTCATCCAGAAACGGATAACGTGCAGCCAGTTGCGCATTAATGGCGTTATCATCCAGTACCCGATCGCGCACCCACAGCAGGGCATCAATCACCGTATTGCCGGTAATCACAATGCTGTCATCGGGCAGATTTTCATCCAGCAGGTTCTGTCGGGAACGGGAGGTTGGCGTGAAATGCAGCCGTGCCAGATGGCCTGTCAGTTTACGATTGCCCTCTTCAGGCCACGGCGATGCCAGATCGCCTGTCCTTAAACCCGCTTCAACATGGCCGACAGGTATTTGTTGATAGAACGCAGCCAGACTGGCCGCCAGCGTGGTTGTGGTGTCACCGTGAACCAGAACAATGTCGGGTTTGAAATCGAGAAGGACGGTGTGCATGCCTTGCAGGATACGGCAGGTTATTTCCGTTAATCCTTGTTCAGGCCGCATAATATTGAGGTCGTAGTCAGGCTGAAGCTGAAATAAGCTCAGCACCTGATCGAGCATTTCACGGTGCTGTGCGGTTACGCACAGCCGTGATTCAAAAGCTGGATCCTGTGCCAGGGCCTGAACGAGTGGTGCCATCTTAATGGCTTCAGGTCGGGTGCCAAAAATTGTCAGAACTTTCACACTGTTTCTCTCAATCTTGTGTATCTGACATGGGTCGCCGACGACGTGCCAGTGCCACACCGGCGCCAACCAGTGCCCCTACCGCGCCCCACATCACCATCATAAATACCCGGCGTGGGCTGTCACGTGACACCGGCTCTTCCGGTGTACGTAAATAACGGTAGGTCTGAAATTTATTGGTTAACGCAGGTCCTGCATCAAGTGTCGTCAGCATCGCTTTATTTTGATCGTAGCTTATATCAAAGCTCGGTCCCGTCGCACGCAGGGTGTCGAGTTGCCCCTGCAATAGCGGCTGACCGATTAAAAACAGATCGCTGTCAGCAAGACTCTCACTGACTTCATTCGTCTGTTTTTCAGTAATTCCTTTTTGGCTGGCCACCTTCAGCGCCTGTTCCAGACGATGAATGCGACGCTGGAAGACGGCATTCGCCACAGCTTCCTGACGCCTGACCTGTGCCTGAAGTTGCGCATCTCGTGCCTGCCACGCACCTTTTAGCTCCGCGTTGAGATGACGTGCTGCGCGCTCACTGGCATAGGCAATGTACTGACGCAACAGGTTGTTGGCATCGCTCGCCGTTTCCGCTTTCAGTTTGACGCTGTCGAACGTGTTACGCGCGGTATCCGCTGGCGTAAACTGGATGTTATCAATCAGCTCATCTAACAGGACCGCATCATTGTGCGCATTGCCGCTTTTCCGACTTTTGTAATAGTCGGTTTGCAGCCAGAACTCGCGACGAGTATCCCAGGAGGAAAGCTGCACCAGAAACTCATGATAAACCTCATCCATCACGTTGGGAGACGCGCTGGTTAACGTCACGGCGTCATTGCGTACATCCAGGTTATTGAGAAACTGCTGCTGTGAATAGTACGAGCCCAGCATATTCACTGTTGGACGTCCTGTAATCGCTGTTGTGCTCCATACCTGTTTCATCAGCAACGTCGCCAGCCAGGCTGCCACTGCAAACAGCACTGCGCAACCGACTATCCAGTGCTTTCCGCGCCACAAACGGCAGCACAGGCCGCGAATATCCAGTTCGTTCTCCACAACGTTTGCAGGCATCACAGCGTCATCCTTTTTAAGTCTTTTATTTGTCAGTATCAGCAGGGACATTCATACGACGCTTAAAACGCCGGATTCGTCTTGCTATGCGCCAGGAGTGCTTGAGGCAATAGCCGTAAGCCATAAACGCCAGCAGAAAAAGAACCAACATTACCCATTCAGGTACAAAGGCGAGGTATTCGCCTAATACGCCAATACCTGCGAGCAAGGCCGCAGCAAGCGTAATCAGCACGAATGCCTGACGTGAGGTAAACCCCGCACGCATTAACAGATGGTGGATATGCTGACGGTCAGCTGAAAAAGGACTCATGCCTTTACGCAGACGCCGATACATGATGGCAACCATATCCATTAATGGAATGGCGATTAACCATAATGCAGTGACCGGTGAAATGGGATGACTTAATCCCTGAGTGGTTTCCAGCAAAATCCAGATGATGGTGAAGCCAATCATCGTACTGCCGGCATCACCCATAAAAACTTTATAGCGTCTTCCCAGCAAACCAAGATTGAGAATGATATACGGGAGAATGGCGACAATCATTGCAAAACACCACATCGCCAGGCTGTACTGTCCGTCCAGTAAGAGAATAATTCCCATTGCACCAAAGGTGACGGAGGAAAGCCCCCCCAGCAGACCATCAATACCGTCCACCATATTGAAAGCATTAATCGCTGCCCAGACGGCAAAAAGGGTCAACACATAGCCGAACGGCCCGACGATCAACTCCACCGGACCGATGATAAAACCCAGACTCAGTAGATAAAGTTTTGCGCCCGCCATCATCACAATGGCCACCGCAGCTTGTATCACCGCACGGATTTTAACGCTGATGTCAAACCGGTCGTCGAGTGCGCCGACAATGACTAAGATTGCCGAGCAACTTAAATAGAGCGTGGCATGGGGCAGATAATAGTTCGTAATGGCAAAGGCAAACGTAATGCCTGCAAAAACAGAAATACCACCGACTAAGGGGATATCGCCATGGTGGCGTTTACGCGAGTTGGGTGAGTCAACCAGCCCTACCTTTTTGGCTGCTTTACGAGCAAGGAAAAGAAACGCCAGGGAAAAGACAAAAACTAAACCAAGCTCAGTACTCATAGTGAGTAAATTCACGTTAAACGCTCTCAGCTATCATCCTGGATACACACAATACGCGAAAGAAGGCGCATATTACCGTCCCAGATTCCGAATTCGGCATTAAGCGGTGTACGAACGGTCAACCGTCCACCACTTCCACCGTCATTATTATTACGCCTGCCAGACCACAATCCTATAGCCCGTAAATGAAAAACGCCACGTCAGAACGTGGCGTCAGAGCTATTTTATGATCTTTTAAAGTAAAAAAACGTCATCCTGTTCAGATGACGCTTAAAAGAATCAGGAACGCTTCATCATATCGAAGAATTCATCGTTGGTTTTGGTCATGGCCAACTTGTTGATCAGGAACTCCATCGCGTCGATTTCGCCCATTGGGTGAATAATTTTACGCAGGATCCACATTTTCTGCAGTTCTTCCTGAGAGGTTAACAGCTCTTCTTTACGTGTACCGGAACGGTTGTAATCAATGGCCGGGAAGACGCGTTTTTCCGCAATCTTACGTGAGAGATGAAGCTCCATGTTACCGGTGCCTTTAAACTCTTCGTAAATCACTTCGTCCATTTTCGAACCGGTATCCACCAGCGCAGTCGCGATAATGGTCAGGCTGCCGCCCTCTTCCACGTTACGCGCCGCACCAAAGAAACGCTTAGGACGATGCAGGGCGTTAGCATCCACACCACCTGTCAGCACTTTACCGGAGGCCGGCACCACGGTGTTATAGGCACGGGCCAGACGCGTAATGGAGTCGAGAAGAATGATGACGTCTTTTTTATGCTCAACCAGGCGCTTAGCCTTTTCGATCACCATCTCTGCAACCTGAACGTGACGCGAAGCCGGCTCATCGAAGGTTGAGGCAATCACTTCGCCTTTGACCAGGCGTTGCATCTCTGTCACTTCTTCCGGACGCTCATCGATCAGCAACACCATCAGCACGCAGTCAGGATGGTTATAGGCAATGCTCTGTGCGATGTTCTGCAGCAGCATGGTTTTACCGGCTTTTGGCGGAGCAACAATCAGGCCACGCTGACCGCGGCCAATGGGCGACGCCAGGTCCAGTACGCGCGCCGTTAAGTCTTCGGTTGATCCATTACCGCGCTCCATACGCAGACGGCTGTTAGCGTGCAGCGGCGTAAGGTTTTCAAACAGAATTTTGTTGCGCGAGTTTTCAGGCTTGTCGTAGTTGACTTCATTAACTTTCAGCAGCGCAAAATAGCGTTCACCTTCTTTTGGTGGGCGAATTTTGCCGGCGATGGTGTCACCAGTGCGGAGGTTAAAGCGGCGAATTTGGCTGGGAGAAACGTAGATATCATCAGGACCGGCGAGGTAGGAGCTGTCTCCAGAGCGGAGGAATCCAAATCCATCCTGCAATATCTCCAGCACACCATCACCGAAGATGTCCTCGCCGCTTTTCGCGTGCTGCTTCAGGATTGAGAAAATAATGTCCTGCTTGCGCATACGAGCCTGATTTTCCAGCCCCATATTCTCGCCGAGGGTAATCAGCTCAGAAACCGGCGTATTTTTTAATTCGGTAAGATTCATAGTGATGGGTTCTTAAACTCGGGGTAATACTCGAAATGTTTGTCGTGAATGGTATGGCAGTTAATCCATGCCTGTTCTGTTAATGACTTTTCAACTCTTCTCAACGATCGTTGTCTTGAATGATGACTGGAAGCGAGGAGTCGGTCGATTTAAGTCAGAGTAGAGCTAGTCGTTAGATTGCTAAACCGCTGGTAGGTACAGTGCGACAGGGTTTAACAAGGGAAAACTTTGAATGCTAACTACAAGGTATGATCATAGTGCAGTGAAAATAAGTTAGCACGCTTAAAAGCGAACGTCCAGCAGGAGGAAAAAATTTAACCACTGCCGAACGTTCAGCCCGATTACGCCAGGTTGGCGTTCAGGAACTCTTTTAATTGACCTTTGGACAATGCGCCCACTTTCGTTGCAGCGACTTCACCGTTTTTAAACAGCAGCAGCGTCGGGATGCCACGAATGCCGTATTTCGGTGCGGTACCTGGGTTATCGTCAATATTCAGCTTAGCGATGGTCAGCTTGCCATCATACTCTTCTGCAACTTCATCAAGGATTGGGGCGATCATTTTACAAGGACCACACCATTCAGCCCAGAAATCTACCAGTATAACGCCGTCGGCTTTCAGCACGTCGGTGTCGAAACTGTCATCGGTCAGATGAACGATTTTATCGCTGCTCATGTTTTACTCCACAAGATTATGCCTGGCGAATTGGCGTAATATAAACCAATGTTGGTTGACTTTATTTCATCGGATACGCTTTCGTAAAGCGATAGTAAGCTGATATTCTACCACACTATGAGCAAAACACACTTAACTGAACAGAAGTTTTCCGACTTCGCCCTGCACCCACAGGTAGTGGAAGCCCTTGATAAAAAAGGGTTTCATAACTGCACGCCTATTCAGGCGTTAGCACTGCCATTTACGCTTTCAGGGCGTGATGTCGCAGGTCAGGCGCAAACCGGTACCGGCAAAACGATGGCGTTTTTAACGTCAACGTTTCATCATCTTCTTTCTCACCCTGCACCAGAGGGACGCCAGGTTAACCAACCTCGCGCGTTAATTCTGGCACCTACGCGTGAACTTGCCGTGCAAATTCATGCGGATGCAGAACCGCTGGCGGCATCGACCGGCCTGAAACTAGGCCTGGCTTACGGTGGCGACGGCTATGACAAGCAGTTAAAAGTTCTGGAAAACGGTGTCGATATTCTGGTCGGCACCACGGGTCGCTTAATTGATTATGCGAAGCAGAATCACGTCAACCTCAGCGCCATACAGGTCATGGTGCTGGACGAAGCCGATCGCATGTTCGATCTCGGCTTTATTAAAGATATTCGCTGGTTGTTCCGCCGCATGCCACCCGCAACTCAACGCCTGAGCATGCTGTTTTCGGCCACGCTCTCTTATCGCGTGCGTGAACTGGCCTTTGAGCACATGAACAGCGCCGAATACGTTGAAGTCGAGCCGGAACAAAAAACGGGCCACCGCATTAAAGAAGAGCTTTTCTATCCTTCCAACGAAGAGAAAATGCGTTTGCTGCAAACGCTGGTGGAAGAAGAATGGCCCGATCGCGCGATTATTTTCGCCAATACAAAACATCGCTGTGAAGATATCTGGGGCCATCTGGCTGCGGACGGTCACCGTGTCGGCTTGCTGACCGGCGATGTGGCTCAGAAGAAGCGTTTACGCATTCTGGATGACTTTACCAAAGGTGACATCGATATCCTGGTGGCGACCGATGTTGCGGCACGTGGCCTGCACATTCCCGCAGTGACACATGTCTTTAACTACGATCTGCCTGATGACCGCGAGGACTACGTTCATCGCATTGGCCGTACAGGACGCGCAGGGGCAAGCGGCCACTCAATCAGCCTGGCATGCGAAGAGTACGCGTTAAATCTGCCGGGTATTGAAGAGTACATTGGTCACAGTATTCCGGTGAGCAAATACAACAGCGATGCGCTGTTAAGTGAACTCCCGCCGCCGAAACGTCTGACGCGTAATCGTACAGGCAACGGTCAGCGTCGTGGCGGAAATAACGCCAGTCGTCGCGGTGCTCCACGTCATAACAACCGTAAACGTTCGGGTTAAGTTCACCATGCTAAGCGCATCGACACTCTATGCTGCGATTGATTTAGGATCTAACAGCTTCCACATGCTGGTAGTCAGCGAAGTGTCTGGCAGTATTCAGACTATCGCCAAAATCAAACGCAAGGTGCGCCTGGCTGCTGGCCTGGACAGCGCCAATCATTTGTCAGCTGAAGCGATGGCGCGGGGCTGGCAATGTTTGCGGCTTTTCTCGGAACAACTTCAGGATATTCCGCCTGACCAGATTCGGGTGGTGGCGACGGCTACGCTGCGTATTGCAGCAAATGCACAGGTCTTTCTGGATAAGGCTCAACAGATTCTGGGCTGCGCCGTCAATGTGATTAGCGGTGAAGAAGAAGCCCGTCTGATTTATCAAGGCGTGGCGCACACCACCGGCGGCTCCGATCAACGTCTGGTTGTCGATATCGGCGGTGGCAGTACTGAGTTAGCCACCGGTGACGGCTCCCATGCCAGCGTGCTGTTTAGTTTGCAGATGGGCTGTGTCACCTGGCTGGAACGCTTCTTTGGCGATCGTCACCTGGCGCAGGAAAATTTTGACCAGGCAGAACAGGCCGCCAAAGCCATGCTGCAGCCCATTTCGGCAGAACTGCGCAAACAGAGCTGGCAGGTTTGCGTCGGTGCATCCGGCACCGTGCAGGCGTTACAGGAAATCATGGTGGCACAGGGCATGGATGAGCGCATCACCCTGAGCAAACTCCAGCAGTTAAAGCAGCGCGCTATTCAATGTGGCAAGCTGGAAGAGCTTGAAATCGAAGGACTGACGCTGGAACGTGCGCTTGTGTTCCCCAGTGGGCTCTCAATCCTGATCGCCATTTTTCAGGAACTCAATATCGACAGCATGACGCTGGCCGGTGGCGCACTGCGCGAAGGGCTGGTGTACGGAATGCTGCACTTACCTGTTGATCGTGATATTCGCAGCCGTACGCTGCAAAATGTTCAGCGCAGGTTCAACATCGATGTGTGCCAGGCCGATCGGGTACGTCAGCTGGCTGAAAGTTTTTTTCGCCAGGTCAGCGTGGTCTGGAAACTGGATCAGCGCTGTCGGGAATTACTGCTGAGCGCCTGTGCTATCCACGAAATCGGGCTGAGCGTCGATTTCCGTCAGGCACCTCAGCATGCTGCCTACCTGGTTCGCCATCTTGATCTGCCGGGTTTTACGCCCGCGCAAAAAAAGCTGATCGCCTGCTTACTGCAAAACCAAAGCGGCAGCATCGATCTTGCGTTACTGACCCAACAAAATGCCGTACCGCCGCGTCTGGCAGAGCGCCTGTGTCGCCTGCTGCGCCTGTCGATTATCTTTTCCAGTCGCCGTCGCGATGACACCCTGCCTGCCGTACGTATGCAGGCCGATGATGAAGCGCTGAATGTCACATTGCCGGCGGGCTGGCTGGATGTACATCCGCTTCGGGCGGAACTGCTTGAACAGGAAAGTCATTACCAGTCCTATGTACACTGGCAGTTATCGCTGACCTGAGTACTTGCGGTTACGCCCGATCGGCGCATTAACCCTTTTTCGCCTTTTCCAGCATCGCCCGTAATCCGGCCACCCGACTCTGGCCGGTTTTCATTCGCTCTTCAGCACTGACCACCTTACGCTCGGTTTCCCACACCACATCATCCTGCGGCAGCTCCAGCAAAAAGCGGCTGGGCTCGGGGCGAACCAGTTCACCGTACTGACGGCGCTCACGGCATAAGGTGAACGTCAGCTCTTTCTGCGCACGGGTGATACCGACATAGGCCAGACGGCGCTCTTCTTCAACGTTATTTTCATCAATACTGCTCTGATGCGGGAGCAATCCTTCTTCCATGCCAACCAGGAAAACATAGGGGAATTCCAGCCCTTTAGACGCATGCAACGTCATCAGCTGCACCTGGTCTGACTCGTCGTCACTTTCGCCGCGCTCCATCATGTCGCGCAACGTAAACCGCGTGACGACCTGGGCCAGCGTCATCGGCTCATCCAGATCGCTCCCTTCCAGCATTTCCGTCATCCATTGAAACAGCGTATTGACGTTTTTCATGCGCATTTCAGCGGCTTTAGGGCTACCGGAGGTTTCAAACAGCCAGCTTTCATAATCGATGCCGCGAATCAAATCACGGACAGCGTTCACGGGTTCCCGCTCACTGAGCTGGATAATCTCATTGAGCCAGTGAGTGAAGCGCTGCAGAAGCTCAAGACCGCGGCCGGTCAGGGTCTGCCCCAGTCCCACATCGAAGCTGGCGTTAAAAAGACTTTTACTGCGGATAGTGGCCCATTCACCCAGTTTTTGCAGCGTCGCCGGGCCAATTTCACGCCGGGGAGTATTCACAATCCGTAAAAAGGCGCTGTCATCGTCGGGGTTAGTGAGTACGCGTAAATACGCTAACAGATCTTTTATTTCTGGCCGTGAGAAAAAGGAGGTGCCACCTGAAATCCGGTAAGGGATACGGTTCTGCATCAAGAATTTTTCGAATACCCGGGACTGGTGATTCCCCCGGTACAGAATGGCGTAATCTTTATATTGCGTTTTATTGATAAAGTGATGAGCAATCAGTTCACCCGTTACCCGCTCGGCTTCGTGTTCTTCACTGTTTGCGCTCAACACTTTCAGTTCACTACCGATACCCAGTTCAGAAAACAGGCGCTTCTCGAACACGTGCGGATTGTTGGCAATCAGGATATTGGCAGCTTTAAGGATACGCTGTGAAGATCGGTAATTCTGCTCAAGCTTCACCACTTCCAGCGTCGGGAAATCCTCATTCAGCAGGACCAGATTTTGCGGCCGCGCTCCGCGCCAGGAATAAATCGACTGATCGTCATCGCCAACGACAGTAAAACGCGCTCTGGCACCCACCAGCAATTTAACCAGTTCGTACTGGCTGGTATTGGTATCCTGATATTCATCGACCAGCAGATAGCGAATACGTTGCTGCCAGCGCTCGCGCACTTCCTGATTACGCTGTAGCAGAAGGGTCGGCAACAAGATCAGGTCGTCAAAATCCAGCACATTACAGGCTTTAAGGTGCTGATCATACAGGGCATAGCAGTGCGCGAAAACGTTATCGCGCTCCGAACGGGCTAATGCCGCCGCCTTGGGCGGATCAACCAAATCATTTTTCCAGTTGGAAAGGGTGGAAATCAACTGCTGCAGTAAGGTCTTGTCCTCTTCCAGCCACTGGCTGGTCAGGTCTTTAAGCAGGGCCAGTTGATCCTGGTCGTCGAACAGGGAAAAGTTAGACTTCATTCCCAGCGCTGCATATTCGCGCTTAATAATCTCCAGTCCCAGGGTATGGAATGTCGAGATCATCAGGCCGCGCGCCTCTTTACGCCCCAGCGTTTGCGCGACGCGCTCTTTCATTTCACGTGAGGCTTTATTCGTGAACGTCACGGCCGCAATGTGGCGCGCCTGGTAACCGCACTCCCGAATCAGATGTGCGATCTTATTGGTGATCACGCGGGTTTTACCCGAGCCAGCCCCCGCCAGCACCAGACAGGGACCGGTGACAAATTCGACGGCACGTTGTTGGCTGGAGTTTAAACGCATAGGGAATCGCTCTGTTGAAATAAGATACCCGCTTCGCCTCACTCGCGTGCCAACGGCATGAACGCGGTGCCGTTAACGTCTCTGCGATTTGAAAAGACGGGTTTATAATGGAGGGCAATTATACACAACAGAGACACCATCATGGCGAAAACTGCCGCGGCTTTACATATTCTGGTGAAACAGGAGGCAGAGGCGAAAGTCTTGCTGGCGAAGCTGAAAAAAGGGGAGAATTTCCAGCAGCTTGCTAAAAAACACTCCATCTGCCCTTCAGGCCGAAACGGCGGCGATCTGGGTGAATTCCGGCGGGGAAAGATGGTAGCTGCATTTGATAAAGCGGCCTTCACCTGCCCACTGTTACAACCCTTTGGGCCGGTGAAAACCGCGTTTGGTTACCACATCATCAAAGTGCTCTATCGCAACTGATTATTTTTTGCTTTTCATCTGCTGCAATACCCGGCTGCACTGATTTTCATCATTATCGCTGGGGGAAATCAGTGCCAGTAAGGCCGCCGCCGGTGCTACCACGGCACCCAGGGCAACGGCTGCCGCACCACGCGCCAGTAGTGGCCCGGTCTTCACACCGGCATCCGGATTTTTAAACGTACCACGGACGTAAAGCGGTGAGCGCAGGGTCACGATACGAATGCCTTTACTCTCTGGATTCACAGACAGGTCCAGACGTTCAGTGGCGAAATTCGCATTTCCCGTCACGTTGATGACCGCATTTTCCGTATCGAACACAAACAGGTTTGGCGTGGCCAGACCGTTTTGCAATTTCAGATCCGTTGCCGCACAGTTGATGCGCACCTCATCATCACCGAACAGCTTACCAACCAGATAGTTACCGACATTTAATCCGGCAATCTCCATCAGGTTGCGGCTAATCAGTCCGTCGTTCATTAGCAGCTTGAGTTGGCCGTTACTGGTTGCGAGCAGGTCAGCCACAGAATTGCCCGTGCCCGTCAAGCTGGCATCACCGTTAAGCTGTCCCAGACTGTTTTGCATTGCCTGTACATTGGGAAACAACTGGCGCAGGCGAAGTTTACGCGCATGAATATCCGCGCGGCCTCGCATGGGAGAGCGATCGCCTTCTAAACGAATAGTGCTGTTCAGGTTGCCCTCGGCCATGCCAAAACGCAGCGGATCGAGCAGTAGATTACCGTTATCAAGCTGCAAATGCGTGTAAAGATCGCTTAACGGCAAGGAATTACTGTGTTCGATACGTTTACCACTGAACTTCACGTCAGCATCCATCACCGACCAGTTTTTCGTATCGAATTGATCATGAGGCAAAACACGATCGGCAGGCTGTGTCGATTTTTCGCCGCGCTTTGCCTTAGCCTGTTGCGTTTTCTCACTGCCTTTGCCGGAGTCAACGCCAATAAGCGGCCCCAAATCTGCCATGCGCAATTGGTCAGATCGCAGTTCCCCCACCAGTTTAGGGCGAGGTTTGCCCTGGCTGTAGGTCAGGGAGCCATGAATATCGCTATCGCCAATGTGCCCATTGAATGCCTGATAGCGGAAAACAGACCCATCTTTACCAGTGAATTTAGCAATAAGGCGACCATCTGTTTCATAGGGCGGCGTATCCGGTAATAACACTCCCGTCAGGCCATACAGATTCGCCAGCGTGTCGCCAGAAAAACGCAAACGCACATCCAGTCCGCCCAGATTTAACGGATCCTGCACACCGCCAGAAAGCTGTACCCGTGTAGTACCGTTACGGACATCCGCCTGCACCGGGAACGGTGTCGTCTGGCTTCGCAGTGATAACATGCCGCCGAGCTTACCCTGGCCCGTGAGTTTTTCATTGTTATAGCGCCCTTCAGCCTGCCAGCCGAAAACAAAGTCGCCCGCCCCTTTTTGGCTGTCGTCTCCACCCGCGATTTGCGCGAAAGGCACAGGTTTGCCAAGCGAATTGAGTTTTACAGTGACATCAGCCTTGTTAACCGCATCGCGATAAAGCAGAGTTCCCTGATCGAACAGAATATTGTCCAGCCGAAATGACCAGGCGGAAGGCGGTGCATTGTCGTCTTTGCTGTCACTCTCAGCGAGCGTAAACGTCCAGTTGTTTTTCTTGTCGGCGGTTTGAATCAATCGGGCATCCGGCTGCTGTAGCTTTATCCAGGGGATAAAGACTTGTTTGTGCAGCAGTGCCAGCGGCGCAAGCGTTGCGTCGACGCGCTGGAGATGAATCATAGTGACATCGGGAATATCAGGCGGATTGCCCAGCATGATGTCTTCGGCATGCAGATGCGGCCAGGGGATAAAACTGCGCCATCCCGGTTCGTCGCGTTGTCGTTGCCACGCGATACCCAAATCACCACGAATGGCAAAAGGTCGGTTCAGTTCTGCTGAGACTTTTTTGTTGATGGTCGGCTTCAAGCGATTCCAGTCGAATGTGGCAATGACAATGACCACGACGACGATCACCAGGACTAAAATTCCCGCTATCCAACTGACTATTTTTCCAGCGCGTGACATTAGGCATCCTCCCTGCTCTTTCACGGTCTCCGTTAAAGATAGTCGAGAGCGAGCCGGAAGGGATCAATCAAGCTGGACAGGCAGGTACACCAGTTCCGAAAAAGGGGCGGGGCGTGAGAAAAAATATCCCTGCGCCGCAATGGCCGGAGAGGCTTTTACCTGCTCCCATTCATCCTGCGTTTCCACGCCTTCAACAATAACGCCGTTACAGTAGCGGTTAATCAGCGACAACAGCATAGGAAAGAGTGTTCGCCCTTCCCCCGATGCACACAACAAAATAAACAATTCGCGCGACAACTTGATGTAGTCGTATTTCAGCTCCGTCAGGGCAGAAAAATTTGCCATCCCTGAGCCGAAATCATCCAGCCAGAGCGGCCCCAACTCCGGCATTTGCGCCACCATCTCTTCCTGAGGCAAAACGTGGTGCTCGGTCAGTTCAAAGCGCACCCAGGGCAATCGGGTGATAAGGCTGCGAATCGGCAGATGATGTTGTATTAATGACAGAGAGGGGCCGTCAATATTGACTGATGCCATGACCTCATTATCGGCAAAGAAAGCTTCCCACTGGCTGAGCAACGTTAACTGCTCCTGCACAACGTCAAGGCGCTCTGCTATCTCCAGCTCAGCAAAATATGCTTCCGGGGAGAGTTTTTTTTCAGGTTCAGACGGATGCATGACCGCCGTCAGCAACTCAATCGCCAACAGCCGCCCAGAGACTTTGTAGATAGGCTGAAAGGTATACTGGCGTTGACACTGTCGCCAGAAGAGGCGCTTTTTCTGCTGGGGAGTGATGTCAACTGAAGAAGGTAGCCATTGACTAATATTCTCCATAACCATGGTCTTTTCCTGGTTGATAGTAAGCGCCTTCATTTGGGCGGCTTAGCGGCAATTATCGTTTGTATTTCGATACATAGTGAAAATCTGGCCACATAGGAGCCACGAGTCTACGCGAGTTTTGACACGACAATCGCCGAAACAGGGCGCGTTATCGGGTTAATTATCATGTTTTAGCGCCCTAAATTAAATTAAAACACTGTTTTAAAAAGTTGACGACAGGCCTCACAAACGCGAGACTGAAGCGAACTTTTACTACAGGCCTGAAACCATGACGCAGATAAAGATCGCTATTATTGGTGAGTGCATGATTGAGTTGTCCGAGAAGGGTGAGAACCTCAAACGCGGCTTTGGCGGTGACACGCTGAATACTGCGGTTTATCTGGCCCGGCAGGTCAGTCAACAGGATGTACGGGTTGATTACGTCACCGCACTGGGCATTGATCCCTTTAGCGCAGAGATGATGACTCGCTGGCAGGCGGAAAACGTCAATACTGCACTGATCCAGCGCCTTGAAAACAAAATGCCGGGTTTGTACATGATCCAAACCGACGATCAGGGCGAACGCTCCTTTTGGTACTGGCGCAGTGATGCGGCAGCCCGTTACTGGCTTGATGGCCCGGGTGCCGACGACATTTGCCAACAGCTTAAACATTACGACTATCTTTATCTGAGCGGAATCAGCCTGGCTATCCTGCCTGACGACAGTCGCGCCCGGCTCATGCAACTGCTCGCAGACTGTCGGGCAAACGGGGGGAAAGTGATATTTGATAATAATTACCGCCCGCGCTTGTGGAAAGATAAGGTCACTACTCGCCAGGCTTACCAGACAATGCTCGAAAACACGGATATGGCGTTCCTGACGCTGGATGACGAGCACCAGTTATGGGGCGAACAGTCTGTTGAGGACGTCATTGCCCGCGCACGTGATGCGGGCGTAAAAGAAGTCGTCATCAAACGCGGGGCGGAATCGTGCCTGATTGCGTTTGAAGACCAGCCATTGGCCGAGGTACCTTCCGTCGCGCTGCCAAAAGAAAAGATTGTCGATACCACGGCCGCCGGGGATTCATTCAGTGCGGGCTACCTCGCCAGGCGACTTGTCGGCGCGACGACAGAAGAAGCGGCACGGCGCGGTCATCTCACCGCCAGCACAGTGATTCAGTACCGCGGTGCGATCATTCCGCGTTCGGCAATGCCGGAATGATTGCCAGTCGCTCATCACGGGAACACCGGTACAGGCAGCATGTCTGTGCCTGAAGGAAAACGGGGGTGGATACGAAGCACATTAATCTGGTCTGTCTGGTATACGCGACAGGGAAAAAGCGTCAGGCTTTTACAAAGCGAGTGGGTGTAAGACGCAGATTATTGAGCCAAATCCCCCCATCCTGTTTTTCAAAAACCGCGGTACGAAGCCCAGACGTTATCCGCAGGCAAAGGATATTCAACGATACGGTACCGCCTGCGCTCGCTGAAGGGCGCTTCGATGGCATGGCTTTTGCCATCAACGCAAAGGCGCAGAATGACGTCGATGCGCTAACAGCCTTGGCAGACAACCGTGGGACACCGTAGTAAAGCCGCCAAAACTGTTCACGAAGGTAAATCAAGGGGACAGTTCCGTGAGCCGGAGGGCTGTTACTGAAACGCCACCTGAACGCCTTCTGGAGAGTTGACGGTCAGGATACACTGACGATTAATAAGCCCCCATGAAGCGGGACGATATATTGAGCCGCAATGGCATCGTACCGTCCGGCATCCAGACATTATGTTTCCTGAAACATCACAGGGGAATAAATTCCTGCTATTTCCGTTAGGACAACATGAAAAACCGTTCATTTAGCTTAAGTCAGCTCAGCCGTTTTAACGCCGTCGCCTCTGGTCCTCATCTGTTAACAGTTTCTAATCTTAATGCGTTTTTATTCCTTTTAAATTATCAAGTTAGCCAGGCAGCTTCAACGCCAGGCATAGTCCGAATCTCATGTATAAACCGCTTTTAGGTTGGACGATTACATTAAAACAGGCCATCTTTTAAACAGCGACAGCAGGATGCTGTTCTCACGGCCGCGAACAAAACAACGACAACATCTCTCGCATCAGGACACTGCTATGAATACAGAAATTATTAATATCTGGCCAAATGGTGATGCGCCAGGCGCCAGCGATTCTCGTGCTCAGCCCCAGATTGTGGATACCGCAAAAGAGTATGAACCCTACGACCGCGTAGCAACCGGTGTACGCTGCCCGGAAATGGCTATCTGGCATCCTGTTGAATCCAATGGCATCACCTTGCTGGTTGCGCCAGGGGGCGGCTACCAGCGCATCATGATTGATCGTGAAGGCAGTGCGCTGGCAACGTTCTTTACTTCGATGGGTTATACCCTGGCGGTAATGACTTATCGCCTGCCCTATGATGGACATCACGAAGGACCAGATGCACCGCTGGCCGACGCACAGCGCGCCGTGCGCGTACTACGTGAACGGGCACAGCGCGGGCTAAACGGAAAATATATTGTGATGATGGGCTTTTCTGCTGGCGGCCACGTCACCGCGAGCCTGGGTACGCGTTTCGGCGAAAAAATTTATCCCGTTCAGGACAGTGCAGAAAACCTGTCGCCTCGGCCGGATGCAATGGTTCTGGTTTATCCGGTCATCAGTATGCGCGATGGTCTGGCCCATGAAGGATCACGCACACGCTTATTAGGTGCCTGGCCCGATCAAAAAACTATTGATGCTTATTCACTCGAGACCCGGGTTCACAGTCAGGTGCCGCCTACGTTGCTGATTCATGCCGCCGATGATGATGACGTGCCAGTGAATAACAGCATGGTATTTTTTAGCGCGTTACGGGAACATAACGTCCCCGTGGAAGTGCATTTTTATCAGAAAGGCGGGCACGGCTTCGGCATTCGTGGTGTAGCGGATTTGCCCCTTGCCAGTTGGCCGATGCTGGTGACCGAATGGCTCAGGGCAAAAACCTGATCAATCAGGAGGCTGGTGGGGCAGCGTCACCTGCGGGGCTGCTCTCCGGCTGGCTGACGTCAGTGCCGCCTGACTGCGCTGCGGACGGAGCAGGTTCCCCCATCAGTTTGTCCCAGTCAGCTTTAAGGCTTTTCACATTGGTTTCTGTTTCGCCTTCCGGCTGAATCAGCACCATCATGAGTTCCTGACTGAGCTGCTGCCGTAATTCCTGATTCATCTGATCACGTGTCAAACCTGCCAGGAAATCCTGCCGCAACTTTTGATACTGTTCCGGCGCGATATCCACCACGGAATTACGTTGCGAGCGCAGGCGCTGACTGATCAGCACGTCCGTATCAGTGCGGGCATAAGTGGTAAACAGCTTATTCAGTTCCAGCAGCTTCTGAGCCATCAGCGCGTCAAACTCTTCCTGAGGCAAACCGTTATCGCGTACGGCGGCCAGCTCACGTGCCACCAGATTCATATTCTGTTCCAGGCTGTCGTTGCGCGTGTCCATATTAATGGAACACTGGGCGCGTTGATAAAGCACCCGGCAATCAAAGCCAACCTGAACGCCCTGCGCTTTGCTGTTGCTCAACGCACGTTGAACGTGCCAGAACAGCGCCTCACGCGCCAGGTCGCCCCGCCAGTAACGCTGGAGGTTTTGTGAATCACGGATAGGCTGCCAGGGTGTATCCCACACCAGAGAAAGGCGGTCCTGCGCACCGCTGCCGCTTACCAGATTCACTGGATCATGCGGTAACGGGGACAAGGTCGGCACCGGCGCAGCCGAACTGCGCTTGCCTTCCAGCGAGGAGAACGCTTTATTGATCTGCTCAGAAAAACTACGGCTGTCGACATTGCCGACCACATACAGAGTGATGGCATCCGGCGTGTACCACTGCTGATAAAAGCTTTTTAGCTGTGCGATATCCACCGGCGCGCGCGGTTTCTCTGCCGGATCGTGTGCTAATAGCGCGGACCCTTTCAGTCTGTAGCGCCACCAGACATCCTGCGTATCCGTTGGCCAGGTTTTAACCGGATCGGAAGCAGATAACGCGGTGTCCACCACCTGATTAGTGATCGCCATATCGCCAGCCGTCGCAGCCAGCCAGTTCAGGGCTTCCTTTAACAGGTCTGGACGGTTATTGGGTAAGCTTAAGTTATACTGCGTGTAATCATACGATGTGATGACGGGCGGTAACGGGCGCTGTGGATCGATGCCCTGCTGCCATAAAGCACGCTGCTGATTTGTATCCAGTGCGGTGTTATGAACCAGCGCCAGACGTGACAAAAGGTGGCTAAAACCGGTTTGCTGCGCACTTTCTACCAGTGAGCCTGTGTTAACCACCATACGCAATTCAATGCGGTCGCTTGGCCGTTGCGGTGTTGCCAACAGTTGCCAGCTAAATCCGTTGTCCAGTTTTCCCTGTTGCCAGGCTGGATCAGGTTGCAGCGTTTCAGCGGATGCACCGTAACTGGTCGCTGCCAGCACTAGTCCACCAACCAAAAGCCGAATTCTGGTGCCCTGCATGTGAACCCCTACTCAAACAATTCAAAAAATCGTTATCACTGGCACGTTTAGCCGCGTTTATAAGCGAACCGGTCATTGCCGATTCGCGCTGCCGATCATTAACAACAGGTTTGACCACAGGAAGACCGGGATGTCACGCAACGAAGTGAAAAACGTTGAAAAAAAACAAGTGGGGTTATTATCCAAATGCCCGCTGTCAGGGCAAGTGACAGCGGGCATTTGAGAGGATTAAATCACATTCAAGGATTAAATCGTGGATTCAGACGGGTCTTTTGCGCCATTTTTGCCCGCTAATGTCTCACCCAACTGTTTTTTATCCAGTTGATCAACCCATTTCGCGACCACAACGGTTGCTACGCCATTACCTACCAGGTTCGTCAGCGCACGGGCTTCTGACATAAATCGGTCGATACCCAAAATCAGCGCCAGGCCGGCAACGGGTAAATGTCCCACTGCCGACAGTGTTGCAGCCAGAACAATAAAGCCGCTGCCTGTAACGCCCGCCGCCCCTTTAGAAGAGAGCAGTAATACCACCAGCAGGGTAACCTGATGGAAGATATCCATATGCGCATTTGTTGCCTGAGCAATGAAAACGGCCGCCATCGTCAGGTAGATAGAGGTACCGTCCAGGTTAAAGGAGTAACCTGTGGGAATGACCAGTCCCACCACGGATTTCTTACAACCCAGCCGCTCCATCTTATCCAGCATACGCGGCAGCGCCGATTCGGATGAGGACGTTCCCAGAACAATCAGCAGTTCTTCTTTAATGTAGGCAATGAATTTGAAGATGCTAAAGCCACCGAAGAGGCGGGCAATCAGCCCCAGCACAACGACGACAAACAGCACACAGGTAATATAGAAACAGATAATGAGCTGGCCAAGCTGCACCAGTGAACCTACGCCATATTTACCAATGGTAAAGGCCATGGCACCAAAGGCCCCGATAGGCGCCAGGCGCATAATCATATTGATAATGCCGAAAATGACCTTTGAGAAGCTCTCGATCACATTGAAAATCAATGTGCCCGTGTTGCCCAGACGATGCAATGCGAAGCCAAACAGCACGGCAAACAGTAATACCTGCAGGATATTGCCACTGGCGAAGGCGCCAATCACGCTACCCGGAATCACATCCAGTAAAAAGGCCACAATGCCTTGCTGCTCAGCCTGTTGCGCATAGATGGCAACCGCTTTGGCATCCAGCGTCGCAGGATCAACGTTCATTCCCGCGCCAGGTTGCACAACGTTAACGACGATCAGGCCGATAATCAGCGCAAGGGTACTGACGATTTCAAAGTAAAGCAGCGCAACCGCACCGGTGCGACCCACGGCTTTCATGCTTTCCATTCCGGCAATACCGGTAACGACTGTGCAGAAAATCACGGGGGCGATGATCATCTTGATCAGTTTAACAAAGCCATCCCCTAGCGGCTTCATCTGCGTCCCTAAATCAGGATAGAAATGGCCCAGAAGCACGCCGATGGCGATGGCGACCAGAACCTGGAAATAAAGGCTTTTAAATAGTTTCATAAACAGGTATCCACTAACGAGAGGTAATGTTGTCGGATTTTTTATTGTGACTGTCTGACAGGGCTGGCAGGTCAGGCAGCGGACAGAAAATAACACTCTGTTTACGTGATTAATACAGGGCTGCAAAGTCAGGGGAAATGATAGGCGCGTAATTCTGAACTGAAACGCTTCAGCAAGGAGTTTTGTAACTAAATTTCTCGCAAAATCAAGGAATCAGGTCGTTATTCCTCCTCCAGGGCATTATCCAGCCATTGATGAGTAAATTGCGCCAGCGGCACGGCTTCAGAATAAAGATAGCCCTGACCAATCGTGATACCGCGGGCCAGCAGCCAGTCACGCTGTTCACTGGTTTCTACCCCTTCAGCAATGACATCCAGGTCAATAATGTCAGCAATGGCCGCCACGATACGCACCATCGTGTCGTCCTCAGGCAACGCGGCAACAAAGCTGCGATCCATTTTCAGTTTGTTAACCGGTAAGGCTTTAAACTGATGCAGGTAGTTAAGATTGGAATAGCCCATCCCAAAGTCATCCAGTGCAACGGCAACGCCGGTTTTTTGCAACATCCGCAGCAGGGAAATAGCCTGCTCAGCATCGCCCATTTGCGCGGTTTCGGTAATCTCCAGCACTAATGTGCCTGGCGCAATTGAATGGCGCACCAGCAAGGATTGCAGATGATTCACAATGCTGACATCGCGTAACTGAACGGCAGAAATATTGATACTCAGCGGGACCCTCACCCCATGGCGCTGCCAGCCAGCCAGAATGCGGCATGCTTCTTCAAATACCCAGCGGCCAATCGCTGAAATCACCCCGATTTCTTCCGCGCTGGCGATGAACTCTTCGGGTAATCCGTACCGGCCGTCCGCCTGACGCATACGCAGTAGTGCCTCCGCACCCGCCAGCCTGCCGGTGCGCATATCAATCTGGGGTTGCAAATAGAGGGCAAACTGCTCGTCGTGCAAGCCCTGTAAGATATCGTGTTCCTGAGTTAAGCGCTTTTGAGCCCGTTCGGTGAGGGCGGCATCAAAAAACAGGATCTGATTTTTGCCCTGACGACGGGCTGACATCATTGCGGAGGTCGCACGATCCAGCATCTCATTAGCCCCCGTCGTTTCATCTTCTTCGCTTAACGCCAGACCGATACTGGCATTGGGTCGCAGTTGTAGCTGATGCAGAGTGACAGGCTGATTAAGGCGAATCATCAGATTGCGGGCCAGCCGCATCGCGCGAAAGGGGTTGCTGGCTGATTTCATCAGTAAGACAAAATCACTGGTAGCAGTCTGTGCCAGCAATGTCTGATCATCAATGGTGCTGCGAATTTTCTCGGCCAGCGTCAGCATCAACGTATCGCGCTGTTCATCACTGAGTACACCATTCGCTTCCTGCAGGGTTTCGATGCGTATCACCATCACACTAAAAGCATGGCGACGAGCGCGGATAAACTGTTCCAGTAAAGCTAAAAACAGCGCCCGATTCGGCAGATCGGTGACGTCGAAATGCGTTGTTAACCGACTCATCTGATCATGAATGGACTCAAGCACCTGCTGGTTGCGGTTATAGCTGCGAATCAACATACCGATTTCATCGTCACGGTGATCGGCTGGCACAGACAGTTTGTGGGTCAGAATCGCCTGCGGTGGCAGTTCCTGTATTTCACGGGAGATACGGCGCAGCGGATGCACCACCAACCGGTTTATACACCAGCTAATTGAAACGGACAGGATGAGTGCCAGCAGCAAATAGGTGATGATCATCGTGGAGAACGTGCTCAGAATAAACTGGTAAACACGAAATGAATTCGCCTGCAGTACCAGATAAGCCAGCGGCTTCGGTAAACCGGTATGCTCAACAGAGTAGAGCGGTAAGGTGATTTGCACCGGCAGTTCAAAGATTCTGGCGATCAGTCTGGGAACGGGTTTCTCGTTTTCGAAGTTCGCATGCAGCGCCTGGAACGCATTCGGCAGCACCACATCAGCACGCGACAAAATCCCGGCGGGTTTTAACGAATTAAGAATGCGTTCAGCCTGAGGGATGTCCGCTTTCAGCACCGCTTCAGACAGCGGCTGACGCACGGTATGCGCGATATTCTCCATCTGCTGGGCGTAGTCGATTCTGCGCTGTTGCACAAAATGAAACAGTTGGATAACGATAAAAATGCTGATGGTCACTGTCGCAATCAGCGAGACTGTCGCCATCTGTTTTATCGTCAGCGATCGGCTTACGCGCAAAAATTCACTCCCGGCTCGTGACGAGCGTAGACATCAGAAAAGAAAAGCGCGTCAAGTATATCCTATCGCAAGATGTATTTGTGGCTTAAGGGGGCGGAAGCAGACGAATCGGAATTGCGGTCACGTCAGTGACCATAAGAAAAGCGGCATGCCGGAACAGCATGCCGCAGAGCGGGCATCAGGCGCTTAGTGCTTCTCCTGCCAGGCTGTCCAGGTCAGCAACTGGAGGCTGGCAGAAAAGTAGTTCTGCCCGGGCGACAGCTTGTCGCTCAGGTAGCCGGTTTGGTTCAGCACCAAATCCCGTACCGCCAGTAAGCCGCCGTCCATATTATAAGGGGCCGCCGTATTGGCCAGAACATCAAACCAGGCTGGCGTATTCGTGCGACTATAACCTTGCCAGAGGCGCTGAAAGGGGCCCAGCGCCAGGCTTTGCGGATCGTACCACCAGATGTTGAGCGGGACGCGAATCGCGTCATAACTGAATCGGTTTGAATAGCCCACCGCTGGCGCAACGGAACCATCCGCATTCAGCGCTACCCAGTCCAGCGGCAGGTCGCTGTTGCCGAAATGCATTTTGCCCAGCAAGGCCATTCCACCGTCAATCAGCTTATTCCATACCTGTAGATGGCTGCGCTGGCCAAACTCCTGCCAGGCAACAAACAGAAAATAAGACGGGTTCAGCACCACATAGCTGTTTTTGTTGAAACCCTGCGCACCGGGCATCAACACGGTGTAACCGCCGAAATTCGCCACATCCAGTTTTACAATGGCACGCTGAATGCGGTCTGATTCCTGTTGGTAATCTGCGACGTTCCACTTTTGCGCCGCACGCTGTAACGCCCAGGCAATTAACACATCGCCATCAGAAGCATTGTTTTTATCCGCTACCGGATCCTGTGCTCCGGGAATATAGCGCCAGTAGAACAGATCGTTTTGCGGATTTCGCAACGTGGTGCGCGTCCATTTCCAGAGCCGGTCAAAAGCCGCGCGGTCATCGTAGGCGACCGCCAGCAACATGCCGTAACCCTGCCCTTCGGTATGGCTGACATTATTATTTCCCGTATCAATAATGCGCCCGTCTGACTGCAGGAAGCGGCTTTTGTAGGTATCCCACCCGTTGGCCATCGCCTGAGCACTAAAAAATATCACCATAAAACAGACCAGAATTCCTGACCACACTGACTTAAGTCTCATCAGAGCACCTTATTGATATCGGAAATGCAACGTATTGCCGTCATTAAGCTCCAGCGTCACCGGTACGGCTTTACTGCCGCCCTGTCCCTGAAGCCAGCCGGAGAAAAGCCCCGCGAGAATGGCAGCAAATGCCGTCTGCCAGTCGGCGGCAGGCTGATAACTGTCGCCTGCGGGTGCAGCGTGGTGCTTAATTAAGATGGCACTATCCTGCGGCTGTAACTGAACAAACCCCCAGTTGAAGCGGGCCAGTTGCAGGTTACATTCACGCTCCAGATCCTGCACGGTACGGGCTGCGGGCAACGCATAACGTGCCGCAATTGATTCACCCATGTTATATAAAAAAGCCGTGGCCTGCTCCTGGCCCGCGTTGGCAATCATGCCTTCGACCAGAACGCTGACCAGATCAAACCAGCCAGGCTGATGTGGGTGGCTCGGCCCACTCAAAGCTTCACTCATTAGTTGTCTCCGAACAGGTAGCGGAAGTAGAGCTGCGCGCTGCTTTCGTTATAATCACCAAAGGTGTCATAACCCAGTTGCCCGCCAATCGTGACATCTTTATCGATTTTATAATCGGCACCTGCATGCAGGTTGTAACCTACACCGTTTTTACTGTTGCCCTCGTAGAAGGCGCTTTTGACATGCCCGTTGGCGGCCAGCGCTTCCAGCTGTGCCTGACGGGACGGATCGTTCGGGAAGTACGCACTCTTATCCTGGCTGTAACTCTGGTAACCCAACGCGCCGCCAATATTCACCTTCAGGTCATCGAAGGTGCGCGTGAAGTCGATCGGGAAGGAGATGGACGCATAATCCTGCGGGCTAAAATAGCCACCCTGTCCGTAGCTGAAGTAGCTGAGATTTTTCGAGAAATCCATCCACGATAAACTCATACCGACTTTAAGTTCACGATCGTCAGCATGGAATGGACGAACATAGACGCCCGCGTTGGCTTGCAGGTTGTTGTTACTGGCTACGTTTTCACCTACATAGCTGTAAGCGCCAGCTCCGACATACATGCCGGCGTCGCCATTATCGTAGCTCAGTAAGGCATTACCGCCGTTTTTGGTGACGTTCCCCCAACGCTTGCCGCTGGATTTATCTTCAGTCCCGACATAGGACAGCAGACTGTCAGTAATCGCACGCCGTTCCCCGGTCAGGATAAGCGTCAGGAAGTCCGTGATTTTGGGCGACCACTGCACACCACCGACCAGCGTATTCAGGTCCTGGCCCAGCGGCGTACTGCCTAAATCCACTTTGTAGCTGTCGCCCTTAAGCGCCAGGCTTAGCTCAACCCCAGAGGCCGTTTGCGAATTGGTCGAGGCCGTCGGCACGTCGTCCACTTTTGCGCCATTGGCCGCCACCACTTTGCCTTGTTCCAGTGCGTTGGTGCCGAAACGCCGCCATGCATCGCCCGCAGCGCTGCCCGCCGTCAGTGACACTGGCGTCATGGTAAAGTCGAACCGTGCGTCGCCGAACGGCACAGTTGAGAAAGTGAGTGGAGCTTTCGCTTCCGTCAGCTGACTCAGGCCCGACTCACCGTCACGTCCGCGTACCTGTACCGTGCCCTGTGCCCAGGTGCCCGTTTTTTCCTGGAGGGTTTCCATCATGGCATCAATATCATGTAACGTCTGAGCCTGCTGAGAGGGAACATTCGTCGTACTGGCCACGGTGGCATCCGGCGATGTGCCTGATGAGGCCGGCGCAACCTGCCAGGGCAATACCGTGCCATACGTCGACGGCGTGCGCCCAACAGGCGAGGTGCTGCGGTTCACAAATGGGTTGTCGGCGAGTGCCAGTCCGCCGATGGTTGGCGTGGTGCCGGGCTGCGCACCTTGCAGACCGATAATTTGTCCCCGCGCCGTTCGCAGATAACGCATGGCCTGGCTATGGTCGCCATTGGCTTCTGCCACCTGCGCGAGCAGCAACTGACGCTGCGGCGTCGGGTCGGGCGTCAGGCCACGGGCCAGTTCATTGGCACGCTGCACATCGTTTTGCGCCAGGGCAACATTGATCGCGCCAACGCGCGCGTCCTGCGACGGCGTATCCTGCGTCATTAAGTAGTCATAGACGACGCCCGCGTCTTTATTCATTTTGCCGTCCTGATAGAGACGGGCCATGGCAAACATTAAATCGCGGTTCTGTGGATCGCGCTGCAGCGCGCCAATTAACTTATCGTACGCGGCGGCGTACTGTTTCTGCTGACGCAGACGATCCACCTCGTTAATCAAATAGCCTTCACGCAAGTCGGCCAGTTGCTTAGGCGTACTGCGCGCCTGCAGCGCAGGCGTGCTCAGAAAACGTTGTGCTTCACTCTCAAGTCCGGCCTGGTTCAGCACGGCCACCTGTGCAGCATAGTCACCGGCATTGCCCTGAACACCCCGTTGCATATTGCCACGCACGACCGCTACGGCACCGGCAAGATCGCCGGCTTTTGCCAGTTTCTGTGCCAGATTGCCCGCATCAACCGGATTATCCGGCGGGTTGACGGCAAGGGCTTTTAACGTATTCGCCGCTGCCGCATCAGATCCTTGAGCCAGATACTGATCGGCTGTGGCCATTTGCAGATTAAAATTTACCCGCTGTGCCAGTTCCCGCATATCACGCGTTTGTGCACTGGCGGGAATACGGGCCAGCAATGCGCTTGCCTGCTGCCAGGCACCACTTTCGCTGGCGTTTAACGCACCGGCATAAAGCTCAGCCGTGCTGGCGCCGTCGCGCATCACTGGTTGCATCACGCTCGCCGCCTGGATTGAATCACCTTGCTGCCGATAAAGTCGCGCCAAATCAAGGCGTAACCAGCCATCCTGTGGATAGCGCTGAATGCCCTGCTGCAAGGTGGCGATAGCCGCACTGATGTTGCCCGCTGCTACCTGCCGCTTCGCCAACTGGCGAACAGGATCGACGCTGCTGCCACGCGGCACCACACTTTGTCTGACGCTTTCTGGCAGCGAAGCCAGTAATGTATTGGCCTCCGCAGTGCGATTCTGCTGGCGTAACACATAGAACAGCCCTTCGCGAGCATTGCGGTTATCCGGATCGTTTTTTAAGATCGTGCGATAAGCCTGCTCAGCCTGCTCAGGTTGATTGCTTCGACGTAACACATCAGCGCGGAATAAGCCTGCTGCCACGCCTTTTTCGCCTTCCGCCTGAGTAAGGGGGGCGCTGAGTGCCAGTGCCTGCGCACTGTCACCGTTTTTAAAAGCCTGTTGGGCGTTGGCTAACTGGGCATAAAAACGCGCATCAGCAGCCTGCTTCTGCCGATCGGCGCTCTGATCGCCGCCCAGTTGTGCCGCGCGCTGCAAGTAGTCCGCCGCCTCCTGATAACGGCCTTCTCGTTGAGCCACATAACCCATGCCAGCCAGCGCATCCGCATCCTGGGGGTTCGCCTGCAGTACTTTGCCAAAACTGGTTTCTGCGCTGTTCACATCACCGCTGTTCAGCGCGCTAAACCCTGCCCCCTTCTCCGCGCCGCCGACATTTTTACGGTAATAGTCCATCACCGCAGTATCCTGGGGATGACGCTGCTGCCAGGTTTGGTAAAGCGGCGCATCTGAAGCCTGGGGCCCCAGCCATAAAAGTGCCTGGCGAAGAGAGCGATCGGCATCCTGATTGCCGCTGGCCAGTGTACTGAGCAGCTCAATCCCTTCACGTCGGGTTGAATCCTGATATGTCAGTGCTTTTCCCAGCGCCAGTCTGGCCCCCATATCCTGCGGATGCTGAGCCGAAAACTGGCGCAATGCTTCAATCGCCTGCGGCAGCAGGGCACGGTCACCCGCCATGGTCAGGTAATATTCCGCAGCAACGCTGGGGGGCGGCTCATTGCCGCTAAAGGTATTGCGCCAGGTTTGCAAGGCCGCCGCGATATTGCCACTCCGCGCCTGCTGGCGAGCCAGGGAGAGCTGTGCCTGAGGAATGCTTTGCAGCTGGCGAGCGTTATCCAGTTCAGCCAGATGCGGATCGTTGGGCGAAACCTGGCTGAGGCGCGCGCGATACTGCATCGCGCCCGCATTATCGCCACTTTGCTGAGAATAGAGCGCCAGCAGGTAAAGTGCCTGGGTGTTATCAGGCTCCACCATTAACACTTTCTGCAGGGAGGCCTTCGCCAGATCATCGTGCGCTTTTTGATGCCAGTAGGTTGCCTGATCAAATAACGCCTGCAGCGCAGGATTGCTGCTCCCCGCTGCCTGAAGCGGCAGAGATAAGGCGATTGTCCCGCCCAGCACTAACGCGCGACAGATCCCGGCACTGATTTGGTTTTTATTCATTATTATGGCCCTTACTTCTTACCGGCATCGCGATTATCATTTGCCTGCAGTCGACGCGAGGCATGTCGTTTCAACATGGCCCACGCGGCACTGCCCACCACGGCGGAAAACAGCAGTGCAGCCAGCGCCATTAATACCGAGTGCTGGTTGGCATACCATACCACCATCATGTACCACGGCATTTCCCCACTGGGAAACTGCGGCCCAACCCGGAAACTTCGGATGCCATTCTCATCGGTAATAATGGCAGTATCGCCTCTTACCGCCGCATTAATGCGGGCAGAGCTGAGGTCACCATGTAATCTCAGCAACTGGTCGTCACTGGTAGCAACCGCCATCACGACCAGACGATCCGGGTTCCATGTCGAGCGGTAACTCAGAAAACCACGCCAGGACTCATTCGAAGAGAAATAGCGATCGGCATCCAGTGGTTGACGATACCAGTCACCCATCAGCCAGCTACGCAGTTTTTCAAGCGTGGTCGGTTCTTTCACACCCAGCGCGCTGCCGTTAGCGTCATAAGGCGAGTTTTCGAGCATTGCCTGATTGAATGCGCTGTTTCCGGTCGTGCTCACGGCCAGTAAATCCGTTTGCTGAACCCGTGCCAGGTTATTGCCGCCGTTTGGCAGACCAAACAACACCTGATTCTGTGCCAGGACAACACCCGTCGCATTTCCCGCGCGAGCGGACAGATTTAACAGCGTGGAAATTTCCGCATCGCTGGGCTGCCCGGGCAGCAGTAGTGTGGTTTGTGAAAAGTCCGCCAGACGGGAAAACGGAAACGAAGCGCCCACAAAGTAGGACAGATTAGGCAACATGCTAAAGTGCCGCGTGTAACTCAGATCGATCCAGGAGTCCTCTTCAATTCGGCTCTTAATATTGTTGTTGAGTAACACGCCGCAGGGCGCATCCGCCTTGGGCTTAATATTAAAATAGAGCGCCAGCTGGTTATCGCCGTAAATCAGATACGGATCGAGGTTAATCTGGTAATGCTCCTGACGCGCATCGCCACCCAGGCGGTGCCAGACGCTTTCCAGAAGCCCCTCTTTATTGACGGTCAGATTACGCAGGAAGGTTCCGTTCAGGGTGACATTAAGCAGTGAGTTTTTCTCATCAATCCAGGTCTCTGACGGAAAGCGGTAATGCAAATGGAGCGGAACCGTATCCCCATCCCACAAAAACAGATCGGGCGCTGCGCGGAAATTAACCCGCATCGCATCGTGCCAGATACCGGTCGCGGTAAGGCTTTGATCTTTGCGCAACAGCTGACCCAGACGGACAGGATGGAGCGTATTGATCCAGCGAGGCGCATCGTAAGGACTGCGACTGGCAATGGATTGCGGCTTAACCTGTAACATGCTGCCATCGGTAGTCAGGGGCTGGGTTGTCAGACGATTCGCGGCCTGCCGCAACTGATTTTCGTCTGCGCCACTCACCAGCAGCAGCTTATACACCGGATTGCCTGGATTATCGACCATTTGCAGGGTGGGCCCTGAACTGGCAGGAAAGGTCAGTGTGCCAATCTTGTCACCGGGATGACCAAACAAGATGCCGTTTTTTTCCGGCAGCGTACCGCGGACGACCGGGAAGCTGATGCCGCGGTAATCACTTTGAATGCCCAACCAGGATGCCACCAGCACTGCCGCAGTGACCGTGTCGGGTGAAACGCTGTTGGTAAAGGCAAACGTGACATCCGCTGCGGTCATACGTTGCGGGTCAATAAATGGCCGCGGGAAGTTACGCAGGCTGGTGCCAATATTTAACTGCTGGCCTTCAAGGCTCAACATCGTTTTGGGCAGAATAGTCACCTGATACTGTTCCGCACTGTCTTTTTCGCACAACAGCTTATCGGCGTCGTTAATTTTAAAACTCAGGTTGTTGTTGGACACGATCATGGCCGCCGGAATGTCCAGCTGGTAATCGCTTTCATCACTGTCGCCCGAACCTAACGGCAGCGTACCGAGCGGTTGGCCGTTTAACATTAACTGCAGAGAAGTATTACGTGCCGCCAGCGCCTGGGAAACGCGCAGCGACAGGTTAAGGCGTGCGTTGGTCACTACCTCATCGCCTGGCAACGTAAACAGGATACCCGATTGCAGTTGACCACCGGTCAGCGTAATCCCCTGCCGCTGCCCCATTTGCGCCACGCTCAGCGTGCTGCTGACGGGCTGATTGAGCATGCTGCTGGCCATCGCGGTCGCCGTAGCCTGACCCGGTGCATAAGGGGTTGCACCCGCCGCCGCTTCCAGGGCCGGTTCTGCGTTATCAAGCCCCGCCGGTGGCGGTACGCTCGACAGCGCGCTGCTGTCATGGGTGACGGTAGCAGGGCTGCTGGCAGACGGCGCAGCGGCTGTCCCGCCATTCGGCATCGCCGATCCGGAAGCCGCCTCATGAGTTGAGGTTGATACCGCAGGGTTCTCTGCCCCGGTGCTGGCTGCTGGGGCTGCGCTGTTATTCAGCCCGGCATTGCTGTCTGGCGCTGGGCTGTTGTTTGGTGTGGTATTGCTATCCGGTGCAGTCCTCATGATCGGGGCAGCACTGCTATCTGGCACAGAGCTGTTGTTGATTACTGCGTTGCTGCCAGGTGCGGCGCTGTTGTTGAGGGTGGTATCGCCATCCGTTGCAGTCCTCATGATCGGGGCAGCACTACTACCTGTCGCAGGGCTGTTGTTGATTACTGCGTTGCTGCCAGGTGCGGCGCTGTTGTTGAGGGTGGTATTACCATCCGCTGCAGTCCTCATGATCGGGGCAGCACTGCTACCTGTCGCAGGGCTGTTGTTGATTACTGCGCTGTTATTCGGCACCGCGCCACTTTCCGGTGCCGCGCTGTTGTTTAACACCGCATTGCTGTCCGTGGTCTGGCCGTTATTTACCGCAGTAAGGCTGGCGTTATTACCGGCAACGGGCGCCTCTGCCGACGCCGGCAGAGCCCACAATGCAGCCGAAAGCGACCCTGCAAGCATCGACTGTATCAACATTCTCATACTGCACTGTCCTCTTTCACCGCCACGTTTTGCGCTCCGCCTTTACGTTTCTCACGGCGATCTAACCAGGTCAGCCAGAACAGTTCGAAAACAGTACGAATAATGGTACCCAAAGAAGTAAGGGGGTTATCTTGCTTATATTCAGGCTGAATCCATGCATCCGCTCGCGCCAGCACCACACGCACCAGTTCGCGACGACGCGACAGCGGCATTGCGCCAAAGCTGAGACGAATGCTCTCTTCATCGCCGGAAATTTTGCTTGCCGGGATAGTAATCGTGCCGGATTTCAGCAACAGATCGATCTCTTCAATCGTGTCATGCTCATGACGGTTATCCGGTGCGTCCAGATGCGCGCCTCCCATTGAGAGATCGCTGGTCATAGTGCGCGAGGAAATACCGCTGGCGTAATGAATAATGGCCGGAATTTGCACCTCGATACGAATCGTTTTTCGTACCTGCTTGGTTTCACGCGCGACCGCAATCGCGGCCATTAAAATAATTAAGCTGAAGATCGCCCAGCCTACGTTAAGGGCAATCACGTAAGGATCGACACCAAAATAGTCATGCATCGTCGCACGCACGATACCCGCTACGATGCCAATGCTGAGCAATAGCGCAACGATGACGTGCGGGCGAACAATATGGAAATCGAAGAAGCCCTGATCCAGTACGCCGCCTTTGTCCGTTACGTTAAATTTGCCATGCTTAGGTGACAGCAATGTCAAAATCGTCGGAATCACCAGGTGGAAACACATGACGGTTTCATAAATTTCCCCCCAGAAGGTGTAGCGGAAACGGCCATTCATACGCGAGTTTACCGACAACGACAGCACCAGATGAGGCAGGACATAAGCAAAAATCAGCGATGCTGACGAATGGATAATATTCAGATTGAACAACAGATAAGCCAGCGGCGCGGTCAGGAAGATGACGCGCGGCAGACCAAACTGGAAATGCAGCATGGCATTGAGATAGCAAAGCCGCTGTTGCCACTTTAAGCCACGACCCAAAAGTGGGTTATCGACGCGGAAAATCTGCGTCATTCCGCGGGCCCAGCGGGTACGTTGTATTACGTGCAGGCCCAGACGTTCAGTCGCCAGACCTGCAGCCAGAGGAATGGCCAGAAAGGCCGATCCCCACCCACGACGTTGCATTTTCAACGCCGTATGGGCATCTTCGGTCACCGTTTCGACGGCGAAACCGCCAATCTCTTCCAGCGCAGAACGACGAATGACGGCACAGGAACCGCAGAAGAAAGTCGCGTTCCAGTTGTCATTACCCTGCTGCACCGGACCATAGAACAGCGCACCCTCATTAGGAATACTGCGCGCTGCGCGCAGATTGCGTTCAAAAGGATCGGGCGAATAAAAATAGTGCGGCGTCTGTAACAGCGCCAGCTTAGGATCTTTCAGGAACGGGCCCACCGTTGCCTGTAAAAATGTGCGGGTCGCTACGTGGTCGCAGTCAAACACGCAAATCAGTTCACCTTTTGTGATCTTCATTGCGTGATTAAGATTACCGGCTTTGGCATGGCTGTTATCGTCGCGCGTGATGTAGCCCACACCCACGTCGGCCGCGAATACAGCAAACTCCCGGCGTTTTCCATCGTCAAGCAGGTAAACCTTTATCTTGTCACGCGGATAGTCAATGCACTGTGCGGCCAGAACAGTGTCACGTACGACATCAAGACTTTCATTATACGTGGGGATATAGACATCAACCGTTGGCCACAGGCTGGTGTCCTCCGGCAGGGGTTCAATCGTTCGCTTTAATGGCCATGTGGTTTGCAGGAAGCCGAGTATAAGGATCAGCCAGACATACAGTTCCGCAATATATAAGCCAATGCCAAGAATCGCTTCGATTTCAGAATTAAAATACAGTGTTTCCGTCGTCCGCCACCATATATAGCGGGATGACATCAGGGCAGAAAGAATAACCATCACTACCGTTATTTTACGGCTTTTACTGAACCCCAATAAAAACACCATACCAATGCTAATCAAGCCAAAAATATACTGTTTTTGACTATCCATCGGCGTGATAATAATCACCGCAGCAACAGGTGCAAGCACCAGCAGCAGCAGGTAAAACCCAAGTTTACCCATGACCCACCCTGAAAGAGCTGTTTTTTTTAACCTGCCGGAGCAGGTCATTACATTTAGTAGTTACCGGTGTTAATTTGCGCCTGAACTTCGCCATTCCCCACCGTGATATTCAGAATGCTGGCGACACGCCTGGTGATCAGTTCGATATCAAAGGCAGCAGCAGAGGCAGGGCTGAAATCATAAACGGATTGCTGCGAGGCGTTGGCCTCACCCACACTTTCATCACGATGAATCTGCCCCAGGAGCGTATCGCCCAGCCGTTGCTGAAGAAAAGCGGTCACATCGCGATTGATATTCCGGCGATTGTCGCACTGGTTGAGGACAAAATAGTGACCGTGCCGGCTGTTCAGCGGCTGCCCAATCAGGCGGTTTTCTTCAATATGGGGTAACAGTGACACGGAGGCGGTATCCGCCAACATAACGACCAAATGCATATCGGCTAACGCCCTGATGGCTTTAAGCGCAGGTCCGGGTCCGGGAGGAAAGTCCGCTACCATCACCAGGCCGGGATAGTTCAGTAACGTATCAAGGCCTCGCTTGAGAAAATGCGGGTCTTTAGTCAGATTCTCTTCGAACCGCTCACGCTGGGCTTCGGTAACATTGCCGTAAGGCAGAACAAAAATGTTCCCTCCGGTCGTCAAAATAGACTGGCTCCAGTCAGCCTGCTCTTCTGAGCGAGCAACGAAACCCCGTCCGTCATTCAGGGGAACGCCGAAATGAAGACGCAATGCATTCTGTACATCAAAATCAATTGCCAATACCTTGCTACCCGATCGGGCCAGACTCCAGGCCAGATTGGCTGCCAACGTAGTTTTTCCCACCCCACCTTTGGGCGAGCACACACAAACTAACGGCATAAGGCAATCTTCTCCAGTAACGGTTTTAATAACGTTTCTTTAGGTAAATTCTCTGACGCGCTGTTACGCGCACGGAACAGATCGCTGAAGCGACCGTTCTCTGCTTCAGGACGTGCCGGGATTGAGGGGGCAGTGTCAGGTGCCGTTACCGGCGCATGCGTCTTCTGCACGGCGACCCCGGCCTGAGGCGTTGCTGAGGATGTCGGGAACAGGGAAGAGGAAGCGTGTGAAGCAGGCTCAGTCACGTCAGGAAGCGGCTCGCTGGCTGACAGGCTGTTTATGAGGGAACGGGAAGAGGCAGATGCAGGCGTCGACACCTGCGCGCTCTGAGTTAACGCTGAACCCATGTCCAGACTAAACTCATCACCCTGAATCGGTTGTGGCTGGGGTAAATCAATACGCTGGCCACCACTAAACGGCATTTGCTGATCGTCACTCGCCAGTTGACGAATGAGAGACCATTTACTTTTCTCCGCCGCTTCCTGCGATTGGCCTGACATATCCTGAAAGGCGATATCGAGCGTTTTTGTCTTTTCCTTAAAACGCTGTAAGTCGTCGTAATTCTTCATACACCACAACCTAAAACATAGGGAGGATTTTTCCAGGAATATATCATAATAATTTGAACACAGTGAGATAATTCTGATTACAAAACCAACAGATTCAATAAGAAAGCTTAATGCTAATTAGTTGTGTTTAGCAAAAAATGAGCACTAACTCACATATATTTCGTAAAATTATTGAGACAGCCTTAAGTAAAATATCAGCCTCAATGATTAACATCTAAGTATCTACTAACCCGGGGAGCATGGCTAACACAACTCCTTGTATTGGAAAGCAAAAAAAAAGCTGTCTCGTGTACTGTCGTTTTTACAGCATTCAGACGTTGGTGCTTAAGGGTTGTGAGAATATTGAATTATGGTTGGTAAAGTATTACTACGCGAATGCGTGGCCAACAAAACCTGTATTCTTCAAATCCGGCGGCACGTCACATCCCAGGATTTATGAATGCCGCGAACGGGCAGGGGAAGAACATGCCACTAACCAGCGGTGCATTTTGGCGATGAGTGATGCCAGGAAGGTAACGACAGCGTTGCGGGCTTCTACAGTCAAGCGGAATCACCTGTCGTTTACCTACAAGGATTCCGCCTGACAGGACATCTCTAGCGCGTCACATCACCTGACGCAATCAGTTGGTTTTCATCCTGATCAACCGCAAAACAGGCTATCTGCTGCTCACCGTACTGTTTCAGTTTCGGCTGCAACTGAACACAGGTGCCAAAACGGCGACGGCAGCGCGCATTGAACGCGCAACCCGGAGGCGGATTGAGCGGGCTGGGGAGTTCACCGGTCAGCTTGATACGTTCACGACGATCGTCAGGATTCAGACGTGGCGTGGCCGACAGAAGCGCCTGGGTGTAAGGATGGCGGGGATGAGCAAAAATCGCCTCTTTACTGCCCTTTTCAACGCAGCGTCCCAGGTACATCACCATCACGTCATCTGCAATGTGTTCAACCACCGACAGATCGTGAGAGATGAAGACATAAGACAGCCCCATGTCTTGCTGCAGATCCATCATCAGGTTAAGCACCTGCGCACGCACTGACACGTCCAATGCCGAAACCGGTTCATCTGCGATTAAGACATCCGGATCGAGCATCAGGCCACGCGCAATCGCAATACGCTGACGTTGTCCTCCGGAAAACATATGGGGATAACGGTCATAGTGCTCGGTTTTCAGACCGACTTTGGCCATCATTTCCAGCGTTTTTTCACGCCGCTCGGCTTTAGTGAGCGAAGTGTTAATGATCAGCGGCTCTTCCAGAATCTGGCTGACTTTTTTACGCGGGTTTAGCGAACCATAGGGATTTTGAAACACGATCTGAATTTTCTGTCGACGCAGCTTTTGCGCCTGCGGATCGTGTTTTAATAAATCCTGACCATGCCAGTAAAGCTGCCCTTCCGTCGGCGTTTCAATCATAGTCAGTAAACGGCCTAACGTGGATTTGCCGCAGCCTGACTCCCCCACCACGGCCAGTGTTTTTCCGCGCTCCAGGTTAAAAGAGACACCATCCAGCGCTTTGACCAGCCGCTCCTGACCAAATAAGCCTTTTTTCACCGGATAGTGTTTTTTCAGGTCAATAGCCTGCAGCAGATAGTCGTGCTTCGTTTTCTCAGGACTCATAGGTTGGTCTCCCGGCATCGTCCAGCGGATAGTGACATTTGGACTGACGTCCCGGAATCGTCCGCAGTTCAGGTTCTTCTTTACGGCAGCGATCGTTAGCATAAGGGCAGCGTGGATTCAGCAGACAGCCCATTGGACGATCGTATTTGCCTGGCACTACCCCCGGCAATGAGGCCAGGCGTGCTTTATCGGCCGCGAATTCTGGCAGCGCACGCAATAACGCCTGCGTGTAAGGATGACGGGGGGCTTTAAAGATATCGGACGCCTTGCCGCTCTCTACTACCTGGCCGGCATACATCACAATGATATGGTGGGCCGCTTCTGCCACCAGTGCCAGGTCGTGTGTGATCAGTATCAGCGCCATGTTTTCCTGCTTTTGCAGGTCCAGCAGCAGTTCAATGATCTGCGCCTGAATCGTCACGTCCAGCGCGGTCGTCGGTTCATCGGCAATCAGCAGCTTTGGACGACAGGCGATCGCCATCGCGATCATCACGCGCTGGCTCATCCCACCAGACAGTTGATGCGGATACACATCCAGCCGCGAGGCCGGATCGGGAATCCCCACCTGATTCAGTAGATCAATCGCCCGCTGGCGGCGGGTACTTTTATTACCGCCCTGATGGACCTTAATGGCTTCCATGATTTGGTAACCCACGGTATAGCAGGGGTTCAGGCTGGTCATCGGATCCTGAAAAATCATGGCCACTTCGGCGCCCACCAGCTGACGGCGCTCTTTTTCAGAGATACGCTTTAGATCGCGTTGGTTGAATTCGAGTTTTTCCGCCATCACCTTACCGGGGAAATCGATCAACCCCATGATAGCCAGAGAACTGACGGATTTACCCGAACCCGACTCACCGACAATGCCCACCACCTGGCCCTGTTCAACCTGATAACTGATGCGGTCTACTGCGCGGAACGGTGCCTTATCGTCGCCGAAATGCACCGATAACTTATCTACATTTAATAACGCCATCTCGGTGCCTCTTTACTGCTTGAGTTTCGGGTCGAGTGCATCACGCAAACCATCGCCCATCAGGTTAAATGCCAGCACGGTCAGCAGAATGACTAATCCGGGGAACGTCACCACCCACCAGGCACTTTGCGCGTACTGCAATACGTCGGAGAGCATAGTGCCCCACTCCGGCGTTGGCGGTTGCGCACCCATACCGAGAAAGCCCAACGCCGCCATATCAAGAATGGCGTTGGAAAACCCTAACGAGGCCTGAACAATTAACGGGGCCAGGCAGTTAGGCAGAATGTTCACAAACATCTGACGCAGCATACCGGCACCGGCGACACCTGAGGCCGTCACATAGTCACGATTGACCTCAACCAGTACCGCCGCGCGTGTCAGACGGATATAGTGCGGCAGCGCGACAAAGGTCAGAGCAATAGAAGCATTGACGATCGACGGACCAAAAATGGCGACCAGAACAAGGGCTAACAGCAGGCTAGGCAGCGCCAGCATAATGTCGACCAGACGCATAATCGTGGCATCAACCGCTCCACCGATATAGCCCGCCAGCAGGCCAAAAATCACGCCAAAAATCAGCGACAACACAACGACCATGCAGCCCACCAGCAAGGAAAGGCGTGCGCCGTACATCAAACGCGAGAGGATATCGCGCCCCACATCGTCGGTGCCCAGGATATAGCTCCAGCTTCCTCCCTCCTGCCACACAGGTGGATGCAGCAGGGCATCACGGAACTGCTCCGCCGGGCCGTGCGGTGCCAGCACCTCGGCAAAAATGGCAATCAACAGCATCAGAATGATGTAAACCAGCCCGATAACCGCGCCTTTGTTACGTTTAAAGTAGTGCCAGAACTCCTGAATCGGGGTCATCGGCTTAGGTGCGACATTCACACTCGCGGGATCAACGACAGACATGATGCCCCCTTATTTCTTATGACGTATGCGCGGGTTCACCACGCCATACAGCAGATCAACCAACAGGTTGACCAGGATAATCAGGATAGCCGTCAGTAGCACACCGCCCTGCACGACCGGATAATCACGGCGTTGCAGCGCTTCGATCAGCCAGCGCCCCAAACCCGGCCAGGAGAAGATGGTTTCGGTCAGGATGGCCCCTGCCAGCAAGGTGCCCACCTGCAAACCGATGACCGTCACAACCGGCAACATCGCATTACGCAGAGCGTGAACGACGATAACGCGCATACGCGTCAGGCCTTTCGCCCGGGCGGTGCGGATATAGTCTTCACCCAGCACTTCCAGCATAGAAGAGCGCGTCATGCGCACGATGACGGCAAGCGGAATGGTGCCCAGCACAATCGCGGGCAGAATCATATGCATGACGGCATCTTTGAAGTCGCCAGGCTCTCCCCAGATGAACGTGTCAATCAGCATAAAACCGGTCAACGGATGGCTGTCGTCCAGAAACACCGTATCTGCCACGCGACCTGAAACCGGTGTGAGATTGAGCTGGACCGACACCAGCATAATCAACATGATGCCCCACCAGAAAATCGGCATCGAGTAGCCGGTCAGGGAAATCCCGACCGCGGTGTGATCGAATACAGAACCACGTTTTACTGCGGCCAGAACGCCAACCGGAATCCCCACGGCGACGGCAAACATCATGGCGCAGATCCCCAGTTCCAGGGTGGCTTTAAAGCGCGGGACGAATTCAGTCCATACAGGAATGCGGCTCTTCAGTGAAATACCTAAATCACCGTGCAGCACACCGTTGATATAGTGCAGATACTGTTTCCACAGCGGCTGATCGAGCCCCATCATCGCCATTAACTCAGCATGGCGCTCGGGGGAGATACCGCGCTCACCTGCCATGATCAGCACCGGATCGCCCGGGATCATATGCACAAACGCGAAGGTCAATAATGTAATACCGATGAACGTTGGGATGACAAGCCCCAGACGCCGGAGTATGAACTGCAGCATAGGCGTAATTCTCAGTCGTTTTCCTCTGGCCCTGGCCAGAGATAACATTGCTCATTAACCGCATCCCGCGACAGCAGAACACGACGCAGGAAGCGCTTCTTTTTGTAAAAGTAATTAGCCGGAAAAAAAGAGCAGATAACAGGCGACCTGACACGGTCGCCTGAGGGCCGGTAAAACCGGCCCTGACTGCAGTAATCCGAAAGGTTATTCCTGAATATCGACGGTATCGAAGTGATGTTTACCTAATGGATCAACGACATAACCAGTAACTTTCTTGCTTACAGGCTCATAAACGGTTGAGTGAGCGATGATCAGCGCAGGCGCCTGGTCATGCATGACAACCTGAGCCTGCTTGTAGTACTCAATACGTTTGTTGTGATCGGATTCCGCACGTGCTGGCTGAATCAAATCTTCAAACGGCTTGTAGCACCAGCGCGAATAGTTAGAGCCGTCTTTCGCCGCCGCACAGCTGAACAGCGTTGCGAAGAAGTTATCGGGATCCCCATTATCGCCAGTCCAGCCCATCATGACCGTCTGGTGCTCACCCGCTTTGGCACGTTTCAGGTACTCGCCCCATTCATAGGTGACAATCTTGGCTTTCACGCCAATTTTCGCCCAGTCAGCCTGAATCATCTCTGCCATACGGCGCGCGTTCGGGTTATAAGGACGCTGAACCGGCATTGCCCACAGATCGATAGAGAAACCATCCGGCATACCGGCTTCTTTCAGCAACGCTTTGGCTTTCTCTGGATCGTAGGCATAGTCTTTAACATCGTTGTTATAGCTCCACATTGTCGGTGGAATCAGGTTCTTCGCTGGCTGGCCGGCGCCCTGATAAACCGCATCAATGATGGCTTTCTTGTTTACCGCCATGGTCAGTGCCTGACGCACTTTCACGTTATCCAGCGGTTTTTTCTCGGTGTTGAATGACAGGTAACCGACGTTCAGACCTGGCTGCTCCATCAGGTTAATTTTGCTGTCTTTCTTCATGCTGGCGATATCAGCCGGATTCGGATACGGCATGATCTGACATTCGCCTTTCTGCAGCTTGGCGTAACGTACTGACGCATCGGGGGTAATCGAGAAAACCAGACGATCGATTTTTGGCTTGGTTCCCCAGTAATCCGGGTTGGCTTTGTACAGGATACGTGAGTCTTTCTGGTACTGCTGAAGCACAAACGGCCCGGTGCCCACTGGATTCAGGTCAATTTTTTCAGGCGTGCCGGCTTTCAGCATGTTGTCAGCGTATTCTTTGGACATGATGGAGGCGAAATCCATGCCCAGATCAGCCAGGAAAGGCGCTTCAGGACGCGTCAGCACAAAGCGAACGGTATGATCGTCTACTTTTTCGATTTTGCTGATCAGCTTTGGCATATCCATACCTTCAAAGTACTCGTAGCTGCCGCCAGAGACGTTGTGGTACTTGTTGTTTTTGTCTAACTGACGCTCAAAAGAAAACACGACGTCATCCGCGTTAAATTCACGCGTAGGTTTGAAATCTTTAGTCGTTTGCCATTTCACGCCGTTGCGTAAATGGAAGGTATACGTTTTGCCATCAGCGCTGACGTCCCACTTTTCAGCCAGTCCGGGTACCAGTTCGGTCGTACCCGTTTTGAATTCAACCAGACGGTTATAGATTGGAACAGAGCTGGCATCGTATGTCGTACCCGACGTAAAGAGTTGCGGGTTAAACCCTTCCGGAGAACCTTCAGAACAATAAACCAGGGTTTTCGCCTGAACACCTGCGGCTACGGTCATGGCGACGAGGCTCAGACCGACCTTCAGCATCCTGGATTTGGCCAGGGAGTTGATCATGCTTTTGCTCCATTGTGATGTGTTGTTGTGTGCATTGCCCGACCTCTGGTTTTTTTATGCGGTTCAGGCGGTCCACCCTGAGCGGGTGATAAGAGTGAGATATTTTGTTTTGATAATGCTGATTGATAAGTACCCATCAGAAAAATCTGTATCTGCACCGTTATTGACGCATCAATTTGTCAACAGTTGCAAAGAACGTCAATACAACGGTTAGTTATTTACACAGAGTGTGAGGAATAGCAAGCAACGATAAAAAAAACCCTGCGCGCGCTAACGCCCTATATTGCACAGTGGCGTGGCTTTATTTCCGCGCATTCTGCTACCACAGTCATCGTTAAGCAGTCATTACCACTAAATAAAATCGTACATCATTTAGCGCCAAATGTTGGATATCTGAACGATTCCCTGTGCGTTATGACGTTCATACAGCGGAAAATGCTGATATTTTCTCGCAAAAATTTAACATTTTGCTTTTTTACAGCATAACCAAAACTTATATTTCGCCTGCCAGCATCCCTCAGACAACAAGGCCTGCATCGCCTTGAGACGGCAAAATAGCGGTCTGCCATGAAATTGCGCGGCAAGGATGTGTTATTGGTTTTTCACAAAATTACTGACATGAGATTTTCTAATAACAAACCCATAAAGGCTTGCTGTGATGACGTAATTTTCACAACACGTCATAAGCTCCGTCACAAACACAGATGACGATGACTATGTCAGGCCGCAGCAAAAAAGCTGTTTTATCATTGGGTTAAAAACTAAACAGAAAGAGTAAAGACGGCCCCTTTATTAACGAAACCCTGCGCATGCACGGCGCAAGCTGCCTTCGGCGGTTCTCCCCCGCTTTTATTGAGGCGAAAAAACCTGTCTTTGCAGACAGGTTGCTTAAACAGGGTCGGCGAGAGAGGATTAGGCTTACTGCGTAAGCCCTCTTCAGGCCGTTGCGTTCGCAACGTTGTCTCGCTTCGCCCGGCGCAAACCGCCTCCGGAGGTTCTCATCCTCTTTTATTCAGGCGAAAAAAAACCTGTCTTTGCAGACAGGTTTCTTAAATATGGTCGGCGAGAGAGGATTCGAACCTCCGACCCACTGGTCCCAAACCAGTTGCGCTACCAAGCTGCGCTACTCGCCGATGGGGGCGCATGTTACTGCTCCCCCTGATAAGCGTCAACCGCTTTTTGCGCTTTTAAGGCCAATCGCCTGGAAAGCAGGCGGTCAGCGGCTTCTCGGCGTTATCAATCCAAAATCCCTGTGTGATTACAGCGCTTTAGTCGCCGTTCTGGCTGGCGCCTGACACCAGTTGTTCGCCTGCTTAATTCCACCATCGGGCGAGGTATAACCCAGGCAGCCCAGAATCGTATCAAACAGCTCAACATGACGATGGGTTTTGCCCGTACGCTGTTGCGCCTGCAGTCGTTCAAAGTTTTCGCGATTCGTAGAGTCCGCCAGGTATTTGTCCGATGCCCAGACCATCATCGGCACGCGGAACTGCTCTGGTGGTGCCATCTCACGCGGCGTGCCGTGCAAATGCATATTGTCGCTAATCGATTCACCATGATCAGAGGCATAGAAAACAATCGCTTTCTTATCACGCAGCTGATCCAATACGCTGTCCAGCATGCTGTCGACGTAGAGTACCGAATTATCATAGGCATTAATCAACTGCGCTTTGCTACAGGTTTCATCCACGCCCATGCATTCAGGCTGGTAACGCGCAAAACTGCGCGGATACCGTTGCGAATAGAGGTAATGGGAACCTTTGGTATGCAACACAACCAGATGCTTACCTTTTGGATAACGCTGCAATGATGCCTGCAGCTCAGGTACAAGCAGCATATCATCCACTGACTTGCCCTGATTGCGTGGTTCTGAACCGATCTGCTCACGGAAAGAGAAGTTATTAGCGTTGATGTTATCGTAGAACCAGACTTCACTCTGCATCGCAAACAGCTCTGAGGTGAAGCCTAGCTCTTTCATTACCGCGAAAACATTTTGCTCTTTTAACGTCCGGCCAGGATTATCCATGGTGCCGCCTTCACGTACAAACATACAACGTAAAGACAGCTTGGTCGCGGTATCACAGGATTCACCGCGGAATGCGACCAGATTCTTCTCCTGAGAAAGCTTCGGCGTGGTATTACGCTCGTAGCCCAGCAACCCCATATGGTCCCAGCGCGTGGTTTCGCCGATAACAAACACAACGTAAGTATCATCTAAGCCCGGCGGCGCAACATAGGTAAACTTTTGGGCAGGATCCAGCAGTTCATGGTTTTCCAGCGTTTCGTCGACTTTCGTCCAGGTAAACAGGCCCAGCGCGGCCAGCCAGTTAGAGGGTAAATAAGAGTGCGCAACTACGCCGCCATAACTGGGCAGATCGATATTGGTCACTTCCTCATTGTTTTTTTGCAACTTATCAAGGTAGCGGATGGGCAGCCAGACGAGGGCGACGCAAGCCAGCAGGATAAGCGTCGGCTTAAGACGCTGTCCTGGTGTGCGCAGTTGCTCATTGAGTGTCATGCTAAGACTGTTACGCCAGATGAAGAACAACGGCAGCGCACTGGCCAGGACCATCCACAAAATGAAGTGATAGCCCACGACCTCTTTAGACAAATCGGTATCGGTTGTCATCACGGATGCAACAATGCCATAGCCGATAACCACATTAAAAAAGGCCATGTAATAGGCGGCGGCGACAGAAATCAGCACGATCAACGTGGCCAGAATACGGTAAAACACTCTTCCACCCAGCGATAACAGCCGCATCAGGAAAAACGTTAACAGTACGATAGCCACAACCTCTGTAAGCGCGGTGAGCCAGGCTGTCACAGTTGAGGTTGTCAACAGTCCCGCAAAGCGGCGATAAAAAATCGGCAAATTCAGCAGGATACCGAGATACAAAGCCAGCAAGAGCGACAGCTTTTGCTGTGTTAATGATTTTATATAATTCATGAAAAATGGAGTTTCCCCGGACTAAGCGCTTAACCAAACGTTAATCTGACTGCCATATTTCTGCAGAGTTCGCGAATTAAGCAAGCCGGTTAAATAAGAAGAGAATTCTGAGCGTTTTGACATGCCCTGATATAAAGCGGCACAGTTAAGCACGCGGCCACGCTATAAACCAGAAAATAATCCTGTTCAGCACGATCCGGGAAGTGGGCCAGAAGAGAAAGTAAGGAAGGGCCTGGAACCAGGCCCTTGATCGCTTAGCGAATAATGTTCAGTGTTACGTCAATATTGTTACGTGTGGCATTTGAGTAAGGACACACGATGTGCGCGGCATCAACCAGCTTCTGTGCTTCTGCTTCATCCATGTCAGGCAAGTGGATATTCAGCGTCGCTTCGATACCAAAACCATTTGGGATTGGACCAATTCCGACTTCACCTTCAATCCATGCATCTTTTGGCATCGCAATCTTGTCGCGGCCAGCAACAAATTTCATCGCACCCAGGAAGCAAGCTGAGTATCCCGCTGCAAAAAGCTGCTCTGGGTTAGTGACTTCGCCACCTGCGCCGCCCATCTCTTTTGGCACACCCAGTTTGACATCCAGCACGCCGTCAGAAGACGTTGCGCGGCCATCACGACCACCGGTAGCTTTAGCTTTTGCACGGTAAACCACTTGTTCTAAAGACATCGCTTTTCTCCATTGCACTATTTAATCGCTCGCTACTCATCACAACGTAGTCGAACAGTGAAGGTTAATTTACTGCCTGTACTCATTAGAAAATTTAGCGCGGAGCCATCAGTTTGTCACGTAACTGGTTGAGCTGTAGCTTAAGCGCATACATCTCGTCCTCGCTACAGTCTGACGCACACTGAATGTCATCAGGAATACTTTCAGCCTGCTGACGTAAAGCCCACCCGGCATCCGTTAAGCTGACCACCACCTGACGTTCATCCTGACGGGAACGCTGACGGTTGATTAAGCCCGCATTTTCCAGACGTTTCAACAGCGGCGTCAGCGTCGCTGAATCCAGAAAAAGCCGTTCGCCTATTTCTGACACCGTGAGTGAATCCTGTTGCCACAGCACCAGCATGACCAGATATTGCGGATAGGTAATATCCATCTGGCTAAGTAACTTGCGATAGACTTTATGCATCGCCAGATTGGCGGAATAAAGTGCGAAGCAAAGTTGCTGATCGAGCAACAGTGGCGCTGCTTTCACTTTTTTGTCATCTTGATAACTGTTCATGGAAGTAATATAGATAGCACACTAGTTAATTGCAAGCAATTTATGACAGCCGGGGGTAGTGCATGCAGGATTCTTTGGAAGAACAGGCACGACGCTATGCCACGCAGGTCCATGCTGAATCAGGACAGCGGCGTAAATATACCGATGAGCCCTATATTGTTCATCCGACAGCCGTGGTGGAGTTGGTCAGAAGCGTAACCGATGACCCGGTTATGCTGGCCGCTGCCTGGCTGCACGATACTGTAGAAGATACGGCGACGACACTCAACGATATTGAAAATCATTTCGGCCCGGAAGTGGTCCGACTGGTTGAAATGCTGACCGATACCGCGCCCACGCAGGCAAAAAATCGGGCTGCCAGAAAAATGGCGCATTTCCGTCATACTGCCCAGGCCAGTCCTGAAGCGCAAACTATTAAGCTGGCCGATATTATTGATAACACACGGGCCATCGTCCGCTTCGATCCGCACTTCGCCCGCGTTTACCTGATTGAAAAGAAAATTCAGATTGGCCTGCTCAAAGAAGGCAGTGAAGTACTCTGGCATCAGGCCTCGACAAATATTGAAAAGGGCATTGCACAGCTAAGTCAGGCACCGTACAGCGTGCCCGAGAACTGGTTTATAAAGCAGGCAGCGCGGTACGGCGGGTTACGTTGACGCTGACTGAGTATCTTTCTCACAGCAGGTAAACGCCAGCCATAGTCGAATCTGAACGCAGCGCTGGCTGTTCCGGTTCCCGAAATGTGTCACCGGGCCTGTCATCCGAATCCCTGTGCTGCGAGTACGCCGCTGTTTTTTCCTGATGGCAGACGCCGTGGAAACGTAACGGTGTAATAATAACGACGACAGGGCCAGCAATAGGCTTTTGAAAGAGATCCAAATCCAGGTTAAATCAGTAATAATTTACCTTTAACGAGCACACTTTTATTACTGTGATAATAATCACGATAGCCTACAAAAACGATGGACTTATAAAGATAATAGAATAGGGTAATATGATGTTTAATGAGAGTTGAAACATTATGATTATCTTAAACAATCCTGCCCTGTTATCTAAATGGTTTAACCTTGACAATATTATCGTCAATCATCGCCCTTAATCCTTTCCTTTTACCGTTCTGAGCACTCGCTGGCTTATACCTCCGGTGTCGCGGGTGCACGCACGCGCATCCTGATTTCATTAAGACTGCATAAATAGTGTCGTCCTGTTGCATCGCTTTTCTCGCTCTTTTTACAGGCTACGTACCCTGCCGTCTCAGCGAAATTCATGGACATTTAAATTTAAAAGAATGGCCACGCCTGATTTTTATTTATTTGCAAAAGTCACGGCACCGGCATGCCTGAATAAAAGGAAGAGCAATGAATAACTTTAAACATTTACCGGAACCTTTTCGCATTCGTGTTATTGAACCCGTTAAACGGACGACCCGCGAATATCGCGAGGCGGCAATAATAAAAGCGGGTATGAATCCCTTTTTACTGGACAGTGAAGACGTTTTTATTGATCTCCTCACGGACAGCGGCACCGGCGCAGTGACACAAAACATGCAGGCCGCCATGATGCGGGGCGACGAATCATACAGTGGAAGCCGCAGTTACTATGCATTAGCCGATGCCGTGAAAGCCATCTTTGGGTATGAATATACCATTCCGACTCATCAGGGCCGTGGTGCAGAGCAAATTTATATCCCGGTATTAATTAAAAAACGTGAAAAGGAAAAAGGCCTCGACAGAACCAAAATGGTGGCTTTTTCTAACTACTTCTTCGACACCACGCAAGGACATAGCCAGATTAACGGCTGCACTGTCCGAAACGTTTATATCAAAGAGGCTTTCGATACCGCAGTACGTCATGATTTTAAAGGCAATTTCGACCTGCAACGTCTGGAAGACGGTATAAAGGAAGTGGGTGCCCGTCACGTGCCTTACATTGTGGCGACGATCACCTGCAACTCTGCTGGAGGGCAACCTGTCTCCCTGGCCAACTTAAAAGCCATGTACCAAATCGCAAAGCAATATGACATTCCTGTGGTCATGGATTCAGCCCGTTTCGCTGAAAATGCCTACTTCATCCAGCAACGTGAAAAAGAGTACCAGGGCTGGACAATCGACGCGATTACCCGGGAAAGCTATCAATATGCCGACATGCTGGCGATGTCGGCCAAAAAAGATGCCATGGTGCCAATGGGCGGCTTGCTCTCCTTCAAGGACGACCGCTTCTTTGACGTCTATACAGATTGCCGAACACTGTGCGTCGTGCAGGAAGGTTTTCCCACCTATGGCGGCTTAGAAGGCGGTGCGATGGAACGGCTGTCAGTAGGGCTTTACGACGGGATGCGTCAGGACTGGCTGGCCTATCGCATCAGCCAGATTCAGTACCTGGTAGACGGGCTGGAATCCACAGGTGTGACCTGTCAGCAGGCTGGAGGGCACGCTGCTTTTGTCGACGCCGGTAAATTATTGCCTCATATTCCCGCCGATCAGTTTCCGGCTCAGGCCCTGGCCTGTGAGCTGTATAAGGTGGCAGGCATTCGGGCGGTAGAGATTGGATCATTTTTGTTAGGTCGCGATCCGAAAACGGGTAAACAGTTGCCCTGCCCGGCTGAATTGCTGCGTCTGACCCTTCCCAGGGCCACCTACACGCAAACGCACATGGATTTCATCATTGAAGCATTCGGACATGTGAAAGAGAATGCGGCCAACATAAAAGGCTTAACCTTCATCTATGAGCCTGAGGTATTGCGCCACTTCACTGCAAAACTTAAAGAGATTTAACCGTCATACCTGTAAAGTGAGCGGCTGTCAGCGACAGCCGCTCTGCCGCATCGCTCTGTTAACCTCACAACAATAAAAATGATAAACATGAGATACCGTATTGAGAGGACACCATGGACGATCATCCACATCAAAAACATTCCGCTTTTTGGGGCGTGATGGTTATTGCCGGCACGGTCATCGGTGGCGGCATGTTTGCACTGCCCGTCGATCTGGCTGGCGCCTGGTTTTTCTGGGGCACTTTTATCCTGGTGATCGCCTGGTTTTCCATGCTGCATTCCGGTCTGTTATTGCTGGAGGCCAATTTAAATTACCCACCAGGCTCAAGCTTTAATACATTAACCAAAGATCTGCTGGGTCAAAAATGGAATGTAGTTAGCGGCATTACCGTTGCGTTTGTGCTGTATATTCTGACGTACGCCTATATCTCAGCCAATGGTGCGATTATCAGCGAAACGCTGTCCGCTCACACGGGCCTGACTTTGCCTGCCCGCGTCGTTGGCATCGGCACCGCGGCAGGTGTTGCTGGCGTGCTGTGGATAAGCTCACTGGCAACAAGCCGGATTACATCCCTCTTTCTCGGCGTTAAAATCCTCGCCTTTATCATTGTTTTCGGTTCATTATTTTTTGACGTTGACTATGCCATTCTCAGCGATGCCAGCAGCCTCAGTGACACGCATTCTTACTTCGCCTGTATCTTTATGGCTATCCCTGTCTGCCTTGCTTCATTTGGTTTTCATGGCAATATTCCCAGCCTGATAATTTGTTATGGCAAGCAGAAAGACAAGCTGGTGAAAAGCCTGGTTCTGGGCTCCTTACTGGCGCTGTTTGTCTATCTTTTCTGGTTGTATTGCACTATGGGCAATATCCCGCGCGAAAGTTTTAAAGGCATTATTGCGTCGGGGGGCAATGTTGACGCCCTGGTGAAGTCGTTTATGGGCACCCATCCCGACAGAGTTATTGCCTTTTTCCTGCTGGTTTTTTCTAATCTTGCCGTTGCCAGCTCTTTTTTTGGCGTCACGTTGGGGTTATTCGATTATCTGGCGGACTTGTTTAACATAGAAAATACCGCCGTTGGGCGAGGCAAAACGGTGCTGCTCACCTTTCTTCCCCCCAGCCTTTTGTACCTGATCTTTCCAAATGGCTTTCTCTATGGCATTGGCGGCGCAGGCTTATGCGCAACGGTGTGGGCCGTCATTGTGCCTGCCCTACTGGCAATACAGTCCCGGAGACGCTTTCCCGACCAAATTTTTACCGTGTGGGGTGGCAGAATCATTCCCGCCATGGTCATCATTTTTGGTGTCGTTGTGATTGTCTGCTGGGTAGGTAACGTACTGGACGTGTTACCGAAGCTTGCCTGATAAGACACTGGCAGGAAATACGGATGGCGTTGTGTGCTGGAGGCTAAACAGCCGGCCACCCTTGTGACCGGCCTCACCTGTAAACGGGTGGGTTTTAAAACTTAATCAAGCAGCTGACGTCCAAGATACGGATTGGCGTGAAGTAATTTCATCAATTTCTGTGCCGTTGCTGAAGGGCGCGTACGCTGTGCTTCCCAACTTTTAACCGAAGAAACGCTAACACCCATGATTTTTGCAAACTCATCGACCTGCATTCCCGCCATTTCGCGCAGACGTTGCGGCTCTGGCATTGCAGGTTGACGCTGAGTTTGCAGCGCAACAGGGCTGTTATCACGTGTCAAAACAATCTGCTCAAGGCTGCTGAGCAATTCAAACATAGGATCTTTTAACTCCATAGAGAACTCCTTAAAACTCACTATGAATCACGTGAAAGAAGGTACACGAACCTGAAATCAGGTTCAGAAACCGGACTAAGCAAGCTGCATCCCATAAGAGTTTGTATTTATGATGAAAATCTTATGGGACACAGCCTGTACTGCACCGCTGCTTAAACATGACAACGCAATGCAACATATGCCGGGAGACTAAGTATGGATAGAGACCTGACAATTTGCAGTGCAAATTAAACATTTTTTTTAACTTTACAATTCTGAAAAAAGGCTAAAAACCCTAACCGTTTGATGCAATTGATTTTGTTGATACGGCATCCACTTCGCGTTCCGATCTTTTTTTCTTCACCCTTTTCGGTGAATAAATCGTCAGAACCCCGCACGCGCTTACAACAAAAGAATTTGCAAAATATGCGCCAGATCTTTCGATTTTCTACAACAAAACGGTCAGTACCAGCAATTTATCAAGCTACGCACTGGCGATGCCGTGGCTGTCGTGCCGCCAGCGCCCAAAGACATAACGGTTATCAGGCAATCACCAGTACGATTAATCCTGCTCTGTCATTTGGACAGGCCCTTCCCATAGCGAGCCAGAGCAACGGGTTGCACTACTTTAAGGCAACTGAACAATGAAAGGGCATTTAGAGGATAGTTGTTAATACAGCCTGCACCCGGTACGGGATGCTCAGGCAGTGAGCGCGGTCCGGGCAGGCTTAACAAAGGGCGTCTGAACAGGCCCCGATCCGGGTTTATTCTTACTGCCTTTACAGCACGAGCCGCCCCTTATCGGGTATGGAAAAAAGCCTTTTCACTGCTCTTTAACAGGCTTTGTAAACGGATGAGGCCCTGATTTTACGTTTAACCTCTTTTTTCTTACCCATAATGGCCTGACAGCGCGCTTTCACATTGTGTGGCCATTAACGTTTGTTCTATTCTTTAGGCCACTGCTTACCCGGACATCAGCCAGTTTTACTGACAGGAGTTGAACCCATGGCTTCAGGAATTTCCCGCGTCCTGGCACGCAGCGGCATTATGCTGGCTGGCGTGCTTATCGTTCTGCAACTCACCGCGTGTGGTGATAAAGAAGGCGAACAACGCAAAGCGTTTATCGATTTCATGCAAAATACCGTTATGCGTAGCGGTGAACATCTGCCGAGTCTGAGTGAAAACCAGAAACAGAGTTTTGGTCCCTTTGCTGGGGATTACGCGATTTTGTATGGTTTCTCACAACAGGTGAATAAGACGGTCGATCAGGGCATGCGCCCGGTCGTGGATGAGCTTTCTGCTATTCGCGTGCCGCAGGACTACCTGAGTCGCCGGGATTCTCTGGCTCAGGCCACCAGCGCCCTGACCGTCGCCACCCAACAACTCGAAAGCGCCAAAATGCAGGCGGATAAGAGCAAAGCCGGTCTGAAACAGTCTGACGATCTGAAAAAGGTTTTCGATACCGCCTATGACAAGGTCGTCACTCAGCCTGCCGCTCAGTTGATCCCATTGTTACCTAAACTCCAGGCGCTTAGTCAGGATGCGGTTAAAACTGGTGAATTTCTTCAGGCACAGGGGACACGCGTCAGTTTTAATAATGGCGGAGTCCAGTTCCCTACTCAGGAACAGGCTACCCAGTACAACAGCCTGATGACCAGTTTATCAGCGAATGTCCAGGCACTGACTCAGGCCAAGAATGCCGTTCAGGGCACGGAACAATAAATTTCACACGGACAGATTAGCGACTGTCCACCTCATAATCACTTCACCACGCGCTTACGCTTCATAAAAACGGGCCAGATCAAAATGTGATCTGGCCCGTTTTTTATTAAATTAAGTTGTGACTTTAATCACATTTTATAAACAAAGCAGTATGATAAAAGTGTGATAAATATCACTTAAAGTAAAAAGAAACGGTCAGAAAGTGGTCATAACTTTCCTGTATGACCCTTATTTTGTGATATAAATCACTTAAAACGCCCCTGTCACCCCGTCATAAATGTGACCTGCATCACTCATGGGGCCACCCACTACGCAGGCCAATATTCGCGTGATAAAGTCCGCCTGCATACAGTAATACTGACGGCGCATCGCCGTAGTGGCTAAACAAAAACAAACGCGCGCTCCTGTTGCAGCGCGTCTCAACAAGGGGTGGGCTTATGTCCTCATCAGTAAAGGTCAAAGTTCAAAGCTTTGGTCGCTTTTTGAGTAATATGGTGATGCCTAACATCGGCGCGTTTATCGCCTGGGGTATTATCACCGCGCTGTTTATTCCAACGGGCTGGATTCCAAACGCAACACTGGCGAAACTTGTCGCCCCGATGATCACTTACCTGCTGCCATTGCTAATTGGCTTTACAGGTGGACGTCTGGTGGGAGGCGATCGCGGCGGTGTGGTGGGTGCCATCACGACAATGGGCGTGATTGTCGGTGCTGATATGCCGATGTTCCTCGGCTCGATGATCGCAGGCCCGCTTGGTGGCTGGGCAATCAAGTCATTTGACCGCATGGTTGACGGCAAAATCAAAAGCGGCTTCGAAATGCTGGTTAACAACTTCTCTGCCGGGATCATCGGCATGTTGTTGGCGTTGCTGGCCTTCCTGGCGATTGGTCCCCTTGTCGAAGGTTTGTCACATATCCTGTCCGCTGGCGTCAATTTGATGGTGCAAAATAACCTGCTGCCATTGACGTCTGTCTTTGTCGAACCGGCAAAAATCCTGTTTCTTAATAATGCTATTAACCACGGCATCTTCTCACCGTTGGGGATTCAACAGGCAAGCGAAGCCGGTAAGTCAATCTTCTTCCTGATTGAAGCCAACCCAGGCCCGGGTATGGGCGTACTGATGGCCTATATGTTCTTTGGTCGTGGTAGTGCGAAGCAGTCTGCCGGCGGTGCGGCTATCATCCACTTCCTGGGCGGTATTCACGAAATCTACTTCCCTTATGTCCTGATGGCACCACGCCTGCTGCTGGCCGTGATCCTCGGCGGTATGACCGGCGTGTTTACTCTGACGGTTCTGCATGGCGGCCTGGTTTCCCCTGCCTCACCGGGATCTATCCTGGCGGTATTAGCCATGACGCCAAAAGGCGCTTATTTTGCGAATATTGCCGCCGTCTTCGCTGCTTTTGCTGTTTCCTTCGTGGTCTCTGCTATTTTGCTCAAAACCAGCAAAGTGAAAGAAGACGATGATATCAAAGCGGCTACGCAGCGCATGCATGATATGAAAGCCGAGTCAAAAGGGCAGGCGGTGTCAGGTGCCGCGGTTGCCAGCGATGCGATGAGCGTTGACCTGAACCATGTGCGTAAAATCATCGTGGCTTGTGATGCCGGCATGGGGTCAAGCGCTATGGGGGCAGGCGTACTGCGTAAGAAAGTTCAGGATGCAGGCTTAACGCATGTGTCGGTAACCAACAGCTCCATTAACGCGCTGCCGGGTGATGTTGACTTAGTCATTACGCATCGCGATTTGACCGAACGCGCCATTCGTCAGGCTCCTCATGCCCAACACATTTCACTGAATAACTTTCTGGACAGTGCTCTGTACAGCACGCTGACCCAGCGCCTGGCGGCGGCAAACCGGAGTGAAGCGAACCGGGAAGTCGTACAGAAAACATTGGGTGACAGCTATGATGACGGCAGTGCCAACCTGTTTAAACTGGGGGCGAGCAATGTGTTCCTGGGACTGAATGCCAGTAATAAAGAGCAGGCCATCCGCTTTGCGGGTGAGCAGTTGGTGAAAGGGGGTTATGTTCAGCCCGAGTACGTTGATGCGATGCTGGAGCGGGAAAAGCTGACGCCGACATACCTTGGCGAATCGATCGCGGTCCCGCACGGCACGGTTGAGGCTAAAGACCGGGTGCTGAAAACCGGTGTGGTTTTCTGCCAGTACCCTGCTGGCGTGCAGTTTGGTGATGAACCCGATGAGGTGGCGCGCCTGGTCATTGGTATCGCCGCCCGCAATAACGAGCATATTCAGGTGATCACCAGCCTGACCAACGCACTTGACGATGAGCAGGTCATTGAAAAACTGGCTCATACCAACAGCGTTCAAGATGTGCTGAATCTGTTATCAGGCAAGCCAGCGTTAGACTGATTCGGTCCGACATTTTCCCTGGGGCGGTTATGCCCGTCCCACTTTGTTGGGGCGGACATGCCCGCCCCGTTGTCATTTGATATGGGTAAAAATTATGAAAGCGTTACATTTTGGAGCGGGTAATATTGGTCGCGGTTTTATTGGTAAACTGCTGGCAGACGCAGGTATTGAGCTGGTTTTCGCAGATGTGAATCAGACGGTACTGGATGCCCTGAATGCACGTCATGAATATCCTGTGCATGTCGTCGGTGAACAGGCCAACGTCGACATCGTTACAGGCGTCAGCGCCGTTAACAGTACCAGCGACGATATTATCCCTCTGATCGCTGAAGTTGATCTCGTTACCACTGCGGTTGGCCCGCAAATCCTGGAACGCATCGCCACCAGCGTCGCCAAAGGTCTGGCCAAACGCAGTGATAACGGCAATGTTCAGCCGCTAAATATTATCGCCTGTGAAAATATGGTTCGCGGTACCAGTCAGCTCAAACAGCATGTGCTCCAGGCACTACCGTCCCAGTATCACGCCTGGCTTGAGGCGCATGTTGGCTTTGTCGATTCTGCGGTTGATCGTATTGTACCGCCTTCTGAAGCCGGCAGTGAGGATCCGCTGGAAGTCACCGTGGAAACCTTCAGCGAATGGATTGTGGATAAGACCCAGTTTAAGGGCGATCTGCCCACCATGCCGGGCATGGAACTGACTGACAACCTGATGGCCTTTGTTGAGCGTAAGCTTTTTACACTCAACACCGGCCACGCGATTACGGCCTACCTGGGACAACGGGCTGGCCACCAGACCATCCGCGATGCCATTCTTGATGAGGGTATTCGCGCCGTCGTTCAGGGCGCCATGGAAGAGAGTGGCGCGGTGCTCATCAAACGTTATGGGTTCGACGCCGATAAACATGCTGCCTATATCCAGAAAATCCTGGGCCGCTTTGAAAATCCTTACTTAAAAGATGATGTTGAACGCGTGGGTCGGCAGCCACTTCGTAAGTTAAGTGCGGGCGATCGCCTGATTAAACCAACGCTGGGCACACTGGAATACGGATTGCCGCATGCCAATTTGGTGAAAGGGATTGCGGCCGCCATGCACTACCACAGCGACCAGGATCCGCAGGCGCAAGAGCTGGCTGCACTGCTGGCGGAAAAAGGGCCACAGGCAACCCTGGCTCAGGTATCTGGCCTGGAGGCTGACAGTGAGATTGTAAAAGAAGCCGTTAGCGCCTGGCACGCCATGGCATAATAACGCCATGTTAGCAATCCAGATCGGGGGCGATGACGTCGCCTCCGACAGCAGTACGACATTGACGCAGGCCATAATGGAAGAAAAGCAGGCTTTTGAAAATCGTGTGCTTGAACGTCTGAACGCGGGGCGATCGGTGCGGAGCTTTCTGTTCGCCGCAGTTGAACTGCTGGCCGAAGCCGTTAATGTGCTGGTGTTACAAGTATTCCGTAAAGATGACTACGCCGTGAAATACGCCGTGGAGCCCCTGTTGCTGGGCGACGGCCCGCTCGGCGAGCTGTCGGTCAGGCTTAAGCTGATTTATGGCCTTGGGGTGATTAGTCGTCATGAATATGAAGATTGTGAACTGCTGCTGGCCCTGCGCGAAGAGCTGAATCACGACGCGGGCGATTATCGTTTTACCGATGATGAAATCCTGGGTCCTTTCGGTGAATTGCATTGCGTCTCAGCCTGGCCGCCGGTTCCCACCTTACAGACAGACGATCCCGCCTTACAGGCGATGCAGCAGCAACGCTACCTGCAAATGGTGCGCTCCACGATGGTCCTGTCTCTGACAGAACTCATTTCCCGTATCAGCCTGAAACAGGCGTTTAAGAAGGCATCCAGCTAAATCCTGCGGGGAGCCTGAACCGCTCCCTCTTTCACCCTTCTCCCGAGAATCTGTCGTGAATTTGGTGTATCCTTAGCCTGTTTTCCTCAACGAGTTGTTGTCATGAAAGAGCAAGAAAAGAACGAAATTAAACGCCTCAGCGATCAACTGGACGCGCTGAACCGTAAAGAGCCTCAGCTACTGGAAGCGGGTGATGCTGAAAAGCTGGGCGCGCTTTTAAAAGAGAAAGAAACGCTGGTGACGGAAATTGAACGTCTGCGCAATCAGCGCGACGCCAAATTGAGCCAGGAAGCGCAAAAACTGCAGAAACTGCCGTTCAGCCGCGAAATTACCAAAAAAGAACAGGCCAATCTGGGTGCCTTAAAGAAAAGTGTACGCGGCCTGGTTGTCGTGCACCCTATGACCGCGCTGGGACGAGAAATGAACCTGCAGGTCATGACAGGCTTTGCCAAAAGCGCCTTTTGATGTGTGCGATCAGGCAGCCGCCTGATCCACCGCATGCTGGCCAGTAGCCATATTCACCTGCTCTGCCAGCGTATCCAGCAGCGTATAACGACGGCGGTATTCGGCCCGCTTCTTGCTGGCAATTTCCTCAAGCGTTTTTCGTGGCAACATCAGCGGCAGTGCAAACATGCCATCAGCGCGGGCCTGACCATTCAGCGTCAGCCAGAATTCACTATAGCTGGCGAAAAACTTATCACCTTTGCTGTGACGATAACGCAGGCTACGAAAAACATGGGTTTCGTCGCCAACCGCCGCAATTTTCTTAACGCCGCATTGCTGAGCCAAAATAAATACAACTTCCATTAACAGGCGTTTAGGAAATAAGCCGTGTGCGGCTTTCGTTGCATCACGAATAACATCATTTGAGATATGTTTACGTGGTCCCTGCAAACCACCAATCAGCAAAGTTCGCTGTTTTTCGTCATTCATAATGGTAAATGACAGAGAAGCCAGCGCCTCATTTTCATAACGTAAAACAACCGTGACTTCCCCTTCACGATCGAAATATCCGGAGCGACAAGTAATATTGAACGCTTCATTATTTTTACCTTCAAACCTGGCAAGGACTGTCTCCTCTCCGCTTTGCAGAATCTGGCGAAGCTGACTGTTCTCCAGACTTCCCATCAACGCATAATGATCAAGAATCGCCTGCGCCCGTTGCGCGACGCTCATCCCCGCACGCAGATAGGGGCGATGAAGTTTTGCAGGTAACAGCCCCTGTACGTGCAACAACTGGGTGATTCTTGGTAACGCAGAAAGTTGCTGTAAATAACGCAAAGTCGTAACAGGCGCAATAAGCGTTCTTAAAGCAAATTTAAGCCGGAAAAGACGGCTACGCCAGAGTTTGTTAGGGACGTACTTTCCGCTAAGTAACTGGAAAAATAAACCGGCGCAGGAATCCGCCGTCACATCATGTGTAGTATAAATAGACATAGCCTACGTTCTTATTAGTCTGATAGTGACACTGATGATAAAACGACCGGCATCAACGGCAGGTTAATGACTCAAATTGTTAAAAATTTAGCGGGATAAACTCACGCTTCGTTTAATGATTGTTTAGAATGCTAAGCCTGTCTGGCTGTTGCAGGTAAGAACGGCGGTTTCAGAATTGTAAAATGCGGGGCGGCAGCATCGCTAAGCAAGCGTTACTATTGCGTCAACGAGGATTATCAGGGGTAAGGAACATCCTGCGGGCGTAAAAAAACCGGCAGAGCCACTCTGCCGGTTGAAAGTACCTGTGGCGCTTAGCGCTTACTTAGCGGATGCGAAGCGCGCTGCCGCCTCGTCCCAGTTAACCACGTTCCAGAAAGCTTTGATGTAATCCGGACGTTTGTTTTGATACTTCAGGTAGTAGGCGTGTTCCCACACATCCAGACCGATGATAGGGTAACCCGATACGCCAGCGATCGCTTCGCCCATCAGGGGGTTGTCCTGGTTAGCGGTTGAAACCACGGCCAGTTTGTCACCTTTCTTAACCAGCCAGGCCCAACCGGAGCCGAAACGGGTCGCTGCCGCTTTTTCAAACTCTTCCTGGAATTTTTCTACGCTGCCGAAATCTTTTTCAATCGCGGCTTTCAGCTCGCCCTGCAGCGTGGTGTCGGTTTTCAGGCCTTTCCAGAACAGGCTGTGGTTAGCGTGACCACCCGCGTTATTGCGCAGCGGGCCTTTTTTATCTGCTGGCAGCTGATCCAGTTTGGTGATCAGTTCATCGACAGGCAGATCGGCAAATTCAGTCCCTTCCAGCGCCGCATTGGCGTTGTTGACATAAGTCTGGTGGTGTTTGGTGTGATGGATTTCCATCGTCTGCTTGTCAAAATGCGGTTCCAGAGCGTCGTAAGCGTAAGGCAGGGATGGCAGTGAATAACTCATGTTCTTCCTCTCCATTTAGTGTTTGAGCAGCACGACAATGTCGGCACGTGCCGCGTAAGCAGTCGTATCATTATAGTTAAATTCATGATCGGTAAAAGCGTAATCAATGCCCTATTAAACATAAGGTTTTGAAAAAGCATGCAAAGCAGCCAGATTTTTCGGTGGCGGAAAGCCTGGGTGCGTAAAGAGGATTACCTGCAAAGCGCCCCGAACACGCAGACGTTATCTCAGCCGCTGCGGATGACTATAGATGGTGGCACGGCCCGGTTTACTGAATCCTACCAGGGTAAGATGACAGCGTTCGGCCACCTCCACCGCTAACTGGGTTGCGGCAGACACGGCAAACAGAATTTCAACGCCGCACATTGCCGATTTCTGCACCATTTCATAGCTGGCCCGGCTGGAGACCAGTACGGCACCATTGCCCCATTCGGCCTGACTGCGATAGCCCAGCAGTTTGTCCAGTGCCACATGGCGGCCGACATCCTCACAGCCATGAATCAGTCCACCCTCAGGATGTATCCAGGCGGCCGCGTGCGTGCAGCCTGTTTTTTGCCCGACGGGCTGGACGTCCTTGAGCTGCGCCAGCGCGCTGTCCAGCTGCGCCAGGGGAAAAGTCTGCGTAAACGGCAACGGCGTCAGCGGCTTTCCGATCTGCTCCAGTTGCTCCACGCCACATACGCCGCAACCCGTCCGGCCGGCCAGCGCTCGCCGTTGGGCTTTCAGCGCCATAAAACGTCGGCTGGATAATTCAATCTGCACCTCAATGCCGTGACAACCGGTCACCACATCCATTCCGAAAATATCGGCCGGAGAATCGATGATGCCTTCTGAGAGTGAAAAACCGACAGCAAACGCCTCCAGGTCCTTGGGCGTTGTCATCATCACAACGTGAGAAATACCGTTATACACCAACGCCACGGGCACTTCTTCGGCTAACCAGTCGGCCTGAGCATGGTGCAGGTCGTCACGTTGCCAGACATGGATTTCACGCAAGCCTGCTCGCTCACTCGCACCGGTTTCCTCTTTCACTTCGTTGTTCTTCACGTTGTTCTGACCCTGAGCTGTTGCGGATGGCGTAAAGGTAACCCTGTTGCGCCATGCTGAATAGCTTCTATTCTGTACCCTGCGCCGTGCTGCAACAAGTCTGTGGGGGGCAGACAGCATAAAGCGTGAAAGGCCCACAGATTTGCCGTTATTCACAATGCGTTATGCCTGTTGTCGCCGGCGAAAAATGTATTTCATACTGAAGATAAAGGACTGGACTGCTATGCTCAGCCTGGTGGGACCAGTTTTGCACTGTGGTTTCCTGACGCGGTTTTCCGCCTGCTTTGCTCGCTGAGAACCGCTCACGAGGGAAAATGGCGAGAGATCCGGCCCATAACGGCTATTCGTAGCCGATACAGACAACCTCATTTTTGCTGGTGTCGTGAGTAGCGTAATCAGCCAACAAACAGGAAAATGCCTTTTATGCGCATCCGCATTATCCCGAAAGACCCGTTGGAGAAGAGCGAAAAAAACCCAGCGGAAATGATCCCGCCGTTACTCTTCCCCCGGCTGAAAAATTTATACAGCCGTCGGGCGGCGCGTTTGCGTGATCTGGCGGCAAAAAATCCTTTGGGTGACTATTTACGCTTTGCCGCCGTCATCGCCCAGGCGCAGGAAATCGTTCTGTACGATCATCCTCTGCAGATGAACCTTCACGCACATCTGCTCAGGAGCGCTCAGGAAGATAAAGCGCCGCTGGATATTCATACTCTTTCGCGCGATCCACACTGGCATCGCCTGCTGCACTCGTTAGTTGCGGAGCTAAAGCCCGAAATGAGCGGTCAGGCGCTGGCGGTGTTAGAGAACCTGGAGAAAGCGTCAGCGACCGAGCTGGAAACGCTGGCCAGTGCCCTGTTTGCGGGTGAGTACGCGCAGGTGAGCAGTGATAAAGCCCCTTTTATCTGGGCTGCGCTGTCGATCTACTGGGCACAAATGGCGGCATTGATTCCCGGTACGGCTCAGGCGGAGATGGGCGCACAACGCCAGCACTGCCCGGTATGTCACAGCCTGCCGGTCGCCAGCATCGTACATATGGGTTCGCATGAAAGTGCGCGCTACCTGCACTGCAACCTGTGCGAAAGTGAATGGCACGTCGTGCAGAACACCTGCTCTCATTGCGACCAAAACCGCGATCTGCATTACTGGTCACTGGACAGCGAGCACGCGGCCGTCAAAGCAGAAAGCTGCGGCGACTGTGGCAGCTACATGAAAATGCTTTATCAGGAAAAAAATCCGGCCATTGAACCGGTCGCCGACGATCTCGCCTCTTTAGTGCTGGATGCACGTATGGAGCAGGAAGGTTTTGTACGCAGTGGCCTGAATCCTTTTATGTTTCCCGGTGAATAGTTTTTTGCTGATGAAACCTCGCTAAACGGGAGTAACGCAATGAAACTGATTGGCAGCTATACCAGCCCCTTTGTCCGCAAGATTTCTGTCATCATGCTGGAAAAAGGCATGATGTTCGAATTTGTTAATGCGTCGCCCTACAGCGAAGACAGCCATGTTCCGCAATATAACCCGCTGGGGAAAGTGCCCGCGCTGGTCGCGGAGGATCAGCAGGTCTGGTTCGATTCCAGCATCATTGCGGAGTACCTCGAACTGCGTGGTCAGGCACCGGCTTTATTGCCCGCTGATCCGCTGGCGTCTTTAAAGGTTCGTCAGCTTGAAAAGCTGGCCGATGGCATCAGCGATGCGGCACTGGTGATCGTACGTGAGCAAATGCGGCCAGGTAACGCCCAGTCAGAAGAAGTGCTGTTACGCCATCGCGACAAGATTCAGCGCGGGCTGGACAGCCTGGAAAAAGAAGTAAGTGAAGGAAAGTGGATCGATAATGGCGAACTGAATCTGGCCGACATTGCCACAGGCTGCATGATTGGCTATCTGAATTTCCGTCGCGTTGTCCCTAACTGGTGCGTTCAGCGGCCCGCACTGGTCAGGCTGGCCGAAACACTCTTTCAACGGGAAAGTTTTGCCCGAACTACGCCGCCGGCATCCTGATCGGCGAGGCTGTCAGCGCTGATGCCGGTAGCGGTGCTGACAGCCTGTTTCCTTAGCGCATTTCAGTCTGCAATCCTTGCTTTCCCACGTAAAGGGCTGTCGACGTCTCCGTTATTCCCCTTACCCATCATCATGGAGTGGCGCATTCGCGCAGTAGCCTGCACCTGTCCGTCGTGACCAGTATAAACAGGGGATGAACTCCGTGAGAATAAGCGTAGCCATCTCTTGCATTGCTGCAGCGGGTCCGATATACCTTTCGGGCAGCCCTGTTCTGAGGCAACCCGCGCGCTCAGGATGAAAAGGCGGCACAAATTTTTATGTATGCTCACGCCCCGTTTCGGGCTGTGAGGCCTGACAGCTCACTGCCTCAGCCAGACGATAACCGGACAAAATGACGACCATCCCATTACGCTTCAGAACGGCATTATGTTGCCTCCTGCTCGGTAATATTACGCATGCCTGGGCTGAGGGGCTGACCCTGGGTGCGCAGGGGGAAGCGAACTTTACGCCCTATCACGCGTATAAAACTCAGTTTTCTGGCCTGCCCTATGTGGGCTATGACAATGATCATGTCTATATTGATGGCACAGAAGTGGGCGCCTATCTTATCAAAGATGACACCACACAACTGAAAGCGCGCTGGTGGTATCTGGATAACGAATTTGATCCGGGCCAGACCTCTGATTCGGCACTCCGCCAGTTACGCATCCGCCACAGCACCATGATGGGCGGCATGAGTTACCAGAAGATCACGCCCCTTGGTGCGTTTCGAACCGAATTGTCTGGCGATACGCTGAACGAAAGCCGGGGATGGCTGGGTACAGTTGCCTGGGCAGGGCAGGTCTCTCTGATGCAACTTGACGTTTATCCTCAGGCCGGTGTGGACTGGCTCAGTAAACAGCAGGCAAGCTATTACTACGGGGTAAGCGAAGAGGAATCTGCCCGCAGTGGTTTACCGACCTGGAACCATCAGGGCGTAACGCCATGGCTTGCCGTGGCGTTTGACTGGCACCCTGTAAAATCTTTCCATGTCTACCTGCAACCCAAAGTCACCTTCCTTACAGGGGCCCTCCGCGACAGCCCGATGACGGATCAACAGTATTTCTGGACGCTGTCTTCAGGCGTGACCTGGACATTCTGAAGCTGCACGCCGCGCAGTGCCGCAGCCCATTACAGGGTTCGTGGCCGTCCGGCTTTAATAACAGCCCCTGCGCTGCCAGGACGCCTTCGCAACCACAGGTGTTGTCAGTTTTTTATTGCGACGGCAAAAAGATAAAGTGCCACCAGCAGGTCGGGTGGCGGCATAAAAAAAGGGACGATATCTCGTCCCTTTTATCTGTATCAGAACCGATTACTGCAGCAGCGAGATATCGGCCACCTGCAGGAACAGCTCACGCAGTTTCGACAGCAGCGTCAGTCGGTTAATTCGCACCGCCGGGTCTTCTGCATTCACCATCACTTTATCGAAGAAGTTGTCTACCGCTTCACGCAGCTGCGCCAGTTCAATTAACGCATCCTGATAACGTCCTTCTGCAAAGTAAGGCTGCAGTTTGCTGCTCAGGGCGGTCACAAACGTGGCCAGTTGGATCTCTTCATTTTCTTTCAACAGTGATGCCTGAACGCTGTCATTCAGCGGTTCTGTTGATTTTGCCAGAATATTCGAGACACGCTTGTTGGCCGCCGCCAGCGCGGCCGCTTCATCAAGCGTACGGAAATGCGAAACCGCCTTCATACGTGCATCAAAGTCCGCCGGACGGGTTGGACGACGTGCCAGCACCGCCTGCAAGGTATCGATGCTGTGGCCTTCTTCCTGATACCAGGTACGGAAACGGCCCAGCATAAAGTCGATGACGTCATCAACCACGTTCGCATTGCTCAGCTTGCTGCCATACAGACGTACGGCCTCTTCGGTGAGCGTTTGCAGATCAAGCGGCAGATTTTTTTCCACGATGATGCGCAAAACGCCCAGCGCGGCACGACGCAGAGCAAAGGGATCTTTATCGCCTTTAGGATGTTGACCGATGCCGAAAATACCGGCCAGCGTATCCATCTTATCAGCAATGGCCAGCGCACAGGCTACCGGGCTGGACGGCAAATCATCACCTGCGAAACGCGGCTGATATTGCTCGTTCAGCGCCACAGCGACATCTTCGGCTTCACCGTCATGACGCGCATAGTGCATGCCCATAACGCCCTGGGTGTCGGTAAACTCAAACACCATGTTAGTCATCAGATCGCATTTTGACAGCAGGCCTGCGCGTGTGGCGTGATTCACATCTGCGCCCGTTTGTGCCGCAATCCAGCCCGCCAGCGCCTGAATACGATCCGTTTTATCACGCAGCGAACCGAGTTCCTTCTGGAACAATACGGTTTCAAGACGCGGCAGATGATCTTCAAGACGTTTTTTACGATCGGTATTAAAGAAGAATTCAGCATCCGCCAGACGCGGGCGCACCACCTTCTCATTACCAGAAATAATCTGCTGCGGCTCGCTCGACTCAATGTTGGTGACGAAAATAAAGTTTGGCAGCAGTTTGCCTTCCGCGTCATAAACCGGGAAATACTTCTGATCGCCTTTCATGGTGTAAACCAGCGCTTCAGCCGGCACCTTAAGGAATTTTTCCTCGAAGGTGGCGGTCAATACCACCGGCCATTCCACCAGCGATGTTACCTCTTCCAGCAGGCTGTCACTCAGGTCGGCTACGCCACCTAAACGCCGTGCTGCGGCTTCCGCATCGGCTTTGATCATGGCTTTGCGGACCTGATAGTCGGCAATCACCTGACCGCGCTTTTCCAGCACATCCGGATACTGATCGGCGTTCTCAAGCGTGATTTCACTTTCGCCCATGAAGCGGTGACCACGGATAACGCGATCGGACTTGATGCCAAGAATCGTGCCGGGGATCAGTTCATCGCCCAGCAGCATCGTAACGGTGTGCACCGGACGCACAAACTGCACGTCGCTGTCGCCCCAGCGCATCAGTTTCGGTACCGGCAGTTTGCTCAGCGCCGTGGCAATCATGCCCGGCAGCAATGCCTGCGCCGCTTCGCCTTTCACCTGAGCGCGATAGGCCAGCCATTCGCCTTTATCGGTGCTCAGACGTTCAGCCTGATCGACCGTGATACCGTTACCCCGTGCCCAGCCTTCTGCCGCTTTGGTGGCATTGCCCGCTGCATCAAAGGCGGCGGCAACGGCAGGTCCACGCTTTTCTACTTCACGATCGGGCTGGGAGGCGCTCAAATGGGCGACTTTCAGCGCCAGGCGACGCGGTGCAGCAAACCAGCTCACTTCGCCATGGTTCAGATTCGCGGCATCCAGCTCGGCCGTCACCTGGGCAGCAAAGGCTTCTGCCAGGCTACGTAATGCTTTCGGTGGCAGCTCTTCGGTGCCGATCTCCACCAGGAAGGTTTTCTCAGTCATGGCTGCCTCTTACTTTTTGTTATTGCACATCGGGAAGCCCAGCGCTTCACGAGAAGCGTAATAGGCTTCAGCCACGGCTTTGGTCAGGGTGCGAATACGCAGAATATAACGCTGACGTTCGGTCACCGAGATCGCCTTGCGCGCGTCCAGCAGGTTAAAGCTGTGTGCGGCTTTCAGAATGCGCTCGTAAGCGGGCAAAGGCAGCGGTTTTTCCAGCGCCAGCAACTTCTGCGCTTCCTTCTCATACTGTTCGAAACAGGTGAAAAGAAAATCGACGTCGGCATATTCGAAGTTATACGTCGACTGCTCCACTTCATTCTGATGGAACACATCACCGTAGGTAGTTTTGCCTAACGGACCGTCGCTCCAGACCAGATCGTAAACGCTGTCCACGCCCTGGATATACATGGCCAGACGTTCCAGACCATAGGTGATCTCGCCGGTAACCGGTTTACACTCCAGGCCACCGACCTGCTGGAAATAAGTAAACTGCGTCACTTCCATACCGTTAAGCCAGACTTCCCAGCCCAGTCCCCAGGCACCCAGCGTCGGGTTTTCCCAGTTATCTTCAACAAAGCGAATGTCGTGTACGGTAGGATCCATACCCAGCGCTTTCAGCGACCCGAGGTACAGCTCCTGAATATTGTCCGGCGACGGCTTGATGATCACCTGGAACTGATAGTAATGCTGCAAGCGGTTCGGGTTTTCGCCATAGCGGCCGTCGGTAGGACGACGGGATGGCTGCACATAGGCCGCAGCAATCGGCTCCGGGCCAAGTGCGCGCAGGCAGGTCATTGGGTGTGAAGTACCAGCGCCCACTTCCATGTCCAGTGGTTGAACAATGGTGCAGCCCTGGCGCGCCCAGTAATCCTGCAATGTCAGGATCAGGCCCTGAAAGGTCTTGGTATCAAACTTTTGCATGATGAGTTCGCACGCGGTTCGGCTAGATAAAAAAAGAGTGCGACAGTATACCCTTTGACCGCGTGATATGCAGCCGGAAATCCGGCGGCGCAGCCGCGAGAGTGGATTTTTGGTGTCAGATTTAGCCTGCTGGCGGCCTGTCATCGCCTGATTAACCGATACGGTTATGCGTTTTCATGCGATCCTGTGCACAGAGGGTTCTGAATCCCCGCTATTGCGCTTGTTGACGTCGACGCGACTGGCTACGCTTTGCACCGGGACGCACTGCGCCAGAGGACACCATGTCGCAAAAGATTTACTGGATTGATAATTTGCGGGCGATTGCCTGCCTGATGGTCATCGTCATTCACACCACAACGTGGTATCTGACCGGGCCGATGGCCATAAAAGGTCACTGGTGGGATATTGCTAACCTGTTCAATTCAGCGTCACGCATCTGTGTGCCGCTGTTTTTTATGATTTCAGGCTATCTGTTCTTTGGTGAACGCAGTACGCAGCCGCGCCACCTGTGGCGACTGCTGGGATGTCTGGTTTTTTACAGTGCCGTGTCACTGGTTTATATCAGCCTGCTGACGCCAATTGGCGAAGGCCGTTCAATTTTAAAAATGCTGCAGAAGCCGGTGTTCTACCATCTGTGGTTTTTCTTCGCGCTCATGGGGATTTACCTCTTGTCGCCCCTGATTCAGGTAAAAAGCGTGCGGCCGCGCTACGTGGCGCTACTGGTGCTGATTGTGGTGGTCCTCGCGAATCCCAATACCATGGACCAGTCGTGGGGGCGCTTTCACTGGTTGCCCATTAACCTTTACCTGAGCGGCGACAGTATCTATTACCTGCTCTACGCCTTATTAGGCCGGGCGATCGGTACCATGGACACAGAAAGACGTGGTATCACACCGTTGGCTGCCGTGACCTTTGTGGCCTGCGTGACCGGCATTATGCTGGGTACGAAGCGCGCGTTAATCGTTAATGGTGCCTTTAACGATACGTGGTATCTCTATTGCGGACCGCTGGTATTCATTGCCGCAATAAGCGCGCTGGTGGTGTTCAAAAATGCCTTTAATCAACGTACGCTGCCCGGTCTGGCCATCATTTCGCGCTACTCTCTGCCCATCTACGGCTTTCACGCCCTGTTCATCCATTTTATTCGCACCCATCACTATGACGATATGGCGCGTCCCTGGCTCGACCTGCCTGCCGTTTTTACCGTCACGCTGGTGGGCAGCTTATTGCTGGGAATGCTGCTCAGTCGGGTGGATAAACGACATTGGGTGACCTGAGTCAGCGCGTCAGGTTCCAGCCTCTGGCGCGCCACAGCGCGGGTAACGCGGCCATATCGGTGAACACGGTCACCAGCGGATGATGGAGTTCGGGATTATGAGCATCGGCACAGTAATAAAACACCGGCATGCCTGCTGCGATACCGGCACGCGCCCCCGCTTCGGAGTCATCCACCAAAATACAGCGCTCGACGGGTACCTGCATTTGTTGGGCTGCGTGAAACATCAGCTCGGGTTCGGGCTTCCAGTGGCCAATGTCATAGCCGCTGTAAAGACGGTCAGCGAAATGATTCAGCATGCCGGTGAGGCCCAGCGAGTGCTGCATCTTTTTCACCGTGCCGTTTGACACCACGCATATCGGTACTGCCATTTGCGCGACCAGTGCCTTCGCACCGGCTATCGGCTTCAGTTCACGGTCAAACAAACGGGCCACTTCGCGCCGGTAAGCCGGTTCAACGTCCTCCAGCGGCAGAGCGACCCGATGCGTTTCACTGACGTCGCGGATGATGTCATACAGCTTTACCCCTTTGTACTTTTCGAACATCTCCTGCAGAGAGAGCGTAATCCCGTACTGGGCAAAGGTGGTGACATACGCGCGGGTGCACAGGACTTCACTGTCAACCAGGGTACCGTCACAATCGAAAAAGACGCATTCAACAGACATCTGACTCCTCCTTTTGTTCGGGGTACCTTAACACGTCAGCGTGGCCCTGAGGGGCCGGGATATGGCAATCGGTTGCGAAAAATCATTGTATTGCCGGGGCAAAATCGCCAGGATACGCGCCGGTGAAATTTTCTTCTGGATAAATGGCATGAATAAACAAGGCCTTTTTCAGCGCGTATTCAAACTGCAGGAGCATGGTACAACGGTTCGTACCGAAGTGATCGCAGGCATTACCACGTTTTTGACCATGGTATACATTGTTTTTGTGAACCCGCAGATTTTAGGTGTCGCAGGCATGGATACCCGGGCAGTGTTCGTAACGACCTGTTTGATTGCCGCGTTCGGCAGCATCCTGATGGGGCTGTTTGCCAATCTTCCTGTCGCTCTGGCCCCGGCGATGGGCCTCAATGCCTTTTTTGCCTTTGTGGTCGTCGGCGCGATGGGTTACTCATGGCAGGTCGGCATGGGTGCCATCTTCTGGGGCGCACTGGGTCTGCTCATCCTGACTCTGTTGCGGGTACGTTACTGGATGATCGCCAATATTCCGCTTAGCCTGCGCGTAGGCATCACCGCTGGCATTGGCCTGTTCATTGCCATGATGGGCCTGAAAAACGCCGGTATCATTGTGGCCAACCCGGATACGCTGGTCAGCGTGGGTAACCTCAGCTCACACAATGTGCTGCTGGGTGCGCTGGGATTCTTTATTATCGCCATTCTGGCCTCACGCAACATTCACGCCGCCGTGCTCATTTCGATGATCGTCACCACGGCGTTGGGCTGGCTGCTGGGCGACGTGACGTTCACGGGCGTGGTTTCTGCGCCGCCATCTGTCACCGCGATTGTCGGTCAGGTTGATATTAAAGGCGCGTTCAACATCGGCATGGCAGGCGTCATATTCTCCTTTATGCTGGTCAATCTGTTTGACTCGTCCGGCACCTTGATTGGCGTGACCGACAAAGCCGGACTGGCTGATGAAAAAGGCACGTTCCCGCGCATGAAACAGGCGTTGTATGTCGACAGCATCAGTTCGGTAACGGGCGCGCTGGCAGGAACGTCATCGGTGACCGCCTATATTGAAAGTACCTCCGGCGTAGCCGTCGGCGGCCGTACCGGATTGATGGCCGTGGTCACAGGCCTTCTGTTCCTGCTCGTCACGTTTTTATCGCCCCTGGCGGCCATGGTACCGGCCTATGCTGCGGCAGGCGCGTTAATCTATGTTGGCGTGCTGATGACGGCCAGCCTGTCCCGCGTCAAATGGGATGACCTGACCGAAGCCGTCCCGGCATTTGTAACTGCCGCCATGATGCCCTTTAGTTTTTCGATTACAGAAGGCATCGCACTGGGCTTTATTGCGTACTGTGTGATGAAGCTGGGCACCGGTCGCTGGCGAGAAATCAGCCCCTGCGTCGTCATTGTCGCCTTGCTGTTTGTATTGAAAATCGCCTTTATCGACGCGCATTAAAACCGTACGCAAAGGGCGGGAAAGCAGTGAGCGTTACGGTAAGCACGTAACGCTCCAGTAACTCAGACGAACTGGCAGGCCTGCTCCAGGCTCAGCCGGGGTAATCGGGGCGGGAGCTTGTCGGGTAAGCCATAGCCCAGGTTAATGAGCAGGTTGGCCTGCCAGCTGGTACCGGCAAAAAAGGCCGCGTTCACTTTAAGCGGATCGAATCCTGACATCGGGCCTGCATCCAGCCCCAGCGCACGCGCGGCCATGATCAGATAGCCTGCCTGCAGGCTACTGTTACGAAATGCGGTTTCTTTAACCAGATCGGGTGTGTTGGTAAACCAGTTTCGCGCATCGGCATGTTGAAACAACATGGTCAGATGCTGATAAAACTCGCTGTCCCAGGCAATAATCACGGTGACAGGGGCGCGCAGGGTTTTCTCAAGGTTGCCGGAGGCCAGGGCCGGCTTCAGCTTTTCTTTTCCCTCCGCAGAGGTGACAAAAACAAAGCGACCGGGTGAGCAGTTGGCCGAGGTCGGTGCCAGGGCAACCATCTGATAGAGCTTCTCCAGCAGCGACTGCTGCACCGGTTCAGGCTGCCAGTGACTGTGCGTACGGGCCTGGTAAAACAACGTATTCAGCGCGGCATCATCGAGCGGTATCGTCATATAACTCTCCAGGAAAACATCCAGTATTTAACCTGTACGTTGCGTTCACGCTTTTGGATGCATATTCGCCCGGTTTAGTGTGAATGACCTGGCACGCCGCAAAACGTGAGCAATCTTATCCCTCGTTATCATACCTTCCGTTACGGCAACCGATGCGCAACGCACGGCGGATTGCGTTTCTGGATGCACATTTCCACCGCCGTCTGCCCGCTGAGCTACTTACCAATACAGAAACTGGAGAAAATCCGGCCTAACAGATCGTCCGAGGTAAATTCACCCGTAATTTCACTTAGCGCCTGCTGCGCCAGACGCAACTCTTCTGCCAGTAATTCCCCTGCCCATGCGCCCAGCAGTTGATGTTTTCCCTGCTCCAGGTGGGTTGCGGCTAATTCCAGTGCCTGCAAATGACGACGGCGCGCCAGGAAGCCGCCTTCCATATTGTCGGCAAATCCCATGGTCTGTTTGAGGTGATCACGTAAGGTATCAATCCCTTCGCTGGTGCGGGCAGACAGTCTGATCAGGGCATGACCATTGACGTCCGTCAGGCCGAGCGTTTCACCGGTGATGTCCGCTTTATTACGCACCACGGTGATCGGCAGTTGAGACGGCAGGCGAGCGACAAAATCGGGCCAGATTTCCGCCGGTTCGGTCGCCTGCGTGGTGGTGCCATCAACCATAAACAGCACGCGGTCCGCCTGTTCTATTTCATGCCAGGCGCGCTCGATGCCGATACGTTCCACCTCATCACTGGCTTCGCGTAAACCGGCGGTATCAATGATATGCAGTGGCATACCATCAATATGGATGTGTTCACGCAGCACATCGCGCGTGGTGCCGGCGATATCCGTGACGATAGCCGCTTCACGCCCGGCAAGTGCATTAAGCAGGCTCGATTTTCCGGCATTTGGCCGACCGGCAATGACGACTTTCATCCCTTCGCGCAGCAGGCTGCCCTGTCTGGCTTCCGCGCGCACCGCATCGAGATCGCGAATGACAGCATTAAGCTGCCCTTCGATTTTGCCGTCAGACAGGAAATCGATCTCTTCATCTGGAAAGTCAATGGCCGCTTCCACGTAGATACGCAGGTGAGTCAGGGCTTCCACAAGCTGGTTAACACGGACAGAGAATGCGCCTTGCAGGGAATTTACCGCCGAACGCGCGGCCTGTTCTGAGCTGGCGTCAATCAGATCGGCAATGGCTTCCGCCTGGGCCAGATCGAGTTTGTCGTTCAGAAACGCGCGTTCAGAAAATTCACCAGGCTGCGCGATACGTAATCCGGGCAGAGCCACAATCCGTTTCAGCAGCAGATCCAGAATCACCGGGCCGCCGTGACCTTGCAGCTCCAGCACATCCTCGCCGGTAAAGGAGTTGGGGCCAGGAAACCATAGCGCGATGCCCTGATCCAGCACGCTGCCATCACTGTCGTTAAACGATAAGTAGTCGGCATAACGTGGTTTAGGGAGTTTACCCAGCACCTGGCGGGCAACCTCTGCGGCCTGCGGACCGGAAACACGCAAAATGCCAACGCCGCCGCGTCCGGGCGGCGTGGCCTGAGCAACAATGGTATCGCTATGGCTCATACATTTTCTCTCACTACAAAAAACAAAGGCGGTCGCTTTGACCGCCTGAGCATAACCTGTTTTATCGCGGGAGACCTCCCGCGACGGTTTTACGCTTTCTTCTTGTCGCGGCTGTGTAAGCCACGTTTTTCCAGCCCGCGATAGATCAGCTGCTGCTGGAGAATGGTCACCAGGTTACTGACGATGTAGTACAACACCAGACCTGACGGGAACCACAGGAAGAACACGGTGAAAATTACAGGCATATACGTCATGATCTTCTGCTGCATCGGATCGGTCACCGTCGTCGGTGACATCTTCTGAATGAAGAACATGGTGATGCCCATCAGGATCGGCAGAATATAGTACGGATCCTGCGCTGACAGGTCATGAATCCATAAAATAAACGGCGCATGACGCAGTTCAACCGAGCCAGACAGCATGTAGTACAAGGCCAGGAAGATAGGCATCTGAATCACCAGCGGCAGACAGCCACCCAGCGGATTCACTTTTTCAGCCTTATACAGCGCCATCATTTCCTGGCTCTGCTTCTGCTTATCATCCCCTAAACGCTCACGCATCGCCTGAATCTTCGGCTGCAGCATGCGCATTTTCGCCATCGAGGTGTACTGCGCTTTCGTCAGCGGGTACATGATGCCACGCACGATGAACGTGATGATGATGATGGAGAAGCCCCAGTTACCGATAAAGCTGTGAATGAACTTCAACAGTTTAAACAGCGGCTGAGAGATGAACCATAACCAGCCATAGTCCACAGTCAGGTCAAGATGCGGCGCAATCGCGGCCATTTTATCCTGAATTTCCGGACCTACCCACAGTGTGGCATCCAGTGTCTGCTGTGCACCCGGTGCAACGGTGACCGGCGCAGATTTATAGCCGATAGCCGCCACGCCATTTCCCAGATTGCTGGTGTAAAGCGTGTTGGTTCCCTGCGTGCGCGGCACCCAGGCGGTAGCGAAATACTGCTGCAACATCGCCACCCAGCCATTGGTGGTGGTGGTGTTGAGGTTTTCGTTATCGGCGATAGTATCGAACTTAATCTTTTCGTATTTCGATTCGCTGGTGGAGTAAGCTGTACCGCGGAAGGTATGCAGCGCAAAGTTATTGCTGCCAGTATCGCGGTGCTTAGGCAAATCGATGGTCTGTTTTAACTGACCAAACATTGACACTTCCAGCGGCTGCTGACTGGTGTTGTTAATGTTGTAATCAACGTTAACTGCATAGTCGCCACGCTTGAACACAAACGTTTTGGTATAGACAACGCCGTTTTCAGCCGTGAACGTCATCGGAACACGCAGCTCGCTCTGAGCGTCAGCCAGTTCGAAGTGATCCTGTGCCGTGGTATACAGCGGACGCGCACCGTTGTTCGGGTTGTCCGGACCATTACGGCCAGTCAGACCGCTCTGCGCCTGGTAGACAAACGATGGTGTGGTTTCAAGCAGCTCAAACGGCTTGTCAGAACCCAGCTTATCCGGGTAAGTCAGCAGCAGCGCCTGATCAACATCGCCACCGCGAGTGTTGATGGTTAATGACAGGACATCGGTCTTAACGGTGATCGTTTTACCCTGGCCACTGGCGGGAACACCGGTAGCATCACCGGCAGCGCTGTTGGTGTTTTGCGTGGTCTGGGTCTGCAATGGCTTCGGAGCGTGGTCCGTCTGCCAGGCTTGCCAGATCATGAAAGACACGAACAGAAAAGCGATGAGAAAGAGATTGCGTTGCGAATCCATCGTTAATGTTCTCTGGTATCAAAGGTTTTTGGCGGCACAGGATCGTCACCACCCGGGTTCAAAGGGTGGCATTTTAATACGCGTTTTAAAGTCAACCAACTGCCTTTTATCACGCCAAACCTGCGTAAGGCCTCAATTCCGTATTGAGAGCAGGTCGGATGAAACCGACAGTGTGGCCCCAGCAATGGACTGATACCGCGTTGATATACGCGTATCAGGACGATCAGGAACCGCGCGCCAGGCGACAGTGACGACGCCATAATTTCTCCAACGCTTCCGCCAACATACGGTTATCGAGATCGGCAACACCCTTTTTCGCGACCACCACAAAGTCCATCGACGGCAATTCATGTTGACGCAGACGAAAGCTTTCGCGGGTCAATCGCTTGATCCGGTTACGTTCGTGAGCGCGTTTCACATGTTTTTTCGCGACGGTAAGACCGATGCGGGGATACCCCAGCGCGTTAAGGCGGCCGAGAATAGTAATTTGCGGCGTGCCAGCCCGTTGTGGCTGCTGAAAGACGAAAGTGAAATGAGTGGGAGTTAACAAACGTAACTCCCTGGGAAATGCGAGCTTACCCATCAGGGTTAGCTTTATTACTTAGAAACGGTCAGACGAGCGCGGCCTTTAGCACGACGACGTGCCAGAACCTGACGACCATTTTTAGTAGCCATACGAGCACGGAAGCCGTGTGAACGGTTGCGCTTCAGTACGGACGGTTGAAAAGTGCGTTTCATGGCGATTTCTACCTAAACTTGAAAATTTTCACTGGGTGACGCGTTTTCGGGCCAACAAACAGACCGACGCCTCAATGTGTCTTTAATAAAGAGGCGGGATTGTAATAATTGTACAGTCCCGAGTCAATTTACTTCGCTTGTCGCGGCGCCAGAAAACCCGGATACAGCCCGCTGAGTCCGGGCATTGAGCTTTACGCGACAACGCCGGGGGGAGAATTATACGGGGTCTGCGTTAAAGCGCAAGGATCGCGCAGGATCTTATTGCGATCAAATTCGCCTGCCACACGTCAAAAACGAGAAGCCGTCCGAAAATTTGGATCATTCAGCACGATCCCAGGTGGTTTTTTCTGCCGCAGGCGTAGACTTTTACCCGCGTTCATGCCCTGTGGATAAAAAGGAGAAAAACTGTGTAGAAAGGGAAGATCTCTGTCGCGCTTTGCGCTATGATCCGCCCTTCCTCTGGCGATCCTCCGATGGTTGCGGGGTGGAAAACCGCTGATAGCGGTCGCAGGCGCTTTCTTTCGTCTGTGTCAAAAATGAACGTTTCTTAGATTAGTGCCTACTTTTTCTTATCGAATTTGTACGAGTGGAGTCCGCC